>JADJPE010000005.1:0-4250000 GCA_016713425.1 Deltaproteobacteria bacterium | reverse complement strand
CTCACGTGTTACTCACCCGTGCGCCACTCTACTCAGCCCGAAGGCTTTTCGCGTTCGACTTGCATGTGTTAGGCGCGCCGCCAACGTTCGCTCTGAGCCAGGATCAAACTCTCCAATTTTAACTTTGGAGATTTCATTGATCCAATGAGCTGAACCCCAAGCCACGTGGGCGTTGGAGTCGCTCTCGGAATTGACTCGAGACTAAGCAATCTTTCTCAAGCGAATGCTATTCAGTTTTCAGAGAGCAAACAGACGGTACCCCGAACAGAGGCTCGCCACCGGTTCGGGTCGCGGAATCTGTTCTCGGTACGCCGCTAAGTCAACACGAATTTTTTGGTCCCGCTCGTTTGCGTTTCTTTCTTTTTCGTGCCGCCCTTGCTGGCGTGGGAAGGACGTATAGAGAGCTCCGGCGGCCTCGTCAACCAAAAGCATTGGCCCCGTGTTTTTTTTCGCCCCGGCCGAAACGCTCAGTCTCAGGGATGAGCCCGATCAGGAACTAAGCAGGCGCTGGACGAGGTCGCTCGGTCGAGATCGGCGTAAACGCTCGGCACGAATCACCGACCGCAGTGTGGAGAGAGCCTCGTCGAAGTCGTCGTTGATGAGGAGGTAGTCGTAGGGGGCCGAGGCAAGGATCTCTTCCTTGGCCTCCGCGAGCCTTCGCTCGATGTCGCAAGGAGAATCTTCGGCGCGGTTTGTTAGGCGACGGCGGAGCTCATCCATCGAGGGCGGGAGAAGAAAGATCAGCACTGCACCAGCCACCCGATCGCGGATCTGTGCCCCGCCTTGGACGTCGATGTCGAGAAGGACATCGGTTCCTGCATCCAGTTGCTCCTCGACCGTATGGAACGCCGTCCCGTAGCGACGGCCGAAGACTTCGGCCCACTCCACGAACTCGCGGGCTCCGATCATTCGATCGAAGGTGGCGTCGTCGACGAAGTAGTACTCGCGCCCATGCACCTCTTCGCCTCGAGGCTCTCGGGTCGTATAGGAAATACTGCTGGATACGTTTGACAGGGTCTTGAGGAGCGCCCGGCAAAGCGAGGTCTTCCCAGTTCCTGAGGCGGCCGACACAACAATCGGGAGCCCGCGTCTGACGTTTCGTGCGCTATTCGACATTTTGTACCTGCTCCCTGATTCGTTCGAGCTCTGACTTCAGCTCAACCACGACGTGCGCGAGGGCCGCGCTCATGACCTTTGCCCCAAGAGTGTTGGCTTCGCGATGCATCTCCTGGAGGAGGAAATCGAGCCGGCGGCCGACTGCGTCTTCATGGTTCATCATCGTCGCAAATTGATCCGAATGACTGTCGAGACGAAGCAGCTCTTCCGCCGTGTCTGCTCGGTCGGCGAGGATCGCGACTTCCTGCGCGAGGCGCGTCGGGTCGATCGCGCCCGGCGCAAGTAGCTCACACAGTCTTGCCTCCAGCCGACTCCTCCGCTCGGCCACGACGCCCGGGAGGGCCGCGCGAATGTCCTCGACCATCCGACGAACCGCGAGCAGACGACGCCTTAGATCGGCCTCGATCGCCCGGCCCTCGCGAGTTCGCATCTCGGCAAGCTTGGCGACAGCCTCGCGGGTCAGCATCACAACCTTGGCGCGCACTTCATCCGGCTCCCCGGCTCTGTCGCTGGTCAACAGCACACCTGGAGCAGCCATGATCATTTCGAGACTCATCGACGAGTCTATCTCAAGTTCCTGACCGAGGAGTCGCCCCGCCTCGTAGACCGCACGCGCGCGATCGAGGTCGACGACCGCTGCCACGTTTCGCCCCGGCAGCGTGCGAGCCTCGAGGGACAAATCGACGCGCCCCCTCGCGACTTCAGCCCGTACGAGACTTTCGAGTTCGGCGGTCAGTCCGCTCCAGCTCGGCGGTGCGTGCACACGAACATCGCAGTGGCGATGGTTCACCGACTTCACTTCGACCGAATAGGCCCGCTGGTGGTCTTCGCCGCGCGCTGACCCGAACCCCGTCATGCTTCTGAGCATGCGTCATCGGACCGTTAGTCTCGGCCGCCGTCAAGCGCGAGCACGTGCATTTGGCGAAACGCGGAACCGCGGGCAGTCGCCACCCACTTCAGCAGCGCAGCATGCATTTCACGGGCGGAGCATGCGCAAGAGCGCGGCGCGCGCCTCATCGACCACCGCCTCGTCCGAGCGTCCATCGGCCGCGATGACTTCGTGACGGGCAAACACGTGCCCCCATCGCGCGGGGTCGCCCCCGACGAAGAGCGCCAAAGTCGGCGTGTTGCAGGCCACCGAAAGATGCATTGTTCCCGTGTCGTTGGCGACGGTGGCCGCCAAACGGCGAACGATCGCCGCCAGGCGCCGCAGGTCCGTCGCGGGCGCCAAGACGGCCCCAGAGCGAGCCGCCAAACTCGCCGCCAGATCGGCTTCACCGGGGCCCCACAAAATCAGCGGACACGCACCAAGCTCGTGGATGACGCCGACCAAAGCCTCAAAGACGGCGAACGGGGCACGATGGTCCAGCTTGCGGCTTCCCGGCATCAGCCCCACGATGCGCGCCCCCGATAGTCCAAGATCCTGAAGAACGCGCTCCGCTTCACGCTGGTCAGCGTCCAGGCGCCCGAGCGACGTGGTCATGGATGTCGGGTCGCCGAGCGTCCCAAGAGGTCCAAGAAGCTCAAGCTTTCGCGCAATCTCGCCCATGGGCGGGTCGCCGGCCTCCCCTCGCGGCCCGACGAGATGCGTCGCAAAGCGGTCGGCATCGCCACGGTCGTGAGCAATTCGGACCAAAGCGCGGGTCCAGCCAAGAAGTAGAGCGTGGGTCAGGCTGAACTGATGCCAGTGAGAAGCATCGATGGCGACGTGGTACTGCCTTCGACGTAGCGCGTAGAGACACCCTACGAAGGAACCCGGCCGCCGGAAGACGTCGCGCTTTTCGAACACCCGCACATTCGCGAGGCCCTCGACGAGCGTGTGCTTCGAGCGCGCAAGGAGTACATCGATCTGCGCGAGTGGAAACGCAGCGCTGAGCGCCGACAAAAGCGGGGTCGTGAGCAAGACATTGCCCACCCGTTCATCCACACGAATCAGCAGAATCCGCGCCGAGGTTCCGAGGCTCTCGATCCAACAACGAAGATGCACGGGATCGAAGGGGTCAGGGGCCTCGACCAGGCCCCCTAGAAAGCCCGCCTGCGCTGACGAGCGGCTCAGCACCATCCACGAGAGCACCGTACCGCCGACCCGAGCGGCCCACCGCTTGAGGCACCGTCGACCCCAGCGAAGGAATGCGTCAAATCGGGTCATCGACATCTTACTCAGCCTCCAGGCCGCTGCTGCGTCGAGCACGTTGCTCAAGTGTTTCGCGCACCGCCGCAAAGACACGGCTCGAAGAGAGGTCCCGAAGGCAACGATGATGGCCGAGCGGGCATCGCGCGTCGCCATGCCTCGAGCAAGGCCGACAGTCCAAGGAATTCGTGAGCACAACGTCGTGGGGCGAAAATCGATGGCGGGTCTCGGGCGTCGGCCCAAAGAGAGCAACGACCGGCACGCCGAGACCCCGGGCAATGTGAAGGGGCCCAGTGTCTCCCGCGACCAAGAGGTCACACTCTGCGACCCGATCGATCAGCGCATCCAGCGTTCCGCCCATGCCATCGATGACGATCTCGCGCGTCCCCGGACGCACGGCCTCCATCGCTTCGACCAACGGCCGCTCCGCCTCCGACCCGAGGAGCATGATCGAGGCGCCGGCTTCATGAAGTTGCCGAATCAACGTCCCGGCATGATCGACCGGCCAGCGTTTGGTCGCCCAGTTGGACCCAAGAACCAGGCCTACGCAGGCGCCTCTGAGCGGACGGCGGCGGAACGAACTGAGGTTCGCCGCCGTCTCCGCAGCCACCTCCGCGGCCGTCTCCGCAGCCACCTCCGCGGCGGCGTCCCGAAGCCGGTGAGCACACCGATCGCGCGGTACGCTCAACGAGCCCGCAATTCCCGCCGTTTCCGCGGCCGAAGTGTCGCTTTCGTGCGCGCCTTCGCCCAACAACCAAACCCCGAGCCGGAGCCGATCGCCAACAAACGTATCGCCAGCCGCCGGAGCCAGGGACGTCGTCAAACCGCGACGAGCAAGCCAGGCCTGCCCAATGCCGACGCGGCACCGGATCCTCGCCACGGAAGCAAGCAGGACGCTCCGGACCGATGGATGCGGAATGAGTGCCACATCGTAACGTGCGTCAGACAGTACGCGAGCGACCCGGTGAAGGCCTTTGATTCCGCGATCCGCACCCCGCTTGTCATACACATGAACGGCGTCGATCCCTGCGATGCAGCGCGCGACGCCGTCGGCCGGTGGGCGCACGACCATCGCGAGATGCGCTTTCGGACGTCGCTCGCGCAGCCAACGCACCAGCGGCGCGTCGAAAACGACATCACCCACGAATGCGGGATCGATGATCACGATGCGAGCACTCGGATCCTTGGGGTTCAGGGGGCCCTCCCTTCGCCCGAGTCCGGGAACCGCGCACGCTCCCAGAGGCGGACGTATTTCTGAAACACCTCATAGGCTTGAAGTCCCGAAATGACGAGTCCGACCGTCCCTTCCAGAAAGCCGGCGCGCAGGAAGTAGACTTTGAAGAAGCGCCAGGCGGTGTGAAAAGCGATCGTCGCCAGGCGAGCTCGGCGCCCACGCGCATACGCGTCGGCCGCGAACCGCTCAGCATAGCCTGCCGACTTGTTCAAGAAATGCGCCACCGACTCGAACGAATAGTGATCGATCGCGCCGGAAAGCGTACCGACCGTCCCCGCAACAACAACGCGGTCGTGAACCGGCGCCTGGCTATCCCAGCGCGCGTAATCTCGCTTCACGAGGCGTACATGGTAGTCAGGAGAGTAGCCGCACCGCCGAATCCAGACATTCCGCAGATGGTTGCGAAAAGGGATGCGAAATGCGGCGTGCGAGGGCGCCCGCGCCAGCACATCGAGAATCTCCCGCTTGAGTTCAGAAGAGACGACTTCGTCCGCGTCGACGTTCAGAACCCACTCGCCCGCGGCGACGCTTCGACCAAAGTCCTTCTGGTCATTCATGTTCATGAACACGCGGACAACACACCGAAGGCCACGCGCTTCGACGATGCGCTGCGTGTCATCCGAGGACGCGGCATCAAGGACCACGACGATCTCGTCGCAGAAGCTGATCGCATCAAGGCAAGCGCCAATACGTCTGGCTTCGTCTCTTGCAACGACGACGCCCGTCAACCGCACACGCCCCCCGGGTTCCTTCATCGGCAACCGGAGCGACTATGACCTGCGACCACAAGTCAACCGACGAGAGGCATAGACTCGACCTCGACCAAGCGATTCACGGCCAGGCGATGGAGGGTGCAGAGAACGTCGTAGGTTGGGCGCCGGACGCGATGGACGAGATCCATCACCGTCGACCGATCGTGCAGTCGGTCAAAAACCAAGCGATCTTCGGGCGTAAGATAGCCAAGCTGTTCGGCGGAATCACGGAAATCGAGGCGCCGGATCTTGGCCCCCGTCCCGCCCATTTCAGCCGAGATACGTGCCCACTCATCGAGCCGGCGCATCCCTTCGAGGAGAAGATGGTGAAACGGGAGGCGAACCCCGGCGCTCTGGCCTTCCACGGGAAGGATGGCATCCGCGTAGATGCGAAAGCGGCCATCCATCCAACGAACTGCTTCGTAGACCAGCTCCTCGGTTTGGCGAACCAATGCTTGCCTCAAGTCCGCCTCGGTGATCAGGCCGAGGCGCACGAGACGCTGCCCCCATCCATTCGCGAAGAGTGCCCGAGCGCCGCGGAACGGGCTCTGTTCGCGGCCCCGAGGGTGCAGCGCCGCCGGCGAGCGCGATCGTCGCTTCGACTTGAGCATCGTCGAGCACGCCAGCCGCGACGAGAAGCCGCCCCAGCATGAATCCTTCTGGAAGATTGCTGGCCCGACCGAAGATCACTTCATTGTCGCGAAAATAGATCTCGATGACGCCGCCATCATCGTGCTCGAGTCGACACCTCGCAACGCCATCAAGCCCTGTGCACAACTGAAGAACCTGATCGAGCGTGACCCGTCGAAGGTCGCCTGCGACGACCAACACCCCGGCCCCAGCATCGCTTTCGTCCGCGGCCACGGCTGCGGCCGCATGATCGTCGAGGGTCGCAAGGCACGAACGAACCGTCTCGCGGAGGGCGCTTCGTTCAACCGCAAGGCCATGGGCCACGAGGGCGGACGCCAACGCGCGCTCCAGTTGGGCGGCCGTCACGCGCACCTCGCGGTCCCCTCGAACTTCGAGGGAGCGCCGGAACTCACGGCCGACAGGACCTTCGAAACGAGGGGGACGACCGGTCGAGATCTCTGCCCCCGAAACCGCGCCTCCGGAACGGGCATCGGAACAAGCATCGGAACCGGCACCGGAGCCCGCCCCCGCTGCCGAATCGAGGCGAAGCTCGGCGACTCGCGCGTTGAGCCGCGAGGTTCGCGAGGGCTTTCGCCGGCGCTCAACCGCGCGAGACACCGCAGTCACGAGCTCGTCGGGTGCGAAAGGCTTCTCGATGACGTCGGAGAAGATCTGTCGGTCCTGCCGGTCAGTCGCGCCACCATGACCGAAGGATGAGCCACCGCTGAGCGCGCGCGTCTTCGAGCGCGTCGCCACGAGTTGAACCTGTTCGGCCGGCTCGGCGGGATGCCCACGGATGGTCGCGATGACCTCAGCCGTGGCCAACGCGGTATCCAGAAGTACGACATCCACGTTTCGGCGCGCGACCACCACCTGAGCTTCGCGGGGCCCCGCCACCGCAACAACATCGAAACCGGCCTGCATGAGCACGTTTCGGCCAACGATCAGAATGCCCGGGTTCGGCTCGATCAGGAGCACGGTAGCCGTGACGGAGGGGAGTTCGTGCGGTAGAGACACAGGACGCCAATGGAAAAGCTAGCCAGCCGCGCCTTAATCCGCAAGCTGGCCTTTCGGATCCTCTAGCCCCCGAGATCAACGCTGAGCTGATGATCCACAGACAACGTACGCCCTTCTGGGACCTCGACCCACTCCGACTGTCCCTGTCCTTCTCGAACCGCATGCGCCAATACGACGGCTCGAAACCGCGCAAGCGATTCCATCAGTCGCTTGAAGCCGATGCTCGACGGGTCGGCCAGGAGCGGCGAATCCGCGGACGCCTCGAGACCAATCTTGCTGCGAAACCACAGCGGCGCACCGACACGTGACGCGACGATCACGCGACCGTTCGTCGCCACAAACCCAGCCCGAAGCATCAAGCTCGCTTCCCGTGCAAGCCCAGAGGCCGCTTCGGCTGCACGGTGGAGCGCCTGCCGCAGCTCCGACGGCGCAATCAATGGATCTTCTTCGGCACCCGCCCCAATCCGCTGAAGCTCGGCTCGAAACATGGCAAAGGCGAGCGCACCGGGGCCGGTATCGTCCGCCTCGCCCGGGAAAAAGGTTGGAAGTCGCTCCCGAATCCGTGCGGATTGCGCCTCCAGACCCGACAGATCGCCCACGTGTGCGAAGAGCCATCGACCGTGTCGATACGGGGGGGACCGGCGGCCCACGTCGTTCCGATTCTTGATGCACGCCAGCATGACCTGGCTCTTGAGCCCGCCTGCAAGCTCGGCGATGGACCGTCCGGGGACGAGCGTGCCCGGCTTCTTTATGATGAGCGGGCGGCGATCCGCATAATAGCCCACCGACCAAGCCTCACCGCCCCCAGGACGGACTTCCGGAACCGCGACCTCGTCCCTCAGACGCTCGAGGAGGGTCGGCAAATGTTCCGCATCGCTGGCGATCGTCGCGACCAAGTACACCATACAAAGGCCTGAACAGATCCAAGTGTACGAGCCTCGATCGCCGCTCGCAAGCGGGGTTAAATCGACGAATCCAAGGATGCCCGATTTCCCTACAGACCGTGACCTGCCCATCGTGTGGCGTGAACAGAGCTGTGTTATACGCTCAATGATTGTCGGGGCGAACAGACGCCCAGCGCGGGGTACACAGTGACAACCGAAATCGCGATGGGGATCGACCTAGGGACGAGCTACACGTGTGTGGCCATCATCGAAGACGGCATGCCGACCGTGATCCCGAACGAATGGGGTGAGCGCACGCACGCATCCGTCGTGTCGTTCATGGACGACGGGCGTGTCCTGGTCGGCAACGACGCAAAGAAACAGATCATCACGAACCCAGACAACACGGTCTACTCGGCCAAGCGCCTCATCGGGCGATTCTACTTCTCCGAAGAAGTGCGCAAGGCGCGAAGCGTGGTGCCTTACAACATCGTCGAGGGCACGAACAACTCGGTACGCATCCAGATCCGAGACACGATGTATTCGGTGCCAGAGCTCTCAGCCATCGTGCTCAAGGAGATGCGGCAAGTCGTTGAAAACCACACGGGCCAAACCGTGACGAAAGCCGTGATCACGGTTCCCGCATATTTCAACGACAACCAACGCCAGGCGACCAAGGACGCCGGCAAGATCGCAGGGCTGGATGTACTCCGCATCATCAACGAGCCAACCGCCGCCGCGCTCTCGTATGGCTTCGGACAGGGCTACAACCAGCGCGTCGTGCTGTACGACCTCGGCGGAGGCACGTTCGACGTCTCGATCCTCGACATCGGCGACGACGTCTTCGAAGTCATCTCAACGGCCGGAGACACGTACCTTGGCGGCGACGACTTCGACGATCGCATCATGCATTGGCTCGCGGACTCCTTCGAGCAGCAGCAGAAGGTGGACCTTCGCAAGGACAAGTACGCACTCCAGAAGCTGAAGGAAGCCGCCGAAAAGGCGAAGATTGGGCTATCCGAGCACGAAGTCGTCCAGATCCATATTCCCTTGATCTACACGGACGAGAACGGATATTCGCTCGACTTTTCGACGACACTTTCGCGCGCCGAGTTCAACCAGATGGTCATGGACCTCGTCCAGCGAACGTTCAAGGTGTGTGACGAGGCGCTTCAGTCCGCGCGCATCACAGCCTCGGAGGTCGACTGTATCATTCTCGTCGGGGGACCAACGAGGCTGCCCATTATTCGGAGCTCCGTGCGCCACTACTTCCAGAAGCAACCACTCACCGACGTCGATCCGGATGAGGTGGTTGCGATGGGCGCGGCGATCCAAGCGCACGCGCTCCTCGACAATCAACAATCGACGTATCTGCTCGACGTCACGCCGCTCACGCTTCGACTGGGAACGGTCGGCGGCTATACCGAGCGCATCATCGACAAGAACACGCCGATCCCGATCGAACGCACGCGGTCGTTCACTACGGCGACCGATTTCCAAGAGCGCGTCCGAATCAAGATCTACCAGGGTGAGTCCAATCTACTCGCCGAGAACACGCTGCTTGGAGAGTTCGAGTTTTCCGGCTTTCGCGTCGCGATGCGGGGCGAAGTCACGATCGAAGTCACCTTCGAGATCGACGCGGACGGCATCGTCAATGTCTCGGCGCGGGATCTGGAGACCGGCGCCCAGGCGAGCACGACGCTCAGCCTAAGCTCGGGACTGTCGGATGCAGAGGTCGACCAGGCGATTTCACGCAACGAGGGGATGGTCGTTGCCGACCGCGCCTAGCGCGCGCCTAGGCGAAAGACATAGCCGAAGAGCACAGAGGGAAGAGGAAAGAGAGAAGAGGAAACGTGCCGGAAGATCCGAACATTCACCCCGACTGGGCGGCAGAAGCCAAGGACATCGCCGATAGCCTCGACCTCTTGGACTACTTCCAAATCTTGGGCGCTGAAATCGAGGCCCCGGCCGAGGAGCTCAAGCTGCGATACCACCAGCTACAGCGGAACTATCACCCGGACACATTCTTCTCGTCCCCTGACCTCGAGCTCCGAGCCGCCGTCACCAAGATCGCGAAGCGCGTGGCAGAAGCCTATGTGATCCTGCGGGATCCACAGAAACGCGCAAAGTACACCCGCGACATCGCCGGCCCCGAGCGCGCGCAACGTCTACGATATTCCGAAGATAGCGAACGGGAGGCGCGCCAGGAGAAGGTGGAAGAGCTCGGCCGTACCGCCCAGGGTCGAAAGCTTTGGGCCAAAGCGCAAGATTGCCTTCGAAGAGGTGACCTCCAAGGTGCGCAGCGGGACCTCCAGACGGCCCTGCTCTTCGAGCGAGACAACGAGCGCTTCAAGACGAAACTCGACGAGATCAAAGCCCAACTCGGCGCGCGATAGCGCATGCACGGTGCAGAAGGGCGTCACGCCAATGGTACTCGCAAGAAACGCGCGGGAAGGCCTCGCAAGAAAAGCGCTACCGCTGTTGGTCGCGGCCGTGACCTTGGCCCTCGGGCTCCCAGCTTGTCGATCGAGTCGATCGAAGCCGGAGCTCGAGCCTTTCGAGATCCGCCTCACGCCCGCCGCCGATGCGTACCCCGATGTCGACGCGGTGGTCCTCATCGACCGAGGGACCTTGACCTTCCTGCGGGACCCACGCGGAGGTCCCCCGATAGCGCGCCTTCGGCAACATCGTCAGCTGAAAGTCCTTCGTGAGCCAACCTCGACGTTTTCGGTTCGGCTTCGGCGTCCACCCGAATCAGCCATTGTCGATCTGGTCGCGCGCGTGGTCGCACCCAGCGGCGCGGAACAAGAGCTGCCGCGGAGGATGGACTTGCGCGAAGTGCGAGACGGGCGGCATCGACGCTTCGAGGTCCTGAGTTTTCCGATGGCCGCGGCGGGATTCGTCGTCGAGTACGCTTACGATCTCTACCTGAAGGATGCGCGGTTCATTGAGCCGTGGGTATTTGCGGACGCCTACCCCGTCGTTCGTTCAGAGTTCGCCGTCGTCGTCCCGCACGGAGTCGACGTTGATCTTCGATACTCTGTCAGGGGTGCCTTCGAGCGGCGTCCGCCCGAACGATTCGAACACTCCGAAGGCACACGCTACGTCTGGGCCGAGGCAAACCTAACCGCGCTCTTTCCGGAACCCGGCATGCCGGATCCTTGGCTGACCGCGCCCCGTGCCCATGTCTTCTTCTTGCGCTGGCGGGACAAGAGCGGCCTTTTTGACGGATTCGCGTCCTGGGATGACGTTCGAAGGTGGCTGGATGCCGCGCGTCCGCGCACCGATCTCGACGCTGACGGCAACCTCAGTCTCGATGGCGAACAAGTCTCACCCCTTCGTGAGACTGCGATCCGGTGGGCCGGAGAAGGGGACACCAAGACGCGGGCACTACGCCTCTTCGCGACTATCACGAGCGTCCTTCTCGACGAGCCGGTCGAGAGCCTGCAGGAGGCCGCAATGCCGGAGCCCTTGACCATCTTGCAGGAAGGTCGAGCCAATGTTTTCGCGCAGGGCGATCTGTTGGCCACCATGCTGACCGCCGCCGACATCCCGGCCACGCGCGCGCTCGTCGCGCGCCGCGACCACGACGTGCTGCTCGCCGATGTTCCGAATCCGTTGGCGGCCGAAAGTATTGCGGCCGTCGTACCTTTGGGGCCAAGGCAACACCTCGTCCTGGATCCGGCGTTTCGCACATCGGGTCCGATCCCACCGGCGCCACTTCAGGGCACGCGGATGATCGTGCTGGATTCCGATGGCGCCGTCATTGAACACATTCCGGCGTCCGACAAGAACGATAGCGGGTGCCGAATCCGCTATGACCTCGCGATCACGACGACGGGCGATCTGGAAGGCGACATGAACGCCCATTGTTTCGGCGCGCTCGCCGCACAACTCCTCGACCGCCTCAGCGCTCCACAAAGTGGCCCATCTGAACCCCCCGGCCTCGACGCGGGCGTCGTATCCTTCCTGCGCGAACAGGGTGCCCGCTACCCCATCGAAAGTGTCACCGTCGCGACACCCAATACCCCCGGAGCTCCCCTCGTTGTGCAGGCCAAGGTCCAGCGAAACGCGATGACTCGCGATGACAACGATGGCATGCGCCTCGAGATGTCCGCATTCATTGGGGGGCCCGAAGACTCGGTCCGCGAGTTTCGCCGTACCGCGAGAATCTTCGGCGCGCCGAGCGAGACCGAGATTCGTATCGAACTCGAGCTCCCGCTCAACATGTCGATCTCATCAATCCCCGAGGCGGCCCAAGAGGCGTGGCCGAGGGGCGCGATGGCGCTCGAGGTCCAAGCCGTCTCGCCCCGTCATCTCAGCATCCGGCGGACCCTCACGCGGACGGCGCTCGAAGTCTCCGCCGCTGACTGGCCCGTCTACCGCGACTTTGCGCGCAGGGTGCTGCACCGATGCCGTCAGCCGATCCTGATCGAGACGACGCTGTGACCGCTGAACACGCCCCACCGAATCAAACGGCGCCGGCGAGTCCTATTGCCCCTGGGGGATGGGTCACGGCGTGGCTGCGTCGAGCCTCTGTGCCCGTCTTTTCGGCTTTCGCCATCGCGGCCGCCTTCTCCACCTACTTCTCGATGTATGGGTTTCGAAAGCCATTCGCCGTGGGCACGTTCGCGGGCGAGGTCGACGTCTTAGGCGTCGTCTTGGACTACAAGATCTTGCTGATTCTGGCGCAGGTCGTCGGCTACTGCGGTTCGAAGTTCGCTGGAATCAAGGTGGTCTCGGAAATGAGTGCGGCGCGCCGCGGCCTGGGCATCCTTGCCCTCATCGCAGTCGCCGAAGTCGCGCTTCTCTTCTTCGCGCTCACGCCGCGCCCCTACAACGCCGTCTGGCTCTTCGTGAACGGCCTCCCGCTGGGCATGGTGTGGGGCCTCGTCTTCGGCTTTCTCGAGGGCCGTCGCGTATCCGAAGTTCTGGGTGTTGGGCTGAGCGCGAGCTACATCGTAGCCAGCGGTTTCGTGAAGTCGGTCGGGCGATGGCTGATGGACGCGGGCGTAAGCGAAAGGTGGATGCCATTCGCCGCCGGGCTTCTTTTCGTCGGGCCGATCATCGTTTCGGTCTGGGCGCTCGCCCAGCTCCCACCCCCGTCCGCCGAAGATGCACAGCTCAGGACTGTGCGCGCGCCCATGAACGGACGAGAACGTTCATCGTTCTTTCTCGCCTACGCCCCTGGTCTCTCACTCCTCACGATCCTCTACATGCTTCTGACCGCGTACCGAGACTTCCGGGACAACTTCGCGCGAGAGATCTGGGATGCCCTCGGATACGGAGAGACGCCGTCGGTGCTCACAACCGCCGAGGTTCCGATCGCGCTGGGCGTGCTTGCGGCGCTGGCGTTCTTGATGACGATTCGTGACAATCGCCGGGCTCTCCTGGCCATCCACGGGATCATGTTCGGAGGGACCGTGCTGATCGGCCTCTCCACGTGGGGATTTCGTGCCGGCCTCATCGGCCCCGTAGCCTGGATGATCGCGGTCGGGCTCGGGCTGTATCTAGCCTACGTCCCGTATGGATGCATGCTCTTCGATCGACTGATCGCCGCCGTGGGGTTCGTGGGCACGGCGGGGTTCATGATCTATGTGACCGACGCCTTCGGCTACCTCGGAAGTGTTCTCGTGCTTCTGTACAAGAACTTTGGTCAAGCCAACCTTTCGTGGATGGCGTTCTTCACAAACTTCAGCTACCTCACGTCCATCGCGTGTTCGATCGCGATGGGTCTGTCGTTTCTTTACTTCACACGCCTCCAGAGACCGACGCCTATGGGTTCGGTTTAGGCTTCGGCTTCGGCTGAGTCTTCCATCGACGGTGGGTCCAGAACCACTGGGCCGGATGTGCGCGAATCGCCCTCTCGATGACCTCAGTGTATCGCTGGGTCATGTGGCGGATCGTGTCGTCGTGCGTGGATTTCGGTTCGAAAGGGATCTCGGGCGTGAACGCCAAGACTTGTTGGCCGTCTTCGAGACGATAGGCGATGGCGGCGACCACCGGAGCTCGCGTACGCGCGGCGACCACGGCCAACCCAGCGAGCGTCGAAGCCTCGCGCCCAAAGAAATTGACGAAGACGCCCAATTTGCGCGTCGCGTTTTGGTCGATCACGAATACGACGGTCTCGTTCCGCTTGAGCGCTCGCAAGACATGCTTCAGGACATTCTTTTCGGAAAGCACACTGAGGCCAGCCGACCGGCGCAGGTCATTGACGAAACGCTCGAGCCACTTCGGAAGCACTTTGACGACGATATGCGCGGGGAGCACGTGCCTTGCGGCCGCGCACATCGCGGCCTCCCACGACCCCAAGTGACCCGCCGCGACAAGCACACCCCGTCCTTGGGCGCGCGCCTGCTCGAAATGCTCGAGGCCGATCGTGTGGCCAACCGCCTCGAAGCCACCCTGCCCGCGCTGGTGCGGGAGAATAAGAAGTTCGACCAACAGGTGAACGAGGTGCCGGAAGACATCACGCGCAAGCGAGCGTCGTGCCGCGGGCGAGAGTTCGGGAAAAGCTTGCGACAAATTCGCAAGCACAGTCCTCCGCCGGTAGCGCAACACCGTCCACCACCACCAGGCCAGCGCCTCGACGAGCGCGCGTCGAAAGCCAGGCGGTGCTCGCCAGAGGCCGAATCCGAGGCAGACAAGTATGCGCGTCACGGCGTCGCCGCCTCCAGCGCCCGATCGATCGCCGCGTTGAGACGCGCGAGGCCGGAGACCACCCGCTGCTCGATCTCTAGACACCAGAAGTTCCCTCGAGCGCAAGCGGCAAGGTCGTTTCTCTGGGCCCTCAGGAATGCTTCCGGGAACTTCACGGCGTCCTTTTCGGTCGTCACGAAGTGCGTGGCTCCAGCGGCTCGCCCCTCACGTTTGAACGCTTCGAGGATCTCACACGAAGGCCACGCGTGATCGGGCAGAGCGCGATGAAGCACGACGGTTGCCCCGAGCGAGGTCATCATCGTCTCGAACGCCCCGGGTCGAGCAATGGCAGAAAAAAGTGCCACGCGACGGCCCTCGATTTGGGAAAGCGCATGCGTCCGGCGGGGCGACATAGACGGATCTGGAGGCCCGACGACGGCGAAACCCACCGGGGCCGTGACCACATCGATCCGGGGAATCGACTTGGCGCTCGCGGGCGACGAGAACGACGCGGGAAGCTCGATTTGGTCGAAGTGCGGGCGCGCGGGCATGTGGTTCACGACGATCAAATCAGCTCGTTCGAGCGCTTGAATCGGCTCTCGAAGGCTCCCCAAAGGAAGAAGATGGTCGGAGGGCGCGGGCGCCCACACACCTGAAGCTGAAGGCGAAGCTGAACGCGAGCCTGAAGCTGCGCCTGAAGCTGAGCCTGAAGCTGGGCCTGAAGCTGCGCCTGAAGCTGAAGCTGAACGTGAACGCGCAACGTCATCGGCGTCGGCGTCGGCGTCGGCGTCGGCCAACGCATGCCCCGAAATGGAGGCGTGACGGGACTCAGGCGAGGCCTCCATCGATGAAGCGGGGAGCAGGACGATGTCGAGATCGCGCGCGAGCCGCCAATTCTGAAACCCGTCATCAAGAAGAATGACGTCGACCCCAAGCTCAACCATCGCTTGCGCCGCCGCGACGCGGTCCGCATCCACGGCCACAAAGGCGCGACTCGTCGAGGCCATGAGATATGGTTCATCCCCTGCCGTCGCAACGTCGACCAGGGGCCCATCACCCCGCGCAACAATCACGGGCGACATGTCGCGCGTCTTCTGGCGGCCATAGCCCCGGGAGACGACGGCGGCTTTCAGGCCCCGCGCTTCGAGGAGCCCGAGCAGAAGGCGCGTAAAGGGCGTCTTCCCGCCCCCGCCCACTCTCAGGTTCCCGACGCTCATCACCGGCACGGAAACGCAGCGGCTCGAAAGAACACCGCATCGATAGGCCAGGCGCCGCAGCGCAAGCGCAGCGCCGAACGCGCAAGCTGCCGCACCCAGCAGTGGGGTCCAGGCCGCGGGCGGCTTCTCGTCGCGAGGAATGTGATCGAACGGTCCCCTCATCGTTCGTCCCCGGGCGCGCACATCAGCCGCCCCGCCGCAAAGAGCGCTGCACGTATCGCGTCGATCACGCGGGCTGGCTTAAGGTCGCGCATGCAGGCGTGATCGCGCTCGGGCCGGGGACAGCGAGCGCCGCCGGTATTGCTGCAAGGCGCGCAGTCGAGCGCGAGCGAGACCACCTGATGCGGGCCGCCGCGCGGCCCCCAGCGCACAAACGATGTCGGCCCGAAGAGAACGACCGTGGGCACGTCCATCGCAGCCGCCAGGTGCGCCGGCCCGGAGTCCACGGAGACGAGGAGATCGAGGGAGGCGAGAACCGTCGCCAGCCCGTCGACGTCGAGCTTCGAAACATCGAGCGGTTCGAATGCCGCGGCCCCAGCCTCCGCGCGCATGGCATCGAGGACCGTGCGGTCGTTCGGTCCCCCGATGGCGACGAACGACATTGGGGGGAGATCCGTGGCGGTCCTCAGCCCCGAGACGAGCGCCCCGAAACCGGAGGCCCCCCAGATCTTCGTGGCGTGCGTGGCGGCGGGACAAAGGCCAACTCGAAGCGGTGGCGAGCGACCATGCGGTATCGCGGTTCGCGTCCCAAGGGGAACCACAGCCGGAGAACCCGGCGGTGTGATCCGGCGCAAACGAGGCCTGAGTTCCGGCGCTGACAGCGGGAGCCCGGCGCGCGCCAGTCCATCGAAGTAGATCTCGCTGGCATGCCGATCATCGATCGGCAGGTCTGCGCCCCAAAGCGACGCAATCGCGCGCGAAAAGGACCGCTTTCGCAGCACCATGCGATGTCGAGCAGCGACCCGCCGAGCCAGTAGACGCGTGCGAACCTTGTTCTGGAGGTCGAGGACCCAGTCATAACGTCCATCACCAAGCTCGCGCGCGACCCGCGCTACACCGCGAAGACCGCGCGCATCGCCCCGGAAGTCGTAGCCAACGACTCGATCGACGTCGGTCGCTCGGGCCATCAAAGTGGCGAAGCGGGCGTCCGTGACGAGGTCGATCGTCGTCGCACCGAAGGCTCGAAGAGCGCGGATCACGGGTTCGATGAGGATGACGTCCCCCAACGCTGAAAGGCGGATCAAGAGCACGCGCACGGACCCGCCTTATCATAGACGAACGCCAAACCCGCCAACCCTTCCTTGTGCTCTTCGTCGCCTGGGCCGAGTCCAGGGGCCGCGGCAGCAGACAGCGGCGCCGAAACAAAGCGGCGCCAGCACAAGGCGGCGCCCGACGGCGCCAGAGGAAGGGAGACCACGATGGACCGCTAAGAATGCTTCCCAGGGCCGTGACATCGGTGTCTGATACCCACGATGAAGGCGACTGAACGACGCCAGGCCCTCTGGGAACAGGTGAATCGTTTCCGGTCCTGTCGCGTCACCGTCGTAGGGGATCCCGTGCTCGACGGCTATCTTTACGGGACCACCCATCGGATCAGCCGCGAAGCCCCAGTGCTCATCGTGCGTGAAGATGGGCGTGACTATCGCCTCGGTGGGGCTGCGAACACGGCGGCGAATTTGGCGGCCCTCGGCGTCCAGACGCGCCTCGTCGGCTTGGTCGGGGACGACGCAGAAGGCCGACAACTCAGGGCCCTCGCGAGTGCGGTGGGCATCCAAACCGAGGGCCTCGCGAGCCGTCGCCAAGGCCAGACGATCGTGAAGACACGCATCCTCGCTGGCGGGCTCAATACGCGAAAGCAACAGATGCTCCGCATAGATCGCGAGGGAGAGGAACGCCTCGATCCCCACGACGCCGAGCTGCTGCGAGCCCGCCTCGACGCGATTCCGACGACAGATCACGGCATCATCATCTCCGACTATGGCGCCGGATACGACACGGCGATTTACGCTGAGTTCGCCGAGGCCCGACGCCGGGCGGGGCAGATCGTGGTCGTTGACAGTCGATACGCGCTCAGCGCCTACCGCCGCGTAACCGCGGTGACGCCGAATGAGCCCGAGGTCGAAACCTCTCTCGGCGTGGAGTTGAAATCAGAGGCCGACGCATTGCGCGCAGCCGCAAGACTGACCGAATCACTCGAGCTCGACATCACGCTCGTCACGCGTGGGCGCGAAGGCATGGTTGCGGTCACGCGGGAAGGCACCTCCGTGAGTCTTCCCGCTTATGGACGCGGGGAAGCGGTCGACGTCACCGGTGCCGGCGACACCGTGGCCGCAACGTTCACAGCGGCGCTGGTCGCCGGATGTGCAGTCTTCGATGCCGTTTGGCTCGCCAACTGCGCGGGGTCGATCGTCGTGCAGTCCGTCGGTACGGTCACGTGCGCCCCCGCCGACCTCGAGCAGGCGATTGCGGCCTCGGCGCCACCCGATCTCGGCGATGCTTCGAGCAAAGAGAATTCGAGCAAAGAGAATTCGACCGGAGAAGATTCGACCGGAGAAAATTCGAGCGGAGACAGATCACCCAGCCGAAGCCAGGATCCCAACCGCAATCTCGACGACCCCACGACCACGGTTCCAGGTCAGCACGAGGGGGCGCCGTGAAAACTCCGGGAGGCGCGCAGACCAAGGTTCTGGCGTCCGTCGACGAAGTCGTCGCCCGGGTTGGCGGCGTTTCGACGAAGCGACACGCGACCGTCGTCCTGGCGAACGGCGTCTTCGACGTCTTCCACGTCGGTCACCTTCGCTATCTTGAAGGTGCGGCCGCAGAAGCCGATGTCCTCGTCGTCGCTGTGAACTCGGACGCATCCACGCGCGCCTACAAAGGCCCTGGCCGGCCGCTCATACCGGAAGACGAACGGGCCGAGATCGTGGCGGGTCTGGCCTGCGTCGACTGGGTTCTGGTCTTCGACGACCCCAACGTGACGCGGATTCTGAAGACGCTCAGGCCTGATGTCCACGCGAAAGGGACCGACTACACGCCCACCACGGTGCCTGAACGCACCGTCGTGCTCGAATACGGCGGCCGCGTCGCGATCACGGGCGATGCCAAGGCGCACTCGTCGACCCAAATCCTCGACCGGCTCACGAAACCGTTGCCCTGAGCGGTGCTTCGAGCGATCGTCCCCCGCCATGGACGAATCGACGACGGCGTACCATACGATCGCGGAAGTGGGGCGAGATCTCGATCGCTTCGAAGGCAAAGAGGTCGAGCTCCGCGGCTGGCTGTACAACAAGAGAGGTTCGGGGAAGATCCAATTCCTTCAGGTCAGAGACGGAACGGGGACGCTGCAAGTGATCTTGTCGCGGAGCGACGTCGACGAGGAGACCTTCAATCTTGCGCGCGGCCTATCGCAGGAGTCGTCGATCATCGTGCGCGGTCTGGTCGCCCGGGACACTCGCTCGGCACTGGGCTTTGAGCTACACGGCAAGTCGCTGATCCAGGTTGGAACGTCAGAGGACTATCCGATCAGCCCCAAGCCGCACGGCGTTGCGTTCTTGATGGATCGCCGCCATCTTTGGCTCCGCTCGACGCGTCAACACACGATTCTTCGCGTGAGGCACACGATCATCAAGGCGATCCGCGACTACTTCGACAGCCACGATTTCGTCCTCATCGACGCGCCCATCTTCACGCCGAATGCCTGCGAAGGCACGTCGACGTTGTTCGAGGTCCCTTACTTCGACGAGAAGGCCTATCTCACACAATCGGGGCAGCTCTACATGGAAGCCGCCGCCATGGCGCACGGGAAAGTGTATTGCCTCGGGCCAACCTTTCGAGCCGAAAAGTCGAAGACGCGACGCCACCTCACTGAGTTCTGGATGTGCGAGCCGGAGGTCGCCTATCTGGATCTCGACGGGGACATGGATCTCGCCGAAGACTGCCTCTGCTACGTCGTCGAGACCGTGCTCGAAAAACACGCCGCTGACCTCGAGCGCTTGGGACGCGACGTCGAGGCATTGCGACGCATCAAGAAGCCCTTCCCGCGGCTCTCCCATCGTGAGGCGGTCGATCTCATCAATCGCGCGATCGACGACGGCACCGCCGATCGGCGCTCAGCCGGCGCCGAGCGAACCACGACGGAAAGCATCGAGGACGACGCCGCTCAGCTCCATAAGCCGACCACCAAGACCGACGAAGAGACTTCGCCCAAGAAGCGGGCTCGCTATGACGACGACTTCGGCGGCGACGAAGAGACCATCCTGAGTCGAATGTTCGATCGACCGGTGATGGTGCATCGCTATCCGCATCAAGTGAAGGCCTTCTACATGAAGCGTGATCCCGACGACCCCAGGGTCGCCTTGTGCGTCGACGTGCTCGCACCCGAGGGCTACGGAGAGATCATCGGCGGTGCGCAGCGCGAGGACGATCTCGAAAAGCTCCTCGAGCGCATCGACGCGCATGAGCTGTCGCGAGAGAGCCTCGGTTGGTTCACCGATCTCCGCCGATATGGCTCGGTTCCCCACGCTGGCTTTGGCCTGGGAATCGAACGAACGGTCGCCTGGATTTGCGGACTCCACCACGTGCGCGAGACGATCCCGTTCGCACGAACCATGGATCGCCTGAAGCCGTGAGGCCCTGAAGCCATTGAAGATCCGGAGGACCGGAGGACCGGAGGACCGGAGGACCGGAAGCCGGACGTGGGCTCTCCCCGTGAAACGAGCCCGCGATCTCTCCGGCGCTATCGACCAATCGAATCGATGATGCCCTTGGCCGTCTGATTGTACTTGTCGATGATCTGCCGAAGCATGTCGAACATCTGACTCCTCTTGTCGACCATGCGCTTCAGCTTGAGGGTTTCGGTATCGATGGACGGGGAGTCCTGCCCCGTCGGCCCCATGGTGCCGCCGAAGGGACCGTTCCCGTAGCCGGCCATGCCACCCTTGGCGCCGGTCATCGTCCCACCCGTGCTCCCCGCGCCGCGCGCCGACTGCTGCTGTTGGATGGAGTTGATGTACTCGGCCTGATTCTGGATGTCCTTGTCCATCTTGTTCATGATCAACATGATCATGAGCGTGACCTTGTCTTCGATGGTCAAAGACGGGTCATTCAACAGCGAAGACACCTGAATCTGATGCGCCGTTTCATAGGCCGGATTCGTGTTGTTGATGTTGCCGGGCATCGCGTACGGATTCCACGAACCAAAACCACGTCCACCCATGGGCCCCGTGTTGTCCCACATGCCCCACCCGGGCCCGGCCGGCGTCTGCGCCCCCATGAGCCTCGACATGCCCGACAGCGCGAAGGCGCCAAATGGATTCCCCATCATGCCCATGCCCATCATGCCCATGCCACCCATCATGCCCATGCCACCCATCATGCTGGCACGCGCCATCATGGACGCCTGCATGCCGCCCAAGTAGCCGAGAGGCCCTGCGGCGGCGCCCATCGCGCCCATCGCCATCATCGGCATGGCGGCCATGCCCGCCATGCCTGCATATCCGGCGCCCGCCAATGGCCCCATCATGCCGTAGGCCGCCATGGGACTCGGAACGCCCATGAAGGGCGCGATGCCCATGGCCCCGGACCCCATCATCTGGAACATGCGGCGCTCAAACGGCCCCGTACCCCGCCCCATCGCAGTCTCCATGAACGCATCCCGCATGTTCTGAAGCTGTCCAATGGAGTTGCCCGTGAGCTGATCGACGGCCAGGCCTATCCCAGACCCTGACACGCCGAGCAGACCGACCAGGTCGTTCACGTTGGTGCCGAGCGATCGAACATCGTATGAGTAGGGGTACATCTTGCGTCCTTTCGGCTGTCGCCACCCGCATCTTCTGCAACCGCCGCGCCCGCCACAGAACCCGCTAGAAGGACCCGGGATTCGCGCACAGCCGGCCCAGAGCTCGGAGGGACCGGCGGATCGGATCCGACAGGTGTCCGTCACTTCGAACACCCTCCTCCACTTCCGGATCACCCTCGCACGCGCGGGAGCGGCCGTGCCAGTCCACGAGCGGCCGTGCCAGTCCACGAGCGGCCAGTGCATGGGCGGGCGTGCCGAGGCGCGCGAGCGCACGCAGTCCGTGACCTCGAACCCGCCGCTTCAGGTCCAAACGCGCTCAGTCTTCACACCGGCGAGGTCACCATTGGCAAGGCGCCCGAAGATGTACAACGCGTCGGACGAAGCGCATTCCTCGCGGGGTGTGGCGACGAAGACCTTCCCCGTGAGCCCGTAAGGGCCATCATCGATGTGCGTGGGAACGAAGGCCTCCTTCATCAACCGGTCAAGGGTTCGATACTGAACCTGGTGCGCGGCTGGATACCCCGCTTCAGCCATCGTCGCTGCGGTATCTCGCCAAAACGAATCCGCATTGTCGAGATCGAGCTCAAACGGAGGCTCTGCGTCGAACGTCAAGAGAGACTTCAAGTTCTCGGCGTCGAGCGTCGTTGCCGAGTCGAGACGCACATGAAAGGGGGTGTACTCGACGTCGGCTTCCGACACGTAATACAGGCCCCGCACCGCCTCCTTGAGCTGCGGCAACAGCAGGTCGGCCGAGACGGACTCGCTCGGCGCCCCCCGCAGAACACGAAAAGCGGCCGCAAACGGGGCGCCCATCGTGGCTGCATCCCTTGCCGAAACGCGGCCATCACCACCCGACGCACGCGCGGCTTCCGCCTCCATCGCGCGACCAGCCTCTCGCCCCAATCGGCGCACGCTAGGGCGTCGGCTTCCTGTCCTCGCGTGGGTGTCCGCGACGTATACATCGCCGCCTGCTTCGCGTGCACTCACGCGCTCATCTCGGCCAGCGAGCTCATCGGCGCGGGCAGCCACCAGAGTGCCGTACGCGGCGCCAACATGGCTCGGGGTGGGGGAAGGCATCGAAAGAATTCTGGTCATGCGTTGAACCTCACGTTTCGCATGATCTTCGGCGACAAGGTCGTCGGGTTGCGTGACGAACGCGCTGCACCCCGAAAAATGCGCTCCCTTGCGCTCAGAAAGCGCGGTCAATCGCCTCGACGGCGCAGGAGCTGCCCCTGATAGGCGACCCAAACGTCGCCATTGGGCGCGACGACCAGGTCACCGAATGCACGTTCTTCGTATCCGCTGTATCCGCCATATGCAAAGGCCTCGGTCCACTGGAGGTTCTCCGACGAAAATCGGTACACGCCACGCGCGGTCGACACCCAGACATCCTCTTCATTGCGGACGAAGATCGATCGAACCTCAGGTGCACCATCCGGATGCCCGAGGTCTCGCCACTCGGTTCCGTCAAATCGGAAAAGGCCGTAGCCATTCGACGCCACAGCAAAGACTCCGAGACCGTGCGCATTCCTGAGTGAAGAGGACAGGATATCGTCGCTCACCCGAGTCCAGTCATTGCCGTCGAAAGAGCGAAGCCATCCAATGTCTTCAACCGCATAAGCGCCACCGTCGGGCGAGCCCCAGATCCCGATGAGGTTAGAGGAAGAGAATTCGCGATCGATCGCGACGCCATCGAAGTGGAGAAGACACCGGCTATGGATCAGAATCCAAACGTCGGTTGGCGTGTTGGCCCAAATTCGTGCGTTGAGGTTGTCGTCGTCAGGACATCCAGACATCGCCAACTGCCAAATGCCGGCGGCTCCCTTCGCGGTGATGCGAAGAACACTGGGATCACTTCCTTTCGTCACCGCGATCAAGCGGGTCTCCTCGGCCGCCTCACCCGACGTGGCATCGTCCGTTGTCTTGCTGAGGGTGTCCGTATCGGTCCCGCTTGGCGCATCAGCGCGAAAGGCGCCCACGGCGACGACCTGTGGCTCCCCAGACCACTCGCGTATCCAGGGGCCGTCATCTCGACGAAAGACAGAACCTTCTTCGTCGATCACCACCAAACGACCGCTATCCATCGAAAGCGTCGCGACTGGCGCTGACGACGGAAGAGACTGCTGCATCCAGCCGCTCTCGCGCCCCGGGGACACACAACATCGAAATCCAAGCGTCGATGAATGCTCGCTTGGGTCAACCGGGTCTTCGGAGAGGAACTGCTCTTGGCGTCCCCACCCGGAACCCGAAGGCCCCGGACCCCAATACGGAACGTCCGTCGTCAGACGAAATTCTGAGATCATGCGAAGCGTATGCTCTTCGACGTTCCCCCGTAGGTCGAAGAGACCGGTGAAGCCGCCTTCACAGTTCCGCGCCCCGGTTTCCTTGACGAGGTTCCACTGACAACCTTCCGACACGTCACCGTTCAGACCCCACGCGGCCCACAACCATTCATCCCTGGTACACAATCGCTTGCCGGACGCCGCACACGCACGCTGAGCTTCGATCCAGGTCACCCCGGTCCATGGCGTCTGACCAAAGGCCGAGACCGCGACATCGCCATCGCCTCGCGAAGCCTCATAGCGATCCATACAGACCTCGGGAGTATCGGAACGGTCGTGCCAAGACCAAGGCAGCCCGATGGGCGCCATGTCGTCCGGGCACCCGGACGGGTGACAAGCTCGGTCCCTGCCGCAGATCATGTTCGGCGCGCACTGCGGATCGCATCGCCGTGCATCGTACTCGTTGTCGCGAGGCCAATCAGGGCACCCGCCGAGAGCCGCGACCAGAATCCCGAGGGTCGCGCGCCAAGCCCATCCAGTGCGTTCGCCACGCTTCACGGGAGATCCTCCGGCGACGGCGTCGTCGCCACGGAATAGACGAGGCCGAAGAGAAGAGACGACAACGAAACCCCGGCCGCGACATGGCCGAGGACGAAACCTCGACGCGCGGCTTCGATGCGGCCGTACTCCGCATCGAGCGCCGATTGAAGACTCGATCGCGAATACGCCGTGTGGGCGTTCCGCCCCGCGCTTTCATTCGAAACGTAGAGAACCGTCGCAAGCACTGCGGTGGCGAGTCCAAGCGTCAGTGCGCCAGCGCCAACGAGGCGCTCGTGTCGACGGCGGAGTTCGAACGCCTCCACGGCTTCGCGGTGTCGTCGTTCGGCGGCAAGCCATCTCGCCCCCTCTACGGTTGGTTGAAGCTCAAACCGGAGAGACTGCGACGACGTCGAAGACGCCGACGACGTCAAAGACAGCGACGACTTCGAGGACAGCGACGACTTCGAGGACAGCGACGACTTCGAGGACAGCGACGATGCCGACGAGTCGACCCACTCCGACGACTCGGACGAGCCAGGCCCCCCGATCGTGAAGGTTTGGTACACAGGGAGGTAGTTGCGCGTCGAAAGGAAGAGCCGGTGTGGACCTGGTGCGCCCCACCAAGTAAGCGGCGTTGCGCCCAATGGCTCGCCATCGATGGCGACCCGAGCTCCGGCCGGGTCCGTCTCGATCTCGACCGGTTGTCCCTCCGAGAGCAGTATCTCGACATCCGAAGGCGGAGCGCCGGGGCTGACGGAGACGTCGCGCGACGCCCAGGCAAAGCCATCTTTCGCCACCCGAATGGAGAGCACACGCTGGACCGTACCGACCACGGCCAAGGGCGTTCGGCCGTCGCGCCGGCGTCCGTCGATCCAGACCTCGGCTCCGGGCGGCGCTGTCTTGACGTTCACCACCCAGGAAGGCGCCGGATTGGGCGCAGCTTCGGGCGCGGCTGCGCTTGCGCCCGCGTTCGAGCTCGCGTTCGCCGGGCCACGAAGCTCGGCCGTGGCTCGCTCGATGGCCGCGCCGATCTCCGCGGGATGGCACGTCGCACTCTGAACGGCAGTGCGTTCGTTGGTGGCCTTCGCAAGGTCGAGAACGCTGACGGCGAGCGTGCAGCGATCACTCAAACGGTCTCCGAGACGAAGGAGCTGGGCCGTGATCGTCTTCTCCGCCGCAAGCTCTCGCCCCACAGCAATCCGACACGCTTCATCGTAGCATTCTCGATAGGACTCGGCCTTCTGCAGCCGAAGCACCTCCCGCACCGCATTCGTGGCCACCACCTCAACACCGAGAGTCCGCGTCACCAACACCGCCAGATATCGCGAGAGCTGCTCGTGCTGGGAAGGGTCCAGCACACCGGCGAGATCTTCGATGGGAAACACGGCGACCACGACCGGACGTGAACGCGAATCGTTCGCGAGCGAAGGGGTCGTGGGTCGCCCCGAATCGGATCCGTCCGCCGCCGTCTTTGAGGCTGAAACAAGGTCGCCTCGCGCCGGAGACCCCACCGCCGCGCCTGGTGCCACCAGCACGCTCAACAACAAGAGTCGGAGCCGTCCGCGGCGCACGCCAGGGAACTACCAGACTCACGACCGGACGCAACCGTTCAACGTCGGTGTGATCGCGCGCGCCCCGATTGTTCGGTCACCCTCAGACAGTGGACGCCTTGCGTGGCTCGTTCCGCCTTCCCGGACAGCATCCACCCGTCCACCCCTCCCGTGCGGGGGCGCGGGTCTCTCTTCGCTTCGCCGCGGTCGCTCGGTTCGTCCGCTGGTGGTGAGTTGCGCCCAGCCGCGCGAATACAGGCGAGAAGACTCAACGCCACGGCCAGTACACGCCATGCGTCGTCTTCGTTTTCGAAGGCGATGATGAAGTCGTCGCAGTAGCGGATCAGGCTAGCCTTACCCAAAAGTCGCGGTTTCACACCGACCGCCGCTGCCTTTCGAGTGTGGCGGTACGCTCGCTCAAGGGCTGGTACATCGATCAGATGCGCCAGGCCAGTGAGCGGAACCGTCCTTCAGGTTCCTTTTTCGCTCTATCCACGACCGCCAAAAAGACCAGGTGACATGGTCACCGACATCAAGGCGCCGGCCATGGTTCCCTCCTGAAGCTCACATCAACACGGGCCGCCCTCGCTCGGTCGGGTCCAGAAGCCCTCTGTTCCCCAGCGTCTGCGCTCCTATGCCGCCCTTCGACGGGCGGGATTCGCACCCGCGAGACGACGATTGAGGTTTCAAGCGGTCATCGCACGCCTCCATTCTCTTCGACCCGCATTGCCTGGTCGCACTGATTCGCTTGTCGGCTCAGCGCGCGAACCGCCAAGCGATTGCGTGCACATCGTAGTGAAACGAGACCGTGCCTTCGTTCGAGTGCTGCAGGAAGAGCTCGCGAAGCGCCGCCCGAAAATCAGTCGGATCCGTCACGCCGTGGGCGACATAGGAGCTCGAAAAGACGCGTCCATAGAAATCCTGCTCGGTCATCGACTGCGCATGGTGAAACGTTGACTTCGTGACGTCGCAAAGATCTGGATACCCGGAAATCCGGTTGATCGTCTCGAGTGCCTTCGGGACCTGTTTGTACGCGGCCAGTGTCGAGAGGAGCGCGGCGTATGCGTGGAGGAACGGCGTATCGGCGCGCACGTTCCAGAACGCCACGACCCAACCCGAGCTCGCCAGGATGCGCCGCAGCTCAAACATGGTGGGTTCGAGTTCGAACCAATGAAAAGCTTGGCCCGCGATGATCAGCTGAGCGCTTTCATCTTCGAGTCCGGTTCGGACGGCATCACCGCGATGGTAGCGCGCACCGCCCAGGGCGCGGGCCTTCTCGAGCATCGCCTCGCTGGGATCGACCCCGATGACCGAGTAGCGATCGGCAAACAGCCGACTGGTTATGCCCGTGCCACACCCGACATCGACCACTGTCGCTCCCGGCTGGACCGACGATGTCTGTTCGATCCACTGGACGAGGGCCGAAGGATAACTCGGGCGATGCTTCGAATAGAGATCCGAAGTGATGGAGAATCGATCTCTCGGATCCAGCATCGCCGAGTTGCTACGCGCAACGCATCCTGTTGTCGAGCGCCTCGGCGGACGTCGAGACCCGCGTTGGCGTCGATGGCGTTCGCGTTGGCGTTCGGGCTCGCCCTTCGCGTTCGCGGCGGCTTCGGCGGTTGCCGCTCGCCGATGCCGAGATCGCGGATGCCAGGCCTGGCCGGATGGTGGAGGATGACGGGTTCGACGCCGGTGGCGTTGGGCTCCAGGTAGCCGTTGCCGTTGTATGTCCTCGCACGACCACGGGCTGCCCGCTCTGCTGCGCCACGCGAATCATCGCAACTTGGGCCTCGGTCACGGAATCCAGGTGCAGTTGAACTGTCCCCACAGATGAGTACGTAGTCGTCGACATCGACCGGAAGGTGATCGGCGTTGAGATCGTATCGAAGGTATTCGTCAAGACCACGTGCTGTGGCCGTGTGGTCCTCGAATGAGCCTGAGACACTAGACAACCCGGGTGTCTCAAACTCGCTGACACGTTCCGAACCATGTGGGTGCGTGTCGCGCACGGGGCCCGATTCGAGGCTGTTCGGAGGAGGGATCTCGGCGCATGATCGACCAATGTTTCAGCCTGACGAGACGACGGATGTGTTGCCGCTCCACGTGGTCCAGCAACCTCGCTCTCGACCGCGTTCTTGCGACGGACGATTGATAGACTTCACCACGGGTGTCGCTTTTCTGACCTGCTTGTTTGCTGCCTGCTCCTCCGGCCCAGAGGTGTCTCAGGGGTCCCACGACGCGTCGGACGCCGGATCGAACCCGACCCCTCTGTCGGATGGCTCGTTCCCTGGAACTTCCGACTCGGGTGGCCAAACCGATGCCTCGGGTCCTGACACAGGGGACGTCGATGGGGGCAGCGAGGGTGACTGCACGAGCTCTTGCGAAGCCCGACTCAAGTGCTGGGACGAGGCGACCGCCTTCGACCGAAGTTCGGCCTCAGAGCTGACCATGCACCCTAGCCGATTGAGCGTTCAGTCGGTCTCGACGGAAGACGGAGAGATGGCGTCCTCATGGGCCGTCAACGCAATCGATGGAAATCCGGTCACATCGTGGCAGAGCGCGATCAGCGGCGGGGGTGCGTCCGAGATCGTCTTGAAGCTCGACGAGGTCCGCCGTATTCGCGGTGTGTCCATTGGTGTCGAGCGAGGCGCGAGCGAGCAGATCGAAGTGTATGCATCGCCGGACCCACGGTGCTGGGGGGTGCCGATTGCGCAGGGCACATTGACCGGGACCGATCTCGGAGAAGCGCCGGAGGTTCTGAGAGTTGCGGGCGATGGACGCGAGGCGCGATTTCTTCGGGTCGTCCTGTCCTCGAGCTCCGGCGTCGTCAAGGTGCGCGAGCTCGGCGTGCTCGTGACGGCCGGAATCTGGACAGAAGTGATCGGTCCCGCGTTTCCAACCTTGCGCTTCGATGCGCAGCTCGAGGCTGACCTCCCCGGCGACCCGAAGGACCCTGTCACCTATGCATTGGTTGCTGGACCCGACGGGGCTTCGGTCAGCGCCGAAGGGCTACTTTCGTGGACCGCTCCGGCGTCAGCGCCGACGGGCCTCCAGCAGTTCGAGGTGACCGCGACGAGCTCGATCGCGAATGTGACGCTTCACCGTTCTTTGGAAATCGAACTCCGGCCTAGGAAAGTGGTGGCTCAGATCGATATCGAGCCCGGTGTCGGGGGCGAGATCCTTCTCACCGAGACGGACGACCCGGAGCTCGACGGCCTTGTCTTCACGATTCCGCCGAATGGGGGCGACCACGTCGAAGTTTGGCTGCTGTCCACGTCGCTCGACGCCCCTGCTTCCGATTTCCACCCGTTTGGTCCCGCCTTCATGATCGTCGGGGCGTCGGTGCCGGTGACCGTCCAAGGCAGTGCGGCGCTTCTTGCGCGAGTTCGAGGCGAGGGCACGGATCCGAGGGCTTCCGTCGCGGTGGCGCTGTCTGCGCCCGCCGCGGACTACGCACTCCAAGGTGAAGGAAGGCGAGAGATCAGCGTAGTCGGAGGCACCTGCAGCGATGGGGGCTCCGGTGACCCAGCGCCCCGCCATGAGATCTTGTCGAAACACCTGGAGCCGGACGCCCTCGCGCAACTCATGCGTCACGATGGTGCGTGCTACGAGCTTGAAAAGGCGCCGTTTGTGGCTCGCTACTGGGACAACGAACACCGACCGCGCGCCGAGATCCTCGCCCTCATGGAGGACGCCGTCAATGCGGCTGAACGCACGCGAACCACGATGAACCGAACTGGCTGTGCCCCGCTCACGGACGAGGTCGAGCTCCTCATCGTGCCTGTCAACGTCTCCGGCGTAGCGCCGTCGTCTGGACGTATCGTTCTCTTGAACCGAGCACTTTCACCCGAAGAAATGCGCGTCACCGTCTACCACGAGCTGACGCACACCATCCACCAACGCACGGTGCTCTGGGAAAATGAGTCCGCCTATTTCGACGACCGCGGTGAGGGGCGTTGGGCGCTCGAGGGATTGGCTGTCTTCAACGAAGACGAAATAGACAATACGAACGCCTGGCAGAGGAGGTATCTCAACCTCGAAGATGGATTCCCGGCGTTGGATAAGAAGACGGTGGAGTTTGGCTTGCGTACGAGTCAGCTCATCCATCCTTACCTGCAGTTTACGTTCTTCAAGGCGCTGAAGGCGCGCAAGGGATTCGATGTCTGCGCGTATCTCAATCGACGCGTCAACGCGAGCTCGGCCTATGCCGCCATCGATGCTCTGGTGGGCGGCGAGAAGGAACGCCACAAGGAGTATGCGGAGTTCGTGGCCACCTGGCTCCTGCCGGCTTTGGTCGACAAGTCATCTCGGATCGACGACGACGATATCCTACCGGACGCGCTCCCCGAAATGCGTGACCGCGTCATCATTCCTGATCAGGGCCTCCCGGGTTGCGGCAATCTGTCCTCGGTGGTCGAGGTTCCGATGGGCACAGTCTCGGGCGGTGCCGGGCTTCGCTTCGTCTGCGCTGTTCCGGCGACGAAGTCGCACCGCTATCGTGTCCAACTCGTCGCACCGGAGGAGGACGCAACGATGCTGGTCTTCGATGCGGAAGGAAACGAGCTCGGTGCGGCGGAGCCCAAGGAAGAGTTCAAGCTGCCCGAAGGGACGACGGAGTTCTCCATTGCAGTGGGTCTTCATCAAGGCCCAAGGGCGGTTGGCCTCGGAGAGGCCAAGCCGGTGCGGGTGCGCGTCGACAGCGGCGACGTGACGTTTGCGTTCGAGCCATCGACGGATGCGGAGAGCCCCGTCGATCAAACCCACCCGGCGATCCTGGAGGGCGACAACGACAAGGCGGGCGTGCGGTACTTCGACGCGAGCCTGGCCCCAGTCGGTTGGGCGCCCAATGGAGAGTTCTACGAAGGCGACTATCCGTCCGGCGTTCTTGTCGGCAACATAGATTGGCGCGGCGCCCGCGGTGATGTGCTCACGTGGAACGGACCCCATGGTCGATCCGCCGCGACGCTCGTCTACGGAGGCGGCGGTGCGCGTCCGACCAATCTCGGACGTGGCTACGTCAACGTTCCAGCGACGAATCTCCTCACTCATCGGGGCACGGCCGTGTATTCGAAGGGCGCTTTGCTCCACGACTTCGCGGGCGCGGGTTATGTCTCGGGGGCTGCGGTTCGGTACGTCTTCGATCCCGAAAGTATGAGTGAGAAGCGGTCTCTGTTGGCTGTCACGACGAAGTACGGCGAATCCGTCGACCGGCTCTGGTCTGTGGCCCTCGACGCAGAACCACCACTGGCGGTCGAACTCGGTGTCGTGGCGCTCCCGGACGGCTACGTCTGGGAATCGGCCCGAAGAGCGAACAGCTACTTCTTCAATGCGTCGGCGACGCGCTGCTCATCGGCCCTCCCCGTGCGTTCACAGTACACGGAGACGACGCGGACTGACAGCTCGATGAACGGCTCCGGTTCATCCACAACCAACGCCTATGACGTCACCTATTCGAGTCAGGTCGTGGCGCATGTCGACTGGTTGGGCAGCCAACAGGCGCGTGTCTCGTTCGAGCCCGAGGTCTTTGGCGAAGCTCACGGTCAGTCGCACATGACCTTCGAGCAGCAGGGAGAAGATCCGCACTTTTCGCCCCTTCAATACGCGTCGAACGGGGTCTACACGATGCGTGTTTCCGGGGTTCCAGTCGGCATCGACTACGACGGAGATCAAGAGGTGCGTCTTGTGGCGTCGACGCAATATCGGAGTACGAGCGAACTCTTCGATCGAGAAGATTTCAGCCTCAACGCCTCGGAGGCGATGCGCGCCACCGAGGCATTCGAGACCCAAGAAACAACAACCTACCAAAGTCGCTCCTTCTCGCTGATGGATACGCAGCGCCAGACGCGCAGCCTGTCGTTCCACATGGTCGACAGTTCGAACGCGGATTTTCGGGAAGACGTCCAATCCACGGAACAGCACCTCATCTTTGCCGACCTTCGCTCCCAGACCTTTGGCTATCTGACGATCGAGACGAGTAGCTCGCTGACGGCTTCGGGGACTTTGGCCTCGCCGGGCGTCATCCCCAGCGCCCTCGAGGTGTCTCGCCAGCATCGGCTGTCGTTCGGTGGGCGCGAGGTCGCATTCGGCGTAGCCCACCAGACGGACAGCGGCACGTATCCGGTCAACGTTGCTACGCTGCAGCGCGCCGGACTCTATTATGATTCCGGAACCTCATCCGAGTCGCGCGATATCGTGTGGACGGGCGGCCGAGGGACTGTCGTGCTCGAGTCCGGTCTGGCCCTGAACCGCAGCGGGCAGGGACCGATCCAGGTGCTACCGGAGGTTGCGATCGCGCGGCGCGGGGTCGAAGTTGTGTCGGTGGAGTTTCTTGACCTCGCAAGCTACGATTTTGCGCGCGATGTGTTCGCCCCCTCGCTCAAGACGTACGTCGCGGTTCCAGGGAACGAGGCACCGCCAGCGCTCTTCCAACTCGAGGGAGAGAACCTCAGGCTTCGGAGTCTCGGGATCTTCTGAGCATCTGCGCGACGCGCTCGTTCAGCGCCCCGGAATCGCGGAACTGGAGGCGCCTTCGATTGGGCGGCGCCCCCACGGCGCTGAAGAGCACGCTTGTAGTGCGCCGCGAGCTTTGGGTAGGACCCGTGCTTCGTTGTCCTGGCTCCAGCCGGAGGGCGTCTGACGACGTGGGTTGTCTACAAGGGCTTCTTGCAGAGAACGCAAGCCCTTCGCGGCCACCTGCATGAGTCGGATAAGATCGCGGACGTCGTCGTTGCGAAAGATGAAAGGCGGAACCTTGAGATGCATGCGACGTATCATGGCGTATACGTCTGCAGTCGAGCATGGGACTGTGGATGAGCTCAAGGTTTCGATGACGCAGGCCGGTAGGATCGCGCGACAGAACATCGGCCTCGAATCTGTGCCGGTGCGGGCGCTCTATTGAAAAGACTGCGGTCGTCGGAACCCCAATCGTCGGACAGGCGGTCTCCGAATTGCGATTCGGGCCACTCAAGGCGGAACCACGGTCCTGAACAACAGTGCACACCTTGCACATGACTAAGACTCCGTGTGAACCGCCCGGCCGCGGATGAGCGTTGTTGGCGCAACGCCCACCTCGATCGCGAACAACAACGAATCGGCGGCTACGAGGCGCGACGATTGTTTCGAACGCCGAGAGCTTCCGCGACCCAAGAACGAGCGCGCGTCAGCACCTCTTCGATGGACTCTTCGGTTGTGCATCCAGCCTGACCGCGCTTTCCATGCCCGCCGAGAGCTTCGGCCAAGCCAGTCGCGACGTCGTCGCGCAGACTTCGAATCGAAATGCGCACCGGACGAGAGGGCAAGTGCTTGACGAGGTCGGCATCCAAGGCGGAGCGATCCGCCCGGCTCGTTTCGATCACGAAGAGTCCAAGATCGAACCCCGCCTCCCGAACGCGCAGTTCGAAATGATCCAAGACAAGAAAGAGGAGCTCCGACCAAGTCACGGTTGGACGTCGCCTTCGCGCCGCGCTCCAGGCCTCGAGGAGCGATGTTCCTGGCACCTGAAAGACGCCGACCGACCAACCGCTCCAGTTCTCGCTCGATTCGGAGCACTGCGCGACGAGCCAACGTCGCACGCTCTCTGGCACTGGAGTGTCAAAGATCCGAAAGAAGCGGCCCGCCTCTTGTCGCGCGATGCGTCGAGGTTTCCGGTCGATCTCGTGAGACTGTGCGACGAGATGGCGAACGAGATGAATCGATCGCGGCCCTGCGTTCTGATATCCTCGGGTGTCCGAGTAGATGGCTGCGAGAAGGGGCCACAACAGCGCTCGGGCCCGCACGGGGAGCGCCCATCCCTCAGGCCACAGGCTCCGCTCTACCTCAACCTCGTGGAGCGAGAAGGCCTGCAGAATGATGCTTGCGACCATAAGCGCCGTAGCGTCCGCTCTGGGTTCTCGCCAGACAAAGAGCTCTGTGCCCTCCGACAATCCGAGTGAGCTCCGAGTGGGGCGAGTTTCGTGGTGGTCGATGACGATGACCCGCTTGGCGCACATCAGCTTTTCGCGAGCCAAAGCGCCGATCCGTTCGACGCTCGACTCAGCGTTGTCCACGAGGATCACGGTATCGTAGTGTTTACTCGAGACTTCCGCCTCCGCGGCAAGTCGGAAGCGGCCGAGAACTCGCTTGCTACGGCTCTCCGTGGGCGCGTCCACGTAAGCATCGGCCTCGAGGCCTCGGTCCCGGCGCAGAGCGGCCAAGCACCCGGCCGAGATGAAGCAATCAGGGTCCCCAGGTCGGTCCCCTACGATGAGACATGAGCCCTTCTCGAGAACCGCCGTCACAATCCGGCGCGGGGCCCATCGTGCGAGTCCCGTCGTCGTCAGTGCGGCGGACGGCAGGCGGCAGTACGGTCCGTTCCCTTGCGCTCTCTTCGCTGTCGGCACGCGCACTGCGGCATCTGCGCTTCGCCACGCCGGTGGAGGCGAGGACCACATCCGAGACGAGGTCGCCGGCGAAGGTGATAGGCGCGATGGCAACGATGCAGACGATGAGGTCGACGAAGACGATGCGGACAATGAAGATGACGGGGGCAATGAAGATGATGAAGCATGTGAAGTGAAGGCCCCATCGGTTGCTGTGGGTTCCGCCGTTGAGCGATGAGCGGATGCTAGACCTCGGGTCGGCGTGCGACCGAACCGCGAGCGATCGCGCAAGCCGATTTCGGTCATCCTTCGCACGTACTTACTGATCGCTCATAGCAAAGTCGCATTTATGCTGACCATGTAGCGAAAACGCTCGAGGATCGCGCGCCACACGCTCCGTTGCTTGTCAGGATGTATCCTGCGGACAAAGGGCGCGACAGTTCGTCCCCCATCGATATAGGGCCGTGCGGCAGACCATGGGATGCGAGCAATTGGTGGTGCACACAACAGAGCGAGCCCCGCTTTGCTCGGCCAAAACGAGCGAGCCAAAACCTATGGCTAGGACGGCAGTCAAAGCCGTCGGCCGATGCCACAGGCCTCCACGCAATTCTTGACGCGCACCCTCCTTTTCGAACATCGCTGCGAGCGGCCTCGCACGAAACGCCCACGAAACGCCCACGAAGCGGCCCGACTACGACTTCTTGGCGGCGGTTTTCCACTGTGCTTGCAATAGACCCCTCGATGGTCACGAACTTGCCGCTCGCCGCGTTCTCGACCGAATCATTCCCCGGTCCCTCGACGCGGTCGACAAAGCAAAGAGGCAAATTCGAGTCTTAATCGCCGGCGCCAAGTCGTAGACTCGATCGCGAACGCCAAGTTGACGTTGGGGAAGAGATGGTGAACATTCTTGTGGGCGCGATCTTCGGTCAACAAGTTCGATAAGCCCGCGCTCTGGGTCTCAAGAACCCAAGTGCGGCTCCGTAACGATCACATAAAGACTCACGAAAACGCTGAACATCTCGCCTCATCTTCACGTGCTGGTTCTGGATGGAGTTTCTGCGAAGGAGGGGAAGTCACCTGTGAGGAATGAGAGGGCATCCGGTACGTGGCGTGTTCGGCGCCCACCGATCGAGACTCCTCTTTTTGAGACAAAGGACAAGGCGTCTTCTAGAAGATGGAGAGGCTTCTCACCAAGCTTGGCTATCTTCCCTCCGAGCCGGGCGAGCTCAATTGTGCCGCTTCGGCGTGAACATGACCATCATCGTCGCCATCGGGACACCCTTGCCGTCGAACACCACGATGAGGACATCGCCGTCACCCTCCGGAGCGGGTTGGGCTTCGAACCGTGAATCGGTGGCGCGGTGAGCGTGGATCGTGGATCGTGGGCGTGGATCGTGGGCGTGGATCGTGGGCGTGGGCGTGGGCGTAGGCGTGGGCGTGGGCGTGGGCGTGGGCGTGGGCCGGGAGTGCGGCTCGAGGCCCCCGATGGGAAGAGACCAACCGTCTTCGAGGCTTCTTTCTCACAGCCCTCGACGACCACCCGTGATCCGCGGCCTTCCCAACTTGGTTGGGCTGCCGCGCGGTCTCGGGACTGAGCAGAGGACCGGCGCACCTCTCGGTGAGGGGTGGATCGAAAAGGCAGATCGATCGGTCGACGATGAGGCGTGTCTTCTCTCCTTCGGGGATGCAGGGAGCGGGAAATCAGACTTCGAACAGGATTCGACACGACGCGATGGCACGTACGGAGGGATCAATGCAGGAACTGACCTCGAAGACACCCTCACGACGCTCCAGGCTTCGCCCCGTTGGGCTGCGGATGGCTCTCGTCGTTCTGGTGCTCGCACCGGTGGTGGCTCTTCTCGGTCACGCTCTCTTAGACCGCGGCATCATCTGGTTCCAAGAGCCTGACCCGGACGAGTTTCCCACGCGAGGCCTCGACGTGTCGCATCATCAGGGCATCGTGGACTTCAAGCGTGTGCAGGCCTCCGGGTTCTCGTTCGTCTATGTGAAGGCGACGGAGGGTGCGACGCATGTCGACTCCCGGTTCAGAGCGAACTGGACCGGAGCGCGCGCGGCTAGACTGGCGGTGGGTGCGTACCGATCTCGAGTTCGGAGGCAACGGCAGGGCTCGACCGACGTTGAGCGCTCTCGAGGAGGAGCTCCGGGCGTCGGAACTTTGGCGCTTTGCCGGTTTAGGTCGACGAGGACGGACGCTTCTGCTGAAAGGCCCGGCTCCGAGCTCGCACATCCTCAGGTTCGACAACCGCGACTTTGAACGGCTCGCCGTGAACGAGGTGATGGTCCTTCGTCTCGCCGAGGCCGTGGGTCTGCCAACGGTTCGCGCCGGACCGCCAAGGACAAATGCGTCACCGAGTGCACAGAGTGCTGGCAAGCCTGTCGTCGCACAGGCCAGACGGAACATCCAGCGGTCTTGAGTACTCGCTGCGCCACCCTCCCCTTCGCCAACGGAACGTGAAGATGATGGACGCAAGGGTCGTCTCCAGGACGAAACCGCACCACCCACCGAGCGCTCCCCAGCCCAGCTGACGCCCCAGAAAAAACGCCGCCGTCGGAACACAGGTCCAGACGATCGCCGTCCCAAGGTATGCGGTCATTCGCACATCCTTCGCTCCCCGCAGCGCGCCGCGAAACACGATGTTGATGGCGTCGAGCACCTGAAAGCCGGCTGCGACCCACAAGAGCTGCGTTGCCGAATCGACCACGCGTTGGTCGGTCGTGAACAGCCCCGCCATGTCGTGACCGAACACGACGAACAGCACGGCACAGAACGCCATGAACCCAACCGCGAGCCTCACCGCGGCCTGCGTGACCCGATCAGCGCCGCGGAGCTCTCCGCGTCCGAGCGTCTGCCCCACGAGCACACTGGCCGCCTCACCCACCGCGACCCCGGGAAGAAGCGAGACACGCAGGACCGACAACGCCACCTGGTGTGCCGCCATTTCGAGCTCACCAAGACTCCCGATGATCGCCGCGAAAGCCGTGAAAGCCAACGTCTCGGCCACAAAATGGACCCCCGTTGGAAGGCCGAGCTCGCCAACTTCCCGTGCGGCTTGACGAAGATCGAGCCGCGAGGGCTGACCTTCTCGATCACGGAAAAGAACCACGAGAAGACCCGCCGCTTGGCATCCTTGTGTCACCGCCGTCGCAAAGCCGGCGCCCGCCACGCCATAGGCCGGAAAACCGAGGTGTCCACCGATCAAGGCATACGCCAGAATCGCGTTCACCAAGTTTCCGGCCACGCCAATGATCATCGGCGTCCGTGTGTCACCGAGCCCCTGTCGGTGCTGAACGAGCGCTGCGGTCACAAACGCCGCCGGCGCCCCGCAGCTCACCGCGGAGAAGAACTCTGCACCATGTTCGGCGAGGTTGGGTCCCGCCCCCAAGAGCCTGAAGGCCCAGCCGATTTGGCGGCCCACCGCAAACACAACGACGCCGAGCAGGCACCCGACAACCACACCCGCGAGCGCGTAGCGTCGCCCGTCTTCGGGCGAGCCTTGCCCAACCGCGAAGGCGGTTCGAACTTTGACTCCACGCATCAGCCCGAAGATCCCCGCGTAGAAGAGAAACATGAGCGTCAGACCGAGTCCGACGCCGCCGAGCGCAGCCGGGCCAAGATGGCCCACGAGTCGAGCATCGACCAAGCCCATGGTCGCATCGCCCAGAAGCCCGAGAGCGATCGGCCACGAGAGTGCGGCGACCCCGATCAGAGATGTTTGACTGTCCTCGGGCCGCCCACAGCGCGCAGGCCCCATGGCCTCCGCCGCGCGAGCGGCCGGTCGTCTGAGCCTGAATCGATGGTTTTTGAGCACTGTCGTCACCCTTCCTCGGAGCCCCGCCCCGAACGGTCAGGCGTCCGGGGCTCCGTAGGGGACGACGTCTGACGGCCTTAAGTTTGCTTCACCTGCAGCGACACGAAATCCATTCGGCTGCTCGTGTTCGGCTCGCGTCGGCGGTCATCGGAGCCGCCGATCAACGTGCGCGACGTTGGCCAGCGAAGCGCTGTCTCAACGGAGGCACTGCGGTGCTGTCTTCTGCCTGACACGGAACCCCAGAACCTGGCAGACGCGGCTGTGTTCGTCAAGAGATCGAATGCGCGGGTCACGCGGGGGAAAGCGGCCGACTCGGCTCACGCTCGTCGGCCAACGATGCACCTCTGGACCGGCATTTCTTGGGATTCGATGGTCGGTGGTCGGAGGTCGGTGTTTGATGTGATGCTTGGCGTTCGAGCGTCGAATCGGAGACGCCCAGGGCTCAGGGTTGGGGTATCGGGCCATGCACAACGAGCTGTCCGTTGTGGATCGTGCACCAGTTCACGTTGTTCCACTCCGCGATCGTACTATCGAGCAGGAACGCGCCGAAACCGAACGAATTGTTGGTTTCGCTCTCACCGTAGAAACAGACGTTGTTCAGGTGCACAGACCCAGGACGACCGTCGTCGTGAACGCGCAGGCCGTACGGGCCTCCCCAAAAGAGGACATCGGTCAGATACAAATGAAGGGCATAGGAGTCAGCCACGAAGATGCCGGCGGTGGCCGACGTCGTGTAGGCGCGAATCGTCGTGTGTTTGACGTTCATCGTAGCGGCGGGGCTGTTGTTCGGATCGTAGCACTGAACCACATCGGCGTGGTCGGCGCCGCTGCCCTTCGCTTCGAGCCATGTGTCTTCGATGTTCATCGTCCCGCTGCCACCGCACCGGTAGCCTTCGCGAACCGTTCCGTTCGTTCCTCCGTCGCCGCCGAGGCGAACTCTTCGGATGGTGGCGACACCGTTTTCGCAGTTGTTGATGATCGCTGCAGGCTCTCGGTGTTCCGTGATCGTGAGGTCTGAGCGCGGCACGTTACAGCTCAGATCGATCGGATCCGAGGCCGAAGTGTTCGCGAAGAACTGCGGATCCGAAAACGCAAAAGGAAACGGATGTCCGGTGTTGCCTTCAGGTTCGGTGCTCGCGGTTGCCACGTTGGAGTTCGCGCTCACGTTGCCTGCCGCGTCACGCGCCTTGACCGTGTAGGTATACGTCGTCGAGGCTGAAAGACCGGTGTCTTGATACGCGAAGGTCGTCCCGGGAACCGTGCCCACCTGGTTGCCGCCTCGAAAGATCAGGTACGCGGTCACGCCCACGTTGTCGCTCGACGCCGACCAGGATAGACGGATCGAACTCGACGATGCCGGACTCGCGACCAAGCTCCCAGGAGATGATGGAACCACCGTGTCCCGAATCGGTGAGTCCACCCACCGGAGGTTCTTGGGTGGTTCCAGAGCCGTCGCGATACCGGAGACGGCCATGCTCAGCGTCAACGCAGGGATCGTGATCCCGTAAATCGGCCTCATCGCGTCACCTCTTCAACTCCGATCGAGCGACGGCGCATCGTCAACGCGCGACGCTTTGTTATTTGTCATCGTACTCGCTTTTGGGTCCATACGATACTCGCCAGCGTCTCGCCCACCGCGCAAACCGAAGGTCGAGGTGCTTCGAATCCATCGGTTGTTGGTCGTCCGAACGTTAGTCGTGGCATTAGTCGCGCTGAAGCGGCCATCGACCTCGAGATCGTACGCGCACCGCGACCATGTATTCCTGCAAGAACAGACCGTCATTGGTTCTCCATGCCTTGATCGTCGGATGTCCGGAGGTTCGCTGGCGAGCTCGGTGTCGGATTCTGGGTGATCCGCTCACAGAGGCAGCTGGTAAATGCGAATCTCGACCTTGCCCGTCTCGACTGTTTCCTCCCAAAGCACGTACAGACGTTGTCCCACAACGGTCACACCGGGCCATTGGCCGTCGATCGACGCGAGGTCCACCGTGTCGGGCGAAGCGGAGCCACGGAGGCCAACCCACGCCTTCTCGGTTTCGCTCCATTCGCCGACGTAGACAGAGTGTCCCGATGGTGTGTCGCCATCCCAAACCAGGAAGATTCGGTCATCACCGCTCACGGCGAGCTGAGGTGTCGCCGCGTTCGTGATGCCGAGGCTTGCGGGAACGTCGGGACTCGGTGCGAGCAATCCCCAGACGACCCCGTTCCAGCGGGCCACATGCACATCGCGCGTATCCGTGTAGACCCGCGCGATCAACGGGCGGTCGAAACCATCAAGCGCGAAGGTGGGTGCATCCATGGCCGCGGTGGGGCCAAAAGATATTGCCTCCCGCGTTCACGGTCTCCTGCGTGGGTGAGGCCGGCAACAGAGGCCACGCTTGGCCATCCCAGCGCCGGTAGTAGGTGCCCAGGCTGTTGTTGTCTCGGCCTCCGTCGCGCTCCATCCAAACAACCTGAGGCTAGCCGGCATCGTCGAGGACCAGGTCTCCGAGGTACGACTCTGTCCTCGTCGCTGAAATTCCCCCCGGGTCGCTCGAGGAACCGAGTGCCTGCCACACCTCTCCATCCCAGTACTTGAGATAGACGTCGCGACGTCCGGTCGAGTCGTCTGACCACGCTGCAAAAATCGTCTGATCGTCCCGCACCGCCAAGTGCACGTTGTGCGCATCGGTCAACTGCGCGCCCGCGCCGACCTCGTTGGGCGATGGCGCGACGCGGGTCCAGCTTGCGTCTTCGAAAACGTCCACGCCCGCCCCCGCATCGAACCGCCATCCCACGCCATCCCCCACATCTTGGCCGGCATCGGAAACGTCGGACGCATACGATGCCTCGGCGATATCCTCGAGGCCCCAGCGAAGACACCCCGGGCATAAGCAACAAACACCCGCGATGAGCATCAGGTCACGGAGCTCAAACATTCAGACTCGCCGAGGATGCCATCTCCGGAGCACGGTGCCTACCGCACAAAGCCCTCACCCCTGCTGCGCGCTCCTCCGCAGCAGGCGTCACACACCCACGCTAAGCATAAGCGTGGCAAACCTTGGACAACGGCGAGAATCCCCGCGCAGAACTTCCTGAGCTTCACATCTCCGATGCCCACAACATCGAGAAGGTCCTGCCTGGTGGTGGGTCGTACCTCGAGAAGGCTCTCGATCGTTCGATCGGCGATGATCACGTACGGCGGAACGCCGAGATCGCGCGCGCGCTGATTTCGCCATTCTCGCAGCGCCTCGAATGCACTCGAAGTACTCCGCAGCTCCCGACACGCGCGCTCGCTCCGACCCGGGGCTCGAGAACCGTTGCGTTCCACTTCGCTCACGCTCGGGAAGGCTTCGCGAACGACGAGTTCGGAGAGTCGTCGCGCGACGTCGTCGACTCGCAGGCGAGTTACCCTGATGAACGTGACCTCTTGCCTTCAAGAGACCAGGTGACATGGTCACCGACATCAAGGCGCCGGCCATGGTTCCCTCCTGAAGCTCACATCAACACGGGCCGCCTTCGCTCGGTCGGGTCCAGAAGCCATCTGTTCCCCGACGTCTTCGCTGTCGGGTCGGAGGAGGCGCGCTCAGTTGCCCGAGCGCTGGCTGCCGTCCGCCTCCCAAACCGGACATGCAGATTTCCCGCATCCGGCTTTCGCGAGACCTCGCTCAAAGCGGGGAGCGAGCGAAGGTATCAGGGCAACGAGGCGTACCAGGCCGAGTTCGCCATAGAGCTTCCGTTCGGGAAGCACCTTGTAGCCTCGGCATCGCCATCGCTTGAGGCGATGGGACCAGATCCGCTGGAGGATCCAGCGATCCAGCTGGGCGAAGAGCTTACGGACATGGGCCTTGCAGAAATACTGCCCCCATCCCCGAACGACCGGGTTGATCTGATCGATCACATTCTCGGTGATCACCGGCGCCTTTCTTCGAGTTCGCCTACGGATTTGCTCCTTGAAATGATCGACGGATCTCGATCGAGGGAACGCATAGAGCGCCCCACGTTGGACCCCGCTCCGGAGCATCCACGGCGGCAGGCGCAACGGCCTCTCCCCGCGTTTGATCCTATATCCGAGAAATTCGAAGCCGTGCCGCACGTGCACAATCCTCGTCTTCTCTGGGTGGAGTTCGACCCCGAGCGCCGCGAGGATCTTCCTCGCCGCCCGCTGCACCGCTTCAGCTTCACACTTCGAGCAACACGTGGCGCTCCAATCGTCCGCGTATCTCGTCACGTGATCGCCTCGTCGGCGCATCTCCCGATCGAATGGAGTCAGAAGGATGTTGCTCATTAACGGCGATACGACACCACCCTGCGGCGTGCCTTCCTCTGTAGGAAGCCGCTTGCCTCCGGCGATGCAGCCCGCCTCCAGAAACGACCTGATGAGCTCGAGGACTCGCCCGTCGGCGATAAGCTGATTGACCAGCGTCAGCAGCCGCTCGTGATCCACCGAACCGAAGAAGTTCTTCAAATCGGCGTCGACGTTCCATTCGCTGCCGTCCTCGATTTCTCGCCAGATCTTCCGTAAGGCATCCTTCCGGGATCGTCCGCGCCGGTATCCGAAGCTGGCATCATCGAAGACCGGTTCGAAGATCGGCTCCAACCGATTAAGCACCGCTTGCTGGCACACGCGATCGTAGATCGTCGGAATGCCAAGTGGACGTTGCTCTCCCGGCTGGCCTGGCTTTGGAATCATTCGTTGCAAGATAGGTTGCGGGCGATACTCGCCGCCGCGAAGCTCACGGTGAAGTCGGTCGAGGTTCTCCTCAGCGTTCGCCTCGAAGTCCTCGATCGTCGCACCGTCGATGCCACCGCTGCCCTGATTGCTGCGTACCCGATCCCAAGCCAGCTCCAAGTTCTTTCGCTGGTATACCTTGTCCACCAGTGAGTGGACCTTCCTTGCTCCCGTCGGATTGAGCCACTCGGAGAGTCTCCTCGGCCGATCGCTTCTGGGTCTTTCGCTCATGGAACTTTCCGCGCGATTGGCTTTACTCGCTCCCTCTGCTTCTCAACTCCGACAATCTCGCCGACCGCCTTCCCCAGCCCACCCGGCTGCCGATCTCTCGGTCGCGCTACTTTCGCAGCGCTTCGGGTACTACTCGGTCGTCCGACTCCTCATGCAGCGTCGCGTTCCACTTCGCTCGCGCTTATAGGTCCGCTGATCTCGGTGCCACCCGAGAACTGCATGAGGTCTCCTGGGGTCACGCATCGATCTTCCCTGCCATGCCGCCCGCAAACACCTTGGTGCGGTGAGTGGATGAGAACGCCTTCGCCCCCATAGTGCGGGCTCGACCTTGCCTCACCTTGGGCCGACCGGTTTGTCGCTGAGATAGCTCTCTCGACTGCGGCCCGGCAGTTCTCCACATGCCCTTCGGATCCCACCTCGCGGCGGACACCCTGCCCTCCGGAGTTTCGACGAGGTGGCTTCAGGTCGATCTTGGCTGTCTCCAGCTTTCGCCTTCGTGCCCGTTTGGATCTCTCCATACCTTCCTCCTCCGGCCGACGAGGCGTTACTCCCGTCTTCGGATACGGCGCTCCTCATCCGAGCGCCGGAGGGACTTGAACCCTCCTGATCGATGCGCTGCCCAGCGCACCCTATGCAGCCCTCCGACTTCCTCGCCCCCTTCGGTCTTGGCTCCGGTTCCCCTTGCCGCGACCTACCCCAACGCCGAACCTTCTTCTCGGTCGATCTCGACCTGGCTCCGGCGCGCCGGCGCGTGGTCCTGCGAACGCGCCGTGCCTCGGAGGCGGGTCACCTCTTCGACCCGCATTGCCGGGTCGAACTGATTCACCTATCGGCTCGGCTCTTGCGGTCACGAAGCGCACGCATGGACGTTGAGCTTAGCGGGGCGGGTGCGAATCGCACCAGCCGTCTCGGTGGACCGGACCTCATCGCCAGGTGCGCGATGATGAGATCGCGCGTCATAACCTGGCGTCAGACGCGTATCCGAAGGACGTTCGCGATATGTCCGAGTCCGTCGGGAAGCTGAGCGGTAGCCCTTGAAAGCCTTCGCAGTCGCGCCCGTCGGACCTCCGCGCCTGACGAACTGGACTCCCCGCTCCGAAGTACTGCCTCAAGTCGCCGAATCTGAGCTCCGCCTCGGATGTCCTTGTGGAGCTCGACGAGAATCTGTGCGGCCGCGAAGACGTCCGCTGTGGCCCGCCCTGCCATCTCGAACTGCTCCGCGGAGATCGTGAGCGTGCCGCCTTCCGCTTTCTTGTCGACGTCCCCTTTTACTGTCGCCGGTGCCACTAGCAGCGACATGCGGTTCGCATCGACGACATCATTCACTGTTGTCGACGCAAACGACACTGCGCGCTGACCCATTTGCATGGCAGTGCATGTGTTCCCACGGGCTGCAGGGCCTCGACGGGCGTTGATCGCTGCGCCAACCCCAACGCCAGCGCCCCGTCCGAGGAGATCGAAAGCAGTCTTCGTCTGTTTCGTCAGCACTTTCGCCTGGTAAGCTTCGGGCGTGTGGGGTTTGGGCGGTTCGCTGTCTTCGGAGAGAAGACTGCGCGCGACCGAGTCCTCGTCCACCATCGGGGAAGACATCATCCCCAAGTCTCCAGCGGCACCAGCACCGATTGATGCATAGAACCTACGGCGCGCGGCGGGATCCTCGTCGCCGGGCTCAGTTGCTTCGGCCACACCGAGGCCAACGGCTGTTCCGGCTCCCTTGAAGCCCAGGGATGTCAGCGACGGCGAACCGAGACCTTGCCCGATCTGCATGCCGGTGGTGATCCCTTCCTTTCCCCACGCCGCGTAGCCTCCACATCCACCAAGAATGGCGCCGCCCGAGGTTGATGCCAGCCGAGTCACGTTCCCGCTTAGTCCTGCTTCCAGTGTGTCGCCGGCGATGGAGAAGACGGCCTTCGCTGTGCTATCTTCGATCGTGGCTGCGCCTACTTCCTTGGCAGCCATGACCAATCCCGTGACCGATGAACCGACGTCGATACCTGTTGCCGCAGACGCTGATGCGATGCTTAGCCACATGGCGGCCTTCGCAGCGGCAGCGGCTTTCTCATCATCGGTTGTCAGGTCGATTAGGTATGATCCGACGCCTCCCACGACTGATCCAAGCATATCGTCTCCTTTCTTATCGACCGGCTCCGCCGCTAGGCACGTCTTGGCCTGTCATTCGGCTCCAAAGCCCAATTCGTTGTCTGGCGGTCGAGAATTGCCTGTTGCGTTGCGTTGAAGAGTCGATCTCCGTTCGACAACGGTTTGAGGTCGAACGCCTGCCGAAGCTCCTTCACCGTTTCGAAGAACCGATCCTGAATCTCGGACCATTCGTCGTCATCAAGGCCGTCCGAGAATCCAAGAAATCCGTCGTCTCCCATGAGCTGAGGCATCAGCGATGTGTCTCCACTCAGAAGAACGGCAAAGACGTTGCCGATAGAGCCCTCTTCCATGTTGTTGCTTGTCCCGCCGGACATAAGGCGACTGAATGCGTACTTTGCGGTGCTCTCCGTACTCGGCGACTCGATCAACTCAAGGGACATCTCGAGCGAGGCGCGGATCTCATCGAGCCGCTGGAGAGCAGCTTGACGCTCCTCTGGATTCTCGATCTGGTCTGCAGCGGCGGTCCATTTCTGCATGCACTCGTCGAGACGTTCTCTGATCTCGTCTGGCGTCTTGTCGCCCGAGAGCCATTGGCTGCCGATCGCTCTCGCTTCATCTGTTTCCCGTGGGCCGCTGAGGTCAAAGGGCAGTATGCTGTCAAGAACACTGATCACAGATCCGAAAATTGACATGGTTCACGGTTCTCCGTCCCTGCTCAGAGCAGGTTCTATCATCGATGCGGCGGGTCCCTTCTGGGGACGAGCCTCCAAGCGCCGTGCTCTCCCGGCGCGCGAGAGAGCGAACATCGGAGACTCCGTGCGAAGTCTCGACGTTCACTTCTAGGCTTTGATGTTGTGAATCGAGGTCATGATCATATCATGAAACAGGCGCGAGATATTCGAGGACAGGGAGAATGCGGCGCTCTCGCGCTGCATTTCGTCCTGGATCTTGAGCTGCACAGCGGGCGTTAGGTCCTCTGCCTTGAGCGAGCCACCCCTCAGCATTTCAAGGAGCGTCCGCGTCTCGCTTTGCAGCAGTTTTGTTTCGCGCTCCTTGCTGTCCTTCGCAGCACTCTCGCCCTCCGCGATTCGGTCGTCGATATCGCTGGTCCCGCTCTCGCTGCTGACTTCACCGGAGTCAGATGTGGATACTCTTCTGCCGGGGAGCTCCTGGTCACACCGCCGGATCACGCGGTTTGCCGCAGTCGCCGCGGCTTGCACCTCGCGGAGCGCTTCCATCGTATTGATGCTGTCGATGTTGTCGGCATAGTGCTCGAGGACAGATATCGCATGGGCGACGTCGGCCTCGCTGCCGCACAGCGCGATGAGCTTTGCGCGCTCGGCGGGGTCGAGGTCGGGGTCCGCGAGAAGATTCTTAACCTCATAGAGCCCAGTGATCGCCTCCTCGATGGCGTCGCCGGTCGCCTTGGCGTCGAACTGGCTATTCAGGGATTCGACTTTCGCACAGGCTGCCGCATTGCCACCCAGTCTCGAGGGATTCATCAAACCTGAGCAATCACCGAAGACGTAGGCGAGTTCGAAGGGATCGGACAAGCTCTCAAGTATCTTGAGCAGAGCCTTGGCTTCGTCGCCGCCCCAATCGGCGGTCAAGATCTTTTGGACGACGTCCTTCTTCTCCTTCAGTGTGAGGTATTGAACCTCTCCTGGATGATCAATCACGGTGTCCGCGAGATCCTCGCCATCGTCGCGTCTCTTCGATTTGTTGATGCGGTCCGCAGCATGTTCGTATCCTTGAGGAACGAAGTTGACGTTCAATACCGATCCCGACAGATCGATTTGAGTTGTACGGAGGCCGTTGCCGCTCGGATCCAACGAGCGTGTTGGTGCAGCTTGGCCCGGGGATGCGGATGAAACACTACTAGGCATGTCGATTTTTCTCCTTGTCGCAAGTGGCGACGGCATAAACGCTAAGCAGGATAGGTGCCAGTCGTAAGATGCCGAAATCCTGAGTAAGGATTCGGCATCGTCCGGCTGTCCGGCCGTGCCTTCTTCTCGCGGGCGGACGAATACGGACAGCGAGCGAGCTGTCTGTCGTGGGGGCGCCGAGCGGAGCTGGACCCCGTCATGCTTCTGAAGAACATCCGCGATGCGAAGGCTGCGTTGGTGGCGCTGGCGAGCGACGTCGGGCCAGCCGAGAATGCAGCAAAGCAGACCGATGCCAACGTTGAGCAGTTCCTGGCGCATCTGCGGCAAGTGTGGCGGCAAGGCGAGGTGAGGCCGACGCACAAGCAGCCTCCGAAGACACCGCGCACGTGGCGCACGCGGACCAACCGCTTCGAGGGTGTGTGGCCCGAACTCGAGAAGTTGCTCACGCCCAACCCGACGTGACGGCAAAGGAGCTGCTCGAACGCCTACAAGCTGAGCAGCCGCAATGATCGGCTGCGCCAACGCCTCGGTCGCACACGGAGAGATGAAGAGCGGCGGATTCCCAGGGGATCGGTCAGAGAAGCCCGCAACCCAGCGCACGTCCAGTCCGATGGTACGGATTGGGACCCTTGGATGTTGGATGGGCGCAACGCCACGCGTCCGCCCGAGATCTGCCCTGAATGCGGGCCGGAGTCGCCCATCCAACCTGTTCGACGCTCAGAGCGGAGAACACCGGCTTGAATTGCAGCCCCCTTGCATTGCCCGCCCCAGGTTAGACGGCCATGCAGGTTAGACGGCCATGCGGGCTAGACGCTCAATGAGATCCATCGGGTCCTCGATGAACGCATCCGGGCTGAGGGCGACCGCGCCTCGCGGGTCAAAGCCCCATGCGACGATCGCCGACCGCATGCCCGCGGCGCGGGCGCTTTCGACGTCGACCGGCATGTCCCCGACGTAGAAGGGGCGAGGCGATGCCGTCAGCGCTGAGGTGAGCGCGGCACGTGCGTAGGCAAGTCGAATGACCGAGGGGTCCGGTTTCTTCGCAGGCGTCTCGTCCCCAGAGGCCAGAGCCACAATCCCGAGCTGCTCGAAGCCAAGATGTCTCGCGATCGCGCGCGTAAAAACCGCAGGTTTGTTGGTCGCCACGACGACTGGGATTCCACGATCTCGCAAAGCCTCGAGAAGCGACCGGACACCCGGATAGAACCCGGTCGTATCGGCGAGGCACCGCGCATACGAGGACCGAAACACGCTCATCGCCTGCTCGAACTCTTCGGTGCCGGGCTTCAGGGATGCGTTCGCGAGAAGCTGCACGACACCTCCGCCGATGAGTCGCTTCACGGACTCGGCCTCGAACACCGGCGCGCCCACGGTCTGCAGGGCCGCGTTTAGAGCGGTCGCAATGTCGAGGTAGCTGTCGACGAGCGTGCCGTCGAGATCGAAGCAGAGCGTGGTGGTCGTCGTCATCCCTGTCAGCATGAGTCACATGCCTGACGCATGTCGAACCCAGCGGGCCGCTCGTCGACACGAGCGCGCCTGCGGGCGCCCGCTCGGCGACGAAGTTCACGCTGCGGCCAAGACACGAAACCCCGGGGACCTTGCGGCCTCCGGGGTCTCGGATTCAACCTTGAGGGTGGAGGGAATCGAACCCCCAACCTATGGATTAAGAGTCCATTGCTCTACCAATTGAGCTACACCCCCGAACGCGAAGCGCTTGTACGCGCCCATGATTCAATTCGCAAACAGAAAACGCAGGGTGACTGACGGGGCTTGAACCCGCGACCTATGGAGCCACAGTCCATCGCTCTGCCAACTGAGCTACAGTCACCATCATCATCATCAACAGCGAACCACCGAACCGTTTGCCGTCCTAAACCTTTCGTTCCGATCGCGCAAGGGAGGATTCGAACCCCCGACCGTCGGCTTAGAAGGCCGCTGCTCTATCCACCTGAGCTACATGCGCTTGAGCTCGACCAGATCACCACCCAACGTCGAGGTTTGACATCGGGGCGAGAGGATTCGAACCTCCGACCCCCTGCTCCCAAAGCAGGTGCGCTAGCCAGACTGCGCTACGCCCCGTGTCCGTCTCTCGACGACGCCGCCGATGTTGGGGACAATTCGCGCCGGGGCTCAAGCGAAAAATGCCGCTGAATGTGCGGAAGTAGCTGGGCGAGCGCTCGACCGCGGTGCGAAATGGCCTGCTTCTCCGCAAGAGAAAGGCAAGCCATCGAGGTATCGAAGCCCACTGGAACAAAGACGGGGTCGTAGCCAAACCCATGATCTCCCGAGGGCTTCTCCGCGATTTGCCCCTCGACTTCGCCCCGGACCACGATCGTAGGCCCACCCGCAACGACAAGCGCGGCGGCGCAAACGAAACGCGCCGCACGATTCATTCGCGGCTGAAGCGAAAGCGCGGCCAGCAGCTTGTCGCAGCGGTCGAGGTCGGTCCCCGGTCCATAACGGCGAGACCGCACCCCGAGCGCACCCGGGAGGGCGTCTACCACCAGCCCGGAGTCGTCGGCCAAGACGATCGGCGCCGCCAGTGCGCTCGCCACGTACTCCGCCTTTTGCAGCGCGTTCTCCTCGAAGGTCTGGCCCGTTTCCTCGGGCATCTCGATCTCAGGATGGTCGGCAAGCGTCTCCACGCAAAGGCCGGGCAGCAGCGCGACAAGCTCGCGCGCCTTGCCGCGATTCTGGGTCGCCAGAATCAATCGGGGTCGGTCGTCCGGCATCGAGGCGCGCCTCACAGTCCGAGCGCATTGCGCTGCGCCTGCACCAAGGTGTCGATCCCAACCCGTCCCATCTCGAGGAGACGATCGAGATGGGCCTTGGAAAAGGGAGTGCCTTCGGCCGTGCCCTGAAGCTCGATGATGCCACCCTCGCCGGTCATCACGAGGTTCACGTCGGCGTCGGCGTCACGGTCCTCGTGAAAATCAAGATCGAGGAGCACCTCGTCCCCGATGATGCCGAGGGAGACAGCGGCGACGAACCGCCGAATAGGATCCCGGCGCAAAGCCCCCGACTTGATCAGCCGACGGCAGGCCAACGCCAAAGCGACGAAGCCGCCGGTGATCGACGCCGTACGCGTCCCCCCATCGGCCTGGAGGACATCGCAGTCGATCGTAATCGTTCGATCCTGAAGTGCCTTGAGGTCGACGCCCGCGCGCAAGCTGCGCCCAATGAGGCGCGAGATTTCGTGGGTTCGGCCACCCATCTTGCCTCGCACCGCTTCACGCGCCGAGCGCGTCTCCGTCGCGCGCGGCAGCATCGAATATTCGGCCGTGACCCAGCCCTGCTGCTGCTCCTTCAGCCAGGCGGGCGCACGATCCTCGACCGAGGCGGTACACAGGACACGCGTATCCCCATAGGCCGCAAGAACCGACCCCTCAGCCCACTTGGTGAAGTCCACCTCGAGGCTTATCGGACGGAGTTCGTCATGCTTCCGCCCATCCATTCGGGCCTTGCCGCTCGTCATCTCGCGGACGCTACGATCGGGCACCTTCTTGGTGCAATCAGTTTCTCACCGGACCGCTCCTCCGACCATCGAACCATCGAACCATCGAACCATCGGAGGATGGAGGACGGAGGATGAAGGATGAAGGATAACGTCATCGCGCCCGAAGAAACCGCCCGACGCCGCGCGCGATCGCCGTCCCAGCCGCATTTTGTGCGTTTTGCGTCGCGAGAAACGCGCCTTGTCGCTTGTTCGACAGGTACCCAACCTCAACGAGCACCGCGGCCATGCGAGCACCCTTCAAGACACGAAACGGCGCTTGCCGAAGCCCTCGGCTTGGCCCAAAACCATCGAGACGTCCCACCGAGTCTTGCACGTTGAGGGCCAAGGCTCCGCTTTCCTGATGGGCATTCATCCGAACGAGGTCGGAAAGGATGAATCGAAGATCGGCTTGGTCACGGTCGACGGCACCCCCGCCAAACGCATCTTCATCGACGATGCGGTCGAAGACCTCCCCTTCGTTCTCGAGGTGCGCCAACGTGAGTGAAGTCTCGTCGGAGGCCGCGGCCGAAAGCACGTACGTCTCCACGCCGCGTCGCGAAGAGACCGGGGAGAAATTGCCATGAATCGAGACGAAAGCGGCCGCACCCTTGCGGTTCGCGAGATCGATCCGGTCTGCGAGCTCGACGTGGCGATCGTCGTTGCGCGTCAGCACCACCCGATAGCCATCCGCCGCCAGGGCGCGGCGAGCGGCGAGCGCGATCGCGAGCACGATGGTCTTCTCCTCCACGCCGTCCGCATTTTGTGCGCCCGAAAGATGACCACCATGCCCCGGGTCGAGGACCACGAGCTCAGCCGCACGCGCGTCCGTCGGAGCTCGGACTTGGCTCCAAGCAACGAGTACGCAGACGCAAGAAGCGCGAAGGCCGATCGATTGGATAGCCGTTCTCGGGCGTCGCCCACACAACCACCCTGCCGAACCCAAGATGTGACGTTTGCTCATTTCGACCAGGTCTCACGTATCACGGAATCGACCTCGACCGGCACCGACGGAAGAAAGGCACAGCCAGCATCGACCATCTCGCGAACCAAGATCTTTTCGGCCCGTTCCGCCACCCCCTCAGCCGCCTCCACCACCAACTCATCGTGCACCATGTTGACCATGAACGCGTCGAGGCGCTCTCGATGAAAAGCAGCCGTCGCCCGAGCCATCGCAAGCTTTGTGATGTCGGCGCTGCTGCCTTGAATCGGGACGTTCTTGGCGATACGAAGAAGCGTGGCTTCATCCTTGCCGTCTCGTCGCGCATCGATGAACCAGAAGCGACGCCCCGATAACGTCTCCGTACGCCCGACTCGAAGCGCTTCGCGCGCCGTACGATTCAAGTAGTCGCGAATGCGGGGAAAGGCGCGGAAATATTCTTCGAGAAGAGCCTCCGCTTCGCCGAGTGGAAGGCCGAGCTGATTGGCTAATCCTTGAGCGCCCATGCCATACGCGAGGCCGAAATTGATGGCCTTGGCACGCGCCCGGAGCTGTGGATTCTCCGTCTTGCTCACCGGCTGGCCAAAGAGCTTGCGGGCTACGATGGCATGAAGATCGAGTCCATCACGCAACGTTTTCAGGAAGACAGGATCTTGTGATAGCTCCGCGATCACGCGCAGCTCGGCCGCCGAATAGTCGGCGGTTATGATGCGCCGACCCGGTGGCGCTCTGAAGCAAGCACGGAACGCCGACGTCGCCGGGATGCTCTGAAGGTTGGGCTCTTTGCAGGACGCGCGGCCGCTGATAGCGCCAAGCGAGGTGAACCGGGGATGAAGGCGCCCGGTCTTGGCGTGAACGTAGGCCAAGAAGGACGCACCGTAGGTGGAAACGGTTCGCTGATGATCTCGGTAGGTCGCCAGAGCACAAGCCGCCGGGTGCCCCGTTGCGCGCAGCGCCTCGAGCTTCGTCGACGTCAGCGACACACCGAGCTTTCCGAGCGCATCGAGCACCTCTTCGTCGCTGTCGTAGTTGAGCGTCGTCCCTCCGAAGAGGTCGGGATGCGCGACCGACCAGAACTCACGGTCGAGCGCTCTTCGAGCCTCGAGACTCTCTCTGGCTTCGCCATCCAGGAGCACTTTCCATCCAGCCGCGTCGATCGGTGCACCTCGGAGTTCCATGACCGCGAACGCGATCGCCGCTGAACCTTCGATCGCCAGGGCACGGAGAAGACGCTCCTTCTCGAGCAACGCAAGTTGCTCAGAAAAAACCTTCCACGTCGCCTCGACGTCGCGCGCCGCATAGTGAAGCTCCGCTTCGCTCAGCGTGTCGATCGATTCGATGCCGCAGAAGCCTTGCCGAATCGACTTATCCAGCTCCATACCGGCATATCGCGCGGCCAGCACCTTGAGCCCGTATCCGTTCATCGCGATCTCGCTCGATCGTCCGTTACGGAGGAGGAGTTCGGCGAGCAAGGTGTCCGCGACTTTCGCCTCCCACAGGCCGGGCCACACGCCAAAGCGCCCCAGCAGCATTTTGAGATCGAACGACGCATTGTGGAGAACGACGAGCCGATCGGCCCGGAAGATCTCGCTCAGCAAACCCGGTGTCATCGCCGCCGCGTCGATGACGCCTTGTCGACTCGCCGTCCCGACCTGGATGAGGAGGAGCCGGTCGACGTTCGGATCGAGCCCGGTGGTCTCCGTATCCAGCGCCACGAAGGGTGCGTCGGCCAGAAGTTCCATGAGGCGCTGTATGCCTTCAACGTCTCGTATGATCTCCATGAGGGTCCTTGACGCAGAAACACCCAGAACAGACGACAATGGTCAACGAACTTATTCCGGGTATTCACCAGGCGATCGCACGTCAGGCTCTTCCGCGGGGGCCCAGACCTCGCTAACCTCACGAGCTGAAATCGTCCTATGGGCCGCATCATCGGAATAGATCTGGGCACCACGAACTCTTGTGCCGCCATCGTCGAAGGGCCAGACCAACGCGTCAAACTGATCCCTTATCGCGGCGGGGAATACACGATCCCGTCGATCTTCGCGATCGACGACAAGGGACATGAACTGGTCGGCCACGAAGCCAAGAGACAGTGGCAACTCAATCCGAAGAACACCATCTACGGCAGCAAACGCCTGATGGGGAAGCAATACGACGAGCAGACGGCCCGACGCGTCCACAACTACTTCGTCTATGACGTATCGGAACAGAACGAAACCCAGGACGTCCTCGTCGAGTGCAACGGCGTCAAGTTTGCCTTGCCGCAGATCGCCTCGAAGATCCTGCAGAAGATAAGAGACGTCGCCTCGGACTATCTCCAGGAACCGATTCACCGCGCCGTCGTGACCGTCCCCGCCTACTTCACCGATCGCCAGCGCCACGCCGTGAAGGAGGCCGGCGCCATCATTGGCCTCGAGGTCCTCCGCATCATCAACGAACCGACGGCAGCGGCGCTCGCGTTTGGCGTAGGTCGAGGACTGCAGAAAGAAACGATCGCCATCTTCGACCTTGGGGGCGGGACCTTCGATGTGTCCGTGATCGAGATCCGCGATCGGGTCTTCGAAGTGAAGGCCACGGGCGGCGACATTTTCCTGGGTGGCGTGGACTTCGATAACCGCATCATCGAGTGGGCGCTGGAGGAGTTTTCGAAGCAGCACCCCGACGTGGACCTGCGCAAGGATCCGATCGCGATGCAGCGAATCAAAGATCTCGCCGAACGCTCGAAGATCGATCTGACCGATCGCAAGGAGTGCGCGTTCAACATTCCCTTCATCACGATGACCGCGAACGGTACGCCACTCGACATCGACTTGAAGCTCACGCGCGACATCATGGAATCGCGCATTCAAGATCTCGTCGACGCAACCATCGAAACTGCAGCGCGAGTCTGCAAGAACGCGGGCTTCGAGCCGCACCAGCTCGATCACGTCCTTTTGGTCGGCGGACAAACGCGCACGCCCTCCGTGCAGCGCGCCGTAGCCGAATTGTTCAGGCAGCAGCCGTCCAAACAAGTGAATCCCGACGAAGCCGTCGCGATCGGTGCAGCGATGTTCGCGTACTCGCTCGAAGATCAGAGCGACCTAAAAGTTCAAGTTCTCGACGTCATTCCGATGGCGATTGGCATCGAGAACGCGCAAGGCGAGTTGCACCAGATCTTCAAGCAGAACGAGTCCGTGCCAAACCTGAAGCAGCTCAAGTTCACGACGAGCGTCGACAATCAACAGGATCTCGAGATGCGGATCTACCAGGGCGACAACCGAAGAGCGCAAGAGAACGAGCTCCTCGGGGCCTTTCGATTCTCGGGCTTCCGCCTTGGCGCGGCCGGCCACGTCCGCGTCCAAGTCGACTTCAGCCTCACCCAGGATGGCATCCTCAACATGGCGGCTCGAGACCCCGACACGGGCGCGGAGATGAAGACGAGCGTCGCCCTCGGCGCGCGCAAGAACGTTTGAGCAACCGCCCAAGACCGCGCCCAAGCCCCAGTTCGGCGAAGTTTCAAGTCTTGATGGCCGCGGCGGCCATCGCTATGACCGGGGCGGCCGCATCATGCGCAGCCTCGAGAACCGCACCCACGTCGACGTCCACGAGAATCCCGCCGCGAAGGCGCGCGACGCCATCGACGAACACATCGCGAACGTCATGTCCGCGAAGCGCGTAGACGAGAAGACTATAGACGTCCTGGCTCGGTGTCGCGTGGAGCTGGTCCGGCGAGATCACGACGACGTCGGCGCGCTTTCCGATCTCGAGACTGCCAATTTCCGATTCCAGCCCGAGCGCGCGCGCTCCCCCCAAGGTGGCCATCTCCACCACTTGCCGAGCCTCTAGGCAGCCCGGACCGAAACGAGGATTGTGAATCAATCCGGCCAGCCGCATCTCCATGAACGCGTCGAGGTTGTTGGCGCACGCTGCACCATCGGCGGCCAACCCGACCTGAACACCCGCATCGAGAAGCTCAGGAAGTGCAGCGACCCCTGAACCGAGCTTGAGGTTCGAGGACGGGCAGTGCACAACATGGGCACCACTCGCGGCAAGAAGCTGCTTCTCATGTTCCGTCAGCCACACACAGTGTGCGAGCACCGTGTGGTCATGAAGCGCGCCCAAATGATGAAGGTACGCGACGTTATCCATCCCACGTTCGGCGCGAACGAGCGCCGTTTCATCCACGTTCTCCGAGGCGTGCGTGTGAAAGAGAAGACCTCGGTCTCGCGCAACGCGGCTCGTTTGCACGAGCAGGTCTTCGCTGCACGAGAGCACGAATCGCGGCGCAAAGGCGTACCGAAGTCGACCATTCGCAGCGCCGTGCCATGCGTCGGCGAGCTCGGTGCTCTCGCCAAGCGCACGGCCAGTCTCGTCGCACAGCTCAGCGGGTTGGCCGTGATCGACGTCCATCATGGCCTTGCCGATCGTCGCTCGAATCCCGGCGCGTGCGCAGACATCGAAGATGGCCTCGGTATGTCGGACGGACCCCATGTCCAAGATCGTCGTGGTTCCCGACCTCAACAGCTCGAGCACACCGAGCTGGGCTGAAGCCGTCATGGAGCTCGCCGTATGCGCCGCTTCGAAAGGCCAGATGCGCGTCCTGAGCCAGTCGAGAAGAGGAAGGCCATCGGCGGCGCCGCGAAACAGGGTCTGGCACAGGTGGACGTGGGGCTGGACGAGCCCGGGGATCACGAGTTGTCCCCGACAATCGACGACCTCTTCCAACATCTCTGGCTCAAGGACATCCCCAGAACCAGAATCAACCGCTGTTTCGTCTCCTTCCCTCCGGGCCCCTCCGCCGCGGGCCCCTCCGCCGCGGGATCCTCCCCCGCGCGGCCCAGCAGCCTGGGCCTGGGGATCGGCCGGCCCTGCAGAGCGCGCATCGGTCGCCGATACCGAGACGATCCGATGCGCTTCGATGACGACGTCGCCCACGAAGACATCGCGGCTCGCGTTCATCGTCACGACAAGCCCACCTCGAAGCCGTAGGCGCATGGGTGGCGGCGTCATGCAACTCAACATGGGACTACCGAAACGCGCCCGGCAACAAATCTCGGAGAAGAATCACTGGCCCCAAGGGACCTTCGGGCGGCACCGACACGACGAAGAGGTCCGAACCAAACTCAGCGAGGGCCTGACGGCAGTTTCCGCAAGGCATGACGGGCTCGCCCCCCGGCCGGGAAGCCGCCGCCACCGCCACGGCGACGAAATGTCGGGCGCCCGCGGCAACGGCAGAGCCCAGCGCATTGACCTCAGCGCAAACACACGTCGGGAACGCCGCGTTCTCGACGTTCACGCCCAAGAACACGCGTCCATCCGCCGCAAGAAGCGCTGCGCCCACCTGATAGGAGGAGTACGGCGCGTACGCGACGCGTCGGACGCGACGGGCCGCTTCGCTGAGCGGCACAAGCCAGGCACTTCGCTCAGTCGGGTCGAGGAGAAGGGGTCCATCCGTCACGGTCGGCATAGCCTACCTCTCTGGCCCGACCTCGTCAGGGATTTTTCCTCCACCTGACGTCCGACCACCGAGAGACGGTCGAGACCAGCCGCGCGGAACGAGTGCGGTCGGCCGCGCGAACGCGCTTGTGTACTTCGGACGCTCGTGCTTTCGACACCACTTGAGCTTGGTCCGACAACGCCTGAAGCGAGTCCTGGCGCGCCCGCGCTTGGTCCTCGGCCTCATCTTTCTGACGGTGATTCCCTCGACCTACCTTTCCGTCCAGCTCTTCAGGGACGTCCGGGCCGACATCAAGAATCTCCTGCCCGACTCCGCCGAGTCGGTCATCACCGCCAAGGAGTTCGAGCGCCGATTCGGAGGTTGGTCCCAACTCTCGATCATCGTGACGTCGCCCTCGAGCGCCGCCAACCGACGCTTCTCGGACCATCTGGCCGAACGCATCCGCGAGCTCCCAGGCATTCGCTCCGCTCGCAACAAGCTCGGCCCGGAGCGCGCCTTCTTCACCGCCCGCCGCCACCTCTTCGTCGACCTCGAGGATCTCGAGGACATTCGTGATCGCATCGCCGAAACGATCGATCGAGGTAAGGGTTCGCCGCAAAATAAACAGATTGACTAACGCGATCGCGAGGATCCGACTGTTGCGGTGAATAGGGCGGACCGGAAGAGAGCTGAATCGAAGATCCGAGAGCGTCATCAGGCGCTCGAAAGCACGCTGACGGAGCGGGCGCGACGTCTTTTGTGGCAGGCGAAGCTTTGGCCTTCGGCTACGGCGGCATTGCGGCAGCAGCGCGTGCGACGGGAATGGCGCCGAGCGCGATCGGCCGAGGTATCGCGGAGGTACGGAGCATCGAAGATGGGACCGCTGCACCGATGGATCCGACACGCAGCAGACGGCCAGGTGCGGGTCGCAAAAGGCAACGGAGAAGGACCCGACTCTGCTGCCTGACTTGCAGGCGTTGGTCGAAGCGACAACGCGCGGCGATCCAGAATCGCCCCTTTTGTGGACGGCCCGCAGCCAGCGAAACATCGTCGAGGCGCTGGCTGCACAAGGCCATTCGACGAGCATGAAGATGGTTTCGAGTCTTCTTAAACAGCTTGGTTACAGCCTTCAGGCGAATCGTAAGCGCCTCGAGGGCGCGCAGCATCCGGACCGAAACGCGCAGTTCGAGCACATCAACGAGACACTTCGTCTTCAACTCGAAGCGAATCAGCCGGCCATATCTGTGGACACGAAGAAAAAGGAGCTGGTTGGGTCGTACAAGAACGACGGGCGCGAGCTCCGAGGCAAAGGAGACGCAGACGACGTCAATGTTCATGACTTCATCGACCCCGAGCAGGGGCGCGCCACGCCGTATGGCGTGTACGATATCCAAGGTAACGAAGCATGGGTCAGCGTAGGGCTCAGCCATGACACAGGAGAGTTCGCTGTGCAGAGCATCCGCACTTGGTGGAATGAGATGGGTGCGTTCAGGTACCCCGACGCGAACTCGCTTGTGATCATCGCCGATGGAGGCGGGAGCAATGGATACCGTCTGCGGTTGTGGAAGCTCGAACTCCAAGGGCTCGTCGACGAGCTGGGCTTCCCAGTGACCGTCTGCCATCTGCCGCCGGGAACGAGCAAATGGAACAAGATCGAGCACCGACTGTTCTCGTTCATTACCCAAAACTGGCGCGGCAAACCGCTCGTAACCCATCAGGTCATCGTGAACCTGATCGCCGCGACAACGACAAAGGCTGGCCTGACCGTCCGCAGCCGCCTTGATGATCGCGTCTATCCGAAGGGCCGCCGCGTTACTGACAAGCAGCTCGCCCTCGTGAATCTCAGCCCCGACGTGTTTCACGGCGAGTGGAACTACACCATTCAACCGACGTGCCTCTGATCAGGCGATCAGCTAATTTCGCGGCGGGCCCTAAGGCGCGGGCAAGTCCGCTGTTCGTCGACCTCGATGACACGGATGCGAACGCCGACTTCGACGTCTCCGACATCGAAGCCAAGTACGCAAACGTCCTCGAATTGGCGAAGCGATTTCCAGACGGCTATTTCGAGAGCAAGGACCAGACTGAGCTCGCGATCGTGGTCGTACAGCAGGGGCTTTCGTTCGGGCTCGAACGCAACCGCGCGCTCGTTGCCGCCGTCGAATCCTTGGTCGCAGACCTAAATCCGACCCACTACGATCCGCAGATGAAAGTCGGGCTCGGAGGTGACGTCAAGAACCTCATCGAGGAGCAGGCGTCGCTGGTGGAGGATCTCGCCATCGCCTCCTTCGTGGTCGTCGTCCTCCTTGGGTTGGTCGTCTTCGTCTACTTTCGGCGCTGGCGAGCCATCCTCCTCATCAGCGTCCCTGTGTACGTCGGATGCAGTTGGTGCTTTGCCCTCAGCTACCTCCTCATCGGCCACCTCAACGCCTCGTCCGCCTTCCTCGGACCGATCGTACCCGGGAACGGCATCAACTACGGACTGATCCTGCTCGCACGCTACATTGAGCAGCGGCGCGCCCGCGACGACGTCGGCACCGCCATCGAGCGCGCCGTAAGCACGACGCTTCACGCGACATCGGCCGCCGCCCTCGCCGCCTCAGTCGCCTACGGTTCGCTGATGGCCACCGATTTCCTCGGATTCAAGCACTTCGGCATCATCGGTGGGATTGGCATGGTGAGTTGCTGGGCGGCGACGTTCCTCGTCATGCCGCCCCTCATCGCCTGGTTCGAGGCTGTGCGTCCGACGGACCCCACCAAGGAGCGCCTCAGCCTCTATCAGAGCGGCCAACTCGCGGGCATCCTCCCCCGACTCATCGGAGGCGCCCCTCGCTTGGTCGCGGCCATCGGCACCGCGATCAGCCTCGTCGCGTTTGGGCTTTGTGTGCAGTACCTGAGCGATCCTCTGGAGAAGGATTTCTCGAAGCTGCGGAGCACCTATGCCGAAGGAGAGGGCGCAGCCTACTGGGAAGACAAGATCGATCGGATCTTCGGACGCTACCTGGCGCCTCAGATCATCGTCGCCGACGATCCGGCTCAGGTGCCCGAAATCGTCTCGTACCTCAAAGAGGCCATCGCACGTGAGGGCGAAAACGCGCCGATCGTAGACGTGCAGGCTCTCGATACCCTGGTCCCCCCGGACCAGGAAGCCAAGATCGAGGTGCTCGAAGAGATCCGTCGTATGCTTTCCGAGGAGCATCTCGCCGTGCTCAGCCCAGATGCGGCACGTATGGCGCGCGAATACCGACCGCCGGCCGACCTCGAGCCCTTCAGCCAAAAGGATCTACCGGAGTCGGTACGCCGAGACTTCCGAGAGCTCGATGGGCAGGAGGGCCGCGTCGTCCTCGTCCTCCCCAACCTCAAGCTGAACCTCTACCATGCGACCGAGATCGCGCGCGTCGCCGATCTGCTCCAGCACATTCCCCTTTCCGATGGCGGCGTCGTCAAGTCATCAGGGAGCTTCGTCGTCTTCAACGACATGCTCCGCGCTGTCGAGATCGACGGTCCAAAGGCAACGCTCTACTCCCTCCTGGGCATCATCGTCTTGACCATTGTCGCCTATCGACGCCCCCGGCATGTGCTCATCGTCGTCGGAACCTTGATCATGGGCGTGTGCGGCCTGGGCGCGGCCGCCTTTCTGACTGACCTCCGCATCAACTTCCTCAACTTCATCGCGCTTCCGATCACATTTGGCGTGGGCATCGACTACGCCGTCAACACGTACTCGCGCTATCTCATTGAGAGCGAAAACCAAGATCGCGCGTCGGCGGCAAAGCGCGCCCTCGCAACGACCGGCGGCGCCGTGTTCCTATGTTCGCTCACCACGATCATCGGCTACAGCTCGCTGCTCATCGCCCGAAACGGCGCCCTCGTTTCCTTCGGCAAACTCGCGGTGCTCGGCGAACTCACCTGCGTCGTGGCAGCCCTCGTCATCATGCCGTCATTCTTGATGGCCGCAAGGCAGCACGAATCGCCCACCGTCTTACCCGCGCTCACCGATGAGCCAGCATCCAAGCGTTGCTCATCAGAATAGATTTCGCCGAGCGCTGACGTTGAGGAGGAGGCCGAGGCCAGCCAACATCGTCACCGAGAATGAGCCGCCATTGCTGAACAGCGGAAGCGGCACGCCGACCACGGGCGCAAGACGCAACACCATCAACATGTTGATGCTCGCGTGCCAGAAGACCATCGCGGCCACGCCGACGGCGAGAAGGGCTCCGAAGCGGTCGCGCGCCTGAGCGGCCACCCGCATCGCCAGGAGCACAAGCATCGCGAATAGGACCACGACGAGCGCGCTCCCGAGAAAGCCATGTTCCTCGGACCAAACTGAAAAGATGAAGTCGGTCTGCTGTTCTGGGAGGAATGAGAGCTGAGTCTGCGTGCCCTGCCCATAGCCCTTTCCAAAAAGCTCACCGCTGCCGACCGCGATCACGGACTGGTGCTGGTGGTAGCCGGCACCCGCGAGATCACTCGTGGGGTTCAAGAACGTGAGTACGCGCTCCTTCTGGTAGGGTTTGAGTACGGCGACCCAAGCCAAGATCCCGGCAAGAACGCCCGAAATCCCAAGGATCACGAGCGAGAGCGGCTTGACGCCGACGTACAGGATCATCGTGAAGGCTACGAGGCCGATCAGAAGCGACGTCCCAAGATCGGGCTGAATCAGGACGAGCCCCGCCGGGAGGGCCACAAAGTCGATCGGTGCGAACACGTCACTGAACGACCAAGCGCGCTTTCGGAGCTGGAGAAACACGGCCGCGAACAACCAAGCGGCGCCAATGAGGGCCGCCCACGGCAGCGCCGACCGGAGCGGCCCAAGGGGGTGTTTGAATCGAAAAAGAGCCCGCGGATTCACGCCGAAACGGACAAGATCTCCATGGTTCAAGCGCTGCTCGTGGTCGATCCGTACGTCGTTCACAAAAGTGCCCTTGTCGGGCGCGAGGTCCTTGAGGAGATACTCCCCGCGGCCGACGCGCACGATCTGAGCATGCTCGCGTGCGACGCCGCTCAGCCGAAGCTCGAGGCTTGGTGTGCCTTTCGGCGCCCTCCCGATCATCGTCGTGCCATCGCCGCCGCGCAGCACGACGGCCGAACGATAGCGGTTCCCGACCGGCTCCTGAAGCGCCGGCGCCGCGACACGGTCTCCGAACATCGCCAGCACCAAGACCACGACGAGCAAGATCACCGGTCGCGAAATATTGAGCGGACGAAAGACCTCCTGCAACGTCAGACCCCCTTCCCAGCGCTCGGTATGGAAAATCTTGGCTACGACAATCAACACCGCCAGCTTCGCGGCGTCCGAGGTCTGAAAGTTCACGAAGCCAAACGAGAGCCAACGCCGCGAGCCGTTGACAACGCGGCCGAAGGCGCCCGTGGCCAAGAGCAGCACAACCGCCCCGACGAAGATGGGGATGGCGAGCCCCTCAAGGTGTCGATAGTGGACGCTGGCGAGCGCTAACGCGATCACGCATCCGATCGCCATATAGAGGCCCTGCGTGTAGTGCAGCGATTCGCCCAGCGGTCGGCTTGCCGACGAGAGATTGTAGAGCCCAAGCGTGATAATGGCGAAGACGCAGGCGAGCAAGGGCCGATCGACGTGAGCTAGGATTCGGGACTTGGTCAGATTCGACATCGTTTCATTCGCCTTGCTGCTGCTTCTTGCCTCTCGCCGATTGCCTACGGTTCCCTGTCCCGGCTCAATTCGCCTGAGCTTCGGCTGACTTCGCCAGGCCTTGCGTCTTCTTCGTCCACCATGCAGAGACGATCTGCATTGCGGCGGGCGCCGCGGCTGAGCTTCCACCACCGCCGTGCTCATTGAACACGACCACGACGACCTCGGGATGCTCGGACGGCGCAAACGACGCAAACCAGGCGTGGTCGCGAACCTTCCACTCGAGTTCGTGCACCTTGAGTCGATATTTTCCGAGCTTCGCGACCTGGGCCGTCCCGGTCTTCCCCGAGACCTCGAGCGCCTCCAGGCGTCGCCGATAGGCCGTCCCGTGGGGCGCATTGACGACCTCGCGCAACCCCTCGTGAACCATCGCGAGATACGCCGGTTCGATATCGAGCTTGCGCACGATACGGGGCGCAATCTCTCGAACCGCACGTTCGTCTTGGCTCTCGATGCGAAGCGCCACCTGCGGCTGATAGACGGTGCCGCCGTTTGCGATCGCAGCATACGCAACCGCAAGTTGAATCGGCGTCACCGTCACGGCCCCCTGGCCGATCGATGCGTTGACCGCCGCTCCGAGCGTGTAACTCCCGCGATGCCGGCTGTTGTACCAAGCCTTGGTGGGCATGATGCCCGCCGATTCCCCGAAGAGCGGGATGCCGGTCTTGTGCCCAAACCCGAGGAGTTCGGCCGTCTCGGCGATCGGGTCGAGCCCGAGCCGAGCGCCCATCGTATAGTAGTAGACGTCGCAAGATTTCGCGATCGAGTTGATCAGATCGACCGGCCCGTGACCCGAATCTTTCCAACAACGAAATCGTGTATTGCCGAGACGAAACGCGCCGGGGCAAACGATGTTCTCTTTTCCGTTGCTGGCCCCATGCGTAAGCGCCGCCAAGGCCGTGACGACTTTGAAGGTCGATCCGGGCGCGAAATGGTCTTGGATGGCTCGAAAGCGCCACGGACGAAGCGGTTCGAGCACCTTGAGCCGATCCCGCTCATCGGGGTCGAGCGTCCCGGAAACCTTGGCTGGGTTGTAGGTCGGCGTCGAGGTCAGCGCCAAGAGACGACCCGTATTGACCTCCATGACCACGACCGATCCTGCGCGCCCCGGAAACGCTTCCTCGGCCGCGCGCTGGATATCCATGTCGAGGGTCAAGACCACGCGGTTGCCAGCTCGGGCCGGGAGATCGGCGCCGACCTCCTCTTGAAGCTGCTTGGCAAAAGGCGTGCGCTGGCGAAGTCCACGAGAGTCGACGACCGCCGTTTCGCGGCCATCGACGCCTCGGAGCTCATCCTCAAAGGTCTCTTCGACCCCTCGCCGACCGATGATGTCTCCAATCCGGTAGCCCGCTTCACGCCTTTCGTCGAGCTCGCGCGCCGAAAGCTCATTGACATAGCCCAGGACGTGGGCAGCAAGCGCATCGTGCTCGTATCTACGCGTCTTGGCGCGCCGAACGAAGACGCCCGGAAGCAGGCCGAGCATTCGGTCCCTCTCGATTCGACCCTCGATCACCGTCGACACGTCACGGCGCACAACGATGTCGAGATAACGGTCGAGATTTCGCGCCGACCGAATCCGACGACGCAAGCTCGTTAGATCTTCTTCGTCGAGTCCCATCACCTGCTCGAGTCGCTTCAGAACTTGGCCAGTGCTCGGGAAGTGGTCGGGATCGAGATAGGCTGCATATCGAGGATCTTCGTCGTGGTCGTGGTCGTGGTCGTGGTCGCCGTCGTCGTCAGCGTCTGGTCGACCGCCCAGATCCCCCTGTTCTTCATGGTCCACATCATGGCCGGACGGCATCTCCAAGATGGGGATCGCCTCCAGCGGAAGGTCGAGCTCATCGGTTGCCATACGACGCACGGCCTCAGCGGCCTCCGGCGTGAGGTCTCTCGCGAGCAGGATCGGCGGCCCGCCCTCTTGAACGGTGCGCGAGAGGACGTGCGCAACCGTCAGGGAATCGTCATGGCTCAATCCTGCCGCGCGACCAAGACGCACCACGAACCGAGTCGCCGGGGGGAGGAACGCGGGCGTCACGTAGACGTTGGTCGAGGGGCGATTGGTCACGAGGATCCGGCCTTCGCGGTCGACGATCTGCCCACGATCGTGCTCGATGCGCTTGAAGTGGATGAAGTTGTTCATCGACTTCTCCCGATATTCATCCCCGTGAACCACTTGAAGAGCAAACAGACGAATCAGGATCACGAAAAAGACCGCCACAGCCGCCAGCGCCATGACCTTGCCACGGAGAGCCGCAGCCGAAGGATCCTTCTGGGTCTGATCGGGGCGCGTCACCGGTGCCTTCTTCGACCCATGAGAACATCGGGCCGCGCCTTGAACCGCCCTTCCATGGCGCTCAACAGATAGTACACGGGATAGGCAAAAACCGCGGCACCAAGCAGGCGCAGAGCGAACGCCGGTGTCGCCTGGAGCAAAGACGCCCGGTTCGGTCCGATCGCGGCCTCCGCCGCGAAGAGGATCAGCACTTGGGTGACCGTCATGACGAGCCCCAAGGCGGCGATGATGACGAAACGACGACCTACGAACCGAAACGCCAACGCCCGAATGACGAAGAAGGTACTCATCGTGGCGAAGAGCTCGAGCCCACGACTCTCCCCGGAAAAGACATCCGCCACGTACCCAATCGCTATGGAAAGCGAAAGCGCCGTCGCCAACGGATGCTCGAGCGCTATGTAGAGAATGACCAAAAGCGTGAGCCCCGGACGAATCTGAGGTCTTTGTGCCGCCACCGATTCAGCGCAAGCGATGAGAAGCGCAACCAAGAGCACGCTGGCGCGCCCCGCCCCTTCACCGCCGAGACGGATCGCCCAGGGCGAGCGGTTGCGCCCCGCGAGCTCGACGCGCCGTCCTCTCACCCTCGCTTCTCCCCGCTGGCGCCGGCGTCAGTCCCGGGCCGGGGCGCCTTCCCCCCCCCCGCGTCGCGCTTGGCGCCCGCGTCGCGCTTGGCGCCCGCGTCGCGCTTGGCGCCCGCGTCGCGCTTGGCGCCCGCGTCGCGCTTGGCGCCCGCGTCGCGCTTGACGCCCGCGTCGCGCTGGGTCCCCGCATCACGCACGGCGCTCGGCGGGCGCGAGGACGCAGGCGCGTCCGAAACACGTGGGCGCCGAAGCGTAGGAGGCCGCAGCGCCTCGGGCGTCACGAAAGAGAACGCCTCATCGCTTCGGGTCTCGAGCAAGACGGTCACGTGCTCGAGCCTCGCGAAGTCGACGTAGGGCTCGATGTCGGCGAGGCGGTGTTGCACCCCTTCTTCGGTCCGCACCGAAACAACTTCGCCCACCGGAACGCCGCCCGGAAAGACGCCATCAAGACCGCTCGTCGCGACCCGATCACCCTCGCGGACGTCGTCGGCGCGCAGAACCTCAGCCATGCTGAGCGTGAAGTCTGGCCAAAGGCCCTGCCCAGTCACCCAGCCTCGCGCGCGCGAACGAACCACCACGCACAGTACGGCCACACGCGAATCCGAAACCAGGACAACCTCGGACGAGGTCCATCCGACGCGTTCGATGAGTCCGACGAGACCGCGGCCGGCGATGACCGGCATACCGCGCTTGACTCCATCGATCGAACCCACGTTGAGCTCGAGCGTACGCGACGCGGGCGAGCGCCCGGCCGCAATCACGGTCGCAGCAAGGATGCGCGCTTCAGGGTTCGCGGCCTTGAGCTCGAGGAGGGCCTGCAGGTGTTGATTTTCAGCGCCAAGCGCCAGCAACCGATCGCGCTCGGCCTCGACCTGACCCAGCCTTCTCCGAAGCTCTCCATTTTCACGCCGCGCACCGACGACGTCGACGTAGTTTCGCCACCCATCGCTGATGACGCCGACGGTTCCGCCCATCAGCCGCCTCAACGGGCTCGAAAGCAGGAGGATCAGCTTATCGAGTGGATTGGCGCGCGACGGTTGAACCGCATTCGCTCGGTAGACCGCGAGCGGCAACACCAACGCACAAAAGACGAGGATGGGGAGCCGATAACGCCTCAGCCAACGTAGAACCATCCCATCCGTTCCTGGAGAAAGCCGACCACCGACATGCGGCGTCAGGCAACCGCGATTTCTTCGAGAAGGTCGAGCTTATCGAGCGCGAGACCGCTGCCGCGAACCGCGGCACACATGGGGTCGTCACAGACCATCACCGGGAGTCCGGTCTCCTCACGAAGCAAAACATCGAGGTTCTTGAGGAGAGCGCCCCCACCTGCGAGCACGATGCCCCGATCCACGATGTCAGCCGCCAACTCGGGCGGCGTCCGCTCGAGCGAAAATCGGACAGCCTCGACGATCAGGCTCACGGTCTCGGCCAACGCCTCGCGCACCTCGTCCGAATTGAGGACAACGCTCTTTGGAACGCCGCCCACGACGTCACGCCCCTTGATCTCCATCTCCTCGAGCTGGCCGCTCGGAGATGCCGATCCCAGGCGCTTCTTGACTTCCTCGGCCGTCTGTTCCCCCAGCAGCAGGCTGTAGCGACGCTTCACATACTGAATAATCGCTTCGTCCATCTTCTCGCCCCCGACCCGGACGGAGTTCGAGAAGACGGTGCCAGAAAGGCTGATCACCGCCACTTCGGTGCGGCCCCCGCCCACGTCGACGATCATGTTCCCGGACGGCTCCGTAATCGGGAGGTTCGCTCCGATCGCGGCCGCCATGGGCTCTTCGATCAGAAAAACCTCGCGCGCACCCGCCGTGCTGACCGCCTCGCGGACCGCTCGCTTTTCCACTTCCGTGACGCCCCCGGGCACGCAGATGATGATCCGCGGCGCCGAAAAGCCCCGGTTGCCGCTGGCCGACTTGATGAAGAACCGGAGCATGGCCGACACCGATTCGAAGTCTGCGATGACCCCGTTCCGCATCGGCCGAATGGCCTCGATTCCCGTAGGGGTACGGCCGACCATCTCTTTGGCGGCACGCCCGACAGCGCTCACCTTCCGAGCCCCGGTATGGTCGCGCGATACGGCGACCACGGTCGGCTCATTGGTGATGATAGACTGGCCCTTGGCAAAGATCCGGGTGTTCGATGTCCCGAGGTCAATGGCCAGGTCGTTTGAGAATAATCCTCGGAACCACCGAAACATGTTGATCGCTTCGGGATACCAAAGGCCCTTTCAAATCTCAAACCGTTCCGCTAGGAGAATGTCGAATGCTCGGAGCCATCCGCAAACGGAAAAACAGCCCGATCGTCTTGTTCATCCTGGGACTCGCCCTCCTGGCGATGGCCGCGTTCGGGATTTCGGCTCGAGGTCTGGGATCGAGCCAGACCGACGCCGCCTTGGTGAACGGTGAGTCCATCCTCGAGACGGACTACGCGGTTCTATATGCCAGGGTTTTCAGTCAGCAACAGCGCAATGACCGGACCTACGACCGCACGAAGGCCGAAAAAGACAATTTGCGGGCTCGGGTCCTCGACGAGATGATCACCCAGAAGCTGCTCGATCAGGCGGCGCGCGATCGCCACCTCGTGCTGGACGACGAGGCGCTCCGAGACAGCATCCTGTCCGAGGAGGCCTTTCAGGTGGATGGCCATTTCAACAAGGACCTCTACCAACGCTATCTGAGCGCGAACCAAAGCACGCCCGAGCGGTTTGAGCAGTCTCTCCGCGAGGAAAAGCTGGCCGCGCTCCTCCGAGTGCCAGTACGAAACGTGCACGTCAGCGAAGAGGAGCTCAAGCAGGCGTTCTTGCAAGAGCGCGAGCGCATAACCATTCGCTACGTCCAATTCAACGCGCAAGCGTTCGAGCAGCAGGTCGGCACCGTCACGGACGCGGATGCCAAGGCCTGGCGCGAAGCGCCCGAATCGAAGGCCGATGAGAAGATCCAGGCCTACTATGCACGCTACAAATCGAGTCGCTTCGATGTGCCCGAGCAGGTGTGCGCACGCCACGTGATGGTGCGTATCGCGAAAGACCTACCTCCGGACGTGCGAACGAAGAAGCGCCAAACGCTCGAGAAGGCCCTTGCGGCGGTGAAGGCCGGCATGCCGTTCGAGGAGGCCGCCAAGAAGTTCTCAGACGACACAACCAAGGATCGAGGCGGGGATCTTGGCTGTTTCAGCGCGGGGCAAACGGTGCAACGGATCGAAGAGGAGGCGTTCAAGCTCCAGCCAGGGCAGATGTCCGGCATCTTCGAGTCTCTATTTGGGCTCCACTTCCTCAAAGTCACGGAGCGAAAACCGCCCGTTCGAAAGAAGCTCGAGGACGTCCGCGATGAAATTGCCCTCACCCTCACGCGCGAGGCGAAGGCGAGCGAGCTAGCCAAGACGCGCGCCGGCGCTTTCCTCGCTGAGGCCAAGAAGCTCGGTTCACTCATCAAAGCCAGCGAGGCACTCGGAAAGACGGAGAAAACGGAGAAGAAGCCCGCACCTCTGACGGTGGAGACAAGCCAGGCTTTCCCGCAGGGCCGAGACTTCATTCCACCGCTGGGCGTCGCGCCCGACGTCGCACGCGCCGCCTGGGCACTCACGACCGAGGCCCCGCTCGCGCCCGAACCGCTGGCCACCGAGCGGGGCTGGGTCGCCGTTGAGCTGGCCGAGCGTCAGAGCCCAACCGACGAGGAATTCAAGGCTTCTCGTCCCGCCCTCATGTGGCATCTTACCCAGCTTAAAGCTGCGTCGGTCGCGGAGGGCTGGTCGAAGGCGCTGAGAGCCTCAGCCGACATCGAGATCAATCAGGCCGCGATTTCCTACGACGACGCGACCCGCGCCCGTCTGCGGCAGCGGTAGCCACGGCGACAGCACAGGCCGCTCGCGTTTTCGCGCTCCACCGTCCAGTCATCGATGCGGCCATACGCCCGGGGCCGCACCCGAGCGCGGTGCGCCGTCACGCAGCCAAGTATGAAAAGCGGTGGGCGTGTAGAGCCGAGTCACCAGCGCGCCGAACGCAAGCACCGAGCCCGACTCGGCCGGGGTCGGGTGCTCAGCTTCGAGCAGCGCCCCATTGATTCGAGTCCCATTGCGCGCCCCGAGGTCGGTCACGACCATCGCTTGAGTTGCCGGGGTCCACGAGAGCAAGGCGTGGATTCTCGAAATGCTGTCGTCAAGAAGAATGACGTCGGCGGCAGGGGAGCGGCCAATGGAGATGCTGTCGCTCGGGAGCCCAGATTTTGGGGACGCCTCGAGGCAGAGGGCGTCGAGGCTCGCCGCAGAAGGTGCAGCCTCAACATCGTCCGTCGCGTCACGCGGGACACGGTCAATGACCGTCTCGGCGCGCCGGATCCGAGAGAGAACTGCCGGATCAGGGTCGGGAATCACGATCATCGGCCAGGCATGACGCGCAGCGAAAGACGCAGCATCCAACGAAATGGCGTCGCCGAGGTAGGTGTCGAATGGGATGGCGTTGGGGCGCAGCATTCAGCGTGCGCATCATCGTTCTTCCCCCGACCGGAGGCAACATCCGCAAGCGCCACGAAAAGCGTCGGTCAGGGACACGCCCAGAGTCCAAGACGCGCATCTCGCGCGGCGCGCTCCAGCTTCAGATATCGGCGAGCATCATCATACCGGGCTCCGCGATATGCCCGCGCGTAACCCAGCGCCAACAGATCCTCGTTCAGAACGCCATCGCTGTCGTGTACATAGGCCAGAATGCGTCCATAAGGGTCCCGCAGCCCCTCCAGACCGTCGTAGCGGAGTTGGATGAACCGGCCTTCGGCCCGAAGGCGTGCGTACTCGGTCGCCTCGGGCCCCCAACAATCGCTGGGCTCGTCCGGTTGGTGAGCGATCTCGGGGGCATCGACCCCGACCAGACGAACACGTTCGCCCGAAAGCGCCTTGCCATCCGGACTTCGCGCGTCGACGTGGGCCCCGAGCACGTAGGTGTCCCCATCGATCACACGCGCGACCCAAATCTGGCCGGTCGGGTCCCCGCCCACATCCGAGCCTTCTGCAGCATCAGGTGAAACACCCGCGTCTTCAACCGTCGCGCCGCCGTCCGGGTGCAACACATCGGGGCTCAGCACATCTGAAGATAACGGATGTTCGCTCGGCGCCGTCCCGCAGGCGGAGGAAAGCGCCATCACAAGCCCCGTCGCCATCCACACTCCGCAGCGACACACGGGGACACCGTAGCGCCCGCGCGCCCAAGACCTCATCGCGCGATCGTCGTAGACGCGAAAATGTGGCGCAAGACGAGCGCGTCCCGCCCGTCGGCGTAGTAGCGGCGACGAATGGCCTCCCGCTCATAGCCCTTTGTCTCGTAGAGCGACCGGGCCGGTCCGTTGTCGACCGCCACCTCAAGGTAGGCCGAGGTGGCCCCTAGGTCTCGTGCCCTCGCCTCGAAGGCCCCGAGAAGCGCGGCCCCGACACCTTGACGCTGAAAGGGGCCTAGGACGGCGAGCAGCAGGAGACAGGCCTCATCGAGCACGATCGAGCCCAGGACGAAGCCCACCAGATTCTCGGCGTCGCCCTCGCCAGGGCGCGGGCCTCCGGTTGCGACGACGCCAAAACCCGTGGGCGAGGCGAGCCAGGAAGCCACCGCAGCCCGACGCCAGCTCGGCAATCCGAGCGCACGCGCAATCTCGCTGATGCTCGACGCGTCATCGACCATCGCTGCCCGCAGAGGAGGCAGAACACCCACGACAGGCGGGGCTTCGCCGGCGTCCGCGTCCGAATCGGTGGTGGTCGGTGCTACGGGATCTCGCATGGATCCTCGTCCGGTGCGAAATCCGCCAGGTGACGCTCGGGCTCGAAAGATGGCGCGTAGCGAATCTCAGCGCGCCGCGCGAGGTCCCGGATGAACGAGCCAAGCTCGGCTCGCTCCTTGGCGCGCGCGAGGGTGCGGCGAAGAGCGGGCGCGGCCGTCTTCCAACTCTTGTCGAGGCGGTCCTGGCTGAGCTCAAGACATTGCCGCAGCTCGGCGTCGCTCACGACGATGTTCGCCCGAATTCGAACCTCGACGAAGCGATCGACGAGCCGTTCGATCCGCAGAATGTTGGCGAGCAGCGGCGGCGGACTCCCGGGGGCCCGCGGCGCATCCGGGCCGAGATTCTGGAACCCGGCCACGTCCATGAAGTGCTCGAAGGCTTCGACGGTGGGAAGAAGACGCCGAACGCCCGAAAGCCCAACCGCGAGATCCTCATCACCCAGCTCGCGAAGCTGAAGACGCTTGATCTCGCGCTGAATCAGCTCCCGCTGAATGATCGCGGAGAGCACGGCGTTCAACAGCGGTTGGTCCAGCGACCCGCGTTCGGCAACGCGCAAGCCTTGCGTCCGAAGCAAGACCAGGCGTGTCTCGGCCACCAGTTCCGACAAGGTAATTGCGGTCTCGTCGACTTGGGCAACGACCATGTCGACGAGCCGCGGTGAAAGGTCAGGTTCAGGGGAACGCGACGCTTCGTTCGGCACCGCGTCGGCAGACGCGATCGACGGGCAGGTCGCGCCCAGCAGTCCAAGCAGGCCCCAACCCACGAAGGGTCGTGCTCGAAGTCTTCGTCGCGGGGCCACGCCGCGCAAGGCTACGAAAGGTCCGATGGACCTGTCCACTCGGTTTCGAGCGTCAACACCCTTTGACAATTGCGTGCGCTCTTCTCAGGCTTTGGATGCACGTCGCTCGAACCCGTCGGACGGCGCAGCGCGACGGCGGTCACCCGTGAAGCTCTCGATTTCGGCCAAGATCTTCATGGGCTTCACGCTTCTCCTCGGGATCTTCGCGGTGCTCGCCTATTTCAGCATCCGGGAGATCCGGTCGGTCGCGGCCGATCACCTGTCCATCAAAGAGGGCCAGCTCGCGATCGCGCGCTTGGCCGCCCAGATCGAGACGCACCAGGAGAACCGCTTTCGAGACATTCGACGCGTGCTGGCGGGTCCCTACCCGCGCCGACAGGAGATCTTGCGTGCCGGCTTGACCTACTACCCAGCCGTGATTCGCGCGCGGATCGAAGAAGTCCGTACGCTGTGCACTCGCCACACGACCGCCGAAGCCGAAGCCCCGCCGAATGCACGCGTGCGGTTCTGCGAACAGGTCGTCCGTCGCGTCGATGGCATCGAAACGCTGCACGGACAACTCGATGACATCAGCGCCCAGGTCCTCGCGCGGCTCGCGGAGGGCGCAAGCACCGAGGCTCTCGAAAAGCAGGTCGACCGCGTCGAAGACGCCTTGCGCGCGGCCACCTTCCAACTCAACAAGCAGATCAACGACGAAACGGACCGTGCCGTCCAAACCGCCCAGCGCGAGGAACGCGCCGCCATCTGGCGTGTGGTCGTGATGACCGCCGTAGCGCTCGTTGTGGGGTTGCTTCTCACAATCATTTCGGCCCGAACCCTCGCCCCCATCGGACGGCTCGTCCGCTACGCGCGCGCGATCTCTCGAGGCGACTACCACCAACCCGTGCCAACGGCCTCCGACCGAGACCTGGCCTCGCTGGCCGAGGTCCTGCAGCAAATGGGTCGGGCCCGAAAGGAACGCGAGGACGAACTCGACCGGCAGGCCAATGAGCTCGAGCAAGCCTACCGACGGGTCGCGGACCTCAAACGGTATCACGAGTCGGTTGTTCGGAGCCTCCGAACGGCCGTCGTGGCGACGGATCGCGACCTTCGCGTCACCAGCGTCAACCGCGCGGCCGAAACCAACTTCGGCCTCAGCCCTCCGAACACCCGGGGCGCGACGATCGAGGCGCTCTCCATCGGCCCGCCCCTCGTCGAGCGGCTCGGCCCTCTCTCGGCGCTCGTCGAGCGAAATCGGGACGTCGTCCTCTCCGCCGTCCCGATCGGCGACCTCCTCGTCGATGTGCGCATTGCACGCCTCGAGAGCGACAGCGGCGACGTGCTCGGGTTGGTGATCGCCCTAGAAGACGTCACGGAACCGATCCGCACGAAAGAAGCGCTCATCCGATCGGAGCGTCTTGCAGCCATCGGGCGCATGAGCGCCCATGTCACGCACGAGATTCGAAATCCGCTCTCGTCCATCGGACTCAACGCGGAGCTCCTGCTCGATCTCTTGGCCCAGCCGGACCATGCCAAGCAGCCGAGCGGCGAAGCCTCAGCCCTCTGCGAAGCGATCGGGCGAGAGGTCGACCGACTGGCGGCGATCACCGAAGAATATCTCCGATTCGCGCGCTTCCCACAGCCGCAGCTCCGCGAAGAAGACCTGGGGGCCCTGCTCACGTCGGTTGCTGCCTTCGTACGACGCGACTGCGAAGCAGCCCAGGTGCAACTCATCACGGATATCCCGGAGCACGTCCCACCGGTGCGCATCGACGCGGATCAGATCCGACAGGCGCTTCTCAATCTGGTGCGAAACGCCAAGGAATCGATGGCGAATGGCGGCCAGCTCATCCTGCGGCTCGAGCGCTCGGCCGACCAGACGGCCCTCGTCGTCGCCGACTCCGGTGCCGGGATTCCGAAGGACAAGCTCGACCGAATCTTCGACCCGTTCTATTCGACCAAACTAACCGGGACCGGGCTCGGTCTTGCGCTGTGCCACCAGATCGTGGCCGAACACGGGGCCCAGCTGCGGGTCACGTCCGAAGTCGGTCAAGGGTCGGAATTCCGAATCGTTTTCCCTAACACAAACCAGCCCGAGGCGCCACCGGCGCCCCCGCAAGGACCCGCGCCGCCAGCCATCACGCCAACATCCTAAGTTAGCGAGCCTTTTTGTCGGTCACTCGGCCTCCATCCCACACCGTCCAAGCAGTCCAGCGTAACCGGCCGAGCTCATTGGATGGGCGAGCGAACGGGCGACCTGCAGCCAGCACAGGGCACGCCGATCCTGAATGAAAAGCTAAGGAAATCAGTGCGTTGCAACGATCAGTTGACTCCTGCCGACCCCCTTGATGCTCTAGAAGCGTGCTTCAGGTCGTGCAGAGGACGCTGTCGAACGGCCTCAGAGTCCTTGTGCTGAAACTGCCCCACGTGCATGCGGTGTCGCATGCCTTATTCGTTCGCGGCGGGTCCCGCTTCGAGAACGAGGAGACCTCCGGAATCTCGCACATGGTCGAGCATCTCCTGTTCCGGGGCACGGTCTCCCACCCTGACAGTCTGAGCTTCAACGTGGCCATCGAGGCTGTGGGGGGTGAGATCAATGGACTCACCCAGCGAGACGCGGTGACGATTCACGTGACGGTGCCGCCGGCCTCAGCTCTCGAAGGGCTGGCGCTCCTGGGTGAAGTCATCACCGAGCCCCTGCTCACCGGTCTCGCGATCGAGCGACACGTCGTCATGGAAGAGATTCTCGACACCCTCGACCAAGACGGGAACGAGCTCGACGCAGACACCCTCGCGCGGAAGACCTTGTGGCCCAACCATCCAATCGCCCTCCCCATCGCGGGGACGCCACAAACGGTGGAGAGCCTGACCGAGGAGGCGTGTCGCGCCCACTACGAGCGGTTGTTCGTCGCCCGAAACGCTGTGCTTTGTGTGGCCGGGCCGGTCGACGCCGACGCCATCGTGGCCACGGCCGAGAAGAGCTTTGGCCGGATGCGGCGCGGCGAGCGCCTCGATGCCTCCAGCACACCGGTCCCCGCCGTCTGGGCGCCGATTCAGGTCCAACCGACCGACGACTCGCAGGTTTCTCTGCTCTTTTCGTTCCCCGCAGCCCATGAGAACGACCCCGACTTCGCCACCCTGCTGCTCTTGAAGCGACTCCTTGACGACGGCTTCGGCGCCCGTCTCCGTCAGGCCATCTGCGAGCAGACAGGCCTCGCGTATTCGCTTGGAGCCTGCATCGACGCCTATGCGGATGCGGCCGCGCTCGATATCGAGCTGTCGTGCGCGCCCAGCAAGGCGGTGCGGGCAACCCGTAAGGTCCTCGAGACCCTCCGAGCCCTCGCGCACGAGCCGGTAGGTGAGGCCGAGCTTACCCGCGCCAAGACCCGGCATCGTGCGGAGGTTGAATTTGCGCTCGACGACCCGGGTGAGATGTGCGGCTGGTACGGCGCGATGGTCCTGGTCGACTCGGACATCGACTACGAGACGAGGCTCGACCAAGTACTCCAAGTGACGGCAGCCGACATTCAGCGGCTCGCCGCCGGGATGTTCTCAAACTCGGCGTGCCTGTTGACGATCTTGGGCCCGGTCGAGGAGGCCGATGTCCGAGAAATGGAGGTTTGTCTCGGTCGCGCCCCCGGCAGCAGCGTGTGGGCAGAATCCTCCGGCGAAGATGAGGTCTTGGAGGAGGACGACGAGGATGAGGCGTCGGCGGAGGCAACGGCCTCGGATGAAGCCGACGAAAGCGACGAGGGCGACGAGGATGACGGGGATGACGGGGACGCGGCCGACGAAGCGGTTGATGACTCGAGCCTCCGGATTGAGGCCGAAGACACCTGGCCTCCGCTGGCGCTCGTCGCATCGAGCTAGCGGCCGAAATGCCGATCCCTTGGTTCCCGGTTCAATTCGTATTCCCCGGAATGGGAACCGGGTAGGCTCTGCGGCTCAGCGGCTCAGACCCCGACGAGCCGTTCCCGCCTGATCGACCTTGAGCTCAATTCCAGTCGTTGTGACCGCCACGCGATCCCGACCCGGAGGCCCCGCCGTCCTCATTGTTGGGCCATCTCCCCGGACCACCACCTCCGTCTGGGCGTGGGCCCGGTTTAGAACCGGGCGAAGCGTCCGTGTTGGGGGGCGGCCCTCCTCGGGGATCGGTGTGGAGGGTGGACAACTCGGCCTCCAGACGCGCCTTCTCCTTGAGAAGCCGACGACGACGAAATGCCGTCGACCACCGGGCGGGCTTCCACCAGCCCCCGCAGACGATGAAAGCGGTGATCATGCCGCCAAAATGGCTCGTCGAAGAGACGGAGCTCAGCGACAGGGCCATCAGGAGCTCCACCGCCACCACGACAGCGACAAACGTCCTTCCCGTCATACGGCCGAGCAGAAAGAAATTCATTTCCTTCTTGGAGAAGGCCATCCCCCAGCCAATCAAGACGCCCATGACCGCACCGGACGCCCCGAGATGCGGCCGAATCCAAAAAGACCCTAGGAGTGCGTCAAACGGAGAGACGCGCGACAGCAGGGCGACCAGCAGGGTGAGTACGCCACCGCCGAGACCGAACAGCAGATAGCCTGTCAGGAAGCGCCGCTCACCCCACCAAGGCTCGAGCTGACTCCCAAAAAGGTAGAGCCACAGCATGTTGAACAACAGATGCGTGGGCTGTTCCGGGTCGTGAAGCCAAAGATAGGTGAAGGGCTGCCATATGCGGCCGGCTTCGAAAACATCGGCCGGCGTCAGCATCAGGGCCTCGACCACACCCAGATTGGCGCGAATGAGGATCAGCTCAGCAACATACGCGACGACATTGGCCACCATGAGCGCCAGCAAGAGTCGCCGGGGGCGGGGCCAAGACATTCCACCAGAGCCGGCAGCCATCCTCACACGTCCAGTTAAGTCGAGCTGTTGTCGAGGTCAACCGTCGTGCCTTGCCGTTGTGCGTGCGCCTCAGCCTCTTTCCCCTTCTTGCGCTTACCTCGCTCGAGGCGCTCCCGGACCCGCGCGAGCTGCCGAGCCTTGTACAGCGAATGACGGTTCTCACCCGTCTCGTTCTGCTTGGCCGTGCGCGCATCGACGACTTGAAACTCGACCGTCGCGAAGACGACGCGTCCCAATGGCTCGAGTCGCGGATCGAGCGGCATGACGGCGTCGATCCGAAGCGGCACTTCTCCAACGAAGTGGAGCACTCGATAGTCCGGTCCCGAAAACTCGTTGCGGCGCCCCAGCGCGCCGATGCAGGGCCCACTCTCGTTCAACGAGGTGTGGTCGTCCTGCAGAGATCGAATGGACGCCAGGTTGCCCGCACGCGCAAGCATCCGGTCGAGGTCGAGCAACGAATTCTCCGATTGAGCGGGGACGACGTAGTTGAAAGGAACCAGTTCGCGCGTGAGCGCCAAGAGCAGCGGCGGAATATCTTCGCGCCGTTCAACCACGAACCGAAAACGCAGCTTGTCGAAGAGCTGGGCAACCTGGGTGTCCTGCTTCGCAAGGAGTTTTGACAAAATCGATTCACTCGTCTTGCGATTCCCCGAGAAATCGGTGACCGGAAAGCCGCGCGACAGCAGCCCGCGAACAACTTGCTCGATCTTGGCCTCAGTCAGGATCGCGATCTCTTCGTCCGAGATCGGAAGCATAGAGATGAGCTCGTGCGCTTCGACGTAATGCAGTATGTGCATCACCTTCAGCACGAGGCAGCTTTGCAGCCGGTGGCGCCGACGCCCCCGACCCGACGCATACTCGAAGAGCGTCTCGACATCGGCGGCCTGCATAACCGCGTCGGCGAGCCGGTATCGAAGATGCTGAGCGAGATAGGCGACGGCCCGAGTACGAAGCGCACGGAGTCGATCGCGATCGCGGGGATCCTCGGGATCGATCTCATTGACGCGCAGGAACGCGTCGATCGCCGCACGAGACTCGAAATGCAGGTGATACCAATCGACGACGGAGCTGCCTCGGAGTACGAGCCGCAAGACATCGAGATCCTGGAGCTCAATGCGCCCGAGAGGTACGGTATCGTTCTGAACGGTCGACAACTTAGGCGCTACTGTCCTCGAACAAGTACGGGAAAGTCGACGGGCATCGACGGACCCGAGAACCGTGGAAAGCGCCAACGCGCGACAGAGCGCTGCATGCACTTGCCCACCACTGAAGCAGCAAAACGGTCGGGTTGTACCGTCACCCGAGACGGCTGGCCATTCCGTTGAATGACCATCTTGATGATCATTCGCCCTTGAACTGAAGGATCCGCGCTGGCCTGTTTCTCAAGGCATGTCTGAACGTCCTTGCGGTACTTGCGAATGCTGCCCAGGACGTCGGAGTCATCGAGCTGCCGAGGCAAGTCGCTCTCCGGTGCACCGCGGGACCGGCGCGCCGCCCCGAGAAGGTCGTCTTCGTCGTCGCCCGACGACGAAGATCCTCGGTCCGAGGTCGTCGTGTCCCGGCGGCGGGTCGCCCGCGAGGTTTCGCGGGCGTCCTCGTCGCGGGCGCGGCGACGCGTCTGGCGAGAATTGCTTCGCGAGGGACTGCGGGCCGAGCTTCGGGTACGTACGCGCTGCCGACTCGCAGCGCGCTCTTGCGGTGACGCGTCGGCGTGGCCGGCGGACGCCTCGCTGTCCGCCCCTCTTCCCGAGGCAGGAGCCGCGGCGACGGACGGTGCCGAGGCCGCAGGAGACGGCGACGCCTGGCCAGCGGGCGCGCCATCGGGCGCACCACTGGGCGCACCACCGGGCGTAGTCCCAGCCGTGGTGGGCGCAGCGCTCGCCGCGGCGGCCCCCTCGCCGACGGCCGCAGCGGGCGCCGCGATGGCTTGTGACGTCACCGGGGGCGGGGTCGACCCCCCTGGACCGGGCCTCGTCGGGCGCACGGGTGGGCGATCGAGTCGGTCTCGATCCGATGCCGGCTTGCCCATTTCGGGATTGAGCGCGACGCCGTCGGTCGTCGACGTGCGCTCGGGTCCTGCCACAGACCCCTGACGCATCGAGATCAGCACGGCGCCAAAGATGATGGCAATGGCGAGAATTAGGGCAGCCATGAGGAGCTGACCCCGCAGACCTCGCATCCCCTTCAGCAGCGGGTCGCGCAGCGGCATCGAGGTGACCGCCTCGGCCGCGCGCGGAAGCGGCCGGACGAAGGACGAGCTCTTCTCCATCGCGCCAAACATCACGGCCGCATCGGAGGCAGGCTCAGACCCGGCGGGCTTGCTGAGAAGCTTCTCCAGAGCATCGTGCGACGGCGGGAGATCTCCGGTGGCGGACGTGCGCGGCTTCGGAGCGTTCGCGGGCGTCGCAAGCTCTTCAGCCGCGAGCGAAGCCAAGGCTCGTGCCGCGGAGGGTCGCCAAGACAGCTCGCCGCCCTCTCGCCCCACAAACTCTTTCGATGAAGCCTCGACGTCCGACGCGACCGGTGTATCCATACCGGCGGCGCCGGGTCTGACGGGCGGCGACGAACGGGTGATTCGCTGCGGTTTGTCCTGAGCTTTGAGCGCATCCAGCGCCGCGGCATCGTCCTCGTCAGGTTCCGACGCTGCGGATGACGAGGAGCCCTCGCCAACGGAAACCACGACCGTGTTGACGCGCTCCTCTTCTGGCGGGCAGAGATCCTTCAGCTCATCGACGAGACGGACCGAAAGCCAATCCGCCATTCCTTGTTTCCAGCACAGCGTGCTGGCATCCACGTCGAGGCCAGCGATGCGTGCGCGCACCTCTTCAAGAGTGAACGGCCCCTCGCGCTCGTCTTCGATCGCGACGTACCACTCGGCCGCCGGTCGCTGAGCCTTCGCCGCACTCGCGCGCACAGCGCCGAAATCGAAAATCGGCTTTTCGATGCTCTTAAGGTCGGCTTTGGGGCGCAGCGCCGCCTCATCGGAGGCACCATCCGAGCTCGTCGCGACAGGACCCGCAAGGCCTTGAAGCTCGCCATCGCTCTGCCCCATCGGACCGAACATGGCGTCCAAGGCCGCGGAGAGCTCTCGGTTCGCGGGCGACGCACCATAAGCGTCGACCCCGGCCGCACTGTCCGACGACGAAGCCTTGTGACCGCCCGAGGCGGCAGCCAACGCGGCCAGCGTCGCCTCCCGACGCGCCTTCACTTGACCATCGGAGTCTGCGTCATGCTCGCTCAACGCTGCACCTCCTCCACTGGCCATCGAAGCCGGTTGGATCGATGGCCGCTCGCGGCGAACCAAATCCGTTTCGACCCGCGCATCGCGCTGCTCCGTCGTCCGGTGCGAACCGTTCAAAGGAGCCCAACGCTGCGGGGCTGGGCTCTCGGCAAACTTCGTTGGATCCTCATCGTCCTCGATCTCCGGCGCGGCAACCTCGCCCGTCGGACGTTCGGACGCGAACCCATCAAACGCGTCTGAGACGCGGGCCACGCCGTGCACGCCTCTCGCCTCGAAAGCAGGCGACGAAGCGGCAAGTTCATCGCGCAAATCTCCCGACGGATCATCCGTTTCGATGGTCGCGCGACGATCCTCTTCTTCTTCTCCCTCCTCGTCGTTGCCGCCACGCACATCGACGCCGCGGCTGCGTCCGCTTCCACCCCGAGCGCCATCCGTTCCCGTGCCATCCGGCGTTCCGTCGGCAGCGCCTGAGCCCGCCCTAACGTTGGAAGGCGGTCCCGTCAACGGAAGGCTCTCGACCATGGTCCGGGCTTCGAGCGCCTCGTCCTCAAGCTCCGGTGAGCTATGAAATCCGCCGGACGACATGAGCGCCAGGGCGGCCGGCGATGAAGATCGACGGCGCCAATCGGACGGGTCGACGCTCCGCGGCGCGTCATCGAGTGACCCGCCGCCCCCTCCGATCGAAAAAGGCGACGAACCGGCGTGCGCGTGCCCGACCTCAGACGCCCAGCTCGGGCCGCCCGACGGCTCTCGACCTGGCCCGGCCTGGACGAGCGGCGACAAGTCCGCGCTCTCTCCGAGAGCCGCCACCGTTTCATCTTCAGCGTCACGCTCATGGTCCGCGTCAGGCGAGGACGACAGCCGATCCATCGTCATGTCTTCGTTCGGAAACGCGATATCTCCCGACGCCGACCCGGTATCCAAGGGAGGCGCGTCGACCCGCGGCGCCCGCGGCCCGCTCGGCGAGCCGGTCTTTTCCTTCGGCTTGTAGCCCGGCGGTCGCAGGATGATCACGTAAGAGCACTTCTTGCAGCGGACTTTTGCACCGCGGGCCCCGAGCTTGGCCTCGTCGATCGTGTACTGGGCGCCACAGCTATCGCAGGAAAATTTCATGGAGGATCAAGATCCGCAGGAACCACCCTAATGTAGAGACAGTCCCGAAACCACGTCAAGTCGCCGTCAGGACGTCGTCATGCGCCCAAACCGTGCCCCAGTCCACCCGACCGTATCGCACCTTCGACGGATGGCTTTCAGCAACCTGAGACATCGGTCGGCAGCAGGCTGAACACAAGCGTGCTTCCACCTTCGCCCTTCGTCCGAAGCCTGCCCCCTATGTAGGCGTCAGCTCACGATCAACCCCAGCCGCTGGCGAAGATCGAAGTGCTCGGGGCTCAACGTGAAAAGCATCAGCCCCCGGACGCGTTTCCGGAACGACATGTCCACGAGCTGGTCCGATTCCGAGAGTCCACGCTCGGCCACACTCACGTCGCCCGCCATCAGGAGCGCAGCACGCGAAGCGGTGTGTTCTGCGCCCTCGAGAAATCTCGACAGGCGCTTCAACTCCCGTCGCTGCAGGCAAAGGCGAACCGGATCGCCCAGGGCTTTGAGCGCCGACTCTGACAGCGATCGATTCAGCGCCCGGGTCCACGACTGAACGAGTCCCGCGTCGAAGCCCATGTCGATCCCGCTTCCGGTCTTTGTGAAGAGCACGATCACGGCCTCGATCACGGCCCCCACCTCGGCCGGTGGCAAGGCCTGAACCACGGCGAGCTCCGGGCGCGCGGTCGCCATCTGGCGCGCGAGCATCCAAGCAATCTGGCGAGGCGGCATCGCGCGAAAGACCTCGTGTTCCTCGCCCGCGAAGAGCGCGGGCACCTCGCCTGGATATAGCCGGGGAGCCGCCGTCGAACCGGTACGATGATAGTGCTCCATGTCGGCGACGCTCATCACCGCGGCCAGCCGACGCCAGATGTCGAAGTAGCGGAGCCGCGCTCGCTCGTTCTTCTCCTTCGAGGAAAGATCGACGCGCTCCTTCTTCCGCTTCAGATTCAGCGCCTCCTGGGCCTGGCCAAAGAGGTCGGGCGCACCGCGGTAGACCAAACTCAGGATGTCCGCGAGCGAGTTTCGGCAGTCCGGATGGAGCACATGGCTGCGCCACAGGCTGTCGGTCAGCGGCCGACTCGCGCCGGAAGGGCCGCGTTTCAAGAGCATCTCATACGCGCGTGTCTCGTCCTCGGTTGCCGCCCTCATCAACAGGAGTGCACCGAGCGCACAGAAAGCGCGATCACGATGACCAAGCGCGTGGTAGAGCTCAAAAAGCGCTCGCGCCGGAACGGCGGGGTCTTCAGCCGACACGACGAGCCCATGATAGAGCTCGACGGCTCGCGGCGCAGTCTCGCGTCGCCGACGACACAAGTCAGCGAGCGCAAAGCTCACGTCGTTGGCGGATGGGTCCATCTTCAGGACCACGTCGTACGCGACACGAGCTCCTTCCTCGTTCTTGAGGACCTTCAAGTAGAGATCTCCGAGGGAGCGCCACAGAATGCATCTCGCCTTGATCTGCTCCTTCGGAATGCGCTTGAGCATCCGATGATAGTTATCCTCGAGCCCCGTCCAATCGCGGAGTCGATACAAGATCTGCTCGATCCTCTCGAAAGCGGTCAGATACATAGGATCGACGTCGAGCGCCTTGTTCAAAGCGTCGACCGCCTCCTGAGGAAGGCTCTGCTCATCGGCAAAGATCCGCGCAAGCTCGAGGAAGACATCTCGCCGCTCGGTCGCGTCCCGGAGCAGCGCCGTCAATTCTTTGAGCATCTCGATCGCGTGCTGCGCCTGGTGCGTCTCATTGAACAGCCGAACGAGCGCTCTCAGAATCTCAACATTGTCATCGGCGAGCTTCTTGGCGCCGACATAGGCATCGATGGCACGATAAGGCTCTTTGATCTTCTCTTCGCAGAGCTTCGCCTGATGAACGAGAGCGTCTCGCTTCTCATCGCCGTCGAGCTGAGAGATGAGGCGTTCCCGCAGGTCGTAGCTCTCCTCCCAGTCTCCCGTGATTTCAGCCAGCTCCGCGTACGCCCTCAGCGTCGGCTGGTGAATATCGTCGAGGCTGAGCGCCTTCTCGAAGCTCGATCGCGCACGATCGAGTTGCCCCAACTTTGAGGCGAGTTCGCCAAGCTGGTAGTGAAGGTCGACCACCTCGGCCTCAGTGAGCTTCGTGCGGTGGTGAACCAGAATCGTCTGAAAGATGCGTTGCGCATCCTCCCATCGCTCGGCTCGGAGCAGCGCGGCGCCCAGACCTTCGAGCGTCGGCAGGGAGAGCGAATTCAACTCGTAGCTGATGAGGTAATGATCGAGCGCGCGCGCATCATCCCCGAGCTTCTCGGCGATGTATGCGAGCCGATAGTGCTGCCGATAGAGCGCATGGTCTTCATTGCCGGGGTCGAGCCGCTCGACGAGGCGCTCCAGAAGGCTCTGAGCATCGGCCCAGCGTTCATCATCGAAGTAGATGTCCGCCAAGCTCGCCAACGACTCGATGTGTCCCGGTGATGCGTCGAGCGCTCTCAAGAACAGCTCGATAGCCTGAGGCAGGTCTTCGAGGTCCTCTTCCGTGATCCGACCTGCCTCAAAGAAGAGTCCCGCCCGTGCCTCCGGATCATCCGTATGGTCGGCCTGCTGCGCAGTCAGCACGACCACCTTCTCGAGGTCGTCATCCTCGGAGTAGATGCCACGGAGCGCGATCAGTGCCCGCTCGAACCCGGGGTCGACGTCGAGCGCCTTCGAGTAGGCCGCCACCGCAGCGTCGCGGTCGATGAGCATCTCCTCATTGATGCGCCCCATCCTGAAGTGGACGGTCGCGGCGGTCGGATCGAAGCCGAGGATTTCGCCTTCGCGCGCCAAGAGGTCGAGCGCTTCGGACCAACGACCTTCTTTCTCATGGAGCTCGCCGAGCGCATGAATCGGCGCAAGGGCCCTTGGATCAACGGAGAGCGCGCGGCGGTAGGCCTCGTCCGCCTTGGCCGACGCTCCAAGCTCCGTCTGGTACACATCGCCAACGAGCGTATGGAGTTCGACGAGTTCTTCCGGCTTCGTCGCCAGCTCAATGTGACGCTCGTACGCTTCGACCAGGTTTTCCCAAGCCCCCGTTTGCCGCCAGATCCGCTGGAGCTCGCGAATGGTCGGCAAATGGTCCGGCTGAACTTCCAACACCCGTACCAGCGTGGCCGATGCACGCTCGAGGTCATCGAAGTGCTCCTCTTGGATCGACGCGATTCGCGCGAGAATCGCGACCTCTTCTTCCGCCGAAGAGGAAGCCTCGGCTTGCCGTTCGTGGATTTCGATCGCCTCATCCCATCGCTCAGCCTGAGTGTACAAGCGCTCGAGGGCAGCGAGAGACGCCGGGTGTCGTCCGTCTACGGCCAGGACGTCACGATAGGCCTCGATCGCGTGCTCGGTGTTGCCGAGGCCTCTTTCGTAGACACCCGCGATCTCGAATCGGATCGCGACCCGTTCATCATCGTCGTGAGCGGCTTGAAGCCTTCGCTCGAGCGCATTGAGGAGCGGATGCCAACGCTCAGTCCGCCGAAAGATCCGAACGAGCTCGAGAAGCGCCTCTCGGTCATCAGGCGCGAAATCCAAAATGCGCTTGAGGCTCGCGATCGCGCCCTCGATGTTGTCGAGCTCACCTTCTTCGATCTCAGCGATGCGACGAAAGATCCGCTTCTTTTCTACCTCGTCCGACGTGCGTTCGGACTCATCATCGAGACGCTGGACGAGATCCCCCCATCGCCCTCCCATCTCGAGCAACTCAATGAGATTTCGGCGGGCAACTTCGTCCTCGGGCTCGTATTCGAGGACGCGGGTGAACTGTTCTTCGGCCCGTTCCAGATCCTCGAGGTGTTCGCGGCAGATCTCGCCCAACCGGCGGCGCAACTCGAGGGCGCGCGCCACGTTGACCTCACCGATCTGGACCTCGAAAACATCGGCAAGATCTTCCCAGCTTCCGGTTTCTTCCGCGAGGCGCTCCGCGATCGCCTGCGCTTCGGCGTCGGCGCCCTCTTCCCCGAACGCGCGCACCGCAGCGGTGAAAGCCAACGCTGGATGTCCGAGCCAGCGCTCTTGGACGTCGATGATGGCGAACAGCAATTTTCGACGAGCATCGGCCGCCTCGGTGACATCCAGTCGCCGATTGTAGAGCTCGACGAGCTTTCGATATTCGCCCGTCGCTTCGAACATGGCCGTCAGCGCGTCGTAGGCCTTTGCGCTATCGGGTGCGATCTCGAGGATTCGTTCGTAGGCAGACGCTGCGCCCGCTCGTCGGCCGATGTTCTGCTCGTAGTGCCGCGCAACCTCGAACAGGAGATCGATCTTCTCGCCGTCGGATTCCGTGATCGCGACGCGTGCCTGAAGAACTTTCACCGCTTCCGCGTAAGCTCCCGTGCGCACGAATATGTCTTCGAGACGAACGAGTTCGTCGAGCGTATGCGGCTCGACGTCAAAGACCCGTTTCGCTGCCTCGATCGCCTCATCGTTATCACGGAGTTTATCGAGATAGACTTCCGAAAGCTCAAAGCGCAGATCCTTCACGCTCTCGGCATCGCTCTGGAGCGGCACGAGCCTTCTCAGCGTTTGGACGAGGTCCGTCCATCGACCCGCATCTCGGTAGATCTGTCTCAATGCGCGATGCGCCTCGAGGTCGTTCGGATTTCGTCGAAGGATCTCCGCCCAAGAACGAATGGCCTCGTCGATGCTGCCGAGTCGCGTGCCCTTGACGAGGGCAAGCTTCCGCTGGAGCCGCAAGACGTCCTTCTCTTCCCATGCATCCCGAAGGCCAGTCTCGAGATGCTCCGCAAGCTCGACCCAACGGCCTTCTGCCTCATACAAGGTCTCGAGCGCGAGGCGCGCCGCGGCGCTGCGCGGGTCGAGTTCGAGCACGAGACGCCACTCATCGATCGCGTCCGACGACCGATCGTCGAGCGCTCCCAGGAGCTCGGCGAGGCGCGGACGCAAACGAAGTTGCTCCCGATCGTCATCCGCCTGCTCGATCAGGGCGCGAAGAATCACCTCGAGCTCCTCGGGATCCTCTTCGGGCGTCAGCAGACGCGAAAGAACGAGGAGCGTATCTTTGTCGGAAGGCTTGTATCGTCTCGCCGCACGGAAGTACTCGAGCGCCTCCGACGGCTCACCCAGGCACTCGTCCCAGATCGTCCCGACCCGGAAATTGAGCTCAAAGCGCTCATCATCCGAAGCAGCCCCGGCCAGCCGGGCCTCGAGGACATCGGTCAATGCGCCCCAGCGACCCAGCGCAAGATAAAGCTTGTCGAGCGCAAGCAAGGCGTCTTCATCGTCAGGCACGCGCGCCAGCACCGCTTGCCAGGCCTCGGCCGCCTTGTCCCGGTCGCCGAGCTGCGCTTCGATCAAACGCGCGATACGCCGCTCGATATCGAGCGCAACTTCGCTGTCGACAACGCCCGCCAAGCCGCGTCGGAGGACATCGACCAGCTTCTCGACCATGAACAAGCGTTGGCCGAGCTCGCACAGCTCGTCTCTGACCTCCGCCAATCCGGGCGCGCTTTCATAGACCTGACAGAACGCAGCAAAAGCCAGCTCGGGTTGCTCCAGGCGATCACGATAGACTCGCGCCACCTCGAGGGTCATAGGCACGCGTTCGAGATCGCTTCGCGCGACGGAGGCCCAAAGCCGCAGCACCGCGACCAATGGCTGCCACTCCTCAGAGCGCCTCATCGCGTCTGTGAGGAGCTCGCTCGATGTCGTCGCGAGGTCCAAATCTTCTTCGGCCATCGCGTCTTGGAGTCGCTCTTCGAGATGGTCGCGCGTTGCTTCGTGGGTCGGATCGGCGGCAAGGATCTCGCGATAAAGCGCGTAGGCGCCACCCAAGTCCCCAAGCCGCGTTTCCTTCACTCGCGCCAAGTCGAGCATCGCTTCGAGTGCGATGGGGCCGTGCTTCTCGACGACCGCGAGAATGCGGCCCAAGACGTCGGCGAGCTCGGCCGAGCGTCCCTGCGCGCCACAAAGCCGCGCCAAACTGCGAAGCGCTTCGACGTCGTTCGGCTCGATCTCCAGAAGCCGGCGCAAGGTTGCCGTGGCCCCCTGCGTGTCGTCGAGATCCTCGATTTGAAGACGTGCAAATTCGCGCATCAACGCGACACGAACTTCATCGTCCTCGGATTGTGCGATGCGCCGGCGGTAGACATCCGCCAGCAGCCCAAAAGATCCGGCTTGACGATACAGCCGCTCAAGCGCGCGGAGCGCATCCGGATCGGCCGGTTCCAGGTCGAGGATCTTCGAATACTCCGAGATCGCGTGCCGCGCGGCCTCGAGCTCCCGGTCGTAGATGTGCGCAACCCGTCGGTGAAGAAGGAGCCGCAGTTCGCGGTCGGACACATCGTCGAGCTCGTCGAGGTAATATCCCGCGAGCTCCTCGAAGAGTCCGTTCTCTCTCGCAAGACGTTCGAGATTCTCACGAACGTCGACGCCGCTTGGATCCTCATGAAACGCGCGCTGATAATACGTGAAGGCGTGTTCGATCTTGCCGAATCGCGTTTCATAGATCTCCGCGATGCGTTCGAAGAGTGCCTTGCGCGCAGACGAGTCCTCGGCGTCATCGACTTGCGACTCGAGGCAGGCGATGTAATCGTCGAGCGCGCCACGACCTAGGTAGATTGGGGCAAGGAGCTTCGCAGCGCGCCCACGAAGTGAGGCTTCCTTCTGCCCGACCGCGACCAACCCCGCGATGGCCCCCGGGTCTTCAGCGCGAGTGGTCAAGACGTCGCGATAGACCTCGAGTGCAGCTTCAAAATCGCCAAGCTCGTCCCTGAGGACAGCCGCCAACCGCAAGCGCACTTGAACCGCCTCGTCCTCGTCGGCGAGGAGTTCGATCTCACGCTGAAGCCCGCGCGCTAGGTCCGAGAAGCGCCTCTGGCGTTCGGAGATAAGATTGAACGCGCGCTGAGCGCGGAGGTTCCGGGGCGCAAGCGCGAGGAGGGCGCGGTAGGCATCGAGCGCGCCCTCGAGATCGTGGAGTTCCTCTTCGAGGATGCGCGCGATCTGCTCCCAGAGGTTCGCCTGCTGCTCGGTATCCTCGGCCACCCGGAGCATGGATCGCAGAACCTCGACGAGCGCTTCCGGCTGCCCCGCCCGACGATGCAATCGCTCGAGGGCCGTCAACGCTGATGTATCATCGGGCACGAGCGTCAGAACTTGCCGGTAGAGCGGAATCGCGGCGATTCCGCGTTGAAGCTGGGTGTCGTAGATATGGGCGGCGCGACGAGCAAACCGAAGCGCGAGCTGGTTGTCTTCGATCGCGGGCAGGACCTGCGCATAGAGCTCAGCGAGCTCTTCGTGCGCATCGGCGGCCTTGGCGAGTCGCTCGATCTGGTCGGCGAGATCGGGCTCATCGGGCTTCTCGATGAACGCGCGCGTCATCGTCACGAACGCCATCTCGACCTGTGCGAGGTTCGTCTCGTACACATCGGCAACCTCGAGCAAAAAGCGTCGACGTTCATCCTGGGTGTCGGCCGTGGCGATTCGAAGCTCTTTCATCGCGACGACCTTCGCGAAGTCGCGCTTCTCGACCAGATGCGGCTCGACGAGCAACGAAGCCGCCTTGATGACGTCGGGGCGGCTGCCCTTCCCTTTCAGCTTGTTGATCAGGTCTTCGATCGCGAGGAGAGCACCGTCGAAAGCGGGCCCAGCCTCCTGCCCAAACGCCAAGATCTCCCCGAAGGCCGAAAGCGCCGACCGCGGGTCGTCGAGATGCATCCGCCTGAGGTTCCCCAGCCGCAGCAACAAAGGCGCCCGGCTCGGACCTTCGACATGCTGAAGCTGCTCGGAGATCACCCGACCCAGCTCTTCGTAGGCACGTGTCTCGCTGTAGATCGCATCGAGCCTCCCCAGCGCACGCTGGTCCTGCGGCGCAACTTCGAGGAGTTCTTCGTACAACGCACATGCGGCTACGCGATCGCCAAGTTTCTCATCGAGGAGAAACGCGGTCTGACGGAGGATCTCCACTCGGGCCTCCGGCGCCTCGACGGCGTAGGCCTGACGTCGAAGGACACCCGCAAGCTCGCGAAGCTCGCCGCCCTTTTGGTGCAGCTCTTCGAGCGCTTTCAGAGCGGAAAGATCGTGACTTCGCTCCGCTAGGACGCGATTCCAAGCCTCGAGAATCCGAGCGCGGTCGCGCAGAATCGACTCGCAAAGCCGCGCGATGCGCAGACGTAGCGCGTGGCGTTCGTTGCTGCCCGGCGCCAACGCCTCGGCCCGATCTTCAAGGATCGCGAGCAGCTCCTCGACGTTCCCAGAAGCGCGTCCAAGGCGCTCAAACGCGGTCAGGAGCTCGTCGCTCGAGGGCATCTCCAAGAAGGCGCGGGACGCCGCCGAGAAGGCCTTCTCGAGCTGGCGCAGTCGTTCCTCGTAGATCGACCGAATGGCCACGAGCCGCTCGACTCGCTCCTGGGTGTCGGTTGATGCCGCCGCCAGGATCTCGTAGACCTCGACGAGACGGGGCCAGTCGCCCAGCGTGCGATACACCGGTTCGAGCGCAAGCGCCGCCCGCGGCGCATCGGGACTCGTAAGCAATGCTTCGAGTCCGGTGCGCGCCGCCTGATGATCGACGGCAAGGCGGAGCCCTGCTTCGTAGGCCATGATCGCCTCGTCCGTCTCGCCGAGCTGAAGGCTTTGCTCGGCAACCGCCACGAAGGCGTTGGCTTTGGCGAGCGGTTCTTCGATGAGTTCAGCCTCACGACGCATCGCATCGCGCTGCTGCTTCACGCGCCCGAGTTCCCCGTAGACGCGCGCCAACTCCTGAAGCGTCGAACGATCGTTCGGGTTGTTTTCCGCCGCATATTCGAGCGCAAGCGCAGCACGCTCTGGGTCGTCGGCGCCGTCTTCATACAGGACAGCGGCCCGCTTCGCGAAGGCAACCCGCTCATCGACCGACGACGAAGCTTCGCTCCGCGCCATCAAGACATCCGCGAGCGCCTCCGGATCATCGCCCGCGCCATGAAGGCGCTCGAGAGCCGCCAACGCCTCCTCGTCGTTCGGCGCGAGCTCGGCGAGCGTCGACCACGCGTGACGGGCCCGGCCCGCGTCGGCGGCGGGACCATCGTAGAGGCGCGCGAGCTCTCGCAAAAACACGGCCCTGACAACAGCCGCCGGCCGGGCCTCCGATGAAGAATCCGACACCAGATCTTCGCCCGAAGGTACGGTGGAGATACGCGCGAGATATTCCTCGTAGAGCGTCGCAAGCGCAGGCGCCCGGCCCGCGCGATTGGCCAGCCGGTACAGGTGGGTGCGTGCCTGTTCATCCACCCAGCCTTCCGAAAAGGCCTTGACCAACATATCGAAGGCGGCCTCAGGGCGAGCGACATTCTCCTCCAGGATCGTGGCCAGGCGCAAAAGCAGCGCTCGACGGTCTTCGGCGCCTTCGACCGTCTCCAGTCGAACTTCGAGCACCGTAACCAACTCTTTCCACCGCGCATCGCCAAGGTACAGAGGCTCGAGCACCTCGGCCGCCGCGACGCCGACGGCCGGCTCTCTGAGGAGCGATTCAAGGCCTCGCACCGCGCCTCTTGCGTTCGGGTTGAGCGCAAGCGCTCGTCGATAGCGCTCGAAACTCGCCGCCTTGTCCGACAGGTTGTTCTGAAACACGTCGCCGACGCGCACATCCAGTTGGCTTCGTGTCGCGTCGTCGGGTGCGTTTTCACGAAGTTGATCCAAGACCTCGACGAGCTCAGGATATCGGGCCGCTTCGTCCAAGGCTTCCGCCAAACCGTTGAGTGCAGTGGCCTCCTTCGGCTGCAAAGCGAGCACGGCTTTGAAGGCATCGATCGCCCCCTCCCGGTCGCCAAGATGCGCCTCGCGGATCGCGCCAAGGGCGAGTCCGAGCTCGACCTTTGCGTCCGGGTCGTCTTCGGCTTCGATCCGAGCAGCAAGGAGGTCCGCAAGCTCTGGCCAGCGAGAATCCGCGCCGAGAATCCGCTCGAGCGCCGCAACCGCCTGGCGGGCCCGACCATCGGCCTTCACGGCCCGCCCGTAGCTCGCAATGGCAAGCTCCCGCGCACCCAGCGCATCCTCATAGACGCCACCGAGCGCTGTGGCGAGGGACGCGACCGCCGAAACACCGAGGTTCGGTCGCTCGAGCAGCTGTTCGAGCCGCCGAGCCACACCGTCGGCCATACCTGCAAGAACACCCAAGCGAACGAAGAGCGCCAAGGCCTCCTCGCTCTCGAGGTCATTGTCGAGCGCGGTGTACGCATGATCGTACGCTGTCGCTAGATCCTGGGCCCTCTCTTCAGCAATCCGCGCCGCCTTGAGCGCGAGCGCTGACCGAGCCTTGGGCGAAAGCTCAGAGTCGAGAAGATGTCGCAACATCTCGACCTGCCGAGAGAACTGCCCGCTTTTCTCGAAGACGTCTTGCAAGACACGCGCAATATCGAGGCGCATGACGCCTTCGCGGGCGAAGTTCTCGAGCGCGTGCACGGCTTCCGCGTTCGCAGCATCCGCGCGGACGACATCGAGATAGATCGACGCCGCGGGCTCGGTCGAGCCCAGGTGCTCCATAAGCACACGCGCGCGACGACATCCGAGGGACGCCAACTCCGCGGGTTCCGTGGCAACGTCCATGCGCTTGGCCAAGATCGCCTCGAGCCGAGCCCAGTCGCCTCGGCGCTGATACAGCTCATCGAGACTCGCGAGAACGATCGGCAGGGTCGGTGAATTCGGCGCTTTTTCGAGCAGCTCCTCGAAGATCGCGAGCGCACCGTCGAAATCGCCGAGCTCTCGGCCCAAAATTTCGCCAATCTTGGCTCGGAGCATGACCGACTCTTCCGGGTCCGAAGTACGGGCAAGCTGTGTGCGCAGCACTTCGACAAGGGCCGCCGGGTCGTCTTGCTCTCGCAAGAGGCGCTCAAGCGCGGCCTCGGCCTCAGGGTGACCAGGCTCGAGTAGAAGCGAGGTGCGAAAGGCTCGGATCGCATCGGCGGGCCGCGGGAGGTGGGCTTCATAGACGCGGCCCGCCTGCGCCCACAAGTTTGCAGCGAGAGCGCCGCTACGTCCGGTCGCCGCGGCGACGTAGGTACTCGCGAGCGCCTGATAACGCCCAAGGTCAGCCGCCAAGCGCTCGAGTTGAGCACGGGCGTCCTCGTCCTGGGGCAGAATCTCAAATATGTGGCGATACGCTGAGAACGCCTCCTCCTGGCTGACGTTCTCGGCGACGGCAGCGACCTCCCGAAGCAGGGCAACACGCGCCGACAGGTCGGGCGCGTAGTCGACCAAGATCTTGAGGACGCCAAGGAGAAGGCCATACTCTTCAGCGTCCTTGTAGAGGGCTCGTAGCGCGCTGGCGGCCTCGAAATGATTCGGATTCCGCGCAAGAATGGCCTCGAAGTGCGTTCGCGCTCGGGCCGAATCGCCAAGGCGAATCGCGTAGAGGTGGCCAAGCTCTGAGCGCACAGCGGTCTGAACGAAAACATCGTCCGTCGAGCGCAGGAGTTCCTCGAGTACTTCCGTGCGTTCCGCAGGCTGCCCCTGAGCTTCGAGCAGAGCACTCGCGCGCGCCACCGCCTCGCGGTTTCCGGGTTGGACGGCAAGCGCCCGGCGATAGGCCGCGATAACTTCATTCGTCAGGAGAGCGTTTGAATGCCTTTTTCGCTCGGCGTGGTCGTCAGCGTCGCTCTCTCCTCGGCCCTCTGCTTGGCCCTTCGCGTCGATTTCTGCGTCGCGTTCTGCGTCTCCTTCTGCGGCGCTTTCCGCCCCGCTTTCGGAGGCGCTCGCGTGCGAATCCTGGCGAACATCCTCGGAATCGCCCCAAAGTCCGCGCTCCAGAATCTCGGCCACCCTCAGAAGAATCTGCGCCTTCGCGGCTGGATCCTTGACCGACGCCGCCATGCCATTGAGCCGCTTGATGAGATCATCCTGCCGTCCCTCGGCAAGGTACGCTTCCTCGATGAAGCGAAGTGCGGGCTCAAAGCCCGGGCAAAGGATCATGCAGCGCTCGACGAACTCCTCGGTCCGCATCGGATCCTTCCCGTAGACATGAAAGAGCTCCGCGGCCCTGAGGTAAAGCTGGGCGGCCTTTCGCTTGTCCCGCGCCTCGAAGCCCTCGTCTCTGAACGCAGACGCTCGCTCGGCCCATGCCTGGCGGAGGTGAGCCAGCTCATCGAGCTTGCTCAGCGCTTCACGATCGCCCAGTGCGCGGGCGCGCTCGAGGCAAGCCTCCGCAAGCGGATGCTTCGTCGCGTTGGCGAGCAGGCGTACCCCGAGCAATCGATACGCGGCAGCAATATCAGCGACCGTTCGCGTGCCGGTCGCAATCGGCCTTGCAACTTCAGCCGTCGCGACATCCTGTGACCACGGGCCAGGGCTTACCGCCCGACTCTGGTTCTCGTCATCGGCGGCAACACTCGGCCCTGACGCTGGGGAGACCGCATTCTCGTCCAGACCGCTCAGGACAACATTGGCCACGAGATCGAGGACTTGCTTCGCGTCTTCCCAGCGATCCTCGCGCGCCAAGATGAGACGTGCGCGGTCAAGAATGGATACATCGGTCGAATCCAAGGTGAATGCGACATGCAGTGCCTCGATCGCGCGATCGGCTTGTCCCAACTTCTGATCGCAAAGCTCGGCCAGAGCCACGAGTCGACGCACCTTGTCGCGACCCTCGGACCCTTCGGCGAGGCGCTCAAGGATGCTCGCCGCCTCCTCGAAGCGTTCGAGCGAGACCAGCACGCGAGCGAGTGCCTCCATCGTTTCGAGATCCCCGGGTGCCGTCGCAAGCGCGCGACGGAGGTAGGGCTCGGCGCGTCTCGGGTCTTGAAGTCGGTCGAAGCACAAGAGCCCTGCCGACAGCAGCCGACGACGACCAAAGGCCGGGTCCGGCGCGAGCTCCGCCGAAAACCTATGCAGCTCCACCAGATCGTTGACCCGACCGGCGCCCTCCAGCGTCGCTTCAATGGAGGCGAAGCGATCGGAATCGAACCGTCCTTGGTCGTCGAGCGGTCGCTGCACCGGATCCGTCACGACACCGGTCTTGGCTTCGCTCCCGGTGCTCGTCGCCGTCGTGGCTAAAGACCCGCCGCCGGCGGCGACCTCGGCCGAAGCCTCAGTGCAACCATCGCTCGCGGCGGCGGCATCGCGGGTGAGAACGCCGTCCGAGGTTTCCATCGCATCGGGCGCCGCGGCTTGGCTCGGTTCGGATAGGGCGGTAACGGTCGCGCCACCCAAGGGCTCTTGGTCCGGCATTGGCCTCGAACGATAGCTTTGACCGGAGACACCGTCCACTTGCCAACCGCAAGCCGGGGACGCGCACGCCAAGTCTGAGCGAGAGCACGCGCGAATATGCGAGCGAGGTGAAGAACTTAGAACGTGTATTTTAGCGTGGGCTGAGCGAAGACACCGATACCCACCGAAGGCTTCGTCACCACAAGCGCGCCCGCTTCAACGCCGATCGAGAAATGGCGAAGTCGCGTAAACCGTTCGAAACCGATCGTTCCTGAAAAGGCGGGGCCGTTGCCGCCGTACGAAGCCTCATCCAAACGCCGAGGGAGCCCGAACGAGAACCCGGCGCCTCCGCGGACCCAGACAAAATGTCGCTCGGTGGTCAAGAGCGCGACCTGAACCCTCGCCATCGGGATCAGAAAGAAGAGGTCACCGCTCGGCGTCGGCGTGCTTTCGTCCTCGCTGACCGGTGCCGCCCAGGCGGTCACGCCCACCGAAAGGGCCAAGATGGGCAGGATATCGTAGCCCGCATAAACCGAGCTCAGGACCGACAATCCGTAGCGACGCTCGTCCACCTTGTTGACGATGAAGCCGGCGCCGAGGTCAACCTCCACAAAACCGCCACGCTCGACCGCAACAATCTGTTGAACCTTGGGCGGCTCCTCAACCGCGACGGGCTCGGCCGCACGCGCGTGCACGCCGGACAACAGCACGAGCACCCCAACGAGCGCGGCCACAGTACGGACAAACATCCGGGCGGAACGTTCGCGCGTTCTGCGATATCCGTCAACTGAGGCACCAGACCTTCCGGCGGCCGCCCGATGCGCCCCCTGCAGGCAGCCTGCGCGCCAGACAGAACAAAAACCGTTCAATTTCAAATTGTTACCTGGATCCAGCGCCCGGCGCATGCGGGCCCCTGAACGGCGTGGAGGCGGCGACTCTTGGGCTCCATGATCACGCTCGCGTTGCTGCTGATGCCGTTGATGTCGTGTCGACAAATCGCGTCCGGTCCTCCGTCATGGTCGCTTAGCGCGGATTTCAGATCCTCCACCGAGACACCCCGCTCATTCTTCGCTCGCGCCCCCAGCAGCAACGCAGACAATCGCGCCTGGCGAGCCCGTGACGACCCAGGGGGCGTCTCGGCCTCGAGCGAAGACAAGGTGTCGCAGAGGACGTGATTGCAGTGAACTTCTGGCGCCTCGAGCCGCGCGGCCGAGAGCCGACGCGAACGCGTCGCCGTGCATTCAACCAAAGCCGTTCGATCGTCCTGATCCGCCAAGTAGTAAAAATGCGCCGCCGCGCGCGGGCCACCCTCGATGACGCCGGCCGCCGCTTCGACCGTCGACTGCGCCAGGGATTGATGAATCAGGTCGAGGTAGCCGAGCCCTGGCCGGGCGTCGGTCGTCCGCAGATTCGTCGTGCCGATCGCAAGCCCTTCGCTGTTGAGACCGATGAGACTCAAACAGCCCACGAGCGTCATCGACAGAGTCCGCGGCGCGTCGTCGGGCCGCCGGTCGACGACCAAGACATACGGCATGTTGTCGGTCGCGAGATCCCACGTCTGGCCGAGCAGCACGCCGCCCGAAGCCGAGGCCGGGGCCGGCACGACAAAGGCCGAACACCCGCCTTCGTCGGGCGCGCGGTAAGCCAAGACGTCGCGAAGATCGGTCAGGTTGTTCAAGGCCCACGCCTGTTCGGTCGAAAGCCCCGCACCTTGAGCAATCCCTTCGAGCTCTTGGAACACCCGAGGAAATGAGCGAGCCAGCCAAGGAACCGACCGACGAGCGACATCGAGCACCGAAGCCTCGGTCACCACACGCCCACCGCCGTGTGTCCTCACCTGTTCGATCGCGTTGGCCACCCGCGCTTGGTAGAGCGCCCAAATGTCATTCCGGCAGGACTCTCCAAACGCCCGCCCCATCGAGGCCACCGAGCCTTCGAACGTCATCACGCGCATGCGTGGCTCGCATTGTCGCAGAATCAGAAGGAATTGCCGATGCTGAACTCGAACAATGGCCCCGGATCGTCGGTCGGACGCCTCGTAAGCGGAATGCCCCACTCGAATCGGAGCGGGCCGATCGGGGAGAACCACCGAAAACCAAAGCCGACCGACCAATAGAGTCCCAGGGGCAGGTCGAGCGGATCGAAGCGCAGGTTCCCATCGGCATCGCAGAAATCACCGCCCAGGGATTCGCCGTTCCCACACTGCCGCTGAGGCGCACGAACCTTGTGACCAAGATAGAAGAAGTTCTCTTCCTCAGCGTAGACATTGCCAGCGTCCAAGAAGACCACGCCCTTGATACCCACCGCCTCGAAGATGGGGAACTCGATCTCGAAGTTCCCAAGGAACTCCTTGTTGCCGCCCTCGACAAAGACGAACGTGCTTGATTGTGCGTCGTACAGACTGTTGCCGCGCGCATTGCGGGTCGCACGCCGCTCTGGCCCCACGGTGAAGGGCGCGTAGCCACGAATCGTGTTGATGCCACCCATGATGAACTTCTCTGACGGTGAGAGGCCCTGACTCGCCGTGGCGTTCAGCAGGCCGCCACGGAGCGAGAGCTTTGCGACGAAGTTCCAAAACAGCGGATAGTAGAACCGCGAATACACGCGATAACGCTGGAAGCTGCGGGTATCGGATGCCCCGAGCAGCGTCGAGGACACCTCCGCCGACGCCGAGTGATACATCCCGCTGCTCGGAAAAAGCCGGTTGTCGCGCGTATCGTACGCGATCGTTCCTTGGAGCGACGAGATTCGACCTCGATTGTTCAACGCCGCAAACGCCGGCTGTGACGAGAATCCGTCCGATCCGCGGCTCTGGACGAACTCGAGGCTGTAGGTGAGATAGAGGCGCAGGTCATCCGTGATCGGGTGACCGAGCGTGAGGTCCCCACCTGTCGATGAACGCGCAAACGAGCGGTACTGCGTTTCGGTGTTGAAGGCATTGAGGCTCAGCGTCCAATCGGTGTCGAGGAAATAGGGCTCCGTGAAGCGAAGCTGGAAGAGCTGCCGCAGCGACGAGATCTGGGCCGTCAAAGCCACCGACTGCCCGCGACCCAGAAAGTTCTCTTGCGAGATCTGCGCGGTCGCGATGAAGTTCTCGGCCGACGAAAAGCCCGCCCCAATCTGGAACGTGCCGGTGGCCTTCTCCTTGATTTCGATATCGACGATCTGGAGATCATCCTCCGATCCGCGGCGCGTCTTGACATCAACCGACTCGAAATAGCCGAGCGCCATGACCCGCCGCCGCGACAAATCACGCATCGACGCCGACGTCAGCTCTCCTTCGTAGATACGGAGCTCACGCCGCACGACCTTATCTCGCGTCTTGGTATTGCCGACGATGTTGATGCGCTCGTAATAAACCTTCTGGCCCTTCTGAATGTCGAAGGTGATGCTGATGAGCCGCTTATCGGCATCGACCTTCGTCACCGGCGTGATGTTCGCGTAGGCATAGCCATCGTCCTCGTACCGGGTCTTGAGCGACAGCAGGTCTTGGCCAAGCTTGGAACGGCTAAAGATTTCGCCTTCGGCGATCGAGAGACGCTCTTTGAGCAGCTCTTTTGAGTCGAGAAGGTCACCTTCGAAGTCGAGCGCACCCACGGAGTACTGTTCGCCTTCCTCGATTGCGATCGAGATGTAGACGTACTTGCGGTCCGCCGAGATCTCGACGTCCGGCGTATCGACCTTCACATTGATGTATCCGTTGTCGAAGTACTGGCTCGTCAGGCGCAGGAGATCGACCTGGAACGCGTCCTTCCTGTAGGTACCCGCGTTCGTAAGGAAGGAGATGAGGTTTCCCTCCTGGGTGATGAGCGAGCTCTTCAGAAGGTCAGTGCTCAGGTTCCGGTTCCCGATGAAACGAATCCGGCGGACCTCGACCTTGGCATGCTCATTCACCTCGAAAATAACATCGACCTGGTTGTTCTTCCGACGCTCGATCTTCGAAGTCACCTCCGCGAGGTAGAAGCCCTTTTCGTTGTATAGATCGCGGATCTTCCCTTCGTTCCTTCGAACCTTGGCCGCGTTCAAGATGGTGAAAGGACGAATGTCTACGACCGCCTTGATGTCTTCAGTCGAGAGGTCGTCGTTGCCCCGGATCTGAACCCGCCGAATGCCCGGCTTCTCCTTCAGCACAAAGACGATCGTCCACCCATCATCCGACGGGCCCTCGCGAAAGGCGCGCACATCTTCGAAGTAACCGAGGGCATAGATAGCCCGGATATCTTCGGCCAACGCCGCCGGAGAGAAGGCACGCCCGACCCTCGTGGACATGACGGCGCGTAGCGCCGTCGCCTCTACGCGCCGCAGCCCCTCAAACTGGAGGCGAACGACCTGATCGACCCCAACCACCGCGGCCGCCGCCGGTCTCTCATCAGCCTTTGCGTCAGCCGTTCCGTCGGCCTTCGCATCGGCCTTCGAATTTGCCTGCTCATCCGATCGGCGGCCCGCGCGCGGATCGTCTTCCGCATTGGCCGCCAGACTAAGACCGCTGAGCGTCAGCAGGACCCACCCGGAAATCATCCCTCTTGCGCACGCCGAAGACCGCATCAGTTCGCTCGCCAACCGATGTCCGGTCAAGACATCACGGCGCGTGCGCTATAACAGGACATCCACCAAAAGACACGGTTCATTTCGAGGCTGGGCCGCAGAAGGTCGTGGCCGGGATCAATGGAGCGAGACCTGAAGGGCCCCTTTTTCGAACGCCACCCGCGCGCGTTCGGGGTCAGGTCCCTCATGGACGATGAGCTGATTGGCGAGCTCATCGACGATCTCTCGCTGCAGGACCCGCCGGAGCGGCCGTGCACCATAGGCTGGGTCATACCCGCGCTCGGCAAGATAGGCCACGGCCTCGTCCGTCACGTCGAGCCGGATGCCCCGGTCTTCGAGCCGTCGCCTCAGCTCCCGCATTTGGATCGGGACGATGGAGGCCATCTGCGCGCGATCAAGCCGGTGAAACACGACAATGTCGTCGATACGGTTTATGAACTCGGGCCGGAACGTGCGCGCGACCACGCTCATCACGTTCTCGACCATAGCCGCCCGATTGCCCTCATCGAAGCCAAGGATCAGGTCCGAACCCAGGTTCGAGGTCATGATGATGATCGTATTGCTGAGGTTGACCGTTCGTCCTTTCCCGTCGGTCAATCGTCCGTCATCAAGCACCTGAAGGAGCACGTTGAAGACATCCGGATGCGCCTTCTCGATCTCATCGAACAGCACGACGCTGTAGGGATGGCGCCGAACAGCCTCGGTGAGGTATCCCCCCTCGTCGTAGCCTACGTAGCCGGGCGGCGCGCCGATGAGGCGGGCGACCGCATGCTTCTCCATGTATTCGGACATGTCGATCCGAATGACCCGGGTCTCGTCGTCGAACATGAACTCCGCAAGCGCCTTGGCGAGCTCGGTCTTTCCGACGCCGGTCGGCCCGAGAAACATGAAGCTGCCGATCGGCTTTCGGGGATCCTTGAGGCCCGATCTCGCCCGCCGTACCGCCCGCGAAACGGTTTCGATGGCCTCGTCTTGGCCGATCACTCGTCCGTGAAGGACGGACTCCATCTTCGCCAACTTCTGGGTCTCACCCTCGAGCATCTTCGACACCGGAATGCCCGTCCAGCGAGAGACGACTTCAGCAATCTCGCGGTCGGTGACCTCCTCCCGGAGAAACGAGCCTTCCTGAACGACCTCGTGATGCTTGGCCTCGGCCGCTCTGAGCTGAGACTCGAGCTCAGGCAGCCGACCGTAGCGGATCTCAGCCGCCCGGTTCAGATCTCCACGGCGGGTCGCCATGTCTTCCTCGGTTCGCAGCCGCTCGATCTCTTCCTTGGCGGTTGCGATCGACTGGAGCGCACTCTTCTCCGCTTGCCAGCGGGCCTTCATCGTTCCGACCTTCTCCTTGAGCTCGGAGATCTCTCGGTCCACCTCATGAAGGCGGGTCTGAGCCTTGGGATCCTTGTCCTTGCCAAGCGCTTGTCGCTCCACCTCGAGCTGAAAGATCCGTCGCTCCACTTCGTCGATGGGCTTGGGCAGCGAATCGATCTCGATCCGGATTGAGCTCGCGGCCTCATCGATGAGGTCGATCGCCTTGTCGGGCAAAAAACGATCGGCGATGTATCGGTCAGACAGAACCGCCGCTGCAACCAAGGCGTTGTCGCGAATTCGGATCCGGTGGTGCACCTCGTAGCGCTCCTGAAGACCGCGCAGAATGTTGACGGTGTCCTCCACCGAAGGGGGCTCGACCAACACCGGCTGGAAGCGACGTTCGAGCGCGGCGTCCTTCTCGATGTGTTTTCGGTACTCGTTGGTCGTCGTCGCGCCGATGCAGTGCAGGTCGCCGCGGGCAAGCGCCGGCTTCAACATGTTCGAAGCATCCATCGCGCCTTCGCTCGCTCCCGCACCGACCAACGTATGGAGCTCGTCGATGAAGAGAATGATGTTGCCTTCGCTTGCCGTGATCTCCTTGAGCACGGCCTTCAGGCGTTCTTCGAACTCGCCGCGATACTTGGCGCCGGCGATCAGAAGTCCGAGATCCAACGTCAGAAGACGCTTCCCGCGCAGCGACTCGGGCACGTCGTTGCTGACAATCCGTTGCGCGATGCCTTCGACGATCGCCGTCTTTCCAACCCCTGGCTCACCGATCAATACCGGATTGTTCTTTCGACGCATCGAGAGAACTTGCACGGTACGGCGAATTTCCTCGTCGCGACCGATCACTGGGTCGAGCTTCCCGGTGCGGGCGCGCTTCGAAAGATCGATGCAGTACTTGTCGAGCGCGCGGAACTTGACGTCCGGATCTTCTTCCGAAATCCGCTGATTGCCGCGGACATCCTTCATTGCGCTCAGCAAGGCTTCTTTCGTTAGGCCGTGTCGAGACAGCGCGTCGCGGGTGCGTCCTTTTGATTCGACCGCGCCGAGCAAGAAGTGCTCAGCGGACACGTACTCGTCATGCAGGCTTGCGGCCGCGGCTTCGGCATCTTGAAGGAGCTGAGACAGCGAGGGTCCGAGATAAAGGCCATGAGCGCCTGAGCCACTCACTCTGGGCGCGCTTGCGACCTGACTTTGGAGATCGGCAACCACCCGCGTCGGCTCGGCACCGACTTTGCGCGCGAGGGCCACCGCCATACCCTCGGGATCTGAGAAGAGCGAAATCAAGAGATGCTCGGCCTCGAGCTGCTGCTGACCAGCTTCCTGGGCCATCGTCTGCGCGCGAGCGAGCGCTTCGCGGGACTTCACCGTAAATCGATCCAGGTTCATTCAGCTCTCCTCTCGTAAAAGACAACAACGCGGCCGGCAGAAGTGAAGACGATGGGCTACGCCGGCGCTCTGTGTTCTACGGCGCCAGGGTAGGCGCTGAGCTCGGCGCGTCAAGAAGGCCCGAGAGCGATGACGCCTTGTCGCAAGAGCTCGGTAAGGATCTTGAGCGTATCGAGCCTTGACATGCCCGAAAGCGCAACCAGGTCTTCGCAGCTCACGGTGCCATCGATCTGGGACAAGACGAATCCAGACCGATGGTTGAGGTTGAGCCAGATGATCTCTTCCCTCGACAACACCACGTGCGGCACGGAGTCCAAGCTGCCGAGCTTCGAGGCGAAGATCTTGAGGAGCTGCGCACGCGACTCTTCCAGGAGCGTGCGTGCCTCGGAAAAAACGGCCGGGCGCTCACCATAGAGTCCCGATTCGGCGAGGATCCGCTCCAGAAGCTCCAGAGCCCCCGCGAAGTCGTGGAGCGCAAAACGGTCGCGGGCGCCGCGCAGCAACGCATCCCAAAGCGGTGGGCCCTTCGGCTCCGAAGGCGGCATGGTTCGCTCGGTGGATGTCTGCGGCGCGGGAGCTGGCGGCGCGGAAGCTGGCGGCGCCACGGGCACCACTTCGAACATCGGCTTCTGGCTCACGCTGCGTGCCCATGGACGCCCAAAGGCCCGAGCGAGCTCGCCCGTCATTTCGACTGCGCCCTGCCCGACGAGCTCATAGTGACCCATGTCCGAAGCGTCCGGTGTTGTTTCCCGAAAGGCACTCCCTCCGTCGGGCCATGCAGGCGCTTCAATCGGGATGGACTCACGCGAAGGACTCGGCGAACGGACGGACGACGGAGACGCGCCCGCAGCGCTCGGCGCTCGTTCTTGCGCAGGCGCAGGCGAAGGCGAAGGCGCTGGCGCTGTTGGTCGGATTGCACCCGCACGCCGCACTGACTCAGTCGACGTCGCCGGGAGCTCGGGAACGACGTCCAGCGGATCGAAAGACTCGAAAAGGTCACGCGAGCCGCGCCCATGGACCGGCTCGGCCGGATCGAACGAACCGAAGGGATCGAGCGAATGAGCGTCGTCCATCGTCACCGGACTCGTCGTTGCAGGACCTTCGTCCCACGGCGAGCTCAGCGCGCCATCCGGCTCCGTGGCACGCCCGGTGAGATCCAGCTCCGTCGGCTGCAAATCCGGCGGGCCGCCCCCGGCTGGACGCGGCAGCCACGAAGGCATGAGCCATCCGGGCTTCACATCGAGCCCCGGCACGGCGGCGCCCGCGATCACGGGCGTTCCGAAACCTGAAGGCTCGGCCGAGAAGTCCGTGAACTCGTCGAGGATCAGACGGTCCGACACGTCGAAGGCGTCGACAGGCTCGCTCTCGTCTTGTCGCAAACCGCTCAAGCTCTTCAAGCCGCCCAAGCTATCCGAATCACTCGACCGATGAAGACCGCTCATGTCGTGCGATCCCGGCGATGAGGCCGCGCCTGTCCGTCCAATCGATCCAGTCGACCCAGTCGCCCCAGGCGGACTGATCGCTCCAGACCACTCAGCCGGGCCCAGCGCGTCGGACGACTCGAGAATTTCCGTCGCATCGAAGATGGGCGGACTCGTCTCCAAGAACTCAGCGACGCCAGACTCAAAGCGAACGTCCGGTGCGGGGCCATGCTCGCGCGCAAATGCAGGCAAGCGGGCAAGGCATCGCTTCACGTCCTCGCTGTCCGGCGCCAGTTCGAGCGAACGGCGCCACCAAGCCTCGGCGGCTTCAAAGTCGCCACGGTCGAACCAATACATTCCGGCGCGAATGCACTCCTCGACAGTCGGAGGATGATCCCCCCAGCCAGACCTGGTCTCCTCACTTACCACATCAGCTCATCTTCTGCGCAACACCCCGCAGCATCCTAAGCGTTCGTTCGAGAGGGTCCTTGGCGCGCTTCAGTTCCTCATAATCACTGCCTTCGGCGGCCGTCCGCGAGCGACTCAGCGCTGCATCGGCCTTCGAGAGGGCTTCGCGCCCGAAATCGGATCCGCCCATGAACGCGCTCACCCGTGGAAGGATCATTTCGACGTCGCGGATCATCGCGTGGACTTCGGTCCTCAGCCCTTCGAAGGCATCGGTACGCTTCACACCGACCGCGTACTCTTCGGCGTCCTCCGCCATCTTCTGGATCTCTTCTTCCGTGAGGCCACTCGTGGCCGTCACGGTGATGCTCTGCTGCTGTCCAGTTTCGAGATCCTTGGCCGAGACCGAGACGATACCATCGGCCGAGATACCAAACGTGACCTCGACCTCCACCTCACCCCGACGTGCTTCTCGCAGGCCCGACAAGATGAACTCCCCGAGGAGCTCGTTCTCATGCGCATTGAGCGACTCGCCCTGGAACACCATGATTCGAACGGACGTTTGCCCGTCGCGAACGGTCGTGAACGTGTGGGCCGCGCTCGTGGGCACCGTCGTGTTCTTTCCGATGATCGTCTGAAAATAGCCCCCGACGATCATGATGCCGAGGTTATGCGGCGTCACGTCGAGCAAGAGCACGTTGCTCTCCGCTTCGGTCAGGAGCGACGCGCCCTGGATGGCTGCCCCCAAGGCCACCACTTCGTCGGCATTCACGCCCTTGGATGGCGTCAAGCCGAAGAACTCACGGACCATCTCCTGGATCTTCGGCGTGCGCGTCTGCCCACCCACCAAGATGACGTCGTCCAAATCTTTCTTGCTGATGCCGGCGTCCTTCAGAGTCTTGTCGCAGATCTGGATGCAACGCTCGCAGAGATCGATGACCAGATCTTCGAACTTCTCGCGCGTCAAGACGCGCTGCAAATGGAGCGCATCGTTCTTCGTCGTCGAGATGATGAACGGCAGATTGATCTCGGTCTGCGGTGCGCTCGAAAGCTCACACTTCGCCTTCTCTGCCGCATCGCGAATGCGTTGCAGCGCCATTCGATCCTTGCGGAGATCGATCTTGTGCTCCTTGAGAAAACCAAAAACGACCCACTCGATGATCCGGTTATCGAAGTCCTCGCCCCCCAAGTAGGTGTCGCCAGCCGTGGCCATGACTTCGAAAACCCCGCGGCCGATCTCGAGGATCGAGATATCGAACGTGCCACCGCCCAGATCAAAGACCGCGACCCGCCGATCGATGCTCTTCCCGTAGCCGTACGCCAAAGAGGCGGCGGTCGGCTCATTGATGATTCGGACAACGTCGAGCCCGGCAATACGCCCTGCATCCTTCGTGGCCTGGCGTTGCCCATCATTGAAATACGCGGGGACCGTGATGACGGCCTTCTCAACTTCACGCTCAAGATATTGCTCAGCGATGAGCTTCATCTCGCTGAGCACCATCGAGCTGACCTCGGGCAAGCTGTAGACCTTCTCTCGAAGCGTGATTCGAACGTCGTGATGCGGCCCCTCGATGAGCTTGTAGCTCACGGTCTCGAGAGCGGCAGCGACCGCTGGAGAGTTCCATTTGCGTCCGATGAGACGCTTCGACGCGTACACCGTGCCCTCGGGATTGGTGATTGCTTGCCGCTTCGCGATGTGGCCAATCAAGCGGCGCCCGCTCTCAGCGACCGCAACGATGGAAGGCGTCGTCCGATATCCCGCTCGATTCGGAATCACCTTCGGCACGCCATCCTCGACGATGGCGACCACGGAGTTGGTCGTTCCTAGGTCAATCCCGATGATCGGCTCATTCCTTGACAACCCGTTCCCCTCCCCACGCCAACGACGAACGGCCTCTCAGCCGCCGACGACCGGCCTCCAAGGACAGGACCCCACCAGAGCATCGCTGGCAAGAGGTGCAGCCGCGCCGCGCCCGCCGACTAGAAGCCCCAGCGAAGTCGCTTGAGGCGCTTCTTCGCCTCCGCATAGTTCGACTTCAGCTCGACCGCCCGTCCGTAGGCCCGAACCGCTGCTTTCTCCATCCCACTTTTCTCGTAGCACAACCCGAGAAGAAAATGAGCCTCCGGCTCGTTGGGCCGGAGTTGGACGGCTTTATGAACGTGAGGGTTCGCCTCGTGTGGTTCTCTACCACCCATCAGGAGATTGTACGCAAGCCGGAGGCGAGCCTCCCCGTTCTCCGGCGCCAGCTCGACCGCGGTCGAAAAAACTTCGATGGCTTCGGACCAGTTTGTCAGACTTTCGTGGTGGAGCCCCCGCTTCATCAAGGGCCCAAGCTTGAGCTCTCCGACCAGTGACGTAAGCGCCGTCTCGAGGTCTCTGAACTCATCCCGGGGATCGAACGCGATCGCCATCCGGATCGTACTCAAGGCGCCCGCGAGATCTCCGCTCGCTTGCTGCTCCTGAGCCTGCTCGAAGAACCTCCTCGCCTGAATGAGGCGCTTTCGGACGGGGTTGTGTTTTCGCCTCCGATCCACGGCCTCCTGCGCTCGAAGCGCCTCGCGCTCGACCCGACGCTGCCTGCGCAGCATCTCCGAGATCTCATCCTCGTCGGGCATAAAGACCACGGTCTTGTCGTAGACCGCCCGCCTCTTCGGATCGGAAAGGTCTTGGTAGGCTGTCTGCACCCGCTGAAAGATCGCCTCGACCAGGCCCTTGAAAGTGCCGAGATGCCTCTGGCGAAATCGGTCGGGATGCCACTCCTTGCTCCGCTCGAAGTAAGCAGCCTTGATGGCCTTTGCATCATCGAGGCGGCGCACCTGGAGAAGTTCGTAGTGGGAGATGGTGTCCATCTGTTCGTGAAACCAGATGATCCGCTTGCGTTCCTCGACGCTCAGTTCACAATCTTCCTGCATCAGCGTGGGCGGAAAGATGAACCGAGCATAGGGCCCCTCATCGTCGTCCGGAGGCGAACCATCCTCGTCGTCGGCCTCTTCGTCCAAGTCGCGGGTGTCGAGCACCAGGACCCCGACCCCGGATAGGCGCTCGAGAATACGGCGAACCGTCGCGGGTGACTTGCCCACGACGTGCGCGAGATCCGACATGCGGGTCCGCCCATCGACACGCGACGCGACGAACCCTTCTTCGACCGTCAGAGACAGCCGCGAGAGGTCGATCCCCTTCCGCAAGCAAGGAATCAGGTCCTTTTCGCGATCGTCAGGCGCGTTCAACCGACCTCCCCAAGAAACCTCTACCCGATCAACTCGGACATCGTCGCGCCGATGGCGTCGAGCGCCTCATCCACGTGAGCGGAGTCTATCACCAGCGGCGGAACGAGACGTACCACCCGTGGCCCCGCGACATGCAGCAGCACCCCACGCGAACGAGCGCCTTTTACGACGTCAGCGGAGGAGAAGGGCGCGTCGTCCGCGAGCTCGGCCCCGACCAAGAGGCCACGACCCCGAACGTCCTTGAAAGCCCCAGTGGACACCGCAAGTTCGGTGAGCCCCGCCCGAAGCTGCTCACCGACTTGCGAGACGTGAGCGAGGAACTCGGGCGAATTCACGTGGTCCAGTACGACGCACCCTGCCGCACACGCAACCGGATTTCCGCCAAACGTCGTGCCATGTCGCCCGACGGCCAGCGACGCACCCACATCCGCTCGGGCAACGACCGCGCCTATCGGAAGTCCGCCGCCCAGTCCTTTGGCGAGCGCCATCAGGTCCGGCGTAACCGCCTCGTGCTCATGCGCGAACAGACGCCCCGTCCGAGCGATGCCCGTCTGAATCTCGTCGAAGATGAGGAGCGCGCCCGCGCGTTCGGTCACCCGCCGGCAGGCCGCAAGGAAACCTGACGGAGGCACGTTCACGCCGCCTTCGCCCTGGATAGGCTCGATGAGCACCGCGGCCGTCTTGCTGGACACCGCAGCCTCGAGCGCGGCGAAGTCCCCGACTGGCAACCAGGAAAAGCCGGGGAGCATAGGCCCGAACCCCTCTTGATACTTCGGCTGCGCCGTGGCCGCCAAAGCGCCGTAAGTCCGCCCGTGAAACGAGTGTTCGAATGAGATGATCTCCACCCGGTCCGTCTCGCCACGGTCATACGCATAGCGACGCGCCAACTTCACGCAAGCTTCGATCGCTTCAGTGCCCGAATTGCAGAAGAAGACACGGTCGGCGAACGAATGAGCAACCAAGCGCTCCGCCAACTCGAGCGCGGGACGGTTGTAGTACAAATTCGACAAGTGAAGGACGCGATGAATTTGAGCGGCGATCGCCTCGATCAGAACAGGGTGGTTGTGGCCGAGCGCGCTCACCGCAATCCCGCCCACCATGTCGAGATACCGATGTCCTTCGACATCGAAGACGTACGCGCCCTCGCCACGATCGAGCACGATCTCGGCGGGCGAGTAGTTCGGCGTGAAGACCCGCTTCGCGCGGGCGACGAGGTCGGCGTTCCGGTCGGTCATTGCGCCCTGATCCTATCGCCTTGTCGAACACTCGGCTACGGCAAACCTCGATTCGCGACGACCAGACGAAGCGGCACAACTCGACGCAAGGGTTGCCGAGCAAGGGCGGCAAACGGCCACCCCGGTCCGCAACGACAGCGCGGTGATCAGAGAATGAAGCGCTGCAGATCCTCGCTGTCGAGCACTCGGGCGAGCTTCTTCTTCACGAACGCGCCATCGATCTTGACTTCGGTGTCTCGCTGTTCGGGGGCATGGAAGGAAATATCCTCGAGCAGGGTCTCCAGCACCGTGTGCAGGCGCCGCGCACCAATGTTCTCCTGCGACTGATTAACCTCGGCGGCAATGGCGGCGATCGTCTTGATCGCGTCGTCGCTGAAGACGAGCTCGAGCCCTTCCGTCCGGAGCAGCGCCTGGTACTGCTTGACCAGGGAGTTCTTGGGCTCGCTCAAGATCCGCACAAAGTCGTCGTTCGAAAGACCGGAGAGCTCAACGCGGATCGGGAAACGCCCCTGAAGCTCCGGAATGAGGTCCGCGACTTTCGCTCCGTGAAAGGCTCCCGCGGCAATGAAAAGGATGTGCTCCGTTCGAATCCGACCGTATTTCGTCGTCACCGTCGAGCCCTCGACGATCGGGAGCAGGTCCCGCTGGACACCTTCCCGCGAAACGTCGGGACCACCACCGCTTCCGCGCTTGCCGTCGGACGACGCGACCTTGTCGATCTCGTCGATGAACACGATGCCGCTCTCCTCGGTGAGCTTGAGCGCATCACGATGAACCTGATCCGCGTCGATGAGCTTCGCCATTTCCTCTTGCAGAAGCAGCTCACGCGCCTCCCGAAGACTCACCTTACGTCGCTTCTTTGGCCCACCGCCCTTCGCGCCACCGAGCATATCCTGAAGCTGAAAGACCATGTCCTGGACACCCTCGTTGCTGAAGTTCTGAACGAGCGACATCCCGGGTTTTGCGGCAACTTCGACTTCGACACTGCGGTCATCGAGCTTCCCGTCGCGGAGCATCCGCCGAAACGTCTCGCGCGTCTTCGATTGCGACCCTTCCTCCGCAGCATCATGGCCGCCGTCAGACTTGGCTTCGAATGAATGACCGGCGCGCGGGAGAAGGAGATCCAGGAGGCGCTCCTCGGTCGCCTGCTCGGCTCTTGCCTGAACCTTGCTTTCGCTCTCCTCTCGAACGAGGCTGACGGCGGCCTCGACGAGGTCGCGAATCATTGATTCGACGTCGCGCCCGACGTAGCCCACCTCGGTGAACTTGGACGCTTCCACCTTCACGAATGGCGCTCGAATAAGCTTCGCGAGCCGGCGCGCAATCTCGGTCTTGCCCACGCCGGTCGGTCCAACCATCAGAATGTTCTTTGGCACAATCTCGTCGCGCAGATCATCGGGTACCTGCTGCCGTCGCCAGCGATTCCTCAGCGCAATGGCCACCGCTCGCTTGGCCTGATCCTGACCAATGATATACCGATCAAGCTCGCTGACGGTCTCCCGCGGCGTGAAGGACTGGCGCTGAAGTGCAGACATATCACTCATTCGTGAGCTCCTCGACCGTGATGTTTCGGTTCGTGTAGATACAAATATCGGCGGCGATCTGAAGCGAACGCTCGACGATCTCACGAGGCAAGAGCGTCGTGTTCTGGGCGAGCGCACGCGCCGCGGCCAAAGCCATTGGGCCGCCGCTGCCGATCGCCATCAGGCCGTCGTCCGGCTCAATCACGTCCCCATTTCCTGACAAGAGCAACGTCGTATCCTTGTTGGCGACCAGGAGCATCGCCTCGAGTCGACGAAGGAATCGGTCCGTGCGCCAGCTCTTCGCGAGTTCCACCGCGGCCCGCAAGAACTGACCACTGTGTTCTTTCAGCTTCGACTCGAACAGCTCGAAGAGCGTAAAGGCGTCGGCGGTCGATCCGGCGAAGCCTGCGATCACCTTGCCGTCGTTGAGTTTGCGAATCTTGCGTGCCGACGCCTTGAGAACGGTATTACCAAAGCTCACCTGGCCATCTCCCGCCACGGCGACCTGATTGTTGGCACGGGCCACGACCACCGTGGTTCCGAGCAAGCGCGCTCCACCTTCCGTCATCTTGCCTCCCTGCTGACCGTTGTCGTCTCCGAACGGCCGAGTCAACGTTCAACCGTCGTCCCATCCAAACTCGCAACACATCGGCAGGGCCCAGGGCATCCAAACCCTCACCTCATCGCGGCACCTTAGGTTTCGCCCGTCGCTTCCTCACCGTCCCCGGTTCGGTCTTCGATGTCTCGTTGGGTTGATCGCCCAAGGGGTGAGCCGCATCGTAAACGCGTCGCAAGTGCTCGACTGAGACATGCGTGTAGCGCTGAGTGGTCGACAGACTTGCATGCCCAAGCAGCACTTGAATCGATCGCAGGTCTGCGCCGCCGTCAAGGAGATGCGTGGCAAAGCTGTGGCGCAGGACGTGCGGCGTCACCGCCTGCTCGAGTTGAGTCTCTTTCGCGCGCGCGTGGAGTCGAAGGCGAACGCCGCGCATTCGAAGCCTCTGGCCGCGCGCAGAGACGAACAACGCCGGCTCATCACGATCCCCCACGAGCTCGGACCGGATCTTCAGGTATCCTTCGAGCGCTCCGTTCGCCTTCTCGCCGAATAGAACGACCCTCTCCTTTTGCCCCTTGCCTACCACGCGAATCGTACCCGACCGCCCATCGACATCTGGAACGTCGATACTCACGAGCTCAGCGGCCCGAATACCGGTTCCATAGAGCAGCTCGAGGATCGCGGCATCTCGTCGTTCGAGCAGGCGACGAAGACGCGCCCTCCGGTTGCGGGTTCGGCTGCGCGGCGTGCTCGTTGATGCAGGCGGGCCTCGATCTGCCGTCAGTTCAGAGTCCGAAGGCATGGACTCGAGCAGACGAAAGACATCGTCGACGCCGAGCCCCCGCGGAAGCGGCGCCGGAAGTTTTGGCATGGAGATCGCTTCGGCGACATTGATGCTCACAACGTCACGGCGAACGAGGAAGCGAAAGAAACTCCGAAGGCAGGACAGCTTTCGTGCGCGTGTCTTCGCGGACGTCCGCCGATGAATGTCCGCCAGGAAACTTCGTACGTGATCGCTCTCGATCCCCTCGATGGCGGGCGGGCAACCTTCGGCGGCCAGGAACCGAAAGAAGTCTCGAAGATCGAGCCGGTAGGCGCGGAGCGTGCTTGGGCTGTACCGTCGCTCTAGTTCGAGGAATTCGAGGAAATCATCGCCCAAACGTCGCCAGACTGGATCCGCGCCTTCTTTCGGCAAGGTCTGAAGGCGGTCACGATCGCCGGCGTCGTGTCTTCGAGGTCGACGAGGCATGCCCAACCAGAATTAACGCGCGCCGGACGCCTGCGCAAACGCCGCCGACAGGCGCCGCGGCCATCATTCGCACGCGCCGTACGCGCACCCCCACCCGCGCCCGCGCCCGCACAGCACCCGCGCCCGCACCCGCGCCCGCACAGCACCCGCGCCCGCACCCGCGCCCGCACCGACGCGACGTCCTCGCTTTTCATTGGAGAGGAGACGAAAACCGTTCGCGTTCGCGTTGAGCGTGGACGCGTGAGCCTCACGGCGCTAGACGTTGTGCCCATGACGACCGACCGCAAATCGGACGCGCTCGAGGTCGAATGCGCCCGCATCCTCGCGCGAAGCAGCGAAATCGTCGCTGAGATCGCGTACCATCAACGCCGGGCCGCGCATGACCCGTCCGCCTTCCTCCAAGTGCGGATGCTGCGCCAGGAGTTCAAGGCGCTCCGGCTGCGATCACAGCGTTATCATGAGGTCTTGCGGGACGAGGCCGTGGTTCGCGCGCAGACGCGGAACGAATGCAGCCCTTCGGACGACCGCTGACGCCTGACCGCTGACGCCCGCTGCGCTCAGCCGACATCGCGAACGGCTTCGAGCCATCGCCCGAGGTCCTCGAGGGCGCGGTCGGCCATGAGTCGCCGTCGATCACGTTTGGAGGCCCGACGCCCAAGCGGCGGACAGTGCCCCCAATGAATGTTCGAAGGGACATGGCCCTGCTTCACCGCACCCGGTGTTCGATCTTCGCCCAACACGTGCGTAAGGAGCGCCCCGAGCGTCGTCGTCTTGGGGGGCCTCGGCAACGATGCGCCACGACGTCGCGCCGCGATCATGCGGCCAACCAGAAAGCCGGAAGCCATCGATTCGACGTAGCCCTCGACGCCGGTGATCTGACCGGCGAACGAGATGTTCCGCTGAGCCTTGAGACGGAACTCCGCGTCGAGCAGAAGGGGCGAATCGAGATAGGTGTTCCTATGAACGCTCCCGAACCGCAAGAACTCCGCGTCTTCAAGCCCCGGAATCATGCGAAACACCCGGGCCTGCTCGCCCCATTTCATTCGAGTCTGAAATCCGACGAGGTTGTAGGCCGTACGATCCCGATTCTCGGCCCGAAGCTGCACGACGGCATAGGGCACCTGTCCCGTGCGCGGATCGGCAAGCCCCACGGGCTTCATGCATCCGAACCGAAGCGTGTCCGGACCTCGCTCAGCCACAACCTCGAGAGGCAGGCACCCCTCGAAGTACTTCGGCGCCTCGAAGGCACGGGGAACAACCTTCTCGGCGCCCATGACGCCCTCGAGGAAGCGCTCATATTCGGGCTGACTCAGCGGGCAGTTCACGTAGTCGTCGCCTTCGCCCTTTCCGTAGCGCGAGGCGCGGAAGGCCACCGAGAGGTCGATAGATTCCGCAGCGACGATCGGCGCGATCGAGTCATAGAAATAGAGACTCGTCGACTGACCAGCGACACGCGCGATGTCGTCGGCCAGCGCCGCGCTCGTGAGAGGTCCGGTAGCCACGACCACGTCCTCGACCTCTCCTGGCTCGGGCAGGCGGACAACTTCCCCCTCGACGACGTCGATGAAAGGATGCGTGCGGACGGCTTGCGTCACGGCTTGGCTAAACCGCTGCCGATCGACCGCCAGCGCACCTCCGGCCGGGACTGCGTGCATGTCCGCGAACTCGATGAGCGCACCGCCCGCCCGGCGCATCTCCTCCTTGATCACGCCCACGGCGTTTTCGAGGTCGGCCGCACGGAAAGAGTTGGAGCAAACCAGCTCGGCGTAGTCATCGCTCGTCTGGGCAGCCGTTCGCAAGGTGGGTTTCATTTCGAAGAGGCGAACCGCAATCTCGCGCCTCGCGAGCTGAAGCGCGACCTCGCATCCAGCGAGACCGGCACCGATCACCCATACTTCGTTCGCTGTCGTGTCGTTCGTTCTTGCGGAAACTACCACGCTGATGCCTTGGGGCGTTGTTCTCGCTTCGACGCGCGCGCTTCGTCAACGGAGGACCCACTCGACGACTTCGCGGACCCATCCTTGGTGCCGATGCGCTCAAGCGGCTGCGCGGTGCTCGTCCTGGCATGCGAACCGATCGCCATCGGCACATAAACGACTTCGGCCTCATCGTCCGGGTCGGAGAGCCCGCGACCGAGGAGAAGAACGCCGAGTCCGATCAGAAGCGCGACGATCCCGACTGCCAGCGCGCGTAGCTCGCGTGAACGCAAACGCGAAAGGTAGAACCCCATCAGGCGCCCATCGCCCCCGCGAGAACGTCCGCCTGAAGCACCGCCGGACGAGCCTCCCGAGGCGCCTCGCGCCGGTCCTTTCGCCGAAACCCTCGCAAGCCCCGAGGCGGAGCTGGAGGCCGAAGCCGATGCCGAGGACGCTCGCGAACCGCTGGAACCACGCCCCCCGTCTGATGAGGCGGCGGGGCTCGCCCCTTCGGCATGGACCGGGCCAACCACGGATAACACGCACCGTGCTTCCTGAAGTCGCGCCATCACCTCGCGGGCAGACTTGGGTCGGGCCTCGCGATCCGCAGACAGGCACGCGTCGACGAGATCGCTCAGCTCCTGGGGCAGAATCTCGCGATCGGAAGTCATGACGATCCGAGGCGCCGCTTCGAGCTTCGCGAGCATCACCTCCCGTAGCGACTCACCCTCGTGAGGACAACGCCCGCTGATCATCTCGAACAAGAGCACCCCGACGGAAAAGACGTCAGCCCGTTCGTCGACATCGAACCCCGCCGCTTGCTCGGGCGCCATGTAGCGCGGCGTGCCGACCAGCAAACCACGGGCGTCTTCGACCGTCGACTCAGGCGACGTCTCACTCCGCAAAAACTTGACCACGCCGAAGTCGAGAACCTTGATGCGCGGAGGCTCCCGCATGAAGCGCGACAGAAGCATGATATTCTCGGGCTTCAGATCGCGATGGACGATGCCTGCACCATGCAGAACCGAAATGGCATCGCAAATCTGCTCCGCAACGAGGATTGCGTCGTGCAACGTGAGCGGTCCATGGGTCTCGAGCTGCGCTCGAAGCGTCTCACCGCTCACGAACTCCATCACGGATCCGATTCGCCGCGGATTCTGCTGCTCGATGATGTCGACAACTCGGACGAGACAGCGATGTCGCACGAGCGCGGCGGCCCGAACTTCGTTGATGAAACGGCTGACGACGCGCGCATTCCCGGCCTTGGACGACGAAAGCATCTTCAGGGCAAAGCGCTTTCGGTCGCGGAGGCGTTCAGCCCTGAACACGGAGCCCGATCCACCCCGGGCGAGCAACCCCAAGATTCGGTAGCCGCCCACGAACTCACCGACCGCGAGATCATCGTCGATCGCCGCGTCGCTTGCGGCGTTATCTAAGCCCGATCCCATCCGTCTTCCCAGGTCAGCCCAGAACACATCGCACTTGCTCGATGGGAAGGCTAGCCCGGACTAGTCCGCGCTTCGTATGCAGCAAAAAGCCTGTTCCGCTCGGCCGGCCACCTACATCGACCGACAGCGCCACCGAAGCGCGGTGAGACAACGGCGTCAAGCAAGCACCGAGATCGACATGGCGCCGCTCGGGTGCGCGCGCACTTGTCCGGCCATCTCGAGCTCACTCAGGATGCCGAGGACCTGCGAGGCGGACAACCCGGTCGCGTGAGCCAGAGTTTCCGGCGAAGCCACCGCCTGTCGCCGGAGTACCTCGAGGACGCGCATCGCGGGCGAGGGAGGAGATGATGGCGCGACGGCGACGGCCCCACCGGATTCCGGAGGGACAGCAGGCGCTGCGTCGCGAGCCGCAGCACCCGAGGCGCATGAAGACGCGTAGCCCAGGAGTCTGAGGACGTCGGAAGCCCCAGTCACGACGCGGGCGCCGCCACGAAGGAGGTCGAGTCCTCCGGCCGCGTGAAGATCTGAAACCGCCCAAGGGTATGCGTAGAGAGGACGCCGAAGGCGCTGGGCTTCGGCGACCGTGTACGACGTTCCGCTCTTACGCCGAGCTTGAACGACGACCACGCATTCCGAGAGCGCGGCCAGGATCCGATTCCGCGCGCAGTAAGGAAAGCGCCCAGCCGGCGTCGTCTCATACTCGGAGAGGAGCAGTCCTCCGCGTTTCAAGATCGCACGGAAGAGATCGCGGTTCGATGCCGGAACCGGACGACGGACGTCCGAGGGGAGCACGACGACGCAAGCGCCGCCTTCGGCCACGGCACCACGATGAACGTGGGCATCGATCCCGAGCGCTCCCCCGCTCACGACGACAGCACCCGCCCGTGAGAGCTCGCGCCCGAGGGTGTCGGCGAGCATGCGGGCCCCATCGGATGCGGCGCGCGATCCGACAACACAAACCCGCGGGCCACGCCCTAGAAGCGAGACATCGCCTTCGACGCAAACCCACGGCGGGGGGGCACGAAGCTCGAGCAAGCACTGGGGGTACTCGGGCGCATTTCGAAAGATCTTCTCCACGACGTCATTGTGCCAAAGCGAAGCGAAGAGACCACAATCCCTTCACTCGCGGAATGATTTTCGCGAAGCCTCCCTTTCGCAAAGCCTGGCCTAAGCTTTCGCAAAGCCTGCCCTAAGGAATGGCACAACGCACGATACGCCCGACGGCCGACCCAAAATCGATCCCCGCACGCGCCAAGGCCGCCGCGAAGCCGGCATCGGGCGACAGGCACGGGTTGGTATTGATCTCGAGAATCCAAGGCTGTCGTCGGTCATCGATGCGAAAGTCGACCCGAGCGTAGCCCGACAGGCCGAACTCGACCCAGGCCTTCTCGGCCATCCATCGAACCTCGGCCAACCACGATTCGTCGTCGCCCGAGAAAGCAAAACTCCGAGGCGTGTGCGTGTACTCGAACGAGTCTTCGACCCACTTGGCTCGGTAGTCGACAATGCGGGGGCGGTCGTCCGGGAAGTCTTCGAAACAGATCTCGGCGGGCGGAAGCACCGAAACGCCGTCCGGGCCTCCCAGCAAGCCAACATTGACCTCGCGCCCGTCAATGAATCGCTCAGCAAAGATACGGTGACCCACGACAAGAGCGCGCTCACGCAGCATCTCCTGAAGGTGCGCGAGACTCCGGCCCTCGACCACGGCGCTCGCGTCGAGCCCCACCGACGCGTGTTCCCACACCGGCTTCAAGATCCACCGCCCACCGCCCACCTCGTGAGCCCCCGCCACCTCTCCGTGCGCGAAGCCGTTCGTCTCCGTGACCCACGGCGCGGTTCGAAGTCCGGCCCCAAGAAGGCGGCGCTTCGCGGTGATCTTGTTCGAGGTGAGTCCGAGCGCCTCCATCGACGCGCCCGTGTACGGGATAGAGAGCGCTTCCAGGAGACTTGGGATCACCTGAATCATGGCGCCATATCCGCCTGTCGATTCGACCAAATTGAACACGAGATCGGGCCGCTCGCTCACAAGCGCGCGCCGCACAACCTCGAGATCCATCCCACACGGCAAAACGACCGACTCATGCCCAAGCGCGGCCAGGGCTGCTTCGACCACGCGCACTTGATGCAGCACGTCCTGAACGTCGAGCGTGGCGGCATCACCGACTTCATCATGAAGGACCGCGATCCGCACGCCTCACCTCGTGACCGCCCTTCGGCGTCTCCCTCGTGACCCCAGAATCAGCGACGCTCCGCGCGTCGCCCGTGTGTTCGATCCGAGTCAGCGCGCTCTCGAGGATCTCTCGAATGAGCGAGGTGTACGAGACGTCGAGCAGCCGGGCCATGATCGCGAGGTCAGAGATTTCAGGATTGAGCCCCGCCAGCGGGTTCGCTTCAATGAAGTGAGGCACGCCGTGACCGTCCGATCGAACGTCGACGCGGCCGCCGTCTCGGCAACCGAGCGCACGCCACGCGGCCAACGCAACGGACTCTGCCGCGCGCACTTCCTCGTCGAGGTCCGAACGACCGAGGCGGTACTCCACCCGGCCCTCGAAGGCTTTCTTGTTGAGGTAGGAGTAGACGCCCGCCTCCGCCGTCTCGAGAAGCAAAACTTCGAGCGACCCAAGGACACGCGCGCGCTCGCCCGTTCCGACGATGCCGACCGTAAACTCACGCCCTTCCAAGAAGGACTCCACCAGCACCGGCTGCCGAAAACGAGCCAACAAGTCGGCGAAGACCCCTTGAATCGCGCCCGGCGTCCTCACGATCGAGCTTGGCCCAATCCCCTTGCTCGTCCCTTCCGCAACCGGCTTCAGAAAGAGCGGTACCGACATCGACGGAGACACCCGGTGCCCGCTCGAAGTCACGACTTCGAAAGCCGGCGTCGCCACACCCGACTTCGCCACCACGAGCTTCGCGAGATCCTTTCGAAGACATACCGCGAGAACCAGCGGGTCGGAGAACGTGTATGGAATGCCGAACACATCGAGTATCGCCGGAACCTGAGACTCACGCGCCTCACCCAAGAGCCCTTCGGCGATGTTGAAGACGAGGTCCCAACGGTCGCCGCGCGCGAGGCGCTCAACGAGGGCGCGCGCATGCCCGATGCGTTCGGTCTCGTGGCCAAGCTCCAGCAACGATCGCTCGAGCGCCTCGACCGTGTCCTCGCGATCGAACTCTGCCGTCTCTTCTTCCCCGTAGCCGGCGCGCAGATACTCACTTCTCAGGTCGTAGGTCAGACCGATCTTCATCATCCCGCTCCATCGCGAGCTCACGGTAGAGCGCTTCGTGCCAAACCACCGCGGCCTCACGGTTCATGTCAAGCGCCTCCAACAACCCCTGGCCGCGAGGCAAGAGCTCTGTCGGGCACCCGTGTGAAAGCTCTTCTCGAAGGCCAGATTCGGTATAGTCAAACGGATACATCCGACAGACGAGCGGCCGGGTCTCGAGCGCCAGCGTGCAACCATGCGCACCCAGGAACGTGCAGTCCCCGTTCGCTCGACGCCTCAACACACGCCGAGAGCCATCAGGCCGAAAGACGAGTTCCGCCCAGCTTGGGTCGTCGGGCTGATCGAGATACGTGTCGTCCGCCACCACAAAGGTGAAGAAGTCACGTCGTCCCGTTTGCTGAGCAATCCGCTTCTTGTCCCCGGGCGTCACATAGATGTCCCGCGTCTGACAGCAGGTTTTCATGTGCCTCGCGCAGCGTACGCAAAGTGGGTCTTGAGATTCCATGGATTCTACCTTCGTCGTCGCGCTCGTGGTCAACTGGACGCACCGGATCCGGATATCGGAAGATCTTGCCCTCGAAGTTGCGGAGAACCACGTCGTCGCCCTCTCGCCCGAGGAGGTATTCAGGCTGAATCGGAATCTTGCCGCCACCGCCGGGTGCATCGATCACATAAGTCGGAACGGCATAGCCGGTCGTGTGCCCCCGAAGTCCAGAAATGATCTCGAGCCCCTTCTCGACCGACGTCCGAAAGTGGGCCGAGCCCGAGATCGGATCGCACTGATACAGGTAATAGGGCCGCACGCGCATCAAGAGGAGTCGGTGAACGAGACGCTTCATCGTCTCGACATCATCGTTCACGCCCTTGAGGAGCACAGTCTGAGAGCCAAGCGGAATGCCCGCGTCGGCAAGCCGCGCGCATGCGCGGAAAGACTCGGGCGTGCACTCATCGGGGTGAAGAAAGTGCAAGCTCATCCAAAGTGGGTGATACCGTCGGAGAATCTTTGTGAGCTCGGGCGTGATCCGTTGCGGCAAGACCGCGGGCATCTTGGTCCCAATACGGACGAACTCGACGTGCCGGATCTCGCGAAGCCGGGCCAAGATCCATTCGAGCTTCTCATCCTTCAGGCTCAACGGATCGCCTCCCGAGAGGAGAACATCTCGGATCGTGGGTGTCTGACGAATGTAGTCGAGGGCGCGCTCGAGTCGCGCCGTGCTCGCCGTGATCTCGCCATGCCCCACCACGCGCGAACGCGTGCAGTAGCGGCAGTAGGTCGTGCAATAGTCGAGCACCAAGAACAACACGCGATCGGGGTACCGGTGCACAATCCCGGGCACTGGGCTGTGCGCGTCTTCGGAAAGCGGGTCATCCGCTTCGCCCACCGTTCGCAAATGCTCGTGAATCGCGGGAACGACCGTACGGCGGATCCCGTGGCGCGCGTTCGCGCGATCGAGCAGGCTCATGTAATAGGGCGTGATCCCGAGCGGGAGGAGCGCCCCGCCCTGCTGGATGCCCTCGCGCTCCGCGTCGGAAAGCACGAGCATCTCGTCAAGCTGCTCGTAGCTGCGGATTCGGTTCTTCGCCTGCCAGTGCCAATCGTTCCATTCTCGATCGGTCGCCTGTGGGTAGAACCTTCTACGGAACGCCCGGGTGGTTGGGTTGATGCGCGGAAGCCGGTTGGGCTCGATCAGAAACGGGGGACGCGCCTCATTGAAGGCGGAAAGAACCGCCGTGCTCGGAGGACGTTCGTCCTCCTCAGACTTGATCTCGGATCCATCGCCCGAACCAGTCGGACGGTGTGCACCGCGCCGATGGAGCGGTGTGCTCATCGAAGCCATTTGTTCTCCTCCGCCATGACCTAGACGGTCACGGACGACTTGAAGATTTCTCGGTCAGGTTAAGGGAGCGAAGCGGACGACTCGGCTCGGCACACTATCGGCCTGAAGGTCCGATCCTATTTCGTCGCGAGGGTGGGAAGCGAAAGACGTGCTGAAACGGAAGCCTGATTTAGGTGACGCCTGAGGAAGGCCATCCCGAAGGTCAACATCTCGCAACGCCGACAGTGGACGTCCCGCGAATCAAAGTCAACGGCGCCGAATGCGCCGAGAGTCGGATTTTGGTGCTCAGCTCCCGACCCGCATCTCGATCTTGTCGCCCACTGAAATCTCGCGCGCGGAGTAGGTGACCACGGCGGTCGAGGCGTTGTCCTGCACGTCGACGACCATCAACTGACCAATGTCTTCGTTCGGCAGGCCTGAAGCCTTGAGTGTGTAGCCGTCGCCCCGGGTGAAGACGGTAAAGACGTTTCCTTTTTGGACCCCTTGATTCCGGCCGCGATCAATGAAGACCATCGTATGCTCTCCGACCTCGGAAAGCACATCGCCGACGGTCTCGAGGACGTATCCTTTGATGTCCGCATCGTTCGGGGTCGGCTCGACGCGGCTATTGAAGCTCTCCGGCCAGGGACCGACGTAGTCCCCGCGTTCGATGGGCCGGAAGGTGTGCGAAATCTCGGCGGTGGCCACCGTCGGGCTCGTCGCCGAAATCGTCACGCCCCCTAGAATCTCCACAGCGTAGCCGTAGGGCTCGCCGGTGACGGGATGCTCGATCGCCTTCACTGTGCGGTAGACGGCAAAGCCGTCGCCCGGATTGGCCGGGACCTTCAGCGTGACATAAACCTTGTCGAAGTCCGAAAGCAGCACGGATTCAGCTTCCGAATTGACGATCTTCCCCGCCCGCGCGTGCTCGTCCTTGGACAAGAAACCGACGAAGGCGCTCCAGACAGAATTGGGTGCGTTGCGCTTCACGTGGATGGTGCCCACCGTTTTGACCAGCTCGCTCTCATCCAAAGCATCCGGGATCTCGAGGTCTTCGCCGTCCATGCCCGCGATCTGTCGCCCGACCTCAATGTTCGTCGGCAGGTTCTCGTCGGTCGGGTAGAATCGCAGCTCGTTGCCCGGGAAGATCCAATGCGGGTTCGAGATCTGCGGGTTGTAGCTCCAGATCTTGGGCCAGTACCACGGGCTGTTGAGGTACTTGCCGCACAAGTCCCAAAGCGTGTCCCCGCGCTCAACGTTGTGCGTCTCGGCAAGCTGAGGCGGGGCCTTTGCGGCGCCCGCCTCGATGCCCGCCGGCTGGGGAACTTCACCAAACTCGGAGGTCGGCGCCACATCGTCGTTGGCGCGCTCGTCCGCGCCAAAGCCAGAGTCGGCCGCATCAACGGCGGCCGAGTCGTCCTCCGAAGGGCCCCCTTCGTCCCCCTCAGCCTGGGCTCGAGCCCCTTGGGCATACGTCAAGAGCCCCACAACACTCAGCGCAATCATGGCCCGGCGGATCATCTTCATCGCGTGTTCACCTCAACCCTCACCCAAGGAACTCAGTCTCGCGCGCGCTCGGCTGGCCGCGTCGGACCCAGGATACGTCTGAATGACTCGGCGCAGAATCCGTCGCGCCTTCTTCGTCTTGTCGAGCTTTAGCCATCCCTCGGCGACCCCGAGCAGAGCATACGGCACCTTGGGCGACCGGGGAAAGTCTCGAACCGTCCGCTCAAACTGGCGTATCGCTTCGCCATACTCGCCAAGCGCGAACTGACACTCGCCCGTCCAGTAGGCGACATTGTCCGCCAACTTCGAGCGGGTCGACTTTGGGCCTAGAGACAAAAAGGCCGTCAGCGCGCTCTTCGGCCGATCTTCGTCTCGCAGGAGCCCAAGCGCCCTCTCATACTCGGCCTTGATGCTGCGCTCACTGACGTCCTGAGCATCAACGTCGGTCCCGGTCCCTGCCCGTTTCGCAGACTGCGTGTTGCCGCGCCCGTCGACATCGGGCGCCGACCCGGCGCCCGTTCCAGTCTGGGCACCTACATGCGTCTCCGTCCCATCTTCAGTTCTTGCGGGTTCAGTTCTTGCGGGTCGGGCGCGAGAACCAAGCACCGGATCAGGCCTTCGCAACACGTCGCGGTCGACAGGAATCCGTTCATCGTCGGACGACGACGAGGGTCCAAGTTTGATCAAAATGGGCGGCTGTCCCGAGTCGAGAGACTCGGGCGGCAACGCTGCGTCATCGTCCGCCACGACCGCCGTCGGCCCGGCCCCTGCGGGACGAAAGTGCACCACCGGCAGGTGCCGCCGCGCGGGAAGGGCCGAAGAAGGGGGCGTCGCACCGGCGCTGCGTTTCGTCATCGCAGCGGTCTCGCGCGGCGTCCCGCCGCGCCGCGAAGAAGCCACATCGCGCGAATCCGCGGATCCGGTGTCGGGCGATGCGACTTCGACTTCTCTGGGAGCGTGCGCGCGGTTGCCGGCGCCCAGGAGGGTAACTTGGTCGTCGATTCGACGAAGCGATGCGTCGAGTTCACGGACACTGCGCTCGAGCGCAGCGACTTGCCGTCTCAAGAGGCTCAGATCTTGCTCAACAGCACTCGAGGTCGCACACGAGGCGAGGGTCAGCGGCGCAAACCAAGCGGCACGCCACAGCTTCGACCACATAGCTCGTGATTCTAGGTGAACCCATACCCCAGTCAAGACCACCTGAGACCACAAACATCCCACCCACCGAGCCACAAGCCTGGCATGATGCTTCAGATGACCGGCGCTGGCGTGCACTGTGCCGTGCCTCCTCCTCGGGAGGCCCTGCTGGCCCGGCTCGGCGCGGGTGAACCGCTCGGCGCGCCGGGTTCCGAAAGCTGGAGCGCCTCGATCTTTCTTGCCCTTGCACCGATGGAAGGCATTTCAGATTTCGTCGTCCGCTCGATGCTCTCTGAGCTCGGCGGGATGGACATCTGCGTGACGGAGTTCATTCGTGTCACCGACCGACCAACGCCGCCCGCCGTGTTGCGACGCGCGTGTCCCGAGCTCGACATGGAAGGACGCACGGACTCCGGCGTTCCCGTGTTGGTACAGCTTCTCGGAAGCGATCCAACCGCGGTTGCCGAGAGTGCCCGGACCGCCTGTGACCTTGGCGCCTTAGGCATCGACCTCAACTTCGGATGCCCGGCCCGACGCGTAAACGGCCATCACGGCGGCGCCGCAGTCCTGCGCGAGCCGCGAGACCTCGAGCGCATCGTGGCCGCCACTCGAAGCGCATGCCCAGCAAGAGTGTCGGTGTCGGCCAAAGTGCGCCTGGGCTGGGACGATCCGGACGACATCCTCGACATCGCGCACGCGGCCGAGGTGGGAGGCGCCGACTGGCTCACGATCCACGGTCGCACCAAGACGGGCATGTACACTTCGCCGGCCGACTGGCGCCGCATTGGACTCGCCCGCGCCCATGTCTCGATCCCCGTGGTCGCCAACGGCGACATCTTTTCACCGGATGACCTCGTTTCCTGCGCACAAGTCACAGGCTGCAGCGCTTTCATGCTGGGACGAGGTGCCTTCCAAGATCCGAATCTCTTTCGCTGGATTCGGGGGCTCGACCGGGGGGCGTGGGTGCAGTCACACCTGTGTCGGCTCCTCCTCGACTTCATCGCCCGCGCGAACGCCCATCACGGTCCGGGAACGGACCGCCTCGCACTCAACCGCCTCAAGCAATGGGTGCGTTCAATGGGGCAAACCCACCCAGAAATGTACAACATGTTCAGTACATTGAAGCACATTCAGACGCTTCATGAAGCCGTGGGTCTGATTTGTGGAGCCATCGACCATACAGTTCACGCCCGACCGTCACTCACCTTGTAGACCAGATCAGCGCGGCCGACGGTACAGAGAATTAGGCAAGACAGGAACAGGTCTCGCCCGGCGAGGGTTCTGTTTCAAGGCGACGCCCATGGGCGAGCGTCGGATTCGACTCGAGGGGCGCCAGGAGAAGCGCTCACCAAACAGAGGGCCTAGGCCCTGAGCTTGAGGAGTGGGAAAAGATGAAACTTGGCACTGAAGTCCCCGAGGCAACGATTCATATGCTCGAGAAGCGGGCTGAGAAGCTCGCCTCCCTCGTTGACCTCGCGACGAGGCAATCACCGAAGAAAGACGTTCGTGAGGGGGGGACACTTCTGATCGAACGCTTGAGCGAATGGGTCGACGACATCAAGGCCCTGCGCGAAGTGGGCGATGAAGACATTCACGACGTGATCCAGACCTTCTGGGTCCGTCTCCACCTCGCCGAGCGCAAGACGCGTGACTGGTCCATCCCCGATGAGCTCCGCGCCGCCGCCGGACGCCCCAAAGTTCGGCGAGCCAAGGCGAGCCGCCCGCAGCGACGCCGGATGCGAACCGCCGCTTGACCGGCATCGGGCCCCCAGAAACACCGCACGACCACGGGCGATGAAGTCGCTCGCGAGACACTTTGAGTAATGTTGTGGAGCCCTCCCGGGCGCAAAGGCACCCGGTCCCTCCGTTTTGATCCGCATGCACATGACGCCGTGGTCCAACTGCGTTAGGTATGCGCCATGACCGAACTGGCGATCATCCAAGCAGTCTACGAACAGATGCACGCGAAGCACGCACGATACCGCGCGCTTGTCGGGCGTCCTTTGACCCTCACCGAAAAGATCCTCGCCGCTCACCTGAGCCCCGACAACGTCGAGAAGCTCGATCGAAAGAAGAGCTACGCCGATCTCCGCCCCGACCGCGTCGCAATGCAGGATGCAACCGCCCAGATGGCGCTGCTCCAGTTCATGCACGCAGGTATGGCGACCACGAAAGTCCCGACCACCGTCCACTGCGACCACCTCATCCAGGCCCACCGAGGGTCTAAGAGCGATCTCTTGACCGCGATCGACGAGAACCAGGAGATCTACGAATTCCTCCGGACGGTCTCGGCCAAATACGGCATCGGATTCTGGAAAGCCGGCGCCGGAATCATTCATCAGGTCGTACTCGAGAATTATGCATTCCCAGGCGGGATGATGATCGGGACCGATAGTCACACGCCGAACGCAGGCGGCCTCGGCATGATTGCGATCGGCGTGGGCGGCGCTGACGCGGTTGACGTCATGGTCGGCGAGCCCTTTGGCCTTCGATGGCCGGGCGTGATCGGCGTGAACCTAACCGGCACGCTTTCCGGATGGACGTCGCCGAAGGATATCATTCTCGAGCTGTGCAACATCCTTACCGTGAAGGGTGGCACGGGATACATCGTCGAGTTCTTCGGCCCTGGCGCCGAGTCGATCAGCTGCACCGGCAAAGCCACGGTCTGTAATATGGGCGCCGAGCATGGCGCCACAACGAGCGTCTTTCCGTTCGACGCTTCGATGACAAGATACCTCGAGGCAACGCGTCGGGCCGATGTCGCAGATCTTGCCCGCAAGAACGCGCATGGATTGCGCGCCGATCCTGAAGTCCTGGCCGCCCCGCAGAACTTCTACGACCGCGTCATCCACATCGATCTCGACCAGCTCGTCCCGCGCCTTAACGGCCCGCATTCACCCGACCGCGCGCATCGCATCGACGAGATGGCCCAAGCCGTGGCCAAGGAGAACTACCCAGACGAGCTCAGCCGCTGCCTCATCGGTTCCTGTACGAACTCATCCTACGAGGATCTCGATCGCGCCGCGTCGATCGTTCGCGCCATGAACGAGAAGGGCGCGAAGATGGCGACCCCTCTCTTGGTGACGCCGGGATCGGATCAGATCATGAAGACCATCGAGCGCGATGGATTGATGGCGGTCTTCGAGCAAGCAGGCGCAACCGTGCTGGCCAACGCATGCGGCCCCTGCATCGGCCAGTGGCAACGCGACGACATCAAGTCAGGCGAGCGAAACTCGATCGTGAACTCGTACAACCGGAACTTCGCGGGCCGAAACGATGGGAATCCCGAGACGCTTTCTTTCATTGCGTCCCCTGAGATCACGGTTGCGATGGCGTACGGTGGACGCCTCTCTTTCAACCCGATGTCCGACACGATCCAGGTGGGAGGGGAGAAGGTCAAACTCCCCGTACCGACAGGCCAAGAGCTCCCGGCAGCAGGCTACGAGTTTCCGATGGAGGGATTCATTGGGCCTCAAGAAGATGGGGGGTCAATTCAGGTTGCGGTCGATCCATCGAGCGAACGCCTGCAACTCCTCGAGCGATTCTCGGCGTGGGACGGCAACGACTTCATCGGACTGCCCGTGCTGATCAAGGCCCGTGGAAAGTGCACGACCGACCACATCTCGGCCGCCGGCCCGTGGCTCCGCTATCGGGGGCACCTCGACAACATCAGCAACAACATGTTCATCGGCGCCCACAACGCGTTCACCGACGTCCCCGGGACGGCGAAGAACGTCCTCGACGGTAAGGTTGACAAGGTTCCCGTCGTGGCGCGCGCGTACAAGGCCAAAGGCTTGGGCTGGGTCGCGATCGGGGATGAGAACTACGGCGAAGGCTCAAGCCGAGAGCATGCGGCGATGTCGCCCCGTTTTCTCGGCGCGCGTGCGGTCATCGCTCGAAGCTTCGCCCGCATCCATGAGACGAACCTCAAGAAGCAAGGCGTTCTGCCGCTCACTTTTCAAGCTCCCGCCGACTACGATCGGATTCGCGCGGACGACCGGATCGACGTTGTCGGGCTCGCGGCGCTCGCGCCCGGAAAGCCGATCGACGTGGTGATTCATCACCGCGATGGAACGAGTGAGCGCATCCAAGTGGCCCACACGCTTTCGCCGCGACACATCGAATGGTTCAAGGCCGGCAGCACGCTCAACCACATCGCGCAACCCGCGTAGCCGAACTTCGCGGGATCAGCGTTTTTCGAGGGACTCGTCCACGATCTCGGAAAGCGCGACGTCGACGAACTCGAACGCCTCGGCGCGACGCTCGAGGGCGCGCGCGGTCTTCTTGATCTCAGCGTTCGATGTCGGTCGACCTGCCGCGACATTCTGACCAAGGCGTGCGAGCGTTTTCGCGTCCCGCTCGATCCCCGCAATCAGATTCTCCAGGAACCCGTGGATGATCGAATAGGTGCGAAGCGGCGCGCGCTGCGCCTCGTACCCGAGGGGTTCAAGCGCGTGTGCGTTCGCGGCCAGGAGGAGCGCGTCCGGGGACCCCCAGATCCCAAGATAGTGTTCCGCACGGCGTTGAGCAGCGCGCGCGCGTTCGAGCTTTCGGCGCGCGAGGTTCCAGCGTTGCTGAAGCGGCAGACCGTCCTCGCCGGCGGCGACCTTCGTCGGCGCCGAATCGCTCGTTCGCCGAGGACGATGGCGCCCGATCCAGCGCTGCGCATCATCATACCCGGTTGATATGGCTTCCGCCGCACGCCGCGCAGGCTTCGAGAGGCGACCGATCGCCGGATGAAACACGATCAGCTCGAAGCCGGGGAGGAAGCAGGGGGCAACGGGTCGGCTTTTCGCAAGCGAGAGGAGAGGACCGTAAGAGTAGTCTTCGCCGATATCCATCGAAACCCAGTTCGGCGGCCCGAGCGTGATGTGGTGTTCATAGGCTGCGATCTGCGCTGACATCACCCACATACGGGCCCTCGTCTCGCCGCCTCGGGCCGAGGCACAGAGCCCACCCGCCGGCGTGTCAAAGAGAACCACGCGCGGGACGAGCCGTACTTCGGCTTTCCCGGTCCGCCGCACTTGCTCGAGCGTCGGAAAGAGAAGCGTGACCGCGGGACCGGTTCCAAGCACGCCCTTTTTCCCGAGGCGACCATTGAGCACCAAGTGCATTGCGAATGCGTCCCACTCGTCGATCGAGGTCGCGTGATGAAGCGTATCCGCGAGCCCACGCAAAGTCCGTCCCAACCAGCGAATTCCGGAGGCCGTCCAGTCGTGTAGGATCTCGCGCGCTCCGCGGGGATCGACGCGATGTCGATGAACGAACGCATGAGCGTCGAGCATCGCGCCAGAGATCGCCTGCCCAGCCAAGAGGACGGCGTGCTGCTCATCCTTGGACAACTTGCCGAGGTCCGAGGGACGCAGACCGGAAACTTGGATTGCACGATGAACGCGCAACAGTCGTTGCGAAACATCGCTCGAAACGGCGTCGCTCCACGAACAGACGAGTCGCCCCAGATCGTCGAGCGGCCTCACCAACGCATCGGCGCGGCGCTCAACCTCACGCATCGAGCGCCCGACCGCAGAGTAGACCGGTGCCAGTCCCGGAACGGTGACGGTGCGAACTCGCGGAACCGCGCGTTTGGCAAAATCGTTGAGCCTTCGTTGCGCTTCGGTCTGGCCCAAAGTCGTGCTCACATCGTTCTCGATCAGGTCGATGTTCACGGAACGGGGGCGCCAGTGGCCGCTGGCGACGATGTCGGCCGGCACGCGCGCAAGCATCTCGAGATCGGCCAGCGGAACATCGAGGGCCTTGGCCAGGACGCGAAGTGAGAGGCGCGCTTCGCTGGCCTCCCCTCGCGCCAGCGCCTCAACGGCGAGCTTGCGGAGCTCGCACACGAACTTTGGATAGAGGGGCTCGGCAGCTAGCCGGTCGAAAGCCGCCTTGCTCTTCCGGGCCTCATGGAATTCCGAAATCTGTCCCCGAAACTCTCGCAGCAACTGCTGGGCGCGGGGAGGCGCCGGCGGCGGCAAACACCCGGGTTCTACCGCACTTGCCGAGCTGGGCTCGGCGACCGATGCCCGGACCGACCCGGAGATGCCGAAGGGCGGCTGCGTTGACTTGGTCGAGGTGGCCAGCCGCGGGTGCATCCTCCTAGAGCTTCGGCATTTTTGAACTTTCGTTGCGTCCTTCACCGCCAGTGATTTCGTCCGCCATCGATGACGCCGGGCACGCCGAGGACCATACGTGGAAGGTCACACTCGCTGAGGCTCACCTCGCCCGGCCAGCGGGCATCGACGACCAAGGGCATTCCGAAGGGCGCATCTTCGAGCCGAACGCGTCGCATCTGAAGCGTCGGAAAGCTTTCGTCCGAGCCGGCCACGTAGATGGCCTGTCCGCCCGCCGGCATGGTCGCCCGCGTCCGCCCAACCGTGATCCCCTCGAGAAGCACAGCGGCGGAGTGTTCGACCGCGATCGCGCCACCGAATCGCGCTTCAGCCCGATTGACCTGGGAGTCCCTGACCGAAACGATGCCATTGCCCCCCACGTAAAGAGCCCCCCCGCGTTCACCGGCGACGTCGTGCACCCGCAGACGACTGAGTTCGAGGGCCCCCGAAACCGCGTGGATCCCGCCGCCCCCGGTATCGGAGCGGCAGTTCTGGATCTGAAGGTTGTGGGCACGGAGGCGGCCCCCAAACAGACAGAGTCCCGGCCCATCGCCCTCGAGATGTTCAATGAGCAGCGACTCCAGAACGACCGACCCTGGTCCATCCGTCTCGACCGTAACGACCGGCCCACTGTGGGCGCTCGCGATGCGCGTGAGATCTCCAGCGCCGCGCAGGCACACCGGCTTCCGAAACACGAAGGGCCCCAGGTAGCGGCCGGGCGCCAGTTCGATCGACGCGCCCTCCGGACATGCCTCGACCAACGCCTCGAGCGTGCGCGTGCGTCCAGACGGGTCGGGAAACCTGATCGTCTCCCCTTGTCGGTCGAGCACGATGATGCAGGACCGTGGCACGACTCCCGAGCTCGCAACACCCCCAAGCGTAGGGCCCTGATGTTCGGCCGTTTTTGGGCCTCATCTCACCCCCGAGCCCGGTCAGGGGGTGTGTCTCACATTCTGGCCCGAGGTCGCATCTCGACCCGGGCGTACCACTCGAACCGCCTCCATCCGCGCCTCACCTCGGATGGCCAAGATCAAGCCGACGCCCTCCGCGTAGACGGCTTCGGCCTCGAACCGTGCCCCGTCGCGCGCACGTTGGCGAACCCGAACGCACGGAGAAAACGCACCGGCGGCGACCTCGACGCGCTCCCCGACCCCAATGATCTGGTACTCCGAACGGTTGAACTGCCAGCGATGACCGTTCGCAATGGGTTCGACCAGAAGGGGCGGACGGAAGGCCGTCAAATGGCTCAGCCATCCGGCATCCGTGACGCGGTCCGGGAGCAACTCGCGCACGAGAACGTCCGCGTGGGGCCGCGAAGACCCATCGATTGTCCGGCGATCGATGAGGCACAACGCACCCTCCTGCCCTCTCACCTTGTCGGTCACGGTTCGGTCGGCCTTCCGAGAGAAGCGGTAGTCGATCTCAAGTCCCGAGATGCACGGCAAATACTGCTGCGCCGACGGGGCGCCCCCGGCAGGGACCGAAGCGGAAGCGGCCGACGCCAAAGACCGGGGCAACGCCCCGGGGGACTCTGAGGCGGACTGTGAGGCTGAGGGCAAATCGGAAACGTGGCCATCGCCCGGCAACGCCGGCTGAGTGCGCGGCGCAGGAACACAGGACGCCAATGACGCGACACGAAGCGCCGTCATGACCATCGCGAGCGTCTTACACGCCGTACACGCCGTACACGCCGTACACGTCGTACACGTCGTACGCCTGATACGCTTCGTGGGCGGCCGATCGTCAACCGCGTCGTCCGGCGGGGTCGACGACGTCTTCGACACCTTCGACGCCTTCGACACCTTCGACGCCTTCGACACCTTCGACACCTTCGACGACGCCATCATCGCCTGCGCTCCGCGACGCGCCCTTTGGCGCCGCCCACCGACCAGCGCTCGATCCAGCGTCCCTCGATGACGAGCGCCGACCCGGGTTCGCCAGGAGCCCCCATCGACGTGTCCGACATGATCACTCGCCCGCCGAGGCGCACCAGCGGTCGCCCTTGTTCTCCGCCGATCACGGAGTCGGTTCGCGTGTGGCCAACGATCATCTGTTCTGCCCCCAGAGAGGCGAGCGCCAGCGCCGCATCGGCTCTTACGACCCGAGCGGTGGACACGCAGTACGCTCGATGCCAGAGAGGACCCACAGGGTCTCGAAAGATCCCGCGGGGGTCGAGATCTTGATAGTAGGTCGGGTGGGTCGCCCAGGCCTCCGCAGCCTTCCGTCCCAAGCCCTCGAGGCCGAGCGAAGCCCACCCAGGGCTCAGACCACCGTGGACAAAGACGAGGGGCCCCATGCGACAAACGACCGGAAGACGACGAATATGCGCGCCATAGACACCGTTCGCCGACATCGCGGCCCGGTAGGCATCCTTCCCAGGAACATGCGCCGCCTCCCACGCGAGCAGGCGCCCCTCGAGCGAATCAACCCGCTGCGGGCGATCCGGTGGGCCCGAGAAATCGAGGATTTTGCGCGCTCGTTCCAGGCTGAATGCCGCGACCTCGCCCGGCGTCGCAAACTCGAGATATTCATCGGCGCTCACGTGCGCTTCGTACTGAAGGACCGACATCACCTCGTGGTTGCCGAGCAGCCAGACAACGTCACCGCCCTCCGCCTGCGCCTCAGGCCGGAGCCGCATGAGGAGATCCATCGCGCGGCGAGCACCGGGGCCTCGATTCACGACGTCACCCATCTGCACGAGGACGGTCTGCCGCCCCCCCCAGTGCCCATCCCGCCGAAGAAGACGTAGTCCGCGTAGGTAGCGTTCGAGAAGGGTCGCCTGAGCATTGAGGTCGCCCAATACGACCACCCGACGCGGAAGTGCATCGCGGTGTACATAAAGCGGCGCCAACATGCGATCGAACTATAGCGCATGCGATCGTCCTCGCCCAACTCTCCCCCACACGGGGCGGCGTGGCATTCGGACGTGGCGGGCACCGAACGCCTCGATGCACAGTCCGGTCGACGTTTCGTTCCGCGTCTACTAGCTTGGCGCGATGAGCAACACGAACCGCCGGAGAGCCGCTCACGGAGGCAACCCCGCATCCGTCCAGACCGCACCCGGTGCGCGCGAAACCTCTGACCCATCCGCGCCGGAGCCTCCGACACACGTTGATCTTCGAATTCGAATCGTGACCGCGACGTCCCTCTTCGATGGCCATGACGCAAGCATCAACATCATGCGGCGCCTGCTCCAGGCCGCTGGAGCCGAGGTCATCCACCTCGGGCACAATCGGTCCGCGCGAGAAGTGGTCGACGCGGCCATCCAGGAAGACGCGCAGGCCATCGCGATCTCGAGCTACCAGGGCGGCCACATCGAATACTTCAGCTACATCCACGAACTCTTGGCGGAACGCGGCTGCGGGCACATCCGGATCTTCGGTGGCGGCGGCGGCGTGATCGTCCCTCACGAGATCGAGATGCTGCGTCGTTCCCATGTCGCCGAGATCTTCAGCCCTGAAGACGGGCGCCGACTGGGTCTGCAGGGGATGATAGAGATCGTCCTCGAAGGCGCGCGCTACGCCACGCTCGATCTTCCGCCTATCGTCTCGATCGAGTCATTGCGCGACCTCGACGTCCACAACACCCGTCTCATCGCACGCTTCATCACTTGGGCGGAGCAGTCCACCGACGAACCCTCGGCGCGCCCCTCCGCCAACCCTTCATTCGCGGACTTGGTCTTTCCGACAACCGAGCGCCTGATGGCCGCCCGGCGAGAGAAGCCGCGGGCGCCGGTCGTCGGTATCACCGGTCCGGGCGGGGCCGGCAAGTCGAGCCTCACCGACGAGCTTCTCCTGCGCTTTCTCGAAACCTTCGAGACGAAGCACGTGGCGGTCCTCTCGGTTGACCCATCCAAACGGCGCACTGGGGGCGCCCTGCTCGGGGACCGTATTCGCATGAATTCGGTTCAGTCTCCGCGTGTATACATGCGCAGCCTCGCCACTCGAAGCGCGCGTTCCGAGCTCTCGTTGGCGACGCAACATGCGATCGGGGTGTGTCAAGCAGCCGGCTTTGATCTCATTCTTGTCGAAACCGCAGGCACAGGCCAGGGAGACAGCGCGATCGCGGAGGTCGCCGACGGATCGATCTACGTCATGACGGCGGAGTTCGGCGCCCCCAGCCAACTCGAGAAGATCGAGATGCTCGATACCGCCGATCTGGTCGCGATCAACAAGTTTGAGCGACGCGGTTCGAAAGACGCATTGCGAGAAGTCCGACGACACATGCGCCGCACGCGGCCAGCTCTCCGGCAAGAACCATCGCACGATGCCGATCTCCCGGTGATCGGGACCAACGCATCACGCTTCGCCGACGCAGGCGTAACCACGCTGTTCCGGCGGCTCTTGGATACGCTCACCGCCAAAGGCTTCGAGTCCTTCGCCAGCCCGCAGGTATCAGACTCCAAGACATCGGCGGGCCCGAAACTCCCCGAGGCCGACGGCCGGTATCTGGCCGACATCGCCGCCGTCGTCCGCGGCTACCATCGCCAGACCGAACTCGACGCCAGGTCCGCCAGCGATGCCTACAGCATCCTGGGGGCCACGACCGCGCTTCTGGGTCCGGTTGGTCCAACGCAAGCGCACGCCGCCCCGCCGCCCGCGCCGCTCCCGGATCACCTGGAGGGTCTGCTCGGCGCCGAGGGGAGCCTGCCCCCGACCCAAGCCGCACTCGTGCCGCTCGCCGACGCGTACCGTCGCGCTTTCCAGCAGATCTCGAAGGACGGACGCTCCGCCCTCCAGACATTCGCGGCGCAAAGCGCCGCGCTCGACCAGGAGGCCCTCGAATATCGGGTGCGTGGCGAAAGCATCCGCGTCCCGCTCGCACACACGTCGCTCGCCGGATTGTCCATCCCCAAGGTCGCGCTTCCCCGCTTTCGAGAGAGCGGCGACTTGCTACGCTGGCTCCGCTTAGAGAATTTTCCGGGGACGTTCCCCTTCACCGCCGGCGTCTTCCCGCTCAAGCGTACCACCGAGGACCCCACGCGGATGTTCGCCGGCGAAGGTCCGCCGGAACGCACGAATCAGCGATTCCATCTCCTGAGCCGAGGCCAAACTTCCGTCCGGCTTTCGACGGCCTTCGACAGCGTCACTCTTTACGGCGAAGATCCGGATGAACGCCCCGACATCTTCGGCAAGATCGGCGAGTCGGGCGTCTCCGTCGCGACGATCGAAGATACCGAACGCCTCTACGCTGGTTTCGACCTCAGAGCCAAAACGACATCGGTGTCGATGACGATCAATGGCCCCGCGCCCATTCTTCTCGCCTTCTACTTCAACGCCGCGATCCGCCAAGGCTGTCGGCGCTTTCTGAAGGACCATGGGCGACTTTCCATCCCCGACGCACAAGTCCTCGAACCGGACTCCGTGCGCGGCGACACGTGGGCTCGCGTCCGGCGCCTCCTCTCCGATGACGAGTTCGAAGGCGTTCGAAGGGCGACCCTCGCGGTTCTCCGCGGAACAGTCCAGGCCGACATCCTCAAGGAGGATCAGGCCCAGAACACCTGTATCTTCTCGACCGAATTCGCCCTTCGACTGATGGGCGACGTTCAGGCGTTTTTCATCGAGGAGAACGTCCGCAACTACTACTCGGTCAGCATCAGCGGCTACCACATCGCCGAAGCCGGCGCGAACGCGATCACGCAGCTCGCCTTCACGCTCGCCAACGCCTTCACCTACGTTCAGTACTACGCGCTTCGCGGCATGGCGATCGATGCGTTCGCGCCCAACCTCTCGTTCTTCTTCTCCAACGGGCTGGAGCCAGAGTACTTGGTTTTGGGCCGCGTCGCGCGTCGCATCTGGGCGATCGCGATGAAACATCACTTCGGCGCGGACGAGAAGAGCCAACGGTTGAAGTACCATGTCCAGACGTCCGGACGTTCTCTCCACGCCATGGAGATCGACTTCAACGACATCCGCACGACGCTCCAGGCATTGCTCGCGCTCGAAGACAACTGCAACTCACTCCACACGAATGCGTTCGACGAGGCACTGACCACCCCGACCGAGTCCTCGGTGCGCCGAGCGCTAGCCATCCAGATGATCATCAATCGCGAGTTCGGTCCCATGAAGAACGAGAACCCACTCCAGGGGAGCTTCTTCGTCGAAGCACTCACGGACCGAGTCGAAGCCCTTGTCCTCGATGAGTTCGAGCGCCTTGCGGAACGCGGGGGTGTTCTCGGCGCGATGGAGACGCAGTACCAGCGGGCCAAGATCCAGGATGAATCTCTAAGGTATGAAGCGATGAAACATGACGGGAGCCTTCCGATCATCGGTGTGAACACCTTCGAGAACGAGGCCGCCGACTATGCGCAAGCCGCAAACAGCGCCGAGCTTCGGCGTACGTCGAACAACGAAAAGAACGCGTGCATCGACCAGCTTCGTGCGTTCAAGCGCGCACACGAAGCGGATACTCCCGCCGCGCTTCGCCGGCTCAAGGCCGCAGCACGATGCGGACACAACATTTTTCGGGAGCTGATGGAAACCGCGCAGGTGGCAAGCCTGGGGCAGATCACGAACGCACTCTACGAGGTTGGCGGTCGTTATCGTCGGAACGCCTAGCTTGGAGGCTGGTCCGAGGGCGGGATAGTGGCTTCGTCCTCAGAAAGAACCCGCCAGCGGAAGTCACAACGCTCCGAACCACCCGCAATCGTTCCGCCTCGCTCGAAGCGAACGCGCTTCGGGTCATAGAGCATGAAATCGAGATCACAGATCGCCGCAACGCAGAGCTCGCTCAGGTTCTGCGAGGCGAAGTACTCCGCCAGCGGACATCGGTGCATGTCGAACGCAACCACGTGCTGAGGGCTCTCTATGGCCTCCATACGCCAGGCTGGCGGCGCAAAGAATCGACGCCCCAGGACGTCGTTCAAGCGCTTGAAGTGTTCGACCTCAGCTTCGATCTTGGACTTGGATTTGGACTTGGACTTGGACGCAGCCGCGGTGAAAGACGACAGACGATCAGCCCACCGCACCATGCACGAGAACACGCGGGAGGTCACCGCCGCAACAAGCGTGCGGGCCTCAGTCGCCGAGCAGTCCCTTCCGATCAGCGCCCGATAGACACCGACGACCAGGACGCTCAGCTGTAGGAACACGCGTGCCCCGAACGTAGCCTCCCGTTGGACTTCTCTCCCGAACCGACGACGAAAGGCGTAGGCTTCAGCCAGGATGGCCCGTCGGGTCCTTTCGTCGAAGCGCGACCCGAGCGCGTCACGCAGCACGTAGAGAAGATACGGCTTGAGTAGGTAGAGGGCAGGCCCCATTCGTTCCGCCGAGCTTCCGACAACTCCAAAGCAGAGCCAAGGCGCTCAGCCCGTTTCGAACAACTCCGGCCAGCGACTCGGGGAGAGCGGGCCGGCTCGTCTACTTGTAGCGCCCATGTACGCCTATGTCGGGCTCCGGTCACCCTCGCGAATCCGTCGATGCTGGACGGAGCCGGCCGAACGGAACCGAAATGGCCCGGGCCGGATCTAGGTCCGCGACGCCTGCGCATCCGAAGCGATCTTCGGTAAAGTCAGCGCCATCTGTGCCGACGGTGTCTGCCCACGAAGAGACGAGCACGCACTCGCCGCTCAACATTCCCGACCTCGAGGTCTGTGAAGTCGTCGGGCAGGGCGCCTTCAGTGTCGTCTATCGCGCACTTCACAAGGGCGAGGAGCTCGCGATCAAAGTGCAGAAGGATGTCGGTGCGACGGAAGAGAGCCGCCGACGCGTGTGGGCTGAAGCCGCCACCTTGGCTCGGCTCCGCCACCCCAACTTGTGCCGCGTCCGAAGCGTGGGTGAAGCCGAGGGTCGACTCTACATCGCGATGACCTATCTGCGCGGCATGACACTCGCCGAGCGCATCCGGTTGGGCCGCATGCCGGAAACAGAAGCGGTCGCGGTCGCTCGCCAGATCGCATCCGCACTCGATGTTGTCCATCGGGCGGGCATGATCCATGGGGATATCAAACCCGGCAATATTCTGCTCGATGAATGCGACCGCCCGTACCTGATCGATTTTGGCCTGGCGACACGTGGACACGACGCCAGCCGCTCCAACACGACCTTCGGCACACTCACGTATGCTTCGCCCGAACAAAACGGATTCTTGAAGCGGGCGATGGATGGTCGGTCCGACCTTTACGCTCTCGGCGTCGTACTCTTTGAAATGCTCGTAGGTCGTCCCCCGATCACCGCAAAGGACCCGGGCGAAGTCGCCAGACAGCACGCCACACTCATCCCGCCAACAGTGCGCACACTGGTGCCCAGCGTTTCGGAACATCTTTCGTCCATTACGGCGCGACTTCTCGCCAAAGAACCCGACGATCGCTTCCAACATGCGGTCGACTTGATGGCGGCGCTTAGCGCTCTCGGATCATCCTCTTGCGCTCCCGAAAGCATGACTCGGCCCGAAGACGAGGAACTTCCCGCATTCAGGAACAGCATGCGACGGCTCACCGAGCGCTTCGAGGAGATCGGTCACGGGCAGGGCTGCACCATCCTTCTTTCGGGCGGCGCTGGGGAAGGCAAGAGCTATCTTGCCGAACGCGCGTGCGCTCAATTTCGACGACGAGGACGTCGCGTCCTCGTCAGCAAAGCAAGCGTCGACGACCCAATGCCGTTCTCGACCCTCGCCCAGCTGCTGACGCACTTTGTCGAGCAAGCAAGCGCGGGAAGCGACGAAGACAGGAAACACTACCGGGCGCTGGCCGGTCCCGGCGCGCTCTTCTTGCAGCGGATTTGTCCATCCATCTCCAAAGTCCTGGGGGCGCTCCCAAAACCCCTGGAATCCGGCGTACACTCGGACAACATCCATCAAGCCGCGATCGACCTTCTCACCGGTCTTGCGCATCGTGAGGGTGGGCTCGTTCTCTTCCTGGACAATGTTCAATGGCTCGACGAGGCGACACGACAGACGCTGAGCCGGTTTGCGGAAACGCTTCCATCGTCGCCCGTGCTCATCTTGGCCACCGCACGAACCGGGTCTGAGAACGACGCGGGCATCAAGGCCTTTCAAGCCGCCATGCAGGCCTCGCGCTTCGAAGCCATGACCCTGTCTGCGCTCGACCGCGAGAACGTACACCAGCTGATCTCGACGTTTCTTTCCTCAGCTCAACTGTCGCCCAATGACCCCTTGGTTGAACGCCTGGCCGTCAGAAGCCGCGGCAATCCCATGGAGGTCACCCAATATCTCCACCTGCTCATCGAGAGCGGTCATCTCAAGTTCGTTTGGGACGACTGGGTCTTGGACGAAGGCGGGCTCAATCGTCTCTCCATCTCAGATTCACTGCTGAATCTCGTTGTCGAGCGCCTCTCGACGTTGAGCAAGCGAACGCGCGCCGTCTTGGTTCTTGGCGCATTGCTCGGGATCCGCTTTGAGCGCAAGACGCTCGAACGCGCAGCGCCCGCGTTCCGTGATCTGAGCCAGACCACCGACACGCTCTCGTTCAACGCCCTTGCCGCGACAGAGGACGACGCGCCCGAGGAGGTTCAACAGCGTGTCGAAGGCGCCCTTCGGGAGGCCCTCGCCCTTCAGATCATCGAAGCAACCCGCGGAGAGACCTATGTTTTCCTCCACGATCGCCTTCGCGAAGCATTGCTCGCTCACGTCGACCCACGTGATCTTCCGCGCCTGCATCGGACAATCGCGCGCGCCTTGGACCCAGTGGACATCCCCGCCGCGGACGTCGACCGGGCATCCATCTACGCGCTCGCACGTCACTACTGGGATGGACGCTCCCCCGAAGACGGCGAACGAGCCATGAACATCAATTGGGCTGCGGGCGCCGCGGCCCTCAGCCGCTATGCGTTCCTCGACGCTCTGCGTTTCCTTGAGCAAGCCAAGGAGATAGCAGCCGCCGCGGATCTCATCCCCCCTCCCCCATTCTTCTTCGATCTCGGCTTGGTGTGCGCCATGCTCTGGCGGAAGACCGAGGCGAGAGCTCACTTCCAAAGAGCCATTGAGAGCTCGCACGATTCAATGCTTAGAGCCCGCTGCTATCTCGAGCAAGCGCGACTTCTCCTACGAGAATGTGACGAGATCATCGCGCTGACCACCGCCGCGATCGAGGAACTTGGCTATCGGTACCCGGCGGCCACCGTCACCGCTCTCCTGAAGACCTTGCTCTCGACGGGTATCGAGCACATTCAGCGTCGATTTCTTCCCCGATCGACGACGAGCGCTGAAGAGGTCGAGCGCGCGAGGATCGCCGCCGACTGCTTCATGGTCGCTGGGCTCGCCGAATTCTATCGCATGCGGCCGATCGCCAGCGCGCAATGTGCGCTCTTCATGGTGAATCGAGGCGATATCTTGGGTGAATCGTCGACCCGTGTGCGTGCTCTCGCGCTCACAGCCGCGATGCTGGGCAGCATTGGTCTCCGTGACCTCGCCGATCGCGTGCGAAAGCAATCGCTCGCGATCGCGGAGCGCATCGGAGATCCCGCGGTGCTCGGCCTGGCTTGGATCTACGTCGGCTACAGCCAGGACTATGGAGGCCATCCGTTGGCCGCGACCGAGACATACCTCAGGGTGACGCGACAACACGGGCGTTGGCTCTCTCTTCAAAACCTCTTGGCCGTATCCACCGCCCAACTCCAGCTCTATCTCTTCCGCGGGTTGGCAAACGAGGCTCTTGCCCTGATCGCGGACTTTCAGAAGGAAGTCGACCGAAGAGGCGTCCCTCGCGATCAACTCGACATCTATTCTCAGCTCGCCTGGATGACGCATCCCTCGAGTCTTCTCCTGAGACGCAAGAACGACGATACGACCCACGCTCGACTCTTGCATGAAGCTGAACCAGGCATCGCCCGGGGATTCTTCGCCTTCGTTCTCGGACACGCGGCGATCGTCGTGCTACGCACCGACCCCTGCGCAAATGAACGGTTTGAAGATCTTTGCCGTCGATACGACGCGCTCAACATCGCACCCTTTCAGAACGCCGGGATCGAGCACTTTCCGCTCGCAGAAGCCTGGATTCGGCTCAATCAGGTCGCTGAGATGCAGGGGAAGGGGGACCGAGACCGGTCGCGGTCAGAGCGTCTTCGATACGCGTGGCGCCGCTTTCATCTCTCTTTGAAGCGCCTCAGGCCGGTCAAGAAGCAGCGCGCGCTCATCTCCGCTCACCTCTTGGCGCTCGAAGCCAAAGCAGCCACGTTGCGGAAGAAATGGAAGACCGCCGAACGACTATGCGAGCAAGCCGAACAGCTCGCCCTGCGTCATGGGTGCCCGTGGGCCCTTTTCGAGACGATGCTCATCCGCGCGTCGATATTTGTTGCGTATGGCTGGGAAGAGGCCGCCACCCGTGAACTACGACAGGCGTCTCGCCTCGCGATTCATCACGGGTGGGCCATCTATCTTGCCCGCATCAAGGGTCTCATCCCGGATGATCAGGCCTCGAAGGTGTGGAGCGAGAGATCCTCGAACACGAAGTCCACATTCGGCGACGGCCATCTCCCCATGCATGACTCAAGGATCCTCCATGCTCTCCTCCAAGTCGGTCTTGCGTCGACGAACATGCGTGATTCGAACCGACAAGCTACGATCATCTTGGATGAGCTGATCAAGCTGCTCGACGGTCACCGCGCTTTTCTCTTCCTCTCGACGAACGTTGGCGCTTCCGATCCGAAGACAGGGGAAGACGTCGTGCAGAACCTCGACTTCATGGCTGGGCGCAACAGCAACGGCGAAGATCTCGGCTCGAACCGTTCATACCTAGCCCAGGCCGTCGGTCAGGCGTACGCGTCCAACGAGGCGGTGGTGCGCAACGGCGTGGTGCTCCCGGTCTTGGAACAGGAAGCGCAAACCGCGGACGCGGCCCGAACGCCCAGGGCGCAAACAGCTCCGGCGCCTCTTACCGACGGAGCACCCGCGCCTAGTTTCGACGTCCTGGCGGTTCCTCTCTCCTATCGGGACGTGAACGTCGGCGTCGCGTATGTCGATCGACCCGCAACGGCTTCTGGATTCACCGAAGAAGATGTCTCGCTCCTGTCGGCGGTCGGAAATCACGTCGCCATCGCGCTCGAAACCTCTCGCCTCGCGCGCCTAGACGCCGAGGTAGGCGTCGAGCGTGCCCAAAGATTGCTCGCGGAACACTTGGGCTCCATCGTGGCCACCATCGTGAGCTCACTGGATTTGCGCGAAATCCTCCAAGCGATCCTCGAGCACCTCACGCAACTAGTCCCGTATCGACGGGCGTCCATTCTGCTTGTCTCCGAGAATTCGTTTCGGGTCGCGGCGCAAAGAGGCTTCCGCGAGAACGAGGTCGATTTGCGCTCGACCTGGCCGAAACTTGATGTCGACCAAATCAAGGTTCTTCGCTCGGACTATCCGTATCCGCACTCCGCCCGTTCGGACGACCTGGGCGAGGCGGCCTCGCTGCTCCTCGTGCCGCTCCGTGTCCGCGACGAACTCCGAGGTCTCTTGTGCATTGAGAGCCAGGACGAGCTCACAGAAGATGCTCATGTGTCTCGCCTCGCCGAGACCCTCGGCGCCCACGCCGCGGCTGCGATCGAAAACGCCCGGCTCTTCGAAACGCTTCAGCAGCAAGCCACAAGCGACTCTCTCACTGGCCTCTTCGCACGGCGACACTTCATGGCGCTCGCGGAACGCGAGCTCTCGCTCACGATCGCGAAGAAGCAATCGCTTGCCGTGATGGTCTGCGACGTCGACCATTTCAAGAAAGTCAACGACACCTACGGGCACGCGATCGGGGACCTCGTATTGGTCGAGGTCGCCAAGCGTCTTCTGCACAGCCTCCGTGAAACCGACCTCGTAGGGCGCGTCGGCGGCGAGGAATTCTGTGTGCTGCTCCCAGAGGTCGAGGAAGGCGCCGCGGCGGCGCTCGCGGAGCGCGCTCGGTTGGCGTTTTCCGAGGTTCCAGTTTCGACGCCGAACGGCCCCCTCCTTGTCACCATCAGCGCCGGCCTCGCCGTACTCACCCCGGACGATGTCGATCTCAACCAACTCATCGCCCGCGCGGACGAGGCGCTCTATGCGTCAAAGCGAGGCGGAAGAAACCGCGTTTCGCTCGCCACCGTCTGAGTGGAGCCCCAGGACTACGCGCCCACCTCGAGGGCATCGGCGATCACGACCTGATTTCGCCCACCGGCCTTCGCGCGATACAGCGCGCCATCCGCCGCCTCGAGCATCTCTTCCACCTCGAGGAGATGTCGAGAGTCACTCGCCGCGAAGCCCACGCTGATCGTCACGCCGACCGGACCCTTGTCGGTATCGACGGGCCGATCAGCGATGCTTCGGCGAAGCCGCTCCGCTGTGGCCTGGGCAACCGGCACCGATGGTTCGACCAAAACGATCGAGAACTCCTCGCCCCCGTAACGACCGACGATGTCGGACTCGCTGAGGAGGCTCCTGAGTCTGCGGGCTGTTTCGCGCAAGACCTGGTCGCCAACCCCATGCCCATACGTATCGTTGATCTTCTTGAAGAAATCGATATCCGTCATGAGCACCGACAAGGGTCGATTCTGACGCCGGGCCAGTGCGATTTCGCGGCGCGCGAGCGAGAAGAAGTGTCGCCGCGTGTAAAGGCCCGTCAACGAGTCGCTGATCGCCTGTCGCTTGATCTCCTGAAAGAGACGGGCGTTTTCGATCGCAATCGCCGCATGCCCCGCAAACATCTTGGCGACGTTGCTCTTCTGACTATCGATCTCGACCTCGGTGTCGACCTCGAAGGTGAGCAGGCCGAGCGCTTGATCGCGCACGACGAGCGGAACGCCAACCACCAGCTGAGTCTGCCCCTCCGAGGCCTGATGCGGATAGGGAAATCGGTTCTTCAGAATCACGAGATCCCGAGCGCAAAACAGATCGCGGCTCCCGGAAGAATCCGAGGACAAGAGGACTCGATCGGGATCGATCTCGTCATCCCGAAAGCCACGGTGAGCCGCAATATGCAGGCCATTGTCTTCCGAGAGCCAGAGTGCGCACCTCCGGAACGAGAAGATTTGAGCCATCTGCTGAAAAATGCACGCAAAGACCTCATCCAGCTCAACGGACGAACCCAAGGCCGAGACGATCGAGCTGAGTTCTTCGGCCATATTCCGTTGCGCGCGTTCCGCTTCGAGCTCGGCCTCGAGGCGAGCCGTGCGAGATGTTTCGATCGCAACCGCTACGTGGTTTGCAATCGCGGAGAATACCGCTACGTCATCTTCAGTAAACATCCCACGCGCCAACCGACTATCGACATACACAACGCCAAGCAGACGATCATGAAGCAAGAGCGGAACGGCCATGACACTGCGAAGGTTGTGAATCACGACGCTCTCGGAGACGCGAAGGCGCTGGTTTGAAGCGCCGCCCACGACCACCGGCGCGCGCGTCCGAGCAACCTCTTCGATGATCGACGAGCTGTACCCGGCTTCGATCGCGACCGCTTCACCCTCTTTGGCGCGACCAGCCTCGAACCGTAGCGTCGTGGGATCATCATTCTCGGTGAGAAACAGGAGCGCACGCTCCGCGGCCAAGAGCTTGACGATCTCGTCCAACACGAGCCCGGCCTGTCTCTCGGGGTCGAAGACTGTGGTCGACGCGAGACTCACCTGGAGCAAGGCGGAGACGCTCCGCGATGTCTGGAGCGTCGAGGTACTCACCGGCGAGCTTTGGTCCGACGGGTCGCGGCTGGCTGAAATCGCGGCCGGGTCACCGAGCTGATACGCGGTTTGAATTTCATCGAGCCGCCTGACCCACCCCTGCGTCGCAGCCAAGTCCGCGGCGCGCTTGGCCGCGCTCTCGGCCGCGTAGGCCACACCCTCTCGTCGATGTTCTTCGGCGCACAGCTTATAGACCTCGAATAGGACCCACGGATTGTTTTCCTTCTGCGCCAGCCGCTCGGCCGCCAAGCGTGCGCGCCGAGACCGAGACGTCTGCCCCCGAAGCGCGGCGCAACGTGCCTCGATGATTTGAACGTGGGCCCGAATAGATGGATGATGGGCACCCAATCGAAGTCGCTTGAGCGCTGCCCGATAGCGCTTTCGACGTTCCTCTCGCCGACCGGAGTCACCAGCGGCCTGTTCGAGAAGCTCGAGCCGAATCCACGCTTCAGCGATCGTGAAGAGATGGAGCTGGTGGTTGGTCTTGAGATCGATCTTGAGCGCCGAAAACCGTTCCAGGAGCGTATCGATTCCATCTCTCGGCTCGCCGGAGAAGAGCAGCGAAAGCGCACAGTAACCGAGAATCAGCGCCTTCATCCAGCGTCCGAGACGTTGATACTCGGATTGTCCTTCACCCGACGTAAGATGTTCGAATGCGATCGCCGAAAGAGAGCGTCCGAGGAGCTGCTCGGTCGGTGCCCCAATGACATCCGGGATCTTCGCAGCCTGCTCGTCCTGAGCATCCTTACGAAGCTGATTCCCCCAAAACCCCGCAAGCCGCGACAGCCCGCGCATGTTCAGATTGGCCAACAACGTGGCCACGCCCGCGCGACGATCCCACGGCGCCATCCACCGGCCGTAGCGCTCGAGCGCCGTCTGGTAGGACCGCTGGGCACTGGTTGGAAGCCCCGAGAAATCCAATGAGTATCCAGCATTGATGTACGTCGTCCCGAGGGTCGCCGGATCGGCGAGCGCTTGAGCAACCCGGAGTCCGGACTCCCGAAAACGCGTGGCCACCCGACGCGCGCCCAGCACGGCGCACATCGCCGCAAGCCCGCCGTACCACTTGGCCCGATAGGACGACACACCGAGAAGACCCACATGCCGTCGCTCGAGCAGCGGGCCGAGCACCATGCCCAGCGGCCGAAGACGATAGAACTCGAGGTAGCCGGCGAGCAGGAAGCATTCGCAAATGAGACGCGTGCGAGCCAACCCCTCGGCGTCGCCCGGGTCGAGACGAGGGGTCGGAAAGATGAAGCTCCAACTCCACGAGGACACAGACCTCACCGTTTGCCATGCCGAAGCCCCGGGGTACGACGATCCAAGCGCACGCAGAGCCGCAGTGAGCTCTTCCACCGCTTGATCCACATTCATGGTCCGAAGCCGAGCGAGCTCGAGATGACACCGCGCGCGGAGAAGCGCATCCTCGCCCCGCTTCAGGGCTGATTCGAAATAGCCAATCGCCCGCCCCTCGTTCCAGACGGCGAAGTGCGCCTGACCCGCATCAGCAAGAAACGCCGCGGGAACGAGGAGGTCCTTCGCAAGGGCACCCAACTCCTCAGCTCGAGAGAAGAAGAGAATGGCCTGCGAGAACGCGTAGTCTTGGAGCGCCTTCTTGCCTGCCACCCAGTTCGCGCCGAACCCACGGGCCGCGACCTCGGGCGCTCGACCGGCGTAGTAGTGATGCGCCAGACCATACGCGACTTCGGCCGGCAAGCCCTCGACGCCATCCGCTCGGCTGTAGGTGGTGGCAATCTTCGAGAAGCAAGGCAGGCCAGCTCGCTCGTCGAGCGACGCAGCGATCTTTCGATGAAGCTCCGAAGTCCTCAGCGGGTCGAGCTGTGCAAGAAGTGCTTCTTGCAATCGTCCGTGAAAAAACGCATAGGTCCGCCCTCCCCTCAGCTCCACCACCTGAGCGGCACAGCCGATCGTCAGAGCGCGCTCGACGGGGATGCCCGCCTCCCCAACCACGGCGCACAAGACTTCACGGTCGAAGGTCGAGCCCAACAGCGCGGCCACGGAAAGTACCGACACAACCTCGGGCCCCAATCCATCGAGGCGTCGTACAATGAGGTCAAGGAGATGCTCCGGCAGCTCCAACGCCTCGAGACCATCTCGTCGAAAGTTCCATTGGCCCCATTCGAAAAACAGAAATCCGTTCTCCAAGAGTGCCTGGAGATGCTCGAGCGCCGCCAGCGGGTTCCCAGAGCTTCGAAGATGAATATGCTCGACCAGCTCGTCCGCGGTCTCGTCGACACGCAGATATTCACCCACCAGTGCACGGACGTCGTCGACTTCGAGCGGCTGAAGTTCAACGGGTGGGCGAAGCGTCGAGCCGACCGCATCCGCGAATCGCTCCGCCGCATCGTCGAACTCTGGCCCCGTGCGCGCGGTCGAAAGGACTAGAAGGGGCACCTTCGAGATCTCGGCGTCGAGTCTCGAAAGGATGGTCCGCGTCGCCGAATCGATCCATTGCACGTCGTCGACGACGATGAGGAGTGCCCGGAGACGAGTCGCCAGTCCAATGAAGAGGTCGACCGCGGCGCGATTCAAGCTATCTTGGATCTGGGCTTCGTCAGATTCTTGTGAATACTCAGGCACGATGCGGGAGATCTCCGGGCACACCCGCCGAAGAAACATCGCGCCCATGCCGAGCGCATCGACAATCGCTTCGCGCAGGTCCTGGTCTTCTGCCGGAGCCGCGCCGGAGTGCTTCGTGTCCCCGACCGTCCAAGCAACGAGCTCCCCGATCAACTGCCGAAACGCGGACAATGGCGTCGGGTCGTTCTCGACGCACCTCGCCGAAAGAACCAGTGCACGCTGCGCCTCCGCAAGACGCTTGACTTCACGAACGACGCGACTCTTCCCGCTTCCGGATGGGCCGGTCACGAGCGTAACGAGTCCCTTCCCCGCCCGAGCTCGCCGCCACGCGTCCACAAGTTCCTGAGTCACCTGACCCGCGCCTTGCAGGGTGAGGTCGCCCGAAAGATTCCGAAACGACGGCTGGAAACGTTCAGGCTCGGACGTACCCGCGGACACTGACGACGAAAGCCTCGGAAGAAGCTCCGCTGCCGTCGCGTACCGATCGTCGGGATCCTTGGCGAGAAGACGCGCGACAAGGGTCGACATCGCCACCGAAATCGAAGGGTTCACTGAGCTCACGGCATCGGGAACGACGGTCGCATGGCAGCGAACGAGTTCGGTCACATCTCGCGTAACGAAAGGCGTTCGCCCCGTCAGCAACAGGTAGAGGACGACACCCAAGGCATAGAGGTCTGATCGCGCATCAATCGGCCTCTTGAGCATGCCGAGCTGTTCCGGTGACGCATAGAGCAGCGTCCCAAAGGTGCTCGCTGTCGTATCCTTCGTCGACGCGGCGCTCACGAGTCCGAAGTCAATGATCTTTGGTTCTCCGTCCTCGTTGAGAAGGATGTTTTGAGGCTTGAGATCTCCATGGACGAGCCCTGCCTGGTGCACACACGCAAGCGCCCCCGCGAGCTTGAATGCCAAGCGCTGTGTCTCGAGCTCAGCCATGGGTCGCTCCTCGATGCGGGAGGCCAAGGTCTGGCCCTTGATGTACTCCATCACGATGTAGGGGCGTCCATCGACTTCGCCCACCGTCCGGATCTCGCACAGATTCGGGTGGCGAGTTCGGGCCAAAGCCGAGGCTTCCCGCCACACGCGGCGCCGAGCCTCCGGGGTCGCCTCCAGCTCCCGAAGGACCTTGACCGCGAAGAACTCAGTCCCGCGCTGCGCTCGGTAGACCAGACTGAAGGCCCCCTGACCTATGAGCTCCAGGAGCTGAAGGCCAGGGATCGCGATCGGAGACGGAGCCGGCGACATCAGAGAGCCACCTCGATCGGGCGTCATGGACTGCACGATGGGATCTCATCTCTTCCGTATCAGGCACGCGGACTCTCGTCGTCCTCCGGCCTTCGACGACGTGTGTCATTGAGCCAGAAGGCCGGAAGCTCCGAGTTCTCTTGGTGATTCGATGAGTCCGTCCGGTGGGAAAGACGCGGCCGCATGTATGCCCATGGTCGACGCTATCAGACATGGAGAGCGCATCGACCCCGACCTCTAGACCCGACCTCTAGACCCGACCTCTAGACCCGACCTCTAGACCCGACCTCTAGACCCGACCTCTAGACCCCGACCTCTCGGCCCCTCGTCTCCTAGGGAACGCTCGGGTCGTCGGAAGGCACGAGCTTCCAAGGATTGTAGGACTGGTCGAGCACCTGGAGTTGTCCAGCGTAGAGCATGCCGATGCAGCCACCCGCTGCACCCGGCCAGGCCACCAGCGCCCCAATGCCCGCGAACGTCGTGCGGAAGATGTATGGAATGCCGACCGGCATCCCCATCGAACGCCCCATCGCGTTGTTGTACATGTCCATCGCCTTGTCGTTGATGTTGTTGGGCGACTTCGGGAACGGGTCTTCGTGGGCCGTCGCGAGCGCGGCGGCATCGCCCTGACCGATGACCATCGCCATGATGCCATTCCAGGTGCAGTGACGCACGGCATCGGCCTTCCCACCCCCAAGCGATCCGGCTGGATCGAAGGACGTGGCGGCGACGCCGCCCGCAGTCGAGATGGCCAGTGCGGCGCCCATACCCCAGACACCAAAGGCGTTCGTTCGATTGAGCATCGCCTTCTCACGCTCAACCGCATTCGTATGAAACCCGTAGAGTCCGAGCCCGTTGGCCCCCACCGCCACGATCGAGATCGAGATGCTCACGCTGACCATCGAGAACTCGCCGCTTGGATCGATGCGATTGACCGGATCGTTCAGCGCATAGACGTAGCGATTGAAGGTCGTCGGTGCTTGTTTCACCGGTGCGACCGGGTCCACGCTCGTGAACCTTCCCTGCTCGACGTCGAGCCATCGAGCCCGCAGGAAGTAGAGCCCAGCCGCTTCGTCGAGATACTCGCCCTGGTAGCCGTACGGATTGAAGCTCGAACCAGTCGAGGAAAGCCGTACGCCAAACGCATCATAGTCATACGTATCCGTCACCGCGCCCGAGTCATCTGTCAGTTGGCGAACCGACCGCGACGCATCGCCATGCGCAAAGCGAACCCCTTCCCCCGCATCCAGTGCCACAAGACCATGTCCGTGCGCAAACAACGCCGTGTCGGCGCCCGACCCGTCTCGCTCCGCGACGACCTGCGCATGTCCTCGATTGGCATCGACGACGAGACGCGTTGGCACGCCGTTTACGATTCGCCGAACGCGATGGCCATCGACATCGTAGACGTACTGAACCTGCGTGCTCCCGCGCGTCACCGACTGCAGCCGATTGTGCGCATCGTAGGCATAGCCAATGGTGTCACTTCCACCAGTTCGTCCCACGACATTACCCCGCGCATCGAACGCGAACGCCTCGATGCCTGCCGCGACAAGTCGATCGTTGGCGTCGTACGTGTAGTCGACGACGCCTTCGGTGCTGTCGTCCTTCTGAACTCGGTTCCCGTTCCCGTCGTATGCGTATTGAATCTGGCGACTGGCTCCACCCTGCTCTATCGTCTCCTCGATCAGACGGGACAACGCGTCATATCCATACGTGGTGACTCGGCCACTATGTCCTTCCGTCACGCGCGAGCGACGACCCATGCTATCGAGTGTGTAGCCGTAGCGCGCCACAAGCTGGTTTCTTGAGTCGACGCGCTCGACGCTCAATACACGACCCGACCCGTCGTGCGTATAGGAAGTCCGAACACCGTTTGGGAGACCAATGTCGACCAGTCGTCCCGCCGCGTCGTAGGCATAGCTCGTCTCGCCGCCAAGCGCGCGCACGCCCAAGACACGATCAAGTGCGTCGTAGCTATACTCGAGCACATGCGCTCCGGCCGCAACTTGCGTCACATTACCGTGCGCATCATAGCCGTACGCCAGCGTAACGCCGTCAGGATCGGTGCGTCGAACTAATCGGTCGAGCAGATCATACGTGTATTGTGTCGTGCCGCGCGCGTCGGTCACCGTCGCGCGCTGACCGGTCGGCGTATACGTGAATGTCTCTACCTCTCCGCTGGATAGGACCCTCGACACGAGGCGGTTTCGGGCATCGTAGTTCATACGCATCTGCGCACCCGTAGCGTCCAACTGTTCGATCACGTTGCCCGCATCATCGTAGGCAAACGCATCCACTTGGCCCATTGGCTTCACGATTCGCAGGACTCGCCCCGAGATATCGTACTCGTATGTGGTCTCATGCCCATTCGCGTCGGTCATCGACGTGAGGTCTCCGTGCGGGTCGTACGCGAGAACCGCGCTGTTCCCTAGCGCATCGCGCACACCGACAAGACGACCCGCCGCATCATAGGTGTACGACGTAACCTGTCCACCGTGGTCGGTACGCGTCAGCACTCGCCCTTCGCCGTCGAAAGTGCTCGCAATGTGCGCACCGTCTGGCAAGGTCTCTCGAGTTCGTCGCATGTTCCCGTCGTACTCGTAACTCATCACGTTCCCGAGCGAGTCGGTCGCCGTCATAACGCTCCCATACGCATCGAAGGTCTGCTGCCGAACGTTTCCGAGCGCATCGACGATCCTCGTGTTTCGACCAGAGTCATCATAGCTGTAGGCCGTGACGTTTCCTCGTTCATCAATCTGCTCGACCATGCGTCCGTTCGCGTCGAAGACCCATCGCATTGAGCTCCCGTCGGGACGAACGATCTCGGTTCGGCGGCCAAGCGCGTCATAGCTCGCACGCGTCACGCGTCCTGCTTCGTCGGTGCGAGTGAGCCATCGACCGAGTGCATCGAATGTTACGACCGTGCGGGCCCCGTCCGGATATCGCGTCTCCGTCAAGTTGCCGTCAACGTCGTAGGCGAACTCGGTTCTGTGACCCAACGCATCGATCTCGGCGGACTTGCGCCCGTTCGGTCCGTACTCGGTGCGCGTCTCGCTCCCATCCGGATGAATGGTCTGCGTCAGTCGACTGCGTCCGTCGTACGCAAACCGCGTGGTGCGGCCGGTCGCAAGATTCGTCGTGGACGTCTTGTTCCCGCTCGCGTCGTAGGTCGTTGTCGTCACGTTGCCCAAAGGATCCGTCTCACGCGTCCGATTGCCATTGACGTCATAGGCGTAGCTCCACGTTGACCCATCGAGCTTCGTCTCCGAGATGAGGTTGCCGGACGCGTTGTACGTATTCCGCTGAACGTGCCCCTCGGGGTCGGTCAGCGTGAGGAGATTTCCACGCGTATCGTACGTCAGGTTTGTGACCTCTCCATTCATGTCGGTCTGGGACGTTACGCGCCCGGCGGTATCGGCCGTCCATGATACGGTATGGCCCATGGGGTCCACGTAGCGCGTCATGTGTCCGTCCGTGCCATACTCCTGACGCGTTACACGCCCATCGGGATCCGTCGACGTCAGCATGCGGTCGTTCGCGTCGTACGTTTGGGTCCACACTTGCCCGAGGGGATCGGTGCGTTCCAGGACGTTGCCTCGCGCGTCGTAAAGATACGTGGTCAGACCGCCCAGCGCGTCCATCACAATCTCACGGCGCGCGTCGAGATCTCGCGTGAACTCGGTCCGGTTCCCGCGACCGTCGACGACGGCAACCACGCGGCCACTTTCGTCGTACTCATAGTGACGCATCGTTCGACCCGTGGCGTCCCGCGCCTCGAGGAGATAGTGTGCATCGTCGTATCGATAGGTTGCGGCGGCGCCCGTCGGATCGGTCACTGAGACCAGGTCGCCATGCGCATCGTAGGCGTAGGTTGTGACCTGGCCCAGCGGGTCGCGCACCTCGATAATTCGCCCCTCAGCATCGCGTTCGAAACGGATCTCCTTGCCCGAGGAGTGGCGGACGCCGTCGTCGTCGATCGTGAGCTGATTTCCGTTGGGCTCCGACATCGCGTAGGTCCCGCCACTGCGCGTCAGCGACACGCGGCGACCATCGGGGGTCGTAAGCCGGACGGATTCGACCTCGTAGACCTCGTTCGGCTCGATGATGTCCGGCGCCAGATGATTCGAACCGATCGGAAACACAGCCGTGTTGCTGCCAATGATCTGGAGCGAGGCGCGGCCGGGAAGCGTCCCGGAGACGAAATCGTAAGACAAGGCAACCTGGCAGAATCCGGACGTGATCGGGAGCTGCGACGTCGGCGACGCTCGCAACGCGAACACGTATCGTTCGTTGTAGGAAAGCCGAACTTCCGTCCGGTGCGTGGCGAGCTCGGCGGTGCGGTCGCACGGCCACTTGAAGAATCCTCCGCCTTGCTGGACCTGCCAGCCCTCACCCGATGGACGATTGCTCTCAAACCGTCCCTGGCGAACGTCGAGGCTCCAGCCAACGCCGAAGTCACGCCCCGTCTTGACGCGACTATCGTAGGTTCGATCGATCGTGATCGGAAGGCCGCCTACCGGCACCTCGAGGTCTCGGATCGTCATGCTGACGATTCCAACCTTCGCCAATCCGTCGATGCGATACGACCGAACCATCGAGGTCTGGTGACCATTGACGTCCGCGGCGAGAAGTCGAACGTCGTAAAGACCGTTCTCCATGACGCCAGTATCCAACCGACCAAGCAGGCCGTTCGTGACCGGTGAGGTACCACGGAAAGCCGTCGTCCACTCGGTCTCTGACTTCAGACGATAGGCCAGTTCATAGTACTCGAGATTCGCGTCGCTCGCCGTGCCTGTGAAATCGGTGCGACTCACGAGCGTCGCATCATTCGCCGGCGTGACGATCGCGACGACGGGATACGTCGTATCGCCCGGATCGGTCACGCGCAGCTCGAGATCCTCGTGCGCAAAGTTTCCGAGCCCGTCGTACGCCTCCGCCACGACCTCAAAGAGCCCCTGCGCGCTTGGTGTAAAGGTGGCAAAACCGGAAACGTCCACGAACAACGCAACACCACCGGCCGTAAGCGTCAGATCAACCACGCCTTGAGGATCGGTAGCCGTCACTTGAATGGTCACCGATTCGCCGCGCGCGATTACGCTGCGGCTCAGCCTCAGACTAATCTCAGGACCGACCTCGCACGAAGCGCCCGTGCACCCAGAGCACGACGAACCACACGCTCCGCCGCAATCAACCCCCGCCTCGTCACCGTTCTGAATCCCGTCGACGCACGACGGACAGGCCGTCGGGCACGAGCCGCCGCAATCAACCCCCGCCTCGTCACCGTTCTCAAGCCCGTCGACGCACGACGGACAGGCCGTCGGGCACGAGCCGCCGCAATCAACCCCCGCCTCGTCACCATTGAGGCTTCCGTCCGAACAGTGAGTTACGCAGACGCCGGCCGTGCAGATCTCCGCCGCGCCACACGCCTGCCCGCAGGCGCCACATTGGGCCGCGGTCGTGATGTCCGCCTCGCATCCGTCGCCGGCACTTGCGTTGCAGTTTGCGCGGCCCGCGGGACACGCGATGTCATCGACGCGGAAAGCCAGAGACTGGGTGACGCTGGCGCCCGATTCCACATCGGTTGCGGTGATCTGAACCGTAACGTTCGGAGACGGCGCGTCGTACGTGAAGGGCACCGAGAACTCCGAGGTGAACGGTCCGGCCTCGATCGTTCGCGGCCCCGCGTCGATCGTGAGCCGAAACGCGTCTTCGCCGGGATCCGTGATCGTGCCTCGGAATTCGAGCGGCGTCCCGGCCCGCGCGCTAGCAATCGCGTCGACCATCAAGACCGGTGGCACGTCCCGCACGGTGACAATGAACGAGTCCGAACCCTGGCCCCCGAACTCGTCGCGCGCGGCAACGGTCACCGTGTATGCGCCCGACCTCGTGTAGGTCCGGCGGAGCGAAAAGGTACCGCCAGAGAGCGTGAGCGGCTCGTCCCCGGCTCCGTCTCCGTAGTTCACGGTGCAGACGATGTCGGCGCCCGGCGGTGCCAAGAAAGATCCGGCCCGCGTCAGGACACTGCCCTCGTCGATCGTCGCGTCAGCCCCGAGCGAAACCATGATCGCCACGTTCTCGACCGTGACCTGAACACGCTCTATCGCGGTGACATCGCCGTCATTAACGAGGACCGTAACGGTGAACGAACCAGACGCGGTGTACGTGTGACTCAGCACGAATTCTCGTCCCGAGATGATGAGCGCCGTCGGTCCGGCGCCATCGCCGTAGTCGACTGTCCCCGTCAAGAGGTCGCTCCCTGGATCGAGGATCGTCCCCGTCCTTTCCAACGTCTCGCCGCGACGGATGACTGCGTCGGGACCAGCGGAAACCGTCGGCGGAACGTTGTCGACGACGACCGTCTGGCTCGAGCGGCCGACGTTCCCATCCGGATCAGTGATCGTAAGCTCGACGGTATAGGAACCGTTGTTCGCAAAGACATGCGTCGTCGCGAGCTCGTTGTTCATACCGATCGAGAGCATCTCCGGCAACGCACCATCGCCAAAATCGATCGACGCCGTGTGCGGACCCGCATTGTCCGAGAACATCCCCGTGAGCGCGACCGAGCTGCCCTCGAGCGCAACGCCCGGTACGGCGAGAGTCACGACCGGCGGCTCAAGATATCCACCCCCGCTCTCGTCGACGGTCACGACGAGGAATCGCTCACCACGCGCCCCATCGTCATCGGTAGCCTCGACGGTGACTCGATAGGTGCCGGAGAAGAAGTACGTGTGCTCGATGACGAAGCCTCCATCATCTTCGACAAGGAGAGGCTCAGATCCGGCCCCTTCCCCGAAATCCACGGTGGCGACGATCGTGTCTGCGCCAGGGTCAACAATCGAGCCCAAGCGAGTGATCGACGCCCCGGCGTCGATGGTCAGGTCTTCTCCCAGGATGACGACCGGCGCAACGTTTTGCACCACCGCCTCGACCTCCCCCTCACCCGCGCGGCCGCTGTCGGTGGCGACAACGACCACCGACACCCGATACACGCCGTCATCGCGGTACACGTGCGAAAGGTCGAACGTTCGATCGGTATTCAGAGACACGTCCGAGATGCGGCTCCCATCTCCGAAGTCGACGGTGGCTGTGTGGGCGCCCCCGATCGGATCGTCGAAGACACCTCGCGCGGTCCACACGGCGCCCTCATCCGCTGAAGCCAAGACGTCCAGACTCACGGTTACGGCACCGGGATTTCCGATACACGCCGTGTCGCGCGGCTCCGGAGCGGGCGGGACCGGCGTCAACGGACCTCCACCTTCGGCATCGCGATAGGCAAAGTCGAGACGTACGTTCGTCTCGTAGAAGTTCTGGTGAGAGGCTCCGCCCGACGTTGCGAAGGAGACGATATCCGGGAAGAGCCTCGAGATCTCTTCGCTCTCGAGGGGATACTCAACGGTCGACGGGAAAGCGAGCGAGAAGGGAAGTCCGCGCTTGTCGACAAACCGGCGTCCCGGGGTCGAGCCGTCGTCGTACGTCCCGAAGAGGGACTGATCCATTTGCGAAGTTCCCTCGTACTGCGGCGGGTGGATTTGATGACTGAAGCTATCGTAGTAGATGAACGCATCGTGTGGACCGCCCGCGGCGGAGAGCACGACCGGTGTCGCGAACTCAAACTCGACGACAAACGATTTTCCTCGAAGCTTTGGTTTTTCGCTTCGGGTGTTGATCATCTCGGGGTTGTCCTGAAAGAGGTATCGAAGATTCTCGATCAACCGAACCGTAAGCTCCCCGTCCTCTTCGAGGGGTGTGATCTCGAAAGGCGTCTCCCCCTCCACTGTCAATGTGACACGACCCGAAGACGTTCGAGGCACCGGAAGGTGCAGGCCGAAACCCCCCTCGATCGCGGCGCCAATCGCAAGCACATTGAAGGTCGCCTTCAGAGAAGCAACGTGACCGGTCGGGCGCAGACGATAGACGTAGTTGTACGTAATGACGGCATCGTTGAAGTCGAGATCACCGGCCCGCGGCCACAGGTCCTCGAACAAGAGTGAACCGGCAATGTCTTCCGCCGGCGCGAAGACAAGCGCCGAGATGCCCGCATCGCACGGCCGCACGTCCGACACGTCCGGGACACCGTCGCCGTCCGAGTCGGTCTCCACTTCCTGAGCCCAAGCCACCGTCGGCGTGACCGACGCCGCCGCGCCAAGCCCCACCGTCGATAGAAGGCAAAGAAGCGGAACCAGCGAAGCCAGGGGATGGAATCGCGCCGATCGCGAGGGTCGCCGGAACCGGGCGGGCGGCGTGAAAGGCATGAACGGCATGAGCGGCATGAAGGGCGTCAACCGAAGATGGTCCAGGAAGATGGAAGCTCGCGTTTCTCGGGGTGTCTCTGTGAGTTTCATGGTGGCCTTCCCTACTGCAACACAATCTTCGCGCGGCCGGACGTGATGTCGGCCTGGGCATGGATCTCTCGCGTCTCACCTTGCTCAACGAGAGTCCCGACGAGTGTGACAAAGCGATCGCCCGTGGGGACGAGAAGCTCGACCACGAAGGTGTGACCCGAGCTCAGTCCACCACGGAAGATCACGTCGCCCGCTTGGCGGCGGACCTCGAGCGCCATCGCGCCTTTCTCCAGAAGCGCTTCAGACATGCTTGCCTCGAGCGTAACCCCTCGCGTCGTGTGAAAGCTGAAGTCGCTCGGGATCGTGGCCTTCCCAAGGGGCGTCGGAGATTGGGGATAGCTTTCGCAGCCCACCACCGCCAGCGATGCGCCCAATGCGAATGCCCACGCGCCCGCGCCTGCGCTTGTTCGTGCGCGTGCTCTCAGGCTTGCGCATGCTCTTTCGAGGATCAGCCGTACGTCCATATCGGTGGGTGGCGGACATGCTCCGGAGAGTGACCGAAATCGAAGCGCACGCGATCGAGTAACGCTGGTCGACGGACTGGCCGAACATTGAACAGTCAACGCCGGCCCGCGACGACCGCCCCATCAACGGCCGAGTTGCGCCCACGTCCAACTCAAGATGTCACCACGAGGGTCAGTGTCACTCGGAGAGACACGACGGAACGATGCGGCGACACCGAGGTGTCGATGGTAGTGTCATCGTTCAATCAACGTCGTCGCGATGTGCGGGTGAGCCACCAACGCGCTCATCTTCCGTCACGCATCCGTGCCGGTATGAGAGAGCCGCGATCGCTCGGTCGCGATCGCTCGGTCGCGAGCGAGCGACGAAGGCCGTACGAGGCTTCGGATCATCAGATGAGGCGGAGAAAGAAGACGAAGTCGTCAACAAGAACACGCCGTGGCCAGCGCGCGTTCGGGGGCGGGGTACGCGTACGACCTACGCGTATCGGCTAATGATTTGTCCGGTTGCGTCCGAAGACGGAGGCCGCTCCGCGGAGATGGACGCGCTCTCTTCAATGAGCTGCACGGCGCCCTCGCCGAGGATCTTCTGGACGTCCTGCGCGCGCTTAGCCACCGCGACGTCTGCCTTTTGTGCAATCTCGGCGTTCTGAAGCACCGTTCCGTACGCGGCAACGCTGGTTACGTCCATGATGGCACCCCCTTGAGGCTCCATTTCGACCGGCGGCCGGAATCCTTGAGCGGAAATCGATCTCGCCGCGTCGTTGGGGGTCACCAGGCCACACTGCGCCATACCACCCCACACAAAAAGCACGACTCAGCGCAGCACGACTCAGCGCAGCAGGACTCGGCGCAGATCGACCCCATGCAACACGGCGCGGGGTCGGCGTCGCCGGTTGCCCCCTGGGCCTCCCGCCCCACCGAGCCGCGCATCACCTGAAGACAACGCACGCTGTCTACCGGTGACGAAGCTTCCATTCTTCGCGCGCCGCGTAGAGCACCGGAACGACGAAAAGCGTCAAGAGCTCGATGCTCATGCCTCCCACCGACGGCAGGGCCATCGGCACCATGATGTCGGCCCCTCGACCTTGTGACGTGACCACCGGCAACAACGCGAGGATCGTCGTCGCGGTCGTCATCAGACACGGACGCACGCGGCGCACTCCGGCTTCGAGCGTACGCGCGCGAACCTCTTCGATCGTCGACGGCGGCTCCTGTTCGAAACGCTGCTTGAGATAGGTCGAGATTACGACCCCGTCGTCCGTCGCGACACCGACGAGCGCGATGAACCCGATCCAAACAGCCACCGACAGGTTCACGGTGCCCACCTGAAACAGATCGCGCATCGATGTCCCGAGAATCTCGAAATCAAGAAACCAGGGCTGGCCGTAGAGCCAAAGAAGTCCGAAGCCGCCCGAAACCGCCACCGCAACGCCGGAGTAGATGATCGCCGTGGTCGAAACGCGGTGGAACTGGAGGTAGAGCAAGATGAAGACGAGGATAAGAGCAACCGGAATCAGAACCACCAGCCGCTTCTCGCTCCGCACTTGATTCTCGTAGGTACCCGAGAAAGCGAAGCTGACACCGGCGGGAACCTTCAATGTCCCGTCGGCGATCTTGGACTCGATCCTCGCCCGCGCCATCTGGACGGCTTCGACTTCCGCAACGTCCGGTTGGCGGTCGAACAATACGTAGCTGGTCAGAAACGTGTCTTCCGACTTGATGACCTGCGGACCGCGCACGTAGCGCATCTCGGCAAGCTGAGCGAGGGGAATCTGTTGTCCGCCAGGCGTCGGAACGAACACACGAGCGATAGCCTCAAGGCTATCTCGTTCTTCGCGCATATATCGAACACGCACGGGATAGCGCGCCCGACCCTCGACCGTCCGCGTCAGTGTCATGCCCCCCAGCGCGACCTGGAGCACGTTTTGAACATCGACCACCGACACCCCATAGCGACCGATCGCCTCCCTATCGACGTCGATCTCGAGGTACGGTTTCCCGACGACTCGATCCGCGAACACAGTCTCCGGGCGAACGGAAGGTACGTCCTTCAGAACGCCCTCGAGCTGAAGCCCAAACGCCTCGATCGTGTCGAGATCGGGTCCGTGGACCTTGATGCCCATCGGCGCCCGCATACCGCTCTGCAACATGACGATGCGCGCACTGATCGGCATGAGCGTTGGGGCGCTCGTTACGCCGGGTCGCTTCGCGGCCCGCACGATCTCGTTCCAGATATCGCGCGGAGCACGAATATGCTCCCGCCACTGTCGGACGCGCGTACCATCATCCAACGCGCGATACTCCGGCTTGTACGTGATCACGGTTTCGATCATCGAGATCGGCGCAGGGTCAAGTGCGCTGTCCACCCGACCGAGCTTCCCGACGACCCTGTCCACCTCCGGGATCTGAGCGATCGAAGCGTCCATCTCGGACAACATGCTCAGCACTTCACCCATCGAGGCGTGCGGCATCGTGCTGGGCATGTAAAGATATGCGCCCTCATCAAACGGCGGCATGTACTCCCGGCCGAAGCCTGGGAAAACATCCGCCATCGTCACAAGGGGCGAGGACGCACGCCATGACGAGGGAAGGAACGCAAAGAGACGATCGAATCCAAGCCAGGCCGTAGTGCCAAATACGAAGATCGCCATTGGGAACAAGAGGAACAGCCGCTTTCGACGGAGAACAGCGCCCAGGAGCCTCGGATACATCGCCTCGAACAAGCGAAAGGACCCCATCAAGACCGTGATCAGGACACCGACGAAAAGAACGTTCACCCAAAGATCTTTCCCACGTCCAAGCGGGCGCCAGTCCTCAGCGAGGAGAAGGGTCAAGAGGATCACCAAGGTCCAATCCCAAACCCGCACTGAACGGAGGATCGAACGTCCAAACCGCGGGGGGCCGCTCTCCAGGCGCGGAACGTCTCCGCCCGAGACCGAACTCGGTTGGGACGACACGGCGCGCGCGAGAGAGCGCCGGCGAAGAACCAAGAGCGCCGCGCCCGGGAGAATGAACACCGCCAACACGAGCGACGACGTCATGGCAAACGTCTTCGTGAAGGCAAGCGGAGCGAAAAGGCGGAGCTCCGTCGACGACAAGCCAAAGACGGGAAGGAAGCTCACGACTGTTGTCGCGACCGAGGTCAACACGGCCGGCGCGACCTCAGCGGCAGCGCGTCGAACGAGGTCGAGGCGACGCACCCCCGGTTCGGCCTCGTTCAAGTGTTGGTCCATGTTTTCGACGAAGACTATCCCAATGTCGACCATCGTTCCGATGGCGATCGCAATGCCGCCGAGCGCCATGATGTTCGCATCGACGCCAGAGACCTTCATGACGACGAATGCGGCCAGGACACCGAGCGGGAGCATCATCGAGATCAAGATCGAGCTCCGCCAATTCCGAAGCATGATGAGTACGACGATGATGGTGATCAGGATCTCTTGATAGAGAGCCGTCGAGAGCGTCCCCAACGTCTCCTGGATGAGCATCGTACGGTCATAGAATGGCACGATCGTCACTTGACTCGTCGTTCCATCGTCAAGCGTCCGCGTGGGCAGGCCCGCCTGGATCTGGGCGATCTTCGCCTTCACGCCCGAGATGACCAAGAGTGGATTCTCCATGATTCGCGCGACGACGACGCCGCCCACCGCAGGCGCCCCTTCATCATCGAGCGCCCCTCGGCGCAGCGCCGGTCCGAGCGAAACGTGACCCACATCGCGAAGTCGTATCGGCGTGCTCTCGCGTGCGACGACGACCGTCGACTCGAGATCTTCGAGACTCTTCACGAAGCCTCGTCCACGGACCACGTACTCGACCCCGTTGACCTCGAGCGTCCGCGCGCCAACATCGAGGTTACTACCTCGCACTGCGGCCGCGACCTGGCCGAGGCTGACGCCGTGGGCACGCAGCGCCTCCGGGTCGACGTCCACTTGGTACTCACGCACGTATCCGCCGACGGACGCGACCTCGCTCACGCCCTCGACCGACTGAAGCGCATAGCGGATCGACCAATCTTGGATGCTGCGCAGCTCATCGAGATCCCAACCCCCAACGGTGCGCCCTTCGGAATCTCGGCCTTCGAGCGTATACCAAAAAATCTGCCCCAACGCGGTCGCATCCGGACCAAGGGTGGGCGTCACGCCGTCCGGCACCGTGCCCGGCGGAAGCGCTGCGAGCTTCTCGAGAACACGCGAGCGCGACCAGTAGAACTCCACGTCGTCTTGGAAGATCACGTAGACCGTTGAGAAACCGAAAGCCGATGCGCTTCGAACCGTGCGCACGCCCGGGATACCCAAGAGCGCCGTGGTCAACGGGTACGTGATCTGGTCCTCGACGTCGCGGGGCGACCGCCCGGCCCACTCCGTAAACACAATTTGCTGATTCTCACCAATGTCAGGAATCGCATCGACCGGCACCGGGTCACGCGGAAGCGAACCGGTCTCCATGTCGAACGGCGTGACATAGAGCCCGCCACCCACGAGCAAAACCATCAACATGAAAACGACGAGCCGGTTCTCGAGAAACCAGCCAATCACGGCTTCCCAAGCACCATATGAGGAGCAGCCATTGACCGCGGTCTCCGAACGGACGCCTGTGTCCGTGCCCGCGCCTATTCCCATGCCCGTGCCCGCGCCTGTTCCCGTGCCCGTGCCTGTGCCCCCGCTCGTCATCGTCACGGTGAGACACCCGTTCCGCCGGAGGGACTCGCCGAAGATCCGTGCAAAGCGACACGCTTCAGAAAGTCGGCCGGTGGGTTCAGGAAGCCGCCCGGCGCCACTTCCTGACGCACCTCCCCGCAGGTTCTCATCATCGCGCCGAAGTATGCGTTGTCGATCTCGCGACCCCGTTGAACCCAAAAGGCTCCATCACTCCCCGAAGCCATCGGACAGAACGCCAACCGAAGAGGCCGATCGAGCGGATTCCCGAACCGCGCGAGCAGCATGATCGTCGCACCGCTCAACGGCTCGAACCCTTCTCGCGCGCTCTCGAGGTTCACAGCGGTTGCGATCTGGCGTGCGTGGTTCTTCAAGGACTTCGCGATCGCCGACCACGCTGTCAGTCCCTGCTGAGAGCGCGCCATTCGAACCTGGAGAACGGCGGATTCGAGGCGCCCGGCCTCGGAGTTCGCACGCGCCAACTCATCTTCTGCGAGCGCCGCCTGCACCGCAAGGTAGGCATCGACAACCGGAATGAGCTCTCGTCGCGCCTCCAACGGAAGCGTAACGACACGGTCCCACTGTCCATCGTCCTCATGATCTCCCCCCGACATCATGCTTGGACCACCGCGAATTTGTAGATCGGCATCGAGCGCAAAGGCGCCACGCGTGACGACCCGGTCACCTTCGGAAAGTCCAGCGACAACCGGATATACGGCGCCCAGTCGAGGCCCAAGCCGCACCGTGCGCGGCTCATACGCGACACCGCGATCGTCATGTTGCATCTCAACGTAAACGACAGCCCTGCGACCGGTGAACAAGGGCGCACTCGCTGGCACAACCAAGGGCGTAGGGTCACTGTCCGTCGCCGTCGAGGCAACCGTCGCCTCAGCGAACATGCCTGGCCGGAGCCGCCCGTCTGAGTTCTCGACCTGAACACGCACCTGCGCCGTCCGACGCACCGAGTTGACGGTCGGATCGATGAACGTCACCTTCCCTTGGAAGGTCTCTCCGGGCCACGCATCCACACCGATCGTCACGGACTGCCCTACCGATAGATGAGAGAGGTCGCTTTCGTACGCATCAAGCTGAACCCAGAGCGTTTTCAAGTTCGCAATGCGATACAACGGCGTTCCGGTTGAAACGTACGCACCTTCGGTGGCAAGCCGTTCGATGACCGTGCCCGCAAAGGGCGTCCGGATCGTGACTTCGCGCGTCGGGCGATCTTCTCCTTCCATACGGGCAAGCGCATCGTCAGGCACGCCGAGAAGGCGAAGTCGCTCCCGAGCCGCGTCCAGTGCGGCCATCGCGGCTCGCCGCGCAGTGCCCTGCGGAGCGCCTCCTACTGCGCCTTCCGCGGCGCCCTGCGCCGCCCCCGGGGCGGCCCCCTCCACTTCGGATGCTCGATCCTTTCGTCTGAGCTGTCGCTTCGCGACGATCAGGTCTTGATGCGCAGCGAAAACCTCCGGGCTGTAGAGCGTCGCGATCGCCTGGCCAACCCGAACACGCTCCCCGGTGAAGTTCACCGCAAGCCGGTCGATGCGACCGCCCGTCCACGCGGTGATCGACTTGAGCGTCGTTTCGTTCGGTTCGAATCGCCCGAGCAACCGGACCTGCCCCGCCGCGTCGGCCTGTCTATGCACCGGAGTCGTTCTTATCTTCGCCAGCGCGCGCGCGCGCTCCGACAGCACGACGCGGACGTTGTGCTCCCCGTTCCCCGATTCGTCCGCGCTGTCCACCAAGATGAGGTCCATGCCGCAGATCGGGCACTTTCCCGGTTCGGGGTGCCGTACCTGAGGATGCATCGAACAGGTCCAGGTCGTCGACCGGGGACCAGACGCGGGCCCTGCGGGACGAGACGCGGGCCCCGAGGAAGGTCCTGATGAAGGTCCTGAGGAGGCACCGAAAGCGGACACCGGATCCGATGCAGATTTCGAGTCCGCCGGCTCGTCGCACGCCCGCAATGAGAACAAGGATGCGCCGAGGAAGAAGCCCACCAACACCAGTAGACCCTCGCGAAGATATCGACGAACGACTTCCCGCGCCCGACCCATCGCCGAAAGAGGCGCGTCGCTTCGCTCTTGCATCACTCATCCTCCCTTACGGTTTCAGCGTCGATCGCGGCGAAGACGAGCTCGCGTCCAACGAGCTCTTCGAGACGCGCCGACCAACGCGCATGCGCCACCCGAGCTCGCTCGAGCTCGGTTCTCAGCTCGAGGAGATCGCGTTCGGACAGAAGAACCTGCGCCACAGTGGCACGCCCAACGACGTAGGCGCCGAGGACTGATTCGTAGGCGGTCTGGGCCTGAGGGACGAGCCGACCTCGATAGAACGCAACGCGTCGCACAGCGTCGTGAAGATGCACGAGTGTAGACGCGAGCTCCGCCTCGGCCTGATCGATCATGGCTTGTTGTTCCGCGTACTGCGCGCGCGCATCCGCCTCCGCCGCCGCAACGCTCTCCCCATAGCTGCCTTGCCAAAGCGGCACCCGAATTCCGAGCGAAGCGATCACCGCGTCGCGTCCACTGTGCTCTACGCCCGCCATCGATGTCTCGGAGGTGAGAATCCAGTCTGCCCCCAAGGTGAAACTCGGCCATCGATCGGCGGCTTCGGCGCGTCCCATCGAGACCGCGGCCTCGGCGAGAACGCCCTGGCTCTCGATCATCGGATGAGCACGCACCCACGATGCGAGAACCTCTCTCGACTCGACCGGAAACCACGCGTCGGGGGGCGCGTCCGGCGTCGGGAGCTCGTGCGCCGCCGTCATCGCCGACGTACCGATCGCAGCCCGGAGCTGGAAGACAGCGCCTCGTTCGGCCTCCTCGAGCCCCTGAAGGTCGTCCTCGCCGCGCGTGACCAAGAGCTCGACCTGCTGGAGGTCTGAGAGCATCGCCGCACCCGTCGAAACGCGCGCGCGCACGGCCGACGCGAGCCCCTGAATGACCTCGAGGTGCTCACGCCGAATCGCTTTCGTCGTTCGAAGTTCCCAAAGGTTCCAGTAGGCCGTCTTCACGGCCCGGGCGACCGAGAGCGTCTGCGCATCAAGGCGCCGTGCCATCGCACGCGCCTGAAGAGACGCGGCGTCGGCACCGGCCGTCAGCTTGGTCGGCCACGGAAACGCCTGCTGGAGACTGATACGCCCCCGCTGAGGCCCAAGACGCGTCTCGACCGACTGAACGAAGTATCCGAACCCCAGCGTCGGCTCGGGAAGCCGACGCGCCCGCGCAATGCGGTGCACACTCGCTTGCCACCGCTCGAAGCCGGCTCGAATCCCGGGATTTCTTTCCAGGGCAACGCGAAGATATCCCGCGAGCGTCCTTGCCGACGCAACCGACTCGCTTGCGGTCGTCGTTCGCACATCGATGTCGCGATGCAAGCGCCGCTCGAGATCGGCCCTCGCCGAAAATTCGTGCTGGGCGGCGCACCCGGTCGCCGCGAGGCAAGCCAGGCTCCACGCAAAGATCCTTGAGGGCGCCCACAAAAACCACCGACCCATTTCTCGACCTCGTAGCGACGAAGGCGTCTCCGCCGTGCACACGCTGCGCTCCGGCGCCCACGGTCTCTTCGCTGCTGGTCAACGTCAGCAAACGACAGACCATCGGTCGCGATCGCGATAGGCAGCCAATAACACGAAACATCCCGGAGGCATGCATCCGCGCCCTGGCCAACGGCTCTTGCTCGGTTGTGACTCTGGCGGTTGGAGTGTAACCGAACCAGTCACTTCGACCCGCCACCCGGGCGACGATACGCCCCGGGATCAACGCCGTGCTTACGCAAGAGCCGATAAAAGCTCTCGCGCTCGACACCGGCCGCCTGGGCGGCGTCCGCGACCTGCCCTTCGAAGCGACGCATCAGCGCCTCGAAGTATCGTCGTCCAAGGTCGATCCGGCCGCGCTCGAGCGCTTGCGCCCACGTCGAGTGGACGAGCGAAGGGTCGTCCTCGAGCATCGAGCCCGAATGCAAGATCTCAGGCGGAAGATCCGCCGTGTCGACCTCATCTCCCTGCGCAACCACACACGCGCGTTCGACCGCCGAGCGAAGCTGGCGAACGTTGCCGGGCCAGTCGAAGGTCCTCAACGCATCCATGGCCCGACTTGTCAGGCCCCTGATGAGCCGACCTCGATTTCGCTCCGCGTGTTGTCCCAGGAAGTAGCGCGCGAGCGGCTCGATGTCGTCCCTGCGATCTCGCAGCGGTGGGATACGGACGAGCGCCACATTCAGTCGGTACCAGAGATCTTCACGAAAGGTCCCCTGTCGTACCATCGATTCGAGGTCGCGGTGCGTGGCCGCGATGAGACGTACATCGACCGCCCGTTCCTTCGCTTCGCCAACCCGGCGTACCGCCCGCTCCTCGAGCGCGCGCGTCAGCTTCGCCTGAAGCGAGGGCCTCATCTCCCCGATCTCGTCGAGAAACAGGCTCCCGCCATCCGCTTCTTCGAACAAGCCCTTGCGATCGAAGACCGCCCCGGTAAATGCACCCTTGGCGGCCCCGAAAAGCTCGCTTTCGAGCAGCTCAGCGGGAACAGCCGCGCAATTGATCGGCACGAATCGTCGTGCGGATCGGGGCGACAAGTCGTGGACGGCACGCGCCAGGCGCTCCTTCCCCGTGCCCGTCTCCCCCAGCAAAAGCGTCGTGACATCGCTGTCCGCGACACGTCGAACGAAGTCGGCCAGCGCCTTCATCTCGCGCGACCGTGCCAACACACCGGGCAACACTTCCTCGCCATCCGCCACCCTGGGCCCCAAGAGCTGAGACCGCGAGAGTGCCCGAAGCAACACGACGCGCGCCGCGTCGGGTTCGAACGGTTTCGTGAGATAGTCGTAGGCCCCCAGCTTGAGCGCCTCGACCGCCGTCCCCACCGTCGCATAAGCCGTCATCAAGACGAACTCAGCTTCCGGACGCAGTCGGCGACAAGCACGAAGAACATCGAGACCATCCATGTCCGGCATCTTCAGGTCACAGAGCACGACATCGACGGGCTGACTGGCAAGCAGGCGGAGAGCCTCCGCGCCGTGGTCCGCCGTACGCACGTCGGCGTCGTGCTTCATAACTTTCGCCATCAGGCGGGTCATATTCCGCTTGTCGTCGACCACGAGCAGTATCGGACGCCCAGCATTCATGACGCTCGATCCAGCCTCGCACGCGCTTCGATCGGCACAACCACTCGAAACACCGCGCCTCCGTCTTCGCCGTCCAAGACCTCGATCGTTCCGCCATGCGCGCGGATGATGCCCTGGCAAACCGCAAGCCCAAGACCACTCCCGCCCTTACGCTTCGAGAAGAACGGCTCAAAGATCCGTTCGCGATCGGCGACGTCAACCCCGAGACCTCGGTCCTGAACTTCGATCTGGTACGTCTCTCCGCGTCGCCGCCCTCGAAGTTGAATCGTTGCCTGAGGGGGCGAAGCTTGGGCTGCATTGTGGAGGAGATTCAGAACGACTTGTCGCAGACGCGCGCCGTCGACTTCGGCTTCGACATCATCGCCGTCGAATGCGCCCACATCGACGACGAGGCCATCGGCCTTCGTCCCCACCTCGTATCGCCTTGCGGTTTCGATGAGGAAAGAACGCATCCGCACACGCTCGATCGAAAGCTCTTCCGACCGTGCATAGGTGAGCAGATCCTCAGCAATGCGCTGGCAATGTCCTGCTTCCTCATCCAAGATCGCGAGCTCCTCCCGCAGCGTATTCGGGTCCTCGTCGGGATTCATCGTCTTGAGATAGCCACGGATGATCCCGATTGGGTTGTTGAGCTCATGCGCAACCCCCGCGGCAAACTGCCCAATCGTCGCCATGCGCTCGTTGTGGAGGAGCCGAGCTTCGCGTTGAGCAAGCTCATCCGCCATGTGCGAAAAGGCCTTACCCACAGCAGAGAGCTCGCCCTCTCCCAAATCCTCGACCCGCGCCGCGAAATCCCCTTGGCCGTACCGAAGCGCCACTCGCGTGAGCGCATCGAGGGGACGCAATACGACAGCACGAAGCCGAAACGTAAATGCGATCGAGAGCACCACGATGAGGACGACGCACAACCCACCACCCATGAGGCCAAGCCGCGTCGAAAGCGTCGCGTGATCGTGAGCTTGCGCCATTTCGCTCGTCGTGGCCGAAGCCAACCGGTCTGCATGCTTGGCCGCCTCCTCGGCGAGTCGCTGAATCTCGGGATAGGCCCCGCGAACCAATGAGAGATCGCGGCGACGAAGCCCCGGCACGATCGACGCAACGACGATCTCATGCATCCGCTGCGTGGCCAGACCAAGCGCCTCGAGATGATGCCGTTCGCTCGGAGACACCTGAGCGGAAAGCATCTGGATCCCCGACCGCACCTCATCCCGCCTCCGCTCGTAAGCCAAGGCCGACGGGTCCTCTTCGATCACCATGGCCCCCACTTGGATCGCGAGCTCACGAACGGCGGTCGAGAGCTCGATCCCCTGGCGAATCGCGCTCTCATCATCGCGCATTGAGTCCACCAGCCCGGCCACTTCTTGGATGACGCCCATCAGGAGGCCGCACATGCCCATCGCCACGGCGCTCACCAAGCCGAAACCGAGTGCGAGTTGCCGCCCAATGAAGCGCGGCGAGTCCTCAGGTGTTCGCGCGTGACTCAATCGAGCCACATGTAACCTTTTGAGATACAGCCGACAAGGCGATCGATACCCGCGCCATCAGAAACGGAACCATGCGGAAAGCGAGGGGAGCGGGAAGCGAGCACGAAGAGGAAAAGGCCCGCACCGTCACGGACCAGCCGGAAGACGGCCAGCCCGAAGAAGCGGCGCTAGAATTCGGCCATCTCGTCGACGCGCGGAACGTTGATCTTTTCCTGCCACGATCCAAATCGCGGGGTGTGACCATTGCCCGAACGGCCGTTTTGAGGCGACGGACGCACGAGCCCGGCGGTTGCGGTCGCGCTTCGCTCGAGCTGGAATTGCCCAACCAGCGACGCCAGTCCCTTGGCCTGCGACGCAAGCTCCTCGGCCGTGCCCGAAAGCTCCTCGGCGTTTCCGGCGGACTGCTGGACAACCTTGTCCATCTCCGAGATCGCCGCGTTGACTTTGGACACGCCTCGCGACTGCTCTTGGCTCGCGCTGGCAATGTGCCCAACGATCTCGGTCACTCGGTGCACACTCGTCACGATGTCACTTAGACTTCCACCGACCTCCGAAGAAACGCTCTCGCCTTCGGAAGCGAGCTGCATCGATTCGTTGATCAGCTCCTCGGTCTTCTTCGCCGCCTCGGTCGATCGAAGCGCGAGGTTTCGAACCTCTTCCGCCACCACGGCGAAGCCCCGTCCCGCATCACCCGCACGCGCCGCTTCGACCGCGGCATTGAGGGCGAGCAAGTTGGTCTGGAAGGCGATCTCGTTGATGTCTCGAATGATCGCGGCTGTTCCCTCGGCCGCAGCGCGAATCTTCCCCATGGCGTCGAGCATCTTCGACATCGAAGCGCTCCCCGAGTCCGCAGCCGACTTCGCGCTCTCGGCCAAGCTCTTCGCCTCGAGGGTGTTGTTCGCGTTTTGTGACGTCATCGAGGCGATCTCCTCGAGCGTCGACGAGGTCTCTTCGAGCGCGCCGGCCTGCTGAGAGGCCCCCGACGAGACGGCCTGAGAGGACGCCGCGATCTGACTCGAGGCCGACGACAACTGAAGCGTCGAATTCGAGACCTGTGCGATCGCGGCATGAAGCGCGTCGGCCATGTTGTTGAGCGAATCCTTGATTCGCGCATGATCGCCCTGATAAGTGCCTCGTACACGAGCCCGAAGATCGGCGGCCGCGAGATGTTCGAGCACGACCGCGGCTTCTTCGACCGGCGTAATCACCGCGTCGAGGGTCTCGTTGACGCCTTCCACGATCCGGCGGAAGTCACCCTCGTGTCGAGAAGCGTCGGCGCGCGTTTTCAACCTCCCCGCAACGGCGGCCGTCACGAGAGACTGCGTATCCGAAATGAGGTTTCTGAGATTTCCGCGCACCTGTTCGATCGTGTCGTTGATGAACGCTTTTTTCCCTGGGAATCGATCGAGCGGCGCATTGAAGTTGCCACGACCAAACTCAGCGATGCACGCCATGGCCTTCTTCTTGACCGCAATATGGCCCTTCACCATCGTGTTGACGCCCTCGGCCATCGTCCGATAGGCGCCATGGTAGTTGTTCGCCGGAATCACCACATCGATGTCGCCCGCGTCATGTTCGTTGGACATCCTCCGCATATCCGCGATGAAGCTCGTCAACGTATCAATCAGCGTGTTGAGGTTGTTCTTGATCGCGTTGAAGTCGCCGGAATACGAGGTCGTGATGCGAGCCGGGATCTCACCCTTCGCGATCGCCTCGACATAGGAAGCCGAGACCTGGAGCGGCGTCACGACCGCGTCGAGGGTGTCATTGACGCCTTGCATGAGCGCTCTGAACTCGCCCTGGTGGGCCCCGACGTCTGCGCGCGTCGACAGCATTCCGTCCTGCGCCGCGCGCGAAAGACGTCGCGCGTCTTCCGTCATGCGTCGAATATTCGTCGCCATCTGGTTCATCGCCAGCAGGAGCTCGCCGACCTCGTCCCCGCGTCCCGACTCCAGATCAACGTCGATGTCGCCCGACGCAATGCGATTGGCCGCATCGACGCAGGATTGAAGTGGGCCCGTGATCCCTCTCGACATGAGCATCGATGTGACGAAGCCAGCGCCGAGCACGAACAAGAGCCCGACCCCAAGGACGATGATGGCGGTATCGGCTTTCTGATGCGCCGACTGCGTGACTTCTTTGGCCAGCTCGTTCTCGTGCACGATGACCGCCGCGATGGCCTGGCTGTAGTCGTGTTGAAGATCGCGCATCGTCCCGAGCATGAGTTGATTCGCGCCTTCGAGATTGCCCGCGACGATCTTTGAGCGGACCTCGTTCAAGACGGGGTCAAAGCTCGCGCGCGCCGCTCGCATCGAAGCCATCAACGCCCGTCCCTTCTGGGAGACGACGAGCGCATCGAGCTCGGCGAGCTTGCCCGTCACGACGTCCTGGCTCTTGTCGATCTGCCGGCCGTTGGCCGCTCGGAGCTCGACGTCCTGAGTCAATGCCATGTTCCGGATGGCGATGGCGATCAGGTTCGTCTGATCGATGATGTCGTTGGCCAGCACCGTCTTTGGGAGGCCCTTCGCTACGATCGTCTCGAGGCCATCGTTCAGACTTCGGGTCGCCGAAATCGCATAGACCCCAAGAAATCCCGCGAGAGCCCCCAACCCAAGGAACGAAGCACCGAGGCGTTTTCCGATCTTCCAGCCGTTCATCATGTCTTCTTCCCGAACCCTCTCTTGCGTGTATGCTCGCGCTTCCATCCCCCGGAGAGCGCACGAACCTTGATGCGAATCGTAGGTGGCCACCGTGTGCTATGAAAAGCGTCGGGTGTCCCACTCGCCGTGGTCCAGGGCCCGCCCGAGGCGCACGGATTTCTTCGATGGTTAGATGAGGACGTGCCCAACCCGGTCGGCCGCGACGCTTTTCGGTCGGCCGCGACGCTTTTCCGCATGTTGAGCCAAAAGGACTAAGCAGGTACGCGACGGAAATCCTTCGGTGCCCAATCAACAAAGGCCCAGAGATCTTCGGCTTGCCTAGCTAGCTTGCCTACCTAGAACGGAGGACGTCCAGGTGGGACCTCCGTGCCGACGCGGCGCTTGGCCAACGAGCGCCTCTTGTCGGCCCCGAGTTCGCGGGCCATCGCCACCCGACCAGACATCACGGGGACGCTTCGCGAAGAAGGCGCTCGTACGCCCTTTGGTGCCACTCGGCCGCTTCCGCGTCGTTCAGCTTCGTCCGGAGGAGGAGCGCCAGGTTCTTGTGGGGTAGCGCGTACGTTGGATCGACCGCAATCGCCCGTTCGAAGGCCCGCCTCGCTTCCTCGAAGCGGCCCGCTTCCGCAAGTGCGGAGCCATAATTGTTCCAGGCGGACGGCGTCTTTGACCGCATCTCTTGTTCGAGAACGGCAAGGTTGCGCCGCGGGGTCAAGTAGTCTGGGGAGAGCGCCGCGGCTCGCCGAAACAAACGAATGGCTTCGTCGTAGACTCGGTATTCCGCCAGCGTGCTCCCGAGATTGTTGAGGCCTTCCTTCGACGTCTCAAGCCAGCGCTCGGCGGCCCGGAAGGATGCGAGCGCCGCGTGGACATCGCCCTGGAGCCACTGCTGTTCACCTTGCATGCGCAGCACGTCCGCTCGAATGGAGCGCCCGAGATCGTCGACCGCCAGCGCATCAAATCCCGGACGCGCATTTCTGAGAATATCCGCCTCGCGAACCGGCGGTGGCGGCTGGTGGGTACGTCGATCGGACGCGGGAGTCCACGCCCGATAGACCAGCCCGCGCGGCTCGAGAACGGCGTTCCAGCGAACGTCGCTCTTGGCGGCGAAAAACACGGGGCGAGGGCCCACCTCGATGAGGATCCGCTGTATCGTCGCGGGGTCGGTCGCGGGCGCCCTGCCCCTCCCGTCCGCGCCGCGGGGGACGTCGCCCGTGCTCGAGGCGCTCGGGTCGCTCGCAGCACGTCTGCTTTCCGAGGCTTCGAGCGCGGCCAGATAGTCGCGCGCTTCGGGCGAGAGCTCGCCGGTAACGCTGCCGAGCAGGACATCGGGCCGGAGTCCCTCCACGGCCTGGAGGTAAAGTGCCGGAAACGCGGCGTAGTCCCCGGACGGGAAGTACAGCGCGTTGGGCTCCAACGACGCGAGAATCGCGCGGTTGAAGTCATACGCGAGGTAATCCTGCGAGCGATCGTTCGCGTGAAAATGCCGCAGCAACGGCCCCAAAGGGAGCGCGACAATCCAGGCGACCTCCAGAAGGCGAGAACGAGTGCGCCACGCCCGGGCGGCGCGGCCTTCGAGGAACCGCCGGTGGGCCCACTCGAAACCGAGGCCGATGAGCAGCGCCGTCACGACATACGCCGGGAGGTAGTATTCGTTGACCCGCATGATGTGCTCAGCCTCATGTCGAAACTGAAGAACAAGGAGCAGCAGGAGCGGATTGAAGGCCAGGATGCCGGCGATAAGAAGTCCGATGCGATCGCGTTGCCGAAGAACTGAACGAAGGCCAAATAGAACGCCAAGGCCGAAGATCCAGGGTGCCTGCTCGTTCATCCAAAGACGGCCGAAATCGAGGAGGAATGCGAGTTTGTCACGCCACGGAACGTCGTCGGTCAGTTCCAGGTTTCGATACGCCCTCCGGCTCACGTGAGCCCAGAAGGCGTCGAACGAAGTCGGCTCTCCCCATTGGATCGCAGGGTGTCTTGACGCGGCGAGCGGAAGATATGCGTAGAGAAGAAGCGGAGCGAGGATGGCGCCCACGGAAAGAAGCAGGAGCTTGGGTTGTCTAAGAAGAGACCGCCGACCCTGGCCAGGCGGCGGCCCGGAGTCGCCGGCATACAGGAACAAGACCAAGCCTGGCAGAGCCAACATCATCAGCGGGTAGTGATTGGCCAGTCCAAGTCCGACGCACAACGCGAAGACCAAGAACCAGCGCCCGGAACGGTCCGCGTTCGACGTGGGCTCGGCGCGAACCGCGCGAACCGCGCGAACCGCCCGAACTGCCGCGTAGATGGCGGACGCAAGAATTGCAGCGTTGAGTGTGTAGACCTCGGTGACCACGGCCTGAGACCAGAAGGTCTGTCCCAGTCCGAGCGATAGTGCGACACCGGTGGCGATGCTTCGTCGAACGTCTAAGGTTCGAAGCGTCGCGAATACGACGAGAACCGAGAGGAACGCGAACAACGCGGACGACAGATTCCCGACCCAGGCCGGAGAACACCCCGGAAGTAGCCGCATCAACGACCCGACGACGATACAGTAAAGAGGAAAGCCTGGCGGGTGCGGAACACCAAACGTGAAGGCCGCGGTGAGAAGCTCGCCGGAGTCCTCGCTCGTCACCGTGGGCGCGAGCGTGCGCAGGTACACCGCAAGAAGAAAGCCCCAGGGCGCAGCGCGTACCAGTGCGCCGCCAAGGCGCGCACCGACGCCACGACCGGCGCCAGACCTCGAGGAAGTGCCCACGGACTCTCGAACGAGCCATGTCGGTCGTCGCATGAACGGGTCCGTTCATAGCAAAGGTCGTCGCGGCGTGCACCCTGGGCCCCCCACCCCGGAGCCGAGGGTCGAGCCGTCGCGGCCCGGGACGCCCGACGGAACGCTCACGATTTGCTGCGCGCTGCGTGGAGGGCTGTCGAAATGGCGTGCATGTGCGCGTGCAGCCAATCGCTCATGCGACTCTGTCGCGCCCTCACCCTTTCGGGGGATTCGGAGGTGGGGTTGGGGTTAGGGCTAAGGTTAGGGTGAGGGTCAGATCCACGCGATTCGACGCGCTCGTCTGGGTTGTCGTGCGGGCGTGCAATCTCACGGATACTCGGCGTTCTGAGTTGGGACAGTGTATCGAGTTCGTCGACGATTTGCCCAAGGAACACGACCTTTCCTGGGTTGTCGAGAAATGAGACTACGTTCTTTGGACCGAGCAGTGCTTCGAGTTCGTCGAGCACAGCCTCCACGCCCGTATGGGTTCGCTGTGCACGCGCGTCCAACGCGTTGAGGACCGGCACGAGGAACTCGGGGTCGACGTGAAAGACGCGCGTAAGTGCGGCCTTCCCATAGCGTGCGCTCAGACTCGTGAGTGTGCGATGTCGAGGCAGTAGTGCACCGACCCACCCTGTGGTCTTGATCCCTTCGAGGAGAATCTTTCGACCAAGAACCAGATCTGTTCCCGCCAACGCGGCCATGACCTGAGGCAACGCGCGGTCGAATTCTCGGGAAGACATGGATCCTCGGGCTTCTAGGATCTCGAAGAACGAATAGGGATTGTTGCGATAGAAGTCTTGAACCGACGCCTGGCCCCCGAGCACCCTGGCCAGCACCGAGACGTAGCCCCCAATATCTTCCGGCTTCGCCTTCTTGAGCCCCTCGGCAACGCGCGGGGCTGAGTGAGGCTTGATTCGGAATGCGTCGTTGACCGCTCGGCGTCCCAGGATCTTCTGAAAGACCTCCAGCTCCGACGTGGCTTGGGCCAACGCATGGACAGCCGATGGGCCCAACTCGCGAAAAACCTTGCTGACGACGTCGGGGTCGAACACACCCCGCAGACGGCGGGCAGCGTGAGTGAGCCGCCCGACCTCGTCCGCCGCTCGTTCGTGAGGATGCTGCATCCAGCGGCCGACCAAGACTTCGGGATCGATGCCGGTGGCTGAGGCCACCTTGCGCGCACCCGCCCGCGCCTGCGCACGCGCATCCGCGATCGCTTCCTCGAAGGCCGTGTTGTCCCCATCGTTCCGCTTCCCGCCCAGTTGCGACGCCATGGACGAGATCGCCTCACTGAGTGTGGTTCCGCGGAACGATTCTCCTGCAACACGGTATCCTTCCGGGGTTTCTGAAAAGGGCGTGACGCGTCCGTTGAGCGTGACTTCGCCGATCGTGACTCCGGCGGGTGGCTTGACGAGGATGCCATTCGGGGGCGCAAGCTGCCCTTCGAGCCGAACGCGCCACGCGCCGCCAGAGTCGGTCGGGTTGCGGGCAGAATCCATAGGCTCCAGGGCATACGAGAGAAGACCAAAGTGGGTGGGCAGTCCAAGAACTCGAAGGCCGCTTGCGTTTCGGATTTCGGTTGGGGTCCGGCGCTCATCGGGGTTCGATGGCCTTGGGGATGGCGATGGCGATTGAGGCGGCGATAAGAATGAGGATCGGGATAAGGATGGAGGTCCGGATAGGGATGGCGGTCGAGTTCGAAGAGTCTCCGCGGTCCCCTCGGCGTCGAGCCACCGCTGAGGCACGCCAGCGGCGAGCACGAGTGCACCACCCGCTTCGTAGACGAAGAGGCCTCGCGTCGCACGCACAGCTTCGGCGCCGATCCACGTGTGGGGCGCATCGCCCATGAATGCGGCTTTGTCGGGGTCTGGGTAGACGATCTCAGTGAACTGAGCCCATTCCCGCGGGCGCTGGTCACCATGCAAGAAGTCTAGAAGCATGAGCGCCTCATCACGCTGACCCAAGCGGACGAGCGCTTCGACGATGCGGACTTCGTACGGCGCATAGACGTGTTTGATCCGTCCGCGCACGCGCTCTTTGAGGTTTTGGAGGTACGGTTCGAATGTTCCTCGAAGTGCCTTCTCCGGCAAGAGCGCCATGGCGTCGGCAACAGTAAGCGCGATCGGAACAGCGCTCGGGTCGGGGTCTCCGCGGTCGGAGCCCGGCACATACGACAATCGATAATCCTCGATGTCCGCGCGAATCGAGGTGGACAGGGTCTCGGAGAAGCTCTTCCGAATCGCATCGAATCGGGCCGCTTCCGGCCTGTTTCCGCGTCGAGCGAGCTCCGCCGCCGCCTGAAGTCCAGCCAAGGTCCAGTAGTTGTCCCAGTTTGCACAAACCGGTCGCGGATAGCCTTCATGGCTGATGGATTTCGGCATGAGGTCGCCGCATCGGTCGGCTTCGGGCTGGGTCGATTGCGGAGACGATGTGGGGGCTCTTCGTAGGCGCTCGATGTTGTCCACGATGCGCTGAACGGCCGGCCAGGCCGCATCGAGAAACGCCCGGTCGTGCGTAAATCGAAAGTATTCGCCGATGATCCAAAGCAGCTCCCCGTGGCTGTCGTGCTCAATCGCGAACGCCTCACCTTGGTGCTCGTACCCAGAGGGAACGAAGCCATCGTGCTCGAGCTTCAAGTACCAGTCGATGAACTCGCGCGCACGCTCGAAGAACCCGGCTTGGAGAAGCGCAGACGCCATCACGACGCCATCGCGTATCCATGGACGCGCGTACGCCCTCGACCCCGGCATGAGCACGGGGCCATCGGCGTTGACCAGGATCTGAGCGATGTTGGCCGATGCGTGCGAAGCGAGCTTGAGAACTTCGGGTGGACCTTCGAACGTCGGCGTCGAGCGGCCAAGAAGCTCGCGCCACATCTCGATGGCTTGCTCGAGGTCCGGCGAAGGCGGGAGGTCCAGCCGCTTCATGCGCGCCGTCGCAGCCGAAGTCGCATCCGAAGTTGCATCCGGAGTTGCAGCGGAAGTCGAAGCGGCCTTTGGTGCCGAAACCGTCAACGATTGGCTCTGCCCAGGGGGAAGCTCGAAGTTGTATTGGAACGCGACCCCAAGCGTCCCGTCGCCCTTCGGATCCGCGATGAGGCCGACCGGCGCTTCATGGAAGGTCGCTTGCTCGATGTTCGACGGATCGATGCCGGTGACTGCGGTAATCCGCTCTGCATCGCGAGAAAAACGGAAGATCGACGCATCGTTGACCCGAAGAATCGGCCCTGCGACCGGCATACGATCGACCGGCATACGATCGATCTGTATTCGATCGATCGGCACTCGACTCCCCGGGCGCCCCGCTTGCCACTCGGGGTTGGTGTCGAACGGCAACACGGCGACGCGGACGATGGCCCGCTGAGGCGCGGCGCTGGTGTTCCTGACTTCGTAAGAAACAGCGGGCGTTTCGTCCGAGCCAACAAACCCGGTGACCTTCAGTTCTACCGGTCCCCCCGCGTTCCTGATGACCTGTGGAATGGGCAAGTATCCGTCGACGAGTCTTTGGTTCGCTGGCTGGCCGACCGTCGGGCCAAGCTTCGTGAGGGTACGGTCGCTCAATGGCGGTCCCTCGACCTCGAGCGTTGCGACGAGCACCGGACTTCCCGGCCTCGCGGAGAAGGCGCCGGTCTCACTCAGCAGGCATTCGTCTGGACCGCGCGGTGTCCCGCACACGGTGAACCTGTTCTGGCGGGGCGGATCTTGGACGTGCGGCAGCAAGGTCAACGCCGCCGCAAAGTGGCCGCGTTCGACGCCCTCCGTCTCGTTGCCCCGGTGAGCGGACGCCGACGGTGGCGCGCCTGCGGCCGCAGATCCGGCCCCCGCCGTCCTCGTCATCGTCGTCGTCATCGTCATCGCGGACCCCGAGTTCCCGGTGACCGCAACGGTCTCGGCGAGACCGAACCTAGGCGCCAGCCCAACGCACGCCCCCAGGAGCGCGGCGCATGCGGCTCGGCCGAATGGACGTCCAACAAGGGCCGAATGAGAAAACGGCAACCCGATCGGTCGAGACGCCGAGGGCGTTGAAACCTCGGGTCGACGTCCGAAGCCGCCGTGCGCGTCGACGATCGTGGCGAGCAAACGCACCGAAGGGACGACGGGACAGCGCACACCGCTTTTACCCTGAGTCAGATGCGGCGTCGGGGATGCAGCTCTCGGTATCCGGAACATCATCAAAGGAAGCCAACTCCAAGGGCCCCCTGTTTATCGGTGGCCGGCGCCCATTGTTTCTTGGTTTTCCCCAGCGGACTGCGCAGGCCGTGCCAGCGGCGAGGCCGCCAGACGCCCGAGACGCACAAGACCATCGGCCCGAATCTCTCCGAAGCTGAGCACACCGGTCGGGCACATCTGAACGCAGGCCGAGCAGCGTACACACTGCGGGTCGATCATGGGGTGTCCTTTGTTCGCGAAGCTCATGACATCGATGCCCTGATGACACACGGATGTGCAAACGTTGCATGAGATGCACTTCTTCTTCTCCGGAATGATCGCGAAACGCGAAAACCGGGCGTAGATGTGCATGAGCGCAGCCAGCGGACACGCGAAGCGACACCACACTCGCCCGCTGAACCAGAAGTAGAAGCCGACCCCGACGACCCCGGCCAGAAACACGTCGACGACCTTGTAGTAGTTGAGTGGGAGCCCCGCGATGTCGAAGCCACTCAGGCCGGCAGAGAAGAAAGCCTCGAACCAAGCGCCCACGCCCGTCGTAGGCGCAGTCCACGAAATGATCCGAGCGGCAAACAAGAGGAGCGCCCAAACGAGGATGACCTGTCCCACGAAATTCAGGCGATTCCAGCGCGGACCATGAGGCATCTTGTGCCGATGGCGATCCCCAAGCGTCTCCGCCAACGCACCGCACGAACAGATCCAGCCGCAGTACGCGCCCTTCCCATAGCGGAAGACGAGCCAAGGGATGAGAACGAACGTCTGCGCGAGTCCGATCACCAGCCACCAGGTCATCGGCTGCGGTGTGAAGAAGTTCCAAATGAAGAGCGGCCAAGCGAGGACGAAACCGAAGGCCCGCCAGTACTCTCGCCCGTGACCGTAGTTCGTGAGCGGAAACAGCGCATCACCGGCCTGGTGCATCCACCCATCGTCGAAGGCGCCGTTGTGACCAAGAAGAGGCAAAATCAGATACGGGAGAAAAAAGAGCGGGATCGTTTGAATGCCCATGAGCGTCCACGTTTGGCGTCGGACATAGGGCGTGCGCCGACGGCGCATCCGATCGACTCCAAACAGCACGACCGCGACCGTATACGCCAAGCTGTAGTAGAAGCCGGGCTCTTCGAGCGTGATCGCGAGCGTACCCAAGACAGTACTGGGATCGCCAACCGATGCGCCCAACCAGGATCGAACATTGTACGGGAACCACCCGTTGTCCCGGAACCAACCGTTGACGACGCCGCTCGCCTTCCACTGGTAGAGAAAGAAACAGAAGGACAAGAACGCGACGAAGCTGATCCACTGACGAATGCGCCATTCGCCGCGAATCGGAATGCCCGACCGGCGAAAGAAGTCGAGCGGTGGCTCGCGCCCGATCATGAGAAAGACGCTGTCGTTCCGTATGCGTTCGATGCGTTTGGTTCCCTCGCCCACTTCGAGTTCGACGGCGCCTTCCTCAATCACGCGAAGACGACTCGGAAGGCGACAGGTCAATCGACCGCCCGCGGGCGTGCCGAGCTTGCAGGCTTCGAGATTCTCAATATTCTCAGGTTTCGGGCGAGCCAGCTCAAGACGGCGATACGACAGCGTAACATCCGCCCCCGCCCGGGCGAGCGCGGTCGCCGCTTCGACGGCTGCGTCACCGCCCCCCACGACGAGCACCGCCTTTCCCTCGAAATCCATCGGGTCATAGAGGCGATGCGAGACCTTGGGGAGACCTTCGCCTGGGACACCGAGGCGCCGATGATGGCCACTTCGGCCGATCGCCACGATCACGCGGAGTGCACGTACTGTCTTTCCGTCGGCAAGACAGACGTCGAGTTCGCCCGCAACCGGCCGAACTCGGTCGACCCTCGCCATCGTCACCGCGATGCCCGCCGCTTCGACCTGCGCCTCCAGTTCAGCCAAGAGCGACTCCTTCTGGGTCGCGTGAACCTGAAGCTCGCCTTCGGGCACCATGCCGTTCGGATAGGTGAAGATGGGCTTTCCTTTCGGAAAGCCAAGCAAAGTGCTGAAGCGATGGGTTGCCTCAAAAACGAGGAAACGGAGCCCATGCTTGCTTGCTTCAACCGCAGCCGCCATGCCCGCCACCCCGGCGCCCACGATAATCAGGTCGTAGGTTCCGTCGTAGGTTCCGTCGTCGATTCGCCCCTCGTTGCGCGCGTCGATTCCCTCGGGTCGCGCGTCGGTTCGTCCCTCGGTTCGCGCGTCGGCTCTTCCGTCGCCGCTCCTGTCCTGGGTCCTGTCGTCGGTCCTGTGCGGGCGCGCGCCGCGAGACTCAGCGGGGAGGTCTCGCTCAACGTGTGAAGAACGGCGAGACCTGAATGCGTCCTCCTGAACGATCGCGCGCACCGCGCGCGCACCTGTATCAAGGGCGAACTTCAACAACGGCACGCCCGTCAGGTCTCCGACGATTCGCACCCCCGGGACCGCACAGCTTCCGTCCTCGCGCACTTCAGGCATGGGCTCGACGTTTCCGGCGGGCCAACCGAGGTGTAGCCAGCGCGCGTAGCTTGAGAATGGATTGTTCATCGTATCGTGATCCTCATCTGGGACGCCCTGGCCGCTCGCCTCCTCGAAGCGCGCACCCGCGACGCGCAACGCGCCATACCATCAGGGCGCAACATCAGGGCGCAAGCCGCATACTCCGCCACGCAGAGACATCCCGAACGTGCACAAGACGCTCATGAAGACGGTCGGCACCCGCGGTCCAGAACTCGATACGTCGAACCACAAGGCCAAAACCACCCCAATATTCAGGCCGTTCGACCGGCGTCGTGCCTTGCTTGGCGGCCATCTCAGCCGCTTCTGCGCGCAGCGCGCCGATCGATTCGATCGGCGCGCTCTGCGGCGAAACGACGGCAGCAATCTGATTTCCACGCGGGCGCTGCGCGAAATAGGCGTCGGAATCGCTAGCCGAGAGGCGTTCGACCGGACCTTCGGCTCGCACCTGCCGCCCCAGGGTCGGCCAATAAACGCTGATCGCGGCACGCGGATTCGCCGCAAGTTCTATCGCCTTGCGACTTCGATAGTTCGTGAAGAAGTGGAGCGCTTCGTCCGTGATCCCGCGTAGAAGGACAAAGCGAACCGAAGGCGTACCGTCCGATGCCGCGGTGGCAAGCGCCATGAGACCCGGCTCAGCTTCGCCGCTCGCGCTGGCTTCATCAAACCATGCTCGGAAGGTGTGAAGCGGATTCATGGCCCCGAGCTAAGCAGACGACGACGGCAGCGGTCACCCACGTCCGCCACCGATCTGCGCGCCCAGCCGCCCAGCCGCCCAGCCGCCCAGTCGCCCAGTCGCCCCAAGCGATCCGCCGCACCGGGCAGCCGGTTGGAGGCCTGCATCCCGTCTCGGTTCGGCGGCCCCTTGCCGGTCCTCACAGTCCCGCCCAAACAGTGCCAGCCCCCGATCTGACGGCCACTGAAAGATGACCCCCGCAGGGCCGGGATTGGCGTTTGTTCCATCAAAGTCTGTGTTGCCTTCTCGGGTGGGGCGTGCCAGTGTCTCGCGCTATCCCGAAGAGGGATGCGTTCCTGATTAGCTCCTGCCTCGCTCGTAGCGCTGTCTTTCAGCTCGGTCGCTGAACTGTTCTCTCGCTCGGCAAACAGGTTCAATCCGGAGCGACCGGCAGTTCGGCGTTAGGCCGAAGTGTGTTTAGGAAGAAGAAGGACAGCAATGCAGAAGAAGCTCTATGTCGGAAACCTCGCCTTTAGCACCACAGAAGATGATCTCAGAGATGCTTTCGAAGAGCATGGCGAGGTGGTGAGCGTCCGACTGGTGACAGATCGTGATACGGGTCGGCCGCGAGGATTCGCGTTTGTCGAAATGGGGACGGCGGAAGGCGCCGAAGCGGCAATCACCGCGATGAACGAAACGGTTTTCGGTGGGCGAACCATCCAAGTTAACGAGGCACGTCCGCGGAATGACCGCGGCGGCGGCGGCGGTGGATTCGGCGGCGGCGGCGGCGGCGGATTCGGCGGCGGCGGCGGCGGTGGATTCGGTGGCGGCGGCGGCGGCCGTGGCGACCGCGGCGGCGACCGCGGCGGCGACCGCGACCGGCGCGGCGGCGGTCAGCGTTCTCGCTGGTAGCCCCCCATCTCCATCCCTTAGGCTGGGCACAGCCATCCTCAGACGTCTCAAGTCTGGGTAGCCATCCTCAGGCTCCTCAGTCTCGGTCTGAGTTCTCCTCGAAGCCCAGCCCCTCTCATAGCCCACAACAATCACATTGAAACGAACCGGGAGACCTGACGTCGGGTCTGCTGCTCTCCGCCTAAATGTTTCACCCCCTTCCGAACATGAAGTTTTCGGGCGGCGGGCGAGGGTGTCCGCTCGAAGGCGTCGCTGCGATGGACGGCGCGCAGGCAAGCGGTGGTCTTTCCGGACTGGCGCGCATTTTGCTGAGCATGGCGTCTATGGAATCTTGCGGCGGCGGGCGAACGAAGGTCTCCATGCTGGTGCTCGCAGTAGGGATGGGGCTCATGCTCAGTCGAGCGGCCTGTGTTCCAGCGACCGAGTACTCGGGCATGCAGCAAGCAGCGCGTGATGGCGGAAGCGGCACAGAAGCCGATGCCGAATTGGGCGGCCCAGATGCGTCTGGTTCGGATGCTGCAACGCCGGGACCTTCGGATGCCGGGTCGGGCTCGCTGGATGCAGGCAGAGGTCCTTTGGGCGACTGCATTCGGGACCGGATCCCGACCCCCACGGGCAACGGGTGCACCTGCAGTTGGCGGGACTGCGAAGCCACAGCCATCGACTGCGAGTGCGACGTCGAGTGTTATCTACAAGACAGTGACTGTCTGATCTCAACCGACAGCGAAGGCCATGGCGGTTCCACTGAGGATACCCTAGGGGCCTGTGGGGACATCAGCTGTGTGCCGGAAGATGACCTCTCGACGGAGATGAGCTGCGAAGCCACCGAGTGTGAGCCAAACCCGAACAGTGTCTCGATCAATCCCGAGTCAGCGCCCGTCTCGCCGGAGGTTTCGGCGGCGGATCTCGAGCGTCAGCCCGTCGACGTCAGCGTCCTCTTCTTGATCGACAACTCGGGAAGCATGGCCGACGACCAGATGGCCGCGACCTGCGCCATCAGCGACTTCTTCGATGCGGCCGGTCAGAAAGGCGCTTCGTACCGAACCGGCGTCATCAGCACCAACCTGTTTGGGCTACCCGCCGACTACGGCATATGCACCGACCGGTTCCCGACTTACGCGCGGACCGGTGCTTTCGTCAAAGCCCCAAGTCTTCTCGGACTCCAAGGGTCCTGCGGCCTGGGTCTCACCTGTGACTGCCCGGGAACAGGCGCCGAGCCTTCACAGGTTTGCGCCTTCAACGACCAAGGGACCTGGCTGTCGAGCAGTGACCCCGCGTCGCAAGACACGTTGCGCAAGCTCATCATCCAGGGGGATGGCTGCTACGGATACGAGGCTGGGCTCGAACGCGCGTTCCAGTTCTTTGCGGAAATGGAACGGCAAGGCACGTTCAATACGGAGACGCCCTACGAAGTCGTTGTCATCAGCGATGAGGATCCCTACGCAGAAGGCCTGATCTGCCCATTCGACAAACTCCAGCGCAATACGGCTGGGATTCCGAACTTCGCCCCCCCGGCGACAACCAACACATTGGCATCATGCGCCAGCGATCTCAAAGCATTCTACAAATACTACTTCACGAGCCGAAAGATCACGATCCACGGCATTCACTGGATGCAGGGATGCCACCGGGACAGCCAAGAAGACTTGCCCGACGGGTACCAAGACCTCATCACCGCGACCGGCGGCGAGATCGTCTCCATCTGCGAGTGCAATGCGTTTCCGGATTTCTTCTCCAAAGTGGGCTCAAGGACGGCCGATCTCAGCACCTCGCTCTGCCTCGCCGAAGGCGTCGACCCGGATCCAGCGACCATCGAGGTGACGTACACCGAAAACAACGCCAGTGAGCCGGTCCCGGAGAGCGCAACCGATGGCTGGACGCTCGATGCCGACCGGAACTGCCTGGTGTTCTCGGGCTCGTGGGGCGACCGACACGGTGACTACCACGTCGAATACGTCGACCGAAATATCCCTCTCCCGCCCCCGCCCGATCCGGTGGCCTGCCTCGACCCTTCACTCGAGGTCCTCCCGGACACGCTCGTCGTCAAGTGCGACGGAACGATCGTCCCCAAGAGCGCGACCAACGGGTGGACATTCGACGACTCAACCGACTGCTTGACGCTCCACGGTTCGTGGGCCAACGCGACGTGCGCTTTCACCGTGGACTACTTCTAGACGGTCGCAAGAAGCACGAACGCGAACAGACTTGGAATTCGGACAATGAAAGCTCGATGCAGCAGCGCACAACGCCTGACGCTTCTCGCGGCCCTGGCCGTGACGTCGAGCTGCAACAATTTTCAAGTCGAGCCCATCCCCGTTCAAGTGACGCTCAGCGGTGAGTTCTGCACAGAGAACAGTACGTCCTTTGGCGTTCCCATCCGAATTCTCCTCGTCATCGATACATCAAAGAGCATGGAGATCAACGATCCGGCGGATAATCGCGCGAGCGCGGCCGCCGAGTTGATCAGCAACTTCTCGGGTGACGAAAAGGTCTCGTTCGGCTTCGTCGGTTTCGACACCGAGGCAACTCGGAGCGCCGAGGCCTTCACCCGAGATCCGGAGGTCATCGCCACGGCGCTGTCCGACCTGCGCAAGAAGGAAGGCTTCACGAACTACATCGGAGCCCTCGAGGAAGCAAAGAGCCTCATTCTATCGGATATCGAGCAGACCCGGGATGAGTTCGAGGCTACGCAGCGCACGGGCGCAAGCGCTCGCCTCAAGCGACCCTGGTATTTCGTGGTGTTCTTGAGCGATGGCGTACCGCGCATGCCGGGCGGGACGCTCCAGGAGGCGAACGATATCCTCTGGCGCGTCGAAGATCTCGTCAAGCAGGCAAAAGCGTACACGACAATCGTCTCCGGCATTACGCTTCACACGGCCTTCTTGGGCGCCTCGGACGACGCACAGCGACCAGACGCCGTCGCGCTGCTCTCGCGCATGGCCCAGATCGGCGGTGGGAGCTTCTCCGACTTTGAAAGCGGCGATCAGATCGATTTCACGCTCTTCAACTTCGAGGTCACACGCCAGTTCGACATCAAGCAATTCGTCGTCTACAACACTTCGGCGGTCCTCGGGTCCTCCACCGTCGACGCCGACACGGACCACGACGGCCTCATCGATGAACTCGAGATCTCGCAGTACCACAGCGATCCATTCTCGGCCGACACCGACCAAGACGGGTGTCGAGATGGCTTCGAAGTCAGCATCCTCGCCTCCGACCCCACAGCGGCCGGCGATTGCGCGTGCCTCGCGGCGGAGAACGTCGATACCGATGGCGACGGACTGAGCGATTGCGAAGAGCGATCCGTCGGCTACGATCCCGCGAAGTTCGATACCGATGGAGACTTGTTCCCCGATGGACTCGAGCTTCGAGCAGGCACCAACGCCGCCGATGTCGCCGACGTCGTGGAAGACCTCGACTTTGACGGCGTCGAGTCAGGCGAAGAGATCCGACGCGGTACCCGACCCAACACAGATGACACCCCACTCCTCCAGGAAAAATACGGCTACCGTTACGCGCTCCGACGAACCGCAGGACGGAACGGCTCGCGTTACTGTTATCAGTACCAAGTTGCGAACGTATCGCTCGCCCCCACCGAAGCCATGCCAAGCCAAGCGGGTGGCACGAACGTCCTCAACATCGAGTTCATCGAGTCGCCCGAAGATGCGCCGGACGAAGTGTTCTATCTCAGAAGAGTCGTCGTCCCACTGAGTCGTGAGGATTTCCGAAACGTGGACGGAACCCAACCCGTCGTTGCGGTTGAGGACGAATTCGTGAAGGTCTCAACGCAGGAGTCAAGCAACTAAAGAGAAAGGCAGCCCTTCAGGGCGTCGACCTTGTCCGTCTTCTCCCAGCTGAATTCGCTTCGGCCAAAGTGACCATACGCGGCCGTGTTGATGTAGCCCGGTTTGCGCAGCTCGAGGTGCTCGATGATTCCGCGCGGCGTGAGCGAGAAAGTCTCTCGAACCGCATCCGCGATCTTCGCCTCCGGCACAACGCCGGTGCCAAAGGTATCCACGAGAACCGACACCGGCTCGGCGATGCCGATCGCGTACGCGAGCTGAACCTCGCAGCGCGTCGCCGCCCCCGATGCGACCAAATTCTTCGCAATGTAGCGAGCCATATAGGCCGCCGACCGATCGACTTTGGTCGGATCCTTGCCCGAGAACGCGCCGCCGCCATGGCGACCCATCCCACCGTACGTGTCGACGATGATCTTTCGCCCCGTCAAACCGGCATCCCCCTGGGGCCCACCCACAACGAAGCGGCCGGTTGGGTTGATGTGGTAGACCACATCCTTCGCCAAGAATTCCGCGGGAATGACTGGCTTCACGACGTGCTCGATGATCGCCTCGCGAAGCTGCGCATTTTCGACGTCGGGGGCATGCTGAGAAGAGATGACGACCGTCGTCACGGCCTTCGGCTTGCCGTCTTCGTAGGCCACGGTCACTTGCCCCTTCCCGTCCGGACGAAGGAACGGAAGGATGCCCTCTTTGCGAACTTGAGTCAGTCGGCGCATCAGCTTGTGGGAATAGCTGATGGGCATCGGCATCAGCTCAGGGGTATCATCGACCGCGAAGCCAAACATCATCCCCTGATCGCCCGCGCCGTCTCGGTCGACCCCCAACGCGATGTCCGGCGACTGCCGATTCAGGGCATTGAGCACCGCGCAAGACTTGAAATCGAAGCCGATCGCCGAATCATCGTAGCCAATCCGCTCGATGACGCCGCGCACGATCGACTGGATGTCAAGAGAGCCGGTGGTCGTCACCTCGCCGCCGACCAAGACCATGCCTGTGAGGCACATCGACTCGACAGCGACGCGAGATTTCGGGTCCTGCGAGAGCAACGCATCAAGCACCGCATCCGAGATCTGATCACAGATCTTGTCGGGATGTCCCTCATTCACAGACTCGGACGTAAAGACGAAATTCTTCAGGGTCATGCTTCTCTTTTCTCCTCGGATCTCGGGGTGCTTGCTACCCGCTGGGTTGGCTATCAACCCCGACCCCATCGGTCAACCGTCCCCGTTGCCCCCCGCCCACATTTAGCCGGCGTATCCGCCAGCGCCCTACCCCCCCCTTGTTCCGGGTTCCCGGGCCTCTATCCCGAGCCAGGGCGCCATGCTGGGGTACGCCTTGCGGGGGTACGCCTTGCTTGGGCACGGCGTACCTCGGCGCCGCGGCTGGGTGCATTTCTCAGCCGCGGTGCATTCTCAGCTGGGGTGCATTCCTTGAACCGCGGGGTGACCCTGGATACAGTCCGGTCGGTGGGCAACGCCACAGCAAGCACCACGAAGCGGGCCGTCTGCCGCGAGCTCGCCTCCATTCTCAAGAGCAGCCCACTTCAAGGCGCCCTCGATCCCAAGGAGTTCTTCATGTGGCTCCACAGTCGATTCGACACCCTCATGCGAGGCTCGACGTTCGACTTGTGCCCCGTCTGGGACGCGCTCGGGGGCCCCGACCGTCCGCAAGCGCTCTTCGGCCTCTTTCTCCAGTTCCGCGATGCCTGCGGAAAGCTCGGGCTCGAGCCGAAGTTGCCCGAGATCTTCGCATCGCTGTCGGCCGCGCAGGAAGCCGAGGCCCTGCGCCTCTACTTGGACGTCGACGACGAATACACGCCGCTTCCTGAAGCCTTCTTGACCGCAGTCGAGGCCGAGACCTCGCCCTTGTCTCCATCCGAACCGCCGCCCATCGCCCTTCCCGTGGACAGCCTGGCTCCGATCCTCGACGCGAACCTTCGCCGCGAGCTCATCATGAAGGTTGTGCAAGCGGTGAAAGCAGCCCCGATCGGCAGCCAGGTCGACGCCGGCCAACTTACGTTTCAGGTGACCCACAACCTGGACGACCTCGTCCAAGGCTCGACGTTCGACTTCTCGCCCATCGTCGATGGCCTTCGGGGCCTCAGCGGCGCCACCGACGCCGACATCTGGCCTGCCGCCGCAAAGCTTGAGTCGACGCTCCCCAAGTGCGGTCTCACGCTTCGGCCCGTCGATCTCGCCGTCGACGACGAAACGAAGGAACGATTGCTCGCAATGAGCGCCCGGGCCGCCGAAGAGTCGCGGCAAGCGCTGTTGGCGGCCGCGCGCGGGCCGGGAGGGCGTGACCAAAAGGCTTCGGCCGATTCATCCGAAAACAACCAGGCCAAGGAGGAAGACCGCTCCAAGGCCGACCGACGCAAGGCAAGAGCATCACGCCTTCAGCGATATGGACTTCAGTCCTGGTCGTCGATGCCGAAAAATCGCCGTTACATTCGCGCCGCCGTGTTGACTGTGGTCGCGCTGACGGCCGGCGTCTTCGTCTATCTGACTCGACCCAATCGGGCGCTCGACGCGAACACGTACGCGACGACGGTCCCGCTGAAGACCGCCGCTCTCGTCGATGGCTTCTTCGCCGGAACGCTGGACGAGGCGAAGTGGTACAAGACGCCGCCTGAGCAGCGAGAAGCCAAGCTTCGAGAGCTCGAGAACCAGCTTCGCGCTCATGGGTTCATCCAAAATATGCAGATCCGCGATGCGTCCGGGAGCTTGGTCATCACCACCGGCAGCAAGAACCAGCTCGTCGGTGCCAAGGTGATCATGACGGGCGAAGCACCGCCCGCGAAGCCATCAGCGCCATCGAAGCCGTCGCCACCGTCACAACCGTCACAACCGTCGCAACCGTCGCAACCGTCGCAACCGTCGCAACCGTCGCAACCGTCCAAGTAGACCGCGGGCCTTGGTCTCGGCGAGACGTTCGATGCGCATGCGCGAGGTCTTCGGTCCACGGGGCTCGAATCTACGACACGCCCGGCATCCAGGGCCGAGACCAGGCGCGAACCGCTTCTTCGACCTCGTCGGCGGTCGGCAGGTCGAGGAGTCTTTCGACCAATGCTCGACAATCGGCCGCCGAGAGCTGGCGGATCACGTGTTTTGCGAGCGGAATCGAGGTCGCGCTCATCGACAGTGCACGAAGACCGAGCCCGACGAGAAGCGGTAAGAGCCACGGGTTCGCAGCCATCTCACCGCAAAGACTTACCGGTACATCGCGCTCCGCGCCCACGCACACGACGCTCCGAATGAGCCGCAGGACCCCCGGATGACATGGACGATAGAGGTAAGTGACGTCGTCGTTGTCGCGGTCGACAGCAAGCACGTATTGAATGAGATCGTTGGTGCCGATCGAAAGGAAATCGGCTTCCTTCGCGAGAATGTCGGCGACCAAGGCCGCACCCGGCGTTTCGATCATGGTCCCCAACGGAATCTTCGGATCGAAAGCGACGCCTTCACGCTCGAGTTCCTTCATCACCTCATCCAAGATCTTCCGGGCACGCCGGATCTCTTCGAGGTGGGTCACAAGCGGCAAAAGCACCCGTACCGGACCGAGGCCGCTCGCCATGAGCACGCCCTTGATCTGGGCCTTGAACTCGGACTCCTGGCGTAGACTCAGGCGAATCGCGCGCAATCCGAGCGCCGGATTGAGCGGCGAGGGCATCGAGCGCATGAGCGCATCTTTGGAGTCGGCGCAGTCTGCGCGCCGGCGCAACAACTTGTCGCCCCCGACGTCGACAGTACGAATCGTGAGCATTCGCCCGTCGAGCCGTCTGACCAAACGGGCATAGACCTCGAAGTGTTCTTGCGAAGAGAGCACGGTCGGCGCCTCGAGCGCCATGAATTCCGTGCGATACAAGCCGATCCCTTCGCCACCACAGCCGAGAACGGAATCGACCTCCGACGAAACCTCGATGTTCCCGTCGACGTGGATCTTCACACCATCGGTCGTCTCGGCCGCGAGATCTCGATGTTCGAGGAGAACGCGCTCGGTTTGCGCGCGCGCCACTCGACGACCGCGGTAGACCTCGATTTCCTCGGCATCGGGACACAGGACGACCACGCCGGCATCCCCATCGACCACAATCTCGTCCCCAAGGGCCGCGAGGTGCATGATCCCGCGAACGCCGAGCACCGACGGGATGTTCAGCGCATGGGCCAAGATCGCGGTGTGGGAAGTCGGCCCTCCGCCCTCCGTGACGAAGGCCCGTGCCGAATGCCGCGCCAACATGACCGTATCGGCAGGCGACAGCTCGTACGCAACGACGACCGCCTCCTCCGGGAGCTCGGAAAGCAAGTCGACCTTCGCCCCGACGAGGTTGCGGAGGATCCGATCCCCCACGAAGTCGACATCGCGACGCCGCTCGCGAAAGTACTCGAACTCCAGCTGATCGAACGCTTCCCGAAGCCCGCGAATCGTCTCCTTGAGCGCCCATTCTGCGTTCTTTTGCTCGCTTCGAATACGGCGGATCGTGGCGCCACGAAGCGCGTCGTCGAGGAGGATCGTCGCGTGGGCCTCCATCAACGTCTCGAGCTGTCGAAAGCCAGCCTGCGCAGCCCGCGCCGAGAGCTCACTGAGCTGAGCACCCGAAGCGCGAAGGGCCGCCTGAAAGCGCTCGACCTCCTCGTCGACCGAATCATCCGGGAGACGAAGGCGAGGATACGCAACGCGGCGCCGATCGAGCAGGTGAACCCGCCCAATCCCTATGCCGCCCGACACGGCGAGCCCCGTGAAGCAATGATTCACGCCGAGACCTCAAAGTCCGACGAAAAGAAGCGCTCGATCTCCGCAACCGCTTTCGAAGCGTCGACACCTTCCGCGATGACCGAGAGCTTCACACCGCGCGCCGCGCCCAGCGTCGTCAAGCCAAGGAGACTCTTCGCATTCACGAATCGACCGTCGCGCCCGAGGAGCACCGAGGAACGAAACCGCGACACGAGCTGGGCCAGCATGTGCGCAACTCGAAGATGCAGACCACGTTCGTTCACGACCGTCACCGAGCTCTCGACCCGTCTGGGCATCTCGGGCTCCCCAACACGCGCCGAACCGCTGGATACGGGCACATCGGCGGGCGGCGGAAGAAATCCACCGCTTTCGATCGCAGCCGCGCCCTCCTCACTCGACTCGGCGGACGACGAGGGGGCCAAAGGCCAAAGATCGAGCGTCCCGTCATCGGGCAGTGTCCGAACGTCGATAGACACGCCGCGAGCTTTGAGCCGGTCGATCAATACGAAATCGCTCGGGGCAAGATGCACGGCGGGGCAAATAGGCGTCCGGTGCGGCCCGGCCGGGACGTGACCAAGATTGAGGGCGCCAATGTCAACGCCCGCCTCAACGGCCCGTGACACAGCCGCCAGCGTTTCGAAGAGGACCAACGTCGCCTCGCCCGACGCAAGCAGGGTACCGAGGGACGTCGCATCATCCTCCCGCACAAAGAAAAGCTTCACGTCCTCGGGAATCGAATGCGCCGCGAGCGCACGACGCAGGGGGTTGTGCATGAAGCGCTCGCTCGCAACGACCAAACGCTTCGCCTGGAGGTGTGGGATCCAAGCGTTCGTCACCGCGGAGTGGACCAGTCGTGCGTCGACCCGAAAGAACGGCGAAGGCAATCCAGGCGGCGGCGGTTCAGGCATGCTTCGCGTCACCCCGGAGAATGTCGCTCGCCACCACGACATTTCGTTGGGCGTAGTCTTTGAGGCACCGAGCCAAGGTGGTCAGATCGCTCGTCTCGACGAGGGCACTCTTGAGCTTGAGCAACATGGGCAGGTTGCACCCCGTCACCACATCGACCTTCTGATTGAGCACCAACTCTGAGGCAATGTTGGCTGCGGTACCCCCGAAGGCATCCGCCAAGATCAGCACACCATCGGGCTGATCGACCGCCGCGACGGCACGACGGATGTCTTGACCAATGTCCTCGACGCTCTGGCTCCGCGCCACGGCAACCGAAACGGCGACCGACGTCGGCAATGGGCCCACGATTTCGGCCGCTGTCTCGAGCAAGACTTGGCCAAGCCGGCCATGGCTAACCACGACGATGCCGATCATGGGTGCGCGACTCCGTCCACGAGCCAATGTAGCCGAGGAGTTCGAGTCGCGTCAGGGGCCAACGGGCGGACAAAGACCCACAAAGCAGGCGAACGTCGGTGTTCATCGATCGGCGGTCCGTGAGGTGTCGACCTAGCGGTTGACGTCGCGATGCCGGACGCGGACCGACGCGCCGTCCGCCTGCAGGCGGCGCGCAACTTCGATCGCGAGCGCGACGGAACGATGTCGCCCCCCCGTGCAGCCAATCGCGATCGTCAGATACGCCTTACCTTCGTTCTGGTACTGGGGGAGCAGGAACGTGAGAAGGTCGAGGAGCTTATCCAAGAAGACGTGCGTCTCTGGGTGGGCGAGCACGTAGTCGCTGACATCGCTCGATTCACCGGTCGATGGCCGCAGCGACTCCACGAAATACGGATTGGGCAGGAACCGCACGTCGAACATCAGATCGGCATCGGTCGGAACACCGTACTTGAAGCCAAAAGACGTCACAGTAATCGCGAGATCGTGTGCGCGCCCCTCTTGGTCGAAGACGTCCTGAATCTCACGGCGAAGATCGTGCACCGACATTCCGCTGGTGTCGATTCGCCGGTCCGACGCTTCCTTGATGGGCGCAAGCAAGCGCCGCTCATTGACGACGCCCGATCGCACCGTTCCGTCGATGCTGAGCGGGTGACGGCGCCGCGTCTCGGAGTACCGTCGCTCGAGGGCTTCGTCGAGCGCGTCGAGGAAGACGACGTCGAGCTCGTGCCCCGCCCGGCGAACGCGCGCAAGCGCCTCGGGAATGAGCGGGATCTCGCCCGGGGAGGATCCCGAGTTCGAGCGAGGCCTCGTCGTTCGCGCGTCGATAACGAGCGCAACCTTCTCGACCGCGTTGAGGGAGTCTGACTCCGAAAAAAGCGCGATCAGATCGTCCAGAAGTCGGATCGGCAAATTGTCGACCGCGTAGAAGCCAATGTCTTCGAGGGCGCGGAGCGCCGTGCTTTTTCCCGAGCCGCTGAGGCCAGTGATCAAGACAACGCGCATTTATTACTCAACCTCATCTTCGATGTGATCGTGGACTTCGGACGGATTGGCGAGCGTTCGCAGAATCGGCACGTCTCCCGTCGACACTTTGTCGTTCGACTCGCAAGCGGTCTCCACCGCCTCGAGCTGCCGCCGGATGCGTTCGGTCAAAGCCAAGGGCGCGTTGCGTCCCAGTCGTCGCAGCAGGAAGTCGCGGGCCGCGACCTCGATGAGCCCCGCAACGTTGCGCCCTGGCTTCACGGGAATCTTGTGCGACCTGACCGCAACGCCCAAGATGTCTTGCGTCCGCTCATCGAGGCCCATGCGGTCCGGAACGACGAGCTGATGCCAATCGACGAGCTCGGCGTGGAGCTCGATGCGCTTGTGATCGCGGGTCGCCGTCACCCCGTAGAGCTCAGCCACGTTCAAGATCCCAATGCCTCGAACCTCGATCAGTCCGCGGATCGTCGGGGGCGCCTGACCAACAAGATCCTCACCACGTCGGCGGATCTCAACCACATCGTCCGCCACCAAACGGTGCTTCCGGAGCACCAGATCCAGCGCGCATTCGCTCTTGCCAATACCGGAGGCACCCACGATCAGGACGCCGACGCCATTGACGTCGACAAGGCCGCCATGCAGCGTGCAGCGTGGGGAAACAAGATCGTCAAGGTACGTAAGCAGGCGGCGGATACACACGGAGGAAGTCACGCCAGTCCGCATCAGGGGCGTAGAGGTCCGTGTACACGCCGCCACCAGAATATCGGGCGCGGGCAACCCTTTCGTGATGACGCAGCAACAGACGTCCCGCTCGAGCAAGCCGTCGACCGCCCTCGTCAATTCGGCTGGAGCCAACGAGCCCAAGTATGAGATCTCAGTCTGCCCAAGAACCTGCACGCGATCGGGTCGCACGAATTGCGTGAACCCGGCCAGCGCCAGCCCCGGCTTTTGAATCTGCGTGGACGCGATGGGTCGGTCGAGCCCCGGCTCGCCCGCGAGCAATTCGAGCCCCAAAGCGGCCTGAACGTGGGCCAAGAATTTCCGAACGGTAACGTGGGGCATTTGGGCTCGCCGCGACTTGTATCCCTTACACCCTGCCGATGCGTGCCGGTACCCCTCATAAAGACCCGCGGCTGCGCCATCGATTGAAACCCTAATGAAAGTCACAGCTTGAACTCTTCCAACTGAGGAGTAGTGTGCGCCCCAAGATGCGGATCGTAGACATCATGTCCGCAGGACTCGTGGTCGCCGACCTCAAGGCAAAGACGCGTGACGCGGTCCTCGAGGAGATCGTCGGTCAGATCGTGACCGTCGTGCGCGAAGTCGACGCGGCATCGGCTTTTCGCGTCCTCATCGAACGCGAACGCATCGGCTCGACAGGCGTCGGCCAGGGGATCGCGATCCCACACGCCAAGCTCTCTAGCTTGAGCCGGGCGGTTGCGTGTTTCAGTCGAAGCGTCGAGGGTGTCGACTTCGGCTCACTCGACGGCAAGCCGGCCCACCTGTTCTTGACGTTGCTCGTCCCCGAAGGGAGCTCGGGCATCCACCTGAAGGCACTCGCGCGCGCGTCGCGCCTCTTGAAGGATGCGGAGTTCAGAAGAACGCTCGTCGAGCTCAAGACGGCGCCCGAACTCTGGGACGCCATCTGCGCCAAAGACACATCAGGCACCTTCTAGCTCTGAGCCCGCGCTCGACGGCACGAGGGGCGGGGGCGGGGAGATGAAGATGGGGTGGCATGCGCCTGCCGCGCTGGACGATTCGGCTAGGAGGTCTGGGCCTCGATGAGCCCATATTGGCCGGCTGGAAGACGGTACACGACGTTGACGCGCTGGCTGATCGTATTCGTGAAGACGAGGAAGTCCTGGTTCAAGAGATCCATCTGCATCACGGCGTCGTCGACGCTCATCTCCTTCGCGATGATGGTCTCCTGGCGAACGATGTCGGGAAGCCTCTGCTCTTCCTCGTCGTTCTCCGGCACCACATCAATAACCTTGTGTGGAAGCTCGCGGCCGTTGGTCGACTCTCGATGATTCTTGATCTTCGACCGATAGCGCTGCGCCTGACGCATGATCTTCTCGACGGCTTGATCGATCGATCCGTACATGTCGGGCGACTTCTCGATGCACCTCAACCGCAAAGAGCCGTGAGTCAAAAGCTCTAGGTGCGCCACGTGCAAATGCTTCTCGAGCGAGAGCACGACTTGGGCTTCCGTGCCTTCCTCGATCAACTTGGTGATCTTATCGATGCGATCCTCGGCATAGGCCCGAATCGGGTCGCTCGGCTTCATGTGGCGGAACGTGACAGAACACTTCATGAATCACTCACCTCTAGGTCCGACGCGGCACCGCCAGCCCCGAACGAACGTCGTGCGAAGCTGACCATGGAGCGCCCAGGCCTCAAGTCATTGGCTGCTCACGGCATCCTAACCGCTCGCGGCGCCTGACACCATTGTGCTTGAAGCCCCAAGCTAAACGATCTTGCGTCGCTTGGAAGAGGCCAGGATCCCGAGCGCCTCCCGATATTTCGCGACTGTCCGGCGCGCGATGTTGATGTTCTCTTTCTTCAGAATCTCAACAATCGCTTGGTCCGAAAGGGGCCGCTTCGCGTCCTCGGCATCGATAAGCTGCTTGATGCGGTGCTTCACCGAAGCACTCGCCACATCGTCCCCCTCAGAACGACCGATCGAGCTGTTAAAGAAGTATTTGAGCTCGAAGATACCCTGTGGCGTATGGACATACTTGTTCGAGGTAACGCGAGAAATCGTCGATTCATGCATCCCGATGTCTTCAGCCACGTCACGCAGGATGAGCGGCTTGAGGTGGTCGATGCCCCGGTCGAAAAAATCCCTTTGGAACTTGAGGATCGACTCCATGACCCGATAAATCGTCCGCTGCCGCTGATGGATCGATCGGATCAGCCACTGCGCCGCTCGAAGCTTCTCCTGCACGTAGCTCTTCGCCTCGCCATTCATTCCGTTGGCGAGCGCATTGCGATAATACTTTGAAACCCGGAGCATCGGCAGCCCGTCCTCGTTCTGCACGATGACGTACTCATCGCCCACCTTGTTCACGTAGATGTCCGGGGTGATGTAGATAGAATCCTGCTCGCCAAAGCTCCGTGCTGGCCTCGGGTCCAGGCTCTGAACGACCCGCAGCGCCTCCGCAACCTCGTCGATCGAAACCTCTTCCTTGCGAGCGATCGCTTGGAAGTTTCGCTTCTCCAACTCCGGGAGATACTCGCGAATCAGAAGCTCCGCGAGCTTGTTTTCATTCCCCTGCCGACGGAGCTGAATGAGCAAACACTCCTGAATGTCGCGCGCAGCCACGCCCGCCGGGTCGAAGTCCTGAACCCGTAACAAGACGCGCTCGACGTGGTCTACGCTCACACCCAGACGAATCGCGATGTCCTCGCACGGCCGCTCCCCGGCCAGGAAGCCATCGTCACCAAGCGCCCCAATGATCTCCACCGCGATGCCGCGATCACTCTCCACCATCTGCGCCAGCGTCAGCTGCCACATCAGATGCTCCTGGAGGGTTTCCTTTGCAGTAAGCGTCTGCTCTAGGCTGGGCAAATCCTCATTCGATGACGGCTTCTGTCCCCCAGAGGGCGCCGTCGAGCTGTACTGGTCGAGCCACTGCTGCCAATCGATTTCCCCCGCCGCCTGCTGATCCCCGGTCACCTCCTTGGCCCGATCCAGGTCGACCACTTCCCGCAAGTTAGGTTCTTCCCCGGAGATCGCCCGTTCCTCCGCGACCGTGTCGTCCTCGGGCCGCTGGTCTTCTTCGAGGGCCGGGTTCTGAACGATCTCGCTGTTGATGGCGTCGACGAGCTCCAAACGCGACAACTGCAGAAGCCGGATGGCCTGCTGAAGCTGCGGCGTCATGACGAGCTGTTGCTGAAGCCTGAGATTCAGGGATTGCTTGAGCTCGAGCAGCATCGACGGCGTTTGTAACACGGCGCCGCCGGAGCGAGCAATCGGACAGGCAGAGGTTGGCCCGTTCTATGCAGAAAATGATTCTTGGCCCGCTTTGTGCTTGACAGTCTCGGCTCGAGGCCATCCACCGGCCTCAACCCGTCGATGTCGACCTAGAGCCGAAAGTCCCGCCCGAGATAGTGAGCGCGCGCGCGATCGCTGGCCGCGATCTCCGCTGTCGAGCCATGCTCGAGAACACGCCCGGCCACGAGAATGTAGGCTCGGCTGCAAATCCCGAGGGTCTCTCTGACATTGTGATCTGTGATGAGGACCCCGATATCGCGCGAAGCGAGCCGAGCGATCAACCCCTGAATCTCGGTCACGGCGATGGGGTCGATCCCCGCGAAGGGCTCATCGAGCAGCACGATACGCGGGTCGGCCGCCAGGCAACGCGCGATCTCCACCCGACGACGCTCCCCGCCCGACAACTCCTCGCCAAGCGACGAAGCCACCGGCCCAAGCTCGAACTCCTCGATGAGCGAGGAAGCACGGTCCGCACGTGCGCGTCGAGACAGGGACCGGTTCAGCTCGAGAACGGCCAGCAAGTTGTCGCGAACCGAAAGCCTCCGAAAAACCGACGACTCTTGGGGGAGATATCCAAGGCCTGCCCGAGCCCGGCGGTGGATCGGACAGCGCGTAAGGTCTGTGCCCCCGAGATGCACGCGACCCCCGTCGGGCCGGATCAAGCCCACCACCATGTTGAAGGACGTCGTCTTGCCGGCGCCGTTGGGCCCCAGCAAACCGACCACCTCGCCCGGTCGTACTTCGAAGGACACGTGGTCGACGACCCGACGCCCCCGGTACGACTTCACGAGCGCATCCGCAAAGAGCGCCGCCCCGCTCTCGCTCTCGCCCTCGCCCGCCACCGGCGCTGCATCCCGCGACGTTTCCGCCAACTTGGTCATTTGGCCTTCGATTCCGGCGCCGAACCCGGTGCTGGGCGTTGCGCAGCCGTCGGCTTGGATGTGGCCTCGGCGCGCGGAGGGTCCGGGGGAGGACAGGGGCGAAGAGGCGCCGGCGGCCCCATGTCGCCGGGAACGAACTTGAACCGGCTGCGCGAACCCACCACCTCCAGTTGGTCACGCGCGACGTCATAGATGATCTGATCGCCGGACAAGTCCGTCCCGCGCCCTTGCACGCGGGCCCGCCCCTTGAGCTCGAGCTTGTCGCGCACGGCTTCAAAGATGGCCACATCCGCCGAGGCCGAGGTCCCGTCGGGACGAAGGATCACAACCCGGCCTCGACAGGTGATCCGCTCAACTTTGTCGCCGGCGTATTTCGCCTCGGCTTCGTCGCAGCAAACGAGCACATCGTCGCGTCGTATGACGACGTCGCCTTTCGCGAGCCCGAGGTTCCGCTTCAGATCAACGGTCAACCCGCCCCGGGCCGTCATTTCAACCGGGCGATCGCGCGCGGACGGCTTGTTCTTCTGAGCAGGAACAGAGGCGAGCAATCCGAGAACCATGAACACGGCACGCACGTCCCAAGAGTGCACATTGGATCCAGGGGTATGGTCAAGCTCAAGCCTCCGGCGGAACGTCCGCCACCCACTCCGGACGCGCGCGCCACCGGTCGTGGAACCAGACCCATTCAGCCGGTCGTTCTCGGATCGCGGCTTCGATCAGCGCCGTAAGACGCTGCGTCAAGCCCAGGATCCGTGCCTGGCGTGGCATCGCCCTCGCGACCGGATCTTCGACCACCCGCTCGATACTGACCTCGTGGCCTCCCCCCGAGCGCCGCCAAATCCGCCCAAAAACGATCGGGACCTCCCGACGAACCGCGAGCTCGGCCGCAACCCGCGGGGTCGGCGCGGGTGCCCCAAAGAAGGACACCGAAACCGACGGAACCGGCGCGCTCTGGTCGATCAGGACCCCGAGCAGCCCACCCGACCGCAAGGTGCTGAGGATCTTACGGGCCGCACTCGAATCACCCCGGTTGATGGTCCCCAGACCACCCGCTTCGCGAAGGCGCACGAGCCAAGCACCCAGATATGGGTTGGGCGCAGATCGCGCGAGCGTCGCCGCCCGAAACCCGAGCGACGCGATCCGCTGGGCCAGGAGCTCCCAATTGCCCATATGCCCCGTCACGAAGAGCACGCCTCGTCCCTCGGCCTGAGCAGACGCCAACGTCTCTCGAGCCTCATGCCCCAACACAACATACCGCTCGAAGTCGGGCCGAAGGCGATCCATCCGCGCGATCTCGACGGCCGTCATCCCGAGGTTTGCGTAGACGCCCCTCGAGATCGAGGCCAACCAAGACGCCGGGCCCGAAAACGCCCTCTCGAGCTGCGACCTGGCCCGCAATCGTCCCTTTCGGTCCAGCGTGTAAACCAAGAGCCCACACCAACGCCCGACGCTCAACGCGAGCCGAAGGGGCAGCACCAAGAACACCAGGGCCCAAAAACGCACGACCACATAGACAAGCCAGCGCTTGACGCGCTTTCGCGTGCGACGCCGAAGCACGAACGGCTACTCCGCTTCTTCCTCGCCCCAGTAACAGAACGTGAACTTCAGAAAACGCGGATTCACCTTGCCGCGCGCCGCGAGCTTTTCGAGGCGGTAGAGAACCAGATCCTGAAGGCGATGGAGCGCCGGCAAGTCGACGGGCCCTTCGCTCGCGCGCGCGACGTAGCTGTGGAGCAAGAGCCCATGCGTCCGCGGAATCCGCTGCGCGAGCTGACGGACGAACGCCGGGCGCTCCGCCCGAATCGTGCGCGCAAGTCGAAAAAGGCCGGCCTTCTGGAACAGCTCCCTCTGAAAGCGAAGCTTCGCCTCCTTCAGATCTACGCCGCGAGCCTCATCGCGCTTGAGACCGACCAGCATGCGCGCCAGGAACATCTGTGCGTCGGCGATGTTCATCGCGTCGCGCGGGTCCGTGTCCTTGACCGCCGCCATCAACTCATCGGCCGCTTGGCGCTCGATGCGCGCGCAGAGCTCGGCCAGCTTGCGACGACCAATCGTGAGAAACGCCGCCCCGAGCTCCTCGATCCCGAGCGCCCGAATGAGCTGGATGAGCTCTCGGCTCTCGAGCAGCGCAATGTCTCGAAAGTAGAAGTTCGTCGGCTGACCGGGCGGTGATGGCATCGCCGTAAACCGGCCTTCGAAGGCTTGGCGAACGATGCGCATCACCGACGGCTTGACGTCGCGAAGGTCTTCTTTGGTCGGAATCCGCGAGCGCACAACGGTCGGGAGCTGAGTCAAGATCCGACTGCGCGCGCTGGCCGAGAGCTGAGCCAAGACGACACCGATGGTCAGCGGCTGCTCGCCCTTCACGCCGTAGAGAAGCCAGGTCGGCTCGATGGCTTCGAGCCCCACAAGCCCGGCGAATTCGATCTGGCGCCGCATCTCGCGGACGACCGCCGCGATGCGCGTGTCGACGTCGAGCTGAACGAGCTGCTCCGCCTTCTCCTGAAGCTGGTACGCGTCGTCGTCCGGCAAGAAGTCGAGAACCGACAGGTCTTCCGCGCCCGGCTGCGTGAAGAGGGTCGCGAGCAACATGGTGAGTCGCGGCGACAGTGGATAAAACAGGTTGTCGAGAGAGGCCGGTTCACTCACCGACCGCCGCTACCCTTCACGCGCTCGAACTGCGCCGTGAGGCGCGTGAGGTCCTTCCGGTACCGCATCGCCCGCAGCACGGCGAAGATCGCCATCGCGGCCAAGATCCCGGCGACGATGACCGCCCCCACAATGACGTTCAAGACCTTGCGCCCGTTGCCCTCGCAAACCTCGATGCCAATGACGCGCGACTTCTCGCACGCTCGGTCGGGGTTGAGGAGCGGCCCGCCCGCCCCTAGCCCCGCCCGCGCCGCACCGCCTTGCCCATCGGCGATGGCCTCCTGGGTGGGGACAAGCAGCACCGACACCTCGTTGCCTCGCATTTCGGGCAAGCGCGCTTGCACGAACGCTTGGAGTTCTTCGACCGACAGCGGCGGCTTTCCGCTCTTGTCGGGCTGATACTGCACAATGATGGCGGCCTCGGGTCGAGGTCGCGCTTCGTTTATGTCGCGTAACGGATCGTCTTCAGGGATGGAGACGACCGCCGAAACCTCGACGACCCGCGGCACTTTCCTGAGCTCGTTGACGATGTCTCCCTGAACGCCGACCTCGCGCTTGGCACGCTCCTGTTGATTGGTCGGGATCATGCTGCCTTCTTCGAAGACGCGTTGCGTGTCGGCCATCCGCTCCTCGGGAAGATTCTTCGCCTCGAGAAGACGCAAGGCATCGCCCGAGCGATCCGCGGGGACGACCACGTTGAAGCGAAGCTCGCGGGCCTCGAGGTCACGCACCTTGTTGGCCTCCGCAATGCCGCCTTCCGTGCGCAACAGGAACACGATGCGGTTGGCCTCGCGCTCGACTTGCTGGTGGGCAACGATCTCTTCCGCGCACCCCGCCCCGGCGGTCAGGGCAAAGGCGCCGATGAGGAGAAGGGAGGTCGAGCGCTTTCCGTTTCCGTAAGTATCCATGGGCCTTCTTGGAGTGGAACCTACCTGGTCTCGCAAGGGTTCTCCAGTCGCCTTACGTCGAGAAACCGCCGAACGAAGGGATGCTCGCACGCGCGCACCGCCTCGGGCCGATCATGGGCCACGATCTGCCCGTCATGAAGAAACGCGACGTAGTCCGCAATCGCAAAGGCGGAAGCCACATCGTGGGAAATGACGACGCTCGTCACGCCAAGGCGTGCGGCCGCGGTCGAAATCATCTCGTCGACCTGGGCCGTCATGATCGGGTCGAGCCCCGTTGTCGGCTCATCGTACAGGACGATCTGCGGGTCGAGCACGACCGCGCGCGCCAAACCGACGCGCTTGCGCATCCCGCCGGAAAGATCCGCAGGGAACTTGGACTCCGAGCCCTCGAGCCCGAGAATCGCCAGCTTATCGGCCACGATCCGCTCGATTTGGGCCGCCGAGAGCCCGCGCCGGTGTTCGCGGAGCGGGAAGGCGACGTTGTCGAACACATTCATGGAGTCGAAGAGGGCTGCGCCCTGGAAGACCATACCGAACTTGGCGCGTACCCGGTCCAAAGCAGCCCCACGAAGGGTCGTCAGGTCGAGCCCCTCGACCAGCACCGCCCCCTGATCGGGTCGAAGCAGGCCGATGAGATGCTTCATGAAGACCGACTTCCCGCCCCCCGAACCACCAAGAATCACGGTGGTGGTCCCCCGCGGAAACGCCAGATTAACGCCCCGAAGCACGCAGTGGTCGCCGAAGCGTTTGTGGAGATTCTCGGCCCGAATGATGGGCTCCGCGGGCCCCGGCGACGACGGCGCGGCGAGGTTTCCTCGGCCGTGGACCTCGCTGACCATCGTCGGCCTTGTGACATGCCCACCGACAGATGACCAGCTTCGGCTGACCTGTGCGCGCGGTTGGCCTGTGCGCGCGGTTGGCCCATCGCGTATAGAGGGTATTTTCGAGACCCTGCGCGGAGTTTGGCCACAGCGTCTAACCAGCTTAGGATGCGCCCGAGCGTGGGCGTGAACGAGGGGCGCAGCGGAAGCGGAGAACGCGTCATCGGGATCGACTTCGGTATGACCTCCGTCGTCGCGGCCTATGTGCCTGGGAGCGGGCAGCCACCGCGAATCATTCCGACCGAGAACGGCCTGTCGACCCTGGCGGCGGTCGTCACGCTTCGTGACGATGGCGGACGACCCGTGGTCGGACGGAGTGCGCAAGAGCTCCTGACCACCGAGCCCGCGCATACGATCACCGGCGTCAAGCGGCTGCTCGGGCGCAAGATCAAATCGCAGGCCGTCCAAGATCTCGCCGCCCGCGCCGGCTACCGCATCGTCGAAGGCCCCAGTGGGGAGGCCATGATCCAGCTCGGCGATCGGCAGCTATCGATCCCCGAGATCGCGAGTCTCTTGCTGAATCACACGCGATGGTTCGCGGAGCAGCACCTCAAAGAACCGGTGCGCCACTGCGTCATCGCAGTCCCAGCCTATTTCAATGACCAGCAGAAGACCGCCGTTCGCGAGGCGGCCTCGATGGCCGGACTCAAGGCCAAGAAGCTCGTCCATGAACCAACGGCGGCGGCCCTCGCCTACGGATACAATCGCGGGACAGAGGCTCGCATCGTGGTCGTCGACATGGGGGGCGTGCGCCTCGACGTCTCAGTGCTCGAAATCTCCGACAACGTCTTCAACGTCGTCGCGACCGGCGGTGATCCCTATTTGGGAGGCGCCAACATCGACAGTCGGATCGCAGATTGGATCCTCACCACAATCAAGCGGAAATATGGGCGCGATCTCGTGCAGCACCCCCGACTGCTCCAGAAGGTGCGCATCGCGGCCGAACAAGCAAAACGCGAGCTCTCGCGGTGTAAGGCGGTCGATCTTCAGATCCCGCTCGCTACGGGAACAAAGGACGCGAAGACCAATCTCGGGCTTCTGCGCCTGTACGCCCCCACGGTCGAAGAACAATCGGAAAGCGTCGTGGTGCGAGTCATCGAAACGATCCGGCATACGCTGGCGGAGCGCTCGCTGCGAATCGCCGACATCGATGATGTCATTCTCGTCGGCGGCACGACCCGCATGCCCTTCATCCGCCGGCGCATCGAAGCCTTCTTCGAGCGTGAAGCACGCGCAAGCCTACCGCCCGAAGAGGTGATCGCGCTCGGCGCCGCGCTCTTGGGCGAGAGTCTGAGACCAGAACGCTCGGCACCGCCGACCGATGTCGTGAAGGCTTCGATCGGCATTGCGCTCGCCGATGGGCGCTACATGCGAATCATCGACAAGGACTCCAAGATTCCCATCACCCGCCGCGTCATGATTCCGACAGCGCATGACAACCAACGCGTCCTCGAAGTCGATGTCTTCGAGGGTGAGGCCGAAGACATCCTCGACACCGAGTACCTCGGCACGATCGTCTATCAAGGCATCGCGGACGCAAAAGCCGGAGATGCTCGAGTCATCGTGGACATGGCCATCAATCACGAACACGCCTTGTCGATCAGCTCGCCGGAGCCGGGACGAGACGGCGAGAGCTTCGAAATCGCCACGACATCTTTGGCGCAGCGCAAAGGCCACAAGATCAAGGCCGACTTCCGGGTCGCGAAGGGACGGCCGTCGGCCACGCTGTCGACCACGGCCGACGTCCCGGATGCGCCCCCACCACGCTAGCCCCTTCGAACATTCACGCCCGGCCACCCGCGCGCATAGAACCGGAACGCCGGGCACCTCCACCCCGAAACTCGCCCGGCAAGATACTGCGTAAGGCGCGGCAGAACCGTGCGAACGGCCTTACACAGCCGAGTGCGATCGCGCCCACACGGACACCGAGAGTTCGCGGGAAAGGCGATGGCACGGCTCTTGAGTCTTCGGGAGACATGCAATACGAATCGCGCGTCCGCGCGCCTCTCGGCTTCAATGCTCGTTCGGTCAGCGCCCATCGCGCCGCCGTGTTCCGTTCCGTCCGCTTGCTCGCCTTGCCTCGCCCGCCCCAGCCCAGATTCGATCGCGCATTCGCGCTTGTGATCCCAGCGTACAACGAGGCGAAGCACATATCGGATGTGATCGACCGGTGTGCACGCACGTCGCCCACGTGGATCGTCGTGATCGATGATGCCTCCACCGATTCCACGCGTGAGACCCTGGAGGCGGTCGCCCTTCGCCACCGAAACCTCGTCGTCCTGACCAACGACCGAAACCTGGGTAAGCAAGGGTCCGTGCGCCGAGGCCTGAGCTGGCTCAGAGACAAAGCGTTGTGTGGCGTGGCCGTCGTAGACGGCGATGGGCAACTCGACCCCGCGCAGCTTCCGGCCATGGCTTCACTGCTCTCCCGCTTCGACGTGATCATCGGCGCGCGGACTCGATCCCAAATGCCCATCCATCGGCAAATCTCGAACGCCATGGTGAACCTAGGATTTCTCTTCATCAGCGGCGTCGACTTCTTCGATGTGCAATCCGGATTGCGCGTCTATTCGAAGGCGCTCAGCGACCTTCTCGCAGAGACGCTCACCATCAAAGGGGGCTACGCGCTCGAGCACGTGTCACTGAGCATCGTCGCACGTCATGCGCACATCACGGGGCGAACCATCCGCGTGGCCGCAGTACCCGCGACATGCACGTACGAGGGTGCGGAAAGCAAGATGAAGCCGTCGGACGTCGTCAGTCTCGCGTGCCACACAGTCCGGCACGCGTGGCGAATCCGATGCGCAACGAAGCCCGGGACCTGCGCCAGCCGCACCAGCACCAGCACCAGCACCAGCACCAGCACCGGGACGGGCGCGGGCGCGGGCACTCGAACGAGAGTCGCGGGAGAGATCCAATGAGAACCGCGGCCGCCGCCACATCAAAGCAAGATCTTTGCATGACCGTGGAGATCCACGACGTCACACCGCGTTTTCACGACGAGGTATTGGAGATCCATCGGAAGCTCCGCTCTCTGGGGGTCGACCAGCCGACGCTTCTCGTCGTCCCTGCGTTCGAAGTTCGCGGCCAGGGGCGCAACTGGGATCTGAGGAAGCACCCCGAGTCGGCGCGCTGGCTTCGTCACCAGCAGGCCCGCGGATCCGAGATCGTACTCCATGGCCTGAGCCACCGAGCCTTCGCCCGGCCACCACCGGGCGCACGCGCATGGTTGATGCACCACGGATACAGCCGAGGCTGCGCCGAATTCGCGCACATCGGCCGTCAGGAAGCGAAGCGCAGGCTGGGCGCCGGGCAAAACATCTTCGAGGACTGCGGATTGAAAACGGACGGCTTCATCGCCCCGGCGTGGCAACAGAGTCCGGCCGCCTTCGACGCGCTGCGAGAGACGGGGCTCCAGTATACGGCGTTCTTCGGGTCGGTCGTCGACCTGAAGCGGGACCTCCGAATGAAGACGCCGGTGCTCACATTCTCAGCGCCCGGCGTTCTCACCGACCACGCGAAGCGCGCCTTCATGCGCGGACGGGAAACATGGGCCGCCAAGACCCCGCTCATTCGCGTCGCGCTTCACCCCGAAGATGCGCAGACGCCCGGGCGATTGGAACACATCGTGCGTCGTGTTGAGGTGCTCCTCCGACGTCGGCGCGTGGTGCCCTATCGTGACCTCATCCGCCCAGAGAGAGGAGAATACGCTCGGTGATCTTCGTGCGAAGTCTCGTCGTGAGCTGCTTCACGACGGCCCTCGAGATGAGTCTGTTCGCGACCGCGCTCGCATGGCCGGCAACGTCAGGCCATCGCTTGCTGCTCCTTCGATGGACCGCGGGGCTCGTGGGTGCGCTGGCGAATTTCGCGCTGAATCGGAGCCTAGTCTTTCGGCCAACCCGTAACCGCAATCATGACCATGACCATGACCATGACCATGACCATGACCGACTCTGTGACCCGGAACCGAACCCCCGTAGGCACGAAGGCCTCCTGAGCGCGGCTCGGTACGCGCTGACGTCCCTGACCGCGGTGACGCTGGGCAGTCTTCTTTGGGCACTGCTGGTCGTGCTGACGCCGATCGACGTGCGCATGCTTCATCCGGTGAGCATGGCCGTCGTCTGGTTGGTCTTCACGTTTCCGACGATGAGGCGCTGGGTGTTTGCTCATCCTCTTGGGGCACACCACCCGCGAATTTTCGCGACAGCAGAATCTCGCGGCCGCGCATCTCGACAAAGCCGCGCCGCTGAAACTCGCTAAGGACACGACTGACCGTCTCCCGGCTCGTACCAATCATAGACGCGATGTCTTGCTGGGTGGGCCGCTCACGAATAAGGATGCCCTCCTCAACCTCCTCGCCGTCCTTCTTCGCAAGGTCGATCATGATGTGCGCGACGCGCCCGTAAACATCGAGCGTGGCAAGATTCCCGATGATCTCGTCGGCGCGACGAAGGCGCCGCGAGAGCTCAGCCATGACGTTGAGCGCGGTGGTTGGGCTCTTTCGGATGTGCTCCGCAAACTGGTCGCGCTTCAAGATCAACACCGTCGAATCCTCGACCGCGATCACCGTAGCTGACCGCGGGAGGTCGTCCAACAGCGCCATCTCCCCAAAGAACTCGCTCGACTTGAGGATGTTGAGGATCACCTCGCGTCCGTTGTCGCCGTACAGGACAACTTTCACGCGGCCTTTCGCGATGATATACATCGCATCACCTCGCTCATCCTGCGCGACGATCTGCGTATCCTTCGCGCATTCACGCGGAGCCAGGAGGCTTGCGATGCGGTCGAGCTCGTCCTTCTCTACATTCTGGAAAAGCGAGACTTTCTGGAGCAGCTCTGAATAGGTTGTCATCCCTCTCGGCTATATTCCAAGCATCGGGGATGAGGTCAATCTCCGGCCCCGCCTGAATCGCCCGAATGCACCGAATCGCCGAATTCACGCGTCCCGGGCGATTCGCGATCGTCAGGATGCGCGAGGCGCGCCATGAGTGCTTCGTAAGCCTCGATCTGCGGAGGCTTGGACTCGTCGCTCTCGAGGCGTCTCAGCTCCTCGAACACCCGGCGCTGCCGCGGCGAAATGCGCTCTGGAACCAGGAGCTGCGTCCGGACGAGTTGGTCACCGAAGTCGCCGCTCCTTTGGCCTGGGAAACCCTTTCTTTTTAAGCGAAAGACGCGCCCGTGTTGAGTACCTGCAGGGATGTGAAGACGGACCCGCCCCTCGAGCGTCGGGACGTCGACGTCGCCACCGAGGGCGGCGGTCGCGAGCGAGATAGGCACATCCACGACGACGTCAGCACCGTCCCGCTGAAACAGCGGATGCGGGCGCACCGAGACGACGACAAACAAATCGCCGGGCGGGCCATCGTTCTTGCCCGCCTCACCTTCACCCGAGAGCTTGAGCCGCGTGCCATCCTCGACGCCCGGGGGGATCTGGACTTCGATCGACCGATCCAAGCGAACCCGACCGCGACCCCGGCAGGCAACGCAATCCTGCGGAATCAGTCGACCGCTGCCTTCACAGCGAGCGCAGGTCGAGTGGGTCTCGAAGAAGCCCTGCGGGTGGGATATGGAGCCCTGACCCCCACAGTCAGGGCAGATGACGGGCACCGACCCCGGCTCCGCACCCGTGCCAGCACACGCGGAACAACGCTCCGTCTGCGGAACAGAAATGCGCTTTTTCGCCCCGAGGGCCGCATCTTCGAAACATATATCCAGCGCAAACCGAAGGTCGCGGCCCCTCTCCTTCGCCGGCTTCCGGGAAGGCGTGTTTGGCGCCGGGCGCGGCGCAGGGCGGGGACCACCAAAGATGTCATTGAAGATGTCGCCGGCCGAACGCGCCGAAGGGTTCCGCGGCGCGGGGTTGCGAGCCGCCGGGGATCCCGCGCGATCGTACTCGGCCCGGAGATCTGGGTCGCCGAGCACGCGATAGGCCTCCGCAGCATCCTTGAAGCGGTCTTCGGCCCCCTGGTCACCCGGGTTCCTGTCTGGATGGTACTGCCGAGCGAGCTCGCGATACTTTCGTTTGATCTCCGCCTGAGTGGCGCCTCGGCTCACGCCCAAGACGGTGTAGTAATCGCCAGCCATGATGTTGTGCAGCCCAACCGCGAGAGTCCGGTCCTACCTCGGCCGCGAAGAGGAGGCCAGACCCAGCGCATCCGACTCAACATCCGCCGAGACTTGGACGTCCGGGTCGCACGACGACACCGCATGAGCGTGGATGTCGGATTCCGGGGACGTATCGACGAAGACAAGGCCCTTGTGAGACCGAGCGATGATCGGCGCCGGGAGGCCTTGCTCGGCCAGGAGCTGAGCCGCCGCCCGAACCGACGACGTATACCAGACCGCCCGGACCGCCGCCTGGTCGAGCGGTGACAACGGCCCGCACGCCCCCGCCCGTCGACGATGCGCCAAGACGTCATACAAGGCGACCGCCGCAGCAACCGAGATGTTGAGGCTCTCCACGAAGCCATGCATCGGAATGCAGAAGCAGCCGTCGGAGGCGGCCATCGCCTCGTCGCTCAGCCCAGCGTGTTCGTTGCCGAACACGAGCGCGACCTTCCCCGCGCTCGCGGACACGGACTCGAGCGGTTCGGCGGGCGCACGAACATCCGCCGCCCAGACGGTGTAATCACGCGCCTTCAGGTCCGAGAGCGCCTTCTCGGTCGAGTCATGTCCGCGAAGGTCGAGCCACTTGTGCGCGCCACGCGTAATCTTGTGGGTCAGCTTGAACGGGTGACGATGCACGATGAAGTGGACTTCGAGAACACCGAGTGCTTCGGCCGTGCGGAGCACCGCCGAAGCGTTGTGTTCATCGAGAATATCTTCGAGCACGAGCACGACGTCGCGCGTTCGCCCCGCGATGGTATCATCCATGCGCTTGATCCGCGCGGGGGTCAGATAGGGGGCCAAGGTCTCGGCAATCCGAGAGAGAACCTCGAACGACATGCCTTTCGCGCCCAGCACCCTCTTCCTCCCTACCCCATTCAGCGCTGAAAGTACTCGCGAAGCTGAGCGCCAACGCCTATCTTTTTGCGCGAAAGCTATGAGCACGACCCCAAGCAAGAACCTCGAGACCTTCCCGAACCCGCGACCGGGGCGCCGATATGAAATCGCCTTCGAGTGCCCCGAGTTCACCTGTGTCTGTCCAATGACCGGTCAACCCGATTTCGCAACGATCCGGATCCGCTATACCCCCAACGCGCGATGCGTCGAGCTCAAGTCACTCAAGCTCTACCTTTGGTCCTACCGGCAGGAGGGTCACTTTCACGAGGCGGTGACCAATCAGATTCTCGACGACTTAGTCGCCTCGCTCGACCCGATCGCGATCAAGGTGACCGGCGACTTCTGGGTTCGCGGCGGAATCCACACGGTGGTCGAGGCCGGCCACGAGAGAGGCTGAGTCGGCCTCGACCTCAGACATCCTCGGCGTCGCTCGCAGGTTCCGCCCCATCGGCCGCCTGATCGCCTTGACTGAGAGCTTCACCTTCGGCCGCAGCGCCCGACATCGGCGTCCCCAGCGCCGTCGAAGACAGCGGATGAGGCTCAAAAGGCGGCTCACTGAGCGTCAAGAACGTGTCACCAAGCCCAGAGTTGAAGCGGCGTTCGCCAGCATCCAGCTTCTTCCGGCGTTTCGCCCATCCTTCGCGGTCGAGGCGATAAAAGGTGTATTCATCGCCATCCACCTTCCAGGTTCCAAACGGTTTGTAGCCAAGACGGCGAACCACGGCGTCAGCCGCTCGATTCCCAGCGCGCGTCCGCCATCCCATCGCCTCGACGTGGAGATGCTCGAACATGTAATGAGCCATTGCGTCGGTCGCCGACAGAGCACTGAACGCGTCGCGGTCCTTCGGATCGGGAATTGCGTAACCAAACTCCCAAAAGTCGAAGTCACCGCTCGGTGGAAACATCACGACGAATCCGGTCCGGCGCCGGTCTTCGACTCTTCGCAAAATGCCGAGAACGAGATCGCCCGTCCGATAGGCCCGCATGATGCGAAGCTTTCCGGGACCGGGAAGGCCGAACATCTGCCAAACGAATTCTTGGTCGAAGAGATCGAAGACCCACGTGAGGTCTGGGTCAGTCGGCGGCGTCAAGTAGATCGTTCGACGCTGAATACCGTACTCCATCGACCGCCATCCTAGAACCTTGCAAAACATTCGTCGATGGGGGGCCTGAAGGTTGCTGCTCGCCGGACACAGGCAAAGCATGGGTCACCGCGCCGTGCATCGCCCAGGAGTTGCGCCAAGCGCACCGACTCCGCCGTCGCGTGATGGCGATCGTCGAATGGTCGGGGGTGTTGCGCCCTCTCGCCGGCCCTCCTATAAGCGCCTAGAGGTGCTCGGCCGAAATGCCGATCCCTTCGTTCACTGTTCCCGGTTCACATTCACATTCCCCGCTCCGATTCGCGTTCCTCATGCCCGGTTCCCTGCTCCCGGGTCCCCGTTCATGCGACGCCAATCACTCCCGGACGATGGGCGACAACGGAGAGGAGCTGGGGGCTGGGAGCTGGGAACAGGGGACGGGGAACAGCAATCGGAGCGGGGAATGTGAATGTGAACCGGGCATCGGAATGAGTGCTCAGCGGGATTCGTCAGAGCCCGCCGTCTTTGCGGAGCTCATCAGGATTGCGACCAGCTCGCCGGCCTCGCGGAGAAACGGCGGGATCTCGTATTGAGCCAGGTTCGCGCGTTGGACCAGGCCGAGCCAATAGACCGATTCGCGCATCTCCTTGGCCGCGAGGCTCACCTTGTGCACGAAGTCTCGCCGGCTCTGGGCGCTCCGAGCCTCCTCGTAGTTGGACCCGCCCGACCTGGCCGAGCGAAGAAGCTGATCGGCAATGTGCTTGCCAGGGCGATCTTGCGGGAGAGCGGCCACGAGCCGGACGACCGACGCTCCAAAGTCCACGAGTCGCGTGGCGATGTTGTCTCCCTTCATACGGATGATCTGCGGAAGCCGCTCGGCTCTGTCCACGACGTTCGCTCCGGAAATCGTTCCGGTCGAACGCAGCGGATGGACCACCGCGGATGCGCGTCCGATCTCATGCCTGGAGCGGCCTACCCGTATAGGTCCAGCGGAACGGCTTGGCGAGCACCCTGTGGAAGTATTCGACGAATTGGAAAACGCGCGATCGCAGATCGTCGATCGAAGTGAAGCTGGATCGTTTGAGAAGCCGCCGGGCGAGGATAGAGAACCAGATTTCGACCTGGTTGAGCCAGGAGCAATGACGGGGCGTGTAGACGAAGCGAATCCGATGAGACGGATCTTCAAGGAACTTCCGGCGCGTCTTCTTTGACTTCAAGATGCCCTGCTTGCCCTTCACGCCAAGGGCCTCCTCCAACCCCGCAGCGCCGCGCGACGAGCCGCACGAGGCTCGCGGATCGGTGCGTGTCGAGTTGGTCGACGACGAAGATCCACGTTGCCCCAGGATCGCTTTCAACCGTCTTGTCGATGTGGGCCGCGAAGTCGGCCTCGGTGCGAGTCGGTCCAATCGACGGACAGATTACTTTGCCCGTCGCCACATCGAAGTTCGCGATCAACGACAAAGTGCCGTGGCGGATGTACTCGAACTCGACCCGTTCGACGAGGCCGGGTCGCACCGGTTTCGTTTCGTGGAGGCGCTCGAGCGCCTGCATCCCCGTCTTCTCGTCGGTGCTCACCACGTGCGTACCCACGGCCGCGAGTTCGGGAGCGTCGCGGTACGTGTCGCAGATCTTCTCGACGTCTGCCTGGTGCTGCTCGGGCGCTTCGCGCTTGTCCCGCGAAGTCAGCCAGTACTGACTCTTGTGCGGTCGCAGGTCCGACTCGCTAAAAAACGGTCGACCTGCCTCGGTGAGATGCTCTCGACGATCCCCCTCTTCATCGCTTCGCGCGCCAGCTCCGGTGGCGTCCAGTGCGAGACCGGAAGTCCGCTTTCCGCAGGCGGCTCGCAGGCCAACGCGATGATCGATGCCACTTCTTCCGGGGTAAACTTCGACGGTGCGCCACTCCGCTCGTTGTCCTCAAGCACGCCGAGGATCAGCTTCTCCAGATCCTTGCCGTTCGCGCCTCCATTCTCTGCATCGACCAGGGCTGCGCTTGCTCCAACCCAACGGACACGCCACCGCCGCACACGTTGCCGGTCCACGCCCAGCTCGTCTGCTTGCTCCTCGTTGTTTCGGCCTTCGGCTGACATCAGCACGATCCGGCACCGCTCCACCAACCGCTGTGGCGCCACCTTCGCCCGCGTAAGTGGCTCGAGCACAGCCCTCTGCTTCGGCGTCACCTCGACACTGACCGACCTCTTGCCCATACGATCCCCTCCCTGGAGATCGCCACACCATGATCCGCGCTCGAGGTCTGCGCAAGAGCGGCTCGAAATCTCAGCCGAGCACATCTAGGACTTTCGTCCGAAGGAGGAACGCCTTGCATATTGGAAAACTCAACTTTGGCTGTGCTCTGCTCATCTCGTGCGGAACGCTTCTGGGCATCGGGTGCAGCGACGACGACGATGGAAGCACCCCATCCCAAGACGCCGGGACCCAGGCCGACGCAGCAACCGGCACGGACGCAAGTTCGACCGGCACGGACGCAAGTTCGACCGGCACCGACGCAGGCTCGACCGGGACCGACGCGGCCGTTGCCGACACGGGAACGGCCGGGAACGGCTACCAATTCTGCCAAGAGGAGTGCGCCGAAGACGATGACTGCATGGTCGGTGGTACAGACATCGGCTTCACCTGCAACTCCGGTCGTTGCACGCGGGCGGTCGCGGGCTGCACGGAAGACGCGTCATGCGTTGCCCAAGCGAATGGTTGGTTTTATCCATCCGCCGGGACTACGCCCTGCGCGGCAGATGCCGACTGCCCCGGACAGGTCTGTGTCGAAGGCGGCTATTGCGCGACGGCGCCGTCGCAGTATCTGGCCTGCACGACGTTGAGCATGATCGAGGTGACCATCAAAGCCATCGACGGTACCACCGATGTCACCGTGTGTGGCCGTGCCAACACCGATGACGCCGTGTGTGATGGCGGCACGTGCCGCAATCCGTGCAACGGCGACGAGGACTGCTCCTCAGCCCAATATCCAACCTGCAACGCCGGCACAGGGACGTGCGTCTGCGCAGATTCGCCGGACTCGTGTGCCGGCGCCACGATCGGAGGCACGGTCTGTCAGGCGTCTGGCGTCTGTGGATGCAGCGCCGACGCCGACTGCCTGGGCGCAGGTTTCGACACCTGCTACTCCGGCATCTGTGGTTGCGGCGATGCCACGGCCTGTACGAACGCACTGGCGTTCTCTGGCACCACACACGTCTGCGAGTAGAATCATTGTCCTCGGCCCGCGCGCGCCTCGAAAAGGCGTGCGCCATGGCTCTCCCTCTCTCCTGAAGCGCCGTCGATGAGGCCACGTGGGCTTCGCCCTTCGTCCTTCGTCGCTCGAGCGTCGTTGACTCCACATCTGAGGAACTCGTCTCCCGGCTCGCATCATGGGCAGCTGGCGTCTGTCGGTCACAACACGTGGTCCGGGGGGGCTCGGTTAACACCCGGCCGGGAGGAACAAGATGGCAGAAACGACCAATGGATTCTTTGTTTGGCACGAACACATGGCGAAGGATGAGAGGGCATCGATCGCCTTCTATTCTCAGATCATCGGCTGGAAGACCGAGGCGTTCGGTCCCGAGTACACGATGTTGGTCGGGGCGCAGGGGCCGATCGGCGGCGTCATGACCCTACCCAAAGAAGCTGAAGCGATGGGCGCTCCACCTCATTGGCTTGGCTATGTCCAGGTCGACGACGTCGATGCGACGGCCAACGCGGCCGAACGGCTGGGCGGGCGGGTCTACAAGGCCCCGACGATATTCCCACGGTCGGTCGCTTCGCAGTCTTGGGCGACCCTCAAGGTGGCGTCTTTGCCGCATTCAAACCGCTCACACCCATGACCCCGCACGCGATGGAGAAGGAAGGCGAGGTCTGTTGGAACGAGCTCATGGCCCGCGACAGCGCGGCCGGCTTCGAGTTCTATTCAGAGCTGTTCCAGTGGAAGATCGTCGACCGCATGGACATGGGTCCGATGGGCACCTATCTCATCTACGGCATTGGGGAGCGCCCCTTTGCGGTATGAGGTGCCAGAGGATTGTGGCTCGTCGACGTCAGTCGAGGGGAAGGTCGAACAAGATGTTGGCGCCGACCGTCAAGCGCCACGTACTCAGCAAGAAGCCACTGTCCGTGTTCAGGAAGTATGGCCAATCGAGCGCACCGATGATGTCCATCTGCGGCACACCCGGCCTGAGCAACGTGTAGCCAACCTGAACGCCGAGCGGAAACACAACGCTTTCGAAGTCGGGGATGAAGAGACCACTTCGCCCCGCAATGAACAGCTCGGGCTGGATGTTGTAGGCAAGGCCTATCGGCAGGTCAACGTTGAGCACCGTGTTGTCGAAGATGAGTTCAAGTTCTGCGCCGCCCTCGACTTTCATGTAGGGCCCCATGTGGTAGATCACGGGCACACCGACAGCGATCGCCAAATTAGAGTTGGTGGGAAGCCGAAGCGTGGCCAGGCCGGCGACCTCGAGATCGTCCGCCCACAAGAAGCGATACTTTCCGAAGAACTCCATGTCGCCAAAGTCGAAATCGGGTGCAAGCACGATCGGCAGCAAGACCGTGCCGACCTCGACATTGTCGACGATGCCCATCGTCGCCCCAAGGCTCAATGACGAAACGGTCACCCCGCCGCCGACCCCCGAGGCTCCGTGGCGGCCGATCATCAGCCCCCGATTCGGTCCCCCGACCGCGCCCGAATTGTCGATGCTGAGGCTCGTCGGCGCGACATCGAGGCGCAGCTTGCCCCCGGGGCAACACGAGCGAGCGTTGCGTATAGACCTTGGGAAAGGTCCGTGGCGCCGCATCGATGCTGCTGGTGTCGTCAGGATCGGTGCCGGAGCCCAGCGGATCGATGTCGACTTCGTCCAACGTCGCGCTGTCGTCGCCCGCAGCCCCCGAGCCCGAAGAGCCCCCGGCCCCCCTATCCTCGTCGCCCCCAAGCAGGACATCGCCGGTGTCGTCGGTCGAAGTCGAATCTTGCGCGAACGCAACCCGCGGCAAAGCCGCGATCACACACAGAGAAAGGACCTGCTGTACGCGATTCATGGTCGCGGTCTTATCAGCAAAGACGGATGGAGCCCTAGTCTTTTCTATGCACGCAACGGGCTGTGCTAGGATGGTCGATGATCGATGCACATCGCGGTGTTGAGTGATCTCCATCTCGGCGCAAAGAACGCGCTCGACCGCTTCGGACGCAACCGGGAGCGAGAGCATCTCTTTCTTTCGTGGCTCGACGAGCTCGAGCGAATCGCCGACATGATCGTCCTCCTGGGCGATATCTTCGAAACATTGCGCGGCCTGTGGCCTGGTGCACCGCGGCGAGAGCTTGCAAGCGTCCTCGATGCGTACCCAACGCTCAGCCGCAGACTCGTCGAAGACCCTCGCTACCGGCTGGTCCAAGGCAATCATGACATCATCGTGGGCGACGTTCTGGGTGCACCCGAATGTCTCCACATCGCCGAGGGCCGCACGAAGCTCGTCTTCTTCCACGGGCATCAGCTCTCATGGTTCGAGCGCGACCGAGCCCCATTGAGCCGCGCCGGCGTCTGGGCCGGTGGTTGGCTCGAGCGCGCGGGCTTTCACGTGACGCAGACGATCGACCGGCGTGCCGCGCGAGCCGCAGCAACGACGCACCGGGATGCCCATGATCACGATCAAGACCTCTCTTCAGCGCGCCGAGAGCGTCATTCGGACAGGCCTGACACCTTCGACCGCCGTGCCGTCGCGTACGGTCGAGCAAGAAAAGGCGAGATCGTCATCACCGGACACACCCACCACGCCAAGAGGATCGAAGTGGACGGCCAACTCCTCCTCAACAGCGGAACATGCGTCGCAGGACGGCTTGAGTATCTGTTGCTCGATACGTCAAGCCACACGTACCAAGTCGTGCGTGAGCCTTAATAAGTGAGCCTTGATAAGATCGATAATCGAAGAGGCATAGGCATACGTGTGTGTCGGCCGAAGACCTCAGTCGGACGACGAGCGCTTGCGCGCTTCGACGGTGCGGATATCAGCCACGGCCCAATGTCCGCGCTGATCCTGAACCAACGAGAGCTCCACCTCACGCCCTAACCGTCGCTTGAGCATCGGCTCCGTCGGGCCGTCAATCGCCACCGGGAAGGGACGAAGATATGTGCCCGGATCGGCACCTTTGACCTGCGTTGAGAGAAGCTGGTGCGATCGAACCAGAGCCTCGCGGTCGACGCCCGGCGCGAGCGGCACCTGAAGCCAAACCCGGCCATCACCATACCGACGCAGGAGACCGGTCGTCGACATCTCATTCTTCGTGTACGTGCGCTCGGCAAGCTCCGCCCGGCTGAGGGTGCCACGCTTCAACGCGGCCGCCTTCTCCCTCGTATCGTCGGCGCGAGCGTCGAGTCCCCACAGGGCCGCGCCCGCGAACACCAAAGCCCCCATGAGACGCAGCGAGTTCATCATGTCTCTCCTCTCCCTCTTTCCTTCTCTCTACTTCTACTTCTACTTCTACTTCTTCTTTCCTATCGTCTCGGGTCCTTGTGGCGTCGTCCTGAGCCTCTGTTCCTCACCGCCTAGATCAGCCGGAACAACAGAAGACTGAGACCCCTTCGGAACCGCTTCGAAGGCAGCGCCGCATTGCCCGCGACCTGATCGCCCGTCTGGACGAAGGCATCCTCTCCCGCGGGCGTGAACAACATGAGGGGCGCACCGATGTCTGTCAGATCGCTCGACCAAGCAAGCCGATCGCCGACGTCGGTCACGGAATTGCCGTTCGAGTCCGTCACCGGCTCCGCATTACAGTTGTTGAAGGCATAGACGCGGTCGAGGCCTCGCGAAGAGACACACTCGGTTGCCGGCGTGATCGGTTGATACGTCTTGAAGAATGACACCCCGTTGAACACGAGGGCGGGTCTCAAGACCTTTTCGTTCGCCAACAGCTCGATGAAGTAGCCTTGCGTTCCATCCTGGGTCGGATCATCAATGCGGACCTCGTCGGTCACGTTCAGCATGTGTTCGAGGTCGGTCCCACCGGCGGGAAGCTTCGGCGAATCCCAGACGACGCCCATGATGTCTCGGTTCGACAGGACATTGCCTCCCGGAAGACCGCTGATGTTCGGATCCCCGAGGTTGTCGAAGGATGCCGCCCGCTGGAGGTTTCCGGTTCCGAAGTACACACCGACCGAACGCGTCCCATTGCACGACGAACGCACGACCTCGAGCTTGCTGAAGATCTTGCGAAAATCCTTGGAGTTGCCTTGAATCCCGGAAGCTGACCGATTCATGTTCGCAAGTCGCCGGGCGCTCCAATTGCCCGCGAGCGGATCGAAGAAGATCTTCCAGATCTGCCCGCCCTCATCGCCGAAGTAGAGCGCACGCAGCAGGCCGCCCTCCTCCAACTTCGCGATCTCGGAGCTGATGGGAAAGATCATGTGCGCAAGATCGGGCGCGTCGGACGCATCAAAGCAGACCTCATTCGCCTCCTTCTGCGTCCCGCAGTCCGAGGTGAAGCGCATGAGCAATGCATCCCGATATCCCTTCGGATCATTGCTGCCGGCCCACGCATGAAGGTCCATCACATAGACGCTCGGCGTCGTCGTGGTCGACGTCGCCGTACCGCATTCGGCCGGACTGCACGCAAAATTTCCATCCAGATCGCAAGCCCCGCAGTCGATCGGACCCGCCGGCGCGCATTCCGTCGCAGATGCCGAGCACGAGCCGTCGTTGTCGACGTCGCAGGCAGCACAGACGCCAAGCGCCGGACCCTGCACCCTCACATGGATGTCGGAAATCGTGTACCCATACGCACTGGCGTCATCGATTCCGTTGGAAGAGAACTGAAGCGCGAACTGATCATCGTAGATCCAGTGGCTTGTCACCGGCCCGCCGAGCGCACCACAAAGCGACGCCACCGTGGCGCCTGAACCATCCTTGAGATGGACGCAGTCACCGGGCTGGAGATCGATCGTGCTGAACACGACCTGAAAGGCGACCGCCCGACCGCCTGCACCGTCATTCCAGCGAAGCGGGGCCGTCACGATGTTGTGCGGCGGCGCGTAGGCCGGTGCGATGCCGGCAATCCCGGGCCAGTCATAGCAAAACGGCGCGCCCCCTGCGCAGCCAAGCGGATCGGTGCATGGCGTGCATGGATAAAGCGGTCGCGGAATCATGGGCGGCGGAGGCAATGTGTCCGACAAATACGCGAGCGGATCACAGGCAAGCGCCGTCTCTCCGTTTTGCGCCATCAAGGCCGCGCAGCCATTCGCATACGCACCCGCGGGAACGGTCACATCCGTCAACGTCCCCGGGTTGCCGGAGACAGGGAGACCGGCGCCCATCTGGGCGTTCGGATAATCGAGATGCCGCATGTGCCCGGAACCGAACGCAATGACCTGAACAAAGCTCCCGCTGATGGGCTCGCGGAGCTCCGAATAGGCCGGAGCGCTCCAGAGGTCTTGAATATTCGAGAACGATGCACCGTTCGGCTCGTCATAGGGCGCCAAGATCCGAGCCGGATTTCCGGCCGATACCGTGGGTTCACCGTCGAAGCCAGGCCCAACCGGAACCAGGACCATCTCCCTCCCGCCGCGCCCCAGGCCAAACACCAGGTAGGCGGTCTCGGGCTGGCCATTCGCCACATCGATCACGCCGTTGCCATTGCGATCGTCGTGCAGAAGGCGGGTGGCCCCATCGGCGTAGAAGCGAAGCGGCGCGTCGAACGAAGGTTGCCGATCGATGTCGCGCAGATAGTCATTCGCGATCGGCGACGCGCCCGGCTTCAGGCTGAGAAGCTCGCCGGGGAGGAGCGCCGAAACCTCGTGACCATCGTAGGCGTCAAAAAACGAGATCAGACCCGCCTGGCCACCCGTCACGACAAAGCAGCGCCCGGCCGCGCCTTCGCAATCTTCATGGTACTTGAGGAGCGTCGTCGCGCCGTTGATGGCGGAGGAGATCGGCCAATCGAGGCCCACGGGCGCACACCCCGCATCACCCCACGCCGTGCACGCCGCACAGTCCTCGACGTCGTACGTGTAGCCATGGATGTAGTTGATGAGCCGCATGTGCTCGCAGAAATTGGGCGTCCACGTGTCGTCCGGCGACAACCCAGCCGGACTCCCATCGAAGGCGACGTAATCCGTGAACGGCTCCATCGGGCGCCAGGTCTTGATCGTGCGATCGTAGGGTGAAGCAGGCGCTGGATACGCTGCGTCTGGTGGCGCCGGATCGCCCGGCCAACCGCGGTTCGCAAGCATGATCGCCCCCGCACCGCCGGCGCGAGCCCGAAGACTCGAATCTCCGCTCCACAAGTCACGGGGCGTCGTATTGATGACCAAGCTCGCCGGATTGGCGGGATCGACGACGAAATACGTCGAGTCGTCCGTCGCGTCGAACTCGAAGTTCGAGTCGAACGGAAAGAGCCGAAACTTCTTCAGATTGCCCGCCCACTTCCCATGTTGCGAAGGCGCCCAGTGCGCCACATAGACATAGTTGCCCTGAAAAGCACCGTCGTTGGCGATCGTCGCACCGCCGAAGTTGACCGAGGCCCGCTCGAGAATGTCGACGATGATCTCCTCGAAGGCTTGGTCGAGCGATGCGTAATCCGTCGAGGGATAGAACCGACCGCCACCGACCTGCGCCACATCCTCAAGCACGTTGTTACCTTGGGCGTCCGTGTGAAAGCCGATCGTGTAGGTGCCGATCGGCTGTCGCCCGTCGACCGTACACATATTGTCGGCGAAGCTCTCGGCCAGCGTCGACGCGATCGAGGCGCGCCGATAGACATACGCGGCGCCTTCCGCTGGATTCTCGTCGGTCACCCCCGGCGTCGATGCGTAGCTGACCGGATCCTCGGGCGGCGAGCTGCACTCCCAATCGTAGGGCTCGAAGTTGTAGTCGCGGTTTCCGATCCCATCGGTGAGCATGACGATATAGTTCTGCCGACAGACCTCCGTGTTCGATGGGCCGAAGTACTCATGAAAATGCCGGGCCGCGAGCGCGTGCGCCGGAGTCAGGGGCGTGTAGCCTTCGGCCGGAAGGCTATGGACCGCGGCCTCGAGCTGCGCCAGTTTGCCCGGGCCCATACCGAAGTCGCCCCCAGGCAGGAGCAGCCCCGTTCGATCCTCACCAAACTGCCGGAGCGCGAAATTGATCCGCCCCGCCCACTTGTCTAGGATGCCGTCGCTCGCCGTGCGGCAGCCGGTAAGCACGGCCTTGAGCTGGTCGGTCTTGGTCAGGTGAGGCTTACTGGTCACGACGTTCCAGTAGGAATCGGGGTGGCACTGACGCCACGTCGGGTCTCCGATCGGCGGCTCGGGATCGGCTCGGCAGGGGCTGACCTGATTCCAATAGAAGACGCAGTCCGACTCAGGGATGTAAGGGGTCGGATCCTGAACGCCCTCGCCCATCGAGCCCGAACTGTCGAGGACCAGCTCAACGTTGGGATGGCCGTCGGCCGCCCGCAAGATATGGACCTGGTCCGGAGGAAATCGGTCTCCCCCCGGGGTCGCCTGAGCGACAAGCACTTGAACTGAAATGAGCAGTGCCTCTGTCAGCATCGCCTTACCCTTCCGTTACACGCAGCTCGGTCTCCACGCTGGACATCGGTTCCCCGATGAGGACTGAGCGACCGAGCATCGACCTCAAAACATCCCGCCGACCGACGCAGGCGGCGTCCTTGAGTCTATACGCAAGTCCAGCGCCAAACCCATGGATTCGTAAAAGAGTTTGCTGACTCCGCACCTTCTGTTCAAACGCGCGCAAGCACCGAAACGAATGAGCACTCGCGCCGCCGAAGCGAGCCTTTCCAAACCCTCACGGTCCGTACGAATCCGAGCACGAGCGATGCTGATAAAGCGCCCCGTCCCTGAAACCGCATGAACGATAGTATCCCCGGGTGCCTATCGCAGAAATGACGGCAAGATATTCGAATCCGCGATCGTGTGCCCTCTGGGCGGCCACCTTCAGCAACGACCGGCCGAGCCCTCGATGCTGTGCGGCCAAACCATCGCGCGCATGCAGCGCCATTGCGGTTCCATAGACATGAAGCTCTCGCACGATGGCTGATCCGTTCAGCTCGGCGACGAAACTGGGCCCGCACGGAAAGAAAAGCCGCAGAAATGCCGCCAATCGGCCCGAAGAGGTCACCCACTGCAAGAAATGCTCTTCCCCAACGCCCGTCGAATAGGACGCGGTCTCGAGGGAGAGGTCTTGGGCGTCATACGCCGCATCTTTGAGCTCTCGGCTGCGTATGTCCTTGAGCCGACCACCCGTCCGGCGAACGCCCTCCTCGACCGCCTCGCGAAGGTTCGAAACCCGGTTCCCGACCATGATGTCCTGACCGGGGATGTCGCGAATGACGCGCGTAACGCGGCAGTACTCAGGCACCTTGAGCAAGCAGCTGGTCAAAACCTCGACGAGCTCGGCCTCGGTGTAGGGACGCCAGTCTCCACGCTGAAAATGCTGCACGAGCTCCGCCGACTCGATGAGACTGCACGGGTAGATCTTGAGTTCGTCGGGACGAAGCTCCGGATCATCGAACAACCGCCCGAAATCCTCGACGTCGCGTGCCGGGGTGGATCCGAGCAAATTCGGCATCCAGTGCGCCTGAATCTTGAACCCGGCACGACGCAGACGCCCCATCGCGCGACGACTCGCCGCCACATCATGCCCACGCTTGTTCGCACGAAGCACCTCGTCCGAGAGACTTTGAAGGCCAAGTTGGATCTTTGTCGCGCCCAGCCGTCGCAGCCGAAGCACCTCGTCGTCCGTCACTTCGTCGGGACGCGTCTCGAGCGACAACCCGACGCACCGCGACCGCGCGGTCTCGTTCTTCACCATCGCGGAGGCCAATATGGCGACGTCCCCGGCCTGGTCGGGCGGCACGGATGGCCGACGCGAGAACCGACCCACGATCTCGTTGTAGCGAGGCCCGGGCGCCGCACCGTCCACCGTTTCGTTGAGTTGGCTGAAGTCGAGCCCTTCAGCTTGCGGCAACGGCAACGCCCGTGCGCCGTCAAAGTCGTTGAGCGCCGCGAGACACCGCTCGATGAACCAGACCTGGTACGAGTCCGGATAGTGAGACCACGTTCCGCCGAGCACGATGAGCTCGATCTTGTCGATTGGATGGCCATTGGCATGAAAGGCAGCCAGCCGGCCCCACGTCTGCGCATACGGATCGAATCGGTGTTGGGCGGCTCGCTGGGCACCAGGTTCCTGGGACAAGTAACTCTTCGGCATCCGGACATCACTCGGGCAGAACACACACTCGCCAGGACACGGAAAAGGTTTCGTGAGAACGGTCACCGGCGCGACACCGCTTTGGGTCCGCACCGGTTTCGTTCTGAGCTTCGCGATCGTTTCGTCGACTTCGGCCACGGTCCAGCCCTGGCGCTCCGCCAAGAAGCGAGCCGAGCGGACGAGCTCGCTCTTCGAAAAGAGATCCCGACCATTCTTGGGATGACGCTTCAGGATCCGACTGAGCGCCCGTTCGTCGAGCGAAGGCAACGCGCGCACAGCCTCGAAGATCGCCGCCAACGTCGGCTCATGCTCGGATGGGGCAAAAGCATAGCGAGAGATCTTGGTGGACATGGCGCGAGACATGGCGCGAGAGGCCGGACGCTACATGCCCTGCCCCAGACCCGCAACCACAACTCAGAATGAGCGTCGGTGCCCCAGGACTCGGTACAGCCGGGAAGCAAGAAGCTAGGAGAGGAAGACAGGAAGAAAGGGAAGAAGGGGCGAAGCGAAGATGCGGGGATGCGAAGGCGCGAGATCTACGGCGCGAGCAAGTTCGACGCACTGAGGTCGAAGCGATAGAGGCCATAGCGGCCGGCCGCAAGATACAGCGAGCCCCGATCGGTCACGAGCGACGATGGCCACCCCTGGATCGGGAAGTATCCTTGTGCCTCCGGAGCCGCCGGGTCATCGAGGCTCACGACCAAGATTCCGCCCGGGGCCGAGAAGAGTGCCCGACCAGACTCCGTGCCCCGAAGCGTCGCCCAGCTCGCGATCGGTAGCGACGACAGCTCGGCGAAGACCGGACCGGCCAGGTCGACCACCGAGAGCGTCAGATAGTTCTCGGTGCCCCCGCTCGAAGTCGACGCCCCCCCGATGGGCGCATCGCTTCCGACCACGCCGGAGCCAACGACCACGTCGTCAACCGCCCCGCCGCGATAGCCGTAGTAGCCGGGGTACCACGACCACGGCGCCTGATGCGTCACCAGCACGTGTCCCTCACCATCCAGCAATACATCTTGCACCCATCGATCCTCGAAGCGCTTCACGCCCTGGAGATAGGCGAGATTCCCGCGGAGCTCGAGCTTGTTCAGCGAGGACTCGACGATCGAGTGGCCGAACAAGTAATCGCGCGTGACGAGCGTCTGCCCCGATACGGCGATCAGGGTGCCCGGCACGTTGACGGCAGGACCAACCGTTGGCTGCGCAGGGTTCGCAAAGCCCAGGGTTCGGAAGAAGTAGCGCGCAAAGGGGCGACCGTCGCCCGGGATGCGATAGGGCTGCTTCCAAGCGACATAGAGATCGGCCTCCTTCGCAAACACATTGGCCACTTCTTCATTCTGCGCCATCTCGATCGCATCGCGAACGATGAGATCTGAAGCGTCGCTGATATCGACCGGATGGAAGATATCGCGAGACCAGTACCGATACTCTTCGTAGGTGTATTGAGACTCGTTCGTTTGGACAGAGCTCGGATCCTCGATCTCCTCGCAGGTCATGGCACGTGATTCATCGGGGGCACAGCGATAGAAGGCGCCCGAACAAACCTCCGGTTCGACCGTTCCGTCGACCCGATGGAGCGTCGAGCAGTAGATCCCGCCGGTAAGGTAGCTGCAGGTCTCTCCGTTCGCATCCGCGCGACAATCGTTGACCCCGCGGCTTTCCGAGACCGGCCAGATCGACCGCGTGTGCCTCGTCCCCATGAGCTGTCTCTCCATCACGGGCTCGACGAAGACGAGCGCATCACCCGCCGCCATGGCCGTGGCGGGCGGAACAGGATAGGGGCGGCACGCCGAGTCATAGCAAATCGTCGGGATTTCGGCATCGATGCCGTCTTCGTAGACTCGACCGTAGCCATAGTAGGGCAGATAGGAGGGAGGGAGCTCGGTCGTCGTGAGTCGCCCAAGCTGCGCTGGAGTACCCGGGACCGCCAGGCTCCAAACCTCGATGGTCGTCTGATACGCCCACGTCCTCGGGGCCGGCGTCGACGTCGAAGTCGACGCATCAGGAATGAATTCGCCCGACACTACGGCCACGCGGTCGCCCATCTTGTAGACGACGGCCCCCGTCGGGATATCGAACGAGGCGATCGCCGCAGCCTGATCGACATCACCGCCCAAAGGCACGACCTGCAGCGAATCGACGGCATTCGCCTCGCCCATGTTCCCCCACCAACCGTAATAGTAGCCGGTGCTCCGTCGCCGGAGTCCGTAGTCGCCAAAGACCAAGAATGCATCGTAGTTCGGCGCAAGCTCCAAGCGACCGAGAGAGACGGGCGCATCGGGGTTCGACGTATCGAAGAGGCCGAGCTCGACGTCAGAGAGATTGGCCGTGGTGGCCGCATCGGCATCTGCCAGGAAGCTGCGGCGGACCTCTGTGCCGTGCTCCATCACCCCGCGCCGAGTCAGCGTGGTGTCCGAGAACGTGAAGATCTGTACCGCCGCCACGTAGCGCCGGTCGTTTTCGCTCCAACCACTAAACGGGAGGAGAACGAGGCCGGTCTCGGTTTCACCCGTCGGCGCCGCCACCGAAGTCGCACCCTCGACGACGCTGAAAGCGCGATCATCCCAGTTCGCTTCTGACCATCCCCAAGAGAGGTCGATTTCTTGGCGCGCAAGCAACGGAGATGGGTTCTCGAGGTCGGTCACGTCGTAGAGACTGACGGCGAGCTTGCTCCCGTTCTCGTCGTTGCGTCCAATGCCAACGAGCCGACCGCCATCGTGGACGGCGCGGAAGAAGTCGTTCCAACCCGAAACGATGAACTGCGACTTCTCGACGATCATGCCGTCGTCGCCGATCTGAAACGCGTGGAACGGATCGACCCTTCGGTAGGTCACGAAGAAAGCCTTCTCGCCATCGAAGAGCGTCGCATAGAGATTCTCGCCTTGGCCAAACGTCTTGTAGTCGATGCGAGTCAGCTGCGCGATGTCGTGGGCATCGAAGGTCTCGATGTGGTTGGTGTTGCCGTTCGAGCCCCAACTATTGGCCGAAACAACGCGTAGCACATCGCCATAGACATCCATGTTGTATTTGTTGGCGACGAGCCCCTCTACGACGACGGAGTCGCCTTCGATCATCGTGCCATCGACACTGCTAATGTCGATGATCGCGACCTCGCTCCGGGCCCCATTCGACGACGACCAGTCTTGTCGCGCGACCAGAAGGCGCTCAGGTGTCGCCTGAATGGTGGAGACGTAGCCTCCGAGATCGATCTCGGATCGCTCCGTCAAGACTCCGGTCCCATCGGAAGAGAAGCTTTTCACGAGCGTATGCGTTTCGTAGTTCGAATTGGCGTTGGCTTCGTAGCGCGAGGCCACCACATACAGCCCCACGCGATCGCCACTTCGCGTCAGTCGACTCGTCGAGAGCGTACCTGGGATACGAACGCGGTCGATGACGACCGGCGCCGACGGATCACGAATGTCGGCCACGAGCACCAGACCACCTTCGTAGTGATAGGCGCCGAACGCGTCATCCGCGAGCTCGAGCTCGGGGCTGTACGCGTAGTAGCCATTCCAGTTGTTGAGGAGCATGAAGACGTAGTCGCCGGCGGCATACATCTCGACCGGATAGCCCGTCACGCGTACGCTCCCGACCACGGCCGGATGTTGGGGGTCGGACAAGTCGATCACCTGGAGACCGCGATAGGCGTTTAGGTTGAGCAAAGTGTGCTCGCCCGCGAGCCGATAGATGTCCCCCTCTTCCACCGTTCGCGGCGTATCACTCGCTTCATCGTCCCGCGTGGCCTCGGCGGTCGGCGCCTCCGCGCCCGCGGCCGTGTCCGCCGCGCCATATGAATTGCTGGCCTCGCCATTCACCGCATCAGCCGAAAAGAAGCTCGTTTGCCCAGACGTTGGCGTTTCTTGCGCCGGACGGAGCGTTGGCGGCGCCGAGTCACTGGTTCCACAAGCCCAGGCACTGGCCATCCAACCGACCGCCAGAGCGGCCCGCCACCGATTCGAAGCCGAAGCCCAAACACATTCCCCCTGGGAGGGGCGCTTAGTTGTTCTCACGGATGTGATCCTCCACGAGAAAGCGTCTTCGCAAAAGAGGCACCATCTCGGCATTCAGAGCCCGGCCAAATAAATCCAGACATTTAGACACAACCAGCCGCAGTTCTCTGACATCAACGCCTATAAGTTCTGACTCGAAGCGAAAGATGGATCTCAGAGAATCGAGACCAGATACCCTACAATCTCACCCGAGCTCACCCGATCTCAGTCAATCCCATCCACGACGAGGTCACTCGTCGTCCATCGACTCGACCTCGACCCGTTCGAGTTTTGCGGGTTTCGCGAGGCTCAAAACCGATTTGGCCAAGGTCATCTGAAACTGCCGCTCGGCCTCACGCATCTCTTCCGGCATCGACGAGGCGGCCCCCGCGGCAGCAGGAGCAGGAGCAGCAGAAGAAGAGGAAGAAGAAGAAGAAGATGATGATGATGATGATGTCGAAGAGGCGGGGGCACCCGACGCAAGCATCGTCGCGGATGCGAGTTTCGCAGCGAAGGAAGCCTTGCTAACCGGACTCGCTGAATTCACCGAGAGTCCGCTTCGGGAGCTCGACTTCGGCGTCTGAACGGTGGACGACCCATCCGTGGCCGTCAGGGGCTTTTTTGAGATCGTCATAGGCATGACTCTACCACCCACAAGGCTTCGAACTCATCGAAAATTCCGAGCCACTTTGACCGGTGGTTCAGGGGCCTCGAGCGTCGAGAAAGATTCGACGACGACATTCACAACTCCCCGAGTTCGCTCGACTTTGCCTTTCGCGATCAACATCGTGGCGTCTCGTGCGATCTCGACGAAGCGCTGGTAGACGGGATTGAAAACAACGAGATTGATGTGACCATCCTCATCTTCGAGCGTCATGAAAATCACGCCCGATGCCGTGCTCGGACGCTGACGAGTCACGACCATGCCGCCAACTTGAACGACCCGCCCATGGACGACCCGCTGAAGCTCCAAGAACCCAAGCACACCGAGACGCCGAAGATGAGCACGAACAAACGTCACCGGGTGCACGGTCACGCATAGGCCCGTGGTCGCGTAGTCGGTCCGCATATGCTCCGCCTCTGACATCTTGGGGAGATGATCGGCCGACGACATTTCTTCCGAAAGTCGAAGCGTTCGAAGGAGCGGCGCTCGATCGATCGCCATCACCGTCCACAGAGCCTGTCTCCGAGTCACCCCGAAATCATCGAACGCACCTGCTGCCGCGAGGCGAGATGCCGCCTCTTTGGGAACAGACGCCCGTGCCACCACATCTTCGATCGACTTGAACGCACGACGGCGACGTGCTTCGAGCATCTCATCGACGACCTCTCTTCGTAGACCTCGAATCACGCGAAGACCGAGACGGACCGAAGGCTGCACCGCCACACCTCGCAGTCGCACATTCAACATCTCATCAGACCAAGGCGTGTGTCTTTTTACAGACGCACGCGAAGTCGCCCACCACGTCTTTTGGTGCGAAGGATCGCCATCCGAGAGCGTCGTATCCCAGGCGCTCTCGCGGACAGAAGGAGGATGAACCAAGACGCCGTGGCGTTGCGCGTCAGCCACCAGAGAATGAGGAGAGTAAAAGCCCATCGGCTGACTATTGAGAAGGGCAGTCAAGAACGCCGCCGGGTGATAGCGTTTGAGATAGCAAGACGCGTAGCTGATCAACGCAAACGATGCGGCGTGAGATTCCGGGAAGCCATAGCCACCGAAGCCTTGAATCATGCGGAAGATGCGCTCGGCAAAATCATCGGACAGCCCGCTCTTCCGCATACCGGCGACAAGACGCTGATGAAGCTGTTCGATGTGAATCTGCGATCGCCAACCGATGGCGCGGCGAAGCTCATCGGCTTCGCCGGGTGTAAAGCCGGCCACGGCTACCGCCATCTTCATGACCTGTTCTTGAAATAGAGGCACGCCATACGTTCGTCCCAAAATCGCTTCAAGCGCCGGGTGCGGATAGTCGGGCATTTCGAGCCCATCGCGACGTCGAAGATACGGGTGAATCATATCGCCTTGAATCGGTCCCGGACGCACGATCGCCACCGACACGACCAAGTCGTAGAAAGTCCGCGGCCGGAGGCGCGGGAGCATCTGCATCTGAGCGCGTGATTCGACCTGAAAAGTCCCGACGGTGTCGGCATCACAGATCATGTCGTAGATCTTTGGATCTTCAGCCGGAATATTCGCCAACGAAAGCTCGAGTCCTTCGCTCTCCCTTACCGCATCGAAAGTCCGGCGCACCGCCGTGAGCATCCCCAGTGACAAAAGATCGATCTTCACCAAGCCGAGCCGCTCGACGTCGCGCTTATCCCAAGAGATCACCGTCCGATGCGCCATCGTCGCATTCTCGACCGGGACCATTTCGACGACCGGGGTCCTGGTGATCACGAATCCCCCCGAATGAATGCCGAGATGCCGTGGAAAGCCTTGGAGAACCTCCGCCCATCGCATAGCTTGCCGAACGGGTTGGCTCTTCGGATCGAGGCCGGCCGCCTCGAGATCTGCGTCGCTCACCTTCCCTGAAGACCAATATCCAAAGCCCCGCGTCAGATGATCGATCTGATCGAGTCCAAGCCCAAAAACCTTGCCGACCTCACGGTAGGCGAGCTTGGCGCGATAACAGATCAAGTTGGCCACCATCGCCGCGTGCTCCCGACCGTATTTTTTGTACACGTACTGCATCACCTCTTCACGACGCTCGTGTTCGAAGTCGACGTCGATGTCCGGTGGCTCACCGCGTTCGACCGAGATAAAGCGCTCGAACAAAAGGTTCATGCGTACGGGATCGATCGAGGTGATTCCCAAGCAGTAGCAAACGACCGAGTTCGCCGCCGAACCTCGGCCTTGGCATAAGATGCCGCAGGAACGAGCGTATCGAACGATGTCCCAGACGGTCAGGAAATAGCCCGCGAAGTCGAGCGTATCGATGAGCTTGAGTTCGTGCTCGATCTGACGTCGAACATTCTCGGGAATCGTCCCCAAGAAACGCTCGCGGGCGCCCTTCTCGACGAGCTTTCGTAGATAACTCATCCCCGTCTCTCCAGGGGGAAGGAGTTCGAGCGCAAACTCGTGCCGCAACTCACTCAGCCGGAATCGACACGCAGCCGCGATCTCGACCGTTCGCGCAAGAGCATCCGGCCAATCGAAGAATAAGGACGCCATCTCGCGCGCCGATTTGAGATAGGCCGTAGCGTTTGGAAGAAGCTTGCGGCCGGCATCTTGAAGACGAAGTCCCAATCGAATACATGTCAACACATCCTGCAAAGGTTTACGCTCGCGTTCATGCATCAAGACGCCGCCCGTCGCGACCAACGGCACACCGAGCCGCATAGCCACCGACTGCGAAAGCGTGATGCGTTGGTTGTCGTGAGGCGAGAGCGTGCGTTCAATCGAAAGCCACAGCCGATCGCCAAAGATGTCCTTTTCTTGAGCCAAGAGCGATCGCTCTGGAGAACCGACATGAATAGCCAACAGGCCTTTGCTGTGCGCCGCGACGTCCGAGAGAAAGAGTTGAAAGCCGCCCTTCCCGGTCCGTCGACGTCCTCGTGTCAGAAGGCGACAAAGACGACCGTAGCTCTCTCGATCGGTCGCAAGCAGCAACACGCGGGCCGGCTCGAACATGCGCTCACGGAAGAACATCCGTTCATCGAATACGGGCTCTGCGCGGGCGGCAGGCTTGCGAGCTTCATCGAGTTGGACCTCAGCGCCCACGATCACGTCGAGACCGAGCGCTTTGGCACGATCGTGCGCGCGCACGACCCCGTAGAGTCCGTTCCGGTCGGTGATGGCGAGGGCGCGATAGCCGAGCGCATGCGCGCGATCGACGAGCTCCTCGGGATGCGAGGCGCCCCTCAGAAACGAGAACGAAGTCGCACACCGAAGCTCGACGTAACTCGAGGATTGAGCGCGGGTGCTCGGCGTCCCGATCTTGCCGATCTTGCCCATCTCGCTGTTCCCCATAGGGAACAACTGATCATCCGTTCACCTTCTTTTTCAAGACGCACGTGCCGAAAAGCAGCCGCGCTCGAGGAAAAGACTCAGAGATCCATGGTCCTAGTCGGTGTTTCCACGGCAAGAGAAACCACCCTAGCCCCCGCGCGCCCTTGAACCGCGAGTGTGAGATCCGCCGACAGCTGCACTTCGAGCTCGAACGCACCCGACCGGAGCATTTCAGACGGCACATGCACCACACCAAGCAAGTGGCGATCGGCCGCCGCGAGGTCGGCGCCCTCCCAGATCGCCACGGCCACCGCGGTCGCCCCGGCCGGCGTCGAATCGAGGGTCACGGATCGCTTAGCGGGAAGCTGTGAACCCTTCGGAAAGACCCACTTGGTCTCTCCCCCCGCAACCATGATGCCCACCGGAACCGCGAGCACATCCATCAAGATCGCGCCCCCGAGATCGTCGAGCGCCGCCCCGACGATGGCCGCGCCCTTCGCCACCGCGGGGTCACCGTCCGGATGGTTATGGATCTTCGAACCGATCACGCGCTCGAGTCGACTCCGAACCAGCGGCATCCGCGTCTGTCCTCCGACCAACACGACCGCCTCGAGATCGCCGGCACTTACTTGAGCCTGAGCCAGCATGTCTTCAACGATGCCAATGCAGCGCTCGACGAGCGGCGCAGTGAGCGTCTCGAGCTCAGCTCGAGTCAGGCGATGCTCGAGATCGATCGGTTTCCCACGCGTATCGTAGCCCACGAGCGGCACGCGCACATCGGTCGCCTCGTGCTCCGACAAGAGGATCTTCGCATACTCCGCCGCGTTCAACACGCGACGGGCAAGAATGGGCTCCTCAGAAAGATCGATGCGATGCTTGGCCGCGAACATGTCGGTCAGTCGCTTGGCGACGGCACGATCGAAATCGAGGCCACCCAAGAAACTGTCACCGGAGGTCATCTTGACGTCGAAGACGTCGTCGAGGACCTCCAAGATCGAGGCGTCAAAGGTTCCGCCGCCCAAGTCGAACACGAGCATTCGGGTGTCGAGGCTACGCCCCGCCCCCAAGGACAAGGCCGCCGCCGTCGGTTCGTTCACGAGCTTTCGCACGTTCAAGCCCGCGCGACGGCCGGCCTCGATCACTGCGCGCCGCTGGGCCGTGCTGAAGTGCGCCGGGACCGTGACGACCGCGTCTTCGATGTCCCGCTGGAGAATATTCCAGGCCCCCATCTTCACTTCGCTCAGAACGAGTGCCGCAACGTCGATGAACGACACGACGCGGTCGTGAACGATCACGCCAAGCTCGCCGCGAGCATCACGGCCGACGCGGTAAGGAAAGCGGACTCGGTGCCGCTCGACGAACTCACTACGCTCCGAACGTCCCAAGAATCGCTTCCAGCCATAAATGGTCGTGAGCGGGTCGGTGAGCTGCATGTCGAGCGCCGACCATCCAACCAACGGTTGCGCAAGATTCTTGAGAGATACGACCGACGGGAGAATCGGACCTCGATTTCGATCGCTTCTGAAGACCGATACGCCACGCACGTCTCCGGGGCCTCTCGCATACGCCGCCGTGTTCGAGGTCCCGAGATCGATGCCGAGCACCCATCCCGCATTCGAGCGATTCGAACCACTCGCTACCTTCTGGGCGTTCGCGTTGTTCGACGTGTGCGACGTGTGCGACGTGTGCGACGTCGTCGAAGGTGACGACGAATAAGACGGCTGACTCGGTTCCAGGGCGCCTATGTACTCGAGGAGGCGAATGGCCACGTCCGGGTGAAGCTCGAGGAATCGAACACCGAGTCCTGGCACAGCACCGGTACGTTCTGCGGTCGGACGATCGACCACGTGTGCAACTTCGGCGCCGAGCGTCACGTCGAGCTCGTCCCCTTTCAGTCGGATCTCGAGCCGGGTGCCAATGTCCAGCGGCGTCTCACTACGAACGAACAAGCCGCCCTTCGAGATATTCTCCGTCCAGAGCGCGTGAACCTGGGCCGGCCCCGTCACCGTCACCTCGACAGGAATCGCCGCGGGGAACCGTCTTTCTTGGCGAGTCGTGAGGTTTGACATCCCTCTCGGGAAGCTATCGCAGTTCAGAGCGAAGCACACGCCGCCGGGTAATCGTCCACCGATTGGGGTGTAGGCATTCGGCACAAGATTGCACCCAACGGTTCCTTTCGGTACGAAAGCGTATGCGTTCCCGCGCTCACAAGCTCGGCCTCGGCCTCGGCCTTCGGGTCGGCCTTGGTTTCTGCCTACAGGCGAGCAGCTTCTTCGCCTTTGGGCCGTACGCAGCAGCGCAAACTGTGTTTGGCTACCAGGTCGGCGTGACGCAATCAGTCGGCACCACCGTGACGAACAACTCGGAAGTATTCCAAGCCCAAGATGATGTCTTGAACGGCCAGGTGGGTGTCGCACGGATGCAGGGCCTCGAGCTCGGAACGACCGTGAATGCCAACATGACCGTCGACTTGGCGACGAGCATGTTCGAGCACTCGGGCGTCATCGGTGCGAGCTTCAGCCAGATCATCCCCACCGCAACGAACGAGGACGTCCTGAATACGTTCCGTGAACGCGTTACAACCCTTCAAGCCACCGCTGGCTACCTCGGACGACGCATCACACCAACGTTCACATGGGCTTGGGCCGCCCGCTACGGCTTCGGACTCAACGGAAGACTTGGCAACGCGAGCAACGGCTCCGTCCAAGGTGGTGGCGCAGGCAACACGCTTCCGGGTGCGGAGTTGGGTGCTTTCGTCGTCAATGGCCAAACCCACACCATTGATGTGGAAACCAGCTTCGAGTTTCTTCGCCCACTTTGGGATGCGCGAATAGGCCTGAACTACGGTTACGCGAACAATCAAGTTTTCACCCTCGTCGGCGGACTGAATTCATCCGCGAACACAGGCACCACGAACATCGGCGCCTTCGTTCCGATGACCGCACAGACGGTGGGGGCTTCGGTCAGCTATCGACGAAGAATTCAGCAATCGACGATCGAGGCGGGCGCTTCGGCGCTTCTCACTCTTCCCCAGGCGCCGGATGTCACGGGGACCTCCACCGGATCGGCCTCTTCTTCAGCCGGTATCCTTCAGGCGCCGCGCAGCCTCACACAAAACATGAACGTCCGCTATTCTTGGCAGCAGACATCTGAGCGCGCCTTCGGGGCCGAGGTCACCGCTTCGACCAATTTTCGCGAACCCGTCACGACCGTGGCCGGATCCATCGGAGGTGGGATGTCGCTCGATACGCTCATCTTGGGGGCTCGAGGGATCTACGAAGATTTCTACCGCTGGGCCGAAGTGAGGGTCTACGCCCATTTGGGCGTCGCGCAAGCCAACATATTTCAAGCACCGGCCGAAGGTGTCGGTACCGGGTCCCAGAACGCAGCGACATCTTTCCAGCCGATCTACGGTCGAGTGCATCCCATTTTCGCGCTCGGGCTCGAGCGCGAGTTCGCGCCTTTTGACCTAAGTCTGCGCCTAGAACGAGGCGTCAGCGTTGGCGCACTCGGCATGGCCGCGATCGCCTCAGACCAAGCGTCGCTCGTGATCCGATACTTCCCCGTGATCGCCCACCGACACGTCGCCATGGAAGTGGGTTTCAACGCCGGCCGATCTCGCGAAGTTGAGCCGACGGGTTCGGCCAACGTAGCCACCGCGAGCAATCCAGCCTCACGTGCCATCGCGATCGCCAACAACAACGATAGCCTGGGCGCGACCGGCCAAGTCGCGGTACCCATCTATGTCGAAGGCGCTTTTGCGATCGATGCCTCATTCTCTTACGGCTTCAGTTGGGTCGACCGAGATCCCGCAAACGCCGAAACCGACCCTCCACTCCTCCCGACCATGACCCACACCGGGCTTTTCGTCCTGCGAGGGACTTGGGGTCGCGGAACGCTCCAACAAGCGACCGGCGCGGGCGGACTGCAAGCTTCGGACGCCGAAGACCCAGCCTATACACGCGACGGCGAAGGTTCGCGCCTCGGAAGCAGCCAACTTCTCACCGGCGATGCGCCAAGTCTTTCCGAACGTGGACGCCGGCCAGGCGAGGCCCCCACCGAGCGGCAAGACTCGATCTCGGCCTTCGAGGCCCAGAAACGGAAGAAGCGGACGGACGACGCAAGCGGACCAGACGAAAGCACAGGCACCGAGGAAGGCGAGCCTTCGCAAGGCACGAAGTCAGTTGAACCCGTTAGAGCTACGCCACCGAGCGGGGGTTCCTGAAAGATCCATCCCCCATCCTTCATCCCCCTCGCTTCATCCCCCTCGCTTCATCCCCCTCGCTTCATCCCCCTCGCTTCATCCCCCTCCCTTCATCCCCCTCCCTTCATCCCCCTCCCTTCATCCCCCACATGGCGCGAATCGCGTGCGCTGCGCTGAGGTGGACGAGGTCCCGCAGCCGGTCGAGAAGGACTTTGGGGAACGAAGGCGGTCTCTTGAAATCAATGCGGGTGTGGGGCCCCAATGAGGTGCACGGGCCCAGTTTCGAAGTGCTGCAGCCGTCGCACCGGGTCCTTCTCGACCGGCTGCGGGACCTCGGCCACCGTCAACGAAGCCTCCGATTCCCGACCGACAAGCTCTACCTACCTAGGGCCAACCGGTCCGTTCGAGATGAGCGGTCGCGGCGCACTGATGCTCATGATTTCACGTGCCTTCGAGCCCAGCGCATCGGCCCGGTCGCGGTAGTCCCGGGCGAGCCGCGCGGCGCGCAGCCTCGTGAGATGATGATAAGCCTTGAGAGCCAGCGCGCGCTCTTCGGCCGAGGCTTGGTCTCGCTGAACGAGGTTGCGAAGCGCAACCTTGGCGGCTTCGCCACCATGAAGTCCTAAGAACTCGATCGATAGCGCACGATGTGGGTACCGGTGCTCATCTCGAGCAAGATTGGCGGCCACCGAAGGGACAACCACCGGCCCGAGTGCCGCCAAGACACGCGCCGCCTCCGCATCGGACTTCGAAAGATAGAATTCTTCCAGTCGCTTCTCTTCAGAGGGACCGAGCGCAAATGCGAACACGATCGCGCTCAAAGGTGCCAACATGGCGAGCGGAATGACCCATCGCCGAGGAAAGGTCCTCGAGCGACGCGACGAGGTGCTCGGTAGGATCTCAGAGACAGAGCTCTTTTCGAGGTGCGACATGATCGGATCTGCAGACAGAGAGCGACTTTGCCGTGAGTTTTCGATGAGCGCAACTGGGATCAGAGGGTGAGAATGTGGGCAGCTATGCCGGCCCTCAGTCGAAGATGCCTTGCACAAAAGCCTCCCCATCCGAAGCCCAAAAGATCCAAAACCTACGCCCATCCAGGGCTTCGGCGACAACGTATTCCCGAATCAAAGGCACCGATGTCCACCACTCGGTCTCAAAACACTCACGTGCGCTGAAACCGGCGATTTCAATCGACTCTCCTCGCCAAAAAAAACGCTCATGTTCTTGCCCCCTCTTACGCACCCAGACGATCGGCTCCGGTCTCATGAGAAGCTCTAGAGGTCTCGGCGGCAGAGCCACCACAAACGCCTCAGCCTGGTGATCGCTCACCGGTTTAGGCCAGCGCTCTTGAGCCTCGGCGCTCCATGGGCTCGTACGCTGACCGTCGTTGGCGACATCCTCACTGACCGAAAGCAAGTCATGCATCTTTGGCAGCGTAAACGTCGATGTCGCTGATGACGATTTCGATGAAGACAAAGGCAAGACGCAGGACATCGAAGAGACAGCCTTTGACGAGTCAGAAGACCGATCGTCGGCGGAAGATCGGATGGCGCCCTCAACGTCGAAGACGCCTCGATCCCAAGCCGACTCTGGTCGGTGGGTAGACGAAATTTTGGGCGCGAAGATCTCGCCTTCCTTCAACATGGCCTGCAATCGCCCCATCAGCTCACTGAGAGCCTCGACACGTGTTTCGTAGGCAGTAAAAAGATCGAGCTGCGCCCCATGATCAGGTGCAGAAGCGATCATCTCCACATCGACGTGGACCACAGCACCAAGGAGCACGCGAGATCCAGAAAGCCGTTCTTTCGCCAAACTCAACATGGTTTTCGCGCGCCGCGTCGGACGCGCAAAAGCAATTTGTATGGTTTCGACGCTGCGTGAGGAAGACCCCTTCGAAACATTCTCAGGAAGAACCGTGAAACGAATCTCGAGTGCACCCGAAGAAAGTGCGCGAGCTTCGAGCCGTCGCTCTAGATTCGAAAAGAGACGCCGAAGAACAAACAGCATCGGTTCTACGCCGTCCAAAGGCGGATCGACTTCGTAGCTCTCGATCAAGAGCGACTTTGGTTCGAACCGGCGAAGCGGTCGCACACACTCCGCCCGCGCACGGCGCATCAACAGCGCCCCCACAGCGCCAAAGCGCGCTGTAATCTGAGCTCGAGGGAGATCATGAAAACGCATCACGTCATGCACCCCGAGAATCTTCAACGAAGCAACGACCGCAATGAGTTTTTCGCGCAGGCTTCCTTCGGGGTCCTCGGCGGCCTCCGTAAAGGCCAGAGTCTCGAGCGGAAGCCCAAAGAGCGCACGCTGGGTCTCATCAGAAGCCACGACCCACGTCTCTCTCTTCTTGGGCTCAGTGCCCGCGACGTTTCGAGACCAGGACATCCACCGTTGGCGACTAAGAAACGTCGAGAACGCTCTCGCCGTCTCCGGGTCTTGGGCGACCACGACGGAGACATCATGCCCAAAGTCGGCGAAACTTCGGTGAATCATCTTCGCGATCGCTTCCTCGGTATTGGTGTCCACATCTTTGAAGCGGTGAGCGATCGCGCCTCGACTCCGACTGATCTCGACAAAAAGAAAGTCAGGCGGCGCGATCTCGGCGTCGGGACCGAAAGCCAAAAGGAGCTCGGCCCCTCGCTCCAAAAACGCAGCTTCACGCGCCCTCGAACGAGGACGAACGATCAACTCCGCCGACCGAAGCCGAGCCTCCGCCTCAGACATCCCGGGAATCACACCCAATCGACGCGCGCCCTTCGACACATCGACCAACGCCACGCGTCCGCGCACCCGATCCTTGACCGCGCAGAGACGCCCGGACGTCGTCACCGGCGTCGTCACCGCAAGACCAAGCGTCTTCGGCCTTGTCCGCGGCTTAAGCTGCAGCCTCGGTTTCAGCTTCGGATTCGGATTCGGATTCAGCTTCGGCTCTGTTTTCGAATCAAAACAAAACGCGGCAAAAGCACTCTCGAGCGCTAAAGAGGCGAGATGGATGCAGACAAAGCGCACAGATAACTGAACATAAAATCAGCATATCTAAGTAAGGCAATCATGGGTTTACAACGAGATCACATTACGCACAAACCCTAATGCCGCTTCATGAGGCCGCCCTCATGTTTCGAGCGGAGGATGGTCGCGGCTCGCGACAAACACAAAACCCTGCCCCGGCCGCAGAGAATAGTCGAAAGGCTTAGGAATGAAATCGAGCGGATACTCGGGCGAAACGTCCCGCAGCGGCCCCCCGGCCTGAACATACCGTGCGATGTTCTCCGCGTAGAAGTGCTGATGATTGTGCACGTCCTTGTTCAAGATGATGAGTGACTCGTCCTTGGTCTTCGCCGAAGCCTTCCACATGAGGAGAATGTTCGGGTTGTCGTATGGCAAAACCATCGTCGGACACTCCTCATTGAAGATGGCGTAGCCCGCCTTGAGGCGGTTGACGGTCTTGACGAAGTCGGTGAGCTGGGCGTTCGGAGACTCCCAGTCCTTCGGCCGGGTCTCGACCACATGCATCCGACGTTTGAACCCATACTCGAACCCCATCGGCATCATCACCCCCGCCGAAAACATCGCCGCAAACAAGTAGCGCTGTTTCATGGCATAGAGGTTCCCATTCACCTCCTGGAAGAGACGCTCCGTATCGTGGCTCTCGGGAAAACTGATCGACCTCGCGATCTCTCGGATGAGCTGGTACTGCTCCAGCAACCAGCTCGCATGGAAGTCCCAGTACTTGGAGCTATTGAAGATAAAATCGAATCCCGCTTCTGCCGTCTGCTTCGTTTGTTCGGCGGTGCATCCGAGTGTCTCCGCAACGAAGACTGTGTTTGGGTGTTTCGATCGCGTCTCGTGCATCAACCGACGCCAGATGTTCCCAGGAATCTGATACGCGGCGTCGCAGCGAAAGCCGGAGAATCCGAGGTCGATCAGGTATTCGACGATCTTCGCAAAGTATCGATAAAGGCCCTCCGGATCTGAGGTGTGACGATGATCGAAGAGCGCGAGATCTCCCCAAACAACCTTCTCGCCATTGTCTATGCAATAAGGATTTGCAATCTTTCCGTTCTCTTTGACGAACCACTCTGGATGTTCGCGGGTGAGCTTGGCGTCAATCGCGCAATGATTGATGACGAGATCGACCATGACCCGCATGCCGAGTCGATTCGCCGTGGCGATCGCCGCTCGAAGGTCCTTCTCGATCGAAGACGACGCGCTTGACGGCGGTGAGGTCGTCGTCTTCGCCTTCGCGGCAACATTGGACTCGGCCTCACCCAACAACGGGTTGAGTGCGAAGTAGTCGACGATGGAGTACAAGCTACCGGAGAAGCCGGGCTTCTGGATCGGATTCACGAAGATCCAGTCGAACCCCATCTCCGCAGCGCGCTGGAGATGCGGCGCCCACGCCCGACATGGTCCCGCCAACAAAGGAAACAGATTGTAGATGATCACGCCTCACGAACTATCACAAACCAACCGACGCTAAAACCCGGGCGAATACCATCCCGTGGATCGTGCAGAAAGGCCCAATTCGAATGACCGTTCAGGTCCCACGATCGCGCCCACGGGCAAGCTCAGTTCGAAGCACGTCGATCATCTTCTCGACATCGGCGACATGTTGAGGGTTGAGGTTGGGCTGTCTGCGCACCGCGACGAAGGCATCATGCGCCAATTGGGGGTCTCCGGTCGACAACGATCCAAGCGCCAAGATCTGAAGCGCAACCGCACCTTCGGGAACGAGCTCAAGACTCGCCTTCGCCAACCGAACCGCCTCCCTGTCTTCGTGCCGAGCGAGCTCGATCTGGGCAAGCTTGGCATAGATCGTCGATCGAACGTGGATGCTGAGCCTATGCTCTACGTCGAGGCGAAGCGCCGCTTCAAGCGCCGCCTTTGCTTGGACATCGTCTTGGAGCGCGCGGTACGTGCATCCCGCCTGGTACTGAAGATAGGCATCAAGCGGGCGATCCGCGATCGCTCGCTTGAGCGCAGCCAAGTTCCGGTCGGCGCGCGAAAGAGAGCCTTGAACGGTCGACTGCGCGTATCCGTAGTGGATAATCAACAGATCGGACGGCGCAATCCGTCCACCACGGCGCTCGATCGACGGGCCGATCTGTTCATGAATGACGCCCTCGAAGCGGTGCTCCGGGACATTGCGAAAAACGCGCGTCAACGGCATGTCGACGTGCGCCACCAGCTCACCGGGCGCGGACAAGTTTCGAATCCGAATCTGAAGACCATCCGCCTCGGTCTTCGAAAGCACCTTGCGAAGGCGCCCTCTTGACGCCGAAGCCAACGCCTCGTCGGCATCGAGAACCAAGATCCAATCGCCGGTCGCATGCGCCAAAGCCGCATTTCGGGCCGCCGAAAAATCGCCCGTCCACACCGCAGATTCGACTCTCGCGCCGTACTTCTGTGCGATCTCGACCGTCGCATCGGTCGAGCCAGTATCGATGACGATCATCTCGTCGACGACGCCCCGAACACTGTCCAAGCATCGGGGAAGGTTCACCGCCTCATCCTTCGCGATCATGCAGAGTGAAATGCTCGACGCCGATGATGCGCCATCGACCGCCGACCTCGACGTATCGGAACGTTGGATCTTGCGGCGGGCCGAGCGTCCCACGGTGATCAACCTTGCACGCCGCCCGCAGCATCAACTGTGCACGCCGTGCGCGCGCGGGCCTCCTCGACAATCCGCCCCCAATCCACTTCGGCCTCCAGACGAGCCAACAGCGACGCGACGCCGTAGTTGATGCGATGCAGAAAAACGACGCCGGGGCGTTTCGCGTCCCAAAGGCCGGTCTTTCGGATCTTCTTCGCCGCAACGAGCTTGGCGCGAAGGACGTAGTCCCCGAGGCGCTGGGTGTAGTCCGGCCCGTACCGGTAGGGTTGGGGCATGAGAATGGGCTCGAACCCGAGAAGCACGTACTCCTCGACGACGCCCCAGAGTTCGTCGTCGAGCGACGAAGGAATGCCATAAACAGCCCCAATACGCGCCCTCAAAGGCGCTCCGCGTTCGCCGCGCAACGCCGCCTCCTGGACTTCTTCGAAGGCCAGCACATCCTGGCGCGTAAACCGCTGCACACAACCGAAGTCGAAGAAATTGATGCCCCCATCCGAACGAAACGCATAGTTGCCGGGGTGAGGATCGGCGTTGAACATTCCGTGGATATGGAGCGAGTGAAAGACGAACCGGGCTAGAATCTGCCCGTAGCGCGAGCGGACCTCTTGGTTCGACCGCGCGAGCATGGGTTCCCACTCATCGCCTTCGCAAAGCTCCGTAATCAACACGCGAGGTCGGGCTTCAAGCACCTCGGGGATATGGATTTCGGGGTCTGCTCGCCACGCTTCGCTGAAATCCCGCTGGTTCTGGCCCTCGATCGTGTAGTCGCATTCCTCGCGAAGGCGTGACGCGATGTCGTCCATGCTCGTCCTGACGTCGCTCTTGGGAATGAGCTTCGAGAGCGTCGACATCAGCGCCTCAGCGTTCTTCATGTCGCTTTCGATCGCCTCGGACACACCGGGATACTGGACCTTGACCGCAACGTCGCGGCCCAAGAACCGGGCGCGATATACTTGTCCGATCGAGGCCGCGGCGATCGGCGTCTGGTCGATCGCTTCGAACACCGCTTCCGGTGGACGACCAAACTCTGCTTCGATCACCCGGGCCATGGTCTCCCAGCTCATGGGCTCGGCATGGACCCGAAGCCCAGAAAGCGTCTGCCGATAGATATCCCGAAACTCCTTCGGGACCATGTCGTCGACGTACGAAAGCATCTGGCCGAACTTCATCGGCAGACCGCGCATCTCACCAAACGATTCGAGGAGTCGGCTGGCCACTCTCTGATGAAAAGCGATCTCGGCCGCCAGCCCAGTCCGCCGCGCGACCCTGACCGCCCCGACCGCATCACCCGCCACACCCGCGACGACCCCACCGAACGCAGACAAACGGGCAAGGCGGGACTTCTTCAAGGTGTCCTTCGCCGCCATATCGCGTTCATCTATATCAGATCAGACCTTGCCGAACGCACCGCGCCGAGGATAACCCATTCGTTCTGTGATCCGTCCTCGGCGAAAGCGTAAACCCGTGCGTCCTCGGAACCCGGGCGCCCGTCTCGGCCCAAACATCCGGGCTTTCACGCGGTCGTGGCTCGCGCCACTGGTGACGATCCTCAGCTCAAGCACGGTGGCCTGCCAGAGCACGGCAGCCAGCGAAGCAACCCCTCGAACCGGAGCCACGCGCGCGCCCAGGGCTGCGGCGGCCGATGAGGCTGGCTCCGCCGGGACCTCCGGCCACGCCAGCCGCCCGGACGCACGACGGCGGGCGGCAGCGGTCACATTGAACCAAGCCAAGCGCCAAGCCGCGCAAGGGAACTTGACCGAGGCCATCGGCCTTTGTCGCAAAGCCATCGCCGAAGACAGCGCCTTTGAGGAGGCCTATTTGCTCCTCGGAAGCGCCTGGGCAATGATCGGCGATCAAGCCCCAGAGATCGAGGCCTACCGGCAAGGATTGACGGTGCTCCCGAATTCAGCCGCGCTTCACAATGAGCTCGGGATGGCGGAGCTTGGGCGAGGCGACGTCGAGCGCGCGATCGAAGCGCTCGAGAAGGCGCGCGCGCTTTCGCGCGAAGGCGATGCCAAAATCTTGGCCGACCTGGCCTACGCCTACACCTTTGCACACCGGAACGACGAGGCCGAGCAGTGGGCAAAGAACGCGCGCGACCTCGACCCCAAGTGCTTTCAATGCGCGATGGCCTACGGAGAAGTCCTGCGGCAGAAGAAGAAGTTCGAGCTCGCCGCGGAGTCCTTCGAGGCGGCCGTCAAGCTCGCGCCCGAAGACCCCGCCCCCAAGGTCAGCCTCGCCAAGGTTCGCTATCTCGCTGGCCGGCCGGCCGAAGCCCTCGACCTGTATGATGCGCTGCTCAAGACCATGCCCGATGAGCCGGCGCTCCTCACGCAGTCGAGCCAAGTGCTCCTTGCGCTAAGCCGCGCGCGAGAGGCTGTCGAGCGCCTCACCGCGGCCGATCGGCTCGCACCGAATACGCCGGCGATCCTACGACTCCTGGCCGAGGCCCAAGCTCAGGCGGGCGCTCGACAGGATGCCCAGAAGACCGAAGAGAAGCTTCGAAAGATCACAAAGGAAGAAAAACGATGAGCGACGAGCACAAGACCCCGCCCCACCCACTCCAAGTGAAGATCGAGCTCGACCCCGCCACCGCGCAAGGCCTCTACGTGAACATGGCGCTGGTAAACCACAGCGAGACCGAGTTCACGCTCGACTTCATCTACGTCCAGCCGCAGGAACCGAAAGGCAAAGTTCGAGCCCGCGTCATCAGCAGCCCCAAGCATACGAAGCGCCTGCTGCTCGCGCTCAAAGATGCGGTCGAAGGCTACGAAAAGAAGTACGGGAGCATTGAAACCAGCACGACGCCCGCACCGGCTGGCGACTTCCTCAACTGAGGCGAAGCAGAGCCGAGCGAAGCAGGGCAGAGCGAAGCAGAGCAAAGCAAAGCAAGCGCCGTCGGCACTCAACGGGCCCGGATGGGTGTCGCCTTGAGGGCCGCCTTGCCCTCCTTCTCGTAGACCTGGAAGCGAACGGTTCGGCAGTTGTACTTCTGAACGAGGTCGTTCCGGTTCTTCGTCAGCTTGGCAAGGAATCGCTCATAGCCAAGGTCGCTCGTCAGCTCGCCACACCGGCGCCGCATCTCGAGGAACTCCTCGTAGACGTCACGGAAATGCGCCTGGTCGCCATCGTCGGGCCCATCTTCATTCATGTCCGAGTCGTCGGTCAGCTCGGCCGATTTCGCGAGGAGGTCAGCGGGCACAGACGAAACGACGGTCGAATCGGGTCCCTCCGGGAGGCTTGGGATCGCGTGAGAGTCCGTGATGTCATCGCGAGCCGTCTGCGCCAAGAGGTCGGAAGCGACCGGCGACACGACAGTCTCCTCCGGCGCGTAGCCTTCCCTGGGCTGTGCGTGTCCGGCCGGCTGCGCCAACCCAGCCGCCCGCTCCAAGGCGGCCGCAAAATCCGGAACATCCGCAAGGCTCCCGCCTCCACGCATCGGTCCGGGCGATGAGAACGGATAGCTACTCGATGCATAGTCGGAGGCAAGCGATCCGCCGCCACGTCGTCCGGGTACATCCTGCGAATCCGACGGGCTATCATACCCGCCAAAACCGCCATCGCTCGCGTCGCCGTCCGGATCGGCCACCGGGCGGCCACGAATGGCCGATGCACTGCGGCGGACGCCGCTCGCGCCCGCCTTCGCTTCCAAGGAAGCGATCGCTTGCGCGATCGCAGACGCCGAAGCATCGGTCGCATTCGAGCTCGAAAAGAGGCCCACCCGACCACCCGCCCCAAGGTCGCCAGACCCGGCCAAGAGATCGACGCTCGGTCGAGGCGGCGGTCGATCGGGCGGCAAGACCGGAGCCCCTGAAGCCCCTGAGAACGGGCGCGGATCGAACGAATCGAGCTCTTCGTCGCTCGCGCCGATATCCCCGGAGGCACTGAGCACGTCGGCGAGTGTCTCCTTACGCGGCGGCCCTCGGTCCCGGTCTCTGTCCTGCGGACGGCCATCCCGCGCCGGCAACGTCCCGGCGGCAACACCCGATGACGACGCAGCCTCGATGCCCGACCCGCTGAGACTGCTGGGCGGTGCCGAAACGACACTCATCCCGGGCAGCGACCGCGACGGCAGCTTCTGCACCGTCATGTTGATCAGCCGAACCAGTCGCCGAAAAGGCTTGCTGACGCTGGTCTCCGCAAGTTCGACCTCACCTCGGCCAAGCTGCAAATCGGAAAGGTGGTCAGCAACCCGCGCGATCGGTCGCACGAAGGAGCGATGGTTCATCAACCCCCCCAAGATGGCGAGCATGAACGCGAGCACAAACCCACCCAGGATGAGCTCCTGCCGCTGGCCGAGGTTTCGGAGCGAATCGCCGGAGCGAATCGATATCGCCCAAGAAACCGCGCGATCACCGACGGCCGGACTTCCGAGAGACGCGTACGCGTGGCCGTTCGCAAAGTGGTCGACCAAGAGAGGCAGCAGCGAAATACGCTGATATGTGAGCGGCTGCGCAAGGCGCCCAGCCGTCACCGGCTCCGTAGCGTCTGACGCCGCCAAGCTCACGATCTCGGAGACACTTTCGGGAAGTGTTGAAGCAAGAACTTTGCCGTTCACCGAGAGCGTCAGGTCCGCATTCACCGACGCCGCGATCTGGTCGACGAAGGGCTTATCGATGGGCACGCCCAAGAACACGGCCCCATCGGCCATCCCCTCCTCGGCCAATGGCGCTGCGCCGACGAGCGCGAGTCGATCTCCGTCGCGCCAGATTCCATCGAGGGCCATTCCGGTCTGCGTCTCCACAAACAACGGGTAATGCGCGATCGAGCGCGGATCCGCGATGAGTTCCGGTTGATCGCTGCTCATCACGATACGCCCCGCGCCATCGACGAGCCAGGCGAAGCCACGCTCAGGCGCCGCGCTCTTGAGACGCTCGCGTGCGCCATCCACCGCCGCCGCCGCACGCGAGCCGCCGCGCAAGAACTCCCGAAAGATCTGCTTCCCGGACATGCTTTGGGACAGCCCGATCGCGTCACCGACGATCCGGTGGCTTTCCAGCGTCAACCGGGTCGTCAGGCTCTTCTGCGCAAGCTTGACCGCCGTCGACCCCGACGCCGTCGCGCGCTCGATCTCGGAGTGCGTATCCACGTAGAGCGCCGCTGCAAACGGCAGGCAGATACAGCTGAGAATCAATGCGAGATGCCTAATCCAGAACGTCATGCGATTCCGAGATCCCGAGGTGGCGAGCACCTAAGGAACGCTCGCCTCCTTCGGCTTCGCCCCGGTCGTCTCGGCCCCTGGGGCTGGTCCTGGGCTCAGAAGGACGACCTTGCCCACGTCGACGTCAGCCCGACCGATCGTGACATCCTTCGTCGTCAACACAGAGCCATCGCCCAGAAAATACAAGGAAAATGTTCCCTCGCTGGCGGGCAAGCGAAATTGGCCATCCTCCTGGACCGACCCCGCAACGCCGACCTCGCCCACATAGATCCAGCCTCGAATATGCGGCCATTCATCGATCTTCACGCTCCGATATGCCCCACCGGCCGGGCCCGCCGTGCACTCGTAGGATGCTGACTCGCCAGGTTTGATCACCGCGAAAACTCGGCCTTCGATGCGGATGGTCACGGGTCGCTGATCGTGATTGGTGAGCGTCACCTTGCCATCGACCGGGCAGCTGGCCACCGAAGGCTCGAGACCCAGCCCAATCACTTGGAGAGATTCGGGCGCCTCCGGTTCCGGAAGGGGAAGTGAATTCTTGGCCGACAAGAACAGCGCCACGCGCTCCTTCGCGGCGCCCGCACTCGCGGCCGGCCCAGAGAGTCGAGTTCGCGTGTGTCCCAGCGTACGCCGTCCAACCCCGGACACCGCGGACGGCAACTCGACCGACCCCTTCACGGCCGCGCCCAACGAGGGCGCACCCATCCCCGCCACCCCGACGATCAACACGCTTGCGCAAATGACTCGGCGATACACCACAGACCTCGCGATTGATCGCAGGATCTGAAAACGCTGTCAAACCACCCAACATTTCGTCCTCACCGCGAGAAATCGATGTACGCAAAAAAGCGCACGATACACACAGCCAGCATTCTGCTCTGGCTTCTTGGGTTAGCCTGGTTCGCGTCGATCGACGATCCGCGACTTCGCTTCCCAGAGGCGATGGCGAGCGAACTTCTCATGTCGGGCGGGTGGCTGGTGCTCGTCCTCTCCGCCTCGAAAGACCAAGTCGACGGCAAGGTGCTCAAATGGATCATCGTCCTCGGCGTCACCGCACGCGTCGCCCTGCTGTGGATGCCCCCGGCCTTCTCGGACGATGTCTTCCGATACGTCTACGAGGGCCGCGTCGTCTGGTACAAGGGGCCCGGCTTTCCGTTCGCCCATGCGCCGGCCGAAGCCCCTGCGATCACCGGGATCCCGAGCGCGCTTTTCGACGAGAGCTGGCTTCGCATCAATCATCCGGCTATCCCCACGATCTATCCGCCGCTATCGCAGCTCGCATTCGCCGGAGCCGGCGGCCTCGGCGACCTGCTCGGGGGCGGACATCTCTTCATCCTGAAGAGCTTTCTCGTCGTCTTTGATCTCGGCACCTGGACCCTCTGTGCCGCGACGCTTCGCCGAGCCGGTCGATCGACCGCGCTCGCGTGGGTCTTCGCGATGTGCCCGCTGGTGCTCATCGAAGTCGCGCGCGAGGGTCACGGAGACAGCCTGAGCATGCTGGGGCTCGCGCTTGCTGGCTATGCTTTCGTTGTCCAGCGACCGGTCCTCGGCTACACCGGCTTCGCACTCGCCGCCCTCGCGAAGCTCAACGGGCTGATCGTTCTGCCCGCAGCGCTTCGCACGACCCGCCGAGGCTTCCTGACCGGCGCCCTTCTGACCACGCTCCTTTCGCTTCCCTTTTGGTTCGCCGGCCTCGATGCGTCACAGGCGTTGTTCTCCTACGCGACGCGTTGGCGCTCCGGCGACGGCGTCTTTTCGCTCATCCTCGCAGTCTCCGAAGCCATCGTCGGGGGCGAGTGGACGCGCATCGGCCCCTGGACGATCACGCGCCACCTCGTCGCGCGAATGCTCACCGGCCTCAGCTTCCTCGGGTTCGCGACCGTCCTTCTCTGGCGACCCGCACCGCTCGCCGAAGTACCCCGGCGAGCGGGACTCATCCTGCTGGCCCTGCTCCTCCTCTCTCCAAGCCTGCACCCATGGTATGTGCTTTGGGTTCTGCCGTTCTCCGCCCTCTACAGCGGCCGCATCCGATCGGCGGGCGTAGTATTCGCGATTTTGGCGCCTTTTCTCCATCATCCGGGATGGATCGAGCTCACGCGCGGCACGTGGACCGATCTGCCGTGGATCCGTGCGGTCGTGCACGGCGCCGTTTGGCTGGCGATCTGTCTTGGCTAGGGCTCGGGCTCGGCCTGGTCGAACGCACGAACCTGGCCCCTCACCTCAATACGAGATCCCGCCGCTGCTCCGCGAAGCCAGCGAGCTGCTCGCAATCCTGATGAGCACTCATTCCGATTCCCGGTTCACATTCACATCCCCCGCTCCGATTGCTGGTCCCCGTCCTCTGTTCCCAGCTCCCGGGAAATACGAATGGGAACCGGGAATCCAGGGTTCGGCATTTCGGCCGAGCACATCTAGGCTTGCGCTCGAGCTCGGGCTACGCTGAGGGAGACGGCTGGTCTCGCGATGCCTCTCAAGAACGACTTCCTCATCGCCTTCAAGGACGGCGTCGTCGAGCTCACGACCACGGCAACCGCCACGCACCGCGACGAGCCAGGAACGTTCCTTGAGGACGTGCAAGGACTACTCTTCGAACACCAGTATCGGGCGATGACGGATCCGACCCTCATGGACCCGAGCAACGTGGAGGTTTCCTCGTGCCTCATCTCGCGTGATCCCATCCCCGACGAGATCAAGTCTGGACTGGCTCTGCTCGGCTTCGTTCCGGCCAGCGTCGACGCCGGAGGTCGCGATGAATCCGTCATGTTCGGACGCTCGGGCACCGCCCCTCGGAGCACGCTCGATAAGTGGGTTGTTCGCTATGCGAGAGCGAACAAGGTGTCGCCTCTGCTCGACGAGCTCGAGGCCAGCTTGATCGAAGACGTTCCACTCTGGGGAGGACTCGACGAAAGCCACCAAGTCGCGCGCCAAGCGCTCGTGGACGCCGAGCGCACCATCGCGCGGATGCTCGTCGCCCCGAGCCTCGAGAGCCTCGTCGCCATCGAACGCCAGATCCAGAAAGCGCGCGGCCAAGCCTCTGCCCGCCTCATCCTTCACCCGGCGGCCGTTCGGGCGCTGGCGGCCTTCCTGGCCGAGACAATCCTCGCACTCGAACCGGCCGCCCATTGGGGTCCAGCCTCCGAAGGCGAACCGGCCACCCTGATCGTCGAGCGGGGCCGCGAAGCGATCGAGACCGATCCCGAGCTTCGCGTCGTGCGATTCGTCGTGCACGGCGCCCGCGCACTCCTCAGCGCGTACGTCGAGTCGTTCATCGCGGAATGCCGAGCCCTTTGACATTCAGGCGCCCCTTGGAGACAACCTCAAAGGCTGTGATCCACCCGAAGCATTCCTGCCCCACGATGAGTCGACGAAGGGACCGCATGTCACCGGAGTGTTCGGCGTCCGACCGCCCTGGCCTTGCGCCCCGCACCCTTGCCCGCGGCTTGTACTGGGCTTTCGCCCTCTCACTGTGCGCGCCCCTGTGCACGCCGTTCGCGGCGCGAAGCGCACGAGCCATGAAGCCGACGGCCAACACCGACCTAACCCGCTCAGCGGGCTCAGCGGGCTCGGCTGATGTGAGGGACGCAAAGGACGCGCACGGCAAGAGCACCGCCGGCGACACCGGCCGCGCATCCGCGGAACGTGTTCGCCTTCTCCTGGTGCCGGCGCTGCCCATCTACCGCGCGATCGAGCAAGCAAAAGCCGACACGGTGACCGAGCTGTTCGCAAAAGAGCTCGAGGCAACGGGGAACCTCGTCGTCGTTCGGGCCGGCGTCGCAAAAACCGAAGCCACGCCGAGCGATGCATCCTCGATTCGAGCGCTCCGCGCGGAAGCGGAGGCCAAGGAACGAGACAACGACATCGTGCTGGCCATCGCGGCACGCCAGAAGGTCATCCAAGAGATGTTGGAGCATGCCGAAGCGCAAGAGGGCGACAGCGATCTCGTGCTCGCCTTCCATGAGCTGGCGCGCGCCCAAATGTGGGCGGGTCAAGATGCAGAAGCCCAGGCCACGCTCCTTCAAGCCGCGCGCATGAGCCCCTCGTTCTCGGTGCCCCCCGCCCAGTTTTCACGTCTGTATCAGGCATGGTTCGCGCGAGCAGCCGCCGAAGCCCTTACGCTCAAGCGCGGACAGCTGGTGGTCCGAAGTGTCATTCCCGGCGCGCGCATCGCCCTCGACGGACGCACGCTTGGCGTCGCCCCGATCCACATCAACGACGTCATCGCCGGAAAGCACTTCATTTCCGCGATGGGAGAAGGTGTTCGGTCCATCGCTCATGCAGTCGAAATCGCACCCGAGCGCGCCACCGAGTTCGTTGCAACGTTTGGCGACACCGTCGGAGGTCGAAGTGTCGGCCCACTGAGCGACGCGTTGATGGACAATCAGATCACCGCCCAGACCGTCGCCGACGCGGTCGCCGCCGGTAAGCAGGAGGACGCAGCGTTCGTAGCCCTGGCCGGCATCACCAAAGACGAAGAGCGGATGCACGTGCACGGCTATGTCGTCGACGTCAGTACCGCGCGCATCCGGCCGCTGGACGTCGTGGCCCTCGACCTCGACCTCCTCACTGCGGAATCGGATATTCTCCGCATGGTCCGCGGCGTCGCCAAGCAAATCCGCGAGCGAGGCGAAGGAAAGACCGAGGTCGGGAAGATCGATCCTCGCGCGATTCACGCCAACATCGTGAGCGAAGTGAGTGCGAAACGCGCAGAGAGCGGCGCAGAAAGCGTGGGGCGACCCGGCAAGACGGGCAAAGAACGGGGGCCGCGTAAAGTCTACGGGCCCCTGAATCGCGGCTCCGTCTCGATCAAAGACGACGACGAATGAAGGCCACGCTACGGGATCGTATACCGAAAATTGCGGCCAAAGTTTGAGTCATAGAAAACGTCGCGGGTTGGCTGCACATAGTGCTCGCCTTCCGCGCCCCCGCAGTACCAAGTCGTCGTCGTAACCGACGTATCGAAATACAGCTCCACTTGCTCGGCGTCGGCCGGCACATCCACGGGCACACCGGCATCTCCATCGCCGAGGGCGAGACTCAGGAACGCACCGCCGCGATGAAACCGCACGTGCGCGGTGTCCTCATATTCGAAGGAGCAGCAGCCGTACCCGTAACAGTGGTATTTTGCCGCGAAGTACGGCACCCCGCCGATGGTGGCTGAGCGCGCGATCGTCCGCAGCCGTTCCGGCGCGTACTTGACGGTAAGAATGCCTCCTCGGGCGACGTTACCGTCGAGCACATTGCGCCAGTCGCTTTGGAAATCCATGGTGGCGAGCGCGACGTCGTAGGCCACCGAGAACGTATAGTTACGTCCGTAGTCGCTGTCCCAGTCCTCACACGGACGATCGAACGCGGATCGATTATAGAACCACAGGACGACCTTCTCTGTGCCCGGCGGCAGCTCGAACTCGGGCATCCCTTTGATCCAAGTGTGATAGTCGGGTCCGGTGCTCGTCATCCCGTAGTCGAACAGCGGACGCTCGTCGGTGATCGCCGACGGGTAGTACCGAGCAAACGCAGTGATCTGCCATCCGGGATTGCCGTTGTGCCAGGCACGACACCGCGGGAGTCGGGCCTCATCGTACGCAACACGAAGTTTCTGCCCCGCAATCAGGCGTCCGCTGACCGTCTCCGACCAGTCGCTCGCAAACGTGATCGTCGCCGTCGTCGCGCCCGAGAGCGCAGCCGACAAGAAGGCGCCCGACATGTCGTCGCCCTTCGTATCCGCGCCACACCCCACCATCCACGCGGTGGAGATCAGCGCGAACCCAAGCGAAACCGTGAACGCCCGCGAGTTCGGTCTCTGCGCCGGCCGCTGCGGCATCGGCCGCTGCGGTATCGGCCGCTGCGGCATCGGCCGCTGCGGTATCGGCCGCTGCGGTATCGGCCGCTGCGGTATCGGCTCCATCTTCAGCTTCTCTGCCTGCTTCATCACAAATCCTCCCAGTCCAAGCGGCAAGAACGCTGGCACCCAAGATTTGGGCCGTCAATCGAGATGCGGGCGCCGTTTGACCGAGGTCCAAAGGAACTACACATCGGCCAACCATCGGTTCCTCCGCGCCTTTTCACCGGATGTAGCAATTCTGAACCAAGTCCGTACCTTCATAGATAGCGCGTCCGCCGTGCGTGCGACGACCAAGAAGAGAGGGAGAGAGTGGTATGAATCGTTGGAATCCTCGAATCCGCATCCTCATCTTGTTGAGCGCGCTCGGTGCGTTGTCAGTGGGCGCAGTCGTGTGGGCTCAGGCGAGTCAGCGCCCCCCCGCCGATCCGCGATATCCAAAGCCAAGCCAGAGTGAAATTCGCGCTCGCCTGACACCTCTTCAATACGAGGTCACGCAGAACGAGGGGACGGAGCCACCCTTTCGAAACGCGTACTGGGACAACAAGAAGCCCGGCATCTATGTCGACATCGTCTCCGGTGAACCGCTGTTTTCCTCGCTCCACAAGTACGATTCAGGCACCGGTTGGCCAAGTTTCTGGCGTCCATTGGTCGCGGAAAACATCGTCGAGGTCGACGACTCGAGTTGGATCTCCGTGCGAACTGAGGTCCGATCAACGAACGGTGATTCGCATCTTGGCCACGTCTTCGATGATGGACCTCGCCCCACACGCAAGCGATATTGCATTAACTCGGCCGCGTTGCGGTTCGTCCCCGTCGACCGCCTCGCGGCCGAGGGCTACGGGGTGTTTCTTCCGTCGTTCGAGGCCCATCGCGGCGCATCCGACTGAGCCAGCCCTGAAGATCTTCGGGTAGGGGTGACTCGAACCGAAGCTGCTCGCCCGTCGTCGGGTGACGAAAGCCGAGCGTCGCAGCGTGCAGAAAGATCCGACCTGCCCGCTGACCTCGAAAACGGGCCTGGTTCCGAGCGGTGTCGTCGTACATTCGTTCCCCGAGGAGCGGAAATCCGGCCTCCGAGAAGTGGACGCGAATCTGGTTGCGGACGCCCGTCTCCAGCCGGACCTCGACGAACGTAGCGTTTTTGAGGCGCTCGAGCACACGATAGTGGGTGACGGCGACCCGACCGCGCCCCTTCTCTTCGGGATCAGAGTGGATGCGAAGCGAGGGCTCGTCCGTCTTGAGCCAGCTACGAAACGTTCCGCGGTCTTGATCTTCGGGCATCCGCCCCTTCACCAAAGCGAGGTAACGGCGCTCGACATCCTTCTTCGCGAAATCCGCGATGAGCGCGGCTCGCGCCTTCGGCGTCCTCGCAAAGACGAGAAGGCCTGAGACAGGGCGATCGAGGCGATGAACGGGAAGGATCAGGTTTCGGCGTCCCCCCCAGGACGCGCGCAGAAGAGACAAGAGATTCTCCTTGTCTTTGCCTCGGTCCGAAGGACGTCCGTGGGTCAGAAGCCCGGCCGTCTTTTCCACGACCAACACCGCGGCATCTCGGTGTCGGACCAAGAACAAGTCACCTTTTCGCCATTTCGCACGCAAACCCACAGTAAGAACACCCTCAGGACGAAGACCCCGGCACGACCTCGGTCGACTGATCGCACACCGCATACTCCTCGAGCCCAGCGTGCTCCATCTGAATGGTTACGTGCTCGATCGCAAACTCGGATCGCAAGAGAAGACGAAGGTCGCGCAGCAAGAGCTGATGGTCGGCGCCCCGGTGAGTCACGACATGCCCCGAGAGGCAGTCGAGCCCTTGCGTAATCGTCCAGACGTGGAGATCGTGGACCTCCGACACGCCCGCCACACCACCCATGGCCCGCCTGACCGCCTCAACATCGATGTGGCTCGGCGCGTTCTCCATGAGCACCGACAGTGTCTGCTTGAGAAGAGGCCAGGCCGAGTACGTCACCAAAATGGCGATCAAGATGGAGGCTATGGGATCCGCGAGCCGCCAGTCGAAGAACCAGATGAGGGCCGCGGAAGTCATGGCCCCCAAGCTTCCGAGCGCGTCGGTCAACACGTGGAGCCAAGCACCGCGCACGTTGAGACTCTCGTTCCTTCCGCGGCTCAGAATGACGAGGCCTATCGCGTTCACGACGAGCCCACCCGCAGCAACCATCATCATCGCCGGCCCGTCGACCTCCGGCGGCGAGCCAAAACGCTGCACGGCCTCGACGACGATGACCGTCGCAATCACGATGAGGAGCGCCCCATTTGCGAGCGCAGCCAAGATCTCGCTTCGATGGTAGCCGAACGTCCGCTGCGGCGGTGCCCGCCGATCAGCAATCCAGATGGCGAAGAACGACAGAGCCAATGCGCCCGCATCGGAGAGCATGTGCCCAGCGTCCGCGAGGAGCGCGAGCGAGTTCGTCAGCCAACCACCGATGACCTCCGCGACCATGTAGCCCACCGTCAGGACCAAGATGATCCCGAGGCGGCGGCGGTTGCGGCGACGCGCCTCCCCGGCTTGGGGCCCAGCACCCCTCGGCTCGCCGTGATGGCCGTGGGTATGCCCGTCGAGACCATGGTGTCCATGGTGCGCGTGCCCGTGATGCCCGTGCGTCATCGATCTCCAGAAAGCCCGATTGAGCTGCGAGGGAGTATGGGTGGGACACCACTTGGCGTCGACCAGGAAAGGCGTGTGACCACCAATTTTATCGCAGTTCAGCGCGCCTGGACGGCCCGCAAGGGGCTTGACCCACGGTCGACGGAAGCCGAAAGCACTTGGCTGGAATGCCCCATCGCCGGCAATCGTTAGAAGAACCTCGGGCATTCTTTCATAGTGGAACCCCATTTCGGCCAAGAAGGAGCACGTCGTTGCTTAGGCGAACCCAGTGGGGTAAGGGCGGGTTCAACGCATGGGTAAACGTTGGAAGATCTTGATCGCAATCGGGCTGTCGGTGGCATTCCTCGACCAGTGGACCAAACTCTTGGCGATCAAGCACCTCACGCCGGGCATGATGCTTGCGCATGCCGCACGCACAGCGGGTGACCCTGAGGCGTCCGGTCGCCCATCCGCCGCAAGCGGATTCTCTGACCGATCCGTTTCGGAAGCATCCGCCGCCGCGCAAACACTTCGGTCGCGGCCCGCGAGCGTCGACGACATCGGGTGGTTCGAGTCCATCCAGTACTTCTACGGGGGTGTCGAGCGACCTTGCGACGGCGCACTGCGGAGCCAATGTCCGACCGTGACCGTCATCGACGGCTTGTGGAACTGGCGGTACGTCGAGAACCCCGGTGCCGCTTGGGGCATCTTGTCGACCGCCTCCGATGGTTTTCGGGTTCCCTTTTTTCTCGTGGTCTCGCTGGGTGCCCTGGTCTTCATCCTCGGTTTCTTTCGAAAACTCGATGACCGCCAGACCCTCCTGATGTGCGCGCTTTCATCGGTGTTCGGAGGCGCCATCGGAAACTTCATCGATCGATTGCACCTCTCGTATGTCATCGACTTCATCGATTGGCACGTGGGCACCGCTCATTGGCCGACCTTCAACGTTGCCGACGCCGGCATCACGTGCGGCGTCGGCTTGCTTCTGATCGAGTGGGTCCGAGACTGGTGGCGCGCGAGGGACGCAAAGGACGATGACGAAAGCGCCCGCGCAACGACCGAAGGCGCCTGAGCACCGATAAGCCGCACCCGCGAACCCAAACGCGCCGAGGAGAATTATGCACCCGGTCCTCTTCCACCTGCCGTTCGTCGGCTTTCCGATTCACACCTACGGCGTCATGATCGCCATCGGCTTCCTGCTCGGCATGCAGCTCGGGGCCCGTGAAGCGCGCCGAGTCGACATCGGAGGCCAACGAAACTTCGAGCGCTTCATTCAGGATCTCACGTTTTGGGTGCTGGTCTCCTCTATGGCGGGTGCTCGCCTGCTCTTCGTCCTGGTCGAATGGAAGCACGACTACGCAAAAGACCCGCTCAAGATCTTCCGCATCTGGGAGGGCGGTTTCGTATTTTATGGCGGATTCCTCGCCGCCGTCGCGTTCAGCATCATCTACGCGCGGCGCAAGAAATGGAGCTTCCTCTTGGTCGCGGACGTCTTGATTCCGAGCGTCGCCCTCGGCCACTTCTTCGGGCGCATCGGTTGCTTTGCCGCAGGATGCTGCTGGGGCCAAGCGACGGGTCCCGACTTCCCGCTCGCAGTGCAGTTTCCAGCCGGTAGCCTGATCTACAACGCCATGGTTCGAGAAGGCATCATTGCGGCGAACTCGGCGTTCACCATCCATGTCCATCCGGTTCAACTCTACGAGTCATTCGGCGAGCTGCTGCTCTTCTTCGTGCTCATTTTCGTGCGGACGAAGAAGCGCTTCCACGGGCAGGTCTTGCTCACGTATCTCTTCATCTATCCGATCCTCCGCACCAGCCTCGAGTTCATCCGAGGTGACAAAGCGCGGGGGGAAGACGTGCTGCTTGGCCTGTCCACGAGTCAACTCATCTCGGTTTTCGTGGCCCTTTGTGCGGTCGGACTCCTGACGTCACTCATCATCCGCCGCGCTCGAATATCCGGACCCACCACCGAGACAACCCCCGCTGCATCCGCTCGATAGCGTCCGCTCGAGCGAATCAGGCATCGCTTCGGATCCGGCAGAGAATCGGAAGATGATCTTCGCCGGTCAGAAAGCACCCAAGCTGCAGTTCATCGTCTCCCAAGCCTCGATACCGGCCGGGCAGGCGGTCAACGCACAGTCGAGAACACCTGCCCCCGTCTCACCCTCGTCGGATTGGAACTCGTACTCGCCACGATCGCCGTCCAGATCGAGATCCGCCTGAGCTGACGCGCAGAACTCAGACTCCGCAGCCGCCGTCGCCGCTTGGTGCGGCGAATAGTATTGGTAGTAGACGCGACCGATCGCCTGAAAACCGATGCAAGAAAACTGGTTGCACGCGCTGGAATTGGATTTCGAGCACGAGCTTGAACAGTCGGCGCCGTTCCACCCGACCCCATTGCTGAGCAGTGCCGTATTGCCTTCGACCGTGGTCACGTTGGCGAAGTTGTCCGACGACGCCTTGAACGCCCGCTGGCTCTTCATGATCGCGTTGAGATTCACCTGAACCTCCGCCGTGCGGGACCGGAGTCGGTACTGGTTGAAGACCGGTATGGCCACGCTCGCAAGGATGCCGGCAATGGCGACCACAATCATGAGCTCGATGAGCGAGAATCCGCGTCGCGTGGGCGCGTCGTTCCTGATCTTACTGCACATACTTCAGCCTCGACCCCTCAATTTGAATCGCAAGATGATCGCCCACCTTCAGCACGGCGTTCTGAACGCGGACGGTCGGTCCCATTCGGTCTAGGATCTGGATGGCCACCTCGCGCCGCTGCTCGCTCGAGAGCGCGCGCCAGGCATTCTCATCCAGCGTTCCATACAGCGTCCGCGGCGAGGCCTTTGAGATATGCGCCTCGACAATTCTCGGCGAGATCTGGGTCAAGGCCTCGCGCCCCACCGTCGATGATCCGGCGAACACCTGGTAGGAACCAACCGAGATCCCCAGCGCGGCGATGACCGCAAACCCCCACCCAAGGACACGCGGCCTTCGGAACCAGCGAGGCGCAACGCCGACCACTCGAGCCTGCGATTGGCTGGTCCGCTTGCGCTCTTTCGGCGGTGCCGTCGTCGATGAAGGCCTGGATCCGGTCCTCCCGGTGCGGCTGACGATGCTCGTAACGACGTCGGGCACAGGTGCCGTCTGCGCCTCGCCAAAGATCGCTTCGAGCTCGCCCCGGACACGAAGCATCCGAGCAAAAAGATCCTGTGACCCAACCCCCGCCTGGTTGGCGAGCTCTCGAAGCCGATTGTTCAAGAAAGTCGACAACCGAAGGCTCCCCCAAAGGACATCCGGGTCGAGGAGCCGCTCTCGCAGCGCGATCTCGAATCCAGTCACGTCCGCGTACAGCCCACTATCAAAAACCTCGTCGAGCGTCGTGACCTCACAGAGTCGGTCAGACGCCTTGAGAAAGAAACGGCGCGCCGTTTCTCGGAAGTCGTCGTCGATCGCGGTTTGGCCGAGGGCATACGTGAGCGCGAAATCGACATCGGCCCGTTCGGCAATGGCGACCTGCCCACTGACCTCATGCCTCAAGAGCAGATGACCGAGCACTTCTCGTATCCGCGCGGGTCGCTCCGCGCTGGCGGAACCCCGACGCGCCATCGCCTTGACGTAGTGAAGAAGAACCGGAACCGAGAAGGCCCTCGGGTTGAATCGCTGCGCGAAATGGACGCGGGAAACGGCCCCTTCGGCATCCAGCAGGCGACGCTCCGCCTCGAGCAACACGTGATGAATCTGGGTGTACGCCTCGTCGGAGGGCGCACGACCGAGGGCGGTCAAGCCGGACGTCTCCAGCTCAGCCAAAGCCTGAAGGCCAGCTTCTTCTGGGCACAGCGTCGACACGACCAAGAAGAGGTCGCTCAGCATCTGGGCCCGTTCAACCAGATCCTCGAGCCCCTGAGCCACCGGCTGCGTGCCACTGGCGCCGACGCTGATGACACTGGCGCCGACGCCACTGACGCGCCGCTCTCCGGACATCCTCGCTTCCACGGCTTCATCCTAGCCGCAGCCCGGGGCCAAATGCAGGCAACCAACGCCCTACGTCGGAGACAAGGAATGGAAACCGCGCCTTTTATGAGCCGAAGGGGACGCGGCAGACTGCGAAGGTGGGCGATTCCGAGAACCATCCCGCGACCAACGTCCGAGCCCCGTTGCTCTCGGCGCTCTACCAAGCGCTCGATGCGTTCGCCGACCGCACCCTGCCCGGACGGCGCCCCGACGGCTCAGCGCTCGCCGCCCGCTGCCTCGCCGCGGCATCCTTCGAGATCCCCAAAGTCGCAAGCACGGTGACCGGCGACACCGGTGATCAGACACCCGAAGGCCACACCGGCACCACGGAAGATCTCCCCCAAGGAGCCATTCTTGGCGCGGGCAGTGAGGACCTCGCCCCGGAAGCGCCGCCAGACTTCTTGCCTGATTTCCTCACGGCGCCGGCCGCGCCGACAGCGAACGCGACGGCGGACGCGACGGCGAACGCGATGGCCACGGGCGCGGCGGCGTCTTCGAATCCCATGCCTCCAGCGGAGGGTATCCACCCAAGCGAGGGTCAGGTGGAAGGCGAAGGCCGCCGTCGTCCAGCCCCTCATGCTGAGCCTAGTCTCGAGGAGCTCCTCTTCAGCGACGTCTCGCCCAACCCACACGCACGAGAGTAGCGCGCAATGGCGGTTGACCTCTCGGCTCGCAGCAAGCGAAACTCGCGCGCGATGAGCCGCTCAAGAGGCACGAACCTCCTGCTTATCTAGGCGGGAGGCGAGGCAAATCATGCCTCGACGGGTCTCACCTCCTCCCGCCGGAAGCCGAAGGCCAAGCTGGAGGGGCTGAGCACTACGCGTTTCCGAGGAAACGTCCTCCAGCACACGGAGACGATGGAACGCGTCATGGACCGAAACCCAGAGAAAAAGTACCGCCCCTTTCCCCCCGTGCCTCTCAACGACCGCACGTGGCCCAACGGTCGCATCGAGCGTCCGCCCACCTGGTGCAGCGTCGACCTTCGCGACGGCAACCAGGCGCTGATCGAGCCGATGACACCGGCGAAGAAGCAGGCCATGTTCGAGCTGCTCCTGGAGGTGGGTCTCAAGGAGATCGAGGTCGGTTTTCCGAGCGCATCGGAGACAGACTACGACTACGTTCGGCAACTGATCGACGCGAACGCGATTCCCGAGGATGTCTGCATTCAGGTGCTCACACAGGCCCGGGAGCACCTCATCCGCCGCACGTTCGAGTCGCTCAAGGGGGCGCGGCGCGCGATTGTGCATCTTTACAACTCCACGTCGACCCTGCAGCGGCGAGTGGTTTTCGGCATGGATCGCAAGAGCGTCATCGGGCTGGCGATCGATGGCGTCAAGCTCATCCGCGAGCTCGTTCCGACCCTGCCGGACACGGAGATCATCCTTCAGTACTCGCCTGAATCGTTCACCGGCACCGAGTTGGATTTCGCCCTCGAGATCTGCGAGCGGGTCATGGAGGTGTGGGCGCCCACGCCCGAGCGAAAGATCATCCTCAACCTTCCGGCCACGGTTGAGATGAGCACACCCAACGTCTACGCCGACCAGATCGAGTGGTTCCTGCGGAATCTCAAAAACCGAGATGCCGTGACCTTGAGCGTCCACCCCCACAACGACCGAGGCACCGCCGTCGCCGCAGCGGAGCTGGCCTTGCTTGCCGGTGCGGACCGTGTCGAGGGAACGCTCTTCGGGAACGGCGAACGAACCGGGAATGTCGACCTGGTGACCCTCGCACTCAACATGTACAGCCAAGGACTCCATCCGGGGCTCGAGTTCTCGGACATCGACCGGATCCGAGGGGTCGCCGAGCGCTGCACGGCGCTCCCCATTCACCCTCGCCATCCGTACGCCGGCGACTTGGTCTTCACCGCTTTCTCGGGCTCACACCAAGACGCCATCAAGAAGGGCTTCGCCGCGCTCAAGGAAGCGACCGACGGCTTTTGGGATGTGCCGTATCTCCCGATCGACCCGCGAGACGTGGGTCGAAGCTACGAAGCCGTCGTTCGCATCAACAGCCAATCGGGCAAAGGCGGCATCGCTTTTCTGCTCGAGCGCGACTTCGGTCTCTGTCTTCCGCGCAGCCTTCAGGTCGAGTTCAGTCAGCGCGTTCAGCGTGAGGCCGACGCGACGGGCGAAGAATTGTCTGGCGCCCGGATCTTCGAGCTCTTCGAGGCCGAATACCTCAGCATCGATGGCCCGCTGAAGGTCGGTCGGTACCGAACGCTCCGGGCGGCGAACGGCGACCCGCAAACGTCGGAGTTCGCCGTCTTCGTGAACGACGAACGCTTGGTCTTGGAGGGGGAAGGAACCGGGCCGCTGGACGCCTTCGTCTGCGCACTGGCGAAGGGGCTCGGGCAAGAAATCGCCATCAAGTCGTACCACGAACACGCGCGCGAAGAAGGATCCAACGCCACCGCGGTCGCATACGTCGAGCTTCGAGTGGCGGGCGTGTCTTCAAGCCTTCACGGCGTAGGCCTCGACCGCGACATCGTTGCCGCCTCGCTCAAAGCGATCGCCAATGCGCTCAATCGCGGGGGCATCGGTCCCAAATGGGTCGCGCCCCCGGCATTGCGGCAAGAAACGGCGTAAGGCTCAGAAAGCCCCACTGTAGGGGCAAGCAACCCGCTTTCGCCTTGGCAACGCTGCGCATTCAGCCTAGACGGCATGTACCATGAAGCCCCCTAGAATCAGCGGAAGGCGTTTCGCATCACGCATGGCGTGCGTCGGCGTCGTTGCGGCGTTGGCCGCGCCGAGCGCCGTGCGCGCGCAGGACTCCGGAAGCATCGCCCCCGCGGCGGAGCTCAAACCCGGCGGCCATCGCGTCGAGGGCCTCAACCCCTCGCTCTCCGTGAACGGCAACCTGAGCATCACCCAGAGTGATCAGGTCGTCGGACAGCTCGATGGGGTTGGCGTGCTCGTGGGCATCGGCGTGCTCGGGGATCTAGACTGGATCGGCGGCAAGCACGAGATCACAAACCGACTCTCGCTGTCAGAATCATTCGCGCGCACACCCGCCTTGGGGCGCTTCACCAAGAACAGCGACCTGGCGACCCTCGAGAGCACGTACACCTACTACTTCGTGAAGTGGGCCGGCGCGTACGGGCGGCTCAAGTTCGAGACGTCCGTGCTCCCGACAAACGATGTGCGTGACTCCGAAGCCGACTATGTCGTCACGCGCCTCGATGGGAGCACCGAGCGACGCAACGGGACCTCGGTCTTCCGTCTGGCCGATCCGCTCCAGCCGTTCACAGCGGTTCAATCAGTCGGCATGGTCGCCCGTGCACTCGATTCAGATCTTGCGACCATCACCTTTCGATTGGGCGCGAGCGGCCGCGAAACGTTCTCCAAGGGCATTCTGATCCTCAACGACGATGACGCGACCCCGGAGATCGAGAGCGTCGAGCTCGACAACGTCTTCCAGGCTGGCTTTGAGGCCATCGCCAATATGGGTGGCAAGCTCGGTCCCAAGCTCAGCTACGGCGTCGAGGCCGGACTTCTCCTCCCGCCCATCAACAACGACGCCGCCGACCGAAGCGCGGTCGACTTGATGCGCAAGACAATCAGTGCGGTGGCCTCGTACTCGATGCTGGACTGGCTCGCCCTCACCTACCAGTTCCGGTTCATTGACGATCCCCAGCTCCAGGACGGGGTGCAGACCCAGAACAGCCTGCTCGCCACACTCCAGTATACGCTGGTGAAGAAGAAGGTCATCGAAGCTGAGGACCCGCTTCAGAAGGCACAGGCGGAAGCCAAGGCCGCCATCGATCGCGTGACGGAGCTCGAGACCTCACTCGCCGAGAGCGAAGCGCGACGCGCCGAGCTCGAAGCGGAAATCGTGCGAGCTCGGGGCGAGGCCCCGACACCTCCGTCCGATGAGCCCACGGACGACGAAACCGCCCCCGAAACGCAAACAGAAGCAGAAACAGAAACAGAAACCCCGTAGAAACCGAAACCCCGTGGGCCCGTCGCAACGCGCGGCTGAGCAGGAACGACGCGCACGGGGAGACATCAAGACCATCCATCCATCCATCCATCCATCCATCCCAAGCCCAAGCCCAAGCCCCAAGCGCCGTACTGGAGCGCTCTTGGCACGCTCTCCGTGCATGGACCTCAGCTCGACCCGGCCGCTTGCAACATCACGGCCCGATAGGTTCGGCGATGGGCCTCCGCGGCGTGGCGCCAGTCGAACGCAAGGCCCTGCATTCGAGCCATCGCGCGCACCGTAGCACCTTCGGCCGCCAACGCCCGCACCGCAGCGACGTGGGCGGCGACGTCCTTCGGCGCAGCGAGCCGAACCGCCTCACAACCCTCTGCGTAGATCCCAAGACCTCCGACATCGGTCGCGACCACCGGCACACCACAAGCGATGGCCTGAAGTAAGGCGTTGCTCGCGCTTCCGCCGCGAAGCGGCAAGATCGAGACCGACGCCTGGCGGTAGAGCATGCGCAGCGCGGCGTCGCTGATCCCTCGATGGATCCGTACGGCTTCGGAACGCGGCCAGTCGGCGAGAACCGCGGATCCGCTCACGACATCAAAAACGAACCCTTCCGGCACCAGCTGGGCAACCATCGCGCCGAGAAGCTCGAAATCGCGCAGGTGCGTTCCGACGGCAATGCAACGACGAGGATGCGCCGACACCGCGGGCGATGGACTCCAGTAGTCGGCGTCCACCCCAAGCCTGAGCGCGTGCACACGACCCGGCACGATCGCCTCAAAGTGCTCCCGGTTCTGTTCGTCGAGGACAAAGACACCATCCAAGCGCGAAAGCGCGGAAGACCGACCGACGAGACGACGAAAGCGCTCAATCGGTTGATGAAACGTAGCCACGATCAGCGCCTCCGAGGACACCAGCCGTGGCATCGCCCAGAGGAGGTCCTCGCCGTACATCACGTGCACCAGCGTCTTCAGACGCGTGCGATCGCGGCTCTGGCCCCCCGTCCGAGCCCACGGCCGCGCATACGCATGCGCGCAGCCATGGGCGTGCACATCGAGCGCGGCGCGAAGCTCTCCCCAAAAAGAGGCCACGCCATACCACTCGATGCCCGTCCATCGACGCATCAAACGGCGCGAAACGCCGTTCGCCACCCGCCCGGGCAAGGTCACGTTGGCGCGAATGGCGCGATCCGGCTGAAGATACGGGAGGAGCGCGTTGTACCCCGAACGGCTCCGATGGTGCCGCATCGGTTTGGTCAGCGCGATGACCCGCACATCCTGCAGGTCATGGCTCCCGCCACCTACCAACATAGGCCCACGTACTGGGCGCTCAGCGCTCTGCGCTCTGGCGACGGGAGTCCGACCAAATCGACCACGGTTTGGGAGGGGCGAAGCCGCCCGACTAGGCTCCGCACCAATTCGGTATCGGATTGCCCAAGCACCAGCACCTCGGCGTGATCGACGACGGCATCCAAGGTCGGCACCATGAGCGACGCGACATGCGGGATGCTGCGCTCGATGTAGCTGCGATTGGCGCCGATCAACTTCGAAAGCTGAACGCCCGGGTCGTAAATGCGAAGGTCAAGTCCTTTGCCCATGAAGGTCTCCGCAAGCGTCACGAGCGGACTCTCGCGAAGATCGTCGGTTCCGCGCTTGAAGCTCAAGCCCAGCATCCCGATCGAGCGACACCCGAGGCCGAGCACGAGGTCGATCGCGCGCTCAACTTGGATGCGATTGCTGGGCAAGAGTCCGGCGAACAACGGCGTGTCGACGTCGCGATCTTTGCCAAGCTGCACGAGGGCTCGGACATCTTTCGGCAAGCACGATCCGCCGAAAGCAAAACCCGGCCGCAGATAGGCAGGCGAGATATTGAGCTGGGTATCTCGGCACAGAAGGCGCATCACGGCGTGCGGATCGACAGACGAAGCCTGACAGATTCGGCCGACTTCGTTTGCGAAGGTAATCTTCGTCGCATGAAACGCATTGCTGAAGAGCTTGAGCGCCTCAGCTTCGCGCACACCGACGTGGATAAATTCGGCGGTCAGATCGCCGAAAAGAGCCTGAAGGGATTCGACCAATCCGTGGTCTTCGGATCCGACGACGGTGTATGGCGGATCATCGAAGTCACGTATAGACGAACCCTCGCGCAAGAACTCGGGCTGAAAGGCAACCCCGAAATCGACGTTCGCCTTCTTGTTCGAGTTCGCCTCGAGAATTGGGATCACCACCTCGTCCGTCGTTCCCGGGAGTACCGTCGAGCGCAAGACACATCCGTGACGGCGATCTGAGAGGCGCCCGATCGCCTGACCCATCTGGGCCATGACACGCTCAACGGCCCCTAGATCCTGAGCGCCTCCGCGAAGCGACGGCGTCCCGACGCAAATGAAGGTCAACGTCGAGCGCTGGACGGCGTCGACGAGATCATCCGTAACGACGAGACGACCATCGGCCACGACCGAACGAACGAGATCATCCATCCCTTCTTCGACGATCGGTGACCGACCCGCGCGCAACAGATCGAGCTTCCAAGGATCGATGTCGCAACCGATGACGTGGTGACCATTCCGAGCCAAACAAGCCGCAGAAACGGCGCCGACGTAGCCTAACCCAACGACACTGACCTTCATCGGAACGCCTAGCGACCAGAGCCTGGCTCGACCTCGGCCGTCACGTCAAGGTGCCAGCGGTCGAGGATCCTCAAAGAAAATGCGCGCGTATCGCGACCGAAAGGATCCGTTCGTCAGCATCCTCAGCCGAAGAACCCTTATTCACGCGCTGTCGATAGGCCACGTCCGCTGACACGCGCTCGTAGATGAATCCTAGTCCGCCAGAGACAAGGATCGCACCATCCGCGCGGTCGTAGGAGACCCCAGCTCGAACCGGAAGAAGCCCGCCTATGGCATAGCCCGCGCCGCCGCTAAACCGGGCCTTTCCGATCTGCGTATTGTAGCGAACGTCGGATTCGATGGAGAAGTCCTCGAGCTCGAACCCGAGCCCAGCCCCCCAGGAGAGCGGAAGCTCCCGACGCTTCGATTTCGTCAGGTTGTAGGCAGCAAGCCCAAGCGCCAGGCCTCGCCCAAGACGCCACTGAAGCCCAGTATCGAACGTCAAACCACTGAAGCCACCCTCGAGTTTCTCGTCGCCCAGACTTCGTCCGTAGCTCAGGTAACGGATCGTTGTGCCGATGGCCGCCGAATCACTGAGCGGGGCGGCCATCGCGATGTCGAAGCGGTGACCGCCAAGACGCTCATCCCCGGCCGTCTGCTCCGCGGGCCTCGCGCTCAAGTGCGTGTACGCGATCCCGCCTGAGATCGGGCCCGCCTGGCTGTCGACGATCGAGGCGTTGAAGCGACGATCCGAGCCTCGGAGATCGTCGAGATAACCGAGCTCCAGCGTGTAGGCTCGCCCGAGCGCCATCCCAGCCGGGTTCGAGTAGATGGCGTCATTGCCTGTCCCGAGCGCGCGTTGGGCATCGGCAAGCCCGATGAGTCGAGCACCGCCTTCGAATCCCTGAGCCCACACCACGCCCCCGAGAACACCCGATAGGATTGTCCCAATGAAGGCCCCCGCGCTCAGGGTCAGAGTCGCGCGGAGCACGATGCGGGCGGTTCTCGGAGCCTCGTGAAGAACACGCGCCCTTAGGGTATCGGGTGACTTGGGGTCGTCGTGCACATTGCTCCTTCCGACCATCGGCGCGCTATGGTAGCGAACCTTGCATGCTTCGCAAGCATTCCCTCGGGATCGCCATCATCGCGCTCTTGTGGACGTTGCCGCCGCGAGCATCGAACGCCTACCTGCCGACCGCAAGCTCAATCCTCTCGTCGGCGGCCAACCGGCGAGCCGGAGCGCCCTTCAAGACGCTCGTGCTTGAGGGTCGCGCGCAGCGCCCAGGCGGTAAGACGACACGCCTTTGGGAGAGTGTCCGGGCCGGGGAAGGCCACCGCATCGAGCTTCGTGACGAGTCCGGGACAACCGTGGTCCTGACGCGGGGGCGAAAACGTTGGCGCTTCTCCATGGGTGGATCGCCCGGCACCCCCGAGGCCGTCGACCTCGACCCCATCATGAGCTTCATCGGCAACACCGAGTCGGACTCCGGAGGCCGGCGCGGGCTCGCCTTCATGCGGACGGCAAAAATCAACGACGAAGTCGTCAGCCTTGCGCGTCTGGATGGGCGGGTCGCATACGTTCTCGGCGCCCGCGCCGCAGAGCTCGACAAGCCTCAGCTCTGGATCGACAAGGAGTACTTGGTTCCCATTCGCTTCATTCATCGCGACACCGACGGCACGTTGGTTGATATGAAGCTCCTCGGCTTCGGTTCCGCAATCACCGGGCCCTGGTACCCGGAGCGAATCGAGATCTGGAAAGACGGCGAGCTCCAAGAGGTGCGTATCTATCGGAGCTTGAGCATCAACGACCCAGTCGAGCCAAGTCTGTTCAGGCCCGCGACCTAATGGAGCCCTCTCGCCCGCCCGGCGGCCGCGAAGTCAATCGCAACGACACGGTTCATCGCAACGACACGGTTCATCGCAACGACACGGTTCATCGCGACGACACGGTTCATCCCGACGACGGCCCGTCCTTCTGCGAGGTCCTCGTTCCGCTCCCGCTCGAAGGGCGCTTCCACTATCGCGTCCCTGAGCATCTTCGAGGCGATCTCAAGATCGGTCATCGCGTGCTCGTCCCCTTCGGCCCGCGATCGATGACGGGCTTCGTGGTCGGCGCAAGCCCTGACGCGCCCAAGGATGTCGCGGTCGAAAAGATTCGGTCCATTCAGGCTCGCCTCGACCGCGAGCCCATCGTACCGCCCGACGTCCTTTCGCTCGTCCTCTTCACCGCCCGCTACTACCTCGCACCGGCGGGCGAAGTTTTGAAAGGCGCCTTGCCTCCGGGACTCAGCGCCACCTCGACGATTCGCTACATGATCACCGCGGAAGGACGACGACGCCTCAACCCGGAGATCCTTCAGGACCTCACCAATCGAGATCCGGTCCTTTCGACCGCGGAGCGGCGCAGCCTAGCTCGGACAGCCGCCGTAAAGAACGGGCTCAAATTGGGCGTAGGGTCCGAGAAGGTCATGGCGCGCCTCGAAGCCATGGGACTCATCGAGAAGCGTCAGCGCCTCGCGGCAAGGGAGGTCGAGGCCGTTCGCTCGGTCGTTCACCTTCGGCGCCCCCGCGGAACCGAAGCTGCGGTCGGGGATGGCGCCCTCAAAGCGGCACTTGGCCGGTCTCGCGTTCGGCAACGCATCCACGAAGCCCTACTGCTCGGTCCCCAGGCGATGGAGGATCTCGAGTCGATGGTCGGGAAGTCAGGCGCACGCGCCGCCGTCAAGCATCTGGCCGCAGCCGGGTGGATCGAGCTTGAAGCTGTTCCGCGATGGCGAGACGCGCTCGAGACCGATCCCAGCCATCCTCGGCCCAGCACACCGGTGGCTCCGAGGGTGCAGCTCAACGCAGCCCAAGAAGCAGCCTCGACCACCATCGGACGCGCGATCGAGGCCAACGCCGGGGGCACGTTCCTGCTCCACGGCGTGACGGGCTCCGGGAAGACAGAGGTCTACCTTCAATGCATCGCCAAGAGTCGCGCTCTCGGCCGGGGTGCGATCGTGCTCGTCCCCGAGATCGCGCTCACGCCGCAGCTCGAGCAGCGGTTTCGATCGCGTTTTGGCTCGGACGTCGTCGTGCTGCACTCCGCCTTGCGCGACAAGCAGCGCCGTGACGGCTGGAACCGGCTGCGGCGAGGCGAGGCCACGATCGCGCTCGGCCCCCGGTCGGCCGTCTGGGCGCCGGTTCAGAACGTTGGGATCATTGTCGTCGATGAAGAGCACGACCCGTCGTTCAAGCAGTCATCGGACGTCCGGTACAACGGCCGCGATCTCGCACTCGTACGCGCGCATGAAACCGGAAGTGTCGCCATCCTCGGATCGGCCACGCCGTCGCTCGAGTCGATGCATCTATCGAAAACCGGACGGATCGCGACACTCGAGCTCGCCACGCGTGTGGGCGGCCTCAGCATGCCGCGCGTGGAGATCATCGATCTCACCGATGAACGACGGGCGATGGGGCGCGACGAAGTTCTTTCCCGCCGTCTGATCGACGCACTTCGCGCAACCGTCGAGTCGAAGAAGCAAGCCATCATCTTTCTGAATCGGCGGGGCTTCAACACGATCGCGTTCTGCGACGACTGCGGCGACGCCAAGAAGTGTCCGCACTGCGAGGTGTCACTCACGCACCACAAGCAAGCATCAGGAGGCCGACTCCGCTGTCATCACTGCGGGTATGACGAGTCTCTGAATTCGCGCTGCCGAACCTGCGCCGGCACCTCCGTCAAGGTCTTCGGCGCCGGGACGGAGCGCGTTGCGGAAACAGTGGCCGCCTCGGTCCCGGGCGCGAAGGTCTTGAGGCTCGACCGCGACGTCACGGAGCAGCGAGGTGGTCTCGACGAAACGTTGGAAGCGTTTCGTTCACAAGAAGCCAACGTCTTGGTCGGGACGCAGATGGTTGCCAAGGGCCACGATTTTCCCGAGGTGATGCTGGTCGGGGTCGTCCTTGCCGATGCATCGCTCGGCCTGCCCGACTTTCGTGCCGCTGAACGCACCTTTCAGCTCCTTACCCAAGTGGCCGGCCGCGCGGGACGTCGCGACGGGCAAGGTCACGTTATTATTCAAACTTTTCAGCCAAAACATTACGCCATCCGAAGTGCTGTTGCCCACGACACCCACGGCTTTTTCGCGATCGAATCCGAAGGACGAAAGTCATTGGGCTACCCTCCTTTCGGACGGGTCGGGTTGATCCGGGTCGAGGCCCGCGACGAGCAGAAGGCGGAGAACGCGGCGAAGCGCCTCGGCGCGACGGCGGGTACGACTCGGGACGCCGAGGGACGCGTCTTGGGACCGAGTCCCGCCCCGATCGCAAAGCTCCGGGACAGGTTCCGGTTTGTCTTGGTCTTGTTCGCCCCGACCCCGGCTCGCCTCGTCGCGTTCATGACGCGCGTCAAGACGCAAGCCCCGGCGTTTCCGAATGTCGATGTCATTTTCGATGTCGATCCGACAGATCTCCTCTGACTCTTCCTCTGACTCCTCCTCTGGCCCACCCAGGCGACCAGACCGACAAAGACCTGATTCTGAACCACGAAGATCGAGGGCCCTCGTTTACGTCGGGGCAGCTTACGCATAAAACAAGACAGTGGTGAGGCGACCCCCAGTACAAATGGACCCCGATGACCTCTCGCTCGGCGCAACGCAGGTCTCGCCGCCCGATGAGCAGGCGGCTGGGAGCGACTTTTCGACGGCGGACCTCGGAAGCCATGTCCGATCGTACCTGGTGGAGCTGATCGGCCAGACACCGGGCACGACCTACAAGCTGGGAGATACGGCCGTGATCGGGCGCCTTCCCGAGTGCGAGATCGTGATCAAGTCGGGTGAGATATCGAGGAAGCACGCGAAGATCACGCGCATATCCCCTGACCGGTATGTGTTGATCGACCTCGGAAGTTCCAACGGAACCCTCGTCAACGGTCTCCGGGTGGTTGAGCATCGCCTCCGGTTCGGCGACCGCATTTCAGTCGGTCGGACGCTGCTTCTCTTCACCCACCACGACGACCTCGAAGACCGGGTGGTCCACCAGCAGAAGATGGAGTCACTGGGCCGTCTCGCGGGCGGCGTCGCACACGACTTCAACAATCTCTTGGGCGCGGTCCTCGCCAACCTGAGCGTGGTCCTCTCGATGGATTCCACACTCACCCTTGCGGACCAGGACGTCCGCGACACCTTGAAGGACATCGAAGCGGCCTCTCGCCTTGCCGCTGAGCTCACGCAACAGCTCCTGTCGTTTGCTCGACGCGGAAGCTACGAGGAGGCGCCGGTCGACTTCTCCCAGCTCACTCGAAGCGCCCTCGGCGTCATCGCACGCACCTTTGGCCCTGAGATCACAGTCAGCGCGCATGTCGAGGACGGACAATTCGTGATCGGCGATCGCTCACAGCTCCATCAAGTTCTCATGAACCTGATGATCAATGCCCGCGATTCGCTCCAAGGCCGAGGAAACATCGGCATTTCGCTGAGGGGCGCCACGGCCGAGGCCATCGACCCGAGCGGCCCGCTGCGCGGCGCCTGCACCGTCCTCGCCATTCACGATTCTGGGCCGGGCTTGGACCAAGAAGCCCAGCGCCGCGTCTTCGAGCCCTTCTTCACGACGCGAACGCTGGGTCAGGGAACCGGGCTTGGGCTGGCGACGGTGTACGGCCTCATCCGGAACCATGGCGGCGAGATCTCGGTCGAGAGCGCGATCGGCAAGGGCTCGACCTTCCGGGTCCTTCTTCCCGCGACGTGGGCCGAGCCCATCCGAGAATCAGGCACGGTCGCGGAAGACACAGGCCCCCCAGTCCAGACGATCTTGCTGGTCGACGACGATCATCTGTTCATCCGGAGCACCCAGCGCATCTTGCAGCAGGGCGGCTACACGGCCATCTTGGCTTCGGGCGGCCGAGAAGCGCTCGAGCTCTACCGAAAGATCCACGCCGGCGTCGATCTCGTGATGATCGACCTGATGATGCCTTCGATGAGCGGCGAGCAGCTCTGCCGAGCGCTCTTCGAGGTCAATCCAGCGGCACGTATCCTGACCATCGGAAGCGCGCAGGAGGCCGCGAAGCTGCGGCAAGCGCTCGGGGTCGAAACCATCGGCTTGCTGCACAAACCGTTCGAACGGCCGGAGCTCGAACGCGCCATCGCGATGACGGTCAACCGGGGAGAAGGGGCCTGAGCCCAATGTCAACTCGCCCGCCAACGACAAGACTCTGCGACGACCGGCAGGACAACGTCGCAGCAACATCGTAAGATCGAACGACTGTGACCGGCCAACCGCTGCGAACGCCCCCGACGCGCGAAGCGAAAACGGCCCGAAGGCTCCTGATCCTGCTGCCCTCGCTCGCGATCATCGCGCTGACTGCAATGCGGCTGGTCGCCAACGCATCCCATGTCCGACGTGAGGCCGCGTCCTACGTGGCGGGCGTCTTGGCGACAAGGACGCGCGCGGCCGTCCAGCTCTCCGACGTCCGGTTCGACTGGTGGCTAGCTCCCTGTTTTCGGGACGTGGAGATCTATCGCTTCCAGGGTCCGCTCAAGGTCCGCGTCGCGGCCGAGAGCGCATGTGTCGAGCGCTGGGCATCCGCCGTAGGTTCTGGCTTGCGTGCTGTCCGCATCAAGCTGACCCACGTCTCGATCGACTTTCAGGGCACACCGAAGGCGACGGCCAATCCGCTCGTGAGCGTAACGCCCGAGAAGGTCGTGCCGTCGATTCAAGACGAGCAAGCAACCTTGCGTGAGCTGCAGATCGTCTTCGATGATCTGAAGGTCGAATGGGACCACATGCCCTTCCCCGAGCGCTTCTCGAGCGGCGCCTTTGGCCCCATCGACGGCACAGTGGCGGTCCAGACTCGAGGCCGGCTGTCCGCGGCAACCGTCAACATCCGTGAGCCAACCACGGGTTCGAAGATCAACGGGCGAATCACACCGACTCACGACGGCTTCGACCTTTCGGCCGGGCTCGAAGGGGATCTGGTGCCGATCTTTCGCGGCATGCTGCAGGCGACCGACCTCGATATTCGGCGACTGCCGACGCGCGGACGCATAGGCGCCCGCTACACGTCAGCTCGGAAGCGCCTCACCGTCGATGTCGATCTCGAGCAATCCAACATCGATATTGCGAACAACATCGTCGCTCGAGAACGTCTGGTCGGATTCGATGCCCGCCAGCGAGCTCGAGTCGGCATCGACTTCGAGACCGGAACCATGGAAGTCAAGGAGGCGCTCATCGAGGTGAACGAGATCCCAATCGTTCTCTCGTTGTCCGTCGTGGCCACGGATCGGAGCTCGCCCACCTTCGAGCTCGGGATCGATCTTCGAACAATGCCGTTTGGTCGTGTGCTCCACGCGATTCCCGGCCTCGACGAGCTCTTCGTCACCCAGCACATATCCAAGGACATCTTGTATGCGCTCTCGTTTCGGGTGGCCGGGCAGCTCCGCGACCCAGAAACGTGGGCGCCGCGTCTCGATCACAGCTTCCAAGGCATCGGCCCTCACGGAGAAGGAAGCGGCCTCGAATACTTGAAAGGTCCCTTCGACTACCACCCGCTCACCGAGGAGGGCCGGGCGCGCGCGGCGAGAGTCGTGGGCCCCGGCAGTCCACGGTGGCTGGGATACCGCGACATCCCGTACATTCAGCGGCGGGCTGTCCTTGTCCTCGAAGACGCGACGTTCTTCAGCCACCAAGGGATCGAGATGAGCGAGATCCAGAGCGCGATCAAGGAAGCCATGGTCTCAAACCGGCGAGCACGCGGTGGATCGACGCTCACCCAGCAACTCGTAAAGAATCTCTTTCTGACGCGCGAGCGAACAGCGATGCGCAAGATCAAGGAGCTTCTTCTGACTCAGTACATCGAGTCCGTGTTCACCAAGGAAGAGATCTTCACGCTGTACATGAACATCATCGAGTGGGGCCCCAACGTCTACGGGCTGGACGAGGCGGCCCACGCCTACTTTGGGCGCCGTCCGCAGGACCTCGCACCCGCGGAGATGGTCTTTCTCGCGCGCGCCATACCGAGTCCACTCAGAGCCTACGCCTTGCTCGAGTCAGGGTACGTGCCCTCGACAACCATGGCACGCATCCACAGCACGCTGGCGCGACTCAACCGCTTAGGCCAGCTCTCTGACGCCGAGTACGAAGCGGCTCGAAGCTACCGAATCCACCTGGAGAGACCGGCGCAGGAAGGGGCGTCAGCCTCACCCCAGACACCCGGCCGATAGAGGAGCCTCAGGTTCAAGCCGCGCGTTCGAGCACCTCGTCGATCGAGATCCGCCCCAGCGGATGGACAACCAGGTCCGAAGGCAGCTCTTGGAAGCTGAGAACCGCGACGTCCGGATGCTCGTCGTCGATCAACTTCCGCACATAGCGGCGTACATCAGCGCTCGTAAGAATCACGACCCGCGACCCGGAACGGACCACCGGTCCGAGGGCCTCGGTGATCGCGCCCATGATCGTCATCCTGAGCTCGGGATCCATCGCAAGGTAGCTGCCCGAAGCCACGCGAACGATCGCGCTGCGCACCATCTCCTCGATCTCGCCGTGGAGGAGCAAGACGGAGATGCTTCGATCCGGACTCGCATAAGTGTGCGCGATCTGAAGCGACAGCGCACTGCGCACCACCTCGGTGAGCGCAACCCCATCGTTCTCGTAAGCGCCGTGCTCGGCCAGCGCCTCCAAGATGGACTTCAAGTCGCGAATCGAAACCTTCTCGTCGACCAAGCGACGCAGGACGTCGGCGAGCTGCACGACGGTCACGATCTTCGGAACCGTCTCCCGAACGAGCGCCGGATAGACCTCCGCCACCCGATCGAGCAGCTCGGTCACCTCCTGAAGTCCCAGGAACGTTCGTGCATGCACACGAAGCGCGCGGGCGAGATGGAAGATGAGGACGCTCTCTGCAGTCCAAGCCGAGATCCCAGCGCCCTCGACGGCCTCCTTGTGCTCGAGCGCAACCCAGGCAACATCGGCCCCGCTCAAGGGATGTCGGCCCGGGAGCGCCTCGAGCCCCAGAGCCTGCATGCGGGACACGGTCTCGAGGGCCATGAAGCGGCCTTCGGGAAGCGCGCCTTGGGCCACAGGTACGTCCTTGAGTTTGATCACGAACGACGAGGCAGGGAGCCCGGAAACGGACGAGCGAACGCGTACGCCAGGAAACCGGATACCCGTCTCCAAGTAGAGGGCATCACGCAACATCGGGAGGAGGCTGCTCACGAGGCCAAGCGCATCCGCGGAGGCCTGGCGGTCCGGCGCATCGTCGTCGAGCGCAAGCGACGACGAGAGCCGAGGATCGAGTTCGATGGCGATCGGCACCGCAATCGGGGGAACGCGATCGACTTGCGCGGCTTGCGCCCGCGCCTGCGTCGCTTGACGTCTAGCCTGCGCCTCCAGCGTCGCCTCCGAGCGCGTACGAGAGGTTCGCTCGAGCGCCACCCGATGACGATGAAGCCGAAACGCGATGGCTCCGAGGCAAGCGGCCACGATGGCGAACGGAAGAAACGGGAATCCGGGAATCGCGCCCAGAACCAAGATGGCCGCCGATGTAAGACCGAGCACCTTCGGACTCGAGAAGAGCTCGACCCCGAGCGAGGCGGCAAGCCCCGCCTTGGGCGACTTGGCCGCCACTCGGGTCGTCAGAAGACCGGCGGACAAGGTGATCAGAAGAGCCGGGATCTGCGAGACGAGCCCGTCGCCAACGGTCAGCAGCGAGTATATCCGCGCCGCCTCGGCCAGCGTGAACCCATGGCGCAGCACGCCGATCGAAAGACCGGCACACAAGTTGAGCGCGGTGATGATCAAACCGACCACGGCGTCACCGCGGACAAACTTCATGGCGCCGTCCATCGCGCCGAAGAACTGAGACTCGCGTTGAAGCTCAGCGCGCCGAGCCTCCCCCTCCTGCTCGGTGATGGTGCCCGAACGAACGGACGCATCGATCGACATTTGCTTTCCCGGCATCGCATCGAGCGTGAATCTCGCCCCGACCTCGGCGACTCGTTCGGCCCCCTTGCCGATCACCATGAATTGAACCAGGGTGACGACCAAGAACACGATGATCCCAACGACGACGTCGCCTCGAACGACGAGCCGCCCAAACGCGTCGACGATGTCACCGGCCGTAGCCGACGCGAGAATCATCCGCGTCGTCGAGACATTCAACCCAAGCCGCATGAGCGTCGTGACCAGGAGCAACGTCGGGAACGTCGCCAACGAAAGGGCGCGTTCCGCAACCAAAGCCGACACGAGCACGACGGCGCTCGCCGCGAGATTGAGGGCCAGCATCACATCGAGGACGCGCGGGGGCATGGGAAGAATGAGCATGCCGACGATCCCCGCGACGACAATCGCGAGGAGGACGTCAGGCTCTTTGGTCAGGTATCCGAAGGGAACGGCGTCAAATCGAGAGAGCGTTCGGCTCATGACACACCTCGCGCGCGGACGGGATTCCGCTTGGTGAGGGCCAACAAAGCATTGGCGCGGGCAACGAGCTGCGGTTCGCCGCTTCGCAAGGCCTTGGCGCGCGCAGACTCGAGATGAATCGTCGCGCGTTCTCTTGAACCCGACACGTGCTCGATCTCGGCCAAGTTGAGCTCCGGACGCGCATCAAACGGACTGAGTGTCATCGCATGAGCGTAGAAGGTCTTGGCCTGATGGAGATCGCCCTGACGCTCCGCCACGAGACCGCGCGCCATCCAGAAGTAGGGTTCATCAGGCTTCACCGCCGAGAGGCCATCGAAGTAGATCTTCGCAAGCCTGTAGCCTCCGTTTTGGAGGTAGCGATAGCCCACTTCCGCAAGCACCATGAGTGCTTCTTCGTCGTAGCCCCTCACCTCGGCAAGGTTCGGCGTCGTAGGCGCCCGCTGACCCGACGGCGCCGCACGCTCGGCCGTCGATTCTGAACGAAAATCATTCAGCCGGTTGAGCATGCGGGTGGAGTCGAAGTGGGTGAAGTCGACCCCCGCGATGCAAGGCGCGTCGGTCGCGAGGGGGCGAATAGATGAAGAGGAGCGTGAGGACGCTGAAGAGGCCCCTGCGCCGGCAACATTCGGCGTTCGAAGGAGAGGCGATCGCACCTTGCTCCGCGACGCACGGGTCACCCGATTCGCACGACGGGGGGTGATCTCACTCTCCGCTCGACGACCATCGGCCTGTGGTTCGGTTTTGAATGACTCCATAACGTTCTCTCTTTCGCTCATGTCGGTCATCGAATCGGACGCGATCACTTGGCTCAGCAGAACTGAGACGTGCCCGACCTGCTTGGTTGATGGTTCGAGGGTCGCCGATGCTGCTCACAGGCGGCCTGAACCTCGCGGTGAAAGCGAAGCAGACCCATCGAAACGGCGATCATCCGCGCTTCTGCTTCAAGGGCTGCCGCCGACGCGCCGGTGGGCTGGCGCGACGACGCTTCGAATCGGGTAAGGACCGCATCAAGCCCACGCCGAACCTCGGCTCCCGCTCGATTGAGACCGGGCGGCGGAGGCAACCGTAACGCATCGACCGAGTGGGCCGCCCGGAGCAAATCGCGGGCTGGGCCCAAAATGTCTGTCGCCGTCGCGTCACCAGAGCTGGCTAAGGAACTCGAGCGCGCAAGCGCAGTGACCTCGGGGACACCGACGAGAGGCTGATGGGCGACCTCGATCCCGCCATGGCTGCTTGCCCACGGTCCGCTGAAACCGTCCGCCGCGCGCCCATTCTGCCCGTTCTGTCCGTTCTGCCCGATCGCTCGTGTCACGGGTCCGAACCATAGCGAACGTCGTGCCAACGCCATCCACGTGCGCGCGGCCTCGGAAGACGCCCCCTTCGTTCGCGGTGTGCGGACCCGGGCGGCGGAACGTCCGCCGTCGTCCGGCTTCGTCCGGACCGCCATCGAGCCCTTCTTCGGCTCCAACGTCGGGGCAATCCCGCTCGGTGGACCTCGGTACGGCGCCGATCGATGATTCGCCCCAGCGATTGAGGCCTGGTGATGGCGTGCCGCGCGGCGGCTTCATCTTGGGAGAAGGAGAACGATGCGAATTCTGTACGGAGTCGTCGGTGAAGGCATGGGACACGCGATGCGATCTTCAGTGGTCGTCGGGCGACTGCTCGCACGCGGCCACGAGGTGCGCATCGTCGTCTCTGGCCGCGCAGCCGAGTATCTCGACCAGCGCTACCCGGGCACCGTCACCCGTATCACAGGCCTCAGCATGGTCTACGAAGACAACATGGTTCAGAAGCTCAAGACGGCGCTTCAGAACCTGAAAGCGCTGGCGGGCGTGCCAGATAATTTCATGGCCTACGCCGAGATGGCCCGAAACTTCTCGCCCGACGTCGTCGTGTCTGACTTCGAGTCATGGGTCTACTGGTTCGCAAAGGGTCAGAACATCCCGATTCTCTCCGTCGACAACATGCAAATCATTGCCCGATGCCACCACGACGACGATGTCCTTGGCCCGGAGATGCCTGAGTTCTTGTTCACCAAGAACTTCGTCCGCGCCAAGCTCTACGGCTGCAACGCCTATCTCATCACCACGTTCTTCTATCCGCATGTGAAGCGCGATCGAACAACCCTGCACCCGCCCATCCTGCGTGAGGTCATCTGTGAAGCGAAGAAGAAGGTTCGCGACGGCGACCACATCGTCGTGTACCAATCCGGAACGAGCCACGACCAGTTGATCGATGAGCTGTTGGGCATTGATGCCGAGTTTCGGATCTACGGACTCAGGCGCGACCTCACCACGGATCTCGTCCAGGATAACCTCAGATTCCGGCCATTTTCGGAGACGACGTTCATCGACGACCTGGCAAGCGCACGCGCAGTCATCGCCGGCGGTGGATTCACGTTGATGGGCGAAGCCGTCTTCCTGGGCAAACCGATGCTGTCGGTGCCTCTGGTTGGACAGTTCGAACAAATCCTCAACGCCAACTATCTTGCCAAGCTCGGCTACGGCGAAAGAACGAGTCACATCGATCAGGCATCCGTAACGCGTTTCTTGGCGCGCACGCAGCAATATGCAGAGAACCTTTCGACGTTCGAGCACGATGGCAACGAAGGCTTCTATCGACAGCTCGACCTATCCATCGACCAAGCGATTGCCGAGGGCTCGCTCGCCATCTAGCCATAGCGCAGGCGTCGTCGAGTCATGAATTCACGACTTCACGGCCGTTTGCCGGGCCTCGGACGGTTCATCGCGGTCATCGAACGACATCTCGGCCTGGTCTTCGTCGCAGCCTTTGTTTTGGGCCTCACGATCCCGGCCATGGCACGCGTGCCGCCGGGATGCGTCATGGCAGCGCTCGCGCTGATCATCTTCTTGGCCTGCTTCCAGATCGCGTGGCAGGATCTGCGCGCACTGCCCGTTGCCCGCCTCCTCGGCTTTGCCGCGGGCCGCTTCTTGGTGCTCCCGATCGCGTGGTTCTGGCTCGCGAAGAGGCTGGCTCCCGAGTACGCCGTGGGCGCGCTCCTCATCGGTCTCATGCCGAGCGGCGTATCGGCACCAGCGCTTTCCGGCGTCATGGGCGGCAAGGTATCTCACAGCCTCGCGCTGCTCATTCTCTCGACGGCCGCCGTCCCATTCACGGTCCCAATCGTGCTCGACCTCGTCGCCCACCGAACGGCCAAGATCGATCAATGGGCGCTTTTCACAACCCTGGCGATCACGGTCTTCAGCCCCGCGCTTCTGCACCTTCCGTTCCGCGCATCGGCGCGAATAAGGACCCTCGCTCGAACAAACCTGAGCTGGATATCGATCGTGGCGATCGCGCTCGCGATCGCCACCGTGGTTGCGAAACGCCGCGACACGTTCTTGGGCAACCCGAACGCGATGCTCACCCCCATCGCGATCGCCGCCGCGATCTACGCCACGTTCTACGGCATTTCGTGGATGGTCCCGCGCGCGTCCCATCCGGAACGGGTCAGCCTGATGATGGCGTCGGGCGTGAACAACATCGTGCTCGGCATCAGCGTTGGCCTCATGTACTTTTCGGGAAACGAGACGCTCTTCCTCGTGATGTGCGAGCTGCCTTGGATTGGCGCTGTGGTGGCTGCGCGCCGCTTGCTTTGAGGCACCCCTGACGTCGTCTGGGCCGCGGCCAACGCCCGCCCACGAAGCCTCCGTTTCTCGTACGCCGGATCCGGACGAGACCTCAAGCGGGCATCGCGGAATGGCGCCGCATGCGATCAACGAAACGGGCCAGCGTGGTAGACAGTGCGCCAGGCGCAAGCATGACCTCAATGAGCTGAAACTGACCGCGTGTGTCCGCAGCTTCTTCGAGCGCCGCCTTGAGTTCCTGGCGAGTCGAAACTCGAACCCCACGCCCACCTAAGCCCGCCGCCATATCGGCAAAACGCCAGTCCCCGAGATCGTTGAAGTCCGAGCCCGGCTGAAAAGCACGCATCATCTCCCAGCCAAGATTGTTGAAGACAATGACGATCGGGTCCCAGCCATATCGACGGCAATTGCCGAGCTCCCAGCCGGTCATCTGGAAAGCGCCGTCGCCGACCATCACGATCGGTCGGGCTCCGGTCGCCACTTGCACGCCGAACCCAGCAGGTACACCGAATCCCATCGTGGCATAGTAGCCCGGCGCAACGAGAATCGTGTTCTCGATGTCCATCGCAGTGAACATGCAGTCGCCCATGTCGGCGGCGAGCGGAAACCGGCCTCGCGCACGCATCAAGTCGTTGACGGCCGCCGCGATGTCGATCGGCTCGATCGGCGCTGCATCGGCGACCAACCCATGGGGGTATGTGGCTTTCGTGCCCGATATGGCGGGGCGAAGCGGAGCCTGATCGAGTTTCTTCAAGAGACCCTTCACCAACGCTTCCAGCGGGAGGTCTGGGTACGTGTGAAAACCCAACGTCACCTGTCCGTCGATCGCTTGGATCGAGCGGCGCAGATCGATCTGCTTCGACGAGACGCCGAAGTTTGTGTCAGAGACGATCACCCCAAGCAGAAGAAGAGCGTCCGAGGCCTCCACGCGATCACTCACCTCCGGCACGCCCGCCGCGCCGAGATAGGCGCCGAGCAGCGGCGCTTCCGCCTCGGCCAAGAGCCCTCTGCCCAACAATGACGTGACGACCGGGATCCCGAGCCTAGTCGCAAGCTCCGCAACCTCCGCCTCGAGTCCAAAACGGCGCACTTCGACGCCGACCATCATGATGGGCGCCGAAGCCGTCCTCATGCGCTGGAGAACCTCGGCCACGCACGCTTCGACGGCCTCGCTGTCCACCGTTTCCACCGGCAACACGGGCGCCCAATCACAAGGCGTTTCGACCCGGTCTCGCGGAACTTCGATATAGACCGGGCGGGAGAGGCGACGACAAGCGCGCAGAACGCGAGCCAACTCGCTCGGGGCGGTGACCGGGTCGTCCAGGCGGCATTGTGCACAGGTGATCTCCTGGTAGATCCGCGCCTGCGAATCGAGCGTCTTCGCTTGATGGTGCAAGAGAAGTCCCCCCTGAGCTTCCCGCACGCCCGGAGCACCCGACACCACCACCACCGGCGACTTCTCCGCGTAGGCCGACGCCACCGCGTTCACCATGTTGAGCGCCCCCGCCCCGTACGTCACAAACGCCGCCCCAAGTCCCCCGCGGACGCGCGCCGCCGCATCCGCAGCAAAGCCCACCGCCGGCTCATGACTCAGCGTGAAGAGCGGCAAAGCCGCGTCATCGCCTTCCAGGGCTCGAAACAAAGGCAACGCGAAATCGCCAGGAATCCCGAAGATCTCGCGAACCCCGTGTTCACGCAGCGCTCGGAAGAGAGCGCCCGAAATGGTCGTTTGACTCATGCCTGCGGCGTATACACGCATCGAGCCACGAAGAGAATGCTCGTGTGAAGACCGGCGCACTCAGCAGCGTCTGGCGGCGCCTCAGGCGCGAATTCGCGAATATCAAGCGATGACAGGCGCCGAAGGGCAACCGATTCGAGGCCTCTCTCGAGGCTCACCGCTCGGCGGGGCCTGTAGGTCGAGACGCGTCGAATCGAATTCTTAGAACTTGTTCGAGAGAATAATCGCGATCACGAAGGAGAAGAGCACGAGCGACTCGGTCATCGCGAGCGCGATGATCATCGGCGTCTGTACCTTCGGCGCCGCCTGCGGGTTCCGTGCGATACCCTCCAAGGCCGCAGAGGCCGTGCGCGCCTGGCTTAGCGCACCACCGAAAGCAGCCATCCCCATGCAGAAAGCGGCCGCGAGCGCGACCAGTCCCTCAGCCGTACCGATCCCACCCTCGGGGGCGGCAAACGCGGGGACCGCGAGGAGCATTGTTGCAAGCGTCGTAAGCGCAAGAATCATTGTCTTCTTCATGTCAAAGTCTTCGTCTTTCCTGCGTGGTCCATGTCGGGCCAATCCAAACGGCGAGGCGCCTCTACTCTCTCTCTACCAACCCCACACATGCCAGCCTATCTGCCAACCCGAAACGAACACATCACGCAATTCAATGAGCGACCACACGGCACGCGATCAGAACGAAGCCGACCGCAGTGCTCTACCCACCTTCGGCCGATCCTCACAACGAACCGAACCGAACCAAAGCGAACCGAACCGGCAATCAGCGGCCGACCCATCGTGTCGATCCGCGAACCCCCGACGACCAACGCTCGCTTCAATGAGCGGCTTGAGCTTGGTGCCCAGCAGCACGCACGTCATCGTGCCCATGCCGATGTGCCAGGTGATGCTCGATGTTGGCCTCGACTTCGCCGATGTACACCGAAGAGAGCAAGAGGAAAACGAAGGCCTGAATGAACGCCACGAAGAGCCCAAGCGCCAAGATCGGGATGGGATAAAAAAGCGGGATCGGCAGAAGCCCCAAGAATGCAGCCATCACCAGATGGTCCCCGGCGATGTTGCAGAGGAGACGAACCGAAAGGCTGACGGGCCGGATGAAGTGTGAAATGAGCTCGACAGGGAGGAACAAGGGCGCCAGAAACCAGCCCCACCACTCCCCGACGGGGTTCGCAAGGTGAGCCAAATGCCCAAGTCCTAGCCGATAGAACGCGTAAGCATTGTAGTAGACGAACACCAGCGTTGCGCAGGCAAACGTGGTGTTGAAGCTCTCCGTTGGCGGCAAGAATCCGGGGATCATGCCGAGCAAGTTCGAGAAGAGGATGAAAAATCCGAGCGGCCCGATCACCCAAAGATGACGAAGCGCCGCATCACGGGACATCGCGGACGTCATGATCGAGAGAACGCCCTCGATGAGGAGCTCGACGATGTTTCGCGGCGTTAACTTCTCATCGGGGAGGATGTCACCCTTCTTGAGTCCGTTGCGAGCGAGCACGGCCAACAGGGTCAACAGCACGAGGACCAGGAGCGCGGCCGCCACGTGTTGCACGTGGACGGAACTCCCAAGCAGCCAGCCCTTTCCAAAGCCTTCGATCCAGGCTTCGAGCGCATGGTAACCAGGTGCCCAGTTGAGCCAAGAAGTATGCTCCGGCATCGGACGGCTCCTAGCGCGATTCGGGCTTAATGTCTCCTGTTTCCTGCTGAATTCGAGCCTCGTCGAGCGCGATCGCGGCGCGCCCAACCGCCGACCCAGAACCAAGCAAGACGCCCAGGACCACCGCCGCGAGGCCGCCCCCGAGCCCGACAACCAGACCCAGCGCCGAGACCCGGTAGGTCACAAGCAGGACCCAAAGGATCCCGAAACTGATAAGAAACTTCGCCAGCAGCAAAGCGGTGAAAGCCGCCTTCGTCGTCGCCTTCTGGGTCGGGTCCAACAGTCGCCCAAGCGCTTGGATCAAGCCGACCGCCCCGGCCATCGACACCACCGCGCCACATCCAACCGCGAAGGCGACGCCTGAACCAAAAGCCAACCCAGAAATGGCACCAAGAAGCACCGTAATGAGGCCGCCCACTTTCAGGACTGACCAAAGAAGCACCGAAGAAGAGTTCATCAGGAGATCCTAGCTCGTAGCTATCTATCGTCATCTTGGGCGATCCGAATCGCCTCGACAACCAACCGCACCAGACCCACGGCCGCAAAGGCGACGACGCCGCCGACGAGCCCCCAAGGATCGGTCGAAAATCGACGATCGATGAAGTACCCAATGAGCCCACCGGCAAGCACCGTGCCCACCAGCTCGAATCCCAACGCGGATGCGCGGCCTGCGCGCGGCGAGATATCTCGAGGCACCACCGGCGACGCATCCTACCGGTCAAGGCCGCCCGCGAGAAGCATGATCGTCGCCACTGCGGCCGGCCCCGCGGTCTCCGTCCGCAAGATATTGGGTCCGAGATGAACCGCCGAGAACCCGGCCGCCTCAGCGGCGGACAGCTCGATGGGGCTGAGCCCGCCTTCGGGTCCCACGAGGACCTCGATGGTCGGCCCCGACGACGACGACGACGACGACGACGATGACGACGACGATGACGATGACGATGACGATGACGATGACGATGACCCGGTCGCCCCCAGGCCTTGGTCAAAGCAAGCGCGAAGACCAACCGAGGCGCTCCCGGCCAAACAAAACGCGACCGAAGCACGCGGCTTCGATTCGGCGAGAACCGCACCAAGCTCGACGACCGGATCGATGGTCGGCCGAAAAGCGCGACCCGACACCCGAACCGCGTCGTCTGCGATCATGCGCCAGCGCTCCGCACGCGCACCGCGCGCAACGGCCCGTTCGGTGATGACCGGCGAAATCCGCCAGACGCCGAGCTCAGTCGTCTGGCGCACCACCGAGTCCATCTTGTCGCCCTTGCCCAATCCCTGAATAAGCCTCAGCCGGGGGCCCCTGGGCGCGGGTGAGCGCGTCACCTCGGACACCTCGAGACGCAGTCCGCGTCGATCGATCGACTCGATCACGGAGCGCCCGGTGAGCCCTTCGCCGTCGACAATCTCGAGCTCGGCCCCGGCCCGCAGGCGCAAGACATCGCGCACGTAGTGCGCATGCGCCGGCTCAAGCGCCCAAGTTCCTATGCCCGTGAAGACGCCCGGCTGGACAACAAGTCGTCTCAGTCCAAGAGCATGCTCTCCGTCATCCATGCCCGGCCCGCTTCTGCAGGTCGATCCGCGCCCACTCACCCTCGTGCGCAACCGTCAGGACGTCGAAAGACAGCGGAGGGTTTCGGTACGCCGCAACAACACCGTCCACCTGCGTTCCGAGGATCCCAGAGAGCAGAAGGACGCCCCCGGGCGCCACACACGCCGAGATCTCCGGGGCCATCTCGATCAGCGGCCCCGCGAGAATGTTCGCAACGACGAGCGGAAACATGACGCCGTCAGGCAAAGTCGCGCGAAGCTCAACTCGATCCGAGAGACCGTTGTACTGTGCGTTCTCCGTCGCCACATCGAGCGCCTCGGGATCGTTGTCGACCCCCACCGCATGCGCCGTGCCAAGCTTCAACGCACCGAACGCCAAGATCCCCGTGCCCGTGCCCACGTCGAGAATCGAAGAGGTCGGCGAACGATCGAGAACCGCGCGCAGACAAAGCCCAGTCGTCGCGTGGAGTCCGGTACCAAAGGCGCGAGACGGATCAATCCAGAGGACGTGGCCGGCTTCAGCCGGCGCCTCCAGCCAACTCGGAACGACCCACAGCTTGCCGAAGTCCATGGGGTGAAAATGACTGCGCCAATGAGTCGACCAGTCGATCGGCTCGTACCCCCGCTGGTCCACATGACTGAAAGGGAGTCCTGCGTCCTCGAGCGCGGCCGAAACGGAGTGCCGCAGCGAAGCGGATCCGAATTCCGGCGAAAACGCAGCGATCACCATCATCGGTCGCTCTGCGTCCCGAAGCTCGATCCCCTGCGCGCCGATCTCGAACAACACACCGCTCATCACATCGAGCTCCGTGTCCGTGGGTTGCACCTCGAGTGGAAGTTTGATTTCGATCGCCGTCCAACCTTCGATTGTCATCGAGATATCCTCAGGCCTGACTACCGCAAGACAAAGTCACGCACGCACGAGCTCAACACCACGGGCGCACGAGCTCGAGTTCACGGACCCACGAGCGGAGACACCAAGGAACGCACGACCCGGTCGAGATCCAGGATCTCGCGCGCGACCTCCCGAATGCGCCGCGCATCGACCGCTTCAAGGCGCTCCGCGTAGCGTGCGTGCTCGTCATAGCCAATGCCGTAGGCTTCGTTCAGTGCCATCGTGCTCGACCGGGCACTCGCCCGCTGAAGACCGATCTCGTAGGCCCCAATAAGATATCGCTTCGCCCGCTCGACTTCGGCCGGCGCAACTTCGGTCGTCAAGATCTTGTCGACCTCCGCCAACATCCCCTTCTCCGCCGTCTCGACCTTGTCGGGCGAGGTGCCGATGTAGAGCGCGAAGTATCCGGGATCGAGCCCCTCGCTATTCATCGCACTCACCGAGTATGCCAGCGACTGCCGATCGCGAAGCTCGAGGAACAAGCGACCCGACTGACCACCCAGCACGCTCGACAAGACGTCGAGAACAAAACGTCGATCATCGCCAAGAGAAACGCCTCGAAACCCGAGAACGAGGTGGGCTTGCTCCTTTTCGCGCCGACGGGCCCTCTCCGTTCGCCCAGCGAGGAGCCCCTCCGGCTTGGGCCAGACCAGCGCCTTCGCATCCGCGTGAGGTGCGGCGCGACCGAGATGGCTTTCGACGAGCGAGACCGTCCGTGGGATATCCACATCGCCCACGATCGCGATCGTCAACCGATCGGGCCGGAGCTGAGCCCGATAGGCGGCGACCACGTGTTCGCGTCGGATACCCTTGACACTCTCGATCGTGCCGAGGGTGGGCATTCGATAAGGATGCTGGGCGAACAGGCCCGATAGAAGCTGATCGAACGCCACGGCCGCGAGATTATCGTGTCGCGACGCAATATCCTCGAGCTGCGTGCTGATCTCCTTTTCGATCTCCTCGGGCAAGAACGTGGGTTCGAGCAGGCACGACGAGAACAACTCGAGTCCTCGCTCGAACGAATCCTTGAGGAAGTCGCCACGAAGTCCGAGTGAGTTTCGGCCCGCAATGCCGGAGATGTTTCCCGCCATGGCGTCCGTTTCATCGACGATCTGCTCCGTCGTGTAGCTCTCGGTCCCGCGAACGAGCAGCTCAGACACAAGATGACTGACGCCGTTGTTCTCCGCCGTCTCAGCCAGGAGCCCGCCCTTCGCAACCGCGCGCACGCTCACGAGCGGCACCGATCGGTCTTGCTGAACCAGAAGCGTCGCGCCATTCTCGAGCCGAAGCTTCGCCACGCCAAGATTGCCGACCTCGACGCGTTTCGGAGAATGTTCAAGATCGAGTTCGGCCACGACCTCCTTCACCATCGCCGAAACGGCCTTGGGCTCCATCGCACCCGCCGAGCCCTCCGGAAGCAACGTCGCGACCGAGAGCCCATTCGGCTTGAGATATTTCGTGGCCACCGCCCGGACGTCGGCCGGGGTCACGCTCCGCACCTTCGCGTAGTACTCCGCCTCGAAGTCGCTTCGACCGGCAACCAAATGGAAGTAGCCATGCTTCCGCGCAATGCCTTGAACGGTCTCCTTCTGGTACACGGAGTCCGAGACGATGATCGTCCGAGCCTTCTCGACCTCGGCCATCTCAGGCTCCTCGTAGGTCAGCCGGAGCGTCTCCTTGAGCAGCGCGCGAAATGCAGCTTCAACCTTTGCTTGGTCACCGTGAATCTGCGCCCCCACTGCCAAAAGGCCCGGGTCTTGCGGCGTATATGAGAAAGCGTAGCAATCATTGACGAGCTCGGCTTCGCGCTTCACTCGCCGATAAAGCCGCGAGCTCTGTCCCGTGCCGAGCAACACCGACAAGACATCGATCGCCGGCGTGTCCTCGTGCGCGAGATGGGTTCCGAGCCACGAAAACCCGAGATGGGTCTCTTGGATATCTTGCACCTTCTTGGCGACCCGAATTACGGTCGGCGCCTGATCGACAGGCCGCGACGGGCGAACAATCGGCTCCGCCGTCTCACGCGATTCGAAGAGCGCCTCGGCGCGCGCGATGATCTTGTCGGTCTCGACGTCACCCACAACGACTAGGCACATGTTGTCGGGGCGGTACCACTTTCGATAGAAGGCTAGAATCTTCTCGCGCGTAAAGGCCTTGACCGTTTCGAGGTACCCGATCACCGGCCGTCGATACGGGTGCGCCTCGAAGGCCGTCTCGAACAACATCTCGCTCGCTACACGCGAAGGCGTATCGTTGCCGCGACGCAGCTCCTCCAAGACGACCTCGAGCTCACGCGCCAACTCATCGGCGTCGAAAGTCGAATGCTGAACGGCGTCGGCCAAGATGTCGAGAGCCGTATCGACCTCGCGGCTCGCGATGGTGACGTGGTAGACCGTCTCATCGAAGCTCGTCCACGCATTGATCTCACCGCCCGCCGCCTCGATATCCGAAGCGATTTCTCCAACCCTTCGGCGCTCGGTGCCCTTGAACAACATGTGTTCGTGAACGTGCGCAAGGCCGGCCTCATCGGGGAGCTCATCGGCCGATCCCACCCGCACCCAAACCTGGGCCGCAACGACGCGTGACGCGTGGTTCTCCTCCACGATGAGCTTGAGACCGTTCTTGAGAGTTTGCTCGTGCATCTGGGCTAAAGCATCGGAAACGCCCGCACTATCCGTCAACACCAATTGTCGATAGACCTCGCTCGGGTTCTGCCTGAAATCGTGGTACCCCTCAGCGCATGTCCTGGTCGGCTCGCTACCGAAGACCCGCCTTCGTGGCGTCCCGAAGCGCGGCCGCACAAGAGGCACTCACGAGCCTCCGCGCCACCTATGGGTCAGTGGCCCCGGAAGACGGGGACGTCATCGTCGCGATCGGCGGCGACGGCTTCATGCTTCGCACACTCCATCGTCACATGAATCGAAGTGTGCCCATCTATGGCATGAACCGGGGGACCGTCGGTTTTCTTATGAACGCCTTCGAGACCGAAGGCCTGATCGAGCGGGTCAACCGCGCCGAAGAGACAGCCCTCCGACCTCTCCGAATGGTCGCCCACACGCTCGATGGCTCACGCGAGGAAGCCCTCGCGATCAACGAAGTCTCGCTTCTCCGGCAGACTTACCAAGCAGCCCACATCCGCGTGTACGTCGACGACAAGCTCCGCGTCAGCGACCTCATCTGTGATGGGGTACTCGTCGCAACCCCAGCGGGGAGCACAGCCTACAACCTATCCGCGCATGGCCCGATCTTGCCGCTCGACGCGGGGGTCCTTGCTCTTACGCCGATCAGCGCCTTTCGCCCACGCCGATGGCACGGCGCACTCCTCCCGCGGCGCGCGCGCGTGAAGTTCGAGATCGTCGACCAGCAGGAACGTCCGGTGAGCGCGACCGCCGACAACACAGAGGTCCGCGGCGTTCGCGAGGTCGAGGTCGAAGAGGCCCATGAAATCGAGCTCAAGCTGCTGTTCGATCCGGAGCACAGCCTGGAGGAACGAATCCTCCGCGAGCAGTTCATCTACTGACCGAGAATCGCGCCGCGCGGCGCACGACAGCATGCTCCGCATTGGGTACACGGCCGCGGCTCCGCGGATCCTCCCGAGATTTTCAACGCGGGCGCTTCCGCCTTGTGGCTCGGTCAAAGATCGAAAGCGCCAGCGGTAACAGGACGACGGTCAGAGCCGCGCCCCACAGGGCTGCGATGAGCCAGCCCGGCACAATCCCGGCTCCAAAGATCCAAAGCCCACACGCCGCAAGCAGAAGAACTGTAACGATGACCAAGATCGCTGACGCAGGTTTCATGGATGTTTCACTACGCTATCCCATTCTCTACGCTATCCCAGAACGCGCAGCTCGAGCCTTCGCAAGTCCACCGTATACCGCGTCAACGCCTCGATGTCGGGCACCCTGAGCGCGGCCAACACGCGGGCATCGACCGGCTCAACGACGAACCGCTCGCGCCGCCGTCGCAGCGCTTCGTCGTCGGACCAGGGAACGCCGTCGTAGCTCCCACCGCTGGGCTTCCAATCATGGATGCGCGCATTCAGCGCCACGGCATCGGAACCGCTGAGCCCCACAGTCATCGTCAGATCGCGTTGGGCCGCCAGGGTCGGATGGAGTCCAGGCGCCGGCACGAAGGCTCGATAGCGAAACGCGCGCACCCCGAGCAGGACACCATCGAGCTCCGTCCGGATCAACGGAAGGCGCCAGCCGTTGACGCCCACGACGACCCGAGAAAGCATCTCGTCGTCTTCGACCCGCACGACGACCGCGATCCGGCGACTGCTGGCGTCAACACAGCGCGCCGCCCTGCGCTCCTGCGATGCGCTGTCGCCGACCAGCGGCCAGAACTCGAGCGCCGCCTCGACCCGCAGCGAGGGGCCATCCGTCATGTTGAGCTCGCCGATCAAACGGCGATCGCCCGCCTCGAGCAGCGCGCAACACTCAGGACCAAGCCCAAGCCCGGCCCGCTCGAGGTCGCTGAGAACTTCGCGAAGGTCAGCCGCAAGAAAGCACGGCAGCGCAAAACGATCGTGAAGCTCAGTCCCCCAGTGAATCAGGGGCGCCTCGTACGGCTGGCGCATGAGCATCACGACGATCGCACGAAAGAACGCCGCACGCACAGCCGCATGGGCCGGCGAGGCCGGCATCCGGAGCGCCCTCAGCTCGAGAAGTCCGAGCTGCCCGCGGCCGGGCAAGTTCGGGTTGGCCAGCTTCTCGATGTTGAGTTCAGACCGATGCGTATTGCCCAAGTGATCGCTAAGAAACGGCTGAAGTTGGCTCCAGAGCGCCGGACCATCGGCCGCGGGGTGGCGCGCGAGAATCTCGAGCGCGAGGGCAAACTCATCGAAACGCTCACCGAGTCCTTCGTCTGCCCGCGGCGACTGACTCGATGCCCCGAGCGAATCGACGGCAAACGCGTAGGAGAGCGAGGGGTGACGATTGAAGTAGCGAAGCATGCCCGGGAGGAGATGGGGCACACGCAGGAAGGGACTATCGCTCGGTGTCCGGCCGCCCAAAGTAAGATGCCCGCCTCCACCGGAGTCCACAACCTCGCCCGAATAGTGCCGACGGACCGGACTGAGACCCGCCGCGCTTGCGGTCTCGTAGATCTGCACCTGATCCCGATAAAACGATCCAACATCCGGCCAGGGCGCAGCGTTGACTTCGATAACCGCAGGGTCTGGCGTCACGGTGACGAAGACGACGGTCTCATCCACGGGCGGGGGATAACCGGCCATGATGATGGGCGGCGAACCCATCCGCTGGATCGCGTCCGCGATGCACTGAATCACCCGCGAAAATTCCGGAACGTTCTGAAACTGCGGGAGCTCAAGGCGAATCGAACGTTCGGGCGTATCCGCGGGCGAACTCGCCTTGATGCAGAACCGCCATACGCCTCGAGCGGCCCACGGGTCCACCAATCCTGACGAAGGCGTCTCGCGCTCGTGCACGCTCGTCGGGTTCAGATTCGCCCCATCAAGACGCACATCCGCATCCGCATCAGACTCAGACTCAGAATCGGGTGTTCCATTCCATTCGGAGCCAGGACGAAGTGCGCGATCCGAAGCCTCGCGGATACTACACAGAAGGTACTCGGAATCGTCGTCGCAATTGGACACGCGCGATCGATAGCCGAGGCGCTCTAGTTCGTCAGAAAGCGCGTCACGAAAGGCAAGAAGACGTCGAGAGGTCACGGCGTCTTCAGCGTCTGCCCCGTCATCCGTCTCGCCGTCGGTTTCGGTCATTGTGTCGCCGATGCCGTCGGCACCCAACTTGACCAGCGGATCGAGCAAGACGCCCGGTCTCCACACCGGAGGCGCACCACGAGGGGCATAGACACCGTAAGCCCAGCGAGGCCGCGGCTCGCCAGGGTACTGACGTCCGACTGTTCGAAGCAAGATCGCCCCGGGCGTCGAAGCGAACAACCCACGAGCGATCTGTCGGGCGACTTGTTCCTTCTCGGTGCCAAGGGCCTCGGTCGTCCACTCGGGCGAGTAGATCTCCGCGCGTGTGAAGGTCGGTTCCGCACCCAACCAGACGGACGTGCCAGACATGCCAGACGTGCCACAAGCGCCAGACGTGCCGCACGCACCGATGGCACGATCATGTGTTTCAAGTTCGATCCGGAGGGCCCGATCATCGTGCGCCGTCGTCGTGCTGCTCCAAGACATTTTGCTCGGCCGCCTGTCCCGTTCGCTCATTTCATCTCTGGCGATCGTGCGCAACGCCCGAGGCGCACTCCTGCATACATATGAGTCCTCTCGAGTCCTCTCGCTACGTCCGTCCCTGGCGGTCAGTCCGAGAGTGTTGTAGCTAACGAAGCCGGGTGGCGGGGTGGTCCCGCAATTAGGCAATCGGGAAACAGGAGGAGGAACTCAATGAGGGTAGTACGCGCACAGGTCCGAGCGAAGCAGCTCGGACTGTTGTCTATGGGCGCCATCGTTTCGCTCGCGATGACAGGGTGCAAAGAAGAGACGAAACCAGCCGCGACGGCCGCGATGCCGGGTGAAGCTCAAAAGGCCACCGGAGGCAACGCAGGGCGGCCCAAGATGATCATGCTCGGCCAACCGGCCGCTTTCACTGGCCCTTCGGCTGGCCTCGGGATCGAGATGTGGCGGGGCGCCAAGACAGCGTTCCTCGAGTACAACGCTCGCCCCACGACCAGCGTACGGGTCGACCTAATTACGGCCGACGACGGCTATGACGCGGCGAAAGCACCAGCGGCGGTGACCAAGCTTGCCGAGGATTCGGCGGTCTTCGCACTCTTCGGCGGCGTCGGCACGCCAACGATGGTCAAAGCGCTTCCGATCGTTCAGTCGTATTATAAGAAGAACAAGCTTTTCTACTTCTCGAACTTCACGGGCGCGCAGGCTCAGCGCGAGCCGCCCTACAGTGAGTTCGTCTTCAACGTCCGTGCTTCCTATCGCGACGAGACAAAAGCGCTGGTGGACTACCTGTCGGCCCAGGGCCGGACCAAGATCGGCATCTACATCCAAGACGACGCTTATGGCGAGAGCGGCAAGGATGGCGTCGTACGTGCGCTGACCGCCAGCGGGCGAGAGCTCGCAGCCGAAGCGCGCTACCCGCGGGGCCAGGAGTACTCGGTCGCCAACACGGCCCAGATAAAGACGCTCAAGGATGCCCGCGTCGATGCGATCATCGCAGTCGGCGCCTACCAGGCATGTGCCGGGCTGATTCGCGATGCCCGCAAAGCAGGATGGAACGTACCGATCGCAAACCTCTCGTTCGTCGGATCGGACCAGCTCCTGAAGATTCTTCTTCAGGAAGAGACGGAATCCGGAACGCCCATGATCGTGAACGTGATCAATTCACAGGTCGTCCCGAGCTACAACGCGGTTGACAACTTGATCGTTTCCCAATACCGAACTGCGATAGACAAGTTCAAAGTCGATCGTCCTGACTTCGCAGACAAGGCCTACCAATCCGACTCCCCATACAGCTTCGGCTCGTTCGAAGGCTACGTCAGCGCGCGAGCGTTCATCGCGGTCCTCGAGGAGATGAAGGGCGACATAACGCGCGAGAATTTCATCAAGACGGCTGAGAGCATGGGGGCATTCAACATCGGCCTCAATACGCTGACGCAGTTCGGACCCGATCGTCACCAGGCGCTCGACAATGTCTGGCTCACCTACGCAACCAAAGACGGTTGGCAGGCGATCGATCCTCGAGCCAAGATCTTGCAGTAGCACACGACCGATCCAACACCACGGCCAACGGCCAGCCATCTCATCACTCCTGAACCCCCATCGACCGTCCCTGGGTCAACGCATATCGCGTGCCCGCCGCATCGGCGAGCGGGTTGGGCGACGACCAAGCTTGGCCAGCCTCGTTGATCAACGTAACGCGGTACTCGCCGGCGGGCGGCGAAATCGATTGTCCAGGGTTCGCCAAATCCCACGCCGTGCTCGAAAAACTGACGACCACCGTGGGCACATCGACGACCGGGTTCGTCACCCGATCCAGCGCCGGAAACTGAGCGGGATCGATCCACCCTCGAATACGAACGCGCTGTTCGGCAAGCTTCTGCCGAGTGGAATCGCTTGGGTCCAGTCGATCGGCGACGACCGTCGGAAAGACATCGGCTTCGCCGTCCCCATCCACGTCGTCGTCCAGACCATCGCCATCACGGTCGAACCACCCCACCCGCAAGCTTCCATGAACCGAGAACGCGATGTTCGTCTCCGTCAGACGACTCACCAGCACAGACACCGTCCCGGTGGGACCCTCGAGCGTGACCCGATCCGGCAAGAAGAACGCGGGTGGATCGTGAGTGAAAGACTTCGCGGCCTTGATGTCGACATCCACACCGGACGCAGGCGCGCCAAGCGCCTCGACCACGACCGTTCGAAGCCTGCCCGACCCGAGATCCAGATAGCCCCCGCCCACGTCCCCTTCGTTCGGTTGCCGCATCACTGAAAACCACGGAACAAAGTCATCCCCAGTATCGAGGAACGCTTCGACTTGATAGGCGCCCGTCGCGAGCCCGGTGAGCCGGTAGGACGTGGACCCCGTGGGTCGAATACGATCGCCTGAAACCACCGCGGTCGCAGCCGGTACCCGATCGCCACGCGGAGGCTCGAGGTCGTGGACACCGTAGGCAGCAACCACGACCTGAAAATCGCCCGCAGGCCACGCGCCATCGCCGCGAACTCGCCCGGTGATGACCCCGAGTGGAAGCGCTTCACTCGAGACCTCCACCACCCTGACCTGGCTTTGATCCTCGGACGTAGTTTCTGCCCAGCCGAGCGCGTCATTCAAGGTGTTAGGGACCGACCAGGTCTGGCCCGTGCCCGACAACACGTGGACACGATAGCGGCCGGCCGGAATCGGACGCTCGATCGCTTGCGTCTCGAGATTCATCGCCACTGGCGGCAAGATGAGCGGCAGCGTCTTGGTCAGCACGAACGGCTCCCCGCGATCGAGCGCGGCCAGGAACGGCAACGGATTGACGAGGGCTGGAATCACGAGGTGCCGCGGGTCGTCCTCCGCCGAGGCGGCGTCGCCCCCGGGACTCATCAGCGACAAGAATACCCGCGGATAGACGTCCGGCAGATTGTCGCCGTCCTCGTCCTGACCTCTCAAGCGCACGGGGATCTGGGCGGAGTCCTCGGTTATGCCAAGCGGCAGAACAGCTTGCGTCGTAAGCGTCATGCTCGCCGGAAAATCCGTCCCGGCAAGAATCTCTGGCTCGAATCGAAAAACGGGCGGATCACACGGAATCGAATCGGTGAGCTCGATGTCACCCGCCCAGGCCGCATCCCCGGACACCACGACCGACGTCCCCGCACGGCCGGCGATGTCCCCAAGCGACGGCTGCGCCGCGAGGGCCACGAGAGGCGAGAGGTTTCCGTCCACGTCAGCCACCGCGACCACGCGATACGTGCCATCCCTGAGACCACCGATGTCAAACGTCGCCTCCCACGCTCCCGGAGACACCTCGTTCATCTCGCGTGCATGCACGAGCACAGCCCCCACCGGACGCCCTCCCCCCTCCGGCGGTGGCGGCGAACGTTCATCGAAAGCCAACACGACCGCATCCACGGACTCGGTTCGCGCAAGCTTCAGATTCCCACTCAGATGACCAACCGCCGCGGCCTCGGCCCCACGCCAAGTCACCACCGCGGCCTGTGAGGCGTCCGGACCATCATCCACGAAGAGCGCGTCCAGGTCGTTCGGGACGGTCCAGGTCTGGCCTGTTCCCGCGATCACGATCGTCTCGTACGTGCCGTCCGGAATCCGCTCGAGCGGTTCGATCCCCGCCTCCGTCACGCGATAGGCGATCGGCAAGACGACCACCTCGAGCTTTTCGGCCAACACGCCGGACGGAGAATCCAAGAGGGCGTCAAGGAATGGGTACGGATTCACTGCACCCGGAACAATGACCTGCTCGCCCGGCACATCCGGATCAATGCGCCGGTAAGTCACGCGCGGAAAGACGTCAGGCAGATGATCCTCATTGACGTCGTCGGCTTCCCCGTCACCATCGGCGTCCACGAGCTGAACCAGGAACTTCGAGCAGTCTGGTATCATCGACAGCGACGCACGTGCGATGGGATGAGCCGCCAATACCATCGACCCCGGCTCCCCCAAGCTGGAATTGAAAGTCGTCGTCGACGTAATGCTGAACGCTGGACGTTCGACCGGAACGCTCCGCCCGAGATTCACGGTAATCTGAGACGTCTCACGATCAGCCTCCACCTCAATCGCCAAGAAGGCGCCCGTCACGCCGTCGACGTGCCCACCAACCACATCACCGGCCGTCGGCTGCGCAAGGAGATCGACCGTCGGCACGAAATCTCCGTCCGCGTCCAAGAACGCGCGGACTTGGTAGGTTCCGGCCGGCACCGTCGGCAAAGTGAAGGGCGCTGAGTAGATACGCCCCACCATCATCGTTTCATCCTGACGGTCGAGAGAAGGCACGCCGAACATCGAAGCTTCCGGCACGACCACGAAATTGACCGGACTTCCCGAACCCTCGGGTGGAGGCAAGTCGTTCACATCGACGAGAAAGACGACGATGTTGCCGCGCACGGGCGAAGGCATGCACGGGTCTTGGGAGACGGGCGGCACCTGGTACAGCAGGGTGCCGGTCACGATCCCGGTGTGTGGCTCATATTCATCGATGGCCGGCGCCGTACACGACGCCATGACCATGGCCATGGCCATAGCCATTGCCACGGTCATGGCCGAGAGCCCGAACCATGTCGCAACGGAGAGCATCCGGAAACCCATGACTAAAACCTCGCCGTCAAAGAAACCAAGAGTCGAGCCTCGACCCGATTGGCGAACGGATGCTCTCGATGCCTGAGCGACCCGAAGTCGAGGAGGTTCGTTCCCGACACCGCCAACTCGAGCCGGTCTTGCAACAGACGGTACCCAACCCGTCCCGTCAGCATCAGCGACGCATCGACCGGCAACGTGCCCTGCGCAAATCCGCTCGGGTCGTCAGGGTCGAACTGCTGCTCGATCCAGTTCTGCGAAGAGACAAAGTGGGCTGCGAGTCCGACGTCGACGCCGAGATCGGTTCGTATCTGGGTCCAGGCCGTCGCCTTGTGAAGCGGCGCGTTCTCGACGCGCGCGCCGTTGTCGACATCGAAGATGTACTGGAACGCATACGACAAGCCCACATCGACGCCGTCGACCGGGTACAAGCGTCCGGAGATCTCGGAGCCGAGTGCGAGGTAGACTCGGTCCTCATTGTAGTAGAGCGACTCGGCCGAGACGAACGCAGGAATGCTGGGGTCGAAAGACTGTTGGACGCCCGTCGAGATGAGAGGCGTCTGATTCACGAGGTTCGAGACGCGGTTCAGATAGAACACCGACTCGAACTCCCCAAAGTCAGCCTGGTAGAGATAACCGACATCGACGGTCACGATGTTCTCGGGGTCGAGCTTGGGCTCTCCGACGAGACGAATGGCCGATCCGGCAACCGGAGAGCTGGCGGCAAGGTCGAGATAAGTCTCAGCCATGGTGGGCTGCCGAAACGCCGTGCCCACCGTGGCGCGAATGGCCTGCTTCGGCGTGGGCTTCAAGATGAACGCGGCCCGGGGCGAAGCAAGGGGTCCGATCAGCGGATGCAGGTCGAGTCGACCGCTGAGCAGCACACTGAACTCAGGCACGACGGCCCACTCATCTTGGAAGAAGACGGCGAAGTGATGTTCCTCTTCGTTCGCACGCAGGTAGTCCCACTCGATACGCTTGAAGCGATATTCGCCCCCAAACACCATCGCGTGAGTTCCGAGGAACTCGAGCGTGGGTTTGAACAAGGGCTCGAGGCTCACGAGGTCGGAGTGGATCCTCGAACCGAGGTCGTCGAGGCCGGTGCGATAGAACTGAGGCGTAGACGTCACTCGAAGGCCAGTCCAGAAGGCGCGAAGCGACAGCACTTCGCCGTCGACACCGGCTCGAACGTGATATTCCTGGCCTTGAACGGCTTGGTTGCGAAGCGACGACACGCCATACAGCTCGTTGAACCCGGACCAGACCCCGGCCCCCAAGAACGCGCGGCGCGTGTCGTCGTCGAAATTGTACTCGGTGAGGAGGTCGCACCGAAACGAATCGATCGACTTGTTGGGATTCGTCACGTTTGTCGTGTAGTCGACGCGCTTCGGATCGAATTCGAGTTCATACTTGTCGGCTCGCTGATACGAACCGCTGACGCGAACACCGAGCGGTCCCTTTCGCTCTCCATATTGGAACGTGCCGCCCACGTTTCGGCCGTTACCAACCGAAACCTCTCCCAGCGCGCCATGCACCTGCTCGGGCCGCTTGGTGATGATGTTGACGATGCCAGTGTACGCGTAGGCGCCATAGACCGCAGAACCAGGGCCCCGAATGACTTCGATGCGCTCGATGTCCGCCAGCGAGATCGAAAGCGTTCCCCAAACGGTCACGCCCAAGAAGTCCTGATAGACCGTTCGCCCGTCAACCAGCACGAGAAGCTTGTTGGCGAGCCGGCTGTTGAAACCTCGGACCGAGATGTTGAAGTCGGAGAACGACATCGCGATCACGTCGGTTCCCGGTACGCGACGAAGGAGATCTGGAATCGAACGGGCACCGGACAACCGAATGTCTTCTTCGGTGATGATCGTGACGGCATTCGGCGCATCGAGCGGCGACTGCGCACGGCGCGATGCGGTCACCACGACATCTTCGTAGACCTCGCCCGTCTTAGGCGCGAGCCCCACGCCCGCGCCGGCACCACCCCGAACCCCGCCCGTCGAAGTATCGGTCGGCAGAACCAGACCCGCGACGGGGGAGGATTCCAACCCATCCACCCCGGACGGCGAGTCGAGGTCCGTGACGAGTTGTTCGCCCACCTCATCCTCGGCACCGTCCGCCGCCGCGCCGGTCTCGCCGGTTCCACCCAGACCAGCCGAGACGTCCGGTGCACCACCCAAACCAGGGGCCCCCTCCGAGCTCACCGGCCCGCGGGACAACTCGGTGTCCGGGACCAGCCCTTGCGCGGGTGCCCCCACCAGGCCCTCGGCACGCATCTTCTCGATCACGAGCTCCGCGATCTTGGCCGCCCGCGCCGCTTCATCCTCGGGAGTTGACACCGCGACCGGCACCCCGCTCGTGGCGGGCGCCCCGCGACCATCCGCAGCACGCTTGCCAGACTTGCGTCGACCGCCCCCCGCCGGAGGACGAGGGCTCGGCTTCGTGCGCTTGGTTGCGGCGGCAAGGCGAGTACGAAGTCGAGCCACCCGCGCCCTTACCTTGGTCGCATCGGCCGGCGAAGTCTCGAGATACCGCTCGTAGGTCTCGATCGCACGAGCACCATCGCCCAGCGACTCGTAGGCGCGCGCGATGTTGAACAGGAGATTGCGATGCGGCCGCTCTTCGTACGCGCGCGTCAGGAGCGCGATCCCCTCGAGGACGCGGCCGGCTTGAATCGCACGCATGCCCTCATCGACCAACCCCCTAAGCCTCCGGCGCAGATCGAGCTCCGCCAACATGGCCCGTACCTTGTCGGCATCCGGCGGCGCCGTCTCGAGATAGCGTTCGAAATATTCGATCGCGCGATCGACGTCGCCTTTTTGCACGTACGCGCGCGCGATGTTGAAGAGCACATTGCGATGGGGCTTGAGTTCGTAGGCCTTCTTGAGAAGCTCGATGCCTTCGGCGTACTGACCGGCATCCACCAGGGCCATGCCATTCGCGAAGTGGCGCCGGGCATCCTCTTTGGCTCCGGCCCAAGCCCTTTCAGAAACAGAACTCACCGCGAACGCGATCAGAAGAACCAAGAGAAGACGCATGGATTGAGCATTGAGCCACCTGAGCGTCTTTGCCCGCCTCGAAGCCATCACGCCTCGAGCATCGGCGCTCGCTCAGTATGGATTATCCTTGTAGTCCTCTTCTTGCGCATTGGGACGACTCCGTCCATAGGAAGAGGCAGGTGGCGCCGTCGGCGTGGGTTCTTCGAAGAGCTCCACGTCGAGTGTAAGCGGCCGGCCATCGAACCTCACTCGGCGCCGCTCCACCGTGTATCCTTCGAGCTTAAAGCTCACTTCGTGCAGGTCCGAAGAATCGGTATCGCGCGGGAAAGTCCGCTCGAACGGTGTTCGGCCCAGGGCTACACCATCGACGAGGACCTCGGCGCCCGGCGGTTGCGTCTGAAACCGAACCTTCGCACTCGATGCGGCCGAGACGGCCGAGACGGCTGAGCTGACGGAGCGATCTTGCGCCGCAGCCGAGCGCACCCGCGCAAGCTCGCCGTCGGTACCCCAAAAAGCCCATGGATAGGGCGTCGCAAGCACGAACGCGAGGACACCGAGGGCGAGAATCAACGCCAGCGCCGCAAGGAATGGCGCGGCGCGCAAGAGACGCCCCGGCCGCATCGCCGGAAGAGGCTCTTGCGCCAGCTCATGCCCAAGGCCCAGATCGCCCGCGTAGGCGGCCATCGACGCGTCGGGTCCAAGAACGACCGCGCGCTGGCGTGCAATCGGCATCGCCACCACCCCGGCACCACCCGCCGAGTTCGGACCGAGGTGCGAACCAGACCCAGGTCTCGTCTGCGGCCGAAACGAAACCTGGCTCTCGTCGCTCGGGGCGCGTCGAGCTTGTGAGCGAAAATCCAGCCCCGCGCCCGTCATGCTGGCCAAGCTGACGCCGGTGAGACTCCGACGAAGCTCCTTGAGGCGAACAAGAAGCTCGCCCATCGACGCGAAGCGCTGGTCGGCCCGCTTCTCGAGACAGCGACGGATGACCGCCTCGAGTTCTTCGGGGGGATCGATCGCGGGATTGACGGTGCGAAGCCACGGCAAAGGCGAATTCACGTGCTTGTAAATGACCTCGACGCTCGATGCGCCCAAGAACGGCACCTTGCCTGCCGTCATCTGGAACATGAGGACGCCGAGCGAATAGATGTCCGTGCGTGGGTCGACCTGTCCGCCCTGGATCTGTTCCGGCGACATATACTTGGGCGACCCCAGGAACATGCCGGCCTTCGTCAGCTCGGCTTCGATGCCCGCGCCCGGTGTGAGCGGCTCCTGCACATTCGAATGCCCGCGGCTGTCGGGAGGCGTGAAGACCTTCACCAGCCCGAAGTCGAGCACTTTGACGAAGTCGACATCATCACCCTCCTCGAGCAAGAGAATGTTTCCCGGTTTGAGATCGCGGTGGATGATGCCCTTGCCGTGCGCTTCGCGCAGCGCCCGGCAAACCTGGGTTGCGATGTGGAGCGTCCGATCGGGCGGCAGCGGACCTTCTTGGCTGATCAACCTCGAGAGCGGGCGCCCGCGAAGGTACTCCATCACGATGAAGAGCTCACCCGCCTCCGACTCACCGTAGTCGAAGACGGTAATCGTGTTCGGGTGCGTGAGCCGTGCCGCCGAGGCAGCCTCCAGGAAGAAACGCCGAACGAACTGAGGGTCTTTCTTCTGAAATTCGGGACTCAGGATCTTGACCGCAACCGCTCGGTTCAACGGAAACTGCGTCGCTCGATAGACCCGCCCCATGCCGCCCTTGCCGATCAGCTTGTCGAGTCGGTAGCGGCCAAGCAGGGTCATACCCACACGTGGATCGACCAAGGACACCGAAGACGATGGGGCGGTCGCAGCCGCGATCATCGCCTTCGACCCGTCGTACGCTGGAGCGCCCACCTGCGTCGGAATGAACGCGGCCGCATCGGGCAGATCCGCCACCGCCACCAGCGGCCGCCCAAGGGACGCTGGCGCGTCGTCGGGTGCGTCGTCGGGTGCGTCGTCGCTTTCGGAGCGATCGAGAAGTTCGACCACACTCCCATCTACCGAGATCGACTCGGCCTCGGCCACGAACGATTCGACGGGCGCGAGCGCGACGCGAGGGCGTGACGGGGGTGCAGATGGAGAAGAGCCCTCGGGCGGGGCGATACGGGCCGTCGGTCCGCCTTCGACCTGGGCGTGCCCCGCTTGGCTCGCCTTGTTGTCATCCTTCGACTGCATGGGTGGCCACGTAGGCTATTTCCTACGTTTGCACGCTCGGGATGCAAACGGCAACAACTGGGGCGATATGCTCACACCCGAGGCGGCCCGTCGACCCCCATGGGACGAACGAGGACCTCGCGTTCACCCTTAGGACCCATCGCGCCGCCGACGATGCCTTCGGCTTCCATCATCTCGATCATGCGCGCGGCGCGGTTATACCCCACACGAAGTCGGCGTTGGAGGGCGGATATCGACGCCTTACGAGTTTCAGTGACGATGCGAACGGCCTCGTCGTAGTGCTCGTCGGCGTCCTCGGCGCCCGTCCCGTCGGCGGCATCATCTTTGCGCGCCTCGAGGATCGTCGGATCGTATCTGGGCTTGGCCTGACCGCGCCAGAAATCGACGACGCGCTCCACTTCCGTCTCGGAGACAAAGGCCCCGTGGATCCGGACGGGTGCCGGGGCCTCGACACTCAGAAACAACGAATCGCCGCGTCCAAGCAGATTCTCGGCGCCCGGCGCATTGAGAATCGTTGCGCTGTCGTGCCGGGAGGCGACGCGGAACGAGATGCGGGACGGAAAATTGTTCTTGATGACGCCCGTGATGACGTCCGTCGAGGGTCGTTGGGTGGCGAGGAGCATATGCAGCCCCGCCGCCCGCGCTTTCTGCGCGAGCCGCTGAACCGACGATTCGACATCGCGCGGCGCCACGCACATGAGATCCGCAAACTCGTCGATGAGAATGACGATATACGGCAGAGGCTCGGGCAAAGGCTCCCCAGCCCACGGATCGTACATGGACGCGACCTCCGCTGCGGCCGTCCCGCCCTCCTCGAGACGGTCTCGCCGTTCGCGGAGCTTCTCCAGGCGACGATTGAACCCTTCGATGCTTCGCACCTTGAGATCCGAGAGCATCTTGTAGCGGCGTTCCATCTCGTCGACGGCCCACTGGAGCGCGATGGACGCTTTCTTAGGGTCAGTCACGACCGGCAAGAGAAGATGCGGGATGTCTTGATAAAGGGACAGCTCGAGCATCTTCGGATCGACCATGATGAACTTCACCTGGTCGGGCGTCGCTTTGTAGAGAATCGACAAGATGACCGTGTTCATGCTGACGGACTTTCCAGAGCCCGTCGTTCCGGCCATCATCAAGTGCGGCATGCTTCGAAGGTCGCGAAACCGCGGCTCGCCTTCGGCGTCTTTGCCAAGCGCCAGCGACAACGGCGACGACGACTTCTTGAAGCCTTCGTGCGCAATGAGCTCTTTCAGATAGACGTTCTCGCGCTCGTCGTTCGGTAGCTCGATGCCAACCACCCCACGGCCCGGAATCGGCGCAACGATGCGAACACGCAGCGCCTCCATCGACATCGCGATGTCATCGGCAAGCCCCGCGATCTTGGCGACCTTCACGCCGGGCGCCGGCTGATATTCATACGTCGTCACGACGGGTCCGGGGCGAATGGAGACGACCTTGCCTTCGACCCCATACGTCCGGAGCTTCTCTTCGAGTCGCGTCGCCCGAGCACGCAACTTTTCGCCATTGACCGGCTGGGGCGCCTCGCCTTCGTAGTCCAGAAGACCGAGCGCAGGCATCTCGTAGACCGGCTTGGGCGCCGGCGCCGGAGCCACACGCGCCGACACAGAATCGGCGCCTAGAGCGACCCCGTCGTCGGCATCATCGAACGCGGGATTCGACGCGCGTCTTCGATGAATCTTCGGTCCGTTCAGAGCACGCGCACCCGCTCGACCTTGGCGATCCAGCCGCTCGATCACTTCGGCCGGATCATCGCCGACGAGCCGTCGCCGGCCAATGTCCTTCGCGCTTAGCGGACGTTCTTGCTCCCCGTCCTCATCGTCGTCGTCATCGTCATCGTCGTCATCGTCGTAGGCATCCTCGTCAGAAGAAGCCCCGAATTCGGCGCCATCCCCATCCTCGTCGTCATCCGCATCTTCTTCTCGGTCTTCGTCCTCGTCTTCTCCGTCGTCTTCACTGTCGTCTTCACCGTCGTCTTCACCGTCGTCGTAGACTGCGTCCTGCTCGGCGTCTTCGTCGTCGCTCGCATCTTCATCGTCGTCGTCGCTCGCGGCGAGGTCCTCGCTCTCGGCGTCGTCGGAAGCGTAGACGCCGTCGTCAGCACGAGATCCTTCGTGGTGGCCGTCCGCGTTGATGCGATCGAACTCGTCCGCGTCATCGAACGGTTCTTCGTCCCGGGAAGCGTTGTCGTCGTCCCGAGCCGCCGGGATGTCCTCCGGTATGGGCCGCGAGGAACGTACGATGATCGCGGGCTCCGTCGCCACGACCGCCGAGGCCGACTTCGTCGCCCGCGGATTCGACGTCGCCCGCGCGCTCGAAGCTGTCGACGCACTTGACGCCGACAACGCGCTCGACGCCGACAACGCGCTCGACGCCGCGAGTGGATTCGGGGTCGTGGACACGGCCGCCGTGCTCCCGGGCGCGAGCGCAAGCACGCCCGAGATCGGCGTCTTCCCACGGCTCCGAGCGTCCTGCGCCGCCAGCTTCTTGAGCGCACGCTCCTCAGCGCGAGCCGTGGCCTTCAAGATCGCAACACGACGCTTCTCTTCGAGGCTCTGGGAAAGAAGCCGCGCCCGTTCTTCTCGTTCGAGACGTTCCTGAGCCCTCTTCGAGCGGGCGGCCTCCAAGAGCTCTCGTTCACGGAGGCGGGCGGCCCGCCTTGATGAACTCCAGACACGCACCTGACCACCAAGCCCACCCGTCAGCCATCGAAACAGGCGGGCCATGTCCAAGAAGGCAATTCGGAACGAGATGTCGGTCAGCCCAATCAGGCCGACGAGCACCAGCCCCACCGCGACGAGCGCCGCACCGCCCGCGCCCGCAAATCCGTGCAAGAGCCGACCGAGAACAAGCCCGGCCACGCCGCCCGCCGGATATCCGAGCACCATCGCACCGCCAGAGAGCAAGTGAGCAAGGATCGTCGACCCCACCAGCACACCCGTAGCGGACCCCCAGGCGAGCGCAGACGGCCAACGAGCCCGTCCCAGAATCACGGCACCCGCAAAGCCCACGCAGAAGAGCGCTGCAACATATCCGACGACACCGATCCCGCCGAGCAGGACCTCGGCCAGGCGCCCGCCAAGGGGGCCGACCAGGTTCGTCTTGCCCTCGATGTCGCGCGGATCAAACGAAACGAGCGCAATGCACAGGGCGACTGAGCCCAGCAACATGATGATGCCGAGGGCTTCGAAGCCCCGTCCCGGCGCTGCAAGGCCGGATTCGGGACCCTCGTGGGCCGGAACGTCGACCTCCTCCAGTTGGTTTCGTCGTCTCCCTTCACGCTTCGCCATGATGCCTCGGTCCGATGGGCATGAGATTGGAGGGTGCCCGAACCATCGTCAAACTTTTGCGCCGCACTCCGCCAGAAACCCTTAGCGAACGATCGGTGCGAAATTGGCCTTGATTAGGAGCTGATGGTCGTCGTCTCAAAGCCGAGAGGCACCACAACAGATGAAGCATTGGATCTTTCTTGGATGTTCATGGCTCATCGGGGGCGTCGCAAGCGCACCGAAGCCGCACGACAGCCACCCCTCGACGAGCAAGCCGCCCACCAAGGCATCCGCCCCAGCAAAGGACCCAGCGAAAGCTCCGGCAAAGGCGCCGCCAAAGGCGCCGGCAAGAGCCGGCGATGACCCACAACGAGAAGTCGATCGGCTGGTGGCCGACATCCAAGCCTACTACGACCGCATGGAAGACTACACGGCGGACTTCATCCAGACGTACACCCGAGTCGCGCTCAGCCGAACGTCAGAGTCACGTGGGCAGCTCATGCTCAAGAAGCCGGGCATGATGCGTTGGACCTATAAGAGTCCCGCGCCCAAGCTCTGGGTCGCTGACGGAAAGCAGCTGTTCGTATACGACGAGGAAGAGGGACAGGTCTTCGTCGACCGGGATTTCGAAATGTCCAAGCTGAGCAACTCCGTCAGCTTCCTCTGGGGCGAAGGCAAATTGACGGACAGCTTCAAAGTTTCGCTCGCGAACGCAGCGATGTTTGAAGCGCCCGCGAACGCGAAGGCGCTCGAACTCATTCCGAAGCAGGACGCAACCTACGCTCGACTCGTCCTGATTGTCGCGCCTGGGGGTGGTGAGGTGACCGAGTCCATCCTGTTTGAAACCTCAGGCAACAAGAACCACTTCCGGTTCACGAATGCGAAGCTCAATCGCGGCCTCAAGGCCGAGGACTTCCACTTCACACCCCCACCCGGTGTCGAGGTGATCCACAGGAGCCCATGAGCCCGTCGACATCGGCCGTCTCACCACGCGCCACGACGGCCGCTACCGTCGCACAACGAAAACCGTCCAGCGGCCCGAGACACTGGTACGCCGGGTCGACCCATGACCACCATGAAATCCTCCGGAACGATCCCGGTTCATGTCGGGCCCGTCGCTGCGATCAGAATCTGGCCCGAGATCGATGATCGGCCCGTTGCGCGCCGACGACGAGGAGCCCACGCCAGGCTCGTCGGACGACCAGGCACGCGACCCAGCGCCCTCGGCCCTCGAAGGGTTCGGGCGACCACGCCAACCATGGAAGTTCAGGGGCGTCACGAATTGGGAATCGAGGCGCGGCTCCCCGGCCATCTCGACGCTCTGGGCACGATGCGCGACCCAAGCGGCGGCCGCTCGCTCCTCGGCGCCAACCATGATCCAGACGAGAACGCCAATCAGCGCAAGCGTCATTCCACCGCCAAAGAGGCCAGACAGGATGAAGATCCCGGCAAAGACACGGGACACCCGACCCGCTTTGCGGGTGGCATCGAGCAGCCCAAACTTCGTCGTCAACGCCGCTCTCAGCACCCGGCCCCCGTCCATAGGAAACGCCGGAATCATGTTGAACACGGCCATCACCAGATTCGCGGCTGCCGCGTAACCCACAAGGTCCGCGAGCTGCGGCCGCGCGAAGGCGAAATCAGCCCCGAAGAAGTGCGAAGGGATGAGAAGGACGAGGCCAAGCACCAGCGAGACGATCGGCCCAGCAACGGCGATCGCGATTTCTTGCGCGGGATTTTTCGGCATGTCCTTCATCAACGCCACACCGCCGAGGAGATGGAGGTCGATGCCGCCGATGCGAAGGCCAAATCGTTGCGCAACCAGCGAATGTCCGAGCTCGTGAAGGAGAACAGAACCAAAGAGAAGAAAGCCAGCCGGGATCCCAAGCCAACCAAATCGGAACAGCATCAAGAACCCAACCACCAACAGCGTGAAGTGAAGCCGTATGGGAATTCCGCGGACTGTCCCAATGCGAAGCGAGCCGAACATGCGTTCGACAGTAACCGCCGCGCAGCCCGCGGCAATCCGGAGCGTTCGCGACACCCAAAAAGCGGCGGTCAAGATAAGGGTTATCACGCACAGTCGGCCCGCTGTGCAGAATCGACCGTGACTGAATAAGGGTTTATCTGCCGTGAATGACGGCGCCCACCCGTTTGAGGCGAGACAAGGTATAGAGGGCAACAATGCCGTGGACCCGCTTTTGTGCCCTGCTCGCGCTGCTCTTGGGGCACGCATGCGGCGTGGGGAGCAAGGCTCAAGTCAACGACGAGCCGCCGAGTGATGCCGACGCTGGAACCGCCGTTCTGGACGCGAGCGCTTCGGGCGGGTCCGGGCGTCCCGAGCTTCGCCTCCAGCTTCGCGAGGACTTCGACAACACGAACCTCATTGACTCGACCAGTGGTGCCATCGTCGACGTGAATCGTGGCGCGGCGACGCTTCCAGTTCAAAGAATCCTCGCCGCAGAGAGAGATGCCATCGAAGCAACTCAGATCGACGACGACATTGAGCTGAACGGTCTCGTACAGGCCTCCGCGTTCACGCTCAGCGATGGTGCGACATTCCACGCACCCGACTCCGTGGAGCTACGAATCGCGGGACCCGTGCGCATCGCCGGCGTGCTTACGGCGGGCTCCGGGGGGATCACAATCATGGCTGAGGGCTCCATCGAAGTGCCTGGACTCATCCGGAGCAGCGGTCCGGTCCTTCTCGCGATCGCGCACGAGGACAGCCAGATCGCCGTCACCGGACGCGTGGAAACGTGGCCCGAGCATCCGAATCGAGCCTCTGACATCCGCCTCATCGGTCGCGGTGCAGCGTCGATCGCGGGTTCGGTGGTGGCTTACGCCCTCAACGGTCAACAGGGCGGCGAGATCGCCATCGAGACCTACGGTCGGATCTCGATCGAATCGCCGGTGGGCCGAGTCATGACCGCAGCACAGCCGGGCGGCACGCCCGGTTCCGTACGTCTCACAAGCGATTTCGCGGTCGAGTTCGGGCCCGACACGGCCATGTCTGACCTGGCGACCACGGACACCGAGTTCGCCGCCCAGGCCGTGTCCGGGGGCGCGATCGAGATCTTGGCCCCGACGGTCGTGTTTGGAGAAAGGTCACGCCTCGGTCCCCCTTTCGACGCCGAGCACAGCGGCACAAGCGTGCACGTCATCGCACCGGACGTCCTGGTCGTCGGCGCCGAAGCGACCATCGCCGGGGGCGCCGGTACGATCGGAGGCGGCATCCGCGCCGAGGCCGGACGGGTCGTCCTCGAAGCAGCCGCTCGCATGGAAGGGGGTTTCGGAAAAACGCTCGGAGGATCGATGCGGATCATGGCGGCGAAGAGGCTTGAGCTCGGGAGGGACGCGTCGCTTCACGGCGGTTCGGCCGCATGCGGTGGCGGCGGAGAAGTCGAGATTGTCTCAGAGACGATGGTCGCGGACACGAACGCTGTCGTCGAGGGTGGAGACGGCGACAGAGCCGAAAGCGACGAGTGTCGACCAGGAAGTGGCAGTCGAGGCGGAGACGTCACCGTGACGGTCGTGAGCGCCTCAGGGATCGATAGCGCCCTTTCTGCGGGACACGGAGAAGAACCGGGGCGCGTCTTTCAACTCGGTCCTCCGACAAGCCCACTGAATGAGCCTGACCTTGGCAACCGAACGCAAGGGTGGATCGAATCACGCGTTTTCGATCGCGGCGCCTCAGCGGTAGGGCTCGTGCCACGGCTCGTCGACAGCCGATTCGAGCGCCCACTCGATACCTCCATCGAGGTCTTGCTGTCTGGTTCACCGGACCCCGAAGGTCCCTTCGACACCTGGGTCGATGCGCTCTCTGCCCAACTCGACCCGACGCGAAACGGTCGCTATTTCCGCTATCGAGTCTCCCTTCGCGGACGCTCGTTCGACGCGCCGGTGCTGGACGCTTTTGCGATCGATCTGGCCCCCAACGACTAAGCTTAAATGCTCAGATGCTTAGATGCTCAGATGCTCAGATGCTTGGATGCCCATGGCGAACGAGTGTGTCGCTCAATCGGACGGCTCGGGATCTTCATACAGGGCGTCGAACAACAGCTTGATCGCCGGAACGAGGCGAGGACTCGGTCGCAGGAGCGCACCAAGAGGCATGCGGCGAACGCGCGTCTCTCTCAGCGCAGGCCACGCTGCGAAGATCGGTGAATGGCCGCTGCCGTGAGTTGCCTGATCGCCGGTGTCCGCACCGCGGTAAGATTCCGCGTGGGCCTCGACGACGTCGATGATGAGGTCGGGCGAAGCCATGAGCAGCGATTCGATGGAAAACTGCGCATAGGGAGGCCCGGAGCCCGCCACGTTCACGCCGCCGAGCGCTTCGACCAAGGCCCCGGCGAAACTATTCCTTCCGCCAAGTACGAGCGGCCCAGTCCCGTAAACCACCGCAACCCGGGGACGGCGACTTTTCGGCGCGCGCGCGCGCAGCGTGCGCAGAGTTTCGCCGATGTCCTGGCAGAGCTTTGCCGCGCGGCGTGCGTGTCCTGCGCCGAATAGCGCCCCGACGGTGCGGGTGGCATGGAAGACATCGGCCAATGTGTTGCCGGGGACCACGAGCACCGGAACACCGAGCGCGGCCATGCGCTCGAGAGCGACACGATTTCCGGCATTTGGCACGCCGATCACAAGGCTTGGCGCCAGGCCAACCACCGCTTCGACGCTCGGGTCCAAGAAGCCTCCGACCTTCGGAAGCGAACGAGTCGCAGGCGGATAGTCGTCGAATCTCGAAACGCCGACAACACGGTCGCCTGCGTCGATCGCGAAGAGGAGTTCGGTGACCGACGGAGCGACCGTCACGATCCGCGAAAGCGAACCCGGCGGCGGAGATCGCTCGAGAAGATATTGCGGTTCGAGACTCGGCGGCTCGGGCCATGCGCATGCCGCCGCGAGGGCCTCGATCGCGGCCGCCTGGTCGCGCTCATCGGGCTGGGAACCGGGTCCGGTCGCCGCCAAACACAAGGCAGGGCAGACCGGCAGAAGCACGAGCGCGCATCGAAGACCTCCTGACGAACCGCTGGTCCTCACGACGATCAGCGGTGGCGCGGAGTCCCATCGAAGTCAACGCTCGATGTGCTTCAAGGTCGGGCTCGATAGCTGGCGTCGATCGCGTTCTGCCCATTCAGCAGGGCGCTGAGCAGGTATGTTGCGACGCCCACCGTAACCCCCGATGCAATCTGAACCCATGGAAACTCGGTGTCATCGCCAAGAAGAAGCGTTCCGGAAGCCATGGCAAGCCCGCCGCTGGCGACGCCCAGACCGAAGGGCGCCAGCATGATCCCTGAGCCGTTCGGGTCGTCGACTGGCCCGGGGTTCGCAGGCTGCCCAGCACGCAGAAACTCAGCGCTGCCCCCGCAACTCGAGTCCCCCTGAGCGCCATGCAGGCACAGGACGCGGGTCGAGGGCGTCCGGGCAAGCTGCCACAGCGCGAAGGCCGTGCCGCCCACCGTGAGCGCAAGACCACCCCACAAAGTGGCTTGGCGACCAATCTGTGCTTCGACGTTAGGTCGTCGAGCGAGGGCGATCGCGACGGACGTCGTTCGATCACTCTCGACCTCGATCACCATCGTCAAGGGCACGAAATCCGGATGCTCGAATTGCAGGCGATGCGATCCCGGGACGAGCCGTGTGAGCCGGTTGAGCCCGCGCAGAGTCAACCCAACCGGCCGATGATCGAGCAGAATATTGACCCCTTCGACGTCCGTCGAGAACTCGGCTCGCCCAAACGCCCACCAGTGGCGGGCGCGTCGAAAGACTTCGACGAGGCGGTGATCTTCGGCGAAGAAGCGACGAAAGGCGGCTTGCACATCGGCCTCCGACCCGACCAACGCCGGATCCGACTGCGCCATCACCGCATGCTCCACGATATAGGCCTCGAGCGCCTCCATATGCGCCCCGCCGTAGGCACCCCGGAGCCGCGCGGCATGAATGCCGTGCTCGAGCGCATGATCCGTGTCGACGAGAAAGGTCACCAGGCGATCTTCCTGCTCGGACAGCCGTACCATGGCCACCACGATCATGAAGCGACGCTCAACGTCATCCGGCTTATCGGCCTCCCCATTTCCGCGCTGTGCGGGCGGCGCCCGTTCGAGCGCCGCGCGGTCGTGGGCTGCTATCCCGCTGGTCGGATGGACGCGTATCGCGCGAGCCCAATCTTGGAGCTTACCAGCGCGATCATAGGGAACGTAGTCGGCGCGAGCCGCCTCCACGAGGCAAGTCATTCGTCCTTTCGTCGGGGGACTAGGATTGTCGATGCAATCATCGACCGTTTGGTCATCGACGAGCACCACTCGGAGATCCGTGTGTTCCAGCAAAAGGTCGTCGATGAAGCCCGCGACGCGATTTCGATTGATGGGCACCGCGAGACGCTTCGTGGGCGCGTAGAAGACCAGCGGAATAGGAATCCGACGTAAACCGGAGAACTCGATTGCGGCACCACCTCGCGACGCACTTTCCTCGGTCGAATGCTCGACCAATGAGGCCGATGCCGGGGCCGATGCCGCGAGGTACGTAGGGTACGCCCATCGGAGAGCGACAACCACAAGGAAGCAGATCAACCGTGCCAAGTCGAAGGTCAAAGTCCTCCGAAACGACGGGCATGTCAAAGCCGCGGGCCCTGGTTGTCCGCTTGGAGGACTGGACGACGACATCGAAGACTGGAAGTATCCTGCCGTGGGCGCGAACGAAGAGGCATCCGCCTACATCGTGCTGCGCGGGCCTGGCCACGACGGAACCTGCCTCGCTTTGCGCGAGGGAATCACATCATTCGGCCGCCTACCCTCGAACGACGTCATCCTCCTCGGGGACCTCGTCAGTCGACACCACGCCCGGATCACGTACTTCGATGGCCGGGCAACGCTTCAAGATCTCGGCTCGCACAACGGCTCTTGGGTCAATGGGGAGCGCATCAGCACGCGTGTGCTGCGTCCAGGGGACACGACGCGAATCGGAAACTTCCGTATCGACTACAAGGAGGGGCTCGTTCCGGGCGGAGCTCGAAACTCCTTCGATGAAACCACGACGGGTGAAGACAGCAGCCGTTCAGGATCCTCCAACGAGAAACTCCGGCGCCCCCGCACGCTGCCCAAGGAGTCCGCTCCGACGCCCAGAATTGCGGTCTCCGCCTCTCCGTCGCCCGCGGCGGCGGCGCAGGCGGGTCTGCGCGAGACTGGCACCATGTCCCCGCACTCGGTCCGCCCGGCGGACGGGGCGCCCAATCGGCGCGGAGTCGCACCCGCGCCGGATGGGCCGAGCGTAGCGAATGCGGTCGGTGCACTCGGCCTGGTCTGCAAGGCGAGTTCAGCATTGGCGCGGGCCCCGAGCACCGAGAGCTACGTGCGCGAATTGCTCGCGCTGGCGATGGAAGAGATCAGAGGTGATGTTGCGGCCTTCTTTCGGGTCGAGGACGGACGCCAGGTTCTCCTCGAGGCCCGGAATCGCGAGCGGACAACCTCCCAACCGGATGTTTCGATGGCGGTCGTGGATTGGGTGGTGAGCAAGAACTTCCTCGTGACGAGCGGAGACATCTCAAGCGATCTTCGCTTTGGGACGAACAACGCGCGACATACAGCGGTGCTTTGCGTGCCGGTTACGGCCGTCGACGACGTCATCGCCGTCATATACCTCGGGCGTTCCGATCTCCCCTTCACCGAATCGGAGGTCGACGCGCTCTCGGCCATCGCCCAGCTGTCCGTGCTGGCACTCAAACAAAGATCCCACCGCGACCTAAGCCAAACACGCGAAACGCTCGCCCCTTTCTATGCCCCCGACGTGCTGGAACAGATCTTACAGCGCCCGGCCGCCGACCACTCAACATCGCTCGACAACAAGACGGCCACGGTCGTCTTCGCTGATATCCCGGGATTCAATACGATCGTCGAGAATCTCGAAGGGCCGGTGGTCTCCGCATTCGCAAGCCACTACTTAGACGAAATGTCCGAGATCATCCAAAGCCAGCGAGGCGCTCTGCAGAGCCAAGTCGGAATGCGCCTCATGGCCACATTCGGAACCCCCTTCTCCTATGGAAACGACGCGGCGCGCGCAGTGGGCGCCGCGCTCCAGATGCGTGAAACCATGGCGTCCTTGATCGCCCGCTTTCCGGGGATTGGGACGCGACTTCTTCGCATCGGCCTCTCGACAGGGCATGTCATGAGCGGCGCCATCGGCTCGGCCCGGCACCGCGGATTTCTGACCCTTGGTGAACCCGTCTCGGTCGCAGCCCGGCTCGAAGTGGGCGCGGCACCGGGTACAGTCATCTTGAGCGAGAGCACGTACGCATGGGTCCGTGAGCTCTTCGAAGTCAGACGACTTGGCCTCCAGCAAGTCAGGGGTCAGCCAGACCCAATTCAGGTCTACGAGGTTCTCGGCAAGCGCAGCGGCGCCTCCTGAATCGGAACGGTGCGCAAAGAGTAGTCCATGACCGATGGTTCCAATCCCTCCGGCGGCCCCGGTCGCACTTCGGGCCCCGTTGCACCCATCAATGCACCGGCCCAACCACCGAGCATTCCGGGCTATGTGCCGCTCGAGAAGCTGGCCTCGGGCGGCATGGCGACCGTGTGGTTGGCCCAACGCAGGGGCTCAGAGGTCCTTTGTGTCATCAAACAACTGCATCCTCACCTTGCGCAAGACCACGTAGTCGCCAATCGATTCCTTCGCGAGGCCTCCGTCGCATCGGAGCTCGATCATCCGGGGATCGCGCGACTCATCGATGCCGGACGGCAGGACGAGGCGTTCTACATCGCGGTGGAGTTCATCGCCGGACAAGATCTCGAGACAATGATGCGAAAGCTCGCGGCGTCCGATAAGATGCTGCCTCCCGCGCTCAGCCTGACAACCGCCCAGCATGTTCTCACGGCGCTCGATTTCGCACATGAGTACCGCGACTCAGAGGGTCATCACCTCGAGATCGTGCATCGTGATCTGTCACCTCGCAACGTGATGCTCACCTACGAAGGTGACGTGAAGATCATTGACTTCGGGTTGGCTCGAACGAACCTGGGTTCATTTCGAACGGCTCCCGGGATGGTCCTCGGCACGCTCCGGTACATGTCGCCCGAGCAGGCCGTGGCCGAGCCCGTTGATCGGCGAAGTGACCTCTACTCGTTCTCGGTGGTCTTGTATGAAATGTTGAGTGGCCGGCCCTTCGTTCGAGGTGAGACGCCGAGCGACATTCTGCGTGCGGTCGTCACGGTCAGGCCCAAACCCCTGTCGGAGCTGAACCCATCGCTCCCAAATTCGCTCGACGCGGTTTTCGCCAAGGCGCTCGAGAAAGACCGGGAAGTACGGTACCCGACAGCCGAGGCCTTACGCCAAGCCTTGCTGCGCGCGGCCCCCCAGCTCTCCGCGACTGAGCATCGGGACATCGGCGTCTTCGTCTCCGAGCTCTTTCCAGAAGAGCGGGAGGTGGCTCATCAATGGGTCACCGACGCGGCCTTGGGCGAACATACACAGGATCCAACCCGGGTCCGAGATGCCCCGGAGTTTGTCGCAACCCGGGTTGGCGCGGTCGGAGAGGAGAGCAAGGCCCTTGTCTCTCCCGAATTCCCGACCCCGACCCGCATCATAGACCCAAGTGAAGATCCGACGCGTGCAACGCAACTTGCGATGCTCGGTTCGGGGTCCGCCAACATTGCCGCCGGCGCGATCGAGCCGACGGGCCGAAATCCAGGCCCGAGCCATGACCTAGGGCCAGGGCTCGGACCCCCCGGGGCTCTCCCGCCCGGGACGCGCGCAAAGCCCAAGAACCGAGCCCTGATTTCCGCCGTCGTCTTGGCCATCGGAGCGCTCGCGACGGTCATTGTCGCCTTGGTCTTGGTTCGGCAATCTCGCACACCAACGATCATCCAGCCCGCCGGACGCGTGAGCGCGACGGCGACCCCGCGAACAAGGGTCGTGACGAGCCCGCCGCGGCCGGTCGCCTCGTCCGACCCGAAAGTCATCGCCGCTCCGGCACCCTCGAGCACCCCCACCGGCGGTCAGGATTCCCTATCGGGGGCCGCGGGCACGATGGCCACCCACAACCGCCCGTCAGAGTCCAAGGTGATCGGGAAAGCGAAAGCGGCTCGAACCCCAACGCCATCGTCCGAGAGAACGGAACCTGGGCCGCCGCCGCCCCCAGCGGACCTCGGGGAAAAAGCCAACGCCGAATCGGCCTCAAGAAAACCTCCAAAGAACGCGGGCTTGAAGCCCCTTCAGGCGCGAATCCGAGCCGCGCAGTCGGAACGGGAGGTGCAGCAGCTCATCGAAGGTGTGGCGCTCAAACGGTCGACGCGCGACTGCATCGACCGTTGGATTTATATTTCGTTCAATCCAGATCGGGTGTCCGATTGTCTAGAAATGGAAGTGCGCCATCCATGAGTCTCGGGCGCCGACTGCTCAATCTCGCGCGGGCCGAGATCTACGATGCGGCCCGACGAATCGTGGGAGAGCAGCCCGGCCGCGGTCGCGATGCGACGGCGTGGTCATTCGATGACGAGCCATCGGATGACCAGCCATCACGATCGCAAAGACCAGAGCCAGAGGCGTTCACTCACCCGGAGACGGCCCCCCTCACGCCGGAACAAGATCGAATCCATCGATACTACGCAAACCTTGAGCTTCCCGTCGGAGCCCCCCGCGTGTCCGTCAAAGCCGCCTATCGGCGCCTCGTACGTCTTTACCACCCGGATCGCCATCACAGCGATGTGGAGCGCCAAGCGACAGCAACCAAGCTCCTGCTCGAGTTGCGCAAAGCCTACGAAGGTCTTCTCGCACACCTCGATGAGGAGGACAGCAAGCGTGACCTCCGTCGCGATAGGTCAAAGAATCGCCCGCCGGACGCGGTATGACACGGCTTCAAGACATCGCACAGCAATCCGCCGAAGATGGTGAAAGCACCGGCATGCAGTGGCTCGGTCGACGGGTCTTGATGGTGACGTCCTCCTACCCGGCCGGAGCTTCGGACTTCCGTGCACGCTTTGTTCACGAGATGGCCGTTGCGCTCAGAAGGGCCGGCGCAAGCTGCAGCATCGTTACACCTCGGGTCCCCTCGAGTGCCAGTCACGAATGTCTCGACGGCATCTCGATCGAGCGATTCGAGTACCCAGGGTGGCGATCCTCGGCCGTCACCGGGCCCATGGGCATTTTGGATCAGCTCCGCCGGCGCCCAGACGGTCTCTTCATGGTGCCTGGCTTCCTCAAGCAGATGACGAGGGCGCTCCGGCGCAAGTCCGATGCGTTCGCGCCCGATCTCGTCGTTGCGCATTGGCTCGTACCTTCAGGTCTCGCACTTCGAAGCGCAGGCCTCGATGTGCCTTCGGCCGCCCTCGCGCACAGCTCTGACGTCCATCTCCTAGCCACCCTGGGGCCCGTCGGTCGCCGGATCGCGCGGTGGATTGAGACCAATATGCCGGTATTCGCGACGAGCAAGTTCCTCGCGCAGACGCTCGAACGCGAAGGACTCTCGCGGAACCCGATCATCTTGCCGCTGGGCGTTCGACTGCCCGCCCGCACCCACCATCAGGTCAGAATCGAGCCCTCGAGCCACTCATCGGCCACAGGCGCTCAATCGTGCGTTCGGCCCCCGTCGCCACGCGCAAAGGCCGTCTGCGCCATGGGTCGCTTCATACCGATCAAGGGCTTCGAACTTCTGCTCGAGGCGGTTAGCAAGGTTCCTCATTTGACGCTCACCATCGCCGGGGACGGGCCGCTGCGGTCACGCTTCGAGCAGCGCGCGCGCCGCCTTGGGCTAACTGCGCGCGTCGAGATCCGTCCGCCGGTGCTGGAAGGCGAAAAGCCTTCGTTCTTCGCTCGGCACGACATCTTCGCGTTCACGGGGATCTCGCGCGGTCGCTTCGTGGACAACCTCCCGGTCAGCGTGCTCGAGGCCATGGCCCATGGATGCGCGATCGTCTCGACACGCGTCGGTGCGATGCCGGAGCTCCTCGCGAGCGGAGCCGGCGTACTCGCAAACTGCGATGCAACCTCGCTTGCCATCGCCCTATCGAAGGCGTGCCAACACGTCGCCACGATGTCTCAACGAGCGCGCGAAGAAGCCGAGCGAAGGAGCTGGTCTCAAGTCTCTCGCCGTCTATGGGATCTGGCGGGGAACAACGCGTGCGCTCACCGGTCCCTCGACTTCGAGCTGACCAACCTTCGGGTGCCCTCGCAACCGACGCCCGGTCGCGCGGAAATTGTCGCCGAGCAGCATCACGGTGGAAGTCGAGGTGAGCAGATCTTGGTCAACGAGGTAGGTTGCCGTCTCGGTCGCTAGCGTACGATTGTCCCCGTCGACCGCGCGGACCCCACCCGAAAGAACGATCTCATTCGCTTGCTTGTGAGCCCGCCCCACGGGCGCCGTGACAACGGTCTGAACCGAATGTGTTGGGGGGTCGAGTACGAAGGCCTCGATCGACGTCCCGTCGATCTCGCCCGACACGCGGTCGAATGTAAGCAAGCCAAGCTGGGCCCGATACCGAAGGACATCCCGCTCGAAGCGATCGAACCGAACCCCGGTCAACACCATGGGATGTGCGCGGTCGCCGTCCTGACTCGGGGGGGGGTTAGTGTCCAGATCACAAGCCAAGAGAGAAAAGACGACGCCCAAAGCAGCCACCGCAGAATGGACGCTCGAACGCGCCGGCCGCCGGCCGAGCCTGCAGCCGGCTCGCAACGGCGAATTGAAGGAATGGGTCAGAAAAGAGACGACCTGGCCCTCCGTTGCCCACTTCTCGGGCTGTGCTATGGATGAATTGAGTCGCACGACGCTGAGTCCTCCCATGACACAAGCTCACAATCCGCCAGTCGCGGACCCATCCCACAAACATTCATCGAAACATCGCACCGATGTCGAGTCCGCAGTGATTCGATTCTCGGGCGACTCGGGTGACGGCATGCAGCTCACCGGCACCCAGTTTTCGAATACCTCGGCGACGCTCGGGAACGATCTCGCGACGTTCCCCGACTTCCCGGCCGAGATCCGCGCGCCTGCGGGAACCACGTTCGGAGTCTCTGGCTTCCAGGTCAACCTCGCCGCGCGGGACGTGTACACGCCGGGAGACGAGCCAGACGTGCTCGTCGCCATGAACCCAGCGGCCTTGAAAGTCAATTTGCCGGACCTGAAGATGGGGGGCCTGCTCATCATCAACCGCGATGCCTTCACCAAGGCCAACATCGAGCGCGCAGGCTACGATCACAATCCCCTCGAAGATGGTAGTCTCGCGCGTTATCGCCTCGTCACCGTCGATGTCACGACGCAGGTCGAAACGGCGCTCCGAGATCTCGGCTTGTCGTTCAAGGAAGTCGCGCGCGCGAAAAACTTCTGGACCCTCGGGCTCATCTACTACCTCTACAGCCGTCCGCTCGAGCCCACGCTTCGCTACATCGAGAGCAAGTTCTCAGCGAAGCCCGTGATCGCGGAAGGCAACCGCATCGCGCTCAAGGCCGGTTATCTTTACGGCGAAAACGCGGAGATCATCGAAGAGGTCTACCAGATAGGCCCCGCCAAACTTGCGCCCGGTCTCTACCGGACGATCAACGGGAACCAAGCGGCCGCCTGGGGCGCACTCGTCGCCGCCAAGAAATCCGGCGTGCCACTTTTCTATGGGAGCTACCCGATCACGCCCGCGTCTGACATCTTGCACGAGCTCTCTCACTTCAAGAGCTTCGGTGTCTCGACATTTCAGGCCGAGGACGAGATCGCCGCCATCGGCGCAACGATCGGCGCCGCGTTTGCCGGACAGCTCGCAATCACCGGCTCGTCAGGGCCCGGCATCGCGCTCAAGAGCGAAGCCATCGGCCTCGCGGTCGGCGTGGAGCTGCCGCTCGTGATCATCAATGTGCAGCGCGGCGGTCCCTCGACCGGTCTGCCGACAAAGACCGAGCAAGCCGATCTGTACCAGGCCCTGTTCGGCCGCAACGGGGAGTGTCCGGTGGCGGTCATCGCGGCGGCAACGCCATCGGATTGCTTCCAGATGACCTTCGAGGCGTGCCGCATCGCGCTCAAGTACATGACCCCGATCTTCGTCCTCACGGATGGATATCTCGCCAATGGATCCGAGCCGTGGATGATCCCGAAGCTCGAATCGCTGCCCGCGATCCCGACGAAGTTCTGGACCGAGAAGAATGGGTTCCAGCCTTTCATGCGCGACCCGAAGACACTGGCTCGCGTCTGGGCCGTACCTGGCACGCCCGGTTTGGAGCATCGGATCGGTGGGCTCGAGAAGGACTTCAACAGCGGGCACATCTCCTACGACCCAGAGAACCATGAACGAATGATCCACGTCCGTCAGGACAAGATCGACAACATCGCCCAAGACATCCCCGACCTCGACGTATTCGGCGCCGAGAAAGGTGGTAAGCTGCTCGTCTTGTCGTGGGGATCGACGTTTGGCTCGGTCAGACAAGCGGTGCAGACCGCACGTGCGCAAGGCCTCGACGTATCGCACGCTCAGCTTCGATACTTGAATCCTCTGCCAAAGAACACCGAGGAGGTCTTGAGGCGCTTCGACAAAGTCCTCGTCCCGGAGCTCAACCTCGGTCAGCTCGCTTTCTATCTTCGAGGCAAGTTCCTTCTCCCCGTGATCGGCCTGAACAAGATCCAGGGCAAGCCGTTCCGGGTCGATGAGATCCTGGATCGAATCAACCAACTGCTCGGGAAGTAGCGCACCATGACAACGCAAGAAACTGTTAAGCTCACGCGCAAGGACTTTCAAACCGACCAGGAAGTGCGGTGGTGCCCGGGCTGCGGCGACTACGCAATCTTGGCCTCCGTCCAACGCGCCCTGCCCAACCTGGGCGTGCCGCGCGAGAAGATCGTGTTCGTCTCGGGCATCGGCTGCTCGAGCCGCTTTCCCTATTACATGGAGACCTACGGGTTCCACAGCATCCACGGGCGTGCGCCCGCGATCGCCACCGGAATCAAGCTCGCGAACCCGGATCTGTCGGTTTGGGTTGCGACCGGCGACGGCGACGCACTCTCGATCGGCGGCAACCACCTGATTCACGCGCTGCGCCGAAACATCGGCATCAAAATCGTCCTCTTCAACAACCGGATCTACGGTCTGACGAAGGGCCAGTACTCGCCAACCTCGGAGCAGGGAAAGAAGACGAAGTCGACGCCGTTCGGATCCGTCGACCATCCATTCAACCCCATCTCGGTCGCGCTGGGCGCAGAAGCAACCTTCGTCGCCCGTTCCATCGACGTCGAGCCGAAGCACCTCGGTCAAGTGCTCGAGCGCGCGGCCGCCCACCAGGGATCGGCGTTTGTCGAGGTTTACCAGAACTGTAACGTCTTCAATGACGGTGCGTTCGAAAGCATCACCGGCAAAGACGTCAAGGCCGACCAACAGCTCCACATCGAACACGGAATGCCGCTGCTGTTCGGCAAGGACAAGAAGCGTGGGATTCGGCTCGGGGGCGTGCAGGGACTCACCCCGGAAGTGGTCGAGCTCGGGGTCAACGGCGTGACCGAGAAAGACATCTTGGTGTTCGACGCCCATGAGCAGTCGGGGGCGATGGCGTTCTTGCTTTCGCGATTCCAGCCGCCCGAGTTTCCGGTGCCGATCGGTGTCTTCCGAGACGTGAAACGCGACGTCTATGAACAGGAAGCCCATCAGCAAATCGAACGGGTAAAAAAGCAGTTCGGCGAGGGCGACATCCAGGCGCTCCTCGAGTCGGGCGAGACTTGGTCCATCGAGTAGCACACGCTCAGGCGTGCCATCGCCATCGCTATCGCCATCGCTAGGCTCAGGCCTCCGCGAATCCCACTCGACTCTCGCTTCGCGATCGTGCGATGTCGACGATGAGCCGACCGCCCGTGATTCGATCTCTCCGCGTTCAACACCAGCTGTTTGTCGCGCTGGTTGCGCCTGCGCTGCTCGTGATCTGCCTGGTCGCGTACTTCGCGGAAGTCGTCGCAACGCGCGCCCTCGAGACAGCTCTTGGCGCTCGACTCATTGTCGTCGCCGAATCGGCCGCCGCGCTCCTCGATCCCCGCCTTCTCCTCCTCGAACCAGGCGACGACGCGTCCAGGCCAGCTCGGAGCGCGATCGCGAAACTCGATCGGCTCAAGGAGGCGACCAGCGTCGAGAGGATCTTCTTGGTCCACGTCGGGCCCACGGAGAGCGACCTCTCGACCACGGCCATTCTCGACACTTCGAACGCGATGAAAGTTGGCGACGAGTACGGGCGGGCCCAATTCGATCGGCACGAGCTCGGCATCGTGCGGGCGGGGCAAGGTGCGGCGTCGTTTCTCTTCCGCTCCATCGACGGACGACTGTTCAAGACGGGCTATGCGCCCTTCCGCGATCAAACCGGTTCGGTCGCCGGCATCGTGGGCGTCGATGCCCCCGCCGACTACTACAAGGATATCGAGACGCTCCGCGGCACGGTCGCGGTTGTCGCGCTGGCCGGCGTCGTGCTGCTCACCATTTTGGCCATCCTTTCAGCGCGCACCGTTTCGATGCCGCTTTCACGGTTGTCGGAGGCCGCTCAGAAGATCGGCGAAGGTCATCTCGATGTGCGCCCTCCCGCCGGTGGTCCCCGGGAGATCGCGCTCCTGTCAAACAGCATGCAGACGATGGCCGAGGCACTGAAAGCGCGGAACGAGGAGATGCAGATGATGGTCGCCGGCATCGCGCATGAGGTTCGAAATCCGCTGGGCGGCATCGAACTCTTCGGCGGCCTTCTCAAAGATGACATGGATGACGGTGATCCACGGAAGAGCCACGTGCTGAAGATCCTCAAGGAGCTTGGCGTCCTCTCGAGGGTCGTCAATGATTTCTTGAGCTTCGCGCGCAGCAAGAAGCCGCAAGTCAAGACCGTGCCCCTTCGAGAACTGGTCGAAGACATCCCGACCATCGTCCGCCCCAAAGCCGAACGCGCCAACGTCCGGGTCACGATCGAGATCGACGCCACACAGGCCCACCTCGAGGTGCTGTTGGACCCCGACGCGATGAAGCGCGCCATTCTGAACCTCGCACAGAACGCGGTGCAGGCTGCTCCCGAAGGCGGGCGCGTACTCATCCGAGCTGCGCGCACCGGTGAGGGCCTCGAGGTCACCGTCGAGGACGACGGCCCTGGCGTGCCAGAGGCCGATCGGGCCGCGATCTTTCGACCCTTCTTCACAACGCGGCAGCAGGGTACGGGTCTCGGGCTCGCCCTCGCGAAGAAGACGGTCGAAGACCATGGGGGCACACTCGAAGTGAGCAATAGCCCGTGGGGCGGAGCGAGGTTCCGGATCCGATTGTCGCTGTGCTAGCGTGAGCGTTCGGTCATGGGAAGCGTCCTCGTCATTGATGACAACGACACTCTACGCGAGGGCGCCGTCGCCGTCTGCGAGCGAATGGGTCACCGGGTCATCGCGGCGGCGTCCGGCGAGGAGGGCCTCAAGAGGCTCGACAAGGCCACGATCGACCTCGTTCTCACCGATCTGAAGATGTCAGGCCTCGATGGTATGGGCGTGCTTCGTGGGGTCAGGGAGCGAGACGCAAACATAGCCGTCATCCTGATGACCGCCTACGGGTCGATCGAGAATGCGGTCGAAGCCATGAAGCTGGGCGCGTTCGACTACATTGAGAAGCCGTTTTCTCCTGACGTGTTGAGAGTCAAAGTGGATCGCGCGCTCGCGTGGCGCGCCCTGCGCGACGACAACACGCGATTGAGAGCCTTTGCCGACGCGCTGAGCAACCCGGAGGGTGGTGCGGCATCATCCGACGGAGAAGCCGCACTCGGCCAGATCGTCGGTGAGAGTGCCGCCATCTTGGACCTCAAGCATCGAATCCGAAAAGTCGCGCCAACTGATACCGAGGTCCACATTTGGGGCGCATCGGGAACAGGCAAAGAGCTCGTAGCGCGAGCCCTGCACGCTTTGTCGAGGCGTTCCGTCGGACCGCTCGTCACGGTCAATTGCGGAGCCATTCCCGAAACGCTGATCGAGAGCGAGCTCTTCGGGCACGAGAAAGGCGCGTTCACGGGGGCACAACGCCGAAAGCTCGGTCGATTCGAGCTCGCGAACGGGGGCACAATCTTCCTCGACGAAGTCGGTGAGCTGTCGCTCGCGATGCAAGTCAAATTGCTCCGCGTCCTTCAGGAGCGTGAAGTCGATCGCGTCGGAGGAGAGAAACCGGTCCCGATCGACGTCCGCGTGATCTCGGCGACGAACAAGAACTTAGGCGAAGAGGTCGCCGCGGGTCGCTTTCGAGAAGATCTCTTCTACCGACTCCACGTGGTTCCGCTTCAGATCTTGCCGCTCAAAGAGCGCACCGACGACATCCTCCCCCTCGCGCGCCACTTCCTCGAGAAACGCCAGCGGAGGATCAATCCAGGCGTGGTCAGGCTCTCCCAAGACGCGGCACGCCATCTGGTCACCTACCACTACCCGGGCAACGTGCGAGAGCTCGAGAACATCATCGAGCAAGCGCTCGTTTTCGCGACACCGCCCGAGATCAGGGCGTCCGATCTGCCGCAGCAGGTTGCGGGCTTCAGCCCGACGAACAACGTCTTCCAGATCCCCGCTGGCCAAGAGACCCTCAACGAGTTCCTCGAGACCGCGGAGCGTCAAATGATCTTGAGCGCATACGAGGGTTGTGGGGGTGTTAAGACCGAGACGGCCCGGAAGCTCGGCATCAAGACGAGCGCGCTCTACTACAAGCTCGAAAAGTACGGTATCGGCACGGTCGCCAAGAGATCACCCCAAGATCCCGCCGAAGAGTCACAAGGGTCTGAGTCGGATTCTCAGAGTTCTGAGACCCGATGAGCGGCCAGGCCCGCCACGCAGAAGCGCGAGCGTCGGCCCGGGACTTGCTATAGAATTCGCAGAGCCACCCATGCAGCGCGAAGTCTCCACCATCTTGTTGCGAACGTTGTCGGTATTTACCCTCATATTCGCAATCGGCACGGGTGAAGCGCCGAAGGCGTACGCGTCGTCGTCGGGGCCGGCGCTCACGGTTGGGTTCGTCGAGGATCAGAAGCAAGCGATGAAGGACGCCCTCGCGGTCTTCGAGGCGCGTGAGGAGCGCCTGGAGGCCAGGCAAAAGGCCAACGCACGGCTCGCCGACCGCATCGCGGAGCTGAAGAGGCGCCGAAGCCGGAATGATTACTCGGTCGACGCGGAGCTCAGTCGACTGCTTCGGGCGTCCGTCGAGGGCGAACGGGCGGCGGCCAGCGCTCGGAGCGCGTTGGATGAAGCGCGCACCGAGGTCGCGAAGACAGCCAAGGCTGTCTCAGGCTCGATTCGCCGTGAGATCGCAGCGCTTCGGCCACGTCTCGCCTCGGGGCCTGCCTCCGAACGACGGGAAGCGGCGGAGCGCATCCTCGCGCTGCGAAGGACGCGCACCGAGGTCGCGGCCACGATAGAGCGCCTCGAGCGCCGCGACGCTGGAGACCGGACTGCACCCCTGGTGGTGTCGCCGGAACCACTCGATGGCCCGTCGGACTTGCTCGAGAAGGCGGAGTGGGTCGAGTTCACGCGAACGAAGCTTCTCAAGAAGATCGGGGAGATTCGACGAAAGGCAGAAGACGCGGAGCGAGCACGCCAACTGGAGCAGGACTTCTTGGCGTTCCAGACGGACACGACGCATTTCGATGAGCGGCTTCACGCCGAACGCGTTCTGCGGCAAGTAGGCGCGCCAAAAAGTGCCGCGGGCGATTCGGGGAATGCAGCTGCCTCCCAGACAGAGACGACGGCCGCGACCGACACCCGGTCCGACGAGGGCGCCGCAGCACAGGCGCCCAGCAGCGAGGCGTCGTCGGGCGCGCCTTCCGATACGCCTTCGGGCGTGTACTCAGAACCGCCCAACCTCGGAGATTTCGGGACGGGAACTGGGAGCGGAGAGCCGAGCGGCGGGTCAGGCGGCGGTTCAGGCCCCGCGTCCGAAACCGCGGGCGGGAGAACGCCCTCGGCGCCCAACCCGATGTATACGCCGACGCCCATCATCAAGGACTTGAGTGCCGACGTCGCGCTCGGGCTCGACACCTCAGCCCTTGGTCTTGACGCACACCCGAGTGCGCTGGCGCGCCTCATCGAAGCGCTCGTTCAGCTCGATTCAAAGCTTGCGCAAGAAGCCAAAAACCTTCGGAACCAAGCCCGCGCGCTGGAGCAATTGGAAGGAAGGCGCCAAACGGCCCAACCCTCGCCCTCCCCGTCGGCATCGCCCTCGACACCCGATCGCGCTCGACCACGTGGCGGAGTCTCATCAGAAGAGAAGAACAAGTAGAGGAGTGAGCGCGCCAACCGCGGCATGGCCGTTCTTCGACATTCGTGAGCCCAGTTCTAAGCCTACTCGCCTTGACCAAGCTCTTGACCGCCGTGGGCGCAGTCGAAACATCGACGTCGGCCGCCGAGTCTTCGCGGGCGCGCGCTGACGAAACACACGCGACAGTCAGCGGCCAGTTCCGCGTGTCGTCGGGCGCAGAGTGGGACACAAACGCGCGGCGGACGGTGACCGGGCCGCGGACCCAAGACGCACTGGGTCGCCTTACCGTGGATCTGATGACCAACTGGCGCCCCAGGTCGAGCAATCACGAGGTCGGCGCGCACTACATTTTGGGCGTGAAGCGGTTTGGGCGCACCCGAGCCGAAGACTTGCTCGCGCACGACCTCGAGATTCATTCCGACCACCGGCTGGGTCCTTGGATTTCTGTCGGCGCTTCAGGCAACGCGCGCGCGAGCCGGACCCACGCCCGCGCGCGAAACTACAGCATCGCGCGCGGCGAGCTGTCGGCAAGCCTGCACCCACCCCATGCGCCCATCGCGTTCCAATTTGGAGGGGGTCTCAATCGCTTCCAGTTTCATCCGGAGCCGAGCTTTTCGTACACGGGACCGGACTTGTCTCTCAAAGCCTGGATCTATATCGGCGCCCACTTGAGCCTTGGGGCACGAGGCGGCTACGGTCTCCGGCGCTACGCGCTGGGCCTCGTCCGCGGCACCACACCCGTCGACCCAGCCAATCCGGACACGACCCCGCCGGACGCGGTCTTTGACCCCGCACTCGATACCTGGGTCGATGGTCGGGGCGCGCCGCTCCCGGTGCGCGAGTTCATCACGTTCTGCAGTGAGTCGGCGGACGAGAAAGCCAAGCGCAAGATCCACTGCACGCCGGAATCGCGCCAAGACCGGGAGTGGTCTGCAGCCGCAAGCGCCGAATACCGCATCAAGAGTAGCTTTCGCGCCGGCATCGAGTACCTGGTCCGCGTCCAGCGCTCGACATCCGTCTTCGAGAATGTGGACCGCCACCGGATCTCCGCCTATGGACACGTCGGCCTGCCTTGGCGCCTCACCGCGTCAGTTCTTGCGGCGCTTCAATTCACGCATGGGCGCTCGGCCAGCGAAGGCCTTCTCTTTGCCGAGGACAACGAAAACCAGAACAGCCTGGAGTTTCAGGTCAGCCATCGTCTCTCGGACAACTTGAGCCTGGACGCCCGAGGTGCGATTTTTGCCTACCATTTCACGACATCCAACCAGTCCTTCCTGCGCCAAACCGCCTATCTTGGTGTGTCCTATCGCGGCGCCAGCCCGTAAGGTTGCCGTTTTACCGGACGAAAGTTAGCATCGGCCTAATGACCGAGGACGAGCGCCAGACCGAGCGACATCGAGTGCGATTCAAGCTCGTGTATGACGACGGCAACACCTTCAACGCAGGCTCCGTCGCAGATGTTTCGGAGGGCGGCTTGTTCCTCGAAACAGCACTTCCACTTCCAGTCGGTACGGTTGTGCGCCTGACACCGCTCGATCCCGCGGCCGGGCAACTTTTCGAGGTCGAGGCGCGCGTCGCACGCGTGGTTGCCTACGATCAATCGACGGGTGAGCGGTCGGGCATGGGTCTCCAGTTTGAGAACCTGAGCGATGCTGAACGCAAGCGGGTCACGGACCTGATTCTCGCCTTGGAACGACGCGCCGCAGAATTTACGGGGGCACGAGATCCTTTCCTCGGGGTCCACCTTCCCGCCACACCAACGACTCAACCCGAGGCTCTCGCTGTCAGTCGAAACAGCAGCGAAGTCAAGTAGGCAGGGTCCTGCCGAAAGCAACTGGCATCGTCTCCGAAGACGCGCGATAGAGTCGTCGCGTGGGTACATCGTTTCCTGCATCTTGGTTACGCGAAGAGCACCACACGGCCTTTCGCCGAGCTGAGCGCGTACGCCCTCGACCTCTACGTCGACCTCTACTCAAGACGATCGTCGTTGTGACTGCACTCAGTGCGTGCCCGACCGTCGCGCGCAGTGACGACACGCATTACAACGACTATCCACTCGGCGCGCGCGCGGTGGGGCTCGGCGGCGCATTCACCGCCTTGAGTGATGACCCAAGCGGGATGTTCTACAACCCAGCTGGTATCGTGGATGTGAAGCGTACCTCGGTCGAAGTTTCGACCAACCTGTACGGCGTCGAACTCGTCAACACGGATCTCATCCGCTCTCTCGCGAACTTCGACTCGGTCGTGGCCGAACTGAACGTGATTCCGACAACCGCCGGCGTCGTCAAGACCCTGCCCGAGCGAGATTCGAGAGGTCGCCCGATCACAGCGTATAGCCTCGGCAGCTTCGTGCCCTCATTTCGGAGTATAAACATCCAGAATCTCTCTGAGGTCGACGCCAATGCGGCGCTCAGAGGATGCGTCAGACTGGCCTATCAACGGTCGCTCCTCGACCGAACTTATTGGCTGGGTGGGGCCGTCGGCCATCGACTCACGCCGTCGATTCGGATCGGGATGGGTGCATTCGTAACGTATAGAACCCTGCTCGACCGCGAACAGAGCTCTTGCTTCACGGCCGGGTCGGCGGCCGAAGGTGCTTTCGCGACGGCCGCAACCGACCTCGATCTGGCCGCCGCTTCTCTCGTCGCCACCTTCGGCTTCAAGATGCAGGTCCGGCCGAACCTGCTCGTCGGCGCCACCCTGTCCTCCCCGAGCGCGGACTTCGTGAGCACCGCCGATCTTCGCGTCACCCGCGGACTGTCTTCTCCCGCGTCCAACGATAGCCAGTTCGTGCTCGATGATCTCAAGAAGCTCAATGCGCAATCAAGGACCGCCGGGGCACTGCGCGTCGGTATCGCCAAGATCATCCCCTCGCTCGCAACGTTCGCCTTCGACCTGTCGATTCACGCACCGGTACGGTACAAGCTCGTCGAGATCCCACGAAACCGTCCGGACATCTCGGAGCGACTCACCATCGTCAATGAAGTCGAGCGGCGATTCATCGTCAACGCACATCTCGGTGCCGAATGGCTTGTCGAGAAGTCATGGTCGGTCGCCGCCGGCATCTTCACGAATCTCGCCTCATCGCCGAGTCTGCCCGGCGTCGAGGGTCAACGATTCAGCCGCGATCAATTGCCCCACGTGAATGGCCTCGGTGGCTCTCTGGTGCTCGGACTCTTTGGAGACTACACGTTGACCCGCTTGGGCCTCACGGGCTCATACGGCACCGGAAGCGACGTCGTCGCGCAACAAGATGGGCTACGCGCGCTCGCCGAGGACACGGCCTTCACGAAGGCCTCCCTGCGGCAGCTCTTCTTCTTCTTCTTCCTCTCCACGACGCTTCGTCTCGAGGACACCGAGCCGCGCACCGAGAAAGTCGAAGACCCAAACAGCATCCTCGGCCCCGAGCCCATGTCTGCGCATCCCACAACCGGCCAATCTCAACCTCAACCTCAACCTCAACCTCAACCTCAACCCCAACCTCAACCCCAACCCTAGCCTTGCATTTTGCTGCGCAGCCCGTAGACACGCCAACCGCGCGATCAGGGCGACAAGTCATGTCATTCCGAAGAAGAAGAAGAAGAAGAAGCGAACGCATCGACCCGAAGGACGAACGGCTCGCGAGACGCGAGCGCGCGGGCCATGCGTTCGGCGCATGAAGACATGAGTTCGGTGTCGTCGCAGTGCAAAGACTTCTTCAGCGCCCGAGCTCGCTTCTTGCGGCCAGGTCGCGCGCGATCGATCAAGGCGACGTCGAGTTCGTTCAGCGCGCCCGCCTTGGACATGACCATGAGATGCAACGTGTGCATCTTGGCTTCGACGCCAGCACGAACAAGCTCGTTCAGATATCGCGCAGGCACCTCAGCGGGGAGTACTGCGCGTAGATGACCCACATTTCGAGCACGCGAAGGCTCATATCGCCCGAGCATCTCAGCCGCCATGTTGAACTGCTTGAACGCCGAGTAGATCTCTCGAAGCGCTCCCGAAGACGTCCGCTCAGCCCTTGGGGGCGCCTGTTCCTGCTCGAAGCGGAGACGATCGAGACCGTCGATTGTCACAACGCCCCGGCGCACGACGACCATGACTCCGGTCAGTGTGGGCGCGACGCCATCCGCAACCGGAAGCGGCTCGAAGAACCCCTCGAGCCCGGGCACCGAAACCTCGAGATCGGCCGCGATCATCTTCGCGGCGGCGTGGGCCTCCCGCGCTTTCGTCTCCAAGAAGCGCCGCGTATTCCGGTCGACCTCGAAGCGCGCGAGCTCCTGCGCCCGGTCGCCGAGATCTGCGTAGAGCTGTCGCACGACGGCGAGCACCCATTGACCCGCGCGCACGTTCGGTCCAAACGGGGCGCGGCGCCGAAGCACGCGGCGCGCATAGGCTTCATTCGATTCGCTCGCGAGGCGCGGAACGGTGTATGCTTGCCCAGCCAGCTCGGCCAAGACGGCATCTTTCTGCTCAACGGTGAGTTCGGGTGCGGTCGCAGCGCTCGCACCGCCGAACAAGTGCACGAGGGTAGGCTTGTCCCAATCCGGACGCTCAGCGCGATCCAACCCCGCGAAGGCGGCCGGGAACTCGAGCGCCAAGGCCAACCGCCCGAAAAGCTCACCAAGCCCCGTGGTGCGGTGCGCGGAGGAGCCCCCGCTCGGCCACTCGGCGCGTGCGAAGAGCGCGCCGCACAAGGTCACCGCCATCGCTGTCGCACGAAGAGTCGTAGGCCGTGCCATCGCGAATATTCTATCCCGAGGCGTACCCCGGCGTGCTAGACCGAAATGCGGTGTCGAATGCGGTGATCATAGGCGGCGGCGTGATCGGCCTCGGGGTCGCCCTAGCTCTGAAGAAGGCCGGGCTCGAGGTCCTTCTTCTCGAGAAATCGATCATCGGGGGTGAAGCCTCCGATGCGGCCGCCGGTATGCTGGCGCCGCAACTCGAATCACGCGGGGATCTCGACGCTGTTTTCGATCTGGGCCGCTATAGCCTCACCCACTACCCCGATTGGATCAGGGAAATTGAAGAGGCGAGCGGGCTCTCCGTCGACTTCTCTGCGCACGGCGCGATCGAACTGTTCGACGACGTCGAAGCACTGACTGCACGACGAGCGTGCATCGGCTGGCAACGGGCGGCGGGTCTATCGTGGGTCGAGCTCGACGCGGCCGGACTTCGGGCACAGATCCCGACCCTCTCATCACGATTCGTCGGCGGGTATTTCTATCCGGAGGCGGCCCAGGTCGATCCCAAGCGTCTTGTGCGCGCCTTGTACCGGGCGTGTCTGCGCGCCGGAGTGATGATTCACGAAGGCAAGCTCGTTCACCGGATCGTCCAAGCGGCCGGGCGCGTCGAGGCCGTGGAGCTGGTCGATCAGAAGGTTCGCACGGACATCGTCGTCCTCGCGGCCGGCGCATGGTCAAGCCAAATCTTTGGGTGCGAGCTGCCCCGCGCACAGGTCCAGCCTGTTCGCGGACAGATGGTGGCGCTCCGCCCTCCGCGCCTGCCCAGCCGCCCCTTCCTGTCGGCCGGAGGCCGATACCTGGTCCCACGCCGAGACGGACGCGTGCTCGTGGGTGCGACGATGGAGTCTTGCGGTTTCAACAAATCGACAACCGCCGAAGGCGTGCGGGAGCTGCTGTCCTGGGCGGTCGATACACTGCCCAATCTCGGTGCGGCCAATTTTGTCGAAGCGTGGGCCGGACTCCGACCGGCAACGCCGGATCATCGTCCGCTCATCGGTTCCGCAGCCGTAGGCGGCCTGTTCTTTGCGACAGGTCACCACCGCAATGGCGTCCTCAACGCCCCCGCCACGGCAGCGCTCATTCGAGACGTGGTGCTCGGTCGTCCGCCTTCTCTCGACCTGGAGCCCTTCAGCCCCGCGCGTTTCAAGCCCTGATCATGTCCATGACCTCTGATCCGTGACCTCTGATCCATGATCCATGACCTCTGATCATTCCTCACCCCTCACCCACGGTCGCCGAGCTCCATCCTTGATCCACATCCTCGACCCACATCCTCGACCCACATGCTTGATCTGCATCCTTGTCCTGGGCCTGGTCCTGATCTGCGTGCCGTCCTCCCAAGAGAGTGCGTCGCGTGGCTGGTAGGCCCACCCAGGCCAATCGGTTGTCAGGGCCAGCGGGTCCGTGCTAGCGGCGTCGATCACGATGTCCGGCGCAGCTTCGACCCACATCATCATGGTGGGACTCACCACGTTGGAGGCGGCCACGGGGACAGGCCCCGGTGCTGCGGGCACCGCGAGTACCGGTGGGTCGGTCACCGATCTTTCGCTGTTCGATACGATCACGCATTCGGGCCCTATCGGCGTCGCGAGCTTCGCACTTCTGATCCTTTTCTCGGCCGTGAGCTGGGCGATCATCGTCCACAAGTTCTTCTTCCTGCGGCGAGCCGCCGTCGAGACCGAACGGTTCTTGGTCGCGTTCTGGGACGCTAAGCGACTCGACCAGATGTACCAGCAATCAGAGTCCTACCGGCGATCACCGCTCGCACAGCTCTTCAAGTCCGGTTACATCGAGCTTGCGCGCTTGAAGAAACGGTCAGGCGACGAGGAAGGCCTCGCAGGCGACATCGAGAACGTGGAGCGGGCGCTCAGGAGAAGCCAAAACTCCGAGACGACCTCCCTCGAAAGCCTGACTTCATTTCTCGCGACGGTCGGATCAACGTCGCCCTTCATTGGGCTGTTCGGCACCGTCTGGGGCATCATGAAAGCGTTTCACGACATCGGGCGAATGGGCTCGGCCAACCTCGCGACGGTCGCACCGGGCATCTCGGAGGCACTCATCGCAACCGCAGCCGGGCTTGCCGCCGCGATCCCGGCGGTGATCGCGTACAACTTCTTCCTCGCCAGGATTCGTATTCTTCAGTCGGAGATGGAGTCGTTTTCCTCCGATTTCTTGAACATCGTGAAACGACACTTCTTCAAGTAGGACCCCCTCTTGAAAAGCAACGACGAGGCCCCACTCCCGAGCGAGCACCTTACACCCGCCGCCGCGGTGGTGATCAGGGTTCTGAGGGCACTTCAAGCCTACCACCGCCACAGCGCGATTGCCGTACACCAACACGTGCCCAAGACCGGCCCGGCGTTGATCGTCACCAACCATAGCCTCGCAACGTACGACGCCTTCCTGCTCGCGCTCGCCATCTACGATGCGACGGGACGCCTGCCGACCGGCCTTGCCGATGACCTCTTGTTCGAGCTGCCGTTCATCAGAGATTGGTCGCCGCAGATCTTCATGATGCCGGCCTCTCCTCGGAATGGGGCCCGACTCTTGGAGGCGGGGCGTCTCGTCTACGTCGCACCGGGCGGAATGAAAGAAGCCTTGCGCCCAAGAGATGAACGCTATGCGGTGCAGTGGGAGAACCGAAAGGGTTTCATTCGATTGGCTTTGCGGTCCGGCGCGCCGATCGTCCTCGCGGCCTGCCCGGCCGCCGACGACGTCTTCACCGTCTATCGGCATTCTTTGACCGACCGCATGTACGCCCGCTTCAAGCTGCCGCTCCCTTTGTTTCGCGGCGTGGGGCCCTCGCTCGTCCCGCGCCCCATCACCCTCACCCACCGCATCGCGCCCCCCATCGTTCCACCGCGCTGGGACCAGACCCGCGAAGACGAGCAGGTCGAATCGCTTCACGCCCGTGTGGTCGAGGTCATGACGAAGTTGATGTCGCGAAGTGGCGCGCTGCCGGCTACGCTTGGCGGCAAGCTGTAGACCCCGAGGTGCCGGCGCGCCGTTTCGGCTCGAGCGGAGCTCGGATGCGGCTCAAGAATCGTATCCGTGGCCACCCTCGAGCACAATGATGCGCCCCCGGTCCGGGTAGAAGAGGATGACCAGGTCTCTCGACGAAGTGCAGTTGTGACAGGCCGTCGGCTCCTCGTATTGCCACGCGATCACCTGGGATCCTTGAAACTCTGCAACAATGGCGGCCAGGAGCTCCGGACCGCCGGCGGCGCAAGCCGCGCCGAAGAAACCAAGCGAGGTGAGCGCGTCGGCCGGGACCTCGCGACCGAACTCGAAAACAGCGGCCGGCTCTTGCCAGCTCCCCGCGAAAATTTCGGCCACGATCGCCTCCATCGTGCCCGGAGTCGCCAAGCACTCAGGCAGCGCATAAGCCTCGAGGGTGCTGAGCTGACACCACTGAAAGCCAGGCGCGGAGGCCGACGCGGCGTGAGCGGCCTGGGCGGCGGCGATCGACGCTGGCACCTCGACCGCATCGAGACGGAAAGCCTGCGGGCCAAACACCTCGCAGACATCAGCCTCCAAGCAGCCCGTCACCTGAAGGTAGGTGCCACAAAGAGAGATCTCTTCAGATTCGACCCGGCCGAGACACTGAAAGACCCAGGCTTCACACACGTCGGTCGACGCCAAGACCTCGGCCTCGGTTGCGCTCGTCAGCTCGAAAGACACCACGCGAGCGCCCACTTGAGCCGTCTTGGTGCCGAAAACCGTCGAAAACGCGATGCGTGCGCCATCTTCCAAGAGCCCAACGATGGTATCGAAGGACAAATCAACAGTCGCTGTATCTTTGGTTGGATGCGGGGTCACGGCGGCCGGCGCGTCGACCTCGACCGAAGCGCCGCGCGTGTCGAGCAGGACGCGGTAACGAAGTGGATCCGGCCCCCCCACGTAGACCGGCGTCAATGCGGCCTGTGCGAACGGCCCTTGCCCGCGGAAACCGTAAAGACGAGGCTCGATCGAGAGCTGAGCGATCATGGCGCCCGGCGCCGCAGCCAGATCGAGCGCCATCAGAATCCTTTGGCCAAAGAGCGCGCGCTTGACCAGGCCTGCCCCACGTAGAACCAGGTCGAAGTTGCGGGCGTCCTGCCAAACCACCTCGACCTCGCCGTCCGCAGGGCTCGACTCGCGGACGAAAGGTCGCACGTCGGCCAGCCCAACATTCGCTCGGACGTGCACACGGAGCGTGGGCGTGCCGGCGTCAATCGCCAGATCGGCGACGGCATCCGCATCGAGCGTAACCCCACCCAGCGAGGCGCCTGTCTTGGCCGAGGCGACAATCGGAGACTCGTCCACCTGAGACACCCAAGACGAGTCAGCCGCGCCATCAGTTTCGGGGGCGCAGGCGGTGATTCCAAGGCTTTGCGCCCAGAAGAGGGTCGCACCGATGATGAGGTCGTAGCGAGTTTTCATGGCCGCCCCTCTACGTAGGTCCGGCCGATCGGGCAAGCAACATTTTTGGACGCAGCACGTCGAGGGGATCTTGTGCTAAAGAGCGCGCATATGGGCATGTCGGGCAGCGGCGGATCTGGCCGGCCGGTCAGCGACATCAACGTCACGCCGCTCGTCGACGTGATGCTGGTGCTCCTCATTATCTTCATGGTGACAGCACCCCTCATCTCACAGGGCGTTGACGTCGACCTGCCGAAGACCAAAGCGGGCTCTTTAGAAGGCACGGAAAAGAAGCTCGTGCTCACGCTGACGAAGGATAAGAAGATCTTCATCGGCACCAACGCAGACAATCCGATCCCGTACGAAGAACTCGAGACCAAGTTGAAGAACAACGAGAAACTTCAGCAAGAGAAAGAGTTATTCCTCCACGCCGACCGCCATCTCGAGTACGGTTTCGTGGTCGATGTCATGTCCACGGTCAAGAATGCAGGTGTGGAGAAACTCGGCATGGTGACCGACCCACTCGATCAGAACAATTCTGGTCATTGATCGTCCATCTCTTCGCCAGGCAGGCAAGTCGCCAGGTCACAAACGCGATGGAAACGGCAAGACAACGGCAGAGTCGCGCAAACCGCGGGTTTATCTGGGCAGTGGCCCTGTCGATCCTGGTCCACGCCGGGGGGATTGGCGGCGCCGTGTACGCCCAGAAGTACGCCGACCGAGGGGCAAAGGTCGTGACCTCGATCCCGGTTCAGCTCGTGCGGCTCGGGAAGAAGCGCGACCCCAAGCTCCTGCCCCGACGAATCGCGCCGCCACCTGCGCCCAAGGCTCCAGACAAGACGATCGACCTGACACCGGACGACCCGAAGAAGCCACCGAAGAAGCCCGAACCGAGGCCACCGGAGCGAGCACCGACGCTCTCATCGGCGGCCGAGAGGTTGTTGGCCGGTCAGGCCGATCCGGACCTCGACCAAGCAATGCAGAATCTCGACGACCCCGAAGGTGATCCGAACGGTGATCCGATGGGCAACGCGACCGAGGCCATCAACCCTGCGAGCGGCTACGCGCTCGAGGTCTCGCGCGTTCTGAAGGCGAACTACGCGGTGCCAGATCTGATCCCGCCCTCGCAGCGGCGGTTCCTCGAGGCCGAGGTCGTCCTTTTCGTCGAGCGCGACGGAACCATCTCGAGGTTCGAGTTCATCCGGCGTCATCCGAATGCGTTGTTCATGGGTGCGCTCGAGGCCCTGCTAGGACGAATTAGGCTCCCGCCCCCACCGCCAAACTTGGCCGCCGATATGCGGGATACTGGGATCGGAGTTGTCTTCAAACCGTGACGAGCACGCCGGCCAGCACCCACGAAGCGAAAGCCTCGGTGCTGGCGGCGGAGCGACAACGTCGACGGAAGCTCGAGTGGGAAGGCGGAGAAATGCGCGAGGCTGAGGGCAAGGTTGACCGCATCAGTCTCCAGGACGTAGTGCAGGGAAGCCAACGAGGCGCCCTGAGAAGAACGAGGTGAAGGTGCAAAATCTTTGGAATATATCCCTTTGGACATGTTTTTCGACGTGTTTGGCCGCAAGCACGCTGACCGGCGCCACCGGATGGGCCCGTCCCTCGCCCTCGCCCTCGCCCTCGTCACCATCATCTTCCGCTTCTGCTTCGCCTTCTCCTTCTGCTTCTGCTTCTTCGCCGGGCGGCACGCGCACAGTCATCGAGATCGGTAGCCCCAACTTTCGCGCATATCCGATGGCCGTTCCCGACGCCCGCGATATGGGTGGTGGTCCACCTTCCGCGGCGGCCGGTGAGATCACCAGCGTGCTCCGATGGGACTTCGATGTGGCCGCTGCCCTCAAGGTCCTGAATCCCAAGGGCTACCTCGCCGATCCAACGAAGGGTGGCCTGGCGGCGGCCTCGATCAAGTGGAGCGACTGGGTCAGCGTGGGCGCCGAGGGGCTCGTCCAAGCCGGCGTGACCGCGACCAGCAACAGCCTGCGGGCCGACATGCGATTCTATGATGTCGGAACGGGGCGCCAGGTCATTCAGAAGACCTACGAAGGTCGCCCTGAAGACGCGCGCGCCTTCGCTCACGCCTTCGCCGATGAGGTCGTCTACCAGCTTACCGGAACGAAAGGCATCTTTCGAACTCAGATCTGCGCGGTCAAACGCACCCGAACGGGACGCGAACTCTGGGTGATGGACATGGACGGGTCAAACGCACGCGCGATTACGAACAATGGGTCCATCAACATCTTGCCCTCGTGGAGCCGCAACGGGCGCGAGATCTACTTCACGTCCTACATTCGACACAATCCCAACCTCTACGCGATCCCGGTCGGCGGAGGAAAGCCGCGCCTGGTCTTGGGCGAAACGGGCCTGAACACCGGTGGGCAGGAAGCCCCGTCTGGGGATCGCCTCGCACTCACGCTCTCCCGCGACGGAAACAGCGAAATCTACACGGTCGCAACGAATGGAAGTCATTTGAAGCGCCTCACGAAGGAATGGGCCATCGACTCCTCGCCATCCTGGTCGCCCGATGGTCGGCAGATCGCGTTCGTAAGCGCCCGCTTCGGCGACCCGCACATCTTCGTGATGAACGCGGACGGCAGCAATGTTCGCCGTGTCACCGACCGTGGGACCTACAATCAAACCCCCGATTGGTCACCCAAGGGCGATCTCATCGCTTTCACGGCCCGCGATGAACGCAATGTTTTCGACATCTTCACGGTCAACCCCACGACGAAGGAGATCCGGCGTCTAACGCAAGATCAAGGCAACAACGAGGAGCCGAGCTTCTCGCCCGACGGGAACCACATCGTTTTCACCTCGACACGAAACGGTGATTCTCACATCTTTATCATGGCCGTCGATGGCTCGAACCCGAAGCGGATCGGCCGTTCCGGGGCCTTCTCGACGCCCGCATGGTCGCCTTACATTCTGACGCCCTAGGAACGTGGACAAGACCGGATGACAGATCATAGGTCACAGAGAGCAGAGAACAGGTTCCATATGAGAAAATTCGGCATCTTCACGATTCGAACCGAAACCCAAGACGCGCTCGGCCGGCGGCCCATCGCGGGCTCATTCTCCTTCGCTGCGCGCTCCTTCGCTGCGCGCCCGAGAGCGGCCCTCCTCCTCGCAGTCATGGTGTGCACGAGCCTCACGGGATGCAGCAAGAACACAGCCGACCTCGAGCTGGATGCGGCGCGCAAGGCGATGGACAAGGCGAGCGCCCAGAAGGCCTCCGACTGCGCCACGGCGACTTACAAGGCGGCGGAGACCGCGTTGAACGAAGCCCAGAAGCTCGCCGCCGACGGCAAGATCGACGAAGCCAAAGCGAAGGCGATGGAGGCCGAGACGCTTGCCGATCAAGCCGCGCTGGCGTCGCCGCCCGGCTGCGACGAGCCGAAGGTGGCCACCCCGGACGAGCCCGCCCAACCCGAGACGACCGATGCGTCGATGAACCTCTCGATCGAGTCGGCGCTCAAGAACGTCATCTACTTCGACTACAACGACGCTTCGATTCGCGAGGACAGCAAGGCGGTGCTCGAGGATGTCGCGGCACTGCTCCAGAAGGCGCCCGCGACTCGAATCGAAGTTGAAGGTCACTGCGATGTACGCGGCTCGACCGAGTACAACCTGCATCTCGGCGAGCGTCGAGCCACGAGCGTCAAGAAGTATCTCACCGCCCACGGTGTTGAGCCGAGCCATGTCGCTGTGATCTCCTATGGCGAGGAGCGCCCAGTCGATTTAGGCATGTCCGAAGAGGCCCATCAGAAAAACCGACGCGCCGAGCTCAAGCGCCAGTGAGCCATCGGTCATCGGTCATCGGTCATCGACCATCGACGCCGTAACCGGCGCTCCGCTACAGCGAGGAGAAAACGATGCGCATCGCGGCGATCGATCTGGGATCGAACACGGTCAAGCTTACCATAGCCGACACGAACCGCACGCACGCTGCGTCAGGTGCAGATAGATACGACGAACGCACAGAAGAAATCTTGCTCGTCGAAGAGTGCGCGGCCGTTACGCGCATCGGCCAGCGCCTCGACGCCACGGGTCATCTGGAACCCGCCGCGATCGAGCGTACGCTGGTCGCGCTGCGGCAATTTGCGGACCGGGCGCGCGCGCTCGGCGTCGAAAAGATCGGCTGTGTCGGCACCGCGGGACTTCGAGGGGCGTCCAACGCCCCCTCGTTCCTTGCGCGGGTCGAGCGAGAAACAGGCATCCGCATCGAGATCATCGATGGACTTCGGGAGGCTGCGCTCTCGTTTCAAGCCGCCGTTGCGGCCTACGGACCAGGCGCGCTCTTGGTACTGGACGTCGGCGGCCGAAGCACCGAACTCATTCTGGGATCTGGTGCCGGGATTGAGGCGCGCGTCTCGATGGAGATCGGAAGCGTTCGGCTCACCGAGCGCTACGTTCGAAGCGACCCGCCGCGCATCGAGGAGCTCGACGAGGCGCGCCGAGCCATCGGAACCGCCCTGGAACAAGCCCCATCATGGACGAGAAGCGCGGTCGCCCCTCCCCGTCCCACGCTGATCGGCGTTTCGGGCACGGTTATGTCCGTGATGGGCGTCGCGCTGGGCCTCGACGATATGAGGGAAGCCGTCTCCCAAGGCGAAGGTCGGCTCTTGGCGCTCGCCACGATTCAGGAGGTTTTCGACGACCTCCGACAGAAGACAACCCCCGAGCGCGTTCGCGGCACCGTCATTCCCGAGGGGCGAGCCGACGTCATCGTCTGCGGCGTTCTGATTATGCTCGAAGTGCTTGCCCACTATGGGCTCGACGCAATGCGCGCGAGCAATCGAGGCGTTCGCTACGGACTACTGAGAGAGCTCGCTTCATCGTAACCCGGCAGCGAAAGCTCGGGCAGGGCGCGACGCCCAGCACACGTGTTCACGCCCAGCACGCGTTCACGCATTCACGCATTCACGCATTCACGCGTCACGAACGACGCTCACGGATCACTGCCGGGATCCGCGGGAGAGGCCCTCGAAGAACCGGCGCGCGTTGCGTCCCAACGTTCGCGTTCGATAGCCGCCCTCCTGAAGCACAAGCGTGGGCCAACCGGCCGCGCCGATCGTTGCCCCCATCGCATCGAAATCCTCCGACTCGAGCGACCACGACCCGGTCGGATCTCCGCGGGCCGTATCGAGCCCAAGCGCGACGACCAAGAATCTTGGACCAAAGTCCGCGATCCGAGTCAAAGCACGCTTCACCTGCTCGAGGTGTCCACGTCCGGTGAGGCGCTCTGGAAGCGGAATGTTCAAGTTGAATCCTTCACCTTCGCCCACGCCTACTTCGTCGCTAAACCCAGAGAAATAAGGATACGCAAACGATGGGTCTCCATGCAGCGACACAGTGAGCACATCGCGCCGCTCATAGAAGATCTGCTGCTGACCGTTGCCGTGATGGTAGTCGACGTCGAGGATCGCGACCTTGCCGTGAGCCGACAACAGATTCGCCGCGATGGCATTGTGGTTGAGGTAGCAAAAGCCGCCAAAAGCTCGGCGTTCCGCGTGGTGACCCGGCGGTCGAACGAGCGCATAGGCAAGGCGCTGCCCCCCGATAATTTGGTTCGCCGCGGTCAGCGCACAGTTCGAAGCGCGTCGCGCCGCGCGATACGCGTTGCGATGAAGCGGGGTAAAGGTGTCGATGCAGTAGTAGCCGGCCAGCACCGTCTTATCCTTCGGCATCCGGGCCGCATTCCGAATCGGGAAGACATAGGGATAAAGTGACCGATCACCTTCGAGCGACATGCACGTGCGCTCCAAATATCGGACAAACTCGCGTTCATGAACGGCGAAGATGTGCTCATCCCCAAATGCTCGAACCTTCACCGGCTCGAAGAGGTCGCTCTCCATCAGCTCCTTTTCGATTCTCGTGATTCGCACGGGCGCCTCGACATACCCACGCTCTCGGACATGATGGATCTCGTGCTTCGCATTCACCGTGAGCGCAATACGCTCACGCACACGACGGGAAGGCTTCGGACGCGGCGTGTCGTTCTTGACGTCTCCGCTCTTGACGTATCGAAACGGCCGCAAAGGAACCGGGTCGCTCTTGAATGACGCAACGACCATCTCGACGTACTCAGGTGGGCACAGCGCCTTGTATTTGCGCTCGAGGACCGCGCGCACGACCTTCTGCGCATAGGATCGTCGAAGCGGTTCTTCCGAATCGAGGGCGTCGTAGACGAGATGAGGTGGACACGTATCGGTCGGCCGTACGGGCGCCTCGTACTTCGTGCCGACGATCGGACGCGCACCGTATTTCTCATAGAACCGGAGCCGTGCTCGGTTCTCCTTGATCAACGCTTCGTCAGAGCAAAGCGAGGGTTCGTCCGGCAAGCACTCGAAGAACAAGCCCTTCGCACCGAAGACGCGCGCATCCTCACGAACCGTCTCGTACAAAGCACCGCCAATGCCTTGACTGCTCAAAGCCTGACCCGCCGCGATGAATTCGAGATACGCAAGCTGAAGCGTTCGATCACGCAGGACGACGGCAAAGCCGAGCATCCTCTTCTTTTCGTCTTCGGCAACGAACAGAACACCCTGAAGATGCTTCAGAAACGGATTGAGAACCGAAGCGAAGACGGCCTCGACCTCGTCCGGAGACATCGCCACGAACCGCTGTCTCATGATCTCTTTTGCGCCTTCGATGGCGGCCTGGCTCGCCGGAAGCTGATCGTCATAGATGCGTCGAATACGAAACATGAATGGATTCCTATTCCTGGCGCTGGCAGGTCGACGGACTCCCCACGCAAAGCCAGCCCGATTCCTGGACACAGAGCGCGGAACAGCCATCCCCGTCGGTCGTCCCACCGTCGTCACACTCCTCCGATCCGGCGACGACGCGCCCATCGCCGCACCGTGGGGGCGCAACGGCAAGAAAGGCGTTCGCCCTTTGGGCCTCCCGTCCGGAGGCATCGGACAAGCTGAGCATATAGCGCTCGTCGGCCTCGAGACCCGGCGGTACCGTAGCTCGAATCTCGCCCTCGCCAACGATCTCCAAGTCCTCGAGCTCGAGCGCCCCGAGGCGAAGCACGACGCCCGGTTCCACCGTCGTCTTCGCAGCGTCGCGGTAGTCGACGTGCGTGAGCGCTATCTGAAAAACGCCGGAAACGGTCACCCGGGTATCGCGATCGTTGAAGCCCTGCTCAGGTCGAAGGGCCGTAATCTCAGGCGGCCCCAGTGAAGTGTCGCCGCACCCCGCCGCCAAAGCGGATGTGCCCCAGGCCAAAGCCAAGATCAACTGTCGGGCGCATTGCACGCCACTGGTGCTCGTTCCATTCATCCGAAGCCTCCCCGTCGCAAGCATGCGCACGCACCACGCATCACGCATCACGCACCTCGCACCACGCACCTCGCACGCACTACTCGAACGTAACCTTGCTCGGTGTCTCGATCCCAAGTGAGCGCTTGATCGTCAAGCGCCGAGGCCGCTCGAACATCGGTCGCTCGGTCCCCCGCGCCCCGAGCGCGAAGACGCCCCATACGTAGCGCCCCGGCGAAAGGCTTCGAGTCGTGAGCCGTAGGCCGTCGGTGATCTCACTCAAGGCGGCGGAAGCCGGTGTCGAGAGTCCATCCCCGGCCGAAACCACCACGCGATATTGCTTGTTCGGTCCGGCCGACGTCCACGTGAATGTGACGGGTGGCTGCCGCTCCGGCGAAGAGACGGTCGCGCCGTCGACCGGAGTCACCAGTCGATCGACGAGCGGGGCCGGCGGCTCAACGACCACACGTCGGGCCACACCAAACTCGCCCTCGCGTTCGTCTTTGCTGCGCGCCGCGACGCGCCAAAAAAGAACTCCCGGTCCACTCACCGGATGATGCCAGACCGGTTTCGCGGTCACGGCGGCTTCGACAATCGCCTCGAACGACGCGTCGAGCGCAACCTCGACGCGATAGGTCGCGGCCCCCGGGACGCGCGCCCACGTAAGCACCAGGGGCTCGCCCGGCGACGCCTCGACCGCTTCCTCGTCGAGCGGCGCTTCGAGCGCGGGCGATGCAGGAAGCTCCAAGACTCGCCCGACGAACGTTCCCGCGCGGAGATCCTGCGCCTGACCTCGGTTCAGGTCGAGACTCCGGCCATCGCCCGCCGTCAGACGCCCCTTGCCGTCTGTCACGGCGACTTCGACCGCACCATCGGGCCTTGCGCTAAGACGATATCCGAGAAGCGATCGCGCTTCCGCCGCCGTCAGCCGCACGTGGGCACCTTCACCCGTATCGACGACGACCGCCTCCGCCGGCACCGATGCCAACGCGGAGGGCGATGCCGACACGGACGGCGATGCCGACGCCATCTTCGCCTCGAGCTTGCCCCGCACGACGCCCTTTTGGATCAGGAGATAGTTCGCGAATATCGAGCGATTCTTCTCGAACTTCGCGTCTTTGAGAATCACGATGGCGCTTGGTTTGACGACCAAAGATGACCCGGAGAGGTAACTGAAAACCGCCTCCGACCTCGTCGCCGTCCGGACCCAATCGCCCGCCGATAGACGCGCGCCAACCTCGACCGGCTCCCACACCCATTCACTGGGCGGATGCGTTCGAACCTCACCCCGACGTGCTACACACTCGGCCACCGGTGCTCGCTCAGGAGCCGCCGTTGAGGGCGAGTCGACCTCACGAGCCTTGCAGGCCGGGAGAACCGAAGCGAAGGCCATCAACGAGGCCATCACCGCGGGTACCAAGAGAGGCACCGCGACCGGCGTCGAACCGCGCAGCCCTTCATGGGCGCAACATCGCCGCGTCATTTGCTGCCCCCCAAGCTCGATCCTCGAGAGGCGCGGGGCGGCGAAGCAATCGGGAATCCAACGAGCGCGCACGTTCCCCACGCTGGACTGGAATGCACGACCACGGTGGCCCCTTGAGCCTCGGCGAGGGGTCTCGCCTTCGCGACACTCTCGTGCGCCGCTTCGGTGGCCCCCGAAGCCACCGCGTATTGGACCCCCAAGGTGAGGAGCCCGGCGCTCTGATACAACGAGACATTGATGCGGGCGCCGATGGGCGCCGCCAAGCCCGCATCCACGACGAGCATGATCACGAGCTCACGGACTTCACTCTCGCGCGCATCGAGCCGCGGGAACAACACGGCGTTAGAGATTTCGAGATCGATCGTGACACGTTTCGAATCGATCAGCGTGCGCGCGACGGCAACCGCCTCGGCCGTCGCCGAGGCAAGGTCGACCCGTCGGTTCACCATCGTCGAGAACGCGAGCGCCCGTTGGAGGACCGACCCGGCACGCAGCGAAAGCGCGTCCGTGTGGGCCAAGGCCGAATCTCCGTTTCCGGGTTCGGCCGCCAACGGGGCCACCTTGAGCTGCGCTTCGAGCCACTCGGCCATTCGCTTCTGCACCGTCAACTTCTCATCATCGCTCAGCTTCTGCTGGAACTTCAGGACTTCTCGGTCGCGCGCCCGTAGCGCGAGGGTCATTTCCTTGAACGCCTGGGCCAACTGCCCAACCTCGTCGCGCCCCGAGATATCTGTCTCCACCAAAAACTCGCCCACGGCAATCCGCCCGGTGCGCTCCGTCAGGCGCCGCAACCGGCGCGTGATTCGCCGCGCGAAGACGAGTACGACCGGCACGAAGATCAGAAGAACCATTCCGGTGACGCTCAGAATCTTATGCACGAGGCGCGCCGTCGCCTGCTCCGTCACCGAACGAGGTACGGAGACAAACGTGGTGAGATCGTGCCCACCCGCCCAAGCGCCGATCATTTCGAGACCATCGGTCGTCGTGTAGGGAAGACTCCCGAGCTCGGAGAAGAACGAAGTCACGGGATGACGCAACAAGTTGCGCTCCGGGGCCGCCCCAACCGACAGGATGACCCGCCGCTTCGCGTCCACGAGATATGCGGTGAGGTTCGCGGGCAAGTCGCGCTTCATGAGAAGCGACGAGGCAAGAAGACTCCCCACGTACACCGTGTCTTGGTTCTGGCCCCTTTGGAGCAGGAACAGTCGTCGGCCGTCGGGTGAGGTCGCCAGCATACGCTCGGCACGAATCCTAGCCAAGTCATCTTCCGAGATCGGGTCTCCGTCGATGACCTCGCAGCGAGCAGGGTCGCAGCGCGCAATCTGGAGAAAATCATGGTCATCTGGGTTCGCGGCCGGGCCGGCAATGAGCTCCTCGAGACGTAGTCGCATGAACGCGAGACGCTGATCCACGGCATCGCTCAAATGCTGCGCCGTCCGAAGCGTGAGTTCGTCGACGTAATAGGCGCGATCCTCTTCGATGTGCCGAAGGGCAAAGTGCATGATCGCGCCAATCGCGGCTGCGGTCACGGCGAGGGTTAGAGCCACGATGCGCGCACCAAGACCAAAGGAGAAGCGCCTCGTCCCCAAGACGGGGCGGGCCCCTTGCCATTTGGTCGTGGGGCGCGGAAGCGGCGGATCTATGGGCGGCGCCCGAGTACTGGGGCCTGATGCCTGAACTCCGCCCGCGCCCGCACCGCGAGCCTCCACCGAAGGCTCGCGCTGCGTTGGGCGCGTGCCTTCGACGTCTACGTCGAGCGGCGTCTCGGGCGTCTCGAGCAGATCGGGGCGAGGCAGATCGGTCGTCCAAGACCGTCCGGGCTCGTCTTCCGACACCCAGCGCGCGGGAGGGTCCTCGACGGCTTCCGTGGCGCTCGAAACGAGCGCGGCGACCGCGAAGATTTGGTCGAGCTTGCGCGGCGAGATCTGGTCATAGCGGACCAGAGATCTTGAGGCCTGCTGGTCGAGGTGGCTCTCCACGATCGCGCCGAAATCGATCTGAACCGAGTATCGATCGACCCAGAAGCGGATCGAGATCGGTGAGCCAATCGGTGGCGCATGGCCCTCCGCAACGACCCACGCCGCGCCCGCCGAGAGTTCCGTCAAGAGCGGCCGAACCAAATCGACCGTCCGCGCGAAGGGCCGAAAAAGGAGCGGTCGACGATCGACCTGGCGCTGAGAAATGTCGGAGCTGTCGGTGAGAATACTCGAACGACGGAGCTCGGCCAATTCAGCACGCACGCGAATCAGATTCGGCCGCCGCCTCGGGTCCTTGCTGAGCATCAGAAGCAAGAGCTCTTCGAGCGCCGGCGGAATACTTGGCCAAAATAGGCTCGGGGGCGGAGGCTCGACGGTGACGTGCTTAACCATCACCTCGCGGGTGCTCTCCTCGACGAACGGGAGCCGTCCCGCGAAGAGTTCGTACGCCATGACGCCCAGCGAATAGACGTCGGTCGCCGGACCCACGGATTGGCCAGACGCTTGCTCCGGCGCAATGTAGTCCGGCGTCCCGACAACCATGGTCGACTCGGATTCGACCCGGTTCCTCGAGTCCGCGAGCTGCGCGATCCCGAAGTCGAAGAGCTTCACCTGAACATCGGCGGCTGACGACGCAAGCAAGAAAACGTTGTCCGGCTTGAGATCGAGGTGAACGACGCCCTTCGCGTGCGCGGCGAAGAGCGCATCGGCGAGCTGGTCGAGGATCTCGATGATTTCCCGCACGGTGAGACGACGACGACGAAGTCGCTCGATGAGCGACTCCCCGTCGAGCCACTCCATCACCAGGTAGTTGCGACCGTCGGGCAACGCACCGAAAGCAAAGATATCGACGATATTCTTGTGGCCAATCTGATTGACGGCGCGCGCTTCGTCGACAAAGCGCCCCACGGCGACGTCGTCCGAAGAGAGCGAAGACAAGATGATTTTGATCGCCGCTTTCTTCCCGATGACCGGATGGATCGCGGCATAAACGAGCGCCATTCCCCCCGATGCTAGGAGGCGCTCGACCTGAAACTCGCCGACCATGGTGCCGAGCGGAAGCTCCTCCTTGCTCAGATCTCGGCGGCCCATGGACAGCGGGATCATGCACGGGATTCGAGCGGCCATCACCCAGCGGGCGCCCGTATCTTCGACCACCCACTGAGTGCGTGCGATCTGTCCGACCCTCTCGCACAACCGCGCGCAGATACGCACGAACGCAAACATGGGACCCCAAACGCGCGCACCAACCCCGTGCGCGCGTTCGATACTCCGACTCGGAAATCCAACTCGGAGCTCCAACTCGGAAATCCGACTCGGAAATCCGACTCGGAAATCCGACTCGGAAATCCGACTCGGAAATCCGACTCGGAGCTCCGCTGGGAGCTCCGCTCAGAGCCTCATTCAGAAAGGAACGCTGATGCCCTTTGATATTCTGCGGACATACACGGATAAGATGGCTGGAACGGCAGCCCTCACCTCCGAGATGCTTGGCATCGAAGACGCCCATCGAGACTCAACCGGTCCCGTACCCGGCTTCAGCCCAGATTTCCGCCAGTGGCTAGAAAGCCACGGCTACGGCGACCTCGAGTTTCTGCGGTCCGACCGTCCGTCGTTCGGGGGCAGGACGACCCCAAACGAGCCGATCCACAACGAGCCGGTCATCTTCATCCACGGCAACACGGGAAGCGCGGAAGATTGGCGCGAAGCCCGCGAGACGTTCCTCGGCCGCGGCTACAGTCCGGCTGAGCTGTACGGCCTGACCTACGATACAGCAGGCGCGGATCGAAAAGGGTCGATGACCCGATACCACTCGCGCCGGTTACTCGAGCAGGTGCGCGCGTTCATCGAGGCCGTCAAAGCGTACACCGGCGCCGAGAAAGTCGATGTCATCTCGCATTCGCTCGGCGTGACGCTCGCCCGGGGGGCGATCAAGGGCGGGCCACAAAGCGACTTGCTGGAAACGGGCCGGTATGATCTCGGCCCCGCAATCGGACGAGATGTCGACACCTTCGTAGGCATCGCGGGCGCCAACAAGGGCCTGACCTCGTGCATCCCCAGCAGCACGACCCTTCCCGTCTGCGGCCTCTCCAACGGATTGAGTCCAAGCTCAGCCTACCTGTCCCGTCTCAACGACAACCCAGCGCGCGAAGCCAGCCACCGCGTCTATAGCATGTGGTCCATCGACGACAACGTGATTGGCGATGAAGCCCAATACACCTCACCCATTCCAGGCGAAGACGCGTCGGTCCCCCTCCGAGGCTATGACCACTACGGCCTCATCCGGAGGACCGGCCCGACGATGGTGCGCTTGGTGCGTGACCACGCCCCCGAAGGCACGGCCGCGACCGAGTCCGAGTCCGACTGAATTCGTGCTAGGGTGCCCGAGACTTTCGAAGGGCCATGACGAGAAGCATCGACCATCTGGAACGCCGATCAGCTCGCGGGGCGCCGTTCTCGCGCCGACCGGACCAACCACAAACGCCACCGCAAACGCCACCGCAAGAGCGCCCACCGTGGCACTCACGAAAGCAATCCCCGGCTCCGATCCGACCGTGGCGAACGTTGATCGGCCCCCGTTTCGACCGCAGGGGTCGGTTGAGCTCGGGCCCACACCTCGCGCTTGGGCTCGGCCTCGGACTGGCGCTCGGACTCGCGCTTGGACCAAGGCTCGCGCTCGGGCTCGCGCCCCCTACGCCGAGCCAGAACGCCGAGATCGACGAAGAGGTGCGGATGGAACTCGGGACGTCGTCGCCGCTCTTGGCCGGGTCTCCACAGAAGGTCGAAGTACGATTCCACGCGAACGCAACCGCCGACGAAGTCCGGCGCCCGCTCAGAGTCTCCGTCAATGTCGGCCGCTTCGATCCCGTCGAGCACGTCAGCCCCGGCACATATCGCACTTGGTTCACACCACCGGCCGAAAAACATCCTCAGATCGCCCTGGTCGCGGTGTGGAGAGAAACCGGCCCCCTTGCTCACGTCGAGTTCCTACGGATTCCGTTGTTCGGCCGGACACGGCTACCCGTGCGTACTCGGCAGGGCGCACAGGTCGTCGTCGTTGCGGGCGGCGTCCGATCGGCCACCGTGACGGCCGACAAGACCGGCCGCGCCATCGTGCCGTTCTTGGTGCCGCCCGGCGTCGAGCGCGTTGTCGCCCAGTCCTCGTATCAGTCGATTCGGAGCGAGAACACAGTCAAGGTCGTGATGCCGCCGTACAATCGTCTCACCCTCGCGGCCACCCCCCATACGATCGAGGCCAACGGAGAAGCGATCGCGACCATCCACGCCTTCTACGATGTTCCCAATCCACCATCGATCGACCGAATCAAGATCACGGCCGACGGCGGCATCGTCGAACCCGCGAGCGCCGACGGCGCCCACTATCAGTTCCGGCTTCGGCCAAACCGCGGGACGCAGGCTCGTAAGCTCAAATTGACGGCGCGAGTGGTCGGCGATCGCGTCTCGAGGGCTGAGACCACCCTGAAGCTGGGCGTACCTGCCCCCGAACGCATGTACGTCGAACCGGAAGCGAAAGTCGTCGCCGCCGATGGCGAGTCCACGCTGACGATCAAAATGCTGGTCACCGACCGACTGGGCCTCGGCGTCGCCGGGCTCGCGCTCACGGCCACCGTGGCCCGCGGAGAGCTCGGCAAGATCAAGGACACCGGCCTCGGCGAATACGAAGTGACCTTCACGAGCCCTCAGCCCGCGGCCTATCCGAAAAGCGGCGAAGTCGTGCTACACGCAGCGCTTCTGACTCCCGCAACGCCGGTCGGAGATCGAACGACGGTCGGAGATCGAACCACGGGCGGAGGTGCAACCGGGAAGGCGACCCACAAGCCATCTCTTCAGGGCCGGGCGACCATCCGCATCGTGCCTCCGCCGTGGCCCGCGCGCGTCACGTTCGCCCTTGAACCCGAACGCCCCGCCGTCGATGGTCCTGACTTCGGCGTGCACGTGAAGGCCTACGACCTCGCCGGACGACCGGCCTCCTATTCACTCACGCTTGAGGCTCAGGGTGCACGCGCAAAGCCGCTTCATGAGATCGACACCGGTCACTATGTCGCAAGCGTCTCACCGAACGGAAAGACGCAAACGATCAAGCTTGTCGTCACCGACGCAGAGGCACGGTTTCGGGAGGAGCGCATTCTCACGCTCGCCCCCCCCACCAAGACATGGGCACTTCGCTTTCGGATGGGCGCAAGCTACGCGAAGCCCTCGCTCATCCCGGCCGGCGGCGTGGATGTCTGCGTCCGTCCTCACGTCCTCGCATCACGCCTCAACCTTTGTGCCGGCGCGCTTGTCAGTCGGCTCACCGCAAATCACTCCATTCGCGTCGACGACCGGCTAAGCGTCACGACCAAGGCCGAGCTCATCATGCTGCCGCTCGAACTGCGGCTGACGATCGACCTCATCAAGACCGGCCAAGTCGCCGTGTACGCGGGGCTTGGCGGCGGTCTGAGCGCCTACGCACATCGAACCAACACGTCGATCGATCAGGCAGAAGTCGAGCGCGGCGTCGCACCGTCGGCCATACTCATGCTCGGTACGTCCTTCGAACACGTCTTCGTCGAGGCAACCGCCTCAACAACTCAGTACTCCGGGGAGGCCTTTGACGCCCCGTCCCTCATGATAGGCGCCCTCGCCGGGTTCCGTGTCGATCTGCTCTGAAACACTTCGCTCACCCTCGCGGGACGACGTCCTGCGTACTGCTTCCGAACAGAGAGAAGAGCTCGAGCAGCCGTCGAAGCTGCGAGAAGACGAGGAACTCGTTGAACACGCGGCGTTGTGCGCTCCGGCCGTACTCCTCACGGGCCTTGGGCCTGGCTAGCATCTCGTCGAGCACCGACGCAAACGCGTCGACGTCATTCAGATCCGTGAGAAGCCGGCCATCGACGCCATCGCGAATCTGCTGTCGAATGCCACAGGCTTGCGTTCCAAGCACCGCAACGTGTTTCCACATCGCCTCAGTCACCGTGAGTCCGAACCCTTCTTGCACCGAGGCTTGAACGACGATGCTCGAAGCGCGCTGGAGCACGTTGACCATCAATGCGTTGTTCTTCCTCGAGCTCATGGGAAGACTCAGGATCGCGACGTCGCGTTGCAGATCGGGCTCAAGCGCGGCGTAGCTCTTCCGTAGGTCTTCGAAGACAAGCATCCCTTCCGGATCGTCCTGAATCGCGCGCGGGTCGGGCCCCGCCAAGACCAAACGCACGTACTCGAGACGTCTGCGATGTGTCGGATCCGCCACCCGCTCACCCGCTGAGCGCTGCTTGAGGCGGACGAACGCGTCGAGGAGTTGCCGGAAGCCTTTCAGACGATCCCAGCGCGAGATCTGCGTAATGATGGGTCGGAAGAGAAAGCCGATGTCCCAATCGCCACGTGCATAGCCGAAGGAACCATCCGGCAAGAGTCGTTGCGCCGCCTCGGCAAAATCGGGGCGCATCATCGGATGCATCGCCTGAACAAGCTTGGCATTGCACAGAATACCCATGAGCTTCACCGCGTGGAGTTCGCGGTTCTTGTGGCTCAAGGGGTCGATCGCCGGTGCGACGAGCGCCGATCGGCCGACGAGGAAATCAGGAATGTACTCCGGCGCCGAAAAGACAGCGCGATCATAAGCATCCCCATATGGTCGAAGGAACGACCAGGCCGCCTTCGTTCGCTCGGTACTCCGGTCGAGACCAATGTGGCAACGCCACACGGTGGAGATCTCGAGTTCCTTCTTGAGCATCGCACCGGCGGCCATCGGCTGTGGATCGTGAACCATCAAGATGTCACCCGGCTGCACGTAGTCAAGAAGCGCGTCTTTGACCTGTCGATTGACCGCTTCGTAAAGCGATCGCGCCTCCGCGTCGAGCCCGCCCGTGCCCGAGTCGTGAATGAGATTATGGATCTTCTTCGTGAGCTCGAAGAACCCGAGATCGTCGGTCTCCAGCACCAGCCATTCAGTCGGGAGGCCGAGCTCCCGAAGACAGGTGACCATACGTGGCAACATCTCAGCCACGCCACCGCCGTGCTCAGTTGAGTTCAGCATCCACAGCCGACGTCCGGCGAGCCGCGGCAGCAAGATCTCGGCTTCGTGACGGAGGTCGTGGACGGCAGCGTGAAGATTCATGTGTGTGCTGTAGTCTTCGAGACTGGTTGTTTCTCCGACATCGACACGACGCACAGTGGCTTGCATGACTGTCAGTGTATCGATCGATGCTTGCTCGACCAAGCACGGAAGTGCACGCGATCGTCGCGATGCACGCGATCGTCGCTCGGCGTGGTGTGTTCGCTCGAGATCGTTCGCACGGAACCCGGCCATGAGTTCGGACACCTGAAGACACGAACATCCGTCGAACACTTGGCTTTGAGCCTTCGCTCGACCGTGGTAGGCGTGGATTCATGCGAGAAATTGAGCTCAGCCACGTCAAGCCATTGATCGAGAAGGCAGAACAAAACGGAAGTACCATGGTCTGCGTCTTCAAATGTCCGGCCTCGGGTGCACGGATCGAGGCGAGCGCTTCGATTCAAAAGGGGCGCGATCTCGGCGGTATTGCCAAGGCGTCGGCCACGCGAAGCCTCATGTGGAGTCTGAGAAGCAGCGTACAGAGTGCCGTTCGCTCTGTGCTCGGATACGGGATCTTGGGCCGGGTCGGCGGCGATGTAGCACATCAACTCCTCTCCGACGCGTCTAAGAAGGCCGACGAAAGCTATTCGGAAGGCGAAAAGAGTGCGGCGATCGTCGAGGCATTCCGAAGCGTCTCGAGCCGATTCATTTGGGACACGAAGAACGCCCGGTACATCTCGACCGCGAGCGCGGGCGACGTTCTTTCGGAGTTTCAGCAACAACTCGAGAGCGCACCCATCACTCAGAAATACGACCGCGGTGTTCTCGCCCGAATGCTGATCGAGATCGCGAGCGCCGACGGGACCATCGCTCCGGAAGAGCGGGCGTTCTTGACGAGCTTCCTAACCCCGGAAATGGGGACCCTCGACGCTCTCGCTCAGAAGCCCAGGCTCACGACCGCCGAGCTGTCCGAGACCAGCCCCAGCAGCCGCAAGACGATGCTCATGCTGGCGTGGGCCCTTGCGCTCACCGACGAAGAACTCGCCGATGAGGAGCGCAAACGATTGTCCGAGCTCGCCGAGGGTCTTGGTCTTGGCCATGACCAAGCCCAAACCGCCATGGAGTGGGCGCAAATCTATCTCGTCGATCAGGCGCTCGAAGCCGCCTATGCGCAAGGCGCGACGGAGTCGGCCAAAAAGACGGTCATGGACCTGTCAGCGCGCATCCACCTCGATCCAACGAAGGCGGAGCGCGCAGAGATCCGCTACCGAAAGCGGAGCGGACTCATTTGAGTGCGCTGCGGGCGCGTCGAGCAGGCGACACATGTCTACGTATCCTGTTCACGCACGCCAGCAGGAAATTCTGAAAATCCTTAATCTCGTGGATCATCACGCCGCCGACGCGACGACACCCTCGTTCGCCTCGCACTTAGCGAGGGTCTTGGCGAAGGCTCTTGGCGTTGGTGCCGTGAAAGCGCTGGCGCTGCAGAATGCTGAAGCACTGCTTGATCTTGAGCAGATGAAGGTTGTCGTCGACGTGCTTGCGAGCCCAGTCTTCTTGACGAGGCGCTGGTTGGCCCCAATGCCGCCGTGTGACAGTGCCGTGGTCTTACCTGCGAGCTCGTACTGAACTTTGCCACCCGAGAGCACGGGTCCGCCTTCGTTCACCTGGGTCGCAGACTTGAGCCGACTCTTGATCTTGATCTTGGTTCTTGATCCGTGAACAGAGCGCGGGGCGCGCTTGTTTGAGGGCTAGCGGCGTGTCTCGTGAGACTCATCAGAACAAACCGGCCACCGCGCGCATGATCGCATGCACGACCCGCTGCCCATCTTCCGTGTGCGCTGAAGCGGCGGGCAGAAGCTCGAACGCAAGGCCGTTCGTACCACGGCTTCCATCCTCCGCATAAGTCACCGAGACCTTCCGGACGGAAGCGACGTCCGCATCAGCCGCGAGTTCGAACACCGCCGTGGCCAACGTATGGCGAGCGTTGCGATCTTCGCTCGCAGCCGAAACGACTGGGCGAAGCTGTTCGAACACGCGGTCCTCGAGCTTCGAGCCATCCAGCGACGACGTGGTCGCCTTGGCTTGGCTCACCAACTTGGACCACTCCATCCCAAGCCGCCATGGCATATCGCGGTTGACCCCGGGACCGGTCACACACCACCCAAGCTTCTTGCGCCCGGCCCCTTCCATTCTCACGGGATGCATGGCGACCGCGCGTCCCGGCAAGAAAGCGGCCCCAACCTTCTCGCGGCCACGCGTCAAAGGCGCAATTCGCTTCATCGTCGTATACAAATGCTTCTCCTCCCCTTGCTTCCGAGCGCCCCGCTGGTCGCCACGCCACACCCACGCGGTCGACCATCCGCGATGCATGCACAACCATCAGTGAGCACGAGCCTCACGCAGCGACCTCGAGTCGTCCCAGCCTTGGATTTGTGACTTCTCGGCGACGAAGCGGTCTTGTTGCTGCGTTCTCACGCCGCCTCGGTACAAGCGCCCGGCTCCCCCGCCGTTTCAAACCATGAAAGCGACGCCCATCCGCAACGTTTCGAGGTCTACGCGTCTACAGATGCAGCTTTTCGACGGCCGTCTGACAAGCTTGGACAACCAGATCGACGGCGCTTTGCGGCAGATCGAGATCATCACGATAGGAGAGAAAGAAGCGGTGCGGACCAAAGAGAGGCTCGACGGTCCCCTCGATGCGCACCAGTTCGAGCGCCTCACCGAAGGCCATAGCGACCTTCGTCGGCAAGACGCCCACGCCATGTCCGAGCCTCGTCAGCTCTCCGATGACCTCGAACGCATCAAGCTCCATTTCGTCACGGAAAGCGAGGTCCATACATCGTAGATGCTGCTGGAGCGTGCGACCACTCTCATCGACAGCGTCGGGAATATACAATACGGCTTTGGCTGTCGCGTCATGGCGCCGGAGCACACGGAGGCCGTCTGCACCCATTTTTACCGGCGCAGCCGGCGGATGCCGCGCTGTAGGTCGTCGAGTTCCAACCAGGCGCGATCGCCGTCCGTCATGAGGAGGATTCGCTCTCCTACGCGGAGCTAAACCGCCAAGCAAGCCGCCTCGCTCACATCCTCATCCGCGCCGGAGTCTCCCCTGGCGATCGCGTGGGGCTCTTCTTGAGACGGTCCACCTCGATGGTCGCGGGCATCTTCGCGACCTTGAAGGCGGGCGCCGCCTACGTTCCACAGGACGCGCGCATCGTCCCCACCTCACAGCTCGCGCATGTCGCTGCCGTCACAGAGATGCGGGTCATCCTTACGGTTTCGGACCTTCGTGACCGCATGCCGTCAAGCCCAGACATCACGATCATCAACGTCGACGACGTGCTGGCCGAGGCAGACGAAACGGACGAAGCCGAGACGCGCAACGTCGAATACCTGGTACCTCCCGTCCACGGTGGTCCAAAGGACGCGTGCTTCATCCTCTTTACCTCGGGAACGACCGGTCACCCGAACGGCGTCGAGGTCACCCATGAGAATGTCTGCAACCTCATCCTGACGGCGCCCGGGAACTTGGGAATCAAGCCACGAGACGTCGTATCTCAGATCTTGAACATCTCGTTCGACATGGCCGCGTGGGAGATCTTCGGGGCCCTCTCTCACGGTGCGACGCTGCACATTCGTGGCCAGAGCATCCAAGAAGCCGTCGAGTCGGCCAACGTCGTGATCGCGACGCCAAGCATCCTCGGAAGCGTCGACGCACGCCGATGCCATCATGTGCACACGGTGGCCGTGGCCGGTGAGCCTTGCCCCCGACCGCTTGCCGATGCTTGGTCGAAGTTCGCACGTTTCTACAATTCTTGCGGTCCGACCGAGGTCACCATCGTCAACACGATGCACCTGTATAGAACGAGCGATGTGCATATGAGCATCGGGACACCAACGCCCAACAACACCGTGTACATCCTCGGTCCCGACCTCAAACCATGCGCGATCGGAGAAGTCGGTGAGATGTGGGCGGGAGGAGTGTGCGTTTCGCGTGGATACGTCAACAACGAGGCACTCACCGCCGAACGATATCGACCGGACCCATTCTTAGGCGGCAACCACCGCATGTTTCGCACGCGTGACCTCGGACGATGGACCTCCGGTTCGATCTCACCATGGACATGATGGAAGACATGCCGACGGTACGCATGGACTTCCGTGCCGTCGCCCCTGAGGCGAACGTCAAGCCTTCGCGATCCCGGACGGCGACGGCGCCGAAGGGATGGCTCTACAGTCTCCTCCGGCACCCGTTCTTGATGCCGTACAACCGACTCGCTGTCGCCGTCGTCCTGCTGAACATCGGACACCTTCTCTTCGGAGGACGTGACCTCAGTGGCGGGTTCATGCTCGGACTCACCGAAGCGAATATGCTGACCGCCGGATTCGTGAACTTCATCGTCGCGATCATCATTCGACAGCCGTACGTCATCAACCTGCTCTTTGGTCTCGCAACGCGCGTGCCGAAGACATGGCCACTGGGTGTGCGCTGGGCGCTCGGTAAAGTCTACCACTTCGGTGGCATCCACGTCGGCGCCTTCTTCTCCGCCACAATCTGGCTGGGCCTGTACGAGTCACGTTTGGGTCAAGAGCATTCCGACGGCCAGCGTTGGGCGCGTGGAGCGACTGTTCAAGCGCGTCGTCTGGGTGGCCACCGGGAGCGGCGTCGGCCCGTGCGTGCCCCACCTTCTGAGCGGCGAGGAATCCCGGCGTTCGGCGCCATTTGGGACTCATGAGTCGCCCGCTTCGTCACGGCCCGACCACCGGAACGATGTCGCGCGCTGGATAGACGAGCGTGTATGGGCCAACCTGGATCGCATCACCAGGTGACATCAACGTTCGCCCAACATGGGCGCCACCGACGATGACCCCATTGCGACTCCCCTGGTCCTCCACCAAGAGCTGCCCATTCGACCGTGTGACCAACGCGTGGGTCTTTGAAACCGTGGCATGGTCGAGGACGAGGTCGTTGCCCGGCCCGCGGCCGATCGTCATCCGATCACGCGTCACCGGAAAGACGAAGACCGCGCGACCTGCCAAGAGAACGAGCAGCGCCGGCGTCGCCGATGCGTCCCCGCGCGAGACGACGTTCTTGTACGTCGACAGCGGCCGTCCGGCGTCTGGCCCGGGCGGCAGCTTCATGTCGGAATAGAGCGAGATCGCCGCCTCCGAGCCGTACGCGCGCAGATACTCGAACAAGCGCTCTGATACCGACTCCCCGCGATCGAAAGGCTCACCGCCGGAAGCATAGAGCGCGACCGGCTCACCCTCTCGGCAAAAGATGAAGCTCAGCGCATCATCTCTTCGCACGGCGATCACCACGTCGCGGTGTGCATCACGCACCGTGCGAAGTACCGCCTCGGGGCGCTCGCCTGCCGTCCAGATCTCGGCCGAAGGCGCCTTGCGAAAAGGCAGCGCGGCACACAGAAGGAGCGGCAGGTCGGTCGCACAATATTCTTTGTGAACGGCGCTGACGATATCATCGAAGAAGGCCTCGACGGACCGCGAGATGAAGCGACCTTCTTCAATGGCGCCCGCGCAATGGGTCTTGCCGCGATGGAAGAACAAGTAGCGTTCCGCGTTCTGGAATCGCGCAAGGACGTAGCCATGGTCGATCGTCTGATGATCAATGAGCTGCTGAAGGTAATCGATGAGGGCCGTCCCGCCGATCGCGAGGAGCTTCCGTTGTACGCACGGAAGCTTCACGCGCGAAGACGTCCATCCTTCCGGCATCACGATCGGGAGATCCGTGCTCTTGGCCCAATCCAGTGAACGCTCCGCGAGATCTACCGTATCCTCGGCGGCCAACGTCTTCTTGACTGAGGGCGCCGAAACACCGGCCGCGTCAGCCGGCATCTTGAGATAGCTTGCGAGCGCGTCGACGATGCCGCGTAGCGCGTCGGCGACAACTTGCGCCGAGGCTGGACGCGCGTTCGGATCGGTGGCCAGCATCCGACGGAGCAGGTCGGCAAGCTGCGAGGGCCCCTTGCCACCAAGGCGCTTAGGGTCGAACGCGGAATCGTCTCCCTCACGCGCGAGGTCTGGGGGCGAACCCAGGACCAGCTCATGCAAGATTGCGCCGAGGGCGTAGATATCGGCTCGTGCGTCGAACTCAGCGCCCATCACCAGCTCGGGCGATGCATACGTGAGGCACTCGTCGGGCAGCGGGATCTTCGCCGTCGAGGCCTTCTGCGGACCGAAGTGACCGAGTTTCACGGTCTCGCGCCCCGCGCCCTGCCGGACCAAGAACACACGCTCTGGCGCAAGCTCGCGGTGAACGAACCCAGCCGCATGAACCGATGCCAAGCCAGCCGCCAGATCGGCCGTCACCTGCATGGCCTTCTTGAGCGTAGGCTGCTGAACACTTATCCGCTGCCGCAGCGTGTCTCCCCAGAGGAGCTCCATCACGTAGTAGCGTTCTCCGGGGGTATCGACGAGATCGAAGACCTCGGCCACGTTGTTGTGCCGCGATCGACTGAGCGTCACCGCTTCTGCGAGGAAGCGGCGCACCATCCGGGTCTGATCTTGAAGCTCGGGGTGCATCAACTTGAGCGCGACTCGACCTCCGTCACGCGTGTCGTCGGCGATGTAGACGCGTCCCAATCGACCCTCGCCCAGCGGCGCAACGATTCGATAAGGCCCAAGCGCAACGCCGCTCAGGTGGTCCTCGTGCGCGACGGTTCCGCTAAGGAATGGCTCGCCGCAACGGGGACAGTTCTTCGTCGAAGAATCGGCGCCAGCGCCGCAACTCGGACAAACCAAAAGGGCCATCGTGAAGCTCAGGCTGCCCAACGAGGTTGGGCTCGCCCCAGAGCCATAGCACAGGACAAGGTTCCTCGCAGTCCCGGGCTGCGCCCACCGGCGCCCACACGCGCGCTGGACCTACCGAAATGGCGGGATTCCTCCTGGCGGCTTGGCCAGTGGTCGGCGGGCGTACTCAAGGACTCAAGAACTCAAGCGCGCAAGCGCTCGCTCGAGGCACCCATCAGAGGCGCCACTCGAGCCCGGCGAACCCAAGCCAGCTCACCTGCCGCGCGGCCGATTCGAGCACCTCCTCACCATTCAGGAAGTTCTGGTCCGCCCTCGGCCGGCCGAGGCCAGGGATCCGCTCGCGGAAGTAGCGGACCGTACCGTGGACCATAACCTGACCTGGGAACCAATCGCGTGGGAGCGTGTAGCTGAGGTCCGAGCCCACATCGATGCCCCGCACCGTCCCCAAGATGAGCCGACCATCGAGGCCCAAGTATAAACCAAAGAGCCCGCGTCCAACCCCTGCCTGAAGGATTCCATCGGCTTGCGACGCCGCATCCTGGACGTAGGTCATCTCGACACTCGCGTCCACGATCCGCTTGTTGCGATACTGGACGCCGACCGACGGGAGGAAACGAAGCGAGGCGACGTCCGGAGCGGTCTCGATGCCGGCGGACCGAAGCGCGCTCCGCGTCGCGCCCAAGTCGCGTAGCAAGAGCTTTGATCGAACGAAGCCTTCGAGATCCGACGTCAGCCGGTATCCGGCGCGAACCGTCGCTTGGTTGTAGACGGCAGAGTAGAGCGCAGCATCGAAGGTGGCGATCGGACGGCCCTCGGCGTCTACGATCACTTGATTCGCACGTCCCGCATCGAGGTTGCCGACGCGATTGCCGAACGGGTCGACCTCATAGCTATACTCTGCGGTGAGCGCGTAGAGCAGCGTGCTGAAGCGCGCCAGGCTAACCGTGAGCGCCCAGTCGCCGTCGCCGTCCTGTCGATAAGCCCCCACCGCCTCGAGCCGCTGAAGGGCTTCACCGCCGCTGTATGCGTTGATGAAACCGGTGACGAAGAAGTTCAGGGAGGCGGAAGCTTGGTACGCCACATCGACGTAAACATAGAGCCGCTCGAGCCCACTCGAAGCGCCAAGGTTCCGCGCCTCATCGGCGGGAAGGTTCGCGTAGGTCCCAACGGCGGCAAAATTCGCGACGAGCTCCGAGAGATGAAGCTGCCCAAAGACACCGCCCGTCATCCAATTCGTGCTAAACAGCTCCGTCGTTCGACGCGCCCAGTTGTAGCCGTACGGGTTCCCAGAGAAGCCGCCAAACAGGCCGAGCACCAAGGAAGGCTCGGAAGATACGCGAAAACGCAAGAGAAGACCGTCCGCCTGCGCATATCCCGCTTCCCGTACCGCCACCCGTCCGAGCGCGAGCCCGAAGGACGATCGGTTGCCACGTCGATGAAAATCAGTGAGCCCGTAGCTTACGTAGAGCTCGTTGATGCGCTGATCGGTCAGCCGGCTTCCCGCGATCCGAGGACGGTATTCGAGGTCGAGGTGGAGTCCCAAGTCGGAACCGCCGATGCGCTCGTAGGCCATCCCGACACGCGCACGCAAGAACTCGATGTCATAGTCTTTGCTTTCGTCAACGCCGCCTTCCGTCGTAGGCTGTGCAGGAATCCCCCTCGGATAGAACAAGCGATCGAGTGTATTCGTCGAGAGCCGATAGAACCCAAGGGAGAGGCGCGCCGACAACAGCTCTTCGTGACCGGTGAGAGACTGTCCTGGCGTCTCGACGCCTGCCGCGACCGGAATGCTGCGCTCCGGCAGCGGCGCAGCCGGTGCGATCGGGACCTCGGACTCGATCGGCGTCATCGCGCCACGATTCGACCATCGCGAAGGCGTCCCCTCCGTGACCTTCGACGTCCCACGCCCCTCGAGCGTCGCCTTCTCCTTGTCCGCGACCTCCGTCTTTGCCACCGCGGACGCCGCGGACGCCGCCGGCGCCGCCCGCGACGTAGCCGAAACGAAAACCAACGCGACGCTGGCCGCAACGTAGCCCATCCAAGCTCTCACTGTGGCACCAAACGCGTCCCGAGCCGGAACGAGAATTGATTGTGGCAACGTCCACAGTCGAAGCTGTCGGTGGCCAATGCATCGCGATATCCACCGTTGATGTGCCAAACGTCGTTCGTCTTTTGATGGTTGGAATCCGCTCGGTGCCAGACCGAAGCCCGATAATCGCCCAAGTGGCAGCTGTAGCAGGTGCTCGAAATGAAGTAGTTCCCAGCTTGGTGGCATTGCCGACACTCGAGGGCTCGATGAATGCCTTGGAGGACGTAGCCGGTATCGACGTGGGTAAACGTCGTCGGCACCCAGCCGAGCTGCCCGTGGCAATCGCCGCAATTCGAGCCGAGCGAGCCCGCGTGAACATCGTCTTGAATGTGGCAATTCTGGCAGCGCTCACCCCGCCCGGTTAAGCTTCCCCCCGTCCCGTCACCCGTGTGGCAGAGCGAGCAGGCGACCACCGTGTGGGCACCCTCGAGTCGGAACCCAACCGACTCATGGTAGATATTCCGTGGCGGCGAAGCCCACTTCTCGCCGTCGTGGCAGCCCGCGCAATCAAGGTCGGCACGAACGCCATGCGGGTCGGGATGGCAGTCGAGACAGCGCGTACCGGCCGTGCGGAACTCCAGATCGAGCGGCGCCCCCGGTGGAGCAGTGGCCGCAAAGATCTGTGCCTCGACCGCTTGCGGATTCGAATCTTCGTCACGCCTGAGGAAGTGGCATCGTTCGCATTCGATGCGCGCGTGCACGCCATCCCGAACAAAGTGCGTGTGCACGTTGTGGTCGAACTTGGGCGCCCCCCCTGTCGTCTCGTGGCACTTCGCGCAGTTCTCCCCCAGTCTTCCGGTGTGCACATCATCGTCGCGATGGCAACCGAGGCAGTCGATCGCGCCGAGCTTGTAGCGACGTTCTCGGTGGCACTCGGCGCACGCCACGACACCATGATAACCGGTCAGCGGGAAGCGCGAATCTCGATCGTGATCGAACACGACCGTCTTGAAATTCTCGCCGCTCGTGTGGCACTTGCTGCACGCCGTGCCAAGCTCTCCTTTGTGCATATCGACGTGGCAGGGGGCGCACTCCGGATTCAGGCCCGTATACTTGACCGCGCTTCGGCACACGCGTGACGTGCCGAGCTCCGCCGGCTTGTGGCAACGGCTACAGTCGAGCACCTCGTGAGAACGATCGAGAGGGAATCGGGTGACCGAATGATCGAAGTTCGATGTGCGGTCACCGCCCCGGACATGACAGCGCTCGCAGTTCTCGAGCCCGAACTGGCCGCAATGCGCCTCATTGTGCCGGTGGCAATCCGCGCACTGTGTCGACACGAAACGCTCAAAGCCGCGGGCCAAGCCTCCGCGATGACATGAGGTGCACGTCGCGCTCTTGTGCTTTCCGGACAGGGCAAACTTCGTCTTCCGGTCGTGGTTGAACTCGACTCGATTGAAGCCGACCTCAGAATGACAGCCTTCGCAAGGCTCGACACCGAACCGTCCAAGATGAATGTCTTTGTGGCACGTCACGCAAGCAGCCTTGGGCGCGACCGGCGCGCTCCCGACCTTATGGCAGGCCTCGCAACGGTTCTTCTGGTGGGCACCGCGAAGCGGCCAGCCGGTCTTCTTCTTGTGGTCGAAGCGCGTTTTGGGAAAGTCGATGTTCTGCTTGTGACAGCTCGCGCACTTCCGCTCGGCTGAGATGACCGAACGATGGGCGTCCTCATGGCACCCACGGCAATCGCTGAAGTCCCGCTTCGCAACCTTGAAGGTCTCAAGGTTCTCTCGATGGCAATCGACGCACTTCGTCTGCCGATGCGCGCCCGCAATCGGAAAAGCTGTCTTGTCATGATCGAACTTCGTCGTCCCGAGATTGGTGACTTTGCGGTTGCTGAAGCCGTGGCACACGCGACAATCGGTGAGGCGCTGATCGGTGAACGCATGCGGATTCGCGCCGCCTGGTCCATGATCCTTTGCGCTTCCGTAGTGACACGTGGTGCACTCACCTCTCAGCCCGAGGTAGCTGGGCAGCTTCGTCTTCGGGTAGCTCTTCGTGTGGCATTTCTTGCAATCTTGATAGCGATGCGCGCCCTCGAGCGGCCAACCGACGAGCCCGTGATCGAAATTGCGCAGCGTTCCGAAGGGCTTCCAATCGATCGTCGTGCGACGTCCTCGTCCGGAGCCCGGTCGGTCTTCACGATGCTCAGGATGGCAGTCGGCACAGGCCTTCGAGGTGACCTCTTTGGCGGCATGAAAGCCCTTCCCGGCTCGAATCCGAGCCCGCAGGGGCTGGTGCGTGTGGCAGGATAGGCACTTGTCGTCCGAGACGCTCGAGCGGCCATCGCCCATCGAGCCCAGGTGGCAGTTGTTGCATTCGAGACTGCCGCCAAGATCCTCGTGGGCCCGGGACATCGGCCCCGGCGGCGCCTGCGCGCCCGCGACCCGGGGCCTGGCCAGCCCAAGACCGACGAAGAGCGCCAGGCCGAGACCTAGCAGGAGCGCACGAACTGGGCCGCGCGAGAGGACTGGACCGTGCGAGAGGACTGGACTGCGCGAGAAGACGCCAGGCAGCCATGGAACCGACACCTCAAACCCTCGTCCATCCGCCCCCATTCTTGCCCCGTTCCCGGCACCTTGTTGTGCCATTGAACTTGGCAGACGGGCAACCTTGGCGTACCCGGAGCGCATGGCGCCCACGCGGAAGACCGAGATCAAGCGTTTCATGCGCAACCTCGACCGTCCGAAGATGGAGCTGGTTCTCTTGCTCGCCGACGTCGAGGATCCTGTCAACGTCGGTTCTATCTTCCGCATCGCCGACGCGTGTGGGGCCAAGGAGCTGATTCTCACGGGCATCTCCGCGCGGCCTCCCCATCGCCTTCTGTCCAAAGTCTCCCGAGGCAAAGAGCGACGCGTGGCGTGGCGTTACGAGCCGGACCCGGTCCCGGTGCTCGAGGAACTCGGCCGTCAAGGCTACTCGCGATTCGCGGTCGAGATCACCGCCGACGCGCTCCCCTACGACGACGACTCGGTGAACTACGCGGGGCGTACATGCCTCGTCGTGGGGCACGAGGATCACGGTGTCACGCGCAGAGTCCTCGCGACATGCGACCACGCCATCTTCCTGCCCATGTATGGCAAGGGTGCGTCACTGAACGTTCACGTCGCGCTCGGCGTAGCCGCATTCTTCGCGCTGCACGCTGCGGCTGCCGACAAGGCGAGAAGATGAGCCGGCTCGAGCGTCCCGGAAGTCTCCTGGCCAGGGACCAAGAGTTCCGGCGGTCTCAACATACGAAGCGCCTGCGGGTCGTACAAATCCACGATGATCTTGTCGCTCGAGGCGAGTGAGATCTCGTTCACGATCGTGTTTTCGCGCCCCGCGAGCTTGATCAGCGTGAAGAGGGCCGTCCACGAGAGATCGGTCCGATCGAGCTCGGCGAGCATCTTCGCTGGATCTTGGTCTGGCGCATCGCGAAGGCGCTCGAGCGTGCGCTTGAGGTCTCTCAGCGAGCGATAGGCATGACCGTCTGCGTAGAGATCTCGTCCCGTCATCTCGAGATAACGTTCGCGCGTAAGCGCCATGGGATCATTTCCGCGCTCGAGCAGCTCGATCATTTCGCGATATCGTGGGTGTTCACGATTCAACCACGGCGCCGCATGCTCAGCCCAAGACCCGAACCCAGCCGTCGGATGCTCCCATTTCTGATATGATTCCGCGAACAGCTCGTCGACGGCGTCGGTTCGCTCGAAGAGGCGCCGAATCCCGGCGTCCGTCCACATGAAGTCGATCACGCGATGAGAGCATCCACCCACGTCGGTGGCATCCGATACCGCCTTCATCGCCTCCTCGTGCCCTTCGAGGTCGAAATGGCGCGCCACATCGAGGACGAACTCGACATCCTTTCGCGAAGGAAGGAGGTCACGTTGCACCAAGAATCGTCGCCGATAAAGCATCGCACCCGGCTCGGCGCCCTTCGACGCGACCGGCCTCACCGACAACAGCTCTTGCAGATGTTGTACATCGCCCGAACCGATCGCTTGGAGCACGAGTCCGCCAACGCGCCGAGTCCTCGATGCGCGAACATACTCGAGTCGCCCGCGCGGCGAGGCGATGGTTCCCTCGGCCCCATCGAAACCAAGTGGAAGCCCGCTCTTGCTGAACCAACTGTAGCGTCCATGCGTTTCGTCCGCCGTTGAGCGCGTTCGGAAGAGCTCGAGCCCTGCAAAGCGCACGCCGGCGCCCCGCGAAGTCCCGTGCGTGTCGGCTCGAAGACGCTCCGCGCTCACGCTGGTCCCATCGTGTCGCCCGATCTCTCGCCGTAGCAACCGACGCGCGCGCCGAAGGTCCAGCGCGAGCATCGCTTCGTAGGCTTCCTGTCCGGTCGGCGTTGAGAGGTCGAGCGTCAGCTTGTCGACGACCTTGCTCTGGTTGAATCGTCCCAGGTCAGCGAAAGCATCGAGCGCGAAAAACTCGGCGACCCGCTTCATGATCGCCCGGTCCATCATCGCGATCGCCGAATTCACATCGCCCGTGCCGATGGTCCCTTGAATGCCGACAAGCGCTTCCGCCACGCTCGATCCAGCATCGACGCGCATCAACGAAACATCCACCCGATCACCCGCGCCGCGCACACACCGGATCCCGAGCTCCTGCGCCACACCGTGTTCGATGTTGGCGCCCAACGCTGCGCCCGCCGAGAACATCGGGCCCGACGGATCGAATCGAAGGCCGAGCGAACGCTGAGCGTCCGCGTTCACGAGCACGACAACCTCGCTCCCAGGGCGAAGCATTCTAGCTTCCGCGGCCGTGAAGGGAACGCCGAGACCCGCGAGAGAACCATTCGACGGGGCGAGGATTTCACTCGTCTCCGGCCGGATCGTCCACACGCGTACGGCTTCCGACAGGCGAGCGCCTCCTTTGACAGGTCCGATCTCCCCGCTGACGCCCAGCGCCGGAAGCGCGCCGGTGAGCCGCGCAACCCACCGAACATCGGTCGCATCACGACGCAGAGGCACATCTCGAACGAGCGGGTTTTCTTCGGGAAGAACATCACACTTCACACCAAAGAGGGTTCCCCAGCACGCGTCCGTCACGATCAGCGGCTCGCCGCCAAGCCTCGTGCGAAGCGCCGATTCAAGGCGCGAGCGGAGCTCTGACGAAGCGTCGAGCGGAGGTGGCGCCCCAAGGTCCACCAAGCGTTCCGGTTTCTCCCAGAGTCGCCGGACCTGTCGACCGATCATCCCCGCCACCTGTGCAAGAGACGATGGATTCGGCGCATTCGAAGGGCCGGAGGCGCTCGATGCGTCCGGGGCGCTCGATGCGGCCTGAGCACCCGGTGCAGCGGGACCGAGGTTCAGCGGCCCGCCCCGGACATCAGAACGACCGATCGGTGGTGTAGCGATGGGCGGTCCATTGGGCGCGAGTTTCATATCGTTCTCTTCGCGGTCGTCGCTCGGGCCGATTGTGCCGATGTCCCGAGCATCCGGGCCGCGCGCTTCTCGCTAGACTATCGGAGGCCAGGAGGATTTCGTTGCGACGAGCGCACCCCCCGGAGCGCAGATGTCGGCGAAGCACCCCGAGATTCGGCTCACGAATCGACGGAAAAGGGGGCACATCCGTCATCAGTCGTGATAGCCAGTTCTCCCAACATGACGCGCCTCGACCCTCACTCTTTCGCCGACGACCAGCAACCCTCGACGAAGCGTTTCAGCCTCGATCTCTTCGTCGACTTCGAAGCCCGCATCCTGCGCGGCACGGTCACTTTGTGCCTCGACCGGCCCGCAGAAGGCGTGCTCGACCTCGACAGCCGTGGGCTCACGATCGAGTCCGTGGTCGACGCCTCGGGCCATCCGATCGAACACCAATGTGGCGGCCGAGACGCGATACTTGGTGAGCGTCTCAGGCTGCGAACGACGGCTTCCGAGGTCACGATCAAGTATCGCACAGCGCCCATCGCAAGCGCGCTGCAATGGCTCGATGCAGCGCAGACTCGAAGCGGCCGCCCATACGTATTCACGCAGTGCCAGGCCATCCATGCCCGTTCGGTGGTCCCGTGCCAAGACACCCCGCGCGTGCGTTCGACGTACAGCGCTGCGCTCAATGTTCCGCGATCGCTCGTCGCGGTGATGGCGGCCAGCGCCCAGGGCTCGCGGGATGTCGAAGGGCTGCGCACCGTCTTTCGCTTCGAGATGCCCGAAGCCATTCCGAGCTATCTATTGGCCTTCGCGGTCGGAAACATTACCCAGCGCGACCTCGACGCGAGAACACGGATCTACGCCGAGCCCGCGACGATCGATGCGGCGGCCGAGGAGTTCGAGAACGTGCCCGCGCTCATCACCAAAGCCGAGGCCCTTTTTGGGTCCTATCCGTGGACGCGATTCGACCTCCTCGTCATGCCCCCGTCGTTCCCGTATGGCGGGATGGAGAATCCGCGCCTCACGTTCGTGACGCCCACCTTGCTCGCGGGCGACCGATCTTTGGTCAACGTCGTCGCGCACGAGCTTGCCCATTCGTGGACGGGCAATCTCATCACGAACGCGAGCATGAACGACTTCTGGTTGAACGAAGGCTTCACCGTGTACGCGGAACGGCGCATCCTCGAAGCGACTGAGGGTCACGAAAGCATGGCGCTCCACGCGGCCCTCGGCCGCGACGGACTAGAGCGCGATCTCAGACGTCTATCCGCCATCGATCCCAAGCTCACGCGACTTCGGACTCAGCTCGAGGGCGTCGATCCGGACGAGGTCTATTCTCTCGTCCCCTACGAGAAGGGCTTCCTCTTTCTCGTCCTGCTCGAGGCGAAGGTCGGGCGAGATCGCTTCGACCAATTCCTTCTCGCGTATATCGATCGCTTCCGATTCACATCGATCACGACGGATGAGTTCCTTGCTTTCTTGCGTGAAGCCTTGCCCGGGATCGAAGCCGACGTGGATCTCGGTGCGTGGATCGATGGTGAAGGGCTTCCGCCCGACGCACCGTCTTTTACATCCGCTCGCCTTCAAACCATTCAGGGTCTGCTCGAGGCGTGGGGCCGAGGCGAGCGCCCCGATGCGGGGAAACTGAAGGCGTTCGACGCCACAGAATGGCAGGTGTTGCTGTCACAACTCCCACACAACATGCCCATCGCGGACTGCGCTTGGCTCGATCAGGGCTTTCGGCTGTCACGGATCGAGAACGCGGAGATCAGGGTTGGATGGCTCACCATCGCGGCGGCATCCCGCTACGTACCCGCATACGACGCCATTCGTGAAACGCTACTGTCCGTCGGCCGGATGAAGTACTTGCGGCCCTTGTATGCGGCCCTGATTCAAAGCGGCACAAGAGGCTTCGACTTCGCCGCCGAGGTATTCGCCCAAGCCAGGTCCGGTTACCATCCCGTTGCGGAAGCGCTCATCTCATCGATGATCTCAAACGCCCAAACCAGCTCCGGCGCAGACGCCCGCGACGTCACGTGAGCGGACCGTCGGTGGGAATCCCGCTTCGCCCCACAAACGCGCCTTCTAGCGCAGCGGGAACCTACCTGAGGGCGCTGGGGCTCATGCGGCTTCGGGCTCTGTGGTAATCTGGCCCCGGTGAATGCGTCGACACCAGAGGCTTCAGGTTGAGCGCGAACGGCTTCGTCCTCGGAATCGATCTCGGAACGACGAACACCGCCGCGGTCGCCTACGGTCCCGAAAGCCCCGGCCCGGTGTCGATTTTGCACGGTCGAGACCAGCCGGTCATGCCCTCCGTCGTCTCGATGAAGAACGCGCGCCTGCCGATCGTCGGCTGGCTCGCGAAAGACATGCTGCTGACCGATCCACTCACGACGATCTACGGCTGGAAACGATTCTTGGGTCGATCCCCCGACAGCGAGTTTGTCGCGCGCTACCGTGCGCGGTTTCCGTTTCGGATTCAGGGCGATGACAGCGGACGCCTGGGTGCCGTGGTCGGAAATCAGGTCGTCCCATTCGTCGACATCGCGGCGATGGTGCTCGACCAGGTTCGGCTTCAGACGAGCGCGATGCTCTCCCGGAGTGTACGCGACACCGTCATCGCCGTTCCGGCTCACTTCAACCATGCGCAGCGGAGCGCCGTCATCGAAGCCGCCGCACGCGCTGGCCTCAACGTCATGAGCCTCATCAATGAGCCAACGGCGGCCGCGTTGGCCTTTGGACTCGACCAGAAGCTTCAGAGTCGTCTTCTCGTGTTCGACTTGGGTGGGGGAACGTTCGACGCGACGATCTTGGAGCTCACCGAGAATGTCTTCGACGTCAAAGCGACGCGCGGAGAAGGGTTCCTCGGTGGTATCGACTTCGACCGCGCGATCATGAACCGGCTGATCGAATATTGCCGACAGACCCATCATATCGACCCAAGCGAGGAGCCGATCGTCGCTCAACGCCTCCTCAACGCCGCCGAAAGCGCCAAGAGGATGCTCTCGGCGCACGAATGCGTCGATATTCGCGTACCGATGATCGGTATGGATCGGCGAGGCGACAGCGTTGACCTGGAGTACCGTCTCGACCGTCGAGAGCTGGAGCAGCTCACCGCACCGCTCGTCGAGAGGGCGATTGGAACGGTCGAAGAGATGATGCGGGAGTCCGGCTTCGAACGACAGCATCTTCAACAGGTGATCATCTCGGGTGGCCAGTCTCGCATGCCGCTCGTGCTTCGCCGCATTGAACAGGCCCTGGGCCAAGCCCCGTGGACACACCTCGACGCTGATACTTGCGTTGCGCTGGGCGCCGCGGTTTTTGCGCGAAGCCACGAGCACCTCGACGGCGCGGTATTGCTCGATGTACTCTCGGTTCCGATCGGCGCCGTGCTTCCGGGTGGCCAAACCCAGCTCGTCTTTCCCGCGAACACCTCCCTCCCCGCCCAACGCGCAATCGCGTTCGATGGCCGCACCGACGATCGCGGGGTGTCGATAGGTCTTTTTCAGGGCGCCGACATCGCAGCCCCGGACCGACAGATGTTGGGCATCCTTCGCGTCCCAAGCCATATGCTGCCACGCGGCGAGCGGTTCTTGATCGAGCTCGATCTCTCCGAGGGCTTGCACCTGCGCGCGCGATTCAGATCGAGCACCCAAACGGTCCCGCTCGTGCTCGAGGGCGCCGGCGCCGCCTAGTAGCCAATCCTTTCAGACGCACGTGACTTGCGGGACCGCGCACGCTTCCGGCAGACCGACGGTTGGCTACGCGACGCTCGCAAGGTTCGTGAGACGGCTGCAGCTTCGGTGCGCGCGGCGTATCGTTTCGCGGATGATGACGCACGACGGATCACGAGAAGGCGTACTTGGTTTCGTCCCGGTCCAGAACGGAGTGAAGGCTCAAACAATTCCCACCGCACCTATTGCCACCGCTTGGCTTGCCGCCGCTTTGCTCGCCGCGACTTCGCTTGCCGCGGCTTGCGGCGGACTACCGGACGCGCCCGGCGAAAGCACGACGAGCGGCTCTGAGATCGCGACGAGTTCATCCCTGCGCGTCGAACACTATCAAGTCGAGTACGCCGGGCACGACGGTCGCCTTGCTCACCAGATAGGTGAAAGGCACGCACTTGGATGGCGAGCGCGACCAGGAATGCCAACCTCGCAATACATGACCTACGGGCCTTACAAGGCCGACCTCTCCCCAGGTCGCTATGTGGTGACGTTCGACTTCGTCATGCTCAACGGCGCAGTCGCGAGCGGCGATGTTCTCGAGCTCAACGTGTTTGCACTTCACCTCAATCGAACGCTGGCGGCCAGAAGAGTGCAGCGTTTCGAGTTCGGCGACACGGGCGAGGCACACCCATTCACGCTCGTCTTCGACAATCCCGGAGGTACGCCGCTCGAGTTCCGAGCTCTCTGGCTCGGTGGGGTCGACGTCGTGCACACACGGACCCGCGTTCGCCCGATCGACGAGGGCCAGCTTGGTCTCCTCTGGAATCGCCGGGTGGGCTTTGGGCCCGAACAGATTGTCGCCCCAGGCACCGTTGAGCCACGAGGCGGCGTTTGGCATATCAACAGTCGAATCTACGGCGCACGCCCGGGCTCCGTGCCCTCCGCAACGGCCCAGCAGTTGTGCGGCCAAGAGGCGATCGGCGTGGCCTACTCGACGTCGACAGATCACCGCGTCTCCGAGTCGGCAAGACCAACCGTCCTCTATCCAAGCTACGATCCGAACCGACCGGACGGCTGCGCGATCGTCGATGGGTCGACCTTTTTCGACAGCACCGACGATCGAGGGTGGCCGGCGTCCATATCGGAGCCGTGGCACATGCTGAATCAATGCTTGCCCACGAACTCGGGCCCGGGCCGAGGTTGGAAGATGTGCCACTATACGGCCTCCCAACCACAGGGGCCCTGGCGCTTTCAGCCGAACCACACGGTCATGCCAAGCTCGCTCTGGAATCCGATCTGCGCGGGGCCAGGAAAGTCTTGTCCGGGCACGCCGGGTGCCGTCTTCGACGAGGGCACACCGGACTTTCTGTTCAAGTACAGAGGGTACCGCTATTTCTCATTCCATGGCTATGACGGTGTTCGCGGCTATCGTGGCGCGGCACGGACGAAGGACTTCGTCACGTGGGAGACCCGCGGTCCGAAGCTTCCCGGTGACGCAATGATTGCGTCGAAAGACTGCGCAGCAACCGTTCCCGGTTGCATCGGCGGAGGGGCATCGTCGATGCTCAAGTCAGGCGACTACTACTACTTGCTCATCGAAACGCCGACAAAGAACCTCGCGTGCACGGCGGGACAAAACTGGCCGTTCATGCTGTTTCGCAGCACAGACATCGCGCGGTCTGGGAAGTGGGAGCCCTTTCCCGGTAATCCGTTCATTCCTGATCCCTATTTTGCCGCGCAACCGGCCAACTCGTTCTGCGGGCTCCAGTACGCTCAGTGGATCCAAGACACGAGCGCGGACATCTACCTTCAGTATCAGGACACACTTGCCAGAACGACTCGACTCCGCGCGCTTCAGAAGCCGGCAGCGTTGCGAAAGTATTCAGGGCGTCAGCTCTATCACCTCATCGGCCGCGGCGAAGGGAGTGCGTGGTCGGCCACGGTCTTAGATGGGCCCGGCGTCCTCGCGTATGGGCCCTACGTGCGCGATCTACCGCAGCGCGACCTGACCGCGTCCTTCTATCTTGCCGTCGACAACAACGCGGCCGGAGACAACGCGATCTTCACGTTGGATGTCTTTGACGCGACAACCGGGGACATTCTGGCCGCGAGGACCATCGAACGAAGCGAGATGCCAGCCGCCGAAAAGGCTTCTGCTTTCAGCCTGCGGTTCTCGACCGCCGGTCGCGGCGGGCACGCGATCGAAACACGGGTCATCGCCACGGGCACGACATACCTGCGCCTTGACAAGGTCGAGATCTTCTAGCGGACATCGCGAAGCAAGCCACCACCATCGATCGAATTTCGGGCATCCAGACAAGGACACACGCGAGGCTCAGAAGCGGATCAGCGCAGCGCCCCAGGTGAAGCCAGCGCCGAAGGCCGTCACCGCAAGGAGATCTCCCGCCTTCAGCCGGCCATTTCGAACGCACTCGTCGAGGGCGATCGGGATGGAAGCGGCCGTCGTATTGCCATAGCGCATGATGTTGTTGAACACGCGATCGTCAGGAAGATCGAGCGCGCGCTGAACCATCTCCGAAATCCGAAGATTCGCCTGATGCGGAATGAGGAGATCAATGTCCTTCGTCGTCAAGTCGCAGCGGTTGAGGGCTTCGCGGACGAGCTCAGGCATCTTCCGCGACGCGTGCTTGAACACCTCGCGGCCGTTCATCTTGGGGAAGTGGCGCCCTTCTTCGATGCCCTGAACGCTGATCCGTGGCTGACATCGCGAGCCCGGCAGCTCGGTCCAAAGCTCGCGCGCAAAGCGGCCATCCGCACCGACGATCGTCGTCAGCACGCCTTCGGACTCGACGTCGGAAGGTCCGAGCACAACCGCGCCCGCGCCATCGCCAAAGATCACGGCAACGTCCCGCCCCGCGGTCGATACATCGAGACCCGTCGAGTGAACTTCTGATCCCACCAGGAGTACGTGGCGATAGACACCCGCACGAATAAACGCGTCGGCGATTTCAAGGCCGTACGGGAACGCGCTGCACTGATTCCGGATGTCGAGCGACGGCACACCGTTGATCCCGAGACGGTCGTTGAGAAGGCATCCCGAACCAGGGAAATTGAGATCCGGCGACAGCGTCGCAAAAATGATGGCGTCAATGTCTTTGGCCTCAAGACCCGCGGCCCTGATGGCTTCTTCGGACGCGATGACGGCCAAGTCGGTCGCACCAACTTCGCCTTCGACCCAACGCCTCTCCTGGATCCCGGTTCGCTGCTGGATCCACTCGTCCGTGGTATCCATCCGCTTCTCAAGGTCCTGATTCGTCACAACATGCGGGGGCACGTAGTGCCCCGTGCCGAGGATTTTTGCGCGCTTCGCCATGCCGACAAGCGGCATAGGCGGGACGGGGCACGATCGTCAACGCCCGAGCGGCCAACGCGCCGCGTCAAGTCGGACGGGCGCGCGTCGTGAGCCTAACGCGGAGAAGTTCGAGTCCGGGTCGCAAGAAAGCGAGTGATCGCCTCAAAGATCCGTACGCCGGCCTTGCCATCCCACAGCTCGGGCACTCGGCCGGTCTTCCCTCGGCCAGCCAAGATTTCGGCGGCGGCCTGACGAATCTGATCGGGGTCGGTGCCCACGATCGTGTTGGTGCCCGAATCGACGGTAATTGGACGCTCTGTGTTCTCACGAAGCGTGAGGCATGGGATGTCCAGGGCGGTACTCTCTTCCTGGAGCCCACCCGAATCGGTCAACACGAACCGGGCGTGTGCACTCAAGGATAAGAATTGGAGATAGCCCTGGGGCTCGATGAGCCGAATGTTCTGCGCCTTCTTGAAGCGCTCGGCCACGGGGTTCGTGTCGAGACGAAGCCGCGTCCGCGGATGAATCGGAAAGACGATGGGAATCTTCCCTTGGATATCGAGGAGCGCCTCGAGAAGCTTCGAAAAGGTGGCGGGGTCATCGACGTTGGAGGGCCGGTGCAATGTGAGCACGGCGTAGCCCTTCGGCTCCAATCCGTAGCGCTCGAAGACGCGCAACGCTGTGGCGGCCTCAAGGTGCTTCAGAAGCGTATCGATCATCACGTTTCCGACCCGGACGATCCGTTCGGGCGCTCGACCCTCCGCAAGGAGGTTTTCGTCCGCATCGGCGGACGGCGTCAGCAAGAGATCCGAGACCGCATCGGTGACCGCGCGGTTGACCTCCTCCGGCATGGTCCAGTCGCGACTTCGAAGCCCGGCCTCCGTGTGCGCGACCGGGATGCACAACTTCGCGGCCACGATCGCGGCCGCCATCGTCGAGTTCACATCGCCCACAACATTGACGAGGGAGGGCCGTCGCTCGATAAAGACCTGCTCGAGTCCGATCATCACGTTGGCCGTCTGGACCGCGTGAGAACCGGAGCCGACGCCCAGATAGACCGCAGGTCGCGGCATCCCGAGGTCGTCGAAAAAAACCTTCGACATCGCTTCGTCGTAGTGCTGACCGGTATGGATGATCTCATGCTCGGCACCCGCGGCGACGAACGCGTCATGAATGGGCGCCGCCTTCATGAAATTTGGGCGCGCGCCGACAATCGTAAGAACAAGGCTCGTCATTGGCGCGAAGGTACCGAGCTTAGGACGAGATAACCAGACAAGCGATGGTAAATCCCTGCTGTCGCTGGTTGTTTACAGGTTTTCATCCGGATCAGACATTTCCAGGCTCGAGGCGACCCGGCCGGCTCGACTTTGGGTAAGGCGGAAGCCGAGGCCGCAACTGGCACCGGCATTGCTCTTGGCGCAGAGTCCCGGACAAAGATCGGGCGCCGCGTCGACGGACAGCTCAGCGCGGCGTCCGAGAAACCGGGACGTGACCAAGCTCAAGAAGAAGGGGAGATACGAACCAATGACGTCAAAGAGGCTCATCGTGAGCGCAATCGCTCTTGCGACCCTTGCCGCAAGCGCGTCGGCAAACGCTGGCGACAAATACACGGCTGCAGACATTCAGGCCCTCGTCAATGAGGAGAACTGGACGGAGGTGCTCGAGCATCTGTCGGACATCCCACCGACGAAGCGCGACGCATCCTGGAAGACCGCGCTCGAGAAGGCAGCCGTAGGTCATCTAACCAGCGTCCTCGCGTCCGATCAAGGATACTCGTCACTCGGTACGGCTGACGTTCTCATCGGCCGCTACGCGGCCCTCAAGAAGTCGCAGGCTTTTATGAAGCTGCGCCAGGACTCGGGGCTCAAATACTTCGAGCAGTGCTTCAACAACCGCTACTCCGGCCCCGAGTGCGCCGAGGGACTCATCTCGTTCGTGAAGACCGACCCCACCAACGATGAGCTCGCCTTCCGCGCCGGCCAGATGGCGCGCATGGGCGCTGGCTACGGTCCGGCTGCCGTCCTTTTCGAAATCGCTTTCAAGACGAAGGCGCGGCGCAAAGACTGCGGGGATCGTCAGGTCGTCATCGCGACGACCATGACCCTCGGCAACCTCCAAGAAGGCGACGTTCCCTTCGAGGCCGCCAAGAAAGTCGCGTTCGACTATTGCTACGACGCCCTCAAGAAGGATCTCTTGAGCGAGTTCAACGAGGCCAGCACCTACTATCTCAAGGCGACCTGCCCCACACTCACGAAAAAGAAAGCCCTCACCGCTTTTCAGACCGCTCTCTGCAAAGACACAGCCGCCGGCAAGTAAGCCGCGCGCCAAGGGAGAGACCCAATGAACACATGTAGAAAAACACGCACGTCTTTGAGACCTTTGGCTGGCTTCGTGCTCCTTTGTATGGGGACGGCCGCCTACATCCCGGCCGCCCGCGCCGAAGACGAGCCCGAGAAGGTTCGCATCGCACGCATCGAGGCATCGCTGGATCAGTCCGCCAAGCGCGTCCTCGACGCCTGCGGGGCCAAGGTGACGGTCACGATCGACTGGAAGAGCTTCCCGGCTGAAGACGTCAAGAAGTACGCCGTCGACAGCTTTTGCAGCACGCCACTCGAAGTGCTCGTCGGCCTATGCCGCGGCTCAAATACCAAGGCCTACATCAAAAAGAGCATCTCGAAGTACACCTGCCACTTTGGAGGCGAAGGCAAACGGAGCCTCTCGATCGATAAGAAGAACGGGATTCAAATGACGGTCGACTTCAAAGCGACAAATTACGACGAGTGGGCAAGGAAAGCCATGGTCGAGACGCTTTGAGCATCACATATGTTGCGCGCACGAGGTCGACACTTCAGTGCCGAGCGAACTGGCGCTCCGCAAACGTCCGGGCCTGCTTGCGATCAAGCGACTCGGTGGCCTTCGTTTTGCCGCGCACCAGACAATCCCACTGATAGCGCCGCAAGAACCGCCTGAACTCGGGCGAGTCGAAGCGCTCTTGGCGACTCAGCATGCTCTTCACGTAGCCCCACCACATCGCCGCGCCGCCGACGACGTACGGCGGCGTCGTCATCCGAAACAGCGCGCTGGCGGTCATATAGCCAAGGCCGGTGCCCATGAAATATTGCCCGAAGCCCCAGCGCATCCGGCCCGTCAAAATGCCTCGATCACTCGCCCCCATCGGGCGAAGATGCACGAAGCGGAGCTCGGGCTCGTCCCACGAAGCGGCTCGCCACCCGAGCATACGGCAGCGATGGCAGTCGATGCCATCCCACATGACTTGCCGTACGAAACCACCGATCTCCTCGAAGCACGTGATGCGGTAGAACTTCGTCATGCCCACCGACATCTCATCGCCGCACTTCTCGCTCACCAGCTTGCCGTCCTCACCCTCGAAGTAAGGCTTCCCGCTGCACGTCCCGAGTCGGGGCTCCTTCTCCATGCGCTCGACCAGCCGCTCGAAGTAACGAGGGGGGATGTCGAGATCGAGATCGAACTTGCAGATGTATTCGAAGGCGCTCCGATCCACCTTGTCGTAGCCGGCGTAGAACGCGTCGATCACGCCTGGACCCACCGCGCGACGTCCGCGGTCAGTCCGCGTCACGATCTCGATGAAATCGTGCTTTGCCGCGTATTCGGCGAGAATGCGCGGCGTATCATCTTTGGAGCCATCGTCCACGATGATCCACTTTGCCGGCTTCAGCGTTTGCCGGAGCACACTTTCCAAACACCGCACCGCATACTCGGCCTCATCGCGGCACGGCGTAATCAGACAATATCTTCGACCCACTGTCACACTCATCGGATGCGAAACCTCGGTTGAATCCTCTTCGTCGTGCATGTCTCACGCATGACATCGCACCTCTCGTGCGTCATCTCGTGCGTCATCCATCACTCGATGCGACTTCTCGCCTGGCGTCGATGCTGCATCATATCCTTTCGACGTCGTCCCCGCTCTCGGCTCTCCTTCAAGGCGCCGTCGTCCGAGTCGGCCGAAAGATGAGCACAGAACGCGCGGATGGTCGGAAATCGATAGAGGTCGGTCAGGGAAACCGGCTGCTCCACGGTGGCCTTCAGCGTGCGATGCATACGTACGACCAAGAGCGAGTGACCTCCGATATCGAAGAAGTTGTCGTCGAGACCCACGCTCTCTCGCCCCAGAGTCTCCATCCAGACCTGCGCGACCTTCCGTTCTAGTTCGCCTTCCGGTGCGGCAAAAACGGTCGCGGAGGCCGCCTTCTCCACGAGGCGACGAATGTCGGGGAGGGCCCGGCGATCGATCTTTCCGTTGGGAGTGAGCGGCATCGTCTCCAAGATCGGAAAATGCGCGGGGACCATGTACTCTGGGACCTTGGCCGCGAGATAGTGCCGAAGTTCGTTTTCCGAAGGCGCCACGCCATCGGCCACCACGTACGCAACGAGCCGCTGATCTCCCGGTGAAAGCTCCCGCAAAACCACCACGCACTCCCGAACCGATGCGTGGCGCATGAGGAGCGCTTCGATCTCTCCGAGCTCGATCCGATAGCCACGGATCTTCACTTGATGGTCGACGCGCCCCAAGAAATCGAGCGTCCCGTCTTCCCGGAAGCGCGCGAGGTCACCGGTCCGATACATGCGGTGCCCCTCACCGCGGTGAGGATCTGGGACAAAGCGCTCCCGCGTCAGCTCCGGGCGCTCGAGATACCCGCGAGCCACGCCTTCGCCCGCGATGTACAGCTCCCCGGCGACGCGCGGAGGCATGGGGTTCGAAAACGCGTCGAGGACGTAAAGTTCGGTGTTCGCGATCGGGCGACCTACCGGAATCTCGCCTTCGACATCACGCGCCACGACGCGATGGGTCGCCGACCAAATCGTCGTCTCGGTGGGCCCATACATGTTCGTGACCGTCCCGGGATTGATCGCGAGAAGCTCTCGCGCGAGCTCACGTGGAAAGGCTTCCCCGCCCACCATCAGGTGCTGGATCGAGGCGAGCGCTGAACGCGTTTCCTCGTTCATCAGAAGCATCTTGGCCATCGAAGGCGTGCACTGCATGTGGGTAATCGCGTTCGCCCGGATCTGCCCGGCGATGGATAAGTCGAGCGAACCTCCACGCGAAGCGCCCTGCGCACCTTCGTAAGAACCGTCGTCGTCATCTTCCTGTGCGTCTTCGTGCAACCGCTCCGCCGACGTCGCACCGGCTTCCGCCATCGCAACGTTGAGATTGGCAAGCGTCCGAAGCTCGCTCAGGTAAGGAAGATGCGCCAAGACCACCGAGGTCTTGACGCCAAAGTCGAGAAGACAGGCGATCTCATCGACGCCCGCCGCGCGGCAGCGATCGATCATCGCAAGGCAGTGTTGAGGCGTGCCGAAAAGCCCGCTCGCTTCGAAGTAGCGCAAGAAGGCGAACTCGAGGATCGCCTCTCGTTCATCGGGAGCAAGGCCTTCGAGATCGATTTCATCGGAACCATCGCTGGCGTTCTTTGGTCGCTTGAACGCCGGAAACGCCCAAGCGAAGTTCTGGAGCAGATTGAGCGAGGCCTCGAGATAATCCTTCATCGGCTGGCGCACGATGTCGCGAACCGTGTCGACGTCGTCACCCACAAACGTGTGGAGCATCAGCGAAACGATCCCGGTCGCCGGATCAAAGCCGGCTTCGGCGCGCGCACTGCGATAGATCGCGATCTTCTCGGCCACTTCTTGAAGCGACTGCCCAAGAAGATGCGTGAGAACATTGGCACCCATGCGGCCCGCAGCACGATACGTCTCTGGATTCCCAGCCGTCGTGATCCAAAACGGCAGTTCCGGCTGCACCGGCCGCGGCAATGTACGTAGCGAAACCGATTCACCCTTCGGATTGACGAACTCGACGCGCTCACCTCGCCAAAGTCGTCGAACCGTCTCCACCTGTTCGAGCATGACCGCCTTGAAGTTTGGATATCCCTCGGGCCGCAGGATGAAGTCGTTGACCTGCCAACCCGAGGCGAACGACAACCCGACACGGCCATTCGACAGATTGTCGACGACCGCCCACTCTTCCGCGATCCGAATCGGGTGGTGGAGCGGCGAAACGCAGCTCCCAGCCCGAATGTGAAGCTTCGACGTCACGGCCGCGAGCGCCGCACCCGTGACCGCCGGGTTGGGGAACGGGCCCCCAAAGGCGTGAAAATGTCGCTCGGGTGTCCAGACCGAGTCGAAGCCGTGCTCATCGAAGTACTTCGCGCCTTCGATCATGAGCGCGTATTTCTCTCGGCCTTCGGCTTCGTCATTGCCCCAAAGGAACAAACCAAACGCCATCTTTTTCAGATCATCCGATGTCCCGCGCGCGCCCGATGTCCCGCGCGCGCCCGATGTCCCGCGCGCGCCCGATGTCCTGAGCGAACTCGACGTCGTACTCGACGTGAGAGATGTACCCGCGCCGCAGGACGCAACCGAAGTCGCGTGCTCGGGCAGGGCCGCGAACGAGGACGAAGACGAAGAGGCTCGAGGCGCAACGGCTTGGGCCTCGGCCTCGGCATCCCGCGCGCGATCGCGGTACACAACGACCTCGAAACCTCGCGAAAGCGTCCAAAACAGCTCGAGGATCGAAATATCGAAGGACAGGCTCGTCACCGCGAGCCACCGACACGGCGGCTCGTGCGGAATGACGGCGTCCATACCGACGAAGAAATTCACAGCGTTTCGATGCTCGATCTGCACGCCCTTCGGTTTGCCGGTCGAGCCCGAGGTGTAGATCACGTACGCGAGATCTTCACCGCGCTCGGGAAGCGACGGAGCGAGCGTGGAGTGGCGGGCGATCGTCGACCAGTCACCATCGATCCGAACGACGCGCGCCCCCTGAGCCGGGAGAGTCCCGGCCAGTCGGTCGTGAACGATCAGGACCTTGAGCGCTGCATCTTCGATCATGAAGGCGATACGGTCGGGCGGATACGAGGGATCGAGCGGAACGTACGCTCCACCCGCCTTCATTGTTCCGAGGACGGCCACGATGAGATCGATCGAACGCTCGACGTGAATCCCAACTCGCGGATGCGCCGTGGACACGCCGAGTTCGATGAGGTGATGCGCCAACTGATTCGCTCGCTCGTCCAACCCCCGATAAGAAAGCGACCGTCCCTCGAAAACAACTGCGGTCGCGTCCGGCGTCCGTACCGCCTGCGCGGCGATCGCGCCATGAACGGTCGACTCGATCGCGCCATCCATCTTGGTTCGATTGAAGCCGAACACCACGCGATCGCGCACGTCGTCGGGCAGGATTTTCGCGTCCCGCAGCGTTCGCTGCGGATCCTTGGTGACGTCCGCGAGGAGCACCTTGAGATAGGCAGCGATCTGATCGATCCATCCTGGCTCGAAAAACGCGCGGTCGAACACGAGGGCCCCGCGCTGTCCGTCGTCGGACAAAGACAGAGCGAGCGCGGTCCCCGTGGGAGGTTGAAAGCCTTCGACCTCTCCCGCCGAACGACCGACCGCGAGCATGATCGGGAGGGGCCAGCGACCCGAGAGCGATGCGCCGCCGGAGATCGACGGCGTCCGTGCCACGAGGTCGCGTATGAATCCGACGTTCTTGCGGGCCTTCTGTACGGTCGCCGCGACGGTGTCCGCAAACGACCGGAAGGATACATCGGGCGACAACGTGAACGACGTAGGAACCCGATGCTCGATCCATGCGCGAACCGGCGCCAATCTCCGAGCCGCGTGCGCGTCGTCGAGCGAGATCTGGACGGCGTCCTGGCGCGCAAGGCGTCCGAGGAGCCACAAGAAACCAGCCAGCCACCGAGCCTCGAGCGCTTCCGCAACGCGATCGGTGCAGCCGTCCGGCCCGCCCCCCGCCGAAGGCGCAGCCTCCGCGGGTGCTGACGAGGCAACGACATCGCGCCAAGCTCTGACGACCTCTTCGATGTGCAGTGGAACCGACAGAAACCGCCCCGACGCCGAGGCGGACGCGCGAAGACCCGGGACCTCGAGCGGCTCGAGACCAGCAAGCTGCCGCGAAAGGTCTCGCTCGCCTCTCGACAGTGTCGAACTCAGGTCGGTCAGAAGCCGAGCGGCCGTGTCGTCGAGCGGTGCAAGCACGTCGCCCTCACGAAGATGAAGCCGACGCCTCGCCTCCGCCACATCGATCGCGCGCCCCTCGAGATCGCGGAACCCGAGCAACGCAATTCCGTCCTCGCCCGTCGCCACGACGACGCGATCGTCGGTCGCCAGAACGACAGTGCCGGGGGCCGAGGTACCCGCAGCCGAAGGGGCCGAGGTGCCCGGGGCCGAGGCGCCGAGCGTTGATGAGCCTTCGGCCGGTGCACGCGGTGCGGGCGTGTCCGTTCCCGGCGCGACGGCCGACGCCGCATGACCCAACGGTTCGATCGAGGAGGACTGCACGATGAGCGTCTCGTCGCCACGCGCGATCTTCGCCGACCCGAGTGGGTTCGCATACGGGCCGAAATCCAGGGCGCGCACGAGCGCGTCGAGCACACGTGCCGGTTGCCGAAAGTCGAGCACGCAGCCGTTGGCTGGCCGGTCATGACGTCCGAAGTACGTGCGCACCGCCCGATCTTGCGCTTGCCCCGTGGGCCCGACCGCGACGAGCTGCCCTGCGAGTTCCTGGAAGCCCTCGATCGCGGAAGCAAAGCACTTCGTGTTGAGCGAGAGCGACGTCTCTTGAGGTGCGATGTCGAAGGTTTTCTGAACCAAGATATCGCCTTCGTCCACACCCGCCGTCATCCGGTGGAATGTGATTCCGTAGTCTTTCTCTTGGTGAATGAGTGCCCACGCGGGCGCATTCAGTCCCGCATATCGCGGCAGTGGACCATCGTGAAAGTTGATGGCGGCCTTTGTGGGCAGCTCGAGGACGTCATCGGGAATGAGCGCGAGGTGGGTGATCGCGAAAAGATAGTCGAAGGGACGCGTCTTCAGGGCATCACGATAGGTCGAAAGGCCGAAGACAGGCACCGAATGGGCTCGTGCCCACGTTGCGATCTTCGGTTCGTCGGTGATCAGCCCTCGAAGCTCGTGCCCAAGCTTGATCCAAATGTCGGCACACTCGGTGAGGAGTGTGTCTGCCCCAACCATGAAAGCACTCAATCGCGTCTGCTCGGCCATGAAATTCGGAGAATAGTGCATCCCGAGGAGGACGGGAGCAAGGGCGGCTCGGCGCCGCCGCAGCGGGCGGTCGGGAGTCCCCTGTCGCTCCCACAACCACAATCAGGGCGCCCTGCCGAAAGGGCCATCGACCCACCCGCAACCCCTGTCGGCGACGCGGGGGTGGGTCGAACGACAGCGTGGGCGCTGCGCGCATCGACTACCCGCGTCGATGGGCCGAGAATCGGCACCAGACGTGGGCATCCTCAGTTCGACAAACGGCCACGCCAAAGGATGCGTCACGCTGTGCATCGCCGCGCTGGCGAGCTTCGCGGGCGCAGAGGCTCTTGGCTTCACCTGCACGCGCGTGGCGCAGGACTCGGGCGCTTCGCTTTCGTGGGCGAGCCGAACGGTCACGATGGACGTGAGCCCCACCCTTCTTCTCGCCCTGGAACGAGAGTCGCCCTCGACGGTCCTCGCCGAGACCGAGGCCTCGCTCAGCGAGTGGAGCCAAGTCGACTGTTCCGACCTGGTCTTTCGATACGGTGAGACCGTCGACGAATCGCGGGCGCATTACAGTGCGAGCGGCCATAACCACAACGTGATCACGGCCCTCATGACGAGCTGGCCCTACGATCGTTACGCCATCGCAATCACGACCAACGCCTTCGTCGTGCGAACAGGCGAGATTCTCGACTCCGACATCGAGCTCAACGCCGTATCGTTCCACTTCGTCCGTGCCGCATCAGGATGCAACCTCGGCAACGAGGAGGTCGATTTCCAGAACACCCTGACCCACGAGCTCGGTCATGTCCTGGGTCTTGACCATCCGCCGGCCACGGCCGCGTATCAATCCGCAACGATGTTTGCAAACGCACCGCTCTGCGAAACACAGAAGCAGACTTTGGCCGAGGACGACGTCGACGGGATCTGTTCGATCTATCCAGCCGGAGAAGACACCCAGCTCTGCTTCCCGTCCGAGAGTTCTGCGCTCGCGCGGCAGGGGGACGATGGACTCGAGGGGATGATCGGCTGCAGTGATAGCGGGCTCATCGGCGCGCCGTCGGAAGACGCGCACGCGTCCAACGCCGCAACGGCGCCCGCGTCGGGCTTTCTTTCCTGCCTCTTCTTCGCGCTCATCGTGACGCGACGACGCAGACGGACTCGACGGACTCCTATTTGTATTCGATGAGCGCCGAGGCTCGGCCACGAAGTCGATTCGAATAGTATCGCGCGAGCCCCTGGAGCTCCGGGAACTTACCAAGCATGCAAAAGGATGCATATAACAGCGCATCGCTCGGGGAACGACCTCGCGCCCGTTCTCCCTGGTATATTCTGCGCGCGCCGAGCGGATAGGCGCCCAACATACAAAGACTCAACCCCAACGTCGGCACACCCGCCCCCAGCGCGACCGCCGGCAACGCGCCCCAAAAAAGGATGCTTCGAACGTCCTTCTTCGAATAGGCCTCATCGCCGTCAGCATGATTCGATGCACCCTCTGCGTACGCGTAGCCCGCCCGGACCGAACGCTTCCACCACTGATGAAACTCGGCCATGGCCGCGTCATGTCGCGTCATCTCCGCATCCAGCCGCTCAACCGCATAGCCAAGACGTCGAAGCCGGAGGCAGAGATCGGGCTCTTCGCCACAAATGAGCGAGGCGTTGAAGCCCTCGGCGCGCTGAAAAGCCTCGATGCGCATGAGCGCGTCTCCGCCGCAGGCCTCGGCCTCACCCACCGGCGTGTCCCACTCGAGATCACAAAGACGATTGTAGATCGAAGCCCCCGGGTACTTCTCGCGCCGGCGCCCACAGACCACCGCGAGATCCTTCCGCTCGATGAGCCGGGCGCGGCCGCGCGCGAGCCAGCCAGGCACGATCTCGCAATCGCCATCAATGAACTGCACGTACGCGAGCAAAGACCCGGGTTCGAATCCGGGCCTGGACTCGAGTCCCGGCGTAGGCGTAGACGCGGGCGTAGGCGTAGGCGTAGGCGTAGCCTCGGTCCGAGGTCGAGATGCGATCGCCATCAAGCGCTCGAATCCTTCGTTGCGGGCACGCGCCGCAGTAAACGGGCGCGACAGATCGAGCTCGACGACCTCGATGCCAAGACCGCGCGCAAACCCCACACTGTCGTCGGTCGACTGGGAGTCCACGTACACGACCCGATCGTGAGCCACCTCCCGCACGACCGAGGTCAAGCAGTGCACGAGCCGCTCGCCCTCGTTGCGCCCGATGACCACGCACCCGACGTCTAAGAGGTCGGTCACAACGTCACCTTGTGCCTTCGGCACCAAGCCAGAAGCACGAAGATCCCCCAGACCCGCGACCAATAGATGCCCGGCGCGTCAGCCTGAAAGGCACGCCAAAGCCTGAGCACCGCATCGCGATCCAGCCCCACCGACCGACAGAGCGCGAAATCACCGAGCGTCTCTTCAATGTCGCCCCTGAGTTGCGCTCGGCACCATCGCTCGATCGGAAGCACGAAGCCGGATTTCGGCCGATCGAACAACGCGGGGTCGAGCGACCCCATCGCCATCTGACGCAGGAGCCTCTTCCGCCCAAGCGGTTCGAAGCGCACGGGCGCCGCGAGACTGGCGACCGCCTCGACGACGCGGTGATCGAGCAAAGGAACGCGCACCTCGAGCGAGACGGCCATGCTCGCGGCGTCGGTGTCGCGAAGCAGCCGCTCTCCTATGAAGCTCGACAGCTCGAGGCGCGAGATGGCATGCAGCTTCGCTGGATCGCTCGCGATCGACCTCATCGCATCCACTCGCGAAGTCGGAATGCCAAAGGGCGAAACGCCTGCATCCCACGGGATGTCGAAGAGCTCGCCCAAGAACGCCTCTGTGTAGAGCCCGTAGGCAATCTGGTAGAGTTCGAGGACGTCGCCGCGCGTCGCAAGGACGTCGCCCAGCTTGCCCCAGCGCGTTTGGGGCGCAACCTCGCCGAACTTGCCGAGCTTCACGCGCGCAACCAGGCGTCCGAGCTGGCGCAAAGACCACGCCGGCACGCGCGAGAAGTATCGGCTTACCTGCTGAGCCCGAGGAAGATCTGAGAAGCTGTCGTAGCCGCCGAAGAGCTCGTCGCCCCCCGTCCCCGCCAGCGCCACCGTCACCCCTGCCTCGCGTACCGCCTTGCTGACAAAGTAGGTGTTGATCGCATCGAAAGTCGGTTGGTCGATCGACTGAAGCGCCGCGTCGAGGTCTCGACGAAAAGCAGACTCGGAGAGCGGGACCTCGGTATGCGTCGTCCCTACGGCTTGGGCTACGCGACGCGCGTGCAACGATTCGTCGAACTCCGCCTCTTCGAAGCAGACGTTAAACGTGCGCACGTCGCCGGCACTGACCTCCTTCGCCAACGCCGTGACCGCACTCGAGTCGATCCCGCCCGACAAGAACACACCGAGCGGAACATCGGCCAGGAGGTGTTGGCGAGTGGTCGTCCGAAGGACATCCCGGACGCGATCCACATCCTCGCGTGCCCCTGCCTCGGGCAACGTCCAATAGACGCGGCTCGAGGTCTTCTGACCATCGAGACCGAGCGTCTGCACCGTACCCGCCGGAAACACGTCGATCCCTTCAACGATCGAAGGTGGCGAGAACACGAACCCGTTCCAAAGGTAGGTCGCGAGCCCGGCTGCCGAAAGGCGGCGGTCGACGAGTCCGCTCGCGAGCAAACTGCGAAGCTCCGAGGCAAAGAGAGTCACGGGCGGCTTTCCGGGCCGTGCGACGTTGGTCACGTAGAGCGGCTTGATACCGAGGCGGTCCCTCGCCAACACAACCGACCGGCGCGACGCATCCCAGAGCGCGAACACGAACATCCCGGCCACGCGAGGCAACATGTCGAGCCCCCACCGCGCGTAGGCTTTGAGCAACACCTCGGTGTCGCTCTTCGAAACGAAACGGGTCCCCGACGCCTCGAGTTCAGCTTTGATCTCGAGGTAGTTGTAGATCTCCCCATTGAAGACGATGACGTGACCCGTCTCAGAATCGATCATCGGTTGATGGCCATCGGCCGAGAGGTCGATAATCGCGAGTCTTCGAAAGCCAAACATGACCTGCTCGCTCTCGAAAAAACCGTCGTCGTCGGGCCCCCGATGCTGCTGCGACGCGTTCATCGCGCGAACCGCGGCTCGAATCTCCTCGTCTATGCCGCCTACAGCTCCGACAACCCCGCACATAGCCTTTTCATCCGCCTGGCTCGCCGAGACCGACCAGACGAAAGGCGTTCCTATCACCGGTCGCCGCGAGCCGCCAGCGTCGCCAGATCTTGACACGATCTTCGCGATCGGTGGCCAGCAACCCTTCACGCGCTGAAGCCAAAGCTGAAGCCAAAGCTGAAGCCAGAGCCAAAACCAGAGCCAAAGTAAAAAGCAAAAGCAGAAGCTGAAGCGAACGTCCGCAGTGACTCAGCTGGCGCCCGATCGATGGAGAACCGCGGGGACGGTCTTCAGCAGGATCTTCACATCGAGCCAGATCGACCAGCTGTCGATGTAGCGAAGATCCATCGCCATCCACTCTTCGAAGTCGATGTCGTTGCGCCCAGAGACTTGCCATAGGCCCGTCAAGCCCGGTTTCACGGAGAGCCGACGGCGTTGCCACGGCTCATAACCTTCGACTTCGGAAGGGAGTGGCGGGCGCGGACCGACGAGCGACATGTCTCCCCGCAAGATGTTGAAGAGCTGAGGAAGCTCATCGAGGCTGGTCTTGCGGATCAAGCTTCCGATCTTCGTAACGCGGGGATCCTTGCGGATCTTGAAAACCGGACCCGACAGCTCGTTGAGGTGCAGAAGCTGAGCCTTTCGGTGTTCGGCATCGACCACCATCGAGCGGAACTTCAGCATCGTAAAGCGACGGCCATTCCGTCCGGCGCGCACCTGACGAAAGAAGACGGGGCCCTTCGAGGTCAACTTCACCGCGATGGCCACCGCCAACATCAAGGGCAGCGCGAGCGGCATGGCGAGGAGTACGCCGGCGAGATCGATCAAGCGCTTGAGCGCGAGCCTCGCCTCGCCCTTCGGGGTTCGGCGCAGACCGAGCAGCGGCGCATCGAAGCCGTCGACGTGCGCGACCTCGACATGGCTGTGGGCCGGGAGCGCAGGAGGCAGCGGAAGCAAGACATCAACGCCCCGCTCATCACACGCATTCAGCGCCTCGTCGAAGGCAGCGAGGGGCAGGTCTTGGCTGGCAAACACGACCTCGTCGACGGGCTGGCTGTCGAGCAGGATCGCGAGGTCTTCGAGACGCCCGACCGTGAACCCGGCCTCAGGGTGCGACGCCTCTCCCGGGACCTCCACGTGTCCAAGCAGCTTGATCTTCCAGGGCGCCTGGCTTCTCAGGGCTCGGGCAAGACCCACTGCGGCCGACGATCGACCGATCACGAGTAGTCGATGGCCGTCGACCTGCTTGCGCCGAATGAAGGCGATCGTCTCCATGACCACGAAGTGGCCAACCACCATGAGAAGCAAGCTCGAGCATGCGAACAGGAGAACGAACGAGCGCGGGACCGCATCGAGACGGAAGACAAAGACAAGAGAGACCAGGACCCCCGTTCCCAAACCCACGCCGCGAAGATATCGAAGAACCGTACGCCGGCGGGCGATCCGGAAATCGGTCACCCCGGCCAAGTAGAGACAAACCGCCCAGGCCGGCATGAGCCCCGCGAGCAGCATCCAGTGGACGCGAAGGTCCTCGGCCGCCACGGGCTCGACCGGGAGCGGAACCCAAGACGGGAGACTCTGCCCGAAAGACAGCGAGACCAGGATTTCTCGGAAATGTAGCGCACCGACAAAGGCGATGCATGTGAGGATCAAGGCCCAAATCAGAAGGCCAATTCGAAATAACCCTGTCTGCCTGCCGTTCATGTGTGCTCTCTTCTCGCTCGCCTTTATCGCCTTCGAATCAGCCCTGCGCCTCAGTCTGACGTCTTAGTCTCCGGAGGCCGAACGACCGGGGTATCCTGCAGTCGAGTCGGTCATTCGACGGAGCTGCAAACCAGACGCATCTGTGGGTGTGAGCCGATCGTCGGATGTGACAACTGCGGTAGATGGGGCCTGAAGTGAGCCGGGGTCCCCCCCACGATAAGAGTTTCCACGCCGATCGGGTTGAGCCCATGGACTGGCTGGATGCCCGTGGATCGGCTGGGGGCCCGCGCAACGGTCGGCAAAGCCTCGACGGCGGCTCGGCTGACGACTATCCTTGGCCGCGGTTAGCCCAAAATGGGGAAGATTATTGACGCAAGCTTCACGGGGGGCCGCCGCGATGCGCCCCTCGAGCAAGCACTTCGAATCTGCACCGGCGCGAACAGCGGCGACGTCTATGTTGCGGGCATCCACGACTTGGTCATCGGTCGTTCGCCAAGCTCGGACATTCGGTTGAATGACGATCTGGTGTCCCAGACACACGCCAAGATTTGCGGGACCCGGGACGGGCAGCACATCCTCAAGGATCTGGACTCGAGCAACGGTACCTTCGTCAACAACGAGCTCATCCATTCGGTGACCCTCAAGAACGGCGACTTCATTCAGGTCGGCGACACGGTCATGCAGTACGTCTCGACCCGTGAAGGGCAACCGGTCGAGCCCGAAACCGTCCGACGCGGTGCGATCCCACCCGCGATCGCGGAAGCAGCCCAGATGATGATGGTTCGGGCGCGCCATACGGACACCGGCTTGCCCACGGCCGCCGCGTACAACGCCAACACGCTGCCGGTCCCGTTTCGCGAGCAGCCGCTCGGTCCAGTCCTCCCGCCCCATACCCATCCTCCGCCCCCACCGCCGGCCAGCGGTGCAAACGCGGGCATCGGTCAAGAACCCGAGCTCTCGCTCAAGGACTACCTGGCGATGGCCAGGCGCGCGGCGCTGTTCTTCCTACCCCACTGGAAGACGATCGCGGCCGTGACACTGGTGGGCGCGCTGGGTGGTGTCGCAAGCTTCTACATCAAGCCACCTCCCAAGCGGGCGTTCTTCGAGATGAGCTTGATGCCCGATGCGCGCGAGACGCGCGTCAACACGTTCGAGTCGGGTTCGGTTTCCTTCTTCACCGCAACGGAACAGAACTTCCGGAGCCTAAACCTGATCCAAAAAACCCTCGAGGACCTCGGCAACGCAGCGCCGTCCGACGAGTTCATCACGGCCCTCCAGCGTTTCCTCGAATTCCAAGAGGTGGGCGACCCGTACGACCGCACCCAGACGATCGTCGCTGCGTTCTCGTCGAACGATGGAGATTTTGCGATCACGTTCTTGAAGAACCACCTCGAGAACTACCTCGACACCGAGATCGAGAAGAAGCTCAAGGTCATCACCGTCGAGAGCGACTTCCTTCGCACCCAGGCCACCGAAGCCAAGGCGTCTTTGGATCGCGCACAGCAGGCGCTTCTCGCCTTCAAGGAGCGCAACATCGAGGCACTCCCCGATCAGGCGCGACAGTACTATGAGCTCCTCTTTGACCTTCAGCGTCGCCAGAGCGAGGCCTCGAAGGAAATCGAGAGCGTCAAAGCCGCCCTTCAGCTGGACCGCGCGCGTCTCACGCGCGAGGCGCCGCTCGTGCGCAGCAGTGTCACGACGAGCCGTCCGTATGCGCAGGCCATTGCGGAAATCAACGGGAAGATCGCCGCGGCGCGCGCCAAGGGTCTGGCCGACGCCCACCCTGAGGTCGTTCAGCTCAAGAAGGAGCTCCAAGAGCTGGAGGTGTTGGCCCAGAAATTCAACCAGACCGGTGGCGGCGACGAAATCAAGAGCACGAACCCCGAGTACCAAGACATTCGGGCCACGCTCCGTCGACTCGAAGCCCAGCGAGAGCTCGCCCGAAGCGAGGCAACACGGGTCGAAGCCGACCTTCGCAAGGTGAAGGGCATTGTCGAGGCGATGCCCAAGATCGAGGCCGAATACAAAGACCTCCTGCGCGACTTCGAATCGGCGCAAGATCTCTACAAGGAGCTGACGGACAAGATGAAGGCAACACAGCTCCAAGTCGAACTCGAACGCGCCTCCGTAGCCGCGCGTTATGACATCATCACCCAACCGCGCCTCGAGTACTTTTCCCCCAAGGAGTTCATCCGAAAGCGGGCGCTCATGGGCGCCGTTGCTGGCCTCGGCCTCGGGCTCGCGCTCGTCTGGCTCGTCCAGCTCAAACGAGGGAACCCGCTCGTGCTCAAGCCCGCGTAGGCAAGAGCGCCGCGAACCAACCCCCGACGCGCGACCTGGCTCAGAAGGGCAACGTGGCCGTGACCGCAGCGTAGGCTTCAGCGAGAAGCTGACGGAACCGAAAGTTCGAGCTTCCAAGATGCGGCGCTCGCGCCGACACGCGCGCGCCGCCGTCGAGAACGACCGCATCCGTCAGCCGAATCGAGATAGGCAACTCACCGGCGAGGTAGGTGCGATCGTCGCCCCGATCGACGCCCTCCAGCGGGGTCGCAAACGCGCCGGAAAGACCAGCGGTCACCAACGCACCAAGTCGGTATTCAACGCCCGCGCGCGCCGTAAAGCGACGCTCGATCGTGCCGAGCACCGGGTCAAAGAAGGCGTCGACACCCACCGAAGCACGCCAATCCAACCCGTGACGTCGACGCCGAACGAGGTGGAGCACGGTACCGACGTCCATGAACGGACCAAGACTCGGCGCCGCCAGCCGCTCCGTCACGAGTCCGAGTCCGCCCGATGCTTCGAGTGTCGCCATGCGGCCGACCCGCCGGTCCCACGCGAGCGCCGTCGTGATCGACTCGAAACGCAACGTAGCGGCAGAACTGGCATCGGCCTCCGCGCCGGCGCCGCCGACGACGGTCGGAACCGGCGACTTGGATCGATCCACGCGCGCCATGAGCGACAAGCCCAGTCGATCGGCGCGAGTGACCTGGTGTCGCCATCCGAATTCGAGCGCCAACGATTGGGTCGCGGAGAAAGACTCGACCTCTCCGCGTGGCTCGCTGAGCGCGGCCGTCAAAGCAAGATCGAAGCTCGCCTTGCGCGTCGGCCGATACGCAAAGCGAAGACCCGCATCGCTTCGAAGCGCTTCAATCACCGGTGATAGCGGCGTCGAACCCGAAACCGTCCCATCGGCGCCCAAGGTCCCGCTCCGAAAGAGCAGCGTCGCGTCGTCATAGTCGAGCTCGCCCAGCCCGGCCCCCACGCCAGCTGCGATCGACCACTGCCGAGAGATGACCTCGGTGTAGTCGAGACGAAGCGACTGAAACACGATCGGGCGACTGGGCGCCGAGCGGTGCGGAAACCGCCGCACGAGATCAACCTCGTAATCCGCGGCAAGACGTCCTCGGTTGAAGACCAGTGCACCTGTGATCCCGGGGTGAAACGAGACGTCGAGCGCGGTGAGCGATTCTTCTTCGCTCACCGGCACAACGCCCGCACTCGTCTCGGTACGCAGGCGCGCCGCGCCCTCGAGCTGAACACCCGCCGGAACAATCGCCACCAGCAAACAAGCCGCAGACAACACGCGGGTCACCCTCCCCGTTCAGCGCATCGGCACCTGAGTCACTCAGTCACTCAGTCACTCAGTCACTCAGTCACTCACTCGGTCACTCGGTCACTCGGTCACTCAGTCGACGACGACCACATCGCCGTCTCGAAGCTGAAAGCCTGAGCTCTTGGCCGTTCCACCTGTGAGATCTGCATAACGAAAGCGAATCCGAAGACGCGCGGGGGATCGTCGAAGGACGTAGATATCGTCTTCGGCGGCGAACTCGGTCAGCCCGCCGGCGCGCGCGATCGCTTCGAGGACACCGTCACCCGCCGGCAGCTCAAAATTGCCCGGCTGCCGGACCTCGCCCACCACGCTCACCAGGAGAGGACGGGGGCGCGAAATCGAAAGGGTGACGATCGGCGACGTCAGGATACCTTGCAGTTTTTCGGTGAGGCGACTCGCCGCCTGCTCGGTCGACAGTCCTTCCACGTCGACGTCACCCACCAGCGGCTGGAGGTAGGCGCCGTTCTCGCGAACGACGAACTCACCCGAGAGCTGCGCTTGATTCTTGACCACGACCGACAACGTATCTCGTGCCTGAATCACGCGAGGCTCGGGCTTCTCCTGGAAGGCTTCGGCCCAAACGAAGGGGTGCTGGGTCGCACACCCAAGCCCGATCATGCTCAGGACGAACAAGGCGCTCAGCGAGACGCTCAGCGAGACATTCCTTCCGGACGCCGCGCAAGCACCGAAGCCAGTGGCTAGGCCTGGCCCAGAACGGTCGGAGCCAGAACGGCCAGAGCGTAAACCAGAGCCGAAACCCATGCGGGCGCCCGTGTCCGTTCCCGTCGCTGAGCCGATCACGCGTTCATATCGCACGTCAAAACGCGTACTCGATCCTGGCGCAAATGTCATTCACCGCCGCCCGCGCGCGAGGGGGTCGCGCTCATTCGGCGCGCTTCAGCCCCACAGCGTGCCGCAAAAAGTCACGCAGGAGAGAGGGCGGATCGCCAAAGTTCTTACGTTCGACACGCGACCGCAAGAGGCGAACGATCTGTCCCGAAATCCAGGCGGCGTTGGCCCCCGCGAGGTAGGCCGGGCCGTGAGACTTGCGGAAGTAATGGGCCCGCGAGTCGAGATAAAACGCGGGCAAGCGACGACTTCGATCTTTCATGCCGGTGGAAGCCGAGCCGACGTGAGCAACGCGGCTCAAAGGCACGTAGTAGGTCGGCCAGCCCTTGAGGAGCGCGCGGCGACAGAGGTCGACCTCCTCGTAGTATAGGAAGAAGGTCTCATCGAACAGACCGACCGCTTCGAAAACCTTGCGCCGAATCATCATGCTGGCACCGGCCAACCAGTCGACGCGCACTGTGGTCGTCGGGATGGGCAGCGCCACGACGTAGTCGTCGAGCCAACGGGTGAGCGGTCCAAAAGATACGCGCTCCACCAGCTCCCCTTGCAGAGAGGGAAACCGAAAGGCTGTTTCATGCGGCACGTCGTCGACCCCATGAATGTAGCTGCCCGCAAGACCCACGTCCGGGTGGGCGTCCATGAAGTCGACGAGAACCTTGATGGCGTCCTCAGCGGGAAAGGCGTCGGAGTTCAAGAGATAGAAATACTCAGCAGGATCGGTGGAAGCCAGGCCGCGTCGAATACCCACATTGTTGCCAAACCCAAAGCCGCCGTTGCGCCCCGAGGCGATAACCTCGATACGCCGAGACGGCGTCGGCGCGGTCGATGCCACGGCCGAAAGACCAGCTTGAAGGCGCTCGAGCGAGCCGTCCCCTGAATCATTGTCGACCACTGTGATCCAGTACGGTGCCCCGAGGTGGTCCAGCGCGCGGACCACGGCGCGCACCGACTGAAGCGTCATGTCGGCCGTGCGGAAGTTGACGATGACAACGTGGACTTTCAAGCGTGCTGAACGAATATCACACCTTTCCGTCGGCGCGAAAAAGTCGGGACTCTGCTATACGGCCCCTCGGACATGGCAGGGCAAGGCGGAAGCGGGGCGGGACAGCCAAGTGACACAGACATCGCCATCGTCGGGATGTCGGCCCATCTCCCAGGGGCGAACACCATCGACGCCTACTGGCAGAACCTAAAGAACGGCGTGGAGTCGATCGAGTTCCTGAGCCACGAGACCCTGCTCCAGCACGGCGAACGCCCCGACAACCTCCGCAAGCCCAACTACGTGCCCGCCACGGCCATGCTGCCCCAGATGGCCGACTTCGATGGCGACTTCTTCGGATTCAGCCCGAAAGAATGCAGCATACTTGACCCTCAGCATCGCCACTTCCTCGAGTGCGCGTGGGAAGCGCTCGAAGACGCGGCCCATCCACCGAGCCGCTTCGCAGGCCCCATTGGCTGTTTCGGCGGCTGCGGCATGGGGAGCTATTTCTACTTCAACCTCTGCTCGAACCCCGATCTGGTGAGCTCGGTCGGCATGTTCCTCCTGCGCCACACGGGCAACGACAAAGACTTCCTCGTCACCCGGGTCTCGTATCTCCTCGACCTCAAAGGACCAACCATCGGGGTTCAGACCGCCTGCTCCACTTCACTCGTCGCCGTTCACCTTGCTTGTCAGAGCCTCCTGTCGGGTGAGTGCGACATGGCGCTCGCGGGCGGGGTCACGATCGAGATCCCGCACGGCCGCGGCTATCTGTATAACGAAGGGGAGATTCTTTCGCCGGATGGGCACTGCCACGCCTTCGATCACCGTGCTCAAGGCACGGTCTTCGGCAGCGGCGCCGGCGTGGTTGTCCTGCGCCGACTCCAAGATGCGATCGACGACGGCGACCACATCCATGCGGTCATCAAAGGCTCGGCCGTCAACAACGATGGCGCCCGCAAGGTTGGGTACCTCGCGCCGAGCGTCGACGGGCAGGCCGCCGCAATGACCGAGGCCTACGCGGTCGCAAACGTCGAGCCGAGCACCATCGACTATGTCGAGTGCCACGGGACCGGCACCTATATGGGCGACCCCATCGAAATCCAGGCGCTCAGTCAGGCGTTCGGTGGCCACGGCGAGGCCGGCGCCTCTCCGACTTGCCGAATCGGATCGGTGAAGACGAACATCGGGCATCTCGATACGGCGGCGGGGGTGGCAAGCCTCATCAAGGTGGCGCTGGCCCTCACCCACAAGCAGATACCGCCCAGCCTCAACTTCGAGCGCCCCAACCCAACCATCGACTTCGGGTCGACCCCGTTCGTCGTGAACGCTGCACTCACCGAATGGGCTGCGAATGAACACCCCCGTCGGGCCGCCGTAAACTCGTTGGGCGTAGGCGGGACCAACGCGCACGCGCTCGTCGAGGAGGCTCCCGTGCGACCGCCGTCGTCATCAGCGACGCGGCCGTACCAGATCATCGCACTCTCGGCCAAGAGCCGCGCGGCACTCGATGGCGCGGCCGCAAGACTCGCCGCCCATCTCAAGGCTCATCCCGATGTCCCGCTGGCGGACGTCGCCTACACACTCGTCGTCGGACGCCGAGGCTTCGAGAAGCGTCGCGTCCTGGCGTGCAGGGATCACGACGAAGCCATTCGTCTCCTTGAGACGAGCGACGCCGGACGCGTCTTCAACCACAGCACGAGCGCAGATCGGCCTTCGGCCGTGTTCATGTTTCCGGGCGGCGGTTCGCAGTATCCGCGCATGGCCTTCGATCTCTACGCGGCTGAGCCCTCCTTTCGGGCCTCGATCGACCGCGGACTCCAGCTTCTCGAGGAGAAGCACGGGCTGGACCTTCGGCCGCTCTGGTTCGCCGATCCCGAGAACCTCGAGCACGCGGCGGCCGAGCTGAAGCGCACCTCGGTCCAGCTCCCGGCGCTCTTCATCCTCGAGCACGCGCTCGCCGAGTTGTGGATGTCGTGGGGCATCAAACCGAGTGCACTCCTGGGCCACAGCCTGGGTGAGAACACCGCGGCCGCGGTCGCCGGCGTTCTCTCGTACGAGGCCACCCTCGGACTCGTCGTTTTGCGAGGTCGCTTGTACGACCGCGTCGCGGGCGGCGGGATGCTCTCGGTGCCTCTCCCGGCAGACCGCATCGAGCCGCTCCTCACCGCGGACCTCGGACTCGACTTGGCGATCGTCAACACGCCGGACCTCTCGGTCGTGTCAGGCCGAACCGATGCGCTCGATGCCTTCGAGCGCACGCTGCGCGACATGGGCATCGAACCTCAGCGCCTTCGCATCTCGGTCGCCGGACATTCGCGCATGCTGGATACCGTGCTCGACGAGTTCAGAGCGTATCTATCGACCGTCACGTTGTCCCCCCCCAAGATCCCGATCGTCTCCAACCTGACCGGCACCTGGCTCACCGACCAGCAGGCGACGGACCCAAACTACTTCGTGGAACATCTTCGTCATACGGTCCTGTTCTCCGATGGCGTTCGTACGCTCCAGGCGACCCCCGGACGCGTGTTCATCGAGGTCGGTCCAGGTCGCACGCTGAGCTCCCTGGTCAAGGCACACCCAGACTCCAAAGGACAAGTGAACGCGTTCCCCTCGCTTCGTCACCCCGAGGAACCCGTGTCGGACGAAGCGTTCTTTGCGTCGATGGTCGGTCGCGCTTGGGCGTCGGGCCTCGAGGTCGACTGGAACCGGATGTGGCCGAACGAACAGCGTCACCGCGTGCGGCTGCCTACCTATGCGTTTCAGCGGCAGCGATATTTCATCGAGCCCAAGGAAGGCCGCCGCGCCGAAGAAGACTATCGGTTCTTGCAGCGGCTGGAATCAATCGACGACTTCGGGTTCGCGCCGCGCTGGAAGCTGAGCTTGGCCGACCGCGAGCCTTCGCCGCCGACATCCACCTGGCTCATCTTCTTGGACGAAGCGGGCATCAGCGAAGCGTTGGCGGAGCGGCTCCGCCAGGATGGCCATCGCGTGACGACGGTTCGCGAAGGTGACGCATACCACCGGCGCAGCGACAACGACCTCGTGCTCTCGCCCGAACGAGGCGAAGGCTACGAGGCCCTCGTCAACGACCTCATCGCGAGCGGGCGCGTCCCGAGCCGAATCGTGCACGGGTGGATGATCACGCGCGGCGAAACGTTCCGACCGGGCTCGAGCTTCTTCCATCGAAACCAAGAACACGGCTTTTACAGCCTCCTCTTCTTGGCGAAAGCGCTTGCCGTCGACGCCATACCGCGTCCCCTTCACATCACCTGCCTCTCGAATGGCATGCAAAGTGTTGGCGAAGAGCCCCTCCGTTGGCCCGACAAGGCTTCGATGCTCGGACCGGTGAAGGTGATTCCTCGAGAATTCCCCGGCATCACGGTGTCGAGCATCGACGTCGAAGTCGACGCGCTCAAACCGCTCGCTGAGCTCAGCCTCCGGCCCGTCCTCGAGCTGTTCAAGTTGCCTGGCCGCAACGAGCGCAAGGCGGCCGAAGATCTCATCGACGCTTTGCTCGATGAACTTCTGTCACGTGCCGAGAACAGCGTGATCGCCTACCGAGACCGCCAGCGCTGGATCCGAACGTACGTGCCCAATCCACTGGCCGAAGGCGATACACCGAGCCTCGTACACGGCGGAACCTACTTCATCACGGGCGGTCTGGGCGGCATCGGTCTTGCGGTCGCCGAGCACCTCGCCCACGCGCAAAAAGCGAACCTCATCTTGGTCGGACGCACCCCGCTCCCGGCGAGATCGGAGTGGGCTTCGTACAAGAGCCGCCGCGACGCGGACGACCGAACCCGAAGACGCATCGAACGCATTCAAGCGATCGAAAGCGTCGGTTCCAGTGTCATGGTCGTCGCCGCCGACGTGACCGACCTCGAAGAAATGACGCGAGCCGTGGAGAGCGCCATCGCGCGTTTCGGCACGATTCACGGTGTCTTTCACACGGCCGGCATCGTGAAGGACGACCTCATCGTGTCGAAGCGAGTCTCCGACATCGAGGACGTCTTCGCCCCCAAAATTCAAGGGACCCTGGTCCTCGAGGAGCTCTTCCGCGATCGCCCAATCGATCTGCTGGTCCTTTTCTCCTCGACGAGCACGATCATCGCACCTGCAGGTCAGGTCGATTACGTCGCCGCCAACGACTTCCTCAACGCCTACGCACGAAGCGAGCGGGCGTTCGCGCGGCGCACCTTGGCCATCGACTGGGGCATATGGAGCGACGTAGGCCTTGCATTCGACGCGTTGACCGGGCGCCGGAGCCCAGGAACGGTCGAGGCCGCTAACCATCCGCTGTTCGATGCCCGGTGGCGGAGCGACCAAGGCCTCAGCACTTTTCGGGCCTCCTACAGCCCGACGACACACTGGATGCTCAACGAACACCGGAGCCTCAATGGACATGCCATCGTCCCCGGCACCGGCTACCTGGAGATCGCTCGGGCCGCGCTGTCCGAATATGGAGAGAAGCCTCCATTCGAGATCCGCGACCTGTTCTTTCTCCGGCCGCTCCACATCGAAGACGACGCCTCAAAAGAGGTACGCGTGGCACTTCGTCGGACGGAGGAAGGCTACACCTTCGAAACGCGAAGCGCTTGCATGTTTGAGGGTCAGAAGGCGTGGGAGCTTCACGCTTCGGGCCTCATTGCCCTCACACCACCAGCTCGCCGCGGCGCGCGGATCGCGACCGGCGACCCATCGAAGGCCGACGAGGCGGCCGCGATGCGCCTAGACATCGAGGCCATCGAAGCGCGGTGCACACGTGAGCGCACCAAAGACAACCCGATGGGCATTCGCACGCCGCAAGAGAACCACCTCCGGTTCGGCCCGCGGTGGCGCGTGCTCAGGCAAGTGATGTACGGCGACGGCGAGGCGATCGCCCAGCTCGCACTTCCACCCGAACATATCGATGACCTGGAGGCATTCGCGCTTCATCCGGCGCTCCTCGACCTCGCCACGGGCTACGGGATGAAGCTCATTGAAGGCTACGAAGGAGACCCCAAGCTTTGGGTACCCGTTTCCTATCGAGTGGTTCGCGTCCACGCCGCGCTGACGCCTCACATTCGAAGCTGGGTGAGAAATCACGTACCCAATTCGGTGAAGAACGACTTCGCCAGCTTTGACATCGTCATCACCGACGAGACGGGGCGCATCCTGGTCGAGGTCGAGGAGTTCACGATCAAGCAGATGAAAACGGCGATCGACTTCGGCCTCGCGACGGAGCCAAGCCGAAGCGAAGTGGAGTTCGCAGAGTCGATCACGCAGCGAAAGCTGTCCCCAGCCGAAGAGCAGCTCCTCCGGAACCTCGATCAAGGCATACGCGCTTCGGAAGGCATGGCGCTGCTCGACCGGGCCCTTGGCGCGAAATGCGGTCCACTGCCGGAAATCGTCATAAGCTCGATGTCACTCGAGCAGCTCCTGAAGCAGACGGAGCAGTCGACCCGCGAGCACACCGCCTCCAAGGAAGATCGCTTCTCGCGTCCCAAGCTCGACAATGATTTCGTGCCCCCACGTGACGACGTCGAACGCACGCTGGCCAGCTTTTGGGAGGAACTCCTCGGCGTCGAAGACGTCGGCGTGAAAGACAGCTTCTTCGACCTGGGTGGCCACTCGTTGATCGCCGTAAGGCTGTTCGCCAACGTGAAGCGCGCCTTCCAAGTAGAGTATCCCATTTCGGTCCTGTTCGAGGCGCCGACGATCGAGACGTGTGCCACGCTCATCAAGGAGGCGATGGGCAGGACCACCGAGAGTCAGCCCGACCAGGCGGAAGCGGGCTCGGTCGCCAGTGCGAGCGCAAATGCCAGTTCTTCGTCCAAGGCGCGCCGCTCTCGGTACACACATCTCGTCGCCATGCATGCCGGCGAAGGAGGCCCGAAGCCACCGTTCTTCCTGGTGGCGGGCATGTTCGGCAACGTTTTGAATCTTCGTCAGCTCGCCGCGCAGATCGGAACCGATCGGCCTCTGTACGGCCTCCAAGCACGCGGCCTGTACGGTGATCAGAAGCCACACGAGACCTTCGAAGAAGCTGCACACGACTACCTTCAGGAAGTTCGCAGCATCCAGCCTTCGGGCCCATATCTCTTAGGCGGCTTTTCCGGGGGCGGTATCACGGCCTACGAAATGGCGCAGCAGCTTCGGAAGGCCAACGAAGACGTGGCCCTACTCGTTTTCCTGGACACTCTGCTGCCGATTGTACCGCAAGCGGATGCCAAGGACCGACTGCGCATTCAGTGGATGAAGCTACGTCGGCAAGGCCCAAGCTATATCTCGGAGTGGGGCAGAAATCGGTTCCGCTGGGAGCTCGAGAAAGTCCGGCGTCGTCTTCAGACCCCGGGCGAACTCGAGCATACGCCGGATGAGTTTCAGAACGAGGCCATCGAGAGCGCCTTCCGACGCGCGCTCACGCGCTACCACATCCAACCGTACGAAGGACGCGTCGTGCTGTTTCGCCCTCGTCTCGACCGTCAGTTCGTGCTCGGTCCGAACCGTGCAACCAACGCCGACCGTTTCTATGTGTTCGAAGACAACGGCTGGGGCGCGCACGTGCGGCAACTCGAGATTCACGAGGTCCCGGGCGATCACGACAGCATGATTCTGGAGCCCAACGTCCGGGTGACGACTTCGAAGTTGCGCCGCCTGCTCGATGAGGCAGCGCCGGTTGTGCCGGTTCAGCGTGAACGCGACTTCGGTGATTGGGTGACAGCGTAGATCGCCGGTGACGCAGATCGCGGGCGGAACCAGCTTGGTCGTGCAATATGGATACGAAAGCTCAGCTCCGCGCATGGCGAGAGGGGCGTCGACAGGCCGTCCGCAGCGAGTCGCACGTCGACCGTTAGGCGACCTGCTCCGCACGACGACATCGGCAAACAAGATCTCGCCCAATCCCAAGTCGGACAGACTTCGCGGCGCAAGACCCGATATCGCTGAAGCACTTCCGAGGGGACGAGGCATCCAGCTGTGCCCCCGGCCGGAGCCTTGTCGATCTGCTCTACAGCCTCTCCGCCAGTTGCGACCGAACCGGCACCGCGCTCGCGCGACCTGTCGACGCATGCCGCCACACACCGGGTGCGATACGATGAGCTCGGCTCGCGAATCGACTCACCCCGCTGGATGGAACTCCGCAGTGGACTCAGAACGGGCGGCATCTCAGGATCAGCGGCACGGGAGGGCAGTCATGATCCGTTTGGAATTCACAGATGAGAAATCTTCCAAGTTTTGGGAGATCGAGGTCTCGGGCCTTACTCACACCGTGCGCTTCGGGCGTGTTGGAACCACTGGGCAGGAGAAGAGCAAGACGTTTGCTTCATCCGGGGAGGCGCAAGCCAACGCGGACAAACTGGTCGCGGAGAAAAGGCGAAAGGGCTATGTCGAGTCCAGCACACGAGGCGGGACTCAGTCCGGCGCTTCGGCGGATGGCGAAGGCCCGGCGGGCAAGCTGCGTGCTCTGCTCAGCGGACTGTGCTCGACGCAGAGCGACCAAAAAATCCTCAACGCCCTCTGCAAGAAGGTCAAGTCGGTCTCTGGAAAAGGTCCATACAAAGTTGAATTCGAAGAGGGCGAAATGGAGGTCTCGCCGCCCCGAGAGGTCGTGTATCGCGAAGAGCTACCGCGATCGTTCTCCGAGATCGCCGGCGTCATCGGATCGGTTTTATGGGATGCCGGCGGGCCGGAGATGGGCTTTGGTTTGAGCAAGTCCGGGCAACCCGAGGCGGACGACGAGGGCATCGAGTTCTTGCGAGACGAGGATCCGGACACGGTCGAGGAACTCGACAAGGCCGGCGGGGCCTCGGCGGCCTTTGCCTGCGGGCAGAACTGGCTTGTGTTCGATCCGACCCGAAAGCTCAAGAACGGCGAGAAGGCGCTGGCCTTCATTAGCCACGAGAGCGTCGAGTGGGAACCAGTCAAGAGCGCTGATTCCCTCGACTACAAGCAGATCCTACTAAGACTGATTGCCGACCAGATGATTGGAACCAGCCACCTGGAAGAGATTTACGCCTAGCGGGCGTCTTCAAGTCCAGGTTCCTGGTCGAGCACTTCACGGGAGCCAGCGCTGAACGATGCGCCCGACCTTCGACACCTCCGGTGACGCCGGGCGCTCCTCCAGCACCACGGCTTCCATCCTGGACATCCTCTCGATGGACATCCTCTCGAGCCTGAGCTGTAGTTCGAGATGTGAAGCGCGAGCTCTACAGGCGGATTCCGAACGGTGAGCAGCGATGCATCCTCACGCTCGAGGAGGCGACGCTGGCGACGACTCTCGTGCTCCCGGGCAAGAAGCCACGCACCACCCGCAAGACCTGTTCCACTGCGCAGAAAGCACGCGACGCGTTCGACAAGGCGATGACCAAGCAGGTCAGCGATGGTTACGTTGCCATGAGCATCGGCGGAAGACTGGAGCAGCGAGCGACTACGCCGATGCCCTCGGTCTCCAGCGTGTCTGCAGACGATGGTGATCTCTACGTGTTGGTGCTCGACGGTCCCATCGTCATCCCGCACGACCTATTGTTGGATTTCCGACGCGGGCTCTGTGCGCCGTTTGGGGATCAGGTTGTCACCGGGATCCGCGTTGCGGGCGACCTCACGATCGAGGGGTGCCTCATCAACTGGGAGAATGACTTCGGCCCTTTCCTGCTGGTCGAGGGCGACCTCTCTGCGCACGCCGTGGCGACGGGCGGAGCAAAGATCGTCGTCCGCGGAAGCATGCGCGTGGCGGGCGATGTGTGTGGCGTCTACAACCATGGGGCCATTCATGTGGAAGGCGATCTGACGGCCCGCGCCATCATGACTCAGCACCGCGTCGAGACGGCGGGGCAGCAGAGCGCCGTGCGCTACGAGGACTGGAACGGCGAGATCGACCGGTACGACGGCGGTGCGCAGCCCGTGGGCGATGACTACGAGCTTGAAGGCGTCTTCAGCAAGACGGTGATCTCTGGAGGTCGGCTTGACTTCCGCAAGGCGCGCGAGATGCTGGCCTGCGGCAAACGCATCTCGCTGCCTCATTTCGAGAGTGCCGCTGAACGAATTCGTCGCCTCCTGGGAGGGAGACTCGAAACGCCTGAGAAAGTCAGGCGACTGAACTTGGCCGGCAAGGGTCTGACTGGCCTCCCCGAGCTGGTCCTCTCCCTCCCGATGCTTCAAGAGCTGGACCTCCGAAACAACAACCTGCGCACGCTGCCCCCAGAGATCGGTCGCCTCCAACAGCTTCGTGTATTGCACCTCCAGGGTAACGGCATGACCCATCTCCCTGAGACCATCGGTCAGCTCGGTGAGCTGCGCGTGCTCGACGTCAGCACCAACTGCCTGCTGGAGCTGCCTGAGAGCCTGGCCCAGTGCACGAAGCTGGAGCGCGTCGCCTTGGTCAACAATCCCCACGCAGAGATGCTGAAGGTCTTTCGCGGTTGGGGACAGGTGAAGGTGATGCGAGATTTTCCGGAGGTGCTGACGCGCTTGCCGAGCCTTCGAAAGCTGGAGATGCGCTCGCTTCTGGTGGGCTCGTTGCCTCGGCATCCTTTCGTCAGCAAGGTACTTGAGCCGTTCATACTTGAGTCGACGCTTGTTCCCATTGCGCCGAATGCGACACGGCACCCGCAGGTTTCGGTCGATGTTGCGTCGAGCCGCGACGCCGCGCTGCGGTGTACTCGCCGTTGGTTCTGCCGCGAAATGATCGCGCTCGACCACTACTATGACCCGTCGACGAAGCGCTACAATTGGTCAGAGATCCCGGTGATGCTCGACTTATTGATCGACTTCAACACATCCTTCCCAGAAAACGACAGCCAGGCCCTCAAGCTGTTCGAAGAGGGCTGTGAAGAACTGCTCCATTGGTTCGACTGGAGCAGCAATGATCCCAACCGGTTTGAATCCGCCCACGAGTTCTTCGTCGTGCTCGATCAGCACATACCGCAACACCATGCGGTGACTCCACTCCTCGACGGGCTCCACGAACTGTTCGTACGCCATCAGGCGCGTGCAGCGACTCTGTCTCGTGCGGCGAGCGCCCAAGTTGCAGGGTGATGGGACCAGCAGGTTTTCGGGATCAGGGAACCAACGGGCTCGATGACCTTGGGTCAGCGATTCGCGCGAGGGGATTACTTCTGCGTCCGTCTTCTGTGTCCGGCATGGTCTGTGTCCGGCATGGGAGACGTCGGAGTGTTGAACGACCGGACGCCATGCGGTCCCGATTGGGTAACCATGCTGCTTTGGGGGAGACACATTCGGATCTCGGTCCCGCACAGCGTCCCGTCGCAAGGTTTGGAAATGCAACTCACGCGCCAGGCGCAACAGGCGTCGAAGTAACGTGCTATCTCATGCACGTCCTGGCCGCGGGGGACACATCCTGGCCCCAGGGGACGACACATTGCACACCGAGAGAATGGTTACCTAAGCCCTCGCAGCGACGGTCTCTCCGAAGACAAGCCCCACGACCCAGCGGTCTGTGCTAGCGTGAACACGCGCTGGAGAAGGCGGCGAATGACCGAAGGAAGCGGGCATCACCACGGCGAGCACGACGGCCAAGACGAGAATCGAGTCGGGGGCGGTCGGGCCGAGTTGCACGAAGATCTCCTCGACGCCCCAGCAACCGAACGAGCACCGATCCCCGTGCGCACGCCTGTTCCTGAGGCCCGCTCACCGAACCCCACACCCCTCGCGCTCCGACCCCAAGGAGGCCAGGCGGCACTGAGAGTTCCGGAGATCGTGAGCCCGCCCCCTGAACAACTCTCGATCGAGCGGGCCCCAGAGGACGAAGAGAACGAAGACGACGCCGCGCGGTCCGCGGTGAGCGACGCGCGCTACGAGATTGTCGGCGAAATCGCACAAGGCGGCATGGCCACCATCTATCTGGCTCGGACCATCCTGGACGGCACAGTCGTTGAGGTCGTCCTCAAGCGGCTTCCGCCCGAACTACAAAGCCGCGGTGATTTCGTGTCGATGTTTCAGGACGAGGGCGAGGTCGGCGCGCGTCTCAACCACCCCAACCTCGTTCCCGTCACCGACACGGGGACCCTCCACAACTCGATGTTCCTCGCGATGCCTCTGGTTCGAGGCGTGAATCTCGCGATGTTTCGCCAGGCCATCGCCGAGCGCGGGCTCAAGATGCCCATCCGCTGGGCCATCAACATTGGCATCCAGTGTCTCCTCGGACTTGGGTTCGCACACGCCCTGCGGGATGAACACGGACGTCCGCTGGAGCTCATTCACCGTGACATTTCCCCAGAAAACATCTTGATCGGCTACGACGGCGTCGTGAAGCTACTGGATTTCGGGGTATTGAAGGCTCGCTATCGCAGTCACCAAACGGCCTTCGGGCTCCTCAAGGGCAAGTTTGGCTATATGGCGCCCGAACAAGTTCTCACGTTGCCTGTCGATCAGAGACTCGATCTTTTCGCCCTCTCCACCGTGCTCTACGAACTCATGGCCGACGAACATCCCTTCGCAGCCGCGAGCCCCGTCCTTCAGATTCAGAAGATCGTGGAAGAGGCACCCGTTCCCCTCCGCCAGCTTCGACCCGAGGTCCCGATCGACCTGAACGAGCTCTTGCTCAAGGGGTTATCGAAGGATCCGGCGTCGCGGCATCAGGATGCTTCCGAGATGCGTCGAGCGCTCGAACGGCTGAGCGATCAGCCGATGGAAGAGGCGAGCCTCCACGACGAGCTTGGTCGAGGTGTGCGCGACTTGTTCCAGTCGCGCATCCGAGCCGAACAACAAGCGCGCGCGGAGAAGAACGACCTGGCCCTCGTCGCGGCGATTCAGACGCCGCGGCAAAACAGCGCCCGACCGCGAAAGGACGACCATGACCGGCCGCGCTCCCTACCCCAATCAACGCCCGAAGGGACGAGCACGCCCGGCGCAGGTGACACAGAGTCACCCAAGACCCAGCTCCTGGTGACTGGGCCCCCGTCCGCCGGACGGCCAGCGCTCGATGTCACGGTCCGAATCGCGAGCCCAGTTCCGCTGTCCTCCGAGAACACGGCGCGCCCGGCCTCACTTCCGACGGCGACCGAAGCCCCGCGGGTCGCGTGGGGTCAGATCTTCGCATGGGCGCTCGCGCTCCTCTTGCTGCTCATACTCTTGGTCCTCATGCATCGGGCTTTCGTTGAAGAAGCTCTACCCACGCGCCGACTCGTACCGAAAAGACAGGATCCCCCGCCGAGCGGGGCGCTATCGGTTCCGAATCACCCGCTCGATCTCGGCTACGCCTTCTTCAACTTCCAACAGCTCGCCGCTCGTCAGCGCGCGGCGCAGAGACAACGTTCCTCGCAAGGACCTAGACCGCGCGCGAAGTTGGTAAGCGTCAGGCCCCCCTTGGTCTGACGCGCCAAGACGCCTATCCGCCGCCCGCAGCCTTCGACGCAATGCAGCGCGAACGGACCGGGAGTCGGTGAGAACCGGCGAAGGTTCGTCGTCCGCAGCCCCACGCTCCACCGCGCGCCGAGCCCGTGTCTCACCCCGGTCCCGCACGTCTCGAACGCGTGCCTTTTCGGTGCCTTCCTCGAGATCAGCGTTCGCTCCATGCGCGGAGCGACCTTTGGCCGCGGCCGAGTTCTTCTCGTTGGTCGTGTCGACGTCTTTGACTTCCTTTGAGATCTGAGGCGGTCCGCCGGGAACCAAGACCAGCGTGGGTGACCGGCGCTGATTGCCGGCGAACACCCAGACGGCGACAAACGAGATTCCGACCAAAAAGAATACGGCCATCCCGAAGACGATGCTCGCCGCCGTGGGTCGCGCCGGACGAAGACTCTGGAGATCAGCCAGCGCCACGGAAGCCGAGTCGCTGTCGGCCACGGCACGTCTCGAGCGCCCGGACTCGGGCTGCACCAGGGCCTCGGGTCCAACCCCGGGCGCGGCCGGTTCAAGCCTAGGCGCGGCCGGTTCAAACCTAGGCGCGGCCGGTTCAGCCCCAGGCGCAGCCGATCCAGCCCCAGGCGCAGCCGGTTCAGCCCCAGGCGCAGCCGGTTCAGCCCCAGACGCGGCCGGTCCAACCCCGAACGCGAGCGCCATGCCGGGTAGAGAAGCGGCCTTGATCGACTCCGCCACATCCTGCGCCGACGGCCGATCCTCGGGACGCTTGGACAACATCCTGCTCACGAGAGGCCCGAGGCCTCCAAAATGGTCCAACGGCGGAGGCTCCTTGTGAAGGTGTTGCTCCACGATCGCCTCGGTCGTGTCGCCTACGAATGGGTTGGTCCCGGTAAGCATCCGAAACATGATCACGCCGAGCGAATACACGTCGGCCGCCGCCGTGACCTGCCAGGGTTGGCGAATCTGTTCGGGGGCCATGTAGGGCGGCGTTCCGATCAGGGCATGCATGTTCGTAAGCCGAGAAACACCCTCTTCCAAGCTACGTAAGAGTCCGAAGTCGAGAATCTTGACACGTTCACCCGCGCCCGAACCAGAAAGCATCAGGTTTCCGGGCTTGAGGTCTCGATGAATCATGCCATTCGCGTGGACCGTCGCCAGACCCGAAGCGACCCCGAGAGAGAGCAAGGCTACGCGCGGCAGAGCCAGCACGCCCTCCGCATGCATCACGTGAAGGAGCGTCGTGCCTTCGAGATACTCCATCACCATGCAGGGGAGCCCATCATCCGTCAGAAAAAAATCAAGGACCGTGACAAGGTTCGGATGGTCGAAGACGCTCAAACCCCGCGCCTCACGTTGAAGGCGCTTCAGCGCGCGCACGGACGTCCGATACGAGGATCGCAGAACCTTGATCGCGTACGTCTTCGGAAGCACCTCGTGGGTCGCCCGAAACACGTGCGCATAGGCGCCCGAGGCAACATGGGCTTCGAAGCGATAGCTCTTGAACGTTCGACCCAGAAACTGCTCGATCTCCATGTCGTCTCGGTCGGACATCGCAAGCGCCAAAGGAGGCTGCTCTGGGTCGTCCGGTCCCGAACGCGGCGTGTCGGCCTCCACGGGGCTAGCCACGGCCGAGACCCCTCGAACAGAGAGCGCCTCCGTATCGCGTTCCGTCGTCAGGTACTCGTCTTGTTCAGAGAACCGCATGGTCTCGGTCGGGTGCCGCAAGAGCACCGGCAGACCGAGGCCAAGCATCTCGGGATGGACGGCCATCGCCTCCGTCCCCCGCACATGCTGGAGGAACTGCCGAAGGAGTGCCTGATGCGGATCAAGCGGACCGAGCATCCGATCACAGGCCGCCATGAAGGCCTTGGCGGTCGAAAAGCCATCGAGTTCGTCAACGCTCTTGGATCGCGCCACGAAGGCATCGAGTTCAGGGGACGTCGGTGCGCGGTCGAGCGACCACGCACGCTCGACGATCCGTCCAAGCGCGTACACATCGGCGGCCTCCGAGACCTTCCCGCACTCCGGAGCCTCTCCGCTGAGCCGTTCTGCATCCATTCGATACGGCAGAATACGAGCCAACTCCTCGGCGCCGTGGGCAACGGCCAGTTCATCAAGCAAAGCACCAAACGCGAAGCCGCCGAGCTTGACCTTGCCATCCCAGGTGAAGTGGATGTTCGACGGTCGCACGCCCCCGTGCGCGAATCCGGGGATGAGCTGCACCGCATGGTCGAGCGCGCGTGCGGCCATCCGGCACACCAGAAGGACCAGGGTTGCCGGCAATCGCTCGACGAACTCGAGCGCCCCAAGGTCGGTATCCGAAGCCGCCTCCATGACCGCGTAGAGACGTTCCGACGGGTCGAAGAACCCCGCCTCGAGAACCTGCACAATGGCGGGGTGCGTGAGGCGCTGGACCTGCCGACAACGCTCGAGATGATACTCAGGCGACTTGACGGGCGAACGGAGCACCTGAAGCAGCACCGAGACCCCATCGGACCGCTCGGCGAGAAGGAGCTCGAAGGTGCTCGTCCGCTTCAAAGGGCGAACGATTCGATAGTCCGATAAGGCCATGGGCTCGCAGGGGAAAACGGAGCCCCACCTCCGAGGCCGGGCTCGTGGAACCGAGTGCAAGTCTAAACGGCGATTCGTAAATTCGCCAGAGATCGCCCCGGAATCGAGGCCAGATCGATTGTTTCGGTAGGGCAAATATGCGCTCAGCGCCACAAACGGGGTGCGGAATACGCAGATTCTGCTAGCATTCCCACCCGGATGCCCAAACCCCCGATGCTCGAACCGACGGTGCCGGAAATTTCTGGCCGGATTCCGATCCGCTCCCTTCGGATCGACGTGCTCAAGGGCCCAGACGCCGGCGCAAGCCTCGTTACGGACACTGATACCATCACCCTCGGGACTGCGCCTTCGAACTCTCTCCAGCTCAGCGACCGCACGGTCTCGCGATTCCACCTAGAGATCCGGCACATGGGCGACCATCTCGCCGTCCGCGATCTGGGCTCGACGAACGGCACCCACCACGGCCGCGTTCAACTCGTCCACGCGATGGTCCCGCCCGAGACCACCGTGAGCATCGGAAAAACACTCATCCGCCTGAGCGACGGCCAGATCCTGGAGGAGTCCATCCGCGACGAGATCGAGCTGGGTGAGCTCTTGGGCAAGAGCACCATCATGCGGCGGTTGATGGCTCGAATCGAGCGCGTCGCGGCCTCCCAGACATCGATCCTCATCCTTGGGGAGACGGGTTCGGGGAAAGAGCTCACCGCCCGCGCCATTCACGAAGCCAGCCCCCGGGCCGGTGCACCCTTCGAAGTCGTGGACTGCGGGAGCCTCTCGCCTACGCTGATCGCGAGCGAGCTCTTCGGACACGAGCGGGGCGCATTCACGGGCGCCGAGCGGCAGCACGTGGGCGCCTTCGAACGCGCCAACAAAGGCACGCTCTTTCTGGATGAGATCGGCGAACTCCCGGCCAGCCTACAAGCCGCGCTCCTTGGCGCGTTGGATCGCCGCGCCTTTCGTAGGGTTGGCGGCGACCGATCGATCGCCGTCGACGTACGGATCGTGGCGGCGACCAATCGCGATCTGCGCCGCGACGTGAACGCGGGGACCTTCCGCGCCGACCTCTACTATCGACTGGGCGTCGTCCTGCTCGACATCCCACCGCTACGCGAACGCGTCGAAGACATCCCCGTCTTGGCAGAGCACTTTCTGCGGGAGGCCGGCATCAACGATCCCGTCGAGATGTATTTTCCGCCCGAGGCCATGCTGAGCCTGCAGAAGCACCCTTGGTACGGAAACGTCCGCGAGCTTCGGAACTTCGTCGAAGCGACGATCGCCATGGGCGAAAAGCCAGAGCTCGAGCGCGAGGGGCCGCCGCCCGAACTCGAGGGCATTGCAGGCGCGCCCTCCGCGCCGCCTAGGCCAGAGGGCCTGTTCGCGATTCCTCTCTCGGAACTGACTCGACGTCCTTTCAAAGACGCGCGCGCCCAAGTCATCCGAGATTTCGAGCGTGCCTACCTCTCGGAGCAGCTCAAGAACGCCAAGGGCAACGTCTCTCTCGCGGCGCGCAACGCCAAGGTCAGCCGAACGTATGTCATCAAGATGTTGCGACGCGCCCACGTCGATGACGACAGCCTCAACGACGACGAATCGGATGATGCGGTCGACGAATAGGAAAATAGGAACGTCGGACAGTGCGCCATTTGGGCACAACGCCATCGCAGGGCGAAGCCATCGAGACGCGTGCCCTCGGAGAATGATGTGATCGAAGGGATGATGTGAATGCGAAGCCAGTCGACCGCTCAGGCGTGGAATGACGCAACGCCGAGGAGCGCCCAGCCAGAGATCGAGCGCGCCGCACTCCACGAGATCGCCGACGCGTGGCGAGATATCAACTGGCGCCACTTCCGGAGCGCCATGGAGGAGCCATCCTTCGGCCTCGTGGACGCCACGAGCTTTCACGGCCGATGGTCACACCGCTATCGCCACATCGAGATCGCGCGAGACCTCGTGCACAACCATCCTTGGGTCAGCGTCGAGGAAGTCCTCAAGCACGAGATGGCGCACCAATTCGCCGACGAAATCCTCAGAGCCTCCGACGAGACTGACCATGGTCCCGCTTTCCAGGCCGCTTGCCATCGACTCGGCATTCCAGCCACGGCGTCCGGTCCGCTCACCTCAGCACCGAGTTCGGTCGAAGAGGAAGATGCAGCCCAATCAAAGATCTCGCGCCTGCTTTCCCTGGCCACCAGCCCGAACCAACACGAAGCCGAAGCTGCCATGCTCGCCGCCCGCCGGCTCATGCTGAAGTACAACATCGACAATGCGCCCAAGCCTCGTACCTATACCTTCCGACAACTCGGTCGACCTCACCAGCGCGTCTCGGAAGGCATGCGCGTTCTCGCCCGCATCCTGAGCGAGCACTTCTTCGTCGAGGTCTTGTGGGTACCCACGTATGTCGTCCAGACCCAAAAACGTGCCAGCCGTCTCGAAATCGTCGGCACAACGTCGAACCTCGCCATCGCGGAATACGTGCACGACTACCTCGTGCACACCACCGATGAGCTCTGGCGCCAACGCCGCCGCGACGGACAGGCAAAGGGCGATCGACGCGCCTTCATCGCCGGCGCAATGTACGGTTTCCTCGAGAAGCTCGCGGCCGAGAAGCAAGACATCCAGCAAGACCGAGCGCTCGTCTGGGTGAAAGACGCGGAGCTCGACGCGTTCTTCCGAAGGCGACATCCACGCCTCACTCAGGTACGAAGTGCTGGCCATCGGCGAACGGCCACCTTTCACGAAGGGCGCGCCGCGGGCCGCAAGATCGTCCTCAAGAAAGGGGTCGAAGCCACCCAGAACCCGCGTGGTTTCCTTCTCGGCGCAGGCGCAAAGCGCAGCTAGCCTCAAAGTCTGCGACCCCGGTGAACGAAGGCGGACCCGTGCTCTCGGGTGGCAAAGTTCAGCACGAGCTAAGGGCCCGATACCTGGGCCGGCGCAGCTTCGCCGCTCGGCGGCCGCGGTCGACCATCGGCATCGGCCGGCTCGAGGACCGATACCGAGTCGCGGTCGAACCGCAAGAGTCCTCGAAACCCATAGTGATTTTGGGTGTCGTAGAGCTGATGGGTACGCGCTCGAACGGGCTTCAGCGCGACAAAGTCTTCAGGATCGAAGACGATCAGAACGTTTCGAAGAGGCACCGCGGCCCCCAAATGGTCTCGCCCAAACTTCTCGAGCATGCGCGCTCTGAACTCTGGATCGAGGACCAGCCCACCGACGCCATCCACGTTGGGAAGATCGTACGCGAGGAGCTGCTTCGAGAGCCCGCGCGCTTCGGTGCCGGTACTCGAGGTCGCGACGACCCGCGCGACGTTTGCGATGGCCCGTCGAACCCACTCGTCCTCCGATCCGGAGGCGGTCTTGACCTCGTCGATGGAGGCCATTCGATATCCGAGCCGCTCTTCCGGGACGCCAAGCACCAAGAAGACGTCGGTCGCGATCGACCGGCGCCACAGTCGGATCTTGTCCTGCACCTTTGCGGGCCCGATCGCCCCGAGATCTTGAGCGTGAATCCACGGGCCACTCTTGATCATCGGGATGACTTCATCCTTGGCTTGCTCGAGCGTCCGCCGACGTGCCCGCGCGCGCGCTTCCTCGGCATCACGCCAGGCATCGAAGAACGTCGAGGTGCTCTGTTTCTCATCGCGTGCCTGATATTCGACGAACAGCGCGCCGACATCGAACGTGTCGAACTGATCACCGCGCAGAAAGACCGTCTTGCCCGGTTCGCGACGATAGATCGTCCATCCCGGATGAACCTCCGAATACACAGCCTCCGCTCGACGACGAAAGCTGGCTTCATCGAGCTTGCGATCACAGCTGAACAGGAAGACGAGCGTGCCCAAGGAGGCGAGGACAATGACCGACCGCAAAAAGCCACGCATGACGCAGCATCCTGCCATAGGCATCCGACATTGCCCAAGACTCCTTGACCTAAGGTGCCCAACGAAGCGCGATACCGGCCCCACCTTCGAAGGTGACACCGCGTTCGAGATACACTTCGGCTGACAGCCAGGACGACGGGCGCCAGACGACCGAGCCATGGATGACATCCTCGCGAACCGAGTCCTCAGAAAACGGCGCACGGGCCACATAGACGAGCCGCAAATCCACGAAGCGGGAGCCGCCCACCGGAAGATCGGTGATCGCAAGGAGCCCCTCGAGCTGCTGGTCCAGAGGATCGCGCATCCTTGAGGTCGCGTCGGCCAACCCCAGGCCCATGTGCACCCGCCCCACGCGCAGGCCCGCTCGTCCGCCTACGCCAAGCCGTCCTTCGACCCGCTGAAGGGCCGCACTGTGCGCCTCGCGACTCGCGACGTACGTCGGGCCGAAGAGGGTCTCGACAAAGCGTTCACCGAGATAACCTCCCGTCAGCGTCAACGTGAAAGCGTTGTTCGCGTGCCGGCCGAAGCGATGTTCGGTCACGAGGCGCGCCCCAGCGCCAAAACCAGTACCACCCAGCGCTCGCAGAGCGGCAACGTGGCCGATCATCTCGACCGACCAGCGCGCGCGCTGGACCACGTCGAGGTTCATCTGAGCCTCGGCCACCCAATACGCTCGACGAACCGAGACTTCGGGCTCAACGTCGGGGCTTGGGCCGACCGAAGGCGGAACAAAAACGCGCCCGCGCTGGTCGGTCGAGAACGCACCGCCTAGTCGGAGCGGCGTGTGGCGTACGGGCAGACTGACACCGAACGCGATGATTCCCGGGTCGACCACATCGTCGAGAAGCGCTTCGACCTCGAGGCTCGAGCCTCGGTAGCGCCCCAAGAACGAGAGCGGGGTCGACGCAACCGCAAGGCCTGGGACCCCCGTCGCCGCCGACGCCGGGGCAAGACCCGAGAGCACGTATCCCTCGAGCAGCGTGAGGTCCCCCAATCGCGACAGGCGAAGCTCCAGATCTGCGCCCCGCAGCCCGAGCGAGAGCGTTCGAATGAAGCGCAAATAGTCGGACGAACGGTCAAGGGCTCCCACGGTCGGGTCGCCCGCCCCGTCGAGCCGAATCGGGACCGCAAGCTCGATCAGAAGCGCGATCGATTCCAGGTACAAGCGAGCCTCGGGCGCGATCACCAGCCCCATCGATCCCGCCTCGGTCACCATGGCCGTTCGAACCGCCACCGATGTCTCGCCCCCAGCCGGAAGATCGGGCCCCGTCGACGGCGCCGGCTGCCGCGCCGGCAGCCGCAGCGTGATGGGCAACGCAAAAGCACCTGCGTGCTCTTCGAGCTCCGTCACCGGGGCCGGCGGCAAGCGCCGCGCCACGCGGGCCGCCGAGCGTCCGCCTTGGCCACCTGTGCGCGTGCGCGTGCGTGCGCGGCTCGGCGCGGTCTGTCCATGAGGTCCGGAGGCCGGCGAGACGGTGGACGTCGTTGTTCCTAGGACCGCAAGCGCCGAGCCTCCCGAGGTGCGCGACCCCAAGGTACCCGAGGCCGACATACCCGAGCCCGAAGTTCTCGACGCTCGGGCCCCCGTCTCGACGCCCGCGACAGGCGTCGGGAGGAGCCTCCGTGCCCGAACAAGCCGTTCCTGAAACCACCGAGCGTTGAAGTTGGACACAACGACCCGACCGCTGCCGCTGCTCGCGTGGACGAGTTGCCCATCCCCGAGATACATCCCCACGTGAGAGATGGGCGCCCCATCCTCGGCAAAGAACACCAAGTCGCCGGGTTCGAGTGCGTCCAAAGGCACCTCGACGCCCGCCTTCGCTTGATCGCGAGATACCCGCGGAATGGCGTAACCCGACTCCGCGTACACGCGACACACGAAACCCGAGCAATCAAAGGCCGGTGACCCGACGCCGCCCATGACGTAGGGGCGGTCGAGATACGCAAAGGCAAGGTCCCTGACTTCCTCGAACTCTGTTGCCGGCGGTCCCTTCCGGACGCGGAGCTCAGGTGGGCGCCAGCGATCGGTCATGGGCGGCGCCAAGACGAGCCCGAGGAGCACAACGGCCGTCATCATGAGGCTGTCCTCGGAAGCAATGCCCGACCGACTCTGACGTCATCGCCGCGCGTGCATGCCGGCCATCGCGCGCTACGACCACCCAGCACTGGCCTGGCTGCGCGCGCATCCGCCCGCGACGCCGCTGCGCGTTCGATCTCCGCCCGTTCAGCAGCCCGAAAGCTCACGCTCGGCGCGGAACCAGTCGTCTTCGTGGCTGCCGTGCTGTCCACCGCGGGCGAGGAACAACTCGAACGCACGGCGCGCAATGTCCTCAGGGCGCAGAATGGGTTTGGGCAGCGTGGCTTCTTTCGGCAGCGTGGCCTCCTCTTGCTTCTTCACCTCTTCAGCCGCCACGACCCTCACCAGCACTCGGGCCGGCTGGACCGGCGCCTCGCCCCTCGAATTTGCAATCGCGCGAAAGCCATTCTTCATCGTCGAAGAGCGCTATCACAGGAGACGACGGCAACTCAACCGGATGAGCGACCTCAAAGATTGCGAAAGACGCACGCCGCCGAGAGGAAGGGAAGAAAGAGCGTCAGCGCCATCGGGCGGGATTCGTCGTGGCCCCCCACCAGGCTTCGCCCGACTCGCGCTCCATGGTCACATGACCATTGCCAGCGTCGATGGTGAGGATCGCGCCTTCGCGTGAGAAGCCAAAGAGCTTTCCTTCCGCGTAGCCAAGACCATAGATCCCTGACTTGCCCGTAGCGCCGCGCTCCGAGACCGCGCCCGTCCGCGGATCGATGCGAACGAGCACATCGCCACCGCGCCCGCGCACGGTCCAGTACAGGAACCCGTCCGGTAGCCCGATGATATCACCCGACGTCTGGAAGACGTCGCCACCGACCAGCTCGAAGATGAGACGACCGTCATCGGGGGCCACGAGGCTCACGCGTTCACCCGCGACGACGAGACGACCATCCTCGAGAAAGGTGAGCCCATTGAGTTTGTCGTCGAACGTGAATCGATAGCGGCAGAAGCCGGAGCTTGGATCGATCGCGTAGACCTTCCCCTCGGTCGTCCCGCCGAGCATCATCCCGTCGGTGTCGATCGCAATGTCGATCACGTCGTCGATCGCGCCCTCGACACCCCGAAAACCCCCGACGGGCGTCGTTCGAAAGGTCGCGGGGTCGAATCGATAGAGCATCGACCCGGTGTGCGCGTAGGACGGCGCAACCGCCGGCTCAAAGGCTGTATCATCGAGCGCATTCGAAGCGTCGTCGGAGCCGGCATCTCGCACTCGCCCTCCGTCGACGACATCGGCCACGTCGAACTGTGCGTCGCCGTCCGGAGCCGCCTCGGCGTCCTCGGCGGTCGAGGCGTCCCGGACAACCGCGGCGGGTTGCTCAGCTCGGTAGAGCGCCTCGGATTCGCAGCCCAAGCCCGCGAGCATCGCAACGAGGACAAGGATCCCGGCGCTCGCGAGGACCCCAGAAGCGGGCACGCGGTAAGCGGGCGCGCGGGGCTCGAATCTTGGCGTTCTCACGCGCGCCACTGGACCTGGTCGGCGCGACAACCGCAAAGAAAAAATGTGCGGAAGCGACGAGTGGAGGATGAGACGACGCTGAGATGAGGGATGAGATTGAGGAGGTGCGGAAATGCTCAGGCGAGGAAGCCAGGGCCTGGTGGCCAACGAAGCGCGTCCATCGATACGATGCCGGCGGCCACGAGGCCCTGAAACCGTGGGAGCATCGAGGCTGCGATGTCCATCAAGGCTTGGCTCAAGTTCCGGCGGGCGTTCTTTTCGGCGACCTCGGCCAAAACGACGACTGTCCCCAGTGCAGCCGGCAGCGTCTCATCCGGGCAGGCGCGGAGAAGCGCCAACAGCCCTTCGGGGTCCTCGAGCTCGCGCTCGACGCCCGAAGAACCCGCCACGCTCGGCGCCTGAATCCGCCGGGCGACCTCATGGGCAACATGTTCGACCGTCTGATTCGGGGTTGCCGTCGCACGGCGTCGTGCGCCGGAAGGTTTGGAGGCTTCGTGAGGAGGTTTCGTGGTCTTCATTCTGGGTGGTCAAAGTCCTCACACGATTGTTTAGGCGACGGATCGGTCCTGTCGACTACGAACATGTCGACGGCGCACCGAACCGGACCGTGTCGATCCAGCCGATGCGGGTCTGGATAATCTCCTCAGGGCTGAGCCCTACCCGTTCTCTCGGATAGCCAAGAGGTGTTCCGAACACCCGAATACCGGACACATGTTGCTCGCCGACTGTATGGGTATGCCCGTAAATGGCAACCCGCATCTTAGGGGAAGTTAGGATCGCGCGGCCGAGCGCTTCGCTCCCCATGAACGCGTTGAAAAACTCCCAGGGGAGGGTTCCTGTTCGTCGAACCGAAGCCGAAAACGCCTGATGGTGCGTCACGGCAACCACATGGCGAATTGCATCGTCGGCATCGACCTCGCGAATCTGCGCGGTGAGCTCGCATTCCATTCTGCGCGCAACGTCGGTGTCAGCCATGAGCGCGCGCTGCTCATCCCGAAAGGCGATGAACCTCGCATCGCTCCACATCCAGCCCTGAAGGCGTTTGCGGCCAAAGTCGCCTGGGTCTAGGGCCGCCCGGATGGGATCCAGTACAAAAGAATAGTCGTACCACCCACAGCTGCCCACGAGGGCGACATCACCGATGCGAAGGGGGCCGCTCGGCAAGTAGTGGGCACCGGCCCGCTCGGCAAGCACTCGGAGACCTTGGTGGTAGCGATGCCAAGTATCGAGGTCGGGTCTTTCGGGCGCATTCTCGACTTTGAACCAAAGATCGTGATTGCCCGGAACATAGACCACACGTGCGCCAAGCTCCCCGAACGCCCTGAGCGCGCGGTCAATACGTTCGTCGCGATGCGAAACGTCGCCCGCGAGCACGATGACGCGCGCCCCGCGCCGATAAATCTCGGCCGCCAAACGCGGAATCAGCGTTCGGTTTTCCGGAAAATCCGTGTGGAGGTCGGAGACACTCGCGATCAACACCCTGGTACCCTAAGCTACGCTGCCTGAGGCACCTTCTGAGGTCGAGCGTGGAATGGGCAATTGGACAACGAGCGCTATGACTGACCCCACCCGTACACTAAGAGCCTCCGTCGCCGGCCGAGGGGTCGAGCCGGTGACCAGGCAAAGCGACCGGGGGCCGGGCACGAGTGTGCTGTCGGTTCGCATGGGCCGACAGCTCTCCGCCCTTGAGATCGAGCGCCTCATCGCCGAGGGCCGCTGCGCAACCGCCTCGTCGATCCCGGGGGTCCTGAAGGTGCTGAACGTCGAGGTCGCTCGCGAAGATGTGCGGATCGCGTTCGAACTCGCGGACCAACAGGCCTCGCGCCTCGACGTCCTGCGGTGTGCGCTTCTCGAGGTCGGATCGCCGCTCGGCACGCTCGCATCCGCGCGCATCATCGTCGACGTCGCCCGAGCTGTAGACAGGGTCCATGCGGAGAAGGGCCTGGCCGGTCAGGCTCGCGCGCTCGGGATCTTGCACTCGGGCATGGTGCTCCTCGACAGCAATGGTCAAAGCCACCTCCTTGCAACCGGTTTGCCTTCCCTCGATGCGTTGCTCCGCCCGAAGGCGCACCGCTTCCCGCCCTCGCCTTCCGCACCGTCGCTGGCCCAGCGACCCCCTTGGGCTCGCGACATACGAGCGCTCGGACGACTGTATTTCGAGCTCTTGTCCGGTGCGAGCCACAACCCCAGCGTGCCGCTTGTTCCCGACGTGCTTCGCACCGCGCTGCCCGACCCGCGGGATGGTCTCATCGCGCTGCTCACAGCGTCGCAAACCGACGCGGACGACCTCGTGTCCGCAGCGTCTTCATCGTCTCTGTCGTCCTCCGCCGAGGCGTTTGCAGACGCCGTTCGGCGCGAAATCGAATCGCTCGGGTTGGCGTGGCCGTCGCTCGATCGCCTCGCGCAGCTCATCGCGGAGTATGTTCCGGAAGGATTCGAGCGCGGGGCCGCATGTCTCTTGTTCGGGGAGCGCGTCGTCGATGTCGCCGCCGCGGCCGAAGGCGGCGCGTCCACCCACGCCAACCTTCCGCCCGCGAGCGGCGACGCGCACGGGTCGCAAGATCATCGCCCATCGCAAGATCACCGCCCATCGAAAGATGGCTGGGCGGGCGTACTCCCCCCTGCGCCCCACGCGCTCGGGCGCGCGACGCACGCAGCAGACGCCGCACGAGAAACGCCCACGCCCAGCGAACCCACCGCGAGCGAACCCAAGTCCTTCACGCCTGAGAACCCTCGCGTTGGCGCCGCGAGAAGCCGCCTAACCCTTCCGACACCTGGCGCATCCCCGCCACTCGCGCCGCCCGCATCGACGGCGTCGATACCCGCTGGCGGGCCGCCCTCGCCCAGCGAGACACCAGGAAGACCCTTAAGAACCTCGAGGCCAACCGAGCCGAACGGGCCAACCGGGCTAACCGGGCTAACCGGACTAACCGGGCCAACGAACCGACCAGGGCCCGTGTTCGATCTGAGCGCGATGGCTTCGCTCCCGGGCATGGCGCCCACCCCGCCTCCGATCGCGAAAAGTCCGGTCCGTGCGATAGGCGGGCTCGTCATCGGAATGGCTCTGGTCGTGGGCGCCTTCACGCTCTTCGCCGGGCGGCGCAAGGAGCCTCAAGTCGTGCAGGAGATTCTCCAAGCCCCTGAGGCCTCCGCCGACGCGGACCGCGAGCGCGACCATCGCGCGCGAGAAGGAAAGGGTTCGGCCAACCAGGCGACGCCGTCCGCACGAGAGCGTTCGGATCCGGAGCCTACGGCGCAAGCACCTGAAGACGTGAAACCCATCGGGCTCCTGAGCGTCTTGAGCACGCCCTCCGGCGCGACGGTCGAGCTTGATGGCGGATACATCGGGACCACGCCGCTGATTCTCAAGCATGAGTTTACGAAGCGAACCTATCGCCTAGCCATCTTGCTCGATGGATTTCGCAAATGGGAACGCTCCGTCCACCCGGAGCCCAAACTTCGGTCCATCAGCGTTGTCGCCGAGCTCGAGCCCGAAGCGAAGGATCCCAATCGGACTCAGATTCGGGCCGGGCCACCGAATTAGACCGCCCTCGAGGACGGGCGACGCGGACCGGCCGAACACGGAAAAGATGTCGCTGGATCGAGGCGACACTCCTGTCGCGCGGCCCTCGACAGGTTCCGGTCTCGAGCCGGATAGAGCCGGAGGATCGCAGCCGTATCCTTGTGGCGCACGCCTTGCGTTCAAGGGTGCCGTGTCAAGTCCCGTCGGCGTCAACCCGCGGCCTTGGGCAACCAGCTTCGCAACAAACCAGGCGCTGGACTCAGGCCAAACGATGAGCCCGCCGGAGGCCCTCACCCAGAGTCCTAAAGACGTTGCCCGAGACCTGGCCCAAGATGTCGATCGGCCGGGAACCTCCCCCAGGGCACCGGGCGTCGCGAACGACTTCGCCGCTGGCGTGAACAAAGCGTTGTACTACGCCAGTCTCGAGTGGGTTCCATGGCCACCCAACGCGGTCATGGACGCGGCGCGCTTGGGTTCGATAGGGATCGCTTCTCACCACCTCCACAAGGCCAATCAAGCCGCACTGGCCGTGTGGAAGGGGTGCAAGAACGCCGATCCCCGAATTCGCCTTCGAACCCGGGCTCGGGCCGCGGAGATCGCGCGCGAGCTGGCGCTCGGGTCGGGCATTGCCCGGGATGCGGTACCGAAAACCGTCGAAAACATGATCAAGGAACGGCTCGTGACGACAGCCCGCCCGGCGCGTCTTTGGAATCCGCTCTCGTGGTTTCAGCCGTCGAAAGCCAAGCTCGCGCTCGCGCCGGAAGCCGAGCTCCCGGTGCAGCTCAGCAGGAGAAGAGCCGCCCGCGCCCTAGACGACGCCGCACGGCATGAGGTTCTGAAGAAAGCCACGACAGACGCAGCCCACTTGGGTCTCGAGGAGGGCGAGCATTTCGCCGCTCGGTTGTTGCCGGGGCTCACCAAGCGATCTTCTGTACTCGGCTGGATCGGTCGCCAATCGGCACGCTACACCGTCGGCCTCCAGTTCCTCTTTTCCTGCCACGATGTCCTGCAAAGTGGACGCATCGAGCGCGACCCGAGAACATCCAAGACGAAGCGGCTTCTCGCGCACGTCACCTCGTTGATGTCGGGCATCGCGATCTTCGCCCCGGTGCTGCCGGTGGCCTATCGATGGCCGATCGTGACGGCGACGTCGGCGATCGGCGCTATCACGGGAACCGCCAGGGATATCGTCAGATGATGACGGGACGCGAACCCGGGGCGCGCCGCGCATCGGCCTTGAACCTTCGATGCAGCACGCTGATCCACGCGAAGAACCCGGCCGCGGCACCCGCGACGAGTGCCGAACGGTTGCAAGCGGTGTTGTCCGATCTTCAGATCACCCTGGATCCACCACCTCGCCCCGGCCCCGATGAGCTCGCCCTCGCCTGGAACGCGCTCTTTCGGTGCGACGTAGAAGGACGGGCTTCATCGAACCCAGGTGTCGTGGGCACCGAAGACGATGTGCTCATCGACCTCATCGTCTTCGCCCGCCCGGATACGATCTTGCCCCACGCGTCAGAAGCAGGCCTCTGGCTAACCCAATCATCCGAGCCCCTCTACCCAGGACTGAGGGCCGCTCTCGTTGGAAAGAAGCACGGCGACCGGGTCTCGATTTCGATCACCTTTCCGTCCGAACATCCGATCCCAGCCCTCCGAACCCGCTCGGTAGGCTGCCTCGTGGACGTCCTCGACAGCTCGCCGACGTTCGCGATCACCGATCGCGCGGCTTGGTGCAAGACGCACCTCGGCAAGCCCATGGAAGAGGTCCAGGAATACCTCGAAGATCAACTCTTGACCGACTGGGCCGAGGACATCGAGCGCATGATCGAGGTCGCCGTCCTCGACGCGCTGTGCGAACGGGTACCGCTTACGCCATCGGTCGAAGAGTGGATGATCGGCGCCGAGCTGTCGACGCGCTTTGAGATGAGCGAAGGGGCTCTGCTCCGCGCCAAGGGCGTGCCCGAGCCCATGATCACCGCCCATCGAAGCGCGTGGATTCAAGACGTCGAGCGCCAAGAGGTCGCCCGCAAAGCGATCCAACGAACCCTCGCTCTTTACGCCGTGATCGAAGCATTCCACCTCGAGCTCAGCCCCCACGAGCTTGGATACTTCATCCACGAACGCGCCGATGCGGACGGCATCTCCGCGGCTGAGTTGGCGCGCGCGATCGACGAGGCCCCGGATGAGGAGCGCGACGGCCTGGCCCAACGTCTGCTCGAAAGGAAAGCGGTCGAGATGTTGGTCGGGCACACTCGAGTCACGATGTCCTCGACCGTAGACCTTCGGTAGAGGACGCGGACCACGCAGGAATGTCGAAGAATCAAAAAGCGGTCGCCAATGCATCATCCCGGGTCTGAAGATATGCCTATGCGAGCGAGAACAGCTGTTAGCGTCGCGTTCGTCTTCGCTGTCGTTTCCGCCTTCGTTTCCGGATGTGCACCGTTCGCGGGATTCGAATCGTTCGCACTCGATGAGGTCGAGCCCGCGCTCGATCAGCCGACGGGCGTCCTCGAAAGCACCGACGGTCTTCGGTTGACCTACTCGATCCTTGGCGCCGACCGCCTGACGGATCTTCTCCGATTCTCCGCGAGCGAACTGCCGGGCCTTCGGCGCATTTCCTCATCCACCGCGAACACCTCGGACAATCCAGGGCAGGACGCCGAATGCAAGCAAGACGACGGGACCATGGTCTTCGTCGACTATGCTTGTCTTGGCCTGAGAGCAGGCGGAATTCGCGTAACCGCAAGAGCCGAGACCCCGAACGAGAACGGCGACTATGCGGTCGAACTCCTGGGTCTAAACGGCGCGCCCGCCATGACGACACCGGAGCTCCTCATCGACGGCGAGGCCAACATGCGCGTCGTCGGCATCGCGAACCCGAACGCCGACGATCGGATCATCATTGCGCCGGTGGCCCTCCTTGATGGGCTCCCGGAGGACTTCCAGCGACTCGAAAACGTGGGGGCGAGGCTCCGGATCTCCAATGGACGCTGGATCGTTGATCATGTCGCTTCGCAATTCGACGTCACGTTCGCGCTCAGCGTAACCGGAAAGACGACCGACCGCGTGGCGTTTCGAGTCAACGACGTTCGTAACACATGGAGCTGTGAAGCAAAGCTCGAAGGCGCCATCGTCATGGAGACCGAATGCCGTACGCCGGTTGGGCAAGGCGACTATGCGGTCCTTCGGTTCGAGGCGGGCAACATCTAGGATGACCACTCGTAAAGCATGTTCGGAGACACGGCCTTGAGCGCACGGGACCCCAGCCTCTCGACGCGCGCATCGAACCGTGTGCTGCTCGCCCTCGCGACGATCGCAAGTCTCGTGGCGACGATGGTGCAGGGCTGCTACGACGGCCGCCTTTGGAAGCGAGGAACGCTCGAGCGGGTCACGGTTCCGCTCGACCGCCCTCGCCCGCTCGAACCAGACCAGCGCTGGGGATTCTTCGCGAAACCAGCGGGTGTCATCCGCTACACCTTAGGCGACGTCTACTGCACCCGGCCTTCGGCGGAGGTCTTGGTCCCGTTCAAGCTGCTGTTTATCATCGACTACTCCGGGAGCATGGCGACGTCCGATCCACGTGCGCTTCGCGTCGACGCCATCGCCAATCTCGTCAACCGCTACGCCAACTCGAACTCGGTCTACTTCGCGTTCTTGCGCTTTGGGAGCCTCAACTATCCACTCACGGCAACCGGCACCGATTTCGTGACCGACCCCACCACTCTTCAGGCTGCGCTCAGCGAGCTGCGCGCGCAGAACACAGTGCCCCAGGGTGCAACCAACTACCAAGACGCGCTGGCTTGGGCTTGGGACGTCATCGACGCAGACATGAACCGGCCCAACACCATCCCGGGGACACGATACGCGATTCAATTCATCACCGACGGTCGTCCCAACGAGCCTGAGCCTTTCCTCGACCAAGATCAGTCGCTCGCCGCGAATCGCCCGAAGATTCGCGATCGAATCACGGGCTGCGACGGATTCAAAGCGAGCCAGCCGCTCAACACCATGATCGACTTTCTCAATACATATTTTATCAACGTCGGCTTGCCCGATCCGCCCGCGTCGCAGCTCCTTCGCGATATGGCCGAAGGCGCGAGCACGGACCCTTGTGGGCCCGACAACTGGGGTCACGGAACCTATCAAGAAGTGCGCGATCCGGCGGACTTGAACCTCGAGCTCGATCTGCCGACCCTTCGGAAGATCTTCGTAAGCCGCCGCGGATTCGTGTTCCAGCATCTCAACCTTCGGGCCGCGTATCGCGATGGCGAAATGACGATGGCACTCGATAGTGATGGGGACGGCCTCCCTGACTTCCTCGAAACGGACGACCCCGGAACCAACGAGTATGCTTCCAGCCGCTTCGATGCGGACACCGACGACGATGGGATCTCTGACCTAGTGAGCTATGTGATCGGTCGAAAGCCGAACAACCAAGAGGTCACAACCGTGGTCGAACGCCCGCCGTTCGATGCAAACCTCGCCCAAGAGCTCGGCATGCTGACACCGGTTGGCCCGATCCAGAGCAGTGACGAGGACCGCGACGGCGATGGATTGACGAACGACGAAGAGCGGATCCTCGGCACCGATCCTCAGCGCGCCGACACCGATCGCGACGGCATCATGGACTCGGTCGAAATTCGATATTTTCTCAACCCAACCGACCCCACCGACGCCGTCGCGGACCTAGACGCCGATGGCTTCGACTCGCGCACCGAGGTCGAGATGGGCATGGATCCGCTCCACGCCGAGCCCGATTGGTTCCGAGCCGAATATGCATGGCAAGTCGAGTACGGGCGCGAATTCGTGGACGAGATCATCGATCCGTCGACCGGGAACGATGCCGTGCGCACTTGCTATGAGTTCTCGATCCGCAACGTGCTCTTTCGTGCGGTCCCGAGGCGTGACGGGGGGCGCTCGGATTTCAACGTGTTCGAGTTCGATGCCATCGAAGAGACCCGACTTCCCACCGGCGATCAGGACTACTTCACGCGGCGCGAGGTCATCCTCGGACGCCCGTCGACCGATCGGCCTCGCTTCTATTTGCGGCGCGCGCTGCCCGAGAGTTGGTGAACGAAATGGTCAATATCGCAGGGCTTTGTGATCGTTCTCCGACGCGCAGACAAGGCCACCTTAGTTTCGTCGTCGTAACGTGGGCGTTGTTGGCGGCGCTCGGCGCCGTCGCGGCTTGTCATGGAGGTCGCGGCCACGATGCCCCCGAAAACGCCTCCGCCGCCGCAGAGCCCGCCGCAGAGTCCGCAGCGGCCGCAGCCGTGGGCACCGCAGATGTCGACGCCATCTCCGAGACATCCTCACAGCGATACTCGGTCGTCTCGGATTGCGATCCGGTGAACGACACGGGCTGCCAGGACGGGGAGCGCTGCGTCTGGTCGGTCACCGACGACTCGACGACCTGCCACGTACGGCCTCCGCTCGAGACGGAACCGGGGGATCCTTGCTCCGTGGACGAGATCTCTTGCGGCGAAGGTCAGGTATGCACAGCGCTTGGCGCCGAAGAAGGAACACGCTGCTACGCCCTCTGTGACGCCGCCTCGGACTTCACGTGCCCGACCCATCCCAACATCAGCCAGGCCTACGTCTGCATGCCGCTCGTCGACCTTAGCTACGGCCTCTGCGTTCTCACGGGCAGTCAGTGCGACGTCCTCAATCCGTCGACGTGCGATTCCGACGAAACCTGCTCGGTCTTTGGCGGCGTCACGAGCTGCGTACCGGCCGGCGATCTCAGCGCGGGTGAAGACTGCAGCACCGCGTCGTGCGCATCCGGTCTCTCGTGCATCAAGCTGAGTGATCGACCGACGCCCGTGTGCCTCAGTCCATGCGACGCGAACACCCGTGAGTGCCCAAATGCCGAGGACGTCTGCGTGGGCCTAGAAGGCTTCTCGTTCGGCCTTTGCCAATCCATCGTCCCGGAGTGCTCACCCCTGCTCGCTCCGGACACCTGCGGCCCGACGCGTGCCTGCGGGATGCGTGGTCGATTCGTGAGTTGCCTGGAACCCGGCCTGGCCCCCATCGGCGCCGACTGCACAAGCGAAAACTGCGCGGCCGGAGGCCTCTGTGTCCGCTTCTTGGGAGAACGGAACGCGGCTTGCCGCGAGCCATGCGACCTGCAGGAAGCACTCTGCCAGGATCCCTCGGAGGCTTGCCAAGATATCGGCCTCGACTTCGGTGTGTGCCGGTAGGCCGAGGCCGGTTGTCTAGCTCGGTCGCTTTCCCTTGGGCTTCTTTGGGTAGGGATACGGCTTGAGCTTCAACCCGCGGGCGATCCGCTTGTACTTGTCGCGCGCCTCGCTCAGGTCGACCCCGAGCCAGCCTGTTGATGCGCGGAGCAGCGCCCAATCAGCCTTCACCTTGTCAGGCGCATTGGCCGCCCGTTCAAGGTCGTCGGTGCCCGAGAGCGCAGTACTGGGTTCGTCCTCTTCATCGCCGTCATCATCGCCTGCGGCGCCCGTCTGCTCATCGATGTCGGTCGCCAACAAGCGAAGCTGATCTTCACAGGCCTTGATCGCCTCACGCAGCTTCAGCATTTCGGGTTCGAACTTGCGTTGAGAATCAGAAAGAAGCGCCGTGCTGCGATCGGTCGACTTCTTCGCGGCGGCAAACGCCGCCTCGAGCTCCTTGATGACCGCCTGGGCGAGCGCCGGATCAAAGACCTTCGCGCTCACGCTCGCGTTGAGAACGCGAAGATCACCGTCGGCGCGCTCGAGCTGGCCGCCCACTTGCGTGAAATGCAAATCGACATCCTGCCCTTGGGCATCCCGCGGCGCCGACATGGACATGGCGGCAAAAAGCGTGAACCCGAGAACGATCGCGGCGGAACTTTGGAATTGATCAGTCTTCATCGCATGAACCTCGCGTCGATCATCGCTCCGTCGATCCGACGATCCACTGGATCTGGAAGAGCGTGCCTAGCTGTTGTGGCGGACATGCATGATGTCCCCGTCGCACACGATATAGTCTTTGCCTTCCAAACGGAACTTCCCGGCTTCCTTGACCTTGGCCTCGCTGCCATAGTGGGCGAAATCCTCCCAGGCCATCACCTCGGCGCGAATGAAGCCTCTTTCGAGATCGGAGTGAATCTTGCCGGCCGCTGTGCGCGCGCTCATCCCGCGGCTTATCGTCCAAGCTCGTACCTCATCTTCACCCGACGTCAAGAAGCTGATGAGGTCCAGGAGCCGATAGGCGGCGCGAATGAAGCGCGCGCGCACCGGTTCGTCGAGCCCGAGGTCGGCGAGGAAGGCGCGCTGATCGTCGGGCGCCATCGCCATGATCTCGGCTTCGATCGTCGCCGAGAGCGCGATGACGTCGACACCCCGCTCCGTCGCCGCCGCCAGAACCTCCGCCGGAACCGCATGGCCGACGTCGTCCTCGGCCTGGTTCAAAACGACGAGCATGGGCTTGAGACTAAGGAAAGAGAAGCCGGCGAGGCTCTTCACCACGTCCGCATCCAAGGACTGCCGACGAAGTGAAACGCCCTCTTCGAGGCCCGCATAGAGCTTCTCGAGCAACTCGAGCTCCGGTCCACGCTTCTCCTTCTTGAGGCGCGCGATTCGCTTCTCCATCTGGACCATGTCGGTGAGAATCAGCTCGTCCTCGAACGCCCCGACGTCCCGGGCCGGATCGGCGGGCGCGTTCAGCGCTGGATTCTCGAACCCTCGTACGACGTGGACCAAAGCGTCGGACTCGCGCACGAGCGCAACCACCTCCGGATCGAGGCCACTCGTGGAGCGCTCACTTCCACCCATGGGCCCAGCCACATCGACAAACCGAATCTCTGCGTACGCGACCTTCTTGGGGTTGTAGATCTCGGTGAGCCGATCGACGCGCGGATCCGGGACCGGAATCCGCTCCAGATTGGGTCCTTTCTTGCCAAACCCCGTGTCGGCCGTCCGCCCGGTCAGCGCATTGAGGACGCTGGTCTTTCCCGACCCCTGGAAACCTACGAGGGCAACTTTCACGTTGGGCGCATTACCTTGTCCGAATGCACTCGGCAACCAGAGCCCGCGGCTTTTGACGCTCGCTCGCCCAGTGTGCTAGCGCGACCACCATGAAAAAACTCCTTCGAGTCTCCTTGGCGACGCTCGCGCTCGTCCCCATGGAAGGGTCTTTGGCGCTCGCGCGCGGATGGCACGCCGTCCAGTCCCATCAGACCACAGGTAGCAAGACGACCCAAAAGAGCGAGCTCTACTACGCGCGGGACAAGCTTCGCATCAACGCCGACAACGACAAGACCTCGGTGGTCGTCGACATCGACTCGGGGAAGTTCACCTTTCTCGACCACCCAAGAAAACGCTACGCATCGATCACGTTCGAGGAGCTGGTCGCCCTCCGCGATCGAACGATCGCCGAGATGAAGGCCCAGCTCCCCAAGATGCCGCCGGCCATCCGGCAATCGATCGAAGAGCGACTGAAAGCGCTCGAAGACCCCAAAGCGCAGGCGGCCCCGAAACTCAAACCCTTGGGCAAGAAGACTCGGATCGGTAAGTTCGACTGCGAGCGCTACGCATGGGATAGCGCGGACGGCTCGGGCGAGGCGTGCATCTCGAAGAAACCAGGCGTCGACATCACCGAGTTCGTCAAGGCGAGTGGCAAGCTCAGCAAACGCCTCGCGAAGTTGGGTGCAGGCAGCGCGGCCGGCGACATGGCGATCCTCCAGCTTGCCGAATACGGCCTACCGGTCGAGACCCGTCGAAAGCTCTCCTTCGCCGGATCGGAGGTCGAGACAACCACGACCATCACCAGCCTCGAAACCGCCGAGGTGCCGGACAGTCAGTTCGCCGCGCCCAAAGACTACGGCGCAGAGACGTTCGAAGACCTCATGCGCTCGCAGAGCCAACCCACCGCTGGCCCAACCCCAGCGCCAGCACCTTCACCTGCCCCGACGAAGTGAGCGTGCTCAGGACGACGACGAGGTCGAGGGCGCGGGATCGCTGACCGAGGCATCGGCGACTTCGCCCTCGTCCACGCCGATGGCGGGCGCGACCGCGGGGGTCGGAGCACCGTTGGCCGCAGTCTTCTGCGCGCACGCGGTGGGCATCTGTTCGCCGGGCACCGCGGCCTCGACGATCCGTCGGATCAACGCCTCGAGGGCACGCGCTCGCGCGCCTTCGACGATGCGCTGAATCTCGCGCGGAAGGATATAGATGTAGACCTCGGTGTCTTCATCGGTGCCGGCCGCCTCGGACGTCACTTCGGCGGCAGGCACCTTGAGCGCCAAGACCCCGCCCTGGCGAATCTGCGAAAGCGCCGCCTGGAGCTCGTCGATGGGCTGACCGATCGTCAAGGTGACCTGGGAGAACTTCTCGCGATTCGCCAAGAAGATCTCCTCGGGGTCGAGCAAGCCAAGATCTAACGCCCTCACTGGAAATGCGCTGGCGAACCCAACGGCGCGCCGATCGGGGGGCACGTCGACCTCGACCTCTTCATAGCCCATGAGCTCCGCCTCGAGAATCGTGGCCGGTCCGGTGGCCCCACAAGCTTGGGACAATGATCGGGCAAGCTCGAGCAGCTCGATGAGTGACGGGCTACCGGATGAGGCACGAATTCGTCTCGCGACCTGCTTCACGCGGTCGTCCGAAAGAGCGTCTGCAAACCGCTGCCGTGCGAAGGCGTCGTCGTGATCCATGTTCAGTACGTCTGCTCCGCCAAGATTCGCTGACCTCGAGACGCGTAGACCCGGATCCCAAGCAGGGAGACCTCAGCACCTCTCACGGTCGCATCACCTTTTCCACGAAGCCGCCAGGCGCCCTGGGGACGCACGACCAGCTCCAGACGCACCATGCCACGCTCCAGTTGTCGGCGAAAGCCAAAGTCCGGCTCGTCCTTGGGCCGCGGGACCCAAATCGGGATGTTCTTGACGACGGGCGCGCCCGATCCTGACAACCGCGGCTTCCCCACGCTCAGGCCAAGGGCGCGTTCAGAGAAGAACGGCGTCAGAAGGAGCCGATAGGCGCCGCGGCGCTCATCCCAACCCCCGAATGCGACCCGCTCGCTTGCGTCCCCCACCTCGACCACGAGGGTTCGACCCCGATACTCACTGCGCGTCTGCTGCGCCCGCGTCTCGCACCCGGCGCGATCGAACGTGGGCTCGGTGCTCTCACATTCGCCCACATACTCTTCGAGAAAGCGGCCAAGGTTCGTGATTCGCTCGGCTTTCTTCAACACCCCGTCATAGCTGGTGCCGGCCAGGAGCCCGGTAAGCAATAACGAGACGACCCATCGCACCGGCTGAGAGTACCTCGGCTGCGCGCAGGCCGAAAGCCTCAGGCATGCGTAGTTGCCCACACCAAACCGAGTCAGTACTTTCGAGATGTTGGTCACCGCGCCGGCCCAGATCCGACCCGACCTGGGTGAACGCTACCGGCAGATCCGGCCTTTCGACGAGGCCGAAGTCATCCTGGTTCGGGCCCTGGTCGAGCAGCCGCGAAGCCTGAGCCAGGCGCACGAACACATTCTTCGCCACGCCTTGAGTCTGGCCCGCCTCTGGGTGGTCTCGACGGGGGGCGAAGATTGTATCCTGGGGCCCCGACTCACCGAGTTCCGAGAGCGTCTTCGCCCGCTCGTCGCGACAATCATGCGGGCCGGTCGAACGCTCGACCCCGCCAGGCTGAAAGACGCCGCCCTCGACCTTGGGCCAAGAATTGTCGAAGCTCATAAGCGCATTCTGGCTGAGAACGCTGACCGCATCGACGCCGGCGCGCTGGATCGCGAGCTTCGGACCAAGTCGCTGGTCTTAGTGCTCGGCGGCGGCGGCGGGTGTGGCTACGTGCATTTGGGCGCCTTTTCCGCGCTCGAGTCGCTGGCCCTGAGACCGCGTCTCATCGCGGGCACGAGCATGGGGGCGATTCTTGGACTCTTCCGGGCAAAGGAGGTCGCGTTTCGCCCTGAGACGATTCACGGGGTGACTCAAGGGTTGAAGTTCAAGGATCTGTTCCGAGTGCTCGACGCCAACACGCGACACGCGCTGCCGGGAACGCTCAAGCTCCGGCTCCGGTCGGCTCTGGCGCGCTATTTCACGCGGCGCGACGGCCACCCCATGCGGATCTCAGACCTCGCCATCCCGTTTCTGTGCATGGTGACCGGGGTGCGCCGTGACGCGGCACGGAACCTTCAGGAATATGAGCGCGCCTTCTCGCGGGAACTTCGGCGCGGCGCGTTGGGTCGGATTCTGCACATCAAGGACCTCGTGCGGGGCGGCGTTTCGCTGATCGGTCACTGGGCGTCGACGCCCGGAGCGCTGCGCCCGATTCTTGTCGGGGCCGACAGCGAGACCCAAGCCTTCAACGCGATCGACGCGGTCGGTTTCTCGTCCTCTCTCCCGGCGATCCTGCAGTACGAGGTTCGCAGAGGCGATACGCGGATGGCCACCCTCGTCGAGCAAACCTTGGCGCGGCACGCGATCGACTTTCTGGCCGACGGCGGACTCATTGCCAATGTGCCCGCCCAAGGCGCGTGGGAGCACGTTCACTCCGGCAACCTCGGAACGCGCAATGTGTTCATCCTCGGGCTTGACTGCTTTGCGCCCCAAATCGGGCGCAACATGCTCTTTCTCCCCTTGCAGCGGCTGGCCTCGGAGAACGTCGGACGCGACCGGGCCTTTGCCCACGTCATGTTGGCCTATCGGCGAGTCCTCTCGCCTACATCGGTGGTCCCAAGAAAGAAAGCCATTGAATTGGCGGTGAGGAACGGCCGCGCCGAGATCGACGAGGTGGGCCCATTTCTTCAGAAAATGCTCGAGCCCCTTCCGCCGGTCGAGACTTTGGTTTCCACTCAGGGTCAAAGCGGTTGACTGGACTCTCGGAACCGAGGTCAATTCCAGCATGACGAGCGATCAGAAGATCTGGTTCGATGGCGAGCTTGTCGACTTCGAAGCCGCCAACACGCACTTCCTGAGCCACAGCCTTCACTACGGCCTCGGCGCATTCGAAGGCATCCGCGCGTACAAGACGAGCGACGGACGCACCGCTGTCTTCCGTCTGCCCGAGCATATGAGACGGCTCATCGATTCGTGTCGATGTGCAACCATCGAGGCGCCATACAGCGTACCTCAGCTCGTCGAAGCCACCCTCCAGGTCGTGCGCGCCAACCAACTTGCCGCCTGCTACATTCGCCCGTTGGTTTGGCTGGGCCGCGGCACAATCAAGGTCGGCGGGCACGACAACATTATCCACACCGCGATCGCCGCCTGGACGTGGGGTGCCTATCTTGGCGACAAAGCGCTCACCGAAGGCGTGCAGTGCACGATCTCGAGCTTCACTCGAATGGGCATCGGATCGCACCTCGAGAAAGCGAAGATCACGGGCCAATACACGAACAGCGTCCTGGCCAAACGTGACGCCAACATGAAGGGCTTCGATGAAGCGATCCTTCTCGATGCGCAGGGCTATGTCTCGGAAGGAAGCGGCGAGAACATCTTCGTCGTTCGGGATGGGATCGTTCGCACGCCGCCGCGAGGCGCGTCCATCCTCGCTGGGCTGACGCGCGACAGCGTCATGCAACTCTTGAGCGCCAGCGGCGTCGAGGTCCGCGAAGAGATGATCACCCGAAGCGAACTCTTCATGGCGGACGAAGTCTTCTTCACGGGGACCGCGGCTGAGATCACCCCAGTGCGTGCCGTCGACGGACGCAAGATCGGCGCTGGTGCGCGTGGACCGATCACCGAGAAGGCTCAGTCGCTCTATTTGAGCGCGGTGCGCGGCGAACGCGCGGAGCGCAACGAGTCCTGGCTCACCTACGTTTGAGTCGAGTCGCATCGAACGCAAGCCCCCACGCACGCAAGCCCTCAGGCACGCACGTCTCACGCGCGCACGTCTCACGCGCGCCGCTCATGACGTGGGGTACCGGGCCCGCTTTGTTCACCTCGCCGCCGCAGAAATTTTTCATGAAGATCCAGCCCCAAGCGCCGCGTGATGGAGATCGCAGCGACAGTGGAACACGCAGCCAGAGCGCAGAACTGGGCGCGGATCGGATGATTGTCGTACACCTGTAACCCATTGAATTTATTTATCGTTCATTATGAAAGTGGATCGAAGGACGGGGAGGCGAATGTTTCACGGAATTAGGCAAAAACAGAAGGATCTTCAGCCTCTTACATGTAGGATGATCGCGTCCTTTCACCGCCCGTGGCTCAGTTGACACATTGGAAGCGAGCTCGATATCGCTAGTCCCCGCCATGAGTTCGATGGCGTCGAGGGTACGAGGAGGATGAGCTCGCATCCGTGGAACAGTCATCGAACGGGCCAGTAGGGAGAGCACGCATGAGCCAGCGCGATATCTATAAGGACATCGATGACCGTACGGACGAACTGCGAGAGCTTGCCTCGCGCCACCCGGACATCTGGGACGACTTTGTCGCCAAGTTCGAGCTCTCGTGGATCTACCACGAGAACGCGCTCGAAGGTTGTGTGCTAGCGCACGCCGAGATCACGAGTGCCCTGAAGGGACGGCCGATTTCTCCGGAAACGTATGGCCCGATCCGGTCTCTGAAGCTGAGCATGGATCAGCTTCGCCGCGAGGCGCTCAACGGCGGAAAGATCGACATGGCCCTCACCCGCCGACTGCACGCGGTCCTGGGCAGCAGCGACCCCGAGTTTCAGCCCACACGATATCGAAAAGACATCCCGCTTCATCGCGCCTACTTCCATGACATCGCCCAGCCCGCCGCGATCCCGACGCGAATCGCCAAGCTCCTCGACTGGGCGGCCGAGCACGATCCGGACGACGACGACGCCATCCGATTCGCCGCCCACTTTCACCACGAATTCATGAGCATATTCCCGTTCGCAGAGCACACCGGCAAGACGGGCCGGCTCTTGGTCAACTTCATCCTCCTTCGTCACGGCTACATGCCCGTGCTGTTCCATGCGACGGAGCGTCAGCGGTACTACGACACGCTCCGACTGCAGAAGAAGGAAATGGAGCTTCTGCTCAACGACATGATGGCAAACTGCATCGACAACGGAACGAAGTTCATCGAGCGCGAGTTGGAGCAACGAGAGAAGGTTCGCTCACTCCGTCTGGCCCGCTCTTAGGCTCAGTCCCCGGCCGAGTCCTAGGCCGAGTCCTCGTCGTCCTCCTCGGTTCGTCGACAGCACGCGCAACGCGGATTTGCTCAACCGCCAGGCGGTGTCCGGGCGAAAGGCGACGAACATCGATCTCGCCAAGCACGGCCAACGCGTAGTCATGGTAACCTTCGACCTCTAACCTCTCGACGATCGTCAAGACAAAGCTGAGCGCCCGGGGATCGAGGTCATTCAGCTCGCACGGTACCCATGACTCGACTGCGGCGGCAACAGCGGCCTCCGCGTCTTGGACCGACGCAGCGCGGGGTCGCGGCACGACGGAAAGAGACTCGTCGACGGCCGCGTCCGTGACCCCGGCTCCCACCGGAGGCATCGACACCGGGCTCATGATCCCTGACCGGGCGACCGAGACCTGACCATGCCAATGCTGAAACCGCTTCGACACCCAGCGCCGCGCGCCCGCCTTGATCCAATCTCCACCCCCCATCGGAATCTCGAACCCCAGAATCGCACGACCGGTCCCCAGAGGTCTGTCCTCCTTCCTTCGGCGTTTTCATGTTCACGGTCCCATATTTGAAGCCGGCGCTGCGTGTGCATTGACCCAAGCCATCCGCAGATGATCCGATCCGTCTCGTGTGGCGCGGAAGAGGTAAACGCGAAGCACCCCCTTCTTTGGCCCTCGCATCCCGATCGCGCGGCGCGGCGGTTCTCTTGGCCGCGACCGCCAGCGCGCTGCTCTTCGCTTGGCCCCAAGGGGCAGACGCCAAGACGTCGGCCCGAAAGACTTACAGTCCGTGGCGCCTCGAAGATCTCGATGATCTCGCAGAGATCCTCAAACGACACGTTGCGCTGGTCGAGATCGAGCCGACCGTCACGCATGGAGTCGAGACCTTGGATGAGCCGACGCGACAGGGCTATGGCGTCGCGATCTCGCCGCGACGCATCGCCATGCTGTCGTTCCTCGCAGAAGGCGCGCGAACGATTCGAGTCGTCGGCCCGCGCGGCCGCCCGCTCGAAGCACAGCTCGTTTTGTACGACGTCGAACGTCGCGTCGCGGTCGTCGAAACACGCACGCCGCTCAAGCGCGCGGGCCTCGAGGCCGCACCCTTCGCTCAACGGCAAGACCGGGAGATCGATCAAAGCATCTTCGCACTCGTCTCCACGCTGCCGCAGTCGGGTGTGATCCACGGGACGATCACCGACCTCGGCGAAGTCGAAGAGCTTGACGGCATTCCACACATCGACCTGCGGCTCGAGCGCGGCATGCCGGTCTTCGACGAACGCGCGCGTCTCGTGGGATTCTCGCGAACCGTCGCGTGGGATCTTGACCCGTTCATGATCGTTCCGGCGGAGAAGATCTTGAGCGCCCAAACCGCAACAACCGCGGCCGCCGCCGCCCGAAGAGGGTCGCCTCGAAAATCGGCGGGCGCCAACAAAGAGCCCGGTCAACAGAGAGTACCCGGACCGAACCCCTGACTCACGCCGTTCGCTGGCTCGACGTTGCTCGCGCACGCCGCGCTCGACGCGCTCGACGCAGGGTCCCCGAAGGTCGGGACCCCGAAGCTCGGGCCCCCCGAAGGTCGCGGGTTCGACGCTCGAGAATGATCGACCGCGTGGAGCTACTCGCCGTCGATGTGGTCGAGGCCGACGATATCAGCCAGCGTCAATGTGAACTCGAGGACCGACTTGTAGACGGTCGGTGTGTGATCTGGCGCGAGCTCGTAGAGCCTCGCCAGCCTTGCCCCAACGTTCCTTGGCCTTCGTGACGCCACCCCGGGGCGTGCAGACTCGCCGACGGCGTCGGCCTCGTGGGCGCCTTCGTCGTCGGCGACGCCCTGGTCATCGCCCTGGTCATCGCCCTGGTCATCGCCCTGGTCATCGCCCTGGTCATCGCCCTGGTCATCGCCCTGGTCATCGCCCTGGTCATCGCCCTGGTCATCGCCCTGGTTATCGCCCTGGTCGTCGTCCTGGTCATCGTCCTGGCCCTGGCGCCGGACGCGAGCCTCGTCGTGCAGCGCATCCTCGACCGGGTCGTCCGATGACTCATCGAGGCCATCGCGGCCCAGGAGCCGGTCCATGAGGTCTGCAACCATCTTGGCCGCAGCGCGTGGATCGCGGCCGATGCTCCCGAGCAGCCCTCCGAGATCACCGCGCATGAGCCGTTCGGTGGCCTCCTTGACCTCGTCCATGCGCGCACCGCTCAGCGGAGGGCGATAACCCAAGCGTGCGGCAAGCGCTTCGGCCAATCGGTCCACCAGTGGTTCGGTCTTCGACGCCGGGAGGCCCATCGGTCGCAGAGCCGCGGAAAGGATCTTCCGCGAAGCCGAGTCGAGAACGCGGTCCGGCTTGGCCTTCATCGCCGCCGCAATGAAGGAAATCACGCTCGATGCGCCCGTGTCGCCGGCATCCGACGGCCCGGCCCCCGCGGAAGAGGCAGGACGACGACTCGTCGACGCCCCGTAGTAGCGCAGCGCAAGTCGCTCGGCCCCACGCCAAGCCGCTTGCTGAATCACGCTCGGTCTGCCCTCGAGCCGCGGAAAGTGCGCAGGCAAATCAGGGGGAACACTCGAATAGGCGTCACCTCGACCTGGGGTCGCCGTTCCCTCAGCTCGACCCGCCTTGTCGGCCTCGGCGAAAGATTTCGGCGTCGGTGGCACCCCCGCGTTTGGCCCCGCACCCGGCCCCGCATTCGGTCCGACGGGCATCGGTCCCCCAGGCGAGCCAGGTCGTCCTACGTCCTTGACCACGGCTTAGTACCTCCCCCATGGGTCTCATTCTCAGTTCGCAAGGAACACCTCGATGGAGCGGCGCCGAACCGGGTCGGTGAGGCGAACAAGGGCGTCCGCGAGGTCCGCACGCGCCTCGACCGTCCGACCGACACGCAAGAGAAGGTCGCCGCGTGCGAGAAAGGCTTCGGCCGCCACGTCGCGATTGCGCTCATCCTGTGACGAGAGCGCGATGGCCCGGCCGAAGTGCGAGAACGCCCCCGGAACGTCGTCCGCCAAGACGGCGGAGTGCCCCGACATCAAATGATGGACCGCGATGTCAGGCTCGAGGTCGATCAAAACGCGGAAGGCCGCCATCGCGACCTCGTACTTGCCCGCTTTCAGCATGGACATACCGAGCGCACCGAGGGCGCGGCGCTCGTAGTTGCTCAACCAGGGAAAATCGCGAACCTCGATCTCCCCAGCGATCAGTCGCGACAACTCGCGCGCGACTTGGCTCGGCGTATTGGCGGCCACGACCGCTCTCGAGCATTGCCGAACCGGCGCCTTCAATCAAATTTCCAGTGGGCGTCGGGGATTCATCCGACTACATCGACTCACTCTGGCCGACCTCGATGGGATCCGGTAGAGGTTTTCGACCGACTATGCCGATCCTCGCCGCAGAAGCCATCGACGTGCATTTCGGCGCGCGCCGGATCTTCGAGGGCGATAGCCTGGCGATCGAGCCACGCGAGCGCCTCGGAATCGTGGGGGTGAACGGTGCGGGGAAGAGCACCCTCATGCGGATCCTCGCGGGCCAGGTCTCGCCGGACGGCGGAACCGTCACGCGCGCCACCGGCTGTCGGATCGGCTATCTGGCCCAGGAGCATGGCGACGTCGGTGAGGGCACTCTCCTCGAGCAAGTCCTGAAGGCCGCACCCGGTCGCGATGCACTCACCACCCGCATCACCGGGATCGAGCAGAGCCTTCTCGAAGCGACCGATCCGGACTCACAGCTCGCGCTTTCCGGGGAGCTCGCGGACCTCGTCGCCGATCTCACCGATCTCGAACAGGAATTCGGGGCCCATCGAGCGAAGAAGATCCTGGCCGGGCTCGGCTTCTCGAGCGCCGACTTCGATCGTCCGCTCGTCGAATTCTCCGGGGGCTGGCGCATGCGCGGCGCACTCGCGGCGCTCCTTTATGCACGCCCCGACGTTCTCCTGCTCGACGAACCCACGAATCACCTCGACATGCCGTCAGTGCAGTGGCTCGACGGCTTCTTACGCACGTTTCCGAAGGCGCTCGTGATGACGTGCCACGACCGCGAGTTCCTCAACCGACAGATCCGCCGCGTCGCGAGCGTCGAGCCGGAAGGACTCCGCATCTATGCCGGCAACTACGACGACTACGTCGCCCAGCGGGCCCTCGAGCTGGAGTACCTCGAAGCACGGGCAAAAAAGGATGAGCAACGAAAGAAAGAGCTCGAAGCCTTCGTCACTCGATTCAAAGCCAAGGCCTCCAAGGCGCGGCAGGCGCAGAGCAAAGCCAAACTCATCGAGAAGATGAAAGAGGATGTCGTCGAGCTCCCGAAGGTGCGCCGGACGATGTCCATCCGCTTTCAGCCGACCGATCGATCGAGCGACCCCGTCGTTCGGCTCGAAGATGTCACCTTCGGATATGGCGGGCTCCCGTTGTTTTCGTCGCTCAACCTCTCGATTCGCCGCGGCGAGCGCGTCGCCATCGTCGGCGTGAATGGGGCCGGCAAGACGACCCTTCTGCGTCTCATCGCGAAGGAACTCTCGACGACCGCCGGCCAGATCGCGTACGGACGAAACGTCACCCCTTCCTACTTTGCACAGCACCACACGCTCGCCCTTGGACCTCATCGCACCGTCTTGGAAGAGGTCTGGCAGGCCAACCCAGACCTCTCACCCACCGCAGCCCGCAACATCTGCGGCAGTTTCCTCTTCTCCGCGGACGACGTAGAAAAGCGGATCGATGTGCTCTCCGGCGGCGAGAAGGCGCGCGTCGCGCTCGCGAAGCTGCTCGCCGCCCCGGGCAACTTCCTCTTGCTCGACGAGCCAACCAACCACCTCGACACCGACTCCGCCGACCGCCTCACCGAAGCGCTCGAAACCTACGACGGCACACTCTTGTTCGTCTCCCACAGCCTTCACTTCGCCCGCCGCCTCGCAACGACCGTTTGGAACGTCGAAGCGGGCACAGTCACGCCCTACCCCGGGACGCTGAACGACTATCTCGATCACCTCGAAGCGGCGCAGCAGGCGAAAGATGCGTCCCGAGAAGCAACGCCGAACGGAAGCCCCGGGCCGCACGCCACAGAGCCGACGGCCCTTGGAGCTCGGTCCTCAGCCTCCGATGCCCGCCCGACCTCGGGGCTGCGGTCTATCGCCGACAACACGGGCCCCCTCGACCCGCGCAAGGACAAAGCCTCGCGCATCGAAGCACGGGAGGCGGAGAAGAAGCGACAGGCCGAAGAGCGAAAGACGCGCGCCGCCTTGGAGAAGCGCATTGGCGCCCTCGAACAAGAGATCGATGACCTCGAGCGATCGCAATCCGAGCTCGAGGTCCTGATGACTGACCCGACCGTGCATGCCGACCCAGAGCGCATGCGCGGCGCCGTGCAACGCTATGAGCAAACGAAGTCTCGCCTCAAGGACTGCATGGAGGCCTGGGAGCAACTCCAGAGCGCGATGGCCGACGCGTCCTAGATAGACGAGCCGAACCCCAGCCGCGTGACCATCCAGAGCCAACGGACAACCCAGAGCCAACGCCCACCCAGGACCGCCGGGTCAGGTACACCGCGCGGCTCGCGTCATGCTAGGGTTGCGGCATGGGAACTGCCGACGCCTTCCATTCCAGTCGAACCCATCACGCGGCGCAGGGCGCGGCGATCTCGGAGCTCGTGGACCGCAAGTTCGCCGGACGAACATTTGGAGGCTCGATCCGCCGTCGGCTCCAAGTCCGAAGTCACGATGGCCCGAGCACCGATGCCGGACGAAAGGCGCGCCAAGCGATCTTGCTTGTTCCGGAGCACGAAGGCGAAGCCTCCAGCATCATGTGTGGTTGGCTCGACGCGAGCCGTCGCGTGGCCGAGCTCCGTCCCTTCTCCAGCGTGCGCACATCCCACAAGACTCGCTTCGGATCCGAGATCGATCTCCCCGAGGCGGAGTACGAAGCCGCGACCGAAGCGCTTCGGGTGTACCTATCCCTTCAGGCGTTCGAGATCACCTTCGAAGTCCCCGTAGAGCCAAGCGGTCGGTTGCCGCGACCTCGACGACTCAGCTCAGCCGCTGAAGTGCCCGCGTCGGCCCCCGAGGCCCGCGCCTCCGAATCATGGGGTTTGATCGTGCTCGCGGCGCTCGTAGGCTTCAGCGTCTGCTATCTATTGGTTCTCCTCGGTGTCATAGGCTAGAACGCGGATCGGCGTTCTAGGCTGAGCCAAGCTAAGCCAAGCTGGAGATGGTCACGAATCGGAGACTTCGTTGACGGTGGCCGAGGTCCCGCAGCGCACGCGATTCGTTCTCTCGGGTGCTGTGGGTCGTGACTCGAATTTGCTAGACCAAGTGATCTGGTGGTACCAAAACCAATGCCTCCCAATCCAGCGCCGCCGAAAGATCGCGACAGACCAACGTCACATCACATTCGAGTCGCACCCCACAGCACCAAGAGAACGAATCGCGTGCGCTGCGCTGAGGTGGCCGAGGTCCCGCAGCCGGTCGAGAAGGACTTTGGGGAACGAAGGCGGTCTCTTGAAATCAATGCGGGTGTGGGGCCCCAATGAGGTGCACGGGCGTAGTTTCGAAGTGCTGCAGCCGTCGCACCGGGTCCTTCTCGACCGGCTGCGGGACCTCGGCCACCGTCAACGAAGCCTCCGATTCCCGACCATCATCTCTAGGCTTGGCTCGGCTCGGCTCGGCTCGGCTTGGCTCGGCTTGGCCAGACGAGCTTTCAGACTGCGGACTGCGGACTTCGGACTGCGTCATCGAAATCAACGCGTGGCGAGAACGGTCAGGCCGATGGAGAACCTTCGCCCGCTGCCGCGTTGCTCGGCTGGAGAGTGCCCTGCCTCCACTCATCCACGGTCATCTCCCAGACCAAATGGTTCCACCACCGCCCGAATCGAAAACAGTGATCTCGCTGCTCGCCCAAGAAGCGAAATCCAAGTTTCTCGATCACACGCTTAGATGCGGCGTTCTCCGAGATGCATCCAACGCTCACCTTGTGCAGACCAAGCACTTCGAAAGCACAACCAAGGACCGCCCGCCCTGCCTCCGTCATGAGACCACGCCCTTGAAGCGGCGGAGCGCACCAGTATCCGAGCTCTGCATGGTCTCTCCGCCAGGCGCGTGTGTATGCGACGATGCCGTGCAAGCCGATCACGCCGGCGAAGGCTCCATCGTGTTCCAGCACCCAGCAATGCCCCGTGCCACGATCCGCCGCGGCGAGCTCTGAGGCGATGAAGGCCGCTGTTTCGGCTCGATCCTCATGAGGATCCCAAGTCATGTACTTGGAGAGCTCAGGCTCCGCAACATGGGGCCAGAGGAGCTCGACGTCGGCGGGACCAATGGGTCGAAGCAGGAGGCGGGATGTTCTGATATCGAGCTTCGACCGTGAGAGTGACATCTTCTCGATCAACATAGCGCACATGCACCTGACCGACCAGAAGCTCCGCGATTCGTCGAGGCAAGATCGGGGAGGCTCGCTCGACCGACATCGCGTCCGAGTCGACGCCCAACTCGCGAACGCAGAAGCCCACCCGTCGCCACCGGACCCCTGAAGTGCTACGATTGAGGCCCAGGCGCCTTGTCGCCCTCGTCTCCGTCAAGAGAAGGCATCCGCTCAAGCTGAGAACGAGAACGAGAACGAGGACGAGGACGAGTTCGAGAACGAAAGGCGCAGGTGCAGGGAATGGAAGCGGGTGGTTACTGCTGTTCTTCGTCTTCCCGCGCTGCGCCCTATCCGCAGGCGGCCGTGCACATCTGGCCGAACGACGGGCTCTACCTCATCGCCGTCGGCGGCGGAGGCGGCGCTGCGCAATTGATGCCGTCGGCCGTGCTGACGCCCTGCATCGAGGCCGCGCGCAAGAGCCTCCCGCCGGCCCCAAAGGTCCCGGCGTCCGAGCGACTGACCTCCCTCTTTGAAGGCATCGACAAGTGCATCGGTGAGGTGATTCTCGGCTCGCGTACGGGGCGCGCAGGTTCACAGCGCTCTGGCGCCGAGGAGACCGCGAAAGCGTCGCACGGGTCGGGCCCGTATGCCGGCTCCGGAGCCTACGTGGTGGGATGCGCGCGCGAGGTTGGGTCTCCGAATGAGAACCAGACGCTCTGGTTCGACAACGTGGGACTGGGAAGGGCGTACAGCGTCCTGCCGCATGCGTTGGTCGCGCTCACGGTCGACGATGCCGTTGAGCCATCACCGACCGGACCCGAGACCGAGCGAAGGCCTCTTCCTTCTCTGTACAGCCGGATCACGACCTCGGCATTGAACGGACGGTGGGTATCGCATCGCCATGGCGACCGACGAACACCCGTGGCCTACCACGCCGACAAGGACGCTGCGCTTGGTTTCATCCTGATAACAGAGGTCGTTCGTCGCGCCGTAGCACCGACGATCCTTAGGGAAGAGACGACCACGGCCCTTGCAACCCCAGACCTCCAAGAGGCCGCCCGCCGGCTCTGGGCGCGTCTTCGGGATCGATGGATCGCGGATGGCGGCCATGGCGACGGTGACCTCGCCGACTCGAGCGAAGGTAGAAGAGAAGGGCGGCGCATCGAATACGATCGCTGCGGCGCGCTTCTCCTGCTGAGGCCTCGCATCCCGGGAAGCCGCTCGGCCGTCCGCTCGCTTGGAATGACAGAACCCGAGTGGTAGGACCCGCGTGCTGCGGCATCCGGGTCCGCGTCCATGTACGCAAGCGAGGAGCGGAGGATCTTGCGTTTTCGGTTCGGCAAGATCTTCAAGGTCTGGTACCACCGCCCGCGAAAGGCCAACGGTGCGCGGCAACGCGGAAGACAACGCCTTGCGTCGCCGCGGGCTGAAGGAAAAGGAGAGGACATGACGGCAATACACATCGTGGGTGGCGAAAAGGGCGGCGTCGGAAAGAGCGTGATGGCCCGACTCTTGTGTCAGTATCACATCGATCGGAGTCGGGGCTTTCTGGCCTTCGACGGAGATCGATCGCATCCCGCGCTCTTGAATTCTTACGCGGACTTCGCGCGTCCCCTCGAGCTCGAAAGCTACGAGAGCTGTGATGCGATGATCGCGGAGGCTGAGAAGGGCCGAAGCATCGTCGTCGATCTACCCGCTCAATCCGAGCGGCTGCTCCGGCGCTTGTTCGACGACAGCGCCGTCGCCGAGGTTGCAGGCGAGCTCGGGGTCGACCTCGTGCGGTGGCACTTGATCGATGATGGTGCCGATGCGCTCCGCCTCCTGGAGCAGCAGCTCACGTCGCAACCGGACTTGCGCACCGTCATCGTGCGCAATCTGGGGCGAGGTCGAGACTTTTCTTTCGTCGATGCATCGGAGCACGTTCGCGGCGCAATCGCGCGCGGCCAAGTCAGCCTGTGTGACCTTCCCAAGCTTCACGGTGCGTCCATGAACAAGATCGACCGCCTTGGCCTGAGCTTCTGGGCGGCAATTCACAACACGGATTCGCGGGTCGGCCCCTGCCTAGGACTGATGGAGCGCCAACGCGTGAAGACCTGGGTTCGTCGCGCAAATGCCCAGATTGACGCGGTTGTTTCGTCGCTCGGCACCGGTTCCACGGACATTGAGGCCAGCCAGGTTCAACCCGATGGCGAGGGGTGGCCGCGCGTCGGCGTCGGATGTGAGATGACGGCGACGCCCGGCGTCCACTGAAAACGCGCTGTAAGGGCCCGATCAGCAATAAGGGTCGGCGTAGCTTTGATCCTCCCGAGCACGTCTAGGACCTCCGCATAGTCGTGCGCCATCCCCGAGCACCCAGTCTGGTCGCCAAACTGGCGGCCGAAACCAACGACGAGACCGCCCAAGAAGGCTCGAAGCGATGGACGCCCACCGCCTCCCGCCCCCGAGACTCATCCGAAACGAACGCGGAGAGCCATGCCTCGGGAACCGGTGACGCGACCACACCCTCGAGGGCAAAGAGCGCGAGATCATCGACCCCGCCCAACCGCGCAGCCAAAACGTCGCGCGAGAGGTCGGCCGGATCCGTCATCACCGGCTCATCACCGAGCTTCCCTGCGCCGACGCACCCGAGCGAAATGGATGCCCGCGCTCCGCAATGGAACGACAGCGCGCGCGCAGCGTGATTCACGAGCGTAGGACCGACGCTCCGAGATCCCGCCGGGAAGAACGAACGAAGAATGCTCGTATACATCATCGGCGACACCTTCGACCATGAAACACGCCAACACGGGGTGCGAAAAACCGACTGCCAGTAGTCCACGCCCGCATCGAGATCGAAGAGAACCGGCGGAATAGCGGTGGCGATGGTCTCGAGTCCTCGCGCCTCGAGCGTCTTCTGCAAAGAAGCAAAGTGCTCGACCGCCGCCTCGCCCTCAACGCGACGTGCGTCCCCACGCGCCGCCCGCGCAGCATGCGCGAGCGTTCGAAGCCGGTCGGACAGCGAGCCGTCCAGAAGAAGACGCGTCACCTCGAGCGGGGGCTCGAGATCGATCGCCACCGTACGGAGCGCCCGTCCCGAGCCCGGACCGCTTGCGTCCACGAACTCGAGCGCTCGGGTCACACGGCGCACAAAGGACGTCACGTTCTGCTCCGACGGCCAATAGCCCTCGGCATCGTCGAGCAACGGCCAGACCCCCAAGGGCACACCCGCCTGACCAAGGCGCTCGAAGGCGTTGGCCATGGCGGGCGTCTCTCGGTCAGAGGGCAGCGCAACGATCACTTCGAGACCGAAGCGCCGAAGCAGATCGATCGTCGCGCCGTCACCAAGGACCTCGGCCGGCAGGTGCTCGGAAAAGACCCGACGACGCCGGCTACGCCTCATCGACAGGGGCGGCATCGCGGTCAAAGGAGGCTATCAGCCTTCTGACCTTCGAGGGACTTCTGAAGAGACCGATTCATGCGACGCACAGCAAAATCGGCGGTCAGCGTGTCGAGCCGATCGCGGCACTCTTCGATGCGCCGATGACTCGTTCCGCCCATCGCCTCGCGGAGCGCGTGCGTCTCGGTCTCGAACGCGCCCAGCTCGTCCGGTGCGATGAGGTCCGCGTCTTCGACCAGCGCCTTCTTGAGCGCAGCCAAGATTCTCTCGGCTTCGGTGCGGGCTTCGATGAGAAGTTTCTGGTTGAGGTCTTCTTGGGCGTGCTCAAACGATTCGAGGATCATCCGCTCGACCGTCTCATCATCGAGCCCATAGGATGGTTTGACCTGGACCGAAGCCGTGCGGCCGGTCGCTTTCTCTTCCGCGGAGACATGAAGAATGCCGTCCGCATCGACGCTAAAGGTCACGAGCACACGAGCTTGTCCCGCACCCATCGGCGGCAGGTTCCCGAGCGAGAAACGTGCGAGCGATCGACAATCGCTGACGAGCTCGCGCTCTCCTTGGACAACATGGAACTCCATGCCCGTCTGCTGATCTGCGTACGTCGTGAACTCCTGCTTTGCGGTCGCGGGAATCGCCTGGTTTCGGTGGAGGATCTTCTCGACGGCGCCGCCCATGATCTCGAGTCCAAGCGAAAGTGGCAGCACGTCGAGCAACAAGACGTCGTCGCGCGGCCCGTCGCCGGCCAAGAGATCGGCCTGAATCGCCGCCCCAAGCGCGACGACACGATCTGGGTCGAGGTCAGAAAGCGGCTTCTGTCCGAAGAGCGTCTCAACGAACGAGCGAACACGCGGAACGCGCGTCGAGCCACCCACCAGAACGACCCCATCGAGTTCGCGGCCCTCGAGGCCGGCATCTTTCAAGACCCGCGTCACCGGTCCCCGCACCCGCTCCAGCGTCGGCTCGATCAAGGAGTCAAATTGGGTGCGCGTGAGTTCGAATGTTCGGCCCGCGATCTCGATCTGCGTCTTCTCGGCATCCGTCAGGCGTTCCTTGGCTTCGCGGGCCGCCGCAAGCGCCGCCGACGCCAGCGCGGGCTCGACGTCGCCGACGTCCACACCCACACCCACACCCACACCCTCCGCATCCGAGGTCGGCGAGATGACGCCGGCCTCGCGCAAGAAATGCTCAGCGATCGCTCGGTCGAAGTCGTCGCCGCCGAGTCGAGCATCGCCCCCCGTCGTCAGCACCTGAAAGACGCCATCCTCGAGTCGCAACAACGAGATGTCGAACGTCCCACCGCCGAGATCGAAGACCGCGAACAGACCCTCGCGTCGTTTGTCGAGCCCATAAGCCAACGCCGCCGAAGTCGGCTCGTTGAGGAGACGCAGAACATTGAGGCCGGCGAGCCGAGCCGCATCCTTGGTCGCCTGACGCTGAGCGTCGTCAAAATAAGCCGGAACGGTTATGACGGCGCCATCCAAGGTGCCGCCCAGCGCCGCCTCCGCGCGGCGCTTCAACGCAATCAGCACATGCGCCGAAACTTCGATCGGAGTCGTACGACGACCCTCTCCGAGATCAAAGTAGACGACCGCACCTGATGAGGACCCGTGGAATCGGTACGGCGTGAGCTCCTCGAGGCTCTGCGCTTCCGCGTGACTTCGACCCATGAAGCGCTTCGCCGACGCAATCGTGGTCTCGGCGCGCGCCCCGGCACGCTCGCGGGCTTGGTAACCCACCTCGATCGCCCCATCCGGGCCGAACCACACGACCGACGGGAGCGTAACGCGTCCCGCGTCGTCCTCGATCACCGACGGCGTTCCATCTTGGACGTTCGCGACGAGCGAGTAGGTCGTCCCGAGGTCGATGCCCACGACCCGTCCCGCGCACTTGGCTCGTGCGCTGCCGCCGATCTGCAGAAGCCCCATATCCTCAATCCTCCAACCGCCTCGAGATCGTCTCGAGAATCCTGCTCAGGTACCTCAACTCCGTAAGCGCGTCGACCACATCTTGCCGAGTGCCCACGCCTTCGTCGAAATACCGGCCGACCCCCGCGAGAAGCGAATCGCGCCGCGCCTCGATGCGCGACTTCTCATCGAGAAGCGCCTGACGATCATGCATCACCTCGATCGCTTCTTGCGTCTCGAGCAAGGCCATCAAGAGCCCAGGGTTCTGGGTGCGCGCATCCTCGCGGCCGATATCCACGCCTTCCAGGGTCAAAAGATATTCGGCGCGCGAGGCAGGCGTCTTGAGTGCGCGATAGGCTTCGTTGATGCGTGCCGTATGATCGAGCGCAAGGCGTCGCTCGATGCTCGAATGGGCGCCATATCGATCTGGGTGGACACGCTTTGATTTGGTGCGAAAAGCGCGATCGAGGACCTCCGACGGCACCGCAAATCGCGGCGGGATATCGAGCAAGTCAAAGTGGGTCGTCGTCGCAGCGATCGGCTGGATCTTTTCGCAGGACCCGCAAAAAAACGCATCGCGACGTTCTGCGCCGCAGGACCAACATTTGGCCATGAAAGAAGAAACCTCGATCGACATCAAAGGGGCGAGAAGCTCTCGCCACAGCCGCACGCCTTGCCGGCCTTCGGATTCAAGAATTTGAAGCCCGACTCCATGAGGCCCGACACATAATCGAGCACCGACCCTTGGAGATAGATGAGACTCTTCGGGTCGACGTAGACGTTCGGACCAGCCGAGGTTTGGATGACGTGATCCGTCGGTCTCGGGTGCGCCTCGACGTCCAGGTGATACGAAAGCCCGCTACACCCGCCGCCGCGCAGACCGATTCGAAGACCCGCACCCTCGGGTGCATCGTTTGCCTTGAGGTACTTCGAGATCGCCGCCGACGCCTTGTCGGTAATCTCGATCGTTCCCGTCGCCGACGACGGCTTTGTCTCTTGAATGATGTCCAGCGCCATGGTCGTGCTCCTTCTCGCTCTCAACGCGCCTGATGCTCAACCCGCCCGATGTTCAACCCGGCTTGTGCTGATGCACAGCTGATGCACAGCTGATACACAGCCCGATGCATAGCTGATGCACAGCTGATCCAGGACTGATGCTCAGCACTTCGTACCTCAAGCTCGTCTGCTCCCTCAGCTCGTCTGCTCCCTCAGCTCAGGTGAGGTCGTCTCGCGCTCATTCGCCTTCCGCACAGCGGCCTTCTTGTTCCGCCAGTCCGCGACTGCTGCCTTGATCGCATCCTCAGCCAAGACCGAGCAGTGGACCTTGACCGGCGGCAGCGACAGCTCTTCGACGATCGCCTGGTTCTTCAGTCCTTCCGCAAAAACAACGGACTTGCCTTTCACCCACTCGGTCACCAGCGAAGACGACGCAATCGCCGAGCCACATCCGAAGGTCTTGAACTTGGCATCCTCGATGATACCCTCGTCGTTCACCCTGATCTGAAGGCGCATGACGTCGCCACAGGCCGGCGCACCGACGAGTCCCGTGCCCACGTTCTCGTCGCTCTTGTCGAGCGTCCCAACGTTTCGGGGATTCTCGTAATGGTCGATAACTTTTTCGTTGTAGGCCATATCTCGTTTGCTCCTCGGCGGTCTGCCGTCACTTTCAGTGGGCCGCCCATTCGATGCTGTTCAAATCGATGCCCTCTTTGGCCATCTCATAAAGCGGGGACATCTCGCGCAGCTTCTTCACCCGCGAAATCACGAGGTCGGCCACAAAGTCGACCTCCTCTTGCGTCGTGAATCGCCCGAGACCAAAGCGAATCGAACTGTGCGCCAAGTCGTCGCCCACCCCGAGCGCCCGCAGGACATACGAGGGCTCGAGTGATGCCGACGTGCATGCCGACCCGGACGAAACCGCCACGTCTTTGATCGCCATCATCATCGCTTCGCCCTCCACGTAGGCGAACGAGATGTTGAGATTGCCGGGAAGACGCTGCTCGGCGTCACCGTTCAGGTGGATCTCGTCGAGGTCGCGCTTGAGACGCTCCCAAAAACGGGTCCGAAGCGCCGTCAGGCGTGCGATCTCGTCCTTCATGCCGTCGGCGCACGCGGCCGCAGCCGCGCCAAAACCCACGATGCCCGGCACGTTGAGCGTGCCACTTCGCATGCCTCGCTCGTGGCCACCGCCATCGATCAAAGCTTCGAGACGAACGCGCGGCTTTCGACGCCGTACGAACAACGCCCCGATGCCCTTTGGTCCGTACATCTTGTGCGCCGAGATCGACATGAGGTCGATCTGCATTGCGTTGACATCGACGGGGACCTTGCCCACCGCCTGCACGGCATCCGTGTGGAACAGAACGTGATGCTGGCGGCAAAGCGCGCCGATCTCGGCGATCGGTTGGAGCACTCCGATCTCGTTGTTTGCGAACATGACCGAAACAAGGATCGTCTTGGGCGTGATGGCGGCCTCGAGGACATCGAGGTCGATGAGCCCGTTCTTCTTCACGGGCAGGTAGGTCACGCGAAAGCCCTCTTTCTCGAGCCGCTTCGCCGCATCGAGCACCGCCTTGTGCTCGGTCGCGACCGTGATGATGTGGTCGCCGCGGTCTTTGAACAGCTCGAAGGCCCCCTTCTCAGCAATCTGGTCGAGATCGACGAGCCCCAGTCTCGCGGGGACCTTGGACTGAGCGTCCGCGATCGATCCGTCGCGGTGTCCACCTGCGATCGCATCGAGAAGCAGCTTGTCGGCGTCCGTCATGCCGTACATATGCGCAACGCCCTTGAGAGCCAGGTTGTTCGCTTCCGTCGCACCAGATGTCCAAATGATCTCCGCTGGCGTCGCCCCAACAAGCGATGCGAGCTGAGCGCGCGCGGTCTCCACCGCCTCTTCGGCGACCCAGCCAAAGGCGTGCGATCGCGACGCAGCATTGCCAAAGCGGTCCTTGAGGTAAGGCTCCATCGCCTCCAACACGCGCGGGTCCAGCGGCGTGGTCGCATTGTAGTCCATGTATACCGGCAACTTCATTGTCACGAATCTCCAGATCCTTCGCTCTGATTCTGATGACGGTGGATCCCCAAAATGAGTGTCGGCGGATCCACCGCGTGCGGCTGATCGCAAACGGCACACGCATTGAGAACATGCCCCGGGTCGCACACCTGACAGCCATCGAGGTAGCGCAAGCTGTCTTCGAGCTCCCCAGCCAACGTCTTTAGGGTCTCGACTTGAGCGCGCGTCTCCGCAAGCTTCTCTTCGTAAATCTCCCGAATGCGGTTCATCGCCTCCGGTGCAGTATTCGCAGCCTGAAGCGCATCAAGGAGCTCACGAATCTGCGGAAGCGAAAAACCCAAGGCCTGAAGCTTGTCGATCCAGATCAAGCGAGTCAGGGCGTGCTCGGAATAGTAGCGATGACCGCCCACCGTTCGATGCGAGCCTAAAAGCCCCATACCTTCGTAGAGCCGAAGCGCCCGTGCGCTCTTCTGTGAGACGCGCGCAAGATCACCGATCCTCAGCCTGCGGCCGAGACCCACTTCGTCGATTGAAACAAGCGTGTCCACGATGACCCTCTAAACCAGCCGGAACCTAACGCGTGCGTCAGGTTCCAGGTTGGAAGGTACGAGGAATCTTCCGCATGGGTCAAGTTCTGTTTAAGTCATCGAAAGAACTCGTCGTAGCTTGGCGCTTCGAGTTCATAAGCCGATGAAATCATTCGTCGGATGTAGCCATCGAGGTCGTGCACATCGCCGAGCATCAGCCGCGTCTCGGCACCGCGAAGGCCCTTGGCCCGATGGGCAGGGTCGAAAACGAGGTGGCCAGCCGGAAACGAAAGCATGACCCCCGTCTCGAGGGGCGTCGCCCGAAGGAAGCCGCGACCGGTCGCATCGCCCCGCCCGAAGACAACCTCTCGTCCTTCGAGCGCTTCGGTGGTGTCGGAGCCCAAGCCGGACACCAGGTCTCGAAGGACGTTGACAAGTGAAACGACAGCGTGGGGCCGATTTTCCAGAAATCTTCCGAGTTCGGGTCGCATCGGCGTGAGAAAGGAGCGTGTCGTACATGGGCACCAAGGGTCAAGCGAAGGCCATCATCATGAAGGCCATCAGCACGGATTCGGCGGCAGCTCTCTGACAAAGAGCCGAACGTGCTAAAGGTCTCCGGCATGGAGCCGGGCGAGGCTTTCGGGAAGTACCAGCTGCTCGCACCGATTGCGTCCGGCGGTATGGCGGAAGTTTGGCTTGCCCGTTCCTCGTCGATCGGCGGGTTCGAGAAGCGTCTCGCGATCAAGCGAATGAAACCGGAGTACTCGGGAAGCGCGCAGTTCGTGTCGATGTTCATCGACGAGGCGAAGCTCACGGTGGCCTTGAGCCACCCCAACATCGTGCAGGTCTTCGACTTCGGACGGGTGGACGACGACTACTTCATGGCCATGGAGTTCGTGGATGGCGTCGACCTGGCGTTGCTCGCGCGCCGACTCCGAAAGACGTGCCGTGCACTTCCGGTCAGCATGGCGCTCCGGATCATGCACGACGTGTTTGCCGGGCTGGCCCACGCGCACAGCCTCCAAACGTCGGTCACTTCGGAGCGCGGGATCATCCATCGGGACGTCAGCCCACAGAATGTTCTCGTGTCGTTCGAGGGGCACGTCAAAGTGAGCGACTTCGGCATTGCGCGCGCAGCCACGAGCTGTGATCGCTCCGAGACAGGCTGGGTCCTCGGAAAGCTGGCCTACGCGTCACCGGAGCAGCTCGCGGGTGCGAACCTGGACGTTCGGACCGACCTGTGGTCTGCCGGCGTGATCCTCCACGAGTTGCTGACGAACAAGCGCCTTTTCGCCCGCACCGACGACGACGACACGCGCGAGGCGGTTGAGTTCGCGCCTATCCTGCCCCCGAGTCGCAGCAACGCCGAGGTTCCGTCCGAGATCGATGAGATCGTGCTTGGCCTGCTCACGCGGGACCGCAACGCGCGGCTCAGCGACGCACGGGCGGCCGCGGAGGCTCTGGGCGGGATCCTCGGCCGTCGATTCCCGGACGCCAGTGCATTCCGCCTCAAGGAGATCGTTTCGGCGGCCTGGAACGATCGGGTGCCCCGGATTCAGCCGAGCACCACCCTCGACACGTCGCTTGCGGCGGCCGTCGGCCCGACCCACCGCGTCGCGGAAGGCGCAACGTACACGCTCGGGGAGCCGGGCAACGTTCGGGAGAGCGAAGACGAAGGCGATCGACGAGGCGCGCACAAGGGCGTCCACCCGAGGCGTCAACAGAGCGAGCAGGAGAGCGGGCTCGAAAGCAGGCTCGAAAGCGGGCTCGAAAGCGAGCACCGGAATCAGCCAAGCCGCGATCCCGAGAATGAGCGGGCGCGCGATCCTGAGATCGACAGACTGCGCGCGCAGTTCCAACGGATTCCAAGCCTATGGACACTGGTTGATCTCGGGCGCCGCCATCGGGATCTCGGCAACCTGCGCGCCTATACGACGTGGCTGAAGGTCGCCGCTGCAAAGTTTGCGCAACATGGGTATTTGGTGCAAGCAACCACAATCTACCGAGAGCTCCTCGACGAAGCGGCCAAGCACGACGCAAGCGATGAAACGCAGGGAAGCGACAAGACGCAGGGAAGCGAAAGAGCTCAGGCCAGCGCGAAGCGTCATGCCGCGGACGGTGCGCGCCCGACGGACCCAAGCGAACTCGAGTCCGAGATCAAGCGACTTCGCGTACTCGCCGGCCTGCCGCACGAAGCACTTTGGGACGCCCTCGGAGGTGGAGCAGACACCGAAGAGCTGACCAGGTGTCGCGCGCTCCTCGAGCCCGATCGCGGAGAAGAAGCCCGAGGTGCTGAACAGCGCGTCGCAGACGCCCCACGCGTCTTCAACCCGAGCCCCATCGTCGGGACGTTGGACGCCGACGCCTTGGTCGCCTTTGTCAACGCGATCACCCTTCGTCGCTTCGACACCGGTCAGACCATCATCAAGGAAGGCGCTCCTGGGACGGCGCTCTACATCGTAGGTCGGGGACGCGTCGTCGTATCGACGGGCGACTTCCTAGGGCGCCGGACATTCTTGACGTCTTTGTCGGATGGCGACTGCTTTGGCGAGCAGAGCTTCTTCTCGAACGAGCCCAGAACCGCAACCGTGGAGGCGTTCGAGCCGGTTACGCTCATCGAGATCACCCAGCAAGCGCTCGGCGGGCTGCTGAGCCGATATCCTGCGATCGAGGCGTCGCTTCAGCAATTCTACAAAGAACGCGTCGCCCAAAACATCCTGCTCAAGAGCCAAGTCTTCGGGCACCTCAGCACGCGCGCCCGCCAAGACTTTGCCCGGCGATTCTCGTTCCGGACCTGCGCTCCCGGCGAGGTGGTCGTGAAGGAGGGCGAGATCGGCGACGAATTCTACGCCATCAAGCGGGGCGAAATGCTCGTAACGACCCACCGGACGCCCGCCCCCGCAACCGGCGACGGCGCTGAAATGATCGTCCTAGCCCACCTCAAGGCCGGCGACATCTTCGGCGAGGCGGCTGCGATCGACGGCAGCCCGCGCACCGCGACCGTCCGCGCAACGACCGAATCAGAGCTCCTCTGCATGTCGGGTGCCGAGCTCGGTGCCCTTCTCGACCAGAATTCAGAAGTTCGTGATCTGCTGGGCGCCAAGATCGCGGCGCGCAACGATCAGCGCCGCCGCGCCGTCGGCGTCCAAGACCAGCACCGCGATCGCGAGTAGCAGCGCGGAGGGGGCAGCTCTACCGGGTGCCCTTCTTCAGCTCTTGCAGAACGAGCTTGGCGATCTCTTTGAGCGTGTCGAACACACCGAAACCATTGGTCGCCGTCGCCATGAACTCAGGCCACTGACGCGTGTTGAGCCGGCGCGTCAATTCCTCGGCCGGCGCCGCCATGGGCAGATCTCGCTTGTTGTACTGGAGTACCATCGGGATCTTGGCAATGTCGTAGCACTGCTCCTTCAGGTTGTCGGCCAAGTTGAAGATCGACTCCTCGTTGGCCTCCATGCGCGCTCGCTGGCTATCGGCGACAAACACGATGCCATCGACCCCCTTGAGGATCAGCTTCCGGCTCGCGTCGTAGAAGACTTGCCCAGGAACGGTATACAGATGGAAGCGCGTCTTGAAGCCTCGAATCTCCCCGAGCTGAAGCGGCAAGAAGTCGAAGAACAAGGTACGCTCGGTCTCCGTAGCAAGGGAGATCATCTTCCCTTTCGCCTGGGGACTCGTCTTATTGTAGATGTAATGGAGATTGGTCGTCTTCCCGCACAGGCCGGGACCGTAATAGACGATCTTGCAGTTGATCTCCCGCGATGAGTAATTGATGAACGACACAGGCCTGTTCTCTTAAACCGAAAAAAGGTTGTCGATGTCCTCGTCGGTGAGCTCGGCAAACGGAGTCTGAGCCCCCTCCTTGGCCGTACGTTCAACCAACGCTTGGAAGATGGTTTCGAGCTCTTCTGCCCCTTTCTTCACCCGAAGACGAACAAGCCCCAGGCTTGTTCGCTTGTCGAAAATAACCACAAGGATCGCGCGGCTCGCGACCACTGAGATGTGCAAGTTGTCCCGGTCGCCTTCATGAAACAACGTGCTGAATTCGCGCTCGCCCATGAGCTGCGCAAGTCCGCCGGTCGCCGCAATCTCACCCGCCACCAACGAGGCCAATGAAGTCGTGTCGAAATTGGCGCTCTGCCCAGCGGCCACGATGAGCTGACCGTTCTTGTCGATGAGAAAGACTGCGCGCGCAACCGAATCGCGTGCGAGTCTCTCGCAAACGGTCTCGATGTGACGAAACTCTTCGTCGTACATCACCATCTGCGACGACATCTATCTATTCCCCACTTTCAGCCTCGTTCCTGGCTCAATGAAGCCGGCGCCACTTTGTGTCTCGAGCGGCCGCCATCCTAGCATGGCAAAATCGTGCCGCAAGATTGGTGTTGTGCGATATAGGCCCACAACGTTCTCCTCCGTGCGTTCGACCGTGATCATTGCGGTGCCTCAATTGGAACATTGATCGTCAGCGGCTTGCCGACGTGCGCAGGAAAACGCGTCGAAGCCAGAACCGTCATCAGGCATGACTCGAGCATCTTCTGTTTCGGATCCGTCGCCTTCTGGACCGTAACCGCTGGCTTCGTTCCGTCTGTCGGGATCTGGAGCTGGAAGACATAATCAGAAAGACGCGACGCATCGAGATTGACGCGCTCACGTCCGTAGCATCTTGACAGCTCGGTCGATCGACTGCCGACCATCGAGGCCGCCTCATCAACCGTCAAAGGCCTTTGTCGAATGCCGCCGATGTACAGCGGCTTCTCCGTGGACTGCGGAGCCGGCGTCGACGAAGCGCAGGCGCATGAACCCAACACCGCCACGTGTCCCAGGCTCAGCAAGCTCAACCGGCTCAACACCCGCAGCAGATGCACGTGCCGAGTGCGGCCGCCCTGCTTTCGTCGAGTTCGAAGAACCATGCCCGGACCTCATAGCAGAGCCCTGGATCTGCGTCGATTGCCGGAGCCAAATCCTTTGAAGTGGGCACATTCCCGGTGCGAGAGGCTCCGACCTTGTGGGGCACGCTTGACTCTGGTTGCCTCACGTTCGACGCCGAGAGACGTGAGCAGCCGTCGCCCCCCATCGAACCTGAAGGGGCTCAGATCAGCGCTTTTAGGCTGGTATCGCGAGAACAAGCGCGATCTGCCCTGGCGTCATGAAGTGGATGCCTATCGGGTCTGGGTCTCGGAGATCATGCTCCAACAGACACGCGTCGACACCGTCCTCCCCTATTATGCGGCCTTTGTCGGACGATGGCCCGATGTCCGCACACTGGCGGCAGCGGCGCCGGACGAAGTCCGAGCCGTTTGGTCGGGTCTTGGCTACTACCGGCGAGCTCGGCTGATGCTCCAGGCGGCCGAAACGATCCTTCGAGTGCACGAAGGCCGGTTGCCTTCGTCCGCGGCCGAGCTCAAGACACTGCCGGGCTTTGGACGGTACACCGCGGGCGCGGTCGCCTCGATCGCGTTCGCCGAGGAAACACCGGCCGTCGACGGGAACGTAGAACGCGTGCTCGCGCGAATTCAGGGCCTCGAGACCGACCCCAAATCTGCGCCCGGCGCAAAGACGATTCTCGAGATGGCGCAGGCGCTCGTCCGGGGCGAGGCCCCGGGCGACTTGAATCAAGCGATCATGGAGCTCGGGGCTCTCGTCTGCACGCCACGCTCACCCAAGTGCGACGTCTGCCCCGTCGCCGGAGCATGCGAGGCGCATCAAACCAAACGCACCCACGTGATCCCGCCCCCTCGGCTGAGAAAGACTCGCCCAACAGTCAAGCTCACAGCCGTCGTCATCATCATCACGGACGACCGTTCCGATGGGGTCGAGCATGCCCGTGCGACGATCGTTCTGGAGAGGCAGCCCGAGGACGGGCTGTTTGCTGGACTTCACGCCGTACCCTTACTCCCCGGTCATCTGTCGGCGACCGAAGTCACGCAACGGCTCGCGCCGCGTTTCGGTTGGGCGACGACGACGCCGACGCGGTGCACACCCACAGGGAACGTCAAACACATGCTGACGCACCGAACCCTGGACATAGATGTGATGCGCGTCGAGCCCATCGCCGGAGTCCAGGGCGTGGCCGGAGAGAAAGGGGTCGGCAAGAGCGAGAGTTGGGAGACCAAAGTTGCGGATATGGGTCTGAAGGCCGTTCCACTCGACGCGCTCGATCGCGTGGGCGTGCCGTCCGCCACAGTGCGCGTTTTGAGGGCTGGACTTCCGGCCGCGTTGCGCTCGATCACCCGTTTTCCCGGACGGAGGACAGTCACGGTCGCGTCGCCGCAATCACCCCGAAAGTACGTAGTCGACGAGGCGGTCGGACCCCAAGGCTGCGTCCATGATGCAGCCCACGCGGACCAAGAAACTCCGCCCCGGATGACAAAGCTGAAGAAGCGCGTTTGAGAGACGCGATGAGCCAGCTATGCTCGAGGCTCTGAGAGGCACCATGAGACCGGGGGATTTGTTCGGCGAGTACACACTGCATGCTCGCATAGGAGAAGGCGCGTCAGCGGAGATCTGGCACGCCTCTTCAGCCAAGACGGGCGAGGTCATCCTCAAAATCATTCGCCCAGCGATCTTTGCGCATCGGCCCGACAGCTTCGATGCGCTTCGACGCGCATTCAATGGGCTGCATGGACTCGCGCACCCAACGATCGAAGTCGGCATCGACATTGCGCGCGATGTGGAAGACGGACGCTTCGCGCTGGTCTCCCCATACGTCGTCCGGGCGGAGACCTTTGATTCGCTGCAGATCAAGGCCCAGGGTTCGGGGCCATTCCCACCGGAGTCGATCGCCGAGATCCTCCGGCTGATCGAGGATCTCGCCCACACCCTGAACTGGCTTCACCGACAAGGCATCGTGCACGGTAACGTGAAACCTTCGAACGTCATGATCATCCCGTCCGCCGATGGACATCGGATCCGACTGCTCGATCTGACATGGTCCGTTGCTGGGCTCGCTTCGGCGCTTCCCGAGCAGGCGCGCTTCATTCCCCCCGAACAACGGCAGAAGACGGTGCCCCCGACGCCGTGGTGTGATCAGTGGGCGGTCGCGAAGCTGCTCAGTCATGTATTCGTGCGATCGGCCCGATCCCTGCCCGCGGCGACCGCGCTCCGGAAGGCGCCGAACTTCCTGCTTCGGATCATGAAGCGAGCCCTGGAAGATCAGCCGGCCCTGCGCTTCGGAAGCATGCAGGCCTTCATCGAGGCGATCGCTGACACCCGAGAGGAGATCGAGGTCTCGCTTCTGATTCCTGATGCCCGTGGCAATTCGAGCATGATCGAGGTAGCGGATGACCTCTTGCTCTTCGAGCCATCCGGCCGCAGTGAGCCGCCCGCGGATCCCCGTTTGAGCTCTCCCCCCCGCACCGAGAACGCGCCGCCTCACCGACCGGGACCGGCCAAACATCCAACGCCAACGCCAACGCCAACCCAAACGCGAACCCCAACGCCGATGCCGATGCCGATGCCGACTGCGTCACCGACGGAGTTGCCGCCGCAGTCCCAGTTTTCCTGGGCACCGGCGGTTGCGCCACCACGCTCGGCCCGATCTTCGGACCGACCACAAGATCAGCACGACGTCGGCACAACCATGCGATCACTGCGACCCGAAGTCCCGGGCACCAAGCCCCACGACGCGTCGCGGCCTCCGCTGAGCGCCCCGAAAGGGAACAGGGACCTTCACTCGATCGTCCCCGGAATCTCGCCGGGACGCATCATTCGCCCCACGCCCACGCCCACGCCTACGGCGAGCGCGACCGAGACCGCGGCCGCATCGGCCTCGCCCACGGCGATGCGTCGGGACTTTCTCGAGGAAGATCCAACGGATCCGAGCGGCAAGGTTCCCGAGCCGGCGAGTCACGCCGTGAAACCGTCGGAGGCCTTCGACGATCGAGAGACCTCGGCGGCATCACCGAGAATCGACGCCAAATCCTCCGTGCGTGACCTGACTCGACACGACGATGATCGGTGGTTTGCGGGCTCGCTCGACGATGTCTTCGACGAAAGCCCGCATTCGAGCGGGCCATTTCTCGCCCTCCCTGAGGTGCGAGACGATGGCCACGACGACCACGATGACGACGACCCCGACCTTCGGCCACCGCCCCATCCCGCGGTCCGTTGGAGCATCTTCGCCTCGATCGCGGCCGCCGTTGGGGTCATTGCTTTCATCGCGACATCTTCCCCGAGAGACGAAGGGGCAAAGGCAGAAGCCAGCGCTGAAGCAACCAGCGAGACCACAACGACCCTAGCCCAGGGTCCGGAGCTGAGTCCGGTCGCGCCCCGACCACAACGATCGGTCGACGCCGTCCCATCACGCGACGCAGAAGCGACGGACGCCCGCACAGTAGAGGCGTCACCTCCACTCACCGCAGAGGCGTCGGACGCCCCGACCGCGGAGGCGTCACATCCACTCACCGCGGAGGCGTCGGACGACCCCACCGCGGAGGCGTCACCTCCACTCACCGCGGAGGCGCCGCATGCACCGATCGCGGCGACAACCAAGACCTCACTCGCAGAGACCGCAAACAAACCCACCGAGAAGCCAGCGCGCTCGCCCGCCGCTGAGGCAACCGCGAAGCAAACAGATGCGGAGCGCCGCGTTGCGGCGCGCCCATGCAACGAACAGAACCCGGAAGCATGCTTTGACGCGGCCGAACGAATGGTACTCGCCCGCGGAAATCCAAAGCAGGTCCGCGCACTGTACGAGCGTGCTTGCGACGCGACCCACGCGAGAGCCTGCGAGCAACTTTCGATCATGTGGACCGAGGGACGAGGTGGGTCTGCCAACGCACGCACGGCAAGCGCCTTTCGAGTACGCGCCTGTCGTCTGGGACTGCGCCGCGCCTGCGGCCAAGCCAACGACGGCGCCACCGCCACCACCGACCGATTCACCGACGACGGAAGCGGGCGCGACAGCGACAGCGACAGCGACAGCGACAGCGACAGCGACGACGAGATCGGCAACGAGAGCGACAGCGGAATCTAGGATTTCATGTCTACTGCGATCGTCTGGTTTCATCGGGACCTTCGTCTCGCGGATCACCCGGCCCTACATCGAGCAGCCAAGGAGCATACCCACGTTGTCCCCGTCTACGTATCAGCACCGCACGAGGAGGCACCTTGGGCGCCTGGCGCAGCGTCCCGCTGGTGGCTGCATTGGAGCCTGGTTGCGCTCGACGAGTCGCTCATCGCACGCGGCTCACGTCTCATCGTGCGGGCGGGCGATTCACTCACCGTCCTTCGTGCACTCGTGCGCGACACCGGGGCCAGCGCCGTCTACTGGAACCGACGATACGAGCCGGCCATCGTCGCACGCGATCGAATGATCGAAGAAGCGCTGTGTGTCGACGGCACACAGGTCAACCACTGCGCTTCGACGCTTCTCGTGGAGCCTTCGACACTATGCAAGGCCGACGGGACGCCCTACCAGGTCTTCACACCTTTTTGGCGAGCCATCCGAAGGCGCGAGCCGCCGCGTGCTCCGTTGGCGGCGCCCAAGCTGCGAGGGCCGTCAAGGTGGCCGGAGCATCAGCCGGTCGACACGCTCCGCCTACGGCCTCGCGTTCGTTGGGATGTTGGGCTCGAAAACGCGTGGCAACCGGGCGAGGCACGCGCACACGCTCGACTACAGCGCTTCTGCGAAAACGGACTCGCCGACTATCCGCACGGGCGCGACTTTCCAGGCCTCGACGGCATCTCCCGCCTCTCGCCGCACCTGCACTTCGGCGAACTGAGCCCCAGTCAGATCTGGCACGCAGTCGGGGCCGCCACGAGTCGGGGCGCTGCGTCTGAAGACGCGGCCGAGAGCTATCTCCGGCAGCTCGGATGGCGCGAATTCGCGCACTACACGCTGCATCACTGGCCACACACCCCTGTCGCTCCCTTGCAGGCAAAATTCTCGCGCTATCCTTGGCGTCAGGATTACGGAGAGCTCCTGCGAGACTGGCAGCGTGGGCGGACGGGCTACCCCATGGTCGACGCCGGCATGCGCGAGCTTTGGACGACCGGCTGGATGCACAACCGTGCGCGCATGTTGACGGCGTCGTTTCTGGTCAAGAACTGCCGGATCCCGTGGCTAGAAGGGGCGCGCTGGTTTTGGGACACCTTGGTCGACGCGAACCTGGCCAACAACACGCTCGGATGGCAATGGACGGCCGGATGCGGCACCGATGCTGCGCCGTATTTCAGGATCTTCAGCCCCGTTCGACAGGGTGAACAGTTCGACGGCGACGGCGCGTACGTTCGGCGGTGGGTCCCTGAGCTCGCGCCAATCCCAAACCGCGCCCTTCACAAGCCTTGGGGCTCCGCGGCGTCGTCAAAGACGAATTATCCGGCGCCGCGCGTTGACTTCGCCGCAAGTCGGACGGAAGCACTGGCCGGCTGGCAGGAGATTCGCGCCGCAGACCAGACGACCGCCGAGAACGATTGAGGGGTCAACAAGGTGGGGAAGAAACCACAATCACGAGGCAAATTGAATGGGCCCTGCAGGGCTCGAACCTGCGGCCTTGGGATTAAAAATCCCCTGCTCTACCAGCTGAGCTAAGGGCCCTGGACTGGCTCCGTAAAGCTGAAGACCGGCCGGGTCAAGCGTAAGGATGCGGCCGCCCCTGAAAGATGCCATCGAGCGCGGAACGTGCATTGCGAATCGGCTGGATGCTTGGGAAAAGCCGTGACAGCCATGCGGCGAGGACAGCATCCGGAGCCCCAAGATCTCGGCCGTGCGCCCGGCATGGCGTCGCATCACAAGCATCCTGGTTGCCGAACACTTTGTTACCGACCCCGCCCCCGCAAACACGCCCCTCACCTGTGCGTTCGGCGCGTGCGTGCGACACGACTCGCGTTCGCAATGGTGCTCGGCGTCGCGGTTAGCGCCAAGCAAAGCAAAGCCGCCAACCCCACGCATCAAGAGATCCCACGAGAGGCCACGCGCGCCGAGGCCGAATCTCTCCTTCGCACGCTCGAGAACACGGTGGACGCGGAGGTCCGCGACGTCCACAACGCGTGGATCTTGGCGCATGGCGTAGTGGCCTTCGGTCCCAAGCTCACGGCTTCGGATGGACGACCGGTCGTGGACGTGATCGTCCACGACTTCGCCATGGTCAGCCACGACCGCAGCGCCAACAGAAAGAGAAGCAGAAACAGAGGCAGAAGCAGAGGCAGAAGCAGAAACGGGAACGGAAACCGCGACCACGCCAAGACAGATGTCGAGGCCGGCGTGCTCATCGAGTTTCCGCGCTCAACCAAGGAAGGGATCCCGATCGAGCCGCACCGCATGCTTGTGACCAAAGCCCTCGTCGATGCTGGCGTGTCGCCGACCCGACGTTTCGTGCTCTCGACCGGCGACACCGTCACGCTCGCCAAACTCGTCGACGATGGCGCACGGTCGTTGGCGTTCCCTAAAACCGAGGAAGACTTCCGCGGTATCGGCTGGGGCCTCCTCGCTCTCCTGATGACGCACGAGCTCGATGCAACCATCGCACTCGCGGACGGCGGCCGTTCGCTACGCGACCTCTGGCTGGCGTCGTTGGCGGAGCTCGAGCGCCTTCAGTCATTCCTGGTCGAGCCGATGCGCGCACAGCGACCCGACCTCGTCGAAAAGCGCAAGCAAGGCATCTTCGCCCATACGTGCGGCGGCACGCATCTCATCCAGGCGGTCGCATACGGCACGGCCCAAAGCCGAGATCCCGCGGCAAGTCGGCGGCTGAGAGAGCAGCTCGAGATCCTGCTCTTCAGGTTCGACGCAGAACGTCGCATCTACGACCGAATGATCGCCGCTCAGCCACGATACGCGGCGCCGCTGCTGATTCAGAAGCTCAAGTTCTCGGGTCACTTCCTCGAAACGCTTGCGCTGGCGCACAGCTGGGGTGTTTTCCGCCCATCACCCACGGAAATCCGAACGATTCGAGCTGCGGTCAGGGACCTCGCGAACACGACCGAAGCGCTGCGAAGCGCCTACGCCAACCTGCCGAAACTCAAGAAGACCGCCCCACAGGCGTACTTCGACTTGGTCGGAGACACGTGCCATGCAATCCGTGGCTTACGTCTATCAGTTGTGGCATTCTTCTCCCCCTAGGATGGAAAAGCGGAGGATTCGCGTGGTCGCGGCGCAAATTGAACGGGAAGGCCGCTACCTGATCACTCAGCGGAAGCCAACGAGTTCGCTCCCCCTGTTGTGGGAGTTTCCGGGCGGGCGCGTCGAAGAAGGCGAAAGCGATGAAGCAGCACTCGCGCGCGAGCTCCGGGAGGACATGGACGTCGACGTCGACGTCGGCGAGCTCGTCGTCGCGGTCAATCACGAATATGAGGCCTACGTGATCGACTTTCACGTGTACCGATGCACCCTCGAATCCCCAGAAGAAGCGATCATGATGCGCGGCATCTATGACTACCGTTGGGTCGCACCCGCCAACCTCGACAACTACGAGTTCCCGGGAGCAGACCAAGCGACGATCGACGCCCTTCTTCAGGGCAAGTAAACGCCACCTCATACCCTGGCTTGGCTACGAGCTGCTCGGGCTGCTCGAGCTGCTCGGGCTTACTCGAGCTGCTCAGGCTGCTCGCGCGCGGCTTCGGCCGTGCCGCCGGTGGAGGCGTCCAACGGCAAGCGGACCGTGAACACCGTGCCTCCCGGACCCGATTCATAGCTGACCGTCCCTCGATGCTCCTCCGCGATCTGCTTGACCATTGCGAGGCCTAGGCCGGTCCCGCGGCGCTTTCCGGCCGTCGCAAAGGGTTCGAAAAGCGCACCACGAAGCTCAGGCGGAACGCCGGGTCCGGTGTCCGCGAACTCAAAAACGAGCCCGTTCCCCTCCTCCTGCCGAACGTCGACCGCGAACGTACCGCCATCAGGCATCGCTTCACGGGCGTTGCGGGCTATGTTGTGGAACACACGCCGGAGCTTCGTTTCGTCGAAACGCGCAACGCCCCGATAGCCAACGTCGACGACGAGCGTGATCGGCGTCCCCTCGAATTCACGCTGCAGTTCCTCCCGCATCTCATCCATGAACGCCCGAATGTGAACCTTGCGAATGAGCACCGTCCGCTCTCCGCGCGCAAACGAAAGCAGTCCTCTCGTCATCGATGATACGTTCTCGATCTGGCGACCGATGAGGCGCGCATACTGTGCCCGCTCCGTCTTGGTCTTCGACTCCGCCATCATCTCTGAATATCCAGAGATGAGCGTCATCGGGGTCTTCAGATCGTGCACGACGCCCGCCAGCATCCGGCCGATCGTCGCAAGTCGCTCGGAGCGCTCGCGCTCTCGCCGGCGCCGATCCCGATCGATGGCGCGTCCGGCCTGTGCGGTGACGGCCGAAATCGATCGTTCCTCTTCGGCGTCGAAGCACAGCTCTTGATCGCCGTGGACGAGACAAAACACACCGATGACCGAGCCTTCATCGGAGCGAACGGGCAACGCCAAGAGTCCGCTCATCGTCCCCTTCCCACGGCGCGTCTCTTTCTGGCGCACGACGTCCGCGACGATCGACTCTTCTTCGAGTGCGATCGTTCGCGGAAAGATCTTCCCTCGCGCCCCGCCCGAAGCCGCGCGGGTGAGGTATCCGATTCCAGAATCGCGCGGGCTCTTGGCATCCAAGACATAGATGGCGCCCGATCGCGCCTGCATCGTCTCGAGCGCGGTCGCCAAAATGGACGCGAGCATCTCATCGAGGGAGGCAGACTGTGAGATCGCGCGCTCCGTCTCGAGCAAGAACGAAAGCTCACTCTGCGTTCGGACCAGCGCTCGGGTTCGCTCCGCATTCTCCGCGAACAACGTCGCCACCTCGAGCGCGACGCCGATCTCGGACGCGATGGCTTCGAGGAGTCGCTCGTCATCTCGTGTGAAGGCACCCCGACGCTTGTTGAGCACCTGAATCACACCAATAATCGCGCTGTCGTGGGGCGCTCGAATCGGCCACGCGAGGATCGAACGCGTCCGGTACCCTGACTTCAGATCGACCGCGGCATTGAATCGGTCATCCGTATAGGCGTCCTTGATGTTCTGCGGCTCTCCTTGCTCTGCGACCCAGCCCACGACGCCAAGGCCAAAAGGCAGTCGGATTTCGAGGACCTCGTCGCCCTGAAGAACCTTGGACCATAGCTCATGCTTCTGGCGGTCGACGAGAAAGAGCGTCGTCCGATCGGCCTCGAGAAGCTCGCTCGTGCGCTCGACGATCTCAGCCAACAGCGGATCCAGCTCAACGGTCGAGCCGAGCGCGCGCCCGATCTGCTTCATCGCCTCGACGCGACGCTCCGATCGCTCGAGTTCTCCGCGGAGATCTTGGAGCTCGACCTCGAGCTCCAAGAGGCGCGCGTTCAACCGCTCGACACGCGCGTCGACGGGCGGCTCGACGGTTTCCACGCTGGCAACCCTAACACGTCTACCGAGGTCCGACGACCGCCACGGTCGTAGGCTAAGGCTAAGGCTAAGGCTAACGCTAGGGCTGGAGCACGCAGCTACTGTGCTGGCTTGCCGTCACCGTCGCGCTGCATCACGAACGTATAGGTAGCCTTGAGCTGGTCGGCGGGGATCTCTTGCTCGACTTTCACATATCCGCCGGCCTCTACGACGATCTTGTGTGCCGCTTTCGGGTCCAGGTTGGGCACCATCAGCTTCCGTTTGCCCAAGTACTCCTGACCGTTCACGGTGATCCGAGCCGCCACCGGCTGGACCTCGATCGCCACGGTCATCAGGCCTGGTTTGCTGATGGGCACGAGATCGATCTCGTGGCGCTCGGCCTCGTCGCTCTTCTTGACGTCGAGCGCGAGCGTCACCGGCTTGTGACCTTCGAGCTCGAGACGAATCTCGTGTGCGCCAACGGGAAGCGTGAGCTTGACGGGCGAAACCTCGGACTGCGGGTGCCCATCGATGATGACCGTGGCCTTCTCGGGATTCGAGTGCAATTCGATGACACCGCGGTCAGTCTGACGACTCGCAAGCACCAGGGCCACCGCCACCGCGCCAAGCACCGCGAACAGGCCCGCGGTCTTGATGCGCCGCATCCGCACTTCGCCCGGCTTCGAAAGCAGATCTCCGGTCACGATGCCGGCCGTCGACTGGGCGGCCTCGCGCACGATCTTCGGTGGCTGCATCCAAAGAAGTGTGTTCTCGCCGAAAGCAGCCGGCTTGCCCGTGCCGTCCGCGGATGGCGCCCCGGCCGACTCCGCCGATCGGCCGCCCGCCCCCGATGCGCCCCGCATTGCAGGGTCGACGGAACGAGCCGACATGGCATCGACCGGGCCCGATCCGGTTTGAATGCTGTCGATGGATGTGCCGCGACCGTCAAAGCTCGGCAGCGAGGGGGTGGCCCTCGTCGGCGCATCACCGATGTCCTCGCCCGCATCCGGCCCGACCACCATGTGATGCGCGACCGCGCTTCCCCGAGCCTGAACCTGAACCCGTTGTCGGGCCTCGCGCAGGGCCTTGAGTTCCTCGGCGTTCAACGGATCGAGCAGCGTTCGGTCGTCCTGAGGTGGTGGCCGCCTGCCGTTTCCTTGGCTGTTGCTCATTCGGGTCACTCCCGAACCACCGAATAGCACAAGTCCATTCCTGCCAACAGGTTTCCCAAGAGACGGGCGACCGAGACCCACGATCGAGCCCCAGAGACCGCCCGACACGGTGGAGCACGACCGCCAAGGAAACCAAGCCTCGTGCGGGTATACGCCCCCACACACACACGGGCCCCCATCTCTCACCGAGATCTTTCACTGAGAACTCAACGATGCGCACTTATCCGACGTGGGCGGTCCTCGCCTGCTCTGGTAAACAGGCGCCACATGAAGGGGACCTCGCCCACGCCGGCCACGAGCGCCTTGGTCCGAATCCCCTCCTCCGCCGAGGCCTCCGGCCCCACGCCAGGAACCAAGAAGATCGCGGACACCGAAACGGTCCTGACGGAACGTCTGCCCTGGTGGGAGCATACCCATGCCGGCCAGCCGGCAACCGCAACGGTTTGCTTCCGGAAGAGGAGAAGAGGCGGAATCGAGGAGACGATGGTCCATGATGGTCCGATCGATCCGTCGGTCCCGACCAAGCCGCCGGGAGGATCGTTCACGCGAACGGTGCGGACGCGGTTTCTTCCATGGACGCGGTTTCTTCCATGGACGCGGCTTCGACACGGCGACTCGAGCCCCACCGACGTTGTGCCAGAGAGCCTCGTCAGCGACGAACAGATGGGGGTCATTCGACGCGACGTCAGCCTGACTCTCGGCCTGGGCCTGAAGCTGAGAATGAGCCGCGTCGGCGTGCGTCTTTTTGCCCCGAAGGCGACCAACGTCTCGCTGGTGATCCATCGAAGGCGCGGCAAGCCTCAGGTCCGCCCCATGCGCCCCGATGCAGTTGGGACCTGGCGTACCACCTTCTGGGCACGTTGGCGTACGTTGGTCGGTCGAGCTTATGGCTTCGAGGTGACCTTCGATTCACCTTCGGGCCCCGCGCGGTCAACCATCGCCGATCCCTACGCGCACCTCGTCTTGGAGGCGCCAGGAGAGAGACGAGATTCAGGGCCTCCCATGTCAGGGTTCGCTGACCTTCACTACGATTGGCGCGACCAAGACTTCTGCCGCCCCGACCCGAGCGCGCTGGTCATCTACGAAACACACGTCAAGGACCTCAGCGCTCTCACCGAGTCGCTCACACCCCATGAGCGCGGAACCTACCGAGGGCTTGCGTCAACCCCGGTCCTCGACCACCTCAAGCGACTCGGCGTCGCGCTCGAGTTGCTCCCGATCCAAGAGTTTGACCCGTTCTTCGGCGGTCACTGGGGCTACTCGACGACCTTCTACAACGCGCCGACGACGCGCTACGCAACCACACCCGTTCACGCGAACCGTGAGCTCAAAGCAGCCATCGATGCGCTGCACCAAGCCGGCATTCCCGTCATCATGGACGTCGTCTACAACCACACGTCGAATGACGATCGCCTTCACTTCAAAATCTTGGACCGTGGCTACTACTACCGCCTGACGGAGGACGAACAGCACGACCACAACGGTTCGGGCACCGGCAACGAGCTGGCGAGCGAGCGGCCCATGGTACGCAAGCTGATCGTGGATACGCTCCTAAACTTCGTTACGAACTATCACGTGGATGGCTTTCGGTTCGACCTCGCCGCGCTTCTCGATGTACGGACGTTGCTCGAGATCGATCGTGTGCTACCCCAAGGCGTCTTCCTATTCGCCGAACCCTGGGCCTACGATCACACGCGCGCTCGCTGGGGAAAGGAAGCAATGCGCGGCGTTCTGAGGAACACGCGCTGGGCCATCTGGAACGATGACTTTCGCAATGCCGCGCTTGCCTTCATCACCGGACGCGCCAACGACGAGAACCGCAATGTCCTCATGAACGGCCTCTGCGGCAGCGTCCATGACGGGACACGCGGCTTCACCGACCGTCCTGGACAGAGCGTCAACAGCATCACGTCGCACGACGAATACGCCTTCGCACATCTGGTCGGCAAAGATCCGAAGCGACAGTTCCTCGGCGCGCTCGTCGTTCTGTTCGCGCAAGGCATCCCGATGCTCACCCAAGGCCACGAGTTCATGCACGACAAGAACGGGTGGCGCGACACCTGGAATCAAGACAACGAGATCAATTGGCTGAACTGGGCGCTGAAAGACGAGCACGAAGAAAGTGGGCTCATCGAGGCGCACGTACGCGCGATCGCTCTGCGTCGCGCGCTTCCGCACTTCAAGTACGACCGCCTCCTCACGCACGAGGACATCCTTTGGGTCTACCCCGAGGGCTATCCTCGGGACGACAATCACAATGCCATCGGCTTCATGTTGCGGCCGCCAAACCCATCCGCGACATCGGCCGCATCATCCACGTCGACCGCATCATCCACGTCCTTGCCCGCGGTCCTCGCATCGGGCCAAGCGGCGCGACCCTCCGGACCGTCAGGATGGAGACGTTTCTTGGATCGGTGGCGACGAAAACCGCCTGCCCGCGCCGACTCAAGGCCACGACACCGGCCCGAGGCCAAGTCCGAGCCCCATCCTTGGGCCGACGCGAACCTCCTGATTCTTCTGAATGGACACCCGTCTCGATCCGCCGCCTTTCGGTTGCCCGAGGGTGAACCGTGGACGCTCATCGTGGACGGCGAGTCCTTGTGCGTGGACGAGCAAGGCTTGTCTCACGAGGGCGAGTTCCGTTCCGCCCAACACCCGAGTCTCTGGCACGTCCAAGTCGGAACCGGCGTCGTACTCGCACAGAAGCGATCACCGGCCGCGAGCGGAACGAAGCCCCCGAGCCAAACGGGCTCGGTCGCGGCGGAGCTCGAGACCCAAGAAGCCTCAGCTTCAGAAGCCCCTGGGTGACAACGATCGATGCTCGGTCGAGCTACGCGGCAGGGCTTGGGACGCGCGCCTTCCCCTCGGCGACGCGGATGACGTTTCTTCCAGCTTCCTTTGCCCGGTAGAGCGCTTCGTCGGCGCGAGCGACGAGCTCTTCGACCGCGACATCGTTGGTGTTCGTTGCGGTCACCCCGACGCTCACGGTCACCGAGGGAAGAGGTGTCCCGTCGAGGGACGAGATGGGTGCCTCTGCGATGGTCCGGCGGAGCTTCTCGGCCACGATCGAGGCCTGGTCCACGTCGGCATTCGGCAGGATGACCGCAAACTCCTCTCCGCCGTAGCGACACGCGATGTCGGATCCGCGAATGGCGGTCGATACGATACGTCCAACGCTTCGAAGGGCCTCGTCTCCGGCTTGATGGCCGAAGCTGTCGTTGTATCCTTTGAAGTGATCGACGTCGAACATCAGCAGAGCCAGCGCCGTGCCATAGCGCTTAGCACGTTCACGCTCCTTGGATAGGGTGTCTTCGAAGGTCCGCCGGTTATAAAGGCCGGTGAGCGCGTCACGCGTCGAGAGTCTTCGAAGCGACCGGGTGAGTTCTGACCGCTTCTCCGAGTCGCGCTCAAGTGAGGCCGTCATCGCGTTGAACTCCGAAATGAGTTCCTCGAACTCGTGGGTATGCGAACCTATTCTGAGCTTTGCGAATTCGCCGTTTGAAACGGCACGAATCGCTGTGCGTAGCCGGTCCAGCGGCTGTCGAAGGTGCCAGACCAGTATGCTGAGCGCCAAGATGATGCCCGTGATACGAATCGCGGCGAGCGCCCAGAGGTATTGCTCCATCGCTGCCGTTTCTCGTTGCGATGCGAGCTCCAGTTCGGCCACCGACCTGTCGACCAGTTCGGCGAAACGAGTCAACTGGTCACCGAGCATCGCCTGATCCCTCTGGAAGGCCTGATGCAGCGCCACATCTTCGGTGGGATTCGCTCTCCTTCCCGACCCGTCATCGTGGTGCTCGGAATGCGTGAGGAGCCGCAGGAGCAAGGGGTCTGCATCCTGTCGATACAGGTCAAAGGCTTTGTTGAGCCAAAATCCAGCGTCCTTCGACATTCGGGTCACACTGGTAGGATGCTCCACGTCGAGAAGCTGTCGCATCCCGAGGTCTAAATCTCGCCTGCGTGCACTGAGTTTTGCCACCGATGCGCCATGGGCGTCGTAGCCGTCGATCAGCCGGTCGCAGAGGTAAAGTAGCTGAAACGCACGATATCGTCCTTGGCCGGCCTGGTTGATGATGGAGGCAAATCGTCCGGCACGAGAAGAATGGTAACGGACCACCGCGATTTCGAACGTGGTCATCGAGATGGCCAGCGCCAAGAGTGCCAGCGTGCGCTGCCTCGCTGTTCGGAGAAGGGAGCCAGACCTGTGCCCAGTCTTAGGCGGTCGGTCCGGAGGCCGGCTCGTAGTTTCCAAAACGGTCATTCGATCCGGTGGCATTCTAGGCGATCCGAAAGCCTCGCCACACCTCCCGCGGGTCGGATGAGGCATCCTCTGTGAGTGCGCGACCCACTCACCGCTCGCGTTCAACGCGGCAACACTCGCGTTCAACGCGCCAACACTCGCGTTCAACACGCCAACACTCGCGTTTTGGCCTCAGGGTGGTCAGAGAATTGCCGTGCGGGCAGCCGGCTTCAGCAAAGAAAGCCTATGGTGATGGGTATGGTCATACGTCCGCGTACGACCGTTGACCACAAAGCGATAGCGATCGTTGCTCGACGAAGCAGGCCAGGTTCAGGCCTCGGCCGGGCGGAGATCTTTCTGGTCGAGGACGGTCCCCACATACTGGATCGCCACGAACGGGCTTGTCGGATGAGACGCAGGGTTCTGGACGGCACGCGGGGCGAGGCCAGGCGGCGCATTGCGCAACACGGCCGTCGGCGAACCACCAGGAAGCTCCCTGGCCGCCGCAAGCATCGGCGCCAACGTCGATCGCAAATGCGAAAACGCCTCGAACCGCGAGAGTCCATCGCCAGCCATGGCGTCGACCTGTTCGACGCCGCTCAACAGCGCAGCCACCACCCTTCGACGTGGATCGTCGGGCGCGGCCGCGTCGTCAAGTCCAAGCGCCTTCTCGACTTCCTTCTTCACGCCTTTGGCCCAGACGGCGAGAGGAACCGGATGGCCGCCGACGCCTTCTTTCTTCACCACCATCGCCTCGTGCGCCACGAGTTGAGCGGCGATCGGAAGCGCGGTCTTCATGAAGGTCGGCGGGTCAATGTGCATCCGTTCTGTGACTTTGTCCTTGAACGCCAAGAGCGCGAGGGCCGCGACCACCCCGCCGGCCTGCTCGAAGCTGGCATAGGTCTCGATGAAATCCATCATTAGATCCGACGACGACTCGGGCTTATAGGGGAGCCCTTTGGTCTCTCCGGCGCCGGTAAAACCGCCGGCGTCGATGTACGCCGCCAAAGCTTCAGGACCGGCACGCCAGGCCCCATCGTGGGCGTTGTATTCTTCGAGGTCTTTCCAGGGACGGATATCCGACGGAATTTCGGGATGGGCGGGATCATAACCGTGTAAGCCTTCGAGCTTCCAAAGTGGCGTGAAGTGCGTCTCGTAGTCTTCGCGCCACGGGCGTCCGTGGCTTTGCTCGAACCATCCGCCCGGTCGGGTGACCGCATCCCAGAGCTTCGGTCCGTCTTCGGGTCCGAAGATCTCGAGGTATGCATCGGCATTTTGCGGCACGTTGGCTTGAATGATGCGCACGATGTTCTTGTGCTCAGCGCAGTAGGTCATCCAGCTCCGGTCGGTGTGCAGATAGCTCTCCGGGCCGGCGAGGATCCAGTCGCGGAAGAACATCAGCGCCGTGTTGATGTCGCGCGTTCGATAGAAGTCGTTCTTGTAGTCACCGGGGAACTCGACGCCGTTGTTGAGCATCTTGTCGACGCAAACGCCGTTCCAGTTGTAGGTCTCCTGATCGACGCCTTTCAGTCGATAAATGAGCACGTGGGCCGGGTAGCCAACACTGTGGCCTGCGACCTCCCAACCACGGCCGTGATAGCCCTCGGGCGAGTTCGTGGTCTCATCATGGCCCAAATATGCGCCCTCATGCGTCTGGCGCGCCTCGGTCCCCAAGTACTCTTGGGCCAGCTCCGGAAGCCCGGGGCTCTTCCAATACTCAGGATGCCAGAAGTGGATCGACGTGTAGATGCGCTTCTTGTGGTAATTCTCGGGCGCCTCATGAAAGCTCGGATCGGCCGGCGGCTCGATCCCCATCGCCCGATAGAGCGTCTCGTCGAGTTGACCCCAGCTTTCCGGCGTCCCGTTGTCCTGCGTCGACAAGAGATGGAGCCCCACCTTGCCCCGGAGTTCGGGGTCGATATGCGGAAGCGCAGGCAGGACGAACTGGTTGTCGCGCACGATTCGTGTCGTTTCGCCCTCGCCAATGATGACGGCGCCAAACAGCTCAGGGGCGGGGCACTCGGCGTAGCGCTGCGTCAGCCTTGTGCTGTCGAGCCTCCAAGGGCCAGAGAAGCTGATCGGCCCGACATAGTGCCGAACATTCACGTTGTTGACGCGGCCAGTCCGTACGTCGAACAGCGCAGCACCAGGCGACGACGATTCAGGAGCCGCGGCAACGAACCTCGCCCTCGAATCGCTGGAGGCCGTTGACCCCGAAAAATGTCCGGGACGAGAGGCTGGGCCAAACGAGTCCGACGGCGATGAGATCGCGGCGCCGGCGGATGATACCGGGGCATCGGATGCCGCCGGAGGCGCGGGCGCCCGCGCCGAAGCGGCCGGCGCCGAGGTCATCGGCGCCATCGGGACAGGCGGTGGAGATGAGGCCCCCAGGGGCGTTGCGGTCCGTGGCATCAGTCTTCCTCCCGGCCAATCAAGCGCGAAGCGTTGGCCATTGCTGAGCGTCACGTGCGTCAGCCACCACTTTCTCTGGCCAGCCAGGCGACATGTGCCCGACCTGCCCGTAGAGCGAACGCAGGATGGAGTTATCGCGCAATGCGGCCGACTGGTGCTTCGCTTCAGCTTTCGCTTTGAGAGGCTGCAGATCTCCTGGCTCGCCTGGCTCTCACTTCGGGCTTCGCTTCGGGGCCGGGCTTCGGTCGAGATCAGGTTCAGGGGACTGAGCGGGCAGGCTCGGCCTCGCGCTCGATCCAGAGCGTGACGGGACCATCGTTCGCCAGTTCAACCTTCATGTCGGCACCGAAACGCCCCGCCTGGACAGGCCTGCCGAGCTCTCTGGAGGCCAGCGCACAGAAGCGCTCGTACATCGGTTTCGCAACGTCGGGAAGCGCAGCCGCGCCGAATCCCGGCCGGTTTCCCTTACGCGTATCGCCATAGAGGGTGAATTGACTGACGATCAGGAGCTCACCGCCCTCGTCGATGACCGAGCGATTCATCTTGCCGTCGGCATCAGAAAAAACGCGAAGCTGTGCACATTTCTTGGCGACCCAGCCCAACACCGCGTCATCATCGGTCGGCGAGAAACCGGCGAAAACGAGGAGGCCACGGCCTATGGCCCCAATGACCTCGCCGTCGACCACCACCCGCGCGGATAGCACCCGCTGAACAACCGCGCGCACTGGACCTCCGACCCTCCGACCCTCTGCCCCCCGACCGAGCCCAGCCTCATCCGAGTCATCCGAGCGAAGAATGGCCAAACTTGATCGCACGCCTAATGCTTGGTCGCACGCCTACTGCCGGGGAGGCCACAGCTCTTGGGCATCGACGCGCTCTTCAGCAAGCAACCGACCGGCGTAGGCGGACGCGAAGGCCGGAGACAGCCGGACGTTCTCCATCGCCGTCGTCGACAAGAGACGTCCCGCCGCCTCCACGATGCTCTTGGGGTCCATCCCGTGGTAGCGATAGACATCGACGGGCCGGCCTGATTTCGAGGCCTTTCGAACCGCAAGCGTCTCACAGGGCACACCGACGACGCTCCCGAGATTGTCCATGATGCCGGGCTCACCGTCCACGACGGCCATCAGCGGAACGCGTCGCCCCGCCGCCATAACGAGATCATGCCGCGCGTGGACGTTCTGCCCCCGCCCGTTCGCGGCCGCACCATGGCCCGCGGAGCCACCGTTTGCGCGACGCTGCGCCACGACACCCCCTGCGTCTGTGGGCGCCGCGTCGGCGGGCGTCAGGTACAGGTCCCCCGTGATGCCCAGGCCTTCGCGCAAGTGCCGGTAACCATCCTTGTGCGCCAAGTTGCCGCTCAAGAGATCGCTCGACGTCGCGATGATGACGTTCGCGAAGATGCCTTCTTCCGCGAGCAGCTTAGAAGCATCGACCGCCTCTTGGCCCATCGCGCCCATCGCGAAAATGTGGACCACGTTCTCACCCGGCTCGTACCCGGGGTGGTCACGCCAATCGATGAGATAGTATCCGCCACGAAGCGCGTCGCGCCGCGTCGTTTCAAGGACGTCCTCGTCGCTCACGCCCTCGAAGCGCTTGGCGACGCGCAGGTGCTCAAGCATTTGCTTCTGCTGGAAGGCCCGGGTGACCGCGCGAATGATCACGCCGGTGCGCCCGGCGTTCTCGCCTAGGTAGTGCAGACGAATCGACTCGGCGAGGATCCAATCCACTTCGATCGCATAGAAGGGCTCCCAGGTGATGCAGTTCGGCATCGCGATGTGATTCTTCCAGCTGTGCTGTGCGCCTTCGGGGGCCAGCGTGATGCCCGAAGGCGTCCCGACGCAGATGAAGCTCGAACCCCAATATAGGTTGTAATAGAGCTGATCGAAGGCGCGCTTGATGAAGAAGTCGTAGATCGTCATCACCGGAAGGAACGGAATGCCGAGCGACTCGCGAATCTTCCCGAACGCACCCGCAGCCGAAACGCAGTTCGCTTCGGCGATCTCGAAGCGAATATGACGGCTCCAGGGCTCCTCGTGGGGCGCCAGCTTCGGGCGGCGGCGATCGCCCACGCCCAGTGACTGTTCGTAGTTGTCTTGCTGTGGACCGTAGATGCGGTCGTCCATGGCGGGATTGATGTTCGTCGATGTCCCGACATCGGGCGCCATGGTGAGCACGAGATCGGCGGCCGGACCCCAGCGCACCTCGTCCCCGACGAGAGGCTTCTCAACCGCCTGCCCGGACCGGCTCTGCTCGTAAGACGTACCCATCCGAATGACCTTGGCCGCGAGCTGACCCCACACATACTGCGTGTGGACGAGCGGCAAGTACTTGAGGTTCAGCCCCAGCGTCTCCGGAAGACCGCCGACCGCCTCGCCCGCGGCCTTGAAGGTCGACGCATTCTTGTCCCGCAGATCCCAGATCGCCTCTTGCCCAGCGCGCATCTCGTCTCGACGGCGCGCGAGGAACGCGGCTTCTTCGGTCCCTTCCTCGAACAACGCAAACGGTGCGTCCTTCGAAAGACCTTCGGCCGCCAACAACGCATCGACCTCTTCTTCGGGCGGAAGTGCGGAATGATTCCCCGGTGCAGCGTATAGGCTTGGAAGGCCCCAGCCCTTGACCGTGTGTGCGATGACCAGGGTGGGGCTGATGGGATCGAGCTTCGCGCGCCTGAGTGCGCTCAGCAAGACCGAGATGTCGTGCCCACCGAGATCCGCATAGAGCGCATACAGCGCCTTATCGTCGTACGGCTTCAGGAACGGATCGAGGCGCTTGTCGAGCGAGAGCATGCGGTCTCGCACGACACTGCCGTCTTGCTTGAGGAGCATCGTCTGGAACTCGAAGTCGGAGAACGCATTCTCGAGGATGTCCTTGAAACGTGCACCACCCTCAGCCTCAAACGCGCGCAACCGCTTTCGGCCGTGCGCAACCTGGATGACATCCCAGCCGTTGGCCGCCGCGACGCGTTCCATACGGCCGGCGTCCGTCCCTCGCAGGCCGCGCATGTTCGGAATGCGGGTGCCGTCGAGATTTTGGCGATTGTAATCGACGATCCAGATGACGTTGCCAAGCTCGCGTTCGGCCGCATCAGGCATCGCCTCCATGAGGGATCCTTCGCGAAACTCCGAGTCACCGATGAGAGACCAGAAGTAGGCATCTTTCGGGACCGAGAGGTCATGATCGGCCGCGTACCGATACGCAAGCGACGTGTACATCGAAACGACGGGGGGAATGCCGACGGATCCGGAGGGGAAGTAGACGTTCCCGTCTGGATCGGACTCGGCGTGGTAGCTCTGAAAGACCGGCTCGCCCGCCTGCGAAAACTTGCGTAGACGCCCCATCACGGCCTCAGCGTCAGCCGTGCTCAGCCACTCTCGACCCTTGGGCGTGTGGAAAAGCTGCATCAAGTGGTTCAGCGAGTGATCGATGGGCGATCCGTGTGGTTTGACCGCGATCATGTCCTGAGGTTGCCGCACCCCCAGGTGGAGCGCCGACATGATGTGAACACACGACGAGCACGCCGCCGGATGACCTCCGACCTTGGGATCCCCCTCCATCACGTCGTCGCGATGGTTGGCATCCCAGATCATCTTGGTGGCATAGGCCAGAACGCGGCGGGCGATGCGCTCGATGAGCGCAACCTCTTTCTCATCCCTCATTGCGAAGGGTTCATTAAACCAGGTGCGCCAGGTATCAAAGCAACTTCATCACGCTCGGACGCATGACGACCCGGGGGTACCTACAGGCGCCCACCCCCGGTCGCGGTGCGCCCCAACTTTCGAGCAATGCGCGCCCGCCGACTACACGATTCGGTTCCAGCCTGATACGAACAGGCATCCATGCGCGTGACACCGTCGCTCGAAGAAGTCCTAGCGCACGCAGGTCCTGAGACCCATATGGCCATCTCCGTAGAGGCGATGGCTGACCTCGAAACGCCGATCTCTCTCTACGACAAGCTCGCGAGCGGACAACCGTTTTCCTTCCTCCTCGAGAGCGCCGAAGGCGGCGAGACGATGGGGCGCTATTCCTTCATCGGTTTCGACCCCGAGCTCACCTTCAGCTTCCGGGACGGCCGCGGCGTGATCACCGAGAACGGAAACTCAACCCCGGTGGCGTTCACCGACCCGCTCGAAGTCTCGCGTCGGCTCCTCAGTCGGTACCGGGTCGCGTCGCGCCCGGGACTGCCTCGGTTCCAGGGCGGAGCGGTCGGCTATCTCGGCTTCGACTGTGTTCACTACTTCGAACCCGTTCCGGTGCCCGGGAAGGCGCCCGGGAAGGCGCCCGGGAAGGCGGAACCGGGGAAAGCGTCCTCCGGGAGGACGGGCGGGAGGACAAGCGCCGCGGGAGACGAAGACCCGAGATGCGACGGAGAGCTCCCGGAGGGCTATCTGATGTTCTCGTCGCGGTTGGTCATTTTCGACCACCTGCGTCATCGGGTGATCTTGGTTGATCACGTGCCCCTGGCCGGGGATCGCGCGGCGGCCTATCGCGGCGCCATCGCACAACTCTCGGCGCTCATCCAAGAAATGAAGGCCTCGCGCGTCGAGCGCACCTTATTGTTTCCGGAGGTCCCCCGTGAGCGTGAGGCGCCCGAAATTGGCGGGCGCAACATGTCGCCCGAGGCCTATGCCTCGGCCGTCGAGGCCGCAAAAGAAGCCATTCAAAGCGGCGAAATCTTCCAGGTCGTTCTGAGCCAGCGCTTTTCCGTCTTCGAATCCCTACCCTCCTTTTCGATCTATCGCGCGCTTCGGGCCCTCAATCCCTCACCCTACATGTTCCATCTCCGCTTGGAGGATTCGGCCATCGTCGGTGCGTCCCCCGAAGTCCTGGTCCGCCTCGACGGGGGCCAAGTGCTCGTGCGTCCGATCGCTGGGACCCGCCGACGTGGGGAGACATCGAGTGAAGACGTCGCGCTCGAGGAAGACCTTCTGTCGGATGAGAAGGAGCTCGCCGAACACCGAATGCTGGTCGACCTCGGTCGAAACGACGTCGGTCGCGTCGCCAAGATCGGAACGATTTCGCTCGAACGACTGCTCCACATCGAACGATACTCGCACGTGATGCACATCGTCTCCGACGTCCGGGGACAGGTCGAGACCGGGAAAGATGCGTTCGACGTCCTTCGCGCATGCTTCCCGGCCGGAACGGTCTCGGGTGCCCCTAAGGTTCGCGCGATGGAGATCATCGCTGAGCTCGAGCCGACGGCGCGTGGCGTCTATGCCGGCGCCGTCGGCTACTTCGACTTCACCGGAAACATGGATACGTGCATCGCGATTCGAACGCTCGTCGTCCGTCCGGGCCGGATCGATCTTCAGGTCGGCGCGGGAATCGTCGCTGACTCCAATCCTCAAGCCGAATACGAGGAATGTCTGCGCAAAGCGCACGCATGTTTGGCCGCAATCGAAGTGGCCAAGGCCATGGAGGCAAGCGCCCGATGACCATCCTCATCATCGATAACTACGACTCGTTTACCTACAACCTCTACCAATACCTCGGGGAGCTGGGCGCAACCTCGATCGTGAAGAGGAACGACGAGATCACGCGTGCGGAGATCGCGGCGATGGCGCCGAGCCACATCGTCTTGTCGCCAGGACCTGGTACGCCCGAGAATCCGCGCGACTTCGGTGTGTGCGCCGACGTCATCGACACCTTGGCGGCGCACACCCCAACGCTCGGCGTTTGTCTTGGGCATCAGGGCATCATCGCTCGGCTGGGAGGCCGCATCGTCCGCGCACCAACGATCGTGCACGGCAAGACTTGGCTCATGCGCCATTTCCGGGGCCCCCTATTCTCGGGGATCCCGGTCGAGTTCGAAGCCATGCGATACCACTCGCTCCTCGGCGACCGCAAAACGCTGCCCGCGTGTCTCGAGATCACCGTCGAAACCGCCAAACCCGAAGGGCCAAGGGGTGAACACGAAGGACAGCCGGCACCGCAGCCGTTGATCATGGGCGTCTCCCATCGCGAGTGGCCGCTGCACGGAATCCAGTTCCACCCCGAGAGCATCGGAACGCCGTACGGGAAGAAGATCCTCGCGAACTTCCTGAATGTCACCACTTCGAGCAACACCGCCCTGTCGGGCGGAGGGAAAGACAGCGATGCTGCCTAATTCTCGGCCAGACGCGAGCGAACCACCCGTCGGTGGGCCATCCGCCAGGGACGTCCGCTTCCGTGGTGCGCTGTCGAGACTCGTTCGGCGGCAAGATCTTTCGCGCGAAGACGCGGCCGCAGTGATGACCGATATCATGGACGGAGTCCTCGCGCCCTCGCAGATGGGCGCATTCTTGGCGGCCCTGGCCGGGAAAGGCGAGACGGTGGATGAGCTGGTCGGACTGGCCGAAGTGATGCGGAGGCGCGCACAGCCCGTCCATGTTCCGGCGGCGATCGCCGACCGAGTCATCGACACCTGCGGAACGGGGGGAAGCGGCCAAACGACCCTCAACACTTCGACGCTCGTCGCCTTCGTCGTGGCCGCGGCGGGCATCCCAGTGGCCAAACACGGCAATCGCGCCAGCTCCGGTAAATGCGGATCCATCGACGTCCTGGAACATCTCGGCATGCCGGTGGCGCTGGCATCGGAACGTGTGGCCGAAACCATCGAGGCGCTCGGCATCGGCTTCATGTTCGCCCCTTTGTTCCACCCGGGGCTCCGGCACGTGGGGCCGGTGCGACGTGAGCTCGGGATCCGCACGACGTTCAACTTTCTGGGCCCGCTCGCCAACCCCGCAGGCGCGCGGCGCCAACTGCTCGGGGTAAGCGACCCGGAGCGCGCGCCACGAATGCTCGATGCGCTGCGCGCGCTCGGCAGCACTCATGTCATCGTGGTTCACGGCGCCGACGGTCTGGACGAAATCACGACGACCGGAGACACGCGCGTGTGGATGTTGAAGGGCGGCCAGGTCAAAGAGACCGTGATCGTGCCCAAGGATCTCGGCCTCCACGCCGCGTCGGCCGAAGAGGTATCGGGCGGTGAGGTCCATGAAAACGCAGAGCTGTTCGTGGCCGTCCTGAAGAACGAGGCCCCGGCCCCGCTTCTCGATCTCGTCGCGCTCAACGCCGCCGCCGCCTTCGTCGTGGCCGAGGAAGCCGACGACTGGGCCGCGGGGCTCGCCCGGGCGCGGAAGATCCTCGCAACCCAGAAGGCACATCGGCTGTTCGAACGTTATCGCGAGATGGCGTCGGTCATCGTTCATCGAGGCGGAGCAAGCGAAGGGCGCGGAGGTGCTCAACCGTGAGCAGGCACGACGCAGCCCACGCGCTCGACCCATTGGGCATCGGCATCCGACCTTTCTCGGAGACCTCGGTGCTTGGCCGGATCGTCGAAGCCAAGATCGCCGATGTCCAGAAGCGCGCGACTGCGACCCCGATCGAGCAACACCGCGTGCACGCCCAACGTACCGATCGTTCATTTCAAGGTGCGCTCTCACGCGGCGATGCCGTCAGCCATCGCAATCCAGGCCTCATCGCCGAAATCAAAGAGAAGTCGCCTTCGAAAGGTACCCTGCGCCCCGACCTCGACCCCCTCGCGATCGCCGAGATCTACGGAAGGCACGCCCAGGCGATCTCCGTCGTTTGCGATGGGCCGTTCTTTGGAGGGAGCCTCGATCGTCTCGCGGCGGTGCGCGCGCACGTGTCCCTCCCCGTCCTCTTGAAGGACTTCATAATCTCCGAGTACCAGATCTACGAAGGACGCTGTTTTGGTGCCGATGCGGTTCTTCTCATGGCTTCTGTCCTCGAGCCGGACGGCCTCGAGCACCTCGTAAACGTCGCCGACGCTTTGGGCATGGACGCCCTCGTCGAAGTCCACACCGAGGCCGAGATCGAAGCCGTCGCGAAGGGTCCGGCAAAGATCGTGGGGATCAACAATCGCAACCTCCATACGCTCGAGATCGATCCGATGACCTTCGTTCGTCTCGCACCGCTGATTCCAAGGGGCCGCACGGTCGTCGCCGAAAGCGGCATTCGAACCAAGGACGACCTCGTGCCCTTGCGCGACGTCGCGGACGCAGTTCTCATCGGCTCGACGCTGATGTCAGCCCCCGACATCGAGGCCAAACTCATCGAGCTTGGCTGGTAGGAGGTCAGCGGCCGCTTTGTCCGTCCAGGTCCAAGTCAAGCTCTGCGGCCTGCGCACGGCGGCCTCCGCGCGCGCGGCGCGTGAGGCGGGCGCCGACTTCGCGGGGCTGAACTTCGTACCCACGAGCCGACGTCGGGTCGACGTCGAAAGAGCGGCCGCGCTGGCCAAGCGCCTGGCTCCGGTGAAGGTCGTCGGCGTCTTTGCGAACGCCCCGCTCGCCGAGATCCGGGCGGTCGCCCAGGCCGTGGGACTCGAGTGGGTGCAGCTCCACGGGCAGGAGCCCGAACCGGTGGTCGAAGCGCTGGCCCGTGAATACGCGGTCATCAAGGCCATTCCAGTCGAGAATGGGCGTCCGATCACCATCTTGCCGGGCTATTTGCGGTGGGCCACCGCTCTCCTCTTCGATGGCGCGCGACCAGGGCAAGGGGAAACGTTCACGTGGTCGTCCCTGACCCAGCTCCAGGTCGAAAAGCCATTCTTCCTGGCCGGTGGTCTGACGCCAGAGAACGTGGGTCATGCGATCAGGACGGTTCGTCCATTTGGTGTCGACACGGCTTCGGGCATCGAGCTTGACGGAAAGGAGAACGACGGGCGCATAAGAGCGTTCGTGAGCGAGGCAAAGCGCACTCTTATGGAGCACCCATGAGGTCTCTCGGAAAATTCGGTCCCTACGGTGGTCTCTTCGTCGCCGAGATTCTCGTCCCGGCGCTCGAGGCGCTTGAGGTCGCGTACGACGAGGCGCGCGCCGACCCGAGCTTCCAGGAAGAGCTCGATCGGCTCCTCGCCGATTATGCCGGACGACCAACGCCGCTGTTCTTCGCGCGTCGCGTGTCGGAGACCATGAAGACCAAGGTCTATCTCAAGCGAGAAGATCTTCTCCACGGCGGCGCCCACAAGACCAACAACACGTTGGGGCAAGGCCTTCTGGCTCAGCGCATGGGGAAGAGGAAACTGATCGCCGAGACGGGCGCCGGTCAGCATGGCGTCGCGACAGCGATGGTCGGCGCACTGCTCGGCATGGACGTCACCATCTTCATGGGCGCCAAGGACGTGGAGCGCCAAAAACCGAATGTGGAGCGCATGAAGCTGTTCGGGGCCGAGGTTCGGCCCGTGCACAGCGGTGCGGCCACGCTGAAGGAAGCCATCAACGAAACGCTCCGGTACTGGACGGAGCACGTGCGCGATACCTTCTACGTCTTTGGCACCGTCGCAGGTCCGCATCCCTACCCGACCATCGTTCGTGATTTCCAGCGGGTCATCGGCACCGAAGCCAGAGCGCAAATTTTGGCCCGCGAAGGGCGTCTCCCGACGGCCGTGATGGCGTGCGTGGGTGGCGGGAGCAACGCCATGGGGATCTTCCATCCGTTCATCGAAGACGCAGACGTGCGACTCATTGGCGTCGAACCAGGCGGCCTAGGCATCGCGACCGGCCACCACGGCGCAACCTTGTCGCACGGTCGCGTTGGATGCCTTCACGGTTCGCTCTCCTACGTGCTGCAAGATGCCGAGGGCCAGATTCAGGAGGCGCACAGCATTTCAGCCGGACTCGACTACCCCGGCGTCGGCCCAGAGCACGCATTCCTCAAGGACTCAGGCCGCGCCGAATACGTCTCGGTGACCGACGACGAGGCCGTCGCTGCGTGTCGGTGGCTCGCGGAACAAGAAGGCATCTTGCCTGCTTTGGAGTCGTCCCACGCGCTTGCATACCTGAGACAGTGCGCGAACACGTTCGGCCCGGAAGACGTCGTGGTGCTGAACGTGTCTGGGCGCGGCGACAAGGATCTGGCCTCGATCATCGCTCAGGGTGCGCATGGTTCAGGCTCCGGATTGGGCTCAGGCTCAGGGTTGGGTTCAGGCTCAGGCTCAGGCTCGAGCTCGGTTTCGGGTGGACCACGGGGTGTGACGCCATGAATCGCATCGAGGCAGCCGTCGAGAAAGCGCGCGCACGAAACGAAGGCCTCCTGATGCCGTTCGTCGTTCTCGGAGACCCAGACCCCGAGACCTCCGACGCCATCATCGATGCGATCCTGAAAGCGGAGCCGGATATTCTGGAGTTTGGGTTCGCATTCTCCGATCCGCCCGCCGACGGTCCGGTGATTCAAGCCGCCGATCGACGCGCGCTGCGCGCGGGTATGACCGTCGATCGAGCCTTTCGATCGTTGGCCCGGGTCCGTGCGAAGAGCGATCGGCCCATCGCGCTCCTCATCTACTACAACTTGATCTTGAACCGAGGCGTCGACGCGTTCTACGCGCAAGCGGCGGAAGTCGGCGTCGACGCGGTGCTGGTCGCGGACGTCCCGGTCGACGAGGCCGCCGTCACGGTGAAAGCCGCCAAAGCGCACGGCGTGCTTCCGATCTTCATCGTCAGCGAGCTCACGACGGATGAGCGTCTGCAGTCGATCCTTGAGGTTGCCGACGGGTACCTCTACCTGGTCGCGCGCATCGGCGTGACGGGCGCCCAGACCCTCTTCGACGAACAGCTCGCCTCCGTCATCGCTCGAATAAGACACCGAACATCGCTGCCCATCTTGGCCGGATTCGGGATCTCGACGCCCGATCATGTCCGCGCAGTGCTCAACGCGGGCGCTGACGGCGCCATCTGCGGAAGCGCGCTCGTCCAAAAGATCCAGCAGAACATGCACACGCGCGCCCGAATGCTCTTCGAAGTCGAGGCGTTCTGCCGCAAGATGAAGGACGCTTCCAAAAAGACGAGGTAACCACGTGCTCATTCTCATGAAACAAGACGCCCACGAGGAGGAGATCGCGGCGGTCGTCGCCGCCGTCGAAGCCATGGGCTACCAAGCGCGTAGCATTCCGGGCGGCCAGCGAACGGCTGTCGGCGTCGTCGGAAACGACCGACGCGTCGACAGCACGAAGATCGAAGGTCTCTCGGGCGTGCTCGAGGTCGTTCACGTCTCGGCGCCCTACAAGTTGGTCAGCCGAGAGTGGAAGGCCGAAGATACCGTGATCCAGCTTTCCAACGGCACCAAGATCGGTGGCCCGAACGTATGCATCATGGGCGGCCCGTGCGCGGTCGAGGATCGAGACCAGATCTTGACCTCGGCCGAACATGTTCGCGCCGCCGGTGCGACGGTGCTTCGCGGCGGAACGTTCAAACCGCGAAGCTCCCCCTACGCATTTCAAGGCCTCGGCCTCGAGGGCCTGAAGCTCTTGCGCGAGGCGGGAGATCGTTTCGGACTGGCCATCGTCACGGAAGCGCTCGACGTCGACTCCGCGGAGCGTATTGCGGAGCACGCCGATATCATTCAGATCGGGGCTCGGAACATGGCGAACTATCCGCTGCTTCGCCATCTCGGAAAGATGAAGAAGCCCATCCTGCTCAAGCGAGGCATGTCGGCAACCATCAAAGAGCTCCTGCTCGCGGCTGAATACATCCTGAGCGAAGGGAACGAGGCGGTCATGCTTTGCGAGCGCGGGATTCGATCCTTTGACGACTCGACGCGCAACGTCTTCGACATCGCCGCGCTCGCGGTCATGAAGTCCCTCTCCCACCTCCCGACCGTTGCCGATCCATCACATGGGACAGGCCGCCGCGACAAAGTCATCCCGATGGCACGGGCGGCGGTCGCCGCCGGCGCCGACGGGCTCATCGTCGAGATGCATCCGAATCCAAACAAGGCGCTCTCGGACGGCGCTCAATCGCTCGATCCCGAGCAATTCCGCGTGCTCGTCCAAGATGTAGCCCGAGTAGCCCACGCCATCGATCGAGGCATCGAGCGACGGTAGTTCTCGAACGAGCAGGCATCCTCGTTTGACCTTCGGCGAGCCTTGTTGTTGGGTAGGCGATCGAAACGTTATGAACCGGCTGGCCGAAGACGACCCGCGTGAAATCCTGAAGACCTATGTCTCGCGGCATGGGCTGAAATTCACGCGGCAGCGCGAGCTGATCGCGGATGTGTTCTTCAACTCGCAAGGCCATCTTCGCGTCGAAGACCTGCTCGAGAGTGTGAGAGCCATCGATCCGCAGGTCAGCCTCGCGACGGTCTATCGGACCATGAAACTGCTGACCGAGTGCGGCCTCGCCTCGCCGCACCGATTCGGCGACGGCCACACGCGCTACGAGCCGGCCGAGACCAAAGAGGAGCACCACGACCACCTCATCTGCACGGCCTGCGGGCGGATCGTCGAGTTTCTCAATGAGGAGATCGAAGAGCTCCAACACCGCGTCGCGGCCGAAAATGGCTTCGTGGTCACGAACCATCGAATGGAGCTCTATGGGCTGTGCAAGCGCTGCCACGGCCAGCTTGATCAGTGAGCGAACGTCAAGTCGACCTCGACGACCGTCCATCCAAGGGCGGTCGCGAAAAGGCAGGCCGCACGTCGGACAAATGTCGCCTCGGTTGCAGCTCGAACCGATCCGGCGTGCACGATGTCGATCGTAGAGAGCCCCACCTCCGGCCACGTGTGAAGCACGATCCACCCCCCAGTCATCTGCGTGACCAAAGAGCAGCCTTGCGGCGCGTAGGTGTGAAGATGGCACGTCACGACCTCGCGCCCACATCGGGTCACGCTCTCCCGGAGCGCTTCTTGAACACGCGAAGGATCGAATGTTTCGGCAAACGCCGGCGCCGCCAGCGTGGCGAAAAATCGGAGGCGAAGGGGCGCGCAGCGAGGGTCACCCACGGGGGCCGAAAACAACCTGGCATCCGCGGCCGCCATCTCACGCTCCGGAGTCCGCGACACCGCCCCCGTAGAGGGCCGAGTGCATGCGCTCTCCGCGCCTCACCAGGCGCTCCTCGAACGCATCGAACGCATAGGTCTTTCGCAAGTAGGCAAGCGCGATCTTGGGGTCGAACGGCGCGCAGCTAAAGAGGTCCGCGTGCAGTCGGCCGGTGGATGGATAGGCGTGCAGGCTGAGGTGACTCTCCGAGATCAGTACGATGCCCATCAAAGAGCCGGAGTCCGGGCCACAGAGCTGAGGCGAACCCACCCGCGTCAAGCCGAGCGTCTCACACAGTCCGAGCAGGGCGGATTCAAGCGTGTCGAGCGTCGCGAGCTCGGATTTCTCGCATCCCCAAGCATCGAGCAACCAGTGGACGCCAAGCGCGTGTCGCCAGAGGTCGGCGGTCATCTTATCTTGACCTACTCGATGTGACGCCCCGGTCAAAGCGCGACGTGAAGATTCAACCGTCACGGCGCTCGGCGGCGCTGAGAGCGATGCCCCACATTGACAGTCCGGCGTGCGAGCGCGAAAGTCTTGCACGGTGTCCGATCGGATGTCACGTAACCTAGCGGAAGTCTTCGTCGAGAATGGTCCGGCGTGCGGGACGATCCTCCCGGTCGGCGACAAGCTGACGATCGGGCGAAGGCCAGAAAACGACCTCGCACTTCAAGACGCGCAGATGTCGCGATTCCATGCGGTGATCGAATGGCGCGGCGACGGTTACTACGTCGAAGATCTCGGCAGCCGTTCAGGAACCCTCGTCGACGGGACGCTGGTGCGACGCCCCATTCGCCTCGGCGATACCAACAAGATATTGATTGGCCAGACCGTCCTTCAGTTCAGTCGCGAAGCACCGGAAGAAGAGACCTCGCCCAACATGGCGGCGCTTCGCGACAAGCTCGAAGACCGCCTCGGGCTGGCGAGCGGGCCCGACGACATCACGATGGTGCCGCTCGACGATACGATCGCGACGCAGGACCTGGCCGGCAAGGACGGCGAAGAGCTCAAGAAGGCGGGCACTCATCTGCAAGCCCTGCTTTCCGCAAACGCCGTGATTACGACCGAGCTCGAGATCGACCTGATCTTCGAGCGCATTCTCGACGCGCTCTTCGAGGTGTTCCCAGCGCATCGCGCCGTGATCCTGACGGTGGACTCGAACGGCGAGCGTCCCGTCTTTCGCGCAACGCGCGGTGCCGAAGGCGTCGACGTCGGTCGAGAGCCTCAGATCAGCCACACGATCGTCGAGCGCGCCATCCGAGATCGCATGGGCGTCCTCACGCTCGATGCAGGCAATGACGAGCGCTTCGACGCCAAGCGAAGCGTCGTCGACCAGAACATTCGATCCGCAATGTGTGCGCCCATCCGCCACCAGGACAAAGTCCTTGGGGCTATCTACGTCGACACCGTAGGCATCACGCACGCTTTCAGCGGGGAGGACCTCCGAATTCTCACGGGCATCGCCGCGCCCGCCGGAAGCGCGCTTCGGAACGCCATGCTCGTGGAGCGCCTCAAGAACACGGCGACCGACACCATCCTCCGCCTCGCCATCGCCGCCGAATACCGCGACCACGAGACGGGCTTCCACATCCACCGGATGAGCGACTACGCCGAGATCATTGCACGGACGATGGGTCGGCGAGCCGAATACTGCGAGCTCATCAAGCTCGCGAGTCCAATGCACGACGTCGGCAAGATCGGGATCCCCGATTCCATCCTGAAGAAGCCCGCACGGCTCACGAAGGATGAGTTCGAGATGATGAAGCTCCACACCCTTACCGGGGCGGCGATCCTCGCCAACCCGCAGTCGGAGCTCATGGAGCTGGCGTACAACATCGCGCTCAACCACCACGAACGGTTCGATGGCACCGGTTATCCGCGGGGCCTCGCCGGTGGGAAGATCCCGATCGAGGGACGAATCGTCGCGGTCGCAGACGTCTTCGACGCCCTGCTCTCACCTCGGTGCTACAAGCCGAAGTTCTCCGATGACGAGGCCATCGAAGAGATCGCAAATTGCTCGGGCAAGCACTTCGATCCCGAGGTCGTCGAGGCGTTCATGGCGAGCCGACATGAGATCTTCGAGATCCGCGAGCACTACGGCCAGCTCGAAGCCGAAGCACTGGGCCGTGGGGAAGACGTTCGAGCGGCCGACCTCCTCATCAAGGCCCGACGACCCTCACTCTCATAACTCATAAGCGCCGCGACGAACGCGACGCGCACGACGACGACGACGACGGCTACGGCTACGGCTACGGCTACGGCTACGCGACGCCCCCTGACTCCGATCTCATCTTGCGGCGTTTCATCCGCCGAAGCCATGCCCATGCGCAGAGCCGAATCGCTGGGTCTCAATCGAGGGGCTTACTCAGTCATCGAGCGGAACGGTAATAAATCCAGCGCAACGAGACTACGCCAGTCTTCGAAACACTTCCATGGCTCGGGAAAGGAATCAATGAAATGAAGATCTCAAGGGTTCAGAAAACGTCTCGAAGCCCCCGCGAGTCGGACCTGACGCCTGGAGTGCTGGAAAGGACACATCGAAAGCCGATTCCAACGAGACCGAGCGAAATCGCGGCCGCGCTTCGGAGGGTCGCCGCGCGTCCTGATCCCAAGACTTCGACCGCGATCGAGTCGCGTCGAGACCGCAGTTCGATTCTACCGCTCTTTCCGATGGCTCTCCGAGAAGCCACAAAGCCGACGCTCGTGTCGTTCACCTCGAACGGGCGAGCTTCCGCGATCGAGGGTACGGTCTACGGGCGAAGATGGCACGTCGACGCGGACGGCCGGACAAGAATCTTCTTCGAGAAGGGCATCGTCCGGACCGTCGACGCAGAGGGTCAACTGCGATACGACTTGCACCGTCTTCATGTCGAGACGGGCCTCTACACCCGTTTCTCCCTCAACCGCGACGGACAACTTCTCAGCGTGACGCTCTACGACCCGATCGCCAAGTCAAGTAAGAGCTACCCGCCCGACGCCCTCATCCAGGGGATGAGCAAAGAGACGACCGGTCGCGATCTTTTCGCAAACTATAGAGCAAAGACCGCGCCCATGTCGCTGAGTGCGGTCGAGAAAGCTCGGCGTCGCCCTCGGTCGGCTGCGCCAGAGCGGCCAAGCGTACGCGAGCTCTTGCGCCTCTGCCGAAACGCGCGCCGAGCGGGGGACGACGACCTCGTCCTCCGGCATGCAGCGCGCATCGAAGCCCTGCCGCAAGTTTGCTTGACGCAGGGGCTATCGCGGCCGACGGAGGCGGACCGTCGTGAATTCGGACGGCGAGGCCAGACTATTCTCGCGATGGCTCCGTCAAGCACGGGGCCGTTCTCGATGAAGGTCGTACGGAACGGACGGCCGGGAGGTGAGATATCCGGGATCGTTTCTCCAACTCAGCGGCTGGTCCTCGAAGGAGAGAACCTCAAGATGCTCTCGGCGGAAGGCCATACGCTCCGAGAGTGGTCGACCTCGGAGCTCAGCCTCGACGGACGCGCCTTTTCGAAGGCCATCGAGCAGAGTGATGCCCCGCTGCTCGACTTCGGCGAGGCGCCGTTGGCTCGCGTGCTCCTGAGCATCGAACGACTCGCAGCCGAGGTTCGGCTCGGCTCGCCGTCTTCGGAAACGATCGAACGTTGCGAGGCATGGCGTGATTGTTCCTGGCCGGAGCTAGGGCGGCTGAAAGCGCCGCTCGCCAGCATCATCGCCATCGCACGCTTGAAGCAGGGGACGAATCTCGAAAAGGCTCGAAGAGCCGTCGAGTTCGTGAACCCGAACTCGGCATGGTCCACAGTCCTTCGCGCGCAGCTCGCACTTCAGCGAGGTGACCCCGAGACCGCGCTCCTCCTTGCCCAGGCCGCGGAGAAAGCCGAGAAAGCGGGATCCAAGAGGCGCCGAGCCCACGTCGCAAGACACCCGCTCGCCTCGAAGGCCAACACCCCACTCGAAGACCGCCGAACGGAGCGACAGAGCCCAACGAATCGACAGAGCACGGCTGGGCGCGCCGCAGACAGCAACAAGGCTAGGCGCCGTCTTATCAATGAGCTCTCACGGTTCCTGCCCGACATCGTCGCGCAGCGATCTCTTCTGCAGCGCGATGCACAGCTCACAGATTTCGAGCGTCGAACCGGCATCGTCGGCATGGAGAACACCGTGCGCGAAGTCCGGCAAGCCATGATGAACCTTGCGAATCCGGGCCTCTACGAGGCGATTCGGGGGCGTCCTTATTCGGGCGGCATGCTGATCGCAGGCCCAGCCGGCGTTGGCAAAGTGACGGTGGTCGAGAGATTGGCGGCGGATCTGGGCCTCGGCCTCGTGAGGCTGAATCCGGCCGACCTCGAAAGCAAGTATATCGGAGAAACCGAGAAGAAGATCCGAGAGATCTTTCGCCTCGCACGCGAGAAAGGCCCAACCGTCATCCTGCTTCATGACTTCGACGCGGCGACGCGATCGGCGGGCAGCGACGGGGAGGCGACGCGCCAGGCCGGCCTCGCGATCGCGACGTGGAGCCAAGAGCTTTCAAGCCCCGAGAACGCGGGCAAGGTGCTGGTGTTCGCGACCACGAAACGCCCCGAAGAGATTCCCAGCGAGTTCAAGCGACCCGGCGCTCTCGGGCGCACGCTCGATGTCGGGCCTCCGGACGAGATGGGGCGCCACCGGCTCCTCCGCCACTTCGTGCGCGGCATGAACGTCGATCCTTCGGTCGACCTTGCGATGGTCGCAAAGGAGACGCCCGGCTTCTCGCCGGCGGATCTTGAAGGACTCGTGGAAGCTGCAGCGCAGAGAGTCCTCGACCGTACGCTTCGGGCGGGAAGTCCGTCTCTGCATAGTCGTCAAGCCCTCCTCGCCCGGCTGACCCCCGATGACATCGACGCCGCGCGGAAGCAGCTGACCCCCAGCGTCATGCGCGAGATCAACGGGCGAGGCGTTGCCAAGGTGGCATGGGACGCGGTTGGTGGTTGCGAAGAAGCGAAAGCCACACTGATGGAGAGGTTCGTCGATCCCATCTTGCGCCCCGAGAACTACGAAGGCTACCGGGTCCCACGCGGCATTCTGCTCTCGGGGCCACCCGGCACCGGAAAGACACTTCTTGGTCGGGCGCTCGCGTCCATCGCCGGGATCAACTTCTTGGACGTATCGATCGCGTCGTTGCGCAATGACAGGCCTGAGAAAGCCGTCGCCACACTCTTCGAACGTGCCCGCCGTGCAAAACCGGCGATCCTCTTCATCGACGAGGTCGATGCGGTCGCAAGCGAGAGAACGAGCGACGACCGCTGGGGCAAGGCCTTTGTCGGCGAGCTGCTTCGGCAGCTCGATGGCGCCGATTCGTCGGACTCGGTCTTCCTCGTGTGCACCACAAACCGGCCCGACGATTTGGACAAAGCACTTCTTCGTGAAGGCCGAGTGGAGCTGCGGGTCGATGTTGGCCTGCCCAGTGAGTCCGACCGAGCCCGAATCTTCGAGACCTACCGGAGTGGGCATTGGGGCGACGATGTCGACACGGCCGATCTAGCGCGTCAAACCGAAGGATGGCCCGGTAGCGCCATCGCCTCCGCCATCAACGAGGGCTTGCGTCTGAGAGGCGCGGATCGAGCCCCTCGTCTCACGCAGGCCCATCTTTCTGCCGCAATCGCATCGATCAAGCGTCAGCGCGCGGCCAAGAATCGCGACGGGGCGTCGACGCGGAGCCCCGGCTTCGCACCTTGGGGCACGCCGCCCACGCACCCATCTTGAGCCGAAGATCCTTGGCGTCAGGAAACTTCGTCGAAGGGCGTGCCCGCTGAGCCCTCGCGCGTCGGCCAGACCACTTGCCGATAGACCGCGGGCGCCGCCGACCGTGCCCCCTTCAGACCGCCTTCCGCATCCAAATCTGCATGCCCGTCCACATGCCCGTCCACGTGCCCGTCCACGTGCCCCTCCACGGAACCCGGCGGCGGTCCGATGTCATCCGAACGTGTCGCTTGAATATCGACACCCACAGCTACGGGACGCGCCTGATCTTGCGAGGCGCCCGGCAACCGCCACACCGCATCGCCTGCGCTTCGACGATCGTCGCCTCCCAATTCTTGGAGGCGGGGCGCCGGGTCGGGCTGGGTGCCCTCCGTCGAGTCTTCGAAGTGAGCGCCGCTCGGGAGCGCGACCGAGGCCAGCGCCTCGTGCTCACAGAGCGCGAGCGCCTGCGCCATGTCTTCGGCCGTCGACCAGCGCGCGTTTCGATCTCGAAGGAGCGCGCGATCGATCACTTCGCTCACGTCCTGCGGAAGGTCGGGTCGGAGCCGCGCGATCAACGGGGGATCGGTCGTGACCAGACGAACGATCACGCGATTGGGATTGGAAGCGACGAACGGCGGGCGACCCGCCAGACCCCGAAAAAGAACCGCCGCCGTTGCCCAAAGATCAGAACGACCATCGAGCTCTTCGCCGAGGGCCTGCTCGGGGCTCATGTAGTCGACCGTCCCAACGACCGCCCCGCGCTCCGTCAGGCCCCAGCGGGTGTTCTCCATCGGCTTTGCAATCCCGAAATCCAACAGCTTCACACGCACTGCACCGTAGCTGCTCTTGGCCAAGAAGATATTCGCCGGCTTGACGTCGCGATGAACGACCCCGTGCGCGTGGATCGCGGAGAGTGCATCGAGCACGCGTACACAGATGCGCACGAGATCGCGCGGCAAGATGCGCTCTCTCTGCAGCGCAACCTCGAGATTCTCACCGTACAAGAGCTCGAACACGAGATAGAGCGTTCCCTCGTCCTCTCGTCCCGCATCGAGCACGTCGACAATCACCGGATGGCGGACCTTCGCCGCGACCTGTGCCTCACGAAAGAATCGATCCTCACCGCCTGGATAGACAGCGATGAGCCATGAATGAACCAGCTTGACCGCCACCCTGCGAAGCGTGTGACGATGCTCCGCCTCGTAGACTTCTCCCATGCCCCCGGAACCAATGACTCGGAGCAAACGATACTTGCCGCCGACGATCGTTCCGATGCGATGAATAGACGACGGTCGGGAGTTCACAGCTTCGCTCATGGCGCGTTGCTGGCTGGAAAAGCCAGGTTTCCATTCGGAGACTACGCGCAGCTAAAGGGTAGCGGGAACAGGCAGCTCAATGGAATATCCGCACGAGAGCGCCCGCTTGAGACATTCGAGCGCGTCCACACACAGACCTGAACGCCCCACAAAGGCGTTGTCGATAGGAATATCCAGTGGTTGAATCTAGCCCGACCCCCATGAAGGACTCGCCCACCGACGATTCGACCACCGACGATTCGACCACGGAAGAATCCACGGCGAGCCCTGCCTCTGGCGGGGGGCGCAAAAGAACGTGGGTGGTGCGCGCCCTCTTGCTCATCATGGGCGCTTTGGTGGTCGGTGCGGTGCTGGGCGTGATCGCCATCGCCCTGATCGCTCGCGACCTTCCAACGCTTCGAAGCCTGGGCGACTACCACCCACCGCAAGCGACGGTTGTCTTCGGTGTACATGGCGAAGTCGTCGCCCGATTCGCGGAGGAGCGACGAACCGTTGTGCCCTATGCCCGGGTGCCTCCCCTCATGATCGAGGCCGTCCTCGCCGCGGAGGACGATCAGTTCTTCCAACACCAAGGCATCGACTACATGGGCATGGTGCGCTGTTTCGGGAAGAACCTCGTCGCAGGTCGGACGAAATGCGGCGCGTCCACGATCACGCAGCAGATGGTGAAGACGCTCCTCCTCTCATCGGAGCAAACATACACCCGGAAGCTCAAGGAGATCATTCTGGCCAAACGGGTGGAGGACGCGCTGAGCAAGGATGATATCCTGTTTCTCTACCTGAACCAGATCTATTTCGGTCACCGCGCATACGGCGTTCAGGAAGCGGCGCGCGTGTACTTCGGCAAAGACGTCGCGGACATCAAGCTCGACGAGGCTGCTTTCCTCGCGGGCGTCGTCCAGTCTCCGTCACGGCTCGATCCTTACCGCCATCCGGAAGCTGCCGTGAAGCGACGCGCGTACGTCTTGAGGCGAATGCTCGAGATCGGCCGCATCGACCGAGCCGCCTATGAAGCCGCCGTCGACGCGCCCATCAACCTCGCGTGGGGTATCGGTGAAGAATACATCGACAACAACAACCACTACTCTGCGCATGTGCGAAGAATGCTCTCGGAGATCCTGGACGAGGAGCAAATCCGAACCGGCGGCCTTCGCGTCTACACCGGCATGGACCCCAAGCTGCAGGACGAAGCCCAGGTTGCGCTCGAAGCGGGTCTGCGCGCACTGGACAAGCGCCAGGGCTGGCGGGGGCCGCTGCTTCATCTCGAGCGCGATCAATTGGGCACGGTCCGCGAACGGCTCGAGGCGCGGATCGCGCACCTCGCCCCGCGCGGCACCGAAACATCCACCGTACCCCGGGGGCCCGTCGTCGCAGACCTCTCTCGGGTCAACGATCTCCCGGCCGAGACGCCCCTCGACCAGCTCATGGCCTATGCCCGCTTCCCGCGCCTCGCGCTCGATGGCATCTACGGCGGAATCGTGGAGCGCGTCGACGACGCGTCCCGTCGCGCGGTGGTCTCGCTCGGCCCGCTTGTCCGCGTCGTGCTCCCGTTCCAAACCGGCGTGCGCTGGGCCCGCCCGTTCAGCACCCGCTCGAAGAAGGCACACCCGAAGAGCGTGAGCGATGTCCTCAGCGTCGGGGACATCGTGCTCGTGCGTCCGACGAAGAAGCGAACCAGCACCAAAGAAGACAAGGCGCGCGCGCAGACGCAGGCGCAGGCGCAGGCGCAGGCGCCGGTGGTCGAAGAATACACCGGCGTGCTCGAACAGCCGCCAAAAGCCCAAGCCGCGCTGGTCACCATCGATCCGTTCTCGCGAGAATTGCGGGCGATGGTTGGCGGCTACGGAGTGGGCGCCGGACGTTTCAACCGGGCTGTCCAAGCAAAACGACAAGCGGGCTCTACATTCAAACCCTTCGTCTATCTCGCGGCGTTCGAAACGGGTGACTACTCACCCATCTCCGAATGCATCGATCGTCCGTACGTTGAGTATGATCCCTGGCGCCAGCGAACATGGAAGCCCGAGAACTACGGAGGGAAGTTTGACGGCCGCATCACGCTGCGCACGGCGCTCACGCGGTCGAAAAACCTCTGCTCCGTGCGGTTGATCAAGGCGGTCGGCGTGCCACATGTCATCGATGTTGCCCAGCGAGCCGGGATTTCGAGCCCACTACCTCAATCGCTGACGCTCTCTCTCGGGTCAGGCGAGGTGACGGTTCTCGAGATGGCCAACGCCTACGCCACGATCGCAGCTCAGGGTCTGTTCAAGGATCCGGTGGTCATCCGTCGCGTGGTGGACGGCACCGGCCATGTGCTCTTCGAGGCCAAAGCCCCTTCGAAACAGGCGGTCCGGCCCGAGATCGCTTATCAGATCATCAGCATGATGGAGTCGGTCGTACAAGACGGGACGGCCCGATCCGTGAAGTCGCTCGGACGCCCCGTCGCCGGCAAAACCGGGACGACCAACGACGCCAAAGACGCTTGGTTCATCGGATTCACGCCCGACCTCGTGACCGCCGTCTGGGTCGGCTTCGACGACAGCAAACCGCTTGGACCGTCCGAGACGGGTGGTCGCGCGGCGATCCCGATTTGGCTCGACTTCATGAAGAAGGCAACCGCCAACCAACCCGTGCGCGAATTCGTCCCACCTCCGGGCGTCGTCTTCGTCCTCGTCGACCCCGAAACGGGCAAACTGGCGAGCCCAGGCCACGAAGGGGCACGACTCGAGCCCTTCGTCGCTGGTTCTGAGCCTACCGAATATAGCGCACCCGACGAACGTCCCGTAGACTTCGGCTCCGAGGAATACAGGTAGACGAATGCCGATCTCGCGAAGCCGCTGGCAGCGAAACCTCGCCGTGCTGTTCGTCGGCGCGCTCACCTTGGTGTTTCTCGGCTACGGAGTCTGGTTCTCCGAGCTCGCGCCCCGCGGTTCGTTCGAGGTCGTTCGGGTCGAACGCCACAACCTCCGGCCCGGAGTAGAGGCCTTTGACGTGGACTTCCAACATCGATCCGGGCCCGGGGGACGCCTCTTTCTCCTGTACAGCGAGCCGTCCGGGATCTCACCGCGGATCGCGATCAACCAGAAGCGCGAGCCGATCGAGTCCTTGGAAGGCGGCGCATTCTTCGTCATGAACGCGGGCTTCTTCACCCCGAAGTGGCGCCCAACTGGTCTTCTCGTCTCTGGCGGGCGCGTCCTATCTCCTTTCGTGCGCGAAGCCGGTGCGGCAGGCAGTGGCGTCCTCGTCCTGCGAAACGACACCGTGACACTCTTTGAGCGAGACGAGCTCAAAGTCGCGGACTACGAGAATGCGACGCTGGCCATCCAAGCCGGCCCGCGCGTCATCGAGGAAGACGGGAAGCACGGCATTTGGTCCGACGACGGCGCACGCGCCAATCGAACCGTCATCGGGCGCGATCAGCGGGGTCGCCTGGCGATCGCGATCGTCCTCGGACTTCACGGTTGGTCCACCGGCCCGACGCTCTTCGAGCTTCAAAGCATCCTCGGCCCGAATGGGATTGGCCGACGCCTCCCCGACCAGGCCTTTTCGTGCGCACTCAACCTCGACGGCGGGCCCTCCACGGGCTTTGCGTTGAGACAGCCGGGCTTCGAGACGGGATACGGGGAGACAAGTCCCGTCCAAAACGTGCTCGCCCTCCGAGGCCGTCGGCCGTGACCAGGATTCGCATCATCGTTGTGGCCTCCTTGCTGCTCGGTGGCGTGCGCAGCGTAGCGCTTGGTACGGGCCCTGGTGCAGGGCCCGACTCCGCCTTGCGTGACTCCGCCGTGCGTAGCTCCGCCGTGCGTGACGGCGACGACGCCTTGGCGACCGCGGCCCGAGCGATCGCGAGCGGACTTCGCCTGGACGCGCCCGATCTCCGTGGAAGCACCCTGGGCCGGCCCATGTCGATCGGCGTGCTCACCTGGCTTCCGCATCTTTCAGGCCCAAGGCGAAGCCTGATTGAGCAGCGGTTGGTCGAGCTCATCGAGGGCGCCTGCTGGATGACGACGCCCCCCACGGACGAACGAGCCCCCAACTCAAGCGCCCTAAGGTTCTTGCGTGTCGTGGCCCCGACCAAAGACGACGCATCCTCGTTCCGAGAGATCATCCAGGAGGCCCGCAACGCGGGCGCCGATTGGCTCCTCCTCGTGGAAAGCGACGCGGGTCGAGAGAAGCCTTCGGCGCATGTCGAGCGCGCGAAGCTCCGGATCGAGCTTCGGTGGATCGATCGAGGTCTTTGGTTTCCGGTCTCGCCCGACGACACCCCGATCGTCCGTGCGTTCTCAGTTTCGGTTCCGAGCTCATGGCCCGAAGTGCTCGCCGACGTGCGCAACAGCCTGGATCGGCTCGGTTCGGCAGCCTCCAGCGGCGGACCGCACTTCGTGGGCGCCCCGCGCAGGATGGGCGAAACCAAGGACCGCATCCTGGCGCTTTCCGTTTGCCCGTGGCGCGGGCAGCGCCTCCTCGCCGCGCTCACGCTCCACACCATCGAGCTCTTCACGTTCGACGCCGAGCGGGCGCGCCCCTGGGCTCAACTCACGCTCGATCTGCCGCCTTCGGCGACCCCGATTCGCGACGCAACCGGCGCGCTCATCTGCGACCCCGCCCCGAACACGGAACAGCTCGACGGCCTCATCTTTGGCCACACGCGCCTTCAGAGCAGCTATCGCATCGACTTGCCGGCAACGGCAGCGGACCTCGCCCTCACAACCCCCGTGCCTTATTCGATCTCGGGCCGGGGCGCGTCGTCCAAAGACGTCGTCCACCGTGAAAAAAGTCGCGACAAGGCGCTGGCGCCCGATGGCATCGCCTGGGCGCGCGCGCCGGACGGGCATACGTTTGTCGCCCGTCCAATCGAGGGCACGAACAAGCTCCGCGTCGAGGCCTTCGATGACGGCGCGTCATCCACACCGCTGATCGACGAAGTGCTGGACTTGGTGGTTGTCGCTGAGGCGGACGACCCAGCTCCACAAGACGCAGCTCCGGAAGGCACCGCCGCAGAAGAAGGCACCGCCGCAGAAGAAGGCAACGCCGCAGAAGGCAACGCTGCAGAAGGCAACGCTGCAGAAGGCAACGCTGCAGAAGGCACGGCTACGAAAGGCGCCCGCCCGAAAGCGCGCGAGCACATCTACGCCGTGCGCACGGACTACACGCTCGTCGCGATCGAGGACGACGGCCATCTGGGCCGAGCGATGGGAAAGAGCGGTGTGAACATCGGCGGAAGTCGAAGCGGTCCTCCGACCCTCGTCCTGACGGCGCCGTCGGCCGGACCCGAAGATGCGCTGATTCTTCTTCCTCTGCGCGACCCGAAGGATGGTGGGCCGAGGGAAGAGATGCCGGTGGATCGGCCCATCACCGCCACGCACGTAGATTTCAGCACGGCCGCGCAAGAATCCGCGGTGTTCTTCGCGCTTCAACCGCGCGACGGCGTCGCGACGATTCACAAGGTCGCCGTCACGATCGGGACACCCGAGTCATGAACGACGCCCGCATCGACCGTGGTTCCTCAATGCATCGCTCCCTCTCGATCTTCGTGCACCTCATGATCCCCTTCGTCTTCTCGATCCATTCGAGTCGGCCAGCATTCGGGGCAACGCGCGTACCGTACGGGGGACAGCTCAAGGCCTTTCTCGCGGCGGAGCCCTCGAAGATACAGCGGAGCGTGCTCGACTCGGCGTATGTCGTGGCCATCGCGAGCTTGATTTACGAGCCGCTGTATCGACTGCGCGCCGATGGCACGCTTGAGCCAGTGCTCGCCTCTCTGCCCCCGGAGGTCGCAAGCGGTGGTCGCAAGATCATCGTCCCGCTGAGGCCACCCCAGCCCACGCATGAAGGCGGTCGCTTGTCACCCGAAGATATCCGTCGCGCGCTCGAGGATCTCGCAACTGCGGGTTCGTCGGCGGCGTTCGCCTTTCTTCCCGTACGCGGCGGACGGGCACGCATCGAAGGACGGCAGGCGCCTCTATCTGTGAAGGTGGTCGAGGACCGCGAGGGCGCAAGCCTCGTCTTCGAGCTGACGACACCGTACGACGCCTTCCCGATGCTTCTCGCCGTCCCCCAAATGCTGGTTGGAGGGCCCGACGACACCGGGACGGGTCCTTTCCGACGCGCGTCCGCAACCGGGACAGCGGAGCCCGCGAACGGCTCGGCGCGCACAGCATCGCCGCGTGACCGCGAAGGGTGGACGCTCCTGCCTTTTCTCCTCCATCGTGAGGGGCGACCCTTTCTTGATTCGATCGTCATCACGCCGATCGCGTCTCGGTTCGCAACGACTTCCGTGGTCGAGCAGCGAAGGGCGCATGTGGTCCTTGGCGTTCCGGAACGGGCGCCACAAGAGGTGCGCATGCTCGACTGGCCGCGAGGCCCTGCCCCGCAAGAGCTGATCACGCTCTCGGCGGGCGACGGGGAGTCTCGGGGCCGATCGCCTTCACCTTCTGACCTTGCGCAGCTCGACGCGGCAATCCATCGCACGCGCATCGTCGCCCGGTATCTGGGTCCCGCTGCCCGCGCGACCCGCACGTTGCGCGGGACCGTCACGTTCACATCACCCACGTCGCATCCGACGGCGAATGCCCGGACCGAGCCCGGACGCGCGCATCGCGGCGAAGGAGGCATGCCACCGCGCAGCACGGTGGCGAATCCATCGAACGACGCCGGACCGAGAACGCTCCTCGTCCCGAAAGACGCGCGATTTGGTCAGCGTTTGGCCGAGCGTGTGCAGCTCGATCTCATCCGCGCGGGCATCAGCGCGAAGATCACGCGCATCTCCCGTGAGGAAGCAACTCAGCGTCGACGCCAACGAAATTACGACTTTCTCCTCGACACCCTCTATTCGGCCGCGCCATCCGAGGCGCCGATGGCGATTCGCTTCCATGGCCTGTGGCAAGTTGCCGTCGCGCAGGGCTGCCCCGATGCCATCGACGATGCGTCTCTGCGTGCCTTCGATGAGGCCACCGAGGCTCAGCGTGCGGTGCTCGTGGGTGCCCTCGATGAAAGAATCCGCGAGGCGTGTCGGATCATTCCTATCGCCACGAGCCCCCCCGGGATCTTCATTCGAAGCGACGTCTCGCCCATATCGGTCGATGGCGGCGGTCGAATCGCCTTCGCAAATGCGACGAGCCTGGGGCTGCCATAGACATGGCGTCGAATTCGGATCCTAGGGGGTCGCATCGGCTCCAAACGCGGATGGTGATCTTCTTTTTCGCCGCCGCGGTGCCCGCCATGGTGGCGTCGGGCGTTGCCGTGTTGGTGTTCGATCGCCTGATCGACCGCGAAACCTCGACGCGCGCTTCTCGGATCACCCGCGAAGTCAATCACATCATCCGGGAAGAACGTCGTCGCGTAAGCGCGAAGCTCGAAGCCATAGTGACCCACGAGACCGTACGGGCACTCACGCTGAAGTTGCGCGACGCCAACGGTCTCGCCGACGCCGAGTCCCTCGCCGCAGATCGAGCGGTGGCGCACGGCCTCGATGTCTTGGGCATCGCGAAAGTTGCGGTGGACGATGGGACGAGCGAGATCCTGTCGAGCGCCCATCTGCCGATGTCGATCGGTGACCCCGCGCCGCCTTTCGCCAGTATCGCGACATCGACCACCCCCGTCTTCGGCTTCGCCCACGAGTTGGTGGAAGCGAACCCACCGAAGACGGTCCCGGTTCTGATGGCGGTCGTGACGCTGTCGCGCCGCTCGGCGCGAGGCGCACCGCGGCTCGTCGTGTACGCAGGCACTCGACTCGACGACCGGCGCTTCGAAGACCTCGCTCGGGTCGCAGATGCGACCCTCGTGCTTACGTCCGCGGACCTCGAGCCGCTCGTATTTCCGCAGGAGACGGAGCCAGCGCTGAGGGCGCGTGCACTCGAACGCGGGTCGACGATCCGGCTCATGCCGATCGGCGAAGAGAGCGCGACGAAGGGCTCGCCGGCGGAGCTTCGGATCTATGTTCACACGACCGGTCTCGAGGAAGCGCGGGAGACGTTCCTTGAGCTGGCCGCCTGGCTCGTCGTCGCGTCTCTCCTCGTGGGCTTCATCGCCAGCCGCGTCGTGGCCCGACACATCACGCGCCCGATCCTCGATCTCGCCAGCGCGGCGCGAAAGGTCGGCGCCGGAGACCTAGAGGTCCACGTCACCACGAAGTCTCGCGACGAGGTCGGAATCTTGGTCGGCGTATTCAACGGGATGACGCGTGAAATCGCGGAGAGCCGGCATCGCATTCAGCGCGCCGAGCGGATTGCAGCGTGGCGAGAGGTTGCGCGACGGGTGGCCCACGAGATCAAGAACCCGCTCTTCCCGATCCAGATGTCGATCGAGACGCTCCGCAAGAGCTACGCTAAGAAGCACGAAAAGTTTGACGCGATCTTCGAAGAGTCCACGCGTACCGTGCTCGAAGAAGTTCGGGCCTTGAATCAGATCGTCACCGAGTTCTCCGAGTTCGCACGGTTGCCTGCGCCGCGCCGCACCGATGTTCCGGCGCTCGACCTCATCGATCACATCCAACGGCTTTACGCGAACCGCGGCCCCGAGGCATCCGCGCGAGGCGAGGTCGTCATCGACCGCGCAGATCTCGAACGCCGAGGTCTTCCGACCCTTTCCATCGACCGCGACCAGGTCTCGCGGGCCCTTCTCAACCTCGTAAAGAACGGGCTCGAGGCGCTCCCGGAGCACGGCGGCGTCGTACGCATCGACGCCGAACCCATGGTTCGAGGCGGTCTCGAGGGCGTCACGATCTCGGTGTCCGACACGGGATCAGGCATCGACGCCGAGCACCGAGCCAAACTCTTCACGCCGTATTTCACGACCAAGACGGAGGGCACGGGGCTTGGACTCGCCATCGTGCACCGAATCATCGAAGAGCACGGCGGCGCGATCGACGTCGAATCCGTCGTGGGGAGCGGCACGACGTTCAGGCTTTGGTTCCCAGCTCATCCGCCGGACGTGTCGCAACAACTTGAACCGTCGAGCTGAGTCCAAAGTGGTGGCGTCCCTCTTGAATGTCTCGCACGACCTCACGGGCAATCAGAATCTCGAGCGGATGCAGTTCCTGGCGAATCTCATCGACGGTCAGAAGCAACGACGCATCCTTGGGCCCGCCCGTGGAACGCTCGAGCTGCGCAACAGAATAGCCCTCGAGCAGGAAAACACCCCCCAGCTTGAGCGCCTGGGTCACTTCTTTGTGGATGCGTCGCCGAACCTCGGGCGGAACGTGGGCATAAACCGACACGATGCCCGTAAAGGCGTCTTGCGCAAGCACGTAGGTGGTCAGATCGGCCTCGATCAATTCCACCGTCACGCCGTGCGCTCGCGCAAGCCGCTCGGTCTTCTCGAGCCCCACGGGTGAGAAGTCGACCGCGGTGACCCCATAACCCTTGGTTGCCAAGTACACAGCGTTCCGGCCCTCACCCTCCGCAAGACAGAGGATCCGACCCGGTGGGATTCGACCCGACGCCTCGGCCAAGAAGGTATTCGGCGACGTCCCGTAGGCGTATTCGTCGCCCCCGAAACGTTCGTTCCAGAATTCGCGCGTCATGAGCGCCAAGATTTCGCTGGCGCAACAAAAAGGCTAGGAGGAAATTGATCCTGCGGTCCGCTTCCCTGGCGGGTCCGTTGAGGACAGAGAGAGAGAGAGAGAGGCAAAGAGATGACCGACCAGAGTGAGAACGAAGTCCGCGACAACGTGCGCACGCACTACGCCGAGATCGCCAAGGCCAGCGGCCCAACGGGTGCTTCGCCCGGCTGCTGCGGAGGTGCCAAGAAGTCGCTCGAGATGGGCTACAGCCAAACTGACCTCGATGCTGTGCCCGAAGGCGCCAATATGGGCCTCGGTTGCGGCAACCCTCAGACACTCGCCAAGCTCCGTGAGGGTCAGACGGTGATCGATCTCGGAAGCGGGGGTGGTTTCGACTGCTTCCTGGCCGCGCGAAGCGTCGGCGCGACCGGCAAGGTCATTGGCGTTGATATGACCCCCGAGATGCTCAACAAGGCGCGCGCCAACGCAGAGAAGCTTGCCGCGACCAATGTCGAGTTTCGGCTCGGAGAGATCGAACACCTTCCAGTCGCCGATCAATCCGCAGACGTCGTGATCTCCAATTGCGTCATCAACCTCTCCCCTGACAAACCGCAGGTGGCACGCGAGGCCTTCCGCGTCCTGAAACGAGGCGGCCGACTCGTCGTGTCTGACATCGTCGAACTCAAACCCATGCCGGAAGCTTTCAAAGCCGAGGCCGCCAAGTTCTCGGGATGCGTGGCCGGAGCCTGGCCCGTGGCCGAAGTCGAGGCGCTCTTGAAGTCGGTGGGATTCGACCCGGTCGAAATCACGATCGTCTCCGATAGCCAGAAGTTCATCCGAGACTGGTTCCCGGGCGAAGACGTCGAGAAGTACGTTGCCTCAGCCCACATCGAAGCGGTCCGCCCCTCCTCGTGCTGTGGGGATCAGAAGGGCTGCGGCGGTGGAAACGCACCGGGCTCACGCACGCGTACATAGCACGCCCAAGCATGCCGACGCGCCCCATCGCCGACAGCCGCCCGGGATACGCGCGCGGGCTCTATGGGGTGCTCGGCCTGGGATCGAGCGCGGGGCCCGAAAGCCTCTGCACCTGAGCGCACGAACTCCCATCCAGGATTTGTCGCCGAAGAATCTCGATCCGCGGAAACCGGGCGTACGCCATCTCGCGATCGAAGCATGGGCTTCCGCTGATCAATGCGCGCGTCCCGAGAACATCACGAAAGACAAGCTGGCGGAGCTTGGAGTCGTCCTTCGCCCTCAAGATGATTCGAATCTTGCCGCCTTCGCCACCGCTGACCCGCGAGATGCCCGCCGAATAGACCTCTTGGTTGTCGCACCGAACCGTCACTGAATCGAGCAGAACCAAGACATACGACGGCTCGCGACTGCACCACTCCTCCGGGGTCAAAGAATCGTCGTCCAAACGCTGGATCTCCGCCTCGGTGAACCATCGACCCACCAGATTGTTCACATACGCCCGGTCGTTGCCCCGAACGTCGATGAAACCAAAATTAGGGGGCCCGGCATCGGGCGCCTTGCCAATGCCAAGCTCCGGACAACCAGAAAGAACCGGAGCCAGCGCGAAGGGCATCAACCACGCCCACCCAGAACGAGACACGTGGGAAACATAGCACGGTCAAAGCCGCGCGCCTATTCCACGTCTTTGTCCTCGGCACCTTCCCCATCGCCCGACTCGACAGGCTCGTGGTCGTCCGCAGCCGCTGACGGTTCGCCGTCGCCGCCAACCTCCGAATCAGCCGGCGCCGCCTCAACCTCCAAGTCGGTCGGCACCGCGGCCTCCCTGTTGGCTGCGAGATCCGCGGTCGCTTCGCCATCGGTTTCGGCAAGGCTCGCCACGGCACAGACCCGGTCGCCTTCGTCGATTCGAACGACGCGAACGCCCTGCGTGTTCCGCCCCATGACCGACACATCACTGACCCGCATGCGAATCACGACGCCGCGGCCGGTGATCACCATGATGTGCTCGCCGTCGAAGGCTGGACGAACGGTCACGATCGGCCCAATTCGGTCTGAAGCCTTCCCGAGGATGATGCCACGACCCCCTCGTCCCTGCGCCCGGTACTCGTCGGCTGGGGTCCGCTTGCCGTAGCCGTTTTCGGTCACCGTCAGAATCGTCGTCGCACCCCCACCCGGCTCGATCACGGCCATACCAACAACCTGATCGCCCTCATCGAGCCGAATGCCGCGCACGCCGACCGACGGGCGCCCCATCGAGCGCACGTCGTCAGCTTTGAAGCGAATCCCCATGCCATTGCGCGTTCCGAGCAAGATGTCATTGTCGTCCGTCGTCAGAAGCGCCGCGATGATCTCATCGTTCTCAGCAATGCCCGCGCCGATGATTCCGGTCGCGCGCGGTCGCGAGTACTCAGAAAGCGGCGACTTCTTCACGATGCCCCCGCGCGACACCGTCATCACGAAGTATCCCTCCGAGAACTCCCGGACCGAAAGAATCGCCGAGACACGCTCGCCTTCCGCCATCTGAATCAGATTTACGAGCGGCCTTCCGCGCGCCGTTCGCCCGCCCAGCGGAAGCTCATGAACCTTGATCCAATAGACCTTCCCAAGGTTTGTGAACACCAACAGATAGTCGTGGGTCGATGCCGTGAAAAGGCGCTCCACGAAGTCTTCTTCCTTCGTGTCGACCCCGGCCACGCCACGCCCGCCGCGACGCTGCGCGCGATACTCGGACGTCGGTGTACGCTTCGCGTACCCGAGATTCGAAATCGTCACGACCATGTCTTCTTCGGCGATCAGGTCTTCGTCCGTGTAGACACCCACTTCGCCGGTGATCACCGTGCGCCGCGGATTCGCATACGTATCGCGGATCTGAGTAAGCTCTTCCACGATGACGTTCATCAAGAGCTCGTCGTCGGCCAAAATCGCTCGGAGGCGAGCCATGGTGTCGCGAAGCTCTTTGGCTTCGTCACGCAGCTTATCGCTCTCGAGAGCCGTCAACCGATGCAAGCGCAAATCGAGGATCGCTTGCGCCTGCGCGACGGTCAAATGGACGACCCCCTTTTCGAGCGCTGATGCGATCTGCACGTCCTCGGCTGCAACCAAGGACTGAAGATTCCCGAGCCCTCGGAAGGGTTCCTTGATCAAGTTCTCGCGCGCGTCGGCCGTATCGGTCGACGCACGAATAATCGCGATGACGCGGTCGATGTTGTCGAGCGCGACCAGCAAACCGATCAAGATGTGGAACTTGCGCTCGGCTTCATTGAGTTCGAACACCGTTCGTCGTGTCACCACGACCCGCCGATGCTCGATGAAATGATCGAACACGTCGCGCAGCATCAACATGCGAGGCTGCCCGTGCACGATCGCCAGCATGTTCACGCCGAACGTAGATTCGAGCGCCGTGTGCGACCAAAGCTGGTTGAGGGTCACCTGCGGAACCGCGTCGCGCTTGAGCTCGATGACGATGCGAAGCCCTTCGCGGTCCGACTCGTCGCGCGCGTCGGAGATGCCATCCAGCTTCTTCTCACCGACGAGCGCCGCAATGCGTTCGATCAGGCGAGCCTTGTTGACCTGATAGGGGAGCTCGGTGATGACGATCTGATAGCCGCCACGTTTGCGCTCTTCGATTTCGGCGACGCCACGTACCCGTATGCTCCCGCGACCCGTCTCGTAGGCCCTGCGAATGCCGTCGCGCCCGCAGATGATACCGCCGGTCGGGAAATCGGGCCCCGGAACCAAAGCCATGAGCTCATCGAGCCCCATCGACGGATCTCGGATCAGCGCGATACAAGCCTCGACGACTTCACCCAGATTGTGGGTTGGGATGCTCGTCGCCATGCCGACGGCGATGCCTTGCGAGCCGTTGACCAAGAGGTTCGGAAATCGATTGGGCAGGACAACCGGCTCCTCCTCGTTGTCGTCGTAGTTCGGAACGAAATCGACGGTGTCCTTGTCGAGGTCGGCGAGCATCTCGCCGGCAAGGCGCGTGAGACGGATCTCCGTGTAGCGCATGGCGGCCGCCGGATCGCCATCGATCGACCCGAAGTTGCCTTGGCCGTCCACGAGCAGCTCGCGCATCGAGAAGGGCTGCGCCAAACGGACAATGCTGTCGTAGACCGCTGAATCGCCGTGCGGGTGGTACTTACCGATGACGTCACCGACGATACGGGCCGACTTCTTGTAGGGGCGGTTGTGAAAGTTTGTCGCCTCGTTCATGGCGAACAAGACGCGACGGTGCACCGGCTTCAGACCGTCACGAACATCGGGCAGCGCACGCCCGATGATCACGCTCATCGCATAGTCGAGATACGACGTGCGCATCTCCTCCTCGAGCAAGACGGGCTTCATTTCGCCCGCCCCACCCGCGCCACCGCCGTGGCTCGTGCCATTTGGACCGCTCGGCCCTCCCGGAACGTTCGGACCACCGGGACCAACCGCATCGCCTTCGGACAGCTCGGCGCCGCCTTCCGTCTCACTCATTCGCGGCAAGATCTAGCTCGCCAGAAGATTATGCGCCAACACTTTTAGCGAGGTAGCTCAAACAAAAGACCGAATTATACCGAAGGGTTGACCAGCTTCTCGCGGGAGCATGAACGGGGCTGCTATAACGCCACGATGCAGACGGCAAAAGAGGTTCAAGAAGCGTTCGAACGGGATGGGATTCGGCACGTCAAGGTCGGCGGCTTCGACATCGAGGCCACCCTCCGCGGAAAGTACGTCTCGATCGAGAAGTTCTCATCGATCGTCGAAAACGGCATGGGGTTCTGCGACGTCATCTTCGGATGGGACATCCACGATCGCCTCTACGACCGCCCTGGCATGACCGGTTGGCATACTGGATATCCGGACACCAACGCCCGCATCGACCTCACAACCTACCGCCGGATGCCTTGGGAGCCCGGAACCGCCTGCTTCTTGCTCGATTTCGAGAACCCCGACGGCCAGCCCCTTCCCGCCTCACCGCGCCAGCTTCTGAAGAAAGTCATCGATCGTGCAAAGTCGATGGGGTTCGTGCCGAAGATGGCTGTCGAATATGAGTTCTTCATCTACCAGGAGTCGGCGTGGAGCATTCAGGAGAAAGGCTTTCGCGGCCTCAAAACGCTCGATCCCGGGATGTTCGGCTACTCGTGGCTCCGTACGTCGCAGTCGGCAACCCTCGTTCACGACGTGCTCGACATGCTCCGCGACTTTCGTTGCCCCCTCGAAGGCTTTCATACGGAGACGGGACCCGGGATCTACGAAGCCGCACTCGCCTACACCGACGCCCTCGAGATGGCCGACCGCGCAGCGCTCTTCAAGACGGCCATGAAGGAGATATGCACCCGGCACGGCGCCCTCGCCTCGTTCATGGCCAAGCCATCCGCGAGCCTTCCCGGCTGCTCCGGGCACATTCATCAATCCCTTTGGAGCGCCGATGAGAAGCAAAACATCTTTCATGACGACGCCCGCGCCGATCACCTGAGCCAGACGTTTCGCCACTACATTGCGGGCCAGGTCGCCCTCATGCCGGAGCTATGCGCGCTGATCGCGCCCAATGTGAACAGCTACAAACGCCTCCTGGGCGGCGAATGGGCCCCCAGCCACGCCACTTGGGGCACGGACAATCGAACCTGCGCATTGCGAACCATCACCGGCCAAAACAAGAAGGCAACTCGGATCGAATATCGGCTGGCCGCCTCGGACATCAACCCGTACATCGCCATGGCCGCATCCTTGGCCGCCGGACTCTACGGCATCGAGAACCAACTCGAGCCACCCGCTCCCGTGACGGGCAACGCGTACGAAGCCGACGAATCACTTCGCCTCCCGACTTCGCTCGCGGGCGCGGTCGAGCGGCTCGCGAAATCGTCCACCGCCCGCAGCCTGCTCGGCGACGCCTTCGTCGATCATTACCTGCTCACGCGAGCCTTCGAGGTCCGCCAAGCCGAGAAGGCGGTGACCGACTGGGAGCTCGCCCGCTATCTCGAGACCGCCTGATGGAGCCAACAAGCCCCGGACCACGCAGACTACAGCTTCGCGAGTGCCTCGAGCTGCGCGGGTTGAAGTCCCGCCACGCCCTCGGCTGAACCAGCCAGAAGCCGCGCGAACAGCGACATCTTGGCCGCGTGCTCGAGCGTCTCGAGCCGATCGTAGGCCTGTTCAAGCGTCGAACCGAGCGTAACGGTTCCGTGGCGCGCCAAGACAAGTGCATTGTGCGCGCCGAGCCTCGCAGCCACCGCCTCTGAGACTTCTGAGGTCGTCGGGGTCGTGTAGGGCACCGTGATAATCTCGCCAAGCTGGCAGTAGACCTCGGGTACGAGCGGTTCACGCATCGAAACGCCGGCGATCGTATGGGCGACCGCGCAGGGCGGGTGCGCATGCACGATCGCTCGCACATCCGGTCTCAGCGCATAGATGGCGACGTGCATCGCGAGCTCCAAGGACGGCCGTCGGTGTTCGCCGGGAAGCGGTGTGCCTTGGGAATCCGTAACCACGAGATCCAGAGGCTCGAGGTGGCCTTTGCGCGCCGCGGTCGGCGTCGCGAGGATCACGCCCGGTGCTAGACGCATCGAAACGTTCCCGTCGCTCGCGACGATGTATCCGCGCGCATACATCTGCCGGCAGACGTCGACCACTGCCGCTCTCTCTCGTCGATATTCCATCTCCATACGCAACTCAGTACTCTTCTTGGTCAAGATCGACCCCCGACGCGCCATCGAGCGTGCCGCGTGGCTTAGGGCGCCAACGCCGCAGTCACGCGCGTGGCGGGCGCGTCCAGGCGCTCGACGATGGGCGCGATCGCTTGAGCAAACCGAGCCTTCTCGGCGGCCGGGATCGGCGGCGCTGGCGGGGCGGCGACCGTGAGCGGATTCGTGTGGCGTCCGCCGCGGAGAACCTCAAAGTGAAGATGAGGACCGGTCGCAAGACCGCTCATCCCGAGATAGCCGATGGTCTGTTTCTGCCGAACGCGAACGCCACTTCGAATCCCGGGCCCGAAACCCGAAAGATGTGCATAGCGTGTCTCGAGACCGTTGGCGTGACGAATCGCCACCAGTCGCCCATAGCCACCGGCCCACCCCGCCCGGCTCACCACGCCGTCGCCCATCGCCCAGATCGCTGTGCCGCGCGGCGCGGCGTAGTCGACGCCTTTATGGGCGCGCACGTACTTCAAGATGGGGTGCTTGCGAAGGCCGTAGCGGCTGGTAATGCTCGCAAACTTGATCGGCGACTTCAGGAAAGCCTTCTCGAGCGCCTTGCCTTGCTCATCGTAATAGCCGATCGAACCGTTCAGGAGCTCGTAGCGAAAAGCGCGATGCTTCGCCCCATCGACACGCGCGTACTCGGCGCCGAGCACGCGACCATAGCCGAGGAAGCGATCACCTTTGAAACGCTTCTCGACCAAGATGCGGAAGGCATCACCTTCGTGCGTCTCGGTAAAGAAGTCGATGTCCCAGGAAAACATGTCGACCAACGTCAACGTGAGCCAAGGCCGCTCGCCTTGGGCCTCCATCGAAAGATACAGCGAGCCCTTCACTTCGCCGGCCACGGTCACGGTCGCGGTCACCACGTTGACCGGCTCCAGGAAGCCAGCCCAGGCCCCATCGGAGCCCCGGAAGGCCACGACCGTCGTCTCTTCGTCGGCCGAGTAGCGAAAACGCGAGAGTTCACCGGCCGGATCGCGCCAAAACTCGTAGGTCTGGCCGGGCTGCGCTTTTCGGAAGTCGAAGACCGGCTTGAGGGCGGCCACGACATCGTCGACGTCTTTCGCGGTCATCCCGAGGCGCAGCGTCGATGTCGAAAGCGAGTCTCCGCTCCTCAACGCACCGACATGATACTCGCTGAACGGGGCGGGTTTGGGTCCCGCTGGCACCGCGTAGGCGATCGCGGGGGACCGAATCGCGTCGGCCTTCTGCGGCCCGTTCTTCGAAGCCGCTTCATCGGTCGCAACCGAGTCGTGGGCCTTGCGGTCGGTCTCGTCGTCACCGAAAAACCACAGTGAAACGACGAAACACGCGAGCGCGACGGCGCCCCCGACCACGAAAGGCTTCAGATCACTCGCAGCGACACGCATCGGTCACTCGCCCCCCTTCGTTCGCCATGGCCTGTCGATGTCCGTCGCATTCGTCCCGCCCTCCAAAACGGCGCGACACACGCCTGGGTGCCGCGATGGGCCCCAATCGATCCACCTCATCTGAGAGCCGGTACGCGTAGCGCCAACATCCGGACTGACCCGGGGCATCGAGCGGCAAGAGCCATCGAGCCAGGCCGAACGGCGCCTTCGGCAGACCGGGCAACCCAAGCTCGCCTCCCGGCAAGCGCCCAGGCAAGCTTCCGGGCGCAGTCGGCGGAGGCTGGCCCCCATCCGAAGGCGTCGTGTCCTCCTTCGACTCGCGCTGTGCGCGACCGCAGTCATCGTAGCCCCTTCGCACGGCGGGCACGCGGTGGGCAAAGGATGGATGCGATGCACTCGCGGATTCTGCCAACGCCCTGAGAGCATGCTCAAGCTCATCGGGAGGACGTCCACTGCGAAAAAGCGCGCATCCGGCGAGGTAGTCGGCGCGCAGCTCCTCGTCCCATGAGGAGTCCGTCGGCATCCGAGCCGACAGTGCCGCCGTGAGATGATGTCCGACCTCATGCGCGAGCACACCGAAGGAAGCGCCCGGTCCGAACGTGGCGTCGAGCCCGTCGAGGAAGTCGGGGCCATAGACGATCCTCGCGGTCGTCGCGTCCTTGTCGCGCAATCCCGAGACCCAGGTCACCGCGTTGTTCCCTACGGTTGGGTTCTGAAAGAGGAGGCCCCGCCCGCAATCGCGGGCCGGACAAAGCGCCCGGTAGGCGGCTTGCACCTCGGCCAGAGCACGGGGACTGGGGGCGCGATCCTGGGCGGGATCGTAGGCCTCGACGACGCGCCGCCGACACAGCGGGGGGGGGATTTGGACAAGCGCCAAACCAAGGACAACGCCGAGCGCCCACACCAACCTCATGGGTATCGCCTCGAACGCAGGAGGTCAAACGCCATGCTAAGATGGTATGGATCGGGCATGCGCGTTCGGGTGCTCGCCCTCCTCGCCACCGCAATCCTCGCTGCCGTCGGGAGTCCGAGTCTGGTCGCGTGCAAATCGGAAGCCACCGGGCGCATGACAAAAACGCCCGAGGTCGGCGCGCGCGACGCGCACGTGGTCGCGCCTCCGCGCGCGCAAGGCGCGCCCGCCCAGGCCTGCCGCTACGTATTCAAGGAGGTTCGGACCGAAACCGTGGGCGAGGCGCCCATCGCAGCGCACACGGTGACGCTCGAGTACAGCCTCGCACCCCGACTGGTCGACGTTGACGTTGAAGTCCAGGGCGTGAAGGTCACCGCGAAGCGGACGGGCTACGCGATCGCGCTCGACTCGAGAACGCCTGGCGTCATGCACCGTGTTCGCGCGGGAGGAGAACTGGCGATCATGTTCGAGCCGCTCAGCTATTTTGCGTTTGTCGGTCCACCGATGCGTCTATCACGCGAGGTGACAGGCGCCCTGAAAGACGTCGAAGACGGCGAAGACATCAGGGCTCGCCTCCTAGATATGCTCCCGAAAAAGCAACGCGAAGAAGCCCACTTCAAAGCCCGCACGGACGCGATGTTCTCGGCCAGAGAGATCGCGACGATCTTCGATCCGGCGTCGACCGCTTGGCCCGCGGACGGAGACCCCCGAGCCGCGTCCACATCACCCCAAACAACGGAAACGCAGGTTTCTAACGTCCTGATCGAAGCCGCGCAAGGCACGGAGCAGACAGCCTGGCGAGCACGCCCATTCGACGGCACGGTGCTCCTCGAGCGCAAATCAAGTTTCGGGCCTCCCGGCGGCGCGGACCGGTCGGACACCGGTGCCAAAGTCGACGCCAAAGTCGACGCCAAAGTCGACGCCAAAGACCACACGGCGCTGATCGCCGGTGAAAGTGAATCCACCGTGCGCGTCGACCCGCGCGACCCTTGCTTCATCGAGGCCGGATCGTCCCTGAGCTACACCTATCGCGCGTCCGCCCCGAGCAAAGAAGACGCCTCGGCCGGCGATCGGCAAGTCGTCCGAACACGCATTTGGACCCGCATCAAAGAGCCCTGACAACGAACACGGGCCTGGTGCGCAAGGCAAAGAATCTGCTACGGACGGCCCATGCTGTCGCTGTGCGCCTCAGTCCTTCTCGCGACGTTTGCCCAATCGGAAGTAGCCGACGAACCCAACGCGGACGACGCACCGCGAATCGATCTCATCACCATGGGATCCGGCGGGGCCGTCTATTCGATGTTCGGCCATGGCGCCGTCCGCGTCGTCACGGCCGATGGGCAAGACCTCGCGTACAACTTCGGCTATGTCGAAATGGCGCAACCTCACTTCTGGTGGCGCGTCCTCCAGGGCCACCTCGAGGCCCGCCTGGAGGTGACGCCGTACAGTGAACTGCTCATGCAGTATGCGGGCGAAGATCGCACGATCACCGGGCGAACGCTCGCGTTCTCGCCCGCGGAGGCGGGCGAGGTCGCAAGACGACTCGACGCCATCGCGAAATCGCCCAGTCGCGGGGCCTACCGCTATCATCACCTCCTCGATAACTGCACGACCCGCCCCGTCCGCCTCTTCGATGAGGTTCTCGGCGGCGCACTCACGAAGGCCGGCCAATACCCGGTCGCAGGCACGTACAGAGAGCGGGTCCTCGCCCACATGCGCGATCGCCCCTGGCTCTACCTCGCGATGGATCTCGCCGGGAGTGGAATGAGCGATACGCCGCTCAGTGCCTGGGACGCGACATTCATGCCGGAGGGCGTCGAGAACCTCTTGGACCACGCGCGCATTCACGATGAGCCCTTCGTTCGTCACACCTATGTCGACTACACATCCCTCAACTTCGACGGCAAAGAGCGCTGGGATTGGCCGTGGACGAAAGTCTACCTCTTCTTCCTGGTCCCGATGTTCATCCTCACCCTCGCCCTCCCATCGACGCGCGCCGCGCTCGGACTTCGCGGGCTCGCCTTCGGTCTCGTTGGCGTTGCGCACATCGCGTTTTGGCTCGGCTCGGATTACGAGTTCTACCACCAGAACTGGAACCTTCTGCTCTTCCCGCCGGTCGAACTCGCGCTCGCCTACTGGTCCCTCCGCGCGTCGACGTGGCGCCGGCGCGCAGATCTCGTCGGACGATACCTCCAGGTTCATCTCGCGGTCGCAGCCACCCTCACCGTCCTCGTGGCACTGGGGATCATTCAGCAAGCGATCGAGCCCATGCTCGCCCTCGCGCTTCCGATGACCGGGGCCGCGGTCTTCCGGACCGGCATCCGGGCCCTGCTGTCCCACCCGTCAGTCCGCGAAGATCTCGCGCCCGCCCCCGATGCGGGCGGCTGACCGACCGGTGTCAATCCGCAAAATCGCTGTGTAGGTGTCCGCAACGGGCGGATCGTCCGCCCATTTCCCGGGAAAACGAGGAACAATTCCGTCCGGCAACCGAGTTACACTCGGATAAGGAACACGTCGATGCCGGACCCGCTCGTCCCGATCAAGAAAGAGGAACCCACCGAGACGCTCCCGGCCATCGTTGAGCCCTTGATGGCGCTCCATCTCCTCATCACTCAGGACACCGAACAGAATCGACGGTGGAACGACCGAATCGAAGCCATCCGCCAGGCATCCGCGGTCGAGGCTGCGCCCGACCCGCCATCAAAACGCCTGCTCGCCAGCCGGGCCGCATGGGACGAAATGCGCACGACCGGGCAACTCGGGGCGACCTTGAGCATCGGGCTCGGCGCCGCCTGGATGGCGTGGTTGGTCCCTCTTTACGCCATTGGGCACGGCTTCGGATGGCTCGCCGCCCTCACCTACCTGCTGCCGGTCCCGCTGGCGACCCGCGTGGCTCGAACGCTTTGGGAGCGCGCCTCCCTGGCCGGGATGCGCGACCTCGGCCAGCGCCCAACGCTCCGTCAGCGCCTCGCGACGCTGGTTCGCGGAACCGTTCGCAGTTTCGGGGCAGGTTTCGGATTTGGGTTCACGCTTACGTTCCTCCAGGGGCTGATCAGTGGCTTCATGACCCCCGAGCCGACGCTCATCGGAGAGCTGATCGCCGATACCGCCTTCGCCGCCGCCGCCGGGATGGTCTCCGGGACGCTCTCCACGATCATGGCACCTTTGGTATCGCGGGCGGCGCCGGAGCTGCCCGCGCCGACCCACACCCCAAAGGCCCTTCCTACCGGCGATCTGTGATCGTCACGAGGGACGAAGCCATGGTAGGCGCACTGAGTGCGAAAAGAACGCTCCCGCTCTCGCGCGCTCGCGCTCCCGGTCGGGCCCGCACGCGTGCTCGCTCGTTCTCGGCCCGGAGCTCGCCGGAGCCCTCGGCTCTTTGCGTCTGAACGCCACCCCGGGTTGAGTGTTGCGCTCGTTGTCGCCAGCGCGGGCATCATGGGCACAGGCTGTGGAGGCTGCGGCGAATCACCATCAACGCCGCTCCGACAAGTCTGGGGCAAGCTTCAAGTGGCCGACGCGATCAAGCGTCGGGCTGCGGAACCGATCGACGCACACGCCCTCGACGACGACCGCCAGGTGCAAGAACGGGTGCTCACCATGCCGTTCGAGGAGGTCGTCGAGCGATTGGGTTTCGTCGAATACCACGGGGTCGCCCGCTTCAAGATCACGAGCGGTCGAACGCTCTCGATCGTCGAAGATACTGTGCTCCGGCACGGCCTCGCGGGTTCGTTTCAGGTGATCCAAAAAGACGGCGACGGCAACCTCGAGCGCGAGTCGATCTACACCAATGGGGTCCACTTCGTGCGCAACGGACCGGGCAAGATGTACGTGCAGGGGATGATCAAAGGACATCATCTCAAGGTGCGCGACGAAGCATGGCAGCCACTGCGCGTGTATACACGCTACTTCGGCGAATGGCTTCGCCTTGAGGAGGCAGGTACGGAGGTCATCAACGAACGATCCGCGGTTCGATATCGTTTCGCCTTGGGCGCGGGGGCGGGCCCCGTCGAGGTGGCCGGCTCCGATGGCCCGAAAACCCCAGAATCGCTGTCGGGCACCCTGTGGGTCGATGAGAAGTCCGGCGTTCCCGTCAAGAGTAGCCTGGACGGCGTGCTGGCGGTACCGCTCAAAGATGCTGCGGAGCCGGCGAAACTTACGCTCGGCCTCGAGACCTCCGTCGCGCTCATCGAGGGCATCGAGATCAAACCCACCGAGTTCGAGCCTACGATCACGCGACACCCGGTGGACCTCGACCCACTGTCCTTCCTGAAGGGCGGAACACGCACCAGCACGGTGATCGGGGGTGGTCGTGCCGCATCCGACAAGAAAGCCCCACCGAAATGAATGCGCCAGGAAGCAGATCACGGGTGGCGGCGCGAGGCGTAGGCAAACGCAGCCGTCAGCAGGAACCGGAGGGTCACCTGCGGCGCGACTTGGAACGCCACGCACGTTCAGGCCAGATCGTCATCAAGATCGGCTCCGGCGTCATTACCGACGCCCAAGGACGCATCGAGCCGCGCACCATCCGCCGGCTGGCCGACGAGATCGCGCCGATCATCGGCGTCCGGCGCTGGCCCGTCATCGTCTCCTCGGGCGCCATCGCCGCCGGGATGGGGTTGCTCGGACTCAAATCGCGCCCCAAATCGATGCCTGGTTTGCAGGCGACGGCGGCCGTTGGGCAGAGCAAGCTCGTCGAATCGTGGTCGGCGGCCTTTCGTAAGTTTGATGTGCCCGTCGCTCAGGTCCTCCTGACCCACGCCGACTTGGCCAATCGCAAGCGATTCTTGAATGCCCGCCGAGCGCTCGGAGAGATCGCGCGCCGTCAGGCGGTCGCGATCATCAACGAGAACGATACGGTCTCCTTCGAAGAGATCGCCTTCGGCGACAACGACGAACTCGCAGCGCAGGTCTCGAACGTCGTCGACGCGCGCCTTCTCGTGATGCTGAGCGTCGCCGAAGGCGTCGAGGACGAAGAAAGAAACCGGATTCGGGAGGTCTCGGCCAAAGATCCCCTGCTCGACCGCGTCGCGCGCGCCGGTTCCTCGAAGTACGGCCGCGGAGGCATGGTCTCCAAACTACGCGCCGCGCGCACGGCCGCGGCGCGAGGCGCCTTCGTCGCCATCATCTCGGGCAAGTCCCCGGGCGCGCTCCAGGCGCTTCTGAGCGGCCAAGACGTTGGCACCTTGATCATGCCCGATCGCGACGGCGCGCAACTCAAGAGCCGCGACCATTGGATCGCGCACACACTCCGACCGTCAGGCACGATCTTCGTCGACCAGGGCGCCGCCGACGCGCTGCGTCATCGGGGCAAGAGCTTGCTCGCATCCGGTGTGCGCCGCGTCGAGGGGGGATTCTCAGAGGGCGACTGCGTCGACATCGCGCTCGACGTTCCGGCCGGAGAACCACCCAAGGTGTTCGCGCGCGGCCTCACCCGCTATTCGCGCCAAGACATCGAGCAAATCCGAGGACACTCGAGCCGCGACATCGATCATGTCCTTGGGTTCCACAGCGGCGACGCCGTCATCCATCGAGACGATCTCGTCATCCTCTGAGTCGAACCGGACAGCGGTAACCGTCCGTGAACGATGGCGACCCCGGGCGGCCCCCGGACTTCGTGCCTCTTTCGCCATCGTCCCGGCCGGGTTCGGGCGCGGTGTCGTTGCGGAGAACAAGTCGAGGGCGCGACCCGATACCTTGCACATGGGAACATCAGTCAACGCAGCCTCGCCGGTCTCGACCGGACCTTCACGCGACCCACGCCTCGACCGCCGGGGACCAGGACCAGCGCCGGTCGAAGTCACCGGGCCGACCACATCACGGACAGCCACCGCGACATCACCGGACGAGCTGCCGTGGGGTGCCTCGAGCACGACCCTGGGGCGCGGCGCTGCGCCCGAAGCCACCTCGACGACAAGCGTGGGTCGAAGCCGCCTCGCCGGCTCACCGGCGGGCGGAAACGAGCCTCGAGCCGCTCAGCCGTTGTTCTTGGCCCGTCCTGAGATCGACCGATCGGTGAACGAGGTCGTGACGGCCAGGACGACAAGCGCCGGTGATGCATACGATGCCCGCGCAGCCGGCCATCTCGTGGACGGCGAACTGCTGAACGAGCTTGCTCGCAACGGCGTCGACCCCGCCGCCGTGCGGCTTGCGGCCGCGGAGCTCTCGGGTCTCGGCGCCATCCACGGAAAAGCTTTCGAGCAAATCACGAACAACAGCAACTACGGGGGCTCCGGCGCGCCGCTTTCCACGCGCTTGGCGTTCGCGCTCGCGGTGGAAAATCACGGAGGCACGCCCGCGCTCGAGAAATACTGGGACGTCGTATTCAGGAAGTCGGGCCCAATCCAACCGCTCGATGAGCTTCACGCCGCGCTCGGAATCACGACGCCGCGCGAAGTCTGGATCCAGCACGCGCGACATGATGCGTCTCGACTCCTGGACGCCGCTTCGTCACACGACATCCTCTCGAGCCCAACCTTCACCGCGCTCCTGAACCGTCGGTTGACGGCGGCCAACGACCGACCTGAGGCTCTGGACGGGGTCGGGGCGCGCGGTCTTCTTGCCTACCAACTGTCGCGCGCGGCCGATGTCAGCGCAACGGACGCGGTCGCGATCGCACGCCGCGCCGACGAGGGACTCATCGACGTCCCCACGCTCAAGGCCTTGACGACCGCCAGACCCGGAGACCCCGTCTATTTTAGCGAGCATTTTGGGAAGTCGGCCAGCGCGGGCCCAATCGACTATGCCACCGCGCTCAACGTGGCTGAGTCCGTAGCCCGAGGGAAACTGAGCCTGGGCCAACTCTTCGGTTTCTACCAGACCTACGGCCGTTCCGATGAGTACACGACGCCCATCTTGAACTTCCAAGAAGCGGTGGCCGTCTTGGAGATGGTGAACCGGGGCGAAGTCGACCCGGCGAGACTAGACCAGGTTCTTCGACCGGAAACCTATGTGCCGCCCCAACTGTTGGACAAGGTCTGGAATCGCTTGTTTGGGGCGGCAAAATCCGACGGCGTTCATTGGTCGGACGGCTGCAAGTATACCATCTCGGGGGCGCGACCGCAGTGCTTGGTCACCGGTCCGGTCACGCAACGGCTCACCGCGCCGATCGTCGCTCACCTGGCGCGTGACGAGAGAGCGCTCGGGGCGTTCGCCGAATCCTTCCAATCGGCGCTGACAGCTCTCTTGCCCTCATCAAAAACGGTTGCCGAACGCAACAGGCGCGATCATTCCCGGTGGGAGATCGGAGTCTACGATCAGATGGTCGAGCAGGCCTTCAACCGAGCCCTCGCCGACATCGCATAGCTCGAAAGCCAGCAAGGCTCTCGATCCCTTCGACCTATGATCGTTTGAATAGAACGACCACGCTGCGCGCCGGCAACACGAGATTGAGCTGCCCATGTGGCCCTACGCGCCCCGCATCTTCACCGAATAGAACCTCGCGAAGGCGTGTGCCCTCAGGAAAGCTCGTCTCGACTTGTGCCCTCGCCTCTTTTCGCGCGTTCGCGTTGAGCGCAACAAGCACCACCTCATCACCATAGCGGCGTTCATAGACGAGAAGCCCAGCGTCCGGCGCCGGCGCCGGCGCCTGCGTTGCCGCCACCCCCGATGTCGTCGAAGGCTCGGCAACCCCTTCGTCATCACCACCAACCCCAGACGTCCACGTCCGCCCGCCGGAACCAGTGCCCGAGCCCAGGCTGGTTCCGGTGGAACCTTCGTCCTCCGCCTCTACGTTGGCATCCGCGACATATTCGACCGCGGTGCTCGCCTCACTCGCGTAGCGGACCACGAGATCTCCGCGTCGGAGCGCCGGTGACTTCTGCCGGAGCTCCGCCAAGCGCGCGAGGTATCGATACATCCAGTTGCTCTCGTCAAAGCCGGTGGTCCAGAGGCGTTCACGCGAGGTATCACCCCCGATGCCGATAAAATCGTGCTCGCTCCCGTAGTAGAGCACCGGGATCGCGTCGACGGTATAGACGAGCGTGAAGGCCAAGATTGGGATCCAAGGATCTTCGATGGCGGCCGCGATGCGCCACATGTCGTGGTTGTCTGCGAAAGACATCCGCGCCTGCCAGGGCGTGAGACCCACACCGTTTTCGTGTGGTGTATCGGGATAGAAGGCACGGTTGTCAACGAGCGCCTCTCGCGCAAGGCTCGCCGGCGCGCCATCGAGCAAGAGCGCGTCGATGGCCCGCCACTTCAGCGAGAAGTCAAAGACCGAATCGAATTGGCCGTCGTTCGTGTAGCTCGCCAAGACCTCGGGATCGTCGTCGTAAACCTCGCCCAGCAACAAGAAGTCGTGAATGCCTCGCGCGCGAAGACGCTCACGAACCTCCGTGCAGAACCGAGACCAAAAGGCACGATTGACGTGCGGCACGGCGTCGAGCCGGAAGCCGTCGAAGCCGATCGTTTCGGCCCAATAGACATAGGTATCGATGAGCCCCTGGATGACGCGCTCGTCTTCCGTGTGCAGATCGCGAAGACCGGTCGGGAAGTCCGTCAGCTCGCGCGCATCACCGACATACCCAGCCATTTGGCCTCTCAGGTGGAAGTGCTTTGGTTCAAGCGCCCACGGAACCATCTCGCCGCCTTCCTCGCGGAAGAGACGAGGCGGTGACTCCGTCCAGATGACCGAATCCTCCGGATAAGGCGCCTCGGATTCGAAGGGCGGATACCACTCGGCATCGGACGACAACGCACCGTCGCCGTCGAGGTCGTAGAAGAAGACACGGCCGGCATGATTCGTCACGACGTCGACGATCACGCGCATGCCGCGGGCGTGGGCGGCTTCGACGAGCGCCCGCAGGTCGTCGAGGTCGCCGAACCGAGGATTCAGCGTCGTGAAGTCTTTGGCCCAATATCCGTGGTAGCCATCCTGCCCCTCGGTACGCTGCACGTTCGCGACGATCGGCGAAATCCAGATCGCCGTGATCCCGAGCCGCTGAAGATAACCAAGCCGGCGGGTCAACCCTCGCCAGTCGCCACCTTGAAAGCGTTCGAGTGCACCGGGAACGACCGAAACCCCATCGACGGTGTTGTTGCTTGGGTCGCCATCGTCAAAGCGGTCGACGATGACCTCGTAGACAATCTGGTCGCGCCAGTCTTCAACCAAGTGGAGATCGTCGCCGCCGCACCCAGCACCCGACACGCCAACCACCAGCCCGAAAGCACGAGCGGCCAGCAAGAAGAGACGCGAAGCGCGGCGACAACGAAATCCCAGCAAGACTCACACCCTATTCACGAAGCGCAATGTAACCGCGGGGTGGGAGACTGAGACGCCCACCCGCGACCTGCCCACCCGACTTCAGATCGGTGAACGGTCCTCCGGCAATCTCCACCGACTGCGAAGAGTCGGCCTTGTTGATCGCAATAACTACGGACGACGCACCATCGCCGCAGCCCGACATCCGGTACGCCCAGACATTCTGGTCGGCGTAGAGCGTCGTCCGGCGACCACGCCCCAGGACCTTGTTCTCGGCTCGTATGTGCGCCAACCGTTTCACCTCGGCGCGAAGCGCCTTCTGATGCGCATTTATGCTCGAATCCGACCACGGCATCATGCGTCGATTGTCCGGATCGCCCCCACCTGCAAGACCAACCTCGTCGCCGTAGTAGATCAGCGGAATGCCTGGGTTCGTCATCATGACGGCAAAAGCCAGTCCGAGCCGTTCATAGGCCGCCGCATCACCCGGCTGTCCGTAGCTTGAAGACCATCCGTTGCCCGCGTTGCTCCCCTCCGTACAGCTCCCAATTTGGTGGCTCGCGAAGTGAATCGCCCGCGGAATGTCATGATTGCCGATCCAGGTCGTCATGAGCGAACCCGGTCCATAGAAGTCGTCGTTGCCCTGCATGAAGTTCGCGAGGTTCGCGATGTTGCCATCGCCACGGAAGAGCGACTCACAGGCCACCCGCTTGAACGGGAAGTCGAACTGGCCATCGAGCATGCGATCCGGGTCCACGAAGCTCTTCAGAAGATCGCGATTCCCATAGTCGAACGTCTCGCCTACCAGGTAGAATCGCCCGCCTTCGGGATCTGGGAATTGCTGCTTCAGCGCCGATCGGAGATCTGTCAACCACACGAGCGGCACATGCTTGATCGCATCGAGACGATAGCCATCGATGCCGTACGCCTTGGCCCAGTAGATCGCATCCGCGATCGACCACGCCCGTGCGGTGGCGTTGCCATAGTCGAACGGCGGCAAGTAGTCCGTGAACGCGCACTTCGTTCCCCAGGTCGGATCGTTCCAGAGATTTTCCGGACCGCAGAGTCGAAAACGCCCGTTGTCCCGCGCAAACCAGTCGGGGTGTGCCTGATAGAGACCGCTGTCGATGTCGACGTGATTCATCACGTAGTCGAACAGCACCTTCATGCCGTGACCGTCGGCGCTGGCAGAACTGTGGGCCGCATCGATGACGGCCTTGAGATCTTGACTCGTGCCGATGCGACTCTCGACTTGAGGCGCAGGACTTGGATTGTTCGGATTGCTGTAGTCAACCGCCGGTGGCGAAGGCCAGTAGCCGTGGTAGCCCGAGTACCCATGAGAATCCGAGCCGGGATCGATCGCCGCACCGACCGAGTTCCGGTTCTCGTACGGCGCCGACATCCAGAGCGCCGTGACGCCCAGGTCGGCAAGATATGGGATCCTATTCTTCAATCCCTTGAGGTCACCGCCTTCGTACTGCCCGCTCGGCCCGTTCGTCGCGTCACCCCCAGAGGCCCCACTCACCGGCTGGTTGTTGCTCGAGTCGCCGTCTGCGAAGCGGTCGATCATCGCGAAGTACATCACCGCGTCGCGCCAGTCGAACGCCTCGAGATCTCCGCACGAGCCCGAGTTGTTGTTGCCATCGCCGATCACGAAGACGCTGTTTCCGTCCGGGCCCTGCCCCGGATTGGCCGGGTCTGCGACCCACGCGCTCCCATTGACGATGAACTTGTATTCATAGCGACCGTCTTCGAGCATCACACTCGCCGACCAGAGATCTCCGCCCTGCTTGGTGAGCTCGAGCGCCCCTTCGGCGGGCGTCTCCGCCCAAACCGGGGTCACGAAGTTCCCGGTGACCCATACACTCGAAGCCGAGCTGTCACGATACTCGAACGTTCGCTCCGTCAGCGACGGCCCCGAATCCGCAACACCCGTATCGGTCGTGCCAGCGTCGAAGCCTCCGCTGTCCGCCGTGCCCGAATCGGACCCCGAAACGAAGCCATCGGTCACACCGCCATCAGCGACACCGGACGTACAAGACCCTGAGGTACAGGAACAGTTGCTGCCTGAGCAATTCCCGCCACCACCGCCGACATTGACGTCAATGCGACCACTCGTCGGAGGTGGCCGTTCGTAGCCAAGCTCGTCCTCGGGATTGACCCCTTCGCAGCCCGCAGCGCCCAGCGCTGCCGTGACTGTGATCATCAGCGCTCTACTTAGCATCCGCATCACAAATCTCCTCGCAATCCCCATCCATGGAGCCTTCGACCAACCGAAGCTGACATCGAGAAGCTCCTCACAACCTTTGGGCGGCGGCAACCAGTCGCAGACGGCCGCCGCCGACCGTCACCGCTCACTCGTAGCTCGGCACAAGAATGCGTCCGCTCCGTGCGGGCAGCGTCATCTGAAGATATCCGTCGCCCTGCGCATCCCGCTGCACGACGAAGGTCTCGCCGGTGCTCTCCGGGCCGACATCCTGAAGCACCGATCCCACGGGGAAGGATGTCTTCATGCACACACCGCCTTCAGCCTCCGGCGCACACGTCGTGCTCTCCTGATCTTTGGCCAAGTTCAGCACGACCAACGCGCGCTCTTCGGGGAGCACCCGCTCAAACGCAAACACGCCGTAGTCGCGTGAACCCGCGGGACGCTCGGTCGCCCACACCACGTTCACTTCGCCGCGACGCAAAGGCGCATAGTCCTTGCGTGCTTGAATCAAAGACTTCACGAACGTGAACGTCTCGTTGGTCGTATCGAAACCGGGGTAGCCAAACGGGCTTCCGAGCGCCATGTCCTCGCGGTTCCGCGGATCGTTGCCGCCGTTGAAGCGTTGCTCGGTGCCGTAATAGATGCACGGGATACCGTCCCAGGTCAGGAGATAGAAGAGCGCCGCATGGAGCGTCTCGGGATCCGAGTTCCAGAGGAAGCGCGAGACATCGTGGTTATCCATGAAGTTGACGAGCACCTGCTGTGGTGCGAGCCCAATCCCTCCATCCTCGGAGCTCGCGTGCGGCTGATCGTAATAGACCGGCCCAACGGGGCTTCCCATTCGACGACACGCCTGGTCGTCGGCGTTCTTCCCGGTTCGGCTGTTGTACAGGCACTCGATCTTCTTCGTCGCACCGCCGTTTTTGATGACGTCTTCAAAGATTTGGTATTTCTGGCTGAAGTAGAACACCGAGTCGACGCGCCCAAACTTTCCGCGCTCATCTTCGCCTGGGAACGTATAGATCCCAAGCAGGTTGTCGTTGCCGTCAAAAGCTTCGCCGAACATGAAGAAGTTCTCTTTGCCGAGCTTCTTGGCTTGGGCGCGCATCCGACCCGTGAACTCACCCCAGAAGCCGCGCTTGTTCGGCGCGATCTCCGGCATGTCGATGTGCTTGAGCGTATCGATTCGGAAGCCATCGAAGTCAGCCACCGCAATCCAGAACTCGAAAGCCTTCGACAGCACGTCTTGGACGTCTGGGTTGTCGGTGTTCAGGTCCTTGAGCCCACCCGGAAAGTCGCCGAGCGTCTCTTGCTCGCGAACGAACGGCTGCCGCCCCTCGACGTAACTGTAATCGCCTTCGTGCCACCACAAATAGACGCGACCACGCCGGTTGTACCAGGTTGGGTCGTCAAACCACGGTCGGTCCTCCGGCCAATCGATGAGCTTCGGAGGACGCGGGGGCGGCACCCGATTGACCTCCGGCTGGTACGGGAAACGAATCTCCGACGGTCCAGAGAAACCAAGGCTCGTCCATCCCTGAACACCCCGCGGGTCATACTCCGGGTCGGCCTCGAGCACGCGTTCGAAGTAGCCTGCCTGGTTCGCGCAAAAGGCGTGTTCGTCTGCGCTACACTGACATCCGTAGTCCTGCCGCGCCTGGTCAAAGGAAAGGCCCTTGTCGCGACATTGCGCGGCGTCGGATCGGCAAATCTGAAGACAGGTGTGCGTGTTCGCGCCGCCCGTGAGCCACTCGTCGTGGCGACCATTGCCGTTGATGTCGTAATACCAAAGCTGTCCGACGTGGTTGGTCACGATGTCGAGCACCACGAGGATGTCCCGCTCATGCGCTTTGTCGACCAGCTCGCGTAGCTTGTAGAGATCGCCAAAATTGGGGTTCGGCCGGAAGAAGTCTTGCCCCCAATACCCATGGTACGAGTAGAAGCCGGCATCTTCATCGACGTTACGAATGACGGGGCTTATCCAAAGCGTGTTCACGCCCAGCTCTTCGAGATAGTCGAGCTTGTCGATGACGCCTTGCCAGTCACCGCCGTGAAAGCCACCCAAAGCGCTCGGCTTCACAAAGTAGTCGTTGTTTGGATCACCGTTGTGAAAGCGGTCGACCATGATCTGATAGATCACTTGGTCGCGCCAATCGAGACCCTTGTTCGTGCGCCGAGGCCCTTCGATGAGCTCTTCTTCGACCGACGGCGCGGCACAGGACGCGGCCGAAGCGGCCGACACGACGAACACCCCAAAGAGCGCCCGAGAAACGAATGTATGAGTTCTGCTGTTCTTCACGGCGTTCTCCCTATCGATAGGTGGAGTTGAACCACCACTCTGCCTGCAATCCGAAGAAGTGATTCCACGACCGGTCATGGCGAATGTCTTCCTCCGGATAGAGGTCGCGCGCGCCTTCGTTCAGATGGGCCGCCGCATAAACGAGCCGGACCTGCGGCCGCGCGTAGCTCCCATTCCCTGCCGGTGAGAGCACCACCATCGGCGCCACCTGGAAGACCGCCGGGTTCGTCACCTCGAGCAACGTCGGGCTCGGCCCGCGCGGCAAGCGCTGCTGATACGAAACGTCGACGGCCACCTGGAAGAGGTCGAGCATCCCCACGTACGGACGCACATCGACAATGCCCTCCCAGTAGTCGTCCTCGTCCTTCACGCTGCGATCGGCGTCCGTGAATCGACGAATGTACGAACCAAGCAGCACGCCGAAGGGCCCCGCCTCGTAGTTCCCAGACGCGCCCAGCAAGAACTCAGACGCCCCAGGGAAGCTCTGGCGGTGCTCGTCGAGACCGGAAGGCACATCGAGCTCATCGTAGGCAGCAAGCCCGCGCGCGAGTCGAACGAAGAGGTTCACATGTGAGTCGCGCTCGCCGAAGCCCCACATTCCGAGCTGACCGCCAAACGCGACGCCGAAATCGGCGGGGAGGTTCTTGTAGGTGAGATCGTCGCGCTTGTACTCGCCCGCCGGAAGCCCGTGAATCTCGATCACGCCTTTGACCTTCATCCCCACGCCTTCGCCATCGCCAAGCAGTCGATAAGAAGCGTTGGTCGAACCGACGAACCGTTGGCGGTCGAGCTGCACGATCGACTGGGCACCTTGGAGCCGGTCGGCCACATTGATGGTCTGATACTGAAAGGGCCGGACCAGTCGATTCACGCCCAGGGACACGGCGCCTTCGAATCGGCCACTCTTCATCTCGGCGCCACCGCCGACGACGTTCAGGCCGTCGATGGGCCAGAAGTCGAGCAAGTACATGTCGTCGCCGCGCACCATGCGCGAGCCAGCCCACACCATGTAACGATCGCTGAAAGTCGCCTCGGCGAAGATGTTTCGAAGCGCGATCTGCGCGTTGAAGTCGCCCGAGTAGTGAAAAAGATCGCCGCTCAACGCGGGCGTCGTCACGAGTCGTATCGCGATGTCGTTGCGGGGACGGAGCTTGTAGTAGAGGTCGAGCTCCAAATACGATCCTTCGACGATCCGGTTCCCATGCGCCACGACCTGCGCGCCGCGCGGGGTCGACCCTCGGAGATCACTTCCTGCTGTGACTCGACCATACGAGCCAAACGATATGCCCGTGCCCGTGTCAGGCTCGGCAGGGCGCGCCAAGGAAGTTTCGGCGCCCAACGTCTCGTCGCCACCGCGCGCGCCCTCGAGCGCCACCGGCGACTCGTCCTGGTCATCAAGAACACGCACGTCGTCTTGTGTACCCTCGCCGCTGGCCAGGGCATCCGAACCGGCCGCGACGGCTGAACCGCTCGCCGAACGCTCGACGCGCGGCCACGCCGGTGACCCGCTCGCCCCGCGGCCCCGGTCCTTGGCGACCGCCCGAAGCGCATCGAGCCGCGAAGAATCGGCCGCCTCGTCGGACGCGTCGTCCTCCGCCTCCGCTCGTGCACCGGGCAGTCCGATAAAAAAAGCGGCCAATAGCCACGCCGGTGCGACTCGGTGCCTCCACGCAAGCCGCGCCCATGTCGGCTCCACCCGCCCGGTCCTGATCCGCGCCATCAAAGACATCCCACATTCCTCCCACGTCGCGGTCAGCGTCCAAAATCGCCGCCGCGCCCAAAGCGAAGAAAAGCAGGCTCCGCACTTTCACGCTTCGGGCAAGGTGACGATGGCGGCCGAATAACAGCGAGATAACAATCGTTTCGTGGACACCTTTCGCGCGACCGCCCTGCTCTTCACTGCATGCTCAATGGGGGTCTTTGCAGGTTGTCCTTCAGCGGAACCACCCTCTCGGGCCGACGCCGCGGCATTGCCCCCCCACGATGCATCCAACGATGCTTCCGTGGGTCATCCGGACGCCGACGCCAGCGTCCTCGACGCCACGCACGATGCGGGCACCACAGATACCGGCACCGGCCAGAACGATGCGGGGGTCGAACAAAACGACGCGAGCCCCGGGGACGGTTCGGAGCCCGATGCAGGCACTTCAGGACCCGACGCAGGCTCCGGCGACGGATCATCGCCGACGCCTGCGCCTCGTGAGCGATCGCAAGAGACAACGCTCTCGTACGGCCCCACACACGCCGGAGCCTCCGTCTTCGCGGCCGGGACATTCAATCAATGGTCGCCCACGGCAACGCGCCTGACAGACCCGGACGGCGATGGCATCTACACGACATCTCTTTCGCTGTCTCCTGGTCTTTATCCCTACAAGCTCGTCGTCGACGGTTCCTGGATGCTCGATCCGGCGAACGACTACCGCGCCTATGAAGGCGGCGTCGAGAACAGCGGACTTCGCGTCCCCGACGCGACGCGCCCCCTGCTTCGTCTCGTCGACCAGCGTCTAGACATCACGGGCAGCGGGCGCGGCAAAGCCCGCTTCGTCGTCGCCTACGATGAAGGGATGCGTGGCCCAGGTCCCGCGCCCGAGCGCTTCGTCGTCAAACACCAAAATGAAAGGGGTGCGGCACAGACCCTCACCCGCGACGTCGAATGGCGATGGGATCCCGGCACGTGGAGCCTCAGCGTCGACCTCGCCGGGCTCCAAGACGGCAAGCATACGGTGACGGTTCAAGGGGTCAACGAGAACGGTCAATCGACCGAGGCACTCTGGTTCCCCTTCTGGGTGGAGCCCGAGCCCTTCGACTGGCGGGACGCGTTGATCTACATGATCGTGACGGACCGTTTCAAGAACGGCGATCAAGGCAACGACAGCGCACCGTTCACCGGTGTGGCCTCAAACGCCCAGTACGAGGGTGGTGATCTCGAGGGCGTCACGCAGGCAATCGAAGACGGCTATTTCGAGCGGATGGGCGTCACGGCGCTTTGGCTCACGCCGTTCAACCGGGGGCCGGCCACGCCCCCCGAGGGTGAAAACGGACGAAGAAGCTCCGGCTACCATGGCTACTGGCCGGTCGAGCCGCGCCAAGTCGACCCACGCATCGGCGGTGAAGCGGCGCTCAAGCGAATGGTGACAGCGGCGCACCAGCGCGGGATTCGGATCCTCGGCGACTTCGTGATCAATCACGTTTACGAGACACACGCGTACGTCCCCCTTCACCCGGACTGGTTCGGCACCTACCCGTCGCGCTGCGTCTTTGCGACACCCGGTTGCGACTGGACGGAGCATCGACTGGACGGAATCTTCTCGACCTATATGCCCGACGTCCGTTGGGAGAACCCAGACACATCGGAGCAATTCATCAGCGACGCCCTGTGGTGGTTGCAGACCTTCGACCTCGACGGACTTCGCGTCGATGCGGTCAAACATGTGCCCGATGGTGCCGTCTTCAACCTCGGCCTTCGAGTCGCTGAGACGCTCGAAGTCGACGGCCTCAACGTGTTCCTTACCGGCGAGACGGCCATGGGCTGGAGCGACTGCAATCCGAACGACGCTGGATGCAACGCCGACAACTATGGAACGATCGCGCGCTACCTTGGTCCAAAGGCCCTCGATGGTCAGTTCGATTTCGTCCTTCACCATGCCGCCGCGTTCAAAGTATTCGTGGAGGAGAGCCGTAACCTGGTTCACGCCGCCGTCTGGACACAGGCCAGCATCGACCACTTCCAAGGCGCAACGATGACGCCCTTCATTTCGAGCCACGACACGCCGCGGTTCATCTCCGCGATCACACATCCCGAGACGATCGGCCATCAATGGCCCGATCAGAACCTCGCCTCACAACCGAGCCAAGATCGAACGGATGCGTACGCACGCCTCGGCCTCGCCCAGACATGGAACCTCACGATCCCGGGCGCGCCCATGCTCTACTATGGTGATGAATACGGGGAGTACGGGAGCCACGACCCCGACAACCGCCATCGGATGCGATTCGCGAACGATCGGAACAGCAACGAAACGAACCTGTTCGAGTGGATCTCAGCCCTCGGCCGCGCGCGCCAAGGGCTTCGTGCATTGCGCCGAGGAGAGCTTGTCACCCTGAAAGCCGCGCCCGACTTCTGGGCATACGCCCGACTCGACAAAGACACTCAGGAGATCGCGGTCGTCGCGCTCAACCGGAGCCGAAGCGCCGTCACCGAAACGGTCTCGCTGCCACCGGCCGCACAGATCACCGCCGGCGCGGAGCTCCAAAACCGCCTCGGCTCCGAACGGGTGCGCGTTGATGCCGAACGCCAGATCACGCTGACTCTTCCCGCACTTTCGGCTCAAGTGCTCGCACCGTGACCCGTCGCGCGCCGTGGCTCTTAGCTCTTAGCTCGTGTCGCGCGCCAGCGTACCCGAGCACCCGAGCACAATGGATGGCTCAGTTTAGGCCGCGGTGGCGAAACTCGGCGTGAACTTGTGATGGCTGAAATCGGCGCCGCTCTGACCCACCGAGTAGTGTCGGTCGGCGATCTGACGATTGACGTTATCACGCTGTCCAGCCATGAAGCGGGCCGGGCTCATCGAATAGAATCCTGAATCTCCGCGTGCGCCCCATCCGTAGACCGAACCTTGTTCTTGGACGTGCCGACGGACTGTTTCGCGGTCGAAGGGGTACGTCGTGTTGCGCCCCCCAGGGCCCTCGCGGTACACGGACGCACCCGTCGCGCCATTCCAAAGCTCCTGCATGCGGCGGTCGACCTTATCGGGTCTTGCAAGGTCGTTCACGATGTAATGGAGGCAGTCGGTGTAGTAGGCGCGCGCCTTATCATTCTTGAGCAGGTTCCTAACAAGTGTGATGCGACCGTCGGCGTCGCCAAAATGAATATCCTTGTCGTTCCAGCGCTTCCGATCCCCGCTGAACCACGACGTACCAAGGCACGAGTCCCAGTCGGTGACGAACACCGAAGCCTTGTACTTGCCGGTTTCCTTGTCGACGTCGAAGCTAAGCTCGAAGTTTCCGTCGGTCTTGTACATCGTATCCCAGGAGCCAACGGCCAAGATCAGAGCCGCCGTTCGTAAGAAGCCCCAGACGTCCATGACTTCTTCCATCGACTTCAGATACTCGTCCGTATTGAACCGCCCTCCGTCGGTGCGGCTGAGGTTCTTGCCGTTGAGTTTACCGATGAAGTCTTCAAGGTAGCGATACACCGAGTCGGGCGTGTCGTTGGTCGGTGCATACACGCGCCACCCCGCGACCTTCCGATCGAGCTCGTGGGCCGAATGGAGCGTCGCACGTTCTTCGGTGGCGTTGCCGCGCTGGTTGCCTTCGAGGGTTAGGCGCTCATGACCCTTCCCGTGGATGGGAAGGTTTCTATCGAAATAGATATCATCAATGTCCTCGAGCGCAAGGTAGGGACCACGATACTCGCCGTTGACGATGAGCTGCATGGGCGCGGTCAGACGGTGAGGAAGATCGAGCGCCTTGAGCCACTCGTTGACCATCTCGACCCGGATGCCCTGCGACGGCTCGCGCTGGCAATTCAGAAGCTTGAGGTCACCAACCGTCTTTGCATCTTTGCCGCGGAAATTGAGGGAAACCTGCTCCTTCTCACCATCGTAGCGACTCAAGTTTCCTCGCCGCTTCACCTCAATCCGGGGCTTCCCGTCGCTGCCCACGCCGGAAAGGGCAAGCAAGACCCCCTGGTCGGCCGGCCACATCGCATAGGCTCGCGGATCCGCCTTGAACAGCTCGAACCCCAGATCTGGTCCACTCGCTGCGGCGCCCTCACTCCAAAGTTGCCCCCAATCCAATCCGTCGAGGCGCGCAACAAGCACCTGACCATCGTTTCGAACGCCAAAGACGTCTTGGCGATCAGCCTTGGCCTGGGCGAGGTCGCGCACAACCTCACCGGCTGGCGTAAGCGCACCCCCCTCGGTTCGAAGCGTGATCGAATCGGCATCATGCCCAGCATCCGAGCGCTCCCCTAACGCACGACCCAAACGGTTGAACTCGTCCTTCGACCACAGGTAGCTGTCCTGATACCGGTTGACCTCGCCCGCGAGCCGTCGCGCCTCCGAGTCGCGCGGCAGCCGTCGAATGTCGACCCCCGCGTGACCGAGGTCTTGAAAGTAGTTATCGAGCTTCGACGGGTTGATCGTCGCTGGGATGGTTGCTGCCATGAATGCTTCCTCCGCCTCTGCGCCAACCGCTCATCTCGTTGCGACACAGGCCCCGATGTGAACTCGGGTGCGCAACGAGAGCATCTGGTGCTCAGGGGCTTATCGGCGCGTCATGGAAATTGGTTCGTGACAATCCGGCCTGACTCGAGCTTGGAAGACCGAACAGTCAGGTTGTACACAAGCGTCACGCGCCCGTCGCAATCCGGGTGGTCGCCGTTCACACTTGCGAAAGAGCCCGACCAGGACCCATTCTGGCGGCCATGTCCATTCACGGCCCGAGGATTCGAAGAGCGCCCATGCTGTCGCGATGCCCGTCTGCCGCTGCGCTCGGCGCGCTCCTGTGCGTGCTCTTCCTGAATGCTTGCGGCAGCAACGGCGACGACAGCAACAGCGGAGGTCCGTCATCCGAAGACGCTTCCGATGCGTCCATCTGGACCCCCGACGACGCCGAAACGCTCGACGATGACGCAGGCGCCAGAGACGCAGGCACGAGAGACGCCGCCGCCACCGACGTGAGCGCACCAGACTCCGCGATGCCCGACTCAGCCGTGCTCGACGCAAGCGTCCGAGACTCAGCCGTGCCGGACTCAGCCGTGCCGGACTCAGGCGTGCCAGACTCAGGCGTGCCGGACTCAGCCGTGCCGGACTCAGGCGTGCCGGACTCAGCCGTGCCGGACTCAGGCGTGCCGGACTCGGGCGTGCCGGACTCGGGCGTGCCAGACTCGGGCACCGGCCCAACGCCGAGCCACGCCGGCATCGTCGCGAACGAAGGGGTCGATGCATGGGACGCCCTTCCGAATCAAGCGCGTGCCGAAGTGGCCGCGATGCACGTGTTCTTTGGCCACCAGTCGGTCGGACTCAACATCATCGATGGCATCAAGAATCTCGGCGGCGTTCAGGTTCGTGACTGGGTGAGCTCGGGCACGGACTTCAATACGCCCGGCATCGGCCACCAATACATCGGTCGGAATGAATTCCCGTTTGAGAAGATTGACGACTTCGAAGGGTTCCTCGCATCCAATCGGATCGGCGATGCGGTGGATGTTGCCGCGATGAAGCTCTGCTGGATCGATTTCACCGCCGACTCGACCAACGTGGGCGCCATCGAGGCGGCGTACGAGGCCGCGCTCCAGCGCCTCCAATCAAGCCATCCCGCAATGCATTTCGTGCACATCACGACGCCCCTCGAACGATACTCGACTCCGGCCAATCGACGCCGTCTTGCGTACGGCACGTGGATGAAGTCCACCTACGGTCAGACAGACATGGTGTTCGACCTCGCGATCGTCCAGAGCACTCAGCCCGATGGCACGCCATGCACACGCGACGGCGTGCGCGAGCTGTGCGAAATGTACGCTTCAGACAACGGCCACCTCAACGCGCTCGGTCGGGAGCGTGCCGCCAAAGCCTTCTTGTATGCTCTGTACAACGCGCGCTAGACGATAGCCGACAACCGGCTTGTGAGACGGCGACTGACACGACGAGCCGGAGTCGTCCTTTGCTTGTTCAGGTGGAGGAAGTGGAGCGCCCTTTCAAGCGCGCATACGTCGCCGTGAGCAGACGTAGGCGACCGAACGGTGGTTGAGCGGTGCCTGAACGGTGGCTGCACGATGGCTTCGTCGCCCGCACCGGGTGCTAAAGTGCGCAACCCGCGTCAATTGACCGCCAGACCTTCGGGAGTGGGTGCGACCGGGCGCCCGTGCTATGAATCGTCGCCAATGTCGCCACGCATGGTCGCGCGAATACTGATCACCTTGGGCATTGGCATGGGCCTCTTCCTGTGGACGATGATGAGCCTCTTTGTGTGCACTCGGCCATCGCTCGACATCGTCGAGCGCTGGGAGCAAGACCCCGCGGTCTCCTACGACGGTGCCCAATATATGCTGGCCGTGTACGAGGACGGTCTTGATTGGCGTGGGTTCCCGTTCGATCTTCGGACGACGCACGCCGTGTACGTCGGCCGCCAGACGCAGCGTCTCGAATACGGACACAGCGTGCGCTTCAGCTTCGAGCACAGTCTCGACCTCGTCGAAGACCAGATCCGAAGGAGCCAGGTCGACTGGCAGCGGGATGGCGTGTGGCTTCGCACCCCATCGGGTCATCGCTTGTTCGTACCCGCGGAGATGTTCACCGGTGGTCGATGACTCGCACCTCGGTTCGACCCTCAGGCGACCGATGACGACTCGGAGTATCGCCTCGTCGGGCGATGATTCGCCCTCGCGCTCGACTTAGGCTCGTCGCCGTTCTAGCCTCGGAGGCCTCGACATGAGCATCGAACCTCTCGGGCCTTGGTACGGTCGCGATGGCGGCCAAATCTACGGGATTGATCCCGAAGAAGGCGATTGGCGAGCATTCGCCGTCGCCGATCCGAACACCTTCGAAGCGCTGAGATACGGCATTGGCCGTGACCAGCACGCCGTGTACGCGTTCTCGTGGGCCGAGAACGCCTACGTGCAGACGGACTTGGACGCGGCCTCATTTAACGTCCTCGATTTCGAAGAGTGCATTCTCGTGCGAGACAAGACCGCCATCTATTACGCGGTGGGCTCGACCGACGATGAACCCCTTGCCCAGTACCCATTCCGACGGCTCGAAGGCGTCGAGCCCGAATCGTTCGAGCTCATGAACCGGTTCTTCGCAAGAACCAAGTTCGCCGTCTACCGGCTCGCCTTCGATGGAGGGTTCACGGCCGAGGGCATTGACGGGGCCGACGTGAGCTCGTTCTCCGTATCTGATGTCTGTGACAAGATCGGGTGGGATTCGCGCCATCTGTTCGTGGCGAGCCCCTACGACCGCTTCGTAGGCGTTGTTCCCATGAGGCCGCCGGGTTTCGAGAAGCTGAGGCTTCACGACGACTTCTTGAGCTACTTGGTGGGAGAAAGCACGATCTATGCACTGGTCCTTGACCCCGAGGGCACGAATCGCCGGGTGGAACTGATCGAGCTGGACGCGGTCGATGCGCAATCCTTCACGACCACATCGATCCGCGGATTGGTACGAGATCGAAGCCGATACTTCTGGAGCGGTCACCGCTACGCGCCCATCGAAACCATCGACGTCAGCACGTTTCGAGTCGTGACGAAGAGCCTGGCCTGCGACAAGCACGCTTGCTACTTCTTCGGTGTCGAAGAAATGCTGCGATCGACGTTGCCGGACCCGGAAAGCATTCAGCCGCTGAGGCGGGCAAACGGAAAATATTTCAAAGACAAAGAAGGGATCTACGTCTTTGTCTGTGAGGGAGAAGCGCGGCTCGAGCGCTGGGACCACGCGGAGGTGCTGTCAGCCGTCTTCGTCAAAGACAAGCGGGCGGTGTACCGGTTCGATGTACAGAGCGATGCTTACGTGCCGATCGAGGATGTCGATCCCGCGCGGTTCTCTCTTGTCCCCAACGACCCCAAGATGGGCACCGACGGGACGATCGTTTTCGACGTTCGGTCCGAAGGAGAGCCGGCGCGTCGACTGAGCGATCTGGATGCCAAGACCCTAGTGTGCCTCGAGCCCGGGAAGTACTACCGCGACAAGGACCACGTCTATAAGAGAGCGCTTAACGGCTTCCTGGCCATCCTCGAAGGTGAGGATCCTGCGACTTTCGCGCCCCCCGCGCGGGCGCCGACGTTGCGCGAAAAACTCATCGCTCAAGACAAGCGCCCCGGGCGCGAGGGGCGCTAGGGGCCCTAGCCGGCAGCACTTTCGCTTGCGATCTTGATCACCGAACCATACGCCCAAGAAATCAGCCCCACGGCCTTCTACGCACGACGGCGTGCGCGAGCGGTGCAAGCGTGCGAGCGGTGCTTGCGGTCGGTGGTTGCGGTGCGAATGTGCGCCTCGGCGCTCAGAGTCCCCCAAAAACGTGCGTGGTCGGAACGACATTGTCCTCTGGGGACTGAAGCCAGAGCACTGAAGTTCCCATATCGATACCGTAGGCGACGCCCCATCGTTCGACGATCGTTCGTTCGAACGTTCCCGGCGCTTGCTCACTGCGGTGCACATCCCATGCAAGGCCGTCAACGACACGACGACCGTACCATTCGAGCCAGACTTTCTGCCAGCGCACGCCCTGGTACGGTCGAGCGTAGGGGATCAAGGCAAAGACCCGCTCCCGCGATCCGTCGTACAAGGGCTCGCGCGCGGCAAGAACGTCGTCAGCAAGCGCAACGCCGAGGACAAGACTCGGATTCGAATAGCGGTCGAACCCCGCCCATCGATGGACGCCGGTCTCCTTAGGAAGATACGCCGGATATCGTGCCGCGATGGCAGCGAGTCGCTGCTGTCCCAGCGGGTTGAGCGCGATGTCGCGCAGTCGAAGGAGCGTGAGTGTTTCGACCCCGCGGTGGGCGAGCACATCGTCGATGTTGTCCCAGGCCGAAGCGTGCCAAAGCGGCCCGGCGAGCGCGTTCTCACCCCCAAGCGGGACCCGTTGGCGGTTTGCCTCAGTCGCCATCCAAGCCACGAGATCTTTGGCGCGCGAACCCGCTGGTGATCCGCCTTCGTCGTTGTCTTTCTCGACGCAGGTGAACTCGAGCGCAATGTCGGGTCGCTCGGGACGATCGCGGATCTCGCGAAGCGCGCCGATCAAGGGGCGATAACCACGGGCTTCGACATCCCATTCCGGGTCATTCGTCGAGAGCAGGCCTGCGTGCAGCTCCGCCCATCGACCATCTGTCATACGCCAATGCACGCCCGGAATCCTGGCTTGGAGGCGCACGCCGTGGAAGGGGCTACCCATGGCATAGAAGACATCCACAGCGGCGTTGAGCACGTGAGACCCGTGCTGAAGGAGCGAGTCTCGTTGCCACGCGAAGAAGTCTCTTCCGTAGGTCGTAGCCCGATGGCTTGCCGCGGCGAAGAACGCATCGAGGTCGTGCGGGTCGGGGGGCAAGATCGCGTCGGCGCTCGGAAGCGCTGTGCCCCACGCACGGTTCACGGCGTCGAGATCACCGTACTTGGATTGAATGTGGGCTCGAAAATCCCGAATCGCGAGAGAAGAGTACGTCTGCAGAACGCCGCGGTGTGGATAGCCGGCATCATGATCTAGCGCGTTGTACGAAGGCAAACGCAGCTCGGACGCGGGCCCAAGTCCCACCGCGATCCCTTGGACGTCAAGCGCTCGGTCCGCGAAGTGATCGCGAAAGGCCGTCATGAACTCCCGATACTGCTCGAGCACAATCGGCGTGGCCCAAATGGCGACCGATTCATCGCTCTCGTTTCCCTGCGCGCTTCGATAACGAAGATCGGAAGGATCGTCGAGGCCATCGCCCGGGCCGTAGCGCGTCCAAATCCAGCTCGGAAGCGGTACGTGGCAGTCATCCCCAACATTGCCCCCGCATCGATGAAACGCGAGCACGGGTCGCCACATCAGCCCAGCGCGCGTGATCTCGTCGGCCGCCCGCTCAACCCAACGCCAATCGAAGACCTGATCCTCGCGCTCGACCGCGCCCCACCAAACGTCGATCGAGATGGCGTCTACGCCAAGCGCCGCCACGACCTCGACCTGGTCGCGGAATTCGCGCCATTCGTGCTCGTAGGCCGGATCGAAGGGGTCGTCGAGACGCCCAATCGTCAGCGGCCCCATCAAGGTCAGCGGAAGTCCCGAAAGTCTGGCGGGAATCACCGTAGCCGCCTGCGTGGTTTCGTGCATATCCGCATCCCCCCTGTTCTCATGCCCTTCCGACGGCGGCGCGCATCCCGCCCACGAATACACGAGCAAGAGAAGCGCCAGGGACGAGAAGCGGACGCGGGCGGGGAGATCGCACGCACGATGGGCTCGGGCTCGGTCGCGGTCGCGGGCTCGGGCCCGCGCCCGGGCCGCAGTCGCAGTCGCAGTCGCAGTCGCAGTAAGAAGTGCAGCAGTCATTGGAACGACACCGTAAGCAACGCCCGTGCCGCATCGGCCCCATCGGCCTCCGACGGACGACGGTCGACGACTGGAGCGTTTCGAGACAGGTTGAAGCTGTGGAGCGCCCCAAAAAAGGCCAGTCGATCGCGACGTACCTAGAGCGTTGCCCGGACTTGCTCCTCTTGGTCGACGAAGGCTCGCGGCGCGTCGTCGACGAGGCCGGACAAGGGGCTGAGCGCTGCGGCTACTCGACCTTGGTGGGGCGTCGACTCGACGAATTGATCTTGGGTCGGGGCAAGTCAGCGCTGGAAGCGCTTCTTTCCCGAACGCACGATCCCCACCCAAGCGCGCCACTTCGGGCGCGACTCGCCGGCGGCGATGGGCTCTCCTACCCGGTCGATCTCCGGGGCGAGCGGACCGCGGATGGCCACGCGCTGTTCACCGTCCGCCTGATTTCGGAGGACGCGAGGGTGGCAGAACGTGAGCTCGTCTCGCTGGTCTGCGCGGCGCCGGCCGCGATCGTCACGTGGGGACTCGACGGCATCATCCGGTCCGCGAACCCAGCCGCCCAACGTCTTTATGGATTCTCGGTCACAGAGCTCATCGACCAACCGATCCAGATGCTCGTGCCGGTCGGAAATCGCTCGACCTTCGACGAACGATGTCGACAGCTCATCGAGCGCGGAGCGCCCCTTGCGTCCGAAGTGACGCGCCTTCGTCGCCTCGACGGGGTCATGGGGGAGGTTGAATGCGAAGAGCGCTTGTTCATCGTCAAGGACCCCTGTGGTCACCCAAGCAGCCTGGGAAGCGTCGCCTTCGAAGTGACGGGGCTGGTTCGACTTCGTCGAGCGACCGAGCACTTGTCGGGCGGCCGACCTTCTCCTGCCGACCCGGAGCCCGACCCGCCGGACCATGGGGACGACGTTGGCCGTACCTCGGGCCCAAACGACATGCTGGCCGACGACGTGCGCATCGCAGCATCGAATCCGAACACGTCGGTTCTCTTGCTCGGCGAAACGGGTGTCGGCAAGAGTCGCCTGGCGCGCCGCATCCACGAGGACAGCGTTCGGTCGCGCGGCCCTTTGTTGGCGCTCAATTGCGCGGGGCTCGAGTCGGGGCTCGCCGATGCGGAGCTCTTTGGCTATGAGCACGGCGCGTTCACGGGCGCCAATTCTCGGAAGGTGGGCCTGGTCGAGGCCGCCGACGGTGGAACCTTGTTTCTCGACGAAGTGGCCGAGCTCTCACCCCCGGTTCAAGCCAAGCTTCTGACCTTCCTCGACCAAGGTTGCTTCCGTCGGGTCGGCGGAACGAACACCATACGCGCCGATGTTCGCGTCGTCGCAGCGACGAACGACGACTTGAGCGAAGCGGTGAAGCGTGGCGCGTTTCGCGCCGATCTCTACTATCGCCTGCGCGTCCTTCCGATCGTCATTCCACCTTTGCGCGCAGAGCGTTCATCGATTCCCCATCTGGCCGCCTCGCTCTCCCGCGAACTCGGACATCGCGCCGACGCCATTTCCGCGGCCGCGATGTCGCGCCTCGTTCACTACGACTGGCCCGGCAACATCCGAGAGCTCCGCAATGTCCTTGAGCGGGCACATCTTTATGCACGAGGCTCCGTCATCGAAGAACATCACCTCCCGCTCGAGCTTCGCGACGTCGCTCGCCAAGAACCGGTGCTCGCGCTGGCGTCCGCCGAATCGAAGCACATCGAAGAGGTGCTCAAGGCCGCACACGGGAATCGTTCCGAGGCCGCACGACGCTTGGGCATCAGCCGATCGACATTGCAGCGGAAGCTGAAGAGCGGCGATGCCTCATCCCGGTCGCGCTCCCGGTCGCAATCCCGGTCGCAATCCCGTTCGCAATCCCGTTCGCAATCCCGGCTCCCCGCGTCGCCGACTACGCCCGAGTAGGATTGCCAATAGCCCCGTAGACGCTCGGCGTTAGACCGAAGCTTCGATCTCTGATAGCTTCCGATTGTGAAGCCCCTGCTTTTCATCCTGCTTCTGAGTGTCGGTGCCACCGATCCCGAACAGCGCGTGACCATTGGCTCTGGAGCTCGCGTGCGTGCCCAGCCAAACGCCCAAGGAAAGGAATTGATCAAGCTCGGCGTCGGCACCGTGGTGACGAAGACCGAGGCCAAACGAGTCGGCGACACCGAGTGGCTGCACGTCGTAGCCGACGCACCGGTGAAGGTTGACGGCTGGATAAGCGCCGCCCTGACCGTCGTCTACAGTGAAGCCGAGAGAGACAACATCGCCTTGAGTGTCGCACGTCAACGTTTGGCCGCTACGTCCGTTTGGGCCGACGACAAGGACGCCGTCAGCTTCCTCGGTCGTGCGGCGGCTCAGGCTCAGAGCGAAGCCGTCCGGGGTGAGCTCTCTTTGGCCCGGCTTCTGATCATGCATCGGCTGATGGAGCAGAGAATGAGCGATGGCCTGTCCGAGGAGGCGCTGAGTGCCTGGGCCAAGAAGACGCCCGGAGCGTTCTTCGATGGGATCATGGAATCTTGGATGGTTCCCGCATCAGAGTATTGGGCGCTCCATGACAAGGCCAAGGGAACCGCGACGGCCGAACTCATCGCCTACGAAGCGGCCAAGGCGCCATTCCCCGGGGAGTGTGAAATCTCCGTATCTTGCAGCCTGTCGCGGGTGAAGGAAGCCGAAGGCCGCTATCTCGCGCTCTACCCAAAAGGTGCCCACAGCGCCGAGATTCAGCAGCGAATGATCACGACCTTGCACAGCATCAAGGAGATCTCGGCCTTTGAGAGCGAGTCCGCGGAAAGCGAATCCGCGGAAGTCGATGCATTGCTGAAAGCGCTCACGAAGATGGTCGCCGGGCTAGAGCCAAGAGCCAAGAAGAAGGTGCTCGCGGCGCTCGCACCCCTTGCGACCACGGCCCGCAAGAAGTGAGGTGACCTGCACGACTGAAGTCGAACCTCGAAAGGCGAACGGATGGCTGAGCCGCTCAAAACATTCTTCTCGGCGGCTCTCGTGAAGCGCCTCGCCGCCGACCTGGCGGAGGTTAGCGCGGATTTCTCTCCGCGAGCCTTCATCAAGGATGCGACGGCGGGCCTCGATGAACTCGAGCTTCTCGATCGTGGCCAGCACATCGCGAGGGCGCTCTCGAAGCACCTGCCACCGGCCTACCCGAACGCCATCGACGTCCTGCTGCGTTCGCTCGGTCCCGAGCACGCGACTGAGGAGCTCGTCGGCGTGGGGATGGCGCCGTTCTTCTACCTGCCGCATGTGCTTTTCGTGGCCGAGCGCGGGCTCGACCACTTCGAGCTGTCGATGCGTGCGCAGTACGAGCTCACGAAGCGCTTCAGCGCCGAGCGCAGCATCCGTCCGTACATCGCCAAAGACCCCGAGCGCACGTTCGCGGTCCTTCGCGATTGGACGCGTGACCCAAACGCGCACGTGCGGCGCCTGGTGTCCGAAGGCACGCGGCTTCGGTTGCCATGGGCGATGCGCGTCGCATGGCTCGACCGAAACCCGGAACGCGTGATCGAACTTCTCGATCGGCTCAAGGACGACCCGACGACGCTCGTGCGCCGGAGCGTCGCCAACAACCTCAACGACCTCGGCAAGGTCCACCCGAAGCTCCTGATCGCGACCTGCGGAAAGTGGCTTGAGGACGCATCGACCGAGCGCCGCGCGCTGGTCGAACACGCGCTCCGGAGCGCGATCAAGCGAGGCGAGGCGCCCGCGCTCTCGCTCCTCGGGTTCGGAAAGAAGCCGTCGGTCGAGCTTGAGGATGTTCGCCTTCATCCGAAGAGGGTGAGGATCGGGAGCCATGTCGCAGTCGAATTCACGCTGCGCAGCACCAACCGCATGGCTCAGAACCTCCTCGTCGATCTCCGAGTTCACTTCGTGAAGGCGAACGGCACCAGTTCACCGAAAGTATTCAAGCTGAAACGCGTCGGGCTAGGCGCACGCGAGAAGGTAACCCTCTCCGCGCGTGTGTCCTTGGCCGTCCATACGACGCGCAAACCACATCCCGGACATCACGATGTCGAAGTACTCGTCAATGGCCAGGCGATCGCTGCGGGCGGGTTCGAAGTTGTCCCAGCTCGACCGCGCAGCAAGTCGCAGGAATGAACGAGGGCCGGGGATGATAGGTCGCGTGCCGAGCTGGTCGGTCCGCCGTCGGCAACGACCGCGCCCCATCCTCTGACTCGAGTTCGGCTCTATTGGAAGTCCGTCAGTGCGCCTCGTCCCAAGTCGCCCCGACGCTCGCGTTCGCGACGAGGGGTACTTCGAGAGGGAAGACGCGTTCCATCTCCCGCTTCACCATGTTCGATACATCGAGCGCCTCCGCCTCCGATGCTTCGAGCAGAAGCTCGTCGTGGACTTGGAGAAGGAGCCGCGCGGTCGGGAACTCTTCGCCCAAGACGGCATCGACCCGGATCATCGCCAGCTTCATGAGGTCAGCCGCGCTCCCCTGAATCGGCGTATTGATCGCAACCCGTTCGGCTGCGGCTCGCGCGCCTCGGTTCTTCGAGTGGATATCAGCGACCAGTCTTCGACGCCCAAGGAGCGTACGCACCATCCCCGTCGTTCGAGCCCGCTCGAGCGTCTCGTCGAGAAACGCGCGAACGCCCGGTTGGCGAACGTAGTAGCTCTCGATGAACTGGGTGGCGACCCGCCTCGGGATCTTGAGTTCACGCGCGAGGCGAACCGCACCCATTCCATAAAGCACGCCAAAGTTCACCGCCTTCGCCTGAGTTCGTTGCTCTCGGGTCACTTTCTCAGGCTCGATCTCGAAGAGAACTGAGGCGGTACGCGTGTGTACGTCGGCGCCATCGGCAAAGGCGCGCGACAGCACGTCATCTTTGGAGAAGTGCGCAAGCACGCGAAGCTCGATCTGAGAATAGTCCACGGAGATCAAGGCGTGGCCCGGGGCGGCGACAAAGACGCGCCGGAGCTCTCGTCCGAGCTCCGTACGAATGGGGATGTTCTGGAGGTTCCGGGTCGTTCGAGGCCAGCCGCCCGGTGGCGGCCGACGTCTGGCTCAGCACCGTGTGAACTCGGCCCGTCGCCGGGCACACCATTTTCGGCAGCGCCTCGACATACGTCGACTGAAGCTTCTGCATTTGTCGGTGCTCGAGGACCCGTTGGGGCAGAGGGTGTTCGGCCGCCAAGGCCTCGAGCACCTCATGGTCGGTCGAAGGACCGGTCTTCGTTCGCTTGATCACCTTGAGCCCGAGATCTTCGAACAAGATCTTCTGGAGCTGTTTCGGCGAGCCAAGGTTGAACTCAACGCCTGCCGCCTCGAAACAGGCTTGCTCGAGCGTCTTGAGCTGCGCGCTGAACGTCTTGGACAAGGCCTTGAGACGGTCGACGTCGATGCGCACACCCGAGAGCTCAATCCGCGCCAGCACGGGGACCAGCGAAAGCTCGACGTCGCGAAAGACGTGAACAAGCTCGGCCGCGACCAACGCCCCCGCGAGGTGGTGACTCGCGGCCAGGCCAACCTGCGCGCGCTCGCCCGCAAGCTTGGCCGCTCGATCGAGATCGAGGTCGGCAAACGAGATCCGCTTCCGGTCCACCCTCAGCGCCGCCGTTCGATCCTCCACCTCATGGTCGAGATATCGACGCGCGGTCGACGCATAGCCGTGGTTCATGTCGTCGGGTCGAAGCAGAAAGGTCGCGATCGTGCTGTCGAAGCAAGCACCCCGAAGCTCAATGCCTTCGCGAAGCAAGAACTCGGTGAGAACCTTAAGATCGGTGCTCACCTTCTCGATCTCGCGGTCTTCCAAGACCGCCTTCAACGCTTCCGCGACCAGCGTCCACGAAAGCACCGGCGTAGCGGCGTCTTCGGGTCGAGATCGCCCACACTTGAAGGGGAGATAGACGGTCATCCCCGCATCGATCGCGACCGACATTCCATAGATCTCGGCATCCGCCACCCGAGTCGACGACAGCTCGAGCTCGAGCGCCAACCGTTTCGCTCCGCGAAGTGCGCCCACGAACCCATTCAGTTCCTCGACGTTGGACACCGGGCGAACCGGTGTCGCGTCAAGTCGAGACATCCCACGCGCCGCGCCAAAGTCGCCCGCGCCTCCAAAATCACCCGCCTCGCCAAGGTATCCCGAACCGCCCGAACCGCCCGAGCTCCCGGCATCCGCGCCCGCCCCTGCGCCTGTCCCTCCCCAAGCATCAGCAGAACCGTCGGCGTTGCGGCCTTCGGCCGACGGCCCGGACCCCGTCTTGCCCGCCGACGGCGCTTTGCGAAAATCGAGTGCGGCATAGAGCGCTGCAAGTCTGCTCGCGTCGGGCCCTGGATAGCGAAGCTCATCCATCGTCACTCCCAGATCGACATCGTCTTTGAGCGCAACGAGGCGACGCGACAGGCGCGCAGCCCCCGCTTCGGCAGCGATTCGCTCGCCCGTCTTGCCCTTGATCGCACCGGCACCGGCGGCGGTCAGAACGCCCTCGAGCCCGCCATGCTCGCGTAGAAGCTTCGCTGCGGTCTTCATGCCAATGCCGCGGACGCCAGGGATGTTGTCGCTCGTGTCGCCAGCCAGAGCGAGCGCATCGGCAATGAGCTCGGGTGGTACGCCGAATTTCTCTTCGACCTCCGGCGCCCGGAAGCGTTGGTTCTTCATGGGCTCGTAGACGCGGACGTGGTCATCGACGAGTTGCATCAAGTCCTTGTCGCCGGTGATAAGCTCGACGTCGAAGCCATCCTGACGCGCGAGACGAACGAGCGACGCAATCACATCGTCGGCCTCGACACCGGAAACGACGAACGTCCTGATCTGAAAGCATGATGAGACCTCGTGGATCCGGGGGATCTGCGCCACGAGATCCTCGGGCGGCGGCGTTCGCGTCCCTTTGTAGGCCTCGAACATCTCGTGCCGGAAGTTCGGACCACCGGCATCGAAGGTGAGCGCCAAATGGGTGGGCGTCTCTTCACGAAGTGCTTTCTCAATCATCGTGGCGAAGCCGTAGGTGGCGTTGGTGGGCTCGCCCGACGATGCGGTCAAGGACCGAATGGCGTAGTAGGCTCGGAAGATGTAGCCGGAGCCGTCGATAACATGCAGGACGCGCCGTTCCATGCGCTCAGATCACGTAGGACGCTGGTCTGGTCAAGGCGCAATGCTGGCGCGCTCGATTCTAGAGAAGTCCAAGGTCCCGCGCGTCATCCAGCGCCTCGATCAGGCGATCGAGCGCATCGCTCGGCACATACAGATGAGTCGCCGTACGAAGGCGCGTTGCCGGAGGCGCTGGCCACGCAAGAATCGGAAGCTCGATTCTCCGTTCGTCCCACAGCCAGCGCTGAAGAGGATGCCCGTGCCGAGGATCGGGGCGCTCCACATCGGCTCGAGACGGAAGGGGTATCGAGACGAGCGCCCCGACCATCTCTTCGGGCCCGAGCCCCGCCTCAAGGCCAAAATACGCGAGGAGGCGCCGGCGCCAGTCGAGCGCGGTCGCACGAAGACGAGCAAAGAGAGCGTCCGAGCCGCCCTCCGTCAGTCGGTTGAGGAACTGGATCGCATCCGGAAGCACCAACCAAGGCGTCGGATCCATGGTCCCCATCCAATCGAACTCGAGTCGATAGCGAAGCGTCGACGCAGACATCGACGGGGACGACGACGGGGATGAAGCGTCGGTCAAAGGCAAAGACGCCCCGTGGCTGATAACGAGCGGGCGAACCCGAGACCGACGGTCCTCGCGCACGCTCAAGAACGCAGCGCCCTTTGGGGCACACATCCATTTATGTCCGTTGCCTGTGTAGTATGCGGCGCCGATGTCGTCGATGTTCAGATCGATCATGCCCGGCGCATGAGCGCCATCGACCAGCGTGTCAATGCCCCGCGCATCGAGCGCCCGCACGATCGCGGCGATCGGGAACACGAGCCCCGTCGGACTCGTGATGTGATCGATGAGAGCAAGGCGCGTGCGATCGGTGGCCGCCTGTAGGATCGCCGCCACGACTTCGTCGGGCGACGACAACGGTGTCGGGATCTTGACCGTAACAAGTTCGGCGCCCGATCGGTCCGCCACGAAACGGGCCGCGTTGGTGCAGGCCGCGTAACCGTGGTCGGTCACGAGGATCTGGTCCCCCGGCTGAAACGAGAGACTCCGGAGCACGGTGTTCACGCCCATCGTCGCGTTGGAGACAAAGGCCAGCCCGTCGGGCGAAGTGCCCACGAAATCGGCCAGCGCAGCGCGCGCTGCAACGAGTCGATCCGGCAATTGCCGCGCCAGGAACTCGACGGGCTGAGCCTCGAGCGACTCCCGCAAGCGGTGTTGCGCAGCGAGGATGGGTCGCGGACACGCACCAAAAGAGCCGTGGTTCAGAAACAGGACGTCAGGGTCGAAGGACCAGTGGGCCGCATGATTGTGCCGACGCAGATCATCGGCGCTCCGGGGGTCAACGTTCCGGGCGGCGCCATTCGCAAGCGCGGCGCCAGGAGAAGGAGCGACAGGCTTCACGGAGACGACTCCACACCCGGCTCGGGTTCGACGAACGCTTCACACCCCTTGAGCAACCGAGCGTGGAGCGCGGACGGCGCAACGACGATGCCGAAGTTGTCGACGAGATCACGCCCGCCAAGGAATCGCAGCGGGCGGCCGTGAATGTCGGACACGGTGCATCCGGCTTCCGAGGCGATCAGTGAACCAGCCGCGTGATCCCAGATCCGCTCACGATAGTCGGGCGTTCCAGTCACGCGCAGATAGGCATCCGCCTGACCTCGGGCCACGACGGCGTACTTGCATTGGCTGTCGAGCTGAATCGACGGATGCCTGTCGAGACCCGAGGCTCGCACGACGCGCTCACCGACGTTCTCGGCCGAGTGGCTCTTCTCGTAGGACTCGCACACGCGCACCGGTTGAGAGAGATCGACCGCCCGCCGTCGAAGAGGTCGCCCGAGCTCTTGGCCAACGCCGAGCGGCGCGACGAACGCGCCCTCATGCTCGACCGCGAAAAACATCGTACCCACGGGGTCGGGTTGATCGACCGGGCGCGTGAGGTCTTCGGACAGATGCGGACAACCGAGCACCCCCAAAACCGGGCGTCCCTCGGAGATGAGCGCCAAGGCGGTGCAATACTGCTGATGCCGAAGGAATCCTTTGGTCCCGTCGATCGGGTCCAGTGTCCAGAACTCACGTCTCGCGGAACGTCCCACCGCGGAACCGGTCGCCGCATCGAAGGCATCGCGCGCACCGCGATCGATCGAAGCAAGCATGCTCTCGGCGGTCACGCCCGGCCAGACATGTTCCAAGAGCGCGAGACCAGCCTCGAGATGGAGACGATGGTCGGGCTGACGCAGAAGTGCGGCATGCTCCTCGGCAACGACGACGACATCACCGAGCGCATCGCGAAGAAGTTGGATGACCAGCGCCTGAATGGCAAAGTCGCCAATCGTCACCGGAGAGCGATCATCCTTGGTGACCTCACGAAGCCCATCAAGACCGCAGGAAACGGCGCGGCTGATGGTGGCGGCGAGGGAGACGACGCTCCGCGCCACCGCAAGCTCACTTGCTCTTGAAGATGTTCCCTTCACCCCAAGTCCCCCCAAGTTCCCAAAGAAACCGGGCCGCGCCACGGAGCAGCCCCACTGGTTCTACACGCTCAGCGTGCTTTCGCCTATGAGCCGTCGTCGATGATTCCATTCACCTCAAGCAACGCCAAGCAGGCGCCGACACAGGTCGGAATATCGTCTGCGGCCGTTCGAAGCGTAAGAGAGGGATTCGCTGGCCTCTCGTAGGGGTCGTCGATGCCGGTGAAGCCGGTGATCTCCCCTGCTCTCGCCTTCTCGTACAGGCCCTTGACGTCCCGCGCCTCGCAGACCTCAAGCGGCGTGTCGACAAAGACTTCGAAGTATGGGAGCGCCGCGGCCGCGTGCATGCTCCGGACGAGCTCGCGCTGCCCCGCATAGGGACTGATGGCACTCACGAGGGTCACCGTTCCGCTGTCGGCGAAGAGCTTGGCGACCTCGCCGGCGCGGCGAATGTTCTCATCACGATCCGTCTTCGAGAAGCCGAGGTTTTGGTTCAGGCCGAAACGCAAGTTGTCTCCGTCCAGACGATATGCGGGCACGCCACGTTGGAGCAGCGCCTTTTCGAGTGCGGAAGAAATCGCGGACTTCCCCGAGCCAGACAACCCGGTGAACCAAAGCGTCGCACCCTTCCGGCCGAGTGCTGCCCAGCGCTCTTCGCGGGTCACCTGGCCAGAGTGCCACGTTACATTGGAGGCTCGCTCGAATGCCACAGGGGTGTCCGACGGGCTACAGGTGCGCTACATGTTCTGTCAACGGAGGATCCCTGATGGATTATCGGCGAGTTGGGTCGAGTGGGCTGAAGGTCAGTGCATTTTCCTTTGGAGGCTGGCTCACCCTGGGCGGTAGCGTAGAGCGAAGCGTCTCCGAGACGCTCGTCCGCGCGGCCATCGACCTCGGAATCAATTTCGTCGACCTCGCCGACGTCTACAGCGGAGGCGAAGCAGAGCGCGTCGTCGGAGAAGCCATCCGCGGCCTGGATCGCACGAAACTGGTCTTATCGAGCAAGGTCTTTTTCCCGATGAGCGACGATCCCAACGATCGGGGGCTGGGCCGCAAACATATCTTCACCAGTATCGATCGCACGCTGCGTCGTCTCGGCACGGACCACCTCGACATCTATTTCTGCCACCGAGAGGACCCAGACACACCGCTCGAAGAGACCGCCCAAGCCATGACTGACCTCGTCCGGCAGGGCAAAATCTTGTACTGGGGAACGAGCGAGTTCGGTTCGAAAACGTTGCTCAAGCTCCAAGCCATCACGCACCTCCGAAGCCTCGTAAATCCCTCCGTCGAGCAGCCGCAATACAACCTTCTCCATCGCGGCATTGAAAAGCGGTTGCTGCCGATCGCTCGGCACCTTGGCACCGGGATTGTCGTCTGGAGCCCGCTCGCGGGGGGGCTACTCACCGGCAAATACGAGGAGGGTGTGCCTTCGCGCAGTCGCGGTGCCGCCACGACGTTCCTTCGACGCGATCTGAACGAGGCGAACCTCGGGAAGGTCAAGCGATTGAAAGCCATCGCCCTCGACCTGGGCTGCACACCGGCCCAGCTTGCCCTCGCGTGGATACTTCGCCGACCAGAGATCAGCAGCGTGATCCTCGGTGCGACATCATTGGAACAGCTCACGTCGAACGTAAAGGCTCTCGAGGTTCAGGGCACCGAGGAAACATGGCAAGAGCTGGAGCGCACCTTCCCGCGCTAGAGCCGAGCGCCTCGAGCTTGACAGTTTGGCTGCGGCGAACGACGGGCCTGCTCAGGCGCTCGAGGGAGCGCGAAACGTAGAGATCGGTCGAAGTCAGGGTCGGCTGGGTCCCCGGTCAAAGAGCGTACCGAAGACGACGGCGCCGCGTACGTCTGCGACCGTCAATCCGCGACGCCGCCCGGTAGTGCCGCGAAGACCAGGTGCCTGCCCATGGCGGCTGACCACATCGCGGCTCGCTTGAGCATCGGGGTCGAAGGATCGGTCGCTCGGCCGCTTCTCGTCGGCATCTCGCCCCAAGATCGATCGAACCACGGCGCGCGCGACGCGGGCCGCCCGAGCGGGTGAGATCGCGCACGATTCGATCGCCGCGGCGATACAGACCCGGGGGTCATACCGCACGGCGTGCCCGTCCAGCATCTCGATCGTAGCCCGACGGACCTGAGCCCATAGGCCCGGCGTCAGCTCGAGCCCATGCACGGATCGAAGCTCGCGGCCCCCGAGTGACGCGTATCCTCCTTCGTAGAAGTTGGCGAGCCATGCCCGCCCGAAGGATTCAACCCACTCAGCCGAAAGCGCCACATTCTCAGGATACGCTGGCAAGAAGAGGTACTCGGGGTGCGCGTGTCGCTTGTCCCACGCATCGCACAAGTCCTTGGCTTCGACGTCGTATCCCATGCGTTCGAGCATCGCGGTGGCAAGGTGCACCCTCAAGTGCGCCGGCGGATGCTCGCCGTAGTATCCTTGCGAGTCAGAATACGCCCACAGAACGAGCTCAACTTCCTGCGGCGACTGAAAGCTCTCGATCAAGCTCCGAAGCCCGGCCGGGCCGAGCATCATGACCGTAAGGAAGTCACAGGCGAGTTCCTCAGCCCACGCGCCAAAGACGCGCACGAGTCCCGATTCGAGATCGCCATCCGATCGGATAAGTCGCGACGGCCCCGTGCCTCCCATGCGCGCGGCCACCTCGTCAGCAAACCCTGGAACGGCGCGCCAGATCAGGTGCCCAATCTCGTGCGCCACCGACCCCCACCGAAACAGGCTCGCTGAAAAATCTGAAGGCACGAAGATGACCGGATAGCCGCGAGGCAGTAGCCCCAACACGATCGCCTCACCGTTTTCTACTGCCGGCACACAGATCGGACGCTCGGCCGGAACCGGAAGGCCCTCGGACCGGGCAAGCGCGTCGATGGGCGCCCACAGAGCGGCGAGCAGCGCGTCCGCGTCGGCAAGATGATCTCGATACTTGGGGTTCGTGCGCCCATCGAACGTCTGCTCGAGGACATCCAGGTGAACGCCCACCCGCATGAGCGCAAGATCGACCTGCTGCGCCACCGTTCGATCCCAGGCGTTCGCAGGAAGCTCTCGGAGCGACATGATGACCGGAACAACACGGTCGCTCAAAACCTCGGCCAGAATCGAGGACGACGATGGGCCGTGCTTGATCCTCCGCAAGAGATGTTCCGCGCGCCGCATGGCCTCGTCGATGCGCACGTCCGCCTGAAGGCGCTGCGCTTCTGTCGAATAGACAGCGCCACCCGGGCCCGCGTTTCCGCTCGTGGCGGGCCCGCCCGGTTCGTGGACCGGCTGGCGACCTTCATGGCCGGACGCAGGCGCCTCTGCAGGCGCGGTAGCCTCCTCCTCCGCCTTCTCGAGCTTGAGCGCCTCGTCCCGGCGCCGGCGAGACATCACGAGCTTGAAGATCAACCACGCGAGGGTCGCGAGGATCGAAAAGAGGGAGGTGTCGTTCATAACCTGCGCCTTCGTCCGCGCATCGCGACGGGCGGACCGAGCGCTTCGGCGAGAACCCATCGCCAGAGAAACGTTGCGGGGTCCGAGGGGAGCACATCCTCCCGGTCGTTCATGTCACCCGTGTCAACCATGTCGGCCGAACTGACCGCGTTGACCCGATGCCCTCTTCGAGGGCTTCGCTCATCCGCGGCGCGCGTTCGTTCAGCCGGCGCCTCTCGTTCGTCGTTCATTCTCGTCATGGCTACTCAGACTGCGAGCTTCCGGGATCGCCGCCCATCTTCGAGATGTTCGACCTCATCTCCGTATCGGCCACGAGGTTCCGCAGATTGTAATAGTCCATCGCACCAATCTTCCCGCTGCGCAGCGCTTCCGCCAGAGCGAGCGGGACCTGCGCCTCGGCTTCCTGGACCTTGGCCCGGGCCTGTTGGAGCCGCGCCTTCATCTCCTGCTCTTCCGCCACAGCCATAGCGCGACGACTCTCGGCGCGCGCCTGCGCAATGTTTTTGTCGGCTTCGGCTTGGTCGATCTGAAGTTTGGCGCCGATGTTCGCGCCGACGTCGACGTCGGCGATGTCGATCGACAAGATCTCGAACGCAGTGCCCGAATCGAGTCCCTTCTGCATCACCGTCTTTGAAATGAGATCCGGATTCTCAAGCACGGCCTTGTGAGAGACGGAAGAGCCGATCGTCGAGACGATGCCCTCGCCTACGCGCGCCAAGATCGTGTCTTCGCCCGCACCGCCGACGAGTCGTTCGATGTTCGCGCGCACGGTCACGCGGCTGAGCGCCGTAAGCTGAATGCCGTCTTGCGCCACGGCAGCAACCTTCGGCGTCTGGATGACGCGCGGATTGACGCTCATCTTGACGGCATCGAGAACGTTCCGGCCCGCAAGATCGATCGCGGCCGCGCGATCGAAGTCGAGCTTGATGCCGGCGTTGTTGGCCGAGATCAAGGCGTACACAACATTCTCAACGCTCCCGCCCGCCAGAAAGTGGGCCTCGAGCTTCTCGACCGGAATATTGAGACCCGCCTTCACCGCGCTGATGCGTGGGTTGACGATACGAACCGGAGGAACACGCCTAAGGCGCATCGCCACCATCTGGAAGATTCCAACACCCGCACCCGAGGACAGCGCGGCCACCCACAGGCCAACCGGAACGAAGTAGAAGAAGAAAGATACACCGATGATCGAAAGAGCAATGAGCGCAAGCGTAAGCAGATCCATGACGAATGATTCCTTTTCTGCGTGTTGAGAGCGAACAGTAAGTATCCGTTCCGTTCCGTTCCGGTCCGGTCCGTCGGAAACCGCGGCAGGAACGCCGCCGCGTCAGGTACGCCGCGTCACCACGACGCTCATACCTGTCGAGCGAAGCACACGAACCTCGACTCCTTTCGGAATGTATTCGTGTTCGCTGACCACATCGAATGTCCGACCGGCGAGATCCATCTTCCCGGACGGACGCAAGTCCGTGATCGTCACCCCGACGGCCCCGACCTGAATCGGACCGTCGTCCAGCTCGGCGAGCAGCTCTGGCGACTGCCGTCCAACCGAGTCGCTCAAGATGAAACGCCGCATGAAGCGACTCTGCGGGAGAAAGCGAACCACGACCGACATGAGCACGATGGTCACCAGCAGCGAGTACAGCACTTGCCGGAGCGCGTCGGAAAAGACCCCTGTGTTCCATGAGACGCCGAGCGGCATGCCGATGAGCGCCATGACCAAGCTGGTCGCCACCGCGAGAATGCCGAGGACACCGGTGATGCCGAACCCGGGGATCACAAAGATCTCCACCGCGAGAAGCGCGATCCCAACAAGGAACAGGATGATCTCCTCGGCGCCTGCGAGATGCACAACCATGTGGCCACCGAAGAACAAGCTCAAGAACACGACCCCCAGAGCGCCGGCGAAGCCAATCCCGGGACTGTAGAGCTCGATGCCTAGCGCAAGGAGACCAATCGACATGAGGGCGCCGGCCACCACGGGACTGGTGATGAAGGTCGCGAAGTTCTCAGCCCAATTCTCTTCACCTCGCACCACCTCCGCTCGGTCGAGGCCGAGCGCCTTGAGCAAACCACCGATATCGTCGGCCTTTCCGGCCGCGAGGTGAAGGCGAAGCGCCTCCTCGGTCGTCACCGTCAGCAAGGATCCCTTCGCCGTAATGCCATCGATCGCAATCTCCGCATCAACCATCGCTTCCGCGATATCGGCCCGGCGTCCTTTGGCCTCGGCCGTCGCGCGCATTTCGGAGCGCATGTAGCTGACGACTTTCTCCTCGACGGGCTTGGCCGTGCCTTCTTCGATCTGAACCGGCGTTGCAGCCCCCATGCTCGCGCCCGGCGCAAAGACGATTTGATCGGTGGCGAGCGCGATGAGCGCACCCGCGCTGATGGCACGACGGTCCACGAAGGCCACGGTCGGAATGTCGAGCGCGAGAAGACGATCCCTAATGCGAACGGCGGCGTCGATGCGGCCCCCAAATGTATTGATATCAAGAACGACGGCAACAACGTCGGGGTGCTCGTCGAGCATGCGATCCACAAACGGCGCAAGTCCGAGGTCTATGGTTCCGCGGATGGGAACAACCAAGACCGTGCTCTTCGGTGCGGTCGGAGCCGCGGTCGCAGCCGCGCTCGCCGTCGAAGTCGCCGTGCCCAGAACAACGATTGGTCGAATGCTGGGTGGCTCTGAGCTCAGCGCCGGCGCTGACTTTGGATCCGGGGCTGGATCCGGCGACGCACCGCCGATCGAAGCCCACGCGACGAAGAGAAGACCGAACACACGTGCACGCGCCCCAGCGAAGACATACTGCGGCCTCTCGGCAACGATCCGGCCGGTCGAAATCTCGAGGTCGTGCATGTGCACACCCGTGTAGCCCCGGACCCCACTTCGTCAACCTGAAGCGCCTCGAGAGAATCAACGACTTGCCCAGCAAGCCCTAACCACTTCTGGCATTGACAAACTGAATATGCGAATCATAATCAGAATCCAACGCAGTGTCCGGAAACCGACTCATGGGGAGCGTTGACCAACGCCATGTTTCTCACGTGCTCGCCCACTCGCGCATCATCATCATCATCACCACCGTCATGATCATAGGGCTCGGCTCCACGGGCGCGGCGACGGCCAGCCCGAAGGTGACCGTGCGAGGACTGCTCGCGTCGCAGTTCCGGTCGTCGAAGAGCGTCGGCTACGTGAAGCTCAACCTCACGCCCCAAGAAATCGCGACAACCGAGGCAGCTCTCCACCAAGCACTGCCGAAAAACGAGTACACCATCTACGTGGCCCGGACCGAGGACCACGTGGATGGTTTTGCGGTGTTCGACGACGAGAAGGGACAACACGAGCCCATCACGCTCGCGACCTTCTTCGACGCGCAGGGCAACGTTTCAAACGTCGAGATCGTCGCCTATCGCGAGCCCTACGGCGATGGCGTACGCGATGAGCGATTTCGCAAGCAATTTCAGGGCATGAGCGAAACGAGCGACTTCACGCCGGGGACATCCGTCGACGTAATCTCCGGCGCAACGATATCGACACATTCGGTGTGCCGAGCCGTTCATCGAGCCACCGTGCTTGTCAAAACACTCCGCATGCGGGAGGCCGAATCGTCGTCCAGGGAACGCCCATCGTGAAGCATTTCGAGGCTCGGCGAGGAGGCCGACTCCGCGCACTATCTTTCCACGCTCGCCTCGTCTACTCGGTGTTCTGTGGATTCACCACCGTCGGGCTCGCGCTCACGCTTTGGCTCGCCCATGCCATGGTCGGCCTCGATCTGAGCGGGCTTGGCGCCTACTACGCGGGCACGCCAGGCGGCCCGCCCTCGGCGTCCGCGGTAGCTTCGTCGGTTTCGTCGGCTTCGTCATCGGCCTCACCTTCGTTGCCTTCGAACGCTTCGTCGCCATCCGGAGAGGACGTGGACGGCTCGGGTCCGAGCTTCGATCTACCGGACGACGCCGACGACGCGCTCAAGCAATCTTCCGTCTCGACGCGGAAGCTCCTGGAGGTTACGCATTTCCACCTCTTCACCGTGCCCGTTCTCCTGCTCATCCTTTCGCATCTGTTCATGCTCTCGTCCGCGGGCGATCGCCTGAAGACCGTAACCATCATCGCAAGCGGTGTATCGACGGCCGCCCACATCGCAGCCCCGTGGCTCGTCGCGCACTGGCCAGGACCCTTGAGCACCGCATTGTTCGGCTCGAGCGGGGCGGTGCTCACCGGCACCCTTTTGCTCATGTCGTGGGTTCCCGTCTCGGATATGTGGTTCGGCCCGAGCCATGACTGAGCTCATCACGTCTTCTATTCCGGTCTATTGCGAGCGTTCGGTCGGCAGCGCCAGCGGCAGCGCCAGCTTGTTCGCTGAGCCTCTGAATCTCGCAAGCAATGTATCTTTCTTCGTCGCCGCGATCCTTGTCTGGCGCGCAATTGGACCGCCCTTGCTCTACGGGCGCGGCCGTATTCCCGCCTGCCTGAAAGGCCTGGTCGTCCTCATCATCGCGACGGGTACCGGGAGCGCCCTTTGGCATAGCTTCGCCAAACCCTGGGCCATGGCGCTCGATGTCGCGCCCATCGTAGCGTTCGTGCTGCTCTTCATGGGGGTCATGCTTCGGACCCTCGGGGCATCCCGGAGATTTCTCATCGGCGCATACGCACTGTTCGCAGGGCTGGCCGCCATCACGACCCTCGCCCTCCCGTTCGAGTTCGCAAGCGGCTCGCGCGGCTATCTTGCACCGCTGCTGGCCTTGCTTACGCTCACGACGTACCTATCCGTCACCGGCCACCCGAGCGCTCGACTCATGCGAGGAGCCTCCGTCTCGTTTGTCGTCGCGCTGATCGGTCGTAGCTTGGATCAGCCGCTCTGCGCGATGTTTCCGATTGGGACGCATTTCGTCTGGCATCTGATGAATGGCGTCGTCCTGTACTGCGCGACCAGGGCGGCGGCGATCGCAACCCGGCTTTCACCGTGAAGCTTGGAGATTTCGAATAGGCCTGAAGGATCTCGTCGTCCATCGCCAGTCGCCGCGCTGTAGCGATACCGACACTCTTCTTCGGGACTCGGCTACGAATCCGTAACAGCACGAGCCGGCATCCTTGCCGACATAGATACATAGAAGACGCACCGTCAGAATCGGTATAAAGAGAGTATGGCTGCCGCTCCGCATAAGCGCCCAGCCGGTTTCGGGGCAAGTCTACGCAAACGCGTTGGGGTCTTCGTGCTTCTGTTCGTCGCCCTCGCCTTCGGCAGCGCCGGATTCATCGCGCAACGCATGCTTCGGGCGAGCAGCCGCAATTGCTGCGTAAACCACGCGCAATCGACGCTCCAAGCACTCGCCGTGCCCATTTTGCTCGACCTTTCGAACGATGACCGAGAGGAGGCGCAGCGGCTGAGCACGAACCTCACGGCGGAGACGGAACACCTGTTGCGCTTGACCTTGCTCGCCCCGGACGGTGAGATCCTCGCCTCGAGTGATGTCGAGGCAAGAGCGCTGGGTGCGTCGGGATTCGATGAGGCTTTCGTGAATGAAGCTTTGCGGACCGGATCCATTCAGTATCGCTTCGACCCACCGAATGGAACGCCGGAGTTCGTTGACCTCGCGTTCCCCGTCTCACGGCGCAATCACAAGGGGATTCTCCTTGGGCGTTTTGATCTCGAGCATGTGGGCGCCCCATTCGAATCTCTCCGGCACGCGTTCTTCGGCTGGGCCGCGTTGGCCGCGGTCTTGAGCTGGATCGCGGCGGTCGCACTCTTGAACTGCCTCGTGCTTCGTCCGGTGAGCATATTGGCACGAATGGCTCATGACCTCGAAATCCAGCACTTCGACGTTCGTTCCCCGATCCACCGGAGCGACGAAATCGGCGCCCTGTCGAGCTCCCTCAACGCGATGGCCTGCCGCCTCGAGGAACACACGGAGGATCTTCAGAGCGCCGTCCGAACCCGCACGAGCCAACTTTTGGTCGCCAATCGCGAGCTGCGGCGCATCGCCAACACCGACGCGCTCACGGGTCTTCGCAATCGCCGATACTTCGAGGAGATCCTCGCGCTCGAGGTCCGTCGGGCCGAACGACATCCGCGCAACATCGTGCTCTGCATGTTCGACATCGATCACTTCAAGACCTTCAACGACACCCAAGGCCATCAGGCCGGTGACGCTGTGCTGCGTCAGGTCGCCGACCTGTTGCGGCGAAACCTCCGTGCGGTCGACATCATCACCCGCTATGGCGGTGAGGAGTTCATTGCACTCTTGCTCGACACAACCGCCGACGAAGGACGCGTCACGGCTGAGAAACTCTGTCGTCTCGTACGCGAAACCTCCATCCAAGGCGAAGAGCTTCAACCCGGCGGTCGACTCACGTTGAGCATCGGTGTCGCGGCCTTTCCCGAAAACGCGACGACCGGCGACGCCCTGGTTCGCGCAGCCGACGTCGCCCTGTACGCCGCCAAGAGGGGCGGCCGCAATCGGGTGGTGGCGTTCGATCCCACGCTTGTTGGACCCGACGCCTCAGGCGATCTGCCCACGTGCTCTTCCCGAGCCCAAGAGACAGGCGAGTTCGTAGCTGGTCTCCGGGTACCAGGCACGCACGTCGCGTAAGCCGTCGTTCTATCGGATGTCGAGCACCGGCCAGTTGTGCTCCTTCGCGGCCATGCGAAGTCGGCGATCAGGATTCACCGCCGCGGGGCGCCCAACGACCGACAACATGGAGTAGTCCGAGTAGCTGTCGGAGAAGCCGTAACTTTCGAGCAAGTCGATTCGCCATTTTTTGGCATACTCCTGAATGAAGCGGGCCTTGTTGGCGCCCGCCACGATCGGCTTGACGAGCCGGCCCGTCGCGACACCATCCTTGAACTCGAGACGATTCGAGATCACATCCTCGATTCCAAGATGGCGCGCGAGCGGCGCGACCATGACATCAAGGCTCCCCGTGACGAGCACCTGGCGCAGCCCCTTCTTGCGCGCGTTCTCGACAAGCTCGTACGCGCCGGGGAAGATATTTGGACGCAGCACGGTCGCGAAGTGATCTTGCGCCTGCTCGAGAAGGCGATCCTCGAACATTCCCGCGTACCCGGCAAAGAGGAGTTCATTGAAAGCCACGCGGCTTACTTGATCGACAGCTAAAAAGACGGGGACTTTGGCGAGTCCAACCACCGTGCTGCGCAACGTACGAAGCACCGACGGCTCGTGCGCAGCCGTGTACAGGAACGAGTGCACGAGGTTGGTGCTTACGATCGTCCCGTCCATGTCGTAGAACGCGCCGGCAATCAGGCGCTCCGCCGGATTCGCCGCGGACGCCGACAGAGATCCGGGCGCTACAGATGAGGTCGAGTGCGTCACTTCGCGGCTCCTACTCCTGATCCATCGTCGTCATTGCGGCGCATCAGGGCGTCACGTCTGCCATCATGATGGGCGGTATGTGAAACATCGTGATGTCGGGGTTGGCTTTCGTCAGATCCTTCGCGCGCTCGATCGCGTCGTGCAACGTGTCGGCCGTCTCCCAGCCGAGAATCCGCGGGACGTGGGCATTCTCAGCACCAACGCAGATCACCCGACCCACGCGAGAACGACCTCGGTCGCCCCAGTACCACATATAGAAGGGATGCGCGCCGTGATAAGCGTTCCCGCGCCGATACATCTCGATGTACGTGGGGTTCGTCGCAAACTCCTTCTCGAATCGGCGATGAAGCTCCATTGAGTCGCGCGTCTCGGGGAGGCATCGATGAAAGAACTCGATGTAGCTTGGGTGGTGCTGCTGGTCGAACTCGTCGGGCAGTGGATGACTGATGATCAGCACGCCGCCATCTCGAAGCAACGGAGCTCCGCGATACATATTGTAGAGATAGCCAAGCGCCATGACTTGTACGAGCACCGGGTTCAAGATCGAGTTGACGTTGTACGGACTGATGTACGGCATTCCGCAAATCACGACATCGGCCTGCCCCTTGACCGGGACCGCGTACTGCTCGAAGTTCTTGGCCAAGATCTTCTCGTGCACGGGCTCCGTCGCCCCCGCGTGAACCGCGATCAACTCGTATGGGGATGCGACGCGATGAAAAATCTCACGCTTCGCGGCCCGCGGGAGCTTCGACGTCGTCCACTTCAAAGACTGAAACGCAAGCCGGTCAAACTCGTTGAAGTCATCCTCGTTCTTGGCGAGGAACTCGAGTTTGCGGTCGTACATCCGGTTGTTGAGCGCCGTTTCTATGTGAAAGACCTTGAGGTTCGCGTCGATCACGCGACCGATGCGATTTCCGCTGTTGGCGAGCTCCGAGCGCTTCGGATCCATGTACGAATCGCATTGGAGCATCGTCTTCGGGTTGTGATGAGCCTTCAGGCCTTGGTAGTCGGTGGTGCCGATACCCATCGACTTGTGCCCACCATCCATCGGAACGAGGTTGATGTTCACGTAGATCGTTAGGTCGGCTTCGGCACAAAGCCGATGGGTCTTCACGACCTCGCCGATCTCGGTCTCCCCCACCGTCACGATCGCCTCCGGATCCTCGGCATCGTGGTTGATGAATCGCCTCGGATAGAAGCGCTCGAAAATCGCCGAGCCCACCATCCGCCGCATTTCGCCCGGCGTCATCCTGCGGTGAAGGGCGTTGGCGACGAGTAAGTTGATGTCGTCGACGCCATGATCATCGAGCATCTGGAGGACGATCCGGAGCACGCGCTCGCGAACATCGGGCAGGCGCATCGCGGGCAGCGGCAGGGAAATGTCATCCATGACGATCGTGACCTTCATGGACGGGCGTAGGAGCGCGAAGAGCGGATCCATGCCTTCGGGGTGGTTCAGCGCATAGCGGATGGCGGCATCGGGGTGGGCGAGTCCCTTGATGGGTGGGTTGGGGTAGATCACCCGTGTTCCGATGGGCAGATGCTCATAGAGGAAATCCTCACCAGCCTGGAGGATGCGCGGAGCGCTGTCCGAATCGATGTAGACGATGTTGTCCTTCTCACGCGGGATCACGGCCGACCGTTCAAATTCCGACGGGTGGACAGAGTCAACCGTTCTTGGTCCCTATGTCGGCATCGGGCCTATCGAAGGGGGGAGGAAAGTCCTTCGGAGGGTTTACAGAGAGATACCGACTGTCGGAACCTAGACATCGTGAGCGACGACGAAGCCCGAGCCCAGGACGGCGACCCCGACGGTCGCGAAGTTCACACCGATATCCAGGTGCCCAGTGGGCCTGCAACGACCGCAGGTCCGAGCAGCAGCCCAAGCATCCAGCCCGTGAAATTGGACAAGGCCTTCGGGGAAGAGATCACGGATGCTCTCGCCGCGGACGCCGGCGAAGGGCTCCTGCTCACGCGGCGCGTAGACCACGGAACGGACGACACGCGACGGAACCACGGGATCACGATCGACGATATCTTGGGAGAACCGCCGGTGCCCGAGCCTCAGGGTCTCACCGGCCAAGAAACGCCATGACAAAGCGGTGCGCTCCATAGAGCCACGCGACGGAGGCGCCGAGCAACAGACGGCAAGCAGCAAGGCCATTCGTTCGGGCGACGGGCTCTGGGGTTTGGGCTTTGGGCTTCGGGCTTCAGGCTTCGGGCTTCGGGCTTCGGGCTTCAGGCTTCGCGGGGCTTGCCTCGATGCTGGGGTCGTTGGATCCGAACTGGGCATGTCGATGCTGAGGCACCTCAAGAGGCGGGGCCGTCGTATCCCGGGGGCGCAGAGAGCGTGGCAGCAACTTCGGCGAGCGTACAGGGCGCTCGATCCCCGCGCCGGTCATCGGCGCCCTCCGGGTCCCATAGAACGCGGCATCTGCCTGTGGGCGCCAGCGCCGTCTCCCTGGATGCCGGGCATCCCGGTCAGCATCATCGTTGCGGTGCGAAATGACGAAAGCGACCTGGCCCAATGTCTCGAGACCATCCTTCGTCAGGACTTTGGCGACTTTGCATGCATCATCGTCGATGACCGGAGCGAAGATTCGAGCCTCACGATCGCCGAGCGGTTCGCCGCGCGTGATCCGCGCTTTCGAATCATCCGCCAACAAGCCTTCAGCGGCACCCGAGCCACCGCCAAGAACACGGGTGCTCGCACTACGACCGCACGCACGGTGCTCTTCCTTGAACCTTCGAGCAAGCTGCTCGGCGCTTCCCCAAGCGCGCTGGGCCGCGCCGTCGCACGCGCTGAGCGCGTACAAGACGAAGAGCGCATCGCCGGCGTCCTCATGGAGAGCGCCCGAGCGCGACCCGGAACCGAGTCCGCGCTCCTGCGGCGCGACGTATTTCTCCAACTTGGGGGCTTCGATGAAAGCATGAGCCACGAAGCCGAGGCCGACTTCTGGGTGCGGCTCAGCCGGGAAGGCTACGTCCTGCTTCCCGCCAATTCGCCCGACGCGCCGCACGCCGCCGAGCGCCCGCGCGAGACTCCTTGTCATTCGGCCGGAAAAGAAGCGGCCCGACGAGCGACATCAAGTCCGAAGACGCCGATCCCATCCACCGCAAGCCCATCCACCGCAAGCCCATCCACCGCAAGCCCATCCACCGCAAGCCCATCCACCGCAAGCCCATCCACCGCAAGCCCGTCCACGCCGAGCCCGTTCAATGCGAGCCCGTCGGCGGCGAGTGAGCAGACACGCCAGGTGCACGGAGCGATTCGAGACCTTCGAACCCAGCGCGAGGTTCAAATCGTCTTCGCACCGCACAAGGACTACCACGCGTGGACCATGCTGAGGTCGGTGCCACGGCTCGAGGCCGAAGGGATCGCGTTCGCGTTCATCGATTCGACCGGGAACCATCTCGACGAAGGCGCGCGCGCTCGGATTCGCGCCGCGCACGTGCCTTGGGTGTCGTACAACAACTACTGCTTCGGCCAGTTTAGCCCGCGGCTATTCGTCGTGATGAACGACTGGGAACCTCAGATTCGAGCCTTGGTCGAAGACGCCAACGCAAAAGGTCAGACCACTGTCGCCCTGATCGAAGGCGTACAAGACTTTACCGACGCAGACATCCATCAGCGCCGTGCTCCGTATCAACGCGCACGCCACGTATTGCTCTCAGGCGCGTTCGATCAGCAGTTCTTCTCCGAGCGAACACAGACCCACGTTGTCGGTGTTCCAAGGCTCGACGAGCTCCGCACCGAAGCGTGCTCATTCCCGACCGAACCTCTCGTCATCGCAAACTCAAACTTCTCGTACTACGTCCTTGCCGACATGCAACCCATGTGGCTGCGTTCTGTGGCCACGGCGTGCAAAAAGCTCGGTGTCCGGATGGTCGTATCGCGACATCCGGCCGATCGGGGCGACTTCTCGGGCTACGAGGTCACACCGTGGTCCATGTACGAAGCCATTCGACGCGGCTCGATCTTCGTCAGCCGTTTTGGCTCTGGGATCATCGAAGCCCTGGCGATGGGAAAGCCGGCGATCTATCACAACCCGCACGGAGAGAAGGTCATCAAGTTTGGCCAATCGATGGGCGCCTATCCGGTAACCCACGACGTCGACAGCCTCGTGAGCGCGCTCGAGGCTGAGCTCGCGGATCGAACCGATCGACGCGGCCGAGCGAAGAGCTTCTTGGATCACCACGTCGCATGGAGCGCGCCGAAGCCCTCCACCGAGCTCTTCGCGGATGCACTCGTCCACCTGTGCCGTGCCTCCACGAAATGACGAATTACGAATTCTCACTTACTCCGGAAGTGATCCTCGGAATGTGAGAACATCACGTTGAAGGTCGTGAAGCTCCCGTGCATTCGGCGAACCAACAGCACACACTCCTCTCGTTCATCGTCTGGCATCTTCGCTCGAAGGGCAGCTTCGAGCTGATCGAGCGCGCTGCGAAGGCGGTCCAACATCGAAAATACCTTCGTTGCATCGTGCTCGGTCGTTGAGCCATCTTCCGCCGTCGCCCGCACGACGCCGCCCTTGTACTTTGGCGTCAGCTCGCGCCGACTTCGGCCGAGTTCCTGCCGAATCAGCTCTTCGAGGGCACGACGGACGACCGCCGGGCTTTCGTCGCCGCCCAAATCCACATGCCGGGGGACATCGCGCGGCGCACGCGGGGGCACATCCAGCGGCGCATGCGGCGGGGCCACATCGCGCAGGACGATGCGCTCGCTGAGCCCCGACGGCGAAGCCTGTGCGTCACCGCCCTCGACGACACGTGGACGCCGCGCCGTCACGGGGCCTGAACGTCGCGCCGACCGCCCGGCGGGGGCCGGTTTGTATACGAACTGGCCCCGTGGCTTGTACTGGTCGCACTTCTTGAGCGAAGCGGGAACTCGCCCCATCTCCGGCCGAAGACGACACAATCCAGTGGCCACAGTGTCATCGTCGCGCCTCAGATCTTGGCGCCACGCAATGCAGCTCCCGCAAACGTTCGGCTCCCCGTACCAGCGCTCCGGGTCGAGCGCCGCATCGGACTCCGTCTCGTCGTCTGGGTCATGGTCATCATCCCGTTGCATTCGATGAAAAATCCAAGCATCGGGGTCACGGCATCGCAAGACGAATCGGGTAGGTTTCGCTCTCACCGACATCGGACCGACGATCGCGCCCCGGAGCCGGAGGACTTTGACCCCGCCACCCGTTCGACTTAGCATCCCACAATGTATTTCGAGGTAGGTCGCCCCGCGCTACGTCGTAGACGCCTGCGCGCGGGCGTTCGCGTGCTCGCGCCGCTCATGGCCCTTTCATGCTCGGGGGGCGCGACGTGCGGCGAGCAAGCCGACGGAGACTCCGGGGGGTATGTATATCCGGAGCCCGAGACCATCCAGCGCGACGTGGGGCGCGTGCGTATCACGCAGGACTTCCTCGACTTCATCCGTCCCCAGCTCTCCAAGGCGATCCGTGCCGCCCTGAGCGCCACCGGCGAGAGCGATGGCTCAGCGAACAGCGAAGTCACGATCGACGATGACGACGTCTTGCATCTCGAGATCCCGGACGCCGAGCTGCTCGACATCGGCGTGGCCAAGGCCGACCTCCGAAATGCGGAAGCGTATCTTTGGATGAGTGAGCTCGCCGACAAGCTCGAGCTCACGTTCGAAGAACCCTCGTCGGTGCGCGTCAAGTTCACCGACCTGAGGCTCGGGCTCGCTTTCACGCTCAAAGAAGAAGCACTCGGCGCCGACAGCGCATGCCCCGTCTTCAGCGAACTCGGCCCCGACGGTCCCGGCCCCCTTCCGCACGCCGCCCTGATCGACGTCGAAGCTTTCATCACGGCGGGCGCAGGCCCGGACCCAGACCGCAACCTCGATGTCCGGATGGCCGTCGATGGCATCGACATCAACGATCTCGCGCTCGAAGTCGCCGACTCGAGCGTTTATTGCAGCGAACCCGAGTGCCAAGACTGCGCGCTCGAGATCGGCAGCACGTGTTCCGATCCCGGCGGTCGTTGTGCAGAGTGTGTGACATTCTGTGGTGCCGTCACGGACGCGACCCTCACGCTTGCCTCGACGCTCATCGACATCATCGCGCCGCTCATTCGGGACTTCATCACCTCCACCGTCGAGCGCGTCATCGACCAGGCGCTGGCCGGCCTGAACGCCACGCCGGCAAAGGTCGAGACCCAAGCATCGCTCGCCGACACCGCCGGCCTCTCCGCGTCGCCCGCCACACATCCAGTCGGACTCTTCGTGGGGCTCGAGCCCGGTGACTTCCCCGTCGTTGACCGAGGCACCGGCCTCGGGATGGAGCTTCCGCTCGCCGGCGGTGCGACCGGCGAAGCCTCCGCCTGCGTCCCCATCCAGGACGCCTTTGTCCCGACGCGAAGCCCACTGCCCACCCTCCCGCCGACCGACAAGGCCGGCCGCCCCTATCATCTTGGCGCCACGCTGAGCGCCTCGTTCCTGAATCAGGTCCTGTGGGCCGTAGAGGGTTCGGGGCAGCTCTGCTTGAATCTTACGACGCGCGATATCTTCACGCTGACCGACGGCAGCTTCATCTTGAACGCATCGGTCCTATCCCTGCTTGCCTCCGAGCTCACCGAGCTCGCGAGCAACGAGGCCCCCATCATGGTTGAGCTCAAGCCAAGGCATGCCGGACGGATCGAGCTCGGTTCGAATGAAGTGATCGGGATGGACAGCGACGGCAACGACGTACTCGACTGGATGGTCAAGCTCTCTCTCGAAGAGCTCGGCATCGCTTTCCACGTACGAATCCACGATCGGTACGTCCGCGTCTTCGAGGTCACGACCGACATCTTCGTCGGGCTCAGCCTCCAAGCGCTGCATGATGACGACCGCCTCGAGATCTCCGTGGGTGAAATTCGGATCGACAACTTCGAAGAGGACTTCAACGAGCTTCTCCGCGGAACCGACTTTGCACAAATCCTTCCGGTCATCGTCGACCTCGCCCTCGGTGCAGTGCTCAACGACGACATCAAGCTCAACCTCGATCTCGACGATGCGCTGTCTTCGGTGTTTCCTGGTGACACATTCGGCTTACGCATCAACGAGATCTTCCGTGACGGCATCGAGGACGATCACCTCACGATGACCCTGACCGTCACCACGTCGACGGCGTCGGCGTTCAGGTCGAGTTCCAAATCCAAATCCGAATCCAAATCCGAACCCATATCGACACTCCGAGCCAACGCCAACACCTCGGCCTCCTCTATCCCCTCGGTGTCCATCGAACGAGGCAAGTCGGGGCTCGTCGTTCCCGCGCCGTTCGGCACCGGCACGCCCGGTCGATCCACCGGACGCCTCCACCTCACCGCCAAAGGAGACGAGGGCGCGCGCTCGTACCAGGTTCGGGTCGACCACGGTGTCTGGCGACATCCCCGACGGCCGCAGCCGGGTGGCGATCTCACGACCGCCGTTCCCATCCTCCGCGTCCCCGGCCACCACACAGTCGAGGTTCGGAGGGTCCACATGCGTGCCGATGGTCGCCGCTTCGCCGATCCGCAGCCCGTATCCTTCGACGTCTTCGTCGACCTCACCTCGCCCGAGATCACATCGCACGTCAGCCTCGACCGCGAGGAAGTCATGGTCGAGGTCTTCGACAATCAACCCCAGTCGTTCGCCCTCACGCTTCTCGGTCGAAGACCAGGCGAAGATCGGTGGTTTGAAATCCCCACCACGCCCGCGCCTCAACAAGAGCCCGCGGTGGGTAACGCCCGGTCGACGCACGGGGCCATCCTCGACGCGCGCGAGCGGCTCGAGATCGTCGCCGTCGATGCCAGCGGCAACACGAGCGCCATCCACAGGACTCGTCTTTCGAACGCAGCGAACCCGATTTCACCGAGCGCTTCCGCCGAAGTCGTTCTTGGGTCGCGGGTCGACGACGCCGATTCGGGCGGCTGCCGCTGCGTCCGGCCGCGCGCAGCCCCGAACGGAGATTCGGTTTTCTTCGTTGGTCTTGGGATCGTTGCCGCCGTCGTCTTGCCAAGAATGAAGCGACGGCGCGTCAGCGCCCGCCGAAGTGCTCATCTCGACCACGCGTAGGCAAAGATGTGGGCTGGGTTTCTCTCAGGTATTGATCGATCGCGCGCGCAGCTTCGCGCCCCTCCGAAATCGCCCACACGATGAGGCTTTGACCCCGTCGCGCATCGCCGGCCGAGAAAACGCCCGGCACATTCGTCTCAAATCCCGTAGCGTCAGCGCGAATGTTCCCTCGTGCGTCGAGCTCAACGCCCAGCGCTTCCGTGATCGTCTCGGTGTCCGGGCCGACGAACCCCATCGCAAGAAGCAGGAGATCCGCCTCGAAACGAACCTCGGATCCCGCCTTCTGGACAAGGTCGAATCCCCCGCCGATCTTCGTCGCCATTTCGACACGGACCGCATGAAGCGCTTTGAGGCGGCCGTCTTTGCCCTCGAGATGCTGAGTCATCAGCGAGAACTCGCGCGCCCCTCCTTCCTCGTGACTCGACGAAGTGCGGAAGACCAGGGGCCACTGAGGCCACGGATTCCGCGCGTCTCGTCCGTCGGGTGGTCGCGGCAGCAGCTCGATCTGACGCACATCGACGGCGCCTTGACGAAGGGCCGTGCCCACGCAATCGGACCCAGTGTCGCCGCCTCCAAGCACGATCACCTTCTTGCCGGCCGCGTCGATGCGGTCGACCTCGAGTTTGTCACCCGCGACGACCCGATTCTGTTGGGTGAGGTAGTCCATCGCAAAATGCACACCGTCGAGATCGCGTCCTGGCACCTCCAAGTCACGCGGGCGGCGCGCTCCCATCGCAAGCAGTGTTGCGTCGTGGCGACCGATAACGTCCGTCCACGGGACCTTCTTCCCGACCGCTGCGCCGGTCACGAACTCAACGCCCTCCTCGGCCATGACCGCAATTCGGCGGTCGAGCACCCACTTCTCGAGCTTGAAGTCCGGAATACCGTAACGCAGCAACCCGCCGATTCGATCCGCCGCCTCGAGGACCGTGACATGATGGCCGGCTCGGTTGAGCTGCGCAGCCGCAGCCAGCCCGGCCGGGCCACTGCCGACGACCGCGACCTTCATGCCACTTCGAGTCCGTGGTGGACGAGGCTTGACCCAGCCCTCCTCGAAGGCCCGTTCGATGATCTGCTTCTCTATCTCCTCGATCGTGACCGCGTCCGAGTTGATCGCAAGGACGCAGGCGCCTTCGCACGGAGCTGGACAAAGACGGCCGGTAAACTCCGGGAAGTTGTTGGTCTCGCTCAGGCGAACGAAAGCATCGCGCCAGGCGCCTCGAAAGACGGCATCGTTCCAGTCCGGGATCTGGTTCCCAAGCGGGCATCCCTGGTGGCAAAAAGGGACGCCGCAATCCATGCAGCGCCCGCCCTGCTGACGCAGAGTCTCTTGATCGGCCTCGAAGTAGATCTCTTTGAAGTCTTGGAGCCGATCGCCGGGCGACCGCCGCTGCGGCAACTTCCGGCCCCATTCCATGAAACCCGTAACCTTGCCCATCAGACTGCGCCTCCCTGCACCAATGCCAACCGCTGCCGTCCCGGCATGCGCGCCTTCGAAACGGTTTGCGCCTGAAGGGCACGCTTGTAGTCATTCGGCATGATCTTCACGAAGCGAGGCACGACGTGCTCCCAGTTGTCGAGCAACCGCGCGCCAAGCGGGCTCCCCGTGTGACGAACATGTTCTTCAATCATGTTGTAGATGAACCAGATCTCGCTCTCGTCATACAAGGATTCGAGCTCGACCATCCCGAGATTCACGCGCTTCTTGACCAGATTTTCACGATCGAAAATGTACGCAATGCCACCGCTCATGCCGGCCGCGAAGTTCCGGCCGATCGTCCCGAGCACGACGACTCGGCCGCCCGTCATGTACTCGCAGCCGTGGTCACCGACCCCCTCGACCACGGCATTCGCGCCGCTGTTGCGCACCGCGAACCGCTCACCGGCGAGCCCCGAGATGAACACCTCGCCACTCGTCGCGCCATAAAGGACCGTGTTCCCGATGATGATGTTGTCTTCCGGCACGAAGCGGCTGCCGCTCGGCGGATAGACGATGACGCGCCCACCCGAGAGCCCCTTGCCAAGGTAGTCGTTGGCGTCACCGGCAAGTTCCAGAGTCACGCCGCGAGCAAGGAACGCGCCAAAGCTCTGTCCCGCAGAGCCCGTGAGGTTCACGTGGATCGCATCGTCGGCTAGACCGCGTGCGCCATGTCGTTTGGCGATCTCGCCGCTCAACATCGCGCCCACTGCGCGGTGCGTGTTGTTGACCGGCAAGTTGAGCTCGATGCGCCCATTGCCCTCGAGCGGTCCGCTCGCCTCTCGGATCAAGCGGTGATCGAGGTGGTCACTCAAGTCCCACGGCTCGGGCGCGAGCGATCGCAACGTCGGGTGCCCAAACGGGCGAGGCGTGACGAGCATCTCGGAAAGATCGATCCGAGAAGCCTTCCAGTGCTCGCGATGACGACTCACCTTGAGTCGGTCGACGCGACCGACCATCTCGTCTACGGTCCTGAACCCAAGGCTCGCCATCCGGCGACGAACATCCTCCACCAGCAAAAAGAAGAAGTTCACAACGTGATCGGGGTTGCCGCGAAAGCGCTTCCGAAGGGCGGGGTCCTGGGTCGCGATCCCCACCGAGCACGTATTGAGATGACACTTTCGCATCATCACGCAGCCCTCGACGATCAGCGCCGCCGTCGCCATCCCGAATTCCTCGGCGCCCAGGAGCGCCGCGATGACCACGTCGCGTCCGGTTCGGAGGCCGCCATCGACCTGGACGCGGATCCGGCGTCGAAGGTCGTTTTGGATCAAGACCTGCTGCGTCTCGGCAAGCCCAAGCTCCCATGGAACACCGGCGTGCTTGATGCTCGAGACCGGCGAAGCACCCGTGCCACCATCCCATCCCGCGATCACCACGCAGCCCGCACGCGCCTTGGCCACACCAGCCGCGATCGTTCCGACGCCCGCCGAGCTCACGAGCTTTACACTCACCCGCGCCTTGGGATTGACGGTCTGCAGGTCGTAGATGAGTTGCGCGAGGTCCTCGATCGAATAAATGTCGTGATGCGGCGGAGGCGAAATGAGCGTTACGCCCGGCGTCGAGTGCCGAACCTTCGCGATGCGCTCGTCGACCTTGTGTCCGGGGAGCTGCCCCCCCTCCCCTGGCTTCGCACCCTGCGCGACCTTGATCTGAAGGTCGTCCGCGTTCACGAGATAGTTCGTGGTGACGCCGAAACGTGCCGACGCCACCTGCTTGATCGCGCTTCGCCTTAGGTCTCCGTTGTCGTCCCGATGAAATCGGTGCTCTTCCTCACCCCCTTCACCGCTGTTCGAACGTGCACCGATCCGATTCATCGCGATGGCAAGCGTCTCGTGGGCCTCGGCGCTGATCGACCCGAACGACATAGCGCCCGTGACAAACCGGCGCACGATGCTGGTCGCGGGCTCGACCTCCTCGATCGGAACCGGCGTGACATCTTCTTCATTGAAGTCGAGGAGACTCCGGAGGTTGATCAGCTCGCGATCCTCGCCATCGATCAGATCACAATACTCTTTGAACAACTTGGGATCGTTCGCCGACGCCGCCGCCTGTAGCTTGGCGATGGTCGCGGGATTCCACATATGCGCTTCACCCCGCCGACGCCACTGGTACTGGCCGCCGATCGGCAGTGGTGCGTCCGTGGCGTGCGGTTCGAACGCGCCTCGGTGTCGCTCGAGGACCTCGGTCCCGAGCTCGAGCATACCCACGCCCTGAATACGCGAAGGCGTATCGGTGAAGCACTTATCAACCAGCGCGCGGTCGAGCCCCAAGGCTTCGAACAGGTGGGCGCCGCGGTACGAGGCGAGGGTCGAGATCCCCATCTTGGAGAGGATCTTCAGAATCCCCTTTTCGATCGCGTGGACGTAGTTCTTCTCGGCCTCGTCGGGAGTCTTGTCGACCGAACCGTCTTCGCACAAACGCCTCACGGTTTCGAGGGCGAGGTACGGGTTCACCGCGGCCGCGCCGTATCCGATAAGGAGCGCAAAGTCGTGAACTTCCCGGGCCGCGGCCGTCTCGACGACCAGACCCGCCTGCATACGAATGCCTTCTCGCACAAGGTGTTGGTGCACCGCGGCCACCGCGAGGAGCGCCGGCACCGCCACCCGCTTGGCATCGACGCCGCGATCCGAGAGGACGAGGATGTTGTGGCCATCGTCGATCGCACTCATCGCCTGAGCGCAGAGTCGATCGACCGCGCGTTCGAGCCCCTCCGGTCCCTCCGAGACGTAGTAGAGCATCGAAAGCTTCGCCGGCTCGAAGACACCTTCGCGAAGCGAGGCGACCTTCGCAAGCTCGGCGCTGCTCAAGATCGGTGAGTTGATCTTGAGCCGGTGGCACTGCTCAGGCGTCTCGTCGAACGTGTTCCCCGTCGGACCAATCGTCGTCGTCAGCGACATGACGAGCGACTCGCGGATCGGGTCGATCGGCGGGTTCGTCACCTGGGCGAAGAGCTGATGAAAATAGTTCGAGAGGTTTGGCGCGAACTGGCTGAGCACCGCCAGCGGCGTATCAGAGCCCATGGCCCCAACCGGCTCCTCACCATTTTGCGCCATGGGCGCGATCAAAACGCGGACATCTTCCTCGGTGTAGCCAAACGCTTGCTGTTGTCGGCGCAAGCCCTCCTCATCGAACAGATCCGGGGCCGGGACCTCTGGGAACTGATCGACGTCAAGAAGATTCTTCTCGAGCCATCGCCCGAATGGGAAGCGACCCGCGATGTCTCGTTTGAGCTCTTGGTCGTCGATGATGCGACCCTCTTCCGTGTCGACGACGAACATCTTGCCCGGCTGAAGGCGCCCCTTGGCCCGCACCTGCTCGGGCGGCACATCGATGACGCCGGTTTCGGACGCCAAAACGACGCGGTCGTCTTCCGTGATGAGATATCGAGCCGGGCGAAGCCCGTTTCGGTCGAGCGTGCCACCCACGATCTGCCCGTCGGTGAAGACGATTGCCGCCGGACCGTCCCAGGGCTCGAGGAGCGACGCGGCATAGCGGTAGAACGCGCGAAGCTCGGGCGACATCTCCTCGTGGCTCTCCCAAGCCTCGGGGATCATCATCATCATCGAATGCGGGAGACTTCGTCCACCGAGGTGAAGAAGCTCGAGCATGTTGTCGAACTGGGCCGAGTCACTCTTCCCCGGCACGATGATCGGAAAAAGCCGCTCGAGCGGACCCCCGAACTTGGCAGATTGCAGCAAGCTCCGACGCGCCAACATCCAGTTTCGGTTGCCGCTCAGCGTGTTGATCTCGCCGTTGTGCGCGATGAACCGAAACGGCTGCGCCAAATCCCAGGCTGGAAACGTGTTGGTCGAGAAGCGTGAATGCACGAGGGCGATCGCGCTGACCATCGCGTCGTCCTGAAGGTCAGGAAAGAACTGAGGGAGCTGTGCCGGGAGCAGAAAGCCCTTGTAGACAATCGTCTCCGACGAAAGGCTCGCGATGTGAAACAGACCCTGTGGATCGAGTCCTTCACTGCGCACTCGGCTGCCGATCAGCTTACGAATGATGTAGAGCTTGCGCTCGAACGTGCTGGGCGGGAGACGCCGCCGCGCGATGTAGACCTGTCTGAATACGGGCACGACTTGAGCGGCGATGCGGCCGACATGACGTGGATCGGTCGGCACATCGCGCCACCCCACGATCCGTTGCCCTTCGGCCCGGACGACCTCTTCGATGGCGCGTTCACACGCGGCCCGAGCTTTGTCATCGGAGGGCAAGAAGACTTGCCCAACGCCGTAGCTTCGGCGCGGCGGGATGTCGAAACCCAGTTCCACACCCACGCGCTTGAAGAATCGGTGCGGAAGCTGGAGCAAAATTCCTGCCCCGTCGCCGGTCTCGGGGTCGCAACCGCACGCCGCGCGGTGGCTCAGCCGGCGCAGGACTTCGAGCCCCTGCTCAACGATCGATCGAGACTTTTCACCCTTGATGTGCGCGACAAAGCCCACGCCGCAGGCGTCGTGCTCCATCGCAGGCTCATAAAGCCCAAAGCGGTCTGGTCGCTGCATGGCAGCACAGTGACCCAAATTCCTCAACATCCAAAGTGTTTTCGAGACACCTCACATGTCTCTCGGTCGATTGGAGGATTGGGGGGCTGGCTGATATCCTACATCGCCCCCGAGTCGGATGGCGATGGTCGTTGGCGACCGGCTCTTGGCCAGGTAGAAGGACGTGGACTTCGGCAATGGTCGGCGATCGCAAACATCTCGAGGGTGCAAATCTCCTCATCGTGGACGACGAACCGGAGCATCTGACCTCGCTCCGACGCCTCTTTGAGCGGGAGGAAAGCGTGGTCCACAGCGCAACGTCGGGAGAGCTCGCCCTGGAAGCCGTCCGCAAGCATCCAATCCAGGTGATTCTGACCGACCTCATGATGCCGGGCATGGGCGGCCAGGGTCTGCTGCGGGCGGCGCGCGCCATCCGACCAGAGGTCGACGTGATCGTCATGACGGCCTTCGCAACCATCGAGACGGCCGTCGAGGCCATGCGGGAGGGCGCCTACGACTTCATCCAGAAGCCCATCAAGTCGGCTTTGGTCCTGCGGGTCGTCGACCGAGCACTCGAGCGACAAGCCTTGCGCGCAGAGAACGTCATGCTCCGGCAGGAGCTCCGCGAGATCGCGCCGGACAGCGTGAAAGGGCGCCCGATCATCGGGCGCTCCCCGGCGATGATGGTCACGATGGAGACGATTCAACAGGCCGCACCGTCGAGTGCGACCGTGCTGCTCACCGGCGAATCAGGCACCGGCAAGGAGTTGATCGCACGTGCTCTCCACGAACAGTCGCCGCGACTGTCTCGCCCCTTCGTTGCCATAAACTGCGCGGCGCTGCCCGAGTCGATCCTCGAGTCTGAGCTGTTCGGGCACGAGCGAGGGGCCTTCACGGGTGCGCATGAGCGGAAGAGTGGGCGCGTCGAACGCGCCGACGGCGGAACGTTGTTCCTCGACGAGGTCGGCGAAATGTCGCCGGCGGTGCAAGCCAAGCTGCTCCGGGTGCTTCAAGAAGGCGAGTTCGAGCGGGTCGGCGGCACCGAGCTGGTCAGCGTCGACTTTCGCCTCGTCGCCGCCACCAACCGCGACCTGATGGCCGCTGTTCGAGAGGGCCTCTTTCGCGAGGACCTCTACTACCGACTCAACGTCATCGGCGTGCACTTGCCGCCGCTGCGCGATCGTCCCGAAGACATCCCACTGCTCGCTGAATACTTCGTGAAGCGATACGCGCGGAAGAACGCCAAGGAAATCCTCGCCATCACCGATCCGGCGCGCGACGCGTTGGCGCGCTACCGCTGGCCAGGAAATGTCCGTGAGCTCGAAAACGTCGTCGAACGGGCGGTCGTGCTCACGCGCAAGACGGTCATCGATCTCGACGATCTCCCCCTGCCGTTGCGAACGACAAGCACGGACGAACTCGATGGCATTCGCCGCGAAGGCGCCAAAGTCATCATCCCCGTCGGCACGAAGCTCGAGGACGCTGAACGGGCGCTGATCCGAGAAACGCTCAAGGAGACGCGAGGCGACAAGAGCCTCGCCGCGCAGCTCCTCGGGATCGCAGCCCGAACCATCTACCGCCGCCTCGAAGCGGAGCGCGCCGACGCCGCGGAACCCCAGCCCCCGACGTCCAGACATCTGTCGACCGATTCAGGCGGCGATTCAGGCGCCGAGTAGCCAGCCGTGCAGCTCCGGCAAGGCGAGATCGCCATCTACCAGGTGTGGCTCGATGCCCCACCGCTCTCCCACCCCGGCCATCGCGCCTCCGAAGCCTACGAAGCCTACGAAGGATGGCTTTCGGCGGCGGAGAGGGTCCGCTTCGAACGATTTCGAGTGGAGAAGCCGCGCGCAGCCTTCCTGCTTGGTCGAGCGACCTTGCGGAGCGTCCTGGGGCAACATCTCAACGTGGACGGCCGCCGCATCGAGCTCAAGGAGAACGACTACGGGCGCCCCGAACTGGCCGCGCCTGAGACGAACCTCTTTTTCAACCTGTCGCACACATCCGGCCTTCTCGCGCTGGCCGTGAGCCGAGACCACGAGGTGGGCATCGATGTCGAGTATTGCGCGCGTTCAACGGATACCGACGCGATCGCCGAGCACGTCTTCGCCGTCGAGGAGCTGATGGAGCTCCGCACATTCAAGGATCCGGCGGCGAGAAGGCGTCACTTCTTCAAGCTCTGGACACTGAAGGAAGCCTACATCAAAGCGCGTGGCATGGGCCTCGCCCTCCCCCTCAAGGACATGGCATTCATACGAGGCACTTCGCACATGACGACGTGCCCGACCGAGTCAGGGCGCGCGGGGAGCCCGGACGAAACCGAAGACCCCTTCACGTTCGATTTCCGCTTCCAAGCCGCGGGCCACGTTGACCCACGCCCAGACGCCTGGTGCTTTGGTCTTCACGCGCCCGACGCCTTACACCAGATGGCGTTTGCCGCCTGGCACACCGAGGCCGTGCGAAGAGCCGGGCACGTGAGACCGAAGATTCGGTTATTAAGCCGCTACTGGCCACCACCACCCACCGACGGCGACAGCGACGGCGACGGCGACGGCGACGGCCGGGCCTGACTTCTAGGAGGTTCGTCCGCCGTCAACCGGCGAAAGTAGTCCTGGTGCGCAGCCGCCGCCACCGCCGCGCCCCGCAGCGACAAGACCGATGCAAGGCGCCGATGACAATCCGCAAGATCGGCCACCACGATGCACTGCCCCAGCGCCTGTTCGGCGGCCTGGAACTGCCCGGCTCTGAGTTGAGCCCGCGCCCGGGCAAGCAAGCCCGCGGCCTCATCCAGCTCCGGCCCCGGAACGGGCTTCGTGCGAACGTACCGATAGGCAAGGGTCGAGGGGTCGCCGAAGAAGGCCCTCCACACGCGACGCCCCGACGAGGGATCGGCCATGCTGCCCACCGCGAGGCCTAGGCCCAGCCCCAAGATCGAGGCCAGGATCGGGCGCATCCATCGGGCGGCCCCAGCCCCAGCCCCAACCGCAACCGCAACATCATCCCGAGCGGCGACCTCCAAGACCACGCCGTCAGAGGCCGCAACATCATCCGACGGTGCCTTCGCATCCGGAGCCGCATCCGAAGCCGCGACCGCAACCGACTTCGCAACCGCATCCGGCATCACAACCGCATCCGACTTCGCAACCGCATCCGGCATCGCAACCGCATCCGACTTCGCAACCGCATCCGACATCGCATCCGCATCCGACATCGCATCCGCATCCGACATCGCCTCCGCATCCGACATCGCAACTTCGGGGCGAGCCCGCGCGTGGGCGTCTGCTTCCTCACGATCCGAACGCCCGAGGAGACCTCGCAGCACAGCACAAAGCGCCGGCGAATCGCCGTCGAAGCTGCCCCCGAATGTCTCGGGATCTACTTGCCTCCCAAGGTCGAGGAACGCCCGGACGCACGCCGCTGAATCGGGGAAGCGACTCTGGGCACGTGGCAACGTCATCCGACGAATGCACGTCCGCTCCAGCATCGGCCACGGAGGTGTCCGCGGGAAGCGCGACCAATCGATCTCGAGTTTCCACACGAATTGCCCGGCCATCGACACTTCGTCGGGCGCCGGCGGAGCCGGGTCGGAAGCCGCGAGCTCAAACAACAGCCGACCGAGCGCGTATTGGTCGGACCACTGTGACGCCGGGTGTCCCTCGAAGCATTCGGGCGCGACGTAGCCCGCGCTGCCCACCAACTCCCCGGCATTCGTGATGCCCGTGGCGTCCTCATTCCACGCGATCCCGAAGTCGGCGAGCACCGCTCGCCCCTCTCGGTTGATGATGATGTTTCCTGGCTTGACGTCTCGATGAACGATGCCTTCGCGATGCAAATGGGCGAGCGCCTCAGAGACCTGAGCACCGAGGGCAACGGTCTCGTTGAACGTCAACGAGGCGCGATCGCGCACCTCTTTGAGAGTCACACCCGCGACGTGCTCCATCGCGAGGTAGAGCGTCCCCTCGAAGTCACCATAGTCGAGGAGGCGGACAACGCCCGGATGGTTCAAGCGCGCCAGGAGCTGTGCCTCTCGGAGGAGTCGGGCTCTCAGGATCTCGTTTCGGGTGTCGTCACCGCTCGGCCGTAAGATCTTGAGCGCAACGCGACGGCCGTTTCGGGTTGCTGCATCCAGGACAACCGACATCCCGCCGACGCCCAGGCGACCCCGCACTTCGTAGGGGCCGAAAGCTCTGGGTACAAGAAGCTTCCTCCTCGTCGCATCGACGATGGCCACGCCCCCCACACTCATTCATCCCGTGGGTGACGTGCGCGAATCAAGGCGCCAGACACCCACAGGACCGGATGTTCCCGAAGCTTTCTCGACCACACGAACACCATCGGGCGCTGGGTCTCGTTTTCACGCTCGATCTTTGCAAAACATGCCCAGGCTCGTAAGAATACCTGAGCGCCCAGGCCCGTGCTCAGGGTATAGAACCTGCACGGCTGCACAGGCGCAGTCAGGATCGACGCTTTGGCGACTCGGGTCGGCAGCTACACCCTTCATCGCGAAGTGTCTCGGCTTCCACGCATATTGGAGGCCACCCACGACACCAGGGGACAAGCGTTCGCCATTGAAGTCATTCAGAGCGCCGATCCGGCTTCCCGCATGGCCAACGTGCATTCGACCCTCGCAACCCTTCATCACCTGAAGACCGCTTGCGTCCCGGGCCTTATCCCCATCGTCGATGTCTGGAACGACCAAGGCACGATCTATGTCGCTTGCCCGCCCATCCTCGCCATCTCGCTGGGCACGCTCCTGCGGTCGGTCGCGCTCGACGCGAGCGTGCTGGCCGCGATTGGGCTCGAGCTGCTCAGGACGCTCAGTCACTTGAAGACGATCCAGATCCCGGTGCCGCAGTTGGACATCGCGACAACCTTCATCGGTGAAGACGGACATGTATTCACAGCCGCAGTGCTCGCGGATCTGTCTTCCCACACCCACACCCACACCCACGCCGATCCCCTTCGAACGAAAGGCGCTTCGAAGGCGCGAACGTCACAGCGACACGGCTCGGAATCGGAACAGTACAGCCTCGGAAGGCTCCTCGCCGCCGCCGCGCTCCGCGAAGAGCCAGGGTCAAGGAATGACCCCATTGACTGGTCACATTACCCGACCGGAGCGGGTTTTCAGGCCCTCCGGCGCGTCATCCGTCGGATGTTGGCCGATGACCCGGCCGAACGCTTCCCCGACTTCGCAGCGTGCGCCCACGCGCTCACCCAAATCGCTCACTTCTCACCGCGCACTGGCCACGCCCCATCGCAAGGTTTCGGAGATCGACCATCGCTCGGCGGTAGCCCGTTCGAAGTGCTCGTGAAGATGTCGCCTGATTTCGCGGCTTCACTGCCCAACGGTGCCCTCCAACGCCTTCGCGAACAAACGATACCGCACGCCGGCGCCGCCGACGGCACTGAAGACAGCGCTGCGGACAGCGGGATCGACGATACACTGCGAGGCCTCGCGGCTCCGACGGAGTCGGAACCCTCCCACCCGGAGTTTGAACCGCCCGCGTGGGGACACGGGCTTCACGATGCCTTGTTCAGCTTGCCTGAAGACACCGTGTCTACCGCCGACGAATTGGCGTACGAAACAGGCTCTCGCCCGCTGGGCGTTTGGGATCGCCTGACCGGCGCGTTCACGGAGAGCACAGCACAGTTTGTCACCAGCTTCAGTGACGATGCGACAACCCGCGCCACCATGCCGATAGAGACGGGCGCCCCCAACGAGGAGGCCTCCGGCGCCTCTTCCACGCCGACGAAGCCAACACAACCTGCGCAACCAACACAGGCAGCACAACCAGCACAGGCAGCACAACCAGCACAGGCAGCACAACCAGCACGATCAGCCGAACCGAAACATGAAGTGAGCGCCGGCCTCATCCGCCATCCCAAAAGGCCCCCCAGCATGCGATCGACATTCTGGGGGTTCGTCCTCGCCATGGTCATCGGCAGTGGAACGGTTCCGCTCCTCGCCCGATTCATCCCTTTGGCGGAGAGGCAACGCGCGAACACCGATGCACAGCCGACCACGCAAGCCCCGTTGCTTCCCATCGTCCTTGGGCCTGAGCCCACCCCGCGCGCTCGCTCAACCGTCGCCGCATCATCGTCTGCACCCTCTCCACGATCGTCTCCCCCGCTATCTCGAGAAGCCAAGGCGCAAGCGGCCAAAGCGCTGCTTGCGAGCGCGGCCGTCCATCTTGGCGCGTATGAAGTCGAAGAAGCCGAGAACCTCCTCGAGGCTTGCGTATACGTCTCGGACGACGCGCACTGCCACGACACGCTTGCCGCGATCTTGGCGCTCGAAGAACGAGAGGGTGTGGCGTGGCATCTCGCTCGAGGAAGGCAGCGAGGAGGAGCGCCAAGCTCAACGCAGCATCAAGTTCAAGACCCGCCACAGGACTCGCCGCAGGACTCGCCGCAGGACTCGCGACAGGACTCGCGACAGGACTCGCCACAGGACTCGCCACAGGACTCGCCAAGAGATCCGCCGCAAGATCGCCCCTAATATCGGCGAGAGTATCGACCCGAACATTGGCATGAGCATGAAGAAAGATTTCGGCACCATCTTTGACATGGATGGAGTCCTCGTGGACTCCGAGCCGCTGTGGACACGCGCCGAACTTGAGATCTTTGGCGAAGCCGGTCTCCCGGTCACTGCAGCGGATACCGTTCAGACGCGCGGCCTGAGGATCACTGAGGTCGTCGACTACTGGTACCGTCGATGGCCGGAGAAAGTGTCGACCCCAGCGCAAGAGCTCACCTCCGCCGTCATCCGACGCATGGTGGAGCTCCTGAACGAAGAGGCCGAACCATGCCGAGGCGCGATCGAAGCCGTCAGGGCGGCCTCACAGACTTCGATCGTCGGGCTCGCGACGTCATCTCCCCCGCCCATCATCGACGCTGTGCTCGACCGGCTAGGCCTTCGGAATCATCTCGCAGCCGTCTCTTCGGGCGAAAACGAGCCGTTCGGCAAACCGCATCCCGCTGTTTACCTGACAACCGCAGCGAAGATCGGTATTCCGCCGACCGACTGCGTGGCCATCGAAGACTCCGTACATGGCGTCGTCTCGGCCAAGGCGGCCCGCATGATCTGCATCGCCGTTCCGGAGCCGTCGCAGCGCCGAGACCCGCGCTTCGGAATTGCGGACCTGGTTCTCGACTCGCTCGAAGAGCTCTCAGCCGATCTCCTCAGCAAACTCTGTCGCCGGTGACACGAGGCGCTCCCCGTCGCGCCAAACGAAGCTCGACCGTCCAAGCGATGTGCCAAAGGCCTCGCTGTAACTCGCCCCCATCAAGAAGGACATCGGGTCCTCGCTCGTGTCGACGCTCACCTCCATCTCGCTTGCCGGTTCAAGAATCGGCGCCCGCGAGGCCGCAGGATCCGCCTTGTTGCGGGCGAGCTTCGCGAGCTCGGTGAACACATCTGCGGTCAGACCGATGACGCGCCCGAAGTCCCCGAGACGCAAGGCAGCATGCATCGCCCGCTGGTGCTCCGCAAAGTCCACCGAAGAGACCGAGGACACCGAGAGAAGCGCCTTCGCCATACGTTCACTCACATCGCCGAGCAACCGCTCGACGACCCCGGACACCGATGCAGGTTCTTCGACGATACGCTCGGCGACCCGCAGCAGGATCTCCGCGTGCGCAAGATTTGCTGCCGCACAGAGCCACGAGCCGGAATCGTCGCGCTCGACGTCGTCCGCCGCTTTGACCATCGGTGTCACGGCATCGAGGAGAACGCCGAGGGGAACATCTGCATGGGCATGGGCATGGGCATTCGCGTTGGCATCGTTGGCATGGGCATTTGCGTTGGCGTTGGCGTTGGCGTTGTCCGAGCCACGGCTGAGCGCGGTGCCACGCGCGGAAGGATCGGCGCTCGGCAGAGAAGCTTTCAAGCGATCGACCGATACGCGCACGCGCGCCGCCTCGTCGAAGGCCGAACGTTCCCACCGAACGTCTTCAAGGAGTCGTTCGGCCTGCGCGAATGCTCTCTCCGTTGCGCGCCGAAGTGCTGTCCAATCAGGGCGCTCGACCGATCTGCGCGACTCGAGACCACGCACGTCCGCCGTGAGATGTTGGAGTCGATCGACTTGCCATGGGCGGCGAAAAGTCGTCACACTCTGGAGCGATTCGACCTCGGCGATTTTGTCCTTCGCCTCCTGGAGGCTCCGCTCAAAGAACGTTCGATCGCGACCGAGCCGGCTCGGCAGCTCGTCGATGGCGTGCACGATTCGGGCAAGCGCCTTGCGGCCACGGCGGGCTCTCGCCACCAGGGCGAGCGAGGTGAGATTTCGGCGGGGCGCGCCCGCCAGCGCCTTGCGGGAGGCGTCAAGACATGCGCGGACAAAAAACGCGAGGCTGTCGCTCTGCTGACTGCGCTCCAAGAGCGCGGTCAGCGCCTCGCCCGAGTTCGCCATCTGAAGATCCTCGAGGCGGAGCCTCCGCTGGGAAATGAGCTCGACCACCCCCGCAAGCTCATCGGTTTCGGCCGCGATGAGCCGGGAAACATGGTCGGCCGGGAGGCTCGCGTCTTCGACGAGCATCTCGAGCTCTGTCAGAAGCTGGTCGAGGTCCAGCGCCGCCCGTTTGGCGCCGGCCGCATCCGCGCCGGAGGCGGCCCGTCGAGCCGAAGCCAGGAGAACGCCGGCCCGACTGAGCATCATCCCCGGCTCGAAACCCGGTTCGGAAAGAAGGGCGGCCGCCTCACGCGTGTTCTCTTGGGTCTCAGCGGCCTTGGCCATTCGAAGGGATTGAACGGCTTCGGCCGCGTCGGCCGCTTTGACACCCTCAGAAGCTTCCATCGCCTCGGCGGCTTGAAACGCCTCCAACGCCTCGGACGCTTCAGACGCTTCAGACGCTTCAGCGGCCTGAGTCCCCTGAGTTCCCTGAGCCCCCTCAACCCCCTGGTCCGCCTTGCGCGCTTCGGCGAGTACTCGGCGCCCGGTGGCGTCGTCGGATGGCGCCGGGGTCGACGACACCGCGCCCCCTGGAGAAGCCACGCGAGATGCCAATCGATCGAGCCGAAGCGCCTGCCTCTCCGTCAAGGTGCGCAGCAGCGCCACCGTCGTGGTGACCTCTTCTTCGAGGCGGCGCACCCGATCCTCGGCCTCACGGAGCCGGCCGTCGTCGGCGAGCGGGTCACGCAACAGCGCCTGGCCCAGCGCTGCGATCCGTCCGTCGAGCTCGAGGGCGTTCGCATAGAACCCTTCCGACCGAGCCATCAGCGAATCCATCTCGAGGATGGTGGGTAAGGTCTTCGCGATGTGTCTCCGAGCCCGCGCGACTCGGCGCACGAGGTCGCTGGATTTCTCATCGAGGGACCGTAGCGTCTGAACCAGTGCGTCGAGCGCCGACCAGGTGGTTTCAAGAGATGCATGGGGAGGCAGATCGGCCTCGGCATCGAGCGAAAGCGGGCGGTCGAGATCGGCAAGCGCCGACTCCACCTCTGCAACCCATCGCAGGATCGCGCCCGTCTCCATCACGCCCGGATGAGCCTCATCCTCGAGCATACTCGCAAGATGGTTCGTTCTCCTCCGAATCGATGTCTCGGCCTCCAGGACTCGTCGAAGACAGCGAAGACTCGCGTCGTCGAAGCGCTCCTCAGGCGCCCCCCCCAGCCGCCGCAAGAAAGACGAGTCGAGGGTACGAAGCCCGCTTCGAAGTCGCGCGAGCTCTCGCCTCCCAAGGCGCCGAAGCCCCTCGGCCGCGTCCTCGATCGCCGCGCGATCGCGACCGTCCGAGGTGCCCGTGCTTGCCTCACGCTCACTGGGCGGCGAACGGGTCGGCCGACGCGCACGCATGCGGAGCGACCCCAGGCTCCAAAAGGCGATGGCGAGTAGGGGGAACGCAACCGCAACTGCGCCCCAAGCGCGCCAGATACTCCGCTCCACGTCGTGGAGGTCGAGCCCGGCCTCGAGAAGCGTCGGCCAGGCGCGTCGAGCGCCCAGCGCCAACCGTTCACGTTCAGCCACGCTCAATCGCCGCTCGATCTCAGCTCGGTCATCGGGACTGAGACCCAGCCCAAGACGCCCCAGCAGGGCCCCCCATGAACCCTCGGGAAAGATCTCGAGCACGTCTCGGAGCTCTTGAAGACGATCGTCAAAACGCGCCGCAGCCGCGCTGCTGGTCTGGATGCTTTGGAGAACCTCTTCGATCGTCCTTTGCGTCGCCTCGATCTGGGCCAGCGCCGTCCGGCCATCGGCCTCCCCCAGAAGCACGGCCCTCTTCAGGGCGAGGTCGGCATCCTCGAATGCGACGGGAACGTCGATGTCAGGTCGATCCGTCTTTCCAAGCCGTCGTTGGGCTTCTTCGAGAAGCCGCGTTGCGTGCCGCGCCCGAACGCGGATCTCTCGCCCGAGAGCAGGCTCCGCCACCCGATCCATCTCGAGCCGAAGCGCCAGTTGGTCATCCAGAAAGCGAATAAGCTGAACCAAACAGCCCGAAAAGTCGCCAAGCCTCGAAAACGCCTCGCATCCGGAGGCCTCGACCAATGCGCGCGCAACCTCTTCCTCCACCCCGAGCTGGCGCCATCGGCGTCCCGCCCGAAGGGCGATGGCGCGGTTCTCGACGCCAAAGACGATCACGACCCCGCGGTCGCGATCGAGCCGGTCCTTCCAGTCCAGGAAGACGGCCCGTGCGTACGCCTCGGCGCTGGCCGCGAAAGCGCGACCTCGTCGGTTCTCAGCATCCGTGAAGGCAACCACGGCGACCCGAAACGTGGCACCTGACCGAGGCTGAAACCCGGCCAGAAAGCGTCGCAAGGGATCGTAAACATCCTGAACCCCGGTCGTCGCGACGGCATCAGCGCTCGGTGCGGGCGGGATAGGCGTCGCGGCATGTGCCGGCCTTTCAAGGGCAACGGCCAATACGGCCATGACTGTCATGACTGTAATGACTGTCATGACTGTCATGAAGGTACTGAGGGTCCTGAGGGTCCTGAAGAAAAGGAGGGTCAGGACTTTCGACGACGCCGACGGAGTGCCCATCGGGCCGCTCATCGCGCCGCTCGATGAACAGAGCATCCGACCACTCGACCACATGCGAGAAGGGGTCCCCGAAGCCCGGGCCCCCGGGAGGAAGTCACGCGCGACACCCGCACGTGCTGGAGATCCGCTCGATGACAACACGCGCCATGCCGAAAGGCCACCATGGTTCTTTTCCGCCATCTCAGTGAGGCACACCGTTCAGGGCGAGGCTCGAGCTCCGATAGCGGGCGTCGTCCGTCACCTCAATCGCGCCCTCGGCCCAGTGAGGCGGTGAGAAACGAGCCGCCTGCCGAGCGTCGGAGAACTTGCACTCGAAGATCCAAAGCCCCTCCAGGACACCATGAAACCGATCAATCTGAAAGCGCCGGCCCTTGTGACCCAGGGCGTATCTCGTCTTGTCGATCCGAACACTTCCCGCCGCCAGCTCGAGGCGCTCGAAGGCCCACAAAGGCAGGGCTTCGACGCGCCAACGTGGTCCGAAGATGTCGCCATCTCCGTGCGCCGTCAACACGCAACGCCGTGCAGTCCGGCGAGCGACGATGAGGCCCTCGCCCAGGGGGAGATAGACCTGCGAAACCGACTCACCACGCCCGAGAATCGATCGCGCGGGGGGTGAGGTCAGCCGAAATCTCCGGACCGAAGGCGCGGCCTGAGTCGACCCGACACTGGCTCTTCGAATGGGCACCAGCATCGCCTCGAAGCGGGCGCAGAGATCATTTTTCCGCGTCTTGGGCCAATCGACTTGAAAACGCTCAACCGCCTGGGCAAGCAGGCCTCGTTCGTCCGAGATCTCCGCCTCGAGATTCTCGGCCAGACCAGGTTCAACGGTCCGGTGATCGAGTCGCTCCTCGAGGCGACGAACCGCCGTCGCATGATCGTTGAGATCGCCGAGTTGGGTCTGGAGGGCTCGAAACTCGGCGGCCACGGGCTCGGCCAAGCTGGGCAAGAACGCGGCGAGAAGAAGATCGAGCGCGTAACGCATCGACTTCGCGGATACGCGGAGCGCGTGGAGTCCTTCGATGTCGTCCGCGGTCTCGGGCCACCTGGCAAAGAACGCAATCGACATGTCCCGAATGCGAGCGCGCGCGAACTCGCCCAGCGTAGATTCAAAGGTTCCTCGGGCCTTGATGCCAGGCACCAGTGAGCCCAAGAGCGTCTCGACATCCCGCTCGAAAGGCCCGTCCGCCGCTTCGTGAATCTCGGCGATTGCACGCTGAGCACGGACCCGGGCATCTCGCAGTGCGCGCAGGACGTCACGCTCGCAGCCAGCCCGCACTTTGCGGGCGATCAGGACGTCGAGGTCACGGGCTTCGCCGGCCGCGCGCCGAACCGACTTGAGCCAGTTCTGTACGCGACGTCGCGCTCGAGGTGAAACGAAGTCATCGAACAGATGGAGGACTGCGGCGGCGCGGCGGGTCGCCACCCGGAGCTGATGGACATGCTCGGGCTCACTCTCCGCGAGCCGTGCCGCCAAGGGCAGTCGACGAAGCACCTCGTCGAGGTGCGCACGAAGCGCGTTCTCAGCCGCATACACCGCCAGCCGGTCGGAATCGTCGCTGCGCAGCTCCGTCATCGAAGACCAAGTGTACTCGGAATGCGCGCTCGATCGGGAGCCGACGCAACCTGTTTTGACTCTATTCCGGAAGTGCCGCGACCGCGGGAAGCACGATCGATCGGGAACGTCCCCCCATCGGGTGTCGGTCCTCGATGAGACTCAAGCCCAGGGCCTCGAGTCTCTTCATCGCGCTCATCCGCGCCCGGTGACGCCCACCAAAGAGAGCCCCCGATCCCGCATCGTCCTCGCCCGAGCCCGAGCCCGAGCCCTTGCCCACCCGCGCGCGATCGGGCTCCGCTTCACCCTCGGTGCCTCCAAGGGCCGGCGCCGGCTCTATGACCGCCAGCCGGATGCTCAGCTCATCCACGCGGTCCAACTTCACGATGAGATGGCGCGAGGCGTCACTCGCGGCCGGGGGCACGTCGAGCGCAGCGGCGACCAGATACGTCAACACCTCGGCCAGCGCCGCCGCCCCGACCCCGACCCCGACCCCGACCCCGACCCCGACCCCGACGCCCACGCCCACGCCCACGCCCGCGCCGACGCCGACCGCGAACGAGGCTTCGAGCCCTTCGCCTTCGAGGCGCACCGATCGTTCCGCCGCCGCGGCCGCAAACAGCCGTAGTACCCAGCGAACGATGGCCACGGGGTCCGTGACCCCCTCAGCCTCCGGAGCCGGCGCGGCGGGGCCTCGCCATACGGCGTCGAGCAGGCGAAGCGTGAGCGAAGACTCGCGTCGCGTCTGCGCGAAGGCGTCGAACGCCCAGGCCAAGGTCTTCTCGACCTCTTCGCGTTTCCATGGCTTCAGAATGTAGCGCGCAGCCAACCCTTGGTTCATGGCCGAGAGGATCGGCTCGATATCGCTGTACGCCGTCATGACGATCCGCAAGACCGCGGGATAGAGCCGCTTCGCCTCCGCCAGGAGCTCATTCCCGGTCATTCCTGGCATTCGCTGGTCGGTGACCAGCGCCGCGACGCGGGAGGCGTTGTCAGCCATGATCGCCAGCGCTTCGCTTGCACCCTCGGCAACCACGATGGAAAACTGCTTGGCAAACGCCCGTTGAAAAACGACGCGATTGCCACGTTCGTCGTCGACGTAGAGGATAAAGGGATCCGAATTGCTCACGCTCTGGTTTCCTCCAGGGATCGGGCCAACCCTTCCGTTTCATCGTCGAGCGGCAACTTGATTCGAAAGGTCGTGCCCTTCACGTCGGGAACGATGTCGAGTCTTCCGCGATGCTTCTCGACGGCGCTTCGCACGGAGAAGAGCCCAAGGCCGGTCCCATGCCCGGGCGCCTTGGTCGTAAAGAACGGCTCCAGGATTCGGCCGAGGAGGTCATTCGGGACGCCCGGGCCGCTATCCGTAAAATCGGCGACAAACAAACCGTCGACCTGATAGGACCTCACCTTCACCCAGCCCCCCGGGCCCGCGGCGTCGGCGCCGTTGGTCAAGAGATTCGCGACCGCCTCCACGAGATACGGGCTGGCGCATCGGAGCTCACCTTCGAACTCGTGCTCTTCGATGAGCTTCACTGAGCGAAGCCGTGTCCCAACCAGCGAGACAGACCGCGTCACGATGCTCGGGAAGCGGTGGTGAGACATTTCGAGCGCGTCGTCTCGCACGTAACCGAGCAACCGAGATGACAAGTGCGAGATCTGCGCTGCGCACTCATCCACCACCTCGAACAACTCGGCGAGTGCCGGCTCGCCCTGAAGCAGCGCTTCGCCCAGGATCGCCTTGATCGGGCCGATCGCATTCACGACCGCATTGGCGGGATTTCGAATCTCGTGAGCCAGGCCCGCACTCAACGTCGCCATCGATGCGAGTTGCTCGGTTTCGTAGAGGCGAAGCGCAAGCTGGCGCATCGAAAGATGCGCGCGAATCCGCGCCTTGAGATCGTCGCCGTTGAAGGGCTTGAGAATGTAGTCCACCGCACCGGCCTCGAAGACGGAGATCCGGGACGAGATGGTCGCATCGCCGGTGAGAATGAGAACCGGCGAGATCTGGCGTCCCGGAATCTCTCGGAAACGTTGAGCCAACGTAAGTCCGTCCATCTTCGGCATGTCGAGGTCGGTGAGCAGAACATCGGGGAGGTGACGCTTCGCGATCTCGAGCGCTTCCTCACCATCGCGCGCGGAATGAACGTTGTAGTGCTTCCGTAGCAGACCGACGATGGATCGCAGGAGTAGGGGCTCGTCCTCGACGACCAAGATCGTGGACAACGCGACCGGCGCACCCGATGCAGGACCAGCATTCCATGGCACGGGGGTCTTCGACGGGTCCTCGAGGTCGGGGGTCCATGAGGCATGATTCCATGAGGCATGATTGATCGACGCCCCTCGGGCAGAGCTCGCCGTCCTCGCGGCCGACGCCGCTCGCTCCGGAAGGACCAAGCTGAACACCGACCCCGTCGGCGATCTCGGCGCGTATTCCAGTCGACCGGCGTGCGCCTTCGCGATCGCTTTGGCGATCTGAAGACCGCGGCCGGGACGAGCGCTCACCTCGATATCGGACGCCCCCACCCCACGGTGCGGCTCGAACAAGGTGGCCCGTCGGGACGGATCGACGCCCACGCCGGTATCCAACACCTCGATGCGTACGTCACCAGCTTCGGACACCAACGCAACGTCCACACCGCCCGTCGACGTGAATTTGATCGCGTTGCCCACCAGCTGCCCCACGGCACGCTCCAGGCGGCCGGGGTCCACGTAGCAAAAGCGAGGGGCGGGCCCCGAATAGCTCAGCGAGAGCCCGCGATGGCGGGCGGCCGAAGCCCAAGCCTCCACCACACCTCTCAAGAGCGCCGCGAGATCGACACGATGCGTGTGGCTCCGAGTCGAATCCTCCTCGCCACCCAAGGTGGCCATCAGATCGTCGACACTGCGCCGCAAGCCCTGCGCGAGCCGATCGATCGCGGAAACGTGCTGCCACGACGAGAGCACCGTGCTCGATGACGCCTTGAGTTCCTCGACCGATCGAAGAAGACTCACCGTCGACGCCCGAAGGCCGCGATCCACTTCGGCGAAGAGCCGGTCGCGGGCGGACTGAGCCTCGCTCAATCGCGAAGCTGCATCGGCCAACCGATCGCGTTCGGTCTGAAGTGACGCCAAAAGCGCCGCGTTCTCCTCCTGTTTTTGTCGCCGCTGATGCTCGCTTGTCCGAAACCGGAGGGCGTGGGCGAGCGCAGCCGAAATCGTCGGTGAAAGCGCCGTCACGACGCGCGCGGCGCGCTGGGCGATCGGGGCGATCGGGGCGGTGGGCCCGTGTCTCTCGCTCCATACCCGAAGACACGCGGTCGTGCCGTCCTCGACCTCGAAGACCCGCTCCAGACTGAATTTCCCGCCCACGAGAAGGCGCGCGTCATCAACGTGAGTGCCGCCTGCGTCTTCTGCGTCTTCTGCGTCTTCTGCGTCTTCTGCGTCCTCTGCGTCCTCTGCGTCCTCTGCGTCTTGTGCATCTGCGCCGTGACCACCGTGTTCCCCGAGCTCCGTGTTCTCGCCAAAGCGATCGCCTCTTGCCTGAACACTCGAGTAGACCCAAACACAATCACCACCCGCATCCGCGCTCCGCAGCGACAGCTCGACGCTCAGACGGCCGAGCGACGAGACGGCTCCCACCACCGCCGCGCCTATCGCATCGAGGTCGAGAGGCTGATGGATGCGTTCCATCCACTCGAGCAGCTCCGGCGAGGGCGGGGAACGCGAGAAGGCGGCCTGCTCCGAAGACCCAGCTTCGAATGCAACGACACCGCACCTGGCACATCGTCCACTCACTGCGACGTGAATCTAGCCGAACCGCATCGCACCGGGTACGGAGACACCCGCGCGTATCATCGCACCCGTCGCATCGCCTATGTGCGTCGCGCTCCCCCTTTTCGGCCGCCGCGCCCGCCGCCGATTTGTGGCACGGTGGCGACTCGTCGATGGACGCGAAGGAACCCAATCTCGACCCGGAGGCACCCACAAGCGCGGACGCCGCCGGAGGCACTGCGCGTGCCGTCCTCCTCTCGCTCGATCGTGCGCTCGAGGACAATCGCGACGGCCCCGATACGGCTTCGCTGCGCAGCAGCACCGCGCTCGCAACCTTGGCCGGATGTTTTCGCGTCCTGGGCGCACGCCACGAGGCGTCGGGGCATCATGTCCTCGCCGCACTGGGGGAACAGGGCGAATTCACGAGCCAACGACTTCGCGCTTCGTCGGCCATCATTACGCACGCGATGTGCGAAGTGCTTCTCGATTCCGTCGAGGCGCTCGGTGAGCCGTCGGAGGACGTCGACGAACAAACCGCGGAACCTCGCATTCTCGAGCTCCTGCGGGCCCTGAACGATCTCATCCGAGCACGCCCCATCACCTCGGACTTGTTGAGCGACCAAGAGCTGTTCGCGTCCGAGGCGGCGCTTCTCCTCGACGAATTCCGCAACGCCATCGACGTCGTAAGCCAAAAACCCGACGAAGCCCCGGAAGCGATCGGCGCCGCGTTTCGTGCCATGCACACGCTCAAAGGCAACGCGGGCATGATCGGTGACGTCGTCCTCGAGCGGATGGCCAAGGATGCCGAAGACGCGCTCGATGGCTTGCGCGGACGAGAGGTTGCACCGACTCGAACGCTGCTGGGTGCCCTTCGCGGTTTGGGCACGGAGATGCTCTTGCGCGTCCAAGACCCCGAACACGCGGTCGATGAAACACGCGTCATGGGGCGCCTACACGCCGAACTCAAGGAGGCTCGAGAGGTCGCGGAGCGCACACTCCTCGGTGGCCTCTTGGTGTCTCAGGGCGTCGTGACGAGCGAAGAGATCTCCTTGGCTCTCGCCATCAAACAGGAACCGCTCGGCGAAGGCCTCGTGCGCCTGGCCGCACTCGACCCGGGTCAACTCGAAGCCATCTTGGCGCTGCAGCGCAGGCTCCAGGTTGGCGGTGAGGCGAAGACGACCACCGACAAGCCCCGGACCGGCACGCCCAGTCCCCTCGTCACGGTCGAGGCCGCCCGCCTCAAAGTCCTGCACCAAGCCGTCGAATCCCTTCTCGGATGCGTCGTGCGAAGATGTGCCCCACTCACCGGGCTTGCCGATGGCGGCGGTTGGGGGGAGATCGACGCCTGCATTTCGGCGACGCACCAAGCCTTTCACCGCGTGGATCACATCAGCATCGGCCCGACGCTTCGGCGCATGAGCCGCCTCGCGAATGAAGTGGCACGCAGCCTCAACAAATGCGTCCAAGCAACACTGATCGGCGCCGACATCGAGGTCCATCGGGACGCGATCTCCGCAATCTCCGATCCGCTGCTTCACCTCGTTCGCAATGCCGTCGATCACGGCATAGAACAAGCGGATGAGCGCGTTCGAGAGGGCAAGTGCGCCTTCGGTTCACTCACGATCACGGCGCGCGTCGTGGGCGGGCGCCTCGTGCTCGACATCCGCGATGACGGCCGAGGCATCGACACGGAAGCGATCATCGCGCGCGCACAAAGCCGAGGCTTGATTTCGCCGACCGAAGCGGCGCAGAAGTCGAGCGCGCTCGCCTATCGCATGATCTTTTCGCCCGGCTTCACGAGCAAGACCACGGTGTCCAACCTTTCGGGGCGCGGCGTCGGTCTCGACGTCGTCAAGACCTCCATCGAAGCCGTGGGCGGCAGCGTTCATGTCGAATCGAAGCTGCGCGAAGGCACCTGTTTCGTCCTCGAGGTGCCGGCCGGGGTCTCGTCGTCCACGATCCACTGAGCAGCCATCCCGCGCCACGAAAAGCTAGGGGCCCGATCAGCAATAAGGGGCGTCACTCGGCCACGAAACACCGGTGCCCCCGAGTCCACAATAGCCGCCGGGATTCTTGGCGAGGTACTGCTGATGATAGGCCTCAGCGAAGTAGAAGGGCCCCGCGACACCGATCTCGGTCGTGATCGGTTGGAGGCCAGCGGCCGCCAGGGCGCGCTGATAGATGTCCCGAGACCTGAGCACGTCTTCAACGGCGGCTTCGTCCGCGACATACACGACCGATCGGTATTGAGACCCCACATCGTTGCCCTGGCGCATGCCTTGCGTGGGATCGTGGTTCTCCCAGAAAACGCCGAGCAAACACCCGAGGCTCGTCTTCTCAGGGTCAAAAACGACACGGACGACCTCGGCGTGCCCCGTGCGTCCGCGACAAACGTCCTCGTAGGTTGGATTCGCGGTCCGACCGCCCGCGTATCCGACCGCGGTCGAAACCACGCCCGGCTCGGTCCAGAACTTTCGCTCGGCGCCCCAGAAACACCCCATGCCGAAGAGCACCTGCGCCATGCCTTCGAAGGCGTCGTCCAGCGGCGCGTCGAGCACATGATGCCGTCGAGGAACTTCCATCTTCACCTCAAACCTCCAAACATCCAAACCTCGAAACCTCGAAACGTTCAGACGGGATTCACACGCTGATGCGTTCAGCGCGGATCAATGCTCATACCCAAAGAGAGACAATGCACCGCCCCGTCGAGCGAGATCATGCGGTCGGCATCGATCGGCTTGAGCTTCACGCGGGGCATCGCGAGCGCGAGCGCACGAAGCGCCGCGTCCTGTTCGGCTCGGGGCACATCCCGGTACCGAGGAACCAGATAGGTATGCGCCAAGGGAAGACCGTTCAGATACGTTCGAAAGCGGGACTTCGACAGAACAGGCATTGGAACCCGTTCGACCCGCACGGTCATCCCGATCGCCTCGGCCGCGAGCTTCACGCCTTCGACGACCTGCGCGAGGCGAAGATAATGCGACCGCCAACGACGCGCATCGACCTCGGCCACGGCGATGACATCCGGCCCCAGGAACTGTGCAACCATGTCGATGTGACCGGTCGGCTCGCCCTCGAGCGCCGGCACCAGGGCAAGGATCTGGCAGCCAAGCTGGTTCATGAGCTCATCACGTTCGGGACCTGGCAGCTCGGGGGCGCCCGACTCGTAGTAGCTATCGAGCGTCATCAGACACAGACCACGCCCATTGCTGATCAAGGCGCCCCCGTCGATGCCGAAAGGAAGACGTCGCAAAGGAAGACGCAACTGGGAGGCCAGGACGAGGGGAATCTCGTCGTCACCGGGTCGATCGGGCGCATAGTCCGCGTCGAGGAGTTCGAGTCGTCCGTTCTCGTTGTAGACCTGAAGAGGCCCATAGTCTCTGACCCACGGGCTTTCGATCGACGTCTCGACCAGCTTGACGCGCTTGGCATCGAATCGAGACCGCTCGTACCAGCGGAGCGCACGTTCGTGGTCATCCGCCGTGACCAGGACGACCACCTCCGACTCGGCCGACGTCGCCCGAACCATCGTCCGGAGCGTGTTCGGCCACGCGGACGCGTAGGCGAACACGACCGTGTTCGGTGGTTCCCAATCGCCGCGGTGTCGGCGTTCTCCAGGGACGACGTGTCCACCGAGAGACGGTCGTGTGCCCAAGAGAATCAGCCGGGGGGCGATCTCCTCCGGTGGAGGATCGGTCGCCTTTCGGTTCCGCGTCGCGTCACGGGCCGTAGAGCTCGGAATCGCGTGGGCGACGGAGGACGACGTGTTCGGGCTCGTGCCCGGCGCCGCGGCCAAGAGCGAGGCCGGTCGCGCGTAGGCCGCAGCGCCCACGCATGCGAGCACCCCAAAGAAGGCTATCGACCGCCGCGTCCGCGGCAACGCGACCCACGCGTGCTGCAAGCCTGCTCAAAGTATCACGGATTGGTCAGGGGCGCACCCTAGACGCGGACGGGGGGATGGCCACGTCCGCGTCATGTGCGTTTGCCTAGGCGGGCGTGCGAAAGACGCCTAACGCCCAGACGTGCTCGACATTTCGGCCGAGCACATCTAGGCGACGGTCACGGGGATCTCGCGAGGCTTGGCCGATTCCGCCTTCGGCAGGTGAACCCTGAGCACACCTCGGTCCAGCTCGGCGCGTATCTTCTCCGAATCGACGTCAGACCCCACCGTCAGGACACGCTTGTAGTCGAAGCCCCCTTCGCGCGTGTTGACCCCCGCGCTCAAGCTGAGCTGGTTGTCCTGGTACGAAATGGCGACCGTCTCCTTCTGAGCTCCGGGAACATCGGCCACGAGAAGATACTCCTCATGGTTCTCGTAGACGTCTACCAGCGCGGTGGCGGTCCGCCGCGTGGGCTCACTCCCGGGTTTCGAGGCGCCGTGGCCCGTGGGCTGAGTCATTGCGGTTGTCGTGTTCATGACGTTGTCCTCCTTCTCTCTCGCTCTGTCTCGCTGTCTCGCTGACTCGCTTATCGCTGTGTCGCTGTGTCGCTGTGTCGCTCGCTCGCTACGAAACCTTCACGTCGATCGTCTTCGGCTGCATCTCGGGTCGCTTCGGAATCCGAACCGTGAGCACGCCATTCTCGAGTCGTGCTTGGGCGCGTGGTCCATCGAGATCGGTCGAGAGCGTGAAGGACTGCTGGAAGCGAACCGGATTCCGCTCGCGGAGCAGAACCTGGTAGCCCTCGGGAACCGCATTCGCTTGCTCACCTTTGATCGTGAGCGTCTGCCCGTGGACAATGACCTTGAGTCCGGCGTCGGACACACCGGGCATCGAGGCGCGCAAAGCAACACCTTCCGGCTCATCCGTCGTTTCGACGCGTGGCACCGAGAGACCCGGACTCCGTCGAAAGATGTGGTCGAACCGGTTTCCGAAGGTCGAAAAGTCATCATCGAGTAGGGATCGAAGAACCGAGAGTTCCGATCCGAACCCAGACCATGTTGGTGAATCAAACCATCGCGTGAGCATGCCTCATACCTCCTTCGACAAGAGAGCGGGCCACACCGACGGACGAGCGCATGGGCCGCGAGAAACTGTTTCTCACCGGCGTCCTCGGACAACGCGACCTGTCTTCGTCAACACGCCTGGACGACTCGGCGCACCATCAAGCGCCCTGACTCCGGCGTACGCTTCGTTGGGCTGCCTGTCGTTGGCGCCCCGCTCCGTTGCGGCCGGAAGGTAGAACCATCGCTCGAAGCGTCAAGCGATCACATGGGAAGCTAAAAGCGCATGAGCACCGCGCCGGCGGCCACAAGGCCAAGCGCAACGAAGACGGTGGCCGTCCAACGGAGCAAACGGAGCGCGCCGGCTTTCTGCCGATTCCAAGCGCCTTGGTTGTAGCGCGCACAGAGGTTTGCCTGCTGAATACTGACGCTGTCTCTCATACGCGGGACCTAAGAAACTACCTCAAAGCCCGTCGAATGTCCGGGCGGACGACGTGCGAAGCACCCAACATGCCAGGCATCGAGACAGAGGATTTCACTCACCAGGGCGATTGAGGCCACGCGGATCGAGAGACTTGACACGGCGCCCACTCTGTCGCTGGCGCTCCAACACACGCCGCTCGAGCCGCCTTCCCGTGCGGGATGCGGCCGAGATGGGACGGCGTGCGGCAAGCATCTCTCAGCGGCGGCGCCGGTCCGTGTCATCGGTGCGCTCCGAGTCACCGACGCCGTCGGAAGCGTTCGCGCGGTCCGAAGCGCTCGCGCGGTCCGAAGCAGCGGCGCCGTCCGAAGCGTCGGTGTAGAGCTCCGGCAAAGGCGTATCCACCGCGGTGTCCAAGACGACGGGCCGGTGCCCCAGCCCACCGCCCGGACGAATGCCGAGGATGCGGAGGACGACCCGCGGATGTGGGCTCAAATCCGAACCCTTCTGCACCAAGGGCGCGACGAAGAACGCAGCCGCAAGTCGCCCGAGGAACGTCGCACCGAAGACGACGCGATAGTCGTTGCCCGCGGCCTCCGCGACGAGGCCACCGGTCAGGCTCCCGAGTAGCTGCGCGAAGCCGGTGACGACGTTGGAGCCAGCCAAGAGCGCAGGCCGAAGGCGGGCGTTGGCGGCCTCCAGGAGAAGCGTAAACTGCGAGACCTCATACCCGCCCCAGGCCAAGCCCGCGAAGACTTGAACGGCAAGCACACCCCCCAGCCCCTGGGCCAACATCCAGGGAATCGGGACAAGCGCAACGAGCACCGTCGTCCGGAGGTAAACGACGCGCGCGCCGTCCCGGTCAATGCTTCGACCCCATCCTTTCATGGCGAGGAACTTGATGATGACGAGACTCACCGACGCGAGCGTGTACTCGGCGTAGGAGAACGAGAGCTCACTCAGCATGAAAGGTGTGAAGTACGCTGCGCCGACGTACACCGCGAACTGCATTGCGGCCACCGAGTGGACGAGGCGTTGCATCACGCGCCCGTTGGGCGTCTTGAGCGTCGAGCGCAGGGTCGCGAGGCGAGCGAGAGGCGCCGAACGGGGCTCGGGCGATGCGGCCAATAGAGCGGAGGACAGGAGCCGCGCGGCCGACGCAATCCCATAGATGATCACATAGCCCGCCCCCCCAAGCCCGGGCGCAACGTCGCCGGCCGCGCCCGGTTCGAGGAACTGAAGGCAGAGCCCGGCCCCGACCACCGCCGCCGACGTCACGAGATGCGCCCAGCCGCTTCGACTCGCGAAATATCGGCCACGCAGCCGCGATGGCACGGCATCTCCGTACCACGAGCTCCAGGCCACCCCGGCGGCTTGGCCGAAGACCTGATAGACGCAAGCAAAGACGATGAGAAGCGCGGGTGTCAGGCGACCGAGCGCCGTCAGCACGGCGAGGGCGCTGAGGACCACGGCCTGGCTCGCGGCCGACAGAACGACGACCGGCTTGCGTCGGCGCCACTTGGCAAGCAGAAGGACCGTCACGAGTGGCCCCAAGGCCCCGACGAAGTACGGAAGTCCGACCAGGAGTCCGAGCTCAGCCGTCGTGGCCCCGAGCCGCACGCCGTCGGCGAGGAAATAGGCCTCGCCGCAGCCGACCATCACCGCAAACATCAAGGCATCGACCCGCGACAGTGCCATGGCGCGGCGGACAGGGTCGAAGTCGGTGCGCCTCACGCGGAGTACCTACCACGTCCGCGGCGGATGACCGACCGGATGTGGGCGCGAACATGGGTTGACGCGGGCGCCATGGGCTCGAAGGATAGGGAGCGTGCTGACCGAATGTGCGAAATGCCAGGCCCGCTACGATGTTCGCGGAATGGGCGTGGGGGCGCAACTTCGGTGCCGATGTGGCGCGATGCTCACGGTGCCCGCAACCGCCCTTCAAGCGGACCTGATCTCGTGCCCGGCGTGCGGTGCCGCCGTCGACCCCGCATCATCGAGCTGCACCTACTGCCGCTCGCCGCTCTCGGTTTCGAGCTGCCCACGATGTTTTGGAATGATGCCGCGCGGTGCCCGCTTCTGCACCCACTGCGGGCGTGCCGCGCTGAATCCAGTTCTATCGCCGGATCACCGACCCACCAGAAAATGCCCGCGCTGCCCCGGTCATCCCGCGCTCGAGGGCTACACGGTCGGCGAGACGTTCATGGAGCGGTGCGCGCTGTGCGGGGGCGTGTTCGTCGAGACACAAACCTTCGACGCGATCGTCGAAGACGAAGACCGTCGGGCACGTGTCGATGCTTCGCTCGTCGAATGGTCGACCCCGCCTCGGCTCGACCCGGTCCAGTACGTTCCCTGCCCAGTGTGTGACGTGCTCATGAATCGGACGAACTTCGGGCGCCGCTCCGGCGTCATCCTGGATGTATGCAGGAATCACGGCACATGGTTCGACGCCGAGGAGCTCCGGCGCGTCATGGCCTTCATAAGCGGCGGCGGCCTCGACAAGACGCGAGCCCTCGAGCTCGACGCGCTCAAGGCCGAGGTCGCGCACCAGCGCCACATGGCCGAGCAGCTTCGACGAAGTGGCAGCGCCGCCGGCGGCATGGGCTGGGATTCCTCGCGCTTCGGGGACATCGACGCCTTCGACGTCGTGGAGCTGGTCGCAGGCATCATCAGCGTCTTCCGAAGGTAGAGGCCGCGCTTGACCCACGGAGCGCTGGGAACGAAGGAGGGACGTCATGGATGGGCTGTGGGTCGACGTTCTGCTTCTCGTGGGTGGGCTCATCGTGGTCACGCTGGGCGCCGAGGGCCTGATTCGAGGCGCGTCGCGCATTGCCGGCCGCTTCGGGCTTGGGCCGCTCCTCATCGGCCTCACGGTCGTCGCCTTCGGCACGAGCGCGCCCGAGGCGGCCATCGGCGTCTTCGCCGCCTGGGCCGGCGAACCGGAGATCGCGATCGGTAACGTCGTCGGGAGCAACATCTTCAATATCCTCTTCATCCTCGGTCTTACCGCGATCATCACCCCGCTCACGGTGGCTCAGAACCTTGTCCGTGCCGAGGTCCCAGTCATGATCGTCACGTCCGCGCTTACATGGGGCATGGCTTGGGACGGAAGAATCGAGACGTACGAAGGCGCCATCCTGCTTGCGGGCGCCGTCGGCTATGTTGTGTTCGCGGTGCTTCGAGGACGCCGCGAAAGCCCGGCCGTCCGCAGCGAGTATGCCGCCGAGTACGCCACCGGACGCCGTTCACGCGTGTGGGGTGAGGCCTTGCTGGTCCTGGTCGGCATCGTCCTGCTCGCCGGCGGCGCCCGAATTCTCGTGGCGGGCGCAACGGGCCTCGCCAAGGCCGCTGGACTCAGCGACCTCGTCATCGGACTGACGATCGTGGCCGTGGGTACGTCCGTCCCCGAAGTCGCCACGTCGGTCGTCGCCGCCCTTCGAAACGAGCGCGATATCGCCGTCGGCAATGCCGTGGGGAGTTGCCTGCTCAACCTCCTGTTCGTTCTTGGTCTGTCGGTGGTCTCCGCGCCCGCGGGCGTCCCCGTCGCGCCGGAAGCGATCCGCTTCGACATCCCGGTCATGCTGGCAACGGCCGTCGCTTGCCTTCCGATCTTCTTCAGCGGATTTCGCATCCACCGGTGGGAGGGGGTCCTCTTCTTCTCCTACTACGTGGTCTACGTCGGCTATCTCATCCTCGACGCGATGGGAAACGGTGCCGTGGCCCCACTTCGATGGGCGATGCTCACCTTCGTCATCCCGCTCACCGCCGTGACCTTGTGCGTCATCACGTTTCAGGCGCTGAAGCGCCACCGATCGGGGGGTCAAGCGTCCGAGCGGACCGCATAATCGGCACCCGCCCTCACCTCGTTCGCCCTCCGCTTCAGCCGCCCCCACCTCGTTCGCCCTCCGCTTCAGCCGCCCCCACCTCGTTCGCCCCCGCCTCGTTCGCCCCGGCTTCAGCCGCCGTCACCTCGTTCGCCGCCGCTTCGACCGCCCTCGCGGCTGTTGCCTCGAGCGTGCGACGGGTGGGTCCGAGTGCGGCCATCAACATGACCCGGTGTGTGGGCGCCGAAGTCCCGCAGCGCGACGACCGCAGCTTCGACATGGAGGGCTCATGGGCCCATCATCAACCATGCGTGCATCGACTCCGACCCGACGCAAGGCGTAACAATCGTCTTTGAGTCGTTATGAATCAAATTGGAATTTATCGGTTCATGACACGCTTCGCCATCCTTGGCCTCTTTGGCATCTCGTCGGCCTGCCAGACGATGCCGGGGACCGGGGGGGGGCGAGGCATCGACGCCGCATGGGACCGCGGCACCGGTGCCTCACCGGGCGGCGAGCAGAGCGGCCACGTCGACGTGGGCATGGGCGAGCACCTTTACGTCGCGCTCGATCAGCCTTCGCGCCGCGCGAAGCAGAAACGCGTTCGTGTTTGGGCGACCCACTACTCGGTTCACAGCGCGCGGGAGGCGTCGAGGCGAGAAGGACGCGCGCTTCGGAACACGAAGAACCGCTCGCTCGGCGTTCGTCTCAGCAGGAAGGATTGGTGCCGAGCGGCGATGCAGGGAACGGTCCAGATCACGCGACGAAGCGGCGAAGTTGAAACCTATCAGTTCGTGAAGACGGGCGACTACGAGCAGGTCGACTGCCGCCGGATCTTTCCACGCCACCCCGCGATCGGGCGATCCCGCTTTCGCAAAGTGAACAAGTCCCGACTCAAAGGCGCGCGCGGCGCTCAGCTCATCCCCTACCGGAGTGTGGCCGTCGACCGGCGGCGCTTTCCAAGCGGAACGCTCCTCTACGTGCCCGCCGCCAAGGGTACGGCCATCAAGTTATCGAGCGGCAAGACCTGGATTCACGACGGCTACTTCTTCGCGGCGGATCGAGGTGGAGGGTTGCGGGGCGGTCACATCGACGTCTACCTGGGCACAGCGCGAAAGAACCCCTTTCGCTTCGTGAAGAGCCGCCAAGAGGCCGCCGTCGTCGCCTATGTGGTGACGGATAAGAAGTTGGTGGACGACATGGCTCGGCTCCATGGTGTCCTGAAGGACGCCGAGGACACCCGCCTGGCGCGGCGCGCCCTGCGAAAACGGCGCCGCCCGGCGCCCCAGCGTCGTTCATGAGCTCTCTCGTCTTTCGGTCCTTCGACCGGAACTCAAGCGAACCAGTGCGCGTCGAGCGCTTCTCCATCGACGCAGACCCGGTTCCTCCCCGTTCGCTTCGCCCGATAGAGGGCAGAATCGGCCCGGGTGAGCAGGGACGGGAGGCTTTCTCGTTCTTCGCGAAGTGCAACGCCGGCACTGATGCTCACCCGCAGGCTCTTCGATAGACTGTCGAAGCGCATGCCCTCGACCTGGACACGGATTCTTTCGGCCACCCGAAGCGCGTGGCGCGCCGAACGTCCGACCAGCAGGATGAGGAACTCTTCACCGCCGTAGCGGGTCGGCACGTCTGCATCGCGGACGTTCTCATTGAGCACGCCGCCTACATGCCGCAGAACTTGATCGCCGGCGCCGTGGCCAAAGGTGTCATTGATCGCCTTGAAGTGATCGAGGTCCAGCATCACGACCGCAACGGGCGAGTTGGGATCACGATCGTTGAGGTCGAGGAAACGGCCAGCGCACTCGTTGAGGTATACGCGCGTGTAGAGACCCGTGAGCGGGTCTCGAATCGAGGCTTCATAGTAGCTCTGCCGGTCGGACTCCAGCTGCCGGAGAATACGCTCGCGATCGATCGCGACCTGGAGCGGGACCCGCATCTCCTCCAGCGCGTAAACAGCGTCGGGCGGCAGCGAACTCGAACCCTCGAGCGTCACCACGCACAACGCGTCGACGGTCCCACGCCCCGGCTCGCACAGCGGCAGCAGGATCACGCGCCGCATAGGGTCTACATCGGTCGTATCTTTCGCGCCCAGATCGACATCGTCGTGGGCTTCGACGTCGCGCAGAAGCACGTTCGAGGGAGACGGTTCCCCGAGCAGGTCGCGACAAAACGGCGGGACCTTCACCCTCACGCCGCGATAGCGGTTTCGAGGACCGAGATAGAGGGCCTGCTCTTCTCCCCACAGCGCGAAGAACTCGAGGCTCGAGACCGGCAGTAGACTCCGGACGAGCTCGAGGAGAATCCGGATGACATCGCGAAACTCGCGATAGAGGACCATCGCGTTCATCACGCTTCGAAGGCGACGGTTGAGGTTCGAAAGGCGAAGAACGTCCGTGTATCCGCGCGAAAGAAGATAAAGGCCGCAGTCGAGTTCGCGCAGTTTGTCGAAGATGAAGGGGATCAAGTGCCGCTGGATGAGGCATCCGTGCTGCGGAGCAATGAGTTCGATGGGATACTGCTCGAGCTTTGCGAGTGTGTACGCCATGATCTCCCGACTCGGAATGTAGTGCTCGTGAAATGGGCGCATCCCTTCGAAGCAGCTCTCGTCCGACGCATAAAGACGCCATCCATCGGTGAATCCGCCAAAGATATCGCTGGAGAACAGGATCTTGCTGACGCGGTCGAACGTACAAAACGCGCCCGGGAAGTGCATGTAGGGCGTGAAGATGAAATCCAGCGTGCGATCGGCGAGCTCGAGCTGCCATCCGTGTTCTTCGACCAACCAATATTCGAGAGGCAGCGCGAGGTGCTTGAGAAGCGTCTGACATCGCCAATGGGTCACGATCATCGCGTCGTCACGAGACAAACGCTCACACATCGGCAGCAGCGCACTCGTAATGTCGGGATCTTGGTGGTGGCACACGAAGTACCGGATCTTGGAGAATCCGATGACCTGCTCGATCTTTCGGAAGGTTTCCTCGAAGGTGAGAAGCGACCCCGGATCGATGAGAACAGACTCATCACCGTTGTCGATCAAGTACGTGTGGCACTGAAACGGGTCGTTGTCGATCTTCCCGCCCACCCACCAGATGCCCTTCGCGATCTCATACGGCTGGTTGGGGTCGACCGCCTCTCTGGCCTCGGTCGGATCGATCGCGGTCGACATCGTTCCCTATCGAATGCCCAAGCAAGACAACCGTCAAGTTGAGCGTCCGGCGGGCGACCGCGCACCTCGGAAGCCGAGCGCCCACACGACCTGCACGACCTGCACGACCTGCACGACCTGCACGACCTGCACGACCTGCAAATCACGTGACCCGAAGACCACGCCGACGCCACAGCTCCGCGAGCGTGACGGCGACCGCACACGAAACATTCAGGCTTTCGACCGCCCCCGTGCCCGGGATGGAGACGGTCGCGTCGAGCATGGCCTCGAGCGCCGGCGACAGCCCTTCGCGCTCCGCCCCAAAGGCAAGCAGGACGCGCTCGGGAAACGGGAAGTCATAGAGCGTCGCCGACGCGTGGCTCGACATCCCCAAGATCGCAAAACCGTGCGACTTCAACGACCGGAGCGCCGAAGGCGAGCGCTCGAAAGGAAGCACTTCGACATGCTCGGCGCCGCCTTCGGCGGTCCGATACACGACCGGCGGTGGCTCGAGCCACGAGGCGCCAGACACGAGGACCTCCGGCACACCCAAGTGCGCCGCGGTCCGCATGATGGCGCCCACGTTGTGGGGATTTCTGATACCGTCAAGCAGAAGCCACGTGCTTGGCCCACGACATCGCCGCAAGGCCTCGCCGAGCGACCGCACAGGACGCCGCTTGACGATCGCACAAAGGCCCTCGTGATGCGTGCTCTCGGTGACTCGGTCGAGCTCCTCGGTCGGCACGACGTGATAGGCCCGACGCGTCTTGGCACACCACTTGAGAAGCGGAGCGAAGGCGGAGATCAAGGCCTCGTCGATGTACACCCGGACGATATCGTCCCGGCGCATCCGCTCGACGGCCTCGACCGCATTGCGACCAATGATCTTGACCTCTGACGACGAGGCCGCGCGTCTCGGCCGCCCTTTGAGCGATCCCGCCGTCCACGGATCGCTCGCCGGCTCGTGGTCCTTCTTTGGCCGCTTGGGCGCACGAATCACCCCCAAGCGATCGCGTATGCGCATCTCGAAGGCAACGAACGGGACACGTGGACCAACATCGGGCGCGGCCGTGAGCGCAGGGGCATCTCCGGAGAGGGCCCGGTGGACGATCCCGTGAACATGGCCGAAGGTCGCGCTCTGGAGGTTGAAATCGTCCGTTATGGCTTCAAAACAAGTCACTGATCGTCAAAAGAGCGCAACCATGGTCGTGGCCGCGGCCCTCACCCACTGCGACCGAATTCAAGCAGCCAGCCGCGAGGTGCTCGAGCCCCATTTGAAGCGGGGTGAACGGCTTCCGGACCTCGGTCTGGTCGTTCAGCTCGCCGCGCGCACGCTCGAGCACGCTCGGGACGGCATGGTCACGGCCGACGAGGCACACCTTCGGGAGCTGTCGGACGACGCGTGGTTCCGTGATGCCCGCGACGCCGCCGCGCCCAGCCAGACCTGCCGCCTTCGCGCGTGAAAGGCGCGTCCATCCAGCTCGACGCCTAGGCTACGGATCTCGAGGCGCTCAAGGCTCGGATCGACGAACACCTCTCGGACGTGGCGCGCGAGATGCGAGAAGCTGAGGCCACGCTGGCCGCCAAGAACGACGCGATGGCAACGTACGACGCGCGCTTCTCGGAGGTTGCGTTTCTCGTGAGCGCTTTCCTGCGGATGGCTGGAGAATATGAGCTCGCCGATCGCGCGCGCCCTTCGAACCGACGCCCCGGCCAGACGGACGGCTCAACGCCGGACAGCGCACGACCGGACGGCGAAGACCAAGACGAAAGCCAAGGCCAGGGACAGGACAAGCCATAAGGCAAAGTCGAGAGCTTGTCGGGAATCGGAGGCTTCGTTGACGGTGGTCGAGGTCGCGTAACGTGGGGAGGAGGACCGGCTGGACGTTGCGCAGGCTCTCTGAGAGACCGCCCGTCCGCCTATTGGGGCCCCACGACCGCATTCACTTCAAGAGACCGCCTGCGTTCCCCAAAGTCCTCCTCCCCACGTTACGCAACCTCGTCCACCTCAGCGGCGCACACGCGATTCGTGCCGTGATGGGGATATAGGATGGGGGATGGAGGATGGAGGACCGTCGGATGCGCTGGTGACGATGGATGCCCGAAATTCGATCCATGATGGTGGCTTGTGTCGATTCAGTTGGCGCTGTCGGGGCGTGAACGGTGCACCACGCGGAGGCGGACGAGGGCCCGCAGCCGGTCGAGAAGGACTTTGGGGAACGAAGGCGGTCTCTTGAGGTGAATGCGGTCGTGGGGCCCCAATGAGGTGCACAATCCGCGTCTCGAAGCGCTGCGAACCGTCGCACCGGGTCCTTCTCGACCGGCTGCGGGACCTCGGTCGCCGGCGACGGAGCCTCCGATTCCCGACCATCTCCAAGCCGAAGCCAAGCCGAAGCCAAGCCGAAGCGAGAGGCCTTCGCATCACGTGCGAAGTGGCCGAGTGCCAAGAAGAGGACGCCCTGCGCTCTGATGCCGCGTGGCCTCGTCGTCAGCTCGTGGGCGCATGCGGCTGCGGCGCCGGCGAAGCGCGACGTGAGCCGCGGGCGCGACTCCCGGATTTCCTCGCCTCGAAAAGTGCCGGGAAGGTCCTCCGGACGGATGCGAGATGCGTCTCGTCAAACTCCTTGCCTTCGAGAACCAGCAGAAGTGCAAGCAGATCCTTCGCCTGTACCGAATAGCTCCCCGAGGGATTCGCGGAGAGCTCGTCGCGCAAGCGACTCTTCGCCGTTCGGAAATTCAGCGGTCGCTTCACCGGTCGTTCCGATGGGAGCTCGGAGGTCATCTCAAGCTCAGCTTGGAGCGTCTGGCGTTCCATGCCGGCCGGCGCATCGCGCACCGCGCGGCAGATCCGCTTGGCTTTCTCCCAAGAGAGCTGCCCGTTCTCGAGGCGATTTCGGACCTCTTGGTTCATGATCGGGACGTAGCGAATGATGTCCTCGATCCATGAGACGCTCCGATCGAGGAAGGAGGCGATGCGTTCCTTCGCCCAGTTCGCATTGTTCAAGTGAATGACCGTGTCGAAGTAGTCCGTGATCTTGACGTCGAGACGATCCGCATTGAGCTTCAAATTCAACGCCCGGATCTCGTCCGGATCGGCCGCCACGACACGCACGTCGACTCGATCGAAGTAGCCCGGATTCTTCCCGCGGATCGACGTAATGGCGGAGTGGCGGTGAAATCCGCCGACCAGGAAATACTCGCCGTTCCGCTTCTCCCAGACAACGAGCGGCTCCAGGAGCCCGTGCTTGAGGATGTCCTCCTCGTAGTGCGTCACCTTCCGTGCATCGAGCGTCCGGTGATTCTCCAGATCCGGATGAAAACGAATCTCTTCAAAGGGCAGGTACTCGTAGCGTTTCGTCGTCAGCATGACGAGCGGGTTTGTATCAGTGTGGGCCAAGAAAGGGAACCGGCGAGAAGCCAACCGCGATCGACGACGTCAATCGACGACCACGCCTGTACGGCATACCAGGGCGTAAGAAACGAGAAGACAGAGAGCCATGACGTCGCGGCCGGTGTCGGCGATCGCGGTGACGCTTGGTCGTCGACCGCGTTCTCTATCCACCGCTTCGTGCCGCTTCGATCACTCGGGCTTGGTTTTCGCGCGAAAGCGCTGGGGAAACAGGTGTTCGAGCTTCTTCAGCTTGGGCAACGCCCATTGCACGACGTACCCGTGATCAGGGTGGAGCTCGACGAAATCCTGATGATAAGGCTCGGCGTCGAAAAAGACGTCGAGCTTCTCGAGCGTCGTGACAATCGGGCGATCGAAATGCCCGCTGGCGTCGAGCTCTCGGATATAGGCTTCGGCGACCGCACGCTCCTCATCCGTCGCGTAAAAAATCGCGGATCGGTACTGATGACCCCGATCCGGTCCCTGCCGATCCTTCGTCGTCGGGTCGTGCGTCGAGAAGAAGATTTGAAGCAGCTCACCCAAGGTGATCTGCGTCGGATCGTACAGAATGCGAACCGACTCAGCGTGGTCTGTCTGGCCGCCCGACACCTGGTGATAGTTTGCGTCTTCCTTCCGCCCTCCCGCGTAGCCCGAGACCACGTCGGTCACGCCCTTCACATGAGAAAACACGGACTCGACACACCAAAAACATCCCGCCGCCAAGACGATGGAACGACGACGCGCCGTCGCCGCGGCGGGCAGCTCGGTCGAGCCGACCCCACTCGAATCCATCTTGGGCGGAGGCGCCTTGGCCGCCGGCGCACAAGGCCCCACGCCGATCCCAAGACCGCTGCACGCCGAGATCAAAATCGTCGTCAGCGCGACCGAGATGCGACGCAGCGGTGAAAGCGTCGCCTTCCCAACCAAAAGGCCCGCGGCGCTACGCTTCGTCATGATCCCGATCCGGATCTCTCGCTCTGGGGCCTGAGGCCGTGTTTCTCGTAGAGCGCCTTCATCCGCGGATGGCTCCGAAGGCCGATCCAGTTCGGATCGCGGCGCAGACGGTCGACCATGCGCCCCTTCCCAGGCGGAATCGTCTCGAGGAGGTCGAGGGCAGCCTCCGTCTTCCCCTTGAGTTGCGCGATGGCCGCGAGCTCCGCCAGCGCATCATAGTCTTGGGGATCGAGTCCACGAACCTTCGAAAAGCTCGCCTCCGCCTCGTCGATTTGCCCCTGCGCGCCCTGCAAGATCCCAAGATTCAGGAGAATGGTCGGGTTCTCGGGGTGCTCCCGCAAGAGCTCCGAAAGCGCCTTCTCCATCGCGGGAAACTCCGCCGGATCGTGACTTCCCCCGAGGATGGCGGCGACCTGCGCACGAAGCGATTCCGCCTGCTCCTTTTCAGCCGCCCGCTCAACCCCCCAGCGGGCGAACGAACCGATCCCAACAATCGCGCCCCCAAGAAATACGACCATCGCGATCCAATGCCGACTCATTCCGTGCCTCCTCCGGCCTCGGTCGCCGATGCGCTGGCCTCGGACGTCGACCGATCGTTCTCCTTCTGCTTCTCGTGCTTCGCCAGCTTGTACCTAAACTGACGAAACGAGAGCCCCAGCAACTCAGCGGCCCTTGTCTTCACGCCCCCGGCCTTCTCGAGCGCGCGCGTAATCAGACCATGCTCGAAGTGATCGACCAACCGCTCCAGATCGACGCCCTCGTCCGGAAACGCCGGCGCCCCTTCGACGGCGTAGAGCCGATCCGGCCGCGCGTCTTGAAACCGTACCTCTTTCGGGAGCGCCTCGAGCTGGAGCTCGCCCCCATCCGAGAGTGCCACCCCACGCTCGATCGCATGCTCGAGTTGACGGATATTTCCGGGAAAATCGTACGTCAGCAGCGCCTTCATCGCCGGGGCGCTCAGACCACGAACCGGGCGACCGTACTCGCGCGCAAACCGTTCGACGAACGTGCTCGCCAAGAGCGGAATGTCTTCGCGCCGATGTCGCAAAGGTGGAAGGTCGATCTCGAGGACCTTCAGTCGAAAGAAGAGATCTTCGCGAAAGCGACCCCGTTTGACCTCGGACTCGAGATCCGCGTTGGTCGCCGCGATGATGCGAACATCGATCTCGAGCTCGGCCACCGCGCCCACGGGCTTGACGCGGCGCTCCTGAAGCACGCGAAGCAACTTCGACTGCAGCGAGAACGGGAGCTCGGCCACTTCGTCGAGGAAGATGGTGCCGCCGTTTGCCGCCATGAAGAGCCCCGCCTTCGACGCATCGGCCCCCGTGAACGCGCCCTTCTCGTAGCCGAAGAACTCGGCCTCGATCAGATTCTCGGGAATGGCGCCGCAGTTCTGCGGGACAAACGGCCCGTCACAGCGCGGACTCCCGTGGTGCAGGGCGCGGGCAACCCGCTCTTTGCCCGTCCCGCTCTCCCCCGTGATGAGCACCGTGGCCAGCGACGGCGCCATGCGCTCAATGAGCTGGACCACCTCACGCATCGCCTGGCTCTTGCCCACCAGACCTCCGATGCTGAACGCGCCGCTGAGCGCCTGCCGAAGGTGTTCGTTCTCTTCGCGAATCTGACGACTGTTGATCGCCTGCGAGACGAGGACCTCGATGTCGGTCGCAAGGTGAGGGCCCTTCTCGAGGTAGAACGCGGCCCCTTCCTGAACCGCAAGCCGAGCCCGATCTCGCGTCCCGAAAGCGGTCATGACGATCACCTCCGGCGGATTCGAGCGCTTGCGTGCAGCCCGGATGACATCGATCCCGTCGCCTCCGGGCTCGAGTCGAAGGTCCGTGATCACAAGATCGAGCGGCCCCTCCTCGAGGCGGGCGCGAGCCTCGGAGACGCTGGCCGCCGTCACGACGGCGTGCGACTTCGACGCGATGAGAAACTCCAGCGCATCTCGGATCCCCGGTTCGTCGTCAACGACGAGAACTCGCCCCATGAACCACCTCGCGGGGAATCTGACTCAGAACCTAGGCGCGCTCAAGCCCCGAACCGCTTGGCCTGCGCCGGCGAGCATGGGAAGGTCGCACGCGATGCGCAAACACGTGGAGCGCCACTATGCCGAACGCATCGGATGGCTGAGGGCGGCCGTCCTGGGCGCAAACGACGGTCTCGTATCGACCGCGAGTCTCCTTCTCGGCGTCGTGGCGGCCAAGGCGTCGGCGACCGACATCCTCTTGACGGGGACCGCTGGCCTCTTCGCAGGCTCTATGTCCATGGCCGCCGGCGAATTCGTGTCGGTCAGCTCCCAAAGAGACACGGAGAAAGCGGACATCGATCGCGAACGGCGCGAACTTGCCGAGAACGTGGCCCACGAGCGAAATGAGCTCGCCGGGATCTATGTGGCCCGCGGGCTCGACCCGGATCTGGCCGAACGGGTCGCCGATCAACTCATGCGACACGACGCCCTCGGCGCCCATATGCGCGACGAGCTTGGCCTCATCGAGACGCACGCCGCCCGTCCGGTGCAAGCCGCGGCCGTTTCGGCCGCGACGTTCGCCGCCGGTGCCCTCTGGCCACTCATGATCGCCGTGCTGAGCCCCGCAACCCACCGCTTCACCTCCATTGCGGCGGGCTCGCTCCTTTGCCTCGTGATCTTGGGCGTCCTCGGTGCGCGCGCCGGAGGCGCGGGCCTTCTGCGCGGCGCCGCCCGCGTAGCCCTTTGGGGGTCGCTCGCCATGGGTGTCACCGCCCTGGCCGGCAAGGCGTTCTCAGCCTTCTCGTCGACCTCCATCGCCTTCGCGAGGTGGTAAGGGCCCGGCTTCGGCTTCGACTTCGGCTCCAGCCCCGGATTCGATTTTGACTTCGGCTCCAGCCCCAGCTTCGGCTCCGGATTCGACTTCGGCCCCAGCTTCGACTTCGCCCCCGGACCTCGCGTCAGGCCGAGGCAAGGCGCTTTGTGCCGGGGCGGAAAAGCGAATCGTGAACTCCGTTCCCCTCCCCACGCGGCTGTCCACCGTGATCTGTGCGCCGTGCGCATTGAGAATCGAATGCGAAATCGCAAGCCCCAAACCCGATCCGCCTTCCTTCGTCGTAAAGAATGGATCGAAGACTCTACGCTGAAGTTCGGGCTCGATCCCTTGGCCTTCATCCGAGACGCGAAGCGTCGGCCGGTTCTCTTCGAGACCAAGCCTCACCCGAATGCAGCCAGGTCGAGCCTTCATCGCGTCCCCTGCGTTTCGAAGTAGGTTCCAGACGACTTGCTTGATCAAAGCCGCATCGATGGACACCTCGGTCGAGCCCTCGACATCAAACTCGAGCGACCACAGATCGGACCTGGCCTCGTGACGAAACAATTCGACGACATCGGCCACGACGCGCCCAAGGTCGACGACCGCAAGGTTGAGCTCGCGGGGTCGCGCGAACGTCAGGAAGTCACTGATCAAGTTGTTGAGGCGCTCGCCCTCTCGAATGACGTTGGACATCAACCGCTTCATCGCTTCCGGTGGGTCGAGGGTGTGCCTGAGAACATCGACCGATGCACACATGGAGGCGAGGGGATTTCGGATCTCGTGTGCGAGCCCAGCCGCGAGCTTCCCGAGCGTGGCCAAGCGCTCCGCCCTCTCCACCGCTTCCTTCAGGCGCACGATGTCGGTCAGATCCTGAAAGACGACGATCGACCCGAGCCAACGTTCCGTCTCGTTTCCAAGCGGCGCGAACGAAAACCCAAGACGGATCGCCCGCCCATCAGGACGAACGAAGGACTCCTCTTGGCGCTCTCTCATCCCCTCTGCCATGAGACGTACCCGACGATCGCGCCAATGCCGCCCCATCGGGGGTACGACCAAGAAGAGCGGCTGACGAATCAAGTGCTCTTTGGGTATCGCGAGGATCTGCTGCGCCGCTTCGTTCGCAAACTGGATCGTTCCCTCGATGTCGATGGTGATGAGGCCCGCCGGAAGCGACCGAAGAATCGCCGCGTGAAGCTGCTCGAGTTGTTCGAGGTCGCTCTGACTCTCCGCGAGCCGACGCCCGGTGATCCGAGCCTTCTCGGCGAGCGCACTCGAGAGCAAAGCGACGAGCCCCATCCCGGCGCAGTACAGAACGAACGAGAACACGGTCGAGCCGAAGGGGACGGGCGGCAACAACGTCACTTCTCCCGTGAGATGGAGGGACAATATGGTCCCGAGGGCGAAGCAGGACACCACGGCCGCGACAACCGTGCCCCGCCGATAGAGCGTCGAAGCCGCGCCCAGGACCGGGAAGATATAGGCAAAGGTAAAGACCGACTCGATCCCTCCGGTCATGATGACGAGGACCGACACGATCAACGCATCCAGCCCAATTTGCGCATACGCGAGGGGAACGACGAGGGTCGGTGCGCGAACGAGCGCGATGTAGGCCAGCGACAGCGCGTAGGCGACGCCCACGAGCACGTATTGCCACGATGGAACACGATCGAGCTCGCGGAGCCGGAGCTGGGACAACACGAACAAGGCGACGAGCACGACCGAAACGATCGCGACGCGCACGCCCGCCACGATCAAGAGCTTGCGCGCGATCGCATCTCGCTCGAGCGGCTCGCCCGCGATGAGGCGCGGCAGGCCAGACAAGGTATGCGCACGCGCCCTCGGAACGAGCAAGTCGCCCGTCGGGGAGCTCGGACTTCTCGCCGAAGGAGGACCGCTCGACTCTCGGACCGCGTCACCGACTTCAGGCGAGCGAGGGTCGAACGTGTCTTCCAGATTCTCGGGGGAGGTCATGAGCGCAAGGAGGGGGGACGCGCGACGGACTACTTGATGTTATCGGCAAGCTCGAAGATCGGGAGATACATCGCGATGATGAGACCACCAAGGAGGACACCGAGGACCACCATCATCAGAGGCTCCAGCATCGCCGTCAGCGCAGCCACCGCGGTATCGACTTCTTCTTCGTAGAAGTCGGCGATCTTCTGCAACATCGTATCCATCGCACCGGTCGACTCGCCGACCGCGATCATTTGAACCACCATGGGCGGGAAGACCGCCGTCTCAGCCAGCGGATCGGCCATCGTACGGCCTTCGGAGATCCGCTCGCGCGCATAGAGGATGGCATTCTCGACCACCTTGTTGCCCGACGAACGTCCCGTGATCTGAAGCGCGTCCAGGATGGGGACACCGGAGGAGATCATGGTCCCGAGCGTTCGAGTAAATTTCGCGACCGCCACCTTCCGGAACACCGGTCCCAAGATCGGCGCCTTGAGCTGAAGCATATCAAAAAAGAGACGGCCGCGTTTCGTCTTGGCGATCGCCCGCAGGAGCAGGACCACGACGATCAATCCAATGATGGAGGGCAAGATGTTCGCGCGGAGACCATTCGAAAGGTCGATCACGAACTGTGTCGGCGCGGGAAGAGTGCCACCGAAGTCTTTGAACATCTTCTCGAAAACCGGAATCACGAAGATGAGCAAGACCGCCGTGACCGCACCCGCCACGACGAGCACGACCGATGGATAGACCATGGCGCCCTTCACCTGGCGCTTCAGCTTCATGTTCTTTTCCATGTAGATCGCGAGGCGATTGAGGATGGTGTCTAGGATACCGCCGACTTCGCCCGCGGAGACCAAGTTGACGAAAAGGTCATCGAAGATCTTCGGGTGTTTGCCGAGCGCATCAGCAAGCGTCGAGCCCGACTCGACCTCGGTCTTGATCGCCAAGATGACCTTGCGGAAGTGAATGTTGGCCTGCTGCGAGCCGAGAATTTCGAGGCACTGCACGAGCGGAAGGCCGGCGTCGATCATCGTGGCAAACTGCCGCGTGAAGACGACGACCTCCTTGGAGGTCACGCCCGACCCTAGCTTGAGGTGAATTTCGACGGGCTTCTTCTTGACCTTCGAGGCCTGAATCTGTTGGGCCTTCAGGCGTTCGATGACGGCGTCGGCGCTGGCCGCCTCCATCGTCCCGGCCCTTGCTTCGCCCTGACGCGTCTTCCCTTCCCAAATGAATACTGGCATCGGCCCAAGCTCCTCTCGGTCCGCGAACCTCGCGGCACCGTGCATTCAGTCTCGCGGAGCCTAGTCTACCCGGGACCGCCCGAACATCGCAAAGCGGGGGACTCGGCCTGATTTTCCGTCCTACACCATCGCACCTGCGATCAGCGCGACACCGACCCCGAGGGTCGCGACGGACTGCCCGCCAAGATCTGCCGGAGCTCATCTTGATCCGAGCTCCTGAGGAGGCCCTCCTCGAAGGAGATCGTGCGTTTCTGAATGAGGCCCGCCAGCGCCTGATTCATGGTCTGCATACCGAAGCGGCCCTGCCCGATCTGCATCTGGCCATAGATCTGGTGGACCTTGTCCTCGCGGATCAGATTCCGGATCGCCATGTTCGGCACCATGACCTCGAGCGCGAGCGCACGCCCCGACCCGCTCGCCTTCGGCAAGAGCTGCTGACTCATCACACCTTCGAGCACCATGGAGAGCTGAGCGCGCACCTGTGGCTGCTGGTAGGGCGGGAACACGTCGAGGATTCGGTTGATGGTCTGCACGCATCCGTTCGTGTGCAGGGTCGCGAAGACGAGGTGGCCAGTCTCCGCGATGACGAGCGCGGCCTCGATGGTCTCGAGGTCACGCATCTCACCGACCAGGATCACATCCGGGTCCTGACGCAACACGTACTTCAGTGCCTTCTTGAACGACACAGTGTCAGAACCAATCTCACGCTGATTGACGACACAGTTCTTGTGCGGATGCAGATACTCGATCGGATCCTCGATCGTCAGGATGTGGCCGTGCTGCTCGGTGTTGATCTTGTCGATGATCGACGCGAGCGTCGTCGACTTGCCCGATCCGGTCGGTCCGGTGACGAGCACGAGCCCCCGCGGCTTCGCCGCAAGGTCAGCCACGACCTGGGGCAAGCCAAGATCCTGGAAGGTCAGGATCTTGAACGGAATGGTTCGAAACGCGCCCGCCACCGCGCCACGCTGAAGATAGATGTTGGCGCGGAATCGGGAGAGGTTCTTCACGCCAAACGAGAGATCGAGCTCGTTGTCTTCTTCGAACTGATGCTTCTGCGCATCCGTCAAGATCGAGTAGCAGAGCTGCTTGGTATCGACCGGAGACAAGGCCGGTGTCTTCAGGGGTACCAGCGTCCCATCGATCCGTAGCTGAGGAGATGCACCCGTGGTGATGTGAAGGTCCGAAGCCCCTTTTTCGATCATCGCCTTCAGAAGCTGATGCAAATTAGCCATCGTTCACACCCACCTTGCCCACAAGCCATCCTTCACCCTTCGGCATCAATCGGGCGCACTGCAACGCGTAACCTCTTCGATGGTCGTCAGGCCCTCGCGGAGCTTGTTCAGCGCCGCCATCCGCAACGTCTGCATGCCAAGCCGGATGCCTTCCGCCTTCAGCTCCGCCGCCGATGCCCCATTGATCACGAACTCCTTCAGCTCCTCTGAAAAGTCCATGACCTCATACACCGCCACTCGACCTTTGTAGCCCGTCTCGGAGCAGGTCGCACATCCTTGTCCGCGGTAGACCTGGAAAGAGCCGATCTCCTGCGGCTTGATTTGGATCTCGAGGAGCGCGCTCTCCGGGACGTCGATCGGCACCTTGCAGTCCGCACAGATTCGACGCGCGAGTCGCTGGGCCATGATGAGGTTGACGGCGGCCGTCACCAAGAAAGGCTCGATGCCCATGTTCAGGAGACGGGAGATGGTCGAGGGCGCGTCGTTGGTGTGCAACGTCGACAAGACGAGGTGGCCGGTCAATGCGGCCTTGACCGCAATTTCGGCCGTCTCGAAGTCTCGAATCTCGCCGACCATGATGATGTCCGGATCCTGACGAAGAAACGATCGCAGACCGGCCGCGAAGTTGAGGCCAATGTCCTCGTGCATCTGCACCTGGTTGATGCCATGCAAGTTGTACTCGACCGGGTCTTCGGCCGTCGAGATGTTCACCGTCGACTTGTTGAGCTCCGAGAGCGCCGAGTAGAGAGAGGTCGTCTTGCCGGATCCGGTCGGCCCGGTCACCAAGACCATCCCGTACGGCCGCTTGATCGCGCTCTTGAAAAGCGCCAGAGGCTTCGGCTCGAAGCCGAGCTTGGTCATGTCGAGCTGGAGGTTGCCTTTGTCGAGGAGACGAAGAACGATCTTCTCGCCGAACAAGCAAGGAAGACAGGACACGCGATAGTCCATCTCGCGCCCTTTGCCGAGCTTCAGCTTGATACGGCCGTCCTGAGGGAGGCGACGCTCGGCGATATCGAGCTGACTCATGATCTTGATACGTGAAGTGATCGCCGCCTTGAGCTTGAGCGGTGGCTTCATCATCTCATACAGCACGCCGTCGATGCGGTATCGGACCCGAAAGTCCTTCTCGTACGGTTCGATGTGAATGTCCGACGCCCCCTTCTTGATCGCGTCGATCAAGATGAGGTTGACGAGCTTGACGACGGGCGCGTCTTCGGCGGAACGCTCGAGGTCGACGACGTTCGAAATGTCGTCGTCCATCCCGACTTCGATCTCGTCTTCGTCGAACTCGGCCATGACCTCGTCGTAGTTGAGGTCACCACCGCCGCCCGCTTCCTTACCTCCGTAGTACTTGTCGATGGCGTCCCGAATCGCACCGTCCGAGGCCACGACGACCTCGATGTTGTACCCGGTGAGAAACTTGAGGTCGTCGATGGCGAAGATGTTCGACGGGTCGGCCATGGCGACGATGAGCGATGCGCCCGCGCGGTTGACCGGAATGACCTGGTGCTTCTCCGCCACCTCCTTCGGGACCAGCTTGATCACGTCCGAGTCGATCTCGAACTCCGCGAGGTTGATCGAGGGCACGCCGTATTGCTTGGAGAGAAAGGCCGTGAGCTCGGTCTCCTCGATGTAGCCCAGCTTCGTGAGGTTGAACCCAAGACGGCCGCCGGCTTTGCGCTGTTGTTCCTGCGCAGCCTGGAGCTGCTGGAGCGTAATGAGGTTCTCGCGGACGAGGAGTTCTCCAAGGCGACCGGGCATCGAGGCCCGAGGCTAAACTCGGCCAGAGCGAGAGTAAAGAAGCCGGCTTCGAAGTTCTAAGCCTCCGAAGTCCTAGGGATCTGACCACCAGATCTCACCACCAGGACTCTGAAGCGCCAAGAAGCGCCAAGAATCGTCAAGAATCGTCAAGAAGCGCAAGGAAGCACCAAGAAGCGCTAAGGAAGCGCTCAGCTAAGAAGCGCTAAGGAAGCGCTCGGCTAAGAAGCGCTAAGGAAGGGCAGAAACGGCTTCTTCCATCGCTTGTTGCATCGCGTGTGCGACCGCGATGACGTCGGATCCTGTCCAAAGAGCGAAGGAAAGCGCCGCCTGCTCGACGAGCATCGCGCGCCCGTCGACCGCCTCGAGCCCCACCGCGCGGGCACGCGCCGTCAACGGGGTTTCTCGGGCATCACGCTGGTAGCCGAGGTCGTAGATCATGGGCCGGACTGCCGTATCCACCCACTCGCTCATCGCACGTTCGGCGATCGAGGCTTCGACCGGCAACCCAGACAACACGAGTGTCGTCCCTGCGATTCGCTCAAAGGGGCCCGCCTTCGCCCCGACGAGCGCCGCGACCGACTCGGCCTGAGCTCGACGACGCGCGCACACGTGGATCTGGCGGGCGTCCACCCCCCGACGGGCCAGCGCCCAACCCACGGCCCGCGCAACGCCACCTGCGCCCAAGAGCTGAACGCGCGCGAACCTCTCGTCGGGAAGCGCTTCGAACAGGCGAAGGAGCCCCGGGCCATCCGTGTTGTCGCCGACCAGCGTACCCTCGCTCGTCAACGTGAGGGTGTTGACCGCACCCATCTCGGCCGCCGCATCGCTCACGCGATGGCTTCGCGCCAAAGCGAGCCGCTTGTACGGAATCGTGACGTTGGCGCCCGAGGCCCCGAGGGTCATCAACGCGTCGATCGCGCGGTGGAAGTGGGCGTCGTCGGCGCACGACACGGGTACGTAGGCCAAATCAACCGCACACTGAGCAGCCGCCGCCTGATGAAGCATGGGTGAGAGCGACCGGGAGACATCGCGCCCCAGTACGACACAAAGCCGCCTCGTCATGACTGAGCCATGGTCCCGGCGTCGGGGCCAAGAAGTAGACGCCGCGCAGCCGCGACATCAGCGCCGATCTGCGCGACGAGCGCCTCGACACCAGCAAACCGCTGCTCATCGCGAATCCGTTCGACGAGCTCGATCCGAACGCTCTCACCGTACAGCTCGCCACTGAAATCGAGAATATGGGTCTCCACGCGAACGCCCTCCCCCTCGAACGTGGGACGCACGCCAATGTTCGACACGGCCGGCCGCACCACGCCCTCCTCGCCAAGCACTTCGACGCGCGACGCATAGACGCCGCGGCGGGGAAGGAGTTCATGCGCCGGGTCGACGTTGATCGTCGGAAAGCCGATCGACCGTCCGCGCGCGTCTCCACGGACGACTCGGCCGGTCACGGCGAAATTGCGGCCAAGCAAGGCGCGAGCGCCCGCGACGTCGCCCGCGCTCGACAGCAGTTCGCGCACTCGACTACTCGAAACGAAGTCCGACCCCACCGAAACGGGCGCGATGACCTCGAGATCGAAGGCATGCAGGTCGCCGGCCTCCCTTAGGCTCGCCACATTGCCCACCCCGCCCCGCCCATACGTGAAGTTGTGCCCGACGACGACACACTGCGGATGGAGCGGCCCGACGAGATACGTCGCCACCCAATGCTCCGGTCGAAGGTCGGCGAAGGCCGCGTCGAAGGTCTCGACGAGCACGAGGTCGATCCCATGCGCCAACAAGCACCGAATGCGCTCATCGAGTGCCATCAGGCTCGGCGACGCGCGTTCCGGCGAAAAGACCTTCGTGGGGTGTGGATCGAACGTGTACGCAACCGAAGGGACCCCGCGTTGGCGAGCGAGCGAAGTCGTTCGCGCGAGCAGCGCTTGGTGACCGAGGTGCACGCCATCGAAGGAACCGAGCGTCACCACCGAAGCGGGCAATGGCGGCCTTTGGGCTGCGCCTCCTCGAATGACCCGCTCCATCACCTTGGTCATTGGGGAACCTACTCGAGTTCGGAGGCGATCGCCAACAATTCCAGGGATCAACGGACGCGCAGCACCGTATACAGCGGCACCCCATCGACCCGACGCTCAAAGGCGATCGGCGTCGCCCGGTATCGAAGCAAGTCGTCAGAATAACGAGAAAACCGTCGCTCATGGGTGATGACGATGTAGCTCGCCTGGGCCTCATGGTCGACGACGCGGAGGTCGGGTCGGAGGAAACCGCCCCGCGCATACCAGCGATAGGTCCGAACGTACTCCCAGTTGTTCGGGAGAAAGTGGACCGTAGCCCCCTTCTCCGCGTGCTCGTTGAACCAGACCACGAGGTCTCGGTACGCCACATCGTAGTATTGGCGTTCGAAACCGAGGGCCGTGGCCCCAGCCAACCCGCCGGCCAAGCCGTTGTAACTCGAGAGCGCATACGCCCCGAACCGGAGGCCCAACGCCAGTGAAGAAAGAAGCGCCACGCCGACCGTCACCCATCCGACCCACGCGAAACCAAGGCCAGAACGCAGACCCGACACAAGACTCGAACCAAGACCGCGCGACCGTTCTTCGCTGACGCGGGCGCCCTCGCGCACGGCTTCGCACAGACGAAGTGCGCCGTAGCCCGCGAGCAGACAGATGAACGGAAACGCCGGCATGAAGAGCTTTTCCCCCCCGTATTTCGGCCCGGGAAAGAAAGCGACGACTGAGATCGTGAAGAACAAGTGAAGGAGCGCGGTGAGGAGGAGCGAGCCTTCCGACTGAAGCCTCGCTTCGCCCGACGCCCGCAACGAGCCCCAAAGCGCTCGACGCCCCAGCAGAACCCCCGCCGCCAAGAGCGCCCAGATCGCAAGCGGAACCGTCGTCGCCGCCATCACGAACGGCGCGTGCCACGGCGCATAGGGATCGCTCGAGTAGATTCGACCAAAGTAGAGAAAATAGATGCCGTAGTGGTGAAGGTGAAAACCGACGTACTCACCCACCCGCGCGAACGTATCCCACCACAGCCATGGCCATGACCCCCAGAAGACGAGCGGGCCCACCGTGGCCATCGCAACGAGCGTCAACGGGATACGCGGCAGCCGAACGAAGCCCGCATCAGGTCGCGGAGGAGCCTCCGATGTCCCGCCCCCAAACCAACTTCGCAGGCGAGCCGGAAACGTCGCTGATTCCGGCGCGGAAACGAATCTCGGCATCCGGGTGAGCAACAAGAACACGCCATAAGGCAGCAGGAAGAACGGGGCGTTGAGCTTTGTCGCGGTCGCAAGGCCAAAGACCGCACCCGAGGCGATGGCGGCGCGCCACGAGCGTTCAGCCATCAGGGCAAGGGTCGCGGTCGCGAGGTACATCGTCGCGACCGGGACGTCGAGGGTCGCCGCATGGGAATGGAAGTAGAAGCGCGGCAGAAGCAGAAGACAGAGAACCGCACAACCGCCGGCCAAGAGCCCGCGCCTCCGTCCCAGGCCGTGAATCGCGAGGATGCACAACAACAATGCGGCGACGGTCGAGAACAAGACCGTACCCACACGCGCCGAATCGAACGGACCGACCAGCCCACGAAGCGCAAAGTGACAAACGCCGAAGACGTATTTCGCGAACGGCGGGTGTTCCTTGTTGATCGAAAAGGCGGCGTCGACCTGGGCCTGGCTGAAGGCGCCATCGCGAAGCGTGAGGGCGTGCCCAAGCCAGGTCGAGTATGAGATGCCGGCCGGAATGTAGAAGTCATCATCGTCGGTCAGGCCGAACGCGGGCAGCCCGGCGAGCTGTACGAGGAAGTAGAAGACGACGATCGCGCCGACGGCGAGCCGAACTTTCGACCTGGATCGTCCCGTGGATCGTCCGTTGGATCGTCCGTTGGATCGTTCCATGCCCGGGGACACGGCGTCATCGAGATCGTTCATCGACGGCCTCGAAGATCTGCGCGTTCAGCACATGGTGTCGACGACCGTCGCGAGGTGTCGTCACCCGCAGCTCGACGGCCGCACCCGCTTGAACGACGAGTTCACGCTCGACCCAACCGATGCGGTTCGTCACGACAAGCCTCCCCAGCGCTCGGCCGCCCTGAAAGACCTCAGTCACGACGTCGGCGCCATCGGGCGTCGTACGCACCGCTTCGTCGGTGAGGGCCGCCTGGAGCTTGAGAACCAGGTGGCGCCCGGCCGGCGGTGCGACCGGGGGCGGAAGCCCCAGAACAACCACGCCGTTCGTCGTCGGATGGTTCCACACGCAGCGCGTGTTCGTACCGTCGATGCGCTGTGTCGTGCGTGCGGCGTAAAGCCAGCCAGCCTCACCGGGACACCCGTATCCGCCTTCGGGCCTCGGCGCCGTGCACCTCGACCGCACGACCCCGGGCGGACGTTCGATGTGGAGAACCAGGCGCTCGATGTCCTCGTAAAGGTCGAAGACCAAGACACCGCCCACGCTCGAGGGCTCGATGACGCGAAGACGCAACCCGCCCTCGAGATCGAGGGTGTCCGCGGGCGCCTCGAATCCGTGCATCGGAAAGGCGGCTTTGTCGAGCACGAGCACTCGACGCGACGCACGCACGGACGTCTCGGGGAGGTCAGGGCTGCTGTCGAGATCACCGAGCCCCTGGAGCTCGCGCATCGAGAACAAAGGTGAGTGGACGACGCGATCGCCTTTCGCTCGCCGTGCCAAGATCGTGCGGGCGGCCGCGGCCATTGCGGCCGGCTCGACTTCGGGTGGACTGCCCCGAAGCGCGACCCAAAGATCGAGCCCCGCCGCCACGAGAATCGCAACCACGAGGATCGCGACCACACCCCCAAAGGGCCGCCCTGCCTTCACGCACTCATTCCTACGGCGCCGAAGCTACTCTGCCGAAACGTTCAAACCAAAGCTCAAAAGCGAGGAGCGTCCACAGGGGTTTTCTGTGGTCGTGCGTGCCGCGTTCGTGCTCATCGAGCAACTGCGTGACCCAAACCGGATCGAAAAACCCCTCGCGCTTGAGCTTCGAGGGCGCGAGCAGATCACGCGCGAGCGCACGCAGCGGACCTCGAAGCCATTCGCCCACGGGAACGCCGAACCCTTTTTTCGGACGATCGATGATGACCGAAGGCAGCCAGGGACGGACCGCCTGCTTCAACAGATACTTCGTCGTCATCCCAGGAAGCTTCGTGCGACCGGGCACCGCGTTGACGAAGTCGACCAGATCGACATCGAGAAACGGCGCCCGTACCTCCAGCCCACAGGCCATGGAAGCACGATCCACCTTCACGAGCACGTCCCCGGCGAGGTAGAGCCGCGCATATTGGAGCACGAGCGCGTCGTCCGCATCTCGGAACGTTCCGTCTTGGCGCGTCGCGTCTTGCCAGAGCGACGCGATGAGGGCGTAGGGCTCGGCGCGAAGCGCACACTCTGCGATCTCCGGACGAAGTAGGCGGCTGAGCTCCACCGGGAGAAAGGAGCCCAACCAAGCTTGGTGACGATGCCCCGTCGGCCAACCCAACCCTTGCGAGAAGCGCTTCACCTTGAAGTCGAAGCTGAAGTTCTTGCGCGACACGGGAAGCCGCTGGGCGGCGCCGTGGAGCCACCGGCCGAGCCTCGACAGCGACCGAGCCGAAAGGATGCGTTCCGCCGCCGCCGCGACGCGTTCCGCCTGGAAGGTGGGATAGCCGAAGAACAGCTCGTCGCCTCCATCGCCCCCGAGCGCCACCGTGACGTGCTGACGCGTAAATCGCGAGAGCAGGTACGTAGGGATGATCGACGCATCGCCAAGCGGTTCACACATGAAATCCGCGACTTCCGGCAACACATCCAACATCTCTTGGGCCGACAGACGGGCTTCTTGGTGATCCGTCCCAAGGTGTTGCGCAACGGCTCTCGCATAGGGCCCCTCGTCAAACGAAGGATCGTCGAACGTGATCGAGAAGGTCTTGATCGTCCGTGGATCCACGAGCGAAGCCATCGCCGCCGCGACGGTCGAGGAGTCGATCCCCCCCGACAAGAACACCCCGAGCGGCACGTCCGCCACGAGGCGGGCCGAGGTCGCATCGCGAATCCGCGAGCGAAGTTCGGACGCGAGCGAGTCGGTCTTGTGACTCGCGGAAGAACCAGACGAAGGAAGTTCCGGGCCAACCTCCGTCTCCGTCGCCGATCGAAAATCCGAGGCACGCGGTCGAAATCGCATCGTCCAAAAAGTGGAAAGCTCGGCGCGCCCTCGCGCCTGGTCAAAGACGAGCATCTCCCCGGGACGAAGCTTTTTCACCCCCCGATAGATCGTCGAGGACTCGGGAAGACACTCGTAAGTAAGATAGAGCGCCAGTCCCGGCAACGAAACGGCGCGGTCGATCGTGGCGCACTCGAGCAGCGCCTTCGCCTCGGAAGCGAACAGAAGCGTGTCGCCATCGACAAACGCGTAGTAGAGTGGCTTCTTGCCGAGCGGATCGCGTGCGAGAGCCAGCCGCCGCCGTCGCCCATCCCAGATCGCGGCCGCAAACATGCCGCGCGCGCGCCGAAAGACTTCGGTACCCCACGCCGCGTAGCCGTGCACCAAGACCTCAGAGTCCGATCGGGTGCGAAATCGCGCGCCACCGGCTTCGAGCTGCGCGCGCAGCGCCGCGAAGTTGTAGATCTCGCCATTCACGACGACATGAATGCTCGCATCGTCGTTGGTGAGCGGCTGATGGCCTCCGGAAAGGTCGATGATCGAGAGACGTCGGTGCCCAAGACCGCACCCGCCCTCGTCGTCCACGAACACACCTTGATCATCGGGTCCACGGCGCCAAAGCGTCGCGGTCATGCGCTCGAGCAGCGGCCTCGGGACCGACGCAGCGGGAGGTACGACAACCCCGGCAATACCGCACATGATGAGAAACTACCGAAAGACGTAGGCGCTGGCGAGCATTGCTTCGCTCGGTCTTTCACTTGATCGAGAGTATCGCGCGCAACACCGAGGTTAGGCGCTGAAGGGCTTTGGGCCTACGGCCTACTTCCGGAGCGCATCGGAGAGCTCGATGTTCATGCGGCTCCGTACCGCGTAGATCGGGCGTGACTGGCTCTCGTGGTAGGTGCGAATGGCGATCTCGGCCAACAACCCCAAGAACAAGCTCTGAATGCCGGTCAGCGCGAAGAAGATCGAGATGATCAGAAGAGGGTTTCGGTGGACGAACACGTGATCGACGTACTTAGCGTACAGCGTGTAGGCGGCGGTCAAAAACGACGCGATGAAAAAGATGAGACCCAATCCACCAAAGAAGTAGATCGGTTTGGTCCCGTAAGAACCAAGGAATTTCACGACGAGAAGATCGAGAACGACCTTGAACGTCCTCATGATACCGTACTTCGAGCGCCCGTACTTCCGCGGACGATGATGGACGACAGCCTCCCCGACCCGCGCCCCCGTCCACGATGCGTAGATCGGAATGAATCGATGCATCTCGCCGTAGAGATTGACCGGGTCGAGGACCTCGCGTCGGTACGCTTTGAGCGAACACCCGTAGTCGTGAAGACGCACGCCACTCACCCAGGAGATCAGCCGATTCGCGATCACGGACGGCAGCCGACGAGACAGGAAGTAGTCCTTGCGATCGCGGCGCCATCCGGAGACGACGTCATAGCCTTCGTCGATCTTGGCCATGAGATCTGGGATCGAATTCGGGTCATTCTGGAGATCTGCGTCGAGCGGAATAAGAATCTCACCCCGCGCGTGGTCGAGACCGGCGACCATCGCCGCCGTCTGACCAAAATTGCGTCGAAAACGGACCGCGCGCAGCCGCGGCTCATGAGCCCCATAGGCGAGCAGCTTCGGCCACGTGTCGTCTGAGGATCCGTCGTCGACGATCACGACCTCACCGACGTACCCATTTCGGTCGATGACGCCAAAGACCTCCGCGAGAAGCTCGTCGACGCTGTCCCCCTCGTTGTAGGCGGGAATGACGATCGAGAGGCGGGGTCGCGGCTCGACCGTGTCGGCTTGGTGCTGAGACATCACCAACGATGCACTCTTAACCAGACTACTCGGATCGAGGCAAGCCGGACTCGCGTTCCAACGCCCCACGAAGGCGCACGAGCCCACGACTGTATCGCGACGCGTCGCGCGGTGCCGATGCCGGAGGCCCCACGAGCGGCCTAAGAACCGCCTCGTAGCCTTTGACACCTTCTTGGCGGCAAACCTCGGCGACCATCCCTTGCACAACCTTGCGACGGGCAAGCTCAGCATCGATGGCCTCGATCAACACCTGGATCTCCACCGACGCCAGCGCAAGCTCGCCAAGCTTCTTTCGGTCGACCCGAGACGCGCGCTGGGCGCGCACCGCCTCCTCCACGTGGACACGATCGTGGAGCAAGAGGCACTTGGCCGACTTCATCCGAAGCACGGCCTCGCCCGCGCGTTGTGAATCTTCGGGCTTCGTTCCGACCTCCGAAGCCGCAACCGCCGGCGGCGAAGCACGCTTGAGCGCCCGGATGCTGGTCCCGTACACAGAGGCCTTCGAGTCCTCATCGTCGAACGAAATCCCCATCCCGAGTCGAAGATCTCCGGGGTCTGCCTCGCGCGCTGAATCGCCGGCTGAATCGCCGCGTGAATCCCCGGCGGAATCGCCGAGTGAAGCGCCGGCTGATACGCTCGCCGGATCGTCCGCAAGATCGTGGTCGTTCTTGGGTCCGGGAGAATCGTCGTCCGCCACCGGCTGCGCGTCCGTGATCGAAGACGTCCGGGCCCGACGACGTTGCCGCGCTTCTTCCTCTTGGCGCCAACGCCGAAGACGCTGGCTGAACAGCGAGGCTTCCCGTTCGGCCTCCGCCGCCATCACTTCGGCTCTCGCCTCGTAATCCTCGTCCGAAGCCTTGCGCAAGACGCACGTGCCATTGTGCTCGATGTCGCACGGAGGCGGTGCAGACGAAAGCACCGGCTCGATCGGCGCCGTTTGCGAGGTCTTGCAGCCGATTCCGAGGCCTACGAAGCAAGAAGCGAACAGGGCGAAGATGAAGACAGAAGCCGCGGAGCGGGAATATGGCCGGCCGAAAGCGTCGTGATTCATGGGGTGAAGTCTCGCAATTTTCCGTCGCAGGTTTGAGCGCTCGCCCGCAACACCTCGGCTCGAGTCCTGCTCTTGCCGTCGACCTTCGAGAGGAGTCCGAGAAGCTTGGGCACGTCGTCCAGACGGCCGCTGCGTCCGACGATCTTGATCGCGGTTCGCAAGCCTTCACCGTCGCCGCGCGACCCGATACGGGCGCGCGCGGCAACGAGCCCGGCTGATGCGTCCGCGGCGTCGAGCGCGAGCAACATCAGCGACTGGAGCTCGTCGGAGAGCAGCGACCGCTTGACCCAATCGCCAAAGACGGTCGCCAAACGCAAGGCGTGACTCGGCTCGAGCTGATTGTGGGGTGAACCACCCGCCGCAAATCCAAAGAAGACGAGCGCTGCGCGCTCCGCCTGCGCAGCGCTGAATTCGTCAAGCTGGGCATCGACCAGTTGTTCGTCCAAGAGCGCCATCGCCATCGAGACCTCGGCCGCAGCCCCCAAGCCTCGCCGTGCCCGAACCAGGCGCCGCAGGCGGGCCAAGCCGCCCCGCGACTCGGACCCCGTCGCCGCAACAGCCGCCAACGCCGCGACGCGCGCGCTTGGATCGGCCCCGAGGATTTGTTGCCGCAAGAGCTTCTGGTTTGGACGACGACCGCTCAGCGCGTGCGCGACCAGAGCTTGGACGCGCAGGCCTTCGGGCAGCATGGCGAGCTCCTCGGCCGAGAAGCGATGCCGGCGGTGAAGCAACGCGTAACCGGCACGGTTGCGAAAAGTGCGACGGGGAGCGCGCAGCAGCTCGAGGAGCACGCGCCGCGCGCGTCGGCTGTTCTGCTTGAGGTGGACCTCGGCCGCGATGAGACGCACCTGCGGATCGGCGTCCGAGAGGGACTCGTAGAGCAACATGCGCGGGCGCTTTTGGGGCAGCAAGGCGAGCGTCTCGGCCACACGCCGCCGAACCGCGACCGGCTCCACCTTGAGCGCCCTCGCAATCGTCGCCGTCATCGAGCCATCACCGAGGGCCAGGAGCCCGAGCGCCCACCCGAGGGTCGGAAGCCCCGGCTTGGGGCGTTCGATATGACGAAGGCGTCGAAGCGCTTCGACATCGCGCGACAGTCCGACCGCAAAGAGTGCCGAAAAGGCGTCGGACTCGTCGCCCGAACGCGCGCGAGAGAGAAGCCCATCCACGGCGGCCGGGCCGGTGTATGGAGCCAGCCAAAGCTGCGCACGCGGGTCGCTGCTCCGCTCGACCGCCTCTCGAATGCGCCGACCGAGCCCGGCACACGGCGCGTCCTGCGCAGCCCGAGCTACGCTCGGCGTCCCCAGCGAGAGTACCAGGAGCGACAGGAGCGACAGGCGCGACCGAGGAAGCAGCCGCAGTCGAAGGCAGGGCACACTGAATGTCTACATGCCAAGGGCAAGCAGGCTCAATCAAATGCTGGGTGGGCACCGGCCGCCGTGATCTTCCGCACGTTTACCCTAGGGGATTCGGTGAGATTTGGGCGCGATTCGTCGAGGTGCGGTCAGGGATTCGTTCTTGCTCGCCTCTGAATGCTAGCATCCAGGTGCTGCGCCCAGCCAGTCTCGGCCGGAGCGAGCGCTTGGCCCGTCCGCACGAACGGGCCCGCCGGACGACGACAGGATGCAGGCGTTCAACGAGTCCCAGTTCGGCGAGTACTTCCTCCACGACCGGATCGGCGCCGGAGGAATGGCTGAAATATTCCTCGCGACATCGCGCGGCATCGAGGGTTTCGAAAAGCGGCTGGTCATCAAGCGCATACTGCCAACCCTCTCGGACGACGCGCAGTTCGTTCGGATGTTCATCGAGGAGGCCAAGCTGTGCGTGTCGCTGCGTCATCCGAACATCGTGCAAGTCTATGACCTGGGGGAGATCGACGGTCAGTACTTCATCGCGATGGAGTACGTCGACGGTCGCGACCTTCTGAAGACGCTCTTTTCCTGCGGCCGCAAGGGCGTTGGGTTTCCGACCGAGATTGCGCTCTTCATCATCATGGAGGTGCTCAAAGGACTCGACTACGCGCACAATCTCACGCGGCCCGACGGACGGCCGCTCAACATCATTCATCGAGACGTCTCTCCTTCAAATGTCCTGTTGTCGTTCGAGGGTGAGGTCAAGATCAGCGACTTCGGGATCGCGAAGGCCTCGACGCGCGAGAAGACCGCCACCGGCATTCTGAAAGGCAAGTTCGGATACATGGCCCCCGAGCAGGTCACAGGTGCGCCGATCGATCATCGCGCCGACATCTTCGCGATCGGCATCATGCTCTACGAGCTCCTCACCGGTAATCGATTGTTTGCCGGAAAGAACGACCTCGCCGTGCTGGAAAAGGTCCGCGATGCGCGCATCGATCCACCGCCTCGCTTCTATCGACCCGACCTCGACGAGGAGATCGAAGAGATCACGCTCCGCGCGCTGTCGCGCCTGCCAGCCGACCGGTTCCAGAGCGCCGCAGAGCTCCACGACGCGCTTCACGACTACGTCTTTCGATGCGGGGCGACGATCAGCCCGAGCGACCTCGCCCGATTCATGCAAGCCCTCTTCCTTTCGGATGCTGACGAGATCGAGAGGCGCCGGAAGGCTCGGCTCCCACCGGTCCTGCTTCCCGCGCCTCGCTCCGCCTCCTTGCGCAAGGATTTGCGCAGAGAGGCTCGCCCAGCCTCCATGCGCAGAGATTCCTTGCGCCGAGAGGTTGGTCAACGCCCGGCCCTCGAGCGCCCGCTCCGGGCCGCCCTCCAAGCCGAGATGTCCAGCCCGAGCGAGCTCGCGCGCACGCCGCTGCTCGACCTCGCCGGGGCTCGATCGCGCCCAACGTCGGCCGCAAAGCCAGGCGATGAACGCATCCAGGACCGGGTGGAGAACGGACTGGACGAAGGTTCCCTCGCCCACTGGATGGCCGAGAGCGACAGCAGCGAGGAGGCTGCGGCGGCCTTCCGACACCTCTTCGACGACGACGAAGACGACGACAACGACCGGCGCAGTCGCCAAGCCGCAAGCGAACCCGAGACCGCCGAGGTCGAAACGTCGGAGAACTTTTTCGATCCGGCGACCGTGCCGCCGGGGCGCGACGGGTCTCGGGACGACGTGGTCGCCGAACGGCGACTTGCTCACGACGCGCCCCCATTCTACGACGCCGAAGAGTCCACCGATTACGAGCCCACCATTCGCCTCGGCACATCGTCGCTCGGCCAGAAAGCTGCGGGCACGCGCGGGCAACCGGCGCCCGACCCGGCGCGGGGACTCAGCGACCAGGCGCCGAGTTCGCAGGGCTGGGCGAAAGGTGGACAGGCGGAGAGAACCGGGGCGACGGAGCGGAGTGCTTCTTTCATTCCGACAGCACCGAACGACGATTCGGAGGACCTCCCGACCGCGCAAGTCGAAGAGGCCGACCTGCCGACGGCCGAGCTCGAAGAGAGCATCCTCGACTTCACAGACCCTGCTGAACAGCAAAAATCGCTCGGTCGCCGGTCGGAGGTCGAGCACTACGCGTCCGCGATGTCGCACGAGTTCCTTCCCCCGGTTGCGAGCGTTCTCGAGGCCGTCGTTGCGCCGGTCGAAGGCATCCTCGACGACACGCACGAAGAGCCCGGGAGCCGCCGGGCGGCCGGGGTCGAGGCCAGGGTCGGAACCGAGACCGAGACCGAGACCGAGACCGAGAGTAAGACCAAACCGGGAAACGGGGCCACGGGCCGGCCGTCGGACACCGCCCACGATCCCCTTTCCCCCGGCGCTTTTTTCGAAGCCGCGACCGACGACGCCTCGCAGGGCTACGACGAACGCGGCGAGGCGACAGCCCGAGGCGAGATGGCCCTCTCGACGACGGAGCTGGACCACCCTCGACGCCATGGAGGGCAGACGTTCCAGACTGAACCCACTTCCCCGACGTCCTCCGGCACGAGCCGTGCCGGGAGCAGTCTCGAACTCTTGGACGAATCGGCGAGCAGTGTCCCTCGAATCACGGGTCCCGGAGCGCTCGAAGAACGAGGCGGTGAGCTCTCGGGCGCGCTGAACGCACTCGACGACGCGGGAAGCTTCGTCGCCGGATTTGGCACCCAGGAAGAAATCTCATCCGAAACGGACGCTCCGCGGCTGCTCTCGGACCTGCTCCCCAAAGACGCGCGCCCGAGTCCCATTGCGCCGTCTCGAACGATGGCGCCGTCGGCCCCTGATCCGTTTGGCGATACGACGGCCGAGACGCCGGCGCACGTCCAATCCCACAGCCGAACACCGACGCCCATCCAGGAGACCGAGGCCTTCGGACCGGACTTCGATGAACCCTCGAACAGCGAGTGCGAAGCGCCGAGTGCGCACGAGCTCGCCGAATGGCACAACCACAACCCAAGCCGAAGCCAAAGCCGAAGCCAAAGCCAAAACCAAAGCCAAAGGCAAAGCCGAAATCGGCCGTTCGGCGAGATCTCTTCGCCCCACGAAGATGCGAGCCAGGCGATCGTGGATCACGTGGTCGTGCCACCGCCCGCGCCAGAGAAGTCCGGCGCAAACGCTGTGCCCGACATAGCCCTCGGGCCGTCGGGACATGCGTTTCGGCCGGTCGCCGAATCGGCGGGGCGAGGCCCTCCTCCACCCATGAGCGCCCATCATCCCGACGTTGTCATCACCGCCTCGCGCGGTGTGCACGGACTCGTGGTGGTCCTGGTCATGCTCGCCGTGGCGCTCGCGGCGGCCACCGCGGTCGTGCTGTTCCGAAGCCGCCAAGATCAACAAAGCATCACCATCCCGCCCGCGCACAAAACCGGTGTCGCAGACCGTGACGGCGACGGCGACGGCGACGGCGAGTACCCCGCCGCCGCGCATTCAGCAACCGCCGGAGGCGATGCCGGCCTCAACGCCGATGCGGAGACCGAACACAACGTCGACGCGGCCGACGCCCGCGTGGGCAGCAGCGCGCCGCGATCACCAGGTGCAGAGCGACTCGCTCGGGACGCCGGTCCGTCGGCCGCCGTGCCGGCTGCCGCGCCGGCTGCCGCGCCGGCCGCCGCGCCGGCTGCCGCGCCGGCTGCCGCGCCCGAGTCTCCCGGCACGCGCGACGTTCGCCCCCCCGAGGACGCGTTCATCCGTGTGCTGTGCCAGAAGCCGGCCGACCTTCGGATTCGTGGACCGGTCACCGAGCGATGGGTCGGCATCCGACGTCAAACGATCCGTGTGGCGCCGGGCCGCTACCAGATTCGACTCACCCGCAAACGCCGAACCTTGAGGAGCTACGTCCTCGTGCTCGATCCGGGCGGAGACATTCTCGTCACGTGTCCGTAGTACGCCCCTACCGGATTGTATACTTCGGCATGAACGGACCGCTTTCGCGGATTCCGTTGAGCCGGCTCGTGGCGAGTGCCTTGAGGCCGCGCTTGGTCATCGAAGGGCGCACCGAAGAAGGACGCCCCTCCTGGGTCTTGCGCAGCAAGTCCCCAGCAAAAACGCCCTCGTCGCCTTCGCTGGAAGATATCGCGTCGGACGCAGGCATCGACTTCATCGGTACGAACGACGCCAACAGTGCGCGCGTGCGCGCGCGGATTCGGGCGGCCAAACCCGACGCGCTCCTGGTGGCCGGCTTTCCCCATCTCCTATCGGCCGAGGTCCTCGCGCTCTCCAGCAAAGGCGGACTCAACCTTCACCCCGGCGCACTGCCCGAGGAGCGGGGTCCGGCGCCCATCTTTTGGGCGCTCAAGGACGGCCGAACTCGATTCACGTACACGATCCACATGCTCGAAGTGGGTGAAGACACGGGGGACATCGTCTCGACCGGAACGACCGACGACTGCGAAGGGTTGTCGATGCGCGAAATCCTGCAACAGATCGCTGAAGGCGCAACGCCCGCGCTGATCCAAAGCCTACGCGCACTGCTGGAAGGCGATCTGGTGCGCCATCATCAGCCAAACGCGACGATCCCCACCTCGCGGTGCCCGCGACCATCTTTCCGAGATGGGCTCATCGACCCCCGTCGCTGCGCCAAGGATGTCTTTACGTTCGTACGCGGGTGCAGTGAAGCGCACAGCCTTTTCGTAGAATCCGGCGCGGACCGGTTCTTCGTCCGAAGCGCATCCGGCTACGACAGCACCGGCCGCCTTGGCTTCGAATATGTGCTGTCCGGCGATAGGCTCTATCTCAAGTGTGATCCCGGATTCGTCGAACTCGAGCTGAAGAAGGACGGCGCACTCTTCGGGGCGGAGTCCGCAACGGTTTCGAGTCTGCCTCCCACGGGCAGCGTGCTATAAGTCCATCGATGAGCAAGGAATCAACGACCAAGCAAAACACCGCGATGAACCCCCACCCAAGCGTTGTGTCGCTCGCTGTCGTCATCCCGCTCTTCCTTGCCGTTTTTGCCCTCTCGTCCGCTGAAGCCAGGCCACCGCCCCACGCCTGGCCGTTCGACTTCGATCCCGAGCTTGCGGAAGACCCAGACTCGATCCGCGAAAAACTGGCCGACCTCGGAGACAACCTTCCCGGGTTGCCAGCCGAGAGCATGGCCGAGCTCAAAGCGGGACCGATCGACCTCTGGCTCTTCTCCGACATCGCCGAGGTGTTCCTTCGCGCCAAGGACGCGGGCCCGCCCACGCCAGCCCCGATGCCGACGCCAACGCGCTGCGCACACCACGCCAGCTTCGTTTTTCCGTCGATGCTCCGAACCCCGGCCAGCCCCGCGTGCGCGGCGGTCGAGGACGAGCTGAAGACCGCATTCGGGGAGGCGCCCGAATGCCTCGACATCGAGTTTCCGGAACGCTTCGTCCGGGCCTTGCCGCCGGCCGACGTCACCCTGAACGTGGTGTCCTCGATCGAAGGACTCATCGGCCTGATCGGAGAGGCACTCACGCACTTCGACATGCCCGAGGGTCTCGTGCCTCCCTGGTTCATGCCAACGGCGCGCGACATCATCGCGAAACTCCGTGCCGAACGGTTGCTGGCGGCGGCTGAGACGCGGCGAGCGCAGTACGCAGCAGCCCTAGCCGCCGCGGGTGCCAACGCGGGCTGTTTCGACGCAAGCGCACTTGCGCGATTTCAGCAAGACGCCAGCACACTCGAGCGTGAGCTTTCGCAGGCCGCAAGCGACCTCGAGCGCCTGGTCGCCGACGGCCTCGCACAAGCCGAACGCGACCGGCAACGCGTATTGGCGGCGGGCCGCGATCGCCGGGTGCTGCCTTACCCATCCTTGACCGATCGCGAACGCGAGCTTCTCGCCGCCTACCTCGGGGGCTTCACGTGGCGGATGAGAGGCCGAGGATTGGTCGAGGGGCCGACCGGAACCCAGAGCAAGCGGCTCTACTTCACCCTCCGGCCGTTCAACGCGATCGGCGAATTGGTCGGCGGCGAAGACGGCGACAGCGCCGGCGTCGGGCTCGCCCTCGGTTTGCTTCGCGGCTGGGGCGACCTGACGGACATGGGCCATACGCCGGGAGAGAACGACGAGTTCAGCGATCTCGTCGACTTGACCGACCGGGGCCTCTATCAAATCTCGTACACGGAGCCCGACCTTCGTGACCAACACTACGACACGAAAGCCTTCATCGCGGGCGGCCTCCAAATGGGCCCCTGCTACGACTATCCCTGGCTCTTCGCGACGCTCTACATCGGCCTAGAGCTCGCCGACCCCTACGTCATCTTCATCGACGGCCCGGGCGCCAGCGGCGAATTTTGCGCCGGCGCGGCGCTCGGCCTGGGGCTCGCGAAGACGATGCTCGAGGGCACCTGCGAAACGGGCGCCTGCGACTGTCTTTCTGATTGCGGAGATGCCGGTCCGAGCGACGGGGGCACGACCGGAGACCAAGACGGCGGGTCCACCGATCTGGGCGCCGATTCAGGGGCGAGTGACGCCGCCGAGGCGACGGATGCCGCCGTGGGTGACACCGCGGGTGACGCCCTGGGTGACGCCCACGACGACGCGTCTTTGGGTGCAAGCGAAGATGCGGGGGTCGCCGACGGTTCGAATCCGACCGGGACCTCTGACGCAGCGCGCGACGACAATCCCGGGAATTCGAGCGGTGGATGCCAAAATACGGGCCCGTCGGAGACCTCGGTCTGGGTCGTTTTTGCGGCTCTTTTGTGGCTCGCGTGCGGGCTCGGTCGGCGAGGCCGTCGATGGCCGCCCCTCGCGCGGGTCTGGGCGATGGCGGGCCGCATGGCGGGGCGCGTCAGGCCCCCTGGGCGCACCTGAAGCGTGATTGGGGCTCGACTGTCGGCCTCAAAAGAGGCACCGTTCGCGCGCGCATGCAGGCCGAACGCTCCGAAGACATCTTCGATGGACGACGATCCAAGATCGTCTGCACCCTGGGTCCATCCACCGACGCCGAAGGCGTCTTGGGGCAGCTCATCGCGCACGGTATGGACGCCGCGCGCCTCAATTTCAACTACGGCGAGGTCGGCCAACACCTCGCCCGAATCGAGATCCTCCAGCGCCTTCGGGCTCAAGATCGGCGGCCAATCTCGCTCATCGTCGACCTGCCGGGTCGCAAAGTCCGCGTCGGCGCACTCGAGGGGGACTGCGTCCGCCTCGAGACCGGTCGAGCCGTCGCGCTCGTGGCCGACGACGGCCGCCTCGGAAACAGCAGTGTCATCCCAGTCAACGAATGGTTCTTCAGCGAGCACATGGCAGGTGGCGACAAGCACCTGCTCTCCGAAGGTCTGGTCGAGCTCCGAACCACGGCGGTCAAGGGCGACCACGTCGAAGCCGTCGTCGTTCAGGGCGGGCTCGTCACCCAGCGCACGGCCCTTCACACCCCGGGCATGCCGCTTCGCGGCGATCCGCTCACGGACCGCGACCTTGAGATATTGAAGGCCGCCGTCGAGTATGAAGTCGACTACGTCGCGCTGAGCTATATCGCTGATGCTGCCGACATCCTGGTCGCACGCGAGCGTCTGGCCGAGCTGGGCAGCAACATCCCGCTCATCGCGAAGATCGAGCGCCCCGAGGCGATCGCGCGGTTCGACGGCATCCTAAGGCGTGCCGACGCCGTGATGATTCGCCGCGGAGATCTGGGCGCCGAGATCGAGGTGACACGGATCCCGCTGGTCCAAAAGCGGATGCTGCGACTCGCGAACGAAGCGGGAGTCCCGGTCATCATCGCCACGCAGATGCTCAGCTCGATGCTCGAATCCCCGCGCCCGACGAGGGCTGAGGCCTCCGACGTCTCGAACGCCATTTTCGACGGGGCCGATGGTGTGCTCCTGTCGGCCGAAACGGCGATCGGAAAGTATCCAAAAGAGGCGGCCTCGATGATGAATCGAATCATCGTCGCGACCGAGCGCGAACGCCGACTCGAGAGCGCGACGACGCCCCCCGCCCGCCAGGCACGAAGCGGCTTCGCGGACGCCGTGGCGGGTGTCGCTTGCCGTGCGGCCGTAAAAGCTGGCGCACGGCTCATCGCCTGCTTCACGGAATCCGGGCGCACCGCGCAGTTGGTGGCCAAGTATCGGCCCCAGGTGCCCATTCTCGCCTTCTGCTCGAACGAACGAACGCGGCGCCGCCTCACGCTTCACTGGGGTATTCGGTCCGACGGCCTCGGGCCCATAAGCGATGTCGAAGACATGATCCGGCGCGTTGAAGCCCGACTTGTCGAGCGGCGCTTGGTTCGGCGAGGGGACCGCATCGTCGTCGTCTTCGGCGCGCCCATGGGGCAACTGGGCAGCACGAATTCAGTGCGCCTGCATGAGATCGGCACAAACCCGAGCCGCGCAAAGCCTGTTGACGTCGCTGCCCAGCCCGACTAGATCCCACACCAATGGCAAGAGTTACCGTCGAGGACTGCCTTCAGCGGGTCGAGAACCGCTTTGCGCTCGTTTTGCTCGCCACCCGGCGCGCCCGGCAAATCCTGAAAGGGGCCGCGCTGCTCGTCGACAACTCCAAGAACAAAGCACCGGTCCTGGCGCTCCGCGAGATCGCCGCCGACCAGGTCCGTTTCGACAAGGATCTCGACGAGGTCATGAGGGCGACGCCCGCGGAGCTCAAAGCGAAATACGGGGAACCCATTAGAGACACAAGCCCTTCGACGGGCCCTGTTTCTGGGACCCCGAAGTTTATTTAGCCCGCCCTCCGGTCGCCCGATACCGCCATGTTAGGCTGAGGCGGTGTTTTCCTCTCCCCGGTCCCACGCCGTCGTCTGCCGCTTTGACCAAGGACACAAGCGTCCTTTGGCGTACGCCTTCGGTCTGCTCCTCGCCCTATTTCTAGGCGCGTGTGGCGATCCGCCGGCACCGAGTGGGTACGACGCGTCGACGGGACAGACCGATGCCAAGGCCCCCGATGGCTCGGGGCTGGACGACGCCGGCGCGGACGCGGCGAACGGACATGACGGCGCCCCCGATGGACACGTAAACGACGAAGACGCGGGAACGGACGGAAGCAGCGCCGACGGAAGCTCGAGCGATGATGGTTCGGTGGGCGATTCGAGCTCAACCGATTCGAGCTCAGGCGACGCGGGATCAGGCGACACGGGTTCGGGTGACACGGGTTCGGGTGACACGGGTTCGGGTGACGCAGTCTCGAGCGACGCAGCAAGCACGGGCGACGCAGGCCCTGACAATGGGGACGCGGGATCAGGTCATGGAGACGCGGGATCACAGTTTCGGGATCAGGATTCGGACGGAATCTCAGACCGAGACGAAGGCGATGGATCGATCGATACCGACGGCGACGGCGTGCCCGACAGTCTGGACAGCGATTCCGACGACGACGGCATCTCGGATCGTGAAGAGGCCGGAGACATCTCCATCACGTCGAGGCCCGTCGATACCGACTTCGACGGCGTCCCCGATTTCCGGGACCTCGACGCCGATGGGGACTCGATCGCTGACGCCGAGGAAGGCACAGCCGATCTGGACCAAGATGGCATCCCCAATTTCCAGGACATCGACAGCGATGGCGACGGCATCCTCGATCGCGACGAAGCGGGAGACGCCGACCCCGCATCCGAAGCCGTAGATACCGACAACGACGGTCAACCTGACTTCATCGACCTGGATTCGGACGGCGACACCATCGCCGATGCGATCGAGGGCACCCGCGATGGCGACGGCGACGATGTCCCCGACTTCCGCGACGACGACAGCGACCAAGACGGCCACCTCGATCGCGATGAGGTCACCGACACCGACCTCTCCACGCGCCCTGACGACACCGACGGCGACGGTATCTTCGATTTCCGCGATCTCGACTCGGACGGAGACGGCCTACGAGACGCCGATGAGCTGGGATGCCCGGGAAGCACCGATGCGCACCGGGCAGACAGCGACGGCGATGGGTTTCAAGATACGGCGGAGATCGCCTTTGGAAGCAGCCCTTGCAGCGCAGCAAGCGGCATTGTCGGCTTTTACTTCGTGCTTCCGCCCTTGGGGCCGGTCGAAGATGCGCCCCTCGTGTTCGAGGATACCGACATCGACCGCGCCGACCTCGCGATCAACATCGACACGACGTCATCCATGCGCGACGAGATCGCGAATCTCCAGGCGAGCCTCTCCAACGTCATCGTTCCTGGTGTCACGACCTCCGTCCCCGACGCCGCCTTTTCCGTGACCTCGTTCGAGGACTATCCGGTCGTGCCATTCGGCAATCCGTCCTACTCGGATCGACCCTTTGAGATACAGACCCGGGTCACCACCGACGTAACGCGCGCGCAAGCCGCGGTGGACGCGCTCGAGGCAGTCTCCGCGAGTGGCGGCAACATTCCCGAGTCGGGACTCGAAGCGCTCTACCAGATCGCCACCGGGGCCGGGACATCGTGGCCGGGCGGTCAAACGCCCGCTTTCGATCCGGCCGTTGGCCTGGTTCCGGGCGTCGCGGACGGCACCATCGGCGGCGTCGGGTTCCGAAGCGACAGCCTTCCGATCGTCGTGCACATCACCGACGCCCTGAGCCACGAGGGCCGCGAGTACCAAAGCGCGGACCCGAGCATCACGGCGGCCAGCGTCGAGAACGTGAAGACGGCCCTCTTCGACATCGGCGCGCGGGTCATCACGATCGCCAACGCGCGCCTTCCACGGTCGCTGACGGATGGCGACATTGACTCGATCTTCCAAAGTCAGTGCACACGCGGCACAGAACATTTCTTCGGTCGCATCGAGGATCCGGTCGGCCACGACATCGACTGGTTCCGCCTCGATGGCAACAACCTGAGCGGCCGCCGCCTGGTCATCGAGACGTTCGCCGCCCGGCTCGGTTCGGCGCTCGACAGCCTCATCGTCGTCGTCGACCAAAACGGTGAAGTCCAGGCGGGAGGCTCACAAGTCGACGACATTCTCAACTACCACATCGTCGATTCGCGATTCGATGGAACGCTCACCGGCTCGCCGCCGTATTACATCGGCATCACCGCGTTTGGTGACACACGTGACGACGAGCCCGCGGACGGAGAAGGCTCGGACTCAGCCGGCTTCTATTTCGTCGACGTCCGTGTAGATGGCCAAGCGTACGCACGATCGTCGGCCGATTGTCCGGGCGCCGACGACGGCAACACGATCGGCAATGCCACGCCACTCGTGCCCTTCTCGAGCGTGACCGAGGGCGATTCGTCATGCATCGCGACGTGTCGATCGGACCTCGCTTACGAGCCACTCACCCTCCCCTATGGGATCGCACAAGCGACCGAGGCCGCGGTGCCCACCTGCGCCTGGGATCGATTCGGCACCGCCCGCCCCGCGGGCTGCGCCGCCGATGAGTGCTGCACCGGTCTCGATGGCGAGGGCGTCCCGCCGAGCGCCGCGGGCGATTGTCCTTTGAGCTATCAAATCGACGACGAGGGAAGAGGTCTTGGCGGAACCGTCGTCGCTGGCATCGAGGCGTTGGTGCACTTCGCGCCCTTCACCGTCACCACCGTGATCCGACCGGATCCGGATGAACTCGCGGCAAGCGGCCTGCTCACGTCCTGCTTCATTCGCCGAATCGTCCCGGTGTCGGCGAGTACGCTCGACACGTGCGCCCCGGATCCGATCCCCGCCGACTTGACCCCACCAAGCCCAGAGCTCGACAGCTTTCAGAACGTCGTCCCGGGGACCCGGCTCAGCTTCCGCGTCGACGCGCAGAACGAGAACGATGCGGGCGAAGCCTGTCGAGCCGCAACCGCGGAGCCCCAGATGTTTCGTGCATTTATCGATGTGGTTGCGGACGGCGTAACGGTCGTCGACACCCGTGATGTCATCATCATCGTTCCCCCGGCCCCCCCAAGTCAGCCCGAGTAGCGCGTTTCCAGTCGTGCGTTTGGTTGGACAGGCGAAACCGTTGTCGGATATAGGGCGGCGTGGAGGTTCAAAGCATGAAGTTGGCAGTCAAGGGCCTGACCCCTTTAATCGTCCTGGGACTCGGGCTCGGCGGTTGCGTCGATCCGAACGAAATCAAGGAGATCAAGCGGGACCAGAAGAAGATCCTCGAGAAACTGGACGAGCTGGCTAAGGCCAAGCCCGCCGCCGCGCCCGTGCCCCAAGCACCTGCGCGCCCGGATCCAGAGAAGGTCTACGCTTTCGACGTGGGCACGTCTCCGGCCAAAGGCCCGGCGGACGCCTGGGTCACCATCGTTGAAGTCTCGGACTTCCAATGCCCATTCTGTCAGCGGGTCGGCCCCACGCTCGCTCAGATCATCGAGAAATACGGCAACGACGTCCGCGTGGTCTTCAAGAACAATCCGCTGAGCTTCCACCAGCGCGCTATGCCGGCCGCGATGGCTGGGATGTGCGCCCACGAGCAGGGCAAGTTCTGGGAGATGCATGACAAGCTGTTTGAAAACCAGAAGAGCCTTGGCGACGACGAGCTCGTCCAGTACGCCGGACAGATCGGCCTCAAGGTCGACAAGTTCAAGACGTGCGTCAAAGAGCAGCGCTACAAGGACGACATCATGAAGGACCAGCGCCTCGCGATGACACTGGGGGCCCGCGGAACACCGGCCTTCTTCATCAACGGGCGATTCTTGAGCGGTGCTCAGCCCTTCCCCGCCTTCGATGCGCTCGTGAAAGAAGAGCTCGAGAAGGCCAAGAAGAGCGGTGTGGGTAGGAGCGAGTACTACGCCAAGATCGTGGTCGAGAAGGGCGAAAAGCGGCTTTAGGCCTGTCCGCACAAGACGCATTCAGACCCACCTGGTCGAACGGATGGATGCCTTGCTAAGGTACGTCCGTGCCTCAAGCGAGCCAGGCGCACGCCTCAGTGGCCAAGGGGTCACCTCCGTTTCCCGCCGAGCTTCAGGAGTTCCTAGGGCCGCGTGCCGCCAGTGTGGTCGCGAACATCGCCGATCCCACGATCCGCCAGCGCAACATGGACGCCCTGAACACCTGCCGGACCGCACTCCACGTGGTCGATGGGCTCGATCTGGTGAAGTACGAGCTCGCCCAACTTGGCCCTCCCGAGCCGACGGTCTGGTATGAATTGATCCCCGAAATCGAGCGGATCGTGATGGAGACATGGCGCGCCGCGCAGCGGCTCGTCGCGGCGTTTCCCGCCAAGAACACCGTGCTGGCCGCGGTCGATCCGGACGTCGACTCAGCCTTTGACGCCATGGTTCAGGACGGGCCACCGGCCCCCATTCGAGATGATCGCGAAAGCGAGATCGAGCGGGTCGTCGGTGGGCACGGCGAGGCCGAGGGTTCCGACGTCGGCGGATCCATCGCGGCCTTGGCGGCGATGCTCCGGTCGGACTTCGTCACGTTCCAGCACCGAATCGGCCAATTTACCCCCGAGAGCGATCGATGGTGGCTCCTGGGTGATGTGCAGGAGTTTCGGAGTCGGTGCGCCCAATGCCTCGAGGCCGCGACGGCAACGATCCTCAAGGCACTAAGCAAAGAGGACCTCGAGCGGCTCCTTCCGCGCTATGCTGATGCCACGACGCGGGCGATCCGCCTTCGCGCCGCGTTTACGGACCTCCACATCTATGTGAACAACGCGGCCAACTGGCTCGCCTACGGCGGTGAAACGAGGGCCATCGAGGTCGCGCTCGGTCTGAAGCGTGAGATCGAGACGTTCACTCGGCTGCCGGCCTATGCCTACGTGCGTGCCGCAGACAAGCGCGGCATCATCCAGTTCCGGATCGCCATCGACGAATGGGAGAACCAAGAAGGCGACGCCCAAAATCTGAAAACGACGGTGGAAGGCTTTCTACGGCTCACCGATCTGTTCCGGGGCATCAATCATCGCCCGGCACTGATTTCGAGCGACCGCCGGTATCTGAGGGCCATCGAGCTCACGCTGCGCTTGGGACTGACGGTCACCGATGTTCTGCATTTCCTCGAGCGTGCCTATGGGCGCTCGGACGATCTCGATGACGTGATTCGATCCTGTAAGCTCGGCAATCCGCCGCCACCCGAACGCGTGGCTGCCCTGGCAAGATCGGTCCTCGACCACCTGCCAGGGCCGGCCACAAATAGCTGATATCGGCCGCTAGGCTCAGCGACACGTACCTCGTCGCTCCCGAACTCGCGGCCGTGGGCACGCACGTGGTGAGCACCGACGAGAAGACGGTCTAGGCCTTAGCCTCGCCCGGTTCGGGTGTGGAGGGGAAGCTATCCAGAAGGCCCTTCCCCCGCTGCTCCTTGCGCTCCGAGGCCTCGCGGTCCTTGCGTCGTCGGTCACGATGCTGCTCCGGCGTCTTGAGGTGGCGCTGTTCGGGCTTCTCACGGTCGATCGGCTCACCACGAATGAGCTGATCCACCTCCTCACCGCTCAATGACTCGTATTCGAAGAGCGCTTCTGCGATCCGATCGAGGGCGTCCCGCTTCTCGGTGAGGATGTTCCGACATCGCTCATACTGCTCGGTGATGATGCGGCGGATCTCCGAGTCGATCTCAATGGCTGTCTGCTCCGAATAGTCGGCATGAGTCGCCATCTCGCGCCCCAAGAAGATCTGCTCTTCGCGCTTGCCGAACGCGACCGGACCAAGGCGATCGCTCATGCCCCACTCGCAAACCATCTTGCGGGCGAGTTCGGTCGCGCGCTCGATGTCGTTGCCCGCGCCCGTCGTGAACTGGCCGAAGACGATGTCTTCGCCCGCACGTCCCCCCATCAACACCGCGATATCTGACAGAACACCGTTTCGATTCATCGAATACTTGTCATCGGTCGGAAGCTGCTGGGTCAGCCCGAGTGCACGTCCACGCGGAATGATGCTGACCTTGTGGATCGGATCCGTTCCCGGGATCGCACGCGCAACCAGTGCGTGCCCGGCCTCGTGCACCGCCGTGTTGCGCTGCTCGTCCTCCGTCATCACCAAGGTCTTACGCTCGGCGCCCATCAGCACCTTGTCCTTCGCGTGCTCGAAGTCCTCCATCATCACCTTGTCACGACTGGCGTGCGCCGCAAGCAGCGCCGCCTCGTTGACGAGGTTCTCGAGATCGGCCCCCGCAAAGCCTGGCGTACCGCGCGCAATGACCTCGAGGTCAACGCTCGTATCGAGCGGCGTCCTCTTCGCGTGAACCTGCAAGATGCCTTCGCGCCCGCGGACGTCGGGACGTGGAACGACAATCCGCCGGTCGAATCGGCCGGGACGCAAGAGTGCCGGATCAAGGACGTCCGGACGATTCGTCGCCGCGATCAGGATGACACCCTCGTTCGACTCGAAACCGTCCATCTCGACGAGGAGCTGATTCAGCGTCTGCTCTCGCTCGTCATGTCCACCGCCCAAGCCCGCACCACGGTGACGCCCCACCGCATCGATCTCGTCGATGAAGATAATGCATGGCGCGTTCTTCTTGCCCTGCTCGAACAAGTCGCGCACGCGGCTCGCGCCAACGCCCACGAACATCTCGACGAAGTCAGAGCCCGAGATGGAGAAGAACGGAACCGAGGCCTCACCCGCGATGGCGCGCGCGATCAGCGTCTTGCCTGTGCCGGGGGGCCCCATCAGAAGCACACCCTTCGGAATGCGACCTCCAAGGCGAGTGAACCGCTTCGGATCGCGCAAAAACTCGATGATCTCTTGGACGTCGTCCTTGGCCTCCTCGACCCCGGCGACATCCGAGAACGTGACCTTGTTCTGGTTCTCGTTCATCAGCTTGGCCTTCGATTTGCCAAAGCTCATCGCCTTGCCGCCGCCTGACTGGAGCTGCTTCATGAAGAAGAAGAAGATGCCCACGAGAAAGACCATGGGCAGCCAAGTAATCAAGAGCGACTGCCAAAGCCCGCCCTCGGCCTTCGGCACGACTTCAAACGTCGTCGACTTGTGCTTCTCGAGATTCTCGAGGACCTTGTCGGTCAGGATACCGGTCGTCTTGAAGGAACGCTCGTCGACCAACTTGCCTTCAAAGGTTCCTGCGTTGCCGTTCCCCGAGAGCGTGATCTTGACCTTCTTGACGTTGCCGTCGTCCAGGTGCTGCAGGAACTTCGAGAATTCCGGCTGCTCGTTGGGGGTCTGCTCTTGGGAGATGATCTGGTAGATCGCCAAGAACATCAGGATCAAAATCACCCAAAGGGCTAAGGTTTTATGGCTCTGCCTCATCGTTCCTTCGCGCTTTCCGAAGCACGCTCTTGCGCACTCTCGTTCTCCAGGTCCGCCCGGTGAGGAAGCGGCGTACTCACACCGCGCCCATCCCTTCCTCTAGACTTCTAGAGTGACTCGGGTGGAGTCGCCCCGCAACTCACTCCGTTTGCCCACGGTGAACACCCACACGTCCCGCGTATCAGGTCCCACCGGCGCATACCCAGACCGAACAACACCCGGCACCCAGAGAACTTCCCCGTCTGGTCTTGCGACCACCATCGTATGTGCCCGGGCGTGCCTCAAAACGCCAGCCTCGCGCAAGATTTCCTTGAGTTTTCGCCTTCCGGTCATCCCGAAAGGACGAATTCGGTCGCCCGGCTGCATGCGGCGCACCACAGGCTCGCTCAGAACCGCTGCATCGAAGACCGCGGAAGACCGCCCATCCGGAATCGTGCCCCGAATCGTGCCCCCATCGAGAGGCCAGGCGGACCGCTCGATCTTGAGGCCCTCGGGCGGCAGAAACGAACGCGAACGGTCCACCAAAGGCTTTGCGCCGCGCTGGGGCACAGCATCAGCCTCGGGGTTGACCGCCCGGCTCGCAGCCGGCGCACGCCCGTCGGCCGACGGGGTCGATGGCGCCGGCGCTGGCTCCGCAAGGACTTCGGCGGTCTCCGTCATGCGCGCGAGGCGCCCCGTGATGCCCGCTCGATATCGGCACTCCAGGAGCGGCAACAGTTCCTTTCGGATTCGATTGCGGAGATATCGGGGCTCTAGATTGGAAGGATCCTCGCGCCAGAGCAGCCCAACGCGCGCCGCGTAGCGACGAATCTGATGGCGGGGAACACGGAGAAGCGGGCGCAGGAGCGCACCTCTAGACGCGGGCATTCCCCGCAAAGAACGACGGGACGTCGCGCGGATGAGCTCGAGCAGAACGGTTTCGGCCTGGTCGTCGAGGTTGTGGGCGGTCAGGATCAGCCCCGCGCCCACCTCGGACCGCCAAAGCTCGAGCACCTGGTAGCGCAACGTCCGCAACACAGCCTCGGCCGCGGAAGGCGGCGACAAACGCGTCGAAACGAATCGGGTGCCCAAGCGACGGGCCAACGCCTCGACAAACGCGGCATCTTCGCCTGAGTTGGGGCGGACGCCGTGGTCGACGTGGCCGAGGATCACTCGGGCCGCCCCGAGCCGCTTCACGGTCGCGTGCGCAAGGACCACGGAGTCGAGCCCGCCCGAACACGCCACAAGCACCTTGGTGCTGTCGCTCGAGTCTGGCTCTACGCCGTGACGACTCAAGGCCCGTGAAAGCTCAGCGAGAATCACGTAAGTCGGTTCCCTTCGTCGCGCCATTCGTCGGGCCCAGCGAGCCCATCGAACCCACGAGGGCAGAACGCATCCGTCGTCTCGTTCAACACTTGTGTCGAATCGATCGAGCGGCCAGATTCAGTCAATGCCGCTCATTCGGCCCCCGACGGGCTCGACACTCCACTGTAAGGGTTGGATCCAAGAAGCCGCCTTTCGGATGATTCAGCACAACCTCGATCCCGATGTGGCGGAGCGCCCCGAGGACCTCGTGGTCTACGGAGGAACCGGCAAAGCGGCGCGGGACTGGCCGAGCTTCCATCGAATTCTCGACCTACTTCGCACGCTCGAAGACGACGAAACGTTGCTCGTCCAGTCAGGCAAGCCGGTCGGCGTTCTCCCTAGCCACCCGGATGCCCCGCGCGTCCTTATCGCCAACTCGAATCTGGTCGGACAATGGGCGAACTGGGACGTATTCCACGACCTCGAGAAGAAGGGCCTCATCATGTACGGCCAGATGACGGCCGGTTCCTGGATCTACATCGGAACGCAAGGCATCTTGCAAGGAACCTACGAAACCTTCGCGGCCGCTGGCCGGACCCATTTCGGAACCGACGATCTGGCGGGGCGGTTCATCCTATCGGGGGGCCTCGGCGGCATGGGCGGCGCACAGCCGCTCGCCGCCACCATGCTGGGCGCATCGTTCCTGGGGATCGACGTCGATCCCGCTCGGATCCAGCGACGCGTCGAAACCGGCTATCTCGATGAAGTCGCGCCCACGCTCGACGATGCACTGCGACGAGTGGACGCGGCGCGCTTCGCCCGCCGGCCACTGTCGGTGGGCCTTTGCGCCAACGCGGCCGACATCTTCGCCGACCTGGCCTCGCGCGCCATCGTGCCAGACCTCGTCACCGACCAAACGAGCGCCCACGATCCCCTCCACGGGTACGTCACGAGCGGCCAGTCGCTCGCCGAAGCCGCGGCGCTCCGGATACGCGACCCTCAGGCGTACGTCCGGGCCAGCCAGGCATCCATGGCCAAACAGGTGGAGGCCATGGTCTCTCTCATGCGTCAGGGCGCGCATGTGTTCGACTACGGGAACAACTTGAGGGCTGGCGCCGAGAAAGGCGGATTCAAAGACGCTTACGCCTATCCAGGATTTGTACCGGCCTACATTCGCCCGCTCTTCTGCGAAGGAAAAGGCCCGTTCCGTTGGGTTGCGTTGTCGGGAGACGCCGCCGACATTCGAGTCACCGAGGAAGCTCTCCTGGCCGCGGTGCCCGACGTACCCCATCTTTCGAAGTGGATCGACCTTGCGCGCGCCAAGGTACACTTCCAGGGACTTCCGTCGCGCATTTGCTGGCTCGGCATGGGCGAGCGCGCCCTCGTCGGCGAAGCCTTCAACGATCTCGTCACCCGCGGGCAAGTCAAAGCGCCCATCGTCATCGGACGCGATCATCTCGACTGCGGCAGCGTCGCGTCGCCCTACCGCGAAACGGAAGCCATGAAGGACGGCAGCGACGCCATCGCCGACTGGCCCATCCTGAACGCGCTGATCAACACGGCCAACGGCGCGTCGTGGGTGTCATTTCATCATGGCGGCGGGGTTGGGATGGGCTACTCGCTGCACGCCGGGATGGTCATCGTGGCAGATGGAACCCCCGCCGCATCGAAGCGCCTCCGGCGCGTGCTGAATTCAGATCCCGCCATGGGCGTCCTCCGACACGCCGACGCCGGTTATGACCTCGCCGCGAGAACCGCCAAGGCGCACGCGATCAAACGATAGCCATCGCGCGGCAAGCGCGAGCGCCACGAGAGCAAGCGCCCATGCGCAGCACACGGCGAGGTGACCGGCCACTCCGAGTTCGATGGTCAACACATCCATCGCCTCGCCCGCACGATAGGCAACCACGCCCGCCAGACCACCGAGCAACCCAACGACCCAAAGAGGCTTCGCCGTGAGCTTCGCCAGCGAATTCAGCAAGGACACGCCGAATGCGGCCCAGAGCCCCACCATCCACGCCGGCGAGACCGACATGGTCGCAACGAGATCAGGCGACGACGCCAGACGGGCACTCGGGAAGTCGAGGACGCCGATCCCGATGAGGAGGGTGTCCACACCAAACCCCAGGCCGGCCGCGAACAGCGCGAGCCCCGCCGTCTTGGCTCGCGCCACCGGCCCGATCGCCAGGTGCCCAAGCACGGTCGCGGAGGCGCCAAGCCACGCGATCTCAGGGTGACCAAGCCGAACCAGAATGACCGCAAACCACCAGGTTCCCTGCTGCGCTGCGAAGTCCGCGAGCATCCACAGACGGGAGCCAGTGAGCCCACCGCGGGGCAGACCGCGCCGCATCATCTGAAATGAACGACGTCTGCCAGCTCGCGAACGTCGCCCGCCAGATTGAAAACGCCGCGGACAGCACCCCGCGCTGCGCCGCGCCAGCCAGCCCAGCCAGCCCAGCCGCGCCCGCCACGCTGATCCAGGTCGAAATCTCCACACAAATCCATAATCAATACTATATCTATACTTTTTCTACACAAAGCAATCCACGTTTGTGCCTCCTTCTTCTTCCCCACCGAGTCGCCGAGTCCACGCCGGCCCGAGCGCCCCATGACTTGACGCGTCATCGCCTTTTACATTACGACGCAATGCGTCAGAAGGAGGATCCGAGAATGGTTCGACCGGTTGAGCCCAGCAAGGACCTGAGCCGCGTAGCGGTGGTTTTGGGTCTTAGAACCCCATTCGCCAAGATGGGAACCGCGTTTCGATCGATGAGCGCGCTCGATCTCGCGACAGAAGTCGTTCGCGAGCTCATCTTACGTGCGGACCTCGATCGCCGCGAGATCGACGCCGTCGTCTTTGGACAAGTCGTACCTTCGCTGTCTGGCCCCAACGTCGCCCGCGAACTGGTGCTGCGTCTCGACCTCGACCCCTCGGTCGACGCCCACTCCGTCTCGCGCGCATGCGCAACGAGCACGCAAGCGGTCGCCACCGCGAGCATGATGATTCAGACGGGCCAGGCCAAAGTCGTCATCGTGGGCGGGACGGACTCCGCGAGCGACGTGCCGATCGCCGTCAGCCGCCCGCTCGCCGATGCGCTCGTGCAGGCTTCGAGCGCAAAGAAGCCGGTCGACAAGCTCCGCGCCTTCGCCCACCTCGCGCCGAAAGACCTCTTGCCGACGCCTCCTGCGCTCCGCGAGCTCTCGACCGGCCTCACGATGGGCGAGAGCGCCGAGAAGATGGCGAAAGAAAACGGGATCTCCCGCGAAGCACAAGACGCCTTCGCCCATCGCAGCCACACCCGCGCCGCCCAGGCATGGAAGGACGGGATCTTCGACGGAGAAGTCATGCACGTCCGGGTCCCGCCGACCTACAAAGCCGTCGTCCAAGACAACCTGGTACGCATGGATTCGACGCTCGAGGGCTACCAGAAACTTCGACCCGCCTTCGACAAAAAGTGGGGTACGATCACGGCGGGCAACAGCTCTCCGCTCACCGACGGCGCGGCCGCCCTCGTCCTCATGCGCGCCGACGTCGCGCGCACGCTCGGCTACAAATCGCTCGGATTCATTCGTTCGTACGCCTTCGCAGCCTTGGACCCAAAGGCGCAGATGCTCATGGGACCCGCCTATGCGGCACCACGTGCGCTCGCCGCGGCCGAGCTCCGGATGAAAGACATGACCGTCGTCGATATGCACGAGGCGTTCGCGGCACAAGTCTTGTCGAACCTTCAGGCCTTCGGCTCAAAGAGGTTCGCCGAAGAGAAGCTCGGGCTCCCCGAGGCGATCGGTGAGATCGAGGATGATCGACTGAACGTTCACGGCGGCTCGATCGCGATCGGGCATCCGTTTGCCGCCACCGGCGCGCGGCAGATCCATACCGTCTTGGCTGAGCTTCAACGACGAGGCGGGGGCGTCGGACTCGTCACGCAGTGCGCAGCCGGTGGCCTCGGCGCCGCAATCACGTTGGAGGTTTGAAATGAGCAAGATGATCACGCTGACAAAACGCGAAGACCAGGTGGGCGTCATCGTCATCGACGTGCCCAACGCCTCGCAGAACACACTGACCTCGGGCTTCCGGGAGGCGTTCGAAGACGCGATCAAGGAAGCGCGCGACCTCGACGTGAAGGCGCTCGTCATCGCGAGCAAGAAACCGGGATCATTCATCGCCGGCGCTGATATTCAAATCATCCGCCGCATCGCATCGAAGGTGGAGGGTGAGGCGCGCGCCACGGACCTTCAAAACGCGCTCAACAACATCGAAAAGCTACCGATCCCGATCGTGGCCGCCATTCACGGCGCATGCCTCGGCGGTGGACTCGAGCTGGCGCTCGCCTGCCACGCGCGCGTCGCGTCCGACGATCGCCAGACCAAGCTCGGGCTCCCCGAAGTTCAGCTTGGGCTTCTGCCGGCGGCCGGAGGGACCCAGCGACTTCCGCGCACGATCGGCGTAGAGCGGGCGCTCGACCTCATGCTGACGGGCAAGCAGATCGATGGCCGCCGTGCCAAGAAATATGGCCTCGTCGGCGACGTCGTTCCCGAGGCGATCTTGATCGACGTCGCGGCCAAGCGGGCCCTCGAGTTGGTCGCGGCGCGAAAAGACGGAGGCAAAAGGATCGCCGATCGGGTGAGCGAGCTGACCGACGTCAAGCACCTGCGCGAACTTGCGCTCGCGGGCAATCCGGCCGGCCGAAACCTCGTGTTCAAGCAAGCCGAGAAAGCGGTGCGAAAACGAACCGGGGAACATTATCCGGCACCGTACAGGATCCTCGAGGCGACGCGGATCGGCTTGGAGAAAGGCATGGCCGCTGGCCTCGCCGCCGAGGCCAGGCTTTTCGGTGAGCTGATCATGACGGACGTTTCGCGACGGCTCATCGAGATCTTCTTCGCGACGACCGAAATGCGGAAGTCCTTGGGCTTCGAGGGCGGGGTGGGCACGCATCGACCGCGCGAGCCAAATTCAGAGGCTGGCGCACCCGGACAAGTGCAGGAACAGCCCCGGGCCCAAGCCGTCGACGTGCGGCAAGTCGCCGTCGTGGGCGCCGGGATCATGGGTCATGGCATCGCGTGTGTCACCGCGTTGCGCGCGGGCATCCCCGTTCGAATCAAAGACCGCGACGACGAGGCGCTTGCGCACGGTCTCCGAGCCGCACACAGCATCTTGGCCGAAAAGTCCGACCGCGCCTCGGCCGGTGCGAAAAGCGGCGACTCCGTGCCGGCCGCAATGCGGCTGATCTCGGGCACGACCGACTACACCGGGTTCCGGCCGTGTCAAGTGATCATCGAGGCGGTCTTCGAAGACTTGAAGCTGAAGCACAAGATCATCAAAGAACTCGAGGCCGTCACCCAACCCGACGTCATCATCGCTTCGAACACGTCATCCATCCCGATCGCCCGCATCGCGGAGGCCTCGTCACGGCCCGAGCGCGTCGTCGGCATGCACTATTTCTCACCCGTCCATAAGATGCCGCTGCTCGAAGTCATCCGTACCAAGCAGACTTCGGACGAGGTCGTCGCCACCGCGGTGAAGCTTGGCCGCGCACAAGGCAAGACGGTCATCGTGGTGAACGACGGCGTGGGCTTCTACACGAGCCGGATTCTCGGACCGTACCTGAACGAGGCTGCGTGGATGCTATCCGAAGGCACACCGATCGAGACGATCGACGAAGCCGCAACCCGCTGGGGGTTTCCGGTCGGCCCCATCGCGCTCCTCGACGAAATCGGGATCGATACGGCCGCCAAGGTCGCAAAGATCGCGCACGAGGCATTCGGCGAACGCATGACGCCGCCTGACAGCCTGGCTCGCCTGATCGAGGACGGTCGCACAGGCCGCAAGGGCGGTCGCGGATTCTATCTTTACGAGGGCAGTCAGAAGGCGTCGACAAAAGCTGGCGACAAGAAGAAGCGCGTCGATGAGTCGGTCTACGCTACGCTGGGGATCAAGACACTCAAGAAGCGCCGCCTCGATGTCGACGCGCTCGGCGAACAACTCGGCCTTCAGATGGTGCTCGAGGCCGTTCGGTGCATGGAAGACGGAATCCTCCAGCATCCGCGGGATGGCGACATCGGCGCGATCTTCGGGCTTGGGTTTCCGCCTTTCCGCGGGGGTCCATTCCGAACCATAGACAGCATGGGTGCAGCCGACGTGCTGGAGCGCGTGAAGAAGCTCGAAGAGCGGTTCGGGAAGCGGTTTACGCCACCGGAATTGCTAATCGATCGGGCCCGCACCGGCGAGCCCTTCTACAAAGAGGAAGATGCCTAGGCGTCCCCCCTCGCGATGAGCGAGGGCGCTTGCTACGATGCAGGGGTGGCTGTCCTTCCAATGCTTGCCTTGGCCTTGCTGGGTACTGGCCCCACCAAGGAGATGGTCGCACTGCCTCTTCAAGCCGACGGTCTGCCCGCGTCACGAGGCTTCGACGCGTGGAAGACGGTCAAGCAGGAGATAAGGCGTGCGCGGCGCAAGGTCGGCGTCTCGGTCAAACTCCAGACCCAACAACACAATCTGCTTGCTGGACCCGCACGTGAACGCGCGCGCGACTGCGGTCTGGCCGTACGGTGCCTCGCCGATGTGGGCAAGCTCGTCAAGGCCGATATCTTGGTCGCCGGCCGCGTCGAGCCCGACGGCGTCTTGCTCATCGCCATCGACGTGACGGACGGGCGCCTGATCAAGCAGTCGAGGTCGGCGGCCAAGCTCAGCTCAAAGGGCACGGTGCAGCAGGCTAGATCCGCGGCCCGACGGCTAACCTACGCCCTCGCTCGGTCCGCGAAACGCGGCAAGGAGGGCGTGGGCATGGTCGCCCAAAACCAACGACGGAGACGATCGCCGCAGCGAGGACGCGAACGGCGCGGCTCGAGTGCGCCCCCCGCCTCGCCGGCCGTCATCGCCGACGCCGACGATGTCGTCGGCGGCGCGAAGGCCGACGCCCATGCCGGCCTCAGCCGCACCGGCCCCAGGGACAGCCGCGGCGCGAGCCGCGACGCTTCATCGGCGCGCGATGGGACGAAGCCTGACCTCGGCGATGCGACCGGGCAGCAGGAGCCCGAAGAAACAGCGATGTTGATCCTGAGCGCCGAATCGGTGCGCAACGTATCGACCGTCTCGATCGACGGCGCACCGGTCCCATTCTCGGGGGACGGAGGCGTCTTGTGGCAAGGCTTGCCCGGCGAACACCGCCTCGAGCTCACGCTCGTGGACGGGCGAACGGTGACCGAAAACCTTATCCTCAGTCCCAACGAGGAGCGTCGTATGGCGCTCAACCTTTCGGCCGCCCTGACTCAGCCATCTACACCGGCGGACAACGCGTCGCGTGCGGCAACCGCCACGACACCGGCGCGAAGAGACGAAGGTTCGGTCGTCTCGACCTGGTGGTTCTGGACGGTCGTGGGCGTCGTCGCAGCCGCCGGCACGACAAGCGCGATCCTGCTCGCAACCCAACAGAGCGGCGGCCCCACCCTTCCCGAACCTTTGGGGTCGATTCGAGGAACCTACTAGATGACCCACGACCGAATCGCAGAGACCTTGCGTAAACTTTGGCGCAGTCGGCCGATGAGCGAGCCCCCGGGTGCACGCGTGGACCCACGTCCTCGCGACGACGCCACGCACGCCGACGCCCTTGTTCGCACCGACGCCCGTGCTCGCGCCGACGCCCGTGCTCGCGCGGAGACGCCTGTTCGCGGACCGCGAGGCGCAAGGGTACTCGCCTTCGCCACGACCGTCGGTTTCATGGCGGTGTTCGGGGGGTGCGCGAAGACCGACGTCGAGGGAGGCATCACCGCGGAGCTCGTATTCGAGCACAGCCGAACCGTCCGTTCTCTTCGAGTCGATGCTCTTCGAGTCGATGCACTGTCGGCGACTTCACGCTCGGCCTCAGCGGCGCCCTCGGATTCCGCGGCCGGCCCGATCGCGCGCTCGAGCCGTCCGCTGTCCGCATCCATCGAGCGACTGGTCATCACGGCGCTCACCGTCGACGGAAGCACGCTCGCGCAAACGATTCTGACGTCGGAGCCCACGCCGGGAACAGACGAGCGACCGCTGAACCCCGAAGGCGGAACATGGGTGCTCGACGGCGTCCAAGCGGGTGCCAACCGAATTCTCGATGCCCGGGCCTACCTCGGGCCTCGCGACGACCCCCGACTCTCCGGGGCCCTGGCCTATTTGGGGCAAAAGCAAGGGATTCTCGTCCAATCCGGTCGAGTGACAGACATTGGCCAAGTGATCTTGAGCCGGAGCGACGTTCACATCCCGGAGCTCGACTTCGAGCCCCCCGATCCACCAAGCCCGGTCGTCATCACGCCCGTCGCCGTCGGCGAGGCGCTCAAGATCGCATTCACCCGCCCCCCTCAGTCGGACACGGCGGGCTTCGTCATCGCACTGAGCCAAGCCAGCTCGAATGCGGCATCGCCCGTGCTTGCCCGGGGCACGCAGTATGAAACGGACGATACACTCAGCCCCGAGTACCGAGTCGTCGGCGTCGTCGGCGCATCAAATCCCTCGGAGCTCACGGTCATCGGCCTGGAAGACGGTGTCTTCTACAAACTGCTCGTCTACGCTTTCGATGCGGATCTGGAAGGTCAACCACTCAACTATTCCGAGCCCGCGCCTGCGTTCGGCGAGCCGAAAGACAGCGTCCCGCCCGGCGCGATCGCCGACCTCACGACGGATGCGAGTCCGACGACCGGCTTGGTCGCCATCGAATTCACGAGCCCACCCGAAGATGGCGACGACGGCGGCGCCCCAGCGACCTACGAGGTTCGAGCGACCGATGTCCCCGTCGACCCCGCGAACACCGAGACGCCCGCGCTCTTCGAAACTTGGGCGATCATCGAACCGCCGGCCGCAGCGACGCCCGGCACGAAGGTTCGTTTCGAACGCTCGCTCGCGCCATTAGGACTCTCGTCTTCGGGGCCGTTCTCGATCGCCCTTCGGGCCGTCGATCGAGGAGGAAACCGGGGTCCCATCGCGGCCGTCTTCACCGGTGAGACGCCATCCACCCCGGCGATTACGGCGCTCGAGCCGATGATCGCTCTGGCGGGGCGAGAGATTCTCATCCGGGGGCGCAGCCTTGGAACGACGGCCGGTACGATTCGGTTGACGAGCACCGGAACCTCGGCCGGCGAAGTCCAGTCGCTCTCGGTGATCGGCTGGCAGGATGATGCCGTGCGGGCGGAGGTCCCGGCCAACGCGAAGAGCGGCCGTCTCACGCTCGAGCGCGCGGATGGCGAGACCGCTGACCGCTCGATGTCGGTCGTGGCGCGAATCGCGGATGCGCTGACGGCGTGCGACACCACTTCCTATGATTGCGAGGCCCCCTTCGAGTTCGTCGGCGCCACCGGCTCGGACGGGAACACGGTGTCGGCCCTCTACCGGGAGGCGTACGTCCGTGGCTCCGAATTCGGTCTCGACCGATTCGTGGGCGGCACCCGCGATGCCGAGACCTACCTCGAAGCGACGGCTGCAAACGACTGGACCGTCGCCGTGACGGGCACCTACCTACCGAAGCACGACCTCTTTGCCTTCGTGGCCTCGAGCCACCGCGACGCCCTTTCGTCGTTGTTCTTGACGACGGATCCCGTGACCCCGAACCCCTTCCGGCTGAGCGCGCCCGGCGTTGCTCTCGACGAGGCCGACAGCGTCGCGCTCATCGCCGACGACGGTGAAACGGGAGATGAGGCGGAAGTTCCCGCGCTGCTCGCAATGGCTCGTTCCGGCACGATTCGCACGGCGACCGTCACCGACCTCAAGACGGAGACGTTCGCAGGCTTCTACACATACCCAGCGGAGACGAACACGGCGTACGATCACGTGCGGCTCGTGAGACGCGCCGACGGTACGGCGATCATGGCCGCCCGACGCAAGAGCGATGAAGACGTCGACCGGCTGGTGCTCTTTGACAGTGACGACCCGACGGACGTGAAGCGCTTCGTCCCTCGCATCGAACAAGGGCCAGCGGTCGGAGACAACTTCGAATTCCTCCTCGTCCCGGATGGTGCGGGCGGAGATCGGATCGCGATCGCGTATGAGGACGCTGTCGATCCCACCAAGCACGAGGTCCGAATCCTCTGGCTCGAAGCCTACGGGATCGATCGCGGTTTCGCGCCCCTCGCACTCGGGTCGAACAACGGCGAAAACGCGGTCGCTCAGCGACTGGACGATGCGGGTTTGATCATCCGCGATGGGGAGGTCTTCTTCGCGGTTCTGGCCAGCGCCGTAACGCAGTCCGCGGCGGTCTACTATCTCGAGCTTCCGCTCAGCGCGATCGATCTGGGCGAAGCTTCCACGGCGGTGGCAGATCGTGTTCTCCTTGACACAGCATCCAAGACCGTTACGGCGCGTATGGCCTGCAAGCCATTTCCCCAGATCGTCTGCCCAATTGCGTGGCTTGGGCCGAATACTCAGGTCCTGTTTGTGCGACAGTAGACGATCGCCCGCGTCTCCGAGGAGAGGCTTGCGAAGCGAGCAGACATTTCTTCCCTGACAAAGGTCCGTACGAGGGCTAGGGTGCGGCTTGATGGTCCTCGATGGACTCAGGAAGTTTGTCGCGCCGGAGCTGATCTTCGGCGTCGGGGCACTCGCGATGACGGCGCGCTATGTCCGAAACCTCGGCGCGCACCGCGCATTTGTCGTCAGCGATCCGGGCGTCATCGGCGCAGGATGGACCCAGAAGGTAGCCGACAATCTCGAAGAGGCGGGCATCCCGGTCACCATGTTTTCGGATGTGAGCCCGAATCCCCGAGCCGACCAAGTCATGAGTGGCGCGAGCATCTATCGGGATTCGGAGTGCGACATCATCATCGCGGTCGGCGGCGGGAGCCCAATGGACTGCGCGAAGGCCATCGGCATCGTATCAACCAATGAACGCCACGTATTATCCTTCGAAGGCGTCGATTGCGTCGACGGTCCTGGCCCGCCGCTCATCTGCATACCCACGACGGCCGGCACCTCCGCCGACGTCTCGCAGTTTGCGATCATCAGCGATCCGAGCCAACGAAGAAAGGTCGCGATCATCAGCAAGACCGTCGTCCCCGACGTCGCGCTGATCGACCCGATGACGACGACAACGATGGATCCCCACCTCACCGCGTGCACCGGTGTCGACGGTCTTGCGCATGCGATCGAGGCCTTCGTCTCGCGGGCCAGCTCGCCGCTCACTGACCTACAGGCCCTCGAAGCCATTCGGCTCATCCGCACGTACCTGCCGAAGGTGCTCAGCAACAACGACGACATCGAAGCCCGAACCCAGGTGATGCTCGGCAGTCTGGAAGCGGGGCTCGCTTTCTCCAACGCCAGCTTAGGCGCCGTGCACGCGATGGCGCACAGCCTCGGCGGCACGCTGGACCTCCCGCACGGTGAGTGCAACAGCCTGCTTCTCGATTCGGTCATGGCCTTCAATCAACAGGTCTCAGAAGAACGGTTCGCGAGGATCGCAGTCGGCCTCGGCCTCGACGTGCGCGGCCTGTCGACCAGAGAGCAATGCCAAGCCGCGATTGACGACGTGCGCGCGCTCAGAAAGCAGGCTGGCATCACGGGCACGCTACGCGACCGAGGGGTGGGCGCGGGCGAGATTCCAGGGCTCGCGGAGATGGCACTGCTCGACCCGTGTTTGGTCACCAATCCGCGACGCGCCGTGCGCCAGGACCTCGAGACGGTCTTTGAAGAGGCCCTATGATCGACCGCGAGCCCGAAGACCCTCTGCTCCAGCAGATCATCGGCCTCGGCGAGCGTTCGATTCGCAAGAACTACTATCCGCAGCTCCAGCAGCGTCTCATCGAGCTCGAGCGCTTCCGGAACCTGCTCGATCAAACCTACGACGCCATCTTCGTGTGTCGAATCCCAGGCTTCGCGATCGTCGACGTCAATCGCGCCGGATGCGAGCTTCTGGCCCTCGGGCGCGGGATGCTCGAAGGCCTCGATCTTCGGCCACTGTTTCCAGACTTCGATTTTCACCGGAGTCCGGCGCTCGGTCGCCCAGCAGAAACGGCCGTCGTGACCCGCGCCGTGAACCCCGCCGGTCAAGCCCACCCCGTCGAGGTCACGTTTCAGCGAAGCGTCTCGAATGGGGTCTCGTACGGCATCCTCGTCGTCCGCGAGATCGGTGAACGGCAGCGACAAGAAGAAGTAAGGCGCAGCCTGGAAGCCCAGCTCTACCAGTCGGAGAAACTGAACGCGCTGGGCACCCTGGCGGGCGGCATCGCACACGACTTCAACAACATTCTGACCGGAATCTTGGGGCATCTGAGCCTTCTCATGGGCGAGACGGACGAGGCCGATCCGCGGCGCGCTCGCTACGAAGACATCCAGCGCCTCACCCGAAGCGCGGCTGGTGTCACCCGACAGCTCTTGGGCTTCGCACGACGCTCCGAGACGGTACCTCGACTCGAGAGCCTCAATCCGCTCTTGAGCGGAACCGCCGACCTCTTCGCGTACACCCAAAAATCCATCGAAATTCATCGATCTTTTTCCCCCGCCCTACCGCCGGTACGGGTCGACGCAGGGCAGATCGAGCAAGTCTTCTTGAATATCCTTCTGAACGCCGGGCAGGCCATGTCGCCGACGAATCCGGGCGAAATCCATCTCTCCACGGCCGCCGTCAACCTTGGACCGGCGAGCTCCGCTCGATTGGGCCTGACGCCAGGCCTCTACGTCCGAGCCACGATCCGCGACACCGGGTCAGGGATGGACGACGCGACCCGAAGCCGTGTCTTCGAGCCATTCTTCACGACGAAGGCTCGGTCACACGGAACTGGGCTTGGCCTCTCATCGGCCTACGGTATCGTCACGCACCACGGGGGCAGCATCGAGGTGTGGAGCAAGCCCGGCGAAGGTTCGAGCTTCTCGGTCTATCTCCCGGCCGACCTCACCAGCCAAGACCCTGAAACAAAACAGGGTTCTTCCACCTCGCCATGCGTTGTGACCGAGCACTGAAGGATCTCCTGAGCGAGGACAGTGAAAGATCTCCTTGGCGAGGAGAACGCGTCGTGATTCCTGTCGGCCATGGCATCTAAGACCACGATCGTTCTGAGCCGGGACCAGATGACCGAAGTCCGGCAGGCTTTGCACGCGCGCATCGAAGAGGGGCTCGCTCACGAGGGTCGCGAGATCCGTGCGTTCCCGGCTTTCGTCTCCCCGCCGAGCGTCCTCGATGGGCAGGCCTTGGTCGTAGACACCGGCGGAACCAACATGCGCGCCGCGGTGGTCTCTTTGACGCCGGGCAAAGCGCCCGCTGTCCTCAAGGGGCCGGTGCAGGACCGCTTGCCGGTCCGAGGCACACACAAGCTCGACGGCGAGACGTTTTTCGCCATCCAGGCCAAACTCGCCGCATCGCTCAGCCCACCCAAGAACCTCCCGGTGGGCTATTGCTTCTCGTACGCTTCGAAGAGCGAGCCGAGTCTGGATGCAACGCTCACCCACTGGACGAAAGGCATCGATATCCCCGGCGTCGAGGGCACACGCGTTGGCCAGCGACTGTGCGACGCGCTGTCGAGCGCCGGCGTCGATCCCTCGTACGTCCACGTCGTCAACGACACGGTCGCCTGTCTCTTGGGCGGCGCGGTCGTGCACAAAGGCCCCACGCCCTCCAACGTCATTGGGCTCATCGTGGGCACCGGCACGAACATGGCCGGCTTCTTCTCGCCCAAGAGCGCGCCCAAGCTGGCGGCCTTTGGCCCCGTAGGCGCGATGGCGATCAACCTCGAGTCCGGCAATTTCACCCCGCCCTTCGCCCTCGCCTGCGACGATGCCATCGACGCCCGTTCTCCGAACCCCGGGCGCCAACGTTTCGAGAAAGCCGTCTCCGGGTACTACCTTCCGTGGCTTTTTGCTGAGCTCATGCCGAATTTCGTCGGATTTGACCCGGAGCAGGGCTCGAAGGCGTTGGTCGACCTACGCGACCTCAACGATGGCAGCGAAGCGAGCGAGGTGGCCGGTGCATTGCTCCTCCGCAGTGCCCAACTCGTAGCGGCTGGTCTTGCCGCGGTCGTGGACTTTTACGAAGGCGACGAGCCGATCACGATCTTGTCGGAGGGAAGCCTCTTCTGGGGCGACCCACAGTACGCATCCGCCACCAAGGCTGCGCTCGAAGCGCTGCTCGGACGAACCGATCGCGTGCGCTTCGAGAGAGTCGCCGACGTCAACCTCATCGGCTCGGCGGTCGTCGCCCTCAATCGCTCGGTCGTTGAGCGCTGATCGCCGAATCGCCGATGCCCACCTCGCCCTCGCCCTCGCCCTCGCTCAACGCACAACTTGCCCACGTTGCTCACCTTGCCGAGACGTTGGAATACGGCCGATACGATAAGATCGAAGCGCTGATTCGAGCGAAGGAGATCTCGTTGTCTTCGGTCGTGAAGACCATCCGCGCGCTCGTCGAAGCGTCGAAGAGCGGCCTCGCCGCTCGACTTTCGGCGTTGCTCATTGATCGGTTCCGATGGGCCAACGTCAGCGAACTCCTGGAGCACGTGGGCCCCCGCGCGCCCGAAGCGCCAACCGCCGATCTGTGCCTGCTCGCAGAGGCCTTGCTCAATCGCGACCTGATCGAAGCTGCCGACACGATTCTCGCCCATCAGACCCGAGACGACGGGCCGCTCTTGCATCTCCGCGCCCGCATCCTGGCACGCCGAGGTTCGCTCGATCTGGCCTTCAGGCACATCGCACAAGTCCCCCCCACGACGCTCGGCACGGAAGGCCTTCTACGTCAGGCGCGATACGCAGCGCTCACAGGACGCGCCGCAGCCGCGCGCGGTGCCCTCAAGCGGATCACCGCGTCGGATGAAGAGCCCACCGCTCAAGCCATCGCCCACGTCGAGCGCATCCTCTCCCGAATCGCGTTGTCGGGCCTCGACCCCACACAACCGCTGACGCTTCGCACGGCTTTGTTGCTCGAGTATGGAAGTCTCATCATCGACGACGCGCCCAGCGAATCCGGGGCGCAAGACCTCGGCGCGGACGTGGACGTGGACGTGGATGCGCTCGCTCTTGACGACGATCTGATCGATGGCCTGACCGACGCACTCGAGAACCTCGGCTGCCCCATGAGCGCGTTCGTCTTCGCAACGCCGGCCGGCGAGGTCCTGGCCCAGACACTGAGCCACCGCCTCGGGGGCGTGCCCACGTCACCGTTTGGGAGCCACGAGCGCGCGTGCCGCGCCCCGCTCGGTGGCGAGCCGGCCGAGAACGCAGTGAGTACCCGGGGCGCACGGGGCGCGGGTGACGCTCTTGAGGGCGTGTGGTTCTGCGTAGGCTCTGCACAGGAGCATCCACGGTGCCCTCGATCCGAGGTCCTGGCGCTCGCGCAGGCACTTCGAGCCGGCAGCCTTCGAACCGTGGCGTGTGTGCATACACTCGGCGTTCGCACACCCATCATGCCCGATGTCGTCGGGCGCTTGCACGGACACGGACCCCGGACGCCCGGTCCCACCGAGCGGAGTCTGGCCCCCTCGGTCGGGGGGTACCTCGACCGATTTGGCGGGCTGCTTCGGGCAGCCCAGCCCTGGCCTCGACCACCGCACGCGCCCTTCGTCGACGAAACTCCGCGTTGGCGTCGGCCTCCCGCAGCGCGCGCGACATGAGTCACGCCCGGAAATCGACAGAAGACGATGATTGAACACCTAGGCGCATTGCACCCTACGTTTCGCCGCACCCCCCGAAACAGCCGGCGAGGAGAGCTTGACTCGGCATCGAGGTCCTCCGAGACTCCCCAGACGGTGGAGCCCCCCGGTCTCCAGGAATGTGCGCGGCGCGCCCTTCCAAAACTTGAACGACTCCGCGAGCTGGTACGTGGAAAGCGGACGCTTCTGGCTCAGACACACGACTATCCGGATCCCGACGCCATCGCTTCGGCGCTGGGCCTGACTTGGCTCCTCGAGGAGTTGGAAGGCCTCGAAACGACGATCGGTTACGGGGGCATCATCGGGCGCGCAGAGAACCGCGCGATGATCAAGAGCCTCGGCATCAAGCTGCGCAAGGTCTCGCCGGCCGACTTCAAAAAGAATGAGCTGGTTGCGCTCCTCGACACGCAACCCGGCGTAGGCAATCACAGTCTGCCCGCGGATGTGGTGCCCAACATCGTCTTCGACCACCACTTTGAGCGCGAACTGGCAGGTGCTGAGCCCGAGTACTTCGACGTGGGCGGCGAATACGGCGCAACCTCGACCAAGGTTTTGGAGATCATTTGGGCCTCTGGTCTTACGCCGCCAACCCACATCGCGACCGCGCTGTTCTACGGCGTCAAGACCGATACGTTGGGCCTGGGGCGCGTCGTATCGCCCGCCGACGTCACCGCGTATTTGTATCTCTTTCCGCTCGCCGACAAATTCCTGCTCGCCGAGATCGAGAATCCCCAGGTCCCGCTCGATTACTTTCGGGTCTTCTACACGGCGATTCTGCGGGGAAAGATCTACGGCAACATGGTGGTCGCCGACCTCGGCGAGATCTATACGCCGGACCTTTGCGCTGAGGTGGCCGACCGGCTGCTGCAGGTCGAAGGGATTCGGCACGCGCTGTCGCTCGGCTGGTACGAAGACGCACTCTTTCTCTCCCTGCGAACACGTTCGCGAAACAAGAACGCCGGTCGAATCCTTCACAGCATCGTCTGCTGCGGGGCAAAGACCCTCGGTACTGCCGGTGGTCACGGCCCAATGGCGGGCGCACGAGTCCCGGTCGAGGGACGATCCCAGCGAACAAAGGCCGATCTGAGACGAACGATCGTCCAAGCAATCCTGGAGGCCTTCGGCCAAGACCCACGGCGCTTCACGCGAATCATCTCGCTGCGCGAAGCCATGGGTGATGCTGTGCCCGGCGAAACGCGCGCGACGTCGAAGACGCGCAAGGGAAGCAGCAGCGGCACTGCGAACGCGAGCGGCAGCAGCAACAGCGGCAGCGGCAACAGCGGCAGCAGCAACAGCGGCAGCAGCAACAGCAACACGAGCGACGGACGCGACACAGACGCGAGTGGCGCGGATGACCGTGCCCGCGAGAGTACGCGGAGCACGCGCGCAAACGGCAGCAGCGAAGGCTCGGTCTCGACGACCAAACGATCGTCGGGAGACGATCGACAGTCCGGCGTCAACCAAGAACCGTCCACCGATGGTGGAGACGCCCCAGCCAAGGATCGAGTGGCTCGCCGCCGCGCAAAGAGCGAGCCACGGGGCGAGCCACGGCCATCCACCGCAAAATGACGCTTTCAGAGTCCCGTCCGAACCGCCGCGCCTATCTCGACTACAACGCGACCTCGCCGCTCCGACGAGAAGCGCTTGACGCGATTCGCCCTCTTCTCGTTGAAGGGCTCGACACCCACTTCGGAAACCCATCGTCCATTCACTGGGCCGGACAAGCGGCGCGCCGCGTTCTGGAGGACGCACGCGGAACCGTCGCTGGGTTCTTCGGCCGGAAGGCATCGGAGATCATCTTCACCAGCGGCGCGACCGAGGCGAACAACCTCGCGCTCACGGGGGTGACGCACCACCCGCGGGATGCGAATCGTCGACTCGTAGTGTCAGCCGTCGAGCATCCGTCGGTTCTCGCGGTCGCTGACCGTCTCGCCGGCCTTGGCGTGGATGTCGTACGCGTGCCCGTCGACCACAACGGCGCAATCGCGCTCGACGTGCTTGAGCAAGCCCTCAAGACGCCAACCACTCTGGTCTCCGTGGCGCACGTGAACAACGAAACGGGGATCATCTCGCCGATCGATGCGGTCATTCGTCTCGCCCACGAACACGGTGCGCTCGTACACGTCGACGCCGTGCAAAGCGTCGGTCGGATCGTTCCGCCGCTTGCGGCCGACCTCATCAGCATATCCGCGCACAAGCTGGGCGGACTCAAAGGTGCGGGCGCTCTGATCGCAAGAAGCGACATTCCCCTCCTCGCCCAGAACCTCGGCGGCCCGCAGGAGCGCACGCACCGAGCGGGCACGGAAAACGTCGTCGGCGCAGTCAGCCTTGCGGCGGCGCTCACCGCCAGCGAGCGCGCGCGCGAAAGCGAACGGGAACGCCTAACACCCCTTCGCGATCGCCTGGAGGCAACTCTGGTGGCGCAGGCGCAATCCCCGGGCGACGTCGAGATCATCGGCGCCGGTGCACCGCGCGTCTTCAATACGTGCACGCTGGTCTTCAAGCATATCGAGGGCGACACGCTCCTTCAGGCGCTCGATCTCGAAGGCGTAGCGGCCTCGAGCGGGAGCGCGTGTTCGAGCGGAAGCCTCGAGCCCTCGCACGTCCTCCTCGCGATGCAGGTTCCCGCTTCGCAAGCACTGGGCGCAATCCGATTCTCGCTTGGCTGGGCAACAAGCAGCGAAGATATCGAGCATCTCCTCGATGTCTTCCCGCGCGTCTATGCTCGGGCGAAACGAGCGCCCGGAACGCGCACCTAAGCTCCCGCCTCCAGGCATCGACACCCGTTCACGCGTGCACCGTCCCGAGGAAGAACCACGATGTTGTTTGGGTGATCTTGGAGCGTGTCTTTGGCGCGTCGAATTACCACACGTCCACGACGACGTCGTCGATCATGAGCGCGTCGCCTTCGAGCAAGTCGATCTCAACGAAGATCTCGTTGAGATCGCTCGAAAGATCGTGGGACACACTGATTTGACCGTAGTTGGTCCGCGTCAGGAGCCGGATGCTGGTCGATTCAGCAACGAACGCTCCCAGCGCATCCCGCTCAACGATTCGAATCTGGGTCGTGATGAAATTTCGCTTGTGGGTGCCGGCAAGCCATGCCGACACAGTGTACATCAGCGCTCCGCGCACGCCCGTGGTGCTGCGGAAGGACGCAGTCGTGCTTGAGCTCAGCATTGCGCAACCGGTACCCGTCCGGCAGTTTCGAGTTTCGTGAGTCGCCACGCCTGATTCGGAGGCTTCCCATCCCGTGAGATCGACGTCGAAGTCAGGATTGATCAACGAGGTTGAGCCGCCCGATCCCGGCGGCGCACCACCATCGCCAGAACCTTCGCCTGTGCCCGATGTACCGGTCGCGGGGTCGAAGACCATCATCGGTGTGTATATGTTCGCCAGCGTTCCATCTTCCGTCAGTTGGCTCCAGCCGTTGTCACCCGTCGCCCAGACAGTTCCGTCTTCGAGGGTGGCATAGGTTGACCCATGCGTTGCATCGATCGAAGCAGCCGGTCCGGGGAGTATCATCTGGACCGGCGACACGGAGCTGTCCTGGTTGCCTGAGCCAAACTGACCCAATCCGTTCCAACCCCAACACCACACCGTGCCATCGTGCTTGAGCGCGCATGAATGGTCGCTACCGAGGGCAGCCTCCTGGACGTCGTTGCCTAGCGCTGCCACCTGAACGATGCCCGTCGATAGGCTCCCAGTAACGCCGCACTGGTCACTCATGTTTACGCCCCAGCACCAAAGCGTGTCGTCGTCGCGCAAGGCACAGGTGTGCTGAACCTGAGTGTACAAGCGGACGGTCCGGTTGCCCAGCTCAGCCTCTCCGACACGGATCGGCGTATACTCACTGTAACCCGGCGCCCCAAGCTCAAGCCACATGTTCGAGCCCCAGCACCATACTGTTCCGTCCATTTTGAGGACGCATGCGTGTTCGGCCCCAACAACGACCTGTACCGCCTCGTTCCCAATGACCGTTTCACCTGCTTGGACGGGATGAAGGTACGGAACGGCCGTCCCGTTCCCGACGTATCCCGTGCCCCAGCACCAGACCGTTCCGTCCATCCGAAGCGCGCAGCTGACATCAAAGCCCATCGCGAGGTCCGCAACGGTCGGGCCAAGATCGGAGATCTGGAGCGCCGTAGCGCTTCCGTACATCGTTGTTCCATTGGCAAGCTGACCATACTGGTTGCCGCCCCAGCACCAGATTTCACCACTGCGTAAACGCGTGCAGCTAGTGTCCGGACCCACATCCACTTCGAGCGGAAGGTTTTCAAGCTGTGTATTGTCCGGCAAGCCCATGACCGGTAGATACGGCCGCGACGTCGAATCCGTCGTGCCGATGCCCAACTTGCCGCTCGCACCGTTCCCCCAGCAAAAGACCTCTCCGTTTTCGGTCTTACAGGTATGATTCATGCCCGTTGTTCGCTTTTTCTCTGTCATCAGGAACGTATTGAGGACTTCGACCTCGCCCTCCGGGCCGCAGTTCGTCCAGTTGCCTTCGGCGTCTTTCGTCTGGCATCCCCCGGCGGCGACATCGTCGCAGGCAGGCAATGGGTCTGGCGTAAATCCGCAACTTCCATCGGTGCACAAACGTCCTGCCGGTCCACCCCCTTCGACCTTACATGCATGAATCGCGGGGCTTGAACCGAACAGGTTTCCCCAAAACGCACCTTCGTGGGTTTTGAAAGCCATCGATTCGAGCTTCGACACCGTGAGCGCCGGGTATCCAGGATTGCGAAGAGAGATGCGAACATGCGAACCGGTCGCATTCGTTCGTGCGCCAAGGCACGCGGAGACTGCTTTTTGCCCCGGCTCATCGAGTGGTCCATCCTTCCAACCGGGCGCTAGACCGAGCGCACCGTAGAAGGTCTTCTGGCCGGACGGGAAATCGACGACGACGGAATCGCCATCGTTGAGCGCGCAGCTAATCGTATACGTGAGCAGTACCTCGAGGCTTTCGAGCTGACTGGCATTGAGCGCGACGCCTTCGTACATCGTCGAAGCATCGACGGCGGTGCGATAATGCTCCACGCACCACCGAAGCTCTTCGTTTGCATCGATGCCGCTTGGGTCATCGAGCAAACCGGAAGTCTTCCAGGATGGTGCGAGGCCGTGATAGCCGGAATACGTTCGACGCCTACCCTGGGCATTGTAAATGGCCACCGAGTCGCGAGCGGGAAGCGCGCACCAAACGAGGTGCCCCAACATGGACTCGAACGACGCTTCCTGGTCTGCGGACAGGTTCAACAGTTGACCATTCGCGTCAGCAACCTTGATCGCGGTTGTCGGGTCGGAGCCGTTCACGCGGAGTCCATTGAGCGCCACGCCGTTCAACGGCAGTCCGTTCACGTACAACCCGTTTGGCCACATGCCATTGACATACAGCCCGTTGACGGGAAGCCCGTTCACGTACAGCCCGTTGACATAGAGACCGTTGATGTTGAGACCGTTCAGCGACAAACCGTTGAGCGGCAATCCGTTCACATACAGCCCGTTCAGCGGAAGACCATTCACGTAGAGTCCGTTGAGCGGCAGTCCGTTGACCGGCAGTCCGTTGAGCGGAAGCCCGTTGACGTAAAGACCATTCAACGGAAGTCCGTTGAGCGGCAATCCATTCGTCCCAATGCCGTTCACGTACAGGCCGTTGACGTAGAGGCCATTCAGCGGAAGTCCGTTGAGCGGCAGGCCGTTCACATAGAGCCCGTTGGCGTACAAGCCGTTGAACGATAGGCCATTCACATAGAGCCCGTTGCCAGCGGCTCCGTTCACAAACAGCCCATTCTTGACCACGAGCGCTGACTGCGAGCCTCCAAACTGTCTTGCGTTTCCGACGCTGACCTCCGCGTTCGGCGCAGCTTCCATGCTCGGTGCCTGTACTTTGGTACCACAGGCCGTCGCCCATCCCACGGACACAACGGCAACCAAGCGCTTCGACCAGGTCGTAAATCGCATATTCATCTCCCCAATTGCTGCGGATGAAACAACAAGACTTCAAAACATAAGATTGGTTTTGCATGCATGCAATCAAGACGCGCTATCTTGGCTTACACGATGGCGGAACACAGCTTGGGATTGGAGAAGGAACTGTAGGCGGCGAAACGCCCGGGAGGTTACGAGTGCGTATGAAAACCGTGGTTCGCCCACAAGACCTCACCCTCCAGGGTCGCGACAAAACATGCGGTTCAGTGGCTGCGACGCGGGCGAAAGAGAGCACTCAGGACGCTTCAATGCCCACGCCCCCTGAACGAGATCGATCTCAGTCCTCGTTCGTGCCCTACCGGTGTGCGCCGCCGAGGTGGACGGGGTCGCGTAGCGGGTGGAGGAGGACTTTGGGGAACGCGCCCTCTCTTGAAACGAAGGGCCCGGCTCGGCCCCAAGGCAAAGTATTTCGAGCCGCATGAGGTCGAAGTATCGCGGGAACAGAGAACCTCAGCGCCTACCGGTGCAGCGAACGATGAAGCGATCGGAGCGGCGTTGACGTTGATGATGGGGACCATCATCGCTCTTCTGCGGACGCAGATCTTTCAACGGCAGAGGGAGAAGGTGCCCGAGCAATAGGCCAAGCTAGGCTCCCGACCGCGAGCTGGCCGATCTTGCCCGAAGCGGTTTCTGCAAGCCAGACCTTGCCGTCGAAAACAAAGGCCACATATCGGCACCCGTCGACGAAGAAAGGGTCACGAATCGTCGCTTGGTAGTCGTGAAATCCGCGCTCGCGGCCCTCGATCACCACGAGCCTCGTGATATCGCCATTCGATGCGACGAGATCGAGGCCTTCGTCTCCCCCCCCATCCACGCAGAGAGACTTTCGCCCCCGTTGCAGGGCAGTAGACGCTCCCGGCACGATGCGGTCGAGGCCGGAGCCCGCTCTCGGGCCACGCCGCGATCTGCCGATCGTTCGAGGCCAAAGAGATGCGCTCATCGCCCCACTCTTGCATTCGCACCCAGACCGCCGCGCTGTCCACTTCCCAAGCAATGGACATCGGCACGTCGGTCCGATTCCCCGGCAGACTGCGCGTCTGTAGGCTCGGAAGCTCGACCACATAGACCGTATCATCCTCCTTCGATGACGCGAGGGCCTCTACATCGCTGTGAAGCTGGCCCGTCTTGACCGTTCGCGCCCACCTACTCTAGGCAGGTTCTTGTGACGAACCGCAGCGCCCGGCGCTTTTTCTCGCGCCGCTATGTTGCCGCGACTTTGTTCGCGTTTGTCGCGCTGCTCGGATTGTGGCTCAAGGTCTTTTCGCCGGTCCACGTCGACGCTGTCCAGATCGACCGAGGTCCCGTCGTGAGGGTCTCCTTCGGGCGTGGGACGATCGAGAGTCAGCGCGAAGCAGCCGTGGGCTTCGATTTGATTGGCCGGCTCAGCGACGTCTTGGTCGACGAAGGGGCGCGCGTCTCGCTGGGCCAAGAGCTGGCTCGGCTCGAAACTGACCAGGCTCAGGCCGATCTTCGGTCCGCGCAGATGGGGGTGGCCGCGGCCCGCGCATCCTTGCTGCGGCTTGCGGCCGAAGAAGAACGGGCGCGGTCGTTGCTGGTGACGGCGGAACGAGATGCGGCTCGAACGGAGACGCTGCTTGCTTCGGGCACCATCACGACGAAGAGCCACGACGATGCCGTCGATCGTCTTCGCCTCGCCCGGGCCGAGCTCGACCGAGTGCTGGCTTCTCGGTCTGAGGCCACGCGTAGCATCGACGTCGCGGTCGGGGGTGCCGAACAGCGTCGAATGACCATGGTTCGAGCCACGTTGCTCGCGCCCTTCGATGGCCTGGTCATTCGGCGACTACGCGAGCCGGGCGACACGGTTGCCGTGGGATCGACGGTGCTTCGTATCGCCGATCTTCGACGCGTCTATGTGAGCGCGGCGGTGGATGAAACGGTCCTGCCCAAGTTGGCCGTCGAGCAGCCGAGCAAGATTCAGTTCCCCGGGTCGGACGAGGTCATCGAAGGGCGGGTGTCGAGGATTTCTTGGGAGGCGGACCGACAGACGCATGAGCTGTTGGTCGAGGTGACGCCGGATCGGCTCGAACGACGAATCGCGATCGGTCAGCGGGCGGATGTGCGGATTGAGATCGAGCGTCGGGAACAGGCTCTCCGACTTCCGGTTCGTATGCTCCAGCGCGACGAGCTGGGACCGTACGTATATGCCGACCGGGATGGACGGATCGCCCTCGTACGAGTCGCCATCGGACTCGTCGGTGACATGCTCGTGGAAATCTCGGACGGCCTCGGCGAAGCCGATCACGTCCTTGGATCGCGATCGAATAGGCCGCTTCCGGTCGGCCGTCGGTGGGTGGCGCCATGAATCTGGCGATTCGCGATGTGCGGCGGCACCTGTTGCGATTCGTAGGGACGGCGGCGGGTCTTGGCCTTCTGCTCAGTGTGGTTGTGGGCATGCAGGGCATCTATGCGGGAATGGTCGACGACGCGACGATTCTCACCCGGGCGATGGGCGCGGATCTGTGGATCGTGCAGCGGGACACGCGTGGGCCGTTTGCGGAGAGCTCGAGGCTCGACCCAACCGTCGAACGTCGCGCCGCAGCGATGCCGGGCGTGCGAAGTGCGCGACCCTATACGTACCAGCTCATCCAGCGCGAGGCCGACGGGCGAGTCCTGCGGATCGCGCTTGTCGGCCTCGGTTGGCCGGACGATTCGGGCGCGTCTTTACCGATTGTGCGCGGCCGGCCGCTTGCACAACCGCACGGGGAGATCATTGTCGACGTCTCCCTTGGGTTGTCGATCGGTGATTCGCTCGTCCTTGCGCGCGAGGCCTACCGCGTCGTCGGTCTGACCAAGAACGCCCTCACTTCGGGTGGAGACTCAGTGGCTTTTCTGTCGGTGGCGGACGCTCAACTCGTCGCGTATGAGCAGCCGGCCGAGGCCGTTGTCCTCGAACGCTTGCGCACGGTCGAACGCCTGCGTCGCACCGACCTGGGGCGCAGCCAGCCTGCGCTCGAGGATCTCGTCCGCGATCCCAGGTGGCGGCCGCCGGCGCTCTCGAGCCCACCGCTCGCGGCGGTGTTGGTCGAGGCGGACCGGCACCGCCTCGGAGAGGTCAAGATGATGACAAAGAGCTGGGGCGATGTGAGTGCCTACACCCAAGCGGAGGAAGAAGATCTTCTTCTGGGCGGTGTCGTCAAACGGGCGCGCATGCAGATCGGCCTTTTTACGCTCATCCTCACCCTCACGGCTTCAGTCATCGTGGCCATGGTGATCTACAATCTCACGCTCGAGAAGACCCACGATCTCGCGGTCCTCAAGCTTTTAGGCGCACCGCGACTTCGTCTTCTCGGCTTCGTCTTGCAGCAGGCGTGGCTTCTCGGAGCGCTTGGCTATGCTTTTGCTTTCGTCATCGGAGAGCTCCTCTTCCCGCTGTTTCCGCGACGCGTCGTCGTGACAGAGATCATTTCGGTCGCCGCGCCGGCGATCACGATGGTGATCGTGACGCTTGCGAGCCTTCTGGGATTGATCCATGTGCAACGAATCGATCCGGCCGGGGCGCTCGAAGGGTGACGGACGGAGGGTTCGTTGATGGTCGCAGGTTTGCCGCGGGACGGACGGGCAGCCGATGACCGGGCGGGATTGGTCGCTGAGCCTTGGATACGAACCGGCATGATGTTCGAGGGTATTGAATGACTGAGGCAGTCCGGGCGGCGAAGCTGCGCAAGACCTACGGGACCGGTGGCAGTGCGGTTCTCGCGCTCGACGACGTGAGCTTGACGCTGGAGCGAGGCTCGGTGGCGGCCCTCCTCGGGCCGAGTGGTTCTGGAAAATCGACGCTCATCAAGGCTCTTGGTTTCGTGTCGCCTGCCGACACCGGCGAGGTCTTCTTTCAAGGGCAGGTGGCGGTGAAGGATGGCGTTCCGTTGGCCGATCTCTCGCGACTTCGCCGTCAGCATCTTGGCTTCGTCTTTCAGAAGGCGAATCTTACATCCTTTCTCACGGCCCGCGAGAACGTCGAGATCGCGTGTGAATTCGGCGGCAAAGACAGTCAACGCACACGAGCGCGCGCGCTCCTCGAGTACCTGGAGGTCGCCCACCGAGAAAAGGCCTATCCCGAGATGCTCAGTGGTGGAGAACAACAGAGGGTTGCGATCGCGCGCGCGCTCGCGAACGAACCCTCCCTCGTTCTGGCGGACGAGCCGACTGCGGCGCTCGACAGCGTTCGAAGCCGAAGCGTTATGGAGCTCTTCCGTAAAGTGGCGCATGAGCGAGGGGCCGCAGTGCTGGTCGTCACCCACGATCATCGGGCGCTCGACGTGTTCGATGTGCTCTACGAGATGGAAGACGGACGGCTCCAGCCCGCCCGGGCTGACTTTCGGAATGCGTAGATCCTCACGACCAGTGGTCGGATCTTGCGCTCCCGGTCGAGCGGATGGGTGTTCACAGGGCGAGACGCCCCTTCTTCGTCCTCCGGAACCGCGACGACGACATCCTCATCGCGCTCACGGCTGACGGCTTCGCAAACTTTTGGGCAAGTCCACGCTGCCAACTCGCCACCCGCTGCTTCACAGCGCGTACGTCGTGGATGACCTTCGCGGTGTCGTCGTTCGCCGCAATGCTCAGAGCACGCGACGGAATAGGCTGGCCTCTGCGATGTGGTGGTTGCCAGCGCAAATGGCTCTGGAGTTGGAAGGCGTGAAGCTCAGAGAGCTCGCGCGTTCTCGGCTTCCTGCGGCAGCATGAGGTCCTCAAGAAAAAACGCCGCAAGGTCGTGTCGTCCCGACAGCCCCGCCTTCTTGTAGACGGCCCGAGCTTGCTGCCTGGCGGTGGCTTCGGCTACGGACCGCGCCTCGGCAATCTCGCGATGACTGAGTCCCTTCAGAAGCAGCAGCCCCACTTCCTTTTCGGCCGGCGAGAGCAGCCAGCGATCGAACTGCTCGTCGATGGCCTGGCTCAGTCCGCGCATGAGGTCACGGGCTTCGCTGCGCCATCGCTCCGCATCGGCGGCGCTCTTCGCGAGCGCACCGGCGAGGGCGTGGGCCTCCGCGGTCGCTACTCGAGCCAAGCGCGTGACTTGAATCAGCTTGCGAGCCACCAACGCGGCGCCGATAAACCCGACCAGGAAGATGCCTCCCTCGGCAAAGACGTGGGAGGCGGTGGTTCCCTCGCGGAGGTCGGAGACGAGATCGACGGCCGCAAGGCACGCCATGAGTAGGAACGCGATGAAGGTGAGCGTCAGGAGCGGTCGTTCAGATGTGTAGTTCGACTCGTCCAAGTGCTCGCTATTCCTCTCGTATCACGTCCGCAGGATGGCCTGGCCGCGTTCTTTAAGACCATCCTGGCCTCCAAACTCATACAACTGGAGGCCTCGTCATGGACACCCTGTTCTTTCATCCCAAAGTCGTTCACGTCCCCATCGCCCTCGGTGTGCTGATGCCTCTGCTCGCGGGCGGGGTTCTGCTGGCATGGTGGCGCCAGTGGCTGCCGGCCCGAAGTTGGGTCCTGGTTGTTGCGCTCCAGGGGATCCTGCTCGGATCCGGCATCGTCGCCCTGCAGACGGGCGAATCCGAGGAGACGCGCGTCGAGCGGGTCGTCCCGGAGCACGCGATCGAAGAACACGAAGAGGCGGCGGAGGTCTTCGTTTGGGCATGCGGTGTGGTGCTCGGCCTCATGCTGCTCGGACTGGCCGTCCGTCGCAGCAGGGTCGGGCTTCCAACGGCCGCGGTGGCGACCCTCGGAACGCTTGCCGTCTTGGGTCTCGGATACCGGACAGGGCAAGCGGGGGGCGACCTCGTCTATCGCCACAACGCGGCGAGTGCTTACACAAATTCTGCCCAGGGATCGACAGGATCACCAGAACAAGCGCCGAACCGGCGCGCAGGAGAAGAACACGACGATGACGACGACTGATCGCGGTCGGTCGCCAACGCTCCACCCGCCGGCGATTTGCATAGAGGTGGCGGTCGTAGCTTCGTGGGATCTGTCGGATTTTCTTTGGCGGAATCAGCGCCTGACATCATTGATGTTCGAGTTGCTCGTGCCCGATCCAAGCGTCTGAGTCCTTCGAGACTTCTTTGAGTACCTGGTGCCAAATTCCTTTCTCGCACCAGGAAGACAGCCCCTAGTCCTCGGCCGACCCACCCTCGCCCGCGCCGTCATCCGCCAAATCACCGGTCGGCGGCGGAGGTGCTGGAGGCAAGGACGAATGGGCGGCCGGAGGCGACGAGGACGGCGGCGAGCTCGGGTTCGAGTTCGAGTTCGAGCTCGGGTTCGAGTTCGAGCTCGGGTTCGAGTTCGAGTTCGAGCTCGGGTTCGAGTTCGAGTTCGAGCTCGGGTTCGAGTTCGAGTTCGAGCTCGGGTTCGAGTTCGAGTTCGAGCTCGGGTTCGAGTTCGAGCTCGGGTTCGAGTTCGAGCTCGGGTTCGAGTTCGAGCTCGGGTTCGAGTTCGGGCTCGGGTTCGTAGACGATGCGCTCCGTGCGGGCAGGGCCGAGGGCACGACGACCGCGTTCGAACCCGTAAGGCTTCCCGGTCGTCGAAGCGGACCATCGATCCCCGAGATGCGCTCGCCACGCGCAAGACTGAGACGCTCGCGGACCATTCGAACCTCGCGCTGCTTCTCTTCGAGCTCGAGGATCTTCTTCTTTTTCGTGCGAATGGCTTCCTCGAGTTCAGCGATATCGCCTCTTAGATCACTGATGGCCGCATCTAGGGCGCCGTTTCTTTCCTCTGCGCTCTCGATCAGACTTGCCACATCGATGTTGGCCGACTCGAGTGTCTTCGCAACGACCGACATCACGAGATCGATGTTTCGATTTGGGAGCTCGCGAAGAAGCTCAATCGCGCGTTCGATGCCGTACGAAAGCTCGACCGTCATATCGGCCGGTTCGTGGCCTGATGGCGACGTCGACGCGGCCGAAGTGGCCGTCGCGCGAGAGCGCGCGGCGGCGTGCGCACCCTCCGTCTCACCGGTCATGCGTAGGCGCTCGTCGGATTCCCGCGAAGAGACTGAGGGATTGGGAGTGGGGTTGGGGTTTGGGTTGGGCCTCGGGTTTGGGACAGACGAGGGCTCCAGGTCTTCCGAGACCTCACCCTCTGTCTGCTCGACCTCCTCGAGCAACGCGTTTAGATCTTCCGTCTTCTTTGGTCTCCAGAACCCCATCGTTCGGCCCTTATCACTCACCCAACGATTGGATGTCGAGCCCGCTGATCATGAGGGCGGTCATCTCATCCACACCCGTTGGCCGCCCAAAAAGGTAGCCTTGCGCATACTCACATCCGAACGAGACGAGCCGCGAGACTTGGTCGAACGTCTCGACGCCTTCCGCCACGGTATCCATCCCCAAGTTGTGTGCCAGATCGATGATCGTGCGCACAATCTCCGTGCGCTCCTTGCTGAGCCCCATCTGCGAGATGAAGGAACGGTCGACCTTGAGCGTGTCGACCGGGAACCGCTGAAGATAGCTAAGGGATGAGTAGCCGGTTCCGAAATCGTCGATCGCGATCCGCACCCCCGCCGTCTTGAGCCGTCCGAGGACATTGGCTGCGGTATCGGCGTTCTCAACCAATACGCTCTCGGTGATCTCCAGTTTTAGGCATTGCGGGTCGATCCCGGTGTCGCGAATGATGCCTTCGATGCGGTCGCAGAGGTCGCTCTGCGGAAGCTGCCGCCCGGAAACGTTGACGTTGATCACGAGCTTCGTGAAGTTGGCGATCGACCTCTGCCACGTGACCGCAGCCCGACAGGCCTCCTCCAAGATCCAGTACCCAAGGGGTCCGATGAGCCCCGTCTCCTCGGCGAGCGGAATGAAGCCTCCCGCCATCAACAATCCGTCGCGGGGATGCTGCCACCGGCACAGCGCTTCGAGTCCGGTGATCTTGCCCTCGGGAAGGGAGACGATGGGTTGATAGTGCAGGATGAGCTCGTTCCGCTCCAGCGCCCGCCGCATGCTCGTCTCGAGCTCGAACTGCCTGAGCGTGTGCTCACGCATGGCGTGGTCAAAGATCTGCTGACGGCCACGTCCGAGACCCTTCGCGCGATAGAGGGCCGTATCTGCATCCCTCAGAACATCCTCGGCCGTCTTGTAGAGTGCTGTGTCGAGGACGATGCCGATGCTGGTGGTGAAGAAGAGATCATTGCCATCGAGGACGATCGGCTCGTGGAGCGCGTGCTCGATTCGCTGGCTGATCGTCATCACCTCGTTCATGTCACCGAGCTCTTCGAGCAGGATCGCAAACTCGTCGCCGCCGAAACGCGCGAAGATATCGATCGCGCGAACGCAGTTCTTCACTCTTTCTGCAAACGACACGAGGAGACGGTCGCCTACGATGTGTCCGAAGCTGTCATTGATGTTCTTGAACCGATCGAGGTCCATGAAAAGCACCGCAAAGTGATAATCTCGACGCCGCTTGCTTCGCTCGAGGGCCTGGCGCAGCCGATCCATGAAGAGCGCACGATTAGGAAGACCCGTCAGCTCATCGTAGAATGCGGTCCGCGCGAGCTCCTCCATGAGCGTCTTCTGCGCCGTGATGTCGACGAGCGTTCCCTCGATGAACGGCGCCCGCTCATCGTGGCCGCCCACCGCCCGAGCGTGAATCGACGCCCAGATCATCGTGTGATCATGCCGAAAAATCTGTGCTTCGAGCCCGAAAACGCGGCTCTGCTTGGCCAAGCTCGACCAGAAGAGCTCTCGCTGCTCTCCCGAGACAAACACCTGGGTGTTGATGTCGCGGATGTCAGCGATCAGATGCTCAGGGCTCGTGTAGCCAAGGATCCTAGCCATCGATGGATTGGCACTAATGAATCGGCCATCCTTGGACGCCTGGAAGATGCCCTCGGTCGCGTTTTCGAAGATGCTCCGATATTTCTCCTCGGCCCTTCGCAATGCGTCTTGGACTTTGATTCGCTCGGAAATCTCTTGATCCCGTTCCCGCACCTTGAGCTCAAGCGCGTTGGCGTGCCTTTCGAGGAGCCTCTCTCGTTCATGGAAGTAGTCAATCTTGTGCCGAAGCTCGTCCGGGCTCACCTTCATACGCGCCAATAGACGGCTGTAAAATCGCGTCAACGACTCGGCCTCTTCGGGCGAATACAGCCGAGCCGACATGACGATTCGATTCGCTGCCGCCGAACCGAACGATCCGGCCAGCGTTTTCTCAATGTCGCTCACCAGCGCGGCAAACTCACGAACCGAACACCACTCGCGGTCGGTCTGCCCGACGGCATCGAGCGACCGTCGAAGCACAACCCGGGCCTCGCTGTCGCCAAAGTATTGGCGAAGGAGCGCGATCAACGCCTCCATCTTCAGTCGTAGATGAACGGTGGCCTCAGCACCGTGTTCGTCTACGACGTTGGCATTCAACGCCTGATCACCGACAAAGGATTCCGCCAGCGCGCGCTCGCCATCGCTTTGGGAGAAGAGGAGCGACCCAGCAACTAGGCCGCCCACATTGCCGAGCACGGACCAGAAGGTCGTATGCACCACGGCCCCCGAGAGGGCGCTGATCCCGAAGAGAGCCTCCGGCCGAAGCCAGAAGATATTGAGCGGACCGTAGGTGAGAATGTCGGCGCTCCCGAGGCCACTCCGCACGATCGCCGGCAGCAACATCGTGTAGGCCCAGAGCACGAATCCGATCACGAGTCCCAAGGTGGCGCCCGCACGATTCGCGCGCCGCCAGAAGATCCCGAGCAGGATCGGCGGTGCGAACTGGAGCGCGCCTGCGAACGCGATGAGACCAATGTTGGCAAGGAGGTAGCTCGACCCGATGATGGTCTCAAACCAATAGCCAACCAAGATGACGGCCCCGACCGCGATCCACCTGAGCTCAAGGATGCGCCTTCGAAGCAACACGAGAAAGCTCGCGCGCTGGATCACCGGCAGAAGAAGATGGTTGGTGATCATGGTCGCGTTCGCGACGACACTGACGATGATCATGCTGCTCGCCGCCGAGAAGCCACCAATGAAGACGATCATCGCCACGAAGCTGCTCCCGTTTTTCATGGGGAGGTCGAGAAGAAACGTGTCAGCTCCGTTGGGAGGCAAGCCAGACGCGACACCCGCCATCGCGATGGGCACGACGAACAGATTGATGAGCAGCATATAGGCGGGAAACATCCACATCGCCGTAAGAACGTGGCGCGGCTCAGAGTTTTCGACGACGGCGACATGAAACTGGCGCGGCAAGAACAAGATAGCAGAGAAGCTCAAGACCATGAGCGTCATCCACTGAGCATACGAGGCGTTCTGATGGCCGAGCGCGACGAGGTCGTGGCCACTCGCCGCGAATTTTTGCGTGAGATCGCTCGGCCCGTCGAAGATGACGAAGGTGACGTAGACGCCGACGACAAGGAAGGCGACGAGCTTGACCACCGACTCGACCGAAATCGCGAGCACCATGCCCTGGTGACGCTCGGCGGGTGAGATTCGGCGAACGCCAAAGGCCACCGTAAAGCCGATCATCAGCGCAACGACGACGGGCCCCACGTTGTCGCTAATGAAGGCGCTTACGCCCGACGCCGTCCCCGAGGCGGCCGTAATCATCCCGAACGTCGAGATGATGGATTTGAGCTGAAGCGCGATGTAAGGCATCGAAGCGAGCGCCGCAAGGCACGTAACAAGTGCAGCAACGGTCTGAGAACGTCCGTAGCGGGTCGAGATGAAGTCAGCGATGCTCGTAATTCGATGGTTGGCTTTGATCGCAACGAGCTTTCTAAGAATGACCCACCACGCGAGCGCCGACAGGGTCGGGCCGAGGTAGATCGCAAGAAACGCCGGGCCATTGTTCGTAGCAAAGCCGACGCTCCCGTAATAAGTCCAGGCCGTGCAGTACGACCCGAGAGACAAGGCATAGATCGCAGGATGGGTTGCACTGCTCCGACCACCCTTCGCGCCCCGACGCTCCGCCCAAATCGCAAACGCGAAGAGGACCGCCATATAGACGAAGAAGGCCAGAATCACGGAGAGGGGGCTCAGCATGGCGTACCGTCAGTCCTCCACTCCCGCCCCGGAATCCCTGACCACATCCGGAGGCGCGCCGGAGGATGTCGACGCGCTCGACGAAGGCGATGACGATGACGAAGGCGATGACAATGGCGAAGGCGACAGCGGATGGCTCGGGGTTCCCGCTGCCGCCTTGCCTGAGCGGGCAATGGCGCGCGCCAGAAAGGCGAGACATGCGACAGCCAAAGTCCACACCAGGAAGAAGTACGCGAGCCCGAACCAAACCAGCGCCCGTCGCTCGACAAGGGTGACAATGGGCCAGAAGAGAAGGAGCGTGAACGCAACCAACAGGAAGATCTGCGATTCTGCCCTCGCAGCGATCTTATTGAGCTTACCCGCCACCGTTGGCGCGATTCTAAGCAGGGGTGACAGGGCGTCGCCAGGCAGCGCCGTGTGTTGGGCGAGGCTTCGCCCCAGCACGTGGGCGAAGCGCGCACATCATCGGTCTAACCGCTTGGAATGAAAGTCATTGGGCGGGCATGGACGAGCCAGACCTGGCGGCTGGGTGATAGAGACGTCCGCGCCACACTCAGGAGGAAGTGCGACCTCGGGGGTCGATACGGACACGCCCTCCAAGATACGGACGGAGCGCGGTCGGAACTCGGACCCCGCCGTCGCGCTCCTGGCACTGCTCGAGAATCGCCACCAACGTTCGACCAACCGCCAACCCCGACCCGTTGAGCGTGTGGACGAGGCGCGGCTTGTCCTTCGCACCCTGCCGATAGCGAATCTTGGCTCGGCGCGCTTGAAAGTCCTCGAAGTTCGAGCAACTCGAGATCTCGCGATACAAATTCTGCCCGGGGAGCCAGACTTCGAGATCGTAGCACTTCGCAGCATTCGCGCTCATATCGCCGGTGGCGAGCAGGACGACCCGGTAGTGAAGCTCGAGCTTCTGAAGAATTCGCTCAGCGTGCCCCACCAATCGCTCGAGCTCCTCATACGAGGACTCAGGCTCGACAAAGCGCACGAGCTCGACCTTGTTGAACTGATGCATGCGAATCAGCCCGCGCGTGTCCTTCCCTGCGGCCCCCGCCTCCTTGCGAAAGCAGGCGGTGTGCGCACAGAACGAGAGCGGAAGCGGTCCGTCCTCGGGGCCGATGATCTCGTTCGCAAAGAGGTTCGTCACCGGAACTTCAGCCGTCGGAACGAGCCAGTAGTCCACGCTTTCCGAAAAAGGCACACGGAACTGCTCGTCCTCGAACTTCGGAAGCTGCCCCGTCCCGCGCAGTGCCCCGGAGTTGACGAGGAACGGCACCGCGACCTCGCGGTATCCATGCTCCTCGACGTGTGTGTCGAGCATGAACGCCGCGAGCGCACGCTCGAGCCGCGCCAGGTCGTCATACTCGACAGCAAATCGCGCCCCCGCAATCTTGGCCGCTCTCTCGAAGTCGAGCATCCCGAGCCCAACACCCAAGTCGACATGATCCTTGACCACGAAATCGAAAGTCGGCTTCTCCCCAAAGACCCGGACGACTTCATTCTTACTCTCATCGCCGACTGGGACGCTCTCGTGGGGCACATTGGGGATATCGAGCATCAGCGCCTCGAGCGTCGTCTCGAGCTCAGCCACGCGCTCTTCCTGGGCACGAATCTCTTGGGAGAGCGCCTTCTGTTCCTCGCGCGCCTTGGCCTTCTCTTCAGGCGTCCCGGCGCGAAAGACCTTCTGCATCGCCTCGTTCTCCGCGTTCTTCTTCTCTTGGAGCGCCTGAACCTCCTGAATCGCGTCCGACCGAGCCTCATACAAGCGGCGCACCTCATCGAGGCGCCGCTCGTCAAAAGAGGGACGACGCCCAAGCGTCCTTCGATAAGTCTCGAGGTCTTGACCCACCTGCCTATAGTCGAGCATGCGGCGTTCTCTACCGGACTGGCATCCGAACAACCAGGGCTTTGAGCGGCGACCTCGAAACCCCAACCCAAGACGCGCCCACCGAAGGCGCCGTATCAAATTCGGCGCCGGAATCTATCCCACTCGGGGCGAGAGGGCCGACCGACGCCGTCAGACAAACAAAGCAAGGAACACCCTTGGACGAGCACCATCCCTCCACAGCCGGTTGAAAGTCGCGGGCGAACACAGGAGAATGCAGGGAATGTTCCGCACTCTCCGTTCCGCCATGTGCTCACACCCAGGCCATCGCCCGTTGCCGACCGCTTCGGGCTCGCCCAGCGCCCTCGGCATCTCGGGCGCCTGCGCCTTGAGTGCATTGACTCTCCTCGTTGGAGCCGGGTGCCAAGACTATCTCTTCGAACAAAAATGTCGCGAGACGATCAAGGAAGCGGAGCTCAAGCAGCCAGCCGTCAAGCCAACCCCCGCCGACATCCTGTTTGTCGTCGACAACTCAGGCTCGATGGCCGACGAGCAAGAGAACTTGGCCCTCAACTTCGACGCTTTCATTCGGAACATCGCCGGCAGTGGCGACTACCAGATCGCGGTCGTCACGACGGACCTCGACGAGGGTGGGACCGAGCGGGCCGGCGTCCGCACCCATCAGTTCAGCCCCCAGAACCCGCCGGCGCAATGGACGAGCGACGACAGCGCGACCGCGTGCAGCGCGATCCAAATCGAGCACGGTTGTTTTCGAGGTCCTGACGCAACTCTCCGCATCGTTTCGTCGTCCATGCCGGCCGAAGAGCAGAAGTCGGTCTTCGCCGACAACGTTCGCGTCGGCTCTTGCGGTTCAGGGACCGAACAGGGCTTGGCGGCCATGCTCGCCGCGCTCGAGAAAAGCAGCGGCTGCAACACCGGCTTTCTCCGCGACGAGGCCAACTTGGTCATCATCTTCGTGTCCGACGAAAACGATAACTCGACCGGGTCGGTCGATTCTTTTGTCGACGCCATCGCCGCCTACAAACCAGGCGGCTATGCGCAGGTCCGCGTGGCCTCGATCGTCGGATCGGTCGACGGCAACGCCTCCCGGTGCCGAGTCAACGGCAACGGTGTCACGGCGGAATGCGGCTCACTCTGCGAAGAGTGTGAAGGCGCTTCACCCGCAAGCTGGTGCTCGAGCGTAAACCAAACTATCTGGCGCTTCTGCGATTTCTGCAGCCAATACGCGGTCGACGGATGTTGCTCGGCGCTCGCCGGTGGTCGATACGTCGAGTTCACAAAGAAGGTGGAGCAAAGAATTGCGGCCGCGGACCCGGTCATCCAAGCCCGAGGCTGCCAAAGCGGCGACGGCGAAGCACCGGGCTGTCTGATCGCCTCGATCTGCCAGGCCAGCTTCGCCGATACGCTCGAACGTATTGCGACCGAGCTCGTCGTGAGCACGAGCTTCTCGCTTGATCCCCCCGCCGTGTTTCCGGAAGGCGTGAGCGTAACGCTGAAGAACGGTCGATTCCCGGCGGACGGGAAGAAGCTCACGTTCGGGACCGACTTTGCAGTCACCGCAGACGGCCGACTCCTTCGCCTCCTGAACATCGTCCCCGAGGAAGGTGAAGACATCGATGTTCAGTTCGTGGTGGGCCGCGAAGACTCAACCGGCGAACAACGCGGCGCCTGCCCCTGAGTGGGGCCGGCCGCTCCATTTGGGCTCAATCCAATCGAGTCGCATCCGGTTCGGCCGACGCCGAACGCCGACGCCCTACTCCGACGCCGAACGCCGACACCGAACGCCGACACGTACTCCCAGGGAGAAACGCAATGTGTGCGGTGAGAACGACTACGGCGAGCCTTCCGCCGAGGTCACCGAACTCTCGTCGTCGGACCGAGCGTCGCTGGGTTGACGAAGGCGACGCCAAAGACTGGTGTACGAGATCCCGAGCGCCAGCGCCGCATCTTTGAGGCTGCCGCACTCTCTAACCGCGGCCTGAATGTGGCTGCGCTCGAACTGTCCACGGGCATCGCGAAGCGGCTGGATCTCCTCCAAAGTGGTCGGAAGCGGAGGCCCGCAGGGCGCGCCCTCGGCCGGCGTATGTGCCTTGATGAAGCCATGGAAGAGCTGAATACGGGCCTCCCGAAGCCCCGCTGCAACCGTGTCGTGATCGAGGCGAAACACGCGAACCGAGTGGACTTCAATCGCCAACAGAAGCCACGCAGCGAGATCTTCGCGACTCGGTGTAGCCCCCGCCCACTGAACATGCTTGCGACTCGAAATGATGCGTGATGCGGCTTCGTCCTCTTCGTTGCCGGCGCCCACGACGATGGTCGGCACTCTTCGCTCCGGACTGCTCTCCGTCCAACGAAGCAGATCCATCAGAAAAGGCCCGCATGCGGCGACGCTCAAGACGAGCCCACCCGGTGCGCCCGCACCGCCTGCGCTCATCACCTCGAGCGCCGATGTGCACGCGACGACCTCGACGGTGCGCCCTTCCCGACGCGCGATCGACTCAAACTCACCCGCGAGCCCAGCCCGATCGACTACACTCAAACGAAACTTTGGATGCGCTGACCTAAGTGCCATCGCCTAGACTTTCTCTCCGAACCCGCCTCGACAACGTTGCCGACGAAACACCGAGGCGCAGGGCCGCCTCCCGTGCACTCGCGCATAACTGCTGAACGCGGTCAATGTATGAGCGCTCAAAAGCTTCGCTCGCTTCATCCAAGTTGTAAACCGACAGCGGGCCAACAGGAAGCGCCGGCGGATGATAAGTGTTCAGATCGTCACTGAGCTGCTCGGGTGGTTCACCAAGAAGCTCGCGCTCTCTCTGCAACAACCGCCGTGATTCGCAGCGATGACCGAGCTCCAAGACCAAGAGCGCCCGGTAGTCGATGCCGCGCTGCAAGATCGGTGCAAGTGATTCTTCGTCGAGTGAGGTCACGACATCCATCGCGCCCTGGGAGCGAAGCTCGGCTGCGTCGGCCGGACTGCGCACCGGACAGTACGCGATGACGGCGATCGTAATGTTCTCGCGCTGCAGGGCCTTCAAGAGTGAAAGGGCCACATTCATGCCGGCGAGGATCACGGAGATGGGTTTCATCCGCGTCGCACGAATCACCTCGTCTTGGGATGCATGCACCGTCGTCTCGACGCCGAGCCGGCTCAGAACATCGAGCGCCTCTGGGCACTCGAAAACTCCGACATGCGTGGAGACGGCGAGGCCACGCCCCACATAGGCCGTTTCAATCTCGGGGGACAGCATCTTCGCCACGATAGGAGCAGCATATCGAACCATGGCCCACGCGCCTACCTCACAGTGACGCATCTTGACATCGGGGCGAGACGTGTCGGCGTCTCATGCAGCAGAAAGCCCATACGGCGAGTACCCATGCGTGGTCGCGCGCCCCCAGACGCACCCACCCCTGAGGCCTTGGTGCACCACCCTCCCACTCGGTCGGTCCCGATGGGTTTCGGCGGGGCTTTCGGCGCCTTCACCTAGCGCCGACGGTCGGCGACCGCCCCGAGACCTGGACGGCGCACCGGCCCGTCCCGGCGGGGCGCGAAGACGAGGACACCATCGGCAATCGCCTCCGCCATTCTCCGCTGGTAGGCCGTGGAGGCCAGAAGTCGCCCCTCCACGGCGTGCGTAAGGAACCCGGTCTCGACGAGCAGAGAAGGCATTTTCGCCCCGAGCAGCACGTAGAACAGAGCGTGCTTGACACCGAGATCTCGCGCCGCGCGGTGTCGCGTTCGTGCGCTGGCCACCAGCCGCGTCTGCACCCGGGCCGCGACACGCCGTGACGCCTGAGACGCCGAACGCATCTCGCGGTCAGCCAAGATCAGGCGCACATTCCGGCCGAACCGACCGGACGGCAGAGCCCGGTGGTGGGCCAGCGAATCATCCTCGGGCTCGAGCTCTTCCTTCGCGGTCGTAGCGAGAAGGTTCTCTCGGTCGGCAAGCCTCTGTGCGTATCGGCTGGAGGTCGTGTCCAAGTAGTACGTCTCGATGCCATGAACTCGGGCGTTTCGATGCGCGTTCGCGTGGATGGAGATGAAGAGGTCGGCGTCCGACCGATTCGCAATCTCGGCCCTCGCCTTCAGCGACAGGAACGTGTCGTTGGTACGCGTGTACGACACCTGAACCCCGTGACGCCGAAGGCGTTCTCCCAGATGTTTCGCGATGGCAAGATTGATGTCCTTCTCGTAGCGGCCCGTCACCCCTTGGGCCCCGACGTCGCGCCCGCCGTGGCCCGCATCGATCACCACCCGCCGTATAACGACGGGCTTCTTGGCCGCCGCCCGAAGACGCGCTTCGAAGTCCGCGTCGCTCACGGACAGAGAGGGCTTCGCTTCAGTCGATGCGCCTCGGATCTGCTCGACGACATCCGGGTAGGCACGCTCGACCTCGGCCACGATCTGAGCAAGCAGCGACGTCATCTCGGCCGGCGCCTCATCGCTCGCCGCCGAGCGATCGGCGCCCACCGCCGTCGTTCCGATCCCGTCACGATCGTCGGTCCGGTCCCCACCCCTCCCACGCCTCGCTCGGTTCGTTTCATCGATACCGTCCGCATCCTCAGCGTCGCCGTCGGGTCCGATCGCTTCGGTAAGCGCTGCGCGGAGGCGGCGCGCAGCCTCTCGAATACTCACCCCCACATCTTCCTCAGCGCTCTCGTCCCTCTCGTCTCTTTCGTCCCTCTGGTCCCCGTCGTCCGTAAGTTCGTCGGCGACGGACGAGCCCAAGGAGGCCACGCCCGCTTGAGATGCGACGATGGCGCGGCCTTCCACCTTGAGCGCGTCCCAAAGACGGGAGCGAGGCGTGAGCTCGAAGACAATGCGAACCGTGCGGGCTTCGAACTGTGCTACGCGAACTCGCCGGACTTCAGGATGTCCCGCGTCCAGCGTTGCGGGAACGCTCCCGAGGAGAACAGCCGGCGAAAGATCGAAATAGACGCGTGGCTGCCTCGAATCGCGAACACCAAGAACATGCCTCTCAGCCGCGAAGGCACCGTCCGCATCGATCAAGAAGAGCAGGTCACCGTGATCGCGCACGACGCGAACCGCGCTCAATCGAACCGTTTCATCGGCGAACCCGCTGTTCGACGCATGGCGCGCGCTGTTCGATGTACGCTGCGCGCCGTTCGACGCACGGCGCGCGCTGTTCGATGTACGCTGCGCGCCGTTCGACGCACGCTGCGCGCTGTTCGATGTACGCTGCGCGCCGTTCGACGCACGCTGCGCACCGTTCGACGCACGCTGCGCGCCGTTCGACGCACGCTGCGCGCCGTTCGACGTACGCTGCGGACTCATTGACGCGCGCCGTGGCTTCGTCTGCCCTCGCCGCGCTGACACCGCCAAGCGGTCCCTGGCAGCCTTGGCGGCCGCGCGATCCGCCTCGAGACCCGACCAATGCGCCAGCAGCTCGCGGGCCTTCGCTTCGCCTTCGAGGGCCTCGAGCCGGGTCGCACCCGAGGCCGCTGCACCGGCTTCACGCCAGCGATCAATGACCTTCTCGATGTTGTGTCGGAGCCGAAGCTTGCGCGGGTCGGCGCGAAGTGCAGCATCCGCCGCCTTGGCTCTCTCGATCCGGGCGGCGGCTCGACCCTCCTCTTGCCCATGCTGACTCGGCTTCGAAGCGGCGACGCTGGGATGAAGCCCCCAGAACGTGCCCGAGAGGAGCGCGAGCGGGGCGAGCAATGTCCGGACCCGACGCACATCCCGGACTATGTCGAGGCCACCTCCGTCCCGCAACTTTTAGACCATCGCCCACGTGTGCCAGGCGGGCGGGAGAAGCTCAGGCGGTCGGGCGCGCGGGGCCCTGGATGACGGATTCGAGCGTTTTCCGCACCGTCTCCAGCCGAAAGGGCTTGTCGATGTAGGCGTCAGCGCCATACAGCGGACTCGTCGCCGCATTCGCCTCGGGTCCGATTCCGGTGACCATGATGATCCTCACCGGATCGAGCTCCGCGCGCTCCCTGACGTAACGCGAAATCTCCCAACCGCTCAGACCGGGCATCATCACGTCGAGGATGACCACATTCGGACGTTCGGTCAGAATCTTCTCCAGCGCGTGGTCCCCATCCTGGGCCTCGCTCACCGCGTACCCAAGTTTCCGAATATACGGAACCAACAGGTTGAGGATCTCGGGTTCGTCGTCCACGACGAGCACGCGCGACGCCAGTCCACTCAGCCCGCGTACCCCTGTGCTCATCCCCGACCGTTCGGTCGTGGGCGTCGACTTCTTCACGGACACAGCGCCCTTGGACCTGGACACTTCCCTTGGGGATGCGCCGCGTTTGACCCGTGCTTCAGCCGCCGCCTTCGGAGCTGCGTTCGAGGACGCCTTCGGCCCCGCCTTTGACGTAGTTCTTGAAGCCGTCTTTGCAGCCTTCTTCGACGGTCGTGCCTTCGAGACGCCACCGCGGGCGGCCTTGGCCCCCACCTTCGGCGGCTTATTGTTCGCCGCCTCCTTCGAAGTCTTCGCCGCGACCTTCGAAGTCTTCACCGCGACCTTCGAAGTCTTCACCGCGACCTTCGAAGTCTTCGCCGCGACCTTCGAAGTTTTCGACGCGACCTTCGAAGTTTTCGACGCGACCTTCGAACTTTTCGCCGCGACCTTCGAAGTCTTCGCCGCGACCTTGGGCTGCGTCTTCGAGGCCCGTGGCCCCGAAGCGGCCGAAGCCTTCGAGGCACCCCGCAGGCCCGTCGTCCTACGTCCAGTCACTCGCACCATCCTTCGCGCTGCACGGCTCGACTCCTACCTCACAACCCGCTGAGACGAAAGCGCCGAGCGACGTTCACCCCGAGCCATCAGAACGGCCAATGACGAGCCCGCAGTCCGGGCACTCCTCCACGTCGAGCGGAACCCGCGCGCCACACGCCGGGCAGGCCTCGACATCGGCCTCGGGATCGGCATGTTCGACCCCTTCGGCGTCCACCGCATCGCGCCACAAAGCATGCAAGCTAGCCTGCGCCTGATCGAGGTCATCGGCGCGGACACGAACCTCGAACCGAGGCGCGCCATCGGGCAATACGAGATCGGCGACCGGGACGAGCACGGACGCGATCAACTTGTCCTCGAGCGCGAGGCTTATCGCGTGCGCTTGCTTGAGCGCAAAGACCCGCCCGAGATCTACGCTTCGCCCACCCACTTCAAGGACATGACTCATCGTCGAGACACCTATCGCGACGGTCGCGTCGACTTCGTCCTCCGCAATCGGCACAACCTCCGGCAGCGCATCGACGAGCGCTCGATCGCCGCAGGGCGGACACACCTGGAATCCGGGCCGATATTCGGATCGACAACTCGGGCAGAACGGCATCCCCGGAGCTTCCCAGAGATTCGCGCCAACGTCCATGACGAATCCGCTACTTGGCGCCCGAAGACAACTGGGCGTGCCACCGTGCGATTTGGTCGAGAGCCTGACGCGGAGTGAGGTCGTCGGGTGACAACGCACGCAGCGCCTGCAGGATCGAGCCGTGCGGCTCATGTTCCGCTGGTTCATCGTGGGTACGGCGGTCGCCAAACAAGTGCATCTGGGGTGCGTTGCTGGCCGCGTCATCGCCGAATCGTCGACTCAAGAGATGCCGAATCTTCGACGCATGGCCCGCCGCGAGATCGTGTGCCTCGAGCGAATCGAGCACTTCGCGCGCACGGTCGACCACACCTTTCGGAAGTCCGGCCAAACGCGCGACATGAACGCCATAGCTTCGATTCGTCGGGCCCGGCATCAACTTTCGCAAGAAGATGATCTGCTCGTTCCACTCTTTGACCGCGACGTGGAAGTTCGCCGCCCGGGGTTTATCGCGCGAAAGCTCGGTCAGCTCATGATAGTGAGTCGCAAACAGTGTCCTCGCCTGAATGACGTCATGCAAGTACTCAGCAACCGCCCACGCAATCGAGAGGCCGTCGAAAGTGCTGGTGCCGCGACCGATCTCGTCGAGGACGATCAACGAGCGCTCCGTCGCTGAGCGCAGGATTCGTGCCGTCTCGTTCATCTCGACCATGAACGTCGATCGCCCTTTGGACAGGTCGTCGCTCGCACCCACGCGCGTGAAAACACGATCGACCAATCCAATCTGTGCCGAGCGCGCCGGAACGAAGGCCCCCATGTGGGCGAGAATGACGATCAACGCCGTCTGACGCATGATCGTCGACTTGCCGGCCATGTTCGGACCCGTGAGAACGAGAAGACGGGCTTCGCTGTCTAGCGTCACGTCGTTCGGTACAAAGCGTTCACCCAAGTCGGCTGATCGACGCTCAATCACGGGATGGCGGCCTTCCGTGATGCGAATGGCAAGGCCTTCGTCGACGAGAGGCCTCGTCCAGTTCCTCGTCTCAGCCAAATGCGAAAGGCCCGCGTAGACATCGATCTCGGCGACGGCAAGCACCAGCGTTCGCAGCCGCCCGACCGCACCCGCAATCTCATTCACCAACGTTCGAAACAGGTGCTGACTTCGGATCGCACGGTCCTCAGCGGCCGAGAGGACCTTCGCCTCAAGCTGCTTGAGCTCATCGGTGAAGTAGCGCTCCCCGTTGACGGTGGTCTGTTTTCGAATGTAGCGCTCGGGCACCAACTTCAGGTTCGTCTTCGTAATCTCGATAAAATACCCGAAGACTCGATTGTATCGAACCTTGAGCGAACTGATGCCGGTAGCCTCGCGTTCCTTCGTTTCGAGCGCCGCGATCATCGACTTCCCGTTTCGGGCGATGTCGTCCAGCGTATCGAGCTCACAGTCGTATCCGGGTCGAAACACCACGCCGGAATCCACGTCCGACGAAGGCGCATCCACCAACGCTGCATCGAGACGCGCGAAGACCTCCCGGCATCGATCGACGGAAGCCAAGTGGCTAAGCCGCGCGCTCGCGTGGGTTGCCTGGCCGCTCCTCAGACTCATGCTCGCCGTCGCAGCCGCAGTCGCAGTCGCAGCCGAAGTCGCACTGGGAATCGCACTCGCGTCGAACGCCTTCGAGCGCGCCGCTCGCGAGTCGTCATCGTGTGACGCCTCGTCTCCGATACGCCCGACAAGTTCGAGGAGGTTTGGAATCTCGCGGAGAGAATCCCTCAAAACGCCCAGGTCCTTCGTCGTGACCCGCCCCATGACGACCCGTCCGAGAAGGCGTTCCAGGTCAGCGACCGAACGAAGCTGGCGGCGGATCTTGTCGAGCACCGACGGCCGCTGAACAAAGGCCTCGATCGCATCCTGGCGCTCCACGATCCCGCGGCGATCGACCAGCGGATATGAGAGCCACCGCGCAAGGAGTCGCCCGCCCATCGCCGTCGATGCATCGTCGATCGCCTCCAAGAGACTGTCTTGGCGCCCTCCCGAAGGCGTCTTGAAGAGCTCGAGATGCGCGCGGGCCTGCGCGTCGAGGACGAGGGCATCGCCCGGGAGATACGGACGAAGTCCACAGATGTGACGCAGCGACGCGTTGCCCACGAGGTCGACGGCCTCGGGTCGGAGTTGAGTCACCCGCGCGTAGTGGTAGGCAACGGCCGCCGCCGCGAGCGCCTGGGCGCTCAAGAGAACCCCATAGCCGCGAACCTCATCGGCGCCAAAAGCCTCGGTGAGCACTCGAACCGCGGCCGTAGACAAGAACTCGTCATTAGGGCGCTGAGTGATCGCGAGATCGCGGAACTCCTCTCGCAAACGCGCCACGAAAGCATGGCTCGACCACGCCTCCGAAACGAGAAGCTCCCGGGGACCGAGCCGACCGATCTCATCGAAGAGCAACTCGGCCTCCAGGCCGGCCGTCGCTTTGAATTCGCCGGTGGAGAGATCGAGCGCCGCGAGTCCCCACTCGAGCGGCTTCTTGTTCTTGCCGGCTTCGAACGCCAAGCTCAAGAGATAGCTCGGCGTGCGTGCCGGCGCATTCGGGTCGACGAAGGTCCCGGGCGACAGGACTCTCGTCACCTCTCGCCGGACAAGCCCCTTCGCCTGACGTGGGTCTTCGACCTGATCGACCAACACGACCGTCCGGCCGGCCTCGACAAGTCGCGCCAGATAGCCATCGACCGCGTGGTGCGGTACGCCCGCCATCGGGACATCGCGTTCCTTCGAGCGGGCGGTGAGCGTCAGGTCGAGCAGACGCGCCGACTCAACCGCATCTTCGAAGAACGTCTCGAAGAAGTCCCCCATCCGGAAGAAGATGAGCGCATGCGGATACGACGCCTTTACGCTCAGATATTGGCGCATCATGGGCGTCAGATGGGCGTCGCTCAGACGCTCTTCGACCGAACGCGGGACATTAGGCGTCACGTGCGCCGCTCCTCGCCACGAGCCAACGCGCCGTCCGTTCGAGGATCTCGGCTCGCTTTTCTCGTCGCTCATTGAAGATCTCGTGCGCACATCCATCGAGTCTCTCGACCTCGCGATCGGCCATCGACAACTTCGCGGCGAAGCGCGTCGTCGCGTCGGCCGACGCAATTCGATCCGCACCTCCGTAGAGCAGCAGAGTGGGCTGTATCAACCGGTCCGCCTCGCCAAGAACCTGTGCGATGGCCTTGGTGGCCTCCGTGAACCACCGCGCGTTCACCGTCGGAAACACGAGCGGGTCGAGATCATAGCTTCGGGCTAGGTCCGGATCCGCACACGCATCTTCGCCCTTGAGTCCGGAAGGGAGCGAGATCTTCGGCCACACACGCGAAAGCAAGCGCCCAGCCATGAGCTTGACCGGACTGGCCGGCACCGCAATACCCAGGAAGGGCGAGCTAAGCGCCAACGCCGACACACCTGCATCTGGATGAGACAGGCTGAAGTGACATGCCAACAGCCCGCCCATCGAATGCGCGAGCAACGCCACGGGTGCGCCCTCTGACGAGACCCTACGTGCCATCTCGAGGATAACCTCTACGTCGGCGTGGTAGTCGGTGAATCGGGTCACCGCGCCCCGCGCCCCGCTCGAATGGCCATGCCCGCGAAGGTCGGCCCCCACGACCGAGACGTCGTGACGATTCAACGTCTCCGCAACGTGGTGGTAACGCCCGCAGTGTTCGGCGTAGCCGTGCAACAGGCCAACCACGATCTTCGGGCGCTCGACGAGCCACCGATAGGGCCTGAGTTCGATACCATCCGATGTCCGAATCCTCTCCAACACTTCGATGCTCTCCCCTCGCCGCCGTGGTTGCCCCCGCCGACCGCGATCGACCGGTGGGTGGGCGCCCCGACACACTCTCGTAGGGTGAGAGCACGACACTGTCAAACGATCGACGTCCACCGGGACTTGCAACGGGTGCCACGAGCCTGCGAACGTCGTTCGCGTGGATATCCACGCCCAAACCCGGGCCGTGCGCCAAGCGGCGCTCGACCTCGGGTTCGATCGGGTCGGCTTCGCCCGTGCCGCCCACATGGATCCCGACCAACGACTGCGTCGATGGCTCGACCACGGCTTCGCAGCCGAGATGCACTACATGCACCGGACGGCCGATGTCCGCGTCGATCCCCGGCGACTACTTCCGGGCGCCCGGTCAGTCGTTGCGCTCATGGTGTCCTACGATGATGGTCGCCGCACCCCCGTCGCGAGCCCATCCCTCGACCGAGCGGCCGGGGCTGCTCCATCGCCGCCCTTCAAGGTGTCTCGATATGTCACCACGCGCGACTACCATCGCGTCATTCAGAAGCTCCTTCGCAAGCTGCGGCGGCGCATCCTCGAGATCGTGCCCGACGCAAAGGTCCACCCATCCGTCGACACCTCGCCCGTAATGGAACGCGCCTGGGCTGAGCGCGCCGGAATCGCATGGATCGGGAAGTCAACCATGGCGATCAATCCGACGCTCGGCACGTATACGTTCTTGGCTTCGCTGGTCACGGATCTGGAGTTCGTCTACGACGATCCGCATCCCGATCGATGCGGACATTGCACCCGATGCCTGAGCGCATGCCCAACCGATGCCTTCAGGGCCCCGTACACCTTGGACGCACGACGATGCATCGGCTACTGGACCGTCGAGAAGCACGAAGGATTCAACGAAACGACACCTGAATTCCACGAATGGGTGGCGGGGTGCGACATTTGCCAAGAGGTCTGCCCCTGGAACAAATTCTCGCAGCCGCCGAGCCACGAGGGCCTCCGACGAGCCACGCACCTCGCCGCGCTTGCGGCCCGAGATTGGCTTGAACCGTCACCGCAGGGTGTGCTCGAGGCCGCGATTCAAGGCACGGCGCTTCAGCGCACGGGCGCTGAGCGGCTTCGCAACAACGCCACGCGCATCGCGGCCAAGTCCCGAACACGGCCCGCCGACGACCGGGACCTCGGAGAGGGGCTCGCAGAGGGTGAAGATCGAACGCCGTAACACCGGGCGCCTCTGGCCGTAGGCCCATCGAATCAGGACCATAGCGATAGCCACCCATAACCATCACCATAGAAGAAGGACCCCAACCATGTTGAACATCAAGAACCCGCTCATGACCGCCGCGATATCCGGACTTCTCCTCGGGGGCGCCGCCTGCGCGTCCAATACACCCGCCGACGAGGACAGCGCTGCAGCGAAGTCGGCAACGGCGAAGGCCGCTTCGATGAGGGGCGCATCATCCGGCGCTATGGACAAGCACGCCTGCAAAGGACTGAACGCCTGCAAAGGCCAAGGCGGATGTGCCGTGGAAGGCAAGCACGCGTGCGCCGGACACAACGAGTGCAAGAGTCAAGGTGGGTGTGCAACCAGCAAGCACGCGTGCAAGGGCCAGAACGCATGCAAAGGACAGGGAGGGTGTGCTGTCGACGGAAAGCATGCATGCAAAGGACAGAATGCCTGCAAGGCCCAGGGCGGCTGCAAAGTGAGTTAGACCTTGGAGGCCACGTGAACAACCGATGGGGTTTAAAAAATCTTGGCGTGGGGCTCGGACTTCGTACTGCGCATTACGGCACGATCCTCGCCGACGATCCGCCGGTGGACTGGTTCGAGATCATCAGCGAAAACTACATGCAGACCGAGGGCCGCCCGCTCTACATGCTCGACCAGATCGCGGAGCGCTATCCCATCGTGATGCACGGGGTATCCATGTCGATCGGGTCAACCGACCCGCTCGATGAGGCGTATCTTCGGGCGCTGCGCGCGCTCAAGAAGCGCGTGCGGGCCGCGTGGTTGTCGGATCATCTCTGCTGGACCGGGGTCGCCGGCAAGCACGTGCACGACCTTCTCCCGCTGCCCTACACGGAGGAGGCGCTCCGGCACGTCACGGAACGAGTCCGGTATGTGCAAGACTTCCTCGACGCGCCCATCCTCCTCGAGAATCCCTCGACCTACATTGAGTTCCAAGGCTCCACGATGCCCGAGTACGAGTTCCTCAGCCGACTTGCTGAAGACGCCGACTGTGGAATCCTGCTCGACCTCAACAACATCTACGTCTCATGCTTCAACCACGGGTACGACCCGCATGCTTACCTCGACGCCATCCCGATGGATCGCGTCGTGCAGTTTCACGTGGCGGGCCACACGAACTGCGGCACACACCTCATCGACACGCACATAGGCCCGGTCATCGATCCGGTCTGGACGCTCTTCCGGGAGGCATATGAACGAACGGGCGGCCGTTCGATGCTGCTCGAATGGGACGCAGAGATCCCAAGCTTCGAGGAAACACACAAAGAGGCGCTCAAGGCACATCGGTTCGCGACATTTCCGAAGCGCCCACGACGAAGTCCGAACACCCCGGCGGGTCCCGCAGACACCGCAGACACCGCAGACACCGCGGATGCCGCGGATGCCCAGGCGTCAACGTCAACCCCACCGAGCAAGGATGCACCCTGAGAGGATGCACCATGAAAGGATGCGCCATGAGTACGAACCGACTGAGATCGTTGGAAGCGTGGTTTCAAACGGTCATCACGCATCCGATCGACGCACGGCATGGTGCGGAAGAAGCCGAGGACATCGCGCGCCAACTTGGCCACGGACGCGTCGATGAGATCGTCACCAGCGGCCCCGCGATCAGCGCCGAGGCACGACTCGAGCTGTATCATTATGCGTATCACGCGCGACTCGTGGAGTGTCTCGCCGACGACTTCGCGGCCGTCCAAGACGCGATCGGCGAGCGCGCGTTCGAGGAGATCGCCCGCCAGTACATCGCGGCCCATCCCTCGACCCACCCCAACCTCAACGCCTTCGGCGCCCAGTTTCCTGAGTTTCTCCGAACGCGGGCCAACGGACGCAGCGACGTGCGCTTCGCCGCCGAGCTCGCTCGGCTCGAATGGGCAGTCGTGGAAGCCATCCACGCGCCAGAGAGCGCGGCCCTCAGCGCTGAGGCCCTCGCGTCCGTCAGCGCTGAGGCCTGGCCGACGCTTCGCCTTCTCCCTTCGTCGACCCTTCAGCGTCTCATGTTCGACTATCCGGTCAACCGCTACTTTCAGGCCTACATGAACGACGACCCGATCGAGATCCCGGCGCCCGAGTGGTCCGCAGTCGCCGTGTACCGTCAAGACTGGCGGGTGTATCGCATGCCGTTGACGCGTTCCATGGACAACGTGCTCGGGGCGATCCTGCGCGGTCAGCCGCTGATCGAAGCCCTAAGCGTCCTCGACGCGGAGGACGAAGTCGACCCAGAAGACGTCACGACGTGGTTCAAAGAGTGGATGGCCAGCGGCTTCTTTTCTGGGCTCTCGACCCCGTCCGAGACAGCCGCCCGCTAGCCACCCGTCGACGCGCAAGCCGCCCCAGCCGCGCGCTAGAGCGGATCCATGAACGCGAGATCAACGGATCCGCTCGCCACCCGTTGACGCGCAAACCGCCCCAGCGCGAGAACCACGCTCGCCCGCTCGCTCAGGAACGTTCGAGGTCACTCGTCTTTTCTTTTCTGAGCTGGTGCCGTCGGATCAACCTGTGAAACGAATTGACATGCACGCCAGCCTCAGTCGCCGCCGCCACGACATCGCCCTCATAGCGGGCCAGAAGACGAATCAAGAACTCGCGCTCGAACTGTCGTTTTGCGGCGTGCAGCGACTGGGGCGGCCGATCGCTTCGCCGATCACGGGCCGCCATGGCTCGAATCGCGGGTGCGAGATCACCTTGTCGTATGGCCTCACGCTCGCCGAGAATCACCGCGCGTTCGACGAGATTTCGAAGCTCACGTACGTTGCCCGTGAGCTCGAGCCCCTGGAGGAGATCGAGCGTGTCGGGCGATAGACGCGGCGACGTCTCGAACACCTCGCCCGCCGCTCTCAAAGCACGCGCCAAAAAGTGACGACCCAAGACCGCGATATCGCCGGAGCGCTCGCGTAAGGGCGGCACATGGACCGGACAAACAGCCAACCGGAAGTAGAGATCCTCGCGAAACCGCCCCTCGTTGACCATTTGGCGGAGGTTGCGGTGGGTCGCCGCGAGAACGCGCACCGACACTGCACGTTCTTCCGAAGATCCGAGCGGACGCACCACGCCGTTCTCCAGGGCACGCAACAGCTTGGGCTGGAGCTCGATCGGCAGCTCGCCGACTTCGTCGAGGAAGAGCGTTCCGCCATCGGCGAGTTCGAAAGCGCCCTTGCGTTCAACCTCAGCCCCCGTGAAGGCGCCCTTCGTGTGTCCAAACAGCTCGCTCTCGATCAACGTGGGCGCCGACGCGCCACAGTCTACGACGACGAAAGGCTGGCTCGAACGTGGTCCCTCACTGTGAAGCGCTCGCGCCACCAGCTCCTTGCCCGTGCCCGTCTCACCCTCGATCAAGACCGTTGCGTCCACCTTGGCTAGGCGGTCGAGCATCGCAAAAAGCGCACGAATGTCGGGGCTCTGCCCAAGCAAACAGCCAAAACTCGTCCGGTCGCTGGTTTCGATCCACTGAGCGCTGCCCGGAACCCGAAATTCGAGAAGCGTCTCACCGGCCTGAATCTGCGCGCCGTCCGAGAGATAGGCTTGCCGAATTCGGTATTTGCCCAAGAACGTCCCATTGGTGCTCTCGTTGTCGACAATCAGCGGCCCCTGCGATCCACGCTTGATGGAGAAATGAAAGCGCGACACCGAAGGGTCACGAAGGAGAATCTCATTGGCATCCGCGCTCCCCGCGTAAGCAGGCAAACTGAGCGGGCCAAAAGTTGTTCCCGCATCAGGGCCTTCCTTCACCTCGAGGAAGAATTCTTTGGCCACGAGCACAGCCCCTTGGCCCATTTGGAGAGTCTCACTCATACGTGCCCAAGCTCTCTCCCTCAGTCGCCACGACGAAGTCCAAGCTTCTCTTCAAGGTACGCCAAAGCTTCGGCGCGCACCGTCGTCGCGGCATCCCCCAAGCGATCTACGAGCGCATCGAGTTGGCCCAGGGTCTCGGCGCCGAACGACTGCTCGAGGCGCCTTCTCACCAGCTCTCGCTCCCGAGACTGCCGATGCCGAAAGCGCCAAGCCGGGTCCCAAAGCGTATCGAGCCGTTCGAGAAGATGACTCTGAGCGAGCTTGTTCCACTCACCCTTGTCGAACCAGATCCCCATGCACTCGGGACACCGCTCGAGATAGAAGGAATCGTCGATCTCGACCTTGGCCCGGATGAGAATGCCGTGACCAAAGGGGCACAGCCCAGTTCGAGCATCCGCCACCGACCCAGGCCGAATGGTGTCATCGGCTTGAAGAAGCTCACGCACCGCTTCTAGGTGTGCCGCGTCGCGCGGCAACCAGGTTCCTCGGCAATCCGTACAACGAAGCAGGCGACTCGCCCGCCCCGAAGCCGAAACGAGTGGCACTCGTTCGCACTTCGGACAGTGGGGCTTCAGATGGTTCGATCTCTGGCTGACGCTCTGACTCACGCTCTACCTCATCCTTGTCTGCGGCCTTCGCCTCAGGCGCAAAGCGGGCGCGAAGCGCCTCGGCGCCATGCATTGTCGACCAGTATTCCCGCCAGGGCCGCGAAATCAATCCCGACGGCCGCCGCGCCCTGCGGCAGCAGCGAGGTCTTTGTGAACCCGGGGATGGTGTTGGTCTCGAGCATGAAGACTCGCCCCTCGGCATCGAGCAGAAAGTCGGTCCGACTCATGTCTCGGCAGCCCAGAGCCCGATGGGCGCGCACGGCAAAGTCCTGAACGGCGTCTGATATCGCTTCAGACACGCGAGCGGGCGTGATCTCCTCGGACTCCCCCGGCGTGTATTTCGCTACGTAGTCAAAATAGGCATGATGCGCGCGCGGCACGATTTCAGTCAGTGGGAGCGCGCGCGTCAGTCCCTCGCTTTCGATGTCGAGCACACCGCACGTGAGCTCGCGACCGCGAACGTACTGTTCCACCAGCACGTCGTGCCCGAGGCCCAAGAGGCGCTCGACATCAACGACGAGTTGCGCTTCGTCTGCTGGCATCGAGAGCCCAAAACTCGACCCGAGCGTCGAAGGTTTCGCAACGCAGGGGAAGCCGAGTTCCTGGCCGGCCGTCTCAACGGCCGCTCGAACCGAGGCTGGATCACGCTGCCACTGCCGCGCCGACACCGCGATCGAGCTGGGCGTCGGAAGGCCGTGCGCCTTGTACAAAGCCTTCGTCCGTACCTTATCCATCGCGAGCGCACTGGCGAGAACCCCGGACCCAGTGTAGGGCACGCCGCTCGCCTCGAGCAGGGCCTGTACCGTGCCATCCTCGCCGAACGGGCCGTGGAGCGCGATGAATGCGACGTCCGAACGCGCCGCGATCGTGGTCAACGCCGACCCGAGGTTCGGTTGCGTATCGCCGGCAACGCGAAACGTTCCGTCGCGCTCGATCACGACCTCGAAGGCGTGATGCCGAGAGAGCGCAGCCAAAACTTGGCGCCCGCTCGTCAACGATACATCATGTTCATTGCTTGGGCCGCCCATCAGGACGGCCACCCGAAGAGGTGAAAGAGGTCCACTGTTTCCAGCTGTCATCGTCTGCTAAAACCCCGGCATTCCTCGCATCAGTCCCTTGAGTCCGCCCGGCCCCATCTTCGAAAGCTTTTTCATCATGCGTTGTGCATCCTTGAAGCGCTTCAGGAACGAATTGACTTCAGCCACGGTCGTCCCGCTGCCTCCCGCGATCCGCTTGCGACGCGAACCATTGAGGACCTCGGGACGGGCGCGCTCATGGGGTGTCATCGATCCGATCATCGCCTCGATTCGCCGCATCTCACGATCAGGGTCGGGGCCCCCGGCGCCGAGCTTCTTCATCGCCTGACTCATCCCGGGAATCATACCCAGAATCTCCTTCATATCGCCCATCTTCCGCATCATGCCCATCTGCTCGCGGAAGTCCTCGAGCGAGAACTCGGCGGTCTTCATCTTGCGCGCCATCTGGCGCGCCTGCTTCTCATCGTAGGCCTTTTGGGTCTTCTCGATGAGCCCCATGACGTCGCCCATGCCGAGGATGCGCTGCGCAACGCGACTCGGATGGAAGACCTCGAGCCCATCCATCTTCTCGCCAATACCGGCGAAGAAGATGGGCGCACCGGTGACCGCACGAACCGAGAGCGCAGCACCACCGCGCGCATCGCCGTCCAGCTTGGTCATGACAACGCCGTCAATTCCGATCTGCGCTTTGAATTCGCCCGCAACATTGACGGCGTCTTGCCCGGTCATCGAGTCGACGACGAGCAAAGAATACTTGGGCTCGAGCGCAGCCTTGGCTTCGCGCAGTTCCTCCATGAGCTCTAAGTCGATCTGGAGACGCCCGGCTGTGTCGACGATCATGACCTCGTGACCACGACGTTTCGCGTCCGAGAGCGCGCCCTCGACAATCGAACTAACCGGGGTGCCACTTTGGGTGTCGAACACGTCGACGCCCACTTGCTGTGCGAGCGTCTTGAGTTGGGCAATGGCCGCCGGGCGCTGCACATCGGCCGGCACGAGGAGCGGCTTCTTGCCCCGCTGCTTGATCCACTGCGCCAGCTTCGCCGAGGTCGTCGTCTTGCCTGACCCCTGGAGCCCCATCAACAGTATGACGACGGGCGGACGTCCCGTGAGGTCGAGATCGACGGCGTGCTCGCCCATGGTCTTCGTGAGCTCTTCGCTCACGATCCGAACGAACTCCTGCGTCGGATTCAACGATGCAGAAACCTCGCGACCAAGCGACCGGCTCTTGACCTCAGCAATGAAGTCCTTGACGACCTTGAAGTGGACGTCAGCCTCGAGCAAGGAGAGCCTCACATCCCGCAAGGCGTCCTGCAGGTTCGCCTCGGTCAGAGTTCCGTGGCCACGGAGCTTCTTGACGGTCTCCGAAAGGCGGGCTTCGAGGCTATCGAACACAGCCGAAACGTTAGCCGAGGCGACCGATAGACGCCAGCGCAACGATCGGCCAATTCCAATCTACGCGAGCGTCTGCCCCGCATCCACCGTCAACGCCTGACCCGTAAGGTGGCGCGCCCCATCCGAGACGAGGAGCCGCAAGAAGCCGGCGATCTCCTCGGCCTCGACGGCCTCGCCCATCGGCGACATCGCGAGCACGCTCTGGCGCGCCTCGCTGTGCGTGCACCCTGTCCGCGCCATGGTGTCCTCGACGATGCGCTCAAGGCTTTGCCCCTCGACCAGCCCCGGGCAGAGCGCATTCACCGTAATGCCGTGCGGCGCAAACTCCAGCGCCGCCGAGCGCACGAGGCCAAGCAGCGCGTGTTTCGACGCCGAAAACGCCGCGCCTCGTCTAACGCCTCTCAACGCCGACACGCCGGCGATCAGGACGATGCGTCCGCGGATTCTGTGTTCAATCATCGCCTCCGCGCCAGCACGAACCAGATGAACTGCGGACATCACATTGATCTCGAAAAGGTCGAGCCAGTCGCTGGGCTTCGTTTCGAGGAGCGTGCCCTCGAGACAGCGCCCGGCCGCAGCCACGACGACCGAGACGGGCCCGAGCTCGGCCTGGCATCGCTCCACGAGTTCCATGGCCGCCTGCGGCCGCCGAGCATCCCCGACCACCACCCGGGCCCGCCCCCCGAGCGCCTCGATGTCGGCACGGAGATCGTAGAGCTCCGCCTGCGTGCGCGCCTGCAGCGCCACAGGGTATCCCGCATCTGCGAGCGCCAGTGCGCAAACCCGCCCAAGGCCCCGTCCTGCCCCGCTCACGACCGCTGCGCCCAAAGACCGCCCCATAGGCCCCGGGGTTACTGCGCCGCGCGGCCCAGGTCAACGGAGGCAGGTCGCGAGCCCTGGCGCCGGAAACTTGAACGTAGGGCCGAGTTGTCGCTAGTGTGCGCGTAGCCGTTTCCCAGCGGCGACGAGGACTGCCGAACGGTCATGCAATACGTCTTGGTGTGTGCGAACGATCCTGTGCTGGCAAAGAAGGTGCGCTTCTTACTGGCACGCGAGGAGTGCGAGGTCGAAATCCTTTCTGACCCATCACTCCTCGAAGGTCGTCTGCAAAATGGCGGTCTGTCGTTGCTCGTGCTTTCGCGCATGATTGCAGAGGAGGACGCGATCGATAGGCTCGGACAACTCGACGCGAACATCCTCATGCCGCCAACCATCGTGCTTGGCGGTAGCGGTGCCACGACGCCGGACTTTGTTCGATTGATTCCCGACCCGCTCGACACTCAAGCGATCTATAAAGAAGCCTCCGCCATTCTGACGGGCGAGGCCAGCCCCGGTGCAGATCCTGGTACCCATGCCGGTAGCGACGCCAGCAGCGATGTCGACGTGGCGCGCGAAGCGGCCTACGCCGAAGCGGACGTCGACATGCACGGGCCCGGTGAAGCATTCTCCTCCGACGAAGACCTTACCCACGTGGCCGCCGAGCCTCCGCGACTCGACGAGCCCGCGACATCCGACCCGAGCAACCGGGGAGAGCGCCCGAGGGAGGATGAGGACAGCCCGTTCGCAGAGGTCACTGGGCTTGATGAACTCGCGCATCGACTCGACCGTCTTGGCCGCTCGGATCGCGCAGAACGGGGACAGCGCTCAGGACGCCCGAAAGCCACGGACGCGCGCGCCGCTGAGGCCGCGACGCGAGCGGATATCCGTGCTCACCCCGCGAAACGGAACGACGACGCCGACAAGAAGTCGCCGAGTGCGGACACCCTTCGGTTCACGAGGGCAATGTACGAGGCTTGGCGAGATCGAGCGACCGGTGCACTCGTCGTCACGCGCGAGGGCGAAGTCATCACGATCTTCTTCGAAGAGGGTGCCCCTGTTCAGGTCAAATCGAGCATTCCTGGCGAGCACCTGGGTCGCCAACTCGTCGCTCGAGGCCGGATCACACAAGCGCAGTACGCCGACGGGGCGATGCGCGCGATCGAGCATGGATGCCCGCTCGGAGACGCGCTGGTCGACTTAGGCTTCTTCTCCCCCGAGGAACTCGCAGAGGAGCTCGGCACATCAGCCCGCGAGCAGATCATTGGATGTTTCGACATCCGACGGGGAACGCTCGAGTTCAATCCACGCGGGCGCGCAACGCTACGTGAGCGCCCCTATCGGCTCGACGTTGGCCTCATCCTTGCGGACGGGATTCGTCGTCACGGGGATCCGAAGATCCTGGCCAGCGTCAACGGCGATATTGGTCAACGTTATTTTCGGATCGAGGAGACCGCGGAGTCCTTGCGTGAGAAATACGGGTTGTCTGAGGCCGAAGTCGCATTCCTGGGCTTCAGCGGGCGCGCCTACAACTTCGACGACGCGAGTGAAATCGCCCGACTCGATCCGGCGGTGGCCCACAAGCTCTTCGCGCTCCTCAAGACCTGCGAAGAGGTCGAAGACTTCACGCCGGGCGCGGCGGAGTTCGAGGCGCGCATCCGCGAGGAGCGCCAACGAACGCGAGACCTCGAAATCCTGCAGTCGCAACTGCCCATGCCTTCGCCGATCGCGAGCTCCTTGCCGAGAACCGCAGAGGCGCGATCGTTCATCCCCGGACGCCAAACTGAACCGCCGGCACCCCCACCGCTGGCTCCTGGGCCCAGTGCCCCCTCCGCGATCGGCTCCAGCGCGTCGATGATACCGCCCGCGGCCGCAACAAGTCCAAACGCACCTACGATGCGCGCAGCGCCGAGCAGCATCCCGGCACCGGCACCGCCATCGCGCGAGGCCCCACGCGAACCGCAGTTCTCGCGCGCGCCGGTCACGCCACCCGGAATCGATCCAGACATTCCGCGCATGCCCGTCCCTGCACACGCCGAAGATGGCCTGGTGCCGCGACCGCTCATCTACGCCAAGCCTCTTCCATGTGGCCCGGACGGTCTCGTGATCGAGACACCGGAACGAACACTTTCGCGCGAGCACTTTCAGCGCGGCGTAACGCTTCTGGGCGAAGGCAACTTCGCAAGTGCAGAAGACGCCTTCCGAGATGCGGTTGCGTTGTGCTCGGAAGAGCACGTTTATCTCATCGGATTGGCGCGCGCGATCTATTACAACCCGAGCTATCGCGCCGAGGGGAAGATCCCAGTGCTCAAGGCCATCGTGACGCGAGCGTCCGCATTGTCTCCCGAGGACAAGCGCGTGGTGACGCTCGGCGCATGGGTCGAAAACGCTCAGTACCAGTACCAGGTCTCGCTCTAATCGCGAGTCAAGGATTCGGTCACCCCCGACGACGCGTCCGAATGACGCAAAGGAGACCTACGTCGGGGGGACCGAAATGGCCGCGCCTGCTTGTCAAAGCCTCCGACCAAAAAGCCGAAAGCTCTGACACGCCGCCACGGCGCCGCCATCGTCGGTCAACATTAGCCAGAACTGTACCAACCAGCGCCGCGTCACGAGAGGCGGTTCGTGCCTACATGCACGTTGGATCGGTGTTTTCGCACCTACGCCACCGTAGGATTCTCAGCATCAGGTGCGCGAGCGCGATCCAACGCGAGCCCCGGCTGTCGGGCGTCGCGGTGCGAGCGCAGACGGTGCAGAGGAGGGGCGCTTCCCAGTGCCCTCGGATGACGCCAAGGGCGCGGAGGACGGCGTCGCCGCCGGCAGGCCGGTCGGCTGCTCGGTCGGCGAGGCATCGACCGCGTCGCCAAACACCGAGCGAGAGAGCTTGTCGAGGTTGTTCTTGTCGGACGTGAAAACACACATCGTCACCGCTTGATCTGCTTCCTCGATCCCGAACTCACGCTGAAAGATCTTGGTGCGATTCGGGCCCGCAACCGACGCGGAGTCCTGCCAAACGAGTCGCCGCCCTTGAGTCGCACTCAGTCCCGAGCGGAGAACCTCGAAGCTCCTGTCCTGAGCCCGTTTGGCATCATTGGCTGCGTCAAAGAGACGTTCGAAGCTCTGTCCTTCTCGAAGCGGTACTCGGCACACGATGAGGTTCGAGCGGAAGCCCCCGCCCCCGCCCCCGCCGCGAGAATTGCGTACGCGCAGGGCCCCCGGAAGCGGTGCGTCGGCCTCATCGGGAATCGTGAAGCGATAAACATGGTCCGGCTGCCACGTATTCGGAATCGACAGCTCGAGCTGTGAAGCGGAGTCACGAAGGGGGGTGGTTGGTGCTGTCAAGGATATCCTCCTGGTCCACGGCCACGCGCGTCGTAGCGCGCCCCGAAGCTCGAATCTGATGGGCCTTTATCGGCGGCGATGCGGGACAGTTTCCTCCTTCTCGGGAGGGAGGGGGAAACGATGAAGACGACGGGCCAGGCCGCAAAACGTAATGCGCAAGGCCCGCATCATGAGACGCAGGCCTCCTGCATCTTGCCGCCCTCAGTGGTTCGTGGTGATGTGCCAGCGGCCGAAGGCACTCGCGGCCTTGGACGAACGGTGGACGGTCAACGGCCACCTCTCAGCGAAGCGGGAGCAACCAGAACATGGCGAATGACATCAACATCGGGAAGGGCCAGCAGGCCGCATCAGCCAACGTTTGGATGTCGCCCAACGATGACACCCTGAACATCGGCATGTCGATCAGCGACAGCAGACTCAGGTCGCTCGGGATTGAGACGGATGGCCTCGAACGCCCCTTCGTGATCGTCCCGAGGCATGGAGAGTGGAAGCGGTATGACCTCCAGTACGGAGGCACCTACTCGAACCGGGGCAGCAACGAGATCCGAGACAGCTACAACCTCTGCCTGAACCTTGAACGCGAAGGACTCAGCCTTGATGAAGTCAAAGCCGAAGGGTTAGCTTTTGGGCTGAACGTGTCCGGATCCTACGGCTCAGACCCGGCGACCCTTTGGCTCCAGGGCTACGGCGACAACTATCGCCCGTAGCTCACGATCGTCGTCGGTCCTTTCCCAGGCAGGCCCGCAGGCCACGCATATTGCTCAAGGAGCGGACTCGCTCATCCATCGTCCTCAGATCGTCCTCAGATCGAAGCGATGATCTCGGCTTTCTTCGCGGCGTACTCTTCCTGAGACAAGACACCCGCCGCCATGAGCGCGTCGAGCTTTCGGATACGTGCCACGAGATCCGCTTCCCCACCTGCTGCCACGGGTGCGGGTGAGGGTGCGGCGGCGGGCGGAGGCACCGATGCGGCCGGCGTAGGTACCGCCGTATTCGCCAACATTCCGGCCATCTGATGACCGAACTGCATTCCGGCCACCAGTCCCATGCCCGCGCCCGCCATGCTCTGCGGTGCTTTGGCCGCATCAGGAATCGCGTTCGCCATCTGGTACGCGGCGTATTGCTGCATGTTGCCGAGTACAGCCATCTCGCTCCGACGATCGAGCATCTTCTCGACTTCGGGGGGCAACGAGATGTTCTCGATCAGGAACTTCGTCACATCGAGCCCCATTGCCTTGAAGTCGTCTCGAATGATGGGCATGACGCGCTGAGTGATCTCTTCGTAGTTGCCGGCGAGATCGAGGGCTGGAATCTTGGCCGCGCCCAGCGCCGAGGTGAACCGCGACACCAAGATGCGCCGAAGCTGCCCCAGCACCTCATCGACCTCGAATCGCGAGTCTGTGCCGGTCAGCTCGCGCAAGAAAACGGCCGGGTCCCCGACCCGAATCGCAAAGCTCCCAAAGGCACGAAGGCGGAGCGGACCGAACTCCGGATCCCGAAGCATGATCGGATTCTGGGTACCCCATTTGAGATCCGTGAGCTGGGTCGAAGAAACGAAATACACCTCGGCCTTGAAGGGCGAGTTGAAGCCATGCTTCCACCCTTTCAGGGTCGCCAAGATGGGCAGGTTCTGCGTGGAGAGCGTGTAGGTTCCCGGAGAAAAGACATCGGCCATTTTCCCCTCGTTCACGAAGACGGCCTGCTGGCCCTCGCGGACGATCAGCTTTGCTCCGTTCTTGATCTCTTGGGCTCGGACTGGAAATCGCCAAACAAGAGTCTCGTGATCATCATCGAGCCACTCAACAATCTCGATGAATTGCGACGTAATTCGGTCCCAAATTGCACCCATCAGTTTTCTCTCCTCGCTGGTGTTGAGCGCGAGTTGATACACACTCCGAGCGGGAGGTAAAAAGCTAGGTCAACCATGACCTTGTTTACCCTTCATCAATAGCAAGGAGACCAGGCGTGACACGGCTCGCTCGATCGCGCGCGCCATCGCCGTCCGACCCGCCCCATCAAGGGCCTCGACCCGCCCGGGTCGTGAAAGAAATCGCGCCTCGCCGCGCACGGGGGGAGAACGCCAAACGGTGCGGCCGGCTTCATCAAGCAGACGACCGCGAAGGACCACGAAGGCAAGATAGTCCGCAGCCCGAAGCCCCGGCTCCGCGAGAGGCCGCAAACCCTGCCCCGTCCGCACAAGCTCGATCTCGAAGCTGGTGGTGGCCGTTTCCGTCAAGGCCACGCGAGGAGAACGTGCGAGCGCGCGCCCAATGGCCCAGTTGATTTCACCAACCACGTCGACGTCTGGAGTCACCGCCTGGATTCGGGGCGGGCGGATCTCGAGGCTCCGGCCAGCCGCAGGCCCGGCCCGGCCGAATCCGTAGCCACACGAGGCCGCCGTTGCGAGCAGCACCGCGAAACCGAGGCGATGGAAGACGACCAACACGCTCGGACCTCCGTCGCACACCGCGCAGCGCTCGGTCCAGTCAAGTCCGACTACGGCTCCAGCCTACTTGGCGACCCTCGCGGGCATCGTCGGATCGAACGACTTCGCACGGTACGGTCGCTGCCCACGCTCACGCCGCGCACGCTCACGCTCACGCCCACGCTCACGCTCACGCCTCGGTCGGGATGTCGGGGTCAGGTCCCTCCCGCCCATCGACCGGCCAATCGAAGTCCGGCCGCAGCAATGGAGGAAACCGTCAGCGCAGCCGCGATCACGAAGGCCCAGCGCGAGCGGCGATCAATCGATGGGTCTTCGAGAACACCGAGGCGTCGATGGAATACATAGCCGCCAAAGAAGCCGGCGACGAACCCAACGGCGTGTGCCAGAACAGCAACCCTTGAGCCACTCGCGGTCACTGGCGTGAGCGCACCAGGCACGAGCAACAAGATCACACCGACGGTACGGAGACGTTCCCAGCGCGGAAGGGTGACCTGATGCGAGCGCTCGAGCTGCCCCTTCGCCCAAAGCCCAACCAAGCCGTAGTTCCCGGCACTGGCCCCAAGAACCGCACCCGACCCCATCGCGGCCTCGATGCCAAGTCCCGCCGCCGACGACAGAAGCCAAACCAGCGAGACCGCACCAAGGAGGTGCGTCTCGAAGAGCACGCTTCCAACCAGCACGCCAAAGACCGCATTGCTCAGGAGATGGGCGGGTCCAGCGTGCAGAAAGCTCGCCACAACCAGGCGCCAAGGCTCGTCGAGATGGTCGGCGCGGGCCGCGAGGTGGGCCACCGCCGCATTGTCGCCGAAGACCCAAACGACACTCTCAGAAAGCGCAGTCAACAAGACGATGGCGGCAAGAGCCCAGGTCACACGGAGTCCAGCCGGGTAACGCTCGGGAGGCGTCAATCCGACCGAAGCGCCGACCCCGTCCCCATCTTCTGCTTCGTCGTCGTCGGCGTCGTCGTCGCCGCCATCGTTGGCAAAGTCGTTGCCACCGTCCCCGCCGTCGCCGCGTGGTCCGTCGCCACTGTCGCCTTCATCGTCGTCGAAAACTGCGTCCAACGTGAACTGAGCGTCGACGCTCGACGCACGAAGCACCGCCCGCGCCCGCCCGCGCGCGCGCAGCGGAACCAGCACACGCACCGAAGAGCCGCGGCGTCGGGGACGAGAGAGGAAGATGGCGCCTTGAACGTCCGAATCGAGCAGCGACGGGATGTGTTCGATATCCAGACGCGCAACGATCGCCTGCGCCACCTCAAGGGAATCGACGCCGCAGAGCTCGACCATGGGCCCCTGGTCGACGGTGTCCCCTGCCCCAGATGTTCGTTGGGTCACGAGACAAGAAAGCTACGGCACGAGGCGACCCGCTGTCGCCCCTCTTCCCGTCCCAAATGCGTCTCCTGCAGCCAAGAGCATGCAAGGCTCAGGTTGCGCGGCGCTGATCCTCAATCTTGGCCGTGACGAGGCCAATGAGCTCGCCGGCGATCTCGAGAATTCGGTCGTCCGAAACACCATAGGCCTGCATGTCCTTGAAAATCGACCGCGCCAGGATCCGCGCGGTCCGTGCATCCACAGGATTGCCCACAGGAATACCCCCACCATTTCCCACGATGTCTAGCTGCATGGCCCCGGCCCACGCACGTTTCGCACCGTGTGCGATGACTCGAAATTATTCAGGAATATAAAAAAACTGAGCGGTCGTATGAGCATTATCATCGCCAGTGCGAAAGAAGCTACGCAGGGCTAGATGATCCTTCGTCGTCTACAGGATGCGGGTCGCACGCGGATAGCTGCCGAGAACCGCGAAATGCTGACAGTCTTGGCCGGCCGCCTCGATGGCCCGCTGCATCGGCTCTTCGTCCCGATGACCTTCCGCGTCGATAAAGAACGTGTACGTCCAGTTCTCGCGCCCGCTCGGACGCTTGTCGATGTGCGTAAGATTGATCCCCGCGAGATCGAAGGCTTTGAGCACGCGGAGCAACGCGCCCGGCTCATCCTTGGTCGTAAACATCATCGAAGTCTTGTCGTCGCCCGAGCGTTCGGCGCGCTGGCGCGCCAACACAAAGAAGCGTGTGATGTTGTTTGGATGATCCTCGATGCCGCGAAACACGACGTTGAGTCCGTAGAGCTGACCCGCGAGCTCGGATCCGATGGCCGCCACTGGGGCGTCGGGATCGCGGTCGCTCGCCTCCTTGGCAAGAACGACCGCATGACTCGAGCTCGATGTCGAGACCAAGTTCGCGGTCGGAAAATGCGCGGACAGCCAACGACGGCACTGGCCGAGGACCTCGGGCTTGGAGTAGATCTCTCGGATCCGCTCGGGGGCTATGTTGGCGAGCAGATTGTGCCGCACCGAGACCAACACCTCGGCGTACACCGAGAGCGAGCCCCGAACGCTGAAAAAGGCATCGAGGGTATCGACAATGCCACCCCCGGTGGAGTTTTCGATAGGCACGAGCCCGTAGTCGAGTTGGCCTCGCTCCACTTCACGGAAAACCGCCTCGATGTCCGCGAGGCCTTCGAACGCGACCGATGAGCCGAACTGCGCAACGGAACATACGTGGCTGAACGATCCCGGAGGTCCGAGGTATCCGACTCGAAGGGGTTGCTCCAGCGCGAAGGACCCGCTCATGAGTTCACGGTAGACGCCCTCGATTGCGCGATCGCTGAGCGGCCCGGTGTTCGCAGCCAAGACCCGCTTGAGCACCTCGGCTTCGCGGTGGGGGGCATAGATCGGAATGGTTGCGTCGCGCTTCAGGCGTCCGATCTCCTGAACGACACGAGCGCGTTCGTTCAGCAGCGCGACGAGCCGCTGGTCGATGAGATCGATCACCTGCCGCAGTTCACCGAGTCGAGTCGAGGGCGGCGACGTCTCCACGCCCGGCGACGCATCATTCGACGGCGCGCGGCTCAAACTCGGGGCGGAGTCCTCGGGCTCATGGCTGCGCCCAGAATCTGAGGGCACGTATTCCTCGGTCATCGGCGGCCATCCAACCACAACCGCCTCAGCATCGAAACTGAACAGTTCCCCGCTTGCGTTTCTCGACGACCGAGCGACGGTGCTCAGGCCTCCGACGTTGGACTTCGCATGGCCGCGGGCGTCGGCCTCGAGTTACGCGGAGGCACCGGCCCGGGCCCAGGCTCCGCGTCGATAGGCCAAGATCGAAAGACCGGACTTGAGGACCGTGGACAGCGGGAACGCAAGCCAGACACCGATCACACCGAGGTGCAACCAAAAACCGAGACAAAGGCTCATGGGGATCTGAAACAGAATGGTCGCGACGAAATTGATGCGAAGGCTCGTCTTGGTCGCGCCCGCCCCCTGAAGCATGCCCACGAGGGCGATCTGAACACCGGCCACCGGCATGGCGACGCCGAGAATTCGCATCCACGCGATGGCGTACTCGAAGACCTGCGTCCCGGGTTCGACGTCGAACAACTGCGTGATCGTTCCGGCTGCACCGACGATCATGGCCGCCAGCACCGACATGATCGAGGTTGCGAGAAGAATCGAAGCGCGAACAACGCGGCGCGCAGCCCGCGGGTCGCCGGCCCCGAGCGCCTGGCCAACCATCGCGCTGGTCGCCTGAGAGATGCCCAGACCCGGAACGAACGCGAGCGCCTGGACGCGAAGACCAATGGCGTGCGCCGCCACCGCAACTTCGTCGATGCGTCCGAGGAAAGCGATGAGTGAGCCAAGCGCCACGTTGAGAAGGAGCATGTCGAAGGCGGCCGGCGTGCCAATGCGTAGCATGTAGCGAACCGTCTCGCCATCGACCTGGAAGCCCTTCATCGAGATGCGAACGAAGCCCGCTCTCCCGCGCTGAATGGAGATCGTCATGACCGCCACGGCGAATGCATGGCTGATCACGGTGCCCAGGGCTGCGCCTTGGAGCCCGAGCGCCGGGAACCCAAAGTGTCCAAAGATCAAGGCGTAATTGAGTCCAACGTTCAATCCCGTCGCCATGAGCTGCGCGAGAAAGGGCGTGCGCGTATTGCCGATCCCGCGCAGCGTCGATGCGCAAAGAATGCTGAGGTACTGAAAGACACAAAACGTCAGCGAGGGACGGAGGTATGCGAGCCCTAGTTCAGAAACCGCGGGCGAGGCGCCGAAGAGCGCGAGCAGACTGGGCGCAAAGAGGTTGCCCAACGCCGCCACGGTGGCGCCGGCAATCACGGTCAAGAACGTAGCCTGCTGCATCACGTGCTTGACGCGTGCGACGTCCCCTGCACCGTAGGCGCGAGCAACGATGGCAACCGTACCGATACTCAGGCCGAACATGAGGATCATCAGCAGAAAGACGATCTGGACGGCAAAGCCGAGGGCCGCGAGCGCCTGATCTGCGTTTTCCAAGCGGCCGCACATCGCCGTGTCGATCACAAGCGACAGCACGTTGAGAACATTCAGACCAATGACGGGTGCGGAGAGCGCGAACAAGCGGCGATGGACCGACCACGGCCGGTCGTCAGGCGACGCAACCTTCGACGAGCCGCTCGGTGGTCTCTTCACGATCGCCGGCAGCGAAACACAGCGCGGCGGTCAAGACCAGCCCAAGGCCCAAGTCATGCGCAATTAGTCTTGAGCCACGTTCCGTCAAATACGATCGCGACCGCAGAGGACTCCGCCACCGCCGCCCGAGGGGGAGATCGGGCGCCCATCAAAGGAACAGCGCCCATTTGCGCAGGCCGAGGAGATCGCAAAGGCTCTTTCTTGCAGCTGCGCGTCCGAGCAGCCTCCGACACACGCCCCGGGCCCAGGCAGAGGTTCAGCCTCGTTCGAAGCCGCAGCGACCGCGATCCGACGCGATCCGACGCGATCCGACGCGGTCTGACGCTATCTGACCGCGAGACAGACCGACGGCCTGGACGTCTCGTTGCTCGGACCGACGGAGGTCGCCGAAGACCCGCGACACCCGAACTACACATCGATCGAGACTTGACCATCAGACCAGCCGCCCCCATCAGACCAACCGCCCCCATCGGACCAACCGCCCCCATCAGACCAACCGCCCCCATCGGACCAACCGCCCCCATCGGACCAGCCGCCCCCATCGGACCAGCCGCCCCCATCGGACCAGCCGCCCCCATCGGACCAACCACCCCCATCGGACCAACCGCCCCCATCGACGTCCCCGCCGTCCACCGATACGCCGCCGTCGTCGCCCGTGCTGCAACCGACGGGCGCGCCCCCCCAGTCGATGCCGCACGCGTCCGGATAGTCATCCCAAGTTCCGTCCGCCGCACCACCATCCTCAATCGTGTTTCCACCATCGCCCGCGCCGGCGTCAGGGACATCGGTATCGGGGCCCCCGTCGTCACGACCCGTGACGGTTCGAAGCGTCTCGCCACAAAGATACGCGATGAACTGTCCTGCGGCGTCATAGACATCCGCGCAATCGTCATCGTCGGACCAAGCGCACGCGAACATCGACGACGGGCGCGTGCAGGTATACCTCAAATCTTCGACAACGCACATGAGGCGCGTGAGCGTATCCGCGGCATCGAAAGTCAGCGAGCAGCTGGTATCTCCGTTGGACCAAGTGCAGAGCACGGGGCCGTTCGTCTCGGGTGTACACGCGGCCCCTTGCGACTCGAGGTCCTGCCGACCGGCGGGCGAGAGGGGCGCGATGCGATTCGCCGGGGGAAGCGTACCGAGGGTCGAGTCTTCTGCGCCACAGGCGAAGCATCCAAGCAGCAGAAGAGCCACCGATCCGAGAATGGGAGCGGACAAAGCGGGAGAGGACGAAGCAGCCATGGGTGTCTCCTTTTCGTGGGATACTTCCGAGGTGCTCCCCGCGGCTTCAAGAAAATCGTCCAGGCTCGGATGGTCGACCGACCGAGGGGCTCCAAGATTGAGTTATTGAACATGAGACCCGCGGGTGTGCTAATGTGCCGCGCCTTATGGGTGGGTCGAGTTCAGAACCAGCAGGAGAAGACCAGGCCACGACGGCCAGCAACGCGGCAGAAGGCGGCGATCGAATGCAGAAGATCGTGTCGCTATGCAAGCGCCGAGGCTTCGTCTTTCAGAGCTCGGAGATCTATGGCGGCCTCAAGAGCGCCTACGACTACGGCCCGATGGGTGTCGAGTTGAAGCGCAACATCATCCACGAATGGTGGCGCGCGATGGTACACAGCCGAGAAGACATCGTTGGTCTAGATGCGTCGATCATGATGCACCCAGAGGTCTGGCGGGCATCTGGCCACCTGGCGAGCTTCTCAGATCCACTCGTCGACTGCAAAGTCTGTGGCGAGAGGTTCCGCGCTGACAAGGCACCGCGCGCCGAGCCCGGAAGTGAAGCCATCATCACTTTGTCTGACAAGGGCAAGGCAAAGCTCGCCCTCGAAAAAGTCGCCAAGACGATCGGCGTCGAGCTCGCGCGCGAGGGCAAGACGCTTCGCGGCGCTCATGCGTCCGATCGAGGGTACGTGTGCAGCAACTGCGGCTCTCCTTTCCTCTCCGAGGAACGTCAATTCAACATGATGTTCCGAACGAACCTCGGTCCGGTGGACCCGATCGGTCGCGCGGTCGAAGAAGTCATGGCACTGATCGAGCGATCGCCCGCCGCATCACCCGAAACTGCGGCCGAACTGAAGACGCTGCTTGCCCGAGCGGTCACGGACTCGGCCGTATATCTCCGACCGGAGACCGCGCAAGCCATGTTCGTGAACTTCATGAACATCGTGCAGAGCAACCAAATGTCGGTCCCTTTCGGCATCGCACAAACCGGCAAGAGCTTCCGAAACGAGATCACGGTCGAGCATTTCATCTTTCGATCGTGCGAGTTCGAGCAGATGGAGATGGAGTACTTCGTCCCTCCGGGCGAGGGGCCCAAGTGGATGGAATACTGGAAGTCCGAGCGGGTTCGATGGTGGAAAGCCATCGGGCTCCGGCCGGAGAATCTTCGGCTTCGTGCCCACGAGCCCGACGAGCTGGCCCACTACAGCGACGGATGCTACGATGTAGAATACAAGTTCCCGTGGGGTTGGGATGAACTTGAGGGCATCGCAAGTCGCACCGACTACGACCTCACGGCACACACCAAGGGCTCGGGCAAGAAATTGTCTTACTTCGATCCGGAGGCGACCGACCCCGAGACTGGCAAGAAAGGCTGGCGGTATGTTCCGCACGTGGTGGAGCCGGCGGCCGGCGCGACACGCGGCATGCTTGCCGTCCTTTGTGACGCCTTTGATGACAGCGAGCCGAGCGAGGAAGGAAAGCCGCAGCGCATTGTCCTTCGACTCCGCCCCCGCATCGCCCCGATCAAATGCGCGGTGCTTCCGCTCGTGAAGAAGGATGGCATGCCCGAAGCAGGTCGAAAGATCGTCGAGGAGTTTCTGGCGGCCGGCATCAACTCGAGCTACGACGAACAACACGCCATCGGGAAGCGCTACGCGAGGCACGATGAGGTCGGCACGCCGTACTGCCTAACGGTCGATGGTCAAACCAAGGAAGATGGCACCGTCACCATTCGAGATCGAGACACCCGAGCTCAACAGCGGATTCCGGTGAAGGCCGCGCTCGAAGTGGTCATCGAAGCGCTGCGAAAAGGCTAGAAACGACGGCTTGAGTGGTCTTCGACCCGGCTGACGCGTGCGCACCGTCCGTCTGTCGGACCCGGGCCGAGAGCAGCGCATGGCTGTGGCTGTCGGTCTTCTTATGCGGGCGACTGCGTCAGAATACGGCTGATCTGCGCCGTGATTTCTGGGACGAGTCGATTGGCTTCTCCAAGCAACTCGGCGAGCCGCGGCCTCGTCTCGGCCTGATCGACCAGGACCTGCATCACCTGCGCGTCTGTCATGAACCCAAGATCCATGGCCACCTGGCCAAACTTCTGATTGCGCGCGACCTGGGCCTCGAGCACGCTCATGACCTGCTCTGCCGTCAGCGCCCCCTCGAGGAGTGCCATTCGCCCGATTGGATTCTGGTGGACGCGCTGGCGTTCGAGCGCTTCGAGAATCATGTCGAGCGTGGTCACGCCTCGATTGACAAGAAACAGGCCCACGAGCCCCGCCTTCTCTCGGGCATAGATTTCAAGCTCGCTCTTCATCGTCTCCACGTCGACGGCTCCGATCCGCACCAGTGTCTCGCCTAGAAGCGCGCGCTGGGTACGCTGTTTTGCGAGAAGCGCCATCAACGTATCTTTGTTCATGAACCCGAGCTCGATGGCGAGGTCTCCAAAGCGGGCATTGCGCTCCATCTGCTCATTCAGAATGACAAACACCTGCTCACCGTCGAGCCACCCAAAGCGGCGCGCCACGCGGCCGGTCGGAACCTGAGAACAATTTTGGTAGTGAGAGGCTCCGAGAACGGCCTCGGCCGACGCATGCCGCGAAGCCACCAACGCATCAGAAATGTGACGAAGAAACAACGACATGAGATGAACCACGGAAATATCACAGGCCCAGACGGAGCGCCAAGGTCGGGCAGATACCCGACGACCATCGCAAACGGCTAGCCGCTCGAGCGACCATCAGGTAAGGGCCGCCGATGGCTTGGCGAGCAGCCGAATTCAACGGAAAACAAGTTTGGGCGGAGGTCGGCGCCGACGGACAGCCCATCGCAGCGAAGGGGCTGGTTCGGATTCGGTACAGCCGAACGCCCAACGCGAAGATCTACTCGGGCGGGATGGCGAAACTTCGAATCGACAGCCATTCGTCCGTCGAGGACCTGGAGACCGCCGAAGTCCTGACGATGTCCAGCCGTGTGGGTGTAAAGGGCGAGAGAGAGCATAGCCGCGGCCTCAGGGCGGGCGCGGATGCAAACATTGGAGGCGGACGCCGGAGGACCCAGGCCTCCGGGTTCGGAAGCGCGGGCAGCCGGTCGATGGAACAGGCGGCCATGGCTCAAGATGCCGCCGAAAAACTCATCGCGTCGTTGGGCGACAGCGTTCTGGCCTTCACGGATGGCGCCTGCCGCGGGAACCCCGGACCGGCTGGGTCCGGGGCCGCCTTGCGCAACCTGCCGGGCGCAAAGCAGCTCAGCGCGAGCGTGTCGCTCGGGCGAGGAACCAACAACATTGCAGAACTGGCCGCGGTCGGCCTCGCACTCGACTTGCTCGCGGAGGCACAGGTCCCAAAGAACGCCAAGGTGGCCCTCTTCACCGACTCCGCCTATGTGCACGGCGTGCTCGTCAAGAACTGGAAGGCCAAGGCCAACCAAACCTTGATTCGAGAGCTGAGGACGCGTCTCGCCTCGCATCCGAACCTCACGATCTACTGGATCGCCGGACACGTTGGGGTCGAGGGCAACGAGCGCGCAGACGAGCTCGCACGGGAAGGTGTAGACGGGGTCACGGCGCGCTACCGAGCGTAGAGATCGGCGCGACGATCGGAAGGCATCTTTGACTCAGAAGGAATCCTTGAGTCGGCGGAGGCCAGCCAAGACGGAAGCTGGACTGTGCAGGTCCGTCGCCGGGATGCGCGCTCGAACACCTCGAGCCACGGTCTCGACGTGCGCCCGAAGAAACGGGTTGTACGCGCGCTCCTCTCCAAGCGTCGTCGGGACCGTTGGGCGCCGCTCTTCCACGAGAGACCGCACGACGCGCAGCTTCGCGTGCACCGCCGCGTTCGATGGATCGATCGCAGCCGCAAATTCAAGGTTTCGCAGAGTGTACTCGTGGCCAAAGTAGACCAGCATGTCGTCGGGGAGCCGACCAAGGCTCTGGTAGAGAGCCCGATAGGCGTCTTCGCCCGTGCCTTCAAAGAATCGCCCGCAGCCGCCCGCAAAGAGCGCGTCGCCGGTGAACAACGCGCGCCCGAACACGAAAGCGATGTGGCCGCGCGTGTGACACGAAACGTCGAGCACATATCCTGACAGCGATCCGATCGAAAAACTGTCCCCGGGCCGAAGAGCCTCAGTCAGAGCGGGAATGCGGTCCGCGTCGACGGCCGACCCCAGAACGCGCAACCCCGAATGGGCCGACGCCAGCGCCAGATTGGCACCGGTATGGTCCGAATGGTAATGCGTGCTCAAAACGGCAACCAGCGTCAGGCCCCGCTCAACCAAGACGCGCTCCGCCACGTCGGCCTCGCATGGGTCTATGAAGCAGGCGCGCCCGCTTTCGTCGGCCACAACATATGCGTAGTTGTCGCGGCGCATCGGCACGACGATCACATCCGGGGTGATCGCCTCGCCTTGGCCGGCACCCTCGCCGGCACGCTCGCCGGCGCCCTTGCCTGCGCCCTTGGCTGCGCTGTCGTCGGCGCGCTTGTCCTCATCATCCGACAACCGAGATCTCCAGGACGCGTTGGTGCGGGACCTGCCTATGTTCCCAAACGTACAGCCCCTGCCATGTTCCGAGCGCCAAGCGCCCGGCCCGGACGGGCAAGGTGATGCTCGTCGCCGTCAGGACCGACCGAATATGCGCCGACATGTCGTCCGGGCCCTCAGCGATGTGGCGAAAGCGTCGATCACCATCTTCGACCAGGGTCGACATGAACCCTTCAAGGTCGGAATGAACATCGGGATCTGCGTTCTCGGTGATCAGCAGCGAAGCACTCGTGTGAAGGATGAAGACGTTGCAGATTCCGACGGTCAAGCCACTCTCTCGCACGACCGCTTCGACCTCGCGGGTCACCAAGACGAGGGCGCGACGTCTCGTTGCAACCCGGATCGAACGCGCAAACGACGTCATCCCGCCTCGCGGAATCGCATACACGCTGTGGAATGTGAAGCGCCGCCTAGGGTCACCGACGCGGAAGCGGTCAGCGTTTCGACATCGACGATCGACTTGGGGCCAAGAACGATGTGGATCGAGCGCTGGAAAAGGAGTAGGGGGTTGGTCGGGTTGGAGAACCGATGGCCGGTTCGGCCTATACAAATTCGACCTTACGGGGGTCTAGTGTGACGAAAACGTTTACGACCGTTGATGGGAATGAAGCCGCTGCGTACGTCGCGCATGCGACGAACGAGGTCATCGCGATCTATCCAATCACGCCTGCCTCGCCCATGGGCGAGCTGTCCGACGCTTGGTCCGCAGCCAAACGTGAGAACATCTGGGGCGTCATTCCGGAGGTCATCGAGATGCAGAGCGAGGCCGGTGCCGCGGGCGCCGTCCATGGCTCGCTTCAGTCGGGTGCGCTCACGACGACATTTACGGCATCACAGGGTTTGCTCCTGATGATTCCAAACATGTTCAAGATCGCTGGAGAGCTGACCCCGGCCGTTTTGCACATCGCGGCGCGGTCGCTCGCGACCCACGCGTTGTCGATCTTCGGTGATCACAGCGACGTGATGTCGGCGCGCAGCACCGGTTTTGCGATGCTCGCCTCGGCGTCCGTTCAGGAAGCCCAAGACCTCGCCATGGTCTCGCAGATGGCGACGCTCGAGTCGCGCATTCCGTTTCTCCACTTCTTCGATGGGTTCCGCACGTCGCATGAGGTCAACAAGATCGAAGTCCTCTCCCATGACGACATTCGAAAACTGATCAACGAAGACCACATCGCGGCCCATCGGAATCGAGCCCTTTCGCCCGATCGTCCTGTCCTTCGCGGCTCCGCACAGAACCCGGACGTCTTCTTCCAAGCCCGCGAAGCCATCAATCCATACTACTTGGCCACGCCCGCCATCGTGCAGAAGTCGATGGACGCCTTCGGTGAGCTCACCGGCCGAAAATATCGGCTGTTCGACTACGTTGGCGCGCCCGACGCCGAGCGCGTCATCGTCATCATGGGCTCCGGCATCGGCGCGGTGGAAGAAGCCGTCGAGTCACTCACAGGGGCGGGAGAGAAGGTCGGCGTTCTCAAGATTCGATTGTACCGGCCCTTCGATGCCGACGCCTTTCTCGGCGCACTGCCAAAAACGGCGAAGAAGGTCGCGGTCCTCGATCGGACGAAGGAGCCAGGCGCTCCGGGTGAGCCGGCCTATCTAGACGTCGCCGCGGTGCTGCGCCGGAGCACGCGACAAGATGTGGTGGTCGTCGGCGGACGATACGGCCTTTCCTCGAAGGAATTCACGCCGTCGATGGTCAAAGGCATCTACGACGAGCTGAAGAAGCCATCGCCGAAGCATGATTTTACGGTCGGCATCGTCGATGACGTGACCCACTTGAATCTCGACTGGAACAAGGAGCCGGAACAGGAGCCTGCCGATGTCTATCGTGCAGTGTTCTTTGGGCTTGGCAGCGACGGCACGGTCGGCGCGAGCAAGAACTGCGCGAAAATCGTGGGTGAGACCACCGAGAAGTATGCACAGGGCTACTTCGTCTACGACTCAAAGAAGGCCGGCGCGATCACGATTTCGCATGTCCGATTTTCGCCTCGCCCCATCACGTCCACATACCTCATTCAGCAGGCCAACTATGTGGCGTGCCATCAGTTCAACTTCCTCGAGAAGATGGACATGCTCTCGATCGCGGCTCAAGGTGCAACGTTCCTCCTCAACAGCCCCTACGGTGCGGATGAGGTCTGGAGCAGGATGCCGGTCGAGGTGCAGAAGCAAATCATCGACAAGAAGCTCAAGTTCTACGTCATTGACGCCAATCAGGTGGCGAACGAGGCCGGTCTGAAGGGGCGCATCAACACGGTCATGCAGACCGCGTTCTTCTTGTTGGCCGACATCATCCCCACGAATCAGGCGCTTGAAGGCATCAAGGACAGCGTTCGATACACGTACGGCAAGCGCGGCTCCGCGATCGTCGATCGAAACGAGAAGGCGATCGATGCGTCGGGCGCGGCCTTGGCGCAAGTGCACTACCCGAGCGATGTCGTGGGCTCGCTCGCGCGGCCTCCACGGGTACCCGCTTCGGCGCCGGACTTCGTGCAGCGCATTACATCGATCATTCTTGAGGGGCGCGGTGATCTGCTGCCGGTGAGCGCGATGCCTGTCGACGGCACGTTCCCGACGAGCACGGCGAAGTTCGAGAAGCGCAGCATCGCGCACGAGATCCCGATTCTCGACGAGAAGATCTGCATCCAATGTGGGCTCTGCGCTCTGGTCTGCCCGCACGCCGCCATTCGGAACAAGGCGTTTTCGCCTGAATCTGCGGCCAACGCCCCCGCGTCATTCAAGTCAATGCTGTGGAAGGGCAAGGAGTTCGGTGACGGCTGGCTCACGACGGTTCAGGTCGCGCCCGATGACTGCACAGGGTGCGGCGTTTGCGTCGACGTGTGCCCGGCGCGCAGCAAGGAGGTGGTCAAGCACAAGGCCATCAACATGCAGCCGAAGCTCGACCATCTCGAGGCAGAGCGAGCCAATTTTGACTTCTTCCTGAGCTTGCCTGAGACGCCACGGACCAAAGCAAAGCTCGAGACGATCAAAGGCGCCCAACTCCTCGATCCCCTGTTCGAGTACAGCGGTGCCTGCGCGGGTTGTGGCGAAACGCCGTACTTGAAGTTGATGAGCCAGCTGTTCGGCGACCGGGCGCTCATCGCCAACGCGACCGGATGCTCGTCCATCTATGGTGGTAACCTGCCCACCACACCGTGGTCGCAAAATGCCGAGGGTCGGGGTCCGGCATGGTCGAACAGCTTGTTCGAAGACAACGCGGAGTTCGGTCTCGGGATGCGGCTCGCGGTCGACAATCTTGAGGTTTTGAGCCGGCTGCTGGTGAAAAACCTGGCGAATGAGATTGGTCAAGATTTGGCCACGGGCCTCTTGGACGCAGTGCAAGACACCGAGGAACAGATCACGAGTCAGCGAGAGCGCGTGGCGGCACTGAAGAAGAAGCTAGAGACGCTGAAATCGGCGGAGGCGAAGCGGCTCCTGCATGCGGCGGATCATCTGGTCAAGCGCTCGGTGTGGATCGTCGGAGGCGACGGCTGGGCCTACGACATCGGGTTCGGCGGGCTGGACCACGTGTTCGCTTCGGGCCGAAACGTGAACATCTTGGTTCTCGATACCGAGGTCTATTCAAATACAGGCGGCCAGGCATCCAAGGCGACGTTCCGAGGGGCTGTGGCCAAGTTTGCGGCTTCTGGCAAAGCGGTGGGCAAGAAGGATCTGGGCATGATCGCGATGGCGTACGGCAACGTCTACGTCGCGCAAGTGGCCATGGGTGCGAACCCGCTCCAAACTCTGAAGGCCATATCCGAAGCCGAAGCGTACCCGGGCACCTCGCTCGTCATCGCGTACAGCACCTGCATCGCCCACGGCATCGATATGACGACGTCGATGGGTCACCAGAAGGACGCAGCGTTGAGTGGCTACTGGCCACTGTACCGGTATGACCCGCGATTGCCCGGGAAGGACGCGCATCCGTTCCACCTGGACAGCAAGAAGCCAACGATTCCCTTCAAGGAGTTTGCCATGAAGGAAGCGCGCTTCGCGATGCTCGCCCGCGCCGATCCCGCGCGGTCGGCTGAGCTTGTAGCCTTGGCACAACGCGACATCGACGAGCGCTGGAACTACTACCAGCAGCTCGCGGGCGTGGAGCGTCACCCAGTCGAAAAGTCGGAGGGCATCTGATCATGAGTGTCGATCTGAAAACCAAATACTTGGGGCTCAATCTGAAAAATCCATTGGTGGCGTCGTCGTCACCTCTGACCGGGCGCTTGGATTTTCTCCGCCAGCTCGAAGACAACGGGATCGGCGCCGTCGTGTTGCCTTCCATCTTCGAGGAGCAGATCGAGCACGAACAAAACCAGGTGCTTCAGCTCCACCAGGAGGGAGCCGAGACGTTCCCCGAGGCGCTCGGGGGCTATTTCCCGGCCATGGAGGACTACAACACCGGACCCGACACCTATCTTGAGCAGATCCGAGCCGCGAAAGAGGCCCTATCCATTCCCGTGCTGGCGAGCCTGAACGGCGTCTCGGCAAGCGGATGGGTGGACTACGCCAAGCAGATTCAAGATGCCGGCGCGGATGGTCTCGAGCTGAATGTTTATTTCATTGCCGCCGACACCGAGGAGAGCAGCTTCCAGGTCGAATGGCGGTATTTGAACCTTGTGGCCGCGGTGCGCGAGGCGATCACGATTCCTCTCGCCGTCAAGGTCCATCCGTTCTTCAGCGCGCCTGCCCATATGTCCAAACGACTCGTCGAAGCCGGCGCGAATGGCCTCGTGCTCTTCAACCGCTTCTATCAGCCCGACATCGATCTCGAGGCGCTCAAGGTTCGGGCCAACGTTCAGCTCTCGACTTCGTCGGAGCTTAGGCTTCCGCTCCGATGGATCGCCATCTTGCGCGGCCGTGTGGCGGCCTCGCTGGCCGCCACGAGCGGTACCCACACGGCGGCGGATGTCTTGAAGTTGCTGTTTGCGGGTGCGGACGTGGCCATGATGGCCTCGGCTCTGCTTCGAAATGGTCCGACCCATGTCCGAACGCTCCTCTCCGCGATCAGCACCTGGCTCGACGAACACGAGTATGTGTCAGTCGAGCAGATGCGCGGCAGCATGAGCCAGCAGAACTGCGAAGATCCGGCCGCCTTCGAGCGTGCGAACTACATGGCTGGGCTCACGTCGTACACGAGCAACTTCGAGTGGGCGTAGTCGACAGCGTAGGCCGTTCTTGCGCTTGCTCCGGCGCCCCGGTGGCTTAGGGCCCGATCTTCCGTGGCTCAGTGCGTACCCGCTTGACGCAGGGCTTCGAGCTTAGCCGCGTCCTCGACAATCCGCGAATCACCGGTAAGCTCGGCGTGTTCGGCGAGCTTTGCTCGATCTGCGCCGCGCCAGGCAAGATCGTCGACCGTCTCGTCAAGTGGAACATCCACGCGGAGCGTTGCGAGGGTCTTGTAAAGCGCGGCCTCCTCCCGGTGGGCATTCAAGGAGGCCGCCAACCCGTCCTTCCCGCGCACCGAAAACGTCCACTTCGCGGGGTCGTCGGGAATGGCCTCGAGATGCCTCACGGCTGCCAAAGCCGATGCGGCCGCTTTCGCCCCCCATTTTGGGATGCCGGGGATCCCGTCGGCAGAGTCGCCAACCAGAGCGAGATAGTCCGGGATCGACTCCGGCTCGATGCCGAACTTCTCTTTGACGCCCGCGGCGTCGAGCCGCCGCTGTTGTCGGCGGTCCAGGGCCACGATGCGCTCTCCCCGAACGCACTGGCACAGATCCTTGTCTGGTGAGCAGAGGACGATCTCCTCGACGCGCCCATCGGCCGCCGCACGCATCGCGAACGTGGCCAGAGCGTCGTCCGCTTCGAACGTCCGCATACGCCAAACGATGAGGCCAAGCGCCTCAGCGGTCTCTTCAGCCCATGGGAACTGGGCAAGCAGTGCCGGCTCTATGCCTTCGCCCGTCTTGTAGCCGGCAAATAGGTCGTTTCGGAACGACTCGATGACGGTGTCGAAAGCAACCCCCACGTGGGTCGCCCCGTCTCTCAGGAGCGACAGCATCGACCGCGCGAAAGCACGCACGGCACCGATCTCTCGACCATCCGCGGCCTGAAACTGGGGTGCGCCGTAGTACGCGCGAAAGAGCTCATAGGTACCGTCAACGAGGTGAATGCGCATCGCGTCGCATCTTAGCGCGTCCTACGCCGCCACGCGCTCCAGGAATGAGCGACACGATTATCGTTCAACTTCGCTTTTGAGGTGGCGAGTACGGGAGACGCCACCTATCATGCGCCCCTTCGACGACCAAGGAGCCATCATGAATCAACGTTCGCTTGCGCGCCTCCGCGTCCCTCCCTCTGTCCTCTCTGCCCTCCTCGTGATCCCCGCGATCGCTCTATCGAGTGCGTGCGGGGGCGACGACGACGAAGCGCCGGTGAAGCCCACCATCGTGGCCTTCACCGCCACGCCCTCGACGATCGAACCCGATCAATCCGCCAGCCTCGCTTGGGAAGTGACGCAAGCAAGCGAAGTCTCGATCGCGGACTCGACCGGCACAGTCCTGCTCGAGGCGAGCACCGACCTCTCCGGCTCAATCTCGACGGGCTCCTTGACCGCAAACGCGACCTTCGTCCTCACAGCGATAGGTCCGGGTGGCTCGGCCGAAGAGAACGTCACGGTTTCGGTCGTCGAAACGCCGAGCATCGTGTCCTTCACCGCCAGCCCAAGCTCTATTCAGCCGGGAGATACGGCGACGCTCTCGTGGAGCACCTCGAAGACCGCGTTCGTCGACATCGAGCAAGTCGGCGGCGCGCTCATCGTTGATCGCGGAGCGCCCTCCGGATCGACGACCACACCGGCGCTCGCGAGCACGACGACGTTCAAGATCACGGCGACCAGCCGGACCGGCACAACCGTAGCCGCCTCCATCAACGTGGTCGTGCGAGACGGACTCCCCGTCATCCAGAGCTTCGCCGCGATCCCGGCCACGATCAACGCCGGCGAATCGAGCCGGCTTTCATGGGTCGTGAACGACGGCGGGAACATCGTCGTCACCAACGAGACGGGGACGGAGGTGTATCGCGGCACCGACGGCAGCCACTCGGTCTCGGTCACGCCCCCCGAAACCCAACGCTACATGCTCATCGCCAGCAATACCGTCGGGACCGCAAGCCGCACGACCACCGTCACCGTGGCCTCGAACGTGGGCGCTTCGATCAACCATTTCTTTGCCAACCCCACGACCGTGAGCCTTGGCGAGGAGACCGTCCTCTCGTGGTCAGTGGCGGACGCCCCCGGAGGTATTGAAATCCGAGTCGGCGAAGAGGTCGTCCACGCCGATACAGAACTGTCCTCCACCTGGACAACCATCCCGACAGCCACGACTACGTACACGCTCGTCGCCCTCAATCCGGCCGAAGACGCCGAGCAGGATGTCGAGGTTATCGTAAACCCAGCCGCGCCATACATACGCGCCTTCACGATCGACCCCAACCCAGCCGCCGCCGGTACGACGGCCCAGCTCCACTACGAAGTCGTCGCCGCCAACGAGGTTCGCCTGCTCGCGGGAAGCGAGGAATTCGAAGGCCCCTTCGCACCGGATGCGGCGTCGCTCGGCGTCACGGTGGCCGCGGGCCAGACGCTCTATACATTGATCGCATCGAACGATCTGGGTACGAACACACGAACCGTTGCGCTCTATGGCCACGATGCGCCGGCCGTGACGACGTTTGATGTCCAGCCGCGTACGCTGCGTGGTCTCGTGACCGCTACGGTCAGTTACGCACTCGAGAACGTCAGCCGCGTGGATATCACTCAGGACGGGCAACCTCTGCCCGGGTTCACGCCGGTGAGAACAGCAACGGCCGCCATTTCAATTCAGGGCACCGTATCTTTGGACTTGGATCGATCATCCCTATTCGAGCTCACGGCTGCGAGCGAGGCCGGGGTCATTAGGCGCCGCATTTTGGTGTCGGCCATCGCGGGTGACGAATCAGAGCCCGCGAACAATGCAGCCAGCGGCGCCGACGACCATCCGGGCGACGGAAGCATCATGAGCGCCTCAATCGACACCGATGACGTCGACTTCTTCAAAGTGGTCGTTCCGGAGGGCGGTCTGGTGATTGCTGAGACCAGCGACGGCCAAGGCGGCTGCGCCACCACGACCACCATCACGCTCTTGGCCCCAGATGGCACCACGGTCCTCGCTCAGGACGCGGATGCCGGAGCTGGCGGATGTTCCCGCATCGACCCCGAATCGATCGCAACCCACGCCGCCGCCGCCAATCTTTCGGCGGGCACCTACTACTTGCGCGTAGCGAGTCGGGCGAACGCCGAAGGTCCTTATTCGATCGCGGTTCTGGCGAAGCCCGCTTCCTGCGGCAACCGGATCCTCGAGTGGCGCGCAGGTGAACAATGCGAGGACGGCAACGTGACGAGCGGCGATGGCTGCGACGTGACGTGCACCGTCGAAGCCTCGCAGGCCTTGGTCGGCCCCGGCACCGCCCAGACTTTCAACGGCTCGCTTACGCGGCCCGGCGGCTATGACACCTACCGCATCGAAATGCAGGCCCCCGGCTACATCTACGCGCGCACCTGGGTCCCGACGCCGGGCGTATGCTTGGCCGACACCATCCTCGTCCTGTTCGATGCCAACTTCAACACCATCGCAGCCAACGACGACATGGATGACTCGCTCTGCTCGGAGCTGAACCCGCTCTTCGATACGAGTACTTTCGTGGACAAGCCGGGCAGCTACTACCTTGCCGTGGCCGAATACGGAGGCGCCACAATCCCGGCCTATTCGCTTGAAGTGCGGACGATCGAGGTGGGGTGTGGCAACGGAATTCTTGAGCCCGGAGGAACGCCGAACGAAGCGTGCGACGATGGCAACAACACCTCGGGCGACGGATGCAGCGACCAGTGCGCCTTCGAAGGTGCAAGAGAGGACGAAGTCGGAGGCAACGACACCCCGGATGGCTCGGGCGTCCTCGCGACATCGACCGACACACTCTGGGCGGGGGCGCTCGAACCCGCGGGCGACGCGGACGTCTATGCCATCGATATCGCCGAAGGGGATCATCTTCTGGCCTACGTCACCATCGACTCGTTCGACACCTGCCCAGGAGAACCGCACGCTTCGCTCACGCTCCTCGACACGGATGGTCAAACGGTCCTCGCCCGCAACGACGACGGCGGGCCAAACGGTCGATGCGGTCGAATCGCACCCGACACGACGGAAGCCGCGTACAGCATGCCGGGCGGTCGCTACTACCTTGTCGTCCGAGAGGTCGAAGGCGACGCCGAGGCCCGCGCTTACTTCCTCCATGTCCAGGTGGTAGCACCCGGGTGCGGCAACGCGATCATCGATGAAGCCGAGACATGCGATGATGGCAACACGACCAACGGAGATGGCTGTGATGCGACCTGTCAGGTGGAGCCCATCGCGACCGTCACCCTGCCCTCGCAAGCGGCCGTGAGCGTTCGAGGCGCCCTCGAGCCGGCGGGCGACGTCGACATCATCCAGATCGTGGTGACAACACCCCTCGCGCTGTTGGCCGAAACATTCATCCCCGACAAAGCGTCCGGCTGCACCGCCGCCACCGGGAGCAGCGACACCGTGCTCGGCCTCTACAACGCCGAGGCCGTTCTGCTCGGGGCAGCGGACTTCGGCGGACAAGGCGGTTGCGCGGCGATCGGCGCTCAGGCCGCATTCGCCCAGCTCGACCCGGGAACGTATTTCCTGGCGGTTCACGACTACAACGACGACGAGCCCATTCCGGCGTATGAGCTCATCCTGTCGAGTCTTCCGCTCAACGCGTGCGGCAACGGGATCTTGGAACCGGGTGCGAACGAGCAATGCGACGACGGCGACACCGTGAACGGTGATGGCTGCGATGCGACCTGCCAGTTCGAGATCGCCGGCCCCATCGCGTCGCCTGGCGGTTCCGTATCGATCAACCTCGCACAGCCCGGCGACTTTCAACTCGTCGAGATCGTCTTGAATGGCGGTGAATCATTCGCGGCCGTTGCTGCAGACGCGGGTGGCGCGACATGCAACCTCGTCGATACGAGCGTGGCTTTGATGCTCGCCGACTTCCGCGCCTACGCCCCGCAAGAAGGCGGTGGTCCGGTGGGTACGGCAGGTGAGTGCGGCGCCTATCGCGTGCCGAACGACGTCATCAACACGAACATGCCCGCCGGAAAGTTCTACCTGCGGGTGGTCAACGAGGCGGGCGGGGGTCAAGTCGAGGTCACCGTCAACATGACGCCCGCCGAGTGCGGAAACGGAGTCATCGAGTCGGAGGCTGGCGAGGCATGCGATGACGGAAACGACGTGGGGGGCGACGGCTGCGACAGCGAGTGCATCTACGAAGACGCGGTCCTCTACGAGGGCGCCCCGAACGACACGCAGTCGCAAGCTCAGACGTCTGGCCTGAGCGGCCTAGGAACGGTCACGCTGGCCGGTGCAAACTCACCCGTCGGCGACGACGATGTGTGGTCCTTTTCAGTCCCCGCCGGATCGCGCTACGCGCTGGTCGCCCGAACCTACAGCCAGCCGGGTCAAAGTGGAAGCTGCGATCCCAATCAGACCGATACCCGATTGTTTTTGGAGCAGTCTGGCATCGAAGTGTCAGATCCGGGCGAAGGTGAGCTCGCCTTCAACGACGACATCAACGAAGGCAGTGGCGTCCTATGCTCTCAACTGACGTATCGCTTCCCGACGCTCGCTGCCGCGACTGAATACTTCATCCGTGTTCAAGGCTACGGCGACACGGTCCGCACGACCTATCTCCTCGACCTCAGTCTGGTGGACGTATCGAACGTTCGCGATGAGGCTGAGCCCAACGACGACCAAAGCGAAGCAACGGCCACGGGCCTCGCGGGCGCCGGAACGGTCACGATGATCGGAGCGAATGCGCCCGAGGGTGACGACGATGTGTTCAGCTTTGTCGTGCCCGCCAACGCCGCACTCTCCCTGACCGCGCATACCTACAGTGTGTTGGGGCGGCCCACTGGCTGTGATGGTGAGCGGACGGACACTGTGCTCTTCGTGGAGCGCGCGGGCAGCGAGGTCACGACCGGGGGTACGCCCCTCGCGGAGAACGACGACATCGACGGTGCTTCAGGCGTTTACTGCTCGGGCGTGGAGAACATTGCGCTCCCTGTCTCAGCGAGCCAGGAAACGTACTACGTGCGCATCCAGGGTTGGGAAGACTCGACCACGACCGAGTATCTCCTCGATCTCGTGCTCCAGTGACCCGGGTTCATCCCCTCAGTCGAACCTGAATCCGAGCTGGGCTCCGGTTTCACTCGGCGCATGGCCCGCCTCTCCGTGCGCGTCCGCGTCTGCAGCGTCCGCGTCCGCATCCGCATCCGCGGCTCCAGCGTCCGCGATCTCGGCGAGCAACGCACTGTCCTCATTGGCCACGGATCCTACGCGCTTCGAGACCCGCCTCATCACGAGATCCGCGAAGGACTGACCTTCGAGCACCGCCCCCAGCTCGCTCTCCTTCATGGGTGCAGCGTCAAGCCACCGATCGTAACGATCCGGCCCGAGAATCACGGGCATGCGGTCGTGAATCGACGCGACGACGCCACGGGCCTCGGTTGTCAGCACCGCACAGGTCAGCGTGCTCTCCCCTTGCCGGAGAGGGCTGACAGGGCCTTCCGCCCAGACCGCCGCCATGGCGAAAGGCACAGCGTCCTGTCGCTGTATGAGGAATGGATCTCGATTCTTTCCTCGCCGACGCCACTCATAGAAGCCAGTTGCCGGCACGAGGCATCGGCGTCGCTCAATCACTGACCGCCACAGCGGGCGGTCGAAGATCGACTCAGATCGGGCGTTGATCGGGGCCAGGCGCGCCCCCGTCCCGCGTGCATTCCGGGCTCGTACGTCGGGGACCTCGAGTCCCCACAACGCCAGGGCGCCCTCTCGGACGCCCTCGGGGGCCCGGATGACCAGAATCTCGGTGCCCGGCGCAACATTGAAGTGCCGCTCAGACTCCGGGGGGCGAGAAGCCAAACGGAAGAGCCGTTGGATCTCGACCGCGGTAAGCGTCTGCACGAAACGACCGCACATGATCCGCTCCTTCTGTGGACCGTAGCCCCTCCCGAGTCAGGAATCAGCCTTCGATACGGGCGTTTTGCGTAACTTCGACATACGTATCCTGCGGGACAGGGAGCGATTCCTCGGTGAAAGACGCAGGAATCTGCGCCTCCTGCGCGTACGGAATCCGCACCGTGAAGAGCGCCCCATGTCCCTCCTGGCTCGCGACTTCGATGGTGCCTCCGTGCTGGGCGACAATGCCATAGACAGTCGCCAGCCCTAACCCCGTTCCCTTGCCGGTCGGCTTCGTGGTGAAGAATGGATCGAATATCTTGGACCGAATCGAGGCCGGGATCCCTTCACCCGTATCTTGAACCGTAAGGACCACACTCGAGCTCTGGCGACTTCCGCCCCACCGCTCCGTAGACTCCGATTCACCGTCCGAGACGTGCACCGTGATTTCGCCCCCGTCAGGCATCGCGTCTCGAGCGTTGACGACGAGATTCATGATCACCTGCTCGATCTGCCGCGCATCCGCCGCCACCTCGTGGGTGCATTCGGTGCTGATACGGAGCGAGATATGGTCCCCAACCAACCGCGACAGGATGCCCTCCATTCCAGACGCAATCTCGCCGAGATTGATGCGGGCGAGCGCAAAGTGCTTCTTCCGCCCGAAGGTGAGGAGCTGCTGGGTCAACGCCCCCGCGCGATGGCCGGCTTCGATGATGACGTCGAGATCTGCACGGATCGGATGTTCACCCAAGTCTCCCCGCGCGGCCTCGGCCGCACCCACGATCGCCGTCAAGATGTTGTTGAAGTCATGCGCCACACCGCTCGCAATGCGGCCGAGTGAGTCCATGCGCTGCGCGTGGGCAAGCTGCTCCTCGAGTGCTCGCCGTTCGGCTTCAGCTTTCTTCGCGTCGGTCAAATCTCTCGCCACATGGACCGTGCCAATCGTTCGACCGTGCTCGTCGACGCGCGCGAAGGCCGTCACGGCAAGGTGTTTGCCGAGATCCGGTTCGAAGATCTCGAACTCCCCGGCATCACCCAAGTCGAAGGCCCCACGCGTCGCACGCGCTCGCCCCGAGTCATCGGCATCCAAGGGTCGCCCAAATGGCCTCGAGGTCGGAGCCAGGTCCCGCCCTAGCGCAAACATCTCGCGCGCAGCACGATTCGCAGCGACGATCCTTCGCTTCTCGTCGTAAATCGTGATCGGATCGCGAATCGCATTGAAGGTCTCTTCCCATTCGTTCTTGGCGCTCAGGATCCTGGACTCCAGCTCCGCACGCCGTTCGACCTCGCGTCTGAGCGTTTCAATCGTCTCTTCGTGCCGCGTCGTCCTCTCGTCCACCAGCCGCTCGAGATGCATTCCGTAGTCGCGAAATTCCGTCTCGAGACGAAGCTGATGCAGCAGGCTTCGATTGAGAAACCACCGTAGAACCCCAAGCATCAAGAAGCCGGCCGCAATAAATGCGATCGAAAGCGCGAACCGTTGGGGATCCCAAATTACACCGTCGAGAAGGATCGTGGGACCCACGTAGATGGCGAGGATCAGCCCAAAAATAAGGACGTGAACTCGAAGACGCACGGGAACGAAGCCCCCGCTCCCGAGTCCGAGCAAAATCATCCCCACATAGAACGGAGATTGGTGACCGCCCGAGGCGAGCACGACCAGCTCCACGGCCGCCGCCGCAAAGACGGTGGCCGCAATCAGGTACGCTTCCGGACCTCGTGAACGAGGCGAACGACGCGCGGTCCAGCCAAGCGACAGCAGCAAGAACGCACCGATCACTCGATAGAGGACCAACCGCTCTTTGTCGCCCGTCGGCCCGAACCAGTAGCCCACGCTGGTCGCCAAAACGAGCGCGGCAACGAACCAGATCACTCGCTGAAACCAGACGCGTGCTTCCCGACGCATGGCGGCTTGGACGCGCACGGTGCCACGTTCGCCTTCGACCGCAAGCACGTCGACCGACTCATTGCCGTCGCTGCTGCACGCACCCGTTGGCATCTCCCCCTCACGAGCCCGGCGCCCGAAAATGCATCCCGCGCTCCCCGACACCGCACCATCCTCCGATGGCCCAGCACGAGCCTCCACGCTAGCACTCGCTGGTCCGCGACATCTAGGGTTACCGCGGTACCTGCTGTGGGCGCGCGACAAACTGTCAGTCGCCAAGAAGCCGTCGAGCCATCGTGTCAGATCGGATGCTCCCGTAACCCCGCAACATGAATGAGGCTTGCGGCAGTGCTCGTGGCATGGCCCCTGCAGGTTCGCGCTTCGGGCCGTGCTCGACACCTACTTCAAGCGCTATTTCTGGACGTTCCATCTCCTCGCCATCGCGGTGGCGGCGTTGATTCTTGCCAAGACCGCAAATGCGTTCGTCGCCCGCTGGCTTGCCCCGAGCCTCGCGGCCATTGCCAGCACGCCTGGCCTCACGACGAACGTGCGCAATCGCCCGGCGGAGTCGGAGACCTCGATTCCGCTGGCCGCGCTGCTCGACCGAAATGTGTTTCGTGCGGCCCGCGAGGATCTATCCCCGGTTGTCGAACAACCCCTCGACCCGGTGGACGCTGGTGCGACCGCGACGTTCGATCCCCTGAGCTGCGAGCCCGCGTCCATGCCGACCGCACTGCTCGGAACCATCGTGGGGCGCAGCCCGGAGACATCCGTTGCGATCTTCCAAGACCAGGCCGCGCAAGCAACGCTGGTCGCACGGATCGAAGACCGGATCCTCGAACAGGCCACCATCAAATTGATCGCGCAACGTGAGGTCCACGTCGATCACAACGGACGCTGCGAAATCTTCTCGCTCGACGAGCAGAAACCCGCCCCGCCCCGTATCGCGAGCGCACCGCCCCCGCCTCCGCCACCACCAAGCGGAGGTCCGGCCGACGTTCAATTCGGCAAAGGCGTACGACAGACGAGCGCCACCGAATACGAGATCCCACGCACCGAAGTCGACAGCGTCCTCAGCAACCTGAGCGCGATCGCGACCCAAGCGCGAATCGTTCCGAGTTTCCAAAACGGCAAAGCCAACGGCTTCAAGCTCTTCTCCATCAAGCCGAACAGCCTCTACTCCAAGATCGGCATTCAAAATGGTGATGTGATTCAGCGAATCAACGGCTACGAAATGAATGGCCCGGAGAAAGCGTTCGAGGTCTATTCCAAACTCAAAGATGCCGGCTCGATCAGTGTCGACCTGATCCGGCGCGGCAAATCTCAGAGTTTGAACTACACGATTCGGTGATCTTGGCTACTTCGGTATTTTCGGTAAGTCGGCACCCGGTAACTGCGATGAACACGACCAAGCAACGAGGAGACGCCTTCGGCATGATTTGGGCACCTCAACCTACGACCTCTCACCGCCGGAGCGTGCGCCTCACCGCTCTCGCGAGCACCGTAACCATAGCCTCGATCGCCTTACTGCTCGGGAGCCTCGAACCCGCAACCGCGCAAGGTCAACCGGTCGCGCCGAGCGGCGATACGAAGGGCCCGGCCACGCCGAATCTCAGCACAAAGGCGAAGACCAAGGGGCGCTTCATCAATCGCAAAGGATTGAAGGTGCCGACCTCTTTGCCACCGGGTCTCAAGGCGGAGCTCGCAAGTCCGGTCAAGGCCAGCGAGCCGTCGAAGCTGAGGCCTCGACCCAACGAGAGACGTCGCGCCCGCAAGCCGCCGCCCGAGGCGGCGCCACAGGCACCGCCAGCCCCCCTCGACGAAGGGGTCGCGCCCGACGCCGACGGCGCGCCCAATTTCGAAGACCTGAAGAAGGCGGGAACGAAGCGCTGTCGCCCACTGCCATCCAACGCCAAAGTGACCTTCGATTTCAAGGGAGAGCTTCAGGAGCTCGTAGAGACGATCAGCAAGACAACCTGCAAGAACTTCATCATCACGAACAAGGTCCGAAGCCAGAAGTTCGAGATCTTGTCGCCCTCCCCCATCACGGTCGAGGAATCCTGGCGTGCGTTCCTCTCCGCGCTCGAGGCCAACGACTTCACGCTGATCCAGGTTGGGCGATACTACAAGATCATCCAGGCTCCGGAGGCGACACGCTCGCCGGTGCCGATCTACGATGCGGAGGATGCTCACCCGGTGAACGACCGCATGGTCACCAAGATCTGGAAGGTGCAGTACGCTTCGGACATCAACGCCGTCGTCAACTACCTGAACATATTCAAGAGCGGAAAAGGGCAGATTCACGCGTTTCAGGCCACCGGGACCTTGATCTGCACCGACTACGGCACGTCGATCACGCGCCTCGAGCGCGTGCTCGAGGAGATCGACCAGCCCGGCGTGCTCGAGCGTCTGCGGGTCGTGCAGGTGCAGTTTGCCGCTGCGGCCGAGATCGCGGAGCGGCTCACGCAGGTCTTCGAACCCCAAAAGCCGGGGGCCCCCAAAGCCGCCGCCAAGATTGCCCGCGCCAAAGGTCTCAAGAAGCCGCGCGGGCGTGCACCGACGCGCACCCGCGCGCGCAGCACCGAGCTCACCGACGACTCCGTAAGTGTATCCAAGATTCTCGCCGACGTTCGAACGAACAAGCTCATCATCATCGCCTCGGATCAAGCCTTCAAGCAGATGCTGGCGCTTATGCGTGAGCTCGATGTTCCGGACCAGGGCGGTGGCCAGATCCAAGTCGTTCGGCTCAAGCACGCGGACGCCGAAGCGCTCGCATCGACGCTCGCATCCTTGGCCCAGGGACGCCCAACGAGCGCCCGCCCCAGAACGGCTGCCAAGACCCCGGTGGCGAACGCGGCGACCACAGCCCTCTTCGAGGGCGACGTCAAGGTCACGGCCGACAAGGCCACGAACAGCCTCGTCATCACCGCCTCAAAGAGCGATTTCAACTCGATGCGGAGCGTGATCGATCGCCTCGATGTGCCGAGGTATCAGGTTTTCGTCGAAGCGATCATCATGGAGGTCTCGGTCAAGCGAGACCGGCAGCTCGGGGCAGGATGGCACGGCGGCGTCTCGCCCACCATCGACGGACAGCGCACCCCAATCTTGTTCGGCAACACACCGGCGAAGGAGCTTTCGTCCATACTTGCCGCATCGAACCCCTTGTCCCTCGCAAGCTTGTTCGGCTTTGCCGGTGCGGTGAAGGGGCCAACGCTGGCGGGGACAGAGAGCATCATCTCCGGCGGCATCCCCTCGATCGGCGTCGTGATTCAGGCGCTCCAAACGACGAACGATGTCAACGTCATTTCAACCCCCCACCTCCTCACCATGGACAACGAGGAGGCCGAAATCAAAGTGAACGAGAAGCGCCCGTTTTCGTCGGGCTTGTCGCTCGGAAATCTCTCCGGCCTCGCCGGCAGCCTCGGGCAGACAGGATCGAGTGCGCTTGGAAACTTGGCAGGCCTTGGCCTCGGGTCGGTGTCCTTCAACCGCGAGGATGTCGGTCTCGAGCTCAAGCTCAAACCTCAGATCAACGACGACGAATACGTGCGCCTCGAGATCGACCAGAAGCTCTCGGACGTCGCGGGCGTTGACGCCGTGACGGGCCAGACGATCACGTCGAACCGAAGCGCCAAGACGGTCGTCGTCGTGCGAAGCCAAGACAGCGTGGTGATCGGCGGGCTCGTTCGCCAACGCGAGTCGGTCGACGAGTCCAAGATGCCGCTTCTCGGCGACCTCCCGCTGATCGGCTGGTTGTTCAAGAAGCAACAGAAGACCCAAGACAAGGTCAACTTGGTCTTGGTTCTTACGCCCTACATCATCCGGGGGCCCGAAGACTTCCGAAAGATCTACGAGCGCAAGATGGCGGAGCGCGAGGAGTTCGCCAATCAGTTCTACGGCTCGGTGGATGAGCCCAAGCCGGAGATCGACTGGGATCGCAAGGTCGGACCGCTCGCCGCCTATAGATCGACCCGCGCCCGAGCCCTGCGAAAGGCGGAGAACGACGGCCCGGGTGATGATGGGGAGACCATCATTCGGGCGGATGAGCCCGAGTCGCGAGAGATCACGCCCAATATGAGCATGCCCCTTTCGCCCGACACCCCCGCCGTGCCCGAGGGCAGCGGACAAGGCTTCGATGGGCAACCTTCAGGCGCGGCACCGACCTCACCCATGAGACGGGGACTCCGTCCCTTCGAGCAGCCTGATGTTCCCGGCATGACGCGCGGCATTGGGCCCGGCACCCTACCGGAGCCTGGCGCGCTGCCGGAGGGCGCTCAGCCAAACACCCGGCCCCATCGTCCCATCTTTATCCAGCCGACGGAGGACTACACGCCTCCGCCGCCCGATCGGACGGATGAACCATGATGGAGATTGAAGACCTCGGCTCGATCACTGTGGCGACGCCGACTTCGCTCGACCCACCGATGAAGGTGCCGGCGGGCGAAGCCAGTCGTCTCGCGGGTCGCCCACTCGGCGAGATTCTGGTGGCTCTTTGCCACGTGACGCCCGAGGCCGTCTGCGACGCCCTCGACGCGCAGCGGGGTGGCGAAACGGATCGCATCGGCGAGATCCTGGTCGAGCGTGAGCTCATCGACGCCAAAGAAGTCGCGCAGGCGTTGGCCCTCCAGCTCGAGATGCGGTTCATCGAAGAAATCAGCGTCGACCGCATCCCTGATGAGCTGATTCGTCCGATTCCGATCTCCTTCGCGAAGCAACACGCGATCCTCCCGATCGAGCAGGGCGCTGACGCGGTGTTGGTGGTCGTCGCAGACCCGCTGGACACCGATGCGATCGACGACCTCTCACTTCTTCTGAATGCGCGCGTCGAACCCGCCGTCGCGCTCCGACCGCAGATCACGGAAGCGATCAACCGCGCCTACGATCGCGCCACACACCTCGCCACCGAAGCGGTTCAGGGCCTCGTCTCGGAAGAGGATCTCGAGGAAGACCTCGACGCGATCGACCTCATCGACGAGCACGGTGGGGACGATGCCCCGATCATCCGCTTCGTCAACGCGCTCTTGCGAGACGCGGTGAAAAGCCGGGCGTCGGATATTCATATCGAGTGCTTCGAGCGGCACGTCGGCGTGCGCTTTCGCATCGATGGTCTACTCTACCAGAAGGTCGAGGCACCGAAGCACGCCCAGGCGTCGATCGTCGCCCGTGTGAAGATCATGTCCGGCCTCAACATCGCGGAAAAGCGTCTTCCGCAAGATGGTCGGATTCGGCGTCGTATCGCCGGCAAAGAGATCGATGTTCGTGTCAGCACGATCCCCGCGACCCACGGCGAACGCATCGTGATGCGTATCTTGGATCGCTCATCGATCCTTCTCTCGCTTGAAGATCTCGGCTTCTCGGCAGACACCCTGAAGAATTTTCTCAATCTCATTACCCGACCGCACGGCATCATCTTGGTCTCTGGTCCCACCGGTTCTGGAAAGACGACGACGCTCTACGCGTCACTCTCGAAGATCAACTCACCCGACGTGAATATTCTTACGGTCGAAGACCCGGTCGAGTACCAGCTGCCCGGCATCGGCCAAATGCAAGTCAACACGAAGATCGATCTAACCTTTGCTTCGGGCCTTCGTCACTTCTTGCGTCAAGACCCCGACGTCATCATGGTCGGCGAGATCCGAGACCGGGAGACGGCCGAAATCGCGATACAGGCATCACTCACCGGCCACTTGGTGCTCTCCACCGTCCACACCAATGATGCCCCGGGCGCCATGACCCGTCTCGTCGATATGGGCGTCGAGCCGTTCTTGGTCTCCTCGACGCTCATCGGTGTGATTGCCCAGCGTCTTGTTCGTACCTTGTGCCCCAAGTGCAAGACAGCTTACGAGCCGACGGTGGAGGAGATGCGCGAGATCGGGATTCGAGGCCCAGATAGCCAGGTCTTCTACCGCGAGGCAGGGTGTCACGAATGTCTGAACACCGGCTACCAAGGCCGTGCCGGCATCTACGAGCTGCTGGTCGTCAATGACGAGATCCGCCAGCTCATCCTGAAGAACACCGACGCCGGCACGATCAAGAAGGCTGCCGTTCGCAACGGGATGCGGACACTGCTTCAGGACGGTGCTCGGAAGGCGCTTCGCGGCGATACATCGATCGAAGAAGTCCTTCGCGTGGCCAAGGACGAGGAGGTGGTGGTCGAGGTCTAACCCGCCACCCGAAATCGGAGTCAAAAACGATGCCCGTTTACGCCTATCGCGGTCTGAACGAAGCTGGAAAGGAGCAGACGGGTCTCCTGGATGCCGACTCTCCGAAGGCTCTTCGCGTGCTCCTCAAGCGCCAAGGCATTCGCATCATCGACCATCACGAGGAGAAGACAAAGAAAGAGAGTCTCCTGAGCCTCAAGCACCGAGGGCAGACCGAGGTCGACTTCAAGCGCTATTTTGCGCGCATCACAGTCTCCGATGTCGCGCTCACGACACGTCAGCTCGCCACGCTGCTTCGCAGCGGTATAACGCTCATCGATTCTCTTCAGGCGATCGTCGACCAGATCGACAAAGAAAACTTCAAGAGCATTTTCGCCGCGATCAAGAGTGACGTAAACGAAGGCTCATCCATGGCCGACGCGATGGCCAAGCACCCGCAGGTCTTCGACGAGCTTTACGTCAGCATGGTCCGCGCGGGCGAAGCCTCAGGGGCGCTCGATTCGGTGTTGGGCCGTCTCGCTGACTTCAGCGAAGCGCAGGCGCGCCTTCGGCACAAAGTTCGGTCCGCGATGCTCTATCCCGCGATCATGCTCGGCGTGGGTTCGATCATCATGCTCATCATCTTCGTCGCCGTCATCCCGCGGATCACGAAGATCTTCCAACAGGTCCGAGCCGACCTCCCGATCCAGACGCGAATCCTCATCGTGATGGCCGATGTGGTGAAAGGCTATTGGTACCTTCTTTTGCCTGCGATCGCGGGCTGCGTGTTTCTCTTCCTTCGCTGGAAGAAGTCAGAAAGCGGTCGTCCCAAGTGGGATCGCTTCATCTTGGTCGCACCGATTTTTGGATTCGTGGTGCGCCTCGTCGCCATCGCACGCTTCTCACGGACGCTCGCGACGTTGCTCCGAGCCGGCGTTCCCGTTCTGATCGCGCTCGACATCACCAAGAATGTCCTCAACAACAGCCGCCTGGCCGAGGTCGTCGCCGAAGCGCGGGAAGCCATCCGCGAGGGCGAGTCCATTGCCGCGCCGCTCCGGAAGTCGGGCGAGTTCCCGCCGATTGTCGTCCATATGGTGGCCACCGGTGAAAAGAGCGGTCAGCTCGAGGAGATGCTCGAAAATGTCGCAGACAGTTATGATTTCCAGGTCGACCAGCGGGTCTCGAGCCTTACGACGCTCATCGAGCCCATTCTGATCGTCACCATGGGTGTCGGCGTCGGCTTCATCGTCTTCGCCGTCCTCCTTCCGATTCTTCAGCTTTCGCAGCACGTTCGGTGATTCAAGACGCAAGGGAGATGACCAACATGACCGAGATGACACAGAGCAAAGTCACCATCACAGTCCGGCCCGAGACGTCCGTGGCAGGAGAAGGGATTCTTTCGCGGCGACGTGACGGGGGCACCCACGAATACGAACCGAATCAGAGTCTTGGACGGACCCCGACCCGCCGGAGGCGCCGGGGATTCACGTTGATCGAGATTCTCGTTGTCGTCGCCATCTTGGGGCTTATCGGCGGCATCGTGGGTGTCGCGGTGGGCAATGCCTTCGACGACACTTCGATCAAGACCGCCGAGCTCCAAATCAAGAAGTTCTCGGAGGCCCTCGATCTCTATCGGATCAAGTATGGCCGCTATCCCACGACCGCAGAGGGGCTCCAGATGCTCGAGAAACCGCCCGGCAACAAGCCAGGCCTCATCGAGTCGATTCCGAAGGATCCATGGAACAACGACTATCTCTACATCTCCCCGGGACAGCGCAATCCGGCGAAGTACGATCTCCAGTCGAAGGGCAAAGACGGCGCGGCGGATACGGACGACGACATCAAGAGCTGAGACGAATTCGAGTCATTCGAGTCATTCGAGTCCATTGGAGACGAGTTGGGGACAAGTGCCATGATCGCTGGGCCCGAGAAGAGTGTGCGCCGGCCGCCCTCGCGCTCGCAGCGAGGGATGACGCTCATCGAGATCACGATCGCGATGGCGATTGCGGTCATGGTGACATCCGTCGCCATCATCAGCACGAACGCGCTCACCCACGCGGCCTTGCGCTCGGCCGCGACGGACCTGACCGGCGCGATCAAGTTCTCGTATGACCGGTCCATCATGGAGAAACGGATCCAACGGCTCGGCATGGATCTCGATAAGGGCCTCTACTGGCTCGACTACACCGACGATGACTACGGGATCGCCGCGACCCGCGATCGCGGACCCGTAGGAGAACGGCCCGAGGAGAGCGCCGCGGCGGCAAAAGAAAGGAGTGACGCCCTCGACAGCGACCTCGATACCGGAAAGGCCGAGGTCAAGCGCGCCATGGAAAGCGGGCTTGCGGTGCGTTTCCAACCCGATACCGACGCCGGCGAGCCGAAGCCCCTCCCCGGCGGCGTGACGTTTTCGCGTGTCTGGACCGGTCACCAAGAGGAGGCCTTCGGAAGCGGCGTTGCGTACCTCCACTTCTTCCGCAGCGGCTTCACCGAGCCGGCGCAGATCGAACTCACGGACGGCTCAGAGGTCATCACGCTCAAGATCTCGCCTCTCACCGGACGTGTCCGAGCCTATGACAAGCCGCTCGACGACCCAGACGTCGAAGATCCCGACGGCCGCGACGAAGGTGACCTATGAGGCGACGAGCGATCGGCTTCACCCTCCTCGAGGTGATGGTCGCAATGGCCATCCTTGCCCTCTCCTTGACCGCAATCGCCGGCATCAATGCGGCCGGCTTCGCCAACTCGAACTACGCCAAATACGTCACAGTCGCCACGCTCCTCGCCCGTTCGAAGATGATCGACGTTGAAGAGGCGCTCCGAAAGGATGGCTTCCCTGACAGCGACAAGGTCTTCGACGGTGACTTCGAGAAGGAGGGCTATCCGAGCTTTCGGTTCGTGGCGACCTCGCGGAAAGTCGAGATGGATATCGGGAACCTGATTTCTTCGTTCCTTGGCGGCGGCGAAGACGACTTCGATGCCGAACAGCTCCCACCCCAGATGCAGGAGATGCTCAAAGCCATCCGTGGAGAGGGAAACGAGGCGCTCGAAGCGGGACTCGATCGCTCCGAGCTCAAGCAGCTCGCGGGCGGAGAGGTCGGGAGCGCCGTCATGGAAAGCATGTTCAAGCAGGTGAGCGAGACGCTGGCCCGCTCGATCCGCGAGATCACGCTCGAGATCATCTGGGGGCGAGAAGGCATCGACGAAGAAAGTGTGCGGTTCGTTCAGTATCTCACGGTCGACGGACGCCTCAGCATGGCGCCTCCGCCGCGGCGCGACGAGCTCGCGCCCGGAGATCGCAACGAGGAGACGCTCGTCCCGCCGCGCGAGGAGCCGAAACCGTGAGGCCATCGTCGCGTCACCTCAGGCATCCAGCCGCGTGGACACGGGGGCTCACGCTCCTTGAAGTCGTTCTTGCCGTGGGTGTCTTGGCGGTCATCGCAACACTCACTTGGGGCTCGATCGCGCGCAGCTTTGATGCCTACGAGACGGTCATTGGTATCGACGGGCGCTACCACAGCGCACGCGTCGCGATGAATCGGATGGCGAAGGAGTTCTCGATGGCCTTCCTGACCTCAGAGCGACGCAACAACGGGAAAGAGAAGACTTGGGTCACCCATTTCAAGTCCGAGCCTGGATCTCCATTTCAAACGGTCAACTTCATCGCGTTTGCGCATGAGATCCTGCGCGCGGACGCCAAGGAGTGCGACCAGGCGGAGATCGGCTACCGCGGGGAGCCCGATCCGGACGACCAGACGAAGCTCAACTTGGTTCGCCGCGAAGACCCCCGGCCAGACATCGAATGGGACGAAGGCGGTCGCAGCTACGTTCTGGCCGAGGACATCAAGGACTTCAAGCTTCGGTTCTTCGACCCAACGAACGACGACTGGACCGATGCCTGGGACACGGAGAAGGCAGAGTTCGCGGGCCGCCTACCGACCATCATCGAGATCACCCTCGTCATGGAGGACGAGAACGGTGAGCCCCTCACCTTCGTGACCAAGACACGCGTCAATCTCATCAAGGAGCTCGATCGGACCTAAGATGACGTTTCGGAGTGCACTCTATCGTCCTCTCAGGGACAAGCGTCGACGGCGAGCGGTTCGCCGTCTCGTCGACGTCGCGCGTCCGGCGCAATCGACGCGCAAGCCGCGACGAGGAGCCGCGCTGATCATGGTTCTGCTGATCACGGTCATCTTGAGCGCCATCGCCGCCGACCTCGTCAACGAATCACACGTCAACGTGCAGGCCGCGGCGAACGCACGCGACGAGCTTCAGGCCTATTTCCACGCGCGCAGCGCGCTCGAGCTCGAGCTCTTCGTCCTGCGATTCCAAGGTCTCGTCAAAAAGCAGCTGGAGGGCTTCATTCCGGTGCCCCTTTTCGAGCTCTCCGGCTTTCTCGTCTCCTCGGACACGATGAAGGGCGTCCTCGAGCGCGAACGTACGCCGACCGACGCTTCGCGCTCAGGCTCCGGGGACGGCGACCGCGACGACAATCGCGACGACAACACGACGAACGACGACCGCACCCCTAAAGGCAGCAGCTCGGGTGGGTCCGAGCGCAGTCTTTTCGCCACCGATCAACCCTTTGGCGACTTCGAAGGTTCTTTTTCCATCGAAGATGTCGTCGACGAGAACCGAAAGATCAACCTGAATGCCGTGGAGCGCTTCGGCATCGGCTGTCAAGATTTCCTGCACGCCATAATCGCGGCCGTGCTGAGCGACCCACGATACGATCCGCTCTTCGAGGAGATCGGCGACACGCGGGATCCGCTTCGCACTCGGGTCGAGATCATCTCGAACCTGACCGACTGGGTCGACGGCAATGACACCATCAACACCGTTTGTTTCCTGACCGGCGAACGAGACTCCCAGGTCAGCGAGGACACACGATACGACCACCTACCGTACAACGCCCACTACAAGCCAAAGAACGGAATGTTCAACTCGCTGGCCGAGATGCGATTGGTGCCGGGCATCAATGATGCGTTCATGCGCCTGTTTGCTCAATACTTCACGGTCTGGAGCGACAGTGGCGTGAGCGTGAAGACCGCTTCTCCAGCGATGCTTCGCGCGATCATACTCGCAGTCGCATCGAATCCTCCTCTGCCCGGCGATGAGACAAAGTACGAGAAATTCTTTTCCGAGCTCGCGCTCGCCACCGCAATGCCCGGTGTCAAGATGAGCCAGAGCCTCTTCGAGACGCTCCTCGGCGTGGCCGAGATCCCATACGACAAGAAGCGCCTCAGCGAGCTCGTCCGCCAGGGCGCAGTCACGTTCGACGACGTCTCGAGCGTCTATCGCATCACGGCCGTAGGCCGCGTCCACGGCGCGTCCTCGAAAATCACAGCCGTATGGCGCGACGACCGAACCGGTAGACTTTCAGCCGACCAGTTCTATTACTGGCGGGAGGAGTAGCGACGCATGCCGCAGAGAATCCTTGGCGTAGACATTGGATCTTGGTCCGTGAAGGGGGTGCTCGTCGAAACCGCCTTTCGGACCTTCAATGTCGTCGCCGCCCACGAGGTCCAGATCCCGCCCGAAACGCCAGATTCGACGCTGGCGAGCCGACGCCTCGAAGCGCTCAGGGCGGTCATTCAAGACCTGCGCGCCGACGTCGTCGTCGCCGGCTACCCGGGCGACGCCGCCGCCATGCGCTTCGTTCCGCTCCCTTACGCCGACGCGCGTCGCATCGACCAAACGATCGCCGGAGAGCTCGAGGATCTCCTGCCTTACGAGCTCGAAGACGCGGTCTTTTCGCATGAGTTGCTTACCAAGGATGCGGAGGGTTCTCTGTCGCTCTGCGTGGCGGCACAGAGCGAGCGCGTCAAGGAAGCGCTCGATCTCTTTCAAGCGGCCGGGCTCGACCCCCGCTTCATGCCGATCGACGTCGTCGAGCTGTTCAATCTCTACTCTCATCTGCTCCATGACGACGCCTCTCGCCCCGAGGCGCCCCCCTCTCCGTCCGAAGACGCGGAGACATACATCGTCGCCGCACCCGACGCGCCTCCCGACGCGCGGCTGTTGGTCGACATCGGCCACGAACGCACTCTGGTCACGGCCGCGAGTCGCAACGGCCCCGCGCTTCTTCGCGTCCTGCGTGCCGGCGGCCACGACGTCACCCGCGCCATAGCAACAGCCTACGAGATCTCGATGGATGACGCAGAGGCCGGTAAGCACGAAGATGCCTTCGTCGCGTCTTCGCGCCACCCGGCAGCAACCGACGCTGCACAGACGATGAGCGACGTCATTGCGCGCGGCCTTCAGCCACTCATTCGCGAACTTAGGCGTTCGCTTCAAGCCATCCGCAAAGAAAGACGAGTGCGCATCGCGCGCATCGATCTTCTCGGCGGCGGCGCGCGCATCCGAAACCTTCCGAACTATTTGGCCGAAGAGCTCAACGTACCTGTGGCGTACGGCGCTGCGGTCGAGCAGCTCCTCGAACAGCACATCGAAACGCCTCGCCGAGGCGCCTACGCTTGCGCACTTGCCTATGCACTCCGCATCGCAGGCGACGAGCGCGTCGCACGAGTCAACTTGCGCACCGGGGAGTTCGCGTATGCCGGTCAACTCCAGAGCATGCGAGAGCGCCTCCCGTTCATCGGCGCGGCAGCGGCCGCGCTGATGATCCTTCTCAGCGCAAACGCGTTCGTTCAGTATCAGCTTTCGTCACACAGAGAGGCGGCCATCGATCGCGAGTTCTGCGCAATCACCAAGGAGGTCGTGGGGCGCGAGATCTGCGAACCTGCGATCGCGCTCTCGGTCATCAAGCAGCCCACGAGTGCCCTCGGGAACTTCAAGCTCCCGGAGAAATCGAGCGTCGCTATCGCGGCTGAGCTCTCGCACCGAATCCCGAGCAAGCTCGACCTGACGGTCGATGAAATGGACATCACGACAGAACGCGCGCGCATCTCGGGCGTGACCAAGAGCTTCGACGCCGTCGACGAGATTGTGGGCGCTTACTCGGAGAGCCCGTGCTTCTCCGACATAAAGAAGGGCCGACTTCGAAAGACCGCCGACGGGACTGCGGTTGAGTTTCAGCTTTCGATGCGACTGGGGTGTGCGAAATGAAGAACCGAATCCTTAGCCTGACTCAGTCCTTGGAACGATTGTCGGCCCGGGAGCAGGTGCTGGTCGTATTCCTGGTCTTTCTGTTGGCGGCCATGGCCCTGGGATTCGGAGGCTACTTCGTCAATCAGAGCCAGTCGGCCCGCGAAAAGCGGATCGCGGCCAAGCTCGACAAACTCAAAGAGCTGGCCGCCGCCCGCGGCGACTATCGCCGCCTCTTAGGAGAACAGGAGCGCCTAGCCGAAGAGGTGCGCGGCAACAAGGGCACCCGGATCCTCACTTACCTCGAAGACCTCGCGAAGAGATCGAACATCGACCTTGGTAACGCCTCCGAACGCGCCGGTGATCCAACCGGAAGCGATGCCGTGCGCGAGGACGCGGCCGAGGTCTTGATCAAAAACGTGAGCATCGACCGCCTCCACGCGTTCTTGCGCCTCATCGAGGAAGGTAATCGGCTCGTGATCGTTCGTCGGCTCAGGATCAACACGCGCTTCGACAACAAAGAAATGTTGGATGCGGCGGTCACCGTCGGGACATTCAAGCCAGGGCAAGAGGGTTGAGATGAAGACACTCAAGATCGTAGGCTACGTTGCGTTCTTCTTCTTCTCGTTGGCCCTCGGGATCTATTTCACGTTCCCTTGGACGGCCGCCGCCGACCGCGCCTTCGCATTCGTATCTCAAGCAACGTCGCGCGGGACGCGGGTCGAGATCCACGCACGCGAGGTCAAACCGAGCCTTCTCACCGGGTTGGTAGCCCGCGACCTCTCGGTGAAACTCGATGGCTATGAGCGCCCGATCGAGATTCAACACCTCGATGCCCGAGCCCACTTCTGGAAAGCGATCCGAGGTCTCATTGGCGTCACCGCATCGCTTCCGATCGCTCAGGGTACCGTCGACCTCTCGGTGGCCGAGGAGGGCGACGACATCGAGATCCGCGCACTGGCAAAGCAAATCGAGCTGGCGCTTCTGCCTCTTCTCGGCGAGGCCACCGGTGTGCCGCTTTCGGGTGAGTTCGCGCTCGATTCCGACGTTCGTTGGTCGCGAAAGGATGCGAAGAAGACCGAGGGCGAGCTGAAGATCAAAATGACGAATCTCGAGATCTTGAAGGGTGCCAAAGCGATGGGTGTGCTCCTACCGGAACTCGGCCTAGGAAGCGGCGAGCTGACGGTGACGATCGAGAAGGGCAAGGCGCGTTTCGACAAGCAGCGCTTCGGAGGCGAGAACCTCGAGGTCATCGTCGACGGCGAGATCACTCTGAACAAGAAACTCGAGTTGAGCACACTCGCGCTCGTGCTCAGCTTCAAACCTACGCCGGCGCTCCTTCAGAAGCAGCCCCTCATTGGCGCGATGCTCGGCGGAATCAATCATGCAAAAGGAACGGACGGATTCTATTCGTTCTCGGTCACCGGGCCCGGGCGTTCGCCCAAGTTTCAGCCCCGAAAGCGCGCATAGGCTCAGGCGACCGCCAGCCGCTCTGTACCCACTCCGACCGACCTTAGGGCCCGATCAGCAATAGGTTGCGCATGCTCGCTGGTTCTCGTCGCGCCAGATGTCAGCACCGCTTCGCGCTCGTCGGTCGCATATTCTCGATATGCTCGCCTCCTCGTGCCGCCACCTGACGCGACGATTCCTCAGCGAGAATTGCACACCTTATTGCTGATCGGGCCCCTATCCGCGGTGTGCCGCCGAGCGGCCTTTCCTTCCGAACCTCGTCTTTCAGAAGCTCGTCCTTCAGAAGCTCGGCGAAAGTGAGTTTTCCTCGCCCCTACGCGCATGCGCACACGGGTAGCGGAGCGATGGAGGACTTTGGTGCATCCAATCGGCTTGCCTCTATCGCGTATCCTGGCCGGACCACGCGATGTCGATCGTCGTTTCAGGACCGCCGAGACCACTCCGTCTCTGCCTCGCTTTCGCGACCTGCCTCCCCTTCGCGTGCGGGGGCGTCGACTACTGCATCGAAGACACATGCATCTCGCTCCGCGATGGTGCCCAGCCATGGACCGACCTCGGTGAGTACCTGCCTGGAATGAGGGCGCTGACCGCAGAGCGCTACGGATACGGCGCTGCGCAGCGCGTATTCGCGGTCGACCTGGAGCTCTATCCTCGCGAGCACGAGTTGATGCTCGAGACAACGATCGGCGAGATTCCGGTTGAATGCGGCGCCCTCTGGGCGCGCCCTGTTATTCAAGCCAAGGTGATAGGAGAGCGCACGGCCGAGGGCTGTCTACCTCACGAGTTCTGGCAGCACCGACTTCCGTATACGCTCGGCTTCGGCTGGAATGACGAGCATTCCAACCACTGGCGCGAGGTCGACCAAGACCTCCGAGCTTCGGTCGACGCCGATTCGGCCGCGGGGACGTCTTCGTCCTCTCCGCATCCACTTATCTCTGGGCTCTAGGAGCCCTCGCACGTCGTGCAATCATCTCGGCTGAAGCTCAGGGGCCCAGCATCCGCCAATGATCGGAGCTAAGTCCCCACAACCTCTTGGCACCGCGGGCCGACAATCCATCTCCGGGAAAATCATGCCGATCGACGTCAGAAATCTCGAACAATATGGCCTCTTCAACGTGTTTTGGAACACACATGGCGACCCGGACCTCTCGGGTGGGGGCCTCAACGAGATCACGCAACGGGGCGCGGAGAAACTTCACGAGTACGCCAAGCGGCATGAGCTGAGCGGCGAGGTCTCGTCCGACGCGTATCAGGTCGTCGACACCGACGAAAAGGACTTCATCAAGGCTCTCCTGGAGCACCCGCGCTACGGTGCCTTCTTCGAGCTGGATGGCAAAGTCAAGCTGATGGACCTCTTCGGCATTCGCCCCGAAGACATTCACAGCCACGATGCCGTGCGGCCAGACGACGCGGGCGAAATCAACTTGCCGACGCGGGTATCTGTGATGCCGGAGGGCCGGCTGGCGAATCTCGACGTTCGTCAGCTCCCCGAACTCATGAAGCGAGAGTACAACGAGAATCGTCGCCTGTTCGAAGGCAGCGACCTCAGCGTCGAGGCACGCGGCCTCAATACGCTTGCGCTCCTTCGTGACTACACGAAGGCGCTGTGGGCGCGCGGAGAGCAGCCTCTCACCGAACAGGTAGGCCATCAGCTCCTCGACACGTTCAGTCAGTTTCGAAACGCCAACGTCGTTGGCGCCAAGAACTTCAACGGCGCGCCGTGGAGTGCGGCCCAAGGGCTCGTGCTGGGCGTGGATCCGAACGTCTTCGAGACCTCCTTCCCGAACGCCCACTCGGATGCCGATTCGACCCATCTCAGCATGAACGGCGCGATGGCCGGACCGATGGCCCACGTCGATCGGTACCTTGAGAAGCTCGGCCGGCCGACCGGCGCTGAGGCGTTCGAGAAGGCGTCGCCCCTTGGCTGGCTGATCGGCGAGCTTTCCGGTCACGATAAGCGTGGAAACCTGACCGAGCTACGACCGTTCTCGACCTCGGGCCTCAACTGGGGCATTGCGCTCTTTCCAGGCGACGAGGAAGTGAAGAAGGCCAAACTGAAGCAAGGCTTCGAGTTCGCCATCGACTGCGTGGACGGCCTCGGAAATTTCGTGACCGCAAACCCGCAGCGCGGCGAGCGACTCATCGTCACGGACGTCGCGGGGGAACGGTTGACGGCCGAGAAGATCGTCGAAACCGATGACAACGGTGAATCCGTGTGGTCGGCGAGGTTTCGCCGTGCCGACGGAACGGAAGTGCCCGCGAACGAAGTCGTCGGGCGCGCCGTAGACGCTCGCGGACAACTCAAGGGAGACGGTCGCACCGGAGGACAAGTCAACATGTGGTGGTGGGGCTTCTGCGACCGCAACACCGCGCAACGCCTGTACAAGGCAAAGTTCGAAGTTCCCCAGCTCGATGTGCCGGTCGTCAAGGTTCGCGCGGGCGACGACACCCTCGAGATCCCGGGTGTGGACGCCCAACAACTGATCGACGTCGACATTCCGGACGTCGCCGCCCATGGAAATTTCTGCGGCTTCCGTTTCAACAACGAGCCGCAGCAGATCGTGCTCAAGGACGGAAGGCGTATCACGGGCCGCGTCGCGCCCGAGGTTCTCGCCAGCATTCCGTCGCGACAACGCTTGTCGGCCGACGTCATGTCGCTCCGAAACACCGACGAGAAGCCAATGATCGGAAGCGTGGAGATGATGGTCGGCGGCATGAGCGAGTCTCTACCCGCCGCCAACATCACATCGATGGAGCGCGAGGAAAGCACAGGCGAGGTCACGGTCCACCTCGATCGAGGTTGGCGAGACACCGTGAAAGGGGTCCTCAAGACCGAGGTTCCGTGGGCGCAAGGCGAGACGCGCGAGGGCAAGACGATCCTGAAACAGACCGACGACAAACTCATCCGCGGGGACCTCGCCATCGACACGGGCCGTGGCACCAAGGAGTACGTGCCCGCGGGCGAAGTCGACTCGATCGTCGGTGAGATGCAGACCGACCAGCGATTCTCACAATGGGTCGCCTGGGTCAGCAGACAACACGGCATGTACGCCTCGGACTCGGTACCCTCAGAGGTCGTGTCGAACGGCATGCGCTGGGTTAATTTCATCGACCAGGAGGTTCATGGTGTGGATCCCTCCGATCGGCCGGACTGGGCGCCCACCGGTGCTTTGCAAGGTATCCAGGGGCCTTTCGAGCCCGCGCCCGATGGCGGCGACAGCATCGTCTGGGTTCGCGGCAAGTACGGATACGAGGCGGGCTCACCGCCGAACAGCACGGCTTGGGCGGGATGGATTCAGGTCAACAAGCAAGGGCGCATCCTCAACGAAGGATTCGTTTCCGGTGAGAGCGACTTTGGCTGGAGCGCCGACGGGCCTCTAAATTGGGCCGCGCCTTCGACGTTCAATCCAAAGATGGACCCAGATCTTCGATTGGCACTCGTCGTCAATGGGGTCAGCGACCTGCGGACCGATACCGACAGCACAGAGAACCTCGCCAAGCGACTCAACCTGCCCGCCGACTGGCGGACGCTTCGCGCCTAAAGGCAAACGCCCTCACGGGCCATACCGTAGCGCACCGCACGAGGTCAGCCGCTTGAGCTTCGGCGACGTGACCGTGTAGAAGCAAGGAGATGGGCAAACGCATCGCCACGATTGTCGGAGTGCTGATCCTACTGCTCCTCGGTCTGGCCGCGGGCGGATATCTCTATCTCGATCGCCTGGCACGAACCCCCCTCGACCCGAGCGCCGCGCCGCGCATGTTTGAAGTTCCGAAGGGCGCATCCATGCGGCGCGTCGCGCAGATTCTGGAGCGTGAGGGATTCATAGGAAATGCTCGTGCGCTAAGCATCGAGTTCCTCCTCGACCCCCTGGCCAGCAAGCCGAAGGCGGGCCGGCACGAGATCTCGGCGGCCATGACAGGCCGAGCGATCTTCGAGAAACTCGCCGAGAATCCCATTCCCGACGACGTGCCCCTCACCATCGTCGAAGGCTGGCGACTTCGCGACACCGACGCCTTCCTCGCGAGCCAGAAGCTGATCGCTCCGGGAGCCTACGAATCGGCCGCCAACGATCCGAAGCGCTTCAAGATCCCTTTCGAGTTCCGAGAAAAGACGCTCGAAGGCTACCTCTTTCCGGAGACCTACCGCGTTCCGCCTGGTCCCATCGACGTCAACGTGCTCATTCAGCGCCAGATCGAGGCCTTCGCTGATGCCTTCGAAAAGCCGTTCCGCAGCGAGATCGCAAACGCCGGCCGGCCGCTCAGAGACCTCGTGATCCTGGCTTCTCTCCTCGAACGCGAAGAGCCGACGCCGGCGGTCCGCCCCAAAGTCGCCGGCGTCCTGTATAACCGGCTGAACGCAAAACCACCGGCGCCGCTGGGCGTCGACGCAACCAGCCGCTACACGCTCGAGGAATGGAACAACCGACGCAAGTTCCTCGCGAAGCTTCGAGACGCCCGCGATCCCTACAACACCCGTCTCCGCACCGGGTTGCCGCCGACGCCCATCGGGGCCCCGAGCTTGCCTTCGCTCCTCGCCGCCTTGCGCCCCGAGCCTTCGCCGTATTGGTACTACCTGCACGACGCACAGAAGCGCATCCACTTCGCGAAGGACGCCAAACAACACGAGGCCAATCGACGAAGACACAACGTCTGGTAGTCTCGGTCGTCTCGGTCGTCTCGGTCGTCTTGGCCGCCTTTCCTTGGCAAGGCTCAGCGAAGACAGGCCGGCATATCACCTTCGCCCCGGCCTGCGATCCACCAATCGACGATGGCAGCCGTCGCCTGGGGTTGCTCGTGGTGAAGGTTGTGCCCTGCCCCTTTGAGCACGGCAACCCGACCCTCTCGCAGCCAAGCATGACGAGCACGAAGTGTGTCGTCCGCAAACGGGCTCACTTCACCCACCACCGACAGAATGGGACAAGACACCGACCGGAAAAGCACCTCGGCCTCATCCTCTCGATAACCGCGAGGCGCAGGCGTTCGATGCAAGGGATCGAAGCGCCAGACAACGGCCGAGGACGCCGAACCAGACGCATCGCTGGCGAGAGACCCGCACGCATCGCTGGATAGGGAGCCAGAAGCTTCACTGGATAGGGAGCCAGAAGCATAGCCGGATACGGCGTCGAACGCCGAGCCGGGTCGGCGGGTCAGCGATTCGCATGCGGGCTCCGTAAAACTCACGGCAAGTTCACGGGCAACGTCAGCGGACAATCGCGGGTTCGCGCGCCGAAGGCGTGCCGCGGCCTCCTCGACCGAACTCATGGCGCGCCGCGACTTCTTCCGTCCTTCGATGTCCTGATCGACATCGCTACGTCGCAAGACGTCCGACCATCGCACGATTCGGTTGAGCGCATCCGCGGGATCATGAAACGGCGGTCCCATGCCTTCGAGGAGCAGAAGCCGTTCGACGCGCGCCCCGAGCATGGCCGCAAGCCCCATCGCAATGCTCCCCCCCATCGAGTGTCCGACGACCGTGATGCGTTCAAAGCCGAGGTGGTCGACGAGTCGCCGCATGTCATCGAAGTAGTCGTAGAAGGCGTAATAGCCGCCGGCACCAATCCACCCCGAATGTCCGTGCCCACGAAAATCAGGCGCGACGATCCGATAGTTCGACCTGAGCGCCCGCACCATGGGTGCGAACGAAAGGCCATGGTCGCTGAATCCGTGAAACAGAAAGAGCGGCGGTCCGTCCCCCGCCGGAGACGGCCACGTGTGATACGCAAGCCTCAGCCCTCGAACCTCGTACGCTGCGCAAAGCGGCGGCGATCGAGGGACAGCGCCCACGTCAACGTCAGCGCCCGCGTCAACATCAGCGCCCGCGTCAACATCAGCGCCCGCGCTCGCGTCAGCGCCCGCCTCAGAAGAGCAGCGGCTCACGGGCGGTCGATCCATCGGGTAGCGGCAGGGATCTGCATGTTCTCGAGACCCTTCAGGAGCACCTCTGGGTCGCCCGCCGAGATGAGGAGCCGCCGATTCTGAGGCGTCAGAAAGCCCTGCGTCACGGTGTGGTCGAGATAGGCGAGGAGCCCGTCGAAGAAGCCACCGACGTTGAGGAGTCCGACCGGTTTCTCGTGATAGCCGAGTTGCGTCCAAGTCAGGACCTCGAACAGCTCCTCGAGCGTCCCCCATCCGCCCGGCAACGCGATGAAACCGTCGCTGAGATGCGCCATCATCGTCTTCCGAGCGTGCATGCTCTCGACGACGAAGAGGTCGGTGAGGCCCTCGTGCGCAATCTCGCGCCCCCTCAAGCGCTCGGGGATAACACCCAGTACCTCACCGCCGCCCACAAGAACAGCGTTGGCAAGCGCCCCCATGAGCCCGATCTTCGCCCCGCCGTAGACGACCCCGATTCCGCGCGCAGCCAAGAGCTTGCCGATCGCGATCGCGGCCTCGGCATAGATAGGGTCGACCCCGTCGCTGGAGCCGCAGAAGACACACAGACGCCGAAAGCTCGCCATGCGTCTGGGTACGCCAACCGCAAAGAAGGGTGCAAGGTCTTTGTACGACTCGCCCCCCTTGAACTTGGGCACCACGGTGGTGTCCACTCTTCACCGAACATGGCCGGTGATGTCGACTTCGATTCCATCGACCCGGTCCTCGTCGGCCGACTGCTGAGCCGCGCCCTGGATCGCGGCGGAGACTACGCCGACCTTTACTTTCAAGCTCGGCGATCGACGTCGTTCAGTTTTGAGGATGGGCGCCTGCGCACCGCAACCTGCGGGGTGTCGATTGGCCTCGGTGTTCGCGTTCAGCGCGGGGACGCAACCGGGTACGCATACACGGAGGCCCTCGACGACGAAGCCATGATGGCGGCCGCGACAACGGCCGGGCGAATCGCCGCCTCGACCTCGACATCGCCGGCGCCGCCGCGAGCGCTCACGCCCCCAAATCGCTACGCACAAGAACATCGGACGACCGACGCACCGTCCGAAGAGAAACGCTCGCTGCTCGCTCGCGCGGATCGAGCGGCCCGCGCCTTCGACGCACGCGTCACGCGCGTCACCGCATCGCTCACCGAAGAAGACAAGGAAATCTTGGTGGCGTCGAGCGATGGTACGTTCGTTCGAGACCGTCAACCTCTCCTCCGCTTCGGCGTGCACGTCATCGCCGAGGACCCCAAGACGCACACGCGCCAGGCCGGTTCGAGCGGCGGCGGAGGCCGAGTCGCGCTCGACTATTTCCTATTGCCCGGGCGCACCCCCGAACATCAGGCGCGCGAGGCGGCGCGCATCGCGACCGTGATGCTGGACGCGAAAGAAGCACCCGCGGGTGAGCTCCCGGTCGTGTTGGGGGCCGGAGACAGCGGCATTCTTCTCCACGAGGCGGTGGGCCACGGACTCGAAGCCGACTTCAACCGAAAGCGAACATCCAACTACACCGATCGCATCGGACAAATGGTCGCGAGCGAGTTGGTCACCGTGGTCGACGATCCGACGTTTGCCCAAGGTCGAGGCACGATCAACATCGATGACGAAGGCGTCATTGCGAAGCCAGCCCGACTCATCGATCGCGGGCGCCTCGTCGGATATCTTCAAGACCGTCAGACGGCTCGATTTTTCGGCACGGAGAGCGGTCGCGGACGTCGCGAGAGTTTCCGGTGCGCCCCCATGCCACGGATGACGAACACAGTCATGCTTCACGGACCTCACTCCGCAGAGGAGATCATCGAGAGCGTCAAATTTGGAGTTTACGCCAAGCGCTTTTCGGGCGGACAGGTCAACATCTCGAACGGTGATTTCGTGTTTTCACTCACGGAGAGCTATCTCATCGAAGACGGAAAGATCACGGCGCCGATCCGCGGCGTCAACCTCATCGGCAACGGCCCTGAGGTCTTGGCGAAGGTCGACATGCTCGCGGCCGATGTCGAGGTCTCGGATGGTATCTGGACCTGCGGTAAGGAAGGTCAATCGGTGCCGGTCGGCGTAGGGTGTCCGACGACGCGCATCTCGGCGATCACCGTCGGTGGAACAAAGGTGTCGTAGGGATGGGAAGCTCAATCAGCCAACACGAACTCGACAAGGCCCTGGAGATCGCAAGAAGCGTCGTTCAAGAAGCGATCAAACGCGGCGCCGAGGTCGCTGAGGTCGAGGCCAACCTGAGCGCCAATCTCTCTTCCAAAGTACGTCTCGGCGAAGTCGAGCTGATCGAGCAAGCCAATACCTTCGGCCTCGGCCTGCGCATCATCAAGAACCAGCGAACCTCGACCGCATTCACCAACGACACAACCGCAAAGGGCCTGAGGGCAGTGGTCGACGATGTCGTCACCCTGGCATCCTACACCGAGCCCGACCCTCTACTGACCACGGTCGATCCCGCCGAGCTCGTGCGAACGTGGCCAGACCTATCTCTCTTCGACCCGTCGCTCGAGATGATCGACGCAGACGCAGCGACCCAACTGGCCAGGGAGGCCGAGCGCGCGGCGCTCGACGTCGATGCGCGCATCACGAACAGCGAAGGCGCGAGCCTCGACCGAATGGAGAGCGCCAAGGCACTGGTGACCAGTGGCGGCTTCGAGGGTGGCTTCCTTCGGAGCCAAATCTCTTTGTCGGTAAGCCCAGTGGCGGACGACGTGGCGAACAAGAAGCGGACGGCGTCGTTCTTCGACGCCCGACGCCATCGGAGCGCGCTGATGACAGCCACCGAGATCGGGCGCGAGGCGGGGCGAAGAACAGTGGCCAAGTTGGGCGCCACAAAGATCGAGACTGAAGAGCTCCCCGTCATCTTCCATCCCGACGCAGGGCGATCGCTCTTGGCACTTCTCTATTCATGCATCGCCGGCGAAGCGATCTATCGCCGCCAGAGCTATCTCGCCGATCGGGAAGGGACGCGCGTAGCGAGCGAAGCCGTCACGATCATCGACGACCCACTGATCGCCGAGGGACCGGGCTCTCGTCCATTCGACGGCGAAGGCCTCGCATCGAGGAGAAACGTCGTCGTCGATCGAGGTTCGCTTTCGAGCTTTCTCCTCGACACCTACAGCGCGCACCGCTTGGGCAAGAAGAGCACCGCCAGCGCGGCACGTAGCGCATCGGCCCTCCCTTCCGTAGCACCGACGAACTTCGTCATGAGCCAAGGCCCCGACGCCCCATCGTGCATCCTCGAAGATACGCGCCGCGGCCTCTACGTGACCTCCATGATGGGCTTCGGCTTCAACGCCGCCACGGGCGACTTTTCGCGCGGCGCGGAAGGCTTTCTCATCGAGGACGGACACCTCGGTCGAGCCGTCAGCGAGATCACGATCGGCCTCAACTTCGATGATCTCTGGGGCAGGATCGATCGTGTGGGATCCGACCTCGATCTTCGGACGCGATTCGCTACCCCAACCTTTCGCGTCGCGCGTATGATCGTCGCCGGGCGCTGACATCCCGCAGCCGAGCGTTCGAGACCTGCCGAGTCACCGTTGACCGTCGCCGGCCTCTTGGAGAGCCCCTTGGTCAGCGCTCTGGTCGCCATCCGCCGAGCGAGCAGTTCGGCGCTTGAGGCGCACTTTGAGGCCGCCACGATCGAGCAGCGCACGCACATCGAAACGCCGCTCAAACGGCTGATAGCCGTCGAGCGTCAAGGTCAAAGTCACCGCCTTGCCTTCCTGGAGATTCGAGAGCGTATACGGCGTCACGGCGATGGCACTACCCTCGCCCGCGCGGCGAATCGACAACCCATCGATCAGAACGGTCGCCCCCGCCGGAACGGATTCCACCACCACCGCGCCGGCCGTCGCCGGCGGACGGGACAACAGAACCCCCATCAACAATCCGAGGATCGACGTCATGACAACCACGCCCAACCAAAGTGCCGGACGGCGACGGCTCTCGCGGCGTTTCGCCGTCCACCAGGTCGACGTGAACGTCGGCGTGAGCCCGCTCGCGAAGAGCCTCGTTGGCCAAGGCGTATCCCGCTTCGGCGGCGCGAGAAGCCTCGTCTTCGAGCAATCGACCTCCTCAGGCGGCGTCGCCACGATCCGCGCGGCTGGTGACCCGTAGGGCAACGGGGTGAAAAGCGCCGAAACACCACGGACCTTTCGAGTAGAAGAGCTGTCACTCTTCATGTTCTCGATGCCGATATCTTGAAGCTCGAATGGTTCTCCCACCGAACTGCGTCCAGACTCTGGAACTTCGAGGATGGTCACTTGACGGGTCGATTCGGCCTCCTTCCTTGCCACCTCCGCAACGGTCGGTTCAGCCTCGGCGTCGAGTGCGACATTGCAGGACGCCTGCTTCAACGCCTGCTCCCCAGCAAAAATGGAAGAGACGTACTCCGAAAGGGCGGCCACATTGGCGCCGTGTTCTGTTCGCTCCATGAGCGCTTCCAGGTCTTCGAGCATCGCGTTCGCGGTCGGATAGCGGTCGTTGGGCGACTTGGCCAAGGCGCGCATCGCAATCTGCGCAAGCTGAGGTGGGATGCCAGGGTTGATGGTCTCCGGCGCTGGGATTTCGCAGCGCGTGATCTTTTCCATGGTGAGGAACTCGGATGACCCGCGGAACAAAGCGGTTCCGGTGGCGAGCTCGTAGAGAACGATGCCGAGCGAAAAGATGTCCGTACGAACGTCAATCGGACGCCCGAGACATTGCTCCGGACTCATGTAGCCCGCCTTGCCCTTGGTTACGCCCGAGGTCGTCGTGGCGTCGACGCTCATCGCCTTGGCAATGCCGAAGTCGACGACTTTGGTGACGCCATCATAGCCGATCAAGATATTCTGAGGCGAAATGTCACGATGAACGAGACCCTGCGCGTGTGCGTGCGAAAGAGCCTGCGCAACGTCGGCGGCGATGCGCGCGATAAGGCCGTACGTCAACGGTCGTCCTCGCTCCCCGGCTCGCCGGCGAATGTCGCTGAGGTTCTCGCCGGCGATGTACTCCATCGCCATGAAGTAGCTTCCGTCGTCGCGGCCAAGATCGTGGATCTGGACAATGTTGCGATGATGCAGCTGCGCCGAGCGCTTGGCCTCATCGAGGAACATCGCGACGAAGGCCTCCTGTCGCGCGAGGTGGGGCAAGATCTTCTTCACCGCAACGCAGCGGCGAAAGCCCGACGTGCCACGCTGCACGGCAAGCCAGATCTCGGCCATGCCACCGGTGCCAATCAGCCGCACCAGGCGATAGCGACTGGGCGACGCGCTCACGGCAGCATTAGGGCTCAACAAGCCCCGTGCGTCACCTCGAGTCCCCATCGTATGGGGCAAATTGAACCAGGTTACGGCACGAAGGTCGAGCTGACCCCATTTTAGGGGGCCAGACCGCCGGTCGCCCGCTGGCCAGGACAACGTGTGAGAACCGCGGTCTGAAAACCACCGCTCAGTACAGTGGAGAAAGAAGAAAGAGGCGCGTTCCGATCAAGCGCGCAGGGCTTGGTAGAGTTTGGGCAAGGAAACATCGAGGCGGTGGCTGGTGCCCCGATGGCCCCCGGGAAAGAGTGAGAAGTCGTGCGGCACGCCGGCGTCCAGAAGGGTCCGGTGAAAGGCGAGCGCCCCGAAGTGCAGGAAGTGCTCGTCGCGGTCACCGCAATCGATGAACACGACCCGCAAGCGGCGAAGCGCGGCCTGACATTCTTGATTCTCGATCATCCTGAGCGGATCGAACGCCGACCATCGGTCCAGCGTCGCCGCATCCAAAGTCCCCCGTTCCAGATCGAACGGAAGGCCAAGACCGAGCGGCGCCGCATCGTCAGGACTGAACACCGAGCACATGGCGAGGACGTAGAGCGCAGAGAACCATTGGCCGCTCCGCTTGTTCGGATCACGGTCGAACGCAGCCAGGAGGGCCTCCACCGATCCGTGTCGGACGAGTGCGTTCATCAAGTGGGGAATCTCAGGAAACAGCGACAAGGCGAAGTTCATGTCGCCGGAGTGACACGCCACCGCCTCGAAGAGCTCAGGCCGTCGCATCGCATGATAGAGCGCAGCAAAGCCGCCGGAAGACTTCCCGAGAATGCCGTGCGCCCGAATGGGCCATCGCGCCTCGACCACGGCCCGGAGCTCGTCGAGCAAGTACGTTTCGTAGTCGCCGACGACAGGCGACGCGAGATACTGACATCCTCCAAGGCGGGTGAACGCGTCCGGGAGGACGACGATCATCGGGCCGACGGCGCCCGCCCTCCGGAGCCGATCGAGTCGAGCTTCGAGGCCCTCTTGCCATGGGTCATCGGCGAGCATCCGATCTCCCCACGCCCGCGTAGCCGGCCAGATACCAGAGGCACGGCAAGGGCGGAGACGACGGATCGAGGCCATCGGGGACAACGACGTGGACGGTACGTCGGTGCGGATCGCCGAGACGGTTTCCACGCAGGGCATCTGACTCATGTACGAACGTCACGACAGGCATCGTGCGAAGCTTATCGCACGGCAGGTGGCGCTTCCGCGATCACTTCTGACGCGCACAATCATCGACGCGTACAATCATCGCCCGCCGCTCAGATCGGGGTCGAGATCGAGGTTGGGGTCGAGATCGAGATCGAGGTCGAGATCGAGGTCGAGGTCGAGGTCGGGGTCCGGATCGAGGTCAGGACCCGATCCGGGCCTGAGCCGACAGCGCGCAGCTCAACGAGCGGACTTGACGGGGTACGGGCGCCGAGCGCTGCCGAGATAGATCTGACGGGGGCGCGCGATCTTCTGCTCCGGGTCTTGCACCAGCTCGTTCCACTGGGCAAGCCAGCCCGCGACGCGGGGCAACGCAAAGAGAACCGTGAAATACTCGGTTCGAAAGCCCATCGCCTCATAGATGAGCCCCGAATAGAAGTCGACGTTCGGGTAGAGCGAACGAGAGACGAAGTAGTCGTCCTCGAGCGCTATGCGCTCAAGCTCGAGCGCAATGTCAAGCAGCGGGTTCTTGCCGGTCACCTCGAAGACCTGCTCCGAGAGACGTTTGATCGCCTTAGCGCGGGGATCGTAGCTCTTGTACACCCGGTGGCCAAAGCCCATGAGGCGCACTTCGCCGGCCTTCACGCGGCGAATGTAGTCCGGGATCTTATCCTTCGAGCCGATGCTGTGAAGCATCTTGAGCACGGCCTCGTTGGCACCGCCATGAAGCGGGCCATACAAAGCCGCCGCCGCCGCCGTGACGGCCGAGTAGCAGTCGGCCTGGGACGAGCCCACATTTCGCATCGTGTTCGTCGAGCAGTTCTGCTCATGATCCGCGTGGAGAATGAACAATACGTCGAGAGCACGCTCGAGGATCGGATCGGGCTTGTACTTGGGTTCCGACATCCGCTTGATCATCGAGAGAAAGTTACCCGTGTACGAAAGATCGTTGTCCGGGTAGACGTACGGAAGTCCGCGGCTCGATCGATACGACCAGGCCGCGATCGTCGGCATCTTGGCGAGCAGCCTGATGATCTGGAGTCGCCGGACCGCGTACTCCTGGGAACCCTTCGCCTCTGGATAGAACGACGACAGCGCCCCGATGGTGGAGATCAGTACGCTCATCGGATGGGCGTCGTACCGAAAACCTTCCATGAACTGCTTCACGTTTTCGTGAACGAACGTGTGAACCTTCACCTCGTTCACGAACGCATCGCGCTCAACCGGGTTCGGAAGCTCGCCCTCGAGCAGAAGGTACGCGACTTCGAGGAAGTCGGCGTGATCCGCCAGGTCCTCGATCGCATAGCCGCGATAGTTGAGGATCCCCTTGTCGCCATCGATGTACGTAATAGAGCTTTTGCACGAAGCGGTGTTCAAAAACGCTGGATCGTAGGTCATCAACCCGAAATCGCCGGCGTTGACCTTTATCTGCCGCAGATCCATCGCACGGATCGTCTCGTGCTCAATCGGGAGCTCGTACTGCTTCCCGGTTCGGTTGTCGGTGATTGTCAGGCTGTCCTTCCCCATATCTTGATGCATCCCTTCGATCCTACGAAGCGCTGCGTCAAAGAAAAACCGAGTCGGATTTCGAAGCAATGCCCGCGAGGACGATTCATCCGATTCTTCCGATTCTTCCCCGCCGGACGTGGAGAGGACGTGGACGCCAGAGGACGTGGATGTCACGGGACGTGGACGTCAGAGGACAGACTCAGGGCGCGCAATGCGGGCGAAGGGCCGTCGCGCCCATTGGAGCCGTGGCCGCCGACTTCCTCAGCAGCGCTCCTAGACCCCGTCCTCAGTCAGCCCCGTCCTCAGCCTCGTCGCCGGCATCGGCCCCGACGACCTCGGCCGCAGCCTCGGGCACGAAGGCGGGCGGATCGAGGATAGCCCTCCATTCATGGATGACGTCGATGCTGCCCGGAATCTTGGACGCGTGGAGCGCCGTGAGCTTCGTGGCGAGAGCCTGCCGCGCGCGCGACAGACGTTGCCGAAAAGCAGCGAAGGATACACCCAGAATTTCGGCCGCTTCTGGTCCCGGCACGCCATCCACGTACGTCACGAGGAGCGCGAGCTTCTCGTCGAGGCTCAGCCCATCGAGCGCTTGCAGAGCCAGTGCGTGCTCTTCGCGGCGACCGAGCGTTTCTTCCTGGTCTGGCCCACCCGCAACGATGTCCCCTGTCGTCAGCCCCTCGTCGGCCAGGGTCGTGCCCCGAGCGCGCGCGCGCGCCATCTCGAAGCCAACATTCCGGGCGATCCCGAGCAGCCAAACCCTCGGCGAGCTATCCCCCCGAAAACGGTGAAGATTTTCGAGCGCCCGTTGGAGGACGGTCTGAGTCCCGTCCGCGATCTCGTCGGTCCTGAGCATCTTCTTGAGGTACCTCCGAATCGTCGGGATGTGTTCGGCCAGCTGTGCCTCCGTGAGTGAGCGACCAGGCATGAGCAATCCAGGCATACCATTTCTTGACTGGCGAGGAGTAGATGGCTATCCGAGCCACGGCCATGACGTTAGACCTCGACGTGACCTACATCTTCGTTCTGGCACTCCTGGCGGTCCCGCTCATCCTACTGAACCACCTCGTCTTTCGGCCCTTCATGGCCCTTTTTGCGGAGCGGCACGAGCGGCTCGAAGGTGCGTTTGGCCGAGCTGAGTCGCTTCTGGTCAAGGCCGAGCAGCGTGCTCAGGACTTCAGCGATCGAATTCAAGTGGCCACTTCCGAAGGCATCGCAGCGCGGACCCGGATCCGTTCGGAAGCCACCGAGGCCATGACCCGGCGCGTCGACGAAGAGCGGCAACGCCTCCGAGACAAGGTTGAAGCCGCCGTCAAGGAAATCGAGGCCTCGGCCGAGGCTGCGCTTGTGCGCGCCCACGAGGACGCCCAAAGACTCGCGCAGCAGACCGCGGAGAAGATGCTGGGCAGAAGGATTGAATCATGACGCAGTGGGTGATGTCGGGAAAACAGCTTCTCCTCAGCATCGCGACCTCGTCGGCCGCCGAAGGCGGACACCACGACTCGTCGATCAATCCGTACCTCCTCGCGAGCGTTATCACGAACTTCATCGTGTTCGCGGTGATCCTGGTTCGGGTCATTCGCCCTTCGGTCGGCCGCGCATTGGTCGCGCGGCGCACCAACATGGAGCGGGCGATGATCGAGGCCAAGAGCAAACAGAACGAAGCCGAGGCCCGCCTGCGCGAGCTTCAGTACAAACTGGATCACCTCGAAGAGGAAGTGCAGCGCATCATTCGCAGCTACGAAGCCGAGGCCATCACCGACCGCGATCGTTTGCGCCAAGAAGCCGATCGAGCGGTGGAGCGTATGGCCCGCGAAGCCGACTCGACGGTCGAGCAGGAGCTCCGCAAGGCCGAGCACCGGATCCAGCAGGCCGCCCTCGAAGCCACGATGCGGCTCTCCGAGTCGATCATTCGCGCACGGCTGACCGAGGCCGACCAGCGAAGGCTCACGGATGAGTACATCAAGGATCTTGCCATGCCGGCGTCATCGACAGCGCCCTGAGCTCTTCAAAGACCTTACGACGACAGACGACAGACGACACGCGAACACAGGACACAGGACACACGGCCGACGGCCCACACCCGTACGACGCGGAGAACACTCGATGACGACCCGATCCCCAGCAAGCCGGCGTTACGCAGAAGCGCTCCTCGAAACGGCGACGAGCACCGGCGTCGACCTCGAAAGTTTACGGCAGTCGCTGGCTGACTTTGCCGGAAACGTCGCGACATCTTTCGAGCTGCGGAACGCCTTGCTCAACCCATCTTTCACAGAAGCGGAGCGGCGAGGCGTCCTCGATGCGCTCATGACCCGCGCCGGGGCACCGGAGACGCTCCGGCGGTTTCTCCAGCTCTTGCTCGAAAAAGGACGTATCGCCGAAGTCGAGGGCATCGCCGAGGTGTTCAAGGAGCTGGCCAACGCTCGCGCCGGTCGACTGCAGGCCCACGTCACCGCCGCCGTCACGCTCGATGCGGCCACCCAGGAAGAGCTTCGACGCGCGCTCGAGAAGCGAACTGGACGATCCGTTGAGATCACGGTCGATGTCGATCCTTCACTCATCGCGGGCCTACGCACGCAACTTGGCTCGATCGTGTACGATGGAAGCGTTCGTGCCCATCTCGAGCGCCTCAAGGCCGCGATCGTGACGCGCGCCTAGAGTCTCGTCTTGAATTCGATGCAGCGTCTGCGCGGCAGCGACTGCAGCCTTTGCCCGACAGTTTGGCCTCTCGATGGGCGTTCGACCAAGCTGCGGCGTTGGCACAGCGCTCGCTAGAGCACCGCGCCATGCAGACATCTTCAACTCGACCGGTTTCCCTCTCCATCATTTCGCTGTCGCTGGCTGGCCTCCTTTGCGCCACGGGCACGAACGCTCAGGCGTCCCCGTCCCCATCGCGTGATCGACCCCTGACGGCGGCCCCGCAGCTTTCGATCTCGGGCGCATTTACGACGTCGCTATCGATTGGAGAAACGCCAAAGCTCGTCATCGACGGCCCCTTGGATGCGGTGATCGTCGAGGCGGACGATCATCACATTGCCATCTCCCGAGCACCAGGCAGCCGTGGCGAAGTCAAGCTCCGGGTCGTTCTGAAAGCGCTGGATGAGCTCGAGCTCAGCGGCGCGCAAGACCTCCGCGCGTCTGCCCTCAACGGCAAGCACCTTGACCTCAAGTTCAGCGGCGCAACCAAGGCCGTATTCGCAGGCAACTACGAGACTCTGGACATCGAGCTGTCCGGCGCATCCAAGCTCGATGCCTCAGAACTAACCGCCAGGTCGGTGAAAGTCGAGATGAGCGGTGCATCCAAAGCGGATCTGAACGCGACGGAAACGCTCCGTGTCAAAGCATCGGGCGCATCAAAGGTGCGGTACCGTGGTGGTGCGAACGTCGAGACCGACGTCTCCGGGGTCGCGAGCATCCGTCGCATCTAGGGGACAACGCACCACGCATGCCCATCGCAAGCGATCGACGGGTACGGTAGGGAAACCGACCCGCCCATGTGAACGGCGCAACAACTACGCGGTCTCGACGATACGCAAGACGTGCCCGATCTTGCATCGCTGGGCGTAGGCTTAGCACCACCGAGCAGTCGGCCGGCGGCGGCCCCCTCCCAGTCCGAGAACGCGCCTTCTGGGCGCGGAGCCGGGCACCGAGCCGGCCCAGCGCAACCATGGGATCGCGACACCTTTGTTCGAGAGGTTGCGCGGACGGCCGAGGAACGCTCAAGCCTCAGAGAGGCCCTCGAGGACGGCCATCTGACGAGCGCCGAGTGGAACGCAACGCTCTCACCTCGACGCCTTCCAGTCCCTCATCGCGCGACCCGTGCGTCCCACGCCATGCTTGACCTCTGGGTTCGCCAGCCGATCGCACTCGACCCGGATGTCGCTCGTTCCATCGCAACAGATTATCTTGCCCCTTCTGGCTACGACGTGCTCGAACGCAGTTGGATCGACCGCCGCCGCTCGCCGCAGGAAGCCGCACTTCGTTCGCTCGGTCCGAGTGATCTCGAGAGACTCGAGCGAGGCAATCCAACCGCGCCGGATCCAGTGTTCGAAGACCTCCGAAGGTACGCACCCAATCCGAACCAAAGACGCACGATCGCGATCGTCGACCGGGGCGCAAACGCAGATCATCCGGCTCTCGCGCCGCGAATCTGGCGGAATCCGGGCGAGATCCCAAACAACCTCATCGATGACGATCGAAACGGCCTCGTCGATGACGTGCACGGACCGATCGTTGGCTTCACGGATCACGGCACCATGGTCGCAGGCACCGCGACGCGAGGAACCGATCAGGTCGAAGCGCTGCTGCTCGACTGGTCCGAGTCGGTCATGGACTGGGCCTCGCAAGTCGACTACGCGGCGGCCGCGGGGGCCACCTCGCTCACGATCAGCATGCTCGTTCAGGGGCGCGACGCCACAAAGAGATGGCTCGACATCATGGACGCGCACCCGAACATCCTCTTCGTGAAATCGGCCGGCAACTACCGGAACGACCTTCGGAACGAGCGACCCGATTTCGCACCGGACAACTTTCTGCCGCGAAATCTGCGTCCGAACCTCATCGTCGTCGCCAATGCCCTCGAAAATGGACAGAGGGCCGAAGACGCAACCATCGGCGCGCCCTTCGTCACGCTCGCCGCCCAAGGCACGGGCCTCATGACGCTCGGCGCAGAGGGCGGATTCATTCCCGGCGACGGATCGTCGAATGCAGCGCCGAATGTCGCCAACCTCGCGGCGAAGTGCTCCATCCTGGCGCCCCACCTCACGCCTTCTCAACTCAAGGCACTGCTTGTCGCAGCCAGCACCCCGACCCCTGCGTGGCAGGGCGCCGTCGTCGCGAACGGCATCGTCGACCATGACCAAGCCCTTCGCCTGGCCGCGCTGTCCAACCTCATGCGGCAAGGCAAGTCACTCGACGAAGCCGCACAGATGCTCGACTTGAGGCCGGCGCAAGCGGCAGATCTCCTGGCTCGGCTTCAGCGAGCCGAGGCCACCACCTGACCCTACTAGCGCCCACCCGGACGTATGAGCGATCCGGCATCAACCATCAGGGTACGGTCGCGTCGATCGTGACGCCGTCGAGATCGATGTCGACGTCGAGCACCGTGCAGTCCGTAGCCGCAGCCACCGACGCTGCAAGTTCAGGGCTTCGACTCCACAGGACGACAATGTCACCACCGCCGGCTCCGCTGGGCTTCGCCGCGCCACCGCCGGCGGCGGCGGCTTGCATGACGGCTGCGATCTGCTCCGTCACGATCGGAACCCCCGCGTCAGCGCCCAGGTCGGCCATCGCCGCACCGTAGGCCCGCGCGACCTCCAGGAAGTCTTCGGCCTTCTCAGCCGAATACGCGGCGATACCAGCCTCAGCGAGCGCGGCCATCGTCTCGGCATGACGCGCGAAGCGGCCGCACGCGCGGCTCGCGCGAACGAACTCGGCGGTCGACGCACTGTGGCCGGTGAACAGCACATAGAGCCCAAGGCCAGGCAGCGCAGCGCCAAGCGGCGTTCGAGGTGCCGGCTGAGAGCATGTGCTGAAAACGCCGCCGTACACGCTCGCCGCAACATCGACACCGCTGCCCTGCCCCCTGAACGCGCCGCGGTGACCACCAAGGGCCAGATCCAAGATCGCCGTATGATCGACCTGCCCAACAATCAACGCCGCCGCGACGACCGCAGCGGCAGAAGACGAGCCAAGCCCGAGCTTCTCGCCGGCCCCATCTCGAAATCGAGCCGTATCGATCACGACATCGTTCCCGCACGGGTAGCCCAAGAGACGGGCGCGCGCGAAGACCGACGCCACAACCGGGGACGGCTCGATCGCGAATTCGACTGGCCCAAGCGCCTCGGCTGTGCCTCGACCGGACGCGCCATCATCCGCCCATCGTCCAGAAGCACGGCGATTCACGGCCGCGATGAGCGCTGGGCCGCCTTCGAGGACCGCATACTCACCCATAAGCATGATCTTACCTGGCGCTGATGCACGCATCGCTGCTCATCCTTCCTCCAAGCCCTCGCCCGCTTCGCCTTCTCATGTCCGATGTGGGGCGCGCATCCAGGTCGACCTAGCCGACGAGGTGCGCGCCCTCCCCCGACGTCGACCGGAGAACGCACTCGACCTCTGGATGCCCAGCGAGTTGCTCGACCACCGCGTCGAGATACGCAGGCAGCGTAAACGCTACGACGTGCGGCCCGGCATCGATCGTAAAGAAGACGGGCGTGCCTTCCTTTCTCATTCCGCGCACCGCCTCGATCGCCCAAAGCGTCGACGGCTTGAAGTACAGAATCCCGGGGCGCGCAGCCATCGCATCGGCGTGCATCGCGAGGCAATTGCCCTCGACAACATCGGCGAGCGTCATCAGATCGCCTGCACGCAGCGCGTCCTCGGCGGCGAGGAGATCACGGGAAACAGCGGTCACCCACGCCGCATGGTAGGGGCTCGTCTTCTGCGTCAGATTCATGCCATCGGTCGATCCGGTCGTCTTCTTTGAGGCCTTCGCGACGACCACGGCCGCCACCAGCTCAAGCGCGGCGCCCTCGAACGGCACGGCGAACGCATCGCGCCCATCCGGCTCGACGCCCGCATGCATTCGACAGAAGCCACCAAAAACAGATCGTGCAGCACTGCCCGAGCCTCGACGAGCCAACCGGGAGATCTCGGAGGGCGACATTTCGACCCCAAACGCATCGAGCGAGGCCACCGCCAACGCCGCGAACGCTGACGCGCTCGACGCCAGACCAGCGGCCGTCGGAAAGCGGTTGGAGGACGTCACCTCCACGCGATCGCTTCGCCCAGCCATGTCTCGAACGAGATCGACGAAACGCCCCACCCGCTCAAGCGCTCGTCCTTCGACGCATGTGCCATCGAGGGTGAACCGATCGGATGGCGCGTCGATTCGCGTCACGTCCGTCCGAGTTCGAAGCGCAGCGAGCGTCAGCGACAGACTGCCGGTCTCGGGAAGATTCAGGCGCGCGTCGCGCTTGCCCCAGTACTTGATGAGCGCAATGTTCGCAGATGCCTCGGCCGTCGACATGCTCGACGCCGCTCGTACCGGTGAGAACAGCCGCAAGCAAGCGTTCAACCGACCGACCAACCGACCAACCGACCAAGCGATCTCGCCGGAGCTCGAAGCCCCGAGCTCCAAGTCCCGAGCTCCAAGCCCCGAGCTCGAAGCCCCAAGCGAGCCGAGACCGAGTGGACACACCATCCATTGGAGGGTATCGAACCGGTATCCTGAGGAGGCCAGCACGCGTGAACCCCGAAGAGAGACCCACGAACGCCGACGCGCCTAGCGCCGCGGCCGAATCCACGAAACACAGCGGCCTGCGCGACGGGGCAGACGCTCGGGCAAACGCAGGACCTGGACGCGCCCGGGTTCTGATCGAGCGCGTCGATCCCGCGGTCGATGGTGGTCGCTTCGCGGTCAAACGTGTCGTCGGCGAAGCGATCGACGTCGAAGCCACACTCATCGCCGACGGGCACGACGTCACCTGTGCCCGCCTACTTTTTCGTCGAGCGCCGGACGCCGCGTGGCAGGCCCGCTGGATGACCACGACGACCCCTGGCCACCATGACCGCTTCGCCGCCCGCATCGTTCCGGACGCACCCGGCGCTTGGGGCTACACCGTGGAGGGATGGATCGACCGCTATTCGACCTGGCTGAACGCAACAGAAAAGAAGCTCGGGGCGGGCCAGGACATCAACGTCGAGCTCGCCGAAGGTGCTGCGATCATCGAAAACGCCGTCCGCTTTCCGCCACTTACTGGCTTCGAGCAAGACGAGGCGGGTGAAGTAGTCGCCGAGCCGACCGGCAAGCGAGATGGCGGCGGCAACCACGACGACGAAGATGCGTCTTTGAAGGCCGTCGCGCGCGGACTCGCCGACGGGAATCAGTCCATTCCGCGCCGTCTTGCCCTCGCACAACGGCCGGAGGTCCGGGCGCAGATGGCACGACGCATCGACCCCGAGACCATCAGCCGCCACCCACCACTCCCCCTGACCGTCGATCGTCGACGCGCCCAATTCGGTGCGTGGTACGAGTTCTTTCCTCGGTCCTTCGGAGAAAACGGTCAGCACGGAACGTTTCAGAGTGCACAGAGAGTCCTCCCCTACGTGGCTGAAATGGGCTTCGACATCTTGTATCTCCCGCCCATCCATCCGATTGGCCGGTCCTTCCGCAAAGGGCGCAACAACACGCTTCATGCGGGTCCGACCGATCCGGGAAGCCCATGGGCGATCGGAGACGAGAGCGGAGGTCACAAGTCGATTCATCCTGCCCTCGGCACATTCGACGACTTCGAAGCATTCATCCGTCGAGCACACGCCTTTGGCTTGGAGGTCGCGCTCGACATTGCCTTCCAGGCGTCTGCGGATCATCCGTACGTCAAGGCGCATCCGGAATGGTTCCGAAGAAGGCCCGACGGCTCGATTCAATACGCCGAGAATCCGCCCAAGAAGTATCAGGACATCTACCCCTTCGACTTCGAATGTGAAGACTGGCCCGCACTCTGGCACGAGCTCCTGAGCGTATTCGAGTTCTGGATCGAACACGGCATTCGCATCTTCCGCGTCGACAACCCGCACACGAAGTCGCTCCGCTTCTGGGCCTGGTGCATCGAAGCGGTGAAAACGCGTCACCCCGAGGTCATTTTCCTTGCGGAGGCCTTCGCGCGTCCGGCGCTCATGTACGGCCTCGCGAAGCGCGGCTTCACGCAGTCGTACACGTACTTCACGTGGAGGCGGACGGCTTGGGAGCTCAAGAAGTACGTCGAAGAACTGACGCGAACCGAGGTCAAAGAGTACTTCCGCCCGAATTTTTGGCCGAACACGCCGGACATTCTACCCGAGCATTTGCAGTACGCGAGCCGGGCCGAGTTCACGCTCCGCGTCATCTTGGCAGCCACGCTCTCAAGCAACTATGGCATTTACGGCCCCGCCTACGAACTCCTCGAGAACATCCCGCGCGAGGGCTCGGGAGAGTATCTCGACAACGAGAAGTATGAGCTCAAACGTTGGCATCTCGAACGCAGTGATAGCTTGAAGGACGTCCTTCAGCGCATCAATGCCATTCGCCGTGAGACACCGGCTCTTCAACAGACGCGCCGCATCGATTTTCACGAGACCGACAACGAGCAGCTCCTTTGCTTCAGCAAGAGCGACGACGACGGGCGCGATCTCGTCATCGTCGTCGTCAACCTCGACGCCCACCACCGTCACTCGGGTTGGGTCATGCTCGATCTCGACGTTCTCGGACTCGATGCGCGACAGAGCTTTCAGGTCCATGATCTTCTGACCAACGGCCGGCACATCTGGAGCGGTGGTCGCAACTACGTCGAGCTCGACCCCACCTCGATGCCCGCGCACATCTTCAAGGTGCGGCGCCACATACGACGTGAACACGACTTCGATTACTTCGCGTGATGAATTTGGCGTCGAAGCCCCAGCATGAGGAAGACGGGCGGACTTCGGCTCGCTTCGGCTGACACCTTCCCCTACGCCCACACCGGTTCACGCCGCCCCGCACCCCCTTCGGCACATTCCGAGTGCAAGAACGAGAGAAGTCACGTGCGCACCCGGCGTAAGCGACCCTCCCTCACCCGTCGCTGCCCGTCCATCGCGACCTTGCGCCTTGGACGACCTTGGGCGCTCCGGCTACATTGGACGGCAGTCTTGAGCCCGATTCTCGTCCTCTTCTTGGTGTTCATCGTCTTCCCGCTGGTGATCGTTCTGGGCACCTTGGTCAGCGTTGGCTACGTCCTTCTCCAAACGTGGCTCATGGGCCTCCCGGAGCAACTCCATCGATGGAGACTCAGACATCGCCTTCCGCGCCTTGCTCGGAGACTGTCCCTGAGCGCCGAGGGTCAAGGCGCAGGCGGCACCATGCTCGGTGAACGGCGAAGTTGCGCGATCGAGTTGGCCGTTCGGGACGCGGGGCTGCGTGCAGAGTCCGGGTTGGGGCCCGGATCCTTTTCGGCGCAGTATCTTCTGACGGTCCGCGCCAACAGCGCCGTCACTGAGATGCCTCGACGCTGGCTCGCGCTCCAATCCGCGGCCCCCAAGGATCTCGGCGCGGGCGGCCCGTTTGCGGTCCGAAAGCTTCTTACGACCTCGGAGTCCACGGCGTCTGCGCCGGCCGCAGAGCCGGACACCGAAGAGGAAATGCCGGGCCTGATGACCCGCAACGACGGACTCAGCTGCTGGATTCCGCCCCGCCAGATTCGAGGGGCACGCGAGAAAGTCCTCAGCGCGCGTCTCGAATCGATGATCGACTTCATTCACCTCCTCGAGGACGACACCTTCATAGAACGCCTCGAAGCGGGTTCCATCCGAAGCCACGAGGGCTGGATGAGGCGCTGGGGCCTGCGCACACTGCTCAGGCTCGGGCCGACCACCGAAGCCGCGGCACGCGTCTGTCAAGCGCTCTCTCGGGACCCCGACCCCTATGTTCGCCTCGACGCGCTCAAGGCGCTCGGAGAATGTGGGGTCGAAGGTCTTGAAGCAATGACGATGGCGTCGACCGGGATCGAGACGGACGAAGTGCGGGCGGAAGCACTGCGCCGCTGGCTCTCGTCGCCACGTCCGCCCGGAAATCACGCGCTGCTGGATCTCATAGCCGACCGAACGATCGTGAAGACCGTCGTCGTCGCGGCCCAGGCACTCGCAACATCGGAAGACCCCAACGTCGAGCTTCCGCTCTTGGCGCTCCTACACGAACGTCGCAACGTCGACGTCAAGGGTGCATCCATCGATGCGCTCGCACGCATCGGCGGTCCGCGGTCAGCCCAGGCACTCGCCGCCGTAGCCGAAGAGGCCGACGCGTCGGAGAATCTGAGACGGCGCGCCGCGGACGCGCTCCTGAGGATCCGAAGCCGACTCGCCGGCCAGTGGGCGGGGCGCCTCTCGGTGACGACGACCGACATCGAGTCAGAGGGACAACTCAGCGAGCCGATCGGGATCGGGGCGCTCTCAGACCCGACGAGGGGTACGGGCAGCACATCTCAAAGCGCCCGGGACGAATCGATCACCGGCTGAATTTTGGACCCCCGCGCCCTCTTACTGCACCCTCTCACTGCACGCTGCTTGCGCTCGTCCCCGGCGCCCGCTCGATCCTCCCGCTCGAGATTGTCGCTTCTCATTGCGCCTCGGACGACGGATACTTCGCCGATGGTCCTCCGGAAGATCGCACACATCGGACACCCTGTGCTGAGAACGAGCGCCGCGAAAGTCGAGCCTGACGCAGTGCGAGACGACGCGACACAAGCGCTGATCGACGACCTGATCGACACCATGCGAGATGCACAAGGAGCCGGGTTGGCGGCCCCTCAGGTGTATGCACCGGTTCAGATCTGCGTCATCGAAGTCACCGACAACCCACGATACCCATACAAGCCCAACATACCGCTCACGGTGCTGGTCAATCCGGAGATCGAACCGCTCTCTGAGGAAACGTTCGAGAACTACGAAGGCTGTCTTTCAGTGCCGAACCTGCGCGGCGTCGTCACACGGCACGCTCGGGTTCGCCTGCGTGCGCTCGATCGCGAGGGCCGCATCCTCGATGGCGATTTTTCGGGGTTCACCGCCGGGACGCTCCAGCACGAGATCGACCATCTTCATGGACGAATCTTCGTTGACCGCGTCACCGACCCGACGACCTTGACCACCTGGTCCGAATTCGATCGGCACCATCGCGCGGCGTTTCTCAAGCGGGCGGATGAAATCAAGGCGCGATTCCACCCGTCCCCTCTTGGACCTCTCGGGTGAGGCAAGCAGTGCATCAGCAGCCCCTCAAGAAGATGGGACTGAACGCCGTCCACGAGGATGCCCATCGCGCCCAGTCGGTCGACCCCGCTGAGACCGTTCGGGCTTGGGCTTGGGCTTGGGCTTGGGCTTGGGCTTGGGCTTGGGCTTGGGCTTGGGCTTGGGCTTGGGCTCGGGCTCGGGACCGGTCGCCGACACCGCTCGTAGGTCTTCGCTCGTAGGTCTTCGCTCGTTGATCTTCGCTAGTTGGTCTTCACAACCATCGAGATCAGGGCCGAAACGTCGAACTTCTTGTTGGTTCCGGATTTTGCCGGGAAGATCGGCTGGTTCGAGTTGTCGTACCGACCCTCCGCGCGGAACAAGAGCTTGTCGACCGGCTTGACGTCGAACGTCAAAGTACCCGTAAGAACCGTAGCCACTTCCTCGCCCTCAACACCCGGGTCGGCGCGGTAGAACTCACCGCGCGCGCCGAGGGCCAACATCTCGCCGAGCGGCAGCCCGAGACCAAGCATCGCACCGACGTTGCTGGAATCGCCCTCGTGGAGGTAGTCGCCGTTGACGACGAGCGAGAAGACATCGGTGCTGTAGTTGGCGATGAAATCCACGAGCACGCGGAAGGTCTTGTTGTTGTCATCCTGCTCGGGCCCAAAGATCGTGCCGAGGATGAGGTTGAGGTCCCCCATCGCGTACGCAACCTGAGCGCCGAAGCTCTTCATGTCGTTGTTGTCGAGGACGTTGTTCCAGCCATTGACGAGGAGAAACGTCGCCGAAAGTTCCTCGGATAACGCGTAGCCCAGTCGCACACCCGTGTGTGTGGCAGGTTGGTTGAACCAAACAACGCCCCTCGTGTAGTTGAGGTTCAAGAAGCTCTCCGTAACCTCAGCACCGTAGATCGTATCGAAACGACCGACGTCGATCTTGAGCGCCTCGGTCGGAGCCCAGGTTGCGAACGCCTGCTTCAACATCTCGAGACTGACCGTCCCGACCGGCGAGTTCCCGCCGTACCGCTCGCTGCCCGGTCCGAACCGAAGACTGAGCGTCACGCCCACCGGCTGCGCCGGATAGACGACGTTCAAGCCGGCCTGATTGAGCGCAAAGCCACGCGCCACGGCGAACGTGTGCAGGGGGTTCTGGTTGTAAACGAACTGTGGGTTCTTCGGTTGATTGAAGTCCCAGAAGAAGTACGTGTCCGCAAACGCGTCCACCTCAAACGAGACGTACCAGGGTGTCGACGCCCCGGCGCTGGCCGGTGTTGACGTTTCGGTCTCGGTCGCCTGTGCCCGCGCATCCGAAGCGCCGACTAAAAACAAACTGATTGCGGTCGCAGCCGAAAAGGCTACCCGTTGACTCCACTGCCTCATACTCAATCTAACCTCCGCGTGATGAGCGGTCTCCCTGCGAGTGAGTCAGACCAGAGTCCTCGATCGGCGTCAACCCGGAATGCGCCGGAGGCGCGTTTGCAAGGCGAGTTCCAAGAAACGATGCAAAAGACGACGACCGAGCGGCGCCGGATGAATGCTGGATCGAACGTGCTCAAGGCGCTGGTTGAAATCGAGGCCACGACGAACGGCATCGGCCTCGATGCGCGAAAGGCGCGCCTCGACGTACGCGCGCATGATGCCGTCCGTGAACTCCGGATGAAACTGAACCCCCCAAGTATGGTCACCGACCCGAAACGCTTGAACCTCAGAACCCGCATTGTCAGCCAAGAGCACGCCGCCTCGCGGAAGGAGGGTGACCGCATCGCTGTGGACGGCGTGAAAGATCAAACGCTCTCTCTCGCCAAGCGTGCCGAGAAGCGGATCTCGTCGCCCCTCCTCGGTCAGTCGGACGTCCACGGTTCCGACCTCATAACCGCGCGGGTTCTCTTCGACCCGCCCCCCGAAAGCATCGGCAAGGATTTGGTGCCCGTAGCAAACGCCGAGAATCGGTGTCCCGAGCTCGTGGACATCCCGCAGCCAGGCCGCGAGCGCGTGCGTCCATGGTTCGGGTCGTGTCACGGAGTGCGGGGAGCCGGTCACGACCACGGCATCGACCGAGCCTTTCGGCAGAAGCTCGCCTCGATGCGACTCAGCCACAGCGATTTGAACGTCAGGGCCGCCGGCATTCAAAAAGAGCTCACGCTGGAACATGGCATCGAAGTCACCAAATTCGTTCTTGACGTTGTCGGCGGTGTCGCCGGTCTTGAGAAGACCGATTCGCAGGACCTGCACCAAGCCATTCCTCATCGCCAAAGCGGGCGCCGTCAAGACGCGTGACGTCTCAGGCTCGGGGTCGACACTCGGGGTCGACACTCGGGCTCGACACTCGGGCTCGAGACGGGCGCTTCTTGTGAGCACCCAACGACGCCAACCGGCCCGTTCGAAGCTGGGGGTGCCGGAGGGGCGCACCGGCCAACCGGAGCCAAGCACCCCGAGCGGAGACCGACCGGACCGTAATACGGACAGCCAACGATCTGACACGCCGCATCACGCTCAACGATTCCCGCGCCGAATCCGGAGGCAGATCACGACTCATCGAGGGTTGATGCCCCGGGAAGCAGGGGCGCTTTGGGCGCGCGCCAAGTCCCGAGACGCCCTGTCTTCGTGCCAACCTTAGTACCAGTCTTGTCGGTCGGTGTCGGCGCGATCCGGCGCGGGTGTGAGATGCGTGCTGCGATCGGTTTGTGTGGTATGTTGGACGAACATGACGAAGCCATCCGAATTCGGCCTCGCTTTCGTTCGCGCGCCCATGGAGGACGACGAGGACACTGGGACTTGGATCTCGAAGGAGCTGACGCGAGTAGAGGAAGCAAACCTTTCGTTCTATGACGCATTCGGTTCCCGCGACATCGAGAAGATGGCGCGCCTTTGGTCCCGCTCGCCCCATGCCCGCTGTGTTCATCCCGGGTGGGAACTCGTCATCGGATGGAATGACATCCGCCAGAGCTGGGTCGAGATCTTCCGAACCCTCGAAGAGGTGGAGTTCGAGCTCGAAGATGTCCATGTTGAGGTTTCGGGGCGGTCAGCGTGGGCGAATCTCATCGCCCACGTCTCCGCGTCTACGGACGAGGGTGAGAGCTTCAATGCGTCAGTCGTGACGACGAACATTTTCGAGCTGCAGGAGAACCGATGGGTGCTGGTTCTCCATCACAGCTCGAATTTTGCCGAAGAGGAACCGATGGCCGAAGACGACAGCGTTGAGGTCACGGCCGGATCGGCCGAATTCGAACCCAACTGACGCGCGATCCACCTAAGGGCCCGATCAGGACACGCTCTATCGCGTCCTAGGGCGCGGGCGCACTTCGGATCAACGGCGCCGCACGGGCGGGCACGATGTCGAGCACGCGTCCTCCGCGCCCCGGCATCTTCGCCCGGAAGTGCTCCGCGACTTCACGAACGGCGCCCGGCCAGTTCTTGGGACCGACGGAATACGCAAAGAAGTGCCCTCCCCTAGGCGCCGTACCCAGGTACTGGGCAGCGAACTCCGCGTGTTCGTCGTAATGGGCCTCGATCTCCGCCGGGCAAGCCCACACACGAACAGACGGAACGAAAGGCCCAAGCAGTCGGTGAAAACGAAGCGTCTGCTGCGCGACGAACCGCCCTTCGATACAGCCAAGGTCGACCGACCAGCCGTGCGGTCTGCCCGGCTCAGCGGCCACCGAGAACGCCCAGCCTGGCGGCACCCGGCGCGCAAGCGCCTTCATCATGTCTTTCATCGTGTCGTTCATCGTGTCGTTCATCGTACCGGCGAGAGCTCCGGCCTCTGGGCCCGCCAGCGCTCGGCCCGCGAGATGGACGCGGTCTCGGACTCGAAGGCGTCCCGAAAGGTCGGCGCCCTCGAGCACTCGGCCATACCGATCCAAAGCCACACGCAGCGCCTCAGCCGAAACCATCCACGCGGCCCTGCGCTGGTCTTCGACCGCGCGACGCTCATCAATCGACCAGCCGGCATCGCATTCCATCAGCACCGTGGTAGGCCGGCGCCCATCCATCCGGCGGATGCGAAGATCAGAGAGCACGACTTCGGCCAGGACCCGCCTTCGCGGGGAAGGGCGCTCCGCGTTGGGCGATGGCTCAGCCGATGCGGCCGCCGACGCGTCCGCAGCCGGTGGGTCCGCAGCTGGTGGGTCCGCAGCTGGTGGGTCCGCAGCTGACGGGTCCGCAGCTGATGGGTCCGCAGCCGATGGACCGCCCGCCAATGCGTCGACCCTCGAATCCCTCGAAGCGTCTGCTTCAGACTGCACATATCCGCGAAAGCGCGCAACGCGGCCATCGAGCACCAGATCGGCGTTCGATGCCTGCTCCACGTCGCGCACCAGCTCGATCCTCGAGAACAGACCCTCATGCTGGAGATGCCGCGCCAAGACTTCGGTCAGGCGATCGAGGGGCGAGGATCCCAGGTCCTCGAGCACTGTCCCCTCGAACTCGAGCCCCTGATAGAGGAAGGTGCGAGCCGGCGCTCGATCTTCCGGCGCTCGGCCATCGAGAAGGGGCAGAATGGCGATTGACCAGGGGTGTGCCGGCGCGGATCGCCGGGAAAATCCGGTCAGATCATAGGGCAACACGACGTCCGCAGCGCAATTCACACCGAAGATCATGGCCAGGGCCGAGGTCGCCGCAAAGGCCCCAGACTTGGGCGAGCGGCGCCGGTGTCGGTGCGGGCCGCTCGGTCCTCGGGTCACCTTCGACCTCCACGAGCCATCAAGCGCCGCCGACGCCACCCAATACTCCAGCCCACGCCGATCGTGATGAGCGACGCCCACCCATAAACATCACCAAGGACGACATAAGGCGTCGTCCCAGCGTGTTGCGGCATCGGCATCGGTACCGACTCGACGAGCGTGTCCTTCTCCCATTGCTTCGTTCGTGTCGTGATACGACCGACGGGATCAACGATGGCGCTGATGCCCGTATTCGTTGACCGAATGAGCGGGCGTCGAGTCTCGAGCGCGCGAAAAGAGGCGAGGACAAGGTGGATGAGCGGTTCGTGCGAGTCGCCGTACCAGGAATCATTCGTGATGTTCACGAGCGCGTCCGGCGCGCCCCCGTTTACCCAAAACGTCCGAACGAACGAGGGGATGATGTCCTCGTAGCAGATCATCGGCATCAGCTTGACGCCGTCGACATCGAAGTTCTCGTAGGTCGTGCCGCGCGTGAAGACCGAGGTCCTTGGGAACCACTTGCGAATCACGCCCAAGAGCGACGGAAACCGATCGACAAGCGGCAATGTCTCGCCGAAAGCGAGGAGAACCGTCTTGTCGAACATCGACTTCACCGCACCCGTCGATGAAGTGAGCACCGCGGTGTTGAAGATCTCGGGCGCACCATCGCCGGGGCGATGGTAGGTCACGCCACCAAAAATGACCGGTACACCAAGCCCGTCCGTCACATGTTTCGGCAAGTCTCGCGTACGCCGATCGATGTAGCCGTCGTAGGCAGATTCGGGCCAGATGAAGAGGTCAATCGAAGGATCACGCTCGAGCGCATCGAGCGACATCGACAGGTGCGCGCTCCTCTGCCGACCGTCGTGATGATCCCTTTCACGCCCACCAATATTGGTCTGCACCAACGCGACGCGAAGATGCCGGGTACTCGCCTGGAGATCGCGCTCGACCATCGGAATTCGCACGAGCCCGTAAACGGCGACGACCAAGAAGATCGCGCATGGCGCCCAGAGCCGAGACCGAACGAGCGCACGGCGCTCGACCCGAGCCTCGACAAGCTCGTAGATCGCGCCGTTCGCGAGGCCAATCAGCGCCGACAAGGCGAGAACACCGAAGACCTCGACGATCTGGGTGAGCACCGGAAGCACATAGAGCGTCACGCCGTAGTTGTTCGGGAAGATCTGGGGATACGCGAACTCCATCGCAGGGAAGGCGACGGGGAGCGTCCAGACGGGCGACAATCCGAAGTCCTGCTGAGCACGGCGGACGAGGACGAGTGCGAGCGCAAAGATGACGCCCTGATATAGACACAGCCCCAGGAGCCCCAGACGAGCCATCCACCAACCCGCCCCGGCGAACGCTTCGAGCAGGTGGCCAACCCAATAGAAACCTCCAACGTTGGTGACCCAACCAAAGATCACGCCGAACCCAAAAACGCGCCAAGAAGAATGACCACGCGTCGCCCACAAGACCGGAACCCAAGCAACAAACGCGAGCGGATACAGACCGAAGCCGACGAACCCGAGAAAGCAGAGACAGCCCGATAGGAATGCAGCCGCCGCCGGCACCGCAACCGAGCCCGAGCGTTGGCGTCCGAAAGACATGCGCAGACGACCCGCAGCGGCTTAGCGGACGGTCACGACATCGCCCGGTTGGAGGCGGATGTTCTCGGATAGATTCTGACTCGACAGCAGCGGTTCGAGCGCCAGGCTGTAGCGAAGAAAGGCCTCGCCCTTGCGTCGAACGACGACAGCGCAGCCGTCGGCGAAGGGCGTGGGTCCACCGGCGAGCGTGAGCGCCTGAAGCAGATACATGTCGCCGGTATAGTTGTACGCCGCCGGATTCCCGACGGCCCCCTGAATGAAGATCTGCTTGGTGCTGAAACCGGTGACCGTGATGCTGACAACCGGATCTTTCAGGAAGCTTTTCAGCGCCTTGGTCATACGCTCCTGGAGCGCGGGAACCGTGAGTCCGGCCGCATCGATCTCACTGACCAGGGGAAAAGTAACCTTGCCGTCGGGACGGACCCTCACGGTCCGGGTGAGCTGCGCGTTCTCCCAAACTTCGACCTGAAACTCATCGCCCACGCCGATGACGTAGCCGCCCTCCTCGGGCCGGGCGGCCAGGAATTCCCCTCGTTCAGACTGAGGAACCTCGAGGCAGACGTGACTGCAAGCGACCGCCGAAGGGGCCACGAACAGGGTGAGGATCCAGGGTCGGAGGGGCAATCTGAAGGTCACGCTCCTCCTGCTACCCTAGAAGCCGAGACCATGTCCAATTCTTGCTGGCAATCCCGGTAGCGGTTAAGCTCTCGCAGGAAGAATGAACGCGCGTTGACTTATCGCGCCGGCGCGGCGAGCAAACACGAGCGGGCGTTCGGCCCGGGACAGCGTTGGGCTCTATGCAAACGTCCGACCGCCAAACCAGCGGGCGGGGCTGGGGCTGGCCTGGGGCGGCCCCGGTTATTCGATGAGGATGCGTCCGGTGAGGGAGTCAGGCGCTTGACGTACGGGTGGGCATGAACGGCCAGCAATTCTCTCTAGCGGTCGTGCGGGGTGGGAGCGCCGGCACCGTCCTTAGAACCCGCCGAAAGCGGATCTCGATCGGTTCGGCGGAGGAGAATGATCTCGTGGTCGCCGACCCTTCGATGTCGCCACGCCACCTGCTGGTCTTGGTCGACGGCAATCGGTGGCGGGTGCACCAGATGGCGCCGAACACGCCCATCGAGACCGAGGAGCGGTGGATCCACCCGAACACGGGCACGCGGGGCGCGAGGATTACGGTCGCGGGCAGCGAGATCCTCCTTTATCCGGGCTTCCTTGAGAACGAGGTCGTTGAGCAGGAAATCGCGAGTTCCGCCTTCGCCCACGGCAAAGATCGCCCGCCCCCGCCCCAAACGGTCGCAAGCTCGTCTGCCTCGACCTCGTCGCCCTCGCGCAAGCCAGTCGGCCAACCGGTGACCCCCAGTCTGGGAGGGCTGGAGTGGTCGGGGGAGGTCCCGGGCAGCGACCCACGCGTAGGGGTCAAGGCGCTTCCGGGCGACCCAACGCAGCCTGATGGAGGCCCGACCATCCCGACGGCGGTCCCGCCCTCGGTGACCCCGATTCGACCGACGCCGACCGTCCCGGGAGGGCATAGTCCTAGGTTCGGGGATCACGGTGTCGGCCTCGGTCGCGGCACGGATCCATCACGGGAAGCGCCGCTTGGACTCGAGGTCGACCTCGTCCACCTGTCTCAAATGGAGACCGTCAGCGGGGAACGTCCCCCTGAATCGCTGATCGCGGCCGCCAAGGTTCGTCTTCTCGACGAACGCACGCCTGCACTGCGCCAAGAGGCTCCGCTGCTGGGCGAGCTCGATATTCCGGATACCGCGGAGACCGTCATCCATCGACGGGTTTGGGCCCCCCACGCGACGCCGAAGGCCAAAGGATCCATCGTGACGCCTCCCGAAGATCCCGCAGCTCGTGGCCGGCCACGATCGCAAGTGAGTGGGATGACGAGAGGCGAAGCGATCCCGCCACCATCGTCGGATCGCCCTCCAGATCGCCTTCTAGATCGCCCCCCAAGAGTGGAGGACTCTCCGCCGGCGGCGGGTCCAACGGCGCGAGAGGGCGTGCGCAATGGCTGGGCGCAGGATACCGCCCCGAACCCGCGCGAACCGTGGTCCGTGGATGCTGCGCGCACCCGCCCCATGGCGATCGTCCCGACCCGTTCGCCCCCTGAGTCCCGCCTGCCGAGCTATCCCGCGGCGGTGCACGTGGACGACGCGGCCGGACGACGCGCGGCATGGGGCGTGGGACAGGACGCCCATCATGAAGACCCGGTTCGCGCCGGCCATATCGTGTCGGCGCATGATCTCGCCAAGCGCGACGACGACGCCGCCCTGGCCGTGATCCAAGATCCCGACGGCGCCTACGCCACGCGGATTCGCCTTCTCGGAACGCGCATCGACGACTTCGTGCGGCGGCTCGGATATCGCGCCTACATGCTGACGAGCTGCGAGCCACTGACGGGCAAGACCACCGCCATTCTCAATCTCGCGTTCGCGCTCGCCGAAGACCCCCACCGGCGCGTGGCCGTCATTGAGGCCAATTTCCGCTATCCACGCTTCGCGGAGCTCCTCGGAATCCCGCCAGGCGACGGGATTCTTCCGGTCCTTCAAGGGCGCGCCGAGCTGGCCAAGGCTGCCACCAAGATTGCGGACCGGAACCTCGTGATCATCCCTTCGGGCGGAACCCATCCGCATCCAGCCGAGGTCTTGGCCTCGCCGCGATTCAAGACGTTGATCGCAGAGCTCGCCAACACCGTGGATGTCGCGCTGATCGACGCGCCTTCGATCCGCCCATTCGCGGACGCGAATCTCTTGCAGCCGCTCGTCGACGGCGTCGTGCTCGTCGTCGCCGAGGCCAGTACGCCTGGCCTTTGGCTGGCGCAAGCCGCGGCACAAATCGGCGAGGATCGCGTGCTCGGAACCCTCTACAACCGAATCCCTGGTCCAATCGCACGCGGCCTGAAGCGGGAGCGAAAGATCCGCCTCCGCCAACACTGAGGCCATTTTGGCCCCATTTGTTTGCCAGAAGCGGGTCCGGTCTGCTACCGCGCTCAACGTCTTCTTGTCATGTACCCGTCAGTCGCAAATGGGCTCGCGGTCCTGGTCGCACTGGGCATTGGCCAAGTCAGGCCCTCTGAGCCCTCTGACGGAGTGCCTCAGAGACCCGCGCAGTCGGAGAGCGCACAGCCCGCGAGCGCACAGCCCGAGAGCGCACAGCCCGAGAGCGCACAGCCCGAAAGCGCACAGCCCGAAAGCGCGCAGCCCGAAAGCGCGCAGCCCGAAAGCGCGCAGCCCAAGAGTGCGCTCTCGGACCTGCTGAAGGAGGCGCTCGCCAACAATCGCCAGCTCGACGTGAGCCGAGCACGCATCGCTCAGGCGGAAGCGCTCGTCCAGTACGCCGAGGCTCAGGCCTATCCGCGGTTCTCAGCCGAGGTCTTGGCGGGCGGCCCACTGCCCGAAGCCAGAACCAAGGTGGTCAACGACCTCACGACGACGACACCTTCCTCCCTTCAGGGTGACTTCGACTTCGGTGAAATGGGCATCGCGCTCCGAACCTCGATCACAGGCGTTCAGCCACTGTACACCTTCGGAAAGATTTCGGCCGGCAAGGAAGCCGCGAACCACGTGGTTCGCGCGGCGGAGCAGGAGCTCCGGATCACCGAGGCCGAGCTCGCGCTGAATATGGTCCAAGCGTTCTGGACGCTTCAGCTCACGCGCGCCTTCCGACATGCGCTCGACGACGGCGAGAAGACGTTGAAGAAGGTTCTCGAACGGGTCGATGCGCTCCTCGAAGCCGAATCGCTCCAGGTCACTGAGAACGACCGCATGCGGCTTCGCTACGCGTTGGCCACGCTCGACGTTCGCCGAACCGAAACCGAGGGCGCCCATCAGCAGGCCGAGACCGCCATCTTGTTGCTGCTCGGACGCGACCAGGGCGGGCGCGTCGAGATCGCGGAAGCGGAGCTGATCGACCATCTCCCCAGTGAGCTTCCCGACATCGATCAGGTCGTCGATGCCGCTCGGCACCGGCGCCCCGACCTTCTCGCCCTTCGAGAGATCGTCAAGGCCGAAGAAGCCTTCACCGAGCTACGGCGCCGGCAATTCTGGCCAGATGTCTTCTTGGGCGGGGCGATTCACTACGCGTACCAAAGCAACGCCACGAATCAAACAGACCCTTTCATCTACGATCCGTACAACAGCCTCGACATGGGCGTGGCCGTCGGGCTGCGGCTCGAGCTCGACGTCTTCGTCAAGCTCGCCCTGCTCGCACAAGCCGAAGCCCAGACGCGGCTTCGAACCGAGCAGGCCCGTCTCGCTGAGGAAGCGACCGAGTTCGAGGCCCGACTCATCCACAGAGGACTCGCCACCGCACTCGGGAAGCTCGTCGGGCTCGAACGGTCGAACCGAACGGCCCGCGGTTGGCTAACGACGACGGCACTCGGGTACGACATCGGCACCGGCGACGCGAAAGAGCTCATCGACGCATTCCTAGCCTGGGCCGCGTCCGAGGCTGAGCTCCAAAAGACCCGCTTCGACGCGATCATCGACTTCGCCCGCCTGGCCAAGGCCATGGGCGAGCTCAGCGCCCAATGAAGAGAAAACCCTCATTCACCGATGTGACCACCAACATATGGATGACGAAGGCTTGCCGTCGAGCGTCGCAAGCGTGGAAAGGGTGTGAAACATGACAGCTTGGAACATCGCGGCGATCTTTCTCGTAGCCGGAGTCCCATCCGCGGCCGGGTTCACCGCGCTCCCAAAGACGGCGTTCGCCGGCGTAGAAGCCAGCGGCACGAGCAAGGGCGCCGAGCAGTGGGTCAAAGCGCGGTTCGAAGCCGGAAAGGCGCTGGCCGAGAGAAAAGTTGAGGCCGGCAGTCCGGGCGAGGCCAAGTGGCACAAAGACATCAAGGCGCTGTTCGACGAGACGATCGATTGGGAGACCATGACGCGCGACGCCCTCGGAACCCAATGGAGATCGCGCACGCCCAAGGAGAAAGCGGAGTTCAGCACGCTGCTCCGCGAAATGATCGAGGCGAGCTACCAGTCCAAGCTTCGTCTGGCCGCGCGCGGCGAACTCAAGAAGCCGCTCGAGCTATCGATCGATTGGCTACCCAGCCCGGTTCTGGGAAGCGAATCGACCGATGATGCTCTGGTGATTTCCGCCGACGTTCGCGCGGACAGGCAGAAAGCTCGCCTTGGCTTCAAGGTTCATCGTGCCAAGGCCGGCTGGCGTGTCATCGACGTAAGCATCGACGATGTCAGCACTGTGAGGACGTACCGGAGCCAGTTCCGGAAGCTGATCGCCCAGGAAGGCTTTGCGGGACTCCTGACTCGGATGCGGAAGAAGACCGAGGACATTCGAAGCGGGCGCGCCGAGTTGGCACCCTAATCGCCGCGAACGAGTCAATCAACGATGGCCATGAGCCGATCGCGTCTTTGAAGCGGCGACGGAGCCCTTCTGACACATCCCTTCTGACACATCGGTTGGAAGCTAGAGATAGCGCACCGAGGTCACCTTCAGGACGAGCTCACCGGCTGGGCGGCGGACGACGACTTCGTCGCCGACCCGAGCCTTGAGCAGTGCACGCCCCATGGGCGACACCATCGAGACTCGCCCGAGTTTCGCGTCGACCTCGTGCTCACCGACGATCTGGAACCGTCTAGCCCGCCCGTCCTCGTCCTCGACCTCGACGGTGGCGCCAAATTGAACGTCGTCCGCGTTGACCTGGCTCGGGTCGATGACCTCGGTGTCCTCGAGGATCGTGTTCAGCGTCCGCATCCGTCGGTCGATCTCGCGAAGCCGTCGCTTGCCATAAATGTACTCAGCGTTCTCGGACCTATCTCCGAGCGCCGCAGCGTCCGCGACCTCCTGGACGACACGCGGTCGTTCATCGTGCCACAGCCGCATCAGCTCATCCTGAAGGCGTTGGTAGCCATCAGGCGTGATGGGCTTTTTGCCTCGGCTCTCGGGGGCGGACATGAGACTCACAGTCGCACCACGCGCCGCGCGGTGCGCATCGACCCAATGCGCGGCATTACCCCGAGCAAGTCAACAGGATTTGGGCAGAATTTCGCTTCTGGTCGAGTCGACCGCTACAATCGCTCCGTCGGGATATGGAACCGAGCGAGAACGCCCTTCAAATCGTCGTCATTGGCCTCGGGCAGGCCGGCGGCAACATCGCCGCCGAGTGGGGTCGGCGAGGCTATGAAGCGTTCGCGCTCAACACCGCGCGTACGGATCTTCAGGCTCTTGATTCCCTGGATGATGACGCAGACAACCTGAGCGTCCCGATACAGCGTCGACTCTACATCGGGATCGACGGGTACGACGGCGCGGGGTCGGATCCTGTCTACGGATGCGAATGCATCCGCGAGCACGCCCAGACGATTCGTTCCGCGATCGCCGAGGAGGTCGGGCGTGCCGACGTCGTGCTCATCGCCGCGGGTCTCGGCGGCGGCACCGGTTCGGCCGTCGACGCGCTTATCAGCGTTCTTGAGGAAGACGACCTTCCCATCGTCGTCCTCGCGACGTTGCCAAGCGACGCGGAGAGCGGTCTCACCAAGGTCAACGCAGTTCGCGCGATCTCTCAGATTCTGAAGCGCACGCTATTCGGCATCATCATCGCGGACAACGAACGTCTCGCGCAGCGCTTCGCGAACGTTTCGGTGGCCTCCTACTTCGCGCACATCAATGCGCATATCGTCGGGCCACTCGACGAGCTCAACCGGATGAACGCGCGCCCGGACCTTCGCTCGATTCGGTCGTTCGACGGAGAGGACTTCCGAAAGCTGCTGCTCGCGGGCGGTCTCGTCGTCTACGGAACATACACGATCTCGGACGAGCTCACGTCGGAGGGCGTCATCGTGGCCGTGCGCCGCGCGCTTGAGCGAAGCGAGCTGATGCCGTCGGGCTATGAGATGGCGCGCGTATCGTATCTCGGGATCATTATCGAGGCGCATCGTGAGACCCTCGACGCAACCCCGATCACCTTCCTGCGCGAAGTCGAGGAGCAGCTCAAGGCCGAGACCTTGGGCGGTGCTGTCCACTTCGGTGTGTATCACCATGCGACGCCCGCCCAAACGAGCCTCCGCGTGATCGCCGCAACCCAGGCGATTCCGGCGCGCCTTCGCGAGTTCCTGAAGGAGGCGCGGCAAGAAGGCGTTGCCCTCGAGCACAAGGTCGAGGAGGAAGTGGGCGCGCTCGACGTGGGGGAGCTCGAACACCTCGCGCTTTTCCGAACGAACACGCGGCCAAGTGAGCGGCCGCACCGCCGTCGAAGCCAGCGGCCCAGTCCGCAAGGTCCATCGACGGAGACGAGGCCAACGCCCACCCGGTCCCGACGGCGCACCGCGGCGCAGCCGACGACGTCCGGCCGGGTCGGCAGCAGCGCGCGCGAAGTCACCGTCGACGAGGAAGAATCGCCTGAGCTCCGAACCGATGAAATCGATCTCATCGCTCGGATCACCGGTCACACGGAGTCCTGAGGAAGAGGAGCATCACGGGCACACGCCCGCCCGGTCGAGCAGACAAGGCCCCATCTAGTCCTCAAACAAGCGCGCCCCGCGCTCTGTTCACGGATCAAAATCGAAAAGCTTCCGATAATTCGAGTGTCCTTACGAAACAACTTGAACCACCGGAAGGCTTTCCGAATGAACAGGGACATACGACGACGCATCGAGGCTGAGAAGATCAAGATCGAGAGACGGCTCAAGTCTGCGCTTCATGTGAACGAGGCCGGACCCGTGCTCTCGGGTGGCAACGTTCGGTACGAGCTCGCAGGAAAGACCACGGCGATCTCACACGGCGGCATTGGGGCCATCCAGCGCCTCGTCAAGAAGACTGGGCTCGCAAGCACGTCGATGACAACCTTCATCTGCTCAAGATCAAGGTGCCCTACCACGAGTCCGATCACGTCATGAACATCGCCAAACGAGGCGCCAATCGCCCGTCACACGAGGGCGTGGTCCCGTACTTCGAGCGCGCGATCGCACTCGTTCGTCGAGCGACGACAATGTTCAGTTCGTCTTCGGCGTCGATGCCCGCCAAGATCTCATTGCGCGGGCGGAGAGTGGCTCGAGTGACCTATACCGAGAACTGGAACGCCGGGCAGAACGAGAAATCCGAACGCAGCCACGGGCGCGACCCACGAATGTCCAGGATCAGATCGTTCGTCAGCGAGGCTTCAAGGTACTTCGAAAGAGCGAGGAGAGCATCGAGTTCCAGCGTCAGCCCAACTGGGCTTACATGGTGATGGCTGCGCTGGCTTGGAACCAATGGCAGCACGTCTTCTTCCGCCTGCTCGACGCGCACCATGAACCGAGAATGGAGGTCAACGACCATGACAACGTGATGATCCGACCGATACCGCCGGGACGGAGATCCTCGTGCTGCGCGTCGTTGCTCCTCCGACGAAGATGCGCGACGGTCGTAAGCAAGACTCGGGCCCATTTTCTCGCTTGTTTGAGGTCTAGTAACCCTCCGGGTCTTTCTCAGAATCTTTCTCAGGATCGTTCTCCGGCTGGTCGTGCGCTCGATGCCGCGCGCGCTCGTCGAGCTCATCCTGCAGGATCAGCGCAGCCGCATAGGCGTCGATCGGCACGCCCGAACCCATCGTGCGCCCAGCCGCACGCAGTCGATGCTCGGCCTCCCAGGACGTCAGGGCCTCATCGCGTTCGAGGATGGGAATGTCAGGCATCACGGCCCGAATTGCTTCGACGAACGCGCGGGCCCAGCGGGTCGACGAACTGTCGCTGCCATCCTCCAAATTCCGGGCGATGCCGACAACGATCGCCACGACGTCATGGGCGCGGGCGAGTTCGGCAACCCGCCGAGCGTCTCGCTGCTTGCTGCGGCATAGCCAAACCTCGAGCGGACGGGCGATCACCCCAAGCTCATCGGACAGCGCAAAGCCGATGCGTTTGCGCCCCGGATCCACGCCAAGCATTCGGCCGCGTGCGTCATCGTTGCTCGACATCGAAAATCACTCGAGATGTGCATCGAGAAAGGTCGAAAGCGCAGCTCGGCGACGCGTTCCCTCCTCATCGAGGGCGCCGTCGAACTCAAGACGCGCATACGCCTCAGCGGCCAGGGATACGTCCGCGTGCTGGAGCGCGTGGTCCGAAAGTGCGCGGAGCCATGAGCGCGTCGCGTCGCGCTGCGAAAGCATCGTTTCAACGAGCCGCTCCGCCGTCTCGGCCGCCAGCAATGCGCGAATCGCGTTTCCTTGTTCGTCCGCTTCATCACGCGGCAACGCGCCAGGGTCGAGCACGGACTCAACCTCGACACGAAACAAGGCCGCGCCCCCGCGCGGCACATCCAGCCGAAGCGAAGCGCGCGTAGTTCCGGTGAGAGATTCGAGATGACACGCATCGAGACCTATCGCGAGCGCGCCAAAGACGACCGGCGCGGCTGGATCCTTCTGGAGAAACCGGTGCTTCCAGAGCTTGCCCAGCACGAACGCCCCGAGATCCGTGCGCGCCGACGCCTTCGACGTGAAATCGTCCATGACAAGGGCCTCGAGACCACGACACGCCGTTGGCGCGGACGCAAGCGCTGGCGCGGGCACGAAGTCCTCGACAACCAACGTGAGATCTCTTGAAGCGCGAAGACGGGCTTCGGCAGCAGACATCTCGGCGCTCCCCTCGACGCTTCGAAGCGCAGAGGCGCCTATGGCGGCAACGCGCCGAAGCGTCACCCACGCGAGACCCACCTGACCGGTTTCGAGGAGGGCACGCGCCCTCTCGAGGCCATAAGCAATGGCGTCCTGCTCTACTCGCCTCGACTCCGTGCGCACGAGCCGATCGGAGGGCGCGAGGGAACGAATCGCCGCCAGGAGGGCCGCCTCACGCAGCACTTTTGCTTCGGCCTTGGCCGTCTCGAACTGACGACGCAGCTCTTGAATCCTCAGATTCCGGGCCAATTCGGCCCCAAGCTGGGCCGTCTCGCTGACGCCACCCAGAGCGGCAAAGAGCCGCTGCGCAAGCTCGACGTCACCTTCGGCAAGACGCGCACAGGCCAACTGAAGCGCGGCCTCGGTCGGTGGATCGAGTCCGTCGAGCATGCCGGCCGCCTCCAATGCCCAAGCCGCCTCGGGCGACACGCGCCTGAGCGCAGTGCGACGGGCTCGAGCCCTCAGCACAGTTCTCGCGCGCGCGAGCACGCGAGACGAGGGGTCGCTGCGAAGCGCCAACCAAAGCTGCCGAGCTCCGGGACGAGGATCTTGAGCAACCGCGACCTCGTGCGCGAGCTCGGCCATCTGGCGGCGCGCCTCGGAGGCGTCATCCTCGCGGTCGTCATCTTTGGTCGGGACGGAGACAGACAGCGGGGGCTGTAACGGGGACTGAGATGGCGACGGGTTGTTCGGAGCACGCTGTGAAGCCGCCCCGGGCGTTCTATCGGTCGCGCGCGCTGCATCGAGCCCACGCTGCGAATCGAGGGTGGATTCCGGGTCCGGCGATCCGTTCGCGGTGGTCGCGCCTGGCGCTGCCGCGGTGGTTGTCGAGGAGTTGGTTTCGAGGCGAGTCGCGAGTTGGGCGAGCTCGGGAATGATCGGCTCGAGTCCCCTCAGCGCCTTCAGCCTCTTCCGCGCGAGCAGCGGCTTTTCGAGGATGATCGCCTCGACGGCCTCGGTCGCCCGTCGAGCGGTCGCCACAACGAAGCTACGGGCCGCCATCAAGACCGGGTCATCGCTAGGGAGCGTCGATGCATTGAGCGTTTCCCAGGCACGCGTATGCTTCCGGCGACGACTTTCATCGATGCCTTGGAGAACGAGCCTGCGTTGGCGGCCGGTCAGGACCGAGAACTCGAGCGCATCCTTGAGTGCCCGGTGCGCCAAGAGGAAGCTCCCGCGATCGGCCGCGAGCTCGGCCCGGCGACACTCTTGAAGCATAAGTTTCTGTCGGAGTGCATCGCGCTCGGGCAAGGCCGGGGTCCGCTCTCCGCCATTCATCTTCAGAACCTGGCCATAGAGCCGAAGCGCATCACGGCCGCGCCCGCTCGCGGCTCGCGCCCGCGCAGCCTCGAGTTTCTCGAGAATCGGGCGTGCTCGGCGCTCGGCGTTTTTAAGCCGCTTGCCCAATCCATCCAGATCGAAAGTCGCCTTCGCGCGCCGGAAGAGGTCAAAGGCCAACACCGGATCACTCGGAAGCGCCTCATTGCCCGCCGCCATCCACGCTTGGGCTTGGAGGCGCGCCATGCGGTCGTGTTGAATGCCTGGCAGCTCAGGTTCCACGCGTTGAGCGTTCCTGAGATGATCGAGCGCTTCCCCAAAACGCCCCGCGACTTCCGCCTCGTCGGCCGCGCGGGTCGTCTCCAGGTAGGCGAGCGGGCGGAGAACCTCCGCGGCTTCTTGGGCCGCTCGGCTCGGAGCCGTGGTCGATAGCTCGGCGGCTAGAGCATACAACTGAAAGGCGGTCGCCCCGGAAGCCCGGGCTTCGGCCAAGCGGTACTCGAGGAGGAGATCGCTGCGTTCAGGCGATACCTGGAGCGCCCGGTTCCGCGCCCTTGCCGCCCCGTCGAGATCGCCCGCCTCCTCGCACGCCGCCGCTTCGCGCCGATGGGCCTCGATCTCCTGGTCGAGCACGCCACCAAGCGCGGCGCGATATTCAGCGTTCGTCGGTTCTTGCTCGAGGGCGCGCTCGTACGCATCGCGCGCCTCGTCCAAATGGCCGCGGCTACGCGCAAGCTCTCCTGCGCGGAAGGCCTCGCGACCCGGGCCGGCACATGCGGCAAAAGACATGACGACCAGGGTGAGGCCGGCGGCCATGACTCGGCGGCGGAGAGCGAAAACAACGGCGTCGACCGCAGTGGCCCGCAAAAGCGCGAGAGAAAAAGGCGTGGAAGCCAGGCCAGCCGACTGCGCGCTTGCCGAACCGGGACGATTCGAACAGATTGCGCGTCGACATGCTCCGAACATGGATTGCAGCATCATCGGCCATCGCGCTCCTCGGGATCCGATGCCTCGACCAGAACCAGACGTCCACCTCGTCGCAAAACCCACCTTCCGCGCCCGTCGATGCGCCCCAAAAACAGAACGCAAACCAGCACATCGAGGAAGTAGACTGGAGCAAGGCCTTTCACCACACCGTCCGCTATGACGCCAGCCAAAGTGCGCTCATTGTGGACGTCGCGCTCGAGCCAGGCTTTCACGCCTACACCGTCGGCGAGACGATCGGCCGCCCGCTCCTCCTCGCCCTGAAGCCCGATGGAGCCTTTGTGGTCTCGGGCGACGTGCAGTATCCGGTGGGAACGACCAAGGTGCTGCCGATCGGCCAGTCGGTCATCGTGGAGGGCTCCGCACGCGTCGTGGCCAAGTTGGCGCGGCGCCCAGGGGCCGCGACAGGAAACCAGGCGGAGGGGACGTTTCGTTATCAGGTTTGCTCCGAGACGGCCTGCGATCGACCGAGGACGGTTCCGTTCGCCATCGAAGTCACGGCCAGCGACCCCGCGTCTGATCAACCGTCTGATCAACCGTCCGATCGCGGGCACGAAAAACCGTAGCGCATCTTCCATTCGACGAAGGCCGAGACGCCCGCGGGCGCGCGGGCCCGGGCGCCCGCTCGCGTGAGCTACACAGAAAGGAAACCGCGCCGGAGCAAACCGCGCCCCGGACGTCCGCCAGATCTCGACACGCTCACGGGGTGGTCGACTTCCGTGTCTTCGACTTCGGATGGGCGCGCGCCGGACGAGAGCGGCGTCGGTCCGAACGGGGCGCCTGGCTTCTGAATCACTGCACCGCGCGTGGACGACATGGGCGGCAGAGGCGCCGCCGCGTACGCCAAGCCAAACCGCGCGGCTCGCGGACGAGCGCGCTCCTCGAAGAGCGCGGCTTGGTCGTACGAGGCTGCTTGCTTCTGCCATGAGGACGGCGCGCGCGGAGCCGATGCCCCATCGCCCAGGCCCTTCGGCAAGAAGTGAGACGTTCGCCCATCCGCCTCTGCATCCTGAACCACATCCGGCAGCGAACGCCGCGAACCTGGTGCAGCAACTTGGGCTCGGGACTTGTTGGGTTCGGCGTCGGCGTCGTCCGGCCAACTCGACGATGGACGGTGGCGAACGCTCTTGGGCTCATCTGGTCGGAGTGCGCTGAGCCGAAGGCTCCCTGGCGAGTCTTGAAGAGCGCCTCGCCCATCCCGCGGAGGCTCGACCCGCCGGGGCTCGACCCGCTCGAAGCTCGAAAGCCAGACCGGAGCGACCATCGGCGCATTATGCCCTACGTAAGGTACAAAGCGGTACAAAAGTCTGGGCCGTCTCAAAACAAGGGTAAATATCAATCCGAAGCGAAATGAATTTCCTTCGACTCGGCAGTAGACGAATGAAAACCCGGTGGGATATAGACTTCGTGTAATGAATGCACCAACAAAAATCTTGAGCAGCGGTCAGGCCGGCGTCGGACGGGCCGCGCTGGACGCAGCTCTGCAAGTCGGCTTGCTGGTGGCCGGTTGGTGTCCGAAGGACCGGTGGGCGGAGGACGGACCGATCGCGTCTCGGTACCCGCTCCTCGAAACTCGAGCCCCCGGAACGCACATCCAGACCCAACGCAACGTTGAAGGCAGCAGCGCCACGTTGGTCATCACCCGCGGCCCCCTGCTTGCCAGCGAGCGGCTCGCCGCCGACTTGGCGCGTTCGGTTCGGCGACCGCTTCTCGTCGTCGACCTCGACCGCGAGGATGCACCATCCCACGCGATCCTCGGTTGGATAGCCACGAACCAGCCGCGTGTCCTCCACGTGGTGGGCGCCAGAGAAAGCAGCGCCCCCGGCATCTATGAAGAGACCTTGGAGATCCTGACCGAGGTGTTTGAAGCCGGCGCCCGGGGCCCTTCTTTCGGTGTCAGCCTTGACCACCGCCCCTGCGATCCGCGTCCGAATCCCGCGGTCTGCGGTTGAGCCGCGGATCGTCACTCGTCACGGTGGTCACTCATGGTCGCTCATGTCATGGGACGACAGGTGCGCCGCTCCGTGATGGTCCGGTCGCCTTGAGCACCGAGCAGATTTCGGCGACGACTCGAGACCGCTCGACGGCTCGCGAACGAACGTCGGGCTCAGCCTTGAACCACAGCGACACATCGTGGGGCGACGACCCCGCGATCGTCGCCGCAGCCGGAATCCCACGCTCGTCGGCCGCCTTGCGAAGCTTCGCTGACTTCACCGACCCCGGCTGTAGGTCCACACGCAGTCCTTCCGCGCGAAGGTCATACGCCACCTCGAGGGCAAGCGCCTCATCGACGCCAGCCTCCGCGCCAAGAAGCACGTCGATCGACGCAGTATCGCCGGGGAACATTCCGCGTTCTTCCATCACCACGAGGATGCGCTCGAGCCCAATCGAAAAACCGCAGGCTGGAACATCCCGACCCAAGAACGTGCCGATCAAGCCATCATAGCGACCCCCACCGCCGAGTGATCCTGCCAGATCGGCGACCGCGATCTCGAAGATCGCGCCCGTGTAGTAGCCAAGTCCACGCGCTAGCGTTGGGCTGAACATGAGATGGCCGGCCGCAGGCGTGTGCGCCGCCCAAGCCAAGATCTGCTCGAGGTCCGCGATCGCCGCCAGCCCTTCCGCACGTCCGTCATGTCCAGCATGTCCCACACGTCCGTCATGGTCCCCAGCTCCGCCATCGCCGTTGCCATTGTCGCTGCCGTTGCCGCTGCCGCTGCCGTTGACATCGACGTTGGCGCGGACGTCGACGTCCGTGAGCCGCTCGCGCAGCGTCGCGAGGGAGACGTCATCGCCAAGAACCATCGCCAAGAGTCGGCTTCGCGCATCCTCACCGATGCCGTGCGCTTCGAGTTCCCGCGCCACGCCATCCGGACCGACCTTATCGAGCTTGTCGATCGCAACGATGGCCGCCGTCTCGAGCGCGGGATCGATCCCAGCCCGGTCGACCAACGCGCGTAAGAGACGGCGATCATTCAACCGGATCTTGAAGTCGTCGAAGCCAAGCCGCCGCAAGCACTCGGCCACGGCGCCCACCACTTCGACCTCGACCGACAACGACGACGCACCCACGATGTCGACATCGCACTGGTAGAACTCCCGAAAGCGCCCCTTGCCGGGCGTGTCGGCGCGCCACACGGGTTGGATCTGATAGCGCTTGAAGACCGCCGGAAGCTTCCCCTGATACTCGGCATAGACCCGCGCCAACGGCACCGTGAGGTCGTAGCGCAAGCCCATGTCGGCGAGCATCGTCTCGGCCGCGGGTGCGGTCTCACCGCTCCTCCCGACGACGATCCCGCCGGGCGCTTCGATGTGCGCATGCGCTGCTCGAACGCCTTCGACGAGCGGCTGACCCCGGTGCAAGATCTTGAAGACGAGCTGGTCACCCTCGTCACCGTATTTTCCGAGCAACGCGTCGAGCCGTTCGAAGGCCGGTGTCTCGAGGGGCAGGAAGCCATGCGCACCGTACACATCGCGGATCACGCGCGTCACGAACTCACGACGCTGCACATCATCGGGCAGAAAATCGCGCGTCCCTTTGGGAGGACGCGCATTCGTCTTCTTGGCCATCCTCGGACGTCCTTTCGTTGGGGATGTTTCGTGGGATGAGGCGAAGCTTCACCGGGTGGAGCGAAGCTTCACTGAATGATGCGTAGACCGCCCGCGCGCTCTCCGGGAACTTCGGCCGCTTGCTTCGCGAGCATCGTCGCGAGCCTCCGCGCGATGGCCACAAAGGCCTTCGAGGCGCCGCTCTCCGGGTTCGACAAGACCTCGGGCTGGCCCTTGTCTGCGGACTCGCGCGTCGCCGTCTCGAGCGGGACCTGTCCAAGCAGGGGGACACCGAGATCGGCGGCAAGTCGCGAAGCACCGCCCTGCGAAAAGATGTGGTGGACCGCGTGACACGACGTGCACTCGAAAAACGCCATGTTCTCGACGACACCCAACGTCGGAATATCGACCTTGTCGAACATTGACTTCCCGCGGGTCACATCGGCGAGCGCGACGTCTTGCGGCGTCGAAACGAGCACCGCACCCGAGACTTTCACGTTCTGCGCCACCGTGAGCTGCACGTCGCCCGTGCCGGGCGGAAGATCGAGCACCAGATAGTCGAGATCACCCCACTCGACGTCCCGCATGAACTGAATGAGCGCGCCGTTCAGCATGGGTCCTCGCCACGCCATGGCCGAGCTCGGATCGACGATGAAACCGATCGACATCAGCTTCATGCCATAGCGCAACAGCGGCACGAGACGTTCGCCGCTCACCTCGGGACGCTCGTGCGTGCCCAGCATCGTCGGAATCGACGGCCCGTAGATGTCTGAGTCGAGGAGCCCGACGTTGGCCCCGAGCCGGGCAAGGGCGGCTGCGACGTTGGTCGCAACGGTCGACTTCCCGACGCCCCCCTTTCCCGAGGCGAAAAGAATGACATTTCGGGCGCCCGGCACGAGGTTCTGACCCGCGGTCGCCAGCGGACGCGAAGGGCGCACCTGGCTTCCCCACGCGACGTCGACCGAGCGACCGCCCGCGACCTCTCGAAGCGCCGTCTGGATCTCCTGGGCTAGGTATTCCTTGGGTTCCCAGGCCGGCGTGGGCAACTCGAGGCCCAGACGCAACCGCTGTGCGTCGATCCGCACATCTTTCACCATTCCCGCCGCCACAAGGTCGCGGCCCAACTCCGGATCGGTGACGCGCGCGAGTCGCGTGCGGACCTCCGCTTCGGTCAGCGCCGTCGACTCCGGTGACTTGTCTTTCTTGCCAAACATGGACGTCCTCTCGTACGCAGCGGCCATGGCCGCGCCCATCGAAGCCTTTCGCCAAGCCCTCGCTCAATCCGCGGCACGCGGTCTCGAGCTCCCGGAAGACCTCATCCCCGAGATCGTAAGCCAGATGCGCACGCCGGACCCGGGCCACGGCGACCTCGCACTCCCCTGCTTCACGCTCGGGAAGCGGGCGAAGAAGAACCCGACGGACGTCGCTAAGCAAGTTGTGAGTTACTTGGCTGACGATCCACGTTGGAGCGCCGCGAGCGCGGCCGGCCCCTACGTCAACGTGCGTTTCTCAGACGAAGCGCTCAAGGCGGCCGTCGTCCGGGCGGCACGAGAGCCCACCTACGGGACGAACACCGTCGGCCAAGGCCGAACCACGGTCATCGACTTCTCCGCCCCAAACATCGCCAAGCCCCTCGCCTTCCATCACCTTCGGTCTACCGTCATCGGTGGCGCGATCGCGCGCATTCACGCCGCGTGCGGCTATCGAACCGTCGGCATCAACTACCTCGGCGACTGGGGGAAACAGTTCGGCCTGCTCGCCACCGGCTTCAAACGCCACGGCGATCCGGCCCGACGCCACGACGCCAAGCATCTCGTCGAAGTGTACGTCAAGGCCAACCAAGACGCCGACACCGCCACGCCGCGCGCGATCATGGATCGCCCCGCGGAAGCGCGGGCCCTTGCGGAGCGGCTCAAAGAAGCCAAGGTCGCGCTCGCGTCCGCGGCGACCGCGGACGAGGGGAAGCGCTCAGCCAAGACCGTGAAAAGCCTCGAGAGCAAGCTCCGAACACTTCGTGGGGTCGGCGAGAACGAAGATCCGACGACGGACTTCGACGCTTTCCTCTCAGCCCTGGAGGCCGCCGCTTTGGCGGCTCGCCCCGCGCTCGAGAGCGCTGAGGCGTATGATCGCGAAGCACGGTTGTTTCTGAAGCGCCTCGAAGACGGCGACGAAGACGCTCTGGCCGAGTGGCGAGAGTTTCGCAGCACCTCGATCGCCGAATTCGAGCGCGTCTATGCGCGCATGGGCATTGCCTTCACGTATTGGGAAGGTGAGGCGAGCTACCAGTCTGTGCTCGAAGAGACGGTGCAAAAGGTGCGGATGCGCCCCGGCACGGAGATGAGCGAGGGCGCTGAGATCGTGGCCCTGCCTCGAAAACCCAACGAGGCGCCCGTACTCCTCAAGACACGCGACGGCACGACGCTCTACATCACGCGCGACATCGCAACCGCCATCGACCGGTACGAGCGCTTTCAGTTTGATCGCTCGCTCTACGTGGTCGGCGAAGCTCAATCCCTTCACTTCGAGCAGCTCTTTCGAACGCTGACCGCGATGGGCTTTGACTGGGTCGATCGATGCCAGCACGTGAAGTTCGGGCGCGTTCACGGGATGAGCACTCGACGCGGCCAGGTCGTGTTCCTCGACGAGGTTCTCGACGAAGCCGTCGCCAAGGCACGAGAGATCTGTGAAGCGTCGGCGCGTGTCGATCCGGGGGTTCTTGACGACGTCGTCGAAAGCATAGGGATCGGGGCCATCGTGTTCGGTGACCTCCGAAACCCGAGAGCGAGCGACTATCGCTTCGACTGGGCGGAAGTGCTCGACTTCAGCGGCCACACAGGGCCATATGTTCAGTACACGCACGCCCGAGCCTGCAGCATTCTTCGCAAAGCAGAGGGGGCTCCGGATGAGGCCGACCTCGATCGACTCACGCTCGACGAAGAGCGAGCGCTGATCTTGGCGCTGGCGCGGTACCCCGACGCGGTCATCGATTCGTGCAACGCATGCGAGCCCTCGTTGCTCACCCGGGCGGTCATCGAGATCGCGGGCGCCGCCGCCCACTACCTCACCGCCGGCAACAAAGACCGCAACAAGCGGGTGCTCACGGACGACGACGCCGTACGCGCCGCGCGGCTTCAGTTGGTCGATGCCCTGCGGCAGACCCTGGCGAGCGGACTCGCCCTCCTTGGGCTCAAGGCCCCGGAATCCATGTAGGCTGAGCCGTGCCGACCGACGAACGAGAACCAGAACCAGAACCAGAACGAGCCCTAGAACGAGAAGCCGCACTCGAACGCGAGGTTCGGGAGGCGGGCCTCATTCTCAGGCGCGGCGGCCTGGTCGCGTTTCCGACGGAGACCGTCTACGGGCTCGGGGCCCACGCGATGGACCCCAAGGCGGTCGCGCGCATCTTCGAGGTCAAGGCACGGCCGCGCTTCGATCCGCTCATCGTTCACGTTCGAGACATCGACGCCGCGCGCGCGCTGGTCACCGATTTTCCACCCGTGGCGGAGCAGCTCGCGCAAGCGTTCTGGCCCGGGCCCTTGACCATGGTTCTCCCAAAGGCGGCGCATGTCCCAGACCTCGTCACGGCGGGCGAACCGACGGTCGCCCTGCGCGTTCCACGGCATCCGATCGCAGCCGCGCTCCTCGAGCACGCGGGATGTCCGATCGCGGCCCCGAGTGCCAACCGCTTTGGACGCACGAGCCCGACGACGGCCGCGCACGTGCGTGCGCAGCTCGAAGTGCGCTCAGGCGCAGTCGAGATGCTCCTCGATGGAGGCCCCACGCTCGTCGGTGTCGAATCCACCGTCATCACCTTCATCGACGACGAGGTCTGGCTGCTTCGTCCAGGAGGACTGCCCCTCGAGGACATCGAGCCGATTGCAGGTCCCGTCCGCATCGCCCCACCAGGCACGAAACTGAAGGCCGCGCCCGGACGCAGCGTGTCCCACTACGCGCCAAAGACCCCGCTGGTTCTGGACCCCAAGCAGTTGCCGGCCGGGGGTCGCTTTGGATGGCTTCAGCTCAAACCCCGTCCCGCACCATCCGATGCCTTCGTGCGCATCGAAGTGTTGTCATCGACCGGCGATCTCAACGAAGCGGCGGCCCGGCTTTTTGCCGCGATGCAACGCCTCGACCATGAAGGGCTCGACGCCATCCTCGCGGACCGTGTCCCCGAGGTCGGGCTCGGACGAGCGATCATGGATCGTTTGCGACGCGCCGCAGGCGAGGAGATCGTCGTTCAGATTGCGAATCCGCGCCTCAGGTGATTGGGTCTCAAGCGCACGTGACAGGTCCCCAGCAAACAGTTGTCATCGTACTCGTCGGTCTTTCGACCGTCTTGACGGGCACACTCTACCCGGCTGTTCGCAAGGAATCCTCGAGCGCCGGATACAGCCTGCTCGCTACGTGGACCGCATCGGCGCTCTTCGCCGTCGCGATCGCACTCTTGGCAGGCGCCATCCACAACGCCCTCACGACCGCATAGGTCAAAGATCGCATGGCGGAATTCAGTTCAGGCCAAAGCATCCGGGAATGGCGGGTCTGATCACGTTCATGGAACACCTATTTCAAGACTGACGCATCTTGACGTCGTATATAGTCCTTTAGGCCAATTGCCGGGCCCGGCCGAGGTGTGGATAAAGTACGCCCACTTAGCCGTGCAGGTATCCAAAATCACGACGTTGGTGCTCGACAACCACAGGCTCTTCCGTGCGGGCGTGAAGAGAGTTCTCGCGCCTCATGGCATTGAGGTGATCGCAGAAGCGGAGACCGGCCGAGAGGCCATCGACCGCGCGCTGCAGTTCTCGCCTGATGTGGTCATCATGGACGTGGCCTTGTTGCAGGGGTCGGGCATCGAAGTCATCAAAGAACTCGTGGCGCGCCGGCCTTTGCAGCGCGTCCTTTGCGTGTCGTCACTGAGCGGCATGGCCGTCGTTCAAACGGCCCTGGAGGCAGGCGCCCACGGATACGCGCTCAAGAGCGCGACCGAAGAGGAGCTGGTCGAAGCGGTTCGCCAAGTGCATTCCGGCAACGTGTATCTCCAGCCCGAGCTGAAGGAGGCCGACCGTGATCGGAGCAGCCTCACAGAAAGAGAGCTCCAGGCGATCCGTCATGCCGCACAAGGATTTTCGAACGCGGAGATCGGCGACGCGATGGGCATCGAGACGCGCACCGCACGCGGGCACATCTCACGAGCCCTCAAAAAGCTGGGCTACCATCGGCGAACGCAGCTCGTGATCTACGCATTCGCAACTGGGATTGCGTCGCTCGACCACTCGACGCCGACGGGCAATGGCGATCGGGAGCTCGAGCGCGCCGGCGGGGGCGGCGATGGCCATGCCACCGCCGCCAGCGCCAGTTCTACGTCATATTCTTGACGATGAGTGCTCCGAACTCGGAGCACTTCACCTTCGTCGCCCCTTCCATCAAACGGTGGAAATCGTAGGTGACGGTCTTGTCGCCGATGGTTCGGTCGAGCCCCCTGATGACGAGGTCCGCGGCCTCGTTCCAACCGAGGTGGCGGAACATCATCTCGCCTGAAAGGATCACCGATCCTGGATTCACCATGTCCTTGTTGGCGTACTTCGGCGCCGTGCCGTGCGTCGCTTCGAAGATCGCGTGGCCCGTCTCGTAGTTGATGTTGCCCCCGGGCGCGATGCCAATGCCACCCACCTGAGCTGCGAGCGCGTCCGACAAATAGTCGCCGTTGAGGTTCAGCGTCGCGATGACCTCGAACTCGGCCGGACGCGTAAGCACCTGCTGAAGCGTGATGTCCGCGATGGAATCCTTCACGATGACTTTGCCGGCCTTGGCCGCCGCCTCGTACTCGGCCGTCGCGGCTTCGACGCCCTTTTCATCGCGCGTTCGTTCCCACTGCGAGTGGCCAGAGCCGCCCCAGCCGTACGTCGAGTCGCTGAACTCGCGTTCGGCAACCTCATAGCCCCACTTCATGAAGGCCCCTTCGGTGAACTTCATGATGTTGCCCTTGTGCACGAGCGTGACGCTCTTTCGACCTTGGGCCAGCGCATAGCGAATCGCGGCGCGGACGAGGCGCTCCGAACCTTCCCGCGACACCGGTTTCAGCCCGAGGCCGGTCGTCTCGGGAAATCGGATTCGTTTGAATCGCTCAGGAAAATGTTCCTTGATGAGACCGAGCAGCTTCTTCGCATCTTCGCTGCCTTCTTCGAACTCGATGCCCGCGTAGATGTCCTCAGTGTTCTCGCGGAAAATCACCATGTTCACCGCCCCCGGGTCTTTGACCGGGGACGGAACGCCCGTGAACCACCGCACCGGACGAAGGCAGGTGTAGAGATCGAGGAGCTGGCGCAGCGCAACGTTGAGCGACCGAATGCCGCCACCGATGGGCGTGGTCAGCGGTCCTTTGATGCCCACCAGGTACTTGCGAAACGCCTCGACCGTCTCCTGAGGGAGCCAGTTTCCGGTCTGGTCGAAGGCCTTCTGCCCGGCGAGGACTTCGTGCCATACGATGGCCTTCTTGCCGCCGTAAGCGATCCGAACCGCGTTATCGAAAACGTGTTGGGCCGCCCTCCAGATGTCGGGGCCCGTGCCGTCGCCTTCGATGAACGGAATGATCGGGTGGTCGCCCACCTGAAGGACCCCGTCTTGAATGGTGATTTGATCGCCCGCCTGGGGCTTTTGCTCCGTCATGGCCTCGGGCTCCTATCGCGCCCTCGCGCTTTAGTCCATAGGACCGCGCTTCAGGGCCACGCTTGCGCGCTGGCGGAGCGGATGCGATATCGACGAGGCGAGGAGTCTTCTTTCTTGAGCACGCCATCCCGCTTCGCCAAGGTCCTCGCGACCGGCGCTGTCCTGGCGCTGTGCGTGGGTGGCCTCGAGATCGCCACCCGTCTCGTGATCCGCAAGAATCCGACGACTGGACTGGACGCGCTCAGCCGAGTGACGCTCCTGCCACTCCGGCCAAGCGAAAATGCGATCCGAGAAGCGTATGCACGCACCGCAAACTCCACCTACTTGGTGCGAGACCAAACCATGGGTTGGACCATCAAACCCAACGGGCGAGCTGGCGAGTACTCGGCCAACGCACAAGGCATTCGGACCGACCCCACCCGAACGTTCGCAGCCGCGCGTCCGACGGAGGGCCGGCGAATCCTCGCGGTCGGAGACTCGTTCACGCACGGCGACGGCGTGCCGCTCGACGCAACGTGGGAAGCGCAACTCGAGGCGATGCACGGCGACCTCGAAGTCCTGAACCTGGGCGGCCCCGGTTATGGAACCGACCAAGCGTTCCTGCGCTGGCGGAAAGAAGGGCGCGCGTTCGAAGCCCACGTGGTCGTCCTCGGCATTTGGCCCGAGAACATCGCGCGCAACCTCAACATCCTGCGCTTCTTGATGACGCCGGATGCCGGACTGGAGATGTCAAAGCCGCGATTCATCCTGGACGACGGCGAGCTCGTCCTCATCAACAGCCCCACCCTCGACGAGGACGGCCTCGTACGAGCCCTCACCCTCGGCGAACCGACGTCGCTGATGCGCCATGACTTTTGGCGCCGCGAAAGCGAACAGACATTTCGTCCCTACTTTCATCTGAGTTTCTTGCGGGTCGCGGCGAGCGTTTGGGCAGCCTACGAGAGAAAACAGCTTCGGCAACAACTCTACGAAGGCACGCGTCCCGAGGGCAACGAGATCACGGTCGCGATCGCACGGGCTTTTGCCCGCGAAGTCCGCGCATCGGGCGCAAGCCCCCTCGTGCTGATCATGCCGATGCGAGAATTGCTCGCGCTGCAGGCGAGCCCCGAAGGTCTTCCGCTCGTCCGCGCGCTGAAGGCCGAGGCAATTCCGGTCGTCGATCTTGGTCCGTCGTTCTTCGACGCACAGAGAACGTCCTCGGTCGGAGACCTCTTTCAACCCGACGGGCATCTCACGCGCGAAGGGAACGCCATCGTGGCGCGGGTGATCGCGCCCCATCTCTTCGGGACAGTCTCTGGGACAGCCGAAAGTGGGACAACAACAGAAAGCGTAGACAAGACACCTTCGGTCGAAGCCAGCGACTCGCGTCCATGACAATCATCACCCGATGGGTCGGCCTCACGAAGCGAATGACGAAGTGTTCACGCAGTCCGGCGTGCAGCACGAACGATAACGCGGGTCGAAGCGCACACTCGATGCCCGACTTTCGTCGATCCGGGCAAAAAGCAGCGGCAGATGTTGGTGGTCGAGTGCGAGGGTGTTAATCAAGAAGAGTGATGAATGTCCTCGCCATGATTCTCGCCGGAGGTGAAGGAACGCGCCTCTTTCCGCTCACTCAAGAGCGCGCGAAACCGGCGGTTCCGTTCGGCGGGCGTTACCGCATCATCGACTTCGTGCTCTCGAACTTCGTCAACTCGGGTATCTACAAGATCAAGGTTCTGACGCAGTATCGATCGGACTCCTTGCTCAAGCATTTGCTGCGCGCGTGGAACCGTACCGCGGGCTTCGACGGCTTCGTAGAGCCAGTTCCACCGCAGATGAATCTCAAGCGCGCCTGGTACGAAGGCAGCGCCGACGCCGTCTTTCAGAACTTGAACATCATTCACGATGAGAAGCCCGAAGTCGTCGCCGTGTTCGGCGGCGACCACGTCTACAAGATGGACGTCGGGCAGGTGCTCTCCTTCCATGCCCAGAAGGGCGCAAGCGTAACCGTGGCCGCCATTCCGGTGCCCGTTTCCGAAGCGAGTAGGTTCGGAATCATCGAAGTCGGCGAAGATCAGCGCATGGTAGGTTTCTTGGAGAAACCTCAGAACCCGCCCCAGATGCCGAATCGCCCCGGGTGGGCCCTGGCCTCAATGGGCAATTACATCTTCGACGCCAAGGTGCTCGCTCGGGAAGTCGAGAACGACGCGAAGCTCCCCGACAGCAACCACGACTTCGGCCGCAACATCATCCCGCGCCTCTTCCAACGCGAGCCCGTCTTCGTCTACGACTTCGCGCAAAACATCGTGCGCGGAGAGGAGGACATCGCACGCGGGTATTGGGTCGACGTCGGGACGCTCGAGGCGTACTACGGGGCGTCGATGGACCTCGTCTCGGTCTCTCCGGTTTTCAACCTGTACAACCGTCAGTGGCCGATTCGAACGTTCTTCAACTCCGTTCCGCCCGCCAAGTTCGTCTTTGCGGACCGCGAGACGCAGCGTATTGGTGTCGCGACCGACTCCATGGTGAGCGAGGGGTGCATCATCTCAGGTGGTCACCTCGAGCGATCGATCCTGTCGCCGGGCGTTCGCGTGAATTCTTACACGCACGTGAGCGAGTCCATCTTGTTCGATGAAGTAAACATCGGTCGCCACTCGCGCATTCGGCGGGCGATCATCGAAAAAGGCGTGAACGTCCCTGACGGAAGTGAGATCGGTTACGACCCGGAAGAAGACCGCAAGCGATGGTTCGTGTCCGACGAGGGCATCGTCGTCGTCCCGAAAGAGGGCGCCATCGCCCGCATCCACCGAGACTTCACGCAAGACGTACCCGTCTCGAGTGAATGACCAGCAACCGCAGCCAGACGGAACCAGAGGCAGAGCCAGCGTATCTCTGATCTCTGTCCGGGTTCGCGCACCGAACGGCGACGAGGATAGGCGGTGAAGGTTCCCCCGAAGACGCCCGGACGACGGGTCGACCCCAAGCGCAAGAGCTCGGGTTCACGCGCGCCATCCACACCAGAGTTTGACGGGGGCGCGCCCGCTCCCGAGTCAAGCGCCGACCAAGACAGCAACCAGAACCTCGAGGGAAACGACCGGAACAGAGACGGCCGGGCAGATGTCGACGCATCGCGCCGCGCCCATAATACACCACCGTCGCAGGACATCGAGGAGGCCATCTACGCGGCCGACGATGCCCCCCGGCCTCGCGCGCACCTGTTCGAGACGCGCTCTGAGGCCGAGCCCGGCGACCTCACGCTCACCGATGTGGAAGCAGCAAGAAACGCCTTCCCTTCGCCGCTCGCCTATGCGCGCCACGCGATTGTCTTGGCGGCAAAATTCCGCCAGTCAACGGGCGCCACGCGCGAAGAAGCGCTCGAGTACCTGACACGCCTCTTCGTTGGACTCAGCGACCTCTCCTTTGCGCGACAAGCCCTGCGTTCCTTCGGCCCCGACACGGGAATCATCGACATCTATCCGCTCGAGATCATCGAGCGGGTGCTGCTGCGCTATCCGGGATTCCTGCATAAGACGGGCTTTGGTCGTGTCGTGTTCGTCGACGCTCCGGGAGACGAACGTCCGTATCGACTTGAGCGCGGCAAGGCATCCACGCTTCGGTACAGTCGAGCTCTCAAGGTTCGGGGGTTCGCCATTTTGGGCGGAGGCCGCCCAGGATACCGCTTGACGCCACTTGCTACGGCCGACGACGCAATCGCCCTGACGATCGAGCGCGACGGGCAGTACTCGCTGCTTCTGTCCGCCATCACGCGAACAGGCTTCACCATCGTCGACCGCATCGACGTAAACGTAGGCCCGGGCATCGACGCACGCGCGAACACAGACGTAGACGTCAGCGCGGGCGTGATGCGGCACCCCACCGAACTCGCGCGCGAAGAAGGTGTGCTGTGCGAACGCTGCGAGGATGCGATCATGGCTTGGCCGAAGCCGACCGAGCCAAGCTTCGACACGCTCGCACTCATTCGTGAGATGTTGGGACCAGCCGGGCGTGCTCGCCTAATGTCATCGGAGGAGATCGTCCTTCGTCAGCAGAGGGATTTGGCGCATGGTCCACGACTTGGTCACCGTGCCGAGGTTCAAGCCACGGGCGACCGTCTCGTCGGATCAGGGACCGAATTCGACGAGGGCGACCCGTGAAGTTGCGAGTCGAGTGGACCATCCGAAGGTCTGCGCGCGCACACCCGCCGCTTGCGCGTCGCGATGCGACTGTGTAGACCTACGCGTCTCTCTGTTGGATGGAGGTCAGATGCTCAAGAAAGTAATCCTCGTTGTCCTCGGCCTGGTTGCCCTCTTCGCGGTCTTCGTGGCGACACGACCGGCTGAGTTCACGATTGAACGCACGCGCGTCATCGAAGTCCCAGCCGCGACGGCCTTCGAGTACCTAAGAGACTTTCACAACTTCGCTGCTTGGTCGCCGTGGGACAAGCTCGACAGCCAGATGAAGCGCACCTTCGAGGGCGCTGAGCGCGGCGTCGGGGCGCAATACGCCTGGGTTGGAAACGACCAAGTGGGCGAAGGGCGAATGACGATCATCGATGAGAAGCCGGGTGAACGCATCGACATCAAGCTCGAGTTCTTGAAGCCTTGGCCTGCGACGAGCCAAGCGACCTATTTGCTCACCGCCCAGAGCCCCCAGTCGGTTGAGGTCACGTGGCGCATGACGGGTCACAACGACTTCATGGGAAAGCTCATGTCGGTCATGATGGATATGGACGAGATGGTCGGTGGCGACTTCGAGCGCGGGCTCGAGGCACTAGGTGGCCAGCTCAAGACCCGATTTGCCAACACCGCGGTAGCCGCGGAGGAAACCAAGAACGCAGACCAGGCCCACGACTCACCGGAGGCTCAGGAGGCAAAGCCTGCGCCTGCGCCTACCCAACCCGAGGCGGAGCGGCTGTAGACGCTGCGGAAGCAGCCAGTTCGACGCGCTTGAGATACGTGGCGCGGACGAGGTTCGCGTCCTCCACGAAATGCTGAAGCTCATTGAGCATCAACGCCTGCGGACCGTCGCACAACGCCCTGTCTGGATTCGGATGAAAATCGACGAGGACCATGTTGGCACCGGCGACGATGCCCTGCGCAGTTACATGATGAATATCGTAAAGACCGTCGCTTGAGCGAACCTTCTTCCCGACCGAATGCGAGGGGTCGACGCAAACCGGCAACCGCGTGAGCCGGCGAACGACGGGCACATGAGAAAAATCCACGAGGTTCCGATGCGGGTCTCCGAGATGCGTCTTCACACCGCGAAGACAGAAGATGATCCGTGTGTTGCCACCGCTGGCCACATACTCACACGCGTGGAGCGACTCTTCCAGCGTGATGCCCATGCCGCGCTTCACGAGGACCGGAAACTCGGTCTGCTGGCCCACGATCTTCAAGAGCTCGAAGTTCTGGGCGTTGCGCGTCCCGATTTGAAGCATCACACCCGTTGCCTGACCTGAAGCCTCGAGCGCCTGCGCGATCTCGTCGAGGTGTGACTCGTGGGTGACCTCCATGGCGACGACCTTGATGCCGTACCTGCCGGCAAGCTCGAAGACGTACGGGAGGCACTCGGCCCCATGCCCTTGGAAATCGTAGGGGCTGGTCCTCGGCTTGTACGCGCCCGCCCGAGCGGTCTTCAATCCCATGCCCTGAAGCGCCTTGAACATCACCTCCGTGTGCTCGCGGTTGTCGACCGCACAAAGCCCCGCAAAGAGATGAAACGTGTCCTGGCTGAAGGTCAGACCGTTGTATTCGAAGCCGATGGCCGACGCTTGGCCATCGTGCTTCCCGATCGCTCGGTATCGCTCCCGGATGCGAATCACGCGCTCGACGCCGGGAAATTGCTCGAAGAGCTCGCTCGGAACGCCGGCGGTCGATCCGAGCAGATAGACCTCTGTGACCGCCCGTGACGTGCCCTGAATCTGCCTCACTTGCGTCGTCACCCCCGGATAGCGTTCGGCGATTCGAACAACCTCGGCGACCTCCAAAGACGTCGCCGTCAGGTCGAGTTTCATAACGATGATCATTGGAAGCGCCAGTGAAAGCCATCGCACTCGCCCGGGCAACAGGGATTCGAACCAAACGCGAAGCGAGAGGCACGCCGAGCCGAAGACGTAAAGAGGGCTTGGACGATCAGTCAGCGACGCGTGGTCGTCGCGGTCGCGACCTTGTTGACCGCACAGTGTTATCCCTCAAATGGTCGGGCGGCATGAGCAGGCTTCGCCGCCCCACTGAAACCGGTACACCGGGCCGTCGCCCGTGTTGGGGGGTATCGGGCGAGGCCGCACGACGTGAGGGTCCCGGCCTATCGGAGGCTTGGCGGTCGCCGGAGCCGAGAGGTTGCCTTCCAATCGGTCCGCGAGACAACATCGGGGCGTGCACGAGAAGCAAGAAGCGAGCGAGAAACTGATGCGAGAGATTCTGGGAAGCGAGTACCTCGAGCTTCGCGTCGAGCACAGTGTGCTCGAAGAAGATCTCATCGAGGCTCGCTCAAAGATTCGGGCGATCGTCGCGCCAGACCCCAAGAGCGCAAGCACCGCCACGATGACCAGCCGGACAGTCGCAGGTGAGGGCGTCGGCATCGTCGACGCCTTTTTTCAGGGGCTGGTCGAGCAATTTTCCAAGGAGTACCCATCACTAACGACGATTCGTTTCGCTGGCTTCGATGTCAAGGCGGTGATCGAAGAAGGGAAGTACCACCGGGGCTCGAGATCCGACGCCTTGGGCGAGGTACGACTGCTCGTCGAGAATGACCATGGGAAGACTTTCGAATTTGTGGCCACATCTCGGTCGGTGACCGGCGCCGCCCTTCAGGCCACCCTCGATGCAGTCGAGTATTTCGTGAACTCCGAGCGCGCATTCCTGGCGACCCACCACGCGCTCGAGGATGCAAAGACGCGAAATCGAAACGACCTCGTCATTCACTTCTCGAAACGCCTCGCAGAGCTGGTGCAAAACACGTCCTACAGCGAGCTCATCGAAGCCCGGCGAGGGCGATCGTGACACCGTCCGAAAGGTCGACGGAGAGCGAGGGGCTGCTCCGCCCTGCGGAACTCGCGGGTACTTGGTACCCGGGCACGGCCGCAGCCTGCGACGCGTTCTTCGAACATGCGCTCGAAGGTCGAGCCGGCGAGATCGCCGAGATTCGTGGTGGTTTGGTGGGCGCCGTCGTGCCCCACGCAGGGTGGACGTATTCGGGCCAAACCGCGTTCCGCACCCTTCATCAACTCGCGCGCGCACAGTCATTCGACGATCGCGTCGTCCCAGACGTGATCCTGATCTTTGGCGGTCACTTGGGCCCGCGCGATTCGGCGAGGATCTTGATCGAAGGCGGCTGGGAGACGCCGTACGGCGGCGTGATGATCCAACGAGACATCGCAGAAGACGTGAGCATGGCGATCGAAGGCGATCCCGAGACGCCGGATCACTACTACGAAGACAACGCGCTCGAGGTGCTCATGCCCATGATCGCGAAGCTTTGGCCGGCCGTCCCCGTCGTCACAGTCGGTGTCCCGCCCACCCACCTTGCCCCAAGAACTGGCGCCGAGGTCGTCGATCGCACCCTCGCCCGCGGTTTCAAGCACCCGCTGGCCGTCGGTTCAACCGACCTGACACACTACGGGCCAAACTACCGGTTCGTTTCGCATGGACAGGGTCACGCGGCGCTCGAATGGGTGAAGGGTACCAACGACCGGGCAATGATCGATCTCATGGCGCGACTGGAGGCCCATGCGGTCGTGCGCGAGGCCGAGCGCTCGCGCAACGCGTGCTGCCCTGGAGCAATCGCCGCCACGCTGGCGGCCGCTCGAAAGCTCGGCGCAAGCGGCGGCGCGCTGGTCGAGCAGACCACGAGCTTCGACGCACGAGATGCACGAGACGCACGAGACGCACGAGACGCACGAGACGCACGAGGCGCACGAGATGCCGACGAGGTGCCCAGGAGCTTCGTCGGGTATGCAGGCCTCGTATTCGGGTAATGGGCGCAGGCCTCGCGCGCTCGGCTCGACCAACATGAGACCCCTGCGCCGGCACCGAAACTGGCACCGAAACTGGCACCGAGACTGGCGCCGGAACCGGCACGGGCAGCGGCACGGGCAGCGGCACGGGCAGCGGCATCGGCGCACGAGCGGCGGCACCCGCAGGCGTGCCCGGTGGCGTGCCCGGTGTAGGTTCGCCGCGACGGGCACTGTCCTCTCCCGCAAACATGTCTGCCCCTCCTGGACGCAGCCACCCCCGGAAACGCAGCCCCGCGTTCTGGCACATTCCTTGTTTAGTGCGGGGGTGTGGCACCCACCGAAGCCGTTCCATACTCCGTCCGCTGCAGCGTGGGCGCGTACACAGATCAGGCCATGCAACGGGCTGAGCGGCTGAAACCGTTTGGGAAGCTTACGCCCGAGGAGATGGATGGGCGCGTCGACCAGCTCTGGAAGGCAGCGGTCCTCGCAAAGGGAGGCGACCACAAGGGTGCGCTCGCCCCCCGGGACCCCGTGCGCTACTACTGGCACAACAGCAAGATCGCGATGTCGCGCGTCCCGCTGGGGGAACAGCCGTTCGAAATCGGCACAAACGGACTGGAGCAACGCCGAGTTCAGTACAGTCTCTATCGCCAAGGCCTGCTGACCAAAGAAGGTGTCGATGGAAGCTGGGGTCCGAACTCGGCCACAGCATGGCAGCAGAAACAATGGCTCGAGAGCCACCCCCAAATCCGCTACAAGAGGACCGACGTCCCGTTCACCGGTCTCGAGAACGTGAGCTACAAGATCGGTGACAAAGGACCAGGGGTCGAGCAAGCCATCCGGGCGCTCAGCGCGAAGGGATACTACCACGCGAAGGTCAACCAATACTGGGGCATCGCCGCCCAGGACGCCTACGATTCCATGCTGGCCGACACGCGATGTGCGTCGAAAGAAAGCGACTCGGCCGAATGACGGACGACGGTCGCATCCTCGAGCCCTTCGACGCAACGACGCCCTTGGGCGTCGCGCTCCTCGCATTGAGTCCGGATCGCGAGGCACCCGACTTCTCGATCGAAGCCCTCGACCGAATCGTCGACAGCCTCGATAACCTTCCCGAAGATCCCAAAGTGGAACGCACATCGATCGAGCGTGTGCTCGGGCTCATCACCGCGCTTGGACGCCAAGGATTCGACGAAGCTGCGGACTCGCTCGCGTTCGCGCTCTCCTGCTCCTGGCGCGTCGTTCGATACCTGGGTTTCGAAAGCTCTGACGCCGACGTCCACGAGTCCAGCCCAGACGAAAGGCACAAGGGGAACGAGCTCGACCGACGTCAGGCGCTCTGGAGGTTCTCCGGAGCGGGCCCCGGTCCCCGGCCGGCCAGCGTCAGCGGCCCAGCGCCACGAGACACGGTCAAGCTTGCGTCGCTTCTCGCCCGGCGGCGCCCCGAACCCACACTGAGGCCCCGGAGCCCGTCGACCGCTGCGAAGAGCGCCACCCGCGACGACTCGCGCCTCAAGCGATAGCTTGGCCTTCGGCCTCAACCGTGCATTCCGGGCCGACGAGCTTCGACCTCAAGCGTTTTCGGCCACCGCTTTTCGCAACAGCGGATTCGACCAGTCCGAAAACTGCTCGTGCCCACACCCGTCGGTCCCATCGTCGTCACCCCAATGCTTGATCGCGCCGTCCAGCGAGGCGCGCTGAGACGGGGTGATAACGGCCCTGCCATCGTGATCCTTCAGCAGGCGCTGAACGCGCACGGCGCCGACGTCGACACCACGGGATTCTTCGACGGCGAGACCGAAGCGGCGGTCCGAGCGGCCCAGACGGCGAAGGGTCTGGCAAGCACAGGCGTCGTCGATGAAGCGCTCCTCGCGGCCCTCCGCCGGGCCCCTGGGGACGGAAGCCTCGACCCACCCGAGGCCCCGACAACGCCTCCTGAACCGCCGACGCCCCCGCCCCCGCCCCGGCCACCCGCGCCACCGGCCGGGAGCGACTGGGACACCTATGCGGCCATCGTCCGGCGCGCAGGGGGCGAAGTCTGCCCCGGCGGGATCCCAACCGTGCTCGGACTTCGCCACAACCGACGCGCCACGTCCCGCTACGATGATCAGTTCATTGTCCTGCTGCCCAACGGACGCGTCCACCGCTTCGCCGGCGCGACCCACCCGGGCCAAACGCGATCCGACCAGGCACCCGACGTCAATGGTGATGGTGTTGGTGACGTGGGCATCATCCGGCCCGGCAACTATCAGGCTCGGCCCAACGGCGTACATGCTCGAGCGGCATCCTTTCGCGTCAGCACAATCGGAAGATCGGGACTCATCCCAGGGTGGCGCGACACGAACCATGACGGAACATACGACGCATCCGAGATCGCACGCTCAGAGCGACGCGGTGACGTCATGACCGGCATCTTGTTTCACCAAGGCAACAGCAGCGCCCCCGCATCGATCGGCTGCCTGACGCTCGCACCCTCGGTCTACCGTAGCTTCTTGAGCGCCCTCGGAGGCCCGTCGGCGAAGTTTTCGTTTACGCTCGTGGAAGTTTGAGAGGCTCCCAACGTGAGCGTCCGTCAGGGCGCGCTGGACTCGATGTTCACGCGGATCGCGTAGGATGCCACAGCGTCGGAGAGCACCTCGATGAGATGTTCGCCATCCAAAAAGATCTGGTGGCTCTGCGTGAAGATCTGATCCTTGCCCGCCTCAAGAAAGATGTCCCGACCCTCCGACTGATATTGATAGGTATCGAAGCAGCCCGGCTCATTCCATAGGATCTGGGTGTCCGTCCCGGTAGCTCGTTGGTCATCCAGGAAGATGTCGACACGAATGACGGACTCCTCGGGCGCCGACACGATGAACCGACGAGAGCCGGGGAACTGGCCGTCCAGATACCGACCTGTACCCATCACACATCCGGCGGTCGTCTGGCAGACGGGAAAAGTGCCGTCACACCGCTCATGTGTGAGGCCGCGGGTGAAGTTGTCTTTCGCGCCAAGTCCACAACCCGAAACGATGAACAGCGCCCACGCGCCGCAGACCATGATCAAATAGGATCGTACCCCAGGCAAACGTATTCTCATTGGACCAGCACTCCGTTCTTGACGGTGATCATCATCTCGGAGGTGACTTCGACACCGACGTAAGCATCGTCAGCCGGAAAAGCGCCCGCAATGCGTTGCCGTTCGATGGAGAGATCGAAGCGGGTCGCCCCCGACGCAAGCAGAAACTCGATGGCCGACGATGGAATGACGTAGCATCCGTCATCAGGAACAAGGCACGTAACCTGTCCGCCGGACTCGGCTGTGCTCGGTTCATCGGTCGGGTCGATCACGATCTGCACGAGGTCTCCGGTGCCCGCTGTCCACGCAACCGTCAGATCGGCGAACCCAAGCTCATCGTCGCCGCGCGGGTCGGGCGCGAGCACATTCATGGGCTCGAGCGCAGAAACGGTGACATCGAAGCCTGGGAAGTCATCCGAAGCCTGGCCCACCGCGCGCAGCAACCGCTGTTCGACGATCAACGGATCGCCCGTGTACACGTAGACGCCCAGCGCCGTCGAAGGAACCTCAAGCGTCCCCAGCGAAGTGCCCTCCACCGAAAGGCCCGACAACATGAGGCCGCGGCGCGTCCCACCGACGGTCGCGCGCGAGACCCGACCGATGCAGCTACCAGCCGTGCCGTCGATCTCCGGGAACTCGAGAACAACGGCCGCCGTGGATGTCTGCGCTGAAACGTCGAAGAAACTGCCCTGGATCAAGCCGACCTCGCTCGAGGCCGCGCCCATGACCGGATCGACACGACGATCCTTCTGGTCACGAATCGTCAGCCGTCCGATCCGTGCGCGTATCGGGGTGGCCGGAAATCCAGCCAGAGGTACGTGGTTCTCGCAGGCTTCCCCACCTGGGGAGGGTTCCTTCCCCCCGCATGCCGTCGACACACCGATCACGAGAAGCAGAAGCATCGGGCGCGGCAGGCGCAGTGGGGCCGGAATGGGCCGTCGAAGTGGACGTCCAAATGAAGACCTGGCTTTGAAGAAGGTCGTGCCCCCTCGCTGTGTTCTCACGCGAGCGATGATAGCTTGTCGCGGTGGTCCACAACAGCTCCCGTCTCCGACAACCCACGTGGCCTCGCCTACCACTCACAACCTCCGCGTTGGGCATAATCGTTGCTCTTGCTTCCTGCCGGTCGGCACCGACGCTTCGGGTGGACGCCGACGTCCTGAACAAGATCACGATCGAGAACAAGCTCCTGCTCTTCGATGCGGAGAATGAGCTCAACATCGCCATCGATGCGCGCGATCAGGTCGTCGATGAAATTGCGGAGACGAAGGAAGAGATCCGTCGAACCAAGGAGAAGCTCGCCGTCTCCGAGCGAGACGCCGAGGCGTTCGAGGACAAGGGAGACATGGAACGCGCCAAGGTTTCGGCCCTGAAGGCACGTGAGGCCGAAGCGCGACTCGACTTCCTCGACGCACGGCTCGACTGGTCTCGAGAGCGCTTGAAGAAGGAGCGAGCCAAGCTCGTCGTTGCCAAGGCGCGCTTCGAGCTCGCCAAGGCAAAGCTCGTCAAGAAAAATAACGTTCCCGGCGCATCCAGCATCGAGATCGCGGACTTCGAAGAACAAGTCACCGACTACGAAGACGACGTCACCGACGCCGACACCGACATCATGGAAGAGGCCGCCGTCCTGAAACAACGCGAGGAGGCCTGGGCCACGGCCTCAAAGGCATTGCAGGGCGCAACGGCCGGTGCGCTCGGCTCGCGTTGGCTGCAATAGGCGCTCGTATGCGTAAGGTCGCACTATATCCGACCTTCCTTTGGAAGCTGCGGGGTCGGGGGGGTTTCGGTGTCTCTCGGGGTGCGCTAGCGTCCAGGTCGTTCTGACAGAGACTCGTATCCACGCGATGGAAGGGATTGGACTAAGACGCCCCCCGGGGAGCCGGCCCGCGCGCATCCACACGCACGCGCGTCGCCTATCGAGCGGGTTTTCGTTGGCGCTCAACGCCGTATGGCTTTGGATTGCCACGGTGGCCCCGGCGGGCGCATGGGCACAGCCCTCAGACCCTTCGTCGCCGACCTCTCGACAGGAGCAACGAGGGAAGCCAGAGGGCGAAACGACGGACGCCCCCGACGGCGCAGACACAGGCGCCGGCGCGGGCACGGGCGGTCCGGCAGGCGCCGACATCGACGACGATCCCTTCATCGATGACGAGACCGCGCATCCGACCTTCGATGTGGAGAAGCTCGAAGCGGAGCGCGAGAAGCTCACCGCTCGGGTGGCGGCGAACCCTCGTGACGCCGAAGCGGCCAAGAAGCTTGCCGCGACCGTCTTTCACCTGGGAGACGTCAGTGCCGCGCTCGGCATGCTGCAGAAGCTCAAGACCGCGCACCCCGAAGACGCCGACACATTTCACATGATCGGCGCCGCGCTCGAAGAATCCGGCGAGCTCGACCGCGCCGTCGACAACTACAAAGAGGCAGCCAAACTCGCGCCCAAAGACCCAATCATCATGCTCGACCTCGGCCTCGCCGAACGAAAGCGCGGGCACTACGAGCTCGCCATAGACAGCTATACACGCGCCATCGAACTCGCGCCCACGCTCGCCGTCGCGTATTTCAACCGCGGCGAAGCCTACGAGCGGCTGGAGCAACAAGACGCGGCGATCGCGGACTATCGCAAGGCCAGTGAGATCGACGGCGACTACGCGCGACCTCACATCGCGCTGGCGAAGATCTACGGAAATATGGGTCTGACCGACCAAGCAATGCGGAGCCTGAATCGCGCACTGCGGATCGACCGCGAGGAACCGGACGCGCACTACAACCTCGGAATTCTGTACTTTCGCCAGCGGCGATACCGAGACGCGGTGAGCGAGTACGAAGCCGCCATTCGCGCCGAACCGGACCACGCACGTGCCCACAACAACCTCGGCGTCGCCCTGGACCGCATCGGCGAACGCGACAAGGCGAAACAGCACTTCGAAGCGGCGCTGCGCTACCGTCCCAACTACATCGATGCAGCCTTCAACCTCGGGCTCGCGTATTTTCGGGAGGGGAAGCTCGCCGAAGCCGAGACGCAGTTTGAACGCGTCCTCACGCTCAAGCCCGACCTCCCTGAAGCCCAGTTCCACCTGGGTGAGATCTTCTACCAACGCGGACGTACGACCCGCGCGCTCCGCCTCTATAAGAAGGCGCTCTACACGCGCCCCGAAGACGCGCTGACCTATCGCCGCATGGCGCGCGCCTATCTCGACCAAGGCGAGCCAAAAGAGGCGATCATCTACCTCACCAAGCTCGTGAAGCTGGCCCCGGATGACGCGACGGCACACGAACAGCTTGGACAAGCCTACGCAGCCATAGGAACCCGCGACGCCTTGGAGACGAGCATGGCTGAGCTCAACCAAGCCCGCCGCCTCGACCCCGAGTCGCCGGCGATCTTGATCAGCATCGCCGAGGTCGAGATACGCCGAGATCGTCTCGACCGCGCCAAGCAAGCGCTACAAAGCGCCCTCGAACTCGAGCCAGGCAACCGACGTGCGACCGGCGTGCTCGCCGAGATTCTCGAACGGCAAGGCGACCTCGATGGCGCACAGAAGGCCTACGAGATCGCGCTCGATCGACACCCCACATTCTCGGATGGCCACTACCAAATCGGTCGGCTCTACCGTCTGCGAGGCGACCGCGAACGCGAGCGCGCGCACTACAAGAAGGCGCTCTTGCTCAATCCGAGCCATGTTCGGGCGCAGACCGAGCTCGGCGGATCGTTGCTTGAGGGCGGAGATCTCGAGGGCGCGCTTCAGGCGCTCAACCGCGCCATCGAGATCGATTCGGCCTACGCAGTTGCCCACTACTATCGATCGCGCGTCTTCGCCGAAAAGGGCCGCTACGAAGAAGCGCGCGACGAAGCACAACGCGCCGTGTCGCTCGATCAGAACCTCGGTCCCGCCTACAAGGTCCTCGGCAACGCGGAGCTTCAGCTTCGGAACCTCAAGGCGGCAAAGAGCGCCTACGAGCGCGCGCTCCAACTCGACCCGAAGAACAGCGACGTCGCTTTCGCGATCAGCGATATCAACAAGGCGCTCGCGGCTGACCCGGGGAAGTAGGCCATCGTCCATGCTCCGAGTACAGGAAGGGCCCTCGCCAAGAACGGCGCCACCACGGACGGCGCACGGAGAGACGGAGCGAGCGAGGAGGAGGCTTGCGCTCGGCAAAGCCCCCATCCGTCGCCCCAGGGTTCGTCAGTTCACGCTGTCGATCCTGGCGTGGGCCGTGGCCGTGCCAGGGGCGGGCTGCGGTCGATCCGGTTGGCAACGCATTGACACGCAGGACGGGCGCGATCTTCGTGATGTTCACGTCATCGATGCCAAGCGCGCAGTCGCCGTGGGTGCACGCGGGCACATCCTGAGCGTCGATGGCGAGAAGCTCGCCGAGGTCGCCGTGGTTGATTCCGACGGGGAGCCTCTTCCGGTCGGGCTCGCCGACCCGAACCTGTACGCGGTGATCTCGACGGAGCTCGGCGACCTCATGGGCGGCGACGGCGGTATCATTCTTGCGCGCGACATCGAGGGCGCATTCACGCAGGACGACAGCCGAAGCAATCTGCGCATTTTCACGCTTACGCTCGCCGGGTCGTTGACCGCTTATGCTGGTGGTGAAGGCGGTCGAGTCCTGAAGAAATCGCTCAACGAAACCCGCTGGACACGGGTCGATGTCCACGCGCCCGGGAGCGCCCGGATCACAGGGAGCTGGGCGGCGAGCGAAACTCGGATCGCTTTCGTCACGAATCAGGGGACAGTCATCGAGAAGACGAGCAACAACTGGGTCACGCAGCTCGTCACGACCGAGACCTCGACGACGCCCCTGCCGCTCTTCGGGGTGTGGTCAGCCAGTGCCGACGACGATCTGTGGGTCGTCGGGCTCGGCGGGTCGATCTACCGACGGCCAAGCAAGAGTACGGAATGGAGGCACGAGACAACGCCAACCCACCAAGATCTCTACGACATCTTCGGGACCACCTCTGACCGCATCTTCGCGGTCGGCGCCCGAGGCACCATCCTTCGGTATGACGGGCAGGCGTGGGCGGCGGAAGCCCCCGTGCTTGCGGAGGATCTGTTCGCGGTACACGGTACACCCGACGGGAACCGCGTCGTGGCGGTCGGGTCGAACGGGGCCCTGGTCGTCCTCGAGGACTAAGATTCTCGCGGACCGGAGCCAACAGACCAGTCGACCGACCCGCCTCCCACCGCCCGGAACCGAGGCCCGCGGCCCACAAGCCCGCAGCCACAAGCCCGCAGCCACAAGCCCGCAGCCACAAGCCCGCAGCCACAAGCCCGCAGCCACAAGCCCGCAGCCACAAGCCCGCAGCCACAAGCACACGGCACACGGCACACGGCACACGGCACACGGCACACGGTGGATGCTTCTTGTGAAGTGCCGCGCAACATGCGACCTCACGTCCGTGCAAAAAACAAGCGCACTTCTCATCGCCATCGCGGCCGCTTCGGTCGGCTGCCCTCGCCCAACCGAGACCAAGCTCGCCCAAGGGACGTCCAGCGCCGTCGCCGGTCCGGTCGTGGCCCAACCCACGTTGGCGCCGCGCGTTCCCGCGAATACAGTGGTTGCAAGATGGAAAGGCGGCGAGCTCACGTACGGTGAGCTATACGACAAAGGAAAGAGCGACATCGTTCGCCTCTACAACAAGTACCTCCAAGACCTCGAGCAAGCGGAGCGCGAACAGCTCGAGGGAAGCATCACGCAGAGGTTGGTCGAAAACGCCGCCAAGGCGAAGGGCGTTTCGGAAGGCGACTACGTGAAGTCGATTCCGGTTCCCGAGGTCAGCGAAGCCGACGTCCAATCGTTCTTCCAAGCCAACGTGGCCGCGAGCGGACGCAGTATCGAGGAGACAGGTCCAAGGATTCGCGAATACCTCGCGAACCAGAAGCGGCAGGGCGCACTGCAAGAGCACTTCAACAAGCTTCGCTCAGAGGCCGGTGTCGCGATCGATCTGCCAGCCCCGCCATTCATCACGATGAACTTCGACCTCGCGAACAGTCCGATGAAGGGCGATCCGAACGGTAAGATCACGATCGTCGAATTCTCTGACTTTCAGTGTCCCTACTGCTCGCGGGGAGCACAAGCGATCGAGCAGATCTTGGGTTCGTTTCCGAAGAACGTGCGCATCTACTTCATGAACTTTCCGCTGAACTTCCACGAACGGGCCATGCCCGCCGCCATCGCCGGCCGCTGCGCCCACCGGCAAGGCAAGTTCTGGCCTCTGCACGACCGGATGTTCGATAACCAGAGCAAACTCGACGACGCCAGCATCCAGGAGCACGCGAGCGCGATCGGACTCGACACCAAAAGCTTCACGGCTTGCCTCGCCGATCCGAGCGTCCGGCAAGAGGTCGAGGCCGACCTCAAGCAAGGCGAGAACGTCGGCGTCAATGGCACGCCGTCGTTCTTCGTGAACGGGATTCCTTATCCCCAGGGCGCGCCAACCCCCGAGCGCCTCCGCGAGATGTTTCCGAACGACCTCTAGATGTGCTCGGCTGAGATTTCGAGCCGCTCTTGCGCAGACCTCGAGCGCGGATCATGGTGTGGCGATCTCCAGGGAGGGGATCGTATGGGCAAGAGGTCGGTCAGTGTCGAGGTGACGCCGAAGCAGAGGGCTGTGCTCGAGCCACTTACGCGGGCGAAGGTGGCGCCACAGCGGTTGGTGGAGCGGTGCCGGATCGTGCTGATGTCAGCCGAGGGCCGAAACAACGAGGACCAAGCAGACGAGCTGGGCGTGGACCGGCAACGTGTGCGGCGGTGGCGTGTCCGTTGGGTTGGAGCAAGCGCAGCCCTGGTCGATGCAGAGAATGGAGGCGCGAACGGCAAGGATCTGGAGAAGCTGATCCTCGGCGTGCTTGAGGACAACGAGCGGAGTGGCGCACCCTCGAAGTTTACCCCGGAAGAAGTGGCATCGATCATCGCGTTGGCCTGCGAGCCGCCTGCGGAAAGCGGACTTCCGGTCTCGCACTGGACGCCACCGGAGCTGGCGCGCGAAGCGATGAAGAGGGGGATCGTCGAGAGCATTTCACCGAGGCAGGTCGACCGTTTTTTAGCGAGTCGGACCTGCGACCGCACAAGAGTCAGTACTGGCTGACTTCGCGGGACAAGCGCGAAGCGCCCGAGCAGCACCAGGCAGACGTCGAGAAGATCTGCGACACGTACCGCGACGCTCCCGAACTCGCGGCAGTGGGTACACACGTGGTGAGCACCGGCGAGAAGACGGGGATGCAGGCGCTCGAGCGCCTCCACGAAACGAAACCGGTGCGACCCGGCCTCGTCGAACGGGTCGAGTTCGAGTACATCCGCCACGGCACGTTGTCGTTGATCGCGAACTTCGATGTGGCGACGGGTAAAGTAATCTGTCCGTCGATTGGACCGACTCGCACCGAGGCCGACTTCGCGGCCCACATCGACAAGACGGTTGAAAGCGATCCTGGGGCAACGTGGATCTTCGTCGTCGACCAACTCGACACGCACCGATCCGCGAGCCTCGTGCGGCTCGTCGCGCGGCGCTGCGGGTTGGAGGAGGCCCTTGGCGTGAAGGGCAAGCAGGGCATCTTGAAGTCAAAGAAGACGCGCCGGAAGTTCCTTGAAGATCCGTCTCATCGGATTCGCTTCGTCTACACGCCCCGTCATTGCTCCTGGCTCAACCAGGTCGAAATCTGGTTCTCTATCCTCGCCCGGCGGCTTCTCAAACGATCCAGCTTCACTTCGATCGACGATCTGCGATCGCGCGTTTTCCAATTCGTCGAATACTTCCACAGGGTGCTCGCCAAGCCGTTCCGCTGGACCTATACGGGTAGGCCGCTCCAGGCATGAGATCGGACGCGCATCCGCGGTGGTCCATCCGCTGCGTTCGACCGGAACGATTTCCGGAGCGAACGTCGTGGACAGAGCCGAGCGGCTTCCGCAGATCATCCGTATGAAGGAGACAACATCGCCACGCGACTCGTGGACTTTGGAGCGTCGGTCGTCCGGCTCGTGGCCGCTCTCCCGCAAGATCGCCCTGGCAAGCACATTGCCGATCAGCTTCTTCGCTCGGCCACGTCGGGCGGGTCCAACTACGAGGAGGCTCGGAGCGCCCAGAGCCGGCGAGACTTCGTGCACAAGGTGAGCCTCGCGGCCAAGGAGATGCGCGAATCGGTCTATTGCCTCGGCCTGGTCCAACGCGCGAACCTGGCCCCTCAATACGAGATCCCGCCGTTGCTCCGCGAGGCCGGCGAGCTGGTCGCAATCCTGATGAGCTCCGCAAAGACGGCGGGCTCTGACGAATCCCGCTGAGCACTCATTCCGATGCCCGGTTCACATTCACATTCCCCGCTCCGATTGCTGTTCCCCGTCCCCTGTTCCCAGCTCCCAGCCCCCAGCTCCTCTCCGTTGTCGCCCATCGTCCGGGAGTGATTGGCGTCGCATGAACGGGGACCCGGGAGCAGGGAACCGGGCATGAGGAACGCGAATCGGAGCGGGAATGTGAATGTGAACCGGGAACAGTGAGCGAAGGGATCGGCATTTCGGCCGAGCACATCTAGTTACGCAGACGGCGGGGCGGCGCGACTACGACGCGCTTCGGCTCATGATCGTCGCGTAGGCGTCCTCAGCCGAAATATCGTAGAGCTTGGCCGCTCGAAGCGCGGCCAGCTTGGCAAAGAGCGGTGACTTCGCCTGTGAAAGATGCTCCGTCGCCTTGTTGATGAACTCGTCCAAGTCGGCGGGATGCTCATCAAGCGCAGACTGCGACCGCCCTTGGTTCCGCCTCGCGCTGTTCTTCTTTGCTTCGCCCGCTCTCTTTTCTTTCTTGAGCTCGGCCGCCTTCGTCGGCTGACTGGGCGCAGAGCGTGAGGAAGGACTCGATGCAGCGCCCCGTCCTAGAGCCGGCGGTGTCTGCGGTGTCTGCGCTGTCGGCGCTGTCGGGATGTCCGCTGACGACTTCTCGCCGAATCCGTCGAGATCGAGACCGCCTCCCGGAACAATGAACGCGTCATCCGGAATGCGGTCATCGGGCCGGTCGGGAAACTGCTTGAGGAGCCCACGAAAGACATAACCCCTCGTGCGCTTCTTCCATCCTCCAAGAATGGGTTGAATCGTGTTGTGGCTGCTTCGATAGCCCATGCGGCGAATCGTCTTCACGACGCGAAGCGCCAGCTTCCGCATCGAGACGCCAGGGTTGGCTTCGAGCCATGCCTGCGCGAGAGCCGCAATGGGCTCACACCGTACCCAGGCCAGGTCGAGATGCCGGGGGCTCGACGATTCGAGCTTCGCCATGAGCGAATCGATCGTCTCGCCTTCGGGTATCGACAACGCGAGCAACGCATCCATGGCGACGACGAGATCATGCCGAACACGAGGCGTCTTGCCCCCAATGGCGCGCTGAAGATGCTCGATTCCAACACCCACGCCGTCTTCGGCGAGCTGCTCTCGCAGCAGGGCAGCCAGCCGTCGCGTCGAAGCTTCCCGGTTGAGAATCTGCCAGAGACGACATGAGCGCCTGAACGGCCCCGCGTCGACGAGCGATCGACCTTCGAGCGTGCCCTGGATATCACCGTGGCGTCGGATGAGAAAATCGTGCGCCTTCTCCTCGCTCGAGATGCCGTGCGGACGAAGATATTCCACGAGCTGCAGTAGCACCTCTCGCCGGACGAGGTGTCCATTGGATGCAAGTTTCCACTGAATAGATTCTCGGGTGAGCCCCACCCCGCTGCGCGCCAAGTCCTGATGGAGGCGCTCCGCAAGCGCTCGCTTCGACTGCCCTCGGTTGAAGTACAGCCAGAGCTCGACGACGCGCCCCAATCGCTCAACCGTGACGTAAGGCGCACGCGCCTCCGCATCGACGAGCAGCTTCCGCTGGTCGCCGAGCGCTCGGTCCAAGGCATCTCGGTCGCCGCCGAAGGCTTCATGGACGCATAATGCAAGCAGACAGGACTCGACCTCGGGCGGCACCGTGTCCACGACGCCCAAGATTTGGCGACGTATCGTCCGAGGGTGATACTCGATACCCTCGGTTGTCAGGCGCCGCGCGATCAGGCCGGCGAGCGTATCCCGCGCGATTTCGGGTCTCGCCTCGAGAAAGATCCGAGCCAGGGCTCGAAAAAGCTCCCCCGAAACCCTGGTCCGCGATCCGTGATGCCGCGGGCCCCCGGCTCGAGAATCGTCCGCCGACCGGTCTCGGCTTCGCGTAGAAGCACCAATCGATCCTCCGTATCCCGTCCGAACCGCTCGAAAGCCGTCCATTCTACCTCCAGAAGCCCCTCCGCCGGTCGCGTCCACGGCCAGCAAAGAAGACCTACGAGGTACTAGATTCCGTGTTCACGCGGATCAAGTCAACCGCTGGTCGGTGCAAGTCACGACGAAAGGGGGGACCTTGGAAGGCAAGGCGGAACCCTTATTTCAGAAAGAGTCGAACCAGCGGCAATACGCGCCGAATCACGGATCCTCTCGCGGACGCGCGTGAACTCACAAGCGCGTTAGGGAAGCCGCAGCTAGGCCACGACGGCCGAAGGGCGACTGACCAGTTCAAGAAGGCGCCCCGCCTTCTCGCGGCAGTTATCGGCTTTGGCCATGTCGGCGATGGTGAGTTGGTCGAGCGCCGCGAGGACGACATCGTTGATCTTGGACCAGTTCCGATGCACCGGGCAGGTCGCCTCGATCTCGCAAAGACGCGGCGCCTGACTGCTGCAGCACTCGGTCATGCGAACGGGGCCTTCGATGGCCTCGATCACCGTCGATATGCTGACATCACCGGCGTCGCGCGCCAGGCGATAGCCCCCTTTTACGCCGCGATGAGAAGCAAGGATACCGGCCCGGGCGAGCGCTTTCATGATCTTGCTCACCGTAGGCAGAGGCAGGTGCGACAGCTCCGAGAGGTGTCGCGCGGTCGTCGAATCGCCGGGTGGCGTCCGGGCGCAGTACGTCAGCAATACGATGGCGTAGTCAGTGAGTTTTCCGAGCTTAAGCATCATCCCCCCCAAAGAGCACGCGCAGGCGTCCGCACGATTTTGTCGATACGACAAAGCTCGCATCGATAATGTACTGTTCCATGACTTTTTGCACGATGCATCGTGACTCAAGGTGAAGCCATGACAGTACTCACCAGACCCGAGATTTCCTTCCAAAATCCGTCTCGCCCTTGACCCTGGCCCTGCCCCCCGAGACGCTGCACCGATGGGTCCATCGAGCCGAAAGCGCCGCATCTTTGCCAATCGAACCCTCAACTTCCGAGGCATCAAGGCCGTCGGGTATGACATGGACTACACGATCATCCACTACCTCGAGCGAGAGTGGGAACGAGCAGCGTATACCTACGCGCTCGACCGATTGAGAGCCTTCGGTTGGCCGCTCGATGGGCTGACCTTCGAGCCCACGCTCATGATTCGGGGACTCGTCATCGACACCGAGTTGGGGAACATCGTCAAGGCCAACCGCTTCGGCTTCATAAACCGAGCCTTCCACGGGACCCGCGCCCTCCCGTTCGAAGAGACGAAGGCCCGCTACACCCGAACCATCGTGGACCTGAGCGATCGTCGCTTCCAGTTCATGAACACCTTGTTCTCACTCTCCGAAGCCTGCCTCTACGCCCAGCTCGTAGAGCTGCTCGACGACCAGAAGCTGAGCGGTGTCTCAACCTATGACGAGCTCTATCGACGCGTCCGAACCGCGCTCGATGTCGTCCATATGGAAGGCCGCCTCAAGACGGAAATCGCGCTGGACCCAGACCGATTCGTCGACCTCGATCCAGAGACAGCGCTCGCGATCCTGGATCAGCGGCACGCCGACAAAAAGCTCGTACTGATCACGAACTCCGAATGGGCCTACACGCGCGCCCTGATGGCGTACGCGTTTGATCGATATCTTCCGAGCGGCACCTCGTGGCGCGATCTCTTCGACATCATCATCGTCGAGGCACGCAAGCCAGAGTTCTTCATGTCGCGCAGCGCGGTCTTCGAAGTGGTGACCGAAGACGGCCTGCTGCGTTCCTCGGCCGCCGGTATTCGCCCGGGGGGAACGTACGTCGGCGGCTCTGCAGACTTGGTGGAGACGGCGCTTGGTCTCGCAGGCGAAGAGATCCTTTACGTCGGCGACCACATATTCAGCGACGTGCACGTCACGAAGAACATCCTTCGCTGGCGCACGGCGCTCATCTTGCGAGAGCTCGAAGGTGAGATCGAGGCCATCGAGGCGTTCGCGCCACAGATGGCGCAGCTCGAGAAGCTGATGGAGGAAAAAGGCGCGCTGGAATATGCGCAATGCCAACTTCGTATCCGGACGCAGCGGCGACGACTCGGCTACGGACCCGTCGCATCCGCGCCGCCCGACGAGATCCAAGCCGATTCGGCCCGCCTTCGGGAACAACTCGACGACCTCGACGAACAGATCGCACCGCTCGCACAGTCGGCGGCCGAGCTCGGCAACCGGCACTGGGGATTGCTGCTCCGGGCCGGCAACGACAAGAGCCAACTGGCTCGACAAATGGAGCGCTATGCCGATATCTACACATCTCGTGTTTCGAACTTCGCCTTTGAGACGCCCTTCGCTTATCTGCGTTCGGTTCGCGGGTCTCTGCCGCACGACCATCAGGGCAGCAGCGAGCACGATTAGCCCGGCCGTGCGCGGTAGCGGCAACGCGAAGGCGAAGGCAAAGGCGAAGGCAGAACGAAGGTAGACCAAAGGCAGACCAAAGGCAGAGTGAGTCAGAAGAGTTACCGATGAATTTCCTCACCGCACCCCTCCCCCTTCGATACTTCACGCCCGACGAAGCGAACTCGACGCTTCGGGAGGTTCAAGCCTATCTCGAAGGCGCGATCGACCTCGAGCACAAGATCCGCTGGCTCGAGCAAGAGTCGCCTCCGACGCACGAGCGAGACCACAAGATCCAGGAGTTGAGGGAAGAAGCGAATCGATTTCTGGCGAAAATCGCGGACGCGGGCGTGGACGTCAAAGGTCTCCGGCAAGGCCTGCTCGACTTCCCCGCACTCCGAAATGGAGAGCTGGTCTACCTATGCTGGCAAGTTGGCGAACCGCGGGTCGAACACTGGCACACGCCTCAGGCCGGGTTTCAAGGGCGCGTTCGCATTGAAGACCCGAAGGCCCCGCGCTGGGCGTGGCGCAACTAACGCATCCTCATGGTCCGAACCCCACACCTGATGAGGACAGACCACACCCACGTGAGCCCTCCATCCGGCATGCATCGAGGGATAACCTGAGATGCCGGCAGGGAACGCCTGTTGCAGGCACTACGAGCGGCCGGCCGCTGACGCATGGGTTTCCGATCCAGGCATGCCGAGGAGAATCGTGAAGACAACAGGAATCACTTGGGCGGTCTGCGGACTGCTGTCGGGATGGGCAGGGTTCGGATGCGGTGCGGATGGCGAACCATCGTCGCCACCGGGCGCAGATGCTGGCACGGCTGGTGACACCTCACTGGAGGCCGGCGACGCAAGCGATGGCGGTTCGACGCCAGATGCGGGCACCGGGTCCGACGCCGGAAGCGGAACCGACGCGACCAGCGGCCCGCCAGAGACCGTGAAGATCACCGGGCAAGTGCTCCGGCTCGACGCGTTCCTGGCCGCCGGAGCCCGAACCGCAGTCCCCGGTTCGGGCGTATCGGTGCTCGGCGTCCAGGGGATCACGCCCACCCGTTCCGATGGTCGAGGCGACTATTCACTCGTCGTGCCCGCAAATGGCGCGTTGGTGCTGCGCGTTGACAACGAGCCGTCCTATCTGGTGACGCAAGAACAGATCACGGTCGGCGAGGCCGATCTCCGGGGACGCGACTTCTTCATGGCGTACCGTCCGCAGGTCGACCGCTGGGCTGAAACGTTCGAGGTCGACTTCGCCAGCACCTTCACCTGCCACGCACCCCATGAAGGCCAGAACTGCCGGTACGCGATGGTCATGGGTGCAGTGACGGAGAGCGATGGCTCGACGCCGGTCGCCGGGGTGGGGTACGACGACTTCTCGTTGCAGGTCGACGGCTCAGCGACTTGGTACAAGAAGGGCCCCTACTTCTTCTATTTCAACGGCAACGCCTACAAGAGCGCGAACGAGACACAAAGTGTCCAAGACCCGGAGCATGGCGGGCAATATCGAGGCGGACTCTTTGCCTACTACGTCGAGATCCCGGCCGACGGACCCGAATCGATCCCCATCTCGATCTCCGCCACCAGCTACGCGAACGGATCGACGAAGCGGTCGTTCGGTCCCGTCATCACGCAAGCGCTCAAGGGCGGCTTCACGTGGCTCGCGCTCACCGAACGCGGCGGCGAGATCCCGCCTCCTCCGGTGCCGCCGGTGCCGCCGACGCCGAACGAGCCAAACGACCCGATCGATCCGGTCGACTTCGCCACCCAAATTTATCCGTTGTTTTTCTCGATCCCTCAGGGTGGCTACGGGTGCCAGGGCTGTCACACCGACGAGGGTGGACGAAGTCCAGCCGGCGGACTCGCGCTCACGGGCGGTGCCGCCGCCGCGTTTTCAAACCTCGACCCCGCCCAACATCCCGCACGCGTATCGGTCGCCACGCCGGACGCGAGTCTCCTCCTCAAGAAGCCTCTGTATGAGCCCAGCGGCGTCCAAGACCATCCGATCTTCGCCTTCACCAGCCAGTACGACCCACCCTATCTCTTGATTCGCGGATGGATCGCGGGCGGCGCACCGGGGCCACGCGTGGATGACACGGGTGCGCCCGAGCCCCCCGAAACACCGGTCTCGTTCGTCAACGACGTCCGCCCCCTCCTCAGCGCTTCGCCGCCGACAGGCATCGGCTGCTACGGTTGTCATGTCAACGGCGTCGACGCGAACACCGCCCCTGGACGATTCTTCATGGGCGGCTCACCGGCCGACCTCTACCGACAACTCACCGCCACGGCCCCGACCGACAACGGCGCCACGGGCGAGCCTTATCGCGTCAATCGACTCGTCCCCGAGCGCAGCTTGCTTCTTCTGAACCCGCTCAGCGGGAGCCCAGAGCCGCATCCGCGAAAATTTTTCTCGGCAAGCGACGATCTTCGGTACCAGACCCTCTACCGTTGGATCGCTGAAGGCGCCCAAAGCGACGCGCCCTGAGGCTCTGGCAAGCAATCCGAGCCGACAGGCGAACGTGTCTGGACTCAATGGCGGGGCCGTCGGATAATCCGGCCCGGTGGCAGGCAAAGACAGTCGAAGCATGGTGGCAGAGGCCGCGCTTGCTCGCAAACGGATCCGTAGGTTTCACGGCGAAACCAAGTCCAAGAGCTACTTCGAGCTGTTCGGTGTAAGCGCATCGGAGGTTGACCTCGCGAAGGTCAAGGCCGTGTACAAAGACCTCGCCAAGCAATGGCACGTGGACGCGTACGCGGGACTCGATCTGGGCGCCGAAAAGCCGCTTCTCAACGAGATCTTCTCGCACATCACCGAAGCCTACGAGACGCTCCTCGAGCCGAACAAGCGGAGCGAGTATGCGGTTCGACTTGAGCGCCAGGCAAAAGGCTTGGCGACGGACGTATCGGCCGTCCTGCGGGCGGAGCAGCTCTTCGATGAAGCATTGGCCGAGATCCGACGAAAACGCTGGGACGAAGCCATCCAGCGCCTCGAGGAAGCCATCCGGCTCAACGGCGACGACCCTCTCTATCGCGCACAACTCGGCTGGGCAGAGTTCAACCTGGCGCCGCGGAACCGAACCTCATCCCAACGCGCCATGGACCGAGTCATGAGCGCAGTCCAGCGCCAAGAGAACCTCCCCATCGCGTACCAATACCTAGGTCAGATGCATTTCGCCCTCGAGAACTACGGCGAAGCCAAGAAGTGGTGGAAGAAGTGCCTAGACTGGGATGCCAAGAACATCGAAGCGAGTCGAGGCCTGCGGCTCGTCAACCAACGCGAGGAAAAGAACAAAGGGGGTTTGGGCGCTCTCATCAGCAAGCTCCTCAACAAACGCTAGGGGCCGGCCACGAGACGTCGACCGACGAAAGGCCACCACACAGGACCGAAGAGATGCCCCGCCGGCCGAGAACCAAGAGTGAAGGATCGAGGATCGAGGATCGAGGATCGAGGATCGAAAACCAAGGTTGCCGCCCCTATTCGCCGCGCGATTGCTTGTCGTTGCCCCATGCTTGATCGACCGTCATCTCGACCGTCGTCGTGAAGCCGGAGACGGGCTTGTATTCTGGCTTCGCCTCGCGCGTGAAGGTGAGTCGATCGAGCTCACCGACCACTTCGTCGCCGCTCTTCGGACGATCGGCGGCGCCCTTCTCAAGCAGCCATCGAACCAGAAGCTCGAGGCCCCCGAGGGGCGGCATTGGCGGGAGTTTCTCGACCGCGTGCTTGAGTACCACCTCCATCGAAGTCCGGCCCGAAAACGGCGGACGTCCCATCAACATCTCGAAGGTGATCACGCCGAGCGAGTATAGGTCGGCGGCCGGCCCCACCGTCGCCGCCTCGATGGCTTGCTCGGGCGCCATGTAGAGCGGCGTGCCCACCATGTAGCCGCTCTCCGTCAGTCGATCGCCGACCGCACCCTTAGCAAGGCCAACGATGCCGAAGTCGAGGATCTTCACGAAGTCGAAGCCACCCCGGTTGGACAGCATGATGTTGGACGGCTTGATGTCGCGATGAACGAACCCAAGGCGATGAGCCGCTGCCAAACCGGAGGCGATCTGGCGGGTGATTTGCGCAGCCTTGAGCGGGCTGTACGGGCCGTCCCGAGCGAGCCTGCGCTCGAGCGTCTCGCCCTCGACGTACTCCATGAGAAGAAAGGTGAGACCGTCTGCTGTCGTGCCGAAATCGATGACGGAAACGACGTTGGGATGCTGAATCTTGCTGACCGCCTGAGCTTCGCGGCGAAATCGTTGAACGAGCGTCTTGCTCGCCCCGATATCGCCGAAGAGCACCTTCATCGCATATTCGTGCTCCAGCACGACGTGCCGAACCCGGTAGACGCTCGCCATGGCACCCTGCGCGAGCACTTCGACGATCTCATAGCGCTCGATGACGCGACCCACGAGCGGGTTCTCGTCCGTCGCAACCAACCGCTCGCCGTCGATTCCGCAAAAGTCTATGTCGGCCGCGTAGATGGATCGGCAGCGCGGACAGTGAAGCACGGAGCGAGAATACTGCTCCGTCCAAGAAACCCCAAGTTTCGCGCGGTCAGCCTCTGCGCAAAGTCCGCGCAAAGCGGCCTCCAAGACGGAGATCTCTTGACTGGCCCGCGGGCCCCGTCCGATACAGGCGGCCAGAATGCTCGGCGTTTCCAGAGACTTCCCCAAGGTCGAACCAACCACGTGGCGCGAACAGGTTGAAAAGGATCTGAAAGGCGTTCCGTTCGAAAAGAAGCTCGTTTTCCGCACACTCGACGAGATTTCGATCCAACCGCTCCACACGCCCACCGCAACCCGGCCCCCATTCGTCGAGGGCTCGCTCGGCGGAGACCCCTCGACGGTCGGACTCGAGCGCGGATGGCGCACATGTCAGCCTCACGCTCACCTCGAGCTGAACGCCATGGCTCAGGCGGTCGGTCGAGACGTCGAGGGCGGCGCCAACGCCCTCGAGCTCAGGGTAGGCGCGGAGTGGCCGATACGCGCGCTCGACGACCTCATGTTCGTGCTCGCCGAAGTGGATCTCGGCCGCATCGCCATCAGCCTCGACGCCGCCGGCGATTTCGCAGGCGCGGCGGCAATGCTTGCTGCGGCCTGGCGGAAGCGCGGGATCGAGCCCTCGCAGGCTCACGCTTTGTTCAACGCCGACCCACTCTCACTGCTGGCAAGAGGTGCACCGATCGACATCGGTGCTGCCATGAGCAGCGCCGCCGACCTCGCGCATTGGACGGCGACAGAGGCCCCCAAATCTCGCGCTTTTGAGGTTTCGTCATCGGCCTATGCAGACGCAGGCGCAAGCGTCACCCAGGCGTTGGCCTACACGATGGCGACCGGCCTCGAGTACCTCCGGTTGCTCGAGGGAAGTGGCCTCCCGCCGGCGGAGGCCGCCAAACAGATCGTCTTCACGTACGACCTCGACTGCACGTTCTTCCAGGCGATTTGCCAACTTCGGGCCGCGCGGATCCTCTGGTCATCGATCCTCGAGCAGTGCGGGGTGGAGGCGACGTCCTCTCGGAGCATGTGCGTCAAGGTCCGTACCGCCCGGCGCGTCGTGACGGCGCGTGATCCTTGGGTCAACATGCTGCGCGCCACCACCACCGTCTTTGCGGGCGCGATCGGAGGCGCGAACATCATCGTTGCCGAAGCCTTCGATGACGCGCTCGAACATTCGAGCGAGCTCGCGCAACGCGTCGCGCGCAACACGCACCACATCCTCGCGCAAGAATCCCATCTCGACTTTGTCACGGACCCAGCGGGCGGAAGCTGGTTCATCGAATCGCTGACCTCGGACCTGGTCGAGAAGGCCTGGTCGATCCTTCGATCGGTCGAAGGCGCGGGCGGGATGCGCGCGGCGCTCGAGAGCGGCGACATCCAGAGGATGATCGAGCCGGTCTTCCAGCAGCGTGCGCAGGACATCGCGCGCCGGCGGCTCCCGATCACCGGCGTCAGCGAGTTTCCGAACGTCCACGAATCGCGTCCCTCAGGGTCGTCGCGGACGGGAGCGGTCGGCGGTGGCACGCCCCCTTCGCTCGCGTCTTCATCGGGCGAGGCAGCCACGTCGTTCGATGCGCGTGTGGCGGCGTTTTCGAACGGCGCCCGGCTTTCGGATTTCGCGCCCGCCAAAAGGCAAGACGGGCGTGTCATCGAGCCGCTTCCCGTCCGTCGTTTCGCCGACGCATTCGAGGACCTCCGGCAAGCCTCCGACGATCACTTGGCCCGTCACGGAAGTCGTCCCGCAGCGTTCTTGGCCAACCTCGGAAAGACGGCCGAACACACACCGCGGACAACCTTCGCGAAGAATTTCCTGGAGGCGGGCGGCATCGAGCCTCTGATCGGGGACAGCAGCGAAAGCGTGGCGGCGCTCGTCGAGACGTACACCGCATCTCGGGCGGTGACCGCGCGCGCCGCATCGACGCCAAGCGCAAGCCCGCTCGCGGTGCTTTGTGGGTCAGACCTGGGCTACGAGGCGCACGCAGCCGCGGCGGCGAGCGCGCTCAAGAAGGCGGGTGCTCGGTACCTCGTCCTCGCCGGCCGGCCCAAAGACGCTGCGCAAGAATCCGCGCTCCGCGAGGCGGGCGTGGATGCCTTCATTCACCTCGGCTGCGATGTCGTCGCGGCGCTCACGAGCTTCCACGAGATCTTGGAGATCAACCGATGACCCGTATACCGAACTTCCGCGACCTCGAGTTCCGGGCGCCGACGACCGCGCGCCCGGGCCCCTCGACGCATCAAACCGGCCAGGCCCCCACACCGGTCTGGAGCACACCGGAAGAGATCGATGTTCACCCCCAGTACACGCGCGCGGATCTCGAGCCTGTCGAGCATCTGGAGACGATGCCCGGTTTCCCGCCGTTCGTCCGCGGCCCCTACCCCACGATGTACGTGGCTCAACCGTGGACGATTCGCCAGTACGCAGGTTTCTCCACCGCCGAAGAAAGCAACGCGTTCTATCGGCGGAACTTGGCTGCCGGACAGCGGGGTTTGTCGATCGCTTTCGATCTCGCGACCCATCGCGGCTACGACTCCGACCATCCCCGGGTGCGCGGAGACGTCGGTATGGCAGGCGTCGCGATCGATTCAATCCTCGACATGCGCATTCTGTTCTCAGGCATTCCGCTTGATCGCATGAGCGTGTCGATGACGATGAACGGCGCGGTCCTGCCGATCATGGCCTTGTTCATCGTCGCCGCCGAGGAGCAAGGCGTCGCACCGGAGAAGCTCTCGGGGACCATCCAGAACGACATCCTCAAAGAGTTCATGGTCCGCAACACGTACATCTATCCGCCTGCCCCGTCGCTCGACATCGTGGGCGATATATTTGCGTACACCGCGAAGCGCATGCCGAAGTTCAACAGCATCAGCGTCTCCGGCTACCACATGCATGAGGCGGGCGCGCCCGCAGACCTTGAGCTGGCCTACACGCTGGCGGATGGGCTCGAGTACGTGCGCACGGGGCTGGCCCAAGGTCTGTCGATCGATGACTTCGCGCCACGCATTTCGTTCTTTTGGGGCATCGGCACGAACTTCTTCATGGAAGTCGCGAAGCTGCGAGCGGGACGCCTTCTTTGGGCGAAGCTCATCAAGAAGTTCGAACCCAAGAATCCGAAGTCGATGTCGCTTCGCGCGCACAGTCAAACGTCAGGCTGGAGCCTTACGGCGCAGGACGTCTACAACAATGTCGTCCGGACCTGCATCGAGGCCATGGCCGCCACCCAAGGGCACACGCAATCCCTTCACACGAACTCGCTCGATGAAGCGCTTGCGCTTCCGACCGATTTCAGCGCGCGCATCGCCCGTAACACGCAGCTCTTCTTGCAGCAGGAGACCGACACCACGCGAGTCATCGACCCGTGGGGTGGCAGCTACTACGTCGAGCGTCTGACGCATGATCTCGCGACGCGCGCGCATGCGCATATCGAAGAGATCGAGGCCATGGGCGGCATGGCGAAGGCCATCGAGTCTGGGTTCCCGAAGCTCCGCATCGAGGCGGCCGCAGCGCGAACACAGGCGCGCATCGATGCCCGGCGTCAGGTGTTGGTCGGCGTCAACATGTATCGCGCCCCGCGGGACGAAGAGATTCCCGTCTTGAAGGTTGATAACCGCGAAGTCCTCGCCGCTCAGCTCGCGCGACTCGAAACCCTCCGTCAGACGAGGGACGAGAAAGCCGTCTTCGCGGCGCTCCACGCACTCACCCAAGCGGCCGAAAACCGGTCCGGTAGCTTGCTCGAGCTCGCGGTTCAGGCGGCGCGCGCCAAAGCGACGGTCGGCGAGATCAGCCTCGCGCTCGAAAAGGTCTACGGCCGTCATCAGGCGGTGTCCCAGACCATCTCGGGCGTGTACACCCAAGAGATGGGCGACAAGGCCGACGACGTGGAGCAGCTCCGAACGCGGGTCGAGCGGTTCGCCAAGCTCGAAGGACGGCGACCGCGAATCCTCGTGGCCAAGATGGGTCAAGACGGCCACGACCGCGGGCAGAAGGTCATCGCGACCGCGTTCGCAGATCTCGGCTTCGACGTCGACGTCGGTCCACTCTTTCAGACGCCGGAGGAGACAGCCGCTCAGGCGGTCGAGAACGACGTCCACGTCATCGGCGTGAGCTCTCTTGCGGCTGGACACCTGACGCTCGTGCCCGAGCTCAAGAAGGCCCTCGCAGCATGCGGACGCCCCGATCTCCAGATCGTCGTAGGCGGCGTCATCCCCCCCGCCGACTACAAAGCGCTTCTCGACGAAGGCGTCGCAGCGGTCTTCGGGCCCGGCACCGTCATCACCGAGGCCGCCTCAAACCTTCTTGATGTGCTCTTCCGAACGCTCGGATACGAGAACCATGGCACCGCCACGGCCTGAGCTTTCGACCGAGTCGCTCGTCGCCGGAGTCCTTAGCGGCGATCGCGCAATCCTCGGGCGCGCGATCACGCTCCTCGAGAGCACACACCCATCGCATCGGTGCCAAGCCCAGGAGGTTCTGCTCGCGCTCATGCCTCATACCGGCAACGCGCAGCGAGTCGGCGTCAGCGGCGTTCCCGGTGTCGGCAAGAGCACGTTCATCGAAGCTTTTGGCCGACATCTCATCGAGTGCGGCCATCGTGTCGCGGTCCTCACGATCGATCCGAGCAGCACCGTCACCGGAGGCAGCGTCCTGGGCGACAAGACGCGGATGGCCAAACTCTCCCAGGATGCCCGCGCATTCATTCGCCCTTCGCCAAGCGGAGGAACGCTCGGCGGGGTCGCCAGCCGAACTCGAGAGGTGATGCTCGCGTGCGAAGCGGCCGGCTTTGATGTCGTCCTCGTCGAGAGCGTGGGCGTCGGCCAGTCCGAAGCAACGCTCGCCGACCTCGTCGACTTCTTCTTGCTGCTCATGCTCCCCTCGGCCGGCGACGAACTTCAGGGCATCAAGCGTGGTATCCTAGAGGTCGTCGACATGGTCGCCGTCAACAAGGCCGACGGCGCCTTGCTCACGGCCGCGCAGCGAGCCCGTCAAGATTATGACACCGCGCTGCATATCCTGCGTGGCCATGACACGCCGCCGGTCAAGCTCATCAGCGCCGCGACCGGCCACGGCATCCCAGAGCTTTGGACCTCGATCGACGGGATCTTCTCCAAGCGGGCCGAGCGTCGGGAGATCGAATCGCGGCGAAGAGGGCAGGCCCAGAAGTGGATGTGGGCCCTGATCGATGAGCGACTGCTCTCGCACTTTCGATCGCACCCCGAAGTCGTCGCGACGCGCAATGCCGTTGAAGACGCGTTGAACAACCGCGCCCTCACGCCTCAGATCGCCGCCGAAAAGCTTCTCACGGTTTATGGACTAGATGTGCTCGGCTGAGATTTCGAGCCGCTCTTGCGCAGACATCGAGGGAGGATCGTGGTGTGGCAGCGCGTGGGCACCAGCGTTGGTGGCCGAGGTCGCGTGACGTGCCGTGATGAGGGATGAGGGATGAGGGATGAGGGATCGTCGGATATGTTGGTGACGACGAGATTAGGCGGCAGCCGCGAGGCGTGCCTTGAGTTCTTTGGCTAGAGCAAGATAGCTCTGTGAACCGCGGCTCGACCCATCATAAAGGATGCACGGCTGTCCGTGGCTCGGCGCCTCTGAGAGCCGCACATTGCGGGGAATCATCGTCTCGAAGACCTTGTCCTCGAAGTGCCCGCGAACCTCGTTCACGACCTGGTGCGCCAGGTTGTTCCGCGGATCGTACATGGTAAAAAGAATGCCCTCGATCACCAGACGCTCGTTCAAGTTGTCCTTCACCATCTGGATGGTATTGACCAAGTCCGAGAGGCCCTCCATCGCGTAGTATTCGCACTGGACAGGGATCAAGATCGAGTCGGCGGCCGTCAACCCATTCACGGTGAGGAGATCGAGCGAAGGCGGGCAGTCGATCACGATGTAATCGAATCGCTCGCGCACGGAGGAGAGGAGCGTCTTCAGCCGGATCTGCCCTTCGTCCATTTCGGCAAGCTCGAGCGCAGCGCCCGCCAAGTCTCGGCTCGAAGGCGCCACCCAAAGCCGCTCGAGGCTCGTCGGCCGTATGATCTCCTCGAGCGTCACCTCACCCAAGAGCGCGTGGTAGATACCGCACTCGATGGTGTTCTTCTCGACGCCGACGCCGCTCGAGCCGTTCGCTTGCGGATCGACGTCGACCAGCAGGACGTTGTGTCCTTCGGTCGCCAAAGACGCGGCAAGGTTGACCGACGTGGTCGTCTTCCCAACGCCGCCTTTCTGGTTGGCGATCGCGATGATTCTGCCCAAGAGCAATTCCGCCGAGCCCTTCACCCCTGCGCTACGGCGTAGCATAGCCAGAACCCAATCCGCAACGACTCCGCGCGGCCCCCGGTCGACATCCCTTCGGTCATCGAATTCCTTCGACACGACGGTCGGATACGACTCGAATGCATTCTGGACGGTCAACGGTTGACACGACGCCGGTGCGCCTCTAAACCCCCGGGAAACATCACGAGCCGGCGCAACCAAGAGACTCAGCCCCCTCGTGCGGAGATGGACCATGAAGATCCTCGTTACGGTGAAACGCGTCACGGACTATGAGCGAAAAGTGAAGATTACGCCGGATGGCTCGGCGATCATCACCGAAGGCATGAATTTTGTTCCAAATCCTTTCGATGAGATCGCCGTCGAGGAAGCGCTGCGTCTCCAAAAGGCCCATGGTGGAGAAGTCGTCGTCGTCAGCATCGGCGCGAAGGATGCGACGACGCAGATCCGACAGGCACTCGCGATGGGGGCCGACCGCGGGATCCTGGTGCTGTCCGACGAGCTCGATTCGGACGCCGTGGCGCGCGTCCTCGTGAAGCTCGTCGCCGAAGAGAAGCCCGATTTGGTCATCATGGGCAAGCAAGCCACGGACGACGACGCAAACCAGGCCGGTCAGTTGTTGGCGGGCTACCTTGGCTGGCCCCAAGCGACCTTCGCGTCAAAAACCGAGGGGCTCGAGTCGGAAGCCGAAAAAGCCCAAAAACCTGGCGTCGTGATCGAGAACGGCGAAGCGCTCGTCCTGCGAGAGGTCGACGGAGGCCTCGAGACCATCGCCGTCACCTTGCCCGCGGTCGTCACGACCGACCTGCGCCTCAATCATCCACGATTTGCTTCGCTGCCCGGCATCATGAAAGCCAAGAAGAAGGAAGTGAAAGAGGTCCCAATCGCTTCCCTCGGCATCGACGTGACGCCTAAGGTCAAGAACGTCAAGTTCGCCGAGCCGCCGACGCGCAAAGCCGGCGTCAAGGTCGCCGACGTCGCCGAACTGGTCGCCAAGCTCAAGAACGAGGCCAAAGTCCTCTAGCCTCGCGAGTTCGCGGTGCTCGGATTCGGTTCAAAGACATAGACAAAGGAACGTCAGAGATGTCGAACGTATTGATTGTCGCAGAGGTCCAGAATCAAACCATCAAGCCGGCCACACTCACCGCCATAACCTTCGCGCGAGAGGCCGCCACGCGCACGGGCGGACAGGTGCACGCCGTGGTCATCGGACAAGGGATAGACGGCGCCGCGCAGGAGATGGCGAAGTACGTGGCCACCGTTCACGCGGTCGACGGCGACGCCTACGGGCATCCGCTCGCTGAAATGTACGCGCAGGCGATCGCGGGTGCGCAGAAGGCAAGCAATGCCGCGCTCATATGCATGGCCGCAACGGCGCACGGGAAGGACGTCCTCCCGCGGGCGGCGGCCTTGCTCGAGGCCGGAATGGCCTCGGATGTTCTCGGTTTCGCAGAGGCCAGCGGCCTTGCGATGCGTCGGCCGATCCAAGCCGGCAACGTGATCGCCACGGTCGAGATCACAAGCACGATCAAGCTGGTGTCGACCCGTCCGACCGAGTTCGAAGCGGCGGCACCCGCCGCGCAGGCCGGCACCGTGGGTGCGCTCAACGTGACGCTCACGGCGCCCAAGACGCGCCACGTCAAGTTCGACAAGGTGACTTCCGAGCGCCCCGAGCTTACGGACGCCCGCGTGGTCGTCTCGGGTGGTCGCGGCCTAAAAGATGCGGAGAGCTTCCACAAGCTCATGGAGCCCTTGGCCGACAAGCTGGGCGCCGCCATCGGCGCGAGCCGTGCTGTCGTCGACTCAGGCTGGGTTCCGAACGACCTCCAGGTCGGACAGACGGGCAAGGTCGTTGCGCCGGAGCTTTACATCGCAGTCGGCATCTCCGGCGCCATTCAGCACGTCGCGGGCATGAAGAGTTCGAAGGCGATCGTCGCGATCAACAAGGACGCCGAAGCTCCGATCTTCCAGATCGCCGACTACGGCTTGGTCGCCGACTTGTTCAAGGCCGTACCCGAGCTCATGGAAAAGCTATAGCGACAACTTGAGTGGAAGCGTCCATCCTGATCACGCACCGCAATGGTGAGACGAGAGCCGCGATTCTCGAGGACGGCGATCTCGCGGAGCTCTATATCGAGCGCGAGGCAGACCGAGGCCTCAGCGGGAACATCTACAAAGGCCGTGTCACTCGGGTTCTTCCCGGAATGCAAGCGGCCTTCGTCAACATCGGACTTGAGCGCGCAGCATTCTTGTACGTCGATGACATCATCGTCCCTGGCCGCCCCCACCGTGCGACGTTGAACGCCCATGCTGACGACGAAGGGCAGCACGCCCACGTCGAGCAGAGTGAAGGTCTTGGAAGCGTTGAGCGTACCGAGGCACCCGCGACGCGTGAGAGTTCGGAGGGCGCGGGGATCATCTCGGAAGGAGACAATCGGGCGCCGGTGGCCTCCAGGATCTCGATCACGGACCTCATCCGCCCTGGACAAGAGATCATCGTTCAAGTCGCCAAGGAGCCACTCAAGAACAAAGGCGCCCGCGTCACGACAGCCCTGAGCATCGCCGGTCGATACGTCGTTCATCTCCCCAACAGCGACCGCATCGGTGTTTCGCGACGGATTGAGCCGGAAGCGGAAAAGCGGCGTATCAAGGACCTGCTCGAAGCCCACCGAGGTGAGAATGGCGCAGACCGACGCCCAAGCGGCTTCATCGGTCGGACCGCCGCCGCCACGCGCACGGACGATGAGATCCTTGCCGACATGCGCTACACGGAGCGGCTTTGGCACGAAGTCCGGGCAAAATCCCAGAACTTGAGCGCGCCCGCGCTTTTGCGTTCAGAACTCAGCCTCCCGCTTCGCATCGCGCGCGATGTGCTGGACGCATCACACGCCCATGTCCTCGTGGACGACGCCGACGTCCTGGGCGAGATCAACGCGGTCCTCGAATCGCGCAAGGAAGAGACGAGCGACGTTCGACCTACGGTCGAGTATTACCACGAGGCGAAGCCGCTCTTCGAAGCGTACCATCTCGAGCAACGGATCTCTGAAGCGCTGGCGCCCACCGTTGCGCTCAAGAGTGGGGGCTCCATCGTCATCGATGAGACCGAGTCGATGACGGCCATCGACGTGAACACGGGTCGGTTCGTCGGATCCCGTGATCTCGAAGCCACCGTACTCAAGACGAACATCGAGGCTGCCCACGCGATCGCGAAGGAGATCCGGCTTCGAAACCTGGGCGGCATCATCATCATCGACTTCATCGACATGCAAAACGCCGCGAGCCGAGACCAAGTGCAACGCGCACTGGCCGCCGCCCTCGCTCGGGATCGAACGAAGACAAACGTGCTCGGCATGAGCCCCATCGGGCTCGTAGAGCTCACCCGAAAACGCATTCGCTCTCCGCTGAGTCGCGTCATGATGGAGCGGTGCCCCTATTGTGATGGACGCGGCCGCATACGATCGGCACGAAGCGTGGGTCACGACATTCTTCGTAAGATCGAGGAGAAGTCACACCACACACCGCCCGATGAGACCCTCATCGTCAGCAGCACGCGCCGCGTGGTGGCGTGGCTGGCCGACGGCGATTCCCCGCGCGAGGGCGACGGACCGATTCCGGCACTGGAGCGACGGCTGGAACGGCGCATCCTCGTCGAGACGGATGAAGCACTTCATCAAGAGTCGTTTTCGGTGACCGCGCGAGCACGCGGCGAAGACCCGCTTGTCAAGCCATGAGGCCCTGCACCGAGTCGACGGCTCGCGGCGGTAAGATTCGAGGCGGACGGTCTGCACAGGCTTCCCTGGCGGCGCTCGTGGCACTGTCGACGACGGCCTCGCCGCCTGCGACGGCGCAGACGCGTGCTTCGTCGGGCGAAGACCCGCGCCAGGACGTCGGCGACACCGTTTCGGTCGCGCTCATCAAGGTGGGGCAAGGTTTCTTGGTCGCTGATGGGGTCTCGAGGATACCCCTCGAAGTACGCATTGCGCGCCCCCTGTCCGTCGCGCGCGAGCCGCTGGTCAGCGCAGAGATCCACGCTTCACTCGGCGTCGCCTCGCGCGTGCACATCAAAGGCCCCGAGGTTATCTCGTTCAGCTACGCGCCGCCGCTGCGGGCCCACGGGACCGACGAGACCATGACTGTCGCGCTTCGCTATGGGAACGGCGTATCCGCCATACGAAGGGTCCGATTTCACGTGCCACCGCCAACCCGACGGCTCATGTCCATCCGCGTCGAGCCCGAGACCCTAACGCGCAACCCACAAACGCCCGTCACGATCGAGGCCCGATCCGCCGCATCCAAAGCCGAAGCGACCGACCTACGCATCGAGGTCGAATACGGTCGAGTCATCTCGACGCGAACACGCGAGGGCGAATCAATCACGACGCGCGCGACACTCATCATCCCGGACGACGTCGGCACGGTCCCCGACCGCATCGTCGCGGTGGCCATCGCGACCTCGCCCAACGGCTTCTCGGTCGACTCGGCGGATATTGACGTCGAGCCCGGTCAGCCACGAGCCGATGGCTGTTTTGTGGTCGGGCTTCCTGGACAAGCCGTGGCCGATGGAGGCGTCGGCCCGACGATCGTCCTCGCCCGCCCACGTCCGACCTTTCGCGGCCCCATCGCCTGGCCTCTGATCCACACCGAAGGCGCCGCCCTCCTCAACGCCCACAAAGTGCATGATAGCCTGCAAGTGCTGACGCTCGATCGTCCCCGCGAAGCGAGAGACGTCGCGGTGTTCCTCGATCGCAAATATTGCGGTCTCGTCCGCCTGCGCCCCGCCCTGCAAGGGACGACCCCCGTTGAAACCACTCTGGATGCACCGCGCGAAGGCCTGACGCGCGAAGGCGGAACGGACGAAGGCGGAACGCGCGAAGGCGGAACGCGCGAAGGCGGAACGCGCGAAGGCGGAACATCGAGGGAAGAGCCCTCCCCTCCACGAGAGGACCCGGTCTCGAACCCCAGCGCAGGCGTCCCAGAGCCAACCCATTCGGCGTGGGGAACGACGTTGTCCGCATCGGTGATCGTGGGTTCGACCTTGCATGGGATGGGTGCGCGAGGCGCCAACATCACGCTCGCGGCCACGCCGCCGTTGCTGGGCAAGCGCCTGATGATGCGCTCCGGCATCGAGCTGACCTTTCTCCGAAGCGACGGCACGTTGTCCGTAGCGGAGTCGGTCGTATTTCCGGCCGTTGCGACAACGACGGTCACGGAGTTGCTGCTCGAGCTTGGGATCGTCGTCCTTCGGCTGGGGCGGCTCGAGCTTCTGGCCACGGGCGGGAGCGGTCTGCGCCGCACAGTGATCGAGGTCGCAGCCGACAAGCAGACACTCGCCTCGGGATCGACGGCCGATGTGACGGGACGCGCCAGCCTCGAAGCGCAGCTTTCTCTGGGAGACGTGCGACTCGTCGTGGGCAGCGGCCTGGCCGGTCTGGGTCGGTCAGTACGCTTCGCCCGCGCCGGCAACACCCTTGCCGACGGATCACAACTCACGGTCCGGGGCTTCATCGGCGCGGCCCTCGAACTTTGAGGCGTCGGAGGTGTTGAGGACGTTGAGTCACCGAGGACCTTTGAGGAACTTGAGGAACTTGGTATGGATCTCTAGGTCTATTCGCGGCCCGAAGCAGCTATGAGGACCCTCCGGCTCAAGAAGAGTTCCCTGCCCAACCCTCGGTCACGGCACACCTCGGTCCTCGCAAGTTCGTCCATCATCGCCAGTTTCGTTGCGCTGTGCTTCTTCGGGTTCAGGCCTCGATTCACGGACGCCTCGCCCCTCACGGACGCATCGTCTCTCATGAGCGCTTCCTCGACCGCGGCGGCGGACCGAAGTGCTTTCGAACCGACCGACACGATCGCGGGTCGACCCGCGGGTCGACTCACGGATCGACCCGCGGATCGACTCACGGATCGACTCACGGCCGACGACGAGACCTCCTTCATCGACCAGCGCCTGCTCATCGAGAGCATCGAGCTCGTCGGCAATACACGGACCCACCGGGACGTCATTTTGGAGAAGCTTCTCGTTCACGCCGGAGAGTTCGTTGATGAAGGCAAGCTCGAGGAGTCGCGGTTTCGACTGCTCGGGACTGGATTTTTCCGAACGGTCGAGTTCAGCTTGCGCCGCGGATCGAAACGAGGACTCGCGCGGCTTCGCGTCGCCGTCAGCGAACGCAATACTTTCCTTGTCGATGATCTCTATCTCGGTTCCTCATCCGTTGTGCCCTACTTCGCCGGCCTCGGCATGACCGAGCACAATTTTCTCGGGCGCGGCGTGAGTCTGGGCGGAGGCTTTGTCATCGGCCGCGACCGTCGAGCATTCGACCTGGCCGTCTTCGCGCCGTACATCTCGTCGACGCCCCTGCAGATCTCCGCGTCCCTCTTGGTCGCCAAAGGCCTTGAGCTGATCGACCCCGAGACCACGGACCGCGCCTTTGCCTACCAGCGCCTCGGAGGAACGTTTGGCGTCGGCTACGGCGTCGCGCCGGCCCAGCGAATCGCACTCACCTATCGGGTCGAGTCGGTGAGAGCTGACGTCTTGCCCGATCTCGATGGCGAGGTCCGCGCGCGAGCGCCCCAGATTATTGCGGGCGATTCGTTCATCTCGAGCCTCGCCCTCTCGTACGAGCGCGACACGCGCGACGATCCGTTCGTGCCTGCGCAAGGCGGACGGTTCACCGCGTCCATCGAGGTGGCAACCTCGGTCCTTCGTTCCGACTACGAGTTCAGCAAGTACACGGCCGAGTTCCAGCACGGCTTCCTTCTGTTCGGGCGACATCGCTTCGTGCTGACCGCGTTCGGCGGTTTCATTCAGGGGCGAGCCCCCTTCTTCAACCAGTTCTTTCTCAACGACTTCGCCTACTTCGTCTTCGGACGAGACTCACTGCCACGCGATGCACAGGTCAACTTCTCCGAGTCCAACGACTATGACGATCTCGTGATGAGTCTCGACGCCAACTACAACATCCCGCTTGTCCAAGGCGACGACGCCATCTACGCCATGTACTTTTTCATCGGCGCCAACGTCGCCGGGACGGCATCCTTGGAAGAAACACAGGAGGACTCGACGGGCCGAGGCGCCGGCGGTCACTCGCCCCTGAGCTTCGATGCTGGCATCAAACTCGACACGTACATCGGAAACTTCACGCTCTCACTCGCCTACAGTCTCGACCTCCTCTACTGACCCATGCGTCCGTCTTGGCAAAAACGATCGCGAGTTGGAGGGGCGGAGGCTCCCTCATCCACGGCCCGCACCGCCATCCTTCTGGTTGTGTCGATGAGCGCCTTGGCAGCACGTCCAGGCTTCAACAATCGCGACGAAGCCGATCCGATCGACGTCACATGGACAATCAACAAGTCGACCGCCCGCGCGGAATTCGAGGTCACGACCGCGTTTACCGAGCGCTTTCGCGAGCGCCTGGCCGGAGGTCTGACCAGTCGCGTGATCATCGATGCCGAGATCGAAAGCGCGACCGGGCGCAAGGCGGTCGAGGTGCACCGCGAATGTCGCCTCCGCCTCGACATTTGGGACGAACGCGTCTTCGTACAGATCGACGAGGGCGGCGCGACTTGGCGCCGGGCGTTCCTCGTCATCGACGATGCACTCAGGGCGTGCGGCCACGTGACGACCCCGCCCCTCAGCGAGCCGCTGTCGGCTTCGCCGTCTCCCGCGACGCCTCGACCCGAGAATCGACCTGATACCGCGCGCTATCGAATCTACGTAACCGTCATGCTGAACCCAGTTTCTCCGGAGCTGTTGGAGAAGACGCGCGAGTTCGCATGGAATCCAACGGGGTCGCCACCTGGGCGCGGTCGAGCCATGATCAGCGCCGTCGCCAAGCTCTTTCGGACCGACGCCATGACTGGAGGCGAGGTCTTCCACTTTCGATCGCAGGCCTTTCTTTGGCCGCGGGAGGAGGTTCAATAGGTGCTCCCACGGATCTCAAAGTTCGAACGGAGAATCATGTTGGCGATCCTTCTCTGCGCGATGGCACCCTTCGTGATCTCCGTCGTGTTCATCCCAATCATCATCGAGACACGCCTCGCGCTCGGAATGCATTCGCGGATCCGGACCGAGCTCGACAACTCGGCGATGTTCTACCGGGAATTCTTCGCCGCCAAGAAACGTGAATACGGCGCACGGGCCCAGCTTCTCGCGCAAGACGAGCGCCTTCAACGCGCCCTCGGTGCCCTCCCCTCTGAACCGGCCTCCACATCGCCGTCCCCGTCACCGCCGCCGTCGCCGTCACCGTCACCGTCACCGTCACCGTCGCCGTCGCCGTCACCGCCAGCGTCGCTCAGCCCGGTGAGGGATCGTCTCAAGGAGATGCTCTCGAGCAACCCCGAAATCCGATCGCTTCGCATCGTGAGCCACGGTCACGCGGAAGACATCCTCGTCGAGACGCACTCCGATCGTAACGCCACATCGGTCGTGCCCAAAACGATCACCGTTTCGCTCGATGACGACGATCGGCGAGCCCTCGAGGTCACTTTCACACTCTCGAAGCAATACCTCGACCAACGGGCACACGCTGAGGAGACCGCCACGCTCTACTCGACCTCGGTGGCCACCGAGGATCGACGAGCCCATGAGTACTATTTCGCCTACATCGCCATCACGGCATTCGTCGTATGCATCGCGCTGGCGAGCGGCTACTTCCTCGCGCGCGCCGACACGCGACGCATCGCCAGACTGGCGCAAGCAACCGAGCGTGTCGCAAAGGGCGAGCGAGGATTCACGGTCCCGATTCGCGGCAACGACGAAATCACGGAGCTTTCTCGGCGCTTCAACCGCATGATCGAGGAGGTCGCGGCAGCACGCGACCGCATCGTCTACCTAGAGAAGGTCTCAGGCTGGCAGGAGTTCGCGCGGCGACTCGCGCACGAGATCAAGAACCCGTTGACGCCCATTCGCCTTGCCATCCAGGAACTCCGACAGCGGACGCCGGACGGCAACCCCGCTTTCCGCAAGCTGGTCCAAGATTCCGCAGACGTCGTTGAAGAAGAGATTCGCACCCTCACCCGACTGGTCGACGAGTTCTCGCAGTTCGCTCGCTTGCCCGAAGTCGTTCCCGACGCCGTCGATTTGAGCGCGTTTCTTCAAGATTTCCTATCGGCCTACAACGGCTTCGAAGCCAACGCCGATGTCACGCTCGGCCTCGCTGAAGAGCCGATCGTGGCGCCGATCGACCGCGTGTTGTTGCGCCGAGTGCTCTTCAACCTCGTCACGAACGCGATTCAAGCCGTCGGCGTAGGACGGGCCAAGATCCGCATCGAGTGCCGAGTGCTGTCCAAAGATTGGTTCGAGCTATCGGTCATCGACAACGGGCCTGGCATCCAGGCTCAAGACGCCGAGCACATCTTCGATCCCTATTTCACGACCAAGGCCGAAGGCACCGGATTGGGCCTCGCCATCGTGAAAAAGATCATCCTTCAGCACGGCGGAACGATTCTGCTTCGGTCGTCAAATGCGGGTGCGGCCTTCGTCATGACCCTACCGCGCTCGCCACTTGGCACCCTTCCGGACCGCGAGACATCGCGCGCCGGCCGGAGCTGAGGGCCCGATCAGCAATAAGTCCTTCCACTGTGATACGCCGGATACGCCGCGCGCCGCGGTGGCCGAACCGAGAGCTCAGCCAAACAAGGCTCGATGAAGCTCAGGGATCACCTTCTGCACTTCTCGATCATCGATCAGGAAGCTCAAGTTGATCTTGTTAGCCCCCATCGAGATCATCTCGACGTTCGTCTCCACCCGCTCGAGCGCCGCAAAAACGCGAGCCGAAAGTCCACGCGCATTTCGGACGTTCTTGCCCACGACACAGACGATGGTCTTGCCGCGCTCGACCGTCGCCCGGCCAAACGACGAGAGCAAAGCCAGGGCCTGCTCGAGGTTGGGGCCATCCTGGCCCGTCGTCATCGAGACGGTGACTTCGGAGGTCGAGATCATGTCGATCACGAGCCCGGCGCGACCGATCTCATCGAAAATCTTCGCGAGGAAGCCCACTTGCCCAAGCATCCTCGTGCTCTCGATCGTGAGGACCGCTTGTCGCTCCTTGTACGTAATCGACGTCACCTGGCGCTCCGAGGGTGAACCGTCCCGCGTAATCACCGTGCCTGGATGCTCGGGGCGATTGGTGTTGAGCACGCGAACAGGCACGTTCCTCTCGATTGCGGGAAGGAGAGTGCTTGGATGAAGGACTCGGCCCCCGTAGTAGGCAAGCTCACTTGCCTCGGCGAAGCTCATCTCCGGGATGCTCTTCGCGCCCGCAACGACCCGAGGATCGGCCGTCATCACCCCATCGGTGTCCGTCCAGATTTCACATTCGGTCGCGTCAAGGGCGGCAGCGAAACAGGTCGCCGTGTAGTCCGAACCGTTTCGGCCAACCGTGGTGAGATCGCCACACTCCGTCTTTCCGACGAATCCGGTGACAATAGGGACGACCCCTGCAGGCAAGGCCGCAAACGCCGCCGCGGCACGCGCTCGGAAGTCGGCGACGGGGCGAGCCGCGCCAAAGTTCGCGTCGGTGATGAATCCAAGGTCGAAGGCATCATGAGGGGAAGCTGGAAGGCCGTTCCTGGTAAAATAGTCCGCGATCGCGCGGACGCTCATTCGCTCGCCGAACCCCTGAACAAAGTCGAGCGTGCGAGGGCTGGCTTCTCTCAGCAGCGCTACACCGCGAAGCAAGTCTTCGAGCTGCGCAAACAATCCATCGAGGAGATCCGGCGGACAGCCAAGGTCCTGAAGGATTGATCGTTGACGCGCGACGACGGGTTCCACGTTGGGCGTACCACCGACGGCGAGTCGCGTGGCCGCAATCAGCGCATCCGTGATCCCTTTGTGGGCAGAACACACAACGACGGGGCTTCGGTCGGTGCGTGAACGCACGATCTGGAGCGCCTTGTGAATCTGTTGCGCGTCGGCGAGGCTCGAGCCACCGAATTTCATCACGATCATGGGGCATCGACTTGCGACCCGGAACCGAAAAGGTCAAGCGAGCAGCAGAGCTGATTCAAACGGGGATTCAGACGGGCCGAGAAGACTTCGGCGAAGGGCGTTTCTGGGTGTCCGACGGAACCCGCCCCCGGGGAAGGCCAAACGGCCGAGAAAGCCCCAACGTACACGCCTCTCCCACTGGCCCCCTGATGTCCGCCCACGACCCAGGTGGCTGGTCTCGAGTCTCCTTTCGGGCCGGTGTAAGCTTCGCACCGGGCGGTAGAAAGCATGAAGACGATTGAGCATCTCCAGGACGAGCACCGTGCGATCGAGAAGGTTCTCCAGCGAACCATCGCAGCCTTGGAGCCCCTGAACGCCGAGCTGGTACGGCGAGGCATCTACTTCCTGACCGACTTCGCCGACGCAGTCCATCACGGCAAAGAGGAAGAGGTTCTCTTCCCGCTCCTCATCGAGCACGCCAAAGGAATGGCGGCCGGACCGGTTCAGCAGATGACGCAAGAACACAGCATGGGCCGCGCCTATCTTCGAGCCGCTCGGCAAGCGTTTCACGGGGCAGCCATGGGCCAGCGCGAAAAGCGTGAAGCGCTGTCTCAAGCCCTGCGAGCCTACGCCGAGCTCACCCGGTCACACACGAGCAAGGAGAACTCGATCCTCTTTCCACTCGCGGAGCAAGTGATCCCGGCGGAGCTCGAAGACGAAGTGCTTCTCCGGTTTCGAAATCAGCAGCGCCAGCACATGGATGATGCGAAGTACAGCGAGTACCTAGGGGGCCGAACCGAGACGCCAGCGGGCGTTGCGATCGACGCCCGATCGCTCGTGCAGGTCGACTCGCCCCCGGAAGGCGAGGCCGCAGCCGTTTCGGGCAAGACCGGCACGACCCTTTACGACGACGGCACGCACCGTTGCTACTTGCTCCACGACTTCGGGCGAGGCCTCGCCGTGCAGTCCAATCAGTTTCTCATCGTCGACGGAGCCGAGGGAATCATCCTCGATCCGGGTGGCCCCAAGGTGTACCCGGACGTCCTCGCCGACACGATGATGCACCTTGGTCGGTCAAAGCTCCGGTACATCTTTCTGTCTCACCAAGACCCCGATATCGGCACCGCAATAAACGCGTGGATGATGGACACAAAGGCGGAAGCCTTCATCTCACGCCTTTGGACGCGCTTCTTGCCGCACTACGGCATCGACAAGTTCATGGAACACCGTCTGAAAGAGATCCCAGACGCGGGCATGACGCTTCAACTCGGCGAGGCAAAGCTGAAGTTCATCCCGGCCCATTTTCTTCACTCCGCGGGCAATTTTCAGCTCTATGACGAGACCTCGAAAGTCCTCTTCACGGGCGACCTCGGCGCATCCTTGGGCGCCGAATACACGTACGTACGGAGCTTCGACGAGCATATCCAGTACATGAACAGCTTTCATCGGCGATACATGGCGGGCAACCGGATGATGCGCGCCTGGGCAAAGGTGGCTCGTACCCTAGAGATCGAGGTCATTGCCCCCCAGCACGGCGCCATGTTCGCCGGGCCCGACATGATCAACGCCTTCATCGATTGGTGCGAAAACCTCGAGTGCGGCGTCGATATCATGGCCGACCAACTGCGCGTCCCGCCTGGCTGATGGGAGCTGAGCTGATTGGAGCTGAGCTGAGCTGAGCCAAGCCGAGCTCAACTGAGCCGAGTTGAGCGAACCTCAGCTAACCCTCAAACAAGCGCGCCCCACGCTCTGTTCACGGATCAAAAACGAAAAGCTTTCGATAATTCGAGTGTCCTTGTGAGACCACCTTGAACCCCGGAAGGCTTTTCGGATGAACAGGAACATACGACGACGCATCGAGGCTGAGAAGATCAAGCTAAGCACGTCGATGACAACCTTCATCTGCTCAAGATCAAGCAGTGGTTCAGCATTCTGCAGCGCTAGCGCTTTCACGGCACCCAACGCCAAGAGCCTTCGCCAAGACCCTCGCTAAGGGCCCGATCAGCAATAGGGTGTGCAATTCTCGCTGAGGAATCGTCGCGTCAGGTGGCGGCACGAGGAGGCGTATCGAGAATATGCGACCGACGAGCGCGAAGCGGTGCTGACATCTGGCGCGACGAGAACCAGCGAGAATGCGCAACCTATTGCTGATCGGACCCTTAGTGCGACGCGAACGAGCGTGTCGTCGCGTCGGCGGCGTGATGATCCACGAGATGAAGGATTTTCAGAATTTCCTGCTGGCGTGCGTGAACAGGATACGTAGACATGTGTCGTGGCCGCGTACGACTTCACGAAGAACGAACAACGCGCGGCGGATAACGGTCACGAGGAACGTCCCCCGAACGACGCGCACGAGCACCCGCACGCCCACGCCATGACGAACAGCGTGGGAATCGATCGCCGGGGCTCCTTTCCGCACGAGAAACTCGATGCCTATCGCGTTGCTCTTGAGCTCGCGAGATTATCGACTCGGGTCGCAGCGAAGATTCGGCCGCCGCCGATCTGCTGAAGGTGCTGGCAGCTCGATAAGAGTTCCGACTCCGACGAGCTCAAGCACCTTGCCGGTCGTGTATCAGCGATGCTGACGCGCCTGATCGCCCGCCTCGAGTCGTCGTTGGGTCGTGGTCGAGCGCGTGCGCGTGCGGGTAGATCGTCGCGGGTGGAGCGTGGAGCGTCGGCGTGGAGCGTGGACGCGTCCGTGCGCAGTCGCGCAACCCGTTCACGGATCAAAACCGAAAAGCTTCCGATAATTCGAGTGTCCTTACGAAACAACTTGAACCACCGGAAGGCTTTTCGAATGTTTCGAGGCTGAGAAGATCAAGATCGAGAGACGGCTCAAGTCTGCGATTCATGTGAACGAGGCCGGACCCGTGCTCTCGGGTGGCAACGTTCGGTACGAGCTCGCAGGAAAGACCAAGGCAATCTCACACGGCGGCATTGGGGCCATCCAGCGCCTCGTCAAGAAGACTGGGCTCACCAAGCACATCGATGACAATCTTATCCGCACGGGCAGACGAATCGTGTATCGCTTGCTGGCTTGGAACCAATGGCAGAACATCTTCTTCCGCCTGCTCGACGCTCTCTGAACTTGCATCAGGCCGTGTTGAGCAGGGTGCTCAGCCTGGTCGGCGCGCACCATGAACCGAGAATGGAGGTCAACGACAATGACAACGTGATGATCCGACCGGTACCGCCGGGACGGAGATCCTCGTGCTGCGCGTCGTTGCTCCTCCGACGAAGATGCGCGACGGTCGTAAGCAAGACTCGGGCCCATTTTCTCGCTTGTTTGACGGCTAACCTGAGCCAACGCTCAGGCGCGCTTGCGCTGCAAGGCCCAGTCGTAGACATCCAGGTAGGCCTTTGCGGCGACCGACCATCCCTGCCGCTTCTTCATCGCTCGGACCTGCATCGCCCTGAACAAGTCCGGTTTGTCGCGATAGACGGACACCGCCCATGCGACGGTGTCCACCAACGAATCAGGCGAAAGATGGTAGAGCTTAAAGCCGGTGCCGGCCCCGGTCAGCGGCTGACACTGCTCGACGGTGTCATCCAGACCGCCGGTCGAGCGTACGATCGGCAACGTGCCATAGCGCTGACTGTATAGCTGATTGAGTCCGCACGGTTCGAACCGAGACGGCATGAGAAAGAGGTCGGACGCTGCCTCGACGCGATGAGCAAGCGGTTCGTTGTATCCAACCCACGCGCAGAATGAACCACCACCAAAGCGGGAGCGATGGCGTAGATGCGCCTCGAGCTGAGGATCACCGGAGCCAAGCATCACAATTTGCACGTCGAGCTCGAGCAAGCGGTCGAGCGCGCTCGCGATAATGTCGGTACCCTTCTGGGCTGTCCAGCGTGAGATGACCCCGATCAGCGGGACGCTCGGCCGAACCTGAAGACCGAGCTCCTTCTGAAGCGCGGTCTTGCAACGCGCCTTGCCCGAAAGATCGTGGGCATCGAAGTGCGCCGGCAGGTAGCGATCCGTCTCTGGATTCCAGACGTCCTCGTCGATCCCGTTCAAGATGCCGACGAGGTCAGCCGCCCGAAACTCGACGACATGAGATAGCCCCGCGCCGCCTTCGGGCGTCCGGATCTCCCACGCATAACGCGGCGAGACCGTCGTCAGCATGTTCGCGTGGTAGAGCCCGGCCTTGAACGGATTCAATTCGCCAAAGTCTTCGAGGCCATCGGGCTTGTACTCCGACCAGCCCACTTGCATGACCTCGATGCCTTCCTTTGGGAAGCGAGGCTGATGGGCCATGTTGTGAATCGTGAAGACACTGGCGGTCCGATCGAAAGGCGCAAAGCGCTCGACCGTGTTGAGCATGATGGCGGCCGGCGCCGTTGGCCAATCGTGGAGGTGAATAATATCAGGAATCCAGTTCAAGGACCTGGACAACTGAAACCCTGCACGACTCAGCAACGCGAATCGCGCGAGCCCAAACAAGTCGCCGCCCCAGCCAAGATAGACATCCGTGCCGCCAAAGTGCTCGTCGTTGCGGAGGAAGTAGACGGGCACGTCGGAGTCGGGGAGCCGGCTCTCGAGAATGCCGCACCAGATCTCTCCGTGGCCAAGTGGCACCCCGAGCGGCGCCGAATGAAGCTCGAACATGTGCCCAGGGATGAACCCATAGCGCGGGGTCAACACGCGGACATCATGTCCTTGAGCCTTGAGCGCCTTGGGCAAAGAGCCCACGACATCGCCAAGACCGCCCACCTTCGAAAACGGCGCACATTCTGAGGCGACGAAGAGGATCCGCACGACGCTTCATCGGTACAACGAAAGGCGCTCTGAAGCCATCGCCAAAGCGGACAGCAGGAATCCGCGCGCCCAAGCAACGGAACGCCGAAGGTCCTTGCTCTCGCCGGGCTCGTCGTCCTCGGCGGAGATCCGAGAGGGCTGAGCGTGCCGAGAGGGCTGAGAATGCTGAGAATGCTGAGAATGCTGAGAATGCCGAAAATGCCGAGAATGCCGAGAATGCCGGGCGTGCCGAGAACGCTGGGAATGCGGTCAGTGGCTTGGAAACCTGTCCGGCACTCTAGACGGCGATGGCGGCCCCCGCACCTGCGATCGCCTTCTCCGAGTGATCCTTGCCATCGAAACGAATGATCGTAGGCTTCTCGTCAACGCGGGTCGCGATCGCGACCGGTCGGCGCCACAATCGGTTCAGGTTGGCCAAGGTATCGCAGGCCCAGTCATGCTGAAGATCGACGCCATCGTGCGTGTGAAGCAAGAGGAGCTCCCCGCGGTTTTCCCAGTTGCCGTCCACGACGTCGATGATGGGGTTGCCGAAGTTGGTCAGGCTACGCAGGAGCTTGGACTTGATCTCCTTGAATTCGCGCGACTGAATCTCCCAGTTGTTCGTGTTTCGATTCAACCCGTACGAGAACAATTTCTGCTCGCGCGCAAAGTCCTCCGTCAGGAACTCATCGATGAACGTCACGTCATTGTGGAGCTTACGCACGTCGAAGATCTTCTGGCGCCCAAGGCCTAGCTGCTTGTCCCACCGCTGACGAACCGAGAAGTCGTCCGCCTCGTCCCATTCTTTCCCAAACTGCCCCTTGTTCCAGCGATCTTCGATGTGCTTGAACAGCTCGAGACCAAGCTTGTAGGGATTGATGCGACCTGGTTGCACCCCCATCGTCGCGGCGTGACTCTCCGCGTAGTCAACCACTTCGCTGTCCTTCAGCGCCCGGGTCGTCATGATGCGCGAGTGCCAGTAGCTGGCCCACCCCTCATTCATGATCTTGGTCTGCCCCTGGGGTGCAAAGTAGTAGGCCTCTTCGCGCACGATATCGAGGCAGTCTTGCTCCCAAAGCTCGAGCGGCGCGTTCTCGAGGATGAACAACAGAACGTCCCGCTGCGCATGCTCCGGAAATCGCTTCTTCTTCTGCCGCTCGATCTCGAGCTTCTTCTTTTCGGCCTCAATGAACTCGGTCGGATTGATGTAGCCGCGAAGATACGAACGGTCGGTCGGAATGAGCCTGACCGTCCGCGGATCATCTTCCGGTTGGAGTGCAGGCGCGCGTGGACGCTTCCGCTTCTCGAAGAGCGCGCGCTGGTCGATCAGGTTCTCGATGGAGAGGCAAGCGTCGAGGAAGCTCTCGACGACGTCCACGCCATATCGATCCATGTATCGGCGCACGCGTGACGCGTGGTTCGCCATCCGGTCGAGCATGCGACGGCTCGTCCCTGCGAAATAGTAGTTATTCTTGAAGAAATCGCAGTGGCCATACACGTGGGCCATCACGAGCTTCTGCTCGGTGACGCTGTTGGAGTCGATGAGGTAGGCGTAGCAAGGGTCGTTGTTGATCACGAGCTCGTAGATCTTCGACAGACCGTATTCGTGACTCTTCGACAGTTGCTCGTACTCCATGCCGAAACGCCAGTGCGGATAGCGAGTCGGAAAGCCGCCGTACGCCGCGACCATGTTCATCTGATCGACCGTAACGAGCTCAAAGACGATGTCGAAACAATCAAGTCCGAACGCCTCCGCATAGCCGCGGATTTCGCTGTGGAGCTCGACCAGATGAGGGGGCAACGTCATGCCTTAGGACTGTAGCGGTTTCCAAACATCGCCACCACCAACGCTCGTTTCTAAGGTAATCCACCTATGCGACCAGACCCGCGAAAGACATGGTCAGAGGCCGCGCATCTGAGGTATCGCGGCGGGGTCATGACCGAGAAATCCTTCGCAACGCCGTTTCTTCGCTTCGCCGCGTCTTTGGGCGCAGCGGCCGTGCTGTTTGGCTGCCCACCCAAGGAGGGACAGTCGCCCGGCGCCGAGCACCCTGCCACCAACACGACGCCCCAGCCCTCATCGATGCCAGCCGGGGCGCCCGCGAGCCAGCCGGCGTCCCAACCCAGCGCCTCCAACGCGAGGGGCACCTCTCCTGACACTCGAGATCAAGTCGATCCAGATGGCATTGTGCGACGCGGGCGCGCGCTCTCAAGCCTCGCTACGCTGACCGTCGATGAATGCCAGTCCAAAGCCGACAGCCTCGACGCGCAGGTCGTCAAGGTCAAGGGCACGGTCGGATCGGTCTGCCAAGCCAAGGGATGCTGGATGGTGCTCAAGGGCGAAGGCGACGAACACATCCGAATCACGGCCGAGGACTACGGTTTCTTCGTACCCAAAACGGCGTCGGGATGGACCGCCACGGTCGAAGGAAAGCTCGGCGCGGAGATTCTCGATGTCGAAACCGCCCAGCATCTCGAGGACGAGAGCGGGCGCAAGCCACCTCGAAAGATCACCGAGCCCGTGAAGGAACTGAGCATCACCGCGACGGGCCTCGAGCTCGTCCCGCCCAAGACGAGCTGAGCAGAAGAGGTCAGAGCACACGTGCGCATCCTCCATACGGCGGACTGGCACCTCGGGCATCATCTGTTCGGCCTGTCACGCGAGCCCGAACATCAAGCATTCCTTGACTGGCTGCTCGAGGTGCTCGTCGACGAGGAGGTCGACGCCCTCATCATCGCGGGCGACATCTTCGATGCCTCGAGCCCATCCCCAGGTGCACAGAAGCAATACTACCGTTTCCTGGCTCGATGCCGTACGACGATCCCCGACCTGAACATCTTCGTTGTCGGAGGCAATCACGATTCTCCGCTCCGACTCGACGCCCCGAAAGACATCCTGGATGGGCTCGGCATTCAAGTCGTCGGCGGGCTCCCGCGCGCCCCCGATGGCTCGATCGATCTCGAGCGAGCGATCCTCCCGATTTGGCAGAAAACGAGTTCCGCCGCGCAAGCCCCACCCGATCCCGACGACAAAACCGACGACAGAACCGACAACAAGACCAACGACAAAACGGCGGGGGGCTGGCTCCTGGCGGTCCCGTTCTTACGCCCTCGCGATCAGCTCCCGCGCCCGACGCCATGTGCGCCCTCGTCCAACCCCTCCTCTGCATCCACCGCTGATTCCGCCGCTGCTGATTCCGCCGCTCCTGCTTCCTCCTCTGCACCTGCAATCACATTCGCATCCCAAACAGACCCGCACGAGGACCTGATTCGACAGCACCGCACGCTCTACGCGACCCTCGTCGATCTCGCCGAGAAGCGACGACGACCGGGTCAGCCGCTCGTTGCGACGGGCCACTTGTACATGGCCAATACCGTGCTGTCCGAGCTCAGTGAACGCAAGATTCAGGTGGGGAACCAATACGCGTTGCCCGCGGACATCTTCCCTGAAGCGTGCGCCTACGTCGCGCTTGGTCATCTGCATCGTGCGCAGACAGTCGCCAACCAATCGCGCATCCGCTATTCCGGTTCTCCGATCCCCCTGTCGATGGCCGAACGCAACTATGAGCATCAGGTGTACGTCGTTGAGTTCCAGGGGGAGCATCTGACTCGGGTACGTTCGCTTCGTACGCCGCAATCGCGCAGGCTCCTCTCGGTTCCAGAGCAACATGCGCCGCTCGAATCGGTCCTCGATGCGCTCCGTGCTCTTCGCCGACCACCGGGCGACACATCCTCCGCCCCCGAGCTCGACCATGACCATGACCATGACCATGATGACCACACGACACCGAAGGATGCGGCGCCCGCACTACTCGAAGTCCGAGTGCAGCTCGACCATGCCCACCCGCGGCTTCGACGGGACATCGAGGCGGCCATCGAGGGCGCCGCCGTTCGCCTCGTTCGGATCGACGTGCGACGGCCCGAGCGGCACGCGAACCACGGGCTGCCCGAAGGACGAGACTTGACCCTATTGTCGCCCGAGGATGTGTTCCAGGCGGCGTATCACCGTGCACGCGGCGTGCCGGTCCCGGCGAATCTCATGGCCTCGTTCGCAGCGCTACTCACCGAGATCCAGGTCCATTCTGACGAGCCGAGCGCGCTCGAATCTCACGACACCCCCGAATCTCACGACGCTCGCGCCGATCACGCGCGAAGGGTCGATGGGGCACGTACTTCGTGAGAGTCCTCGCGATCCGTGGCCAGAACCTGGCGAGCTTGCCCACCTTCGAGATCGACCTCGAGCACGGCCCCCTCGCCGACACGCGCATTTTCACGATTACGGGTCCGACCGGTGCCGGCAAGAGCACTCTGCTCGATGCGCTGTGCCTGGCACTTTACGATCGATCGCCGCGCCTTTTTGGTGCCAAAGAAGTCTTGGTCGGCGACCTCGAGGTTCATGGCGCAGATCCACGCTCGATCATGCGGCGTGGTTCCGCCGAGGCGATGGCGGAGGTTGACTTCATCGGGGTCGAAAGACGGCGGCTGCGTGCGACCTGGCATGTATGGAGAGCGCGCAGAGCGCTCGATGGACGCATCCAGAATCAGCGGATGCGCCTCATCGAGATCGAGGACGGCCGCGACCGATCGGGGTCAACAAAGACCGAGACCCTCGCCGAGATCGAGCGTTCGGTCGGGCTGTCTTTCGCCGAGTTCTGTCGAGCGGCCTTGCTTGCCCAAGGCGACTTCGCGGCCTTTCTGAGGTCGAGCGGCGACGAGCGGGCGGCCCTCCTCGAGAAGATGACGGGCACCGACATCTACCGGCACTTATCGCAAGGCGCCTTTCGGCGGGCGAAGCGCGAAGTCGAACAGCTCGCCGAACTCGAGCGACAGTTGGACCAACGTTCTCTGATGAGCGAGCGTGATCGCAACGAAGTAGAGCAACGACTTGGGCGCATCGTCGAGCAGCGACGCGCCCTAACCGACGCGATGCGAGAGATCCAAGGTCTGCTCGAATGGCATTCGAATCTGGAGGCGCTCGAGCAAGAATACGAAGCAGTCCTCAGGGCGCTCGCCGACGCCGAGCGCGCCTGGGATGAAGCCGCCGCGCTCCGGAAGGTCGTCAACCTGGGCGAACAGGCCGAGACTCTGCGTCCGGTCTTCGAGGCAGAGCATCGCGCCAAAATTCAGCACACCGAGTCCGTAGACGCTCTCAGAAGCGCTGCGCAAAACGAGGTCGAGGCGCACAAGGCGAAAGACGAATCGAAGGACCGCCTCGGGCGAGCCGAAGAGGCGCGAGCGGCCGTCCTATCTAAGCAACAGGCGTTGACGCCCCGTCTAGCCGAGGCGAGGGCGCTCACCTTTCAGATCGCAGACTGGGAAGAACGACTTGGGCAGAGAGAACTGGAAGCGAAAGATGCGCGCCACCAGTTCGACGAGATTTCTGCGAAACGCACCGAGATGGAGAGAGAACTTGAGGCAAACAACGCTTCCTTGAGCGAGATCGATCGATGGCTGGAAGCCTCGGCATCGATGGCGCCGCTCGCGGAGGAATGGCCGAGATGGCAAGACGCACTCTCTCGCTTTGCCGAAAACCAACAACGGATCGAGGCGGTACGGGGACGTCTGGTCGCTGCGGAACACGCAGCCGAAGAGGAGCGCGCGGAGCTTGGGGGGCTTGTCCATCAGCGCTCTACGCTCGAGCGCGACTTGGAATGCGCGCGCACAGCGCTCCACGAGGACGAGCAGCGCCTCGCCGAAGAACGGCGCGAGGCCTCGCCGGCGGCTATCCAAGCCGCGCTCCGGCGCGCCGGCGATGAGATCTCTTCGCTCGAGCGCATGACGTCGATCGTCAAAGAGACCGCGAAAGCGGAACGAGCGAGGCTCGCCGAAGCCCGCCGCTTCCGCGCGGAAGGACGAGGCCAACAGACTCAGCGCCGCGCGCTTTCAGCGCAGAGAAGGAGGGTCACGAAACTCAAGGCGTACATCGCAGCGACCGCGCTCGATCTCGAAGTCGCCACCGCCAAAAATCGCCTTTCCAAGGAGCGAGCGACCTTGCTCATCCCAGGTGAGCCGTGCCCACTCTGCGGCTCGCGTACGCATCCTCGGGAAGGAGTGGACGAGCCCGGCGAAGCACGTATTGCCGCTCTTCGTCGGCGGCTTAGGCGTGCGCGACTGAAACGCAACCACGTCCGCCAACGGGCGCGTGACGCGCGCGAAGCCGTGGGGGCCCATCGGCTCGCGATGGAAAGCGCCCAAGCTCGGATGGGGGATCTCACGCACCAGCTCGAAAGACTGAGCGAAGAGTGGGATCGACGGCGCGAGACGCTCGCCACCGTCTGGGTCGATTCGACGCTGCTCGCGCGCCTTGGAACATCGAAGGTTGCCGGCTTGATCCCCCGACATCCAACCGACCCCGAGGCGCAGGCCGCACTCGCCCGCGCCAGCGCACGACTCTTGACACACCACGAGACGCTCGGAGCGAAAGCCCAAGAAGACGAACGTCTCGGGCGCCGAATCATCGAACGCCGCGAGCACATCGACGCGCTCGCGGCCGAACGCGAATCCGTCATCGAGGGAGAGCGCGTCCGCGAAGTACGAAGCGCAGCCGCGCAGGCGAACGCAGCGGCGGCACGCGCGGCGCTCCAGGATGCGAATCGAGAGCAAGCACGGGTACTCGAAGAGCTTCGCCCACCACTGTGCTCCCGCGCCGACTTCCCGGATCGTCTGTTCGACAGCCCAAAGACCTACCAAGCACTCTGCGCCGCCGACGCGAACGCGTACCGGAATGCGCGGGACCAAAAGGTGACACGGAGCGAAGAGCGCGCGCGTATCCAGGCGGCACTCGAGCTTCTGAATCACGCTTGGGTGGGCGCTCGAGGATCCCTGGCCCGCGCCGACGAGCAGGCCAACGAAACGCGAAGCCGACTGAGCGAACTCAAAGCGGCTCGGTCGCGGCACCTCGACGGTCGAACGTTGGAGGAAGTCGAAGCTTCCGCGAAAGCCGAACTCGAGCGGACCGAACAGGCGCATCTCGAAGCGCAGCGCGATTTCAGTCGCCGGAGCGAGCACGCCGCCCGCGCATCCGAGCGTCGAAGCAACCTCGAGGAACGCGCGCACACAGCGGCCACTCAACACGTCGAAGCCCATGCGCGACTCGAAGCCGCAATGAGCCAGGCGAAGATCGATGTCACACGCACAGAGCTGGCCGAAATCCTTGGCCGTGGGCCCGAATGGCTCGAGACGCGACGAATCCACGTACGAGAACGCCAAGCCGAGCGAGCCCGATGCGAGGCACTGGTCGAAGACCGCGAGGCACGACTTCGAGCCCACCGCGATAAGCAACCGGCTTCCGCCGATCGCCAGGCACTCGAGACGCGCATGAAGAGCAGAGAGGCTGAGCTCGATGCGCTCAACGCGGGATTCGTGACCGAAAGCGCGGCACTCAAGCGCGACGATGAAGAGCGGGCGGCGGTCGCCCGACTCGAGCCGCAGCTCGCGGCCCAGCGGATCGAGGCGGCGACATGGTGCGAGATGAACTCGATCATCGGATCCGCCGATGGGAAGAAATTTCGGACCTTCGCCCAGAGTCTTTCCCTGGACGCGCTGCTTTTCATGGCGAACCGACACTTGGCGGCGCTCCGTCCTCGATATCGGCTTTCGAGGGTTCCGGGTTTCGACATGGAGCTCCAGATCACCGACCTCGACCTCGGCGAAGAAGCGCGATCGATCTCGACGCTGTCGGGCGGCGAGAGCTTCTTGATCTCGCTCGCGCTCGCGCTTGGGCTGTCGTCGCTGTCCTCTCACCAGGTCGAGGTGGACTCGCTCTTCATCGACGAGGGTTTCGGAAGCCTCGACGAAGATGCGCTCGAGACCGCCCTCAGTGTGCTCGACCAACTCCAAGCCGAAGGCCGAACCATCGGCATCATCTCTCACGTCCCTGAGGTCGCCGAACGCGTGGGCTATCAGGTGCGCGTGGCCCCCACCAGCCCCGGTTCGAGCGCGGTCTTCATCGCCGTCGCTCGGTGATTCTTTCGCATCCGATCCTCGCACTCATCCTCGCACCGGATTCTCGCACTCATACTCGCACTCATACTCGCACTCATACTCGAACTGGATTCTCGCATCGGATTCTCGCATCGGATTCTCTCGCACCCAGAGGCACGGCGGCTGGGAGGCATGGGGGTGGAGAATGGTCAGATCGAGCCCGCGGGGCCCCTCGCGTGCGGCACGCCCGGTGCAGATGCCCCTACATTCGGGCATGGGGTGCTGTGCGGGTTGTATCGAGCGGGTCGAGCCCCGTACGTTGACGCGAATGGCGCGTCCCATATCACCCTGCAATCCGCGACTCGGCCTCACGCTCGCGGTCGTCGTCGTCGTCTTCGGCGCAATGCTGCCGGGCCCCGCGCGCGGGACCGTGGTTCGGGCGCTGTCGCTCGCCGAAAAAACCGAGCGCGCACCGGTGGTCGTCCACGCAAAAGTGATCCGAGTGGTGGGCGTTGAGACAGAGCGCCGGGGCGAGATCGAGACGCACATCTTCATCCGGGTGGTGGAGAGCATCAAGGGAGACTTTGCGCCCGACACGACGCTTGTCGTCCGGCAGTCGGGTGGACGAATCGAAACCCGTGCCGCCTCGATATCGGGGGCGGCAACATATCAAGTCGGCGATGAGGTCGTGCTCTTCCTCGAGCCGGTCGGTCGAGGCGAGATGTTCGTCGCCATCGGCATCGGCATCGGGAAGTACGACGTGACGTACAACGAGGGCCAGGCTTGGGTCCGACACGCACCGAAAGTCAGCACCTGGCGCGTGCGGCCCGGTAACAGAGGTACCAGAGGTACCAGAGGGATGGAGATCGCGCCCGTTTCGCCCATGAAACCAGAGACGCTGGGCGCCTTTCTCGATCGACTCCGACAAATCCGCGACTTCGGCACCGACCCCGAGGTGGCGGCCCCCGATTCGACGTTCTCAGATCCCGGACGAGGCCACTCCCCATGATCAGCGTTTTCATCATGGCCCCGGTTCTCGCAACGGCGTTGATCGGCTGGCAGCCGAGCCCATCGCTCCCGATGCGGTGGAGTGCAACCGAGATGCCCATCCCCTACTGCATCCTGCCGAACGCCCAGCGAACGACCGTTCCCGCGCAGGCGATCTACGACGCCGTGGAGTCTGGGATCACGGGCTGGGTGAGCGAGGCCGCGGACGGCGGCCTAAGCTGCTCGACCTACCTCGCGGTGCCGGCCTCCTACGCGTGTGAAGCCGTCGCGATGAACGATGGCAAACACAACATCTTCTGGTCGCAGGATTGGCGCGAAGGAAGCGCCACGATCGGGTTCACCGTCTCCTATTCCTCCGGAACTTCGTGCGGACAGGTGACCGACAATACGCAGACCTCGTGGGACCTCGAGTGCAAAGCCGACGCCGACATTGTGCTCAACGACGTCCACTACACATGGACAACCGATGGCGCGACCGGAACCGATATTGCCTCGATTGTTGCGCATGAGTACGGGCATTTCATCGGACTCGGGCACTGCGACGACAACGGTACTTGCGATCTCGGCGACGCCCTCATGTACTCGGCCTATCCCGGCTCGCCGATCCGAACGCCACGCGCGGACGACACGCTCGGCGCCTGCGCGCTCTACCCCGGAACATCGGGCGGACTTGGATGGCCGTGCACCGATGGGCTCGAATGCGACAGCCTTCTTTGCGTGAATCCAGGGCCGACCGGATACTGCAGCACCCTATGCGGAACGTGCCCTTTCGGGTATGCGTGCGGCGCCGACCCAAGCAACCCGGGACGAAACCTCTGCGTCCGCGACGATGGCCTGAATCAACCGCTGTGCGGCACGTGTCTTCCGGTGCCCAACGGCTGTGCAGACGACGGTCTCTGCGTCTCTGGACTCACCGAGGCCGAAACCGGACGATGTATTGCGCCCTGCCCTCAGCCCAGCGCCGGGGCCGATGGAGGCTGTCCGACGGACTACACGTGCCTAACTGTTCAGAGCTCGAGGCCGGAACAGTACTGTGTGCCGAAGTCCCAGAACTGCGACGACCTCGGCGCCTATGACGTCGTCGAGTTCGGGGCGGCGTGTGACGGAAGTACCGTGTGGTGCCAGGCTGGACTCGATTGCTACGGGATCTGCTCGCACACGTGCACGCCGAGCGACGATTCGAGCCCGCCGACGACAGGCTGCGAACCGGGCGCAGCGTGCGAGACCTTCTCGGACGGCGCGGGGGGCGTCGTCTCGATCTGCGTGCCTGCCGTCAGCGAAGGCGAATCATGCGATGGCCTACAAGGCTGCGCCGTCGGCCCGTGCCTCATCACGGCCGAGCGCCCAACCCCGACCTGCTATCTGAGCTGTCTTCGTGACGCAAACGCCTGCAACAACGCGCAGCAGTGCACGCACGCGACCGTGGGCGAAACGGAGGTCGCGTACTGCACACCGGCCGGTGCGCCACCCATCACGTCCGGCGATGCCGGGGCCGTGATGATGGATAGCGGCCAACCCGATGGCGGAGCGACGCTCGATGGTGGGCCTGTCACGGACGGTGGTACTGGAGACGGCGGTATTGGAGACGGCGATACGGCAGACGGCGATATCGCCGACGGCAGCCTCACCCACGACGACGCGGCCCACGGCGACGCGGCCCAAAGTTCAGACGGGGCGGATCTCGACGCCGACGTCCACCCACTCGACGGCGGGCTTCCTTCCGACATCGGACCAAGATCAGATGCCGCGAGCGAACGAACCGACGGCGGTGGAGCCGCCCATCTCGACGGCACCGCACCAGGCGCACCAGGCGCGCCGGGCGGCCCCTCGCCCGAAGACACATCCGATGAGCTGGCGGGATGCGCCTGTCAGACGTTCGGCCACGAAAGCACCGACGCCAAGCGCCCGGGGGGCAAGGACGGAGCGTGGCCGCTCAGTCCTTGGATCGCACTGTTTGCAGGGCTTCTTCTACGTGCCCAGGTCGCGCGGCGCTGCAGTCGTACGTAGGCAGACACCCCACCCGCGACCGAGGTTGGTGCGCCTTATCGAGAATCGGCGTCACCGCGTTGGGCTTCGGCCTGCGCCTTTGCTAAGGTGGCGCCGTGGTCTCCCCCGCGGGGATACCTTCAGCCGATGAGGCCCTGAAGATGCTCATTCAGCGGTTCCTCGCCGAACCGGGGTCATCCGTCTTTTCTGAACTTGCGAGTGCACTGCTCACACGGGGGCACGCGACGGAAGCGCTTCGGGTCGCCGAGCAAGGCCTCGAGCACGCGCCAGAGCACCTCGGTGGGCGCATCGAACGCGCCGCGGCGAACCTTGCGCTCGGGCGTCCGCGGATCGCCTATGTCGAGTTGCTCCGCGTGTTGACGCTCGATCCGCGCAATCGACGCGCGCTCCGCTTGCTCGGGCAGACCTATAAGGACGCGGGCGTCCCGGAGCGGGCAGCACGCCTGCTCACCCAGCGACTCGCCGACGAGCCGGAGGGCGAGCTCGAGGTCACAGCCATCACGCAAGTCCCGAATTTCGAAGCGCGCGCAGCCAAGACGCCCGAAGTGCGGCGACCAGACCCGTCATCGTCATCGTCATCGTCATCGTCATCGTTGTCATCATCATCGCCGCTTCCCGCCCCATCGTCATCGGCGCCGCTTTCGGCTGGGCGGTCCCCAAGTTCGCGCATCGAAGCCATCGAGGGCAGAGACGCTTCGCACAAGATGCTCGATCTCTTTTCCGAATTGACCAAGGATCTCGGCCTTGGAAGCGACGCGCCCGCGACGAAGGTGCGACGCGTCGAGGTTACTCAGATCATCCGTCGACGCGGCCCGATGCGCCCGGCGCGAACGAACAGCGAGCTTCTCGCCATCGAGGGTCCGATCGTCGATAAGACCCAGCCGGGTCAACTCGCCGAAGATCTCGATGCCATGGCGGACGGCGAGCAGCCGGACATCGTCCCCACCGGAGGGGCGCGCCACACCCTTCTGGATGGCTCGCCCGGCCGCGCGCTCGGCGCGTACAACTTTGAAGAAGGCGAGATGCTCACGGAGCATGCGCCCGTCGCAATCCGCCCGGTGGAGCTCGACGCCAGCGATCGGTGGGGAACGACGGAGAGCGATCACCTCCCCTCCCGGCAGCTTCCGCTCGCGAGCGGTCGCGACCGTGATGCGCGCGAGCCGCCACGTGATGCGCGCGAGGGTGCATACCGCCCGCAAGCGCCGCGCAGTTTCGAAACGCTCCCTCTCTCCCCCACCTCGGGATCGGAGGATCCAACGACGATCTCGAGCGGTACGATGGCCGAGTCGCCGCGCACTTCGCACGGGCGTTCGTCGACCGCGGGGCAAAGCAGCTATCGAGGTGTTCCCGGCGACGCAGCGATGCGCCCGACCGAACCCGCCCTGGAAGCGGTGTCGGACCGAGCTTTGCAGCAGAGGTCCAGCATGACGACGGCGCCGCTCGTTTCGGCAAGTGGATCCTCGGCACCGGCACCACAATCTTCGACGCGATGGAACCGCGTGGCTTGGATCGGCGCGCTCGTCGTCGTGGTTCTTCTGTTCGCCTTTGTCGTGATCCTTTGGTATTCGGGCGAGCGAGGCCCATCTTGAATAAGCCGATCGTCGTTCAGAAGTACGGTGGAAGCTCGGTCGCATCGATTGAAAAGCTAAGAACGGTGGCACGGCTCATCGTAGAGAAGAAGCGCGCGGGCTACGACGTCGTCGCGGTCGTTTCGGCGATGGGGGACACAACCGACGAGCTTCTCGAGCGCGCCCATGCGCTTGCGCCCACGCCGGACCGGCGCGAGCTCGACATGCTGCTTTCCGCAGGCGAGCGCATCGCAATGTCATTGCTCGCCATCGCGATTCGAGCCGAAGGCTTCGACGCGGTCTCTTTGACGGGAAGCCAGTCGGGCATCATCACGACGGCGAACCACGCCCAGGCCCGCATCATGGAAGTGAGGCCATTCCGAGTTCAGGACGAGCTCGAGCGCGATCGAATCGTGATCGTGGCCGGCTATCAAGGCGTAAGCTACACGCGCGACGTCACAACGCTCGGCCGCGGTGGCTCGGATACGACGGCCGTTGCCCTTGCGGCGGCGCTGGACGCCGAGGCCTGCGAGATCTTCTCTGACGTCGACGGCGTATACACGTCCGATCCCCGAGTCGTCCAAGGAACCCAGTCGATGCCGGCGATCGGCTACGAGGAGATGCAGGCCCTGGCCGAGGCAGGGGCGCGGGTGCTGAACGCGGAAGCGGTCGAGTTCGCTCGAAATCGCGGGATCGCGATCTATGCCCGCAAGACATCTTCATCGCACCCGGGCACGGTCATTCGTCGCGATGTTCCCAAAGCACCTTCCGGCGTTCGCGGAATTGCCTTCGAAGCACGGGTCGGATGGATCACTGGACCGACCCCCGAGGGGTCGCGATTGGCCGAGCTCCTCGAAGGCGTGCGGCAACTTGGAGGCCGCATTCGCCACATCCACCGGAGTGCGGATGCACATGGGGGGGCAAGGCAGGCCTCGAGCGAAGACACCCTGTGCCTCTTGGTTGGGTTGGACGAAGTCGTCGACGAGGGACCGCTCCAGGCGCTCGCCGATCGGACTCTTGGCGCCGGCAGCTACTGGCCGTCCCGCGGCGCCGTGTCCTTGGTGGGCGAGGGTGTGGTGAGCGATCCGAACCCGCTTCTGAACGCACTCGAAACGCTGAAACGAGGCGCCATCGCTGTCGATGGCATCGCCAGCTCATCCTTCCGCATAACGCTGATCACGATGGGCAACCGAGTTGCCGAAGCCGCCAACCTGCTCCACCACGCGCTTGGCCTCGACCGTCCCGAGACCGAAGCGCAGCTTTGACCTCTCACGACCACACCTTGCTTGCTGGTAGGCAACCCTCCCCCTTGCGCCTTCCCGGCGAACGAGACCAGAATCTCCCCGGCGTAGGATGCGGCGTCAGGAAGACGTGAACGCCAAGCCAACAGCCCCGCATTAGGCCAGGAGGTCAAGAGATGCTGTCCCTTGCACGGCGCCCCGGACAGAAGATCCGAATCGGCGAAGACATCGTCTTGGTGATTCGAGAAATTCGCGGCCGTCAGGTCAAGATCGGAATCGAGGCTCCGGCCGAGGTTCGCGTCCTTCGTGAAGAGATCTACGAAGAGCTCTGCGCCGCGAACAAAGCCGCGGCCGAACAGCGCTCGATCCCCGCGATCGCGCTCCTCCGCCCGCCCTCGGATGACACGGAAACCTCGTCATGACAGTGAAAATCGCCACAACCCGTTTTGGGGAGCTTGAGGTCCCAGACGAAGAAATCGTCGATTTCCCGGAAGGGCTCCCCGGCTTCCAAGGCCGTCGGTACGTGCAGGTGCGAACGACGGGCAACGACCTCGTGACCTGGATCCAATCCATGGACGAGTCGGACGTTGCGCTCCTCACTGTGGATCCAACGGCACTGATCAAAGACTACCGAAGTGCACTCAAATTGATCGAAGCACAGCCGATCAAACTCGAAGAGGCCGATCAACTCGAGGTCCGAGCCATCGTTCGTGACGCACCTCTGGACGGCGCGTACCTCCTGAACCTTTTCGCGCCCATTCTCCTGAATACGTCGAAGCGGCTCGGCATGCAGCTTCCGCTCGTCGGCAGTGGTTACAGCCTACGAGAGCCCTGGCCACCGAGCGCCCCCGCCGCGGCCAGCCCCGAGACGACGCCGACCCGCGCACCCGTCGCGTCACCTGAAGTCCCGACCGAGCACACAACGTCCAAGTAACGCGTTATCCTCAGCGCTTTGCTGGAACCGATCTGCTAACGTCCTCGGCAGAGGAGCACCGTTCGTTGATCGAGCTTTTCACATTCTTGGAGAAACGGAAGGACGAGATCATCGATGACCTCGTGGTGCGTATCCCGGCGACGGTACCGGCGTACCTCAAGGTCCCGAGGCCCGAGCTCAAGCAAACGCTTGAACACCTGCTAGAGGCCTTTGGCGATTACCTCGTGACCGGCGAGCCGGACACGTTGACATCAGTGCTCCGCTACATCACGAAGGTTCGCGCGCAGCAGAGCTTCAAGTTGTCCGATGTACTCCGCTCGCTGCTCCTTCTGCCGCCCGCCATTCGTGAGCGTCTTCAGGAGGAGTTCAGAGACAACGACAGCGAAGACAGTCGCGAGCAATTCAACGAGGCGATGGAGAAGTTCGAGGAAACGACCTACAACGCCGTCTGTCTCTTCGTCGACATCTTCCAGGAGTACCTGATGAACATGATCAATGAGCACCAGGATTACATGAAGAAGACGAATCAGAAGTTCGGCATCGACCTCTCCAAGTTCATCCTATTCAAGGGCTAAGAAATTCAAGGGCCAAGAAATCCAAGGACTGAGAAGTTCCTCGAATGTCGATGAGCGACGCAGACATCGCCCCACCACCGTTCCTCACCCAAATCGAAGCGATGACGGACATCTACGTCCGGACACATAGCTTGGCGAGTCGCAAGACGCGGACGCTCCTCAAGGGCCCGGATCTCGATGAGCTGGTGCGACTCCTCGAGCGGCTCCATCAGGACGAAAGGCTGTTGAGGCGCGAAGAGGCGCGCTGCCGACGGGCGGTGCTTGCCCGCGTCGGGCCAGACCTTGGGCCTTTGGTGAGTGGACTCTCAGATGCGCGCTTGTCGGAGCCCTGGCGGCTCTTCCTTGCCGGGTGGGACATTTGGCAACCCAAGGGTTGGACGGATGGGGTCGAGCTCTTCTGGGAAGGCGAGGCCGAAGACGACGATGGTCAGGCGGTCGAGGTCGTGCAGTCGATCCAGTGCAAGCAGGGAGAACTGACCTTGTACGTCAAAGTGGGAACGGTGGAGGACCGACTCTGCTTTGACGGAGCGGCCTTCTATCGGCTTGCCTCGGACGCGCGCGCGGCGGCGGCAGAGGCGGAGGCGAATCTGCCCGAGTCATGATAGGCTCCCGCGAGGTCAGTGGGGTCGCGCCGGTGCCCCACGGGATACCGAGCTGGGGTTCTGAGCAATGAAGTGCCCGTCCTGCAACGGAGCAATCGCCGATTCATCGGCTTGGATCTGTCCATATTGCGAGCACATCATCGATCCGTCAGTGCTCGGAGACGACTTCTTGGTCGAGGACGCCTCCGCGAGGGCCGAGATCACGCGAAGCGTTGCCTGGTCATCCATCGCCCCCGACGAAGAGGAGGATGACGTCCCGGATGCCGTCATTCTCGGAAACGACGCTGATGTCGACGACGAAGGCGTGAGCCTCTTCGCGGGCGCTGGCCGCAACGAGCGGAGCGGCCGGATGGCCGCCCTGCTTCTCTACACGTCGACGTCAACCTCACGGAGCATTCGGCCAGACGCCATTCCGGTTCTCCTCCAGCGCGGGGCAGGCGCGGGGAGAACGCCATATGAGGACTTCGTCATCTCGTGCATCGACGGCCACCGTGACGTCGCGACCATTCATCGGCTCTCGGGGCTCGCGCACGAAGAGGTCTCGATCACCTTGCTCACGTTGGTGGACAAGCGAGTCATCGAGCTCCGGGTCACCCAGCCGCGCGGGGAGGAGCCCGAATCGGGCGACTTGGAGTTCGTCAAGCCGCAGGACCTACTCGAAGACGATGAGGAAATCATCACCGACGCGGCCGCACGGCCCGTCCCTCGCCGACCGACCTCGGCTGAAGTCATTGCCAAAGCCGAAGCCGAAGCCAAAGCCGAAGACGAGGACGAGGACGAGGACGAGAACGAGAACGAAGCCGAAGAAGACGGCGACGAACCACAGCTCATCTTCGAGGATGACGACGACGCGCCACCCGCAGGGCCTTCGCCCATCCCTCTCGACGCTTCCCTCTTGAAGGAGCTCCCCCCGTCCAACGTCGCGCCTGTGCCACAGATACAGGTCCGAGGCCTTTCCAAGCTCGAAGCACACCCTCGGGCCACCCACCTTGCGAGCTCGAGCGACCAACCGTTCCCGGAAGAAGGCGTGAGCGTTCCAAGGTCGAGGTCAACAGCGCGCCCCGCATCCATGGCCCGGCGGATCGCTGTACAAGAGCGTGTTCGGCAGGGTTCGAGCGGGGCAGCGACTCACTTCGACGCGTCGCTACAAGCGAGCGGACTGTCTTCCCCGGCTGTCCCCGCGGGATCGGAGTCGGTCCGCGAAAGCAGCGTATTCGGCAGCGAGTCAACGGGAAGCTCGAGCGGCGCGGCTTCCGCGAGCGCCGACGGCCAAGACGGCGCCGTCGACAACGTGCGTGCCATCAAGGCCGCGAAGCTCTTCGAGCAGGCGCTGAAGGACCGCGCCGAGGGCAATGTGATCTCCGCGCGCATGAACATGAAGCTCGCCATCACGTTCGACCCCACCAATCCTCTTTATCAGGACGCGTTCGACAACATCTCGAAGAACCCGGACGCGTTGCCCAAAGGTTCGGCCGGCCCGCGATCGAGGGCACGCGAGTGCTACGACAAAGCGACCGAAGCCGAGAACGCGGGGAACGTCGACCAAGCGATCGAGTACCTGGAGGCGGCGGTCGCCGAATCGCGCCAAGCGGCGTTCCTGAATCGCCTTGGGGTCATCCTGGCCATGAAAAAACGCGAGTTTACGCGCGCACAGGCGCTCATCGAAGAAGCGATCGAGCTCGCGCCCGGAAACGACACCTACGGACGAAACCTCCAGAAGATCCTATCGTCGGCCGCGACCCATGGCCAGCGCGCCGCGCCAGTCGCGGACTCGCCGGGTATCAAGCAGGGCTTGAACCGACTCTTCAGCAAGCTAAAGTAGTGCCCAACCATGACTGGGCTCGAGCCAACGCAAGCATCGTCGATCGTCAATGCAATGACCGTTGACGTCGAAGAATACTTCACGATTCAGGCGCTCGACCAACTCGTCCCGCGGGGGCGCTGGTCGTATTACCCATCCCGCGTCGACCACCAGACCCGTGACCTGCTCGATCTTTTCGAGCAACACAACGTGCGCGCGACCTTCTTCGTCCTCGGCTGGGTCGCCGAACGCCATCCCGCCCTCATCCGAGAGATTGCGGCACGCGGACACGAGATCGCCGCACATTCGTACTGGCACCGGTTGGTCTTCGAGCTCTCGCGTGATGAGTTCAAAGAGGACTTGCGCCGCGTGCGCGGCGTCCTGGAGGACCTCGGACAAACAAGGGTGATCGGCTACCGCGCCCCCACCTACTCCGTGACCAAGGCCTCGTTGTGGGCACACGAGATCCTGGTCGAGGAGGGCTTCGAATATTCATCGTCGATCTTTCCGATCGTGCACGACCGCTACGGGATCCCCGATTACAGCCGACATCCCACGCGCGTCTCGACGCCGAGCGGCCCGATCTGGGAGTTTCCGTTGACGACGCTCCCGATGATCGGCGCCCGCTTCCCGGTCGCAGGCGGTGGATATATGCGCCTTCTTCCGGCGCGCCTGATTGGCTGGGCCCTTCGACGCGTCAACCAAGTCGAAGGCCAGCCCGGGATCATCTACCTGCATCCCTGGGAGATCGATCCCGACATTCCCAGATTCCGGCAAGGCTTTCTCAAGGACACCCGAAGCTACGTCGGCCTCCGCAGCCTCCGATCGAAGCTCGATGAACTCCTGGGAACCCTTCCCTTCTCCACCGTTCAAGAGGTTCTTGGTCTCTCTGCGTCAAACTAAGCGACCAAGCAGGAGCCCCGCCAAGACAGCGGTCAGCACGACCAGCACCGCGAGTAACCAGAAGTGCCACGTCAACTCGAGCGTGGGCCCGCGCCGAACCAACGTCACCGACGGATCGGTGCCCTGAGACAAGTCCGGCATCGCAGCCCCGAGCTGCGCCGGCTCGTTCCACCGACGCACATCGGCGTCGTCGCGATCTACGTCGAGGGCAAAGATCGGGGGCGCAAACGCCGCGACGAAATCGTCCACGAGACCGTCCGACGCCGGCCCGAAAAAGGCGCTCGAGGCGTGGTGCCCTGCGCCGGCGATCAACCGTGATGCGGCACGCAGATCGGCCAGCAGCTCGTCCATCGAGGCGTATCGTCGATCCACGCTCTTCTCGAGCGTCTTCTGAACGATGACCTCCAGCTCGGGAGGCACGACGGTGCCCTCGTCGAGCACCGATTGGATCGACGGGGGCTGCTTGTTGATATGCTGCGAGAGGATCTCGGGACTCGTCGCGCCCACGAACGGCGGACGCCCAGTCAGCATGTGGAACATGATGGCCCCAAGCGCATAAACGTCAGACCACGGCCCGACCGGCTGGCTTCGAATCTGCTCGGGCGACATGTACTTGGGCGAGCCCAGCAGCGTTCCAACCCGCGTGAAGTCGGCGAACCCTGGCCCCTGATCGCCAGCCTCGAAGACCTTGACGAGGCCAAAGTCGAGCACTTTCACGAAATCGCCGCCGCCGTCGTCATCGTCATCGTCGTCTTCGTCGATAAGAAGCATGACGTTTCGAGGTTTGAGGTCGCGATGAACCACACCGCGCGCGTGAGCGGCCCTGAGCGCGCGGCAGATCTGCATCGAGATGCGACAAGCCCGAAGTGGCGCCATCCGCAGCGCCTGCGTGATGGCCTTCGACAGCGGCATGCCGTCCAGATACTCCATCGCGAGATACAGATCGCCGTCTTCAGTCTCACCGTAGTCGTGGACCGTCACGATATGACGATGGGTGAGCTGAGCCGAGACCGAGGCTTCGAGGAGGAAGCGCTTCCTGAATGCAGGGTCGGCTTCGTGCGGAAGCAAGATCTTGATCGCCACCGAACGGTTGAGCGCAATCTGCGTTGCGAGATAGACGCGCCCCATGCCGCCGCTGGCGATCAGCGATTTGATCTCGTAACGCCCCGAGACGATCTTCCCCGGTTCGAAGCGCATCGCGGGGTCGGAGAGCGATCGCGATCGTGCTCGATTCGCGGGCGCTGCGAGCGACGGCGCTTCGGGCAAAACGTCGGCGATCTCGGAGGGAAAGGCCAGATGGTGAGCAATGCTTCGCCGCCCGGACATCGGTGCGCTTGGCGCAACTTTCGAATCCAAGGTGCCCGCGGTACTCGGGGTACTCGGGATACTCGGGGTGCCTGTCGTCCCCGGCGCGCCCGAGCCTCCCGACCGGGACCTCCGCCCACCCGGCGCCGCACCTTCCGAGTCGGCCATACTCATGCTAATATTTGTGAGAGGGCCATTCGTGCAAGGCCACATGTCAGATAAAGTGACCCGACCCAACCCATGAACGAGCTCCGACGCCCCGCCCATCCGCCGGACCTGGAGCCTCTCAAGCACCCACACCGACCAGGCGGAGTCCCCGCATCGTCCAAGGTTGGGCCCTTCTGCCAGCGCGCGGTGGCGCTCTCGCGGGCGAACCAGCTCCAGCCGTCACGAGAGGCTTTGCGAAAAGCCATCGAGAAATCATCGAGCGCGACGGATTGGATGCTGGTCGGCAGCGCTTATCAAACGCTCGGCGAGGGCCGCGCGGCGCTCTCGGCCTATCGCCGGGCAGCGCGGCTCGACCCGAGAAGCGGGAACGCCTATCGCGCGCTCGGGGCGATGCTCCTCGCCGGAGGCGATCTGCAGAGCGCCAGCTTGACCCTGCGCGTCGCACTGGCACTCGACCCGGCGGAATCGAGAACCCAAGTACTCCTCGCAGACACGCTCAGCCAGCTCGGACAACACGATGAGGCCCACAGACTCATGGCCCACGCGCTCGCCCAAGCGCCAGGATCGCCGCCTCACATGATGGCGCTCGCGCGAATCCTTGGGCGCGCCAACCGTCGACAAGACGCCGAGGAGGCGCTGGACGACGTGCTTCAAGCCAGCCCAGGCGATCTCGATGCCACGCTGGCGCTGGTGCAACTGCTCGTCGAACGCCAAGACCAAGCGCGAGCGCGCGTCGAGCTCCGACGGATCTCCCGTCGCCAGATGAGGAGCGCCGATGCCGCCATCAAAGTTGGGCAGGCCTTCATGGAATGCGGGGGACTCGACGAGGCGCTCGAGGTCTTTCAGTGGGCGGTCCAGCACCATCCAGAGTCGGGCGAAGCCCATTTCGAATGGGGACGTGCGCTCGAGGCCGCACAACGCTTCGACGAAGCCCTGAAGGCGCTCGACAGCGCCGTGCGTCTCATTCCTCATTCGGTCGCGGCCCACTACCATCTGGGCCGTCTCCTCGAGCGCTCGGCCAAGAACAATGCTCTTCGGCCGGTCAACTTCGACGTCGAAAGTCAGCCAGAGCGCGTCGCACGGAACGCCCGAGGCGAGCGAAGAGACGACGGTGGCGAACGAACCTACGACCGTGGCCTCCCCGCCCCAAACACCCCCAGCGGCGATGACGATGACGATGACGATGACGATGCGCTCCAGGCCGCGTTTGAGGCGGTCCGAAGCGACGATGACGAACTCGACAAGACCCAGCGAACAGGCGCGGCTCTCCAAGGTGATCTCGCCGTGCTCGTCTTGTCCGAAACGCTGGAGTTCCTCACCGACCAGCGGGCAACGGGGCGGCTGAAGCTTCGGAGCGAACGGGGTGAGGGCCAAGTCGACTTCGTCGGCGGTCTGTGCGCGCGTGCCATCGGTCCGAAATCTCAGCCGCTCAGCGTGATCCTCGAAGACAGCGATGGTTTGGGCCTCGCTGAGGACAGGCGACTCGCGGACCACGAGCTCGCAGCGACGCTGCTGAAACAGCGTGGGGTCGAGGCCCCGAGACTTCGCGAGGCCCTAGGTACCCAAGCGCTGGCGGGGCTGAGCGAAATGCTCATGTGGAACCGCGGGCAAGTCGCATTTCACGCAACCGCCGACGACCAGGTCCCGCACACACCCGAGCTCCTCTTCGACCTCCGCCCCATCCTCAAGACCTCGAAAAAACATATGGTTCGTCGGCCGCCCAAGCCCTAGAGCCCCTAAAAGGCGCACGTCGGTTGTCGCCGCGAGACACGTTCGGTACCTCTTCGCTGGTCTGATGGTAACCCTCATGCTAGGCACCGAGGTCATGGAACCCGAACGGAACGAACTCCGGGAGATCTTCAACCACTTCGACCGCGATGGAAACGGAACGATCGACCCGAGCGAGCTCAAGTCGCTCCTCGAGGCGCTTGGCGGCGGCTTCTCCGAGGAAGAGGTCCGGGTCGGACTCGATACGATCGACCGGAATAGCAACGGCAAGATTGAGTTCAGCGAGTTTTCTCGCTGGTGGCGTGACCGCTAGTCACACTCCCCCGCCTTCGACCCGACACTCTCAGCATCGACGCCGTCGTTGCGCAACGCGACAGGGCGCTGCGCCCGGCACTCATGTGTCAGCACCTGGCCGTTCATTGCATCCACCCGAAGCCCCGTAGGAGGATGACTTGGCGGCGAACAGCGCGAGATCGAACACTGACCCGCGATCTCGAGCAATGCACGGAAGAACAAGGCGATTGTCTCATGAGCGAAGAAGACCTAGCGATTCTCACTGCGTTCGTTCAGGAAACGGAAGACGGTCTCAACCAGGCCGATCAGATCCTGCTCTCGATCTCGAATGACGGGGGCTCGGAAGACGACATCCACGCGCTCTTTCGAGTCTTCCACACCATCAAGGGCGTCGCCGGATTCCTCGATTTCTCGGACATTAGCTCGCTCGCCCATACGACCGAAACACTCCTCGACCTCGCACGGTCGGGCAGCCTCGTCCTCGAAGGCACCCCTCTCGACGTCGTCTTTGACGCCACCGCCATGATGCGGACGATGCTCGGGCAGCTCTCGCAGGCTGAAGCGGGCGAGACAAGCGCAACCTTCGAGGTTCCCGAACTGCCCGAGCTCTTGGCGCGCATCCTCCGTGAGATCGAGGCCGTTCATTCGGCCGACAAGATGTCTGACCCATCGGAGTCGGTCGTCACGTCGCACGCCGCGTCGGCATCGGCGTCGGGATTCGAGGAAGAGGCATCGACCTTCGAAGCGGGCGCGGAGGCTTCTGAGGCTGAGGTTGAGGTTGAGGTTGAGGCTGAGGTTGAGGTTGAGGTTGAGGTTGAGGTTGAGGCTGCGGCTGCGGCTGAGGCCGAAGCGGCATCAGTCGCGCCGCCTGCGATTTCCGACCCCGGTACCTCCACGGCGTCTGAGTCGAAACGTACGGCAAGCGCTCCATCCGGATCGGGCGCCGCATCCGCGGCACCCGCTTCGTTGCCGCTTGGAACCACCGCAGCAAAGACGGGAACGAAGGAGACGCTCAAGGTCGACGTCGAGCGCGTCGACAGTCTGTTCGAGATCATCGGCGAGCTCGTCATCGTGGAATCGATGGTGACTCATCTCCCCGAGCTGGCCGCCCTCTCTTCGCCGCGCGTACGCAACTATCTCAGCCAACTGACCAAGATTACGCGTGACCTTCAGGACATCGGGATGCGCATGCGGATGGTCCCGCTGCGTGGCCTGTTCCACAAGACGGCTCGCGCGGCCCGCGACATCTCGCGGAAGGCGAAGAAGCGCGTTCGAATCGAGATATCGGGCGAAGCGGCGGAGATGGATCGGAGCATGGTGGAACAGATCGGTGATCCGCTCGTCCACCTCATTCGCAATGCCGTCGATCACGGCGTCGAGTCCGAGCCGGCGCGTGTGCAGCAAGGGAAGCCACCCGTCGCCACAATCAAGTTGTCGGCCTACCACCAGGGCTCGAGCGTCGTGATCGAACTTACCGACGACGGCCGGGGACTCGACTCGGAAGCCATTCTCAAGAAAGCTCGGGACATCGGCCTCGTCGGCCCCGATCAGAACCTTCCGGAGAGCGAAATCCACGAACTCATCTTCTCGCCGGGCTTCTCGACCGCCGCGCGGGTCACCGACGTCTCCGGCCGTGGCGTGGGCATGGACGTGGTCAAGAAGAACGTCGAAGCCATGCGCGGACGCGTGCTCGTATCCACCGAGCCAGGCCGTGGCACAACCTTCCGCATGGTGCTGCCGCTTACGCTGGCCATCATCGAGGGCATGGTCGTGCGTTGCGGGACGGAGCACTACATCATTCCAACCCTGTCGATCGTCGAGTCGATTCAGCCTGATGCCGAGGCCTTTCACACCGTACGCGGCTCGAGCGAGATCTTCAGCGTCCGTGGCGAAGTCCTGCCCCTGATCCGACTGAACCGGGTCTTGGGCACAAGTGCATCGGCCACGTCGTCGGCCGACGGGCTCGTCGTGGTCATCGAGTCGATGGGTAGAAAGGTCGCATTGATGGTCGACGACGTGCTGACGCAACAGCAGGTCGTCATCAAGAGCCTGGGCGGAATGCTTTCGGAAATGACGATCTTCGCCGGCGCAGCGATCCTCTCGGACGGTCGCGTCGGACTCATCATCAACGTCGATGAGCTTGAGGTCGCGGCCGGCCGAGGCGTCAGGTCGTCCGTTTTGGCTTTGGCCGCTCATAGGCTCAATGCGGCGGAAGTCGCGAGCAAACACCAGGGAGCTCTGTCCTAGACAGACGGTCGGTTGGAGGAATCGGAAATGTCGCTCACCACACAGAGAACTTCGAGCACAAACCACTCGATGAACGCGGCCAGCGGCGGAAGCCCAAGTGGAGAACTCACGCTGGGCCAACGCCTCGCAGGCAAGTACATGGCCTTCAAGCTCGCGCAAGAAGAATACGCGCTCGAGATCCTCAAAGTCCGAGAGATCATCGGACTGATGCAGATCACGCATGTGCCGCGAACCGAGCCGCACATTCGAGGCGTCATCAACCTGCGCGGCCGCATCATCCCAGTCCTGGACCTCCGTCTTCGCTTTGGAATGGACTCGGCCGAACCCACGGATCAAACGGTCATCATCGTGGTTCAGTGCCGTCGCGGCCATGAAGAAACGACGATGGGACTTTTAGTGGACGAGGTCCTCGAGGTCTTGAGCATCGACGCCGAAGACATTGCTCCGCAGCCGACTTTCGGTGATGGCTCCGTCGATACGGGCTTCATCATGGGCATTGGCAAAGTCGACTCGCGGGTCGTCTTCCTGCTCGACATCGATTTCATTATCTCCGGTGAGTCATCAGCGACCGAGTTTGGCGGCTTCGATGGGCAGGCACTTCCAGCCGGCTTCATCACCGAATGAAGGAACCTATGTCGATGAACGGTTTCTTCAACAAGAAGACGCGCCAGTCTGCGGAGGAGAACGATCGCTCGGCGACCGAGGCGGCACTGGCCGTCCTCAAGGCGCTCCCCATCCCGAGCTTCGCCGTCGATGGCTCGGGAATCGTGGTCATGTGGAACCACGCCATGGAACGCGCGAGCGGGACATCGGCCAGCGGGGCCTTGGGCAAGACCGCAGCACGCGCGCTGGCACAAAGCGGTCCGACGCCACTCGACAAGTCGATTCAGCGGTCCCAACCGGTGATCGACGAAGCGTTCCGGATCGTTCATCCCACGACGAACGTGAAGTCGACCTATCGCTTCGAGGCCCGTCCGCTGCCGAGCGGTCGAAAAATCGCCGGAGCGTTCGCGGTCCTGACCGCGAGTGAGGATCCCGCGCATCTATCAGCCCAAAGCAAGCTCGATCGCCTCTCCTTTCCCATCATCGAGATGGACCGAGACTACACCCTCCGCTACGTCAATCCGGCGGCGGCGGCCGCGGCCGGTGCAGACCCACAGTCGATGCTGGGTAAGAAGTGCTATGATTTCTTCCGTAACCCCCACTGCGAAACGCCATCGTGCGCAAGTCGATGGGCTCTTCAATCGGGCGTTCAGAAAACCGCCGATACCGTCGTCCAGATCGGCGGCCGGCCAGTGCCTATTCAGTATACGAGCGTGCCCATTCGAGGTCCCGACGGTGCCATCGACGGCGTCATGGAAGCGATCGTCGACACGTCTCATCTCAAAGGGCAAAACACGGAGACCAGTCAGCAGCAACAAGCGCTCGAGAAGGCCAAAGAGCGTCTCTCGGCCTATCTCGACGCGCTCAATATCCCGATCATCGCGACCGACGGCAACCTCACTGTCGAGTATGTGAATCGCTCGGCATCGACCCTCCTCGGACGCACACCGGAAGAATGCCAGGCTAGAAGCTGCCACGATCTGCTCAATCTTCGAGATACAAATCCGGCCTCTTGGATGTCGGCTACGTCTTTCGATTCGGCCTTCGTGCGCGAAACGTCGGTCCGCTCAAGTAAGGGCGAAGTCATCGTCGAGGTCACGTCGGTTCCCTTCACGGACAAGCAGGGCGTCACGCGCGGCGCGCTCGTCCATCTCAGCGACATCACCAAGCGAAAGAAGATGCTGAGCGATCTCGCGGATTTCTCGCGCCAGATCTCGCAGGGTGATCTCACGGCACGCGCGAAGGGAGACTATCCAGGCGACTTTGGTGTCATCGTTCAACAGTTCAACGATGCCGCCCACTCACAACATGACGCCGTCGTCGATCTCCGCGGCGGTCTTGCCCAAGTTGGCGATAGCTGCCGGCGAATCCTGGATCGAAATCAGTCGGTCGCGAGGCAAACGGCACAGCAGAGCCAGGCGCTGGGCGACACCTCATCGACGCTCGAACAGATCTCGAGCATGACGAAACAGACAGCCGACAACACGCTTCGGGCAAGCAATCTTGCCCAAGGAACACGCGATGCGGCCCAAGGCGGCGGTCGCGCTATGGGCAGGCTGAATGGAGCCATGTCTCAGATCCGCTCGGCGGCCGAAAGTACGAGCCAGATCATTCGCGACATCAACGACATCGCCTTCCAGACGAACCTATTGGCGCTGAATGCGGCCGTCGAGGCCGCGCGAGCAGGCGACGCCGGCCGAGGCTTCGCCGTCGTGGCGGAAGAAGTTCGGAACCTCGCGCAGCGATCAAAGGACGCCGCAAAACGAACCGAAAGCCTCATCAGGCAATCCGTTGATCTGGCCACCGGCGGCGTGGAGCTTTCGGCGGAGGTCGATCGAGGGCTAACCGGGATCCTAGACTCGGTCGCGCAGGTTGCGGACATCGTCACCGAGATCGCGGGCGCCAGCCAAGAGCAGGCAAAGGGCATTGAGCAGGTTAATCGAGCCATCTCACAGATGGAGCGCGCGACCCAAGAAGCAAGCGCAGCCGCACAAGATTCATCCCATGCGGCGGAAGAACTCTCCGGCCAGGCAGGCGCCTTGGCCGGCGTACTCGACGCCTACAACGTCGCCGTGGACTTCCGCCAACCGTCGGTCTCCGGACCTCTCCGGTCCCCCGTCATTCCGCACGCTGACGTCGACCGCCCGCGACCGTCCTCTCACGCTGCGTCCGGGAGGGCCGCGCCCGACAGACCGAAGCCGGTGAGACCCGCCCCGATGCCGGCGGCGCTCGAGCCCATTGCGCCAGCGCTCTCGACCGTACGGCCGCCGCCTCCACCACCCCCAGCCCCGTTCGACGACGAATGGGACGATGAGGACGCAGCGCCGGCGGTCATGGACGCCGAGGCGTTGATTCCATTCGATGACGACCGGGATTTCAGGGATTTCTAGGCGACGTTGAGTTCTCGAGGGCGGTTATTGAGTAGATGGAACAAGCTCAATTCCAGCGCTTCTGCGAGATCGCGCACCAAAGGGCCGGCATCCGCCTCGGTAAGGGCAAGGAGGCACTCGTTGCGGTCCGGGTCGGGCGTCGTGTCCGGGCCCTCGGACTGGCCGACGCCAAGGCCTATCTCGCGTACCTCGAGGCAGACAAGACAGGCGAAGAGCTCGTCTCCTTTCTCGACGTCATCTCGACGAACCACACCTATTTCTACCGCGAACCCGAGCACTTCGATGTTCTTGCCACTTTCATCAAGGATGCGGTCAAGGGCGGCCAGCGACGTTTTCGTCTTTGGTGCGCCGCGTCTTCGAGTGGTGAAGAGCCGTACACGATCGCCGTGACGCTTTGTGAGGCGATGGGACCGACGAAGTGCGACGTCCGATTGTTGGCGACCGACATCTCGACCGACGTCCTGACCAAGGCTCAAAACGGGCTCTACAACGAGGAGCGCGTCTCGAAGATCCCGCGCGCAATCGTCGCCAAGTACTTCGAGAAATGTCGCCTCGCGAACGGAGAGCCGGGTTACCGCGCAAGCGAAGTTCTTCGCCGTATGGTCGTCTTCAAGCGACTCAACCTATCGACCCTCCCTTTCCCGATGACCGGTCCGCTGGACGTCATCTTCTGTCGAAACGTCATGATGTATCTGCACGACGATGTGCGAACGAGCTTGATCAGCGAGTGCTCTCGCCTACTCCGAAACAACGGCCTTCTGATTCTTGGACGGTGCGATACCGCCGGGCGCGGCAGCCCAGAACTTCGTCACTCAGGCCAGTCAGTGTATATCAAGGAATGAAGACGATGGAGATTACGGTGGGCATCGCAGATCTACGCTTGTCCCAGGGGCCCGACGACTCCCTCGTCACCTATGCCCTGGGCTCGTGCATCGCGGTCCTGATCCACGCGCCCGTGCCCAAGCTGGCCGGCCTCCTGCACTACATGCTGCCCTCGTCGTCGGTGTCTCCAGAAAAGGCACGCAGCGTGCCCGCCATGTTTGCCGACACCGGCATTCCGGCTCTGATCGCCAGAATGAACCGGCGCGGCGTGCACAAGAGCGATCTAATGGTGAAAGTCGCGGGTGGAGCTCAGCTCTACGATGACGGAGGCATGTTCGACATCGGCCGCCGAAACTATGCTGCCGTGCGCGAGCTCTTCGATGCCGAGGGCATCAAGATCGTGAACGCGGATGTGGGAGGCAGCTTGTCTCGAACGGTCCGCATCTGGGCGGCCACGGGCAGAGTCACCGTCCACTCACAAGGAAAACAAAGGGAGCTATAGCCCCCATCGAAATCGAGAGGAGCACCATGGTAAGCGTCTTGATCGTCGACGACTCGAGCCTGATTCGGCGAGTACTCTCGCGTGAGCTCTCGTCTGACCCAGACATTCAAGTCCTCGGCGCCGCCCCAGATCCCTACGTCGCGCGCGAGATGATCGTAGCTCAAAAGCCCAACGTGCTGACCTTGGACCTTGAGATGCCGCGTATGGACGGGCTCACGTTTCTCGACAAGCTCATGCGCTTCTATCCCATGCCCGTCGTCATTGTGTCGTCCCTGACGCCAAAAGGGAGCGAGCTGGCCATCCGCGCACTCTCCATGGGCGCCGTCGCGGTCATTCCGAAACCAAGCAGCCACCAGGCCACCCAGGGCATGATCGCCGAACTGAAGGCGGCCATCAAAATGGCTGCCGGCACGCAGTTCGCCGTCGGCGCGCAGCTCATCGCCTCCAACCAGAGCCCTGCTGCAACACCGGTGGAGAAACCGGCAAGGCCGAGCCGACCTCAGCCCCAAGGGCGCGTCAGTGGGAACGCGCCTCAAATCCTTGCCATCGGCGCCTCCACGGGCGGCACCGTAGTCCTTGAGTATCTCCTCCGCGCGTTCCCAGGAAACATGCCGGCGACCTTGATCGTCCAGCACATGCCGGCGGGCTTCACGCGTTCATTCGCGCAACGCCTCAACAACATCTCGGCCCTCGAGGTGCGCGAGGCCAAAGATGGCGATCTCGTCGTCCCGGGCACCGCGCTGGTCGCCCCCGGCGACTTCCACATGTACCTGAAGAAATCCGGCGGTCGATACAGCGTTGGCCTGAGCTCTGAAGACAAGCGAAATGGTCACCGCCCATCGGTAGAAGTCCTCTTCTCGTCCGTAGCCAAGGCGGCCGGCTCAGGCGCGCTTGGCGTCATCTTGACCGGGATGGGCAACGATGGCGGGGCAGGCCTCCTGGAGATGAGGCGGGCCGGTGCACGCACCCTAGCTCAAGACGAAGCATCCTGCGTCGTCTTCGGAATGCCGCAAGTCGCCATCAAGATGGATGCCGTGGATGAGATCATGGGCCCGGAACGCATGTCACGGCGAATTCCAGAGCTCCTCGCCTGCTCGGCCGTAGCCTAAGGGCCCGCCGCGAAATTAGCTGATCGCCTGATCAGAGGCACGTCGGTTGAATGGTGTAGTTCCACTCGCCGTGAAACACGTCGGGGCTGAGATTCACGAGGGCGAGCTGCTTGTCAGTAACGCGGCGGCCCTTCGGATAGACGCGATCATCAAGGCGGCTGCGGACGGTCAGGCCAGCCTTTGTCGTTGTCGCGGCGATCAGGTTCACGATGACCTGATGGGTTACGAGCGGTTTGCCGCGCCAGTTTTGGGTAATGAACGAGAACAGTCGGTGCTCGATCTTGTTCCATTTGCTCGTTCCCGGCGGCAGATGGCAGACGGTCACTGGGAAGCCCAGCTCGTCGACGAGCCCTTGGAGTTCGAGCTTCCACAACCGCAGACGGTATCCATTGCTCCCGCCTCCATCGGCGATGATCACAAGCGAGTTCGCGTCGGGGTACCTGAACGCACCCATCTCATTCCACCAAGTGCGGATGCTCTGCACAGCGAACTCTCCTGTGTCATGGCTGAGCCCTACGCTGACCCATGCTTCGTTACCTTGGATATCGTACACGCCATACGGCGTGGCGCGCCCCTGCTCGGGGTCGATGAAGTCATGAACATTGACGTCGTCTGCGTCTCCTTTGCCTCGGAGCTCGCGCCCGTCGTTCTTGTACGACCCAACCAGCTCCTTTTTCTTCGTGTCCACAGATATGGCCGGCTGATTCGCTTCGAGTTGAAGACGAAGTGTCTCGTTGATGTGCTCGAACTGCGCGTTTCGGTCCGGATGCTGCGCGCCCTCGAGGCGCTTACGATTCGCCTGAAGGCTGTAACCAAGCTGTTTAAGAAGACTCGAAACCATCTTCATGCTCGTCGAATGGCCTTGTGCAGCCAGCGCCTCGACGATGTTTCGCTGGCTGCGGGCCGTCCACAAAAAGGGGCGATTCTGGATCGCCGCGCGTTGTCGCTTCGACCAACGCCTGCAAGTCAGGCAGCAGAGTCGGGTCCTTCTCCGTTGCCTTTTTGCGACCCGCACCTGGCCGTCTGCTGCGTGTCGGATCCATCGGTGCAGCGGTCCCATCTTCGATGCTCCGTACCTCCGCGATACCTCGGCCGATCGCGCTCGGCGCCATTCCCGTCGCACGCGCTGCTGCCGCAATGCCGCCGTAGCCGAAGGCCAAAGCTTCGCCTGCCACAAAAGACGTCGCGCCCGCTCCGTCAGCGTGCTTTCGAGCGCCTGATGACGCTCTCGGATCTTCGATTCAGCTCTCTTCCGGTCCGCCCTATTCACCGCAACAGTCGGATCCTCGCGATCGCGTTAGTCAATCTGTTTATTTTGCGGCGAACCCTAAGGGACCGATCAGCAATAGGTTGCGCATTCTCGCTGAGGAATCGTACGAGGCGGCTTCAAACATCGCGGGTCAAGAGCCCTTGGTGAGCGGGAAGTAGCCCACTTGGCTCACGATCGACTGACCTTCCGGCGTAAGGACCCAGTCGATGAACGCTTTGGTCTTATCCTTGGGCGCCTGGCGCGTGTAGAAGAAAAGAGGCCGCGAAAGCGGATAGGTGCCGCTCACGATATGCTCTAGGTCCGGTGCTATGGCCTCGCTCTTGTCGTCCTTCTTGACCTTCAAAAGCTTGACGCCTTTGGCATAACCGGCACCGCCGTAGCCAATCGCGTTCTTCTCCTTGGAGACCGCGTTCACCACCGCCGCCGTTCCAGGCAACGTTTGCGCTCGCGGCGTAAAGTCAGCCTGCTCGAGCACGACTTCCTTGAAAAACACGTAGGTTCCCGAGCTGTTTTCTCGCGAGTACGGAACGATCTTCTTGTCGGGCCCGCCGACGTCCTTCCAGTTCTTCACCTTTCCGGTAAAGATGCCCTTGAGCTGCTCCATCGTCAGCGACTCGACGGGATTCGACGCATGCACGTAAATAGACAGGCCGTCCTTCGCGACGGGGATCTCGGTTGGATTCACGCCGTACTTCGCGTGCAGCTGCTCGATCTCTTTGTCCTTCATCGCCCGCGACGACTGGCAGATGTCGGTCGTCCCATTGATGAGCGCACTGATCCCGGTGCCTGAGCCCCCCCCGGTGATCTGCACGCGCGTTGACTGATCCTTCTTCATGAAGTTCTCAGCCCAACGTTGACCGAGAATCACCATCGTGTCCGAGCCCTTGATGGTAAGACTCTCGGCAAACGCGCTCGATCCGCTCGAAAGCCCAAGCGTAGTAACCAGCGCCATTCCGACCCGTCGTGCTGTCGTTCGCATAATGCTCCCTCATCTCCTCTTCTGTTTCCGTCGGGGCGTTCTCGACAAAAGGGCCCTTCGACCCCACTTGCATCTCCGCGCCAAGCAACCAAGCTAAAAGACCGCCTGAAGCTGGGTCGTCAGGACCTGGTCGAGCACACCCGCCCGCCTCGATAGATCGTGTTCGTACGCGATGGAAGCACGCAGGTCACTCGAAAGATCGCAGGCCAGCCCACCCCCAAGCACGCTGCGCAGACCTCCGGCGTCGCGAATGTCGGCGTCAAACTGATCAAGACGAACAAATGCCGCCCAATCGTCACCGAAACGCTGCACAGCAAGAAGATAGTATCCAAGGGCGCGCACGTGGGTGGCATCTCGCCCTCCGATCACTTCCGCCTTGAACGTCGTCCGCCCCACCGACGGAATGCTCGTGCGGATTTGAGCGTCTGCGCCGTAGCGCACACGACGATACCGAGCATACGTCACTTCATCCTCATCGTCCGCGGATCCCAAGGTCGTCGACAAACCCTTTCCCCAGTAACCCGAGACGCCGACCGTCCACCACGAAGCTTCAACCCCTACGCGCCCTACGACGTCCTTGAACGCATTCTCTTCATGAGCGCCATAGATCGGATCGGTGGTGCCATTCCCATTCACGACCGCCAACGCGAAGCGCATCCATTCCCAGCGCCCCACCATTCTTAGGCCGCGATCCCGTTCTCCCGGGAAGAGCGTGCGGACCACGCGCGACCGCTCGGGCATTTCACGCGCGGAACTCGACTGCTGAAGCTCGTCCCCAAAGGGCCACTTGAACTGCCCGACCGTCCATCGAAGACCGAGCCCCGTCCAAGGCTCGATGAACGTCGCCTCGGCGTCCTTCAAGGTGACGCCACGCGGCGTCGCATCGATCTGCAACGCGAACGCCGCAAGGCGACTCTCGTGGCTCACCTTCACTCGGCCCCGCCGAACCAAGAATTGCGTCGTCGCGCCCGCCTTGCCGGCATCGGTCAGGCCATCGGCCGATGTCGAATGGTACTCAAAACGCCCCTGCACATAGCCGCTCAGCCGAAAAGTCGGGGAGCTCGGCGCCTCACCCACCGGCCCGGTCCCCGCCCCCTTCGTCGCCGTAGTCGTTTCAGTCGCCCGTATCTCGACCGGCGAGGCTTCGGCGGCGCTTGCTTCGACAGCCAGAGTCTCAGCAGCCCGTCCTCCGACCACCTTTGCTTCGGGCGTCTGCGTTTCGGGCGTCTGCGTTTCGGGCGTCTGCGTTTCGGGCGTCTCCGCTTCGGGCGTCTTTGCGGCCGCCCAGGACCGATCCGCCGCCAGGCCGATCACGCTTGCGGCCAAGAGAGAACAGAAGCTCGCGCTTCGAAGAAATCGCTTGCGAGCCCCTCGACCATGATTCGGCTTCATCTTCGAGCGTGGTGCCTAGCGCCAGACGCCCCGCGCGTCCACGAAATTCGGGCTTTCAGCCTCCGAGCGAACGCTTGAGAATTCTGCCCGAGATGCGCGCAAGGGTCTTGCGTGGGAGCAGCCTTTGGCCTTGAGCCCCGACCCAGTTCATCGCGCCGCTCACCTGCACCGTGCGTCCGGCGCGGAACGCGGCGAGTCCGGTGCGTGCAACGGCATCCGCCGATTCGAAGAAGCGATCGTCGAGCGTCGGCGACATGTCGGCCACCGCCATGAAATGCGTCTTCGTCGGTCCGGGGCACAGCGCCGTAGCCGTCACCCCCGTGCCCTCGAGCTCAATCGCCAACGCCTCGGTCAGACTCAAGAGATAGGACTTCGTTGCGCCGTAGGCCGCCATCCCTGGCGTGGGCTGAAAGGCGCTCGTCGACGCGACGTTGATGACCCCGCCCGATCCGCGCTCCACCATTTTCGGCAGAAAGTGACGACACAACATGGTCGGGGCCACCATGTTGAGCGTCTGGATCGCAAGAAGGCGCGCCTCAGCATGGTTCAGGAACGGCCCGTAAGCGCCGACGCCGGCGTTGTTGATGAGGAGATCCACGTCGAGATTTCGGCTCTCCACCGCATCGGCCAAGGATGCCGCAGCGGAGACATCCGCGAGATCCGCTTCGATCACCACGATCTCCAAGCCAGGCGCAACGTCCGCGAGCAGCGACGCCTTGAGTCTGCTTAGATCGTCGCCGCTGCGCGCAACGAGAATCAGCGGCACGCCATCCGCGGCCAGCAGACGCGCAAACGCCTCACCGATCCCTCGCGAAGCACCCGTGACAAGTGCGAATCCGTTCATGCCTCTTCAGACCATCGAAGAGCGCAGAAAGCCACGCCTATTTGTTGGCGCGCTCGATCCCTCACGCGTCCCGTCGCTGTTTGCTTCAGACGCTGGAACTGGCGTGTTTGCGAGATCGGCGTTGCATTCATCGGTCATCGGTCAGTCGAAGACGCGGACGCCCCTTAGGGCCCGATCAGGCGCTGGGGAAGGACAACGGAGTCCCAATGCGGTACACCACTCGTATGTTCGCCGCACATCGTCCGACGGTGCCCTCCGCAGCTCTCCTTGTCGTCGGAAGCGTGGCCTGGGGCTTGGGTTTTGGATGGAACGTCGTCGCCTGTTCTTCTTCCGATGAGGGCCCGGCCCCGCTGTCCAGCCAGGGGTCCGCCGACGCATACTGGCCCCCCCAGGACGCCGCGGGCGTAGTCGGTGACGCCGGACTCGGTCCTGGATCGGACGTCGGTGGATCGGTCGTCGATGGAGGCTCCACCGACGGAAACGGAGGCGTGAGGGACGGAGCCTCGAGCGATGGCGACGGGGCCGTTGATGCCGGCGCGAACACCAGCCCCGACACAGGCCCCGACACAGGCCCCGACGCACGCCGCGACGCCGGCCCAGATGCCGGCCCAGATGCCGGCCCAGATGCCGGCCCAGATGTCTTCGAGCCCACGTGTACTTCGCCCGTCGCTTGGACGCTCGAGACCATCGGACCGACCATCGACGTGCCCAGCGTCGCAATGGATCCAAGCGGACGCTTTCACACCGTCTTCGCGAAGAACAGCGGCACCGGTCTCTTCTACGCCTGGCGAGACGATGGGGGTCAGGGCTCCGAATCGGCAGGCCTCGGATTCAACATGGGGCTTGGACCCAAACTTGCGGTAGGCGACGACCGTTCACTTCACATTGCCGCCTCGGCGCCAAGCGAAACCGATTCCTCCGCGTCAGACCTGAGATACATCACCCGCAGCACGTCCGGCGTGTGGCGTTCCGAGGTGCTCGAACCGACGGTCCGAGGACGCTTCGACATCGCAAGAGCAGAAAGCGGGGCGCTCGCAGTGCTTCTTGGGAGCGGGGTCGAACCCTATCCAGTTGTGCTCTTCGTTCGCTCGGCCTCAGGCGGCACCTGGCAGCGAACCGTGGTCGTCGAGGAGACCGACTTCGAACCCGCCGTGAGCGTGTCGTTCGCAGGCGAAAAGCTTCATCTCGCGTATACGATTGTCGAGGGCGTGAAAGAGACGGCCTGGTACGCCGAGGGCGATTCCGCGGCCGACCTGAGTCACACATCCGTCTATGAGGTCGAGAGGCGTGACGTCAGCGCGGTCCCCATGGCCGTCGATCGAGAAGGCGGCGTTCACTTGGCACTGAGCCACCTCTCGATTTCGTTTCCCAACAACACCTGGCACTTCGAGGGCGGTCTCAAGTATGCGTATCGGTCACCCGTCGACGGCACGTGGCACATCGAAGACGTCGAAGACGCAGTCGCCAACCTCGATGCCACCACGTCGATCTGGGATGGCGAGGTCCCCGGCCTTGATCCGTCGATCGGCCTCGACCCGCTCGGCGGCACATATCTCAGCTACGCCGTCATCGGTACCGAGGACATCCGGTTCGCGCGACGCGATGCCGGCGGTCATTGGCACCGCAGCCACGCTTTCGATCACGGACTGCTGCTCAGCTTCCCGAACCGCGTGGCAGCCCCCTTTGTCATCGACGGCACAGGACGTGTTTGGATCGCCCACAAAGAGGTGGACTCGACGGCCCACGCATCCGTGGTTCGATGGGGTCGTACGTGCCTAAGCACCGTTCAGTAGTCGCATCGCCCTCGGGCAGCTCGGAGCCGATATTCGGAGCTTCAGCTCATCCTCAGATGATCCTCAGATGATCTTCAGATGGTCTTCAAACAATGTCCAAATGCTCTTCAGATCATCTTCAGATCGAAGCGATCGAGGTTCATCACCTTGTTCCAAGCGGCGATGAAGTCACTGATCATCTTGGCCTCGCCGTCCTGGCAGGCATAAACCTCCGCCAACGCCCGGAGCTGCGAGTTCGAACCGAAGACGAGGTCGACGCGCGTCGCGGTCCATCTGAGATCACCGGCCTTTCGATCTCTCCCCTCGAAGACATCAGGATCCGACGTCGCCTTCCACGCCGTGCCCATGTCCAGTAGGTTCAGGAAGAAGTCGTGACTGAGCGTGCCGACTCGCTCCGTCAATACACCACGTTGCCGAAGAGCGCCTTCGCCGCTGTTGGCGCCCAGCACGCGAAGTCCGCCAACGAGAACCGTCATCTCCGGTGCGGTGAGCGTCAGAAGCTGGGCGCGGTCGACCAAGAGATGCTCGGCCGACAAAGCGAATCTCCGCTTCTGATAGTTGCGAAACCCATCCGCGCCCGGCTCGAGAACATCAAACGAGTCCGCATCGGTCTCGGCTTCGGACGCATCCATGCGTCCCGGGGTAAAGGGGACCTTCACCTCGTAGCCACCGTTCTTCGCGCCCTGCTCCACAGCCGCGCAGCCGGCGAGGACGATCATGTCGGCCAGCGATACTTTCTTGCCGCTCTTGCCCGCGTGCGCGTCGTTGAAGCCCGACTTCAGTTGCTCGAGAACCCCGAGCACCTTCCTGAGCTGCTCTGGCTGATTCACGGCCCAGCCATTCTGAGGCGCGAGGCGAATTCTGGCCCCGTTTGCGCCACCCCGCATGTCGGAACCACGGAAGGTCGAAGCCGACGCCCAAGCGGTCGCGACGAGCGACGAGACGGACAGGCCCGATGCAAGCACCTTGCGCTTGAGACTTTCGATGTCCCCATCGTCGACCAGTGGGTGGTCGACTCTCGGAATCGGATCCTGCCAGATCAAGTTCTCAGCGGGGACCTCCGGCCCAAGGTATCGAACCCGCGGGCCCATATCCCGATGCGTCAACTTGAACCAGGCCCGCGCAAACGCGTCGGCGAACTGGTCGGGATGCTCGAGAAACCGTCGCGCGATCTTCTCGTACGTGGGATCGAAGCGAAGTGACAAATCGGCGGTCGTCATCATGGGTCGACGACGTTGGGTTGGGTCATGCGCATCGACCACCATGTCTTCTTCGTCGACGTCTTTCGCGAGCCACTGGTGCGCGCCAGCGGGGCTCTTGACGAGCTCCCACTCGTATTTGAAGAGCACCTTCAGGTAGCCGACATCCCATTTCGTCGGGTTCGGCTTCCACGCCCCTTCGATGCCGCTCGAGATCGTATCGCCGCCCCGACCACTCTTGAAGCTGCTTAGCCAGCCCAAGCCTTGCGCTTCGATCGGCGCAGCCTCGGGTTCCGGACCGACGTGCGTCGCGTCGCCCGCACCATGACACTTGCCAAAGGTGTGACCACCGGCGACGAGCGCCACGGTCTCCTCGTCGTTCATGGCCATGCGTGCGAACGTTTCCCGCACATCGCGCCCCGAGGCGACCGGATCTGGATTGCCGTTCGGCCCCTCCGGATTCACGTAGATGAGCCCCATCTGCACCGCGGCCAGCGGATTCTCGAGATCGCGATCCCCAGAGTAGCGCGCATCTTTGAGCCACTCCGTCTCGGTCCCCCAGTAGATATCCTCCTCGGGCTCCCACACGTCTTCGCGCCCACCTCCAAAGCCAAACGTCTTGAATCCCATCGACTCGAGCGCACAGTTCCCGGCGAGAATCATGAGGTCGGCCCAAGATAGCTTCTGGCCGTACTTCTGCTTGATCGGCCAAAGCAGACGCCGCGCCTTGTCGAGATTCACGTTATCGGGCCAGCTGTTGATCGGCGCCAAGCGCTGATTCCCGGTGCCGGCGCCGCCTCGCCCATCGCCCATCCGGTAGGTTCCCGCGCTATGCCACGCCATCCGAATAAAGAGACCGCCATAGTGTCCCCAGTCCGCCGGCCACCAGTCCTGTGAATCGGTCATCAGCGCGTAGAGGTCCTGCTTCACGGCCGCGAAGTCGAGGCTGTTGAATGCCTTTGCGTAGTCGAAGCCCTCGCCCATCGGGTTCGACTTCGACGAGTGCTGGTGCAAGATGCCCAAGTTGACTTGGCTTGGCCACCAGTCTCGATTTGATGTCCCTCGACTCGCGGACGTTCGTGCCGCGGCACCCGCGAAGGGGCATTCGCCATTTTTCTTCTCAGTCATGCTCATTTCTCCTTGCCTCGAGGCGCTGTCTTCTTCGTACCGTTCTTGCGCTTCTCTTTCGTCGTCGCCGCGTAGCACGCGTTGCAGAGCCCGCGCGCTTCGACGTATGTGCGTTCCACGCGCCCCAGCGCTTTCACGCTGTCAGGTAGCCTGACGTCATCAAACACATCGCTATGGAAGTCTCGCGTCAGTCCACAAGCGGTGCAGACGAAGTGATGATGCCGCGCCAAGTTCGCATCGAAACGCGTCCGCTCACGCGGCGCGCCAAGCGTGGTGATGAGTCCAAGATCTGACAAGACCCAAAGCGTCCGGTACACCGTGTCGAGCGATATTGCGGGAACCCGTTCGCGCACGCCGTGAAACACGGTCTCTGCGTCGGGATGCTCTCCACTTTCGGCGATCTCACGGAAGATCTCCATCCGTTGGTGCGTCAGCTTGATGCCCGCCTCCCGACAGGTACGCTCGAAGCGCTCCAAGCGCGCCTTGATTTCCCCATCCTTGGCTTTCATTGTCTCTCTGTGGTCCTAAATACGAATGGGTTCCTAGATAGGAGTCCAATCCAATATCAGTCTCGTCAGGCTGTCAACCGGCCCACCGTCTAGGCGCCCCGGTCGCCTCGGCCTTTCCGGTGCCTATGGCGCTTTGGTTGTGGCGTGAGTTAGGGTGCGGAGCATCATGACGAACCCTATCCAAACGCTCGGCAAGAGCACGCTTCGTGTCGGTCGCATTGGCCTCGGATGCATGGGCATGTCCGAGTTTTACGGCGGAGCGCGCGACGACGCTCTGCACATCAAAACGCTGCATGCCGCCGTCGAGCTCGGCGTTCAGCACTTCGATACGGCCGACATGTACGGCGTGGGCCACAACGAATCGCTGCTCGCTCGCGCATTCAAGGATCGATGGAGCCAAGTCACTGTCGCCACGAAGTTCGGTGTCCGCCGCGGCCAAGAAGGTGAATGGTTAGGTATTTCGGGCCGCCCCGAATACGTACGGGAAGCGTGCGAGATGAGCCTGAGACGCCTCGGCGTCGATACGATCGATCTCTACTATCAGCACCGCCCTGACCCCAATGTCCCGGTCGAAGAGAGTGTCGGCGCCATGAAGAAGCTCGTGGAAGACGGCAAAGTGCGCTTCATTGGCGTCAGCGAGTTCTCAGCCGAGCAGATCCGCGCTGCTCACGCCGTCCATCCGATTACCGCTCTTCAGACCGAGTATTCACTGTGGACTCGACACGTCGAGACCGAAGATATCCTGAAAACGTGCCGCGAGCTCGGCATCGCCTTCGTCGCCTACTCGCCGCTGGGCCGCGGCTTCCTCACCGGCGCAATCTCGAGTCGGGAAACGCTCGACGCCAGCGACTGGAGACGCAGCAATCCGCGGTTCAGCGAAGACGCATGGGCCAAGAATGCGCGCTTCTTGGAGGTGCTGCGCGGCATTGCCGCCCAAAAGCACGCGACAGAGGCCCAGGTTGCACTGGCTTGGGTCCTCGCCCAGGGCGACGACATCTTCACGATTCCCGGAACGCGTCGCATAGAGCGACTGAAAGAGAACCTCGGCGCCAACGACTTGGTCTTCAGCCAAGAAGAACTCGCAGACATCCGAAGCCAACTTCCTGAGCAAACGGCGGGTGCCCGCTACTGAGTCGAGAACGGTCGGACCGCAGCCCGCCGCCCACACCGCGCCCTCACCGCGCCCTCACCGCGCCCTCACCGCGCCCTCACCGCGCCCTCACCGCGCCCTCACCGCGCCCTCACCGCGCCCACACCGCGCCCTCACCGCGCCCTCACCGCGCCCTCACCGCGCCCACAGGCGCCCGCGCCAGAGAGCAGTCAGCCTATGACGAGGGAGAACAACCGGGCGCCCTACGTGCGCCTGAGCGAGTCCCGAAGATCGAGGGCAAAGGCTTCGACCTTCTCCTTCGACGTATTCCACGAGCACATCAGCCGGACACCCCCGGCGCCAATGAACGTATAGAAGCGCCAATCGCGTGCTCTCAAGTCGGCGATCGCGTTCTGCGGCAACTCGAAGAAAACGGAATTCGCCTCGCGCGGGAACATGGGCGTCAATCCGGTCATCTCGCGAATCCGATGCTCGAGCAGCGCCGCCATCGCGTTGGCGTGGCGCGCGTTGCGTAGCCAAGCGCCACTGTCGAGCACGCCGCACCACGGAGCTGCGATGAAGCGCATCTTCGAGGCAAGCTGGCCGGCCTGCTTGCACCGATACGCGAAGTCGGCCGCGAGGTCGCGGTCAAAGAAGATGATGGCCTCACCGACCGCCATGCCATTCTTCGTCCCACCGAGGCACAAGACATCCACGCCGGCGCGCCAGGTCACGTCCTTGGGCGCGCATTCGAGCGAGGCCAGCGCGTTCGCAAAACGCGCACCGTCCATGTGAATCTTGAGTCCGTATCGGTCGGCCACGCCGCGGAGCGTCTCGAGCTCATCCATCCGATAGACCGTCCCAAGCTCTGTCGCCTGGGTCAGGCTCACGGCTTTCGGCTTCGGGTAGTGAAGGTCTTGCCGACGGACGACCAAGCGCTCGACATCGACCGGATCGAGCTTGCCTTGGTCGCCTCGAGCAAGCAGGAGCTTCGAACCGTTCGACGCAAACTCCGGCCCCCCACACTCGTCGGTCTCGACATGCGCGGTCTCATGACAGATGACGCTATGATAGGACTGGCAGAGGGACGCCAGCGACAGTGAATTCGCGGCCGTCCCGTTGAAGACGAAGAAGACATCACAGTCCGTCTCAAAGAGTTCCCTAAACTTGTCAGACGCGCGCTGAGTCCACACGTCATCTCCGTACGCGGGCGCGTCCTCTTGATTGGCCGCGAGCAGCGCATCGAGCGCCTCTGGGCAGATACCTGAATAGTTGTCACTCGCAAACTGCCGCATTGAAGGCCTAGAACGGTAGAGTCCAGGCCGGGGCTTGGCAAGTTGCGTGTCCATGAACCGATCGGCGTGGCGCGAGCTCTGGGGGCCTGCGACGCCCTGCCTACTCTCTTCGTATCGGCTCTCCGTCGTTCTGCCGCGGAGAGCCTAGCCCTTTACACACACGACCTGCCGCAGCGTGTGGACGACGTCGACCAAGTCACGCTGCGCTTCCATGACTGCATCGATCGACTTATAGGCGGCCGGCGTCTCATCGATGACCTCGGCGTCTTTTCGACACTCGACGTGCGCCGTCGCCCGAGCATGCTCCTCGACTGAGACCCGGCGCTTCGCCTCCGTCCTCGACATGACGCGCCCCGCTCCGTGACTGCAGCTATGGAAGCTTTCGTCGTTCCCGCGACCCCGCACGATGTAAGAGCGCGCGCCCATGCTTCCCGGAATGATCCCAAGATCGCCGGCCCGAGCCCGCACGGCGCCCTTGCGCGTGACCAGCACATTCTCACCATAGTGAAATTCCCACGACACATAGTTGTGGTGGCAGTTCACGGCCTCGAGGTCGGTTTCGAAGGTCGACGGAACATCGCCCGAGGACCGTAGGGCCGACACGATCGAAGTCATCATCAGCGCCCGGTTTTCGCGCGCATAGTCTTGAGCCCACCCTACGGCTTCGAGATAGTCGGTAAAGTGGCGCGTGCCTTGGCAAAGGTATGCGAGATCAGCGTCCGGAAGGTTGATGAAATGGCGTCGCATGTCTTCCTTGGCCAACTCGATGAAGTACCGCCCGATGCGATTGCCCACGCCCCGAGATCCCGAGTGCAACATGATCCAAACGCGATCGGCTTCATCGAGACATATCTCGATGAAATGATTGCCAGTACCCAGCGTCCCGAGATGTGAGAGATCGTTTCCGCGCCCGATCTTCGGGTGCTTTTCCAAGATCGCAGTGTAGCGCGGCCAGAGCTCGCGCCATCGCCCTTCGTGGCTCTCGGGCGACCTCGACCACGCGCCTCGGTCGCTCTTCCCACCGTGGTTCGTTCGACCGTGAGGAACCGCAGCCTCGATCGCCGTGCGAATCCCCGCCAAGTTCTCCGGAAGTTGATCCGCCCGAAGACTCGTGCGCGCCGCCATCATCCCGCAGCCAATGTCCACCCCGACCGCAGCCGGAATCACCGCCTTCGAGGTCGCAATGACGCTCCCAACCGTTGCCCCCTTGCCAAGGTGCACGTCGGGCATCGCGGCGACCCACTTGTGGATGAATGGGAGGCGAGCAATGTTCGTAAGCTGCGCCTTGGCGTTGTCGGCGAACGCAACCCCACGCGTCCAAGCTTTGATGGGCCTCGCGCCCTCCGCCTGAATCACCTCGTAGCTCGGTCCCGTTTCGTTCGTCTCTTCCATGATGCTCCCCCGATCGCACGGCCCGTGCCAGACCCGCGAAGCCCCTCGACGCGCCCCAACCGGGCTCCCGACGCCGGAGGATCGTCAACGCGGCTCGATTGGTCCATCGGAGACTGGGTCGGATCGCCGGAATGGTGTCGCCGGGATCGTGTCGGCGGGATCGTGTCGGCGGGATCGTGTCGGCGGGATCGTGTCGCCAGGATCGTGTCGCCGGGTCCTGTCTCAGAGACCGGACTATCCCAGAGGATAGTCATGTATACCCATGGCTAGCGCCGGCCTCCTCGAGCGCTAGAATCCGCCGTATGGATTCGCGCCCCATCGTTGTCATTGGGTTCCTGGGCTCCACCCTGGATGCTGGCCACGGCGCCAAACGCTGGTCACGGTGGCGGCCGACCGTCGCCATGTGCCAACACGACGACCTCGTCATCGCACGCATCGAGCTCCTTCATCACCGGGTTCACACATCGCTGGCTCAATCGGTGATGGAAGACATTCGCTCGGTCTCGCCCGAGACCGAGGTGCGTGCTCACGTCCTTGAGATCGACGACGCGTGGGATCTCGAGCAGGTTTACGGGGCTCTGCACGACTTCGCCAAGAGCTACCCCTTCCGTCCTACCCGCGAGGACTACTTGGTGCACATCACGACGGGCACCCACATCGCCCAGATCTCTTCGTTTCTTCTGACGGAGGCCCGATACATGCCCGCGCGGCTCCTTCAGACGTCGCCACCCACCGCGGCGGACCCGAGGCGCAAGCAAGGAAGCCCTGGAACATATCGAATCATCGATCTCGATCTCTCGAAGTACGATCGGATCGCCGGGCGCTTTCAGCGTGAACAAGAAGAGGGACTCACCTTCCTGAAGGCGGGCATCGACACCAAGAACCGAGCCTTCAACGAGATGATGGAGCAAATCGAGCGCGTAGCCATCCACTCCAAAGACCCGATCCTGCTGACCGGCCCCACCGGAGCCGGAAAATCCAAGTTGGCACGGCGAATTTTCGAGCTCAAGAGAGCACGACGGCAGGTCGAAGGTGCCTTCGTCGACGTCAATTGCGCGACGCTCCGCGGAGACAGCGCCATGTCGGCGCTCTTCGGTCACAGCAAGGGCGCCTTCACCGGTGCGATCCAGGCGCGACGCGGGCACCTCAGACAAGCGGACAAGGGCTTGTTGTTCTTGGACGAGATCGGGGAACTCGGCCTCGACGAGCAAGCGATGCTGCTCCGCGCAATCGAAGAGAAGGTCTTCTTTCCGGTCGGAAGCGACCAGGAGGTCGCGAGCGAATTCATGCTCATCGCCGGCACGAATCGCGACCTCATTGCCGCCGTGAAGGCCGGTCAGTTCCGAGATGATCTCCTGGCCCGCATCAACCTTTGGACATACTGCCTACCTGGTCTGGCGGAGCGCCCCGAGGACATCGAACCGAATCTCGCCTTCGAACTCGAAGCATGCCGACGGAGCCTCGGGCGCAACATCACGATGACCAAGGAAGCACGACTCCGCTTTCTCGAATTCGCACAGTCCGCCGACGCCGCCTGGTCCGGAAACTTTCGCGACCTCAACGGCGCCGTAAGGAGGATGGCAACGCTTTGCACCGCCGACCGCATCAGCGCCAAAGACGTCGACGAGGAACTCCGTCGACTCAAGGCTTCTTGGGCGGGAGGCAAGCCACCTCGCGGGGCACCATCACACGTGCCGCCCGGGTCCGACCGAATACGCCGCTATCTCGGCGATTCCGCAGACAGCCTCGACCGCTTTGACCGCGTTCAGCTCGAAGAGGTCCTCGCGATCTGTGAGGGCTCATCAAGTCTCGCAGAGGCAGGGAAGACACTCTTTGCAGAGTCCCGCCGGCAGAAGCAGAACCCGAACGACTCAGACCGCATCCGTAAGTACCTCGCCCGCTTCGGCCTCACCTGGCAGGACTTCCGCGCGGGCGCCGTTCGCGGGCAACCAGGGCCAGCAAGGCGCTCGTAGTGACCATGAGGCCCCACACGCCAGGGATGGATCGACCCGACCCCCTAGCGACAACTCGGGTAACGTGCGTTCTCGTATCCCGACTGAAGCACGCCCTGCTTGCAGAAGGCCCAGCCCATGCTGCAGGGCGCGCGGCGCGACGTGTACAACCAGCGACCGGACCCCTCCGGGATCGAGACAACCTCTCCACGCGCCCCAGGGCTCGTCGTACACGCTGGGCGACCTCCACCTGTGTCGCCGCGATAGATCCCGTCACTCCACCAGGCATTGTCAGAATCCTGCGCGCTGTCTTCGTCGGCGCTTCCGCCGCAGCCCGCAAAGGCAACGCTGAGCGCCATCAACAACAGACTAAAGAGAATTGTCTGGGGTATCCTCATCACCTTGAGTCCTCCTGCACGCCGGTTGCGAGCAAGGACCATACCGAATTGTTTCGCAACGAGGTCCTTCGAGGCCCGTCCTGCGGAGTAAGACAGCGTGGGCCAGCAAAGCGCACGTGATGACCATGAGCGCCCACGTCTCGGGTTCAGGAACGGCCGTAATCCCAAAGCCTCCAAGAACCGGCGTCGACAAGGCCTCCTCGCCGGTCTCGAGCTCGCGATCAAATCGATCGCCGCGTTCTTCCGCCTCAGCCAAAGCCTTCCGCTGGTCATCATCGACGAGCACGATCATCGACGATAGCGATGTGACGATCCCAAATCGCTTGGCGATCGCGTGCAGGCGGTCTCGGTCCTCGGTCACCCCCGGGGTGAAACGCCTTTCTCCGGCCTTGACCAGCGCGCGCGCCGCGAGCGGCGCGAAGCCGGGATCCGATGTTCTCTTCACCTCATTCGATCGCGCGCCATTCGTCTCCTCGCCATTCATCTGAGCGCCATTCGCATGACTGTCGGTCCCTTTGGTGAGAGAGAAGATGTATCCATCTTCGAACGCGATGAACGCGCCATCCTTCGCACCGCGCTCAGCCAAGGCGAGATTCTGCATGGCCCGCTCGACGCTCGTCGTCACGCCACCGCCACTTCGGGTGATCGTCTCGACGACCGAGTCTGCGTATCCAGCCGGAAGGCGACCACCGAGATGAACCATCCAAAGCGGGGTCTCATAGATCTTGGCTTCGGGTCGATCCTTGGCGACGTCGAGGGCGCCATCATCCGTCAGCACCAGAATGGCGTCATAGTGCTTGTTCTCAGAGAGCACATCGAATTGCTCCAGCATATCGGCCGGATCTTGCCCACCGAAGAACACGACCTTTGATGGGTCGAAGCCGGCCGGCTCGTCGATCCTCTTCGCGGCCTCGCCTCGGGTCGAAGCCGACGTCAGATAGAGGTCCAGATCCGAAGTGTCCTTCAGGGTCTTGAACAACCAAGAGAGCGACGCTTCGAGGTCCTGGGCGTGGGGCGCCATACTGCGCGATCGGTCGACGACGATCGCGTATGCGCGCCCCGGCGGGGGGAGAGGGAGGCGCCCGGACACAGGTTCGACCCGAACCCCCAAGTCATCGGTGAAGGCGAAGGATTGTGCGCGCACGACCGGCGGCCGGGACGCAGGGTGAAAGGCAGGGAGCCAATCGTCCTCGAGATCAGGTGTCCTTGGCGTCCCGTTGATGAAACGCTCGGTCGTTCGATCGCTGAAGACGTTCCTCCGCGAGCCGACGCGCGGGAGCGGCCACCCGCCGTCTTCTGGAAGCACCTTGAGCGTAAGCCAAAGATGCAGGACGGATGGCTGTTCGCCCGTCGAATTCACAATCGTTCCTCGCCACGCATCATCGGGTTGCGGCGGAACCGGGACCGGAAACGCGCGCAACCGATACTGCGCTGGACCAATCTGCTCGAGCAGCGCGGGATCAATCCCCCGCTGCACCTCGCGTCGATAGACTTCTTGCGCCGCGCCGCGCGTCGCCACGACCGGAGGGAATCGCTTGGAGCGATCGTCGGTATCGCCAAGCCAAAGCCCGGTAATGACGGCCGATGGAGGAAGTGTGAATTCATAGAAGATCTCCTCGGGTATCGAAGTGAGGTTTCGGTAGACCTCGTGAATCTCGACGTCGGCGTAGGTTTCGTGTTCGCTCAGAGTGACTTCCTGTCGCTCCACGTGAACTCTCTGCTGGCCTTCGTTGAGGAGCCCTGCTTCACGCCCGTCGGAATCGTAGGTTGCCAAGAGCGCCGCGAGAATCTCCTTCTTCTCGGCTTTTTGGATCGAGACATCGAAGAAGGCCTCGTAGGCTTCGGCGGCTCGCCTGCGCTCATCCAAGTGCCCTTCTTCTGCTTCGTAGAGAAACGGCGTGGCGATCACGTCATGAACGGACTGCATCCATCGAGCGCCTTCTTCGGGCAAGTAGAGCCAGTCCTCGTAGAGCGACTTGACATTGCGGCTGCTGCCCTTCGCCGTCACGTATCGGTAGGGCGCCAGGTAGGCATTGAGAAGGCCGTGCCGAACATCTTCTTCGGTTTGCAGCAGCAACCGTCGCTCGGCGTCCGTCGAAGGGTCCGTCGCAAGCGCCGCGAAAACCGCTCTTTGCGGTTGCCGATTCGCAAGCGAGAAAGTCAACGTGAGGCCAACGAGAACACCCGCCGTAGCGAAGACAGCCCGCCCCCGACCGAAGGCCACCCCGGCCGCCGTGAAGGTTTCGCGCCATTGCCTCGGGTACAGCACGATCCATGTCGCGGGAAGCGTCAGGAAGACGACCACCGAGAAGGAGAAAAGGAACGCGCCCAGGATCCGAACCAGCAGGACCCAAGCATCCTCCAAACGTATCTGGCCAATGGACTCCAAGAGCGAGGCGATCCATCCAAAGCGGAAGAACTCAAGGCCGAGATGTGCAGCAAGCGGTATCACGTAGATCGCGACAAAGATCGTGATGTAGAGGCCCAACCACAGGCAAACGGTCTCCGCAACGAGTCGAATCCAAAGCGAACGTCCGGTCGCGTCGCGTGCCGTCCAATAAAGCCCGCAGGCATAGGCCGAAGCACCAACAACGAAGGCAACGAGCAAGAAGAGCGTGGCTGGGTTGAGCTGACGAATCAGAAAGAGGCGAAAAAGCAGGAGCAGAACGATCGGCGCTTCGACCCCGAAGAAGAGCCTTCGCAGCTTTTCGGGCGCGCGAATGAGCCCAATGCCCATCACGCTGGCCACGAGTGGGATGATCATGAGGAGGCAGGCCGTGATCGCGAAGTCGAACGAGACCGAACCGTTGAACGCATCTTGGATCAGTTCCAGTAGAAGGAGCGGAAGGAGCCCGCAAAACGCGAAAGCGATAAAGAGTGTATTCCACCCCCAGAACAGGAGATGCGAGAGCGTGGCGCTCCGCAGAACCGCGCGGAGACGTTTTAGGAAGGCAAACAAGCTACTCATGGGTCAACCTCGAAACGGGTTCTGATGGAGCGTCCGACCAAGCCGCTCCGACGCGCTCGTGAACAAATGAGAACAACGCACGTACGCCGACGTCGTCTTGGTACAGTGGGCCGTCGGCGAGAATCGAGATCAAGGCCCATTGCTCCTCACCGCGCGACCATTCGGCCCAGATGCGCGAGAGGAGACCGCCGGTCGTCATCGACGGTGACTGGAACCAATAGATGGCGGTCTTCGTGCCTCCATCAACCGATGCAACCCGAATGAACCCGCCGTCCGCGACCGGCACATCGCTCAGCGCATCCAGACGGAATCCCGCGGCGGACAAGCAAGCTTCCGGGGGATGATGGGCACTCCAGACCTCGCTGCTGACGACGATAGAAGTCCCGCTCACCGCCCCCAACTCGAATTTCCGCTTCTTCGCGCTCGTCCCGCCCACACGCGCGAAGAACTGGCGCTCGGCGGGGCTGAGCTCGAGCGCCTCGTCCGTCGGAAATCGAACATCGATCGTGACCGGACGACGCGCGCTTCGAGGGGGCGGCTCACCCCGCGCCGCCCATCCCACAAGAATGACGAGTGAAAGGCCAAACGAGAACCCAGGGTGGACACGGCGATTCGCCACACCGGGACGTGGAACGCGGGAAGGTGTGCGTTCAGGGGCGCGGCGCAAAAATCGCCGAGCGAGGAAATAGGTCGCCACGGATGCGCCCATGAAGCCGACGATGCCAAGCGTCTCGTGGACGAGGTGCGCGATCTTCGGCAGACCAGCATGGATCGAGATCAAGACGATCGCCAGAACGCGGAGAACGTTCGCGAAACAGAGGAGCCCCAGATGCGCAACGCCAAGCCCAACCCAGCGAAGATCGATCCGGACCCGTTGAATGTAGCTCAGTCCAAGGAAGAAGATCGTGCCCGACCACAACGACCGAAGTCCGCTGCACGGCTCGTCGACATAGGCCGTGCCACTCTCGAGGAACAAGATCGAGGGTGCGGAGACCGCGGAGATGCGACCGAGTGCGAGCATGCGTTCGACAGTCTCCGCCGTAAGTGACCGGGCCGCGAATCCAACAAACATCTCCATGTGTCGGCCGAGGGGCAAGACAACGGCAAGCAGGACCAGGATAGGAAGACCTTGTCGAAAAGCCGAACGTTCGACAAAGAGCCCCACCATCCCGTAGGTACCCACGACAAGAAGGAAGGCCGCCAACGTGCGAACATCCAAGGTGCGCGACAACACGACGAACGCAAACACGCTTCCAAGCACGAGGAACAAGGGAAACGGGCGGGGCTTCAAAGGCGTAGCGAGCCATCGATGCCCCCATCGTCCGAGGCAGGCTCCAAGGCGGCGCGCCTTCAGAGATTTCGGAGATGACGTCGCGCCGCGCGACGCGGCAACAAGCAGCATGCCGAACACCGCCACGAGAACGACGACCAAGGCACCCACGTAGGTCACCATCCCGGAGAGCCATTGAATCGTGGGACCGAAGAGGAGGATCCACGGAGCAAAGAGCAGAATCTTGTCCGTCGCGGCTTTGCGCATAGAGGCCGGGGAGCAACGCTTGATCGACGCGTTCGTCGTCGCCTTGCTGCCGATCAAACCTGTCGAACACGCAGCTCTATGTCCATGAGGCTCGCCAAGTCGCCGTCCCCGGCGTCACGCCCATCCACGTCCATCGGGCCAGGCGCAAGAAGACCCGGCCCGCGCGGGCAAGTTTCCCCCTTGCGTGGCTCGACTCAGGCGCAGAAGCCACGCGTCATCGAGTCGGTAGGCCGGCATATGAAGGTCGCCAAGTAGTCGATGCAAGCCCGCTACCACGGGAGGCGCGCCCACAGTCCCTCCGGCTGCACAAGTTTCTGGTAGATCTGTTCATATCGATCGTTGGGGTCCTTCGGCTTCTTGGCCCAGAATCGACGACCCAAGAGATAGTTCTGCCCGAGCTCCCGATAGGACGAGAAGCTTTCTCTCATCTTCGCATCCACTCGCTCTACGATCTGCCAGCCTTCGGCCTCGGTTAGGTACCCAGCACCGACGCCCCAGCGCGCTAGATGCAGAGCCCGAACATAGTCCCACGCCAGAATGCCCTGCTTCGGAAACGCCTTCTCGGCCTCCTGAACGGCCGCGATCATGGCCATCATCTCGGAGTCATCGCCGGGCTCCGAGGAGATATCCCCTCGCCTTATCCCTTCGCGGAGGGCCTCATAAGCCTGATTGTGGCCTTCGGTCGTTAGCCACTCGACCGAATCGAGGAGTTCTCCCTTTGATGTAACCTCCCACCATTCGCGCAAGAGCTCGCGGGTGGCGTTCTCACAATCTAGGTCGCCTTTGACACAGGTCGAAACCGCGCCAAGGGGCTCGTCGTTCGCCGTAGACAAGATCGCGCCCAGCGCCAACGCCTTGTTTCTTCCCGAGAGCGGGGCCGGTGTTGAGCTGTCTCGCGGTGCGACTTTGCTCGACGCGTGTCTGAGTAACAAGTTGACGCGGTTGTTGTCGACCCACGCTCGGATCCTTCATCGCAAGTGCAGACTGACCCGAAACTTCGGTCCGCTTCCGAAGTGAGATGATATCCGGCGACGCCACGGTGCCCAAGTTGCATCGAAGGTGCGGGGTTCGAGCACGCGATTGGCGTGGACTGGAAGATCCGCGCGAGGCGCTGCGCTATCCGAGGAGTTTGGTTCGGTGGGTGGCATCTCGAAGGGCAAGTTCTTCGACTGGAAGGCTCGGTCGGGCAGGCCAATGAGCACAACGGGAAAGTGCCACGCGACCACTGGATCGACGCTGACGAGTGGCGCGCGATCAAGACATCGGCTTTGACCGTGTTGCTGACGTCGGCGAGGCAATTTGCGGTCGAGTCCGTAGTCTCGTGCGCGTTCGCGCGCTAAGCCCTGCGATCAGAGCTTCTTCGACGCAGCGTCGGTGCTACCAGGAGAGGCCGAGGCTTACGCTCGTGCTACTGGAGCTGTCGCCGAACTCTGGATTGAAGGCATCCAAACCGAGCCGACCGTAGAAGCTGATGCCCACACCGGGGTCGACCTCTAGGGCGATGTAGGGTTTAACCATTCGGCCGAAATATTCGAACTGACTCTCGAACCCTTCGACCCATCCGAACGAGTAGAAGACGGCGTCTACGCCGAAGGTAACGGCGACGTTCTCTCCACCGGCCGTGGCCATGACACCCAGGGAAAGGCCGGCTAAGACCACGTCGACGTCATCCAGTACGTGTACCTCACTCAGACGCATTCGGGCGCCCACAGTCAGCGCGTTGCCGATTTGCTCAGAGAAGCGAACGCCGACCGCCATGTCGTTAAGGTCCCCGGTGGTTGCTATCTCGGCGTCCAACGCGATCTTGTCGTCGACCCGGTGATTGTAGTGGAGATCGACGAGGTTCTGTTCGCCCAGGTGGATTATCCCTCCGCCGAGTGTGAACGGCTTTCCTCGGGGCACGCCCGCGACCAAGACGAAGTGACTGCTCGAGGGTGAAGGTTCACGGCCGGCGTGCATCGTCGCGCTCGCGCTCATGTCACGACCTGTGCCGGTGCCGGTGCCGGTGCCGGTGCTGCTGCTGTTGCCGCCGCCGCCGCCGCTGCCGCTGCCGCTGCCGCTGCCGCTGCCGCCGCCGCTGCCGCCGCCGCTGCCGATGCCGGTCCCCGTGGTCGGTGAGACGGCGCCGCCGATGACGACCACGCGTTTGGTTTCTCCGGCGGAGGTCCCCACGTGTACGATGATCGCGTCTTGGGGCTTGAGTCGTTTGAGAACGCTCGCTACGGACGCCAGTGAATGCAGCGGGATGTCGTCGATGCCGAGAAATTTGTCGCCCTTCGTTGAGAAATCTTTGAGTGGGCTGGTTGGATGGACGGCCGACAGAATGACTTTCCCGTCCTGCTCGACGAGCTCGATGCCGAGGTCTTGGGCGGTCGCCCCGAAAGCGGAGGGGACGAGGGCGAGTGAGGAGAGACAGCCGAGTGTGGTGATGACTGAGTGTTTCATGTTTGGATTTCCTTCTGCCGGGAGGTCTTTCCACCTTTCGTGCCAAGTCTTAGCGGGGTCATGAACACCACGCTGAGATAAGAAGATCAGTGGGTTAGACGAAGGCGTCCGCGCCACCGCACGAATTTTGTTCGGCTCGGCTCGGACGATTTCCGGACCCTCGGAAGGCATCCGGTCGATGCTGATGGCGCACGCTCCGACCTGACCAGCGCCGCAGACGTCGATCGGGGCTCCGGAAGTTGATCGGCGCTCTGGATCGTCGCACTCGAGACGCGTCGCGGCGCCGCCGGAGCCGATGATCGTGAGGAGCCGGCCCGTCGCGTCGTAGATTTCCGTCGTGTTGTCCTGAGACAGACCGGTCCAACCCGTGACCTGGCCGCCTTCGTCCTCGTTCGCGAGCAGCGAAACCGCGGAGCCAGGAGGTGCAACCCACGCCGTGCCTACGCGCCGAAAGAACTCCGCTCCACCTCGCGACGGTGTTGCCGCGAAGATGTCGCGCTTTGCGCGGCTCCTCGCGGGCGAGAGAGGTGTTCGGAGATTGAGAGCCGAACCACTCGACGCAATGTCGAAGCTCTAGCCTTCTCTGAGAAGGGAGAAGGGTGGCTCAGACCATCCCGGTTTCATGTCGGCCGAGGCAAGAAGCTCGTCGCGGCAACAATCGATCAAAGCGGGACGTGACATGGGAAGCTCCAGCCGACGTCTTGCGTGTTGGCGGGCGGCGGAAGCGATCGTGCTCAGATTGCTCAAGATGCGATAGGCCTCATCTCGCTCGATCTCAAATTCGCCTGGGCTCCGTCGTCGAATGGTCTTGACCTCTGTCTTGGTCCCGATCTCGGTCTCAGCTTTGGTCCCTGTGTCGTGACGAAGTGGCGCCGAGGCTTGCGGGAGCGGCCCCCGTGCCCGCTCCAAACGTCGGTGATGCTTTCGATCTGACTCCGACGACGCAACGATCGCCGTCGGTGTTGGGGTCAGCCAGTCGACTCGATGACTCTCCCGTCCTGATCGGCTGACAAGACGGCGACCACCTCCTCCATATCCCTCGGGCCAGCCGTATGAAAATGCCGCCCACGCGGTCAAGTTCCACCCACCTTGCCCGCAATCCGGGGGAACTCGTTCATCCGCCGCAACACAGGAAAAAGTGCCATCCACGTGGCAACGACCGCGAGCGTCGCGACACCACCGAGCACAACCGCCGGCACGAGCCCCAACCATCCCGCCGTTACGCCGGACTCGAACTCTCCGAGTTCGTTGGAGGCGCCAATAAATACGCCATTGACCGCACTTACTCGGCCGCGAATGGCATCTGGGGTCTCGATCTGCACGAGAAGATGTCGAATATAGACGCTCACCATGTCGCTGGCGCCCAAGACGAACAGCGCCAACAGCGAGATCCAAAAGCGCTCTGAGAGACCGAACACGATGGTGGCCAGTCCAAAAACGGCGACACCCCCGAACATCCAGCGCCCCACCCGGTGAGACATCGGCCTGAATGCAAGCAGGATTGCCGTGAGCCCAGCCCCGACGCCGGGCGCTGTTCGCAGAAGCCCCAGTCCGTGCGGTCCGACGTGGAGTATGTCGCGCGCGTAGGCGGGAAGAAGCGCCGTGGCGCCGCCGAACAGAACAGCAAAGAGGTCGAGCGATATCGCACCAAGCACGACGGGTCGGGAGAAGACAAAACGCAAGCCCTCCCAGAAGGGCTTCGTCGTCTCGCCTCGGCGGTCCGAGGAATCATCCTTCCCACCACGTTCGGTCGCGTGTAGCGCGTGTAGCGCGTGCGGCGCGTCTCGCACATCTGACACATCTGACTCATCGGGCACGGCGAGAACGTCTCCGCCGCGGCGTCGTTCGGTTACGCGCGTGAATCCCATCAGGACCGCCGCCAAAAGAAACAGCGCCACGGCAGTGCCATACACAACCTTTGGCCCGAGGAGGTATAAGAGGCCTCCAACCGTTGGGCCTGCAACGACCGCGACGTGAAAGCCGGAGGCACTCAACGCAACGGCGCTCGCGAATCGCTCGGCAGGAACCAGATTGACCAAGACGGCCTGGCTGGTTGGCATGCGGAACGCGCGGGCCGAGCCAAGGCATCCCATCGCCGCCAAGATGGGCCAAAGTAGCCTGCTGGTACTGCTGGTACCGGCGACGTTGAGCGCGAAGAGCGTCCCCGCGCAGATCGTCTCTACGGCATGGCAGAGAATGATGATGCGCCGGCGGTCGAAGTGGTCGGCGGCGTGGCCAGCGACCAGCACGAGGACGACGAACGGTCCAAATTGAGAAAGGCCAATCAGTCCCAGATCAAACGGCCTACCGGTAAGCGCGTAGACCTGCCAGCCCACCGCGACATTGAGCATCTGGACCGCAACGGCCGCCATGAGACGCGCGGCCATGAAGAGCGCGAAGTTGCGGTGACGTAGCATCCAAACCGCACCCGACATCACGAGGCTCGAACGAGCGCGAGGCGCTCTCCTTGTGCTCTCTAGTCTTGCCCCTCGACGTCGAGGTCGCGCGTGGTCCGCTTGGGGCGCATGTTTGCCGCGCGAATCTTCTTGCGCACCCGAATTGCGCCCGGCGTCACTTCGAGCAACTCGTCGTCGTCAATGAACTCGATCGCCTGCTCGAGTGACATGACGCGCGGCGGGGTAAGGATTGTGTTTTCGTCCTTTCCCGCGGCTCGAATGTTGGTGAGCTTCTTCTCGCGGCAGACATTCACATCGAGATCGTTGTCGCGCGCATGCTCGCCCACGACCATGCCCTCATACACCTCGGTCCCGGGGGGAATGAAGAGTCGCCCGCGCGGCTGCAAATTGAACAACGCGTAGGGCGTCGCGCGCCCTGCTCGGTCCGACACCAAGGCACCGGTCGGGCGCCGAGCAACAGGTCCGGCGTGAGGAGCCCACCCCCCGAAGAGCGTCGTAAGCACTCCGGTGCCTCGCGTATCGGTGAGAAACTCGGTGCGGAATCCGATGAGTCCGCGCGAGGGAACGCGGAAATGCAGGCGCACGCGCGATCCCACATGGTCCATCTTGAACATCTGGCCCTTGCGTCCCGCGAGCTTCTCAGTCACGACCCCGATATAATCATCCGGGATGTCGATCGTGACCTCCTCCAGCGGCTCGTGCGGGCGTCCGTCGATCTCCTTGACGACGACCTCGGGTCGAGACAGCGCCATCTCGAAGCCCTCGCGACGCATTTGTTCCACAAGAACCGCGAGCTGGAGCTCGCCCCGGCCCCGAACTTCGAACTGGTCGGGCGTGATCCCATCCGCGATGCGCAGCGAAACGTTCTGACGGCCGGCCTTCAAGAGCCGCTCGCGAATCTGCCGCGAGGTCACGAACTTTCCTTCGCGGCCGGAAAACGGAGAATCGTTGACCATGAAGGTCATCTGGATCGTCGGCGGGTCGACCTCGATCCGAGGCAAAGGCTCGGTCGACTCGCGGTCGGCGATGGTATCGCCGATCTCGACGGCCTCGATGCCGGCGAGCGCGATGATGTCGCCCGAAGATGCCTTATCGACCTCCTTCCGCTTGAGGCCGTCGAAGGTATACAGCCGCATCACCCGGCCCGAACGGCGGCTGCCCTCGGCGCCAAGCACCGTGATCGATTGGTTTCGCGAGATCTCGCCCGCGACGATGCGACCGATCGCAATCCGTCCGACGTAATCGTCATACTCGGTGTTGGCGATCAGCACTTGGAGAGGTTCGGGTGTTCGGTCATCGGGCGCGGGGATTCGTTCGAGGATCGTCTCGAACAGGGGTTCGAGGGTCGTCGAAACGTCGTCAAGCGCACGGCGCGCGATGCCTTCGCGGCCGATCGCGTAGATGACTGGGAAGTCGAGCGCATCCTCGTCTGCGCCGAGATCAATGAAGAGATCGTAGACCTCGTCGAGGACCTCATCCGGCCGTGCATCTGGGCGATCGATCTTGTTGATGACGACGATCGGACGCAGGCCGGCTTCGAAAGCCTTCGAGAGCACGAAGCGCGTCTGAGGCAGCGGCCCTTCCGCAGCGTCGACCAGGAGGATGACGCCGTCGGCGAGCGTAAGCACACGCTCCACCTCTCCACCGAAGTCAGCATGACCGGGCGTATCCAGGACATTCAGCTTGACGCCTCGGTACGAGACCGCCGTGTTCTTGGCGAGGATCGTGATCCCGCGTTCCCGTTCCTGCGCATCGCTGTCCAAGACACGCTCGACGCGCGCTTCGTTCTCTCGAAAGATGCCGGACTGCCCAAGCATCGCGTCCACGAGCGTCGTCTTGCCATGGTCGATGTGCGCGACGATGGCGAAGTTTCGGATGTCATTTCGGCGGACCAACAAGAGCGCCATTTCGAGCAAGCGATGGCCGCTCGTCAACACGAACTAAAGCCAAGGCTAGAGCAGACCCCAGCGTCGGCGCAGCCACCACTCGCTTCCGGCGACCAGAAGGAGGGTAAAAACGGCCATGAAGGTGTTCCACAACGGCACGCGCTGCGACCGGTCGACCTCGATCCGTTCCGGGTCCCGCAGTACGATGGTAGGCAATCCATCCTCGACCTCCCGATACTGACCGCTCGAGGCATCCGCCAGCGCACGCAACAACTCGGTCCGCGGAAAGGGCGCTTGCGTCTCAACGTCCGCCGCCTCGATGATCACGGGTTCTTCAGCCCAACCGACGTGCTCGCGCCCTTTGTTTGCCTCGACGCGCAAAGCGTAGGTGCCCGCGGGTACAGCATGAAATGCGAACGTCGCGCGGCCATCAGCGCCGGTCTCGAGCTCGGTCTCGAAGCGCACGACCGCGCTCTCCGGTCCGCCACCACCGGGATCCTGAAGACCCTCGAGACCCGCCGGTTCGGCGTCCAGCCGCGGGGGGAGCCCACCGAGACCACCCTCGCTCGAAGAAGCGGCAGCCGGTCGAGCTCCGGTGGCACCCGGAGACGGCGGTCCATCCGAATCGAGAGGAACCAGCCGCACCGAGGCTTTGGCCCCCTCGAGGCCCCGGTAATCCGAGCCCAAGACCTGAACCGCCCCGGTCACCGCCTCGCCCACCGGCAACACCGAGTGCGGAACCTGCAAGCGAACCCGGGCCAATTCCGGATCGCGGGTTAACCACCGCAAAGCGTTGCTCCAGAAGCGGTCGAATTCGCGCCCCGCGCTTCCTTGCCCAACCGCTGCAAACCGCCAGTACCAGGTGCTGTCGGTCGCAAGCACCATCGAGAGTCCCTGCCCGACCTCACGCACGGCGATCACGGGCGGATTTCCGGGCAGCCCCGGATGCTCAAGCAGCGTGTGCGCGCCCGGCGCAAGGCCGCTCGAGAGGTTGATGCTCCGCAGGGCGGGCAGCCTCGCGAGCGCCCGATCCGGCGGTTCTCCGGGCTCGCCGATCTGTAAGATCGGGTGCCGACGGCCTTCCGGAGTCAGGCGCGGCTCGTACGGCTGAGTGTCGAAGGGCAAGGCCCCCGCCAACCTGACCGGAAGGATCGCCTCGATCGGCGTACCTGCGTAGAAGCCGTCGCCCATCGCCGTGTCGCCGCCGATCATCAAGAAACTCCCGCCTCGTTCGACATACTGCCGTATGTTCCCGAGGTACTGCGCCATTCGGTACGGCCGGTAGCTAAAGTTCTGGTAGATGACGACATCGAAGCTGCTGAGCTCGGTCGTGAACAAGTCGTTCACCGGAAACGGGATCAAGGCCAACTCCTCTTGCGATGCTTTCTGCACATCCGTCGTCGACCGGAGAATGAAGAACGAGATGAGATCGATGTTCGGATTGCGCTTGAGATGCTCACGCAGAAACCTGACGTCCCAAGAAGGATGTCCCGCGACCTGAAGCACACGAATTCGATCCCGAATCACCTTGAGCACCACGGTCCGTTGGTTGTTCGTCGTGACCGTCTCGCCCGCCTGCACCGGAACCGACACCTCGTAGGCCGCTTTGCCCACCTGCCGGGGCTTGAATTCGAAAGTCGCGCGCCCCATGCCCTCGACGAGCGAGACGCGTTTGGTCTGAACGACGGCGCCTTCCTTTCGAAGCGTCACGTCGACCTGGTCGAGGTCCAATCCGCGCACCTCGACCTCAACGTCCATCGCCACGCTGTTGTGAACGAACGCGAAATTGTCAGCGAGGACACGGCGCACCGCCAGATCGGGCGCCGCCGCATCCCGGCCGAAGCCGAACGTGTAGATCGGGGCCCCGACCTTCGCTCCGCGGCGACGCGCCATCTCGACCGTCATGCCTTCGGTGTCGGCGCCGTCGGAGTAAAGCAAGACCGCGCCCAGCTCCCGACCCGCGGACTGCGTCGCAACATCAGCCAACGCTTGCTCGAGATCCGTGCGACGTCCGTCGCTCACATCGAGTCTTGACGGAAGACCATCGAGGAGTTGGGCGCGATCGCTAAATACATAGGGCTCCACGACCGCGCGCTCAGCCAGCGCATCGAGCTCCGACCGACTCTTCGAAAGCTCACTCAGCACCGCCTCGATACGGCTCGGACTCGACGCCGTCGGCAACCCCATCGAACGCGAGCCGTCCATCAGAAGCGCTACGCGCGTGCGAACCCGCGAGACGGCCCGAAGCTCAATCGCCGGTCTCAGGAACAACGTGAGCACGAGCCCCGCGGTCAACACCCGCAGCAGGAATATGACGACGGCGCGGCGCCGCGGGAGCCGGAAAAGCGTGCGGCTCACCGCGAGCACGACCAGGACAACCAAGAGCGAGGCGAAAACAACGACCCAAGTGGGCAGCCCGTGGGTGAAGACGATCCGCCAATCATTGAAGCCACCGGTGTCGGGACCTATCGACAGGAGCCTCAAGAAGAAGTCGAGCGGACGCGCCGAGCCGGGCATGAAGGCGGGTACAGGCACCGTTCAACGCCTCCGCTTGAGGATGAACGGGATGTGAACGAGATCCTCCTTGTAGTCGAGGCAAAGCGCATACATCACGACGTTGATCCCCAGTCGAAACGCCATCTCTCGCTGGCGTTCTCCGCCCGGAGAGACGTCGAACTCCCATCGGCCAAAGCTGTCCCGAGCCCATGCGCCCGCGAGATCGTTCTGGCTGTAGATGACCGCATAGCGCTTCTCGATCGCGATCGCCTCCAAATAGGGCGCGCGAAGAACTCGACCCGCTTGGTGGTCGACGAGAAAGAACGACTTGTAGACGACATGATCGGTCGGTACGCGATCAAATTCGATGCGGGGAAGAATACGCCCCATTTCACGTCGGACACTCTGGTCGAACGCGCCACCAACCTCTTCGTCGGCACTGTCGACCAGGATCGTGCCACCATAGGTTAGATATCGACGCAGCGCGCGCACGGCCGCGTCGCTGAACGGCGGCACCGCACCGCGTCCCGACCAATAGAGGAGTGGGTGGTAGAAGAGCTTTGGATCCTCGGCTCGAATCGCCGTGACTTCGAGCGACGCCTCGATGCTCGTTCGCTGCGTCACTTCCCAGAGTAGACGGCGCAAGGCATCGGGGCGAGGGTTGAACTGTCCACCCGTCTCGAGCTGGGCAAGAACGACATCGGCGTCCTCGGCTAAGGCTTGGTGCGGAATCGAGATCAGGGCATGCGCGACCACCGCCGCCGCAAGATAACCCCGAAGCTCAAGAGGAAGGCGTAAACACGACCGGATAGGCAACGAGCACGCTCCCACCATCAGGCTTCGGAAAACGCCAGAACTTCGCGCGGCGGGCGATGCACTCCGCAACCTCCCCGCTCTTCAAGCTCACGTCTCGAACCTTGACGTTCGATGTCTTGCCCGACTCCAGGATCTCGAACTCGATGACGATCTTGCCCGAGAGACTCTTGTCGCGCTTGAGCGCGTTCTCGTAGCACGACCGAAGTGCCTTGAGCTGACGTTTCATCACCCCGTTGATCTGGTCTTGGCTGAGGTCACCATCGACCTCGGGCGCACCGCCCGCCTGCGCCGAACCACGGACCTCGGTCTCTTGCTTGGCGGCAGCCTTCACAGACCCGCCGCCTTCGGTCACGAGCGTCCCAATGCCAACCTGCTCGCCAGCACCAGCGCCGCGCGTCCCCGCGGCACCGCCTTCCTCGGCAATGTCAACGCCCGCAATACCTGAGAAGGCCGAACCCAAATCGCCCACGGCGCCGCCTTCTTCAAAGACGTCGGAAAGAGCGCCACCACCGGCTCCGCCCTCGCGCCGCGCGCCCAATACGCGCAGTAAGCCCTTGCCTGCCACCTTGGAGGCGATCGCGGCTTTTCGAGCCCGCGCAGCCTCCTCGGCACTCACGGTGCTCTGCTTCGCTGGCTTCTTCGCTGGTTCCTTGGCCGGCGTCTTCTCTTCCTCGTCAGGCTTCTCTTCATCCGTCTTCCCTTCCTCGGCTTCGGCGGTTGCCTCTTCGACATTCCGTGGAGCCTCCGGGACACGGTCCGGCATGATCAGCCGCTGGTATTTCGTTCCCACCTGCTCGATAGAGGTGGGTTCGACGTAAGGCAGACTGCGCGCATAGCCGACGATCGAAATCTGGATGATCGCGGTGATCACGAAGATCAGCGCAAACTGCATGTCGATGTTCTCGAGCAAAGAGCCGCGAATGTCGGACGGGAGCACGACCTTCGCGCCCTCGGCGGAGAGCGTCTTGAACTGGAAGAGCACCGTGAGGTCACCGATCATGACCTTGCCCCGGCTGTCGTCGGTCAGTCGCAAGGAATCCGCATCCCCGCGCCGCGCCGATTGTCCAGATCCGACGTACGCCCGGAAGTCGTTCACCTGCTGCTGACCGTCGAGCTGGACGCGACCGTCCATCTCAGACGTGAAGCGAAGATGATACTCTTTTCCATCGTAATCGAAGAGGTTGAACACCTTCGGCAACGCGTCCGAGGTCACCTGGAACGTCGCTTTCTGGTGCGTGCCGATGGAGACGGTTTCCCGTTTCTTGAGCTCCCGCTCTTCGATAATTTTTCCGCGCTGGACGATGCCGATCCTGAGGACCTTCGGCCCGGCCGCTTTCTCAGTTCCGCTCTGCTGCGTGGAGGCGCTCATGTCTACTCAGTCACCCGTTGGTCGCCGTGGTTCCGATGCATTGCCATTCGTCTCAAAACGAAGCTTGGTCCACGGATTTGATGATCTTGGGCACGAAGCTCGTCTTCAGCTCGAGGCCCTCGAAATTTAGGTTTGATCGCTGGAGGATGTAAAACGCCTCTGGCTTCTGGATTCGGCCTCTGATCCTCTGCTCGCCGATCCGAATCACGCGGCGAGGTTGTCGCGCTCTCTGCCCAAACGCAACGGACGCATCCCAAAGAGATGGAAGAACAAGCGCGCCCACCACGAGGGCCAACACCCAGGAACCCCGCATGCGACGAACTCTAGCACTCGGCAACGATTCACGCATGAGACGCCTCACTTTCCTTCACCCCCGCCTTTGGACGCCGCATCGGCGCCGCCGCTGGCGGGGTCTGTACCTTTCGCATCACCCGGGGAGCCCGTGTCCGCACCTTCGGGGGCCGCTTGGTCCGTCTTCTTGGTCTCTTCGTCCTGCTTGCGCTTGAGATCTCGGGCCTTCCGACGCTCCTCGGCGGCAATACGTTTCTCTTCTCGGGTCTTCCCGCGTTCTGCTTCCGCGATGAATCCACGAACGCGCTTCATCTCTTCTGGATCTAATCCTGTCGCAGAGTCCAGGTAGGAGAGGAGGTAATCCCTGGCAATGTCGAAGCGCTTCAGACGGTCGACACCCGCCAACAGATTGTCGAGGTTGAGCACCCCGAGGTTATACAAGACGGTCGGATCCTTGGGCCCCAACGCGCGAGCACGCTCATACGCCGACTCCGCCTCTTGGTACTGCTTGGCGCCTTTGTAAGCGTTCCCGAGGTTCAGCCAGGCCGCTGCAAAGTCAGGATAGAGCTGGATCGCGCGCTTCAGCTCAGCGATCGCACCCTCATAGTCGTGTGTTTCGACGAGGAGCGCGCCAAGATTGTTGCGGGCCTCGGGCAAATCGTCGCGAAGCTCGGTCGCTTTTCGAAAGGCCTCCAAGGCCTCGCTCTTCTTGTCTTGTTCGAGATAGACGACCCCGAGGCTGCTCCACACCTGCGCTTCGTCAGGGTCGATGTCTCGGGCGCGCGTGAGGACCGTCGTCGCGAGCTCGAGCTGTCCGCGATGCGCGAAGACCGTCGATAGATTCAAGAGCGCGCCCACGTTCCGTTCGTCGGCCTTGAGGATCTTCTTCGCCTCACTCTCGGCAGGCCCCGACTTGCCACCCGCAAGCCAAACCGAGGTGAGCCGATTGCGCAACCCAAGCTCGTCTGGGTTGGCCTTGATCGCGTCGAGCAAGAGCGCTTCTGCGTCGCCGATGTTCCCCCGTCGGACCGCCAAGTTGGCGAGGTTCTCGATCGCGGCAAAATATTTGGGATTCGCTTTGATCGCGGCCCGATAGCTACGCTCAGCGTCATCGTACTTGCCCATCTGCTCGTAGATGACCGCGGCGTTGTAGTGTGCCGCTGCGAAGCTCGGGTCCGTGTTGGATGCCGAGAGGAAGAACTCGAGCGCACGGTCGGGGTCCGTCGTCGCCGCACGAACGCCGTTTTCTACGTCCTGGACGGCGGCACTGGCCGGCGGCCTAGGACTCGGCCCCTCGGGACGAGCGGTCGACGACGATGATCCCGTGGTTGAGGGGATCTTGGCCTCGGCCGAGGCATCAACCCCATCGACGTTGTCGGCCGCTGGCTTCGGCGACGGTTCCGGGGTCGGAGATTCGGCGTCCGCCGCAACGTCGCCCTCGTCATCGCCTTCTTGCATGGCGTGCTTCGAGCCACTACACGCCGAGGCGAGAGGAAGAAGCGCCCATAAGGCGCAACACGCCACGCGGATGAGGAACCGTGGGCCGAGCGCGTCCATCACTTTACCTCTCCCCCCGCCCGCGCGGTCGGCGACTCGGCTGGGCCATCGAGCGATGCGCCGGGCTGCGTCGTGTTCCCGGTCTCTCGCCTCAAGTTGTCAAGGCCATTGCCGCTGATGATCGTCTTCTGCATGACGGCCTTACCACGCTTCTGGATCGGGAACTCCTCGGGCGCATACTTGTTCAAACCTTCCAAAATACGCTCCGTCCACTCGTTGGTCACGCGCGTGCGCTTGGCTTCTTCGTAAGCCTTCCGGTACGCCGCTTCCGCCTTTCGCTCAAGTACGGCCGCTTTGTCTTCGAGCTGCGCCTTGTATTCGAGCTCGTACTCTTCCCGACCTCGAAACTCCTTCGGAATGGGTGCCGCGAAAAGCGCTTCAGCGAAACGCTCATAGCTATAGCCGATTCGGTAGGAGGCGGCGAGGGTCGTCTCAACACGCTTGTAGTCGAAGATGTTCTGATAGGCGCGCTCGACGAGACGCTGCATCTTCGCCTTTTCGTTCAAGATCTTCACCTGGGTTCGGCTGTCTCCGTCCAGCGAGATGGCGTCATAGCTCCTGAACTGAGCCTCGGCCCGCTCGAAGGCACATCGCGCAGCAAAGGCACCCGCGCGGCTCGTCACGCCGAGCTTTCGGCTGTCGAACTCCTTGACGCACGCGGCGTAGGCCTGTTGCGCCCGGGCTGAATCTTTCTGAGCGGCATGGGCGTCGCCAATGAGCTTCTGCGCCTCTACCAGGCGAACTCTCTGCGCCTTGCTGTTCCGATAGCGGGTCGTGAAGGCATCGAGCGTATCGATCATCTCGGGCCAGGCCTTCATCTTCTGAAAAACGAGCGCGGCGCGGAAGAAGACGTCGCCGGCGTCCTCACGTCGGGGAAAGGTCTCAGCATAACGCTTGAACGCATTCGCGGCGGCCTGATACTCCTGCTGATTCTCCAGAACCACAGCCACGTTGTACAGCGCATCGGCGCGGTTCTCGGACTTCGGATAGCGCTCAACCAGCGCCGTGTAGGCCTGGACAGCCGCGGGGAAGTCGAACCCCTTCTCAGCATTGATACCCACTCGGAACAGCGCGCGCGGCGCGAGCGCCGATTTCGGATAGCTGTCGTAGATCCGCTGGTAGATCCCGGAGGCCGTATCAAAGCGGCGAACCTTCTCGTAGGCAACCGCTGCGTTGAAGAGAGCCTTGTCTGCGAACTCATGCGCGGGGTTCTCGTCAACGAGGCGCACATAGGTGTTGGCGGCGTCCTCGAACTTGCCTTCGGCATCAAACTGCTCGGCCTGCTTGAACTGGGCACCCACCTTGAAGACGCGCAAGCTCTCGACGAAGGCCTGTTTCTTCGCCGTATCTGGGTCGCTGGAAGACTCGGCGACCTCAATCAAGCGCTGGGACGTGCGCTCGACGTTGGTCCAGTCCTCGACGGCCAGGTAGCTCTCAATGATCAGGTTCGAGCTGTATCGAGCCACGTCCGACGCTGGATACTTGGCGACGATCGCTTCGAAGCGCCTTCGCGCCTCATCGAGCTGATCATGCTTGTAGAAGACCTCGGCCGCCCGGTACGCAATCGCAGGCGCGCGGTCGCTCTTCGGAAGCAGCGCCAAGAATCGGTCGGATGAATCGACGAGACTCTGCTCGGCCGGACCAAGCACGACCGGATCGATCTTTCTTCCCTTCCGCTGAGCAGCGGTCAAGAGCTCGAGCTTGGGCAACTTTCCTTGCGCTTCCTGCTGCTCGACCAGCTTCTCATACGTGATGACCGACGAAAGCGCGGCCGCCTCGAGGTGCTTGTTGTCGAGCTGCGAATCGCGAACTCGGTCGTACTGCTGAGCGGCCTGAGCGAAGTCCTCGGAGTAGTACAAGCACTCCGCGAGGAAGAACTGAAAGTCGTAGGCATTCTTGGACTTCGGGAAACGCGAAAGATACTGCTCGTAGGCCCTGGATGCGGCCACATACGAGGTCCTCGATTCCTGGCTGCGCCCCGCCTTCTTGAAGGCCTGAGCCTGCTGGTGGCGAAAGATGGCGGCCGTGTAGAGCGAGCGCTCGGTCAAATCGGCCGCCCTCGCGAGCGCCTCAGGGTCGCCGGCATTCGCCTTCGCCCACGGCGAGCCCTCCGAATACGTCGCCACCAACGTCTCACGCGCGTCGGTTGCGCGATCGAAATCTCGGAGCTGCTCGTACGCTCGAACGATCCGCTCCTGGGATTCGGGATTGTGAGGGGCGTTCGGATAGCGCTCGAGGTTGTACTTCAGCACCTCGATCGCGAGTTCATAGCGGGTCTGATCGTACAAGATCTCGCCGTAGCGCTTCCACAGCTCGCCCACATATTCCTTCTTCTCCAGCGGATTCAGAATCTCTTTGGCCCGCTCGAGACCGCCCCAATCTTCGTCCGCGAGTGAAATGGCGACATACTGAATCGCCTCAGCCCGCAAGTCCGATCCGCTCACGCCGACGAGCTTCTTCTGCCGGTCGGCGTAGTCGACGAGCTGAATGAAAGCCGCCACCGCGTCGGAAAAGCGGTCGAGGCGATAGTAGGTCCAGGCGACCTTGTACAGGGCCTTGTCGTAGTACGGGCTCTCCGGGAACCGCTGAACCTCGAGATAGGCGCTGATCGCCATTTCGAGCGACGCGCGGTCGCTGGCGTCAAAGTAGATCTCTCCGATGCGCGTCCAGACCTCAGCTAAGAGCTTGCTCTTCGGGTTGAGCTTCACCAGATCCTGGTAGGCCTCGAGTGCTTCTTGATTCTGCCCCTGCTCTGTATAGCAGTAGCCAAGCAGATACCGGGCCGCGTCCGTGAGACGATAGTCAGGGAAGCGACGAAGGAGCGTTTGATGAAGACCAATCGTCCGCTCGTAGCTCGGCTGCGGCGGCTCGGGTGGCTGGACGAGCGCCCCCTGGTCAAACGCCGCAAGCTGGCGCTCGTACTCCCGGCTGCGCGTCAGATATTCGTCCGACGAGCGTTCAAAATAGAGCTCGGCCAAGCGGAACATCGCGTCGGGTGTGTACTTGGGATCGTCGGGATACTTCTGGAGGAAAGCTTGGAACCGCTCGATGGCCTCCATCCTTCGCTCACGCTCAGTACGCTCGAGTTCGCCCACGGAGCTCTCGTACTGAGACGCAAGCAGCGCCTTCTGCTCCCCGTACTGAAGCCGAATGAAGTCCTTCATATCGCCGGAGAAGCTCTCGGCGCCCGACCGGTAGTAGTCGAGTTCCCGCGTCAACGCCTCGACCTGAGCATCGAACGAAGTCGGCGCATCCACCTGTTGTGCCGTGGGGGGCGGAGGCGGACGAGACTCCTCGGGAGAAATCTGCGCACCCGGCTCGACGCCGACGGCCCGCGCCGCAGACAGAGCCGACTCATCGACAGGGGCCCCATCCGCGAGACCAGGGTCCTCGATGTCACGCGGGGCGTCATCATCCGCCACCAAGTCGGTGATGGGCGCCTCTCGCGTCGGGTCCGAATCGTCGGCCTGAGCCAACACAAGGCGTCCCGGGAACATCCCGAGAACGAAAAAGGCTCCCAGAAGAAGCGGCCGCGGCCCGGTCTTGTGCACCGTCTTCATACTAATCCTTCAGAACATCCGAGAATTCGGATTCCAGCTCCACGGTCTTCTCGTTCTGCTCTTTGATGAGCGAATTGACCTTTTCGGTCTCGGCCTGCTTTCGCGCCCACGCAACATCGATGATCCCGACGTCAGCCTTGCGCACGAGATCGCGGAACTCGCGCCCCACGGTATCGAGCGTTCGAGCGGCCACTGGCCCCAGCAACCGGTCGGTCACGGAGGCGAGCATCCGATGCTCCTCGGCGTAGCCCTCGAGATGGGCCGCCTCGCGCGCAAGCGCGTCGCGAACCTCATCGACGCGCTGCTCCACGTTCTGATCCAAGACTTGGTTGAGCGCACCGAGCTCCCGCCGAAGCGCGGCCATCGTGTCGCGGTGCTGGTCGATCCGCAGCAGCGCTGGCTGCAAGCCGGGAGGTACTTGGGTTCGATGCGCCTTGAGCTCGACGAGTTCGCCCTGGAGGGCGGCATCGAAGGTGGCACGCAAACGACGGGACGCATCGAGCCCGCCGTCCCCCGTCGCCGCCGCCATGGAACGCCGCACGTCCGCTTGAAGCGTCGCGAGGGCATCCTCGAGAGCCAAGACTTCCTCGCGCGCACGCGTCATCCTGGACTGCATGAGCTCGAGCTGTTCATCTGTGAGTTCGGCGCGATGGCGGCCCAGCCAAATCTCGACCGCAACAATCTGCGCACGAAGCGAACGCACACGGTAGCCTTCACGAAACGCCTTGAGCTCGAGCGTTCGGTATCGATCCTGGATGTTCGTCTTGACGCCTTCGATCGCCTCCGTGGTCTGCGGAAGGCTCTCGACCTGCCCCTCGACCACCTTGAGACGTTGGTGCTTGGCGTCGATGCTCGCGCGCGACTCGGGCCGGATGTAGGGCCAGACGATTCGCCTCTCGAGCGTGAGCAGTCGTTGGCCGAAGGTCGCCATGCGATTCTCGATCGACAACGCCTTCGAACGCGCCCCCGACAATCCTGGGAACATGCTGTAGCGGCCCTCCCCGGCCAGCGTCTCCTGAAGGGTCGCCACGAGGTCCCGAGCCTCCTGCATGAAGGCTTCGCTGTCATCGAGGTCCTTTCGAACCGCGACCGCCTGCTCCATGCCGGCCTCTTCCAGAGCCCAGGAAACGGCGACCGGCGGCAAGATCGTCTCGTTTCTTCCGACGGTTTCGAGGTCCTTCGCCACCAGCTGATCGAAGAAAGCACGCGCATCACCACCGCGCTTGAGGAGCTCGTCCAGCTTTCCTTGCGCACCGCCATAGCGGTCGATGATCGCCTGAAACGTTTCATACGCGGTTTCGGAAGCGCCGAGGCGAATCTGCAAGTTACCTTGCAGAAGGCGAGCTTCCGGATAGAGGCGAGAGGTCGGCGAGGTCGCCATCAAGAGCTCGAGCGCACGAAGCGCCTTTTCGAAAATCTTGCGTTGCGCCTCGATCGAGGGGGCGCGGTTCCCGTCGTGCACGTGAGCCCAGGCAACCTCATAGAGCATCTCTGGGAAGTAAGGCGAGGCGTGGCCAATGCCCTGATAGGCGGCTGCGCTGTTCGGGATGTCTCCAATCTCTTGGTAGAGGCGGCCAAGCGACAGGAGCGCAAGGTCGTGGAGCTCAGCGGCATCTTTGGTTGCGCGCTCGAGCGTCGTCTTGAACGTCCGGATGGCCTCCTCGAAGCGCCCGAGCTTCACGAGTGCGACGCCCGCGTAGTAGGACGCCGGCCCCGAAATGCTCGTACCTGGAGGAATACGCTGAAAGACCTCGAGCGCACGCTGGGTCTTCGCGAGATCGTCGCCGGCGCCGCGGAAGATCATCTTTCCGTAGATGTAGTCGACATCCGGACGCGACAACGTCCCGGCATCTCGAAGCCTCGCAATGTAGCGGTCGACGTCTCGGTAGTCGTTCACGGCCCCCGCGATCTCGAGCAGACCAAGCACGACGTCTTTCAGTCGATCGCCTCGCACACGCGGTAGGATCTCCTCGAAATAGCGCCGCGCTCCGGTGTAGTTCTTAGAGCGGCGGAGAGACTCGGCAAGATAGTAGACGCATTCGTCGTACCGCGGGTGCGATCGATTCTGTTCATCCTCGACGACGTCTAAGAATACGATCGAGGCGCGCAGGTAGTCCTTCAGGAGAAACTGGATCTCACCTTCCCGGAGCCGACGATCGACCCGCGTCACCTCGCGCGGAATCGGGGCCCCATACGCGCTCTTCACCGTGTCAAAGTCGCTCCGCATGCGAAGGATGTCGGCGTCGAGCTCGCCGATGACCCGGTTGACGTCCTCGACCGAGACCGCCTCGAGACTTTGCCCTTTTGAGAGCCGCGGGGAGAGCGCGAGTCCAAGGGCGACGCAACCAAGCAGAGGGGCGCGAGCGACCGCGACCGCGGAGCGTCCACGATCCCCGAAAACCGGGCACGCCGGTCGAGCGATGACTCCGACAGGATCGGAAGGGAACAGGCACGCGCGCTTTCGCATCATCTTCTAGAACCTCGGTCCGCGACTTTCTCGATCCCTGGGAGCGTTGGATCCCAGGACCTGTGGATCACTCGTGTGGATCACTCTTGGGTGGCCCCGACCGGCGATGGCTCGGCCGCGACCCGAGCCTCTTGCTTGACTTCGACGTCATAACGGATCGCCGGACGGTCCTTGAGGTCAGCCGTGATGCCACCCTTCTCATACGCGACGGCTTTCAAGGTCGTCGTCTTGCCCTCCTCGGCCGTGAACGCGTAGCTCGATCGGATCTTGAACGTGTAGCCTCGGAGATAACTGAAGATCCCGTAGCCGTTCCCCTGATAAACCAGGTAGACCGCGAGGTTGTGGTTCCCGGGGACGATGCTCCCGTTGAACAACTCAATCTCCTCCTGCCCGTCGAGATCGTCGCCCTCATCCTGTTTGCTCAGGAGTGGCGCACCGTCGAGCGAGTAGTTGACCTGGCGCAAAACGAACGCGGAGCCCATCTCGTTGCGATGCACGATGCGCGCGCGAGCGCCCGAGATGACACCGTTCATCACGGTTTCTTTGAGAAGGATGAGTCGCGCCTTGCTGCGAAAAACGCGCTCCTTCAGATCGCTGACCTTCTCCTCGAGATCTCGCAGCTTGAGCGCGCTTTCACTATCTTCGACCGTTTCGCCTCCGACCGCGGGGGACGTAGTCGAAGGGGCGCCACCTTGGCTCGCGTCGCCGTCGCCCACTTGCTCATCACGCGCTGCGTTGGGCTCCGCCCGCACGAGGCCCGGTGCCCCAAGACAGAGCGCGACCAGTGCCGCCCCAAGTATTTTGGAAGACTTGTTCATGTTCTTGGAGTTCCTCACGCTTTGCATCCCCCACCGGGTCCCCCAAGTGCCAGCGATTCGAGATGGGGTCAATCTCCCCCGCCTGCCAACCACCATGCTCGAGGACCACGGACCTTCGGCGCGCCGAAACCTAGCACCGTTCGAGACCATTCATAAGTGCACCGAGGCGAGAAGCTCTTCACCCACCACATCGCACCTCCAGCGGGTTATACCCTCCATGCGAGCAAGGTCTTCGAGGGAGGCGGGCGGCGCGAGGGCGACCCTTCGCAAGAAACTGTTGGAGAGAAAGAAGCCCGGATCGAGGCCGAGGCGGGCCGCAGCGGCATTGCGAACCGCCGCAAGCCGTTCGAAGCGCAACCGCGTCGCCTCGTCCAGCCGGCCAGACGGCTTTCCGGGTCCCCTGCTCCCCGCCTCCCACGTCTCGCGCCCGGTGGCGTCTTGCGGCGTCCTTTGTGCCGGCGGCATTGGGGGCGCTGTGGCCTCGAGCGCATCGACCAGACCGCGGCGATCCAGTTCTCTCGGCAGCCATTTGCTGGCGGTTAGCTCGAGCGAGCTCATGAGCGCATCGCGGTCCGCCGCAACTCCGAGCCGAATCATCTGGTCGTTGCGCAACACGCGAAACGGCGCAACGTCGCTCGCGTCGGCGACCTGCTCGCGCCAGAGATAGGCTGCCCTCAACACGCGACGCCCACGCGCACCGAGCGTTCGCGCACCCTTGATGCGCATGTAGGCTTCGGGATCGAACACCCGTTCAGAAGGCTGTACCTCTCGGAGTCTCTCGCACTCCTCCTTCAGCCAATCGAGTCGTCCGAGCGACACGAGCTGCTCTTCGAGACGCTCGGCGAGCGCCAAGAGAAAGCGAGTGTCCTGGCGCGCATACTCGAGCTGGCGTTCCGACAATGGACGCCGACTCCAATCCGATCGCTGTTCGTCCTTCGAGATCTCCTGGCCTAGCTCAGCGTGTACGAGGGCCTTGAGCCCCAGATCCGACCGGCCAAGCAACGAGGCCGCAACGTGGGTGTCGAAGAGGAGCCCGAGCTTCAAGTGAAACGTCCGCTTGAAGGAGCGCACATCGAAGTCGGCCCCATGGAGCACCAAGAGGCGATCTTCTGACGAAAGCAGGCTCCGAAGCGTGTCTGGCAAGCCGGCCCGAAGCGGATCGAGCACGTAGTCCTGGGTGGGGGTCGAGACTTGAATCAGACAGATCTTCTCGTGGTAACTGTGAAAGGAATTCGACTCGGTATCCAAAGCAAGCCTCGGTTCCCGGGCGAGACTCGCGACGACCGACGCCATGCGCGTATCGCCCGTATCCATGACCGAAAACGGCCGTTCGGGCCCTGCCCCATCTCCGTTCGCCATCCCCTGCATTCGCATCCCGTGTTCATACCCGGCTCGGTCGAAGCGCGTAAGAAGAAGTTGGATAGGGCTGGCCTCGGTCCGGCCGCCAGGCTATCGAGCATCAAAGAATGCCAAACGGTCGATCGCCCAAATCCGCCGCCCGCCCATTCACCCGCCCCGAAATCGCGAGCGCATGGGGGATCGCGAGCGCATGGGGGATCGCCAGCGCACGGAGCGTCGCCCTCCAGATGAGGGTGACCGCATGGTTGTTGATGGTGACCGCAGGGCTGTGCGCTGATGCTGGGTTCGCGGCCTCAAGTGCATGGGCTCAGCATCCACCACCCGAGCGCGCAGGGCAAAGCTCGCCGGTCGGCCGAGAGCCACGGGCACCGCCTCACGCCGAGACCCGATCATCGGTTCGGTCTGGAATCGACGCGACCCATCGTCGCCTCGATGCGCGCGCGCTCCTGCCCCCCGCCCCCGTTGTGCGGGGGCGAGCGGGCATGGTCGTCAGTGCACATCCCGCCGCCTCGAAAGCGGGGCTTCAAATGCTCGAGGCAGGCGGCAACGCGATGGATGCCGCGGTGGCCACAGCTTTTGCGCTGTCGGTCGTCGAACCGTTCTCCTCCGGGGTCGGTGGAGGCGGTTTTCTTCTCTATTACGATGCCCAACGCGCCGTCACCACGGTCGTGGACTTTCGCGAAGTCGCCCCCCGCAAGGCACGCCCAGACACTTTCGTCGTCAATGGCCAGGCCGATCCCAAGCTGAGCACGCGCGGATACAAAGCCGTAGCCGTCCCCGGCATGGTGCCCGGACTCGCGAAAGCGCTCCGCCGATTCGGCACCAAACGTTTGCGGGATGTTGTTCGGCCAGCCGTCGAGCTGGCGGACAAGGGGTTCCCGGTCAGCCCACAGCTTTTTGTCGCCATGCACGCGCGCCTCAAGGACCTGCGCGCCGACGCCGAGGCGAAGCGTGTCTTCTTGAAGGAGGGCGAGCCTTATCCGGTCGGCGAGCGTTTTCGTCAGCCGGATCTCGCGCGAACGCTCCGCGCGCTCGGTCAGCTCGGGCCCGATCTCTTTACGACCGGCGCCGTCGGGCGCGCGATGGTCGCGGCAAGCAAAGCTCAGGGCGGACTGTTGACGATCGAAGACCTCAAGCGCTTTGAGCCTCGGTTTGGCGAGCCGCTCGTAGGCGAATACCGGGGCTATACCGTCCAAACGATGCCGCCTCCTTCTTCAGGGGGCACGCTGCTCCTGCAAATGCTCGGGCTGTACGAGATGAACGAGGATCAGGCGCACTTGGGTGTGAAAGCGGCCTCCCCCACCATCGTCAGGCCGCCGTCAAAGGTCGGCGAGGCGAGCCCTGCGCTCCTGAAGCAAGCCAACGACGCTCATCTTTGGATCGAGATCATGCGCCGAGCCTTTGCCGATCGCGCAGTGTTCTTCGGCGACCCCGCGTTCGTCGATGTACCGGTCGACGGCTTGCTCGATCCCGCGTATCTGAAGACACGTCTCGCAACCATCGACATGGACCGCGCGTCCCCGTCGAGCCAGATCGTTTCCGGAGAACCGAAGGGCCTCAAGGGTCCAACGATGCGGCGAACCGAGCGGCCCAAGGAATCGTCCGATACGACCCACCTGGTCGCCATCGACCGACGTGGGAACGTGGTCACTTTGACGCAAACGATCAACACGGTATTCGGCGCAAGCGTCGTCGCCCCTGAGACCGGGGTGCTGCTGAACAACGAGATGGATGACTTCAGCGCCGCGCCCGGCGCGCCGAATGCCTTCGGGCTGGTCGGCGCCAAAGCGAACGAGATCCAGCCCGGCAAGGTTCCCTTGTCGTCGATGACACCTACGCTTCTCCTCAAAGATGGTCGCGTCCGGTTGGCTTTGGGCGCACCCGGGGGCCCAACCATCATCACGACCGTCCTGCAGATCATTCATGGTGTCGTCGACCTGAAGCTCGACCTTGCCCATGCCATCGCGCGCCCGCGAATGCACATGCAGTGGCTTCCGGACCGCGTGCGCATCGAGGAAGACGCGCTGTCCGATGAACTGCGGGCGACGCTCGAGGCGCGGGGACATATCTTCGAGGTCTCCCGCCCGTGGGGCAATGCGACTGCCATCCAGGTGCTCACCGATGGGACCCGCATCGGCGCCGCGGATCCACGCGGCGGTGGCGGCGGCGAAGCCGAGTAACGCACCGAGCTACGGCACGGACGATCGGCACCTCGACGAAATCTGCACCGACGATCCTGTTGACGGCGCGCGTTCAGCGCGCCATGACGGGCCCATGGAGCCGGAATCCGGAGCCCTGGTCATCGACGGCAAAGCGATCGCGAAGCGACTTCGCGAGAGCATTCAGGTCAGCGTCAAGGCGGTCGAGCGCAACTTCGGGGCACCGCCACACCTCGCGGTCGTCCTCGCGAGTGCCGATCCCGCGAGCGCGGTCTACGTCCGAAACAAAGAGCGCGCGGCCCTCGAAGTCGGCATTCGCACAACGCAGCATACGCTTCCGGCCGAGACGAGCCGCGAAGCGCTGCTCGCGCTCATCGACCGATTGAACGCCGACTCCAGCATCGATGGCATCCTCGTGCAACTCCCGTTGCCCGAGCAGCACGATGTGAACGAGATCATCGAGCGTATCGATCCGCTCAAAGATGTCGACGGCCTCCACCCTCTCAACGCCGGCAAGCTCGCGCGCGGCAACGAGACCGGGCTCATTCCATGCACACCGCATGGTGTGATCTTGCTGCTCGCATCGGTCGAGACGCCCCTCGAAGGCGCGCGCGCGGTGGTTATCGGTCGCTCACGTCTCGTCGGAAAACCGGTCGCCGACTTGCTTACGAACCGAAATGCGACGGTCACGCTCTGCCATTCACGAACGAAACAGCTCGCGGCACTGGTCGGGGAAGCAGACATTCTCGTGGCCGCGATCGGACGGTCCCGCTTCGTGCACGGGGACTGGATCAAGCCGGGTGCGGTGGTCATCGATGTCGGAACCAACCGCGGCGACGACGGAAAATTGGTCGGGGACGTAGAGTTCGATGTCGCACGGACTCGGGCGCGCGCGATCACGCCGGTCCCCGGCGGCGTCGGGCCTCTCACGATCGCGAGCCTCCTTCGCAATACACTGCTGGCCGCCCACAGGAGACGTTGAAATGACCGAAGCCAACCTCAAGAAGACACCGCTTCATGCGCTCCACGTTGAAGCGGGGGCGAAGATGGTCTCGTTCGCGGGCTATCACATGCCGGTGCAATACACGGGCGTCATCGAGGAACATCAGAACGTGCGCACGCACGTCGGCTTGTTCGACGTCTCCCATATGGGCGAGGTGGAGTTCGTCGGCACGCAAGCGCTGGCGGTCGCCAACAGGATCTTTTCCCAAGACCTCACGGCCCTCATCAACGGCCAGGCTTGCTACGCCGTCATGTGTCAAGAAGATGGCGGCATCATCGATGATGTCGTCATTCACCGCTTCTCGGAAGAGCGGATCTTGGTCTGTGTGAACGCCGCCAACCGCGCGAAGGACTTCGCATGGATGTCCAGCTTCAAGACCGAAGACTGCCAGATCAACGATGTCAGCGACGACTACGTCCAGATCGCAGTCCAAGGTCCAAAAGCGGAATCGCTCTTGACCTCAGCCGTAGTGGGCGAGTCAGCCGCCACACTCAAGGCGCTCAAGCGCTATCACTTCGTCGCCAATATGCCCGTTGCGGGCGTTGCCACCGGCATCATCGCGCGGACCGGATACACGGGCGAGGATGGCTTCGAGATCTATTGCCCCGTTTCGAGCGGCCCGATCATCTGGTCGGAGCTCTTGAAGAAGGGTGCATCACAAAGCGCACGCCCAATCGGACTCGCCGCCCGTGATTCATTGCGCCTCGAGATGCGATATCCGCTCTACGGGCAAGACATCACCGAGACCACGAACGCATTTGAGGCAGGCCTCGGCTGGGTCGTCAAGCTCCACAAGTCGGTCGACTTCGTCGGCAAGGCCGCACTCACCGAAGCGAAAGCCAAGCTCGCGGCGGGCGAGGGTCGAAAGCTCGTCGGGCTCGAAGTCAAAGGCCGGGGCATCGCCCGCCCCCACTACCCAGTGCTTGCCGAGGGCGCACGGGTCGGCGAAGTGACGAGCGGGACGATGGGCCCGAGCGTCGGCAAGGCGATCGCGATGGCGTACGTGCCAAGCGCCTACGCCGCGGTCGGCACGTCGCTCGCGATCCGAATCCGCGACAAGGACATCCCCGCCGAAGTCGTGCCGACGCCGTTCTATCGCCCACCGAGTACCTGATGAAGCCCTTCAAAGGCGCACTCATCACGGGCGGCTCGACCGGCATCGGCCTCGCAACCGCCAAGGCGCTCGCGCAGCGCGGCACGCGCGTCGCCCTCTGCGCGCGCACGCGCGCCAAGCTCGACGCCGCGGCCGCCGAAATCGGCGGAGATCCCGTCATCTTCGTCGCCAACCTCGCGGATCCGACGGAAGCGGCGGATGTCGTTCGCGACGCGCGCGCGGCACTGGGCCGGATGGACTTGGTCATCGCCAACGCAGGAATCGGCGCGAATCGACACTCGAGCCGTCTGACCCCGCAAGACATCTTGCCCACGCTCCAACTCAACTTGCTGGGTGCCTGCACGACGCTCGTCGCCGCCATCCCCTACCTCATCGAAGATGGTGGTGGGCACTTGGTGGGCATCTCGAGCATCGCGGGATATCGTGGACTTCCGGGATCAGCCGCGTACTCGGCGTCGAAGGCCGGGCTATCCACCTTCCTCGAGTCGCTGCGGGTCGATCTCCGCCGCAGCGGGATCAAGGTGACCGACATCCAGCCCGGCTTCGTGAGGACACCGCTGACCGATCGGAACCGCTTTCCCATGCCCTTCCTGATGGATGCAGAGAGGGCGGCGGCAAAGATCCTGCGCGCGGTCGAACGAGGGCGTCCCGTCTACACATTTCCTTGGCCCATGATGCTCGGCGTGCGGTTCCTCTCGCTTCTTCCGAACTGGCTCTACGACCGCATCGGCGCCCGCATCGAGGTGGAAAAGCTTCCAGCCCAGTAAACGCCGAACGTCAACGTCGCGGGCGCAATCGGTCGCGCGGAGCGGCCAGATTGAGAACGCTTGACGAGGGCAAAGGGGCCCGGCTATGCCGCGAGGGACGTCGGCATCGTCACAGGAGAGCTATGGAAAAGACATATCCCGAAGACCTCAAGTACACGAAGGACCACGAGTGGTGTCAAATCGACGGAGATGTCGCCACCGTGGGCATCACTTGGCATGCACAAGACGCGCTCGGCGACATCGTGTACTGCGAGCTCCCAGAAGTTGGCGATGGCGTGAGCAAAGGAGAGACCTTCGGCGTCGTCGAGTCGGTCAAGGCGGTCTCCGATCTCTACTCTCCCGTCAGTGGTGAAGTCATCGAGCGGAACGAAGGCGTCCTCGAATCACCCGAGATGCTCAACCAAGACATGTATTCGGCGGGCTGGATGGTGCGCGTGCGCCTGGCGGATGTCGCCAACGCCGCGGCCGACCTGATGTCCATGGCGGAGTATGAAGCGTTCTTGACTAGCGAAAGTTGAAGAGATTGAGCGGGCTCCGCGAGCCCATGGTCACGACGAACTGAAAGTTGAACCGAATGCGCCCATCGTTGTCGGCGATCCCGGGCGGCGGATTGGGAAACGGCTGGGCAAGCTGGAATGCCTGCATGGCGACCTGATCCAAGAAATCGACGCCGCTCGTCCGCGCGACGTGCACCTCGTCAAGACGCCCCTCGGGGGTGAGTCGAATTTCGAGCAACGTCGCCCGATCCTTGACCCCGTAGATGTTGCCGGTTGGGTCTCGGCGTCGATACTCGCGGGCAGCCAACCCCTCCCAGTGATTGGCCACGCTGTCGCGGACGCGATAGAAGAAGGTCGCGTACTTGAACTCCTTGGTGTTCAAGAAGGTGCCGTCGCCCTCAGGGAGCCCCTCCACGTGATCGCGCGACGGTGAGCCGCTGATCCTCGCCACAGTCCCGAGAGTCGGCGTCAAACCATTGAGGCTCGGGACGGACATCTGGCCCGAGCCTTGGCCACGCGCGTCGCCATTTCCGGCGCCCTCGTCGCCCTCGCTCCGCTGACTCGAAGGTGCTCGAGTCCCGTGGATGTCTTCGCCCAAGGACAGCTCCAGCCGATCGGCGTTCCCTTTCACAGCGTCGGTCCCCGTCTGATTGGGCACGCCGGGGAGAAGGCCAGGCCCCTCCATGAGCTTGAGGTCCAACGTGTCCCGCCGCTCGATGGATGGAATCTTGAATGCGAGACGGCTCTTCTCGCTCTTGGCGGGGTCGCGGCGCACATCGTCGCCGGGGCTGGGACGGCCTGCAGCGCCGCCGAGGGTGAGCCCCGGAGTTCGTGGCGCATCTTCGGGTGCACCGGGGACCTCGCGCGTCTTCAGTTCATTGGTGACGCGGCGCCGGGACGGGTCACGGTTCTCGATGCGTGCGACGGTCTCTCGATCAACATGGGTGTTGTGCTTCGATAGATACTTCGCGCTCGGATTCGGGGTGTCGTCTGGCGTTGGTGGCACTTCGACGATCTGCCCCTGGGGGCGCTCTTCCGGTTTGGGCTCAGGAGGCTTGGGCTTCGGTGGCGGATTCGCCGCCAGCGGCTGAGCAGGCGTGGGAGACGCAGGCCGAGGACGCACGGCCGTTGACTGTTGCAGGCGCTGGACAGCTCGAGCCGCGCGAAGATTTCGATCCCAGTCCTCGGTGGACAGGCTCACGACCCCAATGGGTGGCGCCTGGCCGGGGCCCGCAGCCGTCATCCAGCGGTCGAAGGCGTCACGAAGCGGCAAGGCGACGACAAGATGAAAGCCGATCGACAGGACGAAGCATCCTGCGAGCACCGAGACTCCGCGCTGGTGTTTGCGGCGCATCCCGAAACCGACTTCCGACATTACCGCGCCCAGCGCGTGGCCGGCAACGTCCTTCCGGCGCAAGTTCCCGAGCAAGTTCCCGAGCAAGTTCCCGAGCAAGTTCCCGAGGAAATCCGTCATGCTCAAGTCGATGGGATTCCAGTTTTGCCCTTAAGACTTTGCCCCGAGAGAAGATCAAACCAGGTGACAACCGGCGCCATTGCGGCATCTTGATTTCTCATTGACGTGGTCCCCGTGAATCATCGTTTGTCCGGGCTTCTGTGCGCCCTGGGGCTCCTCTTTGGGTCTGGCTGCGGCCCGAAGCCCGTCACCCGCGTTGAAATCCTCGAGGTTCGCGTCCTTTCGGGGGGAGGGGGCGCGCACGGCCTCCGCCCGCCCTCTTTTGCACTCGCCATCACGGGACGCGGGTTCGGCCGGTCAGTGAGCTATGACCTCGACGAGGCCACCGGTTCCCTGACACCCGCCTTCATCCTCGGGATCTTGACGAGTGAGGGTACACCGGTTCACCTCGCGTATCCCCCGGAGATTCAGGTTGAATCCCCGCACCAAATGACGGTGACCATCGTCCGGGAGGTGGCCGTCCCGAGCGGGGTTTACCGGATTGGGTTGATCGAAGGGGGCATCCTCTTGGCCGAACATTCGATTCGTCTTTGAACCAGCCGACACGAGTGGACGGTCTCTGCTTGACTTAGCTGAGTGGCTCCCCGACAAACGCCGCTCAGCCGGCGAAACGGCCGCGATGCTCATAGCCTCGGCGCCCCATACCCGCCGAAAGTGAGCCTATCCGGTGCCGGGCTGAAGAAGGAGCAGACATGTACCGGATGGGTCTCTTGGGTAAGAAGGTCGGCATGACGCAGATCTTCGAAGATGGCGAACGAATCCCCGTAACTGTGCTCGAGGTCGGGCCTTGTTACGTCATTCAGAAGAAGACGAGCGATGGCAAGGACGGCTACGGCGCGATCCAGCTCGGCTTCGAGGACTATGGTCGCATCACGAAGCGTACGAAGGTGATGCCTGGCCACTTCAAACGTTCGGACATCAAGCCAAAGCGCTTCTTGCGCGAGATTCGCATCGACGATCCCGAGAAACTCGCCGCGTTCGAGATCGGCCAGGAGCTCAAGGCCAACGTCTTCGAGGCCGGCCAGCTTGTCGACATCACGGGCACCTCTAAAGGCAAGGGCTTCCAAGGTGTCATGCGCCGACACAACATGAAGGGCTCGAAGCAGGCCACCCACGGCACGCACGAGAACTTTCGGCACGTCGGTTCTATCGGCTGCCGCACCACGCCGGGCGAAGTGCACAAGGGCAAGCGCCTTCCGGGACACATGGGCGCCGAGCGCGTGACGACCCAGAACGTGAAAATCGTCCGCGTCGATGCCGAGAAGAACCTCGTATTGGTGCACGGATCGGTGCCCGGCGCCCCTGACGGGTTTGTGATGATTCGGCACGCGGTGAAAAAAGGCGGGACAAAGGCGTAAGCGCGTCTTCCTTGCCTTCCTTGCCTCCTCGCTCGCCTCGCCTTCGTTCCTCTCGGGCGGTCTTCGTTTTGGTTCTTGTTTGAGTGGTTGAGTGGTTGAGTGGTTTTGATCCGTGGCTAAGCCGTACGTCCGCAAAGATCGCTTCTTTCAAGAGGCCAAGGCCAAGAGCTTCGCGGCGCGGTCGGTCTTCAAGCTCGAGGAGATCGATGAACGCCTGCGACTATTCAAGCGTGGCGATCGGATCATTGATTTGGGCTGCGCCCCTGGTTCTTGGCTTCAGTATTTGACGCGTATCGCGGGGCCCAAAGGGATGGTGATCGGCTACGACCTCGCCCCGTTGACCGTCAGCCCTGGGCCTAACGCCCGCTTCTATCAGGTCGACATTCTGACGCGCTCACCGGAGCAGATCATGACCGACCTCGGCCAAGCGGTCGCCGAACAAAAGAGGCATCGGGCCGATCGCAAAGCGCAAGCGACGCAAGAAGGACGCGCCCCGGCGTCCGATCAAGCACCCGCCGTCGTCGAGCGAACGCCGGGCGAACAAACGGATGGAGCCGAGGCCATCGAGCATCCGGCCTCGATGCAACGCTACCGCATTGATGCCGTCGTCTCGGACATGGCACCCAAGTTGAGCGGCGTGCGAGACGCCGACCAAGCGCGCTCACTCGGCCTCGCGTCGCACGCTCTCGGCATCGCGCGCGCATTGGTCGGACCCCGCGGATGCTTCGTCGCGAAGGTCTTTCAAGGGCGAGACCTCGACGCGTTTCTGCTCGAGGTCAAGGGCGCTTTCAAACAGGTCAAGGTGATCCGCCCCGAGGCGACCCGCGAAGGTAGCCGGGAATCATTCGTCATTGGCCGAGAGCTCAAACCCATCCGCGGCAAGCCCACGGATGGCGACGCCTCAGCTTAGGCAGCCTCAGCGCACCAGAGCCCGAGCCGGCGTTGACGTTGCGGTCTTGCCGGATGCAGCCGGCGTCGGAAGCTCCGTAACAACCTTACCGTCCGGAAGGCTCGGCATCGGCCCGCCGGGCAGCGTCGACGGGTCCCGTGGCCCCGACGAGGCGCAGCCCCCAAGAATGATGGAACCAAGAAACATCGCCGAAAGCAGCAACAAGGCCAAGACCCAGTTCAGTGTCTTCATGTCGACGATGAATGGAGAGTTGGGACGAGGAAAGCAAGCGGGAGAAGAGATGTGCCCGCGGTCGCCCGCGAGCTCAGCGATCGCACTCTCCGCCGATCATGTTGATGGAACCAAACGTGGGGACCATGTCGGCGATCATCGTGCCCTCGAGCAGTGTCTGAAGCGAAGACATGATCGGCCAACAAGGCGGACGGCAACGGATCTTGAGCGGACGTCCACCGCCGTCCGATACGATGTAGAATCCGAGCTCACCGTTCGCGCCCTCGCAATACGCGTACGCCTCACCCTTGGGCACCTGGACCCCGTCGATGATGATCTTGAAGTGATTCATCAACTCCTCGATCGCGGTATGAACCTTGTCCTTGTCCGGCAAACGAACCCGCGGATCGTCGACCATGATGGCCAGCGGCGTGTCGTCGATCTGCGCGAGGGCCTGGTGCAAGATCTTGATCGACTCGCGAATCTCGAACATGCGCACCAGATAACGGTCGTAGTTGTCGCCGCGGGCCCCGACCGGGATATCGAAGTCGAGACGGTCATACACGTCATAGGGCGAGGCGCGCCTCACGTCATACGCAACGCCCGTTGACCGAAGGCAAGGGCCAGTCCAGCCCCAGTTGATCGCGTCGGCCGCGGCCATCTGCCCGACACCCTTCGTGCGCTCAATGAAGATGCGGTTCCTCGTCAGAAGCTTCTCGACGTCGTCGAGAAGGTGCTCCATACGGGCGATGCGTTCGAGCAAGCGCTCCGCGAAACCGGGTGGCAGATCGGCGACCACACCACCGATGCGGGCGTACGACACAGTCATCCGCGCCCCGCAGAGCTCCTCGACCGCGTCCCACATCATATCGCGACACTCGAGCAAATAGAGAAGCACCGTGAAGGCCCCAAGCTCCATCGTCGAGGCGCCCACACACGTGAAATGGTCTCCAATCCGCGACATCTCGGCCGCGATCACGCGCAAGTACTTCGCCCGCTCGGGGATCTCGAGGCCAAACAGCTTCTCGACCGCCATCGCGTAGGCGTTGTTGTTGATGAGTGGCGACACGTAGTTGAGTCGATCGGTGTACGGAAAGATCATCGTCCACGTCGACGCTTCGCAGCTCTTCTCGAACCCCCGGTGAAGATAGCCAACGTCGACGTCGGCCCGCTCGATCGTCTCTCCGTCGAGCAAGGCTCGGATTTTGACCGTTCCATGCATGGCGGGGTGAGACGGCCCCATCTCGATCAAAAGCTTGCTGGAGCCCTCTGGCGGATCGGCCACGGGCCCCAACTTCGGTGCCGGCGTAATCTGCGCATGGGGAACCGGAATACCCCGGTTTACGCGTCCTTGCATCGCGCGGGAGTCTCGAACGCTCTGTCGAGCGAGTCAACGAATTCGTTCCCGCTGGCCCTCTCCGTCACACCATCGAGCGCGCTCGCGCGACGAAGACAGGCCGAACTTCACGCGCGCTCCTTGCGCCCCGCAGCCTCCTTGCGCCCCGCGCGCTACGTGCGCCCGCGGCGAAGCCGCGCCCGGATGGCGCGCGTCTTCGCCCGCATCCTCTTGGCCCGAGCCGGCACGTCGTGATCGTAGCCGAGCAGATGCAGCGCACCGTGGACCGCCAAGAGCTCGAGTTCGCTGTCGAGCGTCACGCGCCGACTGGCCGCCTGGGACCGTGCGCGCTCAACCGAAATCACGATGTCACCCAGCTCGCCCTCGCCCTTCGCAGACTCGCCCTCCGTGGGCGCAGCCTCCGCAGACTCGCCTGCGTCATCGAGCGCAAATGCGAGCACATCCGTCGGCTTATCGAACCCACGGAAACCCGCATTGAGGCCACGAATCTCGGCGTCGTCCGTCAAGAGCACCGCGACGCTTCGGGCCTCAGCCGAGGCGTCCGCCAAGGCCTCGAGCACGGCTCTACGAACGACGAGCGTCGAGCCGCCAGCCGCACCCTTGCGACGACGCCGCAGCAAGGTGACCGGCATCTCCTCAGCTCCGCTCCGAATCGCCGGCGACTCTTTCACTCGAATCGCCCGCGGCGCCTGGCCCCGAAGCCGGTCGCAACCGGCGGACGTCGGCGCCTCGTCGCGGGACGTCGTCAACCAGTCGGGGCGTCATCGCGTCCATCGGTTCTTCGCCGGGTGAACTCGGCCGTCCCCAACGCACCAGCCGATCTTGGAGCGTCGCCACGAACGCCGACGAGATGACCTCGAGATCCTTCATCGTCACCTCGCACGCATCGAGCTGTCCGCTGTCCAGGACCTCGCGCACCTTGCCTTCGACCTTCGCCCCGAATTCATCGACGCTCAGAGCGCGGCCAGTGCTGGAGCTTACGTCTCGCGTCATCGCTTCGACCACGTCGGCCAGCAGGACGATCGCGGCCGGCACCGTCAATGGTTTTGGTCCCTCATAGGCGAAATCGGAAGCGTCGACTTCGCCTCGGCTGTCGGTCGTAAGGTCGAGGGCCGTCGCTCGTCGAAAGGCGTTTCGCACGACCTCCGTGCCATGATGTTGCGCGATGATCTCAGACACGTGCGCCCCGAGGCGGTGCTTCGTCGCGATGGCGAGCCCATCTGCGACGTGCGCGCGAATCAGGCGGGCTTGCTCACTGGGCGAGGTCGTCAGGAATGCTCTCGTATCATTCTCTTCGAACACCCTTGGGTTTTTGAGCTTTCCGATGTCGTGGTAGTAGCCGCCAACCTTTGCGAGTTGGGCGTCGGCGCCGACCTTGAGCGCGGCCGCCTCGGCCAACGTCCCAACCATAATAGAATGCCGATAGGTTCCCGGCGCTTCGACCAACAGCTCGCGTAACAGGGGATGATTGAGATCCGAGAACTCGGCGAGCTTCATCGCGGTCGTGTAACCGAAAAGGACCTCGACGACGGGGACCATCAAGATCACCCCGAGCGCCGACAAGACACCGCTGAGAGTCGCGGCCGCGACATCGAATGCAACGGCTGGAATGTCGAAGCTCGACGTCAAGAGCGCGAGCGAAGCGACCACCACCGCTTGCGCACCGCCGATCCGAAGCCCGCCGCCCAAAATGGCCATCTTGGGACGCTCGAGATCGCCGACCGTAAGTGCCGCAAGGCAGCCGATCGTCGTGAAGGCCGAGTACCCGAGACTCCCGTCCATCATCCAGCCAACCGTAATGCCCGCAACCGGGACAAAGCTCGCCGCAGCCCTCGGTCCGAGTACGAAGCGAAGGAGCAACGCGCCGGCCGAGACGGGCAACGCGAACCGAAAAACGCTCGGCGCGAACGACGGAAATGACTCCGCCATCCAAAGGACAACCTTGTAGCCAAGCCAAGTCCCCAACAAGAGCGCGACGAAGACGGAGGCCATCAGCGCGAGATCGCGCTGGGCGGCTAAGAAAGGACGCGAACCCGTTGCGAGAGGCATGCGATAGGAGAAGACAATGAGCATCAAGATGAGAAGGGCGCTGCCGATAGCCGCCTGAAGTCTGCTCTCTTGGCGGACCTCCTTCTCCACTTCGGCCAAGATTCGAAGATGACGATCCGTAAGAAGCTCGCCCGCTCGAACCACCGGCTCACCCGGCCGGAACGACATGACCACTGTTTTGACGGCCTCGCGCGCCGCGGCCTTTCGACGCGCCGTTTCGTCCTCGTTCGGTATGATCGTGGGCCTTAGCAGTCGCTTGACGAGCACCGCAACCGCGCGTCGCTCCCCGACGGGCAGATGCGTAAGCTGGTCCGCCACCATCGCATCGACCTCGGCGCGCGCCTGATCGATGCCGATGATCGTGTCGAGGCTCGAGAGATCCTCTTCATGATCGGACTTCCCATCACCGTTGAGCCAGCGAAGTCGAACGCCGTCCGGCGCCTGAAGCATCAGCAGCGCTTTATCCGCCACGATGCGCCGCTCGTGCACAGTTTGCGCAACCATCACCGCCGCGTCCCGCACCTCCTCGCCGTTGGTCGCCGCCACGAGCGGCGCCACGACATCCGCTTCGACACTGGTTCCGAGCGATAAAATGAACGCGCGCGTGCGGGCCACGCGACTCTCGTCGTCGTCCACCGTAGGACCAGCCCACTCGCCGGCCATCTGGAAAGCGAGCTCGAGTTTGGCCTTCGCGTGGTGGCCAACGTCGAGAAGCAAATCGTAGGTCGGCCGAATGCGGGCCTCGGCCTCGTCGCGAAGACGCTGCGTGGTTTCAGCGTCAGCGATCACGAACTGGCGTTGCGCCTTGATCGTCCGCGGCGCTTCAGCGCCAACCGTGAGAGGAGGCAAGCCAAGGAGTCCGTCGTCGCTCGCCGGGAGGAGCAATAAGGCGGCCCCAGCCAAGACGAGGACAAGAAGGGCCGCAATGTTCAGATCGCGGACGAACCGCCCGGGCTGCGCCCATCGCGCAATGCGCCCATGTCCCTCACCGCGCGCCCGCGAATCGACCGCCCGATCCGACCCCGCGGATCGCGACGAGGCCGGACCGAGAGGCTCCGATTCGGACATCCGCCTGAGAGTGCACAAGGATCTCCCCAGCGGCAAGGGTCGTCTGTCTTAGTGTGTAGATGCCTTGGTGAAGGTGTGTAGATGCCTTAGTGGTCTTAGTGCCTCAGTGTCTTAGCGCCTAGACGCCGAGACACAGCCCGATGTGACGCGCGGTAACGACCCATGGATGATCGTCGGGCACCGTCTTCTTTCGACCGGCAACCTTCTCGAGGGGGACGCGCACCATCTGGCCACTCTTCACGGCAATCATCACACCGAACGTCCCATCGACCGCCGCCTGGACCGCGGCAATGCCAAGCTGCGTCGCAAGGAGGCGATCGCCCGGCGAAGGCACCCCTCCCCGTTGCACATGGCCCAACGTCGTGACGCGGGTCTCGACGCCCATCGTCCGCTCGAGGTCTGCCGCAAGCCGAGTACTGTTCGCCACTTCAGAACCCTTGTGGCTGTGGCGCGACCCATCCCTCACTTCCCGAGCTTCCCTGGCCTCGCGGGCCTCGCGGGCCTCCTTGGATTCTTTGCCTGCTTCACGGTCCTTATCTCGGTCCTTATCCCGCTCCCTCTCGCGGTCGCGGTCTTTGTCCTTCCCTTCTTTCGCCGGCTTTCGCCCCTTGCTGTCGACGAGCCCCAGTCCCTGGACCGGCGCGCTCTCGGGCTCCACGCCAACATGCGGACGCGCGCCCTCGGCCACGGCAATCAGACTGAATCGCTTCCCTTCCGCCTTTCGCTGCTCGAGCGCTTCGACGATGGCGGGAAAGTGGTACGGATACTCAGGGATGAGACAAACGTCGGCCCCGCCGGCCAAGCTGGCGCCGAGAGCCAGCCATCCGGCATTGTGCCCCATGATGTCGACCAACATGATCCGCGCATGGCTTGACGCGGTCGTGTGCAAGCGATCGATCGCCTCCGTGGCGATCGCCATCGCGGACTCGAAACCAAACGTCACATCTGTCTCGGCTACATCGTTGTCTATGGTCTTCGGCAACGTGATGACATTCAGCCCCATTTCGGCGAGTCGAAGCGCGTTCTTCGACGTGCCCCCTCCCCCGATGCACACGAGACCGTCAAGATTCAGACGGCGGTAGGTCTCTACCGCTGCGCCGGTAAGGTCTTTGGTCGTCCCGTCGCTCATCGGCATCTTGTGCGGCTTGTCTCGGCTCGTGCCCAAGATCGTGCCGCCGATCGTAAGAAGCCCGGACATCTCTCGCTCCGAGAAGTGCACGACGCGGTTCTCGACGAGCCCTCGAAAGCCGTCGAGAATGCCGACCACCTCCATCCCGTAGTAGTTCTTTGCGGTCTTCACGACCGCCCGAATCGCCGCGTTCAGGCCGGGGCAATCACCGCCCGCCGTAAGAATCCCCAGGGTTAGCCGCCTCGGCGGTCGGGTGTGATGGCTCGCCATGCTCGGCGCGAACGATAGCGTGCAACGACGGTCAGAGCCAGAACAGATGTCCTCAGTGCGCAATCAGCGCGCATCGACACGCATCAGCGCGCATCGACACGCATCCGCGCGCATCGACGCGCATCCGCATGCATCGACACGCATCAGCATGCATCGATACGCATCAGCATGCATGGCCGAGCACCAGCGGTCGATGCTGGCCGTGCGGTCGCGGTGCGCGCTCGCCGTGCCTCCGCGGTGCGCGCTCGCCGTGCCTCCGCGGTGCGCGCTCGCCGTGCCTCCGCGGTGCGCGCTCGCCGTGCCTCCGCGGTGCGCGCTCGCCGTGCCTCCCCGGTGCGCGCTCGCCGTGCCTCCCCGGTGCGCGCTCGCCGTGCCTCCGCGGTGCGCGCTCGCCGTGCCTCCCCGGTGCGCGCTCACCCATGCCTCCGCCGTGCACTCACATCGTCCAAACGGCATGTACGACTTCAGTCGCCTGACCGAAAGAACGCAGCCCCTCGTCGAGGCTACGCGCCGCATCCTCGAGGCGCGGCAGATCCACGGGCGAAGCGTAGACGACCGCGAGGACGCGATCCGTGGTGGGCGCAACCTTGGTTGACATCGAGTCCTTCACCGGATTGGCGCAAGGTCGATCGCTCGGCAAACAGGCCAGCAAGAGCAGATCCTCGAGATCGATCGACTGCCCCGAGGTATTGAACACGTACGCCTCGCCCGGAAGCCCACGCCGGAGGCAGAAGGAATCAGTTTCGGCCCGCCCCACATCCACCATCGAAATGGGCAGACCCGATTCGAGCGACACGAGATTGTTCACGTCGACGAGGTTGTTGATCTGGGGGAACCGATTCTCGAGGGCAGCCTTCGCGAGGTATTCGCTCGCCGGCTTGCCGCGCCCGGTCGGCTTGTATTTTCCGAAGCGCAGCACGCCGCGAACGCGGTCAAAGACTTCCGACCTATCGGGGGCGGTGGCGGCCAGAGAGACAGCGCGCGCCACACGCGCAGTCAGCGCCGGTGGTGACGCTCCACTCTGGCAGCCGGCCGCATAAACGAACGCCGCCGCCACACCCGGTGTGCGCATCGACAAAGTGAGGGGCCCAACGACCGAATTCATTGACCCCGACCGCCTCCCTCCTTCGGGGCCTGGGGTCAATGATCGGCTGCCTTTTCGGGCTCGCGCCCGCTCAGACGACCGGACATGAACATAGGGTTTATATCGGAGGGACGAGCCCCGAGGAACGAATTGCGATGCACTAAAGTGTCCCACCTACTCGAGTTTCGCTATCCTAGCTGGACAGTTGGAGGGTTGGGTGGTCATCAGCCTCCTCTCAGCCGTGCTGAGCGGAGCCCCCGCGCCAGAGCGCTTCGAGGACCCGAACGGCGAGGTCCGCGACGTCCGCATCGTCGTCCCTACGGCAACGGGGCGTGCCGCCTTCGGAACACAGGCCCTCACAAAGAGCTTACGGAAGACGCTCGGCGCGCACATCGACGGACTCGTCCCGTCAAAACGCCTCCAGGCTGCCCAGCGGCGGCTCGGGGTCCGCGGCGCCGGCGCGCAGCGTACAGAGAACCTCGCCAAAGCCGCACGCGCGATTCGGGCCGAATACGTCCTCAAGGTCGATGTCACGCGCGAAGGCTGGAAATACACAGCGCGAGCGCGACTCATCCGGGCCGAAGACGGGGAGGTCGCCATGGATTTCCGGAGCGAATTCTTCAGGCCGCGCAAAGAGGCGGCGGACCGAGGACGCCGCATCGGTCGCCGCACCCTCGAACAAATCCTGGCCCTACGCCGCGGCGAAGGACCTCCAGGCCTGGCTCAAGACGCAGACAATTTCGAGCCCTCGGGAGACGACGGCGACGGACGCGGGGACGGCGGCGAGGACGCCCGAAGTCGCGCACGAAGCACCAGCGACGATCGAGCGACCGCGAACTCGAAGCCCTTTGACCCACCGACCGGGGGCGCCAACGCGGACGGCGGGCGCGCCGACACGAGCGGCGGTACCGCATCGTCCGGGACATCCGGCTCCGCCGGTAGCGACCGCGCGAGCAACCCCGGGGCCGAGGGGGCGACCACACGTCGTCCATGGGACCCCGTGCCTGAACCGACGACCGTTGCCGAAGAGAGCCCCAAGGCCCGCCGCAACCAAAGCGGCGATGTCTTTCATGCGTCGGTGCTGGGCGGAGCCGGGGTGGTCCGCCGCTACATCCTTTCAACGGGAGGCATACCGAGCAGCCTCTCTTACCAACTGACAGGCCTCGGCCTCGTCCAGAGCGAGGTCGAGGTTGAGCCCCACAACTTTCCGTTCGGCATTCGGCTCGGCGCTTCGTGGCGCCCGGTTCGCTACGCGATCAACATCCCGGGTGAGGACCCGGTGCGAACCGCCGGAATGATCCTCGGCTTCCCCGCGATGGTGACCTTTCCGATCACGCTGAACGGAAGCGGTCGCCACGCCTACCGCCTCAAGCCCGGCGTTGGCGTCCGACTCGACATGGTACGCGTCGCCATTCACCGCGGAAACCGAGTCCTCTCGAGCTCCGCACTGGCCACGACGGGCGGCGCGCGACTTGAGATGCCCTTCAACGATACCTTCGAGCTCACGCTGGGCCTTGATGCCGGCTACGTCCTCCAATACTCGGAGACACCGACCACGAACGGCGACCCGGGCCTTGGCTTGATGTTTGGCGGCGACATCATCTTTCGGGTCTGGCTCTCGGACTTGCTCGGAATTACCGTCGCGACGCGCATGGACTATCTCCAGATGCACTTCAACGGTGAGGGCTCCCGCCAGATCCCGGAGAACATGGGGCAGCTCGTCGATGCATCACTCTCGACCTTCGATCTGAATGTCTCCGCCGGTGTGGCACTTCGTTTCTAGAGGGGAGAGGCCGGGAAAGAAGTGCCGCTCGAAGTCCAAAGCGCGCTCATCGCGGCCATCGTAACCATCGCGGTCATGGGCAGCCTCGTTCTGCGGCGACGGCGCCGCCGCGCCGACATGCTGTTTGCAGTCCTCTCCGTGATCCTCATCCTCTGGTTCCTCGCCATCTTCCTCCGCGGGACCTACGGCCCCGAGCCATGGCTGCGCGTCGGACTCGCGCTCGCGGCCCTGCTCCCGGCGGCGACCGCCAAGCTCTTCAACGAGCTCGTGCCGTGGGGCACCGCGCGAGGGCGGACGCTCAAATCGAGCGCATCGCCCCTTTCCGGATTCTTTGCTTTGGTCGCGATCTCACCGCTCGGCGACTTCCTCTTCACCCAGGTCGCCGTGGGTATCTTCGCCGGGGGTACCGTCCTCCTCATCTCGAAAATGATGATGGAGTCGACGGACATCGAACGCGGTACCGTCGAATACGCTCGGCGTCGCTACCTCGCGATCGGCGCTGCGGTCGCGACGATTCTGGCTATCTTGGGAGAAATTCCGGAGCTCGACGCGGGCGCGATCGGCCACGTGACCGTGATGCTCTACCTGTTCTTTTTGTCTCAGGTCTTGCTCCGCGATCGTTTGCTCGACCTCAACGAATTCCTCGGACGCATGATCATGCTCTCGATTCTCGCGGTCTTCTTCGCCATCGTCACCGCGGTTCTCGTTGGGCTCGGAACGACCGCGTCGTCTCGCCTCTTCAACGCCGTAGTGAGTGTCATCATCCTTCTCACGCTCTACGAGCCGCTCAAGGATCGCCTCGAGACCAAGATGCTCGACCTGTTCTTCCGCGAGCGATACCGCTTTGCGCAGACCATCGAAGATCTCCGGCGGCGCATGCAACACGGCGTCATCGACCCGGCCAAAATGAGTCAAATCGTCGTCGACACCTTGTACGACACGCGACGCACCACGCACGTCGCCGTGTACCTGCTGGAACCTCTTGGCGACGGGTTCGTCCTCCACAGCCATCGCGGCTCGACCCCTGCCCCCCGCGTCAACGCGATCGACCTCCCGGCGCTCTGGCAAGCGATCCAGCAGAACCGAGCGCCCCTTCTCGCCGAACACCTGGACCCTGAGCGACGAGCCATAAAGGACAAGACGCGCACCGACCTCGTCGATGCTTTCGTCGCCGTGAGCGCCGATGTGCTCCTGCCCTTCGTCTCTGGGGACTCCGTCCTCGGGTTCTTGGCCATTCGGGACGACCGCTCCCCGGAACCTTTCTCGACCGCGGAGATCGCGAGCCTAATGCAAATCGCGGAGACCGCCGCCACCGTGATTTGGAACTCGAAGCTCGCTGACCGTCTGCGCGAACGCGAACGCCTCGCGGCCATTGGCTCGATGGCGGCGGGGTTGGCCCACGAGATCAGAAATCCGCTTGGCGCCATCAAAGGGGCGGCCGAATACCTCGACCCGAAGAGCCTTGCCAATGCCGAGGAGTCCGAATTCCTGCAGGTGATCATCGACGAAACAAATCGTCTGAATACGGTCGTGTCCCAGTTCCTCGACTACGCGCGCCCGTTCCGCGCCAAGCTAGAGCCGACCGAGCTCAACGACATCGTGCGCAAGACGGCCAAGCTCATCGAAGCAAGCCGCTCCGAACCGATCAAGCTCATCCTCAACCTCGACAATCAACTGCCCACGATGCAGGTAGACAGCGAGCAGATCAAGCAAGTCATCTTGAACCTGGTTCTGAACGCGATCGATGCGAACATGGCCGCTCGGCACCACCCTGACGCCGACACCCTGCCCATCACGCTGGCGACGCGCTTCATACGCGAGCACGGAATCGTCGAGATCCGCGTCGAAGACCAAGGGCCCGGCATCCCTCCCGAAGACCTCGAGCGGATCTTCATCCCGTTCTTCACAACCAAGAGCACGGGAACCGGTCTCGGCCTCGCCGTCTGCCAGCGCATCATCATGAATCACGGCGGCACGATCTATCCCGAGTCGACCCCGGGATCTGGAACCTCATTCGTCATACGCCTTCCCCTCGAGCGAGGCGACGCCATGAGCACGACCGGCTCCCATGTTCACCGCAACGCCAAAGCATACGGTTCGTCCGGCACGAGTCATGGTGAAGGTACCGCGAGCGCGATTCAGGCTCGGTCGAGCCGAAGCGTAGGCTCCAAACCGACGAGCCCCGCCCCCAATGCCCCGCGCGCACGCTCAGAAGATGCGGTGGACTCAGCGAACGCCGCCAACCTGAGCGCCAGCGAAGGCCCCACCGATTCGGACGCCCGAGGTGGCGCGTCAGACGACCTGCCTCCTCTGCCGCCCCTCGCCGCGACCACACCCGCGAGGCCGCTCAAGTAACCGCAGGTCCCGGCCCGAAGCGTGCGGCCTGCGGCAAGCGCGGCCTGCGGCAATATGCGCAAGAAACACACAGCGGACTCGCGCGGGGCCAAACAGGCACCGATTTCGAAGGGGATGCGAGGGCATCACGCGCGGTCCAAGAAGCTCGTAACATGTCTCAGGCGGTGAAGCAGGGCAGTCCATCGCGTCGAATTTCCAGCGTAGGCGTAGGCGTAGGCCTCAGCCTATTCCTTGGCGCGGCCTTCGGCCTCGGAGGGCTGACGCTCGCCGGTTGTTTGCGCATCGGCCTCGTCGAGGATCGATCGAGCGGTGACGAAACCAAGACCGATGGCATGACGCAGGTCGATGCCGGCCCCAATGCGGACACGGAGACGAAGACGGACGGTGGCCCGTATGATGCGGACACCGACGCCGATATAGCCAACGACGCCAGCATGGTCGACGGCGGCGGCGATCGCGACGACGCGAGCGGCGCCGATGCCGAACGCACGCCAGACGCTCAAGCGCTTGATGTGGGCACCTCCGCCGACGCAGCAGACTGGACGCGCAACATCCCCGATCTCTGCGCGCCGATTGACTGGGCAAGCATCGACGAGACCATTCTCCATGCGAATCCGAATCAGGCCGCCGGGCTAGACGCGATCCTCGACGGCGCTCCGGAGGGCGCCACGCTTCTCCTAGAGGACGGCTCATACATCCTCTCGACGCCGCTAACCATTACGACAAGGGGCCTCATCGTGCGCGCACTCAGTGGCAATCGCGAGCGGGTCATCCTCCGAGGGGGCGCGCCGAACACTCCGGTTCTCTCGATCTTGGCCGACAACGTCGCTATCGCGAGCCTCACGATCCGAGACTCGGTCGATGACGCGATTCAAGTTGGCCTTGGGAACGTGAACGAAAGCGCGCACGGGACCGTCTTCTATGACATCAGCGTCATCGACAGCCGAAATGCGGACATCCGAGCACGCGCTTACTCTGACGGCGGACTCATTGCTTGCTCGTCCTTCCTTCGTACCGACGATCTGCGCCAACGGACTGGAGGATCCTGCGCCTCGTTCTACGGCCTCAACCTTTCGGGCGTTCGGGATTGGCGCGTTGAGCTGAACCTCCTTCGTGGTCACAACTGCGGCAATCTCGCAACGGGGCCCTCAATTGGACTCCAAACCGGGACGCGGGACATCCAAGTCCTGCGGAATGTGATCGTCGACCCGTTCCAGGGCATTCGAAGCGGCCTTGACTCGGTCTCGAACCCGGATCGTCGCATCTATTTCGATACGCCATGTGGAGACGCGTCGAACATCGACAACGTCGGCGGAATCATCGCCAACAACTTCGTGTTCTCCAGTCATTCGGACTTCGACACCGGCATCGCGGCGTGGTCGTCCTGCGATACACTCATCGCCCACAACACCATCTATTCCGCGGATCACAGTCGACAGTTGTCCTCGATCGAGTGGCGGGACCCGATCACGGACGTCACGGTCTCGAACAACCTGACGAACTTCCGCCTGCTCGAACGCGACGGCGCTCAAGCCACCGTAGAGAACAACATCGACGACATGGATGCGAACTGGGTCGTCGATCCGCTGCACGGCGATCTTCATCTGACGGAAGCTGCGGTCGACGCCATCGGGGGTGCGTCACTCCTTCCCGTCACTGGATGTACGGTCGACATCGACGGAGAGACGCGGAGCGACCCGGCTGACATCGGGGCCGACGAGCGATGATCTTGGCGGCAGCTTCCGCCCGTGACGCGGCTGAATGGGTCGAGTCCGAGACTACGGAGCGCCTCGGCCAGCGCGAACCTCCGCGAGCGCTGCGTTGAGATAGGCTGCCTCCGCCTCGGTGATCGACGACCGGGCCTCGATCGGTCCGCCATTCGGGCTGAGCCTGGTCGCGGTCGCGATGAGGCTGGCCTGCTGCTCTGGATTCAAGTCGCAAAAAGCCAACCCGTCGTTGAACGCGGACCGCCAATCGTAGGCTGCTCGCCGATCCCCGTCAGTCACCATGCCCATCGCCTGCGCAAAGATAGACCCGTGAATGTAGTCGCTCCCGCCGTTCTGATATTGCCAGATATGTGCCATCTCGTGGTCGAGCGTGTTCTTCCCGAGCTCATTGAGTTGGCCGTTCGCGTCGAAGCAGTCATCTTGAAGGAAGATGGTGTTGCCGATCGTCTTGGAAGCACCCCAGCTCAGTGGGCCGCCTCTTCGGATTCGCACGCTGTCGAGGTCGACCGTCGAGCCGTACACATTGCGGTAGCGAACCTTCTGGTCATCCGTGAGAGAGCGGCCCTTGGAGAACAGGCCCTGAATCCTCTCGACGAAGCCCGCAAGCCCCAACACGGCACAATCGACCCCCTTCCCGATCAAAGCGCCGAACGCCTTCCCGATACCCTTGAACACCGACCCGAAAGCCTTCCCGATGCCCTTGAACACCGACCCAAATGCCTTCCCGATGCCGGAAATAATTCCCCCGAAGAAGCCTTTTCCACCACCGCGTGACGCCTTGACTTGCACGGGTGGCCTCGCCAGACGGTTTTTCGGACGATCGGTGCTGGCTCGATCGCCTCGCAGCACCTCCGCGGGGAGAAGCGGCTTCTCCACGGTATCGACGAAGCTTCCGGGTACTGGATGCGATCGCGCCTTTGCGATGGTTCCTTCGAAGCGTTGTCGAAGGGCTTGGTCTCGAGAGATCTGGAGAGGACTAGACATTTTGAACTCCTGTTCGTCGTCCGTGTTCGGACGTTGTTGCTTGCGGTGCCAAGCATGATGCGTGCCACGAGCCTCCAGCGCTCGCCCCTCGCCGCCAAGGCTGAGCGCCCCACGGCGCGTCATCGTGCAAAGCGTCGTTTCTTGGGCGCGCCCTGCATCTTCGATCATTCCCGAGCATGGGGACGGTTCCCGCCATCGCGGCGTCTTTGGGTTCTTGTTCGAATGAATTTCGAACACGCGGCCAAAGGCGGACGAAACGACGCACGAGGATCGGCGCCGACACGACGCGTAGGCTCAGAAGAAGAATGGTGGTGTAGAGACGCTCTCTCTCTTCATCTGCGCGCACGCAGCGGATACACAGAACGCCGCTCATGAACAGCTATGTCATCGGCGCCGTCGATCTCGTGTTGGTTGAATATCCTCCTCCATCAGCGAACAGTTCTTCGCGCCAAACGAAGCAGCTTGTCGTCGATGCCCTCGAGGATGAGCTCGAGCTCTCGCGACGAGACCTCGACGTGCATGGCGCCAGCGGGGATCGACATCAGGATCAGGAAGCGGTCGCGATCAAGGCGGCAGTAGAGGATGCGATACGACCTTCCATCGTGCCAGAGGAGCTTCACATGCGTCGTGCGCTTGTTGTGGAAAAGGAAGGCGTGGTCCGCGCGTGGATGTCCTCCGAGCGCATGTCGCACGAGACCTGCGAGCCGCTCGAACGAGAGATGGAGGTTGACCGGTTGTGTGGCAACCCGTGGGCACCGCGCGTCAGCAGGTGCCACGCTTCCGGCACCTCGCGTGCTGTTCGTCTCCGATGCATTTCTCGACCTGCCGGAAGCGTCGATTTCGCGAGGATTGCCTCGGCCAAGATCGATCGCCAAGTAATCCCCTGGATCGACACCCACACAGTGAAAGTTGACAGGCCCCGTGCCGATGCTCTCCGCTGTTCCACGCTGGGGACACAACCCAACGGACGCCGGCTCGGCGTCGACGAGTTCCGGCGGTGGAATGAGCGCAGCATCCACCGAACGCCCCGCGTCGCGCTCACGCTGCAACAGCCCAAGGTCGTAGGTAACCTTGAGCAGGACTCTCGGACTCTTTGCTCGCATTCGGTCAAGGTCCGTGGGGTGCGTGTCGAATCGGCGTAGGTCGCCATCGTGGAGAACAAAGGCGCGGCGTAGCCGGGATGGCCAGCTGGAGCCGTGTTGATCGCCCTCGTATTACTTGTAATCAAACGTGTAGCACCAAGCGAGTGCGCGCACTGCATCGTCGGGCAGCTCAGGGTACTTCGCCGCGAACTGTTGCGACGAAATACTCGCCATCTCCGCAAGGTCAGCCGCAGTGTGCCGTGCATCGGAGGCGTAGAACTCGTCTTCGAGCTGACGAATGAGCGGAAGTAGCGTCGCTGCAATCTCGCTACCAAAGCGCTTTGCGACCGGTTCGTCATTTCGTAACGGCCATGAGCTACGGCCCCAGCCGGACCAAACCAAGATGGCCTCACCGACTTGTTGCCATTCTTCGGACGTCATCTTGTCCATAGGAGAGTCTCGGCTCCTGTGCCAGGGTTTACCGCGGTGATCGAGGTGACGCTTGGGTTCGCACGTAGTGCCGGGAACTCGACCTCCGCCCACACGGAATTCACACGCACCGCGTCGCTCTGGAGCACTCTCACGCTCCCGCGTGCGCCCGCTGCAAACTCAGCTGATGCATTTCGCCAGGCCGTAACCACAGCAGGATTGCTGGCGTCCCACGCCGGCAGACTGATCCCGCGCTGCGCCAGCGTCGTTTCGAGGGTCGCGCCTCCATTTCTTCCGACCCACGCTGCGGCGGTTGAATCGCCTCCGCGTATACCGGACCAGAACACAGCCTTATTCGCTTGTGTCGCCAACCCCCTTGCGGCGCTTACAGCCGTCGGTGCAACAGCCTCAGCCGAAGCGGCGGAGCTGGCGACCTCCGCTGTGGTCATCGTGGTACGGCCGAGTCTTCCGGCGGCGCCAAAGGCGACTGAGCCGGCAGCGACGGAGGCGGTGTCTTGGATCAACGCGCGGACGACTTCGTTCTCCACCCCGGCGTAGTCGAGCACCACGCCTGTCCCACTGCTCGCGCCTTCGCCGAAGCCAAGCGCAACCGCGAAATGCAGCGGGGCAGAGGCTAGCGCGGCCATGGCGAAAGGAAACATGACCATCGCTTTCAGGATCTGAACCGACGCCTTTGGATTGAGTCCAGGGTAGTGGCCGTGGCGCCGGTAATACTCGGCGTCGCCTGCGTGTCGCTGCATCAGCTCATGCCCCCACGCGCGAGAGGTGTCCCAGTCGCGGAGCCCTTGTTCGCCCCGGAGCGCCCACATGAAGGCTCGGCTGCGTTCGCGTTGGACGCGTTGGCGCTCGAGACCAAGGGGGTCATAGAAGTCGATGGGTTGACCACCCGCGCAGAGATATCGATTCGCGCCATCGAGGAAGCCAAGAGGATCTTGAGAAAGGAACCGCCCAAGGCCTGGAGCGTAGCACCGCTGACCAAAGCGGTGAAGGCCGAGTTCTGCGAAGTACGGTTGGCCTCCGAGTAACAACAGATCGTTGGCGCCGCCTTCAACCGGCGATAGCGACGATAGCGACGATGACGCCGACGTGCTGGACGGCTCCCCGTACGCGGACCACGCGTAGGATGAGGCGACACGCCCCCGATCGTCCGTCGTCAGCATCACCCGTTCGCCCCAGGGCGCATGGTTGTAGACAAGGCGATCGTCCGCGCTCACGACCGCGAGCGGTGCCGTGTTGGGCTCGAGGCCTGGAATGTAAGTCGTCGACGCGCCCGTCTCGAGATCGCGATGCTCAACGATCCAACCATCTGCACGCCGAAGCGCAAACGCATGGCCGCGCGAATCGATGCCGCCGGCGAGCTGACCAAACGCATCGTATCGAAATTGCCATGAGGCACCATCACGATCGTCCGTGCGCGCAACCATGTTGCCGAGGGCATCGTAGGTAAACGTGATCACACCGAGATGCATCAGGCGACCGTCGGCATCGCTCTCGAGGTCGTCCATCTCGAGCCCGACGCCAGCCGTCCCGACGTTCTCCGCGCCAGCACCAAGGCCAGCGAAGGTTGTGTAGCGGTTGTCGGCTCCAACGGAGGGAGACATCACACCGGCCGAAGTCTCGACCGTCAGGAAGTTGTCGGCCGCGTCGTACGTGAACCGTGACGATTCGGGCGCCCATCGTGCGATCGAACCCGCGTTTAGCCCGGACCCTGAACCTGAACCCGAAGCGGCGCCGAGGACAGAGCGTGCCTCGAACTTTGTGAGCGCGATGGGTCGGCCATCGCGGAACGCATCCCCGACATCCCCGCCGATGAGCCCGTGCTCCCGCAGGCCCACGCCGAGGGCCATCGCGTACAGCACATGATCGGATAGCCCGCTCGGTGCTCCCGGGTGACCTTGAGCAGCGCTCTCTGCTCGCGTTCGGTCAAAGTGGGTAGGGTGCGTGTCGAGTCGGCGTAGTTCGCCATCGTCTCTAGAGTTCGCCCGTGACTTCCGTCGTTCGTCACTCCCCGGACATGATCCCTCTTCCGCGCTCAATGACCCGCCCATGTGCAACGGGCGTTACCCCCGACGTGATTGTGAACCACTCGCCTGTCGCGGGGAGTTCGGTATCCATCGAATCAACGAGTGCAAAGACACGCGCACGCTGTGAGGGTCCAGCGGACGGCTCTTCGTCAACAACAACGTAGATGCGGAACAGACCCTCTACACCCGCAGCATCTCTATACCCCGTCGCGCCGAAAGCGCGGCTTCGCGGTAAACAAAGCGGCACATGCATCGGCAACCACGACAGTTCCAAAACCACGAACGCTTTGCCCTCAGACACAGATGCACCCCTCACGGCAGCACGTTGCCACGCAACACGCTGAACGTTCCCTGCTGGTTGATCGCATCAAGGACCGCGCCCTGCGCCGACCGGGCCGGGCCTATTCCGTCGAGTTTGGGAACTCGTATCATCTGCTGCGCGACCGAATTGGGAACATCAACACGCAAAGTAAAGATCGGTTGCCTATCGGACTTGAAGAACCACTTACCCCAGGACGTTGCGTCGCCAGGACTCTCGGCAAACCACTTATTGCCCATCGATCCGGCACCTGGAGAAAGCCCGCCCGCTTCCGCGATGCTCAGGACTTCAGCATCTGAAACTGCTCTGTACAGCGTAGTGTTTCCTTCCCCTGCGGCGCTTGCAGCCGTCGGTGCAACAGCCTCAGTCGAAGCGGCGGAGCCGGCGACCTCCGCTGTGGTCACCGTGGTGCGGCCGAGTCTTCCGGCTGCGCCAAAGGCGACTGAGCCGGCAGCGACGGAGGCGGTGTCTTGGATCAACGCGCGGACGACTTCGTTCTCCACCCCGGCATAGTCGAGCACAACGCCTGTGCCACTGCTCGCGCCTTCGCCGAAGCCAAGCGCAACCGCGAAATGCAGCGGGGCAGAGGCTAGCGCAGCCATGGCGAAAGGAAACATGACCATCGCTTTCAGGATCTGAACCGACGCCTTCGGATTGAGTCCAGGGTAGTGGCCGTGGCGCCGGTAATACTCGGCGTCGCCTGCGTGTCGCTGCATCAGCTCATGCCCCCACGCGCGAGAGGTGTCCCAGTCGCGGAGCCCTTGTTCGCCCCGGAGCGCCCACATGAAGGCTCGGCTGCGTTCGCGTTGGACGCGTTGGCGCTCGAGACCAAGGGGGTCATAGAAGTCGATGGGTTGACCCCCCGCGTAAAGATACCGATTCGCGCCATCGAGGAAGCCAAGAGGATCTTGGGAAAGGAAGCGCCCAAGACCCGGAGCGTACCACCGCTGACCAAAGCGGTGAAGGCCGAGTTCTGCGAAGTACGGTTGGCCTCCGAGTAACAACAGATCGTTGGCACCGTTTTCAACCGGCGATAGCGACGACAACGCCGACGTGCTGGACGGCTCCCCGTACGCGGACCACGCGTAGGATGAGGCAACACGCCCCCGATCGTCCGTCGTCAGCATCACCCGTTCGCCCCAGGGCGCATGGTTGTAGACAAGGCGACCGTCCGCGCTCACGACAGCGAGCGGTGCCGTGTTGGGCTCGAGACCTGGAATGTAAGTCGTCGACGCGCCCGTCTCGAGATCGCGATGCTCAACGGTCCAACCATCTGCACGCCGAAGCGCAAACGCATGGCCGTGCGAATCGATGCCGCCGGCGAGCTGACCAAACGCATCGTATCGGAACTGCCATGAGGCACCATTACGATCGTCCGTGCGTTCCACCATGTTGCCCAGGGCATCGTAGGAAAAAGTGTTCACACCGAGATGCCCGCCGCGCCCTTCCTCTTCGTCGTGCCGAAGGCCGGGCAGAGCCGCTTCGCGTCGCTCACGCGGCGGTCCACCTTCGCGCGGGCGTCGCTGAAGCGGTGGTCGAGGCCGGCGACCAGCGTCTTCACCGGGCGCGCGAGATCGGGGCGCTCGGGCAGGTGGTCGAGAGCGACGAAGAGGCTCGCGCCGTTGCCGCTGTGGCCCGCACCGATCGCAGCCGACGGCACGCGCTCCTCGAGCCACGCCAGGGTGTCAGTCGCTTTCGCAACAGCGTGGCCAAGCGCCTCGTCGGTCGCACGCTCCGCGTCCACGTCGATGTAGACCGCGCGCCGCGCACGGACGTCGCGGTCCGTCGTGCTCTCACCACGCTTGGCTGGGTGCCACGACCCGCTCGCGGCTCTCGTGGCCACGGCGGGGTCGACGGCGTTGAACAGCACGTAGCTGCCGACCGGCTCTCGGCCCTCCTCATGCTCGAGCGCGCCGATCGCGTCCTCGAGGCTCGACACGTGCGTGAACTGGTGGATCGGGCCCGTACTTGCCGGGGAACGCCGAGGGCCTGGAGCTCGATCACGTCGCCGTCCTCGTGGCCGAGGAACCGGAGGAAGCAGGAGATGTTCTGGGACAGTCCTTCGTCCGCCGCGCTGTCCAGGCGCTCACGGGAGGTCACGCGCTCCGGGCGTCGGGTGGGACGGATTCTTGGGGTGATGGTCGGTGCGCATGGTGTCCACGTGCAGGCAAAGCCTGCGTGCCTGCCGGTCGGGGACACCCGATGCGCGACACCGGCCGCACGGGCGTCGTCAACGACTCGCTTCCTGGACGCGCACTCCATGTGCTGCCGGGTCGAACCCGTCGGGCCACCTTGTGCTTGTGTCCCCCTCAGCTCCGTTGAAGTCGGCGCCTTGAACGCTCTCACAACGAAGGTTCGCCCCTTGAAACTTCGCCCCTTTGAAGCTTCCTTGCCCGATCCGTGCAGCACTTAGATCAGCATTCGTGAAGTCTGCGCGGTCGAAGGTGCCCGTCGAGAGCACCGCACCACGGAGCGAAGCACCGACAAACGACGCGTCGGCAGCGACAGCACCGAACAAGATCGACCGAGTCAGATCGCAACCGCTAAGGTCGGCGCGCTCCAGCCACGCAGCGCGCAAGTCGGCTGCGACAAGCTTGGCCCCGTGGAGATCCTCGCCATCTAGAAGAGCCCGGTGCAGAGCCGCACCCGACAGATCCGCCCCAGCGAGTGAAGATGCGTTGACGACAAGCTCGTCGCCGGTCTGGCACCTGATGGTGATCGTGCTGGTCATGTCATCACCACTCCGTTGAGACCCTGATTTGTTCCCACGGAACGACGGGGCCGCGTCCACCCGCCCACGGCTGAATGGCAGGTTCTTGTCCGAGGATGCGCCCTGCGATGTAGCGATGGTTGCCGTCTACAATGATCTGTCCTTCAACCTTGATGGCGGGCGCCACCTCCCCCGCGAGCAGCCTGTCGACGTACTGCTGGACAAGGCGAAGCGACACCCCTGTCGACTGCTGCGATTGCAGCGGGGCGCCTCTCATCGCGTCGCGGATCACCTGCTCCGTCACCTGGGACCCGCTCGTGATCCTCGTCGCACCCCCTGCGGCGCTTGCAGCTGTCGGTGCAACAGCCTCAGTCGAAGCGGCGGAGCCGGCGACCTCCGCTGTGGTCATCGTGGTACGGCCAAGTCTTCCGGCGGCGCCAAAGGCGACTGAGCCGGCAGCGACGGAGGCGGTGTCTTGGATCAACGCGCGGACGACTTCGTTCTCCACCCCGGCGTAGTCGAGCACCACGCCTGTGCCACTGCTCGCGCCTTCGCCGAAGCCAAGCGCAACCGCGAACTGCAGCGGGGCAGAGGCTAGGGCGGCCACGGCGAAAGGAAACATGACCATCGCTTTCAGGATCTGAACCGACGCCTTTGGATTGAGTCCAGGGTAGTGGCCGTGGCGCCGGTAATACTCGGCGTCGCCTGCGTGTCGCTGCATCAGCTCATGCCCCCACGCGCGAGAGGTGTCCCAGTCGCGGAGCCCTTGTTCGCCCCGGAGCGCCCACATGAAGGCTCGGCTGCGTTCGCGTTGGACGCGTTGGCGCTCGAGACCAAGGGGGTCATAGAAGTCGATGGGTTGACCCCCCGCGTAGAGATACCGATTCGCGCCATCGAGGAAGCCAAGAGGATCTTGGGAAAGGAAGCGCCCAAGGCCTGGAGCGTACCACCGCTGACCAAAGCGGTGAAGGCCGAGTTCTGCGAAGTACGGTTGGCCTCCGAGTAACAACAGATCGTTGGCACCGCTTTCAACCGGCGACAGCGACGATAACGCCGACGTGCTGGACGGCTCCCCGTACGCGGACCACGCGTAGGATGAGGCGACACGCCCCCGATCGTCCGTCGTCAGCATCACCCGTTCGCCCCAGGGCGCATGGTTGTAGACAAGGCGACCGTCCGCGCTCACGACAGCGAGCGGTGCCGTGTTGGGCTCGAGACCTGGAATGTAAGTCGGCGACGCGCCCGTCTCGAGGTCGCGATGCTCAACGATCCAACCATCTGCACGCCGAAGCGCAAACGCATGGCCGCGCGAATCGATGCCGCCGGCGAGCCGACCAAGCGCATCGTATCGAAATTGCCATGAGGCACCATCACGATCGTCCGTGCGCGCAACCATGTTGCCGAGGGCATCGTAGGTAAACGTGATCACACCGAGATGCGTCAGGCGACCGTCGGCGCCGCTCTCGAGGTCGTCCATCTCGAGCCCGACGCCAGCCATCCCAACGTCCTCCGCGCCGACACTGAGACCAGCAAAGGTTGTGTAGCGGTTGTCGGCTCCAACGGAGGGGGACATCACACCGGCCGAAGTCTCGACCGTCAGGAAGTTGTCGGCCGCGTCGTACGTGAACCGTGACGATTCGGGCACCCATCGTGCGATCGAACCGACGCTTGACGCGGGCTCTGAACCGGAACCGGCCCCGAGGGGCGAGCTTGCGCTCGAACCGAGTCCTAGACTCGTGCCCGCCCCTGGCACAGGCACCGGCACGGGCTGTGTTCGAGGATCGGAATGGTAAGGCCGCAGTGTCTCCGACGAGATCTCACCCGAGACCATCGCCGGCAGCCCCGTCACGTAGCCGCTCGCACCCTCGAGCCGACCGAGCGCATCGGACGTGAAGAGCTGCGAATACGGTGTGCGACCCGCGATGTGTTGGTCGAAACGCACCAAATGCCCATCGGTTCCATAGTAGAGGCTGTGTTGGTAGACGGGCTGCGATTGCGGCGAGCTTGACGGCATGAGCGTGCCCGTCAACAGTCGTCCTTCTTCATCAAACGTCCGCGTCTCAGTCGCACCACTGCCAAAATGAACCGCGAAAGGTTGCCCGACCCCTTCGTACTCGAATGCGGCGACCTTCGTCGTTTGACCGCTGCCTTGACCCGGACGGTTGCCGCCCGCAGCCCCGCTGCGATGACCTCGAGCCGTCACTTGCGTGAGTCGACCCCACGCATCGTACGCGCGAGACCACGCCTCGTTTCCGAAGGCGATGTTCGTGGGATAGCCCATCGCATCGCGCTCGAAATGCAAGGCATCGCCGAACTGCGCGTCCAATTCCGACACGATACGACCGAGAGAATCGCGAACATACGTCAGGCGGACGTCATCGCGCGGGTCGGTCGGGTCATTGAGCGCCGTGGCTTCCCGAAGACCGAGCGTATCGTAGACGTAGCGAACCTCGCGATTTCGCCGTCGTGCTCCGCTGGCGCTTGAGCTGACGTTGGAGCCTGATGCTACGCCACCGATCGCCGCGGTCGCCAGCTTCTTCCGGACGTTGCCCCATGCATCGTACTCGAAGGTCGTTAGGTTGCCGCTTCGATCGGTGGCCCGACGTACATCCTCCGAACCCGCAAAGTAGGAGAGCAATGTGTTCGTGCCGTCGGGGTGGATCACGGAGGTGAGCCGAGACGCAGCATCGTAGGCGTACGCCCAGGTATGCCCAAGGCCGTCCGTCACCGCGCGCTCAGTCCCCGTCTCTGTACGCTCGATGGACAGGTACGGCTCGCGCGCCCCCGCCCCATCCATGCGGTCGATGCTCACAACTTCACCGAAGGCGTTGTACTCGAAGAACTGCGTGCTCGATCGGTCGCCGCGTTCCTTCGGACGCCCGAGCGCATCGAATCCCGTCCAGCTCAAAACCTCGCCGGTTGAATCTTCGAGGCGCGCAGGCGCGCCAAGCGGGGAGAAGAACGATGTCTGTTGATACTCACCCGAGGCCGTCGCCGCCGGACTCACGGTGTACGTGAGGCGTCGGCCATCGGACGACCAATCGTAGCGATACGTCACCGCGGCGTCCGCGCTCCGCTCCACCACCGAAACCAAACGACCCCGTGCATCCGTCTCGCGCTCCGTGATCGTTCCATCCGGACCGCGTTCGGACGTTCGGCCCGCGGCGTCATCGTAGGATGCGCGCCATACACGCCAGCCGTTGTCGCCCAGATCGAGCCGACCGCCTGACCCGTCCTCGACAAACCAACGCTCCCGGATTTCGACCGGTCGATTCCACGCATCGTAGTCATAAAGCGTCAGCGAGGTGAGGTCTGGGTCGTGCTCGTCGGGCCGTTCGACTTCGCCAGAAGAACCGTCGGGGAGAGGCGCGCCTGACCGGAAACTTGCCTTCCACGCCATACGGCTCTCATCGTCGTAGCCAAAGCGCTCGATCGCGCCGTTCGGTGCCAGTGCACTCACCAGACGACCGTAGCCGTCGTACGCCAGGTGACGATTCCTTCCCCCTGGCCCGCCCGCAGTAAGACCCTGCGCATAATCTCCGCCGAAGATCTCGTTCACCACACGGCCCGACGCATCACGCTCGAACCGCACGAACACCTCATGCACCACACCCATTGCGTTCGCGGCCTCGGCGATGTTCGCTGCGCAAGGCGTCGCCCACGCCTCGCTGGCGTTGAGCCAAGTGCCGCGCTCAACCAGCACCACGTCCCCATGGGCATCGCGCGTCAGACGCGTCTGTCGGCCCTCCGGATCGATCTCAGCGATCAAGGCACCGAGACCATCGTAACCAAAGCACCAGGTTCGACTTGTGCTGGCGTTGCCCGTGTTGGTCGAGTGCTCGGTGTTGTCGGTGATCGTCTTTGACGTGACCAAGCCGCGAACGTCCGTGACGTATGATGTCGTCGTCTCAGGCCCCACGACCTCAGCCAGCGAGCCATCGGCCGCGTACGCATACGCCGTTCTGACCGTGTGCGAGCCCTCGCCAAAGTCGAGATCCGTCTCCGCGGCCGCAAGTCGTCCATCTTTCTGCCATTCGAAGCGAACAGACGGCCGACCAGGTTCGGCGATCTCCGTCGGCAGACCCGCGCCCGAGTAGCGAACCGTCTTGTGGTGCGTCTCTGGCAGACCCTCGGCCCAGGTGACGTGATTCGGTTGGCCGGTGGTCCGATCGTACGTCAGGCGGGTCCGACCACGCGGCGTCGTCACAACGTCGACGCGCCCGTGGGCATCGCGCGAATACGCCACAAAGTCATCGCCCTCAAAGAGCGTCTCGGCGACGTTTCCCCGTTCATCGAGTCTGTGCGCGAAGAACTCGCGCCGATTCGCAGGGCTCACACTCAAAAGGCGCTCGTGATCGCCAAAGTGAAGCGCACGAATGAGCGCCGGCTGGGCGACGGGCTCATTCGGCGCGGGGAGATCAACCACCAGTCGCGGCAGTCCATGAACGTCGAGCGCCTGGCATGTTCGCGAACCATCGCGGGCACGAATCCCGATCAGGCGCCCAGCGGCGTCGAGGTTCCGATCGGTCTGGGTGCCCGCATCCACGTTCACCGTTCGCAGAATGCGTCCTTGATCGTCCGCATAGTGAACCCACGTGATCCCACTCCCACCGCGGACGATCGTCGCGTGTGTCATCGGCTGGACGGCAGCATTCGCGTTCTCGCGTGCCGGCCCAAAAGGCGCGGGGCACAGGTTCGCTGGCGTCGCATATGTTCCAGGCTCGAAGATCGCGATCGGAACGCAAGTCAGATCCATCGATCCGGTGGGTGGGTCGAACCCAGGTGGAAGACGTCCACCACCCGCAGCAACGCCGCCGCCAACACCGCCGGATCCACCTTCTCCTGCGCCTCCAACGACTCCAACGCCAGCGTGGCCAACAAGCGACGAAGAGGGACGCGTCAGCCATGGACGACCGCAGTCCGGAACAGACGGCGCGCCACCAGCCGCCACGTCAGGATCAAGGTCCGGCGGGATATCGGGCAGATGATCCGGACCAACGTCCGGGCCGAATCCAGGCACGAGACTCGGATCGAGTTCGAAATCAGCCGCACCACCACCGAGACCGGGAATCAGGTTCGGGTCGAAATCCGCCCCCGAACCACCGCCACCCAGCCCACCGACGGCGCCTGCGCCCCCGAAACCGAAGTCGCCGGAACCCCCGGAGCGCCGAAGCGCCACCTCGAGCATCGAAACACCTTGCCGACACCCCGCCTCAGGCAGGATCGGCGTCGCTTCAAAACACACTTCACGCGGATTCACGCCGTCGCCGGCTCCCGCCGTTCCCAACGCGCTTGTCAGTCCGCTTCTCGGCGCGCTCCGAGCCCAAGACGAATCGTCGGCCGCAGCATCCACAGTGCTCCGCCGCGTCAGCAACAAACGACCACCATCGACCGCCCACTCTCGCACGTCGGCGCTCGCGCTCAGCGGCTCCTCCGAGCTGACAAAGGCCCGTTGACTCGGGCTCCCCGCACGACGTCCAAGCTGCACAGCCGCGAAGGCACCACGACACACACCACTCTTCAGTTCGATCGCTTCGCTTCCGGCCGAGACAAGGGAGAATTCATCGCTACATGCGTCACTCGGCGTTAGGCGCATCGCGCTTTTCACGACCCCCGAATACGCGCCCCAACCCGACGGCCCACGAATGAGCGTAACCAAAGGCCGATCAATGCCCTGCGACAGCCCGCGAAGCGCCTCCGGATCGGAGCCCTCGAAACTCACCACGCCCACAGCGCCCAAGACACCACGCATCTGAATGCGCCCAAGCGGCGTAGCAAAAGACAGCCCAACCTCATCCGACACAAGCGGGTAGATTCGCCCTCGCGCGGGTGAAACATCGGAAGAACCGCTAGGCTCGGCGTGCACTTCGAGCCAGCGGTAGATCTCGAGGGGCGACACATCACCCTCGACTGGCCATCGGAGCGCGCCCATCTCTTTCGCCGCATTCGTCGAGTTCGCCGCAGTCGCAGCACCGGCCGCCACAGATGCCACGCTTCCGGCACCTCGCGTGCTGTTCGTCTCCGATGCATTTCTCGACCTGCCGGAAGCATCGATTTCGCGAGGATTGCCTCGGCCAAGATCGATCGCCAAGTAATCCCCTGGATCGACACCCACATAGTGAAAGTTGACAGGCCCCGCGCCGATGCTCTCCGCTGTCCCACACTGGGGACACAACCCAACGGACGCCGGCTCGGCGTCGACGAGTTCCGGCGGTGGAATGAGCGCAGCATCCACCGAACGCCCCGCGTCGCGCTCACGCTGCAACAGCCCAAGGTCGTAGGCGTGGAATTCGATCACCGCGTCGCCGTACTCTTGACGAACGACGCGATCAAAATCGGGGCTGAAGATACTCGTTTCGTACGTATTGCGAAGAACGAGGCGCCCTCCACCGTCGTAGACTTCGACGAGGTTGTGTTCGAGGTCCATGGGACGCCCGAATGTCACCTGGCCCGAGGAATGTGCAACCCCTGCCTCACACGCGTCGACGCAAGCCTCGTCGCAGGCTTCCTTCAGCACTCCGGTTCGCGCAACACAGCTCGAACTGCATTGCCCGCGGTCTTCGCACGCACCCGTGCAAGCCTCCTTGCAGCTCGTCTCGCATCCCGCCGCACAGGCCTGGCCGCAGGCTTCGCCACATGAGTCCCTGCATTCCTTCTCGTATTCCGCAATCAAAGACGGATACAGGGTCCCGCGCTCCGTCTCGCAATCTGCAACACAATTTCGATTACGGGCTGCGCTTCCCCGTGGGCAGTCGCCGCCCCAGTAGTAGCAATTCGGGCATTCATCGCGGCAGTTCCAGCCAAGCCCCAAGACACCGCTGCCCCCGAGAGAAATGCACGAGTTATGGTCGGGCCCAGCGTAACCGAATAGAGGGTGAATACATCGCTCTTCGAATTCCTCCGGACCGATGAAGTTCGGATACATCACCGTGTCTCTGTATTTGGCCATCGACGGAATCACGCCACGCCGCTCGCAATCTGACACGCTCACACACTTGTTGTCGGTCCAAGTCTGGTGGTCCGGCTTAATCACTGGCTCGAGGCTGGTGAAGGTGCATCCGAACAGATTCTCGCACACGCTCCGAGCGTCCGCTGTGCAATCGTAGTCGCATCGCGCAATCGCCTTCGACTGCGCGTCGTGGCATTTGTCAGGCCCCGGCTCCAGACAATCGGACTCGCAAGTGGGTCTGCAAGCAGCACTACACTCACCCGTTGCGGGTGCGCCTTCACATGCCTGTTCGCAGGCATTGCAGGAGGAAGCACACGCTGACGGCGCGAAGCATTCATTCGTGCAAGCTTGCGTCACCTCGCTAAGGCGAGCTTCGCACGTCTCTCCGATGCCAGAGCATTCACCTCCGGTTGAACACTGAGACTCACAGTGGTTGCGCGCAAACGGCGTTGGAACAAAGTCGGACTCGGGCGCCAGGGCGGCAGACAAATAGACATACCGCTCGGTGACGCCAGCGGCATTGGTGACGCTCACAAGCTCCCCTGCCGAACTTACCGCATAGCGAAGCGATATTCCGATGGACGGAACGGAGACGGTCTGTAGGTACCCCGCGCCGTCGTAGGAAAACACGATCCGCCGTCCAACCGTATCCGTCACCTCGGAGACCGCTGAAACACCAGCGCCGTCATCGAAACGACGATATGCCCAACGATACTGAAGACGGTTGTGGTTGAGATCCTCGACGTCAAAAAGCAAGCCCCGCTTGTCGAACCGACGGCGGATTCCGTCGGGCATCACGATGGTCCATCCGCCGTCCCGGGCTTCAGCGAGAAGGAAATCGGTCTGAGGAAAGGATCGCCATCCGGTGGCCGACGCGCGGAATTCCAGGGAACCGCCGTCTCCCGAGAACCACCGGACCGTGCGAGGACCGCACTCGGCCGTCGGTGCCGCCGCGTCGCGCCCAGCCGTCGAAACCAAGAGGCGTTCATCGAAGCTATGTGTCCATCCGTGCCCAAGCGGCCCATCGTAGGCCCAGCGGCTTCGATAAACGCGCTTGAACACCACGGGGAGCCCAACCCCCGAAAGCATGAAGTCGATCGAGGTGCGACGAAACTCTCCGGTTGCCGGGTCCACCGGATCACTTCCATTCAGATCCGATTCCGATTCGCCGCTTGCACCGCCGTCGTGTCCAGGTATCGGAGCGACGATCTGGCCTGTCTCCTGAGGCACAAGGCGATGCTCAGCATCACCGCCCCGAGCGTTAAACGCCTGAGAAGATGCCGCCGCCACTTCGGAGCCCCGTTCGTTTCCCATTTGGCGCGCATCATCGAGATCACCATCGAGCGGACCGAGTCGCTCGCGGCGCCAAGTCTTGGCCATACCCCGGCCCCAAGCACTGGCCTCCGCGGTCGCCACACCAGGCGCCTGCGTCTGAATCGTCGCGTCGGCCTGAACGGGGACGTCTACGGTAATCAAGTGAGCCGAGTATTTGCCGGGTATGAGGTCTGGTTGGACGCGAAACGGCGCAACTGTATCCATCTGATCCACGTCGTCAGTGTTGACAGCCGGTGAATAATCCTGCGCCGAGGGCCAACCGGGCGACGACGAACCGCCGCCCTCGCCCCAATCACTTCCGCTTCCAACACTGACATTGGTCTGGATGGAGAGGTTTGCAGCAAAGCCGTGCGGCACGGAAAGAAATGCGAAGAACGAGACGCCCGTCGACACAAACAAGCCTCGGCGGCTCAACCTAAACGACCTTCCTGATGGAGCAGACGTGGCAGATAGGCAGGCTTGAGACCTCATGGATGGATCCATATCGATCATGCGTATGCCGACGACATCTCAGCTCGTCAACGACGCATGTTCGGTGGTCAGTCAAGCGACGTAATCTGAATTTCGAAATGCGAAAATCAGACGCAAAACGCCGAAAACACCGAACGCAAACACGTGACGCCCAATACGCGAAGCACGACAGAGTACCATACCGATCGGTTCACGACCGGATGGTCACACCCATTCAATTACGACCGGAGGATCGGCGCATGCGTCACGGTCGACGCGTATCATCGCGACGCGCGAGCAGTCCGAGAATCTCATCCCGCATCTTCGCGCAGAAGCGATTCCGGCCAGAGAGCGATGTCTTGCTCGTCAACGGCATCAGGGCCTCATCCGCGGCGATGGTTCCGGGTCGTCGACGCCACGAGCGGAGCCACCTTCACGTGCGCACGGTTGGACGATGGAAGTGCCTGGTGCTGGGGCAACAACGACATGGGACAGCTTAGCCATGGCGGCGTACTGTCGTCGGCGGAGATCCAGCCGGTCGGCGTCGCGCTCACCCATCCAGTGACTCGAATCTCGGCCGGACGTAACCATGCCTGCGTGGTCGATGACCAACGGGAGATCTATTGTTGGGGCAGCAACCTCACGGGCGGACTCGGCATCGGAGAGGCCTGGCTCGACACTCCTGGGACAAGCACGCCCCAGCCGGTAATCAACGATGGGGGCTCTCCGGCGCTCGACATCCAATCGGGCGCTTGATGGATGACCTCATGACAGGTCAGCTCGGTCACATGGGTGATGTAGAAGAAATATCGGATCTCCCGGATCAGTCCTTCCTCTCCTTTCATGACCGAGATGTTCTTCCGCAGGGCGACGACTCGGTATGGACGGGAACACTTGTTGGGCTGATGCTGGAACTCGATGATCTCCTCGCTCTCGGTTCGAAATACCTTGAAGCCTCGCTGACGAACGATCTGATCCAGGACATTCGTGGGTCGCGCCCGTGGCTGCGTGCCGATTTATCGTTCTGCGCGGCGTTCCAGTTCTCGCTATAGGTCACTCGAGCCACTCTCCGCCCGCGCAATGAGATCTTTGCGGGCATCGACGCCGAAGACGAACTGAACATTGTCGTCGTGCCAGCGGTCGAACGTCGCCGTCAGCGCGAAATCGGTGTCACCACGCAACATGACGCTCTTGAATCCCGCTCGACGAACGAGTGCGCTCGCGCGCTCGAAGTACGGGATCACGCCCTCGTGTGACGGGCGATTGGCGCCTCGGTTGGCGATGTAGAGGGGCTCCGCCGTGTTCGCGAGCGTCACGAGCAAAGCGTGATAGCCCCAGATACCGTTGTACGAGATGTCCATTCCCTCTTTGCACTCGCCGTCGGTCGGCACGATCGACCCATCGGCCTCGATGGTTGCGATGGCCTCTGTGAACGAGTTCGGCTGTCGTCGCCAGACCTCCAATCGAGCCCCGTTGATTGCGTCCTGCAGGAGCTCGATGTTGCCCACCGAAAAACGCCGAGAAAAGTCTCCAGCCGTGGTTGGGTCCGGGATACTGCGTGTGCACAAAGCCTCGAGAAATACGCGATCATTGCGTCGAAGCTCGAGCGTTCGGCCACCGCACAGCGCGTTGTAGGCGATGTTCATGACGTGATCGGACTCGTGGTAGGGCACCTTGATCTTGAGCAGATGAAGGTTGTCATCGATGTGCTTGGTGAGCCCAGTCTTCTTGACGAGGCGCTGGATGGCCCCAATGCCGCCGTGTGAGATTGCCTTGGTCTTTCTAGCCCCCCGCGTCTCCTCTCCCCCCCCCCCCGCCCCCCCTTCTTGGCTCCCGCCCCGGGCGCCCCCGCGCGCGCCCCGAGGCCTCCGGGGTCCCGGCCCCGGGGTTTGTTCTCCCGTTTTGGCCCTGGCTCCGGGTTTTCGGGCTGGGGGGTCCGCGCGTCGGTCCCCCGCGGCCGCCTGCCGCCGCCGCGCGCCCCCCCGCGGCCGCCCCCGCCCCCCCCCCGCCCGCGCCCCCCCCCCCCCCCCGGCCGCGCCCCGGGCGCGGGGGAGGGGGGGGGGGGGGGGGGGGGCCCGGGGGGCCCGCCGGGCCCCTGCGGCGTCCCGCTGTCGCGGGGGGGGGGGGGCGGGGGGGCCCGCGCGCGCCCCCGCCCCCCCCCCCCCCCCGGCTCCGCCCCCCCACCGCGCGCCGCGCCCCCCCCCCCCCCCCCCCCCCCCCCCCCCCCCCCCCCCCCCCCCCCGCGGCGCGGGGCCGCGGCCCCCGGGGGGCCCCGCGCGCCTCCCTTTCCTCCTCCCCCTCTTCCCCCCCCCCCCCCCGCCCCCCCCCGCCCGGGGGCCCCCCCCCCGGGCCCTGGCCGCGGCCCACCCCCCCCCGCCCGCCCCGCCCCGGCCCCGTGCGCGGCCGGGCTCGCGCGCGCCCCCCCCCCGCGCCCCCCTCCTTGGGAGGGAGGGGGGGTGGTCGGAGCGCGTCTCGCCCCCGGCCCCCCGGGGCCCCCCCCCCCCCCCCCCCCCCGCCCGCCCGTCCCCGCCCCCCCCCCTCCTCCCCCCCCCCCCTCCCTCCCCCCCCCCCTTCTCCTTTCCCCCCTGTCCCCCCCCCCTCCTCCCCCCCCCCTCCCTCCCCCTCCCCGTCCCCGCGCCGCGCGCGGGGCGCCCCGCGCCCCGGCCGCGCCGCCGCCCCCCCCCCCCGCGGCGCCCCCCCCCCCCCCTTCCCCCCCCCCCTCCCCCGCGCGGGGCCCCCCCGCCCCCCCCTTTCTCCCCCCCCCCCCCCCCCCCCTGTGCGGTTCGCCCCCCCCCCGCGCGGGCCCGGGCTCCGCGCGCCCCCCCCGTGTGGCGGCCCCCCCCCCCCCCCCCCCCCCTCCCCGGGGGGGGGGGGGCTTTTCCCCCCCCCCCCCCCCCCCCCCCCCCCCGGGGAAACACCCCCCCCCCCTTTTTTTTGGCCCTTTCAGATACACGGGACTAGCGAACGTTGCCACCCGAGAGCACGGGTCCGGCCTCGCTCACATGAATCGCAGACTTGAGCCGTCTCTCGATCTTGATCTTCTCAGCCTCGATGCGTCGTCGTATGTTCCTGTTCATTCAAAGAGCCTTCCGGTGGTTCAATTCGTAGGGACACTCGAATTATCGGAAGCTTTTCGATTTCGATCCGTGAACGGGTTGCGCGACTGCGCACGGACGCGTCCACGCTCCACTGTCGACGATCCACGCTCCACCCGCGACGATCTACCCGCACGCGCGCGCGCACGCGCTCGACCACGACCCAACGACTACTGAAGGCGGGCGATCAGGCGCGTCAGCATCGCTGATACACGACCGGCAAGGTGTTTGAGCTCGTCGGAGTCGGAACTCTCATGGGCTGCAGCACCTTCAGCAGATCGGCGGCGGCCGCCACCTCAGCGCACTCGCCACGGCTCTCGACGAATCGTTGACGCTTCAGTCCTGCGCCCCGACGGTGGCGCCTTCGGCGATGAGGAGCACCGTGTTCGCAGCAGCGCGCGCAGCAGGTGGTCGGCGACGCTTCGATGACCGCGGGGAATCTTCGCTGCGACCCGAGTCGACAAGCGCTGCAGAATGCTGAACCACTGCTTGATCTTGAGCAGATGAAGGTTGTCATCGACGTGCTTGCGAGCCCAGTCTTCTTGACGAGGCGCTGGATGGCCCCGATGCCGCCGTGTGAGATTGCCGTGGTCTTGCCTGCGAGCTCGTACTGAACTTCGCCACCCGAGAGCACGGGTCCGCCTTCGTTCACCTGGGTCGCAGACTTGGGCCGACTCTTGATCTTGATCTTCTCAGCCTCGATGCGTCGTCACATGTTCCTGTTAATCCGAAAATCCTTCCGGGGTTCAAGTTGTTCTCACAAGGACACTCGAATTATCAAAGGCTTTTCGTTCTTGATCCGTGAACAGAGCGCGGGGCGCGCTTGTTTGAGGCCTAGACGACTTGAATGGCGTACCGTGCGCGCGCGCCCAGGGCCTCGCGCACACGCGCAAGCAATACGTCGGGCGTGAACGGCTTCTTCAGGAGCGCCGTGCCAACGTCCGAAAGCCCGTGTGTCGTCTCGATATCGCCCACGTAGCCGGTCATGTACAATACGCGCAGCGGACCGACTTTCTCGCTGACTCGACGCGCCAAGTCCGGCCCCGTCATATCCGTCATCCGAGCGTCGGTCAGAAGGAGATCGACATCCTGAGCCAACGAGGCCAGGTGGTCGAGTGCGTCCCGGCCGCTGGCGGCGTCGAACACCGTATAGCCATCGGCACGCAAGATGCGGACGATCGCACGGCGCACGCTCTCTTCATCTGCGACCACGAGCACGACGTCGCCCGATCGAGCGGACCCCTGCGGCACGACGCGTGGGCTCCCGGTCCGGCCACTCGTGCGCTCACGCGGCAAGATCACCGTCACCGTCGTGCCCCGATCGACCTCGCTCTCGATCCCGAGCCGCCCCCCGAGACGCGCAATCCAAGCATGCGCAGTGGTCAGGCCAAGACCTGAACCCGGGGATCCGGTCTTCGTCGTGTAGAAAGGTTCGAGCGCTCGATCGACCACTTCGGGCGGCATACCGCGTCCCGTGTCCGTCACAGAGATGACGGAGAGCGGATCCTCGCCGCGCCGCGGCTCGGGACCGCGCAGCGTCCGGATGGTCAACGAACCACCGTTTGGCATCGCTTCGAGCGCGTTCTCAACGAGCAAGGACAGCGCGCGCTCTACGGCCGCGGGATCGGCCAAGACCCTTCCCATGTTCGCGGTGAGCGCGAGCGTCACGACAACGGACTCCGGGAGTCGCGGCGCGAGCGACGCCTGAAATGCTTTCACGAATTCGTTCAGTTCGAACGGAACGATGGCGACCGGCGCATGTCCTGCGAGAACCATGAGGCGCTCTTTGAGAACCGAAAGGACGTCAAGGATTGAGTCGACACTCGAAGGCGCATCGTCCCGCGCCGGGTCGCCCACGCCTGCGTGACCGACACGGAGGTCGGAAATCGCCGACACCATGGCTTTCACCTGGGGCAACAAGCCGTCGGCGAACGTCCCGACGGCCCTCATCCTGCGGCTTTGTTCGCCGCGCTCTCGATCATCATCCGCAGATCGCACTTCAGCCTCCGCGCCGCGTTCATCATATCTCTGAAGCCAACGAAGAAGAATAAGCCAAGGAAAAGAACGGTACGTCCTCGGCTCCGCGTCGGGTACGTCGGATCCAAGAGGCCCACATCGCTCGCTCCGCCGCAAAACAGAACGAAGCACAACAAAGCAAAGCAAAGCAAAGCGTCAACGAACCAACGAAGCGACGAACCAACGAAGCGACGAAGCGACGAAGCAAGACGCATCGACGAAACGAGAAAACCGGAGGTTCGGGGGTGGTAGTGGTACATCGGTGGTGCAGGGCTCAGGAGAACGTGGAGCGGCAAGATGCGGCGCTCACTCGAAGTCGGGAACCATGATCTGTGTCGTTGAGCCCGTCTGAACCATGAAGTCCGAGACGCCATCGTCCTCCGTTCCGGGGCGCAGATCGACACTTCGCAAGTGTGCTTCTCCAAGCTCATGAATCAACGCGGTGACGTCGTCGTGGACGACCGGACCGTGGATGCGCCCCAGAATACGGAGGACCTCCTGCCGAAAGGCGCGCGCCGTCGGCGTCCTTTGATTCGCGTCTGCCGCAAGGGCCGCGAGCACACACGCATCGAGCGCGACCGGGACGTCGCCTCTGATCGTCGACGGTGGTGGCCGAGCGCCCGCGCAAATGCGCTGCAAGACGTCGAACGGTGAATCGCCGCGAAACAGTCGGCGTTGAGTGAGGCATTCCCAAAACACGGTCCCAGCGGCAAAGACATCGGTCCTCTCGTCGATGGCTCGATTTCGGATCTGTTCGGGCGACATGTAGCAAAGCTTGCCCTTGATCCGTCCCTCGGCTGTGTGCGTCATGCGGCGGTCATACTTCGCCACGCCGAAGTCGAGGAGCTTGATTCGCCCTTCGAGCGAAACAAGGATATTTTCTGGCGAGATATCGCGATGAACGACTCGACGCGGCTGCCGATCGGGCGTCGTGAGACCGTGGACATATTCGAGCGCGCAGAGCACTTCCGCCACGAGCCATGCGCTAAACCAAATCGGGATACGCATCCCGCAATCTTGAGCGGCACGCAGCAATTGCTTCAGGTCGAGCCCCTCCACGTACTCCATGGCCATGTAGAGTGCGCCGTCTTCGCCCTGCCCCAGCTCGTAGACGCGAACAATGTTTGGATGGTGAAGCCCAACCGCCAAGCGAGCTTCGTCGATGAACATCGAGTTCATCGACTCATCGGCCGCCCGATCGTACCTCAGTCGTTTGACAACGATCAGGCCGTCGTGATCAGGCGACGATGCCCGAAAGACCTCCGCCATGCCTCCGAGACCGATCCGCTCGTGCAACGTGTACCGACCGAGCGCGAACGTAAGCTGTCGATGACTATCGGGCATCCGCGAGAAGCGTAATCTAGCCCAACTCGAGGTGCGTGCCCTACATGCCGAGATGCGCCAACACCTACATCAAAGCGTCCCAAAATCGCCGAAGGCCGAAGCCTGTCGCGCAAACTCCGGAAAAAACTTCTTCACGTTCGCAAGGCGTCGTTGGCCGGCCGCATAGGCCTCGCGAATCGTCTGGGCGCGAAGGGCGGCCGGAAAATACTCAGGATGCGGGCCGTCTTCGACGGCTTCGAGAAAGGCGCAGAGCGGCTGGCAATCCATCCGAAGGTGCCCGAGGGCGTACCCGGCGAAATAATCGGCCCGCGTCTCCTCGAGCCGACAAAGGTCATGGAGCTCGCTCGGCGTCAGCTTTCGTCCACTGCGATAGGCCTGCCAGCGCCGAGGTCGATGCCCAATTTCGTGGGCGATGACCCCCACCTGAACGTCCAGCGCATCCGCGTACGCCAGCAAGAACTCGCGCCCGATGTAGATGAGGCCCTGGGCATCGATCATTGCGATGGTCCCTCGGGCGAGGGTGAGATCGTAGTCGGATTCGGCATCTCCGGCGAGTCTCGCCAGGCGACGACGGTACAGGTGAAGTCGCGCGAGCAGGCTCGCGGATTCGGGATCGGGCTCGAGGAGATCGGGTCGCCTTCGTCCGAAAAGCGGATCTTGGGCCGCATCGAGGGTCTCGTTGACCCGATTCTCGCCAGAGACCCACTCGACGCCGAACGGATTTCGTCCTACGCCACCGCCAGGGATGCGACCTACCGCCACTTGACCACACTACCCGCTCTTTCACTACGAAGCACGCACGTTCGCCGCGTGTTCAACCTCGGATGAGTCCTCATCGGAGGTGTCCGTCAGAGGCCTGAACCTACCTGGCGACCGGCCCCTGCCCCATAGTAGAAGGAAAGGGGTGAGAGCTTCGCTCCTCAACTTCATCGTCTGCCCCCAATGTGCCGGCCCTCTTGATCTGAAGGTCAGCCGAATCGACGACGGCGATATCCTCGACGGTCTCCTCCGGTGCGATCTTTGCGGAAATTACCCTATTACGGATGGCGTTCCGCGCCTGCTCCCAGCCCAAGGCAGCGTGGCGGCGGAGGCGCGGCGTACGGTCGACCGGTTCGGTGCCCAGTGGAATGACTTCGACACCATCCGCGAGCACTACGAAGACCAGTTCCTAGGGTGGATCCGGCCGAACACGCGCCAGAGCTTCGCCGGCAAGGTCGTGCTCGAAGGCGGTTGTGGAAAGGGACGGCATTCGGCGCTCGTCGCGAAGTACGGCGCCAAAGAAGTGATCGCGATCGACCTCGGATCAGCCGTCGAGGCGGCACGCCGAAATACGCGACACATCCACAACGTCCACGTGATCCAAGCCGACCTCCATCACCTCCCCATTCGTCGCCAGACCATCGATATCGCTTTCTCAGTTGGGGTGCTCCACCACACGCCGACGCCAAGGCGAGCCTTCGATGCCCTCGCCGAAACGGTTCGGCCGGGCGGCCGCATGATCGTCTGGGTGTATGGGCGCGAGAACAACGGGTGGATCGTGCATTTCGTGGACCCCATTCGGCGACGCATCACCTCGCGCCTGCCGCATCGGTGGCTGTTCCATGCGTCGAAGATCCCAGCCTCGCTGGTCTACGGATTCGCGCGCAGCCTGTACGGAAACGGCACCTCCGTTCACTCGTCCGACGCCGCCTCACGGCTCTACTACGGGCAGTATATGCGGCAGCTCGCTTCGTTCCCGTTCTCCGAGGTCCATTCGATCGTCCACGATCACCTCACGCCTGCGATCGCCCACTACCTACCGAGACGCGAAGTCGAATCGTGGTTCGAAGGAACCCACTTCAAAGAAGTTCACGTCACGTGGCACAACGAGAATTCTTGGGCAGCCACCGGCGTCCGCCAGGAAGAAGCAGCAGACCGCAGCCCCATGACCGACCAGAGGGCACCGCGACAAGCGGCGAACGGCGGCAAGGCGGCGGAGCGCGCGATGGAAACATCGGACGCGGAATCGGCGCCGTGGCTCCACGACCCGCAGGTGCACGCCGTCAGCCCGCGCGTCGACCCCCACGTCGACACGCGCCTTGGCGCCCAAGCCCCGGCGCCGGATCGCCACTCTGAGCGCCACTCTGAGCGCCACTCTGAGCGCCACTTGACGCCCTAGACCGTGCGTGAAAGGGCTGAATTCGTGACGAAACCGTATCCAGTCACCGGGGCCGAACCAAACGGACAACCTGGCGCGTGGCCGAGCTCGGTGTCCACTCGACTGCCTACGCCGGTGCCGAGGCAGCTCAACCTAGGCTGTGGTCAGTTTGCCCGCCCGGGATTCCTCAACGTCGATATCATTCCCGAAGCGCACGCCGACGTCTTCATGGACCTCAACGACCCGCGGAGCTACGCGGCGCTGCCCGAAGGTCACTTCGACATCATCGTCGCCGACCATCTCCTCGAGCACCTGAACGACGTCTTTGGCGTGATGCGGGCGCTAAGCCGCCTTCTGCGGCCCGGCGGCGTCATCGAGATCCGCGTGCCTCACTTCTCGCGAGGCATGACGCATCCGCAGCACACCCACTGCTTCGACGTCTCTTTTCCCGAGTATTTCAAGCCCACCTTCAAGGGCTACGTCGGGGTGGAGCTCGCGCTCGTGCGCATGAGACTCGAGTACATGGTGCGGTTCGATCTCAAGGCGCCCTTCGCCTCGCCGCGCCAGATTGCACTGCTCGAGAAGGTCAACCGTGTGATCTCGGGGCTCGCAAACGCCCAGCCCTACGCCTGCAGCCGGTTCTGGTGCCAGCTCGTGGGCGGCTTCGAGCAGATCGAGTTCATCTTCAAGAAGCCAGCACAGCCCGTACGGGTCTAGGGCACACCAAGGGCGCAAGCGCCGCGAGCAGCCTGCGCGCCTTCAACGTTTGGCGTCTGGAGCCGCGAACGGGGTTGCGACGCTACTGTGCGGGGCGTAGCCTCCCGGCGGCGACAATCGCTCAAGAGGAGGCCGAGCTGACATATGGTCGACAAAGTTGAAACCGCCGCCGTTCTAGGCGCAGGCGTGATGGGTACCGGGATCGCGGCCCACCTGGCCGGGGCCGGAATACGAGTGCATCTTCTGGACATCGTTCCGCCGGACCTGAAGGAAGCAGGCCCCGAAGCGGGCAAGCAGCGCGATCGCTTCGCGCGAGACGCGCTCAAGAAGGCGCTCGCCGCCAAACCAGCGCCCTTCTTCGACCCCGACGCGGCGCGCCTCATCACGCCCGGAAACCTGGAAGATCACCTCGATCGTATCCGCACGTGCGATCTCGTCATCGAGGCCATCGTCGAAGACCTCGGCGTCAAGAAGGCGCTCTACGAACGGATCGCACCCTTTCTCCCGGAGCACGCGCTCCTGGCGTCCAATACCAGCGGTCTCTCGATCAAGGAGATGAGCGGAGTCGTCCCCGAAGGCATCGCCACGCGCTTTCTGGTCATGCATTTTTTCAACCCGCCGCGCTATATGCACCTCCTCGAGGTGATTCCGAGCCCGACGACGAGCCCGGCGGCCCTCGCTCGCGCCGTCGAGATTGGCGAGTTCTTGGGCAAGGGCGTAGTCTACGGGAAAGACACCCCCAACTTCATCGCCAACCGCATCGGCATTCACGGCCTGATGTTGGCGATGCACGGCATGAAAGAGGCCAACCTTACCATCGAAGAGGTCGACAAGATCGCCGGGCCGCCGATGGGTCGTCCTCGGACGGGCGCGTTCCAGCTCGCTGACCTGGTCGGCATCGATGTCATCGCCCACGTCGCGAAGAACTGCTACGACAACCTGCCGCACGACGAAGCCCGCGCGCTCTTCAAGCTTCCCGAGTGGGTCAACGACCTGATCCGCGAGAAGCGCTTCGGGCGAAAAACCGGCGCCGGCTTCTACAAGAAGCAGGGCAGCGAGATCTTGGTGCTCGATCTCGAAACCGGCGACTACCGACCGCAGAAGAAAGTGCGTTTCGACTCGATCGCCGCCACAAAGAACATCGACGACCCCGGGCAACGCCTCAAGGCTTTCATCGCGGCCGACGATCCCGCCGGTCGATTTGCCTGGAAGATTCTGGCCGGCTCGCTGGTCTACAGCGCGCGCCGCATCGGTGAAATCGCCGACGACATCGTGCAGATCGACCGCGGCATGCGTTGGGGCTTCGGCTGGGAGCTTGGTCCGTTCGAGGCTTGGGACGCCATCGGCGTCGTCGAATCGACCGAACGCATGAAGGCTGAAGGTCTCGAGGTCCCGACCGAGATCACGCAGATGCTCGAGACAGGACGCAAGTCGTTCTATGATGGCCCTCTTCACGAGCGCGACTTCTACGCGCCCGAGACGAAGCGCGCCGTGCGCGTGAAGCTCGATCCGCGGGAGATCAACCTCGCGGCACTCAAGGAGCAGCGCACCAAGGTCGTCGCCAAGAACCTCGGAGCCTCGCTCCTCGACCTCGATGATGGCTGTCTGTGTCTCGAAGTCCACACGAAGATGAACACGATCGACGACGACGTCGTGAAGATGCTGCGAACCGCGATCACGGAGGCCGAAAAGAACTTCGAGGCGCTCGTCATCGGAAACCAGGGTGAGCACTTTGGGGCCGGCGCGAACCTGATGCTCATCTACATGAACGCGCAGCAAAAACAGTGGACGCAGATCGACGCGGCCGTGACCGCGCTCCAGAAGACGCTGCAATCGATGCGCTATGCGCGCGTTCCAGTCGTCGCCGCGCCGTTTCAATACACGTTCGGCGGGTGCGCTGAGATCGCCATGGCCGCCGATGCGTGCCAAGCGTGGGCCGAGACCTACATGGGGCTGGTCGAGGTGGGCGCCGGCCTCATTCCGGCCGGCGGTGGCTGTCTGCGGATGGTCGAGCGCTGGACGGGCGACGTGCAAGACCTCGAGGGCGTCGACATCCTGCCGTTCATCGGACAGGGCTCCCTCAACATCGCGCTCGCCAAGGTATCGACGAGCGCCGAAGAGGCGAAGAAGCAGAGATACCTGAGCCCAACGGATGGGATTTCGCTCAACCACGACCGCCTTCTTTACGAGGCGAAGCAACGGGCGCTCGGACTCGCCCGCGCCGGATACCGTCCGCCGCGACCGCGCATCATCAAGGCCGCCGGCCTCGACGTCGCAAAGACGATCGAGATGCGGGTTTGGGGCATGCGAGAAGGCGGCTACGCATCGGAGCATGACGCGCTCATCGCCGGCAAGGTCTTGCACATCTTGTGTGGAGGTACGGTCGCCGCCGGCACAATGTTGACCGAACAGGACTACCTCGACCTCGAGCGGGAGGCCTTTATTTCGCTTTGCGGCGAGGAGAAGACGCAAAAGCGCATGGAGAGTCTTCTCATGACGAACAAGCCGCTGCGCAACTAGGGTGAAGCAACACCAGGGCTCTTCAGAACAACCGAAGGAGAAGAGGACATGCCATTTCCGCTGAACGTCATCATCGCGAGCGCGACCCGAACCCCCGTGGGTCGCGCAAAGAAAGGAACGCTCAAAGACACCCGACCCGATGACCTCGCCGCCGCCGCGATCCAGGGCGCACTCGCACGCGTCAAAGGCCTCGAGGCGGCCCAGGTCGACGACGTCATCCTGGGTTGTGCTTTTCCGGAAGCGGAGCAAGGGTTCAACGTCGCGCGCAACGCCGTCTTCCTGGCGGGGTGGCCCGATACCGTTCCGGGAGAGACGATCAATCGCTTCTGCTCGAGCGGGCTGCAAGCGATCGCGCACGCGGCGCAAGCAATACAGACCGGATCGATGGACGTGGTGGTCGCGGGCGGCACCGAATCCATGACGATGGTGCCGATGGCCGGCAACAAGGTGAGCCTCAATCCGAAGCTCGCGGCCGACTATCCGGAGGCGTACATCTCGATGGGTCACACCGCCGAACGGGTCGCGAAGCGATTCGAGGTCTCGCGCGCGACGCAGGACGAGCTCGCGTTGCGGTCGCATCAGAACGCGCTCAAGGCGATCGAAGCGGGTCGGTTCAAGGACGAGATCACACCGGTCAAGGCACGGGTCTTTCAGGGCGGCGCCGTCAAAGAGGTCGAATTCGCGGTCGACGAAGGCCCGCGCGCCGAGACGACGCTCGAAGCGCTCGCCGCCCTCCGCCCCGCTTTCTCGGCGAACGGGACGGTCACGGCGGGCAATGCATCCCAGATGAGCGACGGCGCAGCGGCGCTCGTCTTGATGTCGGACGCACGGGCTCGAGCGCTCGGTGCGAAGCCCATCGCACGAATCCGCGGCTTCTCCGTCAAGGGCGTCGCGCCCGACGTCATGGGCATCGGCCCCGTACCGGCCATCCGAGGTCTGCTCGAGGTCACGGGTCTCAAGATCGAGGACATCGATCTCTTCGAGATCAACGAAGCCTTCGCCGCGCAGGCGGCCTATTGCCAGCGTGAGCTCGGCATCCCGACCGAAAAGCTCAACGTAAACGGGGGCGCGATCGCGCTCGGACACCCACTCGGATGCACCGGGGCCAAGCTCACGACGACGCTGCTTCACGAGCTGCGGCGCCGCGGCCAGCGCTACGGCATCGTGTCGATGTGCATCGGTGGCGGGATGGGCGCCGCCGGACTCTTCGAGATCGCCGACTAAGCGACGTTCGTGCCACTGACGTCCAATGTGTTGACGTCCGTTCAAGCTGCTTTGGATCTCGTCGGCCCCGCATGGACTGGATCAACTACCACCACCTGCTCTATTTCTGGATGGTCGCGCGCGAGGGTGGGCTCGTTCCGGCGGGCAAGATCCTGCGGTTGTCCCATTCGACGCTGAGCGCACAGATCCACGCGCTCGAGGAACGACTCGGCGAGCCTCTGTTCGCGAAGCACGGGCGCAAGCTCGCGCTCACCGATACCGGACGGGTCGTCTATCGCTATGCCGACGAGATCTTCACGCTCGGCCGCGAGATGCTGGAGACCGTGAAGGGGCGGTCGTCGGGACAGCCCCTTCGGGTCAATGTTGGGATTGTTGACGTAGTGCCCAAAGTTGTCGTTCGGCGCCTTCTTGCGCCCGCGCTCGAGCTCGACGAACCCGTACGACTGGTGTGCACGGAGGGAAGCTACGAGAAGCTGCTCGCGAGCCTTGGGCTCCACATGCTGGACATTGTCATCGCCGACTCCCCGGTACCACCCGGGAGTGCGGTTCGGGCCTACAATCACCTGCTCGGCGAAACGGAGATTGCCGTCTTTGCTCACCGAGGACTGGCGCGCCCTCTGCGACGCCACTTTCCCCAGTCCCTCGATCAGGCGCCCGTTCTGCTGCCGATCGACGGTGCACCTCTTCGCCGAGCACTCAACCTCTGGTTCGAACGGCACCGCATCCACCCGAAGATCGTCGCGGAGTTCGAAGACAGCGCACTCCTGAAAGTCTTTGGGGCCGACGGTCTCGGCGTCTTTTTCGGCCCCGCCATCATGGCCGAGGAGGTCGTCAAGCAATATGGGGTCGAAGTCGTCGGCCACGCGCCCGACGTACACGAGCGGTTCTACGCGGTCTCGGCCGAGCGGCGCCTGAAGCACCCGGCCGTCGTCGCGATCTGCGAGACGGCCAAGGATGTGCTGTTCGCCAAGCCCCCTGCTTCGGAATAGACGCGCCCCATACGTCCGAAGTCATAAGATCAGGCGAACACCGGCGAGATCTTCGACGCGATGTGGAAAGCTTTCGCTGGGCGTACCGATGAACATGTAGTTCTTGGGCACATCGAGACGCTGTGAGAGCGCCTCGATGAGCTCGGGACCAAACTGCCCCTTGACCGCAAGAAAATCGATCTTGAGGTGCGGGTAGAGGCGATCGATATGCTGAAGATGGTCCGCAAGCTGCGGTGGAATCTCCTCTTCATCCTGGTACGCAAGAACGACTCGGAAGTGATTGGTCTGCTCGTTCTCGAGGACATAGAGCACCGCGCGGTTCAGCTCGGCTTCATTGTCGCCACGCGTGAAGTAAATAACCGCACGTCGGTTGATGTCTTCCATCTTCTGCAGCATCGACGTGCGAAGCCAAGTGTTCACGGACTCGACGGTCTCCAGCACGGAGCGCGACACGAAGATGATGCCACGCATGATCAGGAGACGCACGAACATCAGCCCAACAACGGCTGAGGCTCCCGCAAAGTAGATGCCAAACACGGTGACGTACTCGGGGTCGATCAGAATGTTGCCGGCGAGGCCGATGAGAACCGCCGTCAACGCCACCAGGACCGTCGGCCAGCTCGCTCTCGATGTTCGCGGGAGGCGCCCACGACGAACCTTCAGCAGCATGTTCCCAAGGGCGAACAAGGACATCACGCCGAGAAAAGAGAGCGTGTAGACTCCGGCCAGCGTGGCCACGACCCCCTTCGTCACGACGAGAATCGAGCAGCACACGAGGAGGAAAGCCAGAATGATCCAGTGGTTGGTCTTCCTCGATGCGTTTTGCCGCAAGAAGAACTGAGGCAGGCAGCGGTCGAGGGCCATTCGGCGCATCAACCCCGTAACACCCACGAACGAGGTCAGCACAGCGCCGGAAAGAACCAAGACGGCGTCGATGCTCACCCAGATGCGAAGCGCTGAACCAAGCGATCGATCGCCCATCTGGGCGAGCAGATCGTTCGGCGCACCTTGGATGTCGGCGAGCGGAAGCAGACCGAGCGAAAGCAAGCTGATGAGCGGATTGAAGACGGCCACCGCAATCCACATATTGCGAAGCGTCTTGGGAAAAACGCCTTCCTTCTGCTCTTCGATGAAGTTGGCTGAACTCTCGAATCCGCTGATGCCCAGCATGGCGGCCGAGAATCCGAAGAAGAGCGCGTGCATGAAGCCATTTGTGCTGGGGAGGGACCAGTTCGAAGCGAACAGGCTCGGGTCGCGAATGACCGCGACCGCGCCGGCAATCGACAGCACAATGAGCGTGGCCATGTGGAGAACGAAGATGCCGAGGGCAACGACGGCCGACTCGCTGATACCAATGACATTCAAGAACGCGAACAAGCCGAGGAGAACGAGCGTGGCCCCAAAGACCGGCAATCCATGCCATAGATTGTGCGCGTAGTGCATGGCCTCGCTCGCGCTGATCACGGCGGTCGCCACATAGGATAGGAGCGTGAGACAGGCCCCGCCAGCCGCGTAGCTCTTGTTCGTGGTGTTCAGAAGCACGGTATACGTGCCCCCGTTCAACGGGAGCGCACTGCCCACTTCGGCGTAGACTTTTCGGAATAGGAACAGCACCAAGGCCACGATGAGCAGGGCGAGCGGTGCCGCCATCCCGGCATGCGCCGCGCACAACGCCGAGACGTAAAGACAGCTCGACGTAATGTCGTTGCCGCAGATGGCGGTCGACATCCAGGTTCCCAGGCTGTGCCGATGTGTGGGCTGCTCGACTTTGACAGCGGCGGTATCCAGATCCGTGATCCTCGACGCAGAACCCCATCCCGCGAACTCCCACGGCTCTGGATTCATATTCTTGGCGGGTTCGTCGACCATGGCGGCAAACGAGCACTTATCCTGCCGCCGCCTTTCACCACAAGCCGCTTCCGAAAACTCTGGCTTCGCCAGGCGCCAAGCGCCAGGCGTCAGGTGGGAAGGCACGCGTATCGAGATGCCACGCGAGAGGTCGACGACCGCTGCCTCCCGCGTCTTGCGGCAGCGACGGGCCGGGCCGGGCGGGCGATGATTCCACGCGCACGATCGGAAGGACGAGGAACCGATCGGTTCCCTGTAGCTTGAGTTTTCGCCAGAGAACGCCCTCTGACCAGCTTGCGGGAAGCTTCTGGTTGACTCGCGTTGAGCTCAAGTTCGAAGCAACATGGGACACGGAAGTTAGTGGTGGGGCACGAGGCGCCACAGAACGACGAGTTCAACACAGCCGCAAGCCCATGGCGCAGTCTACATCTTTGAATAGTGCACACCTTCTCGATCGCCTGTGTTTCAGCGGCGCGATCTTCTGCGCCGGTGCGGTCGTGATGATCGTCGAGATTGTCGGTGCGCGAATCCTGAGTCCGTTCTTTGGCGTCGGGCTGTTCGCATGGTCGGCGCTGATCGCGGTGACGTTGACCTCGCTCGCGATCGGCTATGCCGGCGGCGGGCGACTCTCGTCTCATCCAGACCCGAGAAAGAACTTCTCCTCGGTCGTCGTGGTCGCCGGAGTACTGCTGGCCGTGATTCCACTCGAAACACGGTGGGTCCTCGAGCACCTCGGCATGCTCGACGTTCGTCTGGGCGCATTGTTGGTGGGCGCGGTCCTGTTCTCTCCCGTGCTTCTGGCGCTCGGCACGTTGAGCCCATTGGCCGTTGCAAGCATCGTCGCCGAACGAGGATCGAGCAGCGGAAATGCCGCCGGCCGTGTGTTCGCGATATCGACCGCGGGAAGCCTGGTGGGCACGCTACTCGCTGGCTTCGTGCTCATTCCCAATCTCGCGCTCACGAGCATCCTCGTCTGGTCGTCGGCGCTGCTGCTTGCGGTCGGTCTGCGCGAAAAGATGAGATCAAGCCGAACGCGCCCATGGGTTCTCACCTGCCTCTTCATTCCCTGGCTGGTCTCGCGCCTGGCGCCTACGCCCAACCAAGAGCCCATTCCAGGCGTTCGCGTTCTCGAATCCGCCACGAGCATCTACGGCCATCTCGAAGTTATTGAGGACTCGAGGCGACGCGAAGACGTCCTTCGGCTTCTTCGAGCAGACCAATCCTTCCTCGGCGGAATTTGGCTGCCTCAGCGCGAGCCCGCGTTCGGTTTCATCCATCTTCTCGAAGCCATCCGCCTGGCCCGACCCGCCGGGAACCGAATGCTCCTCGTCGGCCTCGGCACGGGCAGCCTGGTCGCATCGCTCAAGCATTCGAAAATCGAGACGGACGTCGTCGAGATCGATCCCCACGTGGTTCGACTCGCAACGCGCTACTTTGATTTCGAACCAACAGGTACCGTTTATACCGAAGACGCGCGCACGTTCCTGAAGGATATCTCGTCACGCCACAACCAAGGCCACGTCTACGACTACGACTACGACTACATCGTGCACGATACGTTCACGGGCGGGAGCATGCCCGCGCACATGCTCACCCGCGAGTTGTTCGACACGATCCGGGCGCGGCTTCGCCCGCACGGCCTCTTCGCGCTGAATGTCGTAGGCGCCGAAACCGGCCCCTTTTCGGCACACGTGAAAGCCATCGCCGCCACGCTGCGCAGCGTGTTCGAAGAGGTCCGGGTCTTTCGGGACGGCTCAAGCGCCGAAGACACGCCGCTTACGAACCTCGTGTTCTTCGCCGCGAGCGAGCCTATCGTCTTCGAACCCGCGAAGCCGCCGTTCGAAAGTCCGGAGTGCGCACGGATTCTACGCGCGTTCGCGGCGTGGGAGGTCTCGATCGATTCGAGCGGCTTCGCGCCAGTCACCGATGCCGAGAACCCCCTCGAATGGCTGGGCATGCCCATGAACGAGCGCTTTCGGAGGACCATGCTGGCCCTCTATCCGGCGGCGTTCTGGCTGAACTAGGGCCGCGGCACGCACAAACCATCTGGTCGGTTTTGCAAGCCGTCGTTCCGAAGTGGACCTCTCGATGCAAGCAGGGCATCAGAGGTGTCCATGAACGAGGACCGGACTGGTAAGGCCATCATCAAAGCCTCGCGCCCCTTTGCGGTGGAGGACCGTGCGACGACCTGGAGATTGTTCGGTCGAACCATGGCTGTTGCGATTCTCCTCCTCGCCGTTGCAGCAGCAGCGCCCCATTGGACGGTCCGGGCAATCGCGTCGGTGTTCCTCGGACTCACGGTCGTTCGATTTTTCATCTTCTACCACGACTGTCTCCATCGGGCCGTTTTCCGGAAATCGAAGGTCGGGCGCGCCCTGATGAACGCTTACGGCCTGTTGGTGCTCACGCCGCCCCGGATTTGGCGCGACTCCCATAATTATCATCATGCTCACACGTCCAAGCTGGTTGGATCGAGCATCGGCTCCTATCCCTTGCTGACGTACCGCATGTACCAGGCACTGAGCCTACCGCAGCGACTCGCTTATCGCGCGACCCGGCACTGGCTCACGATCGCGATGGGCTACTTCACGATCTTCTTGGTGGGCATGTGCCTGAAGCCTCTGTTCAACAACCCGCGCCGGTATTGGGATTCCGCGCTCGCGCTGGTCGTGCACGGTGGTCTCGTCGCAGGACTCACGATCGGCTTCGGCTTCGAGACCGCGTTCTTCGTGCTGATTCTGCCCACAGCGGTTGCGTGCGCCAGTGGAGCCTACTTGTTCTACGCCCAGCACACGTTCCCAGGGATGGAGCTCCGCGATCGGCGCGAGTGGGAGTACACCGTGGCTGCGCTGCGGAGCTCGAGCATGACCGAAATGAGTCCGATCATGCACTGGTTCACGGGCAACATCGGATACCACCACGTGCATCACTTGAATCCGGCCATCCCGTTTTATCGCCTGCCGGAAGCAATGGCCCAGGTACCCGAGCTCAGGAATCCCATCGTGACGACACTGAGGCCGAAGGACATCGTGGCGTGTCTTCGTATTCATCTATGGGATCCCGAACAGAAGACGATGCTGACCTACCGAGAGGCCGCCGAGCGCTATGCGCGCCGCGCCGTTTCCGTCTCGTAGTGGGAGCGGTTCTTCTCGGACGTGCGCGCGTGTGATAGGTTTGGGGTTAGAGCGAGCCAACAAAGACCGACCAGACGATCGATCGCCGTCGGGCTCCGAGAGAGAGGATGATGAAACTTCTCGTACCGATCGACTTCTCGGCCGCCTCCGAGGCCGCGTGCACCATGGCAGGAATGTTCGCGCGCCTCGGTTCGACGGACATCATCTTCCTTCACGTTTGGGAGTCACCGGCCTATCTCGCCGGTGACACCATGCTGCACCAGGCCAACGAGCCGAGCCAATCGCTGATCAACCTCGCCATGCATCACGCGCAAGAACAAATGAATGCGTGGGTCGCGCGTTTCGAGACCACGTGGGGGACGAAGCCCAAGGCCATCCTCGAGATGGGCACGCCGTGGCGTAAGATCTGTGCGTTCAGCAAAGCTGAAGGCTGCGATCTGATCATCGTCGGCAGCCACGATCGCGGTCCCGTAATGAAGCTCATCTTGGGAAGCGTAGGCGAGCACGTCGTGAGACATGCGAACTGCGCCACGCTGGTCGCGCGGAGGAAGCGCAGACACTCTGACTCTGACTCTGACTCTGACTCTGACTCTGACTCGAGTCGTTGAGCGAGTTTCCTTTCCGTTTTGGGACGAAGCCCCATGTCAAAAGCGATCCGCATTCATGATTACGGCGGTCCTGACGTCCTGCGTTGGGACGATGTTGACGTCGGCGAACCGGCTGCGCGGCAAGTCCGGCTGCGTCATGAGGCGATCGGACTCAATTACATCGACGTATATCACCGCACGGGCCTGTATCCGTTACCGTCGCTGCCCTGGACGTTGGGCATGGAAGGCGCCGGACGAGTCGAAGTGATCGGTGAAGAGGTCACGGAGTTCAAAGTCGGTGATCGCGTGGCTTACGCCAGTCCACCGGTGGGCGCTTATTGCGAGGCGAGATTGATGCCCGCCGAGCGGTTGGTGGCGTTGCCGGACGCCATCGATGCGCAGACGGCTGCGGCGATGATGTTGCAAGGGATGACCGCACAGTACCTTTTGCGGCGAACGTACCGCGTGCAGGCGGGCGATACGGTTTTGCTGCACGCTGCGGCGGGTGGGGTGGGACTCATCGCCGTCCAGTGGGCGCGGCATCTGGGGGCAACGGTGATCGGTACGGTAGGTAGCGAGAAAAAAGCGGATCTGGCACGGGCGCACGGCTGCCATCACGTGATTGTCTATACCCGCGAGAACTTCGTGGAGCGAGTTCGAGAGATCACCAAAGGTCGCGGTGTCGCGGTGGTCTATGATTCGGTAGGCAAGGACACCTTCGGCCGTTCGCTGGATTGCCTGCAGCCACTCGGCATGATGGTCAGCTTCGGTAATGCGTCTGGCGCCATCCCTGCGTTCGAGCCGGCGATTCTGGCCGCAAAAGGCTCGCTGTTCTTAACGCGCCCGACCCTGATGACCTACACTGCGCGGCGGGAAGATCTGCTCGCCTGCGCGGACGAGCTCTTCGATGTTGTCCAATCGGGTGCGGTCAAAGTGGAGATCCAGCAACGGTATCCGTTGTCCGCAGCGGCCCAGGCGCACCGCGATTTGGAGGGGCGCAGGACCACCGGTTCCACGGTGCTGCTGCCTGACTGAATGGCTTGCGAACCAAGCCCTGGGTCTCGTTGTTGCGCTTCTGAGCATCGATGGTTGTCTCGAGGCGGTTCTGAAATCGCGGCGAGGGTGCAAGAGAACATCTGAGGCTTTTGGATTCCAGGGACCCCTTCGTAGGCATCCTTTCCGCATGTGCAGCACGCTCGTCAGGCGCGACGCAGAGGAACGAAAGCAACGGGCAAGAAGGGTCGCTCGGCCAGCCTTCCGTCGAGGTCAACGGTGACCAAAGTCAGAACCTGTCGCCCGGGCGCCGATTCGATGGGGAGAACCATCCGGCCTCCGGCGGACAGCTGAGCCAAAAGAGGCGGCGGGATATCGGGCCCTGCTGCCGTGACCATGATCTTCGAAAACGGTGCCGCCTCCGGCCACCCGAGATAGCCATCGGCCACCCGGAAAAGAATGCGGTTCTGGTCGTACCCAAGCGCGGCCAACCGGTGCTGAGCGCCCGTCGAAAGCTCTGCACTCAACTCGATGGTGTGCACCTGGCACACAAGCTCCGCGAGGATTGCCGTTTGATATCCGGACCCCGTCCCAATCTCCAGCACGCGATCTTCGGGCTGGAGCTCCAACACATGCGTCATCACCGCCACGATGTACGGCTGCGAAATCGTCTGCCCCTCGGCAATGGGCAGCGCCGTGTCGTCATAGGCTCGAACCTTCGCGTCGCCGGGCACGAAGAAAGCGCGCGGGACGCGGCGCATCGCGCTCAAGACCCGGGCATCCAACGTCGACGTTCCAAGGTGCGTTCGAGTCTCGCGCACGCCGACCTCGATGTCGTGGATGAGGGTGTCGATGTCCGCCATTGGTCTCTCCCCTCCCCCATTGGTAGACCTCGCGGCGGAGTTCGGCAACATCCCTGCCACCAGTCATGCGTAGTCGCCCCCATCCCCCGCGGTTCGATTTCGCGCTAGGTTGAAGAGAAACCGTGCAACTGCGCGTCCTCACATACAACATTCACAAGTGCATCGGCGGACGAGATCGCCGCTATGATCCACGCCGCATACGTGACGTCATTCTTCACCACGAACCCGACATTGTGTTTCTGCAAGAGGTCGACGACGACGTGAGTCGCTCGAATGGAGACCGCCAGTTCGAGTTGCTGGGAGAGCTCCTCGGGTTCCGGCATCGCATTTGGTTTCCGAACGTTCGCGTTCAAGGCGGAGGTCGCTATGGGAACGCCATTCTCAGTCGCTATCCTCTGAGCCAAGCTGAGAACGTCGATCTGACGGTTCCGCCCAAGAAACGTCGAAGCGCACTTCATGCACGGATCCGCATCCGCGCGCACAAGGGTCGGCGAAGCCAGACTCTGCATGCGTTCAACCTTCATCTCGGCCTGTCAGGCTTCGAACGAAAGCTACAGCTCCGCCGCCTTCTGAACGAGGCGCCTCTCGCCCACCTGAATGCTCGGACCCCGATTATCGTGGCCGGCGATCTGAACGACGTTTGGGGGACGCTCGGGCCGAGGCTCCTGGCCCCGGCCGGGTTCCAGGGACCTCGGGCGCCGGTATTCACCTTTCCGGCGTTCGCGCCCATCCGTGCACTGGACGGGATCTTCACGCGCGGCGAGATCATCGTGGAACGACTTCATCGCTCGAAACTCGGCGCGGCGAAGAGCGCGTCAGACCATCTGCCGCTCATCGCGGAACTGAAGCTCCCCGGCTGAAGGCGGATTCTTTCTCAGGCAGCGGTCGTTGCCGCCGCATCTTTCGCGTCGTCCCGGCGAGGAACGGTCAACACCGGGACGGGCGAGAGTCGAACGACCTTCTCGGCAACGCTTCCGAGCCAAAGCCGAAGCGGCCCCTTGCGCTGGTGCGTGCCCATCACCACGAGATCAAAGTGCTCAGCCGCGGTGATAATCGCGGTCGCGGGATCGCCGAAGACGATCTCCTTGGTCAACTGGACGGTGCTGTCGCTCAACGTCCGCGCGATCAAGGCGGTCATCAGCTCATCCACGTCCTGCCGAACGAGATCGCCGAGTTCCACGGTCTTCGCAGAGGTCACTCGAATCTTGGCCGTTGGCGCGAGAAACACGGGCGCGGTCCAAACGTAAAGGAGATGCACAGAGGCGCCAAGGCGCTCCGCCATCTTGACCGCTGCAATCAGCCCAGCCTTAGACGTCTCAGAGAAGTCAACGGGGACCAGGATCCGATCAAGCGTAGGCATTCAAGGGCTCCCGTTGAGGTGAAGGGACGATCAGGACCGGGCAGGCAGCCTCGCGCAGCACGGACTCAGCAACGCTGCCCATCGCAAGACGATGGAACCCTGAACGCCCATGCGTTCCCATGACGATGAGGTCCGCCTCGATCGCCTCCGCAATGCGCAGAATCACTTCGGTCGGCCGGCCAACATCGATGTACGTTTCCTTCGCCTTCAAATCGCCAAGGGTCGACAGGAGCACGTCCAGGTCACGTTTCGCGCGCAGAATTGCGGCCTGCCGGAAGGCATCCGACGCATCGCCCGCGAAGGCATGAACGAATGTCTCGCCATCGCTAAGCTCCGGAACACGCACCACGGTATGAACGATGAATACATCGCTACCAAAACGTATTTGAAGAAACGACGCGTGCTCGAGCGCCGCCGTCGAGCAAGGAGAAAAATCCACCGGAACCAAGATCCTATCGGCTGTCGCCTCGCGCATCATGCCCCCCCAAATCCATTCTGCGTCCATGCATCGTTCCGCAGCCCAGAGCCGCAGAGACTCACGGGCGCCCAAATCGCACACATTCGTCGACCGACACGGGCTGTCTATCCCCCCGCCCGGATGGCCGACTCAAACAGACGGCTCCCTCTGCATAAGCTGTACCGGCTTGGGACTCGGCCAAGTGTCTCGGTGGTCCGGATTAAAGGCGTAACGCGCAAGGGAATATGGTCACCAACACGTGACATGGGCTGCTGGTTTTCAGCGGTGCGCACTTGCCACTTGTCTCCCAAGAGCGCTCACACAGACGACGAGTCAGCTCATAGGCGACGAGTCAGCTGCGGTTCGCACACCAGCATTCCGCAGCTGCGTGTCGCCATCCGCGAATACGTGGAGGTCCACAACGAAGAGAAGAAGCCATTCAAGTGGACGAAGACCGCCGACCAGAATCCTCGATCGAATCCGCGATTTTGGCGCGCGCACTCTTCGCGTTCACGGCAACCAAAGTGGGGCATGATCAGGTATCCGCTAGAAATCACTGATCCAGCTGGCTAGAGCGTTTCATCCGGGGCATCGCGCGGCTCGATGTGGATGGTCACGTCAACCACCGACGAGAACCGAGCCCGCAGAGCGTCCTCGGCGGCATGGGCAATCGCGTGGGCTCGACGAAGGGGAAGAGAACCATCGAGCGTGAGGTGCAGATCGAGATGCACCGCGCCTTCGCTTCCCCGCGAACGTACGCGATGGCAGCCCACGACTTCCTCGATCGACGTGACGACCTGCTCAATCGCCTGCGCATCGATCGCAGCGCGATCGAGAAGGAGTCCCACGTTTTCTCCTAGAATTCGCCACGCAATCCGGAAAACGGCGACCACGACGAAAAGCGCGGCCACCGGGTCGGCCCAGGATAGGCCGAGCGCGACGGCGACCTGTGAGCCGATCACCGAAATCGTGACGAAGATATCGGACCTCGTGTGGGCTGCATCGGCCAGAAGAAATGCAGACCCCAGCGCACGACCTCTTCGCGATTCATAGTATGCAATGACCATGTTGGCCGCCAGCGTCGCCACCAGCAGGCCGATACCTTCGGCCGTCACTGTGGGAGGGGATGCGTCGTCGAGCAATCCCTTCACGGCCCCCAAGGCAAACTCGATGACCGAGAAGGCGATGATGACGCCGATCCCCGCGGCCGCCAGCAGCTCGGCTCGTTGGTATCCATACGGATGACGCTCGTCGGGCGCGCGATGCGCGACGCGCAACGCTACGAGCCCGACGACATTCGACAGCCCGTCCGTCAGCGAGTGCACAGCGTCAGACCCGACCGCCAACGAGCCCGACCAGGCAGCGTAAAGGGCCTTGAGCGCGGCCACCCCGAGATTGAGCGCCAGAACAATAACAACGACGCGCCGAGTCGCAGCCTGTCTCGTGGTCGCGCCCAAAGACCCGTCGACGCCGACGCGCATCGAGCGGAGCCTAGAACGCGCGACCCGCCGTTGTCTTGCCCAGACACAGCGAAAACAGATCAACCGAGAGGTAACAGCAATCCCATGAACGTTACGGTTTGACCCCAATTCGGCGCCGATGCGCACGGAGGCACGTGCAGGAATAGTGCGTGCACGCACAGTCTTCATGACGCACACTCAGCATCGCCCATGGACAACGACCCTGCGGGAGCACCAAAGGCTCCGGCAGCAGATCTCGAAGCTGAAAACGTTCCTCAGTTTCGGTGCAGAGAGTGAGGACGATGTCGAATGGGCGATGGAGCTGGTTCGACGGCTCGCGGACCTCGGGGACAGCCTCGGGTCCCACTTCGACCATGAGGAGCACTCGTCGCTCTTTCGGACGGTTCCATTCGAGGTGCCGCGCTTCGCGCACCGAATTGATGCTTTTCGAAGTGAGCATCGAGCGATGATGCGGGACCTTGGCGCAATTCAGACCCGCCTCGCGGATTCTCCGTCCCGCCGCCTGTCATCCATCGCGCAGGATGCATCCGCTTTTCTCGGCCGAGTAGAGCGGCACGAGGAAGGAGAAAATGAGATCTTGCAGGAGGTCTACCAGGTCGACGTCGCAGCCGCCGACTGACGTGAAGAGACTGACGTGAAGAGACTGACGTGAAGAGACCGACGTGAGGCGGGTGAGCGCTGAGGCTCAGTAGTGCCCAGCGACACCCACGACCATCTCGATCTCGTCGCGATGGCCCAGGAACTGTGGATTCACGATGCCGTCGCGGTTCACGCGACCACCCCGCTCCACCGAGACCTGGACCGAAAACGCCTCGATTGGGGCGTAATCGGCAAACAGGTCCCAGCCAAAGCCTTGGTCCCAGTACGTCACCGAACTCGCCCTGCGGCCTTCGCTGTCTTCTGGACGCGCCGGGTAACGTTTGTCGTAACTCACCCAAACGTCCGCGCCCAAAGACAGCGAGCCGAACGAGGTCTCTTGGAACGGCGTATAGACCACCCGAAGCGTACCGTCGAACGAGAGCTGCGTGTTGTAACCCGCACCCGGCCCCGCCCGGTCGGCAAACGTATACCACTGATAGCGTCCGTGCCCCTGGGCACCCACCGCGAGTCCCTCGACGATCTCGAACGAGGCATCCGTGAGCAGGTCTGGCCCGATCACCAAATCTCGGTCGAGGCTCTTTCTCGAAGTCGGCAGGTAGAAACTCCCGCGATAGAGCATGCTCAAAGTGCGCCCCGGCAGACCGAGCCCATCGAGACTCAGCTTGTGTGCATACTCAGCCCCCAAGCTCATGTCTCGCATCTCGAGCTGCTCGTTCACCTCGGTATAGAAGCGCTGCCAAAGCTCCAAACGAACGAAGGGTCGAAGTCCGTTGTCGAGAACAAGTCCGCCGCGGACGACGTAACGAAGCGCCCGCTCCGCGGCGGGATCTTCGTCCACGACCAAAAGCTGCCGAAACTGCGCGAGACCTTCGAGGAACACCGATCGCTTGGCCTTCCCCGGCGCCACCGCGCCCTCGACCTTCGCATCGCCAACCGCGCCCTCGCGCGCGCCGACGTTCGCCGCGCCCTCGGCGGTTGAAGCCCCGGCCTCAGCCTCAGCCCTAGATTCCGACGCCTCGGTGAGATCCCGTCCCTGGTTGTCCGACGCCTTGGCCGAGCTCGGCGCCTCCGCGGGGACCGACGCAACGGTACTCGACTCGGCGACAGGCACGTCCGAAGCCGAACGCTGCGCCTCGACGTCTCCGCCCGCCGGGGAAGAAGGCTGCGCTTCTACGCTGGTGGACGACGCGGGCTCGGCCGCCGAAGCGACCGAGCCCCACGTCAGGAGGCACGCAAACACAACGCTCGCGCATGTCTCCATATGCGCCATAACTTAGAACCCAACGAAGTTGTTGTAGTACTCGTGGTACGCCAACAAGGTCTTCAAGCCAAAGTTGTCCTGCGACTCCGAGCCGGTGTTCAGCTCCGCGTTGTAATCGCGCATGAACTGGAAGCTCACCGGGCTCCGCGACTGGCGCGCAACCAAGTGCCAGGCGCGATCAGGCAGGAACGTGTAGACATAGACTTCACCATCATGGACGAACGTCTGCTGAGGATTGTCGACCGCAAGAACCGTCCTCAAAACGTCGTCGCCGTAGGCCTCGGTGAGCTCCTCCATGTTCTCGTAGCGCTCGATCGCGATCCGGTCCTTGAGCTGAGCGCTTCCGACCGAGTTCGTGTTCGTCACGCTCGCGAAGATCCCGATGCCCAGATATCTGAACCAACGAAACGTGTCGTAGCCAGACCCCAACATGTTGTCGAGGACCCGCTGCGACAACGCGGCGTTCCGCGGTCCCCAGCCAATGTCATAGAGCGCGTAGTAGTCGTAGACGTTCGGGTTGTAGTTGTAGACCTCGTTGAAGTCCATGAAGGCAAACATCGCGTAGAGCTTGTCGACCACGATGCCAAGCCGCAGGACGTCGCCGTAATACGGGTCGAGCTCGGTCTGGAAGTTCCGGAAGCTCGCCGGCTGGTTGATCACCGCGTCGAAGAACGCGAGGATCAAGGCGTTGGCGGCTTCGAGGTCGTTCTCGACGTCGATCGCAATCTCATCATACTCGGGATCGGAGAGCACAGCGCGCGCCTCATCGACTTGGTCGAGTCGCTTCAGCGTTTCCTTAACGCCGCCTCCACCCCAGTCATAGGCCGCGAGATTCATCATGCGCAGAAGCGGGAAGATCGAGCTGTAGACACTCCCCACGTATCCGGAGGTATCCCAAAACTTGCGAAACGCTCGGCGATTCCGGATCGAGTACAGGAAATCGTACCGCTCGATCGCGTTGAGCGTGATCTGCGCTGGCGTCACGCCAAGATCGTGCGCCGTACAAAGCGGCGAGTTCTGGCGATGCTCGTCGGTGCAGTAGAGGAGGTCTTTCGTCATCATCTCGGCGCGCTTGGAGGCGTCGCCGTAGATCCATTGAAGTGCCGACTCATCGTACTCCCCGAAAACCCGCTTGGATCCCGCCTCTTCCCAGGACGCCACGTAGTCCATGACGGACGCCGAAACCTCGCCGTCCTTCATGTGCTTCGCATCGACGCTTCCGTAGAAGTTATGCCGCAAGCTCAGGTTGTGGCCGAACTCGTGAATCGCGACATGAAAGACGACGTCCTCGATGATGCGCTCCGAGTACTCCTCATCGGACTCGTAGAAGCCGTTCGCCTTGCAGCGACGCGCGCCTTTCGAAATCGCGTTGACGGCGTCGTTCGCATCGAACGCATACACGTTCTTCAGGCCCATCATCATTTCCTGATCGGCCTGGAGATGATCGTGGTTGCGCCGCCATTTGCGGAAGTTGTCGACAAACTCGACCTGCTTCTGGATGCCGTCACGCCCGTAAAGCGAAGCACCTTCGAACGGATTCTGATTGAGGAGAATCCCCTCCATCATGCCCTTGAAGTCTCGCTCCACCGCCAAGCGCTCGCCAAAGTTGTTGATCGGCTGCGTCGTGGACGGACGGTAGACGTACTGATTCCAACCCGGATTCGTGTAGCGAACCTCAGGCAGCAACCGATGATACGTGTTCATGAAAGCCTCATGCGTTTGATGGGGCTCCGGAATGAACAATGCACTGGGGTCATCCCCCGGTCCCGGCTCCGGAAGCTCCATCACCCGACGCATTTCGTTGAACAGCGTGGCTCGGAGCCGACCCGTCGTCGCCGTCGTGGTTCCCGGCGTACAAGCCGTCTCCTCCCACGCGAGACCGGACGCCTTCTCGATACCGCCGTTGTCCTCCAGATACGCCTGAATCAGATACCGGTAGTAGTCGAGGCCCACGTTATAGAGGTTCAGGTTCGCGCTGATGACCTCGCCGGTCCGCGGATCCGTGGACGATGGACCGTAGCCTAAGAGCCCGCGGGTCGTATCGATATCCTGATGCCACACGACGAAGCTGTACCGGAGGTCGCCGAACTGCCGCTCGATGCCACCGTCATTCCATTCGCGGAAGTCAAACCGGAGCTTCGCCCCAGCCTCTTCGAGGACGCGGTTCGTCTGAGCCTTGATCTCGTCGAACATCGGCTTGAATCGCTCGGGGAAGCCAGGATGGAAGTAGAACACCACCGGCTCGGCTCGATTCGGATTCCACCGCTGAAGCAGGCTGCGCGCCGAAAGAAGACCCGTCTCTTCGTCCCGGAACGTGTTCAGCACCTGGAAGGCACCGTACTTCTTGTTGACCTCGTCCTTCTCTCCGATCTCCTCGACCAAGCCATCCGCCGCGTACGCGCTGGGGCCCGGACGATAGAACGAGAAGCGATACTGGATCGTCGAGCTTCCGGTGCCGGTCGCCAACGAAACGAGATCCCAGCAGCCCCCGAATTGGGTCGCCAGGTTGAGCTTGTACGTCACCTCGACGACGAAGCTCATGTACTGATCTTGGGGATCCCACTCGAAGCTTCCAGGAACGAGGTTCGAGCCGATCGTGCTGGCGCAGTCGGCAAGGTAATCGCCGTAGAACCACGCAACCGTCGAAATCGGGTCGAGGTTGCTCTTCTCGAAATCAACCTTGAACTTCTGACGACGCTGCCAGGGCGCTTCGACGTTCTCCTCGAGCCAGTTCGTGCGCTCGCCGTCGAGGTTCTCCCGCAGCTTGACGTCGACGTTCCGCCCCGCAAACTCGAGCATGACCCGCTCGGTGCTCGTGGAGAGGTCGTCGTTGGGATCTTCGGCATTGTCGTCCTGGAGCTTTCGACCATCCAGGATCTGCAACGCATTCTCCTGGAAGCGCATCTGCACATATCGCGCATCGCTCTCGAAACCCGGGAACGCATAGTCGCCCACGATGTTGGGCGAGCTCGCCTTCACCGTGGTCACCTTCATCAGCCACCCGGTGTCCGTCGACGACGGGCCAAGCTTCGGATTCGAAGTGGTGAGCTCACCTTTCGTCAGATAGACCGCCTCGTCTTCCAGGCCATTTCGAACTTCTCGGTAGTCCACACATCCGACGATGGTGAGCCCCAAGGCAAAGACACTGAGCTTCTTGCAAACAATATTCATGGGGTGCTCCCTATCGCCACATCTCGACCGAGGTCGCCCGACCGTCGGTCGTCGTGATGGCTCGGCGGTACTTCAAAGAAGCCACGCGGTCCAAGATGTTGCCGTTCTCTGAGTAGTCGAAGACCACCTGGCAATCACGGACCGCGCTTTCGCCGGCCGCCTGCCCATACGCATCGAGCGCCGCGCGCACGTCATCGCCCGCCTGGAGCGCAAGCCCCGGACATAGACTGAACGGCCCTTTGAAGAGGCTCACGAACAGCGCCTCAATCAACCCAGACTCGCCGACGTACGCCGTCATCGCCGTCTCTTTGCCGTTCAGACGAACAACATGCGCAGGCACGAACTCCCACGACTCGCCCGCCGTTTGGCGGAGGTATCCGTTGCGATCGCTGAGCGGTAGACCGGACACAACCAGCGTTTGGGTGGGTGCAGGGGTGTTCTCGTCAGGAGGAAAATCGATATCGAGCGCAACCTTCAGCGTGTCGAGCTGGCGATCGGCCGACAGGACGTGGATACCCGAACCCGCAAGGCCGATCGGATTACCGCGCAGGGCCGCATCCGAAGCCATGTAGTACGGGTAGTCTCCACCAATCGCGGCGCGGACCATGTCTCGCCAGATGTCGATGAAGTTGTCGACCGCACTCTGACCGCGCTCCACCATCACCGCCGTAATGGCACGCTGGTCGAGCTTGTAGTTCGTGAACAGACGATACGGGACGCCTTGAGCATCGCGGAAGTGGAGGTAGCCGAGCGACCACCGCTGGTCGTCCGTCGCCGCAACGAACCGGAAGCTGTTCGCGTCAGCGCCCGCGCCGGCAGCAAAGGCCTCGAGCGCCGCCTCGACGAAAGGCTCGATGAGGTAGACCTCGCCGCGGACCCGCGGATCGATCATCAAACGCTGCTCGTCCGTCAGCTCGTCGTAGTCCGCCCAGATCTGACGCACAACCGAGCCGATAAACTCCTGGGGACGTCCGTACTCGTCGACGTACGAGAGCTCGCGAAGCGCGCTGGGGCCGTCCGTGAGCCCCTCGGGCACGTCGATCGGATAGTCATAGAACGGATGCGCCGAGACAGGCGTCGATGCGCCCGTGGCAACGATCGAATCGCGAAGGCGAGCCGAGAGCTTCTGCGCAAACACCGTGGCGAGCCGATACGGATTGAACTCCTGAACCTCAGCGCTCAACCCGCGATAGAAGCTGACCGAATACAGATAATCGTCATCATCCGGACGCTGGCCGTCTTTGAGCGGCGGCTTCTCGCCATTCCGAAGGAACCCAAGCGCAAGACCGTTGAAGTTGACGTCGACGGCGTCGCGCATGGTGTGCACGTCGTACTGGACCTGATTCAGCGCCGTCTCGCGGATGTTCTCGGGGAGGCAGCGCTCCTTGAATGTCCGCCAAGACACCGGCGTCGCTCCGAGACCAAAGGCGCAGCCGTCGACCATGAGGCTGTCGTACTTGAAGTCGATCCCGGTCTGCGTGCCCAACTGGATGGTGCCGGCGGTCTCGAAATCCGCGACATTGACCGGCACGAGGATCACGTACTGAAGCTTGCCGCCCGGAAGGAATCGAAGCTGAACACCAAGCCGAACGAAGTTGATGAAGGTGTGTTGCTCGACTTTGTCGTCGGCGTTTTCGTACTGAACATCGCAGAGCTGCTCGGCCACGCAGTCGTAGTCATCGGGCAGCGGCGCCTCGTTGAAATAGGTTTCCCGAAGCATCCGGTAGACAGCCGTGATCTTGCCGTGGTTCAGCCAAGAGTTCTCCTTGGTCGCCTGCTCCGCTCGCCCTGCATGTTGCGTCAAGTTTGTCCCCTTGACGTTGAGGTATTCCCGCGTCTGCAGAACCACGGGAACCATGGCTCCGGCCTCATCCTTGTACGTGCCTTCAAGCTTGCCGAGGTAGCCGGAAAACGCGACGAGCGCGGTCACGAGCCGGGTCTCCTCGTCGAAGAGCGCGAGGACCTCGCTCGCCGGACCCCATGCATAAGCATCGGAGTAGATCGTCGTCGGCTCGCAGAAGAGGCTCGGATCGAGACTCGGGCGACCCACGAGGTCGTCCACGGAGACCTGTCCACCATTCTTGCCCCAAAGCGGCACCCCGCCCACCGAGACATTCGGAATGATGGGCGCGGTGGTCATCTGCTCGACTTGCGCGGTGCGCTCGGCCTCACTGCAGAAGCTACCTCGGGCGAGATCATCACCCTGCTGGATATCATCGAAACCCCGATCCCCTGGCTCGACCCACGGCGTTCCGGAAGTCGTACCGTTCATCGCGGACGGATTGGCCGCCTCGGGTAAGGGCGTGAAAATCTGGGTCGGCCCATCTTCGCAGCCAACAGCGAAGACGGCGGCCCCCACCATCCACCAGTGTGATGCTCGCATTCGGATCTTTCCCCTTTGTTGCTCACCGACGTCGGGCGCAGGCGAGAGTCTGGTCGTCGATATTAGACCCACGGTTATCCGGCTACCCAAACCACATCAAGGAACATGAGTCATCGTCCAAGTGACGGATACGTAAATTTCCGGCGGTTGCCTGGGGGGAGCGGGCGGCACCGTACGCCCGGTGATCCGCTTAGTGATCCGCTTAGTGATCCGCTTAGTGATCCGCTTAGTGATCCGCATAGTGATCCGCATAGTGATCCGCTTGACGGAGGACACCGAAGACGCGACCACACGAGCGATGGTCTCAGAGATCTTCGACCCAAGCCAATGGAAGCCCGTGGGCGCGCTCGCGCTGAGAGACGTAACCTATCATCGAACGCTCGACGACAAGACCGTCCGCATCGCCTTCAATCGCCCCGAGGTCAGAAATGCCTTTCGGCCCGAGACCGTCGACGACCTTTATCGCGCCCTCGATCACGCGCGCATGACTTCGACGGTCGGATGCGTGCTCCTCACTGGCAACGGACCTTCGCCCAAGGATGGCGGCTGGGCGTTCTCTTCGGGCGGGGATCAAAGGATCAGAGGCCGCGATGGCTACCGTTACCTCGACGACGCTCGCGCGACATCGCCAACAACAGCTCAGACCGAAGATGAAACCGAAGAAGATGAAACCCACGCAAAGTCCGCAGCCGACCTTGGCCTTGGCCGCCTTCACATCCTCGAAGTTCAGCGGCTGATCCGTTTCATGCCCAAGGTCGTGATTGCGGTCGTGCCAGGTTGGGCCGTCGGCGGTGGACACAGCCTCCACGTCGTCTGCGATCTCACGATCGCAAGCCGAGAACACGCGGTCTTCAAACAAACAGATCCGGACGTCGCCAGCTTCGACAGCGGCTACGGCTCGGCGCTCCTCGCGCGGCAGATCGGCCAGAAGCGTGCACGAGAGGTGTTCTTCTTGGGTCACAACTACTCAGCGGAAGAGGCCCATTCTATGGGCATGGTGAACGCGGTCGTTCCGCACGGCGAGCTAGAGAAGGCCGCCCTCGAGTGGGCCAGGACGATCAATGCCAAGAGCCCCACGGCCATGCGCATGCTCAAATACGGAATGAACCTCCCCGACGACGGCCTCGTGGGCCAGCAGCTCTTCGCCGGCGAAGCGACCCGTCTCGCCTACGGCACGGACGAAGCCCGGGAAGGACGCGACGCTTTCCTCGAGAAGCGACCGCAGGACTACGCGCGATTCCCTTGGCACTACTGAGCTGCGCGCGACACAGGGGCCCCGCATGGATCGGCCCCAATCCATCAGGCCCAATGAACACAAGGTGTCGGGTTCGTTGACTCTGGGCGCCGCCCACATAGATTCGCAGGATGCTGCGAACCAGAATCGATAGGGGTCGAGACACCGATCTCAACGTCAACGTCAGCGTCAACAACGCCAACACCGGCGACCGTGACCGCGACACAATCCGCAACCCGAGGCCACATGTGTTGGCCATCTTGCTCAGCGTCGGGATCATGGGCGCCGCCGGACTCACGCTCGGCTGCAGCGAGGACACCAACCCTCAACCTCCGTCCGCAGATGCATCGACGGACGGCGGCACGCTCGACGCGACCGGCGCCACAGACGGGCAGACGGTCGACGGGGGCGATGCGACGGACGGGACGGATGCGGCGCATGCGAGCGACGCAGGTGATGCGGGTCCGATCGGCGGCGAAGATGCAGGGGACGCGTCGTCGATTCACCCGGTCATTCCAGGCCTGACTCAAGACGTGCGGGCGACCTTCGACGACGAAGGCGTTCTTCACCTGACGTGCGCGACGGACGAAGACTGTTTCGCGGCCGAGGGCTATTTTCACGCGGCACAACGGTTCGGCCAGATGGATCTGAACCGACGCTTCGCACAAGGTCGCCTCGCGGAGATCCTCGGCGCCCTAGCCCTCGATCAGGACTACTCCACGCGTCAGTTCATTGCGACCCGTACCGGCGACCGTATCGAGGACGCTCTTTGGGCCGCGGCCGACGAGAAGACGAAGGCGATCTTCGAGGCGTACGCCACCGGGGTCAACGCGTGGATCGAGGATCTGAAGAACGGCGCCAACGAGGCCCAGCTTACCGACGAATGGAAGGCCTACGCGTCACGCATCGAGCCTTGGTCGGCGCACGATTCCATCTCCGTCATCCTCTCGCTCGTCACGGAGCTGACGAACTTCGCATCGTCCGAGATCTACCTCGGCCAGATCTTCTCTCAGCTTCCGCCCGACGTCGCGTTCGACGTCTTCGGTGTTCGACCGGCATTCGCCAGCGCAGTGCTGACCGACTTTCCCAGCGATCGCTCCCGACGAGGACATAGCCCGATCAACGCAAAGAATCGCGCGGCCGCGGCCGAGCTGCGCGCCGCACAGGTACGCCTTCGCACGCTCTCGGATGTGCTCACCCGGGGACGCGAGTTTCTAGCGCCCGTCGCAAAGCCCGTCGATCAGTCGCGCGGTTCGAACAACTGGATCGTTGCCGCATCGCGGACGGCCGACGGACACGCCATCATGGCGAACGACCCGCATCTCGAGCTCTCGAACCCGTCGATCTGGTACTTGGCAAGCCTCGATGCAAAGACGGCCGGGACCGGAACCGTTCATATCGCAGGCGTGTCGATGCCGGGCCTGCCAGGCATCCTCCTCGGCCAAAACGAAGACATCGCGTGGGGGGCGACGGTCACGTATTTCGATGCAACGGACGTCTATGTCGAAACACTCAATGCCGCTGGCGATGCCGTGATCTTTAACGGGCACGAGGTTCCGATCGTTCGCCGAGACTTCACGTTCAAGCTCCCAAATGGGCAAACAGAGAGCCGCTCGTTCGAGTACGTGCCTCACCACGGACCCGTCGTATCCAAGTCCGAAGCAGCCCGCGTGGCCGTCTCCGTTCGATGGACCGGCCAGGACATGACGACCGACTTGAATCTTCTCGCAGGATTGTTTCGGGCCAAAGACCTATCCGAAGCCAAGGCGGCGATTAGCCACGGCACGAATGTTGGCCAGAACTTCATCGTCGCTACACGCGGAGGCGAAACGGGCTGGTTCCCATACAATCGGATTCCCACGCGGCCCTGGGCGTCCATGGCCGTGCCAACCTGGCTTCCGTTGCCGGGCGACGGCTCGGCCGAGTGGGGAGAGTGGGTGCCCTATTCCGAGTTGCCTCAGGCCGAAAATCCGGCCGCCGGCTACCTGGCGACCGCGAACAACGACATGACGGGGGCGCTTGCCGATGGCGACCCGAGCAACGATGGTCAGCCGGTTTGGCAAGGCTTCACAGCCGACGGCATTCGACACCAACGAATCGTCGACCGTCTCGCGGAGAGCGCCGAGCAAACCATCGCAACCGCGCAGGCCCTGCAAGCGGACACATATTCTCTCGTCGGTGAACGGTGCCTCCCGACCGTGATCGACGCAGCCGAGCAAGCGTCCGCGCAGGAACTTCTGACTTCGGAGGGGCGGACGCTCCTCACCGCGCTCAAGGCCTGGGACTACACCTGCCCAACCGGGCTGAGCGGATCGTCGCCGTCCTCCGAAAAAGTTACGACGCCGGCGATCGCGGCGGCCTCCATCGGATGCACTGCGTTTCATGTCCTGTTCCCTCGTCTGAGCAAACGCATCTTCGGCGACGAGCTGGCCGCCCTCGGGAGCGACACGACCGCCGGAACGACGCCGGTGATCATCGCGCTCACAGCGCCCGAGACATTCGTCCACGCGAGCGACTACTTCGACGACGTCAGCACGACCGCCGTCGTCGAGGATCGACACACCACCATCGTCCGAGCGGTCAACGACGCCGCATCCGACCTCATCGCGCGCCTCGGCCCAAACCCGGACGACTGGCGGTGGGGGCGCATTCACACGCTGACCCTTCGTCACGCCGTGTTCAGTAGCCTCACGCGCGCCTTCGATGTGGGACCGTTCGCCAATGACGGTGGTCTTCACACAGTCGACATCGCCTCGCCCAATGATGCGGCGCACGGAGACTTCTCGCACAGCTACGGCCCCTCGATGCGCTTGGCCTGCGCCGCCCAATCGCCGTTCGTCCGATGCTCCATCTCGCTGCCCGGAGGCCAGGCCTTCTTCAAGAATAGCCCGCATTACGCAGATCTGCTCGATGGCTGGCTCCAAAACCTCGCCTTCCCGCTTCGATTCAGCGCTCAGGAGATCGAAGACGCAGCCAAGACCACCATCACGCTCAGTGGCGCAAACTAAGTTTAGGTTCAACGTGGGCGGCAAGCGCGCGCACCGCGGGTGCCGCGCGGGTTGACTGTACATACAATTGTCTATACAAGCTTCGCATGGAGAGCGGGCGTAGCCGTGATGCGAAGCTGAGCGACTACTTCTCCGGCTGCCTTTACTTCACGGCAGGCGTCCTATTCCGGCGCATCGACCGGTTGGCGACCGAGGCCTTCCGAAGTCTAGAGATCGCACCGAGCCATGCCTTCCTCTTGATGGCGCTCGCGGAAGCGCCAGACGGTCGTGCGACAACCTCGCAGCTTGCCGAGGCCATGACTCTCGACGCATCGACCGTGACCAGGCTGGTTCAACGTCTGGAACAACAACGGCTGGTGAAACGAACGCGAGACGGTCGCAATACGTGGATTAGTCTGCTCGGTTCCGCAAGAAGGCGGCTCCCCGACATCCACGAGGCATGGCACGAGCTGTTCCTGCTGTACTCCGAGGCGTTTGGGCGCCAGGAAGCCGAAGCGCTCAACCGATCCATCGCGGAGGTCATTCACCCAGGCGTTCACCCAGGCATTCATGGAGGCGTTCATGGAGGCAAAGGATGATTGACAAACCTATGCTCGAGACAGACGCGCCGACGACACCACTCGAACACGAACGAACAAAAAGGAAGGTCCACGAATGAGCGACAAGAAGAAGATCCTAATCACCGGAGCCAGCAGCGGATTTGGCCTCGGAGCATCCAAGGCCCTCGCCGCCAAAGGGCATGTGGTTTTCGCCTCGATGCGAGGTCCGGCGGGTAAGAACGCCGCGCAGGCGCAAGCGCTTCGAGACTTCGCGACCCAAGGGCAGCACGCGCTTCACATCGTCGAGATCGACGTGACTCAGGATAGCTCGGTCGCCAGCGGCGTGGAACAGATGATCGCCGCGGTCGGTGGCATCGATATCCTCATCAACAACGCAGGCGTTGGAACGTGGGGCCTGCAGGAGGGATTCACGCCCGACCAGGTGAAGAACCTTTTCGACATCAATGTCGTCGGCCCGCTTCGCATGAACCGCGCCGTGCTGCCGCACATGCGTCGGGCCGGCGGTGGCTACATCGTCTACGTGTCGAGCGGACTCGGCCGAATCCAGTTCCCATTTCTTGGCCCCTACACAGCCTCCAAACACGCGGTCGAAGCGATCGCCGAAAGCGGCGCCTATGAGCTCACGCCACAGGGGATCGATACGACCATTCTCCAACCAGGCGCGTACGGCACGAGCTTCCTCAGCAATTCGATCCATCCCAAGGACGGCGCGCTGATCGAGGACCAGCCCGCGGTGAAGGCGATGTTCACGGCGTTCGCAGGCGGCTTCGAGGCACGCGCCAAGTCCGGTCAGCTTGGAAACCCACAGGAAATCATCGACGCCCTGGTCGAGCTCGTCGAGCTGCCGAAGTCCGATCGTCCACTGCGCAAGACGGTGGGCGCCGACGTCCAAGGGCCGGTGCGCGCGATCAATGAGCGGTGCGCCGAAGTTCAAGGCGAGCTGCTCCGCATGTTCGGGATCCGCTGAGAGGGATGGAGGGCGTGCGGCCGTTAGGCTTTTAGGTTGTTAGTTGGTTAGGCCGTAGGCCGTAGGCCGTAGGTCGTAGGTCGTAGGTCGTAGGTCGTTAGATAGGTGGATGGATAGATAGGCAGATAGAGGAGAATCGTGATGATCAAGTACGCAGTCATCGGCTCGGGGCAGGTAGGTCAGGTCTTGGCAGACGGTTTGCTCGCGAGCGGGCACGAGGTCATGAGAGGGAGCCGCGAGCCCTCGAAGCTGGCCGACTGGCAGAAGAAGGCGGGCGAAAAAGCGCATATCGGGACCTTCGCCGAAGCGGCGCAGTGGGGAGAGCAGATCGTTCTTGCCGTCAAAGGCTCCGCCGCGGAGAGCGCCATCGCCCTGGCAGGGCCCGAAAATCTGGCCGGCAAGGTCGTCATCGACGCAACAAATCCGATTGCGGATGCGCCACCCGAACATGGTGTGCTTCGTTTCTTCACCAACCACGATGAATCGTTGATGGAGCGCCTGCAGCGCGGAGCCAAGGAGGCGAGATTCGTGAAAGCGTTCTCCTGCGTGGGCAACGCGTTCATGGTCCATCCGAAGTTTGCGGGGGGACCGCCGTCCATGTTCATCTGCGGCAATGACGCGGCCGCCAAGGAGAGCGTGCAGGCACTCCTGACCGACTGGGGTTGGGAGACCGTCGATATGGGCGCCGCAGAGTCCGCGCGTGCGATCGAGCCCTTGTGCATGCTCTGGTGCATTCCGGGCTTCACGAAGAACCGGTGGACACACGCGTTCAAGCTGCTCCAAGCGTGACGCGGGCCGAAGATCGTAGCGCGGCACGCGCGTGAAGAGGCTCCCACCCGTCCCGATTTCGGCGTACCTGGCTGGGCGAGGCGGCTCAGGGTGCGCCTCCCTGAGAGGGCTCGTCTGGTCTTGGTCGGGCTTGGTCTGGTCTGACGCATCCCATGAGACGCTTGGCGGGTCTTGGGCGACGCTCTCGACGTCGTTTGATCGGTAGCCGCATGCCTTGTTGATGGCACGTCCCATGCTGCTTGTTTCGACGTCACCATACCTTTGGTGCCGGGGGTGCTTGGTGGAGCGCGATGAATGCGGTCGTGGTGGGCCGGTTGCAGTTCGCCTGCGAGGTCTAGGGCGTTGTGTCGCCGCCTGCGCGATGCTTGCTTGGGTTTGTCCCGCCTTTGGAGTCCTGGGTTGCGGGGCATCGGCGGCCGGGACTGATTCGGTCGCGGAAACGGACAAGGTTTCGGGGCGTGACTCCGCACCGGTCGAGATCCTCTCTCCCCCGGCCGATTCGCGAAGCACGGAAACCAAGGTGGTGGAAAGCTACGTCGGGGGGCCTCGACAAGCCATCGTGCTGCATCCGTTCGAACCCGGCGGAAGCGACGGAACGCCCGCACGCTTCGCTCAGCGCATCATCGACACGTTCGGCTCATCGGATTCTTGGCACGGGATGGACCTCGGTTTCGTTTTGCTCATCAACCCTTTGCAGGAGCAAGATGACACGATCCGTTCACGGGTGCGTGAGGCCTTTGAAGCGGCGCAGCGACATCGTCTTCGACTTCTCATCCACATCAACCACGAGTGGCTCTTTGGTTTCGCACCTGAGTACGACATCGCGCATGCGAATGCGATGATCGAAGAGATCACGGGCGTGCGGCCTATCGGCTACAATCACTATACTCGGACGCGCGACGATGCCGCGGTACTCGCAAACGTCGAGTGGACGGGCTGGAACGAGCCCACGTCACAATACATTCTCTATTGGGGTGGACCGAGCATTCAGCCGCCCAAGCTCAACTACTTGAGCACCGAGGTACGTGCCAGGCTCAGTCAGAAGGCAGTCGTGATCAACGACGCCTTGCGGGGTGCATTCAACGAGTTTTTCGGGCCCAGCGATGAGCGCTTCTTAGGCATTGACGTGGGATGGGAGACGTCGATCGACGACCAAGAATGGACCGTCCCGATCGGCTATCGGGCTCTGATGGATTCGGGGTACAGAGAGGGTGACCTGACGTACGACCAAACGAATCAGGTCCTCGGAGACATTGCACGCGAGTACGTTGACTTTACTTCGAGTCTATACCGCTCGGGCGCGACGGGGATCGGTGCTTCGAAGATCTTCTCGCACTATCTCCTCCTCGATCGAGACACGAACATGCCGGGGTACCGGTATCCAAGGTGGCAGCGAAACCCAGCCCACCTCGCGAAGCATCAGGCGCTTACGCCAGGATTCTCGGCGTATTGCACGACGTCAGATTGCCGCGAAGTTCTGCCTGAGCTCGCCGAAGCCGCGCCCGGAGATTGGGCTGTGACTGAAGCCAACCCAGTGCTGTTACCGGTCTTGATTCACGGGTTCCCGGAGCGTGGAATTGCGGCGCCGCGCTTCGTGACGCTCTACTCTTTCGGCGCCAACATCGAGCACGATCCCACCGTGATTCGACAGATTCAGTCGCTGCTTCGCGCGCCGTCCAACCCGTTGCCTGGAGCGCCGGTGCCCGAAACGCCGGTGCCCGAAACGCCGGTGCCCGAAACGCCGGTGCCTGAGACGCCGGTGCCCGAAACGCCGGTGCCTGAGACGCCCACAGCGAATGATGCCATTGGTTTCGTGGACGGCGCGGGCGAAGGCGCGGGTGGGATTCTGGTCGTAGCCGGCTGGGCCTGTATTCCCGGGGACGCGGCGCCTGTCGACGTCGAGCTCTACGTCGGTCGATCGCGAGAAGAAGGCGGCGCGAGGCTTGGCCGTGTGGCGACCGATTTTCCGCGTGAGCAGGCGGTCATGACGGCTTGCCGCAACGCCGTTGTGGACCGAGGTTTCGCCTTCAGTCTGTCGCCGGCGCAGCGAACAGCCTACGATGGGCAGCGGCTTTTCGTTTATGTCGTGTCCAATGCGGAGCTTGGGCATTCCGGCGATTTCGTTGTCACGTCGTCGCCGGGCGCGCCCACGGACCGGCCGCCGGTCGGAGACGTCGCGGAGTTCTCGATGAGCGACTTTCTCTGGAGCGCGTCCGGTCGTATTGCGAACATGGCCTGTGTGCAGATCGAAGAGCCGTCCGATGTCTATGGCTGGGACGACAAGTTTCTGTGTTCGCGCCACGATTGGGGCCTGGTTTGGAGCTCCGCCGGTGCGATCGCCGGCATGTCTTGCACCTTGATCGACGAGCCGGGCGACCCGCATGGATGGCAAGACAACTACCTCTGCGCGCCGAATCCGTTGCCCATGCAGTGGAACTACAATGGGATGATTCCGGGCTGGTCTTGTCTCAAGTTTGAGCAGTCTTTAGATCCCTTTGGCTGGAGCAACAACTATCTTTGCGGCCCTTGAGTGGGGCGGAGATCTCGTGATCTCATGATCTCATGATCTCATGATCTCATGATCTCGTGATCTCGTGATCGCGCGATCGCGTGATCGCATGTTCAGGGCGTAGGCGCTCGAAGGATGTTCACCTTGCCGATGAGCCGCGGCGAAACCGTCACTTTGTTCTCCTGGTCGACAATGATCGCACCGGCACCCTCGAACCTCTCGAGAAGCTGAAGACCACGTGAAGGGCCGAGAAGAAAGATGCTCGTCGAAAGCGCGTCCGCGTCGATCGCACTCGGCGCAAGCACGGTGACGCTTCGGCACAGGCGTGCTGGTTCTCCGGTATCGGGATCGATGATGTGGTGGTAGCGCCTGTTGTCGACGATGAAGAAGCGTTCGTAATCTCCCGAGGTGCTAAACGTCGCGTCGGTCACCTCCGCCCATGCGAAATAGGATGTTCGATCACCTCTCGGATCCCGCACGCCCACGCGCCACGGCCGGTTCCCACGACGCCCGGAGGCATACATGTCACCCCCGGCTTGAATCATGAAATCCGAAAGCCCGGCGCTTCGCATCAAGGCCACAGCACGATCCACGGCGTAGCCTTTCGCCACCCCGCCCAGATGGAGGCGCATGCCTTCGCGTCCGAGCGCGACCGTGTGATGCACCGGTTCGAGGATGATCTTCCGGTAGTCAATCAGAGGAAGGCGCGCCTTGATCTCCTCCGCCTTGGGGACCCGGTTATCCTGGTCGTGATCGAAGCGCCAAAGCCCCGAAAGCGCCCCGAATGAGACATCGAACTTCCCACCCGTGGCCTCACTGAAGGCGCGCGCCCGAACCAAGACGTCGAAAACCTCCTCTTCGACCGCGACAGGATGCTTCGCGCCTTCCCGGTTGATCCTCGCGATATCGCTCGACTCGACCCACACACTCATCAGACGTTCGAGGCGGTCAAACTCGACGAACACAGCGTGCATCGCTTCCAGGGCTCGCGCTTCGTCCTCCGTATAAGCGGACACAGCGATCTGGGTTCCCATCGCATAATGCGACCGAGAAACAAGCGGCACCGAAGACGCCGACGCCCCAACCTCGTCGGCCTCTGCCCCGGGTGCGCCGACCCGTGCAACCTCGGCCGCCGTTCCTGCCGTTCCAGGCATCGAGGGGGGCACACCACCGCCTCCGACGTCGGGAGCGGTCGAGGCTCGCTTGCACGCGCCAGAAGCGGATACAACAAGAAGGACGGACGCCACACCAGCCACGAGACGCGGGACAGAAGAGCGGGCGCAGCGCGAGACACGCGAAAGACCTGAAGAGAGCGACAACAGCAAGGCACATGAAGACGTCGCAGTAAACTCGGAGTGGGCGGCGCATGAGGCAAGCGCAACCTGCGTCGCGCGCAGCCGTCGCGTGGCGGCGTGGTTCTCCATCGGTGGCTCCTTCGACTATTCCTTCGACAATTCCTTCGACGACTCAACCGTACCCACGTCAGCCGCGTTCGAAGTCATGGCGCTCAAATCGAGCGCGCGGAGGACTAGGCGCTCCAGGTCGACGCGGTCACGCGCCTCGAACCCGGCGTGACGGCTGATGATGCGACCGTCGCGCCCCACGATCCACAAAGAGGGCATCGTATCCACGCCAAGCTGTTCGAGGAAGGCATGATCGTCCCCTCGCACGACGTCGAAAGGCATCGGGTGGCGGGCAAGAAACGCGCGAACGTCGTCTTCATGCTCGTCGACACTTACCGCGAGCACCCGAAGTCCACGCGCTGAGAACCGCTCGAACAAGGATGCGTAGAACGGTAGTGAGGCCTCACAGGGGGCACACCAGCTGGCCCAAATATCGAGGAGGAGAACGCTCCCAAGATAGTCCTGATTCGAAAGCGAGCGTCCACTGAAGTCGCGAAACACGAACCGGGGCAAGATCTCGGGCGAAATCTCCGCTTGGACGTTGGATCGACCTGCACCCGCGCATGACACGCTCGACAAACCAAGCGGCAACGCCAACGCCAACGCGAGCGCCGACAAAGAGACAGGCACGGACGACACTGACACGGACACGGACACGGACACAGACCGAGCGATGACGGCCGCGATCGAGGTCAAGACGTGGATCGCGCACAAGGCAAGGGCCCGAAACCTTCGAATCCTCAGTTGCAGCCGCATCCGCCCCCCGCGCGCCCGTAGCCGCCCGCTGCGCCTTCACGAGCCTCGAAGACATGCTGGCGAAAGGCCTCATTCATCGCGACGTTCTCCGCCGCCGGATCCATCGAGAAGTGCGCCATCGACCCGCGTTCCCAGGGTTCGACAGTTTTGCACCCGCTCAGGACGGCTGCAGCGGCCCCCACGATCAGAACGACGGCGCCCAAACGCGATACGATACGTAGCCATCCGCAACGACGACGTTCATTGACATCGCCGTCAGCGCTCGGGCCAGCGCCAGCGCCACCCATGCTCTTCCAAGGCCGCATAGACTCAGACGTAACGCACCACACCAGACATTGGTCAAGGCCCGACTATCCTGCCATCGCAGAGGCGCCAGTCCATCATGCGTCTTCGATATGAGGACGGCGGCGCGCTGGCGCCGCGCGCGAAGCCGGCGAGGCGGAAGTTCTTCCGCGTCAGCGCGGTGCGAGGGTGAAAGCGTTCAGCGACGCCGACGCGAATGACGATGACGGCGCCGACGCCGACGCCGATGCCGATGCCGACGCCGATGACGACGCCGACGCCGACGCCGACGCCGACGCCGATGCCGACGCCAATGACGAGGACGAGGACGCCGCCCGGGCCGACATCAGAGGGCCCACGGAGTAGGGTCGGGTGGCGAACACACCGCGTACGACATCATCGATGAGGCGTCGGCCAAGGCGAATGTCTATCCGGTGTGGGTTCTTGGCCGACGTCTGTCTGAGGTTTCGGGCGCCTACGCGGTTGGTAGGCCTGAGCATGCTAGTCTTTCGCTCGATCCCGCGAGAAAACCGGGATGGAGCCTCGCCCCTGGGTCGAGGCCGGGCGATCGATGGACGACGCATCGCAGCAGAAGGGCCCCCGAGTGGGGAAGCGGAAGGCGGATGCGGCCGAGGCATCCGCGATCGCGGTCAGCTCTCTGAGATCTCTGAGCTCGACACCCTCGACGAGCTCGACACCCTCGAGGGGCGCGGACGCGATCGCAATTCCTGCGATCCCGGACCTCGATGGACTGGAGATCATTGGGCGGGGCGCGTTCAGCATCGTCCTTCGGGCTGTCCACCGCGGACACCAAGTTGCGGTGAAGATCCAGAGCGCGCTGACACCCACCCCCGACGAACGGAGAAGCGCGTGGCGAGAAGCGACGGCTTTGGCGCGGCTTCAGCACCCAGCCCTCTGTCGAATCGAATCTACGGGGGAGGTCGAAGGCCGCGTCTATATCGTCATGGAGCATGTCGAAGGGGGGCCACTCAGTGACCGTCTCGGTCACGGGCCCTTGTCCGAGGCCGAGATTCGTCATGTGGGCGCATCGCTCGCGGATGCACTGAGCACGGTGCATCGAGCGGGCTTGATCCACGGGGACATCAAACCCGCGAATATTCTCGTCGATACTTCCGGTTCGCCAAAGCTCATCGACTTCGGGATGGTGAGGTCATCGCTCCCGGTCGCGGATGAAGGATCTGCGTTTGGAACGCTCCTATATGCGGCGCCCGAGCAATCTCGGATGCTGAAGCGACCCGTCGATGCCCGTTCCGACCTCTATTCGCTCGGTGTGGTTCTCTACGAAATGGCGACTGGGCAACGTCCATTCCACGCCGAGTCGATCGACGAGCTCTTGCGAATGCACGCGTCCTTCGTGCCAGCACCGCCTCGCCTCCTGAATCGCGCAATCTCCGAGCCGCTATCGGGGGTGATCCAGGCGCTCTTGGCGAAGGATCCGGATGACCGTGTTGAGTCGGCACACCTGCTCAAGACGTTGCTGGAGGACGACCGAGACTCTGGCGAAGGGCGGCTCCAAGGTGCGCCTTCTCGACTTGCTCGATCTTCGCGCCGTCTGACGCACGGACAAGGCGACCTCCCGCTCGTCGGCGCTGAGCCGATCCTCTCGCGCTTCGAACAAGCGTGGGGTGACGCACGGGACGGCCGAGGGTCAGCGAGCCTGCTTTTCGGCGCGATTGGAAGTGGAAAGAGCCGAATTCTGCGTGAGTTTGCGGATCGAGCGCGTGTAGAGACTGGCGCCGTGTCTCGGGCCGTGGGTCGCGCGGAGGTCGGCACGAAGGCACGCGCGGAGGTTGGCGCGAAGGCGCGCGCGGAGACGGGCCACCACCCATCGACGGTGCTTTTCGCTCAATGCATCAGAGGCGAGCCCATGCCGTACTCGGTCCTCAGTCAGTGGTTGAAGGACCTTCTTGAGCAAGCTGCGGGCCCTCCGTCGCAGGAAGGAGCGCCGTCGCTCTTCAACCTGGTTGCCGAGTCCGTCGGACTCGGCGGTACGTACCTTCGTCGCCTCCTCCCGGAGATCGCGAGGTTTCGACCCGACCTACCGGATTCCTCCGGCATGGATGCCGTCCCCGAGCACCTGATTCTCGCGGTCGCCGAGTTGTTGACGCAGCTCTCGACGAGAGTCGATGGCTTGCTGTTGCTCGTCGACGACATTCAGTGGATGGACGACGCCTCGATCGCGTTCTTTCGCCTTCTGGACCGAGAGCTCGTGCGCCGTCGGATTCTGGTCGTGGCGACCGCTCGGACGTCACCCGAGGATTCGAACAAGGTCGAACGGTTTCGAGCATCGATGCCCGTATCGCTCCACGATCCTCTTTCGGCTCTGGCGCTTGACCGCCGCGACGTCGAGGCGCTTGTCGCGAGCTATCTTTGCGTGGAGGCGGCAGCGAAGACACCGACTTCGGCGCAGGAGCAAATCACATCGATCGTACCCGAAGGCTTGGCGGAGCGTCTTGCGCTTCGGGCCTCAGGAAACCCGTTTGTCGTTCTCGAGTACATCAAGGCGCTCGTCGATGATGGGCGCGTTCGCTACGTGTGGGGACGATGGTGCGTCGAAGGAGACGATCTCCTGAGTCTGGCTTTGCCGGAAGGGGCCTTGGAGCTCATCGTCGAACGGCTGGGCGCGCTCGGAGACAGGAGTCGATCCATCCTCGCTCGAGGCGCGCTGATCGGACCTTCGCTCGACGCCGAGATCCTTCTCGCGGTTACCTGTGAATCGGAGGTGCACGTTAGACAGGCGCTGCAAGACGGGGTTGCGTACCAGATCCTCGAGACGTTGGGCGGAGCTCGCTACGGATTCGTTCATGAACGTGTGCGCGATGCGCTCGTGACGCTCGTGGCCCCAGAAGACCAGCCTGAGATCCATCGGCGAGCTGCTGCCGCGCTCGAGCCTCGCGTCGCTGGCGACGAATCGAAGGGTACGCTCTATGCCGCAGCCCGCCACTTCTTCAAGGGGCGGAATCACGAGGTGGCGCGGTCCGGCTTCGCGGCGAACTGGCGCGCCGGTCGAGCCGCGCAGGAGGTTCACGCCCTCGCCGAAGCCGAGTCCTTCTTTTCTGCGTCGGAGGCGTTCCTCGAGCTCGACCCAAACCTCGAACGTCCGGCGCGATTCGACTTCGATCTCGGCACGCTTGCGAACATTTCTCGACGCCCGAAGGAGGCGATCGATCGGTGGTCGTTGGCACTCTCGCGCGCGGGCGACGACCGGCGACTCAAGGCGGACTGCCACTTCCATCTGTCTAAGACGCTGACCGCGGAGGCCTCGCTTCGAGCAGCCGAACACGTGGCTTCGGCGCTCTCCGTGCTCGGCGCGCGAACGCTGGAGCCAACGCCGTCGAATACCGCGGCTATCGTTATCGCCTGGATCATGAGCTTCTTCAGGAGGCATGACTCGGTCTCGGCGAGGCCGAGCCCCGAGGTGCGCGCCGAGATCGAGCGGGTGATCGAATGCTACAGTCACGGGGGCGTCTTGGAGTACTACCGCGGCCGATCGTTGCCGATGCTTCTTTCCGCACTCGTCACCCGGCGCTACGTGGTGGGCCTTGGCATTTCCGGCCCGGGGGCTCGGTGGTACGCGGGCGCGTCGAGCCTTGCGTCCGTGCTTCGGTTCTGGAGGCTCGCGAGTCGTCTTCGTCAGAAGGCCACGGACATGGCGCACGCGACGGCCGACCCCGCGACGATGGGTGAGGTCCTCCACATGCTCGGCTTCTCCGATGAGTTCGAGGGGCACCCCATTCGCGCCGCTGAGACATTCTCGGCTTCGCTACGCGTCTACTGGAAGTGGATGCATACGTGGGACCGGCGATCGGCCTTGGCTTCCGTGCAATCGAACTGGGTCATGCGTGGACTCACGCGTGAGGCCGCTCGCTGGACCGCCAAGAAGGAAGAGCTCGGAATCTCGACGAGCGAAGCTTCGGCCCAAACTGAGTCCTTCCTCGACGTCGCGATCGACCTGAGAAACCGACCGATGGATGGGTCGACAGCGCTTCACGTCGACCCTCAGGATTCCGAACTCGAGACCTCGGGTTGGTTCCGCGCTTGGCTGTTGGGGGCTTTCGGTCAGCGGTTCGTCAGCGCGCTGGATTCCGGGGCGGATGTCGATGCCCTCACCACAGAGTTCGTCAGTCTAGGTTTCGATCTCAGGAGCAATCACTACCTTCATCTCTTCACCATCGCGGAGACCTGGCTCCGAGTCCTCCGTCTCAAGGAAGCCAATCCCACGACTTGGGCCGCGCGCGAGAAGGCGTTGCGGCGTGCGATGGCGCGCCTGAAGAAGGGCGCACGGCATCCGACAGTGCGAGGCCATTTGTGCGCAGCCCGCGCGCAGCTTGCGCTCCTGTCGGGACAGGACCGACGATTCTTGCGATCGGCGCGGAAGGCCGAGTCAATTGCCGAGCAGCACGACAATCCGTGGGTCCTCTTCGAGGTCGCACTCATGCACGCGGAGCGCTTCCGTCGACTTGGGCAGATCTCGGCGGCCCGACGCGCCGCGCAGCGTGCGCGCGGCCTGGCGATTGAATCGGGATGGCACGACCGGTGGGTGGCTCGCGCCGAGGCCGCGATGCCCCAGGCGGGGACGGACCCGGAGAGCGCATCTCGCTCGAGGGCGCCCGCGTCAGCGCTCTCATCATTGCCTTCGTCATCGCCAGCATCGTCAACATCGTGGTCAGCGGCGTCGTCGCCATCGTGGTCAGCGGCGTCGTCGCCATCGTCAACGTCATCGCCGTCGTCAGCGTCATTGTCGTCAGCGTCATCGCCAGCGTCGTCATCGCCAGCGTCGTCAGCGTCGTCATCGTCGTCATCGTCGTCATCGTCGTCGTCGTCGTCGTCATCTTGGATGCATTCGACGTCCTCAAGCGAGGCCCAAGGTGCCGGCCGCGTCTTGCGGTCGAGCGGCGGGGCTGAGCTCCACACGTCTCGAAAGCTGAGGGCACTGCTCGAGGTGAGCCTCGCATCGACGAAGGCGCTGAATCCTTCGAGCCAAGCACGCTGCGTCCTTGACGCGATCGTCGCGCTCGTCGCGGCCGAACGGGCTTTCCTGTTCCTCCGAGACGGCCACGGCGACGATGAGCCAGCCGTTCGGGGGTCAGGTGACCTCCGGCTCTTCGCGGGTAGGACACACGAACGTCGAGATGCATCGATCGACTGGGGCTACAGTGCATCCATCCTGGACGACGTAATCCGAACGCGACGCCCTGTCGTCAAAGGCGCGACAGATTCGATCCTTGACGCTTCCAAGAGCGTCCTTGCCCACGATCTCCGTAGCATCGTCGCTGCGCCACTGATCTTGGGGGACGAACTCATCGGAGCCGTGTACGCCGACAATCGACTCGCGCGCGGCGTCTTCAGTGAGGATGACGTGGAGGTGTTTTCTGCCGTGGCGTCCCACGTTGCGATCGGCATCGAGACCGCCCGCGTGGCAAAGCTCGAATCGGATGTCGAGGCCGAGCGTGCGCAGCGTCTCCTGGCGGAGCACCTGAGCATGGTGACCGCTTCCGTCGCTTCGTCGCTCGACCTTCGATCGGTTCTCGATCGAATCCTCGATCATCTTACCCACCTTACGCCTTATCGCCGCGCGGCAGTCCTTCTCCGCGAAGACGCGAAGGCCCACGTTGCGGCGTCCCGCGGGTTCGGCGAGCGCGTGGATGATGGTCGGTGCGAGACCATCGACCTCCCGAGTTCGACCGATGTGGTCGTCATCCAGAAGCGATTCCCGCCGCCCTTCGAAGATGCGTCGGCGGGCAACTCTGTCATCTCGGTCCCTATGATATGCCGCGGCCTTTCGCTCGGGCTCCTCATGACGGAACTCGACGGTCCCGAGCCTCTACCTCACAAGGTGCAGATCATCCGGACCTTCGCCGGACACGCGGCGATTGCGGTCGAGAACGCGCGCCTCTTCGAGACCGTGCAGCGCCAAGCAACAACCGACGGTCTGACCGGTCTTTGCACGCGTCGCCATTTCTTCGCGCTTGCCGAGCGTGAGGTCGCCCTTTCTGTACGCTCGGGTCGTATCCTCTCGGTACTGATGATCGACGTCGATCACTTCAAGAAGGTCAACGACACCTACGGACACGCCGTAGGTGACCAGGTTCTGGTCGAAACCGCTCGCCGGCTCGCTGCGAGGCTTCGTCCAACCGACATCATGGGACGCTACGGCGGCGAAGAATTCATTGTCCTCCTCGTCGATGATGCGCCCCATCGACAAGCAAGCCAAGGCACCGACGCCCAAACCGACGTCGCCCAGGCGACCGACGCGCAAGCCTCCGACCTCCAGGCCGCCGACGCCCAACCATCGGCGGCGTTGGTCGGAAGTCGGCTTTCAAAGATCTTGTCCGAGACCCCGATTCCAACGGACAAGGGACCGCTCCCGGTCACGGCAAGCATTGGCTGGTCCTCCAACCAAGGGGCTCCTGGCCGGGCCCTTGACGCGATGATCAAGGCGGCGGATGCCGCCTTGTACCGAGCCAAGGAGAACGGTCGGAACCGCGTCGAAGGCGAGGCCGAAGCAGCCGAAGTCTGAAGACCGCGGCGCCATCTGGAGTCGCGAGAAGTTTACAGATCCCTCGCCCGACAAGACTTCGCGAGGACATCTCCGCACGGGGGTACGAGCGGAACGACCCAATCAGCGGGGGCTGCATATCGGCACATTCGCCGGCGAATGCCGTAGACGCGCATCCGGATGGGTCAACGCGGAACTCGCAGCCATCGCGATGGGGAACAGCGTTCGGATCACGCTCATGCTCTTCGGAAAGGCGTTCTGATGGCCATCAGTCCGTCGCTCATCGGCCGATAGGCGCGGACCGATCCGCCCCTCGGCGGCGAGCCGACGCCAGGCATCCATTCAGCTTCCCAGCCCGCGGGCGCGCGCGAAGTCGGCGGGATGATGCGCCGCAAACAAGTCGAGCACGCGCTCTTCACGCCAGGGCTCCACCAAGTGCTTCTCGTGATCCTCGATCCCGTGGATCTGAGCCACGGCCTCGGTGACGTTCAAGAAGATGAGCTCCTCGCGCGCGGGCGCCATCAAGCGCAGCCGCCGAATGAGGTTGATCGGATAGCCGCCGTTCAGGATGGTCCGCTCGTCCACGGCGAACGAGGCGCCGTGTGTCTCCGCCACCGCCCGCAGTCCCTCCGCCAAGGCCTGGGCCCCCGCGCGATTGATCGGGTGGCTCGGCGTGGGTGTCTCGACCGCGCCCCGACCATCGAGCGAGACCGTGATCGACCAGCGCGCGAGGTCGGTCCCCCAGCTGCCGTTCTCGTGAGTCCGCGAAGAGCGGGTCTCGATGTCGGTGGAGCTCAAGCTCGCCACGACAGCGCCTGCAGGAAGCTTTCTGAAGACCTCCGGCGGCAAGCTGTTGGCGCCCGTTCCCGCGAGCAGCGCCTCGGGCGCCGCGATCGCCGCGTCGAGGGTCTCGAAGAGCGCGAGACCGCCGCCCTCGGTCGCCGCTCGCGCTTTATCCACGTCCGTGTCGTGCACACCCACCTTCGCGCCGAGCTCGGCGGCGGCTCGGGCGCAGGCCAGACCGATGTTCCCCGCCCCGATCACCGAGTTGCGGCGCCCTTCGAGATCGCCGAGCCGTTCGCGCATCGCCGCCAGAGACGCGGGCACGCAAGCGTCTGCGATGAAGGCCGGCTCGATCTCGACCTTGGGGCGCGCCTCGGCCGCGCTCACGTAGGCGAAGCGCGGATCCTCGATCTGCTCGTACTGGCGCACGCCGCGCATGGTCCACTCGACGATCTTGAACGCAGACTCCGACTCGGGGAAGTGTTTGCGGATGGTCTTTCCCACGTAACCCCCGTCGTCGATGACGAGGATCGGCTTTCCGTTCTCGGCCCGCATCTCGAGCATGCGCGCGAGCGCGCGCACCAGGGCAGCCTCCTTGAGCTCGTCGAAGCCCTGCTCCGATCCGGCCCCGAGCTTGTCCTCCAACATCGCGACCTCGGGCGGGCGCGGATCGTGATCGAGCACCGTCTCGAAGCCGTCGAGGTTCAGACGCTCGATCGCGATCGGGGAGCTGCTGTACGGGACCGCAACGCCGAGATACCGCGTCTTGTCGAGCCCGAGGTGTTGACGCAGAAGCTCGAGCCAGCCCGGAACACCGCCGGTCTGATGCATGACCGAGAGGACGTTGCAGTCGGCGAGGAAGGGGCCCTGCTCGCTCGCGATCTGCTGGATCTGGGCGTCGAGCGCCCCGAACTGCGCGCCCCGCAAGATCATCGGGTGGTGGAGGAGCAGCGAGGTCGCCATGAGCGGCAGGTGGTTCGCGAACCACCGGTGGAGAAGCGACTCGATGTCGCCCTCCTTCGTGCTGCGCGGTGGCACAAAGCGGGTGGTCGGCTCCGTCGTTTCGGCCTCCACGATCGCCAGAGCCGCGCGCTCCACCCCGCTGAGCGTCTCCCCGGCGCGCGCCTTCATCGCGAGTTCCAGCCCCGCGGAGACTCGGCCGATCCAGGCTCGGCCATCCGGCATGCGTTCCAAGAGCCCCGAGAGCTCGAACATCTGCTCGGTGAGCGCGTGATGGGTACCCGCAGCCCGGACGCGGTCGAGCGCCAAGCTCTCGGCCTCGCTGAGCGCATTCGATCCGAGCCGCCCCAGGAAGGCGGCCCACTGCTTCTGTTCGAGGGGTCCGTGCCGGAGCCCGTCCAGCGCTCGAGCCCGCTCGGCTCGCAGCGCGAGGAGCGATGCGTCGCGCCGCGGCGCCGCCGGAGCAGCGGGCGCGTGATCCGAGTCTCCGATCGCGGCCCGCAGCTCACGGCGCTGAACCACGGCCGCGGCCTCGAAGAGCGCCGCGGGGACCGGGATCGAGACGTCGACCTCGATGCGACCGAGCGCCAAACCCGCGAGCTCCCGCGCCGCCGCCTCGCCTTCGAGATCGGTCCGTGCCCGGCGTTCGAGCTCGGGACGGAGCGCGGCGAAGACATCAGCCACCGAGTCGGCCCGGTGCTTCTGCACCGAGCTCAACAGATCGACGGCGCTCACCTTGAGCTGGCGATAGCTGGAGTCGGCGGTCGCCGTCGCGAAAAGCGGCGTGAGCTCGGTCAGCCGCGCGGCCTCCCCGCGAAGCCACCGATTGAGCCAGGAGACGCAGCCCACCTGGGCGCTCTCGATATTCCCCCGCGCGCGGGCCGGAGGCCGGGGACCGCGCCCGCGGGGTCCGAGCTTCGCACTCACGAACGCAGCCTAGCAGACCCGGCCCGAGCCGGCATCCGCCAGAGTGAATCCACGCCAACGCGCCATGGCCGAAGGCCGCGTAGTCATTCCAAGCCGATAGGCGAATCAGTGCGACCAGGCAATGCGGGTCGAAGAGAACGGAGGCGTGCGATGCGGACCGCCGGCACTAATATATCGGGCTTCTCAGCGCATGGGGTCGTGCGCGTCAGGCCTCCGTTTGCCACACTTCGGGCCCTGAATATGAGCCTAGAAGCATTTGCGCGCTCGCTCGATGCGCTCCAAGAACTCACCTGCGTGGAGGGCCGCGCGGCCGTTGTCGAACCCATTCAGATCGGGTTGCCGAGCGGTGAGACTGTTTCGGCCTTCGATCCTCGATTCGTCGATTGGGTGATGGCGCGAAGCGAGCCAGCGCCGTTTGGGCGCGGTGGCCGCACTGTCTCCGCGCATGCATCGGACGGCGACGCTGACCGATTTGTTGGTTTATCCTTGCAGGGGACGTTTCGCGCGTCACCGAGACACGCCTCAGTCGCCACGGTTGCTCGGGACGCTCGTGGTTGGACTTCGAGGGAATTTGACGAGGAGCCCGCCTCCCCGAGGTTTCGAACCGATGTAGACCCCGACGACATCGCCTTCGCGCCTCTCGCGGCTGGATATTTTGCCGCTTGTCGAGGGCGCGGCTTCGTTCTGGGCGCTCCGTGGGGACGGGGGCGGCTACCACGAAGCTGAGGCAACTTGTCTTGGACCCTTTCTCGCGGGGCCACCGTACACGGGGGTCGATCGATGGATCCCGTCGTCGGGCGAAGAATGGCGAAGGTTCGATCGTTCATCGCCGGTGAACCATGCTTGAGGCGCGGCGGCCGGTGCCTTCAGAACGGCGGCCGCGCATGAACGGCTATCGATGAACTGCTTGAGCGGCACGAGATCCACCCGGTGCCCAATGCGATCACTTTCGGACGGCAACCGCGACGAAGCGGCAACCCTCGGGCCCCGCGCGTCCGTAGTGTCCCTGTCCGAGCTTCACGCAGTGTGCGTCGCCCGCTTCGAGGGTCTCGGTGTGTTCGTCGCCCTCAGGCGCCACCGTGGTCATCGTCAGGCTGCCCTCGAGGATATAGTAGATCTCTTCGGTCTCGAGGTGCCGGTGGAGCCCGATGCAGGCGCTGGGCTCGAGCGTCGCGTCGATGACCAGCTCGAGCTTGGTGCTGAAGATGCCTTCCTTCGTTCCAGCTTCTTCCGAGAGGACCCAGGTGGCGAAGTCTCGACCGCTGCCGCGCTTGATCCCCGACTCGGCGACGTTTTCGTGGGGTGCCTCGTAGACCACCTTCGCCATGTGCCGCGCCTTCTTGTTGGCGGCCCAGCCGAGCTCACCCTCGTACGCCCGGCGCACGTCTTGGTGGTAGCGATCTCCAGGGATGTACGCTGATTCGTTGTCGGGTCGTGCGCCTTTCGTTGTCTTCACGAGCGGGGATTAGCGCGCGGTCCGACGCCGAATGACAAGCGGTCATCCGGTCGATAGGCTCGGCGGCACGCAGGTTCCCGAGCAGGGCGTCTCCGTTGCTGATGGATGGTGGATGGTGGATGGTGGATGATGGATGATGGATGATGAAGCCGGCCTTGGCGGCGAGGTGGGCTGTGAGCTTCACCGCCCCGCTGACGTTTACTGGGCGTGGATCTCTGTTTGACAGCGAACTGGTCCGCGTGGAGGAGTAGCCGCGGGAGTAGGACGATACCTCTTCTCAGAGGGCCCGGGCCCGACAGTCTGAGAGCGAGAAGACGATGAAGAATTCACTTCGATCACGAACGTCTGTCGCGAAGAATTCGGCCACGGAGCGAGGGGCTCCCAGCTGGGTCCCGCGGTCTCTCTATCCCTTCGAAAGCAGGTTCATCGATCTCGACGGTCACTCGATTCACTACATCGACGAGGGCGCGGGACCGACGATCCTGTTCGTCCATGGCAACCCGACCTGGTCCTTCCTCTACCGGGATATCGTGCGCCAACTGAAGCCTCAGTTCCGTTGCATCGCGGTCGATCACCCTGGCTTCGGCCTCTCCCGTGCTGCCGAAGACTACGACTTCCTGCCGGCAAGCCATGCGCGGGTTCTCGATGGATTCGTGGCCGCCTTGGGTTTGACGGACTTCACCATCATGGTTCAGGACTGGGGCGGCCCGATCGGGTTGTGGGTCGCTGCGAAGCGGGCAGACCAGGTTGGTGGGCTCGTGATCGGCAATACCTGGGCGTGGCCCATCAACGGCGACAAGCACTTCGAACGTTTCTCGGCCATGATGGGCGGTCCCGTCGGCGGCTTCTTCATCCGGCACTTCAACGCCTTCGTCAACCTGATGATCCCGACAAACGTCAAGCGCAAGAGACTGCCTCGAGAGGTGATGAAGGCCTACAGAGGCCCGTTTCTCACCAAGGACTCACGTCTGCCAACGCGGATCTTTCCGCGTGAGATCCGTCGGAGCAGCGCGTTTCTTAGCGAGGTGGAGGTTGGGCTCGAGAAGCTCAAGTCGAAACCGGCGCTCATCATCTGGGGGGATCGAGATATCGCGTTTCGCGACAAGGAAAGAGCCCGCTTCGAGGCGACGTTCTCGAATCATCGAACCGTGGTCCTCGACGGCGCCGGACACTACATCCAGGAAGCCGCTCCGGATGAGATCGCAGCGGCCATTCGAGATTGGCATGCTGGCCTCGACAGACAAGGAATCGGCGAGCACGCTTCGGCTCACAATGCGTCGTCAGACTCGAAACGAAAGAAGAAGACCCGCGATGGCTGAACCGAAAGAGCGCATGGAGAAGATTTTCTGCGAGGTCTTCGAGCCCCTACCCCGGCAAGGACCGGGCAGCCGCTCGAGCGCCAAGCGGGCCCTGGACCTCTGCGGCAGTCTGCCAGCCTCGCCAGCGGTCCTGGACCTTGGCAGTGGCGCGGGGGCGCAGACGTTTCACCTGGCCGAGCTCACGACGGGCACCATCATCGCCATCGACAACCACGCGCCCAACATCGAGCGGCTCCGGGCCGAGGTCGCAGCGCGGGGTCTCGGGGAGCGGATCCATCCCCTGGTCGCCGACATCGGCAAGCCCGAACACGAGCCCGAAAGCTTCGATCTCATCTGGTCCGAGGGAGCCCTTTATTTCATCGGAATCGAGGAGGCCCTGCGCCTCTACCATCCGATCCTCAAGCCCGGTGGCTTCTTCGCCTTCACCGAGGCGGTCTGGCGCAAGGAAGACCCTCCCGGGGAGGTGAAAGCGGCCTTCGAGGACTACGCGGGCATGGGCTCGGCGCAAGACGTCCTGGCCAAGATCGAGGCAAGCGACTTCTCCCTCGTGGATCATTTCACGCTGCCGAACGAAGACTGGTGGGACGACTTCTACATGCCCATGCAGCGACGCATCGAGGCGCTGCGCGGCAAGTACGCGGGCGATGCCGAGGCGTTGGCCGCGCTCGACGAGATCTCTCGAGAGCCCGAGATGCATCGACGCCACTCGGACGACTACGGCTACGAGTTCTTCGTGGTGTGCCGCGGGTGAGCCGCGCCAATCACGTCCTCGTTTTGAGGTAGCTCGTAGGCGGTGAGGAGGGGAGCTGGAGATTTCGGTGGCATCGTGGGCCAGAATACTGTACCGTCCTCCCCCCTAGAGGAGCCCCGTCATGTCTGTCATCACACATAGCCCCGCGGCGGGCGTCGGGAACCTCCGGAGCTAAGCAACCAGGTAAGGCTCCCCGCGTCCTTTCAGTTTGGATTTGCGCGCCCACATCGTGGGCTCGCGGGAGCTTGTGATGACATCACGCAGAAACTCGCGAAGGCGAAAGTCTTCGCAGCCCAGTGCGCTGGGCGAATCGGGCCAACGTGGCCACGAGGACCGAAAGGTCCACCAATTATGTGCTCAAGCCGAACGGGCGCTTTCGTTCGCTTTGGCTCAGAGCCCCAACTCCATTGTCCTGGACCTTGTGGTCTTCGCCGTGGAGCCCTATCCAAGCGCTTCGCGCTTGTTGGTGCTGGTGCAGCCGGGAACAGCCCGTGAATCAAGGCAGGCCATTCTGGAGGCTCTTGTGGAAGATATGGGCCGCCTGCGGACTGCGGTGGCGGAGACGGTAAACAGGAAGCGTGCACCCGAGTTGGTTTTCGAGTTGGCACCACCGATCGAGGAGGTGGAGCCATGGGTTTGAGGAAGTCCACGAACCTTCACGTATGGAGCCACGAGAAGCTAGTCCCGTGTATCTGAACAGGCTACCAAAAATTCGGGTGTTGTGATCTAACCTGGAGATGGCAAGGACTGGACGGCCGAAAGCCCAGCTCACCCTGACCGAAGTAGAGCGTGTGGCGCTGCGCCGCTACACACGACGGGCTCGCACGAACCGCGACCTCGCGCTGCGGGCAAGCATCGTACTCAAGTGCGCGGATGGCCTGAGCAACACGGATGTCGCGAAGGCGCTCCACACCGGGAACGCAACGGTGGGAAAATGGCGTAGACGCTTCATCGAGAAGCGCCTCGACGGTCTCTTCGAGAGACCACGCCCCGGCGCGCCTCGCAAGATCAGCGACGACCAGATCGAGGAAGTCGTCGTGAAGACGCTAGAGACGACGCCCAAGGGGAGAACTCACTGGAGCACGCGGAAGATGGCCAAGCACGTTGGACTGAGCCATTCGACGATCAGCCGGGTGTGGCGGGCTTTCGGGCTCAAGCCGCACCGCGTAGAGACGAACTTTCATCTCTCCAACGATCCCTTACTCGTCGAGAAGGTGCGCGACATCGTCGGCCTCTACATGAGCCCGCCTGAGAACGCTGTCGTCGTTTGCATCGACGAGAAGTCCCAGATCCAGGCCCTCGAAAGAGCGCAGCCAGTCCTGCCGATGGATCTCGGGCAGCCAGAGAAGCAGACCAGTACGTACATGCGCCACGGGACGCTCAGCCTCTTCGCGGCCCTGAACGTCGCGACTGGCGGGGTGATCGGGAGGCTCCGAGCGCGTCACCGGGCGCGTGAGTTCATCGCCTTCCTGGCCGAAGTCGATGCTGCGGTTGAGCCAGGACTCGATATTCACCTCGTGCTCGACAACCTCTCGACGCACAAGACGCCTGCGGTCCACCGATGGCTCCTCAAGCACTCCCGATTCCACCTGCACTTCACTCCGACGCACGCGTCGTGGCTCAATCTGGTCGAGCGCTTCTTCGGACTGCTTACGGAGGAAGCCCTCCGACGTGGCTCGCACGCCAGCGTAATACAGCTTCGAAGCGCGATCCTCGAGTACCTTCAGGCCCACAACGAAGATCCGAAGCCCTTCCGCTGGACCAAGACCGCAGACCATGTCCTCGCGTCGATCGCGCGCTTCGCGACCCGCACCTTGGAGGCCCACAAAGCGGAGTGATTACGTGAGGACTTTTGATCGACTTCACTGATCCAGGGGACTAGAGCCCAACGTGGCGACGGCTCTCGAGAGGTTGTCTCGGGCCGAGGATGTGGTTCACGTGGCGGCGATGCCTGATGTGCATCTCGCCAACGACGTGTGCATCGGGACCGCAATTGCGACCTCGCGGACCATTTATCCGGCTGCGGTCGGAGGTGATATTGGCTGCGGAATGGCGGCCGTCGGCCTTTCGGGGTCGGCGCAGGTTTTCCGGGACGCAGATGCGGGACCGAAAACTCTACGAGCTTTGCACAACGCGGTACCAATAGTTCAGCATCTGTCGAGAGTTGATCTTCCCGAGGAGTTGGAATGTCGAGCATTGAGCGACCCGGCTCTCGAACGAAAGCGGGCTCGCACCGCTCGGGAGCAACTGGGGACGCTCGGGCGAGGCAATCATTTCCTAGAGGTTCAGGCGGATGAGGAGGATGGGCTCTGGCTGATGGTGCACAGCGGTTCTCGCGGAATGGGTCAGGCTATCCGTGATCACCACCTGAAGGCGGCTGAGCGGCGAAGAGGGGGGTTGCTTGGTTTGGACGCGGAAACGGAGGCGGGTAGGAATTATCTGTCCGACTTGAGCTGGGCGCTGGATTACGCGGCCGAGAATCGGCGGCGGATTGTTGTGGCTGCGGGTGAAGTCTTGGCGGAGCTGGGCCTGGAGGCGGACGATGCGAGTTTCGTGTCCTGCCACCACAATCACGTTCGCCATGAGCAGATCGCGGACGAGAAACTCTGGGTTCATCGAAAAGGGGCGATCTCAGCGCATGATGGAGAGGCGGGCCTCATTCCCGGGTCAATGGGAACCGAGAGTTTTCACGTCCGCGGTCGAGGATGTCGCGCGGCACTGAATTCCTGTTCTCACGGCGCAGGCCGCTCTATGAGCCGATCTGCGGCCCAACACCGAATTTCTGTGGACACACTCAGGGGCGAGATGACTGGCATCTGGTTCGACCAACGCCTGGCTTCGCGCCTCAGAGACGAGGCGCCTTCCGCTTACAAGGACATCGGGAAAGTGATGAGGGCCCAAAGAGAGCTGACACGAATAGTCCGACGACTTCGGCCGCTTCTGGTCTTCAAGGGGGGCTAGCCGATTAGAGCGTTGATGAAAGTCGACTTGCCAGCCCCGGAGGAGCCAACCAGGGCCACCGTGATGCCGTCGTGGATATGGGCAGGCACGGCCTAGATGCCTGCGTCGCGCCTTGCCTCGAATCTCGCGATTGAATGCGTCGTCCGGTCAGACAGGCAGAATGATCGCCTCTGTGGCGACGGTTGGGTGGCAGCGGATCGAGGATCGAGCGTTCCGCCCATTCGATGCCGCTGATCTCGAAGTCCGCTTATCTGCGGACGCCTTCCATTCTGTTGTCCGCCAAAAACGCTACGCTCGACGGCAGCATCTGCCGCTATCCTGAATCCTCCGAGAGGCAAGCCGATTGGCTTCGAGCGGCCATCGCAGATGTCAGCATGAAAGCGGCAGCGACGGCTGCAGCGTTCGGAACCCGCATCGTCGGAACCAGAGACACCCTTGCAGTTACTTGCGATGGAAGACGAGCACTGCACTATCGAGCTCCGGCGGAAGCACGCCCCGAGCGAGTTCTTCATCGAAGGCGAGGGTGAAGCCCTCTTGAGCCTCGTAGGCCTTCCAATCACCGCTGGCGAACCGGTACCGGCTTCCGATGACCACATACGTCTCGACACTGTTCGTGAGGAATACGTGGCATTCGAAGTTGTTTCCGGGAGGCGGCCAAGAGCAGATCACAACCGCCGGGTTGAATTGCGCCAGAGCGGTACGAGCATCGATCCGCTCGACGTCCTCCGGATAGCGAATATGACGCTCCCAACTATGGTCGTCTGTCGCTCTAACGTTGCACCCCACTTGCGAGAGAAAGCGAGAGAGCGTACCATCACCTGCTGCGATCTCAAGGCAAGAGCGCGACCGGATGAGCCCGGCGAGCCCATGCACAAGCTCTCGCGAGTAGAAACAGTAGATGCCGCGCGGCTGAACGAGCGGCATCAGGATTCTTCGCTGCGGGAGGAGTGGCCACCAGAACCGGAACCATCGAAGCGAGACGGGCTTTCGTTCGAAGCCGCGCTTGAATAGGAGCCTCTGAGCGATGAGGCCGTTCAGCAACCCGAAGCGGACCTTTCCGGTCGCTTGACGTGCCGCCACCGCGCAGTAGTACCTCTCGAGCGCGAGAAAGGTCAGTCGCTCCTTGAGGAGATGCGGTGCGGCTGCTTCGCGAGTCCTCGGGTTGTTCGAGCTTCTCCGGAGACGATTCGTCCACACCGCGGTGTCTGTCCGAATTCGCTGCATGTGCTCCGCCACAGCCTCCGCACTCTGCTTCGACAGGACGGCGAGGAGCTCGTCGCTCGTTTCTTTCCACAACGCCGGATAGCGCTCGCACAGTGACTCGAAGTCGTCGCGATCGACACTCGTCTTCAACTCCAACTTCGACTTCAACTTCGACTTCAACTTCGACTTCAACTTCAACTTCGTCTTCAACTCCAACTTCGACTTCGACTTCGTCATGAGTCCATCCAAGCTTGCGTTCGCAGTATCACGTGTTCCTCTTTGAACAAAGAGAGCGACCGCTACCACCAGCACCGCTCCTTCGAGCTATCGCCTTTCGACAAGGCGCACGTGGACTGGACCGATTCCTATTCGAGGCGAGTCATGACGATCGCCCCGATCTCGTGGAACGCCAGTGAGCGTCCGGTCAGGCGCCGAGAAAGGTCGGGACCGCCGATCGGGAGACGGACGATGATTCCGGTCCATGACTTCGAAGAATCAGAAGACGACGGGGACAGCTGCTCATGGCCGTTGGTCGGAAGCAGAAGCACGCTCGATGCTGGTGGCGCTCGAACGAAGTGGCCAGTCGGTGGTCGCATTCGCGCGGTCGCAAGGTGTGAGTGCGCAGCGGATCTACTGGTGGCGACAACGGCTCGGACCGTCAGGCCGGACAGCGGTCCCGGATGATGTCGGCCTGGTTCCGGTTCGCATCCGATGCGAGGATGCTCGGGGCCTCGACCCAGTGGAACTCGGCGCGCCCGTCATCGTGGTCCGGTCGGTCGGCGGCGTGGTCATCGAGGTTCCGCGCGCCGTGTCGCCAGGTTGGATCGCGGCGCTCACGCGCGACATCGAGGACCGCTAAAGATGTTGTTGGTACCTCGGTCGACGAAGATCTACATGGGCCGGTCGCCGGTCAACATGGGCAAGTCCTTCGATGGACTGAGCAATGAGGTGCGAGCGGTGCTTCGGAAGGACCCGCTGAGCGGACACATCTTCATCTTCTTCAACCGAAGACGGACGATGGCCAAGATGATCGTTTGGACGCGAGGAGGCTACACGATCGTTGCGAAGCGGCTCGAGCGAGGCACGTTCGCGCTCCCGGAGGCTACGGACGCGGCGTGTGTCGAGCTGGACATCCACGAACTCGTCCTTCTCCTCGAAGGCATCGGGTGGGATCGAGGTCGACAGTCGCCGCGGTGGGAGCCTTCTCAGCACCGTCGACACGATGCAGAATTATCGCAATCTGCGTTGCGCATGTCGGTCTAATGTGATCCAAGTTCTTTATCCCTTCCGTCGTCTCGCCAGCCTCTGAACCCACAGTTCTCGAGCTCCTCCGTTCGCTTCTCGACTCCGGTGCGAAGGAGGATGTGGTCGATTTGTTCGCCCAGCTCGTGGCGCGGAACGAAGCTCTGGAGCTTGCGCTCGCGAAGAAGCTCCGAGCGTTCAAGACGACGGAGAAGGTCTCCCCCAACCAGCTGAAGCTTCTGCTCGAGACCGTATCCAGCAACGCCCTCTCCGAGACGCCGGCCAACGCGGAGGGCGAGTCCGAGGCAGAGGATACGACGGCAGGCGAGACGGCGGCGGGACAGCTCGGCAAGATGGTCGAGAACGAGCGCAATCGGCGGGCGACCGAGCAGACGCAGCCGCCACCGGCACGGCCTCGCCGGACGCCATTTCCTCCGAACCTACCGCGCGAAGACAACCCCATCTCAGTGCCTGACGCTGAACGGCCATGTCCGAAGTGCGGGCTCGAGCGGCGATGTGCAGGCCACGACGTGAGCGAGGTCCTCGAGCTCGTGCCCGCGCGTGTGATCGTGCGCCGGGACCTCCGGGAGAAGCTCGCCTGTGACGCCTGCGACGCGCCGAACTTCAGCCGCGCGCCGGTCGGTGATCGCGTCGTCCAGGGGGCCAGTACGGACCCCGTCTCGTCGCTCAACTGCTCGTCGACAAGTACCGCGACGGCCTCCTCTCCCACCGGCAGCGGGAACGATATCGACGGATGAGTGTCGACCTCTCGGTCTCGACGCTGGCGGACCAGGTTGCGTACGGCGCCGAGCTCCTGCAGCCGCTCTGGCGCGCAGCCCAGATCGCGGCACTCAAAGCGAATGTCCTGCATCTCGACGGCACGTCCCTCGCGTTCTTCAGTGGCGAGGGCAAGGATGCGAAGCGTCACAAGAAGCTGGGCGCGCTGTGGGGCTTCGTCGGTGACCAGGACGTTGCGCTCTATCTGTTCGCGCCCTCCGGGCACGCGACATTCGCGGACGGGCATACCATCGGACCCGCCGACTTCCTACGCTTGCGCTCCGGCTACACGGTCGCCGATGCCGCAACTGTCTTCGATCAGGCGTTCGCGCGCGAAGACATCATCGAGTGCGGGTGCAACATGCACGCGCGTCGCTACTTCGTGAAGGCCCTCGACGGCGGAGAGGCACGCGCCGCGATCGCGATCGATGCCTACCAGGCGCTGTACGGCATCGAGAAGGAAGCGAGAGACCTCGAGCCGAGAGAACGCCTTCGACTTCGGCGTGAACGCAGCGCGCCGATCTTCAACAAGCTTCTCGAGTGGGTCGAGTCCCTCAAAGACGACGAGCCTCCTTCACTGCGCTTCGGTCGAGCGCTCAACTATTTCTCGAACCAGCAAGTGCCGCTGAGTCAGTTCCTCACGGATGGCCGCGTCCCCATCGATAACGGCGTTGTTGAGCGTCTGCACGTGCGCGCCGCGCTGACGCGGAAAAACTTCCTCTTCGCCGGATCAGAGCGCGGCGCTCAGAGCGCCGCCATCATCTTCTCGCTCTTGGGCTCGTGCGCGCTCTGCGGCATCGACCCCGTCGAGTATCTCGCCACCGTCATGCCCATTCTCGCGCGAGGCGTCATCGAGAAGGACGTCATCGACCTCCTGCCCCGCAATCTTCCACTCTGACTGAGCGTCGCGAACTCCCGGGCCGCCAGGCTCAGGGGATGAATCTTGTCCCGCCTCGAGGAAGAATCCGGCGGTCGCCCGGACACTCACGAACGCCGTCTTGGCCTTCTTCCCCGCGGCCTTTGCGGGTGTCTGCGAGAAAGAAGGGTGCCGAAGCGAGAGGTGCTCGAGCACTGGTGTCAAAGTGTGCCCGAGGACTTACTCGAGCGACTCAAGTCGTTTCTTGGGCTCGTTCCGGCTGAGCTTAGGTTGGCCTTCGAGTTTCGTCATGAGTCCTGGTTCTCGGACGACGATTTGTTGGGTTGGTTGAAAGACGTGCGGGCGCAATCGTGCCGCGAGGTCTTCATCTATTTCAAGCACGAGGACGAAGGCGCGGGGCCGCTGTTCGCGTCGAGGCTGTTCGCGTCGAGGCTGTTCGCGTCGAGGCTGTTCGCGTCGAGGCTGTTCGCGTCGAGGCTCCTCGCGCTGAACGCCACGTTGGGCTGACCAACGGCCTGCGCATCTTCCGTCGTACCGTCGCGCCGAACGGTTCCGCGGGATTGGGCCTCCACGCCGCGGTAGGACGTTGGCTCTGCGCAAGGGGGTCGAGGTCGGTCAACTTGCGGACGTGTCTTCGCGAGTCCGCAACATGCGGTCGGAAGGTTCGATAACGTGTACCGCATTGCTCGGCGTTTCCGGTCACTCGGAAAAGGCGTGGGCCCGATGCATGAGCCCAATGGAAAGTCGACTCGCGAAGCGCTCGTCGAGCGTCTTCTGGCCCCTCTCTCGTCGGCGCGCGCCCGAGTTTCAGGCGCTGCAGCTACGCGAACGATGCGCCGGTCTAGCAGACGCGCGGCCAGACGAGCGCGAGAAATCCGAGTTCCGGGCCACCGCCGACCGCTGCGACAAGCTACATGTTCGCGCAGATGCGATGGCAGGCGGGGCGCGGGCGATCCTTCGACGTGTCGGCGACGCCATCAAGCCGGCGAACCCCGAGTTCCGTTGGTTGGCTCAGTGGATCTTCGACCGGGCGTGCCTGGCGTTCGGTACGCCCGAGCATGCTCGAGAGGCTGCGCTCCGCTATGCGTGTTCGGAGCTCGAAGGGGTACAAGACGGCGTTCTACGCGGCAAGCTTGAGGGGCTGGATGGGATCGAGCGTGCGCTCCTTGCGATCGCCGGGCCCACGGCGACGGCGCTCGGCATAGCCTACGCGAGCGCCGGAGCCCCCGAGGCTCATGACGCGCTGCGCAGGGTTCGCTTGGATGTGGACGTCGTGACCCGTCTCGAAACGGCAGCGCATCGCCTCGACAAGCCATGGTCCGAGCGCTTGGCCGGGCCTTTCGAGAGCTATACCGTGACCAGACCGAGGCGGCCGCGTGTCGATGCTCGTGCGCCCGAGATCCGGACAACCGAACAGAGGAAGGAAGCAGCAGCGCTGATGCCACCCCAACCCGTCGGTGTTCTCGGTCGCGTCCTCCAGACGCTTCGATGGGAGGGCGCGCCGCGTGTCGTCTCGTCTTTGGGGATCGAGTATTGTTCGCCCACGTCGCGTCAGGAATTCGAGTGCTTGGGTCACCTAATCGCAGGCGTCCGAAAGCGACAAGCTGCCTATGAGCGTTTCGAAGCCTTCGCGCCTCGCCTATCAGAGTTCGAGAGGCTTCTCGGAGACATTGCAGCCGGTCCAGACTTTGATCGCTTCCTGGAGTGCTTTTACGGTGACTTCTACAATCTGAGGATCGTGCTGGATGGCTTGTGTGATCCCGCCTCACTTGCCGACCCAGCGGCAGCGCTCGAACTCTCGGGCCAGTCGCTTGGCCGAGCGATGGGCAGTTGGACCGCATGGCTCGAGGCGATGCAGAAAGCGCGGTCGGTGTACGCGCAGTCCCTGCTCGAGGTTTCCGCCGCCGCTCTAACGCGGCGATGACAGAGAGCCGTATTCTGCCTCTAGGGGCCAAGAGGGAAGCAGGAGTGATGCGTAGCGCGAATGTCGGACCTCGACCCCCGAGATTGAGATACTCGGGCCCCAAGTTTTGTGCGCGGAGGTTGCATGAACGATGCGCGGGCCGGTACTTCGTCGAGACCGACGATCGGGAGCGGGAGGAGTTCACGGCGACGGCGGGCAGCCCATACACGCTTGCGCTTCGGGCTCCAGCGATGGCGCGTGGCGCGACCGCCGCCATGCGCGAATTCAGCTACGCCTTCCGGCCTCTGGGAGACGTTTCGCGGGCGCTCCCGCAGCGCATCTACAACACGGCATCGAGGATGTTCGCGATGCCTGAAGGCGCAAGGTCGCCTGCGCTTCTCCATGCTCAAAGGGAGGTCGAGCGGTTGAACGACGCCCTGTGTAGCGGCGAATATATGGGGCGTTGTGGTCTTGCGGATGCCCTTGGCATCCTCGGGACTCAGCTCGGGACAGCGCTTGGTCTTGCCTACGCCTGTGAAACAGCCGATGAAGCACACGAGACCCTTGGGTGGATCCGACCTTACCCGCCCAGAATGTCCGATCGGATCGAGCGCCGCGCTCGATCACTCTTGGAAGAGGAAGCTCTCTGGCCCAGCCTTCTACGTTCGCTCGGATACGCACCCGATCGACCGCAAGCGGCGAGGGTCCCTCGCTCGCTCCTCGTCGAAGCATGGCGGCTCGGCGTCGGGGGCGGGGTCTTCGGTACCCTTGGCGCCAGCCTTGGCCTTGCGAGTGAGGCACTGAGGCCACGACGCCAAGACACGACGTCTCGGACTTCTCAGACTTTTCAGGCTTTTCAGACTTATCGGACCCCTCCGGCTTCGCAGACCTTGGGTGGAGCGCGCTGGTGCGAAGACGTGTTGTCCCCGCAAGATGAGTTCGAGGGCGTAGCCGATCGTGCGAGACGCGTGCACCTGCGCGGTCGGCCGGTACCTGACGAGCTCGCTTCGAGCCTTGTTCAACTTCAGGACTACCTGGCACGGATCTCAGTGGGCACTGACTTTGAAGGCTTTCTGCGTCGCAACTACGGCGACCTCTTCAATCTCCGGCTGCTTCTCGAGTGTCTTGCGAACCCGGCTTCGCTCGCTGACTCCGAGGGCTCGGACCGAACGGGCGCTGGTGCGATCGATGCAGTGGTTGCGCGCTGGACCAAGGAGGCCACGCAAAGAGCCGAGGCGATGCGCCGTGCGAATCAAGATCGGGTCGAGGTCGCGGCAAGCTTGATCGCGCGTCACTCGGATTCACCGCCGTCACCTTGACGATCCGAGGGCGCCGAGCCCACGCAGTCAGGGCAGGATAATTCGCGTCGCCGACCAGGAGTATGACCGGGAAGTCGGCGGCTTTTGCGGAGTGCACCTGATTCTCGACGGTCACGCGGGACGTCCAATGGCGCTCGGAACGAGGCGAGGCGTTGAGTTCTTTCGGCTGTACTCCAGCGCTCCATCGGTGTCAGCGACGCTTCATTGAGCTCGCTCGGCTCGGACGGAAGATAGCCAAGCATCTTCTCGAAGACGCTTTGTCCCGACGAGTGGCGTTCTCGCCCGGTGGGTGCCGGACACTCCACGAACCGGATGCCCTACCCTTCCTCGCGGGTGGTTCCGCGTTGATGCGGCATTCATCGAGTCAGCGCGTGAAGCGAACGGCGACATGTATTTCGATCGCGCTGTCCAGGCGTTGAGTGACGCACCCGACAAACTGTACGGAGGCCGGGAGGTGAGTCCGCAACGTCTGGCTGCGACGTTTCGGCGTGGGCCGCGTGGTTCAGGAGGTCGACCGGGAGACGGGTGAGACATCGGTTGACGATGATGACGCCCTTCTGATCTCGAAGCCCGGTGTTGGGGGTGTGTCTTCGGAGGTGACCTCAGGCCCGTCTACCGGCGAGCCGCGTGGCCTCCGGGGTTGGTGCCGGGTCTGTCGTTCGGCGAGTCGTGTGGCTTCCGGGGGTGGTCGCACTACGTGCGCCTCCTTGCCGTGAAGAACGAGAACGCGCGAGCCTCCTACGAGGACGAGGCCCTGCGCGGCGGGTGGACGGTCCGTCAGCTCGACCGGCAGATCCAGTCTCAGTTCTAGTCCCGGGTAGTGGCCGTGGACACGGTAGTACGCGGCGTCGCCTTCGTGTCGCTCCATGAGCTCGCGACCCCACGCGCGAGATGTCTCCCAGTCGCGAAGTCCTTGGTCACCGCGAAGCGCCCACATGAAGGCTCGACTGCGTTCGCGTTGCGCGCGTCCGCTCGCGACGGCAAGCGGCGCCGTGTTGGGCTCAGGGCCTGGGACATAGACCGTCGACACACCCGTTCCAAGGTCGCGATGCTCGACGATCCAGCCGTCCGCGCGCCGAAGCGCAAACACATACCCGTTCGAATCAACACCGCCCGCGAGCTGACCGAAGGCGTCGTATCGAAAGTACCACGACGGGATGAGAACGCGTCTCACCCTAGCGGGAAGCGTGCTCAACCTCGCTCCGAAAAATCCGGATCAGCAAAGCGGCCCACGCACCGAGCATGATCCCATTCTCAGCTCGAGTTCCTGTTCACAAATGTGCGCTACGGCGCCTTCCGCCTCCACCAGTCCAGTGCGCGACTCTCGTCCTTGCCCTTGAACAGTAGGGCCAGCTTCGTCGCCTCCTCCCACGTGTAATGTTCGCTGGACACGCACAGCTCTTGGTCAGCCCGGTCGAGCAGAACAACGAAGTAGCGGCCTGAGTGCCAGACATTCTCGGTCACTCGATCCACGATCCGCGCTGCCGGACGGAACAGAATTTGTACCTCGTCCGCGGGCAATTCCTCATTACACGTGACCGCCTCGTGACCTTCGGGGCACTGCACGTGCTGAGCGGATTCCGACTCGCCTTCACGAGCCGCTACCGTCCACTCGTGACCATGGTCGCAGCGATATCGCCGGTATACACGCATCTTCATCTCTCAGTAGAAAAGGTGCAAGCCGATGCCACCGACTTCAGCGTTGACGTGGGGTCCCATCCCGAACTGCGGATGCCCGAGAACATCGTCTCTCCAAAGTCGCAAGAACTCCCTCCATACAGGCACCGGATAGATCCGCTTCCCGCAGTTCAATCATCACCAGATTCGCGCCACGAAGCGATGCGCCACGAAAAGATGCTCTAGAGCACTCTGCGTTCCGCAATTCCGCACCGTCGAGGCAAGCCTCATCGAGCACCCTCTCCTCCAGCAAAGCCCGGTGGAGGTTCAAGTTCCGCAAATCGGCACCAGCAAGGCTCTCTCCAGCAACTTCCACGCTCTCGCCGGTTCGGCACTCGATCTTCAACATCACTGACCTCAATAGTCGACGGCATCAACAACCATCTCCGACCAAGAAATCGGCTTGGCGCTCGGTGCCTTGGTCCACTGAACTACGTCCAACGGAACGCCTTCGATCTGCGACGCAATGTAGCGATGAATCCCGTCCACGATATTGTCGCCGTCCACCTTGATGGGATCAAAATTAACCCCGTCCCGCATAGGCGCGGGCGACTTCGTTCTCGACGCCCGCATAGTCGAGCACAACGCCGGTGCCTCGGTTTGTAGCCTCGGCGAGGCCGAGCCCAACGACGAACTGAAGGGGCGCAGCGGTCGCGGCGGCCATCGCGAACGGCAACAGGATCATCGTATTCATGATCTGAATCGAAGCCTTCGGGTGGAGTCCCGGTAGTGGCCGTGGACACGGTAGTACGCGGCGTCGCCTTCGTGTCGCTGCATGAGCTCGCGACCCCACGCGCGAGACGTCTCCCAGTCGCGAAGTCCTTGGTCACCGCGAAGCGCCCACATGAAGGCTCGACTGCGTTCGCGTTGTGCGCGTCGGCGTTCGAGGCCGAGAGGGTCATAGAAGTCGATCGGCTGACCGCCCGCGTAGAGATACCGATTCGCCCCATCGACGAAGCCGAGCGGGTCCTGCGACAGAAAGCGGCCAAGGCCCGGAGAGTACCACCGGTGACCAAAGCGGTGAAGGCCGATGTCTCCAAAGTATGGCTGGCCTCCGAGCAACAGAAGCGCGTCGGCACCACTTTCGAAAGGCGAAGACGAGATCGAGGACGAGAACGAAGATGAAGTGCTGGATGGCTCGCCGTAGGCGGACCATGCGTAGGACGCGGCGATGCGCCCCCGATCGTCGGTCATCAACATCACGCGTTCGCCCCACGGCGCGTGGTTGTAGACGAGACCACCGTTGCCGCTCGCGACGGCAAGCGGCGCCGTGTTGGGCTCAGGGCCTGGGACATAGACCGTCGACACACCCGTTCCAAGGTCGCGATGCTCGACGATCCAGCCGTCCGCGCGCCGAAGCGCAAATACATGCCCGTTCGAATCAACACCGCCCGCGAGCTGACCGAAGGCGTCGTATAGAAAGCGCCACGACGATCCGTCGCGATCATCCGTGCGCTCGACCATGTCTCCGAAGGCGTCGTAGGAAAACGTGTTCACGCCAAGATGCGTGAGGCGCCCGTCTGCATCGCTCGCGAGATCGTCTCCGCCCACGTCGTCTGACTGAACGTAGCCAAAGGAAGTGTAGCGATTATCCAGCCCAATCGAGGGCGACATCACGCCGTCCGGTGTCTCGAACGTCCGGAGATTGTCCGCCGCGTCGTAGGTGAACCTCGACGATTCCGGGACCCACGTTGACGGCGCACCTCCGCCTGAACCCAAGCTTGAACCCGAGCCCGATCCTGAGTTGGAACCTGAGTTCGAACCCGAACCCGAGCCCGAGCCCGAGCCTGCACCTGCATTGCCTGCCGACGGCAGAGGTACCGGCTGAGCACGAGGGTCGGAATGGTACGACCGAAGTGTCTCTGACGAAATCTCACCCGAAACCATCGCCGGCATACCGGTGACGTGGCCGCTTGCGCCCTCGAGCCGGCCGAGCGCGTCGGACGTGAAGAGCTGCGAGAATGGTGTTCGACCCGCGATGTGCTGATCGAAGCGCACAAGATGCCCGTCGGTCCCGTAGTAGAGTGCATGCTGGTAGATGGGCTGCGCCCCGGAAACGCTCGACGGCATCAACGTTCCGGTGAGTCGTCGTCCTTCTTCGTCAAAGGTCCGCATCTCGATCGCGCCGTTTCCGAAGCGTACAGTCGACGGCTGCCCAAGGCCCGCGTACTCGAAGCGGGCGACGTTCGTCGTCTGGCCGCTTTGGCCGCCCTGACTGGGACGGCTGCCGCTCGTACTGCCGCCGCGACGGGCTCGCGCGGTCGCCTGCATGAGTCGTCCCCACGCGTCGTAGTCGCGAGACCACGCTTCGTTTCCGAAGTTGATGCGCGTGGGCCGACCCATCGCGTCGCGCTCGAGATTCAACGTATCGGCAAACCGTGCATCGGACTCCGAGACGGTCCGACCGAGCGAATCGCGAACGAAGGTCTGACGAACGTCGTCGAGTGGATCCGCCGGATCATTGAGCGCCGTGGCTTCGCGAAGACCGAGTGTATCATAAACGTAGCGGACCTCGCGGTCCCGGCGACGGCGTGCGTCCGGACGCGCGCCCAGCGTCACAGCCACGGCCGTGCCTTGCCTTCTCCGAACGTTGCCCCACGCATCGTACTCGAAGGTCGTCGTGTTGCCGGTTCGATCGGTGGCGTACCGCACGTCGTCCGAACCCACGAAGTAGCTGCGCGACTCGCTCGAGCCGTCGGGGTGCGTAACCGAGGTGAGCCGATGCGCGGCGTCGTACGCGTACTGCCAAGTATGCCCGAGGCCGTCTGTCAACGCTCGTTCAGCACCCGTGCCGGTCATCCAACTCAGGACCTCGCCTGTCGAATCTTCGAGGCGCGTCGGGACACCGAGAGGCGAAAAGAACGAGGTCTGTCGATACTCGCCAGACGCCGTCGCCGCCGGACTCACGGTGTACGTAAGACGTCGGTCGTCGGCCGACCAATCGTAGTCGTGGCGAACAGTGACCGCATCGTCCGCGCTTCGTTCCACCACGGAAGCAAGTCGTCCCCGCGCATCGGTCTCTCGCTCCGTGATCGTTCCATCCGGGCCACGCACGGACATCCGACCCGTCGCGTTCTCGTACGACGCGCGCCATACGCGCCAGCCGTCCTCGCCGAGGTCTTGGCGAGCGTTCGACCCGTCGTCGACGATGCGTGCGTGGATGTGGCGGTGCGGACTGGCTATCGAACCCAGCGCCAGGCCGTCGGCTCCCATCGCGCGTCTCGCTCGCCGGCGAGAATCGGATCGAGGAACGCCTTGGCCGCCTCGGTTACCTCGGCGAGCGTCGGCCACGCGAGCTGGTCCGCTTTGGCCATGGCCGCGTACGGCGTCTCCCACGCGGCATTCGGATCGGGCAGCGAAGTCGGCAGCGCGTGCGTCTTGCGGAACGTGAACGTCTGCTCGAGAGCTTCGGCAAGCCGGCTCGCTTCGAGCGCGCCGATGCTTGCCAGCAGCGCGAGGTCCGGAAGGTCCTTCACCCGCGAGTTCGGCCGTGGCCGCGGCATGGTGTAGGCGTGCAGCTTTTCGGCGATGTGCGTTTCGACCGGATAGAGCCGGAGCGTGGGCGGCTCGATGCCAACAAACCCGAGCACGTTGTCGGCGGTGACGACCTCCGGCTCGCCGAAGATCGGATCGCCGAAGGCGACGTCCACTCCGAAGCGCTGACCGTAGAGCTTGCCGGCTAGCTTGCACTCGGCGCGAAAGCGCATGCCGTCGTACTGCATGCCATCGTTTTGGATCTCGGGATGGTCGTCGTCGGGGCCGACCTCGAACATGAGGAAGTCGCCGAGGTCCACGCGGGCGGCTTCTTGCAGCCGTTCGAGCACGCGCCCGGTCGACCCCATGAAGCGCAGGTCGATGTCCTTCGTCGTGCGTGCCCTCGATAGCCGCAGCTCCAGCACGAGGCCGCCCTTGAGCATCGCGGCGTCGCCGAGCGTGTGAACGATGCGGGCCAGGAATCGATCGAAGACGAGAAGCTGGCGCCTTCGAGCCAGGTCGGGCCCCGAGCCCGATGTAGCCCGCAGCCGCTGCTCGAGGGCCTGCTTGAACGCGGCCGGCGAGGCGTAGGTCCGCGTCGTCATGCGGCGAGTCCTCCGAAGGGCGCGAGCGCGTGCTCGACGTCAGCGAGCTCACCCCGTGTGGTCAGGCCGCGTCGGAGGGCCTGCTGTGCCGCCTGCCGCAGCAGCTCGGGCGACAGCCCGCTTGTCGCGAGGTCGTTCAGCGTGCGCGACACCGACGTGATCGGAACCGGGCCCGCCCACGTCCGCTCGTTGGGCTCGATGTCGGCGTGATGAAGTACCACCCCCTCGGGCACGCGGAAGCGTCGCTTCGTCCACGCAGCAGGCAGGGTCAGATGCACCTGCGCCGGCAGTGCGCCGGACAGCCCGTGCAGTCCGAGGGCCGTCTCGTGCGACAGCACGCCCGCCTGCTCGGACCAGAGCCAGACCGTCACCAGTTCCTCGTGCTCGCCGGCCGGGAAGTGGACCAGCCGGTAAATGCCGCGCCGAACTCGGAGCATCCGCCCGCCGCGGATGTGATGGACGAGCAGCTGGGGGGAGTACCCCGCCTCAGCCGCCTGCTGAGTCGCGAAAAGCCCCTCTTGCGCCGCGGCGACCTCGTACAGCCGGTCCCACTCGGGGGTCTCGGAGGTGTCTCCAACCATGCACAAACAGTAAGCGACGCTTTAGTTTCGTGCAAGGCTGTGGCCGCACGGTTCTCAAGCCAGGCTTTAGTTTTGTGCAGGTCGAATGACGGCAACCTACTGAAACTACGTCTCCCTTCATGTTTTGTGTGGTCTCGGCCTCATGCGCAGGGGCAGCACCTTGAACTCGCCCTCAGCGGTCCGCCGTTGCACGGGCCCGATGCGGACGCGGCCCTTCTCGGCCTGGCGGATTTTCCATTGGAGGTAGGCCGCCGACGTCGAGCGAGTCTCGTGCAGCAGCGTCTGCCGGCAGCGCTCCTGGAGCTCAGCGATGGTGAGCTTGGTCAGCTTGACGTCGGCGGGGTCCGTCGTGGTCGTGGGCTGGCCGTTGTCATCCGCCTCGGTGTCGTTGGTGATGTTGTCGCCGGCCGTGTTCTCGTCAGCGTCGTTCAGCAGCCTCGCCGCCGCCCGCCTGCTTCGTTTCAAGGGCCTCGGCTATCCGTCGCAACAAGTACGCCTTGTTCGGGGTGGGCGTGGGCTCGCCGAAGATCTCGGCGAAGCAGGCCTGTAGGTCGGGCAGGCGAAGCACCTCGAGCTGGGGCATCTGGTCCTGGATGTCGCTGGGCATGTGGTCCTCCGTCCGCCGGAAAAGTCGCTCGGCGTCGAGGACATGCAGGCGCGGCTGCCGCGACAGTTCAAGCTGATTGTGCAGACCGGGTCTGCACACTTCGAAGGCCCCGACATCGGCGATGCCCACACCGCCTCCTCTGCCTGAACCCGGCGGTTCAGCACCAAGCCATTCGCCAGTTGTCCGGGCTGTGTGGCCCTTCGAGACTCGGCAGACCGGGACGGTCAACCGCCGGTTTTCGCAGTCTGGGCGAGGGCTTCGGGTGGTTCATGGCCTCGACGACATCAGCGACGTGTTCACCACCGAGCCTGTCTAGGGGTGGGGGGCCGGTGCACCCTTCGAAAGCTGACATCGACTGCCCATCGGTACCCGGCCCCGACTGCGACAGCGGAGCACCCGGCGTGTGCACGGTGGTCAGCGGTCACATGTTCACGGTGACCATCGCCATCATCGCGACGAAGGTGGACACCGCGACTGGCAAGTAGGTCCGAGACGCCGCTCAACACCGCAGCCCCTCGACGCCTTGACCAGGTCATCCTCGCTCGGGTGCCTGTAGACCATGGTCGTGACCAGGCTGCAATGCCGGGCGAAGCGCTGTGTGAGCCGGATGTCATTCGTGAGCGCATAGAGATTGGTCACCGCCGAGTGCCTCAACATGTGAAAGGTCACGCGCCGCTCGAAGCCGGCCCGGTCCTGCCAGACGATGAAGCCGTGGCGAACCTGCCTGAGCGACAGGCGACGGCCCAGCCGGCTCACGAAGAGCGGGGCGTCATCGTCGAGGCATTCGCGCTCACGGGCCTTCCACTGGTGGAATCGGCGCAGCTTGCCGCGCAGGGACTCGCTCATGAGGACCTCCTGCGTGCCGCCGGCTTTGCCGGCGCCCTTGAACACGCTCAGCAGCAGCCTGCGTCTGGGCCTGCCGTCGCGGAACACATCCCCGACCGACAGCGCGATGAGCTCGTGCTCCCGCAGGCCCGTGCCGAGCGCCACCGCGTACAGCACGTGGTCTCTGAAACCAGCTCGGTGCTCGCCGGTGACCTTGAGCAGGGCTCTCTGCTCGCGTTCGGTCAAGGTCCGTGGAGTGCGTGCCCCGTCGGCGTAGTTCGCCATCGTTGGGCATGAGGGCGTGCTCTGCCGTGGAACGCAAGCGAAGGAAGCACCTGGGCGTCTACCTCGCAGCACGCGGACCGGTCGAGACTATGCGCCCAACCGCGATGACCTTGTAGCCGTCCAGAAGCTCGATGAGATTGCCCTCCTGAAGCCATTGTGGAGGTACCGGGGCATCCGAGATCAGGCGGACCGTCGCTGAGCCTCGCAGACTCCCAGGGTCGAAACTGATCCTCGTGCATTCCACATCCCGAGCACGCTCAAGGTGCTCCTGCAGGTAGCGTTGCCACCGAATCGTTGACCTCATCCCAGCATACGGCTCGGCACGATGCCCACCCAGAGCATGGGGAACCCAGAGGTAGTCGATGTGGAGTTCAGTGCTCATCTTGGAACTCACTTCGGCACCGGAGTGATCAATGGAAGGTCGCTACACTCAACGCAGAATCCCGGCCCCGTACCGTCGATATTCGGGTGCCGGTAGCTGCGGTCGTACACGGACCTCGGCACACGGGCTTCGACGACATCATCGAGCCCAGACATGTTGTTTCGGAACCAGTCAGCGCCCTCGCGCGACTCGGAGAACCACTTGCTCTCCATGGATCGGCCCGATGGGTCTGGTCGGAAACCATGCCTCGCGATGTCGTCAGCTTCTGCTCGCGATACCGCCCGGAAACCGGTTACCGCGTCGTCCGCCCCCCTTGCGGCTGGTGCGGCGGCCTCGGCCGAAGCAGCGGGGCCCGCGACCTCTGCTGAGGTGGCCGCGGTGCGGCCCATTCTTCCGAGGCTGCCAAAGACGACTGAGCCGGCAGCGACGGAGGCTGCGTCTTGGATCAAGGCGCGGGCGACCTCGTTCTCGACGCCCGCGTAGTCGAGCACAACGCCGGTGCCTCGGTTTGTAGCCTCGGCGAGGCCGAGCCCAACGACGAACTGAAGGGGCGCAGCGGTCGCGGCGGCCATCGCGAACGGCAACAGGATCATCGTATTCATGATCTGAATCGAAGCCTTCGGGTGGAGTCCCGGGTAGTGGCCGTGGACACGGTAGTACGCGGCGTCGCCTTCGTGTCGCTGCATGAGCTCGCGACCCCACGCGCGAGACGTCTCCCAGTCGCGAAGTCCTTGGTCACCGCGAAGCGCCCACATGAAGGCTCGACTGCGTTCGCGTTGTGCGCGTCGGCGTTCGAGGCCGAGAGGGTCATAGAAGTCGATCGGCTGACCGCCCGCGTAGAGATACCGATTCGCCCCATCGACGAAGCCGAGCGGGTCCTGCGACAGAAAGCGGCCAAGGCCCGGAGAGTACCACCGGTGACCAAAGCGGTGAAGGCCGATGTCTCCAAAGTATGGCTGGCCTCCGAGCAACAGAAGCGCGTCGGCACCACTTTCGAAAGGCGAAGACGAGATCGAGGACGAGAACGAAGATGAAGTGCTGGATGGCTCGCCGTAGGCGGACCATGCGTAGGACGCGGCGATGCGCCCCCGATCGTCGGTCATCAACATCACGCGTTCGCCCCACGGCGCGTGGTTGTAGACGAGACCACCGTTGCCGCTCGCGACGGCAAGCGGCGCCGTGTTGGGCTCAGGGCCTGGGACATAGACCGTCGACACACCCGTTCCAAGGTCGCGATGCTCGACGATCCAGCCGTCCGCGCGCCGAAGCGCAAATACATGCCCGTTCGAATCAACACCGCCCGCGAGCTGACCGAAGGCGTCGTATAGAAAGCGCCACGACGATCCGTCGCGATCATCCGTGCGCTCGACCATGTCTCCGAAGGCGTCGTAGGAAAACGTATTCACGCCAAGATGCGTGAGGCGCCCGTCTGCATCGCTCGCGAGATCGTCTCCGCCCACGTCGTCTGACCGAACGTAGCCAAAGGAAGTGTAGCGATTATCCAGCCCAATCGAGGGCGACATCACGCCGTCCGGTGTCTCGAGCGTCCGGAGATTGTCCGCCGCGTCGTAGGTGAACCTCGACGATTCCGGGACCCACGTTGACGGCGCACCTCCGCCTGAACCCAAGCTTGAACCCGAGCCCGATCCTGAGTTGGAACCTGAGTTCGAACCCGAACCCGAGCCCGAGCCCGAGCCTGCACCTGCATTGCCTGCCGACGGCAGAGGTACCGGCTGAGCACGAGGGTCGGAATGGTACGACCGAAGTGTCTCTGACGAAATCTCACCCGAAACCATCGCCGGCATACCGGTGACGTAGCCGCTGCGCCCTCGAGCCGGCCGAGCGCGTCGGACGTGAAGAGCTGCGAGAATGGTGTTCGACCCGCGATGTGCTGATCGAAGCGCACAAGATGCCCGTCGGTCCCGTAGTAGAGTGCATGCTGGTAGATGGGCTGCGCCCCGGAAACGCTCGACGGCATCAACGTTCCGGTGAGTCGTCGTCCTTCTTCGTCAAAGGTCCGCATCTCGATCGCGCCGTTTCCGAAGCGTACAGTCGACGGCTGCCCAAGGCCCGCGTACTCGAAGCGGGCGACGTTCGTCGTCTGGCCGCTTTGGCCGCCCTGACTGGGACGGCTGCCGCTCGTACTGCCGCCGCGACGGGCTCGCGCGGTCGCCTGCATGAGTCGTCCCCACGCGTCGTAGTCGCGAGACCACGCTTCGTTTCCGAAGTTGATGCGCGTGGGCCGACCCATCGCGTCGCGCTCGAGATTCAACGTATCGGCAAACCGTGCATCGGACTCCGAGACGGTCCGACCGAGCGAATCGCGAACGAAGGTCTGACGAACGTCGTCGAGTGGATCCGCCGGATCATTGAGCGCCGTGGCTTCGCGAAGACCGAGTGTATCATAAACGTAGCGGACCTCGCGGTCCCGGCGACGGCGTGCGTCCGGACGCGCGCCCAGCGTCACAGCCACGGCCGTGCCTTGCCTTCTCCGAACGTTGCCCCACGCATCGTACTCGAAGGTCGTCGTGTTGCCGGTTCGATCGGTGGCGTACCGCACGTCGTCCGAACCCACGAAGTAGCTGCGCGACTCGCTCGAGCCGTCGGGGTGCGTAACCGAGGTGAGCCGATGCGCGGCGTCGTACGCGTACTGCCAAGTATGCCCGAGGCCGTCTGTCAACGCTCGTTCAGCACCCGTGCCGGTGCGCTCGATGAAGAGATACGGCTCGCGTTGCCCATCCCCATCCATGCGATCGATGCCGACGATCTCGCCAAATGCGTTGTACTCAAAGAACTGCGTGCTCGATCGATCGCCACGCTCACTGGGACGCCCCAGGGCATCGAAGGCCGTCCAGCTTAGCACCTCGCCTGTCGAATCTTCGAGGCGCGTCGGGACACCAAGCGGTGAGAAGAACGAGGTCTGTCGATACTCGCCAGACGCCGTCGCCGCCGGACGCACGGTGTACGTGAGACGTCGATCGTCGGTCGACCAATCGTAGTTGTAGTGAACATCGACGCCCGCATCCGCATCGTTTTCGCTTCGCTCCACCACGGAAACCAGCCGCCCCCGCGCATCGGTCTCTTGCACCGTGATCTTTCCATCCGGACCACGCACTGACATTCGACCCGTCGCGTTCTCGTACGACGCGCGCCATACGCGCCAGCCGTCCTCGCCGAGGTCTTGGCGAGCGTTCGACCCGTCGTCGACGAACCACCGTTCTCGAACTTCGACGGGACGACTCCAGGCGTCGTAGTCATAGAGCGCAAGCGAGGTGAGGTTGGGGTCGTGTTCGTCGGGCCGTTCGACTTCGTCGAAGGACCCGTCTGGGAGAGGCGAGCCCGACCGAAAAGTCGCCATCCACGCCACGCGGCTCTCGTCGTCATAGCCGAAGCGCTCGACCGTGCCATTCGTCGCGAGTGAAGCCACCAAACGACCGTAGCCATCGTAGGTCAGATGGCGATTCCTTCCGCCCGGACCGCCCGCAGTGAGCCCCTGGGTATGATCTCCGCCAAAGATCTCATTCACCACACGACCCGAAGCATCCCGTTCGAACCGAACGAACACTTCGTGCGACACACCCGTTGAGTTCACGGCCGCGTTGACCGCGCTCGCGCAAGGCGTCGCCCACGCCTCCGAGGAGGTGAGCCAAACGCCGCGCTCCACTTGAATCACGTCCCCGTGGGCATCGCGCGTCAGGCGCGTTTGTCGACCCTCGGGATCGATTTCGGCAATCAAAGCACCGAGACCATCGTATCCGAAACACCACGTTCGACGCCTCAGGATCGCGTTGCCTCCGCTGTTGCTTAGACTGCTAACGCTGCTGCCCGGGTGGTTCGAGCTCTCCGTGTTGTCCGTGATCGTCTTCGACGTCACCAAGCCGCGAACGTCCGTGACGTATGACGTCGTCGTCTCGGGGCCCACAACCTCGGCCAACGAACCGTCGGCCGTGTACGCATACGCCGTCCTCACCGTGTGAGGTCCGTCGCCGAGGCCGAAGTCGAGGTCCGCCTCCGCGGCCGCGAGTAGCCCATCTTTACGCCACTCGAGGCGCACGGGCGGGCGCCCAGGTTCGACGACCTCGGTAGGTAGGCCTGCCCCCGAATACCGGACGATCTTGTGGTGGGCTTCCGGCAACCCCTCGGCCCATGTCACGCGATTGGGTTGGCCCGTGACCCGGTCGTACGTGAGCCGAGTGCGGCCACGGGGCGTCGTCACCACCTCGACGCGGCCGCGTTCGTCGCGCGAGTAGGCTACAAAGTCGTCGCCATCAAAGAGCGTCTCCGCAATGTTTCCGCGCTCGTCGAGCTTGTGCGCGAAATACTCGCGCCGATTCGCCGGGCTCACACTCAAGAGGCGTTCATGATCACCAAAGTGCAGCGCACGAACGAGCGCCGGCTGGGCGGCCGGCTCATTGGGCGCCGGGAGATCAACGACGATGCGCGGCAGTCCATGAACGTCCAAAGCCTGACAAGTCCGCGACCCATCGCGGGCACGGATCCCGATGAGACGCCCACGGGCGTCGAGGTTGCGATCCGTTTGTGTGCCCGCATCCACGTTGACCGTCCGTAGGATGCGGCCTTCATCATCCGCGTAATGAACCCACGTGATGCCACTCCCGCCGCGAACGATTGTCGCGTGCGTCATCGGCTGGACGGCAGCGTGCGCGTTCTCAACGTGCCGGCCCAAATGGCGCGGGGCATAGGTTCGCTGGCGTAGCATGCGTTCCGGGCTCGAAGATCGCGATCGGAACGCAAGTCAGATCCATCGAGCCCGTCGGTGGATCAAAGCCAGGCGGTGGACGCGCATCACTTCCAGCGCCTCCGACGCCTCGTCCGCCGGCCCCCGCACCAACGCCACCAGCACCGTGGCCGAACCCAGATGACGGGCGAGTCAGCCAAGGGCGACCACAATCCGGAACTGACGGGGTGCCATCGCCGGCCACCGAACCCGGGTCGAGGTCAGGCGGAACCTCGGGTGGTTGATCTGGTCCAACGTCCGGCCCCAGTCCGGGAACGACACTCGGATCGAGCTCAAAATCGGCCGTTCCCCCGCCTACACCCGGAATCATGTTCGGGTCGAAATCCGCCCCAACACCACCACCCAGGCCGCCGACGCCCCCTACGTCCACCAGATCGCTGAGATCACTCAAAGGCCCGTGCTCTGAGCCTCCCAAGCCAAAGCCGCTCCCGGAACTCCCGGAGCGCCGAAGCGCGACCTCGAGCATGTAACTGACCGGTCCGCAGCGTCCGGGCCTTCCGATGGCGGCGATGTTCGAGATCGCGTACCGCGCGCGCATGCAGAAGCGAAATATCGAACCCCGCCGGACCGCCATGGAGTGGCGCAGCATCGTCGACCGCTGGCAGCGCAGTGGCCAGAGCGTGGAAGTCTTCGCCAAGAAGCACCGCCTCTCAAAGAAGTCGCTGACGTGGTGGCGATGGCGACTTCGAGCTGGCGCCACCTCGTCCACACGGTCGGGCGTGGATGAGCTCGCCTTCGTTCCGCTCACCACGTCGCTGTCTCCGTCGGAGGTCGCGCAGGCGGAGACTCGTTGGGTCCTCGAGACGGCAGCCGGCCTGCGGGTCGAGATGTCGGGTGGGACGGCGCTCGTGGTCGAGGGTCTCAGTGTCGCGCTCGAGCGCGTGCGCGGGAGGGAGTGAGGGATGCAATTCCCGACTCAGATCTACGTTGCCACACAACCGGTCAACCTCCATCTCTCGTTCGATCGGCTCGCAGGTCTCGTGCGAGATGCGCTCGGCGGAGATCCACGCGCGGGCCACGCCTTCCTTTTCCACAACAAGCGCACGACGCATGTGAAGCTCCTCTGGCACGATGGAAGGTCGTATCGCATCCTCTACTGCCGCCTTGATCGCGGCCGCTTCCGGATCCCGATGTCGATCCCCGCTGGCGCCGTGCACGTCGAGGTTTCGTCGCGAGAGCTCGAGCTCATCCTCGAGGGCATCGACGACAAGCTGCTTCGTTTGGCGCGAAGAACTGTTCGCTGATGCAGGAAGATATTCAAGCAACACGAGATCGACGGTGCCGATGACATAGGCGTTCGCGAGCGGCGTTCTGTGTGTCCGCTGCGTGCGCGCAGATGAAGAGAGACAGCGTCTCCACACCACCATTCTTCAACTGCGCGCCGAGACCGCGTCCCTCACCGCGCAGCTCAAGGAGATGGCGAAGGTCAACGAGCTTCAGGCCGCTGACCTCGCTCGACTGAAGAAGGTGATCGACGGCCAGCGTCAGCCCAACCAACCCGAGCGCATCAACGAAGACTCGCTCCAGCTCGCCTTCGAGAGCGTCGTGAAAGGGCTCGAGAGTAGGCCGCTCGCAGAAGCTGCGGAGCTCGCGAAGGCTGCGGCGGACGCCCAACCGGCCGCCACGCCACCACCGAAGGGACCGCGCAAGGGGAACCGTCGTGAGCTCTGGAAGGCAGGGCTCCCTGTCATCGAAGAACGCATTGTGCCGGACGAGGTTCAGGCCTGCGGGGGTGCCGGCTGGCGTGAGCTCGAGCCCGAGGTCACAGAGCGCGTTGCATTTCGTCGATCGCGATTCGAGGTGATTCGTACGACTCGGACGAGGTGGGTGCGCGTGAGCGAGGACGAGGGCGCAACCAAAGGTCAGATCGTGGCAGCGCCGGTGCCGGACTGGGCGCTCCCCTCGATGATGGCTGACGCCAGCCTCATCGCCGAAGTGGTGATGAACAAGTACGGATTTGCTCTCCCGCTCCATCGCCAGGAGAGGATGTCCGGGCTCCGCGGATTCTCTCTCGCGCGTTCCACGCAATACGATTGGTGTGAGTACGGCGCGTTGAAGCTCGCGCCGATCGTGTCGGCCATGCATGCCGAGTCGATCTCCGACTCCTTCATGATCGCTACCGACGCCACGTCGGCACCCGTGCGCGTATCCGGAGGCACGATCAACTGGCACGTGTTCGTGTTCATCTCCGATGTGGGTCACATCTTCTTCCGCGCGGTGCGTCGCCACGATGGGGCGTCGATCGGCGCGCTGCTTCAGGGCTTCAGAGGACACCTGCTCTCGGACGCCTCCAGTATCTACAATGGACTGCATCTCGTCGGGAACCTCGAGCTCGCATGTTGGGCGCACGTACGTAGATACTTCTGGAAGGCGACGCTGACGGAGAGCACGTTGGCATACGAAGCGCTGTCGATTATCAGCACGCTCTTCAAGGTGGTCGCTGAGTCGAATCGCATCTCGAAGCTCAGCGAGCGTGACGCGTTCCGTGTTAAACATGCTACGCCAATCGTGGACACGTTCGACGCGTGGATGAAGCAAGCAAGAACGCGCGGCTGAGCCACGCGGCCGGATCGAAACAGCGCTGAACTACGCGACCAACCTCCACGATGCGCGTCGAGCGTTCCTCGCAGATCCGCGCCTGAAGTTGCACAACAACGACTCGGAGCGCGAGCTGCGATCGTTGAAGAAAGGGCTCGACAACTGGATGCACTTTGAGACCAAGGCGGGGCTCGAGGTCTACACCGTGTAGCGCTCGTTGATCGCATCCTGCGCGCTGCATCGACTCAATCCGTATGACTACCTCGAGGAGGTCCTTCGACTGGTTCGGCATTGGCCGGCCGATCGGTTCGTCGAGCTGGCTCCAAAGCACTGGCTCACAACGCGGGCCGGCCTCGACGAACGACTTCGCAGAGTCATCCATCCTCCCCTGGCGGCGACCCGACCCGGGTCCCATCATCAACGCTGCATAGTTTCATTCATCGGGCATCGACGCGCGCAGCTCAGCGATGAGCCTGCGCGCTTCCTCGTGCCGCGCAGCAATAACCACATCGAGCATGGCCTGAATCACGGGATGGAGCGCGTCGTCGACGAACGCGTGTGTTGCCGTGATGGTCAGGAGGCGCTGGCGCGGCTTCCTGTGGAGCCCGGCCCCGTAGCGTTCGCAGAGCTCGGCCACGACATGTTGGAGCTCCGGCTCTGGGATCGAGATCTGCGCTTCGATCAGTGGTGCCGACCGACTGCACCGCAGCCCGAACGCCCGAAGAGTGCGGACGGCTTCTGGCGTCGTGAGACCCGCCGCTTCGCGGCTGCTGATGCGCGCTGCGACCTCGATCTCGGCTTGGAGTATCTTGGACAGGATTTCGTTCGAGCCGGCCACCGAGCGAGGTTGCCGCGGAGCGCGTCCGACGTCGATGCTCCATGCGTGCCCCGAGCGTAGACCTGGCCATCGCGTCAGAGGTCAGGAAGGTGCCGCGCCCACGAAACCGGGGTCGCTGCCACGAACCGCGCTGGATGTCATGCGCCACGAGCGAACGTGGCGGACCGGTCAGTTACATGCTCCATGCGTGCCCCGAGCGTAGACCTGGCCATCGCGTCAGAGGTCAGGAAGGTGCCGCGCCCACGAAACCGGGGTCGCTGCCACGAACCGCGCTGGATGTCATGCGCCACGAGCGAACGTGGCGGACCGGTCAGTTACTCGAGCATTGAAGCCCCAAGCGTGCACCCCGGCTCGGGCAAGATCGGCGTGGCATCGAAACAGACCTCACGCGGATTCGCACCCGCATCATCCAAAGCGTTTGCCGACCCGCTTCGGGGTGAGTTTCGAGCCCAGGACGATTCGTTGCCCTCAGCATCAACCGTGCTTCGCCGCGTCAGCGACAAGCGCGCGCCATCCACGGCCCACTCTTGCACGTCAGCGACAGCGCTGAGCGGCTCCTCGGAGCGGACAAATGCCCGTTCGGTCGGGCCCCCCGCACGACGTCCGAGCTGCTCAGCCGCGAAGGAACCGCGACACGCACCACCGTTCACTTCGACCGTGCCGGACCCGTCCGAGACAATCGAAAACTCATCACTGCACGCGTCGCTCGGCGTAAGGCGCATCGCGCCCTTGACAACACCCGGGTACGCGCCCCACCCCGACTGCCCACGAACCAGCGTAACCAACGGGCGAGAAGCGCCCTGCGACAACGCACGAAGGGCCTCCGGAGCAGAGCCCTCGAAGCTCACGAGCCCCAAAGAACCCAAGACGCCACGAATCTGCACGCGCCCCATCTCGGTGGAAAACGACAGCGAGACCTCGTCCGAAACCAGCGGGTAGATTCGCCCTCTCGCAGGCAAAGCATCGGGAGCGCTGCTCGCCTCGGCATGGACTTCGAGCCAACGGTAGATCTCGAGCGGCAAGACATCACCCTCGACCGGCCATCGGAACGCGACCGCCTCACTCGCTCCACTCGCCACAGCGGCCGCGCCCAGCTCACGCCCGGCGCCTCGTGCACGGTTGTTCGCCGAGGCACTTCGTGGCCTCCCGGTGGCTTCGGTCTCGCGAGGCTTAGGTCGGCCAAGATCGATCGCCAGGTAGTCCCCCGGATCGACACCGACATAGTGGAAGTTGGCTACTCCCATGCCAATGCTCTCTGTCGCTCCGCACTGCGGACACAGCAAGACGGAGGCAGGTTCGGCGTCAACGAGTCCAGGTGGTGGAATGAGCGCAGCGTCCACTGAGCGCCCGGCATCGCGCTCGCGTTGCAAAATTCCGAGGTCGTAGGCGTGGAACTCGATAACCGCGTCGCCGTACTCCTGACGAACGACACGGTCAAAATCGGGACTGAAGATGCTCGGTTCATAGGTGTTGCGCAGAACGAGTCGCCCTCGACCGTCGTAGACTTCGACCAGGTTGTGTTCGAGGTCCGTAGGGCGCCCAAACGTCACCTGGCCAGAGGGATGCGCAACCGCCGTCTCACAGGCATCGACACACGCATCATCGCAGGTCGCCCTCAGCGCATGGCTTCGCGCAAGACAGGTCGAATGACACTGGTTTCGGTCCTGGCAGCTGTCTTTGCATGCGTCCGTGCAACTTGTTTCACATCCGACCTCACATGCTTGGCCGCATGCTTCACCGCATGCACTTGTGCACGCCTTCTCGTATTTCGCTGTACAAACCGATGGATCGTAGATTTCCGTGGCTTTCGCCTCACAATCATCGACGCATTTTCGGCCACGAGCGGCACTACCAGCTGGGCAATTATTTCCAAAATAGTAGCAGTCGGTGCACTCGTCTCGGCAGTGCCAGCCCAAGCCCAACAATCCGCTCCCGCCAAGAGCGATGCACGTGTTTATGTAGAACGGAGGTTCTGTTCCGGCCCGATGAGGCGCGGACTCCATGCACTGCGCTTCGAATTCGGCATAGCTTGGCATCGGATGGATTGGTCCGGTTCGTTCGCATCCGCCCATGGTGGAACAGAAGTCGTCATCCCAGATGTGGGTGTCGGTAATGTTCGGAAAGGAAGTGGTCGCGGAAGTGTGAATGCACCCGAAACTTCGGTTGCAGAAAACTCGAGCGTCGGCTGTGCAGTCGTAGTTGCAGCGCGCAACACCCGCAGATTGCGCGTTCAAACAGTCCTCGGGCGCAAAATAAAGACACTCGTTCTGACATGCTTCGCCACATGTAGTCGCACAGACAGAAGTCTCGCCAGCATCGTGACACGTGCGTTCGCAGGCGTTGCACGACGACACGCAGGCTCTCGGATCAAAACACTCATCCGTGCATGTTTCGACGGCGTCATTAAGTTGGGCTGCACAGGTCTCACCGACGCCTGAGCATTCTCGACCTGTTGAGCAGGCCGATTCGCAGGCGTCGTGTGCGAAAGGCGTCGGAATAAACTCGGGTTCGGACGTTGATATTCCCGAGTCGTAGACGTAGCGCTCGGTGACGCCCGCCGTATTCGTCACGCTCACGAGATCCTTGGATGCTGAGTCAACTTCATATCGAACGCTTATGGCGAGAGATGGAACCGATACGGTCTCGAGATATCCTGCTCGGTCGTATCGAAATGCGATGCGTCGCCCTACGCTGTCGGTGATCTCGGAAACCGCCGGGATCCGAGTGCCATCTTCAACGCGACGATGGCCCCAACGGTATCGAAGCGCATTGTGATTGAGGTCCTCGACCGATCGGAGCAATCCCTCTTCGTCGAATTGCCGACGTATTCCGTCGGACGTCGTGATGGTCCACGTGCCGTCCGCCGCTTCCGCAAGGACGAAATCGGAGTCAGGAAAGGAACGCCAGCCTGTGCCCGAGGCTCGAAACTCGAGCGAGCCTCCGTCACCCGAAAGCCATCGCACTGAACCGGAGCCGCATGCGTTTGTCATCGTGGGTGCGCTTTGGCTCTGCGTGGGGCGCAGAAGACGCTCGTCGAAGCTGTGTGTCCATCCATGACCAAGCGGTCCGTCGTAAGTCCAACGGCTTCGGTAGACGCGCTTGAAGACGAACGGAAGTCCGACGCCCGAAAGAGTGAGATCGGTCGAAGTGTGCCGGAATTCTCCGGTCGCGGGGTCAACCGGGTCGCTTCCGTTGAGCTCTGCTTCAGCCTCGCCGGCTTCGCCTCCATCATGTCCCGGTCTTGGCGCGATGGATTGGCCTGTTTCCTGAGGTACGAGATGATGGTGCGGATCACCGTCTCGTGCATCAAAACCTTCCGAAGATGCCTCCGCGACCTCATGACCTCGTTCGTTGCCGATTCGCTGAGCTTCGGCGAGGTCGCCCTCAATGGGTCCCAATTGCTCTCGTCGCCATGTCTGAGCCATTCCTTGGCCCCACTCGAGGCTCTTTTCGGCGGAGACCCCCGGTGCGTCCGGTTGAATCGTGGCGTCAGCCTGCACGGGCACGCTGACCGTGCTCATCTCAGCCGAGTGCGCGCCGGGGATGAAGTCGGGTTCGCTGCGAAACCGTGCCCGCGTGTCCATCTGTTTGACCTCGTCGGTGTTGACGGGCGGCGAATAGTCCATTGCTGAGGGCCAGTTCGAAGGCGAACCAGCACCCGCGGTCCAACTCCCTCCGCCGCCGAGATCGATGGTCGTACTGATGGATATGTCGGCGGCAAAGCCTCGAGGTAAAAGCAAGAAACCGATCGCGACGACCACGCCGGACGCCGCGAGATATCGTCGGGGCATTGTTGTCTGGTTTTGATGCGTCAGTAGATGATGTGTTGCCCGCAAGAATCTCTTAGCTCCGCTGGAACGAATCATATCCAAGGGTGCGTATGTCGATGACGCATCCCGTCGTCAACGATCCATATTCGGCGGTCCGTCAAGCGACGTAATCTGAATTGCGAAATTCGAAAATCAGAACACAAGACGCAGTAAATGCCCGCACCAAAGCAGGTGATGCGCAATACACGCAGCGAGGCCAATCCGCCATGACCGATTGGTTCACGACCGCACGGTCACATCCATTCAACGACCACCGAACGATCGACGCATCCGTCAGCGTCGACGCGCATCCTTGTAGCGTGCGAGTAGAAGCGATTCCGATCCGGAGCTTCGGATGAAAGAATGAAGCGTCCACGATTGCTCGCCCCGAATCGCCGCGTGGATTGAGCGGCACGCCCATATCCACAGCGATGGGACGACCGGCGTTGCCACACGCACGCCGGCGCCAGCACCCATGGTGTGTCTTTCGATTGAGCGAAAAATCGCTCACGTCGATGAACAGATCACCGATATCGAGAAACCCACCGACCGAGACGCTCGAAAGACAGGCAATCTGGGTGGGGGTCCATACCGCAGCTCACTCTGTGCAGATCCCCGCCATCGCCTTCGGTCTCAGCGGCGCAGGCCGCAAGGTCGCCTTCGCCACGGTCTCGACCCATGAGTCGGCCACGTAGGCTATGACCTTCGCAACGGGGCCCATGAACGCATAGCTCGCGGACGTTTCGTTCGACTGGGACATCCCGAAGCGCTTGAGCTCGAGCCCCGCAGCGTCGAAGCCTCGGATCTCGACGATGCCTGCCCCGATCTCTCCGAGCGGGATGGTCACCCGGTTCTCATCGAAGGTCGCGCTCGGCGATGCCTTGCCCGACGGGGTCCCGGTTGCAGAAGGGAACTCGAACTCGCGCACGGCCAGCGGGTACCTGATCTTTGCCGACGCCTGGAGCTTCGAGAAGCCAAAAGGCGTTTCGCGATCCTCGCCTTCGAGCGTCCAAGCGTAGCGATGGGTATCCGCGTTGTACCCATTCTCGATGACGGTGTGGTCGCCGCGTCGTCCGCTCACCTTGATGGGCAGAAGCTCGACCGAAGCGAGCTTCGAGTTGTCGAGGGCGGGCATCTCGACCCAAATCTGCGGCGCGTTGTGCCCAAAGACCGCGCAGCTTCGTCCGCTCTTGAGGGCAAGCCGAAGCGCGCCTTTCTGAAGTGTTCCATACCTGGGTGGATTGCCCTCGGGCGGTGCATACCGGCGCCGCGAACGGGGCGTGTAGGCATCGGCCTCGGGTTCCTGAATCGCCGTCGCCTCCATCTCGATGCGCCGAGCTGGCTTCGGACGAAGAATGCGCACGTGCCGAACGTTGCCCTTGGCTCGACCTTCGAAACGAATCCGCGTGCCAGGTCCCTTCGTAAAGGTCGCGTAAGAGATCTCCGAGATCCGCTCGTGCTTCATTCCAAACAACGGCTCGCGGCTCGTCTCGACGAGCCCGAGTGGCCGCTCTTTCGAGTTCAGTGGCACAACGATCGCGTCCTCGGGGAGATCATCGACCTCCAAGACGAAGACGTCCTTGTCGCACCGGAGGCCGGCCACCACGCGAGTAGGTCTCCGACAATCGACAACCGAAGCCTCGAAATCAAGCGGGACATCCAGCACAACGCTTGCCGTAGCTCTCTGTACTTCTCCTTCAGGCGCCGTGGACGGCAACGGGATGTGACCCGACGTCACCTTCGCATCGATACGAAGGGACTCGAGCGGCGTAGCGGTCGCGAGAATCGCCTTGCCTCCGTCTATCACGGCGGACTTCCAGGAGACCTGAAGCTTCGCGAGCGCGGCGTTCGGCAAGAGAAACGTGTCGATCTCGAACCCTTGCTGCTCGGAAAACCGGGAGGTCAGAAACCAGCCATCCTTGAAGCGGGCCAGCGCCTCCTCAAAGTGCTTCTCGCTCACACGCTCCGGAGGCCGTTCCGCGTCGATGACGTCCCTGACAGACCGCGAAGGTTTCAGCGTACTCGCCCGCATCATCTCCTGGATCTGTTCGAACTCCTCCGGCGTCGGCATGCGAGGCGGCGGCCAGGTTTGCGACATGAGGACTGGGGCAATGAGAAGCAAGAACATGCGGGCGTGTTCTACGACCGGACGTCACGGCGCACAAGCGTCTGACTGAGGTACCAGACCATGCTCGCCGTGACCGGGAGCGGTCCCTTCTCCGTTGGAATCGTGGTCTGGGAGAAATCAGCTCATGCAGCCTCTCCGCCAGCTTTGAGCCGTCCTCCCTCGATCTGCGTCCACGCAGCGAGCGCGTCTTCATCTCACGAGTCGGTGCGGGCTCAGCTTGGGAGGGCGACGCCGAGAGCCGCGTCTGGGACTCAGAGCTGGCCCGGGTCCAACTCGCCCTCCGTCGCTTCACAGCGCACGCAATGAAAATGGCTGGGTTGTGCCCATCTGGTGGTTGCCAATCAGAGCGGCTCTGAGGTTAGCAGGGGCATGAACCTCAGAGTCGCGAATGCGGGCGCCATGAGCGAGAGGCTCAAGACCCCGCATCAGGTGGCGGTGGAGCTGCTGAAAGACCTCCGTCTGGAGGGGGATAAGTGACCGGCCGGGACCTTGCGGAAGCGAACTCGGGACGCGGCCAACGCAGCAACAAAGGCCCGCTGCCCCGCGACCCCCAGGCCAAACCACCGAAGCATCTCCCGAAGGCGCTGCACGCATGCTTCAGGAACGGCGTGCTCTATTTGGATACGCCCAAGTGGGAGAAGGACGACGCAAAGGCACTCGGCGCCCGCTGGGACTGGGAGATCAAGAAATGGTGGATCTCCATCGACATGGACTGGCGCAAGTTTCGCCGGTGGTTGCCCATCCCTGAGCTTCCGCGGCACGCGCCGCCGAAGGGCCTGCCGGCCAAGGTCGCTCGCTACTATTTGAGTCTGCTCGAACAGGCCAACCCGGATGAGATGGGCAACAACAAGTTGCGCTTGGACCATCTCACGTTTGATGAGATCGAATCGGGCGAGCTCCAACGGGAGGCCGAGGTTCTGGAGGCGTTTTGGGACGAGGCAAAGGCGCTGCAAGATGCGTCGCCGTTCCCGCTCGAGCCAGCAGGGGCGACCGATGCGAAAGGCAAAGCCACAGAGCCTGAGCCGACGGTCGGGATCTTCTTGGCGTGCGGGTTCCCTTCCGCTCGTAAGGGCGATGAACGCGGCGTGTTGCTGGTGCTACCCGCGCTCTTGCGGCGCGACGGAGGCTTGGTTGTCGCGCCGGATATGCCTCCCGTGATCAACGAGGCCTATTTCGAGCCACAGGACCAACCCAGGTCGCCCATCCTCGGGTCGCTGGAGGAACTCCACGAGGTGCAGTCAACGCTAGATTGGCCCAATAGCGCATCCTGGAAGACCATCTGGGAAGCAGCGAACGATTTCTTCGCGACGCTCAACGAGAGCCACAGCCGTCTTCGCGACTATGTGACCGAGCGGGGTAAGCCATTCTCGCTATGGGCCGTGCCCTATGAGCGAAACGACGCCATGGTGCTGCACCTCAAGGCGCTCTACAATCAGTTAACTCGGGACTCGGACGCCGAAGCGGCGACGCTGTACGCGTCGATCTGCGCGCGGGAAGAGCCGCAGCCGCCCCTGCCAAGAAACGAAAGGCGTCGGCTTGCCCTAAAGCACACCGGGCATATGAGCGCTGCTTTTGGGCTTGATCCAAGCCAACGTGAAGGGCTGCAACATCTCCTCGCTACGCCCCACGGCAAGGCGCTCGCGGTGAGCGGCCCACCGGGAACGGGCAAGACGGCTTGCCTCCAAGGCATCATTGCGACCACGCTCGTGAATGCCACCCTCGACGGGGAGCGCCCCACACCCCCGGTGGTCGTGGCGTCGTCGGCGACGAACCAGGCCGTCACAAACATCATCAAGGCTTTTGGCGACATCGCCGACCACGGCGACGAGGCCACCATTGGCTCCCGATGGTTGCCGCCGGTGCAATCCTACGGTTGGTATTTCGCCTCCCGTAGCGCCGCCGAGAAGGAGGAATTCCAGAGCTATCAGATCCTTGGCCGGGGCCGCGGCAACACGTGGGAGTTTTCCGGCGCTGCCTCAGATCTCGGCGAGCACCTGGAACAAGAGCACGCCCTCCAATCGTTGCGCGGAGCGTATCTGAGAGCCTTTCGCCACGTGCGCTCGGAGCACGCTGGCGTGACGGGCCTGCAGGAGGCATGTGGCGTCCTGTTGGACGAGTTGCGTCTGCTGGCAACTTACCGCGACCGCGGCCAACAAGGGCGGTCGGCACCGTTCACACTGCCCGAGGCCCTGCATAACGCGGAACGCGTAGAAGCGTTGCTACGTTCGGGTGGACTGTGCGAGCGGCGGACCGCGCGGACGAGGCTGCAGAAGAAGGCGCGCCGGGACAAGCGAATCGCCCAGAGGCGTGCCGAGCGGACCCGTCATGCGGAAGCCCTCAGACAAAGCGAGCGACGTGCAAGACAGATGGCGCTGCGTGTGCGGGGCTCGGGGCAACTTGTCGCGCCCACTGGCATCATCGCCCGGTTCGTGGCCTGGATCCGCAGGCAGATAGTCAAACAGCAGCGGCGCTCTTTGGTTGCGCTCCTTGCGCCCAGCACCGGGGTAGCGGAGCTGCCCGCAGACGACTATGGGTTGCTCAAGTCGGCGGACCAAACGCTATCTTCTTGGAGAGACGACCTCGCGACCATCGAGGCGAAGCTGCAGCGGATTGACGAGCGCGTCGCACAGCTCAACACCGCCGAGGGCGAGTGGCTCGCTACGGCGACGACCTTCGCGGCCGACGTGGCCGAACTGGAATCCCTTGTTGCCTGGTTCGAAGGGCTGGCGGCTTCGTTCCTCACTGGCCAGAGCGCTGCGCAGTGGTCCGAAGGTCTGAAGGTCGGGCTACTGGGTGGCGAGGCCGCAGGCGGGTCGTTCGACCGGGAACAAGGGGCCAAGTTGGGCGCGGCCATCGCAGCGGGCGGCAACGAGGCAGCGGTCACCGCGTATGAGCTGTTGGACCAGCTACTCGACCGCACCTTGCGGCGCCGAGCCTTCGATATCGCCGCGCGATATTGGGAGGGACGGTGGCTCATCGAGACCGAGCAAGCAAAGGGCAAGAGCGAGCGCCGAGCGGAGGGCCTGCAGAGGCAGTGCATGCTGGCTCCGGTGGTCGTGGGGACGGTCTATACGCTGCCGTCTCTCTTCAAGGAGACGTCTTCGGAGCTGGCGCTCTCAAGCGCCGACCTGCTGATCATCGATGAAGCCGGACAGGCCGACCCAGCCGTGTCCGTGGGGCTGTTCGCGCTCGCCAAGCGCGCCATCGTCGTCGGCGACGTGGAGCAGCTCAAGCCCATCTGGCGCGTCGGCGAGCCCCAAGACATGGGCTTTCTGCGACGCGCCGACCTGCACAGGCAGGCAGACTATCTGTTCGAGGGCGGGCTTCGGGCGAGCACCGGCAGCGCCATGGCCGCGGCCCAAAAGGCGTCCGCGTATTCCGACACCGATGGCCGCGGAATCACGCTGGTGCGGCACTACCGTTGTAGGCCCACGATCATCGAGTTCTGCAATCGGCTCGTATACGACAGCCTGCGACCGTTGATCCCGGTAATTCCCGAAGACCCGAGCAGAATGTTTCACCCCATGTCCTACGTGAAAAGCGATGGGCGCGCATCCCGGGAGAACGGCAGTGTGGTCAACCGCATCGAAGCGAACGAACTGGTCACGTGGCTCCTGGACAACCAGGCGGCTGTCGAGGCGTACTACAACCGCAAGGGTGACCGGCGACTTCGACCGACAGACGACGGCTACCGCGACCTCGGCGACCTCGTTGGCATCATCGCACCGTTTTCGGAGCAGTGCCGCTACCTCGAACGCAGGCTGTGCTCAGAGCTGCAGCAACGTGGCCACACCGACCCGGCGGACGTGTTGGCCCGCATGAAGCTGGGCACGGTGCATAAGCTCCAGGGCGCTGAGCGCCCGCTTGTGCTCTTCTCGGCGACCAACACCCCGGACGATGGTGGCTCGCCGTTTATGGACGCCAACCCCGACATGCTCAACGTGGCGATATCCAGAGCCAAGGATACCTTCGTCTTGTTTGGGCATCCCGGACTCTTCTTCTCCAAGCGAGCCCAACGCCCAGGCAATTGCAGTCCAAGCGCGGTACTCGGGCGGTACATGGAGAAGTTTGGGAAGTGCCTTTATCCGCGCCGCGTCGTTGTCGTCGAAAGCCCGGGCAAGGTGGCGCACGTTCAGTCAGCGCTCGGGCGAGACTGCATCGTGGTCGCGACAGAGGGACATTTCCGCGAGATCGAGGATCTGAATCCATCGACCGGTCACGTTCGTTGGCGGGTGGATGCAGCCAAGCAGGCCATCGTGTCGCGTCTGTCTGAGTTGCTGGTTGATATGGACGAGCTAGTCATCGCCACCGATGACGACCGCGAGGGGGATGCGATTGGATGGCACGTGGTCGAGGAACTACGCGGTCGTTGCCCGCTCGACGGCCTCAGCGTCACCAGGATGCTCTTTCACGAGGTTACGGACAGCACACTGAAGCAGAGATTTGCAGCGCGCGTGCCCTGGGAGCGAAGTCACCGCGCGCAGGCCGCGGTCACGCGTTCGGTCATCGACAGGGCCGTCGGGGAGACCTTGTCGGATGCCGTTCGCGACCGTATGCGGCAGAAGGGTCAGACTTGGAATCATGGCATCGGTCGCGTTCGGGCTGCCCTACTGCAACTGATCGACGAGCACGAGCGCAACTCCGAGCGTCCAATGAAGACTTGGTGTGTGCGTCTCCGAGCCAGACAAGACGAGTCTCGAGCCTCTTTGTGGGTGACGGAGTCCGGCGGTGTCGATGCACCGGGGACTCGGTTCGCTGAAGAAGCCGAAGCTCGGCGCGTCGCTGAGGTATTTGAACGGGTTGGCTCAGTCCAGCCGGTGCTGCAGCACCGCACGTTCACACTCGGGCACGCAACCCCTGCTGGCACCGCCGAGGTTCTCGTCGCCGCATGGGAGCAGCTAGGCCTTCGACCCGGCGAGACCTCGCGGATCTTGCAGGACCTCTACGAGGGCAACCGGAAGGCTGTAAGCGGGGCGCCAGGGAGGGGCAACGGCGATGGGTGACATCACATATCCGCGCGTGGCTGGCGTGGTGTTCGTCCACGGTGCGTTTCAGAGGGGTGACGCCATCTACCTGCCCCGCAAAGGCGCGAAGAAGATCCTTCGCTACAAAGGATGGACGTTCCAGCGAATCGAGTTCAAGAAGCGTCCCGAAGCCGAACGCGTCGCGTTGCGAACGGAATTCAATCGCTCGGTTCGAACGGCGTACCTTCGGCAGTTGGCAGAATCACGGCGAGATGAACTCTACGTCCACGGTCTCGCCCCGACTGAGGTCGCGGCGATGGCAAAAGGCGATCTACCTTTCGGGTATCAAGTACATCACATCATTCCGTTGGATGATGGTGGAACGAACGCTTTTGAGAACTTGATATTGCTCCGCAACAACCGTGAGCACTCGGCGCTTTCGGCCTACCAGAACGCATTCACGCGCGGCCTCTCGCCTGGGGATTCGGTGACGGTGGACTACCCGGTGCCGATCCGCGCCGAAAACTTTGCTGTCTACCCGCCCGCGAGCCTGTCGGAGCCAGAGGAACTGCAACTCTGGCCAAGGAGACGATGATGGAAGCATGGGAGCCCGCGCTCGAGCGGTACCTAAACTACATGGAGCAACGCGGAGGCTCACGCCCCCCCGCTGCAACGCCGCTAGAAGTCGATCACCTTCGGACAACATGCGAGCAGCTTGGTCTTGTGATCGACCCATCCTACGAGGCGCTCCTCAAGAAAGCGAACGGCACAGGCTACGACGGCTTGTTCTTCTGCGGCGCCAGCATTCCGAAGGAAGACAGGTACGGTCGGATCGATCTCTTAGACGAAAACGAGCTCGTTGATGAACGGGGAGACGATACGATCTACGGTCTGTGGCAAGACGAGTTCTTCGTGCGCGTGGCATCGACGGGACAGTTCGAACGGCGAAGCGTTGCCACTGCTGATGCGTATCATGTGTATGCAACATGCGAGGAGTTACTCGCGGCCGTCTTGACGGAAGTGGTTAGCTATTTGGATGAGCGACTTGCTGCGGAGGCGCCGTGACCACCCACCCCAACATCACGGTCGCCGATGCGTCGCTCACCAAAGACGATATCGAGAGATTCTACTCGAAGGAACATGCGGAGGTATGGGCGTTACTTCGCAAGGCCGGCCAGGCCTCGAAGATGCGGCCGCCCATCTTTGAGGTCGTGTCCATCGTCGCCAACTGCGAAAACCAAACGGCGCAGGCGAGGGGAAGACGGCAAGTCGAGCCAGGCTGGACCGAGCTGTACCCAGAAGAGGAAGCCACGCTGAACCGTGAGTTGCCCGACGATCCGACCCTGCTCGAGGCTTTGTCGTCCGGCCCGCTCGCCATCGAAGGCGCTGACGTCATCGAAACTCGCAATGAGGGCGCGGGGCCGCTCGGCGTTGCGGATCTCATTCGGGTCATGAAGAACGAGCATATCGGGCGCCCATCCACCTACGCGAGCCACGTCGAGGCGATGTTTGAGTGCATGGACCTTGGATGGCTGTCTCTCGATGGTGCCGGTCGGTTTCGGGTGACCGAGGCTGGCCGCGTCCTGCTCGATGTCCTTGCTGATCCAGAGCTGCCCCTTTTCGACAAGGCGTACACCGCGGAGCTTGAGGCCGACCTCGACGCCATCGAACGCGGGGAGAAGACGCCGGCGCATGTCCTGAGGCGACACCTCGGGAGGCTACCCGGTGTCGAAGCGAATATCCCGCAGGACGCTCTTGAAACGATCAGCGAGACAGACGAGCCCGCCTGGCACGAAGGAGAGATGGTTCACCGCGCGGCGCCTATCAGCACAGTGTACCTGCCCGCCGAGATAGACCCCGAGAACGTGTTGGCACCGACCCATCCGTTGCGCCTGCTCCGTACGACATTCAACACACTGATCAGGGATGCCCTCGGCCCTGCGCAGCCCAACCGCGCCGAGGCATGCCGGCGAAAGGCCTGCCGTGCGGCGGCCCTCGGTCGGGTGATGGGCAGCGTCGACCGGGAGAAACTCGTTGAGCGCCTGCAACTGGATCTTGGCTGGCGCTGGGTGGTGGGTCTCGCACCCTCCGATAAAGTTTGGTCGGCGGATGTGTTCGGCGAGCTGGTATCAGGCGAATCGGATTTCATCGCAAACCTCGTTGCTGCCGCGGGCGGCGCGATCGGACAAGATCCGCGCGGCGTCGCCAACATGCGTCGATGATTTCTGCGACCGACGAACGGGCAGCGAGCGGGAAAGGCCCCGGATCACGGATCACGGTTCACGGTTCGGATCTGGGCGTCGTAGCCACGAGCCACGTCACCGCGCCTCCGGAAGACTGCGACCGCGTCCGGTTGGATGGGGAGCATCTGGGACGTCGCCGACCTAGGGTTCCCAAAGTTTGTGGCGGGGATCGACGGTTGAGTACACGAACTTGCGCGCGGACAAGGCTCCGCGTAGATGATGCGTGCTATGCTTTCGGACCCACGACTGCACGAGGACGAGCTGTTCGAGCTGATTGAGGTTCGTCCTCCTTATTTCGCCATCGAAGACATCTGCCGGCTTCAAGATGGGACACTTGTGGCGACCGTTCCCGTGGAGCAAGCCCTCGGCGACGAGGACGCCGCGATTTCGTCGGCCGAAGCTGGACGCCACCTGGCTATCCTTGGCTCATGCGCAGCTGCGCTCGCGAACCCCGAGCGTACCAAGCATTTTTACCTCGCCTACGAGGCGAATTTTAAGTGGCGAAATCACCAGCCGACAAATCCGGAACACGTGGGCGATGGGCGCCTCGTCGGATACTGCGGTCGGGCTCAGATCAACGGGCGGATTGCGACGGCGACAACGTGGCTGGAAACCAAGCAGGGTGAGCGTCTCTGCGAGCTTGAGGTCGCATACAAGGTGCTGTCCTCTGGTGCGTTCGAAGCCATCTTTAGCGCGCATGAAAAGGAGCTCCGCAGGCAGCGGCGGTCCAGTTCCTTGATACTGGCGCCAGATCTTCAGGCCGCCAAAGACAGACGCAGAAATCCTTATGCCGCGGAACCGCCGTTGACCGACGTGGAGATCGAGGGAGACCGGCTATCTGCCTCGCTCGGCGTGGTGCAGGCAGAACAATGTATGGGCCATTTCCCGCGGTTTCCGGCGCTCCCGGTCGCCATTTTGGCGTATGACCTAATCCGCTCGGCGACGACGCTTTGCCGTGCCCGACGCGGATACGATCGCCTCCGCGTACGGCTCGATGAGGCATCGCTGCGGGCCGACAACCTCCCGTTTGCTGGCATGCCACTTGGCGTTCGTGCTGAATTTCTGGGCCAAGAAGTGGTTGATCAACCGGACGGCCCCAACGCGCTGCGCGAGCTTTACCGCTGCGAGGCGCTCTCCGGCGCGGTTCCCATTGGCGCTATCAACCTGTCGCTGTTTGTAGCGACCTGACGTTAGTGGGCCGTAGGCGCTCACGCTCAACCTCATGCAAAGCGCGGCAGCGGTCTTCAACGGCTGTGAGTGTTCGAGGTTTGTGATAGGGCTCGAGGCGTCATGAGTCTTTGCTTCTCCTTGCTGCCCATGGCTTTCGTGGCTGCAGCAGTGCCAGCGGGCAGCGGCGCGGCCGGAACCGGCAGGCCGTGGGATGAGGCTGTGGCGTTCCCTCCATTTCCAACGCTGCGGACGAACGGGTTGAGGCGTCCGTGGACCCCATTGATGTTCCCGGTGGCCAATTGATTGTCTTAACGACGGAAGAAGGCGGCCATGGCAACAATGCTTCGGGATCAGTATCCTTCCGCGGAATCACGATCACGCCATCGGTTGACGAGTCCGGGCTCGCCGTCACGCAGTCGATAGATCTTGGCGGTGGCCTATGGGGCCGTGCCGTTCTGAACGACGGCGTAGGCCTTGCGCGGGCAGCTCCTGCCAACCTTCTGTGCCCAGCTCCGACCGCGGGAGGCTTTGAGCTCACCGAGGCGTGTCCGGCGAGCGTCGATCCAAGAGCCTACCAGCATTATGCCTCATGGTGCGCGGAACCATGCAAGCATGGTCGGAAACTTCAAGACCGCACCGGGAAGTACATTGTTCGGGGCGGGGCGATCCGAAAAGTTCGGGCCCGATCACTACGAAAGGTTCGCAAAGGCGATCTGGTGATGGTCGAGATCCCTGAGCCAATGTCGGTGGGCGACGGTCTCGACTACGTCGAGATTGTGAACAACGCTCGGGAAGCCGTGGTGTTAAGCGGCATTGCGATCACCATGGTCGACGGAAGCTATCCGACTGGGGAGAGCATTGTCCGCGAACCGCCGGAGTGCATCGCCGATGCGGGCGAGCGGATTGTGCTGGCCGATGCGGACTGGGCGGGATCGCAGGGCGCAAAGCTCGATGCAGGTGTGGTCTGTTTGGCCGCGTCGACCGGTTCTTTCGATTTCGACCGTCCCCTCGAGATTCGTGCCGGCCCGGTTCTGGAGGCGCCCAAAGCACCTATTTTGGCCCGTTCTGTCGCACGCATGCCGGAACGCGAGTTCATGAGAGACGCGGAGATTCCACGACGCGCTTGGCAAGTTGATGCGCGGGGGCGTGCGTGTTTGAGTGCGCCATCGCCCGGCCGGGAGAATCAGCCTTGCCGGTAGTGATGCTCTCGTTGATCAGGCGCGGCGCCAGATAGGCGCTGCTGGCGGTGTGGGCACCGACATCTAGAATATCTCGACACACCCATCTTCGACTCCAGTCATAGGCGAGGACATCTCCGCACGGGGGGTACGAGCCGAACGACCCAATCCGCGGGGGCTGCGTATCGGCACATCTGGCGGCGAATGTCGTGGACGCGCGCATCCGGATGGGTCAACCACGTGTTGCCTCGGGCGCGCGATCACGAGACGGCCATCCCGCATGCGCGAGCCACGGATACGGATTCATGAACACAAAGAGTCGCACCGAAATGGTCGCCCTGACGCGGTTGGCCATGCCGCTGGTCGCGGCTCAGCTTCTCGAAAGTGGGATCGGCTTCGTAGACACGATCATGATCGGACGCGTGGGACCCGTGGAACTCGCGGCCATCGCGATGGGGAACAGCGTTTGGATCACGCTCATGCTCTTCGGAAAGGGCGTTCTGATGGCCATCAGTCCGTCCGTGGCGAGTCTGCGCGGCGCGGGCCAGCATGAGGAGATCACGCCAGTTGTGCGGCAAGGTTTGTGGCTAGGTCTTGCGTTGGGGGGCCTAGTTTTTGTCGCACTTCGACACGCCCGAAGCGTCTTTGTGTTGGCTGGCATCGAGGCGTCTGTCATTCCGATCGCGTGTGACTATTTGGATGCGGTCTCGTGGGGCATTCCGGCGTATCTCATCGCGGCGGCACTTCGCCTCTTCAGCGAAGGCATTGCGCGGACCACGCCGGTTCTTTGGGTGAGTCTCGTCGGGTTGGTCGTGAACATCGTCGGCAACACGGTGCTCATCTTTGGCGCGTTCGGGCTTCCGCCGCTCGGTGCTCGAGGTTGCGGTATCGCGACCGCGATCGGCATGTGGTGTTGTCTTGCCGCGTGGCTTCTTGTCATGAGCGTGAGCGACCATCACCGCGCGCACGGTCTCTTCTCCTCCCTGAGTCTTCCGTCGTGGCGACGCATGCGTGCGCTGCTGCACCTCGGTTTGCCGATTGGATTCAGCATCCTTCTTGAGGCAGGAATCTTTTCCGCCGTCGCTTTCCTCCTCGGACGGATCGGCGCGGTCGCGACGGCGGCTCACCAGGTGGCCATCAATGTTGCCGCGATGACGTTCATGGTGCCGCAAGGACTTGGCATGGCGACGACGGTTCGCGTCGGTCACGCCATGGGAGCCGGGGACCTTGCCGAAGCTCGGTTTCGAGGCTTCCTTGGCATCAAACTCGCCATCTTGTTCATGACGGCGATGTCGGTGCTCATCTTCGTTGCGCGGCGGACCATTGCGGGTGTGTACACCGGCGATGCATCGGTCATTGACCTCGCCGCCGAGTTGCTTCAATGGGTCGCATTGTTCCAGATTTCCGACGGTCTTCAGGTGGCTGCCGGCGGCGCCCTTCGAGGCCTCAAGGATACGCGCATCCCGCTCGCGATGGTCCTCGTGGCCTACTGGGCGGTCGCCTTTCCGCTTGCATGGTTCAGCGCCCCTTCGCCTCTGGGCGCGAACGGTCCGTGGTTGGCCCTGATCGCCGGACTCACCGTAGCGGCCGTGCTTCTCACTTGGCGCTTTTCGCGCAAAACCCAGAGGATGATTGGTCAGACGATGATGAGCCAGCGGATCATTGGTCAGAGGCGCTGACGCCCAGCTCTCCGAGGCGCGCGACGAATGCCACTCGACACACGTACGTGCTATCGTCACCCCTTGTGTTTGCGCTTGCCGCTCTCGCTGCGCTTGGCTTCCTCGGTACCTCTTTGCCCTCGGCGAAAGACGGCCGCATGTTGGACGAGCTGCATGCCCTTCTCGCGAGGCTGGATGCGCCGCCCGTCGGGCACGAACCTGCGGTGTCCGATGCCATCCTCCCGCTTGGTTTCTCCCCGGACGGCAAGTTCGCGTACGTCGAAAGGTACGGTGCGGAGTGCGAACGCTGTCGGAAGGGCGAACCGTCCGGCGTCCGCGACCCGCGACATCCGCCCGGCGACACAGATGCGCCCGCATGCAGTCCGAGAGGCGTTCATGGGTTCGTCGTCTGGGACACGCGTTCGAATGCCGCCCTCGCCCTACAATCGAAGCCACATGGCAATCCGCCGGTCTTCAGTCTCGACGACATCAGCCGAGAGCTTACCGCGCATGGCATCCGACTCAACGCCCAGCTCGCCCCGCAGAACTTCCCCATGCGCCTGTCGACCACTTCGGAGTCGAAGGCATCTCGAAGAGCTCGGCTTTTTCCAACGGCCACCTGCACCTGCGCCATGAGACGCACCGGTTCTTCCGGGGCTCCGGGGGAAGGCAGACCTTTTGACTGCGCCGATGCCCCGCAGTGGATCGAGGCGGCGTCGTGCAACGCGAGGGCCACGATCTTCCTCGTTCGTTCCGACGGAAGGCAGCGCCTCGTCGGCGAGGTCGAGGCCTTTCACAGCGACCCGATGGCCACGAATCTGCTGGGTACAATGCGCTACTACGAGACGCCCGATCCGCGTCGCATCTTGGTCGTCGTCCCAGTGTTTCATCGGACCGATGGCCGGACGGTCGACTGGCGTTTCTTTGGAGTGAGTCTGGATGACGAGCAAGCGTTCGTCGAGCCGGTGGGCGCGTTGCCATGGCGTGCGACGTCGCGTCCGACGAAAGGTGAAGCGGGAAGCCCGTGGGTCGTGAGTGCGCAACGCTTCGTCAATACGGGCAGGCTTTGCCTGCTCTACGATGACTACGTCGTCGGCGTCGACGACACGCGTAGCGAAAGGCCCGCATTCCAGGTCTTCCGGCGTCCGCAAGTGTCCGAATCGAGCGCCATGGCCTGCTCGATCCTGCCAACCATCGATGGGCGCCGAGCCGAAGCATCGTCGGGCCGTGCGCTTCGCGAGCCGTCCGATTCGACGGCGTCTCCGCAACCGACGTTGGCCCAGCCGCGATACGACGCGAACGGACGGAGCGCGATCTTCTTCAAAGGCATCTGGAAGGACCGCCTGCTTCTGGACCGGGGAACCGGTGTGAGGCGGCACCTCGTCGTGTGGGATCTCAAGCTGGGCGCAGAGGTGATGAAGGTCTTCTACGACCAAACCGTTTCGTTCGAGAACGGACGACTCGAGGTTCCCACGGAGATCTCCGCCGCGCGCGCCCGGCGAATGGCTCCGAGAACCCGGTGTCCCACAATACCGACCGACGCGCGAGACGACGAAGTGCCCTCACGGTTCCGGGAACGACATGCCTACTACGCCCGACGGGTGATCGACCTCCAGTCGCTTCGATCGCAGGTTGGCCTGCCGGTGGAATGCGTCCTCGGCTACGACGAGTAGGTAGTGCCCTTAGGCATGGGCACCGCGACCTTCAGCGATACGCCGTCTCGCGAAATCACGATGCGAGATATCGCCGTCGCTCCGGACTCTGCGGCAAGGTCACCGAGGTCCTGATCCTCCATACGTTTTGCTTCGCTAGCGCCTTGCCTTCGGATCGTTCAAGTAGTTCTTGTACACCGTCTGAATCTCGCTCGGCGTGAAAGTCGTGTCCTGAGTGAACGCCCTCAAGTCGAACGTGCCATCCGTTGTCTCGAACACCCAACAATCGAACATCTTGTCCGGCTTGTCGACGAAGACGATGGAGAGGATATTGCCACCGCCCACGAAAGGCACCCTCTGCACCAACATGAACTTGCTCTTGAAGTAGTCCTTCGAGAAGTTCGCCAGGCCGTCCGTCTTGTCCTGGTTCATGTCCTTGTCCATCTTCTTGCTCTTGCTCTTGCTCTTGCTCTTGCTCTTGCTCTTGCTCTTACTCTTGCTCTTGACCTTGCTCTTGACCTTGCTCTTGACCTTGCTGTTGTTCGTGCTCTTGTTGCCCCTCTTCGACTTCTTCTTCGTCTGAAGCCCGTCGAGTGCCACCGGGTTTATGGTCTGCGTTGCTCCCCTGAGATACTGGTCGAACACCTCTCGAAGGAAGACCACATCTTTCTCGGCGTAGAGCTCGTAATACGCCACCGCGTCCTCTTGGCGAAGCTGCAGAGCGCGGTCTGTGTACTCCTGGCCGGTGGCACCGCCCACCAGCGGTTGGGCACGAAGCACGCTCGCAACGAGCACATTGCCCACGAGGACGCTCGCCACGAGAAGGGTCATTTTGTGCATTGTGTCCATCGGTGTTGCCTTCCTCATGGTACGCGTCGACATCCGCTCTGACGACAAGGAGTGTTCCCCACTGTGCTCGACGTTCTGGCGGATCCTGAGATCCGAGTTCTCGCGGCCGCGGGTCGCCTAATGACAGTCCGGCACCTAGAAGATACCGAGACCCCGCAACCTGAGATCTTCGCCGGTCAGCCCAAGAATTGACGGCGCATCAGCGTTGTTGGGAAGCTTCACGTAGGCGCGTGCGTCCAGACCAAAGAGGTCGGTCGACGGATCGTATGTGTTGAAGTCCGGAAACTCGACGGAGAAGACCACGGCGTTTCTTCGTTTGACCGCGACCTCCGGAAGAAGCTGGATGGGACCGCCGCCGCTGCGACCAAGCATCGCGCCCCCGCCGAGCGTCACCGTCGCATGCGCACCCGACGTTTCGCTGTCGCGTGTTTCGGAAGAGATCCCGCTGTCATAGTAAAAGACCGCCGCCTGAAGGCTCGCCGGATCGATGGGAATCGACGGCGTGGTGCTGATTCGCCCGCCACCCGACGCAACGATGTTTCCGTTGAAGTAGAGCTTGTATTGGCGCGACATCTGACCCGTCGCGGGCACCGACGAGGGCGGAAGGTTGCCCGACCCCGACAGCTCGCTGCTCGTTTCGACGCGCAAATAGGCAAACTGATCGGTGCGAAGGTCGGCGAAGATGAGCCGTAGCTCATTCCATGATTCATTCTCCTGAACCGAACCCGTCGACACGTATGGGGTTACCTGATGAAAGTCGATCTCATGCACATAGTGGCGGGCATCGGTCGCCGTGAACGAGCGGCTGCTGAAAACGACTCTTCTCGTCGTCTCCGTTTGACGGGATGCATGAATGAGCTCACCGGGGTTCATCGAGAAGTCTTCGCGGTCGAAACCTTCGACCGTCGATTCGTACTCAAGCGAAGCCGAAAGTCGGACCTCCTGGTCACCATCGTAGTCGATCGCGACCGGCACACCGGCGGCGTTCATGCGCTGGGTCGATGTCGATTTATACTCGAGTGGCGAAAAGAGCGGGTTGCTTCCAAGCTGTGCGAAGACCCCGTGGGATGTACTGTCTGACGCGCCAAACACCTCCGCCTCGAAAGAGACCTGAGCCTGGGATGGGGTCGCCCAACTCACGTGGGCAACGATCTGGGACGAATAGGTCCCCGTGTTGCTCGTGGTCGTCGGGCCTTGCGTCGAACCATTTCTGGAACTCTCCTCCCTCGTTTGGGCCGTGTAACTCGCCGTCACAGGAAGCACTGTCGAGCATCGTGTGGCGGACGAATTGAAGAAGTACGCATTTACGCGTCGTTCAGGATCGAAGTGATATCCATCAGGAACCGCGACCGTTCCCACCGAGACCGCGACCGGAGACGGGGCGCTTAGATCGACCGACCAAAGGCGGTCGACCGACTCGCCGTACCTCGTCGTCACCGCAAGTAAGTAGCGACGTTCGGTGAGCGTGGTCGGATCGAACACGTAGCGCAGCGCAGCCCCCGAAACGTATCCGGCATTTCCAAAGTCGTACAAAACGGCGCCACGCGCGTAGACCTCGGAACCGCGGTGAGCCCGCGCAGTCCCGGCAACGGTCACATAGTTTGGGCCCAGGTTGACCGGAGATCCCTGGCTGCTCGAACGCGCGACGTTTGGGATCGATCGCCCATGCGGACCTTTCCACGACAAGACATCGCCTCGCGCACCTCGCCAGTCGAGATTTCCGACGCGAACCCCGTTGGGATAGTCGGCTTCATATAGGCCACCGTTCGGGAGCCAACCCTCCGGTGCGGTCGTCGCATTAAAGTATCGAGCGCGCAGGGCATCCTGGGTGTCTTCGAGAATGGACGGATGCACGGCATCGGTCGGTCTCTCGGTGTCGGTTTCGGGCTGGAAAGCAAACGAGACCTCGCCGCTCTCGACACGAACACGCACCGGCTTTGGATCGCCGAGTCCCATCGCCGCCGTGCCTTGATGAAGCCCCACCGCCACTGAGAACTCGCGCGTGTCTTCCGGCAACCGGAACGTATCTTCCGGCTCCAAGGCCCCAAGCTCATTGCCCTCGGCATCGAAGACGAGCATCGTGGCGTCTTCCTTGGGCGCGACGAGTTCTACGCGATAGGTGAGCGGCGCGTCCGGCGGGACCTTGCACACGAAGTGGATCGCGGAGCCACCGGAAACAGTGCCCAGAGACACTTCGACGGCCGACGATGCATTTCCGCACCCCGGGAGCGCCTGGTCAGGTATGATGACTCGGTCACGCATTTCGGGCAGCGCGTCGGGAAGAAGATCGTCGTCGTCGATGCGGCCCGATTTTTCGACGAGCGCCGGAAGGAGCCAGGTTGCGACAAACTCGGCGTGTTCGGTGTTTCGAACCTCTTCGCCTCCGACAAGCGCATCGATCGCCGCGTAGGCAGAAGCCGCTTGAACTCTTCGATCGAGAAACTGACATACATCGAAGTGTTTTCGGGCCTTGAGCGCCTTGAAATAGGTGAACTGAAGATAGGGATGAATCAATCGGCTCGTTCGAAGTCCGAACTCTACGGTTTCTTTATCCAGCGCCGGAAATCCGTCGGTCAGATTCAGATACCTTCTCTGCCAGTCGTTCGTATTCGAGATCTCGTCTTCGTTGAACACGGCCAGACCCTCGAGGGCCCAACGACCCTCGCTGCGATCATCGAAGTAGGCCGACGGGTTCTTCCACAAGACGGTCCTTTGATGGATCGTGTGCGTGAGCTCGTGGTAGGTCGTCACCCGCGCCTCTTCGGGACCGAAGGCGCGATTGATGAGCACGAGACGGCCGGTGGTCGGAGCCAAACCACCGGTGTCGAGCGGCACGATCAGAATCTCGACATCATCGCCATCGAGCGGTGCGCAACCAGGGCGGTTCATGAACGAACGCGTCTTCTCCGCAGCAGTAAGGATGTTCTGAAGCCGCGACTGAACGTCCGAAGCCGAAAGGTTCTGGTCGTCCCAATAGCGAACTACGAACGGTGCTCTCTTGAGCTCATAACACTTGCCCTCGTGGCGCATGAGTTGAGCCATGACGCCCTCATCCAGTGCATTCGATAGAATCGTGGTGTGATCCTGCGCGCCTCCGTCGAGACCCTCGGCACATGATCCCCCGACGATCGCGACCGCTTTCTTCTTCGACGCGTGGTCGGAGGGCGGGTCGTATGCGGCCAGCACGAGCGAGGACGTCTCATCGTCGACCCCTTCGCCTCCCCCTTCGCCTCCCCCTTCGCCTTCGCCTTCGCCTTCCCCGCCTTCGCGTCGGATACGTTCGAACAGCGTGTTTCGCACGGCGACGGTCACCGGAGCCGATGCACCGACCACCATGAACGCTTCGGCATAGCGACGAAAGTCCGGCGCCGGCTCGTCGAGTGAGCTTGAGAGAGACCAGATCTCAACGTGTTCGCCCGCATGCGCGGGTACAAGAATGACGAGTCCATCGAGCTTGGCCGCATCCGAACCGACGATCTCGATCTGTCCACCCACGGTCGGGTCGATGTCCTGCGACGCAATCACCGTTCGCGATAAGAGCTCGAGCTGAAATGTTCGGCGAACCGTGAGAGGTGTGTCGTGCCCAGTGGTCGTCGAATCGTCGGTTGCCGCATCGCTGGCGGTCGCCAAGGTCGCGGTCGCCGTGACCTCGAAGTCGTAGAGGCCCGGCAACGCATCGGGCCCGGGCGTCCACGACAAAAGCCCATTCGCGGTCACCTCCGCGCCCAACGGGCCGCCGGCCAGCGAATAGACCACCGCGGCCGATTCTTCAACGGGTAGGTTGGCCTCGAGCTGTTGACTGAAGCGCCGAGTCGGAACGGCTGGACCTTCGAGGTCATCGAAAAAACCGGCTGAGACCAGAACCCCAAGCTCGCGTACGCGCACCGGACCCGCGTTCGACGTCAGCACCACGCGCACGAAACGACCCAACCGCCCGTCGCCCGGCAAACGCACCGCTTCCGGCGCCGTAATGCTTTGGGTTCCCGTTAGAGCCGCCTCGGCGACCCGGTCACCCATGCATGAAGCATCCGGTGATACGTAGACCTCCACCTGATAGGCTGAGCCTGCGCTCGGTTCCACCTCGAGCATGATGGCTCGGATGCGACGCACGGCATCGAGCCGAAGAACGAGCGCCTCGGGTCTCCCGGCGCCGAGCGCGCCTTGCCAGAAGGTCGCCGGACGGCCGTCGATCGCATGGACGGCCCACGCATCCGCGACCTTGCCGTCCTCACTGGACACCGATTGAATCGACAAACGAGAGGCGTGGACGGGTGCTTCGAAGGATCCGGACTGCACGGAGACTGACGACTCGTCCCAGCAGTCGAGCTCGGCCTCACAGGACGCCGCGCAGTCGACCCGCGTGGCACCACCGGCGCCACCGCCGCCACCGCCGCCACCGGCGTCGGATCCTGCGTCGTCGCCCACGCTGGGCGGCCCGTCCGTGCCCACTGCATCCGCGACGCCAGCGTCACTCGCGTCGAGAGACGACGCGTCGCCTGCCCAGTCACCCGCATCCGCCGTGGCCCTTGCATCCCCTGCCCCCCCTCCGTCCGAATCGGCGACGATGTCCGGCGCTCCTGAGCAGGCCCAGAGAAGGCCGAAGCCAATGAGCGCCAAGCCCCGGCCCGCCATTCGCCTCCAATCCAAGGATCTCCCGCTGATCAAGGATCCACCGCTGATCAGCGAACGCCCCTCCCCCTCGCGTTCGGCGCCATCCTTCAGATTCGAAGCCGTCCTGCTCACGTTCGAAGCCATCGCGCCGAGCTTGGGCCATAGACGGTCACGCCGTCGAGGAGAAGGCACGGTGCCGGTTCTTGGGACCGTGGACCCAGAGAGCAGTTGCGCCTATACGCCGCGGCACGAGCCGTTATCTCTTGAACCTGTCCCGAGCAACCGCGTTCGGAATTTGGTGCGGGTCCAGTCCCAGGGCTTCGACCAACTCGTTCTGCCACCGGAGGGACAGCGCAACGCGCGCCGGTTCGTGACCCGCCAGGGCTTGAGCCGAGCCCATGAGCATCAGGGCACGGGTCAGCTCGATGCTCTCGAAGGTCGATGTTTCGAGGCGACCGTTGAAGTTCACCGGAAACCCATTGCGGAGGACGATGATGTCCTTCTCAGGAAGCCGCCACACCCGGGTCGTGAATCGGGTGTCCCCCGGACCTTCGGCAAGCAGCGGGACCGATGTAATGTGTGAACTGCGGTTAACCGAAAGGTCGATCTCAACGTCGCGTGATGAAGCGCTTGCGACGACCGTCTGGTGATTCATATGCTCCAGATCGGCAATCTCGATCGTTCGTTCGCCGGCGCATCCCACCACGAGGGCCTTGTCTCGAAGCGCTTCGGGTTTGCTTCGCGCAACAACGAATCCTTCCGCCTCCAAGCTGGCGCGCACCTCGTCGTCGACAAGGAGTGCTGGATCAAAGAACGTCACGCGAGCGCCTCGCCCGAGTGCTTCGCGTCCAACGCCCAAGCCGATCACGCCAGCACCAAGGATCGCGAGTTCGGCGCCTTCCAGACGCGAGGATAGGTTGATGCGTTCCATGAGCGAAGCGCATTGGTCGAGAATTTCCCCACCGACCTTGGGTGCTTCGTGCGACTTGAGCCAAGCGTGTGCCACATCGATGACCCGCGTCCGAAGCCCATTGCTCGATTCAAGCGCGATCACTTCACGAATCCCGCGGCTCGTCTGTTCCACGACATGGAATCGATGTGCGCTTTCCTGAAAGTGCGTGTGAATGGCGATGGTCGCTTTGCCTCCATCGTCCAGGACGAGAATCTTTCCGCCATCTTTGTTGCTTCGCTCAAGAGCCCGTTGCAGCGCTGGGATGAGCGCGTCTTCGACAGCTCGCGAGACGTCGTTGGGGTCGACCACCAACGGTGTATGGATGCGATATCCTCGGGAATCGAGCGCATGCTGCGTTACGTAGTTGGTTGAATAGGGGACACCGATGATTTCGACCTTCGTGGGATCCAGGCCGTGTTCTTCCATCGCGATAAACATGGGAATCTGTGTCGCAAGCACGTGTTGAACGCAGACGGCGTGCACGCCTTCGAAGGCCCGTTGCGGAATGATGACGGACGCGGCATCGATCGCCCGTAGATTTTCCGGAAGGCCGGATACGCGGATGAATTCATCGAGGATCTCCGGGTGACACTCCTTCAGTCGCGTGTATTCCTCGTGGGTGATGGGTGTGTTCGAATCTCTGAGCTCTACGGGAAGCGCTGCGTTCCCAAGCGGAATCTGGACGCCCAGGTCCCGGTACGCCTCTTTGATGACATCGAAGAGGCAAGCGCCGCCCTCCATGTACTCAGCTTCGAGGACGTCCCGAGCGGCGATGGGGAGCCCATCCGTATCGCGCATCATAAGCCGCATGATGACTTCGCGCATCACGTAGGGATGGTGTTCGAACAGCGCCCGCGGTTCTTCGATGTGATCGAATCTCGATACTTTGCGATACCCCCAAAGAAGCAAGAATGAGAGCGGTGAAAGGCGCGCCTCAGCGATCGGATTCGCGTGCCGGAGATTCACGCCCTCCACGCTCCATTCGTCGCAAGCTTTCGTGATCGCAGGGATCCGACCGTAGTCTCCCAGTGCCTCGTTCACGACCGGAGATGTCCAAATCACGTTCGCAGCCTCCGTGACCGGGGTGTTCATTCTGGTGACGAGCATCCATCGGCGTTCGGCAGGAAGATCTCGGAGCACTTCTCCCGACGGCCCAGGTCGAGGCAGAACGATCGGGCGCTCCGAAGAAGACCGTCGGAACGTTGTGTTTAGGCCAGGAATGGGGCCCTGACCTCGAAGTGACGGCGCGCCCGCGGGGAGAACGAAGGGGTGGGTCGGCGCTTCGGGATTCAAGACGAGTCGGGCAAGATGAGGCTCTCGTACCCATTCATCGCGCACTGTTCGATTCGTTCCATCCTGCGCCACTCGTTGAGGCGCCGGCGGGTCTTCGCTTCGGGCCCGCCGGATGGCGTCGCAGAACAGCCGGTCTCGGCCTCCGCTCCGTGCACGCGGTCTCATAGGCTCAAGACTTCGCGCGAGAAGGCAGACGAAGATCTCCGCGCGAGAAGGACCGCATGCGGTGTCCAATAGACAAACACTCGCTGCGCGTGTGCGCTTCGAGCGCAACGCGGTCGTGGATGATGTACGCCGAGTTCCCGCGTGTCACGATGCCTTCATCGCTCAGGACCTTGAGGGCGCGCGTCACGGATCGTTGCGCCAGAGCAAGTGACTGTGCGATTTGCTCCTGCGACAGCCTTACGTGGAACTGCGGTGGACGTCGTGTGTCGTGACGACCATTCTGGTCGAACATCTCGATGTGGGTAAGTAGAAACCGAGCCACGCGTTGACCGGCGCGTCACGTCCCCGGGAGAGGCGCTACGCTTTTGGGCACGGCCGAGGACGGAGTCCCGTAACTTGGGCTCGACTTCCTGGAAGATGGGATGTCCGGAGAAGAGATCCATGGCGTACTCAGGGACTAGGGCGCATATATCACGCCGCCGCACGCGTCCTTAGACAAATGTCCAAGCCAAGCCATCGCTGCATCTCTATGCTCCCGAACACTGAGGCCAGCGACGTCGAAGAGATGGGTCGCGGTCGGGATAGAGGTGAACGGATGGATGCACACGAAAGATTTGGACAAACGAGGGGATGGGTCGCGGCTGGACTTGCCTCGCTCTTCTTCCTGGGCCCTCTCTCGGGTTGCGCGGCACTTAGGGCCGCCGCAGAGCGACGTGACAAGATTGAGGAGCGGGTGCAAAAGCATGTCTACACACAACCTCAGGGGACAGTTTGGGCGGAGGCTCGCGCACTCCTCTTCGAAATGGGATACGAGGTCTCGAGCGCGGCGAACGCGTTCGGCGCAACCGTCGAGACCGAGTGGAAATATGACGGCAACTGGCAAACGCGTTACCTTGTTCAGGCCATGTCGGTGGAGGGTGGAACCAAGGTCCAGTTCATGAAATCGACGCAAACGGTGACATCCGCGACGTCTCCAAGGGCGCGTCGCGATCTGGATGCCGAATGGGCGCTACTTCAGAAGATCGATCCAAGCGCGGCGTCGGAGATCGAGGCGTACGCGCAGGGGCCTCGTGTAGAGACGAACCGATAGAAGGATGGCGAAGTCATCGCTCAAGAGGTCATCGCTCAAGAAGACCTGGCCGACGCATGGCCGCTGCGACACGACGGGGAGGATCGTCGCCGTCACGGCTTTCGTGCTTACGGTCGGAGCGGTTGGCTGTCGGTCTTCCCAGCCGCCCGTGCGTATCGTCGGCGTCGAATCAAGCGCCTTCGATCCGTTGCCCGAACCCACGCTTGCCGGACGACCTCGCCTCCATTTCTGGGCGACCCACTACTCGGTGCACGTTGCACGCGACGTCGCTCCGCGCGGACATCCTCTGCTCAATCCTCAAGGCAAGCCGCTCGGGCCGAAACTCGAGCGACGGGACTGGTGTGATGCGGCGATGCAAGGGACCGTCCGCGTCCTTCGTCGTGCGGGGGTTGAAGGCTATCAGTTCTTGCGTCTGGGCGAAGGTGAAGAGGTGGACTGCACCCGCCGATATCCAAAACACAAAGCGATTGGGCGCTCACGTTTCCGCCGAATGCGTCATGCATTTCCCAAGGGCGCATGGGGTGCGCGCTTGGTGCCGTACCGCAGTGTGGCGGTCTCCCGGGGTGAGGTTCCCCACGGGACGGTGCTCTATATCCCTGATGCGAAAGGCGTCGAGGTCGCGTTTCCTGACGGCCAGCATTGGACTCATGATGGCTACTTCCTGGTCGCAGACACGGGCGGAGGTCTCAAATCGGGGCACATCGACCTCTTCTTGGGCGATGCGCAGAAGAACCCCTTTGCGTTCGTGAAAAGCACACCCAAAGCGCGCTTCGCAACGTACGTCATCGACGACCCTGACATTGTCGCGTCTTTACATCGCGCCCACGAGATGCCCCCGCCCAAGCTTCACGCCGAGGCGAGCAAGTTCGATGGTCCGAAGAAGCGCACCAAGCCCAAGCTCTCGCACTTGCTTGTCGCTTCTCCGCGACCGAGCCGTCGCCATGCCCGACGCCCTTGGGTCCTGTAGGTCCTGTAGGTCCTGTAGGTCCTGCGACCCGGAGAACGAACGTTGATTCATTCAGTTGAAGGCACCGCACGAGCGCGCGGGATCCTCTCGATGACAGAGGGACCGCAGCTTCTCAAACGGGTCGCTCGGCGTGGGTGACGAAAGGAGCGCAGCCAAAGTCTCGGCGCCCCGCACCTCCGTAAGCTCCAAGGTCTTGAACAATATCTCGTGGCGCGTGGCGACCCACGCACCGGTGTCGAGCTCGATCCAACCTTCCCAGGACGCTTCGAGCCCTCCGATGGGAATGTTCGATGTCCACATCTGCCATGCCACGGGACGCCCATCCGCGTCCACCCACCAAAGGTACGCGTCGCCGGGCGTTCGACCACCGCTCGTGTAACGAACAAGGAGGCCCGTTTTCGCATCGACGTCGACGCGACTGCGAACGACCCCCTCGTCGAAAACCTTCACGACCGGGTTCAGCCAGAAGGTGTCGTTGACCCATTTGCCATACGCGTCATCAACGGCCGCCGAGACATCCTCACCCTCGAGGGTCTGGCCTTCACGCACTGCAACACCCCGCCGCTGAGACAAATCCAGCCACGCAATCGTGTCTCCCCATTCGACGCGCGAAAAGCCCCGCGTTCGATCCCACAGATGTCGATTCTGGCCGGCGAACACGAATGTGACGGCTCCTGTGTTCGCCCACGCCGAGGCGTTCACGGCCGAGAGCATGCGCCGAGCGAGCGCATCGGCGGCGGGACCTGATTGCCCCTCAGGCAGGCTGCGGCAGGCCATCGTGAAGGCCATACATGGCACGAGAGCGAACGAGGACGAGGACACGACGCGCAACATCTCGGAACGTTAGGCACTCCTACGCGACGGAGCGCGCCGCGTCAAACGCGCGGCCCGATGAGGCGCATCCCGCTGATTCTCCGGCCCACGGGTTCTTCGGCCGTCTCCCGGTTAGACGCGCAGGTGCGGCCATACGCGGACTTGCTGTCGTGCACGGCGGAGGCTACGCAAGCGGCGGAGGCTACGCGACCGCAAGAGAAGAAAGCAGCCAAGCGCCCAGAAGGTGCACCTCATTCGAAATCCGAGCTCGAAACCTGATTCCGAACTCAGATCCGAACGCAGCAGATGGACTCGCACAGGTCGGCGTGATCGCTGTGGTCTTTTCTGATCCTGTTGTGGAGTTGCCGACGCCGGCGGTGACCACAATGTCTCTCCCAGTGTCATCTGGCGAGATCCACGTGGCGGTTTCGCGAACAAAGCGGTGCGGCACCGATCCTGCCATGACCGGCACGATGTCCACCCATGCTTCGCGCGCTCGTTCCGGATCGTTTCGACCCATCCGTTCGCGCACGGTTCAACTTTCGCCGCAAAGGCTTTCGCTCTTTGCTTTGTTGGTCGCGGCCACGGCCTCGTCGACGGGATGCGGATCGACCGACAGCTTTCAGGGCGGCGATCTCGTCTCGTCGTCGAGCATCACGACGCCGTCCGTCAGCCCCGGTGCCTACACGCTCCCGCGACTGTTTTCGATGACCTCGGCCCAGCAGCGGGCCGTGTTCTCGGCGAGCAAGCGAGGATTGGGCATTGGTTGCGGACGCGTCGCGTCGGCTCAACTCAGTGCTGGCTCGGATCTCTTTCTCGGCCGGGAGGCCACACCGGCGGGCGCATGTCCCGACGGCCCTTGGGCTCTTACGCTCTATCAGCTCACCGGAAACACTTTCACCCGGGTGGCGCGGATCCTGGATACGACAGGCGGAATATCGTTCGTGGACGCTTCGCGTTCCTACACACTGACCACCGCCTACGACCCCGCAACGGCCGTCTTCGCGGGCCAACGCTGGATTGTCTTCGAATGTGGCGGCCAAGGTTTTGGCCCCACCGGCTCGACCTGCGCCGCGCCTCTGTCCGAAGACGGTCGAACGGTGGACCGCGGTCACCTGAGCGTGCTCGTCGATTCAGGGAACGCGACCTTTGGAGATGGGAGCACCTTCTCGGCTTCGGTTCCGAAGCTTCTGTCGCACAAGGGTCGCTTGTACGTCTATTGGACGGCCGTCCACGCGAATTCGCGGCAGGCGTGGCTCGATCTGACGACCCGCGGCATCGAGGTCGAAGTCAGAAACGGGAGGCTTCGGGTACTCGGCCAATCGGGTCCGATCAAACCGAACGACTCACGTTCGGTCGAGGTTTGGGGTGTTGTCGAGGGTGACAATCGACAAAACAGCGTCGCCGACATGGCGCAGATCTTCAGCGATGGTGAACGCATCTACGCGATGGCTGGCATTGGCGGATGGAACAAAGCAACCTATCCTGCTTGGTCATCGCGCGGTCTCGGTGACGCCGGAGATCGACTCATGTGCCTGAATCCATGGAGCCCAGTGACCGGCTGTTATCGCCTTGCCATTGCGATGTCGACGGCGCCTCTCGAGCGTCGCGGGTTCAACTCGACGGCTCCCGGACGACGTGTCCCGGACGCAGTCCTTCCGGCGAATCCGCAATCCTACGCTGGCCTGTTTACGGATGCCACGGGACAAACGTGGCTCATGTCCTACTTCTTGAATCAACACAGCGCGCCGGATCCGGGCAAAATCGACCTTGGCGAGAACGTTTGGGCACTCAAGCTTCCCGCGCCGGGCACGGTCAAAGCCATCGAGACTCTGATCACGCACTACTACACTTCGATTCTGGGTCGAACGCCAGACGCGGGGGGACTGAACTTCTGGACGAACCAAGCCTCGAGCAAGCAAGCGCAAGGCATGGACGTGAAGCCTGTGTTTCGCACGATTGCGACCGACTTCTACAACAGCACCGAGTACCGGTCGAAGTCCAAATCGAACTCGGCGTTCGTTACGGACCTCTACCGAACCTTCTTCCAACGAGAACCCGATGCGGGAGGGCTCAATTTCTGGCTGGGCTACCTGGCCACGGGGGCGACGCGCTCGCAGGTCTTGTCGGCATTTGCCAACTCCTCCGAGTTCGTCACGTTCATGCAGTCACTGGGATTCTAAGCGCCACTGCTCGGACCTCGGTGCTCACGCCATCGAGGGATTTGCCCAGCTCGGCCCACGTGAACGCGAGCCCAAAGAAGACCAAGCGCTTCACCGAATCTCGAGCTTCTTGATGAGCGCCTTGCATTGCTCGATGCGATCCGTCCAGCGGGGCTCGCTCGCATCTTTGTTCACGGTCGTCGTGCACGCGACGAAGTCTTGGCATCGGCTGATGGTCGCTTCGGTGTCCAGCATCTTGTTCGCGTGCATCGCGATCTCAAAGTAGGCAGGGCAGTACAGAGGATCGAGCTTGACCGTATTCTCCCATTCGTTGACGGCTCGGTCGGGGAGGCCTCGGTCTGCGTAGATGTTGCCGAGATCGAAGTGGTGGGTCGGATTCCCAGGATCCATCTTGATGCGGTCGAGAAACTCCCGGATCGCACCGTCGGTCACGGCGCATAGCTCATAGGCAACGCCAAGATTCGTCCGCGCGCCGATGGAGACGTCGGACTCATGCTTGTCTCGAAGCGCCACGATGAATGCCTCGATGGCCTCGGAACACCGGGCAGTCTTGAGATACGTGTTGCCCAAATTGTACGCGCAGACCGGGTTCTCGGGATCGATCGCGAGGCACTGCCGGAAGTTCTGCTCTGCTGACTCGTAGCGCCCCTCGGTGAGGTCCATGAAACCAAGGTGATGGCGGGCATTGAAGCGACTTCCATCGAGCTCCAAGAGCCGAATGAGCTGACTACGCGCCGCGCGATAGAGCTTGGTCCTTTCGTCTACGTCCCCGCGGTCGCCGAGGATCGTTCCCTTGCGCATCAAACAGTCGGCGTAGTTCTCGCGGGCGTCGAGGTAGGCGGGATTGATCTCGATGGCTGCCTTGTATTCATCGCACGCCGCGTCGTACTTCGGGGGCGTCCGCCGAAAGAAGGTCACCCCGAGGTTGTTGTGTGCTTCGGCGAAATCGGAATTGATTGCGAGTGCGTCCTTGAAAAACTGGGCCGCCTTGTCGAGGTCGCCCCGGCATTGGAGCTCGACCATACCGAGGCAGTTGTACCCATGCTCGAAGTTCGGGCTGTATTCGAGTGCGAGTCGACACCGCTCTTCGGCCTGAACGCACTGACCTTGGTTGAGGTAGGCAATCCCAATGTCGTGATTCTTCATGGCCTCGCCATGTACGCTCTTGTCGCCGCAAGACGCGCAGCTCGATCCAAAGGTCGCGGTGACAAGAAGGCTGAAGAAGACGCGTGCGTATCCCATGTTCGCTCTTCTTGGAGATGTTTCTCGGGGTTGGGATTCGAGTCAAACAATGAACCTATGAATAAATAGCGTTTTCCCCTAATACGACGTCGACGCGCCGCCGATGCGCTGCCGATTCGGCGATGCGCTGCCGATTCGCCGGTGCACCGCCGATTCGCCGGTGCACCGCCGATTCGCCGGCCTGCGGACCGAGCCGTTCCCGAAACAGCACCTGCCGCCTTCCGAGCCTTTCCTTGGGTCAGTCCGTCCACCTACATAGCGGACGAGCGTCTCCTCTGGACGCGAGGTCCGACCGTGGCGCCCGCCAGCGACGCTCCGTCCCCACATTGAACGGTGCGAACGACGTCGAATAACCTGCCAGCGTCATGCCGACGTGCAACCGGCTCGAGCGGAGCATTGCGCCGTGACGACGAGTGGGGACATCGCATCGCTCGATCATTCGCTGGCCTCCGTAATCTCTGGTCTGCCGGACCCAGCGGCCATCGTCGATGCACGACAGCAGATCGTTCATTATAACCGACCACTTCTCGCGCTCTCCGGTCTCAACTATCCGCAGATGAAGCGCCGCATCGCCGTGGGGCTCACCGTGGCCGACTTGGTCCGCGCCGATGCCGGCGAAGACGTCGATTATCTGCGTCGCTGCGTAGACGAGGGCAAGGTGTTTCGTCTCGCGGAGGTCGCCGCCACCACCGCCACTGGCCAAAACGTCGTCCTCTGGCAAGCGTTCATTCCCATTTTCGGCGCCGACCAGCGCGTCACCCACGCGATGATCATCATTCGCGACGTTAGCCCAGAGGCACGCATGCAAATCCGCTTCCGGGAGCTCGTCCGCGAGGCCGAAGCGCGCGCCGAAGACCTTGAGTTCTTGGTGGCCCAGCGGACGACGGAATTGACGCGCGCACTTGACGAAGTGACCCGCTTGTCCAAGACGGACCCGCTCACCGGACTGGCGAATCGACGCGCGTTTTTCGAGACCGCCGAGCGTGAGATCGACGCCGCCCGTCGCTACGGGAGGCCGTTCAGCATCCTCATGTGCGATGTCGACCACTTCAAACGCGTCAACGACCGCTACGGCCACCAAGCGGGCGACAACTTGCTGGTCACGTGCGCCCATGGGCTCCGGCGCGCCCTCCGACGCAGTGATCTTCTGGCTCGTTTCGGCGGCGAAGAGTTCATTGCGCTCCTGATCGAGTGCAGTCCTGCTTCGGCCAGCATCACCGCAGAGCGCTGTCGACAAAACATAAGCGAAGCAACACAGATACAACTCGACACATCGAGCGCCGCGATCTCACACCAACTCACCGCGAGCTTTGGGCTCGCTTCATATCCCGATGACGGCGATGATCTCCACACTCTCATTCAGCGCGCAGACGCTGCGCTCTATGCGGCCAAGGCGGCCGGGCGGAACCGGGTGGCCACCTACGGTCAGCTCGTGCCCTCCGAAGTGACCGCAAACGACCAGCCGTCGACCAGGAATGGGGGCAAGCCATGACCACGTCGACGCGCACCGAGTTCGTCACCCACGAGGCCTTCAGCCTCATCTCGATACGCGGGCACATTGACGAGCACTTCGTCATCCCAACGATGGCGCTCGACAATCCGACTCTTCCGATCATCATCGACACGGCGCACGTCGATCGACTCAACTCATTCGGCTTGCGCACGTGGCTCCTTTGGATCTCAGAGCTTTCGAAGGCGGAGCGCCCGTTGTTCTTCGTTCGTTGCGCACCTCCGATCGTCACCCAAGCAAACTACGTCGCCAATTTCCTCGGCTCCGGTCAGGTGCTGAGCTTCTACGCACCCTACTGGTGTTCGGTGTGCGGCGGTTCCGCGCTCGAGCTCATCGAGCTGCGTGCGCCTACGCCTACGCCTACGCCTACGCCAGCGCCTACGCCAGCGCCCGCGCCTGACCACAGGCCTCGCCCCGCGACACGCCTGTGCTCAGCGTGCGCACTCCCGCTCGAGCTGGCGGAAGTCGAAGAGGAGTATTTTGGTCTCATAGAACGTCAAGCGACGGCCTCGATACCGGAGGAATTCTGGACCCTCCTCGACGCGATCCTCCAGCGACTCCCGGAAGCGCCGTAGGCACCCGGGCTCACAACAACCCCCAAGGCCGTGCCCATGCCACCTGTCGGCACGTTGCCGCGTTTCGGCAATCCGTCTATCTTCTCTTCGGTGACGTCGGGTTCAGCATAGAGCCTCGATCGTTCCCAAGAGCTACTGCAAAGGCTACTGCAAAGCGAGGTTCGAGATGGGGGGAATGTTCCTGAAGGAGTCGCGAGTCGGCGAGCGCGCGTGCCTTGCCCTGAGCGGCGACATCACGGAGAAGGCCGACTTTTCGCCTCTGCTGGCCAGTTCGCTTTCCCCGCTCGTCGTCGATTTGCTCGACATCGGCCGGATCAACTCATCAGGAGTCAGAGAGTGGCTGAGCTTCGTTCGCAAGCTCTCGGCCGAGGGTCGGCAGCTCGTGCTGCTGAGGTGCTCACCCGCGATCGTTCAGCAGGCAAACATGATCACCAACTTCCTCGGGAACGCGGAGGTGCATTCGACGCTGGCCCCTTATTACTGTCCGTCCTGCGACCACGACCACTTCGAAGAGATCTCCACTCAAGGCGTCGACCAGCAAACACCACAGCTCGCCGATCAGATACCGTGTCCGCACTGCGGCCAAATGATGGAGTTCTCCGATCTCTCGTCGGACTACTTCGCGTTTCTCGCAAGGCAATAGGGCCACGATCGTGGAAACTTCGAAGCTGCCCCGTCATCCTGGCGTCCTGATCGCGTATGCGACGCGCCCAATGCGCAATCACCTCCGGCGCGCATTGGGATCCATGGGCCAGACGACCGTGGAGATCGCGATCGAGGCGTCCTTGAATTCGGATGATTCGGCTTTGGATCGGGCGTATTCGCTCTACATCCTCGAAGCCGGCGACGTGCCCGAAGCCACGCTTGCATTGGCGCAAGCGATCCGCCGACGTCACGGCGACACCCCTCTTCTCATCATCTCTTCCGACTATCGACGCGCTCTGCTGCTCGAGCTGTTCGCCGGCTCATCCTTGAACCACTGCATCGCAAAGCAAGGCGCCGTCTCGGCCGGTCTTCCGCTCATCGACGAGACCGAGCTGATCGTGACCTGCAACAAGCTGCTCACCCACGACATCTTTGGCATCGCAAAGTACATCCGCTTCTGGGGAATCGAAGTCGCCGAAGCACGCGTCCGCCGTAGCTCGGAGAAGGATGCCGTCATCGGCCGAATCGAACGTTTCCTGGGGGCGCTCGATTCTCACGGCGTCATCGCTCGTGCCGTACTCACAACGGCCGACGAGCTCATCATGAACGCCATTTTCAACGCCCCTCGCCGGACCGACGGAACGCCAAAGTACGCTCATCTGAATCGAAACGACGACTTTGATCTCGATCCGCGGGAGGAAGTCACGATCACGTACGCGTGCGACGGCCGCTACATCGGAATCTCCGTGAGCGATAATTTCGGCAGCCTTTCGCGGGAAGTCATCTTCCGCTACCTGCGCGACAGCATCGAGGGCCGAGCCGCGACCATGGAGACCAAAGAGGGCGGCGCTGGTCTCGGCATTCACATGCTTTCGAAGACCGTAACCCAGCTCGTCTTCAACGTTCATCCGGGCGTCAGAACGGAGGTCATCGCTCTGTTCTACGTCCGCAACGGTCCACGCGCGTTCAAAGAGGCGGGCCGATCACTCAACATCTTTTTCTCGGACGGCGTCACATCGGACTTCGACGTGCTCTACCGACCGAGCGACTCGAACGACCAGGGGGAAGAGCAGACATGGGAACAAAAGCAGGCGTAGGAATCAGCAGGCATCGAGACCCTCACCAAGCGGGCGAGGAGGCGGTGCAGCAGGCCATGAAGGACGCGGGGCTGACGAAGTGCGACATCGCGCTCATGTACGCCACCATCGGCTACGACCAACGCACCATCGTCCAGTCGGTTCGAAACGCGGTCGGCGGCGCCCAAGTCGTCGGATGTTCGGCCGAAGGCGTGATCGCTGGCGGCGACGTCGATGAGTCCAACTTCTCGGTCGCCGTCATGGTCATCGAAAGCGACGAACTTCGATTCACCCCGCAGCTTGCGACGGGTCTCAAGAGTCGGCCCGAGGAGGTGGGTACCCAGCTAGGCAACAAGCTCAAGGCAAACCTCTCGGACGACGCCATCGCCGTCATTGTCTTGGCTGACGGAATCACCGTGAACTTCGACAGGTTCAACACCGGTTTCGAAAACGCTCTCGGTCGGCGCCTCCCTCTTCTTGGCGGCTCAGCCGGCGACAACTTCGAGATGAAAGCCACATACCAGTATCTCGACAGCGAGGTCGTCTCCGACGGCGTCATCACGATGCTCATCTCCGGCGACGCAAAGGTCGCGTGGGACGTAAACCACGGATGCATCCCGATCGACGTCGAGCGAAAGATCACGAAAGCCCGAGGGAACCTGATCCTCGAGATCGACAACAAGCCAGTACTCGACGTCCTGAAGGACTACCTCCTCCCGGAAGAGATCGACAACTGGGAGCAGACCGTCGTGAACCTCTGCCTGGGTTTTCGGGCGCCCAAGGCGTTTCATGACGACTATGACCAGTACCTCATTCGCTTCATGCCCCAGCGGGACGTGAAAGAAGGCTCCGTCGTCATCCCGACCGAAGTCACCGAGGGCATGAGTGTGTGGATGACGCGCCGCGACCAAGACAAGATCTTGGGCGGGTGCAAACGCATTGGATCCAATCTAAGAGCCCAACTCGGCGGACGAGAGCCCAAGCTGGTTTTCCAGTTCGACTGCGCCGGGCGCGGAAAATTCGTCTTCCGCGATGACGAAAAGCGCGCAGCTTTGGCCACGATTCGAGACCAAGTCTCGACGACCGCGCCATGGGTCGGGTTCTTCACGTTTGGGGAAATCGGGCCAGTCAACGGCGAAAACTGTTTTCACAACTACACGGCGGTGGTTGCTGTTCTCTACTAGGTTCCTAGTAGGTTCCTACGGCGGGTTTCGCTCAGGTCTCGAGAAGCACGAGAAGCACGACAGAGTTTGAATGATGTCGATCGACACGAGCAGTTCATCGATGGCTCCCCTCGACCTCGATGAACACGCACGTCTGCGTGCCGAGATAGATGGTTTATCGAAGCAGGTGCGACAGCTGATTCGCACCGAGAGCGCGCTCTACCAGCAGAACCAAGCCTTTGACGCCCAGGTCAAGATCTACCGCCGCCTCTCGGACATCGGTCATCAGTTCAACGGGGCGAGGTCGGCTGAGACGATCGCCGACCTCGCCGCTCGATTCATCGTCTACGAGCTAAACTTCGAACGATTCGCGGTTTTTTTCCGCGAGAGCCACGACTCGGCGCGCTTCAAGCTCATGCGCTTGGAGGGGTACTACGACCGGGCGGTCGCCCAAGGACTCGAGCAGTTGATCCTCGACGAGTCCGACCCTCGCCTTTCGGCCATTCTGCGCGAAGGCCAAAGCGTCATCGTCTCGCCCGAGGTCCAAGATCCCGGCCTCCAAGAAATCGGAGCAGCGGTCGGAATGGACGAGTTCTTGGCGTATCCAATTGGCGGAGAGCCCGGCCGAGCGATGGGTCTCCTCTTTTCCGGAAACACCAGCGCCAAGGCGCGCTACCAGACCCGCGTCGAAGCGGGTAGCAATTTTGCCATCGGCCTCACGAACCTGGTCAACGAGGCGACGATCGCGCTGAACAACGTGCGTTACTACCAGGAGCTCGAGCAGGAACGAAAGCTGCTCGAGATCAAGGTGGAGGAGCGGACTCTCGCCCTTCAAACGGCGTACGAGGATCTCAAGAAGCTCGACGAGCTCAAGACCCGGTTCTTCGCGAACGTATCCCACGAGCTTCGAACCCCGCTCACACTCTCGATCGGCCCGCTCGACCTTCTGACCAGCGACGCATCCATTCCGCCATCAGCCCAGCGAAACCTCGAAGTTTTGCGCGCCAATCAACATCGACTGCTTCGCCTGATCAATGATCTGCTGGATTTTTCGAAGCTCGAGGCGGGGCGAATGACCGCTCGCTTTTGCCCGATCCTTCTGATCGAGACGCTCAAAGAATACGTCACGACACTCGAAGGCGCGGCGCGCTCCCGAGGAATCAGCCTCAGCTTCGAGACAAGCTCCGAGGATATCGAGCTCTACGTCGACCGAGGCAAGTTCGAAAAGATCGCGATGAACCTTCTGTCCAACGCGTTCAAGTTTACGCCGAACGGAGGACGAATCGACGTTCGCGTGCACAAGGTGTCCGCCGCTTCCTGCGCGGACACGCCCCACCCCAGTGGCGAAGGCGTACGCATCGATATCTCCGACACCGGGATCGGAATTGCCCCAGAGAACCTGGCCATCATTTTCGATCGTTTTTCGCAAGTCGACGCCTCGACGACCCGAAAGTACTCGGGAACAGGCATTGGCCTCGCGCTCGTCAAGGAGTTCATGGAGCTCCACGGCGGATACGTGGATGTCGAAAGCAAGCTCGGAGAAGGCTCGACCTTTTCACTCTATTTTCGAACCGGGACCGCGCACCTTCCCTCTGATGCCCTCGATGCGGCACCGACGGCCGACGTCATCGGGCCAACCCGTGAAGCGCTCTCGGAGTTTCTGGTCGACGACGTCGGCGATGAGGATGATGACCTCGACGTAGACGGCATGACCGATGTCGACCAAGAAGTCATCGACAACGCGGACGAGCGAAGAGACGCCCCCGACGCCAATGACGAGACCGACGCGCTCATCACCGTCGACGAAGATCTCGTTACCGGCGCCAAAGTGGTCGTCGTCGACGACACACCTTCCCTGCGCAAGATGCTGTGTCGAATTCTTCGGCCGACATATCGCGTCTACGCGGCCGAAGACGGTTTGGCCGGGCTCGAGCTCTGCCGGCGAATCCATCCAGATCTCGTCATCAGCGACATGATGATGCCGCGCATGTCCGGCATCGAGCTCTGTGAAGCCATTAAGGCCGAAACCGGATCCCTCGCGAGGACCCCCGTCATTCTCGTCACCGCACGCGCCGATATGTCCAGCAAGCTGGAGGGACTCGAGCACGGCGCCGACGACTATCTCGCAAAGCCGTTCAACGTACAGGAGCTTCTAGCCCGCTGTCGAAACATCATCCGGCTTCGCAAGCAGGAGCAGCGCATCGGCTCAGTTCAGCAACAAGTGCTCAAACGCGACCTCGCGCTGGCCGGCGCCGTCCAATCCCTGATGTTGCCGGAGGGCACATATACCGACGAGACTTTTGACATCGGCGCCATGTGCCAACCGGCGTCGGTCGTCGGCGGAGACTGGTGGTGGTACGGCCTCAGACGGGATGGAAGTCTTCTCACTGTCATCGGCGACGTGACCAGCCACGGCGCCGGTCCAGCGATGGTGGCCGCGACCGCGATCGGAACCTGCCGAACGCACTTCCAACTTTCAGAAGCGGCTGATGTCGGCCAGCTTCTGGCCTTGATGAATCACAACATCTTGGACGTCTGCAACGGTGACTACTGGCTGAGTCTGGCCGCCCTCGACCTGAATCCGGCCCTCGAAACCTTTCGCGTCTGGCGGGCCGGCGCACCGCCACCCATGCAGCTCATCCCGGGCGAAGCGATGCGACCGGTCGGCGCCCCGGGAACTCTGGTCGGGGACGTCGATTTTCAGCCTGGGGTGACCGATGGGCGATACGTGCCGGGTCAGCGTTTCGCCCTCTTCACGGACGGCGCCTACGACTTTCGGATGCCCTCGGGGCGGGCCTTCGGACTCCCCCGACTCCTGCGCCTCATCGAAAAAACACGTCACGAGCCACCCAGCAAAGCGCGCGACGCCATCTGCACATCGGTCGCGGAGAACCAGCGAACCAACGCCCTCGAAGACGACCTCACGCTCGTCCTCATCGATGCTTTCTGAGTCCACCCGAACTCGGTGCTTTGAAGTACGGTCCACGACGATTGCGACCTGACATAGGCAGCGTACCCTCCCCGACTCGGGGGTAGGGGCAGGCTTGGGCAGAGATTACGTTTCGGAGACGGACCTTCCGCCAGTTGCCAGAGGAACGACGACATGAAAACAAGGACTTTGATGTGTGATCACCCCTCATTGGCTGGTTCTCACCGGCGCGGCCTCGTGTGCTCGCTCACGGCCGTTCTCGCCCTCATGGGCTGCGGCGGGGCAAGGCCTGTCCCCCCGGCGAACGCCCCGGGCAGCTCGAGCGGCTCGAGCGGCACACCCAGCGGTACTTCGAGCCGGATTTCGTCCCGCACCCAGTTCGCGGCGCCGCCCTGGTTCCACCAACCACCTCGCTCGGCGTCGAGCCTCTTCTTCGTCGGAGATGCGACCGGCCTCGACAGCGAGGCCTCGGCCCGCGACCTGGCGATCCAGAAGGCGATGACCGAGTTGACCAACTACTGCGGTGCCACGGTCCAGTCCGATTTCTCATCGACCGAGCGCGAGGCAAACGGGCAACACGAATACGTCGTGTCCCTCACCGTCGACATCGCCGGCGACGCGCTGACCGTCCGGGAGGCGGTCGTGCGGAAGACCAGCGCGGGCACGGGCAGCGATGGTCGCTACGATGCGTACGCACTCATCGAGTGGCCCAAGGCCCAGTTCGAAGCCGTCTTGAGGACTCAGAAGAACCGCGGAATGCGCGCACTCGAGGCATACCGCTTGGCTGAGGCCGCCTTCGAGGCGCGCGACGCCACGAAAACGCAAGATCACCTCCGAGAGGCCAAATCCATCCTTGGCCCCATGCGCGCAACCATCGACCTCGACGATGGAACGCTCAAGAACACTTCACTGCTCTTCGAGGCCGTACGAGGCCTTGCCGAGCGCCTCGACCTGTTCACCCGCGAACGCGCGCACGTGGTCGCCGTGTCGGTCGTCTGCGACGAAGACCGGGCGCGGCAACGCTGTCGAGCGGAACAGGTCGGTGCGATGCGTCAGGCCGTCTCGGATGCGGGCTTTCGAGTCTCGGCCGAGGAAATCGACGACAACCTCGCGCGGAAAATCCTTGACGCAGAGACCCCGAAGTCGGAGGGCTCGACCCGGAGCGCAGGGTATGTACTGGCCATCCGTTTCGATGCCGAGTTTCTGTCGACGGATGGTCCGTTTACCTTCTTTCGCTGCGGCGCGCGCGGCGTGCTGTACAACACGACGACGGGACGGATCCTTGACGTGAGCGAAATCACGCCAAGCAAAGCGGGACATCCGAAGCGCGAAGGTGCGATTCAGAAGGGGTGTGACGAGGCCGGATCCAAAGTCAAGGCGTGGATCAAAGACGCGCTCGAGCAGCAGGCCGAGTCGATTGGCCAGGACAGGCGCGCGGAGGCCCATCGATGAAGAACATGCCAACCACCCTGACCCTGCACCCCCGAGCCAGCGCAAGCACCAGGCACCCCGTGATCGCCGAGCCGAGGCGATGCGCCGAAGCCGCCTGCAACGACCGAGGCGTCCGCGCCAAGGCGACCACGAACGGCCACCTCAGCACCGGAGTGCAGCGCCCCATGCGACCGAGGCGAGGCCGGTGCGCGTGGATCACCGCGTGCATCGCGGTGTTGATCGGCAGCGGCACGCTCGACCCGGCGCTCTCCACCGCCAAGCCAGCCCCGAAAAAGGGCACACAGCTTGAGCTCAACGTGGCCGCGCCGGACTTCCGGTTGCGCGCCCTCGATGGGGCGATGGTTAAGTTGTCGGACCTCGCTTATCCAGGCCGAGAGCGAAGCTACGCCCCAAAGAGCCCCGTCTTTCTCGATTTCTTCCGCACCGACTGCAAGCCGTGCCTCGAAGCGATGCCCGAGCTCGTCGCGCTCAACAACAAGTACGCGCCCAGAGGTCTGAAGGTCGTCCTGGTCGCGCTGCTCGAAGACCAAGACGGGCGCGGCAAGCTCGAGCAATATCTCGCAACGCAGAAGCTCCCCTTCGTGGTCGTCGTCGACGGCAATCAGATGTTCGCCAAGCGCTACCTCGGCGAGGTGGTGACCTTGCCGGCGAGCTTCCTCATCGATCGAGAAGGCTTACTGAAGCAGTCAAAGTACGGCGCCATGGGAACATACGAAGAGCACTTCGGGGCCGACATCACGGCGACGCTCGAAGCCCACGCGGCCGCAACGTCGGGGCCCGGTTCCAAGCCCGAGCCCGCCTCGACAACGAACACGGCCGGGACGCCGAACAAGACAGCGAAGCCCGCCCGCCTCGCACCATGAGCCGGAGCGCTTGGAGATCCGTCGCTGTGAGATTGGTGGCCATGAGATCGATCGCAACGAGATCGGCCGCAACGAGATCGGCCGCAACGAGATCGGTCGTAACGAGATCGGTCGCGACGAGGGCGATCGGGTTGGCCTTCGGTCTCGGCGCCGCGACCGCACCCGCCACAGGAAGCGCGGCGGCTACGGTCGGCGCGAGCGGCCAGGTCGACCCGTACCTCTTCTCCGAGGTCAGAGAGGCCATCGAACGGGCCTCCGAGGCGGAAACCGATCCCCACCGCGGGACCGACAACGCCCTCGAAATCCTGCGGGGGCGGCGAGCCGAGGTTGCGGCGGACGCGCGCCTCGCACAAGCGCTCGACCTGCGCATCGCTGGGACGGTGATTCGGGCCCATTTCTTGAGCAAAACGAAGGTCCCGCCGGCCCACCGCTGGGCACAGGCGCTCTCGACGTTCTCCCGACTAGACCTCACCGAGCCCGGGCTGGTGACCTGGATCCAGAAAGCCGGGTCGGAGAAGGCGGCCGCGGTCGCGTCGGGGACCACCACGAAAAAACGGTCGATCAAGCCGCCGACCACGCCGCCCATCAAGGCCGTCATCTTGACGCGGGGAACACATCTCGTTCGAGCAGCCCTCGAACGCCAGCTCGAAGCGGCCTTTGCTTCGAGCGGCGTGCGTGTGAACTTCGTCCCCGCCGCCGAGGCCGATTTCGTACTCAAGCTCTCAGCCGAAGATGCCGCGCCGCGGAACGGCGGACGGAGCACAGATCAGGCGAACACCGCTTCCGACTCAGACTCAGACTCAGACTCAGACGCGAACCCAAGCTCGGTCTCGGGCTCAGGCTCAGCGGTCGCATCGTCGAGGTCGACTGCACAGCGGTACGTGCGCGTCACGCTCGACATCGAGCGGATCGAAGGAGGCCGACTGCGCTGGCGCCATAGCGTATTTCGGACGTCCGCCGCTTCCCGCCTCGATGTTGCGGTCGACGCAGGCGTGGATTGGGTCCTCCGCATCGGCGGGCGCGACGTCCTCTTCCGCTGGCTTGGTGAGACGACCTTCCCGGAGCTCCTTGCCTATGGAACCGGGCAGACCGGCCCAGCCTCCCCGCCCCACGAGCGACCACACGGACCGGCGTCCCCCGGCATCCATGCCGTCGGCCAGCCCACGGATCGTCTGCTTCGCGTGACGCTTCCGAAGCCAGCGCCCAAACCACAGACCACGAAGCCGCAGAAGGCGGGGCCAACCTCGGCGCCGAGGCCACGATGAGGCGAGAAGGCAAGCCTGCGCGCACGCGTTTCGACTTGGTCAAGGCCGAGGCCCTCGCCTATCTGAAGCTGGGGCTGTTGACGCCGCTCAAGAGTCAAGTCGCCGAGCAACACGTCGATCATCCTTCAGAACTTGGCGTACTGTTCGTGCCGGGCGTGGGCGCCAACGGTGCTCAGTTCCTGACGCTGAAGGAAGCACTCCGCCCTCATGCCTGCGGCTTCGAGGCCTTTGAATACTGGTCTTTTCAAGACCCACACGAGACGGCAAAGCGCCTCACCGCGCAAATCCGAACATTCCGCGCGTGGTGCAGCTCGGTCCTGTTGGTCGGGCATAGCCTGGGCGGAGTGCTTGCCCGGCTCGCCCTCCAGTCCGACGACGCGCCCCGCGAGGTCCGAGGATTCGTCGCCATTTGTTCCCCGCTCCACGGCACCTGGCGCAGCCGACTCGCGCCTCATCCCCGCCTTCGCGCCCTCGCACCCGACCACCCGATGATGACGGACCTCGCCACGACCGCCTACCGACTCGAGCACTTCGAAGACCGCCTGCTCACGATCGGCGGCCGGATGGACCCGTTCGTCAAGCCCACCGAGGCGGCCTTCTTGGACGGCTATCCGACCTTGTTGCTCGACGATGTCGCGCACGCCGGGAGCCTGTTCGACCCCCGGGTGGCGCGCGCAGTCGTCGACCTCGCCGCCCGCCTCACGGCTCAACCAAGGGTGTTTCCGCTCAGATGTGGACCCTTGGGTTAGGTCCACTCATAGGGAACTTGCTAGATAGCGCACCCAAATGGACGTTTTTTGAGAATGCTGCTTTACAAGCGCTGTCAGCTGCTCAACGTAGCCGCACCACGAGGTACTCGGACAAGTGATTACCGATCTTCGGACCATTAGGAACATTGGCATCTCTGCCCACATCGACAGCGGGAAGACCACGCTCACCGAGCGCATCCTGTTCTACACCAATCGGGTCCATGTGATCCGAGAGGTGAAGGGCAAGGACGGCGTCGGCGCGAAGATGGACTCGATGGAGCTCGAGCGCGAACGCGGCATTACGATCGCGAGCGCGGCGACGCATTGCTCCTGGCTGAACCATCACGTCAACATCATCGATACCCCGGGCCACGTCGACTTCACCATCGAGGTGGAGCGATCGCTTCGCGTGCTCGATGGCGCGGTGCTGGTCTTGTGCGCGGTCGCGGGTGTGCAGAGTCAGTCGTTCACGGTCGACCGCCAGATGCGGCGGTACAAAGTGCCGCGCATCGCGTTCGTCAACAAGTGCGACCGCGTCGGATCCAATCCGATTCGCGTGCGAAACCAACTCCGCGAGAAACTTCAGCACAACCCCGTGCTGATGCAGCTCCCGATCGGACTCGAGGACGCCTTCAAGGGGGTCATCGACCTCGTCGACATGAAGGCCTTGTACTTCGAAGGCGAGGCCGGTGAGACCGTCGTCGAGAAGCCGATCCCTGCGGAGATGGCGGAAGAGGCGGCCGCCGCGCGCGAGGAGATGCTCGACGCCATCTCCATGTACTCCGATGAACTGACCGAGGCGATCCTCGAGGAGCGCGTCACCCGGGAGCTGGTGATGGAAGCCGTGCGCCGAGGGACGATCGGTCTCCAGCTCACGCCCGTGTTCCTCGGGTCGGCCTACAAGAACAAGGGCGTTCAGCCTTTGCTGGACGCCGTCATTCGGTACCTTCCGAATCCGACCGAGGTGGTCAACGAGGCGATCGATCTCGAGAAAGAGGGCGCGATGCGACCCCTCGATTGCGACCCGAGCGGGGGCACAGTCGCGCTCGCGTTCAAGCTCGAGGACGGCCGCTACGGACAGCTCACGTACCTCCGAATGTACCGCGGGCAGATCAAGCGTGATGATTTCATCATCAACACCCGCACGGGCAAGAAGACCAAGATCGCTCGCCTCGTACGCATGCACGCCGATGACATGGAAGACATCCAGGATGCGGGCGCGGGCGACATCGTCGCGATCTTCGGCCTCGACTGCAGCTCGGGCGACTCCTTCACCGACGGCGAGAAGCTGGCGATGACCTCGATCTTCGTGCCCGAACCGGTGATCTCGCTGGGCATCAAGCCGGTCGACAGCCGGTCGGAGCAGAACCTATCGAAGGCCCTGCAGCGTTTCACGAAGGAAGACCCCACGTTCCGCGCCCACGTCGACCAGGAGTCTGGTCAGACGGTCATTGCCGGCATGGGTGAGCTTCAACTCGACGTGTACATCGAGCGGATGCGCCGCGAGTACAACGTGCAAGTCGAGGTCTCGCCGCCGCAGGTTGCGTACCGCGAAACGGTCACGCGACGCGCCAACTACGACTACACCCACCGAAAGCAAACCGGTGGTTCGGGTCAATACGGCAAGATCAACGGCCACATCGAGCCGTGGGCCGAGGAAGATTTCGTGTTCGAAGACACCGTGGTTGGTGGCAACGTTCCGAAGCAGTTCATCCCGTCCGTGCTCAAAGGCTTCCGGTCGATGCTCGCGAAGGGTCGGAAGCTCGGGTACCCCGTGGTCAACGTCAAGGTCGTCCTGGCCGACGGAGCGTACCACCCGGTCGACTCCTCGGACATCGCGTTCCAAGAAGCGGCGCGCGGGGCGTGGCGAAGTGTCTATGACAAGGCCGATCCTAAGATCCTCGAGCCGATCATGCGCGTAACCGTCGAAGGCCCCTCCGACTTCTCCGGAGCGATCCTAACCACCCTCATGCAGCGCCGCGGCGTGATCATGGGGGCCCAAGAAGACGACGTGATGGCGAAGACCGAAGCCGAAGTCCCCCTCGCGGAGATGTTCGGCTACGCCACCGCGCTCCGTTCGGCGACCCAAGGGAAGGCTGAGTTCTCGATGGAGTTCGCGAAGTACGCCGTCGTACCTGCGAACATCGAAGAGAAGCTGATCAAGGAAGCCGAAGAGAAGAAGGCTCGTCAGAAGTAGGGGGTCGAGGATGTACAGGAAGGAAGTCAATACTCACAGTCCGCTCCGGGTTCTCGAGCGGTCGATCCATGGCGGCCTTGGACCCGGCAATCTGGGCGTCGTCATGGCTCGAGCCGGGACCGGAAAGACGGCATTTCTGGTCCAAATCGCGCTGGACGACCTGATGCGGGAGCGCTCGGTCCTCCACGTTTCGCTTGAGCAAAACATCGACCACGTCCAGTGCTGGTACGACGGGCTGTTCGACGACATGGCTCGCCGGACCAATCTCGCGGAGCCCGAAGCCGTCCGCCGGAGCATTCAGAACAGCCGCGTCATTCATGCGTTTCCGCGAGGTCGCATGTCGGCTGAGGATCTCGAGCGGATCGCGAAGCGCTACGAAGACCACCTTTCGTTTCGCCCCAGTGCGATCATCGTCGATGGTTTCAACTGGGAAGGACCGATGGCCACCACATCGGCCGAATTGGGCGCGATCAAGGCGCTCGCAAAGCGGTTCGACGCGGAGCTGTGGATGGGCGCCCAGACCCATCGTGAAGTGACGAGCATCCATCCGACCCGGATCACCGCACCTTGCTCGCCTTTCGAGTCCCTCATCGACGTCGCGCTCTTCCTGGAGCCACACGAAGATCAGGTCACCGTTCGGCTGCTCAAGGATCACGGCAAGCCGGTTGTCGATGAGACCCGCCTCTTCCTCAACCCGGATACCCTGGCGTTGATCGAAGCCAGCGAAGAGCAACCCACCGCGCCCCACAGGCTTGGGCCAACGGCGTACACGCTGCTGTCGGGCGGCGCACAAGGCGCCGAGTCCGAGTTCGGCATGTGGGCCGAGCGCTACAAGGTCCAAGAAATGACGTTCTCGTTCGCGGGGCGGGCCCCGCACCGCAAGCGAGGCGTGGTCGAGCTCGACGAAGAAACGCTTCGACTCGGCGCGGTGAGCCCAGCCTACGTCGACGCGCAACTCCACCGAAAGTTCCCGCGTACCGAAACGTTTCAGCGCATGCTCCAGACGATTTGGCACCAGGTCTCATCCGCGGGCGAGGTGTTCGTCGTCGGCCACATCATGGGCGATGGCACCGTTCGCGGCGGCACCGGCTGGGCGGCCGAGCTCGCGCGCCACTTCAAAAAGCCGGTGCACGTGTTCGATCAAGAAACGCACCAGTGGATGAGCTGGCAGGGCGAAGCCTGGAAGCCCATCGAGCCGCCTCGCATTCGGCGCACACGCTTCACCGGCACAGGAACGCGCTTCCTGACGGACGAAGGACGTGAGGCCGTCCGCACGCTGTTCCTCCGTACCTTTGGCGAACGGTAACGCTAACGGTCACGGTGCTCGAACCGCGCGCCCTTGTTGACGACCCCACGACCACGACCCCACGACCCCACGACCTCACGACCTCACGACCCACGACCCGACGCTGAAACATGGAAGAAGAAGGCCTGCTTGCCGTTTTTAAAGCGGAACCGAAGCGCACATACTCACTCCCCGAGCTCCTCAAGCGGGCCAACATCCCGGCCAAGAAGGAGAAGGCGGCGAAGCGAATCCTGAAGAACCTCGTGCAACGCGGCGTTCTCGAGCGAACTCGGGGTCGACAATACGCCTTGTCACGGGCGGGCCAGACCGTCGCCGGACGGGTCGACTTCGATCGACGTCTCGGTGCGGTGTTGATTCCCGAGGGGACAGAAGGTGCCCGAAAGAGCCCGGCCGGTGGCCTCGGGCGCGATCGCGACCGAGGCCGCGGGCACGGACGGGGGGGAGAACGCGCGGGCCACGCCGGTGCGATCCCCATCCTCGAGGACGATCACGCGCGGATCGAACACAACGATCGTGTGCGGGCTGAGCTCGCCGCGTTCGGGCGAAAGGGCGCGATCTTTGCCCGTGTCGTCGCGATTCTCGAGCGGCCTTCGAGCCGGCGCACCGGCGTCTTTCGTCAGGTCGCAATGGCTCGTTTCGTCGAGATCGACGTCGTCCCCGGCTACTTGAGCCGAACGACGGCCGCGAGTCGTCGCACGGTCACCGATGTGATCATCGCTCCCGGCGACGATGGCGGGGCGCGCGATGGGCAGATGGTCGAGGTCGAGCTGTTCCTCGAGCGTTCTCACAAAGGCGCTTCGCCGCTCGGGCGCGTCGTCGAGGTGTTGGGGCAGCCCGGTGAGCGGTCGACCGAAATGCGGCGCCTGTTCATCGAGCATTCGCTCACGGTCGAATTCCCGCCGCGGGCCGTCGAAGAGACGGCGATCTTCGGGACGGAGCCTTCGCCAAGCGACACGATGGGGCGCCGCGACGTACGCAATATTCCCCTCGTGACAATCGACAGTGAGACCGCCAAAGACTTCGACGATGCGGTCTACGCGGTACGCGAAGACAGGGATCATATACGGCTGCTGGTCGCAATCGCTGACGTTTCGCATTATGTTCGGCCCAACACCGCCCTCGACCAAGAAGCCTTCCGGCGAGGAACCAGTACATACCTCACCGACCGTGCGATCCCGATGCTTCCCGAGGCCCTATCGAACGGACTTTGTTCCCTGAAGCCGAACGTCGACCGACTGTGTATGTTGGCCGACCTCGTCCTCGACGCGCAGTCTCGCGTCGTTTCCGCTGTCTTTGAGCCGGCCGTCATGCGGTCGAAGGCTCGACTGACGTACACGCGCGTCGCCCGTGCGCTCGAAGGGGAGCCGGACGAGGAATGCCGCGCGGTTCTGCCGTCGCTTCTCCTGATGGCTCAGGCGTCCCATCACCTCCTCGAGCGACGGCTGAAGCGTGGCGCAATCGACCTCGACCTTCCAGAGCCGGAGGTCAAGTTCAGCGACGAAGGCCATCCCATCGACGTCGTTCGCCGAGGGCGCAACGACGCCCATCGCCTCATCGAAGAGCTCATGCTCGTGACGAACGAAACGGCGGCCGACTTCTTTCTGAGCCGCGATCTCCCATCGATCTTCCGCGTTCACGAGGATCCCGATCCGCTCAAGCTCGAGATTTTTGCCGGGTTGTGCACAGAGCTCGGCTTCACGACTCACCTGAGCAAGAAGCCAAAGCCGCTCGAGGTCATGCAGGTGTTGAGCGAGCTCGTCGAACATCCGATGGGCAGCGCGCTCAACCGATTCCTCCTGCGTTCGCTCAATCAAGCCAAGTACGACGCGGAGTGCAAGGGGCACTACGGGCTGGCTTCCGACCGCTACCTTCATTTCACATCGCCCATTCGGCGATATCCGGACCTCATGGTGCATCGCATCATGAAAGAGATCCTGCGCTCCGGGGCACCCAGCACATCCCACGCCGAACTCGACGCCATCGCACTCGCCTGCTCGGGCGCCGAACGGCGCGCGATGTTGGCCGAGCGTGAATCGACGGATCTCGATCGAACCTACGTGGCCGCCGAGCGAATCGGCGAGGAACACGAAGCCCGAATCACAGGAGCCCAAGCGTTCGGCTTGTTCGCAACCATCGACCATCCTTTCATTGAGGGTCTCATCCCGGTCCAAGCATTGGCGGATGACTACTACGAACTCGACAAGTACGGCGCGACCCTCGTGGGTCAACAGACAGGTCGCCGCTACATGCTGGGCGACACGTTGAAGGTGGAGATCGCATCCGCGAACGTAGGCCGCCGTCAAGTCGAGTTTCGCCTCGCTCGGACCGCCCATTCGTCGTCGGCGCCAACGTCGACGTCGGCATCGGCATCGGCGTGGGCGTCGTCCGATCGCCCCCGGAAATTCACGCCTCGGACACGGACCGCCCGATCGACACCTGAAGGCCGCACCGAGCCTCGAAAACACGGTGCACGTGGGCGCCCTCGCGCGACCTCTGCCAAGCGCCCCAAGAAGCCGAAGCGATAGGCTAATCGCATACCCCAACGCCCTTCGAAACTCTACCTCGCGCACCGGGGGGGGACGGACAATCGCTGCACGGAAGAGTATTGTTGATTGTTGCCGACATCGTCGAGAGAACGGGCACACCGGCAAGGAAGCGGGAAGCGATGGGGCTAGAGGCAAGCAAGCGAGCGCCAGGAGAGAAAGAACCAGAAGAGGCAACCATCCCTGCGGCCGCGAAGCGCCCCGACCTGATCGCTCGATTATCCCACGTCATCGTCCACAACATCCTCCGGCTCGACGACACGCCACACCGGATCGCGCTCGGCGTCTTCTTGGGTACGCTGATCGGTTTTGCGCCCATCATGGGCCTTCAGACCATCGTGCTTATCGCAGCGGCGGCGCTCTTCCGTGCCAACAAGCTGTCTGGCCTGCCCGTCGTTTGGATTACGAATCCTTTGACCGCGGTCCCGTTCTACTACGGCTGTTGGCGCTTTGGTGCGTTCCTCCTGACCGGGCACTTCGAGACCTCCCCGACCCATGCCGCCCTGATCCGTCAGCTGATCGAAGTCGACCCGGGTACGAGCATCATCAGCCATTTCTACACGCGCGCATTTTGGGACCAAGCCCTCGCCCTCTTCCTCGAGCTCGGTACCGAACTCTGGGTTGGCTGCTTCGTTCTCGGGACGTTCTTCGGCCTTATTCTCTACTGGGTGACTTATCGAAGCGTCATCACGTACAGAGAACGAAAGCGCACGCATCCGAATGCTGCGCACGACTGAACTTCAGGATTCTATAGAGCCGAGCTTCGCCGACCGTCACCCGACCGTCGGCGAGCTGGGCGTACGCCTTCAGGGCGTAAGCTGCGAGACGGTGCGCGCGCACCGAAAACCAATGTGCATACTCGAGGTATCTTCTCGGTACGCCGCGCGGTGGGTCACTCGGAGGTCGGCCGGCCATGCCTGCCCGAAGGACGCCCCCCGAACGACTCGGATCCGCCTTCCGTCGGCACCGTGTCGACGTGAGGCGGTCTGGGCGGCTTCGTCTCGTGTCCACTCCATGACATTGCCGACCATGTTCAGCGCGCCTGTCGGCGAAGCGGAATCAGCGAACGCACCCACCGGCGCCAAGAGCGCATAGCCATCGTCGTACCCCTCAATCACGCTCCATTCTGGTCGCGCACGCCGCGTTGACTCATCGGCGAAATTGCCAACCCCATTGGGCGGCGGCCAGATGTGGCCCCAGCTATAGGTGCGCCCATCGCGTCCGCGGGCGGCACGCTCCCACTCGAGCTCGCTTGGGAGACGCTTGCCCACCGAATCGCAGTAGTCGGCGGCTTGCATCCAGGTCACGCAGTTGATGGGGAGACTCGAGGTGGCTGCGAGATCAGAGGCACCGACGGCACCCGAGACACCAGAGGCGTCGCGCGCGTCGTGCGCGTCGTGCGCGTCGTGCGCATCGTGCGCGTCGTGCGCGTCGTGAGCGTCGTGCGCGTCGTGAGCGTCGTGAGCGTCGGAGACGTGGGAGGCACCCGAAGGATCCACGCGCCCACAGTAGCGACCGGTCGACGGAGGACGGCACCGTTTCGATCGAACGCAGCCCTGATAGTCCTCGCGTGACACCTCGAGCTGGTCGATCAAGAACGCCGGGAGATCGACCGTACGTTTTGAAGACGCCTCACGCGCTTCGCGCTCGTCCGTCCCAAAGATGAACGTTCCCCCGGCAACGTACACCATGCCCCGGTCCCCAGGTGGCGTGTCCGCGATGGGAACCAGCGTGACGCGCAACGCCGATGAGCACTCGTTCTTCGGACCCGAACACTCAGAGGTCGTCGGAGAGACAGCGCGCAACGAAACCGACGTGGTTCTCGGTGGCATGTCGGAAAGAAAATCGCGGTCGGCCGGAAGGAGCTCAGCTTCTGGGCCCTCCACGAACACCGAGCGCCCGAGCTCAATCGCAGAAACGAGGTGCGTTGCGTTCTCGCAGGCCGGCCCCACCAGCCAATTTCGCGCGACCATGCCGAGCTTTGGCGCCGACACGAGGCGAGACCGCTCAAGCTCCCATCGAAATGCATGCCCCGAAGCCAGCCGACTTCGAGTCTCAAGGTCGAGCAGAGGCAGACGGTCAAAGACCTCGGCCACCGTCTTCGCCACGATGTGCTCCTTCAGCGGCTCGTCGGATGCGCGATAGGTGCCTTCCACTCGGCAGCGCTCCAGCACCTCAATCCGCGTCCTGCACTCCCCACCGTGCAACGCGACAACCAGGAGGTGTCCCGTTGGCGCTGACGCAAGCGCGCGGAGGGAAGGCGCGTCGGTCCCAAGCAAGGGAACTCGCACCAGCGACCCAAGTGGCGTGCACAGCGGAGCGGCCGAGACCTCGTCGCCCTTACGGTGTACGCCCGCATCACCTGGTTCTATGGATGTCGGCGGACAACCCGCGGCGAAAACGAACGACAAGACGGGAGCAACGCGCCGAAAGGGACGAGATAGGCGGGATCGACGACCGGGAAGACCTGAGAAATTCGAGAGCCACGACAAGCGAGGCAACAAGTGCAGGAAGCGCAGGAAACGCAGGAAACGCAGGAAACGCAGAAAACGCGGGAAACACGGGAAACACGCGAGGCTCCGACGCCGCGTCATGAAGCGCCCTCGCTCGAGCCACGGCCGGTCGCTCGGCGGCGCAGGATCTGGATGGCGACGGTTCGAGCGCCCGCGACGACCCCCGGCTTCTCGACCCGTACCTTGACGGCCTGCACGCAGGACCAGCTGGACAACACCTTGGCCGCGATCTTCTCACCGACGGTCTCAATCAGCCGATGATGCCGCTCGAGGGCAACGTCGCGACAGATCCTCGCCAGTCGATCGTAGTCCACCGTGCATTCCAGATCGTCGGTCAGCCCAGCTTGAACAAGCGAAGTCCTGGCTTCCACGTCGATCTCGAGTCGCTGACGCGCATGCCGCTCGTGGTCACCCACACCGATCAATGCATCGACGGACAGGCCGATGACCTGGACTCTATCCATTGGAATCGACTACCAGAATCGGTGGCATTGCACCATCAGCAACCCGAGGGAACGCAAGGACCGACCGTTCGCAGCCAGCGCGCTTGGACCCCTTCGGAAGCCTATCCGTGAGCCACATCAACGGGGGCGAATTCGCCGAGAGTTTTGGCAGGTCGAGGCCTTTGCGATAGACTGGCCGCTCCGATGGTCGACGAAGGCGGACCCCCCCAAAAGCGGCACCGCGACGCGAAGACCCGGATCGCCGAACAACGAACGCTCCGGAAACGACTGACCAGCAACATCGTCGCCGGCCGCATTGCAGCCTCGACGGAAAAAGTCACCGGCCTCAGGATCCCGCGCGCATCGGGAGAGCGCCCACCCGCTTCGGGAGAGCTTCCGGCCGCCGAAATCCCCGCGCCTGAGCGGCGCGCCGCCCGCCCGGCGAGCGCGGCATCATCGCCACCGAGCTCGCCCCGAAGCGAGACCCAATCGACGCGCAGGCACAGCACCGCTCCAGCCCCGAGCACAAAGGAAGACGGAGTCTTGGCCAAGGCTGTCGCCTGGGATCCACACCGAATCCTTCAATTCATCGCCGGCACGATCACCCTGGCTGAGCTCGAGGGCATCGGAAAGGATGAGCAATACGAGATCGCCGCGACGGGTCATCAATACCTCGTGCAGGGCAAGCTCAACGAGGCGCGAACGATCTTTGAAGGTCTCACGGTGCTCGACCCGCATGACGCATATTTCCATCTCGCACTCGGCTCGGTGCTTCAGAAGCAAGAAGCCTTCGAACGCGCGGAGTGGCACTACAGTCGTTCCATAGAAATCAATCCGTACTCATGCCACGCGTTCGCGAATCGAGGTGAGACCCGCTTGCTCCTGGAGCAGGTCGTCGAAGGTGTGCAAGATATGTTGCACGCGATCGAACTCGATCCGCGCCTGGCACACGAATCAACACGGCGTGCCCGGGCAACCGTTGGCCTGGTCGTGCAAGAGCTGAAGGCGCAAGGTGTTGCCGTCAAGCTCGTCGACGACGAGAGCCGAACCTCGGTCGATCCGGCCCTGACGGCCGAGGCATCGCAGGCCTCCGGTGCCACGGCCAGGTCGCCCAACGCCACGATACGAACACCCAGCGCGGCAAGACCGGCGAGCGCCACCAACGCCCCCGCGAGACCAGCGAGCGCAACCAACGCCCCCGCGAGACCAGCGAGCGCAACCAACGCCCCCGCGAGACCAGCGAGCGCAACCAACGCCCCCGCGAGACCAGCGAGCGCAACCAACGCCCCCGCGAGGCCAGCGAGCGCCACCAACGCCCCCACGAGGCCGGCGAGCGCAACCAACGCCCCCGCGAGGCCAGCGAGCGCCACCAACGCCCCCGCGAGGCCAGCGAGCGCAACCAACGCCCCTGCGAGGTCAGCCAGCGCCACCAACGCCCCCGCGAGGCCAGCGAGCGCCACCAACGCCCCCACGAGGCCAGCGAGCGCAACCAACGCCCCCGCGAGGCCAACGAGCGCCACCAACGCCCCCACGAGGCCAGCGAGCGCCACCAACGCCCCCACGAGGCCAGCGAGCGCCACCAACGCCCCCGCGAGGCCAGCGAGCGCCACCAACGCCCCCACGAGGCCAGCGAGCGCCGCGGCAAGGATCGGGTCCGCCGCGGTGAGAAGGCCGAGCACGACCTCTGTCCCCGAGTCTGGCCCGGGTCCGAGTCCGAGTCCGAGCCCGGGTCCGAGCCCAGGCCCGGACGCCACGACGACCGACGCCGCTGGCCCTGGCCCTGGCCCTGGCCCTAGCCCTGGCCAGGACGATGAGGCGCCCTCAGCTGGAGATCGGGGCGAGAATCACCGCTGATCGGGTGCGAGCGTTCATCGACGCGTTCCCGGGCAGTCCCCCATCGGCCAGTCCAGAAGTGACTCGACGGCCGGATGCGCCACCTGTCGCAGCCGAGGCGCCAGAACTGTCGAAGCAGCTTCTAGATCAGCGTGTTCCGGCGCTGGAACGCACCGTGCACTGGCTGAAGACGCCCTGAGGGGTGCCGCACGAACGCGGACATCCGACTGAATGAGGGCATCTGTGAGGTTCACCCCATGGTTGGAACAAGCGGCCTAAGCGACATCCGAAGACGACTCCCCGAGCTGTTGAGCAATGCAGGCATCGCAGAGGATGTCGCCCGGCAGGTTGAGGCCACCGTCACCCGGAGTGGGGATCTCGTGGTGGTCGTTCCCGGCCACGATGACAAGGGCCGCGCCGCCGCTCGGATCGCGGCGCGCGCTCTGGAGCGGCACGACGCCGGCTACGTGCCGTCGCCCGAGCGAACGCACAGCACAATCGCCCACGAGAAAGCGCTCGTCGCGCCCGACAATCGAACGGTCGAGACTCCAGACGGCTATCGTTTCGAGTTCGAGAACAACGAGATGCGGGTGTACACACCGGGCCGCGACGAGCCGTCGACGACGTTTCGAGGGCGGGAAGTGACCGAGGCCGATGGAACCCAGTGGTCGGCCGAACAAGCCGCCTACGTCTTGCCCAACCGTGCGGTGTTCAGACCCGAGTTCACGGACGACGGAAATCTCAAGAACGTCCGCATCATCAACGGAGACTCCGTGATGGACGTCGAGGGTCTCGATCGCGGCGACGAAGCCGAGGCCGGGAAGTACGGGCGACGAGGTCTAAGAATCCGAAAGCGCGGCGGAGGTTTCGAAGCGCGCCAAGCGCTGTTGGAAGATGCTTACGGACAACACGTCTTCGTGCTTGGGGGTCGAAATCGGGCGGGGAACGAAGACGACGTGGTCTGGGGCCTTTCTCACTTCGGCACCGAAGACGGGATCCGAAGCGTTCTCGACGGGTTCGATCCCGACGACGATGATGGCCATCGGCGTCTCGGAGACCGCGACTTCTTCGTCGACCCAGACCTCGTGCCTGAGTTCGGTACGCACGAGTACGAGCGAATGCTCCGTGCCCAAGTCAACGACGTCCGCGCCGCGATCGTCGGCCGCCAGATGGAAAGCGGCTCGAGCCGGCGTCAAGGGCAGCTCATCGCCGACTTCATGCTCGGTGCCGACGGAACCTACGACGAGTACGCAAGAGAGATGGCCGCGAGCGCGGGCATCGAGTATCGTCCCGGACGCGGCGGCCAGACGCTGCCGAGCCTGTTGCTCCTTGAAGCGCTGCGCGCGCGAGCCGGCGCCGGAGGTCACGGAAGCACCGCGACCCATGGAGCATCCTCACAGCTACGCGGGTCAACGGAGCTTCTGTCGAAGCTCGGTCAACTCATGCAGCTTCAGCAGGCCTTTGGCGGGCTCATGGGCGGGACACATGTACGTGGTTTCGATGAGGCGATGAGCGCTCTCTCCGCCCTGAAGGCCATCATTGGGTCGCACGGCGCCATCGCCCACGACTATGCGACCTCCTTGGCACCCGCACTCACCCACATCGCTTCGCCGGCCCAGCGTTTGAACCAGGCCGTTGCGCAAGCGCAGGCGGCCGCGCTGGCTCAGACGCAGGGCGCAGCGCTCGCGTTACCCATCGTGCGTGCCGTGGAGACCGTGGCCGAGAGCGGCACGCTGAGCCGTTTCGGCACTCGGGCGGGCGCGATTCACCATGACCCCTTCGCGGCTGCGCTCAGACGGAGACACAGCTCGACGCACGGAGGAAGCCACAAGACGACGCATCGTCACGACGTCGAGGACGACGATCGCGCCGGAGACCGAGACCGAGATCGAGACGGGCACTACAAGTCCTACACCGGCAGGTCCTCGCCGAAACGCGCCGACAAAGACGCCGTAAAGACGAACATCAAGACGCTTCGCGACGAGCTCGACGACTTCTTCATCGACGAGACCGCGCTGGCCCGGCAGGTCAACGGACTCAATACGCCCGAGCGCCTCTCCGTCCTGGAGAGCCTGTCCGCGGAAGAGATGTCCAAGTTCGGCGGGCAGATTCAAGATGATCCCGAGGCCGCGGGGCACTTGATCGCAAGCCTTGCGCGCGACGCAAAGAAGGATCCGAAGAACGCGAGCAAGCAGCTCGGACGAATACTTGGCGGCATGCAGGAGAACTCAGGGTGGTTCAGCAGTGATCCTGAGCATACCAGCTATGATGGCGTGGACACCCTTCGAAATGCCTTCAAGGACCTCGCCGGCAGCGAGAGCCTCGACACGGATGCCGCGAAAGACGACGCCGCGAAGGCGCTCAGTCGCCTCGACCTAAAGACCATCGACCAGATGGACGCCATCGGGCGAGACGGACTGGACGACCAGCAAATCATCGACGTCGTGGCCCGCGCCAAAGTCATCAAGGGCGGTTTCAGCTCGGAAGCCGTCGACGCGGCCTCGGCACTATCCAAACAGGATGAGAGCCTCGCCAAAGACCAGTTGCTGAGTCTTCGCTCGTCAGACCGACTGAAGGTGCTCAAGAACGCCAGCCAAGAAGACTTCGATGTCTTCGTCGACAACATCGCGACCGACGATCAAGGCTCGGCCATCCTTCTCCGCGAGCTTTCACGCGACGCGAGATCGAATCGCGAGCTCGGTAACGAGGTCATGGGTCGGTTCCTAACCAGCTTGGACCAACAATCATGGGACAAGGGGGATGTGCTGGAGGAGTTCCTGCGAACCATCACCCGCGGCGACCTGAAGAGCGAAGAAGCGATGCGCCTTGCCAACCGAGCGCTGAGCGGACTCAGCAACGCCAACCTCTCGGCCATGGAGACAATGCTCAAAGGAACGTACCCGTACTCAGACAGCGACGCTGTACACGTCATTCAAAGAGTGCGCTCCAAACGAAGCTAAGTAGAGACGGTCGGGAAGCTTTCGGCTTGCGTTGGGCTCTCGAGTCCTGGTTTCGCTCCAGGCGAAGCGAGTTTCATGAGATTCTTAGCTGTCGAGCCTACCGACGCACCGCTCGACACCCGCACGAGCTCGCATCAATCGCCTATTCGTTCCTCCTTCGACCAGCCATGCTCCCTGAGGTTTGGGGGCGATACCAATTGAAGAAGGTCCCAATCAAGCCAACCTCGGTTGGGTAGCTCATCGGCGCCTCTTGTGCCGAAATGGGTCATCGTCACCAACACATCCGACGATCCTTCATCCCCCATCACGGCACGAATCGCGTGTGCCGCTGAGGTGGACGGGGTCGCGTAGCGTGTGGAGGAACCTGCGCAACGTCCGGCCGGTCCTCCTCCACACGCTACGCGACCTCGGCCACCGTCAACGAAGCCTCCGATTCCCGACAAGCTCCAAGTAAGTAAGTAAGTTTCGTCCGCGTCACTTACAGCGCAGGCTGAAGGCCCATCTCCTCGATCAGGCGATCTGCACCGTCGAGGAGATCCATGTTCCATAGCATGTAGCGCGCATCTGCGTGGATTACTCGTGTGCGCCTGCCGTCAAACACGACATCCGAGGCTAAACCGTCCGTGGTGCCATCAAACGCAAGGCCGATGAGTTCGCCTCGTGCGTTCAGCGTCGGAGATCCCGAGTTTCCGCCGGTAATGTCGAGGTCGCTCAAGAAATTGACGGGAAGCTCGCCATCTGCCCCCAAATATGAATCGGCATACTTTCCGTAGTTCTTTGCCGCGATGGCGTTGAGAAGTGGCTCGGGTGCATTGAACGGTTCTTCTCCTGTGTTCTTTTCTGGAATCTCGCTCGCCACCGTGAAAGGCCGCGTGGGCACTGCGAGGGCGCTGCTGATACCGCTGGCACCGCTGGCACGGCCCGCGCTCGGGACGCCCGGAAGGCCTTTGACCGTGCCATACGTGATGCGGAGGGTTGAGTTCGCGTCCGGGGCCAGAGTACCGCTCATCACTTGCCTCATCCCTTCGATATACGCGGGCGCGTACAGCAGACGGTCGCCGGTGCGTTGGTCTCGAACGAACTCGGCCTCTTTGTAGTACTTGAAGACGCGCTGTGCGGCTTGCATGAAGGGGTCTCGTGTCTTTCGAACCGTCTGAGTTGTTCCGCGCGTGAGGAGGTCTACGCGCATCTTTGTGCTTTCGATCGTCGGCCGTTGGTACCACTTCTTGAGCGTCTGCTCGATCAAACGGTCGTTTACGCGCTTCGCGTTCTTCTGGCCGACGCCCAAGAGTTCGGCGACCCAGGTAGGCGCGGGCGACTCGTCGCGGATGGCACGCTTGAGGGCCATCTCGAGCATCGCGCGGTCGAGCGACCGATCGTAGGCCTTGAGCATGCCTTCTTGCATGTCGCGCGCGAGCGGAAGGTCACGCGCTTGGTACCCCGGACGACGATCGGGATCCGGGAGCGCTCGTTCATCGGCCCAACGTGTAAGCTCGAGGGCGGTCGAGAGGAGAGCCGACGTACGAAACACGAGGCTTTGATCCAGGTCGTGCTTCTGGGAAGCGATCTCCCCTTCGACAAGGGCGTCGAGCTTCTCGAGTTCTTCCTTACGCTGTGGGTTTTCGGGGCGTGCGGCCCATGCTCGGATCTCGTCGTCGACGTGCCGTTTTCTCGGCAACAGCTCTGCATTGTCTTTGAGTCCATTCAGGATGCCCTGGTACTTCTCGAGGCCGTTCTGTGCGCGCTGCTTTTCGACCGTGGCCTTAATCTTGGTCTGTCCTTCTGTGTTCACAAACGACTGTGCGACGTCGTACCGCGCCTGAAAATAGTCGACGAGGTATGGATAGAGCCACGATACGCCGTGCTCCGTCTCCCGGAAGGTTTGTGTTCGGCTCGTTCGTCCCGGGTAGCCCGCGACCATCACAAAATCGCCTTCCTTGACGCCGCCGTCCGACACCTTGAGCCAATGCTTGGGCGTGTAGGGACGGTTCTCCTTCGCATATTCTGCTGGTTTTCCATCGGGGCCGACGTATGCGCGCAGGAACGAATAGTCTCCGGTGTGACGCGGCCAGGCCCAGTTGTCGATCTCGCCTCCGTAATTTCCGACGGATCGCTTCGGTGCATAGACGAGGCGGACGTCTTTGATCTCGAGCATCTCGATCAATCGAACCGCCTGACCGCCGAAGTAACTTACGACGCTGCATCGAACCCAGGGCCGATCCTTTTCGCAGTCCGCGACCAGGCGCTTCTGCCGCGCGTCCCAGGCATCCTTCCGAGCCTTCCCGTTGTCCATGCTCTCGAGTCCTTCCCGCATGGTGCTTGTGACGTCCGTGAAGGCCTCTGCGACGTAGATCCGTTCGGCGGGCCCCGCCGAGGGCTCATCGTCCATCGTCGTCGCAAGGAAGCCGTCTTCGATGAGGTTCTTGTCGGGCGTTGCATTGTAGCGAAGCGCGCCCTGCACGCAGTGATGGTTGGTCACCACAAGTCCGGAAGGCGAAACGAAGGACGCCGTGCATCCACCGAGCCAGACCACGGCGCCAAGCGGTGCACGAAGCGGGTCGGCAAGCGCCGCGGGGTCGATGGCGACGCCCATCTTCTTGAACGCCTCGACGTGCGCGGGCATGGTCATCTGCTCGGGCATCCACATCCCGCCCGGATTCTCGAAAGCGCGTCGAAAGGCCTCTTCGTGGGCGGAGGAGGAAGCAGGGCTTTGACCTTGACCTGTTCCTGGCGTGCTCGATGCACACCCCGTCAGGACGATGACGCTCAACAGCGTTCCGCTCAGCAGAGGTCGGCTCAACAGAGGGGCGATCCAGGCTCCGTAGTTTGTCATGGGCATCGAATAGCGCAAGCGATGGTGGAAGGCACGTCATTCGTTTCGCGGGCGCAAGCTGATCCGTCCGGGGGAGGTACCAAGGCCGAAAGCCGAATAGCCGAATAGGCGAATAGGCCAATCAAATGAGACCGGCCGACGTGCCGGTGGAGACCGTCATCACTCGAACGGTGCCGAGGTGCATGGTGTCACGGGTTGCGCGTGTTCTGAGCGGTTCGGGGCCTTCGAAACGCGACGTGGCATTGAGTTTCTCGCACGTATTCGCCCGGAGGGCCAAGCAGCACGTCGCCACCAGCGGTGGAGCATATAGGCAGAGCCTTTCTCGTCCTCGTCGAGCGCCTTGGGCAACACGAACCTGCGCATGAACACTGAATCCACCACACGCGATCGCCGCGGACTTGACGTCCACGATGCGACTGGGCGACAGCATCGATGGCTCCGCGAGGCCGCGCACATACCAGCGCTCCACGGGTGTGAGCGATGCTTCCTCAAGAGCGTCTGACTCACTTCGGAGATATCCGCTCTTCGCGAGAAATTTCTCCATCTTCTTGAAAACGCTTTGAGCCAACGAGAGAAGGTCTCGATTCGTTGGGGCTGGGCATTCGACGAAACGGGGACCCTCTTCTTCGTTCGCGAAGACGCCGTCGAGAACGAGCACCTGAAGATGGGGTGAGATGTTCAGGGCCTTCGTGAATCGCTGAATGAAGGTGACGGCGCCGCATTTCGATTTCGATCCTTGGAGACCCTGACATCGAGCCCAGCCGGTCAGTTGCTCAAAGATCGCCCGAACGAAGAAGTCGCGCGGACAGGAAGCGCCGAGCCCGGGAGCTTGGGACCTTGGGTCGGTTTGTGGAGTCGATCAGAGATCGAGGGCGAGCTGAGGGGGATCTCGAGCGCATCGCGGCCGTCGCATCCGACCGAGAGTCTCTGCGACGTGACTCGATTCAGTCACCGCACCGATCGGCCCAAGTGGGCCGCCACAGCTCAAGCAGCGCTCTCCATCAATCGAATAGACGCGGGCCAACAGTTTGGCCCACGACATGCGACGTTTCTGAACCCGAGGCCTCATGTTCTCGATCGGGAAGGCGAGCTGAAGAACCGGTGCGGGCCTTGGAACAATCGCGCGCCGCACTTTCGAGGCCGAGGCCAGAGCGCCCGCGTAGCGAACCTGATGCTGCGCCGGGGGAGGAACGAGCCACGCGAGGCGTCTCAGGAACTGAACCGGTGATAGAACGATCGCACCCTGGCCGTTCTTCGCTGGACGACGAAACGTCAGCCGAACTCGGCCATCATCGGTCATGCGAAGTTGATCTTCGGCGAAGGGCGGACGGGCCGCATATAGGCAGAGCCATTCTCGTCCTCGTCGATCGCCTTGGGCAACACGAACCTGAGCATGAACACTAAATCCACCACACCCGATCGCCGTGGACTTGAGGTCCACGCTGCGACTTGGCGACAGCATCGATGGCTCCGCGAGGCCGCGCACATACCAGCGATCCAATGGTGTCAGCGATGCTTCATCAAGAGCGTCCGACTCGCTTCTGAGATATCCGCTCTTCGCGAGCAATTTCTCCATCTTCTTGAAAACGCTTTGGGCCAACGAGAGAAGGTCTCGATTCGTTGGGGCTGGGCATTCGACGAATCGGGGACCCTCTTCTTCGTGCGCTGTCACTCCCTCGATGCAGTTGCCTCCTCCCGCACGTTCACAACTCCGTTCTCGACGTGGACTGGTTCTGCAGAGCAGAAGTGGACTGCTTTTCATGAGCGCCACAGTCCGAAGCCGCTTGCGCGCACACAACGCGCCCTGAGCCCGTTTCATGCCGTCACGGAAGGCCTCGGCAACCGCGCTCGTTTGTTCGTGTCTTCGTCGAATTTCGGACTTCCTCGCTGCGCTGACGGACAAGCCCATGCCCACGTTGGCTGCGACTCGCAAGCGTGGCTTCGTCCCCAACGCGCTCGATGCCGCCGCGGGTCGCGGCAGGGACGGCCCTCGCCGAAGCTCGGGCCGCCCACCGGGTGGCCGGAGGCGGTCACCCGCCTCCGGCTCCCTCAGAACGTAGCGTGCGAATTTCCCGCACTACGCTCTTCGCAAACTGCTTCACAGCACAGCGAGTGCCTGCAACTCTCGGTAAGGGAGACGCAGGCGTGGCTACTGCAACGGATACCTCGTCTTGATCCGGTGGAAGACATCCCACGAGACGTGTCCCATTCGGCTACGGCTGCTCAGCATTCTGTGCCAGTAGTGCTCCACGGCACGGTGGACGCGCTGCAGGGCGCGGAAGTTACCCGCGACTCCGAAGTACGCGTAGTGCCCGCGGAGGATCGTGGTCGACAGTCGCCGCGGTGGGAGCCTTCTCAGCACCGTCAACACGACGCAGAGGTACTGCAATCTGTGTTGCGTTAAGCGGCTTGATGTAATCTAGCTTCTTTATCTCTTCCGTCGTCTCGCCAGCCTCTGAAATCACGGTTCTTCAACGCCTCCGCTCGCTCCTCGACTCCGGAGCGAAAGACGATGTGGTCCAGTTGGTCGCGCAGCTCGTGGCACGGAACGAAGCGCTGGAGCTGGCTCTCGCGAAGAAGCTCCGCGCGTTCAAAACGACGGAGAAGGTCTCCCCGAACCAGCTGAAGCTTCTGCTCGAGACCGTAGCCAGCAACGGCCTCGCCGCAACGCCCGCTATCGCGGGGGCGTCTGAGGCAGAGGCCGGGTCGGAGATTTCTGAGGCCGAGGCGGCGGCGGAACAGCTAGGCAAGATGATCGAGAACGAGCACAATCGGCGGGCGACCGAGAAGACGAAGCCGCCACCGGCACGCTGCGTTGAATCCGTTTTCGAGGCACTCTGTGGCCTCGGGCACTTCACCGCCGAGCCCTCCCTTGAGCTTCTCCACGCGAGTTCGCGCCTCTTTGCGACTGGATGCCGCGAAAACCGCGCTCACTTCCCGCGCGAGGCGTGCATTCAGGCGCTGCGGCGCGTGGCTGAGGACGTTTCGCTCTAGGTGCACGATGCATCGCTGCATCTTTGCCTCTGGCAGCACCCTGCGGGCCAATTGAAACACCGAGCAGGCGCCGATGAGTTGGCGCAGATAGGTGCCGTTCCGAGAATCACGGCGAGCGGGGGTTCGCTCATATCGCGCGGCACCGATCATCGACTTCACTTCCTCTTCCAGCAGCGTCTCGAGCACCAGCCGAATCGCGCCGAGGAACACGTCGCGGAGATCGATTCGGATGTCCTCTTGCATCGGAAATTCAACAACGGCATTCTCGTCCATGAGGGATCGCTCCTCTGCGAAACGGCCCGCCCAGGCCGTTCCGTGAAACAGGTTTCAAATGGAGCGGCCGCTACTGCGACACCTTTTCGAGGTCCGTTTCACTGAGCGTTGCCAGGGCAATCGTGATCCCGTCGCTATCGCAGAACTCAACCTCATATGCGGGCGGGTCTCTGTAGATCATCACCACAGCCCCGATCGCGCCTTCGGAGAGTTGGTGTTCCGGCAGGGCTCGGCGCAAGCGGACCACATCATATTCTTGGATGCTCATAGCTTTGTTGGAATCCCAGTGACCAGCCGGACGATGCCGTCGTTGTTGCGTATCCAAGCGAATGTCACGTTAATCACGCGGCCGTTTGCGCCGGTGATGGGTATGATCTGGTTGAACTTGGTTCCGTACTGTGTAACCGCGGTTTGCACAGCCTTGCTCGAATCGAAGACAATCTGCTTCGCGAGGTCGCCCGCATTCGACTGGCCGAACCCCAAAGCCTCTTGGAGCCACCTCGCTTTCGGACCGCCCACGGGATGGCTGGGGTTGAGCAGGTACTTTGAGAGTTTCTCGGCTACGCTGGCCTCAGTGGCAGTCATCCCCCTTGCGGCTGCAGCGATGCGCGCGCCGGCGGATCCGGCGCCGATCGCAGCCGCTTCTGCGCTGGCTGCCTCAGCAACGGTGAGTTCGGTTGCGGCGAGTGCGAATCCGGATCCGATGGCGAGCTCCAACACTGCGGGGAGGGCGCCGATGGCGCCCGCCGCAATGATGAGTCCCTTCATTTCGTTCTCAGTGGGGGCTGCGTCTTGGACCTTCTTGACGGTGTCGCCGACGAACGTGTGTCTTTGGTCCACGCGCTGGGCGGCGTTGAGCGGGTCCGTGGATGTCTGGAGGGCTTCTCGATAGGGGCTGCCGATGTCCGACGCCTCGATCGACGAGCCGTCGAGCGCGAAGCTGAGGTATCCGCTCTCGACGCGCATGACGAGCTGACTGCCACTCTCTGCATCCGAGAAGGTCACGGCGATGCCGTCGGCGTCCTTTGCTGACGAGATGGCGCCGTCTTTGAGCCAGTCATAGTTGCACGAAAGTCGCGGGTTCGCGCTGACTTCGCAGGCGAGGTAGCCGCTTGGGTCGATGAGACTCAGCGGGTTGTTGAGAACATAACTGTAGGCGTTCAGACTCTGCGCGTTCGCCGGGTCGGCGATGATGGGGTCGACGCTCAAGAATCGTCCGAGTCCTGGGTCATAGACGCGTCCGTTGAGGTGGATCAGTCTGTGCGCATCGAGATGCTCCTGCCCCGTGAAGCCTCGGGTCGTCGCCGTGCTTTCGTAATATCCTTGGAGCCGTCCACTGCCGTTCTCCCATTGTCCACTTCTCGGAAGGCCAAAGGGGTCATAGCCGTGGATTTCTACGACGTCGCCTTGACGCGAGGCATTCGACGACGCCGGGTGGCCACCGTCGTCGGTTACAGTCTCGACGGAGCCGAGGCGATCCTTGTGAAGCCACTTGAGCGTCCTTGCTCCGGAGCGACGTCGCTCGACCACAACAGAGCTGCCGGCGTAGACCTTCTCGACAGGCTCGGGCTGCGTCCCTGCCCACGGCGGAGGCTGCTCGGTCACTTTCTCGTACGCATCGCGGACCCGAAGGATGGTGCGCCCGAACCACGGGCTTTGCGTGGTTTGCTTGTACCGCTGACCGTTCGGGTCGTAGGCGAAGGTGGTGGTGGTGTCGCCTTCTAAGATCTCAAGCGGCGTGTTGAAGATCGAGTAGCTGATGGTTCGCCCATCGCCAACGACCAAGTTCCCATTTCCGTCGTACTGAAAGTCGTCGACCGTGACACGCGTCGGCGGCGCAACCGTCGAGCTCCACACCCGTTCGAAGGAGAGAACGGCATGCGGGCCTGCGTGGGCTCGGTTGCTTCGCGTGCCGTCGCCATAGCGATAGTTTTCGCCGAAGTCGCTCTTGCTCAAAATGTTGCCGAGCGCGTCGTACGCATAGCGGTCCGAAGTCTCCCAGCGGGGTCCATCGTCGTTTGGGCCTGACCATCTTCTCGTCGAGGTCCGAAGCCGTTGGAGGGCATCGTATTCGAACGTTTCGCGAACCCAACCCTGAGGTCTCGAAACGTCGTTCAGCTTCTTTCGTTGGTCCGTCAAGTTTCCAAAGGGGTCGTGATAGCCGTACTCGAGCCACTGACGATCTTGGCTGCAGACCGCATCGACGCCGACGCACATCGCACGCACCTGACCCGTTGACTCGAAGACCTCCGTCTTTCCGAAAAGACCGTTGCCAAAGGCTTCAAGGAGCGGCTGCCCGCGAGGGCTTTGGGCCAAGACCTCGCGATAGGTAACCTCGGGACGGGCGACCATTAAGCTGTCATAAGGCGCGGGATCCTTCTCGGTCCGAAGGTATCCGGAGGGTGTGTATTCGAACTTGAGGTACTCGCCGTTCGGATACTTCATGCCAAGCACTGCGCCCGTGCAGGTGTAGGCCGTCTCCGTAGTGAACGTTTCGCCGTCGAAGGATTCCGCTTCTTGGTACGGTCGATACATCGCGCCGTACGCGAAGGTCCGCACGAAGCGTTCGTCGCCCGTATCTCGGTCGTAGGCGACTTCTTTGGCGAGGAGCCCATTCCCGACTGTGTCGTAGAACCACGCGGCATCGAGTTTGTGCCCGACGTGTCGCTCAACGATTCGGCCGAGCGGATCTCGGACGTATTCGATGAGACTCCGATTTGCATCCGTCAAGGACACAAGCTCGCCGAACGCGTTGTACTTGAAGTGCCAGTCGCCTCGGTTGGGGTCGCTCGAGGAGATCTTTCGGCCGATGTTGTCGTACTCTGCCCGTGTCTGATTCCCTGCGCTGTCCTCAATCAGAATCAAGTGGCCTTGACCGTCGTAGCGGTAATGCGTGGGAGAGCCCATCGTATCGACCGTCTCGATCAACCGCGCGAGTCCATCGACGGTGCGCGAAGCGCGAAGCGCGCCATCGAGCACGATCTCGGTCGTCAAGCCGTCATACGTATACGCTGTGACGAACGACTCGTCGGGGCCCCCTTGGGCGTCGGTGTAGCCGGCCTTGTCGACTTCCTTGCGTCCCGGGCGACCCAGCGCGTCGAAGTTCTTGAATCGCGTAAGGTAGGCACCCCCCGGAACCTCGCTCGGCTCACTCTTCGCAATGACATGGCCTCTGCGATCGTATTGCGTTACGACAACGATGTCGCGCGCCGGTACGCCGGGGGCGTCGAAGCCGGTCTCGGTCTCTTGAACGATGCGGCCCAGCGCGTCGAAGAACTGAGTGTGGGTGGGCTGACCTACGCCCATCTCGGTCACCTTGAACTTGGCCTCAGGCGGACAGTCCGGTCCGCGTCGGCACCAAGCCGTCCTTTGATATACGGGTGTGGTGCCGGTCGCATGGCGCTCGACAACCCGTCCGAACGGGTCAAGGATGGACGATGTCTCGACCGTAGCCAACCCCGACCCCGAAGACGATGACGAAGCCCCGGCCGTAGTCGATTTTCGATCGATCGTTCTCGTGATGGTGCCGCTCTTGCGATCGGTCTCGAAGAAGCGTTCGTGACCCAGCGGATTCCTCACATAGGTCAGGAAATAGCCGTCATCCGTGTAACCATACCGCGTTGCGCGCGGTTGTCGACCTGTGCGCTCCATGGTCTGCGTGAGAAGGTTTCCAAAGCGGTCATATCGATCGAAATCAACTTGGTGGCGCTCGGCGGCGTTGCCGTCTTGGACAACCTCCGAGCGCGGTTGCCTAGAGGTCGGGCTTCCGTCGTCCCGATAGTAATTCGTCTGGGTGGTGAGGATCTTCTGGTTGTTTTCACGGAGACCCGCAATCACGTGCGGCTCGCGGTACGCGACCGGCTCAAACTCGACCTCTTGGCGAACCCGCTGATCGATCCACCATTGATTAGCCGAAGAGTAGTCGTACGTGTTGCGCTTTTCGACAATCTGACCCTGAACTCCGTCCAAGAATTCGGTTCGCTCGATGGAGACATTGCCATACGCCTCGTCGTCTCCGAGGTACGTATACGTCGTCGCCTTCGTGCTGATCCAATCTCGCGACAACGCCACATCACGCACTTCCTCGATCGCTTCGTCCAGGTGGTTCACACAAACCTGACCCGAAGACGCAGCATCGGCGTCGGCTTCACATCGGCTCGACCATCGGTGCGTCACACGCTTAAAGGGCTTCCTGCTTGCGTCATCGTCGGCGAGGTAGGTCGAAACGTCGATCGGCACGCCGATCAATGGGAACTGTTGCGCATACGTCGTCGTCGTTCGAACGCTATTCGGCAACGAGCCGGCTTCGTCAGAGGGCTTTGAACCTGGGACTCCGGGTTTGACGTCTTCGAACTCCGTGATCTTCTTGAACCCAAGAAAGCCACGGCCTTCGTTGTTGGCCATGGCGTCTTCGTACAGATAACAACGACCGTTTCGATCCCCGAGTCCGTTGCTCGACTCAAAGCGCGCTACGACGTTCATCGACGAGGTGAACAGGAAATGATGGGGGTCTACCGCCGCACGCCCATGGTTTTCGTACAGCTTGTTTGAGCACGAGGAAACGCCTTGGCTCGACAACGAACGATAGCTCCATGTCGACGTGACGCTGAGACCATCATCGCTCTGAATCAAGAGATCGGGCACGACGCCTCGGTTCTTCAGAACCTTCACGCCATAGCCAGGATTGCCTCTCCAATACCCGACCGGATACGAAGGGGTGCAAACGCCACGATCATGGCTTCCACCTCCTCCACCACTGCCACCTCCTCCGCCACCGCCGCCACCATCAATCGGGGCTACGATGTGGAAGGTTCGACGAAGCTCGATGCGGAGATCGGTCAAACCGTCGCCAAAGAAGTCTTCCGGTGAGGTCCCTTGGAGTGGTGCTTCGATGGGCGTCGGACGCCGCTCAAGGATGAAGCCGCCTTGGCCATCGTCTACGAAGTCGAGCGCGTCCCAACGATAGATACTGCGGTCAGACGCCCTGGCGACGGCGTTTAATGTGATGTTGTGGGCTCCGCTGAAGCCCGCGCAGTACTCCTTGGGCTCCGCACCCGAGGCTTCCTCATAGCACCAGGGCAGTCGGAGTTCGCCCGGGATAAGGATCTCAGCGCGCCCATCGGCGTCTTGGTCGAAAGCCGACAACAAACCTACGTGGTGATTCTCGATGCCGAGCTGCGTTAGGCCTGTGACCTGAGCCTGACGAAAGAGGCCGCCGCTGTTGATCCAGATCGTCGGCGCGTACGTGTCGTTCGCCACCTTGGAGAACGAGAAGATGTCGACCAGGCCGTCGCCGTTGAGATCGGCCAGACCTCCATTCTCGTCTTCTCTGAACGAGGCCACGGGACCGCCTCGCTCGAAGAGCGGGGCGGCTTCGAAGCGAAGGCTTATCCGTTCAGGGCTGGTCAGGTCTTGGAGCGCGAAGACAATGGCCGGGCGGATGATCACAGGCGGCGTCTCGTGGCTTGGCTTTCTTCCGACACCGTCCCAGTCGACGAACAAATCGGGACGTCCGTTTCCATCGACGTCCCCGATGACGCGCACCGAAACGCGCGAAGCGGGATTAGACCCCAGCGGGACCGGGACTTCGTCGCAGAAGCTCAACGTCGCGGCACCGGCCGCGGTGCATTGGAGAATCGCGGAAAGATGACGGCCTACGCCCGAGGAGCCACGGTCAATGAGCAAATCGGTTTGACCGTTGCCGTCGAAGTCGGCGGCGTCGACCAAGAAGTCCGTATCATCAAGCTCGAGCGACGTGGTTTTGACTTGCCCTCGGCTCACGAAGGCAAAGCGACCATCGGCGACCCCGAGGATATCGGAAGCGCCATCCAGATCGAAGTCAGACCGGCTTCTGACGTTCCATGCGCGATCGAGCCACTGCTTCCATGGCTCGTTCAACACGTTCATCGATCCACCACCGGAGAGCCGTACGTAGTCCTCCGTCCAGCGACTTTGGACGTGGCAGTCGCGGGTCATGCGTTCGGTGTCGCGCGTTCCGTCGCCGTCGAAGTCGCTCAAAAGAGAGACCCAAACGTCTTCCCCTTCCGCCAGACTGACCTCCGCGTAGCCGGCGGGCGCGTCTTGGTATGTGAATCGAGTCGGCGGCAAGCGATTGACGTCGGTGCACGGCGTGCCTGCGCATTCCGTGACGGACGACAGAAGAGAGCGCTTGGTTGCGCGGCTCTCGGTATACGCAAGTTCGTAGCGACGCACGACATCCCGGGCGACCTCGCTCACGATCGTCTTCAGCCGGTGACGGCGCGTCTCAGCCAACGGAAGCGAAGGAAACAGACTCGGGGGCGGGAGCGAGTCGGGAATAATGGTGAAATCGGAGAGCACGACGCGCATCCGCACCTCGGGGTCGGGGCGAGGCTCGAACTCGAAACGAATTCTTCGGTTGCCTCGCCGCTCAGACTTCGGATCGCTGGGCGACAGAATGCCGGTGTACTCGATCTTCTCGGGCAGAAACTCGCCGTCTCGGTTGACGTAGTCGTAGGCAATGCTGTTGCCTTGAGGATCGTGCGACAAGCGGATCCACCACGCATGGGGGGCGTTCCAGGCTTCGAGCATGGCCGCGCCCATCGCGCTCGGCGTGAAGGGCGGCGACAGAGACTCAAGCGCGCCGCGATCACCTACCCAAGCACCGCCGTAGTACGACGTTCGTCCATCTTTGGATTGGACCTCGATGAACGAGGGCTCGAGCTTCTCGGCTACGGCGACCTTCGAGATATTTCCGTGCAGGATGATGCGATTGAAGCTTTCGATCTCCGTTCGATACTCGGACCCCGATCGCCCGTAGACCCCTTTGACAAGCATCAATCTCTGTCCATCGAGACACAGCCGATCCTCGAGGCTGTAGTCGACCGCGTGAAGCCGGCCGTCGGTCGCGACCGTTTGTGGACACCGGGTGATGACGGAAAGTCCACCCACCGACCAGCCTACGCCAGCCTCACCGCCACCTCGTAGGGCCGTCCCACTCGAGTACGACAGCGCGATCTGTGGTGCGACGCTTCTGCGCCCGGGGGGGGCCACGATCGGAATACGGTAGGACGCCGTTCCACCCGAAACGCTCGCTTCACCGACCGTTGCCCCGACGTTCTCTTGCGGCGGGGGTGAGACAGGCGGGAAGGCGCAAGCATCGCCAAGCGCGGCCGGGAACGAAGGACGCGGACGAAATGGCGGCCTTCCTGCGCGTGCGTTCTCTTCGCTGGCCTCGGCATCGTCTTCTTGCGTTGCCGTTTCACGGCTTGTGGTGGCGGCCTGCGACGCCGTGTCTTCCGTTGCGTCGTCCGGGTCGCCGCAGCCGACCGAGCTCGTGCTCAGGATCAGGCACGAGGCAAGGAATGTCACGCGTGGTCTAAGCAGATCGCGGAGCGATCTGGCCCGTCGTCGCGCGGAAGACATGGGCCCCTCTTCTAGAGATCAGGGCTAGATTGACAATCGAAAACTAGATTCTGAATGAAAACCAGAACCGAAACTGAACGCCGGAGCTCAGCGAGGTAAACAGAGCCAATCTCAGAGGGCCGATAGCTGTGGCGCTCATGAAAAGCAGTCCACTTCTGCTCTGCAGAACCAGTCCACATCGAGAACGGAGTTGTGAACGTGCGGGAGGAGGCAAGAGCGTCGAGGGACTGACAGCGCACGGAGAGGGTAAGGTTAGATTCTCAGCTCTGAGGCTCACGCAGGGGCGGACCGTCGATCTTGATCGTGTGACACTGGTGTCGCACACGGCTGAGCAAGGCCTCTACCATCTTGGGATTTCCGAGGAAGGAGGCCCACTCGGGGTAGTCGAGATTCGTCGTGATGATCGTCGGTCGCCGCCGATACCGAAGGTGCATCAACTTGAAGAAGATGTTGCTCTGCTCGGGCCTCAGGTTGAGATAGCCCATTTCGTCGATCACCAAGACGTCGAGGCGAGCGAGGCGGTTGAGCAGCCGCGGGGTAGAACGGTCCGCGAGCGACGAGTACATTTCATCGAAGAGGTCCTGGGCCGGCATGAAGACCCCGCGATAGCCGTTCTGCAGAGCCTTGAGCAGCAAGCCCATCGCGAGACCGCTTTTGCCAACAGCAGTTGGTCCGATGAACACGATGTTCTCTGCGCGTCCGATGAATTCGAGCTCGGCGAGTTCGCGGAGCTTGCGTTGCGGTACGCTGGGTTGCTTCTTCCATGGGAAGCTCTCGAGCGTCCACGGCTCCGGCAGAGAAGCCCTCTTGATTCTCCACGCAAGCGCGCTTTCCTGCCGTGCGTGCCATTCGGCACGCAAGAGGCGCGCGAAGAGTTTACTGAATGGAGTATGTTGCTTGTCGGCTTTCGCGAGCTCATCGTCGAAGATCTCGGCAATCTTGTTCAGCTTCAAGCAGCTAAAAAGCTGAGAGAGATCGTCATTCATCTTGGTTCTCCTCGACGGGTGGGTAGTCCTCGTCGTCCGGGTCGGACAGAATGAAGTAATCGCGTGCTATCTGGCGCAGAATCATCCGCTCGACGCGGTCGAGGTCGTATAGACCGTAGGCTTCGGCGGTTTGCAGGGCAGGCATCAAGGCCTCGCGGGGATACTCACGAACCATGCGTAGCAGGCATCGAAGCACCTTCACGCCACGCCCGTAAGCGCGTTGCTTGAGCGCAGCCACGTAGTTCGCCAGTTCGGGAGCTGTCGCCAACAGCTCCGCTTGCTCTGCCGGTGGTTCGGTTTTGCGTCGACCCTCGCCTCGGAGCGGACGATGTTCGGGCTTGGTTACGCGCACGTCGAGCGGATCGACGACACGCTTATGCGTTGCCACCTGGCGCGGACCCTCGAAGATGTCGATGCGTTGCTTACTCTCGCGCACCTCCATTTGCCTTCCGATGAGCTTGTAGGGAACCGAGTAGCGGTTACGCCGAACGCTGACGTAGCCCTCGGCATCGACGAACCGCTGATGCAGGACATAGACCTCGGGTATGAAGATCGGCAGGGCCTTGAGACGCGGCCGTTCGGCGGCAAACAGCTCTCGGCGCGTAGCGTGAAGTTTCGGGCTTCGCGCGGCGTTCTTCTCCTCGCACCAGGACCGCGCCTGCATGTTGACGTCGTCCCAATCGGAGAACTCCCGCCCGACGAGGAAATTCCTCTGCACCCATTTGAACGGGTTCTCGACCCGTGCCGAGCGATTGGCATCGCCAACCTCGTGCGCCACGAAGACGAACCCGAATCGCTCACCGAACGCGGACATTTCGGGCACAGGCACCATCTCTTTGCCCGTGCCCTTGAGTCGAACGACGTTGGTGTTGTCGATCATACATCGCCCCGCCGCTCCGCCGAAGTACTCAAGCGCGTCGGTGAGGAAGACCTTGCACTCGAAGCGGGTGAAGCAGGGGTAGATCTGAACGAAGAGCATCCGCGAGTAGCACATCACGAGCGAGGCGATCTGCACCTTGCGCAATCGCCCGCCTATTTGGGCTTGGTGTGGCGAGGTGTCATGTTGCATCTCTTCGCCGGGCGCAAACTCATAGCGTCCGGATGGGCGCTTTGGGGTGTGGCCGATCTCGTGCCGGCGGCAGAACGCCGTGAGTGCCTGGTAGGAGAGCTTGGCGCCCTTCTTCTCCAGCTCTTCATGGACCCTAACCAAGTTGCCCTTGCAGCGTACGTGCAGCTCAACGATGGCGTCATGATACTCGGCCGCCTTCTCTGGCCGAACAATCCTGGGCGGCGGAGCCGTTCCGCTCTCCACCACGGATCGCACAGCGCTTCGCGAGAGATTGAGCGCGCGGGCGATACGGCGACTACCGAACCCCTTCTTCGCGAGCTCGAGGATGGCGATTCGTTGATGCTCATCCAGCATCAATGGCCTCCAAAGTGGCGCTCTCGACGCCTTCGACGCTTGACTGCGAGGTGCGGTGCATCAGAAGCGAGAGCGCTGACCGAAACAGCGACTCGCACTCCCACTTCGCTTGCTGTGTGGCATGCTGAAGGTCCAACGCCTCAGGCGGAACCAGCCCAGACAGCGCACCCTCTTTGAGTCTTGTTCGAGCCCGTCGGCTTGTTCCGATGAGGATACCGAAGTCATCAACAAGCTTTCTGAAGAGCCTCTTCTCGGAAGCCGAATCGACGAGGGGAGCTGCCTGCTCTCGCAATCGAAGAACCACGAAGGGCTGAGTCACCACGAGCTCGCGCGTCTTCGCGTTGCCCGAAACCCAGGCTGCATAGAGTGCACCGACCTCCCGCGTGCTCGGTCGGCCATCCGCGAGGCTCTTGACGAGGCGCAAGCAATCCGAACGTTTGGCGCGCGCCATCGGCACGAGGTATTTCATCGCCGCATGCGCTCCGAGCGACCCACTTTGCACCCGGTCTTGAACCTCCCGAGGCAACGCTCGAACCAGAGCCAAACGGCGGCTCACCCAGCTCTGGCTCTTGTCGAAGCACCGCGACAGTTCGGCGAGGGAGAGACCAAAGCGCTCGTTGAGGTCCTCCAGGAGCCAGCCTTGCTCAAGAGCACCGTCCGATTCGCTCGTCCGCATTAGCCGCTCGAGCAACACAGCCTCAAGCTCGCCCAGCTCCCATAGGGTTGCGCGCACCAAGTCATGCCGCAACGACTTCAGCGCTCGAACGCGTTTGTAGCCATCAACGAGTACATGCCTGGCGTCGTCGCCACGCACCACCACGACAGGCAGAAGCTGCCCCTTCTCCGCGAGTGAGCCGACCAGTTGCCGTTCCTTGCGCGCGTTCCTCCGCCGTAGCTTCTCGTAGCGAAGCTCAAGCTGACCGATCTCCAACTCCATCGCACACCCGCTCTTGCGTCAGTGCCACTCACGTACGGGGCCATAACCACCGCACCGCTCGCAGCAGGCCGTAGACGGGAGAACTTGTGCCTCGAAACGCGGCAGGCTCCGACACCCTGATCTATGACGAATCAACTTCTCCCCTCGAGATTCGCCGAGATCTTGGACGCGCCCGCGGTACGCGGCTGACGCCGCGGCTCTTCGAACCCGGCCCTTGCGCTTCGCGAGATACCGAGCCTGCGCTTCGCGGCACTGCCGGCGACGAGATCGCGAGCGGCATTCACCTGAGCAGTATCGCTGACCGTGGAAGCATCCACGACACAGCAAGAACCTACGCCCACAATCCAAACACTTGATTGCCCAGATCCTGATCGACACGGCCTTGGGCGGGGCAAAGGGGAAGCTGGACTACGAGGCCCCTCTATGCGACGACGATACGTCGCCCACGGCCTTGTGGAGACACAGGGGCTCGGAGCTTCTACCTCCGACCCCAACTTCTGCCCCGCTCATTTCGACTATCAGACGGCGGCGACCTCAGCCAGCATCTCGTCGCACACCCTCCACAGCGTCGGGTGGACTGCTTCTCGAGAGCACGGGTGGGCCGTTTTTGGGGAGCGCTCCAGCCGATAGGGCAATCAATCGGCTTCGACCATGCCCGGAGCAGTCGGAGAACCGACGCAGGTGTGCGACGCGTCGCATGTTGCGCGCAGTCCTGGCCGGTTTGGAACGGCACAAGACGTGACTGCCGTTGAGTTCCGTAGCCTGCGGGCAGCGTTCAGACGTACCTCTCCCCCAGCGGACGAGCCGTGCGACCGCGCGGACAAGAAGCGCCGAGCCCCGGAGCTTGGGCCCTTCGGTTGGTTTGTGGAGTCGATCAGAGATCGAGGGTGAGCTGAGGGGGATCTCGAGCGCATCGCGGCCGTCGCATCCGACCGAGAGTCTCTGCGACGTGACTCGATTCAGTCACCGCACCGATCGCCCTAAGCGGGCCGCCACACGACAAGCAGCGCTCTCCATCAATCGAATAGACGCGGGCAAACAGTTTGGCCCACGACATGCGACGTTTCTGAACCCGGGGCCTCATGTTCTCGATCGGGAAGGGGAGCTGAAGAGCCGGTGCGGGCCTTGGCACAATCGTGCGCCGCACTTTCGAGGCCGAGGCCAGAACGCCCGCGTAGCGAACCTGATGCTGCGCCGGGGGAGGAACGAGCCACGCGAGGCGTCTCAGAAACTGAACCGGTGATAGAACGATCGCACCCTGGCGGTTCTTCGCTGGACGACGAAGCGTCAGCAGAACTCGGCCATCATCAGTCATGCGAAGTTGATCTTCGGCGAAGGGCGGACGGGCCGCATATAGGCAGAGCCTTGCTTGCCGTGGACTTGACGTCCACGATGCGACTTGGCGAGAGCATCGATGGCTCCGCGAGGCCGCGCACATACCAGCGCTCCAATGGTGTCAGCGATGCTTCCTCAAGAGCGTCCGACTCGCTTCGGAGATATCCGCTCTTCGCGAGAAATTTCTCCATCTTCTTGAAAACGCTTTGAGCCAACGAGAGAAGGTCTCGATTCGTTGGGGCTGGGCATTCGACGAATCGGGGACCCTCTTCTTCGTTCGCGAAGACTCCGTCGAGAACGAGCACGTGAAGATGGGGTGAGATGTTCAGGGTCTTCGTGAATCGCTGAATGAAGGTGACGGCGCCGCATTTCGGTTCTGGGAGATCCTGGCATCGAGCCCAGCCGGTCAGTTGCTCAAAGATCGCCCGAACGAAGAAGCTCACCATCTTCGCCAAGACCTGTCGTTTGCACGCGAGAAGACCGCGCAGTTCGAACGGCGGGCTCAGCACGTATTGCCGCAGCGCGACATCGGGCAGCACGCCATCGACGAGATGGGCCGCCGTCTCCTGCATCCGTCGTGCACCGCAGCTCGGACAAATCGCCCGCCCCTTGCACGAAAAGGCCAGAGCATGCTCACGCTGGCATCGGTCGCAGAAGAGAAGGACGAAACCGCGTTCCAAGATCCCGCAGTCGAGGAATCCTTCGAATTCTTTACGGACGAATGTCGGCAACCCGGACTCAGGGCAATCGGGGTCCTCAAAGCTTTCGACAAACTCGTCAAAGTGGGTCGAGACGAGGCGATGCAGGATTCCCGACTCCGGTTTTCGTGGTTTGTATTCCGAAACCGCTTGCGCGCACACAACGCGCCATGAGCTCGTTTCATGCCGTCACGGAAGGCCTCGGCAATGGCGCTCGTTTGTTCGTGTCTTCGTCGAATTTCGGACTTCCTCGCTGCGCTGACGGACAAGCTCATGCCCACGTTGGCTGCGACTCGCAAGCGTGGTTTCGTCCCCAACGAGCTCGATGCCGCCGCGTAGGTCATCGTCCGGGTTGCGGAAGTGCTCGGCACCGGTACGCCCCGCGCGCTTCATCGATCGCCCGCTGCCAGACGGCTTCGGTGCGAAGGGACAGCGCCGACATCATCGGCTGCGTGTGCATGCCGGCCAACAAGGACCGTACACGGTCGAGGGTGATCTCGACGACAGTCAGGTCGGCAAGCTCTTCTCGTCCCCGCAAATGCTTCGAAAACCAGGTTGAATCGATGCTGTCCATGAGCACACTCTTCCCAACGGTTGCACAATAATGTCCATCAATGGATGCGGCCCAACCCGAGATCGCGAAAGAGAAGTATCACTGGAACGACCACGCCTGCTTGCAGCCCGAAAGAGGCACCGTCTTCGCCCTTGAAGCGGTGGCTGTATTCGCCAGTTGCGCCAAGGTGGTCCGACGAGAAGTTTCAGCCTGTCATCTGCATCCCCTTCTCCCAGGCTTCGCCTGGCGCACTGATTGCCCTATCGGCCTTGTCGCTGAGCACGAGTGTGTGATCGTCCTGTCGATCGGTTCTTGCGACGGGAGACGTGCCGACACGTCGCCACACTAGCGGGACGGATCATGGCGATCGTAGTGTGTGGAGCCAGAACGACGGCACGATACCTGTCGTCCGCCAGGAGAGGAGCATCTAAATGAAGAAGTCCGAGACGCCATCGAATCGAAGACAGAGAAGGAGTCAGCAGGGCGCTTGCTTGAGCGGTTCTTCAAGCATACGCGTCGTCTGTCCGTCTTCAGGCCCCAACAGACCTCGATCACCTTCAGGGCCACTGTCCTCCGACCATGACAGAGGCTGGCCACGGGGACCTGGTGGAGCGGCTTCGCTAGACGACAAACCCGTTGCTGAACGCCGCGTCATGTCAATCAACGCAGGAAAACCATCTTCACCGTGGCAAGCATTGCTGCTCTCGGCTGCTTGTCTGGTTTTCTTTGGGTGCTCCGGAGCTCCAGAGGATCCCGAAGCAGCCCTGGCAGCGTCCGCCGCCACGGCGGATACGTGTACGATCTCGAGTTCGGGGACCGATGATGTGGTTCGATATCTGTTCTGTTCGATCGCCGGGAACCGAGCACCCAGCCCATCTTTGGTCGCTGCGCACAGTGATCGACTTAGGCGGTACACCGGCACTCGACGAGGCCTGGCGATTGAGCTCTTCCGCAGTCGATACGCGGCGTCTGAGTTGAGCACCCAGATCGAAGGTGCATATCTGGTATTCGTAGGTCGAAGCCCTGATTCCGGGGGAATGAGCTACTGGACGAACGCGCTTCGTGACTACGAAAGCGGCGACGACCGGGCAGTGAAGCTGGCTGAAGGCTTCACGCTGGCGCCGGAGTTCCAACAGCGTCTGCCTCGGGAGCTCTTGACGGGCTGCTCTTCTCAGGGACTTGAGCATTTCCGAAACTCCGGCATCGATGCTGCGGCGTTCTTGCGGGATGAATGCATCGGGTGGGCCCGTGATCGGCGGGAGCTTGCGTTGCCAAGTGGCCGCTATACGTTGGCGTCGACGCTCGCGGTCCAGCCGCCATCGTCTCTCACGATCAAGACGCTCAACAAGACCGACCGATGCTCTGCAAGCGGGTGGGGATGCGCGGAGCTCTTCGCTGCAGACAGCTTCTACAAGCTGTACCCGGCGCCAAAAACGCCAGGCTCCTGGCTTGTTGAGATCAACTCGCCCAACGTCGTGCTGGATGGGATCTCGATTCATGGGAACCACGTGAATCGTGCGCGCGCCGTCGGAGATCGACCCCACGTGACGATGTATCTGCTCGCCGCCAATGCCGAAAACACCACGATTCGAAACAGTACGATCAAGGAGGCGGTCCATGCTTCCGGCTTCACCATCGGGGCCTCGAACGTCCGTGTCGAGCGCAACAACATCATCCGAAACGGACGTCACGGGATGTGGCAGGCTGACGGAATCACGGTCGGCGATGTTTCGAACCTAACGATCATCAACAACTACTTCATCGACAACTCAGATGTTCAACTCATCTTCGGAGGCTGCAGGAATTGCATCATCGAGAACAACCGGTTCCGGCATTCCGAGTCATTGATCGATGGCGCGGCGTCAGCCGAGATCATGTTGCAGGCTTGGCCTGGGGAGAACTCGACGAGCGGGAACTTCACCGGGACGCGGGTCCGGGGCAACTCGATCGACTGCTCCCGAAAGCGCCTATGCAACTTTGGGATTCTGGTCGGAACGCAGGTCGTATCGGGCTGGGAGGATCTCGGCGGAGACACGCCCGCATTCGGAGGCGTCATTTCCGGAAACGCGGTCAGCAATGCCATCGTAGGCATCGCGCTCGATCACGCAACCGGACCCATGCAGGTCTTCGAGAACACCGTTCGAAGCAGCGGTGGATGGGCGAACTATCTCACCAACCCCAACGGCGAAAGCTCGTTCTGGCTTTGGAATGAGCCCATTGTCGTGTCTCCGCGATCCTTCGCGAGCATCCGCGGAAAGAACATGAGCGATCGACTCGACTTCGTGTACGGGACTTGGAGCTACAAGGCAGTTCTGTCGCTAACGCCCGGCTTCCCGCTCCCTGAAACAGGGATCGCGCTCGAGAGCGCGCCGAATCCCGGCTTGTATCAGAATGTGCACAACCTTCAGCCCCCGAAGAGCAACGGCGATCGCGTGGAGCTGATGTACCTGAAGCTCTTTGGTCGCGCGGCAGATCCGGGCGGGAAGCAGTATTGGAGCGCATACCTTGATCGTGGAGGTAGCATCAGTGAGCTGGCGCAGGTTCTCACGTTGCAACTCGAGTTCACTTCCCGCCATCCCATCGACACGATGCCCGCCGACAGGCTCGTTTCTCTGATGTATCAGCTCTTGTTGGAGCGAGTTCCCGACGCCGGTGGGCATGCGTACTGGGTGCGCCTTCTCAATCTGAACGCGGTGGGCCGACGAGATCTGGCTAGACACTTCGCGGACCTTCCCGAGTTCCGGTCGAGCATGGGATTATGAGTGCAATGAGTCCATGCGGAGAGCAGGGCGAAGAAGCGCTCCACGAGGTTCAGCCAAGCCGAGTACGTGGGGGGTGAAGGCCGATAGGCCGATAGGGCAATCAATCGGCTTCGACTCACCATGCGTCGTCGATACCATGCCCGGAGCAGTCGGAGAACCGACGCAGGTGTGCGACGAGTCACGTCTTGCGCGCAGTCTGACCGGTTTGGAACGGCACAAGACGGGACTGCCGTTGAGTTCCGCAGCCTGCGCGCAGCGTTCAGACGTACCTCTCCCTCAGCCCTCAGCAGACGAGGCCGATAGGGCAATCAATCGGCTTCGACCATGCCCGGAGCAGTCGGAGAACCGACGCAGGTGTGCGGCGCGTCACATATTGCGCGCAGTCTGGCCGGCTTGGAACGGCACAAGACGGGACTACCGTTGAGTTCTGTAGCCTGCGGGCAGCGTTCAGACGTACCTCTCCCCCGGCAGACGAGCCGTGCGACCGCGCGGACAAGAAGCGCCGAGCCCCGGAGCTTGGGACCTTGGGTTGGTTTGTGGAGTCGATCAGAGATCGAGGGCGAGCTGAGGGGGATCTCGAGCGCATCGCTGGCGTCGCATCCGACCGAGAGTCTGCGCGACGTGACTCGATTCAGTCACCGCACCGATCGGCCTAAGTGGGCCGCCACAGCTCAAGCAGCGCTCTCCATCAATCGAATAGACGCGGGCCAACAGTTTGGCCCACGACATGCGACGCTTCTGAACCCGAGGCCTCATGTTCTCGATCGGGAAGGCGAGCTGAAGAACCGGTGCGGGCCTTGGGACAATCGCGCGCCGCACTTTCGAGGCCGAGGCCAGAACGCCCGCGTAGCGAACTTGATGCTGCGCCGGGGGAGGAACGAGCCACGCGAGGCGTCTCAGAAACTGAACCGGTGATAGAACGACCGCACCCTGGCCGTTCTTCGCTGGACGACGAAGCGTCAGCCGAACTCGGCCATCATCGGTCATGCGAAGTTGATCTTCGAATTTCGGACTTCCTCGCTGCGCTGACGGACAAGCTCATGCCCACGTTGGCTGCGACTCGCAAGCGTGGTTTCGTCCCCAACGAGGTCGATGCCGCCGCGTAGGTCCTCGTCCGGGTTGCGGAAGCGGTCGGCACCGGTGACCCAAACTCCTTGCACCGAGGCCGACCTTGGCGCTCGGCTTGGAGGCTTTCTTCGGCGGCGTCTTCACGTCGGTCTCTTCTCGTTGTCGTCGGCGGCGGCGTAGGCTTGGTTCGGGTGGGTCGGCTGCCACCACTGGTCGAAGCGAAAGAAATGGTCGCGCTGTTCTCCCAAGAGCCGAAAGCCGAGCTTCTCGTGAGCGTCCGGTCAGGCGCCGAGAAAGGTCGGGACCCCCGATCGGGAGACGGACGATGATTCCGGTCCATGAACCCGGTGTGGGCCACGATGACCACCAGCGGCGCAGGGGCGGCCACGGGGCTTCAACTTGCGCGCTCGGGTCCGCTCGTTCGGCTGCTGAACAATGGAGGCTCGATCGTTTGGGCGAGCAGTCGGAGATTTCCCGACCTCCTGCTCAAAGCGGGCCAATACGTCGCCTTCGGAAGCCGAATCCTCGTCATGCAGTACGACGGAAACCTCGTCGTCTACGCGCCGGAGGGGCCGATCTGGGACGCTGGGACGGGCGGTCGATCGTGCGAGTCGGGGTGCCTGGCTGCCTTCCAGTCCGATGGCAACCTCGTCGTGTACGAGGGCGGTCTCCCCATTTGGGCGTCACTGACCGCGGGACGCGGCGCATGGCTCGAGCTCTCTGGGACGCTGCCGCCAATATCCATTCTGGACGCCCGCCTATCGCGGATTTGGTAGCTTGCGATCAACGCGGCCGAGGCGGCGGGTCGCCTTGCACCGCCAATCTGGGCGAGTATCGCGATCTGTCGGGAGTGTGGGTGAGGTCGGTACGTTGTCAGTGGATGACCTTGACGAGATCGATGTCTTCGATTCGGGTTTTGTACTCGGCCGTGTACATGAAATCCGCGTGCGCCCGGACCCGCTGTCGCTCGGACAGTACTTAAGTCGCTGCATTGTAGCTGTTCCATCGAGGGCACCTGGGCGTTTCGGATCCGTTCGGCTATGATCGCTCGCAGTGAACGTGAACGGGACGGCTTTCAGCTGTGGTGCGCTACTCGGCGAACGAACTGGTCGAGTGCTGCCTGCCACTGGTGGTGGAGCAGTTCGTCGATTCGTCTGTTCGCTCTACGTCGGCGGCTCGGCTGGCGTGAACCTGGTCGCGGCGCGGCGCGTGGCCCGCGGCGAGCTGCGCGGTCCGGTCGTCACGGTGATGTGCGACAGCTGGGATCGCTCCCGGGCGAAGCCGTGGATGCAGCGCTGGGAGGATGCATGAGCACGCGCGAACACTGGGACGAGGTCTATCGGAGCAGGTCTCCGGACTCGGTCAGCTGGTACCGCCCTCGCCTCGAGCAGTCCCTCGCCTGGATCGATCGCTGTGGGCTCGACCCCTGCGCCCATGTGGTCGACGTCGGCGGCGGCGCCTCGACGCTCGTGGACGACCTCCTGGCCCGAGGCTTCCAGCGCATCTCCGTGGCCGACATCGCGGCCGAAGCGCTCGCCCACACCCGCGCTCGCCTCGGCGACGCCGCGCGCTCGGTCCAGTGGGTCGTCGGAGACGCCACGACAGCGCTCTTCGACGAGGACAGCGTGGATCTCTGGCACGACCGCGCCGTGTTCCACTTCCTCACCGAACCGGCCCTCCGCGACACGTACATCGAGGCGCTGCGTCGGTCCGTCCGCCGGGGCGGCTTCGTGATCATTGCCACCTTCGGCCCGAGCGGCCCCGAGCGCTGCAGCGGGCTGCCCGTGACCCGGTACGCATCGAGCGACATCGCAGCCGCACTCGGGGCCGGCTTCGAACTTGTCGAACAGGCTGACGAAGAGCACACCACGCCCTGGGGCGCGGCGCAGTCCTTCGCCTATGCGCTCTGCCGGAGTTCTGAATGAGCGAGGCCACCGCCCTCGATCCCGGCACTTCCGGCCCCGAGATGAGGCGCCGTGAAGCTTGAGACTCGACGTCCCTCGGTCGCGGATTGGGTGGAGCTGCCCGCCGTCATGCGATCAACGTCCGATGCCATGGAAGATCAGAGAACAACCCCAGACGGGTCGCCGATAGATCTCACTCAACAAACGCACGTCCAGGCGTCTCGCTTCTGGGGACGGCGCGCCGGATGCACTGCAGTTTGAGGAATCGAACACGATCTCTGGGCTCATGAGGGCCCCGAGGCCGATAGGCCGATAGGGCAATCAATCGGCTTCGACTCACTATGCGTCGTCGATACCATGCCCGGAGCAGTCGGAGAACCGACGCAGGTGTGCGACGAGTCACATGTTGCGCGCAGTCTGGCCGGTTTGGAACGCCACAAGACGGGACTGCCGTTGAGTTCCGTAGCCTGCGCGCAGCGTTCAGACGTACCTCTCCCCCAGCGGACGAGCAGTGCGACCGCGCGGACAAGAAGCGCCGAGGCCCGGAGCGTGGGACCTTGGGTTGGTTTGTAGAGTCGATCAGAGATCGAGGGCGAGCTGAGGGGATCTCGAGCGCATCGCTGCCGTCGCATCCGACCGAGAGTCTGCGCGACGTGACTCGATTCAGTCACCGCACCGATCGGCCTAAGTGGGCCGCCACAGCTCAAGCAGCGCTCTCCATCAATCGAATAGACGCGGGCCAACAGTTTGGCCCACGACATGCGATGTTTCTGAACCCGAGGCCTCATGTTCTCGATCGGGAAGGCGAGCTGAAGAACTGGTGCGGGCCTTGGAACAATCGCGCGCCGCACTTTCGAGGCCGAGGCCAGAACTCCCGCATAGCGAACCTGATGCTGCGCCGGGGGAGGAACGAGCCACGCGAGGCGCCTCAGAAACTGAACCGGTGATAGAACGATCGCACCCTGGCCGTTCTTCGCTGGACGACGAAGCGTCAGCCGAACTCGGCCATCATCGGTCATGCGAAGTTGACCTTCGGCGAAAGGCGGACGGGCCGCATATAGGCAGAGCCTTTCTCGTCCTCGTCGATCGCCTTGGGCAACACGAACCTGAGCATGAACACTGAATCCACCACACTCGATCGCCGTGGACTTGACGTCCACGATGCGACTTGGCGACAGCATCGATGGCTCCGCGAGGCCCCGCACATACCAGCGCTCCACGGGTGTCAGCGATGCTTCCTCAAGAGCGTCCGACTCGCTTCGGAGATATCCGCTCTTCGCGAGAAATTTCTCCATCTTCTTGAAGACCCTTTGGGGCAACGAAAGAAGGTCTCGATTCGTTGGGGCTGGGCATTCGACGAAACGGGGACCCTCTTCTTCGTTCGCAAAGACTCCGTCGAGAACGAGCACATGAAGATGGGGTGAGATGTTCAGGGTCTTCGTGAATCGCTGAATGAAGGTGACTGCGCCGCATTTCGGTCCTGTGAGACCCTGACATCGAGCCCAGTCGGTCAGTTGCTCAAAGATCGCCCGAACGAAAAAGTTCACCATCTTCGCCAAGACTTCTCGTTTGCACGCGAGAAGACCGCGCAGTTCGAACGGCGGGCTCAGCACGTATTGCCGCAGCGCGACATCGGGCAGCACGTCATCGACGAGATGGGCCGCCGTCTCCTGCATCCGTCGTGCACCGCAGCTCGGACAAATCGCCCGCCCCTAGAACGAAACCACGGCTGATGACGATCGTTTTCGCTTAGGATGCCTCCTTGAGCTCGACATGGAACCCGAGGCTCTCGAGCCTGCGAACCAGGCGGGTGGTCACCTTGGTCGTGTCCATGCGGTCGAAGTAGTCGGGGCCAAGATCGCGGTAGGGGACGGAGTCTCGGAGCATGTAATAGATGGCGGTCAGCATCGATGCGGCGACCGCCATGATGGCCTTCTTAGGACCGCGGCGAGTCTTGAGGCGCAGGAACTGTGTACGCAGGTACGTTCCGCGCGTACGGGATCCCGCCCATGCCGCTTGGACCAACGTTGTCTTGAGCCACGGAGATCCTTTTCGAACGCGAGTGGAGCGACGTTTGCCGGCGCTCTCATCATTGCCAGGGCAGAGACCTGCCCAGGAAACGAGATGCCCTGCAGTTGGAAAGCGCAACATGTCGACCCCGATCTCCGCGATGATCACATCGGCGACGGTATCGCTGACGCCTGGGATCGTCTTCAGGAGCTCGGCGGCAGCTCGAAAGGGCTCCAGCAGCTCGCCGACCTCCTTCTCCACGCTCTCGATCGACTTGTCGAGGGCGTCGATCTGGTTCAAGTGAAGCTCGAGAAGAAAGCGATGATTCCGAGTGACGCGACCGCGCAGGGCTTCGACGAGCTCAGCTCGCGTGGCCTTGAGACGACCACGCCTGCGGTCGACCAGCTTCTCAGGATCGGTCTCGCCGCGGATGAGAGCTTCGAGGATCCCGCGTCCCGTCATTCCGAGAATGTCCGTGATCACCGATGCGAGCTTGATGTTCGCATCCTCGAGCGTCTTCTGAATCCGCTGCATGTGCTGGGCTTTCTCACGGACGAGCTGCTTGCGCGTTCGCGTGAGCGCGCGTAGCTCATGGATGGATGCCTCCGGAACGAAGCTGCCTCGGATCAGACCATGTGCGAGCAAATCCGAGATCCACATCGCGTCGTTCACGTCGGTCTTGCGCCCGGGAACGTTCTTGATATGGGCGGCGTTCGCGAGGACGAGCTCGAACGACTCCTCGAGGATGTGCCAAACCGGCTTCCAGTAGACGCCCGTCGCCTCCATCGCGACATGTGTCACCTCTTGTTCGCTCAGCCAGTCAGACAACGCCAACAACTGCGAAGTCGTCGTCTGGAAAGTTCGCACATCTTGCGTCGCTGTTCCTTTGGATGCGATTCGAATGCAGGCCACGACCGTGTCCTTGTGAACGTCGAGCCCCGCGCAACGGGCATGAAGAACTTCCACCACACACTCCTGTCGGTGATGGCGTGGAGCTCTCGTGATCGAAATCTAGAACGCGCGCTCCCGAAGCCGCATAGGCGGACTCCATGGCGCAGTACGGGGTGCTCGTAGAGCTCCGGATCCAACTTGCACACGGGCTGAAGCACCAAGGAAACGCCGATCTCTGTGCCACCACCAACGCGGCGCATCCTACCAGTTTCATGCCACGGGGTGTCCGTCCGGACATGGCGAACTTGCACGAAAAGGCCACAGCATGCTCACGCTGGCATCGGTCGCAGAAAAGAAGGACGAACCCGCGTTCCAAGATCCCGCAGTCGAGGAATCGTTCAAACTCTTTGCGGACAAATGTCGGCAACCCGGACTCGGGGGAATCTGGGTCCTCAAAACTTTCGACAAACTCGTCAAAGTGGGTCGAGACGAGGCAATGCAGGATTCCCGACTCCGGTTTTCGTGGTTTGTATTCGGAAACCGCTTGCGCGCACACAACGCGCCATGAGCTCGTTTCATGCCGTCACGGAAGGCCTCGGCAATGGCGCTCGTTTGTTCGTGTCTTCGTCGAATTTCGGACTTCCTCGCTGCGCTGACGGACAAGCTCATGCCCACGTTGGCTGCGACTCGCAAGCGTGGTTTCGTCCCCAACGAGCTCGATGCCGCCGCGTAGGTCATCGTCCGGGTTGCGGAAGTGCTCGGCACCGGTACGCCCCGCGCGCTTCATCGATCGCCCGCTGCCAGACGGCTTCGGTGCGAAGGGACAGCGCCGACATCATCGGCTGCGTGTGCATGGGAGGCGTCCGGTAGGGCGCATCTCGCCCGATCGACCTACGTCCACCTATGAGCTCGCTGGGCAGTCCGCCTGAAGTTCGAGGACCGGGACCTCAAGCACCTCCCGGTGAACGGAACGAGGCTTTCGTGCTCCGACTTTTCGGGTGGGACCGATTCAGAAATGGGTAACATCCATCCGTGTCTTCTGAGCTTGTGCCGCAAGACGACGCCACGGGTTCGGAGCGAATGTCGGGCCTTCCGAATGCGTTGGCCCGTCGATCCGAGGTGCGGAGGAGCATCTTCGAGCTCAGCGGGGCGCAGAATGCGCGCGAGCGTCGGTTGTTCAGCACGATGTCGCTTCCCGACGAGGTCGTTGCGGCGCGGCTTTCCGTATTGCATCGCCTGCGAGTTCTCTGGGCGACCAGAATCGTGGCGTACTTCGCGGTGGGCGTTGGTGTCGCCATCGCGGGCCTCGTTGGGGTCTTTTGGCCAGGGGACGGATTTCGAACATCGGCGGCCCTGAAGTCTCTTGCGATCTCTGTCCCGATGGTCCTCCTGATGGGACCGATTGGGATCTTCATTGAGTCCTGCCGGATCCGGAACAGGCTCGAGCTCCTCAAGCACCTGGACTGGAAGTCCGGCGCAGGTTTTCAGCAAGACGATGGGTCTCTCGCCTTCTTGAGCGGCACCACCTTCGTTCTCGAGACCCAAGGCCTTGTCGATAGCGTCACGTCTGTCGCCTACGATCCCAACCACGCCATCGTGGTTGGTTCGCTCACTTGGGTCTTGGGCGATGTGGTTCGGCAGACGCATCGCTTGAAACTGCCGGCGAGTGTCGGCCCAAGGAAGGCTGAGAAGCTTGTCTCCGTCCTCCGTGAACGTTGGGTGCATAGAACTCCGTCTGGTCAAGGCCGAATCTCGAGTCTTCATTCCGAACTCTTGAGCGCTGAGTCCGACGTGCAGATTGCACTGGTCGAAACTCAACCCTCGGTCGGACGGGTCTCGCTGATCGCAGAGGAGAAGGCTGCGACAGCCCAAGGTCGCTTGTCGCAAGCGACGCTCACGGATGGTCGCGTCTCCCTGAGCCCACCGGAGCGCAAGCATCGGAAGCGTACTTGAATGCGAGACCATCAACCACTGGGCCCGCTCTCTCCCGTTCGTCGCTCAGGGGAACGGCTTGGGCCAAATCGTCCCCGGGACCACGCCTACCTGAATTGGATTGTCGCCTTCGACTGAGCGAGTGTCGCGCTCTCGGAGCGCTGCACCCCAGAAAGGTGCGGATGAGAAGCGTCAGCGAAGCGTCAGAAGTTCAGCCCGGAGCGGATGTGCTCGAACACATCCCGATCGCCCGTCGCGCCATGGGTACTCGTAGTCCACGCAACGATCCTGGACTCCAATCGATAACTCAATCGTGGGCTCCATCCGAGCGACCTGTCTCTGGCCTCCCGCGCACTCGTTGAGGGGTCTGCGGTCGGCGGCGAGGGCCTTGCACGGAGCCTCTGCCGGAGCCTTCTTGGGTACGGCTGTGGTTCTGAGTGGTCCGGCTGTTCTGAGTGGTCCGGCGGCCGCAGCGGTGGATTTGACGTCGCCTCCGCCGGGGTCGCCCGGCTCGAGCCCGACCACGCAGGAAATCGGGCCGGGCTGTCGACATGCCGGTCCGCTGTTGAATCATTTGCGCCGTGGCGTCAGGTATCAGGACCGCGATGCGTTGGTTCGCGCGGCGACCGCCGCCCGGCTGACCGGCGTTCGGATTCACACGGGACTTGGAGACGGACGTGCACAGGGAAACGTGGTCCTGGCCTTCCATCTCGCGTCTGATTGTGGTGTTCACTTGGGCAGCTACGACGTCGCGGAGGCTCTACGCTACCTGCGCTGGCTGGGGATCTCTGCGCCCCACGAAGAACCGGCTTCGGTACGTGGGAAGGTCGCCCATCCGGGGCAGGAAGCCGTGGGCGCTGACCCCTCGGGGGATATCGGGCGTTGGATTGTCGTTGCATTGCCCGACGGGGCGTCTCGCGACGTCCGTATCATGGCGGTCAACCCGGTGCCGTCGAGGCGGCCCGACAGGCCGGAATACGCGGCCAGTGCCGTCACCAACGAGGGGGTCTCGCTGGAACTTGTGTTCGATCCGTCTGCGGGCGGATGGCTGATCGACCCAACCGTGCCGGTGCCGGGCGCGCCGCGGGCGGAGAGCCTGCCCGAACCCACCTTGCGTCCGCCACCGGCCGTTGAGGCGGTTCTGCAGATGGTCCATGCGTGGGTCGTCGCGATCAACTCCGGCGGCAACGGGCCTTATGCCGATCGACGGGGCTCCTCGATGGCCGCTGAGGCGCCACGCGAGGCGTTTCGCGCCGCCTTGGCTCAGCTCGCGCCCGAGGAACGAGAGGTGCTGAATCGCATCGCGAGAGCGCGCGGCCTCCCGAATCCCATCTTCGGTTATCCAGAATGGGACTGACTGACTGACTGACTGACTGACCGCCTGACCGTCGTTCACCTCGATACGACCATCCGACGTCGCCCAAATCCTGCACGAGCGAACTCGACGCGGGCCTTTTTCCCGGTCTAGCCTCGGAGATACCGATATGAGCATCGAACCTCTCGGACCCTATTACGGCCGCGATGGCGACCAAATCTACGGGCTTGATCCCGAAGAAGGCGATTGGCGCGCGTTCGCGGTCGCTGACCCGATCTCTTTCGAGGCGTTGAGGCACGGCATTGGCCGTGACCGGCACGCCGTGTACGCGTTCTCCTGTGAAGAGGGCGCCTACATGAAGACGAACTTGGACGCGGCCTCGTTCAAAGTTCTCGATTTTGCGGGGTGCATTCTGGTGCGGGACAAGGCGGGCATCTACTTCGCGTTAGGCACGACGGACGATGAGCCCCTTGCCCAGTACCCGTTCCGACATCTCGAAGGCGTCGAACCCGAATCTTTCGAGATCTTGAACCCATTCTTTGCAACGACCAAATCGGTCGTCTACCGCCTCGTCTTCGAGGGCGGGTTCGCGGTCGAGCCGATTGTTGGCGCCGACGTGAGCTCCTTCGCGGTGTCGCAAGTGTGTGACAACATCGGGTGGGATTCAGACCAACTATTCCTGGCGAGCCCCTACGACGGTTTCGTAGGCATCGTTCCGAAAAAGCCGCCGGGCTTCGAGCAGCTAAAGCTTCACGACGGCTTCTTGAACTACCTTGTTGGAGCGAACACGGTCTATGCGCTGGTCGTCGACGCCGAGGGCACGCATGGCCGGGTCGAGCTCATCGAGTTGGCCTCGGTGAACGCGCAGTCCTTCGCGACGACGTCGATACGCGGCTTGGTGCGAGATCGGAGCCACCACTACTGGAGCGGTCACCGCTATGCGCCGGTCGACGCGATCGACTTGGGCACGTTTCGCATCGTCGCGAAGAGCCTGGCCTGTGACGATGGCGCTTGTTACTTCTTCGCCGGTGATAAGATGCTGCGATCGACGCAGCCGGACCCGGAAAGCATTCAACCCGTCAGGAGAGCGTGCCGCAAATACTTCAAAGACAAAGAGGGCGTCTACGTCTTTGTCTTTGAAGAGGAGGCGCGGCTCGAGCGCTGGGATGGCGCGGACGTGCTGTCGGACATCTTCGTCAAAGACAAGAAGGCGGTGTACAGGTTCGACGCCCAGAGCGATGCTTACGTGCCAATCGAGGGTGTCGATCCCGCGCTGTTCGCGCTCGTCCCCAAAGACCCCAAGATGGGCACCGACGGGACGACCGTGTTCGATGTTCGGTCTGAGGGCGAGCCAACCCATCGCCTGACCGATGTGGACGCGAAGACCCTGGTCTGCCTCGAGCCCGGAAAGTACTACCGCGATGATACCCGCGTCTATAAGCGCGCGTTTGACGGGGTCCTGACGGTTCTCGAGGGTGAAGATCCGGCGACCTTCAGTCCACCCGCACGGCCGCCGACGTTGCGCGACAAGCTCCGAGCGCGTGCTGTGGGGCGATAAGATCCTTGCGCTACGGCAGGGTCACCTCAAGCGTTCCGGCGGTATCGGCCGCCCACCTCATAGAGCGCGTTGGTCATCTGGCCGAGGCTTGCCACTTGGGCTGTCTCCATGAGTTCCCGAAAGACGTTCTCACCGCGTTCTGCGGTGGCCTTTAGCCGAAGAAGCGCGCCTTGAACCTCCTCCCGGTGGGCGGTTTGGAAGGCGCGAAGCGCCTCGATGCACCCGTTCTTCTCGTCTTTCGACGCGCGCCGGAGCTCGGCGTTGTTCGCCCCTGTTTCGTAGTCCGTGGCGTCATTCTGGAAGGTGTTTACGCCCACGATTGGAAGGCTTCCATCATGTTTCATCTTCTCGTACGTGAGCGACTCGTCTTGGATCTTGCCTCGCTGGTATTGCGTTTCCATCGCGCCGAGGACGCCGCCGCGCTCTGCGAGTCGATCGAACTCATCGAGAACAGCCGCTTCGACTCGATCGGTGAGGTCTTCGACGAAGAAGCTTCCTTGAAGCGCGTTCTCGTTCTTCATCGGCGGCCGATAGGGCAATCAATCGGCTTCGACTCACTATGCGTCGTCGATACCATGCCCGGAGCAGTCGGAGAACCGACGCAGGTGTGCGACGAGTCACATGTTGCGCGCAGTCTGGCCGGTTTGGAACGCCACAAGACGGGACTGCCGTTGAGTTCCGTAGCCTGCGCGCAGGTGAGCGTCCGGTCGGGCGCCGAGAAAGGTCGGGACCACCGATCGGGAGACGGACGATGATTCCGGTCCGTGACTTCGAAGAATCAAAAGACGACGGGGAGTGAGTGTCCGGGCGACCGCCGGATTCTTCCTCGAGGCCGGACAAGATTCGTCCCCTGAGCCTGGCGGCCCGGGAGTTCGCGACGCTCAGTCAGAGTGGAAGATTGCGGGGCAGGAGGTCGATGACGTCCTTCTCGATGACGCCTCGCGCGAGAATGGGCATGACGGTGGCGAGATACTCGACGGGGTCGATGCCGCAGAGCGCGCACGAGCCCAAGAGCGAGAAGATGATGGCGGCGCTCTGAGCGCCGCGCTCTGATCCGGCGAAGAGGAAGTTTTTCCGCGTCAGCGCGGCGCGCACGTGCAGACGCTCAACAACGCCGTTATCGATGGGGACGCGGCCATCCGTGAGGAACTGACTCAGCGGCACTTGCTGGTTCGAGAAATAGTTGAGCGCTCGACCGAAGCGCAGTGAAGGAGGCTCGTCGTCTTTGATGGACTCGACCCACTCGAGAAGCTTGTTGAAGATCGGCGCGCTGCGTTCACGCCGAAGTCGAAGGCGTTCTCTTGGCTCGAGGTCTCTCGCTTCCTTCTCGATTCCGTACAGCGCCTGGTAGGCATCGATCGCGATCGCGGCGCGTGCCTCTCCGCCGTCGAGGGCCTTCACGAAGTAGCGACGCGCGTGCATGTTGCACCCGCACTCGATGATGTCTTCGCGCGCGAACGCCTGATCGAAGACAGTTGCGGCATCGGCGACCGTGTAGCCGGAGCGCAAGCGTAGGAAGTCGGCGGGTCCGATGGTATGCCCGTCCGCGAATGTCGCGTGCCCGGAGGGCGCGAACAGATAGAGCGCAACGTCCTGGTCAACGACGAAGCCCCACAGCGCGCCCAGCTTCTTGTGACGCTTCGCATCCTTGCCCTCGCCAGTGAAGAACGCGAGGGACGTGCCGTCGAGATGCAGGACATTCGCTTTGAGTGCCGCGATCTGGGCTGCGCGCCAGAGCGGCTGCAGGAGCTCGGCGCCGTACGCAACCTGGTCCGCCAGCGTCGAGACCGAGAGGTCGACACTCATCCGTCGATATCGTTCCCGCTGGCGGTGGAGAGGGAGGCCGTCTCGGTACTTGTCGACGAGCAGTTGAGCGACGAGACGGGGTCCGTACTGGCCCCCCTGGACGACGCGATCACCGACCGGCGCGCGGCTGAAGTTCGGCGCATCGCAGGCGTCACAGGCGAGCTTCTCCCGGAGGTCCCGGCGCACGATCACACGCGCGGGCACGAGCTCGAGGACCTCGCTCACGTCGTGGCCTGCACATCGCCGCTCGAGCCCGCACTTCGGACATGGCCGTTCAGCGTCAGGCACTGAGATGGGGTTGTCTTCGCGCGGTAGGTTCGGAGGAAATGGCGTCCGGCGAGGCCGTGCCGGTGGCGGCTGCGTCTGCTCGGTCGCCCGCCGATTGCGCTCGTTCTCGACCATCTTGCCGAGCTGTTCCGCCGCCGTCTCGCCTGCCGTCGTATCCTCTGCCTCGGACTCGCCCTCCGCGTTGGCCGGCGTCTCGGAGAGGGCGTTGCTGGATACGGTCTCGAGCAGAAGCTTCAGCTGGTTGGGGAGACCTTCTCCGTCGTCTTGAACGCTCGGAGCTTCTTCGCGAGCGCAAGCTCCAGAGCTTCGTTCCGCGCCACGAGCTGGGCGAACAAATCGACCACATCCTCCTTCGCACCGGAGTCGAGAAGCGAACGGAGGAGCTCGAGAACTGTGGGTTCAGAGGCTGGCGAGACGACGGAAGGGATAAAGAACTTGGATCACATTAGACCGACATGCGCAACGCAGATTGCGATAATTCTGCATCGTGTCGACGGTGCTGAGAAGGCTCCCACCGCGGCGACTGTCGACCTCGATCCCACCCGATGCCTTCGAGGAGAAGGACGAGTTCGTGGATGTCCAGCTCGACACACGCCGCGTCCGTAGCCTCCGGGATCGCGAACGTGCCTCGCTCGAGCCGCTTCGCAACGATCGTGTAGCCTCCTCGCGTCCAAACGATCATCTTGGCCATCGTCCGTCTTCGGTTGAAGAAGATGAAGATGTGTCCGCTCAGCGGGTCCTTCCGAAGCACCGCTCGCACCTCATTGCTCAGTCCATCGAAGGACTTGCCCATGTTGACCGGCGACCGGCCCATGTAGATCTTCGTCGACCGAGGTACCAACAACATCGTTAGCGGTCCTCGATGTCGCGCGTGAGCGCCGCGATCCAACCTGGCGACACGGCGCGCGGCACCTCGATGACCACGCCGCCGACCGACCGGACCACGATGACGGGCGCGCCGAGTTCCACTGGGTCGAGGCCCCGAGCATCCTCGCATCGGATGCGAACCGGAACCAGGCCGACATCATCCGGGACCGCTGTCCGGCCTGACGGTCCGAGCCGTTGTCGCCACCAGTAGATCCGCTGCGCACTCACACCTTGCGACCGCGCGAATGCGACCACCGACTGGCCACTTCGTTCGAGCGCCACCAGCATCGAGCGTGCTTCTGCTTCCGACCAACGGCCATGAGCAGCTGTCCCCGTCGTCTTTTGATTCTTCGAAGTCATGGACCGGAATCATCGCCCGTCTCCCGATCGGCGGTCCCGACCTTTCTCGGCGCCTGACCGGACGCTCACGCCGACGATGGGTTGGTGCACTGCCGGACAGAGGAAGACGCGCACGCGATCAAGGTCGCGTTAGGCGAGCGGTTCAAAGAATGCGGACTCGAGTTGCACCCCGAGAAAACGAAAATCGTGTACTGCAGGGACGAACGATGCAAAGGTCGATATTCCAACACGAGCTTCGATTTCCTCGGTTACTCCTTTAGGCCTCGATCAGTGAAGAACCGCACACGAGGTGTCTTGTTTGTGGGCTTCACACCAGCGGTGTCGAATTCCGCATTGAAGACGATGCGGGCAGAGATTCGCGGGTTTCGTCGCAGGACTGACCTTGACCTCTCGGACATTGCGAGACTGTTCAATCCGAAGTTACGCGGATGGATGGCCTACTATGGACGCTACTGTCCATCAGCTATGGCGACGATCTGGCGGCATTTCAACACGACGCTCGTGGCGTGGGCTACAAGTCGAGCGGAAGGTCGGCTGCAACGCTGAAGTGCCCGGGCAAGAGGAACGCGCCTTCGCGTTCCCGCATGAGGCTCTGCTGCGGTAAGCGATGACTTCAGCCAACGCCAACGGCGGTTGAAGTCTGGAAAAATTCGTTCCCACGGGTCTTTCGCAATGGGCACCCACGTGGGGCTCTGCGTAGTCGGCGAAGTGCTTCCAGAAATCATCCTCCATTTGGAGGCGGCTAGAAGGAGCTTGCACCCCGGATGATCGCGCGATCGCGGTGGAGGCCAGGTACTCTAGGCGCACCGGAGTCATTGCCGCCGCCTTTCTCGGCGGTTCGATGAGCAAATCAGCATTGGTCCCGGCCCGCGACCGGCCGCGTATGGGCGTCTTCGAGGTTGGTGCCGGTGAAGTTTGCGCCGGTGCGATCGGCTCCCACCAAGATCGCCTCACCGACGTTTGCGTCCGACAGGTCAGCGCTGGTGAGATCGGCGTCGGAGAGGTCGGCCCAGCCCATGTTCGCTTCACGCAGCCTCGCGCAAGCGAGGTTCGCGCGGCGGAGCGTCGCGTCCGAGAGGCGAGCGGCCGACAGGTCCGCTGCCTCCAGGTTGGCTTCGTCGAGCGCGGCGTTCTCCAGGTTCGCCCCGCGAAGGTCGGCCTTCGCCAGGTTCGCGCGCCTGAGGTCAGCCAGGCTCAGATTCGCGTTCTGAAGCCAGGCGCCTGGAAGCGCGACACCCGAAAGGTCGCGCCCGCCGAGCTGTGCTCGGCTGCCGCCCTCGCCGCGCAGGAAAAGGGCGTGCTGTTCGAGAACCCGGGCGAGCGTCTCGGTGGAGAGCGGTCCTGCATGACCCGGCCGAGAGCCCATTGCTCGCTCATCACCGAGTGGCACGTGCCGGTCAACGACTACCGTGCTCCGTTAGTCGGGGAGTCAGGGGGGCTGCTGTCTTCTTCGCACCACGAACGCGAACGTCCCCACGTGGGGCTCATGCGAATGGGCACCGGGGCTGGGCCGCGTTGTCCGAGACGTTTCCAGACATTCTCGTGGACCTTGAGGCAGCATAAGTGAAGCATTTCAAAGCCGTACGACATTCGGCTGCTGCAATTGCAGGCCCCGGGCGGTAGGACTCTCGACGCAGCCATGGGCCAGCACGTCGACTTCCACCGTGTGCCCCGCGTGGCGCTGACTGCTGCTCTCACTGAGGCGCAGTCGCGATTCCTCGTAGAGCGGCAGGCAGAGCTGAAGCCGATGGCGGGGGAGGCGGTGGGCGCCTTTCTTGCGAGATGGATCGAGGCCGCGGGCTGGGGCCAGGACCAGAGCGACTTCATCGGCGCGATCGAGGGAGCTGAGCGGTTCGAAGGGTGGGAGGCCGATAGGGCAATCAGTGCGCCAGGCGAAGCCTGGGAGAAGGGGATGCAGATGACAGGCTGAAACTTCTCGTCGGACCCCAGCGGGGAGGAGCCCCGCCCGGCAAGGGCTAGCCACCCACCGGAACCGAGTGTTGCGTGGCCGGAGGGCGACCTCGGCTGCGAAGCGTACACAGGGAGTGCGAAGGCTGTGTGATTGAGCCTCGAAATCTATGGGTCGCGGGAGCCGTCGGCGTTGTTTGGCACGGCGGCGACACCGGAGCGCCGTTTGGGCGAGGCGCCGAGGTCCCGCCGGGGTCTGAGAGCACGGCATACGCATGGAAATGGGATCCCCAGGAACCTGGGAGGCCCGACCGTCTCCTGTTTCGACCCGGCTCGGACCGTCGGAACAAGGGGTCCAGGCTCGCGGGGCGCCAGTGCTCGGGCCCGCGGGAGCAAATGACGAGCACAACGCAGGTACCGCCAAGCGAAGGAAACGAAGCGCGGCGGGAGGGATGGTCGGGAGTCGGAGCGCCTCACTGTACCGAGGAAGCCGGGGAACTCTCCCCAGGGGACCCGGCTGAGGGAAAGAGGCGCCGGGTCACGGGACCGCTCGGAGGAAAGATGCCAGGAACATCGAGTCCAATCAGCGTCACAACGAAACTCGAGCGGACAGCGAAACTGGCGAGGCAAGCGCCGCAGATGGTGATGACGACGCTCGCCCACCTCATCGATGTGGACCTCCTGCGCGAAGCGTATCGGAGGACGCGCAAGGACGGCGCGGTCGGCGTGGAGGCCGATAGGGCAATCAATCGGCTTCGACTCACTATGCGTCGTCGATACCATGCCCGGAGCAGTCGGAGAACCGACGCAGGTGTGCGACGAGTCACATGTTGCGCGCAGTCTGGCCGGTTTGGAACGCCACAAGACGGGACTGCCGTTGAGTTCCGTAGCCTGCGCGCAGCGTTCAGACGTACCTCTCCCCCAGCGGACGAGCAGTGCGACCGCGCGGACAAGAAGCGCCGAGGCCCGGAGCGTGGGACCTTGGGTTGGTTTGTAGAGTCGATCAGAGATCGAGGGCGAGCTGAGGGGATCTCGAGCGCATCGCTGCCGTCGCATCCGACCGAGAGTCTGCGCGACGTGACTCGATTCAGTCACCGCACCGATCGGCCTAAGTGGGCCGCCACAGCTCAAGCAGCGCTCTCCATCAATCGAATAGACGCGGGCCAACAGTTTGGCCCACGACATGCGATGTTTCTGAACCCGAGGCCTCATGTTCTCGATCGGGAAGGCGAGCTGAAGAACCGGTGCGGGCCTTGGGACAATCGCGCGCCGCACTTTCGAGGCCGAGGCCAGAACTCCCGCATAGCGAACCTGATGCTGCGCCGGGGGAGGAACGAGCCACGCGAGGCGCCTCAGAAACTGAACCGGTGATAGAACGATCGCACCCTGGCCGTTCTTCGCTGGACGACGAAGCGTCAGCCGAACTCGGCCATCATCGGTCATGCGAAGTTGACCTTCGGCGAAAGGCGGACGGGCCGCATATAGGCAGAGCCTTTCTCGTCCTCGTCGATCGCCTTGGGCAACACGAACCTGAGCATGAAGCGTCGGTCAACGCAGCCAGACGCGGTACTTTCCGGCGGCAGGACGTCGTTCGAAGAGTGGGGAGAGCTGATCAGGCTCCGATGAGTCGAGGCGCCGCGGCTCCGTTCAGATGAGCCTCAATGCTTCGCACCACGAACTCGAGCACCGCCTGTCCCTGCTTTCGCGCCGTCCGGGCCACGGTCATGATGCGCTCCGCATAGCGATCGCCCCGTTCACTCTGCGAACCGAAACTCTGCTTGCGCCACAGCACGAAGGCTCGAAGCTCGCGCTCGGCGTGGTTGTTCGTAGGCTCCACGCCGTCCTCGGTGACGAAGGTCCACAGCGCTTCTTTGTGCGCAAGAACATCCTTCGCGCTGCCAGACAGCGCGCGGATATCAGATTTCGAGGCACTCGTGAGGCTCCGCTCAAAGTGACGACGCACCGGCGCGAGCCAGAGTGCAAGCTCTTCGCGCGTCAAGAGACCTTCCTTGAAACCGTGCCAATCGTCGAAGATGAGCGCGGTATATTCGAGGAGTTCGCGGCCGAAGCGACCCGCAGGACCGTCGCGTTCGGAGAAGCCGATGAACTTGCGGAGCAAGTGAGCGAAGCAGATCTGCCGCTTCTTCATCGCCCAGAAGCCAAAGACCGTCGCGCGATCGCTCACCAAGATGCCGAGACAGGCCCCAAACATAGGGCGGATTGTCTCGCTGCTGCCGTCCGCGAAGATCCTGTAGAACGTCGCCGTGCGCGTGGCGATTGTCCACAACGACCGCAAGCGCCCCGAGCGCAGCCAGCTCGTCGCGTCGGCGTGCTTCACGAGCGCCTGCTCGACCTCCGCTTTGGCTTCGTCGTACGCAGGGGCCAGAGCCTCGGTCGCGCGTCCCTCCATCGTGCTCACGGCACCGAGTGACATGCGGATCCCAAAGAGCTCCCGCAACATCCGTTGCGCCTTGCGACGACTGAGATGGTAGTCACCCGTCAGCAGGACCACCACCGCCACGAGGCGCGGGCCGAACGCTGAGCAAGGGATCACGCTCGAATCATACGCGGCGCGGGTCGAGCTGCCGCATCGCGAACAAAGGACCTCGTGTCGTCGCCACTCGGTCACGTGCGGCTGGTGGTCTTGCAGGTCAACCTGCTGATAGCGGTATGCCTCGGGGTCGAGCGTTCTCGGCAGAGCTGCTGCGCAGCCGCCGCATGCGTCGGGGAACAGGTCCACGATCGAATCAACAGCATCAGGCGCTGCCAGCAGGCGATGCGCACCCCGATGCCCCTTCTGACCCCCGCGCTTCTTCTTGGACTTGCTCTTGCCACTCCTCGGGGTTCCGAGTCGACCGCCTGCCCCGGGGCCATCGCTCGACGGAGGCAGATGCGAGTTCCGAGAGTTCTGATTCAGCTTCTCTGTCAGCTCCGCCACGAGCGTCTTCAAAGCATCGATTCGAGCGTCGCGCTCCGCGACCTGTGCGTCACGTGCCACAAGAGCCGTCTCGAGCACGTGGAGTCGCTCCTCGAGGGCCTCCACGCTCACGATCGATGGTCCGTCCCCCACAAGGAGCTTAGATCACATTCGACTCGATCCGTCGATCCCCTATCGGACGACCGAAGGGCGTGAACGGTTACGTCGGGGCGGGTTGTTGGCGGCGATGATGGTCGAGTTCGCGAACTGGCAGCGAGCGACTCAGGCGCCTGCTGTGCAGCGGGTACGTCTGGAGTCCTAGACACTTCGCAGGTCACTGAGGACAGATCCTCCATCCAAAGACCCAAACTCGGTTGCGGCGGAGTCGGCACAGCGCTTGCTGGTGACAAGCGACAACAATGGCCTACTTGCTCGAGGCGCCGCGATGGTCAAGCCGACAGATCGCGCCCGCCCATACACTCGATGTGGCCCAACAGCCAGAACGACGCGGGCGTTCCCTCGACGTCGCCTCAACGCAAGAACACAGCGGCCCAATCAGTGGCGCCCCGCAATATGGCTTGCCCGCGAGTCTGGCGAGCCTTGCGGGCAAGGAACTCCCCGGGAAGCTATCAGGCGGCGCGGATGTACCAGACCTAGCCAGCGAACCGGCGCGCCGATCCCCCGCAAGCGCGTCGGGGAGCAGCGCGAGGGCGAAGGAGCTTGCACGGTCAAGTGACATGCTGCAGACCCAACTTCTGGGGATGCTGCCGGAAGGAGGATCGGATGCCTGGACTGCGCCAGTCCCCCCGACGCGCGAAGAAGTGCTCCCCGAGCTGCGCCCAAGCATGAAGCCTGGAGAGTTGATATCCGAAATTCTAAAGACGAATCCTGGTGTATTTCTGGGTGATGAACACGGATCGTCTGCCATTCCCGAATTCCTTTCGAACTCAATGAGTTCTTTCCGTGATTCCGGAGTGAAGAGACTCTACGTCGAGATGTTCAATTCCGATCATCAGCCAATGCTGGATCGATTCTGGGAGCAGGGTGACAATCGACAGGATCTAGTCGCCCATCTGGAGATGAACGGCTGGAACAAGGCAGAGGGCTGGCCAGAACGGGTTGTGTCGATGCTCGAGTCCGCCAAGAAAGCCGGAATTCGGCCTATTGGGATCGACACAGCCCACACGGGATCCAGTCGACTTGAAACCGCCAATCCTCATTGGGTCTCTGTCATTCAGGCACATGAGGCCGAAGCCTCTGATCGCGGTCTCTATGTCGTATGGGGTGGCTCCGGCCATTCCGCGAATTTTCCGCGCAACAAGGGCGTAGATTGGCGGCTCGGAATCCCGAGTGTTGATCTGGGGGATTCTGCTTCAATTTCGGTGCCAGAGGTTACGACTGCCGACGGGAGGAGCAGTGACTTTCGCGTGACGCTTCCGATGCATTCTGGCGGCCAGCCAAATCCGTAGGGAATCTGTTGCGAGGCATGGTGATGGATAGCTCCATGTATTGCCGCTCAAGCCCATCGAGGTCGATGCGCTCAGGCTGGGCGATGGATGGGGCGCAGTGGTGGCTTGGCTGCCACGCGGAAGGGCGTTGAGATCGCGCGCTCGGGTTCCTGGACTAGGCTCAAGGCGGGCCTTGCTTGTGTGGAGCAGGCGGCGGATCGGGCCGCGCGGGCACCGGCGGCGCGAAGATCGCTGGCCAGGCGATGTTCTGGACGGGCCTCACGGCGATACCGTTGTCTTCGGTCGGGAGCATCTACATGGTCGTGGAGGGTGATGCGAAGACCGGCTGGATCACGCTCGGCGCCGGACTCGCGGGAGCATTGATCGCGATGGTCGCTGGGGCCACACGTGAGTGTCCGGGCGACCGCCGGATTCTTCCTCGAGCCGGGACAAGATTCATCCCCTGAGCCTGGCGGCCCGGGAGGTCGCGACGCTCAGTCAGAGTGGGGAATTGCGGGGCATGAGGTCGATGACGTCCTTCTCGATGACGCCTCGCGCGAGAATGGGCATGACGGTGGCGAGATACTCGACGGGGTCGATGCCGCAGAGCGCGCACGAGCCCAAGAGCGAGAAGATGCTGGCGGCGCTCTGAGCGCCACGCTCTGACCCGGCGAAGAGGAAGTTTTTCCGAGTCAGCGCGCGCGCACGTGCAGACGCTCAACAACGCCGTTGTCGATTGGGACGCGGCCATCCGTGAGGAACTGACTCAGCGGCACTTTCTGGTTCGAGAAGTAGTTGAGCGCTCGACCGAAGCGCAGTGAAGGAGGCTCGTCGTCTTTGATCGACTCGACCCACTCGAGAAGCTTGTTGAAGATCGGCGCGCTGCGGTCACGCCGAAGTCGAAGGCGTTCTCTCGGCTCGAGGTCTCTCGCTTCCTTCTCGATGCAGTAGAGCGCCTGGTAGGCATCGATCGCGATCGCGATCGCGATCGCGGCGCGTGGCTCTCCGCCGTCGAGGGCCTTCACGAAGTATCGACGCGCGTGCATGTTGCACCCGCACTCGATGATGTCTTCGCGCGCGAACGCCTGATCGAAGACGGTGGCGGCATCGGCGACCGTGTAGCCGGAGCGCAAGCGTAGGAAGTCGACGGGTCCGATGGTGTGCCCGTCCTCGAATGTCGCGTGCCCAGAGGGGGCCGATAGGGCAATCAATCGGCTTCGACTCACTATGCGTCGTCGATACCATGCCCGGAGCAGTCGGAGAACCGACGCAGGTGTGCGACGAGTCACATGTTGCGCGCAGTCTGGCCGGTTTGGAACGCCACAAGACGGGACTGCCGTTGAGTTCCGTAGCCTGCGCGCAGCGTTCAGACGTACCTCTCCCCCAGCGGACGAGCAGTGCGACCGCGCGGACAAGAAGCGCCGAGGCCCGGAGCGTGGGACCTTGGGTTGGTTTGTAGAGTCGATCAGAGATCGAGGGCGAGCTGAGGGGATCTCGAGCGCATCGCTGCCGTCGCATCCGACCGAGAGTCTGCGCGACGTGACTCGATTCAGTCACCGCACCGATCGGCCTAAGTGGGCCGCCACAGCTCAAGCAGCGCTCTCCATCAATCGAATAGACGCGGGCCAACAGTTTGGCCCACGACATGCGATGTTTCTGAACCCGAGGCCTCATGTTCTCGATCGGGAAGGCGAGCTGAAGAACCGGTGCGGGCCTTGGGACAATCGCGCGCCGCACTTTCGAGGCCGAGGCCAGAACTCCCGCATAGCGAACCTGATGCTGCGCCGGGGAGGAACGAGCCACGCGAGGCGCCTCAGAAACTGAACCGGTGATAGAACGATCGCACCCTGGCCGTTCTTCGCTGGACGACGAAGCGTCAGCCGAACTCGGCCATCATCGGTCATGCGAAGTTGACCTTCGGCGAAAGGCGGACGGGCCGCATATAGGCAGAGCCTTTCTCGTCCTCGTCGATCGCCTTGGGCAACACGAACCTGAGCATGAACACTGAATCCACCACACTCGATCGCCGTGGACTTGACGTCCACGATGCGACTTGGCGACAGCATCGATGGCTCCGCGAGGCCCCGCACATACCAGCGCTCCACGGGTGTCAGCGATGCTTCCTCAAGAGCGTCCGACTCGCTTCGGAGATATCCGCTCTTCGCGAGAAATTTCTCCATCTTCTTGAAGACCCTTTGGGCCAACGAAAGAAGGTCTCGATTCGTTGGGGCTGGGCATTCGACGAAACGGGGACCCTCTTCTTCGTTCGCAAAGACTCCGTCGAGAACGAGCACATGAAGATGGGGTGAGATGTTCAGGGTCTTCGTGAATCGCTGAATGAAGGTGACTGCGCCGCATTTCGGTCCTGTGAGACCCTGACATCGAGCCCAGTCGGTCAGTTGCTCAAAGATCGCCCCAACGAAAAAGTTCACCATCTTCGCCAAGACTTCTCGTTTGCACGCGAGAAGACCGCGCAGTTCGAACGGCGGGCTCAGCACGTATTGCCGCAGCGCGACATCGGGCAGCACGTCATCGACGAGATGGGCCGCCGTCTCCTGCATCCGTCGTGCACCGCAGCTCGGACAAATCGCCCGCCCCTTGCACGAAAAGGCCACAGCATGCTCACGCTGGCATCGGTCGCAGAAAAGAAGGACGAACCCGCGTTCCAAGATCCCGCAGTTCCAGGCCACCCGTGTCGGCCACGTCCGCCGCCTTGTCGACGTCATCCGAATCGACGATGGTGTCGTCGCCCACGACAGCCGCGGTCCCCGCACACACCATGCGATGGTTCGTATCGGGCGTGATCCTGGGCTTGAGCGTCGGAGCCGCCGTCGGCTTCATGCTGGCCGGGCATCTGTCATAGTCGCAGAGCGCTCAAACGGGCGGACGTGCCGTCTCTCAGAGTGCAGCGAGCATCACCGTCCCGCGGGGTCATTCTCGGCCGAGAGCGAGACCTCGGCCGGCCGCCAACAAAGTCAGATCCGAAGCACGTTGGGTCCGCAGACGAACTCAACCAGCGTTCGAACACCAAACCCCGTGCCGCCCTTCGGGAGATAGCCGACGTCCTTCACGCTCAACACTGGGCCGGCGATGTCGAGATGCGCCCACTTCACGCTTCGCTCAACGAAATCTCGCAGAAACAGCGCGGCCGTGATCGCACCTCCGTACCGATCGGCGACATTCTTGATGTCGGCGATGTCGCTGTCGAGCAGCTCGCGCAGCTCCGGATCGAGCGGCAGACGCCAGAACTTCTCGCCGGAACGCTCCCAGGCCTGCGCCAGCTCTCCACCAGGCCCTCATCGCTCACAAACGCACCCGCGATCGTCCGGCCGAGCGCGACCATGCACGCCCCGGTCAACGTCGCCAAGTCGATGATCTCGGTGGGCGAGAGATCCTGCGCATAGGAAAGCGCATCCGCGAGCACGAGGCGACCCTCCGCATCGGTGTTGAGGACCTCGACGGTCAGGCCTTTTTTCGAGACGAAAACATCGCCCGGTCGAATCGCGCGCCCATCCGGCATGTTCTCCGCGACGCCAATGATCCCGTGAACGACGACGTCGGGCTTCAGCTTCGCGATGGCCTCCATCGCGCCCAATACCGCGGCGGCGCCTCCCATGTCGGCCTTCATGTCGACCATGGAATCATTGGGTTTGAGCGATAGCCCGCCGGCATCGAAGGTCAGCCCCTTCCCCACGATGCACACGGTGCGCTTAGCCTCAGTTCCCTTCTCGGGCGTGTACGTCATGTGTATCAGTCGAGGCTCGTGCTCACTGCCCCGCCCCACAGCCAGAATGAGACGCATGCCTTGGCGTTCAAGGTCTCGCACCCCAAGACGCGATGGCTAAGCTCCGCGGTCTTGCACATCTTGCGTGCCCGATCCGCCAGTTCGGGCGGCGAAAGCACGTTTGGCGGCTCGTTGACGAGCGAACGTGCGGCGAGGACGCCCTCCGCAATGGCCTGTCCACGAACGATCGCGCCCCGGATCGACGCACCCTTGACGCCCTGAACATCCTCCGCAACGAACGCAATGCGGAGTTCCTTGAGCGAAATGGGTTTGGGATCCTTCGTCTGATAAGTAGAGAACGCGTAGCCGCCGAGCATGCTCCCTTCTGAAAGAGCTTGAACCAAGGCCAAGATGAGCTGGGCGGGGGCCGGAACCACGGGAATCGGGCCGATAGGGCAATCAATCGGCTTCGACTCACTATGCGTCGTCGATACCATGCCCGGAGCAGTCGGAGAACCGACGCAGGTGTGCGACGAGTCACATGTTGCGCGCAGTCTGGCCGGTTTGGAACGCCACAAGACGGGACTGCCGTTGAGTTCCGTAGCCTGCGCGCAGCGTTCAGACGTACCTCTCCCCAGCGGACGAGCAGTGCGACCGCGCGGACAAGAAGCGCCGAGGCCCGGAGCGTGGGACCTTGGGTTGGTTTGTAGAGTCGATCAGAGATCGAGGGCGAGCTGAGGGGATCTCGAGCGCATCGCTGCCGTCGCATCCGACCGAGAGTCTGCGCGACGTGACTCGATTCAGTCACCGCACCGATCGGCCTAAGTGGGCCGCCACAGCTCAAGCAGCGCTCTCCATCAATCGAATAGACGCGGGCCAACAGTTTGGCCCACGACATGCGATGTTTCTGAACCCGAGGCCTCATGTTCTCGATCGGGAAGGCGAGCTGAAGAACCGGTGCGGGCCTTGGGACAATCGCGCGCCGCACTTTCGAGGCCGAGGCCAGAACTCCCGCATAGCGAACCTGATGCTGCGCCGGGGAGGAACGAGCCACGCGAGGCGCCTCAGAAACTGAACCGGTGATAGAACGATCGCACCCTGGCCGTTCTTCGCTGGACGACGAAGCGTCAGCCGAACTCGGCCATCATCGGTCATGCGAAGTTGACCTTCGGCGAAAGGCGGACGGGCCGCATATAGGCAGAGCCTTTCTCGTCCTCGTCGATCGCCTTGGGCAACACGAACCTGAGCATGAACACTGAATCCACCACACTCGATCGCCGTGGACTTGACGTCCACGATGCGACTTGGCGACAGCATCGATGGCTCCGCGAGGCCCCGCACATACCAGCGCTCCACGGGTGTCAGCGATGCTTCCTCAAGAGCGTCCGACTCGCTTCGGAGATATCCGCTCTTCGCGAGAAATTTCTCCATCTTCTTGAAGACCCTTTGGGCCAACGAAAGAAGGTCTCGATTCGTTGGGGCTGGGCATTCGACGAAACGGGGACCCTCTTCTTCGTTCGCAAAGACTCCGTCGAGAACGAGCACATGAAGATGGGGTGAGATGTTCAGGGTCTTCGTGAATCGCTGAATGAAGGTGACTGCGCCGCATTTCGGTCCTGTGAGACCCTGACATCGAGCCCAGTCGGTCAGTTGCTCAAAGATCGCCCGAACGAAAAAGTTCACCATCTTCGCCAAGACTTCTCGTTTGCACGCGAGAAGACCGCGCAGTTCGAACGGCGGGCTCAGCACGTATTGCCGCAGCGCGACATCGGGCAGCACGTCATCGACGAGATGGGCCGCCGTCTCCTGCATCCGTCGTGCACCGCAGCTCGGACAAATCGCCCGCCCCTAGAACGAAACCACGGCTGATGACGATCGTTTTCGCTTAGGATGCCTCCTTGAGCTCGACATGGAACCCGAGGCTCTCGAGCCTGCGAACCAGGCGGGTGGTCACCTTGGTCGTGTCCATGCGGTCGAAGTAGTCGGGGCCAAGATCGCGGTAGGGGACGGAGTCTCGGAGCATGTAATAGATGGCGGTCAGCATCGATGCGGCGACCGCCATGATGGCCTTCTTAGGACCGCGGCGAGTCTTGAGGCGCAGGAACTGTGTACGCAGGTACGTTCCGCGCGTACGGGATCCCGCCCATGCCGCTTGGACCAACGTTGTCTTGAGCCACGGAGATCCTTTTCGAACGCGAGTGGAGCGACGTTTGCCGGCGCTCTCATCATTGCCAGGGCAGAGACCTGCCCAGGAAACGAGATGCCCTGCAGTTGGAAAGCGCAACATGTCGACCCCGATCTCCGCGATGATCACATCGGCGACGGTATCGCTGACGCCTGGGATCGTCTTCAGGAGCTCGGCGGCAGCTCGAAAGGGCTCCAGCAGCTCGCCGACCTCCTTCTCCACGCTCTCGATCGACTTGTCGAGGGCGTCGATCTGGTTCAAGTGAAGCTCGAGAAGAAAGCGATGATTCCGAGTGACGCGACCGCGCAGGGCTTCGACGAGCTCAGCTCGCGTGGCCTTGAGACGACCACGCCTGCGGTCGACCAGCTTCTCAGGATCGGTCTCGCCGCGGATGGAACCGGCCGCGCGCGGTGGGTATTGCGCTGTCGGCATAACGAACGACGCTCAGCGCGGGGCTTGCGTTTGGTTTGAACTCAGAGGGAAGCACCGAACTGGCTCCTTGTCCTTACGTCGAGCGGAGCCTGCTGATCGTCCAAGAACTGCAAGTCCACGAGGATCTGCCCATTCACGAGATTCTGCTGGTAGGTCGCGCGAAGTCCAGCCGTCAATGAACAAGTCGGACCCGTCGGACCGTCGCGGCCCGAAAGGCCTCGTCGCTGGCCCTGAAAGGCCGTCATCGCCAGGCCCCAAAAGGGCCGGCGTTTACGCTTGACGGCAGCCGTTACGCCAGCGACCACCGCTGAGATGCCCCGAGGAAGCAGGCGCGCCATCCCGCCCGGCCGGGCCATCCCGCGGGTTCGTGCCCCCGACCGGGCGCGGGCAGAAGACGCGCTCCGTGCGTTCCTCGACGCACTCGGTTTCGACCCGGCGGACGTGGAACTCCGTGATACCCCGACACGAGTCACCCGCGCCTTCATCGAAGTCCTCACCGCCGGCTACGCCCAGGATGGTCTCGGCGTGCTCGGTAGCGGGTTTACCTCCCAGCACCGCGGATCCGTGGTCTCGACTCGAATTCCACTCGTCTTCACCTGTCCACATCACCTGATGATGGCCCACGGACAGGCACACCTTGCCTTCCTACCGAACGGGAAGATCCCAGGCCTGGCCCGGCTGTTTCGATTGGTCGACGCCATGAGCCACCGCCTCATCCTGCAGGAAGACCTCACCCACGAGATCTCCGATGCGCTCAGAGAAATGCTCTCGGCAACGGCGGCGGTAGTCGTGATCGAGGCCAAACATGGGTGCATCGCGGTGGAGGACCTCGCGCGCAAAGACACCATCATTCGGACGACCTCGAGCTTCGGGGCTCGGCGCAACGTCGAATCCCTTCAGCATGAGATCGATGTTACGCTCTTCGAGCCGTGGAAGACCTCTGCATCCGATGCACCCTCCCCCAGTCACGGCTCGAAGTCGCCGTCGCCGTCACCACCCAGACCTGCCGTGCGGCGCAAGAGGCGCACAAACTCCAAGTGACATCCGCGGTTGCGCTGGGAAGGCTCCTGACCTCGGTCGGGCTCATGAGCACAACCGCCAAGAGGAACGGCACGACGAGCGTCCAGTTCGTCATGCGCACAACCTTGCGCCAGCTCTTCGCCGACGCCACCCACGACGGCCATCTGCGTGGTTTCGCCAAGAACCCCAACCTCAGTTTTCCATTGTTCGAGGGCGAGACGCTCTTGAGCCGTCGGTCACTGACCCCCGCGCTGAAACCAGGAGAGATCTCCGTCATTCGAATGTCCGACCGCGCCGCGGAATACACGCAGAGCACCACGCCCATCACGAAGGGCGAAGTGGACGAAGACCTCGAGTTCTTTTTGAATCAATCCGACCAAATCCCCACCGCCCTATCGGCCGACGTCATGGCCGACGCGGAAGGTGTTGTGATTCGGGCGGCCGGCGTCCTCACGCAGGCGCTTCCAGATGGAGACGTCGAGCGCCTCGAACGCATTCGAACAAATCTCCGCGATGGCCAGCTGACGCGCCATCTAAGCCGCGAGCTCGCAGCGCACGAGCTGGTCGAGGCGATGTTCCCGGATGCGCGAACCATCGACGCCGTGCCCCTCGGCTGGCAGTGCCGATGCTCCATGGAGAAGGTGTTGGGCTCGATTCGCATGCTCGGGCCGACCGACCTTGCGGAGATGATCGAAGCCAACCGCGAGGTCGTCGTGAACTGCGATCTGTGCGCACATCGATACGTTGTTGAACCCTCCGAGATCGCCAAGATCTTCAAAGCCCAAATCAAAGCGCGTGGATAGCCACCAACTCATTCAAGCTCATCGGCGAGTGAATGCGCCCGCTGGTTTTCGAACGCTCGGCGCCAGCGTCGCCTTCGTCCGCGTCGCCCTCGCCCTCGCCCTCGCCCTCGCCCTCGCCCTCGCCCTCGCCTTCGTCCGCGTCGCCCTCGCCCTCGCCCTCGCCCTCGCCCTCGCCCTCGCCTTCGTCAGGGGCGTCGTACGGGTCGTCGGGGTCGTCGCCGCCTTCATCGTCATGGCCATCGCCCACGTCCTTCTGCTGTCGCTGGCCGGAGCCGTCCTCGCGCGCCCGGCGTGCGCGGCAGGGGCCTACGACCCCGAGATGCCCTACTCCACGCTGAAGACACCGCATTTTTTGGTCATGTATCCTGAAGGGTACGGCGGCATCGCGCTTCGTGCCGCGAAAATCGGCGAAGAATCGTGGGCCTATCTCGCCGAGCGCTACGACTGGGCACCGGACGACCGAATCAACGTCATCATCAACGACCAGACCGACAGCGCCAACGGCAGTGCAACCATTCTCCCATCGAAAACGATCACCCTGTTCGTCACCGCACCGACGCGGGTGTCGGGACTCGAAGACTACGACGACTGGCTGACCGCCGTGCTCATTCACGAACTCGCGCACATCTATCACCTCGACATGGCCTTCGGTCTTCCGTGGGTGGGCCGTCAGATCTTGGGCAAGTACGTGGCCATGAGCCAGTACGTGCCCGCATGGCTCACCGAGGGGCTCGCCGTCTACGAAGAGACGGTGTCGACGGGCGCCGGGCGCGGCCGCAGCACCTACGTCGACATGGTGCTTCGAACAGCCGCACTCAACGACGTTTTCCCATCGATCGACCGCGGCTACCGCGGCTATCCGAATTGGCCGTTCAGCAACGTCGCGTACTTCTTCGGCGGCCGGTTTCAGCTCTGGCTCGCCGCGCACTACGGCGAAGACGCGCTGCTCGATTATCACCGAACCTATGCGGCCAACCCAGTTCCTTACATCACGTACATTCCGAGCAAGATGACCTTCGGCGAGAGCATGCCAAGTCTTTGGAACCACTTCGAGCAAGACGTGAGAACGGAAGCAGAAGCGATGCTCCAGCACGTCAAGACGTCGACCATCATCCCGCTGACGACGCCAACTCGGCTCACACACCACGGGGGTGAGTGCGTTGGTCCGCGCGTCACCCCCGATGGCCAATACATCGTGTTTTCGGCAAGCTCACCCGTAGATGGCGCACGGGTACGTCGAATCCGATTGGACGGCTCCGCCGAAGAGGTCTTGCTCGACGACACCCTGAGCCTCGGCGTATCTTTTTCACCGGATGGGCAAGCCTTCTACCTGCAGCAGACCGAGATCAATCAACGGTACTACGCGCACAACAACCTCTTCCGATTCGACCTGACGAAAAAACGCCTCGAGGCCGTCGTCGTGGATCCGATCGAGGCCAGCGACTGGCTCGCCGCCTCCGGATCACTACGGGCAAGGGAACCCGACGTTTCGCCCGACGGCCGTCGTCTCGTCTTCGTCCAGTCACCCTACGGCGCGAATCGCCTCGTGCTCAGCTGGCTGGAGTCGGACGGACTCACGATTCACCCGCGCGTCTTGGTGCCCGCCGAACCGGACGTCCAGTTTTCGAATCCGCGCTTTTCGCCCGACGGAAAGCAGGTCGCCGTGGCCCGTTTTCGAAGCGGCCGGCGAGACATCGTCATCTATGATCTCGACGGTGCAATGGTCGAGGAAGTGACACGCGACCGCGCGCAGGACACCGACCCGACCTGGTCGCCCGACGGCCGTTGGCTCGTGTTCGCTTCGGACCGAACCGGCATCTACAACCTCTACGCGTTCGACACCGCACAAAGAACGACGCGCCAGCTCACCAATCTCATCACCGGCGCTTTTCAGCCCAGCATCACCCCGGACGGTCGAACGATCATCTATCGCGGTTACGGTCCCGAAGGTTTCGACGTGTATTCGGTGCCGTTCGCGCCGATGACGACCGGCCGGATCGTACGTTACGTCAAGGCCCCCGCCTCCGAGACCGTCGATGCGACCCCTCGGCGGTGGCCGCCCCCCCACGCAGGCGCACCTGAGATTCCTCCTCCCGCGCCGTTTAGGACCGATATCGCACCCGCGGATCTGCCGAAGGATTGGTCGATCTCGAGCTACAGCGCGCTCGACACCATCCTCCCCTTGGCCGATAGGGCAATCAATCGGCTTCGACTCACTATGCGTCGTCGATACCATGCCCGGAGCAGTCGGAGAACCGACGCAGGTGTGCGACGAGTCACATGTTGCGCGCAGTCTGGCCGGTTTGGAACGCCACAAGACGGGACTGCCGTTGAGTTCCGTAGCCTGCGCGCAGCGTTCAGACGTACCTCTCCCCCCAGCGGACGAGCAGTGCGACCGCGCGGACAAGAAGCGCCGAGGCCCGGAGCGTGGGACCTTGGGTTGGTTTGTAGAGTCGATCAGAGATCGAGGGCGAGCTGAGGGGATCTCGAGCGCATCGCTGCCGTCGCATCCGACCGAGAGTCTGCGCGACGTGACTCGATTCAGTCACCGCACCGATCGGCCTAAGTGGGCCGCCACAGCTCAAGCAGCGCTCTCCATCAATCGAATAGACGCGGGCCAACAGTTTGGCCCACGACATGCGATGTTTCTGAACCCGAGGCCTCATGTTCTCGATCGGGAAGGCGAGCTGAAGAACCGGTGCGGGCCTTGGGACAATCGCGCGCCGCACTTTCGAGGCCGAGGCCAGAACTCCCGCATAGCGAACCTGATGCTGCGCCGGGGAGGAACGAGCCACGCGAGGCGCCTCAGAAACTGAACCGGTGATAGAACGATCGCACCCTGGCCGTTCTTCGCTGGACGACGAAGCGTCAGCCGAACTCGGCCATCATCGGTCATGCGAAGTTGACCTTCGGCGAAAGGCGGACGGGCCGCATATAGGCAGAGCCTTTCTCGTCCTCGTCGATCGCCTTGGGCAACACGAACCTGAGCATGAACACTGAATCCACCACACTCGATCGCCGTGGACTTGACGTCCACGATGCGACTTGGCGACAGCATCGATGGCTCCGCGAGGCCCCGCACATACCAGCGCTCCACGGGTGTCAGCGATGCTTCCTCAAGAGCGTCCGACTCGCTTCGGAGATATCCGCTCTTCGCGAGAAATTTCTCCATCTTCTTGAAGACCCTTTGGGCCAACGAAAGAAGGTCTCGATTCGTTGGGGCTGGGCATTCGACGAAACGGGGACCCTCTTCTTCGTTCGCAAAGACTCCGTCGAGAACGAGCACATGAAGATGGGGTGAGATGTTCAGGGTCTTCGTGAATCGCTGAATGAAGGTGACTGCGCCGCATTTCGGTCCTGTGAGACCCTGACATCGAGCCCAGTCGGTCAGTTGCTCAAAGATCGCCCGAACGAAAAAGTTCACCATCTTCGCCAAGACTTCTCGTTTGCACGCGAGAAGACCGCGCAGTTCGAACGGCGGGCTCAGCACGTATTGCCGCAGCGCGACATCGGGCAGCACGTCATCGACGAGATGGGCCGCCGTCTCCTGCATCCGTCGTGCACCGCAGCTCGGACAAATCGCCCGCCCCTAGAACGAAACCACGGCTGATGACGATCGTTTTCGCTTAGGATGCCTCCTTGAGCTCGACATGGAACCCGAGGCTCTCGAGCCTGCGAACCAGGCGGGTGGTCACCTTGGTCGTGTCCATGCGGTCGAAGTAGTCGGGGCCAAGATCGCGGTAGGGGACGGAGTCTCGGAGCATGTAATAGATGGCGGTCAGCATCGATGCGGCGACCGCCATGATGGCCTTCTTAGGACCGCGGCGAGTCTTGAGGCGCAGGAACTGTGTACGCAGGTACGTTCCGCGCGTACGGGATCCCGCCCATGCCGCTTGGACCAACGTTGTCTTGAGCCACGGAGATCCTTTTCGAACGCGAGTGGAGCGACGTTTGCCGGCGCTCTCATCATTGCCAGGGCAGAGACCTGCCCAGGAAACGAGATGCCCTGCAGTTGGAAAGCGCAACATGTCGACCCCGATCTCCGCGATGATCACATCGGCGACGGTATCGCTGACGCCTGGGATCGTCTTCAGGAGCTCGGCGGCAGCTCGAAAGGGCTCCAGCAGCTCGCCGACCTCCTTCTCCACGCTCTCGATCGACTTGTCGAGGGCGTCGATCTGGTTCAAGTGAAGCTCGAGAAGAAAGCGATGATTCCGAGTGACGCGACCGCGCAGGGCTTCGACGAGCTCAGCTCGCGTGGCCTTGAGACGACCACGCCTGCGGTCGACCAGCTTCTCAGGATCGGTCTCGCCGCGGATGAGAGCTTCGAGGATCCCGCGTCCCGTCATTCCGAGAATGTCCGTGATCACCGATGCGAGCTTGATGTTCGCATCCTCGAGCGTCTTCTGAATCCGCTGCATGTGCTGGGCTTTCTCACGGACGAGCTGCTTGCGCGTTCGCGTGAGCGCGCGTAGCTCATGGATGGATGCCTCCGGAACGAAGCTGCCTCGGATCAGACCATGTGCGAGCAAATCCGAGATCCACATCGCGTCGTTCACGTCGGTCTTGCGCCCGGGAACGTTCTTGATATGGGCGGCGTTCGCGAGGACGAGCTCGAACGACTCCTCGAGGATGTGCCAAACCGGCTTCCAGTAGACGCCCGTCGCCTCCATCGCGACATGTGTCACCTCTTGTTCGCTCAGCCAGTCAGACAACGCCAACAACTGCGAAGTCGTCGTCTGGAAAGTTCGCACATCTTGCGTCGCTGTTCCTTTGGATGCGATTCGAATGCAGGCCACGACCGTGTCCTTGTGAACGTCGAGCCCCGCGCAACGGGCATGAAGAACTTCCACCACACACTCCTGTCGGTGATGGCGTGGAGCTCTCGTGATCGAAATCTAGAACGCGCGCTCCCGAAGCCGCATAGGCGGACTCCATGGCGCAGTACGGGGTGCTCGTAGAGCTCCGGATCCAACTTGCACACGGGCTGAAGCACCAAGGAAACGCCGATCTCTGTGCCACCACCAACGCGGCGCATCCTACCAGTTTCATGCCACGGGGTGTCCGTCCGGACATGGCGAACTTGCACGAAAAGGCCACAGCATGCTCACGCTGGCATCGGTCGCAGAAAAGAAGGACGAACCCGCGTTCCAAGATCCCGCAGTCGAGGAATCGTTCAAACTCTTTGCGGACAAATGTCGGCAACCCGGACTCGGGGGAATCTGGGTCGCGCACGTGTGCCGTCCGCCAGCGGCCACCTTGACGGCGCTAATCTGAGGTTCGACGTGACTCGCGTCGGTGGGCTCTGCATCCACAAGGTTAGCATCCACAAGGTTAGCATCCACAAGGTTAGCATCGTGCGCAGACGCTCCGGCGTCCGAGTGGACTCCGCCATCCACCCCAGCATCTCCAACGTCCACTCGAGAAGCATCCCGCGCGTCGGGATCCCGGCCGCTGTCAGCAATCGACGAGCCAGCATCGAGCTCCGAGAGGCCGCTCTTGTAATCAGCGCACAGCGCTTCGATGCACGTGTAGCCGGGCAAACAATCACTCTCCGTAATGCATCGAAATTCGCTTGTACGTTCATCCGGAAAAGAGAAGAAGCACCCATGACTCAAGACTACCGAAAGAAGCACCATGTATCGCGAAGCCATACTCGCTCCCAATGTCCGAGGATCTACCGCACTCCCAATGGGAGGGAGTCAGCGTTCGGAGTTCGGATCGCGTGACACCTCTCCAGGAAACAACCAGAAGGCAACCGCGGCCACCGTTGCCGCGATGGCCACTCCGAAGCTGATATTGGCGATCAGTGCGTCAGCTTTTCCGGGCGCGACCTCCAACTGCGAGCCCACAAAGTCCGGGTCGGTGGTATTGGCGTAGTGGCCTCTCGCCATCACCCCAAAAACCGCTCCCGTCACACCTGCGGCCAGTCCGACACCAAACCCGACGAGAGAGAGCGTTCCAGGGCCCGACGGACCACTCGTTGGTGGAACATCCTTCGTGATGTCGATGGACCAGGACTGTGAGGTTCCCGACGGTACTTCGGCGTCGAGCCGGACGAGGAGAAGTTTCTGAACGGATGCCCTAATGGTTCTGATTAGCACATCTTCGTCCGCCTTCATCGTTTCGTAGATCCGCTTTCCGGCGCGTCCGGTGCGCACCTCGAGCATCTTCAGGTTGAGCACGAAACTGCTTCCGACCTTGGCAACTTGGCTGACCAAGATGCGGTCAACACCAAGGGCACCGGCAATTTCCGACATACAGCTCTCCTCAGAGCAGCCCACAAGCTGACGCTGTCTTTCGAACCCAACGAGCGCAGCAACATCTCGACCCGCAATGACTTCATCGAACACATCCGCGTCCTGAACCTCGGCTGTCAGTACCTCTGTCAAGACACCGACGAGCCCGGGAGGCACGTCAGTCGTCTGCATGTCGAGGACCGCCACCTTGCCCAGCTCACCACTCGCCCCCGCTGACGAGGGTACGAGCACGACAGATAACAGCGAGACCGCGCACCAAAGACCGAGCCCAGATAACCCCAACTGATAGCTGAACACCGCCATGACCCGCATCCCCGTTACAATTTGAAGTTCAGCTCACGGCCCCTTGAGTACGTTACATCCATCGCTTTGAAGAGGTGTTCCTGTTCAGAGACTCTTAGGATCTCCCTTTCGAGAACACTCACATCGGATGACGCCCCGAAGAAAACTTCAAGTTCCAAGCGCTGCCCACCGAAGCTGAGCTTCTTCACTTGCTTCACGCCTGGCACTCCTTGGATCATCGTGATGAAGCGCGTTCCCTCCTTCTTGAAGCTCTTAGCGCCGTACAGCTTGACCGAGTATCGGACACCGTTGGCCAATTCCTTGTCCCAGGATTCGACAATCCGTCGAATGAGACTGTCGATGAGATTTTTTCCTACGTGAGTGACGCTCCTAACCCGAAGGTCAGGTTCACTGAAGCAGTTCGGTGGTGAACTGCCAGCTACCTTGTTACTCGCGATAACTCCCGCTGTGGATGCGTCAACTGCTCTTATGTAGAGCTCGGCGTGGCCGTGATGCTCCTTCTGGCCGAGATCGTCGAAGCTTGTGTGACGTACTCGCGCCGTGCCGGTAATGACATATTCGGCGCCGTAGCCCATGGCGTATTTTGCTGCCTTGTTCTCGTCAGTGATGATGTCGTCGAACACCTCGGCCTCTTCTGCACGCAGCTTCTTGATCTGGTCCTGAGCTACAAGGTCGAACCCACGAGCCAGGAAGGCGTCCTCCAAGTGGGCTTGAAAGGTGGGCTCGAAGACGACGCCGGTTTGTCCGGCTTGATCTGTGTATTCTTCCTGAAGGAGGAACATGATCTTGGGAAAGCGTGCACCAGAAAGACGACGAGCCAAGAACGCAAGCTCGCGCATCAACGCGACGTCGTTAACCTCAACCTCCAGCTCGACCTTGTAAGTGTTTCCTTCAACCCACTCCTTGAGAACGCTGTAGTCGGACACAAAGCCATCCGACGTGATTTCGATCTTCTGCTGAATCGCTTGGGCAAACTGCTCGTTGTTCCCCCGCAGGACGGAGAATGAATCGTCGGTCATCATCGACCTTACATGCACTCCGGCACTGATCTCGATGGCTTTCTTTTGGGCGTCGTGGATCGCCTTCGACCGGGCATCTGCAACGTTGGCCTCAACTATGTTGCCCCAGCCTTCAACCACAACTTTCTTCTTCGGTTGATTCGAAACACCAGTCGGCTCAGCGTAAGCAGCACCTCCGCTCACGCTGAAGGAGGCGAGTAACATGGCCATCAATCCTGGCGCCCTGCCTGGGCGATTGCGCGCACAACCTTCGCCTGATCCTTTGTGCCGCTCAGAGTGCCCCATGTGCTGGCTGGCGAGTAGCATCGCTCTGGCGGTGGCAGCAAGGGTATGGCTCTCCCACCAACAGTCCACGCGATGGACCGGACGGAGCGTGTGCGCGCCTGGGCTATGTTTCGGCTGACGCTTCGTCGTCCAGCGAAGAACGGCCAGCGTGCGATCGTTCTATCACCGGTTCAGTTTCTGAGACGCCTCGCGTGGCTCGTTTCTCCCCCGGCGCAGCATCAGGTTCGCTATTCGGGAGTTCTGGCCTCGGCCTCGAAACTGCGGCGCGCGATTGTTCCAAGGCCCGCACCGGTTCTTCAGCTCGCCTTCCCGATCGAGAACATGAGGCCTCGGGTTCAGAAACGTCGCATGTCGTGGGCCAAACTGTTGGCCCGCGTCTATTCGATTGATGGAGAGCGCTGCTTGAGCTGTGGCGGCCCACTTAGGCCGATCGGTGCGGTGACTGAATCGAGTCACGTCGCGCAGGCTCTCGGTCGGATGCGACGGCAGCGGTGCGCTCGAGATCCCCCCAGCTCGCCCTCGATCTCTGATCGACTCCACAAACTAACCCAAGGTCCCAAGCTCCGGGCCTCGGCGCTTCTTGTCCGCGCGGTCGCACGGCTCGTCTGCTGGGGGAGAGGCACGTCTGAACGCTGCGCGCAGGCTACGGAACTCAACGGCAGTCCCGTCTTGTGCCGTTCCAAACCGGCCAGACTGCGCGCAACATGCGACTCGTCGCACACCTGCGTCGGTTCTCCGACTGCTCCCGGCATGGTATCGACGACGCATGCTGGCTCGAAGACGATTGATTGCCCTATCGGCCGGCGCCAGGCTTTCGGATTTCCGCCAGCGATCGTAAGTGGAGTCGGGTGAGACTGCTTGCGGTCGGAGACATCCATCTCGGGCGAACCCCGTCCCGACTTTCCGACGCCGTGAAGGAGCGCTTTCGGCCTCGCGAGCTGGGCCCCTCCGAAGCCTGGAAGCGCGCGGTCGAGTGCGCACTAACCAAGAAGGTCGACGCCGTGCTGCTAGCCGGCGATGTCGTCGAGGACAAGGACGACTTCTTCGAGGCCTTCCGCGACCTAAGCGCCGGCGTCAAACAACTCATCGATGCCGGGATCTTGGTTGTCGGCGTCTCCGGCAACCACGATGTCTCTGTCCTGCCGCGGCTCGCCGCGAGCCTCGAGGGCTTTCGACTGCTCGGCGGGCAAGGGGTCTGGGAGGCGGTCGAGCTCGGCACCGTCCATGGCACGCGGGTCTTGGTCCTCGGATGGTCGTTTCCAAGCGAACGGGTCGAAGACAGCCCCCTGGTGAGCCTTCCCGTGAGGCGCGGGGCCGACCGGGTCATCGGCCTCCTTCACTGCGACCGGGACCAATCAAGGAGCCACTACGCCCCGGTGCGGTCCTCGGAGCTCGAGGCGGCGCCCGTCGACGCGTGGTTGCTCGGCCACATCCATAAGCCGGACGACCTCACGGGCAAGCGGCCGATGGCTTATCTCGGCTCGCTCACCGGCATGGACCCCGGTGAGCCCGGACCCCACGGACCATGGATCGTGGAGATCGAGCCGAACGGCATCTCCGCGACCCAGATCCCGCTCGCCCCGCTGCGCTGGGAAACGGTCGACGTCGACGTCACCCACATCGACGATCCCGACGATCTTCCGCCGCGCATCCTGGAGGCGCTCGATGCGCTTCACGCCAAGGTCGATGCCCACGAACACCAGCCCAAGGCACTCGGGTGCCGCCTTCGGCTCACAGGACGTTCGGCGCACAGGCAAGCGTTCGAGGAGAAGCTCAGCCACGACGATCCTCGATCCTGGGACATCCGAAAAGGGGCCCTCTGCTGCTTCGTTCACGACGTCCAGCTAAGCGTCGAACCCCGGCTGGCGCTGACGGAGATGGCCAAGGCCTGTGACCCCGTCGGACTCCTGGCGCGCCGCGTCTTGGCGCTGAGATCTCCAGATAGCGAGGACGGTCATCGGCTCGTCGCGAAAGCGCGCGAGCGCTTCAAGGAGGTCCAGGCTCGACCGAGCTTTCGCGCGCGCGGCCTGCCCGACGAGCAAGCCATCCGAGCGCGGCTCGAGTCCGCAGCGCTCGTGGCCATCGACCGCCTGCTGAGGCAGCGGGAGGGTTCGTCTTGAAGCTCCGACGGCTCGACATTCGGCGACTCCCGGGAATGACGACGCCGCTGGCTGTCGAAGACTTGGCCGACGGCATCAACCTCGTGGTTGGCCCGAACGCCTCGGGAAAATCGAGTCTCCTCCGCGCCCTCCGCGCACTCCTCTATCGCGAAGAGAGCCAGAAGGACGCGGTCGACCTCGAGGCAACGTTCGACGCGGCTGGCGCCTCGATCAACGCCGAGCGGGTCGGTGCGAGCCTGAGATGGACACAGCGCGGAGCGGAGATCCGTCCCCCTAGCCTTCCCGAACACCGGTTCCTCGCGTGCTACACGCTGCGCATCGAAGACCTTCTGTCTTCCGAAGGAAAGACCGAGGAGGCGATTGCGGCCGAGGTCTCGCGGCAGCTCGCGGGCGGGTTCGATCTCCGCGCAGTCAAGGACTCGTTCTCGCTCAAACGCAACCACGGGAAGCCGGAGTTTGACGCGTATCGCACAGCAAAGTCGGCCCTCGAAGCCAAGCAACGGGATCATGCGGAGCTTCGCGAACGGGAAAGCGAGCTTTCGACGCTCGAAGCGAGGCTGGCGGACGCCCGTGAGGCAAAAGACCGACTCCCTTCCTACGCTGCCGCGAAGTCGCTGCTCGCGCTCGAGCGCCGCCGCCAGGAGCTCCGGCAGGAACGTAGCGCGTTCTTCCCGGAGCTGGATCGACTTCACGGAGATGAGCGCGCGCGACTCAAAGACTTGGATGCGGAGCTCGAAGCCAAGGAGACCGAGCGCACGAGCGAAAATCGAAAACGAGACACGCTGGAGAACCCACTTCGAGATTCGACGCTCGACTTGGCCGCGCTGACCCAGGGCGTACTCGATGCAGAGAGCGAGAGGCTGCGTGGACTTCGGGACATCGAGCGCAACCTTCGTGACTACGCGGAGAAACTCGGCGCGGCGGAGGCCACCGCCTCGAACCGTCTCGCAGCGCTCGGCGCGACGCCAACGGCGTCCCTTTCGCTCTCGCCGACTCACCTGCGCGCGCTGGATGAGAAGCTGGAGAAGCGCCAAGGTGACACGCGTGCGCTCGCCGACCTCGAACGTCAGGCGGCAAACCTCCAGGAGACCGAGCTTTCGCTCGATGCACTCCACACCGCGCGCAGGGAGCTCGCCATCTGGCTTTCGGCGACCGAGCCGTCGCGGCCGACCACGAGATTCTGGATGGGTCTTGTTACACTTGCGGCGCTGTCGGCGGGTGTCAGTGTGGCCGCGGGTGTCCTGGTTCATCCCGCGGCCTGGGCGCTCCTCATCCTGGTCGCCGTCGGCATCGCCCTGGTGTGGCCGAGCCCTGCCGGCGGCACGGAACGAGCAACCGCCAAGACGCGCTTCGAGCAAACGCACGTGAGCCCACCCGAGACATGGACACGAGACCGCGTCGAGCAAAGGCTCCGTTCGCTCGAGGAGGAGCTCCAAGCCGGGATCAAGCGAAATCATGAGGCAGAGAAACGCCGAGGCCTTGCTCCTGAGATCGTACGGGCTCGAAACGCACTCGAGGCGAGCACGGAAGCGCTCGAGGCGTTCGCCCGCGGGCTCGGCATCGGCACCGCCCAGCTCGATGTCGGCCTCTTTCGCTGGGCGCAGCTCGTCACGGCGTATGAAGAGGCACACACCGAAGTGCTTCGGCTTCGAAGCCAGGTCGATCGCGCCAGCCAAGAAGCCTACGCCACCCGAGCTCAGCTTGTCTCGTTCCTGCGCACTCACGCCGTCCAGGTGCCCGAGGGCGCACCAGATTCCTCGACGCTCGGTGGGTGTCTGCGAGACCTCGCGCGTCGCCGACAAGAACAGCAGACGACCGTAGAGCGACTCGCACAACTCGAGAAGACGCAAGCCCGTCTATCCGACGACATCGGGCGTCTTCGTCATCAGCGTCAGAAGTTGTTAGAGAAGGCCGGCGTCGACGACGAGCAACACCTCGAGCGGAGGATCGAACAGCTCGGCAAATGGAAGGACTGGAAACGAAAGCACACCGAAACAGAAGCGGAAATCCGCGCACGCGAAACCGATCTCACGTCTCGGCCGGCGCTCCTCGAGATGGTGCGGGCAAACGATGAGCCATCGCTGCTTGCGAGCGAGCATCAAACACGCCAGCGCGCAGACGAATACGATCCGCTTGCCAAAACGATAAGTGCCATCGGGCACGAGCTGGACATCGCCCGAAAGCGCCGAGAGCTTGAGGACTGTCGCGAAACGCTGACCCAGAAAATCGAGGACCTCGAGCGGGCCTTTGACCAAGCGCTTTCTGCCGAAGCGGGTGCGCTGCTGCTCGAGGACGTCGAAGCGGAGTACAACGACACGAGTCAGCCGCAGTCGCTGAAGACGGCGCGGGCGTGGTTCGGTCGCTTCACCCGTCATGAATTCGAGCTCCGCTTCGATTCCGAGGACCGCGGGCGTTTCTTCGCGCGAGACACGCGAGTGAACGAGAATCGAAAGCTCTCGGAGCTCTCGAGTGGCACGCGCATGCAGCTCCTCATCGCGGTTCGCCTCGCCTTCGCGCTGGAGGCCGAGAGAGGCCACGAACCGCTGCCGCTATTTCTCGACGAAGCCCTCACCACCACGGACCCTGAGCGTTTCGCCGCCGTCGTCGAGGCGCTAAAGATGCTGTCTCGAGAAGACGACCGACAAATCTTCTATCTCACTGCGCAGCCCAGCGAGGTTGGGTTTTGGCAGCATCAAGGCACGCCGGTGAAGATCGTCGACATGCAGGAGCTTCGAGACGCCCATCGTACCCAGACCGATCCTGAACGCTTTCTCACGCCTACTCAGCCCGAGATCCCAAAGCCCGACGGCCACGCACCCGCGGTGTATGCGGCGCTGCTCGGCGTGCAGGAAGTGGATCCCTGGAGGGAAGGCGAAATCGACGTGTTTCATCTCCTGAACGACCAGCTCCCGCTCGTCTATCGCCTGCGCGAGCTAGGAATCCGCGACTTCGGTCAGCTTCGAAGCGCGATCGAAAACGAGGCCCACCAGCGCTTCTTCGACGCGAACGAGCAGCGGCTGCTCGAACGTCGCGCGCACGCCGCCGAGGCCTGGGTAACGGCATGGAGGCAGGGGCGAGGACGCCCGGTCGACGCCTCGGCGATCGAAGCGTCCAAACAGGTCTCGGAGAGGTTCATGGAGCCGGTCATGCAGCTCGTTGAGCACACGAACGGCGATGCAAGGCCGCTCCTCGAAGCGCTCCAGGCGAAAAGCGTACCTGGCTTTCGCACCAAGAATCTCGAGGCGCTCGAAACGTTCTTAGCCGCGCAGGGCTACCTGCCGCCGAGCAAGCGCCTAAGCCCCGCGGAGATCGCACAACGCGTCGCGTTGGCGCTCCTCGACCACAACATCGAGCGCGAGCGCGCGATCTCAGAGTCCAACACCCTAACCGCCGCGTTGATGCACGCCAACCGAATCGGAACCTTTCTCGAATAAGACCTTATCCATAGGCAACCCATTGGCCCATCGCGACCCCATTGTGGCCTCTCGCGACGGGCAATACCGCGAGCCACATCGACCTCGGCCCGTGAAGTCCTGCTGTGCTATCGGCGTAGGGCATGGAGGGCGCTCAAGCCAGGAGGAGAGCTTCTCTTCATGCTCAGGTTCGTGTTGCCCAAGGCGATCGACGAGGACGAGAAGGCTCTGCCAGTATGCGGCCCGTCCGCCTTTGAGCGGGGCTTCATACTGCGTCACCTCTTTAACTACTTGAAATCTCTAGTTCTAGTTGGTTAGGAGTTGTGTCGTCGGCTCCGGGCATCGTCGATTGGCGGCGTCGTATGCGAGGCTCGGCGGCCAGCAGGTCCTCCTTGTGAACGATCCAACGTGATGTCCACCGCGCCAGGCGTGACGACGTCGCCGAACCCGACGTCGAGCTGCATCGTGATGCGCGCCTTGCCGAGCAGGCCGACGAAGCGGACGCGCACGCCCTCGTAGTCCGCGTCCTCCTTGATGCGCTCGGTCTTCACCGTGGCCGGGTCGAACACCATGCCGTCGGGCTCCACGTCGGCGGAGCAGACCTCGCGGACCACGCGTTCGAGGTTCTCGAGCGAGTTGTCGAGCCGGCCGAGGAAGTCGAGGTCCTTCGTCGCGCGCGCGAGCGGGGCCTCCCACACGTGGAGGCCGATAGGGCAATCAATCGGCTTCGACTCACTATGCGTCGTCGATACCATGCCCGGAGCAGTCGGAGAACCGACGCAGGTGTGCGACGAGTCACATGTTGCGCGCAGTCTGGCCGGTTTGGAACGCCACAAGACGGGACTGCCGTTGAGTTCCGTAGCCTGCGCGCAGCGTTCAGACGTACCTCTCCCCAGCGGACGAGCAGTGCGACCGCGCGGACAAGAAGCGCCGAGGCCCGGAGCGTGGGACCTTGGGTTGGTTTGTAGAGTCGATCAGAGATCGAGGGCGAGCTGAGGGGATCTCGAGCGCATCGCTGCCGTCGCATCCGACCGAGAGTCTGCGCGACGTGACTCGATTCAGTCACCGCACCGATCGGCCTAAGTGGGCCGCCACAGCTCAAGCAGCGCTCTCCATCAATCGAATAGACGCGGGCCAACAGTTTGGCCCACGACATGCGATGTTTCTGAACCCGAGGCCTCATGTTCTCGATCGGGAAGGCGAGCTGAAGAACCGGTGCGGGCCTTGGGACAATCGCGCGCCGCACTTTCGAGGCCGAGGCCAGAACTCCCGCATAGCGAACCTGATGCTGCGCCGGGGAGGAACGAGCCACGCGAGGCGCCTCAGAAACTGGAACCGGTGATAGAACGATCGCACCCTGGCCGTTCTTCGCTGGACGACGAAGCGTCAGCCGAACTCGGCCATCATCGGTCATGCGAAGTTGACCTTCGGCGAAAGGCGGACGGGCCGCATATAGGCAGAGCCTTTCTCGTCCTCGTCGATCGCCTTGGGCAACACGAACCTGAGCATGAACACTGAATCCACCACACTCGATCGCCGTGGACTTGACGTCCACGATGCGACTTGGCGACAGCATCGATGGCTCCGCGAGGCCCCGCACATACCAGCGCTCCACGGGTGTCAGCGATGCTTCCTCAAGAGCGTCCGACTCGCTTCGGAGATATCCGCTCTTCGCGAGAAATTTCTCCATCTTCTTGAAGACCCTTTGGGCCAACGAAAGAAGGTCTCGATTCGTTGGGGCTGGGCATTCGACGAAACGGGGACCCTCTTCTTCGTTCGCAAAGACTCCGTCGAGAACGAGCACATGAAGATGGGGTGAGATGTTCAGGGTCTTCGTGAATCGCTGAATGAAGGTGACTGCGCCGCATTTCGGTCCTGTGAGACCCTGACATCGAGCCCAGTCGGTCAGTTGCTCAAAGATCGCCCCAACGAAAAAAGTTCACCATCTTCGCCAAGACTTCTCGTTTGCACGCGAGAAGACCGCGCAGTTCGAACGGCGGGCTCAGCACGTATTGCCGCAGCGCGACATCGGGCAGCACGTCATCGACGAGATGGGCCGCCGTCTCCTGCATCCGTCGTGCACCGCAGCTCGGACAAATCGCCCGCCCCTTGCACGAAAAGGCCACAGCATGCTCACGCTGGCATCGGTCGCAGAAAAGAAGGACGAACCCGCGTTCCAAGATCCCGCAGTCGAGGAATCGTTCAAACTCTTTGCGGACAAATGTCGGCAACCCGGACTCGGGGGAATCTGGGTCCTCAAAACTTTCGACAAACTCGTCAAAGTGGGTCGAGACGAGGCGATGCAGGATTCCCGACTCCGGTTTTCGTGGTTTGTATTCCGAAACCGCTTGCGCGCACACAACGCGCCATGAGCTCGTTTCATGCCGTCACGGAAGGCCTCGGCAATGGCGCTCGTTTGTTCGTGTCTTCGTCGAATTTCGGACTTCCTCGCTGCGCTGACGGACAAGCTCATGCCCACGTTGGCTGCGACTCGCAAGCGTGGTTTCGTCCCCAACGAGCTCGATGCCGCCGCGTAGGTCATCGTCCGGGTTGCGGAAGTGCTCGGCACCGGTGAGCGGGAGGAATCACGCAGGGCCGCGGCTTCTCTCTTTCTGTCTCCCGGATGCGGGCGTCCCGCGCCGGGACTTCGTTCGCGGCGCTCCGCTGGGTCGGCGCCCCCGGGCGTGAAGCCGGACTCGTCGCCGGGTTGCTCTTCTGGGCGCTTGCCGATCCCAACGACCTAGGAGGAATGACGCGGCGGGGCGGACGGCGAGGTGGGCGCGGCGTCGACAGGCCTTGTGGGTGCAACGGGCCCGGCCTTGGACGGTGGTTGTGCGGACGACGTCGGCCCGAGCGAGGCACCCGCCGGCTTGGTTACATGATCGGGTGCGGCGAGGATCGCTGTCGTTGGCGCCGCTTCCGGAACCTGTCAACGCGGATGAGACACCCCGAACCCGCCCGATGGGTCTCCGCTCCGTTCCTTCCATCTCAGCGTGAGGCCCGTTGATGCAGTGTAGGCCTGGCCGGTCGTCCGCTGCTGCCACTCGGTCGCACTGACGACGTCCTGCCGGAACGCAGCATGGCAGCCGGTACAGGACTCCAGCGTGTTCGACGTCGCTCGCAACACGGCGGCAACATCGTGCGCGCGAGCAGCCACGCCGATGGCATCAGCGCGGCGATGGAAGTCGAGCGCCATCTCGGTGAAGCCATGAGCTCCGGCCCCCATGTGCTGACACATTTGCTGCATCTGCGGCGAGGACTCGATCAGCGCCGATGCGCTCGCCACCCCTCCCAGTCTTCGCGGGCCAGGCTATCGGTGATGCGCTGGATGGCGACGAGGTGCTCCATCATATTCTGCTTCTGATGCCACGCCATCATCGGCTGCAAGGGAACCGGCGTGCGGTGGTCGAGGCCCGCCAGCTCCTCAAAGGGCTGACAGCCGCCAGCCGCGAGCGATGGTTGCGGCTGCTCCTGAACCGCCGCCGGCGCAGGGTCGTTGTTCTTGCAGGCAGCAGCGGTGCAGAGCATGAGCATCAGCATGAGCATGAGCGCCATCGCGGCGCTCGGAATCGGTCGTTTCGTCTTCATTCGTCTTCCTTGGTGAGCGCCATGGCTCTGGCCAACTGATCGAGCGCCGCAACGACCTCGCCGACGGAACCGCCAAGCTGCTTCGCGAGACGGTCGAAATGGCCGGCGCTCTGCTCGTCGACGGCGCGGGCGAGCTTCTTGCCTCGGGCTGTCAGCCGAAGGGATCGGGCTCGGCCGTCTTCGGGGTGCGGCGCACGAGCCAGCTCACCGGCTTCCACCATGCGAGCACAGAGCCGCGACACGTTGGTGCGGTCGATCGCCAGCATCGTCGCCAGCTCGGAGACGGTCATCTGCTCGTGACGCAGGAACTCGAGCAGGGCGTACGCGTGGGGGATCGAGAGCTCCGTGCCACATGGGCGCCTCGTCTCCTCGAGGGCTCCGTGGGCGACCACCAGATGACGGACGGCGTCTCGAAGCCGGCGTGCTGTCGCGTTGGTTGCCATGGTCCTGATACGTGCGACCGCACATATACCAAGCATGAGCGTGCGTTCGCACGCAAATACGACTCCGAGCTCTACAGCGCTGCTGACCCCAAAGCCATGAATGCGCCCTTCCTCGGTCGCAATCTATGGTCTGTCCGCCAGAAGCAGCTTAGATGAAAATCGACTTCGTCCGTCGATCCCCTCTATCAGACAAACGAAGGGCGCGAACGCTGACCCTTGGAAGAGCTTCGCGCCGAGTTCGAGCTGCGCTTCGGCTGGAAGTCGCACCAGCCACCGCAGCTTCCGCTCTGTAACCCGGCGGCACGCCGTCCCGCGCGGCAGCGCGCAACCCCGCCAAGATGTTGGGATGCGGCTGTAGCAGGTCGAGGAGCTGGGTCACACCCGTGAACCACTTTTGAGCTCTTCTCTGGACTCATGAGCCTGGTCATTGGCAGCCTGTGCGCGTAACGGTGCCGTGAGTGCCTTGTGGGCGCATAAGAAGGACCCCGTAGAATTGACTGGTGAGGAACAAGCACGGGCTTTCGCGAGATATCCCAGCAGAAGTCGCTCGAGAGGTGAGGAAGCGCGCCGGATTTGGTTGTGTCATGTGCGGAGCGGCTGTCTATCAGTACGAGCATTTCGATCCGGTGTTTGCTGAAGCGTGTGAACACAGCGCTGACGGGATTACGCTCCTTTGTGGCAGCCACCACGACGAGAAAACGCGTGGACTGATCTCGATCGACACGATTAGGCACGCCGCCGCCAAACCGAGGGCCTTATCAGATGGCTTTGCCAAGGGGTCTTTCTACCTAGAAGGCCCTCCGAAGGTCACCCTTGCTTCGTGGACGTTCATCAACACACAGAGCATTGTGCGCGCGTTCGACACAGACATTCTGGCGGTCAAGCCACCTGAGTTTGACGGAGGACCGTTTCGCATCTCCGGTATTTTTGAAGACCGAGCCCAGAACCGGCTGTTGGAGATCATCGAAAACGAGTGGAGAGGGGATTCTAAGATCTACGACATTACGACCGAAGCAAACAAGATCTGCATCAGGCGAAAGCCGCGCGAAATTGCTCTGCTGCTCGAGGTTCATCCTCCGCGCGCGATCATAGTCGCGCGTTTCGAGATGTTCTTCAGGGGAGCCCACATCGAAGGTAACCAAACACGTTTGACCGTACGAACGCCCGGCGGCCAGGAATTCCAGTCTCAAGGAGGCGGTGAGGTAGACACTGCAATGATTGGCTTCGCGATCGGGCCGAATGAGATTGGCGTAGGCACATGCGCCAGGGGAGTATACTTGGAGAAGGCGGTGGCGATTCCCGAGCGCCGCGGCGCTGGCCGTCCGAACCCAGCCGCAGCCAATGACCCGTGAGGCCAAGGACTGTGGCTCGGGCGCACAAGCGAAAGCGTGTGCGTCCGCTAGAGCGCCCCGAAATTCCGAGATCGGGGACGAGGAGACGGGCGGACATCCTGGTCCATGACTTCGAAGAAGCAAAGGACAACCCCGGCTCGTCGTCGATGGTCGGAAGCAGAAGCACGCTCGATGCTGTTGGCGCTTGAGCGAAGTAGCGGTCGGTGGTCGCAATTCGCACGGTCGCAAGGCGTGGGTGCGCAGCGGGTCTATTGGTGGCGACAGCGACTCGGACCGGGAAGTCCGACGAAGGTCCCGGATGACGTCAGCTTGGTACCGGTTCGTGTCCGATACGAGGACGCGGACTAACCGAATCAGTTCCTTCAAAGTCGACGACGATTACTCGGAGGACCGCATTGACTCACCTGTTTTGTTACCGAGCGGGCGTCGTTCCCTCACGAAAATGCTACCCGGCTCAGCATGTCGGGTGGCTCAACGAGGGGAGACGTCAGCATGGCGACACGGAGGGAGTTGATCGTGGCTCTGGGGCGGCGATACCGAGACGCGGGTCGCTGCGAGAAGACGCGGATTCTCGATGAATTCGTTGCCATAGCGGGCTACCACCGGAAGCACGCGGTGCGCGTGCTCAACGGCAGGATTGAAGCAGGCCAAGCCGTCCGGCCCGCGGAAGCGTGTCTACGACGAGGCGTTTCGGCAGGTCATCCTCATGCTGTGGGAGGCCGGGGACCGAATGTGCGGGAAGCGGCTCAAGGCGGTGCTGCCAAACCTGATCGAGTCCATGGAGCGCCACGGGCACCTCGGGCTCGACGCGGAGCTTCGGACCCGCGTGATGTCGGTGAGCGCGGCGACAATCGATCGTCTCCTCACACCTGCGCGGGCCGAGTCTGGCATAGGCCGGAAGAGCCGACGGACGCTGGACACGTCTGTGAAGCGGCGTGTTCCGTTGCGCACGTTCGCAGACTGGGACGACCCTGAGCCCGGCTTCGTAGAAGCGGATTTTGTTGCTCACTGCGGTGGTTCGATGGGTGGGCGCTTTATTCACACGCTAACGGTCACCGACATCGCGAGCGGTTGGACCGAGTGCTTGCCGCTTATTGTTCGCGAGCAAACACTCGTGGTGAAGGCGCTCGATGTCCTCGCCGCGCGACTGCCGATGGGCCTGAAAGGTTTCGACACGGATAACGACGGGGCCTTCATCAACGATACGGTCATCGAGTACTGTAAGGAGCGAAAGATTGCACAGACTCGCTCACGACCACTGCGGAAGAACGACCAAGCGTGGGTTGAGCAGAAGAACGGAGCCGTTGTACGGCGTCTCGTCGGCTACGGCCGCTTCGAGGGCGTCCGCGCAACGAAAGTCTTGGCAGAGCTGTTTGAGAGCGCGCGCTGGTACGTCAATTTCTTCCAGCCTTGCTTCAAGCTGCTGGAGAAGGTGCGGGTTGGCGCGAAGGTCAAGAAACACTACCAAGCTCCAGCAACACCGTGTGAACGTTTGCTCGCCGTTGGTGGAATTGATGAGGCTGTCAAGGAGCAGCTCCGCCGGCGCCGAGCGGAGCTGGACCCCGTCATGCTTCTGAAGAACATCCGCGATGCGCAGGCTGCGTTGGTGGCGCTGGCGAGCGACGTCGGGCCGGCGGAGAATGCAGCAAAGCAGACCGACGCGAACGTTGAGCAGTTCCTGGCGCATCTGCCACAACTGTGGCGGCAAGGCGAGGTGAGGCCGACGCACAAGCAGCCTCCTAAGACACCACGCACGTGGCGCACGCGGACCGACCCCTTCGAGGGTGTGTGGCCCGAACTCGAGAGGATGCTCACAGCCGAACCCGACGTGACGGCAAAGGAGCTGCTCGAACGCCTACAAGCTGAGCAGCCGCAACGATTCACGGACAGGCAGCTCCGAACGCTGCAACGCCGAGTCCGTTCCTGGCGCAAGGCCATGGCTGAACGGCTCATCTCATCCTGCGCGCCGGGGGAGGCAGCATGAAGACCGGTGAACACAGGACACTTGAGCGCGGCGCGGCGGTTCGCCGAGGCCCGCCAAGCAAAGACGTTGAACTCCGCGCCGTCACGGCTCTGGCATCGGCGTTGCTCACACCAGCGGTGCGTCACCAATGGCATAGTGGCCATGCCGCACCGCACCATGACCAACGCGCCAAAGTCGCGCCATCGCCGCGCATGCGAACCGATGCGGAAGAGAGAGGCAAAAGTCGGTGCTTCCTGGGGCTGGCGGACGACAACAGCCCTTCGGTAACATCCACGGCTGAGGCAACACGGGTGCGCTACGAAGATGTCGTTGACCAGCATCCGGTTCAGCGGCAATTCGAAGCCGCGCTTGAACGCGGCGTTGGGGTCAACGTTGCGAGACTCTCTGGGTCGTGCGCGGATATCCTCGCTCACCGCGAGGCTCTGTGGACGTTTGTCATGAACGAAGGCGTGGAGCCCACGAACAACCATGCAGAGCTCCAGTTGAGATCGCTGGTTCTATGGAGACGGGTGAGCTTCGGTCGTCAGAGTGAGCGAGGTCTTCGCTTCGTGGAACAGATCATGACCGTGGCCCAGACGGCCTGGAAGCAGGGGAAAGAGCTTCTGGACTTCATCGTTCGCTCCGTTGCGGCGCACGCCGAAGGGACGCCAACTCCGGCGCTGCTCGATGCGGCGGCCTGATCAAGCGCGCAGCGTGCTGCTGGCACCGCCGTCGATCGACGGGAAATATCGCGTCCGGTTGCGCTCGCCGGCTGTTCGGATTCGGCCGGAGTTCTTCAGCGCTGTCATGGGTCCGTAGAGCTCGCGTGCTGTCTTCCCAAGTTCGGCCGAGAAGGAGACCATCAGCTCTCCGGGGCGCTCGCAGATCAGCTCATACAAACTCTCCGCCAGCATTGAGACGTCCGCCGTCGACCTGCGTCCACGGAACGAGCGCGCCTTCATCTGACGACTCGGTGTGAGCTTAATCTGGGAGTTCGACGCTCCGAACCCGCGCATCACAGCGGCCATGACGGTGGCCTGCGTCTCTTTCAGGTGAGCTTGGACGAGATCGCTCACGAGTTTCTCGATGTGCTCAGCAAGGGCTTGGTTGGTGTTCATGCCGCCGGAAATCACACGGCTCGACCCACCCCATCAACGGGGCCCCTGAACGGTTGCTCCGCGACGCCCAGGTGCCCTCCACGGAATAGATACCCAGCAAAGGTCGGTTGCGAGCTGTTTGCGCTGGCTGCTCAAGGCACACTAACGGGCCGAGCGACGTGCTGGATCAAAACCGGCTCGTTGCCGTAGAGATGATGAAGTCGGGCGTTTCGGCGGCTTCAAATTCATCCAGAGTTTCAGCGACTTGCGCGGTCCGGTCTTCGTTCCCGTTGTTCTCGAACATCTGCGCGGGCAGATCCACGCCATTGATGTTCACGGCCAGGATGATCGGTTGGTCGTGCTTCGTCTCTTCTTGCGTCTTCACGTCGGGCATCCTCATCCCAAGAGTAGGGGCTGTCGGGCCTGAGCCTCAAGCTGCATCTTGAGACCAGTCAAATCTGTTGTGTTTCCGCAGCTTTGGCACTGGAGCATGCAGTCCTTAGGAAAGGCAATCGTCCCCTTTTCCAAGGGCTGCCTTGCCCCGAGGTTGGCCTGGACCTTCTGGGCTGCGTTGCACTTGGTGCAGCTCAGCTCGATGATCGTCTTCCCGGGCGGCTGAAGGGTGGGAGGTGGCATCCCCTTGGGCTGCGGTAGCGCGATATTGAAAAACTCAACGGATTCAGACTCGAAGAACTTGTAGATGTTGCTGCTCGACATGCTGTGGCTCAGGTTGACCCACAGCTTCCAGATGAGTCCTTGGAGGTCCGGAGTCTTTCCGTAGTCGTTGATGCGCAGGCGCATCGCCTCCAAATCGGCGATCTTGATGGGACGCCCGTGGCTGAGCCACTTCTGATGATCGCACAGTACACCTGCGATCTCCCCAGCCCGAGTGCGGCGCTCGTCCTCCGTCACCGTCGTCCCGTCTTTGTGCTTCGTCCAGGTGCGGAACTTGTAGGTCGTGAGCCAGTTGGTCACGAGCTCCTTTGAGAGGTCGCTGGCGTTGATCGCGGACTGCAGCTTTCCAGGGTCTACGTTCCGTAGGATCGGCATGTACACCGGATTGAGGTTCCCGCCGTTCTTCGCGACGTCGTCCTTTATCGCGTCGATGCCGGCCAGAATCGCCTGCGCCGGCTGAATCCGACCGTCCGGTGACTGGAACTGCGGATCGATTGCTCCGAGGGACGAGCGATGGTCCATCAGGATCTCGTCTCCGGACATCGCGAGGATCGTTCCGGCGCTCATCGCCATGTGGGGCACGATGAACGCGACGTGATCGAAGCGGGGACGGAGCAAGTTGACCAGCTCAACGGTCACCTCGGCCAGGCCACCAGGGGTCTCGATCAGAATGTCGAGCTCCTTGCCCGTTACGGAGTCCAGCACCTCAGAGAACGGAATGATGTCTTGGACGATGAATGATCGCCGGAACCCTTGGCTGGTTGATGCTCGCGTTGGTCGCGTAGATCACCAGCGGGCGCTTTCTCTCGGCCTGGATCTTCTTGATGAGCTCGACCCGGCGAGCCCGGAGTTGGCCCGGGTTGAGGGGCGGGTTCTGTTTGATAAGCTCCTGAAACGGGCCTTTCGTGCTGCTCATGGCTGACGGATTTGGTTTGGCTCCTATCGGGCGCTTGGACTGCTGCTTCTTGCCCGGCTTTCTGGGCTTGTTGCGCTTCGGCCGGCCCACGTGGATTCGCCCTAGCATGAAGGCAGGGGAACCTCCAGCCGGAGATCGCTAATCGCTGAATCAATCGCCGATGGAGCGAGTCTGTTTCCGCTGCCTGTTCTTTGGTGCAGGCAGCTAGCCCGCGTTGGGATCGCGCTCCGACCAACCCCGTCCCCAGTGCTCGGGCTGTTTGTCCCTGAGATGGACTCCGTCGAGGTCGATGATCCCGACGTGAGCGTCCGGACGACTGCCGGATTCTTCCTCGAGCCGGGACAGGTTTGTCTCCTGAGCATGGCGGCGCCGGAGGTCGCGACGCTCAGAGCGGGCAACTTCGGGGAAGGAGGTCGATAACGTCCTTCTCGATGACGCCTCGCGCGAGAATGGGCATGACGGTGGCGAGGTACTCGACGGGGTCGATGCCGCAGAGCGCGCACGAGCCAAGGAGCGAGAACATGACGGCGGCGCTCTGAGCACCGCGCTCTGAACCGGCGAAGAGAAACTTCCTCCGCGTCAGAGCGGCGCGCACGTGCAAACGCTCGACCATTCCGTTATCGATGGGGACGCGGCCATCCGTGAGGAACTGACTCAGCGGCACCTGATGGTTCGAGAAGTACTTGAGCGATCGACCGAAGCGCAGTGAAGGAGGCTCGTCGTCTTTGATGGACTCGACCCACTCGAGGAGCTTGTTGAAGATCGGCGCGCTGCGTTCACGTCAAAGTCGCAGGCGTTCTCTCGGCTCGAGGTCTCTCGCTTCCTTCGCGATTCCGTACAGCGCCTGGTAGGCGTGGATCGCGATCGCGGCGCGTGTCTCTCCGCCGTCGAGGCCCTTCACGAAGTATCGACGCGCGTGCATGTTGCACCCGCACTCGATGATGTCTTCGCGCTTGAACGCCTGATCGAAGACGGTCGCGGCGTCGGCGACCGTATAGCCGGAGCGCAAGCGGAGGAAGTCGGCGGATCCGATGGTGTGCCCATCCGAAAATGTCGCGTCCCCGGGTGGCGCGAACAGATACAGCGCCACATCCTGATCGCCGACATAGCCCCCCCCAGAGCCCGACAGGGCAATCAATCGGCTTCGACCGTGCCCGGAGCCGTCTGAGAACCGACGCAGATGTGCGACGAGTCACATGTTGCGCGCATTCTGGCCGGTTTGGAACGGCAGAAGACGGGACTGCCGTTGCGTTCCGTAGCCTGCGCGCAGCGTTCAGACGCACCTCTCCCCAGCGGACGAGCAGCGCGACCGCGCGGACAAGAAGCGCCGAACCCCGGAGCTTGGGCCCTTCGGTTGGTTTGTGGAGTCGATCAGAGATCGAGGGCGAGCTGAGGGGGATCTCGAGCGCGGTGCGCCTGCATCCTCGTCGCAAACCCGCGACTGTTCGAGCCTGAGTGTCGGACTCCGCGGCAGATGCAGCTCGCGAATGCGTTCTGTCGCTACTTAGAACTGGCACGGACGCTCTAGGTCAGCTCAGACCTCGATCTCGACTTCCACCGGCACGCCGACCTGGTTCGCTACGGGCGTCCAGATGTCGACGTCTGCAGCGTCGGTCTCGATGGACACGATCAACGCGTACGGGGCGCCCTTGTCGCTCCGGTCGCGCGCGGGCTGGTCCTTCCACCAGCCGCTGACCGGGTAGACGCCAACGACTCCACGCTCCGCGAGGTCGGCGGCGAAGCCGGACAGGAGATCCGAGTGCACCGAGCCACGGTTGCGAGCCTGTGAACCGAGATACCAACTATCCGAGGCGTTGACCTTGGGCTTCTCTTCTTCTTCGTCGAGGGCCTGCTGGTTGAGCCTCTTGCGGAATTCGTCCAGCGACTCGGTGGGGCCCTTCACGTCGAAGCGGAGGCCGTGGGACGCGTAGCGGTGGCGCTTGCTCCAGCCGCGACGGCCCGGATTGGGCTCGATGAAGTAGGAGAGCGTGACGCGCAATCGGACCGGCTGCTCCCCGAGGCTCTGCAGGACATCCGTCGGCCAAGGCAGTTCAAAGAAGTGGATGTCACCCATGATTCGCTTCTTCGGATCCTTGTCCCCAGGGGCGAAGGGCCGGATCGAGCCTTGGGCGATGAGCGTGAGGGCGTCGCTCGCGCTGCGAAGGGCCCGGCTGAGTCGCGGGACACCGAAGCCGTAACGCCGCACGAGCATCTCGCGCGCTCGTTTGCCACCCGCACCACGAAGGTGCTCTTGCATCGCTGGCGTCCACTCTGCCGAGTGCACGATCAACCCGCGGACAGCTTCGGGCCAAAGGTTTGGATACTGGGCCTGGATGGTCGCAGCCATCCGCGCGGCCTGGGCTGTGGCCGCGCTCGTCGCGTACGAGAGGACGAACGGCTTTTCGGCAGGCTTGTAGTGCGTGGACAGGAGACAGAGATCGGCGCACGGGAAGTCCACCTCGTCCTTGCTATTTCGGACGACGTTTCCCCCCTCGAACACCACGTCGGGCTTCAGGGGCCACTGTTTGGCGAACGTGACGGACGTGGTGCTCCAGGGCGATAGGTCGCCAGCCGCGGCAACGGGCGCCCACCCTTGCCACGACGCATCCTGGATGGAGATCCGCTCGGTGAACGCGCCGACGGTCAGGGCGTTCCAAGCCTGCGCCGGGTCGTGGACGGGGTCGGTGTCGCTCTGATCGAGGTGCGCGACGGCGAGCGAGTTCCCATCGACGTTTCCAGCACTGACGATGAAGAGGCGGCGATGGTGGTCCTCGCCGTCGTCATCAAGATAGACCAAGCCTTGTGTTGTCTGATCGAATACGCGACCCGCCGACAACGCATCGACCGCAGAGGACCACGAGGTCGGCGTGCCGCGATCCCGTTCGTCCGTGGACGTGACCGCCATCGCGAAGCAGCGCGCGCGCTCGGGAGCTTGCACTTCCACGCGGCTCGCGGCTTCCGCCGTGATGGATCCGTAGAGCTCAGGTGGGTTCGCTCCGTTCGGCGGCAGGATCTTCACGGATTCGAGGCGGTGCTGGAGTTGCACTGGCTGCGACCCGGCGAGGATAGGCGTGAGGTCGCCGTAGAGGGCCAGCCCCGCCATCTGGGTGCCGTGGCCCATCATGCCGGGACCGCCGCCGTCGTCGTGGTGTCCCCACGTCGGATCGACGGCTGTGCAGTCCTCGGCAGCCACCGCGACCTCAAGCAGCGGATGCCCGCGGTTCACACCGGTGTCGAGAATGCACGCAGCGGGCGCGGCGCCACCCGGCGAGCTCACGCGGGCCAGCAGTTCCTTCGCCCAGTCCGCCTGCTCGTCGGGGCCCATGTCGACGAACACGGCCGCCGTCTCCTTTGCACGCTGCACCTCGGCGACGTCGTTGAGCACGTCGATGGAACTGGCGAGCACGCTGGCCGTCGCATTAACGAGCGTGACGATGCGTTCGTCGAACTGAAGGCGTCGCTCGCTAACGTCGAGATTCTGGAGCGATGCGAACTCCATCAGCCGAGAGAGCTCGTTGCCGTCGTGCCGGCGTAGCCATACTTCCCACCAGATGCACTCGTTCTCAGCAGCCGGGTAGGCGTCCGGGGCGTCTGTCCACAGAGCGCGCAGCGTTGCGAGACGCAACGTCGCGACCGGATCGATCATCGCCTCATAGCGGCGCTCGCCTTTCTTCTTCGGCGCCGTCTTTGCGTATTTCTCGAAGCGCGAGACGAAGTGCTTCACCTTGCCGTCCGGCACGAACACAGTCGCGTGTTGCACACGCTTCGGCTCGGCCTCATCCGTCTTCGTCTCGGTCACGGCAACCAGCTCGATGCCGGCGCGAGCGTCCTCGAGACTGCTCAGCTTGAGCCGCATGCCTGGCCGACTCTCGAACTCGACGTAGAGCCCAGGGACGGCACCGTGCACCTTGATGCCCGCGTCTTCGGCTTCTTGGCGCCGTTCGGCGCCTTTGCTCGCTGCATCTTCGAATGACTGCTTCAGGGCGGCGCCGTGCGCCGGCCTACTCGCCGGCGCGGGCGGTTTCTTCACGTCCATCTTTCGTGGATGAGGCGAGTACCTCTCCACGGTCGGATCGCCAGGGACGATGATGTGGCGTCGGTTCCGAGGAGATGCCATCTGTCAGCCTTCTCCTCCGGGGTTACGGATGCGTCCTGCGTCGTTCCTTGAGTGCGGTGACAAGCTCATCGTTTCGGACCTTGGTGGTGTGCTCCAAGATCGCGTTCTTCGCTGCTTGCTCGCACGCATGAGTGATCTCGGCATGGCTGAGAGATTCGGCCGCTGCCGCCGCGTCCGACCAGTCGACGTCCGCAGTGTCCAGCAGACCGAGACGCGCCTGCATGACCTTCGTCGCGATCTCTTTCGATGGCAGCGCATACTCGAGGACTGCGTCGAAGCGGCGGAAGAGCGCTCGGTCCAGCAGCTTCACGTGGTTCGTCGCGCCGATCACCAAGCTGTCCGAGTCGTCCATCTCCAGGAACTGCAGGAACGAATTCAGCACGCGCCGAATCTCGCCAACGTCGTTGGCGGCGCCACGCTGTCCCCCGAGGGCATCGAACTCGTCGAAGAGGTAGACGCCGCACGTCCCCTGAATCGCGTCGAAGACGAGGCGCAGCTTGGCGGCGGTCTCGCCCATGTACTTGGTGATGAGACCGTCCAGTTGGATGGTGAACAGGGGCAGGCCCAACGCTCCAGCCAGTGCGGCCGCGGTCATCGTCTTCCCCGTGCCGGGCGGTCCCACGAGTAGAAGCTTCCGAAGCGGAGCGAACCCGTGCTCGCGAATGCGAGCGCGCTGGCGCTGCTCGACGAGCACACGATCAATCCGCTGGTGGAGAGCGTCCTCGAGCGCCATGTCGGCGATGCGGGTCTTCGGGTAGCCGACCGTGAGCAACCCCGCCAGCTCGCCTCTCGGCTGGGCCATGGGGATGGGCTTCGGGCCCGGTGTCGCGGCTGCTGCCTTCGCTCGCTCCTTGGCACGGTCTACAAGCGCTCGCAACTCTTGCGCAAACTTGCCATGCCCGCTTCGGGCCGCCTGGGCAGCAACCTGGATGGCGACGGCGTAGAAACGCGTGTCGTCGCCCTCTGCGTGGCTCCTGATGAGAGCCTTGATCTGGTCTGCCTTGGCCATCGTTCTCTCGGTCTGGGCTGTTCCACACTGAATACACTGAACATGCGCACTCGCTCCAGCCCAGACCCCTCAACTCCCAATTTTGCCTGAAAGGTCAAGCCGACGCACCTTCTGGCTGATCGGCTCGAGCACACACCGCCACACTGCCACCTGCTCCTTCCGCACCAGGCTCAGCAGCAGCCGCCGGAGGTCCCGCTCGGAGGTCCGGGCGAAAGTCCCGCTCGGAGGTCCGGGCGGAAGTCCCGCTCGGAGGTCCGGGCGGAAGTCCCGCTCGGAGGTCCGGGCGGAAGTCCCGCTCGGAGGTCCGGGCGGAAGTCCCGCGCGGAGGTCCGGGCGGAAGTCCCGCGCGGAGGTCCCGGGCGGGGGTCCCGCGCGGAGATCGACTCGCGGCCAGGGAGCACCTCGAGATGGAGGACGTCCTCTTGGAACGGCGGTGCCACAAGCCGGGCGACACGGGCCGGGGCTGTGGGGTTCGAAGGCCCGCTTCGCGTTCGGCTCATGGGTGAGGTGGTGCAGCGTGATGTGCAACTCCGCCTCGGGCACGTCCACGTCGACGCGCTCGATGAGCAGCTTGACCAGGTCGTAGCGCTCTTCCGGCACGAGCCGTCGCGCGCTCGAGGGCGATGGCGCGGCCCGACTGCTGCTTGCTCACTGCAGGCGCTTGGCCAGCTCGGCCCGCACGGTCGGGTCGGCACAGAGCTCGCGGATCTTGCCGAGGATGACCTGCTCGACCTCGCCGGCGGGCACGCAGGGGTGCTCGCAGTCGGTGGCCGGGCCCTTCATCTGGCCGTAGCGCCCGGTGGCACTGGCGGCAACCGCTTCATCGAGGTCGTCGGGCGTGCGTTCGTCGATGCCCCGATCGTCGGAGAGCACTTCAGCGAGGCGATTCATCACCACCGTTCCGAGGGAGCCGAGCTCTGACTGAATCGTCTCGACCGTACTGGACGAGCTTTCGGAGGACCGCGTCCTCCTTGCGGGCCGGGCAGAAGAAATAGTGGCAGCGGACTTCAGAGGCCGGCTGAAGCGTTCGGTCGATGCGCCCGTTCCGCTGCTCCATTTGGGCGGGGTTCTTGAAGCGCGTTTCGTGCCGCTCGATGTTCGCGGGACGGTGGAGGTCGAGAGCTTGGCTGCTGGGGTTCGGCAGCAAGGCCAGTGTACTCGAGCTCGAGGCGCTGCGGCACAAGATCGCCGGTGAGCTTCGCGCGGCTGCCGCACGCTACGACGCTGAGGAGAAGACGAGCGCCCCCGATCCATTGCCCAGCATTTCGACAGTGTGAAGCAAGCGGACAACCGTCTGGTCCGGTGCGCGAACGATACACCGGTGCGCGAACGATACACCGGTGCGGGAACAATGCACCGGCGCGGGAACAACATGGCGCTCTCAGGTTGAAGTTGCGACTCTTTGAGGTTCTCGGAGGCGTAGTGCCTCCGCCTCGATTGTGGTTGCCGTTCGAAGCGGGAGGTTGCATTGGGCCGAGGAAATCTGGCTCTCGCAAAACGTGGGCGCTTGGCGAAGATCGGCATCGTCGCGGGTCGATACTGCATTCGCGATCCTAAGATCGCCTCACTTGTTCTGCTCTCTTCTGGATTGGCGTGTGCTCATGGGACCCCGCAATGGGGAGACATTGACCGAGACATCTACTTCGACACCCAGCGAGCTCTCGCTGAGGGAAGAGAGCGAGATGCCCTGAAGGCCGCGGCACTGATCCCCGGCGTGGACCAAGCTGCCAACCTTTGGCGGGCGATCTATCGGGCCCTTGCTCTGGATGAGCTCGGACGAAGAGCCGATGCCATCGCGGCGTACCGCGAAGCGGAGAAGATTCATCCGCACAGCCTCGCGCGCGCCGGCACGGAAAAACGTCAGCTCTTGCCAAGACACATAAGGTCGATTCGAGACGTGATCGACAAGCATGGACCATTTGCCATTCGGACCGTCGATCTGGACGGTGAGCCCGCAGTGTTGCTCATCCCGAGTGGACGTACTCCGAGAGGCGGCTATCCGCTGGTCGTTCGGGTCGGACACCCACGCAAGAAGGAAAAGCTCATCGCGCAGATCCTCGAAGTTCGACGACACATCTCACCCACTGAGCACGTTGTGATTGCCGCCAGCGCGATCCTCAACCCCAGGCCAGAAATGGAGGTCGACGCCCCGCACCTTTTGAGGACGGTGCCCCAAAGATTCGCGCGTTGGCTCGATGGCGTGCAACAGGCCGCCGACGTTGACCCCGAGCGCATCTATCTAACGGGGTTCTCTTTTGATGGCGTATGGTCCTGGATTTTGGGCTACGACAACCCAGAGCGATATGCCGCCATCGTCGCTCTTTCGGCCGTTTCCTACCCATCGCCGATTCGAAGTGGATTGGCAGCTCAGATCCGGCTTCCGGTGTGCGTGCTTCGAGGCGCGCATGACCATATGTTCCCGAAGCGGTTGGCTCAAGAGATCGAGACAGGTCGAACGCTTATGAACCTGAATCCGAAGAGTATCTTCAAGGTGCTCCCGAACGTCGATCACTCGGGCGTCTGGAACCACGCAGACTCATGCTATCGCTGGATGTTGGCACAGACACGCGCCAGACAATAAGCTCAGGTTGGCCATCCGCAGAACGCCCGAGCGGACACGCGCACCGGTCGACCTTGAGAGATCTTTCGGTCGGTTGCGCGATTACGTTGGGCTTGAGACTTGTCCAGACGCTTCAGCATCAAGGCGCTTCAGCATCAAGGCGCTTCACCGTCAGCGCCGGCCTCGGTGTCGTCGCCAGGCCGGGGCCGGGAGTCCGAGTCGGTGCTGAGGGTCGGTCTTCGTCTCCCCCCGAGGCGGAGGGTCGGGAAGAGATCGACGACCGCTCGCTTGTGGCGGTAGACGTAGCTCACCGCATCTCGAACCTCTTGGTAGCTTTCTTCCAGCAAGGTGAACACGCGCCAACAAGTTTGGGACCATGTGTTGCCGGTCGACACGGAGCCATAGTGTCGGCGAATCTCGAAGGAGACCTCGCGAGCCTGTGCGACGTGCGCGGGGTCGTAGCGAAGCTTGTCTTGCTTGAGTGTCTTTGCGTGCGCTCCGTAAAGGGCGGCGAGCTGCGACAGATCGTTCGCGAGGTCGAGGTAGCCAGTTCCCGAGCGAATGGCCGCGAGTTCCAGCGCGGCCTCGGGTTCGTGGCCCACGTAGTATTCGAGAACGAGGGTCATGGTCGCTTTGAGCTCGGCGGCTTTCTCGATGACGGTGACGGGGACCGTGACGCCCGACGACGTGCTTGCCTCCGAGATCGCCTTTCGTCGGGCGTGGAGCAAGGCGAGCGTCAGATCGTCGAGCGCGTCGAGATGCTTCGCGTCGAAGATTTCTCGGGGGAGGGTTCGGAGTGTTGCTGGGATGGATGGCTCCGCGCGCATGGCTTCAATCACGCCAAGAATCTTGGATGCGGCCTCGTCGTGCGATACCGCGCCCGAAGTCACGGCGTCTTTGGGTAACGCCTCGATGCGGGCGCGCAGTTTCTCGAAGGCGGCCTCTGCGCGTTCAGGCCGAACTGTATTCGTCATGCTCAATGAACTCCTTGGCGTCATCGGTATGCCGGGTGCCCGATGCGCCTCAACCGACGCGGATCGTATCGCCGACGGTCTGGCGATGTCAGATCCCCTTTGGGATACCGAGAGCCGGACATCAGACCCGAGAATTCGAACCGGACACCGGGAACACCGGCTCGAAGAGGGCTCCCTTCAAACCTGATTGAATACGCCGCCTCTGAGCGTCCGGTAGAGCGCCGAGAAGTCCCGAGATCGGGGACGGGGGCGGGGAGTCCGTCGGGCATAGGCGCGGACGTAGGCGTGAGCGCAGACGTAGGCGTGAGCGCAGACGCAGGCTTAAGCGTAGGCGTGGGCGTGGGCGCAGACGTTGGCGTGAGCGTAGACGTAGGCGTGAGCGCAGACGCAGGCTTAAGCGTAGGCGTGGGCGTGGGCGCATCGCAATTGGAATTGGGCGGGGGCCTGGCAGGGAGGCTCTGCCCAGTTGGAATTGGGCGGGGCCGCGGCACGGAGGCTTTCTGCCCAGTTGAAACTGGACGGGGCCGCGCCAGGGAGGCTTTCTGCCCAGTTGGAACTGGACGGGGTCGCGCCAGGGAGGCTTTCTGCCCAGTTGGAACTGGGCGGGGCCGCGGCAGGGAGGCTTTCTGCCCAGTTGGAACTGGACGGGGCCGTGGCAGGGAGGCTTTCTGCCCAGTTGGAACTGGACGGGTGCGCTGATGCGCATCGTCCTCTCGATAGGCAGCGCCCCATGACGGACCGCGACGCGAGAGCTGCGGGAGCCGGCGTCCGGAAAGTTTGACAGGTGATAGATCGAGAGCTGATCACCGGTCCTTGGGTCAACGATCACTCGTTCAAGGGACTCTAGACTGAAGAACCACGCCTCGCTTGGGCCTGGAGTAGTCAGGAGTGCGAAGGACATGAAGAGCCAGAAGCTGATCGCAAGCAGCGCGGCCCATCCGATCAACGTCAGACGGAGTCTGTATGGCCAGCGCGTGCGCCAGGCCATCACCCAGCCTAGACCAAGAGCCCCGACAACCACGATCCAGATCGCGTAGAGCACCACCACCCTCGCGGCCTGCCAATAGCCGGTCGGTACCAACTGCAGACCAGTCAGTGTGGTCACATGGGTTATTCCCACGGAAAAGATCGCCGCGAAGTTGACGGCGAACATCCATGGTCTCAGCCTAGTGTCTGACTCCTGCCGCATCCTAAGCCAAACACAGCCTATCGCGCCTCCCATCCCTAACGTTGGAGGTCCCCGTCTGCAGAAGCTCCCGAACCCAGTAGAGACCAAAGGAGGCGCGCCGGCAGGACTGGGAGACGAGACGGTCAATCACCGGGCCGTGCTCCTCACGCTACGCTCTTCGCGCAAAAGCGATCTTCAGTCGTCGATGGGGCGAGTGGTTTCGAGGTGAGCCTGTCTAGACGCATCACGGCGCTGCGGGACTCGCTGAGATCTGCGGTGCGCTCTTTCCTGAGTCGTTCGAAGTACTGTGGCTGGAGGTCTCACCGAGGAGTCCCAATCCAGGCAAAAGGTGCGCTGTAGGCGTCATCGTCAACGGACGGGTCCCACTCGAGCGGGGAATTAGCCAATGAAACCCCCGGCGTGCTTCGAGTCGCGGGGTCATCGGGGATGCTGTCGACGGCGCTCCCATCGCCGTTGGCTACGAAGATGCCTATCGTCCCTCGATCGAGCGTAAGCAGTGCATGGACGGGCCCCTGACGATTGAGTCAGCGCCGCGTAGGTTAGGCTTCGTCGAAGGATCTGTTCGACGGGAGGTTATATGCACAAAGCATTGCAGTCACAGTCCACGCCCATTCGTTTCCGACGCGAATCTGGCCGGCCGAAAAGCAAATTCTCAGCGGTGGCCGATCTCGCGGAGCGCTTTGAGCAATTTCGGAGGATGCACCCCCGAGGCACGCGAATTCCAGATGACCTGAGGTTATCGACACTGAATGCACTGGAGACGGGTGTGTCGGCCAATGAGGTCCATCGTTCCTGTGGGGTGTCGTTTAGCCAGATGGCAGCCTGGAAGAAACGGCGGGGCGCAGGAAGCGCACCGAGCGCAGCGTCGACGAGGTCGCGAGAGACGGCGGAGACGAACGTCCGCGTGTTTTCTGTGGTCGACGCGCCGACGTTCGGATGTGCGGAACCGCTCGTTGATGCTGGGGCTATGGAACAAGGTTTCGAACTGCGCGTGGGCGCTTGGTCGGTTCGGGTGCGGCTTTTGGAGCCGCGTGCAAAGGAAGGCGGCCGAGTATGCTGCCCGTAACCGTGAGACGTGTTCTTCTTGCTGAACACAGGGTCGATTTTCGTCGACAACATGACGGACTCCTCGCCGAGGCTTATCGGCTCGGCGCAGAGCCATACGACGGAGACTGCATCGTGTTCGTGCGGAAGGATCGGACGCAGATCCGAGTCCTAGTGGGTGACCGCTACGGCTTGTATCTCGTCAGTCGTCGCTTCGAGGGTGGACGTTTGCGGACGCTGCTGAAGTTTGCGGCACATCCTGGCGCGAAGACCGTGTCGACCGGGGAGCTCTCACTGCTCTTGGAGGGATCGAGCTTCACGGTGCATAAGCGGGCCAAGCCGTGGCGCAGCGGGGCAGGTAGAGGCCGATAGGGCAATCAATCGGCTTCGACTCACCATGCGTCGTCGATACCATGCCCGGAGCAGTCGGAGAACCGACGCAGGGGCCGATAGGGCAATCAATCGGCTTCGACTCACCATGCGTCGTCGATACCATGCCCGGAGCAGTCGGAGAACCGACGCAGGTGTGCGACGAGTCACATGTTGCGCGCAGTCTGGCCGGTTTGGAACGCCACAAGACGGGACTGCCGTTGAGTTCCGTAGCCTGCGCGCAGCGTTCAGACGTACCTCTCCCTCAGCAGACGAACCGTGCGACCGCCCGGACAAGAAGCACCGAGCCCCGAAGCTTGGGACCTTGGGTTGGTTTGTGGAGTCGATCAGAGATCGAGGGCGAGCTGAGGGGGATCTCGAGCGCATCGCTGCCGTCGCATCCGACCGAGAGTCTGCGCGACGTGACTCGATTCAGTCACCGCACCGATCGGCCTAAGTGGGCCGCCACAGCTCAAGCAGCGCTCTCCATCAATCGAATAGACGCGGGCCAACAGTTTGGCCCACGACATGCGATGTTTCTGAACCCGAGGCCTCATGTTCTCGATCGGGAAGGCGAGCTGAAGAACCGGTGCGGGCCTTGGGACAATCGCGCGCCGCACTTTCGAGGCCGAGGCCAGAACTCCCGCATAGCGAACCTGATGCTGCGCCGGGGAGGAACGAGCCACGCGAGGCGCCTCAGAAACTGAACCGGTGATAGAACGATCGCACCCTGGCCGTTCTTCGCTGGACGACGAAGCGTCAGCCGAACTCGGCCATCATCGGTCATGCGAAGTTGACCTTCGGCGAAAGGCGGACGGGCCGCATATAGGCAGAGCCTTTCTCGTCCTCGTCGATCGCCTTGGGCAACACGAACCTGAGCATGAACACTGAATCCACCACACTCGATCGCCGTGGACTTGACGTCCACGATGCGACTTGGCGACAGCATCGATGGCTCCGCGAGGCCCCGCACATACCAGCGCTCCACGGGTGTCAGCGATGCTTCCTCAAGAGCGTCCGACTCGCTTCGGAGATATCCGCTCTTCGCGAGAAATTTCTCCATCTTCTTGAAGACCCTTTGGGCCAACGAAAGAAGGTCTCGATTCGTTGGGGCTGGGCATTCGACGAAACGGGGACCCTCTTCTTCGTTCGCAAAGACTCCGTCGAGAACGAGCACATGAAGATGGGGTGAGATGTTCAGGGTCTTCGTGAATCGCTGAATGAAGGTGAGCTCCTCGATCTCGGGGTCGCGATTCATTTCGAAGCACGAATGAACCGTATCCTGGCGGAAGGCGGACGCATCGTGGGCGTCGACGTCCAGTCGATCGGACACCTCGACGCAGCGAAAGTCGTTCTCGCGATCGGGCACTCAGCGCGTGACACGTTTGAGGGGCTCTTGGCTGATGGCGTTCCGATGGAGGCAAAGTCCTTCGCCGTCGGCGTGCGCGCCGAACATCCGCAAGCGCTCATAGACAAGGCTCAGTATCATCTCGGCAAGAAGCCTCGCCCCTCGACGCTGCCGCCGGCCGACTACCGACTCACCCACCAGGTGGGCCAACGCGGCGTCTATTCGTTCTGCATGTGTCCAGGCGGTATGATCGTCCCGACCGCGACGGAACCTGGACTGATGGTGGTCAACGGCATGTCGTCGGCGCGTCGCTCCACGCCCTTCGCAAACTCGGGTGTCGTCGTGCAAGTCGATCCGACCGACATGTCGGCGCTCGGATGTGGCGATAGCCCGCTGGCTGGCGTTGAGTTTCAAAGACTCCTGGAGCGCCAGACCTTCGAGGCCGGCCAAGGGGGGTATCGGGCTCCCGCGATGTGCGCGAGCGATCTTGTGCGCGGGCGCGCGAGCGGACAGCTCGCCCACTCTCACTTTCGTCCCGGACTCGTGCCTTGTGATCTCGCCGACGTCCTGCCGCCCCTCATCCATCAGCCGCTCGTCGAAGCAATCCGCCGATTCGACCGCATCATCCCTGGCTATGGTTCGAACGCCGGCAACCTCCTGGCCATCGAGTCGCGCACGTCATCACCGATTCGCATCCCGCGAGATGCCACATCGTTCGAGGTGCCAGGCTTCCGAGGACTCTATGTCTCCGGCGAGGGCCCGGGCTACGCCGGTGGCATCATGAGTGCCGCGATCGACGGCCTTCGGGTCGCCCACCACGTCTTGGAAGGCCTCGGCTGACAACACCTAACCAGGCGCGCGCCTGGCGACCACTCTTCGTTACGGGCTCGACGAGAATCGCCGGAATTCTCTATCCAACGCCGGCAGCGGCGAGGGGCCATGGTCAGCCGCTTGACCGCAAGATACCAGAGTGCGAGATCGCCACGATGTCGCTCCTTGCCGGCCTTTCGTCTAGCCTGGCGTTCGGCCAAGGCGTCCCCAGCCCCGACGCCGAGCTGTGGGGGCTCAAGCTTGGCGGATTCCAGCCGAATGGTGGACTTTCGACATCACCAGCCTCCGTAGATGCCTGGACGACAGAGTCAAGCTGTGGCCTGCACGCTCACGATCCAAGCGGTCCAGATCGGCACAGCGTCTACACATTCTCTCAAGGTCGAGTCGTTGTCGTCGTCGGCTATGCCCGCATACAAGGCGAACACAGCCCCGGGAACTCCAAGCTCTTCGAGATGGACACTCCAAGCGAATTACTCGTGCGCTACTTCGAGGAAGCCGACGGTGAGTTCATCGCGATGCTCGTCGAGCCCAGCTTGAACGTAATTCACTTCGTCAATGATCGCTTCGCCGCGCGGCCGCTGTACGTGGTGTCGCGCGGTGGCAGGACGGCCGTTTCCACCCACCTTGCGTTCCTGCACCGCATTGTCGGTGAGGCACCGCGGTACGACATCCTGGGCATCTTTCAGATGCTCCAGTTCGAGCATACGCTGGGGCACCGAACCATGTTTCGAGACGTGGTCCGACTTCAGCCCGCGACTCATCTCAAGATCGCAAGTGGCAATCCGCAGTTCCGTCGCTACTGGCGGCTCGCGTACGATGTGCAGGATGACCTCGACCCTGAGCGACATGCCGATGCAGCCTTTGAAGCTCTGTGCGCATCGACCGCGCTCGCCTGCCGAGGCCGAGCCGGCTTCATCGCATTGAGTGGCGGCCTCGACAGCCGCTTGATCGCGGCCGGAGTGCCGAGAGACCGGTTCTACGCCCAAACTCGGGTGACTCGCGGAGCCCCATCAACCGAGCACAAAGTTGCAGGGCAGGTTGCCGAGAGGCTGGGACTGCGACACGAATTGGTCCCGATCGAGGTGGGAACCGTAGGCGACAACGGACGCGTCGCCGCGAAGCTCACCGGCCCGATGACGAGCCTCCACACCCCGGTTGGGACTGTGGCGTCGCTCCGTCACATGCTTCAGCACGACCGTTTTCTGGTTGGAGGCGGACCTGGTGACGCCCTGGCCGGGGCGATCGTGCCATCGCGACTCTACGAGAATCCGCGCTGGGCCGAGTGGCTCATCGAGGAGTTCGTACTGCATCGCTGCCGGTTCAACGCCGTCCAGCTTTCGCGCGTCTTCCGGCGCGACGCTATCGATCATCTTCTCAAAGAGGCCCAGCGCTCGCTCCTCGACTCGTTGTCCGATATCTCCGGACCGACAGCAGCCCACCGGATCACCGCCTGGGCGCTGGGCGTGCGAGCACCGGCCTTCACTTTCAACTGCACGATTACGGGCCACATGTCGGTGGCGCAAGCAAGCCCGCATCTCGGAACGGCCTACACGAACTTGATGTTGAAGCTGCCCGCAACGTGGCTCTTCGGCCGAAACTTCTATCAGTTCATGGTGTGGCGATCGCTGCCGATGCTGAGGGACGTGATCTACGCCAACACGGGCCTTCCGCTTCGCGATCATCTGCTCAGGTCTCCCGTGCCAACCCGCGTTCCTCCGGGCCACCTGATCCGACGGATGCTCCGCCGAGCCGTGCACAGCAACGTCGCAGCGCCCGTCATGCCGCGGCTTCGCCGTCTCCCTGGCGTCGGCGGTCGTGGGAGCCTCGTTGGATTCAACCTGATGAGGCACGACGCGGCACTCGTACAGGTCATCGATGAAACTCTCGATTCGCCGGCGCTCGCCGAAGTCGTCGATCCAGGGCGGGCACACGCGTTCGTGCGCGACATGCAGGCGGGACGGCTCTTCTCCCTGTCAAACACCGATCACGCTCAGCTCCTCGGAGTCCTGGGTTCGCTCGCCTTCGCTGAGCGATTCCTTATGCGCTAGGCCACGCGCGATGAGCCGAACGATGCGCGGGGATTCTTCGCCAGTTGGCAGGCGACATGAGCTCGCTCCGAACCCGGCATGATCAGCTGCTTCTCACGTGCACCGCCCCCGCAATCGCCTAGATCTCGAGCTCATTCCGCCGAAAGCAGCGGCGGCCCGCTAAGGGTTGAGATCAAACCGAAGGACGCGATTCTGGCCAAGAGATACTACGTAGAGATGGCTGTTCATTGCGCACAGCCCCCACGGGTCGAAGCTATTCGCGAGGGCCGACGTCGGTACGAAGGAGCCGACGTCGCGCTGTCCAAGCACAGCGGTTGCGGGAACGTTGGGGCCGTCCGGCGGAGGCGTCCAAATGAGGACTCGGCGATTGCCGGCGTCCGAAACAAAGAGGCTTCCGTAGGCGACGATCGCGGCACGAGGCGAAGCGAGCATGGTCCCATCCAGCGGCTCGGTCGTCCGCCCGCGATTTCGCTCAATGCTCGCACCGTCAGGCTGTCCTATCACGAAGCTCGCAGGCGTAACTGTTCCCCGGACACTGCGTGGAATCCCGTTCCAAACCAGCACGCGATGGTTGCCGGTATCGGGCACGTACAGGCGATCGCCGACGGGATCGTAGGAGATGTTGAACGGCCCAGCCATGGTCCCCGAGGTGGGTGGTGTCGCAGCGCCGGCGGGCAGCGTGCCGTCCGCTCCCGGAACCGTGTACAACGTCTTGCTGGTGAAATCCTCCTGGCCCAAGACTTCGTCGGCGTCGACGCGCCCCGTCGCACGGGGAATCTGATTGAAGATCAGGACCCGGTTGTTGCTCGAATCCGCAACGATCATCTTCGACCCTGCGAAGACCGCGCCGCGCGGCTGGTAGAATATGGCCCTCCCGACGCCTCCGCCGGCGTAGGTGACCGAGTCCTGGCCGATCACATAGTCGGCGGGCGTCCCACTCACCGTGGGAAGCGTGTTCCAGGCGAGAATCCTCGAGTGACGTGAATCGGCGAGATAGAGCGCGCCCTGATACGGGACAATGCTGCTCAAGAAGTCGGAGACACTGGAAAGGCCCGAGCCGGTGGAGGTCGAGTTCGGCGACGACTGACCGAGCACGAGAGAGGCCGGTTGGGCATTTCTCGTCGGCTCGGTATTCCACTGAAGAACGCGCGCGTGTCTCGAGTCGGAGATCCAGAGCCGAGTCCCGTCGCTTCCGCAATCTCGCGGTTCGCGTAGCGACCACAGATTGTCGACCGGCGTGTGGTCCGTTGTGTCGGTAAACCGGTCTTGACCAAGCACGAGGGTTGCGTCCGGATTCGAGTTCGGCACGATCGGAACGCGAGGCTTACGGAAGCTCACGGCGGTCGTAACGACGCCGCGCACCGTCACCTGGCATGTTCTTCCGGTCGCGCCCGAGCAGGCGCCCGACCATCCTTCGAACATGTCGTGGCCCAACGGCTCGGCGGTCAGAGTCACCTGCGTGTTGTTCGGGAACGCTCGCGAACACGACGTCGTGCATCGAATCCCGCCCGGCGACATCGTGACCGCGCCGCTGCCCAGGCCGGCGACGCTCACGGAGATACGAGTGCGGGAGAGCGTTGCAACCACGGACGTATTCGGTTCGGTCAAGCGTACGCTGCAGCCGTTCGCGCCAGAGCATGCACCACTCCAGCCCTCGAAGACGCTCGTGGCGGTATTGGGCGTCACGGACAACGTTACCGACTCCCCTTCGGGGTAGCTCGCAGCGCAGTCCGGCGGGCAAGCAATCGTAGCGTCGGCCGACTGAACAACCCCCTCACCATCACCCAGGACAGACACCGTCAGTTCGACAAGATTGCGATTGAAGGACGCGGTGACCGAGCGCGCTCGATCCATCAAAACAGTACAGGTCTCGTTCATTCCTGCGCAGGCCCCCGACCACCCTCGGAAGGTCGAACCCGCCGAAGGGGTCGCGCGAAGCTCGACCGTCGTCTCGGCCGGCAGTTGAACCTCGCACAAATCTCCGCAGTCAATCGCGGCCTCCGACCTCACCACGCCCGCCCCATCGCCTGACCGCTGAACGCTCAAGCGGTATTGCTTGCGTCGGAAGTCGGCGGAGACATCCCGCGACCGCGGAATCGAGAGCTCAAGACGACACGAAGTCTCGCTGGTCGGCTCCGTTCCCGCGGCAGCACAATCCTTGCCCCATCCCGCAAAATCGGCGTGGGGTCCGGGGACGGCGGTCAGATCGACCACGGAATCGACGTTGAATCGGTGCTCGCACGTGTCGCCACAATCGATCCCCTCAGGTTCGGACACGACACGCCCCGCGCCATCGCCCGTCTTCTCAACCACGACACGCGCCGCCACGAAGCTGAGACCGACATTCGTCGCGGCCTCGAGCTTCAGCTCACAGGTCGGGCTGGGCCCGAGAGAACTGCCGCGATCGGGCGTACAGGCGCCGGTCCACTCTCCCAAGAAGGACTTCTGGTCAGCGTAGGCCTCAAGCCGTACCGAAGTTCCGACGTCGTAGCTTGCGGAGCACCGACCAGGACAGGCGATCAATCCATCCGCCGTGCGAAGCACGCCCTCACCGTCGCCACTGACCGAGACCGAAAGAGAGACCTTGCCCAAATCGAAGGCTGCGCCAACGACGCGGGTCTCATCGACCGTGAGACGACACGTTGGACCCGACCCCGAGCAGTCGCCGCTCCAGCCCGCGAACGTCGAGCCCGCAAGAGGTGTGGCCTCGAGCATCAGGGTCGTGCCCGAGGGTATGCTTGCGCTACATCGCTCGCCGCATTCGAGCGCGCCATCCAAGCTCCGGACGTGGCCTTGGCCATCTCCCTGTCGACCCAACAAGACCTGATGGCGCTTGCGTGAGAATCTCACCTGAATCCGCTCGTCGCGCTGCGCTTCGATCAGGCATCGGGTCCCGTCCAGGCACTCGCTGACAGACCAACCCTCGACCACGGAACTTGGATGCGGAATCGCGACCAGAGCCACGGTTGTTCCTCGGAGGAAACGCGCCCGACAGGTCGACGGCGTCGAAGAGGTCTTGGTGCATTCGAGGCCGAGGGGATCGGATCGGACCACGCCGTCACCATCACCGACGTGCTCTACCTCCAGCATGACGTTCGCGGAGGCCGCGCCATCTGCCGCCGCGCCCGCATCGGGCGTCGCTCGAGTGCGCAGCTCACCGCAGCCATAGAGATGCAGCAAGGCGGCCCCAAGGGCCACGACGATGGGGGCGGCGGGGCAACTTGGGTGCCTAGAGGATCTGGATCTGTACGGGGTCGCAGGCCTCGGGGCACAGGTGAATGCCAACATCACTGAGCAGGGGTGGCCGAGCTGATGGGCCCATGGCAAGCGCCGATCGCCTGACGCCGGCTGTATCGGCACAGAAACCCGCTGCAAAGCGCCTTGCGGAGCCAAGAAAAGGGGCAGGTCTCGGGGCCTGCAGCCGAAGCCTCACTGGTCACGCTCCACCGAGCGACTTGATGCGAACGATACGCTGATGAACAACCGCGACCTGCCGCCACCACTCTTCCCGCCGACACGTAGGTCTTGGGCTCTCTCCCATTGATGCTCCCTGCTTCTGATCGGCAGCGCGCAGTAGAACGCCACGCTGTCGGGAGGAGAAAGCGACGGGTCTGAGAAGAAGCTGGAGTAGACACGCTCAAGAGTCCGTTATGTGCCCTCAAACTAACTGACCGTCGGTGGGGGCGCGTCGCAGAGGACGAACCGAGACGGCCGCTCGGCACAACTCGACGGCGCACGGCGGGTTCGTTCCAGCATATGACTCGAAGACCGACCCCCCAAAGAACTCGTCGACGCCTCTTGAGCGCGGCCCTGTCGAGCGCGTCGGTCCTCGTATTGCTGTCTCTGGGGTGTTCGGCCTCGGGCTTCGATCCTTCGGAGGCTGGCCAAGTCGAAAACGACGCGGGCCAAGACGCTGGCTCCCCATCCGCAGACGCCGGGGTCGACGATGCAGGGGTCGACAATGCTGGGGGGCTAGACGGGGCGGCGGCCGACGAGAGTGGAGACTTCGCCGCAATACCCCTCGATGCCGAGATGCGGTCCGAGATCGACGAGCTCGTTCGCCCGCTCGTAGATCCGGAGGGCGCTGCCGGAAAGGCCATCGGCCTCTCGATCGCAGTCGTAGGCCCGACGCTCCGGGATGTCCTAGGCTACGGAACGACGACCAAGGGAGGCAGCATCATCCCGAAGGCTGACACCGTCTTCGAGATCGGCTCCATTACAAAGGTGATCACAGGCCTTCTGCTTGCCCAGCACGTCGTCGACGGGCGAGTCGCGCTGGACGACCCGGCGGCCCAGTACCTTCCGAGCGAGACCGTCGTGCCCTCCGCGTCGTGCGCACCGATCACGCTTCGGCACTTGGCGACGCACACCTCGGGTCTCCCGCAGATGCCGCCGAACCTCGTGGGCTCTCCCCCGAATCCTGCCGCCGGATACACGCCGGCGCTTCTCTACGAGTTCCTTGCTCGTTGTCGCACCGCGTCCGTCCCTGGGACCGAGTACGCCTACTCGAACGTCGGCATCGGTCTTCTCGGGCATGTGCTGTCCCTTCTCAACAGAAAGGCCTCCTACGACGATCTCATCGAAGACGTGATCGCAACCAGAATCGGCATGAAGGACACTCGGATCGACGCTTCCGGAGCCCTAGCCGACCGACGAGCCCATGGTTACGACGCCGGCACTGTGGTGCCTCCGAATGTGATCGACACGATCGAGGCCGCCGGGGCGTTGCGTTCGACCGGCGCAGATCTTGTTCGTTTCATGGAAGCCGGCATCGCGCCTCCGTCCACGATCGCGCTTCCCATGGCGCTCCTTCTCTCGCCCCAGGCGGACGTTGGTCCCGAGCCCGGGGCCGAAATGGGGCTCGCGATCGCCATCGGCCAGGAGGCGGGGGCTCAGGTGTTCCTGAAGGCCGGAACCACGGGCGGCTTCTCGTCGTTCATGATCTTCTCTTCGGAGATCGGGATCGGCGTCGCCGTGCTCGCAAACGACCACCGATTCGATGCGTCGGGCCTCGCGAAGGAGATCTTCCGTCGGCTCGCAGCGAATGGGTAGCCCAGTCCGCCGCCGACTCAACGCAATTTCCAGCCAAGATCCAGAGCCGGGAACAAGCAGCCATCGACTTCGCCGAGTCGCAGCGCCGCTTCTCGGTGAGGCCTCCTCTGCGAAATGGACCTTGCGCACCCCCGGGAAGTGGCGCATGTTGCGAAGTGCAACTTCGGCGACGCGCCACTTCAAGGTTCGTTCCCCAAGTAGGAGGCAACCGTGGGCGACAAATCTCCGAAACAGAAAACCCGTCAGACAAAGCAGAAGCGCGAAGAGCAGGACAAGGAGAAGCGCCAGCGCGAGACCGCTCAAGTGGCCAAGGGGCAGACCAAGGCTACCGGGAAGTGATCGGAAGTCCGCGCGCCGACGCGGCGCGTGAACCGCGATCTCAGCGATCTCAGCGTTCCATCGCACCTTTGCCGGAGAGGATCTTTTCCCGAAACTTAGCGATTCGAGCGACGCGCGTCTCTGGCTTCTTCGCGGAGTTCAGGTTGATCACGTAGCTTTTCTTGCGGCCAGGCGTGAGCTTGTTGAAAGCCTCCGCGAGTTCGGGGTCGAAATCGAAAGCCTCGCGGCCGATAGGGCAATCAATCGGCTTCGACTCACCATGCGTCGTCGATACCATGCCCGGAGCAGTCGGAGAACCGACGCAGGTGTGCGACGAGTCACATGTTGCGCGCAGTCTGGCCGGTTTGGAACGCCACAAGACGGGACTGCCGTTGAGTTCCGTAGCCTGCGCGCAGCGTTCAGACGTACCTCTCCCTCAGCAGACGAACCGTGCGACCGCCCGGACAAGAAGCACCGAGCCCCGAAGCTTGGGACCTTGGGTTGGTTTGTGGAGTCGATCAGAGATCGAGGGCGAGCTGAGGGGGATCTCGAGCGCATCGCTGCCGTCGCATCCGACCGAGAGTCTGCGCGACGTGACTCGATTCAGTCACCGCACCGATCGGCCTAAGTGGGCCGCCACAGCTCAAGCAGCGCTCTCCATCAATCGAATAGACGCGGGCCAACAGTTTGGCCCACGACATGCGATGTTTCTGAACCCGAGGCCTCATGTTCTCGATCGGGAAGGCGAGCTGAAGAACCGGTGCGGGCCTTGGGACAATCGCGCGCCGCACTTTCGAGGCCGAGGCCAGAACTCCCGCATAGCGAACCTGATGCTGCGCCGGGGAGGAACGAGCCACGCGAGGCGCCTCAGAAACTGAACCGGTGATAGAACGATCGCACCCTGGCCGTTCTTCGCTGGACGACGAAGCGTCAGCCGAACTCGGCCATCATCGGTCATGCGAAGTTGACCTTCGGCGAAAGGCGGACGGGCCGCATATAGGCAGAGCCTTTCTCGTCCTCGTCGATCGCCTTGGGCAACACGAACCTGAGCATGAACACTGAATCCACCACACTCGATCGCCGTGGACTTGACGTCCACGATGCGACTTGGCGACAGCATCGATGGCTCCGCGAGGCCCCGCACATACCAGCGCTCCACGGGTGTCAGCGATGCTTCCTCAAGAGCGTCCGACTCGCTTCGGAGATATCCGCTCTTCGCGAGAAATTTCTCCATCTTCTTGAAGACCCTTTGGGCCAACGAAAGAAGGTCTCGATTCGTTGGGGCTGGGCATTCGACGAAACGGGGACCCTCTTCTTCGTTCGCAAAGACTCCGTCGAGAACGAGCACATGAAGATGGGGTGAGATGTTCAGGGTCTTCGTGAATCGCTGAATGAAGGTGACTGCGCCGCATTTCGGTCCTGTGAGACCCTGACATCGAGCCCAGTCGGTCAGTTGCTCAAAGATCGCCCGAACGAAAAAGTTCACCATCTTCGCCAAGACTTCTCGTTTGCACGCGAGAAGACCGCGCAGTTCGAACGGCGGGCTCAGCACGTATTGCCGCAGCGCGACATCGGGCAGCACGTCATCGACGAGATGGGCCGCCGTCTCCTGCATCCGTCGTGCACCGCAGCTCGGACAAATCGCCCGCCCCTTGCACGAAAAGGCCACAGCATGCTCACGCTGGCATCGGTCGCAGAAAAGAAGGACGAACCCGCGTTCCAAGATCCCGCAGTCGAGGAATCGTTCAAACTCTTTGCGGACAAATGTCGGCAACCCGGACTCGGGGAATCTGGGTCCTCAAAACTTTCGACAAACTCGTCAAAGTGGGTCGAGACGAGGCGATGCAGGATTCCCGACTCCGGTTTTCGTGGTTTGTATTCCGAAACCGCTTGCGCGCACACAACGCGCCATGAGCTCGTTTCATGCCGTCACGGAAGGCCTCGGCAATGGCGCTCGTTTGTTCGTGTCTTCGTCGAATTTCGGACTTCCTCGCTGCGCTGACGGACAAGCTCATGCCCACGTTGGCTGCGACTCGCAAGCGTGGTTTCGTCCCCAACGAGCTCGATGCCGCCGCGTAGGTCATCGTCCGGGTTGCGGAAGTGCTCGGCACCGGTACGCCCCGCGCGCTTCATCGATCGCCCGCTGCCAGACGGCTTCGGTGCGAAGGGACAGCGCCGACATCATCGGCTGCGTGTGCATGCCGGCCAACAAGGACCGTACACGGTCGAGGGTGATCTCGACGACAGTCAGGTCGGCAAGCTCTTCTCGTCCCCGCAAATGCTTCGAAAACCAGGTTGAATCGATGCTGTCCATGAGCACACTCTTCCCAACGGTTGCACAATAATGTCCATCAATGGATGCGGCCCAACCCGAGATCGCGAAAGAGAAGTATCACTGGAACGACCACGCCTGCTTGCAGCCCGAAAGAGGCACCGTCTTCGCCCTTGAAGCGGTGGCTGTATTCGCCAGTTGCGCCAAGGTTGAGAAAGAAGAAGTTTCCTACGCTCCACCCAATGCCCAGCTCTGCCGCTGGACCGAACAAGCCAAAGCTCTCCCGTTCGAATTGAGCAACGTTGATTCCAGCCGTCAGGTAGAGGTAGAGCTGCATCGCATCGCCGTGGCCTCATCGTCGTCACACGTAGGCCTTCAGCGAAGACGTGTGCGAACGCGCACGCCTCCCGCGACTTCGGCATACGATCACTGGCCCCACGGAGACATAGTTTGTTGACCCGAGGATTCGGAAGATGGTTGGTGCAACCCATGAAAAGAAGTTCGACGTCCGTCGCCGCTCAAGGCTGCTTGCTTCTTGGACTGGCCGGGGTCGCCGCCTGCGGACAAGCTCCCCAAGACGTGGAGGACACTTTCGCCTCGTTGGTCCGTGTCAGTGTCGGTGGCGTGTGCGGAGCTCCGTCCGCCGACACCTGCGAGCCGGGAGCTTTTTGCGCGGGCTTGACTGACGACACCGAAGAATCAGGAACATGCATAGTTTTGGGTGGATGCTTCTCGTCAGACGACTGTGCTCATCCGGCAAACCAAGCATGGCGAGCCGGATTGAGCACCGAAGGCTCGGTTGCCTGTGTGGAGCAGCAGTGCGTTCTCGAGGCTGCTGCGGATTCAACCACGCTCGCTGAGGGCGACGCGTGTGGCTTCGGCATCTACGCGTTTTGTGGCGAGGGCCTATACTGCGGTGGTCTTTCCGACTTCGAAGAGGAGCCCGGGACGTGCGTTGTGCTCGGCTCATGCAGGTATGACTGGGACTGTTTTTCCACGGCAAACCAAGCATGGCGAGCCGGTTTGAGCACCGAAGGTTCGGTTGCCTGTGTGGAGCAGCAGTGCGTTCTCGAGGCTGCTGCGGATTCAACCACGCTCGCTGAGGGCGACGCGTGTGGCTTCGGCATCTACGCGTTTTGTGGCGAGGGCCTGTACTGCGGTGGTCTTTCCGACTTCGAAGAGGAGCCCGGGACGTGCGTTGTGCTCGGCTCATGCAGGTATGACTGGGACTGTTTTTCCACGGCAAACCAAGCATGGCGAGCCGGATTGAGCACCGAAGGCTCGGTTGCCTGTGTGGAGCAGCAGTGCGTTCTCGAGGCTGCTGCGGATTCAACCACGCTCGCTGAGGGCGGCGCGTGTGGCTTCGGCATCTACGCGTTTTGCGGCGAGGGCCTGTACTGCGGTGGTCTTTCCGACTTCGAAGAGGAGCTCGGGACGTGCGTTGTGCTCGGCTCATGCAGGTATGACTGGGACTGTTTTTCCACGGCAAACCAAGCATGGCGAGCCGGTTTGAGCACCGAAGGTTCGGTTGCCTGTGTGGAGCAGCAGTGCGTTCTCGAGGCTGCCGCGGATTCAACCACGCCCCCGCACGAGGAGTAGCGAGAGGCTCTCGGGAATCGGAGGCTCCGTCGCCGGCGACCGAGGTCCTGCAGCCGGTCGAGAAGGACCCGGTGCGACGGTTCGCAGCGCTTCGAGACTCGGATCGTGCACCTCATTGGGCCCCCACAACCGCGTTTATTTCAGGCCGATAGGACATCAATCGGCTTCGACATGTGGCCTGGTACGGGACAAGCTCTTCGCCAAATGTGGCCAGTTGGGAGACCCCGCCCCAATCTCGAGGCTGTTCGACTTGGTCACGGTTTGCGGCCGATAGGGCAATCAATCGGCTTCGACTCACTATGCGTCGTCGATACCATGCCCGGAGCAGTCGGAGAACCGACGCAGGTGTGCGACGAGTCACATGTTGCGCGCAGTCTGGCCGGTTTGGAACGCCACAAGACGGGACTGCCGTTGAGTTCCGTAGCCTGCGCGCAGCGTTCAGACGTACCTCTCCCCAGCGGACGAGCAGTGCGACCGCGCGGACAAGAAGCGCCGAGGCCCGGAGCGTGGGACCTTGGGTTGGTTTGTAGAGTCGATCAGAGATCGAGGGCGAGCTGAGGGGGATCTCGAGCGCATCGCTGCCGTCGCATCCGACCGAGAGTCTGCGCGACGTGACTCGATTCAGTCACCGCACCGATCGGCCTAAGTGGGCCGCCACAGCTCAAGCAGCGCTCTCCATCAATCGAATAGACGCGGGCCAACAGTTTGGCCCACGACATGCGATGTTTCTGAACCCGAGGCCTCATGTTCTCGATCGGGAAGGCGAGCTGAAGAACCGGTGCGGGCCTTGGGACAATCGCGCGCCGCACTTTCGAGGCCGAGGCCAGAACTCCCGCATAGCGAACCTGATGCTGCGCCGGGGGAGGAACGAGCCACGCGAGGCGCCTCAGAAACTGAACCGGTGATAGAACGATCGCACCCTGGCCGTTCTTCGCTGGACGACGAAGCGTCAGCCGAACTCGGCCATCATCGGTCATGCGAAGTTGACCTTCGGCGAAAGGCGGACGGGCCGCATATAGGCAGAGCCTTGCTTGCCGTGGACTTGACGTCCACGATGCGACTTGGCGAGAGCATCGATGGCTCCGCGAGGCCGCGCACATACCAGCGCTCCAATGGTGTCAGCGATGCTTCCTCAAGAGCGTCCGACTCGCTTCGGAGATATCCGCTCTTCGCGAGAAATTTCTCCATCTTCTTGAAAACGCTTTGAGCCAACGAGAGAAGGTCTCGATTCGTTGGGGCTGGGCATTCGACGAATCGGGGACCCTCTTCTTCGTTCGCGAAGACTCCGTCGAGAACGAGCACGTGAAGATGGGGTGAGATGTTCAGGGTCTTCGTGAATCGCTGAATGAAGGTGACGGCGCCGCATTTCGGTTCTGGGAGATCCTGGCATCGAGCCCAGCCGGTCAGTTGCTCAAAGATCGCCCGAACGAAGAAGCTCACCATCTTCGCCAAGACCTGTCGTTTGCACGCGAGAAGACCGCGCAGTTCGAACGGCGGGCTCAGCACGTATTGCCGCAGCGCGACATCGGGCAGCACGCCATCGACGAGATGGGCCGCCGTCTCCTGCATCCGTCGTGCACCGCAGCTCGGACAAATCGCCCGCCCCTTGCACGAAAAGGCCACAGCATGCTCACGCTGGCATCGGTCGCAGAAAAGAAGGACGAACCCGCGTTCCAAGATCCCGCAGTCGAGGAATCGTTCAAACTCTTTACGGACGAATGTCGGCAACCCGGACTCAGGGCAATCGGGGTCCTCAAAGCTTTCGACAAACTCGTCAAAGTGGGTCGAGACGAGGCGATGCAGGATTCCCGCCTCCGGTTTTCGTGGTTTGTATTCCGTAACTGACCGGTCCGCCACGTTCGCTCGTGGCGCATGACATCCAGCGCGGTTCGTGGCAGCGACCCCGGTTTCGTGGGCGCGGCACCTTCCTGACCTCTGACGCGATGGCCAGGTCTACGCTCGGGGCACGCATGGAGCATCGACGTCGGACGCGCTCCGCGGCAACCTCGCTCGGTGGCCGGCTCGAACGAAATCCCGTCCAAGATACTCCAAGCCGAGATCGAGGTCGCAGCGCGCATCAGCAACCGCGAAGCGGCGGGTCTCACGACGCCAGAAGCCGTCCGCACTCTTCGGGCGTTCGGGCTGCGGTGCAGTCGGTCGGCACCACTGATCGAAGCGCAGATCTCGATCCCAGAGCCGGAGCTCCAACATGTCGTGGCCGAGCTCTGCGAACGCTACGGGGCCGGGCTCCACAGGAAGCCGCGCCAGCGCCTCCTGACCATCACGGCAACACACGCGTTCGTCGACGACGCGCTCCATCCCGTGATTCAGGCCATGCTCGATGTGGTTATTGCTGCGCGGCACGAGGAAGCGCGCAGGCTCATCGCTGAGCTGCGCGCGTCGATGCCCGATGAATGAAACTATGCAGCGTTGATGATGGGACCCGGGTCGGGTCGCCGCCAGGGAGGATGGATGACTCTGCGAAGTCGTTCGTCGAGGCCGGCCCGCGTTGTGAGCCAGTGCTTTGGAGCCAGCTCGACGAACCGATCGGCCGGCCAATGCCGAACCAGTCGAAGGACCTCCTCGAGGTAGTCATACGGATTGAGTCGATGCAGCGCGCAGGATGCGATCAACGAGCGGTACACGGTGTAGACCTCGAGCCCCGCCTTGGTCTCAAAGTGCATCCAGTTGTCGAGCCCTTTCTTCAACGATCGCAGCTCGCGCTCCGAGTCGTTGTTGTGCAACTTCAGGCGCGGATCTGCGAGGAACGCTCGACGCGCAGCTGCACCGCCCCACCACGTGGGCAGGCCACGCCGACCACGTGGAGCAGCACGACGCTCCAGTGAGCGTCCGGTCAGGCGCCGAGAAAGGTCGGGACCGCCGCCCGGCCTCCCGTCGGCCCGAGCCGTTGTCGCCACCAGTAGATACGCTGCGCAGTCACACCTCGCGACCGCGCGAATGCGGCCACCGACTGACCACTTCGCTGCAGCGCCACCAGCACCGAGCGTGCATTTGTCTCCGACCAACGGTCATGAGTCGTCGCTTTCTTCTTTTTCGAAGTCATGGACCGGGATCATCGTCCGTCTCCCCACCTAGGATCTCAGCTTTTCCCGGCGCCAGACCGGACGCTCACCTCTACGGCGAAGTCCTCGTTGGCGCCTGAAAACCCGTAGGCTCGTCGATCGTCCTATTGTCGGTCACATACGCATAGGGGAACAACCTTCCTACCACCGATCCCGATAATGGATGCCGACGTTGAGAAAAGAAACGATTGAGCTGATCGACGCCGCTCGACAGATGGATCGCTACCTCGAAATGAGCGAGCTCATCTGGCCCCGACCGTCATACGGACGCTTCTTGAGCTGTCTCGAGCTTGCCTGCTCCCTTGACCATCGCGTTGGTCTCTTCGCGAACTACAACCAGCGCTTCCAGGCGAGACTCTATTGTCGCCAGCTACAAGCCATCGTTGAAAACGCCGGATCCTCACCCAGCCTCCGGAACCCCAGCTTGAGCCTCGACTTGGTTAGAGACCTCATTCGCGATCTCTTGCTTCGCCTCGTCGAGCGCCTTGGTGAACTTGGTGTTCCGCCACCAGAGCTCGGAGTCGTGTTCGACGCCTTCGAGCTTCGCGGCGACCAGCGACGCAACCTTCCAGCTGACCACCCTCACCCGATCATCGACGCATAGGCCATTGCAGGCATCTAGGCTGTCTGTGCCCAAGTGCTCGACTAGAAAGACTGGCTGACAATCCTTCACCATGCCCCTTGGCTTGACTGGAAGGAACGTCCAACCCTCATTCTGCATTCTAGCCCGAAGCGAAGACGGCGCCTTCAGAATTTGGCGGGTCACCTTGGCGTCGTCCCTGTTCCTGCGAGAGAAGCTGTCGCGGACGACGCTTCTCAATGCACTGTGCAGTCCCTGCACCATGGAATCGTCGCCAGCCTCTACATGCCAGCCGAAGTCCACTCCGTCCGCAAGTGAAGGCTCGGACTGGATTGCCATGTGCAGCTCATGTTGAAGCCGCAGGTTGGCGTGGTGCATGTACAACTGCGTGTACATCTCGAAGAGGGAGACAAGGAAGTGGTCAAGTAGATGTACGTTGCGTGGCCGAGTTAACGCTACTACGCTGGCCTTTCCGTAGCTCGTTGCGAGACATGTATGAACCTCGTCTGTTAGGCGGGGCAAATCGATTTTTCCGTACGTAACCCCAGCCATTTGAGAATCGCGCAGAAGGTAATCGCACCGGTCTACGTCGAAAAGCCCACTAACAATCGGTGCAAGCAACATCAAAATCTTGGCTTCATCATCGAGTGGCAGCGGCTTGCGACTAAGATAGTACTCTCTGAAGTCCTTGTGGATCAGAGCGCACACCAGGGCCAAGTCGATCGGGCTCTTGATTGGGGACAACTTTACGCTTGGATCATGAAAAATCTGATCCAGGTACACCAGCGTTATATCCTCGTGCGTAAGGCCTTTGTTTGATTTGTCCCAGAACCCTCGCACGAGTTCGTCGTTGATACGGGCTCCACCGAGAAAGTCACTTCTCTTGAGAAGGCCTAGTTCCTCAAAGACATGCGAGAAGGGACCGTGACCAATGTCGTGGCAAAGGCCAGCAAGCATCACGCGCAGACCCCAGGCCCTATCGAGCTCTCGTGTTGCACTTAGAGACTTCATCAGTCGGTGAGTCTCCTGGAGTTCCAGAACGAGGTTGTCTTCGCCGCGCATCTTCTCGACTTCCTCGAAGAACTTCAGGTGTCCATTGCTCATGACCGATACCAGCGACTGATACCTTCGCCCTGCTAGATGCGCCGCACCAACGGAATGCTCGAACCGAGTGTGCTGCATGCCTGGAAAGACCAAGTAGAGAAGGCCGTTCTGCTTTATCCGCCTTAGCCTTTGGAAGTACTTCGATTTGACCACGGACTGCAGCTCAACTGGCAGTCTGATATCGCCATGGATCGCGTCTCGGATGCGCATCTCTTTGGTCATGCCCGGAATTATTGTCGTCGTGCTGAGTCGGATTATATGCAGCGCTGGCGCGGCACCGAGCCTGTGGTAGGACGATACGCCTGAGCAGTCGGTGGACGTATCTCGCACATGCACCGCGCCTGAGCTTTTCGGTGCTCGACTTGGGTTGAGTGCGACCCCAGAACGGGCGGGCGACGCTGTCGGCACGGCCGCGTTGTTGACGCGACGGCGAAGAGGCAAAGGCGCGGTCGAGCGCGCCGACTGCGGCCTCGCGACCCGCGCTGATATAGAAAGAGACGAGGGCCTCGATGTCTGACTTGACATAAGATCCATTATCGGATGTCTATTTATGACGTCATTTCATGGGTTTAGTCTGATGGTTTTGACATAACGTCGGACCTCGGGCCGACCGGGAGATGTTGAATGCGTCGGCTCCGCCTGCGAGATCGAGCGCGTCGCTTTTTTGTCGCTTTCTTCGGGGCTCAGCGGACCGTCGCGTCGCCGAGAAGTCGCCACTCGAGCCCGGCGTCGCCGATCTACCAGGGCTACGACGATGCTCGCGCCGCGCTGCTTGAAGAGATCGCCACCAAGCTAGGGTATGGGCGAGAACGCAGCGTCGGCTCGGCGAGAGTCTACGACGTTGCGAAGAGCCTGGGATTCGGCGTGCCTTGAAAGACATGTTCAACGCGGCGAAGGTGGCCGCCGCCACCGAAATCGATGCAGCCAGAGCCGCAGCTGGTCTTTCTGACGCGGACCTCGCCGGGCATGCTCGGGACAGCATCCAACAGATCGAGCAGGCGTGCGCGGAGGAAAACGAGCTGGTCCGGAGATGGCTCGAAGCCAATTCCTGAGGCGATCTAGACCGTTGCGTCGTACTTGACAAAAATGTCTAGCATGACCTAAATGTCTCTAGTGTCCTTGCCTGGCTTCACCGCCGAGGGTCTGCTTCCGCCCGGCGACTACGTGTTGAAGCTGGGGGAGATCCAGGAGTCGATGCTCGTTCTCGGTCCGGTTGGGCGCACGTCCTGGGATCGTGATTGGAGAGCGCGGCTCGTTGAGAACCTCGCCGTGCTGATCGGGCAGCTTCGACAGGTCGGCATCAGCGACATCTTCATCGACGGTTCCTTCGTCGAAGACAAGGACCACCCAAACGACATCGATGGCTACTTCGTCTGCGAGCTGCCATTTCTCGCGAGCGGAGCGCTTGAGCGTGAGCTGAACCTGCTCGACCCGCACAAGATCTGGACCTGGGATCCTGATTCACGTCGTCCCTATCAAGGCTACCCCAAGAAGCAGCTCCCGATGTGGCACCAGTACCGAGTGGAGCTGTACCCGCACTACGGGCAGCCGAGCGGCATCAGCGACAAGTTTGGCAACGAGCTCGAGTTTCCGTCGGCATTTCGGATGTCGCGTCGCGATGGACAGCGACGAGGCATCGTCAAGATTGGAGGCGAACAATGATCCGCAACGAAGGCGAGTACCAGGAGGCGGTCGCACGCCTCCGCGAGGAGGAGAAGCGCATCGACGAGCACCGCGCCCGTCTCAAGGCCACCGGCCTCTCCGCCGACGAGATCAAGCGTGCCCTCGACCCGTTTCGCTCATTCCACCTCCAGCTCGCCGAGGAGGTGCAAGGCTACGAGAAGCTCAAACGTGGCGATCTCGGTGAGATGATGAACCTGCACGGATTGGGACGGATGCTCGTAGCGCTGCGAATCGCTCGCGGGCTCACGCAACGCGAACTCGCCGAACGGTTGTCCGTTCACGAGTCACAGGTCTCTCGAGATGAACGGAACGAGTACCACGGCATCACGGCAGATCGCGCGAGCCGCATTCTTGACGCAACGAATGTTCGGTTGCGCAGCTTCTTCGATCAACCCGTACTGGAAGATCGGACGCTCGGTCCAAGTGAGGTCAAATCGTGACGCTCTCTGCGCGTGGCCGCGCTTCGTTGGCCCAGCTTCTGGCTGTGCTAGACGGGGCCGATGCCCTGGTTCTACTGAGCAAGCACGGATTGAGTGCTCACCGTTCCACGAAACCCGGCGAGCGCATTCTGCAGCACGTCAGCGCTTTGGCTGGCGCTCAACCGGAACAGGTCCTGCGCTTGACCGAGGAACTTGTCCGCACGAATGCTTCGGTCCGGACTCGTGTATCGCCGAGGTACAAGTTCGACGAAAGGTTCGATGATCTCTCCCGATGTCTCATGCTCGACGGATACCGAATCGAGGAGAACGTCGTAAAGCCCGTCGACCCGACCATCAACACGGTTCCGCTCTCCGAAGACGATCTCACTGTGGCCCTCAAGACACTTGGTCTACCCAAGACTCCAGACATCATTCGGGCGCTCGACAGCTCAGCCGAAGACTTCACCAAGACACCGCCTGACTACAACGGCAGCCTCACGCACGCGAGAGTCGCAATGGAAGAGCTGGCGCGCGCAATCGCGGCAGCGCGCGCGGCCAAGTTTCCAGGAACATACGATCCCACGAAATGGGGCTCGATCATCCAGTACCTGAGGACCTCCGGACTCATAACGTTGGAGGAAGAAGGCGGCCTCGCAGGCGTCTACAAGTTCGTGAGCCCAGGGGCGCATCGCACCGTCGGAATCACCGAACAAGAAGCCGCTCGACTCGGACGGCAGTTTTGCATTTCGATGTGCTACTTTCTTTCCAAGCGAGGCGTCTGACTCCCGACCGCCGAGCCTCAGCGTATGCGATCGTCGATCATTCGTAGGTTTCGGTGGCGCTAACCAGGAGGTCTTCGCTCTGAGATGACGACGCCAATCGTCACGGATCGAGAAGTGCCTCCGGGCAGGGCCAGAGAAGAGGACCCGACAACGTTCGGGGGGTGCTCTGCGGCGGATCACTTGCGGCACCGCATCTGCTGGGAGGACCATGCGCGACGGCGAGGCGATGGCTTCATGACCATGCACGAGTTGCACGAGCTGATTCGGCGTGCGGCTTACGAGGCCGAACTGCTCCCGCGTTCCGAGTTCAGGATCGAAGCCGAGGGCAAGAACTGGGCCATCGATTGGGTGTGGCTGGACCCGAATCGGCTGAAGTTGGGCGAACGTCAGGCGGTGGTCGCGGCCTTTGAGATTGATGGCCTCGGGATCAGCTTCCAGAATACCAACAAGGCGATCGTGACCCTGGGTGCGATCCGCGCGCCGATCGTCCAACTGGCAATGTTCAACCTAAAGAACACGCCACGGGGTGTCCGTCCGGACATGGCGAACTTGCACGAAAAAGCCAGAGCATGCTCACGCTGGCATCGGTCGCAGAAAAGAAGGACGAAACCGCGTTCCAAGATCCCGCAGTCGAGGAATCCTCAACCGCAATCTATTTTTTTGTGCTCATGTTGAGTCGCATTACCACTGCAATAGACGTGCAGATTAAGATTCGGTTCTTTATTTACTTCGTTCTGGGATTGATCCTTGCGTGGCCGATGATGTTGTGGAGCCCAAGGTGGGATTTTGCAGACCAATTCTATATGGGACTTGGCCTACTAGTCTGCGCGACGTGACTCGATTCAGTCACCGCACCGATCGGCCTAAGTGGGCCGCCACAGCTCAAGCAGCGCTCTCCATCAATCGAATAGACGCGGGCCAACAGTTTGGCCCACGACATGCGACGCTTCTGAACCCGAGGCCTCATGTTCTCGATCGGGAAGGCGAGCTGAAGAACCGGTGCGGGCCTTGGAACAATCGCGCGCCGCACTTTCGAGGCCGAGGCCAGAACTCCCGCGTAGCGAACCTGATGCTGCGCCGGGGAGGAACGAGCCACGCGAGGCGTCTCAGAAACTGAACCGGTGATAGAACGATCGCACCCTGGCCGTTCTTCGCTGGACGACGAAGCGTCAGCCGAACTCGGCCATCATCGGTCATGCGAAGTTGACCTTCGGCGAAGGGCGGACGGGCCGCATATAGGCAGAGCCTTTCTCGTCCTCGTCGATCGCCTTGGGCAACACGAACCTGAGCATGAACACTGAATCCACCACACTCGATCGCCGTGGACTTGACGTCCACGATGCGACTTGGCGACAGCATCGATGGCTCCGCGAGGCCGCGAACATACCAGCGCTCCACGGGTGTCAGCGATGCTTCCTCAAGAGCGTCCGACTCGCTTCGGAGATATCCGCTCTTCGCGAGAAGTTTCTCCATCTTCTTGAAGACCCTTTGGGCCAACGAGAGAAGGTCTCGATTCGTTGGGGGCTCATGAGGTCGCAGCTCAAGGGAGAACCGAATCAACGGCGTCCGTCTCTTCGCGGGTCTTTCGGGCCAGCTCAGCTTGGTCGCACTTCTCAACCTCCCGTCCGAGCCTGCCGTCAATCATTGCGACGCCCGAGAGGTAGTAGGTGGTGTCGTCGTAGCTCTCCACCGTGAGCGCAGTGATGCCGGAGCGTCTGCGATAGACCAGTTCGTACCTCGAAAGCCGCAGGTGCCGCCAGGTTTCCCTGTCGGAGACCTTCCGGCCGTACTTTCTCCGGGCCGTTCGAAGGAACTTGTCGAGGGCCGCCTGACCGCCGATTCGCTTCCGGTAGTCTTTCCCGCCGAGGTCCTTGTATCTGATGGCTACTCGTATCACCCGGCCTTTCCAGAACGAGACCTCGGCCCGGTCGAGCTTCCGGTCGACCAAGTTTGGGGTCTCGCCATTGAAGTTCTTGACCTGGCACTTCTCTGAGTAGCTTCGCTTCCAGGGGAAGTTCGGAAGTGACGTCCAACCCTGCTTCACCTCGCCGGAATCGAACCTCTCGTTGAGCCATGCCAGCCCCTCTGTCTCCGACGCCCGGAGGCTCAGTCCCTCCAGGCTGCGGCCGCTAGCGCCTCCGTGAGCGGCCTGCGAGCCGCAGAGGGCAACCAGGGCCAGCACCGGCGCAGTCGACCAAAGCAGTCGGCGATTGCGTCTCACAGACGCATCGTGAGCTGAAATCGAAGGCATTTCCAGTGGCCGATAGGGCAATCAATCGGCTTCGACTCACTATGCGTCGTCGATACCATGCCCGGAGCAGTCGGAGAACCGACGCAGGTGTGCGACGAGTCACATGTTGCGCGCAGTCTGGCCGGTTTGGAACGCCACAAGACGGGACTGCCGTTGAGTTCCGTAGCCTGCGCGCAGCGTTCAGACGTACCTCTCCCCAGCGGACGAGCAGTGCGACCGCGCGGACAAGAAGCGCCGAGGCCCGGAGCGTGGGACCTTGGGTTGGTTTGTAGAGTCGATCAGAGATCGAGGGCGAGCTGAGGGGATCTCGAGCGCATCGCTGCCGTCGCATCCGACCGAGAGTCTGCGCGACGTGACTCGATTCAGTCACCGCACCGATCGGCCTAAGTGGGCCGCCACAGCTCAAGCAGCGCTCTCCATCAATCGAATAGACGCGGGCCAACAGTTTGGCCCACGACATGCGATGTTTCTGAACCCGAGGCCTCATGTTCTCGATCGGGAAGGCGAGCTGAAGAACCGGTGCGGGCCTTGGGACAATCGCGCGCCGCACTTTCGAGGCCGAGGCCAGAACTCCCGCATAGCGAACCTGATGCTGCGCCGGGGGAGGAACGAGCCACGCGAGGCGCCTCAGAAACTGAACCGGTGATAGAACGATCGCACCCTGGCCGTTCTTCGCTGGACGACGAAGCGTCAGCCGAACTCGGCCATCATCGGTCATGCGAAGTTGACCTTCGGCGAAAGGCGGACGGGCCGCATATAGGCAGAGCCTTTCTCGTCCTCGTCGATCGCCTTGGGCAACACGAACCTGAGCATGAACACTGAATCCACCACACTCGATCGCCGTGGACTTGACGTCCACGATGCGACTTGGCGACAGCATCGATGGCTCCGCGAGGCCCCGCACATACCAGCGCTCCACGGGTGTCAGCGATGCTTCCTCAAGAGCGTTCACGGTCTCTTCCATCGGCAACGCCAAAAGCCTGCGCGGCGGCAGCCTGTTGATGACCCCGCTCAAGGGCGCTGATGGCGCGGTCTATGCGATGGCGCAAGGCAACCTGGTGGTCGGCGGGCTAGGCGCGGAATCGGGCGAATCCAAGGTGATCGTCAATATCCCCAGCGCCGGGCGCATTCCCAACGGCGCGACAGTCGAGCGTCAAGTTCCTGACAGCTTCGGCGGCAAAGGCCCCATCGTGCTGAATTTGCGCCAAGCCGATTTCACCACCGCCGAGCGGATGGTTGAAGCGATCAACAAGGCGCTGGGCGGCGACGCGGCCCAGGCGCTGGACGGCTCTTCAATTCGGCCCTGTCCCAACGAAGCTGCGACCAGAGGCAAAGTAAACGGTCTTACCCCAAGTCGGCCCCGACCCAACCAGAGGCCTTCTCCTCGAACATCCGCTTCACGGCATCCGACGAACGACGTATGCGGGCGAGCTTCGGCAGCCTGAGCATCCGCCACGCGATGACCGCACCGTTCGCCGACTTCGACCTGCACGAGACCTGGAAGCTGACATCAGACGAGATCAACGCGCTGAGAAACAAGTCGGGCGCGACCCGCTTGGGATTTGCGGTCCTGCTCAAATTCTTTCAGGCGGTCGGTCGTTTTCCATGCGACGCGCAGGAAGTCCCGCGGCATGCCGTCGAGGATCTCGCCAGGCAGGTCGGCGTTCCGCCGGCCGCGTGGTATCGCTATGACCTGCGCCGGCGCGCGGTGGCATACCACCGCGCCGAGATCCGGGCCGCGCTCGGCTTCAGGGAAGCGACGGTCGCAGACGGCGAGGAACTCGGCGCGTGGCTGCTCGAGCACGTGGAGTACGCCCCAGGGGACGGCCAACTCGCACGGGTCACCGCTGCGGCCTATGAGCGGTGCAGGGCGCTCCGACTCGAGCCACCGACGCCTGAGCGGCTTGAGCGACTGGTCCGCTCGGTGATGCGGACTCAAGACGAGCGCTTCGCGGTTGCGACGGCTGCTCAATTGACTGCGGAGACGCGGGCGCTGCTGGATGCTCTCATCCTGGAAGTGCCATTCCTTCGTTCGGGTCCAGGCTCCGCCACGCTCGAGAGCATCCAGGCCGAGGTCAAGAAGCTGGAGAGTCTCCGGGCGCTGCACATCCCGGAGGCTCTCTTCCGAGGCGTTTCTGGCAGCGTTCTACGCGCGCATCGGCAGTGCGTAGCCGTGCAGGAAAGCTTCGAGCTGCGCCGTCATCCCGAGGTGATCCGCATGACGCAGATGGCCGCTTTCTGCCATCTGCGCAGCCGTGAGGTGACCGACACGCTCGTGGAGCTTCTGCTCGAGTCGATTCACAAGATCGGGACAAAGGCCGAGCGGAAGGTCACGCGCGAGCTGATCGCTGACCTAAAGCGCGTGAATGGCAAGGAGGGTTTGTTGTTCAGGGTGGCGGAGGCATCGCTCGCCAAGCCAGAGGGTGCGGTGAAGGACGTGGTCTTCCCGGTCGTTAGCGAGCAGACGCTCCGCGATCTTGTACGCGAAGCGAAAGCTTCCGGCCGCGCATTCCGAGTCAAGGTGCAGATCATCAAGCGCAACTCGTACCGATCGCACTATCGAAGGATGGTCCCGCTCGTCCTTCGCGCCTTGGAGTTCCGCTCCAACAACGAGATACATCAGCCGGTCATCAAGGCCCTGGGGCTTCTTCGCAAGTACCTTGACAGCAAGGACCAGTTCTATTCGTCTGAAGAAGACGTGCCGGTCGAGGGCGTAGTGCGCAAAGCCTTGCGCGATACGGTCTGCGAGACTGATGTCGAGAGCCGGAGTCGCATCCGTCGGATCGACTATGAGATGTGCGTTCTCGGGGCGTTGCGCGAGAAGCTGCGCTGCAAGGAGATATGGGTCGTCGGCGCGGATCGATACCGAAACCCCGACGAGGATCTGCCGCAGGACTTCGACCAGAAGCGCGAAGACTACTACGCCAAGCTGAAGGTGCCACGCGCGGCCAAGACGTTCACGGATCAGCTCCGACGGGAGATGGCCGAAGAGCTTGGCGCGCTGGAACATGACATCCCGACCAACAGGTATGTCGAAATCCTGGGCAAGAAGGGCGGATGGATCAAGCTCTCGCCCCTACCCGCGCAGGCGGAGCCCAAGAACCTCGACGCGCTCAAGGGTGAGATTATGCGGCGCTGGTCCATAACGACCTTGCTCGATATCCTGAAGGAGACAGACATGCGCGTCGGCTTCACGGACGTATTCAGGAGCGCGACAGCGCGGGAGAACATGAACCGCGACGTGCTCCAGCCGCGCCTCCTGCTCTCTCTCTTCGGCTTGGGAACGAACGCTGGGCTCAAACGCGTCTGCGCTGGACAGGATGCGGCCACCTACAAGGACCTGCTCTACGTACGCCGCCGCTTCATCACGACAGCCCACATGCGCGAAGTCATCCGACGCGTCGCCAACGCGATCTTCGACGTTCGGCAGACCACCATCTGGGGCGAGGGCACGACGGCCTGCGCCTCGGACTCGAAGAAGTTCGGTGCCTACGACCAAAACCTGATGACCGAGTATCACGCCCGCTATCGCGGTGCAGGAATCATGATCTACTGGCACGTCGAGAAGAAGGCGGTCTGCGTCTACGGCCAGCTCAAGACTTGTTCCTCGTCCGAGACCGCCTCGATGATCCAAGGCGTGCTCCGTCACTGCACGACGATGCAGATCGACAAGAACTACGTGGACACCCACGGGCAGAGCGAAGTCGCATTCGCATTCTGCAGGCTCCTTGGCTTCCAGCTCTTGCCGCGCATCAAGGCGATCCATCGCCAGAGACTCTATCGTGCGGAAAGCGGTCGCGCAGATGCGTACCCGAACCTGCAACTTGTCCTGACGAGACCGATCAACTGGGAGATGATCGAGCAGCAGTACGACGAGATGATCAAGTACACGACGGCCCTCCGCGAGGGGACCGCCGACGCGGAGTCGATCCTTCGGAGGTTCACGCGGGCGAACGTCCAGCACCCGACCTACTCGGCTCTCGCCGAGCTCGGGAGGGCACATCGCACGGTCTTCCTGTGCCGGTACCTGCGCCTGGAGGCCCTTCGCCGCGAGATCGAAGAGGGGCTGAACGTCGTCGAGAACTGGAACAGCGCCAACGGCTTCATCTTCTACGGCAAGGGTGGCGACTTCGCCTCGAACGATCAGGACGACCAGGAGTGCAGCATGCTGTGCCTGCACCTGCTCCAGATCTGCCTGGTCTACATCAACACGCTGATGATCCAGCAGGTGCTCGCCGCTCCAGCGTGGATGCAGCGGATGGAGCCGGAGGACATGCGCGGCCTGACGCCGCTGATCTACAGCCACGTCACGCCGTACGGCAGCTTTCGGTTGGACATGAGCACGCGCCTGATGATCGACGGCTCGGAGGCCACGCCCGCACCAACGTGGCCCTCAGCGCCGGCGGCCTATGCAGGGTAAGACCGTTTACTTTGCCTCTGGTCGCAGCTTCGTTGGGACAGGGCCAAGATGATGGAGCGCTTCAACGCGGCGGGCGCCTCGTTCGTGTCCGTCACGCAGAACTTCTCGACGGCCGACGCGATGGGGCGGCTCACGCTCAACATGTTAATGTCGTTCGCCGAATTTGAACGCGAGATGATCGCCGAGCGCACGCGCGACAAGATCGCGGGCGCGCGCCGGAAGGGCAAGTGGACGGGCGGCCCGGTGCCCCTCGGCTACACGGTCGTGGAGAAGCGCTTGGTCGTGGACGAGCTCGAGGCGGTGCTCGTCCGGGAGATCTTCGCGCTCTACCTCGAGCACCGCTCGGCCCTGGGCGTCGCGCGTCTCTTGAAGGAACGACAGCGCTCGACGAAGCGACATCGCGCCGCGAACGGAAACCTTCGAGAGGGGCGGTCGTGGACGAAGGGCGACGTCCTGCGCGTCCTCAAGAACCCCATCTACGCCGGCTTCATGGCCAGCGGCGGCGAGCTGCACAAGGCCGAGCACACGCCGCTGATCGAGCACGAGACGTTCGCGCGCGCCCAGGCGCAGCTCGAGGCTGCGACGAAGACGACGGTGACGCACGGACGCAACCCCGACTACATCCTGCGCAGCGTGCTCCGGTGCGCGTGCTGCAAGTCCGGCTTCACGCCGGCGTCGACGCGCCGGGGTCGAACCGAGCATCGTTACTACCGATGCATGAAGCGGGACAAAGAGGGCAAGGAGGCCTGCCCGTCGTCGCCGCTGCCGGCGGACGCCATCGAGGCGTACGTCGTCGAGCGCCTCCGCGAGGCGACCGCTGACGGCACTCTCGCCACCGAGGTCGCCGACGGGGTGAAGGTGCGCGTGGCTGAACGACGCAAGGGCCTGGTTACCGAGCGGCAGAAGCTGCCGCTGCAGATCGCCTCGCTGGCCGCCGAGGCCCGGCGCATCGTCGACACGATGACGAGCCTGACCGGCACGGCACGCCAGCTCGTCGATGAGCGGCTCCAGGAGGTTGGCGAGCAGCTCGCGCGCTGCGAAGGCCAGCTCGCCGCCGCCGAACGCGAGCTCGCCAACCTCGACGCGCTCGAGGTCGAGGTCGCATGGGTCGCGCGCTGCCTCACCGACTTCGGCGGGATCTGGGACGTGCTCACTCCAGAGAACCGTGGCCGGCTGCTGCGGGCCGTCATCCAGCGCGTCGAGGTGAACGAGCCCGCCAACCAGGTGACCGTGTTCCTGGCCGACCTTGGTGCAGACGTTCCCGCCGAAGCTGAAGCCGCGTCGCAGCCGGCGCAGCAGGAGGTGTCGCCGTGACGAACCCGACGAGCAGCACCGCCGCAGCCAGCCCGCGGGTGGTCACCGGCCAGTTTCACCGCGTGCAGCGCGGGCACGGGAAGAGCTTCGTCCAAGAGCCGCCGCCGGGGCCCGTCCACCGCCCCGCGCGTGTCGCCGTCATGCTCGCGCTCGCGCACAAGATCCAGGACGCCATCGACCGGGGCATCGTGCGCGACCGCGCCGAGGTGGCCAGGAGGCTCGGCTTCACGCGGGCGCGCATCACGCACCTGCTCGACCTGACCTTGCTGGCGCCGACCATCCAGGAGGAGATCCTCTCCCTCGAGGCGGTCGACGGAGTAGAGCCCCTGAGCGAACGAGCGCTGCGAGTAGTGGCGCACGCCGGCAGCTGGGTGGACCAGCGGGGGGCGTGGATGGGATCCTTCCGGCACCTGTAGCGTCGCGAACCTCGCATCCGGTCTCATCGACTCTGATCGGCTCTTGTCTGCTGACATCGGTCCGTGTACCCTGCTCGCGTGCGCACTGACCTGCACCCGACCGGAGCGGAGTAGATGACGACGGAGCCTTGGGCCTCGGTTGAAGACGTCGCCAAGCACCTCGGCGTGGCGAAGGACTCCGTCTACCGCTGGATCGAGACCAAGAGCCTTCCCGCTCACCGCGTCGGCAGGCTCTGGAAGTTCAAGCTCTCGGAAATCGACGAGTGGGTCCACGCCGGCGGGGCCGGTCAGGAAGAGCCTGACCAGGGCAAGGAGAACCGCTGATGGCCATCAAGAAGTCCGACCTCTACTCCTCGATCTGGGCCTCGTGCGACGAGCTGCGCGGCGGCATGGATGCCAGTCAGTACAAGGACTACGTCCTGTTCATGCTGTTCATCAAGTACATCACCGACAAGTACGGGAGCAGCAGCGACTTCGCCCCGCCGGTCACGATCCCGAAGCGCGCGAGCTTCAAGGACATGATCGCCCTCAAGGGCAAGAGCGACATCGGCGACAAGATCAACACCCAGATCATCCAACCGCTCATCGACGCCAACTCGCGGCTCGCCCGCAGCGATTTCCCCGACTTCAACGACCCGAACAAGCTCGGCGAAGGCCAGGCGATGGTCGATCGCCTGACCAACCTGATCGGCATCTTCCAGAAGCCGGAACTCGACTTCTCGCAGAACCGCGCCGACCACGACGACATCCTCGGCGATGCGTACGAGTACCTGATGCGGCACTTCGCCACCGAGAGTGGCAAGAGCAAGGGGCAGTTCTACACCCCCGCCGAGGTTAGCCGCATCATCGCCAGGGTGATCGGCATCTCGCCGAAGAATACGAAGGCGTCCACGACGGCGTACGACCCGACCTGCGGCTCTGGCTCGCTGCTCCTGAAGGTGGCCGCCCAGGCCGGCAAGCACATCACGCTCGAAGGGCAGGAGAAGGACGTGACCACCGCGGGCCTGGCCCGCATGAACATGATCCTGCACGACTTCCCCACGGCCAATATCCTCTCGGGCAACACCCTGGCCGCGCCCAAGTTCAAGGACCGCGAGCAGCTCCGCACCTACGACTACGTCGTCGCCAATCCGCCGTTCTCCGACAAGACCTGGACCACCGGTATCACTCCGTCCGCGGATCCTTTCCAGCGCTTCGCGTGGGGAGAGCCGCCGGCCAAGCAGGGCGACTACGCCTACCTGCTTCACATCATCCGCTCGATGAAGGGCGCGGGCAAAGCAGCCTGCATCCTGCCCCATGGCGTTCTCTTCCGCGGCAATGCCGAGGGCACGATCCGCCAGCAGCTCGTGCGCTCCGGCTATCTCAAGGGCATCATCGGCCTGCCCGCCAATCTCTTCTACGGCACCGGCATCCCTGCCTGCATCGTCGTGCTGGCCGATAGGGCAATCAATCGGCTTCGACTCACCATGCGTCGTCGATACCATGCCCGGAGCAGTCGGAGAACCGACGCAGGTGTGCGACGAGTCACATGTTGCGCGCAGTCTGGCCGGTTTGGAACGCCACAAGACGGGACTGCCGTTGAGTTCCGTAGCCTGCGCGCAGCGTTCAGACGTACCTCTCCCTCAGCAGACGAACCGTGCGACCGCCCGGACAAGAAGCACCGAGCCCCGAAGCTTGGGACCTTGGGTTGGTTTGTGGAGTCGATCAGAGATCGAGGGCGAGCTGAGGGGATCTCGAGCGCATCGCTGCCGTCGCATCCGACCGAGAGTCTGCGCGACGTGACTCGATTCAGTCACCGCACCGATCGGCCTAAGTGGGCCGCCACAGCTCAAGCAGCGCTCTCCATCAATCGAATAGACGCGGGCCAACAGTTTGGCCCACGACATGCGATGTTTCTGAACCCGAGGCCTCATGTTCTCGATCGGGAAGGCGAGCTGAAGAACCGGTGCGGGCCTTGGGACAATCGCGCGCCGCACTTTCGAGGCCGAGGCCAGAACTCCCGCATAGCGAACCTGATGCTGCGCCGGGGGAGGAACGAGCCACGCGAGGCGCCTCAGAAACTGAACCGGTGATAGAACGATCGCACCCTGGCCGTTCTTCGCTGGACGACGAAGCGTCAGCCGAACTCGGCCATCATCGGTCATGCGAAGTTGACCTTCGGCGAAAGGCGGACGGGCCGCATATAGGCAGAGCCTTTCTCGTCCTCGTCGATCGCCTTGGGCAACACGAACCTGAGCATGAACACTGAATCCACCACACTCGATCGCCGTGGACTTGACGTCCACGATGCGACTTGGCGACAGCATCGATGGCTCCGCGAGGCCCCGCACATACCAGCGCTCCACGGGTGTCAGCGATGCTTCCTCAAGAGCGTCCGACTCGCTTCGGAGATATCCGCTCTTCGCGAGAAATTTCTCCATCTTCTTGAAGACCCTTTGGGCCAACGAAAGAAGGTCTCGATTCGTTGGGGCTGGGCATTCGACGAAACGGGGACCCTCTTCTTCGTTCGCAAAGACTCCGTCGAGAACGAGCACATGAAGATGGGGTGAGATGTTCAGGGTCTTCGTGAATCGCTGAATGAAGGTGACTGCGCCGCATTTCGGTCCTGTGAGACCCTGACATCGAGCCCAGTCGGTCAGTTGCTCAAAGATCGCCCGAACGAAAAAGTTCACCATCTTCGCCAAGACTTCTCGTTTGCACGCGAGAAGACCGCGCAGTTCGAACGGCGGGCTCAGCACGTATTGCCGCAGCGCGACATCGGGCAGCACGTCATCGACGAGATGGGCCGCCGTCTCCTGCATCCGTCGTGCACCGCAGCTCGGACAAATCGCCCGCCCCTTGCACGAAAAGGCCACAGCATGCTCACGCTGGCATCGGTCGCAGAAAAGAAGGACGAACCCGCGTTCCAAGATCCCGCAGTCGAGGAATCGTTCAAACTCTTTGCGGACAAATGTCGGCAACCCGGACTCGGGGGAATCTGGGTCCTCAAAACTTTCGACAAACTCGTCAAAGTGGGTCGAGACGAGGCGATGCAGGATTCCCGACTCCGGTTTTCGTGGTTTGTATTCCGAAACCGCTTGCGCGCACACAACGCGCCATGAGCTCGTTTCATGCCGTCACGGAAGGCCTCGGCAATGGCGCTCGTTTGTTCGTGTCTTCGTCGAATTTCGGACTTCCTCGCTGCGCTGACGGACAAGCTCATGCCCACGTTGGCTGCGACTCGCAAGCGTGGTTTCGTCCCCAACGAGCTCGATGCCGCCGCGTAGGTCATCGTCCGGGTTGCGGAAGTGCTCGGCACCGGTACGCCCCGCGCGCTTCATCGATCGCCCGCTGCCAGACGGCTTCGGTGCGAAGGGACAGCGCCGACATCATCGGCTGCGTGTGCATGCCGGCCAACAAGGACCGTACACGGTCGAGGGTGATCTCGACGACAGTCAGGTCGGCAAGCTCTTCTCGTCCCCGCAAATGCTTCGAAAACCAGGTTGAATCGATGCTGTCCATGAGCACACTCTTCCCAACGGTTGCACAATAATGTCCATCAATGGATGCGGCCCAACCCGAGATCGCGAAAGAGAAGTATCACTGGAACGACCACGCCTGCTTGCAGCCCGAAAGAGGCACCGTCTTCGCCCTTGAAGCGGTGGCTGTATTCGCCAGTTGCGCCAAGGTTGAGAAAGAAGAAGTTTCCTACGCTCCACCCAATGCCCAGCTCTGCCGCTGGACCGAACAAGCCAAAGCTCTCCCGTTCGAATTGAGCAACGTTGATTCCAGCCGTCAGGTAGAGGTAGAGCTGCATCGCATCGCCGTGGCCTCATCGTCGTCACACGTAGGCCTTCAGCGAAGACGTGTGCGAACGCGCACGCCTCCCGCGACTTCGGCATACGATCACTGGCCCCACGGAGACATAGTTTGTTGACCCGAGGATTCGGAAGATGGTTGGTGCAACCCATGAAAAGAAGTTCGACGTCCGTCGCCGCTCAAGGCTGCTTGCTTCTTGGACTGGCCGGGGTCGCCGCCTGCGGACAAGCTCCCCAAGACGTGGAGGACACTTTCGCCTCGTTGGTCCGTGTCAGTGTCGGTGGCGTGTGCGGAGCTCCGTCCGCCGACACCTGCGAGCCGGGAGCTTTTTGCGCGGGCTTGACTGACGACACCGAAGAATCAGGAACATGCATAGTTTTGGGTGGATGCTTCTCGTCAGACGACTGTGCTCATCCGGCAAACCAAGCATGGCGAGCCGGATTGAGCACCGAAGGCTCGGTTGCCTGTGTGGAGCAGCAGTGCGTTCTCGAGGCTGCTGCGGATTCAACCACGCTCGCTGAGGGCGACGCGTGTGGCTTCGGCATCTACGCGTTTTGTGGCGAGGGCCTATACTGCGGTGGTCTTTCCGACTTCGAAGAGGAGCCCGGGACGTGCGTTGTGCTCGGCTCATGCAGGTATGACTGGGACTGTTTTTCCACGGCAAACCAAGCATGGCGAGCCGGTTTGAGCACCGAAGGTTCGGTTGCCTGTGTGGAGCAGCAGTGCGTTCTCGAGGCTGCTGCGGATTCAACCACGCTCGCTGAGGGCGACGCGTGTGGCTTCGGCATCTACGCGTTTTGTGGCGAGGGCCTGTACTGCGGTGGTCTTTCCGACTTCGAAGAGGAGCCCGGGACGTGCGTTGTGCTCGGCTCATGCAGGTATGACTGGGACTGTTTTTCCACGGCAAACCAAGCATGGCGAGCCGGATTGAGCACCGAAGGCTCGGTTGCCTGTGTGGAGCAGCAGTGCGTTCTCGAGGCTGCTGCGGATTCAACCACGCTCGCTGAGGGCGACGCGTGTGGCTTCGGCATCTACGCGTTTTGCGGCGAGGGCCTGTACTGCGGTGGTCTTTCCGACTTCGAAGAGGAGCCCGGGACGTGCGTTGTGCTCGGCTCATGCAGGTATGACTGGGACTGTTTTTCCACGGCAAACCAAGCATGGCGAGCCGGTTTGAGCACCGAAGGTTCGGTTGCCTGTGTGGAGCAGCAGTGCGTTCTCGAGGCTGCCGCGGATTCAACCACGCCCCCGCACGAGGAGTAGCGAGAGGCTCTCGGGAATCGGAGGCTCCGTCGCCGGCGACCGAGGTCCTGCAGCCGGTCGAGAAGGACCCGGTGCGACGGTTCGCAGCGCTTCGAGACTCGGATCGTGCACCTCATTGGGCCCCCACAACCGCGTTTATTTCAGGCCGATAGGACATCAATCGGCTTCGACATGTGGCCTGGTACGGGACAAGCTCTTCGCCAAATGTGGCCAGTTGGGAGACCCCGCCCCAATCTCGAGGCTGTTCGACTTGGTCACGGTTTGCGGCCGATAGGGCAATCAATCGGCTTCGACTCACTATGCGTCGTCGATACCATGCCCGGAGCAGTCGGAGAACCGACGCAGGTGTGCGACGAGTCACATGTTGCGCGCAGTCTGGCCGGTTTGGAACGCCACAAGACGGGACTGCCGTTGAGTTCCGTAGCCTGCGCGCAGCGTTCAGACGTACCTCTCCCCAGCGGACGAGCAGTGCGACCGCGCGGACAAGAAGCGCCGAGGCCCGGAGCGTGGGACCTTGGGTTGGTTTGTAGAGTCGATCAGAGATCGAGGGCGAGCTGAGGGGATCTCGAGCGCATCGCTGCCGTCGCATCCGACCGAGAGTCTGCGCGACGTGACTCGATTCAGTCACCGCACCGATCGGCCTAAGTGGGGCCGCCACAGCTCAAGCAGCGCTCTCCATCAATCGAATAGACGCGGGCCAACAGTTTGGCCCACGACATGCGATGTTTCTGAACCCGAGGCCTCATGTTCTCGATCGGGAAGGCGAGCTGAAGAACCGGTGCGGGCCTTGGGACAATCGCGCGCCGCACTTTCGAGGCCGAGGCCAGAACTCCCGCATAGCGAACCTGATGCTGCGCCGGGGGAGGAACGAGCCACGCGAGGCGCCTCAGAAACTGAACCGGTGATAGAACGATCGCACCCTGGCCGTTCTTCGCTGGACGACGAAGCGTCAGCCGAACTCGGCCATCATCGGTCATGCGAAGTTGACCTTCGGCGAAAGGCGGACGGGCCGCATATAGGCAGAGCTTGCTTGCCGTGGACTTGACGTCCACGATGCGACTTGGCGAGAGCATCGATGGCTCCGCGAGGCCGCGCACATACCAGCGCTCCAATGGTGTCAGCGATGCTTCCTCAAGAGCGTCCGACTCGCTTCGGAGATATCCGCTCTTCGCGAGAAATTTCTCCATCTTCTTGAAAACGCTTTGAGCCAACGAGAGAAGGTCTCGATTCGTTGGGGCTGGGCATTCGACGAATCGGGGACCCTCTTCTTCGTTCGCGAAGACTCCGTCGAGAACGAGCACGTGAAGATGGGGTGAGATGTTCAGGGTCTTCGTGAATCGCTGAATGAAGGTGACGGCGCCGCATTTCGGTTCTGGGAGATCCTGGCATCGAGCCCAGCCGGTCAGTTGCTCAAAGATCGCCCGAACGAAGAAGCTCACCATCTTCGCCAAGACCTGTCGTTTGCACGCGAGAAGACCGCGCAGTTCGAACGGCGGGCTCAGCACGTATTGCCGCAGCGCGACATCGGGCAGCACGCCATCGACGAGATGGGCCGCCGTCTCCTGCATCCGTCGTGCACCGCAGCTCGGACAAATCGCCCGCCCCTTGCACGAAAAAGGCCACAGCATGCTCACGCTGGCATCGGTCGCAGAAAAGAAGGACGAACCCGCGTTCCAAGATCCCGCAGTCGAGGAATCGTTCAAACTCTTTACGGACGAATGTCGGCAACCCGGACTCAGGGCAATCGGGGTCCTCAAAGCTTTCGACAAACTCGTCAAAGTGGGTCGAGACGAGGCGATGCAGGATTCCCGCCTCCGGTTTTCGTGGTTTGTATTCCGTAACTGACCGGTCCGCCACGTTCGCTCGTGGCGCATGACATCCAGCGCGGTTCGTGGCAGCGACCCCGGTTTCGTGGGCGCGGCACCTTCCTGACCTCTGACGCGATGGCCAGGTCTACGCTCGGGGCACGCATGGAGCATCGACGTCGGACGCGCTCCGCGGCAACCTCGCTCGGTGGCCGGCTCGAACGAAATCCCGTCCAAGATACTCCAAGCCGAGATCGAGGTCGCAGCGCGCATCAGCAACCGCGAAGCGGCGGGTCTCACGACGCCAGAAGCCGTCCGCACTCTTCGGGCGTTCGGGCTGCGGTGCAGTCGGTCGGCACCACTGATCGAAGCGCAGATCTCGATCCCAGAGCCGGAGCTCCAACATGTCGTGGCCGAGCTCTGCGAACGCTACGGGGCCGGGCTCCACAGGAAGCCGCGCCAGCGCCTCCTGACCATCACGGCAACACACGCGTTCGTCGACGACGCGCTCCATCCCGTGATTCAGGCCATGCTCGATGTGGTTATTGCTGCGCGGCACGAGGAAGCGCGCAGGCTCATCGCTGAGCTGCGCGCGTCGATGCCCGATGAATGAAACTATGCAGCGTTGATGATGGGACCCGGGTCGGGTCGCCGCCAGGGAGGATGGATGACTCTGCGAAGTCGTTCGTCGAGGCCGGCCCGCGTTGTGAGCCAGTGCTTTGGAGCCAGCTCGACGAACCGATCGGCCGGCCAATGCCGAACCAGTCGAAGGACCTCCTCGAGGTAGTCATACGGATTGAGTCGATGCAGCGCGCAGGATGCGATCAACGAGCGGTACACGGTGTAGACCTCGAGCCCCGCCTTGGTCTCAAAGTGCATCCAGTTGTCGAGCCCTTTCTTCAACGATCGCAGCTCGCGCTCCGAGTCGTTGTTGTGCAACTTCAGGCGCGGATCTGCGAGGAACGCTCGACGCGCATCGTGGAGGTTGGTCGCGTAGTTCAGCGCTGTTTCGATCCGGCCGCGTGGCTCAGCGCGCGTTCTTGCTTGCTTCATCCACGCGTCGAACGTGTCCACGATTGGCGTAGCATGTTTAACACGGAACGCGTCACGCTCGCTGAGCTTCGAGATGCGATTCGACTCAGCGACCACCTTGAAGAGCGTGCTGATAATCGACAGCGCTTCGTATGCCAACGTGCTCTCCGTCAGCGTCGCCTTCCAGAAGTATCTACGTACGTGCGCCCAACATGCGAGCTCGAGGATCCCGACGAGATGCAGTCCATTGTAGATACTGGAGGCGTCCGAGAGCAGGTGTCCTCTGAAGCCCTGAAGCAGCGCGCCGATCGACGCCCCATCGTGGCGACGCACCGCGCGGAAGAAGATGTGACCCACATCGGAGATGAACACGAACACGTGCCAGTTGATCGTGCCTCCGGATACGCGCACGGGTGCCGACGTGGCGTCGGTGGCGATCATGAAGGAGTCGGAGATCGACTCGGCATGCATGGCCGACACGATCGGCGCGAGCTTCAACGCGCCGTACTCACACCAATCGTATTGCGTGGAACGCGCGAGAGAGAATCCGCGGAGCCCGGACATCCTCTCCTGGCGATGGAGCGGGAGAGCAAATCCGTACTTGTTCATCACCACTTCGGCGATGAGGCTGGCGTCAGCCATCATCGAGGGGAGCGCCCAGTCCGGCACCGGCGCTGCCACGATCTGACCTTTGGTTGCGCCCTCGTCCTCGCTCACGCGCACCCACCTCGTCCGAGTCGTACGAATCACCTCGAATCGCGATCGACGAAATGCAACGCGCTCTGTGACCTCGGGCTCGAGCTCACGCCAGCCGGCACCCCCGCAGGCCTGAACCTCGTCCGGCACAATGCGTTCTTCGATGACAGGGAGCCCTGCCTTCCAGAGCTCACGACGGTTCCCCTTGCGCGGTCCCTTCGGTGGTGGCGTGGCGGCCGGTTGGGCGTCCGCCGCAGCCTTCGCGAGCTCCGCAGCTTCTGCGAGCGGCCTACTCTCGAGCCCTTTCACGACGCTCTCGAAGGCGAGCTGGAGCGAGTCTTCGTTGATGCGCTCGGGTTGGTTGGGCTGACGCTGGCCGTCGATCACCTTCTTCAGTCGAGCGAGGTCAGCGGCCTGAAGCTCGTTGACCTTCGCCATCTCCTTGAGCTGCGCGGTGAGGGACGCGGTCTCGGCGCGCAGTTGAAGAATGGTGGTGTGGAGACGCTGTCTCTCTTCATCTGCGCGCACGCAGCGGACACACAGAACGCCGCTCATGAACGCCTATGTCATCGGCACCGTCGATCTCGTGTTGCTTGAATATCTTCCTGCATCAGCGAACAGTTCTTCGCGCCAAACGAAGCAGCTTGTCGTCGATGCCCTCGAGGATGAGCTCGAGCTCTCGCGACGAAACCTCGACGTGCACGGCGCCAGCGGGGATCGACATCGGGATCCGGAAGCGGCCGCGATCAAGGCGGCAGTAGAGGATGCGATACGACCTTCCATCGTGCCAGAGGAGCTTCACATGCGTCGTGCGCTTGTTGTGGAAAAGGAAGGCGTGGCCCGCGCGTGGATCTCCGCCGAGCGCATCTCGCACGAGACCTGCGAGCCGATCGAACGAGAGATGGAGGTTGACCGGTTGTGTGGCAACGTAGATCTGAGTCGGGAATTGCATCCCTCACTCCCTCCCGCGCACGCGCTCGAGCGCGACACTGAGACCCTCGACCACGAGCGCCGTCCCACCCGACATCTCGACCCGCAGGCCGGCTGCCGTCTCGAGGACCCAACGAGTCTCCGCCTGCGCGACCTCCGACGGAGACAGCGACGTGGTGAGCGGAACGAAGGCGAGCTCATCCACGCCCGACCGTGTGGACGAGGTGGCGCCAGCTCGAAGTCGCCATCGCCACCACGTCAGCGACTTCTTTGAGAGGCGGTGCTTCTTGGCGAAGACTTCCACGCTCTGGCCACTGCGCTGCCAGCGGTCGACGATGCTGCGCCACTCCATGGCGGTCCGGCGGGGTTCGATATTTCGCTTCTGCATGCGCGCGCGGTACGCGATCTCGAACATCGCCGCCATCGGAAGGCCCGGACGCTGCGGACCGGTCAGTTACTGTATTCCGAAACCGCTTGCGCGCAGCGCACGCGCTCATGCAGCTCTAACGCTCGCGAAGGCCGCGATCACGAGAAGCCCCACGATCGCGAAGCCTCGCGCCGGGTCGCTCTAGGCGTGCTCATGCCGCTTCAACACTCGACGCGAGGAGACGGCGCACGACCCCCAGCGATATCGCGATGGCGCGATGGCGCGATGGCGCGATGGGTGTTGGTTGCGAGGCGTCGCGCGTCTTCCTATGCTCCCGCATTTTCGTCGCGCAATGCTCGCGAACGCGTCGATTACCTCGCCACGCACCGGCCCCCGACCGACGAGTGGCGGATATGTCTCGAGCATGTTTGGTGACCTGACAGGACTGGATCGGACCACGACTACGGTCTCGGGGACCTCACCCCACGCAGTCGCAGTGGCAGATATCCAGCAAGTAATTCTACCTGCTCTTTCAAGGCTTTGTTTTCCCTTTCCAATTGTTCTTTCTCATTCATGTGCTTTTCCTGCCTTTTCACAGCATCCAATGACTCACCAAGGATAGTTTAAGTTATTATAAATATTAAATTTTTATAAATCACGGCGCTTCAATCTTCTTTCGCAGAATCCAGTTGCGCGATCAGCGCTTCCCGCAATGCGGCGTACTTCACTGGATCGTTCAACGGACGATTCTCACGGTCGGTGACGAAGAACACGTCCTCGACCCGGGCGCCAATCGTCGCAATTTTAGCGTTGTGTAGCTGCACCCCACACGACATGAATGCCTGTCCGACCCGGCACAGCAATCCGGGACGATCCCAGGAAACCAGGTCTACCACCGTGCGGCCCGTGGCGGTATTTTCGCTGAACGCGACTTCCGTGGGCATTTGAAACGCCTTCTGAATCCGTGAAATATGCCGGGCAGGTATGGGCGGCGGCGAGTCGGAGCGCTGGAGATAATGCAGCAGCGTATTCACGATTTCCTTAATGCGGCTGCGATCCTGAATCGGCAGACCGGTATCCTCCAGCACCGTGAAACTGTCCAGCGTGTAACCGCTATGGCCGGTGATAATCCGGGCATCGAAAATAGTCAGTCCCAATTGATCGAGCGCGGAGGTAATCAGCGCGAACAGATTATCCTGATCACGGGTGTAGATAAAAATTTCGGTGGGCCGATAGGGCAATCAATCGGCTTCGACTCACTATGCGTCGTCGATACCATGCCCGGAGCAGTCGGAGAACCGACGCAGGTGTGCGACGAGTCACATGTTGCGCGCAGTCTGGCCGGTTTGGAACGCCACAAGACGGGACTGCCGTTGAGTTCCGTAGCCTGCGCGCAGCGTTCAGACGTACCTCTCCCCCAGCGGACGAGCAGTGCGACCGCGCGGACAAGAAGCGCCGAGGCCCGGAGCGTGGGACCTTGGGTTGGTTTGTAGAGTCGATCAGAGATCGAGGGCGAGCTGAGGGGATCTCGAGCGCATCGCTGCCGTCGCATCCGACCGAGAGTCTGCGCGACGTGACTCGATTCAGTCACCGCACCGATCGGCCTAAGTGGGCCGCCACAGCTCAAGCAGCGCTCTCCATCAATCGAATAGACGCGGGCCAACAGTTTGGCCCACGACATGCGATGTTTCTGAACCCGAGGCCTCATGTTCTCGATCGGGAAGGCGAGCTGAAGAACCGGTGCGGGCCTTGGGACAATCGCGCGCCGCACTTTCGAGGCCGAGGCCAGAACTCCCGCATAGCGAACCTGATGCTGCGCCGGGGGAGGAACGAGCCACGCGAGGCGCCTCAGAAACTGAACCGGTGATAGAACGATCGCACCCTGGCCGTTCTTCGCTGGACGACGAAGCGTCAGCCGAACTCGGCCATCATCGGTCATGCGAAGTTGACCTTCGGCGAAAGGCGGACGGGCCGCATATAGGCAGAGCCTTGCTTGCCGTGGACTTGACGTCCACGATGCGACTTGGCGAGAGCATCGATGGCTCCGCGAGGCCCCGCACATACCAGCGCTCCACGGGTGTCAGCGATGCTTCCTCAAGAGCGTCCGACTCGCTTCGGAGATATCCGCTCTTCGCGAGAAATTTCTCCATCTTCTTGAAGACCCTTTGGGCCAACGAAAGAAGGTCTCGATTCGTTGGGGCTGGGCATTCGACGAAACGGGGACCCTCTTCTTCGTTCGCGAAGACTCCGTCGAGAACGAGCACGTGAAGATGGGGTGAGATGTTCAGGGTCTTCGTGAATCGCTGAATGAAGGTGACGGCGCCGCATTTCGGTTCTGGGAGATCCTGGCATCGAGCCCAGCCGGTCAGTTGCTCAAAGATCGCCCGAACGAAGAAGCTCACCATCTTCGCCAAGACCTGTCGTTTGCACGCGAGAAGACCGCGCAGTTCGAACGGCGGGCTCAGCACGTATTGCCGCAGCGCGACATCGGGCAGCACGCCATCGACGAGATGGGCCGCCGTCTCCTGCATCCGTCGTGCACCGCAGCTCGGACAAATCGCCCGCCCCTTGCACGAAAAGGCCAGAGCATGCTCACGCTGGCATCGGTCGCAGAAGAGAAGGACGAAACCGCGTTCCAAGATCCCGCAGTCGAGGAATCCTTCGAATTCTTTACGGACGAATGTCGGCAACCCGGACTCAGGGCAATCGGGGTCCTCAAAGCTTTCGACAAACTCGTCAAAGTGGGTCGAGACGAGGCGATGCAGGATTCCCGACTCCGGTTTTCGTGGTTTGTATTCCGAAACCGCTTGCGCGCAGCGCACGCGCTCATGCAGCTCTAACGCTCGCGAAGGCCGCGATCACGAGAAGCCCCACGATCGCGAAGCCTCGCGCCGGGTCGCTCTAGGCGTGCTCATGCCGCTTCAACACTCGACGCGAGGAGACGGCGCACGACCCCCAGCGATATCGCGATGGCGCGATGGCGCGATGGCGCGATGGGTGTTGGTTGCGAGGCGTCGCGCGTCTTCCTATGCTCCCGCATTTTCGTCGCGCAATGCTCGCGAACGCGTCGATTACCTCGCCACGCACCGGCCCCCGACCGACGAGTGGCGGATATGTCTCGAGCATGTTTGGTGACCTGACAGGACTGGATCGGACCACGACTACGGTCTCGGGGACCTCACCCCACGCAGTCGCAGTGGCAGATATCCAGCAAGTTACCGAACTTTTTATGCTGGCGCAGTATGTCCTCCACGTAAGCGACCCGTTCATGCAAGGGGCCTCGGACGTTGAAGAAAGGCACCCGTCTCTCCGCCAGATCACCGACGATCTGCTTCTGGAACCACTTCCGCTTCGGGTCACCGCTGCGATCCCAGGTGTTCGCGTATGGGATATCGGTATCGCAGAGAAAGAAGAGGTCGTACCGTTTTTCGGCTTCTCGCGCCAGCCGCGTTAATACCGGACCGGCGTCGCCATGGTAGTCCTTGGCGAAGACGTAGGTGGTGATCGGGTTCGTATCGCAGAAGAGGTAGGTACGGCTATCCAGCACGAGCGCATCTTCCCGGTGATTGTGTTCGGGGGCGATCGCCTCGAACTGCGCCAGCGTGATCCGCCGGTTCACTTGGTGCTCCAACCAATACTCTGCGCCGTATTCGGGCATCCACGCCGTCTGATGCCGCTCCGCCAGGGTTCGCGCGAGGGTTGTCTTGCCGGTCGACGGAGCCCCCATGAAACACACCTTGGTGATCAGGTCGGCATAGACCCGTGGCGCCATATACGGCCGGCCCGCGAAGGGATCGGCGCGCAACGCGGTCCCGCTGATAGGCACGGCCCGACGTGCCTCGTCAACCCGGCGGTCCACAGCGCCCAGCGCCCGGCTGACATGATCGCCATAGAATTCGCTCGAATAGAAATGCGTGATGCGCAACCCATCAAGCTTCTTGAGTATATAAGTCTCCTGTTCGCGGCGGATTTCCGCGGTGTCGCCGTAGCTCTCTGGGCCGTCCCAGGCTTCGATGATCCGCACCGTGGGGAACAGATTCTGTATCCAGCCGGCGCGAACCTGGAGCGGCACGTCGGTCACGTCGGTGGCATAGACCATGACGACCAACTCATCGACCTCGGCCAGAGCGGTTTCCACCAGCCGTTGGTGTCCGCGATGGAACGGCGCGAACTTGCCCAGCGTTAAACCGCGTCGCATGCGCGCTCCGCGGTGTTCTCGGGGTTTTTTTGAAACGCCGCTGCCCGTTTCGTTCCTTGATGCCACCGCCAATATCCGAAGAGCGCGTTGAGCAGAAAGAGCGACCACATCAGGACCATCAAGTCACTGGACTCGCCCCCGGCGCTGACGCGTAGGCCCCACATGCCGATCGAGATGACATTCAGCAGGATGTAGAGCAGCCACTGCTCCTTGTATCGTCCCATCATCAGCAAGGTGGCGACGACCGAAAGCACATTGGTGCCTGCATCGATAAAGGGCGTATTCTGGCTCGGGTTTCGTTGCAAGACCTGTCCCAACGCCACCGTGCAGACCATGCAAACAGCCGCGATGAGTGCTCGTTGGAGCCCGCTCAACGGGCGCATCGCCACCGTCTGGCTCGCGGTCGTGTGGCGCCGCCACAGGAGATAGCCGATGATGCCGGTCGGGACAAAGAAGAAGAGATTGAGGTACACCTCGCCATACAGGCCGTTGCGGTAGGCCAGAATCGCGTAGGCGAGGCTGTTGTAGAGGCCGATCAAGTACCCTTCTCGGCGTCCGATGGCGATCAGGCCGACGCACAGGATCCCGGACAGGAAGACGCTGAGGTCGAAGACGCTCGTCGCCAGGACGGCGCTCAGTCCGCTCCCGAGGCTCATGAGAAACAGCAGCCAAGCCAGGTCAATTCTGGCGTAGGGCGATGTTCGAAGATCAGTTTGGCGATCGGAGTGCGGGGCCATCAAATCAAGTTCGCATAGCCGAGTTCGCATAGCCAAGTTGACTGGTAGAACCCATTCTTGAGAAGCTTGATGCGCGTCTCGGGGGACGTGAGCCAAGGGCGTCCAGGACAACAAACTCGCCGTCCAGGACACGGAGGGGCTGAGAATGTCGACGCAGACCAGCGTGCGGCGAGTCACAGCCTTCTCAGTCCGGACCGATTGAAGCTGAAAAAGCACGAGTCCGGGCCACCCTGTACCAATGCCACGTAAGACACGTTCCCCGAACGCGCCAAAACTCACCGAGTGGCCGAATTCCCTCGGACTCGATGCGAAGAGAGCCGGACAGCGCCTGGCCATCGATCTCTTGACGTGGCCATGACCGAGCGATGAGCCCGGGAGCGTGAGGTCGAACTACAGCCGAACTGCGGGGCCGATCGTCACCGACAGCCGCCCTCGAGCAGCGTTCTCATCCACCGCGCAAAGACGAACACGCCATGCCCCACCCGCGCTCTCGAGAGCGCCCGTGCTCAGGCGTGCCGCACGAGCACTCCACAGATCACGGGAGTCTTTGTCCGTCGTCACCACGATGCGTGCCACGAAGGGATCCTTCAGAGCCAGGTCCAGCTCCAGTGCGTGACGTCCTCGCGGCACATCGACCTCGGTCTCCTTGCAAGCGTCACGAGGCCGCGCCGGGAGTTCGACAACGAGCGTTGGCAGAGGATCCATGGGGCGCGCCACGAGCGCTTCGATGGGATTCTCTGCGGGATGGATCTCTGTTTCAGGTTTCGGCAACGGTCGTCCCGAAACGATTCGATATCGAGGTCCGCCGGGCGGTCCAGGGAGCAAGAAGGCGTCGATCCCCCACGCCTTCGCCGTCGAATGAACAAGTCGAACGCCGGGAACGCGCTTCGAAGCGAGCGGACGAGGACAAAAGCGAAGCGCTGACCATCGCTCACTCTCGTCGACGAGCGAGATCACCGGAGCGTGAACAGGATCTCCAAGCTGGACGAGCTGCGCGCACAAGGCCGCCCATTCCGCGCCTGAAGAGGCGTCCCGCTTCACCGCGTGCTCGCTCTGGATCATTCCCCAAACACCAGACATGCAGAGCCCAAGAACGATGACGTCTGCTTTCGCAAGCCCCAAGGACTCCTTAGGCTGACAAACAAGGAACAGGACCGCCATCGGGATAGCGAACAGGTAGTAGCGAGGCTCGTAGTGCATCGCGAGCAGAGGTCCACACAGAAGAAGCACGATCACCCACGCCAAGACATCGAGGCGCTGAAAGAGGGGCTGGCGCTCCATGTTTCGACTGTTCCGCTCCATCCAGAGCCTCCGGACACGCGCAACGCAGCTTGAACGCTCGCCCGACGGAGCGGAACGCTCCCGTCGAAGGCCTCGCAAGAAGAAGCGCAAGACCGGCACCAAGAGCACCAAAGTGCACGCGATCGCGAGGAGCGGCGACAGCGTTCCTCCGAGGCGCTTTGGAGTGTCGATGATCGCGGAGAGGAGCGCGGAGAGGAGCGCGGAGAGGGCCCCAAACACCGACGGCTTCGCCCCCGCTGAATCCGTTAGGGTGTGGCTGATCGCCAAACTAAAGAATGGGTAACTCAGGTGAAGCGTACGCAAGGCCACCACCACGAAGAGAAACGGAGCGACACCGAGAAGGAGACCGAGAGCATATCGATAGAGCGAGCGTCGGCGCGACTCGGCATTCACGTCAACCCGTCTTGCAGCCACAAAGCCCAACAACGGGACAACGGCGAGAAGATTCAAACGCGTCGCGAACGCAAGACCGGAGAACACGCCGGAGAGGAAGAAGCCGCTCGAAGGAGGCCGACCGTAGGCAAAAACAAGCGCGAGCATCAACCAAGTCAAAGCCAAGCCATCGGGAAGCGACTCGAGAGAGGCTTGGACGATCTGCGGAGCTGTCGCAACCGCGAAGACCGCCGCAAGTCCACGCAGCGCACCCGCACCCGCCCGTCGCGCGAGGACGTACAGAGAAGTCAAAGTCACGAAGACGCTCAAGAGCCCCAACAAATGGCTGGCCTCGACGAGGTCATCCACGACCCACCCGAATGCGGTCAGAGCTAGGGGGTAGACGGGCATCCGGAGCGACCCGCTCAATAGGGGAGCAAAACCCGCGACACCCTCTCCATCCAGTAGCGATTGAACGGTCGGGAAATAGACGCCGTATGCGTCCCCTGCGAGCGAGAAGGAACGCTGAAGCGCAAGAGGCCTGAACCAAGCCCAAAGCACGCACAACAGGACGCTGAGATAGACCCACTCTGTTCTCGTTCTGTGGGCGGATCGCGGCACAAACATCGAGCTGGTCCCCAATATCATCTTGGGTCGTTAAAGGCTCTGTGCAACCACAGCCTTCGATGCAGGATGCACTCGACACTCGAAGACGTAGATGCAGCCGTCACCATCGAAAGCCCACCGACGATTCGAACCGACCTGAACGAGAAGCGGCCTGATCTTCGTCGACTCGCAGAGTGCGCAGACCGGCGTTTCATTGGACTGAAGCCAGTCCGGCCATCCTCCGACCTTGCAAGGCACGGGTGCGACCGGACGCGACGAAAAAGTCGCAGAGATCATCGCCTTTCGTCTCTCGTTCGAGAACGCCGTGCGCGCTTCTCGAACCACTGCTCCCCGAAATCCGGCATCGCCGTCTCGCGGGCACTCGCGCTTCGCGGCTCCGTCCTCAATCAGCAGGGCGCGAACAACACAACGAGACGACGAAGCCGTGCCACACGCCTGCCCCTCGATCGTGGGCGACGCCGCCGTCACCCTCGAATCCTCGACCATGCGGCGCGCTCGGAGAACACGGACCGCCGAGCCGGCCTCCTCGATGCAGGCCCACACCGAGAGATCTCCGAACTCAAATAGACAAAGCGGCACATCATCCTCTTCGACTTCGACTTCGGACTTCGACTTCGACTTCGACTTCGACTTCGTCTTCATCCCAATCCAGGAGTCGAAGCACGCCCAAGCCAGGTTCACCCCGCTTGAGGTCTTTGAGGCGACGGCTCTCCCGCCGAAAGGGCTCGAACTCCGGTTCCTCGAGAAAATACAAACCATGAAAACCGGAGGCGGGAATCCTGCATCGCCTCGTCTCGAACCACTTTGAATGGTACAACAACGACCAAAGACGCTCGGGTCTGAAGATGTTGACGCCAGCCTATGTCCATTTCGGACGAGCCCACCAGGTGCGGGATGCTCGGCAAGACATCTTGCAGGAGGCCTATCGCCTTCATTCTGAGCGCTTCACGAAGGGGACACTGGTGGTCCAGCCTCTCTTCCGTGAGCTCTGGAACAACAAGCCGCAAACAGGAACTATTGAATGTAATCACGTCGCCGAATCGCCAGAGGAGGTGCTGCAGTAACTTGTGCGCGACGGTGTCTCATAGTCGTTGACACGTTCCGGGAGCGGATTTGTCTGCGAGGACGTGTCTTGAATTTGCGGGAACAGGACGGCCATTTCGTGCAACGGGAGGGCGATTTGTCCGAGCTCCGGTGCCCGAGGTATGCATGAAACCGCCGCCCATCTCATGGATGCGTACTGCCCGACGTGTCGCTTCGGCAATACTTCACACCGCCTGAAGAGTCTAAGGGCTGCTTGGCGGACGGATACATTGTCTCGGCCTCGTTGATCATGCGGCGGCAGGGATCGGAGGATTTTGCTGTCTTTCGAGTCAGTGAGCCCCAGGTTTCCCGTATCAAGGGCTGTCGGCACTCCCCGGTCCGAGACGTCAAGGCCTGGCATCGAGCGCTTAAGCGGTACGCACCAGACCTCTTGAGGATACCCGAAAAGACGCCAGCACCCGCGCATTCGGTGATTCGTGGGGCTTGTTCAGACCCGCGCTTCAGCATCCAGGCACCAGGCAGCGTGGCTGTTGATTGTTGGTCCGGATCCCGTTGTCGCAATAGCGCCAAGACGAGCCAGAGCATCAGGCTGACGGTTTCCGAGAAGCTCATCGGGCAGTGGGGCATCGGAATGTGTGAAGTACCGAATCGTTGCGATAACGGCAAACCAACGGTCTTCGAAGGCTGGGTTTTGGACCTGGACGCGGTATGCTACGCGACGCACGCAATTGTTTCCGCAGCCGTTTGGAGGCCTCAGTCCTGTTGGCCTTGCCACCAAAGATGCAGCGTTGGAGGCCGCATTGGACTTTCGAGCCTTCTCGCGAAACCCGGCGGGAGGTTGTGGTCGCGTCACGTCTTCCGTGTCGAACTGCCTGCCGATGTGCCACACCCGGATCTACGAACGCGCCGTTCGCTTCGCACGAGCCTCGTGTCTGCGCCCCCGCGCTTCGAGGTCTTTGTGTGTGCAAACGAGATGTCTCTTCAAGGAACAATAGATACGCAAGTTCTGCATACCGAGGCGGCATCCCCTCCGCAGGCGAGACCCCGTCCATCGCAACGCAGCGCCTGCTGAACGCGGGTCCAGGTCTCGTCGGACGCTCCGATGCTGGCTACGGCGACGTCGGCCGGATGAGCGCGCTAGGCTTCGGGGATGGGCGAGTGGCAGGATTGGGTTCTCGCGTTCCTCTTCGGTTGCTGGATCGTCGTGGGCGTGATGTGGGTGGCGTTTCGGGCGTCTCGAGGGACGCTGTTCAAGTGGAACGCGGGATTGGACGATTTTGAGGCGCTCGTGAACTTGCCTGCTGACCTCAAGACGGCGCGGGCCATTGCGGCCGTGGAAGCCGAGGATGAACAGGCTGCGAACGCGTCTGTTGGCGCAGATAGCGCTCGGAGCCTACGAGCAACCGAGTCACGGCCGCCTTGAGATTGTCGTAGGCGATCCGCTGCGGTACGAAGCCCAAATGCGCAAAGGCCCGCGCGTGGCCATCCGAGGAAGCTGGTCTGGTCACTTCGCGCCGACGCCGCTTCCACTCGGCCACGGCCTCCTTCACCGTCGTGATCCCGACCGTGAAGCCCTCTTTCTTTGGCAGCTCGTGCAGCCTTGTCGCGGTCAGCCGCTGCTTGCCGCCGGTTCATTGCGGCGACTCGGCCAGGAGCTCCTCAAGCCTTGCGCCCACCTTCTCCCAAGTCGGCCGGGCCCGCGGTTCCTGCTCGACCCTGACCGGCCCCGGCAGCTCCAGGTAGCGCCGGAGCGTGTTACGGGACAGGCCCATCTCCCGGGCCACCCGGCGGACGCTCAGCCCGAGGGGCCGATAGGGCGATCAATCGGCTTCGACCATGCCCGGAGCCTGGAGCGCTCCCCAAAAACGGCCCACCCGTGCTCTCGAGAAGCAGTCCACCCGACGCTGTGGAGGGTGTGCGACGAGATGCTGGCTGAGGTCGCCGCCGTCTGATAGTCGAAATGAGCGGGGCAGAAGTTGGGGGTCGGAGGTAGAAGCTCCGAGCCCCTGTGTCTCCACAAGGCCGTGGGCGACGTATCGTCGTCGCATAGAGGGGGCCTCGTAGTCCAGCTTCCCCTTTGCCCCGCCCAAGGCCGTGTCGATCAGGATCTGGGCAATCAAGTGTTTGGATTGTGGGCGTAGGTTCTTGCTGTGTCGTGGATGCTTCCACGGTCAGCGATACTGCTCAGGTGAATGCCGCTCGCGATCTCGTCGCCGGCAGTGCCGCGAAGCGCAGGCTCGGTATCTCGCGAAGCGCAAGGGCCGGGTTCGAAGAGCCGCGGCGTCAGCCGCGTACCGCGGGCGCGTCCAAGATCTCGGCGAATCTCGAGGGGAGAAGTTGATTCGTCATAGATCAGGGTGTCGGAGCCTGCCGCGTTTCGAGGCACAAGTTCTCCCGTCTACGGCCTGCTGCGAGCGGTGCGGTGGTTATGGCCCCGTACGTGAGTGGCACTGACGCAAGAGCGGGTGTGCGATGGAGTTGGAGATCGGTCAGCTTGAGCTTCGCTACGAGAAGCTACGGCGGAGGAACGCGCGCAAGGAACGGCAACTGGTCGGCTCACTCGCGGAGAAGGGGCAGCTTCTGCCTGTCGTGGTGGTGCGTGGCGACGACGCCAGGCATGTACTCGTTGATGGCTACAAACGCGTTCGAGCGCTGAAGTCGTTGCGGCATGACTTGGTGCGCGCAACCCTATGGGAGCTGGGCGAGCTTGAGGCTGTGTTGCTCGAGCGGCTAATGCGGACGAGCGAATCGGACGGTGCTCTTGAGCAAGGCTGGCTCCTGGAGGACCTCAACGAGCGCTTTGGTCTCTCCCTCGCCGAACTGTCGCGGTGCTTCGACAAGAGCCAGAGCTGGGTGAGCCGCCGTTTGGCTCTGGTTCGAGCGTTGCCTCGGGAGGTTCAAGACCGGGTGCAAAGTGGGTCGCTCGGAGCGCATGCGGCGATGAAATACCTCGTGCCGATGGCGCGCGCCAAACGTTCGGATTGCTTGCGCCTCGTCAAGAGCCTCGCGGATGGCCGACCGAGCACGCGGGAGGTCGGTGCACTCTATGCAGCCTGGGTTTCGGGCAACGCGAAGACGCGCGAGCTCGTGGTGACTCAGCCCTTCGTGGTTCTTCGATTGCGAGAGCAGGCAGCTCCCCTCGTCGATTCGGCTTCCGAGAAGAGGCTCTTCAGAAAGCTTGTTGATGACTTCGGTATCCTCATCGGAACAAGCCGACGGGCTCGAACAAGACTCAAAGAGGGTGCGCTGTCTGGGCTGGTTCCGCCTGAGGCGTTGGACCTTCAGCATGCCACACAGCAAGCGAAGTGGGAGTGCGAGTCGCTGTTTCGGTCAGCGCTCTCGCTTCTGATGCACCGCACCTCGCAGTCAAGCGTCGAAGGCGTCGAGAGCGCCACTTTGGAGGCCATTGATGCTGGATGAGCATCAACGAATCGCCATCCTCGAGCTCGCGAAGAAGGGGTTCGGTAGTCGCCGTATCGCCCGCGCGCTCAATCTCTCGCGAAGCGCTGTGCGATCCGTGGTGGAGAGCGGAACGGCTCCGCCGCCCAGGATTGTTCGGCCAGAGAAGGCGGCCGAGTATCATGACGCCATCGTTGAGCTGCACGTACGCTGCAAGGGCAACTTGGTTAGGGTCCATGAAGAGCTGGAGAAGAAGGGCGCCAAGCTCTCCTACCAGGCACTCACGGCGTTCTGCCGCCGGCACGAGATCGGCCACACCCCAAAGCGCCCATCCGGACGCTATGAGTTTGCGCCCGGCGAAGAGATGCAACATGACACCTCGCCACACCAAGCCCAAATAGGCGGGCGATTGCGCAAGGTGCAGATCGCCTCGCTCGTGATGTGCTACTCGCGGATGCTCTTCGTTCAGATCTACCCCTGCTTCACCCGCTTCGAGTGCAAGGTCTTCCTCACCGACGCGCTTGAGTACTTCGGCGGAGCGGCGGGGCGATGTATGATCGACAACACCAACGTCGTTCGACTCAAGGGCACGGGCAAAGAGATGGTGCCTGTGCCCGAAATGTCCGCGTTCGGTGAGCGATTCGGGTTCGTCTTCGTGGCGCACGAGGTTGGCGATGCCAATCGCTCGGCACGGGTCGAGAACCCGTTCAAATGGGTGCAGAGGAATTTCCTCGTCGGGCGGGAGTTCTCCGATTGGGACGACGTCAACATGCAGGCGCGGTCCTGGTGCGAGGAGAAGAACGCCGCGCGAAGCCCGAAACTTCACGCTACGCGCCGAGAGCTGTTTGCCGCCGAACGGCCGCGTCTCAAGGCCCTGCCGATCTTCATACCCGAGGTCTATGTCCTGCATCAGCGGTTCGTCGATGCCGAGGGCTACGTCAGCGTTCGGCGTAACCGCTACTCGGTTCCCTACAAGCTCATCGGAAGGCAAATGGAGGTGCGCGAGAGTAAGCAACGCATCGACATCTTCGAGGGTCCGCGCCAGGTGGCAACGCATAAGCGTGTCGTCGATCCGCTCGACGTGCGCGTAACCAAGCCCGAACATCGTCCGCTCCGAGGCGAGGGTCGACGCAAAACCGAACCACCGGCAGAGCAAGCGGAGCTGTTGGCGACAGCTCCCGAACTGGCGAACTACGTGGCTGCGCTCAAGCAACGCGCTTACGGGCGTGGCGTGAAGGTGCTTCGATGCCTGCTACGCATGGTTCGTGAGTATCCCCGCGAGGCCTTGATGCCTGCCCTGCAAACCGCCGAAGCCTACGGTCTATACGACCTCGACCGCGTCGAGCGGATGATTCTGCGCCAGATAGCACGCGATTACTTCATTCTGTCCGACCCGGACGACGAGGACTACCCACCCGTCGAGGAGAACCAAGATGAATGACGATCTCTCTCAGCTTTTTAGCTGCTTGAAGCTGAACAAGATTGCCGAGATCTTCGACGATGAGCTCGCGAAAGCCGACAAGCAACATACTCCATTCAGTAAACTCTTCGCGCGCCTCTTGCGTGCCGAATGGCACGCACGGCAGGAAAGCGCGCTTGCGTGGAGAATCAAGAGGGCTTCTCTGCCGGAGCCGTGGACGCTCGAGAGCTTCCCATGGAAGAAGCAACCCAGCGTACCGCAACGCAAGCTCCGCGAACTCGCCGAGCTCGAATTCATCGGACGCGCAGAGAACATCGTGTTCATCGGACCAACTGCTGTTGGCAAAAGCGGTCTCGCGATGGGCTTGCTGCTCAAGGCTCTGCAGAACGGCTATCGCGGGGTCTTCATGCCGGCCCAGGACCTCTTCGATGAAATGTACTCGTCGCTCGCGGACCGTTCTACCCCGCGGCTGCTCAACCGCCTCGCTCGCCTCGACGTCTTGGTGATCGACGAAATGGGCTATCTCAACCTGAGGCCCGAGCAGAGCAACATCTTCTTCAAGTTGATGCACCTTCGGTATCGGCGGCGACCGACGATCATCACGACGAATCTCGACTACCCCGAGTGGGCCTCCTTCCTCGGAAATCCCAAGATGGTAGAGGCCTTGCTCAGCCGTGTGCGACACCAGTGTCACACGATCAAGATCGACGGTCCGCCCCTGCGTGAGCCTCAGAGCTGAGAATCTAACCTTACCCTCTCCGTGCGCTGTCAGTCCCTCGACGCTCTTGCCTCCTCCCGCACGTTCACAACTCCGTTCTCGATGTGGACTGGTTCTGCAGAGCAGAAGTGGACTGCTTTTCATGAGCGCCACAGCCGGAGCAGTCGGAGAACCGACGGAGGTGTGCGACGAGTCACATGCTGCGCGCAGTCTGGCCGGTTTGGAACGACACAAGATGGGACTGCGTTGAGTTCCGTAGCCTGCGGGCAGCGTTCAGACGTACCTCTCCCCGAGCGGACGAGGCGCTCCCTCTCGGTACGTCACCAGGCGACCTCGTCATCTCGTCCGCGTGGCCGCCGCAGCCTGGATGCGGAGAACAGGCGCTATCCCGAGTCCGCCCGTTCCGTAGCCGCTGTCCCAACTCATCACGCTGCCCGCCGCCGAACCCCGGACGCGGATCGTCAGCAGACCAGATTGCGTCTGCATTGCCCCTGGCGGCACAAGGAATCGGTTCTCGGTTCTCGCACCCACATCGCTTGACGAAACGGTGCCGAGGACAGCGATACGCGGCGCGGACGCGACATCCGCATAGCTTGCGTTGGCCACCGCGGAGAGCGCTACGACTTCGACCGTGAACTCCGAGGACGCGACAAAGGCCGTCGTCTGCCCTGTGAGCACAAGCTCCGCTGATCGCCCCTCGTAGCCGGCCGCATTGAACTGCGCGAACCCGAGATAGATATTGTCGCCAAGCTGCCCGGCGTAGACGTCGTCGTCGCCCACATGATTCCCGAGCGACTCAGAGGAGAGCACCCATCCGACCTGCTGCGAGCTCGGGCGCAGTTCGATGCTCTCGCCCGTGCCATCGTTGGCCACCTCATATTCGATGGTAAGGCTCGGCCGAATGCCGAGCCCTCCCGTTCCGTAACCCGAATCCCAGCTCATCACCGAAGCAGCCGAAGACGAAGCGCCCACGATGCGTACCGTAACCGGACGCCCAGGGGAGATATAGTCGACGGGAAGCGTGAAGACGTTCTCCCGACTCACGCCGAGGTTCGAAGCCGAAAGGCTCGCATCGATGACCGCCCGCGTCGCCGCATCCGTCAGCTCTTCGTGCGTCAACATGTCGTCGACCTCGAGATCGACAAGCTCGACCCGGAAAGCTCCGCCATTCAGATAGTCGGTGGTCTGACCTGTGAGGCTCAGCGTCGCCTTCATCGCCGCGCTTCCGAACGGGAGCTGGACATCGAAGCTCGCAACCGCCGCATAGTCGACGTTCGTCAGATAGCCGGCGTACATGTCGTCGTCGCCAAGGTGGTGCCCAGCTTCTCCGCTTCGCGTCCACCCCACGGCGCCAGGCGAGGGATAGAAGACGGCGCGCTCGATACCCGTGCTCGGGGGCTCGGGTCCGCCGCCATCACCATCGCCTCCATCACCATCACCATCACCATCACCATCACCATCACCATCACCATCGCCACCACCGTCGTCGCCGCTTCCACCGCTTCCACCGCTTCCACCGCCGGTGTCCGACCCACCATCGAGGACGGCTCCCGTCGCCACGAGCGCGAACGCTTGTGGACCACTTGGTACGTTCGCGCCGGAGATCGTGAAACGATACACGCCCGCCCGCGCGGACGGCAGATTCACGAGTTCCTCGACGTTTCGAGCGTCCAACGAACCGCCGACCTGCGAAGTACCGTTGGCGAGCACGTTCCCCCGGAATTCGCCGGAAGGTCCGGAAACGACGAGATTGAGGTCGTTGACCAGGGCGCGCGAGCTAAAGGTCGCGGCCGGGGGATCTGTCCACACGAGCGCCACGCGGAGCGGTCCACCCGTCGACGTGATTTCGAACGACTTGATCGACCCTTGCTCCACGGATTCGTCGTCGCGCACGAAGAGATGCTGCGCTTCCCCGACGAAATAGAGACTGTCGTCCAAGTTCACCGCACCGAAACCTTGGCCTTCGCCGGGCAGGCTCGCGCCGACGTTCAATCCGCTCATGTTTCGGGTTCCGGCCAGCAAGACAGCCTTGATGAGGGCGGCGCTCGGAACGAAGGCGTCGCCCCTTCGCGCTCGGCCGCTTGGGTAGTAGCCGTCGACGAAATACTGACGAACCAAGGCCACCGCACCGGCGACGGTCGGCGCGGCCATCGACGTTCCGGACAGCGTACGCGTTCCGCACGCCGCCGCATTGCTCGCCGACACGATGTTGACGCCGGGCGCCGCCACCGTGGGTTTGATGCGTCCGTCGTCGGTCGGTCCATGGCTCGAGAACGAGGCCAAGCTCCCGCCCGCGGAACCATTGTAGGTGGCGCCTACAGAGATCACGTTCTTCGCGGTCGCGGGACTGCTTACGGTGCCTGAGCTGGGGCCCGAGTTCCCGTTCGAGAACACGACTGTGAAGTCGGGGTGCGAGGCGACGAAAGCATCCAGCGACCGCGCCTCGGACGAATACGATGCACCAAAGCTGCCCCACGAGTTGGAGTGAACGCGCACGCCACTTCGATAGGCGCTCGCAAACAAGTCGCCGAGATCTGGCGGAATACCGTCGAGACTCCGACCCGCGCCGACGTCCTGCACAAACAACCTCGCAGCGGGTGCCATCCCATCGTTTGTGGAATAGACGCCATCAGCGTAGTTGTCGCCGGCGATCGACCCGGCCACGTGTGTCCCGTGCCCGTCACCATCGCCATCGACGCGGCTCGCGAAGTCTTCATATCCCGCGATCTTCGACCCGCTGAAGTAGCACGAGCCCGAGAAGACGCCCGTGTCGGACAGGCCAACGATCTGACCTTGGCCCCGAAGACCTTGGTCCCAGATCGGCGTTCGACTCGTTTCGGTTGAGCCGGCCTGGATGGTCCATCGCGAAGTGTCGTTGAGAAGTTCGTGCTCCATGTGCGGTCCGACGTACGCGACATCGGTGCGCGCGACGAGGTCGACGAGACGGCGAAGAGGGATACGAGCCCAGAAGATCCGACCACCGGCTTTGGCCTCGACCAGCGGCGGTCGCGCCACCACTTGCCCGCCCATCACGCGAACGTCTTCTGCAACACGCTCGCGCATCGCCAGATCGTCCCGAATGAGCTCCACATCGACGTCAACGATCGCATCGCCCAACGAATCAGACCCGGAATCAGAACGGGGATTGGAATGGGGATCTGAACCGGTGTCGGAAGCGGCGTCGGAATCGAACTCGGCGCTGGGCCCGTGGTTCCCGTCAGCGCTCGGACGATCCTGAACGGCGCTCGAGGGATCGTGGCGCAGATCCCGGACGGCAGCCAGAAGATCGGGGTCGAGTCGAAGCGCTGGGCTCTGCTCGTATGCGGCCCGAACATCTTCCGCCACCGCAAGCGTCCGCGCCACATCAGCGGTCACTTGGACGAGAAGTGCATCGTCCGGAACGTATGACATGATCCTCACGCCGAGGTCCTCCAGGTCGGCGACTCGCTCCGGTCGAATGCGCCCCTCGAACTGGAGAAGAAAAGGCCTGAGACCGCTTGTTTCATCGCGATTCTCGGCCAGAGACGCAAAGAGCGCAGGGTTCCGGGTCGGGTCGAAGCTAGCAATGCGGGTGTGAATGAGCGGTGAATACGGCGTCACATCTTCTTCGATCGTCGCGCTCGACGAACCACGCGCAACGTCGATGCTGGTATCGTTCAAACACCCTGCAGCCACAAAGGCACCGACACCCAAGACCCACCTCGATCGCGCGCTCAAGAGTCTCCTCATCTGACAACTCCTCCCATCCGGCCTGTTCATGTGCTGAAGTCACAACAAGTACTGCGCAAGCCAGACGGGACGCGCTCGGTCGTTCAACCGGGAGAGCGTCAACCACATCTGCAATCTTTGTTGCAGACCTACGACAGGCCGAAGAGCCGATGCATCCCGAATCCGGTCAAACAGCGACGAGACCTAGCCACAGGGTTGGATCCGAAACGTCCATCGATCGGCGTAACGGGCCACGAAGGTCGTAACGGGCGCAACGCAACGGGCGCAACGCAGTGGTGATCAGCGTCCTCGATGTCGGACACGGCGCTTCTTGGGCGCCTTTGTGAGTTCCACATCGATCGAGACAGATCGCTCGCCGGTGAGACGAAAGACCTGTTCCTCGTAACCCTTGGCCGAGAAAATCACGACGTACTCATCCGGTCCGCGGGGAACGACCAGATCGCCCTGATGCGTTTTCCCGTTCACCACCATTCTTGCGTGGGAAGGAAGGATCCGGAACGTCATCCTTACTTCATCATGTTTGCGCTTGGCGTCGGCCGCCGTGTCGTCGACATCCGCGATTTCGAGGCCAGCAACGCCCGTCGCGTCGACAGGTACAAGCCCTTCGGAACCTAGCACTTCGGTACCCGGCACTTCGGTACCCGGCACTTCGGTACCCGGCAGTTCGGTACCCGGCACTTCTGTATCCGACACTTCGGAACCCAGCGCCAAGCTGGGGGCTACGTTCGTTGGCTTCGACTCTTCGACGATCGCGATGTCGACCGCGGACCGTGCTTCGGACCCGCTTTCTTCGGGCACGCCCGGGCCCGAGAAGAAAAGATAGAGTCCAGTCACGGCGAGCACAGCGATCAAAGCAACCCGCAGGCGGTTGCTGGCAAGGCGCGGAACCTCGAACACAACGTCCAATTTCTCGGCGAGCTCATCCATCGGCGGTCGGCCTACGACGCCAGGGCCCTGGACATCTCGGGAGGGCCGATGGACGGACTCGGAGTCTTCGGGCTCCACCGGCGCATCGCGAGACCCAAGGTCTGGCGCGTCCTTCACGATACCGCGCTCGGTCGTCTCGTTGTCCGGCGCGGATTTGGGCGGCACGACAAGCGTTGCTTCCGAGATCTCAATCGGTTCGATCGCGGTTCCTATCGCGGGCCTTCTCGGGCGCGGGGGTTCGATCTTGGCGTCGACCACGGGCGGTCTGAGTCTAGCTGAGTGGGGGGGGTATCGCGAATCATCCCGTCTGGCTCGCGAAACAACGCCCCCTTTTTGCCGGCTTCCGTGAGGGACCGTGTGGGCGTTTGGGCGCCAATCGCGCCCAATGGGCGCCCCGCCCCCTAGAACGCCTGTCGAATGCGGAGCGCGAGATCGAGGTCAGCCCCCTCCTCGGGGTCGATGCCAAGCCCAAGGAAGAAGTCCACCTGGAAGGCGTCGGCGACCAGGTAGTGAAGACCGAGACCAAAGACATCCGCGAGCCGGGTTCCGATCGGGACGCGCGCCAAATCAAGTCGCTCATGAAGAATGGCGTCGTTGAATGCACTCACCTTGAGCGTGTCTCGACTCAACGAGAGTCGATACTCGACGCCAAGACCAAGCGCACGCCGGACGTTGATGCTCTTGCTGAAACACGTTCGAACGAACTCTCCACCATTGAGCTCATCGTAGAACATCGGTGTTCCGATGCCGTATGCGCCCGCGCCAGAGAAGCGGAGCTCATCCCAGCCGAGGGTCGTGACATGCTCGAAGCGTACCTTCGCGAGACCAAGCGCGCCGGAACCGCCCGATCCAGGCGCCAACCCCTGAAGCAAGACTTGAATGAACCCTCGATGGTCTCGCCGAAGCGTCTGCGAGTTCAACACGACGTCAACCCTCGCCTGCCCGAGAAGACGCAGATCCTCGCGCGCGCTGTCGACCACCGCCGGGCTCAGCACGTCTCCTTCATAGGCGCGGACGCTCCGGAGGAATCGCCCCGCCCCACCGACACCCATCGAGACCGAGAACGGCTTCGAAACATCGAACTCAAGGTTCAACGCCGCTTTGAGGGGGAAGTAGAGATAGCGAGCCAAGTTGAGATCCTGACGCTGACCCCCGAAGAGATCAGCCTCGAGATCCGCACGCAAACGCAAGAGATCGCCCGTGATCGGCGGCGTCGACCACTCGAGCGCGGCATGAAGACGAGCCAGGCCAATAGGCTGTCGGCGGGCTCGATAGTCCTCTCCCAAATGCGCGCCGGCCCGCGCCTCGAGCCGCAGTCGGTCCCCCTCCATGAACCCCTCTCGACGAGAGTAGGCAATGGTTCCGTACAATCCGTCGCGACCCGAAAGCCCGGCGCCGAGATCGGTCCCGGCGGCCTTTACCTCGTGCGTCGTATACACATGGAGCTCATGCGGCGATCCGACCTTGAGGAACTTGAGACCGCGAATGAGCGTCGGCTCGACGATCTGAAGGCCGTCATGCGAAACATGCTGAACCGGAACGACCTCGTAGGTGGCCGAGGTGACATCGGTCTCCTTGACGAGCCGCTCAAGCTCCTCCTCGAGGTATGGGCGATTGAAGACGTTCCCCGGAAGTGCAGGCGCAAACTTGAACTGAATGGTAGAGAGCACCGTCTCGCCTACGAAGACAATCTTGTCTAGCCGTCCTTCGTCGACTTCAACCACGAGATGATCGCCTTCCGGTTCGACGGAGACCATCGCGAGGTCGTAGCCGGACGCCTTCAGGAAATCGAGGACCTGGCGCTCGACGCGCTCGGCTTTCTCTCGAAGGTCTGGGCTATCCGAGCCACTCTCCACGCCTTCCTTGCCGCGCGGCCGAGCGCACGCCTCCGCCGCTTGTTTCGCCTTCTCGGTGGCCTCCGAGAGGTCGACGATCGCCCGATAAACCTCGGCGTTGAGCGCCACGTTTCCGCGAATCTCGAGCGGTGTGGTGGCATAGCTGTCGCGCCCCGACCCCACCGTGACCATGACGAGCACCACCGTGGCCATGAACCAAGCGCCGATGTGGGCGCCAGGCCACACACCCAAACGAACGCCCCCGCGCATGTAGGCGGACCCGGCAAGCCGGGTTTCACTTCGCCGCGCAGCTCGGCGCACAGTCCCTCGGCCTGACCTCGCGCAATTCGAAGACGCGCTCTTCGCTTTCAGGTATTCGATTGGCCCGATTCTCCTACAAGGCCATGCTCATTGTCACGCCAACCTCGAAAGAAGGTGGCGAAACGCGCACCCCCTGTTCGAGCCCCGGGACAAGCGTGGTGGGGTCAACGTCGACGCGCAACTTGAGCTCTCCTTCGGAGCCGAAGTGGACCGCACCAAAGGTCCTTAGATCGAGATACTGAAACACACGCACCGAGTAATCGATCCGAGCCAGCGCGGAGCCATCGCTGAGGTTGCTGATCCCACTCAGAAGAAACGTCGTGTCATCCCAACGCCCCGGCGCGGCCAGAAGCGCGTAGAGGCCCACGTAGTGCCGCCCCATGTAGAGGGGTGACCACTGGCGCTGGTAGATCAGCCACGGATAGAGCGCCTCGTCGGCGTATCCGGCGCGATTGTAGAAGTACTCGCCGCCGAGCACGACGCTGTCTTCCTCGCCGATCGGAATCGACAACTCAGCACCCCCCGTCGCCTGAAGAACCCACTCGTCCTCACGCGAAAAGACCGCAGGCACGAGACGCTCAGACACGCTCAGCGGCCCCCGAAAGAACGGCGTGGTGATGCCATGCTGAACCGCGACCTCACCCTTGAGGTCGACCCAACCCACCCCCATCGAGAAGTCAGCGCCCAACCGCAGCGGTTGGTCCTTCTGAAACGCCGCCGAAAACGACACCTCCGTCTGATCAACCAGGATCTCCGCCCTCAGCGCACCACCAACGGCATCCAGCCGACTCGCGTCCTCGAGGTGGGCGATGGCGTAGAAGTTCCAGCCGCGGGCTTCGAGGGGCACGTGAAGGCGAACGAGGCTGACACCGAGACGTTGGTCGAACACGGCAAGAGGGTCGCGTCGCGATGAATTGAGGAAGTCGGTCGGATTCCAAAACCGTCCGACGCCCCACCGAACTCGCTGTCTCCCAACGGTCACGAATACGCGACGTGCGATGTCGGTCTTCACCCAGAGCTGATCGAGGAGGACCTCGGTCTCAGACCGCGCCCGTCCCAAGAAATCACTGTCCCCTTGCGCGACGGTGAAGTCATGCTTGATACGCCCCTGAACGAAGCCACGCAGCCGATCCGTCGGCCGTGCATCGGCATAGAGATCAACGAAGCTTGGAGAGCGAAGCTCGAACGTCTTGAGCGCACCGTCGGCCAGCGCGTCGTACTCGAGCCACAACCAAAGGGTCCCCCCAAGGTCGAGAAACCGCTTCGTATCTTCAAGCTGGTCGCGGATCGCGCTCAGGCGATCCGTGCTCGGACCATCCGTGCTCGGACCATCCGTGCTCGGGCCATCCGCGCTCGGACCATCCGCACTCGGGCCATCTGCGCTCGAGCCATCCGCGCTCGGGCCATCCGCACTCGGGCTAACTTCGGCATCATCGCCTGGCCGATCTTCGGTCGGACCGAAAATCTCCTCATCGCGCGTTTCGGAAGCCCAGACCGAGTCGCCGAAGCCAGACCCGACCAAGACCACCAGCGCGGCTGGCGGCAACACGCGCAACGCCCGCCACCGCGCTCCCGCCCGCGCTCCCGCCCGCGCGCGCGCCCCCGCTCGCGCCCATCCAACGGACCCGAGTCCAGCACCGCGCATCGGCGCGCACGCCAACGTCCGGACCACGCTCACCGACTCTTGCTCTCGAGCCAAGCCTTTGTGAAAAGATTGGCGCTCAAAGGCTGCAGATCGACCTTCGAAATCACGACCGTCGTGTTATTTCCCTTTTCAACCTCGTCGAATATTCGGATTTCCTCCGGATAGTACACCTCGCCCTTTTTCGACTCGCTGTAGAGCTTCTTCCACTTCGGGTAGTACGTGGTCCTCATCAGACGCCCCGAGAGCGCGAACTCCTGCCGCTTCAGTAGATTGTTCGTCGGCTGATCGACCCAAAGCTCGAGTGTTGGATACGCAACGTCCACGCCAGGCTTGGCGCTCAGCTTCAGATGATACGTCTTGAACTTGCCCAAGCTGTCTTCACCGACGAGCTTGGCATCGTACTCCTCCGCCAACCTCGACTCATCGAAATCGGCCCGCCGCGAGTCCGTTCCCATGATGCGCTCGCGTTCGGTGCGGCGTTCCCACTTGCCGACCGTCGGGTCATACATGAACAGGTTCTTGTCGAGGCGAAGATAACCCTTTCCGGCCTCCGAGCGGGGCTTGAGAAAGAGGATCATCAGCTTGTCGTCCTCGTCTCGTCGATAGAAGACCGCCTGGTAGACGAGGTCGTTTTTCCCGCGCTCCTTCTGCTCGATGAAGCAAAGCGCCTTATAGTCGCCAGAGTTACGCTGGCGGTCGTCGAGCGTCCGAACCACGCCATCGACTTCGTTCTGAGTCAGTGCAAGAGCCTCCCGTGGCCGAACAGAAAGCCCCGACATCAGCCCAAGCGCAAAAGCAGACACAAGCCCCACGCGAGCGCTCGTCCGTGCAGTTGCCGCCGCCCGGACAATCATCGTCGTCGCGATGGTGCAACCAAGCTCACGCCAAAAACCACCCATTCCTCGCTGCCTCCTTGCGTCTTTGCGTCTTTGCGTCTTTGCCCACGAGTTCTCGAACCACAATCAAACCCGAAGTATCTGGACCACCCTCGCCGTCACTGCGCCTGATGAATCGCCGTCACCGGCTGCATCCGCGAAGCCATGTGCGCTGGCCACAGCGCAGCGAGACCCGCGATCGACGTGAAGACACCGACCGCGATCGCGAGTTGAGGTAGGCCCACCACAAAATTGACGGTATCGCTCATGAGAATCGCTCGAATGGCTGCAAAGGGAACGTGTATGTGCGCAGCATCGACGGCCAGGGCCAAGCCAGCCCCGAGAAGACTCCCGACGACCGTCGAAAAGAAGGCCAAGATCAAGGCCTCGAGCAGAAACATGAAGAGCACGCGTCCTCTCGACATGCCGATGGCGCGCAAGGTCCCGACCTCGGACGTTCGTTCGCGTACCGACATCCACATCGAGTTCATGATTCCGACCGCGATGATGACCACGAGGATCGAGACCAAAACGAACGAGACACCGTCGACGGCGTTGAGTACCCACTGAAGAAATGAAACTTCATCGCTCCAGATCGTGAGGTCGAGCTTCTGACCCGTCCAGTCTTCGCCGGCGACGACCTCGAACTTCATCCAAAAAGGCTGGGGGTCGTGCTCCATCAACGTGTAGCCTTCATCCGTCAGCACACGCACCAGATGTCCCATCACCTCCGCACTCTTGGACGGATCCTTCAAGTATACCTGCACCGCACCGCTCACGTCGGGACTTAGATCGTAGAGCTGACCGATCGTTTCCTTCCCGGTGAAGACGCTCCAGTTGCTCATGTAACCCACGTCTTTCGCGATGGCCGCGATCACCGCATCTCCCGTATTGCGGGAGCCCGACATCGTCTCGGTCGTCAACGTAAGCGGGTCGCCGACGACGACACCGAGACGCTTCGCTTGCGCCGAGAAGATCATCACGAACCCCGGCTCCTTTAGCTTCGAAACATCCCCAAGGATCTCGTCCCGCCCGTCCGCCAAATAGTCCGATTCCTTCGCGAGTTGGATCGACGTCAGAAACCGAGACTCCTCGTCGATATCGATGCCCGTGAGGCCCACGTTCATCGAGGAACTCTCGCTGATGACCCGAGCCCATCCCCGACGACGATCGATGAGATAGTCGAGGTCCGGCGTATTCGCTTCAATCAGTGCTCGAAGCTTCTTGGTCCCCGTGATGAGTGGGATGGAGTCCGCTTCCTTGGCTTTGAAGAAGCCAGCCACATTGACATGGCCCGCCGACAACGTGGTCGCCGCCTTGAACATCGTCTCCGTCAGCCCCTTGGACCAACTCATCAACACGACGAGCAACATGGTTACCAAGGCAAGCGCGAGACCGACGAGCAGACTTCTGCGCCGCGCTTGGATGAGGTTCCGTCCAGCGATCTTGATATAGACAGACATCGCTCCCTATTCCTTCGCGCTCATGGCAACCACCGGCTGAATTCGCGCCGCCATGTAGGCTGGATAAAGCGTGGAGATCACGCTCACGAGCAAGATAACCACTCCGGCAAACACAACATTCGTGGAGCCAACGAATGGAAACAGCCGAGGCCCACCGAAGAGGAAGGTCATCACGTCCCCATTCGCCGGAATGCCCTCGAACCCCAAGAACGCAATCGTCCCCACGCCGAGCGCCGCGCCGACCGCACCGGCAAGAACGCCAAGCACGACCGTCTCGAGGAGAAACAGGCCAACGACCATCGAGCGCTGGGCGCCGATGGCACGCAGCGTTCCGATCTCGGTTGCGCGCTCCATGGTCGCCGAAGCCATCGAATTGTTGATGATGACCAGCGCCACCGCGAAGATCACGGCGATCGAGAGATATAAGACGAAGCGAATGACCCAGATGAACTGACCGACGATGCCCGAAGCCGTCTGCCAATCGACGACCCGCATCGGCCGCCCGGCCGCCTCGAGGGCTGACGATGCCTCCGCCATGGTCTCCTTCAATCGATCACCATCCTTGAGCACTACGGCCACGTTCAAAGCCATGCCATCGTCGATCTCGCGCTGCGTGTAGCCCGAACGCATGGCTTGAGCCGATTCACCCACAGTGCCGGCCAAATCGACGTCCGCAAACTCGTCGAAGGCACGATCGGCGCCGGGTTCGGCGGTCGCTTCAATCGCGGCGTTCCCAGCGAACAGCGCCGCCTCCGCATCATCGGCCGTGATGTCGTCGAGCGCCATGTCCTGCTTGATCGCCGCAAGCTCCTGGCGGCGCTCCTTCGACATCAGGCCATACAGCTCGCGAAAGGTCACGAGGTCGACCAGGCTATGGCCTCCAGCGAGGTCTGACTTCTCGAGTCCTTTGAAACGAAAGGTTCCAAACAACTTGACGTTGACGGCCTTCAGAAAACCGGCGCGCGTAAACGCGCGAATGGTCATCACGTCACCGACCTTCACGTCGTACAGGTCGATCTTGGGCGCGATCTCGCGATAGAAAAAGGCGTATCGGTCCACGAAGTTGTCATCATCGAGCGTCAGGAAGGCCTGAAGCAGCGCCTCGAGGTCGCCTTCGACACTCGGCATCATCGCCTTGAGAGACGCCGCAAGCGCGCGTCCTTCGTTGGCGTTCAGTTGATGCGAAATGCGCCGGTACTGGCGTTTCATCTGACGGGCCAGCGCGGCCAGGAGCGGGTCTTCCGCGATCGTGTGCTCCTCCTCGACTACGCCACGATGGATGCGGTCAAAGCCGCGTGCGACATAGTGCTTCACCCATTCATCGTAGTACTTCTGGTTGAAAAGGAAGCCACGTTGCCCGGGCGGAATCATGGTTCCGGAGACGATGTCGAAACGCTCAAAGTTCTCCTGGAACTGCTGTGGATCGGTCCCCACATAGCGAAAGTACATGAGGCGACCCTCTTCGGTGAGCGGCGCAACCTTCGTGTCGAGATACTCGAGCTGCTCGAGCGGCGTTTCGTCGAATTTGGCCCAGAAAGCATCCCCGACCACTGGCTCGATCAACGCGACCGACCTCTCATGGGTCGATGCATCACGAACGATATGCGCGTCGTTCTTGCGTTCCTCGATCAGCTTTTCGGCGATCTGCCGAATCGTCGGCTTGAGACTCTCCATCGCTACGCGGTCCTCATCGAGGACGGCGCGTCTGAGCGCGCCGAGCGCCTTCTCGAGCTCGCCGGGGCTCGTCACCGTCGCCATGTCGAGCCCCATCGGAACGACAGCCTTCACGTTCGGAATTTGACTAAGCACATCCCGCACGTCGCTGAACTTAGCGATGCGCCCGATATCTTCCGAGCCCATGAAGGCACCACCGAACAGGGCAAGGTCGTCGCGCGCGTCTTTCGAATAGACCTGAAAATGCCCAGCCAGGCTGCCAATAATCCCGTGCGACATCGAATACTCGACGCTATCGAGGAGCGCCGTCCCGAGCACCACCACGAACGTACCAAACGCCATGATGGCGCCCACGATGAGGCTCTTGACGCGATGGCTCGAGAGGCTGCGAAAGGCGAGCGCCACGAGCAGCCGAAGACGCGCCGACCTATCCATGCCGGGTCACCGCGGGCGTCGGACCGAACTGATCCGACGCTTCACCCTGATGGGCGGGCTGGGACGCCGTCGTCGACGTCGATTCCGAGCCTTCGATGTCGGTGATCCGACCATCAACCAGACGTACCACCCGATCGGCGCGCGCAATCACGTTGGCGTCGTGGGTCGAGAAGATGAAGGTCGTCCGGTCCTGGTGATTGAGATCCCGCATCAAGTCGATGATGTTTTTGCCCGTCGCTGAATCCAAATTGGCCGTCGGCTCGTCGGCCAGCACGATGCTCGGGCGCGTCACGAGTGCACGCGCAATGGCAACGCGCTGCCGCTGCCCGCCCGAAAGCTCACTCGGACGCTGTTTGATCTGACCTGAAAGCCCAACGCGTTCGACCATCTCGGTCACGCGCCGCGCACGTTCGACCTTCGACAGTCCCCCTTGGAGCAGGAGCGGGAACTCAACATTCTGAAAGACGTCCAGCACCGCCACCAGATTGAAGCTTTGGAAGATGAACCCGAGTTTTCGGAGTCGGAGCTCGGTCAGCTTCCGGTCCCCAAGCCGTTCGGTCGCGTGGCCATCCACCAACACGGTGCCGCGGGTCGCGACATCGACGCAGCCGACGAGATTCAGAAGCGTCGTCTTGCCGCTCCCGGAAGGCCCAGCAATGGTCGTGAATTCGCCGCGGTCGATCACGAGATCGACCCCACGCAGCGCGTTCACAACCAGATTACCGAGAGGATAGTCCTTGTGGACCGCGCGCAACTCAACGATGGCCGACATCGACTCGTGTTTCGACCGCACGAACGGTGGCCGTCAAGGGCTGGTGTGCCTGCGAGCAATCCTATTCGCCCGCTGTCTCTTAGATATCTCGGCAGTCTATTCAGCCAGCTCGGTGATGACCGGCCCCCGGATTGGGCCGCTCTGGATGACGGAAACTGTCCATACGATCTTAGACGGCGAAACGGACGTTGTCCTATCGCGTCCAGGAGGGTATTGCCCGCAAAGTATGTTTGTCCGCAAAGGCCACCGATGGGCCAGTGCATCCCTCCCTTGGGTTCTGCTCCTCTGGCCGTTGAGCGCCAGCGCCAACGCCGAAACAGGTACCAACGCCGCGGCAGGAGCCAAGACTAAAACCGGTGCCGATCCGTCGGCCAGCACGAACGTGGCGACGAGCACCGCCGCAACAACTGCGGCTCCATCTGAGCCTGCGAACAACGACGTGGCGACCGACCACGCAGAAGGTTCGAGCGAGGCGCCCGCGTCTGAGACGGGGTCCGGCGTGGCCTCGGCCGCAACCACGGTTCACGAGGCCGAGGGGACCGCAACAAAGCCGTGGTCGATCTCGGGCACGTTTGAGCAATCGCTTGGCTCCGGGACCTTCACCGCGCCGGGCGACGCGCACGCCCGAACGGTCGCGTACAGTTGGGCCTTTGTCCTCCGCGGAAGCTATCGGCTCACCGATATGCTGACGGCGTCGCTGCGTCTCGATCTCGACAAGCAGCTCACCGTCACGGCCGTCGATGCCGGATCCAAGGCCCGGGAGTTCTACTTCCGGGATATCCGGCTCGGCGTCGGTGCGGAGGAGATCTATCGCGACGAACAATACACCGGGATCGCCTTCGGCGCGTCGAGTCAGCTCCGTCTCCCGACGGACACTTGGTCACGCGCGGCCGGTCGCGTCCTGCGTTGGGACAACTCGGCGACGCTCTCGCGTACGTTCGAGGACGTCGGTCCCGGATCGCTCCGGCTGAGCTTCATGGAGACGCTTCGCAAGGACTTCGGTCCGCGCGCCCGCGACCGCAACGACGCGAGCTATCTCGACACCTGCCGCTCGATCGCCATCGATTCAGCGGGGGACTGCGTGTCCAACATCGCCTCGGCCAATTGGGGTCTCGTCCACACGCTGAGCGCGGAGTACAACTTCTTCGAGAAGTGGACGGTGTCGCTCCAACTCCTGCTGATCAACACGTTCTACTACGGACTGTCGGGCAGCGAGACGCCAGAACGGCTGGCCGCCACCGGCGATGCGCCGGTCACCGACGCAACCATCGGTCGGTCCCGTTACGCGATCGACGCCGCCGATCAGCGCGACCAAACGTGGGGCATTCTTGAGGTCGGCTATCAGGCGACGGAGAACATCGGCCTGGCACTCGGGCTCTCGTCGCTTCAGGCCCCGTTCATCCAGAGCGGGGGCAACAGCAAAGCGCTCACGTTTCCCTTCTGGGACTTCGCAACGCCTTCCAACAACCAGTCCTCAGTCTATTTCGACGCGACCTTCACCTATTGATCGCGCTCCACCGCCCTGCCCCGCCTGCCCTACTCTATCCTCTATCCCTCCGCGAACGTGGACAGGAAGAGGTTCGACGCCGCTGACCGAAGGCGGTCGGCCGTCGAAGGCCGGCGCTCGACGCGCCGGCTTTCGCAGGGCCAGTGTCGCAGGCCAAATTTACGCGAGCGACTTCATCTTTGCGGCAGCACGCTCTCGCGCCTTCGGACCCCGCTTCGCCGCGAGCTTCTGCTCCGGGGTCAGCTTGACGGGGGCGGCCGGATATCGCTGCCGCGTCATGTCGAGAAGACGGGCGGTGGAGAAGGTACGAAGCTTCGTCTCGTAGCTCTCATCAGCCGTCAAGGCCGCATCCTTCCTTGCCTTCAGGATGTGCGCGACGAGTTTTTCTCGGTCGCCAAATCGCTCGCGAACCTTCTGCTCGACACCGTAGAGGCGGAGCAGCTTCTTGTTCGACAGCGACATGAGCCGCGAACGAACCTCATCGCTCGAGCTGTCCCCGCGCTGCTTCTCGACCATGTCAACGAGTCGATCGACCAAGCCCTTGCGGTCACCAAAGTCCTTCTTCATTTCTTGAAGGGGGGTAAGTTTCATACGACCTCCGTTCGCGGGTCAGGTCCAGCCCGACATAGCGAAAGCGGTTGGGTAGCCTTGCCTATCCGGCTTCGGCAAGCGAATTCAGCGGCTTGGGTGCCAGCCCCCTGCCATGAGCGTCGGAAGGAATCCTCCTGGGTCCGTGTTGAGCCCAAGGCCACCAGACAGCTACTATGGGCCTCCAATGGGGAAATCTGCGCAGGTTTGGGGAGTTACGGGGTTGCTCGCGTCACTGGGGCTTGGATGCGCTGCGTGTGTGGGTGAGACGCCGGCGAGCGATCTCGCCCCCCCGGATCCGGGCCAGGTCTTGGTGTTCTTCCCCATTGCGGGGACCGTGTACGGACGGGGCGCGGGTGGTTCGGTGACCGACCCACGCGCAAAATACGTGTGCATCCGGGAGCCCTTCGCAAGCTACTCGGATTGCAGCGCAGCCATCGAGGCCGACGGGAGCTTCGCCTTCCGGATTCGCGCCGTGTCCGGTGATGTCCTCGAAATCGCGTGCGCTGAGGACCCGGCCGGGAAGATCCGCGGCGCATTCGGCTTCGTACGGGTGCCCGGCACGCCGAGCCCTCGCCCCGCCCAGGCCTGCTGCAAATCCGGAAACCAAACGACGGGCATCTGTCAGCAGCGGCAGTCGGTGCTCGAGGGCGAAGCCTGCCAGTCTCCGATTCCTGGTCTGACGCGCGCGTGTCAAACGGACCGTGAGTGCGCCGCGGACGCGCACGAAACGCTGAATTTCGACGCCAACTCAGTCCAGATCACCGCGCCGAACCAACAAGGCATCGTCACGGTCACCGGAAAGGCGCGCGAAAGGACGCTCGTTCGGCTTGAGAACCGCGGCCAGAGGAGCGTGCTCATTCACGGCGAGCCGGGCCGAAACCCAGGCCAAGTGGTCGCCATGATCGCGGACGACGAGGGAAACTTCCGCTTCGACCGGATATTGGCTCGAGGCCAAGACGAGTTGGTCATCCAGTTCATGACCCTCAACGACGACCGCTCGCCTGAGGGGTCCTTCATCGTGCCAAACCCAAGTCTCGAAGGACTGGACATCATCAGCGTCGAGAACTTCGAAGCCCTCACCGAAAACGAAGTGGGTACAGTCGCCGTCCGAATCGCACCCTATGGCCTCGATAGGTACGGTTTGTGCCCACCCTCCGCCGCTTCGCCGCAGCTTTGCTTTGGAGGTGGGCTCGATCACAGCATGGTCACCTTCACCCGAGCCACGATAGACGCCATCGCCTCGCCACCCACACCGACACCCACGGACGAGAACCTCGAGTTCAACCGGGGCACACAAGGCGATCCGCTCGGAGGTCCCTTGACCATCGTGATGGTCGTCGATCTCAGCGCGAAAGCCGCGACCTTGGACCCCTCGAACAAGCGCATCACCGCCGCCCGAAACTTCGTCGCCAAGCGAACCCGCGACCGCATCGGCGCCATTGGGTATGGACCGACAACACCGCTTCGCTTCCAGCCGGTCGCTTTCACCGAGCGCGCGACGGTATTCGACGGCCTGGCGGCCGCCACACCGGGAGGCAAGCCAAGCGTCTTTGAGGGCATCAAACTGGCCGGAGAAATGCTGAATGCGGCAAACGCTTACGAAAACGGCCGCATCGTCGTCATGCCGCTCGACAACCCAGTTGACGACTCAGGCAAGACGGTTGCGGAAGCTTTCGAAGATGCCTGGAACGTGGTCGGCGAGAATCCCGACACCGGCTTTGCTGGGTTTCCGGTTTACGTACTGCCGGCGAGCTTGCCCACGCCTCACACCTACCTCGGAGACATCGCGAGCTTCACGGGTGGGTCCATGTACTCGGGCGCCGCATGCGCCGCGCAGCTGGAGCAGACACTCTCCCGGCTCGCCGCCGACATGTTCGGTTCGTTCGTGCTGCTGTACGACCTTCGCGTGCCCGACGGACGAGGCAAGAGCGCTCGAATCGACCTCGGGCTGGAACTATCCTTGAGAGACAACGAAGATAGGATTCAGACCATGACTGCCAGCTACGAAGGTCCACTGGTGATCGCGAACGCCACCGGTGCCGAGGTACCCATCTGCCCATGAAGCCGCACCGCCTCCGCATTGCGATCGCGACCGCCATCGTCCCATCGAATGGCCGCCTCAGTCACGGCGATCATTTCGTCCAGGAGTCCCTATGTATCGCCGCCTGATCACGCTCATCCTCGTCTGCTGCGCGCTCGGCTTCGGGGGGTACGATCTCTCCAAGCGACGAGCCTCCGCGGAGCAACACTCGCTTGCCGACGTGATCGCGGCCGCGGGAGGCGAACCCGCGTTTGTTTCGGCGAGCGAGGCAAATTCGGACGAAGACAGCTATCGCATCTCTTCGCTCAGCGTGTTCTCGAACGTCGCGCTGCACGTGAAGGACAACTACGTCGACCCCGACCGGATCGAACCGCGCGCAATGCTCCTCGCCTCTTTGCGGGAGGTGGAACGGCAGATCGCCGAGGTCTTGGTCGAGGAGCTGAGCGACGGCCAGGTGCGCGTGCGAGTGATGGATCGCGAAAAGATCATCCGCGTCGACGATGTTGAGAATCTATGGGAGATCAACCTGCGCCTTCGGGACGTATTCCGCTTTCTTGAGAAGAACCTTCCGCCGCAGAAGGACATCCGCTCCATCGAATACGCAGCCATCAATGGCGCCCTTTCGACCTTGGATCCTCACTCCGTCCTGCTCAAGCCAGAAGCCTTCGCCGAGATGAAGACATCGACGAAGGGCGAGTTCGGCGGGCTCGGCATCGTCATCTCGGTGAAAGAGACCAAACTCACGATCGTCGCCCCGCTCGAGGGCACGCCCGCCTGGCGAGCCGGTCTCAAAGCCGGCGATGCCATCACTCGCATCGGCGATGTCTCGACCGTGTCCATGCCGATCGAAGAGGCTGTTCGAATGCTCCGTGGCCCTGAAGGCTCGAAGGTCACGATCTGGATCGACCGAAAAGGCTGGACCGAACCACGTCGGTTTACGATCATGCGCGAGCGCATCAAGATCGAGTCGGTCGAGAGCTCTCTCCTTTCCGGAAACGTCGGCTACATCAAGATCAAGAACTTCCAACAAAACACAGGAAAAGATCTGGAAGAACATCTCTCACGTCTGCAGGCTCAGGACGGCAAGCCGCTCGCCGGTCTCGTGCTCGACCTTCGCAACAACCCGGGCGGGCTGTTGGAACAGGCCATTCGCGTCAGCGACAAGTTCCTGACATCGGGCGACATCGTCACCACGGTTGGCTACGGCAACAAATTGCGCGAACCCAAGCGCGCTCGGTGGTCGGGGACGCAAGCGGACATTCCTCTCGCCGTGCTCGTCAACAAGGGTTCTGCGTCGGCATCGGAGATCGTGGCCGGCGCCCTCAAGAACCTCGACCGTGCCGTCATCATCGGCGAACGAACGTTCGGCAAGGGATCGGTTCAGGTGCTCTATGACTTCGCCGACAATTCGGCCCTCAAGCTGACGATCGCACAATATCTGACGCCGGGCGGGATCTCGATTCAGAACGAAGGTGTCGGCCCGGATATCGCACTCAAGCGGGCATGGCTCGAGGAGACATCCGTTCGGCTCTTCCACCAGCCGCAGGGGCATCGTGAACGCAACTTGGACAAACACCTTGACCGCGGCGATGCGCCGGGCGCCTCGGATCCGAACCCAACGTACTCATTGACTTACGTCATCGACCGGCACGAGCAGCAGGCCGAGGAGAGCGAAGAGACGAGGGAAGAAACCAAGGCCTTCGAAGAGGACTATCCGATCACGCTGGCGCGCGAATTCCTGAGCGCGGTGGGGAACTCGAGCCGAAGCAAGATGTTGACGGACAGTCGCGAATTCGTTGCGGCGCGCGCAACCCGCGAAGAAGAGAAGACCGTTGCCGCCATGAAGAAGCTCGGCGTCGACTGGTCGAGTGATGACGCGGACAGCAGCCCCTCGGCATCCCCAGCCCTCGCCGGGTCACCAGCGCCCGCCACGCCCACCGCACCCCGCGCCCCCGCGCCGGGGACGGCGCCGGCGCAGACGCAGACGTCGGGATCGCCGGCTTTGCCCAACGTCGATGTAACGTTTGCGGCGCTCGCCCCATTCGCGCGCGGTATCGTCCCGGCCGGCGGTGAGATCAAGCTTACCGCGACCGTCAAGAACAAGGGCAGCACCCCAATCCATCGTCTCCATGGTGTGCTCGAATCGGAAAACGGTGCATTCAAGGGGCGAGAGTTGCTCTTCGGCAAGATTATGCCTGGCAAGTCGCGGTCTTGGACCGTGTCGACGAAAACACCGAAGGAGACCGCATCCCGGTCGGATTTCGTGACGTTGAAGCTTGAGAGCGCCGAAGGCCCACTCCCGACGGAGCCACAAGTATTGGTGAAGACCGAGTTCGTGCCTCATCCTCAGTTCGCCTACAACTACGCATTCGACGACAGCGAACGAGGCGACGGAGACGGCGTGCTCGAAGAAGGTGAAGGCGTCGATTTCGTCGTGTTCGTGACGAACACGGGAGAAGGCGCGGCGGATGACGTCGCGCTTCGCTTGAAGTCAGGCGCCGGTGACGCGCTCTTCCTCGAACGTGGACGGGCCAATCTCGCTAAGATCCCCAGCGGTGCAACCGTGGCCGGGCGCCTTCGGTTCCGACTCAAGAAGGGAGGCATCCAGGCCATCGAAAGCCTCCCGATCGAGCTCACAATCTACGACGCAAGCACGGGCGAATGGCTCGAGGATGAGATCGATCTGAGGCCTGCCAGTGCCCATCCCGACCATTTGAAGAGCTTGAAAGGAACGGCGACCGTCCGCCAGGACACACAGGTGCTCTCGAACACAGTCGACAACCTCGACGTCCTCGCGCTCGCAAAGAAAGGCACTCGTTTCGAGAGAGTTGCCCGGCATGGCGACTTCATCAAGGTTCGACTGGTTCCCGACGGCTTTGGCTGGATCCTCGCCAAGGACATGGGTAAGGCCGCATCAGGCGCAGGCTCAACACAAGGTTTGAGTTCGGGTTCGGGTTCGGGTTCGGGTTCAGCGCCCACATCGGCCGCCGGAGCCGACGTAGCTTCGGCGTCGCCTTCGCGCACCGCGGCGCTGGCGGGCCTCACATTTCAGATGAGGCGCCGGCCACCCACGATTCAGCTCGAGACCGAGATCGGCGGAAGCATCGTCGATGCAAACACAATCCAGCTGCGAGGTGTCGTCCTCGGACGAACACTCCGCGACATGTACATTGTCTTGAATGATCGGAAGGTCTTCTTCAAGAGCTCGTCAGAAGAGCAGGCCAAGCCAAGCCAACCTCCATTCAAGAGACCCGTGCTCGGCTGGGTAGCTCCAAACGAGGAGGCGGCACGTCTCCCATTCAAGGTCGACCTGGATCTTGAGAGTGGCTTGAACAAGGTCGCGATCGTTGCTCGTCTCGACGAGCGGGTGATGAGCTACCGCAGTCTCTTCATCTCGCGACGCCCGCTGGCCGCGGTCGCGGAAGCGTCCACCGGAAAAACATCGACCGAGAAGAAGGCGACCCGGTGACCACCGCCGCTTCTCAAGAAAGCCGCGACCTGGCGCTGCTTCGTCGACGAAACCAGAAGCTGACATCGCTCCTCGAGGTGACCACGGCGCTCACGCGCGAACTCCACATCGACAGCCTCCTTGACCTCATCCTCCACGAGTCGACCCGAACCGTCGACGCTGACCGCGGCTCGCTCTTCATCATGTCCCGTGATGGTTCTGAGCTTTGGTCCAAGATCGCCCTCGGCGAGCAGAAGATGATCCGCGTCGCGGTCGGACAGGGTATCGCGGGAACAGTTGCCCAAACGAAGCAGCCGCTCAACATCCCCGATGCGTACCGAGACAAGCGATTCAATCCGGAAGTCGACCGCCTCACCGGATACATGACCCATTCCATCCTTTGCGTGCCCATGCTCGGTGGACGCCGTGAGGTCGTGGGTGTCATCCAGGCGTTGAATCACGCGACCGGGCCATTCACGCGAGACGACGAGGAACTTCTGATGGCGTTCGGCGCCGGGGCGGCAGCCGCCATCGAGAACGCCAGCCTCTACGAGGAGATCGAGCGTCTGTTCGAGGGATTCGTGCAAGCGAGCATCACGGCCATCGAGTCGAGAGACCCTTCAACGGCCGGGCACTCAGGGCGCGTCGCCGACCTCTCGGTTGGGCTCATGTGTGCGCTCGAACGGTCGTCAGGTCCCTATCGCGACTTGCGTTTTCGCCCAGCCGAGATACGGGAGCTCAGATACGCCGCGCTCCTTCACGACTTCGGTAAAGTCGGCGTGCGCGAGCACGTCCTGCTGAAATCCGAGAAGCTCTACCCACACGAGCTGTCGGTCATCGAAGAACGTTTCGAGCTGGCGCGTGCTTCGGCGCAACGCGAGCAGCTCGAGGAAGAACTTGCGCTCTGGCGTGCCGCCTCCCGTTCCGATGCCGAGACGCGGGTGCAAGAAGTTAGGGCCCGACACGCGCAGAAGCAGGCTGAGCTCGACGAGATGCTCGACTTCGTCCGCAGGTGCAATCTGCCGACCGTACTGCAAGAGGGCAGCTTTGAGCGGCTCGAAGACCTAGCCAAGATATCTTTTCAAACGAGTTCGGGAAGAACGCAGCAGCTCTTGCTCCCGCAAGAAATGCGAAACCTCTCGATCGGTCGCGGCAGCTTGAACCCAGATGAGCGACGGGAGATCGAAAGCCACGTGGTCCACACGTATGCCTTTTTGTCCGCGATCCCGTGGACGCGAGACCTCTCGCGCGTCCCTGAAATCGCGCGTGGGCATCACGAGAAGCTCAACGGCGGAGGCTACCCGAAGGGCGTTCTGGCAAGCGAGATTCCGCTTCAGACGCGCATGATGACAATCGCCGACATCTATGATGCCCTCACTGCGGCCGATCGCCCTTACAAGAAGGCGCTGCCGCACACCAGAGCGCTCGATATCCTTGTCATGGAGGCCAAGGTTGGCGCGGTTGACCAGCCCCTCCTCGATGTCTTCATCGAGAGCAAGATCGCCGAGCAAACTCTCGGCTGCCCATGAACGTAACGACGCCCCCACCCTATCGCCTCTCGTGGTCTCCGACGTCCGGTCGAGGGGCGAACGCGGCCTGCACACTCGGAAGCGGTCGACGCGGTCGACGCGGCCAACGCGGCCGTCTCAAGGTTCGGAGCCATCTCCATCTCTTCAGGCTTCTGAGTCACTCGGCCGCGCTCCTCGCACCACACTTGATCTTGACGCAAGCGTCGGCGGCCCCGGCGGCATCAGCGTCCCCAGCGGCATCAGCAACCGCGGCGAAGTCCAGTGTCTCAGCGGCTTCCGTGGCTTCCGTGGCTTCCGTGGTTTCCGCGACCCCAGCGACCGCTTGTGAGCCGATGCAACCCGGTGAACCAATGGTCCTCATCGTACTGCCGGTCGACGCCAGACCATCGGCACCGCCACCGGACCCCGCGATCGCAGAGACGATCCGCAGGGCGGCCGACCAGACGGTCGACGCCGACTCAGCGCAGGAGGGCGGCGCAATCATCGAGGCCCGGATCCTCCCCGATGAGATATCCAGGCGCGCGCTCACCATCGAGAGCCAAGAAAGCCAGAGGGTCCGGGCCATCGACGATGCTCGGCTCATGCTCGCCCACGCCGAAGAGCGTTTTCGCCAGCTCGACGACGAAGTCGCGCTGGGCATCCTGGCCAGGGCAACGTCGCGGTTGGCGTCCGCTCACGATCAGCCAGGAGCGATTCCTCTTTTGGCCGACACCCATCTGCTCGCAGGTGCAATCTATCTTGCACGAGATCGCGTAGATGCGGCGCGCAAGCGGCTCCAACGCGCGCTTGATCTGGCCCCCGGCATCGCGCCCGCACGCGACCGCTATACCTCGCGCCTGTTGGCTGAGCTCGAGGGTCTTCGGGCCGCTGAAGCCCAACGCCCGGTCGGCCGCGTCTTGGTGGCCCTGAGGAACCAGGACATTGCCGCGCAGGTGTTTCTCGATGGACGTGCCGTCGGAACAACACCAGCCACGCTTGAAGCCGTGGGCGTGGGTCGACATCTCATCCGCATCACCGCGCCCGGTCACCGTAGCCATGTGGCGTCGATTGACGTCAGCCCGGACGCCGACGGGCAAGTCTCGGTGCAGTTGCCGGTCGACGAAGAGCTGTCGGCGATCATGGCGCTGGGCGCCGACTGGCGTGCCGGCCGACCCATCGACGACACGTTGCGGCTGATCGCAAGACGCGCGGACGCGAGCCGGACGCTCCTCGCCGTTCCGATGCTCTCGGCGGCGCTTAGGTCCAGCGGGCGACCGGAGACTGCGATCGAGCTGGTCATCTCTGGGGGTGCCGCTCCGGCCTATGTGCCGCGACTGGATCAGGCCCTGGTGGGGGCGGCGCTCCAAGCGCTCATGAGCTGCGAAACAACATTGCCCATTCCCCGCTCGGCGCCAGCTCTCCTCACGCTCGGAGACCCGCTGGCCCAAGCCACCGCGATCCCGGAGGCACCGCGCCTTTGGGAAGAGCCTTGGTTTTGGGCCGGGGCCGCCATCACGACGGTTGTCGTCTCGTCCGCTATCGTCATGGCACGCACGCAGAGAGGTCCTCCCGAAGCCTTGCGGCTTACCCTTGTTCCTCGCCCCTGATTTTGCGACGTCGAAAAGCTGCTTGACGACCACCTGCCGGTGATAAGAAAAGGTCGCGTCGCTGGCAGCCAACCCGTGTGGGTGGCTAATTCTCCGGTGATAAATTTGTTATTTCCGATACTTAGGGAAGCAAGCAAGCAAGGAGAACTGAAGAGATGACCAAGTTTCGTCCACTTCACGATCGGCTATTGGTCAAGCGGCAGGAGGCCGAGGAGAAATCCAAGGGTGGCATCATCATCCCCGACTCCGCCAAAGAGAAACCCATTGAAGGCAAAGTCATCGCCGTTGGCAATGGCAAGACGCTCGAGGACGGCAAGGTCCGTGCGCTTGAGGTAAAGGTCGGCGACCGCATCCTCTTCGGGAAGTACAGCGGCACCGAGATCAAGATCGAGGGTGACGAGCACATCATCCTCCGCGAGGACGAAGTCCTCGGCGTCCTCGAATAGGGCTCGAACATAGATGCGACCTAAGGCCTCTGCATGGCCGGGGGTCAAACGATCTGAGACCAGATTCACAATTCAAATCTGATCCTTGATGGAGAGATAAGACATGGCAGCCAAAGAAATCCACTTTGAGATGACGGCCCGATCGGAGATTGCCCGCGGCGTCAACGCCCTAGCGAACGCAGTGAAGGTGACCCTCGGCCCCAAGGGGCGGAACGTCGTGATCGAGAAATCGTTCGGCGCCCCGCTGGTCACGAAGGACGGCGTGACGGTGGCGAAAGAGATCGAGCTCGAGAACAAGTTCGAGAACATGGGTGCTCAGATGGTCAAGGAAGTTGCTTCCAAGACCTCTGACAAGGCCGGCGACGGCACCACCACCGCGACCGTGCTCGCTCAGGCCCTATACATCGAAGGCCTCAAGCTGGTTGCGGCTGGCCACGACCCGATGGAGCTCAAGCGCGGCATCGACTGGGGTGTTTCGAAGCTGATCGAGGAGCTCCGGAAGGCCTCGGTTGAGTGCAAGACCAAGAAGGACATCGCTTCGGTCGGCACCATCTCCGCCAACGGCGATACGACGATCGGTGAGATCATCGCCAACGCGATGGACAAGGTTGGCAAGGACGGTGTCATCACCGTCGAAGAAGCCAAGAGCCTCGACACGACACTCGACTTCGTCGAAGGCATGCAGTTCGACCGCGGCTACCTCTCGCCGTACTTCGTCACCGATGCGGAGCGCATGGAGGCCGTCCTCGAAGATCCATTCATCCTGCTGAACGAGAAGAAGATCAGCAGCATGAAGGACCTCCTCCCCGTCCTCGAGCAAATCGCCAAGAGCGGCCGTCCGCTCCTCATCGTCTCTGAAGATGTGGAAGGTGAAGCGCTCGCGACCCTGGTCGTGAACAAGATCCGCGGCACGCTGCACGTCGCGGCTGTCAAGGCGCCAGGATTCGGCGATCGTCGCAAGGCTATGCTCCAAGACATCGCAATCCTGACCGGTGGCCAGGTGGTGTCGGAAGACTTGGGCATCAAGCTGGAGAACATCACGCTGAAGGATCTCGGAACCGCGAAGCGTATCACGATCGACAAGGACAACACGACGATCGTCGACGGTGCTGGCCGGGCCGAGGACATCCAGGCGCGCATCAAGCAGATCAAGGCGCAGATCGAAGAGACCACCTCCGACTACGATCGTGAGAAGCTCCAAGAGCGTCTCGCGAAGCTCGTCGGTGGCGTCGCGGTCATCAACGTTGGCGCGGCCACCGAGATCGAGATGAAGGAGCGGAAGGCGCGCGTTGAAGACGCAATGCATGCCACCCGCGCCGCACGCGAGGAAGGCATCGTCGCCGGTGGCGGTGTTGCACTGGTCCGAGCCCGTGAATCCCTTCGCAACCCGAACCTCTCGACCGATCAGAACTTCGGCGTCAAGTTGCTCTATCGTGCGTGCGAAGAGCCGCTCCGGCAGATCTCTGTGAACGCCGGCCAGGAAGGCTCCGTCGTTCTCGACAAGGTCGTGAACAGCAAGGGCAACTTCGGCTTCAACGCCGCGACGGAGACCTATGAGGACCTCGTCGCAGCGGGCGTCATCGACCCGGCGAAAGTCGTGCGCACGGCACTCGAGAACGCCGCATCGGTTGCCGGCCTGCTCCTGACCACCGAGGCGCTCGTTGCCGAGCGTCCGAAGAAGGAAGCCCACAGCCACGGTGGTGGCGCCGCCGGCGGTATGGGTGGCATGGGCGGCATGGGTGGCATGGGCGGCATGGACGACTTCTAGTCGCCCCGTTCGCTCGGGCCATTCAGGTAGCCCAGCACGAAAACCCCGCGCCCTCTTCGGAGGTCGCGGGGTTTTCTATTTGGTGGTCACAAGCCGCCCGACGAGGGTCTTCGGTTTCACCTGGCCAGAAGCTGGCCAGAAGCTAGGAAGCTAGAGATAGCCTGCGAGCTTCTCCCAAATCAGCGGCGCAGGAAGCTGAGTGTTCGACTGCAGTACGACGAAGTAGGGCGGTCCTTCCCCGTCGAACAGGGCCTTCGGAGACCACTCATCAAACGAACGCGCACCTGCTTTCCAGACGGAACGGTCCACGTCGTAGACGCAGGTCGTCACCCGCTCATGAAAGCGGTCAAACAAATCGTACGCTTCGAGGAAGCTGTAGTAGAGCGCGTACTCCGTCCAGTGCATTCCGGCGGCAAGAAAAAGCCGCCATCCGGCCAGCTCCGCCCGCCCCCGGAACCGAAGATGCGCCCACCGCTGGCGCCACGCGCGGGCACCCCGGGCCCATCGCCGCTCTTTCCACCGCTCTTCGAAGTGATCGATCAGAAAACCAACGCCGGCTTTGGCGAGCACAGCGGGTGTCACGTTGTGGACAATGCCCTTCTGCCGAAGGGGCCGCTCGATGAGCCGCGCCGTGCGCGCGTACCAGCCTGGATGAAGATCTGCCTCGATGACGAAACATGGCGCCCGACTGTTCGGACACAATCGCTCAGGCGAAACGCCTCGCGTAAGCACGACGTCCGCATCGAGCGTGACGTAGAACGGAGACGCAACCCGCTCCGCGATGGCGAGCTTGATGAGTTGCTGCTTGTACCACCCGCGGATGCCGGGAAGGACAGCAAACTCCGGGACGACCACGTCGTCAGAGAGGAACTCGAGCCGGAGCCCCTCGGATCCGCCAAGTCCCCGCTCGACCTCGTCCAGGTGGGCGCTGGGTGCGACGACGAAGAGGGTCCCCAAGCCCTCAAAGCGCCGCCGGAGGGACGCGAGCAGAATCTGGGCGCGAGGCACATCTCGGGCTGCCAACGGAAGCACAGCGTCCATGGTGTTCGGAACTCAGCACGCCACGACGGTCTCCGACAAGCGCATTGACGACGTACGGGCTGGCTGTTACCGGCGACGCCATGAGCGGCGGTCTCCCGCGCGTCGTCGCACGTACGAGTTTAGAGAACCGGGCGACCAAAGCGACCGCAGAGGTCGTTCAAAACGTGGCGGCACGATCATGAGGCTTGCGCTCTTCACACCCTACTTGCCCGAACCTCCGATGACCGGAGGTCGGATCCGAGCGCACCATTTGGCCACCACGGTCTCTGCGGCGCACGAAGTGCACCTCTTTGCGACGGCGTCGCGCAAAGAACTGGGCCAGGATTCGGTCAAAGAGGCACTGCGCATGTTCGCATCCTTTCATGTCGGCCCAGCGCCATTTGCGTTTGTGCCTGGCCTTCGCCTCCCCGCGCGCGTCCGAAACGGGGTCACCGGTGCCTCGAAACGCGCGTTCGCACGTCTTCATGCAGAGTGCGCCTTCGACGCCGTCTGGGTCGAACATGTTCACGCCGCGCGCGTCGCATCGACCGCCGGTCTGCCGTGGCTCCTCGACGAGCACAACATCGAGAGCGCGTACCTCAGAGATCGCTTGTCGGCTCGAGGCCCTTTGTCGTCCTTGGACCGCCGCGAAGTCGCGCGTCTCGAGATATGGGAGCAGTCTCAGTGGCGTCGGGCAACTCAAGTCGTGAGCGTCACCCGCGAAGATGCGCAGTTGATCGAAGGAGCCCGTGAACAGTCGCCCATAATCATCCCCAATGGCGTCGACCTGGGTCGCATTCAGTTCCGACCGCCGAGAATGCGAACAGGTGCCCATATTCTGTTTGTCGGGTTGATGAATCATCCGCCCAACGAGCGCGCGGCGCTGATGTTGGCGCACGAGATCATGCCCAAAGTTTGGGCCTCACGCCCCGACGCACGTCTCGTGTTGTGCGGGGCGAATCCGAGCCGCCAAGTCCGTGCCCTCCAGAGCGAGCGCGTAGACGTCACGGGAACCGTCGCCTCCGTTGGCCCCTATCTCGATACCGCGCGCGCCTATGCGTTCCCACTCTTCCATGGCGCGGGCTCGTCTTTGAAGTTGCTCGAAGCCCTCGCCGCCGGCGTACCTTTGGTCGCCACACGCGTGGGTGTGCGCGGCTTCGACGTGCACCCCGAAACCCACTACCTGGCCGCGGAAGACAGTGACTCGTTCGCGCGGGCACTTCTCACGGCGTTAGCGCCGGGCGGCCCCTCCGAGATGCAACGCGCCGACGCGCGGGCGGCCGCCGCCCGTACGCTCGCTGAGGCCTACGACTGGCGAGCGCTGGCCCACCGCTTCCGAGAGGCCATCGAACAGCTCAAATGATGCCAAACACTTCACCGCGCGGAAATTCAACGTGAAGAGGGCGCAACGCGACGCGCAAATCGCCGATATGCAGGATCACCATGGCGAAGATACTCAGCGACGCTGCATCGACCTCCAAGGCCTTCTTATACACGCGCCCAGATGGACATGCCGCGCTCACGGCACACATCGCGGTGAATGACGCAGCGATCCGAGGAAGTCGGCCCGACTTCGACGGTATGGAGCAGGTGACGGGATACTTCCCCCTGACCGGACAGGGCGCGTGGGCTGCAGCCCCCGCCCAGTACCAAGGCACGACCCGAAGTCACATGGACCTCCATAGCCTCAGCGTCGACGTTGGCGCCGCGCACGTCGACGTTCCCGCGCTCCTGGGAAAGGGCTTTGCTTGGTCGGCGCAAGTTTCCGGGCCCACCGCGGGCACCGAGAGCATCCAATTTCAAACTTACGGCAACAACACTCGCGTTTACGATGTCGGCCGAGTGGACGAGCACGGAATCGGTTGGGTCGGTCCGGTCGTGGCAACGCGGATCCAGGGAACCGGTCAGTCGCCAACGCCCCTGAACGACGGCGACACCGTTCGTTTCGACTCATACACTTTCGGTGCCCCGGGCAACCTCCGTTTTGACCTCGAAGTCTTTGCGCCCGAACTGAGCCCACTCGCCGGCGTTGAAGACCGTGCCAAGCGGCAAGAGATTCTTGAGAAAATGGACATGCGCGTCGACAGCGACTTTTTGCCCGCCGACGCCCGCAACCATCTCCTCGAGTTCTCAGGAAACACCGGCCCAGACGGGAACAACGCGCGCCTTGGTTTCTCGCTGGCCGACGGCATCTTCATCAACCGGTACCCACCTTCGGGCGTCTACGAGTTCAGGATCCTCAAAGGTGGAGAGCCTATTCGCTCGTTCAAATTGGACTGGCGAGACTCGTAGTCGGCAGGCGGTCACCAGTCGGCGATAACTCCGGGTGCCTATCCACCGATCTTCAGCCCCGGGCCGCTGCGCGCATCGCCGGTCAGATATCCGACCGCGACCTGATCGCCTGCATTGAGACGCGAGGTGTCCGCAGGATGGACTTCGACCCACACGCCATCCGAAAGGCCGACGGCAACGTCGACCGCCTCCAACGTTCCATCCGCGCCCATCTTGAACACACGACTCCGCGGAGAGACACGCGACGCGTCAGAGGGCTGAAACCGAAGCGCGGCGTCTTTGACGGCGATCGCGTTCGGCACGCGGGCGACCTCGAAGCGAACGGCTGCACTCATACCAGGAAGCAATCGGCCATCGGAGTTCGCGACCGTGAGCGTCACCGGATACGTGGGGACGCCTTGTCCGGGCGTTGCCATGACGCCAATGGTCTCGACTCGTGCCTCGAACGTCTCCTTGGGAAACGCCTGCACCTCGAATCGCGCCGCCTGGCCCACGCGAAGAGCGCCAATGTCGGCCTCGCCCACCGAGGCGTCAAGACGCAGCACGTCGAGCGGCGCCGAGACCGTGAACAACACGGGGCCGGCCGGCGAGACAGCCGCGCCGAGCTGCGAAGGAACCTCAAGCACCACGCCCCCGCGCGGCGCTCGGACCTCGAGTTGCGTTTCGGCGTACTCGGCCGCCGACAACACCTCGAGCGCTTCAGCAAGCTTCGCGCGGGCGACGGTCAGCGCCGCCTCGGCGCGCGAGGAAGCCGTAGCCGCCGAATCACGCGCCGTCTCGCTCATCTGACCTCGTTGCGCCAACACCTTGGATCGTTCATGAACACGTTTCGCGTCACGCAGAGTGGCCTCAGCCTCGACAACGCCGCCGCGCGCAGCCGCGACCGCAGCCCGCGAGCGCCGGACATCGTGCGAAAGGTTTGTCGCCTCGATACGCGCCAATCGCTGACCCGCCGCCACGACATCGCGGACCGCGACCTCCACCGACGCAAGTCGACCTGCGACGGGCGCAATGACGACCGCAAGGTCGCGCGGCCGAAGACGCCCCGTCGCCTCGACCGTTTGAATCACCTCGCGCCGCTCGACGATGCTGGTTCGGTAAAGCGGCGCTTCGCCATCGCGTCCGGGCTGAACGGCGCGAACCAATACGCCGATCGAACCGATCGCGAGAAGGAAGAGCAACGCCCATCGCATCCAGCGCAACCTACCCGGCGTCGCCATATCCAGGAGCATAGAACGAATAACCGGCACTGCAAGCCCCCAACGCCATCTACTCGCGCCGCAGGGCGACGATCGGATCAAGCTGCGCTGCCCGACGCGCGGGCAGGAAGCCGAAAAACACCCCAACCCCCGCGCCAAACACCGTGGCCGCAGTCATAGCACCGGTCGGGATGGTCACCGGCCAGTGCATCGCGTAGGCCACCGCCAATGAAATCGCGGCCCCGAGGAGGGCCCCGAGGAGGGTACCGACCATCGCAAGCACGACGGCTTCGACCAAGAACTGCCGCATGATCTGAGCCGGTGACGCGCCGATGGCGGCACGAATGCCGATCTCCTGCGTCCGCTCCGCGACGGACACCAGCTGGATATTCATGATCCCGATCCCACCCACCAGCAGCGAGACGGCTGCGATGCCCGCGAGCAGTCGAGTCAAGATCGCCGAGACTTCCCGCGCCACCTTGATGGCATCATCATTGCTTTTCACGTTGAAGTCGTCTTCCGTGCCCGGCTCCAGCCCATGCGTATGCCGGAGCGTATCGATGATGACCGCCCGTGCCACTTCCCGGGAGACACGAGCCCGGGGGCGAATATCCATGCTCCAGTACTCTGGGGGCGTTCCCGCGATGTGCGCAAAGAAGGTCGAGGCGGGCATGACAATGATGTCGTCGAGGTCGCGTCCTGAGGTCGCCACCCCTTTGGGCGCCAAGACGCCAATCACTCGGCAGCGCAACACGCCATGAACCTCGATGACCTCGCCCACCGGATCGATCGCGCCAAACAACATCTTCGCGGGGGTCGCCCCCAGGACACACACCTTGGCTCGCTGACTGACATCCAGAGCGTCGAACATTCCGCCGCTCGTGCTCAACCAGTCGTTGATCTGAGCAAAACCCGGCCCCGATGCGCGAATCGTCGTGACATGCTGGCGTCCCTCCCAGGTGACATACGTCCCCATGGAGGCAACGGGTACTGCCAGCTCGAACATCTCGGATTCAGCCAAGAGCGCATCCACATCCTGATCGGTCAGTGGACTGGGCGGGCGGCCTCCCGGGCGAGCCCCCGCCCGGGAGACGCTGATCATGTTGACGCCGAGCTTCTCAAACTGACCAAGCACCGACGAGCGAGCCCCCTGCCCAAAGCTCACCATCGCGATAAACGCGGCAACACCGATCATGAGGCCGAGGACGGTCAGGCCCGTACGCAGCAGATTACCCGCCAGCGACTTGAGCGCCATCTTTACCAGCTCATTCACCTGAGGCCTCACCAGCGCGCGGAACGACCATTCCTGGCCACGACCCCTTTCTCTTAGGACTACTCGACGGGTATGTCCATCGTGAGCGCGGTCGTGATTCCCCATTCGCGTCGGCCGTACTAGCTTCATCGGCGTGGCACCACCGTCCGACGGACAGTTCAACGGTCGCGGCGACCGCAGCGAAAACGCCCTCGTGCAGGTTCGGCGCCTGAGCAAGACCTATGGCGAAGGCGAGGCCGCGGTCACAGTCTTGCGGGCGCTGGACCTCGACATCGACGCGGGCAGAATCGTGGCGCTTTGCGGTCCATCGGGGAGCGGCAAATCGACGCTGCTCAACATCATCGGCTGCCTGGACCGACCGACCTCAGGAACATACCACCTTGCGGGGCAGGACATGTCGGCGCTCGACCGTACCGCCCAGGCCGCAGCACGCCTGACCTACCTGGGCTTCATCTTTCAGAGCTTTCATCTCCTTCCCGACATCACCGCCCTCGAGAACGTGATGCTCCCACTTCAGTATGCCGGCATACCGCTCGCCGAACGGCGCGCGCGCGCTGAATCCATGTTGGCCCGTGTCGAGCTGACCGATCGAATGCACCACCGCCCAAACCAACTCTCCGGCGGACAGAAGCAACGCGTCGCCATCGCGCGCGCCTGCGTCAGTCGACCGCGATTACTCCTTGCCGATGAGCCTACCGGTGCCCTCGACACTCGGACCGGTCGAGCCGTCCTCGATCTTCTGGAAGAGATCCACGCGGAAGAGGCGCTCACGATCGTGATCGTCACCCATGACAACAGTGTCGCAGCATGGGCCCATCAACGCATCGACCTCCGGGATGGGCGCATCGTCTCATCGCCACCCGACGCGCATGTCGAGACCACGCCCACTCACCATCCGACGGCATAGACGGACAACGCGACGTGCGCGATGAGCAGAATGAACATCACGATCGAAAGTCCGATATGAATGGTCCGCCACTTCGCAAGAAGTCGCTTGGCCACGCCGTAAAACTGCATCCGACCCTCGATGACCGCTCGCTGACCCATGAGTCGAAGCGTCGCCGATCGAAGCTTTGCGTTCTGCATCGTCTTCATCGTTCGAAAGCGAAGTGCAATTCTCGCCTGAAGGCGCAGGAGGCCCGACCAGGCCATCGACACCATGAAGCCTAACGCGCTCTCGCCACTCGCGGAACCCGCCCCGCCTTGGGCCCGACGGTCCTGCGTCTTCTCTTGCGCCTTCAAGAACTGCGACAAGACGTTGGCACTGACGGTCATCGACGCCCACTGATCGGCCACCTGTTGGATTCCATCGTCGAGGCGCTTCTGTTCGCGGCGCGTCGCCGTCTCGAGCCTGGGAATGAGCGTGTAAAGAAAGCGGCCCACCAACCCCGAGAAGACGATCGAGGCGATCGACCACCACAGGGCCGCGTGGAGCCACTTGTTGGGATCGAAGATGTTGAGATTCGTGTGTAGAAGCGACAAGATCGGCCCGGCGAGCCCGAAAACGACGTGGAAATCGAACCAAGTCTTCGCGCTCCCCACCCGTCGAAGGCCGGGCACGTGAAGCCGCATCGTGTAGAGCGCCGAAACGGTCATCATGCCGGCGCCGATGTATCCCATCCATCGCCCCATCCCGCTGACGGCTGTGTAAACGAGCTCGGGCCCCGCCCCCAGACGCGCCATCGAGTGGGCTCCCGAGACAATCGCCATCAACGCACGAAAGAGGGAAAGCGAAGGATCGGTCTTGCGAACGACGAACTCGAAGATGCAGGCCGCAACGCCGAGCGCCGTGAGGACAAAGAGCGCGTGCATCGCGCGCACCCCTTGGGTCTTGGTGGTGTCCGAATATCCATATTCGAACGGCGCGGGGTCGAAGTATTGCTCGGCGCGCTCGATGAGCCCTCCATCACGTCGAAACAACGAGCGGGGGTCGATCTGGATGATCGCGCCGGTCGGACACGCGCTGATGCACGCCATATCGGCATAGCCGAAGCAGTGGTCGCACTTGTTGGCGATACGCTTCGCCTTCTTGCGCGGAGCCTTCTCCTCGCCCTTCGCGACCCGTGTCCCAGCCTTGCCGCGTGCCAACTGGACCAAATCGGGCGCGCCATCGGCGACATCTCCCCCACCCGACCGTCCATCTCCGCGACCGGATTTCGCCCCAGAGGCGGCACCCTTTGCGGCCGCTGCGCCGGCGGCACCGGCGGCACCGGCAGCACCGGCAGCACCGGCAGCTTCGACGATGTCGACCATCTGAATGGCCTCGTGGGGACACGATTTTGCACACTTCGTACAGCCGACACAGTTGTCGTAGACGATGACTTCGGAGTCCTCGTCGTAGCCAATGGCGTCAAAGGCACAGACATCGATGCAGCGTGCGTCCTCACAGGTCCGGCAGTTGAGCGTGAACTGCAAGAGACCGCGGCGAGGACCGAACCGCTCGATGCGCGCGACACCATGGCGATCTTCACACGCTTTGACACACTCGTCGCAATCGATGCACTTGTCGGTTTGAATGACTTTGATCGCCTTCGCGTACTCGAAGCCCTCTCGAACATAGAAGTCGAAGAGATCGGCGCGGCCCTCGAGCTTCAAGAACTCCTGCCGGTAGTAAGACTCCTGGGCAATGACGTCGACCGCCGACTGGACGGCCGGGAGATCGCGCAAGATTTCTTGCATCGTGGCGGCCGGGATCTTCAAGAAGACGCAGTGCACACACGTAAACAGCGCCATCTCCCGCTTGACGCCATCTTCGCTTCGCGCGTGAGAGACGTGCTCATTCGTGAAGAAGTCTTGAGTGTCGAACAAGGCCACGATCCGATGGGCCACCTGCATCGTCGGCGTCGCGCGTCGCTTCGGGTTGGGCGGGCCGGGCACCGTACCGGGATTGAACTCCCCAAAGGCGACCTTGCCCTTGAGGAGGAATAAATAGGCCGGAGCTTCGCCGTCGTGCCCACCCCGCGGAACGATTCGGTCTTGTGGGAGGCGAGTCACCTCGACCGACGCCGCGAGGCGATCCACCTCGGCGTCGGTTAGATCACGAAAGACCGATAGCCGACGAAGCGCGGCGATCGGATCGGAGGAGATGTCCCCGTAGTCCGACGGCGACTCGGTCGGACGCAGTTCGTGTCCTTTTTTGTGCACCGGCCCCATCAGCGCGCTCCACGCCTCAGCGCCCGCGCCTCGGCCTCCAAGGTGCGTGAGCTCGGGCGGCTTCGCACGAATCGATCAAGGAGCCTAAGCCCTTCGCGTCGAGACGCCCGATGGTCGACGAGCGCCTTACCCAAATAGAAGTCGACGCCAAGGTCTGCTTTCTCGCGCGCGTCGGCCGCCGACGCAGCCGCCCGCAGGAACGATAGACCGCGGCGGCGCGCACCGCGCTCGAGGGCGGCCCGCCCCAAGTACAGCAAGTCCGCCACCCCAAAAGACGCGGCGCCGCCGGGGAGACGCTTCGGGCTCAGGCCCGGCTCGACGGCGAACATGTCGGCGTACGCGGCCACGATATCCGCATCCGGCGTGCCCGACGCCCGCAGCACCTCGCCGAGCGCCAGGCGTACACCGAGGTCTTTGGGCAGAAACGAGACCAACGATCGGATGCGCTTCAGGGCGCCGTCGCGATCACCGCGCTTCACCTTGAGACGTGCCAGCTCAACCTGTCGCGCAGGCGAGACGACGCCCTCGCGGTCGAGCGCTTCGAGAATGTCGATGGCCTCGATCGGTCGCCCATTCGCCAAATAGGCCTCCGCCAGCGCGAAGCGAACCGAAATGTCGTCGCGATCGATCGCATGCGCGTCTTTGAGCGCATCGAGCGCCTGCCGGCGCTCGCCTTTCTGAAGATGAAGGCGCCCGAGAAGGGCCCGTGCCCTGGCCGTGGCCTTTGCGTTTGCGTTTGCGTTTGTGTTTGCCTTAGCACTTCCCTGAAAGTTTGCCTTGGCTGCTGGGGCCCTCGACTTGGCGGCCGCGGCGGCTTCAGCCTCACGCAGGAAGTCCTCTGCTTGATCGAACCGCCCCTTGGAAAGAAAATGCTCGGCAAGCGCGAGCAAGGAAGCCATCTCGAGCGCATCCCTCACGGCTTCGGGCTCGTCCTTCGCCGCAAGGATCTGGGCGAACGCACGCTCTGGGAAGACGGCACCGCTTGGTTCGCTCTCGACGATCGAGAATCGACCATGCACGAACCGAGAGACCCCGAAGGGCATTGGAATCGGGGACGACTCAAGAGGGGCGAGGTTCGGCGAGGAGCCGATGGACGGTCGTATGGATGATCTTGGCGATGGCGGCTTCGCCCCCGCGGACGCCGGGGCGGCGCCGCGGAGAGAGGGCTCAGGCTCGAGCAACGCCCGCTTGCCGTAGCGAGCACACGCCAAATCTACCAGACGCTGAAGGTTGTCGGGATCGAGGGCCTCCGCACGTTCGAAGAGCTGCTCGGCGGCCGACCAATCGCCCGCGACCAAGAACACGCCGCCCAGCGCCGCCTGAAACGAGGGGCTGTCTTCGAATGCACCCTGGGCCCGCTCCAGCTCATTGAGTCCAGCCACGTCGTCGTCCTTCGCGAACAAAGAGAGCGCAAAAGCAACCGCCGTACGCGCCGTTTCGGCCTTCGCGACATTGACGAGCTCGTCACGGACAAGTCCGGCGAGGGTCGTAATGGTTCGACTTTCGGATTCGTCTTCGGCGGTGATCTGACCGAGGACATAGCGGTCGAGGACAACCTCGATATCCTCGGCATAGCTGTCCTGCGACAAGATGTCATCGTAGTACTGAAACGCGGTCCTGGCACGCCCGTGCCGTGCGTGCCAGCGGGCGAGCTGGAGCAAAGTGCTGCGACGATTGCGGTTGAGAGAGAGCGCCCGATAGAAGGAACTCAAGGCCTCACGGTCCTTACCCTCGCCCTCGGCGAGTATCCCGCGAAGCGTCCAAAACTTCGGCGAACGCTCGTAGCGACTTGCCGCCGCATCGAGCGCGGCCCGTACTTCGAGACGTTGCGGAGACGACTCCGCGAGCAGCGCGCGGGCGGCCAAAGACTCGAGCGTTTCGCCACCTTCGGGCACCGCCCGAAGCGCGTCCTCGGACTTGGTGCGGAGCGACCGCGCCCCACCAAATGAACGGTACTGATGCGCATAGCTTTCTGCCAGTACGGCGGAAACGATCGGCGTCAGATCGGGCGTACTACGCCTCAAGGACAGCGCGTTCGACTCCGCACGCAACAGCGCCGCCAAACCCCCGCGCTCGAGATCGAGCGCCAGCCCTCGAAGCTCTTCCGTGGCAATGCTCGAATCGGAAGCCGTGGGCGCCGTGAATCGGTAGCCAATCAAGAAGGACGACGCCGAGGCAACAAGGACGGCCGCCACACGGGCGAGCGTCCCAAGACGCTTCGAGGTCGGCACAACCACGGCGTTCGGACGATCGGTCTTCGCATCGTCCGCCGAAGGCCTTCCGGCGTGTTGACCAACCACCGCGGGCGCATTTTCCGGCACCGCGCCGCCCGCCCGGCCCCCCGGGGGAGGTTTCGTCCGGCCCGATGACAAAGGCGAAACCGAGGGCGACGCGTCGGCCCCTGCGCCAGGCGGAACGTTTGACGGCGAAGGCGGCGCGTCGCCATCCCGCCTTCCGAGGAGCGCCCACAAAGCCTGGTCCACCATGCGCGTCGCCAGAGGACCAACCGCTTTCGATGCGCGGGCCGAGGCGTCGGGGGACGGCCCGGATTCGCCCGCGCGCGCAGACTCAACGGCACGCGCAGACTCAACGGCACGCGCAGGCTCAACGCGCGCAGGCTCAACGGCACGCGCAGGCTCAACGCGCGCAGACTCAACGGCGCGCGCAGGCTCACTGCGCGCAGGCTCAACGGCACGCGCAGGCTCACTGCGCGCAGGCTCACTGCGCGCAGGCTCAACGGCACGCGCAGGCTCAACGCGCGCAGACTCAACGCGCGCAGGCTCAACCGCGCGCGCAGGCTCAACGCGCGCAGGCTCAACGGCGCGCGCAGGCTCAACGGCACGCGCAGGCTCAACGGCACGCGCAGGCTCAACGGCACGCGCAGGCTCTGCCGCGAGAGAACGCTGGACGGGCGGTTCGACGCCGTGAGCGGATTCGATACGCGAGCGATCGAGCTTCGCCCCCGGTGACCCACCCGACGGTCGCTTCGGAGGGCTCACCCGGGTGAGTTCTTCATCGCCCATGACTTCCGCAAACGGGGCCCGAGCGCGGCGCGCAGCCTCCGCGCGTACCAACTGACTGTACTCCGCGGCGCTTCCTCCCATCTTTGGTCTCACCAGCGCGGGCGGACGGTCGTCGAAGCGCGTGGGCTCCTCAGGCAGCGCATCGCCATCGTCCGACGACGGCAGGGCCTCGAGGCGCTGTGCAATGTTGAGGTCGAAGACCGTCCGTCGAGATTCCGCAACAGGGTCCGGTGAATCGAGATCATCATCGGATGCTTCGGCGCCCCAGGGACCGCCCGCGATCCGAAATTGCTCGGCAGTCAAGACCGGGACACCACCCCGCCCCCGCAGCGGTCCACCCATCGGTTGAGGGGGGTTCGGTTCGGGATGGGTGCCCTCGAAGGCGCCAGCCAGGGACTGCGCAACGCCGGAAGCCGCTGGGCCCGAGCGCGCGACGTCATCAGACCGCGCCGGCGACGGCGCGCCTTGCCCCTGCGCGCGCTCGAGAAGCCCTCGGTACGTCGCGTTTTCCGGCGCAAGCTTCACGGCGTGAGCCAGAAATTGAGCGGCCCGTTCGGTCAAACCGCGGTTGAGAAGAATCTGTCCCATGAGCGCCAGCGCCCTTGGGTTCTCTTGATCAATGAGCAGCGCGCGCTTGATCTGCTCGAGCGCGTCGCGAACGCGCCCTTGCTCCGCCTCCGCGCCCGCCAAGACGAGCCGACCAGCGACCGAGTCGGGGTGCGAGAGAAGGCCGCGCTGTGCCACGGCCGACGCCTCCTCAAACTGGCCGAGGCGCGCCAGCTCCTCGGCCAAGGAGACAAACGCCAGCGAGCGCGGGTCGTCCGCAAGGAGGCGGCGAAGAGCTTTTAGGCGTGGCGTTTCATTGGGCTCGTCGGTCATCGGGTATGCCTGCGCCTGGCCACACGCCGGCCCCAGGATTCGAATGCTACTGGGCCGTTGAAGTGAATGGAAGGGTCAGCGATAATCCGGGCTCCGACCACATGTCGCTGAAGAAATTCGAAATCCTCGAAATGGTCGCGAAAGGGGGTATGGCCGAAGTCTATCGCGCCAAGACCACGGGTTTCCATGGATTCGAGAAGGAAGTTTGCGTCAAGAAGATCCTCCCGCACCTCACGGAGGACGAAAGCTTCGTCTCGATGTTCGTCAACGAAGCCAAGTTGGCCGCAACGCTCAGCTTCGCAAACATCGTCCAAGTCCACGACCTCTGCGTATCAGCCAGCGGCGAATACTTCATCGTCATGGAGTACATCCGGGGGAAGGACCTTTCGGAGGTCATTCGCGCGGCGCAGCTCACCGGGAAGGATGTTCCAGCGGGCATCGCGATCGCGCTCGCACGTGAGATTTGCCGTGGCCTTCAATACGCCCACACCAAGACCGACCCTTCGGGTGCTCCACTCGGCCTGATCCATCGTGACATCAGCCCTCACAACGTCCTCGTATCTTTCATGGGCGAGGTCAAAATCACGGACTTCGGGATCGCCAAGGCCTCGTCGATCGCGAACAAGACAGCGGTCGGCATCCTCAAGGGCAAATATGGCTACATGTCGCCGGAACAAGCGCGCGGACAACCGCTGGACTGCCGCAGCGATCTCTTCAACGTCGGCATCGTTCTCTACGAACTCCTGGTAGGCGAGCGCTGTTTTGCGGGCTCCAGCGATTTCTCGACGCTCAACCTGATGCGCAACGCAGACGTCACACCCCCGACGCGGATCAACGCGCGCATATCCAGCGAGCTGGAAGAGATCTGCCTGAAGGCACTTTCGAGGGAGCGCGCAGATCGATACCAAAGCGCCGCCGAGTTTGAGCGCGCCCTCGGAGAGTACGCAGCACGCGCCCACGAGGTTGCGGGCGCAAACGATCTTGCCGCCTACATGGGCACCCTGTTTTCGTCGCCCGACGCCCCCGGTGGCAGCGGCACCTCGACCGGTGTTCTCGCACTCGCATCGGTTGTCGGTCCGGCCGCTGAGCGCCCGCCGACCGAGCCAGTCGACCGCTGGGCTCAAGGCCAACCTCAGCCTCAGCCTCAGCCTCAACCACAGCCCCAACGTCAGCCTCAGCGCGACGAGGAGAACGCACCGCCGCCGGGCCCGCCCCCGGCTTCAGTTCTCGCGTCTGCTTCTGCTTCTGCTTCTGCTGCGTCTTCTGCTTCGGCCCTGGTTTCGCGACCGGCGAAGATGGGGACGCCAGCTCCGGTCCCCGCGCCGGCTGCACCACCGTCCGCGACCAGCCCACGCGATCCGGTGAACCGAGCAGCCGAATCTCCGAGCGCTGGGGAGGCGCGCCCGGCGCCCCAACACGACGCTCCGCCTCAAGACCGCAGCGCCAAGAAACCTGCGGCGCTCAAGGGCGCCGGCGAGAAGGGCGCCAGCGACAAGGGGGCTCGAAGGCCAGCCGAGCAAGCCTCAGACGCGCCCGGTGCTCGCGCAAAGCGCCCAATCGGTCGACGCGACCTCAGACCAGGATTGACCCAGATCCAGGCGCTGAAGGCGAGCCGAGGCCGTAGCTTCTTGCTCCAGGCCGGCTTGATCGTACTCGCCGCTGGGATCGCCGGGGCCGTCTACGGACACCAAGTCGGAAGCCACAGCACGATGGAATCGACGTTCAGAACGCAGGAGATGGCCAACGCCCCAGCGTCACCTTCGGGCGAGAACCCGGACGAAGTCTTCATCCTCATCGACAGCGAGCCCGCCGGCGCCGCAATTCGATTCGACGGTCAACGAATCGAGGGGACGACACCGATCGCATTCGCACGACCCCACGACCTCAAAGAACACGAGATCGAGTTCGCCCTTGATGGCTACAAGACGGCTGTTCGGAGCATCACGTTGAGTGAAACGCGCTTCGTTCGAGTACGGCAAGAGCTCGAAGGCGAAGAAGGGATGGTGCGCGTCAAGAGCGAGCCCTCCGGCATCGACGTGCGCCTTGACGGCAAGAATATCGGACGAACGCCGCTGTCGAAGACGCTTCCCGCCGGGACCTACACGCTCCACATCGGGGGCGGACAGTTTGAGGATGTGGAAGCCGCCGTGCAGGTCGTTCCACGCGAGACGGTCGAAGTGCTGCGGCCCGTTCCGCGGAAAGGAACCATGGCAAAGCTTCGCATCGTCGTGGATGGCCCCGCCCTGATCGAGGTCGACGGACGCGAGACGACCGACGTTCCGAGCGATGCGTTGGGCGCAGATCCAACGCCATCCCTCGAAGAGGGCATCCCGCTGCTCCCAGGCGTCAACCATACCATCTCGGTTCGGGATCGGTCTGGGTCCACACCTCGAGAAGTGGTTGTCCGGCTCGAGGCGGGGGAAGAGAAGACTCTCTACCTCGAGGCCTCGGAAAGCACCCTCAATGTAAGATCGAGCGAGCGACGTCCGAAAGGCGATCGGGCGTCGAGCAACGGTCGGGCAAAGTTCTAGGTTCTGGATTCGCGGGTGGGCTTGTAGGCAGGGTCGCGGGTGGGCTTGTAGGCAGGCTCGCGGATCCGGCTCGGAGCATGTGTGCTCGCCTTCTGGCACATGGCTGGGCGCATTCCTCTGGCTCTCTCTCGGGTTCCGTCGTAGGTTGCCCCACCGATGAGAAAGGACCGCTCGCGAGAACTGCTCCACCGGGCCCGAGCCGTGATTCCGGGAGGCGTGAACAGCCCCGTCCGCGCGTTCAAGTCAGTCGGCGGCGATCCGCTCTTCATCGCGCGCGCCAAGGGCGCCAATGTTTGGGATGCAGACGGCAATGGATACATCGACTACGTAGGCTCGTGGGGTCCGATGATCCTCGGGCACGCGGATCCCAGTGTGGTCGAGGCCGTCAAGAACGCCGTCGACCGAGGATCGAGCTTCGGCGCACCGACAGAGGGCGAGATCCGCCTCGCCGAAGCCATCGTCAAGCGCGTCCCGTCCGTCCAGAAGGTTCGGCTCGTCAGCTCCGGTACCGAGGCCACGATGAGCGCCCTTCGGCTGGCTCGGGGATTTACGGGTCGTGACGACATCGTGAAGTTCGAAGGCTGCTACCACGGGCACGCCGACCACCTGTTGGTGAAGGCGGGTTCGGGCGTCGCAACGTTCGATCTTCCTGATTCGAAGGGGGTCCCGGCCGACTTCGCCAAACACACGATCAGCCTGCCCTACAACGACATCTCAGCCGTTCGTGAGCTGTTTGCTCAACGCGGCCAGAAGATTGCGGCGATCATCGTGGAGCCGGTCGCCGGAAACATGGGGCTCGTGCCACCCGTCAACGGGTTCCTCGAAACGCTACGCGACGTTGCGACCCAATACGGCGCGCTCCTCATTTTCGACGAGGTCATGACAGGCTTCCGCGTCCACGCAGCGGGCGCACAAGGCCTCTACGCGATCACGCCCGATCTCACCGCGTTCGGAAAGATCGTGGGCGGCGGACTTCCTCTGGGCGCCTTCGGCGGGCGTGCGGATGTGATGGACATGCTTGCGCCCGACGGCCCGGTCTACCAAGCAGGCACGCTTTCAGGAAATCCGTGCGCCGTAGCCGCTGGTCTCAAGACGCTCGAGAACCTGAGCGCGCCCGGCCTTTACGATCAACTCGAGAAGATAAGCCGCCGCATCGGCGAGGGACTCGCGGCCATCCTCAGGGAGACAGGCATTCCAGGCCGTGTCCAGCGCGTAGGTTCAATGTTCACGCTCTACTTCGGGGATGGCACCCCACTCAAGAACTTCGCGGACGCGAAGGCCGCCGATCACAACCGCTTCTCGGCCTACTTCGCCGAGATGCTGGCGCGCGGCATCTATCTCCCGCCTTCGGGCTACGAAGCCAACTTCGTCTCACTCGCCCACACCACGGACGATGTTGATCGAACGCTCGACTCAGCACGCGCCGCGATGACTTCGCTGGCGGCCAGCTAGCCGCCGACGTCGAGGGCGATCCGGCTACGTACGACGCGTCGCGAGGCTACGCGTCGCGAGGCGATCCCGCGTCGATGGCGTCGACTTCGTGCGCGCAGGCCACGGTCGTACCTTCATCTCGATGGCGACGAGCAAGCGCCACAAGGCAAACCGTCGCGGTCGCAGCACCGACGACGCTCCATAGGCTGAGCCCCGACCCCTCACCCGCCCCAAAGTCATAGCGAGGGCCAAGGTGGAGGTGGACGTCAAAGAGGCTGACGACCAACATGTTGTTGAGGGCATGCGCGGCCACCGTCGCAGGAAGCGATTTTGAATAGATGAAGCACATCCCAAGATAGAACCCCATGATCGTCGCAAGCGTCGAATGAACGAGGTCAGCATGAAAGACGCCGAACAGCAGGCTGCTCGCCAAGAGCGCGTGCGCACGGCCGCGTGCCAACCAGATGCGGTTGAGAACGTAGCCACGGAAGAACATCTCTTCCCCAACCCCTGCGCCCAATCCCAAGAACAACGCCAAGAGCGCGCGATCCACGCCATGGACCGACCCGACGATCTCGTTGAAGGCCGACAAGGAACCCGATCGATCCAGCGCAAACGTCCCCACCACCTCGTCGATCACGAGACCCAAGCCGAGAAACCCAAGCGTCGTGAGGCCCAGATCCACCAAAGAGAACACGTCGGCTCGGAGCCAGTCGATGTGCTTCGAACGTTCAGCCGCAACCGGCCTTCGCCACGACCAAGACCAAGACCGAGAGGCGACGACCGATAGGAGCCCAAGCACGAGGAAGGTACTGCCGCCGCCCGCAACCAATCCGAAAAGCCCCGTGGAGGCCTCCTCCCGCAGGCGATTCGAAAGCTGCTTCAAAGCCTCATCCGAAAGCCCCGCCGAGGCGCCCAGCAGGCTCCCGGCCGAGAGAACGACCAACATCGATACTGCGGCCAGCAGAACCGTAAGAAATGCTGCCAGCGCGACGACGACGTAAACGGGCCAGATCGACGATCCGCTGCGCGGCGACGGGTCCTGCCCGCGCGCCCCCGCGTTCGACCTCACGGATGCGCCACCGACAGCTCTTCCACCCTGAGCCCGCGGGCGATCAGTCGGGCCCGGAGTCCTTCGATCTGTCCATTCAACAGGAAATAGGTTTCTCGGTCGGGCGGGTGCAACGTGGCCGAAATCCGTCCCGCGCCAACCCGAATCCAGAGCTCAGTCCCGGCGAAGAACTCGTCCTTGAGCGTCACGCGTATCTGGGTATTGCCCTCGCCGTCGTCGCCAAGCAGCAGACCTTCAGCCATGAGGCTCAACAGACCGTCGAGATCTGCGGCCGGCTCGGGCGAACGGATCGGTCGACGAGGCACCGGGAAGAACGTCCCGGGTACCGGAGGCGGTCGATCTCGTTTTGCCTCTCGGTTACCGCCAAACGCCAAACAGAGGGCTCGAAGCGCCGGATACGATCGGGCGCCGGACGGCACCCAGGGGCTGAATTCGATCGCCGCCCGTTCGGCCCCGGAGCCATCCGCGTCCACCGACGCAGACAACAACCGTTGCGGCTGATGCTGATGCGGATGCTGATGCGGATGCTGGTGCGGATGCTGGTGCGGATGCGAATGCGGATGCGGATCCGAAGCTTCGCGCCGCCGCAGCGTGCCGGCGGATGGGCGCTCGGTACAGAGGCGGCCAAGCACTTCGCCCAGCGCGCGCGAACGCTCGCTTGCCACGATGCTCACTTCCGTACCGGGGGCGGGGGTGGCGGACGACGCTTCGGACGCTCTGTATCCGCCTTGGTATCATCGGACCGGACCGGCCCCGCGCCGGACTTGACGGCCTCTGTCTTCGGTCTGAGCCTCGCGTCGGTCACAGACACGATCTCCGTCTTGGATCGGTCCCCAGACCGGCCGCCGGAGCCATCGTCAGACCCGGCCTTTGTCCCCCCGGCCGTCGACTCGAGCGCCGGCGCCAACGGGAGGGCCGGCGGCCGCGGGTCGGAAGACCACAGAAGAATCGTCCGGGGCTGAAAAACATCGTCAGCCGGGAAAGCGCGATAAATCCCGTCCAAGACATCGGACATCGAGGCGTATCGCTCGGTCAGCTCGTCACGCGTCATGCGATCGAAAACATCATCGAAGCCACGCGGAATCTCGGGCTGCGCCTCCGAAGGCAAGGGCGAGCGGCGACCAGGGAGGCGACCGGTCACCATCTCGTAGAAAAGGACACCGAGCGCATAAATGTCGACCGCCGGCGAAGCCGTCGATAGGGCCGCCGGCATACCCGGCAACCGAGGAGGCTGGAGACGCTCGGGCGCCATATAGCCGACCGCCCCGCCACCGACCAAAACCGGCGTCTGGTCATCACCATCACGTCTCTCCGTGATCGAGGACATCCCGAAGTCAGCGAGCATCGCGTTGCCTTGGGCATCGAAAAGCACGTTCTCGGGTTTGAGGCCGAGATGCAAGACGCCTTGCGCATGCGCATACTCGAGCGCGTACGTGAGTTGAAGCAGCACCCGCACGGCATTCGGCACCGCGAGGCGCTGACCTTCCTCGGCTTGCAGCCGAGCACGGAGATTTCCGCCTCGAGCAAGCGTCATTACGAAGTACGGGTGCTCACGATCCACATTCTGATCGATGAACGATACGATCCCCGGATGGCTGAGACGCGCATGAGCTTCGACGGTGGCGCGCAACCGTTGAACGATCTCGTCGCGCCTCAGATAACTCGCAAACTGAAAGACCGACCGAATCTCCTTCAGGGCAACCGGACAACCGAGCGCAAGATGCCGGGCACAATTCACAGTCCCCAAAGTTCCGGTTCCAATGAGCTCTTCACGCCGATAGCGGCGGTCGATGACGTCGTCCATGATCAACATCGGCCGGTCCCGGTCTTGCCCTCCGACCGCCGCCGGCAGGCTCGACAAATTTGTACGCCCGGTCCTGGAGAGATCAGACCCCGAATGGGAATCGGGGCGGGCCGGTCGACTCGACACGCCCGTCGTGAGTTCGCGGGAGAAATGTCGTGCCAACCGCGCGTTGAACTCGGGGTCTTCTCCCCCTTGCGCGATGCTCGTCCCGCCGGCCGTCATCTCGATCAAGCCGGCGAGTTGGTCGACGCGCACGTAGCCCTGCTTGTTCAGGAATCCGCAGTAGTCCGAGAAAGGAATCGACAGCGATTTTGCGATCGCCTCGTCAACCTCCTTCAGCCGGATGCGCTCTCCAAATAGGTCCTTGCGAAGTAGCGTGCGCAAGACGAGGCGCGCCTCGTCGATCACAACTTCAGGCGTCAGCGGACTCCCATCCATAGCCATCGCGAACGATGTTCGAAGCCTCCCGCGCCAAAAGTCAAACAAACGTACTGCACGGGTCAGGGGGGCGGTGAAAGGCGCCAAGCGGTGGGCTGACTCCCTACACCCACCTGGCTTGCTTCTCGTCTCCGATTGATGCTTCCTCTAAACCGGGGGATGGCCAGAATGCCCGCCAGCGCCCAAGACATGAGCTCACGAGGCGAAGATGATTTCTACGCAATCCTCGACGTGAAGAGCTCCGCTTCGCACGGAGAGATCCTTGCCGCGTTCCGAAAGAAGGCCCGTGCCGTCCATCCCGACGTCAGCGATGCGCCGGACGCCGACGAGCAGTTTCGCCGCTTGCGAGAAGCCTACGACGTTCTCCGAGATCGGGACAAGCGGTCCAGATACGACGCAACCCGCCGCAAGACGGCTCACACTGCGTCCACGAGCAACCGAAAGCCTCATCCTGGGTCTGCCGCGCCGCGTCCGCCGCCCCGAAACCCGCATCCGCATCAGCCTTCGCCCTCGGGCCCTGACTCCGATGCGGACTCGGGCGCCTCCAATTCCTCGTCGTCAACCACGCACGATGAGCGCTCGAAGAAGAAGCGCCCACGCGGCTTCGCGGGGGACCTCGGCTTCGAGGACATCAGGCTGGGTGTGGACGACCTCCTCGGTCGCAGGCAGCCCGAGCCGCCCCAGGACGTTACCCTGAACATTCCGCTCGAGACCGCATTCACCGGGACCACGATGAGCGTGCTCCTCGAGCGTCCACTCCGGAAGACCAAGGAGCAGTCTCGCTTCAAGATCCGCATCCCGATCGGCGCAAGGGACGGCGATCAGATGCGGCTCAACGATCCCGATGTGCTCGTCACGCTTCGATTCAAGCCACATGCCCGGTTCGAAGTCCAAGGCAAGGATCTCATCACCGACCTCGAGCTCCTTCCGTGGGACGCGGCCCTCGGAGCGACGAACGACGTCGTCACTCCGACCGGCACGATCCGCGTACGCATCCCCGAAGGCGCGTCGACCGGCCAGAAACTCCGCCTGAAAGGTCAGGGCATACCGAACAAGCCCGGAAAGCAGAACGAACCAGGCGATCTCTACGTGCGAATCAGAGTCATCATCCCTGATGACCTCACAGAGACCGAGCTCCGGCTCCTGCGCGAAATCAAGCAAGCGTACGACGAACGCCACCCACGCAAACACGGTCGCGACGACAACAACTCAGACCAAGGACCAGACCAAGGACCGGACCAGGGACCGGACCAAGGACCGGAGGTCACGTGACCGCATCGCCGGCCCGAGTGGCATGCCCAACGGTCCTCGCCATCGCCCTCCTCCACGGATGGTGCGTCGGCTGCGCAGGCGCCTCAAACGACGATGCGTTTACGTTCACGAGTATCGCGGAGGACGGCAGCGATCTCTTGCTCGACCGACCCGTCGCTGTGGGCGCATCGCTCGACATTCAGGTCCGGCTAAAGGGTACGACATCATCGGGTGGGCGTGTGGAGATCGCGCGCGTGTCATTCGAGCCCGCGGGGATCTTCGCGATCGACACCCTGGCAAACCCAGTTGTCGTTCGAGCGATGCAGCCTGGTCAGGCCACGCTCCGGGTCGTGGATCACGTCGACCAACAAGGAAGTATCCTGCTCAGCGCGGTCGAAGCTGCTCGGATCGAACCCATCGGTTCGATGCTCATCGGCTCGATCGAAACCGCGCTTGCGTCAGAGGTCATGGCGCAGGGCGTCTTGCTTCACGCTTCGGTCTCATTGTTTCTCGACGTCGAGCTGCGGGATGCAAGCGATTCGCTTCTCTTGGGCTATGGGGCGGCCCACTGGTCGACGAGCCAGCCCGATACGCTCGCGATCGAAAGCGCCCTCTCGTCCACATCGAGCCGGGTGCGATGTGTCCTCGGCTATCAGACAGGATCCGTTCTTGTTTCGTCCGGTTTGGGCCCGGAGGTCGAGATCGAAGTCACCGACGAGATCCCATCGGCGCGCACGCTTCGGCTCTTCGGCGCGCGTACGTTTCTGACTGACCCTGCGCCGGCGGAAGTCACCCCCCCGATCATGCTTCCCACGGGGCGCACGCGAACCCTCGCCGTGCTGGGTTTCGACGACCATGAGCGCGTGATCGCCGCGTCCTTCGCCAACGGGCTCGCAGCTTCGGCGCCCACTGGCTTTCAGGAGACACTCGTGTTCCTCCCCAACCATCATCTGCTCTCGATCAGCGGAATCAGTCCCGGCCAAGTGGACATCGACCTCACGTGGCTGGGCGCATCGCGCCCCGTCCGCGTCATCGTCGGCGACTAGCCGCAAGATATCCGCCCAGAGACACTTCCTTGCCGTGGTCCATCGCGAAACGCGCGCATCGGCTGCTGGTCCACGAGATCGTCCACCAAGCCGCGAAGACTTTGGTTGGGGGCTCAAGCATGTGAGCGTATGAAGAGAGGAGCCCAGCCCCTCACGACAGAGCGGCTCCTCCGCTTTGGCACTTCGTCTGGGGCTTCGCGTCCGAAGGAGGGATCTCGTGAAACGAAGTCTCGCACGTCCCCACCGCGCGCGTCTCGCGCCTCGTTGGGGTGTATTGTCGGTATCACTCTTGAGCTGGCCGATGGCCGGAGGGTGCGGCGGTCCAGCAGCGACCGACGAAGTCTCGGTGACGGGCGACGCCGCGAGCGCGAACCCTGAGCCGTTCGGCTGGCATGATGGCATCAGCGGCCGTATGACATCGGGATGGACCTGCGATCCGAATGACCTCAGCGTCCCGTTGGCCATTCACTTCTACGAGGACACCGGCGCATTCGTCGGACACACGGTGGCCAACCAAGTTCGTGAACCGGCCGTCGGCGCGGCGTGCGGAGGATTTGCGGCGCACGGCTTCAACTATGAGCTCCCGGCTCGGCTGTTCGATGGTCAACGCCACGTCATCTATGCCTTCGCGATCAACTACCCTGTCAATACGCCCGGCGTCATCAATCCGCTCCTGAGCGGTTCGCCGAAAGTGATTGAAGGTTCAGTCGCGCCTCCGCCGACGCCTCCGCCCGCGAACGGCCCGCCGCGCGACGCCGCGTACGTGAGCATGGATTTTCCGAGCCGGCTCACCCCGGGACAGACGGCAGCCGTGTCTGTGACGTTCCGAAATACGGGCAGTGAGGTCTGGACGGCGGCGACCAACTATCGCCTCGGTTCGCAAGCACCCCAAGACAACGGCGTGTGGGGCCTTGGGCGCGTGCTTCTCGATGCATCCGATCGGGTCTCGTCTGGGCAATCGAAGACGTTCCGATTCAACATCCGCGCCCCCGCCACCTCCGGCGCGTACGATTTTCAGTGGCGAATGCTTCAGGAGGCCGTCACGTGGTTTGGTGCGATGACGCCGAAAGTCACGATCCAGGTCGCGGGCGCCGTCGACCCGAACACGCGCGTATGCGACGCTCTTAGGCCCCTCAATGGTCGACCCGACGACGCCTCGGGCATCATCCAAGGTTGCATAGACCAAACGCCCGCCGGACAAGTCCTCGCGTTGCCGGCAGGCCGGTACATGATGAGGAATGCGGTGACCATCACTCAGCGCGCGATCACGTTGAGCACCGAGGGTCGTGCAGCGAGCAGCCCGAAATGCGCCGTCAGCGGAGCGAGCGGGTGCGCGGAGCTCATCGCCGATCCGGCGCTCTATCGGTCCGGTGGGATCATCGATCTGTTCGCGACGGGCAGCACCATGGACCACATCGTCATCGATGGGAATCGACAGGGGCGAGGAGGCACGCCAGCGTACAACGCCTGCGCCCAAGGCTCCATCGGATACGGCTACAACATGCGCGTTGGATCCCAATGCCGAGTGACCAACAGTGTTTCGAAGAATGCGCTCTGCGGCACCGCGATGGAAGTCAGCGGCTCAGGTTCGAACGTCTACATCGCGAACAACACGATCGCTTTCAACGGCGTGCACAATCGATCGTTCATGTGGGCGGATGGAATCACAGTTCACGACTATCCAAACTCGACCTTCGTGGACAATGAGATCATCGACAACACCGACATCGATCTCATCTTTGGCGGGTGTGCAAACTGCGTTGTTCAACGGAACGTTATCCGCCATACCGCAGATCCAGCGAGCGGCTCCTATGCTGCGCTCATGATTCAGGCCTGGCCGGGGGCAACGAGCGGCAATTACACAGGCGCCGACTTCTCCGGGAACCACATCGATTGCGGGCCATCCAAGGCGTGCGGGTTCGGGATCCTCATCGGCTCGGATCCCTGGTATTCGGCGCCGGTTCGTGGAGGATCAGTGCACCACCATACGACCGCCAACCCTCAACAAGGACTCACCATCGAAGACGCCTCCAACTTCTCGGTACATCACAACACCGTCACCGGCCGCGCGGCCACGACCCGAGTGAGCTGCAGCCCGGGTTGGCCTCGCGGGACATCGGATTTCAGCATGGGTGCAAGCGCGCAGTCGATCGACACCTCAGCCGACAATCCCCCGACCGCATACACCAACACGGGATCGACTTGGGTCGCGTGCATCCCGAACTGGGGCATCTGAGCCTAAGACGTGAGCTGGGCCCACGGGAGAGGCCGCGCCCCGGAGGTCCGCCAGAATCTTGTCAACCACCGAGTCGGTGTCGCCGTAGGCTAAAGGTCTGGCATGAGGCAGGAGAACTGCGCCTCGAGATGCGAAACCATCGGGCTCGAGTCGCTGCTCGACGATAGGCGCGTGAGCGTGAGCTCGACCCGCATGAAAGTCGACGATGGCAACGCCGAGACATCGGTCTCTTGAGGCCCGCCGGGATACGCGACGCAGACCGGAAGCGTCGCGCCAATGCCAACAGCCTGAAGATCATCGGTGTCGAGCGCGACGGCCCGCAGGCAAACTTGGGTATCTGGCGGCAACACGGCAGTCCACAGGAGCCGCTCCCATGGAGCGGCGAACGAGCAACCGGGAAGAACGATCGAATAGGTTCCGGAGCGCGTACCGAAGTTTCTCAGGCTGTAGCTCGTGAAATCAGAATAGGTGTAGGGCCCAACTCCGACTGGGACTCGATCATACTCGAGAACGCCAGAGCCTGCGTAGTCGTACGTGATCCGGACGGCCTCCCCGACACCGTTGACGCCCGTGGCGGCCTGGCTAATCGCCCAGAGATGGGTCGATTGCGTGCGTGGGTCGTTGAGGAAGTCCGGGCCGACGCCGATGAAGGTGAAAGCGCCCTGAGGTTTGAAGACCTCGCGGATCATCATCGTGTCGGCGTTCAGCACCCCGACGCATCCACTCGTGAATCCGGCCCAGATCCATGTGTTCCCGTCCTGGTCGCCGTGAGCGGTGATCCCGCGCGTCGCAGAGCTGGCGCATGGCGAACCGGCGCCCAAGTCGACAGACTCCCAGTTTCCGCTGGTCGGTAGGCCCTCAGCACTATACTGAGTCGGCGAGAATCGAGACACCGACGTCCCCGGGTAGCCTCCGATCCACACACGATCGCGGTGATCGATGGCGATGCCGTATCCACCCAGGTTCGGATTCGAAGCTGTGAAAACCTGGGACTTAATCAGACCGCCCTCATCGATTCGCACGGCCTGAATGCTGGGTGTGCCAACGGCCGTCAGCCAAACGTTCCCCTGAGATTCGAGCGCCGCGCCGTAGGGCTCGATGTCGATCTGAATCGGGTTGTTCGAAAGCGCAATCATTGAACCATCCCGACCGTCGAGCACGTACACCCGCCGCTCCTCGAATGCTCCAACGAAGACCTTGCCAGAAGGATGAAGCTCCGTGCTGCCCGTGACCGCGAGTCCCCGAGGTACAGCGTTCTGGCCCCCGATTGGGACAGTGAACAGAACGCACTCGTCGGCGTCGCCGTAGTACTCGAGTCGCCCGAGCCCGGCCGGATCAACGAACGCTGGGTCGGTGCTGATGTGCCCGTCTCCGTCCAGGTCGGCGGAGGTCGTGATCACGCCGTCCGCGTTGCGATCAACACATCCATCCGATGCGATCTTCGTGACCGAACCCTGTTTGTCTCCGTCCGTGACATGAGCACGATTTGCGACCCAGCAATCTCCGAACACGTCGATCGCGGTCCGTGACGGCGACGCGCTTCCGCCCGTCGCCACCCCTGCGTTGGAGAGCGCGGATATGTATCTCCCGACCTCGGCGAGGGATCGAGTGTCGACCTTCGAGACCGTCCCCTCGGCGGCATTCGCGACGTAGAGAAAGTGGTACTGCGTCTCGACCGCCTGCGTGTCGAGCACGAGGTTTCCATCTGGATCCAGGATGACGCCCGATGCGTTGGTTGTGTCCGGTGGCGGGAAGGGATGGCGACCGCCTGGTCCCGAGCTCACCGCGTGGCAATTCGGCCGGCAGTCCCCGCACGCAAACAGCGCGCCTTCGTCCACCTCGCCGTCGCAATCATCGTCGGCCTCGTTACAGATCTCACCGCTTCTGGGCACGATCTGGCCCTCGCAGCTGCCGAAACGGCCATCCGCACCGCAGGTAACTGTGCCCGTTCGGCAGAGCCCATTGCCCAATGTTTCCGTAGGTCCATCGTAGCAGCGCGCAGACGCCCCCGGAGAACACGGACACCCTGGGTTGGGCTTCGCGCAGTCGCACGAGGTGTTCCGTCGCTGGTCGGCGTCGTCGCAGTCCGGTCCAAGTGAACAGCCTGGGCCGTAGCCATCGCCGTCCGCGTCGACACATCCGTTGACGGGCGGGCTCTTCGGCTCCCCACAGGCGTCACACCCCGCGATGGTCGCGAGCAATGACACAACCGTCGCTCCAGCCGCGTTCAACCTCAGCCTCATCGAACCGCACCTCCTGCGAGCCTTCTCTCGCACCGCGCCTCGTTGCGCAACGCGTGCCGTGGCCGGCGCCTCGTCCTCGACGATCGGACTCGAAGCAGGATGATCAGTAGCGAACCCAAGAGCAGGCTCGGAACAACGCGGCCAATCGAACCACGAGGTTCAAGCGACGCTGTCGACGCGCAGGCGCATCCCTCGTCGCTACCGAGAACATTCACGACCTGGCCGCTGGCTGCGTCGGGCCAATCCGAGGCGTCGACATCGGCATCGGCATCGACATCGGCATCGGCATCGACATCGACATCGACATCGACATCGACATCGCGGGGTACGGAGGCGTCCATGCCTGCGTCGATGGCGGATCCTTCCACGACGGTCATGCTGACCGTCGCCGGCCCCGAAACGTCGCGACCATCCGACGCTGTGAACGTGAATTGGTCGGGGCCCACGTAGGCCGCATTCGGCGTGTACACCACGTCCGGGGGGACGCCCGTCAGCGTTCCATGCGAGGGCGGTTCAGCGACGCTGAACGTGAGCGGGTCACTGTCGGCGTCGGTCCCCGCAAGCCTGATGGTCACCGGCTCATCGCGGTTCGTCTGGACCGTCTGCGGCAGAGCGACCGGAGGCCGGTTCGAAAAACCGGGGCCGCTGAATTGGATGACGGTGTTTCCAGGCGTTCCTTGCCAAGTCGCCACGAAGAAGTCGAGCGTCAGCGGATCGAACTCGAGACCCCAAGGACCTACGCCCATGTCATGCGCGAAACGAATGTCTCGCGGAGTCGTCGTTCCCAACGTTGGTCGCCCCGTCAAGTCGTCGATGGGGAGGCCCGATTCGCGGTCGATCACGACCATGCGAACTTCACCATAGTTCCAATTCACGTACATCATGTTGCCCGCGAAAAGGCCGCGAGGAACGTATTGGATGGCGCCCGTTCCTTGCTGCGGGAGCGAGACGAAACGCTCGGCGGCGCCGGGCGCGAAGACGCCGCCGCCGGTCGGCGTCAGCGGGACATTGTAGACGTTCTGTCCCTGCCAGGAGCTGACTTGTAGCATCCCGTAGTTGGTCGCCAGATCGAGCATGCGGGGCGAGAACGTCAGACCCGCCACTGAAACCGGAACCCCGGTCGGGGTCATGTCGAACGCCACCTCGGTGGTGCTCGCGGTGACCGTTCGTTGGGCAAGGATGTGGGCCTGCCAGTACGTATAGAAAAGCGTCCCGTCGGGACCGACTTCAAGGCCCGTATCGATCCCGGGCGTGCTCGGCTCGCCCTGAAACGACAGACTCGCGGCCCCAAACCCCGTGACCCGACGGCTCACCGGGTCTCGGACGACGGGAAGGGCATAGACAGCGCTGTTCGACGCCTCCGAATTGCCAACGATGTACAGAGTATCGCCGTTCGGCGAGAACATCAGCGCGCCGAGGTTGCCGGGAACTCCGAGCGATGCGCCGGACCACGTGCCGACGACCTCGAAGTTTTCCGGGTCGTCGACTGTGATGCTGAGCGCCGGCCGCGCAGCCAGCACGAAGGCAGTGGTCACCCAAGGCCCTAGGTAACGCATAGGTGGAAATATCCTACTTCGCTGCGCTGAGCGCAACCTGCGGCCGGCGCCCCGTTCCCGGAGCCTGACGCCACCTCGCCCTTTGCGATTTGCTCGGCGTGTGGGATGCGAGGCAAAGGACGATCACGTGGGGGGCGCGCGCCACATTCGAAATCCAACAAGCAGCGCAAATGCGCCAAACAAACGACGTAAGTCGGTCGACGAGATGTCTTGAGCAAGAAGGCCGCCGAGATAGCCACCGGGAAGAAAACTCGCGAACATGATCGCGGCCGCTTTGGCCCGAACTTCCCCTCGCCGGTGGTACTGCCAAGCACTCAAGAATCCAACCGGGAACATCAACATCGCAAGCGTCGTTCCATGCGCCACCTGTTCCGGCCAACCGAGTCCGTACACGAGGAAAGGCACAACGACGATGCCTCCACCAATCCCAAGAAGCCCAGCAAGCGCGCCCACCACAAGCCCCAGAACGACGAAAAGGACGTGCGTATCGATCGGTAGCATCATCTCCAACCTCGTGCCTAAAGGCCGAAGAGCATCTTCGTGCCGATCCCGACGAGAAGCGCCGCGAAGAACCGGCGCAAATATACGCCCCGGACCCGTCCGGCAAGAAATCCTCCCGCAAGCCCACCCACGAAGAGCCCCGCAGCCATCCAAAGCGCAGGCGGCCATCGCACATTGCCCTGCTCGTGATACGCAAACACCGCCAAGATCGACGCCGGCGGAAGCAACATGGCCAGCGCCGTGCCCTGCGCCTCTCGCTGTCCCCAACCTAATCCAAGAACAAGACCTGGAATTACGACGGCCCCACCCGCGATCCCAAGGAGACCGCTCAGGATCCCGGAAACGAGCCCGAGCGCCAGGAGCCAGATGTACATGCCGGATTTTGAGGTCGCACGATCCAAGCAGCCCACCCAAACAACCGTGGTCCGGAGGCGTCAAGCGGCAGGATAGCGAAGGCTTACTTCACAAACACACAGGAAGTTAGGCTCGGAACGACGTCGCCCGAACAATGTCCAAGGACATCGTGCATTCCGGCCGGGGGCGCGAAGGGCTTCTCGTTGTCTCGATTGATGGCAACATAAACCTCGTCGTCGCCGTACGAGACCTTATAGACCCAGAACCAATCCTCGACGTGAACATTGGCGCGTTGCCCACGACGAAGCGCGACGTGCGCCTCGCGCGCCTGCGAGAGTTTGCGGAACTGATCTCTCGAAGCCTCCTGATCTGCCGAAAGCCCAGACCAAACCATCATCTTCCGGTTGTCAGGCGACGGACCACCGAGCATGCCAAATTCATCGCCCTGATAGAGCATGGGGATGTTTCCCGGCGAAGTCATCAGGAACGTCTGCGCCATGCGCAGCCGTCGATAATCTCCATTCGCGGCCGTCAAGGCGCGCGGCTGGTCGTGATTCCCAAAGAAGTTCCCCATGACTGCACCGGGATAGCCACCGGTGCCGCCGAAAGTCTCCTGCGGCGAGAGATACGCGGTGTCATTGCCGACGGCAAATCCAGCAAGATTACGAAGGCTGTTGCTAAAATTGAGCAATGACCCGGTGGTCATGTTGTAGAAGCCTTCATCGACCTGCCCTTGCACCATGTCTGCGCGCACGTGGTATCGCGCCCATCCACCGAGCGATTCGCCGACCATGTAGAAGATCGTCGCCTCCTCAGACAGATCGTGGTTGTTCACCGTCGTCTCGACGCGCGCCTTGATCCCCGCCTTCAAGTCTCGAACCAAGTCGTCCGTCATGTGCTTCAACGCATCGGCCCGGTAGCCATCGAAGTTGAACTCCTGCGCAAGCCAGACCGCATGATCGACCAGTGCCTTCCGCGCCTCGGCCACGCCAAAGTTGAAGTCAGGCGTCGTCGACGTGAACCAGCAATCGAGCCGATGTGCATCCCAATTGCCTAGACATGCGTTGTACGGGTGGAACCACTCTGGATGGCGTTTATAGATCTCCGCCTCGATCTGCACGTGGTTCGCCACCAGATCCGGAAGCACGCGGATACCACGCGCATGCGCCTTGTTGACCAGCTCGTGAAGCTCCTCCGGGGTGCCGAAGGCCGTCTCGATCGGGTTCGAATATCCGTAGTCGTCGAGGTTCGTGTACCCCGTCACGATCGGATGGTACGCGTGGTAGCTCGAGGCCTTGGGATCGGACGGGTTCACCTCGGGTTGGGCTTCGTGAGATCCGAGCACCACCGAGCTAATCCAGAGCGCGTTAATGCCGAGCGACTCGAAGTACCCATCGTCGAGCTTGTCGATGATGCCTCGGAAGTCACCACCCTGCCATTGGCTCCTCGGGTCCGTAACCTCCGGCAGCGACCCCTTCGTGTTGTCGATGTTGTTGGTGGGATCTCCATCTCGAAAGCGATCGGTCATCACTTGATAGAGGATCGCGTCCTTCCAACCAAAATCCGCGTACCGCGTACCGGCACCAACCCAGAAGGGAATGAAGAGCGGCTCGATGTGCTCTCCGCTGTCGCGCCTCAGCCGAAGGAGATAGCTGTACTTCGACGGCTGAACACCACTTTCCATGATGCGAAAGGTCTTCTGACCGCCGTCGAACGACCGCGAGAGATCGATCGCGCGCCCGTTCAGCTTCGTCTCGCTCGCCGCAAGATCGATCTGGCCCTGTCCCGTGTAGGTGATGGTCACCGCATAGGACGTGTCGCTCACCAGAGTGCAGAACTTGAAGTCGCCCACCACGCGGTCCGGCTCGCACGAGTCCGTGCACGAGCCGGTCTCGGGATCGCAAACGCCCGATCCACAGTTGGCCGAAGCACACAAATCCTCGACGCACGTTTGGCGCCCCGAGTCATAGCGATACCCGGCGTCGCAGATGCAGCGCTCAGCCTGTGCATCACACGTCCCTTGGCCACAGAGGACGTCATCGCAGAAGCCTCCGACCTGGCCCGGCTTGGTCGACAGAACCTCACCATCTTTGACCCAAAACTCAGCAAGGTTGGCGTGGTAGTTCTGGTCGCCGTTGTTGTCCCAGGTGTCCGCGCCGTCATTGAAGACCAACTCGACGGTCTCCTTCACCGCCGGGCCTTCGAAGACGAACCAGCCATCCCCTTCGGGGCGCATCGCTTCGCCCGGCGGCACAGTCCAACGGCCGTTGGCCTTGTAATGGACATAAGCGACTGTCCAGTTGGTGTGATAGTGCACGACAAACGGCGTACCATCGAGTCCGGCGTCTTCGACTCCGCCGTCCCCAACCACCGTGGCGTCAGGCCGATCACGACCGGCGTCGACAAATCGGTCGGGCACCGTACCATCATCACCGCCCGAGCATGCTCCGCCCCAAAATGCCGCCAGACCTAAAAGCGCGACGCATTCGGTCGTCCATCCGTGCCTTCGCTGAGTAGCCATCGGGATTCGGTTCTGTCGCCGATCGGGCCCTTCGGCAATCGGTCATTAGCCCGGGTGGAGCTGGGGCAACACTGAGGCGCGAGCTGGGGCGCGAGCTGGGGCGCGAGCTAGGGCGCAAGCTCAAGCTCAGCAAGTTGGAAATAGTAGTTTCCAAAGTCATCCTGGCCTAGCTCCATGGGGCGAATCAGCACGCCCCACGTCGACCGGGGCGCCCCTCCGCTCCGTACATCGATCTGAGCGACATCGGGCGAAGGTTGCGTTGTGAAGATCCCGAGGCTCACCCATCGCATATTGTCGGCCGAAGTCACGAGAAGTTCGTAGCGAGCCGGGAACGCCAGCACACGCGTGCCGCTCATACGCGGGTACAGGCGAACGGTGCCCACCGGGACGGCACTGCTCGAACGCACCCAGGCCGCCAAGTAGGTCCCGCGCGTGTTGGTCGGACTCGGAAAGCCATTGCTGCTGTAGACAGCGCCATGTCTCTGACCATCGATGACTCGCGCCGCATCCCAGCCCGAAAGCACATCGTTGGATTCAGCCCGTGCCATCGGATAGACATCGACGGCACCGCCACATCCAACACCGTATGCGCGGCAACACTCGTGCTCCCCGGCGCGTGCCCACTGGGCGGGCGACGTCGAGGCGAACGCCCGACCTTCGGGTGTATCGAGCAGGTTTTCGAGGTCGTCGCCGACGGTGCGCGGAACGAGGCCGAAAGTCTCACCGTCGGGGTCCCAGCTCGCCTGGTGGAAGTAGTTGTGGGCAACAAGGAGCAAGTTCTCCTTTCGGAGGGCCTCAGCATGGGCCTCGCAAATCGCGCGGGCCTTGCCGACCGAATCGCCGATCGACCACCCCCCTTGCTCGGACGCAATCATATAGGGTTGTGGATGCTGGAGGCTCGGCTCCGAGATCCCGAGCGCCTGAAGCTTGGCGAGCTGAAAATCGGAGACCAGGTCGAGGTTTCGAAAAGTATACCGACCCGAGAGCAAGGCCGTTGGTTCACCGTATGGATGGACGGCGACGCTCCAGGAGATGCTGGTTCCAAGCTCACTCCAGAGCCCCTCGAGCAGCCGGCGCGTCCCCATGTGACCGGCCGGAAACGTGCCGTCATCTTCCCAAAGATGGTCGGTGCTGGCGTACATCATGACGCCGAACGTCACCGACTTGAGCGCCGAGTGCGCGCGCCGCATGAGTTCGGCGTACTTCTCGACCCGAAGCGCGATATGGCTTGGATCTCGGCTGTTTCGAGGCGCGAGCGGCGACAGGTCGGTCCAATCGGAGCTCGCCGCTTCGTTCCAAATGATGAAGTGAGACAGCTTGGCCGTCTTCCCATTCGAGAGCAAGGTAAAGCCGTTGTAACGCCGACCAAGAAATCGGACGTAGTCCTCGAAGTCGTCCATGTACGCGTCGCGGGGGACGCATCCATCCTTCAGCACCGTGCCCGCCCACGGGAAGCCTTCGCACGCCGGCTCGCGAACGAACGAAGGGGACGACCAAATCACCGCACCCGATTGCGCGCCCGACGCGTGATCGAGACTCAGCCACTCGTCGAAGCGCTCGACCTCGGTACGGTTGTAGCAGTGGTAACGGTTGTAGCGAAACCGCGCTTTCTCCTCGGGGCTCCGCGGAACCAAGATCCCCTGCGGACAAAAGCTGGCCGTATCGTCGAACGCGTCGACGCCCTCGCGCGGTTCGAGCGCGCTCCACCAAATGTTGTATTGCGCGTAGGAACGACCGACCACGCTCGACAATCGGTCCCATCGTGCCGTTCGTTGAGCCGGATTCAGGATCCCACCCAAACGCGGCTGGTCGTGAACGCCCATCTTGTTCGAGGGCGCCACGAAACCTTCCGCCAGCGGGGTGCCCGGCGACGGATCCGGCCCCGGATCCCACCCCGAATCCGGCCCCGAATCCGCCCCGGTGGAGCCGTCCGGGGAAGCAGCGTCATCGACCGCTCCGTCGCCCAAGTCATCACTCGTGGCATCAGCGCCGCCCGAAGCATCACCACCGCTCGAAGCATCAGCGCCGTTCGAAGCATCAGAGCCGCTCGAAGCATCATCGTAGACCGAGGCATCAGCCCGACCATCGACGGCGTCGCTTGGGCCCACGTCCGCGTCCCGAGCAACGCCCGCATCTCGGTCAACGTCAGAAGACGGCTCGGGAAAACAACCGCCCGAGAACATCAGGCCAAGCAGCAAGGCGAGCATGAAAGCGGGCTTCAGAATCAGCCCGACGGACCATCGCGCGTTGCCCATCGGCCTGAGACTGCCTCACAATGAGACGTCCCGCATACCTGAAGCCGCCAAAGGTTGTTCGCGGGCCGGGCCCGGAGCGTAGACCGTCGGTCACCCTCGCAGCGAACGGCCTCACGAAAGGGCGTAAGGCGCCGGCCGCCCCCAGTCGCGCGAGCTAATAGCCAGCAGAAAGACAGCTTGCGAGAACGTCGGCGGTCATCACCACACAAACGCCCTCGTCGCACGTCTGGCACACCGCGCAATCAACGTCGGTCAAGCACACGTTTCCGGTGCACTCAGCGGTCGCAACCGAACACGTCTGACCCTCGATCGGACACTCCGACTCGGCGCCCCCGGTCGATCTGCAGTAGAACGCGGGGGCTTGAATCGCCTTATCGTTATCTCCGGCGACCTTGGGCATATGCGTCAGATAAACGTAGATGGCGGTGAGATCGTCGAGCAGCATGTTCTGGAAGAATGGCCAAGGCATCGGCCAGCCCAGCCTCCGCTGCTGGTCACGGTTCGAGACGCCGGGTTCCCGAGGCGTGCGACCGGTGGTCCCTTGGGTCAAGGCTTCGAGAAACTCGGGATAGCTTCCGATCCGTCCGTTGCGAGCACCCGAAAGATTCGCCGCCACGGTTCGACTGTAACCGGTCGCCGCATCGAGACCGGCCGGGACATCGAAGACACGACCACCCGAAAGGTAGGCGTCAACATTCACATGCAGAAAGCTTTCCCCGGGAACAAGGTTTCGCGACGGATTGGTGTGGCAGTCGTTACACGCGGCGATCGCGTTCACGAGATAACTTCCACGGCCGTACAAAGCCGCGACCTCACCCGACAAGGCGTCGTTGCTCTCAACGTCGTCGAATGGCTGAATTGCGTAGCCACGAAGCACGCTCTCGGGATCAAACTCGGGCATCGAGGGGAGCGGACGAACCACCGCGCCCTCGTCGTAGGTCGTGGGCGCGGGGAGCGGCTCGAGGGCCGCAAGAACACCCTTGATGTCGTCGGGCACGGGATTTCTGACGGGCGGGATGGCTCGAAGATAGGCGTAGATGGCCGAGAGGTCGGCGTCGGTCATCCATCGATACATGGGCCATGGCATCACGATCATCGCCTCGCCGGGTCGGTCGAAGTCGCGTCCCGTACGCAACGCCTCTTTGAATTCGTCCTCCGTCAGGCGAAGGCCCGTCGCAGGGTCCGGCGTGAGGTTGTCCGCATAGACGCGTTCACCGCCGCCAAGACCGAGCAGAAAGGGCGTACCGCCGCCCAAGAACTTTGGCGCACCGCCTGGGCTGGGCGTCAGGTGGCAATCGTTGCAGCCAGCGACGGCGTTCACCAGGTAGCTGCCGTATGCGATCTTCTCGAGCACTTCACCCGTCACCGTGCTCGTGCTCAGCGGTACGGGCGAGATCTCGAGTCCCCGCATCGCCATCGTCGACAGCACGATCGCTGGGCCGCGTGGCCCCGGTTCTCCGGGCTGCCCGGGCTGCCCAGGCTCACCGGGTTCACCAGGTTCGCCGGCCGGCCCCATCGCGCCCGGTAGGCCATCCTGCCCCGCGGCACCGGTTGCGCCCATCGGGCCCTCCGGACCGCGAGGCCCTATCTCGCCCGGTGCGCCGGGATCGCCTTCGCACGCAGCCGTCGTGACGCACAAGAGGCCCGTCAACACAACCGGGATCACCGAAACCTTCGCCTTCAACTTCAGCTTCACCGTCACCATCAACACGCGCCTCCTTCGAAACACCGAGCGTGGGAGCTGTTACCAAGACCCGCACGCAGCCACAACCTGTCCCTCGGTCAGGAACGCCGACAGGTGATATCGTCCCCAGCCATGTACCCAGAGACACTTCAGATCCGCCCGGCGGCCGAAGAGGACAGCGCGACGGTCCTGACCTTCATCCGAGAGTTGGCCGCCTACGAGAAGCTCAGCCACGAGGTCTTAGCGACTGAGGCCATGGTCAGCGAGGCCTTGTTTGGCGCGAGACCGGCGGCCGAGGTCTTGATCGCCGAGCAGAATGGCGAGCCGGTTGGGTTCGCGCTCTTCTTCGCGACGTTTTCGACCTTCCTTGGCAAAGCGGGGGTCTATCTCGAAGACCTCTACGTTCGTGAGTCCGCGCGGGGACACGGCATTGGTGCGGCCTTGATGTCGGCCGTCGCCCAGATCGCCGTCGATCGTAACGCCGGACGTCTCGAATGGTCCGTGCTGGACTGGAACACGCCATCCATCGAGTTCTACGCCCGCCTCGGCGCCCAACCCATGAGTGAATGGACAGTGCACCGCATGACCGGACCGGCCCTCGAGGCCCTCGCCAAACGGAGCGCCCCGATCAAGCGCTGAAGGAAAGTCTCCTCAGCTCAGCACAGGACAGCGGCAGCGGCAGCGGCAGCGGCAGCGGCAGCGGCAGGCAAGATTAGCTCAGCCCAGCCTTGGCTCAGCCAAGCCTGGGCCGAGCCAAGGGATATCGCCTCAAGGAAGAGTATGCGTATCTAGGTAGAAGAGGGTTCCCGAAGCACCCACGACCCACATATGTCGTCCATAGCCCCAGACGGCCGTGAGGTCTTCGTCCGTGGCCACCACATCGCAGGACCAGCTCTGCGTGCTTTCGGTCCAATGCAGGAGTGCCCCGTTGGTCCCGGCGATCCAGGTGTGATCCGACGATGACCAAGTCGACGTAAGATCCTCGCGGGTCAACGACTGACGAACCCGAACGAATCGATCCGTGTCACCGCGACGGAGGATCGTGCCGCCATTGCCCACAACCCAGAGGTCGCCTGACGACGACCCATTCACGGCGTTGAGACGCGACCGCACACGCGTCGACCGATCGCGAATATCCCAGTCGTCGCTCACTTCGAGGATGCGCCCTCCGGCGCCAACCGCCCAAGTCGTGCGTCCATCCGTCCAGACACCGAAGAGGTCGTCCTCGGCGGCTTCCCTCACGATCTGAAGCTTTGAACCCGTCCAGCGGAGCATCATTCCCGCGTCGCCCACCATCCAGACGTTGTCGCGCGTCGTCCCGGAGATCGAACGAACACTGTGGGGCAGGTACGCCATCCGGCTCCACGTGCCATCATGAGTTCGTCGCACGAGGTAGCTCGCATTGCCGGCCCAAACGACCTCGTCTCCACTCCAAAGCGCGTCCCAGAGAAACGGTTCAACCTGCGGATCCCGAACTTTGCTCCAGATGCGGCCATCGGTCGACGAGTAGATGCCTGGAAGCGCCGAGATCCAGGCGCGACCATCACTCACTGACACACCCGTCAAATCGAGGCCAATTCTCGTGTCCACGCTTTCCCAGCGAACGCCCTGCTCGCCGACGCAGCCATCACCCTTCGCGGGGGGAGCATTCGTTCCCGCATCCGCATGCGGGCCTGACCCGGCATCGCGTCGCGAGGTCCCTCCGTCGTTGCGCGTCCCCGCATCGCGCCCAGCATCGGCGCGCTGGGAAGGCGGCCAGCACCCTCCCAGGCCACCCGCGTCATCGCACGCGCCAGGTCCCCGCGCATCAGGTCGCGAGCCCGCGTCCAAGTCCGCGTCCGCACCCGAATCGACGCGAGCGTCCGCGAAGGCCGCGTCGTCGAGGGACGACGGGTTGCCATCGAGCACGCCCGCGTCACCGTCGAGCACGCTTCCATCCGCGTTGCTCGCCCTTGGGTTCGACGGAGGATCATCCGAACCACACGCAGCCAACCAGAACGCACATGTTGTTCCGGCGAGCATCGTCGCCACAAAGCCTGCCCGGGCGTGCCGTCCCTGGGACACGGCAGCGCCACCTCGAATTTTCTTCATGCTTCTCCTTCAGACACCGCCCCCCATTGAGTGGCCGGCGCGGGCGGGAGAATGTCACACAATGTGGGCGCACCCATCGGATCGGTGGCGGATCCAATCAGTCCTTCGACCGATTTAGATGCGGGACATCCCCTAATGACCGCCAGCGGAAGCGGTTCGAAAATCGTCTACCGACCACGACAAGTGAACGATGAGAAATCGACGCACCCTTCTAGGGGACCCGAAGGTGGCTTTCTTCCGCCTCAGCCTCGTTGAGATGAGTCTCGATGCTCCCCAATCGCTCGATGATTGTCTCGCGAGGGCCGGCGAGTCCCCCATGATCATGCCCTGGATCGCTTCGTCGTCGCGTCGCAGTTCGACCCGGACGGCAGCGCGCATGGCAGCGCGGCCGTTTTTAGGCATTTTCCTCTTCCCTGCCGAATCCGGTTGTGCTTTGGATCTCCGGCACTTGGGCGCATAACTCAGTTGGTTAGAGTGCCATCTTCACACGGTGGAAGTCGCTGGTTCGAGTCCAGCTGTGCCCATTTCGAGCTCATACCCCCAAGGTGAGCTCACGCCGGCGCCCCACGCCGCATCTGCGATCAGGCTCGTGCCTCGGCCTCGGCAGGCCGATTCAGGGACTGTAGATCACCGAGTAGGACATGCCGCGGCTCGTTCGGAACGTCACATCGAGGTCGTCTGGGCCAACGGTGGTCGTAGACTCGCGATCGTGGCGAACGTCGAGCCAATAAGGTGACAGGGGAGTCTTCGCAACCCACGCGGCCGACGCATTGCTGGGCAGCGAAAACGAACCATCGTTCGTGACCGTGCAGGTCAGCCGAACCTCTCGATAGCGGTCGGCCAGCTCAACGATCAATGGTCCATTCGAGGCGTTGGCCGTCCACTGGATGGCCACATCACCGGGCAACCTCACGATGGACTCGGTCACGGGACTTAGGATGTCCGGGTTCGGAGCGATCTCCGTCGTGAGCGACGCGGCCTCAATCGGGTTCTGAGGCGAGCTCAGCGCTGGTACGATCTCGAGGACCGCAGTCGTTCGGGTTCCGTCGAAGAGCCCGGCCGGCGTTGACGACGACGCGTAATCACCGATCGTGTTCTGGGTGAGCGTCAACATCAAGGTGCCGAATGTGTTCGACGTCGTAACTTCGAGCCGGTCGATGCCATAACCCGCATAGGTCCCCGACCGGAGGTGCTCGACCGAAAGAACGCAGCGACCCTCAGTCCCAAGCTCGAACGCCGTCTGATCCACGGTGAAGCGGGCGTTCGATCGATCGATGAAGGAACCACGAACGCTCGTCAGAAAGAGCTGTCGAGCCCAGACCAGCCCATGGTTCGGCAAGACGACCCCATCCCCGCCGTCAGGCGCCGATGCATCGCCGAGCACGCTACCATCGCCGACGACGATCGCGGCGTCGCCGTCTTCGCCGGAAGCGTCACCCATAACACCGCCGTCGCTCGCATCGGAGATCTGCGCCGCCGAATCCGGAAGCCCTGCGTCACCGCCGTCCTCACCCACCCCACCATCAGCGGCGTCGAGCGAGGCATCATCTTGCGGGCCAACGTCAGAACCACCGACATCGCGCGGGCCAACGTCGGCCGGAAGATAGCCGCCGCCGACCTTGGGCGTGCACGCACCTTCGATGCATTCTTCGCCCGAGACACAATCAAGGTGCGTCTCGCACTCATCGGAGCTGCAGCTCGCAAAGGCTAGGCCCAAAACGAGCGCGCTCGCGCCCAAGCTTGAAAGGCCAATGAACGTCGGTCGTACATTCGACATCATGCGCGAATCTCCAGCGGGTCGGGATGAAATGCAAGGTCAGCCCTGTGCCCGGTGTCTTCGCGGCCCTCCTCCGCGTCGGGCGGCGGGCATTGGGCACTGGGCGCTGTGCGTCGGGCGCTGTGCATCGGGCGTCGGGCGTCGGGCGTCGGGCGTCGGTCAGGATGCGTGAGGCGTGAATAGGCATCGGCATCGGCCTCCGCGTCACGGCTTCGATCGCGGCTCGTTCAGCGGTCGGTCGATCGGAACCGGCCGAAGCGCCACCGACATCACATAGTCCCCGCGCTCATCGGGCGTCAGCGTCTTTCGAACTTCTTCGTACCCGATCCCACCGACACGTACCTCAACCGAAGTGGGGTCGGGCGCCATCCGCCGCGAGATCGGCGTCGCGCCCACAACCACCCCATCCACAAATACGGGTTGGCCGGGCGGCTCGCTCAACACGCGCATGATCGGCGCCGCGCGCTCTGGTGGCGGATCGTCTGGATACTTCGCATCTTTCGGAACCGGAGTGCGAGCTCTTGGGGACCAAGCAACCTGCGGACCACGCGCAACGCGCCTTGCCATCTCGCGATCGAACTTGGCCCATGAACGGCTTCGACCGACCGGCTTCCTGTCCGCGCGCTTCCGACCAGGCGCGCGCTCGCGGACGATCCGAGGCATGGCCTCTCGCGGATCGCGCGTAAATCCGATCACCTTTGGGTTCTCCTTCGATCGCACGGCGATGCTCGCCATGGTCGGCCGAGTCGAGTCAGGTACCGGTCTCGGCTGTCGTTCCCCTCTCAACAGGAAAGCGACGGCCAAGCCGACGAAAATGAACGAGAAGACGACTACCCAAACGCGATCGCTCACGCGTCCAGCCGCGCCCTTCTTGTGATGCTGTTCTTCCGTTCTGCCGCTGTTGTCGGTCCCGGGCATGTTGTCCATGATGCTCACTCCACCCCCGACCGGAACTCACCGGGTATCGGCCCATGGGCGATAGAAGACCTTCTTCGCCAAACGTCCTCCGCCTGGAAGACGTGCACCCACCGACTCGACCTGCCCCCCCGTTGGCGCCGCGGACGGGGCCACGATGAGCGACTTCGATACTTCGTGCAGCACCGGGGTCGTAGCGAACCCTTCTCCGACATCGAGCGGCGCCGGCGGTGAACCATTGGCGGGCACAAGCAGGTTGTCGCAGGTCTCGAAATCCATCGCGTAGAGCGACGTACGGCCGGCCAAGCAATCCGACGTCGTGGGCATGAAGGCCGTCCACGCCACGAGCTCATCGGCAACAAGCGGCTTCGAAATGATCCGTTCGCCCGGCGCCAGCGCGATCTTTCCGCTCTCCGATTCTTTGCACGCCGAGGTGAGGTCTGCGGGCGTCGTCGGCATGGTCGCGGCGGTCGAACCGCGGTCGACGACTTTGAACAAGAAGTTCTCGGCGTCTGGCTTGTCGAAGTCCTCGAAGTTCCCAGATCCAAAGATCAAGTTGACCTCGCCGTTCACGCCAAAGAAAGCCACCGGCGATGTCGAATAACGCGGGCCAATCGTCCCGGCCGGCGTAATGTCCGTCGCACTCACGAAGCCCGATTCGCCGAGCGCGACGCGAACGAGTCGGCCTGCTTCACTCAGGACATAGCAGTGGGTCACGCGGGCTTCGCCCGTTACGTCGAGGCATGCGGGCGCGGACGGATACGAACCCGCGGGGAGCCCGAGCGAAGAAATCAAAGAGCCGCTCCGAATGTCGAAGGCGTAGATCGAAGGACTCCCGCCAAGGCCTCCGGTCGTCAGCACCGCCGGTCGTCGCTGCGCGCCGTCGAGCACCAAGCCAAGCACCGGGTCAGCGCTGGCCCGATCGGTTGGACCAGGCAGCGTCCACTCACCAAGAACCGAGGGCGAACAGGGGTCGGTGATGTCGAGCGAGAACACGCCCGGCCCCGTCTTGCCCTGCATGCCAACGAGAACCGTGTGAGCCTTGGCATCCGACGTGCCGGCATCGAAGACCATCTCCTGCGCGACGAGCTCTCCGGTGAGGATAGGCTGTTGAATCAGATCATTGAGCGCATATTGGTAGTCGACACGCGGATCCTGAAGCCACGTCGGACGGTATCGTAAGATCTCAGCGCCGGCGCTCGAATCGACCGTGTAGCCATAGCTAACCTTCTGATCGCCATACAAGCTCACGATGTCGTTTCGTGTGCCCGCGTAGTAGCCGAGCAAGTAGCCATTCGACATCACATAGATCGTCCGTGGTCGCGCAGCGACGGCTGCGTAGTCCTGATAGGGCGCGGTCAACGCGTCCCGCGGCCCTTCCACGACCACGGGCTGCGTTGATCCGATGCTGTAGCTCTTTCCCCACGTGAGCGGCGGATGCGGGTCGGGCTGACCATCGCCATCGCGGTCGATCGAGTCGGCCGGGATCGACACCGCCCGAGATACGCCGGTCCGAAACGTGCCATCTGGCCCGAGCATCGCCACATCCGTCCCGCCGATGTTCGTCGGACCGCACGATGACGACGCGCTCACGCTGCTTGCCCAGTCGGTCTCGAAGAGCGGCGGGTCAACGAGCGCTCCGTTGTGATCGACGCGATAGAATGAGATCCGGGATGGGAAGCCGAGGTATGCATCGCCCGGCGGCATGGAACCACCCCCAGGGACCGTGAAGCTGTGGATCGCAACGTTCGCGGAGAACACTCCCGATGCGGGGCTGCTGCCGCTGTAGACACCGCGATAGGCGCGGTTGAGTACTCGAGCCATCGATGCCTGAATATTCGGAAGATCGGTGGCATCGAACGCGGTGGGTCCTTGCCCAAGAGCCTGACTCAGCGCGTCGGCTTCGGATTCGAACACGTTCGAGACGCGGAAGACGAACATGTTGCTTTCGGCGTCTTCGGTCTCGTAGTACGACCTCGCCTTCGCGGCCTCGGCCGCGACGCCCGCCGACTGTCCGCCATAGCCATCGGTGAACAGCATCGACATGTTCTCTCGACAACCACCGGCCACGCGATTGTCGGGCTGATTCAGATAGTAGGTACGGAGATAGTCCGGATGATAGGTTTCACAAACCGCCACCTGTTGCCTCGCCTTGAAGTCCAGCGGCGTACCGCACGCGGAATCGACGGCGTCGAGATTAGAGCAAGCGGGGTCGCTGTCATCGCATACGCACGTTCCAAAGAAGGGTGACTGGGCGCCGCAGATCGTGTCCTTCAAGAGATCTGGATTACAGAAATCTGCCGCATCGGGATCCGGATACTCGACGAGCGGTCCACCGCTACAAGCCATCATCTTGCCGCGGACCGTCCGGACCGCATCCCGCAACGGTCGGCAGAACTCGTCTTCGACCATCTCCCGAGTCAGGGTGCGCTGGTACCAGCGCGGAAATCGATAGTCCGCGAGCGCAGCCTGCAACTCCAGTTGCGTGTCGAGCGTCTGTCCGCCCGCGCAAAGGATGTGATGACTGATGCACCAGTTGTCTGGATCCGTCGGGTCGTCGACGCAAACGGGCGCGTTGATGTAGTACGGATAGTCGGGGTTCTGAAGGATGCATCCGGGGGGCGGGCCGGGGTTGATGTCAGGCCAGCTCACGGGCGTCCCCTCGACGCCCCAGCACGGATACGGGTCGTAGGGCGGGTTCGGGGGCGGCTGCTGATCACAAAGTGGATTCCACTCGTTTTCGCTCAGGTAGGCGTAGCACATGCCGTTCACGCACGGGACCCAAATGCAGCATCCATTCGGATTGTCGCAGGTGCCCATGAATCTGCTGCCGTCGTACATGTCATCGCCCTCGCCCGCACATCCGCCGGCCATGACCCAGACATTGCCTTCAGTCCGAATGTGGCACGACGCATCGGCGCATGGGCAATGGACGGGGGGAGGATCCGGGGGATCGACATCGGGCGGCTTCGGCGGCCACCAAGCACACGGGTTGCCGACCGAAGCCGAACCACACTGCTTGGTCCGCCAGGCCGCCATCGGATCGAAGCCGTCATTTGCCAACGCCCCGTGTATGAAGAGCGCCTCGATGATGCCAAGATCGCCGGCACCCCCGGGCGTAGCGAAGCCCGTGGATACCGGGCCCTGCATGCTTGGAAAGTAGCGTTCGCGCGTCATGCAGTGCTGAGCGGCACCGATCATGTCCTGAAGCGCCGTGAACGAGCCGTCGGGATCGCTTGGATTGGGTGGGACCGCGCGCGCATCGATCTTCGCGAAATCGCAGCCACTGTATTCGAAGCCGCCAAAAACGAAGTGGTCTTGAAAGAGAGGCAATGTCGCGTTGATCGACGTCTTCACGATCTCGAGCTTCGTGCCCGAACTTCCCGGCGCGTGACAGTCATCGCACCCTGGCGTGATCCCCATCGTGACCGACGAGTCGAGCCCGATGATCGCATTCGGTTTCGGAATCGCATCCAACGGATTCCAGAGCTCAGCGCGAGCCGCGCTCGAAAGGAGGCTGCCACTCACGACCAGAATCAGCGCCGACGCTGAGGCGAAGCTCGTGTCGACGTTGAATTCAGTTCGCATGTGATCTCTCCCTGGGGACCAGAACCCCAACCGAAAGTCGCTCTTCCGCGGGCGGAAGAGCCACGTCGATCGCGGTCACCAGGACCTGAACTTCCAAGACCTGCCCGTAGTGGCCATCGACCGATTGGCCGGTCGCCCCTTGCGTGAGCTGCCCGCGTCGAAGCCCCACCCGTACGCGATAGGCCCCCATGAGCGGCCCGGCCGGCGGATAGTTGCTGTCGAGGACGAAAGTATTGTTCGAGGGCGGGTCCTTGAAGATGTCCCAGTCCATCGCCGGGTTCACGAGGTCCGCCGGATCGGTCGCTTGTATCTGAGAAATCGCCAGATTCAATCCATGCTCGAGCGCCCCGTCGATCTCAGCCAGCGCACGCTGATTCCGCGCTTCCTGAAGACCAAGGGTCGTGTCGCGCAAGGTCAGAATGACGCCGATGGCAAGGAGCGCCAAAAGGATGAGAACGGCGTGAAGAATATACCCAGAGCGGCCGTGCCTCTGTCCTCTGGGCTTGATCTGACCTGTCCGCTCCCGCAAGACGCCAGGGTCGCTGACCTTGCCTCGGGAACGTCGCGTCGTCGCGATTCGGAAGCCGGAAACGAGATGAGAGCGCGTGTCCATGGGTGACCTAACCGATGCTTGGTCGAGCCTGCCACAGTAGACAGCTGGCCATCCAGATGAGCTCAGTTCTCCTCACCCAACTGAAGGTGCACGTCCGCCACGCGACCACACGCCCACGGCCGAGCGCCCTCGCACTCAAGCCGTCCCGCGTTCGAACCGCGAATCAAGCCCCGTATTTCGGTTTTGGCCGCGGGTTGGGCTTGGGGTTGGGCTTGGGCTTGGGCTTGGGCTTGGGGTGGGTTGGGGTTGGCCATCGCAATGCGCCAACCTGACGGCCGGATGAGGCGACTGCGCGGGACGAAAGCGCGCCAACACCAAGAAGTCGCGGTGGCATGAATGCTGCTGAGCACCGAACCAGGCACGCGCACACACCTTCCCTTTCCATCTCGGCGCGATGGACTTGGGCGCACGTGCACGGGCGAGGGGACACATTCGATGGCTGCAACACCGACGACACCGTCTTCTCCGTCACGACTTGCCGTGAAGAGCGCTCGTGACCGAACCGCCTTCGCTCACATCGACGCGGCGATCGATGGTCACAGCTCCGTTGCCGATCACCTCGAACGCATCTACCCCAAGGAAAAAGCGAAGGTCGGCCCATACCGAGAGCAGATCGCGGAACTCGCCGCCATCAGCGAGGCGGCACGCAAGCCGAACCCCAATCGCAATGAGCCGGCGGGCTTCATCACCGATAAGGAAAAAGCAGAGATCAGCACGGCCATGCAAGCGGCCAACGTCGCGAAGCTCGACGCCGCCAAGTCACTCATCCATGAGCGCGCGGTCGAGTCTTCGGACGAAGCGACGACGTCCAGATCGGCGAAGGGCGCTGATGAGGGATCGGAACCGGCGCCGACTTCGAACACGAAGTCGAAGCGCGTTTCGTCAGGCTTCAGCCCCGGCACTCGAACAAACCTGACGCTCGAGCAGATCAGCCAACACGGACAAACCGTTCACCCGAACGGCAAGCGAATTGCGCTGACAGACGGGGGCGGAGGCCAACCCCACACCGGCGAGGGCGTCAAAGATCTTCAAGCGCGGTTGCATCTACCGGTCACCGGCACCTACGACGACAACACCAAGGCGGCGGTCGAGGCCTTCCAACAGACGCAGAAACTCGAGAAGGACGGCAAGGCAGGCTACTTCACCATCGAGAAGCTGTCGACGATGCCTTCAGCCAGCGAACCTTGGACGGACAAACGCCTCAAGGAGACGTACGGAGAGAACTACAAGTCCCTCGGCGTCAAATTCGCTGACGCCGAGGCAGAAACCGAAATTCCCGCAAAGCAGCCCTGCGAATCCAGCTACAAGTCCAAGCTTGGCTCCAAGACGACCGGATCAAAGAGTGCATCAAGGAGTGCATCAAGGAGTGTAGCGAAGGATGAACGGGCCGCCGATGGCTATCGGACTGCGCTGGGTGCCTCGAGCGTCGACGCGGCAACGAAGCGACTTGCGAGCCTTTGGGATGATCCCGGGGCGCACGAGAAAGAACTCGCAGCTGCGTACGGCAACATGTCCGACGACCAGCGAGGGATCGAGCGGTACCTTCAAATCGGAACGAAAGCCCTCGACGAGAAGATCGCGAAACTCAAACGAACAGGATCCGATCTTGGCGAGGCCCTCGAGCTGGCTCGAAAAACGCGACGCGCGGAACCCGCGAACGCAGCCGAGGTCAACGAGCTCGCGACCTCGCTCCGGAAGGCCTCACCGAACTGGTTGCCGTGGTCGGGAGACAAGAAAACCGTCATGGAGCTCCTGCTCAAACAAGATCCGTCCACCCTTCGCACACTCAATGGGCAAGTGCCGCTCCACGACCTGGTCACCGAGACCTTCGGCCGCGATAGTCGGGCTGGAGATCTCCTCCACGCTCGCATCGACGCGGCACTCACAATCGACTAGGACCCCGGGAAGTCATGCGAACCATGGACCAAAGCGAGAACGCAACCTTTCTCGAAGGCCCCGCGCCGGGCGACGAGTCCTTTCCCGTGATGGATCTGACCTTTCAGTTTCTCGTCCTGGGGGAACGTGAACGGTTCCGATTCGTGGAACGCGGTGACGAAGCATTGGATCGAATCCTGCGCGCTCTGTTCTTGACCGAAACGAACCACGAAGAAGCGTTGGTCGAACTTCTTCGGCTCAGCATCGCACTTCGTGAACAACTTGAATCACCAACGGCCGCTCAGCAGATCATCGACGCACTGATCCGCTCCAAAGAAGCGATGAACGTCATCGGTCGAGACCGCGAGCGCAGAAGCGAAGTCCTGGGCGAGTTCTCGCGCTTTCAGGGCGCGCGGGGACGCCGTCTCGCGCCCACGTTCGGCTCGGCAGCCCCCAAAGGAAGCCTGAAAGTATCGTCGTTCCTGACTCCGGCCCAGCAACCAGGGCCAGGCATCAGCCGCATCCGGCGTCCGAGCAGCCGTACTCGCTGAGCCCTTTCTGCGGAAAAGGACGCGCGAATCCGCCGTCATCGCTTCGGCCTAAGAATCAGACCCCGCTCCGACAACGAGAAGCCGCCCGCCAGCATCATCGGTGCGAGCATCGATTGCGCCGCTGGCCCTTCATCGATGACCTCGAGACGGAGAACCCGCCGAAAGCGGCCGTCAACGAGCTCCACGAGTGCGTCGACGATCGCAGCCCCGGCTCGACGCGCGGCGTCCTCATCGGAGGGCAAGAAGGTGAGCAATGTCGTCTCGCTTCGCCCAAGATACGCGATCAAGCGACCGTCCTGAAGGATGACTTGCGATCCAGCAATCCGCTGCGCCCGAACGGACGACGGTCGTCCGTCCGGCCAAGGGAAGATCGCGCCGAAGGGGTTCGCGGGGTCCGTGGATGCCAGCACGTAGGTTCGATCGGCTCCATCTTCGTGCGCGTCACGCACGAGCCGCAGCCGATTCTCTGCGCCGGGCTCCGCGAACTGCGTCGCCCCGAGACCCTCGACGAAATAACCTCGGCGCGCATGCCCCATCTCCTCCATCGCCTTGAGCACGGGATAGATCGACGCAAAACCTCCTGAAGACCCCTCCGACACCACCGCCTCTCGCACCAAGACGCCATAGCGAGCCAGGAGTTGCTTCGCTTGAGCGATCGGCTCCGATGAACTGATCCCGAGGACGGACCATCGACCCTCGCCTCCCGAGACAACGAGACGTCGCGAGGTGAGCCCAGAACGATATCCCGGACGAGCACGTGATCGCTGAGCTCGGCTCGAAGTTCGACGCACCTTCGCTTCGAGCGGACGTTGCCCCAACCGACTTCGAAGTGGTGCAAGCGTGTCGTTGGTAACTTCGCCGCGCCAGACGAGTGTCCACAAGGCCTCGACCACGTCGGGCACGAACGCCTTTGTCGCGCCGATGAGGTCCGGAAAGAACAATGCGCCGCGCTCATTGAGAAGCGTCCGTATGCGCGTCACCCATGGGCTCTCGTCGTGCGCCGCAGGAGGGAGGCGCGGTGACGACAACGCCGAAAAATGGTCGGACAGGTATATCGCGATCCGACCGTCGCGTGCGCCAGGTGCGCCCAGCCCCTGCCATACGATCTCGCCGGCAAGACAAAGCTCATCGAGCATCCTCGGCTCGAAATCTCGCACGCGCGCCGGTAGAACCTGACGCTCCCACACCGAGGCCGGCAAGAAGCAGCCCTGGAGCTGCTCCAGGACCGCGAGCAAACCATCCACCCCTCGATGACGCCGCTTCACACCCTGCCATTCGACGAGAAACCGCGAAAACGTCGCGGCCTCGACGGGGCGCACCGCGCGCCGAAGCCTCGCCAGCGAACGCTGTCTCAGAGAATGCAGAACATCGACATCGACCCACTCGACACTCCGCCCGTCCGCCAAGAACGTGCCTTGGACGAGCCGACCTTGAGCGCACAGCTGCTCGAGCGCAATTTCGACGGCTGGAGAATCAACGCCCAGTCGGGCGGCCGCAACTTCGGTCGAAAAAGGTCCGTGGGTTCGGGCGTAGCGCGTCAAGAGCCCCTCGAGCGCGTGTGCGTGTTCGACCGTCTGCAGGAAGACCGTCGGAAGACCTTCGGGCAGTGGCACCCGTAACCCATCGCGGACCTTCGCCGCGTCTTCCACCGCGATCCAGCGGCGCTCACCGCCGATCTCAACCTCGAGGATGCGCTTCGCCGCCGCGAGCGTCGCGAGCCACTCGGCGACCATCGGGTTCTCGATGCGCTCCCCATCCCCACCATTCACCCGTGCTTTCGCCACGGTGTCTGGAGACGTACCCAGCCCTGCATACCCCGCATGCCCTGCGTCGTCCCAGGTTGAAGCGCTCCGAGGCTCGATCTCGTCCCGACTAAGATCTCCGATCGAGAGAAGAAGATCGTGAAGCGCATCCGCGTGTTTCAATCGATGCGCATGCGCTTCAGGGTCGTGAGTTCCGGGGTCGAGACGCTGAAGACGGGCGACCGTCGACGCGAGGACCTCTGAATCGAGCAGCGCCCGAAGCTCGCCTTCACCAAGCAGTTGACGAAGCTGCGCGTGGTCGATCGCCAAGGCATGAGCTCGGCGCTCCGACGCTGGCGCATCGCCGCTGTAAATGAATTGCGCCACATAGCCAAACAGTACGCTCGACGCGAACGGAGACGGCGCCTTCGACTCGACCTCTTGCACCCGGATCGCGCCCGAGGCGACGCACCCGAGAATACGTTTCAACGCGCCAAGATCGAAAACATCGGCGAGGCACTCTCGGTACGTCTCGAGCAAGATCGGAAACTCAGGAAAATCGGAGGCAACCCCCAGAAGATCCATCGCGCGACGACGCTGCGCCCAGAGCGGCGTTCGTTTGCCTGGATGCCGCTTCGGGAGCAAGAGAGCACGTCCCGCGTTCTCTCGAAAACGGGCCGCGAAAAGTGACGTATCGCGCAGCCGATCGACGACCAGCGACTCGACCTCGCTCGGCGACGGGAAGAACGGACCGGCTTGAGGCGGGTCATCACACTCGGGAAGTCGAAACGCCATCCCCTCGTCCGTCCAAGTCACGTCGATACGGCGGCCACCATGCTCGGCTTCAAGCTTCGCCAACACCGCTGTCGTCCAGGCGGCGTGGACCCGTCCGCCAAAAGGCGAGAGAAGGCAGACTCGCCAGTCACCCGCCTCGTCGATGAAGCGCTCGAACACGATCGTCTCATCAGTCGGCAGCGCATGCGTCGCTTCGAGCTGCGCGTCCTTGTAGTCGATCAGCGTTCGCGCCGCAGCCGCCGTCAGCCGATGTCGATCGATGAGCATCGACGCCGCTTCATTCGCCGGCATCGAATCAAGCTGTCGCGTGAGGCGCCCAATCGCTTCGCCAAGGGCCGCGGTTCGCCCGAAACCATCGCCGTGCCAAAAAGGCATTCGCCCGGGCTCGCCCGGCGCCGGCGAGACGAGTACACGCTCGCGGTCGATGTCTTCGACCCGCCACGACGAAGCGCCCAGCAAGAACACGTCGCCCACACGCGACTCGAAGACCATCTCTTCGTCGAGCTCGCCCACCCGGACCGCCCGCCCGGAGCGTGGGTCGCCGCCCGCCAAGAAGACACCGTACAGGCCGCGATCAGGGATCGTGCCACCGTTGACGAGCGCGACTTGCTTCGCGCCTTGGCGCGCTTCGACCGTGTTCTCCAATCGATCCCACGTCACGCGCGCCTTGAGCCCGGCGAACCGATCGGACGGATGCCGCCCGGACAGCATGTCGAGCACACCCTCGAACGAGCTCCGCGATAGGTCGGAGAAAGGGGCGGCGGCGCGCACGCGCGCGAAGATCGCATCACACGTGAGGCGTTCGTTCGCCACGATCGCCACGACCTGCTGCGCGAGCAGGTCGAGAGGATTCCGCAAGTAGAAGGTCTCCTCCACCTCGGCGTCGATCATTCGCCGAGTCGTCGCGGCCGCGGCCAACAGGTCACCGCGAAACTTCGGAAAGAAGACCCCCTTCGCGGCACCCCCGACGTGATGTCCTGCGCGCCCGATGCGCTGGAGTCCAGATGCAACCGAGGGCGGCGTTTCGACCTGGATGACGAGATCGACGGAGCCGACATCGATCCCGAGTTCGAGGGAGGAAGTCGCAACGATGCCACGAAGTTCACCGTTCTTGAGTCGCGCCTCGGTGACGAGCCGAACGTCCTTGGCGATGGAACCATGATGCGCGAGCACGAGCTCTTCGTTCGCCAGCTCGTTCAGCGCCGCGGCGAGTCTCTCCGCGAGCCGACGGTTGTTCACGAAGATCATGGTCGTGCGATGCGCGCGCACGAGCTCGAGGAGGCGAGGATGAATGGAGGGCCAGACCGACTTCAAGGACGCTTCGGATGCGCTTGTCTCGGTCACCGAGGCCGCCGGGATCTCGACGGTGATGTCGAGCGAGCGACGATGCCCAGCGTCAACGATCGTCACCGGCCTCGGGCGCCAAGGCCCGTCTGGGTCGCTCGGGTCGACGGTGCCACCGCCAAGAAGTCTCGCAATCTCATCAAGAGGACGTAGGGTCGCGGACAACCCGATCCGAACCAGCGGTCCACAACGCCGCGCCCCCTCGGACGCCGATCGCTCGGACGCCGTTGGTTCCGAAGCCGACGCACGCGGCGCCGGCGCATCGGCGAGTCGTCGCGGTGTTGGCGGCGCCGTGCCTTGTGCGCGTTGTGCGCGTTGTGCGCGAAGCGCTTCGAGCCGCTCGAGCGACACGAAGAGATGGGCGCCTCGCTTGTTGGCAACCATCGAGTGGATCTCGTCGACGATCACGGTATCGACGCTCTCGAGAATCGTGCGAGCCCGTGTGCTCAAGAGAAGATACAGCGACTCCGGCGTCGTGATCAGGATGTCGGGTGGCGTCCGAATCATCCGGCTGCGCGCCGACGAAGACGTATCGCCCGACCGCACCGCCACCGAGAGGGTTCGATGCGGCACCCCTTCGCGCTCCGCCGTCTCGGCGATCCCTTCGAGTGGACGCCGAAGATTTCGCTCAACATCCACGCCCAGCGCCTTGAGCGGCGAGACGTACAACACGCGACATCGAGCCTCCTTCGCCGGCTCAGGAGAGAACATCAGCCGGTCGATGGCGGACAGGAACGCCGCCAGTGTCTTACCCGAGCCGGTGGGCGCCAAGAGAAGCGTCGACTTCCTCGCCGCGATCGATGGCCAGCCTTCTCGTTGCGCCGGTGTAGGACCGGCCGGAAAACTCTCGAGGAACCACCGCCTCACGACCGGATGCAGGATGTCGAGGGCGGCAGCGGCCGGATCGAAAGGCGTCACACTCACGACTCGCACGTCGGGACAGTGTCCGACCGTGTTCCGTCGGGCGCCGGTTCGCCCCTCCGCCCGCCCGTGGTCCGATCGACGATCGCCTGAACGAACCGAAGAACAGCCTTCGATATTTCGTGGCCCTCGACCCGCTTCATTCCGTGATCGGCCCCGGAAAAAAGCTCGAGCGTAGCTCGGTCCCCGAGATCCTGAAGCGCGGGTCGAAGTCGGTCGAGGTGGCACAAGGCGTCTCGGTCGCCCTGGACAAACAGCATGGGACATCGAATCGATGGCCAATGCGCAGTGCGAAGCTGATCCGGCTTCCCCGCCGGATGAAGCGGATAGGCGAGGAAGATGAGCCCGTCCGCATCGAAACCATCGGCGACGAGCATCGAACACGCGCGTCCGCCCATCGATCGGCCGCCGAGAATCAGCCGCGCGGGCTTCGGGCACAGTCGCCGGACAGCCTCGAGCGTCGCCCGTTGGTCTTCGAGAAGACTCGGCATCCGGTCGGGCGCGCGACGTCCGAGACGGCGGTAGGCAAACCGAGCGCGGGCGACGTGCGCGCCAGCGCCCGCAAGAGCGCTCGCGGTCGCCACAAGGCTTCGCTCGTCGATGTCGCCCCCAGCGCCGTGCCAAAGGACCACGAGCGCATCGCGAAGCGGTCCGCCACCACGACCCCAAGGGACTTCTAAGACGAAACGATCGTTCGATGCATCCACAGCGCGAACCTCACCGGTTCCTTCGTGCAAGTCCCCATGGACGCCGACCGGCCGGCAGGAGAATATCGCGTGCTCGATCGGGTGAGACAAGATGGGAAATGTCATTCAGGCGATGCATAGCCGCATGGCTTCAGGCGCCGGCAGCAGCCCAACCCCCGCGAGGGATCGTGCAAGCTGGATTTGACCCATCCGCCACCCAGAGCCCAGATCGCAGGCGTTGACGTGGGGTTGGCGTGTTCGTTCCACTCGATGGGCTCTTGGACCGTCCAGCACAAGGCCGTGCCGGGTGAGATACACTGGGTGCCAGAGCGAGTGGGATAGAGCGGGACTGCCCGCGGCAGGGGCCCAATGTAGACTTGCGCTCGTGGCTCCGGAATCTGAGGCTGAAGCTTTTGGCCGCTACCTGCTGCTTGATCGTATCAGCGTCGGTGGCATGTCGGAGATCTATCGCGCTCTGGCGCCTGGCGCTTCCGGCTTCGAACGGATGGTTGCACTCAAACGGATCTCAGCCGAAGTCTCCTCGGATCCCGATTTCGTCGACATGTTCCTTCGCGAAGCAAGACGGGGTGTTCAGCTTCAGCACGAGAACATCGCGCGAATCTACGATCACGGCGAAATCGATCAACGATACTTCATCGCGATGGAGTATGTGTCGGGGCTCGATCTGCACACGATTTGGAGCGCGGCGCAAAGCCGACGCAAACTGCTCCCCATCGCCCTGAGCACTTCGGCATCCCCAAGGTCGCAAATCCCAACTGAACCGTCGCCCCGGCACTTCATCACTCGTCATTCGAACCGAACCGCCGGGCGTCTGGGTACGGATTGATGGCCGAGACACGAAGAAGGCAACGCCTGCATCATTCACGGGGCTCGACGCCGGCGACCATGTCGTTGCGCTTGTCTCTTCGGGCGGTACACCTAGGTCAGAGTTTCCTGTTCACTTGAAGCGGAACGATGTTGGCTACTTCGACATCGACCTTGACGCGTTGCCGCCGATCATCGAGCTCACCTCGACGCCGTCCGGGGCGCTCGTCACCGTCAACGATGTTCCGCGCGGGACCACGCCCACATCGGTGACCGGGCTCGAAGCGACACAGCACAAGATCAGACTCATTCGTCCCGGATGTGCCCCGTTTCTCAAGTCCGTTCATCTTCGACAAGGCGAAGTTCAGTCGATTCACGGCGAGCTCCAGTGCGGCGAGACGCGCTGAGCACAACGAGGCGACCGGGGCACTCGTCGCTCATCCTCCATTCAGGCTCTCGATTTCTGGTCTCTGGTCTCTGGTCTCGGCCGGGAGCGGAACATACGAGCGGGGCACGCGGGTGTTGATCATCGTCAAGATCTCGTAGGGAATCGTGCCGAGCCAGTCCGCCAATTCCTCAACCGAAATGCAGTCATCGCCCTGAGCGCCGAGGAGCACAACCTCATCTCCGTTGTGGGCTGAATCCTCGCCCAAGTTCACCATGGTGGCATCCATCGTGATCCTACCGACCACCGGATAGCGTTTCCCGTGAATGAGCACCTGAGCCTTCTCGGAGATGCCCCGCGGATATCCATCGCCGTATCCGACTGGAAGCGTCACGACCCGCGTATCTCGGTCCGCGGTCCAAGTCCGATCGTAGCTCACCGACGCCCCCGCGCGGACGACCTTGAAGTAGACGATGCGGGTTCTGAGCGAGAGAGCCGGTCGCAAAGCAAGCGCATGCGCGAGTCTCATCGACGGACACACGCCATAGAGAATGAGTCCCGGCCGAACCATCTCGAAAATCGAAGTGGGGTGTTGGAGAATGGCCGCGGAGTTCGCGATGTGACGGACCGGCATCGGCAACCCGTGCCGAGGGAAGAAGTCGAGCGCCTCGGAAAAGCGCGCAAGCTGGGTTTCAGTAAAGCTCGGGTCGCTCGAATCGGACGAGGCCAGGTGAGAGAACACCCCGCGGATGACGCAGTGCTTGGCGCGAAGCGCGGTCTCGAACAGGGAAGACGCGCTGTACCAGTGCACCCCAATGCGTTCCATCCCGGTGTCAATCTTGAGATGAACACTGGCGCGGCGCCCAGTTTGAGCTGCCACGTCGTCGATCTGTTGCAGTTTGAAGACCGACGACGCCGTCAACTGGAGATCGTAGTCGAGAAAATGAACGATCTGGTTGCCGATAATGCCCCCGAGCACGAGGATCGGCGCCCGAATCCCCGCCTTGCGGAGCAGAATGCCTTCCTCGAGAAACGCTACGCCCAACTCATCGACGCCGTAGTCGAGAAAGGCCTTCGCCATCGGCACGAGGCCATGCCCGTAAGCGTTGGCCTTGACGACAGCCATGATCTTCACGCCCTCGCCGACCTTACGCCTCACCGCCATCGTGTTGCTGCGCGCCGCGTCGAGGTCGATGACCGCAGCCGTCGGCCGCAAAGCGATCTCTTCGTTGCCATGCTTGAATTGCGTCTCGTCCATGAATGTGCCCCCTCGCTCGGAGGATCGGGGTCAAACAGCGAACTCGGTCGCCAACGTCGTGCGCACGGTACCGACGATCAACGACAATGCACAATCGTAAAGGCAATCCCAAAGATCCCAGAGGGTTGGACCGGCCGGCGAGGCGCCCGCCGCGATCGGCAAAGCCAGCAAAGCAGAAAAGGTGGACCCAAGCGCGAGCCTGTGGCTATCGGTCCTGGGAAAGGGACTTACAAGATGAAGACACTACCCCTCCTCATGCTCATGCTCACGCTGGTTCTCGCCGGCTGTCCGAACGAGGCCAAGACCGAGACGAAGGAAGGCGCCAGCACAAAAGCCCAGGGCCAAGCCACGTCGGGCGCCCCTCAGCAAGCTCAGACGCCCACGGACTCAGCCCCAGCACCGGCCGGCGGCGTCACTGAGGCCGACAAACGCGCGGCCCTCGAGATCTTCTCGGGCCGTTGCGTTGCATGCCACGGCGCCCAGGGAGCCGGCGACGGCCCCGCTGCCGCCGCGCTCAACCCAAAGCCAGCAAGCTTCCAGTCTCCCGAGTGGCAAGCGAGCGTCACGGATCAGCACATCGAGGACATCATTCGTTCGGGCGGTCCAGCCGTCGGTAAGAGCCCCCTGATGCCCCCCAACCCAGATCTCGTTGAAAAGCCGAACGTCATCGCAGCGCTACGGGCCCACGTGCGATCTCTGAAGGCGTCCAACTAGCAAGACCACACCCACCAGAGGGCCACCGGCGGACGGGCGATGAGGCTTCCGCAACCCATGCCGTGCACTCCGCATTCGACTGGGCACACCCGACTGGGCACACCCGACTGGGCACACCCGACTCGGCACACCCGACTCGGCACACCCGACTCGGCACACCCGACTCGGCACACCCGACTCGGCACACCCGACTCGGCACACCCGACTCGGCACACCCGACTCGGCACACCCGACTGAGTACCCTCCCCGCCTCAAAGCATCCATCGCGTGTGCTCCGCTGAGGTGGACGGGGTCGCGTAGCGGGTGGAGGAGGACTTTGGGGAACGCGGGCCTTCTCTTGAAACGAAGGCGGTCGTGGGGCCCCAATAGGCGCACAGTCGGTCGCTCACGGCACTGCAGCCCGTCGCGCCGGGTCCTCCTCCACCCGCTACGCGACCCCGTCCACCGCGAACGGAGCCTCCGATTCCCGACAACCTCCACAACGAGGCACCGAGGCGCTCGCTACTGGATCAGCTCAGTTCCCACGCCGCCGTCGGTGAACACCTCGAGCAGCAAAGCGTGCTCGACCCGTCCATCGACGATGTGCACCTTGCGAACCCCAGATGCGAGGGACTCGAGGGCATACTCCACCTTGGGAATCATGCCTCCGACGATCACCCCCGCCGCAATGAGCTCACGGGCCCGCGCCATCGTCAGAGAAGGAATCAACGCGCCTTCTCGATCCTTTACGCCCTCGACGTCGGTCAAGAGCACAAGCTTCTCGGCGTGAAGCGCAACCGCGAGCCGAGCGGCAAACGGGTCGGCATTCACGTTCAGCGTGCGGCCTTCGGCGTCGACGGCGATGGGCGCGATCACGGGTATGAACTCGCCCGCGAGTCGCTCAAGGACCGTGGCATCGACTTGGATGACCTCGCCCACCAGACCCGGATCGATCCCGTCCGGGCCCAGCTTCTCGATCTTTTGAGCAAGCGCAAGTCCGCCGTCTTTCCCGGTCAGTCCAACCGCGCGGCCACCCTTTTGGTTAATCAGACGAACGAGCTCCTTATTGACGCGCCCCCCCAACACCATCTCCACCGCTTCCATCGTCGGTTCATCGGTGACCCGCATCCCGTGCGCCATGATTGAAGGCAGACCCAAACGCGAGAGGAGTTCCTTGATCTGCGGTCCTCCACCGTGCACGACAATGACGTTCAGCCCCACCCACCGAAGCAGGATGAGGTCTTCGGCAAACTTCGCGCGCATCGAAACATCGTCCATGGCGTTGCCACCAACCTTGACGACGATGGTTCGCCCGCGGAACTTCCGAATGTAGGGCAGCGCCTCGATAAGAACCCGAGCCTTGTCGATGAGCTCTTTCATTCGGCCGGCAAGCTATCACACCCACCCACGAGGGCGGCATTCTTCTCATTCTTGGTACTCATTATTCGATTCCTCAATCCAAATGCCCGATACCGATTCCAGCGGCCAGGATTCATCTCGAGCCTGCACCTCGGTCCGGAAGGTGCTATGTGAAAGCTATGTTGTTTCGCCAGCTCTTCGACCCCGAAAGCTCGACCTACACCTATCTGCTCGCCGACGAAGAGACGAAAGAGGCCGTGTTGATCGATCCAGTGCGGGAGCAGGCCGACCGCGACCTGCTGCTCATCCAGGAGCTCGGCCTGAAACTCGTCTACATCCTCGAAACGCACGTGCACGCCGACCATGTCACGGGCGCCGGTCAGCTTCGAGACCACACGCACGCACGAACCGTGGTGTCGGCCAAGGCAGGCGCCGCCTGCGCCGACTTGAAGGTCCACGAAGGCGACACCGTCGCGTTTGGCCGCCATCGTCTCGACGTGCTCGAGACGCCCGGACACACAGACGGTTGTCAGACCTATGTCACGGACGACCGACGCATGGCCTTCACCGGCGACGCTCTGTTGATTCGTGGTTGCGGACGTACCGATTTCCAGCAGGGCGATGCCCGAAAGTTGTTCCACTCAGTCCGCAACAAGATATTCGCCCTGCCGGACGACACGTTGATCTACCCCGGCCACGACTACAAAGGGCGCGTGGTGTCGACGGTCGCCGAGGAGAAGAAGTTCAATCCTCGGCTGGGCGATGGCCGAACCGAAGAGGAATTCGTGGAGCTCATGGCGAGCCTCAAGCTGGCCACACCGAAGAAGATCCACGAAGCCGTTCCCGCCAACATGCTGTGTGGTCGGTCGCCCTCCGAGTGGGCCCCCATCGAGCAAAGCCCGTCCGGAGTTCGCGAGGTTTCGCCCGAATGGGTCGAGCAGACGTACAGGACCGCAGCCTACCAACTCATCGACGTACGCGAACCCCACGAGCTTCTCAGCGAACTGGGCGCCATCCCCGGTGTCACGAACCACCCATTGGCTCAGGTCCTGGACAAGGCCTCAGACTGGGACAAAACGGCGCCCATCGTCCTCGTCTGTCGCTCCGGCGGTCGCTCGGGAACCGCGGCGATCGACCTCGAAAAGATGGGTTTCGCGAAGGTCGCCTCTATGCGAGGCGGCATGCTCGCGTGGCGAGGCGATCGCATCTTCTCAGGGAAGTAGCGGCAGGCCTCTCTATCATGTCGAACTTGATCTTCGCCGCCGTGCTCGCGCTCCCGGTCGGGATCTCCATGGGCCTTCTGGGCGGCGGCGGCTCAATCCTCGCAGTGCCGATCATGATTTACGCGCTCGGTATGGAGGAACGAAGCGCCATCGCAGGCTCACTCGTGGTCGTCGGTCTCACGAGCTTCGTCGCGGCCGTACAGCACGCCATCAAGAAGAACGTCGTTTGGCGCGTAGCGCTTTCATTCTCCGCCGCCGGCATGGTCGGCGCCTACGCTGGCGGACACGCCGCCGCACTGATTCCGGCGCGTATTCTCCTGATCCTTTTCGCACTGCTCATGTTCGGCACATCGGCCGGCATGTGGCGTGGGCGTCATGAAACGGCATCGCCGGCGGCCCCTCGGTCGACGGCGAACCTCGCCAAAGTTCTTGCCCTCGGCCTCTTGGTCGGTTTCGTGACCGGCCTTCTCGGTGCCGGCGGGGGTTTCATGATCGTGCCCGCGCTCGCGCTGCTCGGTGGTCTCGGCATGCATCAAGCGGTCGGCACATCGCTCGTCGTCATCACACTGAACGCGTTTGCAGGCCTCCTCGCCCATGCCACACACGCAACGATCGGCGGAGGACTCGTGTGGATCGTGGCCGGCGCCGCCATCTTAGGAACCTTCGTCGGTACCGCACTCTCGCGCCGGGTATCGCAAGTGGCCTTGCGAAAAGGGTTCGCGGTCTTTGTGCTCGTAATGGGCGTATTCGTCGTCTTCAAGCAACTGCACGGAATCAACTAGCCCCGAGCCGGCCGGACGACAGAGACAAGCCCAACCCCACACTCCACGCTCCACACTCCACGCTCCACGCTCCACACGCCTACGAGGGCTCCGACGCGCGCAAAGAAACGGACCGGCCGAGCTTCTCGGAAAGGTGCGCCTCGAGCAAGCCAAAGAGCTCCGCGCCGTCTTTGGTCGACCTCCAAGCGCCGTCTGTTTCGTCCCAATCGAAGTGCCAAGCGCGCGCGTTGGCGGCCATCCAGATCTGACGCGCCGCCCGATGACTGTTCACGACGAAGCGCGTTCCCTCGTCGAAGGCAATCGTGAGAACGCCGCTCTCGAGGTCGGCGTCCATCGATTCTTCCTCCAAAGAGGCCAAGGCCTCGACCATCGTAGCCAGGGTCCGCTCGGCCAAGGAGTCAAACTTTGCTTCCGGAATCTGTTCGCGCGCCTTCATGACGAACCGAGAATCGCCCATGATCCGCACCCTGGGAAGCAAGAAGAAACAGATAGGTGACCATCCCAACCGCTGCCGCCACGGCCGCGCCGCGAAAAGCCCACGCGCCTCCCCCCTGCTCGAAGAGCCAGCCGCCCCCGGCATAGCCCGCAATCTGCCCCATCCCAACGAAGGCGCTCCCGATCGACTGAAGCGTCGTGCGGAGCTCATTCGGCGCTCCATCCTGCACCAACTTGGTGAACGCAAGAAACCAGAGGCCGAACGAGACGGCGTGCAGCGGCTGTGTCCACAGGATCGAGTGCCCGTCGGTGAGCACGGACAGACTGCCCCACCGAAAAACCGAAACCAATGCCGCGAACAGAAGCAGGCGACGGGCGGAAATCCGCGTCAGCACCCACGGCGCGAACAGCATGAGCCCGATCTCCGCGCCCACGCCGATCGTCCAGGCGAGCCCCACGAAGTCGGCTCCGAGCCCGAGAGCCCGAGCATGAAGCCCAAAAAGCACATCGAAGGTGGCATGACCCGCGTAATAAAAGGCGCTTCCGACGAAGAGCGGTAGAAGACGCACCCCACGCGTATGCGTGAGTGCGCGCGCCAACAGGCCCGATCGTCGCAGCTCGGGGACCTCACGAACGAGCCACGCGAAGACAGCCGCCAGAACAAACAGCACAGAGACCAATACAACGAGCCACGACAGGGTCGTCTTCGTACCGAGCCACCCGCCCAGCAACGCAAAGATCGCAAAGGCGACCGAGCCAAAGATCCTAGTACGTGAGAAACTCGCGGGCCGCACACCAAGCGCGGCATGGGTCGCGGCATCGACCATGGGGAGAATGGGCGCTCGAAGCATGCCCATCACGACGGCGGCCAGAAGACAGATGAGAAAGCCGCCCTCGATCAAGAACAGCAACACCCCACCCGCAGCCCCCAGCAAGGCGACCCGAAGGAGCACCTGACGGGCTTGCGAGAGATCGGCCAACACACCCCAGATCGGCGGAATGAGCATGCCGAGGATCGGCTGAGCAATCATCACGTGCGAGATCTCGACCGGGGACAGGCCGCGTTCGACAAGGAAAAGCGGCCAGAACGGGGCGTATACACCCATCGCCCCAAACACGCAGAAGTAGACCCCTGCCAACGCACGCAGGACGCTTCGACGGCCTCTTCCGCCGCTGCCTGTGCCTCCGCCTGCGCTGGCATCTGCGCTGGCATCTGCGCTGGCACCTGCGCCGGCCTCTGCGCTGGCATCTGCGCGACCGCCTGCACCACCACTGGCTTCCATCCTCAGTGGAGCGTACTCATACCAAAAAAGGCGCGCTCTTCGATGATTTGCTCACTGAAAGCCTCGCGAAGCAAAGAACCGAGGACGGTCTCGCCATGCCCCACTTCTTCACGATAACGACGTCGGAGAAGCAGCGAAACGTCGTCGAGGCGCCCATGCGCCTCCACGACCTTGGCGACCGAGCTGTCGGCCAACGAGTCGAGTCGCGTGAGGAGTGTCAGGTAACTTTCGAGATCGGCCTTCACCGGATCGCGTCCCGGCGCCCGAAACTTGGCCAGACCAACGCCGTTGAGCATCACGCTTCCGTCAAAGCCCAAGAAGACATCGTGTTCGTCGAAGCCCCCGAGCGACCACGCGCCCATTGAAAACCCCTCAAAGGCAAGATATGCGAGGGCTTCGCCTACATGATGCGCAATCACCGGAACCACATCTGGAGGCAGGAGCACCTGGTGAGCGAGCACGTCGCTTAGGAGTCGTCCGAGCCGGTGGGGACGCACGACATAGGGCACGCCGCCATACAAACCAGCGCCGGTCACCTCCGCAACATGTCGATGCGCGATGTCGGTGCTTCCGGCCAAATCGAGGATGAGGCTCTCCTGGAGATCGCCGAACTCTGGCGCTCCCAGGACATCAAACCGCTCAATCTCGACGACGTGTTCGACGCCGTCCTCGAGCGCCATCCGCACGTCACCGAGGAGCGTATGTCGAATCGGTGCCCCAACGATGAACGGCCCGAGTCGATCGCCCTCAAAGAGCGCCAGGTCGATCGTCGATCGTCGCGGTATCCACTCGCCTCGGATGGTCGCCACGCTTGAACCTGGCTGGAGCCTACCGCACCTGAGCCGATACGAGTACCCTCGTCCGTCCCCGGGTCCGTGATTCACAGGACGACGCGTCGATCGGCGGCCTCTAGAAGACCGAGCTCCCGCAGCAAATATCCCACCACCAGGACCGACTTCTCGTCGGCGATCGAGCGCGCCTGCATCAGCGACGCACCGAGGGTGCGACCGCCGCCAAACAGCGATAGACAAGCGCGTTGCTCTTGGCCCCAACCCACATGGCATGTGAGTTCCAAGAACTGAGGCGCGCAGATCATGGGCTCGCTCATGAATGGCGTCAGCGCGCGACGAAGTTCTTCGGTCGTCTTGGATCGCGTGATCAAGACGGGCAGGAGGCCAAAGACGGCCATCGGCACCTCAGGCGCGGGATCGGGTACGCACTCGTGATCGAAACCGAAGCTGCCCACATCCCACGTGAAGATCTCCTCGAGATCCTGGAGCATGAGGCGCGTCATCACGGGTGCCAGATCGACGTCGTACCACCGGGCAATGAGCGCGGACAACCCTTCGCGCTCGAGGACCGTGCCGCGTACACACGCGTCGACAGCAGTCGGGTCGATGAGTCCACTGTCGCGCAGGAGATCCGGCACTCGGAGTCGTCCCGCGTTCGAAAGCACCGCGGTAAGACGTCCCCCCGCAAAGTGAATCTCTCGACGCTCCACCCGATCGCCAAACCGGTGCGCGCACACCAATCGTCCGCTCAGCGCGAGCACCGCGATGCGACCAATGAGGGCGGTCAGCGACATCGTCTCGAGATCTCCCGAGAAGGCCGTCCCGGGAAGCATCGCCGAGTGGGCCACGATCTCCTCACCGAGCAAGGCCGCGAACATCGACACAGGAATGAACCGCAGCCGATCGCCCGAGATCTCGACGGAGTCCTCCTGGCCGGCGTGGATGATCCGTCGCAACATCGGCAGCGCCTCGGGCACACTCACCGGGCCAATCAGCGGATCGCCACCGGTGCGTAGCCATAGCGGTTCATCGATGCCGCCACGCCAAGTCACCACGCTCGGCCGATCACCCTCGCCCGCAATGGCGACGGAGGGCGAAGTCGCGTCGAGGTCCTCACCCTGCGGCGCTCTCAAGATATCGCGGGTCTCAACCTTTGAGGTACGTGCGCGAATCGGTGCCATCTCATCGGTTCGACGTCGCGTAATGTCGTCCGTCTCGAGGTGGGACGCAGTACCCGGCGCCGGGATAGGCGTGTTGAGCTTAGGTGCGCCCCGCCCTCGGATAATCGCGTAGCCGGTCTGTGACAGATCGCGCGGAGGACGTGTCGGGCGAGTGGTAGGTGTCTTCGCGTTGAACGCATCGTCATCATCCCGCACCACCGGGATCGCCTGTGAATGGTCGAAAGAGATCGGACGGGCGTTCAAGATCCCCGTGAGCGCATCGCGAACGTCGCTTCGCGTGACCCTCGGATTCAGACGCATGAGCATCATCCGCAAGTAGTCTTGAACGTCGAGCGCTGAGGCAGGACGTCGCGATGGCGCGATGTCCAGCAGCGACACGATGAGTGCGTCGAGTTCGGGCGGGACGTCCGACACAATCCGTGACGGTGGGATTCTGTCGGCGCGACACGTCATCGCAATCGACTCCGCATCCGTCCCACCCGCGAACAAACGCTTCTGCACCAGACATTCCCAGAGAAGGACGCCAAACGAGAACAGGTCCGCCTGCGCACCCGGCCGTTCTCCGCCGATCTGCTCGGGAGACATGTAGCCGACCTTGCCGCGTGCTTCATCGATCAGGATGGGCCTTGGATGCTCATCGTCCGCGACGATGCCAAAATCGCTGAGCTTGATGTCCCCCTGCTTCGAGATGAGCACATTCTCCGGGCTCACATCGCAATGAACGACGTGCCGACTTCGTCCGCGGGCATCGGTAAGCTCGTGCAAGAACGTGAGCGCCTCCAAAAGCTCGACCCCGATGTGCAGCGTCAGCCAAGGCGGGATACGCGTGCCCGAGCGCTCGGCTTGTGCGATCAGGCGCTTCAGGTCGACACCCTCGACGTACTCCATCTCGATGTAGAGCTCTCCGCCCGAAAGCTCGCCAAGCGAATGGGTCGCGACGATGTTCTTGTGGTGAATCGAGGCGCCGAATTTCGCCTCATCGATAAACATACGTCGGACTTCAGCGTTTCCGAACAGATGCGAAAGCAGCCGCTTGATGACGACGATCTTCGCAAAGCCTTCCGCGCCCGGCAGCCGAGCCCGAAACACCTCGGCCATCCCACCGCGTCCGATGGACTCCAGAAGCTCGTACCGACCGAAACGGAACGGAAAGATCGCGTGGGTGTCGAACCTCGCCATGGGCGCACCCTCAGCCTAGGGCGCCGTCTTCCGATTGGCTAGGAGCCCACTGTACGAACGCCTGCGCGGAGGCCGCTATCCCGCCGCGCGCGATCGGCGGAGCGACGAGCTCGAGGTGACCGCATGGCCGCTTGCGCCCACCTGACGAAGCGCCGGCGCACTTTGGCGACGCCCCACGACCAACACCTCGTTCACCTGGCCCCTTTTGCTCGCCACCACGTTGATCGCCCGCGTCGCCGCGACCGTTTCGACCCAAAGCCCGCGGTAGAGCTTTCGCGTTTCCTCGCAGTCGGAATTCGAGAGCAGGGCCGTCGCGCCGCGCGCGAGACACGCACGATAGGCACGCGCAAGCCGCGCATGCTCGCTTCTCCCAAAAGGATGCCGATCGTACGCAGTGAAGGAGGATGTCGCCGAAAGCGGTACATAGGGCGGATCGAAATAGATCGTATCATTCGGCCCAGCCCGCTCCGCCAAGGCTTCGAAGTCACCTTCGACGATGTCCACGCCTTGAAGCACCTCGGAGCACGCACGCAACAAGTCCGGGTTGAGGACCGTCGGATTTTTATAGCGCCCGAATGGAACATTGAATTGCCCGCGGCGGTTCACACGAAACAGTCCGTTGAAACAGGTCTTGTTGAGGAACAGAAGGCGCGCCGTACGCTCGACCCGCGACATCGAGGATGGGTCGAGTGCTCGCATCCAGTAGAAGTATTCGGCGTCGGTGGCGTGGGCCGCGTGAGGCCCAAGCTGCTCGATCAGCGCCTCGACGTCGTCTCGCACCGTTTGGTAGGCATCGACCAGTACGGGGTTCCGGTCGCCGATCACCGCCTTCTTGAACCGCCTTTGACTCGCCAGCGCGAAGAACAGCGCCCCACCCCCAATGAATGGCTCGTAGTAGACCGAGATCTTCTCGGGGAGTCGCGGCAGGATATCCTTCAGGAGCTGGTTCTTGCCCCCAGCCCATTTGAGGAATGGGGATGCACTGATCGAACGGGAGCGGATCTGTTGTGCACGCGGCATCGTGCGAAAACAGATGAATCATTTTGGCGAAGGCCGCCAAAAAGTGGCCAGCTTTCTGGGCCGAGCACGACTACGGATCGTTTTCTTGCGCCCGATCCCGAAGCGCTGCATTCTGTCAGGTTCACTCGCTGGCGAGGACGATGACGTCGTCGTCGTCCGCGAACACCCAACGGCGCCCGCGATCCGGATTGAGCACGACACCTCCGGGCCGATTCGGAACCTCAGCCTGGCACCGAAGCCCGAGCGCGATCTGCCCTTCGTTCGACGCCGCACGCTGGAGTACCGAGAAATGCACCCCAGCGCCCCGGGTGCTCAGGGTCGTCTCGCCCGTGTGACGCAGGAACTCGCGGGCCGGCCGAAACCGCACCTCAGCGCCTTCAGACCCGAAGAGGAGCTCAAAGACGGTTCGAAGCTCTCGACGCAGCGCAACCTGGGTGAGGATATGGCTCACCAACACGGGGCTCACGAAGAGTTCGGCCCGCGTATAGCGAAACAGACTCACGCTGTCCGGGTGATACAGCTCAACAAGAATGTGCGGCTTCCGCGGCGCATCTTTGAGCAGCTCCTCGAGGACGAGATACCCAAGCAAAGACCGCGCATCGGTCTCGGCCTCGGATTCGCGACTGTCACTCGAGAGGATGAGGATCGTGTCGAACGACTGCGGCTCGATCTGGGCCAAGTCGGAGGGTGACGTGAAATCGGCCTCGACGTTCCGAAGACGAAGGCGCTTCGGGTGCACATCGAGACGCTCCATGTATTCCTCGCGCTCCGCGAGCGGCGTTCGTGAAACGAGATCGATGTGGGGCTCTTCGCGTGCGTATTCATCGAGCTCGCGGATGAGGGCCGGGACCTTGTGGTTCCATCCGAGAATGAGAATGCGGCGTCTCGAGGGCCAAACGGCGTCCGTGCCACCCGAACCATGCGTCAGTTCCGCATCACCCATGCCCACCTTAGCGCCATGGCCGTGCCCTGACGCGCCGCCCCACGCGAAGTCAGACGCAGTGACCTGGACTGGGTCCGATGCCGAAAGGGAGGTGCCGTCAACACCCTGCTCACCGGCGGTCTGCTGAGCCGGCTGAGCCTGCTCAGCCGGTTGCGTCGGCTGAGCGTGTTGAGCCTTTTGGGCGTGCTGAGCCTGTTGGGCGTGCTGAGCCTGTTGGGCGTGTTGAGCCTGTTGGGCGTGTTGAGCCTGTTGAGCTTCGGAATTCAGGGAAGCAGAAGCCGAATTGCGCTCCGCAACCTGGGTGTCCGCGTACTCTTCCGCGATGACGACCAGCCGATCGCCTTCGCGTAGCCTTACGTCGAACGCGGGGTTGAGGAGCACTTGGAGCTCGCCGCCTTGAGCGCGAACGAGTCCGATGGGGATGGCGGTTTCGAAGCGAAAGATCATCTCCGCAAACGGTACGCCCACGTGTTGTGGGCAATCTCGCAAGTAGACCTCGTTGCCCCAGGCGTGACCCAAGAGCTCCGAGTAGACAAACGAGAGGCTCCGGTGCCGCAAGTTCTGCGCGATCAGTCGGCTGAGGAATTCGTCACTCGCGATGAGCTCGATCGGACCACGGTAGGCTCTCTTCGCCAAGGGTACCTTGCGCGTGTCGATGATCTCCGCCACGGCCAGCGGCGGATGGATATTGGCCTCGAGCGCGGCGTCGGAGATGGTCATCAGCGTCTTGACGACCGGGCCGTCGACCGTCGTCTCGAGCGGAGAAAAAAGATCTTCAGCGGGCAAGAGGATCACCGACGCATGCAAGAAGTCGACGCGCTCGAGATGCTCAGGGCGAAGCTGACTCCCAGACCGAATGATGAATCGTTTGGGGGCCCAGAGCCGACCAAGTCGCTCGCGGAGCTCGTGCACAATCGAATACGGGTCTTCGTCGGCAAGCAAGACGACCCGCAAACGACGCGCTCCAAAGCGCTCCAGAAAGCGTCGAACGCGCCCCTCGGACTGGAAGAGCTCATGAATGATGGTCGAAGTTCGGCTCGTCCAACCCAGCACGAGGATGTGCTGTTTCTGGACGATCGGCGTACGGCCGGCCTGGAGGTGGGTCATCGTCTGGTTGAACCACTGCGTCATGATGGCGACGAGCGCGCCAAGGAACACGACATACCCAAGCAACGTCACGACCGTCGATACGGTGCGAAGCAACGCGCCATGATCGTCACCCAGATAGCCAGGATCGGTGAGCCTGAGGAATGCCCACCACACCGCTTCGCCGGTGTCGTTGAAGTGAGCATCGAACTGGTGCACCAAGAGTCCGGCCGAGGCGGCAATGAAACCAATCAAGATCGCGACCACCAGGATGCGATAGATCGGACCGCGAAGAATCAGCGTTTCGACCAAGAACTTCAGCTTGTTTCCGAGTCGATCGAGCCAGAGTGCGCGCACGCCTCGGATCTACACGAGAACGCTCTCCGGCGTGACTAGGAGAATCGCGAAAGGTCCTCGGACGGCTCCATCCTTCGGGCCGGCGTGCCTGCCCAGTACTCGCGCTCTCCGATGATCGTATTGGGCTCGACGTATGAGCCAGCGCCGACTCGAGCGCGGTCGCCGACGTGGACACCTTCGGCCAAGATGCTGCCGGTGCCCACAATGGCGTAAGAGCCAAGATCGACCCCGCGTTCGAGACGAACACCCTCGCCGATGCTTGCGCCCACGCCCACGTGGACATCCTCACCGATCAGGGTCGCAGGCTCGAGGCGAACATCGTGGCCAATCGTGGCGCCCGGCATCAAGACCGTGTGGGCGCCCAGGAGGCATGCATTTCCGATCAGCACCGGCGCAACGACGAGGCGTCCGGCTCGATGAACCGAACATTCGACGACGACGCCGGCTTCGAGCTGAGCATCCAGGCCAATCTGGACGAGACAGGGCTCCCGAAGGACAAAGTCGTCGTGGGTACTCGAACGCCACGGCACCGAGGCCCCCAATGCTTTCAGATAGGCGGTTCGCGTCACCTGAAGATGCCAAAAAGGCATTCGAACCACCGGATGGAGCGCGACCGAGACGAACGCCTCCGACACGACCCACCGCAGATAGTCTGCGTTCCAACCCACTCGATGAGACCCGGGGCGCGGCGCCGGAATCAAAACACGCAGGAGACTGACCGCCACGAAGAGCGCCATCGATCCCATGAGCGCGCGCACGAGTACGCGTTCGACCGGACCACCCAGGCGAATCGGCACGAGCGCGACGACGAGTGCTGCCACGATGAGGAGCCCAAAGAACGTGACGCGGCACAGGTCCTTGACCAGCCAGAGTCCCGCCGGTTGTCTCGGTACAGCCAAAACACGAGCCCCGATCGTCGAGCCTAACGGCTCACGTCGAGTCTGCAATGTGGGCAGTGCGACGAGACTAACCGTTGAAGTGGTACAGCATGAGGTACACGATGGGGCCCGTGACCGCGACGAAGAACCAAGCCGGCCACGAGAGTCGGGCGACCTTCCGATGACGCTCGAACTGCCCTCGGTACGCGCGATACGCGGTGGCGAGAATGAACGGTAACGCGACGATCGCAACGAGGGTATGCGACAAGAGGAGCGCGAAGTAGACGAACCGAATGGGGCCCTGTCCCTGAAAGGGCGTCGGACCATGGACCGCGTGGTAGGTGAGATAGCTCAGAAGGAAGAGGGACGAGAGGCTGAACGCGACCGTCATCGCACGCTGGTGAGCATCGCGACGCCCCCGTTTGATCGCCACCAACCCAATCAGTAGGGACACGGCGACGAGTGTATTCAGCGCGGCGTTGACGTGAGGGAGGAACGAGATCACCCGCTCAAAGAATCATCAGGCCGAGCCGGGGTAAAGAACAAACGTCGGAGCCGAAGTCGCATGGAGTCGCATGGAGTCAGATAGGTTCACGGGGGTTCACGTGGAGTCACGGGGGTTCACGGGGTTCACGTGGGGTCACATGCTCAGGGCTCGACCGTGCGCATGGACCGCTGCATCGAGAGGCGCCCGAGAACCGCCTTGCGGAGATCTTCAAGCGCGTGCGCTTGCGTGTCGCGCTCGCCTTCCGCGTCCTCGATCTGGCGCGCCGCGCTCGCCACCTGCGCTTCCGCGCGCCGAAGCTCGACGACTCTAAGGCTTCGCACGCGCGCGAAGGATTCGACGGTGCGCTTCGCGGCTCGATGTGCGGCCTCGGCCTTCCGAAGGGCCTGGTTCGCACGTCTCATGTCGGCGCGAAGTCGTCGAAGCTCGTGCTGCTCCGCCGAGGTCAGTGCAAGGTCACCGACATCGAGCGGCTTGAGCTCGACGTCGAGACTCTGACCGGTGATCCCATCGGCCTCGAATCGGCGACGCCACGGACGGGCGGCGAAGTGCTGCATCCGCAGCTCGAATGTCCCGGTCGATGGAACCGTCAACGCCTCCATCGGCGTGTACCCAACGAAGTGCCCATTCAAAAAAATCTCGGCATCGCTCGGCGTCGAGTCCACGCGGAGAGATCGGCCTGATTCGAGCGCGATCTGGATGGTCTCCGGTGCATAGTCATCCGCCACGACGCGCTTCGTGATGGGGAAGTAGTCGGACAGCGACACACGAAGCAGCGAGACCGACGAGAGAGCCATCGCCGGAAGGTCGAGTGGCGATAAACCGATGTCCACATCATCGACCGTCACGAGGGCATTCGGAGGCGTCGTCTCGACGCGAAAGACTTTGCCACGCTCGAGCGAGAACCGGGCGCGGGGGAGGCCACCACCCGGGCCGCGTTCACCGACTGGAGGATCGAAGCTCTGCTTCGCCGGCGTCACATAGCCCGGAAGGCGCACCGTGATCTCCGCGGCGCGCGTTGCATCGAGACCAGAAAGGGTGCTGGGCGTCACTCGACCGGTCGTAAGGCCGTTCACGAAGATCTCCGCCCCAGAGGGCACAGACACGACCTCAACGGACCACGGTGCGCCGACAGGACGGTCCGCGCGCGTGCTCGACGATGCAAGTGGATGGCCCGCTCGGTCCGGATCCTGAGCGCGAGATGCTGTTCGAATGCGATGGGCAACATAGACAGCCGACGCCGAGAGTCCAAACGCCGCGACAAGAAGGACGACGACGGTGCGCCAACCAATGCGCACATGACTCAGAGATCGGCGAGGCTCGGCGCGCGTAGCGGTCGAGGCACGAACCGAACCACGGCCGTCCGATGGAATGAGAAGTGGTCGAGCGACCGCGACTGCGTGGTCGCGGTCGCGGTCGCGGTCGTGGTCGCGAAGATCTCCGCGGTCTCGAGCTTCGTCGTCATCATGAGCTTCGTCGTCATCGTGAGCTTCGTCGTCATCGTGAGCTCCGTCGTCATCGTGAGCTCCGTCGTCATCGTGAGCTCCGTCGTCATCGTGAGCTCCGTCGTCATCGTGAGCTCCGTCGAAGCGTGGTCTTTGAGTCGCATCCGCTGTCTCGCTCCGCGATGACCGCATTGCCAAAATCGAAGCCGGGTCCGAAGTCGGACTCGAAGTCGGATCCGAAGTCGGGTCCGAAGACGAGCCCGCGAGCAAAGCCTCATCCGTCGGCTCGTGCATCAATTGGCCCATGAAAGCTCGAAGCGAGCGTTCGACCATCTTGGCCGCTTCGGAGCGTTCGGAGGCACCGGGCGGGTCCGAGAGGGAGAGCTTCCCGAGCACGGCCGCAAGAAGACGCGAAGCCTCGTCGGCCGACGCAGGCCGCCGCGACGGGTCCACCGACGTAAGCGACAAGACGACGGCCACGAGATCCCCGGGCACATCCCCACGCCCCTCGAGAAGCTGTCGAATTCTTCGCGGAAGGCCAAGCCCAACCACCGGCTTCCCAGGTGGGTTGAGCTTCGTGCCGGCGAGAACCTCAGCGAGGATCAATCCGAGAGAAAAGAGATCTTGCCTCGGGCTCGGGCCCCGGGCCATCAGACACTCGGGTGCGCGGTACGACGCGTCCTGGCCGCCTTGGCCCGCGCCCAGCAACGTCACCTCGCCCCGCGAACGAATCCATATGTTCTCGGGTTGGAGCGCACCATGGATGGCGACCTCGTCCGAGCCTTCGCCCACGCCCTCGCCCACCCCCACGCCCACGCCAGCTCGTCGATGAAGACCTTCCAGCGCCGAGAGCACGCCAAGCGCCAACTCGAGCGCAGCACGGATACCCATCGCGTGCGATCGGTCCGTTGGGCCACGCGAACGGCAGGCTTCGATCGACGCCAGGGAAGCGCCATCCGCCGGGCCAGGCACGCCGCAGACCGACGCACCGGCATGGATCGACGCCACGTCGGTGTTCTGGCCTCCAGTGATCGCGGGGGCTTCGACCACGTCTTGCTCACCTTCTCGAGAAGCGGCGCCAATCTCAACGTAACCCGTTGTCCCACCATTGACGAGGGCGGCGGCTCCTCGATACTGGGCTCCCAATGCGCCCAAAGACAAAACGCAGCCGGCCTTGGCGCACGACATGGTCTCGTGCCGGCCGTTGTGCGGCGATTGTCACGACCGCTTGCTCCAGTGCATGCGCGACCCAAGGTCCCGACTATGCACCGCTTCATTTTCCCGGAGACGAGCGCATTTCCGGGTCTCATGCCGACAACAGCCCACCTCCCCCCGACATCCAGCCGTCTCGCCAGGATAGAAGTCCGAGCATGCAGGCCGCCTCGATCGAGAATGGTCCGTTGTGCGAGGGCACCGCCCGGAGCCGATACGCGGTCAACCCCGATCAGGCTTGGTCGCTTCTCGACGCCTGTGTCCGTGTTCATGACATCACGGACATTTTCCGACTTACGAGCGAACCTTGGCTCGAGGAAATCCGACGACGAGGGCGGGACGGCGTCATCCTCATCGCACGCGTCCTGGCCCATCGAGGGGGCGATCTTACGGTCGACGTCGCGCACGCGAACAAGAGTGGAATCCAAGTCTTCGGATTGTCGGACGCGGTCAAGAACCCGAGCGTCTTCAAACATCGGCTCGTTGTCTTCCGCGGACGTGTCTTCGACGAACTCGTCGCGATCGGAGGGCGCCAGGTCCACGTAGCGGAAACTGCACTCGAAGCAGAGAACATCATGAGCGCCTATTCGTGGAGACGCGCGCGCGGCGAGATGCAGAAGGGTCGGCGCGCCGATGCGCTCCGCGTTCGCCGGAGAAGAGGCGGCGCCGGGATCGTGGTCTCAACACGAAATGCCGCCTACGAAACCGGACGTGAAGTCATCATGCACGTAGGTGACGAGCGCATCGAACGCACGGCCCCTGCGGCCGAGTTCTCGCGCGAGAGGGACTATCTCTTCTTGATCGAATTCATGGACGCGGGCCCTCGCGGTGAGGGTCGTGTTGAGGGTGAAGACGCCGACGCAGCAGAGGACGGTTTGGGGAACGGCGAGGCGACCGGACATCTTGTGACGTTCTTCACCTTCGGACCACCGCCGGCAGTCCAGTAGTCGGTGTAACCAAGAACGCAAGCAGGTCGACCGATGATGACTTCACAGCTCGACGCGGCGAATACTCCGGGGTGTGGCCGCCGAGCGCACATGTGGATGGACTCACAGTAGGCAAGTCAGGTTGCAACCACGTCGGCTTGGACTGAGCTTCGCGCTCCTGGCGGCGTCGACATGGGCGTGTGCTGACCTGAGCAAGGGCGACGATTCCTGGAGCGGCTCGCGGGAGGACGCCTCGACCACGGCGGGCGCGGACGCGTCTTCGTTACCGCCCGGCCCCGACGCGGCTGGGGCTGGCTCTGGCGATGCCGATGCCGGCCTGGGCCAACGTGACTCGGGCGAGGACGACGGCGGATCGAGCGGCGAATCGCGCGACGGAGCATTGGACGGCGGCCCGTCGTCGAGCGTGGATGCGGGCGCGAGTCGCGTCACCGCGCTGCAGATCACCCCGAGCACCTACGACTGGCTCGTCACCTGGGCGGACGACGACGCGTTCCTCGATTTCGACCTCCGAGCCACGACGGAAGGCGGCGACATCATCGACGTCACCGATCGTGCAACCTTCATCTCGAAGAATCGCACCATCGCCGACTTCCGGGGTGCCGCCCATCGCTTGGTTGCCCAGGGGACGCGGCCGGGGACAGTCGAGGTCGAGGCATCATTCGGCGGTCTCACAGCCCGAGCTCAAGTCGAGATCTCCATCACGGGGATCCAGATCGAGACCGGCATGCCTAATGCGATCGGTCTCGAGTTTGACGGCCCGGTCAATCAGGAGGCGGGACGCGTCCCATCCATCGCATACCCAGAGCGCGAGGTCGTCATCCCGACGAATATCCTGCCCATGGATTTCCAGTGGAACGCACCCCCCGATCTGAATCGCTTCCGCGTCACGCTCGAAGCGGACGACGGAGCTTTCCGGGTCTTGGCCTACACGACCGCCCGGTCGCTCAAGATCGGGCGCGATCTTTGGAGCCAGCTCGTATTCGGGGCTCAAGGGCGCCGCATCCACGTTCACGTCGCCGGCATCGGTCCGAGCGATGCCACGGTGTATCAGAGCCAAACTCAAGACATCGTCGTCGCGACGGTCCCGCTCACCGGGACGATCTACTACTGGGCTCTGAGCGTGGGTCGCATCCTGCGCATCGCGGCTGGAAGCGACGTGGCAGAGGACTTCTTCGTCCCGCCGCCGAATCCCACCAACCCGCCGGAGCCCGACCTCCACTGCGTGGGATGCCATACGTTGTCGAGGGATGGTCGAAAGATGGCGTTCGAGTACTGGGGGGGTTGGCAATGGCATGGCGTCGTCAACGTCAATGAACCAGAACCGCTCGTGGTCGCGCCCAGCGTCTTTCGCGGGAACTTCAGCGCTTTCGATCAAACGGGAACGCGTCTTCTCACGGCGTACAATGGGTCGTTGACGATCGTCGATCCGAGCAACGGGCAGTGGCTCGAATCGGTTCGGACCCCTTCGTTGGCCAGCATGCCAGCCTGGTCGCCGGACGGGAAGACGATCGCGTATGCGTCGCGAGCCGGACGCTGGTCCGGGGATGTCGACTTCTTTGAATCCGATCTCGTGGTGCACCGGGACTTCGGCCAGCCCGGGAGCTCAGCCACCGTCCTCGTTCCCTCCGGCGGCATGGCCAATACGTACCCCTCGTTCTCACCCGATAGCCGGCGCATCGCCTACAGCCGCGGCCCGTTCAGTCGATCGCACACCGAGTGGAACTCGAACGACAAGAAGGCGATTTCGCCTGGAAACATCTACTTGGTGCCGACCGATGGATCCGCCGCGCCCGTGCTCGCGGCGAGAGCCTCCAAGCAGGATCAAGCCTTCCTTCCGGTATTCAGCCCCGAGGAGCAAGATGGATACAACTGGATCGCGTTCTTCTCGCGAAGAGACTACGGCACCCACACGCGAGGAACGGAACGTCGTCAGATCTGGGTTGCCGCCATCCTGCCCGGCACAGCCGCGAACCAAGATCCCTCAGCGCCCGCCTTCTGGTTGACGGGCCAGGATGTCACGACCGAGAACATGAGCGCCTTCTGGGTGCCGACCGTGGGGGTAAGATGAGCCGCCCCCAGGCGGACGCTCAATAGGCGATTCCGTAGCGGACGCCTCGCTCACGGATGTCTTTCATGACTTGCGCGTCAAAGGCGTCGTCTTTCTCGCTTACGTTCTTCTTCATCCACGCATCGCGCTGTTTGCTGAGCTCAATGACGCGCATTTCGAATTGCTTTCGTTGTGCTTGGAGTTCCTGGATGTGCGCCTTGCGCTCGGCTCTGGTCTTGTTCTTGAGCTCGGCCGGCAATTCGTCATCGGCGACTTCATCGATGGCCTTCTTGTCGCTCAAGAGATCGCGAACGCCAAGCGGCACCGTCGATGCCGAAGCCAAACCACCCGCGCCGCGCGCAGAGCCTTCCTTGGCGAGATAGCCAATGCGATCGGCTGCAGCCTCGGAGGGCATAGAGGCCATCGCGAGCGCTCGTCCTTCGGCGCTCCTTCGGGCTGGCGCGCGGCCCGCGTACAGGCTCATGCTCGAGATTCGAGCGTTGAGCGACGCCATTTCTTCGTCAAATGGCGTCCGGGTGGCGATCATGCCGCCTGCGGCATCGATCGAAACGAAGGTCCCGCTTCCGCGCTTGGCGATCTGGAGAAAGGACGTGCGCGTTGTGACATCGCTGCCGCATTGCACGGTGTTGACGACGATGCCCTTCTGCTTCGCCCGCGTCGTCCACGTAAGATAGCTCCACTCGTCCTGATAGTTTTGCGGTGGTGCATCGCCAACGATGAAGATGATCTTCATGACATTGCGACTGTCCGACCACTTCAGATTCTTCACCGCTTCGCCAAGACCTCGCCCGACGTGTTCGGGCGTGTCCCCGCCCCCGGCAGGCTCGAAGCGCTGGAGATCCTCGTACACGGCGTCGAGGTTCTCGGTCATGGGATACACCTTGGCCACGTACTCATCACCGCGGTCCCGGTAGGCGACGAGCCCGACCCGCAACCGCGGCGTTGGCCGTCCCATCGCGATGCGCGAAGCCAGAGACCAGATTTTCTGTTTGGCCCCTTCGAGAAGGCCTCCCATCGATCCCGTCGTGTCGAGGACGAAGGCCACTTCGATCTGGGGTCTCGCAAGCTGCCGTCTGACAAGCTGGTCTTCGGCCTGGGCACGCTGCGGTGTCTGCCCGTTTGACGCGGGGGCACTTTGGTTGTCGGCGTAGGCGCTGGCCGACATGTGGAGACAGACGGCCACAGCCAGATGTGGGTACCGTGAGGAAGGAACTGAGCGTTTGGCTTTCATGGCGCTGAACAACGCGCTCGATCGCCGGAAGGTCTATGGCGGCCTCAAGTCGTTCCCACTTCGAAGGTAGGGAAGAGTCCCGAAACCTGACCCGGCGGTCATATCCTCACTTCGTGATGACGGGCCACGCTACGCGATGATGAGGCGATCGATCACGATGAAGATAAAGAGCAACGGCAAGTAGGTCACCGACGCGATGAACGCAGCCCGCGCCCGCGTCGGCGAGCACTCCGCCGCAACCCGAAGCCCCATCGCGCTGAAGAGGACGCCCGCCACGATCGCGCCGACGCCGTACAACCAACCCGCAAAGCCGGCCGTGAACAGAAGAACGCTCGCGACCGTCACCACAACACACCCGGCTGCGATCAAGAGCCCCGTCTGGGCCGGCTCTTCGGTGCTGGGCAGAAAATGAAACCCAGCTTTCGCGTAGTCACGCTGGTAAAGGAACGCGAGCGCCAAGAAGTGCGGGAACTGCCAAAGGAACAGGACCGCGAACAACAGCCAACCCCCAAGGCCGAGACCATGATGGACGGAGGACCAGCCGATCAAGGTGGGCATCGCCCCTGGAATCGCGCCCACCACCACTGAGAGCGGCCCGTGCCGACGCTTGAGCGGCGTGTAGAGAAGGACGTAGATCGCCGTCGTCAAGAGCGAGATGAGCGCCGGGAGCGCTCCGATGAACAGTCCGAGCTGGGCAACGCCAAGAACAACCGCAGCCGAAGAGAGAAGCAACCCTTGACCGACCGTAACCCGCCCCGAAGGAATCGGCCGCTGGCGGGTGCGCGTCATCTTGGCGTCGACCTCATGCTCGAGCACCATGTTGAGCCCACAGGCGCCAAACGCGGAGAACCACGTCCCGACCGTGACGTGTAGAAGAAGCACCCAGTCGATCGGCCCCGACGACGCCAAAACGAAGCCGATGACCGCCGTAACCACGACGAGTGCGCTCAGATTCGGCTTCCCGAGCTCGTAAAACCCACGAGCGCGCTCGACCCATCGGGCCGACGCCGGAGCGGCCGTGGGCGCACGGTCGACGATGCGATCAGCGAGACCTTGGAGTTCGGCGGACAACGGCTTAGCCTGTAAGAGGGAGGTCCGGTCGAGTCAAGCGTTGGCCTACGTCCGACGCCGATCGACGTCGCGCAGCCTGCCCCGTCCGGACGTCGGCCTCGCACCAAAGGTTGCCTGACCATGCGCGTTTCTGCATAGGGTTGTCGATCATGAAGGGCAGGGCCACGGACGAGACGGCAACCGGCGAAGCGGCGTCGGCATCGGCGTCGGCATCGGCGTCGGCATCGGCGCCCGAGACCGCATCGACGACGAAGAGAGGGGCGCGGTCGGCCCGGGCCGAGACATTCGAGCAGGCTCGCGCGCGCCTGTCCTGGCTGGAGCGATTCAACATCGGATTCATCAAGGCGACCTTCGCCTCGAGGCGGATCGACCGTGTGCTCGAGTGGTGTCTTCGCAACATTGGGGCGCGCTGGGTTCATCTCGGCACGCGAAATATCCGGGTCGTCGAAGGCGTCGAGCGCGCGCGAGCAGCGGCGCAGGCCGATGGTTTTCTGCTGATGGCGAATCATCGGAGCTTCTTCGACATGTTCGTCATCCAGATGGTCCTCTACCGCAGCGGCTTTCGACGGCGGCTGCTCTTCCCCGTCCGATCAACGTTCTTCTATGACAACCCGGTCGGGTTCGTCGTGAACGGTCTCATGAGCTTCTTTTCAATGTATCCGCCGGTGTTTCGCGACCGAAACCGGCTGACACTGAACCACACCGCCTACAGCGAGCTCGTCCGCGCCCTGAAGGGAGGCCGGGCGGCCGGCATCCACCCCGAGGGGACTCGCAACAAGACCGACGACCCGTACACACTCTTGCCCCCCCAGGCCGGCATTGGACGCGCCATCCACCAGACACAGCTCCCAGTCGTGCCTGTCTTCATCAACGGCCTTGGGAACAGTCTTTTGGGGCAGCTTGTGAACAACGCGACGCGGCGCGGACGTCGCATCATCGTCGTCTTTGGTGAACCGATCGATTTTCGCGATCTCTTGTCGAAGCCTGGAAACAAGCAGACCTACCAGCAAATCGCCGACCGCGTGATGGATGCGATCTCGAGTTTGGGCGCCGAAGAAAAGCGGATTCGCTCGACGCTCGAGGGTGTGGAGTCAACGGGCGGTTGACCGCCGCATCCGACCTTCACGCCTCGCGCCCCAAGCAACGCACAAAATACCGCCGAGCTCGAGGATCCAATTCATTCGGAAGTCCAGGATCGTCGAGTCGATCAGGCGATCGATGTGGTGGAACGAAGCCGCTCGAATCACAACGAAAGAGACCACGAAAGCCGCACCGAGCAACGTCAACCGAAGCTCGACCAATCGCCCCTTGGCGAGCTTCAGAACGCCAACGACGCCGAGTACGCCGAGTCCGCCAACGATCGTGATGAAGAAGAGCTGAACGGCACGCCGGTTCTCATACCACCCAAGCTTGAAGGCCAGAATTCGCGCGCCTTCGGTGAAGGCCGACTGCAAATCAAGTTGCTTGTTGACGCCCAACGTCAAGAACAGGAGGCCGATCACGAGCCACAACATCGCCAGGCGCGCGCGGATCGGAACCTCGTCGAGCGGGCGACGAAATCGCTTGAACGCAGCGATGCACGATTGGGCGGCATCAAAGTACGCTCGCCATCCCGATCGAGCATCCGGGGTTTGCTTCTGCACCTTGAACGCGCGAAGACAGAAGTAAGCGGCCCAGAAATACGCGAAAACCGTGAGCCATCCCACGAAAGTCGGATCGCCAATGCCGGGCGACCACCCACCGACCCATCCGCCTGTATGCACGGCGACAGCATACGTGAGCGATGGACGCGCGGGCAACGACGAGCAAATCGCGCCGGGTTTCGATGCCTTGACATCCATAGCGGCGCTGCGTAGCGTCCGCAATTCGGCTGAAGCGAGGACCGATGCAGAGCAAGAGAATTGTCATCGCGACGGCTGGGTCGCAGGGTGACATCGAGCCGTTCTCCGCGCTCGGCCATGGGCTGCGGGCTCGCGGCCACGCCGTCCACGTCTCATCGCACGCATTCCATCGGGCACACTTCGAACAGCATGGATTCGAATTCCACGGGCACACCGCGTCCATGACCCAGACGCGCCTGACCGAGGTGCTCGAAGAGATGGTCGAGCAAGGTCCGATGGACCAGCTCCAGACGCTGATGCAACGCTTCTTTCTTTGCGAAGGGCCGGGGCAGCTCGAGCATCAGCTCAACGTCATGTCGGGCGCGGACCTTGTGATCGTCCACTGGCTCGACGCGATCGGCCAGGGTGCCGCAGAGCAGCTCGGAATCCCATGGGTCAGCGTCATCTTGACGCCTGGAAGCCTTCCATCGGCCTCTCGGCCGCCGGGCCCGCTTCCTCACTTGGGTCGACGGTGGGCCAGGTTCTGGTGGCACGCCGCCGATCAGATGGTCGAACCCGTCCGCGTAGTCATCGACCAGCACCTTCGCGATCTCGGCTTGCGCCGCGCAAACCGCCGTCTGTTGGCGCCCCCTTCGCCTTACTTGAATCTCGTGGCGGCATCGCCAAGTTTACTCAACACGCCGTCCGATTGGCCGTCGACGGTGCGTATCACCGGCGACTGGGCACCGATCGGCGCCGACGCGGGATCTGGCTTCCCGTGCCGCGCCCAGCTCGGCCGAGGACTCAGCCCAGGACTCAGCCGAGGAGATACGGCAGCCTCTTCTTTGTCGGCCTTCAGTCCCGCCCTCGATCGATTCGTGCGGCAACACCCGAATCCAGTCGTGATCGCCTTCGGAAGCCTGGGCGGGGTACGACGCCAGGAGACGCTGGCTCTCGCGCGGACAGTCGCCGCCGACGCCGCAACGCCGGTCATCCTCACCTCGCCTGACCTCGACGTCAGCGGTGGACCGGAAAACCTATTCGTCACGGGATACGTCCCCTATGCGGCGCTGTTCGGACACGCATCGTGCGTTGTCCATCACGCCGGCGCGGGTACGTCGATGCTCGTGGTACGTGCGGGCGTGCCCTCGTTCCCCGTTCCCCACTTGATCGACAACGCCTACTGGGCCGATCGGCTTCATCGCCGCGGCGTCGCGACAAAGCCTGTTCCTCGGCGCCACCTCACGGCCACAAGGCTGCGCGAAGGAATCCGCGAGGCCCGCACACGCGCCAGCTTGCGGACTCAAGCCGCCGCGCTGAGTGCCCTTGTTCAGCAAGAAGACGGCGTGGCGTACGCGGTCAAGCTGGTCGAGCACTTCCTCGAGTCCTCGACGGCGAACAAGACCCCGGTCTAAGGCTCGTTGTTCGGGCGCGCGAGGGCGCGAGGGTCGCACTTCAGTTGACCATGGAGCGCACGCACGTCGCCTTGGCGAAGGCGAACCGTCGTGACGTACGGGCGACATCCGGCGAGCGTCAGTCGGACCTTGCGAGAACCGGCCTCGAGCGCGCCGATAGACGTCGGCGTCGTCGCGTACGGTACGTCATCGACCGTCACGAGCGCGCCCGATGGCGTCGAGGTCACGTCGAGCGTCGGCGGTAGACGCGAGAGGTCAATATCGAAATAGCCGACGTCGTTGGGTCTCAACTCAACCGAGAACTCGTGTCGAGTCTTGCCCGCGGCCGAGAGCAGAGAGACGACATGATGGCCCGCGTAGAGGCCTGCAAGCCTCGCCGGCGTACGCTTCATGGTATCTTGCCCGTCGATCTGCACGGAAAGGCCTGCCGGCTCAGTACGAATCACCAACGCCGAGCTCCCGGGGCGACGACTGAGCAGAATCAACTCCTGACGTGTCTCGGCGCTCCGAACCCGCACCGCGCGAAGCGCATCTTCGTAGCCGGCGGCGCTTACGCGAAGGACGTAGGTCGCAGGTTCGAGGTCGAACGTCCAGTGACCCTCGTTTCCGACGAGCTGCTCGTTGAGGTAGATGAGAGGACGGATATCGGTCGGCGTCACCGACACAACGACGCGCCCCGGCTCGGGCGGCGCGAGCCATACCACGGCCACGAGCCCCATGACGGCCAACGACAGCACGACGCCGAGCAAGATCCCAACCCAAAGCGGCAGAGGCGGACGATCTGCAAACACCGACGTGCCTCGCGCCGCAGCCGCAGCCGCGGTCGCAGTCGCGGTCGCGCCTTGGTCCGAAACCCCGGGCGAAAAGCGCGCATCGTTCTCGGGCGGCCGTGCGCCCGTGGCTTCGGGCACCAGCATCGCCGCATCGACGGTCAATCGACCAGGCACCGGCGGATCGGTCGGATCGGATGTCGACGGGCCAACCGCCGCATTCGCAGATGCCGCATTCGCAGATGCCGCATTCGCAGATGCCGCATTCGCAGATGCCGCATTCGCAGACGCCGTATTCGCAGACGCCGTATTCGCAGACGCCGTATTCGCAGACGAAAAGGCGAAGCGGTCAGGCGAAATGGCGGCTGCCGGGCTCAAGGTGGCCGAAGATTTGTGGAGTGGCCCAGACTCTCGAATCGGCGAAGGCAGAAGCGATGGGGTCCATTCCGGCTTCGATGTCCGGACCGCCGATGATGATGACGAAGCCAAGGGCGTAGACGAACCCCCGAAGTCGACTGAGGCCTCGCCAAAATCCGTGTTGGTTTCCGCCTCGCGCCGCGCGAAGTCGCTCGGCTCGATGACGGCCGGAGGCTCTTCCACCGGCCTTGCGAACGGCACGCGCCGAGATGAGAGCCCTTTGTAGCCTTCGAGGCGGGCGCGCTCCTCTGCAAGCTCTTCCTCGAAATGTTCATGCATATATCTGAGCAGATCCGTGCGCGTGAACGATTGCTCGCTCGCAAACAAGAATCGCTGCAGAGCTTCCGCCATCTCGCCAGCCCAGGAAAACCGCTCCTCAGGGTTCCGGGCGAGCGCCTTCAACACGATCTCGTCGAGCGCTGGCGGCAATCGCCGATTGATCTCGCTGGGCGGGACAATGGGCATCTTGCGGATGTTCTCGAGCGTCGAGAACTCAGAGTCTCCGAGGAACAACCTCCGGCCGATCAGAAGCTCATAGAAGACCACACCGCACGCGAAAATGTCGGCTCGACGATCCACCGGAAGACCGCGCACATGCTCAGGCGACATATAGCCAAATTTTCCACGAAGCGCGCCGCCCGCCGTCTTGCTGACGTGACTGGCAACCTTCGCGATGCCGAAGTCGATGACTTTGACTTCGCCCTCGAACGAGACCAACACGTTTTGCGGCGAAACATCGCGGTGCACGAGCCCCAGCGGCTCGCCTCGGTCGTTCGTCTTGCGATGGGCGGCGTCCAGACCCTCACAGCACTTCTGCAAAATGTGGCAGCTCATGGCCACCGGGAGAAGGCGTCGGCGGCGACGCGCTGCATTCCAAATCGTGCGCACGTCCACGCCAGAGACGTACTCCATCGCGATGAAGTAGCGGCGGTCGACCTCGCCTAGGTCATAGACCTGGGCAATGTTGGCGTGCTGGAACTGAACCGCCAGCTTTGCCTCCTGGATGAACATCTCCACGAAATCGGGATCTGACGCGATCTCGGGAAGGATCCGCTTGAGCGCGACCATGCGCTCGAACCCGGCGGCGCCCGACGACAGCCCTCGGTAGACCTCGGCCATCCCCCCGACACTGATACGGTCGAGCAGGAGGTAGCGCCCTAAGGCCTGAGCCTCGAAATCCTGCGACACGAGCGCCACCATACTCTGCCGCGGCGTCCCAAGCACCACCCTACCCCGCCCCGTCCAGTCGAGTGACCTCCCGGGCGGCGAACGCGGCGCTGGCGGCAACCGTTTGAGCCTCTCTCACCCGCTGCTGCCGCGGAGCACATCGAGCGGAGCTTCCCGAGTCGCCATCATCGCAGGAACCACCGCACCGAGGCTGGACGCCATGAAACCAAAGCCAACCGCGCCGATGAGCAAGCCAGGCGACAACGAGACCACATGATCGAGCTGCACGGGAAGTCGTGGCAACTTCGCGAAGAACCAGGCCTCGAGCCCCAAGAGCAACCCAACGCCCAGCGTCGCGCCGCCCACGGCCCCCAGAGCCCCGACGACGGCGGCCTCCGAAACGACCAGCGCTCGAACGTCCTTCCGCCGAGCGCCCAACGCTCGAAGAATCGCAAAGTCGAAACGCCGCTCGCGCAGAAGCAGAAAGAAAGCCTGAGCGATCGTGAGTACGGCGAGCCCGATGACCACGAACAGAAACAAGCCGCTCACGATGAGGCCCACATTCACGGCGACGCCCAGGAGTTTCGGTGTTTCATCCATCCGAAAGCCCGCGCGCTCGATGGCGGCCGAGACCTCTCCCACCAACGCCTCATCCTCGATGCGCACAAAGGCTCCGGAAAGCGGATCATCGTCGCGCTCCGACGCCCTCGGCCGTTCTGCTCGCGACGCTTCCGCTCGCGACGCTTCCGCTCGCCGCGTTTCTGCTCGCCGCGTTTCTGCTCGCTGCGTTTCTCCTCGCCGTGTTTCCGCCCACCATCGATTCCAGCGCCGGAGCGTCTTCTCGGGAATGGTGATCCCCACGAGATTCGCGTGGTCGGAGAGACCAACGATCCGCGCCACGTGGCGCACCATCGGATCGCCCGTCTGCGCGGCGCGGGCAACCGACGCGCCCAACACAAGCTCGAACTCGAAGCCAATCAAAGCTTCAGAAGACAGCCGCGGTTTGTCGATCGCCGGCGCGACCGTGGTGTTGTAGAGTTCGAGAAGACGACGCGCAACGAGGACTGGGACTCGTCCCTCAGCGTCAACATCATCGAACGTATAGCCCGCCGAGACGTCGTCGTGCACAAGCTCCGAGCTCAGGCCGGTCGCGAAAACGTCGGTCTGGATTCGCCGTCCGATAAACCCCTCGCCACCGACAGCGCGCATCGGAAATGATGCCGCAACGATGGGATAGACAGCATCGACGCCTTTGAGCGCCCTAAGCCTCTCGAGAGCCCGATCGTCCAGGCCTCCACCCAAAGAAGCAACGTCGAAGGCAATCGGTCCGATCGAAACCGCCCGAGGCTCGATCTTCAACAGCCGTAACGGCAGCCGGGGGAGCAGAGGCTCCACCACACCGGAGTAGACCCCAAGTCCAAGCCCACCGAGCACAGTCAGCGTCGAAACGCTGGCCACGACGGCCATCGACACGACAAGAAGCCGTCGCCAGCTCCGGCGAAGCTCAGTCCGCAAGAGCATCGCGAAGCGCATCGCCCGCAACCTCCTCGAGACGACCCTTCTCGAGTCGAAGCACACGGTCACAGCGTCGAGCAAGACGAGGATCGTGCGTCGCCACAACGACCGCACATCGCACACTGTGCTCGCCAGGCGCACCTCGGTCGCCGTGCATACCTCCGTCGCCAAGCGCGCCTCGGTCGCCGTGCATACCTCCGTCGCCAAGCGCGCCTCGGTCGGCATCCTTGCTCCGGTCGGCATGCTTGCCCCGGTCGCCGTGCGTACCTCCGTCGCCGTGCGTACCCCGGTCGCTCGGCGCGCTTCCGCGTCGCCGCAGATCATCGAGCACTGAGATCACGAGGGCGCTCGTCGCGTCATCCAGGTTTCCCGTCGGCTCATCGGCGAAAAGGATGTGCGGGCGATGAACAATCGCGCGCGCCATGGCGACCCGCTGGCGCTCCCCGCCCGAGAGACGGCGGACAGAGGCCGACGGAGACACGTCACCGAGGCCTACGCGGTCGAGAACCTCACGGATGCGGTCGGTCTCGTCGTCCGTCGCCCGCTTCGATGACTTCGCGGACCGCTTCACCAACCACAGAGGGAGGGCGACATTCTGGGCGACCGTCAGATGCTCGAGCAGATGAAACGACTGGAAGACGAAGCCGAAGGCTTCGTTTCGAAGGCGGGCGCGCTCATCATCTGACATCGCTTTGATCGCGCGCCCATTCAACCTCACTTCACCGTCAAAAACGACATCGAGACCAGACATCACGGAGAGAAGCGTCGACTTGCCCGCGCCGCTCGCCCCAACGATCGCCATGAGCGCCCCCGCGTGAACCTCGAGGTCGATGCCGCCCAGAATCGTTCGACGCGCGCCGGATGACGTCTCGCCATCTAGGAACGACTTCTGAACACGAACGAGTTCGAGCAACACGTCGTTGGAAGATAGCACTCGATGAGTCTCGTACCGAGACAAGGCCGCCGAGACAAGGGAAAGGCGTGCGGCTGACGGAAAGCGGCAAAAGGTGTTATGGACGAAGCAAAGGGGTCTACCGATGAGCGTGAAGACGAATGGGTCCGTTGAAAGTGTCCGCGAAGCCGCCGCGGAGCTCAAAGAAGAACACCAGATGCTGGCCACGATGGTGCAGAAACTCAAGGAAACATCCGAAACATCCCCGATCGAGCAGGTCGTCGAGCTTCTTCAGGCGCTGTTCCCAAGACTTGAGGCGCACTTTGCCAAGGAGGAACGCCCGGGCGGCTTATACGACCGCATGGGCGCGACCGCGCACCCGAAGTCGGATGCGCTCCAAGCGCTCGTCGACGACCACTATCGAATCCTATCGTCGATTCGCTCGGCAAAAATCGGGACCGAACAAAACCAGAAAGCCGAAACCATCGCCTACGCCCACACGCTGGCTGAGTGGCTCAAAGACCACGAACAGCGCGAGCACGCACTCGCCGCTTCCTGACTAGCTGTAGGTGGCCAGACCTGAGTAGAGCAGGCCAATGGCGCCAAAAAAGACCGACGAGAAGATCTTCCCGTAGAGCGACCAAGCCACGAACAAGCCGATCATGCCGAACATCCCCTCACGAAACAGATCGTGCCATCGCGAAGCGAGTCGAGGGCTCAAGAACAGCGGCACGACCCCGTGTCCGTCGAGGGGCGGAACGGGCAACAAATTGAAGGTCGCCAAGATCAGGTTCAGCGAGAACAGGATGCTGAGAACGACCGTGAGCGCGTTGTTGCCCCCCGTCGCCGTCGCGACGACGTGATCGAAGCCGATGTGGGAAGGGGCGCCAAGATGGCCGGTCGCGATTCCGATGCGAATCGCGACCGCGGCACCGACGAGAATCAGGAAGTTTGCGGTCGGTCCCGCCAAAGAAACCAAGGCCGCGCGTCGCGGATGGCGCGCGGCCCAGAACGGGTCGAGCGGGACGCTTGCCCATCCGAGCATCCACCCCGTGCCTCGCGTCGCAAAGATATAGATGAACGACAGGATCGGGACGACGACCATTCCCATCGGACTCCGTCGAATGTGAGGAAGCGGGTCGAGCGACACATGGCCGCCCTGGTAGGCGGTCAGATCTCCACCCAGCTTGGCCACGAGCGCATGAGAGGCCTCATGGCAAGTCGTCGAGAACAGGAAGACCAAGAACCAGATTGGAAGCGTCGCGAGGACGTTGAGATCGCCTTCCATCTAGCGGCTCAGGCGATGCCGGCAAGCATAACCGGAATCCAAGTCCGTGATCGTGAGCTCGACGATGCCCGCTGGATCGACAGCGTACTTCTCTTGAATCAAATGCCCAAGGCGCTGAGCGCGTCGGATGGGGACGGTCGAGAGGTTGTTGTTTCCGCTCTGAAGGCGCTGGTCGAACGGAAAATACACATCTGCGAAAGGCGTGATGTCGCCCGATGGGATCCCGCGTGCGCTCAACCATCCGCACTCGATGTACCGAAAGTGTCCGACGTTATGGACCGCACGATACGTTCGCGTCAGCTCTGCGGACTCGGAAGTCTTCAACGTCGTGCCTCGATCGAAGATCGTGTCGAAAGCAACCTCGGCTCCGTCATGCGCCTCTCGGAACACACCAAAAGTATGAGAAAAGCGCTCCGTGAGCTGGTAGCCAGCCTCGGAATCCATCGCAATCGCCAAGCCGATCGCCGTCGCCGCCGAAGGGTAAGGCGATCGGTGAACCCGGCGTCCATAAGTCTTTCGGAGCCGGCGCGTAATCGCCGGGAGCGCCGACGCGCCGCCCACAACGTAGATGCCCGCCACGTCCGACATGAGCGAGTCGCCGTCTGGCGTCACCCGAGCCAGCGTCTCGAGCGTTCGCTCGATCAACGGTTCGCAAGCATCGTAAAAATCACTCGCCTTGACCGTCACCACTGCGTCTTCAGCGACGTTCAGGGTCTCGCGCTCACGCGGGTTCAGGAACGCGCCCAGCTCGATCACGATCTTGCGGGAATTGTTGTTGAGGCGCTCCTTCTGCTCGCAACAATGCACACTGAGCACCTCGAGCGTCCGCGAGGTCAGCGTCCGCCGGCTAATGCCACGCTCCGCCAACGCCAGATCGAGGAGCACCGAGTCGAAGTCGTCGCCACCGAGCCGCGCGATGCCGGAGGACTCCGCAACGTCGTGGTTCTGCCCCGTCATCCGGACGAGGGACACATCGAAAGTGCCACCGCCCAGGTCGTAGACCACGATGTTCTCGCGGCCCTTGGTGATGGTGTTGCGATACCGGTGGGCGTATTCGACGCCCGCCGCCGAGGGCTCGTTCATCATGGCCGCGACTTCGAAGCCGGCACGTCGGAAGGCCTCGAGCGTGAGGAAGCGCTGCGTGCTGTGCGCATTCGCCGGCGTGGCCACGAAAGCCTCGAAATCGATCGAGGCACGCCTTGGCTCCGGGAGGTTCGAGTCCTCGCGAATATCGCGCTGGAGAGCCTCGAAAAATCCAGTCAGCAGGTCGAGCAGCGTGAGGTCAGTGCCGCCGATCCGCACGATCCCATCAGGCTGAACGGCCGGGCTCGAGAGAAAGCGTTTGAAGGACCGGACGACGGTCCAGCTCGGGTCGGCCATCAGCCCAAGCGCTTCGAGCCCATAGCGAAGCGCCCCGTCGCGCTCGGCGACGACGGTCGGATACCAGTCCAAAGACTCACCGCCGGGCCCGACGAAACCCACCACGGGGTAGTTTCCCCGGTCGCAAACAGCTACGACCGTGCGCGTGGTGCCGAAATCGATACCCAATCGCACATTGACCTCCTGCATGCACCGACCAGCGGTGTTCGACCCATGGATACCGCCAGCGGGCACCCAAACTCAACATCGAGATTTCCTCCGACCGACGAACAGCCCTGGCCGAAAGGCCACCTCTGGAGCGCGGGGCTAACCGGCCAGTTCCTTGCGGGGCGCGCCCGGTCCAGACAGAATCTCGCCCGGAGTCCATCCGAGGACCGATGGTAAGCGATCACGACGCGCTGGATCTCCCGGCTTCAATCCTTCACGAGACCGCCAAGTCCTTTGCCTCGCGGCTTGAGCTCAGCGAACTTCTCCGCGTCATCACGGAGCGTATCGTCGAGCTCTGGCAGCCACGCTGCTTCGCAGTGATGTTGTACCGAAAGCCCCTCGAAGATCTTCGATTCGAGCTCGCGTTCGGACCGCGCGGTACCGACATCGCGGGCCTACGCGCCTCACCGAAGATCGGCGCGCTTGCTCGTGCCCTCGCCTGCCACGAGATTGTCGTCGATTCGCAGCCCCAGGCACCGTCGGAGCTCTTACGTCATGCTCGCATGGCCGAGGCGAGTGCAAAGAGCTGTGTGGTCGCCGTGCCACTCAAGACGCAGGAGGGCACGATTGGGGCGATCGAGCTCGTCGATCCCAAGACGATCCCGTCTACGCGAAGCCTCAGCCTGCTCGAAGCGGTGAGCGATTACGCCGCAATCGCCCTCGACAACGCACGAAACTACGCGCGCATCCGCGAGCTCACGATTCGAGACGATCTCACGACGCTCTACAATGCGCGACACCTCCGCGAGACGCTCAGCGCCGAACTGACGCGCGCCGCCCGCTTTCAGCGGCCCGTCTCGATCATCTTCTTGGATCTCGATTTCTTCAAGGTCATCAACGACACGAAAGGCCATCTCGTCGGAAGCGCTCTGCTCGCCGAGTTCGGTCAGTTCGTCGCCCGCCATATACGAAAGATCGATATGGGCTTCCGATACGGTGGCGATGAATTCGCGGTCGTCCTGGTCGAAACGCCGCACGAAGGCGCGCTCGTGATGGCCAGTCGATTCCGAGAGCTCCTGCGACAGCAGCGCTTCCTGACACGCCAAGGTCTCTCGCTCCAACTCACCGCCAGCATCGGCGTGGCAACGTACCCCGACGACGGCAGCAGCACGACCGACATTCTTTCCGCGGCCGACCGAGCCATGTACCGCGCGAAAGAAGCGGGCCGCGACGAAGTCGTCTCGACGCGCGACCTCTCCGTGGTGGTATGAGGCCATCGAGGGAGTGGGTACGGCTGACATTGATTCCAGCGCGGAGGTCCTCGCCGGAAAAACCGAGAGTACGTCGCGTGTGCTCAAGCGATGACGCCGCGACCCCCGGCATCTCGCGAAACCTCGAGCGTCTCGAGTGCGGCCGCGTGCTCGCTTCGGATCCCGCCGCCTAGACTTGGCTCGAACTCGGCCACAAGCTGGTTTCCGAGCACCATCCCTCGCCCTTCGGCGAAAGCGCGGAAGTCGTTCTCGAGCGAGGATTCGAAGGCTTGCGCCGCCGGAGGAAGCGCATGCTTGGGCCGGAACACTTCGACTCGAAACCTCCCTTCGACGGCATCGTGGATGGGCCGCGTCATGTTTTCCACCGTCGCCAGGCGAAACGGCGTCTCGTCCGCGTTGTCGTCCGGACCATACCGATGCGCATCCTCCTCGGACGTCTCGGTATTTGGCTTCTCGAAGAACAACCCGCCGCCCACATAGACCGCCGAATGGAGAAGGAAGCTCACGCGCATCCAGTCGGCCACCTCATAGAATTGAACAAGATCTCCTGGATGAAGATCGGCGTTGAGGAGATCGTTCACGTGCGCACCGTCGAGCTCCGCGACCTTCGCGAAGTCCGCGGCGTCGTGAACCTTCGCGTCGAGATCGATCGCTTCTCCATAGAAAACGTCGACTTGACGGTTTTGCCCCTGATAGGCCCTCATCGCACCCCAAGCTGCGCCGTGGCAGTTCATCGTCAACGCCACGCGCGCCGGCCGGCCGTCCGGGATGACGTGCGCGTCTTCGTTGAAGGCGACACCCTCGACCGACCGAACCGCTGGAACCTCGACGTCGCGATTCACCAGCGCTTGGATCGCCGGCGGAAGAAAGTCGACGAGCTCATAGGATCGGTCAGGTCGGTAGGGCACTTCGCTCACCCCGCCGAGCGCGGCGCGGACCGCCCCAAACTGGGCTTCGGTCAACCTCCCGAGCTCAGCGCGCGTCGTGATGAGCGCCGCGGGGTTGAGCCATGTCTGAACGCCTTCGAAACGCTCGAGCGTCCCTCGAAACGGTACGCCCGCCACCGGGAGAAGCGAGACCTCACCCACGGGCGTGCGTGCCGGATCGCTGAACCGCACGCGCAAGTCAAAGAGGCTCGGTGCAGTCTCCGGCCCACGCGCAGTCTCCGGCCCACGCGCAGTCTCCGGCCCACGCGCAGTCTCCGGCCCACGCGCAGTCTCCGTCCCATCCTCCGTCCCATCCGTGGCTTCGATCCCCCGCCCGACTTCCGCGTTCGCCGCACTCAGTCTCGCAACACCGGCGCGAACATCGGGGTCGGACGTCACCCGAGCCACGAGCTGGTCCGGGATTCGCAAAGTCTGACCCCGCCGAAGATGCGCATCGGTCGGAAGACCATTCTCTTGCGCCAGGCGAACCACCGCCGCGGAAATGGTCTGATTGGAGGCGTCGTTCGGAAGATGCCCCCTCGCAATCGACCACAAGCTCTGACCGGGTTGGACAGTCATCGACGACATCTCACCACTGATTTTCGCGAGACTTGGCCAAAGCGTTGCGTCAGGTGTGCTTTCGCGCTCTCGGATCCGACCCCTACTCGTCCGAAATGGCCATCTCGAGGAGGCCGGTCACCGGCTTGCCGCGCTTCGTCTCGAGCACCGCGCGATAGGTGTAGGTCACGGGGTTGCCAACGGCGACGCCCACGAGCGATCCAAGAACACCCCGATTCTCCAGCGGCGCGTGGCGAAAAAGAAGCGTCTTTGACGTCACGCGCCAAGGCCCGCCTTCTCCGTCGATGAGCGCGCGAACTTGGGGCGCGTGCTTGGCGCCACGCACCGCGACCCGCATACGCGTGACCGGCTTTCGACCCGCATCCGCCCACACCCAGCCTTCCACGCCGCCCGTCTTAGGCTCCCGCACAAGGACGAGTTGACGACCATCGGGTGGTTCGTTGAGGGCTCGAAAACGAATCCAACGCTGCGCCGTGTCCGCCGGATAGGTCGTCGACCGCGAGTGGTCGGCATAGCCAGTGCCCTGCGTCTTCACGAGCACCTGGTTGTCGGACGTGCGCGTCATGACGAGATCGGCCGATGCCCAAGGAATCATGACGTCGGACTCATAAAAGCGCGTCCCCGCGACGACGCGCATGACCCGTTCGCGCCGCGGTTTCTCTCTAAGGTTGAGTATGAACGCGCGCCCAACGATCTCGCCCTCGACCCTCAACCCGCCCTCGCCCTCGCCCTTCGTCTTGCCGTGGTTCGCGTGGTTCGCGTGGTTCGCGTCCTTGGCATCGCCCACGATCGATGCTCGGCACTTGCCTATGCGAAGGACACCGCGCGCATAGTCCCAGTCGGCATCGACGACCGCTTCTTTGGACCACGCCGCGGTCCCTTCCTTGGCCAGCAGCACCCGGCAAGCACCCTTGCGATCACCCGGTCCGACATTCGAAATGCCAAGCTGAACCTTGAAGTATGTTCCGTCCGGCGCATCCATGAACGCCACGAAACTCTCGGTGTAGGATTCCTCGTCGATCGGCTCAGGCTCGAGGACTTCGGCCGCCGTCGCCTCCGAGAGGGCCCCGAACAACAAGAGCCCAAGCCCGGACATCAAGGCGCCCATCCGAGCCATCTTCTTCGCGCACGGCATCTCACGCCGCGTCGGGTGCAGCGATGCGCAGAGCATGGGGTGCATCCTCACGACGGCTCACCATCTTTCCGGCGATGGGCCGCAAAGCTCGCCAAAAGGGCAGGCATGAACACCAGGCAAGCCATCAGGTTGACCGCGAGCCCAAAGAGCGAAAACTCGGCCAGCGATCGAAGGCCCTTGTGGTCTGCCAAGAGCAGCGCACCAAAGCCAAACGCGGTGGTCAAGAGCGCGCCCGCGATGCTCCGCCCGGTCTCGGCGACGATTTCGTCCAGAGGCGTCCCCGTGCGCATGCGCGTCATGATGTGAGCGCCTCCGTCGACCGCAATACCGAATAGGACTGGAATCATGACGATGTTTAGGTAGTTGAGATGAATCGGCGTCAGGGGCAAGAGCCCAAGTGTGAGCAGCATGGTGACGAACGCGGGGAGCAGGGCCAAGGCGGCGTCTTTGAGACGCCCAATGAGAAGCCACGACGTGATGAACACCAAGACCAGGGTGAAGAGCAACACCGGTGGCGCCTCGTGAATGACCATCTCGAAGATGTCCGCCATCACCATCGGTCCGCCCGCCGCCGCCGTCACGCGGCCGTCGCCCAGCGGAATATCTCGCACTTCGCGCGCAAAACGCTGTGCGTTCGCTCCGTCGGAAAGGTCGACTGAAGCATACACGAGCACCACGGAACCGGGTTGATCCGCATCGCGCTGCGCGAATCGGCGCCGAAGCTCGGCCGGCAAATCGGCAAAGCCGAACGTGGCTGTACGCGTCATCGTAAGCGCCTGGAGGTAGTTTCGTCGTTCCACCGGCCGGAGCTGAGACGGCTCCACCTGCTCGAGTATTCGGTTCATCTTCTGGATCAGCTTGCGCTTTTCCAACTGACCGTCCGGAACGAGCTGACGAAGCGACGACGCGAGATGAATCGTCGACGCGTCGCCATTCGCCTTCTTGCGCGCCTTGAGCGCCTTGATGATCGCGCGATCGTCGCCTTCGTGATCGGCGAAAACGACCACGGGTGTTTGAGAATAACCGAGAAGTCCGTCGATCACTGCGTCGAGCTTGAACGACGGGAGATCGCTGGCCACGAGGTTTCGGAAATTGAAATCGAAGTCGAGCTTCGTGAGACCCCACGTCGCCACGACGATCGCGAAGACCTGGAGCGCCACAAAACGCCCAGAAGCTCGCTTGAGCAACCGCGCGAACCACGAACGCTCCATCGAAGGCACCGACAAGGAAGGATGCCATCCGAGTCGTTCAACCACGCGCATCACCACCGGGAAACAAACGGTATAGGCCGAGACAAGAAACACCATGGCCACCGCGGCCAAGACACCGAACTCGCGAAACGCTCGGAACTCCGATAGGCCGAGTCCAGCGAAAGCGACCGTCGTCGTCAATGCGGCCACAACCGCGGCCCGGCCGGTCTCGGCAAACGTCAAGAACAACGCATCGGGCGCCGGCTTGCCCAGCCGTCGCTCAGACTCGTAGCGCCCCAGAAGATGAATGCCGTGGTCGATGCCCAGCCCCGTCAGGATCGCACCGATGAAGCCGGTCAAGATGTTGAGCGTACCGTAGATGTAGCCGGCGAAGCCGAAGGACCAAACGAGACCGAAAGCGAGAGGCGCCGCGACGATGAACGGCGCCGAGAACCGGCGGTGAAGAAGGCTCACGAAGGCAAGAACCAAGAATGCAGCGAGCGATGTCGACAGCCCAAGATCACGCATGATCATCTTCTGCTGATCGACCTTCTTCGTGTAGCCGCCCGCCATCGCGATGTGGAGGTTCGGTCCGTATTTTTTTAGATTCTCGGGAGAAGGCTTCGAGGCCTGAGAAACGACCTGAGCCACTTCCTCGACGACGCGCTGCGCGTACGACAAATCGGTGTCGTGCTGAGCCGGCTTCGCCAAGAGCGCCATCACCCGGGTCTTTGGGTTCAAGTAGTAGTCTTCGGCTTCACTCTCCGAAAGTTTGAGACCAAAGCGTTTTTCGTACTTCTGGATGATGTCGCTGAAATCGATCGACGCCGGTTTCGCTTCTCCATCGCCCAAGTCGACAAGAAGTGGATTGGCCTTTCGCTTGGCGTTCGCCTCGCGGTCCTCCAAGCGCTCGAGGATCGTCTCGAGGTCCTCGACATCGACATAGTAAAGGCCGTGATCCCTCAGAAACGTTCCCGGATGGCGGTACTCGACGTAGCGAATATCGGGCAACGCTTCGAGCTTGGGTGCCAAGGCGTCGGCGAACGCCCGCAATGCCTCGGGCTCGGCTCCCGAGGCCACGACGGCGACGTAGCCGATCGCGCCGAAGCGTTCTTTGAGCTTGTCGATGTCGCGAACACTCTGAAACGACGGCGGCAGAAGCTCGACAAGATCGGCGTCAAGACGCAAGTTCCGCGCCCCGAACAGCGAGACGATCGCCAAGAGAGAGACAACGACCGCCACCGCAACCGGATGACGATAGGACCAGACGGCGACACGACCAAGGACCGGCCCCGCACGATCGGCGAAAGCTTGCTTCACTCTCCCCCCTCGAGCCGATGCCCAAGCACATTTTCGAGCGGACGCCCACCGAGGAGATGCCACAGCGTAGCGCCGACATCCTCCGGCGTCGCGGCCGCGACCCGGCGACCGGCTGCGATCCCGGGGCCGCTCAAGACATAGGGCACAACCATCTGTGCGCGACGCAGGCCACCGTGACCCCCTCGATAGTTGTCCACGAAAAGCTCAAAATCTTCGGCCAAATCGACACCCGGTGCCGACGTAACCACGATGTCGCCCGCACCTTCTTGGGCGAAGAGCCGCGCCAGACGAACGACGGCATACGGATATTCGGCTTCGCGCGTGTCGCGCAGCCATCGAGACGCAGCGTGAGGTCGACCATCGGTCAAAGACTGGGAGGCCGGCGGCATTCGCAGCGGATCTTGCCCTTCGAATCGATACGCATATCCAGCGCTCGATGTGGTGACGAACCCGACCCCATCGGCGGCGTGAACTTCGACGCCCCCCCGAGGCCCACGCAGGATCGCAAACTCGATGCCGTCCGTCTCGACCAAGGTTCGCACCAAATCCACCGGACCGCGCGCGGCTGGATAAGCGCGCAGGGTCTCGTAGTTCGGACGGGTTCGCCAGCCCTCACCCGTAGGATCCTGGAAGTAGAGATAGTTCATCAAGTTGCCATTGATGACCACCAGCGCCTTGTACGGGTCGAGCGCGGAGGGCGGATCGTCGATCGCGTCCGACCAAAGCATCGTCGCTTCGCCACGAAACGCCGGCAGCCCGGCCGCGGCGAGATTCTTCGTGAGATCGACGTTGCGGCTCACCGTCTCGACCCCATGATCTGACACGACCGCGTAGACCCGATCGGCCTCGAGCCCCGCCGCCCGACTCGCCTCCCGATATCGTCCGATCAGCGTGTCGATGTGCCGAAGCAGCTCCGGATAACGTGGCCCGAGACCGTATACATGGCCATAGGTATCCGGCGAGACAAAGGTCACCCACTGCACCTTCGGTCGATGCGCCAGATCCTTGATCGCGAGATCCACGACTCGGCTCTCGATCTCCGGCCAATCAGGCGCCACTCGGTCGCGCACCATGGGCAAAGACGAAAGCAGCCCCGCGACCCACCAATGGTCTTTGTACTTGGCCATCGTGAACATCCACCCCGTCTTCTCGGAACGGTGCGCGCCGCGGTTCGCGTATGTGTTGATGGAGAGACTATGCTGGTCAGGAAACGCCTCAAAGATGGTCTGCCTGCCGGGGGCCATGTCGTGGTTGAAAAGCGTGTTCGTCTTGCCCACGTAACTTCGAAACGGCCCCTTCCCTCGCTCGCGGTCATACCAACGCAGCCCAAGCGGTCCGCCAAAGACGGCATCTTGGCCGGTGAGAAATCCGTAGTACCCGTAGGCCGTCATGCTCGGGAACGCCGAGACGCCATTTTCGACGAAGAGGCCTTCGTCCATCATGCGCTGAATGTTGGGGAGCCGACCCGCCGCGAGCTCAGCGTCGAAGACCTCGTGGGCACACCCATCGATCAGAAAAAGCGTCAAATACGGCGGCTTCGCGGCCGAACCGACCGCGCCGTCCTCCCCACTCGGCCACGCCTGATACGCGAAGGCCCCGACCCCACAACCAAAGACGGCGAGGAGTCGGGGTAGCCATCGCAGAGCCCGCGACTTCGTCCCAACCCCCGAAGCTGAACTCAGACTGGGACTGGGACTGGGATGCGAACTCAGACTCGGACTCGAAGTCTGACTCGGACCCGAAGTCGGACTCTGACTCTGACTCGGACTGGGACTCATCAATCGTAGTACTCGTGACCCAGATGCGAGATCACGTCCTCGCCCATCGCCCAACGAAGCGTATTCTTCAGCTTCATGAGCTGGATGAACAGGTCGTGCTCCGGATACAGCCCCGGCGCATGTTGTGGGCTCTTGAAGTAGAAGCTAAGCCACTCCTGAATGCCCGAGAAATTGGCCCGCTGAGCGAAGTCCATGAACAACGCGAGGTCGAGGACCAGCGGAGCCGCCAAGATCGAATCGCGGCACAAAAAGTCGACCTTGATCTGCATCGGATAACCAAGCCATCCGCACAGATCGATGTTGTCCCAGCCCTCCTTCGCATCACCGCGCGGCGGGTAATAGTTGATCCGAACCTTGTGGTACATGTCCTTGTACAGCTTCGGATAAACGTCGGGCTGAAGGATGTAGTCGAGCACACCCAACTTCGAGACTTCTTTCGTCTTGAAGTTCTCCGGCGCGTCGAGCACCTCGCCATCGCGATTGCCGAGGATGTTCGTCGAGAACCATCCGGCCAACCCCAGCGAACGCGCCTTGAACCCCGGCGCCAAAATCGTTTTCATGAGGGTCTGACCCGTCTTGAAGTCCTTGCCCGAGACCGGCGTGTGCATCTCGCGCGCAAGCTCCACCGCGGCGGGGAAATCCACGCACAAGTTCGGGGCACCGTTCGCGAACGGAACGCGCTCCTTGAGCATCGCCCAAGCATAGAGCATCGAGTTCGAGATCGCCGGGTCGTTCGCGGCCAGGCCCTTCTCGAACGACTTTACGTTCTTGTGTACGTCCGAGGGCTCCACGTACTTCTCTGTCGAGCCACACCAAACCGCCACCAGGCGATCGACACCCCGATCTCGTTTGAAGGTTCGAACGTCCTCGCGCAGAGCCTCGACGAGCTCAGCCTTGTTCTTCTCGGTCTTGACCCAGGTCCCATTCAAGCGCGTTACGTACTCGGGAAAGAAGGCGCCCTTCATGGGACGGATCGCCTCGAGCGAGGACTTGATGGGATCGAGGTGCTCAGCGTTCAGGACCTTCGCGTGCTTCGCCGAAGCGTAGGCGTCGTCTTCGAAGATGTCCCACGCACCGAACTCGAGCTGGTCGAGCGTCGCCAAAGGCACGAAGTCGCGGATCTTCGGCGCTCGCTTTTCGGAGCGCTTACCCAAACGAATGGTGCCAAACTCGGTCAGCGACCCGATGGGATCGGCGAGCCCCCGACGCGCAAGCTCGACACCCGCGACGAATGTTGTGGAAACAGCACCCAGGCCAGGAAGCAAAATGCCGAGCTTTCCGGTCGGTTCTTCAATTTTTTGCGGACGTTTCATGAAATCCTCACTTCTCCTCTGCGTGCATCACAAAGACCTGCCCCCGATGAACGATGAGAGCAAGAACAAGATCGCACCCGCCATGAGTCCGGCGGCTACGTCATCGAGCACCACCCCCGCGGCGTTCTTCATGCGGCGGTCGAAATATCGAACGGGCCAGGGCTTCCACATGTCGAAGATCCGAAAGAGCACGAACGCGGCGAATCCCCAGCCCCAGCCCCAAGGCACGAAGGCGAAAGCAATGAGCACGCCAATGAACTCATCGACCACAACCTCGCTCGGGTCCAAAGCCTTAACATGCCCCTCCAAGTACCGCCGCGTGACCAGAATCGAGACCAGGAGAATCACGCCCAAGACGGCGATCCGCAGTCCAACGCCCATCTGAGAAAGGAAGAACGCCACCGGAACCGCAGCCAGAGCACCAAAGGTCCCCGGCCCAAGCGGGGCGTATCCCGCGCCAAAGACCGTCGCCGACGCACCCGCCCAACGTGCGCGCCACGAACTCAGAAGGTCCGCTTCGGCCAAGCGCAAAATCCGAACCCGTCGAACCGGACGCGCAAGAACTCCGCCGAAAAGGACGACGAGCACCGCGAGCCAGCAACCCGGGTCTTCAAGACCCGAACCCGCGTGCGGCGACGAGCCGATCGAGATCGCGGATGAGAGCATCCGAGAGGTCGGAACACCGTCGGCCAGTCCCCAGCGCGCGGCCGTCGCAGCCAGAACGAAAAAAAGCCAGCTCGCAAAGATGGCGGACATCGGACCCGAGAAAACCTGCATATCCTCGACGGTCTCCTCGACGGTCTCCCCACCTGCCGTAGCTGGGGTCGGGGTCGGGGTCGGGGTCGGGGTCGAGGTCGGGGTCGGGGTCGGGGTCGAGGTCGCGAGCAGAGCCTTCGTGGAGCCTTCGCCGAGCGTCACCACCGCCACCGAGATCAGTAAGACGGGCCAACCGATCGCCGCGAGGAAGACCGGCGTCCACCCAAACATCGCCGTCGAAGACGACATCGCGATCGACGAAGCCGCGAGCCAGGACGAGGACGCGGCGGCCGAAATCGAAGTCGCTCCATCCGCGCCTCGAAGAAGTAGCGGTCCGCCGACCAAGAACGCGACGACGACGTACAGCCAAAACAAAGACGGGGACCATCGAGCCAAGAGGCCCCAGGTCGCGCGGGTCACCGAGGCCTTCTCGAAATCCTTTGCGGCGCTTTCATGATGCATGAAGCGCGCGAGCGCCGGCCAAGCCAATACGTGGGCGAAGAACATCGAAAAGCCAACGCCCGCCAAGAAGCGCCCGTCCGGACCGAGATCCCCAAGAGGGCGCCCGAGCCCGAAATTCATCAGGAACGCGAGGCTCGCCACCGCGATGTCCATCATCAGGAGCCGCGGAAGAACCGAAGACAGAACAGACGCCAAGACCACGCGCAGGTCTGGCGGAGGAGAAAGGTCTGGCGGAGGCGAAGTATGGGCGTCGGCCCGCTGAGCCCCACCAGCTCGGCGGTGCTGACCATGCGCCCGAAGAGCATCGACCAAGGGCAGTCCGTGCATCAACCCAATCACCGCGGAGATGCCGCAGGCACCCAGACCCAAACCAAGCCCGCTGGCAAGGCCGATACCCAGGCCGACCAGAGTGGGGCCCGTCGCCAAGATCGCCCAACGCGCGCCTCGAAACCAAACGATCATCGTGAGCAGGAAGCCGCCCGCCACGAGCGCGGCGGCGAGGATCGCGGGGACCTCTACGGCTGTGTTCGGCGCGCGAAGCTGACGAGTCGTCAGCGCGACGATCATCATCGCCAAGACGACGAGTTGGCCCAAAGCACGCGACCGAGATCGCGCACTCAGCGCAACCGCGCGTCCCAGGAACTCAGCCATCGATGGAGCCCCCCTCTTGGTTGGATACTCAGGCCACGCCCTCAGGCCACGCCGTCGACCGAATGGAGTTCGGGCGAGGACGTCGCAGGGCTCGAGGGGCTCGAGGAGGAACGCGCGTTGAACACGAAATCACGTTGCAGTGGATAGTTCCACCCGATGAAGACGGCGGCCCGCACGATCGCCCAGGCGATTCGATAGTCGAGTCCGGGAACGAACAACATGACCGCAACGCCTCCGCTGTTCAAGAAGGCGCTGGTCGCGCTCACGAGCGTATATCGCACGACTTCGGGCGCTCGCTCATTCACGCTCCCGAACGCCCAGACGCGATTGATGGTGTAGTTCGTGATGCCGCCCGCCACACAGCCGATCGCCGTTCCGAGATACGGTCGGAAGTCCATCAAGCTGACCAAGAGCACCACCACCACGAAGTCGACCGCGGTCGCGGCCGTAGCCGAAATGATGGTCCGCGCCAACGTGCCTCGGCTCAGGCTCAACACCTTCTGATGGGTCTCGGGCGCGAGGGCCTTGAGGACGTGCACAAGGCGGCGAAGCGCCGTGATGTTGCTGCCGACGCCCAAGATCACGAGCGCGAACACGGCCAATCGGTGCATGGGCGCGGGGTCGCGCGGAACGATCAACACCTCGATGACGGGCGCGAACGCCATGCTCACGCCGAGCAACACGAGGCGCTCGGGTCGCTGCATCAAACCGACCTTCACGTCGACGCCAAGACCTTCGCCGCGCGCCCGCACATACGAGACCATCATCGAACCAAAGAAGGTCCCAAGGACCGCGATCAACACCCACGATTCGCGATAATACCAAGCGCACCCGAACAATACGGCGGCCTCGGCGTACCGATCGAGCGTCGAATCGAGGGCCGCGCCCGCCCGCGTAGCCCGGCTGGTCGAGCGAGCCAGGCGTCCATCCAGAAAGTCGCAAACGCCAGAAAAGAGATAGAGCCAACCGGCCAACGCGAAACGGCCGAAGGCAACCGAAACGCCAGACGCCGCCGCGAGCAAGACGGAAAGAGTCGTGATCGCGTTCGGCGGAACCTGAAGGCGCTTCAACAAGATCCAGATCGGCTGTGTAACCCACGCAAAGTAGGCTCGGGCCTCGGCGCCCAAGAGAACGCTCGTCCCGCGCGCTTCGATTTCGGCATCGCGAAACCGCCCGCGCACGAAACGGCGCACGACGTACGCCACCACCCCCAGAAGAAAATACGAACCGAGCAGCAACGCCGGCGCAAGCGCGCTCCAGACGCGCCCCGAGGGACTGAGATCACCAGAGAGCCATCGAAAGAGATCTTGTATCACTCGAATCCCTCACTTTCTCCGCAGACTGTCTCACCGATCCTCACCGATCCTGACCGAAGACCGCTGGCGGACTCACCAGCGCACGCACGGGATCATGAGCTCGCTTCCGAAGGACGCTTCGCCCAACATGAACCAGGGCGAAAGCGGCCACCGCGTACGCGACCCCGACCACGACATCCATCAGATAGTGATGGTTGAGGTAGACCGCCGAAAACATCACCAAGATCGCGAAGAGCCCGCACGGAACGCTCCATCGCCAACCTCGGGTCCGCGCCGTCAGGAAGACGACGGTCGGGTACGCGCAATGCAGCGAGGGCATCGCGCCAAAAACATTCGCATTCCTCGAATAGAACGACTCAAAGAGGCCAACACCGATCAGCGCATCGAACCGAGCCGCACCCGCCGCGCTCGGCACCGCCGTGAGCACGGCGGGTCCAAGTCCATGCGCCGCCACGTACCAAGGGGGTGCCGCGGGGTACACGAGATAGGTCACAATGCCGGCAACGTTTACCCAGAAGAACGTCCAAGCGAGCTGCGTGAAACGCTCGCGGTCGACGACGTAGAAGACCAGCCCGATCACAAAGACCTGGGCGAGGTACGTGATGTAGGCGAGTCCGCAAAGAAAATCGAGAATCGGATGGGTGTGCCGCTGCAGAAACTCGGGCAACGTCTCAAGGCCGGAAGGCCCCTGAACGCCGAACCAGCTCAACTCTGCGTGGTAGAGGTCGGCCACATGGATGGTGTCGGCGCGAAGCCCGACAAACAGTCGCATGTTGTCGTAGAGGATCCCGACGCCGAAGAAGGGGAGTAAGAGCCAGGCGAACCGCGCCGTCTTCGGGGACCAGGCGACAAGCCCCAGAAACAACCCGGCGAAGATTCCGTGTTCAACGCGAAGCCCAATGGCCCACGCCGTCCAGGCCAAGTACAGCACCACGCCGACGGCCATTCGTAGGCGCATGCGCGAGCGAATCGGCGGGTCGCTCGGGGCCAGGCCCGCAAACACGCGCTCCACGAAGCCCAAGTCGCGTCCCAGGCCAGCCACGCCCGCCGGAGCTTGGCCCAACAGATCACGGCTTGCACCCGGGGGCTCATCGTCGCGCACCCGCCACGCCGCGTGCGGCTCTTGCGAATGGATCGCCAACCATTCACCGTTTTCATGGATTTCTCGGGTTGGCTACGAAAAGTTCGTGTGAACCGGCTTCAGAGCTTCTTGGGGCTGCCGCTCGTCCGGGCGGCGATCTCGCGAGAGAGAAGACGTTCCAGGCAGCGGTTGACGCGAGAGAGCCCAAAGGGGAGTGGTCCAGTTCGGTCGCGCTCGTGCTTGAGCGCATCGAGAACCCTCGAATCGGAGGCTGCGCCGGGCAAGTCGAGGATCTGTTCCAGATACCATTTGCGCAGAGGGCAAGCCGCGTCACCCGTGCTTCGAAGGTCGCGGAGCATGATGCCCATCGCGTCCACGCGGTCGAGGCTCTCGTGATGTTTGAGCCCCAGGAGCGCGCGCCGTCGAATGCGCGGGTTCTGGTTGTTCGCTGCAAGGTCGGCGAGGAGTGGCACGGCCGATCGATCCCCCTTCTTCTCGATCCAGCGGAGTAGAGTGTAGCCCGCGCCTTCGTGGGTGGCGATGAGGCGGCGAGCGTTTTGGGTGAGCATCGGGTCGCCCGCAAGCGACCCGTCGGCCGACAAGGCGACCCCGTATTCTTCGACGGCCTGCTCAAACTCGTTGGCCGCAAACGCCACATGGCCGGCCAGCAGATCGACCCGAGCCGGAACGGGCTCCTGCTGCCTCATCTCAGCCAGGACCGAACGCGCCTCAGCCATATCCCTACGCTCGATCGCCATCAGCACACGTTCTTCGGGCGATGCGCGAAACAGCCCGTAGAGCCCCAAAGAAGAGCCAGCGACGACGGCCAGGGCGACAAGCCCCATCCACAACGCACGCGGAGACAGGTTCGCCAACGATGCTGCGAAAGGACGAACCGAGCCGGCGAGCGACCGCACCTGTCCCGACAGAGCAGAAAAAACCGAAGAGACCGGGGACGGCGGTGAGGTCGATGAACGCGGCGAGGTCGACACGGCGCGCGGGCGCGGCGTTCCCCAGATGGAGTCGGTGTTCAAGCGCTGGAGCGTCGGCGAGTGTGCGAGATCCGTGAAGGTATTCGCGACCGAAACGCGGTGAAGGGGCACGAAAGGCATCAGGGCCTCCCGAAACGCGGTGGCATCCGCGAACCGTTCGTCGGGTTGCTTCGCCAAGGCCTTCATGACGAGCGCGTTGAGCACCTGGGCGCGCTCGGCGTCGTCGCCCGAAGAATCCGGGTCGAGGAGCACGAGGTCCAAGGGCGGTGGAGGCTCCAGTAAGTGTCCGCGCAGAAGCTGCATTGCCGTCTCGCCAACGAACGGCGGGACGCCCTTGAGCAGTTCGTAAAGGAGGACCCCCACGGCGTAGAGATCGGATCTCGGCCCAACCGCCTCGCCACCCGCCTGTTCCGGCGACATGTACTTGGGCGTTCCAAAGACCACGCCAGCTTGGGTTAGGGGTCGGTCGGAGGTCGCGTCTTGGTCCGTGATTTTTGCGAGACCGAAGTCGAGGATCTTGACCAAGTAGTCCGATCCCCGGGGCACGAGCATGATGTTGTCCGGTTTGAGATCTCGGTGGATCACTTCGTTCGCATGTGCGTGCTCGAGCGCAGTCAGAATCTGCGCCACGATGTCCGCCGCGAACCCGACCGTGAAAGGCGCCTCAGCACGAATCTTCTCCGCGAGCGATACGCCCCGGATCAACTCCATCGCCAGGAAAAGATCGCCCTCCTCCGTCCGTCCAAAGTCGGTGACGCGAACGATATGAGGGTCGTCTAGCCGCGCCGCCGAGCGGGCCTCGCGCTCAAACCGCTCGGCGATCTCATGGATACCCGAAAACTCTGGGCGCAGCAGCTTGAGCGCCATGGGCTTCCCCATGTGCATGTGCTCAACCCGGTAGACGGCGCCCATCCCGCCCGTTCCAAGCTCGCCCTCAATCCGGTACCGCCCGGCGACGACGTCCCCGACCGACGGATGCCCTCGCTGCCCCATGCCCGAGATCAGGCTACACCGACCCGCGCCTCAAGGCCTCCGTCGCCACCGCGGAACAGATCAGAAGAAACCCTTCACGCATGCCAGAAACGAGCGGTCAACGGCCACCCGCCCCCACCCGAATAAGCCGTTTCTCGAGCGAGCAGGCCCACCCGTTGAAGCGATCGCACGCGGCCGGAGTGCCAGCGATGTGCCACGACCATGCGCGACGACCATGCGCCACGACCCATGCGCCACGACCGTGCGCCACGACCCATGCGCCACGACCGTGCGCCACGACCCATGCGCCACGACGCAGACCGCGACCGTACGCCCGCACGGCTCACCATGCAAAGAACCGGAAACTTTTCTCGCCTTCATGAGATCCATCACCGTTCGGGGAGTTGACCCGATCACGCGGCTCTCCTAAGCACAGCGGCGGAGCCACACATGCGCATAGCAATGTTTTCAGCCGAAACACTTCATTCGATCAACTCAGGAGGGTTGGGCGTACATGTCACGGAGCTCGCCGCGGGTCTGACCCGCCGAGGCCACGAGGTCCATGTCTTCACCCGACGGCACTTGCAGCATCACTACGACTGCATCGACGCGGTCCACTACCACCGCGTCGATCATGGCCTGGCCCATGACGCCGTATCGACGATGGACTACATGTGCAAAGCGATGGCCCATCGCTTCCACGAAGTCACGTCGATGATCGGGAAATTCGACCTCGCGCACGCGCACGACTGGTCGACCGCAAACGCGATGAAATACGTCATCGACGGCTTTCGGACGCCGGGCATCCTCACGATGCACTCCACCGAGTACGGTCGTGCGGGCAACGTCTTTCACAACGGCTACGCAAAATGGATCCGGGACACCGAGTCTTCGGGATGTCACAACGCGACGGCGCTCATCGCCGTGAGCTACTTCCTCGCCGATGAGCTCAGACGCATCTACTGGGTGCCGGGCGAAAAGATCCACGTCGTACATAATGGCGTGAACTACCGCGCCTACGACGGCTTCTTGAACCCCGCCGAGATCAAAGCGCGCTACGGCCTAGCCCCCATGACGCCCACCGTCATGGCGATCGCACGCATGACGGCTCAAAAGGGCATCGACCTCCTCGTGGACTCCGTGCCCATGGTTCGCGCCTCCTATCCCGACGTGAAGTACATTATCGTGGGCGATGGGCCAGACCGCGACTACATCGTTCGCCGGGCTCATGAGATCGGCGCCGCGGGCTCGATCATCTTCCTCTCCTCACCTTCGCGCCAGGAACTCATCGACCTCAAACGATCGGTCGACATCTTCGCCGTCCCCAGCCGAAATGAGCCCTTTGGCATCGTCGTGCTCGAGGCCTGGGCCGCCGGCAAGCCGGTCGTCGCGACGCTCGCCGGAGGCCCGCGCGAGTTCATTTGGCACGACGTCAATGGCTTCTTGGTCGAAACGCACGCCCATGGACTCGCGCACGGGATCGGTTCGCTGCTCGCTGACCATGAGCACTGCCGCGCGCTCGGGCGAAACGGTCGGCAGGCAGTCGAGACGGCTTTCAACTGGGATCGGGTCGCCGCCAACACCGAAGGCGTCTACTACGCAGTCGCCTAGATCTGCTCGGCCGAAATGCCGATCCCTTGGTTCCCGGTTCCCATTCGTATTCCCCGGTCCGATTCGCGTTCCTCATGCCCGGTTCCCTGCTCCCGGGTCCCCGTTCACGCGACGCCACTCACTTCCGGACGGTGGGCGACAACGGAGAGCAGAGGAGAGGAGAGGAGAGAGGAGAGGAACTGGGAGCTGGGAGCTGGGAACAGAGGACGGGGAACAGCAATCGGAGCGGGGGATGTGAATGTGAACCGGGAATCGGAATGAGTGCTCATCAGGATTGCGACCAGCTCGCTGGCTTCGCGGAGCAACGGCGGGATCTCGGATTGAGGGGCCAGGTTCGCGCGTTCGACCAGGCCGAGCCAATAGACCGATTCGCGCATCTCCTTGGCCGCGAGGCTCACCTTGTGCACGAAGTCCCGCCGGCTCTGGGTGCTTCGGGCCTCCTCGTCGTTGGACCCGCCCGACGTGGCCGAGCGAAGAAGCTGATCGGCCATGGGCTTGCCGGCGCGATCCCGCCGTGCCTCAGGCGATGCGCGTCTTGAATCAGAAGTCGTGGCTGATGATGTCCTGAGCACGTCGGCAAATTTCTCGCCCGTACTCAGTCCAAGTACCCTGTCCCCAGTAGCGATAACAGCTCGTCTGCGACGACAGCAGGTGGAGCAAGGCATTTCGGTACGCGGGATGGGCGGGAGAGATCTTCGGCTTGAGAACCTTCTCGTAGAAGGCCGAACTCGCCGCTTCCATCGGTCCCAGGACGTTCTCGTAGCCTCGAACCCAGGACAAGTCGTTGGTCCAGCTTCCGCCGTCGACGTGGAATCGCCCGTCCTCCCGCTTGAGTCCCTCGATGACTTTGGCGAGCTTCTCTGGGCCTTCGCCCGCTTTGAACCGATCCCAAATGCGCTTTTGGAACATCGGTTGAACGGCTGGGAAGTCGTCTTCACGGAGCCCAAGACCATCCAGATGCTCGAGATACTCGGTGACGTTCACGAGCGGAGTCTCAGAGCCCGTCGCCTCTCGCGATACCTCCATGAACTTCGGCGGAAACTCGTTCATCATGACGCCGCCATTCTCACCGTCGGCGATCTGAGTGACGAGCGGCGGCACCTGCTTGCCCCCGAGCGGCCACCGCGAGAGCCCCTTCGCTTCGTAGTAGGGCTGCATCTGCGCGACGAGCTTCGTGTCACTGCCTTGAGTCTTGATGATGGCCACAATCGAGGCGACCTCGCCCTTCGAGCTACGGCACACGAGCCGATGCGGCAGGTGCTTCCGCTCGATGCCATGTCCATTCTCTGCGTTCTCGACCGAGTGCTCCTGCACCAAGACCCACTGGAAGCCGCAGTCCTTCAACGTCTTGACGAAGGCATAGGCAATGTCGGGATGGTTCGGGAGCGCCATCTCCGAAGGCGAAAACCCGCGAACACGCGTGAGCGCCTCGAGTCCAAAGATCGCCGCAAAATGATGCTGCCAGGCTCGGACATGAAGACGGAAGTCTTGGACCGGCGTCGACGGCGCAACCGCGTGGCCCCATGGCGCACCGAGCCACTCGACGGCGCCGCGATAGTTGGGATCCATCGTGATCGTCTTGAGGGCGTCGATGACGTCATGAAGACCCATCTTCCGAAGCCCATGGAGGAGAGTGCCCGAATACTCGAGCATCACACGCGGATGCTTGCCCTCGCCGATGAGCTGCGGGACGAACTCGCCCATCCGCTTGTAGCACCATTGGAAGACGGGGGCGTTGTGGTTGTCGCCGATCGACTGGTTCTCCATCATATGCTGGAGATTGCTGATGAGCGCCGCCGTGCGAAGGTCGGCGCCACCCGCTGGGATCAACGGCTGGTGCATGTGCAGCGCGATCGCGCACGCGCTTCGCGCCTTAGATAGATCGATCGGTCCCGGCGTGAACGCATAGCGTGATCGGCCCTTGATCGCCTCTTCGATGAGCGCTTCCGAACCGCTGATGTTAGGAACGTCTCCGACATACTCGGGTAGGTCTTGCATGGGCCGGGAAGGTACATCATCCCCGGAACCTTTTGCACGCATACCTCAGAGCCGTACGTGTAAGCCCGACCGAAGGCCGGCCGACAGGTACCCCTCGGTCGTCCCCGGAGACCATTCATAGCCTTTGCGCGGTCCTTCGGGCGGGCGGCATCGCGATGGCGTCGAAGGACTACAGTGCGTGGGCGCCCAGCCCGACGCAGTCCTCCAGAACCGGGCTGCCCCCGACAACCGGAGCCATCGTGCAAACGTCATCTTCGCGCACGGGCACCACCGGTGCGCGCGGCGACCAGATTCGGCGCGCCAACTCGAGTCGCTCGACCGCGGCGTCCAGATCGACGTGGCATCGATCGACCCAAGCTTCGCCCCAATAAATGTTGCAGCTCGTCTCGGCGCGGAGAAGGCGCCACATGGCATCCTCGATGGTTGACCAAAAACCAGGATCGGTCACGCTCTCAAGACCCGCGAACCACCGCAACTCATGAATCGCCTCGCTTACCTCGCCGATTCGTTCGATCGCTTGCCGCTGCGCCCAAGACCCTGTCCATTGCGTGAAGCCGTGCCCACTGTGCCACCCCGTGTTCCAGGCCCCGGTGTTGACACGCACCTCGCCGTACGCCCCGTAGCGGTCGAGGTATTCTGAGATGAAGGCCGGCCGGAGGTTCGGTGTTTCGTCCACACGCGCAAGCAGCGTCTCGTAGAATGCGCCCCAAAAATTGGCGCCCGGATTGCTGTTCCGAAACCATCCTCCATTGTCACCGTCGGTGCAGGTCGTGACGAGCGGCGGGAAGTCGCAGAACTTGGTGCGATCCTGAACCTCTCGGCGAAACCAGTCGTAGTCCATCCCCGATTCTTGGGCGTCCGACAACTCGCGGTCTCGCACAACGACAATGATCTCGTGCCCACCAAAGCGCGCCACGTGCGGACGATAGCGGAGCTCGCCCCAGGACATCGGCGTGACCGCTTCAACGTGATGGCTGTCGACGAGCGCATATCGATAGCCATAGCGAGCGAGGATCGGAATGAGCTCCATCGAGAAGCCCATCTCGGGCGGCCAAAAACCATCGAAGCGCTCACGCCAGAACAGATGCCGCCCAATCCCGCGCCAGCGCGCAACGTGCTCCTCACGATCGGCGGACGGGACGAGCGGGAGGACCGGATGGTAGTAGCCTGTGCCGAGGAGGTCGATGATGTTCCGGTTCTGTAGGTGCCAAAGCAGCGCGCCGCAATCCACGGTGCCATACACGCGCGCTTGAAAGGCCGGATCGGCCAGCGTCTCGAGGAGCGTCCCCGAGAGGGCGAGATGAACACGACCCCGACTCTGTCCGCGGCCTTCGTGTCCCCAAAGGAACCGTGGAATTCGATCGAGCGCATAGAGGATTTCTTTCGCCTCCCACTCTGCATGATTCAGGAGATGTTCGAGATTCGCGGACGGCTGGTGAAGATTCAGGACGAGGGCGTGCGAGATTTCGTTCACGTGCCCGAAGCTAGATCCGACGTCTCGCTTCGTAAAGCCCCCGGCCGACCGAGAATGCAGGTCGCGCCCCCTCGAAACGAAAGTCTCGAGTCCTCTTCTCTCACGGGGCCAGCCGAGGAATAGTGGCGCGATGTCGACGAATGACGGTCAGCTCCTGTACCGCCCGTCCCAGGAAACGGCGAGCGCGAGCAACATCCAGCAATATATGTCCTGGCTCGCGACGACCCGTGGGCTCTCCCACGCGAGCTACGAAGCCCTCTGGACGTGGTCGACCGATGACCCAGGCGAGTTTTGGCGCTCCCTTTGGGACTACTTCCGCGTGCTCGGCGACGGCGATCCAAGCGTCGCGCTCGCCCCCGACTCGAGCATGCCGAACGCCCGTTGGTTCCCTAATACTCGGGTGAATTTCGCCGAGCACGCGCTCAGGCGGCGGGACGATCACCTCGCGATCATCTATACGTCCGAGGAGACTTCGGACGCCCGGCTCCGAGACCTACCCAAAGGGGCAGCCGCTCCCCCAGAAGCCGTGACGCTCACCTACCGAGAGCTCTACGCGCAGGTCGTGCGCGCACGCCATGGCCTCCAAGAGCTCGGTGTAGCGTGCGGCGACCGCGTGGTCTCGCTTCTGCCCAATTGCCCCGAGGCCATCATTGCCTTCCTCGCCACCGCCAGCCTCGGCGCCATCTGGTCGAGCTGTGCGCCCGAGTTCGGCGTCGGCGCTATCCTCGATCGATTCGAGCAGATCGAACCCAAGATCTTGTTCGCAGTCGACGCCTATACGTATGGCGGCAAGCAGATCGACCGGCGTGCGATGATTTCGGAGCTTCGTTCGAAGCTGCCGACGATCAAAAAGACGATCATCCTGTCGCGCGTGAGGGAAGAAACGCCCGACGACCCATTGAGGCGCGCCAACGCCAACGTCGACGGCGTCGACGACGCTCGCGAGAGCGCCGACCATCCCAGCGACGCCAACAGCAAGCAATCGAGTGAGATGAGCTTCTCGTCGTTGTTGTCGCCATCATCATCATCATCATCATCATCATCATCATCATCAGGAGCAGCAGCAGCATCAGCATCAGCATCGAGCGACGCCCATGAGACGTTCGCACGGGTGCCCTTCGACCATCCGCTCTGGGTTTTGTATTCGTCGGGCACGACGGGACTACCCAAGGCGATCGTCCACGGACACGGCGGCATCCTGCTCGAACTTCAGAAGGCGCTCGCGTTCCACCTCGATCTCAAGCCGGAGGACCGATTCTTCTGGTTCACCACCACCGGGTGGATGATGTGGAACTTCCTGATCGGCGGCCTCACGCTCGGGACAACGCTCGTGCTCTACGAAGGATCGCCGGCTCACCCAAGCCTCGATCGTCTCTGGGGCATGGCCGAAGAGCAAGGCGTGACCTACTTCGGGACGAGCGCCCCCTTGATCCTCGCATGCGCGAAGGCGGGGATCGAACCTTCGGCCGGACGCGACCTCACCGCGATCCGAGCGATCGGGTCAACGGGCGCGCCCTTGCCCGCCGAAGGGTTCGAGTGGGTCTACGAACATGTGCACCGAAATCTGTTGTTGGGATCGGTCAGCGGCGGAACCGATGTGTGCACAGCGTTCGTCGCGTCCTGCCCAATCCTTCCGTTATACGCGGGCGAGATTCAATGCCGGGCGCTGGGTGCAGCCGTGCAGGCGTTTGGTCCCGAGGGAAGCCCAGTCCACGACGAAGTCGGCGAGCTCGTTTTGACGACACCCATGCCTTCGATGCCGGTGTTCTTCTGGAACGACCCCGGGGGCGAACGTCTCAAGGAGAGCTATTTCTCTCGGTTCCCTGGGGTCTGGTGCCACGGAGACTGGATCAAGTTCACCCCCCGCGGCTCGTGCATCATCTATGGTCGCTCCGATGCCACCTTGAATCGCGGCGGCGTCCGGATGGGCACGAGCGAATTCTACCGTGTCGTCGAGGCGCTCCCGGAAATCCAAGACGCGCTCGTCGTCGATACGAGCACGCTCGGAAGCGAGGGCCAGCTCTGGTTGTTCTTGGCGCTCAAGCCAGGTCATTCACTCGACGAGCGGCTTCGCAAGGTCATCAACGCGACGCTGCGCGAGCGCATTTCTCCGCGTCACGTGCCCGACGAGATCCGTGCCGTCCCGAGCATTCCGCGCACCCTCAGCGGAAAAAAGGTGGAGATCCCGGTTCGGAAAATTCTCCTCGGCGCGAGCATCGCCGAGGCCATCAGTCAGGATGCGCTCGCCGATCCGACGTCGCTCGACGCCTTGCTGCGCGGTGCGGGCGTCACCCTCGGTTGATCGACCGGCAGCCCCCCCGCATCGAGCACCACACGAGATCTCGGGAAGATCTACGCAGAACGTTGGTTCGAATGATGGGTCGAACGTCCGTCGTTCACGTCTGACTCATCACCCAACGACTCTGATACGTCGTCGCTCAGCGAGGCAAGGCAGGGCCGCGAGGCCTCGACTCCATGATGCGATTCCGTCTGTCCCCATCGGCGACTTCGGCGACTTCGGCGACTTCGAGCGCACGACTTCATCCGCCATTGTTCCAGCCGCCATGCCAGCCTGGGCACAACCGTACCCACGGCACCTTGATTCCAGAGGACGCGCACCCGGTCCGCCTCGAAAAGCGCGAACCGGAGGGTCGTGGTGTTCATACTCCGAACTTCCTGGGCGCCAAGCGGCGAGGCGAGAAAGCGGCGCTCGCGTGGCACGAAATCATCGAAAAGCGTGACCGTCTTGTCTCGAAACCCACCGAGCGTCCTTGGGACCCTTTCCTCAGCGAGCTATCCTCGCCCACCGGTGATCTCGATGTCGGGCGTCTACGGACGTACGCGCGCCAGTACGCTGAAGACCAGCGCACGTTCAACTCGAGACCGAACGAGCGCCTCAACGACCATCCGCTGTATCGGCACAATCTCTACGGAGACGTCGAATACTGGGATGTCGACCGCAACGACCCGGACGTAAAACTCATGGGCTTCGCCGATCTGAGCCCTTTTCGTACACCGGACGGGAAGGTGAGAATCTTCAGCCACTACCTCGACTTCAGGGGCCGCGAGGCCCTTCGAGATGCCCACGGGGACCCGTCCGGCTCCGTACCGGCCGAGATGACGGCTTCCTATCGAACGCTCGTCTTGTTCCCCGAGACTGAAGCCCCCTTCATGCTGAAGTTCTCCGGAGAATGGCACGCGCCGAAAAAAAGACTTGAGCCAAAGCAGGCCCGCATCTCCGTGGAAAGAAGCCATCACCTACGACGGGCGACATTCCTGACGCCAGAGCCAGCCGCGCTCACGACCGGTCGTCTCACCGTGATCTATCGCCCCATTCCACGCCCGCGCCGAAAGGCACTGGCGCCCAACGACGCGCTCATTCCGCTCTCCGCGCTCAACTCGAAAGAGTTCGCCGAGAGTCCGCGGGGGCGCCGGCTCTTCGCGAGGCACGGCTCTCAGGAAGCCTGGCTCACCCGGGAGCTCGCGCCTCAGCTCGCCCGCATCTTGTGGAAGAGCTTGCGCTCGAGCTTCGCACACCTCGAGCTTCACAGTCAGAACATCGATCTTCTGGTGGGCGCATCGGGAAAGCTCAAGCAGACCTTCATCAAGGACCAGCTCGACATCATGCACGATCCAGGTGCTCAGTTGGCCTCGGGGATGCCCGTCCAGAACGTGGCGGCGCTTCGCGCTGATGAATGGGGCAACATGGGGGAGGCGAACGCGCGGTTCGACACGTCGACGTTCTACCGACATTTCCTCGGACAGACGACGAGCCGCCCACCGACCCTCGACCGCGCAGTCACCGAGGCGCTGAAGGCGATCGCGTACAAACGCCGCGACGTCGCCGCCCTCGCCCGGCGCCCCGAATATGCGGCTCTGCGCGACGCCGAGGGGTCGCTCCCAGCCTACCTCGAGGCGTTGAGACAGATCCTCATCCACGATGACATCGACCGGAACTTCGAGGCCAACCCAGGCGCAAAGAAGGAACTGGTGAGGTCCCCAGGAAAGATGACATCGGGTGATCCTCGGTGCGCTCGTCTTGCCGATCTCGAATCGGAAGACCTTCTGTTCGGGTACGTGCACAAGACGCCGATCGCAATCTTGCGTGACGCAGAAGGATTCACTCGGCGCTACTACATGCGTTTCGAGTAGCCATCTCCACGTCTCTACATCGCCACGTCTCGACATCTCTGCATCTCGACATCTCTACATCGCCAATGATTTGAGCGGCTTCCAGTCGCGAAGCGACGCGCGCGAGGATGGGCAGTGCACGCACTCGGGATCGTCGCACAGAAGCCCGGCCGGATCTCGGCCGAGCAGATCGGAGGCGATGCGAACGATGTCGCGCGATCGAAAGAGTTGGGCCGTAGCCTGACCCACAAGTCCGCGTCGGCCAAGCCCAGCCGCCTCGAGCACCGGACTCAGTTTCACAAAACCATCCGAGCACTTCGTGGTCTTGGTGATCGTGCGCCACACACGCTTGCCGCGGTCATCGACGACCGGATAGCGATCGGGAAGAATCCGCAGATGCGGCATGTCGAGCAAGCTTTCGGCTAAGTGGATGGTCGTGTTCGCGTCATGGTCCACGCCGAGCAACAAGACCCATCCGTCGCTCTCGAAGACACGCCCCACCGGCCCATGGATGCCTTCCGGGTCGCCGAGGTCGTGGTCGTCGGTGAGCTCGCGCGCGCGGGGGCCCAACGCCAACCAGGACGTCACCGGGTGCGCGCTGCGTACCACATCGTCGCGACGCCAAAACGAAGAAACGATCGCGCCCATCTTGTGAGGCGGCGAGGTCACGGGGTCGAACGCGGGGATTTCGTTGAGCATATGTGCGCGCGTAGCCGGGGACGGAGGCACGGGCCAAACATATGGATCGGTGAGCTGCGTAGTGAAGCCCGGCATCAAGATCGTGGCTTCGTCGCCCACCGCCGACAAGAGCGCATTCACAGCGGTGGCGGGCCCGCCGGCGACCGGCCCCAGGGAACGAAATCCGCTATGCACGATGAGCGGCGCCGGCTTGCACTGGTCGAGCCCGAGGGCTCGAAGATCCGCGATGAGCTGCTCCGCTGTTTGCTGCGTCACGTCGGCGGTGTTGTCGACCCGCCGGCAATTCGGGGCAAGAGAAAGAATGCGGCTTTAGATCCCATATGGTTCGTGGGTCTTTGGAGACAAATGTGCGCGATGAGAGATTCAATGCTAGGACGGCGTCATGACAAAGGTTCGCCTCCTCGCCGCTCGCTGCACGATCGCCGGGCTCTCAACCTTCGTGTTCCAACACACCGCCCACGCTCAAGGCCCGCATTCCGGCTTCATGATGGAGGCGCGCCTAAGCACGCTCAACATGCCAGGGTTCGTCGATCCGTCGAACGGTGTCGGCGGCCCGCCCGCGCTGATGCTCGGCTACCGAACGCCTCGATTCAGCCTCGCGTTCGGCCCCGCACTTCACCGGGTTGCAGTGCGCGAGACGCCTTGCGAAAACACGGGCGACGGCGGAACGTGCACGGACGCATCGGACATCGACGCACTGCCGGGTCACGTCACGCTCGTTGGAGGGCACGCGGCCGCTTCGTTCATCCTGGCCGCGATGGACAACGACCATCTCGAGCTCTACACGATCCTCGGCGCGAGCGCGGCGCGCGTCATCCGCGCGGGCAAGATCCGCGACACATTTGCCTACGGCCTCTTGGCGGGGGTCGGACTCCGATACTTCCTCGCCGGTTCCTTTGCGCTCGGAGCGGAGATCGGCGAAGGGTTTGGGGTCGTGCCGCTCGCGAGTGGCGTCGCCGAACGGCGCGCGCTCGGAACGTGGGGCGCAATCACGCTTGCCGTCGTGTTTGGCGAGGCGTGAGTCGCTTCAAGTTACTTCTTCTCGGTCAGCTGGATGTCGAGACGAATCTTGACATCGTTGCCCACGACAACGCCGCCAGTCTCGAGCGCTTTGTTCCACTTCAGTCCAAACTGATCGCGCTTGATGGTCGTCGTTGCGCTCGCACCACGCTTGGTATTGCCCCACGGATCTTTGACCGCATTCGTCAGCTCCTCCACCATCAGCACGACCGGCTTCGTCACGTCGCGAATCGTGAGATCGCCGGTCACCTTGAGCCCACCCTTGGCTTTTTGAACCTTCGTCGACTTGAAGGTCATCTTCGGAAACTTCTCGGCATCGAAGAAGTCGGGGCTCCTGAGGTGCTTGTCGCGGTCGGCGTTGTCAGTGTCGATGCTGGCGGTATCGATGCTGACTTCGACGCTCGACTTGGAGAGATTTTTCTCGTCGATCGTCGCCTGCCCACTGAAGGTTCCGAACTTGCCGTTCACGTTGCTCACCATGAGATGGCGAACCGAGAACCCAACGGCCGAGTGAACAGGATCGATCTCCCAGGTCGTGGTCGCCGTCGAAGCCTGAACCGCCGCGGGCGTCAGCGCGAGAACGAAGGCGGTTGCCGTCGCGGCCGCCGCGGCCGCCGTCGCCGCGGATGGGCGGCGGGTGTGCACCGGCCGAATGGATGAGTTTGAGCCGTTCAGGTAGGTCGCGTCGTGGGACACGTTCCCCCGGTTCGGCCTGGTTTGCGGGTTTATACGGTCTCTGAGCGTGCTTTCCATGGCTTGATTCCCTCTCGTGTTGTGAAACGGACCTTAGTCCGTTTACAGAGCGCAACAATCGGACTACGGTCCGCTTATGTCAAGGGGGGGTGATCGCAGCCATCGCCTCCCGATTGTCGGCCAGCCGGGCCCCCCCGCACCGGAGCGGCGCGACGCGCGTGAGAATCGGGCGCGAATCCTCGCCGCCGCCCGTAAGCTGCTCCGCGCCCAGCCGATCGGCGAGATTTGCATGGACCAGCTCGCAAAAGAGGCGGGCGTCGGCAAAGGCACGGTCTATCGTCGCTTCGAAAACCGCGCAGCGCTGGTCGAGGCGCTTCTTGGGCAGGACGCCACGGACCTCCAGAACGAGGTGCTCTCGGGCTTCGGGCTCGCGCCATCCGCAGCCTGGTTGGTCCGGCTCGAACGTTTCCTTGCGGCGTTGATGGCGTTCGTCCTCGCGAACGCGCCGCTTCTCTCGGAGGCGCAAGCCTGGAGCTCGGGCGGACCGTCGCGATACGACCATCCCGCGCACGCTTGGCAACGGGAGACGGTCGTCCGGTACCTGGAGCATGCGATGCGCGCCGGTGAGTTGGCACCGGTCGACCCGTGGGTAAGCGCGGAAGCCATTCTCGCCGCTTTCGACGCCGACCGTATTCAGTGGTTCCTGTCGCGGGGCTATTCGCCGGCGCAACTCGAGCGGGACGTGCAGAAGCTCGCGCGGCGGATCATCGGGATCTCGTAGTCCTCTAAGCCGTCGAATTCGACGAGCTGATCGAATTCATCGAATTCATCGAGCTCACCGAGTCCGTCGACGCACAGAGCCGTCGACGCACAGAGCCGTCGACGCACAGAGTCCGTCGAGCTCACCGAGCGGCGAAGGCAAGTGTTTCGTCTGAGATTGTATAGACGTCACCTTCGCGAATCTTGCTCTTTGCGACCTTCTCACCATTCAGCCAGACGCCGTTGGCTGAGCCCAGGTCCTCGATGTACCACTCGCCATCCACCCGCGTAAGACTCGCATGCTGACGCGACACTTTGGCGGACGGAATCACGACGTCGCACGTTCGGCTCCGCCCCACGATCATCGTGTCCTTGTCCAGCGCGATAACCTCGCCGCCTTGAAGCTGAACAACCCAGTGCCTCGCGATCATGGGGGCGGGCGTTGCGAAGACGGGCGCTGCGTGCGCGCCGTCTGCGCCGGAAACCGCGGCCCGTTCACGACCGGGCACGCCGACGCATGGGACGACGGGCCACGCCGAGAGCGTCCCTTCGTGCGCGCGCTCCTGAAATTCGGCCTCCGTCAGCACGAGTTCGACCGTCCGGCCGCACACGTGACAACCAATCGACCGCGGGCACTCGGCGACCGAGAGCTCGAGCCAGTTCTGCGGGCAGGTCTGGTCACGCTCGCAGTTCGTTGTCCAGCCGAGGCATTCGCGCATGAATGCCCCATGGATACGCACATTTGGAGCGAGTTGCAACGTTTCGCGGGCCACGGGGCCAACCGAGGCGCAGCGCCGGCGATGCCCCCGCGAGGTGCCGGCTCGAAGTTCAAAGACCGCGGTAGACGCAGCGGGACGTACACGTCTCGTGCACGGTCACTTCCGTCAGGCGCGGCAAGGCGGGTCGGAGCCGGTCCCAGATCCACCGCGCCAAGTTTTCGGACGTCGGATTCTCTAATCCTTCGATATCATTTAGATAGTAGTGATCGAGCCGGAGCCTTAGCGGCTCAAACGCGCGGCGAACCTCGTCGAAATCCTGGACCCAGCCAAACGCGGGGTCGACTTCGCCTTCGACCTTGAGGTCCACGCGAAAACTGTGGCCGTGGAGGCGGGCGCATTTGTGGCCCTCCGGCACATGTGGAAGCCGATGGGCGGCTTCGAACGTGATGCTCTTGATGATCTCTGCCCGCATGGTGACCTCCTATCGCCCCTCCGGGCACGCGCCGTCTCCCTCTACGTACCGAACCGGGTCCCTCACCCCAACCGCGGCAAAACCTGCGAGACGAATCCGGCAGGCGTCGCAGGCGCCGCACGCCTGAGCACCGACCGGGTCATAGCAGGAGTGGGTCCGACCGTAGTCGACGCCCAACTCGAGCCCTTTGCGAATGATGTCGGCCTTCGTGAGGTGCATGAGCGGCGCTTCGACGCGGAAAGGCTTCCCCTCCAGCCCCGCTTTCGTCGCCACGTTGGCCAAGCGCTCGAACGCCTCGACGAAAGCCGGTCGGCAGTCCGGATAGCCTGAGTAGTCGAGCGCATTGGCGCCATAATAGAGTGTCTCGGCCCCGATGACCTCGGCGTATCCGAGCGCCACCGATAGGAACACGCTGTTGCGAGCCGGAACGTAGGTGACCGGAATGCCTTCGTCCGCGCCGTCTTCCATGCTCTCAGCGCCCTCAGTCCCAGGATCGGTCTTGGTCCTAGGATGCTTAGGAACGGCGAGCGCGTCGGAGGTCAGCGCGGATCCGCCGAGGGCGCGCAGGTCGATGCTCACGAGACGATGCTCCTCGACGTTCATCGCCGCGGCGACTTCGCGGGCGCGCGCCAGTTCCACGCGGTGGCGCTGCCCATAGTCGAACGAGAGCGCAAATACGCGATGCCCATCGCGCTGCGCGATGGCCAGAACCGTCGCAGAGTCGAGGCCCCCTGACAGCAAAACCACGGCCTTCGAAGTCGAGAGCGCGTCCATCCGGTCCCGGTTTGTAGACGATGGCGAAACGCAGTGGCCAGAACTTCTGCCGATCATTTTCTTTGGCACTTACCCGGGCTCCAACGCCAGGAGACCCCCGACGGGCCGCCCGAAGGCCGCCCGAAGAATGGCCAACGGGGTGAGGACGAAAGAATTCGGTAGCCTCCCGAGGTCAACTGGTGTCATTTCCGGGGTTCCCGGAGCCCGCGAGGATGGCGGAATTGGTAGACGCACTGGATTTAGGTTCCAGCGGTTAACACCGTGCGGGTTCGAGTCCCGCTTCTCGCAAGTCGTAGTTTTCGTGGGCCGACGTGGATGGTCCGCAACGTCGCAGGTGCTTGGGATCGAGAAAGGCAAAGAGAAGAACGATGAAGGTCGAGGTCGAACAACTTTCCCCCGTAGAACGACGCCTCTCTATCGAGGTCCCGTGGACCACGGTCCAGGAGGAGCTCGACGAAGCCTACCGCGGTCTCGCCAAGCGCGCGAAGGTCAAGGGCTTCCGTGCCGGCAAGGTGCCCCGCAAGGTGCTCGAGAAGTTCTACCGCGGCACAGTGGAAGGCGAAGTCGTGAACCGTCTGGTCGACGAAACTTTCCGCAAGGCGGTCACCGAGAAGGACATCGTGCCGATCGATTCGCCCCGTCTCGATGCATTTCCGACCCTCGAAGCCGACGCGCCCTTGAAGTTCGTGGCCACGGTCGAAGTCAAGCCGGACGTCGAGATCAAGACGTACAAGGGCCTTTCGGTCGAGCGCAAGATCCGCGAAGTCAGCGCGAGCGAGGTCGACGCCGAGCTCAACACGTTGCGTGAGCGCGCGATGGTGATCGAGCAAGTCACCGACCGTAACGAGGCGACCGCGGGCGACCTCGCCGTCATCGACTTCTTCGGCTACGTCGATGGTGAGACCTTCAAGGGCGGCAAAGGCATCAGCTACACGGTCGAGATCGGCGCCGGCCGCATGATTCCCGGCTTCGAGGACCAGCTCGTCGGTATGAAGATCGGCGACGAGAAGCGTTTCAACCTCGCCTTCCCGAAAAACGAGGGCCCCGAAGAAGCGCGCGGCAAGGATGTCGAATGGAAGGTCGATCTCAAGGAACTCAAGCGAAAGATTCTCCCCGCCCTCGACGATGAGTTCGCCAAGGACCTCGGCGAGTACGACACGCTCGATGAGCTCAAGGCAAAGATCCGCGAGAATCTGGCGACCCGCCAAGACGCGCGATCCCGCAGCGAGCTTCGAGACGCCGCACTCGAGAAGCTGGTGCAAGAGAACCCTGTCGACGTGCCGCCACGCATGGTCGAGCGTCAACTCGACTTTCTGCTGCAAGACGCCATGCGGGCCGTGAAGTCGTCGAAGGATCCGAGGCTGCAAGAAGCCATCGCGAAGGTCCGCGAAGACGCGCGGTCCAAGGCGAAAGATCAAGTCGCGGGCATGTTGCTCCTCGAAGCCGTCGCGAAGACCGAAAACATCGCGGTCTCGGATGCCGAGCTCGATGCGCGCATCCAAGACCTTGCGCGGGAGCACCGCATGGGTCTCAAGCAGCTCCGGCAACAGCTCCGAGAGAACGAGCAGATTGAAGGTCTCCGCTATAACATCCGCCAAGACAAGGCCCTCGATCTGGTGTTGAGCCTTGCCGCCGTCACCGACCGTGCGCTGACCGCCGAGGAAATCGCGGCCGAGAACGCCACCGCCGGCGGGCATGGTCACGAGCACGACCACGGGCACGAGCACGACCACGAGCACGGGCATGAGCACGGGCACGGGCACGAGCACGAGCACGAGCACGACCACGAGCACGAGCACGACCACGGCTGATCGTCATTTGACCGCCGCACGACTATAGAATCCCTGACCCCGGCCCCACCTCACACCACGTGAACGCGCATATGCGTGCGCGATTTCTTTTTTGTCTGTAGACGTCGTCGTGCGAAGGCGTCACGATTTGACGCGCGTCCGTAAACGCGGGAGAGAAAACTCGTGAGCTACCTCGTACCAACCGTTATCGAGCAAACCCACCGGGGCGAACGGGCCTACGACATCTGGTCCCGCTTGATGAAAGACCGGATCGTCTTTTTGGGCACCGAAGTCACCGATGACATCGCAAACGTCATCGTGGCGCAGCTCTTGTTCCTGGAGTCCGAGGACCCCGAAAAAGACGTCAATCTGTACATCAATAGCCCAGGCGGCTCGGTCTCGGCCGGACTCGCCATCTACGACACGATGCAATTCGTTCGGTGTCCCATCGCGACGATCTGCGTTGGGCAGGCCGCGTCCATGGGCGCCGTGATCCTCGCCGCCGGTACGAAGGGACGGCGAAAAGCACTCCCCCACGCCCGGGTGATGATTCATCAGCCATTGGGCGGCTTTCGGGGACAAGCGTCCGACATCGAAATCCAGGCCAAGGAGATCCAGAGGATCAAGGAGATACTGAACGGGATTCTCTCGGATCACTCTGGGCAACCCCTAGATCGCCTGCTGAAGGACGCCGACCGCGACTACTACATGTCGGCCGCCGAGGCGAAGAACTACGGGCTCATCGACGACGTCGTGACGAACCGCAAGGACCCAGTACCCGCTAAGTAGCCCCAGGGCTTAGTGAATGCCTATTGTAGGGCTCTCCATAGCCAATGAAAAATAAGAAGCAGCGAGGAGTGACGCAGTAGGTCGAGGCGTGGTGAGCTCCGGTCAACCCGACGATAGGTTCTCCGTCCGACCAGCCGGGCATTGAAACGGAGGCTGAAATCGGGCGTCATAGTGCAAGCCGATGGTGGATCGAGGAAAGAGAGAAGACGGGTACGGCGGGAATCTCACCTGCTCTTTCTGCGGGAAGTCGCAGAAGGAGGTGAAGAAGCTCATCGCCGGCCCAACGGTGTACATCTGCGACGAGTGCATTGGCCTGTGCAATGACATCATCGCGGAGGAGCAGGACAAGGACGGTCACCACGACGGTGCGGTGAAGGTCCTGCGACCAGCCGAGATCAAGGCTGTGCTCGACGAATACGTCATCGGACAAGAGCGCGCGAAGAAGTCGCTCGCGGTGGCCGTGCACAATCACTACAAGCGCGTCCTCTGCAACAAGGAACAAGGACCCGGCCCGAAGGATGACATCGAGCTTCAGAAGTCGAACATCCTGCTCATCGGTCCGTCCGGTTCCGGCAAGACGTTGCTCGCGCAGACGCTCGCCAAGATCCTCAACGTACCGTTTACGATCGCCGACGCCACGACGCTCACCGAGGCCGGCTACGTCGGCGAAGACGTCGAGAACATACTCGTCAACCTGCTCCAGGCCGCCGACAACGACATCGAGCGCGCGAGCCGAGGCATTGTTTATATCGACGAGATCGACAAGCTCGCGCGAAAGAGCGAGTCCCCTTCGATCACGCGGGATGTGTCGGGTGAAGGCGTTCAGCAGGCCCTCCTCAAGATCCTCGAAGGGACGATGGCCAATCTTCCGCCCAAGGGCGGACGCAAGCACCCGCAGCAAGACTTCGTTCAAATGGACACGACGAACGTGCTCTTCATCTGCGGCGGCGCCTTTTGCGGTCTGGAGACCTTGATCGAGCAACGCATCGGCAAGAAATCGATGGGCTTTGGCGCCGAGGTCAAATCGAAGCGCGACAAGAAGATCGGCGACTATCTGAAGGAGGTTCAGCCAAGCGATTTGCTGAAGTTCGGCATGATTCCGGAGTTCACCGGACGCTTGCCGGTCATCGCGTCGCTCAATGAGCTCGACCAGCAGTCATTGCAAGACATCTTGCTGAAGCCGCGAAACGCACTCGTCAAGCAGTATCAGAAGCTGCTCGAGCTCGACGGGGTCAAGCTCACGTTCGGTGACGGCACCATCGAAGCCATCGCGAAGAAGGCCATGGAGAAGGGTACGGGCGCCCGCGGCCTCCGCGCCATCGTCGAGTCTGCAATGCTCGACGTCATGTATGAAATTCCCGCTCGAAAAGATGTCACCGAAGTCGTCATCGAGCGCGAGACGATCCTAGAAAAGCGCGCCCCCCGCCTCGAGCTCAAGACGGTAGAACGCACCGGGACTTGATCCCGGCCACACTCAACCGCTCGGGATCGGCCGAACGTCGCATACGCCCCCCACGGTTCGGAGTCTTCGTTCGAAGGCTCAAGTTCGGAGCGCAGGAGTTCGCAACTCGCCCTGCGGTCGCCCGATAAGCTCTGCATGAGAGGGATATTCGGTTTAGGTGAGGGGACAAAAAGGCCAGCGCGGGGACCGGCCAAAACCACCGCTGGCGCATCGAGCAGAGTACGAGGAGAGCTTCCGGACTCGCGGGAAGCGCTGCGCCAGCATGTTGAAGGATATCTTAGCCATCTCAAGGAGGGGGCGACGACGGGGAGAGGGATGCACCGAGAGGATGTCGTAGACCTCCTTGTAGCCATCAGGACGCTCCGCGAGCTCGACTTGAGCAACAGCTAGGAACCCGGAAATCGCGCAAGGGTAACCTGACTATGTGCTCGCTCGACGAATACGTCGTTCACGATCCGGACCGCGGCTGGGAACTTGCGCCTGGGGGCGCCGCTCGACTCGAGGCGCACCTTGCGCAGCTCTCGGGCGACGCGCTGATCGATGAGGTCATCGACGTCCTCGCGTTCGCCGCTCGCCTCCACGACCTCGACCCCACTTCCCGCCTTCACCTAGAGCTCGTCGGACTCGCCGCCGACCGCGCGCACGCCTTCTCCGCCGCCGTCCAGCGGCGCCAAATGGACCGTGACCCGAGTCGAACGGCCGAGGCTCAGGAACGGTCGGCGAGAAAGGCCGCCGCATTCCTCGGCCAGCCAACGTCGCCCAGATTCGACATGCCCAGGACCTGCAAGACCGGTCAGTCTCGTTCGGCACGGCCCTGATTGCTTGGTTCAACAACAAAGTGCGGACGCTTGCCGATAAGACGAGCCGATGCTTGGCCGAACAGGATTTCGCTCAAATAACAAGACGCTCCGCAGCCAACGCGGAGCCGCCGTGCAGCTCGGGGGGGGGCTCGGACCCAGGCTCCGCGGAGCGACCGCCGGAGCAACCATGCTCACGGCGGTGGCCGCGGGCTCCGCGCACGCCGTAGTCATCGCTCGAGCGCCCGAAGAAGCCCCGCCGCCGCCCATCACCCCACATCTCGTGGCGGCGACTCCAACTACGGACTACTTCGACTGCAAACCACTCGCTCCCGGCCTGGAGTGCCTCCCCAACGGCGAGTATACGGTTTCAAGACCGGATGTCTGGGTCCCGACAAAGCGACCGCCAGGAAGAAGCTGCGGCCTGCGCTACCCGGGCGCGAATCCATCCGAAGCTCCGCCTGAGGTTCAAGCGCACGTGCTCGAAAGAGGAGCACGCCTAAGTCCCCAGGTTGCGAAGACCATCGTGTCGAACATGGAGGCCGACCAGCCGGACTTCGAACGACGCGCAGTGCAGATCGCGGGAGCCATCGCGCGTGGACAAACCGTCGAGCTGGCTGCGAATGAAATCGTCATTCACCCCGACGGCCGGATCGAAAGGGGCGGAAACGGCAACCAGCTCGCCAAGCCCACCCTCACAACCTCAGGCGGCAAGATCGCGGGCACCCAATACACGGTTTGCTTCGATCCCGTGCTCCGACCCGCGTCGCCCGTCTACGCGCGCATCTATCACGACAAGTCGACGTCAAACGACGCGCACGACGACAGGGTCGTCGCCAAGATGTATCCGTGCGACAACCTGATTGCACTCCCGGAGATTGGGGTGCCCGATGGCCCCGTGGTCTACCCAGCCGATTCGTCATCCTCTTTCGCCCTTGTGTCCCTCGGGCTCGTGCTCCTCGGCGTCGGCATGAACAGAAGACGAAGAAGCGCGCCGACGGGCGCGAAGCGGTAGACACCGCCCGCGGCATCTGCCCCCACGACTGGCCTTCCCCGCATCCCTCGCCCGCGATCCGCGCGATGATGGCTGGCCGGCCAGGAAATGCGTACCCGCGATGAAGCAGGCAATCAGGCTCGCTCGGCCGGTGGAGAAACCGCGGGCTCGCGGGTCGCGCTCGGTTGCACATCTTCCGGGCGTGCGGGGCCTCCGAGCAGATAGCCCTGCCCGAACGGGATTCCAAGTGAGAGGAGTATGTCGAGGTCCGCCGCGTCTTCGATGCCCTCGGCCACGACGTCGAGATTGAGAGAATCGGCGATTCGCATCGCGCGCCCCAAGAGCTCACGGCTCCCCCGCCGAACGCTGATGCCGTGCACCAGTGAGCGATCGAGCTTCATGATGTCGGGCTGGAGAAGGAGGATCGATTCGAGCGAGCTGCGCCCGAATCCAACGTCGTCGATCGCAAGCCGTACCCCGAGCCCGCGCAAGGCAGCCACGTGATCGAGCAGGCATCGCGGATCACCGACGAATTGCTGTTCCGAAAGCTCGACGCAAAATCGGCTCGGATCGTCGAGGTCGCGAAAGAGCTCTTCGACCTTGCGCACCGGCGTATCGAGCAGCGTCGACGGAAAGACGTTCACGAAGATGCTCTTCTCCGGAAGGTCGTTCGCCACGCGGTGAAGGCTTCGCCTGAGACAGTGAAGATCGATCGTCGTCAACGCGTTCTGCTCGAGCGAAATCCTGAAAAAAACGACGGGACTGCTGTACTGACCCTCGGGCCCGCGACTCAAGACCTCGTAGGCCACGATGTGGCGGTTATCGAGGCGTCGAATGGGCTGAACCAGCGAGTGAATCCCGGAGGTCAAAGTCGAGAGGATGTCTTCGCGCGGCGTCACCGCGGCCGAATTGCCCACGCCAATCACGCGGTTCTTCCCGTGCCGCTTCGAGAGAGAAAGAAATCGCTGCGTCGCGGTAATAACCTGCTCGAGGGACGAGGTCTCTGGGTCGACCATGGCCAAACCGAAGCTCGCCGTCGGATGCTCCGCCTGCATGCTGAGGATCAAGGGGACTTCGGTCACCGCGATCCGGAGACGCTCGGCAAGCTGGTGGGCATCGGACTCGCGACTGTCGCTCAAGATCACGAGGAACTCATCGCCCCCGATGCGCGCCGGGAGATCGGTCGGGCGCAGGCAAGCGCGAAGCTTATGCGCAACGCCCTTGAGCACCGCATCGCCCACCGAGTGGCCGAGCTTGTCGTTGATCTGCTTGAAGTTGTCGATATCGAGAAGGATGGCGCCAAGCCGAGATCCGTCGCGGCGGCAGCGCTCGAGCGAAATCAACAGAAGCTGCTCGAGCCCACGCCGGTTCAGGATGCCCGTGAGCGGGTCGTAGAGCGCCTGACGGGCAAGCTCATCGGTCAAGAGCTTCGATTCGGTGACATTTCGAATGAGGATCACGGCTTCGCTCGCGCCCGAACGCGTCACGGTCGCCTGCAGATGCCGCGGATCGTAGTCGGATCCGAGGCGGAACTCGAACGATACCTTCTCCCCGTTTCGGTTCCCAGCATCGATCACCGTGCGCACCGCAGCCTCGAGACGACTTCTCGCCGACACCGGAAAAGGGAGGTCGTGAATAGACTGGAGCCGGAGATCTTCGGATGGAAGCCGGAGGTCTTCGCGCTGCGTCGCATCCAACTTGATATCGAGAAGTTCACCCGAACCCGACACGCGAAACATGACGTCGGGGTTCGCTTCGAGCAGCGCTCGCACTCGAAACTCGGCTTCCTTCACGTCGGTCACATCGATCAACGTGACGACTACGCCATCGACCTCTCGATTGCGATTCCAGTAGGGTGTAAGTCGGACCTGGATCCAGTTTCCGCGGGCGTTCGTCGTTTCGCGCGACAGCGAGGTCTTGTTGGATAGGACTTCCTCGCTCAGATCCACGAGACTCACGGAACTCAGCGAGTGCTGAAGGTCGCCGATCGGGCGCCCAATGTCATGACGCATGAGCGGAATCGCGACACGCACGGCCGGAGTGAATGACCGAATGCGAAGCTGACGATCCAGGAAGATCGTACCCGCCTCTGTGCTCTCGAGATAGTTCTCGAGATCGCCCGTAACCTCGGTAAGCTCGGTGATCTTCTCTTGGTACTCCGAGTTCACGGTGTGAAGCTCTTCGTTGACCGACTGGAGCTCTTCGTTGGTGCTTTGGAGCTCCTCGTTCGAGGCCATGAGCTCCTCATTCGTGCTCTGGAGCTCTTCGTTGGCCGTCTCGAGATCCTCGACGCTCACCTGGAGACTAATCTTCGTGCGCGCAAGCTCGTCTTCGAGCTCATGGAAACGTTCCAGAAGCACCCGATCGCCACCCTCATCGGAGAGCACGACATTCTCAGGCTTGAACGAGCGCTCCATGAAGAGGATCAACACCTGCTCATCGGCTTCCCGCTCCCCGATGTACTTGAATTTGATCGACAAGGAGCGGTCGGGAGCCGACATCAGCGGGCCGCCCAGACACTGGGTGTCAGCGCGATCGCGGACGCACCGCTGAAGCGCGGCGACGAAAGGAACGCGAATGTTGTCCTGCACGAGCTTGGTAACATCCATCGAAAAGGCGCCGCGGCCCAGGCTCAAGTATTTGCCGCCATCGCCAAACACATGCTGCAAGTGAAACGCGCGGTCGACGAGCAACGCGGAGGCCTGATATTCCCCGACGATGGTCTCGACCAGACGCAGCACCGAGGCGCTCTTCGAATCCCGCAAGAGCTCTTTGGGGGTGGCCACCGAAGGCGCGCGCGCCCGCCCCGGAGCGCCCAACGCGACGCTGAGCTTTCCGCCCTCCGCAACCCGACGGTAGAGGCGCGCCCCCAAATGTACCACCTCGAACGCACCCGGTTCCGCCGCGTCCACGGACTCGTTCACACCCAAGAACAAGTGCCCCTTTTCGGCCAGGGCGAAGTGAAGCAGCGCGAGCACGCGCTTTCGCATGTCGTTGTTGAAATAGAGGAGCACATTCCGGCACGAGACGAGGTTCATGCGCGTCAAAGGAGGGTCCACGTTCAGGTCGAGCGGTGCGAAGAGCATCCGGTCGCGAATCACTTTCTTTAGGCGAAAACCGGTCTCCGCCGGGAGGAAGTACTTCTCGACCTCGTCCGGCGTCAGGCCATGCATCTGCTCGGGCAAGAAGCTCGCTTGAGCGGCTTTTTGGATGGCGGCCTGAGAGACATCCGTCGCGAAGATCTTGTACGGAACGACCTTGCTGAGCTCGGCCATCGTCTCCTCGATCAGGATGGCCAAAGTGATCGCCTCTTCCCCCGTCGCACAGCCGGGAACCCAGACCCGGATCGCGCCTTCGCCGCTGTGATTCTCAACGAGCGTCTGGATGACCTCGCGGCGGAGGACCTCAAAGGCCGCCGGGTCGCGCCGAAAACAGGTCACATAGATCAAGAGCTCGTTGTAGAGCGCATCGAGTTCACCAAAGTCCTGCTCGACCAACTCTGTGTAGCGTTCCAGAGACGACCGATTGCTCAGGAGCATTCGCCGGCGAAGCCGGTGGGCGAACATCGACAGATTGTAGCCAGAAAAATCAGCGTCTTTGCGCTCTCGCAACAGCTCGATCAATCGAGCCGCCGGGTGCCGCGAGAGGTCTTGGTCGAGCGGAACATCGTGCTCAAACCCATCATCGCCAAGGGACGAGATTTCGAGAAACTCGCTGACCCACCGAGCAAGCTCTGAGGACTCGGCCACGAGGTCGATCCAGCCTGTCTGCACCGCGTTGCGGGGCATGTCGCCAAACTTGGCCGTCCGCGGATCCTCGGCCATCACCAAGCCGCCGGACTGCTTGATTGCGCTCGCGCCACGCGTACCGTCAGAGCCCGTGCCGGACAGCAGAATACCGATGCAGCGATGCCCGAGGTTCGCGGCCAGCGACTCGAAGCACAGGTCAATCGGTCGATTGGGCGAAGGCCTTTCGGCACGTGGTTTCAGATCAATCCGACCCGACACGTAGACGATGTTGTGTTCGGGAGGAATCAGATACACGCAGTTGGGCTCGACGACCACCGACTCGCGAACCTGATGCACGAGCATGGTCGTGTGCTTCGCCAATATGGAGTCCATCAAGCTCTTGTGCTGCGGGCTCAGATGCTGAACCACGAGAAAGGCGGCACCTGACGTAGAGGGCATATTCCGGAAGAAGGCGATCAGCGATTCTACGCCCCCTGCCGATGCGCCGATCGCGGTCACGGGGACAGGCAGAGCCCGCACAGGTTGAGGCGCTGTCGACTCCAACTCAACACCTGATTGCATGATGGATTGCCCGTTCATAGCGCACCTTTGAGGTCTTCGAAAGCGGAGAACCCAGACGATCTTGCGGGTTCCAATCATCAGACCGGACGGCCAACGCACCGACATCCGTCGAACCAACGAAGCGGGACGGCAGGCCAGCGCGAATCGGTTCTGACCGACATACGCGTGGCCTACCGCCCCTTCGGGCGGATCGTCGGGCGGCCGCCGGGCGCATGGGCCGCGGGATCTGACTCGCGTCGCGCCGGTCGGGCTCGCGCCGCACCCGTCGCTCGGCGGGGCGACCGTGCGATCCGCGCGACCCCGGACAAACGACGCGAGCGACGACCAGACCTTCCATCGGTGAGGATCACGATCACGAGCACACTGCGCTCGGCGCCCGACGTTCGAGCTGCGATCGCGTATCTTCTGTATCTTCTGGACGGTGCCTCGCGGGCGTCCTAGGGTGCCGAGCATGAACTCCGCGGAGAGCGCCGACTGGAACGATTCTCCGCCGATCGCGAGCCTCGAGGGGCAGCAGTTCATCGTGGGCATCGGTGCATCGGCGGGTGGTCTCGACGCGCTCCAAGCGTTCTTCGACGGAATGCCTGGCGACACGTCGCTTGCGTTCGTCGTCGTTCAGCACCTTTCGCCGCACTTCAAGAGTCTGATGGACCAGCTCCTCCAGCGGCACACCGACATGCGGGTGCTGATCCTCGAAGACGGAATGAAGGTGTCGCCCAACACCATCTATCTCAACTCACCCCGGAAAGACGTGGCGATCCGCGATGGCCACTTCGTGGTTCAGGATTCGAAGGATCGATCGATCGACCATCCGATCAACGTGTTCTTCGAGTCCCTCGCGAAGGAGGCGGGAACGCGAGCCGTCGGGGTGATCCTCTCGGGTACGGGCACGGATGGCGCACGAGGCATCACCGCGATCCATGCGGCCGGCGGCCTCACGGCCGTCCAAGCACCGAGCACCGCCGAATTCTCCGGCATGCCACAGGCTGCGCTGGACACGCGCTGCGTCGATTTCGTCTCGGGTCCCTCGGAGCTTCCGGCCGCAATCCTTCAGTACCTCGAGAACCCTTCGTCCAAGAACGTGTTTGCGGGTCGCATCGATCAGGACTTGGGTCTCGACGAGGTCCTCCGCCTGCTTCAGCTCCAGTACTCGATCGACTTCACAAGCTACAAGCTCACCACCGTTGGGCGCCGGATCACCCGACGGCTCGACTTCCTCGGCATGTCCGATGTGCGCGACTACGCGGAGCGGCTCGCCAATGACCCCGCCGAGCTCGACCGCTTGTATCAAGATCTCCTGATTGGCGTGACGAAGTTCTTTCGAGACCCCTCGGCATTCACCGTGCTCGCCCGCAGCCTGCTCCCGGCGCTCGATCAACCAAGAGTCGATCCCGAGCTTCGTATCTGGGTGCCCGGATGTGCAACGGGCGAGGAGGTCTACTCACTCCTCATCTTGCTGCACGAGTTTGGGGGCGAGACGGACCTCTTCTCTCGCGTGAAGGTCTTCGCCACCGACGTCCACGATCGCTCGCTTCGCACCGCCAGCGAGGGCATCTATCCGGAGGCAGCGCTCGAGCATCTCGACGTTGAGCGCAAGGAGCGATACTTCAAGAGAGCGCCGAGCGGACGGCAGGTCACGACCGAGCTCCGACGCAAGGTCGTCTTCGCCCGGCACAACGTTCTCCACGACACCCCTTTCACGAAACTCGACCTCATCAGTTGTCGAAATCTCCTCATCTATTTCGGCGCCACTGCACAGCGCCATACGCTCACGAGCTTCCACTACGGATTGCGCCATCAAGGCTTTCTCTGGCTCGGTCCAAGCGAGAGCCTCGGCCACCTAGAGAGCGAGTTCGAGACCATCGATTCACCGTGGAAGCTCTTCCGCAAGACGCGCGACGTCGTGTTGCCGTATCCACGTCGGTCGCCAAGCCCACACGCAGGATTCCAGCCCGTGATGCCCGCACACCGCCGTTCGAGGGAAGGTCACGCCGAGAGCTGGCTCCTCCTCGCGTACGATGCGCTCCTTGAACGCTTTGCACCATCAGGCTTTCTGATCGACCGGAACCGGCAGCTTCTCCACATCTTCGGCGACTCGGGCGCTTATCTGAAGCTGCGCGGACGCACGACGACCGACGTCCTCGAGATGTTGAGTCCGGAGCTTCGCACAGCCCTTGGTGCTGCGCTCTTCCGCGCCGAGCAGAGCGGCGAAGCCGCGAGCTACGGCGCCGTTCCTTACGTCGTCGACGGCCGAAAGATGTCGATCGACGTGCGGGTACAGCCGCTGGCCCATCCGTCCTCGAAGACCTCTTTCTTCCTCATCACGCTCGAAGGCCTTCGACCCGCGCCAGAACTCAGCGCTCCGATTCCTGTTGCTCCGGCGCCGAGCGAGATCTCGTTTGATCGAATCGAGGCGCTGGAGCACGAGCTCAAGATAACACGCGAGCGACTCCAGGCAGCCTTGGAGGAAGCCGACACGGGGAACGAGGAGCTACAAGCCACGAACGAAGAACTGGTGGCCTCGAACGAGGAGCTACAGAGCACGAACGAAGAGCTTCAATCGGTGAATGAAGAGCTGTACACCGTGAACGCGGAGTACCAACAGAAGATCCAAGAACTCACGATGCTGACGGCCGACATGAACAACCTGCTGAACAGCACGCGCATCGGCACGGTCTTCTTGGATCGCCAGCTCCGGATCCGAAAGTTCACGTCGATCGAGAATATGCCGTTCCGACTCCTGCCGCAGGATGTCGGCAGGCCGTTCGATGACGTCTCCAGCCTCCTCATCAAGCCCGACCTCATCCCCGCGCTCGAGCGGGTGATGTCCACTGAGGAGACGGAGGAGTCGGAGGTGCCAGCCAAAGACGGCACTTGGTATCTTCTGCGGCTACTGCCCTATCGAGGGACCGATGGCGAAGTCGATGGGGTCGTGCTCACCGCGCTCGACATCGACCGGCAGCACTGGGCCGAGCGCCGAGGCGACAGATTCGAGGAAGTGCTCGATGAATACGGATTCGGTCGAATGATCGTCGACCTCGAGCACGAAAACGACAGGCTGGAGCCCAACCTCAAGATCGTCGACTTCAACCCGGAGGCCTCAATCCTCCTGGGAAGAGATCTTGGCCCCTTCCTGAACCGCCATTTGTTCGAGGTTGCGCCCGGAGTCGCCAACTCGCTCCTCATCGAGCGCTGTCGCGAAACCGTTCGGACCAACGCCCCCGTCCACTATCAGCTCCGCTACGAGGACGCGGACGGCCGTCCTTACCAGATGCCGGTCGCGCTGCACCGGATCGGCGCCCAGCGGGTCCTCTTCATCATCTCGGGCACGGCCGCCGCCAAGGACGTCCCGCGCCCGTCCACGTGCATCCTGTGCGGCCAGCAGTGTGTCAGGCCCTGCACCGAGACATGCCCGGAGCCATCCTGCCCGCGCGAGGGCAATGAGGGCAACGGGCTATCGGCAACCTAGACCTCAAACGAGCGAGAAAATGGGACCGGGTCTTGCTTACGACCGTCGCGCATCTTCGTCGGAGGAGCACGCGGGACGCGCTTGTTTGAGGCCTAGATCAAGTCTCAGAGATCGGCTCGCCGTCGAAGAAGTCGACGACGCCCGTTTCGAGCTCGTACTCAGCCCCAACGACCACGAGACGCTTCGCGAGCACGAGTTCCTCGATGATTCGGCTGCCATGACGAAGATGATCGGCAGAGGCCCGAACGTTTGCGCGCACCGCCTCCCGCATCAAACTCGCCCGATCTTCGGGGCGATGCGACATTTCGTGCCGAACGAGGTCCTCGACGTGGGGGGTAATGCGATCCGTAATCGACTGGATGTTCTTGGATGCGGGCCCCATCCCCGTTTGAATCGCATCCACCGTCGCCGTCACCGCACCGCAGCGGGTGTGGCCCATGACGACCACGAGGCGGGTGCCATACTGGGAGGCTGCGAACTCAATCGAACCCACCACTGAGGGCGCCACGATGTTGCCTGCGATGCGGACGACGAAGAGCTCGCCAAAGCCCTGATCGAAGAGGATCTCGACGGGCGTCCTCGAGTCGGAACATCCGAGAATGATGGCGAAGGGACTTTGCGGTGACGACGCATGCTTCGGATCCCAGGACATCGCGAGCAAGGTTGGACGCGCGGCGGACGCTGCTACGCCCTCAGCCGTCTCGGGCGCCGACCCGGATGAAATCGAGGTGCTCCCCTCGCGGAAACGCAAGTTGCCTTCGCGCAGCCGCCGAAGTGCCTCGATCGGCGAAGGTGAGGTGGGGTCCCATGTGTGGGGCATAAACGGGATCTACAGCGTCAGCCCCTTGGTCACCAGCTCAATCATTCGCCTTCTCCCCGAATCGAAAAGGCCCCGCGCAAGCGTTGTTCGAAGGTTCAACGCCCTAAGAGCCCAGTTTCATCAAGAGACGCGCGGTTAACGCAACCGTTCAGGGGCCCCCAGGGGGCTGAACGGTTGCCGGTTGGCCGTCAGTGCGCGACGGACTCTTCTCCCAGTTCTTCGACGACAAGATAGGTCGTCGCATTCGATGAGGGCGCGATCTCGAGCACGACCGTTCCCACCGCCAGGGGCACAACATCAACCCGCCTCAAGTCAGAACACGGAAATGGGCCCGTCTTCACGTTATCGGGCGTCACGTTCATGTCCCCCTGTCGATAGAGAACCGCTTCATCGCTGCCATACGCGAAAGCGAGGTCGCCCGGCTCATCGACTTCATAGCGCACGAACCGAGGTTCGTCCCCCAACAACACCTCGAGGCGGGTATGATGATACGTCACGTTGGGCGCAGACGCCGCCGTCGTCGACGACACCACCGTTTCCGTCGGCCCTTCGATCAGATGTTCACAGAACTCAGATAGGAGCTCTTCATCGGATGAGGTGCCTGGCACGCCGTCGTCGCCGTCTCCGCACGCCGCCAGCGCAAGCGATGCGCCAAAGCTCAAGCACGCCGCGACGAGCCAAGACCGAGTGAGACTCCGCCTCGCCGTAGGCCTTGCTTCACGTTCGCCTTCTGTTCCAAAAACCGGGGTTGAAGATCTCTGATTCACCTGGGTCCTCCCCCTGTCCAAAGCCATCGCTTCAACGTCATTGTTCGTTCTCCATTTGTACTCAACGGCCCGCAGCACCGCTGCACCACCGAACACAGCACGCGACGCCGGGGCGTATTCGTCACCACTCACGCCGAGTCGCAGCCAGATCGAGGCTGCTCTTCGATTCGAACGTGGCCTTCACTCTCTGAGTCACTTCGGTCGACCGTGCGAGATCGATCGCCGCGTCGGCGTCGGCGCCGTCGCGCATCGACGCATCGGAAAGATCGACACCATCGAAGAATTCGGGCGGAAAGCCGAATCGAACCGAAAGACGGATGTCGGGTTCATGTTGATTGCCGGTCGGGAGATCGAGCGCACGCGCCAGCGGCGCTCCAATGCCCCCCGCCCATTCACCGACGAAAGGCACGCCGTCGACTGGAAGTCGCGCGGGAACGCGCAAGTCGTATGCGCGCCCGGCCACCGCGATCGCGTCCGCTTCAAGTCCAAGCCGAGACAGACGACCCCGACCCACTGCACATCCGGCTTCTCCACACGCCAAGAACACGAGCGGACTCGGCACGACGCCGAGCGACAACGGATCGGGCGCGATCTGTGCTGTCAAGACCGACTGCGCACCGCCGCCTCCCGATCCGAGCTCGGCGGCGATGTCTTCGTAAGAGACGAGCCCACCCGAATCATCGTGACAGTGCCCGTTGTGGCACAAACGGTAGGGCTCGGGCGGGTTCGCGGGATCGAAGGACAGCGCGGGCTCGGTGCCCCCTTCAAGCTCGATCGTTGCCGCCACGAACGAGATCTCGAGACGCTCGATCTCGAGCGCAAAGTCGGAGGATGTGAGAAGCCGGCCATCCGCCGCAACTCGGGCGGGAGGAGGAGAGAATTCTGCGGAGGCCGACAGTCTGACCTCCGCCCACGGATGGCCGTCCTCCACCGCGCACCCAACGAGAGCGCCGAGCATCCCGAGTCCCAGCATGAGCGCAACACGCGCCCCGCCGGCCTTGTGCGTGGCGCGCGCCGGGTTCGTGGCGCGCGCCGGGTTCGTGGCGCCCGCCAGGTTCGTGGCGCCCGCCAGATTCGTAGCGCGGGAGGCTCGCAAGCTTGAGTTTCTATTGAGACAACGCATGATAGAGAGCCTCGCTGCTTCGCTCGATTCGCTGAACATAGGTCTCGCCCTCCTCGAAGCGCGCTCCGCCTCGCAGGTTCACGATCTCGCCGTGTGTCATCTTCGCCAAGGTGTCGGAGAGACGCCTTGGATAGAATTCCTCTTGGATGATGACGCGCGCGCCCGCCTTGCGCATCGTGGCCAAGACATCCGCAACATGGCTCGGATTCGGCGCGATCCCGGGCTTAGGCTCGAGGGCCGCGATCTCTTTGAGACCGAGCCAGTCGAACAGATAGACCAGGGATTGATGATAGACGACGAGTTGACGTTTCGCCTCGGGAAGCTCAGCGAACTTTCGCATCGCCGCGTCAGAGACCTCGGTCAACGCCTTCGAGAACGCGGCGAGCTGCGTCCGATAGAGCGCTTCGTGATCTCGGTCGATCGTGCTCAGTCGCTCGGCGATCGCCTCGGCGACCAAGAGTCCAGCCCGAGGGTCGTACAGATAGTGCGGATTGCCGCCGGGATGAATGTCGCCCATCGCGCGATCGATTCGGCTGTTCGGCACCTCGAGGCGATGAATCACGAGCGAGCCATCCAGATAGCCCGATGCGCCCGGCATGATCTTGGCGTTGCGCGCGTTGGTCAGAAGAGGCGGCAGCCAACCAACCTCGAGATCGAGCCCGTTGACGAGGAGGAGATCGGCACGGCTCAACGGAATCAGGAAACTCGGACGTCCATCGACATAATGAGGGTCCTGATTTGGCTTGGCGAGCGCGGTGACTTCCACCAGATCCCCTCCAACCGCCTCCGCAAGCGCAGCGAGATCCGGCAACGTGGCCACCACCTGAACCTTGGCCGACGCCGGGGTCGGATGGACGAGGAGCAGGCACGCAATCGCGACCGCGCCCAGACCGTTCGACGCACGTAGCCAGTTCGAAGCGCCCTCCCTCGGGCGAGCGGTCCTCGAAGGGGATGATGACGAGTCGAGCATGATTGAATCCTCCGCGAGCAGGAGCCCGTAAAACAAGGCAACAGGAACCAAAACAAATCGGCCAGAAGGCACATGAAACCAAGCCCACACCAACCCAAGCCCGGCCAGGCCAAGCCGATCGAAGCCAAGCCGATCGAAGCCAAGCCGAGCGAAGCCAAACGAGGCCAACCGAAGAAAGCCGGCATGGTCGTCAGAACGAGTGCGCACCGTGTGCCCCGATCATGACCTCGAGCGAGAACATCGCGACGTAGACAGGTTGGGATGCAAACAAGGGCTCGTCGTAGCTGCCCTGGAGACGAAGCCGAGAAAAATGAGATGGATAGAAGGTCGCCTCGAGCGACGTTCGCCGACGAGGCCGCGTCCAGTCGGGATCGAGGGGGTCGTCGCTCACTCCGCTCACGTGCTCGAAGCGACCGCCTACTTCCCACTCGGGCGTGATGTTCCAGACGAGCTGCGCGTAAATCCCGAAGTCGTCGAGGAGGCCGTCCGGGATCTGACGACGACGGTAAAGTCCTTCGGCCTGCAGCGACAGCGCGCTACGCTCCGCCGAGTCGACCGGACGGTAGCGCAGATAAACGTCAGTGCCAAAGATGGCCGTCCGATTGTGATATCCCGAAGCGTTGGGACCAAACTGCCCGGAAAGCCCGAGAGACAATGACCAACTGTCATTGAAAGGAAAGAACTGCTTGATCGTCGTCGTGTAGAGGAGATCGAGAGGACCGCGAACCTCAAAGTCGTCCGCCCCCAAGAAACTCCGCGCACAACACTCGCCGTCGGCGTTGTTCGCCGAGAGCGAGACCTCGAAATACCACGGGAGCGGAGACAGCCATGAAAGCTCAGCGCCAAGGCCGCGATTGCCTTCGGATCCGAAGAACTTCCCGATGACGAGCGGCTGATCGACGAAGCTCCAGGCATGCGGATGCGTCGCATTGATTCGACCGAATCGCGTCAGGAACTGACCGCCTCGCGCCTGAAGTCCATAGGGCAGCGCCAAAGTCGTGGCGTAGACTTCCTCGACCTCCACCCCGAACAGCGCAAACACGATGTTCGCGTCGAGCCGAAAGAAGGGATCGACACTGCCGGCCATATGGAGCTCAAGCTGTTGAAGCGAAAATCCCGTCTTGTTGGGGTCATGCCCGCCAAGCTGCATGGGTTCACCGTCGAAGTACGCAGCTGCCGCATCAAGAATGAGCGAGATCTCGGGATTCATGCTCTGGATCGCGCCCGAAAAGGAGGCGAACGACGAGGAGGAAGACCCGACGCTTTGCCCCGCCGCATCACCATCGCCCGATGCACCAAAGGCTGATTCAATGAGCGCGCGATCGACGTCGGAGACCTCGCCTGCGCTCGAGGTGGACGTCGAGGTGGAAGCAAACACAGAACCCAAGACCGACGCCGGCGCTGAGGTCAGAGCGCACACTGAAAGAAACGCGATCAGTCGCGTGACGGAAGTCAGACCCATGTTCGTTCATTCTCCGGCCGCATTGCGACCATCCAGGCGCCACAGCGGCCCCGGCATCTTGCGGGATGAGAGATGCTGAGCGCGCAGATTCCCGCCGAAAGGCGGACAAGCACGTCAGAATCAGAACCGTTTAAGCGAGGCGCGACCGAGGCGGAGAGTTCTTCGGGGCCAAGCGAAACACTGCCCGGCCCACGGCAGGCGTGGAAGCAAGATGAATCGCGCTCACCCCGACCGCGAGCAAGCTGGGCGACGGTGTCTCAGCCTTCGTGTCGAGCGCAGGGTGGCCCGATGTGGCGAGCAGCGTGCAGTGATGATGGGTGTCGTCCGGCGACGAAGAGGAATCGTCCGCGGCCTGCACACTCGGGTCGCCGGCGACATTCGGCGCGCGTTCAGATTGCGCGCGTTCAGACTGCGCACGTTCAGACTGCGCACGTTCAGACTGCGCACGTTCGATGTGCACAGCCTGTCCATGTTCGAGGCACAGACGATGGCGGGTGGTCAGCGCGTGCGCGACCGCTGCCCCCTCCGCAACGCCCGCAAGAACCAGAAGCACAACCACCCCGACACGAACGGCGCCGAGCGGCATTCCTCGCATCCACGATGAGGCGGCCGGAGAGTGCATAGACCGGGGCTGATGGTCGCGCCGCGTCGCAGGGGAAGTCAAGACGAGAGATCCGTGCCCCGAAACGCTGCGGCGTCGCCCATCGACGTGGTGTTCAACCAGTCGTCCGGGCGCTCGATCCTCCGACGACCTCCGACGACCGACAAGAACCGCGAAGCCCCTTGTACCGCTGGATGAGACCATTCGTCGAAGCATCGTGGGTCGTGACCTCGTCAAGCGACGCGAGCTCAGGAAGAATTTTCTGCGCAAGCTGCTTACCAAGCTCCACGCCCCACTGATCAAAGCTGTGGATGTTCCACAGAATGCCTTGCACGAAGATCTTGTGCTCATACATCGCGATGAGCTGTCCGAGAACGCTCGGCGTGACCTTCGGAACCAGAATCGACGTCGTCGGACGATTTCCCGGAAAGACCTTGTGAGGCGCCAGCTGCGCAACGACTTCTGGTGATTTGCCGGACGCCTCGAGCTCGCGACGAGCTTCTTCCAAGGTCTTGCCCTTCATCAACGCCTCGGTTTGGGCAAAGTAGTTGGCGAGCAACATCTCGTGGTGTTGCCCGACTGGGTTGTGAGACTCAACGGGCGCGATGAAGTCGCACGGAACCAGCCGCGTCCCTTGGTGGATGAGCTGATAGAACGCGTGTTGCCCATTCGTGCCCGGCTCACCCCAAAGAACCGGTCCCGTCGTGTAGTCTTCGATCGCGTGCCCGTCACGGTCGACGCGCTTGCCGTTCGACTCCATGTCGGCCTGCTGAAGATACGCAGCCAGCCGATGAAGGTACTGGTCGTAGGGCAAGATCGCGTGGCTCTCGGCACCCAAGAAGTTCGAGTACCAAACGCCGAGCAGGCCCAAGAGCACGGGGAGGTTCCGCTCGAGCGGCGCAGTGCGGAAGTGCTCATCCATCGTGTGTGCGCCACCGAGGAGCGCTTCGAAATGATCCATGCCGATCGTACAAGCGATCGAAAGACCAATCGCACTCCATAGCGAGTAGCGCCCCCCAACCCAATCCCAGAACTCGAACATGTTGTCGGTGTCGATCCCAAAGCTCGCGACCTCCTTGGCGGCGGTGGAGACCGCCACGAAGTGATGCGGAATCGCGGCCTCCGAAGCGCCCAACTTTTCGAGCAGCCAAGTACGCGCTGTCTTGGCGTTGGCGAGCGTCTCCTGCGTCGTGAAGGTCTTCGAAGCAACGATAAAGAGCGTGGTTTCTGGATCCAGCTCGCGAAGAACCTCGACGATATGGGTGCCATCAACGTTCGACACGAAGTGAGGGCGGAGCGGGGCTTCACCCGCCGCGCGCCCCTTCCAGTACGGCTTGAGCGCCTCGGTCACCATGACGGGCCCAAGGTCACTCCCGCCGATGCCGATGTTCACGACATCCGTGATCGCGCGTCCCGTGTGCCCGACAAACTGCCCCGAACGCAGGCGCGCCGTGAACGAACGCATCTTGGTCAAGACCGCGTTCACGAGTGGCATCACGTCTTGGCCATCGACCTCGATGGGCCGGTTCGAACGATTGCGAAGCGCGACGTGCAGTACGGGGCGGTTCTCGGTGCGATTGATGCGCTGACCGGAGAACATCTCAGCCACCGCCGCCTCGATGTTCTGCTGGCGAGCGAAGTCGACGAGCAGCCTCATCGTCTCAGCGTCGACACGGTTCTTGGAGAGGTCGGCGAAGATCTCCCCGACTTCGAGGGAAAACGACTCGAACCGCTTGGGATCCTTCGCAAAAAGGTCGCGCAGATGGACGGACGCCATGCGGTCCCGATGGGCAGCGAGCGCACGATAAGCCGGGCTTTGGGTGAGTGACATGATGGCGGGAGCCTAGCTGCGTCCGAACCCCAGTCCAACGAGATTTCCGCCGGTCTCGATCGACCTAGGCTAACCTCTATCTTCTAGCCTCTACCTTCTACCTTCTAACCTCTATCTTCTCTTATCCGGCGAGTGCTCGGCGAGAGCTCGACTTGTGCCCGACCATGCGCCCCGCAGCTCGTCATTTTGCGCCAAGTGGCTCATCATGTCCTCCGAAGACACCGATGAACGAGCTCCCCTCAGAACCGTCCGTGGCGATGGATTCCACACCCGAAGAAGCCGAGTCCGCGCAACGGATCGACCGCGACGAGGCGGTCACCCAAGCCGTCCACCTTCTCCGAGCAGCCCGACATGGCGTGCTTTCGACCATCTCCCACAAGCACGATGGGTGGCCCTTTGGGTCGGTCGTACCCTACGCGCTCACGGTGGACGGCGACATCTTGATCTACACGGCAAGCATCGCCCAGCACACCCGAAACTTCCGGGCCGATCCGAGAGCGTGCCTGCTCGTCTACGAGGACCCGTCACGAGACGCCGACGTTCAGGCTCACGCGCGCCTCTCGGTCATGGGAACCGTCGCGGAGGCCATACAACCTGAAGCCGCGCAGCTCTGGCCGCTCTACCAAGCACGCGTCCCGAGCGCGCCCGCCTACGGCCAGACGCATGATTTCAAGCTCTATCGGATCGTGCCCGCACACCTCCGCTACATCGGCGGTTTCGGCGCGATCTTCTGGTTGGACGTCGAAGCCTATCGCACCCAGTCGCGTCGCTAATACGAGGAAACCCCAGAACAGCCATCCACGGCCACCGGTGGACGAGCCGCTCGGCTCGGCGAATCCTTTCGGCGCGCACCGAGCTCCCACGGGCATGAAGACGACAAACACGCGGACTGTCACCGAGCGCAACTTCGAAGAGACCGTAAAGAGCGGAATCGTATTCCTCGACTTCTGGGCCTCGTGGTGCGGCCCATGCCGAGCCTTCGCGCCGATCTTTGAGGCGGCGGCCGCCCGTCATCCCGACATCGTCTTCGGCAAGATCGACACGGAAGCCGAACCTCACCTCTCGGCGGCCTTCGGTATTCAGAGCATCCCGACCCTCATGATCCTTCGCGACGGCATCCTTCTCGGTGTGCAACCCGGAATGGTGCCCAGAGAAGCCCTCGATGAACTTGCAGCGCAAGTCCGCGCGCTCGACATGGACAAGGTGCGCGCGCAACATCAGGCCACCGAAGCCAAACGCAGCGCGCAGCCGAAGACCAGGAGGTTCGCCAGCGAGCGCCCCCCAGCGTGAGAGCACCCGTGGGACCGCACAGGTCCAGATTAGACGCTCGGCGCATGCAAGAACCCAAGTCGTTGCATCCAACGACGCGCGGAGTCCTTCCGAGAGAATCGTTCCTGTGACACTTCGTCCCGCGAGACCTGCCCGAAATGATCGGGACTTTCGGCGCATCCTCGGCTCGGGGCGACCGATAAGACCACCATGTTCGGGCTCCCTAGATTTCGTGCAGCCATGGGTAGCCGGCCGGTTGGCGGCGGCGCCTTCCGCCCATCTCGCCCGCACACCGCCGACGCGCCTCGACCATCATTGCTCGAAGGCGCGAACCGAATTCTAGGGCCCCGCGGTGCGCGACGCCTTCAAGAGGTTCTCGCACAGGAATATCTCGATGCATGCACATCCGTAGGGAAGGCGATCATCCGTGGTGATTCGGCGTCCCCACTCGACCGACTCGAGAGACTCGAGAGGACCTACGCACGCGCTCGCGACCGCAACGACTTGAATCTCCGCCCCGTCGACGCAACTGAGCTTGCGATCCGAATGGCTTTAGACGAAGCCAGCGTCGCCGAGGTGCGTGAAGGCGCAGTTACGCATCTGCTCACGACGGCACGCAAACCCAAAAGCGAAGGTGGACTTGCGCTTGGCGGTTGGGCTCATCGGGGCCAACTCGGCCGTATGGTCACCGAACTGCCAACAACCAACCTGGCACACGCGAACCCGGCGGATTTGGCTCGAGCGTTGTCCGCCGCGTTCCATCTCGCCATGGACGAGCTCGGCCCAGCCTTTCTGCCCTGGAAAAGGCACGAGCAAGACGCCATTGCGTTTGCATCCAACGTCGTCCGTCGACAGGTCTCATCCCAGAAGGAAGCCGATGACTATCTGTCGGCGGTCAAGATCTTGTGCACCTTCGCGCAACGCCCCGGAACGAGGCGCCGAGTGGGGCTCGGCATGACAAGAAGGGAAGCCTGGAAATTCGCGACCCGCGAGCTTACGGGCCCGCATGCGGCCCAATACGCCGATCGTTTCGTGCTCGCCTTCGAACTCGCCGTGAAACCTCTTCGTCGCGGAGGCAAAGCGCTTCCGCATCGAGCGGCGCTCGACTACGCACGCAAGGCGGCGCGCGACGACGACGCTTTCGAGCGCGCACGAACAAGACTTCGGCTCTCGGACCCGATCGGACAACTCTACATCACCGCCCACCGCCCCCTCGACCGAGGAGGTCTCGGCCTGACGCAGCCCGAGGCGGCCGCCTTCGCAGAAGAGGTCATTGTTGCTCACCCGGAAATGAGCGAGGACGACCTGGCCTTGCTGATCGATGCGCTTTCCAGATCCGGGAGCCACACGGGTTCGGAACGCCCGAAATTTCGGTCACCCGGCGCGGTCGCGACGCAGCCTTGGGCGTCGCACGCCTTGCCGATCCTTGAGAAACTTGAGGACATCAGGGCGTCTTCTGAAACCAACGAGGCGAAAGCCATCGCCTTCGCTTCTCGTCCGACGACCGAGGGTGGCCTTGGATATGACTCGGCGAAGGCCAAGGCTTTCGCAGACGAGCTGATGAAGGACCCCAAACATGCATCCGAGAACATCGCACCCCAGCTGAGACGCATAGAGCGCCTCATTCGAACCTTGGCTGGTCAGCGACACCACGGTGAATTGGAGCTGCAGGCGAAGGAGGCGGTCCCTCTTGCTCTGAAGCTGATCGCAAAGCTTCCCCGAGATGGAAACTGTGTCCGAGATTTCGCCGCCGACGTCCGTAAGCTCTTTCGCTTGCTCTGGCATGACATGGACGATGGCGGCTTCGGCGGGGCGAAGTCGAGGGCCAGAGAAGTGGTGCACCGACTCGTCGATCAACTGGACCCTGAGCCATTCGGGAGATTCGTCTCCGAAGCAGAGACGGCCGCCGCCGGAATGCGCTCGCTGGTTTCGACGGGCAGGATGAACGAAGGAGAGGCTCGAGCGAAGGCCAAGGCGTTGGTCGAGACCCTCGCCCACCAGACCGGTGCGGCACCGCGTCAAGAGTCGTCGCCAACGGATTCAGACTCTTCATCCACGCCGAGCATCTTCGATCACCTCGCCGGATTGAGCACAGCGTCGGCGTCGGACGAAGCGAACTCTTCGGTCGCGACGAACTGAGCCAGGATTCGAATGGGTTCAGGCCGTAGCCGCCACGAATTCGGTGCCCGCCACGGGATCTCGTCGAGCCGGAACGACTCATCGAAGACGGCGAGCCGGTAGCCCGTGTCATCCAGGAGATGAATGGGGTATGCGGTCGTAAACGCGTAGACTGGGCCGAGCCGATAGCGCTCGCGGTATACCGTGACGTAGAATTCGCCCGACCCGTACAGCGGCCGAACATCACCCGGCCGCAATGGAGAGGCGAGGAGGTTCTCGGTTTCGAGATACCGAATCCCAGAGTGAACGCGTAGCTCGATGAGTTCGTACTGGCTCTGATTCTCGATCGCGAGGAACGCCGGCTCGCCGCGCACCTCGGGAGCGCCCTGACACGCGCCGAACATCCCGAAGAGGAACAAACAAGCCATGAGCGCCGATGCACAACGGCACGCATGCACGACAGTCGCCAGCCAAGCCTCCGCGTTTGGTACGATATGGGATACGAGTCCGGCATCGGAGGACAGCCGGACACCCGAAACGCGTGCAGCGGGCGTGGACACTCGCAGCCGAATTCTGGTTGCAGAACTCAAAAAAGAATCACTCCGGAGATCTGCCAGCGCACCGCGAGCACGGAGACCGCATCCACGAATACGCGCTGGCGTTCATAGATCTGCTTTTGGGCGTTGAACGTCGATGCGGCCTGAAACTCAACGGGTTTCGGAAATGGGAACTTGCGAAACCATTCGAACGCAAACGACGACCGAATGGCGAGATGGGCCGGAAGAATCGCGAGCCCAACCTCGGCACTCGCGCTCCCAGAGAGGAGGCCGTCCAGACGATATCCGTGCACACGCGACTGGTATATCCGCACGTCCGTATACCGAAGCTCGGCCAGATTAACGCTGGTCTCCAGCGTGGAGAAGATGCGGACATCATCCGTGCCGAGCACGAGATTGAGCCCGACCCCCTGACCCACGTACCCGGATCGGAGCCTAAGCGCGTAAGCGATGGGCTCGTTGATATCGACCTCCACGCCGTCATGGTTCGGATCGGTCACGCGCGCCGGAATGTCGCCTTGCCCGGCATTCGCGTTGAGAACGCCGAGATCCTCGCGGAAGCCGGAGATCACGATGTCCTGGGAGAAGAAGCCAATCCGGGGTGGGAAGTAGAATCCGGTACGCGATGGCGGACGATACAGCGCCAACCGATAGCCCGACGTCGTCGCCTCTCCAGCCGCCACGACCGCTCGCCCCGCCTCCGTCGATGCGCTGGAACGAACGGTCGCCAAACCCCGGATCCGGCCCACTTCGAAGCCGCCGAGCGCACGAAGAGACTCGGAAAGTAGAGAGTCATGCGCCTCCGGCTCCAGCGGATCAGCCACGACGCGCCACCCAGTCTCGGGCAAGAACAGAACTGAAGGCTCTGGCGTCGTCGACGTACGAACCGCCCACGGCACCTGAGGCACCGACCCCGCGTCGATTCGATCGACGCGAGCGCGCGCCGTTCAACAGAGAGATACGAAGCTTCACCGTCGCTCGTCCCCACTCCGGGAGGAACGGGAACATCCCGATGAAAGGATATAGAGATAAGGCCTCCAAGAAATAGGTTCTATGGGTGTCGGCTTCGAGATGCACCGACGGGATCAGCTGAACGACCTCGGTGCCCGAAGGCGCAGCCGTGGTCGACGTTTGAACTTCGGTCGAGCAGTCTCGAACCGCAGCGAAGTTCGCACTCTGCTCGAGATACGCGCGGAAACTTCGCCCCAGTTCTCGGACCGACCAAGAAACATCCGCAGAGCTTTGACCGTCGACCGAGAACGCACAGAGCTCAATCTCGAAATGGGTCATGTCAGCGGGGCGCGCGGGCGCGCTGGCTTTCAAAGTGGGCGGAACGATCCGCTGAGCGACACACCCGCTCGACAGCAGAAAGACCAAGGCAAGCAAGCCAAAGAGCGTACGCGACGAGGCAGGTGACGACGAACGCGAAGATGTAGGCGACGATGCACGCGACGACGCACGCGCGGCGCCACGAGCGAAATCAGGCCCCACGTTTCCCAGCGGTAGCTCCATCGGCGTCGAATGGGCATCCTCGAATCGTCTGAAATTCGACTGTGCGCGCCAACACGCGAGAAGATCGACACCCTCCGTCAACGACCCGGCACCGCGCGTTTTCGATGACGAGAGCGCAAACGTATTCGCATGAGACGCTCTATGGCATAGTCCAGTCGATGACACTGCGACTGCTCTTTGTGCTCCTCAGCTTCATGGGCCCGAGCTGCAAAGACGAAACGCCTGACGACCGCGCCAAGCCCATGCCCATGCCCGTGCCCATGGTCGATGCTCTGATCGATGCCGCCCCCAAGACCATGATCCGCCCAGAGCCGGCCGGCACCCACATCGAGCCCAACAGCGCCGAAGTCGAAACCTCCACGAGCCCAGTCCCCCAACCGGCCCAGGACACTCGGACGATCGTAGACCCAGACTCAAGTGGAGCGCGAACTGGGCCCGCGTGGGTCCACCGAGGTCCAACATTCTCGGATGACGATGGGCGTGTCTACGGGGTTGGTGCGTGCCCCCCGCTGAAGAACAAGTTCCTGACGCGGACGACGGCCGAGAACCGGGCGCGATTTGCGCTCTTGAAAGCGACCGAAACACCGACCGAGAGCATCGATGAGCGAGGCGCGAAGACGACGATGCACCCAAGCAAGCGGATCGACGCCGAAATCCTGGAGCACTGGGTCGATCCAAGAACACAGACCCATTTCGCGCTCGCGCGCCTCACGATGCAGGGCAACGCGGCGGACGGTCGGTCGTCTCGATGAGCGGCGTCATCTTGATCCTGCTGCTGATCGCGGGGATACCGGCCGCGCTCACGGTCCTGAACGTGCTCGACTTCGCGTCGTTGTTCGGCGCGCGCATTCCCCGCCTCGTGAGCCGCCTTCGTGCCGACGTCATCACGGTGTTCGCAGGAACGACCTTGACGGTCCTCGACTGGCTTCAGCTCGAGATGCCCGAACACGACGAGCCCATCACGACCTACTGCGGCATCGTAAACGCACCGCACGCCCCACTGGCCGAGGCGCATCTCCTCTCATTCGGTGTGTTCTTCGGCCTGGGCATCGGGGCGTACTTGCTGCTCCGCCGATATGGGCATCATGCGCCACCTTTGGTCGGGGCAGCCGCCACCGCATGCCTCTTGGTCGCCATGGCACTGGATTTGGTCTTGCTCGTGCAACTGGCGCCAGCCCTCGTCATGTCCGCGCTGGACCCCGAGAAGGCGTTCACGGTCGGCATGCTGCTCGTGTTTCCGGCGAACTTTCTGCTCATATCGACAACGCTGTTGCTGAGGCTTCACCGCAGCTACCGAGAGGAGGCGCGGTCGACGGACCAAGACAACATCGCAGCGCCCGTACGCTTCGAACGCCTGCGCCGCTTGATCCTCGCAAGTCAGCGATGGCCTCAAGCGGGCATCTTGTTTGCCCTGCCCTTCCTGACGATCGCGATCGCCATCCTCACGCTCTTTGGGCAAGCGCCAGACGCGATCGTCCGCGTCTTCACCGACACGAGTGACTGGACCTTCTCGACCCTCATCCCACCGCCGCCGATCGACGAGGGCTGTGGTCACTATCTCTGTACCGCCGCAGCGAGGGGGCATCGAAGGCTGGTTCGGCCACTTCGCCTTGGCGTGCGAAGAGGTCGGCCCATCCTGGTCAATCGGCAGCTTCTCATCGCCAATGCCTTCGAACAGCTCGTCGAGGAGCGATGGCCCCGAGTGCATCGGTTTCTGCGGCAAGCGTATGACCGCTACGGCTACCCGCTCTCCCGGAAGATGACGAGCGCATGGCGATGCGACGTCATCTACGTCGCGATGAAGCCGGTCGAGCTGTTCTTCCTGTTGGCCCTGTATGCGTGCGCACGCGACCCCGAAACGCGAATCGCGCGCCAATACCTCCCTCGCAATTCCGTGCTTTGATGCGGGTTTGCTCTAGTTCATTCGCGCCTACTCACTCGGAGGCGGGAAAGGTGACGGGGCGGGCAGGCTTTCGGCGAACCGCGAAGGTCGGGTAGCCTCGCGCCATGCATCATCGTCTACGCGATGTCGGGGGGACATCCGGAGGGTTCGCGCATTTCATGGTCGGGCTTGGCCTCCTGCTTCTGGGCGGCTACTTGCTGCTGGATCGGATTAGCGTGCACAGCGGGTACTGGCACTTCTACGGCTCGGCCGGCCAATCATTCGGGATCACGCTCATCCCCGTCACGCTGGGGTTCGGTCTTCTTTTTTACAACAGTCGATCGATCCTTGGTTGGCTCCTGTCGGTCGGTGGACTGTGCGCCATCATCGTCGGCGTCATCGCCAATCTTCGAGTCAGCTTCGAACGAACCTCGCTGCTCGGCACGGTCACCATGTTGGCCTTGCTCGGAGGGGGTCTCGGTCTTCTCTTCCGTTCGTTCTTTCCGGTCGAGCCCAAGCGCTAGGCCCACCAGCCTCAGCCTTGCCAAGCTCGAAGTCGGAGCAACGCGAGTTCCTCGACGCTCAGCGGAGCGGGCGACTGCGTGCCACACCAGCCCCCGAACCACGGCCTACCGTTCGAGTGGCGAAGTTCTTGGACTCCACCCAACCAGAGCCTGCGATGGCTTCAGCCATGATCTGGATCCGACGAGGCCCGGCGGACACGCGCTTCGGTATAGGCTTCGATCTCTTCGGTGGGTCGGATGTCTGGCGTCAGGCGGCGCGGAAGAATTGAGGGGCGGTCGGGCCGACTGTCGTTGACGGTCTCCTCGCTCCCGAATGGGTTCTCGAAGTCAGCCGGCGTCTCTTCTTCGGCGATTTCGAATGAACCTTCCGACGACCACTCAACGACCTCATTCGAGAGCGTGTGTTCCCGAGGGGCATCCGTGGGCTCTTCTTCCGTTTCAACTCGGCCCCGAACAGGAATGACCATGGCGCCCGGCACAGCGTAAGGGGAGTCCTTCTCGTCCAGCTCGGTCGGCTGAACCACATTCCTGGGATTGCCTTCCTTCCGAAATCGGGCGCGGTCGGGCAGGCTCCGGTAGCGCGGGTTGCGTTCGAGCTCCAGCTTCACGGCATCGAGCACCCAACGCACACGTCGCGGATCACCAAGAATCGTGATCTCGATGCCCGGCGCGCGGACACGGACTCGTGCCTCACCGGATAGGCCGAAGAATCGGAGAATGCTTCGAAGAAATCCCACGCGCTCAGCCGGGAAGATTCTACACGCGCCAGGCTTCTTTCGCCTTCAAGATTCTCTCGCACGCCTCACGCACAGCCCCCTGACCTCCTGCTGTCCGAAGGACCAGGTCAGCCGCAGAACGAACCTCGGGTGCAGCATCGGCCACCGCAAATCCAAGACCCGCTCGGCGAAGAACCGGAATATCTGGCAGGTCGTCGCCCACATAGGCCACCTGGAGGTCGTTGAGCTGAAACTCGTCGAGGAGAGACTCGAATGCGTCGACCTTGTCTTCGATGCCAAGACGCAAGGCCGTGATGCCGAGCTCGTGCGCACGCCGCGTCACAACGTCGCTTTCGCGACCGGAGAGCAGCGCGACGGTGCATCCAGACGCCATGAGGAGCTGAATCCCAAGGCCATCGCGCACATGGAACGTTCGGCCTTCGTTCCCTCCCGGCAAATAGATCACGCGACCGTCGGTGAGGACGCCGTCTACATCCAGGATGAGGGCCCGCACGCGACGGGCCTTGGCGTCGATTTCTCGTATGTCAGGGGGCGTTGTCATCAGTTCTCCAGCGAATCTTGCTCCAGCGACTCGAGCGCCTTTCGAAGCGTCATCGCCTCCGTCAGCACCTTTAGCAGACTAGGGTAGTCGAGGGAATTAGGGCCATCCGAAGGCGCGCGCTCGGGGTCGGGGTGGACCTCGAGAAACAGGGCATCGACGCCATACCCGACCGCCGCACGGACAAGGGCCGGGACCTCGGTTCGATCGCCCCCGGTCCGCCCTGACAAGGACCCCGGACGCTGAACCGAATGCGTCCCGTCGAACACGACCGGCGCAAAGCGCCGCATCACGCCGAGACTTCGGAAGTCGACGACGAGATCGCGGTAGCCAAAAGATGTGCCGCGCTCCGTCACCAGCACGCCGCCGCCCCCCGCCCCCGCCGCGTCGCGCACCTTCTCGACCGCAAACGCCATATCCTCGGGCGCCAGGAATTGCCCCTTTTTGATATTGACCACCCGCCCGGTCGCGCCGGCCGCCCGCAAGAGATCGGTCTGGCGGCAAAGAAAGGCAGGAATCTGGAGCACATCGGCGACTTCCGCCACGGGCGCACACTGCTCGGGATGATGGACATCGGTGATGATCGGAAGCCGATGAGCCGACTTCACTTCCGCCAGGCACGCAAGGCCTTGATCGAGCCCCGGACCGCGGGCGCTCGAGCCGCGGGTGCGGTTCGCCTTGTCGAAGCTCGCCTTGAATACCAGCGGCACCCGCAGGCCGTCGGCGATCGCTCTCAGACGCCGCGCATGCTCGAGATTGAAGGCCGAATCCTCGAGCACACACGGGCCGGCGAACAGGACCAGCCGACCGCGGCCCACCTCGATCGCCGGCGCATCGGCCGCGGGATTCGGAATCAACACCGGTCCCGGGTTCGGTGGGCTCGTTGGGCTCGCTGGGTTCGGTGGGCTCGTTGGGTTCGGTGGGCTCGCTGGGTTCATTGGACCCCTTCGTCCTTGGCTCGAACAACCCGATGTCGGTTGAGCGGACGTCGCCCACCTTGCTCGAGTGCGGCCCGAATGAACGCCGCGAACAATGGATGGGGGCGGAAGGGTTTCGATTTGAACTCAGGGTGAAATTGGCACCCCAAGAACCAAGGATGGTCAGGGAGCTCAATAATCTCCACTAGGCTGCCGTCCGGAGACGTCCCCGAGCACCGCAGACCTTCCGCTTCGAGGCGGGCACGATAATCGTTGTTGAACTCGTATCGATGGCGGTGACGCTCCGAGATCTGGCGCGAGCGGTAGACCTTCTCCGCCAACGACCCTTCGGCGATGGCGCACGGATAGGCACCAAGACGCATGGTGGCCCCCTTTTCGGTGAGACCTCGCTGCGTCTCCATCAGGTGGATGACGGCGTGAGGGCCGGCGGCATCGAACTCGGACGAATTCGCGCGCTCGAGGCCACATTTATTCCGCGCATACTCGACGACAGCCATCTGAAGACCAAGGCAGATGCCGAAGAACGGACGTCCATGCTCGCGCGCCCATCTCGCGGCCCGGATCATCCCCTCCGTTCCGCGCTCGCCGAAGCCGCCCGGAACAAGAACACCATCGACACTGCGAAGCGCCTCTTCGACGGTCTCGATCTCCGTCGATTCGATGTAATCGAGCTCAACGCGGCAGTTGTTCGGAATGCCACCGTGGATCAGCGCTTCGTGCAAGGATTTGTAGCTCTCCGTGAGCCGCGTGTATTTCCCCACGATGCCGATCCGAACCTCGTACTCGGGCGCCTGGATCCGATCGACGACGTGCCGCCAACTGTCGAGCCCGGGTGATCGCGACCAGATGTTCAAGAGCTCGGCGATCTTGTCGTCGAGCCCCTCGCTGTGGAGGTGCATGGGAAGCTCGTAGATGCACTCGACGTCCGGGGCGCTGATCACGCAGTCCAAGTTGACATCGCAGAACAACGAGATCTTTTTCTTGATGTCGGACTCGAGCGGCGCGTCGCTCCGACAAACGAGCACGTCCGGCGTAATGCCGATACGGCGGAGCTCACCCACCGAATGCTGCGTGGGTTTGGTCTTCAGCTCACCCGCCGCCTTGAGGAACGGCACGAGGGTGATGTGCACATAGAGCGTATTGTCCTCCCCCATGTCGCGACGCATCTGGCGAATCGCTTCCAAGAAAGGCAGCGACTCGATGTCGCCGACGGTGCCTCCGATCTCGACGATCGCAATGTCCGCCTCGCCAGCCGCCGCGCCGATCGCGCCTTTGATTTCATCCGTGATGTGCGGAATGACTTGGACCGTCTTTCCGAGGTATTCTCCGCGGCGCTCTTTCTTGATGACCTTGTGGTAGATCTGCCCAGTCGTCCAGTTGTTGCGCTTCGAGAGCGACACATTGGTGAAGCGCTCGTAATGCCCGAGATCGAGATCCGTCTCGGCGCCATCATCGGTCACGAACACTTCGCCGTGCTGAAACGGGCTCATCGTACCCGGATCGACGTTGATGTAAGGATCGAGCTTGAGCATCGAGATCTTGAGGCCGCGATTCTCGAGCAGCGCGCCGATCGCTGCGCTGCACAAGCCCTTTCCGAGCGAGGAGACGACGCCCCCGGTGACGAAGATGAATTTTTGCCGTTTACGAGTCATGTTGTTCCTTCCGGTGGGCTTGGGCCGCGAGCCATCGCCTCACGGACGCCACGTCTTCAGGCGTGTCCACACTGATCGAAGCCTGCCGCGACACGCAGGCGGTCACATATATCGGTATTCCAGCCTCGAGCGCCCGCAACTGCTCGAGACGCTCCGTGCGCTCGAGCGCGGACATCGGAAGCGCAACGAACGCACTCAAGACCTTGGGCGGGTAGGCATAGAGCCCAACGTGCATCTGCGGAGACGTCGCGCCATACGGAATCGGGGCGCGCGAAAAATAGAGCGCACGCCCCTCGTTCGACGCCACGACTTTGACGGTGTTCGGATTGAGCCAAGGCCCGGATGGGTCGGAGTCGGTGGAGGAAATCGGGCGAACCAAGGTCGTCAGCCCCTCCGGGTGCCGAAGGGCTTCGACGACGAGCGCATCGATGTCGCGTGGGTCGATGAGGGGTTCATCACCTTGCACGTTCACCACGAGGTCCGGCATCTCAGCAAACATGCCGAGCGCTGCGGCTACGCGATCTGACCCCGACATGCAATCAGAAGACGTCATGCACACCTCGATGCCGGCCGCTTCGACGACGTCTCGAATGCGCGTGTCATCGGTGGCCACGACGACGCGGTGAATGCACGTTGCGGACGCCGCTCGCTCGGCGACACGGACGACCATGGGCGTGCCCGCTAGATCGATAAGGGGTTTGCCGGGAAGGCGCCGCGCGTCGAAGCGGGCGGGAATCACAGCGACGATGCTCTTCATGCGTCCGCGCCTCCGGACGTGGACGGGGCGATCGAGCGCTGTGAGCCACGGTCACCATCGCACCTTGCGGCGGCGGCGGCGATGGCGGCGCCGGCCGCCTTGACGCGCGCGTGAACGACTCGGCGTCCGCCGCGCCCCGAGAACGGAAGCGTCTCGGAGAAATCGTCGAAGTCACCCACGATCTCGAAACCGGCTGCGTCAAGGTAGTGGTCGAGTTCGCGCGGAAAGATCACGCGGAGGCGGAGTTCCGTGAAGCGTTCACGCCCAACCGGTCGGTCGTCCTTGGTGACCTCCTGGTAGAAGAACCGCATCGTGTTGATCTGAGTGCGGGGGTCGTAGTCACTGTTTTCCGTCACCACGATTCGGGCCCCCGTTCGCGGATCGAACATCTGTTGCGGATCGTAGCGGCCGTTCGGATCTCGCTTTGGAAGCGAGGGGTAAGGCGTGTGAAGGTCGAAGCAGAAAAGACCGTCGGCGCCAAGATGGGCCCGAACCGTCGCAAGGGTGGCGACAAGATCTGCGTCCTCGGTCATATGCATCAGCGTGTTGAAGGCCAACACGACTCGGCTGAACTTGCGATGGAGGCGTAACGAACGCATGTCGCCTTCGAGGAAAGTCAGACGGTCGCGATCGCCAAACGGCAGCGCCGCACGTTTCCGTTCCGCCTCTTCGACCATGGCGGGCGCGCAATCCACGCCGACGACCTCTGCCCCGGCTTGGGCCATCGGAATCGCGAGACGCCCCGTGCCCGCGGCAAGTTCGAGCAGCGGCCCGGGGCTACTGGCCGCGATGCCGACGTAGTAGTCGATGTCGCCTCGCATGTGGACGTACTCGGCGTCGTACCAGCGTCCATCTCCGTAGTGATCGATATAGTCGGCGTCGGACATGGCAATCGTACGTTGGGTGCGAGAGGGCCTCGGATGGAGATAGGTTCGGCTGCACGGTCTAGCAAGTGGGAATCGAGACCTGACCCATGATACGGGACTTCCGGTATACATCTCAGTCGCCTGGGTCGAGCATTCGGTTCGAAAGCACTTGTGCCCAAGTCACTCTCGGGGCAGGGTCCGGATCTTGATCTGATGAAGGGCCGGATTGTTCCACGACCGCGCGGCGAACGCGCTCGGATTCTTGCTTGGGAAGGGCTCGCCGGGCGGCCCAGGCCCCGGCGCGCGGCGCGCCCCATCATCATTCTGGCCTCCGCGGTCAGCCTGGTGGGCTTGGCCGCGCTCGCGGGTAGCGTCGGAGGCAGCGCGTGCTCTAAGCGTGAGACGAAGGAGCCCCCGAGCACGGCTCTACGGACGGCAAATACCCACGAGCCGAGAGACGCCAACGCCAACGCCAACACCAGCGCCAACGCCAACACCAACGCGGAACAAAGTCGCGGGCTAGACCCAGGGGCCCAAGCAAGTGCAGGGGCCCAAGCAAGTGCGGGCGTCAGCCCAGGGCCTGGCGCGGGCGTGGGTCCGGGCGCGGGCGTGGGTCCGGGTAGCCAGGCAAACGCAGGCGGAGATTCCGGCGCAGGCGCAGGCGCAGGCGCGGACTCGAACGCCGCGCCTCGCGAACGCTTCGCCCGGCTCCTCATCACGTCCACGCTCGAGTCGGCGGCCGTGCAAGCCGTCGGTGCCGAGGAGGGCGTTCGGCTGGCACAGGTGGCCAAGCGTGCGTTGGTTTGGTGGTTGAATCTGGGGCGAGACCTATGGCCCAACGACACGGTCGAGCTCGTCTATGAGCTCCGCGGGGTCGAGGAGCCTGTCGTGCATGCGATTTGGCTCGAATCGCGCAAGCTTGGCGTGAAGCGGTCAGCGGTCCTCTATACCGCCCAAGGATCGGCCTTCGCACGCTGGTACGACGAGGCGGGGCATGAGATCGAGCTTCGGCTGAAGAACAGCCCGCTCGAGAGTTACGAGCAGATCACGTCGCTGCTCTCAGACGGTCGCGGTCATCGCGGCGTGGACTTCAAGACCCCAGTGGGCACACCTGTGTTGGCGCCGTTTTCGGGTCGCGTTACCCGACGGAATTGGTCACGCCGCCGAAACGGCAACTGCCTCGAGATCCAAGATTCGAAGACCGGGCAACGCGCCATCTTCCTGCACCTCGACCGGATCGAGCGGCGATTCCAACCGGGCCAAAAGGTGACACGCGGGCAGAAGCTCGCGTACACGGGGAACACCGGCCGAAGCTCCGCGCCCCACCTCCACTACCAGCTGGAGCTGGGTCAACGGGTTCTCGACCCCTTCAAGGTGCACCGTACGTGGCGCGCGTCGCTCCCGGCAAGTGAGAGACCCGCTGTCCAGAAGCTCTTCGTGAAGTACGGGGCAATGAGGCAAGGTTCGACATGAGTGTACATGCGGTGAAGAAACAGAGCTCAAAATCGGAGGCTCAGGCTCAGGGTCAAGCGCAGCCCCAAGGCCCTGCCGAAGCCAGGGTCGCGGCCACCTCGGATCGACTCGAATACGTCGAACGCGGCTCTTTGGAGTCAAGGATCATCGAGGAAGAGCTCGAGCTTCTCGCGCGCGTGCAGCGGGAGCTCGCGGAAGACAGCCTCGCAGCCGGAGTGCACGGGGAGTACGACAAGGAGCTCATCGCACTCCGGGATCAGATCGCGGAAGCCCACGTCGAAGACCTCGCACCCCTCATCGCCGAGATGTACCGCATGCAGGCCATCGGCGCTCAAAACGGGAAAGGGCGCGCTCTGCCGGTCGACGTCAACTGCCCGTACTTTGGCCACCTCAAGCTGAACGACGGCAAGAAGACGCGCGATGTGCTCATCGGAAATCGAGGTTTCGTGAAGCCAGGCAGTCGAGCCGCGATCGTCGACTGGCGCAACGCACCGGTGTCGCGCATCTACTACTGCTACGAGGAAGGCGACGACTACGAAGAGGAGTTCGGCAACCGGCCCGTATCCGGGGTCGTCGAAGCCCGTCGAACCGTCAGCATACTCAACGGTGAGCTGCGGCGAATCAGCTGGTCGACCGGCGCCGTGGCGCGGCGCGGCGATGGCCAATGGGTGCTCATTCCGATCGCGCAGCGTCCCACCCTCAAAGGGGGCGCGGGCTCGGCCGTCCGGCCGCCCTCGGCCCACGAGCCGCCTGCCCACTTCAATCCCGGAAAGCTCGGCGTGGTGGGAGACGAATCACTGCGCGAAGACAAGCACCTCCGCGAGATCACAGCCCTCATCGATCCGGAACAGTTCGACGCCATCACCCGACCCGACAGCGGAATCGTCATCTTGCAGGGCGGCGCCGGGAGCGGCAAGACCACCGTCGCGCTCCACCGGGCGGCGTACCTTCATTTTCGCGACCCCGAAACTTTCTCGCCCCGGAAGATGGCCGTGGTCGTGAAGAGCGCGCCTCTCACGGAGTACATTTCGCGCGTCCTCCCATCCCTCGATGTCGCAGGAACGCCCGTGGTCACGCTGCATGACTGGATGCACCGGACGCGCACGAAGGTCATGCCCGAGGTCAAGAAGACCTATGTCAGCGACGTTCCCGCGGCCGTCGCCCGACTCAAGAAGCATCCCGCGATCTTGACGTTGCTCGAACGCGGCGTGGAAGCCGAAGCCAACGACATCGGCGAATCGCTCGCCGCGATCGTAGAGGGCGCCGCGCGAGAAGCCGTTCAGCGCCGCTGGGCCGACCTCGCATCGCGCGCACTGCTCCCCCGGATCCGCGACATGCTGCAGTGGGTCGAAGGCCCCGGTGGGCAGCGCGCGATGCTCAAGGGCGCCGAGAAATCGGCCATCGTGGGCGTCCTCCGGCGCGCACGTACGTCGGCGAGCGACATCATGGGCGCTTGGTCGGATCTCCTGTCGGATGCCTCGCTGATTCGAGAGACACTCGAGGCTCACGCGCCGGGCGCCGTGAGCGAGCAGGAGATCCAGGAGCTCGTTCGATGGGTGGCCCTCCAAGATGAGGAGCCGCCCGCGCCCGAGGATCAGGCGGGCGATGAGGACGATGAGGACCACGATCTCGGCGGCCACGGGCACGGCGGCCGCGACCGGGAACGGGAACGGGGGCGACGTTCGAAGTCTCGGCGACGAAGCGATCGAGCGGATTCGGAAGGCATCGACGCTGAAGCCGACGACCCAGCGAGCGCTCGCAACGACGAGCCGCGACCCGAGGTTGGGATCGACGGACGCGCCCTCGACGAAGACTCTCCGGCGGGAAAGCTCGACGAGAACGATGATGCTCTCCTTTTGCGTCTCATGCAGCTCAAGTGCGGCGGCCTCCCCATCCCGGGGAGCCAGCGCTCGGTCACGTACGAGCACGTCATCGTCGACGAAGCACAAGATCTGTCGCCGACCGACATCGCCGTCTTGCGGCGCGCGCTGACGAAGCGCGAAAGCATGACGCTCGCCGGCGATACGGCGCAGAAGTTGATCTTCGACAACGGCTTCGAAAACTGGGAGACGATGCTCGAGGACGTCGGCATCTCAGGCGTCAAGATCGACCAGCTCCGAATAAGCTATCGGTCGACCCAGCAGGTCGTGGACTTCGCACGGCACGTGCTGGGACCGCTCGCCGATCCCGAGGCCCCCATCGTCCCGCGGACGGGCGCCCCCGTCGAAACGTTCACGTTCGGCTCGACGGGCGAGACGATCGCTTTCCTTGCGGAGTCGCTGCGCGCCCTCGTGCTCGCAGAACGCAAGGCAAACGTCGCCGTCGTTGCACGCTACTCCGCGATCGCCGAGATGTACTACCAAGGGCTCAAGAAGGCCGAAGTCCCATCTCTGCGTCGCGTCTACGGCAAGGAGTTCTCTTTCGCCCCGGGCATCGATGTCGTCGACCTACCGCAAATCAAAGGTCTCGAGTACGACTACGTCATCTTGGTCGAGGTCAACGCCAACATGTATCCCGAGACGAAGGAAGCTCGGCACCTGCTGCACATCGGGGCAACACGGGCCGTGCATCAGCTCTGGGTGTGCTCGACCGGGCAACGATCACCGCTCCTCCCGGAAGAAACCGAATAGCGCACGAAGTCTTTCGGACTCTTTCCTGCGCCGTGAGTTCTTGCCTTCACGGTTGATGCACTTGCCGACAACCTCTCCATGGGGCGGAGGAGCACCCAGCCTCAAACAGACTGAGAGGTCGGCGCAGTCTGAGGCGACGGCGTGAAGCCGGGCGACGAAGCCACGAGGGCATTGGCCACCGTCGACCAGAGTCGTTCGAATTCCGCGCGGCGAAAACCACTCCCCGAGGCGAGCCAATCGTAATGCGGCGGATCGGAGACCGAATCTTCGAAATGTCCGATGAGATCGAGGTGATCGGCCGAAGCACAACCGATGACCTCGCCGTACGGCTGGGATAGCGTAGGAACCACGCCGTCGCTCTCCGCGCTCGTGGGTTGTTCCTCGAACGCCGCCGTCAACATCGATATCTGGCGGGTCGAAAGATCGCGGACGAATCGTGGCGGCAGCAACGAAGACATCGTCCAAAGCCCGGTGTAAAGAGCATGGGTCGTCTGAGCGTAAGGATCCAGCCCCGCCGAGAGCGTCGACGTCAGCCCGGGTCGACGACCACGCGCGACCACCGACCCATAATAGACGCCTTGGCGGTCAGCGACCGACGCATTGAACACCTCCATGTTCTCGGGAAGCAACTGGTCGAGAAGCGACTGGTCGACGCCCACGTCGGAAAAGAAACGTTCAATCTCGTACTGCCGCTCGGGTGAGAAATCAGAGAGGAGCTGCTGATAGAGTTGGTCGAGGACCGTCTGATTCAAGAAGACGAGGTCATCGAGGCGAGCGTAGATGCCGATGAGCTTTGCCAGCACGACGAGCGGGATCCGGCCGAACCGAAGCATGTACATCGTCGCCAACGAAAAGACGGCCAGCATCGACTTGCCAAGAATCCCCGAGAACACGCGCGCGACCGGCGCACCTCGATGGGGGGTACCGACCGTCACCACAGAGCGCACCCGAGACGCCAAGGGTTCTAGCGGAATCTCTGTGGGCAAGGTGACGTTTGGCGCGGCAAAGAGACGGGCATCGAGGCCTCCACTCGAGTGCCCAACCAGATGGATCGGCCGATCGTCGTGGCGACTCAACTCCGAAACCGTCGCCAAGAGCCGGGCCGCCCGGGCCGGAACCGAAGCGGTCGGCAACGTCGGAACCGGAATGACTTCGGCCTCAAGGCCACGTCGAGCCAATTCCCGCGCGAGCAGATCCCGCACATGCGCAAAATAGTTCAGCTCCCCGAAGCTCGCGAAACCGAAGAAGCCGGGGATGAGAAACACACGAGACACGAAACCGATCCGATGATGACCCCATCGCGCGTCGAGCGCAAACCTCAGGCGTCGAAATCAACGACGCGCGCGAGTTCCTTGAGGCCATCACCGTCAACGGTGAGGAGTTGCAGACCCACGTCGTAGTTTGCGGGGTCACCGCCCTCGAGCGGCACAATCCAAACAACGCGCACGAGGCATCGCAGGCTGCTTGCGTCGGGAAGGAACAGCTCGATGTCGAGTCGCTCCCCCAGCCTGAACGGATCGTCGCTATAAACGCGAAGTCCGCCGAGACCAATATCGGTCACCGGGACGCGGCTTGAACGAAAGCGCGCCGACTGAAAGAACACCGGCGCCCGAACTCTCGGGTAGTGCCTTCGATTTTGGCCGTCGAACGACATGTACGCTTCTGCGAAACTCACGCGACCTTCTTAGGACGACTCATTCGTCCACGCCCCCGGCCTTGGCTCTTTAGCACAGTCGAAAGGCGGAACCTTAGCCGAAATGATAGGCCGTCCGGTCCATGTCGACAACGGTCGAAACAGCCCTGGGAGGGCGTCACGTCCCGTGCTAGGGAACCGGAGGTCAAGATGACGAAGCTGAGAACCGCCTTGATTGGCTGTGGTGCTGTGGCTCGTGACGAGCATCTTCCCGCGCTCGCGGACATGGATGACGTGGAGGTCGTGGCGCTCTGCGACCGCGACGCAGCGCGCGCCCAGAGCCTCGCTTCACGGCATCGTGTTCCTAGGACGTTTACCAGCCTCGAGACCCTCCTCCAGGAGACCCGACCAGACCTGGTGCACGTGCTGACACCGCCCGAAAGCCACAAGGACGTAGCGATTTCCGCGCTCGAGGCCGGCGCGCACGTGTTGATCGAGAAGCCGTTCACCTACGACGTCTCGGACGCCGACGCGGTCGTCGCGACGGCCGAGCGCTGCGGCCGGAAGCTCACGGTCGTGCACAACGATCTCTTCCACCACGGCATCCGGGAGATGAAAGACCGCATCGAGGCAGGTGCAGTCGGTCAGGTCTGTCGCGTGATGTTCATGTCCGGTCGGCGTGACCAGACCTTCATTCCCGACCGCTGGTACTTCTCCACATATGGCGGGCGCCTGGGCGAGACGCTGCCGCACGCGCTCTATCAGCTCGTCGAGTTCTTCGACGACCTCGAGGTAAAATATGTTGCCGTGCGCAAGCTCGGCCAAGTGATCCCGCCGCCCGGCGTCGACGCGACGTCGATCCTCGCCGACGAGCTGGTGGTAGAGCTTTGGAGCCAGGGCAGAAGCGCCTCAGCTCACATCACCTACAGCATGAACTTCGAGCTCCCGCCGGCCCTCATCGTTGCAGGAACAGCCGGAAGTCTCTTCGTGCATCCCGACACCGGGGCGAGCGCGATCTCGAACGACCCACCCGGGCTGCGTGACATGTTGAAGACGCTCCCCGCCTGGGGTGATGCCGTTCGACGGCGGGTCCAAGCGCGTACCGAGAAGCCCGAGGATCGCATTCGCGCCTCGACCCACTACCGCCAAATTCGTGAGTTCGTGACCTCGATTCTGGCGGGGACGCCTTACAGTGTCACACCCAGGAAAGCCCGAGAGGTCGTGCGCCTGTGGGCGGACGTTGTCATGCGTTACGCAGGAGAACGCTAGAGCGTCCTGCGTATCGACAGGCAGCGCTTTGCGCTATAAGCGCGGCGATGACGACAGACACCGCCGACATTCCGGGGCCGCCAGGTCGACGCGCCGGCTGGTTCAGCAAGATCGTGTTGCTGTCGACGGCGATCTCGGTCTCCTTTGGTCTCGGAGAGATCTTCACGCGGTTGCTGCTGAAGACGAAGATCCCTCTGTTCCCCCGGTACCATACGGGCGCCGAATATGGGGAATTCAAGCTGCGACGCCTCCGTCCAAGCACCGAATTCTTCCACGAGAGCGTAGACGGGCGTTGGAAGTTCACGACCAACGCCCAGGGCTTCCGGGACACCCACGACTACGCGCGGGATAAGCCGAAGGGCGTTCTCCGCGTCCTCGTGCTCGGCGATTCGCACACCCAAGGGTTCGAAGTGCGGCAGGACCGCACCTACGCGGAAATCATCGAGCGCAGCTTGGCGCAGCACGGCATGAAGGCCGAGGTTCTCAACACCGGAGTCTCGGGATTCAGCAACGCCGAGGAGCTCGCGTTCTTCGAAAACGAGGGCCTCAAGTATGCCCCCGATGTGGTGGTCGTCGGGTTCTTCGCGAACGACTTCGAAGACAACGTCAAGGCCGGCCTCTTCGCGATCGAAGGCGGCGCCTTGGTCGTCAAGAAGACGACCCATCAACCCGGCGTCCGGGTACTGGATGTCATCAACAGCTTCTTCCTCTTACGATGGCTGAGCGAGAACTCTTACTTCTATTCTCTGGGGCTCAACACGGCGTGGTCCACCGCGAAGAGCATGCTGCTGTCAGAATCAGAGCAGGCGATCGCGACCGAGTACGCAATCCCGACCGAAGAAGTCGGCGACTACAAGCGAAATCTTGCCGCGGCCTTGTTCGAGCGACTTCACGCAGTCTGCCGCGAACACCAGATCTTGCTCATCGTCCTCGACATCCCGAGCATGGACTACGGCGACCGAGACAAGGCGTTCATCAGCTCGATCCCGCCGGATTTCGCGGACGTCTTGATCAAGAACACCGACGCATTGCTTATGAGCAACGATGTCCTCGGGCGATATCGAGGTTTGACGGATCTCCATCTCCCCTACGGCCACAACCACATCTCGGAGTTCAGCCATCTCATGTTCGGGCTCCGCGTGACCGACGAGATCGTGAGGCCGAAAACGAGCCCAAACAAGGGGGCACCGCGGACCGAATCCGGGGGCCCGACCAGCGGCCAGACCGAGAGCCCGATCGAGGACCCGAGCAAGGGCCAGGACGAAGGCCGGAGCCCACCCCACGAAGCGCACTGAGAGCGAACAAGAAGGAGAAGGCATTTGCTAGGCGCCACAAAGACATTCGGCACGTTGGTCGTTCGAGATCTCCTGCATCGATCGAGCGAACTCAAAGATCCGGCCGTCCACCGAAAAGCCGCCGTCGATTGGCTCATCCGCGCTCATGAAGTCAGCGGCGACGGCGGCGTCAGCTACGGGTACGCGCTTCGCGGCGGAGGATGGCGCCCATCCTACCGCGAAACCACAGGCTACATTCTGGAGACGTTCTTCGATCTCCACCACGCCGGACTCGAACCCACCGCGGGACGCCGAGCACTCGAGATGGCCCGCTGGTGTGTCGCCATCCAGAACGAAGACGGCTCGATCGCGAACCCGAGATACAACCCGGGCGAAGGGATCGTGTTCGACACCGGACAGGTCTTGTTTGGACTGGTCCGCGCCTACGAAGAAACGCAAGATCCGATCTTCATGACCGCCGCGGAGCGTGCCGGCGGATGGCTGGTCGGCGTGGCGAACGAAGAAGGCCGATGGACACGCAACACACACCTTGCCGTGCCTCACGTCTACAACACGCGCGTCGCATGGGCCCTGCTCCGTCTCAACCAGATTGCACCCAACACCGAGGCCGCCCAGGCGCGTGAACGCGTTGCGCGCGCCAACCTGGACTGGGCACTCACGCAGGAACGAGAAGGCGGCTACGAGTTGTGCGCCTTCGAGCCGTGGAACCCGCCCTTCACCCACACGATCGCGTATGCGCTACGCGGCCTCCTCGAGTCGAGCAAGCTTCTCGGTGACGATCGATACTTGGCGTCGGTGTTGCGCGTCGGCGCGCGCATTCGCGCGCACGTTCGAAGCGACGGCTTCATCCCGGGCGAGATCGATCCGCTGGGGAATGCGCGCGCAAGCTATTGCTGCCTCACCGGGAACTGCCAGCTCGCGCTCGTTTGGGCGCAGCTGTTCGCCTCAAGCGGCGACGTGCTTTACAAGAATGCCGCGCTCGATGCCGTCCGCTATGTGATGAGGCACCAGGATCTCCGTACGTCGAACCTCGACATCCGCGGCGCCATCCCAGGCTCACAGCCCATCTGGGGGCGCTACGCGCCGATGTCTTTTCCAAACTGGGCGAGCAAGTTCTTCGTCGACGCCGTCACGGCGGTTTTGACGTGGCTCGCATGACGAGCGGAGACCCCAGCATGCGCGAAAGTCCAAGCACGAACGAAAGTCCAAGCACGAACGAAAGTCCAAGCACAAACGAAAGTCCAAGCACGAACGAAAGCCCAGGCGCGAACAGCCGCCCAGGCACGACCGCGAGCGCCCGAATCAAAGTTCTCAACGGCGCGTTCGATCCGCTCTCCTTCGACGAGGTCATCGAGGCGTGCATCAACCTCATTCGGGCGGGCGATCGCGGGTATCTTTGCACCGTGAATGTCGCGATTTTGATGATGATGAAAGACGATCCCGAGCTTCAAGCCTTCATCGATGGGGCGCGGCTCATCGTCGCCGATGGTGAGCCGATCGTTTGGCTCTCTCGCGCACTGAAGACCCCCCTCCCGGAACGGGTCACGGGCGTCGATCTCATCGAGGGCCTCGTAGAACGCGCGGCGGACGAAGACATGTCCGTCTACTTCTTGGGCGCAGCCCCTGGCGTCGCCGCGCAGGTCGCCGAACGCTTCCAACGGGCGCACCCCCGCCTTCGAATCGCCGGCACGAGCGACGGTTATTTCTCGGAAGACCAGGCCCCCGAGCGCGTAGCCCAGGTGCGGGAGAGCGGGGCATCCATGCTCTTCGTCGCGATGGGCGTCCCGCGGCAGGAACGATTCATGAAGATCCACTGGACTGATCTCGGCGCACCCTTCGCCATGCCCGTTGGGGGAAGCTTCGACGTGCTGGCCGGCCTCAAGCAGCGTGCCCCGCGATTCGTCCAGCGCGTGGGCATGGAGTGGATGTATCGACTCGCGCAAGAGCCTCAGCGGCTCTGGAAGCGCTACCTCGTGACCAACACCCAGTTCATCGCCGACGCAGCCCCAGAATTGCTGCGCCAACTGCGAAAGCCTTGATGGGTCGAGGGGATAGGGCTACCCCCGTCAACGCGCCGCGCAGCGCACGCGTGAAACCTCGGACGAGCGTCGCAAACACTCGATCTCTTGCGGACAGCGCGGTGGCCGTCTGGTAAGCAGCGCAACGATCGGGCTTCTCCGCTGAAGCCGACGCCTGCGCTTCACCATGACGACACCCAACCCCCCGCGTCTGTCCCCGCTCGAACTCCTGGCTGGGAAGCACGTCCTGCTCATCGGAACGACCGGCTTCCTGGCGAAGCTCGTCTTTTCCATGTTGGTCGAGCGTTTCTCGATCAAGCGCCTATACGTCCTCATCCGGTCGACGCCCAGCATGAGCGGGGCCCACCGATTTCGGACCGAAGTCCTCACCTCCGAGGTCCTGGCGCCGCTGCGCGATCTATTCGGCGATACCTTCGACGCGTTCGTCGCGAACCAGATCGAGGTCGTCGAGGGCGACATTTCGAAGCCGAATCTGGGCATCAGCGCGGAGATCTTGCCTCGGCTGCGCCAGGACCTCGACGTCGTCATCAACTCGGCGGGCTTGGTGACCTTCAACCCGCCCCTCGAACAGGCGCTCGACGTGAATACCGTCGGCGCGCTCGAAGTGGCCCGATTCGCCGCTTCGCTTCGAAGCCCGCGTCTCGTACACGTCTCGACGTGCTTCGTCGCCGGGGCACGCTCGGGGCGCATCCGCGAAGATGCCCCGATCCTTGGATCCTTTCCTAAACAAGACGTCTACAAAGACGTCGAGTTCGATTGGACGCGCGAGCTCAAGGACCTCTCGAAAGCCACTGAACAGGTCAAAGCACGGACCGACGACGCCGCGCTCGAAGCCCGTTTCAAGCAAGAAGCCTTCGAGCGTCTAAAAAAGGAAGGGCGGGAACCTCACGAGCGCACGGTCAAAGCCGCCGTCACTCACCAGCGCCGGCGCTGGGTTCAAGAGGAACTCATCCGTATTGGGATCGAGCGCGCCCGATACTGGGGCTGGACAAACATCTATACCTTCACCAAAGCCCTTGGCGAACAAGCGATCGCCGCAACGCCGGGGTTGGATTGGGCCATTGTGCGCCCCGCCATCGTCGAAAGCTCAGCGAGCTATCCCTTCCCAGGGTGGAACGAGGGGATGAACACGAGCGCACCGCTCGCGTATTTGGGTCTTCGCGGGCATGGCTCGTTCCCGGCGAGCAACGATCTCATCTTGGACATCATCCCCGTCGACTACGTGAGCTCCGCGATCATCGCGGCCGCGGCCGCGCTCTTCGCGGGCGAAACGCAGAAAGTCTATCAAGCGGCCACCGGCGACATCAATCCGTGCTCGATGGCTCGGGTCGTCACCCTGGTGGGCCTTCGACGGCGACGAAAGGTTCGGGCGGATCGGGAGGCAAAGAAAGTCTCCTGGCTGAGCTCGATGTTCAACGAACGAAGACTCCCCCTTCCGGTTCATCGCAGGCAATACGAGCTCTTGAGCGCGCCGACCGCGAAGGCCGCCCTCGGCAAGGCGAGAGAGGTCCTCAATGAGATGGATCCGGAGCGCTACGGCCCGTTTGGCGAAGCGCTCTCTCTTCTCAAGAAAAAGACCAAGGATCTCGAGACTCAGATCTCGGCGATCACAGACGTCTTCGACATGTTCATGCCCTTCATTTGGGAGAACAAGTACGTCTTTCGAACCGCCGAAACCCGCGCGCTCTTTGCCCGCATGAACGAGGCGGACCGAAAGCTCCTTCCGTTCGATCCGGAGGGCATCGATTGGCGTCACTACTGGCTCGAGGTCCACATGCCGGGTCTCGAGAAGTGGGTGCTTCCGAAGCTGGACGAAGCAGGCCCCAAGCGCGTTCCCATTCCACGCGACTATCGCGATCTGGCGGAGCTCTTTGAGTCGCGCACCGTGGAGCATGGTCGGCGCGTCGCTTTCCGCGTCCTCAACGAAGAAGACGTCGCGGACAGCTTCACCTATCGAGACGTCCGCCGATCGGCCCACGGCGTAGCCCAGTTCCTTGCCCGCCATGGCGTCGAGCGCGGCGACCGGGTGCTGCTCGCATCGGAAGCCCGACCCGAATGGGGCATCGCCTACTTCGGCGTGATCTTGGCCGGCGCAACGGTCGTCCCGGTCGATATCGATCTCTCCGACACCGAGCTTTGGAACATCGCGCGCGCCGCCCAAGTCAAGGTGGCGCTCACGAGCCCCAAGCTGAAGAAGCGCCTCGAACAGGCGAGTTCAAACGCCAGCGCCGTGGCCACGACCACCGCTACGACCACCGCTACGACCACAGCAGCCGCTGCAGCCACAGCCACAGCCACAGCAGCCGCTGCAGCCACAGCCCTCTTCGACTTCGACGAAGTTTTTCGCGACGCGCACTTTGCCGACCCCGAGAAGACGAAAATCTCCCGCCGCGCCGAAGACATCGCATCGATCATCTTCACGTCGGGGACAACCGGACGCCCCAAGGGTGTCATGCTCACCGATCGCAACTTCACGGCGCTCACAGCGCGCATGTCGGCGCTGTTCGAGCTGCGCCGCACCGACGCGCTGCTTTCGGTGCTTCCGCTCCATCACACGTTCGAGTTCTCAGTGGGCCTCTTGCTTCCGATCGCGAGCGGTGCCTCGGTCACGTACCTCGAGGACCGTACGCCCGAGCTTCTGACGCGCGCCTTCGAAGAGACGCCCGTGACGAGCCTGGTGGGCGTGCCGGCGGTGTGGGAGTCCCTTCACCGCAAGCTGAGCAACGAAATCGCAGCGCGCGGACGGTTCCTTGAGCTCATCGTTCGCTGGCTGATTCGCGCAAACGCGGCCCTTCGTGACAAGTGGGGCCTGAACGTCGGCCGGCTCCTCTTCCGCCCGGCGCACGATGCACTGGGCGGCAACGTTCGCTACATGGTGAGTGGGGGCGCGCCGCTGCGCCCAGCGATCTTCAAAGATCTCCGAGGGCTGGGCTTCAACCTCCACGAAGGCTACGGGCTCACCGAGGCATCCCCCGTGCTGACCGTGGGGTGGCCGCGTGACAAGACGCCGGTCGGCAGTGTGGGCTGGCCTCTGCCCGGCATCGAGGTTCGGATCCGAGACGCCGACGCCGCCGGGATCGGCGAGATCGTCGCGCGCGGACCAACCATCATGAAGGGCTACCTCGACAACGAGGAAGCGACGAAGGAGACCGTCATCGATGGATGGCTCCAGACCGGTGATCGCGGGCGACTCGACGAAGATGGGCACCTCTTCATCGTCGGGCGCGAAAAAGACGTCATCATCGATTCGAACGGGAAGAACGTCTACCCGGACGAAATCGAAGAACTCTACCGCGACTGCATCTACATCAAAGAGCTCTCGGTGGTCGGCGTACCCGCCGAGGACGGACACGGTGAACGCGTAGCCGCACTGGTCGTCGCCAACTACGACGTCGAAGACAAAGAAGCCGACGCCGCGGAAGGCGGTCTGCCGAAGGAAGAGGTTCGCGCCCGCATCCGTGAGCATTTCCGGAACGTCGGTTCGAAGCAAACCTTCGCGCGCCGAGTCAAGACGATGCATTTCTGGGAAGGAGAGCTCCCGCGCACCGCGACGAAGAAGATCAAGCGTCCCTTCGTGCGCGAGCAGATCCAGCGCATCGAGGCGACTCTCAAGAAGGTGCGGAGCGAACCCAGCGCCGAGACGATGGATTTGGGGCTCGACCAGAGTGAGCTTTCGATCCGCCGAAGCATCGCGTCCATCGCGCAGAAGAAGGTGAGCGAAATATCCCCGTCCACAGGGCTGGTGGACCACCTGGGCTTCGACTCGTTGATGCAACTCGAGTTGCTGACGACCCTCGAGACGGAGTTTCCGCGCGCGAAGATCACCCCCGAAGAGCTCAGCAGCGCCGCCACCGTCGCCGATGTCGTTCGGCTCGCCTCCCGGGACGGCCAAGGCGAGCGACAGCGCGTCGAAATCGTCGGCGACAAGGAAGAACCTCGGCCCTTCCGGGTGCCCTACCCGGTCGCCGAGGCGGGCAAGAAAGCGCTCGGATGGCTCCAGCGCGTCGCGTACGATCAGCTCCTCGACGTCAAGGTTGAGGGGCGTGGCAACATCCCGGCAAATCGCAACATGATCGTGGCAACGAACCACGCGAGCCACCTCGATATGGGCCTAGTGAAGTGCGCACTGGGTGACCTCGGCGGCGACCTCGCCACGCTCGCCGCCAAGGACTACTTCTTTGACGATCCGATTCGCCGGCTCTACTTCGAGAATTTCACGAACCTTCTCCCGATCGATCGGCACGGCTCGCTCAAGAAGTCTCTGCGCCTTGCGAGCGCCGCGCTGCGCCGCGGTCAGTCGCTTCTGATCTTCCCCGAAGGCACACGATCACGAACGGGTACCATGACGGAGTTCAAACCCGCGATCGGGCACCTTTGCCTCCACGAACGGGTCGACATCCTGCCCATGTACTTGGGCGGCACCCATGAAGCGCTCCCCGTCGGCGCGTTGGTGCCAGCGGGCAAGAAGTTGTTCGCCCGCATCGGTCCGCCGCTCACCGCCGACCGAATGCTAAAAGAAACACACGGGATGCCTCGCGCACGCGCGTATCGATTCGTCGCGGCTGAGGTCGAACGCGCGGTCCGCCGCCTGGCGGAGTCATCGAAGGAAGAAGCATGAAGCTCTTAGTGACGGGCGGGACGGGATTCTTGGGGCGCGCCGTCGTCCGGAGCGTGCTCGGGCGAGGGCACAACGTTCGCGCGATGGTGCGCGACGGTCGCGTCCGCCCCATCGAGGGCGCGGAGCTCGTCGAGGCGACGTTCGACGACACGCAAGCGCTCGAAGCGATGCTGAGCGGCATCGACGCCGTGCTGCATCTCGCCGGCAAAGTTTCGCGCGACCCCAAAGACGCCGCCGAAATGCACTGGATTCACGTCGAGGCGACGCAGAAGCTGCTCAACGCGATGGAGCGCTCAGGTGTTCGACGCCTCATCTTGGCGTCCACGTCGGGTACGATCGCGGTGAGCTCGACACCACGCCCTGATGCGACCGAACGCGACGAAGCACCGCTCGAGCTCCTTGGTCGCTGGCCTTACTACCTCTCGAAGCGCCTGCAAGAGGAAGAGGTCTTGCGGCGCAACGCGCGCGGAAGCATCGAAGCCGTCATCTTGAATCCGTCCCTACTCCTTGGTCCAGGCGACGAGCGCCTGTCTTCCACGACCGACGTCCTCAACATCCTCAACGGGCGAGTTCCTGCGATCACCCCCGGCTCGGCGGCCATCGTTGATGTCCGCGATTGTGCGGAGGCGTTCGCAGAAGCGATCGCGCACGGAAGAGCGGGCGAAAGGTACCTCCTCAATGGCGCGAACATGAGCATCCGCTCGTTCGTCGAGCGTGTAGCGCACGCCGGTGGTGTCTCTCCGCCTCGCCTTCGCCTCCCGGGTCGGTGGGCGCTGGCGGGCGCCAAGGTCCTCGATGGACTCTGTCACGCGACCGGCCGAACGCCGGCCGTGGACATTGCGAGCGTCGACATCGCCGCCCACTACTGGAACTGCGATGCCTCGAAGGCCAAAGAAGAGCTTCGCTTCACAGCCCGCGATCCCCAAACCACCCTTCGCGATTTGGTGCTCGATCTCGAGCACCGGGGCCTGTTTCGACGTCGCTAAAACGAAACGAGTTGGCGTGAACCGTCAGCGACCGTGACACTCGGCGTCTGTTGTGCGAGCCTCGAGCGCCATGGCTGAGCATCCGAGGGTTTTGGTCATTACGCTGGTCGGGGCCGACCGTCGCGGCATCGTCGACCAGGTCGCCCGCGCAGTCGCAGAGTTCGGGGGCAACTGGGAAGAGAGCCGAATGACTCGGCTCGCCGGAACGTTCGCGGGCATCTTGAAGGTCTCCGTCAGCGAATCGCGTGCGGACGCGCTCGTGACGGCGCTCGGAAAGCTCGGACCTTCCGGCCTCGACGTCCATGTAAGAAATGCCGACGCCGTCGGCGAGGTGCCTACCTCAGCCACCAGCTCAGCCACCAGCGCCTCATCAGGCCGCTCGCACGCGGGCGCCAAGGGGGGTGAAACGACGGCGCCCCGTCGCTTGCGGGTCGAGCTGGTCGGGGCCGATCACGAAGGCATCGTTCGGGATGTGTCGCGCGTGCTCGTGGACAGCGCCCTCAACATCGAAGATCTCAGCACCGAGACCGTGGACGCACCGATGGCGGGTCAGCGCCTATTCAAGGCCCGCATCGACCTCAAGAGCGCTCAGACGCTCGACATGGAGGCGCTGAGAGCGAGTCTCGAGCGCCTCGCCGATGACCTCGTCGTCGAGCTGACGCTCCGCGAAAATATCGAGTAATGGGTCGCCACCGGAATGAACGCCGTCCGCCGGACGGTGCCCAAATCATCGTACGCGAAGATGCCCAGCCGACCGGGTCGCAAGCGCGACCCCGGGGACGAACGGACGACCGAGTCCTCGAAGCATTCGCGCATATCGAATCAGGGATCCCGGCCGATCGCGCCGTGCGAACGGTCTTCGCGCGCGCCAAGGATCTCGGGAGCAAAGAACGCGCCCTGGTGAGCGGCACGGTCTTCGGAATGGTTCGACACCGGCGCCAACTCGACGACCTCCTCGAGCGCGCCGCCAAGGCCGATCGAAAGCGTTTGGCATTGCTCGAGGCACCGCTTCGAAACCGACTACGCCATCTCGCGTATTTGGCGATGGCTGAGGGTGCTGACGCCCAGACTCTGCGTACCCGTGACCCGCGCGCGTTCGATCGTATCGCTGGGCTCTTCGAACGCTTGGCCTCGGGACGGCTCGCCCAACCCCATCGATCGCCCGAGGAAGACCTCGCGGTCACCACGTCACTGCCCGATTGGCTGGTGCGCCGACTCATCGACGCGTCCGGTCTTCAGCGCGCAACGGATATCGCCAAAGCCCTTCTCGAGCGCGCGCCGGTGACGCTCCGCGTCAATCGGCTGCGTATGGATCGAGCGACGGCACAAGCCGAGATCAAGACGGCACACGGGATCGAGAGCCTCCCGACCACCACGTCGCCGGATGGCCTGATTCTTCCGAAATCCGTCGACCTCGCAGCTTGGCCGCTCTACCAGAGCGGTGCCGTCGAACTGATGGACGAAGGAAGCCAGCTCATCGCGCTCGCAACGGAAGTCCGAGCGGGTGAGCATGTTCTCGATGCTTGCGCGGGCGCGGGTGGCAAAGCCCTCGCGCTCGGTGCGATGATGAACAACGAAGGGCGTCTCGTCGCACTCGATCCGGAGCGCCAACATCTCGAAAAGGCGACCAAACGCGCGGAGCGCGCCGGACTCACGTGCCTAACGACGCAGTGCGGCGATCTCATGACGCTGGACGGAGCCTTCATCGCACAATTCGATTGCGTGCTCGTCGATGCCCCATGCACTGGCACCGGCACGCTCCGAAGAAGCCCCGACATCAAGTGGCGCCTGAAGGAAGAGGACGTCTCGACGTTCGCGTCACTGCAGGTGCGTTTGCTCGCAGCGGCATCGCGAGCCGTCAAGCCTGGTGGGCGTCTCGTTTACGCAACATGCAGCGTGCTGCGTGAGGAGAACGAGGCGGTGGTCGAAGCGTTGTTGTCGACCGACAGCACCCTCAGCGCGCATCCGACATCGAGAGCGGAGGGCACACATTCCTCCCGGATCGGTCCCGGCCCTACTGACCGCGATCCAGACGGCTTCTTCGTTTCGGTTCTTCACAAGGTCGATTGACGCGATCGAGCCAACACGCCACCCGCGATCGATCGAACGCCGGCGTGGTATCATCGCCAACACCCGAACTGTCGCGATCGAACCGTCGTCCCGAGCTCGCCTTTACTCGGTCTGCACCCGTTGATAAGGAAGAGTGGTCTCGGCGAGGTAAAGTATGAACACGGTTGAAAGTCTCGAGAAAGAGAACGCGAGACTTCGCGCGGAGCTCAGACGCCTCGAGTCGCACCGCGCCACGACATTTCGAGATCATTTGACCGGGCTTTCGAACCGTCACTATTTCGAAGATCGGCTTCAGCAAGAGCTCGCAAGAGCCAAACGCTGGAACTGGGTATGCTCCGTGCTGTTGATGAACATCGACGGCTTCAAAGAGCTCAACCAGACGTACGGCCACACGGTGGGAGACGCAATTCTGGTTTGGCTGGCCCGCTTTCTTGAGCGCAGTGTCCGCGAGATTGATATTCTGTGCCGAGTGGGTGGCGACGAGTTCGCCATCATCTTGCCTTACACCGACCAACATGGGAGCTCGATCGTCACCCATCGCCTCCGAAGCTGGATTCAGGAAGAAGACACGCCCCATGGCATCCCGTTCTATGTGAGCGTAGGTACGGCGACGTTTCCTGCGGAAGCCACGACCCTGAGTGACCTGTTGGGTGTCGTCGACGATTCTCTGTACCTGGACAAGAAGCGGAAGGGTGCTGCCTCCGAAATCCGAGCCCGCGAAGGTGCAGCCTACGCCCGCGGCCAACTTTAAAGGCTTGATCGATGGGCGCTTGATCGATGGGCGACTGATCGATGGGCGACTGATCGATGGGCGACTGATCGATGGGCGACTGATCGATGGGCGACTGATCGATGGGCGATTGAGCGCTTGCGCTAACCGCCAGCGTTCGCGCCCTTCTTCATCTCAATCTTCCAGGCACTGATCGCCGACCTCAGATCACGGTTCAACGGATCGAGCGCCTGTGCCTCCTCAGCCGAAGCAATCGCACGAGCGTGTTGCTTGTTCTCCCAGTATTGAACCGCTTCGGTCGCCTTCTGGCGCGCGCGCTCCATCCGCTCCGGGAAGGCGTGCATCCATTGTTCGCGCATCTTTCGAACTTCGAGACCATCCCGCGTCGCAAGAATCGTATCGATCTTGGTCCGCTGCGTGCGGAGATCGTATTCGATTCGCCGGCCAGGATTACCAAGGATTCGTCGGATCCGAGCGAGAGTCTTCCGCGCATTTTCGACGCGAATGCGCTGAGCCGGCGTCAGCACCTTGGTCGAGCCCTCGAGACGTTCCTTGAAATCGTCGAGGCGAGTCTCGATTTCCTGATCGGTGACCGAGTCGGCCAGCCCAAGTGCCTCGTAGAGGTCGTTGCTTTCGACGCCGCCAAAGATCGTGAGCACCGTCCCCATGAGCTCACTTCCGGACGCGGTAAGCGGGAGATCCTCGGTCTCGGCCTTGAGTCGCGAGGCAACCCCCTCCACGTATCGGTCGACGGCCCGCGACTGTTTGTCGCTCAGAGACGTGAACTGGAGCCCTACCCCGGGCGGCATCCCCGATTGTCCTGCGGTCTCTGGGTCGAGCACGTGGACCACTTCGGCCTCGAGCAACAGCTTCCCCTCGGGGGCCTCAATCTGCACCTGCACCCGGGTCCGCAGAGGGGGCGCGTCGTCCGTTACAACGAAGAGTCCTCCTCGAGAGACATTCTCGGTCCAAAGCGCCCTCATATCCTCGCGCCCCGAGACACGCATCTCGATGCGTTCGGACGATACGAAGCGTGGCTCCTGTCGCGTCGAGCTCAAGACAGTCCAATCGTATCCGCATCCGGCGCATGACCCAACCGGCCAAAGGTTCCAGTTGGCCCCCAAGAGCTACACCCACCGAGAGGGCCCCGGCCTGTAGCTGGACATGCGACGCTTCAGTTGATGGGGGTGGGCTCCCAACCGCCCCCCCCCACGGCCAGAACTCAAGAATTTGCGAGGCCGGTCGAACCGGCCTCAGATGGCCTCGCCGAGGGCAGCGCGAAGGACGGCCACAGCAGCACACTCAAGGACACCCTGAATGGTCCAAAACGCGCTCCTTCTCGTTCCGTGCATCGCCCTTCTTGCATGCGCCAGCGTGCTTACCGCCGCCCTGGTCCGCCGATCGAACGAGCCCGCACGGCGTGCCTTCGTGAGCGTGGTCGGGGCCCTCTTTGCCTGGAACCTCATGGAGTTGCTCGGCTTCTTCGCATTCAGCGAAGGCTTCGAGTTCTACCTGCTTCGAGCGACCAGCGCCCTCTCGATCATGATCGGGGTCTTGGCCTATCGCTTCGCAACCGCGCTCGCACGTCGTCGCCCGGGCCGCCTTGCGCCGGCCATTCTCGTCCTCTCGGTGGCCGCAAGCCTCATCAGCGTCACGACACCATGGGCTGTGGCCGGCTACATGCGACGTCCGTGGGGGCTCCTATACCTACCCGGGCCGCTCGACGCGTGGTTCACGGTCATTCCTTGGATGGGCACGGCGCTTGCCATCAATCAGTTTCGGCTCGGCGGGATCAATGCGCGCACACGGCACGAACGAGGTATGTTCCGAGCGATGACCTTGGGCGCCGCATTCGCGCTCTTGGCGGGTACCCTCACCGACATCGTCTTCATTCATGTTCTCGAGCGCCCCGAATTGCCCCGATTCACGGCCGCCTCGCTATCCGTCTTCGCGTTCTTCGCAGCTTGGGCGATGGTCCGACACGACTTCCTCGGCCTCGAGAAAATCGATCTGCTCGAGAACGCCTTCGAGCATTCGAACGACAGCCTGCTCCTGATTCATGAGCAAGGTGAAGTCGTCGACACCAACCGGTCCGCGCACGGACTCTTCGGGCCGGAACAAGATCCGGTCGGACGAGACATCAGCACCGTTCTCGAGACGCTCGTCGCGACCAACCCCGATCGGCACTACACGGTTTCGGTCAACGGCCACACGAACCCCTTGGAATCCTCCGTCCACCAGGTCCCAAGGTTCGCGGGCTCGGTTCACATCCGAGACGTCACGAAGGAGCGAAACCAAATGGAGGCCGCTCGGGCCTTATTCGAGCGCGTCTCCTCCCAAGAGCGGTGGCTGCGCCTCGTGATCGACAGCCTTCCCATTGGACTCATGAGCTACCAGATCGATGAAGAAGGCCTGCTTCGGCTCCGGCACGTGAACGAGGCCGCGACCACGATTCTTGGCATCGCTTCGGAAGACGTCGTCGGCAAGACGATCCAGGATGCCTTTCCCGGCCTTCGAGAGACGAGCATTCCAGAGCGATACGCGGGCGTCGCACGAACCGGTGTCGCACTCGACGTGGAAGAAGTACCGTATTCACACGACAGCATCACCGGAATCTACGAAGTGCACGCGTTCGCCACCGGTGAGAACGCGATGGTCGTATCCTTCCGAGACATCACGGATCGACGAGAACAAGAGAAGACGTTGATCGAAAGCGAAGAGCGCTTCCGGGCAACGTTCGAGCAGGCCGCGGTCGGCATCGTACAAGCCAGCCTTGACGGTTCCTTCTTGCGCATGAACCAGCGGTTCTGTGACATCGTGGGCTATTCGCGCGACGAGCTCAGCCAGATGGACATCCTGGATCTGGCGCATTTCCCGGACATTCGCTTCGGACTCGACCAGTGGCACAAACTCACGCGGGGACAGATCGAAACGTTCGTCTCCGAAGCACGCTTTCGCCAGAAGAGCGGCGCCTACGTATGGGTGAACATGACGTCGTCCCTCCAGCGTTACGACGACACCGACCGGTCGTATTTCATCATCGTGGTCGAGGACGTCACCGCTCGAAAGGTCGCTGAGCTCACGCTCACGAAGCTCTCTTCGGCGGTCGAGAACAGCCCGAATCCAATCCTGATCACCGAAAGTGATGGCTCCATCGCTTACGTGAACAGCATCTTCAACGAGAGCACCGGCTTCGCGTGGTCGGAGACGGTCGGCCGGCCGCTCGATGACTTCTACGTGGGAAGCGCATCGTCGACGACCGGCGTCGCGCTCCGCGACGCGATGGTTCAGGGGATCGCTTGGCGCGGCGAGATCGATTGCGTGAAGAAGAACGGAGAGAGCTATCCGGCGATCGTTTCCGCCGCCCCCGTATGGTCAGACGAAGGTCGACTCTCGAACTACGTCATCATCGAGCAAGACATGACGGCGCACCGACAAATGGAGGCGCAGCTCACGCAGACGATCAAGCTCCAGGCCATCGGACAGCTCACGGGTGGCGTCGCCCACGACTTCAACAATTTGCTCACGATCATCATCAACAACGTCGGTTTGCTCGTGGAGGAGCTCATTGATGCCGAACAGAAGGCAATCGCGAGCGACGCCCTGGCGGCCGCCGAACGGGGGGGAGAGCTCACGAGCCAGCTCCTCTCGTTCTCGCGCCGCCAAGCGCTGAGACCGCGTGAACTCGATCTCAACCGGGTCATCGAGCATGCTCTGAAGTTGATGCGTCGTACACTCGGTTCAGCGATCGAGATCTTGCCTGACTTGGACCCGGCCGTGTGGCCTGTCCTCTGCGACCCCGGTCAGATGGAGAACGTCCTACTGAACCTCGCGATCAACGCCCGAGATGCCATGCCGTCCGGAGGAAGAATCGTGTTCACCTCGAAGAACACGTCGATCACGACGCGTCTGCTCTGCTCGCCGGATCCGATCGAGCCAGGCGACTATGTGCTCCTCTCGGTTCGCGATACCGGGCGCGGGATGTCACCCAGCATCATCGAGCATGCCTTCGAGCCGTTCTTCACGACCAAGGAAGCGGGTCGAGGCACCGGTCTCGGCCTCAGCATGGTCTACGGCTTCGTGCGACAATCGGGCGGCTACGCGAGAATCGAGAGTGCCGAGGGCACGGGAACCTGTGTTCATCTGTACGTCCCGCGATTTCAGCGACCGCCCCAACGAACGGGCGACGAAGCGAGCCCTTGCCGAGAGACGATACCGGGCGGAACCGAACGTATCCTCGTCGCTGAAGACGATCCAACCGTACGGAAGAGCACGGTTCGAGCGCTCACGGGGCTCGGCTACGGGGTGATCGAGGTCGAGACTGGACGCGAAGCCCTCACCATCCTCGAAGGCGGCGCGCCCGTGGACTTGCTCCTCTCGGACGTCACGATGCCCGGCGGACTCACCGGGTTTGAACTCATGGCGGAAGTTGCGCCTCGTTGGCCACAACTACGCCTCCTGCTGACAACGGGGTTTGTCGATACGACGCATATAAAGCCCTTGCCTCGGGCCTTCTCCGAGATCGAGATCTTGAACAAGCCCTTTGGCCCACGACAACTCGCCTCCGCCGTGCGGAGGGCCCTCGACGCGCCCAAGACGCAAGGAACGGCCGCGAATCCGTAGCCAAGAGGGTACCGGAGGCTTGAGGCGATCGAGAACGGCTGCTAAGGAAAGCGGGCGTGAAGGGCATCATCTTGGCGGGCGGCGCGGGTACGCGTCTCCATCCGATCACCTACGTCGTCAGCAAGCAGCTCTTGCCCGTGTACGACAAGCCGATGATCTACTATCCGCTCAGCACGTTGATGCTCGCGGGCATTCGAGATGTCCTCATCATCTCGACGCCCGAGGACCTCCCGCGCTTCGAGCAACTGCTCGGCGACGGTAAGCGGCTCGGCATGCGGCTGTCCTACGCAGAGCAACCTCGACCCGAGGGCCTCGCGCAAGCCTTCATCATTGGCGCCGACTTCATCGCGGACAACTCGTGCTGCCTCATCCTGGGAGACAACATCTTCTACGGGCATGGCCTCACACAAACGCTGCGCAACGGTGCGTACATCGAAAGTGGCGCCCAGATCTTCGGATGCTTCGTGACCGACCCGGAGCGCTACGGCATCGTCGAGTTCGATGGCTCAGGCAAGGCCATTAGTCTCGAGGAGAAGCCCAAGAACCCCAAGAGCGCGTTCGCGATCCCTGGCCTCTACTTCTATGGCCCAGGCGTCACAGAGCGCGCGCGGCAGATCCGCCCCAGCGCACGGGGCGAGCTCGAGATCACGGACTTGAACCGCCTCTATCTCGAAGAGGGCAAACTGCGCGTTCACAAGCTCGGCCGTGGCATCGCCTGGCTCGATACCGGGACGAATCGCAGCCTGATCGAAGCGGCGAACTTCATCCAAGCGATCGAAGAGCGTCAAGGCCTCAAGGTCGCGTGCCTCGAGGAGATCGCGTGGCGCCAAGGCTGGATCACGGCCGACAACGTTCGACAACTCGCGCAAGAAATGGGCAAGAGCACGTACGGCAAGTATCTCATCGACGTCCTGTCGATGGAGGCCATGTGAACCGCATCGACACTGCGATCCCGGGCGTATACATCCTTGAGCCGAAGGTATTCGGCGACGATCGTGGTTACTTCCTGGAGACCTACAACCGCGAGATATTTGCCGGTCTGGGCATCACCACGACGTTCGTCCAAGACAACCATTCTCGGTCATCGAACAACGTCCTTCGCGGTCTGCACTACCAACTGGGCCGCCCTCAGGCCAAGCTCGTCCGCGTCACGACGGGCGAAGTTTTCGACGTCGCGGTCGACGTTCGGCGGGGGAGTCCAACCTTCGGGAAGTGGGTGGGTGCGCGCCTGTCGGCCGAAAACAAACGAATGATGTATATCCCCGAAGGCTTCGCGCATGGCTTCTACGTCATGACGGAGATCGCCGACTTCCAGTACAAGTGCTCGGACTTCTACGTTCCAGCCGAAGACCGCGGGCTTCTCTACAACGATCCCGCATTCGAAATCGCTTGGCCGATCCCGGCCGGTGTGGCGCCGACACTCTCAGACAAAGACCGGCGACATCCGACGATAGAGACCGCACCCGAGGGTCACCTCCCGGCATTTCAGTGATCCGGGACGGGGACGGGGAGCGGGACCGGGACAAAACATGAAGATCCTCATCACAGGCGGGGCCGGGATGCTTGGTCGAACGCTCTTTCGCCATCTATCGGCGACGCCTTCGCACCAGGTGACAACGCTCGACCGAAAGACACTCGACATCGGCCAGCCGGACCTCGTTCGGCGGGTTGTCCGCGAGGTCGGGCCGGACGTCATCCTCCACGCGGCGGCGATGACCAAGGTCGACTTGTGCGAGACGCAAGCGGATGAGGCGTTCCGGGGGAACGCGCTCGGCTCGGCGAATGTTGCCGCCGCTGCGAACGAGGCCGGCGCGCGACTCATCGCATTCTCGACGGACTACGTCTTTTCCGGATTGCTCGGTCGACCATACCACGAATGGGATGCTCCGGACCCGAAGACGGTCTACGGTCAAAGCAAGCGGGCGGCAGAAATCGCCATCCAGCAGCACGCCCCCAACCACCTCATTCTTCGCATCGCTTGGCTATACGGCCGGGGAGGTCCGAGCTTCGTGCACACGATGCTCACGCTCGGCGCGAAGACGGCGGATGCCGCTCTGCGCGTCGTCGACGACCAACGCGGCAACCCGACGTCGACCGACGCCGTTGCGCAAGCGGTGAAGACACTTCTCGACGTGCCGCTCGTCGGAACCGCGCATCTGACATGCGAAGGCGAGGCGACCTGGTTTGAGTTCACGCGAGAGATCTTTCGACTTCGCGGGTTTGGCCGTGGCGTCGATCCCTGCACGACGAACGACTATCCACGGCCGGCGCCCCGGCCCGCGAACTCGCGCCTCGACAACCGCGTCTTGCGTCTCAGCGGCTTGCCCGCCATGCCGGACTGGCAAGCATCGATCGCTTCGTTCCTGAAGGAGTATCCCAATGGCTGATCGCGTTCCAATGGCCGAACAAGTTCATACGCCGCGACGCGTACTGGTCACGGGCGGCGCGGGCTTCATCGGGTGCAATCTCGTCCGGCACCTACTCGAGAGCGACGCCGCCGTGCGGGTGATCAACCTGGACGCCCTCACCTACGCAGGGAGTCTCACAAACCTTGAAGGTCTCGAGCAACGCTTCGCAGATCGGTATCGATTCGTACGCGCCAACATCAACGACAAGGACACGATCAACGGCCTCCTGATCGAAGAAGAGGTCGACACCCTCATCCATCTCGCGGCGGAGAGTCACGTCGATCGATCGATTACGAACCCCGCCGAATTCCTCGAGACGAATGTGATGGGAACGTTCGTCTTGCTCGACAGCGCCCTCCGCGTCTGGAAAGACCGCGCCGACGTTCGCTTCCACCACGTAAGCACAGACGAGGTTTTTGGCTCACTCGGCGAAGATGGGCTGTTCACGGAGGACACGCCTTACGATCCGAGCAGCCCTTACAGCGCTTCGAAGGCCGCATCCGACCACCTCGTGCGCGCCTGGAACCGGACCTATCGGCTCCCGGTGACCATCTCGAACTGCTCGAACAACTACGGCCCCTATCAATTCCCGGAAAAGCTCATCCCCCTCATGATCGCCAAGGCGCTCGAAGGGAAGCCGCTTCCGGTGTATGGCGACGGGAAGAACGTCCGCGATTGGCTTCACGTCGCCGATCACTGCGATGCCATCGAAACCATCGTTCGTCGCTCGGCGACCGGGCGAACCTACAACATCGGTGGCCACAACGAAGTCCAGAACATCCAGCTCGTTGAGACGCTGTGCGACACCCTCATGTCGTTGCGACCCCGCACGGCCGGCCACTACCGCGATCTCATCACGTTCGTCGCCGACCGCCCGGGGCACGATCGACGCTACGCCATCGACGCCACGCGCGCTGCGCGTGAGCTCGACTGGAAGCCCAAGCACACCTTCGAAGATGGCCTCCGCCAGACGATCGAATGGTATCTCGACAACGACGATTGGATGAAGAAGATCCGTGAAGAGCGCTATCAAGGCGAGCGCCTTGGGCTGTCCTGAGCCAACACCGGCTTCTCGATTCCATGGCGCGAGCGCCCTCGATGGGCGCCGGCGAGACCGGGCGGCCCATGACCATGACAAGATGCGCCTTCAGAGAGCGGCGGCGAGCGCGACCTGCTTGAGCGGTGCGCTCTCGTAGTCATCGCCGTAGGTCACGTTGTGAACGGCCGCATCAAAGGCCACATGAACGATCGAGCACATCCCAACGTCCTTGCCCAGATAGTTCCCAAACGGCGTCGAGAACGCGGACCCGGCGCTGAGTGAGTAGTCATAGTCGCGACAAATCGTCCCCGGTCCGCAACGCGGCGGCTTGCCGAGATACGGCCCGAGGGGCTCCGAGCGCGTGCAGTCGGTCGCCGGCGCAACCGAGTGGCGATACTCCCAGAACTTCTCGACGCCCGGTGGGACGTCGAACGTCTCGGTGAGCACGGGCTTGTATGGATCGATGACGACCATGCGGGCGATGCGCGCGCGCGCCGGTTGGACTTTCGGATTCTGAAGATAGCGTCGAGCAACCTCTTGGATGTTCATCCCCCCCCACGCGTACCCGACGAGACTGACCGTGCACGGTTCGTCGTTCTCATCGACCACGCCATCATGGTTGCGATCGGTGGCCTCGAAGAGCGCCGCGCTCGCACTCGCGAGCTCGAAGCCGTCGAACGCTGAGAAGCAGGCGCTCTCGCCGCCGTCCTCCCCAGTGCCCTCGTCGGAGCAGTCGCTCACCAGACCCGGGAGTTTTGCACAGAGCGCGCGGAGCTCAGGGTTCGCACCCTCATCCCGATCCTGGCCGTCACCCATGCACAATGTCACTTGACAGCTCGACTTCGACATGGCGGCCGAGATCAGTCGAGGCGCCTCCGCGGCGGAGACATCGCTGACGATGTCTTCTGAGATGCGACGATGGGCGGCCGATTCGTGCGACACGGCGGTACGGCCGTTCGTGCCGTCCATCGCAGCGCGATCAGACGCAGGCGTGATGGGCGGCGCGCGATCGAGGGCCTCGGGCGCGGTCGTCGCGAGGCGAGGACCAATCGTCACTGCGCCCAACAGGAGTCCGTAAGCGATGAGGCCACGCGATCCAAACACCATGGATCAGTTGTCGTCGATCCGCGGCTCGCTTGTCGTGGTCTAAAGTGATGAGTCGGTCCCCTTGTCCGGGGCTGACAGTCGATGAAGACGTTGAACCGTGCCGTGAACGTCTCAGCGAGGCGAAGACGTCTCGCTGAGACACAGGCTGCCCCGTGGCTTGGATGACTCAGTAGTCTGAGGACAGCTCGGCGCGCCGGTTGAACTTCCGAACCATGTCGATGAAGCCCGAGCGCGCATTCACGCCTTGACGTGCGCGTTGGAACACTGGGTCCTGGTCGCACGACGCAGGATCGCCACAGGCCTGCTTGGCCGGCGTGTACACTTCGTCCACGAACTTCTTGGCATCGGCCAACAGGTTGGCGCCAATGCCCCAGTTCCGATACTCGCCTCGCGCACGGTGGCCCGGGTCACCATAGTAGCCCGGAAACTCCGCCAGAACGCCCGAGTCCGATCGTGGACGAATGATGGGCGCTCGGTATGTGATCAACGTCTCAGGATCCGTGTATTCCTGCAGTGGCGTGTCGTCGGTCCCGAGGTCAGGTCCGTAGGCGACATCTTCGGGCGTTCCCTTGATGGAGATCTTTGTGAACCGATACATCTCGGGCGCGTAGTCGTTGATGGACGACCAGTTGGCCAACGAGAAGAGCAGCGCGTAATACGACAGGCTGTAGGACCACGAAGGCTTGATCTTCGGCAGGTTCGTGACCGACGTTCGCACTGACCCGACCACGCATTCTCCGGTCACGGCTTCCGGCGACTTGTCGCAGCGAGCGCCCGGATACGACGTGCATTCCGCGTTGCTTTCGCAGGTCCCGAATCTCTCCGACTCGTCGAAGAACGGCATGTAACGAACTGACTTGCTCACCGTTCCGTCCGTCGCCGTCGACGTGATCACGCGCGGCTCGTACCCGGTGTGGTCTCCCTGAACCAGCGACGCAAACCGCTGGAGCATCGGGTCGAGGTACACCCGGTGATAGCCGAGCGAGAAGGCACTCCGGTCGAAGATATCCGTCACATCTCGATAAAACACGCCCGAGGACGTCGTGAGCTGGTAGAGCGCCGCGACTTTGTCGTAGAAGGCGCCGATCCGATTCGCCTTGTAATCGTATTCGTTCGTCCAGCTCGTGTTCAGATATTTGCCCTGCCCGTAGCCAAGGCCCACTTCAAAACGATTCGCTTCTGGGCATGTCGCGCCCGGTTCCATCGGCAAGTACTCATTCTTCGCGGCATCGAGGCAATAGCTTCCCGGTTCCGGCGTCTGGAGAATCCGCTCGAGCAGATTCACACCACGATACGTCGCCTCGGCCCAGTCCTGATAAAGCGGTGCGTCGATCGCCGAGTTCCGCGAGTACAGGTAGAAGCGAAAGACCGACGTCATGTGGAACAAACGACGCGAGAGCAAGCGCGACATGTATGCGTTCGGGCTCCCCCAACGACCGCCGAGCGCATCCCGCCGAAAGTTCGAGAAGATGTAATCACGGTCGTAGCGATTCACGTGCGCATTGGTGGCGTCTAGGAGATCCCAGCCCGCATCCCACCGCTGGCAATACGGATAGCTGTAGCCCGCATACAGGTCAGAGCAGTACCGGTAGTCCACGGACCACATGTACTTCGTCCAGTCGAAGCCCTTGTCATCGGGCACGCCGTCGCCGTCCTGATCGGCGCGCTCGACCGCGTCCGGAATCCCGTTCGGACCACTGTTGGGCTCGCCGGCCGTCGTATTGTCGGTGCAATCGCCAGACACGTAGTCGCGAGACTCGTCCACATCGGTGTTCGGATCGTCAAACTCCGGCAGGTCGGTCGCCGCCTGAATCTTCTGCTGAATCAAAGCCGAAACCGGGACGAGAAGACGCGCATCAAGGTTCGCGGCGTTGGCGGGCAAGCCATCGACGTCTCTGAGCATCGTATTGATGCCATCGATGAGCGATGCCCCGACCCCGCACGCCGTCTTGTCGTTGGCCGAGGCGGCCGCCGCCTCCTGCTTCACAACCAGCTCTCGCGCAAACGCGTCGATCGGCGACTCGCACGCCGCTTGTTTCGCGATATCGTCAAAGCCCGATCCATATTCGACGTTACAGGTCTCATCGACTCGTCGCGCGCAATGGGCGTCGACAAGAGGTGAGTTGGGGTCATTCGGATCGTCATGCACGAGCCCCGCCGCGGGCGCGGTGCCGAAGATCTTCGGAATCGATTCGGGCGCCAAGAACTGAAGCAACGCCGGAGGCCCAAAGAAGTCACTCGAGTGGCCGCAACGTCGAGCCCAGCTTCCGTACTTGCGGGGATCGAAGAGCGAAACCTTTTTGGGATCCCAGACATGAACAAGTTGCCCGTACATGAAACGGAGTGCCGCCTCATCGTAGCGCCCAATGCCGTGCAGACCTTCAAGCGAAAGATCGAAGCCGTAGTCCATGATCGAGGCGTACTTGTGCTCGTTCCCTCGATGTTTGTAGTCCGGTCGGCTTTGGTTCTCGGGCTGCCAATAGTTGTCCTGCCAGAATTCGGATTGATAGTTCAACGCGTCAACGGACCCCTCGAAGTTGTGGCGAAGTCCGAGCGTGTGGCCGACCTCGTGACCATTGACCGCAGCATAGAGTTCGTACCGCAGGAAATCGTAGATCTCCTCCCGCGACTTGCCCTTCATGTCTTCAGCAAGGCCCGACATGTTGGGATCGAAGAAGTCCGCAAGATCGAACGCGCGACGCCCAAACTCGTAGGCAATCTTCTCGAACTCGTTGGTCTCTTGGGTGAGCCCCCAGTTGACCGGAGAAGCCTTCTCGAGCGCCTCCTCGGTGACCTGACCTGGCGAGAGCTGAACGAAGCGATCGGGTGCCGTCACTGAGCCGGCCGGCGGCGGCGCACTGCTTGGCTGGTAGAGCGAAGGCCCGGCGAACGTTCTCAGGATGTCGTCGGTCACCAGGAACTCGCGCTCTATGTCGGTGCCGCCAAACATCCGTCGAAGCCGATCCCGCTCCTCGCCCGGCTGACTCGGGGCAAAGAGAGAGGAACGGCCAGCCCGAAGGAGATTGGCCTCGCGCGCCATCAGCGCACCCTTCACCTCGGCATTCGTCGAGATCTTCGCAGAAACGGGTCGAGCAGCGACCGCCGCTCGCGTCACGTCGCCTCGGAAAAACGTCGACTCATCGAGGTCGCCGTTCAGCCACTGCAAGGTGTCGACACCGGACTGCGCGATCGAATCACCCGCGGCCGCGAAATAGTTGGCCACGTTCGAGATGTACTCGCCCGTCTCCGGGTCGGTCGCGAACTGCGCAACGCCCCAGGGACCGTTGGGCTGCGTCTGGTCGAGATAGTTCTGGAAGTTGTAGCGAAGATCGAACAAGCGCTGCCACGAGAAGGCCATCCGTGCGCCTGTCCGTGCCGCGACCGCCGGATCGAGCGTCTTGCCGTCTTGGAGCTCCGCGTACTGCACGGCCGCGCAGAGGTTCTCGACGTTGAACCGCGTGATGTTCTCGACGGACGCGACCAGTCGATTGATCACCGCAAGGTACTTTCCGCCGTCCGTCACCTCCACGTACTCGCGCAGCCCCTTCGGACTGCACGCGTTCTGGCGGAACTGAACCATCCGCGTTCCAAGGCCACGCGCCGAAAGATCGGCCTGCACGGCCTCTCGATCGGGCTGGCCATCCGCCTTCAGCTTGTTCTGATGAAAGGCAACGACGTCTTCAAAGGGAACCGCCCAGCTGTCGGTCATCTTCTGCGCTGCGGTCACCAACTCGTCTGGGAATTCGGGATTGCCGTAGTAGATGATCGGCATCGCCTTTCGCAACGTGTAGGGCTTCAGACTGCCGTCGGCGTCCTCGTAGCTGTCGTCCCAGATATCGAAACGGCCGGCCAGATACACGCGCCCCGTTCGGGTCAGGAAGCGCTCGTGATCGAACGCCGTGCGCAGGATGCGGAAGTTTCCGAAGGCCGCGTCGTAGGGAAAGGTCACCATCTCGCAGTCGGCCGGGTCGAAGTTCGCAGCCTCTCCCGGAGAGCCACTTGACGAGCAGAGACGGCCGTCGGCGTTCAACATCAGCGCATTGCCCGAGTCGTCCTTGAGCTCCACGACGTCGGGGTAGTAGAGCGACTCGTAGTCGTCCTTCGGGTCGACCTTCCGGAAGGCGAGACGCGCCTTCACCGTCCCAGCGCCACAGCGAGTCACCCCGTTATAGAGCAACGTGTAGTTGCAGTAATAGGGATCCGGCTCGACGTGGTAGGTGTTCGTGATGTCGAAATAGTTCTCCGTGAAGATCGGACGGTTCGGATCCGTCTCGATGTCGCCCTGGCTATAGTAGTCGATCGCCGTCGCACTCAGGGCACCGTCCGGATAGTTCGTAAAGCCCAAGGTGAACAGCGTGGGCGTCCCTACGACATTGTCGGCCCAGTTCACCCGGATGTACTTCCGCTCGAACCACGGGCGATCCGTGTCATTCTCCACAATGACGTTGGTCTCGACGCCCGTGGTCGGGTTGTACTCACGCTGAATATCGAAGTGCTTGAGGATGCTCCACGCGCCGACGGGAGAGCCAAAGAAATCTCGCCCGTCGTCGGTGAGGCCCTCCGCGTAGGGGACGAACTCGTAGCTTCGATAGGCGATCAACCGATCTTCCGTGATCTCGAACCGGACCTTCTCGAGACTCGAGGTGATGCCTTCGATGTCACCAGCCTCCGCATCGGTATCGATAATGCCTGCTCGGTAGTACCAAATACCTTCGAACTGCGCCTTATCGATCCCATTCGGCTGAGTGCGATCGATGGTCGCGACGTTCGGCGCACACGCGCCGACCCAAAGAAAGAGCGCAAGGCCCGCGGTCGTCTTCATAGGATTCAGACTCATCTTCATCATCTTTCGGCTTGCCTCAGCGGTCGTTGTAGATTCGGTAAAGGTCACGCGCGAACTCGAGGCGTTCGAACCAAGAACGCCATCGATCACGAGCATAAGACGGTGGGAACGGGGCCGAATACGCCGTCGCCGCGTCTTTCGCCTGCTCGATGAGACGGCATCCCGCCGAGCGAACACTGGCATCGTGGAGACCATTGTTCGGATCGAGGCTCCGGTAGGTCAGTCCGGTCAGCGCGTCGCGAACCTCGCAGTAGCAAGGGCCATTCCTCGCCGTAGCGCACGACGGATAGGCCGACCAGTCCTGGAAGTCGTCGTCCGCACCCAAGACGTACACCTTGGCCTGCTTCCCCATGTCGAGCTCCGTATCGATGTCCGACGAGAACAGCGCGTGCGCCACGTAGTTGGCCGTGAGCGGCGTGTTGGAGACGAAGCGCGGCATGATCGCAACCGGATCGAGACAGTCGGCGCTCGGCCCGGGGACGCTCGCGCCGGTCTCGAGATCGATCAAGCGGCGCGGTTCCAAATGGCCCTTGGACGCCACGTCGGGCGCGCTTGGGTCGGCGCACCAGTATGAGCCGAAGTCAGTCGTGATGTCCGGGTCGATCAAGAAGAGCTCCAGGTTCATCAGTCGATCGAAGAAGTGCCGAAGCTCGGGCTCGTACAGCCGATAGAGACCAATGTAGTAATTCCGAAGGTCGAGGTCATAGTTGAAACGGAAGAGCGTCGGCCTCGACAGACCGAGGAGGTACATCATGTTCTGCTTGTCGAAGAACGACCCGACGAAGCTCCAGTCCCACTCCTCGTAGTCGGGAGTGAAGCCGATACCGATAGGCCGAGCCGTGCCGAGCGGGATCTGAATGGCTCCATCGGCGATCGCCTGAGCCGAATTCAGGTCTTCATACTGCTCACAGCCCTCGTCGTACACGCTCTGGTAGATGTACCAAGGCATGTACATCGGGTCGCCAAGGTCGTTGATCCGACACATTCGAATGGGCTCGGGCGTCGCGGTCACCTCGGCCGCAAAGTTCAAGCCCAACCCAATCGTGGCCTGCATGTCGGCGTAGAGATCGGAGGCCTTCGGGTCATTGCCGATGGGCGCGAACGGCTCCCCGAACTCGTCCACCGGATTCGTCGCCGAGAGATAGTAAAGGTACTGCGTCGTGATATCGACGTGGCGCATGAGCAAATTCAGCGCCGAAAGCGCTCGGTCGGGCGACCATGCGAGCGGGCTCAATCGATCGCGCACGAAGTTGTTGAAGAAGAAGTAATCCGACCAGTTCGAATAGTAGTTGGCGAAAATCTCGCGCTGGTTCGCGCCGTAGTCGAACGTCGCGCAGAACGGGGTTCGCCGGTCGTAGTAGTTGTCACAGAAGAGGAACGGCACTTCGTTGGCTGGCGGGTCCTGAGGATCGAACGTGACCCAACTCCGGTTCTCCAGCACATCGCGGCGAACCTGCGCTGCATCGCGATTGCCTTCGGCCGTGCATGATCCCGAGGGACCACCACAGACATAATCGGGAATCCGCGAGTAGTCGTGACGGTAGCGCCAGCGGCGGAAGGTCTGCCCACCGCGAAACGCATCGCCCACCGCAGGGTCGTTGAAGACGGCCACCTGGTTCGCATAGACGAACCGAATCGCCGCTTCATCGTACTTGCCCAAGAAATCGGCGAAGGCGCCCTTCGAGGACAGGTACTCCATGACCGTGGTGTGCTTGTATTCGTCCCGACGGGCGAGCTGCTTGTCGTACGCAAGCTGGGCCGCCGGATCTCCATCCCCGGGACGCGCCTCGCTGGGCGCATGCCACTGCCAGAAGTAGGGGTCGTAGTTCGTGGCGTCATACGTACCTTCGAAGTTGTGCGCGAGCCCGACGTTGTGGCCGAGCTCGTGCAACATCACGTGCTTGATCAGACGCTCCGACACGATGCGGTAACGGTCGGCACGCGGAAGATCCCGAAGCGCGAGCGCGACACCGGCCCAGTGCGGGTCGAAGTCATGCGACAAGAAACAGAAACCAGCGTTGCCGAGCGCAACCCGCGCCCGCTCCGCCGCCGCCGAATAGGCCGTGTCCGGCGCAAATCGTGTGGCCGGAGACGCGGCACGTTTGAGCGCTTCCGGCATCTCTTGGCCCGGATGCCAAGTCCCGTCGCTCGCCATCATGGCATCGATCGAAGAGGGAATGGCGGACGGATAGGCCTGGTTTGGCTTTCCGTGGGCGGTCATCGCGGCTTGATAGGCGTTCAAGAAGACGGGCGCGTCGGACTCGGCCAAGAGCTTCTCCTCGACCCGGGTGTCCTTGATGCGTGCGAGTCGGTCGAGCTGATGGTTCGCGTTCGGAGACTCGACCAGAAGCTCACTCCGGCTGCTCCCCAGCGAAGCCATGCGCCGATTCATTTCTTTCAGATAGCCCTCGCCGACCTTCAGGTTCGACATCCGGCGCGCCGCTTCGAGCGTTGCCGCAGCCTGCTTGCGAACGCTCTGACCATAGATGACGTCCTCGGTCGTCACCTCGTCGTTCATGAACTCGATGTAGTCGACGACGTTGGCGGCGGCGACCTCGTAGCTGAAGCCACGGAGAAAGGTGGTCGCGGAGACGGTCTCGCCGGTGATCGAGTCGGCGTGCATGGGGCCGTATCCGCCCCAGCCAGACTGCTGCGGATTCGCAAGCCAGACGATCATGTTGTAGCGGCTGTCGCCAATGCGCTGCCAGTCGAAACGAGCAAGGCCGGTCGCCGTGTCGAGCGTGGCCGAGTAGAGGCTCGCGCAGACGTTCTCGAGGTTGCCGAGCCCAATGTGATCCGCAATGTTCGACGGCGTGACCGCGCACGAAGCCTCGGCGGCGGCCCCCGGTCCTCCACAGACCGCGCGCTGAACCGCCGAAAGAAGCGCCTCATCGCCGCCGACGAACTGAATGATGTTGGCCTCGTTGCAGTCGTTGTCTTTGATGACAAACATGTCGGGGACGTCGCCGATCGACTTCCCCATCAGGTCGGCAACCATCGGTTTGAAGACCCCGTTGTACTCTTCCGCCACCTCACTCGCGACCTGCCGATAACGCTCCGGAAACTCCGTATTCAGGTAGTAGACGATCGGTTTCGGCGTGCGATCCGCATAGGCGAGCTCGCGGCCTGCTTCATCCTTGCTTCGCTCCCAGAGATTGAAGGCCATCGCCCGGAAAAGCCGACCCGACTCCGTGTAACCGTACCCACGGTCGTACGTGGGCACTTGCACGCGAAACACGCCGAAGCGGTCGTAGATCGGCTCACGCATGACCTCGCCCGTCGCGGCGTCGTAGGTCGGGTTGCCGTCGGCATCCTTGATGACGACCGAGTCGGGATACTCGCGCGGGATGTAGTCGGAGGGCTCCTTGACGCGCATGAAGCTATAGCGAACCTTGGCTTCACCAAATCCGCATCGATCGTAGTAGGCGAGCGAGTATCCACCGAAGGCGGCACACGTGTAGAGATCCATGCCAAGAAGCGCGTGGTTCGTCACTTCAACGTAGTCATCAGAGAACCGCGATGCGTAGGGGTCCGTCGGACTCGTCTCGGCGTCCGTCCAGTATTGCGACGTCGAAACGAACTTGATCGGGAACCAGTAGCCAGACTGATCCGCGTAGATGAAATCTTCGATCCGGTTGGTCGACCAATCGACCACCATATACTCGCGATCGCGCCACGGACGGTCGACGTCGTTGGGCGCAATTTGGTTCGTCTCGCGATCCGTGAGCGCGTCGTAGCTTCGAACGATGTCGAAATGGCTCTCGATCGGCCACGCCGCGAGCAAAACGCCTTTGTAGAAATCACCGCCGCCCGGAAGCGTCTGCCGGTCGCTGCCCGGGAGCGACTCGTAAGGTTTGTACGCGAGCAGGTGTTCTTCGGTGATCTCGAACTTCACGCGATCCAGCGGGATGTCTCCGTGCCCCTCGATGATGTAGGCGTTCTGGGTCTCCGACTTGACGATCGTGCGGCGGTAGTACCACTCGGAATCCTGCTGGAAGATCGACTTGCGAACATAGCCAGGCTGGACCGCGTTGATGTCTCCCGCTCTCGTTCCACACCCGAGCCCCACCGTGCCGGCGACCAAGCCCAGGCCGACGACGAGCCCGACCGATGCGAACGCCCCGCGCCCGGTCGCTCCGCCCCGCGGCCCTCGATGACCTCGCCTATCGCGTTCGTCTCGATCAACGAACCGACAGGCGCTTTCGCGTTCGGTCCAAGAACTTGAGTTCGATCCGAAGCACAGCTTCCCTTGGCACGCACACGCTCCGAACGCACACGCCACTTCGCCTTCGCGATGGTTCATCTTGATACTCACCTCTTGCTCACCCCTTGCGGACACGCAGACGGCGCCCCAATCCTATTTGGATGACAACGATCCGCACCGTGAGGTCCAGCAAAAAGTGTCCGACAGATGTCGTAGCTGCCCCTCGACGTCCATGAACCCGTACCCGACGCCGGGCGAATCTGGTATGCACTCTTGTGGATCGACGAGCTGGCTCAAAGAAGGGGCGGCCAACGAAGGGACGGCCGAGGGCGGTGCGCCCGATGAAGGTGCGCCTCTTGGACATCTCTTTTCTTCTCATCGGCATCGTCATCTTTGCGGTCGGGGCGAGCTGCAAGCGTTCCCCGGACAACTCGCCGCTGGCCCCGGAAGTTGCGGCGCGCCTTCTGACGCGAGTGAGCCCGCGTTTTCCGAGCAACGCTTCGATCCATGAGCGGAGCGGACGCGGCGTCGTGACCTATCTCGGATTCGACACCGACCCCAGTACGATCAAGGCCGGTGACGTCGTTACACTCACCCACTACTTTCGGGTCGACCATCCGTTTTCCGGCGACTACGACGTCTTCGTTCATGGGGAAACCTCGGACAGCGCGGATCACGGTGCAGGACGGCGCATCCTGGTCGCGGACCACGCGCCCGTCATGGGTCGGCACCCGACGCATCTTTGGAAGGCGGGAGAAATCTGGGCCGATCCGCACCGCGTCTTGATCCCCGCCCAAGCTGCAGCCCCCCGAATCGAGATCCTCGTCGGCCTCTTCAAGGGCGAGACGCGCCTCATCCTCGAAGCCGAGCCTGGCAAGAACGACGGCTACGACCGACTTCGGGCCGGTATTCTCGAGATCCAAGGTGTCACCGACGACCTGCCCGAGGTCACCGTGACGCGCCTTCAACCCGGAGAACGCATCGAGCCTGACGGCCGCCTCGACGAAGCGGTCTGGAAAAATGCGGAAGTTCTCGAGCTCTCCGATAGTATGGGACGCCGCCCGCCGCCCGCCGATGCGCCCACTACACTCAGGCTCCTGTATGACGACACTTATCTCTATGTCGCCTTCGAGGCGGTCGACCCAGACATCACGGAGCGCTACGCCCAGCGCGACGACCCCATCTACGAACACGAGGCCGTCGAGGTCTTCCTGATGCCCAACACCCGAGCACCTCAGATCGGTCCCTACGTCGAGCTTCAAGCCTCCCCGGGCGGCATACTCTTCGACGCCGCCTTCACCGGCCGCCGACAGGGTATGGACAAGAGCTTCGACGCCGGCCAGGTGGTCGGCACCCAGATCACGGGGACACTCAACCAACCGGACGTCGATCAACGATGGGTGAGTGAGTGGCGCGTCCCATGGCTCAAGATCCGGGGGGTCACGAGGCCGCCCACGCCCGAAGACGAATGGCGAATGAACGCTTTCCGGATCGACAAGTCGCGCGTCGACGGCCGCGATACAAGCGAATACACCGCGTGGTCGCCTCCGCGAATCGGAGACTTCCATAACGTTGCCCGGTTCGGCAGGATGAAGTTTGGGCGCTAGGGTCAAACGCAGTCTTCGCCCTCCCGCACGACACGCTTATGAAACACTTCGCTTCATTGATCCGCAGGCCACATCTGAGGTGCACGGCAAAGTGCACGGCACCCGTTCGCGTCACGCCGACGACCTCGAGGATCCAGGGTGTACTGAGTAGAGCGCTCGCGATCGTCGGAGCGTTCGGGGTCTTCGGCGTCTTCGGGGTCTTCGGGGCCATGGGCGCCTACGGATGCGGCGTGCCCAAATCGATCGAAGTCGACGAGGTGCTCAGCCATCTCGACGACCACCTCGGGCGGCAGGTCACGATCCGGAGCCAGTTCAAATCGGGCGCTCGATGTCGTCAGACCGGCGAGACGTGGCAAACCTACTGCGGAAACGACTGTCAGGTGTGCCGGGGACCGCTCGTGGTCGACTCCAAGCTCAACCTAACGGCGTCAAAACTCAACGACTGGCCCATGATCCTCGGCGGAACCTACAAGGGCCGCGACATCCGCTGCACGGGGCCACTCAACGCGGTCGAGTGCTATCCCTTTGCGCTCGGCAAACCGTACGTCGTGCGCGGGACCCTAGAACGCAACCATCCCCCTCGTCTCATCGTGAGTGCCTGGTGGCCGGTCGAGGAAGAATGACACGCGAAGGGTGTTCCCGGCCGATCACTCGAGATCCCGTGAACCAGGCCCGGTCCGCGGGAACTATCGTCCGACGACGCGCTGGCGCGGAACGAGGCCACTCTTCTCGAGCCGGCGACGCGCTTCCTGCTGAAGGAGCGGGTGGATTCGCTTCCCAGATACGAACGTAATGAGGAGCTGGGGCGAGATGTCGCTGAGCAGCTTCAGCGCCTTCTTCATGCCCGCGAGATCGTTGCGGTGAACGGCGCTGAAGACACGCGCGCGGTAGAGCTGAACGCGGATCTCTTCGAAGCCTTTCTCGTTCGGATCATATTTGTCGAGCAGCTCCCCACCTTCGATCGGGTTGCCGGATCGCGACCAGGCCTCGGCCACCACGCCGGCCAAGTTGGCGCGCGACTTGAGATCGGGCGTCTTATCGAGCGCGATCTCATCGGCGAGCTCACGCGCCTTTGTGCAGTCGCCAAGGTTCAGGTGGATCATGGCCCGCATGCCACGCACCTGGTTCGCGATGACCTTCTGGGCCTTGCCAAGGTCGAGCTTCTCGAGCGTCGCAAGCGCATCCTTGGGCGACTCATGCATCTCGAGCTGTGCCTTGGTGATCACCGCGGCGGCTTCGCCCTTGTCGGCCGCCTTCTGGAGCGATGCGATCCGAGCGTCACGGTCGGCCTTGCTCAGCTCGTTTCCGTCGGCAAGCATCGCGCCCATGGCTTCGGATTTCTGGAAATTGCGGCGGATCAGGTACGCGCTGACAAGGAGGGCAACCGTGATCGCGGCCGCTACGTAGATCGGAATCCAACTGCTCAGTCCGCTGTAGAGCGCTGTCGAAACGCCCCACAAGACAACCAAGAAGATCGCGACGACCTTGACGACCGTCCGCAGCTGTCGACGAGCGCCCGAGAGCGCCTCCTCGTGCGACTTTGAAGCGTCCATGAGCGACGCGAGCTCTTCCTTCTGGCTTCGCTTCTTCTTCGGCTTCTTCGGATCTGGGCCCACGAAAGGCGCGCTACCAACAATATCCCCCCCAAGGCAAAGCCTATCGCTCGGCCTTAGAGGCCGACGAGTGGTCGATTAGAGGTCCAGATACGTGCCAAGGGTGTACGACGCCTCGAGTATGGTTCGCCAAGGGGTAGAGACCAACGCCTCCAATTCGCCGACCCAGTCGAAATCCCAAGGCGGAAGCGGTGGCTCAGCGGACCCTGGGTGATCGCCCGGATGCACGATCAGCTCGATGGATCGAAAACGTGGCGAAACGGCGCCCGCGACTCGGCTGAGATCGTGAACGCCGCCAAGGTCTGCGATCCCCACCACCCGGTCCGGTGTCAGAAAATCGCGCCACGCCGTTCGACGGGCAAACGACGACGCCGCGCGCAGGGCCACGGCACGTCGGTCGCGAAGGAACTCCAGCCCCGGTGTTCGCGAAACGCGAACCCGGCGGGGGAGCTGAAAAACCGAAGCCAGTCGCGCGAAGATGTCCGCAATGCCTGGCAAGAGGTGAATGTGGTTGTGCGCGCCGAGGTGATCGATCGCCAAGCCAAGCGCCTCGGCGCGCTGGATCTGCGCGGTTAGTTCGGTCCAGATGTCGTCGCGCGTCACCGCGCCGGTCGCGAGCCGACGAGCCAGGCCACGCCACGTAGAAGGCATGCTTTGCCCCGGCTCGCCGAGCCGCGACGACGCCAACGCGGAGACGCCGGTGAGCGCAAAATGCAGGCCAACCCCTATATCGGGGCGTTGCGCAAGGGCGCGCGAAAACGATGAAGCCGTCTCGCCCGCGACGACGACGCCCACGCTGGTCACGGGACCCTCGTCGACGGCACGGAGAATCCCGCGATCAATCGCCGGGTGCACACCGGCATCGTCGGCCTGGATGATCAGGAGCGGCTTCACGATGGATCACCGTCTATCACTCTCGCCAAAGGCTGGCCATGGTGTCTCCGTCGGCGCGCGCTTCGCGCACGACGCCTGCTGCGCGCCCTTCGCGCACGACGCCTGCCTTACGGCTCCGCTACGGGCCGCCTTACGGCTCCGCTATGGGCCGCCTTACGGCTCCCGCTACGGCTCGCGACCGCGCAGGACCTCCCAGCGTCGCTTCCAGGTATCCACGAGATCGTCCTCCGGCCCGAGCCCCTGAGCAGGCGGTGCGTCAGAGTCATCGTTACCGAGCGCGCGTACTTCGACCCGGCCGCCCGAGAGCACCGTCAAAGAGCCTTCCGGATGCCAGAACGACCAGTTGACCCGGCGATGAACCCTCGCGTCGATCGCGGTCGAGAAGACGTGGACGACGTAGTCGCCCTCAAACGAGAGCGACAGCTCCCGCCCGCAATGGAGCGCCTCGACCCCAAGGAGTGGGCGAGACTCGAGAATCTTGAGGGGATGCTCTGAGGGGGACAGATCGGTCAGGGTGGAGCCAAACCTGACGGCCATCATCCCTGTGGGTCCGTCGAGACGCCACATGCACTCCACGAGGACTCCAAAGGCGCCCTCAAAGGTCCGTTGCTCGAAGGTGAGGGCTCGATTGGCCAGGCGCAAGGACCGTTGGCGCCGTTCGCCGAGGTCGAGGACGAGACTCTGGTCCTCCTCAGCCCCGACCAGGACGTTGAAGCAAACGCTGCCCACGGCGCGTCGAAGGGTCTCTCCGATCGACACATCAAGCGCCACGGGTCCTTCGGTAACCCGCGTGGGGATTCGGGGCAACGAAGGCACGCACAATTCTATTGTTGGCCCGATCCAACAGCAAAGCTATGGTGCCGTCTCGTGTCGATCGCCCTCCAGCGCGGGCTTCTTCGGAATCTCGCCCTCGCCCGCTCCCAGCAACGCACGGAGCAGGAAGTCCTGGTGGACGTCGTCTTCATGGCGGTGCTCGCCGATGGCCTATCCAGCGACGCCAAGATCGAGCATGCTGCAAAAACCCTCGAGACTTATGCCGAGATTCAAGGCATCCCGGGGGAGCGCCTTCGCGCAAGAGCCGAGGAGCTCAGGCTCGACGCGCCGTTCTTCTCGGATGTCCGCGCCGACATCGCGACTGACCTCGTCCACGGTGCAACGCGTAGGCTCGCCCTGACGCTGGCCGCCAAAGTCGCAGCCGGCAGTCGAACACTCGAGTCCGAAGAGCTCGCAGTCCTTCAGGCGCTCGGCACGGACTTCGCGCTGCCCGAACGAGAACGAGATCACCTGATCCAGCCCTGGACGCGCGGCGGCGGCGCCGGTGCTCCGAAAGGCTATCGCGTGTGCGGGTTCAATGACCCAGCCGCTCGCCCGGTGATTTCGCTGTTCGACTACATCGGACATGCGCCCGGTAACGAGCAGTTCGTCTTGGCCATGCACAAGCTCCACGCCATCCGCGGCGTGATGTCTCGCTGGTTCGAGAGCGGAGAGATTGTCGCCGCCGGCGAATCGATCGGCATTGGCCCGCATTTCTTCCGCATCGACGCATACCTCACCTGGCAAGATCAACGTCTCCTCTTCCGTTTCCTCGCGCCCGGTGAAGCGCTGCATCCGCTCGAGCGCGACATCATCGAGCTACTCGTGTACCGACTGGAGCTCGGCGCCAAGATGTTCCTCGTCCCGGCCGGTGTGCTTGCCCCTGAAGACTGGGCGCTCGTGCGCGATGTGAACAGCCCAAGCCTCGAAGTGCTGTCGATGTCCTAGCCGAATGAGTGGGCGGCGAGAAGAAAAGAGACGAAAGGGTGGCCACCGAAGCTTCAAGAGCAAGCACGAGAGCGAGAGCAAGCACGAGAGCGAGAGAGCAGCAGAGGAGGCAGCACGAGGACATGCGCGCCAAGGATATACGGAGGAGATCCCCATGACAGAACTCACGCGGGCCGAGCTCGAAAGCTTCGCCGAAGCGAAGAAGGACCTTTTCGAACAGCATCTTCGAACCCTCGTCGAGATCCCGAGCATTTCTGCGAACCCCGATCATCGGCAAGACGTCTTCGCCGTCGCGACCGCCGCGTGCGAAATCCTCCGATCGGTCGGGTTCGAAGCGGAGGTCCTCGAGACGCGCGGCACGCCGATCGTGCACGGACACACCCGCGCCAACCCGTCGTGGCCCACGGTCTCCATCTACAATCACCTCGATGTGCAGCCGGCGAACGAGCCGGAATGGACCTCAGATCCCTTCAAGCTCACGGTCGACGCCCATGACGTGTATCGCGGCCGCGGAACAACGGACGACAAGGGTCCCGCTCTCACCGCCTTGTTCGGGGCATGTGCGGCCCGCGACGCCGGGCTCCCCGTCAACATTCAATTCATTTGGGAGACGGAAGAAGAGATCGGCTCCCCGAGCTTCGAGGCCGCGCTCCTCGAGCACCGCGATCGGCTGCGCACCGGAAGCGTGGTCGTCTCGGACACGATCTGGGTGACGCGCGGCCGCCCCTCGACGCCCTCCGGACTCCGAGGCCTGGTTTCCTTCTCCGTGTCGCTTGAGACGGCGTCCCACGATCTCCACAGCGGTTTGGTCGGAGGTGGTGCGCGCAACCCGCTCAGCGAACTTACGTGGCTCATCGGGCAGATGCTCGATGGCAAGACGGGTGAGGTCAAAATTCCCGGGTTCTATTCGCGGGTCGACGATCTATCGATCGCCGAAGCGCGCGACTTCGCCGCCTCGGGCTTCTCGGTCGAGCGATTCATGGCCGACCACGGACTGAAGAGCGTCCGCGTCGACGACCCGCTCGATCTGATGATGGCGCTCTGGGCGCGTCCAACGCTCGAAGTCCACGGGATCGTGGGCGGCTACACCGGCCCCGGCATCAAGTCGGCTGTGCCCGCGCGCGCCGAAGCCAAGCTGTCCTGCCGACTGGTCCCGCGGATGACGACAGAAGAAACGTTGGACCTCGTTTCCAAGTTCATCCATGCCCGCATCCCAGACGCCGTCATTACCCCGGCGGCGCGGCTCGAACCCTATCACGCACGAACACATGGCCCTTACGCAAACGCAGTGCGCGAGGCCTATCGCTTCGGCTTCGGTGTCGGTCCCGCGTTCACGCGCGAAGGCGGATCGATCGGGGCCGTTCCCACGATGCAGCGCATCCTCGGGGCCGAGGTCTACTTTCTCGGCCTTTCCCTGCCCGAGCACGGCTATCACGCGCCCAACGAGAACTACGACTGGGCACAAGTCCAAGGTGGCATCCCAATGTTCGCGCACTATCTCGAGCTCGTCAGCCAGGCTGACGCTCAAGGCGAAGGAAGATCTGCGTGAACAAGCTCCGCGCCGCGTGCGGAGGTCTCCGTGACGTCGAGCGTGTGCTCAATCGACGCGGAGGCGTTCGTCTTCATCCGAAGCGTGTAGTGTCCCGGAGGCAGGCGGCGAATGACGAGTCTTGGACCCCACCAACCCGATGCACAGCGCCCAGGCTCCTGATGCGGCGCGTGAGGCGGAGCGTGGTCTTCGCCCAGAGCCCGCTCCGTCCCTGATGAAACGGACGAAAGCTCGGCATCGATCGGCGCAAACACTAAGCCCAGTTCCACGACCTCAATCCGGACCACACCCTCGGGCACCGCAACGGCCACATCCAAGAGCGCTCCGCCGCCCAGCGGAAGCCTGACCTCGCGTGCGTCGGTATAGGTCAGAACGAACGCGTCGTCCGTCACGCGTAGGGTTGCGGCACAGTCGTTCACGGAGAGGGAACGAGCCTTCCATGCCGAGCCGTCTCCGCTCGCGCTCCCAATCCAAGCAACGGCGGGTAAGAGCGCGGCCTCGGTGGATATGACGTACCCGTTCAACGACGGCCCGGTCACCCTCGCGACGCGGGCTTCTCGGTCGAGCATGACTTCACCCCCGAACGCGTCCGCGACCAACACCCGCTCGTCCGACGTAGACCGCGTCATTCGATGCTTCGCGATCGCGTCGAACAGTCGATCGAGCGTCGTCGCGTCCGTCACGATCGATGCCGATGCGGCCGTCGCATCGGCCACGGTCGACACCGACGCGGCCGTCGCGTCAGCCACGGTCGATACCGATGCGGCCGTCGCGTCCGTCACGGTCGATACCGACGCGGCCGTCGCGTCCGTCACGGTCGACACCGACGCGGCCGTCGCGTCCAAGCTCGGTCGTGAGGCATCAGCCGGGCTGGAGGCCGCATCTTCGTCGCGGCGCGCCAAGGTCCCGTCATCGACGGCAACGGGGTCCCCTGCCGTTCCATCGTGTCCACCCGATGCGGGTTCCAAGACCGGGGCCGAGGCGTCGTCCGACACCGCGGCCAGCGATGCGTCCGACGTGCCTTCGGCCGCCATCTGGGCTCCGGGCAGCTTGAGCCATCCGCCGCCATGGTAGGCGCGAAAAGCCAAACTTGCGCCCGCGCCCAGCCCGACGGCAAGCAACAGGCCAAGCACGAGCAAACCATATCGTCGCGACGCCGGCCTCTCGTCGTCGGCACCATCACCAAGGCCCGAAGCCGCATCTTCCGTGCCGAGATCGAACGCATCGGACCCGACGGACGGCTCAGGGCTGAATTCATTCGACCATGTCTCGCGCCCGAGCGGAGACTCCGCGACGATCGAGAACGCCTCGCTCGTTCGTTCGCTCGCCGAGACATGGGCCACCGAAGGCGCTTCGTGGTTGGACGCTTCGTGGTTGGGCGCTTCGTGGTTGGGCGCTTCGTGGTTGGGCGCTTCGTGGTTGGGCGCTTGGTTGAGCGCATTGAATCCGATGACGTCGTCGAGCAGATCGTCGCTCGCCAAGTGAGGGGGCAGAGGCGTCTCATCGTGGATCGGCTCGATGTCTTCGTCGCCGACCCAGATGCGGGTCGGACGCCGGTCGATCGCGAAGACGTCGGGTGCAACTTCCGCCGAGCCTGCGACGAGCTGCAAGAGCTCCTGGTCGCGGTCGAACGCGGGGAGATCACCCGCTGCGTCGTTTCCCGCGTCCATCGATGACGAACGGCGATCGGTCGAGCCGTCGGCCGAGGGCAGCCCGCTCTTCGTGTCTCGATCACCGACACCACTCGGCGCAATGATCTCGCCGAATCGGTCCAGGATCAGAAGACCAGAGGGCTCGGCCGCCAGCGTAAGCTGACTTCCTCGTCCTGTCTTGGGCGCAACGCCCGACACTCGATTCAGAGCACGCGATTCCTCCTGGGTCGCAACGCGTGCCTCAAACCGCTGCATCAGCGCCTGCTCCTCTTGGGCGACGTCGCCAAAGAGCTGCCGCATGAGCGTACGCACCGCCTCACGACGATCGGCGAGGCCTGCCTTTTGGCAGTAGTCCATCAAGCGATCGGCCAGCTCCCGTGCCGTCTGGATGCGCTTTCTCCGATTTCGTTCAAGCGCACGAAGAATGATGGCATCGAGTGCACGATCGGGGCGGCCACGCACTTGCGTCGGTGACTGGATCTCCCCCGTCGCAACGGCAAGAAGGGTCTCGTACTCCGACTCTCTCTTGAATAAACGACGACCCGCGGCCATCTCCCAAAGACACGTGCCGAGGGAGAAGACGTCGCTCCGCGCATCGACGCGAGATCCCTCCGCCTGCTCGGGCGACATGTAGGCCGCCTTGCCTTTGACGATACCGACGGCCGTTTTCGAGATCCGTTCCGAGGCTCGCGCCACGCCAAAGTCGAGGACCTTCGTGAGTCCGCCATGGGTCACGAAAAGGTTCTGAGGACTGACATCGCGATGGACGACCTCGAGCGGCTCGCCTCGTTCAGACGTCGAAGTATGAGCCGCAAACAATCCTAGCGCAGCGTCCACGCCCAGTGCCGCGACGGTGGCGTAATCCATCCCTGCTGGGCGACGATAGGCATCGATCATCACACGTGCCAGCGGACGACCTTCGAGATACTCCGTCGCCAAGAAGTGGTAGCCTTCTGGCGCACGACCGTAGTCGATCACGCGCAAGACGTTCGGATGATGGATGCGCGTCATGATCGCGGCCTCATCCATCAGCATCCCGATCGCTTCGTCATCGGCTGCGCCATCCGCCGACAGAACCTTGAGCGCGACGAACCCTGGTCGCTCCTCATGCTTTGCGAGATAAATCTCGCCCATGCCGCCGCGGCCAATCGACGCCACGACGCTGTACGCCCCAATACGAATGACGTCTTGCGGTGCGGCCAAGCTCGAGGCCCCGGAACGCCGAGCCGGCGCGGGCATCGCCGCCGGAACCGAAGCCGAAACCGATGCCAATGCCGATGCCGACGCCGATGCTGGCGCCGATGCCGATCCTGGCGCGGATGCCGATGCCGGCGCCGATGCCGATGCTGGCGCCGATGCTGATGCTGATGCCGATGCCGACGAGAATGTGGAAACGGAAGCCGACCCTCTCGCCTCGGTGGGCACGGTCGCCTTGGGTGCCGGCGGCGCTTTCAGGCTCGCCGAGGCCCCCATCGCCGCCGCGGGAGGCAGCGTGGGGTCGGATGCGGTGTCACGAATTGCCGACGACGGCGCCTCCGGGACTTCGGGTGTGAACAACGTCGGGCGACGAATCTGGTCGACCTGCGTCGCCGTGATCTCTTCGACATCGACGTCGATCAGAAGGAGGTCGGACGGCGGCCGAATGCGTGAGGCTTCGGCACCAAGCGCCGTTGCCCTCCGGGTACGAGCGCCCTCGGTGCCATGAAGCGCACGGCTGATGCGATCCGCCAAACGCGCCCGCCCACGTGCGACCTCCCTCTTGTCGACGTGCATGAGTTGCGCATCAATCTCATCTCGAAGTTGCACGCAGGTCTTGTGGGCGCCCCGCACGATCCGCGACAAGCGTTGGGCCTCATCTGGACTCAGACGCAACGCGGCAGACAATCGCCGAAGAAGCGTGATGACGCCGTGCACGTCGGCGTGCTCATCTCCGCGAAGCCCTTCGAATCCAACGATGCGGGCTTCGCCGCTCAAAGACACGATGACCTTGCTCGCCGTAAGACGACCATGAATCAGCTTCGCGGGTCGGCCGTCGCGTTCCTTCAGATCGTGAAGCGCGGCGAGCGCGCCCGCGAGATCGACGACGATCGACAGCACGATCTCGAACGTCGCGTGCTCGGTCACGCATCGCGAGATCTCGTCCGAGGAGAACACCGCTTCGAGAGAAAAGCCGTCGAGATACTCCTCAGAGATCTCAATCCGCCCACCCACGATCGAGCACCCTTCGACCGATGCGAAACCAGGGAGTTCCACCCGGCGTACCAGCCCGAGTGCGCTCGCACGCAAAACGACGTCGGGGCCGACGATGACGTCGGTCTCGATGACACGGATCGCCCGCCGCCGTCCCTCGGCATCGGTCACGAGGAGCACGCGCCGGGCGGTCCCCTCCGAGATGATCCTTTCCGTCTTCAGGACGTCCTTCACGTGGCACCTGCGACCCAAAAGCCCAAGCGCGGGCCCTGGCCCACGCCGGACAGGCCGGCTGCCTTGGCCACATTGTGCCACGAGCGCAACGGCTCGCCCACAAACGAGATTTTTCTAGTCGTTAAGGATAGATACGTTCACGAACCCGAGGGCGCCCGTCCCGGTGACCACCGGGGCGACGTCAGGGCAGCAGGGGCCCGAAGCCCTCGACGAAGAGCGCGCCCAAGAGGTCTGCCGCCTTGGCCTTGGGATGGACCAAGTCGCGGTTCATCACCCCGGCCGCCGCCCACGCCGCGATGGAATTCTCGCCCCCCATTGAAGCGTAGAAATCCCAGAATCCGCATCCTTTCGCGATCGCGACCTCTCTCTGCAAAGTGCGCACCTCGCTGAGCTTCTCCTTGCTGACCACCTTCTTGCCCTTCCGTTCGCCCGCGTCCATCGGCGACCAGATGAGGCACTCGGATTCGGGTAGCGTGGACTTCAACACATCGATCAGCGCCTCGTGGTCCTGGCGTACGCGATCGAGATCCGTCCATGATTTTCGGATTTTGAGGGCGTCGTTACCCCCGACCATCAACACGATCAGATCGGGTCGATGCGCCTTGAGGTGCTCGACGAAGCTGGCGCGATCGAGGTCGAGATAGACCTTCGCGTCCGCGCCGACGGGACCGATCGCATCCCAAAGCACGCCCGGTCCGCGACGCTCGAAGCTGAGGCCATAAAGGCGCGCCTTCGGGCCTTTCGCCACGATCTCGAGGAGGGCGCCACGCCGACCGGCGCGCTTTCGCCGCCCGTTGTCGGAGTCTTCGGTCAGCGAAAACTCCGCAACCCGGCTTTCGGGCGTGGGCGCATCGGTGACGATCTCACCCAGCAACCTGCCGCGGGCGCTCACCTTTACGACCGCTCCACCCGGCTGGGCTTGATAGTACACGCGAACAACCTGATCCTCGGGCGTCAGCGCGTAGGTGGCCACAGCCCCGGCTCGACGCGACTCGATGCTGATCCCCGAGAAACCGAACGGGCGGCCGGCTCGGTTCGTGTCGACGATTCGGTCGAGCTCCCAGTCGCGGTCGCTGCGCTTCTTGCGCCGTCCCCCGTAACCCGCCAGCTGGTCGATCTGAACAAATCCACGACCCGCATCGCCATAACGGGCCTGCAACGCCCGCCGAATCTCGCTCGTGATGTAGTCCGACGCGATATGAGAGTCGCCGAGATGCAGAACCCGCACCCGTCCGCCGCCGCCCGCAGCCATCGCCTTGAGCTTCGTGAGCGTCCGGTCGAGCGCACGCTTGCAGGTCGGCTCGGCGACTGCGCTTTTTGTGGGAAGGCATGGATTCTCGACGGGCACGACCTTGGCGGGCAACCGCTTTCTGAGTTTCTCGAGCGCGCTCGAAGGCGCCGACCAGGCCGGGCTCGGGTTCAAAAAGCCCAGTGTGGAGGCGGAGGTGAGCGTGAGAATGGTCAGTATTTCACTACAGCCGATGCGCATGTGGTATCCCAAGAACTGCCCTTGTTCCTGCGAGAGCGCAAGGGCGGTAGAGTAAACAAGGAGCGGCGGTGGCGAGGCCCCACAAGGACAGTGAAAAGGCTTCGAATCGGGTTCCTTCCATTGGTCCGGTTCGACGATTCGGTCGATACACGCTCGTCAAGAAGCTCGCCACCGGGGGCATGGCGGAGATCTGGCTCGCGCGCCAGCGAGGTCTCGCCGGCTTCAACCGCTTCGTCGTCATCAAGAAGATCCTAAGCCACCTCTCCGAACAAGCGACCTTCGTCAGGATGTTCCTGGACGAAGCGCGAACGAGCGCTCAGCTCAACCACCCGAACATCGTGCAGATCTACGACCTGGGTCAGGAAGGGGAGTCGTACTACATCGCGATGGAGTTCATCGCGGGCGAAAACCTCGCCGCCATTGCCTGGCGGGGCATGAAGCGGGGCCGCCCCTTCTCGCCGGCCTTCGCGGCGCGGACCATCGCCGATGCCAGCAAGGCCTTGCATTACGCCCACCATCTTCGCGGCACCGATGGACGCGCCCTCGAAATCGTCCACCGAGACATTTCACCCCAGAACATCCTCGTGACCTACGAGGGCGAAGTGAAGGTCGTCGACTTCGGGATCGCAAAGGCGGCCAGTAAGAGCGAACAAACCAAGACGGGCATGCTCAAAGGCAAGTTCAGCTACATGAGCCCGGAACAATGCCTGGGCGCGCGCGTCGACATGCGGTCCGACATCTTCGCGCTCGGCATCTTGCTCTACGAGCTCTGCACCGGAAAGCGTCTCTTCAAGCACGACTCGGAGCTCATGATCCTCGAGATGATCACGAAGCGAACCGTGATCCCACCCTCGGAGGTCACGCAAGGGATCCCACGTCGGCTCGAAGCGATCATCATGCGGGCGCTCGAAAAAGATGTGGCCGCGCGCTTTCAGACTGCACAAGAGATGCAGATCGCGATCGAGGATTACCTTCAGGGGGAGGCGCACGCCACCAACGGTGACATCGCGAGCTATATGCGCGACCTCTTCGAGGACAAGATCGAAGAAAAGCGACGCTTGCGCGAGATCGCATCCCGCGAAGATTTCGAGCAGGTCTTCGCATCCGAAGAAGCCACCGAGCAAGCCTTCGCCGGCGGTGCTTCCGACGAGACCGCGCCTCTCAAGCGGCGCGTCGTGCACGGATTGCCGCCGAGCCAGCTCGCGCGACGCCAACGCGACGACCCCGCAACGACGCCGGTGATCACGGGCCTGCCGGCCGGCGCAGCGCCAAATCATACACCCGCATATCCTCTGCCGTACCCATATCCGAACGCTTCTCAGCCCGCTCCAGGCGAAGATCCATCGGGTCAAGCGGCGGCGAACATGCAGGCGCTCGCCATGGCGGGGATGACGCCAACGGGGCACCCATCCCACCCGTACGCGGGTGTTTCGGGTGCGAGCGGCATCTCTGGGGCCTACGGAGGCGTCGGAAACTACCCCTCGGATATCTATCCGCCAGGCACCCTTCCCGATCCGAACACAACCGTTGTCCGGCTCGTCATCGCGGGTGCACTTGCGGTGATCGTGGTGGCGCTCGTGATCTTGATCCGCTTCTGGCCCTCCGACGCCACCTCGGTCACCGACCCGACGCGTGCACCGTCGATCGTCGAGACGAACCGGACCGGCAGCATCGTCCTCGAATCTTCACCCCCCGGCGCAACGATCTACCTAGACGGCGAAACGATGCGGCTGGCCGACGGAACCAACGCGAAGACGCCCAGCGATGTCACGTCGTTGCATTACGGTCGAACCTACCGAATCAAGCTGGCGAAGGAAGGCTTCAGACCATTCGAGACCACCATCGAGCTCAACGATCAAACCGACGGACAGCGGATACAACCAGCGCTGGAAGCGTTTCCAGGGACGATGCTCGTTGAGGTGCAAGGCGCTCAGGGGCAATCGATCGAGATCTGGGTCGACGGAAACAAAGTGGGCGATCAACCGCAGCTCCAACTCGAACGCCCAGGCAACTCGACCCCAACCGTCCAAGTGAAGGCGGAAGGACTGAAGTGCGAAAGCAATCCCGAGAAGGCGGTCATCGTGCCGAATGCGCTCACGCGCGTTGCCGTCACATGCGTGAAGTTCTCACCGACCTCCACGCCCCCCGCCACGACCCAGACAACGCGGCCGGGACGCACCACTTCGTCCCGTCAAGGAACGCCCCAACGTACGATCGGCTCGCGTAACACCGGGAGCACCGGAAATTCCGGGAGCGCAGGATGCGCGACGCGCGATGATGTGCCGCCCGGTTTCGTAACGATCGACTCGACGCCGTACTCGGAGATCTTCTGGCGCGGCAAGAAGATTGGCTCGACGCCGCTCGCAAATTTCAAGATGCCCTCGGGGTGCGTCACGATCGAAGCAGTCAATGCCGAGCAGGGGAAACGTCGCGTGGCAAACTTGAAGGTCGAACCCAACCGCGTCACGACCTATCGCCTCAAGCTCCTTCCAAACGACGGTTGACTCGATCCCCCGGCCGTGTCGTCGAGCTCATCAATTCGAGTCTTAGGGCCCGAGAGGCGAACGATCGCCTCGAACAGGCCGCGACTGATCAGCGAAAGCGACGAACGCTCGATGTACTCGTCGGGCGCATGACCGCGGTACGGGAGTTCCGGCACTGAAGGCCCGAAATTTACCGCGCCCTTGAACAATCGCGCGTAGGTTCCGCCCCGAATCGAGATGGGCCGCGCAGCCCGATCACCCGAAAGCTCTCGGTAAACATCGAGCAGCGTGTGTACGAGATGGCTCTCATGATCCGCGACGTGCGGCGTCCCAACATATCGCTCGCTCATCTCTTCGAGCGCAGGATCGACACTCGACCGAACCTTCGCCAGCGCGGCATCGAGCATCGAATGAAAGGCCTCATCCGTTCGGCCCGCGGGCCTTCGCATGTTGATGGCGAGCTCGACATGGTCGTCCACGAAACGAAGCACCGTGGGCGCAACAACCAAGCGCCCCATCATCGGATCCGCATACGCAACACCAAGCCGAACACCGAAGTCGTCGCCGTCGAAGAAGTCACGCACGAGCGTCATCATCCGCTCGATTCCGCCCCGACAAAGAGGAAGCCGACCGGCAACACGTGAGAGCGGCCAAAGCGCATTGTGACCTTCTTCAGGGATCGACGAGTGCACGGCCTTCCCGCGCGCGACGATCCTGACTACGCCATCGCGACGTTCGACCTCGACCCCAAACATCTCGCCGCGCGCACCGCGCTCGGCGCTCACAGCAGACTCGACAGCCGCGTGAACATCGAATGCGCGATCCGCAGCCATGTTCGACTCAATGTCCAGCCACGCCTCGCCCGGCACTTGGGTCAGGAACTCACCGCCGCTCACATTCACGGCTCGGAGGCAGTGCGCATCATCTGGACCCTCGAGCACGGTCGGCATACGGAGCTTCCAAGCCACGAATCCGTTCTCTCCGAAGACCACCGGAAATCCGGCGTCGACGGAGATCACGTCGGTCGAATCCGACATCTGGCTTGCGTAGCGCTTCATGCCGGACCAATCAGATTCCTCACCGGTGCCGAGAACTGCGACGACTCGTCGCCCTGGCGTGACCCCAAACCGCTTCAGCGTGCGCATGACCACGAGAAGCGCTGCGATCGCGCCCTTGTCATCTTCAGTGCCGCGTCCGTAGATTCGTTCGCCGACCCGCGTCGCTTCATAAGGCGACGTCGTCCACCCCGACGCGTCTCCGGGCGGCACCACATCGGCGTGCATGACAAACGCCAACTCGGGCGTCCCTTCACCAAAAGAGATCTCCCAGACCTCATTGCCGTCGACGGCGTTGAACGTCAGCCCCGCATCCTCCGACCAGCTTTTTAAGAACGCAGCCATCTCGCGAAAGGCGGGCTCGTTCGGCGCCGCCGCGCCAAGCGCAGTGTCACGGACCGTCGGAAATCGGACCAGCAATCTGATCAACGCCTCGGTCTCATCCAGCCCCGCGTCGCGAAGATAGCGCCGCGCACCTTCAACGCCCGATCCCGCTCGCGTTTGCGTTTGAGCTTGCGTGTGCGTGTGCGTGTGCGTGTGCGGTTCGGGCGAGACCGAAGCGCAAGCGCTCAAATGCACCATCATCACGACCGCAGATAAGTGTCCCCGCCGCATGAGGTCGAACGGCATACACGGTCCGGTCAGGCAGGACAACGCACTTCGGACTTCGGACTTCGGGCGTCACGGTGGTACCCGCATCGGAACGGACGGACCCCGATCAGAACATGAATCCAAGCCCAGCATTTACGGCCAACTCGTCGAGCCCCTTCTCTCGATCCCGGAGCTGCGTGTCGAGCTTCAGCACCAACTGAGGGATCGGCCGATACGACAGCCCATATGTATACTCCATCACGACAAGCGACGGATTGCGAACGAAGGCGGAAGGGACTTTCGCCTGCGTCGAGTATCGCTCAACCCGCCCGAAGACGACGAGCACATGGTGGGACTTCATAAACAAGCGAAGCACGTCGTAGCCGAGCTCGACATAGCCGCCCTCGGCACGGATCGGAACCGGTCCCGTCTGGGTCGCATTCGGGAACCAAAGGCTGCCATCCGCGCGGCGGGCCCGAAGCAAGTCCTCGGCCTTGGGCATAAACCACTGACTCCACACGAAACGGGCCTCGAGGCCCCGACGCTTGTATCGACCGTCGACCGCATAGCCAAAGATCGGAAAGCGGAGCCGAGAGCGCGATCCGGAAGCATCGAAGAAGTCGCCGTTCGTGCCGATATCGCTCGCGTAAAACGAAGCGCCGGCGATCGTCCCAAGCCAAGGCTCAACTTCGATGCGCCCCGACAGCGCGGGTGTCCGACTCGAAGCGAAAGACCCTTGACCGCGGGCACCCGCGAGCCCGGCTGGTCCGAGTCCCGTCGGATCGAGCGGGGTCATGAGGTACAGTTCATACGAAAGAAACTCTGCGAAGCGACCGGTGGCGCCGATCGCGAGCTCGCGCCAGGTGCTTGGGATGACAATCTCGTCAAACGAAGGCCGCTCCACGCCGTTGAAGATCGGCGGTTCGTGCCACTGATTGATGATCCCCATCGGCACCAGAACGAGTCCGCCTCGAAGCGTCAACAGCGAATCGATGAGCTTCCAGTCGACCGCAACCTGCTCGACCTCGACCGAACCACGGCACGACGAACAAGCGATCGCGTTCTCCCACTCGAACTCGGTGTAGATCGAGACATCCTCCGTCAGATGGTGGGAAACGAAAAGCACGAGACGCCGCACGGTGCCGCGCACATCGAAGCGCTCGGCCCGCGGCCCGACACGACGACTCGTGAGGTCGAGTTGGCCGTAACCGCCGATCACGGTGCTCTCCTGCGCCCGCCGCATCGGCTCAAGCCCCTTCAGGAGCACATCATCATCCTCTCCGCTGCGTTCCCGCCCGTCGCGCGCATCCCGTCTATCACATGCATCGCCCCGATTACGATCAACGCACTCGCCGTCATCCGCGTGCGTCCCTATCGCTCGCGCCCTAGACGTCGAAGCTGTCGAAGAGATCGAAGAGACCGAAGCCGTCGAGGTCATGCCGCTCGCTCCCAGCTCTTCCGCGGGCACGCGGTCTTCGGAGGCACGGTCTTCGGGCGAGAGATCCTCGGGCGCGAGATCGAGCGTCGGCGCGCTACGCGCCTTCGGCGCCGAATCGACGCGCGCATCACCAACCGCGACCGGCGACGTCGCGATCAACGCCGACTCCGGCTCCGGCTCCGATGCGGACGCGGACGCGGACGCGGACGCGGACGGCGAAATCGATACGAACGCCAGTGTGAACGCACAGAAGAATCCGACTGCGAATGGGGCTTCAAAGTACATCGAGATCTAAGTCCTCGGTGAGCACAGCATCGTTCGTCTCCGTCTTATGGCACCCACTACAGTCATCAACGCCTTCGGCCGCCGCGTCGGTCCCGGGGGTCACCTGATATTGATGACCAGACGGAGGCCCTTCGCCTCGCCAGACAATCACTGGGACGCCGCCTGCGCTGAGTTGAAGATCGAAAAACTCCCACTCGAAGGCACCTTGAGCATTGAAGCCGCCCCCGCGCTTGACCATCGCATGAACCGGCCAAGTCGACGGCTCGCCACCCTCGAGCGTCTTGACGATGATCGTCCCGTTTGGAAAACGCGAGAGCCCAGGTGGCGGAATGCGATTGCAGTACACGCGCGTCGCCCCTTCGAGCCCGGCATGGGCTCGCACGCCGAGATCAAAGGTCACCCAGTCACGGTAGCCGGAGAAGTCTCGCTGAAGCGCAATGAACGGTGCCTCCGAAGCGGTCGCATCGACCAGATCATGATCGAGGCACGCCGTCGAAGAACCAGCGACTCCGGCCGCAATCGCTATCACGACGGTGTTCGCAAGCCGACGCGCACGGGCACTCGCACGGGCACTCGCACGGGCACTCGCACGGGCACTCGCACTGGCACTCGCACTGGCACTCGCACTCGCGCTCGCACTCGGTCGCGAACGCGCAGGTGCCCACGCGAAGCGTCGCCCGGTGGGAGAAGACGCCGCACGCGTCGCCGCACGCGTCGTTCTCCGCAAGATCTGGAAGTTCACCGCGTCCTCCCCAAACTCACGTCCGTCATCACGTACGTCGCGTCCGTCACGTCCTTGGATCGAAGCTCTCTAGATCTGAGGAAGACCGAGCCGTTCGGCGGCGGTGAGCATCGTCGAAACCAACGATCCCGATTCATCGGGGTCCGACTCCACCGACAGCCGATGCCAAAGCTGTCCGTAGGCGGTGGCGAGATCTTCGGATGAAGGCGAATCCGGGTTCCAGGTGGTCGGCACCGCAGGCAAGGCATCGCCCGGAAGCGCATCATAAACGGCGCGCAATTCAGCAAAGCCACGATCGATCTCAACCGCGATCTGCGCGCCCTCGGTGCTCGTCTGGAGCCAAGGCTTGAACGCCGAGAAGATCGCTTGCCCACCCTCCAAGTTGTTCCGCATGTCGCCCAGCGTAAACTGGGCGTAGCGGGACTCATCCTCACCGCTCGCTGCGAGGCTCACCTTCTCGAACTGTTCTTCGACCGAACCGATGACACCACGAAAGGCCGCGGCGGCGTCGAGCGCAAGCGGTCGGAATGAATCCCGCATCGTCGTCGTGTCGACTACGAGTCGACGCGCCAGCTTGGTCTTGAAATCCGAAGACTCTGCCTCGTTCGACGGGAATCGTGCCTCTCGATAGTTGGGGAGCACCGACTCGAACTGGACGACGTGGGGCGGATGCTCGTCGGCCCAGAGAATTCGCTCGATCGCGTGTACTCCGGTGACACCTTGATCATCGAACAAGTTGTCATCGACGTCGAACTCGATGAACCCATCGTAGCGCTCATCGGTCGACGCATCGAGGTTGGGAAAAAGCACCGCGATGGCACCTTCGACGCGCTCGTATGGCGCTCGAACATTACGCCACGCTGCGCGCATATCGAGGACGGCGTCGGCGTCGGATTCCATCGCCCAACCATCCACATCGGGTGTCGGCGCCAGGGCCTCAATCTCGGCGCTGGCGCTGACCAGCTTGTCAAGTTCCGACGCAACGTATGTCTTGACGGAAAGGATGGCTTGAGCCTCGGGATTCGAGGCCTCATCATCCCCACCCCCGCAAGCGGCCACCGAAAAGCCCACCACCATGGCCCCCGTAGCCACCCAGGCCATCGGACACAAAGCCGTCGTTTCGATCCGTCGCATAGTAATCTTCTTGATCATCGTGATGAATTTCCTCTCAAGCGCATGCGTTCAAAGTCCTTCGACGAACGCGAGGAGGCGGGCGCGATCGTCGTCTGGAAGTGCGGCATAAAGTCGAGCCGATTCGTTGGCCTCGGATCCTTCGCCTTCGTGCATCCGGATGGCCTCATCAACCGTCGCCGCGCGACCGTCGTGGAGATAGCGGGACGAGAATCGAAGCCCGATCAGAGGCGCCGTGCGCCATTCGCGCTCGGACGCGTCGAATTCGACGAGGCCGTCGCTCAGGTCGTCGCCCATGTCGTGAAGCAACAGGTCGGTGAAGACAAACACATCTTGTCCCGCGATCGCCTCGATCGGATACGTCGAAGCCGTGCGAAGCGATGGGACGTGACAGACGGCGCAGAGCACATCGTCGAACAAGACTCGGCCGCGCGACGCGACATCGGCGTCACGCTTCACTGCTTCGCGTTGCTCGACCTCCGCGCCAAGCGCGTTGTCGACGCTTCGTTCCGGAATCGCCAGGAGGCGCACATAGTCGGCGACCAGATTGACCGTTTCGAGATCGAGATCTTCGCCCGGGCGACCATCCTCTACCGGGTTCGGCGTCGGCAGCTCATCGGGCCGAAGCGGTGAGGTGAGCCCCATGTCGCCCTGATAGGCATCGGCGGTGAAGTCGTCGATGGTGGCAATCCTGGCTTTCAGACCAAAGCGTCCAATCAGTCCTGGCTCACCCCCCGAATGGGCGTGGAATCGGACGTCGTCGTTGGCGCGCGATTGATACGGGACCCGATTGATTCGCCCCGAGATGCCATCATCACGCGCGGCCTGGGCCTGCTCGAGACGCTCGATCTCAGAATCGGCAATCGCCTCGATGTAGCCGCGGCCAAAAACTGCGGGCGGAAGGCGCGTCGTCACTTTCAAGCCAACGACGTCGTCAGGAACGTCGACGCCCTCAATCTCCGTGGCCGTCGTCTGCGGACGGACCGTGTGTCCGTAGCGCAAGGCACTTTGGTCCCTGGCCATCGTGATTCCATCCGCTTCGACGACGCTCATCTTTCGCACCGCGCCGGGGCCGCGTCCGTCGTCGGCATGACAGCTTGCACAAGCTTGACGGATGTAGACCGGCCCAAGCCCATTCGCTGGTCGATGAACAGCTTCGAAGCGAACGTCACCCGCCGAAAAGCGTTCGCGCCACGCGTCGCTCAGCGCGGAAATGGGCAGGTCGCTCCTCGACGCCTGCACGACCGTCAGCCCGGCCAACGGGTCGACGGATGCGTCTCCTCCCCCACCGCAGCCCACGACAAACACCACCGTCGTCGTCGCGCTCGCGACAAACAAACCTGGCACACTTCGCATCGGCCGCACGGATAGATGATTATGATTCTCAATGTCAAATACCGAGTTCTGGATTTCTGCCAAAGCACTTGACGGGGAATGTCGGACCCGCTAAGCAGCTGCAATCTTTGGTCAAAGGCGCATAGCTCAGGGGTAGAGCGCTACCTTGACACGGTAGAGGTCAGTGGTTCAAAGCCACTTGCGCCTATAAGCATCAGGTCAGTGATTTCGAAGGCTCGGGCGTATCTTCCGCCAAGCCGAACCCGTCGAACGTTCTGGAAACTCTGGAAGCTCCGAGATGGGTTGTTCGACCAAGATGGTCGTCGCGACCACACGTTAGGTCCCGCAGTTCGACGGCGCCGCACGGAGAGCTGGAAAGTGAGCAGGAAAGGCTGCGTCGGCGAATCAATGGACCGTCGGCAAGCCAAAGGGACGGAGCGTGCGAAGGTTGAAGCGGTTGCCACGAAGCACGCCCGTCCCCCGGAATACTTTCCTTAGGTGATCGTGCTGAGCTCAACGTCGAAACAACACCGCAACACATTCTCGAGGTTACTGACTGGAATTGTCGGCGTCTCGAACATCGGCGGCGCAGCGAGCGTCGTCGGCATCGTTGGACTCCTCGCCTCCGGATGCGGCGGCAAAGACGATCCGAACGACAGCGCCGGAGGCCGCGACGGCGGGACGTCCTTCAGCGGCGCCGACGCTCAACTCGCCGATTGCGCGTCGAACCCCAACCAATGCGTCGTCCACGCCCTGATGTCCTCCGCGCCCTCGTGCTCCTGCTTGACGAGTGCCGGGACGCCACTGTGCGAAGCGGGCTACGTATACAGCGCCACACAACAAGCGTGCATCCTGACGCTCGGCAGCGACGCTGGCGGGAGTTCTGCAGATGCCGCGCCTCTTCCCGGCCCGGATGCGGGAGGCAACACCGGCGCTGACGCTGGAACGTCCGTCGATTCGGGCGCGGGCGACGCCAGCAACGACACCGCGGAGTGCAGCAGCGACTCGGAGTGCGCATCGATTCCGAACGGTCAGTGTGCAAGCCCGTCAGCGGCATCCGTTTGCAATGGCACTTGCACGGACGGCCTCTGCATCGAAGCCTGCGACTGGACACAAGGCCCAACCGGGCAATGCTCCGACGACGGGAGATGTGTGTACGGCGGCACGAGCATTGACGGTCTCTGTACCCCCGATGAAGGCGGAAAGGGGATCGGAGAGTCCTGCAAACGAACCTTCGACGCACAAGGCAACGCGACGTCGGACGAATGTAACCAAACACTCAACCTCGTTTGCTTCGGCGCCACCGCCACCAATCCGAACGGACAATGCGCAGCGATCTGTTCCGTCGCCCAGAATCCTCCGGGCTACTGCGGCACCCTCGGCATGACCTGTTTGCCCGTTACGGACACGCTCGGCGTGTGCGGCGAAATCCCAACTTGGACAGATACCGGTAAGGCCTGCACGACAGCGGCGTCCTGCCAGGACTCGACCAACCGCATCTGCGAGACCTCGGCGACCGGGGGCACGTGTTCGTCGGACTGCGCCCAAACCGCATGCCCCGCCGACTCGATCTGCGTCGGGGTCTCCGAAACAGGACCTTTTTTCTGTGTTTTGGACTGCTCGGACAACGCCACGACATGCGCCAACCGCAATGCTTCGCTCCAGTGTTACGCTCTGGAAGACAATGTCAGCGTCTGCGCACCGTAGCTTCCAGCGCCGCACAATGGTGTTCCATCTGTAGAATCACCGAGTTGCGCCCGCGCGCGACACCGTCGCGTTTTGCCACGATCCATTCTGCCTCTCTCGGCGTGACCGAAAGGCGGGTCCCGCATTTTCTCGCGTTGGAACGTGGTGTGCAGAAGGTCACGCGTGGCATCATCAGCCCGCGATTGTTCCGTGGCGGATGTTCGGACGGGCGACTTGGATGTTTGGCCGAGCCGCTCGAGGGGGCCGCACCCCGCCCACGGGCAGACAAGGAGACTCTCATGTCGGAACGACTTCGCGTCGCCGTTCTCGCCGAGGACACGAAAACGCGCTCATGGATCGCCTCGGCACTGAAGACCAAGGGGGTGGAGGTCTTCGCCGCAGCGTCGGGCGTCGAGCTCCTCGAGCTGTTGGGGGACGGCGAAACGTCAGATGTCGTGCTTGGCGTTGAAGGCGCAACATCGGAGCGGGGCCCAGCGCCCACGAGCATGCAGGTCCTGGCCTCGACCCGCACGTTCGGCGACGAAACACCCTTCGTGATCGTGGACGAGCAGAATTTCTCGCGCACTGCACTTGCCGCCTCCCGAATGCGAAACGCTGCGGTCGTGCCAACGCTCAAGGCCGCGCTCTCGCTCATCCGAGAGACAGAGCCCTCACGGCGGCCGCCTCTCCACCGACACGGACAGGATTCGGATTCGGATTCGATCGTCGCGCGACCACCCGAGACGTCGGCACAAGCGCCCTCGCTCACGCTTCTCGCACCGAGAGATCGCTGAGACCAAGACAGAGAAGGCGATAGAAGGGCGATGGCGACCTGGGCTACTTGTTCGAACCCTTGACCGCCGACTCGGACGCCTCGGCGCTTCTTTCTTGCTCGAGCTTCGCGAGCACTTTGCGAATAACCGCCGCCTGTTTCCGGCACGCGCCGACGACGACGCTGAGCGTCACCTTCCGACGATTCAGCTCAAACTTCCGCTTCTTGATATCGGGATGCCGTCGCCCGAGAAGCTCGCCTTCAGAAATGCAAGCCTCGAAGCTCCCGAGCGAGGCGGAGTACCGCTCCTTCTGTGCCGCGAAGTCTGCGAGCTCCGCCGCGGCGTCAAATCGCTCGAGCCCATCCAGAAATGCCCTCCCCGGTCCATCATAGAAGGCGAGGCTTTGCTCGGCGTCTTTCAGGCTCTTCTCCGCCGCTTTGAGCTCAAGCGCACACTGCCCAGGGACAGCCTTGCCAAGAACCGCGGTCCGGCCCATCGGGAACTTGGTGCGCACGAGGCTCGGCGCATCACCCAAGAGCATCGCCGCATCCTTTCGACAGGACTTGAAGGCTGCGACGCTCCTGGCGTAGGCGTCTCTTCTTTCCTTGGCTTCTGGCGCTCCCGCCGCGGCTCTCATCTCTCTCCTGCCGTTCTCCAGGGAAGCCAACGGACCGACACGAAACGCGACGACCTTCGCGGCCGCATCAACGCGATCCTGCAGTTTGGCTGCGTCATTCCGCAAAGCCAACGCGTGTTTTCGGTACGAAGTGTCCTTGCTCTCAAGGCCCGCCCCGCCCTGAACCTGCTCGCGGAAGGCATTGAGGGCTTCGCGAGCGGCTTTCGTGTCAGCCTCGGTTGCCTTCGAAGATTCGACAGCTCGCACGCACTTCAGGAGCTCCGCCTTTGCCTTTTCGATCGACGCGCGGCGAACACGGATCGCTTCCGCCAATCGTCTCGCGGTCACGACCCGCTTCGCGTCTTGAAGCGTCTTGCGAAGCAGGATGGCGTATTTGCTGTAAGGAGGCGACTTGACCTGAAGGGGCTCACCTTTCTCGAGTGATTGCTCGAGCGCCTTTGCGGCCTCGTCGGCCACCGAAAAGTCTGCGTCGGCGGGCTCACGCGCTTTGACGCGCGCGATCGCATCATTCAGCGCACGATTGAGGCCATCGAGTTCGGTGCGCTGCGCAAGGACCTTCTCCTCCAGACGCCGCTGCCCGATCATCGTGCGGCCTGCTTCAGCTCGCTTTCGCGCGTCTTCGACGAACGCCGCAAAGCGCTTGTCGTGAGACACGAGCGTAGCCGCGTCGGCTGTGCCCTTCCGGACACCGTCAACGGCCGCCTCGGCTTCCGAAAACGCTTGGTCGGAGGTCCCGTCCTGGAGAATGCCCGCCAGCGCTGCCTTCAGGACGTCGAGCAACCCGCCGATGCGCGCGCGCGCTTCATCGATCTGCACCTCGATCCGCCGCTTCGCGATCTGCCCCTTCGCGAGCTGCATCGCGCGGCGCGTGGCCACGGCACGCTTCGCATAGCCTTGGTCTTTGCTCTGAAGAGCCTCACCCGCGTCCAGCGTGGTAAGGACTTCATCGATTGTCTTGTCGGCCTCGTCGAACTCGGCCACCATGGCACCTTTCGCCATCACGCGCTTCATCGCGTCACGATGCACGGACACAGCGGACTTCACTCGCTCATCCTGACGCGCAACCAAGATCTCATGGCGACGTCGCCCCAGACGCGCCTTGTCCTGCTGGAGGGAGCGACGCACGTCGTTGGCATACTTCGAGTACGCTCGATCCTTCGGGCCAAGACTCTCGCCTTCGTCGAGCACGCGTTGGAGGCTCGAAAGCGCGCTCTCCACTTCGCCGATCGCTTGATCGGGGGCGTCGTTCTTGGCAATCGTCGAGAACGCGTCACGAACGAGCGCAAGCGTGGCCTTGATGTCGCGGCGACTTCGCATCACCCGAACCGCCAGGTGCCGCGATTCGATGTAACTTCGCTTGTCCTTCAACGTCTTTCGCGAACGCTCCGCAAACTTCGCATACGGAGCATCCTGCGGTTCGAGGTCCCGACCTTGATCGAGCTTCTTGTCGAGCTCGGCGACTCGATCGCGAGCCGCCGCGAACTCCTGGTCCGGTGGGTCGGTGTCACGTAGCGGCTGCGTCGCGGCTTCGAGCGCATCGAGGGCCGCTGAGATCGCCTGCGTCGACGCCTCGACGGCCGCTGCCAGCGCTCGACGCCGAACCTCTTCGCGCACGCCCGGCACGCGCGCCAAGACCTCCGAGTGTCTTCGCTGCAAGAATTGGTCATCCGGATACCGACGCATCAGCGGATTCCGAAGGCCAGCATCGGCTTCGTCGAGCAGCTCGACGGCGCGATCGGGCTCGAGCGCATCCAGTCGCCGCTCGGCCTCATTGATCTGTCCTTCGGTCGCCACGGCAAGCGCATCGACGCCCTGCTCTCCCGGCCCCTGGGTGGTCGCGGGGGACGAACCCAACGCCGCGCCCTTTCTCGGCCCGGCCGAAGTCGAAGCCTCGCCTTCACCCGTCTTGCCCGTCGCACAGGCCAATGCAGCCATGGATAGAGATAGACAAACGGCGGCCGATCCAAAGAGGCAACGCGAGCCTCGGAACACGCGCAAACACAAATCGAGCACACCGACGATTCCTGACGTCATCGGCGGCGAGACTACAGGAGGATGAACCTCGGTTTAAGGGTCACGCCCGAAGTTATCGGGCGCAAGAACTTCACAAAAAAGAGCAATCATTTCGAGCCATTAAACATCCGCCCGCTCGCCACGCCGCGTCCGGTCACGTCGCCGATCATCCTGAAGGTCGGGCACGCACGAGCAAAGCATCCTCATCACGCCCGAAGCGCTCCAGCGGACTCGAACATCGGGGCGGGCGGGGCCGCACCATCCGGACCCCTCGGACCGATAATGGTCCGACGAGGGAGGGCCGGTGGCCCAACAGCCTCGAAGATCACGGTTCGAGAAGCATGCGCACACGGGTCGCTCGCCATCGATGGACGCTCTCGGCTCGGCGTCCGAGCAGCCGACCGGCCGCGCCGACCGTGCCGACCGTGCCGACCGTGCCAACCGCGCCAGCCGTGACATCAACCGTCCATGCATTCGAGGGCCATCGCGCAGCGTCGAGCGGTGAGCGTCGAATTGCGATCGGTGACCCTCGGCCGGCACTCGAGCGCACGCGCCTGCCGCTCGCCACGAGCAGCACGCAGGATCCGGCTTCGCGAGCCCAAATCGGGCGGCCTAGGGATTGGGCGCGCGCTTCGTATGGCCGCTCAGCGCATGGGCAGCGTTCCGCGTTGGCGAAAATCTTCGCGCAGGAGAGGAAATGCATCACCGGTGTCTTGGCAGCACTTCTAGTCGGCACATCGGCGATTGCGGGTGGGGCTCGCGAGCCGGCAAGCGGGCAGAACGAGGTTCAGCCACCTCCTTCGTTTGGTCAGGGCGTAGAGAGGCCCGTCCGGTGGAGGTCGGGCGCCGAACCGTTTCGCGGCCAGATCCAACAGGTGCTGAGACATCCGGTCTACGCCGGGCTTGCGGAGGACGAACGTCGGAAGATCAACGAGATCATCGACTGGATGTCCTTTGACCACGGCACCCAGAGCTACTACGCGAACCGTCTGATCGCGCTCTTGAGCACACCCGACGCGTCTCGTGACGAGACCGCCTCGATGCAACGCGCGAGGCTAGAGCGTTCTTTGCGCGCGGCCGAGCAGCTTCGTACGGAACAACGGGACGGTTTCGTACCGCCGGCTAAGCGTGCGTCGTTGGAAGAGGAGCTTTCGAACGCGAGTACGCGACGATGGACAGAACTCAAGGGCCTAGACGATGTTGTGTACAAGGTTGACCGCGAAGATCCAACGATGGTCGTCGCCGAGATCAAGGTTCACCTTCTCGGCGATCCGAAAGATGTCCTGGGCGTCCGCGCGCTCGAGGATCTGGCCGAGAAGTTTTCGGCGGCCCCGGGTTACACGTTGAACATCGTTTTCGTGGACCACGATGGCCCGGATGTCGTTTCGGTACCCGTCGACATGTCGCAGTTCGCATCAACCGCCAACTTCGCTTGCGATGCAGAATGCTTGGCGCACGAGATCCACCATTGGCTCGGCCTGCCCGACCGATACGACTACTCGAACTACGCCGACGTTTCGATGATGCCGATGCGGGAGCGAATCCACTGGTTCCACGAGGAGACGAAGCGCGTTCAAGACCCTGACATGCTTCGAAGCCTCATGGGCACGCGCGGTGCTCCGCCGACCGACCGCGACGTCTGTGGTGTTGCGCAGCTTGACGACCATTGCTTGGAGGCCAGAGCAAAAGCACGAGACCAACACGGTCGGCCTTCGAGACGCAACGTGATCAATTCCGCCGAATGAGCTGACTCGAGTCGCCACGCCTTGAAACCGAAGGCGGCCCAAGAAGAAGCCGCCAACCTCAGTCTGGCGCGAGCGGAAAGGCCGACAACGCATTCTGCGCTGCCCTTGTTCCCGCGGGGCCCACGACCTCTCCTTTTCCTAGGAAATCAGCGCCTCGCGTCCGCCAAGCAGCACCTGAAAACGAATCCCCGGCTCGGCACCTCAGGTCCCCGTATCAAAAAATCTCGATCCCCATCTCGGAAAATCGATTCCCCGGCTCCGAACATTTGATTCCCCATCTCGCGACTTTCGATCCCCGCTTCCGCGAATTCGATTCCCCATCTCGGAAAATCGATTCCCCGGCTCCGAGCATTTGATTCCCCACCTCGCGACTTTCGATCCCCGGCTCGACGCTTCGAGTCCCCGCGGGGATCGAGCTCCAGGAGCGGGGGAATGAAAATAATGAGGCAAAATAGAGGTTTGCGGCATGCGGTCGCCACAATGCGAAGGATGAGTGTGCGACACATGGAAGCGGGGACCAGGACGCGAGCGCTCGGCGATCGACCCGCCGAGTCGTGGCGCGAAAGCGTCGCCCGCCGGCGCTCGGGCGGTCGAGATACGGTCGAGATGCGGTCGCCTGTTTGCGCCCCGGTCAATGGTTGGAAATGGACCAAGCCTGAAAGCATCCGCCACGGAAAGGCGCGATCACGCGGCTTCTTCCAGCCTGAATCGCTGATCTGCGGCTGCGATCGCCAACGCCACCACGTGGTCACGGGCGACAATGAGACTACGGTCGTGCTTCGTAGCGCTCTCGAATGAAGCGAGCGATCGTCGGGGCGATCGGATTCGTGCCTCTCTCTCCACTGCCGAAACGACTGCTGAAACGGGAAATAGACCAACTGTCGTCCCTGGTGACCGTCCCAGATGATGGAACCGAAGCGCGGAAGTCCATCTTCGTCGACCGCCGTCGCTTCGCTTGGCGATGAACCATAGCCAACGACATTGTAGTAGCCACCCGAGATCTCCTCCGCCATCGCACGGGTTCGGCTTCGCTCGTCGGCCGCGGGACCTTCGACCATTTCGCCGCTTCCCGGGTGCGCGTAGAACGTGTCGAGGTATTTATTGGCCGTACGCCTGACGGACCTGGTCCACCGAGTGTCCACGCGCGTATTCCTGAAAGTAAGCGCGCGAGGCCGAACGACCCATGTCCTAAGTTCCGAGAGGAACAGGAATGGAGACTAAATTCGGGGCCGATCCCACCAGAAAGATGGACGGCGCCGCTGGCGTTCATCAAAACGATGGTCATGTTCTTCATAAGGGAGGATAGATGTGTGATGCGAGCCGAGGACCTCAATCACCGAGAGCTCTTGGAGCTCGACCCCAAGGGGGGAATGATTCGATTCGCGGGGCAGCGGGCGCTCCTGCTCGATGCCGTAGCGATGGGGATCCTGCGCAAGTATCTCGTCGAGAACTTCGGCCTTACCGCAGCCCACGCCGTTCTTTCCCAGTTCGGTTTCGCCCACGGATGGCGGATGGCCGATGCCCTGGAACACGAGTTCTCGTGGGCCAGCAACAAAGACTGGCGTCTGGCGGGGCCTCGAATTCACAGCCTGGGTGGGCTCTTCTCCATCCAGTCGGGGACGGAAGACGTACTCGCCGCGGCGGGTTCGGTTCTGACATCCTCATTTGAGGCCGAACAGCACCTACTGCATTTTGGTCGCGCCGAGACAGCGGTCTGCTGGACGATTTGCGGCCTGCTCAGCGGCTATCTGAGCCGAACCGCAGGCCAAGAGATGTACGTGTTCGAGGATCGCTGTTTGGGCAAGGGAGATTCGGCCTGCCATATTCGTGCGCGCACGCGAGATGCGTGGGGCCAAGAGCGCGCCGGCGAGATGACCTTCTTTGACCAAGGGCGACTCAGTGAGTGTCTCGACATATCTCTTCGCCGTGTCACGGACACGCTGAAGGAGGTCGAGGAGACGCTTCGGAAGCGCCGTCGGGCGTTGCGAGAGATCGCGCCCGACATCGAAGAGCCGATCGGCATCATTGCCAAGAGCAAAGAGATGCTGCGGGTCATTGACGTCGCGCGGCGAGTGGCCGGCGTCGATTCCACAGTCATCATCACTGGGGAAAGTGGATCGGGCAAAGAGAGAATCGCTCGGCTCATCCACGACGGTTCACCCAGGGCGGCGGGGCCGTTCATCGCGGTCAACTGCGGCGCGGTGACCGAGACGCTCCTCGAAAGTGAGCTCTTCGGTCACGCGCGAGGTGCATTCACGGGCGCAACTTCACCGCGAGCCGGGTTGTTCGAAGCGGCTCAAGGTGGGACGCTCCTCCTCGACGAGGTGGGCGAGATCTCGCCAGCCATGCAGGTCAAGCTTCTCCGGGCGCTGCAGGAACGAGAAGTTCGTCGGGTTGGAGAGAACGAGAGCCGTCCCATCGACGTGCGTCTGATCGCGGCCACCAACCGTGACCCTGCCGAGGCCGTCAAGACGGGCCTCTTCCGCCAGGACTTCTATTACCGCCTCAAAGTCGTCGAGATTCGCGTTCCGGCCCTCCGCGAGCGCAGGGCGGATATTCTTCCTCTTGCACGCGCTCTTTTGAGCGAGGCTGCGGATCGAATGAACCGCACCCCCATCGATCTGGCGCCAAGCGCCGCCGACCAAATCCTGCGGTATTCGTGGCCCGGAAACGTGCGGGAGCTCGCGAACGCCATGGAGCGCGCGGTGGCCCTCGCCCAGGGAGGACGCGTGGGTTTCGACGACCTTCCCGAGGAGGTCCGGCTGCCGCCCGAAAAGCCGTCCATGGTTATTGAGGAGGGGGGTGTACGAAAGCTCGCCGGAATCGAGAAGGACTACATCCTTGCCGCGCTTGAACTCAACGCCGGCAACCAAACGCGCACCGCCGAGCAGCTTGGGATCGGGTCGGCCACGATGTATCGCAAGCTCAAGAGCTACGGTCTCGTCGAAACGAAACGCCCACAGTCATAAGACAGAGGGTCGAAGTCCACTCAGCCTCGCCGTCGAGCGCCCATCAAGCGGCGCCTTCAATCTGATGGGATGGGATGGCATGAGATGGCGCGCAGACGGTTGGATTGCCTGGATAGGGCAACATCGGCGTTGGCACAAAATGTGCCTTATCGTCATGCGTCGCGTCTCCTCGGAGCAATCCGCTTTGAGCTCGAGCCGACCTAAGAGGAACTGAACATGACACAGTACCGAGTCACCAATCTTTCCGACAAGACCCCAAAGATGGAGCAGGACAAACTTCGCACGGAGTTGAAGGCGATGAAGGGCGTGGACAAGGTCGAGATCTTTCCCGTCAAGAGCGAGATCTCGATCTCGTTCAAAGACAAAACGCCCGAGAAGAGCGTATTGGCTGCCGCGGTGACAAAGGCGGGCTTCAGCCTAGGTGCGGCAGTCTAGGCCTTCGCACGCCGGCGCCGTAAGGCTCACGCATCGCGGCGCAACCACCGGTCATGAATGGCCTGGGTTGCGTCGCGGCCGCTGAATGAAAGGCGGCCGTCGAAGATTCCACGTCAGGCCCTTCCCTCCGAGCTCCGTCGTTCTGAACTCCGTCGTTCTGAAGGATGTCACGTCGTTTTGATGGCCTGCCTCGACCCTTCAACCGCGCCCGACCGCATCCGCGACTGTTGCGAGTCCGGCGAGACGGCGTCGGCATAGATGCTGCAGAAACAACGACGAGCGCAAATGCGCCGTCGAGGGAGAGACGTCCATGGAAACGACATTGTCCGGTCTGGAAGAATTCGCGATCGAGAGGCTGCCAGACCTTCTCGTGCCGGTTGCGATACTGATCGTCGGCTGGCTCATCGCGCTGCTGGCGGGCTACCTGGTGCGGGGTTTCGTTCGTCGAACCAGGCTCGACAACCGGATTGCGGTAGAGATTCTTGGCGAAGAGCGCGCCCGGTCGCTCGACACCGCCGCCTGGATCGGCAGGGGCGCTTACTACCTCGTTTTGGCATTCACGTTGCTGGGCTTCCTGCAAACGGCCAACCTGACGGCGGCGTCCAAGCCGATCGAAGCCATGCTCGCATCATTTCTCGAATATCTGCCGCACCTGGCCGGTGCCGGGGTCATCATGCTGGTGGCTTGGCTCACGGCCACGCTCGCGCGGAGCGTTTTGTCGGCTGGGGCAAAGCGATTCGATATTGATCGCCGCGTCGCTAGCGCTTCGGCCGCCTCCAGCTCCGAACCGACCGCCACCGCCACCGCCACCGCCACCGCGACGCCGACGCCGACGCCAACGCCGACGCCGACGCCGACGCTGGTGGGCCGTGCGGTCGCGGAGACCGGATATTGGCTGGTGCTTCTCGTCTTCGTGCCGGCTGTCTTGGGTGCCCTTCAGCTCGGCGGTCTCCTCGTTCCCGTTCAGGGTATGGTGGACAAGATCCTCGGCTTCCTCCCGAATGTGGCGAGCGCTGGCCTCATCCTGGCGGTCGGCTGGTTCGTCGCTCGCGTCGGGCAGCGACTCACGCGGAACCTGCTGGCCGGAATCGGCATCGATCGCGCGAGTACGCGGGTTGGATTGCCGAAGTTCCTCGGCCCACGGCAGCTCTCCTCCCTCATTGGCGTCGTCGTGTATGCGCTCATTCTGATCCCGGTGTCTGTCGCGACCCTAAATGCTCTGCAGCTCGAGGCCATCACTGCGCCCGCAAGCCTGGTCCTCCTGAGCTTCCTTTCCGCGCTGCCTGCGCTCTTCGGTGCCACCCTATTGATCGCCCTCGCGTACTTCGCCGCGCGCCTTCTGTCCGGCGTGGTCACCCAATTGCTTCAAGGCGCGGGGTTCGACGACATCCTCGCCCGAATCGGCCTTGCAAAGGTCCGCCTCGGAAAGCGGACTCCGTCGGGCCTCGTGGGCGGCCTTGTGCTCGTGTCCGTCCTTCTGTTCGCCTTCATCGAAGCCGCTCAAATGATCGGGTTCGACGACGTGGCGGACTTCGGCAGCGAGTTCGTGTTTCTGGGCGGGCACCTCTTGCTCGGTCTCGCCATCTTCGGCGTCGGCGTGTTTCTCGCGAACTTGGGCGCGCGCGCCGTCAAACAGAGCGGCCTCGCAAATGGTGCATCGCTGTCCACCATGACGCGCAGCGCGGTCCTGATTCTCGCTGGCGCCATGGCTTTGCGACAGATGGGCATAGCGGACGCGATCATCGAGCTCGCGTTCGGGATCACTTTTGGTGCCGTCGCGATTGCCGCCGCATTAGCCTTCGGCCTCGGCGGAAGAGAAGCCGCATCGAAGGCACTCGAAGACCTCCGAGACCGGCTCAAGGCGCGTTCGAACCCACCACGGCCCGCGAGAGCCAGACCCGAGCAGGCGGCATGAGCTGCGGCCTGCGCACTGAATTCCCGGGTTCCGTCCTTGCACGCCGCATCACGTCCGGGCGGCTCCGAGAGAGCCCTCCGTCGAGGAGCAACAAAGAGATGACAACGACAACTCACAAACAAGGAAACAGCAGAACCGCGTTCGCCGCGGTCCTGATCGCCGCCATAGGTGCCGGGTGTGCCTCGACAAGCTCTCTCACGCGAGACGACGTCTTTAGGCAGTACGATGGTGCCCACGAGCTCAACGCCGGCCTGCTCGATGCCCAGGCACGAAACTCGTCCCTCCTGGCCCCTGAGCAGTACCGAAAGACCGAGGCTCTCTTGGACGACGCGGTCCATTATGCCCAGAACGCAGAAAAGGACAAAGCCAACCAAGCGACCCAGGCTGGCCTCGAAGAGCTCGACGTGTTGCGCCAGGCGGTCGACACCAACGGCCGCGTCATGGAAGAGGTCATGGCCACGCGTGATCGCGCCGATGAGCAAGGGGCGTCCGGCCTCTTCGAGGTGGACTTCGCAAAGGCCGACGCTGACTTCGCCGACGCCGCGCGACTTCTCGAGCGGAACCGATTTGACCATGCCGTGGCGCTGCGCCCCGCGCTCATTCAGACCTACGCGGCCTTGGAGCTCCGCGCGATCAAGAAGGGACTGGTGGCCGCCGCCGCCGACGCGATCAAGAAGGCAGAGAGCGTCCACGCGAACGACTACGCGCCCAAAACGCTCATCGCGGCCAAGCAGAAGCTGCAATTGGCCACGGCCGTGCTGGACGCAGATCGCAGCCATCTCGACAAGAGCAACGCCCATGCAAGGTCAGCCATTTGGTTTGCGCGGCGCGCTGCGGAAATCACGGCCGTAGGCAAATGGTTCGAGCAGCAAGACTTTGCTCCGGAAGACATCCTCCTTTGGTATCAAGCGCAGCTTCAGCAGGTGCGCCAACCTCTCACTTCAGGAACGCTTCCTTTCGATCGCTCGAATGCGGAGGTGGTGGCTACGCTGAAAGACGACGTCGCATCACTCGTTCAATCGACCCAAGACCTCCGCGAAGCCCACCGACTGGGCCAAGAGCGCATCCAGAGCCTCAATGCAAAGCTGGAAGAACTGGCCAATGCACGCCGCCTAGAATTGGAAGGAATCCTGGCGAGTCACGAGAAACAACTCGCGGCGCTTCGCAGCGGAAATCAAGCCCAGATCCAACAGGCAAAGCTTCAGGCGTCCCAACAGGTCACCGAACTCCAAGGCAGACTGTCTCGCGAGACAACGGAACGCGATGCGGCGGCGCGGCGAGAGAGCGAAGGTCAAGCCCGCTATGAGAATGTGCGCGTCATGTTCTCGGCGGACGAGGCCGACGTCTTCCGCCAAGGGCCCAACGTGCTCATCCGTCTGAAGGGTTTTGGGTTTCGCCCTGGAAAGGCCGAGATTGATTCGAACAACTTCGCCTTGCTCAACAAGGTGATTCTGTCGCTCAACATATTTCCGAAAGGGCGAGTCACGGTTTCCGGCCATTCGGATTCGACCGGAGCCGAAGAAACGAACCTCGCACTCTCCCGCGCCCGCGCCACGAGCGTCGCGAAGTTTCTCACGACCGTAGGCAAAATCCCGTCGAATCAGATCACATCTGAAGGCCGCGGCGAAAACGCACCGATCGCGAGCAACGACACGTCCGCAGGCCGTGCAATGAATCGACGCATTGACGTATCGATCGAAAACTGAGCATCGCGATCCACTCTCCTACTGAGCGTAGGCGGGTCGATCCAGACAGTCGGCACAGTGAGGCAATCCAATGGAACAAAGCACAGGCAACGGAGGGCGCAGAGATCACTCAGGCGCCCACTTCGACTTCGGAGCGCTGACCCGCGAGACCAAGGCGCGCTGGCAGAAGCTCACGTCGAACGGCCTGAACGCGGGGGCGCTTGTTCTCGTCGTCATCCTCGCAGCGACCGGCGCGTGGACATCTTGGTACACCGTGCCGAGCGATTCGGTCGCGGTCGTCCAGCGTTTCGGAGAGTATCTCGAGAACGTCCCGCCGGGGCTCCACTTCAAGCTGCCCATGGGCATCGATGCGGCAACCATCGTCCCGGTCAAACGGCAACTGAAGCAAGAATTCGGCTTCATCACGCCCGGCGCTATCGATCAGCACCAAAGCCCGCGACCACAGGACGCGAAGCGGCAGACCCAGATGGTGACGGGTGACTTGAACGCGGCCCTGGTCGAGTGGGTCGTTCAGTACCGAATCTCCGACCCCGTCAAGTTTCTCTTCGAAGTCCGCGAACCGAGCGAGACACTTCGTTATGTTTCGGAGTCGGTCATGCGGGGAGGTCGTCGGCGATCGCACCGTCGACGAGGTCATCACCATTGGCCGCCAGGAAATCGAGTCGGAAGCCTTAACCAAGATGCAGGCTCTTTCGACCAAGTATGCAATGGGGATCAGCATCGATCAGGTCCAACTGAAAAACATCAACCCGCCCGAGCCTGTGCAGGCGTCGTTCAACGAAGTCAACCAAGCTCAGCAGGAGAAGGAGAAGCTCATCAACGAGGCTCGACGCGACTACAACAAGGTCATCCCGCTGGCGGAAGGAGAAAAGGACCAACGCGTTCGCGAGGCCGACGGCTACCGGCTCAAGCGGGTCAATGAAGCAGAAGGCGATGTCGCCCGATTCAACGCCTTGCTGGCGGAGTACGTCAAAGCCCCGGAGGTCACCCGTCGACGCATCTACGTCGAGACGCTACAGAAGGTCATGCCGGGCGTTCGCTCAAAGATCGTCGTCGATGAACGTACGCGCGGAATCCTTCCGTTCCTCGATCTCAACCCATCCCGCCGCGAGGACAAACGACCATGAAGCGATTCATCCAGATCATGTTATTCACGATGCTGGTCGTCTGCACGTACCTCGCGTCCAACTCGTTCTACACGGTCAGCGAGGTGGAGCAAGTCATCATCACGCAGTTCGGGAAGCCGGTCGGCGACCCGGTAACTTCGGCCGGCCTCAAGTCGAAGATGCCGTTCATTCAGGATATCAACCCCATCGAAAAGCGCATTCTCGAGTGGGATGGGAGCCCCTCGGACATGCCCACAAAAGACAAGCTCTACATTTCGGTGGATCTCTTTGCGCGGTGGCGTATCAATGATCCGCTTCAGTATTTTCTCCGCCTCCGCGATGAACGAAGTGCTCAATCTCGACTTGACGACATCTTGGGCAGCGAGACTCGGAATGCCGTGGCAAAACACGAGCTGATCGAAATCATTCGCACCACCAAGGATCGTGTTCCGCTGCGAGACACTCTCTTGACCGACGCCGAGCGTGAGTTGAACATGGGCTCGCTCGTGCCAATTCAGAAGGGTCGCAAGCTCGTCGAGGGCGAGATCTTTGCCGCCGCCGCCGAGAAGGTGCGCGTGTTCGGCATCGAGCTTCTTGATATCCGCTTCAAGCGCATCAACTATAATGAGAGCGTACGTCCCAAGATCTACGACCGAATGATCAGCGAACGCCGTCAGATCGCCGAACGCTTCTTGTCCGAGGGCAACGGAGAGGCCGCAAGAATTCGAGGCAATCGCGTCCGCGACTTGAACAAGATTCAGTCCGAGGCCTATCGAGCGGTTGAGGAAATACGCGGAGCGGCGGACGCCAAGGCGGCCGAGATCTATACGAGCGCCTACAACCAGAGTCGGCAATCGGTGGAATTCTTCGAATTCACGCTCACGATTCATTCCTATCAGTCCATCATCAACGAGAATACGACGCTCGTCCTTTCGACAGACAGCGACCTGTTCAAGTTCCTGAAAGCCATGACCCCGAACGAAGCTTTGACCTCCAATGTGCGTCCCGCGAAACGGCGCGAGGCATTCTCCAGCCGATAAGAGAGCCTCCCATCGTTTTGATGGTCGGATGGTCGGATGGTCGGATGGTCGGAGCGTCGAATCGGAGCAGGAACGAGATGGACCCGAACGGGCAACCTCGGAGGTGGTTATGGCGGACAGACGAGAATTGGGATGGACCGAGGCCATGGATCGTTGGGCGCTGGATGACGGGCGAGTCGCTGACGCCGCTCGTGATTCGGCGAGCGCCGAGGTCGAACCGGCGCGACCCGAGCGTCGATTTTTGCCGCCCGGCTACCAGGCCCAGCCGGCGTGGGGATTTCGGACTCCAGCAGGTCACTACACGTTCAATCGTGCTTACCGACCCGGAGAACCCAGGCCGGGTTCGGTCGCGATCATGGTGGGCCAACTCGACCCAGAGTTGAGTTATTGGGTCGTGATCAGCCCGAGGTCCAGCGAGGCGGCGGGAGAGAGCGACCAAGATCGAGCGATAAACTTCGCTCAAGCCCGCCAAGCCCTCGGCCGGCGCCTGACCTTCGAACGGTTCTCCTCTCCCCTCTTAACCGACGACGTACGCATGCTCTTGAGCACCGCATCGCCGAATCTGGGCTTGGTGGCGTCGGCACCGGGAACCGCCGGGGCCGGCGTCACCGAGGCTCGGGATCGATTCGATGGTCCTGGCCGTCGTCTCCATAAAGTGCCTGGGGGCAGCACCAGGTGAGCGCGGTGGCAGGACGGAGATGATCCGCTATGGATCTGAATAGACTGATCAAGAAAGCTTCATCGAAACCCTGGATCATGATGGCTCTCGTCGGGGCCTTCTTCCTTATTCCAAGCCTCATCGCCAGCCGACAGAATCCGTCGACCATTGCCTACAGCGACTTCAAGACCGCGGTCCTGGCTGGCGAGGTGGAGTCGGTGTCCGTTTCTCGCACCTTCATCCACGGCCAGATGACGTCCCGCGCCCGAAAGGGTGCAAAGAGCGGCGCATTCGAAACGCTGCGGGTCGACGACGACGATCTGTTTCGAGATCTGAAAAAGCAAGGCGTGAAAGTGACCGGCCTCCCCGAGAGCACGTTCCTAGCAGAAGCGTTCGCATGGATCCTGCCGATTCTCATCGTCTTTGCGATCTTGCGCTTCGCATCACAGCGCATGGGTCAACGCCAAAGTGGGTTCATGACGATCGGCCGGAGCAAGGCCCGAATCTACATGGAAAAGGAGATCGAGGTCAGCTTCAATGACGTCGCGGGGGTCGAGGAGGTCAAGGAGGAGCTCGTCGAGGTCATCGAGTTCCTGCAGGCACCCGAAAAATTCACCAGGATCGGAGGACACATCCCCAAGGGCGTCCTTCTCATCGGCCCACCGGGAACGGGCAAGACGCTGCTCGCCAAGGCCGTTGCGGGCGAGGCGGGCGTCCCGTTCTTTTCGATCAGCGGCTCTGAGTTCGTTGAGCTCTTTGTGGGTGTCGGTGCATCCCGGGTGCGCGACTTGTTTGTCCAAGCCAAGAGCAAAGCCCCGTGCATCATCTTCATCGATGAACTGGATGCGCTCGGCAAGGCGCGCGGGATCGGACCGGCCGTCCACGAAGAGCGGGAGCAGACGCTGAATCAACTCTTGGTCGAGATGGATGGCTTCGATTCTCGCGACGGCGTGATTCTCATCGGCGCCACAAACCGCCCCGAGATCCTCGACCCGGCCCTCTTGCGCGCCGGACGGTTCGACCGGCACGTCGTCGTGGGTCGGCCCTACAAGGCCGGACGATTGGAGATCCTCAAGGTCCACGCGCGCGGCGTGACGCTGGGCCCCGACGCAGACCTGGAAGTCATCGCGGCCATGACCGTTGGATTCGTCGGCGCCGACTTGGCCAACATCATCAACGAAGCGGCGTTGCTGACCGTTCGGCGCGAGAAGGAGATGGTTGGACTGCCTGAACTTCAGGAGGCCGTGGAGCGCATCGTGGGTGGCTTAGAGAAGAAGAACCGAGTCCTCAACCCGATGGAAAAGGACCGCGTCGCCCATCACGAGATAGGGCACGCGCTCATGGCCATGTCGATTCCAAGCTTCGATACGATTCAAAAGATCTCGATCATTCCCCGAGGCATCGCCGCCCTCGGATACACGCTCCAGCTTCCGACCGAGGATCGCTTCCTGATGACCCGAAGTGAGCTCGAGAACAAGATTGCGGTCTTCCTGGGCGGCCGAGTCGCCGAAGAGCTCATCTATCGAGAGACCTCGACCGGCGCTCGCGATGACCTCCTCAAGGCCACCGACATTGCCCGAAGCATGGTCAAGGCGTACGGCATGAGCGACAAACTCGGGCAGATCAGCTTCGAGCGCGACCGGCGCCCGATGGATCTTGAGGCCCCCGGCTCGTCGTCTTCCGGCGAGTACGGCGCCGAGACCGCGCGCGAAATCGATTCCGAGGTGCGGCGCATCCTCGAAGAGCAACACACCCGGGTCACCGAGACTCTGCGCGTCAAGACAGATCTATTGCGCCAAGGGGCCAGACTGCTGCTCGAAAAGGAGACGCTTACGGGCATGGAGCTTCAGGCGCTCGCCACTGATGGCGTGCTTCCGTCTCGCGCCCATTCTGCCATCTAGGCTGAGTCGCGTTGCGAGACTCGATTTTGATGGAGGCGCCACCATTCCGGTCGACTCGACGCTGAGCACGGGCCTTGTGACGCGACCCTGACAACCTGCGATAGACCGGCACGCAAAATGCAGCCCATTTGTGTATGATTGCCAAGCACGTCGAAGCGCCATCGCGAGGCACCTGATGATCACGCTTCGAAAGGCCAAAGAACGTCACCACGACCGACGTTCGAAGCAGGAGACCTGGTTCACATTCGGCGCGGAGGCTCAGAATGCGAGTGAGGCCCATGCTTTCGGCGCTCTCGAGGTCTTCAAAGAAGATCGCTTGCCACCGCGCGTCTCCTGCCCGCGCCAACCGCACCTGGATGCCGAGATCGTGACCTACGTCCGGGAAGGGACCTTGGCATACGAGGATGCCACTGGACGCTCAGGGCTCATTGAAGCGAGCGAATTTCAGCGCATGACCGTTGGACGTGGGATCCGGTACAGCGAGACAAACGCGTCGCCGACCGGGTGGGCCCACGTTTTCCAGATTTGGCTGCGACCTTCAGACGAGGGCCTCACGCCCGGTCATGAGCAGAAGCGCTTTAGTATCGCTGCGCGTAGCGGGGTTCTTTGTCTCGTGGCTTCGCCCGATGCTCGGAAGGGGTCGCTCTGCATCCACCAGGATGCGTTCCTCTATTCTTCTATCGTCGCCGAAGGACAACACATCATCCATGACCTCTCGAATGAGCGGCACGCCTGGATCCATGTCGTGGATGGACAAGCCTCGCTCGGTGCCGCGGTCCTGGGCGCCGGAGATGGTGCGGGGTTTTTCTAGGGAACGCGCCGTGTCGCTCACCGCTCTAGCCAAGACTGAAATCCTGCTCGTCGACCTCGGTGCGTCGTTGGTGGAGCCCCCAGACAAGCAGGCGGGATGATGCCCCTGAACTGGCAGTGCATGCATCCACGGTTCGACGTCCGCACCTTTGTGCAGGCGCACGAAGTCAGCAATCCGCCCTCGCCTATTTTCGGCGAGAACATTCGGCAAGTCTATCGCGTGGAAGAGGAGGCAAAAGAGCGAAGGCTTCGTGCAGATGGGCGGCGGGCTGGCCTTTCGACAAGAAAGGCGTGTTCCGCCTCGAGCGGACGCCCGCTCCGGTGTGCGCCGGCCTCAGCCGTGGCGACTTGGCGGTTGGGGTTCATGCAAGCTCCAACACGAGGTCTGCCCCGACTGGGTCTCGGCGTCGAAACTCACGATGAACTCTTGTGAGGGCTATGCTTCTTCTGTGTGAGTTCAGCGCGGAGCTCTTCTTGGGCCTCAAACCAATCCTCCTGATCCGCCCCGTTGATGCTGCCGCGGGCGATGAACTTTGCGTAGGCTCGTTCGGCGATAGAGGAGGACGACGCTTCGCTTTGTCGGAGCACCGGATCAGGACTGGATGCGGCTGATGGTCGGGGCGTTGTTGCGCTTGATATGTGTTGTGACATGACTTCTGCCTTTCGAATGATGTGGAGTGTTTGTGGCTGTGGCCGTGCGGTGCGTTCGCAAGAACCGATCCATTTCGACGAGGCCCAAACCGGGGAAGTTTCGAGCGCGCTTCCTCTTTCAAACTGATGAATCACGCCATCAATTTGATGCGTTCTTCGACGAAGCGACCGGTGCGGAAAGGGAAGGCATTTCAGTCGTTGCCGGCCCAAGGCCAACCGAGAAGAAGCCCGTTCGGCGCATGGCCTGGAAGATGCAGCAGGGCAAGCGTAACGCAACCAAATGATCGAAAGGAAAAATCAATGACACTCGTATCTAAATTCCCAGGCGGGGCCTTTGCACTATTCTCTGCGGGTGCGGTGATGGTTGCGGGATGCGCGAGCAGTCCACCGCTACGCACCGAGGAATCAACCGCTGGGATTCGTGCGGCAGAGGAGGTTGGGGCGGCCGATGTGCCTCGAGCGGCGCTGCATTTGCAGCTTGCACGGGAGGCCTTGGACTCAGCTCGGGCGCTGGCCAAGGACGGCGAGAGCGAGAAGGCCTCGTCGATGCTGTCGCGAGCCGAAGTCGACGCTGAACTTGCGGTGGCGCTGTCGCACGAAGACAGCGAGCGGTCTGATGCCGACGCAGCCTTGGAGCGTGTGCGGGCGCTCAGGACGGAGAACCGATGATGTACCGAATGCATCAACCCGACCACATCACCCAAAGGAGAGTCAAATGATTACCAGACATGTTCTCGCAACCATCTCATGCGCCGGATTCTTCGTCGGTTGCGCTGCAACCGCCCCTGCGGAGATCGTCGGGGCCCGCGAAGCATACCAGCGAGCAAGCAAAGGACCCGCGGCTCGGATGGCACCGGCCGATCTCCACGTGGCGAGCCAGGCGCTCACGGTCGCTGAGCGATCGTTCCAAGAAGACCCCAATTCATATCGCACGGGAGATCTTGCGTATGTCGCGGAGCGCAGGGCGCAGATCGCCGAGGTCACAGCTTCCATCTCCCTCGAGAAGCACGGAAAAGCGAGGTCAGAGGAGGCCTATCAAAAGACGCAAGATGTGGCGGTACAGCAATGAAGGACGTGCAAACAATCGTCGCGTCGCAATCATCATGGCCAACGATGCGTCCGCTTCCAATCCGTAGTCGATGTGGTTGACATTGAGAACCAAAGAACGAGGCACCCCATGACCAAGCTGAAGAAAGAAGTGCGTGCCGCCGTAAAGACGGCCAAAGAAGGAGTGGACGATGCTGCAAAGCATCTGCGGACGAGCGCGCACGATGGAACGGAAATTCTGAAGTTGGCCGCCGCCGACGCCAAACGCGTGGCGACCAATGTCACCGAATCTCTGACGAACGAAAAGCAAGCGACCATCGACAAGGCTGACCGCGCGAAGGAAGACGTGGGCGAAGCGGTGAAGCACGCCATGCACAAGGCAAGCGAGGCGGTTGAGCACGCCGGACACAGAATCATCGACGCGGCTGAGCGGGCGACCGCGACGGCCAAGGATGCGCTGAAGAGAACAACAGAAGCAAGGCGCAAGAACTCAGACACCTGATCGTGAAAGAAAGGATATCCAAATGTCGATAATCGCATGGATCGCGCTCGGACTTATCTCCGGGTTCATCGCCAGCCGGCTGTTTTCCGGCAGCGGCAAGGGGCTCGTCGTCGATCTTATACTGGGCGTCGTCGGAGCGGTCGTTGGAGGTGCCGCATTCCACCTCTTTGGCTGGGTTGGGGTGACAGGCCTCAACCTTTGGAGCGTCTTTGTCGCAGTCGTCGGCTCCTCGCTCGTGCTGTTCATGTATCACGCGCTCGGAAGAAGCGGGAACGCGTCGTAACGAAATCGCGTGGCTCGATTAGCGGCGTCATGATGTGCCGCCTCTGCGTGTCTCCGTGGTGAGCGGCTTCCTTTCGAGAATGCCTCGACGCCCGAGATCACAGCTCCATTTCAGCGACTGATGAGGCCGCTGTTCGTTGTACTCGATCCGCCACGCATCGAGACCGGCCTGGAGCTCGGCGAGCGAGTTCCAGTCGCGTAGCCAGATGCTTCCTCCTTCATCGTGCGGATGAGTCGCTCGGTGACCGCGTTGCCCGTTGGGCGTCCTACCGGTGCGAGCGTATGGTCGAGACCCCAACGCTTGCAGAGCTCCTCGCAGTCTCCGCCCGTGTACTGCGGACCGTGATCCGTTCGTAGTCCCAGGCCCTCCGGAACATCAGAGGGGCTGCCGAACGTCTTGAACAGCGCGGCACCCACAGCGGACAGGATCGCCGGGGATTCTTGAGATTTCGTGACCCGGAGCTCAAGCACTGAGCGGCAACCACAGTCAATGACGGGGACACCTCCGTTCAGATCTTCCCTCCGGAGTATCCGCGAACGTGAGCGTCTGGGCGACTGCCGGATTCTTCCTCGAGCCGGGGGAGATTTTTCTCCTGAGCAAATCCGGATCTCGGCGCCACACCGGAGCTGGCGACTCGTCGCCCGACCGCGGAGCGCAGGCCTCCATGGTCCTGCGCTTCAGCTCCACAGATCCGCTTCAGCGAGATCGCAGCATCACACGTTCTCAGGCCCAACCAGAATCAACCGAAGAAGATGCGCGTCAGGTCGGCGTCGATCTCCCGGATGACACGATCGAAGTCTTTCTGCGGCTGAAGGCTGTCGTAGATGTGCCACTTTCCGTTGCGGTCGGCCCAGTAGAGCTGCCACTGCGCAGCGTCGTAGCGGACCTGAGCGATCGGGATCTTTGACCACTGGCTCGCGTCCTGCCAGTGCGGCCTCTCCTCAAAGACCGTCACGGAATTGCCGCGAAACGAGTGGGCCATCCGCACTTGGTTGCGCACATCGAGTGGGATGCGCCGCTCGTAAAAGTCGGTGAACTTCGTGTCCGAAAGATGACGGACCAGCCGTGGCAGAGGCATCAGAACGACCTGCCATCGATGAGCCCGATCTCGAGCGCCAAGACATCCAGGTCGTCGATGCAACCGAGGTTGACCCGGTACGTGCTCTTCCATTCGTGGAACGGATAGATTCCGCACGTCCTGCAGAAGACGTGGTCCATCACCTTGTCGCTACACTGGTAGGTAGTGAGGTTCTCGGTCCCGGGAGATTTCCTCGACCTCGTGCGGCTCGAAATACTTGGAGGACATGACCGCGCCCTTGCGGACGCAGATGGAGCAGTTGCATCGGACGCCGGTCGTGATCGTCTCGGTCTTCAATCGGAAGCGAACCGCGCCGCAGTGGCAGCTTCCGGAGTACGTCTTGATCTCTGGCATCTCGGCGTCCCCTCCATTCCTCTCATCCCGCAGGTCGTTTTACCGAAATGTCGTGGTGGAGTTGATCCGATCTGATGGACGGTTTCTGTTTACGCAGCCAACCTCATTTGATTGACGCTGGCAACAAGTTCGTACTCCATCGGACTCACGTTTCCGGCGAATGAATGTCGCTTTCTTGTTGGCCAAGAATGCCGGTAAATGAGTTCGTTTGTCCGCGAAAGCGCTCGAAAACAACACGTATCTTTTCGATGAGAAACACGTCACGCATATCGCGTGCGCTGGGCTCAGAATCCAGCCATGAATAACAACCAGACCGAGACACCCCGAGTCGACGACACCTCCAGGCCACGGGAAATTGACCTGTCTTGTTGCTGATGAACTTGAATTTCACTTGTTCAGCTTCGCGAAGTATGCCGCCGCCTGCGTTAAAAAATCACGCTCCCGTCGAAGTTCACGGTTTTCTCGACGAAACACGGCCAATTCTTGTTTCTCGATCGTCGTCAGAATTCGTCCGCAAGCAGTTCGCCGAATAGCGCGCCGCAGCTGAAGGCTCTCGCGTTCACTGCGAGCGCTCATAGCGGAACGGACCCGCAGCGCCCAGGTGGCCTCGACGGAACACTTACGCGGCGGCATCGAGCTCGTTGGGGACGAAGCCACGCTTGCGAGTCGCAGCCAACGTGGGCATGAGCTTGTCCGTCAGCGCAGCGAGGACGTCCGAAATTCGACGAAGACACGAACAAACGAGCGCGGTTGCCGAGGCCTTCCGTGACGGCATGAAACGGGCTCATGGCGCGTTGTGTGCGCGCAAGCGGTTTCGGAATACAAACCACGAAAACCGGAGTCGGGAATCCTGCATCGCCTCGTCTCGACCCACTTTGACGAGTTTGTCGAAAGCTTTGAGGACCCCGATTGCCCTGAGTCCGGGTTGCCGACATTCGTCCGTAAAGAATTCGAAGGATTCCTCGACTGCGGGATCTTGGAACGCGGTTTCGTCCTTCTCTTCTGCGACCGATGCCAGCGTGAGCATGCTCTGGCCTTTTCGTGCAAGGGGCGGGCGATTTGTCCGAGCTGCGGTGCACGACGGATGCAGGAGACGGCGGCCCATCTCGTCGATGACGTGCTGCCCGATGTCGCGCTTCGGCAATACGTGCTGAGCCCGCCGTTCGAACTGCGCGGTCTTCTCGCGTGCAAACGAGAGGTCTTGGCGAAGATGGTGAGCTTCTTCGTTCGGGCGATCTTTGAGCAACTGACCGGCTGGGCTCGATGCCAGGATCTCCCAGAACCGAAATGCGGCGCCGTCACCTTCATTCAGCGATTCACGAAGACCCTGAACATCTCACCCCATCTTCATGTGCTCGTTCTCGACGGCGTCTTCGCGAACGAAGAAGAGGGTCCCCGTTTCGTCGAATGCCCAGCCCCAACGAATCGAGACCTTCTCTCGTTAGCCCAAAGCGTTTTCAAGAAGATGGAGAAATTTATCGCGAAGCGCGGATATATCCGAAGCGCGTCGGACGCTCTTGAGGAAGCATCGCTGACACCCGTGGAGCGCTGGTATGTGCGCGGCCTCGCGGAGCCATCGATGCTGTCGCCAAGTCGCATCGCGGACGTCAGGTCCACGGCGATCGCGTGTGGTGGATTTAGTGTTCATGCTCAGGTTCGTGTTGCCCGAGGCGATCGACGAGGACGAGAAGGCTCTGCCTATATGCGGCTCGTCCGCCCTTCGCCGAAGATCAACTTCGCATGACCGATGATGGCCGAGTTCGACTGACGCTTCGTCGTCCAGCGAAGAACGGCCAGGGTGCGATCGTTCTATCACCGGTTCAGTTTCTGAGACGCCTCGCGTGGCTCGTTCCTCCTCCGGCGCAGCATCAGGTTCGCTACGCGGGCGTTCTGGCTTCGGCCTCGAAAGTGCGGCGCGCGATTGTTCCAAGGCCCGCACCGGTTCTTCAGCTCGCCTTCCCGATCGAGAACATGAGGCCCCGGGTTCAGAAACGTCGCATGTCGTGGGCCCAACTGTTGGCCCGCGTCTATTCGATTGATGGAGAGCGCTGCTTGTTGTGTGGCGGCCCACTTAGGCCGATCGGTGCGGTGACTGAATCGAGTCACGTCGCAGCGACTCTTGGTCGGATGCGACGGCCGCGATGCGCTCGAGATCCCCTCAGCTCACCCTCGATCTCTGATCGACTCCACAAACCAACCGAAGGGCCCAAGCTCCGGGGCTCGGCGCTTCTTGTCCGCGCGGTCGCGCTGCTCGTCCGCTGGGGAGAGGTACGTCTGAACGCTGCGCGCAGGCTACGGAACTCAACGGCAGTCCAGTCTTGTGCCGTTCCAAACCGGCCAGAATGCGCGCAACATGTGACTCGTCGCACATCTGCGTCAGTTCTCCGACTGCTCCGGGCATAGTCGAAGCCGATTGATTGCCCTATCGACCTACGGTGACTCAGCGTTCGGCCCCTATGGCCCGAAATCATTGATCTCGTTGCCCCGGCGCGTAGTGAGAACGCACCGATTCGTAATACCGAGGTCGCCATGTCCGAGAAGGATCGCGTTAGTCTTGCCATCGAGCCCGAGCTGTTCAGCCGCAACTGCTCCCTTAGGGAACAGTTACGCTCAGCCGTTCCGACCAGGTGATCGAGCGCTCGGGAGGAAACCGCTCGGAGGCGCTGCGCGACCTCATTCGCAGCCGCCTCATCGAGGAGGAGTGGGTGTCGACGGCCAGCGGGGACGCCTTGGCCACGGTCACCCTGGTCTACGACCACTCCAAGCGCGAGCTGGCAGATCGGCTTCTCGAGGTGGGGCACGACAACCACGACGCCATCATGGCGACCATGCTCGTGTGATGGTCGAGAACCTCGCGTTCACCATCGACTTCGAAGCCCACACAGCCTTGCTGTGGAAGCGAGTCTCCGACTTCCTGGTGCCGTCGGCATACGCGCACCCGGGGAACTTTCGGCTTTGCGCTGAGCTCTCGAGTCCTGGTTTCGCTCCAGGCGAAGCGAGGTTCATGGGATTCTTAGCTGTCGAGCATCTTCATTCGCAGGAGTAGATTCAGGTTGCTTGCGATCATGGCGCGATGTCCGCAGGCGACCATCATCTCTTCGGTGCGCGCCGCGGGGCGGTTGAAGCCGTATTTCGAGGTATTGAGCGTACCGATGCACCGCTCGACACCCGCGTGAGCTCGCATCAATCGCCTTTTCGTTCCTCCTTCGACCAGCCATGCTCCCTGAGCTTTGGGAGCGATACCAATGTTGCGTACCTTCTTGCGACGGAGGAGATGGACCGCGGTTCGACTCCAACCGCCACGGTCGTAGGCAAAGTCGCGAGGCGTTCGACCGAAGCGGTCGACGCCGCCGTAGGCGCTCCCGAGCAATCGCGGCCTTCGAGTGCCCAAGATGGGTGGTTGTAGATATCGCGAAAGCAAGCGTTCTTTCGACGCCTCTTGCCGCATTCAGCGCTCGGCGAACGAGCGTCTGGCGTGCGCTCTGGCTGTCCGCTGAAAACCGGTGCTTGTAGAGGGCGTCCCGAAAAACCGGTCTTGATCTTCGGCGAGAGTTGGATGAAGTCGGATTTGGGGGGTGTTTGAGGGAGGCAACCGCGCCCACTGAATAGACATCGCGAAGCAAGCCACCACCATGGATCAAGGGCGACAACGTCGCGAAGGGTCTCGCACCCGCCGGATTCAAGGGCGTGTCCCCGGAGGTTGGACGAGGCGCGCTGTTGGGCTGGATCTCCTGGAAGGCAAATGCTCGTTTTGGAACGGTTATCCGTGCGTGCAGAATGTGGGGGTTGACATAGCTTTGCATCGGCCCCTATATCTAGCAAATACTTGCTAGCCGAGGTGCCCGATGACAACGAGGAAATCAAGTGAGGAGCGACGCAGGGAGATCGCGGACGCTGCCATCAAGATCATCGGTGAGCGCGGCCTGCGGGAGTTCACGGCTGCGCAAATCGCCCGTGAAGTCGGCATCAAGGACGGGACTATCTTCCGTCATTTCAAGAACATGAACGAGATCACAGGGGCCGTGCTCGACAGGGTCCAGGAGTTGCTGGTATCGGCGCCGCGTTCTACGGGAGATCCCCTCGAACGACTCGAAAGTTTTGTCCTCAGCCGCCTTCACTCTGTTGCCACTCAGCCGGGGCTCCAGTCCCTCATCTTTTCGGACCAAATCTCCCATGCGTTGGGCGATGAAGGTCCACGGCGAGTCGCCGCGCTCAGAGACAGAGGCCGCGCGTTCGTCAGGTCTTGTCTCTGCGAGGCGGCAGAAAAGGACCTCCTTCGGGACGACCTCGACATCGAAAGCGCAGTCGTCCTCGTCACCGGCATGGTGATGGGATTCTTGTTCGCGGCCAAGGATGAAGCGCTACCCGCACCGGTTGGCGAGATGGAGAAACGGGTCTGGATGACCCTTCGGTCGATGCTCGAGCGGACACAGGTGAAGTCATGAAGCCCCGAACCAAGCTCATCGTTCTCATCGCCAGCGTGGTCCTGTTCGTCGGGGCGTTCTTCTGGCTGCTCACGACGCACGGCCCGTTGGCTCCAGTAGGCGTTCAGCAAGGTAGCATCGCCCGCGCCGACTTGAGCCCTAGCGTGTTCGGCATTGGCACCGTGGATGCGCGCCTGGCCTACGCAGTCGGTCCCATTGCACCAGGGCGCCTCCTACGCGTGCTCGTGGATCAGGGCGAAGCCGTGAAGGCGGGGCAGTTGCTCGCGGAAATGGATCCGGTCGACCTGGACCGCCGAGTTCAGGCAGCCAAGAGCACCGCGGCGCGTTCGCGCCAGGCGGTTCAGGTGGCAGAGGCGCAGGCCGCTGAGGCCGCAAGCCGCGCAAGGCTCGCCGCGATGAACCGCGACCGTGATCGGGGCCTGCATGAGCGGCACGTCATCAGCAAACAGGCGCTCGACAACAGCACGAGCGAGGCTGAGAGGGCCGAGGCGGCATTGGTGGCAGCGCGCGCCAACGTGGAGGCGGTGAAGCAGGACATCGAACGAGTGGACGCCGAATCGCAGGGTCTGGGAAGTCTGCGCGAAAGCTTGAGGCTCGTGAGCCCCGTGGACGGCGTCATTGTGTCGCGCGAAGCCGAACCGGGGACCACCGTGGTCGCCGGCCAAGCAGTGCTACGCGTCGTCGTCCCCGAGAGCCTGTGGGTGCGGGCACGGATCGATCAGTCGCGTGCCCAGGGCGTGCAGACGGGCCAGCCGGCCAGCATCGTGCTGCGCTCCACCCCCGATACTCCGATGCCGGGCCGTGTTGCGCGCATCGAGATGCAGAGCGACCCGGTGACCGAGGAACGGATCGTAAATGTGAGCTTCGATGCGCCGCCCGCCCGCCTCTACTTGGGCGAGCTCGCGGAAGTCACTATCCAGCTGCCCGGCGAGAGCGGCGCGCTCGTCGTGCCCAGTGCGGCCATCGCCCGCGAGGGTAGCCAGACCGGCGTCTGGCAGATGGCGAATGGGCGTGCTCGGTTCAAGCCTGTCTCCATCGGTAGCCAAGCTGAGGCGGGTGTGACCCAGATACTCTCCGGTCTGGTCGAAGGCGACAGCGTCATCGTGTACAGCTCTGCGCAGCTCAAATCTGGCGACCGCGTGCGGGAGCAGAAGGTTGAACGGCGATGATCAACCTTGCTCGTCGCGACGTCGCCAACCACCTTGGCCGCTACCTGCTCACCGGTTTCGGGCTCGGGCTCTTGATTGGCGTCACCCTGACCATGGCCGGGGTGTATCGGGGAATGGTCGACGACGCCAAGGTGCTCTTGCGCGCTGTACGCGCCGACATTTGGGTCGTCCAGCAGAACACCCTTGGACCGTTTGCCGAGCCCTCCAGCCTCCAGGACGATGTCTATCGCAGCCTCGAAGGCCTACCCGGCGTCGCCGAGACCGGCAACGTCGCCTATCTCACGACGCAGGTGAAGCACGTCGGAAAGGACATCCGCGTCATGGTGGCGGGCTACACGCCTGGGAGGCTCGGTGGCCCATCCTTTCTCGTTGCGGGCCGTCCGATCGCCCAATCCCACTATGAAGCGGTGGCCGACGCAAAGACCGGTTTCGAAGTTGGCGACCGCATTCGCATTCGCCGCAACGACTACGCCGTGGTTGGACTCACCCGGCGAATGGTGTCCTCGGGCGGCGACCCGATGGTGTTCATTCCCTTGAAGGACGCCCAGGAGGCGCAGTTTCTCAAAGACAACGAGTCGATCGTCAACGACCGCAATCGCCTCGCCGACAACCCCGCCGTGAATCGTCCCGGCCAGCCGGGCGTGCTCAAGGCGGTCGAGGCCATCCAGACAGCCAGCCACAGAGTCAACGCCGTCCTGGTTCGAGTGGAAGAAGGGCATGACCCACGTCAGGTGGCCGACAATATCAAGCGCTGGAAGCACCTTACCGCCTACACCAGCACCGACATGGAAGACATTCTGGTGGCGAAGCTCATCGCCACCGCGGCCAAGCAGATCTCCCTGTTTCTTGTCATCCTAGCGGTCGTCAGCGCGGCCATCGTGGCCTTCATCATCTACACGATGACGCTTGGCAAGATTAAGGAGATTGCCGTCCTGAAGCTGATCGGCACCCGCGATCGCACCATAGCCGCGATGATCATGCAGGAGGCGCTGGGACTCGGGGTGATCGGTTTTTTCGTTGGCAAGTTCGCCGCCACCCTATGGGCACCGGTGTTCCCCAAACACGTGCTCCTCGAAACCAACGACGCGATGCGCGCCTTTGTGCTCACCCTGGTTATCTGTGCACTGGCCTCCGTGCTGGCAATCCGCGCAGCGCTACACATCGACCCTGCCGAAGCGATTGGCGGATGAAGCCATGACGACAACCGAACCCGCAATCCTCATCGAGAATTTGACCAAACGTTACGGCACCGGTCCGACCGCCGTGGATGCACTCAAGGGCGTGGACATGAGGATCGACCCTGGAGAAGTTGTCGGGCTGATCGGTCCGTCGGGTTCTGGCAAGACCACTCTACTGAAGTGCCTGGGTGCAGTGATCGAGCCGACCTCTGGACGGTTCACCTTGGGCGGCGAGGTGATCTATGACAATGCGTGGAAGCGGACCGACCTGCGCGCGTTGCGCCGCGACCGCATCGGCTTCGTGTTCCAGGCGCCCTACCTCATCCCGTTTCTCGATGCCACCCATAACGTCGCGTTGTTGCCCATGCTGGCCGGCGTGAAGAACCCCGCGGCACGCGCCACGGCCCTCGAGATGCTGACCGCCCTGGATGTTCAGCATCGAGCAAACGCGCGCATCCCTGAGCTGTCCGGCGGCGAGCAGCAGCGGGTGGCGATCGCTCGAGCCCTGGCCAACAAACCGCCGATCATCCTGGCTGATGAGCCCACCGCGCCACTAGACAGCGAGCGGGCGCTCGCGGTGGTGAAGATCCTCAACCGTCTCGCGCAGGAGTTTCAGACTGCGATCATCGTGGTCACTCATGACGAGAAGATCATCCCGACGTTCAAGCGCATCTACAACATCCGCGACGGCAAGACCTACGAGGAACCCGGCGAAGGAAGACAACTATGAGACGTCCATTTCACCGCGGAACGTTGTTCGCTGGGCTCGTTGGGGCGGTCGTAGCTCTCATGCCGTGGCTCTCGGGCGATGCACTCGCTCAGGAGAGCCTGCGCCTGGATCTCGACAAGGTTGTCCACATGGCGACGGCGCACAATCGGAAGACCAAGATGCGAGAGGATGAGGCGAATGCGGCCGTATACCGACGCAAGCAAGCCATCGGAAGGTTCCTGCCGAAGCTGTCGCTTAGTGCGCGCTACAGTCGGGTAAGTCACGTGGAACCTGGCTCGCTCAGCCTTCCTGCGCCCAACGACCCCAGCGCCATCAACACCGCGCAGCTCGGGGAGGCGGTGGACAACCAGTATTCTCTGCGGCTGTCAGTGGACCAGCCGATCTTCACCGGGTTCGCCCTCTGGAACGGGTACCAGGCCACCGAGCACGCCGAAGCCCTCGCGCAACAACGGGTGCGGGCCGAGCGCGCTGACGTCCGAGCCGTCGCTCAAGAGACGTACTTCAATGTCCTCAAAGCCAGGGAGATGCGGAACGTCACCGAACAACTGGTGCAGGCCCTCGAGGAGCACTTGCAGCAGATCAGGTTGATCTACGATGCAGGCCGCGCCACAGAACTGGATGTCTCGAGGGTGCAAAGCCGCGTCGCGGCGGCCCGGGTGTCCCTGGTCCAGATCCGAGGCGCAGAAGATGGTGCCCACCTGGCACTGGCCACGCTTCTCGGCATACCGTCGACGACGGCGCTCGAGCTCGCGGACATGGTTGACACCAAGACGCCAGAATCCCTTCCTGGCGCGGCACAGCTCGTTGCCGAGGCGTTCGCGTCGCGACCCGAGATCGCGATCGCGAAAGAAGGCGCCGCGATGGCCACCGCCCGTGTCGAGGTCGAGGGCTCCGCACTGTGGCCGCAGGTCTCTGTGCGCTTCGGGTATAACTATGAGCGACCGAATCAGCGGTATTTCCCGGTGCAGGATCGCTTCGACGGTTCATGGGACATCTCCGCGATTGCCTCCTGGACCGCTTGGGATTGGGGCGTCACCTACTACGGAATGAAGGCAGCCCAAGCAGAGGCATCTGCCGCCGCACGCAACGTGGATGAAGCCCGGGACGCGGTTCGGCTTGATGTCGAGAGGCAACGCCAGGGGTACACCACCGCAGCAGCGAAGATCACCGCGGCCAGACAGGCGCTAAGCAGCGCCGAACGGGCCTACGACGCGGCCAAGATTCTGTTCGACGCTGGCCGAGCGGAGAGCCTCGATGTGCTGGACGCCGCGACCGAACTGACTCGTGCCCGCTCCGATCTCGTGCAATCGTTGGCCGACGCTCGCGTGGCGTGGGCGTACGTTCAAAAGGCGGCCGGGCGCGACTGACGGAGACTCGATGCACCCGATTGAATCGACTGTTGTTTGTACCATCGGCATTCAGCCCGCATTCGCTTCAGAAGAGAGACGTTAAGCCATGAAACTCCCAGAATCCTTGTATTTCCTTCGACCCGGCTGGTGGGTGGTCCACGTTGCCAGCGTGGGGCTGGTGTTCGCGGCCGGGTTCTTTGCGAGTCACCACCTTGCGGAACACGACGAGCACGCCCACGGAGGCGCGCCTGATGCAGATCACCACGCATCGGGCCAGCACGACCACACGTCCCCGGAAGTGCTCCGTCCGCTCATGCAGCAGATGCTCGTCGATTCCGTGCAGCTTCAAGGCGCACTCTCGGAGGGCGACATGGCTCGCGCCGCGACGCACGCCGACGCCATCGCAGGGGCGTGTGAGGACGGCGGTGAAACGGATCACGAGGTGTTGCCCGCCCGGCTCGGGCCGTCATTCCTCGAGCACGACCGCAAACTGCATGGAAGTGCGAGTCGGCTTGGAGAAGCACTCCGAGCAGATCGGCGCGACGAGGCGCGCTCCATCGGCCAAAAGTTGGTCTCAGCTTGTCAGTCCTGCCACGCCCAGGCCCCCGCAGCGAGCAGGGTGGATCTGCGCGTGCTCACGTCCTTCGCCGACACACTCGTGAACCCGCAAGGAGCCACGCCATGAAGACCGGTCGATACAACGTGGGCGTGGGCCTGCTCGCGATGGCGGGCTTCATGCTCTACGGCTCTCTACTCGTCTATCTGCGCAACTTCGCCCCGAACAAAGAGGCGTGGGTCGCCAGCTACTCCGTCGAGAAGCACTTCGAGGCGCGCCTAGCCCACGTGCACGGCAACCTCTTCGCGTTGCTCAACCTCGCGCTCGGGTTGGTGCTCGCCAAGCCCACTCGGCACCGCCAGCGACTGGGCACGGACTACAGCCGCCGCGCTGGGCCTCGCCGGTCTACTGATGCCGACCGGAATCCAGGGAGAAGTCTACCTGGGCTTGTCCCCGGTGTTTGTGCTCCTCGGCGCGATCGCGATGACGGCGTCGGTGGCCTCCAGCGGCGTGCTCGCGCTGCGCTATTGGGCGCGCAATGAGGTGACAACATGACCGCCTCGGCTGCCATCTCTGAGCGACGGCCCGGTCGTCTCGTGTTTCGTTGGGTGCTCGGCCTCGGCGCCGTCGTCTTTGGCGTGATGGCCGTTCTCTCGGGTGGAAACGTTCTCTTCGGCGGCGCGACGGCACGTGCCCAGGCCGGGAACGTCGTGGACTTCGTGCTCATCATCAACTTCGGGGCCGGCTTCGTTTACATCGCGACCGGAGTTACCGCTGCCCTGGGGAAGCGAGCGCTTCACCTCGCTCGCGTTCTTGCTGCGGTGACTCTGCTTGTCTTCGCGGCGCTCGGCGTATATATCGCCATGGGCGGTGCATTCGAGACGCGGACGGTAGCGGCCATGACGCTGCGGTCGGCCTTCTGGGTCGCCCAAACCATCGCCCTCGCGGTCATCTTCAGGAACCAGGCAGGGAGCCTGGCCAACCCAAAATAGAGAGGACATCATGATCATCACCGAAACTTCACTCGGCGATCTCGCCGCAACGGGTCCCGACGCACGAGGGGTCCTGCTTCGTCATCAACTCGACTTCTGCTGCGGGGGCGGCCAGAGCCTCGCAGACGCCTGCAAGGCAGGAGACCTTGACCTTCAACAGGTCGTCACTGACCTCGAAGCTGCCGCGACACGCGGCTCGGAGTCGGTCGACTGGCGCGAGCGGCCGGTGGAGGATCTGGTCAATCACATCCTCGAGCGCTTCCATCGGCCTCTTCCCGAGCACGTCAACTCGGTTGTCGCGGCGGCCGAGAAGGTCGAGAGAGTTCACGCCGCAAAGGCGTCCTGCCCTCATGGATTGGCCGCGCACCTGCGCGCCATTCGCGATGACCTGACGAGTCACCTGGCGAAAGAGGAGCAAGTTCTGTTCCCCGCGCTCCTGGGCGGCCAACGCGGGGGGATGTTGAACGGGCCGGTCACCGTGATGATGCGCGAGCACGATGACCACGGAGAAAACCTCAAGCACACGCGGTCGCTGACAAAGGATTTCGTGCCGCCCGAGGAGGCGTGTGCGACCTGGCGCGCCCTGTACGAAGAGCTGACGCGCCTCGAGGCTGACCTCATGGAACACATCCACCTCGAGAACCACGTGCTCTTTCCTCGCGCTCTGAAGAAGGTCTGATCGTCACTGACGAGGGAACTGCCGATGAAGCGCGATCCTCATCTTCTGGACCTCAGCCGCGATCACCATCACGCGCTCGTCTTGGCTCGGCGCGCGGAGACTACCGCCGCGGACGGGACTGACGACGATGTCACGTCGACATGGGAAACGATCGCTGAGGCATTCGATGCGGACCTCGCGCCACACTTTGAGGTCGAAGAGCTGTACCTATTGCCCCCGATCGACGCGGCAGGGGAAGTCGAGCTTGTGCGCCGCACCCGTTCAGACCACGAGCGGCTGCGCTCACTGCTCGCATCGGCCGACGACCCGCGCAGCCGGCTTCGTGAGTTTGGTGAGCGATTGCGGCAACACGTTCGCTTTGAGGAGCAAGAGCTCTTCCCTACGGCCGAGGCGACACTCGACGCAGCCCAATTGCGGGCGGTCGCGAATGCAAGTGCCGCGACCGCGACCGCGACCCCGGTTGAGCGGGCTGCGGTGCGCGATGCGAAGCGTTCGTGTCCGAAGTAGGTTGTGCTTCTGTTTGAAGCTCTCTTGTGGACGATATCCCAGCGACAGCGAGGCTCCAGAGTGAACCCGACGAATCTCAGGTAGTGCTCGTCGGAAGCATGAGGTCTTCCAAGAAGAATGCCGCGAGGTCATGTCGTCCGGAAAGGCCGGCCTTTTTGTAGACAGCGCGGGCCTGCTGACGCGCTGTCGCCTCGGTGACAGCGCGGGCCTCGGCCACCTCTTTGTGACTTAGCCCCTTTAATAGGAGTAGGCCCACCTCTTTCTCGGCCGGTGACAGGTGCCAGCGGTCGAACTGCTCGTCGATTGCCTGACCAAGGCCCATCCATGAGGTCCCGCGCTTCGTTCCGCCACCGCGCAGCTTCAGCGGCGCTCGCTTCAAGTTGCCCCGCCAACGACTTCGCCATTGCCGCTGCCGCACGTGCATCCCGTGTTGTCGCAATCAGTTTTCGAGCGACGAGCCCGGCGCCGAGAAACCCCACGAGGAGGATGCCGCCCTCCGCGAAAACGTGGCGGAGCGTCGTCCCTTCCCGGAGATCGGAAAGAAGATCGATCCCGCCAAGCCCGATCATGAGCAGGAAGGCGACCAGTGTTACGCCCGAAAGTCGTCGCCCAGATGTGAAGTTGTCCTCGTTCAAGTCACTGAAACTCCGTCGATATCACAGATGCAGGATAGACCGATGGGCCATCAAGCGCGACATTTGATGTGCGAAACGCGCCAGTAGGAGATCACATCATGGACACACTATTCTTTCATCCCAAGATCGTTCACGTGCCAATGGCCTTGGGCATACTGATGCCTTTCATCGCCGGCGGGATAGCCCTCGCATGGTGGCGCAAATGGCTCCCAGCACGGACCTGGGTCTTGGCCGTTGTTCTGCAATCCGTGCTCGTGGCTTCAGGGATTGTTGCCCTGCAAACCGGTGAAGCGCCTTCCCGATCGAGAACATGAGGCCTCGGGTTCAGAAACGTCGCATGTCGTGGGCCAAACTGTTGGCCCGCGTCTATTTGCGCTGCAACCGCCCCTGCGGAGATCGTCGGGGCCCGCGAAGCATACCAGCGAGCAAGCAAAGGACCCGCGGCTCGGATGGCACCGGCCGATCTCCACGTGGCGAGCCAGGCGCTCACGGTCGCTGAGCGATCGTTCCAAGAAGACCCCAATTCATATCGCACGGGAGATCTTGCGTATGTCGCGGAGCGCAGGGCGCAGATCGCCGAGGTCACAGCTTCCATCTCCCTCGAGAAGCACGGAAAAGCGAGGTCAGAGGAGGCCTATCAAAAGACGCAAGATGTGGCGGTACAGCAATGAAGGACGTGCAAACAATCGTCGCGTCGCAATCATCATGGCCAACGATGCGTCCGCTTCCAATCCGTAGTCGATGTGGTTGACATTGAGAACCAAAGAACGAGGCACCCCATGACCAAGCTGAAGAAAGAAGTGCGTGCCGCCGTAAAGACGGCCAAAGAAGGAGTGGACGATGCTGCAAAGCATCTGCGGACGAGCGCGCACGATGGAACGGAAATTCTGAAGTTGGCCGCCGCCGACGCCAAACGCGTGGCGACCAATGTCACCGAATCTCTGACGAACGAAAAGCAAGCGACCATCGACAAGGCTGACCGCGCGAAGGAAGACGTGGGCGAAGCGGTGAAGCACGCCATGCACAAGGCAAGCGAGGCGGTTGAGCACGCCGGACACAGAATCATCGACGCGGCTGAGCGGGCGACCGCGACGGCCAAGGATGCGCTGAAGAGAACAACAGAAGCAAGGCGCAAGAACTCAGACACCTGATCGTGAAAGAAAGGATATCCAAATGTCGATAATCGCATGGATCGCGCTCGGACTTATCTCCGGGTTCATCGCCAGCCGGCTGTTTTCCGGCAGCGGCAAGGGGCTCGTCGTCGATCTTATACTGGGCGTCGTCGGAGCGGTCGTTGGAGGTGCCGCATTCCACCTCTTTGGCTGGGTTGGGGTGACAGGCCTCAACCTTTGGAGCGTCTTTGTCGCAGTCGTCGGCTCCTCGCTCGTGCTGTTCATGTATCACGCGCTCGGAAGAAGCGGGAACGCGTCGTAACGAAATCGCGTGGCTCGATTAGCGGCGTCATGATGTGCCGCCTCTGCGTGTCTCCGTGGTGAGCGGCTTCCTTTCGAGAATGCCTCGACGCCCGAGATCACAGCTCCATTTCAGCGACTGATGAGGCCGCTGTTCGTTGTACTCGATCCGCCACGCATCGAGACCGGCCTGGAGCTCGGCGAGCGAGTTCCAGTCGCGTAGCCAGATGCTTCCTCCTTCATCGTGCGGATGAGTCGCTCGGTGACCGCGTTGCCCGTTGGGCGTCCTACCGGTGCGAGCGTATGGTCGAGACCCCAACGCTTGCAGAGCTCCTCGCAGTCTCCGCCCGTGTACTGCGGACCGTGATCCGTTCGTAGTCCCAGGCCCTCCGGAACATCAGAGGGGCTGCCGAACGTCTTGAACAGCGCGGCACCCACAGCGGACAGGATCGCCGGGGATTCTTGAGATTTCGTGACCCGGAGCTCAAGCACTGAGCGGCAACCACAGTCAATGACGGGGACACCTCCGTTCAGATCTTCCCTCCGGAGTATCCGCGAACGTGAGCGTCTGGGCGACTGCCGGATTCTTCCTCGAGCCGGGGGAGATTTTTCTCCTGAGCAAATCCGGATCTCGGCGCCACACCGGAGCTGGCGACTCGTCGCCCGACCGCGGAGCGCAGGCCTCCATGGTCCTGCGCTTCAGCTCCACAGATCCGCTTCAGCGAGATCGCAGCATCACACGTTCTCAGGCCCAACCAGAATCAACCGAAGAAGATGCGCGTCAGGTCGGCGTCGATCTCCCGGATGACACGATCGAAGTCTTTCTGCGGCTGAAGGCTGTCGTAGATGTGCCACTTTCCGTTGCGGTCGGCCCAGTAGAGCTGCCACTGCGCAGCGTCGTAGCGGACCTGAGCGATCGGGATCTTTGACCACTGGCTCGCGTCCTGCCAGTGCGGCCTCTCCTCAAAGACCGTCACGGAATTGCCGCGAAACGAGTGGGCCATCCGCACTTGGTTGCGCACATCGAGTGGGATGCGCCGCTCGTAAAAGTCGGTGAACTTCGTGTCCGAAAGATGACGGACCAGCCGTGGCAGAGGCATCAGAACGACCTGCCATCGATGAGCCCGATCTCGAGCGCCAAGACATCCAGGTCGTCGATGCAACCGAGGTTGACCCGGTACGTGCTCTTCCATTCGTGGAACGGATAGATTCCGCACGTCCTGCAGAAGACGTGGTCCATCACCTTGTCGCTACACTGGTAGGTAGTGAGGTTCTCGGTCCCGGAGATTTCCTCGACCTCGTGCGGCTCGAAATACTTGGAGGACATGACCGCGCCCTTGCGGACGCAGATGGAGCAGTTGCATCGGACGCCGGTCGTGATCGTCTCGGTCTTCAATCGGAAGCGAACCGCGCCGCAGTGGCAGCTTCCGGAGTACGTCTTGATCTCTGGCATCTCGGCGTCCCCTCCATTCCTCTCATCCCGCAGGTCGTTTTACCGAAATGTCGTGGTGGAGTTGATCCGATCTGATGGACGGTTTCTGTTTACGCAGCCAACCTCATTTGATTGACGCTGGCAACAAGTTCGTACTCCATCGGACTCACGTTTCCGGCGAATGAATGTCGCTTTCTTGTTGGCCAAGAATGCCGGTAAATGAGTTCGTTTGTCCGCGAAAGCGCTCGAAAACAACACGTATCTTTTCGATGAGAAACACGTCACGCATATCGCGTGCGCTGGGCTCAGAATCCAGCCATGAATAACAACCAGACCGAGACACCCCGAGTCGACGACACCTCCAGGCCACGGGAAATTGACCTGTCTTGTTGCTGATGAACTTGAATTTCACTTGTTCAGCTTCGCGAAGTATGCCGCCGCCTGCGTTAAAAAATCACGCTCCCGTCGAAGTTCACGGTTTTCTCGACGAAACACGGCCAATTCTTGTTTCTCGATCGTCGTCAGAATTCGTCCGCAAGCAGTTCGCCGAATAGCGCGCCGCAGCTGAAGGCTCTCGCGTTCACTGCGAGCGCTCATAGCGGAACGGACCCGCAGCGCCCAGGTGGCCTCGACGGAACACTTACGCGGCGGCATCGAGCTCGTTGGGGACGAAGCCACGCTTGCGAGTCGCAGCCAACGTGGGCATGAGCTTGTCCGTCAGCGCAGCGAGGACGTCCGAAATTCGACGAAGACACGAACAAACGAGCGCGGTTGCCGAGGCCTTCCGTGACGGCATGAAACGGGCTCATGGCGCGTTGTGTGCGCGCAAGCGGTTTCGGAATACAAACCACGAAAACCGGAGTCGGGAATCCTGCATCGCCTCGTCTCGACCCACTTTGACGAGTTTGTCGAAAGCTTTGAGGACCCCGATTGCCCTGAGTCCGGGTTGCCGACATTCGTCCGTAAAGAATTCGAAGGATTCCTCGACTGCGGGATCTTGGAACGCGGTTTCGTCCTTCTCTTCTGCGACCGATGCCAGCGTGAGCATGCTCTGGCCTTTTTCGTGCAAGGGGCGGGCGATTTGTCCGAGCTGCGGTGCACGACGGATGCAGGAGACGGCGGCCCATCTCGTCGATGACGTGCTGCCCGATGTCGCGCTTCGGCAATACGTGCTGAGCCCGCCGTTCGAACTGCGCGGTCTTCTCGCGTGCAAACGAGAGGTCTTGGCGAAGATGGTGAGCTTCTTCGTTCGGGCGATCTTTGAGCAACTGACCGGCTGGGCTCGATGCCAGGATCTCCCAGAACCGAAATGCGGCGCCGTCACCTTCATTCAGCGATTCACGAAGACCCTGAACATCTCACCCCATCTTCATGTGCTCGTTCTCGACGGCGTCTTCGCGAACGAAGAAGAGGGTCCCCGTTTCGTCGAATGCCCAGCCCCAACGAATCGAGACCTTCTCTCGTTAGCCCAAAGCGTTTTCAAGAAGATGGAGAAATTTATCGCGAAGCGCGGATATATCCGAAGCGCGTCGGACGCTCTTGAGGAAGCATCGCTGACACCCGTGGAGCGCTGGTATGTGCGCGGCCTCGCGGAGCCATCGATGCTGTCGCCAAGTCGCATCGCGGACGTCAGGTCCACGGCGATCGCGTGTGGTGGATTTAGTGTTCATGCTCAGGTTCGTGTTGCCCGAGGCGATCGACGAGGACGAGAAAGGCTCTGCCTATATGCGGCTCGTCCGCCCTTCGCCGAAGATCAACTTCGCATGACCGATGATGGCCGAGTTCGACTGACGCTTCGTCGTCCAGCGAAGAACGGCCAGGGTGCGATCGTTCTATCACCGGTTCAGTTTCTGAGACGCCTCGCGTGGCTCGTTCCTCCCCCGGCGCAGCATCAGGTTCGCTACGCGGGCGTTCTGGCTTCGGCCTCGAAAGTGCGGCGCGCGATTGTTCCAAGGCCCGCACCGGTTCTTCAGCTCGCCTTCCCGATCGAGAACATGAGGCCCCGGGTTCAGAAACGTCGCATGTCGTGGGCCCAACTGTTGGCCCGCGTCTATTCGATTGATGGAGAGCGCTGCTTGTTGTGTGGCGGCCCACTTAGGCCGATCGGTGCGGTGACTGAATCGAGTCACGTCGCAGCGACTCTTGGTCGGATGCGACGGCCGCGATGCGCTCGAGATCCCCCTCAGCTCACCCTCGATCTCTGATCGACTCCACAAACCAACCGAAGGGCCCAAGCTCCGGGGCTCGGCGCTTCTTGTCCGCGCGGTCGCGCTGCTCGTCCGCTGGGGAGAGGTACGTCTGAACGCTGCGCGCAGGCTACGGAACTCAACGGCAGTCCAGTCTTGTGCCGTTCCAAACCGGCCAGAATGCGCGCAACATGTGACTCGTCGCACATCTGCGTCAGTTCTCCGACTGCTCCGGGCATAGTCGAAGCCGATTGATTGCCCTATCGACCTCTTCTCGTTGCCCGCACCCTCGTGTTGCGGATCAGAGATACTCGGCAACATCCCCATCGCCTCTTGGACGCTCTGCGCGCGCTTGATGGCGAGCTTGCCAGTCTGAGGAATGAGGCCTCGCTCGCGGCAGTGCCGCTCGAGCTCGATGAGATCCGCCCGGACCTCGTCTTCCGTCGCACCGAAAAGCCGAACGTCGTCGACGTACCGCGTGTAGCCGCGCCGCTTCTGCAGCGCGAGATCGATCGGGAGCAGGAAGCACTCAGCGAGGAAGTCCGATGCGAGAGGCCCCTGAGGGAGGCCATGGCCGTGACCAGACGCCGCCCGGTCAGAGCTCCACGTTTTCAGGCACTTTGCGATCCAGTCCAGGTCGCTGTTGGTCGTGCGAGGGTAGATGGTCCGCAGCAGGAGCTCGTGGGAGATGGTGTCGTAGAAGGCCGCAAGGTCGAAGTCACCCACCCACCGCATGCCTCCGGCATAGTGCTTCTTGATTCGTCGTTGGAACGACCCGTAGGTGTCCTGCCACCGCCGGAAGAAGAAGATGCTGTCTGGCTTTTCGAGGATGTTGCTGAAAACGACCTTGAACTGAAGCGGCGCGCGCTTCGTCTGCATCCGTTTCGCCGCCAGGTTCGCAAACGCCTGAAGCACGATCTGGTCCTCGATATTCAGCAGCGCGAGTGGCCGATGGAGCCCCGACGCCTTGGGAACGTAGATGCGTTCGGGATGCCGAGCGTCGAATGCTCCGCCGAGCAGCCGCTGCCGGAGGTCCTTCAGATTCGCATCGAGAGCGACCTCGTAGGCGTAGTAGATGGGCCGATAGAGCCTCTTGTACTGATAGTTGCCGCCGGTGGTGATTCGGCGCCACGCCAGCTCGAGGTTCTGCTTGCTGGCGAGCTGGCTGATCTTCATGGACCGAGCCCCCCTATCGCATCAGCATCAATTCAGCCCCAGCGCCTTGAACGCGGCCTGGCGCAGGTCGCCGTAGAAGATGGGGTCCACGTGCTCGAGGACTTCGGGGTTCACTTCAAGGAACTGGCGCTTGTTCTCGATGGGGATGAGAGCGCGCTTGGCGCCGTTGTCCATGGCGACCTGTAGCGGCTCCACGAGCGAGCGGACGGGTTTGACGTTGCCCTGGACGCTCATGTCGCCGAGCACCAGGAGGCCCGGCTGTGGGGGCGCCTTGCGCAGAATCGAGTAGGCGGCGACGAAGAATGCGACGCCGAGCTCGGCCTCGACCTTGTTGCCGAGCAGATCGATGACTTCGACGTGGAAGTCCGAGGTGTCGACTTCTCGGGCGACGCCGAACGTGCCCTTGTTGGCGAGCAGGTAGCTGAAGGCGCGGTTGATCGACTCCTTCATCGCTCCCGCTATCCCGCCCGCCGGCTTGAGCTTCCCGCCGCCGGAGGAGGTCGTGATCTCGAGGCGGTACATGCCGACCGTGCCATCACCGCTTACCGAGGCGCTGTAGATGGTTCCCGGGGCCAGGGGATCGGGCGAGATGAGGCCCTTGCCGCCCTGCTCGGGCACGCCGATGAACTTCTCTTCGCCGGTCTCGTTGATCTGGTAGCTGAATGAGGTCTGGTAGTACTCGAAGGACCCCATCTTCTTCAGCTGCTCCTTCACCCGCCGGCGACCTTCCAGAGCGAGCTGGAGAACCTCGTCGAGGTCGTCACGTGAGACCTGGCCGTGGGGATGGAGGATCTTGACGAGGCCCGACACTGTGCGGCGCACCGCCTTCCGGTCACGGGCGTTGAGGTGCGACCCGAGCGAGAAGTGGTGATCGATGATCTCCGTGTAGTTGTGCTTGCGTAGCTCGCGAAGGGCCTCAGCCAGGTAGTCGACGACGAAGCCGTAGTGATCGGTGAAGTGCTCGTTGCGCATCTTGGGCACTTCCCAGCCCGGCAGGTAGAAGTGCAGCCGATCGATGAACGCCATGTCGTCGCGGATCACCTCGGGCATCGGCGCGAACAGGTGTCCCGTCTGCACCATGACGTCGACGGGCTGCTGGGTGTTGCCGAACATCGCGATGCTCGCGTAGCCAGCCATCGCCTCCTGGCCGCGCTGGAACTGCCCTGACTCGCAGTAGGTCTTCATCATGGTGATGACCTCCTTCGGCATCTTCTGGAGGTCGGCAACCTCGTCGAAGCCGATGGCATCCCAGATTTGGACCATGCCTTTGTAGCGGCCCTGCTGCTGACCGAACAGGTTCGCGACCGTAGTCGGGCCGGTGAGCAGCGCTGCGTAGGGCGAGATCTCCTGCACCGCGTAGCTCTTGCCGGTGCCGCGCGGACCGAGCTCCACCAGGTTGTAGTTGCGCTCGCAGAGCGGGATGAGGCGCGTAAGGAAGAGCAGCTTCAGCCGCCGCTCCATGACCGCGGGCTCGTAGCCCATGCTGCGAACCATCAGGTCGAGCCACTCGTCGGTGGTCATCTCGGCGCGGAGCTTGCGGTACTCCTCGAGATCGAATGTGGCGAGCTGGATGGGCGTGAGCTTGTCGATCCAGAATGGGTACTTACCCTTGGTCTCCTCGTCGTACTCGAAGCGCATGTCGACCTGGGCCCAGATGCCCCCGGTGAGCAGACGGTCGAAGTCGCGGACGTAGTGATCGGGAACGTGGACGTGCTTGTGGCCGAAGTTCGTGACCTCAGCCCAGTACTGCGAATCGACGAGGCGGACCTTCACCTTGTCGATGAAGGTGTGCTTGCCGGCCTCTTTGACTTTGCTCTGTGCCTTGGTGCTCTCGTCGGGCCGGATGTAGTTGTCGGCCAGGGTGTCGTTGACGACCTGCAGACCCATCTGGATGGCCATCTCATCGCTCGATGCGCAGTACTTGCCGAGCAGATACTCGAGAACGAACACCGGCACGTTGGCGCCGACCTTGACCTTGCGGACCAGGTCCTTGCGGACGACCTTCCCGGCGAAGACTCGGTTGGCCTTATCGTCTAGAACATCTCTTGTCGGTGCCTGCTCGTTGCTCATAGTCAGATCCCCAGCTTGACGGGTAGCTCGTCGGTTTGGGCCAGAACCGCGTCGGTCGCCGGGTCGAGGACCACGACGCGCACCGAGGTGCAGTCATCTCGCGTGAGCATCATGCCCACGTTGGCGTCGGCGTTCGGGCTGACGTGGAGGATGCCGCTCGAACGGTCGAGGTCGCCGCCGATGGCCATCCCCGCCTGGCCCACCTGTTCGTTCCCCGAAACCAGCACCACGCGAAGCGCTACCGGCTCGGTGGTGAAGAGGTCGCCGACGACGAGCACTCGCACGCCAAAGGTTCGATTGGTGATCTTGTCCGGCACGCCGCGCAGCTGCGCGACCTTGCCCGTCGGCATCTTCGAGTCTTTCAACGGAATGCGCAGGCTCACCACCGGGATGACGAGCTCCTGCAGGCTGACGCTGCCGTGGTGGAAGCTCAGGCCACCGCCGGCCTTGAATACGCCCAGCCCGGTCGGAAACACAAAGTCGAGGTTCGTCTCGTAGCCGAGCTCAGCGCCGGAGACCCGCACCGTGCCCGGGGGCGTGGTGCCGCCATGCCCAATCCAACAGCGACGGTGGATGTCGACCGTGTCCCCGCCGGGGTTGTCCGTCTTCATGTCATCGTCTTTGCGGATGGAGAACTGGTGCCCGTGGTCCGCGGTGACCACGAAGTTCTCGATGCCGGCCGAAGCCAGCTTGCGGATAGCGCGGGCCACATTGCCGATGACACCCTCCATGGCCGCACGCGCGGTCAGCTCGTCGACGTTCTCGCCAAGGGCATCGATTTCCTGAGAGCGCACGACCACCAGTGAGGCGTCCCCGATCGATTTGCTCAACTTCGAAGGCGACGTGCCAAGCAGCTTGCCCAGGGGGATATCGATGGCGTCGGGCACCTTCGCCTTCAGGAATTTCAGACGCTCGGCGAGGCCCGTCATCGTTGTGCCTTCGATGCTCGCTGCGAGCTTGCCCTTCTGCTTGACCACCGAGAAGCTGGCGGACGCACCGGGCAAGAGGGCCGCCATGCCCACCGGCGTGATGGTCGGCAACGCGGCGATGGCCGGCCGAATGGTGAGGTCTTTGGTGCCTTCGAGCTGGCGGGCGAGTTCGACGCCCATCTCGAAGCGCATGGCGTCGACGAAGAAATAGGCGACCCGACCGCCCATGGTCTGAACCACCTCTGGGTGAATCCGCGTTTGGTGGAGGGCGCCCGGAACAGTCCACGCTGCCTCGCGGAGCAGCTTGGCGAAGCCGTCCGCCATCTTCTTGAGCAATTCCTCGTGCTCACGACGCACGACGGCGAGGCCCCTTTCGGTCTCGGGCTCCTCGTCCATCTTGGCGACCCAGGTTTCAAGTCGCCGCTGGAGCGAATCGACGCGGAACCAGCCGTCCTCGGCTGCATAGGCGTGGACCCACTTCGCCGGGTTGCCATTTGCTTTACCCAGGGCTGGTCGGACCTTCTCGATCTCGCGACCGAGCTCGGCCATCAGCCGGCAAGCCTCCCACTGGGCCTGCCTCCCAACATCGCGATCGACCCAGAAGCTGCGGCTGCGGGCGGCGACGATGCCCAGCGCCGTGGGGTAGTCGCGGGAGCAGATGAGCTCGCCGGCGTAGGCGAGCAGCGCGCGCTCCTCGAAGCGGAAGGTGTCGATGTTGCCAAGATGACTGGCCTCGATCTTCGCCTTCGCGAGCCCGAGGTCGGCCTCGACCTTGTTCGACAGGGACACGTAGCTGTCGGCGTGGCCACGTCGCAGGCTCTCGGCGACGTCGCGGATGCGTTCAACATGTTCCTTGCTCGGCGGGTCTGGGACCATCGCAACGGACTGCGGCGGATCGCACTCCAGGTCCGAACGAAACTCGCTGACGAGCACGTAGCGAAGCAACTTGGCGCGCGTCTCGGTGACCGTGGTGTTCTCGGGCACCGGCAAGCCAAGGCGGGCTTCCACGAGCTTCAAGAGCTCGACGGCCGCATCTTTATCGACAATCGTCGCATCCTTGCCCTCGTCGGCCAGCCAGCGGGTGATGAGCGCCTCGCTCTGGGCGCCGTCGAAAATGGTCCGGAGCACCGAGGCCGACTTGCCCTCTTCGCCCTGGTGGAGAAACGAGACAATGTCGTCGTAGCCAACGCTCGCCGGCCGCAGCATCTCGTCGATCTGGCCATCGGTGAAGCGCTTGCGCAGGACGTTGAGTGCCAGGCGCTTGAGCTGCGGCTCGTAGGCAGTGCCGCTCTTCTCCAATTCCATCAAGACGGATGTCTGCCGGTCGCGATCGACGCCGGGCAGATAGACGATGAGCGGCTCGGGCTTGTCGAGGTCGGCAATGGGCTCGATCGCGTTGCGGAGCGCGAAGAAGGACTCCTCGTACCGGGCCACAAACGTCAGGCGCTCCTTGACGAACACCCGCGGCAGTCCGTCATACCCAGTTCCGGTCTCATTCAGCTCGCGATCGAACAACGGCTCGAACTCGCGTCGCGGGTCGTAGAAGACGACGATGCCTCGCTTCTTGAGCATGTCGTCGAGTTGCTGGCAGAGATAGTCGTGGAACGGGTGCATCAGGCTTCGCCTCCTGCCAGGTGGTATCGGGCGCCGCGGCGCTCACCGGTCTGTGTGACGGAGCCGTCGGCGAGCAGCGCCTTGATGGCCTTGTTCCACTCGCTAGCGGTGATGCCAGTCGCGTTGACGACGTCGGTCTTGCTGGCTCCGTCACCGGTGGCGGCGATGGCTTCTTTGACCTTGCTCAGAAGCTCATCATCGACCGCTGCCGAGGAACGGCCAGACGAAGATGCGCCATTCGTCGCGGCCTTGGGGCGTGCCGAAGCTGCCCGCTTCCGGGTGCCCTTGGCTCGAGGGGCCTTCTTCCTCGTTGCTCGCCCTGTTGTGGGTGCGGGGGCTTCGAGCAAGCTCTTCAGGGCGTCCTTGACCGCTGCCGAGGTGCGGTCCTTGACGAGCTTGTCGATGTCAGACCGGTCGACCTTCCGAGCCTGCCAGTTGCCGTCCGAGTCTTCGTACCAGAAGACGTCATCAAGGCCGTGCGCGACCGCCAGGCTGCGGTCCTTCGCGCACTTGGGGACGACCCGTTCGGGCCATAGATGCATCGCTAGGTGAGCCCAGTCGTAGTCGCCGGTGCGAAGCTTGTCCCAAGTGGACTTGCACTCCTTCTGCCAGGCACGATGTTGAGGAACGAGGCGCCAGAGTGGAGCGAAGTTAATGATGACCCCATCATTAAGATTCGGGTTCCAGAGCGGCGCAACTAGCGAGACGTCGTCGAGGAAGGCGCGCAGTTCGCCCACGAAGCATTCCTGAGCGTCAAGCTCGTTGCGCTGGCCGGCGGACAGATTTCCCACGACGTCCTGGCTGAGGCTCGTTAGCTTGCGCTCTTCGTGCTTCAGTCTCGGCTTCACGTAGTCGTTAAGGACGCGGTAGAACGTATCGGCAGTCAAGCTGTGGTAGTAGATCCAGATTGAATAGCCGGAAGACAATGTAGCGAGCTGCCAATAGATCGGTGCCTTACGGCGGCTCTTTGAGTATTCCGTTAGGTGCCGGTCAAAAAACTGGTCTCTCAGAAATTCTCTAACGCCATCGCCACCAAGCCAGCGAACAGCCAGCTCGAACGTTTCTTTTCCGGGCAAAGCGACGTCCATCGCTGGGATGGCAAGAGCAACGATGTCCTGCGCCAGTCCGGGGTCATCTACCGCGATCCCTTCTGACTCGTGCTCGGTGAGGGCGGAGCTAACAGTCGGTAGTTGTTGAAGCGGAGCACTCAGTCGTTGACGTTCGGTGCACACTGCCTCAGTCCGCCACCGCCCGAGTGCGCACCCAACAGCCCAGCTGAGCAGCCTCCATGCAAACAGTCCGCGATTGTCGTCACGGTCGAGTTGCCAGTCTTCGACGTTGCCGCCGGCCAACAAATGACGCTCAAGTGACGGTTCTACCGAAAACGTCAGCTTCTTCTCCGCGCGCGAGGAGACATCAGATCCTTGCGCACGATTTGCGGGGCGTAGCGGAACATGGCCGACCTCCAGGGCACAACGGTTCCAGGTATCTGAGCTCCAACCCAGCGAATCGCATATCCTTTGCTGGATTTCTTCCCAGAGACCCCACGCACGTCGGATATCTGCTTCCTTCGCGGTGCAGAATTCGTCGAATGAACGTTGAAGACCCTCCCCTGGTGGCAGAAATAGGGCTGTAAACCTGGGAGACATCTCGTCGTGGACTTCATCCGAGATCTCCGCGTAGAGCCGTGCGGTGAGTTCCTCGACCGCCTCAACCAGAACGCATGGCATCGATCGAATGTGGGCGACAAGGAAATGCCTTGCTGCAGACCCCGCAACTGACGCGTCACCACCGCCAACGGCGATTTCCAGGGAGGCTAGTGCTACTGTTGAATTTAGAAACCCAAGCAGCGCCAGTGCGCCCTTCGGGAAGCCTTCCTTCCAAACCAGTTGGCCCATCCTTGTTGGGATGCAACCCCCCGGCAGTACTCTGAACGAGGCATTGCTGGTTGTCCGTCCTGTCCACGTGATTCCTGGCAAGGCATAGAGATCGGTGTCGGCAGCCCGCCGCGCAAACTCCAGCTGACCGTAGTCCAGCACGAGATGAACGTCAGAAGTCCAAGGATTGTACTCGCCTCCCTTTGCGGCGAAGGTCCACTCGCTAAGCGGGGAGATGTTCGCGCCCGGCACCTCCCAGAAGCACCTTAGGAAACGGAAGTTATCGCCAGTCTCGGCGCCCGACGATGCTCTGAAGCCCGTGTCCGTGATGGAAGGCGTGCGAACGAACGTATCCAGCACTGCCCTTGGCGCTCCGTGTGCAATCGGCTTTCCGGGAATCTTCGAAAATGCGGAAGCGTCGCGAAAACGACCTTCAGGAATTGCTGCGTTCAAGGCAGCCTCCTTCTCTGTCGTGGCGGTTGCATCCGCTACAAAGAAATCGTGATTGATGTCGGTCGCCCGCCGTTCGGTCACATAGGCTGCTGCCTCAACCATTGCCGAGTCGAGCACGCCGTACCCGAGGTCGACGAGGGCGCGAAGATGGCTCGTAGCCCCGAGAAAGAACTCAGATCGCCAATCCTCGAGGAGGGACTTGAAGAGCGCGAGGCGGCCGGTGATCGCACCAAGCCGACCGCCATCCTCGAGGAGCCGAGAGAAACGCTCGACAAATGCCGCCAGGAGGTCCTGAGCAGCAACGGGGGTGCTCTCATACAAGTACTGCCGAGCTGGCTCTGATGCGCGCCCGAACGGTGGATTCATAAGCACCACTGCATACTGCTGTCGGCAGAGATCGACTAGGCCCAGACCTTGCGCCGCATCCCCAGCAAACAGTCGACGTCGATACGTCTCCGCATCGTTCTCGGGTTGCTCGGCATACGCGATGAGTGCCCGCTCCAGTGCCGACTCGGCACTGCGCCAGCGATCGTCATCGCTCTTCTTGAAGAGCTCGCCTGTTTGCCCGTAGACATCCCGTACCGCCGACTGGATGATTTCCTCGATCTTGAGCAATGAACCAGCATCACCAGCAAGTTGCATGCTGTCGAAGACCCGGTGCACGAGTTTGCCGAGATCCTTGTCGAGGGACGCTATGAATTCCCGACGCAGCTCTTCTTCGCCTGGCATCGGCTCGGCCACGACGATGTTCGTCTTCTCGATTGCCAAGCGGTCGTCGCGAGAAATGCCTGCGTCCTTGTAGGCCCGCTGAGCACGCATCCAGAGCGCGAGCGCCGCAATCTGTGCGCACCGGGCGTCGATGTCGATGCCGTGGAGGTTGTGGCGGAGGATAAGCCCGGGCGCCGCGGTCCGGAGCGCACTGAGTTCTAAGTAGTCGTCGCGCAGCGTGCGTCCGGTCGCCTCGCGCGGTGGCGACGCCTCGTCGGCCCAGGCCTCCTCATAGATCGTCAGAAGCAGGTCGAACGCGTACAACAGAAAGTGCCCCGACCCACAGGCGGGGTCGAGCACGCGGATGTCGCGCGGGTCCCTCTTCGCCCGGAACGGCACCTGCACCGGACGCTGGAGCATCCCCTCCTGTGTGAGGCCTTCGTCGCCGGCGTGTGGCGGAGGCTCCCCTTCGGCGAGGAAGCTCTCGTTGAGCCGGCGCACGAGATATTTGAGGTCGCAGAGTTTGGTCTGGCCTTGCCGCATCTCGTACCAAATGCGGCCCAGCGTGTTGTCCGTCAGGAACCGGACCACGTAGCGCGGTGTGAAGAACTGGTTGCGAACAGCGAGTTCACGGCTGTTTCGTGGCGCTTGAGACTCGGCGCGCATCGCTTTGCGCTCGTCGTCGCTGTTGAAGTACTGGTAGACCCAACCGATTGTCTCGTCCTCGCCCCACACAGGCCCGAGATCCGAGGCGTTCAAGATGGCGAGCAGGTCGAGCAGCCCCTGTCGACGCGGCCACAGCAGGCTGGCCGGGTCGCGGCGGTCAAACAGCACCCGAACTTCCCGACCGACCTCGTCGAAGAGCGACTCAATGTACATTCGGTACCCGTGGTCGGGGAGCTGCACGAGCCCTGGCGCTAGGCCGGTGAACTCCTTGAAGCCCGCCGACTGATCGCCACTACTAATGCACTCCTGCACAAGGTCGCGCGCCTCAAGCATCTTCAGCGCGACGAACCGGTTCAACGTGGTGAACGCGGCTTCCCGAAGGTACGCCGCGACCGCGTCCGCCTTGGTCATTCCGCCGGCGCGCTGGTGTTCGACAGCCGTGACCAACTTCGTCCGAACCACGCGCTGCGCAGCATCCAGGTGCTCACCCGGCTCGGCTGCGACAGTCCCGTCGAGGCGGATGTCGAAGACGCCCTCGAGCTGTTCGGCGTACTCGTGCTCCAGCAGGTCCCGGGCTGCCTGGGTCGCGCGTTGGATGCGATTTCTGGTGTCCTTGTCCATCCGTGCGCTCTCCTACTGAACCAGCACCTTCTTGCCGGCGCCGATGAGCTCCAGGCACTGCTCCTTCAAACCAGACAACGCCTGATCGAGCTGCTCCTCGGTCTCGATGCCGCCGCTGAAGTAGCTCGACGCGGCCACGCGCACGAGGCGGTTGCCATCGACGAGTCGGAGCATCTCCTCCACCGCACTGGACAGACGGCCCGAGCACGCCGCGAGGTCAGAGCGAAGTAGCGGGATCGCCATCGAGGCGGTGCCGTCGGTGGTCGCTCGCGAAACGAGCGGGCCAGCAACGCGACGCTGCTGGTCCTCGCCCAGCTGCTCCCAGCCCGGCGTTGCCTTGAGCTTCTTGGCAGCCTCTTCGTAGGCCGCGGCGCGAGCCTCGACTGCCTCCTGGTGGCGCCGCTTGTGCTCCTGTTCCAGGGCCCGCGCGTGCTGGTCGATGGCCGCGAGCTCACGGAAGAAGGTCTCCCGCGCCATTAGGTCTTCGAGCTTCTCGGCATGCTCGCGGTCCTCGTCGGTGAGGTCGGGCTCCTCCTTCAGGAACGGCCAGACAACTTCGAGCGCCTTGCGAGCCCGGCCGATGTCATGCAGCCTAGTCTCGGTAAGACCCTGCGACAGCTCGGCGCCCCGCTTGATCGCTTCCTTCAGCTCCTTGTAGGCCGAGTTGAAGGTCAGGATGGCGTGGTCTTCCTTGCCGGATCGGATGGACCGCATCTGATCGAGGGCGGTCCGCAGCACATCGGCACCGGGCAGAGCGTGCTGGACCAAGGTCGTGTGCACCTCGTGGAGCTCCTCGTCGTGGCGATGGATCTCCTCGCGGATCGCGTTGGCAACCACCCCCTGCTCGAGCTCCGAGATCTCGCGACCGAAGACCTCTTTGAAGTACTCGGAGGCGTCGACGATGTTCGTGAACTCGAGGCCGACCTTGGGACGGAACGAGGCCTGACGGAACAGGTTGTTGTTGGCAAAGGTGTTGCGAGCATCCAGCGACAGCGCCGACTCGATGACCTGGCCCTTGCTCGTGGCTTCGAGTTTGCCGGCACGCAACAGCGCGATGACGAACAGGCGGACGACGTCGAAGTCCCAGCCGAACGGCTCTTTGGCGAACTCGTCGGTCAGGTAGCGGCCCGTGGCCACCTCGCCGTAGCTCGTGCGGTTGTCGATGCGCGACAGCACCTCGGCAAGGGATCCGTTCTCGGTGTTGAAGACGGGCTTGCCGCCTTGGTCGCGGACCAGGTTGAGGTCGGTGAAGACCGAGGTCAGACCACGAAGGTTCTCGGTCGTCATCAGCGACTCGAGGTCCTTCTTGCCTACGCGGGCCGCCGCTTCCTCAAAACGGTCGAAGACCTCCGGCAGCGCCTGGGCCAGCACCTTGGCCGCTGTGCGGCCGATGTCGATCGCTGTGTCGTCCGGGCTGCGGTCATTGCCCCGAAAGAAGATGGTGCCTGTCAGGAGCGACTGCTTGATGAGGCGGCGCAGCTCGTCCTGATGCCGGCGCAGGCGCAGCTTTTCCTCGGCGACGAGTGCCGTTTCGTCCTTGGTCTGGGCGCCGCGCTCCTTGCGGGAGAGGATCTCTTTGGAGCGGAAGAGCTCGACGGTTTCACGATCGATAGCCTGGTCGAGAGCCGCCACCCAGAATATGGACTTGGTCTCGGTCTGGCTTCGCTTGCGCGCCTCGGCCACGCGCTCTTCGTGCTCTTTGCCCGCCTCGGCCAGCGTGAGGTGCACGGGGATGTCGCCTTCCACAGAGAGACGCCCGCCCAGGTAGAGCCCGGCCTTGAACACCTTCACGTCGAGAAAGCTGTGCTGGGGCTGGGGTTGCCACAGGCCGGTGACGACCTCCGCGTGCAGGCGGCTGACATCGCCAGGCTTGGGCGACAGGCTGGCGCGCTGGCGCTCCCAGTCGTCCTCGGCCGGGGTCGGAATGCGGTAGCCATCGTCACCGCGGCGAACCATGTGCGCCTTCTCGAGCGCATCGAGAGCGGCCTTGACCTCGGACAGCCGCGAGTCCGCATCGATGCCAGGGTGCAAGGCAGCAGCGAGGTTCTCGGGGGTGCGGTGAATGCTGCGGACGTACTGGAGTAGGCAGATCGCCTTGGCGACGGACTGCGCCAGCGGGTGGTCGACCTTCTTGCCGATGTCGTCGATCTTGCCGCGCACCTCGCTGCCGATGTTGCCGGACACCAAGTCGTACACCTGGTCGACGCGGGCCAGGGTGCCCAGCGGTGCCGAGGCGAGATCGACGTCCGGGTGGATGAGGAGCTGCTGGGCCAGCTTGATGATGGTGCGGTTGGCGCCGCCCACGTGCTTGCTGGCGCCGCCCTGGGTGCGAAGCCCCGAGACGACCTGGATGATCAGGTCGATCTGGTACGGCAGCAGTGGATACAGGTCGACGAAGCTCTCAGTGGAAAGCTCCGGGAGCTTGATGTCAGCCGTGAGCCGGGTGTTGTCGGTGAGCCGGCCGCGGTGCTGGGTGAACAGCTCGCGTAGGGTCTTCTCGGCCTGCGCGTTCTTCGACAGCACGCGCTTGCTGGTCACCTCGGAGATGTCCGCGGGCTCGAGGTGGACCTGCAAAGGGAAGCGGTCCATGAGGCGCGCCAGCTCGACCCGCTTGTCGTCGAGGCCGCCCACGAGCTCGGTGAGCTTCTCCTGCGAGGTGACGACGATCCACATCTTGCCTCGACCGATGCGCCCGAGGTTCTGCACGACCGCCTGCAGGTCGAGCATCTTCTGGACGTCACGGGCCACGAACTGGCCGACCTCGTCCACCACGAAGAGCAGCGTCTTGCCGGGAGAGCGTCGCTTCATCAGCTCCATGCCCCGCTTGGCGAGGTCGCCCGGAGTGATGTCGGCGCGCTTCATCGCCGACTCGCGCCAGCTGTCGGCGGTTGGGTACGTGGCGGGATCCATCTCGTGCATCACGCGGCTTGCTTGCTGCACGGCGATGGCGATGAGCCCCTTGCCAACGTCCCAGTCCTTGTTGAAGACCTCCTGGTACTTCGCCTTGAAGTCGTCGAGACGCCCGGCCTCCTCCAGCGTGATCTCCAGCTCAGACAGGTCGAGATCACGGGCGTACCCGAGGCTCTGGAGGAAGAGCCGGTACATGATCTCGGTGATGCTCTGGTTGCCGGTGCGGATGCCGCGGTCGGTGGAGACGTCGAAGATGACCGCCTCGGTCGGGATCTGTTCGGCGATGTTGCTTAGCAGCACCTCGGCCTTCGGGTCGCCAGTGCGCTTGGCGAGGAGCTGCGCGGCGCTCTCTCCCACGACCGTGCGGTTCTGCAGGGCGAGGCCGAGGTACTTGGCGAAGCTCGACTTACCGGAGCCGAAGAAGCCGGAGACCCAGACCGCCACGCCTTCGTGCGGCTTCTTGGGGGTCTCCCAATAGCTCTCCAGCACCTCGGTGAGGTGGCCGCGGATGGAGTCGGTCACCACGTACTCGGCGAGCTCGTCGCGAATGATCTGCTCGTCAGCCTGGTCGACCTTGATCACCTCCTCGATGCGTCGGGAGATGTCGTTGGCGAATAGGTCTTTGATCGTCGTTGCAGTCATCGCATGTCCCTCAGAAAATCTTCGGCCGGTAGTTATGCTCGGCGTCCAGTACTCCCATGAAGCGCAGGCCCGCCGCCCCATCGAGCTCGCCCGGGTAAAAGAGAACGGCCGGCACGTGCACCTTCCCCTTGAGCTGCTCGAGCAACGACGAAGTGCGGTAGATCGGAAAGAGCGCTCCAGCGCGGACGATGAACACCACGTCGCGCAGCGGGTCGGCGTCGTCCGGGATGCGCGACGCCACCAGCTCGTCGAGCGGACGGTACTCGCTCAGCACCTGGTGGATGGTCTCGATGGTCGACTCGAGGCCGACGGACTTCTCGGCGTCGGCCAAGGCCTCGGTGCCGAGCCCCTCGGCTTCGAGTGCCTCGTACATGCAGGCAGACAGTGAGATCGAGGTGACCCGCTTGCCTGCCTGCTCGAGGCGGGTCCTCAGCAGCGCGGTCTCCTGACGCACAGCAAACTCGTCCTCCGGCGGATACCGGAAGATGGCGTAGGGCATGTCGTGATAGGCGCTGATAGCGGGGCGCGGATCGGTTTGCTTGAGCACGGGCTCAAGCTGTTTCACGAGTCGGTCCTTCCAGTCCGTCATGCGCAGAGCTCCCTTGCGTAGTCCGCCGAGGAACCGTGGGGCAGCTTGAGCTGGGCCAGGCTGCCGGCGACCTCGTAGTGAACCTTGCGAAACTGATGCAGTCGCAGGAGCTCGCGCTCCACGTCAGCCGTGTCCATCAGATACATGTGCCAGTCCTCGGCATCGACGATGCGGCGCGCGTTGGGCTCGACGTCGGCCATCGCGTGCAGGAGGTAGATGAAGCTCTCCTCAGGCAGGTGGTAGGAGGCGAACTCCTTGTGCAGCGTGCCGGTCAGAAGCCCGAAGTCGGTGGCCATGCGCAGCAGCCCCGACGCGACTCGTGATGTGGTCGAGTCGGTCCACTTGCCCGACCACTCGACGCCCTTCTTCTTGCTGAGCGACGTGAGGTACTTCGTTACGTCGTCCGTGTGAAGTCGATAGGCTCCCTGGGTGAACTGCGGGTAGAGCCAGTTCACCAGGAAATCACGCACCAGGAACTCGTCCCGGGTCATGTGGAAGAGCAGCAGCGGCCTCCACACGTCGCGGTCGCAGCCGGCAATGGCGAGATCCACGAGTGGCCGGTCGCGCCCGGCGGGATCGAAACGGCGATTGAGGACCTTGGCCACGTCGCGCGCCCAGTGGGTGCTCGTGGCACCGATGGTGTTGTCCTCGCGAACGCGGCGCAGATTCTCCGTGCGCGATTTGTCGAAGTCCCAGTCACCGAACACAGCGTAGGTCTCGTCGATCAAGGAGCCCTTGATGATCGTGAATGACGAGACGACGCTGGACCGGGACTTCGTCATCGCTTACGCCTCCAGCCTTGCGTAGGGAATGGCGGGGTTGCCTGACTCGCCCCGGGCAAAGCCGGCAGCGAGGATCGTGATGATGTCGTCGTTCGGTCGGAACGTGCCGGAGATGGGCACCGCCCGGTTCTCTGCCGAGCGTCGCAGCTTGGCGACCGCGTTGAGTTGCTCTTGCGAGATGAGGTCGAGCTCGCCGAGTGACTTGAGCAGGTCGGCGCCGGACTGCGCCTCGACCTGCTGAAAGACCGGCGTCCACTTGTCGGTCTCGTCCAGCCAGCCCTGCCAGTGTTCCTGGAACTGCTCCTCGATCTCGGCGGGCAGGCTCCACAACGTCATGCAGCCCGGCGGGTCGAAGAGCTCATGGCAGCGACTCTTGGCGACCTCGAAGACGATCCGCGCCTGGGTGAAGTGGTGCGTCGCCGGGAACCCGCGCTTGAGCACGACGGCGCCGCGGCGGCCGAGCATGCCCTGGGTGTTCCACCACTTGGCGGCGTCCATCTCGCCATGGCGCGCCACCACGAGCCGGAGCTTGAACAGCCGATCGAAATCGATGGAGGGCGTGGCGTCGGTCATCCCTGCGCCTCCCCATCCGTGTGATCGGGCCCCTCGCTGCCAGCGCCGCCCGCGCGGACCCAGTCATCCACCTCGGTGAGCTTGAACTTCCAGAGGCGGCCGACCTTGTGGGCGGGCAAGCCCTTGTGCTCGATCCAGCGATAGATCGAGTCCTTCGCGACGCTGAGGTGCTTCGCGACGTCTTCGACAGAGACCCAGGGTTCGGTGGACATCAGCAAACTCTCCCAGGTGGCAAAGGCTCCCGGCGCGACCTGCACCCAGGCGCGCCGCCCCCGGCTCCCTCAATTGAGGGGAGCCGAGCATATCACCGCCCGTCTTGGCGCTCAAAAGCGTTTCAAAGACAACCAGAGTCGGTTATAGTCGGTCAAGGACGGCGTGGGGGGCTTCGCTACTCGGTGCTGGGTCGTGCAATTTCACCATGTTGTGCCCGGCACCGGAGGCTGGCAGAGACGAGGCATCGATGCGGATTCAAGGGGGAACACCGAGGCTGTCGGCCAGCGACCTGGCAAATCACCTCGGCTGCCGGCATCTCACGATGCTCGATCTGCAGGCTGCGCACGGCCGGCTCTCACCCCCCACGTTTCGGGATCCCCTGTTGGAAGTCCTGCAGCAACGCGGCTTCGAGCACGAGTCCCAGTACCTCGACCACCTTCGCAACCGGGGGATGAACGTCGTCGAGGTCACCTCAGAGGGCGACGGTTCCGCCTTCGATGCGACCGTCGAAGCCATGCGGAGCGGAGCCGACGTGATCGTTCAGGCCACGCTGGCGGACGGCCAGTGGTTCGGGCGCGCCGACATCCTCCGGCGAGTGGCGGTCGGCAGTGGGCTCGGTGACTGGAGCTACGAGGTCATCGACACCAAGCTCGCGCGCGAGACCCGAGCAGGCACGATCCTGCAGCTGTGCCTGTACTCCGACGTTGTCCGCGAGGTGCAAGGCCAGCTGCCCGAGTTCATGCACGTCGTGTCACCGGGCGTGGAGTTCGAGCCCGAGACCTACCGCGTGCACGACTACCTCGCCTATTACCGGTTCGTGCGCTCGCGCCTCGCGGGGGCAGCGTCCGTCGCTGTCGACGAGACGCCTGCCACCTATCCCGAGCCAGTGGTCCAGTGCGACGTCTGCCGATGGTGGTCGGCCTGTGACCGGCGTCGGCGCGACGATGACCATCTGTCGCTGGTGGCGGGCGTCTCTAAGTTGCAGCGGCGCGAGCTCGGCACCTGGGGCGTCAACACGCTGGCCGATCTCGCCCAGCTGCCGCTGCCACTCGAGCGCAAGCCAAGCCGCGGCTCGGCCGATGGCCTGGTGCGCGTGCGCGAGCAGGCCCGCGTTCAGCTGCAGGGGCGCACCGAGAGTCGTCCGGTGTACGAGCTGCTCCCGCGTGAGCCCGAGCGCGGGCTGGCACGGCTGCCGATGCCCTCGGCGGGCGATATCTTCTTCGACATCGAAGGTGATCCCTTCGTGGGAACCGGCGGCCTCGAGTATTTGCTGGGCTGGGTCGTGGTGGAGGATGGCGCGACCGCCTATCGATCCCGGTGGGCGGTGAACGCTGCCGAGGAGCGAATGGCTTTCGAGGCGTTCATCGACGAGGTGATGGAGCGTTGGTCGCAGCACCCGGACCTGCACATCTTCCATTTCGCGCCCTACGAGCCTGGCGCCATGAAGCGCCTGATGGGTCGGTACGCCACGCGAGAGGACGAGGTCGACCGTCTGCTCCGGGCCGGCGTCTTCGTCGACCTGTACTCGATCGCCAAGCAGTCCATCCGCGCGAGCGTCGAGCGCTACTCGATCAAGGACCTCGAGCAGTTCTATGGCTACGAGCGCGAGGTCGAGCTGCGCGAGGCATCCAAGAACCTGCGCGCGTTCGAGAGAGCCCTCGAGCTTGGCCAGGTTGATGTCGCGCCCGCGGACGTACGCGCGGCGGTCGAAACCTACAACCGCGACGATTGCGTCTCCACGCTCCGGCTGCGGGACTGGTTGGAGGAGCTGCGTGCCGACCTTGTTCGTGACGGCGAGGAGCTGCCCCGGCCCGAGCTAGGGGATGGAGCGCCGAACGAGAGCGTCGACGAGCGTCAGCAGCGGGTGCAGGCTCTCATGGCTCGCCTGCTTGCGGACGTGCCCGTCGATCGGGAAGAGCGCAGCGATGAGCAGCACGCAACGTGGCTGCTCGCGAACATGCTCGACTGGCACCGGCGCGAGGAGAAAGCTCCGTGGTGGGAGTACTTCCGCCTTGCTGCTCTTGGTGACGAAGAGCTTCTCGACGAGAAGGAAGGGCTCGCCGGACTCGGGTTCGAGACCCGCGTCGGCGGCACCGATCGGTGCCCAGTGCACCGCTATCGATTCCCAGCGCAGGACACCGATATCTCCGAAGATGATCCCCTCCACAGGGTCGGCGGCGAGCCACTCGGGTCGGTCGCGGCCATCGACACCCAAGCTCGGACCATCGACATCAAGAAGCGTTCGGACACCGCGGAATTTCACCCGACGGCCCTATTCGCGCATTCGGTAGTGACCGCACGCGAGCAAGCAGAAGCCTTGTTTCGTCTCGGTGAGTGGGTGGCATCGAACGGAATCGATGCGGCTGGCCCGCACCGCGCGGCGCGGGACCTTCTCTTGTCTCGTGCTCCGAGGCTGCGGGAGCCCTTGGCCGACAGGGCGTCGCTCCAGCGGGACGGAGAGCCGCCCGTGGATGCTGCCCGTCGAATTGGACTCGAGCTGGATGGTGGCGTGCTGGCCATCCAGGGGCCGCCGGGCGCCGGCAAGACCTTCACCGGCGCGCGGATGATCTGCGAGCTCGTCCGTGCGGGGAAGAAGGTCGGAATCACCGCGGTGAGCCACAAGGTCATCCGCAATCTGCTCGACGGCGTCGTCAGAGCCGCGGCCGAGGAAGGCCGTTCCATTCGCTGTCTGCAGAAGGTCAGCGGCAAGGCGGCCAAGGACGAAGGGCAACCGATCCGCGAGACGACCAAGAACAAGGATGTCGTCGCGGCGCTCGAAGACGGGGACGTGCAGGTAGCAGCCGGCACGGCCTGGCTGTGGGCCCGAGAGGAATTGTTCCAGTCTGTCGACGTGCTCTTCGTTGACGAGGCCGGCCAGATGTCGCTGGCCAACGTGCTCGCTGTCGCCCAGGCAGCCCGCAACGTCGTCATGCTTGGCGACCCCCAGCAGTTGGACCAGCCCCTCCAAGGCAGTCATCCAGAGGGCACCGAGGTCTCCGCGCTTCAGCACTTGCTCGGCGATCGGCAGACCATCCCGGCGGACCGAGGGCTTTTCCTGGCCGAAACGTGGCGATTGCATCCGTCGATCTGCACTCTGACCTCGGAGCTCTTCTACGAGGGGCGGCTGCAGTCGCGTCCAGATCTGGGGCAGCAGGCCATCGATGGAGAGACGTCATTCGCAGGGGCCGGACTCTGGTTCCTCCCCGTAGAGCACGAGGGCAACCAGAACAGCTCGGCCGAGGAGGTCGAGGCGGTGGCCGACCTTCATCGTGCGCTGGTGTCGAGCGGCCTGAGCTGGACCAACCGCCTGGGCGAGCAGGCACCCATCACCGAGCGGGATGTTCTCATCGTCGCCCCCTACAACGCACAGGTCGGTGCTCTCGGAGAGCGGCTTCCGACTGCGCGCATCGGCACCGTCGACAAGTTCCAGGGGCAGGAGGCCCCGGTGGTCATCTACTCGATGGCGACCTCGTCGCCCGACGAGGCGCCGCGCGGGATGGAGTTCCTGTTCAGCCTGAACCGGCTCAACGTCGCCACATCGCGAGCCCGCTGCGCCTGCATTCTGGTCGCCAGCCCACGGCTCTTCGAACCCGAGTGCCGGACACCGCGACAGATCCAGCTCGCGAACGCCTTCTGCCGCTACTTGGAGCTGGCCGAGATCTACCAGCCGTAGGAGTTGCGTGATGACCTCCACTCAAGAACACCCGCACGTATTCCTCTCACACAACTCGGCGGACAAGCCTTACGTGGAAAAGCTGGCAAGTGCGCTGCAGCTCGTTGGATGCCAGGTCTGGTTCGACGCCTGGAAGATTCGTCCCGGCGACTCGATCCCAAGCGCCATCAACGAGGGCCTTCAAGACTTCGACATCTTCCTGCTGGTCTGGTCGCGCCATGCCGCAGCGTCTCGTTGGGTCGAGGGCGAGATGAACAGCGCGCTGACCCGTTTGATGAACGACCCGAAGTGTAAGCTCGTTCCCGTCGTCCTCGACGACGCTCAGCTGCCTCCGCTCATCCAGCACATCCGATACGCGGATGGGCGAAACGAGCGCGAGCCGATCATGGTCGCTAAGGATGTTCTCGGCATCGAGACAGACAAGGAGCTTCGGATGGCGGTGCAGCACGCCATCGAAGACGCGGGCTTGGACATCCGCGAGTTCTGGGGGGCCGGCGTTTTCGTCTGCTGTCCGAAATGCGGCGCTGAGCCCGACAACCTTCGGGGACGTGAGTGGATCGACGACGAGCATGATCGCCGCTACATCGGCGCCGAGTGTCAGCTGTGCGGGTGGTCTGACGCGTCGGAGGCGTAGGCAGTCTGCTCGCGTAGGTGGCGCCACTCGATCCGCTGCGCGCCCCAGTCCCCGGCGTAGATCACCGTCCGCAGGTCCCGCTCGCTCATCGGCTCCCGGCCATCGACGGCCTCGAGGTAGAGCACCTGCTCCTGGATGTCAGGGGCAAGCAGCGTGAGGTTCATGAGCTGGGTGATCCGAGCCCGGGTGAGCTGGTAGTAGCGGGCGGCGTCGGCCTGGTCGCGGAAGTCGCCCCGCTCGATGGCGGCTCCAAGCCCGTGGGCGAAGGCGAGCATCTGGGCCACCCGGGCCGGGCGTCGCACGGGCCCGTGGACAGGCTTGGGCTCCGGGGGCTTCTCGGTGAAGACGTAGCCTCGACCACGTCGTTTGCGGAAGAGCTTGCCGGTCAAGACGAGCGTGTCGCCGTCGCTCTTGTCGGTGGACTCGGTGGTGGGTGCAGCACGTCGCAGCGACTCTTGGTCGGATGCGACGGCCGCGATGCGCTCGAGATCCCCCTCAGCTCACCCTCGATCTCTGATCGACTCCACAAACCAACCGAAGGGCCCAAGCTCCGGGGCTCGGCGCTTCTTGTCCGCGCGGTCGCGCTGCTCGTCCGCTGGGGAGAGGTACGTCTGAACGCTGCGCGCAGGCTACGGAACTCAACGGCAGTCCAGTCTTGTGCCGTTCCAAACCGGCCAGAATGCGCGCAACATGTGACTCGTCGCACATCTGCGTCAGTTCTCCGACTGCTCCGGGCATAGTCGAAGCCGATTGATTGCCCTATCGACCTGGTGGTTGTTCAAGCCCCTGTGAGTAAGCGCAGGCTGAATGATTTCGATTTGGCTGATGGTATCGGCGCTTAGTCACAGGGGCGCCACCGGTCAGCAGGCCTCCCGGAAGCCTCGGCAGTTCCTCGTCGGACACCTCACGGATCGTCGCGGTGACCTCGACGAGAAGGACCTCATATACGCGGCGCTCGTTCGCAGTGTTCAGGCCGGCGCGACCGAGGCCGAGCTCGCGTCGGCGCTCCTTTGGCTTGGCCTCTGGCCCGGGCTGGATGCCATCTTCCGCCGACGCCTGAGCCTCTACCTACGAGCGCCCGAGGAGCTGGTCTCGGAGATCAGCGATCGGTGCACCCAGCAGATCCATCACGTGCGCCTCGAAGACGTTCAACGGCAGAGATAACGCGCAATCGCTCACCCCAGAATCTGGTTCGCGATGATACATCGTCTGGATTATCGAATGCTACTGAGTGGAATATGCTTAGTGTACTTTAAGATGACGCCAAAGAAATCAAGAACCAGAGTCGGAACGATGGTAGCTATTCGGGTTGTGCGCCATACAGGTAGAGCTGCTGGATGTCGATAGCCAGCATCGTAAACTCCGAGGTGTTCGCGACACTCACACCAACACACCGTAGTTTAGGAAGGATTGCACCCATTCAAATCGGTGGGTCATCGATGCCTTGCTGTGTCTTTGTTGGCTTAGACATTGGTATAAACTAGTACTAGTGTTCAAGGCTCTATGAGTCGGCATAGCCTACCGAGAAGCATTTCAGATGCGTGCCTGTTGTTCATCTGCCTCTTGGCGTTGAGTGGTTGCACTGAACGGTCGAATGTTGCTCTTCAGAGCGCTGCGACGGTTGAACTTGGTGTTGCCGGTGGGATGGTCGAGACTTCGAATGTTCGGCTTCTTGTTCCGAGAGATGCTCTCCGAGAGAGAACGACCATCGTTATCACTGAAACATCGGAGCTGGCCCCGGAGGGATTGGTTGCCTTCTCACCTGTGATTCACTTCGAGCCGAACGGGCTAACTTTTGAGCAACCTGTGCGTGTCGAGATCGCCTTCTCGGGCGATCCCAAGGAGGCCACGCTCTATTGGTCTACTTCTGGCGACGCGGATTTCGACGCCATCGACGGTCTCGTGTCAGATGTGGTCGTCGGCGAGATCCGTCACTTCAGCCGAGGTTTTGTGGGGCATCGCAATCCGTGCGGGCAGAAACTCAAAGAGGATCCGAGTCATTGTGGTACTTGCGCAAGGACGTGCTCCAACCATCACGGGCAGCCTTCTTGTCGTGAAGGTGTTTGCGGAACGCTCTGTGACGCGGGTTTTGGAGATTGCGATGGTGACTGGAGAAATGGGTGCGAAACAGACCTGAATTTCGGTCCGATCGATTGTGGCGCATGTGGGCGCGATTGTTCTTCTGGTTCTGTATGTGCTTCCTACGGCCAGGTTAGCGACTGCGCGTGCGAGCCCGGGTTTGAACCGGGGCCCGCAGGGTGCCACGACGTGGACGAGTGCGCCACCGCGAACGGTGGCTGCGCGCAGAGCTGCACGAACACCTCAGGCTCGTACGCATGCACCTGCGTCTCGGGCTACGTCTTAGCCTCGGACGGTCACGCTTGCGATGACGTGGACGAGTGCGCCACCGCGAACGGTGGCTGCGCGCAGAGCTGCACGAACACCTCAGGCTCGTACGCATGCGCCTGCGACGCGGGCTACGTCTTAGCCTCGGACGGTCACGCTTGCGATGACGTGGACGAGTGCGCCACCGCGAACGGTGGCTGCGCGCAGAGCTGCACGAACACCTCAGGCTCGTACGCATGCGCCTGCGACGCGGGCCATGTCTTGGCCTCGGACAGCCATGCCTGCGATGACGTGGACGAGTGCGCCACCGCGAACGGCGGCTGCGCGCAGAGCTGCACGAACACCTCAGGCTCGTACGCATGCACCTGCGTCTCGGGCTACGTCTTAGCCTCAGACGGTCACGCTTGCGATGACGTGGACGAGTGCGCCACCGCGAACGGTGGCTGCGCGCAGAGCTGCACGAACACCTCAGGCTCGTACGCATGCGCCTGCGACGCGGGCCATGTCTTGGCCTCGGACAGCCATGCCTGCGATGACGTGGACGAGTGCGCCACCGCGAACGGCGGCTGCGCGCAGAGCTGCACGAACACCTCAGGCTCGTACGCATGCACCTGCGTCTCGGGCTACGTCTTAGCCTCGGACGGTCACGCTTGCGATGACGTGGACGAGTGCGCCACCGCGAACGGTGGCTGCGCGCAGAGTTGCACGAACACCTCAGGCTCGTACGCATGCGCCTGCGACGCGGGCCATGTCTTGGCCTCGGACAGCCATGCCTGCGATGACGTGGACGAGTGCGCCACCGCGAACGGCGGCTGCGCGCAGAGCTGCACGAACACCTCAGGCTCGTACGCATGCACCTGCGTCTCGGGCTACGTCTTAGCCTCAGACGGTCACGCTTGCGATGACGTGGACGAGTGCGCCACCGCGAACGGTGGCTGCGCGCAGAGCTGCACGAACACCTCAGGCTCGTACGCATGCACCTGCGTCTCGGGCTACGTCTTAGCCTCGGACGGTCACGCTTGCGATGACGTGGACGAGTGCGCCACCGCGAACGGTGGCTGCGCGCAGAGCTGCACGAACACCTCAGGCTCGTACGCATGCACCTGCGTCTCGGGCTACGTCTTAGCCTCGGACGGTCACGCTTGCGATGACGTGGACGAGTGCGCCACCGCGAACGGTGGCTGCGCGCAGAGCTGCACGAACACCTCAGGCTCGTACGCATGCACCTGCGTCTCGGGCTACGTCTTAGCCTCGGACGGTCACGCTTGCGATGACGTGGACGAGTGCGCCACCGCGAACGGTGGCTGCGCGCAGAGCTGCACGAACACCTCAGGCTCGTACGCATGCACCTGCGTCTCGGGCTACGTCTTAGCCTCGGACGGTCACGCTTGCGATGACGTGGACGAGTGCGCCACCGCGAACGGTGGCTGCGCGCAGAGCTGCACGAACACCTCAGGCTCGTACGCATGCACCTGCGTCTCGGGCTACGTCTTAGCCTCGGACGGTCACGCTTGCGATGACGTGGACGAGTGCGCCACCGCGAACGGTGGCTGCGCGCAGAGCTGCACGAACACCTCAGGCTCGTACGCATGCGCCTGCGACGCGGGCCATGTCTTGGCCTCGGACAGCCATGCCTGCGATGACGTGGACGAGTGCGCCACCGCGAACGGCGGCTGCGCGCAGAGTTGCACGAACACCTCCGGGTCGTATGCATGCGCCTGCGACTCGGGCTACGCCTTGGCCTCGGACGGTCACGCCTGCGATGACGTCAATGAGTGCTCAACCGGAAACGGAGGCTGTGCCCAGCACTGTGTCAACAGCGCGGGGTCGTTCGCCTGCGCCTGTAACGATGGCTTCGTCTTCGCTGTCGATGGATACACCTGTGTTTCTACCGGCGCTTGCGGCAACGGGGTCCTCGAAGGACTTGAGCAGTGTGATGACGGAGACAACGCAGGAGGGGATGGCTGCTCTCCGGCGTGTAGCTATGAGGACCCGATACATGTGGCTTCTCCCGCAACTTCGCTGCCTGGAATCTGCGGCGTATCTGAGGATGGTCGGTACATTCTGTTTGATACGAGGGCCCAGCTTTCTATAGACGACGTGAACGTTCTCTATGATCAGTACGTTTTTGATGTACTCACGGGCACGGTCGAGCGAATCAGTCAGGCGACCTCAGGAGAGGCCGGTGGAACATGGAATAACTTCTGCGATTCCGGCCGGGCGCTCTCTGGCGATGGTCGCTATGCTGTTTTTGCAGCATTAGATCACTTCACCGAAGAACCAGAATCCGTTGACTGGAACGATGTGTTTCTCCGAGACCGAATCCTTGGCGAAACAACTCGTATCAGTCAATCGCAGATTACGGGTTTGACCGATGGTCATTCACATCGACCAACAATTTCTACTGACGGCCGATACATCGCCTTCGATTCGGTGGCTACAAGCCTCGTTCAACGAGACTCGATGTTCAGGCTCGATGTTTACGTGTTCGATCGAGATTCCTCGGCTTTTGAACTGATCTCGAGGCCGCCTCAAGGGTTCGCAAACGGACACAGCACCCGACCGACGCTCTCGCGCGATGGCCGGTTTGTGTTGTTCTCGTCGGAGGCGTCCAACCTTGTGCCAAATGACCTGAATGCACTCGAGGATGTGTTTCTCGCCGATCGCCAGACGGGCATCATTCAGGCCGTCAGCACAAGTCCTTCCGGGGAATTAGGCAATGGCCGAAGCTACTACGCGCACAGTTTATCTGATGATGGTCGATACGTTGTGTTCTTCACCCGCGCGACGAACCTTGCAGGACGGCCAGGTCTTGTGGTCCGCGATATGATGTCAGGGCTTACTCAGTTCGTCAGCCTTGCCCCAGATGAGACACCTATCCCTCCGACCGAAGGAGAGATCCACTACAGCAGCATGTCCGGGGACGGAAGGTACGTGGTCTGGGGGTCGCGCGTCGATTGGAGTGGATCGATGAATGGCTACAGCGACGTGTTCGTCCGCGATCTAGAGAGAGGAACGACACGTGAAGTGAGCCGAAATGTCTCGGGCTTCGCCGGAAACAACCACAGTTATGGCCCGGGGATGATCTCCGCGGACGGCCGTCGAATTGTGTTCGTCTCCGACGCGACAAACCTAATCAGTGGCGTCATGGCGCCACCAGACAGCATCTATGCCGCCCCTAACTGAGCAAGTGTTCAGACACTCGTTTCTCGCGTCGATCAAATGTCGGATCGACTTTGGGGGATCGACGCATGATCAATGGTCAGCGTGTCCGCGGTGGGCAGTGCTGCTTTCAGAGTCCGCGCTCGGCGAAGAGAACGCCGCGCTCAGGGAGCAGCTTGCTGTTCTTAGGTGAGTGTCCGGGCGACCGCCGGATTCTTCCTCGAGCCGGGACAAGATTCATCCCCTGACGCTTTCGCGGATCGAGCGACGGGAGGACAACCCAATCGAGGCTTTGCGCCGCTATGTGGAAGCACTCGGTGGCGAGCTGGAGGTTGTGGCTGTGTTGGGTAATAGGCGTGTCAGATTGCTCGGTGTGTAGAAGTGGATAACGGCGTGGGGCTTGAGCGATGAGCGGCAGGCATCGCTGGATCTGACTTGACATAAGGTATATTATCGAACGCTACTGAGTATAATATTCTTAGTGTATTCGATCGATTCTAGGCTGCCGACTGAGCCTTGGATGCGTAGAAATGCGGGTTATCCACCGAACCGTTGGTCGTTCTGCAAGCGTGGGGGACGAGAGCGACGAGAACATCCCCCCGGAACTTCTGCCAGTCTACCCCCTGCCTGTCCCGGTTCTCGCACGGGGTTGCTTTGCATATTGACAGAAGTTGTCAATCAGTTAAGCTATGAACATGGAAGCGAGCCTCAGCAACAACCTGCGCCGGCTGCGCGATGCCAGGAAGCTGAGCCAGGCCGACGTCGCGGAGCGCGCCAAGCTCAGTCGCGTCGCGTACGGCAACATCGAATCGGGAACCGCGCAGCCGAAGGTCGAGACCCTTCTTCGGATCTCCGAAGTTCTCGGCGTGAAGCTCCAGGAGCTTCTGACCCCGACCCGCGCCCTGAAGGCCGTCCGCTTTCGTGCGCTAAAGCGCATGACCAGCCGCGAGCAGGTGCTCGTGAGCGTGGGGAGGAGGCTCGAGGACTACGCCGAGCTGGAGCAGATGCTGAACGACCGCGCCGAGTTCCGGTTGGAGAAGCTCGTACGCGATCTCGCGAAAATGCGTCCGAGCGCAGACCGCGCGCGCGCGGCGGCGGAGCGTGCGCGACACGCCCTCGGCCTCGGACCCGACGCGAGCATCCGTGACATCTGCGGCCTCCTCGATGAGCGCGGCGGAGTAAAGGTCCTCCCGATGCGGCTCGCATCCGACGCGTTCTTCGGCCTTTCGGTGGCGAAGGAGGACGGAGGACCCGCTGTCGTCGTCAATGTGTGGGATCGGATCTCGGTCGAGCGTTGGATCTTCACCGCGGCGCACGAGTTCGGGCACCTGCTGCTCCACCTTGGAGCCTACGACGTCGCGAAGACTGAAGAGAGCAAGGAGGAGGAAGACGAGGCCAACCGGTTCGCGAGTCACTTCCTCATGCCTCCGGACGTGTTCGCACGCGAGTGGAACGAGGCCCGCGGTCTTGGGCTCGTCGATCGCGTGCTCAAGGTGAAGCGGATCTTCCGCGTCAGTTACCGCACTGTCCTCTACAGGCTCTCCGAACAGAAGGCGCATGGCAAGTCGATCTGGCAGCAGTTTCAGTTCGCTTACAAAGCGCGCTTCGGACAGTCTCTGCTCAAGAGTGATGAGCCCCAGGGGCTTCCGCCTGAGGACTTCAACGCGGCAATGGTCGAGGCACGAGCCGCCGATGAGCCGAAGCGCCTCAGCCCGGACGACTTCGTTGAGGACCGTCTCAGCGGACTTGTTCGCACCGCACTCGAGAAAGAACTCATCTCAGTCGGGCGCGCGGCCGAGATCTTGGACCTGGATCTGAAGACGATGCGTGCGGTCATCTCGACATGGGTCGAATGAACAAATCATGGGACGTGCGCGTAAGGGACTCCTGATCATGGATGCGAACGTCCTCATCGATCTCTGCGAGGCTGATCGGACCATCATCCGGCTCATTTCCGACCACGTCGGTCAAATCCACGTGCCGCTGCCAGTTCTCCGCGAGGAAGTCGATCAGATCGATGCGGCCGACTATGCCGAGCTCGGGATCATCGCCGTCGCCCCGCCGCTCGAGACCGCAACCGACGCGGCCGCTCGTCGAGCAGGGCTCTCCTTCCACGACCACCTATGCCTCCTGCTTGCGCGCGCCAACGGATGGACCTGCGTGACCAACGACGGCCGTCTTCGCCGCGAGTGTGCCGCTGAGAAGATCCCGGTGCTCTGGGGACTCGAGACCGTTGCGCTCCTCGTCGACGATGGGGTGCTCACAGCGCAGGCCGCCGAGGAGATCGGGCGCGCAATCCAACATGCAAACCCGCGGTTCATCACCGACGAGGTCATCGAGGGCTTCCTGGTGCGCATCGGGTTGGCACCGAAGAAGAAGGCCCATCGAAAAAGGAAGGGTGACGCATGAGACTCGTGTTCGAGACGCCATCTGGGGCCGGTGCTCGCTCTCGCAAGTGCAGTGTTCGTCGTGTCGCGGCTCGCCCGCGCGTAGAAAGGCAGGAAACAAAGATGAGCAAGAAGAACGTTCACGTCATGAAGCACGAGGGCGGATGGGCCGCCAAGAAGGAGGGGGGCAAGCGCGCCAGTGTCGTCACCGAGACGCAGAAGGAAGCGATCGATGCTGGGCGCAAGATCGCGCAGCGCGAGGGCTCCGAGCTGGTCGTTCACGGGCGGGACGGCAAGATCCGCGAAAAGGACAGCCATGGACGCGACACGTACCCTCCGAAGGGATAGGTAACATTCCCGCCAGGACCCGCGGACTACTCCAAGAGCGGGAGCTGGGTCGTCCGTCCGCTGAGCTCGTCCTCCGACTGAACACGGCCGTCGCCGACGAAGCTCCCCCGCACCCTTCGAATCGCTCCGCTTGCCATCGTCAGTCTCCCTTCGCTGATCGCGTCCGCGCCGTTGGGGGCCGCCCAACCGAGGGCTGCATCTTCTGGCGCTGAGACGCCACGTCTCACGTCCGCTCCTTCACGACCTGCCGCCCGCCGTGGACCTTGTTCCGTGCGCGCCTCGCAGGCTTTTCACCGGGCGCCGCGAGCGACTTCTGTTTCGTAACTGTCTCTTCGAGGACACCTGGCTCGACTTAGCCGGCTGAGGCAGCGTGCTTCTCACGATGAAGCGCTGAGCTTCGCCGAGTTCGAACGCGAGATGAATCGTACGCAGTGCATCAACGGGCACCTGACGGCGGTCTCCGCGGGCGCGTATGGCGCGTTCCAGGAGGAACCACCGATATGCCGAGAAAGAATGGCTCGCGGCCCGCCCGGGCTCGCGGAGTAGGCCCGCGGCGTTGATCGCGTTGACGGAGCGCTTCGCGCAATTCCGCGCAGAGAGTGAGCGAGGTACCCGCGTGCCGGCCGAGCTGAGAGCCGCGGCGTTGGCGGCGCTGCGCCAGGGCGCGCTGCAGCGGGACTGCCAGATCTCCCGGAGTCAGCTCGACGCGTGGAGGCGCGCGGCCGCCGCGCCGAGCACGAGATCGCGGCCTGCCACGGGAGAGGACGCGCGCATCTTCGCGGTCGTCGATGAGGCTCTGCCGGTCGATGAGCGAGCCGCCACCGCGGAGCCACCGCTCGAGCTGCGCGTGGGCCCGTGGTCCGCGGAGGGAGTGGGTCAGCGGGATCTTGCGGAACTGCGGCGCCCACTTCGAGTAGGGCCTCGTCGATGTGCGCTCGCGGGGCGATCTTGTGTTTCCGCAGCAGCGCGATGAAGTCGTCGATCGGGTGCCTGGAATGACCGACCGTGTAGATCGTCACCGCTTGTACCCGTAGAGCCATCGCGATGTCGCCCGACCCAGGTTGCGCACGGTGTGATTGGCGCCCGCGGGAATGAGAAGCTCATCTCCGATGCGGGGTCGGTGGACCTCGCTCTCGATCTCGAACTCCACATCGCCCTCGACCACCATGACGAGCTCGTCGGTAGCGTGCACGAAGTCGGCCCACACCTGGCCTGGAGGATCCGTCCAGAGGTCGCACGAGAAGCCGCGCTCCCGCCAGATTCTCGCCACGCCCTGCTGATCAACGCTGACAGCGACCTGGATCCTACGATGCCAAGTCGGATTGGCCTACCCGCCATGCCACGCGTTGGACCACAACGGCGGCTGATGCTAGTGACCCTGACGTGAAAGATCGGTGGTCCGAGATCCGAAGGTGGATCCGCGGCGCTGGCCGCAGCCCGTATCTCTGGTGGGCGAAGTCGTCGCTCGCGATCATCGGGGGCATTTTCCTCTTCGTAGGGGGCGTTCTCTGCACTGTCTACGAGCCGCAGCTTCAAAAGCTGCCCGACGGAGAATTCGGTAGTGGCGGGCTTGCGGCCTTGGGAATTTTGGCGCTTGGCGCCGTCTGCGAGGGCGCCGTATTCCTGACCAATCTTCGTGAGGCAAAAACCAAGCGAGACCAGCTTTCGCTGGGAGTCAAGTCTTTCGAGGCGCTGTCGAACGACCTGGCTGTCAGTCTTTGTGCTCATACAACGACGTTCCCCGCGAGGTCCTCGCAGAGCGCGACGCTTTACGCCGCGCTGTCGTTGGTCGCTGCCGCAATCGAAAAGCAGGCTGAAAGGGTTCTCGGCGACCGCGCAGAGAAAACAACAACCAGCACAAACCTGCTGGTTGCCATACCTGGTGCTCGCGGGGTTGCAGCCGTTGCCAAGCTGTCGTCGGAACTCGGAGTTCCTCTGAAGAATCCATATGAGGCCGAGGTCGGCCACCACAGTGGAGCCGACGGTGTGGTCAATGACGCCGAGGCGGACTGGTTTCTTCTCCTCACTGGCGGTTCGCCGAAATCAAAGGCACACACACCGCATATCTACCTGAGAGTTCCAACCGATCGGGGAGCAGTCCTTCCTGGTGCTCCCAAGGCTCTGACGGTCCTGGCCGCGAAGCTTAGCGCACTCGCGGACCCCCTATCGTATGTCTACGCCGAAGACACGCTAGCCTACGACGACATCGGCAACACCATTTCCATTCCGAATGAGAAACAGGCACCGGGGACCTCCGATCGAGCTCGCGCCGCCGTTGAAGGCTACTTCACCAAGCTCCAGTCTGTGCGTAGCCTGATCTCCTTCGGGCTGGCATGCAGAGGCAAGATTGTCGGGGTCCTGAACATCAACTACAGCGACATCGGCCTTTTCGAGGATGCGGCAGACCAGCACTTGATTCGAGCCGTCATTCGGCCGTACCTTCCCATATTGGCAGACATCGCGGCGGCGATTCAGGAGCACCTCACTGATGGCGAAAACGAATGAAAGCCAATCGACTTCGGCGGAGACCCGGAAGACACAAGCAGAGCTGTCTGCCGGAAGCGCGCTCTCGTCAGCCCTCGCCTATCTGGAGTCTCACCCCGCCAAGCCGTTGATCACCTCAGGTTTGGGCAAGAAGCTCGAGAACCTCTCTGTGCGGGAGAGTATCAAGAAGAAGCAGCGATAGCCGCACCCGGGACGGTTCGCGCTCTTTCCACCGATCTTGCCGAGATCGCGCGAAGCAGGAAACCGCTGACCTCATAGAAGCACAGCCGGACATCAAGCCGATTCTGCTGCCGTTGCCTTGATCGCCGGTCGGAGTCGATGGGCTTCGTAGCCCAACGACTGTGATTGTTCCATCTGGCGCGCATTCGGACCTTGTTGAGACCGATGCAGCGGACGCCAGCAACTTCACTGTCGACCCACGTGTGGTGGTGGCCGAAGAAGCAGACGCGAGGCCGGACGGCGGCAACGAGCTGGTCAAGGCCTGCGGCCTCGCTCATCCAGCCGAGACCCCGTCGATGCCGCTCGAATCGCACGCCGGCTGGCGCATCGTGGACCAGGAGGATGTCGACGCCAGCGCTCTTCGAGAGCGTCTCGATCTCGTCTCGCGTGAAGTGGCGCTTCGCGTAGCCCTGGAGGTGCTTCGATTGGCGATCGAAGTCGGAAGGGCCGTAGCAGCCACCCACGCCGCCGACGCGCACGACGTCGCGGCCCTCGCCGAGATCCATCGTCCGCCCGTTCCGCAGGTAGAAGAGCCCAGGCAGCACGTGCTGCATATCGAGCCAGACGAAGTCCTCGTGGTTGCCCTTGATGAAGAGGGTCTTTCGCGGTGCCGTCCGGCGCTCCGCGAACCACGCCGGGAAGTCGCCCGCGCCGTCGTGCTTCCTGGTCGCCTTGTCGATGCGATGGGGATCCGGCCAGATACCGAAGTCTCCGGCGTGGAGCACCCATTCGAAGCGCACGCCGAGGGCTGCCTCGAAGGCGAGGACATCCTCGTAGAGGCGATCCATCGCCCCGTGTGTCAGCACGGCCAACGCGAAGCTCGGCATCGAGCGGCCGAACCTCAAGACGAGCCTCAAGGTGGTCGACGCGCGCATCGGCAAGGTTCGCGCAGGGCTCGACCGGTACTTCCAAGCCTTCGAGGACGGCGACATGGATCCGACCCTCTGCCGGGAGCGGATCGAGGGCCTCCGGGCGCAGCAGAAACAGCTCGAGGAGGAGCGCGAGGGCCTGGTGCGCCAGGCGGAGCAAGCCGAGCTCGGCGTGGCCGACGACGCGTGCATCGAGGCGTTCGGGCGGGACTTCGACCGGATCATGGGAGGCGCCCCCGCCTGCCAGCGGAAGCACCTGATCAAGGGGCTCGTACCCCGAGTCGTCGTGTTTTCCCGCGAGGAGATCGACGTCTACCTGCGCGTTCCCGTGACCCCGGTTCGAGTCACGGGTAGTTTAGCTCCGCAAGCCGAGCCCTTCGCGAACGCTCTCCGAGTGAGCAACCGGGACAGATTCGCCGACTCGCACCGTCCCAGAAAACCGTTCGCATTGCGAACCCGGCAGGTTGCGCGCGGGGCGCTGGGACACGTTCGCAGAATCGCAACGTCCCGGCACGACTGCGGGGGCCGCGCGTAGCGTGCCCGGTTCGAGTCCAGCACGGGCCCAGGACCCTCCAGCCAGATCCCAAGAAACCCCTCCGGCCGCGTCAAGGGCGGCCGGGACGCCGCCAACGAAGCCCGCCAGGGCGCCCACGTTGGCGCGTGTCGCGCCGGGAGCGCCGCTCGGGGCGTGGGCCGCAGGATCGAGACAATGGGCGCCCGTTCGCGCCGTCCGGGGAGCTGGGGCGCGATGGTGAAGTGGGCGGCGTCCATGGTCAGGCTGCCTTGGCCGACGGGGCGCCTTCGGCGAGCGCGTAGCCCCGGAGCAGGCCGTGCGCGTATTCGCGACGCTGGAGCTTCCGCCGCCGGACCGTGTCGAGGTCGATGACCTCGGCGAGCGGAGTGTCCTTCGAGCGCTCCTCCGGCGTGCGCCCGCCGATGCCCTGGTGTGGGCGCTCGGTGTTTGCGTAGCGCCGGTACTCGTCGAGGAAGAACTGCAGCTCCTTCGCATCAGCCACGCGGATGTGCCGGAGCAGCTCGCGGCGGATGGAGCCGATGGCTCGCTCGGCGTAGCAGTTCATCGACGGCAGCCCGACCGGCGTGAGCTCGTTCTCGATCTCCAGCACGCGCATCTGGCGCTCGAACTGCCCCATGAAGTGCGCACCGTGGTCATGGACCACGGCCTTCGGCGTGCGCTTCTCGCGAGCGCTGGCCTCGTTGAACATGCGGATGGTCCACACCGAGTCGACGTCCCAGCCGTCGTGGACGCGCAGGTCGATCAGCTCGCGCGTGTGAACATCGATGATCAGGAGCGCCTGCAGCCAGACGCCCTTGGCCGTCTGCACCGCGAAGTAGTCAAGCGCCCAGAGCGCGTCCTTCGCCGACGAGGTCACGCGCTCGAAGTCGAGCTTCCTCCCCGGCCGAGGGGAGAAGCCGTTCTCCTTGAGGATGCGCGAGACGGTGGGCTCGCTCACGCGGATGCCCATGCGGCGCAGCTCCTCGCGGATGCGCCTGCAGCCCCACGCCGGGTTCTCGCGCTTCAACGTGACGATCAGCTCGACGACCTTCGCCTCGAGCGGCGGGCGCCCGCCCTCGTTGCGGCGTCGGCGATGGCGGAAGGCCGTCGCCCAGCGCTTGATGGTGCGCAGCGACGCCGAGAGGAAGTAGCGCTGGAAAGGCTCGTTCTCGACTTCGCGAAGCACACCGGGAAATGGGAGAAGACGCCTTTCCGGGCGACGCTCGACGAACTCCTCGAGCTGGTGACAACCCAGCTCCCGTGGACGATCGCCGACGTCTCAGGAAGCCCGGAACGGACTTCAGATCGCGCGCACTAGACCTGGACCTGAGGCCTCAGGGCGCTGAGAGCCGACCGATTCCGACCCGGCCGCCGTGCGACTATTGAGATCTCGATCGGCTCAAGCACTGCTGACGCCGTTGCACAAGATCCGCGTGGACAGCATCGATGTGGTCCCAAACGAAAGCGCCGCTTCCACACCGTGCGCAGGTAATGTGTGGGTCAGCGCAGCCAGTGCACCACTGCCGCGAAGCGAGCTCCTCGGCCGTCATGAGTGGACTCGCAATTGGGCACCCGTATGCATCGGCCTGATAGCATCCTGGTGGAGATACCTCACGTTGACAAGCCTCGTTTGGGGCATCGGGATAGCATTTAACCATCTCCGAGAGTCTGCGGCAGCAGGCGATGGAATCGAACACGCGCTGGCATCGGTCGATTCGAATGACCATCTTGCGGGGTTCGCCAAACCCGTCGCGCTCTAGGCCCTGATCGAGCGCCGCGACGACGTAGAAGCTATCCAAATTTGTGGGGAGCGTCTGCGGGGCATTGGGCTTGAGGCTCATGATCTTGGTCCCACCCGTCGTGAAGACAATCCCCCTGGCGTTGGCGGTCGGCTCGAGAAGCTCGATGACGAAGGGGATGCCATCCCAAACATACGAGTTGATGAACTTGGCCGCGTTTCCGCCCGCGGACATCCCAAAGTCATAGTTGGCGGCCCCGGCGTTGAGGAGGTATTTCGTTGTGATGCCGCCGGGTTTCACAAAGCCACTCGGCAGCGAAGACGCGTCATCGATGCGCTCCGGCTTCCCCCAGAGGGCCTGCACGAGCCACGTGCTGACGAATTCGGCATACAGATCGTGCCTTGCCTCCGTGCCCCCGAACATCTCATCGAGCGCGGCGTAGGCGCTGCGGGCACGGGCGCGCTTCTTTAGGTAGTCGCACGTGTTGAATCCTTTCATCGCTTTCAGGGCCTTGAAGAACGCAGCCTGCCTGTAGGCGTGTGACCTGTCCGAACGGTTTCTCAGCCCAAGCTGCGCGACACGCGGGCCTGCGGAGACCCAGCCGAACTTACCAAGATATGCGTCCGTGTTCTCCACCTCGTCCGCGTGGAAAACTGCGAGCCCCTCCGTGCCCCAGTAACCATCACTTCTGTCGGCGGACGTAGTGCCCTCGCCTGCAACGCGTTCCTGGTAGACATGCGTCATCTCGTGGTAGACGGTGTCGCGGGCGTCTCGTTGGGCCGAATCGTCCTTGCTTGCGATCTTGTCGAACCGATTCCGATCGAGGAGGATGAACGACTCGCCCACGACGTGGGTGCCGCCCACACCGGCGATATCCGGAAGCAGCATGATCTGCACCTTCAGGTCCCAGAAATCGCAGCCTTGCGACGTCACGAATCCACGGGTGCGCTCGGCGGCGGCTGCGACGTATTGAAGGGATTGCGTGACCGATGGGGCGTGGAGCTTCTCGTTGGCGCTCAGCCAGTAGTAGAGCTCGAATTGACCTTGCTCCAGGCGGTAGCATGCCCCTTGGCCCGCCCTGAACTGCTGGAAGATCGCCGTAGGCACGTACCGCCCGAACACCTCCGGCTTCGTGCCGGTCGTGGTCAAGTTGAAGCACGCGTTCACGCCGACGACGGTCACACTCGGAGCGTGCCCACTCGCGTCGGCTTCGGCACCGTAGGCGACGGTCGCGATCGGCGCTGCCGTGTTCCCGTTCTGAAGTCGCGCAAGGAGCGCAGGGTTTCCTTCAAGCACCGCGCCATCGCTCGCACCGGTCACCAGAAATGGCGTTGCCGCGGGCGTCGTATCCGCGAGTGAGAGGTCGACGTTCCCGACGAGCGTCCAAACCTGGACAAACTGTGTTTCGCTCCCAGGCGGAATCACGACTCGAAGTCCATCCAGGTCGGTTCCACTCTGACTCACTTCGATGGTTCCCCCCTCCGGCCCGACAGATTTCGCGGCGATTTCGCGCCGCGCAAGGCGACTGAACTCGAGCACCCGTGTCGCCGTCCGGCTGGGGTCCGAGGCCGACGTAACCTCGACCTCAAGTCTTACGGGGCCCCCGGGGGCCGCGGCCGGTGGCGAGTACACGATCGTGCCATCGCTGTAGACGGCGGCGTCCGTCGCCGGCGTGATACGTATCTGTGCTTCAGCGCCGTGAGCCTCGGCAAGGTCGGGGATCAGCTTCGCGGTATACGGGCTGCCTGCGACTGCGTACTTCGCTGCCTCACCCCAGAGCCCGATGGTGACTTCGATCTCGACCTCGCGAAGCTCGACGGACATCCCGCCCTGATCCGCTTCGATCATGATTCGAAGATAGTTTGCGACGCGCCCCTCGAAGCTTAGCTGCTGGGAGTCACCCTTCACGGTGCCTTCGGCGACTGGGCTACCCCAACACTCTGTCGTGGGTGCAAGGTAGACCTCGAAACGCGCTGCGGGATGGTTTTCGGGCCACGCCAAACGCGCCGAACACCGCCGACAGGTCGCGGTGTGGATCGAGGCGAACAGCGCCGAACTCCCTGAACCCGTCCGCCTCTTTCTTGCCATTCATCACCCGTACCTGGCGGTCGAAGGCGACCCGAAACGAGCGCTGGAGGCGGCGGTGCGCGAGCTTCGTCGTGCCCTTCACATCACGCCATCGACTGAGAAGCGGCGGCCAAGTGGGTCTGTCACCGCAGAAATTGGTCGCGCGAAGCGTGAATCCGCTCCAGGCGCGCGCGAAACGCTTGAAGCGGAGATCGATCGCCGCCGCAGGCTCCGTGGATGGCACGGCGGGTTGAAGAAGCAACATCATGATCGGATCAAGCGCCTGGAGGATAAATTGGCGAAGATGCCCATAGAAATGAACGACGGCAACGGTTCCCGAGCCGAAGATGAGATCCCGGCACTCGAGGACATCGAACTGACCCACGAAGACCTCAAAGAGATCGATGCCGAGAGCCTTCGCTTCGCCGAGAGCGTCGCGAAGGGTCACGGCGCAGACCCGGCCATGAAGTCGGTGAACGAGACGCTGATGCCCGGCGGCGCGGTGCTCGTGAACGAAGAGCGCATTCCTCTCTGTGCGGAACTTCCGGAAAGTTTCGGCGGAGGCGAGATCGTCAAGACGCTCCACGAGCAGCGGGTTCGATATGACTTCTCGGTTTCGGTTACGCGCATCGCGCTCGACCTCGAGAAGAAGGTCGTTGTCGACGACGCGGGCGAACGCCACGTCATCACGCCGTCCACACTCGAATACGGTCCGCCTCGTTTTTCGGTCACGTGGGACGCGTTGGCGACGCTCACCGTCTTGGTTGGTCAGTTTGCCATGCCCTTCAATCGGCTCGGCCGGTTGTTTTCGACCCAAGAGAAGCGTTTCTCGGCGGGGACACTGAGTCGGATGTTCCGCTACGTGGCGCATCGATGGGTGCCAATCTACCTTGAGCTTGGGAATCAGCTCGCCAACAGCGAGATTCTATCCGGCGATGACACGTCCTGCCGTGTCATCGAGGTGTCTCGCTTTTCGAAGCTCGAAAAGAAACCCGATGAACCGCCTTGGGCCGACTATCGGACACCGAAGGCCGCAAAGGAGAGCCTTCGCCGCTGCGAGAAGGCGCGCAAGGATAGGATGCGTCGACGAGACGAGGGAGATCGGTCTGCGATCCGCACGTCAGAAGAGACGCCATCGCTCGGCGTCCTTATCGGACGCGAACTCACCTTCGAATCGCCGCTAAAGAACACGGACGGTCCAAAGGAGGCCATACACACCACGGTCATCTCTGGACGAAGCGATGCGAACGTCCCAAACAGTCTCATCGTGTTCTACCGAAGCCACATCGGTAGTTTCGGGAACCTGCTTGCTGCGATCTTAAAGAAGCGCGAGCCTCATAGAAAAGCGCTGATTGTGCAAGGCGACCTGAGCACGAGCAATCTCGTCACATCTTCCGAGATCCTCGAACACTTCGATGTTCGCACCATCGGATGCTCGGCTCACGCGAGGCGACCCTTTGCGATCTATGAGGACGAGGATCCCGACCGATGCGCCTACATGCTCCACCTCTTTCTTGGTCTTGCCATTCACGAGCATGAACTGGACATCCAAGGTCGCAATCGAGAGAACGTACTCGCCGTGAGAAACACAGACAGCCGAGAGCTTTGGAACGACATTCTTGAACTCGCGAAGAATATCGCCAACCGGTGGTCAAAGGGAACCAAGCTTGGAAATGGCGCTCGCTACATCATCAATCACTTCGACGCGCTGACAGCATATCTCGACGACCCAAGACTCGAACCTTCGAATAATCTGCGTGAGAGAATGCTTCGAATGGAGAAGATGATCGAAGACAGTTCGATGTTCCGACGAAGTCTTGAAGGCCGCTTTGCTCTCGACATCGTGCGGACGATTCTTCAGACAGCCGTCGCCGCCGGCGTCCCGATACACGAGTATCTCGTCTCTGTGCTCCGTACCGACGACGACGATATTCGCGCGCACCCCGACCGATTCACGCCGCGTGCATGGGCCGAAGCGAACCTCGACGTCGAACCTTCACCCTCCTCGCCTTGATCTAAGAAGTCTTCTCTTCTGCTCCGACGCGGCATCCCGTAAACACGTACGCCCTGGCTTCCGGTGACAAACCGACAAGGCGGCGGTGGAACATTCGTCGCATGATCCACATCGAAAATCTCCGCCTCATCTTGGCGCTTAGGCGCCATCTTGCTCGGTGATCTCGGCACATCTAATCAATAGATTGCAAACTCTTGGCGCAAAGCCTTCAATCCAATGCAAGACGGTTTGCATTAATCGTTCTCACTATTTACATTCCACACCGCTGCGTACCCATGGCCGTTCATTCGACTGCCGTTCAATCGTCTTCACGTAGAGGAAGTAACGACCAAGTCCCACGGGCTCTAATGCTCGGCAGTTTCCCCCCTGTCGCACAATGATCGGAGCACATCCGCGGCAGAGACTCGCGAAACGCTGAGGCCCGTCCATGCACAGGTTACGAAGAGACCAACCCAAGGTCGAGCTGTTCAGGCAAGCGAAGCTGATCGACTCCTTCATGCCGCCGGCAGGCCAGGAGATCTGGAGCGTTGCTGTTTCTGGTTCTGGCGCGTTGGCCGCTGCAACGGCAAGAGGGGATGCGTCCTACCTCCATCTCGTTCGAGGAGAGACTCGGCTTCTTTTCGAACTCCCTGAACCGCTTACGGCACTCGAATGGGTCGGCCCCAACGCGCAATAGCGCGTACGTCGCCGCCCGTCGCCGCTGGCCACAGCCTGGGGACCTTACTTACAGCCAGGCCAAATCACGGGCGTCGTCTTTGTGTTGGCGTCGCGTCCCTTTCTGAAACGGCGCGATTCCGCCCGATAGTCTCGAGCTGGGTCAGCAAATCCGGATCTCGGCGCCACACCGGAGCTGGCGACTCGTCGCCCGACCGCGGAGCGCAGGCCTCCATGGTCCTGCGCTTCAGCTCCACAGATCCGCTTCAGCGAGATCGCAGCATCACACGTTCTCAGGCCCAACCAGAATCAACCGAAGAAGATGCGCGTCAGGTCGGCGTCGATCTCCCGGATGACACGATCGAAGTCTTTCTGCGGCTGAAGGCTGTCGTAGATGTGCCACTTTCCGTTGCGGTCGGCCCAGTAGAGCTGCCACTGCGCAGCGTCGTAGCGGACCTGAGCGATCGGGATCTTTGACCACTGGCTCGCGTCCTGCCAGTGCGGCCTCTCCTCAAAGACCGTCACGGAATTGCCGCGAAACGAGTGGGCCATCCGCACTTGGTTGCGCACATCGAGTGGGATGCGCCGCTCGTAAAAGTCGGTGAACTTCGTGTCCGAAAGATGACGGACCAGCCGTGGCAGAGGCATCAGAACGACCTGCCATCGATGAGCCCGATCTCGAGCGCCAAGACATCCAGGTCGTCGATGCAACCGAGGTTGACCCGGTACGTGCTCTTCCATTCGTGGAACGGATAGATTCCGCACGTCCTGCAGAAGACGTGGTCCATCACCTTGTCGCTACACTGGTAGGTAGTGAGGTTCTCGGTCCCGGAGATTTCCTCGACCTCGTGCGGCTCGAAATACTTGGAGGACATGACCGCGCCCTTGCGGACGCAGATGGAGCAGTTGCATCGGACGCCGGTCGTGATCGTCTCGGTCTTCAATCGGAAGCGAACCGCGCCGCAGTGGCAGCTTCCGGAGTACGTCTTGATCTCTGGCATCTCGGCGTCCCCCTCCATTCCTCTCATCCCGCAGGTCGTTTTACCGAAATGTCGTGGTGGAGTTGATCCGATCTGATGGACGGTTTCTGTTTACGCAGCCAACCTCATTTGATTGACGCTGGCAACAAGTTCGTACTCCATCGGACTCACGTTTCCGGCGAATGAATGTCGCTTTCTTGTTGGCCAAGAATGCCGGTAAATGAGTTCGTTTGTCCGCGAAAGCGCTCGAAAACAACACGTATCTTTTCGATGAGAAACACGTCACGCATATCGCGTGCGCTGGGCTCAGAATCCAGCCATGAATAACAACCAGACCGAGACACCCCGAGTCGACGACACCTCCAGGCCACGGGAAATTGACCTGTCTTGTTGCTGATGAACTTGAATTTCACTTGTTCAGCTTCGCGAAGTATGCCGCCGCCTGCGTTAAAAAATCACGCTCCCGTCGAAGTTCACGGTTTTCTCGACGAAACACGGCCAATTCTTGTTTCTCGATCGTCGTCAGAATTCGTCCGCAAGCAGTTCGCCGAATAGCGCGCCGCAGCTGAAGGCTCTCGCGTTCACTGCGAGCGCTCATAGCGGAACGGACCCGCAGCGCCCAGGTGGCCTCGACGGAACACTTACGCGGCGGCATCGAGCTCGTTGGGGACGAAGCCACGCTTGCGAGTCGCAGCCAACGTGGGCATGAGCTTGTCCGTCAGCGCAGCGAGGACGTCCGAAATTCGACGAAGACACGAACAAACGAGCGCGGTTGCCGAGGCCTTCCGTGACGGCATGAAACGGGCTCATGGCGCGTTGTGTGCGCGCAAGCGGTTTCGGAATACAAACCACGAAAACCGGAGTCGGGAATCCTGCATCGCCTCGTCTCGACCCACTTTGACGAGTTTGTCGAAAGCTTTGAGGACCCCGATTGCCCTGAGTCCGGGTTGCCGACATTCGTCCGTAAAGAATTCGAAGGATTCCTCGACTGCGGGATCTTGGAACGCGGTTTCGTCCTTCTCTTCTGCGACCGATGCCAGCGTGAGCATGCTCTGGCCTTTTTCGTGCAAGGGGCGGGCGATTTGTCCGAGCTGCGGTGCACGACGGATGCAGGAGACGGCGGCCCATCTCGTCGATGACGTGCTGCCCGATGTCGCGCTTCGGCAATACGTGCTGAGCCCGCCGTTCGAACTGCGCGGTCTTCTCGCGTGCAAACGAGAGGTCTTGGCGAAGATGGTGAGCTTCTTCGTTCGGGCGATCTTTGAGCAACTGACCGGCTGGGCTCGATGCCAGGATCTCCCAGAACCGAAATGCGGCGCCGTCACCTTCATTCAGCGATTCACGAAGACCCTGAACATCTCACCCCATCTTCATGTGCTCGTTCTCGACGGCGTCTTCGCGAACGAAGAAGAGGGTCCCCGTTTCGTCGAATGCCCAGCCCCAACGAATCGAGACCTTCTCTCGTTAGCCCAAAGCGTTTTCAAGAAGATGGAGAAATTTATCGCGAAGCGCGGATATATCCGAAGCGCGTCGGACGCTCTTGAGGAAGCATCGCTGACACCCGTGGAGCGCTGGTATGTGCGCGGCCTCGCGGAGCCATCGATGCTGTCGCCAAGTCGCATCGCGGACGTCAGGTCCACGGCGATCGCGTGTGGTGGATTTAGTGTTCATGCTCAGGTTCGTGTTGCCCGAGGCGATCGACGAGGACGAGAAAGGCTCTGCCTATATGCGGCTCGTCCGCCCTTCGCCGAAGATCAACTTCGCATGACCGATGATGGCCGAGTTCGACTGACGCTTCGTCGTCCAGCGAAGAACGGCCAGGGTGCGATCGTTCTATCACCGGTTCAGTTTCTGAGACGCCTCGCGTGGCTCGTTCCTCCCCGGCGCAGCATCAGGTTCGCTACGCGGGCGTTCTGGCTTCGGCCTCGAAAGTGCGGCGCGCGATTGTTCCAAGGCCCGCACCGGTTCTTCAGCTCGCCTTCCCGATCGAGAACATGAGGCCCCGGGTTCAGAAACGTCGCATGTCGTGGGCCCAACTGTTGGCCCGCGTCTATTCGATTGATGGAGAGCGCTGCTTGTTGTGTGGCGGCCCACTTAGGCCGATCGGTGCGGTGACTGAATCGAGTCACGTCGCAGCGACTCTTGGTCGGATGCGACGGCCGCGATGCGCTCGAGATCCCCCTCAGCTCACCCTCGATCTCTGATCGACTCCACAAACCAACCGAAGGGCCCAAGCTCCGGGGCTCGGCGCTTCTTGTCCGCGCGGTCGCGCTGCTCGTCCGCTGGGGAGAGGTACGTCTGAACGCTGCGCGCAGGCTACGGAACTCAACGGCAGTCCAGTCTTGTGCCGTTCCAAACCGGCCAGAATGCGCGCAACATGTGACTCGTCGCACATCTGCGTCAGTTCTCCGACTGCTCCGGGCATAGTCGAAGCCGATTGATTGCCCTATCGACCGCTCCGGGCATAGTCGAAGCCGATTGATTGCCCTATCGACCTCTCGAGGTCGGTCTCGAAGTCGATCTTGAGCTCGATGGCGACTCTGGTTCTCAGGTTGATCTGCCACTTCCGACCATGCGTAGCACAGCGGGTCGACTTTCGCTCGTCCCGAGTAAGAGACTACGCGCGTACTAAACCGCAAGCAACGAAAGTGGCGCTATGATTCGTCCTCGACCGGGCTCAGGGCGCCGGCATGATCGACGGGTGACAGCGCACCGTGGCCTGCGTCGTTGGAGCCATCGATGATCGAAAGGCCTCCGATTTCGCCCCCTTCGATGCGCGCCTGAATGGCGGCGATGGCCGCTCGGGCGGCCTTCTTGGTCGTCGCGTTGCCGAGAACCCCCTGGGTCTGAGCTTGCAGGATCTCGACCGTGCCTGGACCGCCGGCCATCGAGAGTAACGCGATGACGTCGGCCTTGATGTCCTCGTGGCGGGCGTTGGCCAACAGGCGCTGGCCGATGACGTCCTGAACGGCAGGCTCTTGAAGGGCGAGTGCGTCCACCAGCGTGCGGTGCACGCCATCGTCCTCGGCGGCCAGAATGGTCTCGAGCGCCGGCGCCGGAATGGAGCACGGCTTGCCGGCCATGTTGAATGCCCCCAGGATTGCTCCGACAACTCCAAGCGGCCCGGCCCAAAGCCGCGCGCTGTGTTCGATGACCAGAAGCGCGCGACCCCGCGTACACAACACGTCGATGGCCAAATCCATCGGGCATTCATTCGGGTCGATTGAACGCACGAGGTGGTCCGCCACCGCCTCGGCGGCGAGCGGATCGTCTTGGCGCAGCACTTCAAAGTTCCGACGTCGAACGGAAAGCAAGTCATCGCTGAGGATGTTCGCCCGCAGGCGGTCGAAGACACTCGTATCCGTGAGTTGCATGCGCTCCCCAGCGTCGATGACCATTCGACCGGACGTGCACAGAACGTCGGCACTTTCGATGTCCGTGGGAAGTGCCATTTCGATCAAGTTGGGTTCGACTCGAAGACCCTTCAAGCAGTTCTCCGTCAAGACGCGACGCGTCCTGGCGTCGGAGACCGCGAGCACATGGCCTGGCCGCCCCTGAATCAACAGGGCCCGATCTGTCTCCGCGTCACCGAGTTGAACGTCGTCGACGCCAAACGCGTTGAGCCGATCGACCGCCGTCTTCTGGACGACGGCGACGCTGGCCGAACGCTTCGGGATGAGGGTGGCGTGACTGCTGACGACCTTGCTCTTTCCGAGCGTTCGCATGTAGCGAGCGATCGTAAGCGTCCCCACGGGAAGCTCCTTCTTGATGAAGAACGTTCTCGCCGACGGTCCGTAGTGAAACTCGGCCTCGAGTTGGGCTGCGGCGGTGCGCCAGGTTGCCTCCATCGCTCGGTCTCGCGTGGCTATCGCTCGGACGATGGCCGTAGCGAACACGACCCCAATTGCCGCCGGGATAAGGATCTCCGCGCCGAACATCTGCGCTATCTACCGCTTTCGGGCTTCTTTGGCGAAGGTTTCTGTCGACCGCGGCGGCGGGCGAAAGAGGAGGATGCGCCCGATCGAGGCAAGTTGGCGCGCCTACGGGAGAATACGAAGTCGTGATGGACGTCTTACGAAGAGCGTCGGGCAAAACGTCCCGCAATCGTGGCCCTTCGAGCATCCGCCACACACCTTTCGCCGAAGAGCGAAGGCCAGAGCGACCGCGACGGCGGAGCCAAGGATCGCGTAAAAACCGGCGCCGGGGAGTCCGAGCGTGTGAAAGTTCCCGATTTCCCCATGGCCCACGAGCGTCGGCGTGAACGCGGCGACGCGCACGGGTGCGTTCGGCGACAACTCGTGTCCGAAGCGATACATCCAGAAGAACATCAGCGATACAAACACGAACGGAAACGCAAAAGCGGGCAGGGCGAAGTAGTGCGCGTACCGTTTTCCGGGAAAGAAGACCGCCAGCATGGTGACCAACCCGATTCCGCACACGCCGTACAGCGCCATCGCTCGTTCCAGCTGGGCGGCCTCGTCGAGCTTCGCCATCCCGATGTAGTGGTTCAAGATGTTGATCTCGCTGATGTCGCCTTGAACATGATTCATATAGACCGACAACACCAACCCCTGCGGATATTGAGGCGCGTGAAGATACCAGCCCCACATCGGAAGAAGCCAGGCGATCACATACAACCCGATGGCGATGACGGCCAAGCCCAAGACGGTCAGACGACGGAACTGGTCTTTTGCCTCTGGTGTCACTCGCTTTACCTCTCCCTCTCTCAACAACTAGACCACGTCTCTGCGCGCGAAGACCACCAGGCCGACGACCGCACAAAGCACACCCACTGCAGTTGGCCACGAGATGGCCCAAACCAGCAACCCGGGCCGTCCCATCACGTCGAGCAGCGTGTAGGCAATCGGACCAAGCAGCGTGAGCTCTGGATCGAACAGCAACACGGCTGCAGTGCGAAACGCCTGAATGGGGTTGAGCATGGCCGCGCCCACTGCCAGGTCGGCCGGCAATCGTTGACGAATGAGGAGACCCAGAAGGAGTGCGTCCACCAAGGCCTCCGACAAGAGCCAAACCGCGAAAGCCCAGCCGACCGCCATCTCTTGGCTGCTCGCGGTCACCGAAATCAGCATCGATATGCCCAAGAAGCAGACCGTCAGCGCGACGACAATCATTGCGTAGTATACGACCGCGGTCCATGGCACCGATTGCCCCTTGAGCGCACCGATCGTCGCGCCGCCGAGCAATGCGGCGACGAGTGGCATGATCATCGCAATGGTTCGTCCGCCAAAACGACCGAGGTAGTAACTGCGAAAACCCACCGGCATCGAGAGCATGTATTCCCAAACGCCCGCTTCGCGATCGCCGACGAGCGTGCGGGCCGTGGTCACAAGAACAAAGATCGGCAGCACGACGAGCGTCACTTGGATGAAGGTCAACAGGACGCGCCCGAGTCCATGAAAACCCATAACCTGTGACTCGGCGAGACCAAAGACGAAAAACAGGCCCATCAGGCCCACGAACCCGAGAAGATAGAGCTGGAACCATCGCGCGCGCAGCGTCTCGCGCAGCTCGAGCCACAAGATCGTGGTGCGTTCACTTTGCGCCACGACTGAGACCCCATCGCGCCTTGTGGCGGTCCATGAGTGTTTGAACAACCTCGCTGATCGTCAGCGTTCCATCGCGTGCGGCTTGAAAGCCGTAATCCATGGGCGTGTGTGTTTTGTCCTTGTAACGAACACTTTCCGCCGGCACGAAACGATCGCGTTCGCCGGGTGCGACGACGTACAGCTTGGCGTTCTTGAGCTTCGGGCGACTCACCCAGTCGAACACGGCACAGCCCAGGTCGTCGTAAAAGCGCGCGGTTGAATCGGGCCCGACCAGCTGGGCCGCCGAAGTCGGATCGCTCACGGCCATGCGACAGGTGGCGCAGGATTCTTTCCCCCAGTGCGCCTTTTTCGGACCGTCGTCCGCGACGCGGCAGGCGTGCCCGACGGCGCTCCAGCCGATGACGAGCGCCAGCGTCAGCGCCATCGCCCGGGGAGTGCGCATGCGCATGCGCATCGACGCGGACGTGGGCATCGGCATGGAGGTTGGGATTCGCATGGAGGTTGGGATTCGCATGGAGGTTGGGATTCGCATGGACGTCGGCATCGCCTTCACTGATTTCTTCATGGGTTCGACTCCTCTATTCGGACCGCTCGCACCAGACCGGACCATCGCGTCAGGAGGGCGAGAAAACGAAAGCGGTCGACGGCCGAGACCTGGCCTTGCCAGGTCGAGTCGTCGCTCGAGTTGGGCTGAAGACCCCACTCGCGGAGGGTCTTTTCGACGCTCGGCTCGATGCGTTCCAAGGTGAGTGAACACGCCAGAGTGCGGTCGAGCGCCGGGGCCGCCGCGACAACGTCGTCGAGCACGACTTCGCCTGAGTCGAGCTCGACAAGACGGGTGACGAGCCCCGAAAGCTCATCGACGCGGTGCGACGTGAGCAGCATGGTGGTCGATTCATCGAGACGGGAAAGCGCTTCAAAGAACGCGCCGCGCGCCCGTGGATCCAGGTTCGCCGCCGGTTCATCGAGGATGAGGAGCCGCGGTCTGCGAGCCAACGCAACCCCAATGAGCAGCTTCTGCTTCATGCCGCCGGACAGAGCGTAAAAGGGCTTGTGCGCGAGATCGTCGATCGTCAGTCCGAGCGTCTCACAGGTGTCCCGAATTGCCGCCGACGTGACCTCGCAGAGGCGCGTGACCACATGGAGGTATTGGGCGACGGTCGCTCGAATCCCGGGCGGGAGCTGCGGCACAAAACCGACGAACCGGAGGACCTCGCGGCGATCGCGACGAGGGTCGAGACCGCCCACCGTCAGGACGCCGTCGCCGGTGTAGAGCCCGAGCAGGCATCGAAGCAGCGTGGTCTTTCCCAAGCCATTCTGGCCGATCAGCGCGACCCGTTCGCCGGCGGCGATCTCGAGGTCGAGGGTGCGAAGCACCTCGTGCGTGCCGAATCGTTTCTTCAGGCCTCGCATCGCGATCATTGGGCGAGCCCCCCGGTCGTGAGACCAGAAGAGGCCCGGCTCATCCGAGGGCGCGGGTCATCGAGCAGCACGATGGGCTCCGTGATCGGGACGAGTCGCTCGATGATGTTGATGAGAGTCAGCACGGGAGCGCCGACGAAAAACTGGGCCGCCGGATGCTCGCCCGTCAGGAGGTCGCCATACTTTTTCGGTACATAGGGCACGTCGCCAAATCCGTCCGCGTCGCGGTCGAGTCCCTCGTAGGCGTCCCAAGTATTTTCGACCCATTGACCGGGAGATTGACGGCGCTGTTCTGTGTCTACGTCGATTCGATTGCCTCGAAACGCGTTGCGGAAGAATTCGTTACCGGCTCGGTCGTTGGCCAGCATGATTCCAACGCCGTTGAAGGCGATCTGGTTGTTGCGGAACCAGTTTCGCGTGTTCGGTTCCCAGGGCGAGTTGTCGACCAACACGCCGACCGCGCAGTAGACGAACGTGTTCCCGTCGGCGTACACGCCGGAGGTCTCTTTTAGGCCGAGGCCGATTCCGGTCACGCCCGACGAGCGCTTCACCGTATTTCCGATGACCGTTGTGCCGAGTCCATACATCACGAAGACGCCCACGCTGTTTTCTTCGAACGTGTTGTTCGAGACCATTAAACTCTTCGTGTACATGGAGTGAACGCTATAGCGCGAGCGCTCGCCGCGATTTCGGGAGAAGGTTACGCGCTCGGAATACCACGAGACCGCGTCACGCGCGTCGTGCCAATGGTTGCCTTGCACGAGAACGTCGCTCGACGACCACACGCGAATCGCATCACCGCGCATGGTTGGCTCGAAAGCTTTCGAAGAAATTTCAGAGTTTCGAATGGTCACGTGCGTTCCGTGACTGACGTCGATGCCGAAGAGGACGTCCTCTAACCGACAGCCATCGACGATGGACCCATTCGCCGACCGAAGAGAAATTCCGGCGTCGACGTCCGGGTTCGACTCGCCGGAGCGCCGAATCGTGAGGCCACGAAGCGTCACGCCGTTGGCCTCGACCACCACGACGCTGCCGTGGCCGCGGGCGTCGATCACGGCGTCACCGCCCCCGTCGATGGTCACGTTCGAAACCCTCACCACGATGGGCCCAAAGTGGACGCCTTTCGGTAGCCGCAGATGCGCCCCCGGCCTCAAGCGATCGATCGTCGCCTGCAGTGGCCCTGTGGCCGCTTCTGACCTCCAGGGCGTGATCGAGCCGGGATTGGCCGCCGCGGTGAGTCCAAGAAATAGCGAAGAGATCACGAAAGTGGCGGCAATGACTATGACCTTATCCGGGAAAGCTGGGCCGTTCAGCTTCGACGTGGACGTGGAACGCGGGTTCCAGCCCACGCCGAAAACCGAAGCTCGAATCACTGCGCGCGGCTCCGAATGTACTTCAGGGCGGCGGCCAGATCCTCATCTGAGCAGTCTGCGCAGCTGCCGCGTGGCGGCATGTAGCCCGCCTTGCCTTGAAAGCCATCCTTGATGTGCTTCAAAAGGGTGGCTTCCTCTTGCGCCAGACGCGGCGCCCAAGCTTCCTGGTCGCCGATCTTAGGCGCTCCGCCCACCGCCTGATCGTGGCAGGCAAAGCAGATCTTTCGATACACCTTTTCTTCAGCCGACACGTCGGCGCTCGGGGCTTGGGCCGATTTCCAGCTGGCCAGGTAGTCGATGATGCGCTGCGCCTCGTCGGGCTTGACCCCTTGATTGGGCATCTTTACGCCAAACTTGGCGATAAGCGGTTGAATGGTCGGGTCGTCGTACATCGTCTCCGGGCCGGTGATCCATCGAAGCATCCACCCTGCGCTTCGTCGCACGGTCACGTCCGTCAGATCGGGGCCGCCCACCTCGCGACCTTTCTGGTGGCACGCGATGCATCCGTATTGCGCGAACTCCGACTCTCCGGGCCCCAGCTTCTCGTTCTTGAGCTGCACTTTCCACGCGGCTCGACGCGATCGCGCCGCGATGGTGCTGGCGAACATTCGCCGTCGTGCTCGGTCGAAGGCCGCATCAGGCTTGACGGACAACAGACCAAACTGCCGCGTCTCGTAGGGATCGTCGACCGCGCCCCAGCGGATGGGAAAAAGTCCCGATTGAGTCGCTTGAAACTTCACCGTGGCCGTCTCGCCCGGCGCAAAGACACCGAGCGCATCGTAGCCACCCACCACGAGCTTGAAGGTCGCGCCGGCCTGGGTCTCGAGGTTGGTGATGTGAAACGAAACGGTGTCGCCTTGCCCCAGGTCAAGCTGACGAGGCTTGAGGCCGTCGGTTCGGGAAAGCGTTCCGAAGACCGTCACCGTTTTCCCAGCCCGTTCGATGCGCTCTTTGCCTTGGGCGGTGGCGAAAGAGGAGGGCGTCATCGTCGTGGCGTCCGTGCCGACCGGGTAGACATCCTGGGTCTTGAGCGTTTTCGCGTCGATGCAGACGGTGTAGTGAGGTTCGCCCATCGGAAGCGGCATGTCGTAGATGAGGCGCATCTTTTCGCCGCTGACGTCGATCAGCTGGTGGTTTTGCGGGTGAAGTGGGCCCACGGGGTTGAAGCGGTCGATCGCCAGCTTGTTGAGCGAGACGACGTACTTGCCGCGCGGATCCTGTGAGTCCCCCTGCATCGCCACGAGATGTCCGATGTTGTAGTGAACCGATTGCTTGGTGAGCACCTTCAGGTTGACGTAGTCCCACTTGACGACGACCGAGTCGATGTAGACCGACGTGTAAGCGACGCCCGCCGTCGAATCGAACTGGGTGTGCAGCGGACCAAGTCCCAGCTGAACTTGACCATGGAGGGCCTTCTTGTAGTCGAGAATGGGAATTCCGTAGGGATCAGTGCCTGCGAAGTCCTTTGCCTCGATGAGCTTTTTGATCTTTCGAATGTCGAAGACCTGGCCATGCGTGTCGAGCTTTCCGGCCACCAGGATGTAGCGGCCATCGGGCGATACGTCGACACCGTGGGGCGACTTGGCCTCGGGCACCAAGACCAGGATTCCTTCTTCGGCCGCAAGCTCCATCGGGATGACGTGGTGGCCGTTGATCTTGATTCCCCGCCCGGCAGCAACGAGTTCTGCCGCCTTTTTCCAGTTGACGATGTGCATGTAGTCCATGTCGCGCGCCGAACAGCCGGCTTCCCAAGGGGGCCGGCCCTTTTCGATGCCGCCGATGTAGCGTTCGGAGCAGAGCGAGTTGGTGAACGACCACCCGGCGCTTTCACCTTTGCCTGCGTCACTCAGATCCTGGATATAGGGCGGCGCGAGAATGGTGAAAGATTTGTCTGAATCGATACGGCCTTTTGCTCGGTCGAATTTGTGATACGTGATGCCTCCGCGCCAGTACTTGTTAAAGTTGGCCTGCGTCATCGGTCGGTAGGTTCGATCGGGCGGTGCTGCGTACTGGGCCGACTCGATGACGTACTCCGTGTTGGGCGTGACGAAGGCCCCGCCGTGCTCTGATCGGAAGATCGGATTCGGCACGATCTGCTTGGTTTCGAAGTCCCGCAGATCAATGACGAACACCCGTGGATTGGCCTTGTCGTTGATGAACGCAAAGCGGCCATCATACTTTCCGTCGGTCTCCGAAAACGCGGGATGGTGCGTGTCTCCCCACGAAATCGATCGCCCGTCGATGGCGCCGCTGTTGAGCAACCCCCGGCTCTCTTCGTCGTAGCTGAACCCGGCGGCTGAATCGGGCGCCGCCGTGGGAATATACTTGAGAATTCGCATAGACGGCACCGCGTAGACGATGACGGAGGCCGCCTGTCCGCCCGAGTTGAGGCAAACGAACTCGTCTTTGTGCCCCGTTGGCGTGTATGTCGTCGCGGCGGCGAGCATGTCGTCGGTGCTGAGCTGTCGCGCTTGGGCGATCTTCAGAAGGTCAGCCTTTTCATCGGCCTGGGCACGGTCTGCGCTCGTCATGATTCCGACGAACGCAGCTGCTGTGCCGGCGCACAGAACGGGGCCGAAACGGCGGGCCGACCTTCGCATAACTTCTCTGAACGACTTCATTACTGGGCCTCCGATTCGGACAGGATCTTCTTTGCGCGCAGGCCGGCGTCCGCGCATTTCACTTGATACTGAAAGTATTGCTCGGCCCAGAGCAGCGCTTGCTGCCACTCGGCGGCGGCGACGGCCGCGTCGATCTTTGGCTTGATCTCCTTGGTCTGTTCCAGCTGAGCGACGGCGTCCTTCACCAACGCGGCGGCCCGAGGGTCGCGCTCGTATTTGTTGTCCGTCAGCCATTTCACCACACTGTCGATGACCGCCTGAGTCTCGGTGATGACCTTCATCTTGGCCTCGTAGGCTTCCTTCATTTTCGCGGGATCGAAGCTTGGCTTTTCGGCCGAGTCCTCGGCGGTTGCTTTGTAGCCTTTGGGCTTCACCAACAGATAGCCCATCATCTCCAGGTGAAGGGCCGAGCAGAACTCGGTGCAGTAGTAAGGGAAGACGCCGGGCTGGTCGGCGACGAACGTGACCGATGCGACCTTGCCCGGCTCCCAGGATCCGTGAACGTTGTAGGTGCCGACGGTGAAGCCGTGCGTTTGGTCTTGAGCTTGCTCGAGATTCGTCAAGTGAAAGGTCACCTCGTCGCCTTCGTCCACCTCGACGATCTCCGGAGTCAGGTGACTTCGAATCAGTGTGCCGAACACGTGGACGCGGTTGCCCTTGCGTTCGACGCGTTCCTGACCGGGGATCGTGCGAAAAGGCGAAAGCGCGCCCGATCGAGTGTCGGTGCCCAGCGCATAGCGAATCAGCGCCGCGTCTTCCGGCGCGGGCATGGCGACCCCTGCCAAGCCAGAGGCTTGGGGAACGGACATATCGTATAGCGACACGAGTTTGGTTTCCGAGATGTCGACCAAGTGCGGATTGAGACCGGTGACGGGCCCGACCGAAACGAATCGACCGTGCGGTTGCGTGTTCATGACGACGGCGTAGGCGCCGGTTGGGGCTGCGCTGTCGCCCCCCGGAATGAGCAGTCGCCCGCCGCTGAAGCCGAGGTCGAGGTGCGTCGAGATCGCGCGGCGCGCTAGGTCGAGTCGAACCAACCGACCGGGCTCGACGACGGAAACGTAGGCGTGACCCGCTTTGGAGAAAGCGGCGTCCGCCGTGGGCCCACCGACCTCGATGTTCTGAGCTCCGAGCGCGCCGGCCGGCAGCGTAGGTACGCCGAAATCATCCGGTGGTGCTGAGCTCCAGTCGACGGACTTCAGCTGGGCGAGGTCGAGCACCGTGATGCTTGTTCCGAAGCCGAACGTGACAAGCGCGCGTTGCCCATCCGGCGCGATGGAAAGGCTCGTGGGACCGGGAGGAAGCGCCACTTGCCCGAGAGCCTGTCCCTGCACCGCGCGAGCGAGCGAAACACGCGCGACGTCGTCCGTCACATCTCGGGACGCCGTCGATGCGGCCAGCTTCTGGGCCGCTTCGAGGTTGATGACGTGAAGCACCGACGGAACGGACGCGGTTCCGCACGTCTCATCGACGCCGGGGACGACCCCCTTGCCGCGGCATGCGCCGATGGTGAAGACCCAACCGGACGACGTGCCCTTTCCGCTGTCGCTCTCACCCTGCACGTAGGGAGGAAGCTCGACCGCGAAGGATCCCTTCGCCTCGATTCGATTGGAAGACGGTGTCTCTCCCCGCTGAAACCGCCAGAAGGTGACGCCGCCGCGGAGTCTCGCCGCAAGGGCCGCGTTCACCGGTGCCCACTCGCTCGCCGGCAGCTCCGGTGCGGCGGTGGTTTGAATGACGTACTCGGTCCCCGGCGTGACGGCGACGTCCGGATGGGACGTCAGGAAGAACGGGTTGGTGACGACCTGCTTCGTTTCGAAGTCGTCAAGATGCATGACTCCGACGCGCCCGTGGGCCGCATCCGCCGCGAAGAGGGCGACGCCGTCGTAGACGCCGGCCGTCTCCGAAAGCGCCGGAAGTCCACTCTCACCAAAGCCGTATTCCACGTCCTCGCGGGCGCTCGATTCCAGCAACGCGCGCGATTCGTCGTCGTAACCGAAGCCCTGCCAGGGCTCCGGGGTGAAGATTCCAACGATCTTGAGAACGCGCATCGAAGGCATTCCAAAGACGACCAGGCGTCCAGAGGTTCCGCCCGTCAGCATGCCAACATAGGCATCGCGAGCCCCGGTCGGAACGAAGGTTTTAAGTGCTGCCGCAAGGTCCTCTTCTTTGAGACCCCGCGACTTGGCGACGTCAAACAACCCACCCGAAGCCTCGGTTGCGACGGTCTTCTCCGGCTCTTGTTTGACCTTTCGGTCTTCTTCGAAACATCCCGACATCATCACGGTCAGGCTGGCCGTCACGACGACGCCCGCCGTCATCGCGACATTTGTTCGTCCTCTCGTCGTGGTGGACACCGCGCACGCGGCGCATTTTGTCTTCATCCGATCCCCCGTGTCTCGCTGCGCATTCCATTTTCGGCGGCGAGCTTCGCCAGAGGAGATGGCACGTTCGACGGGGGAAGACTAGTCCTTGAGTCCGACGCGTCGGCTATGGTAAGCGTTTGTTTACTTCGGGGCCGGTCGCTCTGTGTTCTGTTGCCCGGACGCCCCCGGGGTTGTCGTCGTCTGCGTTTGATGGAAGTGGGTGGGCTTGCTACCGAGCGGTCCACCACCGCGCGAACTCCGAGAACTCGATCTTTCCGTTCCCGTTGCGATCAATTTCCTTCAGTCCGATGCGCACTTCCTCGTCCGTGAACCCTCCTCCCAGCGCTTCGAGAAGCGCCTTCAGCTCAGCCGGATCGATCGTTCCGTTTCCGTCTCGGTCGAAGTGCTCGAAAACCTCTCTCAGTTCCTGAGTTTCTGGTGCCACAATCGTTGGACTATCATGGGGCGGCGTCACTCGCCAGCGAGATGAAGGCTGAGCGCGTAGCCGGGCACCCATTCCATCGAACCGAGGCCATCGAACTCCGAGTTGGTGGCGGCAAGAATGATGATGGCCGGCTCGCGGGTGGAGGTCATCATCGAACGCTGGTTCAGACATCCTTGAAATCCAGCGCTTCTGCCTCGGAATGGGGTGATCGACAGCACGGCTCTTCGCTTCCTTGATGGTCACGATCGACAAGCGCTTATCCCCAGGTTTGTGTTGGAGTAGCGTTCACCCATGACCAAACTGCTTCTTGTGCTGCTTGGTGCGATGGCAGTTCAACTTGGGTGTGGAGGCGCCCCCGTGGATAGACTGGCGGGCGCCGATTTCGGTGTTGAAATCGGGGGGGACACCGGCGCTGGGCAGGACACTGGCACGGTCGCGTTCGACGCTGGAATGATGTCGGACGCTGGGACTGCGGCGGATGGTGCCGTCGACTTGGACGCTGCCCTGCAGGCGGACACGGGCGTTGCGTGGGATGCCGAGGTTGCGCTGGACGCTGGAACAACGATGGACGTTGGGCCAAGGCCCGACAGCGGGAATGTCGCGGACGCGGGGAGCCGGCCGGATGTGGGGACGACGCTCGACGCCGGCGGCGAATCAGACGCTTTGGTCGGTCTGGACAGTGGGCTCGAGCGCCCGCCGGATGTCGGCGTCTTTGCCACTTCGACCGGTTGTCAGCCCGCCCGCGAAATGCGCACGCCCAACAACGCGTACCACACCGATTTTCAGCAGGCCGTTGCCGACGATTGGGTGTACGTCGCTTGGATGTGGCGATGGACTTCGGATGCGGCCACGAACCACACCGTGTCGATCATGAGAAGCCGAGACATGAAGACTTGGTCCAACATGTGCGGCCAACAGCTGAGCCTACCGATTACGCCCGCGTCTTTGGTCTCGATCGACCCGATCGAGATTGGCGGCGGACTTCTCAATTCTCGATTCCGGCTGTCTTTTGATGCCAACAACCGTCCGATTGTTTCCTACGACAAGTACGTCGACAAGACGTTCGCCGATGGGTCGATCGGACCGACGACGCAGCTTTTTAACGCGCGCTGGGAGGGCAATGCGTTCAAGATCTACCAGATGACCAGCTGGGACTCCCAAGATCTCTTTGGGGGCGGTGGGTCGTTGCCCGCGTCGTTGCCCAGCGTGGGTTTTTCTGGGGTCTACGTGACCAAGACCGGCCAGCTTGCACAGTCGGTTAGCCGCTCCTCGGCCGACAACACCGCGTGCGCCGCCGCAGAGAGCAGCGGGCAGTTGTGCAGCGCGTATCCTACGTCCGGGTTGTGGCTGCTCGACGACGCCGACGGCGCGTTGGCATTTCGTTTCCCCCTCGTTCGCGTGGCCGGGTCGGAGACCGACGTCGCAGATTCATACGAAGCCACGACACCGAACCCCTCCGCATTTCTTGTTTCAGAGAACCCGCGGTTCGGTGCTTCGGGCGCAAAGCAGTTCCAGGTGCGCTGGATGAGGAGTCGCTCAGAGACTCGGTGGATCTCTCTTCGCGCCGACTGGGCCAACGCGGGGGGCTCCAGTCGTGGACTGTTCGATCGCTACAACTCGAAGTTCTTTCTAGACGTCGGTGGCACCCTGAACATCTCACCCCATCTTCATGTGCTCGTTCTCGACGGCGTCTTCGCGAACGAAGAAGAGGGTCCCCGTTTCGTCGAATGCCCAGCCCCAACGAATCGAGACCTTCTCTCGTTAGCCCAAAGCGTTTTCAAGAAGATGGAGAAATTTATCGCGAAGCGCGGATATATCCGAAGCGCGTCGGACGCTCTTGAGGAAGCATCGCTGACACCCGTGGAGCGCTGGTATGTGCGCGGCCTCGCGGAGCCATCGATGCTGTCGCCAAGTCGCATCGCGGACGTCAGGTCCACGGCGATCGCGTGTGGTGGATTTAGTGTTCATGCTCAGGTTCGTGTTGCCCGAGGCGATCGACGAGGACGAGAAAGGCTCTGCCTATATGCGGCTCGTCCGCCCTTCGCCGAAGATCAACTTCGCATGACCGATGATGGCCGAGTTCGACTGACGCTTCGTCGTCCAGCGAAGAACGGCCAGGGTGCGATCGTTCTATCACCGGTTCAGTTTCTGAGACGCCTCGCGTGGCTCGTTCCTCCCCCGGCGCAGCATCAGGTTCGCTACGCGGGCGTTCTGGCTTCGGCCTCGAAAGTGCGGCGCGCGATTGTTCCAAGGCCCGCACCGGTTCTTCAGCTCGCCTTCCCGATCGAGAACATGAGGCCCCGGGTTCAGAAACGTCGCATGTCGTGGGCCCAACTGTTGGCCCGCGTCTATTCGATTGATGGAGAGCGCTGCTTGTTGTGTGGCGGCCCACTTAGGCCGATCGGTGCGGTGACTGAATCGAGTCACGTCGCAGCGACTCTTGGTCGGATGCGACGGCCGCGATGCGCTCGAGATCCCCCTCAGCTCACCCTCGATCTCTGATCGACTCCACAAACCAACCGAAGGGCCCAAGCTCCGGGGCTCGGCGCTTCTTGTCCGCGCGGTCGCGCTGCTCGTCCGCTGGGGAGAGGTACGTCTGAACGCTGCGCGCAGGCTACGGAACTCAACGGCAGTCCAGTCTTGTGCCGTTCCAAACCGGCCAGAATGCGCGCAACATGTGACTCGTCGCACATCTGCGTCAGTTCTCCGACTGCTCCGGGCATAGTCGAAGCCGATTGATTGCCCTATCGACCGCTCCGGGCATAGTCGAAGCCGATTGATTGCCCTATCGACCCGCCGATGGTCGACGCGCAACAATTCGCAACAAAACAGCTCGGGTGCGGCGCACCCTCATCGGGACACCTGGTGGCTCGTCTTGATGGGCTCGAGCAGTCGCGCGGTGAGGTGACCGAGTCGGTCAACGGTACGGCGCTGAAGTCCTCGCCTCTGGCCAGCGTCGGCGAGCTGACGAACGCCGGCTCCAGCATGCCGGTGGCGTCCACCAGGGCCCAGAGATTCGGCCAGGCGAAGGCATCTCGGTGGAGGTCGAGCTGCAGCCTCATGATGTCTTCGCTCATCCGCGTAAGGATCGGCCAGTTCGAACGCCGACTCAAGCTGAGCCCGCGGTCGCTCGCAGCCTGGGCTCGGCGCCCAGCTCCGCCAGCGACCCCATCCTGCTGCATTCTGATCTGCGAAATGTCTCTCTCGCGGCGTGCCCGTCGAACTCGGACTGCGATCGGGTCCCCGATTCGACGATCAAGGGCTGCGAGCCCGTGCGGTAGCGATCAAGCAAGGTGCGGCCCGGTTGGGCGATCGATCCCGGAAAAGTCGGTCGTAGATTGTTCGTACGCCTGCCAAGCGGAGCACAGATCCAGATGGTTTTCCGACAGGCATTTGTGGTTTCTGCTGGGATCTCGAGGACGAATGCGAGAACGACCTAGACTGTGGCTCCGGCTTTTCGTGCCGACACGAGGGGCCGTGCGGCTGTGGGGTGTTTCAGAAGATCTGCGTCGCCGGCTGTGTGAACGATGGAGACTGCCTCACCGGCCAATTCTGTGACACCGACGCGCACTGCCAAGTGATCCCATGTTCCGACAACTCCGGGTGTCCCTCCCAGTTTGAGTGCGCGGCTCTCGTCTGCGCACGGCGTGATTGCGATCGCGATGAGGAATGCGAGCAACCCGGCTTTTGCGTGGAAAGCAAATGCTACGACACCCTGGGCGTCTGTGACCTCGACATTCCAGTTCCGTGATTTGACGTCGAATCAGACGTCGCAGTTCAACACGCTGATCGGCCTCATTCGATGGGCGTGTGGTCTCTCCCTCTAGGGCGTGAGCTGCGGGTTCGAACCGCGCCCGGCTTCGTCGAGCTTCGACGGCGACACGGAGCTACTCGCCAAGGCGTCTGCTTTGGTGGCCAACTCAAGCGCCCACAAGAGCAACCCGGCGACGAGTCCGGCTTCACGCCCGGGGGCGCCGACCCAGCGGAGCGCCGCGAACGAAGTCCCGGCGCGGGACGCCCGCATCCGGGAGACAGAAAGAGAGAAGCCGCGGCCCTGCGTGATTCCTCCCGCTCACCGGTGCCGAGCACTTCCGCAACCCGGACGATGACCTACGCGGCGGCATCGAGCTCGTTGGGGACGAAACCACGCTTGCGAGTCGCAGCCAACGTGGGCATGAGCTTGTCCGTCAGCGCAGCGAGGAAGTCCGAAATTCGACGAAGACACGAACAAACGAGCGCCATTGCCGAGGCCTTCCGTGACGGCATGAAACGAGCTCATGGCGCGTTGTGTGCGCGCAAGCGGTTTCGGAATACAAACCACGAAAACCGGAGTCGGGAATCCTGCATCGCCTCGTCTCGACCCACTTTGACGAGTTTGTCGAAAGTTTTGAGGACCCAGATTCCCCCGAGTCCGGGTTGCCGACATTTGTCCGCAAAGAGTTTGAACGATTCCTCGACTGCGGGATCTTGGAACGCGGGTTCGTCCTTCTTTTCTGCGACCGATGCCAGCGTGAGCATGCTGTGGCCTTTTCGTGCAAGGGGCGGGCGATTTGTCCGAGCTGCGGTGCACGACGGATGCAGGAGACGGCGGCCCATCTCGTCGATGACGTGCTGCCCGATGTCGCGCTGCGGCAATACGTGCTGAGCCCGCCGTTCGAACTGCGCGGTCTTCTCGCGTGCAAACGAGAAGTCTTGGCGAAGATGGTGAACTTTTTCGTTCGGGCGATCTTTGAGCAACTGACCGACTGGGCTCGATGTCAGGGTCTCACAGGACCGAAATGCGGCGCAGTCACCTTCATTCAGCGATTCACGAAGACCCTGAACATCTCACCCCATCTTCATGTGCTCGTTCTCGACGGAGTCTTTGCGAACGAAGAAGAGGGTCCCCGTTTCGTCGAATGCCCAGCCCCAACGAATCGAGACCTTCTTTCGTTGGCCCAAAGGGTCTTCAAGAAGATGGAGAAATTTCTCGCGAAGAGCGGATATCTCCGAAGCGAGTCGGACGCTCTTGAGGAAGCATCGCTGACACCCGTGGAGCGCTGGTATGTGCGGGGCCTCGCGGAGCCATCGATGCTGTCGCCAAGTCGCATCGTGGACGTCAAGTCCACGGCGATCGAGTGTGGTGGATTCAGTGTTCATGCTCAGGTTCGTGTTGCCCAAGGCGATCGACGAGGACGAGAAAGGCTCTGCCTATATGCGGCCCGTCCGCCTTTCGCCGAAGGTCAACTTCGCATGACCGATGATGGCCGAGTTCGGCTGACGCTTCGTCGTCCAGCGAAGAACGGCCAGGGTGCGATCGTTCTATCACCGGTTCAGTTTCTGAGGCGCCTCGCGTGGCTCGTTCCTCCCCGGCGCAGCATCAGGTTCGCTATGCGGGAGTTCTGGCCTCGGCCTCGAAAGTGCGGCGCGCGATTGTTCCAAGGCCCGCACCGGTTCTTCAGCTCGCCTTCCCGATCGAGAACATGAGGCCCCGGGTTCAGAAACGTCGCATGTCGTGGGCCCAACTGTTGGCCCGCGTCTATTCGATTGATGGAGAGCGCTGCTTGTTGTGTGGCGGCCCACTTAGGCCGATCGGTGCGGTGACTGAATCGAGTCACGTCGCAGCGACTCTTGGTCGGATGCGACGGCCGCGATGCGCTCGAGATCCCCCTCAGCTCGCCCTCGATCTCTGATCGACTCTACAAACCAACCCAAGGTCCCACGCTCCGGGCCTCGGCGCTTCTTGTCCGCGCGGTCGCACTGCTCGTCCGCTGGGGGAGAGGTACGTCTGAACGCTGCGCGCAGGCTACGGAACTCAACGGCAGTCCCGTCTTGTGGCGTTCCAAACCGGCCAGACTGCGCGCAACATGTGACTCGTCGCACACCTGCGTCGGTTCTCCGACTGCTCCGGGCATGGTATCGACGACGCATAGTGAGTCGAAGCCGATTGATTGCCCTATCGGCCCGCCCCCCGTGAACGCTTGCTTCCAAACCGGCCAGATTGCGCGCAACATGTGACTCGTCGCACACCTGCGTCGGTTCTCCGACTGCTCCGGGCATGGTATCGACGACGCATGGTGAGTCGAAGCCGATTGATTGCCCTATCGGACACCGACTCTCAAGGACCGCGTGCAGGATCGACACTCCTTCTTCGCCGCTTTGATGTAGTGGCTTGGTAACCCGCATCTGTCAGCGAGCCGTTCTATTTCGACCAAAGTAGGCGCTGCATTGGCCCGGCCATCGCCGCTGGCAGCCAGCACAAGTCCAGTCAGAAGGAGATCGAGCATCATTCTTGCTCACATGCAGCAACAGCAACGGAGCATTGGCTGCTAGTCTTCGCCACAGCGTCCTCTCCCCCATTCACCATTGATCCCGAAGCACCACCAGCCGACCGCCTGACGGAGTTTCGTACTATGGAGCTTGGGCGCGTTCCGGCACGCTTCGACAACGAGACGAACTGCGTTGTTCCTCACTTCGCGAACACGAAGATGGCAGGCCCATCCACTGTAGCGCCGAGAGTCACGAGACCAGCCCGACGCGCCAATCTGTAGGGGAGTACCGAGCGCCTCCTTCTTTTTCAGAACCCAAGGGTAAAGAGAGGTTTCTGATTCGCCCATTCCCGAACCACCGTCGGTGTGCGTTACGACAATACCAAGAGAACGAACTCCGCCGCTGTCCCACTCAGACATCACGAAACCTGATTCGATACTCTTGCTCATTGATGTACCCGGAAGATCAGCCAAGTAGACAAGCGTTGAGTCTTCCCACTGGAAGACGAGAAGGGGATCGCCGCCAAACCAGGCAACGCGAAGAGCATCGATGGGGCGTGTTCGGGCGTATCGGCTCGCGCCAAACAATCCACGGCTCTTCTTCTTCGGCCCGAGTTCGTCTCTGATCTGGTCAAGCTGATCGCCTCCGAGCCGACGAAACGCCCTGCTGAACGAGTGACCCAAGGCGACCGCGAGATAAAACTCAGGGTCTTCACACATAAGCCGCTTCGCCAGCTTCTCGTTCAGGCGAAAGCGAGATCGTCGCCCGCCCTCTTCCGAGCCCGTGTAGACGGGCACGCACCGGATCTTCTTGTCCGCCTCCCGACACACTTCGATTCCGTGCCGCGATCTGGACACGATGCACCGATCAGATAGATCCTCCATCTCCGAGAAACTCGACTCAAACACCGAGTGATGCTTGCGAAGTAGGTCCCGGCGAGCCGTGCCCAGATCCGACTCGTTGGTGGCAGGGGCACCGATTGCGATGACCGCCACGATCGCGACAACCCCGTACACATCCACCCCTCTACGATGACAAACGTCGCAGAAAAACCCCATCCGGCAGATGTGATGGCCAACATGTCAGGTCTACCCAAACGGCTGCGGCGAAAACCGGGGGTCGTCCCCCGCGTGCGCTGACCACTCAAAGCACATCGCAGCGGCAACTCACCAGCACGGCTGGCGGTGAAAATGCCAGGCTAGACCCGGTAGCTACCTTCCCGATCGAGAACATGACGCCTCGGGTTCAGAAACGTCGCATGTCGTGGGCCAAACTGTTGGCCCGCGTCTATTCGATTGATGGAGAGCGCTGCTTGAGCTGTGGCGGCCCACTTAGGCCGATCGGTGCGGTGACTGAATCGAGTCACGTCGCGCAGACTCTCGGTCGGATGCGACGGCAGCGATGCGCTCGAGATCCCCCTCAGCTCGCCCTCGATCTCTGATCGACTCTACAAACCAACCCAAGGTCCCACGCTCCGGGCCTCGGCGCTTCTTGTCCGCGCGGTCGCACTGCTCGTCCGCTGGGGGAGAGGTACGTCTGAACGCTGCGCGCAGGCTACGGAACTCAACGGCAGTCCCGTCTTGTGGCGTTCCAAACCGGCCAGACTGCGCGCAACATGTGACTCGTCGCACACCTGCGTCGGTTCTCCGACTGCTCCGGGCATGGTATCGACGACGCATAGTGAGTCGAAGCCGATGTCGGGTGGCCTCGGGAGGTCTCCCTCCCGAGGCTCCCACGGATCCGGACGTGCAGATTTCCCGCATCCGGCTCTTCGGCTCACGGATTCGCTGCACGACGATAGACGCTGTGTACGACACGTGGCTTGGCGAGGGGGTACCGCTTCAAGAGCTCCTGGAAACGTTCCCAAGGCATATGGGCGCTGCGAGCGACGGTTGAGCCATCTCTGCCAGTGCCGACGGGTCCCCTCGATCAGCTGCGCGAGCGCTCGGAAGTTACCGGTGATCCCGTAATATCCGTAGTGCCCCCGAAGCTTCAGATTCAGACCCTTTGCTGCTCCGACAGCGGGATGTGCCGGTTCTTCCGGCACCACAGCCCGATCGCTAGCAGCGCTCGGCGAAGGCGGCTCGCAGCCGTCTTGCGCTTCACGACCCAATAGCCTTGGCGCGACCTCCCCCAGTAATGAGTGAAGCCGAGCAGGTCGAACGTCCCCCGCCCTCTCCCGGTGATCGCCGCGCGGGGGCCGTCGAAACGGCACCATCCGCGTCTTCTCCGGGTGGAGCAGCAGACCATATCTCCCGAATCGCTTCGGGAGCACGGCCATCACTCGCTGCGCGTCCGTGTCCTTCTCGAGCGCGATCACTCGGAGTCGCCCGCGGGAGTCTCACCCGCGGGCGCTCGCAGAACCGTACGTGAGCCTCTCGACTCATACGGCTCCCATCATGCAACCGGTGACCTGAGGCCCAATTTCCAGTGCTCAAAGAGCTGGGGTTCTCGCCGAGCGATCTGCCCCAGCCAATGAATTGCCCTGGTGTGATGCCTTCGCAGTCGTTTGTATTTCCGCTTCGCCCAGAGCACCAAGTCGTACTCGAGTTGGCGGAGCGACGGGTACAGCATCGAGCGATAGAATGCGCCGTAGTAGTTGATCCAGCCCCGCACCGTTGCATTGAACATGTGCGCGAGGTCGTTCAACGTCTTGTCGCTGCGCTTGCCGATGTGCCAGCTTCGTATCTCTGCACGGATCGCCTTGGCCGCCTTATCGCTGATCGCGGGGCTGAAGTTTACAAACGTCTTGCCCCAGCGGTTCTTCGAAAGACGAGGCCGAAACGTATATCCCAGGAAGTCGAACCGTTCGGGCTCGTGATGGCCACGACGGTCTTCGTCCTTGCAGTATACGATTTTGGTTTTCTCCGGGTGCAGCTCAAGACCGCAAGCTCGCAGCCGCTCACGTATCGACTCCAGCACCCGCTGGGCCTCTGCAAAACTTCTGCAGTGCGCCAGCAGATCGTCGGCGTACCTTTCGAACGGCACGTCGGCGTAATGCCGTCTCATCCAATCGTCGAACGCGTGATGCATGAAGATGTTGGCGATCAACGGGCTGACCACACCGCCTTGAGGAGTTCCTTTGCCTCGCGCTTGCAGCCCATCCGCTGTTTGCAGCGGAGCCTTGAGCCACCGCTCGATGTAAAGAAGAACCCACTTCTCGTCGGTGTGATGCCGCACCGCCTTCATCGTCAGCTCATGGTCGAGATTGTCAAAGAAGGCGCGGACGTCGATGTCTATGACCCAGTTATACTTCCAGCACCGCTGCCGCGCTGTCGCCAACGCTTGGTGGGCTGATTTACCAGGTCGATAGCCATACGAGTCGGGGTGGAACTTAGGTTCCACGACCGGCTCAAGCTGCATCTTCACCACGGTCTGGGCGACTCGATCCGCCACGGTGGGAATTCCCAACAACCGGGTCTTTCCATTCGCCTTGGGGATCTCGACTGCCTTAACCGCGGGAGGGAAGTAGCTGCCCGAGCTCATCCGGTTCCAGATGCGATACAGATTGTCTTTGAGCTTGCTCTCGAACGCTTCTAACGTCTCGTCATCTATGCCCGCTGCTCCTTTGTTCGCCTTCACTCGAAGGTAGGCTTCATACACCTGCTGTTTGGAAATTCGATACGGTTTTGCCTGACCCGCAAGCTCCTCCCGTTGCCGGTTGACCTGCGTGCTCGGCTGCATGACTCGGCCCCTTCGCTCCGGTCGCATTACCGACCTTCCTCGCTACTACGAGCCGATCCGTCCCTCGCCCATGCCTTGGTACTCGGCGCCTCGTGGGTCTGCCACTTGGCGTTCTCCCTTCGCATCACGAGCGAGGTTCCCACGTTCCGTGCAAGTTCGCCATGTCCGGACGGACACCCCGTGGCATGAAACTGGTAGGATGCGCCGCGTTGGTGGTGGCACAGAGATCGGCGTTTCCTTGGTGCTTCAGCCCGTGTGCAAGTTGGATCCGGAGCTCTACGAGCACCCCGTACTGCGCCATGGAGTCCGCCTATGCGGCTTCGGGAGCGCGCGTTCTAGATTTCGATCACGAGAGCTCCACGCCATCACCGACAGGAGTGTGTGGTGGAAGTTCTTCATGCCCGTTGCGCGGGGCTCGACGTTCACAAGGACACGGTCGTGGCCTGCATTCGAATCGCATCCAAAGGAACAGCGACGCAAGATGTGCGAACTTTCCAGACGACGACTTCGCAGTTGTTGGCGTTGTCTGACTGGCTGAGCGAACAAGAGGTGACACATGTCGCGATGGAGGCGACGGGCGTCTACTGGAAGCCGGTTTGGCACATCCTCGAGGAGTCGTTCGAGCTCGTCCTCGCGAACGCCGCCCATATCAAGAACGTTCCCGGGCGCAAGACCGACGTGAACGACGCGATGTGGATCTCGGATTTGCTCGCACATGGTCTGATCCGAGGCAGCTTCGTTCCGGAGGCATCCATCCATGAGCTACGCGCGCTCACGCGAACGCGCAAGCAGCTCGTCCGTGAGAAAGCCCAGCACATGCAGCGGATTCAGAAGACGCTCGAGGATGCGAACATCAAGCTCGCATCGGTGATCACGGACATTCTCGGAATGACGGGACGCGGGATCCTCGAAGCTCTCATCCGCGGCGAGACCGATCCTGAGAAGCTGGTCGACCGCAGGCGTGGTCGTCTCAAGGCCACGCGAGCTGAGCTCGTCGAAGCCCTGCGCGGTCGCGTCACTCGGAATCATCGCTTTCTTCTCGAGCTTCACTTGAACCAGATCGACGCCCTCGACAAGTCGATCGAGAGCGTGGAGAAGGAGGTCGGCGAGCTGCTGGAGCCCTTTCGAGCTGCCGCCGAGCTCCTGAAGACGATCCCAGGCGTCAGCGATACCGTCGCCGATGTGATCATCGCGGAGATCGGGGTCGACATGTTGCGCTTTCCAACTGCAGGGCATCTCGTTTCCTGGGCAGGTCTCTGCCCTGGCAATGATGAGAGCGCCGGCAAACGTCGCTCCACTCGCGTTCGAAAAGGATCTCCGTGGCTCAAGACAACGTTGGTCCAAGCGGCATGGGCGGGATCCCGTACGCGCGGAACGTACCTGCGTACACAGTTCCTGCGCCTCAAGACTCGCCGCGGTCCTAAGAAGGCCATCATGGCGGTCGCCGCATCGATGCTGACCGCCATCTATTACATGCTCCGAGACTCCGTCCCCTACCGCGATCTTGGCCCCGACTACTTCGACCGCATGGACACGACCAAGGTGACCACCCGCCTGGTTCGCAGGCTCGAGAGCCTCGGGTTCCATGTCGAGCTCAAGGAGGCATCCTAAGCGAAAACGATCGTCATCAGCCGTGGTTTCGTTCTAGAACCTGTTGCAGCTTCACGCCACCTCTATGCCGGACGCCGTCTGGGTCGGTAGGCAGGTGTCCCCCAGACTCATCCCGGGCCAACGACTCCGTCCCGGTTTCGACGTCGTCTATACGCTTTCGACAGTTCATCGGTGGTTCAGTCTTTCGTCTCTCTGCAACCCACATGACGTGGTCTTGGCCACGCCTTTTCCGCGACGCTCACGACCAGGGCCGTTGTGCCCTCGCCGCTCGCGGTTGTTTGGAGCCTCCGCCTGCACGGCGGCTCCGAGGGGCCCACCCTCATTTCTTGCACAGCACAGCTGCATCTAGGCGGCCATCACGGCCTCCCTCTGCGCCTTCGTGGCGCACCGTCGTCGGCATAGCGGATCAGGCAGGCCTCGCCTGCCAGACGCGGCTTCACCTCCGACTCGAACCAGCGATCGAGCACCTCGTGGAGGAACACGTTCGCGAGCAGCGGTGAGATCACCCCTCCCTGGGGCGTGCCTTCGTTCGGATGCATGACCGCACCGCCTTCGAGCACGCCCGCTTTCAGCCACTTGTCGATCGCACGGCGGATGACTCCGTCGCGCACCCGCTGGTCGAGAAAGCTCCGCAGATGAACGTGACTCATCGAGTCAAAGAAGCTCTTGATGTCGAGCTCGATAACTACGCCACCACCCATCTTCGTCAGGACGTCCCTCAGTCGTTCGAGCGCCTGATGCGCCGACCGGTCTGGTCGGAAACCATACGAGCAATCCAAAAAGTCCTGCTCGTAAACGGCCTCCAAGACCATCACCACCGCGCGCTGGAGGATCTTGTCTTCCAACGTCGGGATGCCGATCGGGCGCAGCTTCGTCCCGTCGCCCTTGGGGATGTACACGCGCCGGACGGGAGGTGCTCGGTACGTCCCCGACTTGAAGCGGTCAAGCAGCGATTGGAGGTTCGACTCCAGGCTCGCCGCGTATCCCGCCGCCGTCTGACCGTCCACGCCGACCGCGCCGTCCTTGCGCGTCCTCCGATACGCTTCGCGCAGGAGGTCCACATCGATGAGGTGGGCGAGCGTCGTCATCACCATCTGCGGCGCTTGCCTCGCCAGTTTCGCTGTCCGCTCGAGTTTCGTTGTGACGCTGATTGGACTCGATGTTCCTGGCATCTTTCCTCCGAGCGGTCCCGTGACCCGGCGCCTCTTTCCCTCAGCCGGGTCCCCTGGGGGAGAGTTCCCCGGCTTCCTCGGTACAGTGAGGCGCTCCGACTCCCGACCATCCCTCCCGCCGCGCTTCGTTTCCTTCGCTTGGCGGTACCTGCGTTGTGCTCGTCATTTGCTCCCGCGGGCCTGAGCACTGGCGCCCCGCGAGCCTGGACCCCTTGTTCAGACGGTCCGAGCCGGGTCGAAGCAGGAGACGGTCGGGCCTCCCAGGTTCCTGGGGATCCCATTTCCATGCGTATGCCGTGCTCTCAGACCCCGGCGGGACCTCGGCGCCTCGCCCAAACGGCGCTCCGGTGTCGCCGCCGTGCCAAACAACGCCGACGGCTCCCGCGACCCATAGATTTCGAGGCTCAATCACACAGCCTTCGCACTCCCTGTGTACGCTTCGCAGCCGAGGTCGCCCTCCGGCCACGCAACACTCGGTTCCGGTGGGTGGCTAGCCCTTGCCGGGCGGGGCTCCTCCCCGCTGGGGTCCGACGAGAAGTTTCAGCCTGTCATCTGCATCCCCTTCTCCCAGGCTTCGCCTGGCGCACTGATTGCCCTATCGGCCTTTGTTTCTCAGCGCGTTGATCTCGTCTGATGTCAGCTTCCAGGTCTCGTGCAGGTCGAAGTCGGCGAACGGTGCGGTCATCGCGTGGCGGATGCTCAGGCTGCCGAAGCTCGCCCGCATACGTCGTTCGTCGGATGCCGTGAAGCGGATGTTCGAGGAGAACGCCTCCGGTTGGGCCGGGGTCGTCTTGGGGTAAGACCGTTTACTTTGCCTCTGGTCGCGTAACTGACCGGTCCGCCACGTTCGCTCGTGGCGCATGACATCCAGCGCGGTTCGTGGCAGCGACCCCGGTTTCGTGGGCGCGGCACCTTCCTGACCTCTGACGCGATGGCCAGGTCTACGCTCGGGGCACGCATGGAGCATCGACGTCGGACGCGCTCCGCGGCAACCTCGCTCGGTGGCCGGCTCGAACGAAATCCCGTCCAAGATACTCCAAGCCGAGATCGAGGTCGCAGCGCGCATCAGCAACCGCGAAGCGGCGGGTCTCACGACGCCAGAAGCCGTCCGCACTCTTCGGGCGTTCGGGCTGCGGTGCAGTCGGTCGGCACCACTGATCGAAGCGCAGATCTCGATCCCAGAGCCGGAGCTCCAACATGTCGTGGCCGAGCTCTGCGAACGCTACGGGGCCGGGCTCCACAGGAAGCCGCGCCAGCGCCTCCCTGACCATCACGGCAACACACGCGTTCGTCGACGACGCGCTCCATCCCGTGATTCAGGCCATGCTCGATGTGGTTATTGCTGCGCGGCACGAGGAAGCGCGCAGGCTCATCGCTGAGCTGCGCGCGTCGATGCCCGATGAATGAAACTATGCAGCGTTGATGATGGGACCCGGGTCGGGTCGCCGCCAGGGAGGATGGATGACTCTGCGAAGTCGTTCGTCGAGGCCGGCCCGCGTTGTGAGCCAGTGCTTTGGAGCCAGCTCGACGAACCGATCGGCCGGCCAATGCCGAACCAGTCGAAGGACCTCCTCGAGGTAGTCATACGGATTGAGTCGATGCAGCGCGCAGGATGCGATCAACGAGCGGTACACGGTGTAGACCTCGAGCCCCGCCTTGGTCTCAAAGTGCATCCAGTTGTCGAGCCCTTTCTTCAACGATCGCAGCTCGCGCTCCGAGTCGTTGTTGTGCAACTTCAGGCGCGGATCTGCGAGGAACGCTCGACGCGCATCGTGGAGGTTGGTCGCGTAGTTCAGCGCTGTTTCGATCCGGCCGCGTGGCTCGGCGCGCGTTCTTGCTTGCTTCATCCACGCGTCGAACGTGTCCACGATTGGCGTAGCATGTTTAACACGGAACGCGTCACGCTCGCTGAGCTTCGAGATGCGATTCGACTCAGCGACCACCTTGAAGAGCGTGCTGATAATCGACAGCGCTTCGTATGCCAACGTGCTCTCCGTCAGCGTCGCCTTCCAGAAGTATCTACGTACGTGCGCCCAACATGCGAGCTCGAGGATCCCGACGAGATGCAGTCCATTGTAGATACTGGAGGCGTCCGAGAGCAGGTGTCCTCTGAAGCCCTGAAGCAGCGCGCCGATCGACGCCCCATCGTGGCGACGCACCGCGCGGAAGAAGATGTGACCCACATCGGAGATGAACACGAACACGTGCCAGTTGATCGTGCCTCCGGATACGCGCACGGGTGCCGACGTGGCGTCGGTGGCGATCATGAAGGAGTCGGAGATCGACTCGGCATGCATGGCCGACACGATCGGCGCGAGCTTCAACGCGCCGTACTCACACCAATCGTATTGCGTGGAACGCGCGAGAGAGAATCCGCGGAGCCCGGACATCCTCTCCTGGCGATGGAGCGGGAGAGCAAATCCGTACTTGTTCATCACCACTTCGGCGATGAGGCTGGCGTCAGCCATCATCGAGGGGAGCGCCCAGTCCGGCACCGGCGCTGCCACGATCTGACCTTTGGTTGCGCCCTCGTCCTCGCTCACGCGCACCCACCTCGTCCGAGTCGTACGAATCACCTCGAATCGCGATCGACGAAATGCAACGCGCTCTGTGACCTCGGGCTCGAGCTCACGCCAGCCGGCACCCCCGCAGGCCTGAACCTCGTCCGGCACAATGCGTTCTTCGATGACAGGGAGCCCTGCCTTCCAGAGCTCACGACGGTTCCCCTTGCGCGGTCCCTTCGGTGGTGGCGTGGCGGCCGGTTGGGCGTCCGCCGCAGCCTTCGCGAGCTCCGCAGCTTCTGCGAGCGGCCTACTCTCGAGCCCTTTCACGACGCTCTCGAAGGCGAGCTGGAGCGAGTCTTCGTTGATGCGCTCGGGTTGGTTGGGCTGACGCTGGCCGTCGATCACCTTCTTCAGTCGAGCGAGGTCAGCGGTCTGAAGCTCGTTGACCTTCGCCATCTCCTTGAGCTGCGCGGTGAGGGACGCGGTCTCGGCGCGCAGTTGAAGAATGGTGGTGTGGAGACGCTGTCTCTCTTCATCTGCGCGCACGCAGCGGACACACAGAACGCCGCTCATGAACGCCTATGTCATCGGCACCGTCGATCTCGTGTTGCTTGAATATCTTCCTGCATCAGCGAACAGTTCTTCGCGCCAAACGAAGCAGCTTGTCGTCGATGCCCTCGAGGATGAGCTCGAGCTCTCGCGACGAAACCTCGACGTGCACGGCGCCAGCGGGGATCGACATCGGGATCCGGAAGCGGCCGCGATCAAGGCGGCAGTAGAGGATGCGATACGACCTTCCATCGTGCCAGAGGAGCTTCACATGCGTCGTGCGCTTGTTGTGGAAAAGGAAGGCGTGGCCCGCGCGTGGATCTCCGCCGAGCGCATCTCGCACGAGACCTGCGAGCCGATCGAACGAGAGATGGAGGTTGACCGGTTGTGTGGCAACGTAGATCTGAGTCGGGAATTGCATCCCTCACTCCCTTCCCGCGCACGCGCTCGAGCGCGACACTGAGACCCTCGACCACGAGCGCCGTCCCACCCGACATCTCGACCCGCAGGCCGGCTGCCGTCTCGAGGACCCAACGAGTCTCCGCCTGCGCGACCTCCGACGGAGACAGCGACGTGGTGAGCGGAACGAAGGCGAGCTCATCCACGCCCGACCGTGTGGACGAGGTGGCGCCAGCTCGAAGTCGCCATCGCCACCACGTCAGCGACTTCTTTGAGAGGCGGTGCTTCTTGGCGAAGACTTCCACGCTCTGGCCACTGCGCTGCCAGCGGTCGACGATGCTGCGCCACTCCATGGCGGTCCGGCGGGGTTCGATATTTCGCTTCTGCATGCGCGCGCGGTACGCGATCTCGAACATCGCCGCCATCGGAAGGCCCGGACGCTGCGGACCGGTCAGTTACCTGGTCGCAGCTTCGTTGGGACAGGGCCATTTTCGACGGGCCTGGTTGTCCCGACGTTGCAGAGCGCTTCGAACTGAGGCGCCCACGTCGCACTCGGGATCTGTATGCGGATGCCCACCCGGCGTTGTTGACCTGGGGAAAGAATCAGATCATTGGTCTGTTGTGGTCTTCAAAGTGGAAGAACATCGAGTATGAGCAAGCTGACAACCGAGACGCTAGGGCACATGGTCCCGGTCGCCTGGATTGCCACAACGGGCCAAGCCGAGCTTCCTTCGAAGCGCGATATCGTCGGTCTATTGATTGAAGGAGAGAACGAGGCCCCGGAGGCAGTTAGGCGCCTCCTGCATGTCGAGTACCGTTTGGACGGTCCTGTCGTGAAAGAGTACTCGACGATTCTGGCGGCCGCACAGGCAAGCGGCCTCGTTTCGAGGGACAACCCATCCAACGTGAGCGCGCGAGGTAAGGTGGATCAGATCCAGGCCCAGAACTTGATGGATCAGTGGTCCATCGACTTTCCCGACGAGACCGAGTGGCTGACGAAGGTCTTTCGTCGTTTTTACGAGGACTCCCAGGATCTGCCGTCGGTTCATGAACATCAGTGATCTCCAAGAAAAGCTGAGAGAAGCAGCGCCGGAGCTGTGCACCGCCGTATTCGACGAGATCTCTCCCACCCTGATTCCTGCGAACCCTCTGAAGCCGCAAGCCAAGATCGTGAACGACCCGATCTGGAGGGTCATCACAATTGATCCCGTCGCAGTTGCGCTGCTTGATCTGCCGCTGATGCAGCGGCTCCGCTACGTGCGGCAGCTAGGGCTCGCCCATCTCGTCTATCCTGGTGCGCACCATAGTCGGCTCGAGCACTCCATCGGCGCGATGCATGCGGCTTTGAAGATGTTCGACCTGCTCGCCCAGCAGAGTCGCATGCCGGAGAACCAAAGGTGGACTTTCCGGTTTGTGGTGATTCTGGCCGCGCTCCTCCATGACGCGGGCCATTTTGCGTTCAGCCACGCCGGTGAGCGCGCGCTTACAGCTCTCGATCCTCAATTCAAGAGCCTCGCCGGTGTGTTCGAAGAGTTCTTTCCAGACCCTCTCGCCAGCGACCAACGACGGTCGCGAATCAAGGCGAAGGCTGCAGAGCTCTTGTCCACAATGTTCATTGTGTCGCCGGCGATGGAGAAGTTCATCGGCAATCTCGGTGTCCATGGCAAGCCGCACACGAATGACCTCATGACGGCGGCCGCTCTGGTGCTGGGTCGACCGCATAGTCTCGTTCACGATAAGGTCAGCTATCATTTTATCAAATGCATTGTGTCGGGAGATCTGGACGCGGACAAGATCGACTATGTCGCCCGGGATGCTTTCTATTCGGGTGTGCCGACTGCGTCCGACGTAGCGCGGATTCTATCGTCTCTTCGAACGATCGAAGTGAAGAAACACAACAAAGGTGGCCTCAGCGTTCAGTTTGGTGGCGCTCATCCCGAGGCGTACCACTTGTTCTCGATCAGCACCTCCGCCGTCTCTGCCCTTGAGATGTTCGTCGCGACCCGAGCGTACTTGTTCGAGCGTATCTACTGCCATCAGAAGGTTCGCGCCGCGGAGGTAATGTTGACCCGCGCCCTCGAAACCACTGTTGCCTCGATGCGTGAAGAGTCGTGGTCTTGGGCGGAGATCCTGAAGTTCTTGTTGCACCCGTTCGGCGACGATGCCGTCTTGTCTCAACTCGCAAGTGGACAGGTCTGGGATTCCGCCGGAGCGAGCCGCCTCTCATTGGGCTCAGTTACCGAACGCGAGCAGATTGTGGACTGGGCGCGTCGACTGCAGCGACGAGCACTCCCTCGTCGCGCATTGGCGTTCGCGAAGCGGTTGGCTCCCGGAGGTGAAGAACGGTGGACCATCTTCTCCGGCGCGATGAACGTGGAGGAGACCCGACGCAGCCTCGAGTCACAGATTCGAGTGACGGCTGGTGCCTCGACCAAGGATGACGTTTTTCTCGACTGGGCTCCGCGTCATCCCATCGAAGAGAATCCGGAAGTGTGGATTGAGGACCCTGCTAAGCCCGGGCACCTGGGGGAGATCGGACACTTTATCAACGTCGAGCAGCAAGCGAACGCTTACCAGGGAGTCAAACAGATCGACTGGATCTTCGCCCCGGAGGAGAAAAAGGCGGATGTTGCAGCAGCGACGGCCGTACTTCTCCAGGCTCGTTTCGGCTTGTTGCTCACAGCTGAGGCTCTGACGCGTTCAAAGATCGCCACAGATGAGTTCACGGCGGCCCTGAACAGAATGCAGTCTAGGCCTGACCTAAAAGAATATTACGATGCGATGGGGCGTGTCGCCGACGGCCCGGGGATGGCGAAGTTGACCTCGCTGCCCAACGAATGGATCCCGACGTTGCCCCGCCAGTGGCTTCAGCCCATCAAGGACACGACAGCGAAGCGCTTGGCGGATGAGCTCAATGCCGTGCAGCTGCCCGCAACCTGTCAGGCGGACCTGGAGGTCGTGCGACAGGTCTTCAAGAACGTGCTGAACTACGTCGATGCCAAGTACAACGGTATTGATCTTGATGAACGGGCGAGCTCCGCTCAAAAGAAGCTCGAAGCGATGCTGGCAGAGGATTTTTCAGACCACCTCCGCATGCACGAGGACTTCAAGAAGTTCTTCAAACTCATTGAGCAACCCAAGCAAGGGGCGGGCATTGTCGACTTTCTCTGTGTATCCAAGGTCGCGGCCCACAGAGACACCATCATCGAGCTGAAGGCAAAATTGAAACCCGTCGGAACGATCGCCGTGGAGTCTACCGGGCAGCCTCTTCAATATATGACGTCCGAATCGTCGAGAATTGCGATCCTCGTCGCGTATTTCGCTGAAAGCGACAACGTTCAGATCGAAGACACGATTCAGGTCTGGCAGAGCAAGTCGGACACTTCGCCCCGGGCAGTCATTTGCGTCGGCCTGAAGCAGCGCGGCGACCATCCAAGCGCTCTCGGTAAAGAGGCTGAGCCCGCTTCCAAACCAGCAGCTTGAAGCAGCCCATTCAGTACCCTCGAGCTGGATGGTCTGGGATCGTGCAGGCCTCGGCCAGAGGTTGTGGTACACGTCTCAATCGGTTTTGGCGGAGAGTTGGTTGAGCGCCATCTTGATGAAGACTTGGACGAACTCGTCCTTTTCTTCGCTTCGCGCCGTCTCGAGCGCGGACTTCACGCGCGGCTCATCGAAGTTGCCGAGGGCTTGGGCGGCCGCCGAGCGCACGTCGCCTTGGACGGGCACCTGACGTAGCCGAATCGCCCGCACGCTCGCACAGTCGAGCGCTGGATGGAGAGCATGAAAAACCGGGGGCAACGTGTCCGTGGCGAATTCCAGCTCACGCGGCCACCGGAAGCTTGAAGAGGTCCCCACAGTGCGACTGCCATCCGAAGCTGGCGAGCTCGGCTCGTGCGGGCGACGGCCCTCCAGCCACCACGGCCGGTGTGTCTCCGCCGAGCGAAGAGTGCACGCGGTGCGCATTGTAGTAGTGGCGAAAGGAGGTCAGCTTCCGCTCGAGATCGACAGCGTTCCAGAACAATGTCTGGTCGAGGAGTTCTCGACGAATCGTGCCGATGAGCCGCTCCACGAACGGGTGGGAGATCGGGACGTAGGGAACCGTCTTGACTTCATCGACCTCGAGGACGCGGAGGTTCGGTGTCCAGCGATGAGACCTGAACAAGGGGTCGTGGTCCGTGCTTAGACGTTCGGGGGTTCCTGAGCCCGAGATGGCATCATTGAACATCTGGCAGAGACGAGGACCATCGACCGGGCCAGGCTGTATTCCAAAGCCGATGATGCGCCGAGTGAACTGATCCAAGACAACCATGACCCAGTGCGTCGTGAGCGCAATGGACTCACAGCGGAAGAGGTCGACGCTCCAGAGGCTGTCCTTCGCATGGCCCAGGAACGTGAGCCACGAGGGCCCAGACCCGCCGGTCTTCGGCCGGTAGTGCTGGGCCAGCACGCGTCGAACAACGTCCTTGTCGATGTCCACGCCGAACGTCTTGCAGACGATCGAAGCGATCCGTGGGCTGCCGAAGCGAGGGTTCCTTTCCTTGATCGCCACGATGGCGCGAACGAGCTCCGTCGATGGACCTTTCGGGCCCGGCTTCGATTTCGGACCTGGTGAGAACAAGGCGTGGTACTTCCGCCGAACGAGCCCACGATGAAAACCGAGCAGCGTGGAGGGCCGGACGACAACGGCCACCTTCGAGATCCGCTTCGGGCTCACAAGCAGACTGCCAAGGCCGAGGATCAGACGGTCGATCGGCCGGAGACTCGGCGCGCGACGTCTCGCTCGACGGAGGACGAGAAGCTGGTGCCTGAGGAGGGCATTCTCGGCGGCGAGGCCTTTGGCTCCGCCCGTGCCCAGCACCCGAATGGTCGCCGTCAGAAGCATCGTGACAAAGCTGAGGACCACCGCCATTCGTGCGGATGTTCCTCGGGTCGTGAGGCGTTCACAACGGTTCACCGACCGTTGTCAAAGCGATTGATTCTGCGCCAGAATTGGAATTCGCCACGGACAGGAAGCGGGACTACGCCAGACCAGTGAGCAGTGCTGATACCGATCACCTAACGGCGAAGCAAGTTCGCCTTGTGACCTACGTTCGCCTTCGGCTCTCTGCGCGGGCCTTGAACGGCCCTTGCTCGATACCGATCACCTAACGGCGAAGCAAGTTCGCCTTGTGACTCGACCTTCGCCTGCGGCTTAGCACGCGCGTTCCTGATTCAGCTCTGGGAAGGGGACGTCACCCAGACGGCCCAAGGCATGTCACCCAACACATTCATCAGCGACGGTAAACATTCCCGGCCCATGCGAGCATCGAGCGTTCGGCCGGAAAGGGCCTCGATCCAGAGGCGTCCGACGAGCGCGTCGGTGAGGAGCACGGTGTCGGCCAACCGCTCGAGGCCTGGCAGGACGCCCGGTGAAGGCGCGAGTAGAGAGAAATGCCGACCGACACAGACGAGGGCCACGTCTTCCGCCTGGCGTCGAATGAACGCCACGAAATGTTCCGCGGCGGGACCGCGGATCTCGACGGGTCGATACTCTCCGGTCGCAAAGAGTTCGCGGGAACCTCTCCACGCCGTCAGAAGGCGCGTCCAGAAGACCAACTTCGGGAGCCCTTCCACCCAAGAGGAAAACAGCGAAGCCACGTGTTCGGGGGTGAGGCGCCCAAACATTCACGAAGACCCTGAACATCTCACCCCATCTTCATGTGCTCGTTCTCGACGGAGTCTTTGCGAACGAAGAAGAGGGTCCCCGTTTCGTCGAATGCCCAGCCCCAACGAATCGAGACCTTCTTTCGTTGGCCCAAAGGGTCTTCAAGAAGATGGAGAAATTTCTCGCGAAGAGCGGATATCTCCGAAGCGAGTCGGACGCTCTTGAGGAAGCATCGCTGACACCCGTGGAGCGCTGGTATGTGCGGGGCCTCGCGGAGCCATCGATGCTGTCGCCAAGTCGCATCGTGGACGTCAAGTCCACGGCGATCGAGTGTGGTGGATTCAGTGTTCATGCTCAGGTTCGTGTTGCCCAAGGCGATCGACGAGGACGAGAAAGGCTCTGCCTATATGCGGCCCGTCCGCCTTTCGCCGAAGGTCAACTTCGCATGACCGATGATGGCCGAGTTCGGCTGACGCTTCGTCGTCCAGCGAAGAACGGCCAGGGTGCGATCGTTCTATCACCGGTTCAGTTTCTGAGGCGCCTCGCGTGGCTCGTTCCTCCCCGGCGCAGCATCAGGTTCGCTATGCGGGAGTTCTGGCCTCGGCCTCGAAAGTGCGGCGCGCGATTGTCCCAAGGCCCGCACCGGTTCTTCAGCTCGCCTTCCCGATCGAGAACATGAGGCCTCGGGTTCAGAAACGTCGCATGTCGTGGGCCAAACTGTTGGCCCGCGTCTATTCGATGGATGGAGAGCGCTGCTTGAGCTGTGGCGGCCCACTTAGGCCGATCGGTGCGGTGACTGAATCGAGTCACGTCGCGCAGACTCTCGGTCGGATGCGCCGGCCGCGATGCGCTCGAGATCCCCCTCAGCTCGCCCTCGATCTCTGACCGACTCCACAAACCAACCCAAGGTCCCAAGCTTCGGGGCTCGGCGCTTCTTGTCCGCGCGGTCGTACGGCTCGTCCGCTGCGGGAGAGGCACGTCTGAACGCTGCGCGCAGGCTACGGAACTCAACGGCAGTCCCGTCTTGTGCCGTTCCAAACCGGCCAGACTGCGCGCAACATGTGACTCGTCGCACACCTGCGTCGGTTCTCCGACGGCTCCGGGCATGGTGTCGACGAAGCATGGTGAGTCGAAGCCGATTGATTGCCCTATCGGACCCCTCAGGCAACGGGAATACGTATCGTCCCTCGCTAACCCTCGAATCGTCGTTCTTGAAGCGCTGAACGACCTCGGTGTGCGCAACAATGCCGAGAACGCGGACGCTCACGTCCGTCGTGAGCGCCGGTGCCGCCAAGTACCGACCGTCATCATTCAGCAGCAGAAGCGCGCCGGCTCCAACGTCGTTAGTACTCTGGATCGGGCGAAATGCGGCGACGGCGGGTCGTGCAGCCAGTCCTACTTCGGTCGACAATGCGCGCGATGTGAGATTCAGGGGATCAGCGCCCATTGTAGCGCAAAGATGCATCATTAGACATCGTTTGCGATATTGCAGACTCACATATTCGATTTGCTATGGTTCTCGTGGGCACCGAACGCGAGGAGAACACCACCATGCAGCGCTACTTCGAAGAGCCGTCACCGTCAGATCGGCCAGGATGTTCAGCACACGCCGAGGCATCGGCAGAGAGAGCCTTGGGTTCTTCGCCCAGATGGTGGCGGAGACAAATGTTGCGGCTCGGAGTTTTGTTGGCCGGAGCGATGTTGCTTGCCACGGCTGCATGCACGCCGGATGCGTCGCGTGCGGATGAAAGCACAGTCGCCGGGACATCGAGCTTCGACAATGAGAGCCCCACATCGCTACCCGCCGCGACCGTCGACACGACGCGCTCGACCAACAAAAGCGCGCTGACAATCGATAACTCACTCAAGATGAACGGGCTCTACGGCAACGGCTTGTACGTGAATGGCCTGTCGTTCAACTCGCTCTCATCGAATGGGCTCTACGTAAACGGTCTTCCATTAAATGGACTTCCACTCAATGGACTCTACGTAAACGGACTTTACGTCAACGGCATCGGCCCCAACGGCCTCCCAGTCAATGGACTTCCACTCAATGGGCTCTACGTCAACGGCCTCCCGGTCAATGGGCTCCCGGTGAACGGACTTCCATTGAATGGACTCTACGTGAATGGCCTCCCGCTGAACGGTCTGTATGTAAACGGTCTGCCCGTGAACGGCCTTGGGCTCAACGGACTCTACGTGAATGGTCTCTATGTCAACGGCCTGCCCGTCAATGGGCTCCCGGTGAACGGCCTCTACGTCAACGGACTCTATGTTAATGGTCTTCCACTCAATGGACTCCCGGTTAATGGACTCTACGTGAATGGCGCGAATCCCGCGAAGGCGATTCGAGTCGCCGATGCGTCGGGTCAACTGCAGAATCTAAGCGCCGATCAGGAAAAAGCCTTCGAGTCGATGATGGCGCACTTGATGTGGTGCGCCTTGCCCAGCGGCAACTCGGTCACCGTCTACGACTCTCGCGGTCAGGCTCATATCTATCCGGGACGCCATGGCCTCGCCCCGACCTGGAAGACGAGCGCGCTCGTCGACAATCCGAACGGCATCGACGACAGCGAGGAGCTTCGCTGGTGCATGGAGCACTATCGTGCCGTCGACAGCAACAACGCCCTCTATCCCGGCCTCGCGCTCAACGAACAGCAGACGGCGAATCTCCAGAAGCTCATGAAGTACACGGTTGAGTGCGCGCTCAACGCCGGCGACTCGGTCAACATCACGTTTCCGTCCGGTCCGATCACGTTCAGTGGTGCGCTTGGCTTGGCGCCCACGTGGAAGACCGGCGCCATCAACGTCGTCGGGCAAAAAGCGGTCTCGGCCTGCCTCGCCGCCCGGACGAACGCGCACGGAACAACCGTTCGCATCTCGCTTCGCAACCCAGCTTACGCCGGGCTCGCGACGACAGCCCTCGAGAAGGCACAATTCAAAAGCCATGAGGGCGCGTTCTGGGGGAATGTCTTCGGCGCCAATCCGAGCATCCACGCCTGCAAAGCCGAAGGTGGCGGTCCCGCGGGGCGTTTGTGCACCGATGGGAGCTGCGGGTTCACGCCGGATCCGATTCCTTCCTGCTATACAGCATCGGAAGGTGGCTGTGATTCGGTCGACGCCGAAGGCAACTTCACGAGCTGTGGGCCGGATGATGAGACGGTGGTTCTCAATACATATCTAATGACCGTGAAAGAGATCTCGAGCGGCCTCGACCACTCATGCGCACGTCGACACGACGGTTCGGTGTGGTGCTGGGGCAAGAACGACCGAGAGCAAACCGGTCAAACCGCATCGACGTATGAACTCGATGCCCGCCAAGTCATGGGACTCCCAAGCCCGAGCGACGAAATGAATCGCCCGGTCAACATCATCACCGGAACGAATGCATCCTGTGCCCAAACGCGTGGCGGTCAGCTCTGGTGCTGGGGCGACAACAGCTATGGCCAACTCGGCAATGGCTCAGCCTCGTCGATGCGAAATACGCCGGAGCTCGTTTCGAGTCTCGAAGACAAAGTGGCGAGCGTAGCGGCGGGCGGCGACCACATGTGTGCTGTCAAGATGGACGGTTCGGTGTGGTGCTGGGGCAAGAACGACCATGGTCAGCTCGGCAACGGAACGCTCGTATCCGCCTCGACGCCGGTCTACGCCACAGACAGCGCTGTGCAGGTCGCGCTGGGTCCGGACTTCTCTTGTGCCCTGAAGCTGGATGGCACCGTATGGTGTTGGGGACGAGACGACGCCGGACAGCTCGCGGATGGCGGCGGTCAAGACAGCTTGTCTCCAAAGAAGACGATCACGATTCCGGGTCTGGTCGCGATCACCGCGGGCGGAAAGCACGGGTGTACGATCACTTCGGCGGGAAAGGCGTATTGCTGGGGTGATAACCGTTCGGCGCTTGGCCACCCCACAAGCAGCTATGAAATATTCCCCAGCGACTTCTCCGGTGTGCGGCCTGTTGTCCAGATCTCAAGCGGAACCGAGCACACGTGTGCCTTAAACGACCAAGGACAGGTTTACTGCTGGGGCCGTAACGACAACTGCCAACTTGCGCGCACCTGCGTTGGCGCAGGTGCGCTTGGAGGAACATATCTGGGACTGCTCGTGATGGACCAGGTTGTTGCGATTCATGCGAACGGCATGAGCAGCTTTGCGCAGCGCGCCGACGGAACTGTTTGGGGATGGGGCCAAGACGTCTTTGGTCAGCTCGGAACGGGCGAGGTCACCTATGGGCGTCCAACGCCTGTTCAGATGACGGCCTTCATTCAAGACAACGACGGATACTGTGACTTCAGTGAGTCGGCCATGGGTGCGGACTGCGCGCTCTGCGGGGATGGCATCTGTGCCGTGTCGGAGTCATGCGGCTCGTGCGCAGTCGACTGCGCTTCGCCAACCTGGTACGAAGACAGCGATGGCGATGGGGCGGGCAGCCCCAGTGTTTCGAGCGTGGTTTGTGAGGCGCCGACCGGTTGGGTAAGCAACGCCAGCGACTGCGACGACACCCAAGCAAGCGTCTTCTCGGGCGCAAGCGAAGTCGTCGATGGGCTCGACAATGATTGCGACGGATACTTTGACGAAGATCTAAACCTGATCAGCGATCCAAGCTTCGCCGTTGGCCTGAGCGATTGGCATCAAAGCGAGGGCATCTTCACTCGAACCACGTCGGGCTGCCGAACGGCGGGTGGTTGTGCAATCCTGCGTGGAACCTACACCTCGCGGACCGTGGAAACCGACACTTTGGCCCACGGCCCCGGCGTGGTGAAGGCCCGTGCCTTCATCAAGAGCGGATTGCCGAGCAGCGCGACCGCAAAGGCTTATGTCAACATCTTCCGGCGGAACTCATATGGGCAGCAGTACACCACGACTTCTTTGGTCGTCTATGTCGGATCCGGCTACACGGAGATCACCAGAGAGCTTGCAACGACAACCGGCTGGTCCTACGGCATGGCTATCGTGACGGATGCAAACAACACGCTCGTCGTCGATGATGTCGAGTTCGTCTTGGCGCCAAACTGAAATGTAGCCTCCGCCTACTGAGCCTACTCAGCCACCGATGCGCCGCTGGCGAGCCGCGCGTAGAGCGCCTGATACGCACACCGTTCATCATCGAGACGATGATTCGTCGCAACGAAGGCACGAGCGCGCTCACCCATCTGGGCACGCTCGCGGGGATCGAGATCGAGCATCTCTTCGATCGCGTCCGGCAGAACATCGAGACGCTCGGTCGATAGCAAGGCTCCCGTCACGCCGTGCTCAATGAGATCGGCCTGCCCGCCCGCATCCGTCGACAAGATCGGTCGACCGGCCGCCATCGCTTCGAGAAGCGCATTCGGTGTCCCGTCGAAGAGCGACGGAAAGTACCCAGTGCATGGACGGGCCCCCACGCCGAGGCCGGGTCTCGTGGTCGAGGGGGCGCCGACTCGGGAGTGACATCGGCGCGATATGGCTGAGCTATTCGCGACGGCCGGCCCAAAATTCCTCGGTGGCTCCTTGGCGTTCACGAGATCGTATGAGCGACGCCGACCGGTGCCGTTGCCGTTGTTGGCGTTGGGCGCCTCGGCGGTTGGTCGTCCGTCAAAGGGGACGTGATGCGCCGGGGCGCACGCGCGGCCGCGGCGTTCGCTGGCGAGAAAAGCAACGCGTTCGCGTCTACCGCGTGGCGATCGCCGCGATTTGACGGTTCAGCGTCTCGGTCAGCCACGCGCGCGGCGTGAAGCGCGCAGGATCTGCCGCGATGTCTTCGTCCTTCGCGCGCAGCACCGACACGAGATACTCATGCACGGGCGCATTCGCGGCGACAGCCGTCTGCAAGATCGAGCGCACAACGTCGAGCGCGAAGCGGCCCTCGAGGCTCTTGCGGAACATCGAGCTGCCCTCGATGAGCTTCTCCATACGGAGCATCCGCTCGCGAAGGTTGTTCGTCGGCTCGAGCCGCGGGTCATCCAGATACGCGGTGAGCGCGTCGAAGTGGTTGATGATGTATCGCGCCGCGGTGCCGAGCGTGGTCGCCTTGGACCAGCGCTCGGTCATCGACTTTGCGAGCTCGAGGATCTCGTCCCACAGCTCGCGGCTCTCACCGCCGCGGACCGCCAGCACGTTGTCTCGGTTGCGGCCGAAGACGTCCAATTGCTCCTCGTGCATCGCGAGATCCAGAAACAGGTGCAGCATGAACTCGCAGTTCACGGGATCTTCGTCCTCGTGCAAGGCGAACGGCCGACGAGCGTGCGCGGCGCACGCGATCTGCAGCACCTTGAACCGTTCGAGCAGCTCGGCTGTGGTGACCAAGTTCGTGGTGCTCAAGTCGCCTTGCAAGATCACGCTTCGGCGCGAGGGGTCTCGAATTCTCATGAAGCGCTCGAATAGATCGCCGCAGCTCCCCAGGTGACTTCGATAGAATACGATCAAGCTGGTGGGATCCTCGGGCGCGCTGCGGCCGGAGATCACCGTCGTGTGCATCGCCTCCTTGGGTCCATCACCGCTTCGTCGCGGTGACTCGAAGCCGAGCTCGCGTCCGATGACCGCTCCGAGGGTAGGCACTTCTTCGGTTGTTCGTGTCGCTGCGCGATCGCCGTTCTCTCTCCGCTGGATGCGCGCGCGCTTGGCCTCTTCGCACCGCCGGATACTCTCTTGGGCCGCCTTGGGCGTGGCATAGTCGGCCCAAGGCGGCGGATCCTTGGGCGCCTCGGCCAGCGCCATCTGCGCTCGATAGTTGGTCACCTCGAGCACGCGGCAGGAGGTGTCGTCGCCGGCCAGGACCTCGGCGTTGGCGAGCTGCTTCACCAGCTCGAGATAGATCGGCGCGAAGCGCGTCGCCACGTAGCGGAGCATCCGACTGAGCGCGCCTGCGGTGAAGCGCTTAGTGTCGGTCGAGAACATCACTCCGAGGCGATGAAACGGCATCGCGAACTGTCCGACGAGGATCGTCAGCGTTGCGAGCGCATCCCACGTCACGCCGTAGCGAGCAGGGCCGAAGTCGCGCGTCGACGCGGTGATGACGTGACGCTCGCCGTGGTCGTCCACGATGACCTTCTTCTCGACGTCGAGCTCGATGCGCGTGACGGAAACCGCGAAGTCATAGCGCACGCGCGGCTCGTGCATCGTCTTGAGCACGCGCGCCTCGGCGAGCTCTGGCGGGACCTCCGCGGGGAGTGGCTCGTGCTCCGTTGTCTCAAGCACCGCGCCTCCTGGCATCAGGGCCTCGTTCACCGACCTCATCGCCGGGTCCGGACCGTTGCCTCTCTGCAGGTGCTCGGTGAAGGTCTTGCCGGCACGCGCGCCCTCTGCGCGATCCTCGTCGGTGGGCTCGAAATCCTCGAGCCGCGGGATCACGGGTGCGGGTTGCTTGGTGCCGCCTTCGCGCTTATCGGTCGACATCTTGGCCAGCTCCTTCTTCAGCTCTTTGCCGCGGTCGTTGTGTCGCTTGCGCAGGACGCGGTGCCAATCCGCCAGTTCGTCGGCCCGGGCGATCATATGCTCGAGCCGCGCCTGCGGGCTCTCTGCGACGAGCTGCGCAGACGGAGGACTCCCGGCGGCAGGAGAGCCGCTGCGTCGACGCCTCTCGCTCGAGGGCGTGATGCGCAGCGCGCGTCGAAGCTCGCGGAGTGCGGCGTCGAGGCTCTTTTGCAGGTTACCTTCGGTCGCGAGGTACGAGAGATGAAGCGCGAGAAAGTCCTGAACCGTGGGTGGGAGCTGCGCGCTGTTGGTTTGGATCCAAGCGGCGATCTCTCGGCGCTCGTGATCACCGAGCTGAGGTGTCGCGCGTAGTCGCAACGAGAGGGTAAGATCAGGGTCAGGATCTGGGGTCAAGCGCCAAATGAAGCGCCGCGTCCTTGTCGGCCCTGCGTCGCGCCGCGCCAGCTCTTGGCGCGCGTGTGCACGGTGAAGTCCGACCCCTCCAGTAGCAGCGACAGCTCGCCGGTCGACACGGTCTTGCTGCCGGGTCGATCGGCAAACTCGAGCAGCGCGCGCAGTCGCCCGCCCTCGAAGCGTCGGCTTATCAAGTAGAGTCCAATAGTTGTCGCCGACGAGGGCGCGCAGCTGGGTGCGATCCTTCTTCACGAAGGCGACGCATTCACCGTCGTAGGGCTGCGCGCCCAAGCCGTAGGCCTCCGCGAGCAGCCCGTTGAAGCCCTTTCGGAAGTCGACGCGGTGCTCGGCGAGCAGGACGCGCCTGACGGTCACCGGCAGCATCAGCGGCCTCCTTGCCCAGGCTCGCCGCCGGCGAGGCGCACGGTCACGGACCACGGGCCCACGCGCAGCTCGAGCGGTGGCTCCGCGGCGGCGGCTCGCTCATCGACCGGCAGAGCCTCATCGACGACCGCGAAGATGCGCGCGTCCTCTCCCGTGGCACGCCGCGATCTCGTGCTCGGCGCGGCGGCCGCGCGCCTCCACGCGTCGAGCTGACTCCGGGAGATCTGGCAGTCCCGCTGCAGCGCGCCCTGCGCCGCGCCCTGGCGCAGCGCCGCCAACGCCGCGGCTCTCAGCTCGGCCGGCACGCGGGTACCTCGCTCACTCTCTGCGCGGAATTGCGCGAAGCGCTCCGTCAACGCGATCAACGCCGCGGGCCGCGGGTCGATCTCCAACTCTACTCCGCGAGCCCGGGCGGGCCGCGAGCCATTCTTTCTCGGCATATCGGTGGTTCCTCCTGGAACGCGCCATACGCGCCGCGGAGACCGCCGTCAGGTGCCCGTTGATGCACTGCGTACGAAAGACGATCTCGAGGCGGATGCGGACGAAGCTGCGTGAGGTGAAAGCCGAACTGATGCGACGTCGGCATCGATCCATCCCGGAGCAGGGGCGCTGGCTGGGAAGCGTGGTGCGTGGGCACCTCGCGTACTACGCCGTGCCCGGCAACATCTATGCGGTGGGGGCCTTCCGCACCCAGGCAACGAGACACTGGTACCGGGCGCTGCGGCGTCGCAGCCAGCGCAGTCGCCTTAATTGGGCGCGGATGAACCGCATCGCCAAACGATGGCTCCCGCCAGCCCGCAACAAGCACCCATGGCCTGACAACCGATTCGACGACCGTACCCGAGGTAGGAGCCCAGTGCGTTAGCAGCGCACGCTGGGATCTGTGCGGGGGGCCGCCCACAAGGGCGGTCGCTACCGCGATCAGGTTCGAAGCCTCTTTCGGAGTCTCCTCTTTGACCTCTGCTCGCGGCTCGTCTAGGCAGACAGAATGAATCGCTTCCAGAGGCTCCTCGTGACCGTCGGTGCTGCGTCGCTGGTCGCTTCGATCGGTTTCAGCGTCTATCACCACATCCGTTTCTTCGAGGTCATGTCCGGTCTTCTCGCGCTCGGAGGCCCGCAATGAGCCATGTATTGTCAGAACCAGGTGTATCGTTCCTGCTCGTCGTCTGTAGCTTCGGCGTCGTGCTTCATTTGGGTGTGCTGGGTTTGGCGCTTCGAAGGCGCATGCTCGGCGACGACGCAGGTCGCTGGACCCTCGTGCCCGAGTTCATGGCCGTTGGAGGCGTTGTGTTGCCGCTCGCGACCGCCCTCTATTCCTGGCGCATCGCTTTCGCCAGTGTCCAGACCTCGATCATCGCGACCGATGCGAACGAATGGATTCAGAAACTTGCCCTTGGCATGATACGTCACGCCAACACGTCGGGCTTCCTCTGCCTTGGCCTGGTGGGATTGGCATCTCTGGGAGGGGTCGCCCTCGGACTCGTTCTGTTCGCGCGCTTCAGAGGGGAGCGTGCGCTCCTTCGCTGGGTGGCCATCCTCGGGCCGATCGCCGCCGGGGGCGTTCTCTGCGCACTGATGCTCGCTGGTGCGGCGTATAGCATCGGCCTGATCGGAGCGTTGGGTGCCATCGCATCAGCGGCTCCGAACGACCAGGCGGATCTCTTGCGCCTGGGCATCGAGGAAGCCGCCGTAGCGTTGGTGGCCAGGGCACACACGATCACTCTTGCTGGCGTGCTCCTCTTTCTTGTGGTCTCCGTGCTGCTCAGTGTGGCGCCTGTCGCGCCCGTCCAGCAGAGACGCAGAGGCGTCTCCGCGTATGGCTTCTTCTCCGGAGCGTTGCTCGTCTCCCTCGGCCTAACGGCCGAGGTTTGGTCGACCTATCAAGAGAACACCATGCCCGCCCTCCCGTTCAGCGCGGTCGGGCAGATCGTCCCCGCGTCGTATGTGTCCTCACCTGAAGTCACGGGCAACGACGGACTCCTGCGAGCGCCGATGGTGACCGTCTCCAACGAGCAGCTTGAGATCGAGGGGATGAACGTCAGTCTTCAGACGCTCGGCGAAAAGCTCGAGGAGATGCGTAAGGTCCGCGAGATGATGCACCCAGATCAGCCGTTCACTGGCGAGCTGGTCCTTCTCGTGGATCGAGAGGTCACTGGCGCGCGCCTCATGTCCGTCATCGAGGGTGCTCGCCCCTCCGGCTATGAGAATGGCCAGTTCGCGTTCGTGAAGACTGGCCACGTCGATCGCCCGCGGCTCGGGCGCATCGAGTTTACGGGAACGAGCGGGGCCTTTGTCCAGCTCGACCCGGAGGCCGATGCGCAGTCGACGATCACCGTCGGTGAGAGCGAACGCTTCGACGACATCGCCCGGCGCATCGTCGCGGCGCAAGCACATAAGCAGACCACGAAACTCGTGGCTGCTCGGTGAGGCGAAGGCGCTGCTCGGTACTGGGGTTGGGGTGCCGGGACCGCTCGCGCGTGATGCGGCGAGGCGCGGCGACCCGAACGCATCTTGCTCTTCTTTTTTTCGGGTGCCTGATCTCAAAGCACGCCTTCGGTCGCGTTCACTTTAGTCTCCGAAGACCCGCAAAGCATGGCGGCCGATAGGGCAATCAGTGCGCCAGGCGAAGCCTGGGAGAAGGGGATGCAGATGACAGGCTGAAACTTCTCGTCGGACCCCAGCGGGGAGGAGCCCCGCCCGGCAAGGGCTAGCCACCCACCGGAACCGAGTTGTTGCGTGGCCGGAGGGCGACCTCGGCTGCGAAGCGTACACAGGGAGTGCGAAGGCTGTGTGATTGAGCCTCGAAATCTATGGGTCGCGGGAGCCGTCGGCGTTGTTTGGCACGGCGGCGACACCGGAGCGCCGTTTGGGCGAGGCGCCGAGGTCCCGCCGGGGTCTGAGAGCACGGCATACGCATGGAAATGGGATCCCCAGGAACCTGGGAGGCCCGACCGTCTCCTGCTTCGACCCGGCTCGGACCGTCGGAACAAGGGGTCCAGGCTCGCGGGGCGCCAGTGCTCGGGCCCGCGGGAGCAAATGACGAGCACAACGCAGGTACCGCCAAGCGAAGGAAACGAAGCGCGGCGGGAGGGATGGTCGGGAGTCGGAGCGCCTCACTGTACCGAGGAAGCCGGGGAACTCTCCCCAGGGGACCCGGCTGAGGGAAAGAGGCGCCGGGTCACGGGACCGCTCGGAGGAAAGATGCCAGGAACATCGAGTCCAATCAGCGTCACAACGAAACTCGAGCGGACAGCGAAACTGGCGAGGCAAGCGCCGCAGATGGTGATGACGACGCTCGCCCACCTCATCGATGTGGACCTCCTGCGCGAAGCGTATCGGAGGACGCGCAAGGACGGCGCGGTCGGCGTGGACGGTCAGACGGCGGCGGGATACGCGGCGAGCCTGGAGTCGAACCTCCAATCGCTGCTTGACCGCTTCAAGTCGGGGACGTACCGAGCACCTCCCGTCCGGCGCGTGTACATCCCCAAGGGCGACGGGACGAAGCTGCGCCCGATCGGCATCCCGACGTTGGAAGACAAGATCCTCCAGCGCGCGGGTGGTGATGGTCTTGGAGGCCGTTTACGAGCAGGACTTTTTGGATTGCTCGTATGGTTTCCGACCAGACCGGTCGGCGCATCAGGCGCTCGAACGACTGAGGGACGTCCTGACGAAGATGGGTGGTGGCGTAGTTATCGAGCTCGACATCAAGAGCTTCTTTGACTCGATGAGTCCCGGTGTCTGTCGCGACCCTAAATGCTCTGCAGCTCGAGGCCATCACTGCGCCCGCAAGCCTGGTCCTCCTGAGCTTCCTTTCCGCGCTGCCTGCGCTCTTCGGTGCCACCCTATTGATCGCCCTCGCGTACTTCGCCGCGCGCCTTCTGTCCGGCGTGGTCACCCAATTGCTTCAAGGCGCGGGGTTCGACGACATCCTCGCCCGAATCGGCCTTGCAAAGGTCCGCCTCGGAAAGCGGACTCCGTCGGGCCTCGTGGGCGGCCTTGTGCTCGTGTCCGTCCTTCTGTTCGCCTTCATCGAAGCCGCTCAAATGATCGGGTTCGACGACGTGGCGGACTTCGGCAGCGAGTTCGTGTTTCTGGGCGGGCACCTCTTGCTCGGTCTCGCCATCTTCGGCGTCGGCGTGTTTCTCGCGAACTTGGGCGCGCGCGCCGTCAAACAGAGCGGCCTCGCAAATGGTGCATCGCTGTCCACCATGACGCGCAGCGCGGTCCTGATTCTCGCTGGCGCCATGGCTTTGCGACAGATGGGCATAGCGGACGCGATCATCGAGCTCGCGTTCGGGATCACTTTTGGTGCCGTCGCGATTGCCGCCGCATTAGCCTTCGGCCTCGGCGGAAGAGAAGCCGCATCGAAGGCACTCGAAGACCTCCGAGACCGGCTCAAGGCGCGTTCGAACCCACCACGGCCCGCGAGAGCCAGACCCGAGCAGGCGGCATGAGCTGCGGCATGAGCCTGCGGCATGAGCCTGCGGCATGAGCCTGCGGCATGAGCTGCGGCCTGCGCACTGAATTCCCGGGTTCCGTCCTTGCACGCCGCATCACGTCCGGGCGGCTCCGAGAGAGCCCTCCGTCGAGGAGCAACAAAGAGATGACAACGACAACTCACAAACAAGGAAACAGCAGAACCGCGTTCGCCGCGGTCCTGATCGCCGCCATAGGTGCCGGGTGTGCCTCGACAAGCTCTCTCACGCGAGACGACGTCTTTAGGCAGTACGATGGTGCCCACGAGCTCAACGCCGGCCTGCTCGATGCCCAGGCACGAAACTCGTCCCTCCTGGCCCCTGAGCAGTACCGAAAGACCGAGGCTCTCTTGGACGACGCGGTCCATTATGCCCAGAACGCAGAAAAGGACAAAGCCAACCAAGCGACCCAGGCTGGCCTCGAAGAGCTCGACGTGTTGCGCCAGGCGGTCGACACCAACGGCCGCGTCATGGAAGAGGTCATGGCCACGCGTGATCGCGCCGATGAGCAAGGGGCGTCCGGCCTCTTCGAGGTGGACTTCGCAAAGGCCGACGCTGACTTCGCCGACGCCGCGCGACTTCTCGAGCGGAACCGATTTGACCATGCCGTGGCGCTGCGCCCCGCGCTCATTCAGACCTACGCGGCCTTGGAGCTCCGCGCGATCAAGAAGGGACTGGTGGCCGCCGCCGCCGACGCGATCAAGAAGGCAGAGAGCGTCCACGCGAACGACTACGCGCCCAAAACGCTCATCGCGGCCAAGCAGAAGCTGCAATTGGCCACGGCCGTGCTGGACGCAGATCGCAGCCATCTCGACAAGAGCAACGCCCATGCAAGGTCAGCCATTTGGTTTGCGCGGCGCGCTGCGGAAATCACGGCCGTAGGCAAATGGTTCGAGCAGCAAGACTTTGCTCCGGAAGACATCCTCCTTTGGTATCAAGCGCAGCTTCAGCAGGTGCGCCAACCTCTCACTTCAGGAACGCTTCCTTTCGATCGCTCGAATGCGGAGGTGGTGGCTACGCTGAAAGACGACGTCGCATCACTCGTTCAATCGACCCAAGACCTCCGCGAAGCCCACCGACTGGGCCAAGAGCGCATCCAGAGCCTCAATGCAAAGCTGGAAGAACTGGCCAATGCACGCCGCCTAGAATTGGAAGGAATCCTGGCGAGTCACGAGAAACAACTCGCGGCGCTTCGCAGCGGAAATCAAGCCCAGATCCAACAGGCAAAGCTTCAGGCGTCCCAACAGGTCACCGAACTCCAAGGCAGACTGTCTCGCGAGACAACGGAACGCGATGCGGCGGCGCGGCGAGAGAGCGAAGGTCAAGCCCGCTATGAGAATGTGCGCGTCATGTTCTCGGCGGACGAGGCCGACGTCTTCCGCCAAGGGCCCAACGTGCTCATCCGTCTGAAGGGTTTTGGGTTTCGCCCTGGAAAGGCCGAGATTGATTCGAACAACTTCGCCTTGCTCAACAAGGTGATTCTGTCGCTCAACATATTTCCGAAAGGGCGAGTCACGGTTTCCGGCCATTCGGATTCGACCGGAGCCGAAGAAACGAACCTCGCACTCTCCCGCGCCCGCGCCACGAGCGTCGCGAAGTTTCTCACGACCGTAGGCAAAATCCCGTCGAATCAGATCACATCTGAAGGCCGCGGCGAAAACGCACCGATCGCGAGCAACGACACGTCCGCAGGCCGTGCAATGAATCGACGCATTGACGTATCGATCGAAAACTGAGCATCGCGATCCACTCTCCTACTGAGCGTAGGCGGGTCGATCCAGACAGTCGGCACAGTGAGGCAATCCAATGGAACAAAGCACAGGCAACGGAGGGCGCAGAGATCACTCAGGCGCCCACTTCGACTTCGGAGCGCTGACCCGCGAGACCAAGGCGCGCTGGCAGAAGCTCACGTCGAACGGCCTGAACGCGGGGGCGCTTGTTCTCGTCGTCATCCTCGCAGCGACCGGCGCGTGGACATCTTGGTACACCGTGCCGAGCGATTCGGTCGCGGTCGTCCAGCGTTTCGGAGAGTATCTCGAGAACGTCCCGCCGGGGCTCCACTTCAAGCTGCCCATGGGCATCGATGCGGCAACCATCGTCCCGGTCAAACGGCAACTGAAGCAAGAATTCGGCTTCATCACGCCCGGCGCTATCGATCAGCACCAAAGCCCGCGACCACAGGACGCGAAGCGGCAGACCCAGATGGTGACGGGTGACTTGAACGCGGCCCTGGTCGAGTGGGTCGTTCAGTACCGAATCTCCGACCCCGTCAAGTTTCTCTTCGAAGTCCGCGAACCGAGCGAGACACTTCGTTATGTTTCGGAGTCGGTCATGCGGGAGGTCGTCGGCGATCGCACCGTCGACGAGGTCATCACCATTGGCCGCCAGGAAATCGAGTCGGAAGCCTTAACCAAGATGCAGGCTCTTTCGACCAAGTATGCAATGGGGATCAGCATCGATCAGGTCCAACTGAAAAACATCAACCCGCCCGAGCCTGTGCAGGCGTCGTTCAACGAAGTCAACCAAGCTCAGCAGGAGAAGGAGAAGCTCATCAACGAGGCTCGACGCGACTACAACAAGGTCATCCCGCTGGCGGAAGGAGAAAAGGACCAACGCGTTCGCGAGGCCGACGGCTACCGGCTCAAGCGGGTCAATGAAGCAGAAGGCGATGTCGCCCGATTCAACGCCTTGCTGGCGGAGTACGGAGGCATTCTCCAGCCGATAAGAGAGCCTCCCATCGTTTTGATGGTCGGATGGTCGGATGGTCGGATGGTCGGAGCGTCGAATCGGAGCAGGAACGAGATGGACCCGAACGTGCAACCTCGGAGGTGGTTATGGCGGACAGACGAGAATTGGGATGGACCGAGGCCATGGATCGTTGGGCGCTGGATGACGGGCGAGTCGCTGACGCCGCTCGTGATTCGGCGAGCGCCGAGGTCGAACCGGCGCGACCCGAGCGTCGATTTTTGCCGCCCGGCTACCAGGCCCAGCCGGCGTGGGGATTTCGGACTCCAGCAGGTCACTACACGTTCAATCGTGCTTACCGACCCGGAGAACCCAGGCCGGGTTCGGCCGCGATCATGGTGGGCCAACTCGACCCAGAGTTGAGTTATTGGGTCGTGATCAGCCCAAGGTCCAGCGAGGCGGCGGGAGAGAGCGACCAAGATCGAGCGATAAACTTCGCTCAAGCCCGCCAAGGCCTCGGCCGGCGCCTGACCTTCGAACGGTTCTCCTCTCCCCTCTTAACCGACGACGTACGCATGCTCTTGAGCACCGCATCGCCGAATCTGGGCTTGGTGGCGTCGGCACCGGGAACCGCCGGGGCCGGCGTCACCGAGGCTCGGCATCGATTCGATGGTCCTGGCCGTCGTCTCCATAAAGTGCCTGGGGGCAGCACCAGGTGAGCGCGGTGGCAGGACGGAGATGATCCGCTATGGATCTGAATAGACTGATCAAGAAAGCTTCATCGAAACCCTGGATCATGATGGCTCTCGTCGGGGCCTTCTTCCTTATTCCAAGCCTCATCGCCAGCCGACAGAATCCGTCGACCATTGCCTACAGCGACTTCAAGACCGCGGTCCTGGCTGGCGAGGTGGAGTCGGTGTCCGTTTCTCGCACCTTCATCCACGGCCAGATGACGTCCCGCGCCCGAAAGGGTGCAAAGAGCGGCGCATTCGAAACGCTGCGGGTCGACGACGACGATCTGTTTCGAGATCTGAAAAAGCAAGGCGTGAAAGTGACCGGCCTCCCCGAGAGCACGTTCCTAGCAGAAGCGTTCGCATGGATCCTGCCGATTCTCATCGTCTTTGCGATCTTGCGCTTCGCATCACAGCGCATGGGTCAACGCCAAAGTGGGTTCATGACGATCGGCCGGAGCAAGGCCCGAATCTACATGGAAAAGGAGATCGAGGTCAGCTTCAATGACGTCGCGGGGGTCGAGGAGGTCAAGGAGGAGCTCGTCGAGGTCATCGAGTTCCTGCAGGCACCCGAAAAATTCACCAGGATCGGAGGACACATCCCCAAGGGCGTCCTTCTCATCGGCCCACCGGGAACGGGCAAGACGCTGCTCGCCAAGGCCGTTGCGGGCGAGGCGGGCGTCCCGTTCTTTTCGATCAGCGGCTCTGAGTTCGTTGAGCTCTTTGTGGGTGTCGGTGCATCCCGGGTGCGCGACTTGTTTGTCCAAGCCAAGAGCAAAGCCCCGTGCATCATCTTCATCGATGAACTGGATGCGCTCGGCAAGGCGCGCGGGATCGGACCGGCCGTCCACGAAGAGCGGGAGCAGACGCTGAATCAACTCTTGGTCGAGATGGATGGCTTCGATTCTCGCGACGGCGTGATTCTCATCGGCGCCACAAACCGCCCCGAAATCCTCGACCCGGCCCTCTTGCGCGCGGGACGGTTCGACCGCCACGTCGTCGTGGGTCGGCCCTACAAGGCCGGACGATTGGAGATCCTCAAGGTCCACGCGCGCGGCGTGACGCTGGGCCCCGACGCAGACCTGGAAGTCATCGCGGCCATGACCGTTGGATTCGTCGGCGCCGACTTGGCCAACATCATCAACGAAGCGGCGTTGCTGACCGTTCGGCGCGAGAAGGAGATGGTTGGACTGCCTGAACTTCAGGAGGCCGTGGAGCGCATCGTGGGTGGCTTAGAGAAGAAGAACCGAGTCCTCAACCCGATGGAAAAGGACCGCGTCGCCCATCACGAGATAGGGCACGCGCTCATGGCCATGTCGATTCCAAGCTTCGATACGATTCAGAAGATCTCGATCATTCCCCGAGGCATCGCCGCCCTCGGATACACGCTCCAGCTTCCGACCGAGGATCGCTTCCTGATGACCCGAAGCGAGCTCGAGAACAAGATTGCGGTGTTCCTGGGCGGCCGAGTCGCCGAAGAGCTCATCTATCGAGAGACCTCGACCGGCGCTCGCGATGACCTCCTCAAGGCCACCGACATTGCCCGAAGCATGGTCAAGGCGTACGGCATGAGCGACAAACTCGGGCAGATCAGCTTCGAGCGCGACCGGCGCCCGATGGATCTTGAGGGCCCCGGCTCGTCGTCTTCCGGCGAGTACGGCGCCGAGACCGCGCGCGAAATCGACTCCGAGGTGCGGCGCATCCTCGACGAGCAACACACCCGGGTCACCGAGACTCTGCGCGTCAAGACAGATCTATTGCGCCAAGGGGCCAGACTGCTACTCGAAAAGGAGACGCTTACGGGCATGGAGCTTCAGGCGCTCGCCACTGATGGCGTGCTTCCGTCTCGCGCCCATTCTGCCATCTAAGCTGAGTCGCGTTGCGAGACTCGATTTCGATGGAGGTGCCACCATTCTGGTCGACTCGACGCTGAGCAGGGGCCTTGTGACGCGACCCTGACAACCTGCGATAGACCGGCACGCAAGATGCAGCCCATTTTGTGTATGATAGCCAAGCACGTCGAAGCGCCATCGCGAGGCACCTGATGATCACGCTTCGAAAGGCCAAAGAACGTCACCACGACCGACGTTCGAAGCAGGAGACCTGGTTCACATTCGGCGCGGAGGCTCAGAATGCGAGTGAGACCCATGCTTTCGGCGCTCTCGAGGTCTTCAAAGAAGGTCGCTTGCCACCGCGCGTCTCCTGCCCGCGCCAACCGCACCTGGATGCCGAGATCGTGACCTACGTCCGGGAAGGGACCTTGGCATACGAGGATGCCACTGGACGCTCCGGGCTCATTGAAGCGAGCGAATTTCAGCGCATGACCGTTGGACGTGGGATCCGGTACAGCGAGACAAACGCGTCGCCGACCGGGTGGGCCCACGTTTTCCAGATTTGGCTGCGACCTTCAGACGAGGGCCTCACGCCCGGTCATGAGCAGAAGCGCTTTAGTATCGCTGCGCGTAGCGGGGTTCTTTGTCTCGTGGCTTCGCCCGATGCTCGGAAGGGGTCGCTCTGCATCCACCAGGATGCGTTCCTCTATTCTTCTATCGTCGCCGAAGGACAACACATCATCCATGACCTCTCGAATGAGCGGCACGCCTGGATCCATGTCGTGGATGGACAAGCCTCGCTCGGTGCCGCGGTCCTGGGCGCCGGAGATGGTGCGGGGTTTTCTAGGGAACGCGCCGTGTCGCTCACCGCTCTAGCCAAGACTGAAATCCTGCTCGTCGACCTCGGTGCGTCGTTGGTGGAGCCCCCAGACAAGCAGGCGGGATGATGCCCCTGAACTGGCAGTGCATGCATCCACGGTTCGACGTCCGCACCTTTGTGCAGGCGCACGAAGTCAGCAATCCGCCCTCGCCTATTTTCGGCGAGAACATTCGGCAAGTCTATCGCGTGGAAGAGGAGGCAAAAGAGCGAAGGCTTCGTGCAGATGGGCGGCGGGCTGGCCTTTCGACAAGAAAGGCGTGTTCCGCCTCGAGCGGACGCCCGCTCCGGTGTGCGCCGGCCTCAGCCGTGGCGACTTGGCGGTTGGGGTTCATGCAAGCTCCAACACGAGGTCTGCCCCGACTGGGTCTCGGCGTCGAAACTCACGATGAACTCTTGTGAGGGCTATGCTTCTTCTGTGTGAGTTCAGCGCGGAGCTCTTCTTGGGCCTCAAACCAATCCTCCTGATCCGCCCCGTTGATGCTGCCGCGGGCGATGAACTTTGCGTAGGCTCGTTCGGCGATAGAGGAGGACGACGCTTCGCTTTGTCGGAGCACCGGATCAGGACTGGATGCGGCTGATGGTCGGGGCGTTGTTGCGCTTGATATGTGTTGTGACATGACTTCTGCCTTTCGAATGATGTGGAGTGTTTGTGGCTGTGGCCGTGCGGTGCGTTCGCAAGAACCGATCCATTTCGACGAGGCCCAAACCGGGGAAGTTTCGAGCGCGCTTCCTCTTTCAAACTGATGAATCACGCCATCAATTTGATGCGTTCTTCGACGAAGCGACCGGTGCGGAAAGGGAAGGCATTTCAGTCGTTGCCGGCCCAAGGCCAACCGAGAAGAAGCCCGTTCGGCGCATGGCCTGGAAGATGCAGCAGGGCAAGCGTAACGCAACCAAATGATCGAAAGGAAAAATCAATGACACTCTTATCTAAATTTCCAGGCGAGGCCTTTGCACTATTCTCCGCGGCTGCGGTGATGGTTGCGGGATGCGCGAGCGGTCCACCGCTACGCACCGAGGAATCAACCGCTGGGATTCGTGCGGCAGAGGAGGTTGGGGCGGCCGATGTGCCTCGCGCGGCGCTGCATTTGCAGCTTGCACGGGAGGCCTTGGACTCAGCTCGGGCGCTGGCCAAGGACGGCGAGAGCGAGAAGGCTTCGTCGATGCTGTCGCGAGCCGAAGTCGACGCTGAACTTGCGGTGGCGCTGTCGCACGAAGACAGCGAGCGGTCTGATGCCAACGCAGCCTTGGAGCGTGTGCGGGCGCTCAGGACGGAGAACCGATGATGTACCGAATGCATCAACCCGCCCCCATCACCCAAAGGAGAGTCAAATGATTACCAGACATGTTCTCGCAACCATCTCATGCGCCGGATTTTTCGTCGGTTGCGCTGCAACCGCCCCTGCGGAGCTCGTCGGGGCCCGCGAAGCATACCAGCGAGCAAGCAAAGGACCCGCGGCTCGGATGGCACCGGCCGATCTCCACGTGGCGAGCCAGGCGCTCACCGTCGCTGAGCGATCGTTCCAAGAAGACCCCAATTCATATCGCACGCGAGATCTCGCGTATGTCGCGGAGCGCAGGGCGCAGATCGCCGAGGTCACAGCTTCCATCTCCCTCGAGCAGCACGGAAAAGCGAGGTCAGAGGAGGCCTATCAAAAGACGCAAAATGTGGCGGTACAACAGACAAGAAAAGATTTGGAGCAAACGCGACAAGCGCTTGCCGTCTCTGAACGAACCAACCAGGCGACGGCGGAACAGCTCTTGGACGAGCAAGAGGCGCGCGCCGATGCGGATGATCGAGCGGCTGTCGCTCAGGCGGCTTTGGCGAACATGGCCGGCGTCAGTCGGGACAGTCGCGGCGTGGTGATCACGCTTTCGGGTAGTATGCTGTTTCGGTCCAACCAGGCCTCCTTGCTCCCTGCGGCGCTCGCGCGACTCGACCAAGTTGTCGAGGTGTTGCTTGCGAGCGACGACCGCAACATCACGATCGAGGGGCACACGGATTCGCGCGGATCCGAAGGTCACAACATAGAACTGTCGCAGCGTCGTGCGGACGCCGTCCGCGACTATCTCGTGCAGCACCATTGCAGCGCAGATCGCATCCAAACCCACGGATTCGGTGAGTCACGTCCCGTCGCTGACAACAAAAGCAATGAAGGACGTGCAAACAATCGTCGGGTCGAGATCATCATGGCCAACGATGCGTCCGCTTCCAATCCGTAGTCGATGTGTGGTTGACATTGAGAACCAAAGAACGAGGCACCCCATGACCAAGCTGAAGAAAGAAGTGCGTGCCGCCGTAAAGACGGCCAAAGAAGGAGTGGACGATGCTGCAAAGCATCTGCGGACGAGCGCGCACGATGGAAAGGAAATTCTGAAGTTGGCCGCCGCCGACGCCAAACGCGTGGCGACCAATGTCACCGAATCTCTGACGAGCGAAAAGCAAGCGACCATCGACAAGGCTGACCGCGCGAAGGAAGACGTGGGCGAAGCGGTGAAGCACGCCGTGCACAAGGCAAGCGAGGCGGTTGAGCACGCCGGACACAGAATCATCGACGCGGCTGAGCGGGCGACCGCGACGGCCAAGGATGCACTGAAGAGAACAACAGAAGCAAGGCGCAAGAACTCAGACACCTGATCGTGAAAGAAAGGAAATATCCAAATGTCGATAATCGCATGGATCGTGCTCGGACTTATCTCCGGGTTCATCGCCAGCCGGCTGTTTGCCGGCAGCGGCAAGGGGCTCGTCGTCGATCTTATACTGGGCGTCGTCGGAGCGGTCGTTGGAGGTGCCGCATTCCACCTCTTTGGCTGGGTTGGGGTGACAGGCCTCAATCTTTGGAGCATCTTTGTCGCCGTCGTTGGCTCCTCGCTCGTGCTGTTCATGTATCACGCGCTTGGGAGGAACGGGAACGCGTCGTAACGAGATTGATTCTGATGCCCCCTCGGGAACGCAGAAATCGCGGGGCTCGATTTGCGGCGTCATGATGTGCCGCCTCTGCGTGTCTCCGTGGTGAGCGCGCTTCCTTTCGAGAATGCCTCGACGCCCGAGATCACGTCGAACAACTCCTCGCAGATCGCGTACCGCGCGCGCATGCGGAAGCGAAATCATCGAACCCCGCCGGACCGCCATGGAGTGGCGTAGCATCGTCGACCGCTGGCAGCGCAGTGGCCAGAGCGTGGATTACGGCCCGATTCGCGAGAATTGCACACCATATTGCTGATCGGGCCCTTAGTGTGAGTACGGCGCGTTGAAGCTCGCGCCGATCGTCTCGGCCATGCATGCCGCGTCGATATCTCCGACTCCTTCATGCTCGCCACCGACGCCACCGACGCCACCGACGCCACCGACGCCACCGACGCCACGTCAGCACCCGTGCGCGTATCCGGAGGCACGATCAACTGGCACGTGTTCGTGTTCATCTCCGATGTGGGTCACATCTTCTTCCGCGCGGTGCGTCGCCACGATGGGACGTCGATCGGCGCGCTGCGACCTCGATCTCGGCTTGGAGTATCTTGGACAGGATTTCGTTCGTTCGTTCGAGCCGGCCACCGAGCGAGGTTGCCGCGGAGCGCGTCCGACGTCGATGCTCCATGCGGCGTGCCCCGAGCGTAGACCTGGCCATCGCGTCAGAGGTCAGGAAGGTGCCGCGCCCACGAAACCAGGGCAGATGCCACGAACCGTGCTGGATGTCATGCACCACGAGCGAACGTGGCGGACCGGTCAGTTACGGTTCTGGGGAACAGCCGCAAGGACACCCGTCAGATTTTTGGGTTCAATCTCAGATCGCGAAAACTTCTCGGCGTTGTAGACGTATCGCTCGATAGTCGGGGGTGGAGCTCTGGGTGAGCGACGAGAGTGCCTGGTACGGCGGCCGGCGAAGGTCGCTTGGCTTTCCTTCGTTTGAACTTCGGAATGACAATGGAGAGCTTCTGACTCGGCCGTTTGGTCATTGGACTCCCCGTTGGTTGCTTCCTGTCTTTCTAGCTGGATCCGTCAGGTTGCTCCCGAACTGCTCAAAGATTGCTCCATCGCGATTGCTCCGCTCCCGAATTGATGCCTCGCCAGCTCCTACCCGGCTTTGACTTGGATCTGCCTTGGTTTGATGGCTTCTGATTTGGGTAGGTGCAACCGAAGTACGCCGTACTTGGTCTCCGCTTTGATCTTCGCTTCATCGATTCCAGGCGGAACGACAAACGTCCGTCGATAGTCACAAACCTCAGACTCTTCGGCCAAAACATGATCGTGCTTGACCGCTGTCCTCAGGCCTTCGATGGTCAACTCGTTCTTGTCCATGTGGATCTTGATGTGGTCTGTTTTGACACCTGGGAGATCCGCAATGAGAAGGAGATCGTCCTTGTTTTCGTAAATGTCAAATGGCGGTGACTTCCAGTTTCGTTGCTGCACTAGCTCTGGTTTGTCGACGCCCTTCTTGGTCATTTCGGTATTCATGGTCTTCTCCATCCTCTCGCCCTAGCTGGCCTTGATTGTGATTTGACGGGGCTGTGCTTCCTTGGACTTCTCCATGGTCACAGTCAGCAGACCGTCTTTGACCTGCGCCGCAACCTTGTCCGTGTCGACTTGGCACGGAAGCGAGACACTGCGGGCGAAATTGATGGCACCGCGCTCCTGTCGATGGATTGCGTAACCTTCAGGAGCCTCCACCTTGCGCTCGCCGCTGATCGACAAGACATTTTGGTTGATCGAAAGTTGGATGTCTTGTTCCGCAAGCCCGGGCACCTCGGCGTCCAGCACCAGCTTGTTTCCCTCATCGTACAGGTTGAGCGTCGGCCAGCTGCGCGCCGACAGCGCATTAGTCTGATGTGACCATCGAGGATAGTCCGTTTCCTCGAAGGCGCGGTTGATATGTCGCCGAAACTCTTCGAGCGCGGCGAACGTCCGTGAAAGATCGTTCCATCGTGTCAACATCGTCTTCTCCTTGTGGCTCTTATGAACCTCGGTTTGTCGCCGCCGCGGGACCCCAAGATGCTCGTGTTCCGCATGGGGGGGTGACATGTTTCAACATCATCTCCGCTGGTGAGCCTGAGCAAGTTCTGCGCCAAGCCTTAGGGCCCGATCAGCAATAAGGCGTGCGATTCAGCGTGCGATTCAGCTTCGACGCCCATCTGTCCGCCTCATCAAATTGAAGGATAGGCTTACCATTTTGATTACACCCCAACGCAAACGGAACGATTGCGCGATGCAACCACCCGAGATGTTTTTTCGTCCTTCTTGTGCTCGTTCTCGACGGAGTCTTCGCGAACGAAGAAGAGGGTCCCCGTTTCGTCGAATGCCCAGCCCCAACGAATCGAGACCTTCTCTCGTTGGCCCAAAGCGTTTTCAAGATAGCCGCCTCGCTCCGATCGTGTAGTCGCCTCGCGTCCAGACGATCATCTTGGCGATCGTCCGCCTGCGGTTGAAGAAGATGAAGATGTGTCCGCTCAGCGGGTCCTTCCGAAGCACTGCGCGGACCTCGTTGCAGGCCGTCGAAGGACCTGCCCGTATTCACCGGCGACCGGACCACGATCGCCGGCGCATCCCGGTCCTCGGGCTCAAGGCCAAGCGCGTCCTCGTATCGGACGCGAACCGGTACCAAGCTGATGTTATCCGGGACGTTCGTCCGAATTCCCGTCGGTCCGAGCCGCTGTCGCCACCAATAGACTCGCTGCGCACTCACGCCTTGCAACCGTGCGAACGCGACCACCGACTCGCCACTTCGCTCAAGCGCCAACAGCATCGAGCGTGCTTCTACTTCCGACCATCGACGACGAGCCCGGGTTGTCCTTTGCTTCTTCGAAGTCATGGACCAGGATCGTCGTCCGTCTCCACGTCCACGATCTCGGAATTTCTCGGCGCTCTACCGGACGCTCACGTCGGCAAGGAGCTTGTCGCGCGATCGGTTCATCAACATTCGGGGCATGGCGAGCACCCCTCTCGGTGGCACGCAAGGTGCATAACCAAGCGACCTATGGTTCCCAGTGTTGACGGCCGGATGCCGAGGGCCGCGGCAACAATCGTCGGGTCGAGATCATCATCGAAAACGACAAACAACTATCCACCAACGAGAAAGGTCCTCCCATGATCAAGCTCATGAAAAGATACACAAGCCTCGCCGCATTGGTCGCGTTGGCGATGCTCCCCATCGAACTGATGGGCTGTGGGGCGGTCGACAACATCAATTCCGAGGTCGTGTGCGGGGACTACTGCGGCAAGAAGTACGCCTGCGCCAACCAGGCCCCAACCAGCGACGAGAGGAGTGGTTGTGTCACCAGCTGCCGGAACTCGATCGAAAATAATTGCGGCAACGAGCACCAGGCTGCGGCCAACGACAGAATCGGCGAATGCGTCGACAAAGCATGCGCAGAGTTTTGGCCCTGCATGGTGCTCGACGCTGCCCCTTCATGTTTTGGCTTTGTCAGCCAGTGAAGGGCGTTCAAAATCGTGACAAGAAGGCTATCCGTCACCCAACGCTCGACGCCCCTGAATGACTCGGAACAGCACCGTGACGATGGCCGCTGCGAGCAGAATGTGAATGAGACAGCCGAGGGTGTACGAAGTTGCAAACCTAGCGCCCACAGTAGACGAGAACCACCGCGATCGTCCAAGGCATGGTCTTGACTCCTTCTCGCGACGATCCACAGCAGTATCTGTGCCGGCCCTCGGCGCGGCTTCGCCTTTGCAGCAAACGAGGTTCATGTACTCGCCAAAGACAGGGTTGGCCTGCGCACTGATCGTCCTCGGGTCCGCGGTCTCGGCATGTCCGGCAAACGAGGGGTCGCTGGAACAAGCGGCAGAGCAGGTCGAGGGGGCCGGAGAAAGGGTCGGCGACGCCTTCGAGAAGGACGGCCCCTTCGAAAAGGCGGGCGAGAAAATCGACGAGGCCGCAGGGACGCGAACGACTCGGTCAAACGAGTTGAGGCAGTACCGGGCGTGGTCGTTCGATTTGATGGATGGGCCAGTCATCTTGATGGGGGAGCGGCGGACCCGGCGTTGCGACGCTCCCACAAGGCGCTTGCGGGCGCTGCGCGGAAGCTCGGCCTTGGAACCGGCACTTTCTGACCCGAGTGCTCTCCGCGGCGTGTCCTTGCGGGTGTTGCGCGGAAGCTCGGCCTTGGAACCCGTTCATGGACATCTCGACTTGTTTTTATGCGAGTCAAGTATGGGTACATAGCTTGGACAGACCGCGGACCTCTTCGCAAAGCGGCGAATGTCGCGCGCAAACATCCGGGGTTCGTGGGGTTGTAACCCGAATCGCCAAGTCTGTTGTCCGGCAAACGTCGGCGTCTATTCGAGACGATTACGCAGTTGGTAGGAGCTGGCACGCTTGGCGCAAGCCAAACCGTGAAAGCAGAGGCGCAAGCCAAGAAAGGGTACTTCAAGTGAACACCGCAGCTCAGAAGAAGGAACAGATCGACGAGCCGAAAGCGCGCATCGGGGTCCGAGACGGATTGGTGCTCAAAGGGGACGGCGGCGAGACAAGAGTCAGCGAGGAAGTGGTGGCCAAGATATCCGGCTTGGCGGTCCGCGAAGTCCGGGGCGTGCATTCGCTCGTGCCGTACGGCGCGTCCCAGACGCTCAGCAACATGGCCAAGTCTGCGCTCGGTGGCAAAGAGTCCATCGATCTCGGTGTAAAGGTCGAGGTCGGTCAGATCGAGTGCGCGATCGACGTCCGCGTGATTACGAACTACGGCGAGAGCATTCCGCGAATCGCCGAGAGCGTGCGCAATAATCTTACGAAACGCATCAAAGAAATGACGGGACTCGTCGTCAAGGAGGTCAACATCGACGTGCTCGATCTGTACTTCGAAGAGGACCAGGAGGCCGTCGAACCGCCCGAGGAGAAGCTGCCGCGCGTGCAATGAAACACGCCCTCGAACTCATGCTCGGATCCCGGAGGCCTCATGCTGCACTTCACGACCATAGCTTTTGCGCTCGCCGCCGCGACGGCCCCGGCGTCGGTCTCGCCGTCCTTGTCAACCTCGGCGTCCTTGTTCGCCTCGCAACTGGCCCGGACTGACACGACCGAAGACGCCACGGATTCTCGGCGCTACCGAGACCAGCTGGACCTCGACGTGACCCCCGTCGGAATCGGGATGGGCGCGATCTTCGTGCCTGCTCTGACGGATTCCCGTCTCGAAGCCCCGGTCGTCGTGTCGAGCGAAAGCCAACGGGTCGCGGTCGGGCGCACGGGAAAACGGATCGTCGTCCCACCGGGCGTCTACCGCGTCACCCTCTCGGGCGGCGAGCCGGACCAAGGTGAAAACGTGAGGGTGGAGACGGGGCAGACGCGCCTGGTGGCGCCGTTTTATGGCGCCGTCCAGCTCGATGCGGTCGACCTTCGCGGCCGGCTCGTGAAGACGCCCTACACGCTGGTGGCGTTGGACCGATCGAGCGCGCTCGCACAACGAAGCCCGGCGCGGCGTGGCGCGACCGCGCTCTCTCCGGCGTCGTCAACCCGGACGTGGCTGCTCCCGGAAGGTCGATACTCGCTGGTGCTCGGTTGGGAAACGAGCAAGGGAAGCGCGCAGGCGACGACACTGTCCGTTCACGAAGGCGAAACCGCGCGCTACCGAATGGTGCTCGACGGCGATGCGCTCATCCGGACGGAGATTGCGGACGATCCGCCCACCTTGGTGAGCACACCGTGGACCGTTCGATGGCGGCTTGGTGCCCAGGTCGGCCTCAACGACGCGAGCCACCAGATCTCCGAGCTGAGTGGCCGAGCACTTCAGATCGGCGCCTTCACACGGGCCTCGGTCGTCTACGATCAGGGCGATCACCTGGTGTCGTTTGGACTGCACGTGAGCGAGGCATGGCTCGGCCTTCGCAGCAGCATCGGCCGAGGTATTCCGCTCCAGAAGGTTCTTGATAGTGGCGAGGCCGACCTCCGCTACGACTTTCGACTCGGTCGACGGATCGGGCCCTACGCCCGCGCCCACGCGCGCACGAGTTTTTTCAATACGGAATTCATCGCGGACCGCAGCCTGACGGTTGAAACGCTCAACGACCGTGGGGCAACGGCGGGCGTGCGCACGATTTCGTCGGGCGACACCCTTCGGCTCGCCCGGTCACTCTCGCCCCTCATCCTGCAAGAGTCCGTGGGGTTGGGCATCACGCTATGGGACTCGGAGATGATCTCGATCGTCGCGCGCGCCGGACCGGCCGCGCGCCAAGCCTATTTTCGCGGCGCAAGGTACGTCGATAGCGAAACCTCGTCGCGGATCGTGCTCCAAGAGCTCGATGACCGGCGCGACTACGGAGCAGAGGCGAGTTTGGTCGCGTCCATACGCGCCGACGAAGCGGTCTGGATCGACTCCGTCTTCGACGGCTTTGCAAGAAAGAGGCAGCTCTTGAATGGTGAAAGATTCGACCCGGTATTTCGATGGACGACCGACGTAAGTGTCTCCTTCAACGACTCGGTGTCATTGTTCTACCGATTCGTCCTGGGGCGGGACCACCCACGGATCGATCCCTTACAAGTGAGTCATCTGGTGGGCCTTCGTGCGCACCTCACCATTCTTTGAAAGAGAGGATGCAATGCGACGGAGTATGCTAATCGCCCTGGCCTTGACCTTCACCGAACTGGGCTGTGCCCACGTCGAAGCCGATGCCAAGGACCAATCGACCGAAATCGAGACCGCGCCCCTGCAGAACCGGGAGCAGCGGCTGCTCGAGCTGCGCGGGGCCCTTCGGGAGGCCCGAACGAGTCGCTACGCGACGCTCACGGCGACCGAGCTCGACCGAGCGGAGATGTGGCTCGGCGAGCTCGACCGTGGCTCGAACGAGAAGAACGATCGCCTGCTCTTCGACGCGGTGGAAGGCCAGATATCGACGGCCCAGGCCTTTTACGCGCGTAAGGAGGCAGAAGACGCGCTTGCGGCCACGCAGGCGACCTACGCAAAAACGAAGGTAGTCGTTACGTCGCTCACCGCAAAGCTGGCGGCAACCCCCGAAAGGAGCGCGCAATGAACGCAAAATTGACCACTTTGGTGGCGGGCATCAGCCTGACCGCGGCTTGCACGACCCTGCCACGCACGCCGCTCATGGAGAGTGTCGCGAGTCGCCTCGACAGCGAGGAGACCGAAGTTCTCAACGCGGATCGACCGGACTTCGTCACCGAGGCGCGCCGGCGAATGCTCGAGTCAGACGACGCGCTTCGGCGCGGTGACGCCCGCGGAGCCGAGCTCTTGGCCTATCTGGCTTCGCAGAAATATGAGAGCGCTCAGCACCTGGCGGCCCGAGATCGAGCGGAAGCATCGGACAAGATCCTCCAGGAAGAAACGAAAGCGCTAGAGACCGAAGTCGCTCGACTCCAGAAAGAAGTCTCGGGGCGGGCCGAAGTCATGGGTCTTCAGGCCGAGGTCAGTGGGTTGCAGTCTCAGATCAGGGAAGCTGAGGCCTCCGGACAGAGCGCCGAAGCCGAGGCCAAACGAGCGCTGGTCACCGCTCGGGCGCGGCAGGCGGCTGCGATTCGTGTCGGTGCCCCCACCCAGGCCAACGCAAGCTACGAGGAGGCTCGGCTTCTCGTCGACGCCGCGGTGGAGTCGCTCAGGCTTGGACTGCACACCGAATCCCGTGCGGCGTCCGAACGCGCCGCGAGTGTCTTCGACGAGGCCATCGCTGAGACCAAGGCCGCGGCCGATGCCGCCGCCGCCGCCCGCGAGGCGCAAGTCGCCGCATCTGCCCGCACAGTGCCGACCGCCAACGCCCCCGTCGCCGCGGTCGCAGCGGGCCAACGGGACAACGAGCTCGCTGACCGGGCGGAGAAGGCCATCTTCGACCTGAACCTGGATCGAGCACGAGCACTCGGAAATGGCCAAGATCAGGCCTGTCCGGAGAAGTTTAGGCAGGTCGAGGCCATGATCGAGTTGGCAGAACGCACTCTGCTCGAAAAGAACTGGTCCCGTGCTTTCGAGGTCGCCATTCGCGCCAACGAAGTAATGCAGCAGTGTCTAGCCGAGGTTTCGCTGTCGAGAACAGGCCGCCCGACGCTAGGAGGCCGAAGGGCAGCCGCGCGGACGGACGATGACGTGCCAGCCACGCCGCGACCCGTCCCGGTCAGCGATCCAAACAAGGCACTCGCCGAAGATGCCATCGCCAATGCAGAGCTCGCGATCGCCCGCGCCGCCGGTCTAGGGGGTGACGACACGTTGATCAATCGCGCAGAGGCCATGCTCGAGCGCGCGGACGCTTGGCTTAGGGCCATGGATTTCGGGCGCGCCAAGCGCCTCGCCCAGCAGGTTCAGCAGCTGGCGGAAGCGGAGATCGCGCGAACCGAAAAGGCGGCGCTGGCGGCGGCCGAAGCAAAGGCGCGCGAAGCCGCCGCAACGAACCGGGCCAGCGAGGCAGCCGCGCTTGCCCAAAAGGCGGCGCAGGACAAGGCCCGAAAAGATGCCGAGTCCGGGCTCCAGGCGGCTGAAGCAAGGTTCGCGCGTGCGCGAGGCAAGTACCCAAAGGACCCCGCACTCGCCGAACCCGAGGCGCTCATTCGAAGCGCGGAGAAGTGGTTGGCGCGGTCCGCCTTCGTGCGCGCCAAAGAGATGGCGGACGCCGCCATCGCGGCGATCGACAAGCTTGAGACCGCAAAGAAGGACGCCACGAGCAAGGGGTCGCCCAAGGCGGGCGCCCGCGCCGCCGGGCCGACCGCCGCCGCCGGGCCGACCGCCGCCGCCGGGCCGACCGCCGCCGCCGGGCCGACCGCCGCCGCCGCGGACACCACGGAAGCCGCTCGCGCCAAGGCACTGGCCTCGGCCCGTCCGACGGACGGTGCGCCCATCGACAGCGTGGAAAATGCTAGAGGGATGGTCGCCGAACCCGGGCGAACCGAAGGCGGAGTGGCACCTGAATCGACGGCTCGCCAGCAACTCGCGGCCACTCAGACGGTCGATCGTTCGCGACGAATCCTGGGCATCCCTGGGCACGACCCCACCCGGCGTCAAGCCGCCACCGTCATGGTCGAGAGTGCGATGATGGCCCTCGACAACCAGGAGTACGATCGCGCGGTCGACCTCGCAGAGAACGCAATGCTGGTGCTGCAAACCCCGCGAGCCTCCACGGACCCCACTCAGGCCGCGCATGCGCGGATCTTGGATGCGCGAATCCTTCGCGAACGCGCCGCCGATATCAAGACGAACGCCGGCCAAGACGCGGTCGAACGCGGAGACAAGTTTCTCGACCGTGCCAGAAACGCTTGGCGTGCCCGCGAGTGGATCGCCGCAGAGCGGTATGCCGACGCGGCGGCCAAGGAGTTCGAACTCGCCGTTCGCCAATCAGCGGACGATCGAACCACGGAAGCATCCCGCCTGGCGAGCCTCAACGATCCCACGACGGACATGGGAACAGACCGCCGAGCCCAAGGTGACAGGTCATCCGAGCCAGCGACCGACCGCGGGGCCGCACCGGCGACCACCCCAGGAACCTCCGCCATCGTGCTCAACGCGACCCCGAACTCAGCGACGCAGCGAAGAGCCGCGCAGCAAGAGGGTCAGTCCCGACAGCGGGCGACCTACGGCGCGGTGATCGAAGCATTGATCCTGAGAGATCGAGCCGCTGCGGTCGACGAGGCGAGCCGTGACGAGAAGCGGTTTGACCTGGGCCTGGGCTTCTTAAATCGTGCCCGAAGCTCCTGGAACGAAAAGAACTTCGAAGCGACCGCCCGCTTGGCCGGCGCCGCCGGGGAGGAGTTCTCCGCCGTGATTGCGGCCGGGTCCAAGGCCGACGCCGCAGCGAAACAAGCCGGCGCCACGGAAGAGGACAAGGCATCCGCAGAGGATGCCGCGACGGAGGCCCGCGCGGCCAAGGCGGCGAAGGAGGCCGAGGCCAACAGCGAGAAGATGTCCAGCGCGCAAGACGACGCCGAAGTGAAGAAGACGAAGGCGGCCGCCGAAGATGCGATTCGCGCCGCCGCGGTTCTGTTCGATGTTTGCAAGAAGAACCGATGCTCCGAGGTGGCTTACCAGGTCTACATCGAGGGCGAGCGCACAATCGGCGCCGCCCGAACGGCCTTGGCTGCGAAGGATTATCCGAGGGCGGCCGAGCTTGCGAAGAAGGCGACCGAGTCCTTTTCGGCGGCGATGGACGCCGTCAAAGCGAAGCCACCGGGCTTTGCCGTTCCGGACAACCTGACGCGCGTTCAGCGCGTCGGAAATCAGCTCGTGCTGACGCCACGCATCGATTTCGCGTCCGGTTCCACGGACATCGCGACGGAGAGCAATCAGTCGATCGTGGAGCTCGCGCAAACAATCAACGCCAATCGAGAGCTCATCGCTCAGATCCGCTTGGTGGGCTTTACCGACAACCGAGGCTCGGTCCAAGCAAACCTCGACATCTCGCGGCGTCGAGCCGAGTCGGTCCTGGATCGACTGGTCGCCTTGGAGGTGCCGGCGAGGCTCCTGGTGGCGGACGGCAAGGGCCCTGCTGAGCCGGTGGCCTCAAACGCAACGAGCACTGGGCGGGCAACGAATCGACGAGTCGAAGTGCAAGTGGTCATGCGACGACCAAGTGAGGCGCGATTATGAACAAAAAAGCCGCAGGTCTTGTGACGTTTTTCTTGGCATCGTTGTGTTCGGCGGGCGCGATCGCGCAGTCGGATCCTTTCTCGGACTACGAGGAAGGACGCGTGGACCCGAACACCGCGATGCCGTTTCTCGAGGGCGTCCCGAGCGAGGACCAGACGAGCTCGGAGGCTCTGCCCGTGCTTCAAGTGCAGGCCGGCAAATGGTCGGTGGGCGCGCGTGGAGCGCTTTCGTGGACAACCGGTCGCAACGAGGTCGTGGACGGGCAACGTGAGCGCAACACGAACCTGTTTCTGAGGTTCACGCCGACGTTCGCGTTCTTCGTTTGGGACAACGTTGAGGTGGCCGGCTCGCTCGGTTTCCTGAGCCACAGCCTCGCAAGACCCGATGGAATCGCAACCGAGACCGACTGGCTGCTCGAGGCGACGGGCCACTACTACATCAAGCTCACGGATCGTCTCGCGCTGGCGCCCGGGCTCGGGCTCGGGGCGTACCTGGGCTCCAGCGAACGCCCCGTGACCGCAGTCGTCGACGGCACGGCCCGAACCGTACGAGAGAGCACCAGCACCGTCGGGGGCCTGACCGCCGTATACGGGGACGTCATCTATCAGCTGTCGTCGAACCTGCGACTTCGAGCAGGCCTTGCGCTGACCGCGATGTTTGGCAGCGAATCGATCGCGAGCTCAGGCAAATCTCTCGGAAGCCAGACCGTCAATACGGGCGTCACGCTCGGGCTGTTCTACGTGTTCTAGGAAGATGAGCACGCAAGCACGAAACGACCGCGAACAAGACGCGGCACGAACCGGGTCTATGGGGAATGACGATGCGTGATTGGGTCAGAGGCTTCATCCTCAGTGGAACCGGGCTGGCCCTCGTGGCCTGCGGCGTGTTCGTGGGTTTGTCGGCCTTGTACCTGCTCGGTCCGACCGTCGCGCACTGGCGAGGCGTCGAGCTGTCGGTGGCGTTTCACGAGGAGACGACGGCGGTCCGCATGGCGTGGACGCTGACGGGCGTTCTGATCGCGGCGGCCGGCTTTTTCTGTCTGACCATGGCCGGGGGCGGCGGCGCGGCGCGAGAATCGGAGCGTGTTTTGCTGCGAGAGCCGCAGCCCGGCACCTACGCGTCCATGACGGTGACGATCTCTCGACGAATGCTGCGGGGTCTCATCGTGCGCGCGGCCGAAGACATTCCGGGCGTCCGAGAGGCCGACGGTCAGGCGGCGCTCCACAAACAAGGCTGGGTGGTCGACTGCCGTGTCGCCATATCGCCGGACGCCGAGATCCCGGCCTTGAGCCAAGCGGTCGCGCGCAGCATTCGGACCGCCCTCGAGCGGCACACTGGCGTTCCGGTCGATCGGATATCGATGCACAGCCAACTCGACCCCGTCCGATCCGAACCCGTGCGCGTCGCCTAAGACCGCGAGGAGCATGACCATGGGCCCGAACGATCCGTTTCCGAACCTCACCCCAGCCGAGCGGCACCTCACGCCGATCAAGAACTCGAATCGACGTGTTGCCCAGTTTGGTGCAGGCGCCGGCCTGGCCGTAGGTTTGGCCATCGAGCTCTTCGGCGGATGGGCCGCGTTTCGGCTCGGCGCCGCCGCAGCCCTGGGTGCGCTGGTGGCCCTGGCGAGCACAGGAGTTTTCTCGAGACTCGACTTCGCGGCCGCGTGGAAGTCGCTCTTGGGGAGTTGGCGACAGCGGGCACGATAGAATCAGGCCGGCCGAGGCCTTCCGTGACGGCATGAAACGGGCTCATGGCGCGTTGTGTGCGGATTCCTCGACTGCGGGATCTTGGAACGCGGGTTCGTCCTTCTCTTCTGCGACCGATGCGAGCGTGAGCATGCTCTGGCCTTTTCGTGCAAGTGGCGGGCGATTTGTCCGAGCTGCGGTGCGCGACGGATGCAGGATACGGCGGCCCAACTCGTGCGTCAGCCTGTTCTGGAGATCGACCTCTTCGTTGCCGAGGCTGCAACCCGAGGCGGCACGCACGAAGTGGAAAGAGACGGCGTTCAGCTCGATGTCGGAGTCCAGCATCTCGCCTGTGCGCACCACGAATGCGTTGGTCGTGATCGCGATGGCGTACCGATCGTAAGGCCAGCTCGTGACCAGTGCCGTAACGATCGTATGGGACGCTCGTCGAGGTGCGTAACTGACCGGTCCGCCACGTTCGCTCGTGGCGCATGACATCCAGCGCGGTTCGTGGCAGCGACCCCGGTTTCGTGGGCGCGGCACCTTCCTGACCTCTGACGCGATGGCCAGGTCTACGCTCGGGGCACGCATGGAGCATCGACGTCGGACGCGCTCCGCGGCAACCTCGCTCGGTGGCCGGCTCGAACGAAATCCTGTCCAAGATACTCCAAGCCGAGATCGAGGTCGCAGCGCGCATCAGCAGCCGCGAAGCGGCGGGTCTCACGACGCCAGAAGCCGTCCGCACTCTTCGGGCGTTCGGGCTGCGGTGCAGTCGGTCGGCACCACTGATCGAAGCGCAGATCTCGATCCCAGAGCCGGAGCTCCAACATGTCGTGGCCGAGCTCTGCGAACGCTACGGGGCCGGGCTCCACAGGAAGCCGCGCCAGCGCCTCCTGACCATCACGGCAACACACGCGTTCGTCGACGACGCGCTCCATCCCGTGATTCAGGCCATGCTCGATGTGGTTATTGCTGCGCGGCACGAGGAAGCGCGCAGGCTCATCGCTGAGCTGCGCGCGTCGATGCCCGATGAATGAAACTATGCAGCGTTGATGATGGGACCCGGGTCGGGTCGCCGCCAGGGAGGATGGATGACTCTGCGAAGTCGTTCGTCGAGGCCGGCCCGCGTTGTGAGCCAGTGCTTTGGAGCCAGCTCGACGAACCGATCGGCCGGCCAATGCCGAACCAGTCGAAGGACCTCCTCGAGGTAGTCATACGGATTGAGTCGATGCAGCGCGCAGGATGCGATCAACGAGCGGTACACGGTGTAGACCTCGAGCCCCGCCTTGGTCTCAAAGTGCATCCAGTTGTCGAGCCCTTTCTTCAACGATCGCAGCTCGCGCTCCGAGTCGTTGTTGTGCAACTTCAGGCGCGGATCTGCGAGGAACGCTCGACGCGCATCGTGGAGGTTGGTCGCGTAGTTCAGCGCTGTTTCGATCCGGCCGCGTGGCTCAGCGCGCGTTCTTGCTTGCTTCATCCACGCGTCGAACGTGTCCACGATTGGCGTAGCATGTTTAACACGGAACGCGTCACGCTCGCTGAGCTTCGAGATGCGATTCGACTCAGCGACCACCTTGAAGAGCGTGCTGATAATCGACAGCGCTTCGTATGCCAACGTGCTCTCCGTCAGCGTCGCCTTCCAGAAGTATCTACGTACGTGCGCCCAACATGCGAGCTCGAGGATCCCGACGAGATGCAGTCCATTGTAGATACTGGAGGCGTCCGAGAGCAGGTGTCCTCTGAAGCCCTGAAGCAGCGCGCCGATCGACGCCCCATCGTGGCGACGCACCGCGCGGAAGAAGATGTGACCCACATCGGAGATGAACACGAACACGTGCCAGTTGATCGTGCCTCCGGATACGCGCACGGGTGCCGACGTGGCGTCGGTAGCGATCATGAAGGAGTCGGAGATCGACTCGGCATGCATGGCCGACACGATCGGCGCGAGCTTCAACGCGCCGTACTCACACCAATCGTATTGCGTGGAACGCGCGAGAGAGAATCCGCGGAGCCCGGACATCCTCTCCTGGCGATGGAGCGGGAGAGCAAATCCGTACTTGTTCATCACCACTTCGGCGATGAGGCTGGCGTCAGCCATCATCGAGGGGAGCGCCCAGTCCGGCACCGGCGCTGCCACGATCTGACCTTTGGTTGCGCCCTCGTCCTCGCTCACGCGCACCCACCTCGTCCGAGTCGTACGAATCACCTCGAATCGCGATCGACGAAATGCAACGCGCTCTGTGACCTCGGGCTCGAGCTCACGCCAGCCGGCACCCCCGCAGGCCTGAACCTCGTCCGGCACAATGCGTTCTTCGATGACAGGGAGCCCTGCCTTCCAGAGCTCACGACGGTTCCCCTTGCGCGGTCCCTTCGGTGGTGGCGTGGCGGCCGGTTGGGCGTCCGCCGCAGCCTTCGCGAGCTCCGCAGCTTCTGCGAGCGGCCTACTCTCGAGCCCTTTCACGACGCTCTCGAAGGCGAGCTGGAGCGAGTCTTCGTTGATGCGCTCGAGTTGGTTGGGCTGACGCTGGCCGTCGATCACCTTCTTCAGTCGAGCGAGGTCAGCGGCCTGAAGCTCGTTGACCTTCGCCATCTCCTTGAGCTGCGCGGTGAGGGACGCGGTCTCGGCGCGCAGTTGAAGAATGGTGGTGTGGAGACGCTGTCTCTCTTCATCTGCGCGCACGCAGCGGACACACAGAACGCCGCTCATGAACGCCTATGTCATCGGCACCGTCGATCTCGTGTTGCTTGAATATCTTCCTGCATCAGCGAACAGTTCTTCGCGCCAAACGAAGCAGCTTGTCGTCGATGCCCTCGAGGATGAGCTCGAGCTCTCGCGACGAAACCTCGACGTGCACGGCGCCAGCGGGGATCGACATCGGGATCCGGAAGCGGCCGCGATCAAGGCGGCAGTAGAGGATGCGATACGACCTTCCATCGTGCCAGAGGAGCTTCACATGCGTCGTGCGCTTGTTGTGGAAAAGGAAGGCGTGGCCCGCGCGTGGATCTCCGCCGAGCGCATCTCGCACGAGACCTGCGAGCCGATCGAACGAGAGATGGAGGTTGACCGGTTGTGTGGCAACGTAGATCTGAGTCGGGAATTGCATCCCTCACTCCCTCCCGCGCACGCGCTCGAGCGCGACACTGAGACCCTCGACCACGAGCGCCGTCCCACCCGACATCTCGACCCGCAGGCCGGCTGCCGTCTCGAGGACCCAACGAGTCTCCGCCTGCGCGACCTCCGACGGAGACAGCGACGTGGTGAGCGGAACGAAGGCGAGCTCATCCACGCCCGACCGTGTGGACGAGGTGGCGCCAGCTCGAAGTCGCCATCGCCACCACGTCAGCGACTTCTTTGAGAGGCGGTGCTTCTTCGCGAAGACTTCCACGCTCTGGCCACTGCGCTGCCAGCGGTCGACGATGCTGCGCCACTCCATGGCGGTCCGGCGGGGTTCGATATTTCGCTTCTGCATGCGCGCGCGGTACGCGATCTCGAACATCGCCGCCATCGGAAGGCCCGGACGCTGCGGACCGGTCAGTTACGAAGATGGTGAACTTCTTCGTTCGGGCGATCTTTGAGCAACTGACCGGCTGGGCTCGATGTCAGGGTCTCCCAGAACCGAAATGCGGCGCCGTCACCTTCATTCAGCGATTCACGAAGACCTTGAACATCTCACCCCATCTTCATGTGCTCGTTCTCGACGGAGTCTTCGCGAACGAAGAAGAGGGTCCCCGTTTCGTCGAATGCCCAGCCCCAACGAATCGAGACCTTCTCTCGTTGGCCCAAAGCGTTTTCAAGAAGATGGAGAAATTTCTCGCGAAGAGCGGATATCTCCGAAGCGAGTCGGACGCTCTTGATGAAGCATCGCTGACACCCTTGGAGCGCTGGTATGTGCGCGGCCTCGCGGAGCCATCGATGCTGTCGCCAAGTCGCATCGTGGGCGTCAAGTCCACGGCGATCGCGTGTGGTGGATTCAGTGTTCATGCTCAGGTTCGTGTTGCCCAAGGCGATCGACGAGGACGAGAAGGGCTCTGCCTATATGCGGCCCGTCCGCCCTTCGCCGAAGATCAACTACGCATGACCGATGATGGCCGAGTTCGGCTGACGCTTCGTCGTCCAGCGAAGAACGGCCAGGGTGCGATCGTTCTATCACCGGTTCAGTGTCTGAGACGCCTCGCGTGGCTCGTTCCTCCCCCGGCGCAGCATCAGGTTCGCTACGCGGGCGTTCTGGCCTCGGCCTCGAAAGTGCGGCGCGCGATTGTTCCAAGGCCCGCACCGGTTCTTCAGCTCGCCTTCTCGATCGAGAACATGAGGCCTCGGGTTCAGAAACGTCGCATGTCGTGGGCCAAACTGTTGGCCCGCGTCTATTCGATTGATGGAGAGCGCTGCTTGAGCTGTGGCGGCCCAGTTAGGCCGATCGGTGCGGTGACTGAATCGAGTCACGTCGCGCAGACGCTCGGTCGGATGCGACGGCCGCGATGCCTCGAGAATGCGCGCAACATGTGACTCGTCGTACACCTGCGTCGGTTCTCCGACGGCTCCGGGCATGGTCGAAGCCGATTGATTGCCCTATCGGCCTGAAGGATCCGAAGGTGAAGTTCCCGAAGCTTTCCTTCGACTTCCAGAGCATGTCCTCGGGCCCGTCCCTCCGGCCTCAAGCCTCGGAGCCATGCTTCTTGAAGGCGCAGTACCATGTCTCGAGCGTGGAGACACCGAAGGCTCGTGTGATGTTGGAGCCCGGCACCAGAGAGCACATCGATACCTTGATGCCTGTTCTTGATATGAAGCGAGCGACCACAGTCGATCGGGATGTCATCCCCCTCTGATCAGAGCAAGCACTGGCTTCTTGGGCCGCCGAGCGCTGGACTTGATGCGTCGGCGATCGTAGACACGCGGAATGTTCGTGGGCCACTTTGCCGCCGCACTGGCCGCCAAGAGAGCGGCGCCTCGCGTCTCCTTGGGCGTTCTTTTCATTGGATGCCAGTTTCTCGATCTCCTGTGGCCGGTTCTCGTGCTCGCCGGCGTCGAGACCGTACACGTCGACACGGGCGCGACCGCGTTCAACCCCTTGGTGTTCGACAGCTACCCGTGGTCTCACAGCCTCGGCATGACCGCCGTCTGGTCACTTGCCGCGATCGCCATCTGCAAGCTCACTCGATGCTCTCGACGCGAGGCCATGACAATGGCCATCCTCGTGATGAGCCATTGGGTCTTGGATTTCATCAGCCACACCCCCGATCTGCCCGTCTGGCCAGGCAGCGACCTCAAGGTCGGGCTTTCGCTTTGGAACTCGGTTGCAGCGACCGTCATCATCGAGCTTGGCTTTTTCGCGGTGGGCATCTGGATCTTCGTGACCACCGCCGGCCCTACCCGAAGCAAGCGACGCTGGGCCTTCTGGGGCCTGATCGGCTTCTTGTTCCTGATGTACCTGGCAACCGCCTTCGGCCCGAAGCCGAACGCCGGTACTCCGGCGGCCGCCATTGCCGGCCCCGCCATCGCAATGTGGCTCCTCGTCGCGTGGGCACATTGGGCGGACTGGGGGAAGAAAACCGAAGAGAAGCCGAGGCCGAGGTTGCGTCCTCGAAAGGAGCGTCTAGAGTGAGCACGGGCTGTGGCGTGGGTTCGCCAAAGCTCGCCACCACGATCCCCGAGACATCTCGAAGGTGGGCTTTGACGAGGAGTTGGTTGCTATAGTTGAGCACCCCCTCCGTGAGTGGGAGTTCGACCGTGAAACCGCGATGGTCAGGACGGGCGCGCGCGTCCTCGCGGCTGTGGGCGGCTCCACCGGTGCCCCAAACTTGAGGCGAAGAAGGCCTCGAGTGCGGCGAGCGCACGTTGCTCGAAGGCGAGTGCGGCCCGCACGAGGAGCCTTGGATGTTCACGAAGACCCTGAACATCTCACCCCATCTTCATGTGCTCGTTCTCGACGGCGTCTTCGCGAACGAAGAAGAGAGTCCCCGTTTCGTCGAATGCCCAGCCCCAACGAATCGAGACCTTCTCTCGTTGGCCTAAGGCGTTTTCAAGAAGATGGAGAAATTCCTCGCGAAGCGCGGATATCTCCGAAGCGAGTCAGACGCTCTTGAGGAAGCATCGCTAACACCCGTGGAGCGCTGGTCTGTGCGCGGCCTCGCGGAGCCATCGATGCTGTCGCCAAGTCGCATCGTGGACGTCAAGTCCACGGCGATCGCGTGTGGTGGATTCAGTGTTCATGCTCAGGTTCGTGTTGCCCAAGGCGATCGACGAGGACGAGAAAGGCTCTGCCTATATGCAGCCCGTCCGCCCTTCGCCGAAGATCAACTTCGCATGACCGATGATGGCCGAGTTCGGCTGACGCTTCGTCGTCCAGCGAAGAACGGCCAGGCTGCGATCGTTCTATCACCGGTTCAGTTTCTGCCGGTGCAGTTTCTGAGACGCCTCGCGTGGCTCGTTCCTCCCCCGGCGCAGCATCAGGTTCGCTACGCCGGAGTTCTGGCCTCGGCCTCGAAACTGCGGCGCGCGATTGTTCCAAGGCCCGCACCGGTTCTTCAGCTCGCCTTCCCGATCGAGAACATGAGGCCTCGGGTTCAGAAACGTCGCATGTCGTGGGCCAAACTGTTGGCCCGCGTCTATTCGATTGATGGAGAGCGCTGCTTGTGGTGTGGCGGCCCACTTAGGCCGATCGGTGCGGTGACTGAATCGAGTCACGTCGCGCAGATTCTCGGTCGGATGCGACGGCCGCGATGCGCTCGAGATCCCCCTCAGCTCGCCCTCGATCTCTGATCCACTCCACAACCAACCCAAGGTCCCAAGCGCCCGGGCTCGGCGCTTCTTGTCCGCGCGGTCGCGCGGCTCGTCCGCTGGGGAGAGGTACGTCTGAACGCTGCGCGCAGGCTACGGAACTCAACGGCAGTCCCGTCTTGTGCCGTTCCAAACCGGCCAGACTGCGCGCAACATGCGACTCGTCGCAAACCTCCGTCGGTTCTCCGACGGCTCCGGGCATAGTCGAAGCCGATTGATTGCCCGATCGGCCGTCGTCGACTCGGAGATCCTACGGCTCCTGCGTAAGTTCCAGGCCGACCGACAGCGACGGAGTCGCGGCGTTCGACCAGGCGTAGAACACCCCGTCGGCTGACGCGTTGAGGGCGAGAGCTCCGACGATTCGATAGGAAACACCAAGGCCTATCCCAAGATAACGCGTGTCGCCGCTCCCGAGTACGTTGACCGTCGGATCGACCTTTACGCTGTGATACCAGGGCAGGTGAACGTCGAGACTGAGTCCCGACGCAAACCCATGTCCGAGCTTCGCGCTCCCGATGAAGGCAGGCGAGAGCGCACCGTTGGAGAAGACCGTCGTGCCGAGCGCCGCTACGATCCAGGTCGAGCCTTCGTTCTTGGTCGATACCCAGGAATGGCCTGCCTGGAGCTGAGCGCTGCCCACGGCGGTCCCGATCGACGGCGTTATGACGTAGGATTGACCGCTCTCCGACAGCTTCCCCATGCCGAGTCGTTCGGCGCCAGGCTGGGCGCCGAGCTGCACCTCGAGCGCGAGCGGAAACCCGTCTGCGAGGGCGAAGCGAGCCCCGGCTCGCACTCCGCCGAAGTATCCGACGCTACGTCCGCCGTAGCGTGCGAAGCCAACGAGGACGCTCTGAAGCACAAACGTCACGTCGGGCGTCAGGCCGAGCTCGCCGTAGATGTTGAGCTGATGGTCCTGATAGACGTCGGCGGTCCCTTGGATATCGCGTGCGCGCACGTAGGCCGCACGCCCCACGATCGAGCGATTCCAGGTCTTCAAGTACAGCCGACCTCGAGCCTGAGTCCACGCGGCGTCGGCCGAGGATGTCGACCCCAAGAGCACCACGGCCGAGATCACGACTGTCGAGACCATCGCCCGAAGCATCGCGGTCTTTGAGAACTCCCGCCTCGGAGCCGCAAGCGGGGAGCGCCGCGACGCCCCCGCACTTCCCAGGGGCCGCGAGTCGCGGGCGCCTCTCGAGGAACGGAACCGCTGAGGCCTCATCGTGGGTGGTGCACTCGTCGTCATGCGCCCGCATCGCCCTCCGCGCAAACCGAACGGCTCGATCTAGTTGGCAGGAGTGATGGTATAGGCCAGCGTTTCATCATTGAAACGTACATTGTATATATGGTGGTTTTCTTGAAAATCTGGCACCAGAATATTTTCGCCGGACAGGTCAGCGATCCCGTCACTGTCATCGTCTCCGTTGTTTTCAGACCAGTCATTGTTGAACCGCCCCGGGATCCTCGGAGAGCTGTTTAGTGAAGTCCGGCGACCATCGCCGGGCTCTCCCGATCTCGATAGTAGGCCTCCTTGTACTCCGCGGGCGACACGTAGCCAAGAGGCCCGAGGATCCTTCGGTTGTTGAACCAGCTCACCCACTTGAGCGTTGCGTACTCGACCGGCTCGACGCATCGCCAAGGACCCCGCCTTTTGATCACCTCCGTCTTGAAGAGGCCGATCACCGTCTCCCCATGGCTCAATCCCTTCATCAATTGAGTCTCCGGGAAGGCCGGGGCGGTTCACTGGACATCTGACCGCATCGGCCGAAGACTGTCGTGGATTCAGGGCAAGCGGCACACGCAATACTTGAGGTATTTGTCGTTTTGCCCCTCGGGAACGCAGACATCGCGGGCTCGATTTGCAGCGTCATGATGTGCCGCCTCTGCGTGTCTCCGTGGTGAGCGCGCTTCCTTTCGAGAGTGCCTCGACGCCCGAGATCACGTCGAACAACTCCTCGTCGATGCTGCTCTGTCGCAATCGGCGGAAGCTCCCGTTGAGTTCCTCAAGCAAGTCGTCGATGTTCTTGTCGGCGCGTTGCATCGCCGACAGCCGGCTTGCATTCTCACTCGCGAGAGATTCGGCGCACGCCCGGAAGAGCGAAATGAAGAGATATTCGCGGATGAGTGCGCGTAGCGTCGCGGTGTCGCCCCCGAGGACCTCAGGCAATCTTGCCGTGGGCCACGGAACCTCGACCAGCTCGCGACGCCAACCTTCGTCTAGCGGCAGAAGTCGCTGGGTGACCGGCGCATAGATCGAGCTAGACCCGCTTGCCGTGGTGGCGCGGTTGTAGAACAGGTGGAGCTCAAGGGGCACAACCGCGCTGGGGCGCGTCTCGGTTTCCACGAGAATCTCCCCGACAAGCGAACCGATGGTCTTGACCGAATTAGGCACCGAAAACACGTTCTTTAGCGAAACGCCCGCGTCGACCAGGCGCGCATGAACGCGCTCACCAACGGCCCAGACTTCGCTCTTGCCCGGCAGCGCTGCGAGGGTCTCAATCGCGAAATCGGCCACGACCTCATTGAACTGACCCACGAGGCCCTGGTCGGAACCGAACACGACGGAACCGAACACGACGGAACCGATCGCGTTGTGCGCGGGTCGTGCATTCGGCTCGCTCGACAACAGCGCGGGCCCGCTCGCCCGAAAGCACGCGCCCAACGCGAGCTCCACGGTTCGATAGTAGTCGGCGAGTGCGCGCACCGATTGTTCGTATTGCCCAATACTCGAGGCGGCCAAGGCTTTCATTGTGCGAACCACGGATTGTAGATCTCCGGCGCTGGCGATTTTTCGGCGCAGACTCGCCGTTGTGTTGCTCACGACTTCACCTTCCGCACCGCTTTGGGTTCGATCTCCGTCTCGGCCTCCGGTATGGATTTCGGATCAGGCTGTAACCCTTCCTTGGCTTCGGGCTTGAGGTCAGGCTTAGGGTGGAAACGCGCCAGCGCCCGGCCGGCGATCTCGAGAATCATCCTGCGATCCTCATCTTCCAGTTCTGCGGTGCCGTCGAACCGCGCACACACCTTGGCCGGAATGGTTGAGGCTGCCTCGCGCACAGCACTCTCGGCATTCGCCATTTGATCGATCGGCACCCGATCGAATAGCTCCGCGGTCAAAGCCAGGAGCACAGCTATCTGTTCGGGCACAGCCACCGGGGACAGCTCCGGTTGTTTGAGGCAAGCGCGGATTCGCCGTCCATGTTCAATGGTCTTGCGCGTGTCTTCATCGAGTCGGGCGCCAAACCGGGCAAAGGTCTCGAGCTCCTCGAACTGCGCGTAGGCGAGCTTGAGGTCGCCTGCCACAGTGCGGTAAGCCGCGCGCTGCGCCTTGCCACCGACGCGCGAGACGGATTTGCCAACATCGACCGCCGGCAGCACGCCCAATTCGAACAACCTGGGCGAGAGGTAGAGTTGCCCATCGGTGATCGAAATCAGGTTTGTTGGAATGTATGCTGAAATATTCTGGGCTTCGGTCTCGATGATGGGCAGGGCCGTGAGCGATCCGCCTCCGAGCTCCGCGCGAAGATGTGTCGCCCGTTCGAGCAGGCGCGAGTGGATGTAAAAAATGTCGCCCGGGAACGCTTCGCGTCCGGGTGGTCGCCGGAGCAGGAGGGAAAGCTCTCGATAAGCGCGGGCGTGCTGCGTCAGATCGTCGTAGACGATCAGCACGTCGCGTCCCGCCTCCATGAAATGCTCGGCGATGCTGGTCGCCGCGTAAGGAGCGATGTAGGTCAGACCTGGCGGATCGTTGCCCTCGGTGACGACCACGACGGTGTACTCCAAGGCAGCCCTCTCCCGCAGCATCGCCACGGTCTTCGCCACGGCAGAAGCTCGCTGGCCAATGGCGCAGTAGACACACACGACGTTCTGGCCCTGCTGGTTGAGGATGGTGTCGATCGCAATGGCGGTCTTGCCGGTCTGCCGGTCGCCCAGAATGAGCTCACGCTGGCCGCGCCCGATCGGGATGAGCGCATCGATGACCTTGATGCCGGTCTGGAGTGGTACGGTCACCGGTGCGCGGTCCATGATGTGCGCGGCAGGGCGCTCGATGGGCAAGCGATCTCGCTCCGAGAGCGGTCCGTTGCCATCGAGAGGCCGACCGAGCGGATCGGTCACACGCCCCAACAATCCGTCGCCTACGGCGACATCCATCACCCGACCCGTACGCTCGACTTCGTCGCCTGCATGCAGATGCCAGTATTCGCCCAGCAGAACGACACCGACTGCGGCTTCATCCACGTTGAACGCGACACCAAAGACTCCACCGGGGAACTTGACCAACTCATCAAAGCCCACGCCCGGGAGGCCGGCGACCGTAGCGATGCCAGTGGAGATCGACGTGATGGTTCCGACCTCACGTGGCACGAACTGCGGCGTGAAGCTCTCTCTCGCGCAGCGCATCCCGTGGAAGGCACCATCGAGAACGCTCCCTAGGCTTTCAGGCAATGTGCTCATTGGCCCCTCTTTTCGGGACGGACACCGGCTCGGGCTTGACCCCCTGCTCCGGTCGGGCGCCCGCGCCCACCAGGGCCGCGACGCTCTTCTCCAGCGACCCGAGATAATCGTCGATGCTCCAAGCCACCTTCTGTCCATTCGTGGCGAGTTCGATGCCACCGATCAGGTTTGATGCAGTCTCGAAGCGGACTTGGACATCGGCGGAGAAGGCTTCGTTGAGCGCAGTTCGTATCGCCGCGCGCTGCTCGCTGGGCAGCTCGAAGGCGCTACGCACAAGCGCAGCGTCAGACGCCGTCTTCAGGGCCGCGCCCAGGCGCGCTTTCGTCTGGCTATTCATTTCTCGCAAGCGGCGCGTGAACACATCGCTCATGCGCTCTTCCAAGCTCGTCGTGGCAAGATCCGTCAGCGCCTTTCGCACGATGGCAAACACCTCTTCGCGTGTGTGGCGACCGAGCGCCAGGCTTAGGTCATGGGCTTCGCGTCTCAGCGTCTCCTTCCGTTTCGCGCTCAAGGCCTCGGCCACCTCCCGCGCCTCGCCCTGAAGCCGCTGACCCTCGGCTTTTGCCTCATCAATGGCCTGGCTCAAGAGTGTGGCGCGCTGCTGGTCGAACTCCGCGTTTTTGTGCTGGAACTCGGCGCGCTCCTTTTGAGCCTCCGCCTTCTTCGCGTCGGCGTCCGCGAGCTCCGCGGCGATTCGCTTCTCCCGGGCGTCGATAGCAACGAGGATCGGCTTATAGAGAAACCGCTTCATCAGCCACACCAGGATGACGAAGTTGAGCGCCTGCGCACCGACGGTGAACCAATCGATGGGCACGAATCACCTCCCCGCAGCTTGAGCGATGACGTGGTTCCAGAAGGGATTGGCAAAGATGAGAATCATCGAGACCACGAAACAGTAGATGGCCGTCGACTCGATCATCGCCAGGCCCACGAACAAGGTCCGAGTGATAGTGGCGGACGCGTCGGGTTGCTGCGCCAGCGAGCTCAGTGCCGTCGCGACCGCTCGCCCTTCCGCGAGCGCGGGTGCCATGGTGCCGAACCCGGTCGTGATGCCGGCGACAACAATCGATGCCACCGCGATGATCGTCATGCTATCCATAACTTCTCCTTTTGCCGTCTTCGTTTATGCTTCATTGGGCGCCAGCTTTGTTTTGGGTTTGCGCGCGCGCGTGGCGGCGGCGATATATACTGCGGCCAGAATGCTGAAAATGTAGGCCTGCACGATCCCGGTGAGCAGGCCGAGCATTGTCATCACGACTGGAAAGATGAAGGGCGTGATCGTCAGCAGAATTCCGATGATCATCGCGCCGCTCATCATGTTTCCGAAAAGGCGGACGGCGAGGGCCAGAGTGCGGGAGATCTCGCTGATGATATTGAACGGCAGCATGATGAACGTCGGCTCAACGTACGATTTGAGATAGCCGCCCACGCCTTGCTCCTCGATGCCGAAGAGCGGCACAGCGACAAACACACACAGCGCGAGGGCTACGGTCGTCGACAGGGATGCCGTGGGAGGCTCGTAGCCCGGGATGACGATGCAGAGACTGGCCGTGGCGACGAACAGAAAGAGCGTGCCCAGAAAGCTCAGGTATTTCTCCGGATGGCGGAGGCCGACCTCCTCGATCTGTTTCTCGATCGACGTGACGACGATTTCCAGAAGGTTCTGCCAGCGCGAGCGGCTTAGGTTCTCGGATAGTTTGCGTGTGATGAGCTTCGAGCCGACCACGAGCGCGAGCATGAGCCCCCACGTGAACGCAATCGTGGCGTTGAGCTTGAAGAACCCATACTGCCAGAAGATGATCTCATCGGGACTAAGGCGCATGGCTGGCCTCGTGTGGTGGGCGACGCGCAATCTCTCCGGGCGACTTCGTCAGGCGCGTGACGAGAAGGCGCGCCACGACAAATCCGAGAAGGCACAACAGCACCCGATCCAAATGACCTCCTGAAACCACGTAAAAGCCAGCCAGAGCAGCGCTCGTCCGCAAAAGGAGGCTGCCCAAGATCCAGAGGACGGGCTGCTTCGCCGAAACAACCCGGCGAACCGTCCACCACAGGCCGCCAAAAAAGAGCGCGCCGAGTACGCCCCCCGCCATCCATGCGAACAGAAGCGTCACCGGGTCACTCATCGCTATCCCCTTGTTCGTCCCGCATCGCCCTGTCTTCCTTGGCGACCCAGTGCCACGCGTTGAGACAGCCGAGGACAAGCCCAGCGACCAGCAGGGCCAGCGTCCAAGAATGCTGGCCCGCGTGGCGTGCATCCAACCAGAGACCAATGCCCGCACCGAGCAGCGTGGGTATGACCACTGACCAGCCGATAAGACCCATCATGCCTAGGCCAAACCAGACCGGGCTAGGATTGCGCCGCGCCTTCAGTTTGCGGGCCGCCTTTGCGCCGACCTGATCGGCCAAGGTTGGCCCGCCCTTCGAGCTTTTGCTCGGCTTGTCATTCATGGTGAAAGCCCGCGAGTCGATGCAAGAATCCGGCTTCCAATTTTGCCATGACGGAGCGCACGCTCTGCTCATGCTCGTCCAGGGCTGTGAACTCCTGCTCCACGGAATCGCGCAGTTGCCCGAGGTCCGTGCCGACCAGCGCCCGGCGCACGGAAACGAGCACGTCCGGGCCGACTTTGACGAGCACGCCGTTGTCCACAGCGATGTAGACCTCGCCCTCCGCCTCGGTTTCGTAAATCAGGATTCCAGAGGTCAGCGCCAAAGCGCAGTCGAGTCGACGTGGCAAAAGGCCAAACGAGCCCTCGTGCGTCTCCGCGACAATGCGCGAAACGCCGGTCTTCTCGGCGAAGATCTCGAACGGCAGCAAGATCTTAAGATTCATGAGCGTCGGCGCCATGCGCGCCCTCCGGTTGAGGTTTCGCCCCGGACTGCAGATGCTTTTCGGCGGTCGCTCTGCCAGACGGCTCGATGTCAACTTTGGCTTTTGACCCAGGCTCGGTCGGTGCTCCGGGGGCGCCGGGCTTCGCCTTTCGCTTCGCTTCGCCGATCGGCCCGATCATGTAGAGCGCGCTCTCAGGGTAGTCTTTGAATTCGTCACGCAAGATTTGATCACACCCGTCCAGCGCATCGTCGAGACTGACGAGCGTTCCTTTGAGCCCAGTGAACTGCTCGGTCGTGAAAAAGGGCTGAGTCAGAAACCGATCCAAGCGGCGGGCACGGGCGACCACCTTGCGGTCCTCGGGCGAAAGCTGTTCGAGGCCGAGCATAGCAATGATGTCTTTGAGCTCGGCGTACTGCGCGAGCGTCCTCCGGATTTCCTGCGCCAAGGTGTAGTGTCGCTCTCCGACCACACTCGCTGTGGCCATCTTCGAGCTGGATTGCAGTGGGTCGACGGCCGGGAAAAGACCCTCGCTCGCCCGCTTCCGTGAGAGCACGAGCGATGCGGAGAGATGCGAGAACGTGTGCACCGCCGCCGGGTCGGTGAAATCGTCCGCGGGAACATACACAGCTTGGATTGACGTGATGGCGCCGGTGTCGGTGTTGGCGATGCGCTCCTCTAACCCCGAAAGTTCGGTACCCATCGTGGGCTGATAGCCCAGGCGCGACGGCATCTGCCCCATCAGGCCGGAGACCTCCATGCCGGCTTGGATGAAGCGGAAAACGTTGTCGATAAGCAGAAGGACGTCGCGGCGCTCGTCGTCGCGGAAATACTCGGCCATCGTCAGGGCCGCGTGCCCCACGCGGAATCGGCTGCCCGGCGGCTCGTTCATCTGACCGAAGATCATCACCATGTTCGGGAGAACACCGGCCTCCTTCATCTCGCGATAAAGCTCCTCGCCCTCGCGACAACGCTCACCGATCCCGCAGAAAATGCTGACGCCCTCGTGGTGGCTGACCATGTTGTGGATCATCTCGGTGAGCAGCACTGTCTTACCGACGCCGGCTCCGCCGAACAGCCCAGCCTTGCCGCCGCGCTCGAGCGGCATCAGGACATCGATGACCTTGATGCCCGTCTCGAAGATCTCAGACTTGGTCGAACGCCTGGCGAGTGGCGGCGGGGCTCGATGAACGGAACGCCACTCGACATCGGACAAAGCCACCTCGCGGTCGAGGACGTTGCCAAACACGTCAAACACCCGCGACCGAATGCCTTTGCCCACGGGCGCCATGAGCGGCCCGCCGGTGTCCTCCACCGTCATGCCGCGAGCGAGACCTTGTGTCGGCGAAAGCGCGATTCCGCGCACGTGGTGCGCGTCGCGCTGCGCCAGAACCTCAATGATGATCTGCCGTGCTTCTCCTGTGCGCAAGATCGAGTAAATCGACGGCAGGCGTCCGTCGAACCGCACATCCACAACGCTGCCGCGGACAGCGACGACAGCGCCAAAGTTCGCCAACGGGGTTTGGCTTGCCACTTTCCGGTTCGCTTTCATTGGACGACTCTTCTCTCTTCGTCTGCGCGCGCAACAGGCCGAGCATCGAGCGCTTTGCGCACGCACAGCAGCCGTGCCTCCAACCGTGCGCGATCGTGAGCCGAGTCGATGGTGCGAGCGGCCAGCTCGGCAATCCGTTGCACCTGTTCGCCCAGTGCCAGTCGGCGGCACGGGCTATTGGTCTGACGGGCGATGACATCGAGTGACCCGAGCATGCGCGACATAACGGAGACATTGCCTTTGGCGTTCCTGCGGATCTGGTCGAACGCTGAGCTCAGCAGAGATTCGAATGTCGGTGCCATGGCGATCACGCGCAATTCGTCTTCATGGTAGCGACGCAACGCCGGAAACTTCCGGGTAGCCAGCCGAGCCAGAATCGCCGTCAGGTAGTCCACGCACATCACGGCCGTCGAGATGTCGTTGACGCCAGGCGAAAGCGCTTTCAATGCCATGTCCACGATCTGTCTGACACCGAAGGCCAGGTCCTGATCCACCGTGCGGTGGCTGCTGATGCTGTATGCCGCATTGAGGGCGGCAATCGTCCCTTGATCTGGCGGGACTCTTGGAGCTAGCGATGCCAACGCCGTATCTTGGACGACGAACTCGCCGACACCGCGTTCCATCCGCAGGACGATCTTGTTGTCCTGCGCCAGGCGAACGAGCGCCGCATCATCCACGTTCTGAATGTAACCGTCCGTCTTTGCCGGTACGGGGTGCCAGGTCCACTCATCGAGAGACTGCTCCTCGCGAGAGTCGGGCACCTGGTCCAACTCGTCATCGGGTGCATGTCCCAGCTTCGCCGACAAGAGCCGCTCAATGGCTGCGATCGTTTCCTCGGCGACCGAGGCGATGATGCTGGAAGCCTGGATTGACGAGGCGATGTGATGAATGAAGTAAATGAGGACACCAACGCCGCCGAGCGCCAGAACAAACGCGAAGAACAACGCCAGGCTCGGGACAAACACCGCTTCGCCGACGCCACTACGGATGGTGTGGAGTACGATCAGGCAATATGCGAAAATCCCCGCAAAGATCCCGAGCGTGCTCTGGGTGACGCGGCTGCGCATGAAATTGCGCAGGATGCGCGAAGTGTATTGGCTCGAGGCCAACGCCAGCGCGACCAAGGTCATGGAGAACGTCACGCCCATGACGGTCATCATCGAACTGGCAATCGTAGCCAACAGCTGGCGTGCGCCTTCCGGCGTCGCCCCGAACAGGCGTGGCCACTGGGCCAGCCATCGGTCGTTCACAGCGGAGTCCGTTTCAACCAAAGCAACCGCGAGCGCAACGCTGGCCGCGACTATCAGCGTCGGCATGAACCAGAAGCTCGACCGCAGACTGCTCCAGAGCTGTTTCAACCTATGCATGGTGCAATCGCCACTTCCAGTTGCGCATTCTCGTGGTTCGTGCGGCGATACGTGAGCCGGTGGATCAACCCCCACGGGTAGGCGTGGAAGGCGAAGATGACCGGCCTATCCTTGGTGAGGAGAGCATCGAACGCTGCGTCACTGAGCCTGTGCGCACGCTCGGATTCCGGTTGCGATCTCGTGAGGTCGACGACGTTGACCACGCGGATTTTCAGCTCGGGAAGGTGCTTGGTCGCCTCGAACACACCTCCGAATCCGGCTGAGAGCGTCTCGTCAGGTCCGTAGATCCGGAAGTTACGCTGCTCATGATCGAGCTTCGCCACATCGCGCAGGAAAGGCCCGAGCACACGCGTGTCGCCGGTGCCGAGTACACGCGTGTCGCCGGTGCCGAGCACACTCGTGTCGCCGGTGCCGAGCACACGCGTGTCGCCGATGCCGAGCACACCAGGCGTGGGCGCCTCGGCTGCGTACTCGCGAAAATCCGGTATTCGCAGATCCTGGGGCAGCATGCCGTTGGCGTGCGGATTAGCACCCAACCGTCGATCCCCCCTGGGGGCGAGCTCGGCCAGATCCGATGCACGCCGACAGGCATCGATTTTCTGGAGCAGTTCCGGCGTGATTGTCTCGGTCGTCATGGGTTCCACGTTTGAGTCAGACCGCTTCCTTGCTCCCCATGGCGTCGCTCACTCTGCGGAGTCGTGTGTCGGCTTCTGCAGCGACGCTTTGAGTTCCATTAGCATCCGTTGAAAGGTCGCGTGGTCGTTCTCGCCCTTGGCGTACCGGCGCTTGAAATCTCCGTTCCACCCGTGCATGACCTCACCTCGCTTCGCCGTGCGCCTGCGTCGGAACCGTCACGCTGTCGCGGGTCCCTGCCCACTCGACCGCGCTTTCGAGCTCGTCGTAGGCGAAGGTCTTCACCTCGGCCTTCGCGAAATGATCGCCCAGGCGAGTCACGAGGCTAGCCAGTTTGCTGTCCGCCGATAGTGCGACCTTCTTTACCTTCCGGTGATGGTCGCGCACGAACTGCACGTGGCGGAGCAAGCTCCCGAAGTTTTCCCAGCCGGGAAACCGACGCGCGTGGAGGACGACGCCCTGCAGATCGCCATGCACTTCGATCCACGTGTGTGCCGTCAGCGCCAGCGCGTCGAAGTCCTGGACGCGCAGCGCTTCCTTGATCTCGACAACGATCACGCCGAGCTCGGGAAGAAAACGGCGCGAGGCCGCACCCCCCTCCGGCAGTGCGCGCAACCATTCGACAGCGTCGTCGCGTTCCCGATTGGCGAAGACCTGCACGGGGCACGGCATCAGGAATCCGATGAGCCGCGTGGACTCCCGGACCCAGCCGAGGTCGCTCACGATGGCGCAGCGGTCGAAGAGCCGGATGGAGCGAAGTCCGAGTTCCGCGTCTTCCCGCGCTGCACCAGGCGTGAAGCCCTCGAACTCCGGGCCCAAGTGGTAGAGGAATCGCAGGCGACGACCCTCGCGTCGCGCCCCGTGGACAAGGGGTTCGAAGACGCGCTCGTAGTCTTCCGTGGTTACTTTCCCAGTGGCTTTCAGCCCCACGATTCCGGGAGGGAGGTTTTTTAGTGTTTCGAGCATTGCAGTCTGAGGTGCTTCTCCGGGTGCATGGCCTATCCCCCGATGGGGTACTTGGAGGTCTGCATGAAGCGAGCCAGTGCGATGCACACCGCTCACTCAATACTCGGTCTGATTTCGCGAAAGGGTGCCAAAATTGCGCGTGGATCTTCTCCTTCAATCTGACAGATCACGACATCAATTTGATGGAGTTTTCGGTTGCTACAGAGTTTACGGTCGCTCGGGTCAACTCCCAGAGCGCCCAGAGCCATCGGCGTAGAACGGGACGGGCGCAATCGTCGTGCGGGCCGAGAAGGCTGGCGCCGAGACGCTCTTGTCTCGTATCGTCGCGATGGCCCACGTAATCATCAACGCGGTGGCCGTGCTTACACAACCTTCGGAAAGTCGATGAGCTTACTCACGAACGATTCGCCCGTCGACTTTCCCGCGCCTCCATTCACTCAAACGCCTCCATTCACTCAAACGGATGGACCTGCGTCATCTTGATGAGGCAGAGGGCGCTACGAAGCGGCCTTGTCATTCAGTCAAACCTGGATCTGCTTGTGATTGGCCTCTCGTGTGCACGGCCTGGGCTTTGCTTTGATTGCTCGCTGTATGTTTGTCACCGAACGCCTGCTCGCGAACTTCCGATTCAAAGCGACGGTTGGAGTGCTCTGCCTCTGCCTCAGCATCTTGGGGACGCCCTCGAGAGCGCGCGGGGAAATTTCCCAGTCCAGACATGAACTGTCGGCGCGTCGGAGTCCGCCATCCATGCGTGACCCTCCCGTCCCGGTGCCGATCAGTGATGAGGAGCTTCAGAGCCTCATGGAGCGTGAGGACGTCGCGCGGATCCTTGAAGCGTACCAGGCCGGGAGTCCGGTCCTGATCATCGGAGGTTCAACCCTGCTCCTCGTGATCGTCGCTGTGCTTCTGGTTCTCTTTCTGCTGAAATGAAGGCTCCTCGCGCTCACTTGTCCTCGGGGATGGCGCTGGCTCTCCTTTCTTCTGCGGCCTGCGCGACGATTGGTGCGACGTACACGGGGTCCGGAGTTGCCGTCGATTCGGAGCTCTCGACTCGCGAGTCCGGCTGGGTCTATGTGGCAAAAGTTCCCGTTGTGCGCCAGCGGGCCGACTGGGATTGCGGGCTGGCAGCGCTGATGATGGTCCTTAGGTATTGGTCGGTTACGCCCGTTCCCGGGATCATCGCGAAGACGTTGGAGGGCGCGGCCGAAATGCACAGACCTATTTCCGCCGGCGAGCTGAAAAAGATCGCCAAAGATCACGAGCTCGAGGCATTTGTCGTCCGTGGTGGATCCAAGGATTTGATTGCGCAGATGAGGAAAGGGCGGCCTGTGATTGTGGGCCTCCTCAAGCCGACGATCCGTGGGCGCGTTGCCCACTACGAGGTCGTCATCGGCGTGAACGAACGGACAGGGGACGTCATGACCATCGATCCTTCGCTCGGCCATCGAAAAAATACGTGGTCTGGTTTCGAGGCCGAGTGGACCGGAGCAGGCTTTCTGATTCTCCTCGTCGCTCCTCGACAGAACGCGGCTTCTGTCTCGATCAAACGCGGACGACTAGATCGAAGCGGTCCGCGTACATGACTTTGGTCCACGCTGCGACGAAGTCGTCGATGAGGTCGAGGTGTCAACCGTCGTCTTGCCTCCGTGCATCACTGGGCACTTCCCGCCGGGGCCGGCCTTGTGACGGGCGCACGCTCACGAGAAGCAGGAGCTCACGCATAGATCCGCGTGACCGGATAGAGAAAAGACCGTGCGCTGGTGGCAACATCACTTCGCCGGGATGCATTTCTTTTGGTGGATGTTCTGGCTCATGCTGATCATTCCATTCTTCTGGTTCGCGACTGCCGTGCGGCGCAAGACGGCACAACGCGACCTTGAAAGCCCATTCGGCACCTTCAGCGACGCTACGCCGCCGGCGAGATCTCAACGGCGGAGGCGGAGTATGACGAGCGCAGGACCCGCATGGAGCGGGGCTTGAGCGATCCCAAGCTCCAACCGTTGTCACGAGTTGCGAGCGACCAAGACGTGCCGGCGTGACAGGCAGCATTGGGTGGACCATCACGGCGGCCGTGCGTGGCCTCGGCTTTGCATGCCTGGTCGATCATGCACACAGTCAAGACGTTTCTCACCAGCTCTGTTGTCGTCGCCGCGCTCGCGATGACCGGGTGCCCCGCCAAGGATAGCCCGCTGGAAAAGGCCGGCGATAAAATCGACGAGGCCGTACACAAGGTCGGGGATGCCGTCGATAAGGACGGGCCGCTCGAGAGAGCCGGCGAAACGATGGACCTGGCGACCGAGAAGGTCCGTGATTCTGTCAAGTGATGACTGGCGACCACGGCCAATACCTCAAGCACAAAACGATTCTCTCGTTCCAACGCCTTCAGCAGCTCGCGCTCCTCGGTCGTCAGTCCGGGACGCTCCCCCGCATCAACCTGTTGACGCCGGACCCAAGACCTCATCGTCTCACTCAAAATGAAGATGCGGTGATGTCATCTTGATTGGGCCTATGTGGCCTTCGGGCCTTCGGTGAGCGCAAGCGCGCGAATCGGCGCGCGGCCGCAGGGTGGCCCGAAAACTGCTCAAGGAGGTCCCGACCTCAATGGACACGCCCCGGTGCCTCGCGAAGAGACCGGATCAACGTGGGATGCGATTCGACCGTACGCAAAGAAACGCTCTCACCGATGAAGAGATCATGGTCGGGAGAGATTGGAGGCAGCGAGTGCAGCAGTTACACGATTCGATGATGCAGGACGGCAGCGGTTCGACGCCCAGGAATCACGCTCTTTCCGACGGCGTCTCCCCAAGCGGCGATGCCGTCGCCGCGCCGTACCCACCAGAGACGAAGCGCCGTGAATGGCATCGGGCGTGGACAATGCTCCAGGCTATGCCGTGCTCGCTGTCTTTCTCCATCGTCGGCGTGGCCTTGGCGCTCTTAGCTCCGCTTGGCCTCCTCCTTGCGCGAGTTGGAGCGCGTGTCCAACCGCCCACCCTTGCCTGGGTCTTCTCCGAAGTCAGGCTTCTTTTGGTCGTCTACACCTACGTGCTGCTCCTGGCCTTGGCCGTGTTCGTCGTTATCGGATACCTGCTCGGGCGCCGATTCGATCGCGTCCATGCCTTGTCGGTCACCGATCCTCTGACAGGCCTTTTCAATCGCCGCCACTTCGGGAAGCGACTCTCAGAAGAGATCTTGCGAGGTCGTCGCCATGGCTATTCCACATGCGTTCTTTCCTTGGACGTCGATCGACTCAAGGCGATCAATGACGGTCTTGGTCATAAGGCGGGAGATAATGCCATCCAGGTCGTCGGGCACGTTCTATCGACCAATGTGCGAGCAATCGACGTCGGAGCACGGATCGGCGGTGACGAGTTCGCGGTGCTGTTGCCCGAAACATCGCGGGCGCAGGCCGAGGCGCTGGCCCAGAGAATTCTGACGGAGCTTGCGCACTACTCCGACAGATTGGCCGAGAAGCTCGCGATCTCGATTGGTATTTCGGAGGTCGGTGCGACCTCGAACATGGACGCGGACGACGTCATGGCGTCTGCGGACGAGGCACTTTACCTCGCGAAGACGGCCGGAGGTGGCCGCGCCGCATTCGCCCAGCACAACCCACACAGAACCAGTCTGTCCTCAGGACAGCAAGTCAATGGAGATGAGATGATAGATCGTTCGCGGAACGTAGACATGCCCAACGAAAGCTCGTGGAACCAAGAACGAGAAGCGGGAGACCCATGGAGCGAGGATGCCGTAAGAGAGGGTTTGTGGAACGAATACGTGATCACCGAAATCACGCGCTTCGAAGACGCCGTGGTGGAAGGTTCGTGGAACGAACAAGTGATCACCGAAATCACGCGCTTCGAAGACGCCATGGTGGAAGGTTCGTGGTCCGCAGCGCTCGAAAGGCCCGCTGAACAAAACGCCTGGGACGGAGACGACCCGGCAACCAGAAGCTCGCCCTGGAAACCGGTCATGACCGAAGTCCTTTGGCTCGACGACGCGCTGGCACGCTGGGATCGCGACGGCGGGAGGATACTCCCCGCGTCCGCGTCGGAGGTCGCTCGTCCCGATGACACGCGACCCGATTGGCCCCCTCCGAGGTCCCGACCCAGGTTCGAGGCTGGACTCCAGTGATCCCAGGCAGGCACCCATCAAAATGATGTACAGCGCGTCAGATTGAATTTACACACCCGCGCCGTGCTCTCATGAACCAAATATTGCTCGGTGATTTCTCTGGCATTGTTCCTGCTTAAACTCGTCTCGTGCGCCCGGAAATCATCATTCTTCTCGTCCCCCTCGTTGTCTCGAGTATCTCCATCCTCGCCTTGCTCAACGCGAGAATCAGTACCGGGGTCATCGGGGAACTCCAGCCGGGGCCGACGCGGTGATTCCCATGGGAGGAGCCCAACATGAAGAGCAAACGAAGCGGTCCAGAGACACAGAACTCTGCCCTTGCTGAAGGTGACGCCGCCGCGAGCAAGACAAAGCGCGACGTTACCGCGGATGCCAAACGCGACGAGGTCAGGGATTGGCGATCGCCCGTTCCTCCGGTCGCCATCGCCATCGCCAAGCTGTCGCGCATCGTCGAGCTCCACCACCGCATGGCCACGGCGCTCGAGGCCGCCGTCCAACACTCGGAGCCCAGCGGGCAAGCGCACCTTCGGGTACTGCAGAGCGAACAGACCCGCATGGCCCTCGCTTTCGGCGAACTCGTCACCGAGCTGGGCGGCTCCCCCCCGCGCTCCGACGAGCGCTCGTCGGAGCTTCCTCAAGAGCCGCACGCCATGTCCGACGCCCGAGATCAACAGGAGCTCATACGCTTTGTGCATGAAGATCTAGACTGGCTCGCCACTCCCCATCAGGAGCTGAAATCTCTCCCCGAACTTCCCGTCGCGATGCGTCAGCGAGTGGATGTCATGTTACGTGGCGGAGACGTCTCGTGACGGACTTAGCAGGATTGCGCTCCGCGCTGCTGTTAGAGTGGTGCTCCGACCTGCCACGGCCGCCCCTTCCGGCGTTTCGATGGGCACAGAAACAGGACTTGCCGTTCTTGAACCAGCAATCTCGTCCGATGGACTTCGAACAGGCAAGTGCGGGAAGCGCTCAAGACGGGTCGGGCCCGATGAACGCGAACCTCGACCCTGCAGTCGCCAAGAGCGTGCTGCTCCGTTCACTCAAGAGAGTCACGGTCCTATCGCGAGACGCCGACTTCGGCGTCCAACTGTACGGTCGCGTGAAATCCAGTCACTCCGCTTCGCAAAAGATGCTGCGCAACAAGCTTGTTGCTCACGAAGTTCTGGACATCATCGGCATCCGCGCCATCACCGACCACGTGCACGACTGCTATCGCCTGATTCGACGCATCCATCTCGAATTCCCAGTCCTGGTGGGCGAATTCGATGACTACATCGCTGCGCCCAAACCCAATGGCTATCGCGCACTGCACACCACAGTGCTCAGTTCTTGTGGCCTGCCCGTCGAGATCCAGGTTCGAACGCATCCAATGCACGCTCATGCCGAAAGCGGCGGCGCATCTCACCTTCACTACAAACATCTGCAAGCTGTGGAGGCCATCCGTGGGTAATGTCGCTACGCATCACGTGGTACGCACCGTCGCGTTCCTCGGGAACCATCCCCCCAGGCAGTGCGGCATTGCGACTTTCACCGCGGACTTGAGCGGAGCCATTCAGACATCGAGCCCCGCATTGGATTGTACGATCGTCGCCATGAATGATGCCGGCAAGCATTACCTCTACCCCGAGAAGATTCGCTATCAGATCGCAGAGGAGAGTCTCGCTTCCTATCGCCGGGCCGCTGACTTTCTCAATGTCAGTGCAATCGATGTTCTATCGGTGCAGCACGAATATGGAATCTACGGGGGGAAGGCCGGGGCACATCTTCTCACGCTTCTTCGGCAGCTACGCATGCCGATTGTAACGACCCTTCATACCGTCCTCGCCAATCCCAATCCATCGCAGCGGGCCTTAATGGACGAGCTCTGTGCCCTGTCGGAACGCCTCATCGTGATGAGTGAAAGAGGAGCCGAACTGCTTCGTCGCGTTCACGATGTTCCCCAGCTCAAGCTGGAAGTAATCCATCACGGCGTTCCCGTTTTGCCTGATTGCGCCGCGAGCAAGAAGAAGCTTGGGCTCGAGGGACGGCGCGTGCTTTTGACCTTCGGGCTGCTCTCACCGGACAAAGGCATCGAGTACGTCATCGATGCCTTGCCCGAGATTCGAGCGCATTGCGCAGATGTCCTCTACATCGTGCTGGGAGCAACCCACCCGCATGTCAAGGAACAGCATGGAGAAGGGTACCGTCTGATGCTAGAGGCACGCGGCCAGTCGCTGGGTGTTGATTCGCACCTACGTTTCCACGACCGATTCGTCAGCCATGCCGAGTTGGTCCAGTTCCTCGCGGCGGCCGATGTCTACGTCACGCCGTACCTGAACCAAGAGCAGATCACTTCAGGGACGCTCGCGTACGCCGTTGGGGCCGGCAAAGCCGTCGTGTCGACCCCATATCGCTATGCCGAGGAGATCCTGGCCGATGGTAGGGGACGCTTGGTTCTCCCGAGAAGCAGCAGCGCGCTCGCGACGACGATTACACAACTCCTTAAAGACAGCCGCGCCAAAGCCGATCTGGAGCGTCGCGCGCTCGCGTTCGGCGGCCGCATGCAATGGCCGGTGGTTGCGGCAGCGTATCTTCAGTGCTTCGAGCGCGCGTTCCGTGGTCATTCCAGTCGAACGTCCACGTACGCCCGGGTGAAAGCACCACGGGAGAAGACACGCACGCTTCCCGAGCTCAACCTCGATCACCTCTACGCGATGACGGACGATACGGGGCTGCTCCAGCACGCAGCACATGCGATCCCAAGATATGAAGACGGCTACTGTCTCGACGACAACGCCCGAGCGCTTCTACTGATGGCCGGCTTGGAAGAGGCGCGAGCCGAGGCGCCGTCGCGGATACGATCGCATTTCACGCGCTACCTGGCGTTTGTTCGGCATGCGTTCGATGCGGAGAGCGGGCGTTTTCGGAACTTCATGAGCTACACGCGCCGCTGGACGGAGCGATGTGGGTCGGAGGACAGTCACGGCCGAGCACTCTGGGCCCTCGGCGTCGTGGGTGCGGGCACCGGCGATTCAGGGCGGAGAGCCGTGGCGACCGAGGTCTTCGAAAACGCGCTGCCCGCGGTGGCCGCCTTCACCAGTCCGCGGGCCTGGGCGTACGCGCTCCTCGGAGTGGCCGGATACGTCCGATCGCATGGTCACGAGGGACGCGTCGGTTCGCAGGGGCGCGAGCTGGCAACTCGTCTCCTGGATCTGTTTCGGTGCTCCGCCCACAAGGACTGGCCCTGGTGTGAGAACCAGGTGACTTACTGCAATGCACGGCTTTCGGAGGCGCTGTTGCTCTCAGGCCAGTGGATGGGCGACGACACGATGCTTGCGACCGGACTGCGTTCGTTGGATTGGCTGGCCACGATCCAGACGGAGGACGGCGGCTTGTTCGCTCCAATCGGTTCGGACGGATTCTTCCTTCGGGGAGGGACGAAAGCCGACTTCGATCAACAGCCGGTCGAGGCCTGTGGAGCGGTCGCTGCATGCCTGCTCAGCCACAGAATCACGGGCGACGAGAAATGGCGTGTTCGCGCAGAGCAAGCCTTCAACTGGTTTCTTGGAAGGAATCAGCTCAAAGAATGGGTCTACGCGCCAGCGACAGGAGGCTGCCGCGACGGGTTGCACCGAGACCGCGCGAACGAAAACCAGGGAGCCGAATCAACCTTGTCGTTCCTCATGGCGCTGCTCGACATGCGTCAGAGTGACCAGCCCTTCGAGGCGCGAGGTGCAACGCGAACCACGGCCCTCGGAGCCAGCGTTTGCGAGGTGGCCTCGTGAGCAGCCCACAACAATTCGCGAATCTATTCCGGCGCCATCCCGGCAATCCGATTCTAACCGCAGCCGATTGGCCCTATCCCGCGCACACGGTCTTCAATCCAGGAGCGACGCGGCTGGCCGACGGTACGACACTGCTCTTGTGTCGCGTGGAAGACCGGCGGGGCCACTCGCACCTTTGTGCCGCTCGTTCCGCGAACGGCGTCGACGGCTGGCGCATCGACGATGGGCCGACGCTCTTGCCACAACCAGACCTTCATCCGGAAGAGCTTTGGGGCATCGAAGATCCGCGCATCACCTTCGTGCCCGAGCTCGGCAAGTATGCCGTCGCTTATACGGCCTTCAGCCACGACGGGCCCGGCGTCGCGCTGGCCCTCACCGAGGATTTTCGCCAGTTCGATCGCCAGGGTCTCGTCATGCAGCCAGACGACAAAGACGCTGCGCTGCTGCCCCGAAGGATTGAAGGGCACTTCGCACTGCTGCATCGGCCGACGACGCAGAATACTGCGGACATCTGGATCTCGTATTCTCCGGACCTCCACAACTGGGGACACCACAAGTTGATGCTTCCAGCACGCAAGGGGGCCTGGTGGGACGCCAACAAGATCGGGTTGTCTTCACCGCTCATCGAGACGGAGCGTGGTTGGTTGATGATCTACCATGGCGTGCGACGAACGGCTTCCGGGGCGCTGTACCGTCTGGGCCTCGCGCTCCTTGAACTGGACAATCCGGAGCGATGCCTGCTTCGCGGAGATTCGTGGGTCTTCGGACCCGAAACAACCTATGAGCGGCACGGCGATGTGAGCAATGTTGCATTCCCTTGTGGCGCCACCATCGCCGACGACCGCGACACCATTCGCCTGTACTACGGTGCGGCCGATACTTGCATTGCGCTCGCCACCGGCAGCATACGCGAGCTCCTGAGGTGGCTCGACGACAACGGCAACCCAGGACGTCCGAGCATGGGAGGAGCGGACGGATGATTGCGCTGCGCAGAGGCGAGGTGACGAAGCATGCGGGGACCTCTCGGCCCTACCCCAGAGGCAAGGAACCAGCAGAACCACCAGAACCGTCGGCCGACGCGGCCTATTTGGCCTGGCAAGACGAGGGTGGGAGCCTCAACACGCCGCGTGCGCGAGACGACAGTGGCTCCTCCGCCCCGCAACCCCTCACGGTTGAGACCGATCTCCCGTTCGAGAGGGCCGACCGGATTACGAAGCCGCTCGGGCAGTTTCTCAAGATCGAAGCGGCCGCGGGTGCCGCGTTGCTCGCTGCGACCTGCGCCGCCTTGGTCCTGTCCAACTCTGCGTGGTCCGCGGCGTTCTTCAGGATTTGGGAGACCTCTGTGGGCTTCAAGTTCGGTGCGTTCGATTTCAGCCGTACGCTTCAGCATTGGCTCAACGATGGGTTGATGACACTCTTCTTCTTCGTCGTTGCGCTGGAACTCAAGCGCGAGCTCGTGCTCGGCGAGCTACGCGGCTGGCGTAAGGCTGCGCTGCCGTTCGCAGGAGCGGTCGGTGGCATCCTTGTCCCCGCGTCGATCTATCTCGCGCTCATGGCAAACAAACCCGGGATGCACGGCTGGGGGACGGTTGTCGCGACAGACACGGCGTTCGCGATCGGTGCGCTCGCGGTACTCGGGTCTCGCATCCCGACGATTCTTCGCCTGTTCTTACTGTCGCTGGCGATCTTCGATGACGTTGGCGCAATCCTGATCTTGGCGATCGGCTACGGTCATGCCGTGGTCTGGTCGGCGCTGACCGTTGCCGTCCTGGGTCTCATTGTCGTGTTCGGAGCCGCGCGCCTCGGAATCCGAAGCATTCCTCTCTACTTTTTGCTCGGCATCGTCGTATGGCTGGGATTCGACGCCTCAGGCATCCACGCCACGATAGCCGGTGTTGCGCTGGGGCTCATGACACCCGCACGAGGCTGGGTGAACGACGCTCGCCTGCGTGCAATCTTCGGTCGTGTACTAGCCTATCCGCAGGGCGAGCATTGGAGCGGAGATACGGTCGATCGCGCCCACCTGCGGCAAGCGGGTCGAGCGGCGCGTGAGGTCATTTCTCCGCTGGAACAACTCGAGATGACGCTTCACCCCTGGGTGGGGTTCGCGATCATACCGATCTTCGCGCTCGCCAATGCAGGCGTTCAGATCTCCAGCGCAGGACTCCACGAACCCGTGACCGTGGCCATCGTCGCCAGCCTCGTAGTTGGTAAGCCGATGGGGGTGATTGCGATGAGTTGGCTTGCGGTACGTCTTGGCCTCGCAACACGCCCGGAGACTCTCAGCTGGCCATTTTTGTGCGCCGGCGCCGTCCTCACCGGAATCGGATTCACGATGTCACTGTTCATCGCCGGACTGGCGTATCCGCCTGCGATCCTTGACGCTGCGAAGATTGGAATCCTTGGCGGGGCGGTCGTTTCGGCGGCAGTCGGCCTGTCTTGGCTTGGATGGTTGAGTCGGAAGAAACTATCGGCGTGACAGAAGAAAGCATCCACCACCCTGACGGCACGCCCGCGGGGACGTCGTCCTCAAAGTCGAGGTCGCCACAGTCGTCACGTTTCCCACGGTCCCCGCGAAAGATTCGGTGGAGCTCCTCGACGGCGGCGATTCCCCATCTCGAAAAATCGATTCCCCGGCTCCGAGCATTTGATTCCCCACCTCGCGACTTTCGATCCCCGGCTCGATCACGCGGCTTCTTCCAGCCTGAATCGCTGATCTGCGGCTGCGATCGCCAACGCCACCACGTGGTCACGGGCGACAATGAGACTACGGTCGTGCTTCGTAGCGCTCTCGAACGAAGCGACCGATCGTCGGGGAGAGCGATTCGTGCCTCTCTCTCCACTGCCGAAACGACTCCTGAAACGGGAAATCGACCAACTGTCGTCCCTGGTGACCGTCCCAGACGATGGAACCGAAGCGCGGAAGTCCATCTTCGTCGACAGCCGTCGCTTCGCTTGGCGATGAACCATAGCCAACGACATTGTAGTAGCCACCCGAGATCTCCCCCGCCATCGCACGGGTTCGGCTTCGCTCGTCGGCCGCGGGACCTTCGACCATTTCAGTCGACGCGTTGTTGACGGTGAAGCCCTCGCCGCTCTCGCGATCGAAGGCGCCCGCGATGATATGGCCAGGACGCGACGCATAGCGAACATCGAATCGATGGCTGCCGTCTTCGCGGCGCACGTCGCCCAAGATATTCTCGGTCAGGTACGCAAAGCCTTCACAGTCCGTGATCCGTCGGCCCGCATCATCGGTTGGTTGTTGGTCCAGCATGCCCTGCAAGTGCGCGGCACGATCATCTTCGTGTCGACTCGGCTCCCAGTCGACGCCGCTTCCCGGATGCGCGTAGAACGTGTCGAGGTATTGGCCGTACGTCTGGCGGACCTGGTCCACCGAGTGTCCACGCGCGTATTCCTGAAAGTAGGCGCGCGCGTCCGTGAGGTTGTGCGGATCGGCTGGCCGACCGAGCGTCGATTCCATGCGATCCTCAAAATCCATCTGACGGGTCCGAAGCTCAGCCAATTCGCCATACGTGCTTTGAAAACTCGTGGGTGCGATATGCGTCTGGGTGCCATCCTCTCGCGTGATTTGGATGCGCTGTCGTCCGGTCGGGGCAAAGCCGGTCGCCCCGCGAACTTCGTCGATCGAGCTCTGTACGAGAGAAACCTGGGTGTCGCGATACGGCGGTCGGCCGAGCTCCGCAAAGACCCGACGCGCCGCCGAACGATCGCCCGCCTCCATCAGACCGTCTCCTGCCTGACGCAACAACGTCTGTGCATCGTGTTGTTGGCCGCGCGCAGAGAGGACCTGCGCTCCGGAGATGGCATCCCGTGCCGCTTCATCCCCGTGGCCTTCACGCACCCGCGCGGGAATCTCGCCGACAAACGCTTCCGTCGAGCGGTCCTGCGTACTGCTCAGCGTGATGCCTTGCGAATAGCGTTGAACGGTTCGGCCGCGCGATGAGATGCGCAAGTGATCGGTCAGCTCGGACCGAGAATCTTGGCCGAGGACAAACCGATCGGTAAGCCTCGACTGTCGACCATGGAGGGCCGTCGTGAGGTCCTGCGTTGTTGGGCTTCCGGTGAGCATTCCCGAGCTGCGCAGACTGTCGATGTCGATATCGAGGCGGCCATTGCCATCGCGGTCTCGGATCAATTCTACGAGCCGCGCTTCATACGTCGTTCCCGACAATCCGCCCGAGGCGGATCGTGGCGGCCGATCCGCAAGTCTCGTTCCTGTCGGAATGTAGCCGGCATCTTGAAGTGACCGAAAGGTCGTTGCCGCCATCGCCACCTCGAGGTCACGCCCGCCGTCAGACTCACGTGCAAACGCGCGTTCCATTTCCAAATACTGTGGGGCAGTGGTCGATGCGACGGGGTTGGTCATGGCGTGTTTCTTCTCCGCTTTCGGCGCATTCCAAAAGGCGTACCAATCAATGACCCAAGGACCAAAGGCGCGACACCGCCGCCCGTGGCGTCACAAACGTAGGGGCTGTATCGTCACGCATGGGGATGTTGTCGACGAATGTCGACGCGCGGTTCAGCAAGAAGCGCTGCGCCTTTGGACCGACTGGGCGCTTTGGAGTCCAGAATACCACGCAGCCGCGGGTGCTTTTCACCTCGTCGCCCAAAGGATGCGCGTGATCTGACGGTCGCGGGTCCGGGCACAACTCTTGCGCTGGCGGGCCGACATGGTCATTTGTGGTCGCCAAGTCGTCACCTTCCTCGGCCTGATCGCGGCAGCGCCCCAGACCGTCCTCGCCGCGGCACCGATCCCATCAGCGCCAACATCCGATGCCAATGCCGATGCCAATGCCGATGCCAATGCCGATGCCGATGCCGATGCCGATGCCGGTGGTGATGCGCATGCGGAGGGCGATGAGTCTGAAGCGCCGAGTGACTTCCGCATGGCCAACAAGGTTGCGTACTGGGAGGTGCTTCCGGGCGAGCCCCGGCTCGTCGCCTTCTTGGACAACCGCTCCGAACAGATCGGTCGCGGGCCGTTGATTCTCTTGTACGACCAGCCCGTGAGCCCGCGCCTTATCCGAAAAGCGCTCCGGGCCGAGGACAGCGAGGGCCAAGAACTCGAGCTCCGCATTTGGCGACCCAAGAACCCAGAGAGCATCTCCGGCCTCGAGCTGGACCCGAAGTTCGCCATCGCGATTCGGCTGACCCAGTTGCCCTCCGCGGGTTCTGAAGTGGCACTCTACTACCCCACATGGATCGCGGGTGCCGAGCAGATCCTCGTGAGATGGCTGACGGTATCGGGTCCGCTGGTCATCCGCCACGCGGACATTCCGGACGGTTCTCGGAGGGCCCCGCTCAACGCGGAGTGGCAGCTCCAGCTCAGCGAGCCTGTTTCCCGCCGGGCGCTCCTCGAGCATCTGACCATCGAGCCCAAACCCAAGTCCTTGCAGATCGACGGATTCGACCAGGCCTACCAGATCAGCGCCGAGCTCGAGCCGGGCACGCGCTACCACGTCCGCATCTCGGATCGCTTTCGCGACCTGAATGGTCAACGCCTCGAGGGGGGTTTCTCACGCGTATTCAAAACCCACGACCTCGCGCCGGACCTTCAACTCCCCGCCGCACCGCTTTATGTCGAGCGAGCGCGCCCGCAGCTTCCGATTCGGATCCGCAACATGCGCGAGCTTCGCGGGCGTATGACTCGCTTCGACTCGGCGGAGGCCTTCATCGCCGCCATCGCTGGGCGCTCTTGCCCGGCCGAAGGAAGGCCGTTCGCGATCAAGGACATCCCTTCCCGTTTGAATCAGACCACAGAGGCGCGCGTTGTTCTCCCCGGCCAGGGAAAGAGTCTGCTGGGTTGCGTCGCAATCACCGCCCAGGGCCGCGGTAGCCGAGGTTCGGAAGACCCGGTGCGGAAGACGACGCTCGTTCAACTCAGCGACCTCGGGGTCACAGCCAAGATCGGGGATGGCAAGACCTTCATCTGGGTGACTCGCCTCTCGGACGCCCACTCGGTGAAAGACGTCGACCTCACCTTGTTCGACGCGAAGGGTCGTGTGGTCGGTCGGGCGCAAACCGATGACGCAGGCACAGCGACGATCGAATCCGCATCGATCGCGGACCGACAAGGCTTGATGTCAACGGCGTATCTTTCGGCGCGGACCGCGGACGACCAGGTTGTGGCGATTCTCGATCCAACCAATACCGCTCAGCCTTGGCAATTTGGCTTGCCGGGAACGGTGTCAGATGCCGCGCGACTCAACGCCTCCGTCTTTACGGATCGCGGGGTCTATCGACCGGGCGAGAAGGTTCAGATCAAGATGATCGTCCGTGATCCAAACAGTCATCGGGTGCCCGACGATCGCGCCCTGAGAGTCTCGGTTCGAGATCCTCGATCCAAGGTCCTCGTCGATCGCGCGATCACCCTCGACGGGTATGGAACCGCCCACCTGGAGGTCGAGATCGGTGAGCAGGGCGCGGTCGGACGCTATGCGGTCACGGTGACGCAGAACGACGAGTCGCTCACGAAGAGCTTCCGAGTCGAGGAGTACCGGGTACCCACCTTCGAGGTGAAGGTCAGCCACAGCGAGGCGCGGGCTTGGGTTCGTGGCGAAAGCAGCAAGGCCAGCATCGAGGCTCGCTACCTTCATGGGGGGCCGCTGGCGGCTCGAGAGGTCGAGTACCAGGTCTTGAGAAGTCCGGCCCCTTTCACGCCCCCGGGGCTGTCCGGCTACGTGTTCTCGCGGGCCAACGACGCGCAGCCCTTCGCGGGCTCGGTCAAGGGCTCGACCGAGAAGCTCGACGGTCAGGGACGACTCGGGATCGAATTCCCAGTCGACTTCCCGTCCGACGCGGGGGCGATGCAGTACGTCGTGGAGGCCGCCGTCACCGACGTGGATCGTCAGGTGTATGCGGGTCGACTGTCGATGCTCGTGCACCCGGCCGACGTGTACGTCGGCGTCAAGCCGCCGCCGGCGGCGGTTCTTGCGGCCGGCGACAGCCTCGAGGTCCCGATCGTTGTCGTCGATACCGCCGGGCGCCCGAAGGATGGCGTGACGGTGCGCGCCTCGCTGAAACGGGTCGACCATCACACCGCCGCACGACTCGGCCCTCGAGTGCAGCGGTTGAACCATGCGGTGGTCGAGGACACGTCCGATTGCCAGGTCGTCACGAAGCACGGCGGCGCCTCATGTCGGTTCGTGATTCCCGCCGCCGGAAGCTTTCGCCTATTGGCGCAGGCCAAGGACGAAAAGGGCACAGAGGTAGCCAGCGGCTTCGACTTCAAGGCCGCCGGAGACAACACGGTGGCTTGGCCTCGGTTTGCCCACGAACGGATCGAGCTGGTGGTGGACCGAACTCGATACGAACCCGGCGACGTGGCCAAGATCATGGTGCAAACGCCTTTCGATCGGGCCGAGGGGCTTCTCACGATCGAACGGGGCGGCGTGCTCAGCCACCGGCACTTCCAGATCGACCGAAACGCTCCCGCGCTCCTCGTCCCGATCGAAGCCGACTACGCCCCCAATGTCTTCGTGTCCGTCGTTCTCTTGAGAGGTCGCGTACACGGACGCCACGACGCGACGGGGTACGAGACCGGCGCGCCAGCGTTTCGAATCGGCTACGCGAACCTCACGGTGCAGCCGAAAGAGCACCGACTTCAGGTCTCCGTTCGGCCCGAGGCGGGCGTCGCGCAACCCGGCGCGAAAGTCGCAGTCACGGTCGAGCTTCGCGACGCAGACGGACGGCCACGCGCCGGCCAGGTGACGCTGATGGCGGTGGATGAGGCCGTCTTGGGCCTGACCGCACATCGGACGCCGGATCCGATCGTCGATCTCTTTCTGCCTCGTCCGCTCGGCGTGCGTACCGGCGAAAGTCGCCTCGACATGCCGGGCTCGGTGCGCGAGCGACGCGAGGCGTTGTTTCCGGCCGGAGACGGCGGAGAAGGATTCGCCCTCGGCGACTTTCCGGCCGAGATCCGAAGCCTCTTTCAGAGCACCGCCCACTACGAACCAGCCGTCGAGGTCGACGTGACGGGTCGACGGACCGTGCAGTTCGAACTGCCCGACAACACGACGACCTATCGGTTGATGGCGGTCGCGGTCGACAAGACGACCCAGAGCGGATCGGGCGAGGCTCGCCTGGTCGTCAAGAAGCCGCTCATCGTGCAACCCAGCTTGCCTCGTTTCGTCTATCACGGGGACACGTTCATGCTGGAGGCGCAAGTCTTCAACGGGACCCCGGTCGCGGACAAGGCCCACCTCACTGTCGGCTTCGAAGGGCTCGAGTTGCAGCAAGAAGCCGCCGCCTCGGAGCGGCAAGATGTGGCGGCGAATCGATCGACGCGCTTCGCCTTCCCGGTGCGGGTCACCGGCCATGACCACGCCAAAATCCGCTTCGGCGCGGTGATGGGTGCCCACACCGACGCCGTAGAGATCGAGCTCCCCATTCTGAACCCGGGCACGAAGAAGACTCTGCTCGTCAGCACCCGTCTCGACGGCGAAGGCAAGCTGGCGGTCACGCTCCCGGAAAACCGCTACGCTCGCACCGAAGTCCTCGAGCTCCTCGTCTCGAAGACGCAGCTCACCGAGCTGCGCGGTGCCGTGGACTACATCCTGGGCTATCCACATGGATGCATCGAACAAACCACCAGTCGAGCCTATCCGCTGGTGATGCTCAAGGAGCTCCTGCCTTCGATCGGCGTGGACGTCGATGCGGCGAAGCTCGAGGAATACACACTCGCCGGCCTGAAGCGGATTCTGTCCTTTCAGACCGGCAGCGGCGGTCTGTCGTACTGGCCGGGCGGAACCGAACCCCATGCATTTGCCACCGCGTTTGGGCTCACGGCGCTCATCGCGGCCAAGAAACGAGGGTACGAAATTCCGGACGAGAAGCTGGCTGAGATGGCGACCTATCTGGAGTCGGCGCTTCGCCGCGACGAGATTCGCGAGAGCATTCCGCATGGCGGGATGGCTGACGCCGATTCTCGAGCCTTCTTCGTGATGACGCTGGGTCGCTTGGGACGGCCACAAAGCAGTCAGATCTCTGTCTTGTGGCAGCACAAGGCTAAACTCACCCCCTTCGGACTGTCCTTCCTGGCGATCGCTGTGGCCGAGAGTCCCTCTGATCGCTCCCTACTCGCACCCGTCCTCGCCGAGCTTCGAAAGTCGCTCACCGAAAAAGCTGATGAGGCCTACGTCGAAGTAGAGCGCAAGGGCGGATGGTCGTTCGATTCACCGCTGCGCTCTCATGCGAGCGCGCTGCTGGCCTACGCCAGCGGTTCCCCCACGGATGCGATGTCGAACAAGTTGCTTCAGGGACTCCTGGCGCGGCGCGTGGACGGATTATGGGGGAACACGCAGGAAAACGTCTTCGGAATCATGGGCGTCGCGACGTGGGTCGGCGGTGACGCCTCCGCTACACGTACGCTCACCGACGAGTCGCGGGCGCTCACCGACGAGTCGCGGGCGCTCACCGACGAGTCGCGGGCGCCCACCGAGGGCGCAGACGATGAGGTCACGGTGACGCTCAACGGCCGCCGCCTCCCTCGGAGTGCGCTCACCACCATGTCTCCGGTCACGAAGAAGCTCGTGTTGAACGCTTCGGACCTCAGCCTTCCGGAAGGCCGCGCTTCGACGCAGGCGTTCACGATCCGCAGCCGCGGTCACGAACCCTCGAACGTCACCTTGCGCGCAGTCTTCGAGACTCAACTCGACGCCGAGACTCGCCGCGCCGCCGCCCACGGGTTCACGGTGCGCCGGGTCTACGAGGCACTCGACGGTCAGCGCAGGGACGAGACGCTTCCGTTGGGCCAAGTTGTTCGAGTGCGGCTCTTCGTCGAGGCCGAACGAAACCAGAACTACGTGGCCATCGACGATCTCCTCCCGGCCGGTCTTGAACCTTTGAACGCCAACCTCGCCACCACCGAGCAGGTGGAAGCGGGTTCGCCGAGCGAGGTCATGCAAGCCAGTCTGCACGCGCTTTCTTATCAGGAGATTCGGGACTCGCGAGTCTCCTTCTATATCGACGATATGCCCGCGGGCCACTACGAGCTGAGCTACCTGGCGCGCGCGACGACGCCCGGACGTTTCCTTCGTCCCGCGGCGCGCGTCGAGGCCATGTATCAGAGCGAGATCAACGGACGCAGCGAGACCGATGAGGTGGTCGTACGATGAGCGCGTTGCGCAAAAAACTCATAGGCTGCGCGCTGGCGGCGGGGGCAGCGGTGGGGGCGGTCGCGGGCGCTCTCGAAGTGGTGGTTCGCTGGGAGACCTTCGACGCAACAGAGCTCCAGCACACATTCGAGGACTCAGTGCGGATCCGCGACAAAGACGGCGACCTGCTTCGAGAGGTTGTCAACGCGTCCGGGGCCCGAGCGCAGTGGACCGCCCTCGATGAGATCTCTCCGCTCGTGGTCGAGGCGACGCTCGCGGTCGAAGATGCGCGCTTTCATCAGCACGCCGGAGTGGACTGGCGGTCGGTGGTGCGTGCGGTTGCGCAGAACCTGCGCGCGGGCCAGGTGGTGTCCGGGGCCTCCACGCTGACCATGCAGCTGTCCAGACTGGTGCACCCACACCCCCGTCGTACTCTCCTGGGCAAACTCGACGAGGCTGTCGATGCGCTCCGCATGGAACGGGTGGTAAGCAAACACGAGATACTCGAGCAGTATCTGAACCGCGCCCCCTACGGGTTCGGAGCGATTGGCGTCGAGGCGGCGAGCCTTCGCTACTTCGGCAAGCGAAGCAACCTCCTCAGCCTGTCCGAAGCGGCGCTGCTCGCGGGACTGCCCAAGGCGCCGACCGCGCTGAACCCGCGGCGGGCTCTCGAGGCGGCGAGCGCTCGGCGCAACGTCGTGCTCCACCGAATGCTGCAGACGGGCAAGATCGATTCGAGCGCGTACGATCGTGCGCGTCGAGAGCCGGTTCAACTCGTCGCGGTGATCGATGAACCTTCGGCGATGCACTTCACGGACTACCTGTTGAGCCAAGCCCCGAAAGGCCATGATATCGTCAGCACACTCGACGGCGCGCTGCAGCGGGACCTCGAGTCGATGGTCCGCGCCCACGTTCAGACGATGTCGGAGCGCGGCGTCCGCAACGCGGCCGTCGTGGTGCTCGACAACCGGCGCTGCGAGATTCGCGCCATGGTCGGATCCGCGGGGTACTGGGCGGGCGAGGACGGTTCGGTGAACGGCGCGATCGCCAAACGACAGCCGGGCTCGACGTTGAAGCCATTCACCTATGCGCTGGCGTTCGAGCGAGGCTTTTCGCCGGCTTCAGTGGTCGCCGATGTCGAGACCACGTACGGTGAGGCGCTGTCCGAGGTCTTCGTCCCCCGAAACTACTCGGGCGCCTACTCTGGCCCGGTGCTCATGGGTGAGGCCTTGGCGCGAAGCCTCAACGTTCCGGCGATTCGCGTAGCTCAGGAGGTCGGCACAGCGTCGCTCCTCGAGCGACTTCGGGCGCTCGGGTTCGCCTCGCTGGATCGGCGCGCCGAATACTACGGCCTCGGCCTCACCTTGGGAAACGGAGAGGTGACGCTGCTCGAGCTGGCCCAGGCGTACGCCACCCTCGCCCGCCGAGGTCGTGGATGTTCGGCGGAGGCCATCGTCGACCGTGCGCAAAGCGATGGCCCGCCCGTGTTCTCGGAGGCCACGAGCTTCATGGTGTCCGACCTTCTCGCCGACGAGAGTCTCCGCATCAAAGCATTCGGACCGCGAAATGCGCTGATGGTCGGCTTTCCGGTGTCGATCAAGACCGGCACCAGCTCCAACTGGCGAGACAATTGGGCGATCGGCTACACGGACCGCTACACGGTTGCCGTATGGACGGGCGACTTCTCCGGCCGCCCGCTTCAACAGCTTGCCGGCGCGACCGGGGCGGGGCCGTTGTTTGCGCGTGCGATTCATCGCGTCGTCGACGAACCCCCTACGCGTTTGCCGACACCGCCGGACGCCTTGGTGAGGGCCGAGGTCTGCGCGATGTCGGGGCGAAGAGCCACCCATCTTTGTCCCACCGTTCGAGCGGCGTTGATTCCGAAGTCGAAACGCCCGGAGGCCTCGTGCCCGTGGCATCGCGAGGTGCGGGTGGATCGAAGAAACGGCCTGCTCGCGTCCGAAAAGTGTCCGAAGGCGTTCGTTCAGCGCCGAGTCTTCGCGCGCTTGCCACCGGTCTACGCGCGGTGGCAAGCCGAGGCCGCGCCCGAGAGCGCCCCTCCGACCAGGTACTCCCCGCATTGTCCGAAGGATGGGAAGGTCAAGAACGCGGTCGTTATCACTCATCCCAAAACCGACGAAGTCTTCCTCCTCGAGCCCGGATACGCGGCCTCCACGCAGAGTGTGGCGCTCGAAGCGGAGGTGGATCCACCCGCCGCATCCCTGAGGTGGCTCATCGACGGGCGAGAAGTAGCCGCGGCCGAGTGGCCCTACGGCGCCTACTGGACGCTCGAACGAGGACGTCACGCGCTGGTCGCGGTGGCCGGCACCTCGAGCAGCGAACCGGTCGAGATCGAGGTGCGCTGAGTACAATTCGCAGGCCATGGCTGGCCGCATCGAGCGAACCGCCGACCGAGGTGAACCTGGACGGCGGCGGATTTTGCTCGAACCACCCCATGGCCACGCCCAGCTTGGGATTGCGGCCGAGTATCCAGTGGCCTAGACAAGTCGAGCGAGCGGATGGCGATCTCCGACGAATGATTCAGTGAGGGCCCTACGAAGGTGGAACATTCTTTTCTTATGCACAAGCGACGAAGCTCCGTGGTCGCTGCAATCCTTGTTTTTGCTGCAACGGTTCTACCCGGCTGTGGCACTTCGAGCGATGGCAACGCAGGGTCAACGTCCGACGCTGGACACGCGGACGTGGACCTCTCCGTCGATGTGCGGATGGCGGCGGATGCCTCGACGGATGCCGACACGGATGCCGACGACGCAGAGGCGGGCGCGGATGCCGGCACGGATGCCGATGCACAAGCGGGCGCGGATGCCGGCGCGGATGCCGATGCACAAGCCGGCGCGGATGCCGGCGCGGATGCCGCGACAGACCCCTGCGGTGAGGTGGGCACGTCGTTCGCTCGGTGCGCCGCCAACCCGCTCTATACGGCAGGCAACGCCCACCAAGACGGCCGCTTGGAGCTCTTTGTCGCGGATCCAAGCGTGATGTTCGATTCGGACGAGAACCTCTGGAAGGCGTGGTGGCAATCGCCGCTGGAGGACAACTACCTCGATCCGGAGAGTCGCACCGCCGTACTGTACGCCGAGAGCCGCGATGGTCTTGCATGGACGGTTCAGGACGCTCCGGCGATGACTGTGGGTTCAGACCCCGATGATTGGGATTTCGATCGCATGGAGACACCCTCCGTGGTCAAAGTACCGACGAACCCGCCGGAACGTCGCTACGTCATGTTCTACGCGGGTGGTAACTTTGCGGCCGTCCAGACGCCTTTTCCGGGGTACCCATGGTACCAGATCGGGGTGGCATTTTCGGCCGACGGGCGGACATTTACCCGGTTGCCCGCAGCGGAGTCACCGTACGCCGAGCGCGACACGCCGTTCGAACGCATCGATGGTTTGGTCTTGTATGGTGGCGATGTCTTTCCCGATCAACCTGCCGTACGGGATGGCCTTGCTGCCGATCCAGAGGTCGTCATCGTCAACGGGATATGGCACCTCTTCTTTTCATCCTTCGGGACCGACGCAAACAGGACACCGATCGCGTTCGGTATCTCACACGCCACTTCGACCGATGGCATTCATTGGATCCCGGAGATGAACAACCCCGTGATCCCTGGGCAACAGCCCTCGGTTGTCTGGGATGGGTCGCGGTTCGAGGTCTTCTACAACGGCGATACGGACGCGCAACGCGCTCTCCTTCCGAGTGCATTCAACGCGATCGCAAACGTGTCTTTTTCTTACTCCACGGACGGCTCTGGAGGTAACGCCTTCGCGCCTCCGACTCACGTGTTGTCGTGGGATCCCACGCTGGGTTACGAACGCTATTCGTGGCTCACAGGTGCCGACGTCGTGCTCCGCGACGATGGATACTGGCTGTACTACACGGGGTTCAGCGATGTCTCACCCCCTGAGAACTTCCTGGTGCCGGCGAACAACGCCTGGTGCCGCAACGCGATCGACGTATGCACGTGCTACGACGACGACGGCAAGGAAGTGTGCTTGCTGGAGAGCGTTGTGACGTTGAACTTGGCACGCCGAACGGCTCCGATGTGAACCATCGCGCTCGCCTCGACCTGGAGATACAAAAAGCGAGACATTCTTGTCTCGATGAAATATTGCACCCGTGGTCCTCAGCTCGGTGCGTAAGCGACGCGATGCGTCCCGGCGCCACGGACGTCGGTAGCTCGATGTTCACCCGCCGACCGACCGGACCGCGATCGCCCGTGTAACAGGCTCTGCATGCGATACGTACCCAGTAGGATGTGGACACGAACACTCTCAGTCGTGCTTTGTTTCTGGGTGACGTCGGCCCGGGCTGCACCCCCGACGCAATCGGCGGACGGGCCGAGAGCTCGCCCCGACCATGCGCTCTCGGAGTATGCTCGCCTGCTGTCGACTTACGTCGATGCAAAGGGGCGCGTCGACTACAAGGGCCTCGCAGCCAAAGACCTCGAAGCCCTTCACCTGGTGATCGACTGGTTCGCGGGCGCAGAAGCACCATTCGAGAACTCGCAGAAAGTGGGCTTCTATGTCGACGCCTACAACGCATCCGTGTTGAACGCCGTAATTCGGTTCGGGCGTCCGCGATCCGTGCTGGATGTTCGTGGTTTCTTCAGCTCCATCAAGCACAAGGTCGCCGGTCAATCTTTGACCCTCGACCAACTCGAAAAGGAAGTACTCAAACCCATCGCGAACGACCCACGAACGCACTTCATTCTGGTTTGCGGTGCGGTCGGCTGCCCCATCCTCGAAGCCCAACCGTATTCTGGGTCGGACATCGAGGCGCGGATGGAAAACGCGACGCGACGATATCTTCAAGGACCGACGGGTGCGATCCCAGGACCAAACAGCATTCGCTTGTCCAAGATCTTCGACTGGTACAGCAAGGACTTCGGGAACTCGACGCAGCTCGTGTCCTTTGTTCGCGCCCGGCTCTTGCCATCAGCCCAAGCTGTGCTCGGTCCTTCGCCCACGATCGATTTCATAGATTACAACTGGACGCTCAATCAGCAATAGCGCGCTGATCACCAGGTCCCATTCTCCTCACTGACTCGATTGGGCGCTGTCAGCGGTTCGCCAGCCAGTAGATGAGGAGCCCGACGCCGAGCACGAGCACCGTGGCGCCGAGGATCTTGAACCAGCTGTACGGGCGCTCACCCACGACCTCGCCCGTTCGCGCGTTCACCAGGACTCGGAACACTCGCTCGCGGTAGCGAATGCTCGACAGCCAGATCGGCAGCAACAGATGCTTGAAGCGCACGTCGTCGTGCCGGACCTGCATGGAGAGGATCCGCTGGGTGTCGCCTCCGATGTCGCGACGGATCGCGCTTCGGATCTGGGGATCCATGCGCGCCTCGGCAAGGTCGAAGCCCGCCTCGAGGTCGACGCCGTAGCGCTCGGCCAGGAAGCCGCTCAGGTAGCCGGGCTGGTAGGGCTCAAGGGCAGCCAGGTCCCACGGCTCGAGCGCGCGCAGCAGTGGGCGAGGGAGAGAGGCCGTCGCGGCGATCAGGACGTCGTCGAAGGGCACGTGTACCGTGCCGCTCTCCGGCCACCAACGGGTGCGGCGCTCGCGCCGAGTTTGCCGCTTGCCGTTGCTGTCGTTGTAGCTGACCGTCACGTAGTAGTGCTCGCCGCGCATGCCAGAGTAGCGCGTCGTGGTGTTCGAGTCGTAGGTCCAGTAGGGGAGGTAGACACCTTCGAGCCCGTCGCGCCGAGCCCGCCGCGCCAGGTCGCTCGGCGCGAACCAGCGACTCGCGAGCCACGCGACGAAGCGGCGCTTGGCGTCGTCCTCGTCGACCGCGAACGGGAGGAGGCTCTCGGGGCTGAGGAGCTCGTCGTCGGTGGGCTCGGCGACCAACGGCGAGTCACAAAACGCGCACCGACGGGCCTGAACGTCGAGTACGACCTTCGCCCCGCAACCCTTGCAGCGGACCTCCACAGCCTGGGGCATGAGCTCTCGGGCCTTGCGTCGCCCGGCGCACGCCAGGGCCGCCTCGAACGAGTACTCGACGATCGGACGTTCCACGTCGCGGTCGACGGACTGCTCGTGGCTGCAGTACGGGCACTGGAGCCCTTGCCGGGAAGGGTCGAACTCCAGGTTCGCGCCGCAGCTCTGACACGGGAAGCAGATCTTCTGGGTCTCGGGTTCGCTCGTCATGTATTTCCGCCTCGGCGCTTCGACCGCCAGTCCTTGGCTTCGCGTATCATCTTTCCCATCCGTTTCCCCGCCGCCTTCTGTGCGTGAGCGTCGGCGCGCTCGGCGGCCGCCGCCTGTTCGTGCATGAGCGCGCGGTAGCGCTCGAGTCGCTCGGGTGGCATCTCGGCCGCGACCGCGCAGCCGGGTTCGTCACCGTGCGCGCAGTCGCGGAAGCGGCAGTTCTCGGCCAAGCTCTCCACCTCGGAGAAGACGCTCTGAATCCCTCGCTTCCCCGCCCAAAGACCGACCTCCCGCAGTCCGGGTGTGTCGATGACGATGAACCGGGGCAGGACGTACATCTCGCGGCGTGTGGTCGTGTGGCGTCCCGTGTCGTCCGCGGTTCGGACCTCCCGGGTCTCGGCGGACGCGCCGGTGAGGCGGTTGAGCAACGTGCTCTTGCCTACGCCCGACGATCCGAGCATGACCACCGTCTGACCGGGCTCGACCGACGTGACCAGGTCCGCGACGCCGGCCCCATCGCTGGCGCTGATGCGATGCACCGGAACCGCGGCCTCGATCTCGTCGATGCCCGCGTCCGGGCCACGATCGATCTTGTTGACGACGACGACCGGAGAGGCGCCACCGTCCCACGCCAGCGCGAGATAGCGCTCGAGGCGCGCGAGGCTGAGGTCCGGACCGACGGCGGTGACGACCCACACGACGTCGACGTTGGCGGCGAGCACCTGGGCGTCGGAGCTTCGGCCGGGCGTCTTGCGGCTAAGCAGCGTCCGGCGGTTCAGCACGCGCTCGACGCGCTCGCCCTCCAACGCGACCCAGTCGCCGACGACGGCGTCCGGACAGCGCGCGCGAAGACGACCGCGCTCCGCGATGAGCTCGACCTCCCCTCGGTGCACGGCGGAGACGCGCGCGACGCAAGCATGCTCATCGAGCTGTTGAGAGAAGAAGGATGAAAGACCCAAGGATGACAAATCGAACAAGACGCACCTCCACCCGAAGTCGGGGAGCCCAACCACCAAGAAGAAACGGTGAGGTCAGCGGACGGCGGTCATCCGCAGAGACATTAGCGCAGCTGGGCTGGGGCGTCCACATCGAAGGATGCACCGCACGGCCGGAAGGCGGAGACCAGTTTCGAACACTCCATGGCCAGGCCCCGGCTTTCTGTGGGGGGCACCCCAAGCCAGGCAAGAGAAGCGCTTGATGCGTTGAGACTGGCGGCGTAAGCGGGCGCAGTCCACGGGACCACGAGACCACGACCATGCAGAAGCTAACTTCTATCCTCGCCTTCGTCACTTTCGTCACCCCCGTCGCCTCTGTCGTCCCCGTCGCCGCTGTCGCCACGGTGGCTGCGGCGTCCGGACTCGGCTGCGCAGTGGCCGGGCGTTCCGCGAAGAACTCGCTCGAGCTCGTCGAGTCATGGCCGCGTGGCACGACCCTCGACCACCCTGACCTCCGGGACACAGCCGACGTGTGGGTCGAGATGATCGACCGGGCAAAGTCCCGCATCGATTTCCTCGAATTCTACGCCGTTTCGTCGGACGACTCGGCGATGACGCGGGTCCTCGACGCGCTGGACCGCGCCCGAGCGCGCGGCGTGCGGATTCGCGTTCTTGTCGATGCGCGTTTTTCGGCCAAGATGCCCGATCTTCCCGCCCGATGGGCACAGACCTCAAGCATCACTGTGCGACGGTATGACCTGCGAGCGATCACCGGCGGGGTGCAGCACGCGAAGCTCTTCTTGGTCGATGACGAGGAGGCCTTCGTCGGAAGTCAGAACTTCGACTGGCGCGCGCTCGAGCATATTCAGGAGCTCGGGTTACGCATCTCGGAGCCTGACGTCGTTCGCTCGGTCCGCGCGATCTTCGAGCTCGACTGGGCCTTGGCGGGAGGAGAAATGCAGCTCGAGGTCCCAAGAACACCGGGCGTCCCCTCAGCCCTCAGGGCCGCATCCTCCGACAAAGCCGCGACAACGCCGATCACGACAACGCCGATCGCGACAACGTCGGCCCAGCACACGCCCGCTCGCTTCGAGGGCGAGCCCGTCGAGCTGCGGCTTGTGGCGAGCCCCGAGCAACTTCGACCGCCGGCGGTCGGCTGGACGCTCGACGTGCTGCGCGAAGCGCTTCTCCGCGCGCACGATGAGGTTTGCCTCCAGATGCTGGATTTCCACGTCGTGAACTTCGATGGCCAGCGCTGGCTCGAACTCGACGCGGCGATTCGTGCTGCCGCGAAGCGCGGCGTTCGCGTCAAGATGCTCTTGTCTGACTGGAGCCTCAAACGCGAGAACCTCGACGATCTGCGCGCACTGGCGACGACACCGAACGTCGAGCTCCGCGTCATGTCTATCCCAGAAGACGCGCGCGGATTCATTCCTTATGCACGGACGGTCCACGCGAAATACATGTCCGTCGACGGCCATTGGGCCTGGATTGGAAGCAGCAACGGCGCGAAGGACTATTTCTATGCCAGTCGAAACGTGGGCATCGCCGTCGAAGGCCCAGCGTTCGCCAAGCGCCTGGCCGCCTTCTTCGAGGGCAACTGGACGAGCGCCTACGCGAAACCTTGGCCACAGCGCGCCCGCTAAGGGTCGCGCGTGATGCGCCCGCTAAGGGTCGCGCGTGATGCGTCCGAGGCTGGGCGCACTCACGGGATCGTGTTGCGCCAGATAGTCAGCGAGCGCGTCGACGTCAGGCACACCGCCCACCGGATCTCGCCCATCCTTCAGGATGGTGAATCCATCACCACCGGTGGCGAGGAAGCTGTTCACAGTCACGCGGTAATCGGTCTCCATATCGAGCGGGCGACCATCCAATCGAATGCTGTCGGGATCGATCCGATGACCGTTCTCGGCCGAAGCACGCCATCGATATTCGAATCCCTCGGATGGCTGCAGAATGCGCGTTATGGTGGGCTGGAACTGCTGTTCGAGGAGCTGGTGGATCTCGCGTCCGGCCAACGTGACGACGGTAAGCGTGTTGCCAAACGGCTGGATGGAGAAGAGGTCTCCGTAGGTCACCTCGCCCGCCATCAGGTTTGCACGAACACCCCCTGGATTCATGAACGCAATCTGCGCTCGACCGGTTGCCTCGGACCGCGTCGCCTCGAGCTGCGCGTCAGCGATCAGGTTCCCGAGGACGGACTCTCCGGCGGTGGTGACCTCGCTTCTCGGCCCGGTCATTGTCTGGTCGGCGTGCCCTACGACTCGATCCTTGAGCGGCGCAACGAGATCGACGAACGCGTCGACGACGTCGCTCACTTCCTCGGACGGCGCCACATCGTGGGTTACGATCTCGTTCGTTGCTTCGAGCGCACGCACGTCGTGGTTCGCGCGGTCGATCTCGAGGACGATCCGCGTAACAATGCGGCCAAAGGAGAGCGCGATCGTGACGCGCTTCCCGGCGATCTCACAGTTGTAGGCCGCATGCGTGTGGCCGCTGACGACGAGATCTACGGCCGGGTCGAGCTTCGACACAAGGTCGACGATCGGCCCGGAGATGCCTTCGCAGTCATCATACAGACCGGTCTGAAAACCGCCTTCGTGGACAAGAACCACAATCGTCTCGATCCCACGGCTGCGGAGCTCCGGGACAAGGAGGTTGACCGTCTCCGCTTCGTCCCGAAATGCCAGCCCAGCGACCCCAAGGGGCGTCACGAGCGAGGGCGTAGCTTCCAGCGTCATCCCGATGAACGCCACCGGGATGCCGTCAAACTCGCGCACCTCGTACCGGGGAAAGATCGTCGCCCCGCTCGAGTCGTCCACGACCACATTGGCCGCCAGAAACGTGAAAGCGGCGCCCGCAAAATCATCGCGCGTGCTGCCACTTCCACTTTCCCCACTTCCACTGCCACTTCCACTTCCAACGCCACCGCGACATCCATCGACCGGATGGCACCCGCCGTACTGCAGACGCTGGAGCTCCGCGACACCGTCGTCGAACTCGTGATTTCCAACCGCGCTGATGTCGAGTCCGATCGCATTCATCACTTCGATGGTCGGCTCGTCGTGAAACAACGCCGAAACGAGCGGACTCGCACCGATGAGGTCGCCGGCCGACACTACCACCGTGTGCGCATATTCCTGCCGCAAACGGTCGACATGCCGAGCAAAGAACTCCGCGCCTCCCGCCGAAACCGCCTCCGTCGTACCGTCGTCGAGGCGCGCCGTCACGACCTCGCCCGACGAACCCGAGGGGGGCTCGAGATTTCCATGGAAGTCGTTGAACGCAAGGACTTGGAGCGCAACCACGTCGGGCGGGTCATCGGCCCCTGCGTCTCCCTCTGAAGCATCTTCGACGACCGATGCGTCGTCGACCACCGAGGTGTCGCCAGCCGCGGACGCGTCATCGACGGAGGCTGCGTCGGTGACGAGACCACCGAGATCGGACGTGCCGCCATCCACGCGGTTCGGACCATCAGGCCCCGCATCGAGTCCTCCGTTCGACTCGTCAGGGTCCAATCGACAGCCGGCCAGGCCGAGAGAAAAGCAGACAAAGAGGCCTACAAGGAGCGGGAAAATGGACATCCAGGTCGCAGCAAAGGTTCGAGTTCGGCCCATGTGCCGAGCACCTTACGCGAGCCTCTGAACCTCGATTGTGAGCTGTCCGTGACGTTCGCCGTTCTCGCCGCGCGGTGTTCCCGCGGCGCCCACGCACCGAGCGCCGCGTACCGAGCGAGCGCCGCCCGGGTACCGAGCCCCCCCGTTGTGTGAAAACGCCAACCCGGCTAGTTCACGATCATGCACCGGCTCCACGTCCTCCGCAGGAGGCACGCGTCTATGCTCCTTCTGATGCTCATCCCGCCGTCGTTCACCGCCGCATGCCGCCGCGAACACCCGGACTCCACCCCACCCGCGAAACTGGCCCCGGCGCCGATGGGTTCGGAGGGCGAGCGGGCCGAGACCAAAGGGGGGCGGTCACCGGGTCTCGAGGCCACCGCGAGCCAGAAGCCATCCGTCGCCGGCGCCGCGGCCAGCAGCGCCTCGGCATTCGAAGTCACGGACGCGGATGGCCGTGTGCTCGAGCTTCGACCCGATGCGAAGGCAAACGCTTACGAGATCTCGCGCAAAGGGGGCGACAGGCTCGGAAGAGTCAAGATGGGCGACGACCGCGTCAAGATCTTCGACGCTGCGGGTGTGCTTCGCGTGAAGATCAAGAACAAACCCGAAGGATTTAAGATCTATGGCCCCGAGGACGTCGTCCTTTGGAAGGTCAAACGCAAGGGCGACCTCTATTCGGTACGCGATGCGGAAGACGGAGAGAAGTTCCGAGTCAGCCGCCAAGACCTCCTTCAGCAAGCCTCCTTCGACACGTACATCCGCGCCGGATTGGCGGTCTACCTCAACGCACTCGAGGGTCGTTGACATGCCACGATGCAGGGAGAGCAGCGGCGTCCTATTCAATCACCCGTGCGACGAGGAAGCGTCCGATCGCTGCGGGCAATGCAGCAAGCCCATCTGCGCTCGACACCAAAGAAAGCTTAACGAACAACCGATATGCATCGGCTGCGCGCGCGAACACGTCAAACATCGTCCGGTGCGTGACGCATCGATCTCCGGCTTTGGCAACGATCCCTACTTCTTCTTCTACTACGATGGCTTCGGCTTCAACGACGATCCATACGACGAAGCCGACTATGCGCTCTTTGAGGCGGGCGCGGCGGACCCCTTGAACGAAGACCATGAGGAAGCCGGATGGGAAGGCAGCTAGCGTCCGACACCCACGAACGCATACTCATCTACGGCCTCGGCGGCGGACGCGGACACGCCGCACGAACCCTCGGACTGGCGGACGGATTTCGAAGACTGGGCCTGTCTCCCCGCTTGATTCTGCCCAAACGGCTCACATTCGATACCCACGCTCACGGAGAGCTTGGGCAGGAGATCCATTTCGTCGATCGTCCCGCCTCGCCCGCCGCGCTTTGGCACGTCATTGAAACGCAAGTGCACCGATGGCGACCGAGGACATTCATCGTCGACACGTTTCCGCGAGGCGTGCTCGGCGAATTCGACCTAGACTTCCTCAGCCAACGCGTTCCGCAGCGGATTCTCCTCACCCGCTACGTTCGTCCTCACGCCCAAGCGTTTCTTCGAAGCGTCGTGGCAACACACTACGGATGGATCGTGGACCTCGAACCCAACCTCGGCTGGCTCGGCGGATTCGGAAGCGTGACCCAAAAGACCTCCTTTGGGCCCGTCATCGCCAGCACCGGCACCAGCATCAGAACCAGAACCAGAACCGACAGCCACAGCCACAGCCACAGCATGGACGAGGCTGCGTGCGTCGACGACACCTCCGACCTCATCGATGTCTTGATGGTCTCCTCCTTGTCGGACCCTATCCTCGATCGCTTCTTGCGACGCCTCGCCGCTCGGTTCGTGCGTTTGGGGTTCAAAGCGGCGTGCGATATGCCGGACGAGCGGTCATCCCCGAGACGTGCACCCGTTCAGCGCGCACGCGTGGTCGTCGGCGCAGCGGGGTACAACTTGACCTACGAGTGCGCCCACGCCGAGACTTGGCACGTAAGCATCCCCAGACCTCGCACCTGGGACGACCAAGATCTTCGAGCGCGCAACGTCGCGCGCATATCCACGTCGCCTCAGGCGCTCGAAGAAGAAGTTCGCGGGCTGATCGAATGCGCAACCCGCCGCGAACACCGATTCCCCGTGCATTCCGCGGCGGAACTCGCGAAGCATCTATGGGCCGGAATCAGCGGCTGAAGATTCGGCGCCTGAGATCACCGGCGAAGCCCCGAGGGCGCGCTCGATCTGCTGGTTCTCGGCGAGAAACATGTCGCATCGATGACAGGCATCGAGCCGCTCGTGCTTCATCTGGCGACGAATATTCTGAAACGAATCACCTTCGAAGACTTCTCGCAACGATTGCCGCTTCAAGTCTCCGAGCGGTTCGATGCGTCCGTTCGTCATGCAGCAAAGGTAAACGAGGCCATCCCAGGCGATAAAGAGATGAAGATACGGCGCATAGCAAAGATGCTCTTTGTAGTATCCGCCCGCGTACCGCTGAAAGGACGACTCGAGGACCGCCAAAGACGTTCGTCCAAATGGGTATACGAACGAGTTCTCGGTCGAAAACCCACACGAGACGCGAGCATCTCGAACGGCGGGGGCAATCGCCTCGTTGTAGTGACGAATCATGCGCTTGCTGAGCGCGAAACGCCCCACTTGTTTGACGTCGACCGGCATCGGGTGCACCTCGGTGGCACCACACTTTGCCGCAAGGCGAATCACGTCTGGATAGGTTTCGTAGTTGGCGCGCATCATCACGAAATTCACCCGGAGTCGCGTCCGGCGTCCACGCCGCGCTTTCGCCTCAGCGAAGTGATGCATTCCTTGGATGGTGCGCTTGAACGAGCCAGATATGCCGCGAATCCGGTCGTGGACCTTGGCGGTGGCGCCGTCCAAAGAGGTCGAGACTGAACTGAGCTTCGACCGAAGAAGCGTGCGCGCTCTAGCACGGGAAAGGAGCGTAAGATTCGAGGTCAATGTGACTTTCATCTCGAGGTGCGCCGCATGCGCCACGATCGCCTCGAGGTCGGGTCGCACCATGACCTCTCCCCCGGAGAAATGGACCTTTCGGCATCCGAGAACCGCCAATTCATCGAGCACCCGCAGACACCGGTCAGTGCCGATCTCAGGCAGCGAAAGGCCTCGGCCGTACTTGCACATCACGCAACGCAAGTTGCATCGGGCAGTGAGCTTAATCTTGGCGCTACGCAAAAAGCGTGGCGTAGCATCGTCGAAGACCGCTCGCCGAAGCGGCTCGAGAAGAAGAGGTTCACCCACGAGGTGTTCGACGTCGTACATCCAAGCAACCTCTTCTATCCAACCACTCCACCTGCTTGTGCTTGCTCATCGCGCCACGCCACGGTCGCACGCACGACGGATGCACGACGGACGCGCGAGGATCGGACGGTCGGCCGGCCTGGTGCCCCTTCGTAATGAGGACGTCACGCGTGGCTGCTCGCATCAGCCTTCATGCTCCGGTAGCTCAAAATAAGGGCGCCGAACGCCTTTCGGCCATCGAGGAGCCGCTCGAGATTCGACCCGGTCCAGCCACCGCGAGCGCGGACCCGAAGGCTTGGGGCGGTCCGAAAACACATCACGGCCTCGCGCGGCTTGATGCGACAGCGCACCAGTTCGAGACCGATGGCGGAAGGTAGGCGTGTCGATGCGTCTCTCGGGCCGCCCCGACCCGTCAGGCTCAAACGCTGCTGGATCAGCGAGGCGTGCTCGCGGTCGAGAGTCCGATCGGCGGGCGGACGGAACGTCAAAGTCAGGTGGTCGGTCACCCGGTCCTTCATCTTCGTGTACTTTCGCTTGGCCCTCTGCTTCCGCTTACAGTGCGTCTCGGCCTCGACGAGGACGCGGGTTCCGTCGAGAAGGGTCATGTTCATCCGAAGCCACGGCCTGACGAAGGTCTTGACACCCGTCGAGCTCCAAAACCGGGTGGAGTCCGCCGCGGGCTTGCCTTTGTCGTAGCCGCGAAAATCGAGTGACAGCCCAACCGGCGCGCGCTTCTTGAGATCGGACGCCATGACACGGCAGAGGGTCTCGGCCACGTCGAGCTTGAGGTCGTCGATGTCGGCGGCCCCCGCGACGCCGCGGGCGATGAGGCTCCCCACGAAGCCCAAGAACAAGAGCCCAGCGAGCGGAAGTAGATAGAACTGCTCGAGCACAGCCCCGGCCAAGAACAAGATGAACACGCCCAAGAATGAGCCGAGGGCGAGCTTGCCGAAGAGCGCCTTGCGACGTTCGGCGCGCTTGTCAGCGATCCGGAGCTCGTCGCATCGCGCCAGAAGGGCCCGTGGCGGGAGCGTGAGCGAGACCTGAATGTTGGCGTGTGGAGGCTCTTGGCTTCGGACGAGGCTCTGACGTTCGGCGGACACGGGTAAAGATTACGGGAAGGTAGGGTGGTGGAAAAGGGAACATCTGGTAGGATACCGCGATCATCGAGGCCACGCTTACACGCCCGAACGATGGCCGACGCCAGGAAGGCACCGACCTGGACTCGAGACTAGGCGACTTCGGGCTCCAGCCTCGCCTGGACGGCCTCCGCATCGCCTACGCGGCTTTTGAGCCTTTTTGGAACCTCAAAGGGTCGGGGCAGCGCATCTCGCGCCTGGTCGGCGGCCTCGCGATGCGAGGTGCCGAGGTCGACCTATTGACCCTGGCGCCCGCAACCGAAGAGCCACTCACGCTCCCACGGGGTGTTCATCTTCGTCCCATCAAAGTGGTCGAAGACAATTATCTCGCGCGGGCCATCGCATTTCGCGAGGGCGTGGGGCGGGCTTTGTACGCGCTGAAGCCGGACATCGTGCATTTTCGAGGTCCATTCGAAGGTCAGGCGGCCATTCGCTACGCCGCCGACCGAAGGATCCCGACCATCTTCGAGGTCAACGGCCTACCGAGTGTCGAGCTTCGATACCATCATCCCGCCGTCGGCGCCGCACCGGCTTTCGAGGGCAAGCTGCGCGCGACGGAGCAGTTCCTGCTCAACCAAGCGACGTTGATCTTGACCCAATCCAATGCGACGCGCCGATTTCTCGCGCTTCGAGCCCAAACGCCCATCGCGGCCCCCATCGTCGTCGTTCCGAACGGCGCGGATCCTGCGCTCTTGACGTTGCCCCGTCGGTCGCTCGACACCGCGACCGCCCTGCCTCGTCCGCCGCGTCTTCTCTACGTGGGATCGCTCGCGCCGTGGCAAGGGCTGGGCGAGCTGCTGAGCGCCGTCGCTCGCCTTCGCAAGCACCGAGACTTTCGACTCGAGATCATCGGTCAAGCGCGTCGCGAGTGGGAGAGGCGGCTCGCACGCGCCATCCGCGCCTTCAAGCTGAGAGAGCACGTCGTGGTTCGAGAACCGGTCGGACCGGAGCGTTTGAAGGAAGCGCTCCGCGATTCTGACATCTGCATCGCCCCGCTCCGCCACGATCGACGAAATCGTCTCCAAGGGTGCAGCCCCATCAAGATCTTCGAGTACAAGGCCGCCGGACGAGCGATCGTCGCGAGCGATCTTCCGTGCATTCAAGAGATCTTGACGCACGGCGAAGACGGTTGGCTGGCGAAACCGTCGAGCCCTCACCGCTTGCGCGACGCACTGGCGCATCTTCTCGAACACACGGAGCTGGTCGATCAACTGGGCGCGCGTGCACGCCGGTCGGTCGAAGAATCGGCGACCTGGCCCCACCGCCAGGCCGCGGTCGCATCCGCCTACGCGGCGCTCCTCGCGAGCCGCGCGTAGAGATCCTGATACGCACGGCGTTCATCTTCGAGGCCATGATGTTCGGTCACGAAAGCACGGGCACGCGTGCCCATCGCGGCGCGCTCAGCCGAGTCGAGATCGAGCATTTCGTCGATCGCATCGGGCAAGACATCGAGTCGATCGATCGGAAGGACAGCGCCCGTAACGCCGTGCTCGACAAGATCGGCCTGTCCGCCGGCGTCGGTCGCTAAGATCGGTCGACCGGCCGCCATCGCTTCGAGAAGCGCATTCGGCGTCCCATCGAAAAGCGAAGGAAACACCATGAGGTCGCACAGCGCCATGAGGCGTGACAATCGGTCGGGATCGCGGACATAGTCGATCACACGCACCCGCGCCGAAGCTTCGGGCGCCATGCGTTGAAAAGCCAGGAACGCATCGCGCGCATCATCACGAACCCCGCCCATCAACAGGAGCGCCACGTCGCGACGCGCGCGCAGCGCATCGAACGCCGGAAGCAGAAATCGCATCCCTTTCTTCGCGCGAAGCTCCCCCAAAAAGCCGATAACCTCGAGCCCTTGAAGCTCGAGCGACGCGACGAGCGACGGGTCGCGCGCCTCGGGGCGAAAGCGCTCGACGTCGACCGCGTTGGTGATGTGCTCCACCGGGCGTCCGAAGATCGCTGAAGCACGCTGGCAAAGCGCACGACTGACGCCGGTTGCGGCACTGGCCGTGGTGAGGGCACCCCTGAGAAACGGCAACTCGTCGGACCTCCACAGACCTCGATCGAGGTCGTTGCCACGCAAGCTGACGACGCTCGGGATCGAAAGCTCGCACCCAACGGTCGCCGCGACCCAGCCGGGGCGTGTGGCATAGATCCCGTGGATGACGTCGGCGCGCGCGGCCCTCGCAATCGCCAAGGTGTGGTGATGAAGGGCCATGAAATCCTCATCGAGACGTCCGCTGACACCGACCGGATGATGAACGATGCCTTCGCGCTCACGCCGGCCCGAAAGCCCAGGTGCGACCTCCTTCGATGGATAAACGATGTGGACGGACATCGCGGCCTCGACCGCGTGACGCGCGATCCTCGAGGTCGCCACCGCCAAACCGCCCCTTTTCGGCTCGACGCGTTCCGCGACGATCAGCAACGTGCCCATTCGCCGGGATGTGTACCGCGTCCAAACCCGAGCGTCCAAACCCGAGCGTCCAAACCCGAGCGTCCGAGTCTCGAAGGGCCCCACGACGAGCCAGACTCGACGCGAAGCGCCGAACGCCAACTCCGCGTCATCCCCGTGCCGTCATCGGCCAACGGCGAGCCGCCACGACCGGTCGTCGGTGGCTGGCTGTCAGGGACGGCTGTCGGCTATTGTTGCCGGGTGCAGAAGTCTGATTTCCGAGAGGCATTGCTCGAGATCATGGAGGCGAAAGATCACTGGGCCTGGCCAGCGTTCACGACGGGCAAGGTCGCACCCGACAAGCTTCACATTCACCTGGAGCAAGAATACGCAACCTACGTTCGCGATTTCCCAATCATGGTTGGATGGGCGTACGTGCAGTGTCCAATCGCCGAAGTACGACGAGGGCTGGCGGAGAACATTTTCGAAGAAGAGACCGGCGGGCTGTCGGGCGGTCGGCCTCATCCGGAGCTTTTTCTCGAATACCCGCGTGGACTCGGGATGGATCTGTCGCGCTTCGAGTGCGTCGAGCTCCTTCCCGGAGCGGCCGCGTATCGGGGCTATCTCGATGAGAGCGTCCGAAAATGGGGCTGGGCGACCGCAACGGCGATCGCAACCCTATTCATCGAAGGCACCAAGTGGGACCGAGGTGAGCTCGACGAGCTGGCTCCGCGACGCCCGGAGCCTCCACTTTCCGAGCATCCTCTGGTCAAGCACTACGGCCTTCCGCTCGAACATCTCGCGCTCACGAAGGTCCATCGAGGCGTCGAGGGTAGCCACCGCGCGGCCGCCTGGCGCGCGATCTTGGACTTCGCGCCCGAAGCGGAGCACGCATCAGTCCTCGAGCGGATGCGCGGGGCGCTCGCGGCCTGGAAGACCTACCGCGACGACGTTGCGGCGGCGTGCGGGCTAACCTCGCCCAAACCATAGCCGACCTCGTAGCCGATCTTGGCTGTCGACTTATTGCTCCGTCCGGACTATGCTCAAACGCGACTTTCGGCGGGGGTGTCCGTCGAAGTTTTTTGCGAGGGCGGGTGTGTCCGTCCCGCGGGGAGAATCAGATGATCAACGTGTCGCTTCCCGATGGAAGCATTCGCTCACTTGAGGACGGCGCCACAGTCCTCGACTTGGCCAAATCGATCGGTCCCGGGCTCGCCAAAGCGGCGGTGGCGGGCAAGGTTGCGGATCGGCTGGTGGATGTTAGTCATCACCTCGAGGACGGCGACGCCGTCGCCATCTTGACCAAGAAAGATCCGGAAGCCCTCGAGATCTTGCGCCACTCGGCGGCGCACCTCATGGCTGACGCGATCCTTCGGCTGTTTCCGAAGGCCCAGCTCACCATCGGGCCCGTGGTGCAAGACGGCTTCTACTACGACATCTACTTGCCGGAGGGGAAGCTCACCCCTGATGACTTCGAGCCGATCGAGCGTGAGATGGCCCAGATTGCGAAGGCAGGCCTTCCTTTTTCGCGCTGCGAAGTACGCGACGACGCCGACGAGAATTTCGCGCGCTACAAGGGCATCGATGGCGGCGCCAACAAGTTCAAGCTGGAGATCGTCGAGGGTGTGAAGGGGCGCGACGAAGTGCTCTCTTTCTACAAGCACGGCGATTTCATCGACCTCTGTCGGGGACCGCACGTCCCGGACACTGGGTTCTTGAAGAACGTGAAGCTCACACGCGTGGCCGGCGCCTATTGGCGGGGAGACGCCCAACGGGAGCAGCTCACACGCGTTTACGGCACAGCGTTCTTTACCAAAGAAGATTTGAAGGAATACCTCGACCTGATCGAGGAAGCGAAAAAGCGCGATCACCGCGTGCTCGGCGAGAACTTGGAGCTCTTCACCTTCAGCGAAGAGGCGCCCGGGTTTCCGTTCTTCTTGCCGCGAGGCGCAACCCTGTTCAACTCGCTCCAGGACTACATGCGGAGCTTGCTGCGGAGTCGTGGCTATCAGGAAGTGCGAACCCCGCTCATCCTCTCGGAATCGCTGTGGCATACCTCTGGTCACTACGACAACTACATGGAGAACATGTTCTTCACGAAGCTCAAGCTTCGGGATGAAAAGCAGGCCGAGGTCATCCACGACAACGTCGACGAGGAGCGGCCGATGGCTGTGAAGCCCATGAACTGTCCGGGCCACTTGGTGCTGTATCGAAGCAAGACCCACTCACACAATGAGTTCCCGCTGCGCATCGCGGAGATGGGCCTCGTGCACCGTCGCGAAATGTCGGGCGTTCGACACGGGTTGTTTCGGGTTCAAGCCTTCACCCAAGACGACGCCCATCATTTTTGTACGCCTGATCAGATTGCGGATGAGGTCCGCATGCTCATCCAGTTCTTCAAAGACGTCTACAGCGCCTTTGACCTGAACGATGTCCGCATCGAGCTGTCGACGCGACCAGAGAAGCGGATCGGCGACGACGCGATCTGGGACCGAGCCGAAGGTGCTCTTAAGGCCGCGCTCGATGCAGCGAGCATCGAGTATCAGATCAACGAAGGGGATGGCGCATTCTACGGTCCGAAGATCGACTTCCACATTCGCGACGTACTGAAGCGATCGTGGCAGTGTGGAACCATCCAAATGGACTTCTCGATGCCGAGCCGATTCGGACTGACCTACGTGGGTGCGGATGGGCAGCGACATACACCGGTCATGATCCACCGCGCGTGCTATGGAAGCCTCGAGCGGTTCATGGGGATCATCATCGAGAACTACGCCGCCAAGTTCCCGACTTGGTTGGCGCCGCTGCAGATCCAAGTGCTGCCGGTGAGCGAGAAGTTCAATGACTATGCGATCGCAACGACCAACCGCCTGCGAGCGGCCGGCCTGAGAGCCGAGACGAACCTCAAAGATGATCGGGTGGGCTACAAAATCCGCCTGGCGAGCCTCCAGAAGATCCCATACGCGCTCGTGGTGGGAGAGAAGGAGGTCAACAACGGGACAGTCAACGTGCGTTCGCGCGACCGAGGAGAACTCGGAGAAATGGCCTTCGATGCCTTCGTCTCCGAGGTCGGCCGCGAGGCACAGCCACCCAACACCGGTGCGGCCCCATCAACTCAGGCCGCCGCCTAGATTGTGCCGTAAGAACCGCACATCAACGGACCCCACCGCACCGATACTGGGTTCATGCCTTCGATTGGCGCACACCGCGCAAACACAGCTCCTGTATCTTCACCATCGTCCGCCCTCAGCGGCAGCACGACAGCATCAACCGGCCCGACCGCGTCGGCCAGCGCGACCACGTCGTTCAACGCCGTCGAGACATCGAGCGGCGAAGGTCAGCCCGTCACCTGGGCCCAATGGGCGGCCACGGCGCGCATGATGCGAGACGGCGCCGTCGCTTTGGGTCGTGCAGGTCGGCGCGTCGGCGAATCGCTCGAGCGACTCGAAGAGGGCCTCGACAACCTCGGTGCACCACCCGACCCGAAGGCATCACGCACCCGAAACACGGGAGCCTCAGGGACTGCCCGCAAACAGGGCTAGCGTTGGGTTGCACGAGCCGCCGCAAAGCCACGAGTTGTTTTCACGGGGCGGGCGTATCGTCGTCGGGCGTTGGCGCCTGAGGCGCCGCGGGTGCCTGAGAGTTCGGCGGCGTAGCGGTCGTGGTGGCGGCGGCCGCGGCGAGCGTCTTGTTCATCAACGCATCCGCCTTTGCGCCCACCTTGGACTCGGGGAACTTTGCGTGCAGTTCTTCGACGGCGCTCCGCGTTTTGTCGACCTCATTGAGTCTTGCCCAGACCGTCGCGATCTCGAGGAGGAGTTCGTCCGTGAGCGCAACCTCCGCGTACTGCCTCCTGAGCACCTCGAGTCGCCCCACGTAGGCGCGATCTTTCTCTAGATTCTTATAGAAGTCCGCGACGAAACGTTCGTGGGCGGCGAGCTTCCCCTGGACCTCCCGAAGGAGCGCGCGCGCACGCTCGGCATCCTCGTGATTGGGGAATCTTTTGAGATAGTCGCCGAGCGTCTTCTCGGCCTGCTGAACCGCGCCCTGATCCTTCTCGTAGGATGGTGGGAGCAAGAGCCAGTCGCCTGGGATTTGAGCGTGGTATGACTCGCCGATCTTGAACATTGCGTACGGCGTCTTCTTGTGGCTCGGATGTCGGCGCACGAAGTCCTGATACGAGTCGATCGCCTCGATGAACCGACCGCGCGCCGCTTGACAGTCGGCAATCCGAACCTCGGCAAGCACCGCGTAGGAAGAATATGGAAACTTGCTTCTGATGAACGCGTAATATCTCTGAGCGGCAAGATACTCCTCATCCTCGAACTCCGCTTCGCCCGCCTTCCAGTTTTCCTCGGCCGTGGCCTGAAACGAAACCGAGGGCAGCGCTTCACCACGCGCCGGCGCGGACGCACCGAGCTGCTCGAGCGTCTCATCGTCGTCCGAGTCGTCCGAATCTTCGGAGTCCGCCGAGGCTTCCAATTCATCCGGGTCGCCGGCCGCTTGGTCGATGTCCTCCTCGCCTTCGCCTTGGACTCGGTCACCAGACCCCGCCTCGCCACTCGGCTGCGCGCGGCCACTCGACGCCGTCTGCGATCCCGCCGAGCTGGCGCACGCAAGGGGTGTCAAGCAGACGACCCCGAGCGCCAGAACGCTCGTCGCGCGTCCCCAGCCCCAAGATGGCCCCCAAGAAAGCCCGTTGAAAGACCTGAACCCCTTAAACCCCATCCACGCTTGGCTAGCACGAGCGAACGAAAGAGACCTAGCCCTGAAACCGTCGCGGCCTCGATCCTTCCCGCTCAATCCTTCCGGATGGCACGGTCAAAGGCGGCAAGAAAGTCCTCGGACTCCTCGTCCCCAGGACGTCCGCTGGCGGTCGAAGCCTTGCGCTCGGCCGCGGCCCCCAGGGCCGACCTCTCCTCACGGCTCAGCTGGCGAGCACCGTCGGTATCGCGATCATCGGCACTCGCGGTGACCGGGACTCGGGCCCCAGCGCCCGGTTCCGCTTCGAACGCGAGGAGATCCGCGGGGTCCGCAAGGTTCGCGACCAACGTCACGTCGTCGTCCTCCGCACCCACCGGCAGTGGCGTCGGCAACGCCTCCTCCAAAGTGGCCTCAGCGCTCGCCGGCTTGGCGCTCCGCGCTCCGCCCGCACTCGAACTCGAACTCGAACCCGAACTCGAACTCGAACCCTTCGTTGACGTCGCGCCGCCTGCACGTTCACGTTTGCCGGCATCCCCCCCCCGTGAACGAGGGATCGGCGGAGGCGACGAACGCGACGGCTTCGGTTCATCGCTGTCTGCGGTCGGCGTCGACGACGTTGCGGACGTCGTCGGCGGCACCGACGACGAAGGCCCGGGGCGTCCGCTCCGACTCGAGCGCGATTCGCCGAATTGCGACATGAACGACTCGAAGTCGACTTGAGCCGCCGTCTTGCTGGGCTTTTGCGTCTCGAGCTTTTGCACCCGATCGGTCAGGCGCGCCGCGGTCATCTGCGAAGCCTTCTCTCGCCGCTTCGCATCGAGGGCTGCGCGGCGCAGCTCCTCAACCTCCCTCGCGTGCTGCTCGTCCTTTTCGCGTAGTTGCCGAACGTAGTCTTCCTGCGCCTCGTCGAGTCTCGACTCGACTTCGTCTCGTTCGCGCCGCTGGGTTTCGATCTCAGCATTGAGCTCATCGAGCTCTCGTTGGGCTTGAGTGAGTTCCGCCTTGCGCGCAGCGAGCTTTTCCTTCGCACCCGCAAGCTCGAGCGCCAAGGCCTTCGTATCGGCCTCGTGGTGGGCCGCCGCCTCCTTCATGGAAGCGGAGAGCTGCGAAGCGCGTTCGGTTGTTTCTTGCAGACGCTGAGAGAGGGTCGCGATTTCGTCCGCCGTCCGCTTCGTGTCGACGGTCTTGTGCTCTCGTTCGACCGCCAGCTCGTGAGATATGCGCTCGAGCCGAGCCTCGAGCTCGCGCCGTAGTTGTACGGCGGCCGATGCCTCGCTCGTGCGCGCACTCGTCTCAGCTTCGAGCTTCTCTTGCAGCTCGACGATTGAGAGCTCGAGGTTCGCCCGTTCCCCTGCACTCCGGTCTTCGAAGGCCTTCCGTTCCTCGCCGAGCCGCTCGAAGTCCGTCGCCAAAGCCTCCTTCTCTCGCGAAAGCGTGGACGTCTTCTGCTGTTCGACCTCGAGCGCGCGACGCGCGATGTCGAGCTCCTCGATCGTCGTTCGGAGCTCCGTCCGCAGTTCCTCGAGCGCCCGACCGAGCTCATCGCTCCGAAGACGCGCGGCTTCGTTGAGCTCGCGATTCGCGTGCTGAAGCGCTTCGATCTGGATCCGATCTTGTTCGATTCGCGCCGCCGATTGCTCCTCGAGCCGAAGCTTCGCGTTTCGCGCCTCCTCGCGCTCGTCGCGCGTTCGATCGAGCTCCTGCCCGAGTTCCGTCAAGCGACCGCGAACCTTGTCCCGCTCCTGCGCAAGTTCTTCTCGAGACGATGTCCACTCGGCACGAGAACGTTCGAACTCGCCCTGCAATCGACTGAGAGCCTCCTCGGCCCGAGCCAGGCTTGCCGTAAGCTCGATGCGCGCCGTCTCGGTCGTATCGAGGTCTGACGAAAGCTCCTCGCGCTTGAGCGAGGTGATCTCGAGGTCTGACGCGAGGCGCTTTCTCTCCTGCTCGAGAGCGTCCCGCGCCGCCGTGAGACGGTCTCGCTCACCGAGGAGCTGCGTGTTCTGGGCGCGTAGCTTCTCGAGCTCTCGCTCTCGGCTGTTCAACATCGTGCTCGTCTCCTCGAGACGAGTCGCGCGCTCCGACGCTTCGGCGCGTGCCGTGTCGCGATCCACGGTGAGCTGCTCGTGCTCATCGAGAAGCTCAGCGACCTGCCGTCTCACCTCGGCAAGGTCTTGAGCCTGCGCCATGTGCGTACGTGTCAGCTCCTCGAGCCGCGTCGACCGCTCGCTCGCCTCGGTCCGTGCCGAAGCGAGGTCCGCCTGCCGCGACGCAAGCTCGCTCTGCGCGAGACCGAGGCGCTCTTCGAGATCGGCCTGCTCCGTGCGCATCGTGCCCACGTTCTCTTCGAGAATTGCGACCTTCCCCTCAAGGCGTCCCACCTCGGCGCCGCGGAGCCCGAGCTCGGTCCTGAGTCCGGCGAGCGCGTCATCCTTCTTCTCATTCTCGCGTCGCTCGTCGGCGAGCACGTCTTGAATCTCGGCGATGCGTCCTTCACGAAGCGCGAGGGTCTCGCGAACGCTGTTGAGCTCTCGCTCCGTCTCGCGCAGGGTCGTCGCCGTCGATTCGAGCTGTCCGCGCGTCGACGCAAGGTCTGCCTTGAGCTCAGCGTTCGACGCCTCGGCCGTGGTGCGGTCCCGCTGCTCGAGCTGGAGCGAACGCGCAAGGTCTTCGATTCGGCGGACATGCTCCGCCGCCTCGGCCTCCAGCGACGCGACCTTCGCCCGGAGGCCTTGCTCCATCGCCGTCGCTTCGCTGCGCGCCACGTCGAGCTCGATCTCGGTCTCGGCCAGCTTGTCCTCGAGCGCGGCTTTCTCTTCGCTGGCTTGCTGTGAGAGCTCGTCGAAGCGAAGTCCTTCGGCGGTGAGGTTCTCTTCGAGGGTCTGAATTTGCGTTCGCAGGACGGCCGCCTCGTCCCGCGCGCGCTCGAGCTTCGACGTCACATCGTCACGCTCGGCCGTGAGGCGGGCAACCGTTGCGTCGAGCTCAAAGAGCTGGGCTTCGAAAGAGGCTCTCGCGTCGGTGGCGGCTTGCGTCTGCTCGGCGAGGTCGTGCTCGAGTTGGGCGACATCCGCACGGAGCGAAGCCTCGAGGGCCGAGGCCTGACTCGTAACGTCCGCCAGCTCGACCTCGAGTGACGCAATATGCGCATCGCGATCGCCAAGTCGCGCCGTGAGATCGGCTTGCTGCTCGGCCGCTTCCCGAAGCTGTGTTTCTCGGTCGGCCGCGAGCACATCGTAGCGGCGGCCCGCTGCGTCGAGCTCTGCGCCGAGGGAAGACCGCGTCGTTTCGTGCTCCCGTCTTTCCTGGTCGAGTTCGGCCGTCAGCGACGAAATCTCGGCGCGAAGGACAGCCTCCGTGCTCGCAGCTCGCTCGGCGGTCTCGCGAAGATCTCGCTCGAGCGCGTCTCGCTGGTGCACGGTCGCATCGCGCTCGGCCGTTCGCTCCTCGAGGTCGCCCGACAGGCGGTCGACGTCGCGACGCAAATCGGCCTCGAGCTGCGTGAAGGAGGCTTCCGCCTCCGAGAAATCGGCACGAACGGCTCGAAAGAGCTCGTCCTTTGCTTCGATTTCGAACCGCTGCTGACGCGCGCGTTTGTCGATCTCCTCGCGGGTCTCGGTCAGCTCGGTTCGCAGCGACACCACCACGGCCTCGAGCGACGCGTGATCCTCACCCTGTCTACGCAGTGATTCGAGCTGGCGCGCACAGGTTTCGGACAGAGACTGGCGATTCCTTTCCGTCTCGTCGAGACGCGTCGTCGTCGAGGCGAGGCTTGCTGTGCGTTCAGCGAGTTGGCGATCGAGATCCGCGGCCGCGATATCGATCGCCGCCTTCGCCTCCGTGAGGGCGGAGACCGATCGCTCGAGGTCATCGATCCGCTCGCGGAGTGTCGCTTCTACGGTATGGGCGTCGGCACGTACCTGTTCGAGGTCTTGCTCGCGAGCCGTCAGGACGTTCCGAAGCGCAAGCTCTCGCTCCTGCTGCTCATCCACAAGCGCCTGGAAGGATTCGTTGAACTCATGCGTCCGCCGCTCGAGCTCATTTTGGACCGCCTCGCCCGCCGCCGCGAGCTCTTCGATCGTCATGCGCAGAGATTGAGCCTCGACGTCCTTCTCTATCAGGCGCTCGTCCCACTCGTGGTACTCGCGCTCTTTCGCCCGATACATCTCCATGACCTTCGCGAGCTCCTGCTCACGTTGGCGTAGCTTCTGGCGGAGCATGTCGAGCTTGGCATCGGCGCTGGTCCGCCGGCCGCTCAAAGACCCGCTCCTCGGTCGCGGAGGCTCGGCCTCGACGCTGTCGGCGGCCGTACTGCCCGACAATGAGTCCAGGACCTGCTCGATGAACGCGTCGTCCTCCTTGGTCACGGGGCGTACGTCGTCCTTCGGCGCCGGGAGGGGCGGGGGCGTTTCGGAGCCGCCCGGGGGAAAGAGCACTTCGCGAACCACGATCCGCAGATCATCGAAATGGTATGGCGCCTGAGTCGAGAGCGTAAGATACGCATCCGCGGGCGCTTCTTGACTTCGATGCGCCTCGAGTCGCGCAGAATCGCCGTCGGTGCTGTAGATGACGACACGTGTTCCGGACAGGCGCTTGTTCTTCTTGACTTGATTACATAGCGAGAATCCAGATTTCTCTTCGACCCCCTCGGCGCGCACGAGGAGCACATCGGGACGCTCGAGCCGAATCGCATTGACCGGATCGCGCGAACCGTCCGCGATGGACACCTGAAGGCCGTCGGCCTTCAATATCGCGGCGATCTTCTTGGCGAAGTCCTCGTCGTGGTCGATGATAAACGCGTTCTTCGGCACAGGGGTGTCCAAGCTATCCCTGCGAGAAATCTCGATCAATGTACGGGCTCCCCACGACGCCCCCCCGTTCTCAGCCATGGTCGCCTTTAGGCCGTCGCGACTGCTCGGTTTCTAGGGTCATGTCGGATGTTGGTGCATAGGGACTCGCGAGGTGCGCATCGGGGGCCATGGCCTCAAGTCGCCAGAAAATGACTCGTTGGGTCGGGCACCGACTGAACGGCTCGACGCATCGCGCCGCGGCAGCGGCGCGGCAGACCGGCAGACCGACCGATCGACGGAGCGGTCGTACTTCGGTGCGATGGTGCGATGGTGCCCCGGTCCTACGGTGCGCCTCAACGGCGCTGCGCCTCAACGGCGCTGCGCCTCAACGGACGCTGCGCCTCAACGGACGCTGCGCCTCAGCGGACGCTGCGCCTCAACGGACGCCGCGCCTCGAGAGGCCTGATGATCGCCCATCATTTCGTCAGCAGCCCCGAAGTCGCGGTCGTGAGTGACCGATTTCGAGCTTGAAGTGGAGCAACGCTACGGATCGACGATCCGTCGATGCGGTCTCACTTCGGCCGTCGTACGTATTCGAGTACGTGGTAGGCAGATGACGTCGGTTTCCGGATCTCGACCCATCGTCGGGCTCGAAACGGTGCTCACTGAGGGCGATCAGCAAAAGGTTGTTGCGAAGAGCAACGAGTGCGTGGCAAATTTCGAATCGGTGGGTCGGAAGTTCGGCACAAAGATCGAGTCGAGAATACGTGCGGGTGGCGTCGTGCTCTCGAAGCTGCGTCTTCTGAAAGAAGTCGACCGCGATCCATCAACCACGATCGTCTCGTCGAGAAAGCTGCGGATCGTAGGTCTGCCGAATCGGAAGGGTGGACATCCTCGGCACGCGTGAGCGAAAACCTGCGTAGGTCCAAGCTGCCATGCGCTCGAGCACAACCATATGAAGGTCGTCTTTGACGATGCGCGGCCGAATGAGTCGCGCTTGCGGCGTGGACTGCGATGGGTCGCGTTTGTCACCTTGACGGGCCTCGGTGCGGTCGGAATCATCGGGATCGTGTCGTACGGCGTCTTTGCGTCGGACGTCCCCGATTTCAAGTCGATCGATGATTACCGGCCGAAGGTCGTCACCCAAGTCTTCAGCCAACAAGGCGAGCTCATCGGTGAGTTCTTTCGTGAGCGGCGAATCGTCTTGCCGTACAAGGACATTCCTCCCCGGCTGATCCAGGGCGTGCTTGCCTCAGAAGACGACCGATTCTTCGAGCACTCCGGCATTGACTACGTCGGCATCCTGCGGGCGGCGGTGAAGAATCTGAAGGCGGGTCGGGTCGTTCAGGGCGGTTCGACCATCACCCAGCAAGTCGCAAAGTCGCTGCTGATTTCGGAAGAAGGGTACAAGCGCGGTTCGGCAAAGAAGCTCAGTCGCAAAATCAGAGAAGCCATCCTCGCGCGCCGGCTCGAACGGAACCTGAGCAAGGAAGACATCCTCGCGCTCTACCTGAACCAGATCTTCCTTGGAAACCAAGCCTATGGGGTCCAGGCCGCCGCTCAGAACTATTTCCGCAAGAACGTCGACGAGCTTAGCCTGGCCGAAACGGCGCTGCTCGCCGGACTGCCTCAGGCCCCATCACGCTTTTCACCCATCAAGCATCCGAAAGCCGCCAAAGGACGGCGCGAGTATGTTTTGCGCCGCATGCTCGAGGAGGGCTTCATCTCACAGACCGAGCTCAACGAAGCGAGAGACGCAGAGGTGAAGATATTTCTCGCACCCGATTACGCGCGGAACACCACGCCGTACTTCACCGAACAGGTTCGGCGAGAGCTGCTGAAGCGCTACGACGAGAACGCCTTGCTCGAACAAGGACTTCGCGTCTTCACCACCGTCGACACCGAGCGATATCGAGCCGCCGAGGACGCGGTCTACAACAAACTACGGCTCGTCGACCGCCGGCAGGGTTATCGAGGACCTCTGGCCCATATGGGCACGGCGAAGGAGCAGGCTTCGTTCCTCGAGGCGTACAGCCGGGAGCTGAAACGGCTGGGGCGGGATACTGAGCTGAAGGACGGGGAGCTGTATGTGGGTCTGATTCGCGCGATCGACGAAGCCCGGACAAACATAAGCCTGAGCATTGGCACCCGCGAGGCGGTCTTGCCGCTGAGCGCCATGCGATGGGCCAGGTCGGTCAATCCACAGAAGTGGTTCGAGGGCGCGCTCCTCTCCAAGATTCCTAAGAGCTTCCAGGTCGGCGACGTCCTTCTGGTCCGGGCGACGACCCGAGACCGCATCAAGAGCGACCAGTACGCAGGCCCCTTCATGCGCGCGATGCCGACCGACCCAACGATCCAGTTCGTCGCGCTCGAGCAGGAACCCAACCTCGAAGCCGCGCTTCTTTCGGTCGAGTCAGAGAGCGGTTACGTGCTCGCGATGATCGGGGGCTACTCCTTCGACCGGAGCGAGTTCAACCGGGCGCTCCAGGCGTGCCGCCAGCCGGGCAGCTCGTTCAAACCGATCGTCTATGCCGCAGCGCTCGACCTGAAGCACTGGACACCCTCGAGCACCGTGCTCGATGCACCGGTCACCTTCGACGACCCACGGGCCGGAAAGCGATGGAAACCGGCGAATTTCAACGTCTCTTTCGAGGGCGAGGTCTGCCTCCGATACGCGCTTCAGAAGTCGATGAACGTCCCCGCGGTCCGGGTCCTCGAGGCCGTCGGACTTGGCCCCGCCACTCGATACGCCGAGCGGCTCGGTATCACGACCGAGCTCAAGCGGGAGCTGGGGCTGGTGCTCGGTTCCTCCTGCGTGAAGATGGAAGACATGGTGAATGCCTACAGCATCTTCGCGAATTATGGGGAACACGTGCGACGGCGGCTGATCACGCGGGTCATCGATCGCGATCAGCGCGTGCTGTTCGACGATGGCTACTACAAAGATCCCTGGGCAGGCATCGGGCTCAAGGTCGATCGAGCCAAGCATTGGCTCGAAGATCCGCCGGAACGAATCATCGACCAGCAGACAGGCTTCCTCATTACGAAAATGATGCGAAATGTGGTTGAGGGTGGCACCGGGACAGGTGCTCGGGCCGTGCGTGTCCCCGTCGCCGGAAAGACCGGCACCACGAATGACTCTTTCGATGCCTGGTTCATCGGCTTCACGACGGAGATCACGACCGCGGTGTGGGTTGGCTACGACGACTACGTCACCCCCATGGGCCGGTACGAGCAAGGCGGGCGAGCAGCCCTGCCTCTTTGGGTCAGTTACATGAAGAAGGCCATCAAGAAGAAGACCGGCGAGTTCAAGGCCCCCCCCGGCATCAACTTCGTTCGGATCGATCCGAAGACCGGCTATCGCGCGCGTGGAGACACGCCCGGTGCGGTCCTTGAGGCCTACCGTGCCGGCACCGAACCGAAGGAGTACGTCGCAGCCCGCGGCGCCGCCTCTCCGGACGAATTCGGGCTCACCGACGGCAAACTCTGACGCCCGCCCATGCGGTGATGCAGTTGTGATATGGTTGGGCGCTTTCGGCGTCATCATGGGCAAGCAACCACGCGAAGCCGAACCAAAGCGAAGTGGAGGCGGACCGCTGCGCGGAGACCGCGGGATCGAGCTCCTCCCGCTCGCCACCTCGGACGAAGAACAACCGCTCCTCGACCACAAAGGACGAAGTCGCCCCCTCTATCGCAGGAGAACCGTCGTTCGACCCCAGGTCTGGCGACCGACGCACGCGCAGCGCATCTTACTCGGCGTTCTACCGGGCGTTCGCCTGATCGTTCTGGGCGAGAGCCTGCGCGGCGCGCTGTATGCTGGCTTTGGCGCTCTGTGCCTGTTCGCCACGCTCTATTTCGCCATGCGCTGGGCGAGCCACGTCGCCGGGCTCAGCCGACTTATGATCGATCCGCGTTGGGGACTTGCTCACGCGGGCACGCTGGTGCTCCTGGTGCTTGGCTTCGAGCTTACGCGCCTCGGCGCTGCCCTCGAGGAGCCCGCGCGGGCGACGCGCACGCCCCGATTCCTGGCCGCGTTCTTTCTACCGGCCCTCTTGGTCACCATCGGTGCACCGCCGCTCGTAAGCCTCTGGCCTCGTCTCGTGGAGGCAAGTTGGCTGGCAGCGTGCGTCATCGCGCTGGGCACGCTGCCAGCCGCGCTTTGGTGCATCGTCCACAGCCCAGACCGACCGCGACCCCTTGCGCGCATTTGGATGTATCCGCTCGTCATGGGCGTTTGCGTCGCGATCTTCGTGGCGATCCTCTGGCTCGTTCCGGAAGCACGGACCGCGGTCGCAACGTTCGCGCGCTCACACGGCTTCGCGCTGCTTCCCGACCTCCTCCTCGCCCCAACCTAGAAGGCCATTCCGGACGCCCCATGCCTGATCCGGGGCAGTTCCGGGGCAGGGCGTTGCGTGGCGCTCCGCGGCGCTCCGCGGCAGACGGGTGCGTTTGCGGGATCGAAGCTTGCCATGAGCCCTGCACGGAAGGGAGTAAAGGGGCGAGGATCTCTTCGTGGTTGGAACAAGAAAGCTCGAATCCCTACCCATCGAGGGAAAAGAAAATGCGGCGCCCCTCAAAGCGGCGCCCGTCGCCACGGACGCGGATACCGACGCGGATGCGGGCGCGGATACAGGCGCCGCGGATACAGGCGCAGGCGCGTCCACGGACCTCGGTGTAGACAGAGAAGCGTACCGCTTTGGCAAGCCACCAACCGGTCTCCCCCAGTTCTTGCCCGGGCCCGCGACGCGCGTTGAAGGCCCCGGCGATATGCGAATCGAAACGCTGAACCTGGCCCGACGGAAGGATCGGGCGCGATTCATCGACATGGCCGATCTCATCTATCGAGAAGATCCCCACTATATCGCGCCACTGCGCCTTCACTTGATGAGCTTCTTGAACCCGGCCAAGAACCCAGCCTTCGAGAACCTCGACGTCCACCCGATCGTCGCGGTTCGAGGCGGGAAGGTGGTCGCCCGAATCATCGCCCACGTGGACCGCGCCTACAACCGATACCATGAGACGCAGGCCGGCTTCTTTGGCTTCTTCGAATCCGTCGACGATCGTGCGGTCGCCCACGCTGTGCTGTCCGAGGCGGCCGAGTGGCTGAAGAGTCAAGGATGCCAAGAGGTCTTTGGCCCGATGAACCTGACGTCGAATCATCAGATGGGCATGATCGTCGAGAACTTCGACCGACCGGCGTTCATCGAAGAACCATACAACCCGAGTTACTATCCCCCGTTCTTCGAATCATTCGGCTTCGGAAAAGCCAAAGACCTGTTCGTCTGGTGGATCGACATCGCGGAGGGAATGGAGACGGAGAAGCGACGACGCATCAAGCGCATTGCAGAGCGAATCCGCAAGAAAGAGAACATCACGATCCGGCAGGCGGACCCGACTCGCCTCAAAGAAGAGATCGAAAAGCTCTTCAAGATCTACGTGGGCGCCTGGGAGAAGAACTGGGGCTTCGTGCCCTTGTCACGACGAGAGTTCGAGTACCTCGTCGAGCCCATGAAAGACATCATGCTCCCCGAAATGGTGCTCTTCGTCGAGGTCGCCGGCGAACCGGTCGGCTTCTGCGCAACCCTCCCGAATATCCACGAGAAGCTCCCGAAGGACGGCCGTCTCTTTCCCTTCGGCTGGCTCAAACTGTTGCGGGGACTGAAGAAGACCAAGCACCTGCGCCTCTACACGCTCGGCGTCTTGCCGGCGTATCGAAAGCGAGGACTCGAGTCCATCATGTTCTCCGAAACGCTGGAACGCGGCCACCGTCTCGGTGCGCTCGGCGGTGAGATTGGGCAAACGCTCGAGGACAACGATCTCATCAATCGCGCGATCGAGTCCATGGAAGGTCGACTCGACCGCCGATATCGGATCTTCGGTATGACGCTCTGAGCAGAGCAGGAAATGAGCGTGCCCTCCGAGCCGCAAGGATCCGATCGGCGGTCTGGTCCGCATCCCAATTCACGGTCCGACCGGCGCGCGGCCGCTCTCATCTTGATGAGGCCTGATGGCCAAGTTCTGGTCGGCGAACGGTCGCTGGAACATCCGCTGTTTGGAGGCTTCACCGTCTTCCCCGGCGGAATGGTCCAGCCGGAGGATGAAGAGGTCGCCAGCGCAGTGTTCGGCGAGTCCAGTCATGCTGCAGTGACACGCGCAACAGCGCTCCGCGAGCTCTTTGAGGAAGCCGGCGTCTACCTCGACGGCCAGCGCCTCGTCGCCGCACCGCCCCCGCTACGCGACCGCCCTTTTCTCGAGATGCATCGCGCCGTTGGCCGACCCCGACCTGCCAGTGCAAGCGACGCCAACCGTGAACCCACGGCCCCAGCCCTGGGTAGCCTGCTGCTCGAGGCGGGGCGATGGCACACGCCCAGCTTCGCACCGGCCTCGATCGACGCGCATTTCTTCTTCGCGGCCGTCGCGGAAACGTCGGCAGGTTTGACCCCCACGCCCGGGCGAGCCGAGCTGACGAACCTTCGGTTCGATGCCCCGAATCGCATTCTCGAAGCACGCGCGCGTTTCGAGGTTACGCTGGCCCTCCCCACCCATGTCCAGCTTCAAGCGCTCGCGAGAGCTGGGCCACCCATCCCAAACCCAGAGATCGCAGCCCACCTTCGAGCCTTAGTCGGCGCGGGCGGAGAGGGCAGAGAGGGCGTTGACGACCTGGAAGTGCTCCCCGACATCGTCGTCGTCCCCCTCAAGACACCGACCTTGCCTCCGGCGACCCATACGAATGCCTATCTACTCGGAGGCGACCGCTGGGTCGTCGTCGATCCCGCGAGCCATGCATCCGAGGAGCGCGAGAAGCTCCTCAAAGCCATCGACAAGCACGCAAGGGGCCGACTCGAAGCGATCGTGCTCACCCATCACCATGCGGACCATATCGGGTCGGCGGCCTGGCTCGCGCACGCGCTCAACGTACCTATCCGAGCCCACCCCATTACGCGAACGCTGCTTTCGGCGAAAATACCCATCTTGGAGACACTCGACGAGGGGGATACGCTCGACCTCGGCCTCGACGGGCTCGGCCGGCGTTTCGTGCTCGAGGTACTCTTCACCCCCGGACACGCCCCCGGCCACATCGTGCTCGTGGACCAACGCGAAGGCGGACGCGCGCTGATTGCGGGCGACATGGTCGCGGGCCAGGGCAGCATCATCATCGATCCGCCCGACGGCAACATGGCCACCTACCTCGAGCAACTCGCACGACTCGCGGCGCTTCCCGACAAGATCCTCCTGCCGGCCCACGGTCCACCGGTCGTTGGAAGCCGTCGCAAGCTGAACGCGTACATTGAACATCGGAACGAGCGAGAGTCGCTCATTTTAGAGGCGGTCGGCGCTGGAGAATCACCAAAACATCCCGTCGACCTCCTCGACAAAGCGTACCGAGATACGCCAAAGTTCCTTCATCCGATCGCGGCGCGCTCTTGCTTGGCTCACCTCGAAAAGCTTGCCGCGGAAGGGCGGGTCATTCGTGAAGGGAATAGGTTTCGACGTGTTTCAGGGAGACAGTGAGCAAGTGAGAGAAACCAGCCAAGCACGGAATCCGCGCCTCATCATCGCGACGCTCCTCCTCGCCTCGGGTGCCGTCCTACCCCGATGTCACTGTGGTGACGAGTCAATCCTGGTCTTGACGCCCGGCACCTGCGAGCCCGACTTTCCGTGTGAGCAGGGCCTCGAATACCGCCGCGGTGAGTGCCGCACCAGCCGCTGTCAGATCGATGCGGACTGCTGCCCCGGCCAGAAGTGTAACGCGGCGGCCGGCTTCTGCTCCGACCAATTCGTTGCCTGCACGACCGACGATCAGTGCGCTGCAGTTCCCGACCAGCGGTGCATCGACTTTCGCGGTGGAACCTTCTGCGGCTATCCGAACGCGACGGGCACGCGGACGGCGGTGGGCACGCCGAGCTGTAACGCAGACACGGACTGTGATCCGGATCGAGCGTGCTTGGGCCACCGCTGTGTGGCCGCCGTGCCCTGCAACGGAGGTTGCGCCGATGGGCAGGTTTGCGATCTCGACTCAAACACGTGCACGCGCGTCGCAGCATGCGACGCAAGCTGCGGAGAGGGTGAGATCCTCGTGCTCGCCGATCCAGACACCATGTCGGGTCCGGCGTGTTGCCTGCCCGATTGCGCCTGCGCCGTCCTGCCGCCCATCCCGGCGGGACAATACCTTTGGTATGGCGCGCTCGGCGGAGCGCTCGATCGATTGTGGGTCACCGGATACGACCCGATCTACGAAGATTTGGTCGCCATCGAGCACAACCTCGAGGGCCAGCGATTGCGAGTCCATATCGTCGACGGCTTCCCAACGACGGGGCCGCTCGTGGGCAATCCAGAAGGCCCGCGCGGAGGTCGCGATGGACTCGGCGACCGCGTCGGCGAGCACAGCGCCGTCGTCGTCGACCCAGCGAGCGGGGCCGTTCACATCGCCTATTACGACCGCACGCAAGGCGCGCTCAAGTACGCTCAATACATCAGCGGCACTTGGCACACGATGCCCATCGATGGCGTCGATGGCGTCGATGGGGGCAGCAGTGGAGGCGGCAACGACCCGCATGGAGACGCTGGCCTGTTCACGAGCATCGCCCTCGACCCATCGGGTGCCCCGCGCATTGCCTACATGGTCATCGATGCAGCCCCTGCCTATGACGCACCCGGTTCGACATCCGTCCGGGTCGCCTCAGCGGCGTCGAGCCAACCCAGCGAGAGCGTAGACTGGACGATCGAGACCTTAGAGTCTCGGGTCGGTACGAGCACCAGGGGCGCAACAGCTGGCGTCGACGACACGATCGAAGGGATCGGTCTCTTTACGAGCATTCAGATAAAAAGCGATGGTACCGCCATGGTCGCCTACTACGACGCCATCCAAGGCGACTTACGTCTTGCGACCGAAACATCGACAGGGACTTATCGACTCCGCACGCTCGACGGCAACGATCCCCAGTCGCCCACGGACGCCGGACAGCACGCGAATCTTGCGATCGCACCCGATGGTCATGCGGGCGTGGCCTATTTCGACGCCACGCGGCAAGCACTCCTCTATTTGGACGTCTCGACGGAAGCACGCGAGGTGGTCGACGATGGGCTCGTCCCCCCTGACGCCGCGCGCCCTGATCTGCGCGTCCCGGGCGCGGATGCATCGTTGATCTTCGACGCCAACAGCCAGCCCCTGATTGCGTACCAAGACCCCACGCGCCTCGACCTCATGTGGGCCCGGCGACAGACCGCCAATTCGTCCCCCGAATGGACGCTCGAGACCCTTCGCGGCGCGGCGGAAGGCGATGCGAACGGACTCGCCACCGGGTTCTACACCGCGCAGTTCCGGCTTGGATCTACGGCGTACTTGTCGACCACCGACGTCGACTTCGACGAGGAGGGCGAACTTCGTTTGAACCTTGCGCTTATCGAAAGGCCCCTTTAGAAGTCAGCAACCCGATACTCATCATGATTGAAGTTCAGGATCTCACGAAGCGCTACCGCGACCACGTCGCCGTCGAAGGCCTCTCTTTCGAGATCCGTCCGGGCGAAGTCGTGGGTTTCTTGGGTCCAAATGGCGCCGGGAAATCGACGACAATGCGCATCCTCGCCGGCTACATGCCCGCCACCTCCGGGTCGGTGCGGATCGGAGGCGTGAGCGTTTTCGACGAACCGATGCAGGTCAAGAAGAAGCTCGGATATCTCCCAGAGATCCCGCCGGTCTACCTCGACATGACGGTCGCGAGCTATCTCGGTTTCGTCGGACGCCTCAAGAAGTTGCCGCGGCGCACCATTCCGAGCGAAGTCGAGCGCGTCGCCACGACGGCCGGCATTGCGCATATCCTCGGGCGCCTCATCCGCAACATTTCCAAGGGCTATCGACAGCGGGTCGGTCTCGCGCAAGCCCTGCTCGGCCAGCCTGAGGTCCTCATCCTCGACGAGCCGACCGTCGGCCTCGACCCCATCCAAATCCGCCAGGTTCGCGAGGTCATCACCCAGCTCGGCGCGAAAAGAACGCATACGATCATCCTGTCGACGCACATCCTCAGCGAAGTCCGTGCAACCTGTCAGCGCGTCATCATGCTCGCTCACGGACGCATCGTATTGGACGACACCATCGACAACATCGAGGCAACCCACGGAACCAACCTCGAAGAAGCCTTCGCAAAGCTCGCAGCTCAGTAGGCTGCGCAAGGCGATTGGGTCCGACGAGTGCAGGCGTGAAGCAAGCAGGCAAGCAAGGGAGAAAGCGGGACCATCGATGACAGGCATCCTTACGATCGCGCGCAAAGAGCTTTCGATCTACTTCACGACGACGATCGGCTATGTTGCTTTCGGGGCGTACACCTTCGTCATGGGCCTATTGTTCATCACATCGGTCAATCGCTTCCAGCAGTACACCGAGCTCTACCTGGCCCAACAGAAGCCAGATCTCCTCGAGCAACTGAACTTCAATGACGCAATCATCTCCCCGATGCTCTCGACAGCCGGCTGGATGTTCTTGTTCTTCGTGCCCTTCCTGACAATGCGCCTGTTCGCCGAGGAGAAGTCGAACCGAACGTTCGAACTCCTGATGACCGCGCCGATCACCTCCCTCGACATGGTGGTTGGCAAGTTCCTGGGCGCTTCGGTGCTGGTGGTGTGTATGGGGGTGCTTCCCGCGATCTACCCGCTGATCCTCCACATCTACGGGGTGAGCACAGGCGGCGGAAGCAGCGTCGAATGGGCACCGGTGTTCTCGGGGAGCCTCGTGATCGTGCTCCTCGGAGTCATGTTCACGGCCATCGGCCTCTTCATCTCTGCGCTCACTGAGTCTCAGGTCGTCGCAGCCTTGCTCACGTTTGCCTGGCTTCTCATCCTCTGCCTACTCCCCAGCTTCGCGTCCCGGCTCGAGGGCGACTGGCAGACGCTCGTCGAATTCCTTGGCCCCCTCGCACATGTCGCGCGTGGCGTACGGGGCCGGCTCCACATCGCGGACCTCACATATTTCACGACGTTCTCCGTGGTCTTCTTGGTCCTTACGCTTCGGGTCGTCGAATCTCATCGGTGGCGGTGACGGGCGGTGGAGTAAGAAGATGCAGAACTCAGACACCACACGTTCCGCCGAAGGCGCGCTCCCCGAGCGGTCACGTATCGAAACCGTCGGCCTCGTCGCCGGCGTCGTCGGTGCCACCGCGATCGCCTTCGGTTTCGTGCTCTACGCGCTCGACCCGAGCGTCCTCGCCTTGGGGCTCGCAAACGTCTTCGCCGGCCTCGCCGGTTTGCTGCTCTACGTCATCACGAACCGTCGGTCGATCGGGCGTCGCGTCGGGCTGCGCTCGTCGGGGATCTTCGTCCTCGAGCTCATCACGGTGGTGGGTGTGATTCTTGGCGCGATCACACTCAACTACCTGGCGGCGACTCGAAACACCGAGTGGGATCTCACGAAGGACCACCTCTACACGCTCCACGAACAATCGGTCGCTGCGGCAGCCAACCTCAAGAACACCGTGAAGTTCATCGGTTTCTTCAAACCGACGGACGACGACCGCCTCGTCGTCAAGGGTGTGCTTGAGCTCTATCAAAAGCATACGGACAAGATCGAGCTCTCCTTCGTCAATCCAGACTCCGCGCCGAGCGAGCTCGTCACCCGCTACAAACTCACGCAAGGGAGCCCGCGCCTCGTCGTCGTCGGCCCGGAAGACAACTGGACCAAGATCGAAATCCCCACCGAAGAGGCGGTCACCAACGCGCTCATCCGAGTGGGGACCCGAGGCCCGAAGAAGGTGTACTTCCTCTTGGGGCACGAGGAGCCATCCGTCGATGATACGGCTTCGCCGGATGGCTTCGGCAACCTCGCAAACAGCCTGCGCAACGACGGCTACCAGGTCGCAACGCTCTCTCTCCTCGATCGCGAGAACGTCCCCGACGATGCCTCGGTCGTCATCGTGGGCGGTGCCCAGTCGCCGTTCTTCAAAGCCGAGGTCGACGCGCTGAGAGCGTGGCTAGACCGCGGGGGGCGCATGTTCTTCTTGCTCGAGCCAGGGATCGAGCTTGGCCTCGATCAGGTCTGGCGCCGAAATGGTGTACGCGTGAACGACGACCTCGTCGTCGAGGCGAATCCGATCGCGGTCTCCAAAGAATTCGGAGCCGAGGCCCCAATCGTCCAGTCGTTCGAAGAGCACCCGATCACGCGACCGCTCAAGAACACCGCCGCCCTCTTCTTCCGGACGCGAAGCGTCGAGCCTATGCTTGGGCTCGCGAACCTGACGGTCACGACCCTCGTAAGAACGAGCCCCACGAGCTGGGGCGAGACGCATTATCGGGAGGGCGGCGAACAAGCGCGCGATGAAAACGACATCCCGGGTCCAGTTCCCATCGCCCTCGCGATCACACGGAAGACAGCCGGCAACCCGCGGAAGTTGTCTGATGAATCGCGTCTGGTCGTCTTCGGTGACCACCACTTTGCGACGAACCGCTTCTCGGTCGTCAAAGGCAACGTTGATTTGTTCCTGAACAGCACGCGATGGCTCGCCGGCGACGATGACTCGATCACCATCCGGCCCCCAAGACGCGGCGCATCGCGCTTGCCGCTCACCGAATTCGAGAGCTACGGCATCACGTTCTTCTCTGTGAATCTCTTGCCGCTCCTCATCATCGCCTTCGGCTTTTCGGTCTGGGCGATCCGCCGTAGGAAGTAGGTGCATCCGTGAAGCGCGTCCACCGTATGCTGCTCACTGCGCTCTTCGCCGGCGGGGTGCCGGGTGCCCTGGCGATCTATACATACACGACGAACATATCGACGCGGGTCGAGCGCGCGCACGAAGAAAAGGAATCGAGGCGACTCTTTCATTTCGGCCGAGACCATGTGCAACGCGCCGAACTCTTCGCGCGCGGTGCGACGCTCACCTTCGAGCGCGAGACCGACGGAAGCTTTCGAATCACTGCGCCGTTCACGTGGCCGGCAGACTCACGAGCCATCGAGCAAGCACTGAGCCATCTTTCGGTCCTGCGACTGCGCGAGACCCCCACCACCGACGCCACGCCGGCCGACCTCGAGGCCGCCGGACTCGACAAACCCATCGCCAGCCTGAAAGTCTCGACGACGAAAGGCGACTTCGCGGCGTACTTTGGCCCGAGAAATGCCCTGGTCGACGCGTATCCGGTCACCGACCAAACCCGCCAACGCATCGGGCTCGCTGAAACGCCGGTCGTCGACGCGATCGACCGCGATGCGAACGCTTTCCGCGAGCGTCGCGTGTTTCCGATTTCAGCCGATGAGATCGCGGAGGTAGCCATCGTGCGTCCCGAAGGCTCGGTCCGAATTCAACGAGGCAACGACGACGTCTGGATGCTCGCATCCGCCAAGGGCCCAGAAGTCGCCGACCCGGATCGCGTGAGCAGCCTCCTGGTTGCGCTCACGGAGCGGCTGCGCGTCGAGGCCTTTCTCGCCGACAACATCTCACCACCCAGCGCGTCCTCCCCCTCCCCCGCCGGTTCATCCGGCGGCTCACCCCGCGCAAGGTCTCTCGTGGCGCCCCCGTCCGAGCACCCAGCGGCACACTCCGCCGAGCCTCCGGCCAAGGCCGAACTGTCTCCTCCGATCTTCGAAATCGAGATCGTCACCCGGCGCCATCACCATCCTCCTGAGACCGACCATTACCATGCATGGCTCGGGCTCGACGCCAGCACCGATACGAACATCATGTATCTCGAGAACACCGGGTCTCGTCTTCGCGTCCCAGCCTTCATTCGCGAGGCGCTCGATCGGTCGGAGGCGTATTTCGAAGATCGAACGCTGTGCAGCTTCGAACCAAACGCCGTCGCGCGCATCGAATTCGACGTGCCCCTGGGAACGCTCGCCATCGAACGAACCGAAGATTCATCCGGTTGGCGCATGACCGCGCCGCGCGAAGCTCCGGTCAAGGTGTGGAAGGTCGACAGTATCCTCAGGACCTATTCACGGCTCAAAGCCGTTCGCTTTCATGGCCCAGCGGCCTCGTCGACTCAGCTCCGTGACTGGCACCTGGTTCCTCCGGCGCGGAGCGTCCGGTTCTTCGGCGCAAGCGGTGAGAACCTGGCGAATCTCTCGATCGGAAACCGAGAAGACGAAGACACGCGCTTCGCTCTCTTGGATGGCACGTCACGGGTGGCTTTGATCGCCGAAGCCAAGATCGCGATCCTCCCGGATACGCCAGCATCCCTTATCGACGACGAGTCGCCCGCGCATCAACAGCCGTCACCATCGGGGGGAGATCCCGGATGACAGACTTCCTCGAGATCGTTCGCGCGATCCTGCACACCGAGCTGTTCAAGGTTTCCAATACCTCGATCACGCCATTCACGCTGGCAAGCGTCACCGTCGTCATCGTCGCGACGTTCTGGGTGTCGCGCGCCCTTCGCAAGACCGCCGACCGGCTTCTGACCTGGAAAGGTGAACGCCCCGCGTTCATTGGCACCGTCAAAGGTCTCATTCACTACTCGGTCCTGCTGACCGGCTTCGGCATCGCGCTGAGTACCGCAGGCATCGATCTCACCGCGCTGTTCGCGGCCGGTGCCATCATCTCGGTGGGCTTCGGTTTTGCGATGCAGAGCATCGCTCAGAATTTCGTCGCCGGGGTCATCCTTCTCGCGGAGCGAACCATCAAACCGGGTGATGTACTCGAGGTCGAGGGGACCGTCGTCAAGGTGCTCGAGATCGGCATCCGGTCGAGCATTGCCCGAACCCGCGATGGCGAGGACCTTATCATTCCGAATGCGACCCTCATCCAGACCACGGTCAAGAACTTCACGTTCGCCGACTCGACCTATCGCATCCGAGCGTCCGTCGGGGTCACGTATGACTCAGATATGGCGAGGGTCAAGCAGGCGCTCGTCGAGGTCAGTCACGACTTCAGCGCACGCTGGGCGGTCAAGGAGCACTTCTCGCAAGTGATCCTCACCGGCTTCGGCGACAACTCGGTCAACTGGGAAGTATCGATTTGGATCAGTGACCCCTGGGGCGCCCGCCCCGCCCTGTCCGATCTTCACGAAGCCATTTGGTGGAAACTCAAGACCGAGCGCATCGTCATCGCCTTCCCCCAACTGGACGTGCATCTCGACGACGCGGCCCTCGGAGCACTCCGAGCCCGCATAGCTTAACTCAAGCCGAGCATGCGTTGCCACAGGTCACGCAGTTCGCGATGGTGTCAAGGCGAGTTCGCCACGATCAACCGCACCGGGTTGAGGAGCCAAATCCCACAAACCCCATCCGGCGCACATCCGAGCAAAGCGCAGACTCCGACACGTGTCGTAGCGGTGGCTGGCCTCGTTGCTGTAGCGAGGTCCCCATGCACAGCCAAAACCAAAACCAAAACCAAAGCCAAGCCCGATCCCCAGCCCAACACCCGGCGCCCCGAGCAACGTTCGGTGCCCCCTCGACTTCGGCCCCGAGCAAAGCCACACACACTGCACGGAGGTCTCGCAGAACCCGCCGAGGTGCACTCATGGCCTTCACGGTCGCGTTCGTATCCATTGTCTTCGGCGGCTGCATGTCGTCAACCATCTCGGTCCGCGACCTGAGCATCGCTCCGCCCGCAATGATGGTGGGTAAGAAGAGCTCCACGCCTTTGCACCTCATCACCGACGCCAAGAAGACGCCAGCCATCATTCCAGTGTCTGTCCAAAACGAAAATCGTGGTGGCAAACTTGTCGACGCGGACGTCTTCATCAAGCGCGACCTCAAGAGTGCTTTTCAAAACTACTTCGCCTTGGTCGACGTGGTTCCATCCACCACGCGCGCACCCCGGACCGGCCTCGACGTCGAGATTCGCCTCGACCGCGTAGAAATCGTCGTGGTGGGCGGAGGGATGGGTTATGCGGAGATGACTTGGTCCCTCGGAATCAAAGAAACCCAGGGTTCCGACTACCTCTTCACCTATGCCGGCAAATCGCGGAGCGAACCCACGCAGGATCCTGGGTTCGCACTTCGAAGCGTGCTCGAGAACTCCATCGGTGACCTCTTCGAAGCCTACACCGAGGAAAAGGTGCAGCAAGCCGTTCTAGCACTCGCCGAGTCAAAGGAAGCGGCCGCCCAGTGAGCCGAGCCATACATCTATGCCGAAGTGAGCGCCAAAGCGCCCATCGAGGACTGCGACGTTCTCTTGCTTTGCTGTGCGCGTGTCTCTTCTCGACGACGGCGTGCTCGACTTTGAAGGCACGCGTCGTCGAGAAGCCAGGCACCGCCAAGTTTCAAGTCGAGACCGACCCGCCCAAGCCTCACGAAAAGGTGTACGTCGACGGTGAACTGATCGGAGATGCCCCCGCCAAAGTCACGATTCCGTTCACTCACGTCGTCGAGAAGACCGAAACCGCAGAGTTGCGGAATGCAAGACTACACACGGCCCTTGGTGTCCTCTCTTTGGCCGGGGGGTCGATTGGGTTGGCGATGTCCATCTCGAACCTCAAGGAATCGGACGGCGCCAACGTTGGCAGCATTGGCCTGCTCACGGGCGCCATTACGCTCCTGAGTACCGGGCTACCGCTGGCGATTTCAGGCGGCGCGCGATGGCTCGCCAGTCCATCCGCGACCACCAAAGCGTTTACGGATCCACCCGAGATTAAAGTCGCTCTGCAAACCGCAGATGGCGATGTTTCGGAGGTCACTGTCGAACCCACAGCCGAGACCGTTGGCCACGCAGCCTATGATGCGCTCACTCAGCTCCGATTCGATCGTGGGGCGGGCACGTGGTCGACACCTGGCCTCACCGAAGGACAACTTCTGGTCACGTCCAACACCGAAAGCAGGTCCAAGAAACGAATCGCACACACCGACAAGGCGTCAGAAAACAACGCACCGGATGGAGGTTTGATCGGGGTGCTCAGTTCGGCGAACGATGCCGAGCGTCAAACAACGGCCGCCACGGTTCTCGCTGTTTTCGATGTCGAAGATCGCGGTGTCGACATGGACAGGGCCGTGCTTAGTCGCTTAAGCGACTACCTTGCGGCCCGTGTTGCCTCAGTGCCGGAGTTTCGGATCATCCCGAGAACCGAACTCAAGGCGCGCCTTCTCGCCAGCAAACAACAGTCCTACGAGGAGTGCTACGATGAAGCCTGTCAGATCGAGATCGGCAAAGAACTGGCAGCCGAGCGAACGTTATCCACGATGCTCGCGCGAATCGGGGAGAGCTGCGTGCTCACGACAGTTGTCTACGATCTTCGACGCGCCACATCGGTCGGTGGCACATCGGTCACCGGCGGCTGTGAAGAACGCGCGTTCGTCGGCCTCGTCGACGAACTCGTGACGAAACTGCAATCAACCTCACCCATGTGAGCTCAACCGGCGTCGCAGAATCGCTTGTATTGAGATTTTGTCGCCACACTCATCCTGCCGCCAGCTCGCCGATGATATTAGAAAGTACGGCCCAGAGTAGCGGTTCGCGACCTCTCGGCGTTCGTCAGCCCGCGACAAAGATATCCTCTGCCGCTGCCACCTACCGGCCGGTGAGCGAACCTAGGACTTGGAACCGGCGTCGAGGGCCTCGCCCCGGGTCTTGGGCTTTGTTCGTTCGTGGACGTGGTTCTCCCAGTCGGCAGACTCCCGGTGAATCTCCTTGAACTGCTTGTCGAGACGGGTCTTCATCCTCTGGATGGCTTCCTCTTCGGACATCGCCATTCCTCGTTCGAGACGTCCTGCGAGTTAAGCGCCTAGATCATGGCGCCACGCGGCGCGCCGGAGGTCGATGAAGGCCACTCCCAACGCCACGACCGAGAGGCGATCAGGTTCCGAGCAGAGCTTTGACGCGTCTCGTCCGAGGATCGGGCAGTATGCCTTGGCGCACGCCATTGCCAAGGTGCTGACCCGAGCCTCAACGGGGGCGCGGTCGAAATCTCGGTGCGCCGCTTGACAGCCTGCACTTGCGTAGACATCTGCACAGCGACGAGCAAGAGTACCCGCAGAAACATCGGAACCTTCAGCCCGCGCGTCGTTGACGGCTTTGAGGCACTGCTCCACGGCAGCCTCCTGCGTCCGACAAGCCAACACGGGAAGTGCACAGAGCAGCAAGGTCATCGCGCTGCGCCGCATCATCAGGTCGACTGCGCTCAACGACATCTTCGTGGCGTCCCCGTGTTCCCTCACAAAGGGTTGTTGTCGCCCGCCAGCCCCTGGAGCCGCATTGACTCACCCGTTTTGTTACCAAGTGGGCGTCGTTGCCTCACGAAATGGCTACCCGGCTCGCAGCATCTCGCGTGGCTCAATGGGAGACCGCGCGCGCTCGGTCGAGATCGCCGGCGTCCGGTTCACGATCACGCCGAGCCTCGCGGCCGGATCGAAACAGCGCTGAACTACGGGACCAACCTCCACGATGCGCGTCGAGCGACCCTCGCAGATCCGCGCCTGAAGTTGCACAACAACGACTCGGAGCGCGAGCTGCGATCGTTGAAGAAGGGGCTCGACAACTGGATGCACTTTGAGACCAAGGCGGGGCTCGAGGTCTACAACGTGTACCGATCGTTGATCGCATCCTGCGCGCTGCATCGACTCAATCATATTGACTACCTCGAGGAGGTCCTGCGACCCGCGCCCACGAAACCGGGGCAGATGCCACGAACCGCGCTGAATCTCATGCACCACGAGCGACCGTGGCGGACCGGTCAGTCACGCGGACGATGATTTCACGCGACCTCATTCAGCCAGATGCCCTTGAGGGAACCGTTACGCATGAAGGCGTGGCGTGGGCGGGATGGCAAGGTCTGTTCCCCGCACATTCTCTCCCGGCCGGGGGTTGGCGTGCGAACTGATCCGAAGGCCCGCTCCTCAGCTACCAGCGCTCCTCCATTCGTGGATGCGAGATCTAGACGCGGGTTGAAGCGGGACTGGAAGCAAGTCCTGAGAGACATGGCCGGGGCACTCGTCGATGTCCAGCAACTTGAGTCGACCTCGGCCGCTCAAGCGGGGGATGTGCCTCGAGGGCAGTCCATCGCTGCGTCTCGCGTTTCGGTAACGTCGAATCCGCTCTCCTCTACATCGATGTCCGAGCTTCTCAAGCCGAGACAGCACGTAGAGTCGGCGTGAGGATAGGGCATTGAGTGCCGTAGAGATTGAGCGTCTGCTCCATCGAATCCTCACCGCCCAACACACGCGTGAGCCGGTGTTGCTGTCTCGGCTTGTCACGGACGTGCAGGCGGGTCTCCGGTCTCTTCCGCGGCCCGACTTGCCGGAGCGGTGCCGCGACTACCTCGCCCTGGCGGCGACGATTCTTGAGCGCGGCCTGGTTTGTGAGGCCGAGGCGGTCGTGGCGGCCGTCCGCCAGTTTGTTCGACAGGCTCGAGGCCATCGTCCACTGGACATGGGGGACTCGCCTTTCCCGAAGCGCTTCGATCCAAAGAACGCTCAAGCGCGCTTCAACGCCTTTCTGGGGGGCGAGCCGCATGCCCTCGGCGTGCGCGTCGACGCGGCGACCGCGCGGGCCGAAGTTCATCGAGACGCTTCACGAAACCGGAACGTCAGCGCTCGCGCCGGCCTGACGCCATTTCGGATTCGCGCCACGCTTCGTGGCTAGCTGCGTATGTTCAACAACTTGCACGGCCGCATCACCCCTCGCGCTCCTTCTCGACAACCGCTCCTCGAATCACACGGATGAGGTTGATGATGCGAGTCGAAAGAAGGTGCCGACCGAACGAAGATGAGGTCAAGGTCGAACGCCTCAATGCATGAAGCGCTCGCGTCCTCCGGGCCCGAGGACAGGCGCATTCTACTCACACCGTTTCACGTTGATGTTCATGGTCTCGGTCGTTGGGTCCCACTCTGTCCAGGCGACCGAAGGTTTGCCGCGCGGATCGAGGGCGATCGCGGGGGCAAAGGCGGTCTGTTCGGGCGCGAGGTCGAGCGCGTCGCCGAGGGCTTCCCAGGCGGACCCTGTCCAACCGGCAACGCGGACGGAGTTCTGTTCCGCCGACTCAGTGAAGGCCACGACGGGGTGGTCATTCGCATCGAGCGTGAGGACGGGGCCGACGGTATCGACGTTGGGCGGAACATCAATCGCACCGCCGACCGGCTCCCATGTGTCTTGCGTATAGCGGAAGACATGGCTGCTGCTCTCCGAGGTCGACTGAGCGATCTGGTACAGGGCGATGACTGGCGCGCCTGCGCGATCGACGACCAGGCTGGGCGAATAGGTCTCGACACCGGACGTGGTCACGACGGCACCGCCGGAGACGACGCTCCAGACCGCACCGCTCCAGCGCATGACAAAGGTTCGGTGTCCGTTCTCTCGAGTCACTTCGTCGAAGGCCACGAAGACTGTTCCGTCCGGACCTGTCGCAACGGACGGCCACGATGCACGATCGGCGGGGTCGACATTGAGCGCACGAGCACCCAGGAACTCCCATGCAGATCCGCTCCAGCGTTTCACGTAGATCTCGCTCTTCAACGAGGAATCCCATTCGGTCCAAGCCACGATCGGTCGACCTTGAGGATCGATCGCGAGTGAAGGCAGGTCGGGATAAGCGTCCTCTGCCTCGCTCACATCGATTCGATCGCCAATGCGAACCCATGCGCCCTGTACGTGCTGGGACGCGTAGAGGTCGCGTCCCTCGGTCCACACCACGATCGGGTTACCGAAAGGATCCACGCGAATCTCCGGCGACTGCGTGCCCGACGCTCTCACCGCGTCGAGAGCTTCCCCGACGAGGCGCCACTCTCGTCCTGTCCATTCCTTGACGTAGATGTTGTAGTTCTCGCCCGGCACCGTCTCGTGCCACGTCGCGAGAAGTCTTCCAGTCCCATCGACGGAAAGCGAAGGCGTCGAGGCGTAGTTCCCACGTGCGAAGTCCAATGGCCCCCCGAGATCGACCCATCCTGCGCACGAATAGGGACTGGTGCCCGCATCGGGGACGGGCCCTCCGTCGGGCCGTGACTCAGCGTCTTGCCCGGGCGCAGCGTCGCGTTCGGACTCTGCGTCGAGGCCAGATTCACTGTCTCGAACCGCGCCGTCGTCTTCGGAGGTGGGGCTTGCGTCCTCGCCCGTGCCGGGTTCAGTCGCATCATGACCCGAAGTGCCCCCGTCATCGTCTCCGAGCGCGATGTCCCCGACGAGGGCATCTGATGGATTGCTCGCACCCCCTCCGACCGTTCCCGTGCAGCCTGCTGTGCACGCCGTCAGACTCCCTGCGAGGAGGATGAGGCCGGGCAGAAGGAGCCGAGTGCGGCGGTGGGTCGTGATCATGAGGTGAGTGGTTCCGTGCACCCCGCCATGCTACGCGATTCGGCCGACGGTTCCCATGGACTTGGCGGCTGTAGAACACAACATCTCTGATGAGTTGACATCTCTGATGAGTTGAACGAAACCGCGCTCCGCGCGGTAGCACGTCACGCCGTGGGTGAGGTGATGGTCCTGGGCGATGAGCCGAGCAAGCTGCTTCAGCGCTTGATCGCGGACCTTGGCGCGGCTCAGCGCGATTGCGAGCCGCCGACGTAGATCTCTCGGAGGGCCACCCAGGAGTCGAGGCACTGCCCCGTGATTCGGATGGCGGAGACTCGTGGGTAGCTTCCGGTCCGCGGCGAGAGATTCACCCAGGTTCCGTCGCTGAACCACGGGCCCGCCCAGCTCCCACGATTGCGCCAGACACCATCTTCCAGCGTCTGAACGGTCCAGGCACTGTTCCCATCTTTCGGGTATCGGGCGATCTGAACGACGATGCTTGTGACGTCGAAGTGCCCTTGCAGATCGACCTGGACCCAGCGTGCACCAGAACCGCCTGAGTTCCACATGGTGTACGAGCTCCTGATCCGTGCAGGCGAGGCGAGGCGAGGCGAGGCAGAATCAAACCCTGGAGCGCCGATCAGGAACCCGGATCGGCGCTCTAGTTGGGGGTCTAGACGTGCGTCATGGCATCACAAACGCGTCGACGACCATGCGTCGTCGATAGGCGACGCCCATTTCGAGCAGAGTTGAGGTAGGCTGGTGGCCACAAGATGAGCGATCTCAGAGCCATGGGTCGGAGTCGTGTCGTTCGGGCGACCGTCTTTTCGGACGTAGCGCATGTGACCAGGCGGACCGAAGGCGAGGTCGACGGAGGTGTCCAGCGCATCGCGCTTCGCGCGCCGCGAGGGCTGGATCCGGCAAGCATCCGCGTTGTGCCCAGCCGAGGAATCGTCCTCGCGCTCGAGGCTGAAACCGTGCTTGCCGAGGTCGATGTGACCTCGGATGCGGCGGCGCTCCGGCTGGCTTCCGAGGCGCTCCATGCGAAGGTCCGGAAGTTAGGGGGAGAGCTCGAGGCCGCTCGGTACGAGATCTCGGTGATCGACGGCTTGCGGCCCACACCCGTGGTGCTACCGGGGGGCGTACACGCGGTCGCCCCCTTTCGCCCGGATGTATTCCTTGCGGGCCTCGATGTCGTGACGGAACGCCGTCGAGAAACCATGGCGCTCGTTCGGCGTTTGGGCAGAGAGCATGACGAGACCCTGAAGGCGTGGCGAGAATTGGAGCGGCGCCGCGATCTCGTGGGCGAGACCTCGGGATCCTCGTCGAGCGAGACGCTCATTACGACGACGCTGGATCTCGGTTCTCACGAACCAGGGACCGTCGCGCTCGACGTCGAATACGCGGTGTCTTGGGCGACCTGGCGGCCCTACTACCACATTCGCTTGAGTGGTGGAGCGCCGGCGGTGGAACTCGTCCGGTTCGCAGATCTTTGGCAGGACACGTCCGAGAACTGGGAAGAGATCGATCTTTGCCTGTCGACCGCCCAACCCGAGACAGCACTCGAGCCTCCCGTGCTCTCGCCGTGGTCGCTCGGTCTTCAGAAGAGCTACGAGGACGGTACGTCAGAGCTTTATTCAACCCGCAATCGCAGCGCCCGGTTTCGGCCAGAACCCGTCGTCGCGGGCGGACCGAGCGATGAACGTGGCACGGAGGACTCGCTGAGCCCGCCGAACGAGTCCCTCGGCGCCGGAAAGGTTTTCGACCCCTACCCGGACGATTCCGAAGGGGGCGTCGTCCACGAAGAGATCCCTCGACAACAACGCTCCGAACTCGACGCGCAAGCGCTCACCGCGCGGGCGATTCCAAAGGCTCGTGGGCACAAGCTCCAGGGTGCATTGCACGAGAGAAAGCCACGAAAGGACGGGGACTACTTGGACGCGGTCGAGCCTCCTCAAGATGCGTGCGAAGGGATTGACTTCGAGTTCGAGGTCCCGGGCCGGGTCGGATGCCGCTCAGGGAACGACCGGCAGAGGCTCGGACTCGGCTCATCATCGCACCCGGTCGCGATCGAGTACCTCCTTCGCCCAGCGCTTCGCAGCTACGCGTTTCGGCGGGCGACGATCACCCACGGAGACAGCGCGCCGCTGCTTGCGGGTCCCGCCGGTATCTTTCTGGATGACGTGTTCTTCGGAGAGACGGAGATCAAGACGACCGAGAGGGGCGGAACGCTGGCCTTGGATCTCGGCGTAGAGCCGGCCATCAAATGCGCCCGACGGACAAGGACCCACGTGAGAACGGAAGGGATCCTCAAGGTCGAGGATGTCCATGTCGTGGAGGTGACGGTCGAGATCGAGAACTACCTGGACGCGAGTGCGCCCGCCGAGCTCCAAGACCAGATTCCGCTCTCGTCGGACCCACGCGTGTCCGTGAGACTCGTCCGATCGACGCCCGCGGACCACGTGTTTGATCCCGTGACGGGCATTCTGACTTTCCGGCTGGAGCTTGCGGCCAGCGCCCACGCAGAGGTGAAGATTGTGTACGAGATTCAGGTTCCGAGGGACTACCAGATCGAGCAGTCGCTTGGTGCATGAAGAAGACGATCACGAACGACGACGCGCGACGACGACCGAGGACGAGCGATGACGACCGAACCGCCGCCACCAGCCATGCTTACAGGCGCCAATGAAGGCGCCAATGAAGGCGCGAATGAAGGCGCGAATGAAGGCGCCAATGAGAGCGCCAATGAAAGCGCCAATGAAAGCGCCAATGAAAGCGCCAATGAAAGCGCCAATGAAAGCGCCAATGAAAGCGCCAATGAGGGCGCCAATGAGGGCGCCAATGAAGGCGCCAATGAGACAGCACCCGCATCGAATGAAAGAACTGCGGAGGCCGCGGCCGAGGCAGGGGTGTGGGCGCGAGCGCGAGCCGACCCGGGACGGGTGAAGCACGTCCGGGTCTTCGTCGACCGCGCGATGATCACAAGGTCGCGCGTTTTACCTGAAGCGACGGAGCAAGTGACGTTCGAGCCGATTCCGATCGACACCGATCTTACGTCATTTCGAGCAAGCGCGCGCCGTTGTCGATCATCTTCGCCGATTCGCATTGCGGGCGTGATCTCGTCGGCGATTTATTCGGACGGCTCCAGCGAGCGACAGGCTGCCGTGGAGCACGAGATGCGCCAGTTGGAGGAGCGGCTTCAGGCGCTTAGTGACGCGGATGAGGTCGAGCAACGTGCGGAGCAGCTTCTTGGAGAGTACACGACGGTTCTGACAAGATCGCTTTCCAGCGCGTGGCTCGATCGCGATCCGGAGTTCGAGGGGTGGGGTCAGGCTCTCGACCTCCTCCGGAGGCGGGAGAGTGAGATCCTGACCGCTCGTGCGCTGCGCGAGATTGAGCGGGGCGCGCTTCAGCGGGCGAAATCGGCCTTGTCAGATGAGTTGGTTGGGCTCTCTGAGCCTCGTCAGCTCGCGCTTCGCGTGGTCGTTCTGCTTGAAGACCGCGCGAATGTCGGTGAGGGAGTCTGCGCGGAAGGCGACGAGATCGAGGTCGAGCTCTCGTACCTCACGAGACACGCGGGATGGACACCGAGCTACGACGCTCGCTACCGCCGTCGAAAGGACGACGACGAGCGAAGCTCTCCGGGGACCGATCGGATGGAGCTGAGCTGCGTCGCGCTGGTTTCTCAATCGACCGGCGAAGACTGGAATGATATCGAGCTGATCGCCACGACGGCGGAGCCCGCCCTTTCGGAACCTGCACCTGAGCTCATTCCGATCCTGGTGCGAGGACGTGCGGGCGTCGAGAAGCGGGAAATCCTATCGTCGACGAAGGATGTCGCGAAGCTCGGCGGCGTTTCTGGTCCGGGTGAGCGTACAAAGGAAGGGGTCGGGTCTTCCGAAGGGCGCAACGGCGCGGTCGAATATCGTGCGGGAGGGCGAGTACGGGTTCCGTCGACGGGCAGAGCGTCGCGCGTCGAGCTGTTCCGTGCGGAGCTTCCGTGCCAGGCGCAGCTCGAAGCCGTGCCCCGAGAGCGCGGGGTTGCAATGCTCGTGGCTGAGCTCGAAAACCGCACGGAGCATGTGCTGCTGCCGGGTCGCGTCAATCTCTTTCGTGGCCCCAACTTCAGCGGGCAAACGTCGCTTGGCCGCATCACGCCCAACGAGCGTTTCCGGCTCGCGCTCGGAACCGATGCGGCCGTGCGGATTCGATGCGTCACCCGGATCGAACCTCTCGCGAAGGCTGCGCTGACGGGCGCTGTTTCACACGAGTTCGTGTCACGGACCGTGGTGGAGAACGCGAGCGCCGAGGAGAAGAGGCTTCTCCTTCGAGATCGCATTCCCGTTTCTCGAACCGAGAGCGCTTCGGTCAAGGTCATCGAGATGGATCGCATGTCGGTCCTCGAGCCAGAGACTGGACTCACATCGCTTGCCTTGACTCTTCCGCCTCACGCGCGCCGTGAAATCCTCCTGTCGTTCAAGATCAGCGCGCCTCGAGGTTTCCTGATTCGGGCGCCCGACTGAGAGTTCCTCTGGTCGTTTCACGCGGGATTGGTCGCGATGAACTCGGACGAGCGGGCTGATCCCGGTGTGGACGCGGGCGGCGGGCCGGGCGCGGTCGAGAGCTTAACCGCGCGACGCCTCGCCGAAACGATCATTCAGAGCTCGGATATCGTCACGCGAAGTGACCGGCGTCGAGGCACCCTGGACCCGCAGTTCGCTAAGTCGATAACGAAGACCCGGCTTCTTCCACCTGTCGAGTTGACGGACAGGCGGCGTCGTCCCAACCTCGCCCCAAGAGCGCATGGGACGAGGAAAAGCAAGACCCCCGAGAGATCTATCGCGGACACTCGCCATCATCGCAGCCGCACTCGCAGTGGCTCCGGCGGTGGCCGGCTGCAGCGTCAGGCAAGAACCGTCTTCGTCGACTCAGCCCAGCTCCGCGCCCGATCCGGCCGAGTCTCAAGGCGACGTCGGCTCTCCATACGGCAACCCCGACTCTGGACACCCTGAAGATTCGGGTCGAGGCGAAGATGCCAGCGTCTCGGCCCCCGTAGCCATCGATGCCACCACCTCTTTGCCGCCTGGAATTGGAGATGCCAACGCAGACACTCCGGTCCCACCTGCGCATGACGACGCTGGCACCCAACGCGATGACGCCGAAAGCCCCCCTATTCCTTCCGATCTATACGATCTCGTGATCTTCGGCGCGGGCACCGGAGGCAGTGGCGCAGCCATCCAAGCAGCCCGTTTGGGGCTTCGCGTCGCGTTGGTCGAGGAGACCGACTGGGTTGGCGGGCAAGCAACCGCGGCCGGTGTAACAAGCATGGACGGCTTCGCTGGCGGCAACCTCCCACTGGCCGCCAGCATTTACCGCGAATGGATCGAGCGCATCACCGCCCGATATGCGAGTCTCGGAAAGAGCGTAGGCACCTGCTACTGGGACTCGGCCACCTACTGTTTCGAACCCAAAGTCGGCCAAGACTCGAGGATGTTCCTCGCTCACACGCCGCCTGGTCTGCAATCCAGATGATGTCGCTCAACGGCATCATGGTTGGGGAGAGGGACTCATTCCACCCGGATGGGATCTTGTCTCGCGCCCAGGCCGCGAAAGTGCTGCTGGTGGGCGCAGATCGTCGGATTCCGCCGCCGCCTGCGTCCCCAACATTCGAGGATGTGTCCAGCGACGCTTGGTACTACGCATCGGTCGAGGCGTTCGCCGCGCTGGGCATCACGGGAGGGTGTTCGGTCTCCCCGCGGCGCTACTGTCCCGACGCCCCAGTGGAGCGACAGCACATGGCGGCTTTCGCCACGCGCGCCTTCGGCTTCGAAGTCGACGACGCCTCGGCAGAGCCACATTTCAGCGATGTGCGCAGCACCAACGCATTCTTTCCGTACGTCCAGAAGATGAGAGATCTATCCGCGATGGTCGGCTGCTCGAGCACCGAGTTCTGTCCGGCGCAACCGATAACCCGTGCCGACACGGCACTGGTCGTCGATCGCCTAAGACGCATGCTCCAGCTCGAACCACGGCCTCCCTTTCGATAGCTGCGCCGGCCCTCGACCCCGCGCTGTGGGTCTCCCCGTGGAAGCGATGTTCGCTCATTGAATAGTCGAGGCGTTTGCCGTCGATCTTCGCGAGGCGCTTCGATGCGCGGAATAGCGACGCGAACGTTGGTGCGCGACGCACGCGGTCGTTGCTGTGGTTCTCGACGGTGCTTGTGAGCGCAATTCAGGACACCGGACCCTGGGTAGAATTCTGAGATGGACCAGACCGCTTCGCTTCCGGAGTCTCGGGCTTCTCGAGCTCCTCGGGCGTCTCGGACGTTCCGGGCGTTCCGGGCGTTCCGGGCGTTCCAGGCGCTCCGGGCGCTCCGGGCGCTGTGACGCGAACGAGGCGCACCGTACGCACAGAGGCATCCAGGACCTCGAGTTGCGCAACGCCCTTCGCGTCGAGCTGCACACCTTTCTGGGGGACACCGCCGGCAAGGTGCATGCAGAGCCCTCCAATGGTGCTGAACGCGTCTCCCTCGGGCAGTTCGAGCCCGAGTGCGCGGTTCACCTCTCGGAGGGGTGCGCGGCCTTGGACGATCGCACCGTCGTCACGCTTCACCACCAATGCCTCGGGCGGGTCGTCCTCGCTGGAGATATCTCCGACGATCTCCTCGATGATGTCCTCGACGGTCACGAGCCCCGATGCTCCGCCATGCTCGTCGACGACGATGGCGAGCTGCGTTCGTCTCCGCTGAAACTCGCGCAACACACGACGTGCAGCCATGCTTTCGGGGATGAAGTACGCCGGTCGCAGGAGATCGTGAAGAACAACGAGCTGCCCATCCCAAATGATGCCGATGATGTCCTTCACGACCACGTAACCCACCACGTTGTCGATGGTGCCCTTGTATACCGGCATCCTCGAATGCCCCTGCTCGAGGAGGATCCTCCGAAGGGTATCGAGGCTCGCATCGACAGGGATCGCATCGATCCGATTTCGCGGGACCATCACGTCTCTCGCGGTCAGATCCCCAAGCTCGAGCGCTCGCGACGCGATCTCTCCTACGTGCCGATCGACGGTCCCCGACTCGCCGGCCTCCTCGAGCAGCGTCTTGAGCTCCACCGCCGAAGGCCGCGCCTCCGCAAAGGTCGTGTGGTCTCCGAACGGCCGTAAGAGGACGTTCGAAGTGGCCGTGAACAGCCACACAACGGGACGAGCGACATAGGACAAGCCGAGCAGCGCTCGCCCCACAAACAGCGCGTAAGGTTCTGCGTGCTTGAGCGCGAGCGACTTCGGGACGAGCTCGCCGATCACGATGGACAGGTAGGAGATGAAGACGACCACGATCGCCACGGAGAGCGCCTCGGCGTGCGGCCCAACGAACACGATGCGTTCGAACAGCGGCTCGATCCTCTCCGCGATCGTGGCGCCACCGAACGCCCCCGCCGTAGCGCCCACGAGTGTGATCCCGACCTGAACCGTCGCGAAGAAGCGCTCGGGCTGGGCGCGAAGACACAGCACGGCCGCCGCACCTCGTCTGCCTTCGGCCACGAGCTGCTGGAGGCGCGCGTGCCGCAGCGCTACGACGGCGATCTCGGCGCCCGAGAAGACGCCGTTGACGAGGACCAGTACGAAGATGACCGAGATCTCTATCGCCATCGGCCGCTTCCTCGCGAATACCACACGGAGCGCTCGCTGTAACCTGCGTCGAGACCGAGAGCCAGGGCGGTCGAGCTCTCCTCGGCACTGAAAGGCTGCAATACGTCCCAATTTCCTCCCTTCGAGCTTCGGGGTCTTCTTGCGTGCAAGAGAGAGATCTTGGGAAAGATGATGAACATTCTTGTGGGCGCGATCTTCGGTCAACTGATTCGCTGGGCCCGCGCTCGGGGTCTCGAGGACCCGAAGTCTTCAAGAAGATGGAGAAGCTTCTGCCGAAGCTCACACTGGCTTTTCTGAGGCTCGAAACCGGGACGGTGGGGCATCGGTGAGCGTGCTTGTTCGTCGCTCGGCCGTCGCTCAGCCGTCGCTCGAGCTCGGAGCCCCTAGCGTCGAAGCGCAGCCACTGAGACCGCCGTGCAAAGCGTGTCCTGAGCCGGAACATCGGCCCTCCGCTGCGCCGCAAGACCCGAGGCGTGGGTGGGGCTCTCGGCGCATCAGACCCGACTCCCCCTTCACAACGCCCCGCCGACGCCGCCCCCCAAGAACCGGGCGGACGCCTTGACGCATCGCCGGACGATGCGGACCCCACAGACAGTGGAGACACGGATGACGCCTCCGACCTCACAGACGCCGGAGTTGCGGAAGACGTCGCAGATGCCGCAACATCTATAGACGCGTCAGTACCACTCAGCCTGACCAACCTCGAACTCCGCTACACGACGCCTCTCTCGGCGATGCTTATGTGGTCGTCGTTCGGCGGCGAGTCGATGGACTTCGCGCGGTACGAAATCTGGCACGGCACCGACGAAGCGTCCGTCATGAATGCGCTAGCGCCAGCGGTCCGGTGGAGCGACGAAGAGGACCCTGGATTGGCCTTCTTGGAGAGACCCATCCAACAGCGGATCACGCGCACCATTCTCTCGGGACTCCTGCCAAACACGCACTACTACGCACGCCTGCGCGGCCTGAACACATCAGGGACTGTTCTCGCTGAGACCGGCGCGATATCCTTCGACACGCCTTCTCCACCAACGCAAGTCCTCACGCTTTACGCCAACGCGTTCCTCCTCGGATCTTGGTCTGGTGCCACGGACGTCGCCTCAATATGCTCCTCGACCCGAAACCCGTACGCAGGATCGCGGTCGAGCGAACTCGAATCGCTCGGCGTCGAAGACGGGTCTGTGTTTCACTACGGCGGATTGAATCTCGCCCGGCCCTGGTCGGCGGGGTCCTTCCAGACGGCCTTCCTCGAGTTCGCGATCGATTGTCCGGATACGATCGAGTACGTCGAGGCCTGGATCTCCGACCCAGACGGTGAAACCGCACGCTTCGTATGGCCCGACTATTTCGTTTGTCACCCCGGATATCAGGTCATTCAGGTCCCGCTGACAGGACTCTATCGTTCGGAAAGCCAAGATCCTATCGCGTGGGACACGCTCAGCATCGTCGACCAGTTTGCGATCTGGGCGCCTTGGCCACGTGGCCTCATCTACATCGATGAGATCGTCATCCGATACTGAACTCGCCGAGCGAAAGAAGATGACGATTGTTCGACAAGGGCACGGCGGAACGAGCGGAAGGGCCCACCGGGCGGCCCGAACGCTGAGAAGCGAGAAGCCGAAAAGGACAGGAGACAACAATAACTCGATCTTCAGTCCCACGGTCGGATGGATCTATCGACGTCCCCGACACCGCCATGGATATGGGGCCGATGGTTTGGACGCTCTCGGAATCCAACCTGCGCTTTGTATGAGCGATGTCCGACGGTGTGCACGACAACGTCTTCTTCTCTGAAGCGGAGCTTTCTATGCGCCTCCAGATCCACCACCGTGCCTTGGTCGATGGCGTCGACCGCCGACGCTTCCAGGTGGAGATCGAGGTTCTCCGGGTCATCGAACCACGTAGCATCCGCGTAGTCGATGTTGCTGATCAGCGTCGCCCGCGCTTCGTCACGCGCGCGCATCACATAGTTCGCAAGGTTATTGATCACCAAGGCATCGGTTCCAGACCCACGCCATTCAATGGACGAGTATCGGCGGCGCTGGTCCGTCATGAATACCGTATTGTGGGCGATGATTACGCAACAGCTTGCCCACGCAGCGATGCCGGTGTCGATGTCCTTGTGGTCGACAACGACGATGTTGTTCGTGATGGCGCCGCCGCACCGTTCCATGAGGCTGCAGATGATCCAGGATCGCATCGAGCTGGGCGACCTCCGTCGGGCTCACATGCCGGACCGCCGACCCCTCAGTCCAGTCGATCGGCGCCCAGAACTCGGGGATCGTCACTGGCCATGCGTTCGGGCCCGCATCAGGATCAACCGATGAATCCGGCTTCAACCCGCCATCGCCGGGCGCCGCGTCGCCCGCTGCCGCGTCGCCGGGAGCAGCGTCGCCGGGAGCAGCGTCGCCGGGAGCAGCGTCGGAGGGCAGCGGGTCGCGATTCGCGTAAGCATCGACTAAGCGCATCCTGACGCATGTTGCCGCATGTTGCCGCATGTTGCCGCATGTTGATGCATGTTGATGCATCCGACCCGCGAGGGGCCTGCGCGCGCTCTGTGCTTGCCCTCGCCCCACATCTGGACCTTGCCTGGCGATTCTTTCGGTGGCCAACAAACCTGAGAATGAGGTCCGGCGGCCGGGGGTGGATAGGTACGCTCCTTCCTCACCTGTCGATCAAGACAAGATCCATTCTGCTGTCTATCTCCCTAATCTGGACTTGCGCGGCCTGATTTTGGCTCGCACGGTGGGTGAGGCCTTGAATCCTCGCTAAAGCAAACGACGGTGACCAGGTAGCAAGGGGTGACGAGGCGTGACGAGGCGTGACGAGGCGTGACCAGGGGTGACGAGGCGTCGATGAAGGAACGACGAAATGATGAGTGATGTTTGCGCCGAATCAGCGACCGCCGTGACGGCAGAGCCGACTGTCCTCCTGACACCCGAACCGTTGCTTGCCGCATTCTTGGAGTCGGCGCCCGACGCGATCGTTGTCATCAACCAAGAGGGTCGCATCGCGGTCGCCAATGCGCAGGTGCAGCGGCTCTTTCACTATGAGCCTTCGGAACTCCTCGGGCAGCCCGTCGAGGTGTTGGTGCCCAAGCGTCTTCGAGCGGCCCATGTTGGACATCGCGAGGGGTACGCACGCGCGCCACGGCCGCGCCTGATGGGCGACACCCTCTCCGACGAGAGTCCATTGTATGGATGCCGAAAGGATGGCTCGGAGTTTCCGGTTGGCATCAGCCTCAGCTCAGTTCAGACGGCGCACGGTGCCTTCGTCCTCGCCGATATTCGCGACATATCAGCGCAGATCGAGGCATCGACGAAGATTCGCGTGCTCTGCCAGAATCTTCAGGAGAAGGTGGCCGAGAGCGAGGCACTAAACGCAGAGCTCGAGTCGTTTAGTTACAGCGTTTCTCACGACCTCCGCGCCCCACTTCGCGCCATCGATGGCTTCTCGAAGATCCTGCGCGATGAGTACGCGCCTTCGCTGCCGGACGAAGCCGTGAGGTATCTTTCGATCGTGTCCCAGAGCGCGACGCAGATGGGCACGCTCATCGACGACCTGCTCCGATTCTCGAGACTCGGGCGTCAGCCTCTCGTGCGACAGACGGTACGCGTCGAGGAGGTTGTTCGCTCGGCATGGACGGAGCTGTCGGTTCTTGTCGCGGAGTGTGAGCCCGAACCCCGGCTCATCCTTTCGAACTTGACGGTTTGCCAGGCCGATCCGGGGCTTCTCAAGCAGGTGTTCGTAAACCTTCTGTCCAATGCGCTGAAGTACAGAAGATCTGGACACCCCGTCACCATCGAAGTGGGACAGACGACCCGCGGAGACGATCCCGCCGAGGTCGTCTACTTCGTCAAGGACAACGGCGTTGGCTTTGATATGAAGTACTCGAACAAGCTGTTCCGGGTCTTCCAGCGTCTTCATGGTGCCGAGTACGAGGGTACCGGAATTGGGTTGGCCCTCGTCCAGCGAATCGTTGATCGGCACGGCGGTCGCGTGTGGGCTGTGTCCGAACCAGGTCTCGGCGCGACCTTTTATTTCACGATCCAGAAAGGTGGTGGTGGATGATGAGCCGATCGATCGAGGTCCTCCTCGTCGAGGACAATCCAAGCGATGCGGAGCTGACGCTGCACGCTCTCCGTAAGGCGAAATTTCAAAATCCCATTGTGCACGTCAAGGATGGAGAGGAAGCGCTCGATTTCGTCTTCTGTCGTGGCCGCTTCGTCGAGCGAAGGATCGAAGATACGCCGAAAGTCATTCTTCTCGATCTCAAGCTGCCGAAGGTCGACGGACTCGAGGTTCTTCGTTCGCTCAAGGAAGATGCTCGGACGTGTCGCATTCCGGTCGTCATGTTGACCTCCTCGCGCGAAGAGCAAGACATCGTCGAGACGTACAGGCTCGGCGTCAATAGCTACATCGTGAAGCCGGTTGACTTTGCCAAGTTCGGCGAGGCGGTAGAGCGTGTTGGTTTCTACTGGCTCCTTCTCAACGAGCCGCCGGCCGGGGGTCCTCTGCGATGAGGAGGCGTCCGTCGAACGCTCGAACGACCGCGGCCAACGCGACGAGGGCCCAAGAGATCACGGCTTGAGTGTTCAGGTCGAAGGGAGCAACCCATGAAGGAACCGCTGTCTGTGCTCGTCCTCGAGGACCGTCCCACCGATGCCGAGCTGACGCGACGTGCGCTTGAACGCGATGGACTCGAGTTAGAGTGGGTGCAGGTCGACACCGAGCGCGCGTTTGTTTCTGCGCTTGAGCGGAGCTGGGACGTCATCATCGCCGACTATGCTTTGCCCAGCTACGATGGCCTCTCGGCGCTGCGGCTGGTTCGATCGAGAGGGCTCGATGTGCCCTTCATCGTGGTCTCGGGGACGGTCGGCGATGAAGCGGCGGCGGAGCTCATCCGGGAGGGCGCAACCGACTACCTGCTCAAGGACCGACTGGCGCGACTCGGCCAGGCCGTTCTGCGAGCACTCGAAGAACGGGATGCGGCGAGGCGCGAGGCGTTGGCCGAGGAAGCACTGAGAGCCCGCGAGCGCCGCTTCCGGGCGCTCCTTGAGCACGGTGCCGATGGGGTGGCCGTTGTCGGGCGGGCCGGCGGGATTCTTTATGCAAGCCCGGCGCTCGAGCGCATCCTTGGATACGGCAAGGAATCATGGGGGTCACTGGAGCTCTTGTCCTTGATTCACGAAGCCGACCGGGCTGCGCTTGCGCCGGAGTTCGAGCGCCTCTTGGGGATGCAACGAGGCCAAGCCCGGGCGGATCTCCGTGTCCGACATCGGGACGGATCCTGGCTTTGGATCGAAGCTGTCGCCACCAACATGGACGACGCAGCGGAGGTCGGGGGCCTCGTCGTCAACTTTCGCGATGTCACGGTTCGGAAGGCACAAGAGGAGCGCATTCAGAGGCTGTCTCGAACCCAAGCGGTGTTGAGTGGCGTCAATGGGACGTTGATTCGGGTTCACGAACGAGCCGCCATGCTCGAGGCGAGCTGCCGCGTCGCAGCCAGCACGGGCGACTTCGACGCAGTGCTGATTCTTCGACGGCTCGGGCCGACGGCTTCGCGGTTCAAGACGGATGCCCGGTCCGAGACCGAGGTTCGGGCTGAGACTGAGTTTCGGGCTGAGGCTGAGCTTCGGGCTGAGGCTGAGCTTCGGGCTGAGGCTGAGCTTCGGGCTGAGGCTGAGCTTCGGGCTGAGGCTGAGCTTCGGGCTGAGACTCAGGTTCGGGTCAACACGGAGGCTCCGCCTGAGGCTGAGCCTGGGGTCCAGGTCGAGGCCCTCGCGCAATCTGCGCACTTCGAAGCAACGACATGCCGTCGGGTTGCCCTCGGGTCGGTGTTCCGGCCGTCTTCATTGCTTTGCGACGCAATGCAGGCGTGCGTAGAGCACGGACACCCAGTCGTGCGGCGCGACATCGGATGGACGGAGGACGACCTTTCGCTGATCCTGCTTCCACTCGCGGTGGCAGGAGATATCGTGGGCGCGATCGCGCTGTTCTCGTCGCAACAGGACTTCTCAGACGAAGAAGAGCTTCGTCTCTTGAGAGAACTGGCGGGCGATGTCTCGTTTGCTCTCGATTACGTTGAGAAGAGCGATCGCCTTCATTACCTGACGCAGTACGACCCCGTGACCGATCTCCCGAATCGCCGTCTCTTCGAAGAGCAACTCGCCCAGGCTTTGCGGATGAGTGACGATGGATCCATCCCGGTGGTCTTGACGGGCATGGACGGTCTCCTGGCTGTTACCGACACGTTCGGCCAAGTTGGGCGAGATGAGGTCCTCGCTCAAGCTGCCGAGAAGCTCCGAGATTGCGTAGGGTCGCGTCACCTGCTCGCGGCGGTCGGCCCGGGACAGTTCTCGGTCGCGCTCGTTGGGGCGTTGTCCGAGGTCGAGTTGCGTCGGACGATCGACGAGATACTTCGTCCTCTCTCGGGACCCTATTTGGTCGACGGCGCATCGTTTCGACTCTCGGTCCGAGCTGGGGTGGCGCTCTTCCCCGAGGACGGCCGAGAAGCCGCTTCGATCCTGCAAAGTGCGGAGACGGCGCTTCACCGCGCTCAGGAGTCGAACGAGACCTGCTTGTTCTACTCCCACGACATGAACCGACGAGTTGGTCATCGGCTCTCGCTGGAGAGTCGTCTTCGTCGTTCCATCGAGCAAGACGAGTTCCTTCTCTACTACCAACCGAAGTTCGACGCGCGATCTGGAACGCTAAAGGGTCTTGAAGCACTGCTTCGATGGAATGCGCCCGACGAGGGCTTGGTGTTGCCTTCGCTGTTCATCCCCGCGCTCGAAGAAACAGGTCTCATCGTCGAAGTGGGCCGTTGGGCGATCGAGTGCGCGCGACGGGACTTCACCGAATGGCTTGCGAAAGGACTTCGACCGCCACGGGTCGCGGTCAATGTCTCGAACGTTCAACTCAAACGGAAAGATTTCGTCGAGAGCGTCGTCGATTTGCACGAACGGCTGCCAGACCCTTGGCTCGATCTGGAGATCACAGAGAGCATGCTGATCGACGACATCGACGCCGGGATTGCGAAGATAAGAGCTCTAAGTGAGGCTGGTATTCCGGTTGCGATCGATGATTTCGGAACTGGCTATTCGTCGTTGAGCTGTATCGGTCGACTCCCGGTCGGTTCGCTCAAGATCGACCGCTCATTCGTTGTGAACATGACAGACAGCCCGGGAGACATGGCCATCGTGACCTCCGTGATTGCGCTTGCTCATGCGCTTGGATTGCGCGTTATCGCCGAAGGCGTGGATACCGAGGAGCAGGCCAAGCTGCTTCGCTTGCTTCGGTGCGACGAGATGCAAGGCTTCTTGCTGGGTCGGCCTCTGCCGCCGCTCGACATCGCGTCGATGATGGAAGCCGCCGGAGTCGGCGCGAAGATCAGGCCTCCACGGGCGTGAACGAGGGCTTCGCCGATGGGCGCACCCATCGCGCTCACGAATACGACTCGACATGGTCGAAGCTTCACGCGCTTTGGCTTTGCGGTCTCGAAGCCCCGAGGGAGTGCTTCTCATCGCACGCCCGTTCGCCGCCTCGGGCGTCGTCTCGGGCGTCGCCTCGGGCGTCGTCTCGGGCGCCATCTCGGGCGTCGTCTCGGGCGTCGTCTCGGGCGTCGTCTCGGAAGTCGTCTCGGAAGTCGTCTCGGGACTCGACCGCGTTCCACGCGCTCGGCGGGCACCAGGTGGCGATCCAACCGGGGAGCTTCTCAGCCGTCATGGGTCTGGCGATCCCGTAACCCTGCGCCCAAGGGCAGCCAAGCTCGATGAGTCGCACGCCCTGATCCGTCGTCTCGACACCTTCAGCAATGACCTCGATGGCGAAGGCCCGCGCTAGAGCAATCACCCCCATGACGAGCGCCATCGCCCCACGGTCCGTGAGCATGTCGCGGACGAACGTGCGATCGATCTTGAGTTGGTGCGCGGGCAGGGTTCGCAGATACGAGAGCGAGGAGTATCCGGTACCGAAGTCATCGATGGCGAAACGGACACCCAGTCGTTTGCATCCCTCGACGAAGAGGGCGAGGGCCGGCCCACCCTCGATCGATGTGGTCTCGAGCACCTCGAATTCGAGGCGTCCTCGAGGCACATCGCCGTATCGATCGAGGAGGTCCTCCAGTTGGGAGATGAAGTCGTGCTGTTGCAGTTGGCGAGCGGAGAGGTTGACGCTGACGGAGATGTCGAGCCCGTGCGCTCTCCACGTCGACATCTGTGCGAGGGCTCGTTCGATGACCCACCGATCGATCTCGAGCGCGAGGTCGGTATTCTCGACCGAGGGCATGAAAGAGCCGGGCGCCAAGAGGCCTTCGGTCGGGTGTTGCCAGCGAAGGAGCGCTTCGACACCCAGCACCGTTCCGCGCACCATGTCGACCTTGGGCTGGTAGTGAAGATCGAACTCCTGTTTCAGGAGGCCATCGCGCATGCGTTGGAGTCGGTCCTTTTGAGTCCTTGACCGCCGGTCGTCCTCGGCGTCGAAGATCTCCCAGCGGTCGCCGCCCGCCTGCTTGGCGACGTACATCGCCTGATCGACGTGCCTCAAGAGCGCATCGGCATCTGACTCATCGTCGGGGTAGACCGTAACGCCTACGCTCACTCTGATCTCGATCTCTTCGGCTCCAATGCACAACGGCCGCTTGAGATCCTTCATCACACGGTCGATCGCCTGCTCCGACTCCTCGCGGGACTTCAGATCTTCCAACAGGATCACGAACTCGTCGCCTCCGAAGCGGGCGACCGTGTCCCCTTTCCGAATGCTCTCTCGTAGTCGGTTCGCAATCTCGATCAGCACAGCATCGCCTTGCGCGTGACCGAAGGCGTCATTGATCGGCTTGAAATTGTCGAGGTCGAGGTAACATACGGCGAATCGTCGACCCGACCGGCGAGCTTTGACCAAAGCCTGATGCAGCCGATCCGTCACGAGCGCTCGGTTCGGGAGCTGTGTCAGCGGATCATGGAAGGCGAGGTGGGCTATCCGCGCCTCCGTACGTTTTCGATCGATGATGTCTACGACCATGCTCGCGAATTGGCTGAGAGCGACCTCGTCTTCCGCGGTGTAATCCTTCGACTTTCCGTTGACCCCGAGGATTGCCGTCACCCGACCCTCGGACATAACCGGCACGAGGAGCGCCCTCCGGAAGGGCGCGGAACCATCTCGCGACGAGGCCTCGTCGGTCCGATTCGGCGCGTTGACGATCACTGCTCTTCCGGTCTCGAAGCACCTTCGCTCCAAGTCTCGGTTCCAGTTCTCGAAGATGCCGAGATCCTCGACGGGTCCAAGCTTCGCTTGATGCTCTCGGCCTGGGCCCGGATCCGCAGGAGCCGAACGCTCGGCGTCACCGACCGCCGCGTCATGCGTCGGTGCGTCACCGGGCGCCGCATCATACGTCGGTGCGTCACCGACCCCCGAGTCATGCGTCGGTACGTCATGCGCCGTTGCGCCGTTCATCTTACGGAAAAGCGTCGAATCGAAGAGAACCAGGCGGCCCGTGTCACTCTCCGCGAGCGCCTTCGCGAAGTCGGCGGCGCGTTCCAGCGTCTCTTGAATGGATGCGTTTTCGGCCATCTCCGAGAGCTCTAGACGCGCCTTGAGGATCCTCTCCGAGCGCTGGCGCCGATTCACGTCCCGAGCGAAGCCAAAGAACCGCCCTCCGGCGATGGGCCAATAGGAGATGTTCACCTCGACGTCGACAACGCGTCCGCTCTTCGTGCGGTGCTTCGAGTTGAAGAGGGCACCGCCTTGTTCTACGGCCGCGGCGAGTCGTTCGCGGATGTCTCCCGGTCGCTCTCGGGCCTCGATATCCCAAATTCCCTTCGATTGGAGCTCGGCGAGCGCGTAGCCCGACATTTCAACGTAAGCCTCGTTGGCCTCAAGAATATGTCCCTCCGAATCGCAGATGAGGAACCCGTCCTGAGAGGTCTCGATCACGGCTCGGTATTGCGCCTCGCTCTCGATAAGGGCTCGTTCTGAGGCCTTCTTCGCCGTCACGTCGATGATGATCGCGATGAGGTAGAGAGGCTGCCCCTCGGCGTTCCTCACGCAGTTCGCAACGACTTGGCCGCAGACGATAGCGCCGCTCTTATGCACATAGCGCTTCTCGATCTCCAGGCGCTCGACCTCTCCTCGAAGAAGTCGGGACACGTCGTCTTTGTTGCGAGAGATATCTTCCGCATGCGTGATATCCGCGAGGGTTCGCGTCAGGAGCTCCTCGCGAGAGTACCCGATGAACTCAGCAAACGCTTCATTCACCTCGAGAAACCTAAAGTCGGTCGACAGGATCGCGCCGCCGACCGGCGCGCGATCGAAGGTGTAGCGGAGTCGCTCCTGACGTTCGCGAAGCGCGAGAAGAATCGTCTCACGCGCCCTGACGGCTTGCCCGAGCTGCTTGTTCCTGAGGCCAAGATCGGAGAGGATCTGCGCAAAGCGGGCGTAGAAGGTCATGGCCGACTCGACCTTGGCTCGGCTCCAGCGAGGTGTTCGAGCAAGGGCCGCCAGGTAGGCATCCTCGTCGAAACCGTATCGGTGCGCTTGCGCTCTGAACAGCTCGTAGTCGACGGCCTCGTCTTCGAAGAAGAATTGGCCAAGGAAGATATTGCCAACGTGTTGGCCACCGACCATGAGCGGGGTCGCGATGTCGTACATGTTGTTCTTGCAGCGGTAGGTCCTGAACTCGCCGGGCGCCACGCCACGGGTGAGCGCCGTGTCGCTCTCGATGCAGTTGTTGCACGTCGCGGGGTGGATGCGGTGGAAGTTCACGCAGATGTCTTGCCATCCCGTCTCGACGAGCACTCGCCCTTCGAGATCGACGATACCGACGCCCACGCCCGTGAGGTCATAGAAAGCGTCCATCGTCTCCTGCAGCGCGCTCATGTCGATCAGCGCGGCGAGGTCGATGGACGACGCGACCGACGCCTCGGACTCGGGCGCACGGGTTCGGGAAGATTGGGGCGTGGCCGCGCCAAGACGAGCCGAGGGGAACGCCGTCAGAGGACGATGAGGGTCCGGGGACACGCGAGAATCGTAAGGCTGGCTCCCGGGGCTGGCAATCTGGACCAAACTTTGCCTCGACCAACGCCGATCTCGCGCCCAGACCACGGCATGCCGAAGAGCAGCCACATGCGCGCCCACCGACGCCCCTCGGCGGGCAACAGGCTACCTTGTGGGCAGTCGCCACAGGCTGCCGAAGCACGATCGAAGGATGGGTGGTCGCGCGGACATCGGACATCGGACATCGGTTCGATCAGCGCATCGTAGTGCCCTGAAACCAGTCGATGCAGAAGGCCTGACTTGCGTGGACGTGGTCTATGTGCGGGCGCGGACCAGAAGTCTAGACGCAGCACTCCCGAATCGCTAGGCTTCATCGCGTGAGTCGGGGAGACCGAGATGGAGGCGGAGATGCCACGGTCCCCGTTGACCTCGACGATCGCGAGCCAGGCGCCGATGCGCCAACACAGGATCATCCCTATCTCATCGTGCTCGTGGGCAGCCGCTGCGGACAGATGTTCAAGGTCGACGGAACGGTGACGGTGGGGCGCGGCCGTGACGCCGGGATTCAGGTCACGGACGACGGCGTCTCTAGGCATCACGTGCGTCTCACCGACACCGGCGATGGCTCAGTCAAACTCGAAGATCTCGGGAGCCGCAACGGGACCTTCGTCAATGCCAAGCGGGTGACCGCGGCGCTTCTCCGAGATGGAGACAAGATCCATCTCGGTCAGACGACCATCTTGAAGTTCTCCTATGCGGACCGGCTCGAGGAGCAATATCAGACCACGCTGTACCAGGCGGCGATTCGCGATATTCCGACCGGGCTCTTCAATCGCCGGCATCTCGACGAGCGCTTGGAGGCTGAGTTCAAGTTCTCAGTGCGTCACCGGAGGCTGTTGACGGCCGTAATGTTCGATCTCGACCACTTCAAGAGGGTCAACGATGCGCACGGACATCTGGTCGGGGACGAGGTGCTCGCGACGGCGGCGAGGATTCTGGCGGCGGGAGTCCGGGGCGAAGACATCGCGGCGAGGTACGGCGGTGAGGAGTTCATGGTGCTTTGCCGCGACACGCCGCCTCCGATGGCGGCGGCGATGGCCGATCGGATTCGCCAGCAGCTCGCGGCCGCTCAGCTCGTGCCGAGACTTCCGGACTTGCGGGTGACGATCAGCGCTGGGGTCGCTGGCACACAACATCCCAAGATCAACCAGGCGACCGATCTGCTTTCGGCTGCGGATACAGCACTCTACGATGCCAAGAAGACCGGCAGGAACCGCGTCGTCATCTTTCGGTGACTTCGGGAATCACGAAGTTTGCGAAGCGCTCTGGATCGGCCACACCTTGACCAGAAAACCAAGCGAGGCTTTCGCTGACGAGACGCTTGCCTTCCTCACCGCCCAGGATCTGCCCTCGTCGCCTTCTCGCGCCCATCGCATGCATCTTCATCGCGACGTGCTCGAGCGCAAGCTCTGCAGCAGCGAGCTCCTCAATGGCGCGCCCTTCCTTGTTACGGAGATCGAGTACGCACGCGCGAATCACACGTGCAACGGCATTCGGTGCGACAAGCGCCTCGTCCTCGAGCGCGGACGCAAAGCGCTCGGCTTCGCCGACATAACGTTCGCGGTCTTGACCGCGGCTCGCGGATGCGGCCGCCAATGCGACGCGCGCCGTCAGCTCAGAGCGCCCCATCCGTCCGAGTGACATCTGTGCCAGGACAGGACTAAACAAGACCTCGCTGTGCGCTTCAACGCTTCGCCAAACCTGAGACCAACGACCCGCGTAGAGGTCGATGGCCAGCCGGCTGTACACATCCCAATAGTGGCGCAAATAGCCCGTTTGGTGCGCCCAGTTCGTCCACAACCCTTCCCTTGCACGCTGTGCACCCTCGACGTCGTCACCTGCCAGATACGCGACCGTGGGTGTTCCGCAACGGAGACTCGTGGCCATCTGCCATTCTTCGTGCTTTTCGGCATCGCGTAGTCCGTCGCGGACCGCATCCCGCATCAGTCGAATCTCACCGAGGTAGTAGTACGCGAGGATGCGCGAAAGATCGGCGCGGTTCGCTTCGCTGTGCCGTCCGATGCACTGATTGTGGAAGATGTCGCAGGCCGTGTCGTACCATCGTCGCGCCTTCCGGTGCTCCCACAGTTGAATGGAGACGACGCCGGAACCCAAAGCGACCATGCCGCGCGCATAGGGGTCGTCGATGCGCTCGCTCAATGTGCGCGCGAGCTTGACGAGCCGCTTGTTGCGTTTGAGCGCCTTCTTTCCTCGCATTCCCGAGATCGCGAGCTCGAGGCCAAGGCTCCGCGCCAGACGCCGCGCATCTCCTGCGTCGAGGGCTTCAATCAGGGCGCGCGTGCTGTACTCTGAGGAAGCAAGCGGTTCTACGAAGACGAGTCCAAGACCGACGCTCCACAGGACATCGATCCTCTGCCCCGCTTCTTGCGAGATCTCGGTCTCGTCGCGTCGTTCTTGGAAGGACCAACCGCGCTCTTTGAGTCGAGCGCGTTGCCGCTTCATGCGTCGGACGGCGGCCCTTCCACTGGCTGGGAGCGGGATGTTGTGCTCGACGAGAAGCGGCGTCAGCGCCTGCCTCGCCTCCTCCATGAGGCCATAGTCGAGCAGGAGTGCGGCAGCTCGCTGACGACATTCGGTTGCGTCGACTTGGGAGGCCATCGGGGCGGCTTCGAGAAAAGCGTGCGCGGCTTCCCGTCCTCGGCCAGCGTTGGCGAGTGCATCGGCCAGAGCGATCTGAAGGCTCGCAGCCTCTTCGCCCTGCGGCCGGAGGATCTCGATCGCTTTCTGAAAGTGACCCGCTGCGCGATCGAAGGCAAGTGCTTCGGCCGCAGCGCGAGCGGCCTCGAGGTAGCATGGACCTGCGCGGCGAAGGTCACCTGCGCCCTCGAAGTGGCGCGCGAGATCTTCGGGGTCTCCGCTGCCGGACGAAAACAGCGCCCATGCAAGTTGCCTGTGGCAGGAGATCCGGACGGAGTCCTTCATTCGATTCCAGACCGTCTCTCGAACGCGATCGTGGTAGGGCTCGATCGCATCGGTGGGTCGCACCCCATGCGTTTGCGCCAAGCGTCGTACGCGCAGAAGATTCACGGTGGCACGTCGGTCCGCCGAGGGAATGCGCGCCGCCTGCTGCGCGAGGCCTTGCGGAATGGGGCCCCCGGCAACGGCGAGCAGATTGAGAAGATGGCGCGCTTCTTCCGGCAGGCGCTTGACCTGGTCCGACAGCACCTCCTCGAGGGTGATCTTCTTGATCGCATGGTGCGACAAGGAATCGCGTTGTTCTCGAACATGGTTTGCGAGAGCCGCGACGAAGTATGGATTGCCGCCCGACTCCTCTGCGATGCGCTGCTTGGTCGTGCGGTCAACAGCTCCGCCCAGAACACGCTCGGCGATGTGGAGGGCTTCGCCGAGCTCGAGTGGTTCGAGCGCGATCTCCAACGATGCTTGGGTTGGCAAAGTGAGCGCCCGTAGAAAGTCGCTGTCGATGCTTTCGGCTGTGCGGTAGCTGAGGACAATGAGCGCGGGCGGCATAGGGGCTTCGAGCAGCTCTGAGAGCAGCACGCCGCTGTCGCGATCGCCCCACTGAACATCGTCGACGATGAGAACAAGGGGGCTTCGCTCGGCGACGTTACAAATGAGCGTACGCAGGACGGACACGGCTCGTCGGCGAAACGCTCGCGGATTCTGGATGGTGACGGGGGCGGCGTCACGAATGGCTTCGACTTGCTGAAAGACCGGGAACATGCGCGCGATGATGGCGATCTGCTCAGGAATGAGCTTCTTCACTTCGACGGTTTGGAGGCGCGCAAGATGCATGGCCAAGGCGTCAAAGAGACTATCGAGCGCTTTGTACGGAACGGTCTCTCGCTCGTAACAACGACCCGACAGCACGGTGGTATTGAGCTGGGCTTGGGCGCGGTTCGCGAAGGTCGACAGCAACGCCGACTTTCCAAGTCCGGCGTTGGCGTGAACGCGAACACGTCGACCCTCTCCTGTCTTCACCTGCTCGAGCAGTCTCTCCAGCGACGCGAGCTCGTCCTCGCGTCCTACGAGCTCCGATGCGACTTCGGGGATCGAGGTGTCTTGTAACGTCGTCTGTTCGTTGCGTGCGCCCAATCGCTCGAGGAACTCGTCGATATGCGGACGGTCCTCTGGGTTTCGCATCAAGGCGTCGCGACACAAGGCTTCGAGCGCGTCAGGGATATCGGGGGCCCAGATCTTCAGATCTGGAGGGTCAATCACGCGCTTCTGTTCCGCGATGTCTCGTCGACTGCCCGCGTAGGGCGGGAGGCCGCCCAGCACCATGTACAACATGACGCCGAGGGCGTACATGTCGCTGGCTTCAGACTGAGGCGTGCCCACAAAGAGCTCGGGCGCCATGTAAAGGGGCGTACCGAGGACGCTCTTTCTCGTCTTCGTTCCGAACCAACTCGCCTTTCTGGCGTCGGTCACCAAACCATAGTCCAGCACGACGACACGGCCACTGTCTGTGACCATTACGTTCGTGTTCTTGATGTCGCAGTGAATATGGCCCGACCTATGGATCGCTCGGAGGCCGTGCGCGAGCTGGATGAAGGCGGCGCGTAGCCGCTCGAACTGCTCGGGGGACTGAAGCGGCAGCGCTCTCGGGAGTGCGCTGCTGCGTGTCCCTCCGCCTGCCCAACCTGAACTGGAGACTGAACTGGAGACTGAACCGGAGACTGAACTGGAGGCTGAACCAGAGGCTGAACCAGAGGCTGAACCGGAGGCCGAGCTCAAGCTGGGGGTGATATCGGCGTCAGAGGCCGAAAGCGGGGCTCCGCCCAAGCCTACGTTCTCCGGACCTCGCACGACTGCGGGCGCGGTCAATCTCTGCGTCAGAGTGCGCGTCACATCGGATGCCTCGAGTGGGCCTTCGAGCGCGCCCGGCCCGACGTCAAGCGTGCGCGTGACGACATCGAGTTGGTTGGTCCTGTCTTCTGGAGTGGATGATCGTGCAGCTTGGTCCAGATCCCAGATCGTCATGGATCGCTCTGGGGCTGGAGCCGGTTTGCCGCGCACATAGTCGAAGAGGTGGACGCCTTCGACGAACTCCATCGTGAAGAACCATCGCTCATCGGCTGCGCAGAGCTCGTGGAGCTTGACGAGATTGGGGTGGCCAATGTCGGCAAGAGCTCTGAATTCTTGTTTGAATTGGTAGAGGCCCTCTGGGCTCTCCACGTTCAAGAGCTTGAGCGCAACCGTCGTCCCGTGTTCGACATCGCAGGCGCGATAGACCACACCCATACCGCCCATGCCGACGCGAGCCTCGATCGCGTATCGGTCAGTGCCGGGCCAATCATCTGGCGGTCCCAGGTGATCCAATCGCTGAGTCCCCCTTGCGCAAGCTCCCTCGAGAGCGCGCCGAGGCGAGCCACGCGAGAACCGTGGCATTGTACCTGCTCGAGCAGTCAATCTGAACCGCATGGCCACAATCGGCTAGAGGTGTAAGGACAGAGAGGGGAATGTGCGCGTGCCCATACGCCATGATGGCACCCGTCGAACCTCCGTGGAGATACGGATTCGGAATGAGGCGGTCCGCCTCTCCGTAGATGATGAGGGTCGGGGCGCGGATCTGACCCAGATTCTCGCGAACGAAGTCCGTCTGTGAAAGACCCCAAATGCTCTTGATGATCGCATACAAATGCTGCTGAAACGGCCCGACCGACTTCGACAGGCGCATGCGCTCCTCAATGATCCACGCGAATGCGTCCGTCCATTGGTTGAAGCTCAAGTATCGATACGTGCGCCAGACCGCGTACTCCGAAGCATCTTCCATGAGCCGGACACTGTATGCGCTTCGAAACCACGCCCGTTCGCGTTCTGAATAAGGTTCGAATCCTGCGGGCGACGTGAGCACCAGCGCACGCGCGAGCGTCGGAAAGCGGATGGCGAGCGATAGGAGTACTTGGCCTCCCATGCTGTGACCGATGAGGATCGGGTCTCGGATGCCCATGCGATCGAGCAGCTCGACGACGACGTCTCCCATGGCCTCGGCCGTGTAAGGGAATGAGGCAGGCTTGTCGGAACCGCCGTGACCTGGAAGATCGAGCGCGACCACGTGGTAGCCAGCTGCCGCGAAGGCATCGAACTGATACCGCCACCATTTCGCATATGCGCCGAGGCCGTGCACGAAGACGACCGTCGGATCTCCCGAGGGATTGAGGTCGACGTACGATATCCCGAGCGCGTTGGTCATCCCGTACCGAGAGGGCGCATCCTCGAGCTCAACCCGGTAGGTTTGGACGGCCGTGGAGGCCGTCCCCACGTACGAGATCTCGTCAAATGAAAGCGGCGCTTCGCTTCGATAAGAATGCACACAGCCGACGCTGGCGATGACGCCGACCCCGACGCAAACGCCGACCCCAACGCGAACGCCGACCAGAAGAAGCAGGGAGAAGATGTGGCGTGCTGTGCCCATGCTAGAACAACACCCAAGTAAACGTCGTAAAGGCGGCCCACGGCGTCGCAACGACGTAGGGGCTCTCGTGATAGAAGTCGCCTTTGAGCAAAACCGCCGCGTGAACGCCGACCGTCATGGCGTAACGAATGTGATACTTCATCTCCACGTTGAGCTCCGTGCCGATCATGCGACCCCGCTTTCCGCTGGAGGCGTCAGAAGACTCTTCTGCGGCGAAGTGCTTCGGTTTGGCGAAGGACATGCCGGTGGCGATGCCCAGCTTGAGGTTGAGCTTGTACGGGATGAAGTCATGCGACGCGCTTCCTATGATCGCGACGACGCCATAGCCTTGGTTGTGTATGTCGTTGACCGCGCCGTTGTAGTTGGTCGCGGTGCTCGAAAAGGGAAACAGAATGAGCGTTTTTGTGTCAACCCAGGTTGCCGAAGCAAGTCCGTAGTTGTTCAGCGTGAAGGGACCTCGTTGGATGTCGTCGGTGGGATCGTCGTCGCCATTCGTGCCCATCAACTCGAGCGAGAGCGTATCGTCAGGGGTCTTTCCGTAGTTGTAGTTTGCTTCGAGGTTTGCTGCGACGCCCAAGATGCGGACGTTCGGGTTTGGTGATCGGTCGTCTCTTGCCTTGAACCGACCCGAATTGACCAACACGAAGCCCGAAGCCGATAGCGGGCCGGTGTGAAAGCGCAGGTTGTGGTGAAAGTTGAAGCCAAGGTAGTGAACATAGCCTCTGGGGCGTGAGATGTTCATCGCTCCGTGTCCGTTGAGTGCTGCAAGTCCAAGCGACGACGGACCACTTCGAACCAAGCCTTCGACGGCAAACCCGAGGCCTTCGGTGTCGTCGCGCAAGTACCAATACGTCAATCCAAGAAACGTACCTGGCTGTACGAAGAGTCCAGCGTCGAGGGTCGTCAAGTATGCGAACGCGAAGCCTGGATCGCCGTTCTCCGCCTTGTTGGGCTGGGAAACGGTCAGAGGTACGAACGCGAGCTTGCCGAGGACGCCAAAGAGCTCACCGTAGGCGGCAATGCCGGTCGCGTCGCCGCCCAACACGCTCAGCTTGTACCCGCTGTTGATGAGTTCGAACGGTGGCGTCGTGTGCGGGTTGTAGATCGAGTCGAAGAGCGGTTGGGTGCCGATGAGGATCGAAAGCTCGGAAGGATCCTGGGTCGGAAAGATGGCCGCGTAAACATCTTTGGTCTGTATATTGACCTGTCGCGACCCAAAGCCTGCGCCCTGGTTAGGCTGGACGCCGTTGGCAGCGAACGCCCATGTCGCATCAATCTCGAACATGGCTCGAAACTCGCCCCAGCCGTCGGTGAAGAACGGCGTTGCCGAGAGGATCGGGATCCAGCGTTGCTCGGCAAGGAACGCTTCGCCGTCGCCTACGGGTGTTGTGGGCCTTCCTATCGGCCCTAACGACAATCCGCGCGTACCGATCGGATCCGATCTCGTGTTCGAAGCGATTCCGCGAACGAAGAAATAGTTGATGAGGCGAAACTGGTGGAGGAGTCCGTCTTCGCTTCGATCCCGGCTATCAAACCACTCCGCGAAATGGCGACTGGGCACCGGGCCCTCTGTCGCGTGGCCGCGACGCACCGGGAGTGCTGCGACCACGCATGCCATCCATACCGCGATGTACCACTGCATGTCCTGCGCGCGCGCTCTGGGTGTCAGTCGAGGGTGTAGACTTGAAGAGCATTGGCGCCATCGAAAGCGACGCCACCCACCATGACTCCATCGCTTCCCGGTACGCCGTCTGCACAGCGATTTCCGGTCGCTTGGGTCGCCGTGTACATCTCGAGATAGAGCTTGGTTCCGTCCGCCGCAATCATGCCGCGACCTTCCTGGGTGAAGCCAGGATACGTGGCGGTCAGGTCAAAGCAGCCGCCGTCCGAAGCGACGTTCTCAAAGAGCATGGCGGTCGTCTCGAAGCTCACCGTCTGGGAGGCCGTCGTGCGATCGCAGGTTCCGACGCTGTAGAGATCTGGGGCATCGAGGAGCGTTCCGAGCTCGCTCGCGACCGCCATCGTCGGGCCCGACTTCAGTTCGATCGTCACTTTGTGATAGCACTGTGTGGCCGCGCCCAGGTTGATGTTCTCGCTGACGCCCAAGGACGCACTTGGAAGCGCGTCGCCTTCCATCGTCATCGTCTTCCCGTCGAAGAAGGCGTGGATAGCCGCGACGCTGTTGTATGGATTGCTCACGGCGGCGTCCGGAGTTCCCGAATCGCCGGCGCCGGCATCGTTGTTGGTCTCCGCGTCCTGTGTCCCTACGTCCTGTGTCCCTACGTCCTGCGTCCCTGCGTCGCTGGGTGTCTTCACCTTGTCGTCCGAACATGCGCCAAGAATCAACGCGGCTCCGATCGTCAACGCGGTGAGTTTGGTGTGCTGCGTAATCCAGTTGGGTCGATGCATGTGACGGTTCCTTCCTTGGGTGCTTGTCCAAGACTTCAGCGAGTGATCGCCCGGGCGGCTCGTCCCAAGTCCAAGTCCCCCCATCGCGGTCGCTACCACCACGCGGGCTCGACTTCAAGGTGGCAGACGCACCTTCCTCGAGGCCGTCCTGCCCGCGCATTGACCTTGGCAACTTCGATCGAGACCGAGTGAGCGGTCTTCGGAACGAGCCCGCGAGCAAGCTTCTGGAAGCCATTCGTGGCCTCCAAGGGCGGGAGCTGTCGCTCTTTGTCTTCTACTACTCGGGCCACGCTGACCCGGAGTGCCTCCACATGTCGAGGACCTCGCTACCGACGGCGGAGCTTCTCGCCGCCGTCGACGAGCTGCGCGCAAAGACGAAGATCCTGATCGTCGATGCATGCCAATCCGCTGGAATCTTGCGCTCGAAAGGGAGTCGAGACGCGGCGCCGTTCCTGGTTCGCGCTGACCATGATGAAACACGCGGACAGGTCATCATCGTATCGAGTGCGTCGTCTGAGCAGTCGTTTGAGTCGGCGTCGTCCGGCGGTTCTGTGTTCTCGTGGGGCGCATCGAGGTGACCAGCGGTGACCGTCGGATTCTCTTCGCGCATCAGATGAAGCCGGCCGGAACATGCAGCCCGGTACGCTCGATCCACAGATCGTGAGCGTCGACCTCGACACGCTGCCGTCGGCGCGTGAGTAACGCGTGTCTGAAATGGGAAGTGCTGCGAGCGCGTCGCGTATCGAAACGTCTTGGGAGAGGTCGTCGGAGAAGGAGGTCGTCGACCGCCGGGCGATGAAACCTTCGTCGCACGAATCTTCTCGGCTCTGCGATCGATGCCTCCGAATCCAGCGCCACCCTATGACTCGAGATACGCGAACTCCATTAGATCATCGTCACCAATACATCCGACGAGCCTTCATCCCCCATCATGGCGCGAATCGCGTGCGCTGTGCTGAGGTGGACGGGGTCCCGCAGCCGGTCGAGAAGGACTTTGGGGAACGAAGGCGGTCTCTTGAAATCAATGCGGTTGTGGGGCCCCAATGAGGTGCACGGGCCTAGTTTCGAAGTGCTGCAGCCGTCGCACCGGGTCCTTCTCGACCGGCTGCGAGACCTCGGCCGCCGTCAACGAAGCCTCCGATTCCCGACAAGCTCCAGCCTGATGATTATCGGGCGGCGTTGATGATCGCGTCCGCTTCATCGGGACGCCTCTTGCACTCGAGCAGGGCACTAAGGATCAGCGGCGCCACGATGGTCGCATCAGACTCAATGACGAACATCGGCGTGTCTTCCGTGAGCTTGTCCCATGTAATCTTCTCGTTCGGCGTCGCCCCCGAATAGGACCCATACGAAGTCGTCGAGTCGGAGATCTGACAGAAGTAGGCCCATGGCTTCACATCCTCATGGCCGAGATCATACTTGATGGACGGCACGACGCAGATCGGGAAGTCGCCCGCGATGCCTCCGCCGATTTGGAAGAAGCCAACGCCCTTCCCGGCCGAGAGCTCTCGGTACTGGTCGTAAAACTGCGCCATGTACTCGATGCCGGACTTCACGATCGACGCGTCGTTCTCCTTTTCTTTTACACTCGCCGCAAAGATGTTCCCGAACGTCGAATCCTCATAGCCAGGTACGACCATCGGCAGCGAAGCCTTCGCGGCCGCAAGGAGCCAACAGTCCTCGGCTCTGCCTTCATGCTTGTCGGCGGGAACCGCCTGAATCATCGCGTAGAAGTACTCATGCCAAAAGCGCCTCTGTTTGCTCTCCGTGGCACGCTTCCAAAGCGGCGAGATGATGCTCTCGACGACGCGAAACGCTTCGTCCTCCGGAATGCTCGTGTCGGTGACGCGACGCATCCTTTGGTTGAGGATCTCGGTATCGTCGGCCTTCGTGAGATAGCGATAATTCGGAAAGTCCTTGTAGCTGTGGTGAGCGACCAACCGGAAAAGCGATTCCTCGAGGTTGGCCCCCGTGACCGACATCCCGTGGATGAGCCCGTTGCGAATCGCGGGCGCCAGCACGATACCGAGCTGGGCAGACGACATCGCACCCGCGACGGACCAGAACATCTTGCCTCCGGCGCGGATGTGCTGCCAATAGGCGACCAACGCGTCGCGCGTGGCCCGCGCATTGAAGTTCTTATAGTTCCGAAGCACAAACTCGAGGATCGGGAAGTCGGAGGTCACCATGCCCCACTCACCCTACCAGGGGTGTCTTCGTTGTCGAGCCCAAAGAAAGGCGGACCCGGTCTGGCACACGGTTCACCTATGGACCAAGAACGCGCGCAATAAGACCATACCGCTCGAGAAGGATCCCCATCGCGAGACCGACCCCAAGAATTCCAACCATGAGCAAAAACAGCACCCCCGGCGCGATCCGCACGCCAGGCTCCGATCGATAGGCCTCGATCGGTCCGAACGCCGCCTGACTCTCAGCCGATGACTGTGGAACGTCAGCCGCCGGGCCGTGCAGGTTGAGCGAAGACAAAGAGGCCGGAGGCGGCGAAGCCATCGCGGCCTCGTCTCGAGCATCTCGATTCGCCGCGGGTGTGATCACGGAGGACCAGGAGGACCGCGGGCGCTCAGGCTCCGGCGAGGGCAACAAGGGCGTGGGCTCAGCGTCGATTGCGGGAGGCCAGGACCGCGGCTCGCCTTCGAGACTCGAGCGGGCCACGCTGGGTGTGTCGTTTCGAGGCACCACGGCCTCTGGGTCCTCAGTCGGCTCGTTGCTGTTCTTGGGCGGCGGCGAGTCGTCACGCACTCTCGGTGGCGCGGGCGTTTTCGAGAGCGAAGCAACGCGCACCGACGAAACAACGATGGGTTCGAGCACGTTCCCACGACCATGACCAAGGCCCAGAACCGGCTGAGGCGTCAATTCTCCGTCCATGTCCAAGGACGGCGCGCGCGGGAGCGGTCGATGCGAAGAACGGCGTGCGTGGTCGGGGTCGAGGTCGAGCGAAGGCGCGCGCGGAATCGACCGCACGGGGACGATGTCCCGCGCCTTTGGGCGAGGCGGAAGTCTACGCTCGAGCTCCCGAACATCCGCGGGCCTGAACGACGCGCCCATCCCAAGGGTCGCCTCCTCTTCACCGAATCGCGCTTTCCCGCCCTCGTTCGAAACCGTCGGCATCTTCTCCTCGAAACGCTCCGCGAAGGTTGGCGGTACAACACCCTTCTTCACGTCGCCTTCCGAAAGAAGCGAGAGGAGCTCATCCTCCGGAACCAGGCGAGAGGTCGCGTCGTTCCATCCTTCGATGTCCCGGCTGTCGAGGATGGAGTCCGTCGATGACGGCGGCGCTTCCCGTGCAGTCTCGAGCGCGCGGATGTCCTCGACCTCCGACTCGACGCTCTCGACGACTTCGATGTCCTCGGCTGTGAACGTGCTCGTGAACGGCTTCTCGGGGCGGGCAGGCAGTAGGCTTCCTTCCGGCGCCCGCCCCCGCTCGACCCGGTCGGCGGGCGGTGTGTGTTCAGAGAAGAGCCCGAGTGGATCGGGATCGTTCAGCCCCCCCGCCACGATCGGGAGATGCTTCGGGTTCAGAACTTGTCCCCCAAGAACCTTGGCGAGGTGCTCGACGTCAGCGTGGCCATCCATCGCCGCCCTCAGCGCGACCGCCCGCTCGGCAATCTCGGGACCGTATATCGACGCAAACTCCCTCGAGATGGTGTCCTTGTCGATCTGAACGCCCGCCTTCGTGATCAGCTCCTCGATGTCGGCCTTCATCTCCGCCGCCGTCGCATAGCGAGAGCGGGGTGAGCGCCGAAGCGCCTTCATGACGATGGGGTCTACGATGGGCGTTAGCCCGGGCACGACCTTGCTGGGTGGGACGATCTTCTGCTCCTGAATCGCCGTCAGCACTTCCATCGGCGTCGTGCCCCGAAAAAGGTCTCGCCCGGTCAGTGCCTCCCAAAGCACGATGCCGGCCCCGAAGATATCGGAGCGACGATCGACCATCTTGCCGAGCGCCTGCTCCGGAGACATGTAAGAGAACTTGCCCTTGACGATACCCGCCTGCGTCTCCCAGCCACGATTGGTTGCCTTCGCAATCCCGAAGTCGGTCAGTTTTGGAATGCCGTTGAACCCAATCAGGATGTTCTGAGGCGTGACATCGCGATGCACCAGGCCGAGTTGTGCGCCATTTTCGTCGAGCAGCTCATGCGCGAAATGGAGCGCATCACAAACCGAGGCCGTAATACGCAGCAGCACACCGACGGTGAGCGGTTTTCGGGCTCGAGCCGATGCGCGGAGCACCTGCGACAAACTCGCGCCAAACACGTACTCCATCGCCATGCAATGAATGCCTTGGACCTGGCCAAAGCCGGCAATGGCTACGATATTTTCATGACTTAGACGTGAGGCGATCCGTGCCTCGGAGAAAAACATTCGAAGAAAGTCTTCGTTGGCGGAGAGCTGAGGGAGCAAGATCTTGAGCGCGAGGAGGCGTCCGGCGTGCGCGCCCTCGAGTTCGCGCACCAAGAAGACGTTCGCTGCGCCCCCAGAGGCGAGTCGGATCAGCAGCTCGTTCGAACCGAGCCGCACGGTCTCCGCACCCATACGACGCTGGGGAGCCTAACATAGCCCGTTCCAAAAGGCGCGAAACGGGTCACAAGACATTCACCAGGAGACCCGCACGCAGCGGAGCTCGAAACGTGGGTGAGGACAAGTGTTCAGCGGCGGGATCCGAGAAAGAGCGAAAGGATGTACCAAAACAACAGCGCAACAGACGCGAACAACGAAAGCGAGGCCGCGACGTGCTGGTCGGGGCGATATCGGTGAAGGACGTTGGAGGTGCTGTAGACGATCGTACCCGCCGCAAAAACCGCCATCGCCCCGGCAAAGATGCTCCCGAGCGAGAAACCGAAGATCAGGCTAACCGCGATCAACCCCAGGGCCCCGAAGCCTGCCACCCGCAAGATCCCGCCCAGAAAGCTAAAATCGCGTTTGGAAAGCAGCACGGTCGCGGTCAAACCGCCAAAGACCACGCCGGTCGTCACCGTGGCTTTGATCAGCACATCGCCGCCCACAATGTAGGCGGCGTAGTAGAGGAGCGGCAGGAAAACGACGGCCTCGGCCACGATGTAGAGCCCTAGGCCCATGTACTGCGTCGATCGACTCGTCGTCGTCGAAGCCCAGCGGTCGGCCACGTACGAAACGCCCATGAACGCGCCGAGCACGACCAGCCATCCGATCCGGCTGCTGATCATCGGCGCAATGAACGACTCGATCCCCGGAATACTTAAAAGAAGCGCTTCGATCCCAATGAAGGCGGCGATCGCAAGGGCAAGATGTTGATAGGTTCGGTGGATAAACTCAGAGCGCTCGGCAAGGGTTGCGGCCGCAACCGAGCGATCGTCGGCGGTCATGCTGTATCGATTCACGGGGCCAGCATTGGGCGACGGCGACCGCACCGTCAAGTCTTCGCGTGTCGGGTCGCTCGGCCGCGGTCGTCGGCTTCCCCGCCCACCGGGCCACGCCGGAGGGCAACGAACACCCCAACGATCGCCGCCAAGAAGGCGAATAGGGCCGCGACCCCGCCCCAAAACCAATACGGGAACACTAGGGCATCCGCGATCGCCGACGAATCCGAACGCTGCTGGACGCCATCCACGACCCCGCCCGGGCTGAACATGTAGTTGAGATCTCGGAACACCGACATACAGAGCTGAACCCCAACAAACTGCGAAGTGAACGGCCCCAGCCGTCCCCCACCCACACGCGCCAACCAGAACAGCGCAGCGGCCATCCCGAGCACGAAAAGCACGCCAAAGCCCGTCCGGACCACGAGGAGAACCGAGGCAAGCATCGACACCGAGAGAAGATCGAGGATCCAGCGCGCTCGGCTCCGCCGTCGCGAAGCCATGAGCACGATCGCGCCCAAGATCGAAGGGCCTACCAGCCCGCCGAGCGCAACCAAGGCCTTGCCCACACGGCCCACGTCTCCGTGCCAGCGAGCAAGCCCCGAGCCATCGGGGAACATCTCAAGCGAGTCGAACGATCCCCCCAGAATGAGCGCGACCGTGCCATGCCCCATCTCGTGGGCATACGTCGCCAGGATCGTGAAGGGATAGAAAACCATTCGCCCGACTTCGCTCTGCCAGGCCGCCACCGTAACGAAGGCCGAGAACAAGAGCAGGGCTCGGCTCTGAAGTCCCGAACTGGAGGCCACCTTCGACACAACCACTAAGTACCATGAAACGTTCCGGACGTGGTTGACGGCACGGCCAGCCTTTGGCTCTTGTTACGAGGTGACGAGCGCCACCATCTCCCATCCACGAGCCCGTTCGCTCCGGCAACGGCTCGCCTCCCCCCCATTCCTCCGCGCACATCTCGTTGCGAAGCTCCCGCTCGCCGCGTTCGCCGGTCTCAAGATTCAGCGTCTCGATGGATACGCATGTGAGGTCACGATTCCCTACGGTTGGCGCACGCGAAACCCATTCGGCTCGATCTACTTCGCCGCGCTGTCGATGGCCGCAGAGCTCTCGACCGGCGCGCTGGCACTCATGGCGGCGCAAGGTACCGACGAAGCCATCTCCGCGCTCCCCATCGGCCTCTCGGCGTCTTTCGAAAAGAAGGCGCAAGGCATGACCACCTTCACTTGTACCGATGGCCCGGCGTTTTTTGATGCCGCGACTCAGACCCTCGAGACGGGCGAAGCGGTCGTCATCGAAGCCAAGAGCATCGGACGCCTCGCGGATGGTTCGGTGGCCTGCCGGTTCTCCTTCACTTGGTCTTTCAAGAAGAAGTCCTCGAAGGACTCGCAATGACCGCCTGCCGCGCCGGAGCAGGCCTCGGCGCCACCGTCCATCTGTTGGGCCTCATCTTCGCCCTCGCACCCTCATCCTGCGCGTCGGCAGCAGCATCCTCGCCATCCTCGCAATCCTCGCAATCCTCCTCGCAATCCTCGCCATCGGCGCCGTCGACGCAGTCGGCGCCACCGACCCCAACGTCTCGGCCGGCCGCGGGCAAACCGAACCGAAGCGATTGCGACATGGCGCGCCTCGAGCGCGAGGAAATGCGCATACCGAGCCAAGAGCCAGGGTTCGAGGTCTTCGTGATGCGAATCCGCGCACCGAATCCGAAGGGGGCGGTCGTGATGACCCACGGCGCGGGCTCGCCATCCTCCGCAATCTGGGACCTTCGCCACAAGGACTACTCGCTTATGCGCAACCTGGCTTGCGCGGGATTCGACACCTACGCGCTCGATGTTCGCGGCTTTGGCGGTTCGACGAAGATGCCGGGCCTGAAGACACCGCCCGAGGGGAAGCAACCGCTGGTTCGCGCGGCCGAGACGATGCCTGATGTCGGGGCGGTTGTCGCGTTCGCCCAGCGTTCATCCAACGTCGAAGCCGTAGACATCTTCGCGTGGTCTTGGGGATGTGATGTGGCCGCCATGTACGCTTCCAGACATCCCAAGAGTATCCGGCGCCTGGTTCTTTTCGCACCGGTCTACGATCGTCGCTGGCCATCGCGACACATCGCCAAGGGCGCCTGGCGTGCGATGCCGAAAAGTGAGCTCTTCGCGTTTTTCGACGCGGCGCGCGAGGAGCGAGAGGTCCTCGAAGAGATCGCCACTGGGATGTTTCGATTCAGCGCCGAGAACGAGCGCGAGCTGCGTCTGCCCAACGGACCGTACCGAGACATCTACGGCGTCGATGCACCCGTATGGTCAGCGCGTCGGATCGAGGCGCACACCCTCGTCCTCCGCGGCGACCAAGACAAGGCGTCGACGGCGCAGAGTGTTCGGCATTTGTTACGCGACCTGTCGCGCGCACGGTCGAAGCGCGAGACGATATTGAAGGGACTCGGCCATTTCGCGTTCCGGGAACGCGGCCACGCAGCCCTCACGACCGCCGTGATCGCTTTTCTTTCCGCGCCCGAGGCCGATCTCTCGACTTCGACGCCATGACGGCTTAGACGCCCACGCCCACGCCCACGCCATGACGAACAGCGTGGGAATCGATCGCCGGGGCTCCTTTCCGCACGAGAAACTCGATGCCTATCGCATTGCTCTCGAGCTCGCGAGATTTAGCGACTCGGGTCGCAGCGAAGATTCCCCGCGGTCATCGAAGCGTCGCCGACCACCTGTTGCGCGCTGCTGGCGATGCTGACGCGCCTGATCGCCCGCCTCGAGTCGTCGTTGGGTCGTGCGCGTGCGCGTGCGCGTGCGGGTAGATCGTCGCAGGTGGAGCGTGGAGCGTCGGCGTGGCGCGGGACGCGTCCGTGCGCAGTCGCGCAACCCGTTCACGGATCAAAAATCGAAAAGCTTCCGATAATTCGAGTGTCCTTACGAAACAACTTGAACCACCGGAAGGCTTTTCGAGATCCTCGTGCTGCGCGTCGCGGCTCCTCCGACGAAGATGCGCGACGGCCGTAGGCAAGACTCGAGCCCGTTTTCTCGCTTGTTTGAGGTTTAGATCTGTCCGTCCGCGATCAGCATCAATCGAGTCATGAAGTCTCGGCTTCCCCGACGAAGAAATTCGCTCGAGACACGCCGCGCTCGATCCGGCGTCACGCGAGACTCGAACATTTCGGTGTGCGTGCGGCCGGCGCTCGCCGGGGCATCGGCCGCGCTCTCGACCACCACCACGTTCTCGCCTTCGGTCGTGTAGGAACGCCAGTGCAGATTGTAGCTGCCCGTCACGGTGTAGATCGGCCGTCCCTCGACCGGGTTTCGACCATCGACCACCATGAACTTGCTGTGCTCGGTATCGCCCGCCGCATCCGCACCGCGGTGCGGATGACCACGCTTGAGATAGATTTCGGCGCCAAGCGCTTCGAGCTCATGCATGCCGGCCATGATCGGCCCGGCGACCGACGGCACATCGATGCTCCGCCGCCCATTCGTGAGGATCCGCACCCGAACGCCTCGCTTGAGCGCATCGATCAGCGCGTCGTGAACGGGGTCCATCCTGAGAAAGTAGGCCTGATCGATGTCGATGGAGTCCTTGGCGGCTTCAATGAGCGTCACGTAGGTCTTCAGGATGTTCGCCTCGGTCGCTCCCGTAACAGGATCGGTTCGCCCCGGCGCATGATCGATGACCCACACGCGCTCACCCGAAGTCACGGGGGTGCACGAGGCGCGCGCCGCATCGATCTCGGAAGCGGCGATCTTTGGGAAGACAGCGTGCACGCGGGGCGGCTGCTGCGTCGAATCCGGGGCGGGAGGCGGATGCGAAACTTGGCGATTCCACACCGAGGCAAACAACTTCAGCGTATCCGCGACGGCTGGACCTTCGATGACATCATCTGAGTCTTGCCACTTCGTTTCGTCGGGCCCGCCCGTCCAAAAATACGGATCGCCGATGTTCACACCCCCGACGACCGCCACTCGATCATCGACCAGCATGGCCTTGCGATGGTTGCCAAAGTAGGGCTCGTCGGGCTCGTGGACGCGAACGACCTGCACCCCGGCGGCGGCCATTCGATCGAGCATCTCGTGATGCTTCACGGACGCGGCAATTTGCCCGTCGACGATCACCTGAACCTTCTTCCCTTCCGAGGCTTTTCGCGCGAGAACATCGGCCACGGCGTTGCCCGCATTGTCATCGTAGATCGCCCACGTCATCAGCCGAATGCTGTGCTCAGCCCCTTCCAGGAGTTTCATGCGGACATCGAAGGCTTGATCGCCGTCGGCAAGAACGGTCACCCGGTTTCCATCCGTCGGCTTGATGCCCTCATTCGAGGCTGATCCATCGAGCTCCACGGTCCGTACGAGTCGCGACAATCGCTCAGCCACGGGGAGTTCTTTCGGCGCGCGCTCGAACTCGGTCCGAAGGCGAGCCGAAAGCTGCGCCCATGTCTCGAACCGACGCGGATAGTGAGGGTTCGCGATTCCGAAGGAGTGGGCGGTCGTGCCCTTGCGCCGAAGCTCGGCCTCCACGAAACCGGCGAGCAGGTTCACGAGATCATTGCGTTCAATCTCACTGTCGCTCGCGCGCGCGAATTTGAGCAGATAGTAGACGACCTTTCGGAGGGATCCGGTCTCGGCCAGACGTCCCAGCGTCTCAAGGCCTCGATCGGCGGCGTCATGCTCAAGAGACGCAATCACGCTATCGGCGATCGCCTGTTCGACCTTGTCGAGCGCCCACTCGGCGATGGTCTTCTTGTATCGAACCTGCTCCCCCGTCTCGAGAAGGGAACCATAGTTTCGGCGGCCATCGTTCAGGCTGAACTTGTCGCTCAAGCGGCCTTGGTCCGTGAGGTCGACCGACATCGGGATGAAGCTGAGCAGGCTCGGTCGCCTCAAGCCGCCTTGGTCTTTGACCAGATCGTCGAGCATCTCGATCGCGTCGTGGCGATCGGCGGCAGGGAGGGCGTGAAGGTACGTCCTCAGCGCCGCTTCATAGTCTCGATCAACCGTCGCTTCCCGCCCTGGCAAACGGAGCTTGATATTGCGGCGTTCGAGCTCTTCGCAGGCCGCCTGAAGCCATTTTTCGAGGGCCGCGCCGGCCAGATCGTTCGGTTTTGCGTCACCAACGATCTCGGGTCGGAACTGGAGCCCCGATTCGTAGGTAACCTTTGGAAACAGCGACACGTTTTATCTCTCCCGGGAGGAGTATCGTGTCACTGCGTGTCTCCGTTGCGTCTGGATGGTACGCCCATCAATCGGGATAGGTGAAATGCAGCTCCGCTTCGAGATCGTCCGACAGGCTCAAGGCCACCGGACACCGCCTTCCAATGAGCTCGAACCAGGCGCGGCGCGCTGGTTCGATCCCCTGGGGCATGACGATGTCGACGCGGAGCCGGGCAATTCGACGAGGCGGAGAACTCGTCATCTCTTTGACAACGCGCCCCGTCGCACGCCCGAACGCGAGCCCCTCTTCATCCGCCCGAATCGCCATGGTCGTGACCGCACATGAAACCAGGGCCAGACCCACCAGATCGGTGGGCGAAAAGGCCTCGCCCTTACCGCGATTATCTTTCGGCGCGTCGGTCTCGATGTGTGAGCCCGAAGGCTCATGCGTCGCACGGCACCGAAGCGCTCCCAGATACTCGAACGTTATGGTCACACTCATCCAAGCCTCCCGTCCGATTCTTCCCTTGCCTCCTCGGCCGGCGCTAGACAATCGCAAGTTGAAGCGCAAGCGCACGTTCGAGTACGCGAGCGCGGGCGGCCTTGATCCGCGTCGAAATGGCGGGCAGTCGCAATGACACCGTTTCGTAGCAACGCAGATCGAAATGGGACGATAACAAGACAGGAAAGCCCGGAACCGCGGGGCGCGGAGGGAAATCCTCTGGGCGGGTCTACTCTCTTGGTGAACCGAAACGTGGCGCCCCGTTCGTTTCTCGCACCCCGCACACGGCGAAGGGGGGGTTCGCGGCCACAGGCTCGGCCCCTCCTTGCCGCACAGCTTGTGCTGTTTCGATTCACGGAGCTCATCGGGATCGAGGTCTTTGATGCATCGAGAGCCATCGAGATCGGGCGGTCCCCAGATTCGGACCTCTGGCTCGACGCAGACACCGTTTCTCGTCAGCACTGCCGACTTCTGCATGTCGACGGAGATCTCTACATAGAGGACCGCAGAAGCTCTAATGGTTCCTTCCTCAACGGCAACCGAGTCGTCGAGCCTTTGGCCATCGAGCCCCGCGATACACTCCAAGTCGGCCCCTACACGATCAAGGCTCGGCTCCTGCGGGCCCAGACGCCACCGACCCCAGACCGCAGCCCATCGGTCATCGCCGCTCTGTCAACCCGCATCGAAGCGGTGCTCGGCGACGAGAAAGCGGGCGCACATCTGGTCGTCGACCTCAAGCCCGCGCTCAAGACAGACGAGCGCGTTGTGCGTCAACTGTATCTCGATGCCGTCCGGCGCCGAACCGGTAGTGAGGCGCCCAATCCGCTTCCTTCAGAGCCGACGGATACGTCGGTGGATGCCACATCTCAGCTTCTTGAGCTCCCGCCCATGCGGCCTCGCACAGACCTCGGGGACCGGCGCTATCCTTCCCTGGCGCCCGAGCTGGCGGAGCGAGCACGCGATCTCGATGTCCTGATCGCGAGCTTGGATGCGCGCGAAAACCGCGAACGCGCCGAGGTCGCACTGCAACCCTGGCGAGGCGACCCAGACAAGCCAACTGGCGATGCCGAACCGGCCCCAAAGCCCGTCGTCCCGGTCGTGAAAAAAGCGGTCATCCCGAGAATGCACGCAGCGCGGCTCCTGACCCCGAGCGACGAAGCGCTCGAAATCATACACTCGGAGTTCGAGAAGCCAAGTCCACCCGCGAGCCCAACCCTCGACGGAGGCAGCCCCCCCCATGTCGAGTCATCTCCACCATTCGGGCTCAACGAGGACGAGGAGCACGAGGAGCAGGGTGAGGAGCAGGGTGAGGGCGAGGACGAGGGGGGAGGCTTCGAGGGCATCGAGATTCGCGCCATCGCGGGGCGAGGTGCGAACGTGAAGCCGCTTTGGACGCGGCTTCGCGATCCCGGCGAACAGTACGTGCTCGGTCATCCGACGGCCGGAGGAAACACGGTCCCGTCGGGTGGGCACCCAGGCCTTCGATTGATCCGGATTGCCGAAGATGGGGCTATCCATCTCGTGTTCCCCCGAGACGCGCACGGCCACCTGACCCGGGGCGCAACGACCGTGCTCTTCGAGGAACTCGCCGAAGGCCGGCCATACTCGAGTCTCCGGCTCGAAGCAGACGACCGCGTAGAGCTGGTGCTCGGCCAAGGCACCCACCAAGTAAGCTACGACGTCCGGTTCTGCAGACACCGGATTCGGGGACGCGGGGTTCGCGGACATGGTTGAAGTCGGTTCGAACTCGCTGCTCATAGCGCTTGACGCGCGCGTCGCCGACGGTGAGCCTGGGGCACGTTTTGCCTAACACGGAGGCATCACTCGAAGCGCTGATGGAGCGGTACGTCGATGGGGATCCCAGCGCCTTCGACGCGATCTTCGGTCAGCTTCGAGGTCCGCTCACCGGAGCCCTTCGACGCTGGCTCCGGACGGACGATCGCGTCGACGATGCACTGCAGACCACGCTGCTCAAGCTGCACACCTCTCGTTCGCGCTATCGGCGAGGCGCCCCGGTTCTGCCTTGGGTGCTCACAATCGCACGGAACGTCGCCCTAGACCGCCTCCGCTCAAGACAATCGCGTGAATGGGCCCTCTCAGAGGACGAGCAGGCAAACATCGCCGCGACGCCTGAGGATGCGCCATGGTCCGCCGAGGATGAACGCGAGGTTGTCGCCGCGGTCCGCGAGGCGATCGAGCAGCTTCCCGCGTCGTCGCAGGAAGTCATCCGCCTCCACAAGATCGAGGGGCGATCGATGTCTGAGGTCGCCGAGATCCTCGGCATCAAAGAAGGGGCCGCGCGCGTCCGGGCCCACCGGGGCTATAAAGTGCTTGCCAAGCTCCTTGTCGGCTTGAAGCACCGCAGCTCGGCCTCGGCGTGACGGCACGAAGGTGGTACCCCACGTTCCCACTTCGGCGACATGTCCCATCGGTTTAGGGACAACCCAGCTTGTGCGGAACGTCCCACCACCCTAGATTTCACGCCTTTCGATGGCCGAAGAAAAGAAGCCGGAAAACGATACCGACGCCAAGAAGCAGCTCTACCCCTTCCACAAGCGCTTCGTCCGCAAGCCCGTACAGATTCGGGTCGAGGTCGAGCGTTTCCAGGAGGCGCTGGCGAGCTCGAGCGTCAACATTAGCCCAAGCGGGATCTGTTTCAACATTGGCGATCCGCTCGAAGACAACGAACAGATCCGCGTCCTCCTCTACATCCCCCGCGGAAAGGAGGTCGAGATCCTAAAAGTTCGAGCACGAATGGTCTGGCAAGAGCCCAGCGAAGAAGGTTTCCGGGTCGGCGCTGCTTTCGAGCAGTTCGCCCCCGGCGACGAGCGCCGCATTCGTCAGTGGTTGCTCGATCTCGCCGCCGACGGGCCCCCGCCCAAGAAGTAGGCCGAGCCAATTCGGTTCTCGAGTCAGCTCGTGAGGCGAGAGAAGAGCCCAGTTCTTGCGGGCTGCTGAGGCGCCGGCGCCAGCGCACGCAACCCAGCCAAAGCGCGGATGTTGTCGGCATCGAGCTCCACGGCTCGCTGAAAATCGGCGCATGCGTCCTCCGATCGACCAGCCCGTTGATGGATGAGGCCGCGGAAAACGTAGATGTCGTCGGACATGGGTGCACACTGGAGGGCTCGGTCTAGAAGTGCGAGGGCCTCGTCGACCACCTCGACGCGATCCGGAGCTTCCGTGAACGACGCCCAGGCGAAGTAGGCAAGATACTCCCCGTCGTCCGGATTGCGCTCGACGGCTTCTCGGAAATAGGTCTTCGCAAGCGCCCAATCACCGGCCGAGGCCGCCCGAACACCCTCCTCGAAGGCCTCCTCAGCCGCGATGACTTGAATCACCGGACCCGGCGCCGCCCGACCGATCGACGCATCGTACGCCCGTCGCGCCGCCGGATGCGACAACGTCTTCGCGGCCCGCACGATCAAGGCGACCATCTGTTCCAGCGTTAGGCGCACATCCGCCGAGTAGGGGTTCGGAAGCATGCGCGCAGCGTTGAGCACCTGCAGCTTGCGTAGGTGCGCGGCATGAACCTCGTCGATGGAAGCCTCCGACGAAACGCCCAGGAGCCGATAGAAATCCTGTCGCCGCATGTTCGCGTACTGGGCCTCCAGCCGACGCAAGACGGGTTCGCAGGCCGCTCGGATCGCACGGGCGCCCTGGCTCCGCGTCACGGGAGGTCGCGCGACCCGAGCACCGAGCATCTCATCGCTTCGCGCGGGCAGACCCGAAACGCGCGCCAGGCGTTCGCGCGTTCGGCGAGCCGAGAACTTATCCGCGGGATCGTTCGGCTCGGCATTCGCGAAGGCGTCCTCGACGTCGCCGTCGCCTATCCACTCGAACGGCGCCAAATCCTCGCGGTCGCGTGCAGCGGACGACGTGTGTCCTGGGGGCGAGGCGTGTCCTGAGGGTGAGGCGTGTCTGGTCCGGGATGGAAGAGATGTCCGAGACGCAGTCATCTTGCGACCCATCTCGAGATCGACCGTCGTCTTTTCTTCTGAGTCCACAAAGGTCTTGGCCTTCTCGCGAAGAACATCCTCGAGCACGCGAGGTGGTGAATGATCCATCCCCTCCAGAAGCTCGACGAGATCGGTCGCATCCATCGTGACTTCCGAAGGCGCATCGAACGTGCCGAACGAGGGACCGGCGATCATCTCGATCTCACCCGTCGACAACATCCGAACATCGGCGTCGTCGACCACCCTCGCGTCGCTTGGTCCCGGGAACGACGCCGCGCTCTCGGTCTCACCCACCCTCTCGGTCTCATCGGCGATCTCGGCCTCATCGGCGATCTCGGCCTCATCGGCGAGCTCGGCCAGCCTCGCGTTCCCGGCCTCATCCGTGCTCTCGGCCTCATCCGCGCTCTCGGCCTCGTCCGCGTTCTCGGCCTCGTCCGCGTTCTCGGTCTTATCGGCGCGCGCGGTCAGCCCCGAGCTCGATGGACCCTCGGCGTCCGTGGACGGTTCGGCTTCGGGAAGGATCGGACCGGCAAAGACAGCACGGACAACGTCGAAGAGCGCGTCCAGGTCGACCGGTTTGTCGAAATAGGCGGCGATTCCATGCCGCGCCATGATGCCCTCTCGATAGGTAGCACTCCGATAGACGCCACTCATCACGACGAGCGGCACCTGACGCCCATCTTCGCGGGAACGAATCGAGGTCACGACATCGAACCCTTGGGTCTTGGTCGGCAGGCGAACGTCCAGCAAGATCAGCCCAATGGCTTCTGCATGCTGGACGAAGCTTTGGATTCCCAGGTCGCCGTCCGCCGCGATGAGCACCTGGAAGCCCTCGGCCAAGAGCGCGTCTCGAAGCATCTGGGCGTTGGCTGCATCGTCTTCAACAACCAGGACGGTGTTCTTCATCGAGGCGCCACGTTACCACATTGGACATCGACGATAGAGATGAACCAGGCGACCTCGATCATGCGGACGGAGATCATGCAGACGGGGCTCATGCGGCGCGAGGGCCACAATCGGACGCGTTCCTATCTGTCCCTACCGTCCGTCAGAACCGAGCACAGCTCGGTAGGCCTCGTGAATGACTTCGGAATCGGCCAGGAGATCGCGACGAAGTTGGGCCTCGGCCTCGGCACCTTCGTAGCCCACGGCCAGTGCCAATGGGCGAAGCCCTTCGGACTCGAAGAAGACGTGATCGATCATCTGATCGTGGGCGAGTCGAAGCCAGTTCTGAACACGCTTGAGCCGATCGTAGGCCGCTTCGAGTCGGCGCGCCGTATCGTGGGCAAGCGCGGTCAACGCGAGCCCTCCGGCTTGGATGCCTCGCAGCGCGAGACGCGTCGATGTCGTCCGCAACGCCGGTTCGTCTCGGCCGTGTTGGATCTGTAGATACTGGACAAGGAACTCGACGTCGACCAAACCACCTCGACCCAGCTTCAGATCGAAGGCGGGTTTCTGAAACCGCTTCTGCGCCGCGGCCGAACGCTCCCGTTCCATGCGGTTTCGCATCTCTCCGATGCGCACCGCGGCGTCAGCCACCGGTCCAGGGCTGTAGGCCGCATTCATCACCGCCCTGTCGACCTTGGCCCGGAGTTCGGGATCACCGGCCACGGCGCGCGAACGAAGCAAGGCTTGGCGCTCCCAAAGTTGAGCTTCCGACTCGTGGTAACGACAAAAACCAGAGAGGCTCGCCACGAGCGCGCCCTGGTTGCCGCTTGGGCGGAGACGCATGTCGACATCGTAGAGGTCGCCGCCCTTCATCTTGGTCGTCAAGAAGGAGAGAAAGCGCTGAACGACGCGGGTGTAGTACTCGCTCAGGGCGATCGGTGCGCCTGAGCCGCCAACCGTCTCGCCTGTTCCCTCGAAGATCACACTCAGATCGAGATCGGATCGATAACCCATCTCTCCCGATCCGAGCGTGCCGCCACCGACGACCGCGAGACGTGCTTCGGGATCTTTGGGCGCACCATAGCGCTCGGTTACGCTTGCGATCGCGAGCTTGAGACACGCCTCGAGCAGTAGCTCGGCAAGCGTCGTAAGTCGCGCGCCGACCCGCGCCACATCGATCTCACCGGCCAAGTCCGAAATGGCAACCCGGAGGGTCTCCTCCTGTTTGATCACCCGAAGCACGCTGAGAGCCAACTCAGGGTGCTGCTGAGTGCCTTCCAGGCGATCAACCACGATCTTCTCGAGCGCGGGCGCAAGCAACATGTCCGTGCTGACGAGGACGTTCGACAGAAGACGCGGATGGCTCACGAGAATACGAGCCAGCAGATCGCTGGCACCCAATACCCGCGCCACACCACGACGAATCGTCGGTCGCTCGAGATGCGTCACATACGCGCTATGCACGAGGAGCGACCGAACCAGGTCTGGCAAGTGCCGAATCGCCCGATCCGGGCTTGGACTCGCAAAGCACTCCATCAAGAACTTCTTAGCGATCGCACGCCTCGATTCGTCGGCGCGAGGATGAAAAAGGCTCAGGGGCGATCGAGCCGCCGCTTCGAGGTTCGAGAGCGCCGTCTCGGGCCGTATCACGCCGCGCGCGTCGAGGATCGCGACCCGGTCCTCCGGGGCCGCGTCGAGATCGAGGAGGGTGTCAAGCTCGGGGGGCACGACGTCGTCATCGACGGCCGACGACAAGAGCCCGGCGAAAATCGCGTGGACCTGGGCCATCGTCTCTGTCAGCACGGCCTCGAGCTCCGCGGCTGATGAATAGCCGAGCGATCGCGCGAGCTGCGCGCGCGAGGTGCGGCTCGGAGGCAAGCGATGCGTCTGCTGTTCCTCGACGATCTGGAGTCGATGCTCCACCTTTCGAAGGAAGAGGTACGCGTTGGAAAGAACTTCGCGCGTTCGACGGCTGACAATGCCCGCCGCCTCGAGGTCGGCGAGCGCTTCGAGTGTGTTGGCGGAGCGCAGGCGAGGTTCTCGGCCTCCATGCAGAAGCTGATGCGCCTGCACGAAGAACTCGACTTCACGAATCCCGCCCTTGCTCAGCTTGAGGTCGAGGTCGAGCATCGGGCGACCTCCGACCGACTCAACGTCCGTCTTGGAAGAACGCCCGGCATCGATCTTGGACTTCATCTCGACGATCGCCTCGATCGCCTTCACATCGAAGAGCTTTCGATACACGAACGGACGCATCATGTCGTGGACCGAGGAACCGAGCGACAGATCCCCAGCCACCGGTCGTCCCTTGATCCACGCGGCGCGCTCCCAGGTTCGGCCCCAGGATTCATAGTAGCGCTCGGCGCTCGCGAGACTGTTGGCGAGCGCACCACATTTTCCCTCCGGGCGAAGATCGAGATCGACGCGAAAGACGAACCCCTGGTCCGTAATTCGATTGAGCGACGCGCTGACACGCTCAAACAGCCTCACGTGGAATTGGTGAGCGGAAAGACCCGAAGTCGTGCTCGCCCGATCGTGTTCGTAGAGGTAGATCACGTCGATGTCGGATGCAAAGTTGAGCTCACGACCGCCGAATTTGCCCATGCCGATCACCACGTGACGACACGAACGATCGAACGGCCCATGCTGAGCCGCCAAGATGGGTTGGTGATGGTCGAGCGCGGCCTGCATCGCCGCCGAAGCGAGGTCGGCCAGCTCAGCCGCCGTGACTCGAACATCGATGCCCCGAAGTTCGCGCAGAGCGATCCGCAACATATGACGATTTCGATAGGCACGCAGATCGCGATCGAAAGCTTCGGTGTGTTCGCGGGTATCCTTCACGACATGCGAGAGGTCCCGCATGAAGTCCGTGACCGTGAGGGCGGCATCGAGATCACATCGCTGTCCGAGGTCGATCGCAAGCGCCGGTTCCGACGCGAAGCGGCGCGCCGCTTTGCCGCTGGATCCGGCGAGCTCGAGGAATAGCGCAAGCACAGGCTCTTTGAACAAAGACGAGACATCGACGCCTCTGGCGAGACATCGGTCAGCAGCATCGGCGAACGCCGAGATGGCTCTCCCTGGACTCCCGACATGCTTCAGAAGATCGGCACTTCGGGGAGCCACGGGGACGAACGAGGGAAGATCGAGCAGCGTCGCGAAGGACGCCTCGACCTCGGCCAGCTCCGCAACATGAAGGGCAGAAAGCTCGGCCCGCACGGCTTCGCGGCGCGCCGAAGGGGCGAGGCCCGAAATCGCATGCCAAACAGAAGGCATGCCGGAAACTCACCACACCCTGAGCTCACACGCAAACAACCGCTGGCGCGTCAGTCGGCGGGGTTGGCACTGGGGGCACTGGGGGCGCCGATGACACCGCCGGTGACCACGTTCTTTCGGAGCCCGAGTTGCTTGAGCTTCTTGTGCAAGTTGGTGCGTTCAATGCCCAACATGTCGGCGGTTCGCGTGACGTTCCAACCTGTCTCCTCGAGCTTCTTGAGGATGTACTCGCGCTCAACGGCCTCCCGAAGATCGCGAAGAGTCAGGTTGTCGAACCTATCGAGGTCGATGCCCCTGCCAGAAGGGTGTCGCCGATCGTCGCTGAGCCCGGGTGGACGCGACCGTCCGTCCGCCCCTGCGATCGCAGGAGGCAAATCGCTGAGCGAGACGGGGTTGTCAGCCAAGATGACCAAGCGCTCGGCAAGGTTGCGCAGCTCGCGTACGTTGCCCGGGAAGCCATAGCCACGAATGGCGTCCTTCGCCTCTTGCGTCAGAGACACGGTTGGCTCGACCCCGTGCTCACGGGAGAAGTGCCCCAAGAAGCGTTCGATGAGCAACGTGATGTCGTCTCCGCGATCCCGCAAGGGAGGCGCGTGAATGGGCACGACGGAGAGCCTGAAGAAGAGATCCTCGCGGAAACTGCCATTTCGCACCTCCTCTTCGAGATCCTTGTTGGTCGCGGCAACGACCCGAACATCGACCATGAAGACCTTCTCGCCGCCGACGCGGATCACTTCGCCCGTCTGGAGGACACGGAGCACCGCGGCCTGCGCATCGAGGCTCATGTCGCCGATTTCGTCGAGGAAGAGGGTGCCGCCATCCGCGAGCTCGAAGCGCCCACGTTTCTTCTGCACGGCCCCCGAGAACGCGCCGCGCTCGTGGCCAAACAACTCGCTCTCGATCAGCTCGGAAGGAATCGCGGCGCAGTTCACCTTCACGAATGGACCGTTCGCACGCTTTGACGCCCGGTGAATGGCGCGGGCGATGAGCTCCTTCCCGGTTCCGGACTCTCCGGTGATGAGCACGCGTACGCCCGTCGCGGCGACCTTCGCAATCTGATCCCTGATTTGCTGGATGGCCGACGACTCACCAAGCATCTCCTCGTCGCCCTCCTGAGTCGCCTCGAAGGCACGCACCTTGGCGGACAACGCGCGCCGCTCGATGGCATTCTTGACCGTGACCAGCACCCGCTCACGACTCAGCGGCTTCTCCATGAAATCGGACGCGCCCATCGTCATGGCGCGAACCGCTTCTTCCAGCGACGCGTGACCGCTGATCATGATGACGGGAATGTCGGCGTGGGTCTCGCGCACCTTCGCGAGCGTCGCGATCCCATCGAGCCCCGGCAATCGAACATCGAGCAAGACGACATCCACCGACCCCCGCTCCAGGCGCGGCAGAAAGGCCTCGGACGAATCGAAGGTCTCTACGGAATACCCTTCTCCCTCGAGCACCATGGAGAGCGTGCGCCTAATGTTCCGTTCGTCGTCCACGACGACGACGCGGCTTCCAATCTGATCGGATCCTTCGGTCATTCCGGCTGGGAGCATAGGCGGCGGATTCGGAGAAGTCGACGACTCTCCGGCGCTTCGTGCGGGACTTCGAGCAGGATGATGCAGGATCGTGCGGGACTCCGGTGCGGGACTCCGGTGCGGGACTCCGGTGCGGGACTCCGGTGCGGGACTCCGGTGCGGGACTCCGGTGCGGGACTCCGGTGCGGGACTCCGGTGCGGGACTCCGGTGCGGGACTCCGGTGCGGGACTCCGGTGCGGGACTCCGATGCGGGGCTCCGGTGCTGGGCTTCCGTCGGACTTGCTGAGGGTGCCTCTGGATCGCCCCCAAAAAGAGAATACGGCCCCAGGGCGTGGTTGCCAGCTCAAAGACTTCCCGCTACGCCATCGATTCGCATGCTCGATCCGGCAAGGAGCGTCGACGACGAGATCGACGAACTGGAGCTTCTGATCCAGCCCGGCCGCGAGGAGGAACTCAAGACGTTCCTCCTCTTGCTTCATCCAGCCGACGTCGCGGAGCTCGTCGACGACGCGAGCGACAAGGTCGCGAGCGCCATTCTGCGGCATATGGACTCGGAACACGCGGCCCAACTGATTTCGGAGCTCGATCCCAGCGAGCAGGAGCGCGTGCTCGCACTGATTCGCCCCGAGAACCGAGGGCGAATCGTCGGGAAGATGGAGACCGACGACGTCACCGACCTCCTCCAGGAGCTCGATGAAGCGACGGCGAAAGAGCTGCTGGCCTCCCTATCGCTGCAGGACCGAAAGAGCGTCTCCGCCCTCCTCCGCTACGATCCCGACACCGCCGGCGGTATCATGCAGACGGAGCTCGTCTCCGTCCCGATTGGCAGCACGGTGGGGGCCGCGATCGAGGCGGTGCGGCAAGGTGCTCAGAACATCGACATCATTTCGGTCTTCGTCGTCGACGACGGCGGCCGCTATGCCGGCAACCTCGCGCTTCAAGATCTGGTGCTCAACGGACCCGACGTTCCTGTCGAAGACGTCATGGAGCCCAAAGTCGTCGAGGTCATGCCCAACGTCGACCAGGAAGAGGTCGCCCGAATCTTCGACCGTTACAGCTTGGTCGAGCTCGGGGTCGTCGACCACGACAAACGACTCCTTGGGCGAATCACCGCCGACGACGTGCACGAGGTTCTCGTCGAAGAAGCCGAGGAAGACATGCTGCATGTTGCCGGCGCCGGCGCCGAGGCGAGCGTCCTCTATTCGAGTCGACTCTTCGAGATCGCCGGGAAGCGGCTCCCTTGGCTGCTATCGACCTTCGTCGGTGGGCTTCTCGTGACATACATCTTGAACGCCGCTGGCGTCGTCTTTCATCAGGTCGTCATCTTGTTGACCTTCGTCCCAATCATCACTGGGATGAGCGGCAACGTGGGCACCCAGTCGGCCATGATCATGATTACGGGTCTCGCGACGGGTCACATCACGGACGAAACGCTCCCAAAACAGATCGGGCGGGATATCGTCGTCTCAAGCATCATGGCCGCAACGTGCGGTCTGTGTGTCGTTGGCATCATTGGTCTTTGGCAAGGCATCGAACTCGGTCTTTGCGTCGGCATCTCCCTCGGATGCTCCATGGTCACCGCGAGCGTGCTCGGCTCCACCGAGCCGGCCATCTTGCGGCGCTTCGGCATCGACCCCACCATCGCAGCCGGGCCGCTCATCACGTCGATCAACGACGTCTCGGGCGTCACCATCTACACGCTGATCGCGCTCGTATTCCTCAAGTACCTCACCGTCACGGGCTAGGGCGTTGCGGCGTCGCGTTACGAACCGCCCTCGACGTCCAACCCATGGGTCCTCTCGAGCGCACGAATGAGCGCATCGCGAGGCCGGAATCCCAGAGCAACAGCTCGCCTGAGGTATCGGTCCGCATCTTTCGGGCGACCACAGCGCAGATGGAGCTCCGCCAGGCCGCCCAGGGCCTCGAAGTGACGCGGCGAAAGAAGAATCACCCGCTCCAAGGCCATGATGGCCTCTTCGACCGCGCTCGAGCCATGAAGCGTCGGCCCCTCGGCATCGTCCGCGCTCCAGCCCAAGCCCGAGCGAGGGCTGAAGCGGGCACCCAGCTCGACGGCGGCGCTCGAGGGTGAAGGAGAAACCAAGCGGTTCGGTCCGGCCGGAGCCGACGCGTCTCGGTCGAGCTCCAGGAGCGCACGTTCTACGAGGAGCATGGACAGATTAAAAACTTCGGTGGTGCTCGAAGGACGCCGCACCACGCGCGCGCGCGCCAGCGCGATCTTCCGCGCCAGCACCGGATCATCATCCTCGGTCGACATCGCGGTGTGGCGAGCCGGTCCAACGACGCCAGCCTGCACATCGGGCGACTTTGGGCGAACTCGCGAGGTCTCGACCAAGGTCGCGGCCTCTCCGGACAACGCCGGAGCCGGCACGAAGCGGACCGCAAGGGCCGGTGGGGAAGGCACCCGCCTGGCCTCTTGAAAGAAGGCGGCGAAGGGTGGCGATGAAGGCTCGATCTCGATCTCGTTCGCGTCCGTCCTCGGGGACCTAGGCGAAGGGCTAGGTTCGAAATCTCCGTCGGGCTCCAACTCGACAAGATCGGGTTCGGCGTCGGCGTCCGCATGAGCAACAGGGACCGCGAACGCATCAGGCTCGACGAACGCATCAGGCTCGACAAACGCATCGAGCTCGACGAACGCATCGGGCTCGACGAACGCATCGGGGTCGACGAACGCATCGGGGCCGACGAACGCATCGGGGCCGACGAACGCATCGGGGTCGACGAACGCATCGGGGCGGACGAACGCATCGGGGCCGGCCTGCATCGCCGCGCTGGGCTCCGGATCCGGCAGGATGCTCTCCGTCTCGTCGTCATCCGGCACCTGAGACAGCACGACATTGGATGGCTGGGTCAACTCCTGACCAAAGAAGCGCTCATCGTCCGACAGGGCACGGCCATTCGAGATGAAGTCCCGGAATCTTGCTCGAAGCGAGGGCCCCACATCGACGAGCTCGAGCTCAAGTTCAGTCACCGTGGACGCGGCTCCGGTTCGCCCCTCGGCCGCCACGACGTCGGCCGCCAAGGTCCACTCGGCTGACGACACCGGGTGCACGACGACGAGTTCGACGCGAGTTCCAGGCAACTCAACCACTGGCGACTCGATCCGCGCCCGCCCGCGCGCGAGCTCGCCGCCGTAGAACGCCCACAAGCGCCCAAGGTCTCGCGGCCTTACGGTGAAGACCGGTGAGGCATCATGATCGAACGTGCTCAAAGCATCCGCCGATGTCGTAGGATAGGGAGACCACCGAAAAGCGCAACAGTCACAACGACCGACCCGCCCCGGTACCAGCATGAATATCGGACGAATCCTGGCGAGCCCAGCCGCTTGGCAGGACTTCGTGGCCGCGGGACCGCCGCAGGGACTGGACCGGACCGTCGGGACACCAATCGAGCAGCCTAAGAAGAGGATACCATCCGGCAGGAGGCGAACCGCCCACGTGCACGTCGCGAGCGCTACGCGCTGGGCACTACGCGCTGGGCACTACGCGCTGGGCACTACGCGCTGGGCACTACGCGCTGGGCACGGGTATCATCATGGACAAGTCGAGCTACGCTCGAGATGGCGCTGAAAGAAATCAAGCTGCGCAAGAGGGTCGAACGCGTGTCCGCTGCGCTTCGAGACAAAGACTTCAAGCCCGGGAAGGCCGCGCTCACGCGCAAGCTCGACGAGAGCTTCCGTATTCCTCAAGCCTCCGCCGGGCCCGGCAAATGAATCGCGCTCGCCCCAGTGTATCTGGAGAGGTCGAGGCAGAATGTCGGCGGCCAACGCGACCGATGATCCGAGCGCCAAAAGGGCGACGAAATGCTGGCAGAAGTGATGCTGCGGGCTGAAGTACGTATTCCAGTCCAAGAACAGGCCGGAAACGACGACCGCGCGTATCTCGGGCTCCGCGGCCGCCGCAACGAGAGCCACGAAGCCCCCAAGACTCAATCCCGCAATGCCGATTCGATCCGGGTCAACGCCCTCCACACCTTGAAGCACATGGAAGGCCACGCGCGCATCGTTGATGGCGAGACGCGCGTAGACATCACCCGCAGCCCGCACGTTTCGCGCGTACTGATTGTGACCTTGACCTTCGATCTTGAACGCACCGAAGGAGCGAACGTCGGGCGCGAGCACGACAAAGCCAGCGGCGGCGAGATGGACGCCGAGGGCACGGTGATAGGTGTCCCGCACTCGGGTCAATTCTTCGGCTCGGCCATCGTGCCCGTGGATCAAGAGAACCGCCGGGTGTGGCCCGGGCGTGGTGGGGCGCAGCAAGAGCGCGCGGGCCATCGCGCCATCCCCAACCCGGTAGCGCAACGTGTCTTCGTGAAGGTGGGCGGGCGTGATGACCGAGCTCGAGATCGAGATCTCTGGATCGAGCGGTCCGGTCGGTTCGAGCAACTGTCGAAGCAGCAGGAGCCGCGCGCTCCGTTCGTCGGCCTCATCGGCCTCGTCGGCCTCGTCGTTGCAGGACAAGACCTCAGCGTTCGCGGCAGCCGCAACCGCAACCGCCGAATCGGTCGCGCCCGGGATACAAACGGCGAAAATCTTACCGACGAGCGCGATCGCACGCAGGAATCCGAACCGAACCGTGGGCGCGCTCGGACGCCCGGCCGCACCTTGAGCTACGCCCGCATCCGACACGCGGGGACATGTCTGACGACCCGTACCGACGACGTCAAGGAGAAGGTCGGTCGCTCGACCTCGTCGGCCAGCCGTGCTCGAGCAGTCGCTGGAAATCCGGCAGCGACTTGAGTCTTTCGAGCGGCGGACCGATGCCGAGAAACTGCGCCTTCGTCAATCGGCGACCGAGGCCGCAATCGACCGCGCGATAGAGTGCATCGATCGCACCGGCAACATTGCCGGCAAGCGCGCGCGCAACGCCGAGATTGGCGTGGGCAAGCGGATTCTTGGGCTCGAGCTCCACCGCTTCCGAGGCGGCGTGAATCGCGCCCGCCACATCGCCGCCGGCCAGCCGAACCTCCGAATCGGTCACAAGGAGCTCGGCCCTCAACGAAGAAGCCTTGGGCTCATCGTGAAGTGCGAGCTCGAGATGCTTTCGAGCTTCGGCATAGCGACGAAGAGAAACAAGCACCGAGGCCAATCGACTTCGAACGAGCGCTCTGAGGCGAGGTGATTTGTCGGCCTTCTTGAGCGCGATGGCGAGAACCTGAAGCGAACCCTCGGGGTCGTCGATCTCGAACCGGCCGACGGCCTCGAGGAGCAGGGGGTGCACAATCGATTCGAGTCGATCCTCCTCCGTGCCATATCGCGCGAGCAGCGATCGATATTCGTCGCTCAAGGCTTCATCGTCGGGGTTCAGACGGTGCGCAGCACCGAGGGCAGACAGCCCTTCGCGATGACGCCCCATCGCCAGCTCGAGCCTGCCAAGGCCCTGCCAAAGGAGGACGCTCTGAGGAAACCGGCGGACCCCGGCCTGAAGCAACTCTCGCGCGCGGTCATCGGCCCCTCGATCCGCGCGTACCGTCGCCAGCAGTTGATAGGTCGCAGGCCCCACGTCATCGCAGGACAAGCATTCGTTCAGAAGATCTTCCGCAGCCCCGGGGTCGGCTTCAAGAAGCGCTTCTCCACGCGTATGGCACGCGCCCGCCGACGGTGTGCAAACCGAGCCGAGCGCGGCCGAGGGCGCAGAAACGTCGGCCGTTCCAGAGACAGAGACCGTGGGCGTCCGAGGCGCATTCGGTGCCGACGAGTCGCGGACCGATCCGCCTCGGGTGGTCCTCGCCGCGCCGGGCGCGCCGCCGGTACGACAGGCCAGAGCACCGAAACCGAGGCTCACAACAGCCAGCAACCATGGCAGAAAATGAGTAAACCAGAGGTCCGCGCGTGCAGACTCGGGAATCGCGAAAGGTCGGCTTCGCACGCTCTCGTGGAGGCTAGCTGAACTCCTCCTCGGTGGGGAGGGACTACTTGTAGGGCCACGTAGGAGAGTGAGCTAGGATATGCGTGGCTCCGTCGGGTCGTTGGCCGGCGCGCCCGCCAAGCCGGCGAGTCGCTCCAACGTCTCGCCAAAGCCGGAAACACGGTGCTGCTGCGCCTCGAGATAGGCCAGGGCTTCGGGCACCGAGCATTCTGAAGCCCGATTCACATACCGGGCCTTGAGGCGAGCCACGCGTTCCGCGGCCTCACGAACGCGCGACGTCGCAAGCTGACCCGACTCGACCGCGTGAATCAGCGCCTCATGCGCTTCTTCGAGGCGTTCGAGATGGTGGCAGATGAGGAGTTGATCGCAGCCGGCGTCGATGGCTCGGACAGCCGCCTCACCAATGCCCCATCTCGCGGAGATGGCTTTCATCTCCAGGTCGTCGCTCACGATCACACCCGCGTACCCCAGCTTCTCCCGAAGCACAGGCCGAAGGAGCCGAGGCGACAAGGTCGCGGGCAGATCGGGGTCCAGGTCGGGGAACAAGATGTGCGCGGTCATGATGCTGGCCACATCGGCTTTGACCGATTCGGCGAACGGTTTGAGCTCGAGGGCCTCGAGCCGAGACCAGGTGTGCGGAAGCACCGGCAGCTCCAGATGGCTGTCCGTGCTGGTGTCGCCATGTCCGGGAAAATGCTTCGCGCAGGCCGCGACGCCCTCAGACTGCAGCCCCGCGATGAACGCAACCCCCAATCGCCCCACCTCATCGGCATCGTTGCTGAACGCGCGGTCACCGATCACTGGATTGTCGGGGTTCGAATCGACGTCGAGCACCGGGGCGTAGTCTTGGTGGAATCCAATCCGCCGCAAGCAGGCCCCAAGAAGGCGCCCGGCCTCATGGGCAAGGGGCGCTTCTGCCCGCTGCCCCAGCCAGCGCATCGGGGGAAGCTCAGGGAATGGTTTCCGTAAGCGCTGAACTCGACCACCTTCCTGGTCGACGGCGAACATCAACTTCTCGTTCGGGGTCGAAAGCGCGGCCAATCGGCGAAGGAGATTCGCAACCCCCTCCACTGATTCAATGTTTCTCGCGAACAAGATGACGCCTCCCAAAACGCCCTTCTCCACGAGGCGAGCGAGCTGGGTAGGGATGTCGTAACCGGCGAACCCTCCTATCAGCAGCTGCCCCACAACGTCGTGCAGTTCACGCTTGCTCATCAATGTCATCACCCTGCTCCTTTAGAAGTTACCTCGGAAGGTGTTATCTTGATTCGACGCTCAGCCATGCAAGCCCGCTTCGCACCGAGGATCCTCTCCACGGCCGTCTTTGTCGCCGCATTTGCCACGCATGGCAATGCGGCCGAGCCTCCGCGAAGAGACGACCCGTCGAATCTTTCGACGCTCGATCCACGCGAGCAAGCACTCCGCGCTGAGCTCCAAGAGATCTTGCAGGCCCCTGAGCTCCAAGGCGCGCTCGCTGGCGTCCATGTGCGATCGCTGCGCGATGGTCATACCGTTTTCGAGCGGAACAGCTCGCGCCTCTTCAATCCGGCTTCCAACATGAAGCTTCTGACCACAGCCGCGGCGCTTTGGTACCTGGGTCCGAGCTATCGATTCAAGACCGAAGCGCGCTACAGCGGGGAGCTCAAGGCCGGCGTCGTCGACGGTGACCTCTTCATCAAGGGGTACGGCGATCCCACGCTGACGACCGAGGAGCTCTTCGGTTTCGTCAACGATATCGCGCTCGCAGGCGTGCAGAAGGTTCAAGGCAACCTCGTCATCGACGACAGCTTCTTCGACAACGTAAACGAAGGACCAGGCTGGGACCAAGAAGACAGCGACCACGCCTATGCCGCGCCCATCGGCCCGCTGAGCATCAACTTCAATACGTTCGAGCTGCGCATTCTTCCGGGGCAGTCGGTCGGGGAGCCGGCGCGTGTGACGGTGTGGCCCGATGTGCCGTCGATCGAAGTGATGAACACGGCCGACACGCGAGGCGCCAAGACGCGGACGCGCCTTTGGCTTGGAACGTCGCGGCGCGATGACAACGGCGTTCGGGTGACCGTGCGTGGTTCCATCGCCGCGAACGACGCCACCGGCCGCATCGAACGCCGCCGCGTGAACGATCCGTCGCGCTTTGCGGGCGAGGCCATCATGTCTCTGCTCAAAATGCGTGGGGTCGAGATCAAGGGTCGGGTGAAGTTCAGCCAAGCGCCGCGACGCACCTCGCAGCCGATCGCGTACCACTGGTCGAAGCCGCTGGCCGAGGTCACGAGCACGCTGAACAAGTATTCGAACAACGTGATGGCCGAGATGATCTTCAAGACCCTCGGTGCGGAACTCGGCGAGACCCAAGGAAGCTGGGCGAGCGGAAGCAAGGTCGTTCGCGACTTCTTGATGGAGATCGGCATCAAGGACGATAGCTTCATCATCGGAAACGGCTCCGGGCTGAACGACATCAATCGCATCACACCGGCGCAGATCACGCTCGTGCTCGAGGCGATGTATCGACGCTTCGAGGTTCAGGCGGAGTTTGTGGCAAGCCTCGCGGTGGCCGGGAACTCGGGCACGATCACCGGTCGATTCGAGAACTCGCCCGCAGTGTCGCGCCTGCGCGCAAAGACGGGTTCGCTCACCGGCGTGAGCGCACTTTCGGGCTACGTCGTCACCCGCAACGACGAGGTCCTTGCGTTCTCGGTCCTGATGAACGACTACCCGGGCCGGGCCCGAACCATGTGGAGCATTCAGGATCGCATCGGCATCGCACTGGCGCGATACCAGGGCCAGGAGGTCGTTGCGCGACCGTAATGCCCAGGAAGAAGGCCACGCCCCCAGAGCGGCCGAAATGGACGCGCCTCGTTCATCCTTCGCCGTGGCTTGAAGGCGTCGATCGTGTCGTGGGCGTGGTCGCGCCCGGTCGTCGTCTCAGCGACCCGAGGGTCGTCCGTCGAACCCGTTGGAGCGCAAGCGGCGTCCAGGGCGTGACGCCACCCGGAAGACAAGCGCCCGGCCAAGAACCAGGGATCGATTGGGCGAAGAAGAAGAGCAAAGACCGCCTAGCGGCCGAGCGGGAAGGCCGCGAGCACCTGAAGGGCGCGCAACGCGACCCAACAGACCTGAAGGCGATGGTCGCAATCATCACGGAGTTCGTCGACCAGCATGTCCCGACCGCCGACTCGGCCGACGCATGGGCGGCGCTGATCCGACAGAGCCACAATCCATTCGAGATCGTCGTCGGCTACACGATCCTTGGCGCGATCCTGAGCAAGAAGATGGCCCTCCGACGCCGCTACGGCGCAGCCCTCGATCGCGGTGCGAAGACCTACTTCAACTTGGCCCGCCGACTCTCACCCAAAGCCGAGCCCCCGCGCGGCCTCGTCGTCGAAACGCTCGATGCGCTCTTCTTCGATCTGCCGACGGTCGCGCTCGCCCTTCCCTTCGCCTTCGTCACCGCGGCGTTCTTGCGAACGATGGAGCTCCTACGCACGGAGCACGAGCCGGCGGCCATCAAGAAACAAGACGAAGCGATCGCCCAGTTTGCCCACCACCTCCACACGCGCTTCATCGGTCGGCGAAGCTTGGGCGATCACGCCCTCCGGGCGATGTTCCCATGGGACCCGCCGGAGTGGGTTCTGGCCGCAACGGAAGAAACTTGAATCGAGCCCTCGCGGAACCGTCGATCGGCCATGACTGAGGGCTGCGATCCCTGATATAGGCGGGGGGTGAGAAGCTCCGAGAAACGCTCGCATCGACTTCGAGCCACACACGTATTGCTCATGGTCATGGTCATGGTCATCGCTTTCGCAAAGGCGTGGCCGACCCGAGATGCGCGCGCAGATATACTGGTGAACGGCGCGCCCGCCAGTGAGCTCTCACTCACCCAGTTCATCGGCGATGCCGCCGGCCTGGAGAGCCCAACCGCCGCCGAGTTTCTGCCCGACGGTCGTCTGATCATCACTGAAGTCGGCGGACATATCAAAGTCCGCCTCACGAACGGAACGATCGTCGACGCCGGCGTCGTTCCCGTCGATCTCGCCAGCGAGCGTGGCCTCCTCGGCCTCGCGATCGACCCGTTGTTCGCGACGACGCACCGGCTCTACTTCTACTATTCGCAGCAAGGAGCCCCCGGCACCGATCGCCATCGCGTTGCCTATGCGGTGTTCGATCCGAACACGAATCAGGTCGACGTCGCGGGCCGGGTCGACATCCTGTCCGGACTTTACGGACCGCGAAATCACAACGGAGGTGGCCTGGCCTTCGGCCCGGACGGATATCTCTATGTGGGTGTCGGCGATACGGGATGCAACTGTAGCTGCGCCCCCGGCGAGGGCGACAACTACTTTGCGACATGCTTGACCAACAAGAACGGCAAGATCCTTCGGATTGATCGCGAAGGCGGCATTCCGAGTACCAATCCGTTGACCTCAGAGTCCGCGGTCGTCGCGTGCGGCACGGCGATCACGTGTGGTTCGAACGGCCAGCATCAGGTCCCGAGCGATGGCGTCCTCGGCACGCCCGCGAAAGAAATCTATAACTGGGGATTTCGAAATCCGTGGCGATTCTCATTCGATCCGCTCACCGGCAACCTTTGGATCGGCGACGTGGGCGAGGTGACATACGAAGAAATCACGATCTCCCACGGTCCCGGCGAACATCACGGATGGCCCTATCGCGAAGGACAAGCCGGCCTACCGTCTTCTACGTGCAACAGCGTGACGCATCGCGGCGCTTGCGTCGATCCCGTCCACACCTATGCCCACAACGGAAGTCAGGCGAGCGTCACGGGCGGCGTGTTCTCCACGCACTGCACCTGGCCCAGCACATGGAAGGACGTCTATTGGTACGGCGACTACGTCGCCAATCGCGTCTGGACGCTCACACCGAACGCTTCTCGCAACGGCGTTCTCGGCGATCGTCAAGACATCGTCTCGAACGCTCGCGGACCCGTCCACTTCTTCAACGGCCCCGACGGCGGCATTTACTACGTCAACATCACGTCCGGAACGATCTGGCGAATCACCCCCGCCACACCCGAAACCTGTGGAGACTCGGACGCCGGATCGTCGACCGATGGAGGATCGGCTGATGCCGCAGGACCAGCCGATGCCGCAGGACCAGCCGATGCCGCAAGTCCAGCCGATGCCGCAGGACCAACCGATGCCGGAGAAACGGCCGATGCCGCGGGATCGGCGGATGCCGCAGGGCCGGCCGATGCCGCGGGACCGGCTGATGCAGCTTCGGGCGACGCCGGTGTGGATGGAGGCCCCGCTGAGAACATCCATCTCTCGGTGGCCGCGCTTTCTGTTCCCTCGACAGGCGATCGACCGCATATCGCGATCGAGGTCGAGGCCGAGAACGGTGCCGTGGCGATCACGTCGATGACCGTCACCGTCGTCGCGACCGACGGCTCGAGCACAGCCTGGTTTGAAAGCCTCGTACTGCGCGAAGACATCGACGGCAACACATTGGTCGACGCCGCGGACCCAATCCGCGCGTCGGTCGAAGGCGTATTGTCAGACGGGACGCCGCGGACGCTCAGCCTCGCCAGCGAAACGCTCGTCGAGGGCACCCCCAAGCGATACCTATTGACCGGGCGGTTGAGCACAATCCCAGTGGCCCAGCGGAGCGCACCCGCATCCCTCGCCCACGATCGCTGGCTCGCCGGCGCCGGCTCGTGGTTCGACGCCATGAACGGACCACCTCTGCTCGCGTCCCTCGGGCTTGCCTTCGTGCTCGGGGCGTTTGGCCTTTGGCTGTGCACCCGCGCGCCGCGGATCTTGTTGAGTGCCGTCGGCCTCGGCGCCATCGCCATCGCCGTAGGGTCCTGCGGGAGCGACGCTCAACCAGGGCGACAATACACAGTTCGCATGACCGCGATCGAGGCAACGGCCGTGAGCACCGGTGCCCGCGTGGATGTCGACGGTCTTCCAGTCTCGAGTGGGCCGATCACTCTCGACTAAACTCAGACGCAAACCATCCCGCCCATATACGACAACATCCGACCCGCACGCACTCGACCTTCCCATGAATCGAAGAGACAATTCTGAAGACCGGAGCTCGCCCTCTTTGTCCAAGACCTTCGACAACGCTTCGGCCAACGATCCCACCGAAGCCAGCGTGCCAAGCTCAGCCCCGGGGGCCGGCGCGACCACGGCCACGTCGGGCGTCCTCGCCGAAGATCCGATCGTCGCGGGCACCCAGATTGGCGAGTACGTCGTCGAGGCGCAGCTCGGACGAGGCGCGTTCGGAGATGTCTTTCGCGCCGTTCATCCGGTGATCGGCAAGACAGTCGCGATCAAGGTCCTCAATGCGCGCTACTCGATCGACCCGGCCGTCGTTTCGCGATTCGTCTCTGAGGCTCGCGCCGTCAACAAGATCGGTCACGAGCACATCATCGACATCTTCAGCTTCGGGCAGTTCTCGGACGGCCGACACTACTTCGTGATGGCGTACCTCGACGGCACGCCGCTCGACGATTACCTCGCCACCCACGGGAAGCTAGATCCGGCGGAGGTGCTCGAGATCCTGGGACCACTCGGTGAGGCGCTCGACGCAGCCCACGCGGCCGGGATCGCCCACCGAGATCTGAAGCCCGCCAATGTGTTCCTCGTCCGGAAAGGCTCCAACCGCTGGTCGCCGAAGCTGCTCGACTTCGGCATCGCCAAGCTGATGCACGACGACATCCCAAAAGCTCATGAGACGGGCGCCGGAATGGCTGTTGGCACGCCGCACTACATGTCCCCCGAACAGTGCCGCGGCGACGTCGACGTCGACCATCGAACCGATATCTACGCGTTCGGCATCCTCGCGTTTCAGCTCCTCACCGGCCGGCTCCCTTTCGAGGGTACGCGCACGATGGACGTGCTCGTGCAGCACATCGTCTCCCCGCCGCCCTCACCGCTCGAGTTCTGCCCCGACCTGCCGCCTCGTGTCGCGGAGATGATCCTCTGGATGCTCAAGAAGGAGCGGAGCGAACGACCATCGAGCCTCGGCGCAGCCATGGAAGCGCTTCGCTCCGCGTCGCGAGACCGAATCCCGGTCCCGGAGCCGAATCCCAACCTCCCCGGGGACGGAGACGGAGCGCCCGACGCGACGCGGCGCGTTCGGCCGCCCGAAGAAAGCAGCTCGCAAACCATGCGTGAGCCCGGGGCCGGGACGGCTACGCTCCAGCCGGACACGATGTCTGTCACGCCGCCGAAAAACTCAACGCGACGCGCGGTGGCGCTCGGCGCCCTTCTCCTGGTCACGAGCGTTGCGGGCGCCACGCTCTTCGGGCTCACCCGGCAGCATGAGGCCGCCGGTGTCTCGGCCGAGGCATCCGCGGACAGCGCCGCGGGCGAAGACTCGCCGACGATCGTTGAAATCACGATCGAGGGCGCACCCGAGGGCGCCGTCGTGACCCGCGCGTCCGACGACCACCCGCTCGGGATCGTGCCCGGTCCGATCCGCTTGGCGCGAAGCGATGAAGTCGTCCCGATCGTGATCACGGCCGATCAATACATCCCGCTTCCGCTCGAGCTCGTGGCCGATGAGACGAAGACGCTCGTGTTGTCGATGCGCCCCGCCCCGGTTGAACCTCCAACTCAGACCGGCGCCACCATAGACGGGGATGCAAGGCCCGATACGGCAGGAGCTGCCGCCGAAGCCGAAGCCAAAGCCGAAGCCGAAGCCGAAGCCAAGACCGAGATCGGTAAGGCGAACGACACAGCGCCCAAGACCAAGGCCCACCGCGGAGCCCAACCGCCGCGCACCCGGTCGTCGGCCAAGAGAGCCAATCAACGTCACTCGGGCCCGGCGACGAAGAGATCCAAGCCAAGGAACGCCGACGACCTCGAGACCTGGGAGTGACCATGACCATGGACGGGGCTCGAAGAATGGTTGAACCCATGCACGACGCAGTTCGCCTCACTCGCCTTTTCTGCCTGGCCGTCTGCCACCTCTCGGCGGCGGCGTGCACACCGCTCGCCGACCTCGCCATCAACAACGTCTGTGGCAATCGCATCGTCGAGCCGGAGAACGGCGAAGACTGCGACACGTACGGCGTAGGCGGCGATACCCAGTGCGGGGCTCCGACGGCGGGAGAACAATCTTGCCGCTTCATTTGCGATCCCCGAGCCGACGCCGCGTTCGCGGGCTGTCCGGCGACCTGGTGGTGCGGAGAGGACGGTGTCTGCCGCTTCCCAACCCACAAATTTTCCGCCGCCCACCGTGTTCCGCTCCCGATCGACGATCCTTTTGCGCTCGGCGTCGCCGACCTCGACGGGGACGGGCGACTCGACCTCGTCGCGCAGACGGACTCGAGCCTATTGATTCGCTACGGCGATACTTCGGGGGCGTTCTCTGAGGCCCATCGCACGAACGCCGAGATCACCACCGGACGTCTCGCCATCGGCGACCTCGACGCGGACGGCTTGGACGATATCGTCATGCCGCAGTTGCTCGGTCTGACCGTGCTGAGAGGTCAGCGCGACCGCTCGCTGGCCTCGGTCATCTTCGAAGCCCCGACCCCCCCAGAACCCCTCCGGTCGAACACACGCCTCATCTCGGCCCGCGCCGTCCCGTGGGTCGACCTCAAGAAGGCGATTCGCATCGAGCCCCTCCAAGGGCAAGGGAAGACCGAGTTGAGCCTGGCCTTCGAATACCGCTCGCCCTCGGATCCGCTCGAGCTTCCCATCGAGGCGCCCGCGGAGAGCATGGGTGTGGGCAGCATCGACTTCGGCACATCGCTGACCTCGGATGTCCTCGCGATCTCGGCGCCCGGCGCCCGAACCGTTCAGATCGTTCGCATCGTCTGCGAAACGACGGCCTGCAACAGCAACAGCGCAGGGTGCAATGACGAAGGATCGACGCTTACCTGCCGCCTGATCCGAGACTCAGAGGTCGCCTTGCCACTTCCCTACAAGGTCGATCGCGGCACGACGTTGACCGATCTCGACGGGGACGGCGGACTGGATCTGCTGGTTTCCGTGCAGAGCTCCGTCGGTTCGCTCACCCTCCATCGCGTCGCTTACGCCCATCGTACCCTCCAGGGAGAGTTCGTGGACGCCGATGGGCAGGTTGGGCAGGCCTCGATCGACGCGCGCTTCAACGACGGCGGGCGAGAGTCCTGGCCACTCGCTGCGCAAGACCTGACCGGCGATGGGCGGGCCGACTTCGTCCTACCGACCGGCGTGTTCGTATCGATTGAACCGATCGGTCGCGGTCTGGCCATGACCGCCTTCAATGCCTCGGACGACTGGCAAGAAGCGATCATCGGCGATTTCAATGGGGACGGTCACCTCGATGTGGCCGCGACCACGCACACGCAGCGCCGGATCGATCTGGTCTTGGGAACCGGCACCCCCGTGTTCAACTACAGCGCGATCACAACCACCGGCTTCCCGTCCTCGCTGACGGCCGGCGATTTCGATGGTGATGGCCGGACGGACCTCGCCTTTGCCCAAGACGGCGTCGATGTACTCGTACACTTCAATGGCTCTGGAATCACCGTGGGCGCACACTTCGATGACCGCGTGATCGAATCCCTGGTCCCGGTCGACTCCGACATCTACGGCATCCTCGACCGGGCGACCGATCTCCGGGTCGTCACGCGACCGCGCGCCACATCGGCCGACACCTCGTCGAGCTCATCGAGCTCATCGACCGACGGCAGACGCACCACGACCTTGCTTCTGGGATCGAGCAGTCGCCAGCTGTCATCGCCTTTTCGCTTAGAGCCGTCGAAAACATCGATTGGCGATGCGCCGTTCTTGGTTCAGATCGGTCACTTCACGACGACGGGCGGCACGCAGCCTGGTATGGTCGCGCTCTCGATCGGCCGGGGAAGCGGCTCGACCTCCGAGGGCGATGTCGGGTCAGTCGGCAACGCGGTCTCATCTCAGGTTCGGGCCTGGTCGATCACCGGCGCACCAAGAGCCCAATTCAAGAAGGAGGACGCAATTCTCATTCGCGACTTTGACCTTCTCTCCGAGATCCAGGCCATACAGCTCCGATGTCCGCGCGCCATCGCCGGGAAGGTCGTCGAGGCGAAGGCCACCGATTCCCTCTTCATGTCCGAGGATCCTGGATGTTGGAGCACCTCGGGCGTCGCCGAGCAGGCAACCCGGAAGCCACAGCTCATGGTGGTTTCGGTCTCGGAAGAGGACTTGGCGGCACCCGACATGGCGGTCGAGAAGCTCGACAATACCTCGTCCTATCCCCAGCTCGCAGGTCTTCAACTCGCCGACGTCGACGGTGATGAGCTGAAGGACCTGATCGTCTCGTTCGCGGGGTGGGATGCCGCCATCGAGGTGAACGCGGCGAGCCAGAGCTCGGACGCTGTGTCCGAAGCAAGCCTCCTCGTCTATCGAGGGACAGAGACCGGCATGAACCCGACCCCCACGCTGCTGGGTGAGTTGGCGCGCGGCTCGAACGTCGGCAAGGCGCGCGCAGTCGCGCCGATCGCGCTCGACCTTCCACCTCATCCTGCGATCGCACTCCTCGCAGATGCCGGCCTCTTCGTCGCCAATCTGGAGGGCGACCTCACGAATCTCGTTTGGAGCTCGGCCGTGGAAACGCTGGCTGAACACGAAAGTCGCGTCTCACTCCATGCGCTCGACGCCAACGGGGACGGACTGGAGGATCTCGTCTTGTCGGACGCGAACAGCAGCGTCGTCTACCTCCAAGAACCCTGCCTGGCCGCCGCGCACTCGCACGGCGCGTGCAACCGTCCCCCGCTCACCTCCGCGCAAGCACAGGAGTAACCAAGCCATGGCCAAAGCGAGAAGCCGATTCCAGGACGCACGTCTCTTTGCAGTCGTCGGCGGGATCTGGACCCTGTCGAGCGTCGTCGCGGCGAATCCGGTCCGGGCCGAGAACGGCGGTTCGAGCGCCGATGAGTTGCCGGCAGACAGATCGACCGCGGACGGATCGACGGCGGACCGATCGACGGCGGACCGATCGACGGCGAATGAAGCGATGGCCGATGAGCGCGGCGAATCGCCCTCTTCGGACACCGCCCAAGCCAAAGTACTCTTCGAAGCGGCGAGCCGTGCCTACCGAAAGGGTCAATACGAGATGGCCGTGGCCGGATTCGAGGAGGCCTACCGACTCGCGCCGCGCCCACAGGTCGCGTTCTCAGCCGCCCAAGCCTATCGCAAGAAGTTCTACATCGATGGAGACCGAACAAGCCTCGAGCGTGCCATCGCCTTGTACCAGGCCTACCTCATCGGAGATCCGAACGGCCGGCGCCGAGACCATGCCGCGCAGCACATCGCGAGCCTCTCGCAAGTTCTATTGCGTTTGGGTGTATCCGCGCCCGGCGCAACGAGACGAGGGCGTGATCCAAAGACCCAGATCATGATCTCGAGCGACCTCGGCCAAGAGGAGGCCATGGCCATCATCGACGGTGCACCACCCGTCGACCTCCCAGCGATCGTCGATGTGAAGCCGGGGCGCCACGCCCTCACCATCACGGCGCCCGGCTACTTCGACAAGTCGCTCGATGTGCTTGCGGTCGATGGCCGCCTCGTCGGCGTCGATGCGGTCTTGACCCCAAAGCCTGCGCTCTTGCGCATCAGTGCCCCCGACGACGCAGAGGTAAGCATCGACGGGCGCCTCCAGGGCACAACCCCATTTTCGAATCCGATCGAGGTACCCGAAGGCGAACACTTCATCGCCGTGACGCAGTCGGGCGCATATCCGTTCGTCGAGGAGATGACGCTCAAGAAAGGAGACGAACGCACGATCATCGTCAGCCTCGAGACGACCACGCAGCGGACCGTGTCGTACGTCTTTCTGGGAACGGGTGCCGCGCTCTTCGCCGGCTCGACACTCTTCGGACTGAACGCGCTCGGACACCAGAAGAAGGCGAAGGATATCGAGCGCGTCCTCGACGGTGGAAGAAGCCTCACCGTCGCCCAAGTCGAGACCTTCCAAGATGCCGAAAACAAGCGCGACGAAGCCGTCGCCGCAGCGTCGGTGCTCGGCGCCGCGGCCGTCGTCGCGGGCGCCACCGGCATCCTCATGTACGTTCTCGACCGCCCCCGGACGCCCGCACCCCGGACAACCGACGGCCCCGCTCTGGCCATCGCGCCCACCGCAGGCGCCTCGTTCGCCGGCCTTCTCGTGACGGGCCAGTACTGAAGCCCCTGGAGAAATCCCCAAAGCGATCCGGAAACGGCGGAATGATTTCCGCGAGCTCTCGCATTGACTCAGGGGCCCGACATCGACACTAAAGGATGCGCCGGGAACGCAACCGAAAGGGCGCCCAGGCGAAGTGGAGGTTTCAGATGGCCAGCATCAATAAGGTATTTTTAATCGGAAACCTCGGGGCCGATCCCGAGGTACGTTTTACGGCCAGCAGTTCGGCCGTGGCGAACTTTCGCATTGCCACGACGGACGTGTGGAACGACAAGAACGGGCAACGCCAAGAGCGAACAGAATGGCACCGCATCGTCGTTTGGGGCAAGCAGGCTGAGCACTGCGGCGAGTACTTGAAGAAGGGTCGCTCAGTCCACGTCGAGGGGCGCATTCAAACCCGCGAGTGGGAAGACAAAGAGGGGTCCAAGCGCTATACGACCGAGATCGTCGCCGACCGCGTCACCTTCCTCGGAGGACGAGGAGAAGGGGGCGGCGGTGGATACGGCGGCGGTTCGAGTGGCCCCGGTAGCTCTATGGATGGGCCACCGCCCATCGACGACAGCGACATCCCGTTCTAGCTCAGTGTAAATCTATCCGCCCAAACACCGATCTCTTTCCGCGCATACGTGCAACGCCTCGGGACGATAAGGCCTCCATGCGGACGGCTTCTCCCCTGCACCCGCGCCCCGCGCCAACCCCGCACTTCACGAGCCGAATCGTCAGCCCCGGAGGAACGAACGTAAGCGGCTACACGCACGCGCCATTCGACGGGCGCCGGGAAGAACAGCTCAAGGTCCAGTGTCGCGTCCGCGACGTCCCTCCGGGCGCACGCGTTGTGCTCCACACGAACCTGAATCCAGGCAAAGGCTTTGCGAACATCGACATGAAGCCCGTGGGGACGGAGGGGCCTGAGCAGGTCTTCGAAGCAAACCTTTCCGTAAGGCATGTTCGCGCATATCGGCTGGCCGCCCACATCGCCAACGAAGCCGGTGTCGTCCGATGGCTCTCCGAGGATGGGATCGGCGACACCGTCATTCGGCCTTTTGCGCGAGAGCACCTCGACCTGAACATGGAACAGATCCAGGTCGACCAGGTAGGCGACGGAACGTTCCAAGGCCTGATCGACGCCGGCCCCGAGACGTATGGACTCGCGCACCTCGAAGAAGCGGGCATCAACGCCATTTGGTTGATGCCTCCCTTCGAGACGAAGCCTTGGGCTCACCGTCATCCGCACGATGACAAAGGGAGCCCATATGCGGTGACCGATCCGTTCACCATCAAGCGCCAACACTCGCGCGACGCGCGTAAGATTGTCGAATCGGGCCACGACCCCGACGGCGAACTGAGCCGAACCGCGGCGCTGAAAGAGTTCCAGCGCTTCGTCGCAGCCGCCAAAACACGTGGGATCAAGGTCATCCTCGACGTCGTCCTCAACCATCTCGGGCATGACGCCGACTTCCGCGATCGCTTTACCACCGCGGATGGACGCGCTGAGATTCGGAAGGACGACTTCTCACAGATCGCCGTCAACCAAGAGCACTTGGCTACGATTCGACGACGGCTCCAAAACCCCGCGGTCGCGAACACGCTGCAAGCGTTGGCCAGCGAGTTTTTCGCCGCAGTGCGACCCGATGGTTCAATCGAGCCTACCGGCGCCAAGCGACCAGAAGACATCGTTTCCGGCGGCTGGGGTGATTGGCGCGATACGAGCCAACTCAACCACGGCGCGCGCTGGGGACACGGCGAGCCGACCAGCGAAGCGCAACGGGCGGTCCTCGACTGGCTCACGCGCATGCTCGAGTTCTGGGCGATCGATATGGACGTCGCCGGTTTTCGCTTCGACAACGCGGCCGGTCTCCCCGCCGGGTTCTTCGAGACCTGCCTCAACAACCTCCAGGCCAAAGTCGATGAGGCACATCCGGGCAAGAACCTCTTCTATATGGCCGAGGACTTCTGCCATGTCGATCGCACCCGAACGTTCGTCGATCGGATCCAGGGCGGCTTCTATACGTCGCTCGTCCAGGCACGAACGGCGAGCCAAATTCGGGACGTCCTCGACCATCCATACCACCAAGAGGTGCTCACCGGCGGAATTCACGACGAAGAACGCCTGGCCGAACTTCTGGGCGGCGACGTGGGCGCCGCCACCCGTTATCTCTCCCTCATCCAGCTCTTCGGTGGACCGTGTTGTCGACAAATGGGCGACAGCTACATCGAACGACTCCGGTCGCAATTCCGCTCGTGGGCGAAGGTTCCAGTCCTCGTGCAACTCCAGGATCGAACCCTCGCCGACGCCAACATCCATGCGCATCAGACCATCGCACGCGCCGGGCGAGCTCGGCGCGACCAGCCCGCGCTCAAGAGCGACCAACGGGCTTGGCTTCAGCGAATGGACGGTGCCACCGACGAAACGCTCCTTGCTTTCGCGCGCCACGCCGACCTCGACGCCACGGACCCGGCCGCAGAACACAGCACAGTGCTGGTCTTCGCGAACATGGAAGGCGAAAGCGAACGCGAATCCGTCTTTCGACTCGATGGCGAAACGCAAGAGCGCATCGATCCCAACAAGCAATACAACGTACGCAACATCCTGAGCCCACGAGCGGACAAGCAACTCTGGGCAGCCGCCCGAAGCGGACGTTCGATCATCGAGGAAGGCGTCTACGCAAAGCTCGATCCTTACGAAGTGCAGGCTCTGGTGCTGGAGGAAGTCAGAGGCGGTTGAAGGCCGTCGATTCGAGCTAACCCTGATTCTTGGGCGACGCGTCGCATGATTGGGCGCGCGCGATTTCGTTGGCAGAACGCGGCCGGGCGGGCAAGTTGGACGGATGCGAACACGCATCAGGCGATGGCGCCGCCGCGCCCTGGCGACGCTGGCCGCGGCCTTGCTTCTGGCCGCAGCCTTGGTGCTCGGGGTTCGGCTTCGTGTCGTCGAGGAGCCACGCATCGCGATCGCGGTCGACCGACTTTGGGCCCGAAACTTCGGGGTGATCGAACCTGGCGTATATCGCGGCGGGCAACCCTCCGCCGTTGGCCGGCGTTGGCTGTGGGACCGCTATCATTTCAAGACGGTCATTCACCTCGCATGGCGCGAGACCGAAGCCGACCTCGAAGAGCGCGCGTTCTTCGAGGCGGTTGGAGCCGACTATCGCATCTTCGCCTGGCAGCCAGAGGGTCCACCCACGACTGAGGTGCTCGAAGGCGTGCTCGAGGCCGTGCGAGATGCCCCGCGTCCGGTTTTCGTCCACTGCATCGGCGGTACCGACCGAACGGGTGGCATCGCTGGACTCCTCGAAATCGACCAAGGCAAGACGCTCTCCGAGATCGCGAAGGGATGGTCTCGTTTCGGAACTCCCAGCCGTGGATGGCAGCGCGTGTTGCGAGAGGCACCGCCCGGCCCACTGCACCCGTTCGAACGAACGGTTCGAGAGATCGCAGACGTCCATGGTACCCCCGATGCGTTCGCGGTCGCCGGCTACCGGATGGCGCGGGCCGCACTCGAGCGCATGGACCTCAAGCCCGGGGATGCCGATCTCGCGTTGACTTATCGTGCGCCGCGCACGCCGCCGGACACCTCAACATCATGTGCCTCGACATTGGACGGTGTGTTTGCCGGCGTGGGCGTGAGTCTCGGGCGTCTCGAGCTTTCGATCGCCGGTGGACCGCCTGAGATCGTCGAGGTTGTGTTTCGGAGGCGCTCGACCGGGCAGGCGGTCGCGATGTCGCTCCAGCCACATTTCATTTCCGAATTTGTCGGAACCCCAGAGCTCCGTCGACTCGATGCCGGACAGCGAGTACTGCGAATGCGAGACGACGAGATCTTTCACGACGCGACCGCCACCTTGGCCACGCCCACACCCGAGCTTTGAATGAAGGTCGGAATCGCGGTCCGACGATGGTCCGAACGGGGTGGCCTCGAGGGCAACGTGCTCGAGCTCGCGCGCTACTTGTCGGGACGCGGGCATGAAGTGCACATCGTTGCGCATCGAATCGAGGCGGACGTCCCCGGGATCGTCACGCATCGCGTCGAAGATGTGCCCACGTGGCCCGAATGGCACCGAATCCAACGCTTCTCATCGGCCGCCGCGCGCGCGCTCGTGCGGCTTCGCTCGGATGTCACATTTACGTCGAGCGCAGTGGCGGGGCCCGACGTGGTTCGTCTCGAAGGCGGCATCGCCACGGAATACTGGACGGCCTACCCAAGAGCCCGATGGGACCTGCGAGAACGCGCAGTCGCCCGCATCGATAAGGCACGGCTCAGAGAGTCGAAGGCGATTCTCGTGCTGTCTGAGGCGACGGCAAGGACGCTCACCGAGCGGCACGCGATCGAGCCGTCGCGCATCCACATCGTGCGGAACGGGATCGACCTCGATCACTTCGTCCCCCTGACGCAATCGCTTCGATCGAGGTCCACGCTCAGGCCGTGCCCCATCGTCGCTTTCCTTGGATCAGGCTTCAAACGAAAGGGCTTGGCGCCGCTCATCGAAGCCATGCGTGGCATGACGGCGCGTCTGGTCGTCGCGGGCCGCGATCGACGCGCACCCCACTACATCAAGCGGGCACGGCACTCTGGGGTAGACCTCGAGTATCTCGGCTTCGTGCGTGATGTGCGCGATGTCCTCGAGAGGGCCGACGTCATCGCGGCCCCGTCGCTCTACGACCCCTTCGGGCTCGTCGTGCTCGAGGGGCTCGCGGCCGGACGCCCGGTCGTCACGACCCGAGCGACCGGAGCCCACGAGATCTCCCCTTTCGCTGATTTGGTGGTCGATGAACCGAGACCCGCGCTTCTCCGCGAGGCGCTCGAGCGCGCGTTCGTCCACGCCGCCACGCCTCACACCGCTGAGTGCGCGCGCGCGGCAGCCATGCTCTGGCCACGCGAGAAGACCTACGCACAAGTTGAAGAGGTTCTGCTTTCGATGAGTGCTAGGTCGGGCATCCGTCCTGAGCCATGCAGGACGTGAGAATGAGTGAGTGTGCATCCGGAGCTGCTTCCGACGTGCGACGATGCGCTTCGATCGGTGGGCAGACATGCTGGATCCACGACGAGGGACACCGCGCGGGCTTCTTTCACACGTTCGACGCCCTCGACATCGAGGCCCCGGGCGCCGAGAGGCGACCTCGCAAGCTGCATGTCTTCCTTCCGCGCGACTACGAGGCGCATGCCAAGCGGTATCCTGTGCTCTATATGAACGATGGGCAGACGGCCTTCTTCACCGACAACCCGTTCCGCAAGACCTGGGATGTGGCGGGTATCTTGTCTGACGCGAGAGCCTCGCGCGAGATTCCTGAAGTGATCGTGGTCGCGGTCCATCCGATCGTTCGCGACTTCGAGTACACGCACGCGCCGTGGGCGCCAGGGCGCCCTTGCTGCGGCGTCGAGCGCTACGCAACCTACTTGACGACTCGGCTCCTCCCGTTCATCGATGCCACGTACAGAACTATCCCAACCCGACAGGGCCGCGGGCTCCTCGGCTCTTCACACGGAGGCCTGGCTGCTTTCTGGGTCGCGGTGGGCGCCGGAGACTTGTTCGGTGCCGTCGCCGCGATGAGCCCGTCGTTCTGGGTCGGGCTCGACTCGACGCCCACCGAGTCGATCCGCAGTCTGTCGTCGACGCCCCTCAAGAGCTCCGCGCTTTATGCCCACGCGCGCCGAAACCTTGCTTCGCCGACACACCCTCGTCCGAGAATCTGGATTGACTGGGGCCTCGAGCGATCGGGCGGCCCGCACAATGAGGTCACGGAGGCCCTAGCTGCCGTTCGAGGGAAAGAGATGGCGGAACTCCTTCAAGAAGATTTCGGCTATGCATTCGCCGACGGCCACGGCCACGGCGACGGCGACGGCGACTGTCGGCAACTGGTTGCCCACGCAGTGCCCAGTGGAGGCCACGACGAGGACTCCTGGCGGCAGCAAGTGCCGAACGTGCTCCGATGGATGTTTGCGGGCACAGACGAGATGCCGGTCTCGAACGGGTTCAGATAGGACGCATGAACCAGCATGGCATCGATCACCTGGGGGCACGAGGTCGGCCCAAACGACGTGACCGCTGCTCTCCGGTTCCTTGGCCACCGAATATGGGAAGGAAAAACCGATACTGAACTCGAGGATGCGATCCGCAAAGCTGTTGGGCGAGTCTCGACTCGTGGTGCGCGGCGGGAGTCCACAGGTGGATCGGACGGGACTTCTTCGCACCTTCAAGAATCTCGTAGACTGTTGCGATATCGCCGACGGTAGGAACGGGCAGAGGGATTGGCAGGCAGGTGAGATACGTGACGGTCAGCGCCACAGCCACTCGGCGGGCAGCCACGTCGCATCGAGCTCTGCGGCGAGCACCGGATCGAGGAAAGCCTTGGCCGCCGCTGTGACCTGATCGAGCGTCGCCCAGTGAAGTTGGTCTTCGCGCGCCATTGCCTCGTAGGGCGTACGCCATGCTTCGGCGGGCGCGGGTACCGATTCGGGCAGCGGGTGCGTCCGGCGGAAGGCAAAGGTCTGATCGAGGGCGGCGCGCAGGCTCCTGGCGTCGAGCTCCCGCGCCGACGCCAGAAGCGCGAGGTCGGGCAGATCCTTCACGCGCGAGTTCGGGCGCGCGCGAGGCATCGTATACGCGTGCAGCTTCTCCGCGACGTGCGTCTCGATCGGGTAGAGCCTCAGCGTCGGCGGGGCGACGCCGGCGAAGGCCAGCAGATCTTCCGCGACCACGACCTCGGGATCGCCGAGGATCGGATCGCCGAACGCGACATCAACACCGAACGGCTGCCCGTAGGGCTTGCCTGCGAGCTTGCACTCGGCGCGAAACCGAAGGCCGTCATACTTCATCCCGTCGTTCTGGATCTCCGGGTGGTCGTCGTCCGGCCCGATCTCGAACGCCATGAAGTCGCCCAGGTTCTTGACGCCGGCCTCCTGGAGCTTCGCAAGCAGGTCCTCCGGTGAGCCGACCATGCGAAGGTCGACGTCCTTCGTGGTGCGCGCTCGGTCGAGGCGCAGCTCGAGGACCAGGCCGCCCTTCAGCGTGGCCGCATCGCCGAGCACCGCGACGATTCGGGCGAGGAAGCGATCGAAGACGAGGAGCTGACGCTTGCGCGCAAACTCGGCGCCCGTCTTGGCGGATGAGCGCAGGCGCTGCTCGAGCGCCTGCTTGAAGGCCTCGGGCGAGGCGTATGTGCGTGGGGTCATTGTGCGAGGCCCCCGAACGGCTCGAGCGCGGTCGCGACGTCGGCGAGCGCGCTCTGCGTCACCAGGCCGCGCCGACGCGCTTGCTGTACAGCCTGCCGCAGCAGCTCCGGGGAGAGGCCGCTCTTGGCGCAGTCGCTCAGCGTGCGGCTGGCGCTCGTCGCAGGCACGGGCCCGAACCACGATCGCTCCTCGGATACGACGTCAGCGTGGTGGAGAACGACACCGGCCGGAACCCGAAACCGACGCCGGCACCAAGCTTCGGGCAGCGTGAGGTGCACCTGGGCCGGAAGGATGTCAGAGAGGCCGTGGAGCGACAGCGCGGTCTTGTGTGAGACCACGCCCGCCTGCTCGGACCAGAGCCAGGCGGTGACCAGCTCTTCGTGCTCCCCGATCGGGAAGTGCACGAGCCGGTAGATTCCGCGCTGAAGCCTCATCACACGTCCGGCGTGGATGTGCTTGCGGAGCAGGTGGGTGGAGTAGCCCGCCTCGGCAGCCTGCTTCGTCGTGACGTAGCCAGACTGGCCAGCGGCGGTCTCGAACAGCCGGTCCCAGTCCGGTCCTCTGGCTTCGGGCGTCGTCACGCACAAAACGTAACCCGAGGTTCCGTTTTGTGCAAGGCCATGGCTGGCCGCACGCGTCACGCACGGTTGGGAACCCTGGATTCCCTTTCGTGCAGGCCTGCCCCGCGCACGCTTCCAGAGCGGGCTTTGCTCGCGCGTTCAGCAAACGTCAAGCCCACCGAAGTTGTCGTGCATCTCGTAGATCTATGGAGGCCGAGTGTTGCGGACAAATGGGCGCGCGACGACCGTCCACTGCTTCTTCGGCGCTCAACCTCGCGAGCGTCCAGTTTTGCTGGTCGACCCTGGGGCCGGGCATGTCGCCACCCTTCGTCGAATGTGCTACGCGGGTGCCGAGCTCGACGCCGACCCGCCCGCGGAAGCAGAACCGGCCGCGTTGACACGGTCGAGTGTTCCCAACCCGGAGAGTCCATCGGGTTCATCGTCGAGCGCGTCGGGGGCAGCTGAGTCATCGTCAACGACGGCGCTGTCATCGTCGAAACCTTCGAACGATTCGGCACGCGACCCGCGCGCCGCCAAGAAGCCGAGCTGGCGCAGCAATGAGCGGCGGGTGATGGCCACGCGCGCGATCTGAGCCCATTCGAGGTACCACGTCCAGAGTGCCTGTTCCGCTCTTTGGATCTCCACCTCAAGAGCCTCCGGCGACGTCGAGGCCTCTTCGGACTCGATGGTGCCCACGCGCTCCAGCAAGTCTTGGGCGATACGAACCACGCTCGACTTCAAGCCTCGCTGTTCGAGAAGCATCTTCGCCCTCTTCCCCTCGTCCCCGAGGCCGCTGGTGCTACGCGTCAGGTCCGCGATGCGGCGTAGGAAGGTGCTCACAGAGAGGATGACCTCGGGGCCCTCGGTCTGCGAGAGGTTTCGAAAGACGTAGTCGTGGACTTCCGGGAAGTGTCGTTTGAGCGACGCGAAACGACGCGACGCGACGCGAAACGAGACGACACGACCATCGCCAGTCGCGACTTGACGCGACTTGAACATCGCCGCATCTCCGCGCCCGTCGCATCTCCGCGCATGCCACCGTTCTGCGTCGAGGCTCTCGAAGCATGAGTCCGTTAATGGGTCTTGTTGTGTCCGAGGGTTAGATGTTGCGAACTTGAGTGCCAATACGATCACGATCTGCCTTCCTGTCTTTGGGCCGACGAACTCGGTCCTTCTCCGACCATTGACCGGGGCGCAAACACGCGACCCCATCTCGACCGCCCGAGCGCCGAAGGTCGCCGCTTTTGCGCCACGACGCGGCGGGTCGAGCGCCGAGCGCTCGCGTCCTGGTCCCCGCCTCCATTCGTCGCACACTCATCCTTGGCGTTCTGGCGACTGCATGCCGTAAACCTATATTCTGCCTACAGATTTTCATTCTCCCACTCCTGGAGCTCGATCCCCACGGGGACTCGAAGCGTCGAGCCGGGGATCGAAAGTCGCGAGGTGGGGAATCAAATGTTCGGAGCCGGGGAATCGATCTTTCGAGATGGGGAATCGAATTCGCGGAAGCGGGGATCGAAAGTCGCGAGATGGGGAATCAAGTGTTCGGAGCCGGGGAATCGATTTTTCGAGATGGGGATCGAGATTTATCGATACGGGGACCTGAGGTGCCGAGACGGGGATTCGTTTTCAGGTGCTGCTTGGCGGACACGAGGTGCTGATTTCCCAGGAAAAGGACTCGATCCTGCGTACCTCGCAGGGCGCCGAAGAAACGAGTCGTCAGGTCCGAGGCCCTCTAAACCACCTCGAGGATGTCATCACCGAGCCGAACGACACGATCTGCAGCGGCAAACAACTCCGGAGACAAACCGTCGGAGAACGCCGCCACCTCGACGACGACATGTCTCCGTCTGAGCCGCTGAACGAGCGGAACAAAATCGCCATCGCCCGAGGCAAGGACAAGCAACCCGATCTGGTCCTCGACTTCAAGCGCCTCCATCGCGATGCCCATATCCCAATCGGCTTTCACTCGACCATCCGGGGATCTGCGCGGACGCTTGACGCGCAACGTCCAGCCCGTCTTGCGCAGATGGTCGCAGAATCCATCGAAAGATGGGCCTCCGTTGTCGACAACGAACGCGACCGCTCGCTTGACGGAACGCCCGGCCGTCAGCCGTTGAAGAAGGAGTCCAAAGTCCACCTTCTTGCGAAACATCGCCCGAGCGCTCGCCGCAATGTTCGCCTGATCCAAGAGGACCGCGACCTCGTCACCGCCCACTCCAGCCGCGGCCTCTCCGGCCTGTGCCGCCTGTCCAGCCGCTCCGGCCTGTCCCGCATCTCCGGCCTGTTCCGCATCGCCGCCCTCTCCAGCCATGACGCCGCCCCGATGGGTCGGACGGCGTGCGAGTTGCTGACGGACCCGATGGAGTTCCTCCTTGAGCGTCTCCACTTCCGCCGAGAGTCGCGCCACGACCGTTGCGTGCGCATCCTCTCTCGCCCGATTTGCTTGGTCGGTGCGCGTCAACCTCTCGGACAGTGCGTCTGCTCGCGCACGGGCTTCGGCGAGCGCATCCTGGGTCTCGATGAGCGTCTTCGATGCGCCCGCCAGCTTCTCGAGCCGTCGAACCTTCTGCGCCAAGAGCTCCGCGGACGTTCTCGCGTCGATCTCTCGTGCCTTGGCGTCCTCCGCGTCGGCATACTCAATCTCGACTGTCCTTAGACTTCGGCGCAGCGCCAGCATTTCGGCCTCGAGCTCACCTCGCTTGTCAGTGGCTTCGCGGAGCTGGCGTTCCTTCGCCCCAAGTTGAGCCAAGAGGCGCGCACGCTCCGCCTCATGGTGGGCGCTCTTCGCCTCGAGATCCGAGAGCCGTGCACTCGCCTCCGAAAGGCGCATGGCCTGCTCCTGGATCCGATGCGCAAGCGTCGCATCGTCGAGATTGGGCGCCAGGCCCTCGCTCTCGAGCGCCTGACGCGTCGTCGCGATGTCCGCGACCTCTTGGAAGAACTCGCGAATGACGTTGTTCGCCAAGCCGCGAACATGCGCCCGCTCGTCACGCACCAGGGCCCAGACATACTTCGCGCGCTCTCGCTTGAGCGCGATCGCGCGATACGATCCAACCCGAGCCTCTGCTTGGTCGTCAGGGATAGACCGGACGATGTAACACTCCTTCTGGGAGAGCCGGTCCATCTCTTTGATGACCGCATACGCGACATCCTCGATCGAGAAGAACCAGGCCGTGATTTGCCCCACCAGATCGGACTTCTTGAGCTGATCGAGCCGCCGGCCGCGGTCGGGACGACCATACCGGGTGACAATCTGCTCAGCGGACCTCCGCTCGAGCGCGTCGAGAAGCAATACGCTGAGCGTGTGTGCGTCCAAGATCTCCTTGATCTGGGCCAACGTCGCCTTGAAGGCCGAAGATTTGAACTTGGGCGTGGTGACGATCACTCCAATCTTCTAGAAGGCTGGGCATCCGCGTGTCGACCTGATTGAACGGGTCCAGCCGATAATTGGGATGTCGCATCCACGGCGCGCTGTGGGAGGATGGACAACGCGTTCATGGCCGCTCGTCGAACAAACAACAGGAAGACAGGCGCACCCTCCTCGGCCTCGGCCCGGCCGCGACCCGCACACCGGGGGGCAACGGAGGCTCGACGAAGACGACGCCCGCGGTCCCAACACGGTTGCTCGAGGCCCTGCGAAGAGCCGGAATCGAGGACCCCATCTCGCACCTCGATCACGATCCGGGCGCGGTCGAACCCGGCCAAGCGATGTGGGCGAAAGGATTCAGGCCGCTCGGAGCAACGACGAGACGCTACAGTTCTTGGGCGCCTCTCCTTGGTCCCGTCCCAGATAGATGCCAGGTCTACACGTCGAGCGTGGGAAACCGCGGCGAACAGCAACTCGCCATCGCCGACCGAGGCGGCCGGCTTCGGCGGCTCATCTCCGTTGTCGTCGGTGGCACCCATGTGCTCGAGCGACGCGGACACGAAGTCGTAGAGAAGAAGATCCCGCTCGTCGCCGAAGCGCCGCTCGACTACGAGTCCCACGTCAGCGCCGCCACCGTGGCTGCGCTCGAGTGGGGATGCCTCCCTCGTGGCGCAATCATCCACGACGCGGGGTTCTTTGCGAACCGAAGAGATCTTCCGAATCGCCTCCTTCAGGCGGGCTTTCGGCCTCATGGTTCCGAAGACTCTGGATGCTATCGGTCTCAAGGCGACGATGCAAACGTCTTCCAGGAAGTGTGGATCCAGCCGAGCGGGACGATCACCTTGACGAGTCGTCGAGGGGTCCTCGAGCAGGGCCGCGCCCAGCGCTTTCTTCAGGAGGTCATGCACATCGATGCGAAAGGGACAATCTTGAACCGCGTCGGCGTTCCGGTAGTGCCGAGACAGCCCGAAGCTCAGAACGACTAGGAAATTCGACGAAGACGCGAACAAACGAGCGCGGTTGCCGAGGCCTTCCGTGACGGCATGAAACGGGCTCATGGCACGTGGTGTTCGCGCATGCGGTTTCGTCCTTCTCTTCTGCGACCGATGCCAGCGTGAGCATGCTCTGGCCTCTTCGTGCAAGGGGCGGGCGATTTGTCCGAGCTGCGGTGCACGACGGATGCAGGAGACGGCGGCCCATCTCGTCGATGACGTGCTGCCCGATGTCGCGCTTCGGCAATACGTGCTGAGCCCGCCGTTCGAACTGCGCGGTCTTCTCGCGTGCAAACGAGAGGTCTTGGCGAAGATGGTGAACTTCTTCGTTCGGGCGATCTTTGAGCAACTGAACGGCTGGGCTCGATGCCAGGGTCTCCCAGAACCGAAATGCGGCGCAGTCACCTTCATTCAGCGATTCACGAAGACCCTGAACATCTCACCCCATCTTCATGTGCTCGTTCTCGACGGAGTCTTCGCGAACGAAGAAGAGGGTCCCCGTTTCGTCGAATCCCCAGCCCCAACGAATCGAGACCTTCTCTCGTTGGCCCAAAGCGTTTTCAAGAAGATGGAGAAATTTCTCGCGAAGAGCGGATATCTCCGAAGCGAGTCGGACGCTCTTGAGGAAGCATCGCTGACACCCGTGGAGCGCTGGTATGGACCACCGACGGCCACAGACAAGGTTTGGGGAACGTGCCCGTGGCGGTGCTCTCATGCTGAAAGCCCCCTTTCACGTATCGCTTCGAGTGTGACGTTCCGGGGAAGCCGGGGCGGTTCACTTGACCCTCCTCGCAGATTTCCGAGACAAGCCGCTTCTGTTCCGGGTGAGCACGAAGGATCTCTGCCGTCTTCTGGGCGCTTCGACTCTGTCGCGTTCTCTTGTTCATTCGATTCCTCCCTCTCCTTTACCAGGAGATTCAAAAGGTCGCGATCCTGAAGCGGCACAATGGCGATGGCGTCGCCGAGGGACGCTATTCCAAGCGGTCGACTATGGGTGTTGTGCGGCTTTGATGAAAGCGTCGGCGAGCTGTCTGTCGCCTAGAATCTGACTTTCGTCTTGGCCCAACTCGTTGAGAACTCGAATGAGCTCAATGCGACGAACGCTTGCCTTTGCGGCTCGCGTAGCTTCACAAGCACCGATAACGCGCGCCCAGAAGATCCAATCAAACGCCCCATCATAGTTCAGACGGTTTCCGTTTTGGGTCGCGACCACGATACCGCCTTGAGTGAGCTCTTCAAGCGTACGCGCGACAATCCGCTTGGCGTACGCCGTAATTTGGGCAATCTCGGCGGCCGTGCGCGCGCCGCGCTGACGTTGCAGACAAAGAAGGATCTCGGCGCGAGACGTCGTGCCAAACAGCGCACGGTAGCGAAGATGAGCCAGCGCTGGCGACGCCAGGGACGGAAGACGCGACTTACCTGAGAGTCGGACAACGTCCGTCGCCTCTACCTCTCCGGTTGGCCATCTAGCCGGCGCAGCAGCATTCACTTGTGCGGTAAGCTCATAGACGCGCGCGCGCTCCGCGGGCGTCAGGGACCTCATGATATTCTTCAAGCGCGAGACAGAAACATAGCCAAAGCAGCGAGCAGACCAATCGACAACCTCAGCCGAAAGTCGTGCGTCGTCCAGCGCTATGCCGGTCAGCACCAGTAGGCCCTCGGGATCGACGAGCAGGTCAACGAACGGACGCGAAACACCAGCGACCCCCAATGTCGTCCAGCATCGCCACAGAAACGCCTGAGCTGCTTCAAAGAAACTATCCATCGCGACTTATTCCGAGCGCCTCGAGCGTTTGCTTGAGCATTGCAGCGAAACCTTCCGAGGGGTCGTGGGTTTGACACCAAGCGGCCGCGGACGTCAGTTCGGACGCAGTGGGCTCGAGGCGTTTGAGATCTTGCATGTGCTTCGAGCGAGGGCCCTGATCGACCGCGGCGTAGAGCTTGAAGTGGATCTGATCCAAGCGGCCCGCAACGCGAACAACGAGCGCGCTAAACTGGAGCTTCGTCGCACGCTCGAGAAATCCAGTAGGTAGACCCATGCGGAGCAGATCGGTCGGGCCTCCATTTAACCAATTGAGGGCAAGGCCGTAGGCACGGCCGACGTCGTGAACCGCCCGTTGAAGAGACTCAGGGAGTGGATGCGCGGAAGTGAGATGCCCCTCACTATGCAGTGCAACAGCGTCGAGATCCCGAGTTGGCCGTTCGATGAACCCGGCTAGGAGCAGGGCGCCTCCGCCGATGACAGCCAAGTCTGCGTTTTCATTTCTTGATTCGAGCAGATCTCCCAGCGCCTCGAGCGCATCGAGCAAGCCGTGTTCGTCCACAAGACGCGCACTATACATACCCAGTACGCGTCTGTAAAGTACTCGACATCTGACGATCTGTTTGTCGGTTTGCCGGGACTCGAGCAGGCGCAAGACGCCTGTGAGCTAGCCCTGAAACTAGGGACGGCTCGCCGACGAGGCGTGAGTCGACGCCAATCTCCGCTTCGCGCGCACGGCGTGATGACAACTCGAAGGCGTCGCGATCTTCGGCAGATGCGTTGCTGTCGTAGTTTGAGCGTCTTCGCGTGCGTCGCATAGAGCCAGTGGTCGGCCTGCTCGGCGTTTTACAGAGTCTGCCTCGAAAGCATCAGGGCCTCGGCACAAGCTGCGGCGCGATCAGCGGCCGCTCCTAAGCTCCGAGTCCAACCCCAAGCTCGAGGACGTGGATCACCAGCTCCGGCATCGGTTTGAGCTCGCGTTTCAATGCGCTCTTGAGCGTGCGTTCCGCCACCGCTTCGCGCACCGCGGACACGGACGCAGAAACGGACGCAGAAACGGAAGCGGAAGCAGAAGCAGAAGCGGCCGAGGCCAGCGCCGCAACGCCCATGGCCTGAGCCGCCGCCGGACCCGCAACCGGCGACTCAAACGCCTCGCGCAAGCGACGAACCGTGTCGGCCACGACCCGGGGCGAGGGTGCGACGCCTCGAAAGGTCAGCGCGGGAGGCAGCGCGAGCAGCCCTGTCTGGGCGTCGAACACGAGTGAACATGCGACGAGCCCCGCGCGCCCGACGCGGCTTCGGGCGTTCACATCGCCCCAATCGAGGACGCGCCCCGCGGCATCGATCGGACGCCGCGAGACGAGCACGCGCGGTCCCAGGACGAGCGTCCCGCGCGTCAGCACGAGGCTGTCGCCATCCTCGACAACGAAGATGTTCTCCGAGGCAACGCCCGAGCTCCGCGCAATCTCGGCATGACGCGCGAGCATGGTGCGTTCGCCGTGCACGGGGACGAAGTAACGCGGGCGAACGAGCATCAAGAGATCACGTTCTTCCTCGGCACACGCGTGCCCAGAGCAATGGACCATCGCCATCTTGTCCGAAACGACATCGACCCCTTGTCGAACGAACTCGTTGACGAGCTTTCGAACCGCCCGCTCATTTCCGGGGATCACGCGCGTACTCAAGATCAAACGATCGCCGGCCCGACATCGAAAGCCCGCATCGTTGGCCATCGCAACGCGCGTCAACGCGCCCTGACGTTCACCTTGAGCCCCGGTGGCAAGCACCAACAGTTCGCCGCGGCGAAGCATCGGCGCGCGCGTCTCATCGATGAGGAGCGAGCTGTCGACACGAAGGTGATGGCGCTCGATGCCGAGCTCGTAGAGCTCACGCATGCCGCGCCCCAAGAGACAGACCCTCCGACCCGCCCGCTGGGCTGCATCGAGAATCGACTGCATGCGGTGCAGATGAGAAGCGATGCACGATACGACAACGCGTCCCTCGGTCTCGAGCACGAGACGCTCGATCTCCGTTCGCACATCGCTCTCTGAACGACCGCGGCCCTCGCGCTCGGCGTTCGTCGAGTCGGACAGCAGCAGATCCACCCCGAGGTCACCGACCTCGCGCAGGCGCGCCAGATCCGTCGTTCGCCCGTCGATCGGTGTGGGATCGATCCGGAAGTCGCCGCTGTGAAGCACGCGCCCCGCCGAGCACTGGACAAGGAGCGCGGCGGACTCGGGTACCGAATGGGTGACCCGAATCCACTCGACCGTGAACGGCCCAATGCGCGTCGGCTGGTTGTACGCGACATCGAAGAATCGAAGACGAGCCTGGCGCCTCGCCTCGGGCGCCACGCCACCACCGGCACCGCCACCGCCACCCCGACCGCCATCGCGCGGCTCGAAACGTGCGCGGGCAAGCGCCATCGTGAGCGGCGTACCGAAGACGGGCACGTCGCGCTCCGCAAGCAGCGCCGGGAGCGCGCCGACGTGGTCTTGGTGTCCGTGCGTAAGGACGACGCCATCGAGACGAAGTCCATCCTCGAAGATCGGCTCAAAGCCCGGAACGACCCGTTCGATGCCGAGCTCCGTCGGTGTCCCAAGGAGCATGCCGCAGTCGATGAGAAGGCCGCGGCTTCCGAGCACCAATAGCGTGGCGTTGAGCCCGATCTCCCCGCAACCACCGAGCGGAATGATCCGAAGGAAGGCGTTCGGCCCAGGCCCCACGGATTCGCCGGAATCGCGTGATCCGTCGGCTTCAGTTCGACTCGCCACGGCGCTTCTTGAGCCACTCTACGAACTTCGGCACGCCGTCCGGGATCGGCGTCTTCGGGTCGTAACCGAGCTCGGCTCGCGCTCGCCGGATGTCGGCGAAGGTCAAAGGCACATCACCGGGCTGGTCGGGTGCATGTTCGATTTGCGCCTTTTTGCCCAGCGCAGCCTCGATGGTGGACACCAATCCGCGGAGCGACGTCGTATCCGAACAGCCCAAGTTGTAAATTCGGTAGCCATCCTTGTCCTCGACGCGTGTCGAGCGATCGATCGCGGCCACGACGCCCTGAACACAATCGTCGATGTACGTGTAATCGCGACTCGATTCTCCGTCGCCATGCATCCGGATCGGCTTCCCATCCAAGATCGCACGCGCAAACAGGTGGATGGCCATCTCCGGCCGCTGGCGGGGGCCGTACACCGTGAAGAACCGAAGCCCAAAGAAACGAAGCCCGTGGAGATGATGATAAGTATAGCCGATCAGCTCCCCCGCCTTCTTCGTCGCCGCGTAAGGGCTGATCGGGTCGTCGACGCGATCATCCTCCCGAAACGGGACCTCCCGCCGCGCCCCATAGACCGAAGAGCTCGACGCAAACACGAAGGGCTTGACCCCATGGTGGCGAGCAAGCTCGAGGAGCTTCAATGTGCCCTCGACATTGACGGACTGGTAGATGAGCGGGTTCACGATCGAGGGACGGACGCCCGCCCAGGCCGCGAGATGGCAAACGACATCAGGGCAGTTCTCGGGCGTGAACAGCGACGAAAGGTCGTCATGGACGATGTCGGCCCGAACCAAACGAAACGCCTCCGCCCGCCCCCACGCCCGAGCCGAAGCTCGAACCTCATCGATGTTCGCTTCCTTGATGGCCGGGTCGTAAAAGGCATTGAAGTTGTCAACGCCTACGACCTCGTCGCCCCTGTGAAGGAGGGCCTCCGCGACGTGAGAGCCGATAAATCCAGCAGCGCCAGTCACGAGCACTTTCATCGCGGTCCAAAGTCGCCTTTTTCATCCCCGGAAGCAACGGTGCAGGATTCTTGACAGCGTGCGAAGGAAGGGCGATCCCAGAGTCCCGATGGCGAGGTACCGACGACGTCCATCCTACGCGTTGACCACTTGCCGTCATCGTCGATCGCGGGCCGCCCTCATGACCGCAGTCGCGTGGTTCGCGCTCGGCGCCGCAACCGTCGCGCGAGCCGGAGACAATGATTTCCGTCTGAACGCCACCGGAAGCGACAACGCGGGACTCCTTTTTCAGAGCACCGCGGACGGACGCTTCGAACCACTCGATGGCGAGTGGCGTTCGCTCGTCACCCAGCTCGGCTACGTCTTCTCGCCCAAGCTGATGAGCCCTGCCGAGACGCTCGGTCACGCCGGCTTCTCGGTGGGCGCCATTTGGAGCGGAACGTTCGTCTCGGGCGACAAAGCGTTCTGGCAAGTGACCGAGCGCGGGCAACGCACCGGACGTGGCGCAAAGCTGCTCCAAACGCTTCAGCTCGACGTACGCAAGGGCCTCCCCTTCTCCTTCGAGATCGGTGCAAACGTGATGTGGCTGGTGGACAGCCAACTCCTCGCACCAGGCCTGGACGTGCGCTGGGCACTCCAAGAAGGCTACCGATACATCCCAGACCTGGCCGTTCGCGGCTCGGTCAATCAGATGGTTGGCAACCGTGACATGCGGCTGACAACCGCCGGCGTCGACGTCGTTCTTTCGAAGAGCTTCGGCGTTCTCGGCGTACTCAACCTCGCGCCCTATGCGAGCTGGTCGTTCCTCTTCATCGCCGCCAACAGCCGAGTGATCGATCCGACGCCAACGACCGAGAACGATCCCGACAAGAACTTCATCTTCCGGTCGGTACGCCCCGGAACCTCGCTGAACCACAAGCTCACGCTGGGGCTGCGCACGCTCTACGCGATGCTCAACATCTCAATCCAGGGCGAAATTCAGGCCTTCAGCGAAGATCGCACGTTCGGCCCCGTCGGTGCGCTCACCACGAAGCTTGGGCTCGACTTCTAGCCGCGCCGGTTCCACGGCCCAATCGCGGCGGTCCTACGGCCCAATCGCGTCGGTTCCACGGCCCAATCGCGTCGGTTCCACGGCCCAATCGCGTCGGTTCCACGGCCCAATCGCGGCGGTCTACGGCCCAATCGCGGCGGTTCTACGGGCTAATCGCGGCGGTCGGCATCGTCCGTCTCGTCGCGCGTTCGGTCGGCCGCGGGGGCCGAGCGCGCGCCCGATTCGACGCGCTTCTTCGGTGGCGTCACGTCGATTTCGTTCTCACCTTGGACGCCGCGTTTGAAGTTCCTGATCGCTCGGCCCAACGAGTCGCCAATCTGAGGCAGTCGATTCACACCCATCACCAACATGACGACGATGATGACGGTGAGAACTTCGTAGTGATGACACCCCATGTTTTTGTCCCGATCTCGCTCGACCCCGCCACACGCGGAACCAAGGCCAGCGGCCGCCCATCAGGGACTCACGAACAGAATCCCGGCTCCTCTCGTGCCGCTACTTTTTCGGCGTCGATCTGAGCTTCGGCTTCAGTTTCAGTTTGGGCTTAGGCTCAGCTTCCGGTTCGGTCGCAGCTTCCGCCGTAGCCGCCGGGCTCGTCTCGGCGTGGCCCCGTTCGTCGCCCTTTAGGAACTCTACCTGATATCGTCGCGTGTCAACGTCCTCGGGAAGGCTTGGAAAGACGACCATGAAGGCGAGACGACCACCGGGTTCGAGCGTCGACATCTGGCTCTTTGAGGCCCAGCCCTTGGAGGCCGACTCGAACGCATTGTCGACGTCCTGGGCCGTCCGAATGGATGCAAGAACATCCATCGGGAGGCGTACCCCAACCCACGATGGACGCTGCTCGATCACGCGGTCGCCATCGAGGACCAGTGCGACGGCCTGAATCCCGGCGAGCCTCAGCTCACTGGTGTTTTCGGCCTCCCCCGTGACCACCAGGAGGTCTTCGCCCGCGAGATTAGGATAGCTCGTCACGCGAACCCCGCGCGCCCGGATACTCGGAAGCCCGTCGGGCAGCCGAAGCGTGGGCCCTGAAAACAGGGCCGTCGTTCGTCCGCTGAGCCCCAGGAGCTCGGGCACGCCGGGCAAGAGGGCAATGGCGGCCGCCAAACCAGCGAGACCGCCAACCCACGTTGGCCAGGTCCGGACGCGGGCATCTCGAAGGATCGGTCGAAGCTCGCGGCTTGGGCTCGAGGATGTGCCGGGCCGACGGGAGGCGCGCGCACTCGAGGATCGGCGAGCCTCCGAGAACGACCTCGACTCGAGAGGCTGCTCTTCTGCAAACGATGGGACATCGATCGAGAAGAGATTCACGCCGGGCGGCTCGCGATCGCTCGGCGATGACGAAGGCCCGGGTGGCCCGGGTGGCCCAGTCGGTGCCGGTACGGGGCGAGCCGACGCTTCGGAGGATGAGGCGCGCCCATCGGCAGCCGGCGCGGTGCTGAGCATTGCAAAGGGATCGTCCCCAAGATCGGAGGGCTGGAGGAGTCCTGGCAGATCGCCCGAGATACCCGGCGAAGGCCCCTTGGCGTGCCCACCAAAGTCCGCATTCGAACCGAAACCGAATGCACCATCAAGCGCGTCACTTCCCGCCTGAACTCCATTGAATGGATCGTTCTCGAACCCGCGTCCACGCGACGAGCCGGGGCCGAGCGTGGACGCGTCTGAGGACGCGTCGACGGGTGGAGAGAGATCGGTCGAATCGAAACCGCCGAAACGTCCAGACTCCTCGTCTTCGTCACGCGCCGAGAACGCGTCGTGCCCCGGCGCGCCGCCGCCATTCGCGGCCGGCGACACGGCGGCTGCCGATCCTCCAAGGGCCGTCGATGACGAAGGGCTCGCGGACGCGGCGGGCGGAGTCGCCGGTGAACCAGAGGGCGAAGAGGGCAAAGCGGACGAAGCCGACGAAGGCGACGAAGGGACCACCGCAACCTCAAAGGGTGGCACCGACGCCGAAGACGCCCATGGAGGTGGCCGACTTGCGCCGGGCGCCATCCTGGATTGTCCAAGCGGGAACGAAGGAAGGCTGGCGGCACCGGCGCGGGCGCCTCGGGTCGGCGCGGTCGAGGTGCCCTCGCTCGCGGCCGACACCAGCCCATCGAGCCCATCGAGCCCATCGAAAGGATCGTGGGCAAGTTCATCGCCCGGGGCCACGTGATCTCGGTCGCCCCGGCCAACACTCTCGAACGATCGCTCGGTCGAAAGGCTTGCGAAGTCGAACCCGAAGGACGACGAACGGAGGCCTCCCTCCCCCGCGGGAGCCTGCGACCAAGCTTGCGCTGAAGCCTGAGCTCCAGCTTCAGCTTGCGCCCGAGCATGAGCCTGAGCCTGAGCCTGAGCCTGAGCCTGAGCCTCGGTACTTTGGCCACCGAAAATGGCGGGCAAAGGCGTCCCGCCGGCGACATGCGAGCGTCCACCGAAGACCGACGGGAGCGGCGTTCCGCCGGCAACATGCGAACGTCCACCGAAGACCGACGGAAGCGGCGTGCCACTCGAGCCATCGGGACCGGAGCCGCCGATGCCCATCGATGGCGGCAGCGGCGTGCCGGTACCAACAAGCGACCCGGGGCCTCCGAACAACGAAGGCAGCGGCGTGCCCCCACCAAGCTGGAAGTCGGCGGGCAATGGCCCGGGAATCAAGTCGCGCGCAAGAGCACCTCCGAGCGCCGCGTCCGCGCGAAAGTTTGGCTGCGGTTGTGCACGGCTGAACGCGGGATCGGTCGGCGCGGAGAAGGGGTCACTGAATGGATCGGTCCGAGGCGGCGAAGACGGCGATGGAATAGGCTGGAGCGACTGAGCCGTCTGCAGCGCATTCGCGTGCGATGCGAAAGGCGGCACCGAACCGCCCGGTGCGCCGGCGTGCATATTCGTCTCGCCAGAAGGCGTGCGGGCGGCGAGAAATACATGCGCGCATCGACTGCATCGAACCTTGACCCCCTTCTCGGTCACCTTCTCGTCGGGGATTCGGAACTTGGTCCGACACTTCTCGCACTGCACGATCATTGAGCGCCTAAGATTCTTCTCTCGCCGAGCTTTCGCCTCTGAGCTTCTGTCTCGGGTCCGATGCTAGCAAGATTTCGGAATCGATGCCCGATCGCCCCGACGCCTTCTGGGCGAGAGTGGGGAGATCTGCACGAAAGGTGCGACATCGAAGACGACACGGACGGCGCGAACTGGTAGGGTTCGCAGGGATTTCCTAGAAATAGAAGGGGTTCGAGGAGGATGCAGGGCGTGGTGACCAACGAGAAGCAGGCGCCAGACGCCGTCGAAGGCGGAAATGGCGGAACGAGAGTCATCAAGCGGTACTCCAATCGAAAGCTGTACGACACCGAGCAGAGCAAGTACGTCACCCTCGACGAAATCTCGACGATGATCAAAGCGGGCGACGAGGTCCAGATCATCGACAACGAGTCGAAGGAAGATCTCACTTCGGTCACGCTCACGCAGATCATCTACGAAGAAGAAAAGCGCGAAAATCGCATGCCGCTCGGGATGCTGCGCAACCTCATCCAAACCGGCGGCGCCACGTTGCACGAGTTCTTCGAACGGTCGCTGAAGACGCCGGTCGCCGAGATCAAAGACACCGCCGAGCACCGCGTCGACGAGATCCGCAAGAGCGCCTTGAATCTGCGCGATGTCGCAACCAAGAGCGTAACGGAACTGACAGACACCGCTCGGAGAATCTTCAGCCGCGAAGAACGTCGCGCCGAGGAATTCCGGCGTACGACCTCAAATGGCCTCGAAGAGCTCATCGCGCGGATCGAGCTCAGAATTGCCGAGATTCAGCTCCTCAACGAACAAGCACAAAAGATATCGGAGACGCCGGCCGCCGAAGATACGCCCACCGATCGTGAGCGACGCCCGCCCTCCTCTGTGCCGTCGGTCCTGGTCCGAACGCTCGAACACACCGAATCTTTGGTCGCACGACTCGAGGTGGCTCGAGAGAAACTCGGGGATCTCATGGACGCATGTGCAGCCATGCAAACATCCGACGACAAGAACGAAGAAGAGCCTACTCCATCACACCATCACGAATAACGATCGCGCATCGTGACTCCGTGTCTCCGAGTCTCCGGGAGGGGTGTGGCCACATGCGGGATCGTTGGCGGCACCACCCGGTGGAAATGGCCGGTTAGCGATCCTTGGCCGGCACGGTGCGCACCACCGAGAGCTCGAGATTTCCGATCAGCGAAGCCGCGACCGTACCCGCTTGGCGTAGGCCTTCCGAATCAGACTGCCCTTCGGCGAACTTGATGTGCGTCGGATCCGCCAAGTCTTGACCGAACGTGGGGTCCATCGCGATCCAGCGTTGATCGATCCAGACCTCGACCCATTCGTGATACCCAAAAAGATTCTCTTCGCCGCCCACGTACACAAGTCCGGTGGCAAGGCGAGTCGGGATTCCAGCAATCTTTGCAAGCGCCGAGAACAACACCGCATGCTCAGTGCAGTCGCCTTCGCGCGACTCATACGCCTCGACCGCGCTCGCAAAGGCGCGAGCCAGCGACTTGTTCCGGATGTGTCCATAGACGAAGCTGTTGATGCGGCGCGCAGCGGTCCAAGCATCGTCCGTACCGTTCAACGCTTTGTCCTTGGCCGCAACGAGACGCTCGTCCTTGAGGCTTTCGTAGGGCGTCTCCTTCAGAAACTGCTTCGCGACAGCGCCCCGAATCGGAAGACGAACCGCACGGAGCGGCGGTGCATCGACGCGGATCTCGATCTCGACCTCGTCTTTCGAGATACGTCGCGCCTTCTGGCGATGGTCGGCAATGTACGTTGGCATCGCTCCGTTCTTGCTTCGTAGGCGCACGACGAGCGCATCGAGCTCACTTCCGCGGGGAATCGGTTCTGGGATCGCGAACATCGCCGAGCTGAAGATGTCGACCGGCTTCTCGACCTGCATCGCCTTCTCCTTCGTCGTACGCACGAAACGCGCCCCGAGCGCAGGAAGCTCGACCTCCAAGGTCTCGCCCGTCGGTTCGACCCAGCTCTTGCTCGTGAGACCGGCTAGATCTCCCGACACAACAAAGACGGAACGACCATCGCGCTCTTCTTTCGCATCGACCGACATCGTGAAGTCGACGAGCTGGCTCTCGTCTTCGAGAATGGCACGCCCACGAAGCGATTTCTTGAGCTTCAAATCTTGGCTGAACAAGACCTCGAGGCTCGAAGCCAGGTAGGTCGAAGGCTCTAGCTTCACCCGCTCTTCGGACACACTCCCACCGATGTCGCGCCGGAGCACGAACATCTCACCGTCGCGGTAGCCTTCGGTCGTTCGCGTCTCGCCCCCTTCGCGCCGCCGGTTCTTGAATCGAAGCGGCGTCCCGTCGGGCATGAACCAGGTATCGGTCGTAGATTCCATCCGAATGACATCATCCTGGCGGCGCACCGTGATCACCGACCATCGGTGGGCATGAACGACGTCCTTGCCTTCGATCGTCGAGGGCTCATCGAGGGAGAAGACAAAACCCACCTTGCTCCCGTGGAACATGAAGTCGAACCACTGCGCCTTCGTCTCGATCGAAGTCGGGGTCTTGGCCTCGGCTTCGGTCCTGATCTTCGTCTTGGTCTTGGTCTTGGTCTTGGTCTTGGTCCCAGCCTCGTGGGGCGCGGTGGCCGCGGCCGCGGCTTCGCCCTTGGCCCACGTCGAGCCGGGCGCCCCGACGGCGAGGATCCAGAGCACAAGGAATGAAAGGGGCTTCCGACTCCGAGGGCGGCTGATGAAACAATGCGTCATGATGAAGTCTCCTGACCTATGAGGCGTTGGCCGCCTCGCTCCGGGGCCCACGGCGGCGGCGACGAGCACGAACGACGCGCAGGATGAGATAAGACAATAGGACGCAGGCAACAACCACATAGATGACGTGGCGATAGACGCCGAAAGTGGGCTCTATCTTCGACCATTGGCCACCCACCGAGACCCCTGCCATGAGAATGAGGAACGTCCACGCGAGGTTGGAGACCAAACCAAAAGCCATGGTTCGAAGGGCTGGTAGCCCAACCATCCCCGCAGCAACGAAACAGATGCCCCGTATCCCGGGCATCGCGCGGTTGAGCGCCATCACCCACATCCCGTGACGGCGAAATGCCGTCATGAAACGCTCGAAGAGTCCTTGATTTGCGACACGACGTGCAAACCAAACCCCGACCCGGCTGCCCGAGTGCCGTGAAAGACCACGGCCGAGGACGAAATGGATGAATGCGCCGGTCGCACCACCGGCGACGGCGACCAGGTAGACCACCCCGAAGGGGTACACTCCGGCTACGATGAGGACCGAGGAAGCAAGGACGACCGAGTCCGCCGGAAGCGGTGGGATCAGATATTCGAGGAGGGCCGCGACGAAGACGGCCACGAGACTCCAAAGACCATGGTTCTCACGAACGAAAGCGAATATCTCCGGCATCGGCGCTAGCGTCCTCGCCCAAAGAGCCGATCGATCCGTTCGGAGTCTGGCGAAATGAGCAGCGTGCGACTTCGGGCGACCTGAACGCGCCCCGGAGGATCGCCTTTGTTCTTCCGAACATTTCTGGCTTCGGTCACGGTCACCTCGGCTTTCGAATCGGTCTTCAAGCCCGAGTAGTGTACCGCGAGGTTCGCGGCATCCAGAAGCGCATCATTCTGAGAACTTGACGCATTCGACGCACTCGACGCGTCCAACGATCCCGTCACATTCGACCCACCCGCGGCGTTCGCCTGCGAAGAAGCCGACCGACGTCGAAGGACCACGTGCGCGCCCGTTGTGCCTCGCGCATGCAACCAGAGGTCGTTTCCGCGGGCGACGGACAGCGTCAGGCGGTCGTTCTCCTTGGCCCCTCTTCCCACCAGGATCTCACTGCCGTCCTTTGCCACGAAACGGCGAGCCCAGCGATCGATTCCTTCCCTTGCGCGGGGTCCTCGACCTGCATCCTTCAGCCGATCGCGCGACGGTCGGCGACCGTCCGCGCCCAGGGGGCCTTCTACTGTATGGGGAGCAACGCCATCCCCTCTCAGAAGCGCAGGTCGTATCCGCGCGGCAAAGTCCGCGAGCTCACCCAGGTCGATCGCGAAAAGCGCCTCGAGTGCCCTCTCGAGCGCGTCGATCTCGAGGCGTGTCTCTTCGAGCCGTGCCTCCACCCGCGGCCGCCCCCGGTCGCCCTTCTTTGCACGGTCGAACAGGCGCAACATGTTGTCCTTGGCTGACAGCGAAGGATCGAGGACCACGCGCACGGACTCGCCCGTGACATAGTCAAGGGCATCGACGAACGCCTGACCCCGCTTGATCGCAGACAACAGGGGCTTGAGCAGCTCAGCCTCGCGGGCGCGCTCAGACATTTCGGTCAGTCGGGTTCGGTCCTGCTTCAGATTCTCAAAGAGGCGCTCGAGCTTCTTCTTTCGACGTCGAAGTTGGTTGTCCATCTCCTGGCGGAGCAACAACTGGCCCGAGATCGGGCGGCGAGCCTCATAAAGTCGTGCGATCGCCTCCGAGACTGGGAAATTCAACTCGGCGTCGGCCGGGCCTCCGTCGCCTTCGTGCGAGCGACCACCTTCAGAGTCGCCCGGGAGCAATCGGAATGCGTCTCGGCCGCCATCGAGGCGAATCCGAAGGTGCATGTCCGGGACCGCGACGACGACGGTGCGCCCATCCGCGGACAAGGCCGTCAGCACCTTGCCCACGAGTCGTTGACGCAAGACTCCTTGGAGAGGTCCCGCCGGCGCTTGCCGGACCCCACGCTGCGGGATCACGTGAACGCGCCCAACACCCGGTTCAGCGCTCGCCAACAGGCGCACCGTTCGCCCAGGGATCCGTACCTCCAGGACGACTTCGCGCTCAGCCATCAGATCGATCCGTTGGATGCGCCCGCCCACCAGCGGGCGGAGCTCCCGGATCACCTCGGCCAAGGTCTTTGCATCGAGCGTCATGAAAGAAATGACGAAAACAAAGCCGCTCAGCCGGGAAACGAAAGGAGACCTGAAGAAACGATACGAAACATACGAACCCAAAAAGCAAACGGCCCGCGCCTCGAAGGAGGGCGGGCCGTCGACCACTTGAGCATCCTGCTCGAGCTTACATCGTCACCGGCGCCGCTTTGGGCTTCCGCGCGGCCTTCTTCTTGGCAACTTTCTTCTTCGCTGCCTTCTTCTTGGCGACTTTCTTCTTGCCAGCCTTCTTGGCGACTTTTTTCTTCGCCACCTTCTTCTTGGCTGCTTTCTTCTTCGCCGCCTTCTTCTTGCCGCGGGTCTTCTTCATTGGCGCGGCCTCGGCCTCGCCTTCCATCATCGGTGCCGCGATCTTGCGACGGGTCACTTTGCGCTTGGTCGCCTTCTTCGCCACGGCCTTGCGCTTGGTTGCTTTCTTACGAGTTGTCTTCTTCTTACGTGTTGCCATCCGTAACCTCTCTTGCCTCGCCTGAAGCGAAGTCGATCGAAATGTACGGAGGCCCAGCACCGATGTCAACAATGCGAACCACTTGTTGTCATCCTTGATGTCGTCCATGAGCTCGACTCACAGCGAAGCATGCGCATGACGAAGCTCGACCTCGAGCGTTCACGAAGTTGGTCGACGAACAAGGCGGGCACCGCACATCGAGCGCACGCGCTTGATGTGCGCACCATGTCCGCGCGATGCGCACTATCAGGGCACGGTCGTGAGCGTCTCATGGTCACGTGCATGGCCGTGTTCCGGCCCAGCTCGCAGCGCCGTCCGCACCGAAGACGCGCTCGATCGGCCGATAGGCACCCCATTCTTCAATCAGAACCCACTCACCGTGTACGCAAGTGCCGCGGCGCGGACGCCCTTCGCGCCCGCCTCCTTGAGAACACGTGTACAGGCTTCGATGGTCGCCCCGGTCGTAATGACGTCATCCACGAGGAGGACATCGAGCCCTCGCACCGACGCGGCGGCCGGGCCCGCCGCGAAGGCGCCTGCAATGTTTCGTCGCCGAGCCTCGCGGTCGAGGCCAACCTGCTCTTGGTGCCGGTTTCGTCGCATCAGCGCGCGAGGCCGTACACATCCGCACAAGCCGCGCGCGAGCTCGCGGGCCTGGTTGTAGCCTCGCGCCCCAAGCGCATGCCCGGCGATCGGGACAGGGACGATGACCTCGCCAACGAACGGGAGCCGGCGCGCCATCGCGCGCCCAAGCCGAAGTCCAAGTTCCGGGCGGGCGCCATACTTCAAAGCATGGATCGCCTCCCGCACCGGACCCTCGTACCGAAATGCCGCCCAGACCTGCTCGACTTCGGGCAAAGAGAACCGCGGTGCCCATTCATTCTGTTGCGCGCAGATCGCACAGAAGGGCTCCGAATCCAGCGCACCGCACGCCGCACAGGACGGCGGGAACAGCGCGGAGATCAACCCCTCTTTGAGCCAACTCAAGGTTCGCAGCGTCATTTGTGGTACGGCTCTTTCCTCAAGATCGTCCAAGCCCGGTAGATCTGCTCGGCAACCACGACGCGAGCGAGCCGATGCGGCAAGGTGAGCTTCGAGAGGGACCAAACCAAGAAGGCTGACTCGACGAACGCAGGGTCGAGGCCGTTCGGCCCGCCGATAACAAAGCTCACGATCGAAACGCCATCATCTCTCCATGTCCCGAGCGTGGAGGCGAGGGACTCGGAGGTCATTTGTCGGCCCCGCTCATCGAGCGCCACCACACGCTCGTCCCGTGTAAGCACTTTGCGGATTCGCTCCGCCTCGAGCCTCCGCACCTGCGCGACCGGCTTGTTGCGAGAAGCCGGCTCTTCTTTCACCTCGACAACCTCGACGGACTGCACCTTGTTGAGGCGGGTCACGTAGCGATCCGCGATCTGACAGAGTTCGTCACCTCGATCCCGGCCGACCGCCACGATGCGGAGCTTCACGGAAGGACGCTTGTGCCTGTGTTCGCTCGATCGATCAACCGTTTCTGCAAACTTCTGCCGAGCGAACGGTCAGACCTCCGATGTCCGATGTCCGATGTCCGATGTCCGATGCCCGATGCCCGATGCCCGATGGGATGGCTGATGCCGGGCGCTGGCTATCCGATGCGCGATGTCAGATATCCGAGCTGAGCGAACCGCACGCCGTGTTTGACTCGATCTGAATGGCAAGCGCGCGAGCTCTCGCCCGCTCGACTCGGCGCGCGGAGGCCCAGATCGCCTCCTCGACGACATCGCCATCAGGGGTGCCCGGGTGCGCTTCGCGCAGCATGGCACAGGCCGCCTCGGTCGAGACGCCGAGATCACGCGCCACGTCGTGAAAGACGCTCGCACCGTCTGCCTGCGCGAGGCTCGCCTCGGAATCATCGACCCACTGCCGCGATGTCCGGGTGGCGGCGCCTACGGCCGCCCGCAAGGTTTCCGCCAGAGCGTCATCGACGACCCGCTCTTGAGAAGCCCGGTCGATCATCGCCAAGCAGGTCTCGGACTCGACGTCGATCTGGCTCCTGAGGCTCATCGGGATGTCCTGGTCCTGGACCCAAGGGCTGGTCAGCATTTCGAGATAGGAACGCCCGGAAGCGCGCCAGAACCCGGACGGATACTTCATGAGCCAGGTCGCTCCGCCCTGCATCTGCTGCGTCGAGTCAGCAAGGTCGTGGATCAACGAAGCCAGCGTGAGCTCGGGCGGCTCGGGATGAACGAGCTTCTTCTTTCCTGAACGCGCGTCGACGAATTCCGCCCCCCACCAGGCGTTGCGGCCTTCGACGAGGTCGCGGATGAACCGGCTCGAGCCAAGGCCATGGTGAACGATGCAACGGTCGATCTCCAGCCCAACGCTGGGGTCAACGACCGCACCTCGGCCTCGCGTAAGATTGGCAATCGTTCGGCGCGTGCGGTCACCGAGATGATTGAGGCCCACGATCCTGGCCATCGTCGTCATCACCGGCACGACGCGCCCATCGGCATCACGCACGGCGAAAGCGTCGTCGCGCAGTGGCTCACCCATCGCCTTGTTGAGGTCATGAAAGCAGCCCGCCACGAAACTGATGGTCAGCACATGCGCCGGCACACGTCCCGCGATCGCGTAGTGGATCACATTCTCATTTTGCGCGCGAACGTGGCCCGCGTTCTGCGGGTCGGTGGCCGCACCGACCCGAAAAGCGATCAGGGCATCGTTCAAGGCTCGAAACGCGTCGACCGAAACGACACCGACGTCGATCAACCCGAGGGCGGAGAGTCGCTGATAGAGGCAAACGTTCCGGCGGCGCCAGTCCGCCAGCGAATAGCTCGACACATCGTCATCGAGCAGGTCCACCATGGAACCGCTTCGTGCAACTGGTCGCTGCCCGGACTCCGCCACGATGGACCAAGGTTAGCACGGGGCCAGGCCGTATGACCATCACGTCAAGGACACCCAAAAGTGGCCTCGATGAACGCCTCCTTGGGAACCTCTTCAACCTTGAGCAGACGCGCCTGGCGCAGGAGCATTCGAGCCCGTTTGCATCCGCGCGGCCGAGGAAGCATGCGCGCCGTCCTCAAAAGAACGACCGCCAAGTTCTTCAAAACGATACCGTCATGGGGCGCGCGCTCTCGTGCGCGCTCGACCAAGGCGACCGCTTCGTCGAAATCCTTGGCTCTCAGGCGCTCTTCAGCTCTTGCCAAGAGACAGTGTACCTGGGACCGCGTGGGGAAAGTGTTGTGCCGGTCGAGCGCACGAATTTCATCGAGGATCGGTGCGGCCTCGAGACATCCCGGGCCACTGACGATCGGCGCCGCCAGCCGTTCGAGGACGGCGATCAAATTGTGTCGATACACCTCAACCTTGGGAAATCGACGAAGCCCGGTTCGATAGACCTCAGCGGCATGCTCGAGGTCGTTCGACTCGATAAGCCGTTCGGCCGCCACATGGACGATGCGGCGGCGATCTTCATCGACGACCTCGCGTGTCTCTTTGGACAGGCCCGAAATGTCGTCGATCAGCCGCAGGTGGTGCCAAGCGGCAGCAAACGCGCCATGACGCGCGAATCCCGTGGCCATCAGTCGCAGGATCGCCACTTGATTGCGCCTCAGCGTCCCCCGAAGCGGTTCGTCGCCTTGGGAAAGGCGTTCTTGGAGCCCGATCTCAACGACACGAAGCGCACCCTCATAGTCCTGTCTCGCGGCAAGAAGCCGAGCGGTCTCGGACGCCGCAAAGGCCCTCAGGGCCGCGGCCACCTCGGTCGGCATCCCCACCGCCAAGACCTTCTTGAGAACATGGTCCAGGGCGCGCTCATCACCACGATCGGCGGCCGAGGCGATGCAACGCTCGGCGGCCGCGCGGAGGTTCTGATGGACAGCTCTCAGGATTCGCGGCGCCTTTGGCGCGAGAGCTGCGGCATCGATCAACGTGGCCAACGCGCGCTCGATACGTGCCGGCGCCCCCGAGAGAACATCGTCGGCGGCGAGCTGAGAGAGGAGCACAGCGCGCTGGTCCCTCAGAACCTGCTGCATCGCACCCGCTTTCGCGAAAGTCTCGCTCCGCGCAAAAAGGCGCTCGGCAAGCGCGAGATCCCCCGCCTCCTGCGCGATCGAAGCCCGATTTATGTAGATGGTTCCGATCAAGACACGCGTCTTCACGCGCACGCCTCCCGAGGTGATCATCGTGCGCCGCTCGAGTCCCGATTCTTTCGGGTCCCCCGCCCCCGCACCACCCTCTGGCGCTTCAACTCTCGCCAACGCCGCAGGGACGGCGACGCCCTCGAGAATCATGAAGAGTTGTCTTTCATCCGGATCGAAGCCGAGCGGGGAGGTCGTCTCGACGACCACAGTCCTTCGCCGCGAGTCAGACGTCGGCGGCAAGAACAGCAGGCTTCGGGCATGGGTCGGGAGAAGCTCTGCACCGACGTTCAGGTCAAGACGACGAGCCACCAAGTTGAACAAGACGGACGCCGACACGCAGTTGAACCGACCGCCGTCCAGAATCTCGGCCAGCGTGGTTGCACGCGCGTCATACACCCGAAGAGGCCCACCTTCCTCATGGAGCGCCGCGAGCAGACGCCGCCCCACCTGGTACGCATCGTCACTCTCGCCCGTGCTCGGCGCACTGCGTCGCACGCGGTCAACCACGGAAGCCACAACCGACTCGAGCCGCCGGCGCGCTGTCTCGAGCGGCGGACCTTCCGAAAGCCCACTTGCCTCGAGCGCAAGGTCGACGTTGGATCTCCAGCCCTCCGAGCGGCGCTGAAGATCGGATGGAGCCGTCGGCGGCGAATCCACGGCGCTCGCCTCGGCTTCGGTCGTCTTCGTGGATCGATCTGAGACGAGGCCGCGCGACGAGGCTGACGAGGGCGACACCGAAACGCATGCGCAGCTGAGGGCCCCGAAGGCCATCCCGAGCCACTGCCTCATGCCCTGCACAAGGCTCACGTGGGCCATGCCGAGGCCCCGTGTCAATCGAGGACGGCCACAAACAGGAAGCGAGCGCTCGAATCTGCGTTTGGTGAAGGGGCTTGGCGAAGGAGCTTAGCGAAGAGGCTTAGCGAAGGAGCTCGGCGTCGTCGATCAGCATCGAAGATCCGGAGGTCTTGACCACTCGGATGTAGACGACGTTGGTGGGTGAGGACACGGCGCGACTGACCGAAAGCTCCACATAGCCTTGGCTGGCGCTGAGCTGGGTGCCGCTCGTGATGCCGACGAGGTCGCCACGACCCGTTCGCTCCTCGATCTCGAGATAGGCCGTCACCGATCCGCGCTTGTTCGCGCTTTTCACCCAGATCGAAGCGGCGTAGTCACCTTGGCCGACGACCCCGACCGTACTCGCAAGCGACACCTCGCTTCGGTTGGACAACGTGGCGCACCCCGAACCCGTCCGACAGGACTTCGTTCCGTAGGACGCGCTCAGACCATCGGAAGCGGCCCAGCCGGTCAAGTCCGCCTCGAAACCCGGGTTCGTCAGGAGTGCGCATTCAGGCGGTCCGCAGCTCGAACCACCCGCGTCCGCGCTGCCCGCGCCTGCGTCCACGTCCGACCCGGCGTCCGAGCCGCCGGTGCCCGCATCCAAACCGCCGGTGCCCGCATCCAAACCGCCGGTGCCCGCATCCAAGCCGCCAGTGCCCGCATCCAAGCCGCCAGTGCCCGCATCCAAGCCGGCGGTGCCCGCATCCAAGCCGCCAGCACCCGCATCCGCCGATCCGACGGTCTCGGTCACGAGGGCTGGGACGAGCTGCTCACCCACCGCACCCACGCCGAGCTCACCCCAGTCGTTGCTGCCAGTCGCCCAAACGCTTCCATCCTCGAGCGTCGCGTAAGTGCTCATCAGACCCGCCTCGATCTCGAGCGCGGCCCCCGGAAGCTGCATTTGCACAGGTGCGACCGACGACTGCGTGTTCCCGGTACCGAGCTGACCACGGCCGTTCCAGCCCCAGCACCACACCGATCCGTCCTCCTTGAGCGCACAGGTGTGATAGTTGCCGGTCGCGACATCAACGACCTCGTGACCGACAGCGGTCACCTCGACAGGCGTCGTGCCGTACACGCTCGGTGCACCACATTGACCGTCGTAGTTCTCGCCCCAGCACCATACCGATTGATCCTCGAGCAGCGCGCAGGCGTGGTAGCTCCCGGTGTAGAGGCGGACGACCTTCCCGTCCAAATCTGGATGCGTGAGGCGAACCGGCGCGTACTCGACCGATGTCCCACTCAACCCGAGCTGAAACGACTGATTGCTTCCCCAACACCAGACCGTCTGATCCATCTTGAGCGCGCAGGTATGTGCCCAGCCTGAAGAAACCTGCACCGCCTCATGGCCCAACGCCAAAGCACCGGCCTGGACCGGATGCCCGACAAGACCACCGTGTTGGATCCCATCACCGACGAAGCCGCTCCCCCAGCACCATACCGTTCCATCCATTTTGAGTGCGCACGTGTTCTCGAATCCCATGCTTACGTCGGCGACCGCGTTCCCGAGATCGGCAACCTGCACCGGCGTCACGCGCGACCACGTCGTGCCGTCGCCGATCTGTCCGTACAAGTTTCCACCCCAGCACCAAAGGGTGCCGCCACGAAGGCGGGCGCAGCTCGTATCCGGACCCAGAGCAACTTCCACCGGAAGATTCTCGGCCAGATCTGGGTTCGGCAAGCCGGACACGGGCGCCGCGAAGGTGCGGCTCATCGTGGTGCCATCGCCAAGCTTGCCGCTGGCGCCATTCCCCCAGCACCAGACTTCATTCCCTGCTGTCTGGCAGGTGTGGTTGAAGCTCGTTGAGCGCATCGTTTCCGTCATGAGAAACGTGTTGAGCACTTCGGACTCGTCGTTCGGCCCGCAGTGCGTCCAGTTTCCGTCCGCATCTTTGGCATCACAACCGCCCAGCGCAGGCGCATCACACGAGGGCAGAGGATCCGGCGTGAATCCGCAGCTGCCGTCCGTGCAAAGACGACCGGCCGGCCCACCACCTTCGACCTTGCACGCGTGAAGCTCTGGATTCGTCCCGAACACGTTGCCCCAGAACGCGCCTTCGTGGGTCTTGAAATTGGCGCGTTCGAGCGGTGTCACGGTCAGGCTCGCGTAGTTCGCGCTCCGAAGTGAGATGCGCACCGTCTGACCCAGCGCATTCGTGCGGGCGCCGAGGCAGGCCGAGACGGCCTTCTGACCCGCGAGGTCGAGGGCACCCGTCTTCCAGCCGGGCGCAAGTCCGAGCGCACCGTCGAAAGTCTTCGTGCCGGAAGGAAACTCGATCGCCACCGAATCGCCCGCCGGCAAGGCGCAACTGATTGCGTACTTGAGAAGCACCTCGAGGTCCTTGAGCTGCTGAGCGTTCAGCGCAAGTCCTTCGTAGAGCGAGTTGTCGCTGGCGACCGCCCTGTAGTGCTCGACGCACCATCGAAGCTCTTCGCTGTCATCGATTCCGCTCGCGTCGTCGACGAGCGCACTCGTCTTCCAGTCGGGGGCGAGCCCGTGATGGCCAGGATATCGGACGGCGCGACCGTTGGATCCGTAGATGGACACATTCTGACGATCCGGAATCGCACACCACACCAGATGCGCGATCATCGACTCGAAAGCAGCCTCTTGATCCGCCGTGAGGTCCACCAACTCACCCGCGCTCGTCGCGATCTTGATCGCGGTCGCGGGATTCGAGCCGTTGACGTAGAGCCCATTGAGCGGAAGGCCGTTCAGTGGAAGACCATTCACGTAAAGGCCGTTCGGATACAGACCGTTCACGTAGAGACCGTTGAGCGGAAGCCCATTGACGTACAGGCCGTTCATCGACAGCCCGTTCAGAGGCAAGCCATTCACCGGCAACCCGTTCACGTAAAGACCATTCAGCGGGAGGCCGTTGACGTAGAGACCGTTGAGCGGAAGGCCATTCACTGGAAGGCCATTGAGTGGAAGACCGTTCACGTAAAGGCCATTCAGCGGCAAGCCATTCACCGGCAGACCGTTCACGCCCACGCCGTTGACGTAGAGGCCGTTGACGTAAAGACCATTCAGCGGCAGGCCGTTCAGTGGGAGACCATTCACGTAAAGGCCGTTGGGCACGTACGAGTTGAAGGAGAGCCCGTTGACGTAAAGCCCGTTGTTGCTCAACCCATTGACGCCGAGCGTGTTGAAGACCGCGAGCTCATCCGTCGTGCTCCCGAGCGAAGGCGCCACCCCGGTCCCGGGTTCAATCGTCGCCTGGCACCCACTCATCAGCAGAAGGACTCCGATCCCGGTCCCGAGGCGCGTGAGGACACGAGAGAGCGATCTGAGCCCGATCGGGAAGGGAACGAAGAAAGATTTCATAAATGCGAATGCTTCTCCTCTTTTTGAGATAGACATCGGTCAACTTCTAGCGAATACGCTTCCGAACTGTAAATGCGCACGCGGAGCACATGCGGAGCACCTGCGGAGCGCATGCGGAGCGCATGCGGAGCACATGCGGAGCGCATGCGGAGCGCATGCGGAGCACATGCGGAGCGCATGCGGAGCGCATGCGGAGCGCATGCGGAGCACATGGAAGCGGAGGGCCCGCGTTGACGCCTGAAAGCGCGCGCGCGCGCGCTTCCGCGCATCTTCGCCCCACCCACCAGGTAGTCCGGTCCGTGGGCCCCTTTTCCGCAACGCCACGGATGTTGGCCCGATAACTCGAAGCATGAAATTCGTTCCTAGTCTCCAAGCGCTGCGTAAGTGCACCCGGGTCGTCCACGGGAACCGGAACGCACGGCAGCCCGAGCTCTTGCGACATCGACAACTTGCCGAAGGCGGCGGCCAGACGACGCGGAACCGTGCGGAGAGAAACCTAAAGCGCGAGGCGCATCAGGCGGGCTTCGACTGGTATGCGGACAGGGGCGATCGAGAATGGATCCGCGAACTCTCGACTCTGTCGAGCAAGCGAGCGTGAACGACGACGTACGGTTCGCCGCGTCACGGTGGGTTGTTCTTCGGATGTAAGAACGACGATATGGCTTCCATGGCGCGCGCGACGGTGCGCGCCCTTCGATCTCGTGCCCACATCGGGTCGTCGTCCCAGAGGCGAAGGCGATAGCGCCGGCCATCTCGGTACACGAGGAGATCGATCAACGCCTCATCTGGAATGCCCGGTCGGGAGGGTTCGAGGTCGGACGCACCAGGTTCGTCGAACACAGCCGCCGCTTCGAGCACGGTTTGACGCAGCGCTTCGGGAAGGGCGGCTTCCGCGTGAAATTTCGGCCCTGCGCTCGTATGCGGCTCGGTCGGCTCGAAATCGATCCACGCCGTAAAGTCGCGGCGGACGACGAGGATCTCACGTCCCCACAGGCCCTGCTCGATCTGCCGGCGTAACAACTCACCGGGGGCTCGGTTGAGCTGCCGAGTCCGGTGGGCACCGCCCGCCGACTCGGCCACGATGAGCAGAAACCGCTCGCCCGTCTCCACGTTGTGCGCTTCGTACGTGGCTTCGGTTCCCCCCGAGGCGCCCTCGGCATCTTCCCAGTTTGCGCTGGAGGTGGGCGCGGACCCGACGATCAGAGTCGCGAGGGTACCCTCGAAAACGGCGCGCGTAACCACCTGGCCGTCCATCAAGAATCGTTCATCGGCGTTCACTTTTGTTCCCGCACCTTTGGAAGTGGCGTCGAGCATCGGCCCACGACGCTCAGCTTGAACACACCCCACGACCACCAACACAGGCACAAGAACCCCGATGGCCGACGCAAGGCGTTCCCGAAGAAGTGAGACAGGCACCGAAAAGCTCATGACACGCTGGGCCCCGCCGCGCCTTGGCCTTCGAAGTCCCAAGGTGAGGGAGCCACTCCGTCCGCCAATCTATCACGAGTACACGAAAGACACCCACGCCTCCCCGTCTGCGGTGGCGTGGCCCAGGGTGATGGTGAGGTTGGGGTGAGGCGCAAGGGGGGCCACCGGCCCCGACGGTCCACGGAAGGTCACCCCCGCGGTCTGGCTTTCGGGTGAAACGCAGTGGCGCCGGGGTCGATGCGACTCGACTCAGATGCCCGATCGGGAGAATAGCTGGCCAGCATGGCAAGCACTTCGGCGTCGAGTTCCATCCGGTCGGCGCGCACGGTGGCGATGAGATGATCGACGCGCCCCGCGTTCCAGTAGAGCACGTGCCGCTGGAAAAGCTCGAGGCAAGGGAACATCCGGAGGAGAAGAAGCGCGCACATGCCCACCTCACCGTCTGCGAACGGAAAGGGTTGCTGCTCGAGCAGAACCGCGCCGCGATGCTTGGACGCGATGCGCTCGGTGACGCGTGTCATCGTCGCGTCCGGCGGCAAAGACTTGGGCACGGACGACAGCTCGAACGCGATCAAATGCGCCGAGGGCGCCTTGCTTCCGGGCCTCGACAACGCGTCGATCGGCGCCCGGCGCTTCGCCAGCCCGGCCCTCCGCGTCGAGATCCATTCCGTGCCCGTCATCACTGTGCCCCTGCCAAGGCGGCGCAGGATCAGGGGAGCGTTCGGCGTTGGCAGGTACCGCGCTGAACCGGAGGGGTCATGGTGGTGGGCTTCGGCGAAGTGGTTCATGGTGTGGTCAACATTGTCGGCAGAAGCGGGTCTAGGGTTGCGAACCAGTCCTTGCGGGAGAGGCGCTGGCCCTGATATCCGACGATCCGTGGAAATCCCCGAGCTGGTCTTTGTCCGCGAGGACCAAACTCTTCTGCACTTTCCGATCAATCGGGCCGAGGTCTGCATCGGCAGCAACCCGACGAACGACATCGTGCTCCCGGACACATCAACGATCCCCGACGTCGCCGCCATCATCGTCGATCGAGGCGGCGGGCGGTTTCGGCTCCGCGACCTCACGGACGGCGTGCTCCAGGTCAACGATGCAGGACTGGAGGGCGACGAGTGCGACCTGGGCCCAGGCGACGTCGTCCGCATGGGTCCCTACGCGCTTCGACTCCGGGTCAAGAAAGGCGACGGACCGCGCCAAGGCTTCGGACGAACGAGCATCATGTCGCGCGAGGACGAAGGCCCTGAGGGCGCCTCGATCGAGTTTGCGGGCAACCGATACCTGCTCGACCCCAACCAGCCCTTCAACGTGGGTGGGCACGACGACAACGACCTGCGGGTCGAAGATGCTTTCGCGTCGGCCTTTCACTGTCGCGTCACCAATCAGCGCGGTCGATGGATCCTGATGGACCTCGGGTCCACCAACGGCACGGAAGTGAATGGGCTTCGTATTCGAGAGGCTGAGCTCCCCTCGCCCGCGGTCGTGCGCATCGGCCGCACGAGCTTCACGTTCGAGGAAGCCACCGGAGCGCGGAGGTCTCGCGAGTCAACAGACGACAAGACGGCGCTCGGCCGATTTCACGGAATGATCGGCCAGAGTGATGCGCTTCGACGCGTCTTCGACCTCGCGACGCGGCTCGCAGGATCGAAGGAACCGGTCCTCATCATCGGTGCATCCGGCTCCGGCAAAGAACTCGTCGCCCGCGCTCTCCACGCGGAGTCACCGCGCGCCGACGGCCCTTACCTGGCGCTCAACTGCGGCGCCTTGACCAGCACGCTGATCGAGAGCGAACTCTTCGGACACGTCAAGGGCGCTTTCACCGGTGCGGCCGCCGACAAACAGGGCGCGTTCGAAGCCACAACCCAGGGCACGCTCTTCCTCGACGAGATCGGCGAGCTGCCGCTCGACCTGCAGCCCAAGCTGCTCCGCGTGCTCGAAGCATCGAGTGTTCGTCGCGTCGGTGGCACTCAAGAGATCCCGGTTCATACGCGCATCGTCGCGGCAACGCATCGCAACCTCGAGGAGCTGGTGAGAGAAGGAAAGTTCCGAGAGGATCTGTTTCATCGCTTGTTCGTCCTCTCGATCCGAATTCCGCCCCTCGCAGAACGCCCCGAAGACGTTATCCCGTTGGCCGAGCACTTCATCGCGACCCAATCGACCCGTCCCGTCGTCCTCGCGCCCGATGCGCAAGCAGCGCTCACCGACTACACGTGGCCGGGAAACGTCCGCGAGCTTCGCAACGTCATCGTCCGAGCACTTCTGATGACCGATGGGGACACCATTCAGCTCCGAGATCTGCAGTTCCTCCAGCAGGCCTTCACGACCCGTTCACAAGATGCCCGAGGAAGCGTTCGGCGCCATGACGAACGGGAGCGGGCCAAGCTGCTCGAAGCCCTCGACATGGCGGGCGGCAATCGCGCCGAGGCAGCCCGCATCCTCGGCGTCTCAAAGAGCACCTTCCATGATCGACTCAAGCGATACGGCGTACCGCTGAAGTTTGGTCCGCGAAGCTGAGCGAACCTGGCTTGAACCTGGCCTGAGCCTGGCCTGAACCTGGCCTGAGCCTGGCCTGAGCTGAGACGAGCCCCCGATCCGCGCATCGAGGCGACCTCCTGTCCCACCCTAAACGACATGGAACCACAGGAGACGAGAGGCAGAGCGCCGGCCGCGTAGCTCGACATGCGCCCCGGCGAGCCCTAAGCTCCCCGACCATGGGCGGGATTCTCGCCGAGGACATCGGCCCATCGAGTGTCAAGCGTTCGTGGCGCAACGGGTTGTTCGCGCCTCGGTACCAAGTCAAGTTGATCGGCCTGTTTTCGCTGCATGCGTTGTTGGTGGGGGGCTTCTTGCTCGCACTCAACGAGGTCTGGCTCGTCTCGGTCATCGATCGGTTCGCGCCCGAGGTGGGCTCGAATCCGGCGCTTCCGGAGGACTTCGGCCCTGCGATCCTCCAGATCGTGCACCAACTCTCCGCCACCGTGATTCTCTACATGCTCCTCTGCATCATCCTGGGCACCTATCTCGCCCACCGGACGGCCGGCCCCATGTATCGCCTCAGCAAAGCGTTGGAGGAGGTCGAGGCGGGTCGCCTGACCACCTGTGTGTTCCGCTCGAAGGACGAGGCCCAAGGCCTCGCGCGCGCCTTCAACGCCATGGTCGAAACGCTTCGGAGCCCACGCGACAGACCTTCCACGAAGGAATCGCCTTCGGCGCTCTCGGCCCCGGCCCGCCGGAGCTTTCGATCGCTTTGGATCGCCCCGCGATTTCAGGCGAAATATCTCATCTTCGGAGCACTCAACGGCGTGATGCTCACGTGCTTCTACTTCGCGTTCGTCCGGCGCCTCTTGCTCGGACCGATGCTGAGTGCCGTGAGCGACGCCCTTGGCTCGGAAGCCGCGCGCACCGTCTACATGGGTGAAATCGACCCGATGCTCGGACGCGGGATCGCGCTCGCGGTGGCGGGTCTTGTACTCTCATCACTCGCGTCCATCGTGTTCTCGCATCGAACGGCGGGGCCACAGCAAAGACTCCGCGCCTGTTTCGACGCGGTCGCCGGGGGACAAATCGGTGTCCGATGTCAGCTTCGTGCCGGCGACCATCTCGCCGAGCTTGCGGCCGCCTTCAATCGGGCCATGGAAGCGCATGAACTGCGCGCGGCGTCGCCTTCAGGGGATCAAAGTGACCACGCTTCGGAGGCGAGCCGAGAATGACGGAAGAAAGCCGGCTCAAGGGAGCAAGCGGCCGGGCCACGAAGAACTCGCCTCCCCCCGTAGACTTCGCAACGGCGCTCTTCACGGGAGATCTCTTCGGCGAGCTCACGGGCTCGCTGCCCGTGTTGACCCTCGACATTCCCAGCCGAGTCCCGGAAGTGACCGACCCCGCGCGTCCTGAAGGCGCCGAGGACGAAACCTCAACGGCCCACAAGAAGACCGACCACAAACCCGACGAGGTCGGTCTCAAACCCGTGCCCAACGAGGCGGGCATATCCGAAGCGTCTACATCCGAAGCGTCTCTATCCGAAGCGTCTCTATCCGAAGCGTCTGCGTCCGAAGCGTCTGCATCCGAAGCGTCTGCATCCGAAGCGTCTGCATCCGAAGCGTCTGCATCCGAAGCGTCTGCATCCGAAGCGTCTGCATCCGAAGCGTCTGCATCCGAAGCGTCTGCATCCGAAGCGTCTGCATCCGAAGCGTCTTCACCCCGCGCGCCCGCACCGGGCAACGGCGCGGGAGGCCTTCTGTTGCCCGACGCCCTCACACCCGGCGTGCACACACCGGGTCTGCGCCTGGCTGGCGCTGCGGACTCGGGCGAGCGGGCGCTCTACGGAGTCAATCAGCCGGCGTTCGAACGGATCACGCTGAGTCACGATCGCGTGCGAGTACGCATCGCGGGGCGGTCGCCGTCGGAGGCCATCGAGGGTCACTTGGCTGATGCGTCGGTATCGGGCCTTCTCATTCGGGTCCCGGCGAAGCCCACCTTGCCGACGGAAGACGTCGAGCTCGTCTTGGGCTTGGCGGGGGGTCTCGAGGTGACCTTCGCGGCCCGAGTGGTTCGTGCCACATCATCCTCGGTGGCCGTGCAATATTTTGCCGGCGACTCAACGCTGAGGTTTCGACTTCGCTTCATGGCCGAAGCACTCACCCAGCTCGACGCCCCCCCCTGGATCGAGATCAAGGCGCGTCGAAGCGACGCGTCTCAGGAGACCCGGTTCGACCGCGAAACGCGCGAGATGGCCGTGCTCTGGAGCCATGTGCTCGAGGATTTCGAAAACAAGGACAAGCATCAGACGTTTCTCAACGCCTGCATCAAGGCGAGCCGACTCGACTACGGCCTCGAACGTTATCGCATCTATAAGCGTGAAAATCGTGAGGCCGACGTCGACGAATATCTCAAGCAAATTGGGACGATCTTGGGCTTTTTCGTGCTGTCGCGAGCCCCAGACGACGATACGGAAGCTTCACGCTCGCGAAAACGAACGGCCACGATCGCACTGGTGATCGCCCTCTCGGTGTTGGCTTTGCTCGTCGCCCAAGAGATGATCTCCAAGATGTCCGTCACCGAAGACCGGACCAAGGCCACCATGCGATCGACCCAGCCAGAAAAATAGGCGGAGTTCCGTTCCCATGGACGTGGCAACGATCCTCCTGGTCGACGACGATGTCTCACTGGTCGAGATGCTGACGATGGCCCTCGAACGCGCGGGCTTCGTCGTTCGCTCGGCGCACGACGGCGCAGCCGCCTGGGCGCTCTTTCAGAAGGCCGCGCCCGACGTCGCCATTTTGGATGTCCTCATGCCGGAGCTGGACGGACTTACGCTCTGCCGCCAAATCAGGTCGAGCAGCAGCACCCCCGTCATCCTGCTGACGTCGCGCGACGAAGAGCTGGATCAAATCCTTGGACTCGAAATGGGCGCGGATGACTACATCAGCAAGCCGTGCTCCACGCGTTTGCTCATCGCGCGCGTCGAAGCACTCTTGCGACGCGCCGGACGTAGAGGTCCGCACCCCACATCCGGCCCCGGAGCAGCGCAAACCCACGCCCAACCCCGGACGCCGGGGCAAGCTCAACCAAACACCGTAGAGCGGCTCTCGGTTGGGATCCTATCGATCGACCGCTATTCGCACGAGGCCTACGTCGGAACCTCTCGGCTTCGACTCACGGTGACCGAGTTCGAGCTGCTCTACGTGCTCATGCGTTTCGCCGATCAGGTCCTGTCGCGAGACGCCATCATCGATGCGGTGTATGGCGCCGATGTCTTCGTCTCGGACCGAACGATCGATACGTTCGTGAAGCGACTGCGGAGAAAGCTGAGCGAGGGCACGCAGCCCTTCGATGGTATCGAGACAGTTCGAGGGGTGGGCTATCGTCTTCGATCTTAGCCGCATCCGCCTTCGGGGGCGGATTTTCTTCGCGTGCGTCGCGCTCGTATGCGCGCCCTTGGCGGCATCTTGGGTTCTCGGTCTCTATGATGTCTTGGACGTTGCGGAGGCATGGCCGCTCTTCGGCGAACGCGCTCGACTCCTCAAGCTCACATCCGTACTCGTCTTGGGCGCCGGCGCCTATGGCCTGTGGCTCGGCTACAGCGTGATCGGACCGTTGGAACGGCTTCAGCAGAACATCTATCGACACCTGAAACACGGACGCACGGCTTCACTGGCCCTCGATCGTCGAGACGAAATCGGACTTCTCTCCCGTGATTTCGAACAGCTCGCAAAACGCCTCGAAGCACGAGCCGAACGCACCGCGCGCATGGCTGCCGACTTCGCGCACGCCATGAAGAGCCCCATCGCCACCATCGAAGCCGCGGCCGAAAATATCGAAGGTCGGGCTGAGCTCGACGCCCAGACGATCGCACACGCCGTCGCGCGGGCGGCGCAGAACCTCGACCGATCGGTCGAAGGCCTCCTTGCTCTCGCCCGTCTCGATGAAAGACTGATCACGCGAACGCGGCAGGTCACGCCGCTCCTTGAGCTCGTGACCGATCTTGTCGCGAGCTACGAACAACGCCTTGCGACGGAGACGAACCTTCGCGCACAACGCGCGGCCCAGGTTCCGGCCCAGGTTCCGGCCCAGGTTCCGGCCCAGGTTCCGGCCCAGGTTCCGGCCCAGGTTCCGGCCCAGGTTCCGGCCCAGGTTCCGGCCCAGGTTCCGGCCCAGGTTCCGGCCCAGGTTCCGGCCCAGGTTCCGGCCCAGGTTCCGGCTCAGGTTCCGGCTCAGGTTCCGGCTCACGAGTCACGCCGAACGATGCCGCGGCTCGAGATCAAGGTCGAAGGCTACCCCGTCTCCCTTCTTGGGCAGAGGTCAAGCATCGAAGAAGCGATCGCAAACCTGGTCGAAAACGCCATCGTGTTCGCCCGATCGACGATTCGCATCCAGGTCGCGTCGGAAACGTCCGCCGAGGGAACTCGATATGCAGTCGTCGTCGTCGAAGACGATGGCCCCGGCGTCAGCCGCGCGAACGAACAAAAGATCTTCGAGCGATTCTTCTCCTGGCGCCCAGCGGACGCCCAACCAGGCAAAGGCCTCGGCCTCGCCATCGCAAGCACCATAGCGGAAGCCCACGGCGGAGACTTAGGGCTGGTCCGCCCGAAGGACGACGACGAAGAAACGCTCGGCGGCGCGCGTTTCCGCTTGAGATTCGCGCTTTAGCCCCGGGAGAGCCACAAAGCGGCCACACGACCCTCGGACCGCCCTCGAGCTCCGACGGGGACTTGCCATCAGACTGCGTAGTCATGGCAACATGAGGGGACGGAGCCGAGAATGTTCGGATGGATTCGATGATGGCGTCAGCCTCTCGCGATCTCAAAGAACACGAACCCATGACCACACCAACAGCCAAAGTCGGCAAGCCACTTTCAACCGCCAGGCAGGCAGCGTTCGGAGCAACCGTCACGGCCATTTCCCTCGCGATGTCCATCGCGATGTCCATCGCAATGGAGTCTACGGCGCTCTCGGCGGCGCCCGGCGTGGGAGCTTCCGACCCGATCCAGCCCTCATCCTATACGCTCCCGATCATTCGGAACGGCCGCAAGACGATCCGCGTGGCCGCCAATTTCTGGAGCGGCGAATACCCAAGTCCGGTCATCGACGTGAACTCGAGCAGTCCTGGCGAAACCGAAATCAAGGCGTACAAGAGTCTTCGCGACGAGAAGCCCGCCACGAGATGCACGATCACGAACGGCCTCTATCATCCTTGGTCGACCACCCCGAATTCCGTCGTGTCGTATTATCAGATCGTGCCTCTCGTCGAATACAAAGCCCTCCGGCCGAGGACGATCGCGGGCGCTAAGCTGGAGAAGGGAGCCGTGATCTCGAGGCTCCTCTATCTCGCCGAAGGATCCTGTCAGGGTGTGGTGCGTCGCGGAAAGAAGGAGACGCCCATCGACTTCCCCTGCGAGGAGGTCAACGAAGCTCAGGGCATGAGACTCGTCTCGGGTGCACACGATAAGTTCGAGGAGCAGTGGCTCCATGTTTCCTGCAAGCAAGGCCACAAGGCGTTCATCCGCGACCGGGAACTTCTCGCAACGGCCGGTGTCCGCGAGGGCGAGGTCGAGTCATACGGGGTCGTACGCGCACGCAGGACGCCCTAGGACCCCGTCGAAGGCATCCGAAGGCGACCTGAGGAGAGCGCATCCAGGGCCTCCGCCGGCGAACCGTTTCTGGAAGGGGCATCAAAACGACTTCCCATCGATCAGCTCGATCTCGAGGTCAAACACATCTAGACCGTCGATGCAGCCCAGATTGACCCGATAAGTGCCTTGCCATTCGTGGAAGGGATAGATGCCGCAGGTCTTGCAGAATACATGGTCCATCACCTTGTCGCTGCAACGGTAGGCGCTGAGGTTCTCTGTTCCCGAGATCTCCTCGACCTCATGCGGCTCGAAATACTTTGAGGACATGACCGCGCCCTTGCGGACGCAGATGGAGCAGTTGCAGCGGACTCCGGTGGTAATCGTCTCGGTCTTCAAGGAGAAACGCACCGCGCCGCAGTGGCAGCTTCCATCGTAGGTCCTGAGCTCTGTCATTCCGGGCTTCCTTCCCCACAGTATCTGTTCAGCGCCCGACTTGCCTGTCGACCAGCTGTCGGATGGACTCGCTCCCCGGGGGTTGCACTCCCCCAACCCGCCGCCACGAGCAAGTCCCAAGAGTCCCGAGAGCGCCACGAAGCTGCCACACAACATCCCTCGGACCGCCATCGAGCCCAGGTGCCCGGTCGGTATTGTAACGGCGTGCAGACGCTCTCAAGACGTACATTGCTCACCGGTGGCGGCCTCGCCGCGTCAGCCATCGTCGCATCAGGCATCGCCAGCCCCATGGGTTGGGCCAGAAGGAGGTCACCTCGTTTTCGAATATCACGATCCACGATCCCCTGGCCGACGGTCCGGCGAACGCACCTGATCGCCCACCTCACCGATCTCCACGTGGGGCTCAGCACCTCGATGCGCGACCTTGAAGAGGCCATCGCATGTATCCATGACACGGGTCCGGATCTCGTCGTCCTGACCGGCGACTACGTCAACTATGGACTCCAGCACCTCGATACTCTGAAAGACTTGTTGAGCCGTCTCCCACGCCCGGCGATCGCCACGCTGGGCAACCACGACCACTGGAGCGGAGCGGAACCGATCCAAGAAACGCTCGAATCGATCGGCATTGAGGTCCTCGTGAACACGACTCGGAGCATTCGTTTCGCGAGCAAGGACAAGCTCGAAGTGATCGGCATCGATGACGGACGGACCGGGCACCACGACATCGACCGTGCCTGCGCAGCCGCACATCAACCCGACGAGGCACTCGTGCTCAATCACTACCCGCCGATCGCCGATCGCATCGCTGAGCTCGGCGGTCGGCTCATCGTGAGCGGACACACGCACGGCGGACAACTCTACCTTCCGGGCATCACGCCCTGGGTCGCCGACAAAAGCGGACATCCGTACCTGTCAGGTTGGTACGACGTGGGCGAACAGGCCCGACTCTACGTGAACGCGGGCCTCGGTCACAGCCGTGCTGGTCTTCGGATAGGCGAACCCGCGTACCCCGAAATCGCGTTTCTCGAGCTCGAGCCCCAAAAAACAACGAGCGCGCCGGTCATTTGAATACCTTGTGAGATGGCCCCGATGCCGGGCAAGAGACTACGCCGTGGGCCTTGGCCAACGCCGATGAAGAGCGCACGAAAAGACGAGCATGAACGCTTGCCGTTCCGACGATGGTCCAGCACCCTTAACCCGTGAACGATCTGGTGGTCGGTACATTTCTGGTTCCCGCTCGGGACCTTTCTTGGGAGGCGGTTCGATCGTCCGGGCCGGGTGGACAGAACGTGAACAAGGTCTCGACCAAGGTCATCCTACGTTTCGACCTCGAGGGCACGAGCGCGCTTCGAGAGGACGTGAAGGTGCGCCTTCGAATTTCATCGGCCCATCGGATCGATGCAGAGGGCTTCCTCGTCCTTTCGAATCAGAAGACGAGGAGTCTAGCCATGAACTTGGCGCTCGCACGTGAGCAACTCGTGGAGCTCATCCAGAGCGCGCTCGTACGACCGAGGCAAAGGTATGCTACGCGCCCGACTCGTGCAGCGAAGGCCAGACGGCTGAACGAGAAAAGGCGTCAGGGCGACAAGAAGCGCGGTCGTGGGTCGAGCGGTCAAGAGGACGTCTGATCACGATCGTGCAAGCAGCCGTTCGAAGGTAACCTTTCACGCCAAGCATTGAGCACAATTCTGGCGCGCGCACGAAACCGGTGGGCCTACACCACGTATTGAGGGGCATCGGAGTTGTAACCAAGTATCCAGTTCATCCGTCGAACCGACTCGAGCACGGCACAACACCGCCCCCGCAGCGTCGATAACTTCAACCGAACCAATGGCTAGACGCTGGTCGCTGTTCGGAAGAAGCACCCGCCGATACATCACAGCAACGACATCTGAAAAGGGTTTTGACTATGACTTCACTCATCAACGGTATTCGCAACCACATCGACTGCCCGTGCGACTCGACCCCGCCTCGAGGCCTTAATGTCTCCGGTGAGTTCGGCGACCTCACCATACCCCGCGTGTCGGCCCCCACGCGCATCGACCCGCTCGTGCTCAAGTTTGGAAACGTCGAGCCGAGATCGACGATTGAGTTCCTGAATCGGTCGGCGACCCCCAACGCATCGTGGGCCGAACACAAGCAAACACTCCCACGAGACGACATCACCGCAGGACTCTCAAGCGCAACGCTCTCGGTCGCGCTCACCGACGCCAAAGCCAAGGAACTAGGCATTGCGCCCGGTGACGTTCTGGAATTCAGGCAGACCGACCCGAGCGGCAACACATCGCGCACCACGCTCCTGAAACTCGACCAGCGGGGAGGCGGCGACAACACGATCGACGTCATTTGGGACCCCCGTGCGGATCGTTTCGAATCAGGCGGCACTGGTCTTCGCGTCGATCAAAGCTATTCAGTCTTGAGGCACCGCGACCTACGCGCACCGGTCGTACATCCACAGCTCATGGCTTGGTCAGCAGGCGCAGGTTCGGCGGACCGCGGCCTAAGCGGATCCGGCGCGATCGAGCCCTCCGCAACGGTCGATCTGCAAAATCAGCGAACGCTCAAGCACTACAGTGGCGTGGTCGACGACAGTGGACAATTGGCGCTCAAGTTCGAAGCGGAGTGCGGCGACCCTTTGCAGGTCATCGTTCGCGACAGACACGGCAATGCGACCGACCTTGGTGTCACCGATTTTGGTGTCGGAGAACACTGCTCGGCCGGCGAAGGCTGCGATGTTGCGCGGAACTAAGGCACCGTGAGCGCCGTGAGCGCCGCGACTACGGCTTCTTCGAGATGAAGCGTCCGAGAAGATTGCCCATCACACTCGCATCGCGATCGGGACGGTCGGAGATCATCCTCAGACCTCGCGCGGCCTCGACGTTTCCTGGCTCCCAGTCAAGGCAGCGCTGCCACCACTTCGTCGCCTCGGCCGCCTGCCCGCGCGCGTATGCGATCGAACCAAGAAACTGGTAGGCAACCGCGAGATTCTCCTGCTCACTGACCGCCTTGCGCAAAAGATTCACCGCGTCGGTCACGCCGTCCTGTGACTTTCGACGATGCTTGTAGGTCGCCCAGCCAAGGTACGCGAAGAACGACGGTTCGCCCGGATTGAGCTCCGTCGCCTCTCGCAATACGGCGCAAGCCCCTTCCCAGTCGCGTCGCCGAATCATCGCCTGTCCTTGTTCGAACAGACGCTCGGCGCGCATCATCTGGTCGATGTCCGTGGGCATGCCTTTCGCTTTGCGGTCGAGATACGCGATGTATTCGCCACGTTTTCTTCGGTCGGTGATCGTCTCGTAGGCCTCGTTGATCCGCTGGAAGATGGCCTCGAGATCAGCCCTCGCCGAACCCAAATCCATCCCGGCGAATGCGTCGGCGCTCCACCGCTTCGTCAGCTCGAAATATGCGACCTTGATGGCGTCCTCCGCGGAATCCTCGGTGACACCGAGCACCTCGAAGAAATTCTCCGACAGCACGCGCTCATGAAAATCATGAACCTCGCGGCGGGCACGCACGACGTCCGCCGAATAAGGACCCGTGATACCGGAGTCGGTGCTCATTCGAGGTCCGGTGGAAGTGCCCGTGAGGGTGTCGCTGGTGAACTCTAACGACAGCGAGCTGTCTTCCCGGGGAAGAACAGGCCAAACCTCATCGAGCGCTCCGGGGAGGACCTGGCTGTGATCGCCGCCGCTCGCGCTGTTCCGACCCGGCTCGCGTTCTTGCCCATGCTCTTCGCCTTCGATCTCGGGAAGAACGACCATGCCACTCGTCACCAGGGCGTAGAGCTGTGGAATGACCATCGCCGCAGATGAGGACGCATCGCGGGTCAGCGTCCGATAGCTCTGCCGACCATCGATCCGTGAGGACACGTTCGAAGCCGAGAACGTACGACGGAAAAACGGTAGAAGCGCATCGAACTCGGTCGTTCTCACCATGGGCACGTCTTCGAAACCTCGAAAAAAGCGCAAGATCTGCGGCGGATGAACGTGCCGGCGGATGCCATCGAACAACACGGCGACGGGCTCGAACTTTCCCTCCGGCACGCGACCGACGAAGGCATCGGTCTCGCGCCACCTAAAAGTCCCGGCGGACATCGCAAGGGCGGAGGGCAAGAGCTGGCCGGCCAGGAGCTTGTAGGCGGTGGCCAAATCCTGCTCGCTCACGAGACGAAGCTCGAGCAGCGATTGCTGCAGCGTTCGGTTTCGTTCCTTCATGTAGGCAAGGCAGCGCTGAAAGTCAGGGTCGGTCACGCGCCCGCGCCGATGCAGGAGCGCCCCGACATTCTCGCCTTCCGCGTTCGACTGCATGAAGCTCGGATTGCCTTCGACGACGTAGATGCGACGGTGAGTACCCACATCGGTCAGGTCGAGCATGCCGGTCAAGCCGTCATACCTGAGGATGGAGAGCAGCATGGCGATCGGAAACTCTTCGAGCGTCGCCTCCGGCACAATCGCCGGGAACGGACGCCCGTGATAGATGCCATCGATGATCTCGCCCTCGGCCGCGTGGCCTTCGTCCTCATAGTAAGCGCGATCTTCGGCTAAGAGCTGGGCCGGCGAGACCTCGACCGACCGGACGAACGCGCCCCTGTGTCCTGGGCGAGGCCGCGTCCGGGCACCCGTCCCGCTCTCGGTCCCGCTCTCGGTCCCGCTCTCGGTCCCGCTCTCGGTCCCACTCTCGGTCCCGGTCCGAAATTCGGATTTGAAGTTGGCGGTGGCACCATGCGCAGTCCGGCGCCCCCCTCCGGTCGCACCCGCCCCGGCCGCCGACGACGACGACGCGGACGAACTAACCCCAGCCAAGCTCTCCCGAATCAGCAACCCAAGTTGCTCGAGATCGAGCGGCTTCGAGAGGAAGTCGACCGCCTGGTACCGGTCGCGGGCCTCGACTCCCGTGCGTGGATTCTTGAACACGCCACTCATCATGATGAGCACCGTGTCCTTGGAGAGCGGATCCTTGCGAATGGCCTCCGCGACCGCAAACCCGTTCTTCTTCGGCAAGAGGAAGTCGACGAGCGCGAGGTGCGGCCGGAACGACTTCACGGCCTCGATGCCTTGCTCAACGTCTACAGCCGACTGGACCTCGTACCCGAGCCCCTCCAGAAAGTCGGTGACCGTGGCCCGAATCGAATGCTCATCGTCGACGACCAAGATCCGATAGGGCATGGGTCAACGAACCACCTATGCGAATGCGTACCATGCACCTCAAGGTCAGTCGACTGCGACCAAGTACGGAACGAGAGCTTGTGGCTGCGGGGGACCCTCGACGCCAGCCAGCCACGGCGTCAACGCGATGAGCGTCTTTCGAAGCACATGTGGGATAGCCTGCGCATTCTCCGGCGTCCCGAGCAGGCTTTTCGCCGTCTCGCGGAAAAGACGCAGCGGTCGGGAGATCCCAGCCCGCGTCGATGGGAGCGCTGCGATCTCCACCTCATCATCCGCATCAAGCCCCGCCTCGACCTTGGCCGCCTTGATGGCGTCAACAAGCCCGCCCAGGCGATCGACCAACCGGTGCGCGCGCGCATCCGCACCACTCCAAATCCGACCTTCGGCAACCGCCCGAGCTTCGGCCTTCGAGCCGAGACGGCGTCCACGCACGACCCACCCCAAGAATCGGTCGTAAGCCGCGTCGACCTGGCGCTTCTGCACAGCCTGGTCGCCTGCGGACGGGTCGCGAAGCCATGTCGAGCTGTTCGCCCGTTCACCCCGCAATAATGTGCCGACCGAGATCCCGAGGCGTCCGAGAAGTGATTCCGCCGAGAAGCGAACCGAGAACACCCCAATCGACCCCGTGAGCGTCGTGGGCTCGGCGAAGATCGCCCGCGCCGGCGCGGCCACGTAGTAGCCACCGCTGGCCGCCACATCACCAAAGCTCGCCACCACGGGCTTCACGCTGTTCAGTTTCTCCACCGCTCGGGCGATCAGATCCGACGCAAGCACTTCACCACCAGGGCTGTCGACGCGGAGAACAACGCCCACGACCCTCGAGTCGGAGGCCGCCGCGTCCAAGGCCTCGACCAAGGTGCGCGCCCCCGCCGTCCGCCCGAGACTGAACGGCCATGCGCGCGACTCATCGCCCGCGATCGCAGCGTCGACGTGAATCACAGCCACGACCGGACGCGACGACCAACGAGAAACCTCAGGGTCGAGCGCGGAGGAACCAGGCAAGAAGCGAATCGGCGAACCTCGATAAACCTTCGCCAAGTACCCGTCGATTTCATCCGGGTAGAGCACCTCGTCCACGAAAGCCCGCGCTTGAGCCTCCGTCGCCGTACACGTGCCCTCCGCGATCAAGCGCTCGACATCTTCACGCGCCACCCGGCGTCCGTCTGCAACGCCCGCGACCAGCGCTTCATACACCGTGTCGAGATACGCCCCAAGCGCGAGCGCCTGCGCATCACTCATGCCGGATCGCGTGAACTGCTCGGGCGCCGACTTGAAGGCCCCACGGCGTTCCGCAACGACCTTTACCCCGAGCTCTTCGAGCGCTCCCCCGAAAAACACGACGTTCGCGGCCAAACCGTCGACCGCGAGATCGAGCCCCGGTGGCACAACAACCGAAGTACACGAGGACGCGATGAAGTACTCGAGATCCCGGGCCGCCCCAAGCTGACAGTCGACGCGCTTGCCCGCCGCACGAAGCGCTCCGAAACCGGCGCGAATTTCCTCCGCCTTCGCCCATCCGATGTCGAGCGACCCGATCCGCACGAACACGCCGGCCACCCGACTAGACGTCCGCAGACGCTCGAGTAGAAGAGGCACCGCCCCATAGGTTCCGAGCACGAATCTCTGCTCCGTCAGACTGAAAGACGGGTCAGGTTCAAGGTCCCCTTCGAGGTCGAGCATCGCGACGTGGGTGGGCTCAAAGATCGCCGGCGTAGGCGACGAAAAGTAAGAAAGTTCCGTGGAAATCACGGCCTCGGTTCCACCGGCGCCGAGACGCCCATCGGCGTGCATATCGGTCACCGAAGCACCCATCCAGAGATGGTCGAACGACAAGGCAAGTTGCGCTGTCACCTCCGCGTCGAGATTCGACGCCACGCCGATGCGCACACCGTCGGTCGGCTCGATCGACGCAAGAAACATGAGGTCGAGCGTATCCCGGTTGAGCGGCTCACTCTGCCGAAGCCGCCAGCGCGCCGATATCGTCGCCGATGCCGCGCCGAACGGGCGGAGCGCAAGACCAAGATCGTAGATGCGGCGATCCGCGTTCTGCGCGAGATCGCGGATCGAGACGCCGGAAGAAAGCCAAGCGGCAGGCTGGTAGGTGAGGCCCGTCGTGAGCACACCTCGCGACGGCCGCACGGGATCGTCGCGACCCCGATCCCACGCAAACCCAAGCGCGACGTTGCCCATCCTCGCACCCAACCCCAAGCCCAAGCGCCCAACACCGCGCCGCGCTTCGTCCTGCCCGCCCTCGAGACTCACCGCCATCGCAACGCCGTCGCCGAGCGAGAAGCCCCCGAACAACCCAAGCTCATGCGTGCTGCGCCCAATCGACGCATCGGGCCCGAAACGGCGGCCATACAACAGCCGAAGCTCGGTCCCCGAAATCGCGGCGATTCCCGCGGGATTGTATCGAAGACCGTAGACATCCTCGACGTCCGCGGGCAGCCGCAAGGGTGTGGGTACCGACGTCATCGTCAAACAGACACCGAGGGCGAAACCAAACATGGCCGAAACTTGTCCTCTTCGGCCTCATGGGGCAAGCGGCAGCTTCGAAAGACGGTCCCGGCGAGATCCTGCGAAGGTCTGAGCTCCAAACGCCGAGCCGTGGTTCGGAGCGCCCCCTTCAATGAGGCCCAGATCTGAGTACACTCCTGCCCAGTCGTTCGCCAAGAACGTCGTCGAGGAGGGACGAAATGGTACTGGAACCATACAGGTTGGTGCGCCATGCGCCGCAACACACTCTTTCAATGCTTCTTGTGGGGACGCTTTCGCTGTCATGCAGCAGCGACAAGAAAGAGGATCTTCAAAGCAGCCCGGTGACCACCGCGGTGGTGATCGGTCAGACGCTCAGCGCCACCGGCGCTCCGATCGCGAACGCGTCGGTATCGGATGGCACGAAGAGCACGACCACGAATGAGCAAGGATTCTTCAACATCGAGGATGTCTCAACGGCGGGTCCACTGACGCTCACCGTGATCGCCGGCGGGCATGCCAAGAGCTCGAAGGTCGTGGTGCCGCAGGCCGGGCGGAGCACTTTCGTACGCATAACGCTTCTTCCGTTTGATGCCGTCCAAACGATCAGCTCGGCGTCGGGTGGCACCGTTTCTGGCGGTGGTGGCGAGGTGACGTTTCCAGCGAACGCGTTTTCCGGGCTTTCCGGCGACACGACGCTGACGGCCAAGATCGCGATTCTGGACGCATCACGTGAGGTCGCGGCCTTTCCGGGCGAGTTGGTCACCGAGGCCGGTACTCGGCTCGAGACCTTTGGTGCGATGGCGATCGAGGTGTCGGACGACGCCGGCCATGCGCTCAATCTCGCAGCAGGAACGACCGCTGCCGTCAAACTTCCGGTGCCCAACGGCTCGCCGGACGCGATACCGCTTTGGAGCTTCGACGAGTCGACGGGCAAATGGGAGGAAGAAGGCACCCTCACGGGCTGCGCAGATGGCCTATGCGAAGGAACGATAGGCCACCTGTCATGGTGGAATGCGGATCAGGTCATGGAGACCACCTGCCTCAACGTTTGTGTCAAGGACGTCGACGGGGCGCCGGCCCCTGGCGTTTCCGTGGAAGCGCGCGGGAGTGACTACAGTGGAAACAGCTCTGCTTACACCGGAGCGGATGGATGCGCGTGCTTGGAGATCAAGCGCGATGCTCAGGTTGGTGTCGTGGGCATCTCGTCGAGTGGCGTGACCGATCCCGTGAGCGTTTCGACATCCGTTGCTGCGGCTTCATGTGGCGATGTTGCGTGCGCGCGATTGGAAACACCGCTTGTGGTCTCTCCACCGATCTTCCAGGCGATCCTGACTTGGGACGTTGCACCCGACGATCTGGATACCCATCTTCTTGGCCCCTGCGATCCGACCGCTGCGGGCTGTGAGGAGAATTTTCACGTTTTCTACAGCGATCGGGGTTCAGTCTCCGCACCGCCATGGGCCTATCTCGACACCGACGATACGGACAGCTACGGCCCAGAAATCACGACGCTCGTGAAGGCGCTGCCGGGCGTTTACCGATACGCAGTCCTCAACTACAGCGGCTCGCCGAACATCGCCACTTCGGGGGCTAAGGTGTTCGTGCTTCTGCCCGACGGATCTTCGAAGACGATCGAAATACCGACCGACAACCCAGAAGATCTGCCCGTTTGGATCGTGGGCGAGCTGACGTGCCAGGCTTCACAAGGGTCGGCCGTGGCGCGGAGTGGCTGCAGCTGGCGCACGCTCAACAGCTTCGGTCCCTCGACCGTGCTGGATGCGCTCTAGACCTCAAACAAGCGCGCCCCGCGCTCTGTTCACGGAACAAAAACGAAAAGCTTTCGATAATTCGAGCAACGTTCGGTACGAGCTCGTAGGAAAGACCAAGGCAATCTCACACGGCGGCATTGGGGCCAAGCAGCGCCTCGTCAAGAAGACTGGGCTCACCAAGCACATCCATGCTGTGTGGTGGCCGAATGCTCGAGGACATCGAGCTTCGACGCAATGATCGCGTATTCCTCGAGGCTTTGGGCATACGCAGTATCCCGGACCCAACCACGGCTGGAGACTTTTGTTGGCGTTTTTCGGTGGGCAACATCGAGCTCCTGCGGGACGCAATCAACGAGGCTCGATTGGAGGTCTGGCGACGACAGCCGAAGTCTTTCACAGAGGCCATCGCAACCATCGAGGCCGATGGGTCAGCTGCGCTGGCTTGGAACCAATGGCAGCACATCTTCTTCCGCCTGCTCGACGCTCTCTGAACTTGCATCAGGCCGTGTTGAGCAGGGTGCTCAGCCTGGTCGGCGCGCACCATGAACCGAGAATGGAGGTCAACGACAATGACAACGTGATGATCCGACCGGTACCGCCGGGACGGAGATCCTCGTGCTGCGCGTCGCTGCTCCTCCGACGAAGATGCGCGACGGTCGCAAGCAAGACTCGGGCCCGTTCTCTCGCTTGTTTGAGGTCTAGACAGGGCGTAATTCATCGTCCGATGAAGGCCAAGCGGGCGAAGCCTCCGAGTTCAACGTGGCCGCCAGCGTGCTGAGGTCGTAACCCCCAAGGGCGCTGCGAACCGCCGCGCGTTCGAGGCGTACAAGCTCCTCCAAACAGGCCCCGAGGGCATCATCACGCCGCTGCGCCCGAGACTCGCCCGATAACGTATGCGACGGAAGGCGCTCGTTCGCTGACGCAACCGACGCGTCTGACGCAACCGACGCGTCTGACGCGACCGACGCGACCGACGCGACCGAAGACAGCGGCGAGCCATCGCGCAGCGCAACCAGGACGTCGGCGACCCTCGTGGTTCGCGGCGGCTGGCCAGGCAGGTACGCGACGTCGTCGGCCTGGCTCGAGCTGACCTCGACCAAGAGGCGGGCGCGGACCAGCGACTCGAGCGCTTCCGTGGCGAGCTTCGCCGCCACCCCGCCTTGCGCACGAAGAAGAGACTCCGGAACGGGGCCGTGACCATTCTCGAAGCGGCACGCAATCAACGCCATCAGCCGCAAGGCGGCCAGATGTCGCTCGCGTTCTGTAAAAGTGACGCACGATGCAGAGGCCGACTCCGGTGCATAGGTACGTGCGGATTGAGCCGAAAAGGCAAGCTGCGCACCGGAAAGGATTACGACCCAGCTCACGTAGATCCACAGGATGAAAAGCGGCACCGCCGCCAACTGTCCATAGATCGATGAATAGGTGATCGCTCGACTCGCGTAGAAACCGAACAGCATCTGTGCCGCGAACCAAAGCGCGCCCGCGACAACGCCGCCCACGATCGCAAAGCGAGTCGGCACAATGGTGTTCGGCATGATCTTGTAGAGGAACGAGAAGAACGTCGCCGCGAGCAGGAACGGCCCAAACCGGGCGAGGAACTGAAACCCGGGAACCGAATCCGTCCACGAACGAAACGTGTCGCTCGCCTGAATCCCCGCCCCGACCGACAAGGAAAGCCCAAGCAGAACGGGTCCTAACGTAATCAGCGGCCAGTACACCTGAAAACGTTGAATGAAGCTTCGATCCCGGTGAAGACCCCAAATATCGTTGAACGATCGTTCGATGTTCGTCAGAAGCGAGATCACGGTGAAGAACAACACAACAACGCCAAAACCGCCGATGCGACCTGCATGAACATTCCCAACGTACAGCTCGATGAACTCCGTGATCTTCTCGCGATGTGTCACCGCCAACGCGTCCACCACCGCGGACTGCAGCGCACTCTTGACATCAGCCAGACCACCAAAGGCGGCGAAAATCGAAAAGCCCACCGCGAGCGCGGGTACCAGAGACAGAAGCGAGACATAGGTCAGAGCGGCCGCGCGAAGTTTGATTCGCTCGCGTCGAAAGCCGGTCAACACGAGGTAGAGCGCACGGCACGCGAGGACGAACATCCGCGGGCCCAAGCCACTCAGCTGCCCATAGTACTCAGGAGACCAAAGGTCCGTCGTCCAGAAATCCTTCGCCTTGAGGAGCAAAGAGTGGGCGCCGCGAACGCCGCGATATCTCGAAATGTCGACGTTGACCCGCACGCGCCGAAAGCATCGCAGAATCGCACGCTCGAGGCGATACGGGCGCATCAAAGTGCCGGAACTACCCCTCAAATCATCCTCAAGGTCGAAACTCGAGATCGATCCGGAGCGGCGTCTCGCTGTCCTCGATGAACGCGAGGTGGTTCGACCCGCGCTCGAACCCGTGTTGGTCACCCTTTCGCCACGCGAGCTTGAATTCATGCACATCGCCGATCGCCAACGGGAGGACGAGCTTTTGCGATGACCCGTCCACGACGGGGGCCGATTCCACTTTCCATGCGCCGAGCGCCGAACCCGATCCGACGACATGGAGCGTCGCCCCGACCGGAATCGTCCCTCGCTTCCGGTCGGAAACAACGAACTCCACGGCACGGCGGCGCGGGCCCGTCCGCCACTGCGCTTCAGCCTCGATGCGTTTCGCCGCGAACGCGTCGCGCCTCGACGCCGCCACGTGGAAAAGACCGACGCTATGAGGCTCGACGATGAGTGCCCCGTCGGCGAGCGGGTGGCCGTCGAGCAGGCTGGTGAACCGGCTGCCCTTCGACATCCAGACGGGCAACGCCACGGTACGGGACTTCGTATCGTGATTCACCGCCACGACGACCGCTTCTTCGTCTTGGACGCGCGCGTAGACCATCCAGCGATCCTCCGCCTCGAGGGTGTGCGGAACACCTCGAGTGAGCGCGCGATGGTCGCGACGTGCCGTGAGAAGCGCTCGAATGTGCGGCGCGAGGGGGCGGCTGTCAAAGCGCATGTCCCCTCGGTTCAGCGGCTCCGATGCGCCCTCGAGCGCGGCCTCTGTTCCATAGGCGATCGAAGGCGTCCCCCGCGCCGTCAACAGGAAGCTCAAGGCCTGCCGCACACGACCGTGATCACCGCCACAATCGGTCGTCACCCTCGGAAGGTCGTGGTTGTCCATCAAGGTCACCAGCCGCTCGGGGTCGTCATAAGCGCGATCCTGCGAAAAAACCGCCGCCAAACGGGCGGGCGAAGCATCGCGACAGAAGACGTCGACCAGCGCGTAGTAGAGGGGGAAGTCGAACAAGGCGTCGAAGTGCCCTTCACGCTGGAATGTCGAGAGGACGGCGGGGTCTCCATCCAGCACTTCGCCCAAGATGGTGAGATCGCCCCGCGCAGCCTCGCGGATGTCGTCGTTGAAACGTGCCCAGAAGCTCAGCGGGACATGCTTGACGGCGTCCAAGCGAAGACCGGCCGGGTGGAGCTTCTTGATCCAGTCCAAAACCGCGCCCCGCAAATAGGCATAAACCTCTGGATTCTCCTGCGCGAGATCAGGCAAGCCGTGCACATCGTGGTCGGTGATCTGTTTCGGGTCATTCCAGTCGGTCAGGCCCCCGTGCCCATGAAACCAGGTCGGTCGCGCCTTGACCCACGGTGATTCGGGCGCGACGTGATTGAGGATGACGTCGAGCATGAGCTTCATGCCGCGACGATCGAGCTCCGCCGAAAGTCGCTCGAGATCCGAAGCCGTGCCAAAGCGCGGCTCGACCTCACGGAGATCCTCGACCCAGTAGCCATGGAATGCGGCGTGCCCGAAAAACTTGGAAGTCCGCATCCGGAAGAACGGCGAAAGCCACAGGGTCTTGATGCCCATCGACTGGAGGTCGTCGAGGTGGTCGATGATCCCCGCAAAATCACCGCCGTGGAAGGCATTCGGGTCATCTCGATTCGCGTCCGCGTCGTTCTTGGGATCACCGTTCGCGAACCGATCGATCAGGATGAAGTAGATCGCGTCGTAGGGTTGTGCTGCGCGCGGTTCGGCCGCGCCCGAAACCGAAGCCGCCGGCGGCGCTGAGCGGCACGCCATCGCCATCGCCATCGCCATCGCCATCGCCATCGCCATCGCCATCGCCATCGCCACCGGCATCGCCCTCATCGCAGGCGCGGGCCCAATCGCCGGCCCAAGTGATCGCCGAGACCACAAAGACGAGAGAGAGCACCGCCTTGCCGGCAGATCAGAAGAAGACGACGACCGCGGGAGGCGACTCGAAACGCTCACAGCATCGTGCTAATCGACCCGTCGGCGTCATGTCCACCGCTTCGCTTCGCTTCACCGACCAGTGACCCTTGGGGCCCGATCAGCAATAAGGTGTGCAATCCTCGCTGAGGATCGTCGCGTCAGGTGGCGGCACGAAGCCGGTCCAACGCTGAGTCCTAAGACAGCGCGCGACGGAGCGCTTCGACCGCAGCCGCAGCGCTGAGTTGTTCCTGGGTTCGGTGGTCGACGGGGCTGAGAGCGCGCATCGCCTGGGCGCCCGCGACGAGCGACGACCGGGCATTCTTGAGCGCGCGAAAGACGTCCTCGGCTCGGTCGAAACTCACAGCGCGCCCCAAGACACGCCCCATCGCATCCGCCAGATTTGACCGCCTCGCCTCGAGTTCCGCGTGGGTCGGTGGCGTCCTTTCGACGCCAGGTCTCGTCGTTTGCTTCGCGGTTGTCCCTGCCTTCGCGGTTGTCCCTGCCTTCGCGCTTGTTTTCTTTGGGGGCTCTCTTCGAGTCAAACGTTCGAGGACTTGCGTCGAATCGCGGCAGGCACGTTCGGCGTCGTCGTGATTCGAGCAGGGCACGAAGTTCTCCAGGGCCGCGTACATGATGGTGTCGAGGTCTTCGCTTCGCAGCGGGACGAAATGCCTCGCGAAGAGACGCTTGAGCGTGGTGCCCAAGAACGCAGGCAGGGCTTCTCGACGTCGCGCCACCGAATCCGCGACGCGCTTGTCGACTTCCGCAACGCCACGGGCGATGGCCTGCCGTGCTTCCGGGCCACGTTCGGCCACCAATGCCTCGACCCATTGCGCAGCTTCGTTGTCGACTTCAACCGTCGCCGCGAGCCGCGCGAAAACCAGACCGAGTTGCCGAAGATCCGGCACGTCGGCGCTTCCGAAGGCGAGCGAGACGAGGGGTGGGCCAAGCTCGAGGAGCGCGTCGGTGCGCTGGTTATAAACGGGGAGCGCCTCCTCCGTCCGACTGCCGAGGTCGATCAGAGTGCGATAGGCGGCCTCGAGATCCTTGGGATGGACTGTGCACATCGCCGGAAGCCAGGGCTCGCCCGCTCGGCCAGCGGTACGACGAAACCGATCCTGCCCGAGATCGGCCACCGCACGGCGGACGAGGTGCTCGGCGCGCGAAGGTTCGAGGGCGTCGCCTCGAGACCCCTCAGCTTGTCGGCCTTTCCTTGGGGGCTCGGGCTTCGCTCGGATCCGGCAAGCGTCTGCCGTCATGACGCGCGTATGCTGGTGGTTGGTTCTCATCAGACGGTCTCGAGTTATCCCGCGCGCTTCGCCTCATGTTGCTTCGATCGCGAGAAAGCAGCGCAAACGGGAAACGAACGGGGAGCAAAGGCCAGGCCCATGGGATCAACGTCCGAACGCAGAAACGCCGAAAAACAAGGGGCCGCTCGACGGCAAGGGAACACCTCTCGACGAAGGACTGGGTTTCGGTCAGGATTCGACCGACGAATGGACACGCAACGCTCTAGCCTAGGCATCGAAGCGCTCTTGCGTGCACCGATCAAGGGGCCTCCGCTCACGCCGGATGTTCACGATGCGGCGCAGCGAATGTTGGGGGCTCCGATGAGCCTCGAGCACCTGTCGCGAATCTTCCAGCCAACCTTCCCTGGTGTTCGCGTGTTTGCGGTCGAAGTTCGACTCACGCCCGATGCCGCGCTCGAGATCACGCTCGTGGGCGTCGACCGAAGCGGCCACCCGGTCTTTACCGGCGCACGAACGCTCGCGGAAGGTCGAGATGGGTCACTCGAGCTTCATCGAGGACTCGACCACGTCGTCGACGCCTACCAAACACGCAACATCACGATCGATCTTTTGGACAGAGAACTCGAGCTCCTAAGATGCTGCGACTCGGGGCCCGCGGCGCGCTTGACGACCGACGCCGAAGGCGCGGATCGATACGCGTACGCGCTTCGGGGATTCGTTTTCGCGGACGAGACCGACGAAGGCCCACCCATGCATTCCGTACGTGCGCTCGACCCCGCATCCGATCGGCATCGGCTGATCGAAGCCTCGAAGGGCGTCGTAGAGAGCGCGGCGCGCCGGCAAGGCCTCGGCCGCATCGCCATCGAGGCCGCATGGGAGCAATTCGGGTCGGCGCGCACGCCCTGGGATCTGGCCCGCGTCACGCTGCCCAGCGCACAGCCTCTGTACGCAGAGGGCGACGACGGCGAGATGGGCGTCGGCGCAATGGGTCGCGAATATTTGCTGTCGCCCGAAGCGCCCGCCTGGCGGGGCGCGCTTTATGCGAAGCCGCGGGACGCCGTCACCCAGCGACGAGGTGAGGACTACCGGCGACGTCAAACGACGCGCGCGAATCAGCGGCTAGAGCGAGAACTCGAGGACGCGGTCCACGATATCAACGGACGCGTTCGTTCGGCTCGTCTCGCGGCGATACGGCAGCTTGGGATGATTGGGCCGACCCAGCTCGCGCCCATCCTGAAGCCTTTCGTCGACCAAGAAGATCGGAAGATCGCCCTCGCGGCGCGCCAAACACTACGAACGCTGGCGGGCGTCGATCTGCCCGACAAGATCCTCGCCTTCGCTGAGTCGCGGGATCACGAAGCCAGGCGACGCGGCCTCGCCTACCGCGTCCTTGCCGAATACTACCCGGCGCGGATCCGTGACCGGCTGACCATGATTCGGGTGAACCCAGATGCACGGATTCAGCGGGGTATCATCCCTGCGGTGGTCCCCGAAGTGGGCGCCGCGGGGTTGGCCAGCTTCCTGGCCGCCAACCCCTGGCCGACGAACGATACGCCCGCGCGCCCGGGACTGCTGGAGCTACGGATCGAGCTGATTGAGCGTCTCGCGCGAATGACCGACCCAATAACCCTACCTGCGCTCATGGCGGCTTTTCGCGCGCAGCCTGCCCCACCTCCGGCCGAGATGCTGGCCTTGTCACGCGCGCTCGTAGCCTTTCGCGATCCCAGAGCTCAACGCACCCTGTTGGAGGTCGCGGGGCGTTTTGAACGCCCCGCCATACCCTAGGAAGCCTTAGCCTGGAGAGCCTAGCGAACCCACGTGGAGGCGCGGACCTCACATGTAGTTGGCCAGCAACTTGACCCAAACCCCAGTGAATTGGAGACTCGGCGACGGCGACGCCACCGAGTAAGCATGCCGACTTACAACTACAAGTCGAGAGAACTGATCGCGAAGATCGTCTACTACGGCCCCGGCCGTTGTGGGAAGACAACCAATCTCCAGCAGATCCATCAGCGAATGCGTCCGGAGACACGGAGCGAGTTGCTGTCCGTAGCAACGGAGACCGATCGAACCATCTACTTCGATCTCCTGCCGCTCAACCTGGGAACGATCTCCGGCATGAAGTTCATGGTGCGGCTCTTCACCGTGCCGGGACAGGTCTACTACGCCGAGACGAGAAAGCTCGTGCTCCGAGGCGCGGATGGCATCGTGTTCGTCGCTGATTCGCAGGATCACATGATGGACGAGAACCGTCAGTCACTGCGCGACCTGCGAGACAATCTGGCGTCCAATGGACTCGACTACAGCACCATTCCGCTCGTCTTTCAGTGGAACAAGCGCGACCTGCCCCACTTGATCTCCGAGGCTGAGCTCGACGCGACACTGAACGACCGCCGCGTCAAGACCGTCAACTCGATCGCAGCGCAGGGCGACGGCGTTCTCGAGACCCTTCGTCATGTAACGCTTTCGGTCTTCAACCATATCAAGGCCGGCGGAAAGTCGATGAAGCCCACGCGCGCGGGACAACATACGCCGGTGCCCAGTCCCAGTCCCAGGGCGCCGTCGAATGCGAGTCTCGGCACAAGCCGAAGCGCATCATCGGGAGCCAACACCGTGCCCGGCGATCCCGCCGATCGCATCGGAAGCGAAAGCCCACGCGCAACGACGCCCGCCGGGAGTTGGTCGGCTGCGCTCCCGCGCCCGAGCATCCCCAACTACGGCGCAAGAGAACCTTCATCGAGCGGGCCGCACCACGCCGCCCCTCCGGGCGCGCGGAACGGTCCAGCGGCCGCGCCCCCTCCACCCCCGATTCCGTCCGCGCCGCCGCTGCCCGCGGGGCGTGCGACGCCGCCGCGTCTACCGGACGGCCCAAACGGACCCTCGGTACCTGGACCGAGCTACCACATTCACCAAGGTGCGCCGTCCACGCCCTACGACGACAACGAGAGCTTCACGCCTCACGGTCCTCAACCTGTCAAGATCTCCGTGGAGATGGTGCTCGAAGAATTCCAAAGCCTCGCGATGGCCCAGAGTCAAATGTCCGAGCGCATGGCGACGCTCGAGCATCGGCTGACACAGTTGAGCCGAGAGAATCAAGAGATACGCGAGATGTTGGCGCGCCGATAACAGGACGACACAACCTCGAAACGACGTGTGCTAGACTTCGATCGTGACGCCACCCAGCGACCGTGGAGGACCAGCGCTCGCGATCGGCCGCTTCGCGGGTCGGCAAGAGCCAAACCAAGCGGAAGTCATCGACCTCGTCCACTTGCCGCGCGGCACCCGGCCAACACCGATCGCCTACCTCGATTACGAAGAAGTCGAGCGATGCCGCCACCTCAGTTGCGACTTCTATCATGAGTGCCTGGCGTTCGCGTCGCACGTCAGGTGGCGCAGTTTCCACTGCCGGCAGTGTCCCCTTTCCCCGGAACGCATGCACAGCGTCGTGCACAGCGCGACCCACGAACCGTCCGACGGGCTTGCGTCGATCATCGAGCTCCGCTGACGCGCCGACGACCGCAACGGCCCCACACCTGAGCCGCACTTGAGCCGCACTTGAGCCGCACTTGAGCCGCACTTGAGCCGCACTTGAGCCGCACTTGAGCCGCACTTGACCCGTACCGACCCACGACACGCGAGCCAGCGTTTCTCGTTCGTGCAGCAACGCTATCGGACACTGTGGGGCGCTGCGCACACTGCGCAGCGTCCGTGCCGCGTGCTAACCTCGGTCCGCCATGGACTTGAATGACATCCTCGCGGTCGCGCTGCGGGGGAATGCGTCGGATATCCACCTCAAGGCCGGCCTGCCGCCGATGTTTCGCATCAACGGGTCGCTCGTTCCGCTCAAAGAGGGTCAGCGAATTTCGCCCGAAGAAACTTCACGGATGGCGCTGTCGATCATGAACAACATCCAGCGCGAGCGATTCAAGCAGCTCAACGAACTGGACCTCGCGTACGGCGTCCCCGGGCTGGGCCGCTTTCGCGTCAACGTCTTTCAGCAGCGCGGCACGGTGGGCATCGTCTTACGTGTCATTCCGTTCAAGGTTCGCTCGCTCGATGAACTGAACCTCCCTCAGATCTTGAAGACGATCGCGATGGAAGAGCGCGGCATGGTGCTGGTGACCGGCACCACGGGGTCAGGCAAGTCGACGACACTCGCCGGCATGATCGACCACATCAACACCCACAAGACCGCGCACATCATGACGGTCGAAGACCCGATCGAGTTTCTCATCCGCGACCGGCGTTCGGTCATCAATCAGCGAGAAGTGGGCGTCGACACCTTGTCCTTCAGCCAAGCACTGAAGTCCGCACTGCGACAAGACCCGGACGTCATCCTCGTCGGAGAAATGCGAGATCTCGAGACGATCGAAACAGCGCTCCTCGCCGCCGAGACGGGGCACATGGTGTTCTCGACTCTTCACACGCTCGACGCGACCGAGACCATCTCGCGTGTCGTGTCCGTGTTCCCGCCGCACCAGCAAAGGCAGATTCGACTCCAGCTCGGCGCAGTCCTGAAAGCCGTAATTTGCCAACGCCTGGTGCCGACGCGAGACGAGCGAGGTCGCGTTGCGGCGCTCGAGATCATGCGCCAAACGCCGCGCATCCGAGAACTCGTCGAAGACAAGGATCGGACGAAAGAGATCCACGACGCCATCGCCGATGGTCACATCAGCTACGGGATGCAGACGTTCGATCAGGCGCTGATGGCGCACTACAAGAACGGGATCATCTCCTACGAGGAGGCGATGAAGCAGGCTTCGAACGCGAGCAACTTTGCGCTCCGCGTCCAGGGCATCGAGTCCACGTCCGATTCGAAATGGAGCGACTTCGAGGGCGCGAAGGAGACGCCGGCCGGCGCCCCCACGCAACCCATCCCGCGGCCCGGGAGCACAACCGGGCGGGTTCCTCCCCCACGTTCATCGAGCACGGGCGGGCGCAATCCGACTTAGGGCCCGATCAGCAAGTGGTCGGGAATCGGAGTCTTCGGTGGCGGCGGGCTCCGCGGAGTGGAGGCGATCGAACGATGCGCGGTGATGAGTCGCCACGCGAAGGGCACGCCCGGCGCCCTGCGGTGTTGACTGGGCCGACATCATGGGACGATAACGCCGCATCAGCCGAAGGGCAGCCCACGCCGGAGCGGCTCTTGGGCGGGCTCATTCGGATGGAGCTCTTACCACCTGAGTCGTCAAGTGCCCTTCAAGCCATCCAAGAGAACTCCGGGAGACGACGCAAGCGCTCTGAGCGTAGGCCTGCGCCTGGCATCCCGGCGCGCACACACCCAGGCCGAGCTGGCCAAGAAGCTGGCTGCGCGCGGTTTTGACGAACAAGAGATCGGGCAAGCGATCGATCGCCTCAAGGCGCTCAACGCACTCGACGAGGACGATGTGACGGCGACGCGGGTGGCGGAAATGCTCGCCCACGATGCCCGGATGACGCCGCGCGTCGCGCAGGCCAAGCTTGAGCAGCGCGGAATTCCTAGAGAAATTGCACACTCTGCGGTGCGGACAGCCTTTTCGGACTGGGATCCAAAGGAGGCCGCGCTGGCCTACGTGGGTAGCGAAACCGACGTCGACCGCGCCGCCCGACGCTTGGCGCAACGCGGATTCCCGACCGAGGCCATCTTGTGGGTTGTGCGACATTTGGCGAAGCCTGACTTGTAGGTGAACCCACGCCGTAAGCGCCTGTCATGGGCAAGCGGGTTCGGGGACAATGCGAGCCTAGGACGCGACGATGAGGCCGGGAACGACGACGAGCAGCACCAACGACTTCCGGGACCGCAGCCAAGCCTCGCGAGGGCGATACGAAATCCTGCGCGTCGTGAACCGCGGCGGCATGGGTGAGATTGCGCTCGGTCGCGTCAAAGGGACGAAGGGCTTCGAGAAGCTGGTCGTGCTCAAGCGTCTGCGGGCAGATGCGGAGCGCGAGGATCATGTGCAGATGTTCGACGTCGAGCAAGAAGTGATGTCGAAGATCGAGCACCCGAACATCGTGAAGGTCTTCGATCAGCCGGTGCTCGACTCGATCCCGTATCTCGCCATGGAATATGTGCGGGGTCGTAACCTAGACCAGATCATCCGTCAGGCGCAGATCAAGAGCGAAGACCTTCCGCTCTCTTTCAGCCTTGCGATCGTCACCGAGGTGCTTCGTGGCCTGGCGTTCGTGCATCGACTCAAGGACGACGAAGGCAAGGCGCTCGGGGTGGTCCATCAAGACATGACGCCCAGCAACGTGATGGTGTCCTTCTTCGGAGAGGTCAAGATCACGGACTTCGGCATCAGCTATGTCACGTCGCGCGACGGAGGGCTGCGCAAAGGCGTCTTGAAAGGAAAGCCTCGTTACGTAGCGCCCGAGGTCCTCGCAGGCAAGCGCGTCAACAATCGCGCCGACATCTATGGTGTCGCCGTCGTGTTGTACGAGCTTCTCACCGGGCGCGCGCTGTTCGCGCGTACATCCGTCAAGGAAACGCTTGCGGCGGTCGCCCGCAATGAGCTCCCTGACTTCAACACAGAGCTCGCGAAACACGGAGAGGGCGTCGCCAACATTCTGCTTACGGCGCTGCGCAAAGATCCGCAGGATCGCTACCGAACGGCGGAAGCCATGGCGGCCGACCTGGTGAGCGAAGCCAGCAAGATCGGTGGTCTCATGCCGCCGGCTCGAGTCGGCTACATCATGCGTCGCCTGTTCGAAGACGATCCTGACGTTCCCGAGATGGACCCCGCGCTGGAAGAGCTCATCTCCCGCGATGCGGACGCTCAGCCGACGGGTCTCAAGCCCCAAGACTTAGAGCAAACGTTGCAGGAGCTCGATCGACTGCTTGGTCCGAACCAGAGCGTCGATCTATTCACTCTGCCACCCGATCTAAAGAACGAGCTCGACGACATCGGCGATGGCGACCCGTTCTTGGCCATGACCCCGCTTCCGGACTTTGTATGGGGCGCGAAGAACGATGCCGAGATCTTGCAGCGGGCCCACCTCGAGTTCGGTGGGCTTCCGCCGCTGCGCCCACCGGCAGAGGCGCCGAGCATGGCGGCCCCCATGGTTCATCAGCCGGATCCAGATCCAAAGAACCAAGAGGGCAAAGAAAATTCGGCCACCGCGCTCGAGATCGCAGCCCTCCGCGAGTCAGCGCCCGACCGACAAGGCGGCTATTCGCAGGTCCACCGACGACCCGACAACGACGAAGTGACGCCGCCCGACCGTGATTCACTGGCCGCAAGCAAGCCCTCTGTCCCGGTCGAAGCCGCACCCCTGGCCCGCATCGCCAGCAGCAGCGCCAGCAGCAGCGCCAGCAGCAGCGCCAGCAGCAGCGCCAGCAGCAGCGCCAGCAGCAGCGCCAGCGGCAGCGCCAGCCGCGCCACGCGAGACCCCAGCCGTGCCCAAGCGTCAACGGTTGCGCCCATCGCAAACGACCAAGCACCGAAGCTCTCTTCTTCCGGAAGCGGGCGCGTTTCAGCGCCGCACCCCAGCCTGCTGCTATCATCCAGGCCACCCGTGTCGGCGACGTCCGCCGCCTTGTCGACGTCATCCGAATCGACGATGGCGTCTTCGCCCACGACAGCCGCGGTCCCCGCACACACCATGCGATGGTTCGTATCGGGCGTGATCCTGGGCTTGAGCGTCGGAGCCGCCGTCGGCTTCATGCTGGCCGGGCATCTGTCATAGTCGCAGAGCGCTCAAACGGGCGGACGTGCCGTCTCTCAGAGTGCAGCGAGCATCACCGTCCCGCGGGGTCATTCTCGGCCGAGAGCGAGACCTCGGCCGGCCGCCAACGAAGTCAGATCCGAAGCACGTTGGGTCCGCAGACGAACTCAACCAACGTTCGAACACCAAACCCCGTGCCGCCCTTCGGGAGATAGCCGACGTCCTTCACGCTCAACACTGGGCCGGCGATGTCGAGATGCGCCCACTTCACGCTTCGCTCAACGAAGTCTCGCAGAAACAGCGCGGCCGTGATCGCACCTCCGTACCGATCGGCGACATTCTTGATGTCGGCGACGTCGCTGTCGAGCAGCTCGCGCAGCTCCGGATCGAGCGGCAGACGCCAGAACTTCTCGCCGGAACGCTCCCAGGCCTGCGCCAGCTCTCCATACAGGCCCTCATCGCTCACAAACGCACCCGCGATCGTCCGGCCGAGCGCGACCATGCACGCCCCGGTCAACGTCGCCAAGTCGATGATCTCGGTGGGCGAGAGATCCTGCGCATAGGAAAGCGCATCCGCGAGCACGAGGCGACCCTCCGCATCGGTGTTGAGGACCTCGACGGTCAGGCCTTTCTTCGAGACGAAAACATCGCCCGGTCGAATCGCGCGCCCATCCGGCATGTTCTCCGCGACGCCAATGATCCCGTGAACGACGACGTCGGGCTTCAGCTTCGCGATGGCCTCCATCGCGCCCAGTACCGCGGCGGCGCCTCCCATGTCGGCCTTCATGTCGACCATGGAATCATTGGGTTTGAGCGACAGCCCGCCGGCATCGAAGGTCAGCCCCTTCCCCACGATGCACACGGTGCGCTTAGCCTCAGTTCCCTTCTCGGGCGTGTACGTCATGTGTATCAGTCGAGGCTCGTGCTCACTGCCCCGCCCCACAGCCAGAATGAGACGCATGCCTTGGCGTTCAAGGTCTCGCACCCCCAAGACGCGATGGCTAAGCTCCGCGGTCTTGCACATCTTGCGTGCCCGATCCGCCAGTTCGGGCGGCGAAAGCACGTTTGGCGGCTCGTTGACGAGCGAACGTGCGGCGAGGACGCCCTCCGCAATGGCCTGTCCACGAACGATCGCGCCCCGGATCGACGCACCCTTGACGCCCTGAACATCCTCCGCAACGAACGCAATGCGGAGTTCCTTGAGCGAAATGGGTTTGGGATCCTTCGTCTGATAAGTAGAGAACGCGTAGCCGCCGAGCATGCTCCCTTCTGAAAGAGCTTGAACCAAGGCCAAGATGAGCTGGGCGGGGGCCGGAACCACGGGAATCGTCAACTGGGCGACGCATGACTTTGCCCCAACAGTGTTGGACACGCGGACGGCGGTCCCCGCAAATCGCCGGGCGCGCTCCGCGTCGTAGTCCTTGCGTTCTCCGTAGCCGTAGATCAGCACCCGGCGAGACGCGAGCTGACTTCCCGCGTTGAAGACAACCGTCTGACCCTGGTTGCCTTTGAAACGCTCGTCGCGACAGGCGCGTTCGAGCGCGCCCTCGAGGAGTCGATTCAGATACGCAAACTGGAGTCCACGATCAGGCTCGTCGGAGAAGACACCGAGCGCCAAGAGGTCGCAGGGCGCTGCCCGGAGGTCGTCGGTGTAGAGCGACACCTTCATCACGAAGAGGTTATTCCGCGGACGGTGACTGGGAGCAAGCCGTGGCTTGCGAGGCTCCGACCCCCCCTGCTACGATGCCGACCACGTGTCGGCCTCCTTCCGATCGCCCCGGCCGCTCATCGTCGCGTGCGTCGGTTTGTTCGTCCTTCATGCGAACGCTGCCTACGGCGAACCCCTACGCGCATCGGACCGGGAGCGGATCGATGCACACTTGCTTCGCACGATACCTTCACAGGCGCGGATCACCATTTTGGCCGGCGAAACCGTTGCGATCGAGACGGAGAAAGTCGTGAAGCGGTCGCGGTTCCGGCTTGGAACAGGCGACGCGGACCGCCTCGACCCGCTCGACTTTCAGGGTGTCGTGACCGGCATCGTGAGCCGCTCAGGGATCTCGATCCACGCCGATGTCGACCGGTTTTCGCTCGAAGCCGCGGGCCGGGACGACTTCAAGATACGGCTCGCCTACGTGGTCCACGTCGAGCCAGGAACGAAAAAAGGTGGCCGCATCCGCTTCGACGTCGCGCTCATCGAACGCAAAGGCCTAGCCAACACACGTCTGCGAATCCCGGTCACCCACACGATTCAGGTTGGGCCGCGCACCACGACCCTCGCTGACCTCAAACTGGACTTCTGGGGCTATCGCCACTACGCGGCCCTCGCCCTCGCCCTCGAGAAGGAGCTCAGGGCCCGACGAATCGACGTCTCACTCAAGAACGAAAAGCCGCTCCCCTCGCTGAGCCGCGCCTCGCGCGACGACGCAGAGCGTGCTTTTTCCTTTGTGCAAGCTCGGACGCGGATGTGGGCGGCCCAGCGGCACTTCGGCGCCGCCCTCCGCGGTCGGGACACCGCGCTCTCGAGCCTCGCCTCACGTCTCCTTCGGGATATCGCGAAACCCGAAGACCAGGTCCCGCCCGAGATCAGCCTCTCGGCGCAAACCGAGACCCTGGACCAGAACGAAATGAAGGCAGCCCGCCCGTCAGCCGCTCGAGACGCCGCTTCGACCGAGACGCAGGGGAACACACTGAAGCCGCTCTCAAGCTATGAGCCCGGATCCGAAAGCGACCGAGCGGCGCGCGCACAAGAACGTTCGCGCGCACGTTCACAGGACCAGCCACTGTCACCGGACCAGCCACGGTCCGGCCGTCGGCCCGCCCGAACCGATGGCACGCCACCCACGCCCGCCGACACGCCCCAAGACCAGAGCGGGGAACACGAACGGAGACGCGAACGCGAAAGCGAAGGCGAAGGCGAAGGCGAACCTATGACCGGTCTCGCCGAGGCCGGCAGCGGAATCGACACCGATCGCGGACCGCGGGGCCTCCCACGACCGCCTCGAATGCCTCACGGTCTGACCCTCGACGACACGAACATCACGCACAGCGTCAGCGCACGTATGGCTTGGGCCAGCGTAAGGTTTCGAGAGTCGGCCGTTGCTTCGGCGTTCTTCTTTCAAGGCCAGACGGCGCTTACACGAGCGCTCGGCGTGGAGCTGTCGGTGCCCCTCGAATACGTCAACCTCGACGTCGAGCGGGCCCGGTCGGTCGTCGCGTTGGGCAATCCGCTCTTGACGGCCAAGTACCGGCTGACGCTGCCCGCCATCGAAGGCCAGCCTCTCGGCGTCACGCTCCGCGCGCGATGGGCGGTCCCCCTGTCGCCGCGCCACAACATCGCTCCGACGACGCTTGGGGCCGAGGAGTTCTCGCGCGAAGCCCACTTCGTCGACACCCACGCGTTCTTCTTGGAGAAGAGCGCGCTTGGCGTCGGCGCCACCGCGGCGTGGCGGTATCAGATGTTGGCATTTGGAGCCCAGTTCTACGCCGACTACTTCTTCCCCGTTCAAAGCACTGGGGTCAGTCAGCGTACGAGCTTCTTGACACTCCACTACGGCGCCTCGGTCGGCGTCTTGCCGTTCGGCGACATCGTCGGCGCGTACCTAGAGTCTCGCGCGACGACGCTCGTCGTCGGCCCTCGGCGCACCGAGCTGTTCGCGTACTTGGGCGTTCGCGGCCGCATCGCGGACGTCTTCGAGCCTGCCCTCCTCATTGGGCTCCCTTTTGGGTCGGTCGGGGACGTGAGCGGCGTTCAGCTCGGTTTCGAGCTGCGCGCGACCTACGATGCGGCCGCGCTCTTCGAGCCCAGCAAGAAAGAACTAGGGAAAGATCGAGGAATCCTCGAGTGAGCGACGAAAGGGCAGGTTCGACGATGCGGAAGGAGGTCACTCGAGTCACCACCTCTGCGCCCCGCCGCGCAATGACGATCATGGTCGTGCCGCTCGGCGCGGCGCTCGTCACGGCACTCGTCACGGCACTCGCGGCGAGCATCACCATCACCACGAGCGGCTGCACAGCCAGCCAATGCAGCGCCTCATCACCGGAGTCGCCGTCGGCCGCGCTCGAATGTCCGGGCGGCACGCTCTGCTATCGAGGCCAATGCGTCAAGGCTTGCAGCGCCGGCCAGGAACGGTCGAAGGAATGCGACGCCGATGGCGAATGCAGCGAGCCGCGTGCGTATTGCGTAGACGGTTTCTGTTCGGCTTGCGAAGCACCAACCACTTGCCTCCCCGCACTGAACATCTGCGAAGCCGTCGTCGACGTTGATCTCCCCGACGCGGAGCCGAGACCAAGCCTCGACGACCGAGGTCTTCCGCCAGCGCCGCTCGATGGCGCAGTGGTGGGGGGAGGTCTCGTCTTTCCGATCGACGCCGGCGTGATCGATGTCGCCACGGAGGTGAGCCACCTCGTCTACGTGGACATCACCCGTCAGGTCGCGGCGCGCACCGGCGTTGAATCGACCAAGATCGTGGTCGGCGCGCTGGACGTTGGGTCGTCGACAGTGCCTGACGATCTTCGACGCGCCTCTTTTCAGATAAGCTACGAAGGCGCCTCGACCGTTCTGCGCACTGAACGCGCGCTCGAGCGCGTGGAGGCAGGCGACTGCAGCCTGATCGACTACGCCGTCTATCGAGACATCGCGGGCGCCGACGTCGGGCGCGTGCTGACCCGAAGCGCAGACGGGTACCCGAACGCCCTGAGCAGCATCGTCGAGGTCGCCTACAAGGCCGTCAGCGGCCGCTATGAAGTCACCAACCCGGTACCGTTGCCCGAACCGCTCCTGACCTTTTCGACCATCGAAGCCAACCAGTACATCGCCGTCACCGGGCCCGGAAAGACGGACATCCTCGAATCGTGGCCCGAAGGCGACGAGGATGCCTATCGAAAGTTCCTCGTCTTCCCGATGGAGCCCGACACGACGACCCGCGCGTGGCTGGCTTCACCGGTGCTGCTCGACGCCGAAGAACCGGGCGATATCTTGCTCGGCTGGAATCGTGATGTGCCCGGAGTCTACGGGTCGCGGTGGCGCGTGACCGCACGGATTCGCGCCGAGAGCCACGACATCGTTTGCCGCCAGATCGAAGCCGCACAGGGCAGCACGAACACGATACGGGTGCCATCGACCTTGATCCGAGAGATGGTGGTTCGGGAGCAGCTCAAGGGACGCTCCGTGTCGATCGAGCTCGAACGAAGCGATGAAGTCGAGCAACAAACCCGGCCGAAGCCTGGATTCAACGTGCGCATGCTGCACCGGGTACGCCATGGCTTCTTGGGTTCGGTGACGTTCCAATAAAGCAGGCGTGGCGTCGCATGCGGCGCCGGAGCTCTAAAGAAAGAACAGGACCATGAACGCGATGGCCCCGAGAAATATGACAAGGCCCGCGACCAGCACGACGACATCGACGAGCACGCCTCGCTTCTGAACCTTCTCGAAAGCCTCGCGCGCTTCACGAATCTCCTCACTCTCCTCGAAGGGTTCGAGTTCATCGCCCAGGCCGGGCCCGTGGGCGGGAGGTTCGACTTCATGGTCAGGGTCGCCGTCGTATCCGGACCTGGCACCCGCGGTAGGCCCGCCCACCGCGTCGCCCTCGCCTTGGCCTTCGACCTCATCTTCGTACTCGCCGTCGTCACCCTCGCCATCCGCGTGGCCTTCGCCCCCGGCGGCGCGCGCATCTCGGTCGTAAACATCATCGGTCTCGGACGCCCCACCAATTTGATCGAGCAATCGTGAAGGCGGATCGATAAAGACAATGCGAACGCCGCCCATTTGCAGCTCGTCACCGTCTTTGAGCATCTTGGCCCCATCGATGCGCACGTCGTTGACGAGGACACCATTCTTGCTGCCGAGGTCTTGCGCCGTGAAGCCGTGCCAGCTTCGTTTGATGAGGCAATGGCGCCGCGACATATTCTGGTCGTCGATGGCGAGGTCGCATTCTGGGCTTCGGCCGATCACGACCTCCGCCTGCTGGTCCTTCAGCTCATAACGCAGACCTTCTGATCCTCCATTCATAACTCGGAGCGACGGAAGGTCCGTCCGTGAACTATCCAGCGATGAGAGGACCTCTTGCACCATCCGCCGCGCAAGCGCTTCGGTTTTCTCGCCCGGCTGCCGGTCGAGCCCGGTGCTCGATGCGCTCTTGAACGTAACGTTGAAGCTCATGATGTCAATCTGGTCGTTGTCGCGCAGGAGGCGCCGCTCGCCGGGGTGGAGGCGACGTCCGTTGTGCTGAGTTCCGTGAGTGGAGCCGAGATCTTCGAGAAAGTAATCGCCTTGCTCGAAGAAGATGCGCGAGTGACGTCTCGAGACCGTCGTAAGCGGAATCTGAATGTCGTTGGTCGGATCTCGCCCCATCGAGATCACATCCTGCTTGAAGTCGTACGCGAACTCGCGTTCGGGCTTCTCTGGGATCCGCAGCCGGACGATCAGATGAACCAAAGGGTATGGTGGTTCAACCGCCATGACGTCCGATCTCTGCCGAGCATCTTGCATACCGCATTGCGACCGCGACCTCGAGGAAGACCAAGAGCTTCACCAAACCTCGAGCTTCTTGATGAGCGCCTTGCATGGCTCGATGCGGTCCGTCCAGGCGGAAGAAGGCGCGTGCGTATATCCCATGTTCGCTCTTCGTGAAGATGTTTCTCGGGGTTGGGATTCGAGTCAAACAAAGAGCCCATGAAGATGTAGCGTTTTTCCCTAATTCAAGGTCAACACGCCGCCCGTGCTGCCGATTCGACGGCCGGCGGACCGAGCCGCGGGAACGGAAGAAAACGCCGAGGAAGCCGAGAACCCAATGCGAAAACAAGCATTTAGGGTCGTGGTCGGGTGGGGGCGACGCGGGCGAAGACACACGGGCACGTAGACTACGACGCACCGGCCCGCAGCTTCGAGACGACGGCACGAACCCCATCGAGCAACGCATTCTCGTTGCAGTCCGTCTCTGAGGCCGCAGCGTACTCCGCGGCCTCGCTCCGAAGATCGTAGACGGTCGCGTTGAAGACGCAGCGCTCACCGATCTGAATGAGCGTCGTCGAAACCGATTTGTTGGCCGCAAGCGCTTTGCCCAACTCGATCTGACACGAATCGTCGAAACACGCCTTGTAGCTGTCCGCCTTCGACGTCGCGAGCGTCTCGCGAACGAGATCGCGCGGGACCACTCGGAAGCCGAGGTCTTCGGTCACCTTCACGGCAAGGAACTCGGTAAGCTGTTCCATGGTCGATCTCGAAAACCGCCCCGACATGTCGCGAATCAGAAAGACCGCTGCGACCGGGCGATCTCGAGGTGGGGCTTCGAGCTGTGGCGGCGAAGCATCCGCGCCATCGACGCGAGCCGAACCCACCGTCTTCCCAGCGTCGGCCACTTCGGCCGCTTCGGTCGCGGATGGACTTGGTGCGAAAGAGCCCTGGGCTCGGGACGCATTCTGCCCCTGAACCAAGCTTGGGCGATCCTGCGCCTTCCGGCCCGAGGACTCTGGCGGCGCGAGAAACATCCCGCGGTCGCGATCTGGGTCGAGGGGACCGATGCCCGCGAGTATCGAAGCACGACGTATCGACAGTCGCTCACGAAGTGCTTCGGAAACCTTCTTCGCGGCACAACCGAACGTGAGGTTGTCACGCCCGTAGTAGAGGCCCTCAAGTTGTGCGCAGTCGGCTGCGATATTGCTCTCAAAGACACTTCCGCCCCTCGCGGAATAAAGGCGCACATCGACCGCGAGATCCAAGGCCACTCCATGGTAAGGAACCCCGAACAGCCAGACCGGCGCGAAGAACCACATCATGAAGTAGTATTTTCGGTCTGCGTCGTCGACCTCCCGAAGGATGACCTCAAGTCGCGCAGCGGGCGATGATTCGACCGGTGTAATCGGCCCATTCTTTCTCAAATCCTTCTTCAGCGCGTCAGAGAAGGACTCCCGAAGCTGTTCGAGCCGAAGATCATCTTCATCCCACGACCGACGAAGCTGGGGATCGAGCAAAACCGTAACTGTCGCGCGCAGCGGAAGCGCCTCGTGGCGAACCTTCGAATCGAAGTCTGCTCGGTAGTCGACGTGCGCGCATCCGAGCAGTGTTCCGTTCAAGATCCCCAGTACACAGAGAGGCCACAGCCACAGAAGCCACGGCTGCGGCCGCGGCTGCGGCTGCGGCTGCGGCTGCGGCTGCGTCGGTTCTTCGAGCACGCTGCATCCTAGCGTTGGAGCCGGAAACACTCCAGCACACGAACCCGTGTGCCTGTCGTCACCGACAACGCCCCAGCACAGACTCGCGAGACATCTCTCGGACTCGGCGCTCCGCCATCGAGCCCTCGAGAGCCAGACCCAAGTTCTTGAAGCGCGCTGCATCATTGCCATGCGAAGTACTTTCATGTGACTCAAGCCGGGTGACTTGGGGTTGCAGCGCCGGACGGAGACGCATACGTCGGGTTCGGCTCGGCATCTTGGGTGCGTTCGCGCTGGTCGTCGGGCTCTTTGTCGTGGCGACGCCGATACGCGCGCAAGCTCAGTACAAGAACAGTCAGTTTGGGTTCGACGCTGGCTACATGTACTTGGGGGAGGCGAGCCGGCTCGATTCGCACAGCTTCTTGCTGGGGATGCGTGGGGCGTATAAGGCATCGGATCATTGGTGGTTCAGCGCACGCGGCGGTGTTTCTTTCCGCGGCGAGCGTGGGCTATCGAGCAACACGGTCGTGCTGTTTCATTTGGTTCCCGTCGATGTTCGGTACTACTTCATGACCGACGGCTTGCGACCGTTCGTTGGGCTCACGAACTCCTTCCAGTTTCTCATTAATGCCTCACAAACGGCGAGCGATGTGCTCTGGGGGCCGGGCGTCGTCGGCGGGGTCGAGATCAAGCTGCAGCGCGACCTCTTTCTCGGCTTCCAGGTCGATGGCGATTGGATGTTTGTGTTTCAAGGCGAAGACACGCCCCTTGTCACGCTGACCTCACAGCTCATCTTCTTTCTCTGACGCGCTCCCGATACCGGTCCCGCGTCCAAATGTCGCGGCAAGGGTCCTCTTGTCTGGAAACGCCATCCTCCACTTTCCGGAGGCGGCTTCGAATCACCCGGCCGAGGAGCGCGGGAGCGTATCGGATCGCAGGCGCGAGATCGCGGTCGGAGGTAGACAATCCGGGAACACCCAAGGGATAAGGACGCCTTGCTCGCGGCATGGAGATCAACCACTGACCCCGAGATGATGCCCCTCTTGAGGGCTCTGCGGTCGCGCATCGAAAGTTTGCGCGCCGTCGAGCACGCTCAAAAGGACGGCATGGAGGTTTATGCTCGCTCTGGGCTGATCTTCCTCCAAGTGGAGATTCGTCGGGACCACATGAACCTCGACCTCTGGCTACCAGCCGAGCGGGTCGAAGAAGCGCGCGCGTCCGGCTTGGCGCGTACTCATCCGTTCATGGCGGAGGCCATCAAGGTCCGTTTCGAGCGGGCCGAAGACCTCACGAAAGTCGCGAACTGGCTCGAAGAGAGCCACCGGTACGCCGAGGTCAGAGCCAAGAAAGCGGCCCGAGACGCGTTGAAGCGGGAACGAGCGCTTGCGGATTCATCCGGGGGCACCGGCGCGGCCGAGTGCGCCCGTGGTGAAGGAAGCGCCGACATGGTCGCTTCCCTGAGCGCCCCTGCAGGCACCGCGAAGACCGAAGACACGCGCGAAGAGAGCTCGGCCACCGAGCCCGCGAAGCACGCAAGCGTGCCGACAGGTACGGCCCGGACGCGAACCAACACCACGCGAGCGGCAAGCGTCGCGAATCGCAAACCATCAAGCACGGGTCAGACCACCCGATCGACAGAGCACGGCTCACCCAAGAGTGTGGCCCCGAGCCGCGCGAAGAGCCGGTCCGCGCGAGCCCCGTCGGGCAATGGCGCCTCGACAACCGCCGAGACCTCGACGAGATCGACGGCGAGCGGCAACGTGGCGAGCAAGTCGACCCCGAGCACGTCGACCCCGCGCGGATCGACCGTGGGCGGAGCGACCGTGCGCGGATCGACCGCGAGTGCACGCGCTCGATCCGCCTCGCGGACGCGCTCGTAGACCTGTGGGGCGATAGGCAAACGGCAAACTTGAGATGAGACGCGCGCTCTTCGGGGCGCAGTGCCCCCGACCGGGCACCTGGATGCTGGCGTCGATACCCTGAACGGCGAAGCGCGTTGCGTCGAGGTTCGTCTACCTGGGGACCAGGCGGCCGCGCCGAAACCACAGGCGCCTCCGATGGGGGTTTGGAGAGGATGAAGTGGGCGGCCGCAGGACGACGAAAAATGAGCCTCGAAAAGAGATGACATTGCCGGCACTTGCGGGAACGGTCTGACGATGTATGCGCTCTCTCCACCATCTATGGGGTCTGTGTAATCCCCATACCACAATATCTGGGTGTCGTGTGCTTGACAGCGATAAGGCCACCTCATAGGTTCCGCCTTCGCTGCTAGGGAGCAGGAAACAAAATCGATCGCGAAAGCGCTGATGCTTTGTTCAGGCAAGACAACGAACGGCCGGGAAGGAAGTCGAAGATGCAGGTTGGGGAGAACGCGAACACACAAAGCACGCACAAGGTGGGAGGTCGGGTGAAACATCTCACGCGCGACTCAGTCTTCGAAGCCAAACGGAGCCGCGAAGGCATTCGGCTGGATCGCCGGTTCACCCGCCCGGAGATCGAGCCCTGGTCGACGGTCGCATGGGTCGAGCGGACAGCCTCGATCGGCGACGGCGCGGGCGCAACCATCTTCGAGCAGACGGGCATTGAGGCACCCGAGGGCTGGAGCCAGCTCGCGATCAACGTCGTCGCGTCGAAATACTTCCGGGGCCACCTCAACACCCCCGAGCGCGAGACATCGATCCGCGGCCTCATCGACCGGGTCGCCGAAACGATCGCCCGTTGGGGCAAAGCGGATGGCTATTTCTACTCAGACGAGGACGCAGCCACCTTCCGGGCGGAACTCACGTATCTCCTTCTCCACCAGATGTTGGCGTTCAACTCCCCGGTTTGGTTCAACGTCGGCGTTGAAGCACATCCCCAGTGCTCTGCCTGCTTCATCAACGCGGTCGAGGACACGATGGAGTCGATCCTCGAGCTGGCGAAGACCGAGGCTCGTCTGTTCAAGGGTGGCTCTGGCACGGGTTCGAATCTTTCCAAGATCCGGAGCAGCAAGGAAAAGCTGACCGGCGGGGGGACCGCATCCGGACCGGTGAGCTTCATGAAGGGCTTCGACGCCTTCGCCGGTGTCATCAAGTCGGGCGGCAAGACGCGGCGCGCAGCCAAGATGGTCATCCTCGATTGCGACCATCCGGACATCATGGACTTCATCAACAGCAAGGCCAGTGAAGAGCGGAAGGCCTGGGCGCTCATCGAGCAGGGCTATGACGGTGCGTTCACGGGCGAAGCCTACGCTTCCGTGTACTTTCAGAACGCGAACCACTCGATCCGGGCCACCGACGAGTTCATGCGCGCCGCGGTCGAAGATCGGCCGTGGAGCCTCAAGGCGCGCACATCCCAGGAAACACTCTCGACCGCAAACGCCAAAGCGATCTTGCGTGCCGCAGCGGAGGCGACCCACCTGTGTGGTGATCCCGGCATCCAATTCGATACGACGATCAACCTGTGGCACACCTGCAAGAACACGGCGCCGATCTACGCGTCGAACCCATGCTCCGAGTACATGTTCCTCGACGACTCGGCCTGCAACCTCGCATCGTTGAACCTCCTCCGCTTCGTCGAGGAAGACGGTCGATTCGATGTCGAAGGCTTCAAGCACGCGGTCGAAATCTCGATCTTGGCGCAGGAGATCATCGTCGACAATTCGAGCTATCCGACGGCGCCGATCGCCCAGAACAGCCACGACTATCGCCCGCTCGGGCTTGGTTTCGCGAACCTCGGCGCACTCCTGATGTCGAAAGGCATGCCATACGATTCCGACGCGGCACGGGCCTTTTCCGCGTCCATCACCTCCCTCATGTGTGGGCATGCCTACGCAACCAGTGCGCGCATCGCCGAAGCGCGCGGCCCGTTCGCCGGCTACGCGCGCAACGCGGAGAGCATGCTGGGCGTCATCAACATGCACCGCGATCATGCGTACGCGATCGACTCACGACTCGTTCCGCAAGACCTCCTCTTCGCCTCACGCTCCGTCTGGGACGAAGCGATTCAACTCGGTCACGAAGGAGGCTTCCGCAATGCGCAAGTCACGGTGTTGGCCCCGACGGGAACCATCGCTTTCATGATGGATTGCGACACGACCGGCATCGAACCTGACATCGCGCTCATCAAGTACAAGCGACTCGTTGGCGGAGGCATGCTGAAGATCGTCAACCAGACGGTTCCGGCCGCTTTGCAGGCGCTCGGCTACAACGATACCGAGGCCGCCGACATCCTCGAGTACATCGAAAAAGAGGAGACGATCGAAGGCGCCCCGGGACTGCGCGAGCATCACTTGCCCGTGTTCGACTGCGCTTTCCGTGCCCAAAAAGGGACGCGCTCGATCGAACCGATGGGCCACGTCAAGATGATGGCCGCCTGTCAGCCCTTCCTCTCGGGCGCGATCTCGAAGACCGTCAACGTGCCAGAGACAGCGACAACCGACGACATCTTTGACATGTACATCCAAGCGTGGCGGCTCGGGCTCAAGGCCATCGCCGTCTACCGCGACGGAAGTAAGCGATCCCAGCCGCTCGCAACCGACAAGGATGCGCAGTCGGGTGACGGAAAGAAGCGCAAGACGACAGGCGTCGCGGAAGAAGAGATCCGTCCCGCCCGACGCTCGCTTCCAGCCGAGCGCATGGCGCTGACGCACAAGTTTGCCGTGGCAAGCCACGAAGGCTTCATCACAGTTGGTCTTTACCAAGATGGCACGCCGGGTGAGCTCTTCATCACGATGTCAAAGGAAGGCTCGACGATCTCGGGGCTCATGGACACCATCGCGACGTCGATCTCGCTGGCTCTCCAGTATGGCGTGCCGCTGTCGGTGTTGGTCGATCGCTTCTCGCATATGCGGTTCGAGCCGTCGGGCTTCACCGGCAACCCAGAGATCCCGATCGCCAAGTCGATCGTCGACTACATCTTCCGGTGGCTGGGCCTCAAATTTCTCAAGAACGAAGAGCACGCCGACAACACGTTGTCGTCGCAAGCAGAGAAGGCCCTAGCCTTCGCGCTCAACACCTCACAGATGAGCCTTCCCATGAGCGCCGAAGAGAAGGAGCGCGAGGTCTTCCGGACACAGGCCGACGCCCCACCCTGCTCCGAATGTGGATCCATTACGGTGCGCGCCGGTGCCTGCTACGCGTGCCCGAACTGCGGCGCAACCACCGGCTGCGGCTGAGGATGCCCGTCACGCGACGGGTAGGGTCAGCGAGATTCGCTTCTTCGCCAGATCGACGTCGAGCACCACCGCTTCAAGGTCCTCGCCGATTTCTGCGCGCCGGACGGCCTCTCGGGTCCCGGCGGGGATCATGGGTCCCGTCACATGAACGAGCCCTTCGACGCCGGGTTCGAGCTCGAGAAAACAGCCGTAGTCGGTCTTGCTCACGACGAGACCTTGGACCCTTGCACCCACGGCATATTTCTTCTCGGCGCCCACCCAAGGGTCTTCTTGCGCCTGACGAAGTCCAAGCGACAGGCGCTGCGACGCCGGGTCGTACTTGAGTACTTTGAGCGTGACACGCTGTCCGATCTTCACGAGATCGGACGGATGGTTCACTTTCCCGTAGCTCATGTCGGTGACATGGAGGAGTCCGTCGATGCCGAGGACCTCCACGAAGGCCCCGTAGTCGACGAAGTTCTTGACGACCCCTTCGACGATCGCGCCGGTCTGAATGCGCTCGAGCGACTTGTCGCGCTCGGCTTCGAGCAGCACGCGGCGGGAGAGGACAATGTTGTGCCGTCGCTCATCGACGCGGATGACTTTGAACAAGAATCGCTGCCCGAGCACCTGCTTGAGGTCACGGACCGGTCGAAGCCCAAACTGCGACGACGGCAAAAAGGCACGAACACCCACGTCGACCGCGAAGCCCCCGTCGATCGCCGCGACGATCTCCCCTTCGATCACAGTGCCATCCGCGTGCGCCTTCATCACGCGCTCGAGTTGCCGCATCCGCTCACCCTTGTCCTTCGAGAGAAGAAAACGACGCGATGACGGGAGGGCGTGCTCGACATAGACCGCAACCGCCTGCCCGATGGCGGGCGACGACGACACGGTCGCGGCCGTCGCGCCTGCATCCGGCGTCGTCACGGGCGACGCCGGTCCAAAATCGCGAAGCGGCACGACGCCCTCGAGGCCCTCGCCGAAACCCACCACGACCTCATCGCCCTCGACCGATCGCACGACGCCATCCTGGACCGTACCCTCAACCGCGGCCGCGACCGCGGCATCGACGACTGCATCATGACCTTCTGGGGCTGCGAACTGCTCCATAGTCGGAAGATCAACCAGAGAAGCCGAAGCAGAGGCAACCGATATCGAAACGGCGTACACTCGAGCGCGTCGCCATGCTCGACCCTCACTCGACCGACGCCAGCCCCCAAACCAAATCCCAGGTGCAGGCCGAAACGACGCCAAGCCCGACATCTCGAGCGGCGCCCGGATCGCGCGCGCGAATCGGGCGAGGGTCAAGGCTGCAAGACACTGCAATCATTGAATTTATGATCGACTCCCGGAGACGGCTGGGCTCCTGCATTCTCGAGTGGGTACTCAAAACCGCGACGTCGGCCAGCCGTATCCATCCGGACCGTCGTAGTCCCGGCCGGGTGGGGGTGGAGGTCCGACGCGACATCGCCTACGCCAAGACGGGGCATAAGGCGCACACCCTCGACATCTATCGCCCCCGAGCATCGGATCGCCTTCGCCCCATCGTCCTATACGTGCACGGCGGAGGCTTTCGAATCCTTTCGAAGGAAAGCCACTGGCTGCCGAGCACGCGGTTCGCGCAACAAGGCTACGTCGTCTTCACGATCAACTATCGCCTGGCTCCGGCCCACCCGTTTCCGGCCGCGCTCGAGGACACAGCGGAGGCCTTGGCTTGGATGATCAGCCACGCTCGAAGCTTCGGCGGGGACACCAGCCAGATCGTCTTGGCCGGGGAGTCGGCGGGCGCAAATCTCATCACGGCGCTCACACTGATGTGCTGCTTTGACCGCCCCGAATCACTCGCCCGGCGGGTCTTCGACCTCAACGTCGTCCCACGCGCCGTCGTCGGGGCCTCGGGACTGTACGAAGTCTCGAACGAGGCACGCTTTTGGCGGGACCAAGGGCTATCTTGGTTCTTCCGTGACCGCCTCGTTTCCGTCAGGCGCGGCTACCTTCCCGACGACCTGACCGACCCCTTCGGCCATGCCGAGCCCCTCGGCCACCCCGAGCCCCTCGGCCACCCCGAGCCCCTCGGCCACGCCGAGCCCCTCGGCCACGCCGATCCCTTCGACCTCGCCAATCCCCTCCGCGTGCTGGAGCGGGGCGACGAACCCACGCGCGCGCTCCCCCTGTTTGTGCTCTCGGCAGGAACCCGCGATCCGATCATCGACGACACACGACGCCTCGAGCGCGCCCTCAGGCAGCGAGGCGTAGCCCACACGGCCAGCTACTACGACGGCGAGCCTCATGCATTCGAGATGCTTCTCACACGCCCAGCAGCCAAGGAGGCCTGGCGCACCGCGTTCAGGGCGCTGGCTCCGACCAGCGAAAGACGTTAGAGCGTAGTCATGAACGGAAAGACGGCGAGGGCACGGTGGCGATGAGCGGCACTGAAGAGCGAAGCGAGAGCGGACGTGGTGCCAAGACCGCGGGCGGGGGCGGGGGCGGGGGCGGGACGCTCAAAGGCCGAACGCTCGTCATAACGGGCGCGAGTCGCGGTATCGGGAAGGCCATGGCGCTTCGCGCAGCCCGCGACGGGGCGAAGATTGCGATCCTCGCGAAGACTGTGGAAGCGCACCCGACACTTCCCGGCACGGTGTTCACGGCGGCCGAGGAGATCGAAGCCGCCGGTGGAGAAGCACTCGCGGTTGGGTGCGACGTTCGGTTCGAAGATCAGGTCAAAGCTGCCGTCGCAACGATCGTCGAACGGTTTGGTGGTATCGACATCCTCATCAACAACGCGAGCGCGATCAGTCTCACCAACACTGAGCAAACGTCGATGAAGAAGTTCGACCTCATGCACCAGGTCAATGTGCGCGGCACGTTCCTGGCGACGCAGGCCTGTCTGCCTCATCTCTCTTTGTCGACGAATCCGCACGTCCTCAACAATTCACCGCCGCTCAACATGAACGTTCGGTGGTTCAAGGACCACACGGCATATACGATGAGTAAGTACGGCATGAGCATGTGTGTGCTCGGCATGGCCGAGGAGTTCCGTGCCCTCGGCATTGCCGTCAACGCGCTCTGGCCGAAGACGGCCATTGCGACCGCGGCGATGCGGATGCTGGGTGGGGACGACGCGCTCGATCACTGCCGAAAGCCGGAGATCATGGCCGACGCCGCCCATGCGATCTTGGTTCGTCCAAGCCGAGCATGCACTGGACACTTCTTCATCGACGAGGAAGTCTTGCGCGCCGAAGGCGTCAGCGACTTTGCGCCCTACGCCGTATCGCCTGGCAAGCCGCTCTTTCCTGACTACTTCCTCGACGCATGAGCTCCGAGTCATCGAGCACCGACCCAAGAGTCGCGACGGCGCTCGATGCGCTTTGGGCTCGCTACCAGCATCCTTGGCGGCGATTGTTCTCGCGCCGAGTCGTGCGCGAACTCGAGCTCCGCGCCCACTTCGACGTCGACGTCCTTTCCTCGATCTCGATCAAGAACGAGATTCCGGCCGGCCAGGTCCCGGACTGCGCGCGTTGCGAAGACATCTGCTGCATGGGCATCGAGAACATCGTTTCGCTGCGACTCGTAGACATTGCGCGACTCATGGACATCGGGCGAACAGATCTGATCTCCCGCAAGAAGCCGCTCTTCCCACGGTCCATGCTCCAAGAACGCCCCGCCCTCCAGGAGCTCGTCGCCTCAGAGCTGTGGCAGACACTGCCCATTCTCAAACAGAACGTCCTCGGCGGACACCATGTCTGCGCCGCACTCCGGGCCGACATGCAGTGCGCGCTCTATCCAAACTGGCCGACCTCGTGCGAGCGATTTCCTTACACGCTGGTCGGACGACGTAGGATCGTTTGGGGACGGCGCTGTCCGTCGAAGAAGACGAGTGAGGCGTTCAAGGCGCGGAGCGGCGAGCTGTTCGTGGGGGCGATCGACACGTACAACGAACGCATCAAGGATGCTGTCCTCCTGTGGCATGCGCGCAAAGATCTCGAAGACCTTGGCATCGGCGCGTGGCTCATTCGTCGCGGCGAAGACCCGTTCGAAGAAGTGGCGAACTCGCCGTCCCCCGTCTTCGTCGTCAACGATTGACTCCGAGCTCTCGTCACCAGCGAAGCCGAGCAACGGATTCAGCAAACGCTCTGGACGCTGCGAAGCGCAAGAGAGGCACCAGCGCGGCGCGTTCAGTCCGACCTCCCGCCGCCCGCTTCATGAGCTCGATGGACGACGTCACCGACGCGTTGGCCGCCAATCCGGCACGCTCTGCGCTACGCATCACAAAGGCTCGCTCTTCCGCGAGCGTCGTGCGATCCGGCCGAAGCAGCCACTCGGACGCCGCCTGCATCAGAGCGGGACGACGCTCGGACGGTACGAGCCTCTCGAGCGAACGGCCGCGCTTCTTCGCCCCCTTGGGATCGGCAAAGAAACGTTCCGGCTCACCCAGCTTCGCGAAACCCACCAGGCAGTCACGCAGGGCCTCGCTCGACAACATCGAGAGCGCGAGGGCCCGGGGCCTGAGGCAAGACAGCGCGTGACCGAAGAAATAGCGAAGCTCATCCGCCGACATCTTCTCGGCCGCGCCAAGACTCACGATGAGCGCCGGCTGATCGAACAGATAGGCCGGCGTTACGGCCGACGTCTGAAATCCCTCTTGGCGCACATACACCGGGGGCAACGGGCTTCCGAGGATGGCAGCCGCGTGTTCGAGCGGACGCGAAACCTGAATGCCAAGGCCGGCCGCGCCGACGAGATCCTTCTTCTTCAGCTTCGGATCGACCAACGTATCGGAGAGCGCCTTGATCGGCAAAAAGGCGAGCCCAGAAAAAAGGGCGTCGAGCGCGCCTTCTCTCGGATCGGGCGGAATCGTCCATCCCGATCCCGGGGTGGCCGGAACAACGCCAACGAGTGTCCGAGTCCCCGGGCGCTCGCCGGAGACAGCGACGGCCATCGCCGAAACCTCATGCCCCGCGAACTCAGCATCCGCCGAACCAGGATCCGCCAACCCAGGATCCGTAGTCTTGGGCCCTGCACGCGCGCTCTCCGGTTCACCGCCCACACCATCGAGCGGCTCGTTCGCCAGGCCCAGAAGCTCCTCAAGAATCGTTGCGTGGACCAGGTCGCCCGCCAAACGCCGAAGCTTCAGCAAACGACGAAGCCCGTCGATGTCGGCCGGCCGCGCTTCGACCCAGAAAGCAGAACGCTCGATGGCCTCCTGAAGAACGTCGGCATCGACGCCGGCATCCGAGGTCAAGCTTCGGTCGACCATCTCGGCGAGCGTCACCGCGAGCTTCTCGGTCGGCTCGAGGTCGGGCGCCAAGGCAACGAGCTGACGCAGGAGTGCGGCCGCCGCGGGCAAGTCGTCGAGCCGGTATCGATAGAGCTCGACGGCCTCCTCGAGCTTCGTGCGCGCGGTCCGCATCGCCTCCGCCGACGTCACCTCCGAAGCAGCGGTCGGCCGAGAAAGGTAGACAGATGCCGTGGACGCCTTCAACTCGGCCAGGGCTCGGATCTCGGCATCGAACTCGAGCAGGATCTCGAGATCGGCGGTGGCCGCCGGATATCCCGGGGCAAACGAAAGCGCGGCTTTGAGGAGCCGCTTTGCGCTCATACGGTCGCCCACCGGCCCCATCATCGTTCGCGCCGCTTCGACCAGAAGCTGAGCGCGCACCATGGGTGGAGCCTGCTCGGCGCACTCGGCCGTCGTGATGAGTGCATCGGCCGACCCGACGGCGTCCCCCATGTTGGCGCGGGCATTGGCGAGTTTCCTTGCAACCTCGACATCGCGCGGGTCATTCGCCTGAACCTCGGCCAGGACGGCCGCCGCTCGCGTCTCGTCGCCGTGCTGCGTGTACAGCTCCGCGGCCTGGAGGAGGGGCGTGCGTCGAGCGCTCGGACTCGCCCGGCCGGCCGCGATCTTCCGGAAAGCCTCCGCAGCTTCGAAGCAAGCCCCCTGTTCACGCAGACACTCGGCGAGCAAGTCCATGGCATCGACCAAGGTCTCGTCGAGTTCGAACGCCCGCCGCGCCCATCGCGCAGCGGCCTCGACGTCACGGAGTCCTTGCTTGGCGAGGGCCATCCGGAAGTACACCCGAGCTCGCTCGCCGTCGTCGAGGAGCGGCTCGTGAAAGAGCAAGAGTCTTCGCCCAATCTCGGTCAAGAGCGGCCCATCGGAAGCATCTTCCGTCCACCGACCGGCCAGGAGATCGTTCAAACGGCGAAGCGGTCCCAGGCCGCGAGGTTCGCGCGCGAGCGAAGCTTGATAGGCCTCGATGGCGGCGTCGCGCTGCCCGAGTCGCTCCGCGGCCAAGCCGGCCGACGAGAACAGCGCCGCCACGCGCGCCGGGTCAGAGAGTCCGGTGGCCGCACGGTAGAGGTGCGGCAACGCGCGCCCATACTCACCTCGTGCCATCAGGAGCTCACCGAGCGTCGCGACGAGCGCAAAATGATCTGGATCGAGCTCGACCGCCCGCGAGAGGAGATCGATCGCGCGGAGTGGGTCTCCGAGACGTTCGAGCGCGATCATCGACGCCCGCTCCAAGAACTCGACCTCGTCGCGTGTTTCACGGGTCAGCGAGGCGCCCCGAACCGCGAGGTCAAAGGCCGCAACGAAATCCTGCTGCGCCTGCACCCATTCGAGCAGGGGACGAAGCGCGTCGAGGTGCTCCGGGTCCAACTCGAGCGCAGCCCGGAATTCGTCGGCGGCCGCGGCCCGATCGCCAAGTCGCTCGAACATCAGCGAACCGATTCGCGTATGCACGGCGGCGTGCTCCGAGGATGGTCCAACGCGAAGCAACGTCCGCAGTGCCGAGATGGCCGCGGCCACTTCTCCGCGCTGCGCCTCGACGTCGGCCAGCATGGTGAGCACCTCGACATGGGCCGGGTCGAGAACCAGCGCTTCGCGCAGCGCGGCGGCGCTCGCCCGCGGGTCGCCCCGAACGTGCAAGAGGATGCGCGCCATGTCGAGGCGGGCCTGAATCTTGGCGCGCCCGTCCGACGTGAAGCGAAGACGAAGCGCGAGGAGGTCGAGAACACCATCCCAATCCTCGGCCAGCCGCAAGATGCGCTCGGTCTCGGCCACGAGCTCGAGATCGTTCGGCACCTCTTTGACCGCGTTCGTGAGGAGGTCAATCGCGAGCGCTCGGTTCTCGAGCCGACTCATCGCAATGGCTGCGGCGCGGCGCCGCAACGCGCTGCGTTCGACCGGATCGCGCGAGAGATCGACGCGGCGCGAGAGCACATCGAGGAGAGGTCCCCAACGCTCGTGGGACTCATAGAGCGACTCGAGCGCTTCGAGGAGCACCGGGTTGGCCAGATCGTGCTCGGTCTTCCCGCGAAGCACGCGCTCCGCGGCATCGACATCGCCCAAACGTTCGCGGTAGACGCGCGCCACGTAGAGCCGAGTCGTCAGCTGTTCGGGCTCAGACCGCCAAGACAAGCCTTCTTCCAGGAAACGGGCGAGATCGGCGTAGCGTTCGGTTACTTCGAGAAGTCGAACGGCATCGCGCTCGAGATCGGGGTCGAGTCGCTCGCTCTGCCGAAGATAACCCAGCAAAATGTCGGCCGCACCCGCTGGGTCGTCGAGGTGATGCTCGCGAATCGCCGCGGAGCGGCGGACCAAAGCCGCAGCCGCGCCGAGGTCGGACAGGCGCGCCGACTGCCGCAGCAAAACCTCGACAAGTGCCTCGGCACGCCCTTCTTCCTCCAGGATCTCGACGGTCCGGTGGAACAAGCGATGATCAGGGAAATGAGCATCGAGTCGTTCGAGGCGCCGAAGCGCCGCGTCGGGGTCGCGACGGTCTCGGTACTCGACGTCGACCAAACGCAGACCCAGATCGATCTGAGCCTCGAGGCCCAGTTTCTCCGCCGCCGCCGCCACCGTATCCAAGAGGAGGGCGTGATCTTCTGGATCACGACGCCCGAGCTCGATCAGCCTTTCGAGGCGTTTCAGCGCGGCGTCATGCTTGACGAGGTCGACCATCGCCAAGAACGCCCGATGGTCGTGCCCAAGCACTTCATTTTCCGCGACGATCTCTTCGAGGGTCGCTATGATGACGGCCGATTCGTTGCGTGCCAGCGCAGCATCGAGCTCAACCTGAAGCCGAGCCAGGCGAGCCCGACCGCCGCCCGCCGTTTCGGCGCGCGCGAGGTCTTTTAAGCCTGATGCCGGATCGCGCGACGCCGCAAGCTGCACGATCTCGCGCGGCTCTCCGAGGTCGTCGGCGTCGTGGATCTCCTCGATGTCGATCTGGACGGAGTCGTCGCCCCCTTCGCCGTCGTCTTCAGCGCCTTCTTCGCCTTCTTCGCCGCCCGCGGCCGTCTTTGTCTTCTCGTCCTTCACCCGCGTCGTCCCACCCGTGCGTAGCCACGGCTCATGCCGAGGCCATAGTCGAAGCTAACGCTAACGCCAAAGCCAGAGCTAAAGCTAAAGCTAAAGCTAACGCCAAAGCTAAAGCCAAAGCGCCAGCTCATAGCGTCTATTCCTTTGGAACGAGTGAAGCAACGGAACCCGGCAACGGCCCGCTCGTCAACGACCCAGTCGTCGAACTCACGCCCGTCTTCGAGGCATCGGGCGCTCCGCCTACGTGGTCGTAAAGGTTCGTGAGACGGCGGCGGGCCTCCTGATGCATTGGGTCCTCGCGGAGGATCTCCTGGTGTACGCGAATCGCGTCCGTCGGTCGATTCAGCCGGTGACTGTAGATGTTGCCAAGCTTGAGCCGCATGTAGGTGCGAAGCAGCGTGTTTGGGGATTCCGACACGACCCACTCATAGGTTTCCGCCACCAGCTCCATCGCTCCGCTTCGAAGCCCAAGCCGCATGATCTCATCCAAAAGCTCGCGATCCTGGGGCGAATATCGGATCGCCTTGATGAGCAAGCTGAGCGCCCTCTGTGGGTCGTTCAGCTCATATTCATAGAGGCGGGCGAGGTCGCGCTCGAGTCGCACACGGTGCGGTCGCACCCGTCGATCGCGGGCTGAATCCGAGAGAATGCTCGACAACTCATCGAAGCGGCTGCGTTCACGAAAGACGTCTTCGAGGTTGGCGATCGACGCCGGGTCGCCACCATCGTCGGCAATCGCCGCACGCAAACACGCAAGGGCCCGCTCAGGATCCGCGAGTGGTCCCAGATACAGCTCGGCGAGACGAAGCGACAGCGCAGCACGGACCCGCGCGTCGTCTTGCCCCAGGATGAGGTCGCCAATCGCGATGGCGACCTCGCTGTAGCAACCGATGCGCTCGCCAAGATCCTCGAGACGGCTGATGATCCTAAGATTCTGCGGCGCCAAACGCACGGCCGCCATGATCTCCTGAAACGCCGCGCCATGGTCACCCAGCCGCTCGCTGTACAGCTCCGCAATGTAGAGCCGCAAAGTGGCGCGTTCGCCATCATCCAAGGACTTCTGCAGGCGCCGTCGATAGACGTCGATCAGGTCCTCGAACCGCGAGAGGTCATGATGGAGCAAGCTCAGCGAAAACAGGGCACGCCGGTGACCCGGCTCGACCTCCAAGACCTTCGCGTATGCGTCCGCCGCGGCTTCGGGATCGTCGAGCTCCTCCTCAAAGACGAGCGCCGCCTCCAGGAGCGAGTCCACGGCTTGTCGCTTTCGATCGGAGCCGGCCAACGCCTGACCGCGGACAACGAACGCCGCCGCATAGCGCGCGAGATCACCGGACTGGCGCGCAGATCGACGAACGGCTGCGGCCAGGTCCTCGGACGCCGGGTCGTCGATGAGACCCGCAATTTCCTCGTCCAGCCGACTCAAACCAAGGTCAGGGTACACGAGGACCGACATGCGCGAAACGCCGCCAATGGTGGGTCTTGGCGGCAAACGGGGTTGTCCCACCTACTCCGCACCCTTTACGCGCCGCCGCCGAACTCAGCACCATGAACGACAGTGGCCGAACGTCCGCACTCGCCCCGCTCGTTAGGTCCAAGCCTGCTTGGAGCGCTCTTCGCGCTGAGTGGGTGCACACACGTCGAGGTCGCCGGTCGCCTCGCCGAGCGCCCACCCGACCAAGACACAGGCACTGAGCCCTCCAACTTCAGGCCCCTCCATCCGGAATCGGAAGGCCTAAGACAATCCGTCACCGAGGCGCTCGGGCGCGGGCATGACGCCTTGGATCGAGCCGACTTTCAGAGAGCGGAGGTCGAGTACTGGGACGCCGTCGGCCTCGCCGAGGCGCATGGAGGCGAAAGTCTCCTCGCCTTGAGCCTTGGCTGGCTCGGCCGCGTGATCGCGCAACAAGGACGCTACACAGCGGCGCTTCCCATCCTGGAACATTCGCTTGGGATGGCGCGCGGCATGGGCTCTCCGCCCTTTCGCGTCGTGTTTCCGATTCTCGTCGAACTATCCCGGATCGAAATCGCTATGGGCCGTTACCAGAGCGCCCGCCGAATGCTTGAGCTCTCGCTCGAGATGACGGTGGCTATGGAAGGCCCCGACCATCCCGACGTCGCCCGCGTCTTGAACGAACTCGGGCTCCTCCACCTGAGCCTGGGCCGCGCCGAGAAAGCAGGCGCCATATTCCAACAGGGCCTCGCCATCATGAGCGCGGACGGTGCGTGGAGCGACAGCTTCGTCTTCGACCTCCTCGGCAACCTCGCGCTCGTCGAAGAGGCAAGCGGTCACGTCGACCGCGCACTGAACCTCCAAAGTCGAGTCCTAAAGGCCCGTCAAACCCTCTTCGGATTCCGCCATCCCAGCGTCGCAGAAGACCTCGTCAAGCTGTCGATCATTCAACGAAGGCAAGGCGAGCTCGAGGCGGCGCGGCACAGCCTCGAGCAAGCCCGCTCGATGGCGGAACACTTCTTTGGACGCCAACATCCGCGGTCGGCGCAAGCCGTACACAACCTGGGCCGGGTTGCCGAAGCGGAGCACAAACGTGCGACGGCGCAGGCGCTCTATGAGGAAGGGCTAGCCATCCGGGAACAGGCGCTGGGCGGCAATCACCTCGAAATCGCGGAGAGCCTCGAGTCACTGGGCCGGCTGTACGCGCTCACCGGCCGCCTCGACGATGCGGAAGCAACCTTTCAGCGATGTCTCGCGATACGGCGGCGCGTCCTGCCGGATGGAGTCGCACTCGTGGAGGACGTGCGCGAAGCGCTCGCCGACGTGCAGCGCGAAGAGTGGCGGCAAAGACAGCTCCGCGAGCATGAGAACCCGCAGAAACAGACGCAGGGGGATCGGACCGGGGAGGGGCAGAGCCAGATCCAGATGGGATCGAACCTCACTCAAAGGCAGAAATCCCGGTCACAGCCCGACCGAGAATGAGGGTGTGGATATCGTGGGTGCCTTCGTAGGTGAAGACGCTCTCTAGGTTCACCATGTGCCGAAACACCGGGTACTCGTCCGAGATCCCATTCGCACCCAGGATGCTCCGGCTCGAACGCGCGCAGTCGAGCGCCATCTTGACGTTGTTTCGTTTCGCGAGACTCACCTGAACCGGGTTGCTCACCCCGGCGTCCTTGAGGCGCCCAAGCTGAAGAACCAAAAGCTGCCCCTTCACGATCTCGTTGATCATGTCGGCGAGCTTGGCCTGAACGAGTTGAAAGCCCGCGATGGGCCGACCAAACTGCGGTCGCGCTTTCGCGTAGTCGACGGCCGCTCGGTAGACCGCAATCGCCGATCCAACCGCACCCCACGCAATGCCGTAGCGCGCCTGATTCAGACATGAAAGCGGCCCCCGAAGGCCCCTCACACCCTTGAACATGTTCTCTTCCGGCACCCGTACCTCGTCGAAGACGAGACCGCTCGTCACGGACGCGCGAAGCGAGAGCTTCCCATCGACATCGTACGCCGAGAAACCGGGCGTCCCTTTCTCGACGACGAAGCCGCGAATATCATCGGCGCCTTGGCCATCGACCTTCGCCCAAACGATCGCGAGGTCGGCGCACGAGCCGTTCGTGATCCAGAGCTTCTCGCCCGAAATCACGTACTCTCGCCCATCGCGAACGGCTCTCGTCGACAAAGCGCCAGGATCGGATCCGTGGTCGGGCTCCGTCAAACCAAAGCAACCCACGAGCTCACCCTTGGCCATCTTGGGGAGGTACCGATTCTTGAGCGCCTCATCGGCGTACGCATGGATCGGATACATCGCGAGCGATCCCTGAACCGACGCAAAGGAACGAAGTCCAGAGTCACCGCGCTCGAGTTCCTCCATGGCGAGCCCGTACGCCACCGACGAGAGCCCCGGACATCCGTAGCCGACGAGCGTGGTGCCCAAAAGCCCCATGGCCCCAAGCTCAGTCGCCAGCTCGAGAGGAAACGTCCCGTTGCGGAAATGGTCTTTGACGATCGGCATCCAGCGCTCGTCGACCCATCGCGCCACTGAATCGCGGACCAGCCGTTCATCTTCGGCCAGGAGTCGATCGACATCCAGAAGGTCGGTTCCGTGGAAAGGTTCGCTCATCGTCGAGTGCTCCTCGTGGGAAGCTGGTATCTCACTTCTTCGGCGTGGAAGGAACCTCGAGCGATCCTGGAATGCTCGAAATCTTGGCGAACTCGACCGTGTAGGGTTCGTGTCTTTCAAACTCGACCTTCAAGGTCAATGGAAGCTCGTCGGGCAGGTCGCGCAGATCGACATCACGACCTTCGCCGAAAAATTTGCCGTTGACGAACACGCGCCCAAGCCGAGGCAAGTGGATGCGATAGCTCGATCGCTGCAGTTCGACGCGCACGATGAACGTCTTGCCAAGCCCGATCTCAGAAGGTACTTCGCGGACCTCCGACCGATAGCCGTTCAAGTCGAAACCCAACGTGTGGACCATTCCCGGTTCGATTCGAACCGAGACGGGCGTCTTACCAATGCTCAATTGCCCGTCGAGCACAACATCGGCGCCCGTGGGGACGGACTCGAGCTTGAGCTTGGGCCAGAGAACGGATGTGCCGGAGAGCGCGAACAAGATCAGCCCCAACGCAATGGCGGCCGCCGCGATCGCGACGATCACATGCCCGTTGGCCGCCATGAACGTCCGGCGATCCGAACGATCCCCGACGCCCGAGACCAACGGAATTCGACTGTGCGAAACGCTCGGCGCGCCCGTCATGCTCGGCGCACCCGTCATGCTCGGCGCACCCGTCATGCTCGGCGCACCCGTCCGATCCGCAGCGCCGGGCGAACCTGGCGACGCCTGCGCCTCGCGACCACTGCGCGCGCCCGGCGACCCCCGCTGCGGCCATTCGTTCCGGGACGCCACCGCGCGCCTCGCCGCGGCCTCGTCCGACCAGTTGAGTGCCCCACCGTCGAGCTGCCCGGAGAGCCAACGGCCGGTGAGCTCACCCACTTGAGGAGGCTCGTACGCGCCGATCGCGGGGTCCGGGCGCATCGCTTGGCCGTCTCCGGCTGCGTCCCCCAACCTCGGGCGCCCCTCGGCATCGACCACGATCCGTACCGGCCCATTGATCTTCGGTACCGCGCGACGGGCATGGCCTCTCTGTTTGTCCTCGGCGCCGCCCGAGGACTCGGCAGACAGTTCGGACATGTGCGCGTCCTGCATGTGCGCGTCCTGTACGGCAGGGCGCGCGAGCGGTCCTAGGGATCGCGGAATCTGCGCATCCCGAAGGTGAAACTCGAGCAGCGTCTCGGCGCCATCGTCCGGGACAGCGAAGGACCGACCGTCCTCAGAGTCTTCGGGATCATCGCCATCCCTCGTCGTTCTCACCCAGGTCGCTTCTGGCGCCGGTATCTCGGATCGAGCGTCGGCCGGGGGCGAAGCTTGGGTGGAGCCGGCGTCGGAGTCGAGTCGATTGCGGTCCGTGCTTGAATCCCCGAACTCCGCTTCGGGTACACGCGCGTCCTCAAGCACATCGCCCGGACGCAGAGACCCCGAGGCTCCTTCGGCCAAATCCCGAACCGGCGAGTGGCGCTTCGGCTCGCGCACGCCCCCCGCAGGCGTTGCGCTGGGATCGAAATCGAGGACGGTTTCATCCTGGCGGCGATCGTCTTCGAGGGCTTGCCGCGCTTCATCCACGACCGAGCGCGTGAGGCCGTGGTCATCGGTGGACGTTTCTCCCTCGAAGACAGCGGTCGAGCTCGACGCGGGAGCCTCCCCCGGCGGCACCCGGAACGTCGGTCCCGAGGGCCTCAGAGTCGAAGCCGCGCTCTTTTGGAAGAGCTCGGAAAGAATGTTTGACGGGACCGGATCCGCGAACGCTTCCGGTGCGGTGTCTCGAACCAGACGCGCGACACCGCGCGCCCCGGTTCTCACGCCGCGTCGCAGTTCGTCGTCGGCGTTCGCGATCGCATCGAGCACCCCTTTGAGCTCCGCCGCGCTCGACCAGCGCTGATCCGGGTGCGGATGAAGACAACGCAAGATCGCTTGCTCGAGCTCGGTCGAAATGGCCGGGTTGATGGAGGACGGATTGGGAATCTGGCGGCGCTCGAGCCGCGCCATGGCGTCGAGCGCCGAGAGACCTTCGACCGGGTGCCGTCCCGTAGCCATGATGTACAGCACGACGCCCGCCGAGAAGAGATCGCAGCGGGCGTCGATGGGCTCTTGCCTGAGCATCTCCGGCGCCATGTAGCCGAGCTTGCCTTTGACCAGGCCGACATCGGTGCGATGAAGCTGGCCTTTGGCCCGCGCCATCCCGAAATCAGTGAGCTTCACCTCACCTTGCGTCGACAGAAGGATGTTGGAGGGCGTGATGTCGCGATGCACGATGCCAAGCGGCGCGCCCTCATGATCGACACGCGTATGGGCGTATTCGAGCGCACGGCAAAGTTCTCCGGCCGCGAAGATTGCGGTCGTGAGGTCGAGGGCACGCCCGCCCCGGAGCGCCAGAGTCTTCTCGAGCGTCGCGCCCGGGACATACTCCATCGCAATGAAGTAGTGCCCTCGGTCTTGACCGAGATCGAGCACGGAAACGACGTTCGGATGGTTCAAGAACGTCGACACGTGCGCCTCGTCGATAAGCATGTGGACGAAGTTGCTGTCGGTCGCGAGATCTCTGCGAAGAACCTTCACCGCCACGATCGGACCGAAGCCCACGGCTCCGGCCTTCGCAGCCAGATACACCTCGCCCATGCCGCCCGCGGCCAGCGCACGAAGAAGCGTGTACCGCCCCAGATTATCGCCCACGGTCACCATGACTCGATCGCGAAGGACGAACCTCGAAGTCTCGTGAGAACCGAGATCACCCGAAGGCCACTTCCCTAAACACGCACCCTCACCTCCTGCGAAATCACCGCGAGCCGTGGGGTTCTGCACGCGCTCGGGCCAGAATCACATCCAGGACCAACGCCAGCACCTCCTCGGGCGGACGGGTCCCGTCGACAATATGCGCTTCCTCGAAGCCAAGAAACCGACGTCGGACCCGGGTCAGGGATTCCTGGCGCTCGAAGTCGTCGGTGGCCGCCCGGGTGCTCCGAATGCGTGCCATCGCGACCTCGACGGGGACGTCGATGACGAAAAGGAGGTCGGGCCGAGGCGCGATCTGCTCGCTCTCGGTCCGCATCACGGCCGGATCGAGCCCGCGTTCACCCTGATAAACAAGGGTGGAGAAGTAGCTCCGATCCTGAATCACGACCGCGCCACGCGCGAGCGCGGGTCGAACCACCGCCTCGACGTGGGCCCGACGATCATCCTGGAAGAGCCGATACTCGTGCTCTTTCGTGACGTTCGCCCGACCGCGAGCCGCAATCGCGCGTATCTCGCGGCCAAAAGGGCCATCTGTGGGTTCACGCGTCACGACGACATCGGGCCACCCGCGAGCGTTCAGAGCCCCGGCCAGCGCACGCGCGAGCGTGGATTTCCCACTCCCGTCGATCCCCTCCAACACCACAAGAAGCCCGGACGAGTGGAAGGAACCATCCATGTGCTCGATGTCCTATAATCGAAGCGCTTGGTCGAATGGAACCGGTCATTCTCGTGCGCCTCCTGGTGTGCGCTGATTTTCGCATGGTTGACGAGCTCGAGCCTCTTCGCCAAAGAGCTCGCGCCCGGGGGGACGGCGCCCGGGACGACAGCGCCCGGCACGACCGGGACAACGGCGGCCGAGACGACGGCGGCGAGGACCACGACGACGCCATCCACCGAGAGTCCTTATGTCGAGATCGTGGAGAGCGAGGGCATGGTCGATGGGCCGAGCGACGGACCGCTCGCGACGCCAAGGTGGGACAAGGTCGGGGTAGAGATCGAAATTCGAAATCGACTGGAGGTTCCCGTCTCGTCGATCGAGCTCGAAATCGGGCTCGTGCGGGCGCGGCTCCCGGCGAGCGACGCCCACGCGCCCATCGCGGGGTGGAGCTTCCGGGAGAAGATCGAGGAGGAGATTGGCCCCGAGGAGAGGGCGCGCCTTCGGATCACGAAACCGCTGGCCGCGCGGCGTGCGTCCCTCAAGGCCGAAGACATTGCCTACCGCGTTCACGTTCTCAGCTACCGTGTGATGCCCCCCAGCCCTGACCTCGCAATGCGCCTCCTTCAATCGATGCACGAGAGCGACCAACGCGCCGCCCTGAAGAGTTACGAGGACCTGGAGGGTCTGACGCTGCGCGAGCGGTCGGTGGTGCGCGCCGAACTTGCGCTTGAGCTCGACCGATTCCGGAACCTCGCGCGCGCACGGGGGGCAAGAGCGCCCGAGCCTTCGCCTTCCGCTGCGTTTCGACTGCTGTTCGTCATTCGATCGCTGGGTGCCCTCGGGGATGCAGCGGATGTCCCGACCCTTCTCGAAATCCCAGAGCACTTGGAGCATCGCGCATGGGGACGCGCGATCGCCGAGTTGTCGGCGCGGCTCGACCAAGCCCTGCCCCCCCTCGGTCCGGACGCGCGTTCTGAGGTGCTCCCCACCTGGACACGCGACCCGATGATCGCGGCCATCCGCGGGGCCGACGCCCTCGAAGAAGCGACAGATCAGGCCATTCTGCGCATGGGCGACGCGGCCGTTCCGGGACTCATCGAGGCAGCCCATCGCCCAGACCCAGACGCCGAAGCCGAAGCCGAAGCCGAAGCCGACGGAACGCGGGGTCGCGCGCTCCGGCTCTTGCACATGCTAGGTCGCTCCACGCCCCGATCACAGCTTGCGCTCCGAGATATCGCGGCTCGTCTTCGAGTGATCGAGGTGCTCGGCTCCCTGAGCGCGCGCGAGGCCGTCGACGCACTGATCGAAGGCCTGTCGGACGGCGTGCCGGAAGTGCGCGCCCGAACCAAAGACGCCCTCATGCGGATCGGACCGCCCGCGGTCGCTCCGCTGGTCGAACGACTTGGGCAGCCGAACCACGAGGATTTGGGTTTGACCGAGATCTTGCTCGGAATGGACGACCGAGCCGAAAAAATACTCCGCACGCTGGCCGCCGAAAGACACATTGCGTTGGCGCGCGACAGCCCACGCATGCGCTGGATAGAGCAACTCGGGGCGGACGCTCGACGACGTCACGAACGCAAAGTGGCCGACACGATCGAAAGCGCGCTTGAACTTGAACGCTCGGGCAACCTCAGAGAGGCCATCACCCTGGTCGACCCACTCATAGACCCGCTCACGAACCCAAAGAGCAACGGCAACGGCAACGGCGACGACAAAGACACGGACCACGGCGCAAGCCCGATGGCGGATGAAGCGGCCGCCCAAATCGCCAAGCTCTACGCGGAACGCGGCGCGCAGCTTCTCGACCAAGGCAATTTCGACGCCGCCTGCGCAACACTGGAACGCAGCCTGAAGATCCATCCTACCCCGCGCGCCCAAAGCTTGTTCGTAGGGGCGGCGTTGTCGTTGGCGCGAGGATACCGGAAACTCGGTGAGCTCGATCGAGCCGAGCAAGCGCTCGATTTGCTCGACGACCTGGGGTCGGTCGACGAGTCGGAACGAGAACAGATTGACGAGCTCGAAGCAGTACTGCTCGCCGATCGTGCCGATCAAGCCATGGATCGGGGAGAGTACTCGCGGGCCCGCAAGCTCTTGGTCCAGGCGCAGGCTCAAATCCAGGCCCACGACCACCCGCGCGAACGCCCGGAGCAAGATCCGTTCGTAGCCAGCCAGCGACGCCTCTTCATCATGGAGAACCTGGCCACCGTGATCATCTTTGCGCTCCTTGTTCCGGCCGTCGCGATCACGCTCTTGCTTGCGCTCTTGAGCCGTGCATCATCCCGCAAGATGCAGCACATCGAACAGACGCTGGATGGAGGTTCACGATGATCGGCTCACGGTCTCTTGCGCAACGCCGACGCACCGTTCCGCGCTCGGCGACGCGTACATCCTCACCGGCTTTGACGGCAACCGCGCTTGTCTTGGCCACCGCGATGTTGCTCGGTGAAGACATCGCCTTTGCCTACAAGTGCACGCCGGTGATGGATGCGAATCCAGAGATCACACAGGCCTGGGTCAGCCGCTGCATTCCTTACTGGATCTACGGTTCGGGACCCGATCTTCAAGCGACGTCGATGGATGAGTTGGTCCACACGAGCTTCGAAGTCTGGTCGAACAATCTGTGCACGGATCTGGAGTTCGTGGATGCGGGCCCAACGACGAACACGCCTGGTTTCGATCCCAGGAGGCCGGACGAACAAAGGAATGTCATCGCGTGGTTCGATGATCGTACCGAGGTCGCGCGGTACATCTCGTCGGTTGGACTTCTCGGCGCAACACTCACGTGGCACTCGACGCAAACCGGCGAGATCTTCGATGCGGACATTATATTAAATGGAGCCTACTTCCGGCTCGACGACATCGAAGACCAGACGGCGTGTGAGGAGGCGGCGGGCCGCGATCGCGCCTATGATCTTCGAAGCACACTGGTGCACGAGATCGGCCACTTCATCGGGTTCGATCACGACCTCGACGCCGATTCGACCATGCTGGCCACGGCAGAGCCCTGCGAAATCAAGAAGCGAGACCTCACCGGCGACAACCTGCTCGGGCTATGCACTGTGTACCCGGCCGGCAAACCGACCGCGACCTGCCAGCCACCGGCCGCGGGATATGACAGCAACGGCGGTGATCCGACCGCCTTCCGGGACCAGTGCGCGAGGCTCGCCGGAGACGGTGATTGCCAATGTCATCATCTGGGCGAGCGCGACGGCGCCGCAGCAGGTTTGACACCGAGCGCGAGGGGCGCGAGGGCCCAGTCGCGGTCGCAATCCAGATCGGGTTGGAATTGGCTCTGGCCGAGCGCGCTTCTCACGTCGCTCGTCGTCTTGCGGCGCCGAAGTGTGCGCTTCAACGGTAGATGAACTTCAAGACCTCTTCGGAGATCATGAACTCGTCGCCGTCCTTGATGCGCTCTTTCTGGATCTTCTGACCGTCTTTCCAGACACCGTTCGCCGATCCAAGATCCTCGATGTAGTGCTCACCATTCTCTCGGCAGATCCCGCTGTGCTGTCGTGAGACTTTGGACGACGGAATGACGAGATCGCAGGTGCGACTGCGGCCCACGATGAACGTATCCTTGTCGATCTTGTGCATATCGCCCGCCGTGTTGACGACGTAGAGCGTCTTCTTGGGCGTGGGCGGCGAAATCGACTGAGGAAGTGATGGCTTGGGGGGTGGTGCTTTGTTGGGTTTGGGCGGCGCAGCGCGACCCCCGCCGTCCATCGCGCTCCGACCAGGCGCGACATCTTCACCCGGCGGAGGTACTTCTTTGGCCATCGGCGTCAAGAAGTTGAATCGGCGGGCGAACTCGTAGACCGCCTGGTTCACGACGGCATGGCGGTCCGTTCCACAGTCCTCGGCGATGCGCGTGAGGCAGTCCCAAAGGTGGTCGGCGATTTCGAGCTCTCGGCGCGTCCGGCGTGCCATCCAGGGCAGAACGTTATCTCAAGCAGAAGGGTTGTCAATGTTAAGACCACCCTCGCAGGGTGGGTGGGATGTTTTCGTGTGCACCGAGAGGGCCCGGCGATGCGGGTGTGTACGTCCACTTCCCGTACTGCACCCGGAAGTGCCCATACTGCGACTTCAACAGCCACGCCGCCGCCTTTGATGACCGGGCCTATGCGGATGCCGTCATCCAGGAGATCGAAGCGCGAGGCCCGGCCCATGTCCCCCTCGGTCCGGCGGGATCGGTCTACTTCGGCGGCGGCACGCCCAGTCTCTGGGATCCGGCGGAGATTGGGCGTGTTCTCAGCGCCATTCGGGCGGGGATCGGTCTGCGCGACGATGCGGAGGTCACGCTCGAGGCCAACCCGGGCACGGTCGACGAGGGTCGCTTCGAACGGTTCGTCGAGTCCGGCGTCAACCGGTTCTCCGTCGGCGCCCAGAGTTTTCGCGACCAGGAGCTGGTGACCCTCGGCCGCATTCACGGCGCGAACGCCGCCCGACGCGCCGTCCGGGCTGCGAAAGCCACTGGAGCCCGCGTCTCGCTCGACCTCATCTACGGTCTTCCGGGCCAGAGCCGAGACGCCGCGTTGCAGTCCGTCGAGGATGCGATCGCGCTCGAGCCATCACACATCTCGGCATATACACTTACGATCGAGCCCGGTACGGCGCTGGCGCGGGCCGAAGAGAGGGGGCGTTTTCGTCCGACCGAAGATGACCGAATGGCCGAGCACATCCAGGACGTGAGCGAACGACTCGGGCGCGCCGGCTTTCTACGCTACGAGATCTCGAGCTACGCCCCGCCCGGACAAGAAGCGCTCCACAACACGCTCTATTGGTTCGGGGGTCCCTATCTCGGCGTGGGCGCGGGCGCCCACAGCTTCTTGCCCCTCAGCCGCAGACTCGCCGGCGCCGAACGACGAGAGAGCCTTCGAAACCCAGAGGCCTATATCGCCGACGCCGCACGTGGCGCCTTCACGCCCGAGTCGATCGAGCACCTAACCCAAGCCGACCTCATCGCTGACCGACTATGGACGGCCATGCGAACGCGCTTTGGACTCGACCTCGAAGCACTGGCCGAGGAGACCGAAGACGCGATCGCGCCAGAGTCGATGATCGCATGCCTCTCGGAGGCGCTGGATCGTCTGGTCGAGCGCGGCCTGATCGTCCGGCTCGGGTCACGTGGCGGCCAAATCGCGCCGACGCCGATGGGCTTCTTGTACAACGACGAAGTCGGTCGAACACTGCTCCTGGCCGCCCGAGACCGCCTGGCGCCGCTGCTCGCCGCGCGAAGCAACCATCATCATGGCCCCGCCCCAGCTTGACAAGCCTGCTTGATGGCTCGCTAGATGGTGGAGGTGGCCGGTCCGGACGAACCAACGCTGACGGATCGGCAACGCGAAATCCTGCAGGCGATCATCGAAGACTACATCGCGACAGCCGAGCCCGTCGGCTCGCGCGGGCTGACGCGTCGGCGAAAGATCGACCTTTCCCCGGCCACGGTGCGCAACGCCATGGCCGACCTCGAAGAACTCGGGCTGCTCTCGGCGCCGTTCTCATCGTCGGGGCGCATTCCTACGCCGCTGGCCTTCCGCATCTACGTCTCACGCCTTGCCCAACGCGGACGGATCTCGAGCAAAGACCGAGAGCTCGTGCACGCCATCACCCGGTCGCTGGGCAGCGGCCCGCCCGACATCTCGACGATCCTGCGCGAAGCCGGTCGAGTCCTCTCGGCTGTTTCGAAGCACGCTTCGCTGGTCCTCATGCCGATCATCGAAGAGGTGGTCTTCGCCCACATCGAGTTCGTCCCCGTGCGCGAACAGTCGATTCTCGCCGTGTTCGTGGCCAAGAGTGGCTTCATCCAGAACCGGCTCATCGACCTCGACGAAGCGATCCCGCGCGAGGATCTCCAGCGGATGTCGAACTACCTCAATTCACTCCTGGACGGTAAAACCCTTCGAGAGGTCCGCCTGCACATGTTGGAGGCCATGGACGACGAGCGCAACGCGGCCGACCACATCATGCGGCGCGCGCTGATGTTGGGTGAACGAGCCCTGCGTGGGCAGGAAGAGCGGGACATGGTGATCGAGGGCGAGCGACGGTTCCTCGATCAGCCCGAATTCGCGGACATTCAGAAGATGAGGCAGCTCCTGCGCGCCTTCGAGGAGAAGACGCTGATCCTCCACCTGCTCGACGCCGCGGCGAGGCATGCCATCGACTCGCAAGCCGCGAGCTCGGCCGATACGGCGGTCGTACTCGGCAGCGAAAGTACCGTTCGCGAGTTCCGCGACCTGGCCGCGGTGACCTCGAGCTATTCGTCTGAGCACGGCCCGCTCGGGCGGGTCGGCGTCGTGGGCCCGGTCCGGATGAACTACGCGCGGGTGATTCCGCTCGTCGAGCTGACCGCCGCCGCGGTCACGAGCTCCCTCGCGCCCGCGTCGCGAGGGCTCGAGATCGACGTTGAGCCCGAGGGGCTGGATCGCGCGGCCCATGCCCACGCCGCCAGCTCGTCCCCGATCTCGTCCTCCGGGCACGCCGGGCACGCCGACCCAGACGACGAGGACGCCGACCCCGACGCGACCGGTTCCCCCTCCCCCTGATCGACTGGGTCGTCAAGGGATCGACTGGGTCACCAAGGCTGGCCCGTTCCGTCGCAACGCCGCCCCGGAAACGCGTGGTTGAAACCTGTGGAATCCCGTGCCAGCGTACGCGCGTGACCGAACAAGAGGCAAAAGGGGGCCGTGATGGCTCCTCGGGCGACACCGACGAAGGCGGGTCCTCGAAGCGGGACGAGCGGATCGAACAGGCCATGGCAGAAGCCCTGAGCGCAGTGGAGAGTCGAGAGCCACCGTCTGGGCCAAAAGGAACAGACGCGGCTTCCGCCGTCACCGAGGCGTTGATCGCGGCCCGCAAGGAGCTCGAGGAAGTGCTGGCGCAGACGCGCAAGGAAGCGTCCGAAACACGGGACAAGTGGTTGCGAGCGGCCGCTGATTTCGAGAACTACAAGAAGCGAATGGCGCGCGAGCGCGAAGATCTCGTGAAGTTCGGCAACGAGAAGCTTCTCCGCGACTTCCTTCCGATCTTGGACGACCTCGACCGTGCGATTCAAGTGGCCCAGGACGGCAGCAACGCCGACGCACAGAGTCTGATGCTCGATGGGATCTTGATGGTGCAGAAGAAGTTCATCAGTCAGCTCGAACGCTACAATGTCGAGACGTTCAAGTCGGTCGGTCAGGCCTTCGATCCCAATCGCCACGAGGCCGTTCAACAGATCGTTTCGGATCTTCCGGCGGGGACGGTGGCCGCCGAGCTGCAGCGCGGCTTCTTGTTGAGCGATCGATTGCTTCGTCCGGCGTTGGTGACCGTGTCACTCGGTCAGCCAGGCGCCACCGCCGAGCAACCCGCTTCGAGTGAAGACGCGAGTGCGACCTCGAAGGCCAATGGCTCGGCCAATGCCGCCGATGGAGCAACTTCGCATACTGAGGCGAAGCCAGAATGAGCAAGATCATCGGAATCGACCTCGGCACCACCAACTCGTGCGTCGCCGTCATGGACGGCGGCGAAGCGGTCGTCATCCCGAACTCGGAGGGCAGCCGGACGACCCCTTCGATGGTGGCGTTCACGGAATCGGGCGAGCGACTCGTCGGTCAAATCGCCAAGCGGCAAGCGGTGACCAACCCTCAAAACACGGTCTTCTCAGTCAAACGCTTCATCGGAAGGCGCTTCGACTCGGAGGAAGTCGCCTCGGACATCTCGAAGGCACCCTATCAAGTGGTCAAGGCCGACAACGGCGAAGCCTGGATCAAGGTGCGCGACAAAGCGTACTCGCCCCAAGAAGTCTCAGCGATGATCCTCATGAAGATGAAGGAGACAGCCGAGGATTATCTGGGTGAGGAAGTCACCGAAGCCGTGATCACCGTTCCGGCGTACTTCAACGACGCCCAGCGGCAAGCGACCAAAGATGCCGGCAAGATCGCGGGGCTCAATGTTCAGCGCATCATCAACGAGCCCACCGCGGCCGCTTTGGCCTACGGGCTCGACCGCAAAGACAGCTCACGCATCGTCGTCTACGACCTCGGTGGCGGCACGTTCGACGTCTCAGTACTCGAGCTCGGCGACGGTGTCTTCGAGGTCAAAGCAACCAACGGCGACACGCACCTCGGCGGCGACGACTTCGATCTCACGATCCTCAACGCCTTGGCCGATCGCTTCGCAGAAGCGAATGGCGGCGCCGACCTAAGGCGCGACAAGATGGCGCTCCAGCGCCTGAAGGAGGCCGCCGAGAAAGCCAAGCACGAGCTGTCGTCGTCGACCGAAACCGACATCAATCTGCCTTTCATCATGGCCGACGCCACCGGACCGAAGCACCTCAACGCAACGCTGTCACGACGGGAACTCGAGGAATTGGTCGACGAGCTCATCCAACGTACGCTCGAGCCGTGCAAACAGGCACTGACGGACGCAGGACTCACCAAGGGCAGCATCGACGAGGTGCTGCTCGTGGGCGGGCAGACCCGCATGCCTCGGGTCACGCAGGTCGTCCGCGACTTTTTCGATCGCGAAGCCAACAAGAAGATCAACCCCGACGAGGTCGTCGCCGTAGGTGCGGCGATTCAGGGTGGTGTCTTGAAGGGCGAAGTGAAAGACGTCCTGCTACTCGACGTGAACCCGCTGTCGCTGGGCGTGGAGACCGCGGGCGGCGTATTCACGCCGATCATCGCGCGCAACACGACCATTCCAGCCAAGAAGTCGACCGTCTTTTCGACCGCGCAAGACAACCAGCCCATCGTCGATGTCCACGTGCTTCAAGGCGAGCGCCCGATGGCGGAAGACAACAAGACTCTGGGTCGCTTCCAGCTCGTCGGCATTCCGCCGGCGCCGCGAGGCGTGCCTCAGATCGAGGTCAAGTTCGACATCGACGCCAACGGCATCGTCCACGTAACCGCCAAGGACCTCGGCACCGGCAAGGAGCAGCAGATCAAGATCATCGCATCGTCTGGGCTTTCGGAAGAAGAGATCGCGCGCATGATCGACGAGGCTGAAATCTCGCGGGGCGACGACGCCAAGAAGAAGGAGCTTGCCGAGCTCAAGAACATGGCGGACGGCCTCATCTACACGACCGAGAAGTCTCTCGAAGAATATGCGTCGATGCTGACCGAGGACGACATCACAGACATCAAGGAAGACATCGAAGCACTGAAAGAGATCTACGACACCACCGACAAAGAAAAGCTGCGTGCCGCCGTCCAGCGCCTGGAAGGTTCATCCCACCGGATCGCGGAAGCGATGTACAAAGAGGCTCTGGAAGAAGGCTGAAGCTCCGCTCGGAAGCTCGCGGGCAGATGGCTCCTCGCGAAACTCACGCCGCCGGTTCGTCCGTCGAACCGACGCGACGAGTACAGACGAGCACGGCCCACGGAAGCTGGCGCAGTACGCGCGACACCGGCAACTGGCCGTGCCGATTGAGACGAAAGGCAACACGCTGTCCGGTAAGGCCATCGACCCAGGGCGCACTCGTGGGCATCGCGATACCGTCGAGCGCGAGCCGGGTCCGCGTCCAAATCGACGCCGGAAACAGCGCGCCGGGCTCGGCCCCCATCGAGGCAAACAGCCGGCTCACACACACCAGGGCCGTTTGCCCCTCGAGACGTCGGACGAAGCAGACGAGATGCTGAGAGGCTGCACCTTCGATGGGCACCGGGTGGTACTCTCCCTCCTGGAAGAGCGCGTCGAAGCGGTGGCGGACGTCGATCAAGCGCTTCAGGAAATAGACCTTTGGAAGCCCGCTTTCCCACGCCGCAAAGAGCCGCTTCGCCCGCTGCACGTCGAGCGGCCCCTCGTCCTCGAGCCTGCGAACTTCACTCAGAAGCTGACGCCGATGCTCAGGCGTCGTTGCCAACCGCCTCGACGTGGGCCGGACCGGGAGTCGCCCGTCGTTCGACATTCGAGAGGCCGTGACTCCGTCCCCCTTGAGACGAAGATCCCACGCCTCGTTTCCCTCACAGGTCACCGCCACCCCGGGCACCGTGTGCTTCAATACGAGGCGGCTAAGACTGTTGAGAGCCCCAAGCCAGGCGACGCGCTTCTGGAACACGCCCAAACTTCCGGTGAGAACGGCGCAGCCCGAGGCCTCAGTAGGACCAACCGATGCGGTGACATCGCGAAAGAGATCCCGGAGAAGCGCGCGACAGGCCGCTCGACCCGACGCACCGGTGGGACGCGGCGTCTCGTCCTCATCGACGCGCGTCGGGGCCATCCGGTCCGTGCTCTCCTTGGCCGCCTGCGCGGCCAACGCGAACGCGATGATCGAGTCCGCGTAGTCGTAGTCGGAACCCGGTCCTTGCGCTGAATCCTGCCCGGAACCATGAGACGTCCAAGTCCCAACGAGAAGGCGCAGAAAGATCTCCGCGTCGCCTCGAAACGGCGCCGACACGCGTCGACTCAGAACCCGGAGCTGGCGCGCCCAATCGTCCGAGAGCTCGCTCATCGCATCGAAGCGGGCCTCGACATCCTCGCCGTACAACGCGTTCCTCGCGGTGGTGTCCATGAGGCGCGCTTCATCGAGAGCTAGACGCTCTTGGCAACGACGATGGAATTCGGCGCGGGTGTCAACACCACTTCGAGACCACGCCGTCACCGTGCCCTCGGTACCAGGTCGAGACCACGGTGTGCTGAGCCAGATCTCGCTCTGCCTCGCGTGCATGGCGGCCGCGTAAACAAACTTGCGGAAATGGTCGCGGAAAGCCTCGACGTCACTGATGTCGAAGCGCTGACCATCCTTCGCGCCCTCCCCCCATCCGGCGTCCAACATCTGCTCGATGAACGAGATGACCGGTTGGATCGAGGACGGCGCGCGAGCCTTGACGGTCGACGGATGCGAGAAGCTCTCCTGAAACGGGCACACGTCGGAGAACCAAAGAGGTGCGGTAAGATTCCGGGGCGAAAGCTCAGCGCCCATCCAACGCAGAGCGCGACGGATGTTGCTCGAGGTGAAGTCCGAGGAATGCCAAGAGCGGGCCGCAAGTCGTTCGACATCGACGCTCATGCGTTCGACCTCCGAAACGAAGACTCGATCGATGGCCTTGCGGAGGATCCGCCGCCGTAAGCCCTCCAAGTCATCCTCTAGGCGGCGCATGCGACGTTCGATGCGGTCGAGGCGAAGCGCGCCTAACGAGTCCTGCAGCACGAAGCGCACATCTCGCGAGAAATCAGAGAGGTCGAACGTGACGGCGCGTGCCGTCACATCGACTTGGGTGATCGAAGCCAGATGCGCAAGATAGGCGCGAGGACGTCCGATCTCACCGAGGTCTTCGATCTCGAGTCCGACGACGCCTTCTTCCTGCGAAAGCAGCGCCAAGAGCGGCGCGTGGGTCGCTCGAAACACATCGACATCCTCGACCCGACAGACAGTCTCGTCGGTATCGCCCAAGCGGCGCCAGTAGTTGATATGACCCTCGGCCCCCTGCTTCTCGACGAGGCGGTAGGGCTGGAGCTCGAGTATTCGATGGATCGCGATGAGACTTTCGGCGTTGCCAGGGATGCCGTTGATCGCGTCGAGTGTGCGCGTCAGTTCTTCGGCGACGCGCCGATCGGCGTCGACGAGAATCGCGAGCTCTTCGCATTTTTCTTTCACGTGCCGCGTAGGAGGACGTCCAACGTCCATCTCCGAACGAGCGTCGAAGGCGGACGGCAACGGCCAAGAGGATGGTCGACGCCAAAGATCCGGGTCGGCCACCAACGGGTGCACGGAAGGGAGCGCAAAGAACCAGTAGACGAGAGATTGGAGGGCTTCGACGGCCGGGTCATCCGCACTCTCGCTCGTTCGCAAACGCGTAAGCGGCAGCTCCAAGATGCGCCCATACACGGACGGACTCACCGGCAACGTCCGTCCGCGGTACGTGATAACGAAACGTCCGACCTTAGGCCGATACGAAATCGAGAATTCACCCGCCTCGAGCGTCATCCCATACGGACGTTCGAGCAATGGCAACGCAATGCGCCCCGCGGTTCGAAATCCCGGCGTCGCCCACTCGATGTCAAAGAAGGAAGCGGAGGCCGAGACCGGTCCCCACTCAAGGACATCTCGCCACCATGCGCATTCAAGGTCATGAACACAAACACGCGATGGGCGAAGCCGAAACACCGTCTCGATGCTCGACGAGCGTGCAGCCCGAAGCCAAAGCGCGAGTGCATCGGGCTGGGTCAGAGCACCCTCCGTCGAGGGAAGAACCACGCGACGAACGCCCAGTGCCTGGAGGTCTCGCAACACGTCCATCGCGTTCTCGAGGTCATGGCCGTCTTCCAGACGATAGACGACGCCACGCCTCGATGCCGGGGCCGACGTGGACTCCGGTGCCGATGCCGACGCTGATGCCCATGTCGATGCCACCCCAGAGACCAATCCAGATGCCGACGCCGATGCGTCTGCATCAGGACGACCCGAGGTTGGAAGCCAAACGTGCATTCGACATCCGAAGAGTAGCAGGACTCAAGCGGATGAGCACAAATGGGTCCAAAGGCGCGTAACCAGGCGACGGGCAGATTCTCTCATTTATCAGGTCCTTAGGGGCGTACTCGTGGATCTTCGTTCACGTAGGTTCGAAGGCGCAGCGCTCCGAGAAGCCCGCTCATGCCCCACATATGAGGCCGCACACCCCGACGCTTCGCGGCGCAGGCTCACGCACCCATCGTAGCGTGTAGCCGGTTCATCACGGCCACCCCGGTCGCGGTGCCCAGGGGCTTGCCTCGATCGGCATCTTGGCTCAGTTTACCCGCAGCAAATCCGGGTACCTGACTCGGGACGCAAGCCTCAGATGAGTCCGCCTCCGCCGCAAACCTACTTCTTCGAGCATGCGGGACGTAACTTACTCGCGGTCTTCTTCGGACCCGGAGATCGAGCGGCCGGCGACGTCGGCATGGTGATGATGAACGGGTTTGGCGGCGACTACGCCTACGCCCGGACACGTCTGACTTTCTTTGGGCGAGCCATGGCGGCGCGCGGCGTGCCAAGCCTGCGGTTCGACTACTCTGGCTACGGCGACAGCGATGGGGCGTTCACGGATTCGACGCCCGAGCAGATGAAGAGCGACGCCGAGGCCGCCATGGCCGAGCTGGCCCGGCGGTCGGGCTGCACGCGCTTCATCCTCCTTGGGGTTCGATTCGGCGCCACACTCGCCGCCATGATCGCCGACGGCCGCAGCGACATCGAGTCCCTTGTGCTCTGGGAACCCGTCCCTCAGCCCTGGGCGTACCTCTACGGGGAGCTTCGAAAGACGGTCGCGCTTCAGACCCGGCTCTTCTCCGCAGTGCGGCTCACGCGAGATCAGATTGTCGCAAACATCCTCGGGGACCGTCCCTCCATGGTCGAAGGCTACGACCTCAACGTCGTCGACATGGGCTTCCCACTTTCGAAAGCCATGATCGAAGCGATGCAAAAGATCGATCTCGTCGAGAATCCGCCCTCGATCACAGCGCGCACGCTCATCCTTCACCTCGACGAGCGGCCCACCCCGGTTCCCGCCCGAGTCAAGACCTTCGCATCGAAGCTGGTCGAGCGAGGAACGCCTTGTGAGGTCGACACGGTCGTCCAGGACGTCGCCCTTTGGCGCCATGGAATGTTCTTCACGAACGCGTCGCCGGAGGTCTACGAGCGCACCTTCGCTTGGCTGGATCGAACTGAGGGCGCGCCGGACGCCAAGGAACCCACATGAAGGATGTCGTCGTCTTCGACTCGCAAGGTGAGACGCTCACCGGAATTCTCACGAGCCCGGCCGAAGCGAGCGCGGCCGTCGGCACGAATGAAGCGCGGCCCGATGTCGGGATCGTGTTCGGTGACGCAGGGATCTACGGGCGCCTCGGTACGACAATCGAGTTCCCCTACTACTGCGACGTCCTCGCGTCGCGGGGCTATCCTTCGCTTCGGTTCGACTCACGCGGGCGGGGCGAGTCCACGGGACCAGCCGAGAGGCATCTGTTCGAGGTCGTTCAAAATATCGCCGCCGCGGGCAGTTTCGTCCCTGATTTTGACGCTGCGCTCGATGCCTTCCGCACCCGGGTTCAACCCCGAAAGATGATTGCCGGTGGGCTGTCGGCCAGCGCGTTCAGCGCCCTGTACACCGGCGCGAAAAGGTCCGACGTCTCCGGCGTCATCTTGCTCGGACTCCCCGTGTATTGGGCCCTGCTCAACGAGCACGGTACAAGCAAAGTGCTTCCGGGCGCGGCCTACGAGCACCTGAAGGAGGTCACCCGAAAGAACCGCGCCTCTTTCAAGGCTTGGCGTTCTCTTCTTTCCGACGAGGCGCAGCGGACTGAGCTGTTGCACAAGACGGGCGTCTTGATGCGCGGCGGATGGCAGAAAGCCCTCGCAATCTCGAATCAGAAGTTGAGAGTGGCGCGCGATCGAGTCCAGGGCGTGAAGGACGGCAAGGCGCGGCGAAAGCGCCGACACATCGCGATGCCGCCGCCCGACTTCAACCCGCGAATCCTCGTAGCCCTGGACGCGCTCATGGCGCGCCGCACTCCGACCCTCGTGGTCTACGGAGAAGACGACTGGCTGGCCGACCGGTTCCAAAGGTACTTCGTGGACTGCTTCTGGACGGATGACCCCGCCTACGAGGAATTGATCGAGATCCATCGCGTTCCGCACGCGAACCATGTCTTCTCGATGCGGAAGTGGCAGGACGAGCTCTTGGAGATTATCTCCGGGTGGATCGAGCGACGATTGAAGCGCACGTAGACCAACGGCGGCCCTTGACTCCGCGGCCGAGTAACCGCACACAGAGCCATGCTGAAGCGGGTGGCCGGAAACGCGGCGTACATGTTCGTCGCGACGAGCGTCGTGCGCGTTCTCTCGTTTGCCGCGAATATGTTGGCGGCCAAGATCCGCACGAAAGAGAACTTCGGCGACTACAACACGTACGTGATGTTCTATGGGCTCGTGCACATCTTTCTGACCTCCGGCGCGGCGCAGACCATTCAGAAGTTCGCGACGACGGACGACGAGGCAAGAAAGCACTACGGCGCCCTAGCCTATCGGGTCTTCTTCGCGCTGCTCGTCCTCTGCGGCCTTGCGTCCTTGGGCGTAGGCTTCGGCTGGAAATGGACGATGGCCATGGCACTTTGGGGCGCGCCATGGCTCGTCGTGACGACGCTCAGTCGGCTCATCATTCGAACGCGTCTCGATGCGCGGCGAGAGGCGCGAATCGTGGTCGTCGGATCGCTCTCGACGACGGTCTTTCAGCTCGGATTCCTCCTCCTCACCGATCTCCCGGAAGCCCTCATCTACGGCGACCTGATTGCATTGGTCATTACCGGCTTCGTCGGCCTCTGGATGCTGCCCGCGGCGGCCGGGATCGAGTGGACCGAGGCATTGAAGCGAAGGGTCCCGCACGGATTCGTCCGAGACTCCCTCCGCTTCATGCTGCCAACGTGGGGCTCCGGACTGGTAGGACAGGGCGGCGCCTACATCAGAATGGCCTACACGCGCGGCGTGCTCGGGACCGTCGCCATGGGCGTCATCGGCCTCCTCGAGTACCTGTGGCAGTTCATTCAGATTCCGATCGAGGCGCTCAGCCACCAGGTTCTGCCCGGTCTCGTGAAAGAAACGGAGGACCGTCCCCGGCTGTATCGCGAGCTCACGCGTCTCTGTCTCATCGCGTTCCCGCTGATCGGTGTCATGGTCGCCGGCGGCGTCCCACTCCTGTTCCAGCTCATGAGCATCGACGAGAAATGGGCCGAAATTCCCACGCTCTTCATCCTTGGAATCCAGGGCATACCGGTCAGTTGCTTCCTCATGACGACCGGCCACTACGCCATCGCAGAAGGCAAGCCGAGTTTCCCACTCTACGCGGGCATCGCCTTCGTAGCGACCATTTCTGTGTTCCTCTATCCCCTCGGTCACGTGTTGGGGCTCGCGGGCGTCGTCATTGCCCAGAACCTCGCTTTGGTAGCCCTCGCCATCGCCCTCGCCGCACTGATGTGGCGTTCGTGCAAGCCCGACATGCGAAGCGGCCTCCTGTGGAGCTTCCTTTCGACGCTCGCCATCGCGGCCTCTTCAGCATTCCTGTACGCGTTCTCGGACTGGCCGTGGCGCGCAGTCCTTGTTATACCCGCGGCGGGGATTTACATCGCTCTCCTCTTCGTGTTTGGCGTGGCCCGCCGCTCCGACGTCACGCGCTTGGTGAAGACCGCCAAGGAGATCCTCGAGTCCAGGCGCAAGAAGTCCAAGAAGGGGACGTCTTCGGGTGTGAACGAGAGCTCACGCACACCCGACGCGTGACGCAGAGGTCGTAAACGCAGAGGTCGTAAACGCATAGGTCGTGACGTCGAGGACGGGGAGGCAAGCCTACGCGACATTGCGCTGCGTCCGGCACCGAGCAATAATGCTCCGACATGTTGTATCGCTTCCGCACTTCCGCCAAGAAAGCCTGGTTCGACTTCGGCACTCGGCGCATCGCCCAGACCCCACCTTTGAGGTGCGATCCTGCGAGCTCCCTTGTCATCCTCACCCAGACCATCCACCGAGACCTTGGGATGTTCCTGGTCGCCGCGAAGTCGTTCGCGCGTTACCTCCGACCCAAGTTCTTCGTCATCGTGGATGATGGACTCGAAGGCAACGACCACGCGGTCCTTCGAAGGCACCTCTCAGAAGTTCGATTCGTCCCCAGCCGGGAGGTGGACGTCGGCGCCTGCCCTCGAGGAGGCATGTGGGAGCGAATACACACGATCGCAAAGTACAGCGGCGACAACTACGTGATCCAGCTCGACGCAGACACGCTGACTCTGGACCGACCAACGGAGGTCATCGAGGCCGTTGCCCGCAACCAAACCTTCACGCTGGGGACAACGGAAGGTCAGCGCATCTCGTCCCTCGAAGAAGCAGCAGCGTTCGCACGCGCTCATCCCAATCAGAATCACATGCTGATTCGTGCCGAGGCCGCGCTCGGGAAATATCCGGGACGCGAATCGCTCAAATACGTTCGCGGCTGCGCGGGCTTCGCGGGCTTTGCCCGGGGACAGCTCAACCGTGCCGCCCTCGAGGCGTTTTCGACGACGATGGAAGGCTTCGTCGGCAACGAGACGTGGCGACAATGGGGCAGCGAACAGGTGACCTCGAACTTCCTGATCGCGAACGCAGAATCACCGCTGGTCTTGCCGATCGACCGTTACGCGACCTTCGAAGGCGCGAACAGCGTGCAACAAGCGGCCTTCATTCACTTCCTCGGAACCTGGCGCTTCCGAAAGGGTGTGTATCGCAGACTTTCACGTCGGATGATCCGACAGATGTTAGGCGGATGACTCGAGGCTCAGACGCCATTGAAGCGAACCAGGCGAACGATCTCCTCGCCGATCTGAGCCACGAGCTTCGGACGTCGCTCACGCTCATGCTTGGTCCGCTGACCGAACTGATGTCGAGCGACGACCCGGCACTCGAACCCTACCGAGACCAGCTCCGGACACTCAAGCGCGGCAACCAGCGGATCACCCGGCTCGTAACCGCCGCGCTCGACTTGGCATCGGCCGACGAAGGACCGGGTGGTTCTACCTTTCAACCCACCGATCTAGCCCAGTTTACCCTCGACCTCGGGCGTCTGTTTCGCGAGGCGACTCGGCACTCAGGCCTCGAAGTTCAGGTCCACTGCGATGAGCTACCAGAAGCCACGGTCGTCGACCGCAGCGCGTGGGAGAAAATTGTCCTCAATCTCCTATCGAACGCGCTCAAGTACACGAACCGCGGATGCATCGAGCTTTCGCTCAAAGATGCAGGCACTCATTTCGTTCTCGAGGTCACCGACACCGGGTGTGGGATCGCGCCCGAGGATCTCGGGCACATCTTCGAACGATTCGCCCGAGGCCGACGCCCGACCCACCGAAGCGCCGAGGCCAACAAGATCGCAAGGCAAGGCACTGGCATCGGACTCGCGCTGACCAAGCGTTTGGTAGAGATTCACGGTGGAACGATTCGCGTTGAGAGCAAGCTGGGTTTCGGCTCGACGTTCTTGGTATCCATGCCCTACGGCGTGGCGCACCTCCCGAAAGACCGAATCCTCGAGAACGCCGACGCATCCGTGGACGACGACCTGAGCCTCAGCACGTCCCGAAGCACAGAGGACATCGAGCACTGGTTCCCGAGCACGCACCCGACGTTGCTCAACGGGCCGACATCCTCGTTCTCGTCGCCTTCGCCCATCCTGACCGAGGAAATATCCTTCAACCTGCGTAGCCTTGCCCAAGAGCGACGCCGCGTGCTGATCGTCGAAGACCACGACGACATGCGCGCCTACTTGGCGCGCTTGCTCGCGCCGCACTACGCGATCGATCTGGCCTCGGACGGTGAAGCTGCGCTCGAGTTCCTGGGAAGCGATCCGCCCGACCTCGTCGTGTGCGACCTCGTCATGCCGTCGTTCGACGGATTCGCCTTGATGGAGGCCATTCGCGGAAACCCAAAAACGGCCCCGATTCCGGTGATCATGATATCCGCGCGCGCGAGCCAAGGTGCCCGTATCGAAGGCCTCGACCGAGGCGCCGACGACTATGTCGTCAAGCCGTTCTCACCGCGTGAGCTGGTCGCCAAGATCCAGTCGCAGCTCAAGCTCCGGCGGGTACGGGACGACGCCGAGCGCGAACGCGCCAAGGTTTATCGCGCGCTCTACGACGCGCCCGTCGCCATCGCTTACATCGAGGGCCGAGGACACGAAGTCGTCTTCGCCAACGCCGCCTACGAGACCCTCTCCGCCACGACCGACGGGAGGCCGTTCGAGGCGATGCAAGAAGCACTCAGCCACGTCTATGAGACGTCGAAGCCGTGGTCTCGGCGCGAAGTTCCGTTCCAGGTCCAACCCACTTCGCCCGATGAATCTGAAGTCCGCTTCTTCAACATCTCGCTTCAGCCGGTTTTCGGATCGACCTCCGACATTGTGGCGGTACTCTTCTTCGCATTTGACGTCACGGATCTCGCGCGCGCCCGCCAGCGTCTCCAGGAGCTTGCGAGCGATGCCGAGCTCGAAACAAAGCGCAAGGACTCATTCTTGGCCATGCTGAGCCATGAACTCCGAAACCCACTGGCGCCCATCGTGAGCGCCGTCGAGCTCCTGCATGGCATCGCTCCCAAATCGGCCCCCGAGGTGCAGTGGGCGGCCGAGGTCATCGGGCGACAGGCTCAGCACCTCACGAGCATGGTTGAAGATCTGCTCGACGTCGCCCGCCTTACAACCGGGCGAATCGCGCTTCACAAGCGTCTCGTGCCGGTCGAGGACATCATCCGAACGGCGCTCGATACCGCTGAGTCGATGGCCAAGATGCGCGGTCACCTCCTGCGCATCACCGGCCCTCATGAGTCGATGACTTTGTACGGCGACCCGACACGCCTAGCTCAGGTTCTGGCAAACGTCCTCGACAACGCTGCGAAGTACACACCGTCAGGTGGCGACATCCACCTCGACATCGAGCGCGCCGGCAGCGAAATCGTGTTCAAGGTGTCAGATTCCGGGCGTGGGATCGATCCTCAATTCTTGCCGCGCATCTTCGACCTCTTTGTCCAAGCCGACCACACGCTCGATCGTGCATCGGGTGGGCTCGGGCTTGGCTTAACGCTCGTCAAGCAACTCGTCGAGATGCACGGCGGGCGTGTGTCCGCGTCGAGTGACGGCCTAGACCGTGGGAGCTGCTTCGAGATCGTCATCCCCCTTGCGCGACGAGCCGCGTCATCTCCGTCCCCAGCGCCGCGTCCCCCCGAGATCACGGGTCTTCGGATCCTCATCGTCGACGACAACCTCGACCTTGCCGACACGCTCGCGTTGTTGCTTCGACGCCGTGGCCACCAAGTATCGACCGCCGCCGATGGTGATCGGGCGCTGCGACAGATCGAGGCGCGGTCACCCGATGTCGTGTTCGTCGACATTGGACTCCCGGGGATGAACGGCTACGAGCTGGCCCGTCGACTCCGTACACTCGACAGCGGAAACGCCCTTACACTCGTGGCCCTGACCGGCTATGGACAGGCCCACGATCGCCGGCAGGCCATCGAGGCTGGCTTCGATCACCACCTGCTGAAGCCGGCGCGCATCGAAGCCATCCAAGAGATCCTCACCGCGCGATCCAGCGTCGGATCGTGAAACGGTCCGCGAACTATGCGTCGATGAGGCGCTGTGCCTCTTCGAACACGCGATCTTCCTTCGGTCGCCCTTGGCGCTCGGACGACGGCGTGAGGTCGGAGGCGCGCGAGTACTTGTCTAGTTTCCGATATAGGGTCCTTCGGTCGAGCCCCAAGACCAGAGCCGCCTGGGTCTTGTTCCCGCCGACCGCCGCCAGAACGCGATGTATGTAACGTCGTTCAAGGTCCTCGAGGCTCGGCATCTGACGCGGGTCGGTGGATTCGAGGAAACCGGGCGGCATATCGAGGGCGCGGATCTTCTCGGGAAGGTCTTCGACGGTGATCTGCTCGAAACGAGTCAGTGTCACCGCACGCTCGATACAGTTCTCGAGCTCGCGAACGTTACCCGGCCAATCGTAGTCGAGGAGCTTCTCGGCACACGATTGACTCAAGCCAACGACGTTTGGCTTTCCGCTCCGACGCGCGATCCGCGCCACGAAATCTTGGGCCAGGAGGAGAATGTCGTGCCCACGCTCTCGCAACGGCGGCATCGGGATACGCACGACGTTGATCCGGTAGTAGAGATCTTCACGGAATCGGCCCTGCGCAACGTTGGCCTCCAGATCTCGGTGCGTCGACGCGATGATGCGCGTGTCGAATTCTCGCTCTGCGTTGGATCCAACGGGTCGAACCTTGCGTTCTTGGAGCGCTCTCAGCAATTTTGGTTGCATTTCGATCGGCATCTCGCCGATCTCATCGAGCAGCAATGTCCCGCGATTTGCTTCGAGGAACAGACCATCACGTGCATTCTTCGCGTCCGTGAACGCACCGCGCACATGGCCAAAGAGCTCGCTCTCGAGCAGCGTCGCCGGAACGGCCGCGCAATTGATCGCGACAAATGGGCCATCACGCCGCTCGCTGCGTTCGTGGATCGAACGTGCGACCAACTCCTTTCCGGTACCACTCTCACCCGTCACGAGGACAGTGACGTCGCTCGCGCTCACACGATCGACGAGGTCGTAGACGACACGCATCGACGGACTCTCGCCGATGATGGGCTTCGTATCTCGAACGTTCTCCACCTGACGTCGTAAACGCGTGACTTCTTCGCGCAACGTGGCGTGCTGGATCGCGCGGTCCAGCGTCAAAGCAAGAGCACGCACATCGAGCGGCTTGGTGATGAAGTCGTAGGCACCGACCCGGATCGCCGCGATCGCGGACTCCATGCTGCCAAACGCGGTGATCACGACGACCGGGATGTTGGGGCGGTCAGAGGCTAAGCGCTCACACACCGACAGTCCGCTGGCCTGCCCGAGCTTGAGATCGGTGACGACGACGCCGAAATCCTGCTGCGCGAGCGCCGACAATGCGCTCGAACACTCGAGATGCCATTCGACGCCAAACCCGTGTTTGGACAACCCGCGCTGAAGAAGCTCGCACATGTCACGATCGTCATCGATGACGAGAACTTGCTTCGAGAGCGTCATCGCTTGGTTGTCGCGAGATGAATCACCACCGTCGCGGTTCCTCCCTCATCGATACGCCACCGCACACGCCCACCCGCTTTCTGAGCCAAGCGGCGAGCCAACAACATTGCGGGTGGGGACGCCTCCGATCTCATCGCCGATCTCGCAGAGAGCGCGATCTCCACGTAATCGCCCGACACGAGGCCTTCATCGCCTTGCGGAAGCCGGCGGTGAGCGCGCTCGATTCGAACGGCGTTCGACCCCATGGATCGTTCGGATTTCGCGGCAAGCTCGAGTTCGGTAAGAACGCATATCAGAAGCAAGAAGAGATCTCGCTCGGCGATGGACGCCCTCAAGAGCGGCTCTGACCCGACCTCGGCGACCTCGGGCGCCAGCGAGGATGCGTCTGAGTTTGCGTCTGAGTTTGCGTCTGAGTTTGAGCCTGAGGATGGCTGACTTTCACAGCGGGCCATCGGCGCCACGAGTGCGACCGCCGCCCGGATCACCGGATCGACCGCGCACCCCGCGAAGTGGGGCCCGGCGACGGCGCCGACGGATACCCCGCGCTGGCCGAGGGCCTGAATCATCTCTCCCGATTTGCGCAAGATGGCTTGCGCATGCTCATCCACTTCCTCCTCGCCATCTCGCTCGAGGAGGAGCTGCGCCCGACCAACGATCACGTTCAGCGGCGTGCCCAGTTCGTGCGCGATGGATGCGACCTGGTGCTCCGAAGCCATATCGATCGCGTGGAGAAGCAAACCGCCCCATACATGGGCCGGTGCACCAGCCGGTGCACCAGCCGGTGCACCGCGCGCAGACCGGTTTTCCTCCCCCGCGCTGTCCCCCGACACGCCCCGATGGTCGACCGGTGCGCCCGCTCACGCAACGCGACTAAAGGGACAGGTTTTGCGGGAATATCCCTTAAGACGGTGCGCTAGCGCGACCCATTCGGCGTGAGGCGAGACCAAGGAAAACCGCTGCATCCGGAGCTCTCCAACTTCGAAGCGTCGGGCGCAGGGGTCGCGCGTGCGTCGTCCAACGAGGGCTTGTCGTACGCGATCTGGCAGTACCAGAGGGTACCCTCGGCGGTCGCCCAATCGAAGCGACTGAATTTGCCCGGAAAATACGTGTTTTCAGGCGCGTTGGCGGCGATGAGCCTCCGGTCCGCGTTCGAGAATTCGAGGATCGCGAAGCGCGCCTCATCGATCCGCCATTGCGCCTCAGTGATGTGATGGCTTGAGCCGAAATCGTCGACGTACTCGCCGACGATCGAGAGCGGGTCCTCAGAAGCGCCACCGACGAAGCCACTGCCTTCAGGTTCCCCGTCACAGCCAACACCCATACAGAAGAGCGCCGTGACAGAGAAGAGCGCCGTGACAGTCGGCCAAAGAGCGGCCAAGAACTTCCTCGTTGCCATCATCGCACCTCAATCCGAGTCGTCGTCGTCCACGGGCCGGCTTGAGCCGTAACCGTCGCCGTTCCCGCCTGGCTGGCCACCAGCGTCAGGCCCCCAGCCCCAAAGGACACCGCGGCGCCCGAAACCGTGAAGCCCACCTCAAGCCCCCGGGTCGGCCCATCACGGCGACCGATCGCTTGCACATCGGGCAACAACACTTCGTCGCCAACCGCAAGTTGGATTTCAGATCCGGCAGCCCAGCGCATCTCGATCGCGCGGGTCTCGGCCGGGACCGCGTGAATCAATGCGACCGCGTCGAGATCGAACCCCGAGGTCGTCCCGACCGCCGGACGGCCCGCAAGATCGCTCACGTCTTGAAGGGCGATCCGATCGAACAGCGCGTCCGAATACGACGCGCGCGCCTCGTGAACCACGTCAGCCCTAGCGGAAGCTTCGGTGTCATCGGCGTTGTCGTTGTCGTTGTCGTTGTCGTTGTCGTTGTTGTCGTTATTGTCGTCGGCGTTGCCGTTGGCGCTGTCGTAGGCGTCCTTGTTGCCGTTCACTGCAGACGCTTCGCTCAGAAGCGCGCTCAGATCGAACGCGTCACCGCCCGCCGCGCGTGGGTTCGTGAAGTCGGACACAGAAGTCCCGTCAGCGTACACCGGAGAGAGCCCTGCGCATCCGTCAAATGGCGGTCGGGAACCTTCGCATGGGAACGACAGCATTGAGACACTCGACACCAAGCCCACTGAAATCTGCGCCGGTTCGAAATAGGGGTCCCCGATCCCCTGGGGCAAGAACAGATTCTCGAACACCACGAGATCAGCACCCGGCCCGTCGTATCCGACGACCCCGTCGAAGCCGAGAACCATGAAGCCCGCCAGCCCGAGACTGACAACGTCCGTCGAACCAGCGTACGCGCCGGCGCCGCGCGGCGCGCCACGCACGACGTCAGGCAAGCGGTCCTGGCCGAACCCCGCCCCAGGTCCGGGCGCGAACAGCTCGACGCGTTGCGCGAAAATACTCTCGGGCATGACCTCGATCTGTACGACGCAAGACTCCTCGGATGCCCCAACACGTCGCTCGACTCGAACGAGCGCCAAGCCGGGGCGCATCGCGAGCACACGATGATCCTCGACGCGGACACGATCGAGATCGAGGCTGGTCATCGACCACGCATCATCCTGCATCCGTCGAAAGCGGTTGGGCCCGACCTTCTCCGCCGCCGAAAACGAGCGACCGCTTCCCAGCCAGAGATCGGCTTGGCTCGGCACGGTCCGAATCGGACCCTCTTCGCACGGGGGAGGCTTTGCTCGTGGATCGGAAGCCCCACAAGCAACGACTAGATTTCCCCACGCAACCAAGCCCAAGCCCAAAACCAGCCGCCGGCCCATGCCCTGGCCCAAGGGCCGTACGCTCGAGCGCCTCGTTCTCATCTCGCGCTGCAGGCACGACCCGAACAAGAGCAACGGCAACGGCAACGGCAACGGCATTGGCAACAGCACCGGCAACGGCAACGGCAAGGACCGCATTCAGGACAACCTCCCGCGCATCGTCGATCGGACCCCGGCATTTCACCCGGCATTTCGTGCGCGCGCTCCAAAGAGCGCCCCCATCTGCCCTCGCGGGGTCGCCGGGTCATCGGATTCGAGGACGCCGAAGTCAAGCGCTTGACTCCTTGGCGCCCGACCGCGAAAACCACCGCTGGCAACGGGTCGAGCGGACAACGCCCGCTCGAGAAGCGCCGGCTGAAACGAAAGCCGACGCCCAATGGGGAAGCCGGTGAGAATCCGGCGCGGACCCGCCACGGTGAGCGACCGAACGCTCCACCAAATGCCACTGGCGACCCTAGGCGACAGGCCGGGTGCTGGGAAGGCGGTGGAGACTAGGGTCGACAGCCCGGACACCCGCCCTTGCCTTACGACCGCGCCACCTCGGGGACGGGGGCCGGAGTCGCGATGCCGTCGTGCTCCCGCCCAAATCCAACGCTCCGATGTCGCGAGGTCGTGGTCCGCGAAGTCGGAGGCGAGCATCGTGGAGATCGGGTTGGCATCGGTCGCGCTCATCGCGCTCGCAAACTACGGCGTCTTCGCTGAAACCAGCTCAACGACCGCACGCAGAGATGTCGAAGTTGTCGTCGTCTACGGTTCTCGAGAGGGCGATACCGACGCAGACGTCGACCTCGACGCGAACCTCGATCGAACGGCGAGCGCGACGCGGGTCGATGTCGAGGTGCGAAGCGACGCACACGCATCGCTGAGTGACATTCTGTCTGAGGTACCCGGCGTCGGTGTCCGGAGGACCGGGGGCATGGGCGCTGCAGCGAACGTCATGCTACGCGGCGCCGACGCGAACCACACGAGCGTCCTCCTTGGTGATCTGCCGCTCGGCTCCGCGGACGCACCGACGATCGATATCGGACAGCTCCCGCTCACGTTGTTCGGCCAGGTCGAAGTCTATCGCGGAGGTGCGCCGGTATGGTTGAGCGAAGGAAGCATCGGCGGCGTTCTTCGGCTCATTCCTCGGCAGGGCGATGCATCCGTCATCACCGCCGAGATCGGGGCCGGTTCTTTCGGTTCGACCTGGGGTAGCGTCGAAACGCGGATCGCGCACGACACGGGCGGCAGCTTCATTCGGGCCGGGGTCGAGCGATCGAGAGGCGACTATCCGTACCGCGACGACGGCGGCACGCGCTTCGTCGCAAGCGATGATCTCACTCGCCGCCGTGCCAACGCTGAGGTCACGACCGTATACGGCATGGCGCACGTGCGTTTCAAAACACGGGCCGGCCAGTGGTCTTTCCTCGCGCTCGGCTCTCATCGCGAAGGCGGCGAGCCGGGGCCGGCCGCGCTTCCAACCGAGGGCGCGGAACGCAAGAGATCGACAGCGGTGAGCGGCGTCGCTTTCACTCGACGCGGCCGACTGGATGAAGATCATCGCTATCGGGTCCAGGCGCGTGCGGGCGTCACGTATTCAGCGAACCAATTCACCGACGCAAAGGGCGAGCTTGGCCTCGGTCCGATCGACGCGCACGACCGGGATGTCTCGGTCCAGGGTCGCGTTGCCGCGACAGCCGATGCCACCCGCTGGCTGGAAGGAACCATCGTGCTCGCCCCACGCCACGACCTCCGCATGCCCTTCGATCGCCTCGCATACGAGCGCGGGCGCGGTGACGAACGTGAGCCCGCCTCGATGCGCACGAGCATCTCGGCCAGCTTAGAGACTCGGCTTCATGGTGCACTGGCCGGACGGAGAGCGGAGCTCCGACCGTCCGTGCAGGCCATGTGGTCGAGCGCAAGCCTTTACGGCAACGGCGCGCCACTGTCGCCAAGGAGCGACATGCTCGCGCCCACCGTACGCATCGGTGCACTCGTGGAGCTCTCGCGGGGCCTAACACTCATGGCTTCGGCGGCCACCGGACATCGCGTCCCGACCATCCTTGAGCTCTTCGGGAATCGAAGCCAGCTCGTCGGAAATCTGGACCTCTTGCCCGAACGTTCTCGCACGGCCGATCTCGGACTCGATTTCGCGCGAGCCTTCGAGGTCGTGAGCCTCTACGGAGAGGCACGCATCTTCGGGCTCCTTCTCGACGATCTGATCCGATACCGACGCACATCTAAATTCACGGCTGTTCCTGAGAACATCCTTCACGCTCGGATTCTTGGCTTCGAGGCGGGCGCTCGCGTCCAGATCGGGGATCACTTGAACATGAGAGCGAACGCGACAGCTCTCTCCACCCAGGATGAGCTCGGACATGCGCTGCCTCTTCGGCCTTCTCTCGTCGCATCCTTCGAGCCGTCCCTACGGTCCGGTGAAATCGTGGAAGGAACGTTCGACGATCTCCTCGGCTTCATCTCCATCGAGCACACGTCATCCAACTTCATCGACCCTGCCAACCTCGTCGAGATCCCACCGCGCACATGGGTAGGCGCCGGTGTGCGCGCTGAGTTGTTCGATGCCCGAGCCTCCGCCGCGCTCACGCTGCACGATGTCTTCGACACTCGAGGCTTCGACGTATTGGGCTTCCCACTTCCGGGACGTCGAATGGACGCGACGATCTCATACACTGAAACATTTTGAGCGATTCGAATCGACTGGACTCGATTCGATTGAATTGAATTGAATTGAACGAAGCTGAGTTTAGAGAATTGAGCGGAGCTGAACGAGTCGAGCCGAGTTGAACGAATCGAGCCGAGTTGAACGAATGGAGCCGAGTTGAACGAGAATTCCACGAGCGAGTACACGATGAATGTCTCAGAGCTTCCCGGTCCTGTCGCCGTCCGTCGGTCGCTGGCGTCGCCCCACGCTGCGCCCTGCCACCGTCGCACTCTTTTGCGCGCACACATCGTCGGTATCGCCTCGCTGTTCGCATGCACGCCGAGCGACCCGACGGACCGGGCACTCCGTCCGCTGAGCGAGGACCCCACATTTGCGGTGGTCCTAAGCGATCGAACCAGCACTGCCATCGCTCTCCTCGACGTCGACGGAGAAGTCATCGATTCCGCTTGGATCCACTCGGGTTCCGCGTTGCCGGGACTGAACGCCGCCCTTTCCGGCGACGTGGTCCTTCCCAGCTCCCCTGGCCCCAAGGGGCAGCTCACGCTCCTGGATCGCTATCGCTCCGACGTGATCACGCGCTTCGATCTCCGATCGGGCACGCTCATCGGCCAACTCCGACTCCGCACGCCCGAAGAGTCTGAGCCGAGCTTCTCGTCGAATCCGCAAGATCTTGTCTTCGTCGACCCCCGAGCGCCCAGCGCTTGGGTCACGAGATTCGGCATCGCACTCGCGCCCCCCGACGCCAACGCCGGCGTCAACACCGGGCGCAGCGGTGAGCTCGGCAACGATATCGTCGAGGTCGATACCGAGCGCATGGTTCTCACCGGTCGAAGGCGCACGCTGTCGGCCTTCAACACGCTCGTAGACACTCGAGCCGTCTATGCCCGACCAAGCGCGCTGGTCGCCCAGGAGGGCGCCATCGTGGTGGGACTAAGCCGACTCAGCCTAGCCTTCGACACAGCCGCAGACGGTGTCATCGCAATCTTCTCTCCGACACCCTACACTAGCTCGAGCGGAGACACAGGCTCGACCTCGAATGCCGAGGATGTTGCTCCGATCTCGGCTCGCCCGCTCGAGGGGCTGGCCAATTGCGGTCAAGTCACTCGCGTTCCGGGGACCCGCAACGAGGTGCTCGTCTCGTGCGTCGGCTTCTCACATCCATTTGGGGACGCCGTCCAGGTTCGCGCCACCTCAGGTTTCGGGATCTTCATGGCCGCAAACGGGACCCTCACCGCGATGAGCACTTGGCGCGCTGCTGACCACGCCAACGCACCCAATCCAACCGCCAGCGCGATCGCAATCGCACCAAACCTCGTCGTCGGCATCGAGCCCGGCCAGAGTCCTGCGACACCGGACACGCTCTACGTCATCGACCTTTCGAGCGACGAAGCGCACGCCCTCGTGCACTCAATGCATGCGTACGAACTCGGCACACCCGCTTTCGATCCAGCGACGGGCCTCCTCCTCGTTCCTGATGCGAGCCGCGGGATTCATAGATTCCGCTTCAACGAAGGCCAGCGCGCCTTCACCGAACTCCCGCGCCTCGATCTCGGCGTGCGAGACGGTCTTCCCCCCCGCGAGGTGCGTCGAATCGCTCCCGAGTGAAGGCCCTCGCTCACTCGTTGTGCCGCCACCAAGGACTGTCGCGGTCGTCAGAAGCGCTTGATCCAAAGCAAGTCGCCACCACCGCGTTCGTTGTCCCCGTAGGATGCCTCGAACAAGAAGCCTCGCAAGAACCGATACTGAAGGACCGCTTCACTCGTGTTTTCATCGACCGCCGGGCTGAAGCGATATCGATAGGCGACGAAGACCCGGTCCGTTAGCCATTTTCCGAGCGTCAACCGCTCAGCTTCAGCGTTTTCTCCGACATCCAACCGGATGGTGTCGATCGGAACCTTCTCCGCCAACGCGCGCTGAACCGGCCCGATAAGAAAGCCCGCGGCCGCACCCAGAGCCTGCCCGCGCAGAGACGAATCGCCACCGTTCATTGGGCCTGTCTGATCTGGATCCCCTCCGAGCACAATGGCCAGAAGCGTCGCCTGGTCGTAGTTCGCAGGATTCGAGGACAGAGCAAGCTCCGGACTGTTCGCACGCCCCGTGAGATCGATGAAGACCGTCATGGCCGTGAATTCATGGGCCAGTTTCACGTCGATCCTCGGCTCGAATGAACCCGCAAACGTCATCTTCGCGTCGAGGATCTCCCAGGGCCGCCCAAAGATATCGACCCGACCGTCGTCGACCCGCAAGGCGCCATTGGCGACCGCATGACTCGATGACCCGCCGACCCGCACCTCGAGATGGCCGTCCAGAGCGGCTTGCACAGGGCCGCCTCGAACCGGGACCGGTTGATCGAAGACGAGCGAGGCAACGAATGGTGGGCCAGCGATGGGGTCGGACGACGAGGAGTCGAGCGATGATGACGCTGACGATCGTGAGGGCGAGGGTGACCGCGAGGCTGACCGCGAGGCTGACCGCGAGGCTGACCGCGAGGCTGACCGCGAGGCTGAGGCGCTTCCTCGGTCGACGAAAACGACGTCTTCAAGACGCGACACACCATGGAGAGAGCGTCCCGTCTCGTCCGGAAGGCGCACTCGGCCCTTTCGGATGTGCGTCTCGACGAACCGTCGGGACTCCGCCAACCCACCGATCGCATCCAGCTCCAGATCAACGACCGCCACCGCGGCGGATGATGCGAAGGGATAGGCCTCGAGCTGAAGTTGAGCCGTCAGCGCGCGCCCAGACGACTCGCCGTCAGACGCGCGGCCATCCTTCGCGGCAAGCGACCCGGGCGTCCCGATCGCACCGTGGACAGCAGCCTTACCGCGAAGCCCCGCACGTCCAGAGCCAGAAAACGTGACGGCCTGGTCGTCCACATCGATGTCAACACGTACATCATCCAGCGACGATAGCGGCGGCGGCAGAAGCACTCGCCCGCTTCGCATCGCCAGTCGTCCATCGCCAGCGAACTCAGCATCACCCAGCCCACGCAGAGCGATGTCGCCATCGAGGCTTCCGTGGACAGCAACGTCGGCACCAAGCCGCGCGAACAATCCGGCCAAAGGATCGAGTCTGAATCGATACGCCTTGAGGCGCGCGGACCAAGGCCGAGGGTCGTCCCACGCGAGAGCGCACCTCAGACTCAAGCTGTTGTTCGCCTTCGAGCCGTCATCGGCGGTGGACGTCCCATCTCTCGTATCCTTAGGCGTACGGTCGAGTGCTCGGCCGCGTGCGTCGTCGAGCGCAACGTCGAGCGCACCTTCGACATGGGCCCGATCCGCCCGTGCCTGGACCGAAAGCGTCGAAACGGGTTCGCCCAAGATCTCGATTTCGTGTCCCGTGGCCTGCAACACGACCGAGGGTTCGCCGATCGTACCGGAAATCGAAGCCGCGACGTCAAGTTGACCAGACAACGCGAGATCTGCCTTCCCAGCCCCATCCTGGTTCGAGTCGGACAACGACCCATGTCCACCCTCGATCACTCGCCAATCGATGGATGAGAGATCGATCGCGTCCGCGGTCAGTACACCGCTCACGGGTATCGCACCCGTGCGGTCGCCATCGAACAATGCGGGCACGAGCCCAATGTTGGCATCCAACTGCACATGCATCGGCTTCGAGAACGGGACAAACTGGAGGTTCCTGAGGACAAGAGCCAACGAGATCCGCGTCGCTCTTTCATCGGTCGAGAGACGGGCTTCGACTTCCCCACTCTTGAATGCCTCGAGGCCCATCTGCTCGAGACCCAACCATGGTCCGAACTTGGCCAATCGAACCGGACCGACCTCGGCGCTCAGCGCCTCGATCGCCGAGAGCCCTTGCTTGCGCCATGCTTCGGGAGAGAAGGGGCGAGTCGGGGCCTTCGTGCGTCCGGAAAGCCGTACCAGGCCCAGCGGATCAACCGCGACCGTGGAGTCGAGCGTCATGACACCCGCGTCGAGACTCGCGTCGAGACTCGCGTCGAGCATCAAGCTCAGATCGAGAGCGCGATCTGAATCGCCGTCAGACTCGGGCCCTGGCCTCTGCCTCACCGGCGGCAGAGAGATCGAGAGGGCCTCGACCGCAACCTTGGCCGAAATGCGCGGGAACGCGCCCCGTCGGAGCGCCCTATTCTCGAGCTCTACCTTGACGACACTGTCTGGGCCCGCCCCAAAGCGCGCGCCCTCGAGCCCGAGAACGTCGAGAATCTGGTTCACGCTGGTGATGGCGTGCCGACCCAGGTCGAGATGAAGCGCCTGAAGGCGTTCGGGTCCAACCCGCCGCCACCCCTCGATGTCGTCGAGCCGAAGCGGCCCGCTGAGCGTTAGACGGAGCGCATCGGGGGGCCCGACGGACGACGAGGCTTTGAAAGCGGGGTTGACGCCAGTGATCGCACTCGGTCCTTTGGGCACCGGACCATTGAGAGAGCGTCCTCCGACGAAGAGACGCCGACCGCGGCGCTCAGCATGCACCTCGAAATCGGGGAGTTCGACCGAGCAGATCGATCCCTCATCGACGCGAAGACGAAGGTCCTGCATGTTCGCCTCGGTTCGCACCAAGAGGTCGGCCGAAAGCCGGCCGCGCACCGTTTCCAGCCCGCGGGGCCCACCTGGACCACAGGCCGAACCGCCGGCGTCCCGTGGCGACGCGCGGCTGGCGAGCGCCAAGAGACGACCTAGCTGAAAGCCTCGAAGCGACACGTCGAGCTTCGTCCGCTTCAAGGGGGCCGTGAGATCGCTCGTCCCCGAGGCGCGCAGTCGCGCCGCGCCGACGGAAAGCACAAAATCCTTGAGAGCCAGCCCGAGCCTGGGTTCGACACCGGGCGCCGTCGACGACGCGATTTCGACCGCGCCAGATCGAAGGCGCACCGGCCATCCTTCGATGCCCGCCGAAAGTCGATTCACCTCGGCTGACCAAGTGTGCGGCCACCAGGTCACCACGGCGCCGAGATCGACGTGACGCAGCTTCTTCGCCAAGTCTTCGATCTCGCGCGTGCCCGCCGTCGTCACCTTAGGCGTCGCCGTCACCCTAGGCATCTTCATCCGCTTCGCATGCAGCATCACGTCGAATCGCCCGGGTCTGCCGACTTGGTTCTTCGCCTTCAACGAGATCTCGCGAAACCATGCGTCACCCAGCGCGACGCGTCGGGCCGAAAACGAGCCCGCGCCAGCTGGTGTTCCGATGAGATCATCCAGACGGACGTCCAAGCTCGAGGCGTCGATTCGGAGGCCTTCCCACCGGAGCCCGTGCGTCGTCCCTTCCGCACGAAACGACGGAGACGCGCCCGACTGATTCCTCAGCGTACCGGCCAAAGACACTGCGCCCTCCACCAACATGTCCGATGGCATGTAGACCACCAGATCTTCGATGGCCGCATCGAAGTCCACCCTCTCCAACCGCAGCGATGTCGGCCCCACGCTCGCCCGTGCTTCGAGATGGAGGCGATCGCGGGCGCGCGCGCGACCTTCAACATCGAGGCGGATCAGACCTCCATCCGCCTCAGCACGCAACTTCAGGTCCTGAATCGCGTGCGTTCGTCCATACCCGTCATCGATCGTACCGCTGAGGTCGAGCCCAAACTGACCCGAGGGACGAAGCAGGTCCCGGACGTCGAAATGGCCAAGAGATCGCACGTTGAGGTTCATCGTGGGCCATCCCGATACAAGCCGTGTCGGCCGCAAGCCTTCGAACGACCAACGCGTCTTCACATCGCCAAGATCGACGGGAATGTTGGCCCATGCATCCAACTTTGCGGAGGCCAGCTCACCGCCCAATTCGAGCACCCATGCCGCATGATGGGCAGACTTGAGCACACGTCCGCTGAGATCCACGATCGCGCTCTCGGGCGGATGTCCATGTGCACTCGCGTCCTCCTGGCTCCAAGCCTCGAGGTTCTCGATCGACACCTGGACGGAATCGCGCCCAATCTCGGCCCGGGCCAGAAACCGAAGGCGGTCATAGACGCGCGTAAGAGGGCCCTCGAGCGTAACCTGCCCGCCGTTCACGTACAGCGCCTCAACCACGACGCGCACCGGAAGCGGTTGCCACTCAAGACTTGGCAAGGCAAGGCCCGCGTCCCAACTGGGCGCCAAGACATCGCGCAGGCTTGCTTGCAAAGAATCAGCCAGTGCGCGGGGGTCAGACGAGGCATCCGCAGACGTCGCCGTCGACGCGATCGACACCGTCAGGTCTTCAAGTCCCAACGCGCGAACGTGGACGACGCCCCGAACGAGGGCCCAAGGATCGTAGTCGAGCACGATTCCGCGAGCACGAAAGCACGGGGAGACGACATTGCGATCGTCTCCGGATGACCTCGTCTCGCCAGAACGAGGCGTATCGGCGCGATGTGCATCGACGCGATGTGCATCGACGCGAGGTGTGTCGACGCGAGGTGTGTCGACGCGAGGTGCGTCGACGCGAGGTGCGTCGACGCGACGCGCATCGGTGTGACGCGCATCGACGCAAGGACCAACGACGAGCTCGTCGAGCTGGAGCCGGGACAGGATCGAGCCCTCAAGGCGCCCGACCTGAACGCCTTCGGTAAATTGATCCGCGAGGACCTCGACCAGGCGATCGCGGAGCATCGACGTGGCGAGGTCGGAGCTCAGAAACGCAAGCCCTCCGATCACGAAAACGCAAGCGATCGCAAACGCCAGCCCGAACATCCGCGCGATCGCGCGCGCGATTCGGGACCAACGACCGCGCGGCTGTCCTCGCGGGCTGGCCGATCTCGCCGTCGAAGATTCCGCGGTCAACGACGTCGTGCTCGATGGCTCTATGCTCGAGGGCTGCGTGCTCGAGGGCTGCGTGCTCGAGGGCTCCGTGCTCGAGGGCTCCGTGCTCGAGGGCTCCATGCTCGAGGGCTCGATGCTCGAGGGCTCCGTGGCGGGGCGCTCCATGCTTGACACCGGTACGCTCGGCGGCTCCGAGCCTTCGGATGGCGGTCGGCTTTTCGGCATTCAGAAGGCCTCGCCGAGCGAAATGTGGAGCGCCCACGCTGGATTCGGGTCCGGGAGCGGTGTCATGCGGTTCAGACGAAATCCAAGGTCAACGCGGATCGGACCCACCGGTGTATGATAGCGAAGCCCACCTCCGGCTGCCCAATGAAGCCGAGAGACATCCAAGTCCGCGAAGGTGAGTGTCGTGTCGCCGCCGTCTATGAACGCCACCGCCGCCAACCACTGTTGGAAGATCCGGAGAACGTTGAGGCGCGCCTCGAGATTCGTCGCGATCGACGCCTCACCGCCAAGCGGCACAAAGACAAGATTCGGTATGCCGGTTTCGGCGTCGGATTGAGACACCACGCGGCCGTCCGCATCATGCCAGATCCCCGGCGACAGCCGACGAGGCGCAAAACCGCGTTGTTCTTCGGCTCCACCGCCGAAGTAGCGACGGGTCACCGGAACCGCGCCGGTCGCGAGTAGCCGGACACCAAATTTGGCGCGAGCGGCGAGGACGACGCGTTCGCCGACCGGCAGGTAGGCACGCATATCCGGCGTCAACAGGACATAGCGAGCTTTCTCGCCCTCGGTGGCCGCACCAAACTCGACGGAGCTCGACAAGAAGAACCCACGTCGAGGCTCGATCGGGTCGTCTCGTCCTTCGAACGCGAGCGTGCCCTCGAGCATGAAGACGGGGAGTGCCGGACTCACACCCAGCGATCGAGCCGCGCGCACATCGAAGTCGGCCGAGATCGCGGAGACCTCGAGGGCGCCCTTGAGGTCGATCCGAAGGCGGTCGTCGAAGAATGTGCGATTGATCCCGACCCCCGCCGACGGCCCCAGCGTTGAATAGCCTTCATATCGAATCTGACGATACGCGATCGTACCGGTCCCCTTGAGCCGTGGGATCCAGAGATCTTGGCGCTCGAGCGAAGTTGAGGCCTGAACATTGAACCCCGCATACTCGCCATTCCTGAAGAGCGCCCAAGCCGGCCGTGCATCGACGAAGAGCGTGGTTAGTGGATCGATGAAGCGCTTTCTTGCATAGGAAGCACGGGCGCGAAGTTCATAGTGCACAGGCTCAATACCTACGCCGCCGCCCAGTCGAAGCTCGTTCGGCGTCGGCTCCGCGACGTGAATGACAACATCAATGACCTCTGGTCGGCCGACCTTCGACCACTCGAAGCGAACGCTCTCGACGAGTCCACTCGCATACAAAGCGCGGCGCGTTCGCAGAAGCCGCTCGGGGTCGAACCCATCGCCGGGTTGCCAGAAGACCCGATTGAGCACGGCCGATTCGGGAATCTGGGAGAGACCCTCGACCGTGACCGTACCGAATCTTACCCTGGGCCCTGGATCGAGCACCAGCTTTGCGACAGCGGTATGACTCTGCCGGTCAACGAGGACCTCGCCATCCACCGTCACATGCGCGAATCCTTGCGCAACGTAGTGCGCTCGGACTTGCTCGCGTAGATCGACGTAGCCAGCATAGATGAGGGGCCGATGGAGCTCAATCGCCGCGCGTTCAAGGGCACTGGCCACAACGGCGGACGTGCTCGTAGAGGTCGTCATCGCGGCAAGACCTTCGGTCGCATTGATCCCGGGCCGGCCGACGAGATCGATGCGCTCGAGAATCGTGGCCGGGCCCTCGGACAAGAAGAAGCGGATCGCAACCTCATCGTCGCTCTCCTCGACGACCTCGACTTTCGTCACTTGCGCGTCGAGATAGCCGCGCTCTCGACAAAAGCTACGAATACGCCGGCGGTCGACCTCGAGCACAATCGGGTCGTAACGAGCGAAGTCCTTGAAGAAGATCCCGCTCGGAGGATGATGCGCGAGCCCGGCGAGAAGTTCGTTCGCATCGATCGCCTGGGCACCGATGAGCGCCACCGACCGCACACGCCGGTCGCGTCCAACATCCGCGACAAGATCCGAATCGTCGGGGCGCCGGATTTCGCTCACCTCTTCGTCGCGCACCTCTTCGTCGCTCACCTCTTCGTCGCCCACCGCCTCGCGACGCGCCCCCCCCGCAGGACCCGCAGGCCCCGCAGCGCCCTCGCTGCGAAGAGGTAAAAGAGCAAGCACGTGCACAAGCATGAAGCAGAAGAGGCGTGACGGCCTCGCACGGACGTCACAGTGCCCGCACGACCGGCTCGGGGACGGTCGCGGCCCTCGGCGAGCAGAGCCGAAAAACGATTGAAGCGTATCTTTCACGCTCCGGCCAGAAAAGACACGCCGAGAGCGGCCAAGGCCTCTTGAGTCTTTGCCGCCCACCCTTGATTCGCGGACGGGCTGGCGGGACTGGGATGCAATACGCGGCCAATCTCAACATCGAGACCGGCGAGTGCGGTGCGCGCGCGCTGCTCGGCGAAGACGCCCACGCCCACGACGAGCCGTGGACGGAGGTGCTTGATAAGCGCGCGCAACGCGGCATCGCAGACATCGAGCAACGGCTCGCGCTCGGCGGCGGGCAGCTTATCGGGCGTGCGGTTCTTCCCGCTGGCTTCCATGAACACCAGCGGGCAATAGTTCGCGACGAAGAAGGTCTTGAAGAAGCGCTCGGGTGTTCCGAATTGGGCCTGCGCCCATCCCCACAGACGAGCGCCGCTGACTTCACTCTTTGCGCAGGCGAACCCAGAGATGGGGCGCGCTGGATTCTCGACGGGCGGCTTTCCCACCGGCCCCGAGATCCCAAGCCAGTCACGAACGAGCCCCACCTCGCCAAAGGGAACGCCTGTTTGCGCCATGCCCCACGGACCCGGATTCATACCCAACAGCACGACGTCGCGCGGGCTTTCAGTGCAGAACCGCTCAAGATACTGCACGTGCGGGGCCCAAGCGTATACGAGCGGGTTGTAGACGTGCGTCGTCGGTGCGCCAAAAACGAGCGGCTCGAGGTCGCGGCAGAGGGCCCTCGCGGCCCGCACAGCGGGGTTCACGCGGTGACCCTACGAAGAAGCCGCCCAATAATCCACCTCGGAGTCGCTCCGCTCGCCTCGAACGACAGCAAAGCCTCAGAATTCGGACACATCAGCGATCGAACGCATCAGCGATGGGGCGCATCAGCGATGGGGCGCATCAGCGATGGGGCGCATCAGCGATCGAACGCATCAGCGATCGAACGCATCAGCGATCGAACGCATCAGCGATCGAACGCGTCAGCGATCGAACGCATCAGCGATCGGGCGCGAACACGTCGCGACAGCGCGAGAGTTGCTCCTCGAGGTCGGTGGTCTCCGTCTGCCAGTACCGCTCCGTGTTGAAGTTGGGAAAATAGTGCGAGAACGCCGGATCCTTCCATCGCCGCGCGATCCAAGCCGCGTAATGCACGAACCGGAGCGCGCGGAGGGGCTCGACGAGTCGCAGCCAAGCCGGATCGAAGTCTCGAAACGTCTGATAGGCATCGATAAAGAGCCGGCGCTGGCGAAGCCCTTCTTCGTCGCGCCCTGGCAAGAGCATCCAAACATCTTGGACGGCCGGCCCAAGCACGCAGTCGTCGAAATCGAGAAAGAACCATCCGTCACGACCGAAGAGTAGATTCCCGTGATGGCAATCGCCGTGGATCCGGTGCGTCGGTATCCCCTCCGCCATCTCGTCGTAGAGATCGGCCATCGATAGGGCTGCCTTCTCGTAGCGGTTCTCGAGCTGCGGCGGCAAGAAGCCGTGCGCCCTCAGGTAGGCTACCGGTTGTCGAACATAGGTCTCAGCATCGAGACGAGGGCGGTGCCGCGTAGCCTTGACAGCCCCGACGTTGTGAAGGCGCGCGAGCAGGCGCCCGAGAATGGCGACCTGATCGTCATCGAGCTCATCCATCGTCGGCGAGCGACCACCCGTACGAGGCCAAACGGCGTAGTAGATCCCTTCGACTTCATGAAGCGCGGTGCCATCATCAAACAGCATGGGCGCACAGACGGGCACTTCGCCCTCGACCAGGTCAAACAGGAAGGCGTGCTCCTCTTCGATGGCGGCCCTCGACCAGCGGCCCGGCCGGTAGAACTTCGCGACGACGTGCGTGCGGTCCTCGAGCATCAGATCGTAGACCCGATTCTCGAGACAATGGAGGCCAAGGCAGTGCCCTGTCGGCTCGAGCCCTGCCGCCTCGACGGCGCGGATGACCCAGTCGGGTGTGAGCTGTAAGAAAAGTTCGTTCTGGCTCATTGGAGGCTCGGTCACCGGGAGTGTTCGCACTCAGCTCGCACTCAGCTCGTACTCAGCTCGTACTCAGCTCGTACTCAGCTCGCACTCAGCTCGCACTCAGCTCGCACTCAGCTCGTACTCAAGTTCATAGTCAGTTCGGCGCGCTCGCCATCTGCGAACCCATCGCGGGCGTCGCGAGCAAGAAGGGCGCGATCTCGACATCAAACATCGTGCCATCCTCGCGTTGCATCTGGTAGGTGCCATGCATCGTGCCCCACGGGGTCTTCAAGACGCACCCCGACGTATATTCAAAAGACTCGCCGCTCCGAAGCACCGGCTTCTCCCCGACGACGCCCTCACCACGAACCTCTTCGATCTTGGCGTTGCCATCGGTGATGATCCAATGACGAGTCTTGAGCTGCACGGTGTCACGGCCCTCATTCGTGATGGTCACGTGATAGGCGAAGACGAAGTGGCCCGAAGCCGGCATGGACTGCTGGGCCAAGTAGCTGGCGCGTACGGTGACCCGAACGCCTTGTGTGACGGCCTCCGACACGCGCCCTAGTTTGCTCAGGGCTCGCGCAAACTTGCAAGTGCCGCCGCGCCGCACCGCGCAACGCTGCGGGCTCCGGGAGGCCCACCGGGGGGGGGAGGCTGCGAACGCGGGATCCGGAGAACGAGGCTCGACCCATGCTCAAAAGGGGCGTTGTTATCAAAAGGGGCGTTGTTACGGGGGTTTCGCTACCCAATCGACATTTGGGAGGCTTTCGAAGACAGGGACCCCGCGGAACGCTATCGTGCAGCCCGATGGCCTTCTGGGACGCTGTTCAACGGGAAGCGACCGAGAGTCTGACCCTCTACCTCCTGGGCGCGCTGGTGGTGGCGCTCGCTGTCTTGCTGAGCATGGCCCCTGAGCTCAAGCGACGGCGGGCGACGCTCGTCGCGATCGTCGCGCTCCACGTGTTCATCGTGCCCCTGGCCGCCTGGAGCCGTGAGACTTCGAGCGCGTCGTACACCACGCTCCATCTCGTCCTCGGAATCACCGCCGCGGTCGCCGGCGTGATCATGGGGGGCACGATCGTGTTCGCCGCGATCTTGCCAGCCCTCCGTATCGCGGTGCCGCGGATCATCCAGGACGTCATGATCGGTTCCGGGGCCGCCGTCGCGGTCATGGTCACGGCCGGCCGAAGCGGCTTCGATGTTACTGGCGTTCTCGCGACTTCGGCCGTCATCACGGTGGTCGTAGGCTTCGCGCTGCAAGAGACGCTCGGGAACATCTTCGCGGGCCTCGCGCTCCAGATCGACGACTCCTTCCGCATCGGTGACTGGATCAAGGTCCAAGATCTATCGGGCCGCGTCACCGAGATCCGCTGGCGCTACACGGCGATCGAGACACGAAATTGGGAGACCCTCGTCGTTCCCAACTCGGTCCTGACACGCGAACGCTTCTTGATCCTCGGACGCCGCGCTGGAAAGCCGCGATACTGGCGGCGCTGGGTGTACTTCAACGTCGACTATCGCTTCCAGCCCTCGGACGTCATCCATGCGGTTGAGGAAGCCCTCCGAAGCGCCCCCATCGAAAACATCGCCGCCGACCCTCAGCCCAACTGCGTCCTGATGGACCTCGCCGAAAGCTACGGGCACTATGCAGTACGCTACTGGCTCACCGATTTTCTGGTCGACGACCCAACCGACAGCATCGTGCGCACACGCATCTTCTTCGCCCTCAAGCGCGTCGGCATCCCCTTCTCACTGCCGGCTCACGCCGTTTTCATGACCAAAGAATCAGCGACGCGAAAGGCCCAGAAGACTCGCGAAGATGAGGGCCGTCGACTCGAGATCATCACACGGATCGACATGTTCAAGACGCTGCCGGTCGAGGATCGTGAGCTGCTGGCGCACAGCCTCCGCTACGCACCTTTCACGCGCGGGGAGACCATGACGCGGCAAGGTGCACCGGCCCACTGGCTCTACATCATCCTCGAAGGCGAAGCTTCGGTCCGCATGAGCCACGAAGGTGAATCTCCGCGCGAGATCGCAGAGCTCAGGGCGGGAGACGTCTTTGGCGAGCGTTCGCTCCTCACCGGCGAGCCGCGTTCGGCCACCGTCATCGCCAAGACCGACGTCGAGTGCTACCGACTCGACAAGGCCGCGCTATCCGTCATCATCGAGCGTCAGCCGCGCGTCGCGGAAGAACTCGCGGCAGTACTCGCCAAACGTGAACAAGTCATCGAGGCATCACTCGATCGCCCCGGAGCCAAGCGGCGCGACCCATCACACAGCACCCTCGACCTCGTGGGTCGAATCCGAGACTTCTTCGGACTCGGCGACGAAGATGCGTCCTAGAATCTGATCGTCATCGGTCAGAACCCCAGACCGCTCATGAAGTTCGTAAACTCGCGCGAATCAACGAAACCCTGCAGTACGTCGTTCCGCGAACGGGGACCAACCGGCGCCAATTGCCTCAGCCAATATTCCATCCCACCGTCATCCGGTGGCCGCTGGAAGAAGGTGCGATAAAGATTGGTGACAAACTGACGATCGGTCGTGTTTCGGCCGAGGTATTCTTGGCTATTGAAGAAGAAGCTCGCCATGTCGCGAAACACCGGCTTGACGTCGAGGCCATCATCTTCGCGCTCTTTGATTCTCCCCTTCCAGTACGCCATGCCAGAGGTGTCCGGCGCACGCTCGAGGATCGACACGTAGTAGTGCTTGATCAATGTCTCGGTCGCATCGGGCTTCGATCCCGGAAGATAGAACATCCACATGTTTCGACCGACGTCGACCTTGCCCGGATCAACGACCGGCTGTTCGAAGTACATCCCGGCGATCACGGTCTCGCCAGTTGGCAGAACGATGACCCGCGAGTACTCCTGAGGATTCGCGGGGAGGAGGTTGTCGGCCACCCGACGCGTCGAGTCTTGCGCGTGGGCCACGTTGAACCCATTGATGGCCAAAGGCGACGGCGATCGGGCAATCGCAAGTCGGTAGCAGCCCGCAACTCGGCTGGCCGGCGTAAGACACATCGTGCTTTCTCTCGAATCGTGCGCAATCCTCGTTTCCCAGCCGGGAAACGACGCCTTGTTCCACCCACCGACGGCAGCCAACGCGTAGACAGAAGCGCCATCCGTGTACACCTGGAAGACGTCGGCGACGCTGTTCTGACGCGAGTCGCTCTCGATCGTTCCCCAGACTTCGACCGAAGCCGTGGGATCGTCCGGTTTGATGGGACCCCAGTGGCCCTTGACTGCAAGATATCCTGCATTCACTTCGAGCTCGGCGCCGCGCGTCTTGATGTCCATCCAGACGTCTCCCGGGCTCCGCGCCCGTACGCTGCTCCAGTACAGGTAGAGGCGGCCCTGAAAGACGAGCAGCTTCGGCACCGAGGCTGAATGAACATAGGGGCTCGACGGGTTCGCTGAGCCACCATCGACAAGTACCGAAAGGCGCGTCGTGTCGAGGCGGGTCATATCGTCGGTCAATGGGGCCGCACAGGACGCAGCCATCGGACCAAAGCCAATCCCATGACACTCGAAGGCCACCCATCGAGTACCGCCGAAGACCACGGTCGAGGGGTCATAGGCCGTGGTGACCTGAAATCCATTGCGCGTGGGAACCGGTGTGGATGGGTCAAAGATCCTCGCTGCTTTGCGAAGCTCGTGCCGACCGCTGACCGTCTCCAGCCGGCTGAGCGTGAGCCCCATCGGCCCCTTGCAGTCCGAACGCAACGTCTCGCGGCCCAAGAAGTACTCGGAACGTGGCTCGATCTGCGCGAACGCCACCGTATTGCAGCCGCCGGGCGGAACCGATCGCTTGCCGTCTTCAAACACCTTACGCATGTCGTCGGACGACAACGAGAAGAGCGACGGCAATCGGTAGGCACCCGGACTCATGGCGTCCGCCGCCTGGGCCTCGAGGTCACTGACCGAACCACACCCAACGCTGTTCAAGAATAGACCTGCCAACCCGAGCGCGATTACGCCTCCGCCCGCCCTGGTTCGACCCTGAAAGAAATCACGCATGACCCGGTGGACCTCCCGAGTTCGACGTTTGCGCAAGGCGTATGCCAACTCACCAACCGCCAGAATGGCTCAGTCGTGCGCTTTCCCCGTGGGCGCCCCTGTTCCTCGAAGGAACCAATCTGTGCACTCGAGTTCAAACGACGTCGTAGCCCACAGGAACACCGACCCATCGACCCTTCGATCCTTCGAGCCGCGCGGACGCCCCCGCGAACTCAGCGCGAGATGGTATCGCGAGATGGCATGTTCTTGATATCGTTCGTCGATGCAGCAGACTGAGCGTCGTGTGCGACCGTCGCCCGGGGCGACAACCGTCACCGGCAACGCCATCGTCCGCATCGACAGGCAGTCCGCCAAACAGGCGACAACCCAAGCTTTGACGACCGCGCCGCCGAATCCGCGTGTCGATGTGAGTGACACGTCCCGGTATCTCCGTCGGGATCCGGGTTGGCGCAGCCCCTGCATTCCATCGCCGGATGATACGTTCGGTCGGTCCCCAGCCATCGCGTGACAGCCGCGGAGGGCGCAGGAGCCCCGGCCGGCTAAGGCGCTGGGCGCTCCTTGTCGCCTTCGCCTCCGGATGCGCGCCGCTCCCCAGCGGCGACGGACGTCTTGTCGGAAGCTCGGCCAAAGAGGACGACTCGGTCGTCAACCAGTACGCGATGTGCGAGCTTCCTTGGAACCGGTCTCAGGTCGATGAGGGTACCGTCGTCGATGCCTACAGTGAGAAGAACCTCCCGGCTGGCGACACGTGCGAGCGAGTGCACGCCAAGCTTAGCTGTCGCAGCGGAACACTCTGGCTCGTAAACCCATCACTGGAACGAAGCGAGACCGATTTCCGACACGGAACGTGCACCGTAGCGTCAAACACACCGACGCCGGCACCTGCGCCGGCCCCATCAACGCCCGATCCAACGACGCCCGATCCAACGACGCCCGATCCAACGACGCCCGATCCGACGACGCCCGAAGCGCCTCCTCCCATCTTGACGTGCGCCACGCCATCGGGGGCCACGCTCCAGCCCGGCGACAGCATCCAGCTCTTCTCTACGACGCGCGTGTCCTTCGGCCAAACGTGCGCCGCGTACGCGCAGGTCCGGACGTGCTTGTCGGACGGAACGCTGAGTGGTGACAGCGCCTACGGTCAGTCAAGTTGTGTTGCAGACCAGGCTTCTAGCTGCAACCTCCCCTGGGGAGGCGTCTTGGCGCACGGTGGATCCGTTACCGCGTACCTCACGCAAAGCGCGCCCCCCGGCGCCTCCTGCGCACAGGAGACGCGCGTCTGCAGCAATGGTCAGCTCACAGGTAGCTATAGCAATCCACGTTGCGTGGGTGCCGAGTACGTAGGTCTTTACGACTACGGCACGCTGCTCGGGACCTCGCTTCACTCGGGCGCTTGGGCGTTCGGTTTTTCTGCAGATTTTACAAACGGTCAAAACCGGCCCCATTTTCAACGCATCTTCAACTTCCAGAACCTCACGAGCCAGGGCTGCTTCCTCTTCTTCTCCGGTAACGTCAACATCATCGAAGCCACCCACGGGAATCCAGATCTCAAAGAGCGCATCCCCAGCCTGGGTAGCACGCAAGGACTCTATATTCCGCCTGGGTTCGGAAACGGCGCGCAGGTCAACTTCCGCATCTATCCAATGGCCAACGTCCAGTACAGCAGCGAGTTCGTCTTGAGTTGCCGAGACATGAGCGGCGTCCCCCACAACATCCCTATCCACGTCGACATCACGAACTGACCGAGACAATATTCCCCCGGCCGCGGTTCCAGCGGCTTAGGGCCCGACGCTCCGCGTGAAGGCGCTCACAGAAGCCGGTTTGTTGCTTCGGGAACGCAGTATCGACATCGATCCCGACACATGTCGTTGATGGGTCGCGGTGGATCAACTACCGAACACGCTCTGTTATCAACCGGGCGTGGTTGGCACGCCCCAAGGACGTGCCCACGGTGGTGGGCACTGGAGTGTTCTGAAATGCTCAAGATTGCTAAGGTTTTCATCTATTGCACCACACTTGCGTTCCTCGCCGCCTGCGGTGGCCCCTCACAGTCCGATGAGTGCAAGGCTTACATTGCGTGCGCAGAGGCGGCCTCACCCGGAACGAGCGCCGCCGCGGCGTCGACCTACGGCGAGGACGGACAATGCTGGGACAACGACGACAACGCAGATGTATGCACGGCCGCCTGCAAGAGCGCGCTGTCGCTTCTCGCGACCGCGAACCCCGACGAAGCAGCGTGCCAATAGCTGGCTGGCGGCACTGGATCCTGGATCGCGCCAGCCAGTACTCCGTAGGTGGAGTTGTCGGGCTGGCGCTCATTCTGACCGTCGTCATCCCCTGCATCCATAGCCTGTGGCTCTTTTCCTCGGCCACAAAGGCCGGGTACGATGCCTCAGGCAAACCTCTGTGACGCGGAACGAACACCGACCGACCTTCGTCGATATCGCCTTCAGCTCTGGGCGTAGGCCAAAGATGTGCGTCTGCGTCTGCGTCTGCGTGTTCGTGTTGGTGCTCGTCCTCGCGTCGTTCGTCGCAAGCTGCACCCCCGACGTCTTCGACGTCGATCGACTCGAGCCGCCCGAGGAAGCGCGTTCAATGATCTTCGCCCTCGAGACTTCGGGGCATCTGGCGGTCGAAGCGTATGCGCTCACCGAGGCCTCGACCGCCATCGAGCGAAGCTTCGTGCGCAGGTCGAGCGCACAGGCAGAGATGACGGCCCTCTTCTATCGCGCCGATCTGGATCAACTGGGGCTCGATCCAGGAACGGTCCCCGCTTCGACCCGTGAGTCCTCCTCGCGTCCCCTGCCCACCTTCGAGGCCGCGGTCGTCAATCGGCTCGGCCCATCAGGCCAGACGGGCTGGACGCAGATCGCGTCGCTCGAGGGCTCGCTGGCCGCGTTCCGAACACCGGACGTCGACTTCTCGGCGCGCTGCGCTTCGCGCGAAGGCTGTTACGCCGATGCGTCCGAGTCACCGGCCTGCCTCACGCCGTGTCCCGAATCCGAGATCGCACCTGTGCTCGCACCCGCGCCCCTCGTCGTCGAGTGTCCACGCGGATGGCAGCTCGAGCATCGCGGTCGCTTCTGCGATCCATACCCCGAGGGCGTGCTCGAATGCGAGGAGGGCAAGTTCCAACTCCCCGGCGATCGCTCATGTCAGCCGATCGGCCGCGTCTGCCCCGAACCCGGGACATGGCCACCCGACCTACCCGAGAGCTCCATCGAACGGCCGTTGCTCTTCGTGAACCAGAGCGCCCCGGGCTCCGAGCAGGACGCCGATGGATCAACGGACCGCCCGTTCCATACGATTGGCCGGGCGCTCGAAGCCGCCGCAACGAGGCCCAACGCGCTCGTCGTGATCTCGGAGGGCACATACGCGGAGTCCTTGGTGCTCAAGGGCCACGTATCATTGCGCGGCAGCTGTGTATCGCGAACCGTGCTCCAGCCAGACGGCGGAGACAGCGACGACGCCGGGACGGTGATCGCCGTTCAAGGGACGAGCGCCCTGGAAGACCTTACGCTCGAAGGAGGCGCGCACGGCCTCGTTGTGGGCGCCGCAGAAGCTCAGGTCGAAGCGCGCGGCCTTCGCGCCCGCAACACGTCCAGCGCAAGTCTTCTCATCGAAGCGGGATCGGTCTTCGTCGAAGACACCCAACTGAGCGGGCGCACGCGTGGAATTCAACTGACAGGCGGAAGCCTCGAGGCCCAACGCATTCAAATATTCGGCGCCGGTACAGCAGGCATCACCGCGACCGGTGGACGGATCGTACTCGATGTCGCCCAGATCGAAACGAACCAGGTCGGCCTCGCAGTCTCAGGCACGGCGGAAGCAACCCTCGCGCGCGCACGCTTCCTCGGCAACCATGAGATCGGCGTCCATCCGCACGGTGACGCGCGACTCGAAGTATCGAGCTCGATGTTTGGCGGCGTGCGCGACGCCAGCGCCAGCGCCACAGACAACGACGGCATCCATGCCGAAGACCGCGCCCATGTGGCGCTCAAGAACTCGTGGTTCGTGAATGCCCAAAACACCTTCGCAGCCCTTGCCTTCAACCATGATACGCGGGCAACACTCGAGGACATCGCCGTGGTTGGCTGCCCTTCGTCGAACGTCGATGCGGTCGCCCTTCATGTCTGGAGCGCCTTCAATGCGAAGCGTCTGCACGTCGAGGCTTGTCCAGTCGCCATGCTCATCAACAGCACGGCCACCGCGTCGATCGCCGACGCGCATTTCCTCGTCAGCGATCGAGGGTTCGAGACCGAGGGATCCGTCTTCGGTGCGCGCTGGCAGATCGATGGCGGCGTCATCAATGCGACCGGAGGCGTCGTGAACGTCACCGACCTCGAGATCTCTGGCGCCACTGTGCAGTCCGGACCGTGCATGGCGACAGCGGGCGACTTCTCGCTCTCCGCCAACCGCGTGCGGCTGAACCTGGAAGACCGGGACGGGCTGGTCGCGAAGGGCCAAAGCCGAGTCAGCCTGAAGAACGCTTCGGTGGTCGGCCACGCGGCAGGTCTCCGCGCAACCGATGACGCGCTGATCGATCTCGAGAACTTCGATGTCCGCGCAAGCCTCGCCGCGCTTCACGTCACTCAAGTGTTCAGCTTCATCACCGAGACATGGGGCGCGAGCCGGATCACGGCCCGTCACGGCCTGGTGCGCGATTCAAAGATCGGGGCACTCGTCCCCGCGCGGGCCTCGGTCGTCGACGTCTTCGACCACGTAAGATACGTGTCGAACGAGCAGAACTTCGTCTACATCGATGAAGCGTCCGCGCCAAAATGATCTTCCCCGTCCTCCTGCGCGTCAATCCTGTCCACCATCATCCGGCGCTCAGCCGCGAGATGATGGCTCAGCACCTCGCGAAAAGACGCGTCTCGGATGTAGTGCGCGCTCTTGACGAGCGTCGGCGCGAAACCGCGAACTCGTTTGTGCTCCCCTTGAGCGCCGGGCTCAAAGACGTCGAGCCCTCGCGCAAAGCACTGCTCGATCCCGTGGTAGTAGCAAACATTGAAGTGTAAGAACCGCGCCTCCACGAGAGCGCCCCAATAGCGCCCGTAGAGACGACGCCCTTTCGCGAAGTTGATCGCGCCCGCGACGACCTCGTCCTTGCGATCGACGGGACGTGCAACCACGAACAAGATCTGGTCGCGCATGCGATCAAACCAGATCTTGAAGAGATCATGATTCAGATACCGGCGCCCCCACGCGAACTTGTCGACCGTCGATCGATAGATTCGATAGGCAAGCTCGAAGAGCGCAGGCTCGGCGAGCGCATCCCCCGAGAGGGTCAGGATCTCGAGCCCCTGTTCAGCCACCGTCCGTCGTTCGCGTTTGATCTGATTCCGCTTCTTGCTCGTGAACCGCTGAAGATAGTCGTCGAACGAGCGTTCCTGTGGGCCGCGGCGCCAGTGATACTGGACGTCGTATCGCTCGATGAAGCCGATGGCTACGAGCGCATCGATCTCATCGTCGAGCGCGAAGTTCACATGGGCGCTCGACAGCTCGAGATGCGCACACAGCTCGACGAGGATCTTGCCCAACACCTCGAGCAACGCGCGATGGTCCTCGGCCGGGTGCGTAAGAAGTCGACGCCCCGTAACCGGAGTGAACGGAACTGCGGTGAGAAGCTTCGGGTAGTATCGAAGGCCATGTCGGTTCGCGAAGTCTGCCCAGGCGAAGTCGAATACGAACTCGCCATGGCTGTGGAACTTGACGTAGAGGGGGGCTGCCGCCACGAGTCGGCCAGCCCTTCTTACGAGCGGGATCTGCGGAATCCATCCGGCCGAGTGCCCAAGCGTGCGAGCCTGCTCGAACGCAGACAAGAATCGCCACTCGACAAAGGGCGACACATCATCGCCCTCCCCGAGGAGCGCGTTCCATTCGCCTTCGTCGACGGAGGAGATAGCCGAAACGACCTCGATGGAGAGCTCTTGAGCGTTCAGGATTGGGCCTCGGCGACCAGAATAGCGCGGCTTGGCCGTGGGAACGCAAGTGAGTCCGGTCCCATGATCCGCGATCGGTGGGTTCGTCTGCTCGATCGTTCTCGGCGGGCGAGATCAGAACCGAAAAAGTGGGCCCGCGTGGATCATGAGATCGCGAACGTTTCCGCCCTCGTCGCGCAGAATGAGGCGGTAGTTCGCCTGAAGGTATGCGTCGATGTTGGGCAGCAAGCGCACCGTGGTACCTGCAAGAAGTCCGACGTGCGGCTCGAGATCTTGCGCCGACGTCAAACCGGCAAGCACGCCCACGAACGGGTCGATCGGCCCGAGCGGAATCATGAACTTGAAGCTCAACGAAACGTCGGTCGCCGACACGCTCACTTCCGACCCTGACGGCTTGAGATCATAGACCAACGTGGAAGGCGTGATGTGAAACGTCGAGATCAAAGGGATGTCGACGAAGAACCCCCAGCTAAACGTGGCCTTGTAGTCAAGATCGCCGTCCGGAATGGCAACCCCGGCGGCCGCCCCAAGTCCGACCCCGCTCGGCGCCGCCTCGGCGTCCGATGCCAGAGCGGGCACAATCAGAGCGAAGGCCGTCGCAAGCGCACACACGCCCGAAGTCATCGGCCGGCTGGGAAGATTGAACATCCTGGTGCTCATACCGAGCGACCATCGCTTGCCGCCGGGCTGAGCGCAAGCCAACCGGGGCAGGCACGCCGTCGTCGGCTCTCCAAACCGGACCTTCTCGCATGCGGCTTTCCGGATCCTCCCAGTCCAATCAGCCACGACCGTTGATCGTCGACCGACCTTGATGCTACCGAACGCAACGAATGGAAAAGGTCAAAGTCTTGATTATTGGGAGCGGACCGGCCGGGTACACGGCCGCGCTCTACGCCGCGCGGGCGAACCTCGAACCCACGATGATCGAAGGCGGCTTCGTGGCCGGAAACCAGTCAGTCCTTCCGGGCGGCCAGCTCATGATCACGACCGAGGTCGAAAACTACCCTGGGTTCCCCGAGGGCATCCAAGGCCCCGAACTCATGTCGAAGCTGCGTGGCCAAGCCGAAAGATTCGGGACTCGGATCGTACACGGGTTCGTGACGGCGGCGGACCTCTCGAAGCGGCCGTTCGCCGTCAGCGTCGAGGGTACACCGGCCTTCGAGGCGGAGAGCCTCATCGTGGCGACGGGCGCCGTCGCCAAACTCCTTGAAATTCCGGGCGAACGAGCGCTGATGGGCCACGGCGTCTCCGCCTGCGCGACGTGCGATGGCGCATTCTTCCGGGGCAAGCGGGTCGTCGTCGCCGGGGGCGGCGACACCGCCATCGAAGAAGCGACCTTTCTCACTCGATTTGCGAGCTCAGTCACGATCGTCCATCGTCGCGACAAGCTCCGCGCCTCGAAGGTGATGCAGGCGCGAGCTGAGAAGAACCCAAAGATTTCGTTCATCTGGGACACGGTGGTCGAGGCGTGCCTCGGGAACAAGCCCGAGACACCCGGTGCGGCGGGTGGGCTCGAGGCCCTCCAGCTCAAGAACATCAAGACGGGTGAGACCACGACTGTGCCGTGTGATGGATTCTTCGTCGCCATTGGGCACAAACCCAACACCGAGGTCTTCGCCGGGCAGCTCGAGCTCCTGGAGACCGGCTACATCAAGGTTCGACCGGGAAGCACATATACGAACGTTGCCGGTGTGTTTGCCTGCGGAGACGTGCAAGATCCCGTGTATCGGCAGGCCGTCACGGCGGCGGGAAGTGGCTGCATGGCAGCCATCGATGCCGAGCGATGGCTCGAAGCCCAAGACGCAGCATGATCGTTCGCGCGCGAGACCCGAAACCGTCCCCCGCTCGGCGGGCCTCGCCTAGGCCGGCGCCCTTGCCCTCGTGGTCGCGACTGCTCGCAATGACCGCATGTCTTTCGGCGTGCGGATCGGAGTCAGCAGGGTTGTTCGACCTCGAACGTCCACCGGAAAAGGTCTGTATGCGCGAGGCGACACCCGAGACGTACGAGATCTATTTCGTGCTCGATGTGTCTGGCTCAATGACGCCGTTTCTCACCAAGCTGCGCAACGAGATCGTCTCTTTTACCGAGAGCATCCCAGAGCGCGACGCCCAAGGCCGACGAACGCGCGTCGACTATTACGTGGTCGCCTTTGTCAATGACGTGAAGTGGTTTCCGGAGGAATCACCGCGCCTCACGAGCGCCATTGGCGTCCAAGATGCCCTCGATCGCGCGATCGAAGCCGGACGCGGCGACCTCAACCTCACGCAGCGCACGTACAACGCAGAACCAGCCGAGAATCTGCTCGACGCCATTACATCGGTGACCGCAAGCGCTCCGACTGCTGATGCGCGTTTGATGCTCATCGCCACCGACGCGCCTTTCGCCGAGTCGCCGACGATCTTATCAAGCAACATCGCCGTCCGGACCTCATTCACCCGCGTGCATCAAGCACTCGCCGACGCAGATTTTCGTGTCCACGCCTTCACGCCGGAGCTTCTTGACGGCGTCACCCGAGAATACCGAGGGACGCCCGCGCTCACCGATCTTCCGGGGTCGTCGAAGACGAGCCTGCGCGCCCTTGTCGAGGGTGAGGTCGACATCGCGACCCGACTCTCACTGATCGCAGAGGAGGCGAGCTGCAATTGAAAACACGTTCCTCGACCGCGCTGTTTGCTCTAGCCCTTGCGCTCGCGAGCGGCACAGCCTGCGGCAATGACGACGGCGGCCCGGTCGGCGGGCAGCAGCCGCAAGAGGTCTGTCCAGATCCAAGCTTCTCCTCGATCTACAGCCAGATCTTGAGCCAACCGACGTGCGCGGCCGCCGGCTGTCACTCGGGTGCGCGTCCCGCGGCCGGAATGAGCTTCGCGAAGACGTCCCCGGAGGTGCTTTCACTCTTGCTCGAGCCGACGACCGCTTCGTCCGGCAAGACGCCGTATCCCAATCGCGTTGTCCCCGGCCGAGCGAGCGAGAGCTTCCTCTATCAACGCATCGCGACTTCGACCATCACGGGTGGCCTGATGCCACCCAGCGGCGCTCCTTTGCCTGCCTGCGCAGTCAGCGCCGTGCGAACGTGGATCGCCGGCGGCGCGCTCGACAACTGAGGATCATGGGCCGGGATGGGGGATACAGGATCGTCGGATGTGTTGGTGACGATGATCTATTTGAGTTCGCGTATCTCGAGTCACTTGCGGATCGTCTTGTCCTTGTTTGAATTGTCCTTGTTTGAATGCCCGAAATTCGATCCATGGTGGCGGTTTGCCTCGCGATGTCTATTCAGTTGGCGCTGGTGGGTGCGGTCGTACTTATGCGTGTGCGCCAGGTGCCGTATCGGGAACTGGAAGATCAGATCCGCCATTATGAACCCGCCCGAGAGGCGTCGAAAGAACGCCTGCTTCCGCGAGCGATCGAGAACCACGAACCTCAAAGTCGCGAGGCGGTCGACCGAAGACCTCGGATCGGAATACGGCTTGAACCGCCGCGCGGAGGCGGACGAGGTCCCGCAGCCGGTCGAGAAGGACTTTGGGGAACGAAGGCGGTCTCTTGAAAGGAATGCGGTTGTGGGGCCCCAATGAGGTGCACAATCCCGGTCTCGAAGCGCTGCGAACCGTCGCACCGGGTCCTTCTCGACTGGCTGCGGGACCTCGGTCGCCGGCTACGGAGTCTCCGATTCCCGCCAATCTCGCTTCGCCTTCGGAAGAAACGCGGAGGAAGCAAGGTGGAGGAAGCAAGGCGGAGGAGGCGAGCCGGAGCAGACGAGGCGTCACGGACAATTCGCAAGCGCAGCGCCGGATGGCGCATCCCAGATAGGCTCCTTGACCAGGCTCGAGAAAACGACATCCACACAGGTCAGTTGACTGCCATCCCCGGCAACGACGGCCCCATATCCACCTCCAGGCCCCACGGTCACGTCCTCGAGCGCGAGCTTCGCGTTGTTGTCTAGGTAGATCGCGGCATCAGATTCGGCAGCTCCCGTCCATCTCTTCGACCCCGCATGTGCCAGCGTGGTGTGAGTCAGCCGGTTGGCCTCACTGTTGCTCTCGACCCGAACGCCTTGCCAGTATCCGGCGACGACCTCGTTTTCGCCACGGAACAATACGGGTGCCGTCAGAGTCCCGTTGACGGTCAATGAGCCGACCGCATCGACGACCATGCCCTTGTCCTGGGCAAAGCGAATCTCGACGCCGGGGTCAATCGCGAGCGCGGCAGCAACCTGGAAGAGATCCCGCACCACGTACGGTGCCCCGAGATTCTTCCACGTCGCATCCAAGGTCACTCGGTTGCTGCTGCTAAACACAACGTAGATCGCATCGTCATCGTTGTCGTGAACCGCGCTGTTCCCCGCAAGCTCACCCACGCGATCCGGGTGGAGGATCATCACGCGAGCATTCCCGCTGAAGGTGTTGCCACCGAAGTCGGGCAATCGCGCGTCTTCGCTCGCCCAAAGGGCATACCGTGCACTGTTGGAGAAGGTCGTGTCCGCGATCTTTGTCGACGACGCCTGCTGAAGATACAACGCCGCACTCGACTCAGAAGCGCCGCTCCATGCCTGGCCGCCGCCGTCGCGAATGACGCAGTGCTCGAACGTCGCACCTAACCCGGACGATGCGCCCGCTCCGCCGCCAGCGCCCGCACTCCTCACCTCGATACCCTTCCAGAATCCTCGAGTCTCGCTCGCGCCCTTGAACGTGATCACCTCGGCTTCAGTACCTTTGGCTACGAGAGCTGCGTTGGCCTCCACCACCATCGACGCATCCTGGGCGAACTCAATCACAGCGCCCGGAAGCACCGTGAGCTGCCCGCGCACCGTGACGCGATCTTCCACGCGATAGATGTGTGCTGGCCAAGTCTCTTCGCCTTCGACGCCATCGCTGCTCCCAAAAGCCACTCTGATGTACGAATTCGTATTCCCGCTGAAGACCGTCTCGGGTGCGATCCGTCCGGCAACTTGGGGATGAACGTAGGCGGGCGTGTCATTGTCTTCGAAGGTGCCATTCGTGAAGCTGAAATCGACATCCTCAAGGGCGATCAGCCCATGCGACGCACTGTCGGAGATGGTGACGTTGTCCATCGCGAGTTTCGTCGACCCCGTCAGGTAGATGGCAGCTGAGGAATAGGCCGCGCCCGTCCACTTGGCGTCACCTGCGCGGCCAATCTCGACAAAGCTCCAGACGTTGTCCTCGCCTTGGCTGTCAACGAATTGGACGCCCTTCCAAGTCGACGCGCCATCCCGCGACGACAAGCGCACGGGGGCATCCGCGCTACCGTCGAGCCGGAGCTGGCCGCCGCTCTTGATCACAAAGGAACGCCCCGTCGAGAACAAGAGAACGACGCCTTCTTCAGCAACGACGACGCCGCTGTCGAGGACAAGATTCTCGTTCACCAAATAACAGGCGCCAGCGGGAATCGTCGTGCCGCCCTGAATGTCACTGTTCTTCAGCTCGAGCGCACGCGAACAGTCGGCCACTCCGGCCGCCGGTTCTGATGAATCGTCGCTACATCCGCCGGCTTGAAGAACGACTGCGCCCAGAAGAGCGGACGCCGTCGTCGTTTGAATCAGCCCCAAAAAACGCCCAAAATACATCGTCCGATGTAGGTCTCAAATTGGACCGTTCCTGTCTACCCAGAAACGTCGATCAAACATGCCGTCGGGCGCCCGCTCAAAGCGCTTCGCAGATGGGCCGAAATGGCTCTGCTGAGGCGGTCGCTCGCCCTCGATGGATTGGGAATCTAGCCGTGAAGAAACGGACATCCACGGGTTGCCGGCCCCGCTCGTCCCGACTCTCGCGCGCTCTCCCGGTAGACATCCCGGCGGAGCGCGTTGAGCTCACCGAGTGGCTTCAAGACCTCGCCGTTCTCGCCATCCCACTGGTTGAAAGGCGTGAACGCGAGCGCGCTCGAGACCTCGGACGACACCGAGCGGGCCGCAGCCTCGCTCGCCCGCGGCTGGCGCGGAAACACAAGCTGCCCGACCGTGATCCACGGCGACTGCCATTCGGACCGATGATCGGTCATGGACGTGTGCTCCTGATCTTTGAAGCCCTGTACCTGAAGCGCAAAGCGAACCGGGCCCTGCTGGCGTCGCTCGACGAAGTCTTGGGTGAGCGCATCGGAGCCACCTTGCCCAACGAGCCCCGGGTTCTCGACGCCCACCGGCGCAAGTCGCATCTTCACCGCGTAGTCGCCGAGCTTGAAGGGCGCACGGCTGTAGAAAGTATTCGCCGTCAAGGACAGGCCTTGGTCTTTGGCTTCACCGCTCGCGCGAACCATCTTGAGCGCATCGAACGGACCAATCTCTGTCGCCAGGGACGCGATGGCACCCGCCTTGCCCGTGATACCGCCCTTCGTGAGGTGCTGGGCGGCATGAATGCTGGCCACGAACTCAGCGGCGTCGCGCGCGTGATTCTCACCCGAACCGCTCGTCAACGTGATGTCCTGAATCTGACCATTGTCGCCGACCAACCGAAAGCCGATCCCACGTTGGTCGGCTAGCTCGTCGCTTTGCACCGTCGATGACGCGTTGCTGAAGCGAACGATCGAACGATACTCGGCGCCCGGCGCAAACGGACCGACACGCAGCGCCTCGGGGAGATTCGCCGCGACCTTGAACTTCGCTTGCGTCGTCGCGTACGTACCCTTCGCCTGAAATCCGCGGTGCACGGGGCAGAGCGACGTGCCGGGCTCAACGTTGGCCTTGCGCTGGAGGGCACGCGTCGAAGCAACCGCATCGTCGATCAACGCAGACATTTCCGACTGGCCGCGAGCGGGCAGCGCCTCCTCCCAGTTCTTGCTCCAGGTCGAGATGACCTCGCTCGCGCTCGGCTCGGTGAGAACAACGCCTTCCGGAACCTCGACTGCGCCTGCGTCCATCGCCCCATGAAGACCCACGGCGCCGGAGGCCTGAGAGCTCGCGGTGTTCGGTGTGGTCAGGGTCGTCGTTGCCTCGGTCGCACCGGCGTCGCTCTTCGAACGCCGTTGAATGCCATTGTTTTTGATCGAAATGCTCATTGCGAAATCCTCCGCTCCTGCTCTCTAAGCTGCCCAGAAACTGCCGTAGCGAGACCTTTCAGGCCTCCGTCTTCGATGGTTGGCGTGACGTCTTCGACGGGTGTCCAGTCTTCGATTTGCCTGCCTTTGTCGAGTTGGCCCCCGCGTTCCGCGCGTCTTGTTCTCGGCGCCGCTCACCCCGCGACGGATCCTCGGCGGTCTCCTCATCCAGCGTCCGTAGCGGATGACGAGACGGATCGAGCGTGCCTTCTTCCCATGGCTCGAATGCGTTCTTGATGTTCCCGAGCCCCGTCGAATGCTCAAGGTCGGGGAAATGTCGAAGAAGTACCGTCTTCATGTCGGCTTGATCGATCCAGTCGAGCCCTTCTTGCGTATAGACCTCGGGCCGGAAGTCCTCCGTGAAGAATCGGTCCCCCAGAAGGCGCCAAGTCGCGTTCAAGATGAACACCTGAAACAACGTCTCGCCGAAGCCGAACCCAGTCGGTCGATAACCTTCAGAGAGCGTTCCGACCAAGAAGTCCATGTCGTCGACCTTGTCGTGTCCGGCTTCGTCGACGCCATAGAGAGATCGGAGCTTGTTCACGACGTCTTGATCCGACGTGAGATCCTCGAACGTCCGAATGGGCTTCAGCCCGAGCTCCTTGCGCATCTCGTTGAAGCTCTTGATCCCACGTTCTCGATCTCGATACACGTCGATGGCGCCGAGATCCTGGAAAGGCATCCCCGGCACAGAAAGGTCGAGCAGCGTATTCGGAAAGTTGTTGTTCACGAGTTGGCCCGGGTGCTGCGTGCCAAAGGAGAACCACATATCCTCGAGGGGAACGCGGTCGAGAATGACCGACGTCGCCTTCTGGCGCGTCTGGCCGAGCGGAATCTTGACCACGCTGTCGGGCTGGCTACGGCGACGGATCTCGAGATCATCGGGAAGCAAGGAGTGCAGCCGATACACCGACGTGAATTCTTCACTCAGAGCGTACTTGGCGTAGTCTCCTCGGTGCCCACCTACGATGCCGCCGAGTGCTGGGGCCTGCACATTGATTTGGGAGAGCGCGCGCTTGTGCTTCCGATGATCGAACAGGTCGGTCAAGAGCCCGTACCAATTCGCGCGCATCCCGGAGTAGAGCGCCTCGTTTGGCAGGATCGAAGGCGTCCATTCGACCGTGTGGATCTTCGCCATCACGGCGGCGTTGATGAGTCGCGCCTTGGCGAAGTACCAGTCGCTGGTCTGCCCCGGATAGCGCTCGTTCAGCATGTCGCAGATCGCGTTGTGCTCACGCGCGAAGAGGGTGTGCATGAGCGCCAGACCCACCCACCAGTTGCGGCGAAATCCGGTGCTTTCGGTTCCGGTCGCCGGATCGATCGGGAGTCGTCCGTTAGGCAGGTGGAGCTTCCCGCCCTCCAGCACCTTCCCGTCGGGGCCGGTGCGAAGACGCTTCACCGTCTCCTTGTTGCTTCCGTAGATCTGAGATCCATCCCACCAATGCGTCACTTCGTTGATGTGGGTCGCGGGTCGTCCGGCATCGGCCTCGCTGGTCGTTGGGTCGGGCTGTGTGCTCGCGACCGGCATCGAGTCGGTGTGGTAGCGTTCGCGACGCGGATCGTTGGGCGGAAGCGGGACGCGATCGATACGTGTCGAGTAGTTGTCGCCGTGACTCACCCAGTCGTGGGTCATGAACTGAATCCACGCCGCCGCGACCATGTTGAGAAACGGCACCTCTTTCATCGGGCCTTCACGCGAAAACAAGACGCGGCTGATCTCGAGCACGTTCACCGGGTCCGTTCCCGGGTTCTTCGCTTGCCACACCGCGTCCAGACCCCGGTCATCGCCCACGTTTCGGAAGAATCGCGTCATGGCCGCGCCAACCATCGGGTCGTGCTTGTCGCTCGGGCCCCGAATGAGGTCGCCCTTCTTGTCGCGCGGCAACCAGTTCCAGCTCCCGTCGTCCGTGCGCGCGTACAGCGCCCAACTTGGCGGGCCATCCGTCCCACCCTGATAGAACGAGGTCCGATGCTCGGCCGGGTAGGTGCGCACCAGGTTGTTCTCGAAGAGACCTTCGCGCATGTGGGCGAGCTTGAGGAGCTTGACGATCTTGTTGAGCGCCGGCGGGAGCCCGGTATCCTTGTACCAGTTCGTCCAAACCTCATCGCTCGTTCCCAGGCTCCCCGCGAGCTTGGTCAGCGTCTGAAAGACCGACTCACCGACGACGCCAGCCACCTCGCCGATGGAGTCCTTGACCTGATGCACGACGGCATCGATGCCTTTTCGCTCGATGACTTGCTGAATTACGCCGAAATCATAAGGATTGAGGTCTGGGCCCTTGAGCAAATTCTCGCGAGTGAAGAGTGCCTGAAACTCGGCGCGAGCTGACGCCTCGTCGTCGATCCCGGATACTCGGTTCGACTCTGCGCGTGCCAACATGGGCCGCAGGTTCTGCAGGTCGGGCGTCTTTGCGAGCGCCGATCGATACGACTTCTCCGCGTCCGCGTAGTTCTGCTGCCAGAAATAGGCGTCCCCCAGAAGCGCTTCCGCCTTCCCGGACGGGTCCCGGTTCGCCACGCCGGCCAAGAGATCGACGACGCGCTGGTACTCCCCGCGCTCGAGCATCTCCTTCGCGGCCTTCCGCTTCTCGTCGAGCCCAGCTTCAAGGATGCCCCCGACGCTCGTACCAGCACCCGCACGACCACTCGAACGAACAGCAGCGAATGGACAACCAGAAGCGAGCGGGAGGCTCGACGACGACGAACCGTACAGTGACACCATGAGTTGGCCCTCCTTGTTTGGACCGTCCGTGAGAACGTTCCAGGACAAACGTGGTGTGGTATATCGCTTGCGGGCCGAGTGGAGTTGCTTCATTCGATGACCGAAGCAACACACGGTGGGCGGACCCGATACTCCCTCGCACTATGCCAGTCTCTTTCTCACCGAACGTCTACTCACCGTACGCGGCGCCGTCGTCGACCAGCACTCAACGCGCGCCAAGGACGCTGGACGATCTCGCCAAGGCCTCCACGAGCGAACTCCGACAGCTCTTCGATCGCGCCGATTGTCCCCCCTCGGAGGTCGCCAAGATGAGCGGGCCCCTCGACGGGCGGCAGCTGGCCTGGACGGACACTTCCGGGCGCGGCCCCTTGGCCGTCGTTCGTCGCGGACTAACGCGCCTCTCACCGTGGCGAGGCAAGAGCTTTCACCCGGCAGCGCCCGGCGCGACCCACGGAAATGGCATCAACAACATCATCCCGATCGGACGCGCGTTCACCTTCCAGTACTCGATCGGTCCGTCGGCGCTCGATCGACGCCCCTGCGTCATCTTGAACTACAACCACGATGACAATTCGAACGGACCCATTCGCCACGTCCACGACGAGCTTCGCCCGGTCGGAAATGGTTTGTACCTCGGCATCGCCATGGTGAAGACGGAGTCCAAGGATCCCGACCCCGTCCTCTACTTTGCGCTTGCTCTGCCTTCATGCTGATGCCCAACGTCCGGTCGATCCCCCACCCGACTCGCGAGGCCGGGTTTCTGAGCGTGACTTGACGCGCCAAGGAGACTCCTTTGACTTCAGTATCCTCAGTGCAAACACGTGAAGCTTTTGTTGCGCGCCATCGTGACCGCCCGATCTCCGCGTCGGGACTCAAAGACGCGCTGACGACGGTCGACCCCGAAGCAGCGGAGGCTGTCGGCGAGCTGGGCGCACGCAAATCGGACGCCATCGAGGGCGAGCGGGCCGCGGGCGCGCTGTTCGACGTCATTGATCGCTTCGATACCGATGGGCGCCGGAACACGATCACGAGCAACACCCTCGGCCGAACGACCCGTTCGGGGCGAATCTTACGCGTAACCGAGTCGCAATACGGCAAGGATTTCGGTGCTCGACTCATGGAGGCCGGTCGAGACTCGATCCATCGCTTCGAGGCGGAGCAAGACCGCTGCATGAACGCACTTGGCATCGGTCTTTTATACGGAGACACGAGTGCGTTCGGGCGACGGACAGAGCGTCAGAAACGCGCCTACATCGAAGAGAGGCTCCGCGATGCGGGGCTCCCAAACGCCTTCTACCCTTGGCGCCAAACAGACGATCAGAACATCAGCGGCCCCGCCATCACTCGCCCCTACGGTCCGGACAACACGGCTTGCATCGATTGGGTCCTGCGCCATGTCGGCAACGCCTACAAGATGGTGGCCGCCGAATACCGGGCCGAGGGTCAAGTCGAACGCGCCGACGCCATCCTCGGGCGCTGGATGGAGATCTTCTCGATCGTCAAACGCCACAACGTTCAGGGGGAGTATCTGTGCGCCGAGCTCCAGAAGGACGGATGGGAAGCCATCTTTTGGGCCGACGACCTCACCGAAGGCAGCGGCTCCGAGCGGGCGCGCTCGACCTACGCGATGGCAAAAGCCGGGCGAGCCTATGAGGGTGTGATCTATCCAGACGACGTCATCGTCAACTTCCGAGCGCCTGGTGCGGCCCACGACCCATCGGGCCTCGAGAAACTCGCCCAGGTGCCGTTTTGGATGGGCATCGCGCACGGTGCCTATCACGTGTTCTGCGGTCTGGGCGCCACGATCAACGAATCGCATCAAAGCCCGGAGATCCACGAGCGTCGGGCGGTGGAGAACCGGACCTTCGACAACTTCAATTACCACGAGGGCGTCATCATGATACCCCCTGGCGCATGGCCGCGGGTCACGGCGCAAGCTGAAACGGATAGATCGATCCGAGCTTCAGAACCTGCGTGAGTTCGTCGAGCGCCGCGCGCGACTCCTGCATCAACGCCGGATCGAGGAGATCGGCCGGAGAGAGTCGGTCGCGATAGTGGCGCTCAATCCAGGAACACAAAGCTTTGTCGAGCTGCTCCGAGAACAGGACCCCCGGATTCACGGCCGAAAACTCATCGTCGGTCAGCGCAACGCGAAGCCGAAGACAGGCGGGACCGCCGCCGCCATGCATGCTCTGACGTAAGTCGAAGTAGTGGACGGCGTCGATCGGAGAATCGCCGTCCACAAGGCGATCGATGAGCGCCGAGACCTCACGATTCTCGCTGCACTCAATCGGCGCCACGAGAAGCACGCGACCACTCGCATCCTCGACGATCTGGCTGTTGAAGAGGTAGGTCGAGACGGCGACCGGGACCGAGATCTCAGCTTCCTTCACCCGAATCACCCGCAGCTCGGCGCCGGTCGACCGTTGGTAGTGCCCGCAAAGCGCCGCGATCACTTCGTCGGTGTCGACGAAGGCCGCCTCGTGGACAAAAAAGATATCCCGATAGCCGACCGAGATCACGTCGTTGTGGAACACGCCTTGGTCGATGGTCTCCGGTCGCTGCTGCGCGAACACGGCCCGCGAAGGAGGGACCTGGTGCAAACGACGAAGCGCCTCGGTGCTCTCGAGCGTCTGTCGCGCCGGGAACGTCTTCGGCCTTGGATTCCACGGGTTGGCCGCGGTTTCGCCCCAGACGAAGAGCTGAATCCCCGCCGCATCATGGGACGGCGCAAAGCGCGTGTGGTTCGCTGCGCCCTCATCGCCAAGCGCGGCCGAACAAGGCAGGGGCTCATGATGCACGAAGAACTCGGCGCGGTCGAAGACCGCCCGAAGGATGCGAGCTGTCGTGGGCGTCTCGATGCTTCGATGGATCTTGTTCTGAAGATTGGCCGGCGTGAAATGAACCTTTCCGTCGGCGCTATCGGCGCTCGGCGAGACCGTCGCTGCGTTTGCGGTCCACATGCTCGACGCGGAATAGCAAGCCGCCAGCAAGAGCGGCGCTTCTCGGCCGACCGAAGCCAAGACGTCGGCGTCGGTGCCTGAGAAGCCGAGCCGCCTCGCCAGCGAGAGCTCAGGTCGCATATGAGGAGGAAAGAAGGCTTGCGCAACCCCGAGCCGATGAAGCGCACGCGCCTTGGCAAGTCCTTGGAGCGCCGCCTCCCGCGGGTTCGACAGCGAACCTTCGTGCGCCGCCGACGCCATGTTTCCGAACGACAGCCCCCCGTAATGGTGGGACGGTCCGACCAGTCCATCAAAATTGACTTCGCGCGCGCTCATGCCGGAGAGCAACCTTCTTTCGTGTTACGCCTGCCCCGGTTCGTGCCCACCCGAGCTTCCGCTGCGTGCAGCTCGGTCGAGATCGACGATGTCAGTCGCTCCAAGGTAAGGCTTGGTTTCGTATCGTGAGATCTGCCCAAATTTCCGCACAATCTCTGCCATGCGGTCGGCCTCCGCAAGCAAAAGCTCAATCGGTCGCCGGTGAGGATCGTCAGGGGCCATCTTGCGCCCGAGCAGCTCCAGTGTCCCGATGATCGAGGTCAGCGGCTGATTGAGCTCGTGGGCCGCCGCGCCCGCGAGTTCTACGATCGCGGTCTGGCGTTCGTTGAGCTCGAGCTTGCGCTGGGCCTGACGGAGCGCCTGTTCAAGGTGGCGCGTCGCTGTCACGTCACGAAACGACACGATCGCCACCGAATCCGCCGGCCGCAGCCGTGGGTTGGCCGCCTGCTGTTCGGAAGCGGTCGTGTCATCGAGCGACGCCGAGGTCACGGAAAGCAACGCCTGCTCTCCCGAAGATCGAATGATCGGGACCTCGAGGTCGCGGTGATATCGACCCCGGCGGATGCCTACCAGGAGCACATCCAACGCCTCGTGTCCCTCTGGCGCAACGATATCGCTGAGCGCGACGCGCGTAATCGCCGGAGGCAGAAAACCCAGGCTCGATTGCGCCGCACGATTCGCAAACAATATGTGGCCGCGCCCGTCCACGATGATCAATCCATCGCCCGCAAAGTCGAAGAACCGTTGGTATCGCTCGATCTGCTGAATACGGCGCTCGGCTTTGAGACGATCCGAACGGCGGGCCTCACTGGAATCGCGAATCCACGTATGGAGGCGATGACTTCGAACACCAATGCCCGCCATGCTCGCGATGCTCTGACCGAATCTCAGCCTATCGGGCGTAAGCTTCGCGGCCTCCGGGCCGTCGTGCCGAACCAGCAAGACGCCCTCCACCCGCCGCTCGAGGAACACGGGAATCATCGTTGTGCTCACCGAAGCCCCGGCGCTCGGGGCAGGTGGTTCACCCAGACCAACGCCTTGGATCAATCCGAGAATCAAGGTCGTCTGTCCGTCGCGCAGGACCCGTTCTCTTGATGGCCATGCCGAGAGGTCCACGGGAACACCGAGCGTGGCGTCGGACAACGTCGAGGCGGCGAGCGTCCCCTCGGTCGCCGAGCCCTGATTCAGCATGACGAAGGACGCGTGCGTGCCCGAGGTGATGCCCGCAAGACGCGTGACGACGCGGTGAAACGCCGAAGCCGGAGCGTCGCTGTCAAGCATCGCCTCCGCGAGATCCGCGAGCGCAGAGAAGCACAAGTCAACCGACGACTCCGTGTTGCTGGTCTGCCCGCTCACCTCGAACACGGTAGGCGACGATTCAAGGAAATGGCAAGCGTCGGGCAGGTTCGGCCGGTCACTGCGCGTCCTCAAGGCTGAGCGCTTCCCGCAATTCGCCGAGCAGCTCACGCGCATCGATAGGCTTGGCGACAAAGCCTTTCATGCCCACGTCGAAGGAGGCGGCTTGGACGCTCGGATGTGCAAGGCCCGAGACAGGAACAATGACCGTCATGGGGGCCTGAGAAAGGATCGCACGCGCCGCCTCGAGCCCGTTCATTTTGGGCATCACGAGATCCATCGTGATTGCATCGGGTCGCAGCACATCGAAAAGGAGTACCGCTTCATCGCCGTTGCTCGCCTCGCCGACGACTTCGAAGGCATTCGCGGCGAGAATCTCACGGAGAAGTCGCCGCGTTGCCTCTTGATCATCCACGATCATGATGCGCGGCGTCATCCCGATTGCCCCGAGAAATGAGAGAATGCCCCATTCGGAAGAGGTCGGAGGTTTCCGTCTCGCTGCACGCTCACCACGCCCGTTCCATCGATCACGCCGACGTGGGCAACCGACACGATCGACGAGAGAAGTGAGGCAACGCGCGGGCTGTCTTGCGGTGAGACCACGAAGAGAAGCTCGTAGTCCTCTCCCCCAAGCAGCGCCTCATCGTACGGCGAGACCCCACGCCGCGCGGCGAACGCGCGCAACTCGGGCGACACAGGCAGCGATGCGAGATCGATGACCGCGCCAAGCTTGCCGCCTTGGTCTCGCCCGGTGTCGGGGCGCAAGGCTTCGTCGGGGTCGACATCGGCTTGCGAGAGGTCGTGGACGTCGCCCTGCCCTGACCCCTGCCCTGACCCCTGCCCTGACCCCTGCGCTGACGCAAGGAGTCGGCGGAGGTCGGTCGCGAGACCATCGGAGAGGTCGCACATCGCGCGGACGAAACCGCTCTCGGCAAGCCGAAGGCCCGCCTCGGTCCGGGGCGTGGGATCGAGCTGGGCATCAACCAGTCGCGGCGCCCTGCCCGGCTCGCCCGCCTGAAGGCAGAAAAGCCCAGCCCTCGCCGCCCCGAGCGTACCCGTCACGAAGATGTGGTCGCCCAGCGAAGCACCGGCTCGCCGAATGAGACGCTCCGGACGCGAATACCCCACGACGGTGGCGCCCAATACGAGTGAGGTCGGCGCGCGCGTCACATTGCCTCCGAGCACCGTGATGCCATGCTCGCAGCAGATCTCGTGCACGCCTTTGGCGATGGCCACGAGCCTTGCGTAGCTCAACGCCGGTGGAACGCAAACCGACAGAAACACATAGGCCGGCCGGGCACCCATGGCCGCGAGGTCGCTCAGATTGACTGCGATCATCTTGCGCCCAAGCCGCCTCGGTTCGTCCCAAGCGAGGGAGAAATGAACGTCTTCGACCAAAGTATCGGTCGAAAGCACGGAGACCTCTTCGGCTGGTGTTCGCCACGCCGCAGCGTCATCGCCGTTTGGAACGACGATCAAGGATTCGAACGACGGGCGACTGAGAGCGAGCGAAGACGAAAGCGCCTCGCGCGTCGACGAAGAAGGAGAAGGAGAAGGAGAAGGGCGAGCGAAGACGCGAATGATCTCGTCCTCGGTCAGGTCTCGGGCAACAATTTCGCTCGCTCCCATCGAATCGCTCGGCTGAAATCAGGTCCGTCGAAAATCCATCCGCGCGAACGCTTCTCGACTGACGTTGTGATGTCCGTTGTATCGAGAAGTCAGTGCCCCAGACAAGCACACTCTACTGCGAAGTCAAAGCGGGGGCGGGCGCCGCACGAACGCCCTGCTCATCATCACGTTCGCCCATCCAGACGTCGGTCGTCTTGACGTCCGACACGCGCACACTGCGCGTTGCTCGACAGAAGATCCGAAGATCGGCTTGACCATCACTCTCGACCACGACGTGAGCAAATCGGCAACTGCAGGGGGCGGCTGCATCCACATGATCTTGCCCGGGGAGCGGCGGCAGCCAGCAACCGGAGTTGATGTAGCGCCTCCCGCCGCCGAGCTCGCTCACGCGCCGGACGTGACTGTGCCCCATGACGATCGAGGGGACATTGAGGATCTCCGCGATACGGGCGGCGGCCTGCGCCTGCTTTGGGCCCGGGAGCAAGAATCGCCGAGGCGCCATCCTAGAGTTGATTCTCAACGCCAAAATGGCCGTGAGCACGACCCCAATGAGTTGAGGCCACGTGCTATCGAAGACCAGGAGGATGAGGAACGTCAAAAGCAGCGCGCCGGCGGCGAGCATGATTCGATCGAGAAAGAGAAGCCGGATGAGTTCCGGGAGATTCCGGTTCACCGGCATGTGGCGAAGCATGTCGACCGCGAGCAATTTTTCGGGCGTGATGCGGAGCCTCGCCGCCTCTTCGACGAGCAACTTCTCGTGCTCCTCTCGATATCGACGCACCCGAAAGCCGAGCGCCATCTGAACCGCATAGCTCAAAGTGCGCAACCCCGTGCTCAACCCCATGCGAGCGACATAGAAGGCACCCGCAAAACCGCGTGCCCGAAGCCACGCGAGGTAGTCACGCGTACTCCAGACATCGGCGTTGTGGGCCTTGAAGTCGGTCAGGAGATTGACGAAATACCGCATCGCAAACGCCGCCAACGGCGTATCGATGCGTCGCTGGTTCGTCGGGCTCAACGGATACAGCTGAGAATCAAACGAACAATACGCATCGTATTGATGACCATGTTCGACGTAGATGCGATTGGGCTCGTAGTAGACCCAGGGCGCAAAGGAGATCCGCGTCTGAAACTCGTTGCGAATGTCGATGACCTCGTCAATGCCAAGCTCGAGCCCTTGGTATGCGAACGATGAAAGACGCTGCCGAAAAACGCGTTGGACCTTCTTCCAGTGCAGCTCAACGTCGTGATTGCCTCGGAGCACGACGATCTCGCCCCCGTCGGCGACAAACCGCGCCACACGACGAAAGAAGGCCTCGTGGTAGTCGAGCGTCTCTTCGAGCTTCACGCACACGCGCTCCGCCTCGGTCCCAAGACCGAACTCCTTCTCTTCGTCGGTGACTTCGAACGATAAATGCAGCCGACTATCGCTGCCCGGCACGACGACGACTTCGATGAAGTCGATGAAGTCGCCTCCGAAGATGATTCGCCAACTCCGCTCCTGCCCGACCGTGTAGTAGTCGAGCATGTCGATGAACGCCCGGTCGAACTCCGGGTTCGGGCGCGTGCGATGCTTGAAACCGGTAATGTAGTTGCAGTCACGGCCGAGGTGCATGTCGGACACGATCAGGAGCCGACGTCGATTCGGGTCCGGGGTGGGCATCTCGGTCGGCGAGGGCACTGAGGGAGGCAAGCTAGTCATCGGACGATATCTCAGCTTACGGTCATTCCTCCACGACGCAAAGATAGAACTTGTTGCTCGAGCGATCGAGGATGCGGACCTTATCGCGCTTGTCGGGGCTCAGCGCATTTCTGAGGGTCTGAAACCGGGACTGCTCCGTGATGATGAACTCGCGGCCCGGTCGGTCCACGAGCTCACGCATCCTTTGATTCGCGCCTTTCTCTTTCACCTGGAGGATCGTGTTGCGGCTGTAAAACGTCTCGCCCCGCCAGTTGAGCTGGTACGCGTAGCTCGGCTCATTACCCCGACGTTCCTCATAAAACGTCTTGAAGAGGTGGGCCTGGCTCCAGTGGGGGGCCAAGAAATTGAAATGTTTATGCGACACCCAGACCCCGAAGACCACGCCCATCCCCATGAAGGCGAGGAGCATGCGAGCGCGTTGGCGCCAAAGGTAGAACCAGGCCATCGCCAAGCTCCCCAGCGTCACCAGCGCGACGATGAACGCGCGCGGGTTGAGCTCGCGTGGATAGTCCCGGTCGTACTTGTAGGTGAAAAGATTCACCAGCAACTGGGGGTCGTTGATGAGGTCGCGCGCGCCGACCGCAAAGACCGCGATGACCAAAATGATCTGATAGCGCCCAAGACGTTGGCCAGGCGCCTCCGCAACCCACGAAAACCAAAGGGCAATGAGGACCGCCAGCGGGGGGAGTGCCGGAAAGATATAGTGGTGAAACTTCGTCTGGCTCATCGAGAACGCGACGTAACTGCCAACCGCCCAGATCAAGACGAGCAATACGACACGCCGCTTCTCCACCGAACGCTCTTCATCGGGCCATCGGGCCGCCAATCCAAGCGCCATAGGAATCGTGGCCGCCCACGGGAACATGCCGTAGACGATCTGCTCCAGGAAGTAGCCAAGATCGGCCCGGTCCCCGTGCACGCCACTGCCGACGCGCGCCAGCGTGTCGTGCAGGAAGAAGCGATCGACGAAGGTCTTGCCCTCGTCGTCTCGCCCCGGGAACACCGCCATCGCCGCGTACCAGGGCGCCGCGACGAGCCAAAAAAGCACGGCGCCCGCCAAAACTCGGGCGCGAAGGACGAGGCCCACGTCGCCGGAGAAGAAGAGATAGAAGACCAGGACGACGCCAAGCACGAAAAGGGCCGCGGGCCCCTTTGCGAGGACGGCCAGGGCGCCACAAACGTAGAAGCCCGCAAGGTAGCTGTCCCGACGAGCCCCGGAAAGCCAAAGCCCGGCGATGAAGCCGGCTCCGGTAAGGCCGACCATCAGGAGCCCAAAGACCGCGAGTCCATGGAGTTCGCGACCAATGAGGAAGAGCTGGGGAAAGAGTGAGAATCCGATGCCCGCGCTCGCCGCAAGCTTCATTCCGCGGGTTGCCGGTTTGTTGGCATCGACGTCGAAGGCGCCGGCGATCAAGAAGGCGAAGCCTGCCGTCAGGAAGCCGACAAGCGGCATATCGGTCATCGCCTGCTTGCCGATGAAGATGAACTGAGCGGATGATCCGAGCACCACGACCGCAAGAATCCCGGTCGCGCGGTCCTTGATCTGTCGCCCGATTCGGTAGACCGCCCACAAGGTGAAGATCGCGATGATTGCGAAAGGCAGCCGGACCCCCCACTCGGCGAAAGCGCCAAGCGGCTCACCGGGCGGGGCGCCCTCGGCGCCGGAGATCACGAGTCCGAACGCGATCAACCACAGCGTGAGCGCGGGCTTGCTAAAGAAGTAGGCGCTCTCCCAATGCGGATAGAGGTAGTCGTCGCGCGCGATCATCTCGCGTGCGACCTCTCCGTAGTGCGTCTCCCAAGGATCCCACAACCCAAGGGATCCGAGGTACGGAAGAAACATGAGCGCACCGAGAACCAAAACTGCGAGCACCGCGATCCGTTCGGTCTTGAGCTGCGCGCGCAGCCAAACCAACCAAGAAGCCGGGCTCGACTCGCCTTCGGCTCCGTGCGCCGGCTCGGCGCCAACATCTCGCTCCACGCTGGCCCCAGCCTCGTCTCGAGCTCCGCCGTCGCCGCGGGGCTCGCTCGGCGGCGGAGCGACGTTCGACGGCTTCACATCGCTGGAACCTCCAGATTTGTGTCTACGCCAATGGTCTTGCTTCTGATTCTTCACGCTACTCGGTCCTTGGACCCGTCGGGCCGGGTGGAACGCTAGGTTTCTCCCCAAAGACTGTCAATCGCAGGATGCCCGGCGGACACGTTGGCCGACCGAATCTACGCGGCCTTGAGCTTCGAGCGCGATTTGATGGGGAACCGGAGATGAACCGACAGCACCGTCAGATCGTCACGGACGGCGGCAGATGCCCCCAACGCGACAACCAGACGGTCAAAATCTTCGAGCGCTCGCTTTGCGGTCAGCAAGCCCACCTCCGACCAGGCCGCCTGGACTTCGAGGTGTAGACAGTCTTCTTCGAGGACCAGGGCCACGCGGATCGACTCACCGACCGAGGTCGTCTGCGCCATCCGATTCAGGATGGCCTCGACCAATTCGCGCAGATCGCTCTCTTGAACCTCGAGGCGTGGGAACAAGACCGCGTTGGGCGCTTCGAAGTCGACCGAGATCCGGTCGGAGACGTACCGCCTTCGCACGGTGTAGACGACGTCTTCGACCAAAGCCGCCGCATCCACTCGACGTCCCGCGACGCCTGCCAGCGCGAGCACCTGATTGAGAGAGAGGGAGGCCCGCGTAACCAACTCCTTGAGCTTGGCGCGGCGCTCCTTCAGGTCGTTCAGCACGGCCTTCTCGTCGATCGGTGCCTTCACGACGTCGTCGATGCTCTCGAGCGTCACGGAGAGGTCTTTGCGAAGCCAGTCGGAGATCTTTCTCTGAAGCGCCTCCGCCTCGGCCTCGCTCATGGCATGCTGGCGCCGTCGAACATCTTCGTCGCGCGCACGAAGTGCCCGCGTCATCATCGCGAAGGACCGAGCCAGCTCCGCGAGCGGCCCCTGACCTCGAACTCTAATTTCCCGCTGGAAGTCGCCGGCAGCGACGGCGAGCGCGTTCTCCTGGAGCTGACGGAGACGCAAAGCCACGCGAGCCGAAAGCATCGCGCTCACGAGCGCCACGAGGAGAATCACAAGGAGCACCCAGCCGATCAATCTCGACCATAGGAGACCATCTCTCGGCGTGCTGGGCCCGGTGACCACCAGAACCAAGTCCTGGAGCTTCGCCCAAGCCGCGAGCTCACGGCGCCCCAGAACCGTGACCACCTCGACGCCGAAGCTCCCCGGGAGCGCGACGAGACTGGCTACGAAGTCGTGCGGTTGGCCGCCCTTCTCGCCGAGTCGGCCACCCACGCTCAGCAGGTCGCCGGTCCCGCTCGCCGCGACGACGGAAACCTCGTGCCCAAAGGCCTCAGAGCCGAACAGGTCGAGCGGTCCCGGAAGCAACCGATCGAGCCGAACGACCGCCATGGCCCGCCGCCGGTCCGCGAGCTTTGCGCCGACGACCAGATTGCCCTCGACGAGGCGCGTCGCGACCTCGCCCTCGTCGAGCATCGCGCCGAAGCGACCGAGATCATTCGCGTTGGCCGACGGAACGAGCGGCTGGCATCGAGCGCCTTCGCACTGGACCATATCGGCGAAGTCTTGGGCGCTGTCGGCACCGCGCTCGCCGGTCGCCGCAACACGCACCATCTCGGCCTCCATCCGACGCAGTCGCTCCTCGACGATGGTCTTCGCGGCCCGAGCGACACCCATGTCGATGCGGTCGTCTCCCGATGTGCGCGAGACATGATCGGCCGAGGCGACGATCGACATGAGTGCAACCCCTGCCAGGACGGCCGTCGCCACGCTGTACGCCAGCGTACGATGCACGAGGGAGGAATGGGCTGCATGCCGAAAAATCGATCGCGACCAGAGGTCCTCCGTTCGTCGTCCACCGCTTGGCGACGCGTTCGAAGCACCGTCGCCGTCGCCGTCGCCGTCGCCTTCGGCTTCGGCTTCGGCTTCGGGCGCAACACGTGCAACTTGCGTTGCGCCAAGTACCGTGGCGGGCTCGACCCGAACCTTTCGAGAAGCGGCAGCACGCCGCTCCTGCGACCGCACGGAAACAGCCTTTGGAGACGTCAGGCCATCATCGGGCGCCACCGTTTCGATCCGTCGTGTTTCGAACGCCGTCCGACGACTCGGCAAGTCGTCGGTCGCGCCTTTGATCGACAGGGAGCCCGAGTTCTGCTCGGCGCCGCGCTCGCCCGAGCCTCCCCCTCGAACGCCGGTGCCCGCATCCTTGCTGCGCGGGGCGTTGCGGTCCACGCCGGGAACGCCCTCATCCGCGCCCGGGGTCCCATCGCGCGGCGGCGATACGTCGGACCACACGGGCTGCCGTGCTCTGTCGTCGGCTCGACCCTCTTCCAGAAGCCCCGGAATCCTCCACTCCATGGAGGAGCTTTGAAATTCGAAGGAGCCCGCACTGTCGTCGAGTCCCGCCGCTTCGACCGCAAGGTCGATCACCGCATCGATCTTCTCAGACGCCAGCGCATCGAATTGGACCCAAACGCCCGTGGTATCGTCGCCCGACTCCGTCGTCAGGCCTCCCAAGTCAACCAGTGCGTTCAGGCGCGGAACCGCATAGCGAACGATGATGGGCGTCCGTAACGGCGGCGGCTGATTGGGCGCCGTGACATGCAGAAGGCGCGATGACAAGTCGTGGGTCATCGCCTCGAAGAGGTCACTCGCGGAACCGAAACGGCGCAGGAGCAAGGGGCGCTTGGATCCCGAGCCTCGCCCACTTTGTCCCAAGGCTTCGCTGAGCGCGATCATATGGCGATGCTCTGCGAATTCGGCACGCACATCACCAAGCCGCGGACGCTCCTCGGGCTTCCGCGCGAGCATTCGGACCAGCATCTCGGCAAGCGCATCGGAGACGTCTTCCCGGATATCTTTGGGGTTCACGACCGATGGCCGATTCCGCCAGATGGCCTCGGCCGGCGTCTCCCCGAAGGGGCCAACGCCCAGGAGGAGCTCATACGCGATCATGCCGAGCGCATAGACGTCGGCCGGCGTGCTCACGATCTCGCCGATCCTCACTTGTTCGGGCGCCCGGTAGAGCCGGTTCTGCGGGCTCTCGCTGCTCAGCGGATTGCCCAAACCACCGCGCAGCGTGGCAACGCCGTACCCCAAGAGCTTCACGGTCGGACGATTGCCCTGCCCCGAAGCTAGGAAGACATGCTCAGGCTTGAGATCGCGGTGAACGACCCCCGCCTCATGTCCGGCGTCGAGAACCATCGCGAGCTCCTCGAGCACTCGAAGGCGATCGGTCATCGACAACTTTCCGGCTTGGAGAACCTCACGAAGACTCAGCCCGGAGGCTCGCTCCATGACGAGATAGATGCGGCCGTCTTCAAGGCACCCGGTGGACCAAATCTGAACGATGTGCGCGCTCTTCAGCGACCGAAGACGACTCAGGTCATCATTGAATCGCTGAACCAACTCGGGGCGGCTGGATGCCTTCGGACTAAAAACCTTGATGACCGCGCGATTCTCGTACTCGGCATGGACTGCGGCGTACACGTCGTAGACACCCGTCGAAGCAAGATGCCTTTCGACGCGATAGCTCTCGAGGCGGAAACCGACGGGCAAGCGACCAGGAAGCCGGGATGGCTGAGCAAACGGTTGCGAAGAAATAAGCGCGTGCGGCGCGCTCCCGACATCGTGATGGAATCCGAGGCTGACCGTCGTCGCGAGTCCCCGTGGTGCCTCAGGCTTCTGATCCACCGGCCCGATGGCGCCCATCACGGTGGCTTCATCGATGCGAAAAACGCCCTCGCTCTTATCATCGGTGATCTGATTGATGTCCGAGGTATCGAGCGGAAGCGCCAACTTGCGCTCGATAGGCTGACTCGCCCGGCGGACGAGATCCTGGAGCGTCGCGTAGCGATCCGCGAACGTGGCGCGCATGAAGAGCTCGACGTCCGCGGGCCCGGTCAACGTGCCCTTGTGCCCAAGATAGAGCTGCAGGTCGCGACCCAGCTCGCGGGCCGTCTGGTAACGACCCGCCGCGTCTCTGTTCAACGCCTTGAGCACGATCCGCGCGAGCTCTTCGTCGCACTCCGGGCGAATCGAAGCGGGAGACACGATCTCCGCCTCGAGGACGTTCAACACGGTCGTGGCGACGTTCTCAGACTTGAACAGTCGGCGACCCACGATCGCCTCCCAGAGTATGACGCCCAGCGCGAAGACATCCACGCGACGATCGAGTGGCCTCGACTCGACCTGCTCCGGAGCCATGTAGGCGACCTTGCCTTTTTGGAGGCCGGGGTCGGTGGTGGAGATCTGATCCGCGGCCTTCGCGACCCCGAAGTCCACCACCCGAAGGAACCCATCGTAGCCCACGATCAGGTTCTCGGGCGTGACGTCGCGATGGATGACGCCCAGCGCCTCGCCGTCGTTGTCACGGAGCTCGTGCGCAGCATGCAAAGCCTCGCACGCGGTCGAGATCAAGTAGGCCGCGAGCGGTATGTCCAGCGGATGATTTCGACCCCACGTGCGCACGAATATGTTCGTGAGCGTCTCACCACGGATGAAATCCATGGCGAGAAAGAGCCGACCCGAATCATCGCCGACCTCGAAGACGCGCACGACGTTGGGGTGATGGATGCGCGCAATGGTCCTCGCTTCGTCGAGGAACATGCTCACGAAGGACTTGTCGTGGGACAGATGGTCGTGAATCGCCTTGATCGCAATGAGGCGTTCGAACCCGCCCGGACCATCGATGCGACCGAGATACAAGGTCGCCATCCCGCCAACCGCCAGACGGCAAACGATCGGATATCGACCTATTCGGTCCGGAACTGAGGATCTTCGCTCACTGTCCGTGCCGTCCACCAGACCCCCAACCAACCAACATGTGGGCGAGGCTCAAATGGAACGAGCCTGCGCAACCATTTGGATTCTCTCGCCCGCAGGGTGCCGCGCGTCGAGCCAGCGGGCAAGCTCCAGGCCCCGTAAATCCAGCAAAAGACGCCACAACGAGCCACAACGTCCCCAACGATCGCACCTCGCCCAACGCCGTCCTGGATGAAGCCGTCACCCGATTCCGGCCGGCATCGGGCGCGCCCAGATGAGCCAGCGGCTGGCCTTTCAACCTGCAACTTATTGTGATTAGGACGATTTTTTGGCTCCTCGTCCGGACCGATTTGTCGCCCGGGCCGGTCGTTCGACGTACGCAGGCCAAAGACAACCAGCGTAGAAAGCTCACAGTTCCCCACGATTCTCGAACCTCGGGTAGACCATGCTTCATCGCTTCTGCTTTAAGACCAATCCATTGTTCCTCGTGCTCGCGCTGGCGTCCTGGGGCTGCGGAGGCTCAGGCGGCGCGCCGCTCACACCAGACGCTGGGAGCACATGCGGCAATGGCCGACTCGACAACGGCGAGACGTGCGATCCGACGATCCGCTCGGGTGAGCCGGGCGCCTGCCCAAGCGCGTGCAGCGATGGCGACTCTTGCACCCGCGACTTCTTCACGGGAAGCACGACCGGATGCGATCTCGCATGCGAGCACGAGGCCATCCAAGGCTGTGCCATGACCCCAGGGGACGCGGGCAACGCCTCGGCTGACGGAAGCACGCTCGCCGAAGGCGATGCCAGTGCGGATACGACGACCGATGGCGGCGTCGACGCGTCGCCCGATGGTGGCGTCGACGCGTCGCCCGATGGCGCAACGGTGCCAGATTCCGGGCGTGAAGCCGATGACAGCGGCGTACCGCCTTCAGCATGCGGCAATGGGGTGCTCGATCCGAACGAGACCTGCGACGGGACGTGCCCCACGAGCGTCGCTGAATGCGACGACAGCAACGCCTGCACAACGGAGACCTTCAGCGGAAGCGCCGCCGCCTGTGATGCAGCCTGCGGACATGTGCCTATCACGCGCTGCATCGATGGCGATGGCTGCTGTGCTCCCGGCTGCAACAGCAACAGCGACAACGATTGCACACCGGTGTGCGGCAACGGTGCGCTCGAGCAAGGGGAGACCTGCGACGGCGCGTGTCCCACGACCTGCGACGACGGTGACGCGTGCACGGAGGACACCCTGAGCGGCGATCCGAGTGCCTGCAATGCCGAGTGCACCTCGACCACGATCAGCGCATGCGCGAACAGCGATGGGTGCTGCCCCTCCTCTTGCACCTTCGCCAACGACGACGACTGTGCGCCTCCGGTGTGCGGCAATGGGCAGCTCGAAGTCGGCGAACTCTGCGATGGCAACTGTCCGACGAGCTGCAATGATGAAGACCCATGCACCGCGGACGCACTCGTCGGTTCGTCCGGCGCTTGTGATGCACACTGCGTCCATACGCCCGTCAGCTTGTGCGCAAGCGGCGATGGTTGTTGTGGGCTGGGTTGCTCGCCTCTGCTGGACGATGAGTGTGGGGTTGGGCGTGCCGTGGGTGATTCCTGTCTAGACGGCGAAGAATGCGTAACCCGCGCTTGTCGCACCGAGGCCGCGTCAGGCTGGACGGGCGGATACTGCACCGCTGATTGTCGTCTCCGGGAAGAATGCGACGCCACGAGCGACTGCGCACGGCCGGCCGATGCCTCGAGCCTCGGCGTGTGCTTGAAGACGTGCCAAGCAGACGCCGATTGCCGGGACGGCTACGTCTGCATGAGCATGAACGCCGATCCCAGCAGCCCGAAGGGCTGCGTGTTTCCAGCCCCCTAGAGATGTGCTCGGCCGAAACGCCGATCCCTTGGTTAACGCCCGCGTCCTAACGCAACGCAACCTGCGGCGTCTTCAAGTGGTTCTGAAGGGTCAGATCGCCGGTCACGAGCGAACCGGAGACGACCAAGTGGTCGTCCACGAGAGACGAGCCATCAAGAACGAAGTTCCAGACCTTTCCGAAGTAGTCGAGAGAGTTGAGCGAGGCGACGCCAACGAAAGTGCCGCCGGCGGTGAGAAGATGATCTTCCGGGACCAGTTCGTCCGCGCGTCGTAGACCTTCCGAGGTAACGATCGGATGGTCTTGGGTGACAACCAGCCGGTCCCCGGTGGAGGTCACGATGGCGACGACCGGATGAGATTCGGGCCCCGCCACCACGCGCTGCACGACAGCGTTGCGGCCGCGGTGCGTTCGGACGACCGAGCCCGCGGTCAGGCTCTCGACGGGCACGACGCGATTCGAGGATGTGGCAATCATCGTCCCTTCGACAAAGCAGCCATTGGTCCGCGGCTGCGGTTCACACGCTGGATCTCGCTCGACGCGCCCAACCAGGGCCGCCGAAAGACTTTGGAGGTCGACCGGCGCATAGTTTCGCAAGGTGTGGTTCATCGCAATGGCGGCTTGAGCAAACCCATCCGGATTCTCCAAGTCGCTCGGATCGAGCGGCGTGAAGGTGAAGGAACCTTCTGCGAGACGGACTTCGAACGGCTGGTAGTAGACCACGGAGGGAACCCGGCGCAGTTGAGTGGCGAGCGAGGCCCCGCAGTGGCTCTGGCTCTCGAGCGCCGGCGGCAACTGCGCCACCTGCTCATCAGAACACGCGCCATCGCCGTCGGAGTCTGAGCAAACGAACAGGCTGACTCTGAAAGTCGAACCTTGGGCTAGGAGCGCGTTCTCAAGGAGGAACGGTAGTTCGACACCAAAAGCCTGCCGCGCCCCGGATCGACCGGAGCGACCCGCCTCATAGAACGACGCAACGTCGATCCAGGAACCCCCGAGTACATCGCCAAACTCCGACTCGAGCGACAGGCGGGCCTTCGAGTAATCAGGCGGTGCATTCGCGAGACGCGAGGTGCCTTCATGCCAGACCTGGGTGCATGCGGCATAGTCCGCTTCGAGTTGGAGTCGCTTACGGAGAATGTCGACTTCACCCTCGTGGCAGGCCGAGATCACCTCAACCGTCGTCGTCGACTCGAAACGCGTCCGGCCTTCCGAACGCCCGCGATCTGGTGCGCGCTCGGATGCGGACTCGGTTCCTTGCTGAGCCTGAGACCCCGATTCTGCTTCGGACCCGGCCGCCGACTCAGAGGCTCCACCAAGGCTGTCCTCGCCCACGTCGTCGCGAGCCTCGTCACGGGCAGCCTCGACGGCCTGTTCGTTGTCCGTGGAAGTCTGTCGCGTCCCACTCGACACCGACGACGCCGAGGTTGACGAATCCTGAAGGCCCGCGAGCATGTTGAACGTCAGGCTGGGCGCCGAGGTGTCGGTGGCAAGATCCTCGTTGATGGACTCCACACCGCATCCGACGAGAAGGGCGCCCATCGGCAAGACGGCAACAGCCATCATACGTCGCCCCCGGCTCGAGAAGCGATGGACAGGAAACAATGGACTACGTCGTCTCAACATGGGTGTTCCTTTCGTCGCCTGGCTGCGCTCACGAGAAGGCTCGGAGCCGCCCATTAGCGTGCTGTGACGCGGTGCATAGCACATGCCGGGAAACACTGATCGTTATCAGGGTTGAGATAAACGCGAGCAATACAAGCGTCTTTCTCCAAGGCACGCACGCGCGCAGCCACTCAACGGCCGCCGCGCTGTCGTGCCCGATGCGACAAGGCGGACACTCCCAGTGCCGTGCGTCGGGCGAGGTCTTGTGGGCCACGATGGCAGCATCCTGTGTTTCCTCATGTGGGGCGCGGGGCCCTTTGTTTGCAGGTCGGTCCATCTCATGATCGAGATTCGAGCTCGCAATACGCCTTCGGTTCGCGCGTCAAGGCTCCGGCTGCTCTCCGGACTGCTCGTCTTTGGACTGATTGGCGCGCTCGCTTGCGGTCATCTGGCGGCCTGTGGTCAAGCCGACTCCGCCTCGTCGCCCAGGCCCACGTCTTTGGATGAACCTGACTCGGGCGTGCTCGACGCGGACGCGTCGGCTCCGGACGCCTGGGCCCCGGACGCGTCGGCTCCGGACGTCTGGGCCTCGGACGCGTCGGCTCCGGACGCCTGGGCCTCGGACGCGTCGACTCCGGACGCCCTCCCCGATTTCGATTCGGGCAGCAGCCCGAATGACCGCACGCTCCGCGTGACGGCTCCGTGCACAGATGCGCTCTCCGATGTCTATGCCACACCGGCCGACGCCGCGAGCAAGCCTCTGGGGAGCATCTTGCGATGCGCGCAAGATCCGGCATGGTCGCTCTCGGCGGATGTTCTATCGAGCGCGCTCAAGGAGCCCGCGACGAGCGGTCTCGAGGCGTATCGCTTGAGCTATCGAACGTCGAGAAACTATGACAACCCGGTGGGCATCGCCGGCACCGCGCGGCTCTTGGTTCCCACCACGCCCGCCGATTTGGGGACGCCGCTTCCCATCGTCGTGATCAACCACGGGACAGTCGGTCTTGCCGATGGTTGCGCACCGTCGCTGCGAGATCCCCATCTGGAGGCAGACCTCAACTCCGCCACCCTACTCGCGCTCTCGCTGGCGGCCCAGGGGTTGGCTGTGATTGCGCCCGACTACGCGGGTATGGGGAACGAAGGCGTTCAGGGCTATGGTGACGGAATCGACACCGCGTTTTCGGTGCTCGATGCGGCCCGTGCGCTCACGCTTGCCTTCGACACCGCCGAAATCTCGAACCGAGTACTGATGACCGGACACAGTCAGGGCGGTGGCGCGACGTTCGAAGCAGTCGCACTGGCTGCGACCTATGCACCCGAATTCGAAGTGGTCGCGGCCGGCATATTCTCGGGCCGATACCGATCGGGCGATTCAAGCGCGGCCCGCATCAATCCCGCTCGACCCCTTGGGTCAGGCGGGTTCGCCACCGTGCTCTCGTCCTACGCGAAAGCCGCGAACACGGTTCAAGAGTCCGAAGCGCTGGCGATCTTCGCAGCAAGCCATCGAGCGGCACTGTCGACACTCATCACCCGCCGTTGCGTCAGTCAGCTCAATGATTGGCTCGAACCGCGCGCACTGACGTTCGGTGGGCTCTTCGACGAAGCCTTCATCGCCGACTACAACGCCTGTGTCATGGGCGCCGCCACGTGTTCAGGCGTCAGTCGCGCAATGACAGAAGCTCGACCTACGCACCAGCCGCTCACCGCGGACTCGGCGCAGATCTTGATGGTTGTCGGAGATGCAGATGAACTCAACAGTCCGGAGGAGGTCGCCTGCACGTACGCGCAAGCGCACGCCGACGGCAGTGCGCTGCAGTTGTGCGTCGACGCGACAGCCACCCACGCGTCGATCGTACCGTCTCGTCACGCTTTCGTTCGCCGCTGGCTGCTCGCTCAACTCGCGGGGGACGCCGCGTTGTCGTGTCCGGCCGATATGCATACCGGACCGACTTCCACCTGCGGTCCTTGATGTCTGGCTGCCGCGGCCGACTCGGATGAAGCGAGGGAAGCCGGTGAAGCGGGTGAAGCGAGGGAAGCGGATGTTCAGGTCAGGGCGGAGATCATGATCTGCGCGAACAACCCCATCAAGATGAGGGCAACCGGGTAGGCGGCCGCGTAGCTCATGACCGGAAGGCTCGAGTCCGTCCGCGACGTCAGAGCGCCGATGGCCGGCGTTGACGTCATGCCGCCGCAGATGCCGCCCAGAGTTCGCAGCAAATCGAGCTTCATCCACTTTGTGGCCGCAAAGAGCCCCGCGAACAGCGGCACAATGGTAATGGCTGCCCCCATCAAGAACAACGACCAGCCGTGCTTCGCCAAGACCGCCATCGCCGAACCCCCAGCGGCCACGCCCGAATGCGCAAGAAACAGAACGAGGCCGATGTCACCCATGAGCAAGCGCGCCGCCGGCGGCAAATAGCCATTCAGTCGACCCAGGCGTCCGAAGTGACCGAACAAAAGCCCGGCCAGGAGAGGCCCACCGGCGAGGCCTAGCTTGAAGACGCCGCCGCCCGGAAGACCGATCGGGGTCAAACCGATGATCACACCGAACACGAGAGCGCCGGCCAAGGACGCTAGGTCCGTCTCGTGCAGCACGCGCTCGCGATGGCCCGCTTCGGCGATGAAGGACGAGAGGCCCTCTTGCGGCCCCACCGCCACAACCAGATCCCCGGGCTGGAAACGGTTCTCCGAGTTAGGAACAAAGAACATGCCGTGTCGTTGAATGCGCGAGATCGTGACGCCGTAGCGCGTCCGTAGGTGCAGCTCCCGCAGCGTCTTTCCGACGAAGGCGGTACTCGTAATGACCACCTGCGCGCGCTCCCGATCGGAGTCGACGACGATGCTGCGCTGCGTGCGCTCACCAAGGAGCGGAACGATGTACTCCGCGCTCTTCCCATCGGTAATCATCAACACCACGTCGCCCTCCGCGAACCGATACTGCGACGTGAGTGGCACCAGGCGTTCGCCCTTCAAGACGCGCGTCACCTGACAGTTGGCCGACGTCAGCGCCGAAATGTCCGTGAGCGACTTCCCAAGAATCGCAGGATTCCGAACGCTCACCAGAATCTGCTCGATCGGCGGTGCCTTCGAACCGGTCTCGAGCGACTTCGACAAGGCATCGAGGTCAACGCGCATGAGACGCGGCAAGAGCTGCACGGCGAGGACGACGCCGATCACGCCAAACGGATACGCAAGGCCATAGGCAACCGTCACCGCGTCCGCCTTGCCGCCCGAGCTCACGACAGCCTCCGTCGCCGCCGCCAAGCCGGGCGTACTGGTCAGCGCACCCGCGAACAGCCCGGCGGCCACCGGCGCCGGAAGGCCAAAGACCGCGACGAAGAAACTCGCGGTCAGCCCCCCCGTCGTCACGATCACGAACGAAAGCTTCGCGAAGTTCTTGCCCTGCGACACGAAGGCTCGAAAGAAACCAGGCCCGGCCCCGAGACCGACCGAATAGACGAACAAGATCAGCCCGAACGAACCTAGGCCATCCGGAATCGAGACCTGGAGATGCCCGAGGACCAGAGCCACAAAAAGCACACCACTCGTCCCGAGCGAGATGCCTCGAACCGAAATGTGCCCCAACGCCAAACCAAGAAGCAGAATGATGAGAAGCGCTAGAAGAGGGTTGTTTCCAAGGAACGCCTGCACGCGCCCCGGTTATCACACAACTCACACGAAGTCGTGTAGGATATTGCAGCACCCCAAAGAAAATCCGCCGGCAAGCCGAGATGCCTCGCTCTTCCAGCCTGACACATGGTTTGTTGCAAGCGGGCTTGCATTGAGCTCAGCCCGCGTCAGGTCATCTCCATGATGAGACGGTCCGGCTGTTCCAGCAATGCGATCGCGGTGTTGGCAAAGGCAGCCCCAACATGTCCGTCGATCAATCGATGGTCGAACGACAGCGATAGATTCATCACCTGCCGGATAGAGACCTGGTCGCCATCCGGACCCTCGATCACCATCGGCCGCTTCTTCAGCTTGTGAACACCCATGATCGCGACCTCTGGATAGTTGATGATCGGCGTCGCCAAGATCCCGCCATCCTTGCCGAGGCTGGTGATCGTGAACGTCGATCCGCCGAGATCTTCGCTGCGAATCTGGCTGGTGCGAACCGCCTCCGACAAGCGAAGAATCTCGCGGCTCAGATCGACGAGCGAACGCCGATCTGCATGCCGCACAACCGGCACGACCAAGCCTCGATCCGAAGCCACAGCAATGCCGATGTGGAAATCGGAACGCCGAACAAAGGTCCTCTGCTCATCGTCCACGTGACCATTGAGCATCGGAAACCGACGAAGCGCCGCGATGACCGCTTTGATGATGAAAGGCAGATAAGTGAGCTTGGGCTCAGTCGCCTCAAGGCGTGCATTCAAACGCGCGCGAAGCGCAACGAGATCCGTCGCATCGCATTCCTCGACGAACGTGAAATGGGCCGCCGTAAACGCCGATTGCGTCATGCTCTCCCAGATCCGCTTTCGAAGCCCGCGCACCGGAATGATCTCGTCCTCGTCGGTGAATGGAGCCAACGAGACGCCAGCCCCGACCACGGGCGAGGGCCTAGGCAAAGAAGCCTCGGCCTCGTGTTCAACGGCACCCCCATATAGGGGAGCCGGCGTCGGAAGCGCTGAAGCCGCGCCCGGAAGCACCGAGAGGCGCACGACATCATCGGACGTCACACGCCCCGCCGGACCGCTGCCGGGAACCTGCGTAATGTCAACGCCCAACTCTCGCGCCAAACGGCGCGTAGCCGGCGCGGCCAACACCTTTTCGGCCACCCCACCGCCGCTCGCACGACTCCGTGGACTGCCGTTGTTCGGCGCGTGGGCGGGGACGACCGGGGTGGCCGCAACGGCGGCGGTCCCGACGCGCGACGCGCTGTGCCCAAGCACGGTAGGCGTTGCGGCCGCAGCCCCGGTCACGGTCTTTCGGGCCGGTGCCTTCGCCACCGCCTTCGCCACCGCCTTCGCCGACGGCGACTTCGGCGGAGCCTTCGCCTCCGCGCTCTTTCCACTCGAAGGTGCGGCTGGACCCGACGCCGGCGAACCGGTCGAAGCGCCGGTACCCGCGCCGGACGGAGAAGGCGCCTTCGCGGACGCGGCCGACGAATCGTCGATCGTTACGAGCGGCGCGTGGACTTTGACGGAGTCGCCCTCCTCACCGTGGCGCGTCACGATCACGCCCGCGGTGGGTGAAGGAATCACCACCGTGGCCTTGTCCGTCATCACTTCGACGAGCGGCTGTTCGACCGTGACGAAATCTCCGGGGCTGACCAGCCACTTGACGATCTCACCTTCAACAACGCCTTCACCAACTTCAGGCAACTTGAACTCGAAAGACATCTTGGGGGCGGACGATAGGGGTCTGGATTCGGTGTGGTCAACGATTGCGAGCCTCGGGCGACGGCAAAATATCGTTGTTCATCGATAGTGGTTTTTTCTACCCAAGAAAGTGTGTGCATCGCGGCCGATGTAGTATAGAGACATCGTCGCGATGGAGCCGCAGGACATGCATCCCAAGGACGCCGACCAAGCGATGGCGACATTCCTCTGGATGGCCATCGTCGCCTTCTCCGGACTCATCTTCGGCGCGCTGGCCGCGCTGGCCACCGCCTGACTCGACTCCGCTCAGCCGGGTCGGTCTTCGAAGATCTCCACGAAGCACCGCTCGACCTCGTTCATCACCTCCGCGATCGAGAGGGTTCGACCGGATTCCTTGGCGATCGACGTCACGCCATGCTGGGCGAGACCACACGGCACGATGAGACGAAACGCATCGAGGGCCGTCGACACGTTGAGCGCGAAGCCGTGCGTCGTGACCCATCTGGATAGCCGCACACCGATCGCACCGATCTTCCGATGGCCATCAATCCACGTGCCGATCAACCCATCAACCCGGCCCGCGGTGATGCCATAGACCGCACAAACGCGGATCATGACCTCTTCAAGGTCGCGCACGTACCGCCTGACATCTTTGCGTTCGGGCGCAAGGTCGATGACGGGATAGCCGACGATCTGCCCTGGCCCATGATAGGTAACGTCACCCCCACGGCCTGTCTCGAACACCTCGATCTTCTGAGCGCCAAGGAGCTCGGGTGTCGCAAGAATGTTGTCCTTGCGCGCGTTCCGACCAAGTGTGATGACCGGCTCGTGCTCGAGCAGAAAGAGCGTGTCAGGGACCTCACCTCGGACTCGTGCTTCGGCACGCGCTTCCATCCGTGAAAGCGCATCGGCGTATCGGATTCGGCCGAGCCTTATGACCTCGATGGTGCGCATCGGGCGAGAGCTACGGGTGCATTGAGGATGCCGTAGGGGTCGTAGACTTGACGGGCGCCGCACCTCGACGAGGGCGGTTGATGATGTGCACGGCTTCACCGCGCGCGGCCTTGGCGGCTTCCATCAGTCCCTCGGCGAGCGTGGGATGCGCATGAACCGTCAACGCTACATCCTCAGCCAAAGCGCCCATCTCGAGCGCGAGGCAGGCCTCCGCAATGAGGTCGTTCGCGTTGGCGGCCACGATCCCCACGCCCAAAATCACATCGTTCGTGCCATCGATGACCACTTTGATGACGCCGTCCGTGGCGTTCATCGTCGCCGCACGCCCAAGCGCCGCCAACGGGAAAAGGCCGGTGCGCACGTCGTAGCCGCTTGCAATGGCGGCTTCCTCGCTCAATCCCGCAAACGCAAGTTCCGGATCCGTGAAGACGCCCAGCGGCATGGCCACGACATCGACCGCCGCTGGCTTGCCCGCCAAGACTTCCGCGACGACCTCGCCCATATGGCTGGCTCGGTGCGCAAGCAGCGGTGGCCCCGTGACATCGCCGATCGCGAAGATGTGATCGACATTCGTTCGGCACTGCTCATCGACCGTGATCCACCCGCGCGCGTCGGTCTCGACGCCCGCCGCTTCCAGCCCAAGACCCGCCGTATTGGGTCGGAATCCGACCGCGACCAAGATTCGATCCGCGGGCAGCGACTGAACTTCACCACTCGCGAGCTCAATCTCGACCTGAGCACCCCCGTCGACACGCTGAAAGCCCTTCGCCTTCGCTTCGGTCAACATCGTGATGCCGTGCTTCTTCATCGACTTCTCGATCGGTCGAAGGAGATCTTTGTCGGTCCCGGGAAGGATCGACTTCATCATCTCGACGATCGTGACCGACGCGCCGAGCTTCCGGTAAGCCATCCCGAGCTCGCAGCCGATCACGCCGCCCCCGATGATGACGAGATTCTGCGGAATCGGATCGTAGTCGACGGCATCGCGTGCGTACCCCACGACGTCTTCGGAAAACGGAAAGCCAGGGATCTCGATGACGCCGGCGCCGGTAGCGATCACCAGCTTTTCGAACTCGATGGATTCCGTCCCGCCTTCACCCGTCCGAACGACGAGCGAATGAGCCCCCGTCAGGTTGGCCTCACCCCGCTTGTGCTGACAGCCATTGGCCTTGAGAAGACTTGCAATGCCACCTCGCTGGCGCTCGACGATCCCGTTCTTCCACGCTTGCAGCGCGTTGGAGTTCACGTCAGGCGTCGCCGAAAAGACGTCGCCGAAGCCGCTGACTTCGCTCCGCACATTCGCAGCATGGATGATCGCTTTGCTCGGAATGCAGCCCCAGTTGAGGCAAACGCCCCCGAGGTGCTCGCGCTCGATCACCACCGCTTTCTTTCCAAGCTGACCCAGTCGAATCCCGGCGACGTAGCCGCCCGGTCCACCGCCAATGACGGCGACATCGTAGCGTTCGGACATGGCGGTGAGGTAGCAGACCCAACTTTGCCTTGGCCAGCCAAATTACGCGTCCGCTCGGGATCCCCCATCGCATTGGGCCCGGTCCACGAGGTCGAGCAAAAGCACGGCGTTGCGGGCCGATGCGCCCCGCACCCTTTCGACCGCGGCGCGCGCCATGGCGCCCAGGCGCTCGAGCTCCGCCGGCCGGCGCAAGAGGTCATTCACGACCCGGTGGAGCTGCTCCACGGTCGGCACCTGAATGCCGCCCCGCCCCACGAGCACTTCGACCGAGTCACGAAAGTTCGCCATGTACGGCCCAAACAAAACGGGCCGCCCCTGCGCGGCCGGCTCAAGGATATTCTGGCCACCGCGCGGCACGAAGCTGCCCCCGACGAAGACGACGCTGGCCAGAGCATACGCCGACGACAACTCACCGATCGAATCCAAGACGACAACCTCGGCGTGGGATGGATGCTCCGCGTCCAGCTTGCTTCGGAGCGCGGTCGACACGCCACGCCGCCGCGCGAGCGCGACGATGCGACCCGCGCGTTCGACATAGCGCGGCGCAATCACGAGGCGAAGTTTCGGATGCCCGGCCTTCTTCAGCGCGACAAAGCAGTCGAGCAACATCCGCTCTTCGCCCTCGTGCGTCGAACCCGCGACCCAAAGCGGTCCATCCGCCGCATCGAGACACGCCCGCAAGGTCTGAAGATGTGTCGGCGGGGCGGGACGAGCCACGTGATCGAATTTCGTGTTGCCGGTGGCGCGAACGCGCGACTTCGGAGCACCGAGCAGCTGCGCACGCTCGGCCTCCATCGGCTCGCGCATCAGCAATAGGTCGAGCTTCTGAAGCTGATTCCCAAAGATCGCGTGGAGCAGTCGGTACCGAGCGACGAGTCGTTCGTTCAGCCGACCGTTCGTCAACGCAACGCGAGCGCCCGACGCCTTCGCGGCTTCGATGAGGTTCGGCCAAAGCTCGGCATATTCGAGTACGAGAAGGTCCGGCTGAATCGCCGCCATGGCCCGGCGCGTTGCACCCGCCAAGTCGTACGGCACAAACGTCACGGCATCGCCCATGTCTCGCAGGCGTCCCTTCGCCATCGCGTGGCCGGAGTTAGTCATGGTCGAGATGATGACGGTCGCGTTCGGGCATCGCTCGCGGATCTCCTCCGCGACCGGAGAGATCGCCAGGAGATCACCCGCCGATGCACCGTGCAGCCAAATTCGAGGCCCCCCCCCAACGCGCGACGGCGGCCACGGGCGTGGTCCCGCTCCGTAAAATCCGAATCGGCGCCTCACACCGTTACGAAGCTTCGGATGCAAAAGGATAATCGGGAACAACAACGCAAACAACACGTAGCTCGCGATTTGATAGAGGACATGCATCGCTAGAGCTCGGGCCTTCCGTCGTTCGTGACATCCCGTCGGTTCGCGCCGACAAGTCTCGCGTACGTATCGTCACGCTGCATGAGCTCAGCGTGCGAACCCCGCTCGACGACACGTCCATCCGACAGGACGAGGATCTCGGTCGCCGCTCGGATGGTCGACAAACGGTGGGCAATCACCAAGGTCGCCCGATCCTTCATCAGCGCATCGAGCGCATTCTGCACTTCGCGTTCACTCTCCGCGTCCAGCGCGCTCGTCGCCTCGTCGAGGATCAAGATCGGAGCTCGGCGCAAAAAGGCCCGCGCGATCGCGATGCGTTGGCGCTGGCCACCCGAAAGCCGTGCGCCCCGTTCGCCGGCGCGCGTCGCGTAGCCTTCCGGCATGGCCGAAATGAAATCATGCGCATAGGCGCGCTTCGCCGCCTCGATGATCGCCTCTTCCGAGGCCTCCGGGTCGCCGTATGCGATATTCTCTCGAATCGAATCGTTGAACAGATACGTCTCCTGCGCCACGATCGCGATCTGAGCACGAAGCGCTTTGAGCGAAAGCGTACGAATGTCGATGCCATCGAGACGAATCACTCCGCGTGAAACATCGAAAAGACGCGGAACGAGGGCCGCGATCGTCGATTTGCCCGCGCCCGACGAACCCACCAAGGCGGTGATCGACCCCGGCTTCAGCTCGAGATCGACATCCTCGAGCACCCACGGACCATCGTCTCGATATCGGAACCAAACCGCTTCAAAAGCAAGCGTCCGAACGGGCAGAACCACCTGACGCGCGTCAGACCGGTCCTGCACGTCGGGCTCGCGATCCACGATCTCGAAGACACGCTCGGCCGACGCGAGCCCAGGGACGACAATCCCGTTGAGACGGCCGATCGACTTCAAAGGCTCATACAGCAACACGAGCGCAAGCAAGAAACCGACAACCTCTCCCGGACGAAGGTCACCCGTGTTCACGCGCCCAACCGCGTAGCCAATCGTCAGGAGCAGGGCCGCGACACCGACGAGCTCCATCGCCGGTGTCTGCACCGCGCGAACGAAGACGCTCTTCAGCATCAGTTGGATGTAGCTCTGACTGTCGCGTTCGAACCGACGAGCTTCGTACGCCTCCTGTCCGTAGGTCTGGATGACGTCGACGCCGCCGAGCGTTTCGGTGATGCGGTTGGTGAGCGCGCCGAGGGCCTGTTGTCCGTCGCGCGCATACCTCTTGAGCATCCGACCAAACTTCACGATCGGCAGCACCGCGAGCGGCAAGACACCGAGCGAAACCAAAGAGAGCTTCGGATACTGAATGATACAGACAGTGCCCAACGAGAGCACCTTCATCACGTCCCCGAGGATCACCGGAATGGCGTACGTCGCCGCGCGCTCTACTTGGGCGACATCGTTCATGAGACGCGACACCAGGCCCCCACTTCCGTGCTCACCAAAAAACCGACGCCCCTGCCTCAGAATGCGCTCAAACAAACTCTGGCGAATATCGTTGACCACGCGCTGCGCAATCCATCCCATCGAATAGAAGCGCAAAGCTTGACTCATGGCCTTGACGAGAACCACTCCCGCGAAGAGCAAGAGAAGATGGCGCTGAACCATGGCGCCCAGCGCCTCGACATCGGGGGTGAACCCGAGGAAGTGGGCGAGCGGCTTCACGCGATCCGCCAACGCCGCAACCGCTTGATTCGCCGAACCTCCCCCGGCGACGAGAAAGGTCGTCAAGATGTCGAGAAGAACCGGGTATAGTCCTGTCGTGAGCGCCAGCAACAACATCGAGACCACGGCCACCGCGAGCGCGCCTCGATAAACGAGAAGATAGGCGGCCAATCGACGCCAAGTCTTCATCGAACCTCTGCCTCCAGGGGACAACCGTCACCGAACATCGGCCGCGCCACGCGAGCCAACGCCCAGTAGAAAGCGCCCACGCGGCGATCTCCTCGTCTGCGTTCGATCACGCGCTCTTCTCCTTGCCGCTCGATGCCCTCGGAGGCAACACCGGGCCCGAGACCGACCACCAAAACGCGATCCCCGGGGCACAGTCGGGGACGCGGCCAAACATCATACTGTGATCGCCGCGCCCTCCCACGCTCCACAACTTTGAGCCGGTCCAGCGAATGATAGCGCAGCATGCTCGCCAACTGGTATCGATCGACCAAGACGGCCTTGACCCCCTCCTTTCGAGCCACGACTTCGACGGCGTGCGTCACCGTATCGAAGCCCGCGCTGCGAAGCGTTCGATCGCGCCCCGCCTCCATCGGAAGGAAAGGATGAACGACGTGAACAAGCAACACCATGACGAGCCCCGTAAAGACACGCGTGCTCCACGCGAACCATCTTCGGTGCGCCGGCGGGTCACGCGCAACGCGCGCCGCGATGACCGGTGCGGCCGTAATCAAGGCCGGCATCGGCCAGTTGAGCTCACCCGCCCCGAGCCAAGCGGCCCCCATGCACGCGAGGAGAAGAACGGCGCTGCCCCAAAGAAGCGCCCGATGCGCAGGATGATCGTGCTTCCAAACCCGCGGCTTCAACGTCGCGACGCTCAAGCGTCCGAGGGACAGGGTCGTGAGTGGACCGAACGTCAGCATCATGGCGCCCAGGACCAAGGGGACGGCGACAAGGCCTCGCGCAGGATGGCCGTGGGCGACGCGGGCCCACTGAAAGGCCGCCGACGCTGCAGCGCCGGCGGTCATGCCCGCGCTGCGGCCAACATCCATGCCGGCAAGAGTCCAAGCGCGCGGGGTGTCGACAGTGGCGGCGCTCGCGGCGCTCGCGACGCTGCCAGCAATGGCCATCCACTCCGCCGATAACCAAGGTAGGCCGAGAAAAAGGGCAGATATCGCGCCAGCCATGAATCCAGGTGCGCGCAGAAGTCTCCGCCCCTTCGGATGGGAAACGAGCCCGACGACGACACCGATGAGAACGGCGAAGCTGGAGAGTTTGATCAACACAGCGGCCAGGAAGCAAAACGAAGCGCCGAAGGCCGAGCCGCGCCGCGCCGGAGTACCATCATGCTCTCCGAGCGCGTCGATCAGGAAGCAAGCTCCGAGGCTAAGAATGGCGCCTTGATACGGATCGGGTGTCGATGCGAGATAGCCAAGCCCGAACATCAAGGAGCCACCAAGCGTGGCGATCGCAAGCTCTCCGGCACGACCTCGGGTCTCGGGTGTCGACAAACGGCGGGCCGAGACCCAACAGGTGAAGCCCACGATGCCCATGGCCATGAGCGCGGGCGTTCGAAGTCCGAGGTATCCGTCGCCGAGAACCGTGGTGAACGCGCGCAAAATGTACGCAATGCCGGGCGGGTGATCGACGTAGCTCGAGGCCAGCGTTCTTGACCACGTCCAATAGTAGGCTTCATCGTAGAGCACCGGGAGTCGAAACGCCGCCGCGACGATGAGCGCGGCATACAGCGTCCACCATCCGATCGTTCGACCACGTCCCTCGACATGCATCTTGCGCTCCCTCGTCGCCTGCTTACCTGCCTAGGTAAGTCGGTCGAGGCGGTAGGCGGGTGAAGCCTCGACCATACGCAGAACGAATTCGGCGGCGCGCTCGGCCGCCCCGCCATCGCCCATGAGTGTACGAAGCTCGAGTGCAAGAAGGCGTGCGCGGTGGACCGCTTCGTCGTCGGCCAAAAGCTCGGCGGCGCGCTCGGCGAGACGATCGGGCATCAATCTTCCTTGAAGCAGCTCGGGCACCACTTCGCGGCCCGCAATGAGGTTTGGAAGCCCAAGAAACCGAACTTTGGCGAGCGCTCGGCCGATCGCATAGGACAGCCAGTGCGTTCGATAGACAATGATCTGGGGGATGCCGAGCAGCGCGACCTCGAGCGTCGCGGTCCCCGAGGCGACGATCGCTAAGCTCGCCGTCGCGACCCGAGCGCGACGCTCATCTTCCGGCCCCGCGTACACCTCAGTCACTGCGGAAACCGGTGAACGATCGAGGCGCGCGCGCACAGCGCGCGCATCGAGGGTCGGTGCAACCGGCACGACGAAACGGTCCACCAGCCCGCGAACATGAAGAAGCTCGGCGGTCGCCAACATCGGATCGAAGAGCCGATCCAGCTCCGACCATCGACTTCCGGGCAGTAGAGCGACGACACGCCGCGGGTTCGAGGTCTTCGGCGGCAGCAACGGCGACGACGACGACGACATCGACATCGACAGCGACAGCGACGGCGACGGCGAATTCGGCATCGTCATCGCTGGAATTTCGTCGAGCAACGGGTGCCCAACGCACACCGCATCGACGCCGCCCTCCATCCAGACCGGAAGCTCGAACGGGAAGAGCACCATCATGCGATGAATGAAACGACGAAACGTCCGCACCCGCCCGCTTCGCCAAGCCCAAACGCTCGGGCCGACATACATCGCGATCGGTGCGGCAATACCCAAGCGTTGAAGACGTTTCGCGAGCCGGACATTGAAGTCTGGAACATCGACGAGTACGACGGCATGCGGGCGAAACCGCTCGACCTCCTTCGCCAGCGTGTCGACGAGACGAAACAACCTCGGAAGATGACGCAGAACTTCGACAAACCCGACCACATTGACTTCGCGCGCATCGCGCCAGGCTTTGAACCCTTCGCGCGCCATGCGTGGGCCGCCCATCCCTGCTGCCTCGAGATCGGGCACCTGCGAACGGAGCGCCCGAATGAGCGATGCCCCAAGCGCATCGCCACTCGCCTCCCCCACGCTCAGGAAGACGCGCAGCGGTTCACTTCGATGAGTGTCCACGCCAACTCCTGCGCACAAGACGGAACCTCGCGATCGTGGCTCAGTCGCGTCAATCCTCGCCGCGCGCACGCGCTCGAGTCACGCCTCGCTTCGAAGTCCTGAGAAACTCGACGAGCTGCCGTACCTCTTGGACCTCTCCGTTTGGGTTCGCCTCGTCCTGCGGGGCCATCTGGGAACTCGGCGTCATGCGCATGCCGATGCTCGTCGGACTCGGACTCGGACTCGGACTCGGGCGGGAGAGTGCATCGAGAGCCTCTTTGTATCGTCCACTTCGAAAGAGAGCACGGTATGCGCGCTTGAGGGCTTCGATCGCCGTCGAAGAGATCCCGGCGCGTCGAAGCCCAACCGCGTTGAGGCCGATCAGTCGTGCTGGATGACCATCGGCGAGAAGAAACGGCGGGAGATCCTGCTGAAGGCGCGTCGCCGCGCCGGTGAACGCGCGCGTCCCGACCCGCACAAACTGATGAATCGTCGTCATCCCACCCAAGATCGCGAAGTCATCGATTCGGCAGTGTCCAGCAACCTGCGTTCCGTTGGCCATGATCACGCGGTCACCGATGACGCAGTCATGGGCCACATGGCAGTAGGCCATGATCAAACAGTCAGACCCGACGCTCGTCACGCCGCAGTTCTCGCCCACGCTCCCCGGCTGAAGCGTTGCGGACTCGCGGATGATCGTTCGGGCGCCAACCACGAGACGTGTTGGCGAACCGTCGTACTTGAGATCTTGTGGCACCAGCCCAACCGCCGCAAAGGGGAAGACTTGGACGCCTTCACCCAAAACCGTATGGCCGTCGACGACGGCGTGGCTGTGAAGAACGACATCGTCCTGCAGCTCCACATTGGGCCCCACCGTAGAAAACGGGCCAATACGCACACGCCGTCCCAGGCGCGCCGAAGGATGGACCACGGCCATCGGATGAATCGACGGGCCATCGCTGGCGTCCGAGCTCGCACCCGGTATGGTCGTCATTCGACGCCCTCGAGATCGCCAAACATCGGACGTGGCCACGCGTCCGGCAAGCCGGGGGTTCGGGGGCGAGGTCCCGAGGTTGCGGTCACGGTTGCGGTGCTCGCAAGCTCGTCACCCACATGGGTTTCGCATCCCAAACGCCACGCGCCGAGACGGGTGCGGATGACTTTGGCGGAAAGCGTCATGACGTCGCCCGGAACGACGGGCCTCCGAAACTTGCAGTCGCTGATGCTCGTCACGTAGACGAAATGGTCGGCATCGACCTTGGCACCGCTCAAGATCGCCAAGAGCGCGCCCGCCTGCCCCATCGCCTCGATCTGAAGAACGCCCGGCAGCACGGGGTTGCCGGGGAAGTGTCCGTTGAAGAAGCCTTCATTTCCGGTCACCGCCTTGCGCGCACGAATCGACTCGCCAAGCACGAGGTCATCGACCGCATCGATGAACAAGAACGGATAGCGATGAGGCAAGTAGGCCTTGATCTGGTCAAGCGTCATGATCGTCATGGGGTGTCCATCTCCTCGGCGGTGGCGGGCGCAAGGCTCGTACTACAACCGAGGCGAGCCCACGATTTCAGCTCTTCGAGACCACGCTCGAGCACACGCACCCGTCGAACGAGGTCTTCGAGCTTGGTGAGTCGAGCTACGACGCGAAAGAACTCCCGCTTCGGTCGGGCCGGCGTGCCGAGAACTTGGGCGCCCGCGGCGAGCGAAGTCATCACACCCGACTGTGCGAAAACCACTGCGCCCGCGCCCACCTCGAGATGCCCGGCGATACCGGATTGAGCGGCCAGAATCGTGCGCCTTCCAAGGCGCGTCGACCCCGCGACACCCGCCTGCGCGACCACGATACAACCTTCACCCATCTCGACGTTGTGCGCGATCTGAACGAGGTTGTCGATCTTCGTTCCCGCGCCGATCCGCGTCACGCCGAGCGTGGCGCGATCGATGCACGTGTTGGCGCCGACTTCGACATCGTCTTCAATCACGACCGTCCCTACCTGGGGGATCTTGATGTGCTCGACGTCAGCCAGGTCCGCGCCGGCAGACTCGGATGCGACCACCGCTCCAGCCGTAGCCGTAGCCGCAGCCGTAGCCGCACCTGCAGCCGTGGCCGTAGCCGCACCCGGAGCCGTAGCCGCAACCGTCGACGCCTCACGCGACGGCGCAAAACCGAAACCGTCGGCGCCGACCACCGCGCCCGCGTGAATCGTGCAGCGCGCACCCACGCGGCATCCATGCCGCACGACCACATGGTCGTAGAGAATCGTCTCCGCCCCAACCACGGCTCGTGCGCCCACGTGAGCACCTTCGTAGAGAATCGCGCGCGGGCCAATCTCCGCCTCTGGTCCAACCACCGCCATCGGACCGATGGTGACACCGTCACCGATCGTGGCCGACGGATCGACGTAGGCCATGGGGTGGACGCCGGGCGGCGGCCAGGAGATGGCCGCTTCGCCCAAGAACTGCGCCGCCCGTGCAAACGCCACGTAGGCGTCGTGGACGCGAAGAATCGCGACGGGCTCGGGCACAATCGTCTCGGGTCGCGCGAGCAGGTCGGGTGCGATCATGACCGCGCCGGCCCGCGTCTTCGCGAGCATCGAAAGGAACTTCGATTTCGTGACGAAGGTAAGGCCATCGGGAGCGCCGTCGTCGACGGGCACGACGCGCGTAAACGTGGCCTCCGGATCGCCTCGAACGATATCAGCGCCGATCGCGTCTGCGATCTCTCGAAGCGTCCGTCCCATGCTCATGGGGCTACGATCTCATCGAGGTTCACATCAAGCGGCTTGTCGCCAAACGCCTTCTTGTAGCCCTCGATCACCCGCGCCGTGATGTCGATCTTCTTGGCCGCGTAGAGAACGTTCGGGGTCGCTGGGTCGCCCACGTCAAACACGTAGTCGAAATCGCCCCCCGCCCCTTCGACCTCGACAACCTGTTGAACGCGTTGAAGCATTGCGGCCTTGAGCTTGTTCTCGGCCGCCGTCAAGCGCTGCTGGGACGCCATGAAGGCTTGAACGAGTTGTTGCTCCTCCCCGGCAAGCTGCGCCTCTTCTTCATCCAGGGCCGCCGAGTCACTGACCGCCTTCTTGGCCTCCAGCTTGTGCCGACGCTCCTGGAGCTCGCTCTTCTTGTTCTCGATCCCGGCCTGCATAGCCTTGAGGGTCTTTTCGAGCTTCCCGACCGCGTCCTTCCAAATGGGGGCGGACGTGACGACCGCTTGGACGTCAACCACCGCGAGCTTCGGTCCGGAAGACGCCAAGGCTTGGGTCGGAACACTCGCTCCAACCAGAACGACATTGAGCGCGAGCATGCGCAACGCAGCGGACATGAGCGGTTTCACTAGGAGTGACGACATCAACGGTCAAGCGCCTTCGCGACCAAGACGCACCCGCCCCACTTCCCCATCCAATTCTGGGCGCCCGGGGCTGCCGAGGTGTGCGCCCGCACGGGCGGGTCGGGCCTTACTTCCCGGTCAACACCGCCCGCGCGATCACGATGCGCTGAATCTCGCTGGTGCCTTCGTAGATCGTGGTGACTCGGACATCCCGGAAATGCCGCTCAACGTCGAAGGAGCGCGTGAACCCGTATCCCCCGTGGATCTGGATCGCGTGCGCGGCGACGCGATTGGCCGATTCCGTAGCAAAAAGCTTGGCCATCGACGCCTCCTTGGTGAAGGGCAGGCGGCGATCTTTCATCGAGGCCGCCCGCAGGACCAGAAGCCGAGCCGCATCCAGCTCGAGGGCCATGTCGGCGATCTTCCACTGAATCGCTTGGAATTCGGCGATCGCTCGGCCGAATTGGCGGCGTTCCATCGCGTAGGCTCGACTCGCCTCCAAAGACGCAAGGCCGATCCCAATGGCCTGCGAGCCAACGCCGATCCGCCCACCATCGAGCGCGCGCATCGCGATCCTGAACCCCTCACCCTCAGCGCCAAGCCTGGCCTCCTCCGGAACCTCGACGTCTTCGAGGCTCAAAGAGACGGTGCCGGAAGCGCGCAAGCCAAGCTTCTCTTCCCGAGGGCCCACGACGACCCCTGGTTGATGCGGCTCGACGAGGAACGCCGAGATCCCGCGAGATCGCGCCGATGGGTCCGGATCGCTCTTGGCAAAGACCAAGAAGACGCCAGCGCGATCGCCACTCGTGATCCAACACTTGTTGCCGTTCAGGACATATCGACCGTCCTTCTTCACGGCTCGCGTCGTCATGGCCCCCGGATCCGAGCCCGCGTCAGGTTCAGACAGCGCAAACGAACCCGCTACCATCTCGCCGGCGGCGAGCTTGGGCAATAGCTGTTGCTTTTGCGCCATCGTGCCGAAGGTGGCGATCGCATCGCCCACCATGTTGGTGACGGCCATCGTGACCGCAGTCGATGCGCAGCCGCGCGCAACCTCAGTCATCGCCAGCGAATACGCAACGGCGCCCACTTCAGCACCGCCGTAGTCCGCGGGGACCAACATCGCCATGAACCCTTCACGCGCGAGTGCGCTCGTCTGGACCGTCGGAAAAGCCTCGTCGCGATCCGCAGCCGCTGCCCGAGGCCGAAGCTCTGCCTCGGCCAAACGGCGCGCGGTCTCCTGAATGAGACGTTCATCCACCGAAAGCTCGAGATCCATGTCCGGTGATGCCTAGCACGCAAAGCCGCGCCTGACTCCCCCCAAAGAATTCGGCGGGCGACGAAATTCTGGCTGCGCCACACAACTTGGATGCGACGAACCGAACGTCGGTCGCGCTGACTTGCGCATCAGCGGTCCCGGGAAATCGGCCTGAGCTGTCCCGAAATCAATCGGAATGCAACAGTCCATTTACGTATTCAACGCAACAATGCGTTTGGCTGACCGATAATCCATCTGGGCAGTGAGACGCTCAAATGGTGCACCTCCTCCGATCGCCTGGGGTCGCGGCGGACATTCGGCCGGCTACCCCTGAACCCCCACCGACGCGGACGGACCGCGCGGGCGGTGGTGCGGCCGGCGCCTCAGCGACATCGGGCGGCGACGCGTTGCCGACCGGAGCTTCGGCCGCGAGGGCCATGGACGCTGCGGACCGCCGACTGAACCGCGCGCCCGCCGAAACCGGTGGGGGTGGACGAGGAAGCATCGAGGCCACGCGCTTCGCACCCGCGACCGCAACCCACGGATCGAACTTGCTGAACGTACTGATCGATCCTTCGAAGATGTTGCGCGAACGCGTATCGGACCTCGAGGAAGTCGAGTCGACGCGGCCGGTGGGTGACGAAGACTCGGTCCCCGAGATTGAGGTGTGCATCGGTTCGAAGCCGGCAACCGAGAACCGTGCCCCAAGACGGGCCTCGTTGATGACCCCTCACGACGAAGAAGTTGCGAAGCGGCTCTGTCGTCGAATCAACCCGAGGAAGTGGCACGAGATCTTCGAAGGTATGATCGATGCGCTGCTCGTCGCGCAGAACGAGCACGAGCAAAGATGGCGGGCGCGCGACGCTGCGCTCCCGGCAGACTGGCATCAATCACCCTGGTACTGCATCGATCCTCGGTTCTTCTCGACGCCGGACACGAGTCGCATCGCGCGGCTCGACGACACGGCCGCGTCCCTGCCCTACGTCCGCGACCTCGGCTTCGACAACATCTTGCTGCTTCAGCACTACGAGACCGATTGGCTCACCGGCGGCCAAGGCGTCGTATCCTATGAAACGTCGAAGGTTCTTGGCGGTGAGGAAGCCTTCCTCGCGTTCATGCGGAGAAGCCACGAGCTCGGGCAGCGCATCGTCACGACGGCGGCCGTGAACCACACCTCGATCCATCATGCTTGGTTCCGGCAAGCGGTCCGCGGCGACGCGAAGTTTCGCGGCTACTACCACGACGTCACCGGAATGCAGCGCCTCGGCGAGGTGGTCACCGGCGGGCAAGTTCTCGTCCACTACCACGATGCGGAGGGGCGCCGCTCGGTTCGTCGTTTTCTGGAGCCCGAGTTCGTCCCGCATGACCATCTCGCCACCGCCGGCCCGGCCGCGGGCGCTCCAGCGCGGACCTTCTACTCTTCGATACGCCCGTATCAGGTAGACCTCGAGCTCCGAAACCCGAAGGTCCTCGGCGAGATCTTTCGGCTTCTTGGGCGCGAGGTCGTCCAGGGTGTCCTCGGAAAGCACGTGGACGCGGTCGCCTACTGGATAAAAAAGCCAGGCACGAATGGTTATGGTCTCGACGACACGCATTCGCTCCTCGCGCTCATGAAGATGTTCCTGAGACTGGTCGGCGACCGCGAGGTCATTCTCCCCTCGGTGGTTGGAGAGACCGCCAACTCGGTTCGATACTGCGGCCGCGAGACGGAGATCCATCGCGTTCCGGCCAGTTCTCAAGGCGATGCCTTCATGTGGACGAAGGGGACGATCGTCTTGAAAGAAGCAATCTACCTACAGGATCGCCGGCCATTGGAAGCGGCGGTGCGTGAGCTGCCTCGACTTCCTCGCCCCTGTGTACCCATCGCTTACCTCGAGAATCAGGACGAGATCCCGCTCGAGCTGGCGTCGTCGAAGCAAAAAGCCAAGGCCCTCACCGAACACATTCGCAAGCACGGCGGAGGCATCTCACGCAACGGACTCGCGGCCGGATGCCGACACGCCGACTGTCTGAGCGGCGACCCCGCCCGCATCGCGATGTCGATCTTCTGTCTCTACATGCTGCCAGCGACGCCCATGATCTACTTTGGCACCGAGATTGGCGCGAGGAACAACGTCGCCCACGCTCGTCTCATGCGTAAATGGCGGCACGAGTACTATCAGCGCATGGGGCACGAGCTGCCCGAATCGGCATGTCACGATCCATCGGCACTTCAACGAGGCGCAATACCGGCGGACCAGTTCCGGCGCGCCGTGTTGGCGGAGTATCCGGCGATCACGCTGCTTCGACAGCTCAACCACCTTTGGAAGACGAGCGCCTCGATGCGAGGCCGCGAAATACACATGCTCGAGCACAATCATCCAGGGGCTTTGGCATGGATCAAGCGAAATTCAGAGGGAAACGACCGCCCGCTTCTTCTGCTCGCCAACCTCACCGACCAAGCGGCAGAAGTGCGCTTGCCCACGCTCGCGCTCGAGGCACTCGCAGCCGCCCGAGGGAGTCCGCTCGACCGCCTTGTCGACGTGCTCGCCGGAGACGTTCGCATCGAACCGCCGGATGGCCGGGTGAGTGGCGACAAGGTCGTCTTCATGATGCCCCCATTCGGCTACCGTGCCCTCGCCATGGAACCCGCCTGAGACGTCACTCGATCGCGCCGATCTCGTCGCGCCAGGCCCAGAGCCGTTCTTCCAGCCGTGTGGTCTCCGCCGGTAGGTCATCGGCGATGTTGGTCGTCTCGAGCGGATCGTTCACGACGTCGAAGAGCTGGCGATACCCAAAGCGAAGATCGAGGACGAGCTTGTAGCGGGCTTCGCGGATGGCCCATTGCTGATGGAGCGGATAGTGAAGCTCAGCGAAGGCCGCAGCGCTCGGGTCGTTGAGCGCTGCCTCTGCCCTCGCCAAAGGCATCAAGCTTCCAACCAGCCGACGGCCGCTGCCTCCCCCGAGATCGAGCAAGGTGGGAAGGATTCGCAAGATGTTCACGGGCTGGGCGATTCGCTGCGGTCGAATCCCGCTGGTCACAATCAGGAGCGGAACGCGGAGGACGGCCTCACTCAAGGTCAGGCCGTGGCCGGCCTTGAATCGGAAGAACTCCTCGCCGTGGTCGGCGGTGACGACCACAGCGAGCGGACGCGAACGTGGCGTCCGAAAGAGCTCGGAGAGGCCGCGACCAATCTCATGATCCGTCGCACGAATCTCCCCGTCGTAGCGGTCGACGGAGGAAGCTCCATAAACCCAGTCCGTCCGCCGAACGTACTCCGCGTGGGGGTCCATGATGTGGAGCCAGACGAACGTTGGGCGGTCATCCGCCTTCGAGAAGGCGAACAACGTCTGGTCGATCTGAGCCGGCGCAAGGGCACTTCCTTTGGACGCAATCCCGAGCGTCATCGTTTCCTCGAAGCCGGCGGGCGGGCGCATAGAGAACACGGCGACCGTTCGGTAGCCGAGGGAAGCCACCTCACTTCCGATGGTCTTGACACCACCTGGCGCCGTCTGTCGCACCCGCGACCCAAACCGGTTCTGGCTCAGTGCGGGCATGGCACACGCGGTCGCTGGGCATGGAGAATAGGCCGTCTCAAAGACGGCCCCCATCTTCGCGATCCGAGCCAGGTTGGGCGTGGTGTCGCGCGAGTAGCCACCGAGGCTCGTGTGCTGAGCGGACAGCGTGTCGATCGTAATGAGGAGTATGTCAGGCTGGAGAGCGCTCGCGGGCTCTCGCGCTTTCGCTTCGTTCCGAGCTCGGAGGTCGACTTCGTGTTCCGCAAGCGGGGTTGCATCACGACCGGAGCAATCCTCGTCGATCCCGTTTCCGGGGACTTCGTGCGCAAATGGGTTGCGGCGCGGATCGGCCTCGTCGCAGTCATATCCTCCGATCCAGCGAGGATAGAAGCCGTCCCCGTCGAGATCGAAGGGGTCGAGAGCGCCTTCCAAGAGACTCCCGGCTAGGTCGGAGCGCTGCCGGAGGATCTCGCGCGTTCGGGCGTTCGACGCGCCCGCCAAGACGACGCCAAGACAAGCGGCGCCGATCAAGAGGGAGGCTTCGACGGCACGCGTAGAACCAAGTCCGCGGCTAGCCCATTGAGCCGCCACGATCACGAGCGCCGCAGCAAGATACAGGTTCATCTCCAACGCAAGCATCGGGAACTTGGTGTCGAGGAGGATCTCCACGCAGCCGACGGCGAGCAGCATCGTGAGCGCATGCGCCCGTTGGTTCAGCCGCCGACCGCTGCGGGCCAAGGATCGATCGAGCCTCGTCGACACACGAAACAGCGCCGGCAAGACCAGCAAGGTCAGAGCGCCGGCGCCCCAAGCGATGGTGTGGTCGACAAGCTCCGGAAGGTCGATGCTCGCGCGGCGGCGCACGAAGAGCGTCCCATACACGCCACCAACCACGATGGCGGCGGCCACGAGGGTCACGACGGCCGTCCCGACGCCGGGTACACTTCGGAATCGCCGCGCAAGCCTTCTCCGCGCAACCCTTCTCCGCGCAAGCCTTCTCCGAGCGAGCCCGCTGGACGAGTGTCCCCTCGGGTAGGCGCGGACCAAGACGCGAAGGCCAACCCAGACGACGCTCTCGGCTCCGCTCACGACAAGCGCGAGAATCGCGGTCAAGCACAGGACATGCGCCAGATATGAGAGGGTCTCGAGGACAGACAGAAAGGGCGGCTGAACGCGCACGATGAGCTTCAGAGCCTCGAAGAGCGTCACGCACAAGGACGCCCGCCAAGCGAGTGCAAAGAGGTCAACGACGGGCGCGAGGAATTTCTCGCGAGCGCTTTGGCCGCTTGGACCCATCGCCGCCCGGCTCGCAGCGCGGGTGACGCTCAGCGGATCGCTCAGCGGATCGCTCAGCGGATCGCTCATGACATCGTACCCCATGTACCGCACGGAGCCGCCTGAGCACAACCGCAGCTGGCAACCCATGCCGAGCCCGGGTAGACTCAGTCCGGACCATGAGACGACCGACGTCGATGATCGGCCTCGCCGCCGCGCTGCTCATCACCAACAACCTCGGCGGCTGGGTCGGATGTGCCCAAGGCGCTCACGCGCCGTTGGAAACATCAAAGGGCAGGCCGGTGAGCGACCCCGCCGCGCACACCGAGCAAGCGATGGAGGAACCTAAGCGCATGACGTCCGAAATGCTTGAGGTTCGGTTGACCACCGAAGGGCCACGGAAGGCCGGGCAATCGATCCGCATCCGAATGATCGTCTCGAATCCAACCGGGCAGACACACGCCTTCTGCAAGTATCACACGGCCTTCGAAGGACTTCAGAACGACATCTTCTCGGTCCGGACGTCGGGCCATGAGGTCGAATACCGCGGCGTGATGAAAAAACGCGCTGAACCGGGGCCCGAGGATTACGTGCACGTCGCGCCCGGCGCTTCGGTGGAGGCGGTCGTCGACTTGTCCGAAGGCTATGCGTTCGCAGCGGGCGACTACGAGGTGAGCTACAGAGGCACGCGCATCAGCGGCCTGAAGAGCTCGCCAACACTCGCGCTCACGATCGAGCCTTGATCCCTCGTGCGTTCTTAGAGGCTCTGCGAAGATTAGAGGCTCTGCGAAGATTAGAGGCTCTGCGAAACGACGGCCTTTTCGTCAGAGTGAACGACGCATCCAAACACATAGATGGCTCCGTCGCCGTCGTATGCCCACCGTTGATTGGAGCCGACCTGAAGAAGAAGAACCATGTTCTTTGCCGACCGGCACGCGGGACAGACCGGCGTCTCATTCTCTTGCAACCAATCAGGCCAGCCCCCGACTTTGCTTGGTAGCGGCATCCGCGGAAATCCCGCGAATGTCGCGGCCAGAATAGCCTTCTGCTTCTCGGGTGAAAGCGACGCTCGAGCCTTTCGAAGCACCAGCGTTCGAAAACCGTTCTCGCCCCGCCCAGGCCATTCGACCTTGGCGGGCCGCTCATCGAAGCCCATCGATCGTACCTCGAGTCGGGGCCGCGCAGCCTCGGGAAATTCGGACTCGACAGGAAAGATGCGAAGAACGCGAACCGCAGATCCCGGCTCTTCGACAGACGACCAAACCGAGAGCCCTTCATACTGAAGCAGGCACGTCGGCGCGTCGTCCTCTTCGACAGGATCCTCGTCCCACGCGAAGAGCCGGACAACCGCGGCGTCAAGCTCGCTTCGTTTGAGATCTCTGAGACGGCGGCTCTCGCGGCGAAAGGGCGCAAACTCCGGCGGCTCGAGGAATCGTGCGAGCGTCTTCGGGCCAGCGCCCTTGACATCGGCCGGATGCCACAGCGCAGCCTCGCGGAAGCGCTCGCTCCAAACCAAGGCGCGCGCGATGCGGTGGTGCTCGGCGTTCGTCGACCCGATGGCCAGTCCAAAGGAAGGGACCGAGATCCCATTCGACCGAAGGAGCTCGTCGGCCTGCCCAAGGAGGGCCTGCTGCCCCTTGGCCGGTCGGTGACCAGACGCGGCCACGAGCTCGGAACTCGTCGATCCCAGAATCGAACGGCCAAAGACCGAAGGTGAAACATCGAAGAGCGTGAAGGCCGCGGCCGCCAAGCCGTGGCCAGGCTCGAGCACGAGGTGAAGGCCCGGCCGAAGCTGCTCTGGGCACGCACCTTCATAAAAAGGCGTCGTCCTGAGCGTGTGCCGGACCGCCTCGAGCTCCGGTCGCTCGAAGAAAAGCACCTGCCAGTCAGGAACGAAGGCACCTTCGTATGCGCTCGGAAGAACGTCTTCGTCGACCGTTCCGGCCCAAGACGGCGCGCCGAGGATCGCCTCGATCGCTTCTCGTGACATCCCAAACTTGAGGGGCCCCACGCCTTCCGAGGTCACCGGCCAACACTCGCGGTGCCTGAAGAGGACGTCTTGCCAATCTGACCGCTCATCCGCCATCGTCGTCTCGCCTCACCGCAAAGCCGGAAACTTCGCGAGTTTGCGCTGAAGCGTCCTCCGATGGAGCCCCAAGAGCTCCGCCGCCTGCCGAATGTTCCCACCACACTCCGTCAGAACGCGGTTGATGTGTTCCCACTCCGCACGTGCAAGCGTCGGCACCTCGGCCGGCGCCGAATGGACCGCAGGCATCTTGCCCGCCGATGGCTCGAAGGCGAGCAAGATCTCATCCAGGGTTGCCGGCTTCTGCAGAAATCCAACCGCACCCTTTTGGACCGCTTCAAGTGCAGTCGCAATGCTGCCGTACGCCGTAAGGACGACAACGCGGAGATCAGGCGCTTTGGCCAACAAGAGCGCGAGCGACTCGAGTCCCCACTCGCCAGGAATGCGAAGATCGAGAATCGCCCTCGCGATCTGGACGTGCCGCAAATGGGAAAGCGCTTCGCCGCGGTTTCGGGCCAAGCACACGTGAAATCGGCGTCGTTCGAGCGCCCACCCCAACCGCTCGCGGAAAGCGTCGTCGTCGTCGACCACGAGAATCGTCGACTTGCCCGTTTCGTCGCGCGTCATCGGCCTATTCGAACCGCACCCATTTAGTACCCAAGCGCGCCGGTCACGCCCTGCTTGAAGACCTGCGCCGCAATGACGATGCGCTGAATCTCAGAGGTTCCCTCATAGATCTCGCAAATCTTGGCATCTCTGAAGTGCCGCTCGACGGGATACTCCGTAATATATCCATAGCCTCCGAACACCTGGATGGCCTCCTTGGTGACGCGCGTCGCCACCTCACTGGCGTAGAGCTTGGCCATCGCCGACTCACGACTATGACGAAGACCTTTGTCCTTCAAAAAGGCCGCACGCCACGTCAAGAGGCGCGCCGCATCGATCTCGGTGGCCATGTCGGCGAGCTTGAACTGGATCGCCTGGTGCTCCGAAATCGTCTTCCCGAACGCCTTTCGCTCGAGCGCCCAGTCACGCGCCGCCTCGTAGGCCGCGCGCGCGATCCCGAGAGCCTGCGCCGCGACGCCGATGCGACCGCCGTCGAGCGTCTGCATGGCGATCTTGAAGCCGGCACCCTCGGTCGAAAGGCGCATCTCCTCCGGAACTTCGCAGTCGTCGAAGGCAATGCTGCACGAGTGGGCACCTCGAATGCCGAGCTTCTTGTCGCTCGCTTCGACGAGGTAGCCTTTCGTGTCACGCGGCACGATGAACGCAGAAGTCCCGTCCGCCTCAATGCCTGCACCATGGCTTGCAAAGACGACGATCGCATCGGCCTCCGGCCCGTTGGTGATGAAGTTCTTCTGACCACGCAAGACGTAACGATCGCCGCGCCTCTCGGCGCGCGTCGCCATGTTTTGCGCGTCCGACCCGCTCATCGGCTCGGTGAGCCCGAAACATCCGAGGCGCTCCCCTCGCGCAAAGGGCGCGAGCCAGCCGTCGTGGAGCGCGGGACGCGCATGCTTGAGCACAGGATCGCAATACAGCGAGTTGCTCACACTCATGATCACGCCTGTGCTGGCGCAGCCCCATGAGACGTTCTCCATCGCGATGGCATAGCTGACCGCATCGAGCCCCGCGCCACCCGACGCCTCGGGCACCATCATGCCCATCAAGCCGAGCTCAGACATGCGACGGACGAGGTCACGCGGGAAACGCGCTTCGCGGTCGAGCGCGGCCGCCTGAGGGCGCACCTCATCCTTCGCAAACTGATGCGTCATGTCGCGGACCTGCCGCTGCGTCTCGGATAGCTCGAAATCCATGCCTAGAGACAGACACAGTCGAGTGTGCGCGGCAAGACCAAGAACGAACGATCAGCTGGAACAATCGCAGTTCTCATCATCGAATGTGTTGAGGCACCGGTCGGCAGCCTCCTTCTCCTGCGAACCACACTCGCCAGTCAGGGTGAACTCGATGTCCAGACCCTTGTCATCAGCGCACGACTGAAACTTGTCCCGGAGTTCTTCACATTCGTTGCTGCCACAACCGGTCATGGCGAAAAGCGAGGCCATTGCGAACATCAGGGCGATAGCTGTCTTCTTCATCGGCGAGCCTCTAGGGTGCGTCGCAAGCAAACGCAAGCGTGAATCGAGTGTGCGCGCACACACGTCCCCAGACATACACGCCACCCGGAATGAGAGCGCGGCCGAGCCGAGCGATCGGCTATGCCGTCATCGACCGATCCAGCTTGGCTTTCGCTTGTCCAAAAACGCGCGCATACCTTCCTTCTGATCGTGAGTCGCAAAGCAGAGGCCAAAGACCTGCTGCTCGAAAACGCAGGCCGCTTCGAGCTCGCTCTCTTCGCCAAACCGCGTTGCGCGCTTCGAAAGGGAAACGGCACGTGGAGCATTCTCCATGATCTTCGCCGCGATCGCATCGACGCGCGTCATGAGTTCGCCGGCGGCCACGACCTCGTTGGCGAGCCCGATCCGATAGGCCTCATCGGCCTTGATCATCTCGCCCGTGAATAAGAGCTGCCGCGCCCGCGCATCACCGATTCGACGCGAGAGCCGCACGGTCCCACCAAACCCCGCCGTCACGCCGAGCGAAACTTCCGGCTGCCCGAATCGCGCCTTCTCCGACGCGATAATGAAATCGGCCGCCAGCGCGAGCTCACAACCGCCGCCGAGCGCATATCCATTCACGGCGGCGATCACGGGAACTTCGAGGCTCTCGAGGCGCGCGAGCACTTCGTGCCCGAGGCGCGCAAACGAAGCCCCCTGTTCCGCCGTAAGATCCGCCATCTCCGAGATGTCAGCGCCCGCCACGAAGGCCTTGTCGCCAGCACCCGTAATAACAAGAAGGCGAACCTCGGGGTCGAGCGCCAAGATGGCCGCTTCGAGCTCCGTGAGCGTCGCGCGATTGAGCGCATTGAGCTTCTCGGCGCGATTGATCGTGATGCGAACGACGCCATCTTTGGAGCCAATCAGAATGTTTTCGTAGGTTGACACGGCCGAACCATATTCCGAGACCGCCGTTGAGCCCAGAAATATTCGAAGCTCAGTAGCGCGCGCTGTCGCTCACCCGCAGCTCGTCGATCACGCCATTGAACCCAAAGATTGCGCCCGTTCGGCCTTCCCGCTTCGCGCCGACCCATGCGGTCGACGAGGAGGCCACCCATGCCACCGGCCCTGGTGTCGAGGCCACCTGAGTCCCATCAACCATCAGCCGGAACGCCGCACCATCCAAAGACGCAGCGACCTGATACCAAGTGCCGACCGCGATCGTCGCCGCCGGCGCCGACACGATCGTCGTCGCGCCCGCTCCATCGAACGTTTGCGCCGTCAGACCTCCGTTATCCGCCACAAAGATCTCGATGCCCGCCCCATCCGGCTCGGTCGAATCCTTGTCGCCATAGAGCACGCCGTGGGTGCCGCCGATCCCATTCCCGCTCCGTCGGATAGTGAGCTCGATCGTCGCCGCGGACGGCGCCAAGAGCCGGCGCGCCGTCTCGATGTGACCCGGTCCGGTCGCCGGGGCCGAGAAGGCCTGAAGAAGGCCCGCGGTGCGACTCGCCACCGACGTAAAGCCACCACTGCTGGTCGCGGCCACACCCCCACCGCACGCGTTCGCGATCGAGGGCGGCGCTTGATCGAAATGAAGAAGCAGAAGACACCGCGCATCCGCGGTGAGCGGCCATTCGTAGAAGGGCGCGAACGACACCGACACCGAGAAGGCCTGGGTCACCGAGACCGTACAGGTTGACGCGCGCCCCGCAGACGCACAGGCACCACCCCACGCGGCCACGACTTGGCGCGCACCGGGCGTCGCCGTAAACACGACGTCCTCGCCGCCCAGAAACTCGGCGTTACAAGTAGAGCCACAGTTAATGCCAGCCGGGTTCGACGCGACCACTCCGCTGCCCGTCACCGAGACCGTGGCCGCATAGCGCTCGACATCGAACGCGGCGGTCACGTCCTTCGCCTCACTCATGTTCAAGACACAGTCGCTCCCCGGATCCGTGCCCGCACAGTCACCGCCCCACGCGGTGAAGGTGCTCCCGGCGCTCGGCGTCGCCACGAGGGTGACGTCTTCGCCCTGTCCGTAAGACTCCGTGCAGTCGGCGCCACAGTTGATGCCGCTCGGCGTCGAGACGACCGAGCCCGTGCCACTCCCGAGCCGGGTCACGCTGAGCGCATAAGAGATCCCGTCGAACCGAACGCCGACCGCACGGTCTTCGCTCATGACAATCGAACAGGTCAGATCGGTATCACCGCAACCGCTGGCATCGCCGCTCCAAGCACCAAACTCAGAGCCGGCATTCGGCGTCGCCGTCAGCGTCACCGTGCTGTCGCGGTCGAAGAACGCCGCGCAGGTGCTTCCACAGTTGATGCCCGCCGGTTCCGACACGACGCGTCCTTGACCGTTGCGCAGCACGGTCAGCTCAAAAGCGTTCGCGTCGAAGGCCGCGCCCACCGCCACGTCGGCATCCAAAGTAAGCGAACAAACAGGTTCGGTGCCCGACCCCGCGCAAGCGCCCGACCAACCCGCGAATGTCGACATCTGAAAAGGCACCGCCGTCAGCGAGATCGAGGTCGCGTCCGGAAACTCTCCGGCGCACGAAGGCGGGCAGTTGATGCCAGCCGGACTGCTCACGACCGCACCCTCGGCCGTTCGCGTCACCGTGACCATTCGATCGGTCACGCAGGTCGCGCTCGCCGCCTGACACGAACGGCCAACGGCGCAGGTCTCTTCGACCGACCACGCATCGCCACGCGTGGAACACAACTCGACGCGCTCGGGTTCATCGTCACCACAGCGCCGCGTTCCCGGCGAACACACGCGCTGTAGCGTGAGGGCAAAGTCCACCCGATTCTCTTGGTTGACGGCGGTCGTAATGATCTTGGTCTGATCTTCGTAGCCCTCGTACCTCGCCAACACCTGATAGCGCGTCGCAAGCTTCGCATTCGCGTCGATGACGTACTCCCCGTCGCCGTTCGTCGTCGCGACGACCGTTTCGGGCATGGTGCGAACCTGAGCGCCTACGAGCGGCGTCAGCGACTCGGCATCGACCACCTTGCCGACAATGATGGCCGAATCGTCGACTGTGGCATCACCAGACGAGCATCCGACGACAATGCCCTGCGCGAGCAGGCAAGCGCACACCGTCCTCCAAAAGACTTCACCCATATGGCCCGGGATTAGGCCACCGACTCGCGCCGTGAGGAAGGGCCCCGCCGCGAGAAGACGCACGACGCGCGCATGCCCCTACGGGACGCCCGCATGCCCTACAGAGTGCGAGCCAGAACGACTTCGCCGTACAAACGAAGGGCGTCGACGAAGGGCGCCGCCTCTTCGATCGGCGCCTCCACGCGCTGGGTCCACGCCGGTCCGCTCAGCTTCGAAGCGAAGGACTCGAGCCGCATCACGCCCTCATCCGTACGTCCGAGTGCCAGCAGGCCAGGCAGGCGCGCGATCTTCGATCGGCCCGCCCGATCCTCGAGGAACGTGAACGTTCGGCACGTGTCGACGAAGCGGTCTTCACGCGCGTCCGCCATGTACACGAGTCCGTCGAGTCCGACGAAGAGGCCCTTCGCCCGGATATCGGCACGCTCGGGGCCATGCCACTCGTAGAGCTCGAGCTCGGCGGGACGCCCGTCCTTCAGGTGCTCGAGCGAAAGGCGCGACATGCGAGAACGCCCGGCCGAGCTCGTGCCAAACTCGTGGAAGCTTCCGCACTCACCGACCTGCTGAAGACGGGTCGACTTTCCGACCTCGGGCGGGCCCGCAATGACGAGCTTCAAGATGAGACGGTTGCGCTTGAGATCGACGAAGGCCACGCCCGTCTGTCTCTCTCATGACATCGCAACAGGAAATCAATACGCGGAAGGTGTAGGGGCAGAGGATGGTCCGCCCGCCATCTGTCGAAACGCGGAAACCCAAGCGAAATAGACGACCGCCATCGCAGGAAACACGCCGACGAGACAAAGAATGTATCCGCCCATGGTCACGAGCACCGAAGCCAACGCAAACAAGAGAATCTTGAAGAAGCGCCCTTGGGTCGCGGCCCAAGAAGCCTTGAGCGCCTCGATGCCCGGCAGACCATGGTCGACCACATAAAACGCCGCAAAGTACCAACGAAGACCTACGCCGAAGGAGAGCGCGAAGACGAGAAGCGATCCCAACATCATCAACGCGGGCGCCTCGGCTTGTGCGCCGATCCCCTGGAGAATGCTGCCGGGAATCGCGAGGGCAAAGCTGGCCAGCGCGATGATGAGCATGCCCGCGAGCGCCTGGCCGAAACGCTGAAAGCCGGAGAAGACGTCCTTGGGCTCGCCTCCGCCATCGTAGACGTTGAACATGAGCTTCAGCATGCCCCACGCGAGCACGGGCACGATCACGAAGTAACCGATGATCGTGATCGCGGAGAGAACAGCCGTGAGGCCGAACAGGAGGCCGCCCACGAGCCAAACACCCACGCTGCGCTTCATGCAGTCGAAGCCTTCTCTAAAAGCCGTGCCAATGTCGAAATCGCCCGTCCCCGAGCTCGCGGGCGGCGCATCGGTCATCGTCGGCGTGGTGGGTGCTGCGTAAGGATTGTTTTCGGCCACGGGGCGACATCTGGCCAGACCTTCGAGTCCAGATCAAGCGCCCCACCCCGTGCCCGAGTTCCTTGAATCTGGGTCTGTTGACCCAGAAGTCGCGAAACGCCTACTTTCGCGCGATGCAGCTCGCGACCCTCCGAACGGCCCGACGCGATGGCCAACTCCTGATCGTCGCCCGCCGCGGCGACGTATGCGCACCCGCCCCTGAGCCCTACTCGACCCTCCAGGCCGCACTGGACGACTGGGCGCGGAGCGAGCCACAGCTTCGGGCCATGTGGAGAAAACTGGACCGGGGCGAGACCAAGGGCGACCCGGTGCCTCACGAGCGGCTGGCGGCACCGCTTCCTCGTGCGTACGAATGGGTCGACGGCTCCGCCTACCTCAATCACGTCCTCCTCGTACGGCGAGCCCGCGGCGCAGAGCCACCTCCGACGCTCGAGACAGATCCGCTCATCTATCAAGGTGGGTCTTCAGATCTCCTCGGACCCCGCGATCCGATCACGCTGGCGGACGAAGACTGGGGATGCGACTTCGAAGCGGAGGTCGCCGTCATCCTCGATGACGTCCCGCAAGGTACCCTGGCGGCGGATGCCGGAAAGTACGTTCGCCTCGTGTTGATCGCAAACGACGTAAGCCTTCGGAATCTCATCCCGGCCGAGCTTGCAAAGAGCTTCGGTTTCTTCCAAAGCAAGCCGGCCACGGCATTCGCACCGTTCGCGGTCACGCCGGACGCGCTCGGACCGGCATGGGAAGGCGGGCGACTCTTCGCGAAAATGCGCTCCACGTACAATGGTGTCGTGGTCGGCGATTGCGACACCGGTCCCGAGATGCACTTTTCCTTCTCGGAGTTGATCGCACATATCACGAAGACCCGACGCTTTGCGGCCGGCACGATTCTTGGGAGCGGCACCGTCTCGAACCGCGATCGCCAAGCCGGCGTGTCCTGCTTGGCCGAGCGCCGCATGTTGGAGATCATCGAAGAGGGCGCGCCCAAGACGCCGTTCATGCGATTCGGAGACTCGATCGAAATCGAAGCGCGCATCGCCGATGATTGGAGTCCATTCGGACGCATCATCCAACGCGTCGAGCGAGGACGCCGATGAAGCTCCGCCTCTTCAACTACTGGCGTAGCTCGTCGAGCTATCGGGTGCGGATCGCGCTCGAGCTCAAGAAAATCCCGTACGAATACGTCGCGGTGAACCTCATCGGGGCGGACGGCGGCGAACATCTTGGCGCGGCCTACCGAGCTCAGAACGCGATGGCTCAAGTCCCTTTGCTCGAAGTCACTGAGGGTGAAGAAGGCTCGGCGCCACAACGCATTCCGCAGTCGGTGGCGATTCTGGAGTATCTCGAAGAGCGGTGCTCATCCGGCGAGGGCTCGGCTCTTCTCCCGCGTGATGTGCTTCTGCGCGCCAAGACGCGGGCGCTCGTCGAGATCGTGAACTCAGGCATTCAGCCGCTCCAAAATTTGAGCACGACCCGTCGGGTCTTTGAGCTCGGCGGCGATCCCAAAGCCTGGGCCGCCGGCTTCATCGAGCGCGGACTCAACGCATTCGACGCCCTCCTGAGCGATGTCGAGCGCAACGGCAAATACTGTGTGGGCGACACTTTCACGCTCGCGGACTGCTGTTTGATTCCTCAGCTCTACGCAGCGCGGCGCGTCGACGTCGACACCGAGCGATGGCCGCGACTCGCTCAAATCGAAGCGCACAGCCTCGCCCATCCGGCTTTTTCGCGTGCGCACCCCGACCGGCAGCCCGACGCCCGGCCCACATAGACGCAAAGGCAGCTGGACTCGCAGCGAGACCGCCGGCGCGAACGATCCCGGCAAGCGGCCCCGGCGAGCGGCCCGGCGAGCCACGGTGGCGCACAACCGGAGCCCTTCCGCTCACGCTCCTGGTTCGTGCGGTCGCGCGGTCCTGCGGTCGCGCGATCACGAAATCGCCTTTTGACGTCGGGGATTCGAATGCGCCACAAGGGGGGACCGTGAGCAAGCAACTGGAGCCCCTGGGCATCAAACGACTCGAAGGCCTTCACTACTACGTGCACGATCTCGAACGGAGTCGCCGCTTCTACTGCGACCTCCTCGACTTCGCCGAGACTTGGCATTCATCGCCTGAGGTCGAAGCGACGGGTCGACAGCGGTCGATCGCGTTCGAGGCTGGACGCATCGCGATCGTGTGTTCGACGCCTCTCGGGTCGGGCGGGCGCGCGGCGCGCTTTCTGAGTCGGCACCCGGATGGCGTCGGAACGCTGACGTTCGAGGTCGAAGACATCGAGCACACGTTTCGACTGATCGAGGCGCGGGGCGGCACGCCGATCGATGACATTGCCACCTATGAGGACGACGGCGGGACATTGCGTCAGTTCTCGATCACCACGCCCTTTGGTGACTGCACATTTCGTTTTCGGCAGCGTTCGGGCTTCCGAGCGCTCTTCCCGGGTGCGATCGCGAAAGGGGCGTCGTCGCCCAGCGAGGCGAACTGCTTTGGTTTTCAAACGATCGATCACATTACGTCGAACTTCCAAACCATGAGCCCGGCGCTGCTGTGGCTCGAGCATGTCATGGGTTTCGAACCCATGTGGGAGGTTGCATTCCACACGAGTGATGTCGTCCCCGACAAGGCAGCGGGCTCGGGACTCAAGTCGCGCGTGATGTGGGACCCGAACTCTGGGGTCAAGTTCGCCAACAACGAACCAAAGCGTCCGTTCTTCAAGGCATCGCAGATCAACGTCTTCAACGAGGAGCTCCACGGTGATGGCGTGCAGCATGCCGCGTTGACGGTGACCGACATCATCACCGCGGTGCGCGGACTTCGAGCACGCTCGGTCGCTTTCATGCCTACGCCAGGCACGTACTACGACATGCTCCCTGAGCGCATCGCGAAGAGCGGGATCGACGCGATCGATGAAGACATCGAGCTTCTTCGGGAGCTTGAGATCTTGGTCGACGGCGATCACCACCACGCCTATCTTCTTCAGATCTTTTTGCGCGAATCCTCTGGACTCTACGGCGACGATCGCGCGGGTCCGTTCTTCTACGAGATCATCCAGCGCAAGGGCGATCGCGGTTTCGGCGCCGGGAACTTCCGGGCGCTCTTCGAGAGCATCGAGCGCCAGCAGCAAACAGAAGGCGATCGCTGATGTTGGATCGCATGGTCGCCGGCACCGTTGCCACCAAACACCACATCGCTCTGCGCGACGGACGGGGCGCGCTCCTTCACGAGGAGTGCTTCACCCGCGACGGTTTCGATGGTCCCTACACGATTTTCTACCACGTCGATCGACCGCACACGCACGTCCCGTTGCCCGATCTCGGGCTCAAGCACGGGTGGACGCCAAAGGCGCGTTCGGTCGGTGGTCCCGGGCAGGGCCTAAGAAAGCGGCACTACCGATCCCAAGATCTCGCTCGAAGTCCCGGTTCGCAGCTCGACAATCGCGTGGCGCTCCTGAGCAATGACGAGGTCACGTTGGGCGTCGTCTTTCCCGATGCGCCGGATCCTATCTACGTGGCGAACGGCGACGCCGACGAGTTGCTCTACATCCACCGGGGTGGAGGGTCGGTCGTAAGCCCATGCGGAACGCTCGAGTTTCGCGAAGGCGACTACGTGATGATTCCACGGTCCATGGTCCACCGATTCATCCCTTCGTCAGCGCCCGACCAGTACTGGCTTTGGATGGAGCTCCAGGATCTGCACCTGCTCTCACAATGGAGAAACGCCGTAGGACAGCTGAGGATGGACGCGCCCTACAGCCATCGTGATTTTCGACGCCCATCGTTTGGCGGGCCGGTCGACGAAGGCATTCGAGCACTCATCGTCAAGCGGCACGAAGCTTGGCATGGGTTCGAGCTGGCAAACTCACCGCTCGACGTCGTCGGATGGGACGGGACCGTCTACCCCTGGGCTTTCCCAATCCTGGCGTTCCAGCCTCGCGTAGGCCTCGTACACCTGCCGCCAACGTGGCACGGAACGTTTGGCGCGCGAGGCGCGCTCGTTTGCAGCTTCGTACCCCGGCCGGTCGACTTCCATCCAGAGGCTATCCCGTGTCCCTATCCGCACTCGTCTCCGTCGTGTGACGAATTCATCTTCTACTGCGACGGCCATTTCACCTCTCGCCGTGGCGTGGGACCGGGAAGTATCTCTCACCACCCGAGCGGGATCCCGCACGGTCCACACCCCGGGGCCTACGAGCGCTCCATCGGCACCTCGCAAACAACGGAGCTCGCCGTCATGATCGACACGTTTTCCCCTCTCTGGCCGACCAATGCGGCATCGACGGTCGAGGACGACGGCTACATGGCCTCATTCCGCACCTGATCTCGGACCATTTCTGCCGCGCGTCCCCGGGCGTGACACCGTGGATCGCAGCCTTTGCGTTTCAGTAGGCCGTCGCACGGTGCCTTTGATGACCCCATCAACTCTATTTCAGCGGGATGGCTGCGGTCCTCAAGTGGGACCTGCGGCGCCTCGACAAACACGCAATTCCGCTTGGGATCATCTTTCTTCTGATGTGGGCCGCCATGCGCGACCGACTGGAGGGAGGTTGCATGGCGTGTAACTACTCGGCTTTTGAGCACGCGATGACCGGACAAGTCCCAAGCTTTGGCGTTTTGGGCTGACTATCGCATGCCTTCCCACTACTGGGAGAGCCATGACCATCCGACACGTGCCCTCGAGTGGAGGCCCATCCGTGAGCGCATCGTGGCGCAACAACCTTCGGGGCGACCCAGAACGACAGCTCGAGGGCGCGCGACCTGATTGGTGGTGGACGGGGTGCGCTCCGCACCATGCCCCCGGGCTTCAGCCAGATGGAACGCTCACCTCGCTGCCCCTGATCAACCTCGCGACGGCAAGTCGAGCCCAGGTGAGAGATTACTTCGACAATGGCTGGACCTTGACCGAGCTGCTGTTCGCGGGGCTTCGCGGCGAGGAGGCATTCTACCGCCCGCCCTACCATCAACTCCGGCACCCCATGATCTTTTATTACGGGCACCCTCCCGCGCTCTACATCAACAAGCTTCGCGTCGCCGGGCTCCTAAGCCATCCCGTCAATGCGCACTTCGAGCAAATCTTCGAGACCGGCGTCGACGAGATGCGTTGGGACGACATGTCGAAGAACGAAATGTCCTGGCCGAGCATCCAGGACGTGATCGCCTACCGACGCGAGACATACGCCATCGTCCGCGCCATCATTGACAACCATCCCGGGCTCGCAGACGGACATCCTCCGATCACGCCGGCCGGTCCGCTGTGGGCGCTCTTCATGGGCTTTGAACATGAGCGTATCCACCTCGAAACGTCGTCCGTGCTCATCCGAGAGCTTCCGCTCGCGCTCGTCCAAACGCCCAACGCGTGGCCTCGGCTCGACGCTTCGGTCACCCGCAACAACGCAAACAAGGATGCAATCCGAGACCGAGAGAAGAATCGCGAGAGAGATCCGGAGCGGGATCCGGAGCCGGAGCCGGAGCGGGAGCCGGATCCGAACGACAACGCGAAGAGGAACGACAACGCGAAGAGAGACGTCCCGAGAGTGGCCCTCGACTATCCAGCCAACGAGCTGCTTCCCGTAAGGGCGCGCGACGTAGAGATCGGCAAGCCCTCCGACTGGCCGTCGTATGGCTGGGACAACGAGTACGGTCAGCGGGCGGTTAGCGTTCCTGAGTTCGCGGCCAACCGATACCTGGTGAGCAATGGCGAGTTCTACGCGTTCGTCTCCGACGGCGGCTATCGCGAACGGCGCTACTGGTCCGACACGGGCTGGGGCTGGCGCACGTTCCGCAACACCAGGCACCCAGCATTTTGGGTGCCCGACGGACCCGCGGGACTGAATCGATACCGACTGCGCACCGTCTTCGAGGTCGTCGACCTCATGTGGGACTGGCCCGTAGAGGTCAACTACCACGAAGCGAAGGCCTACTGTGCCTGGAAGAGCGAGCGCACAGGGACGCCACATCGCCTCCTTACGGAAGCTGAACACCACGCACTGCGTTCTTCCGGCGCGCACAGCGACCCCGTCATGCAGTTCGAGGGTGCGGCGCTCAAGAAATCGTTGGGCCTCAACCTGAACTTGGGATGCGGCTCTGCGACCCCAGTCACGGCCGGCCAGGCCACAGGAGCCGGCTTCTTCGACGTGTTCGGGAACGTCTGGCAGTGGCTCGAAGACCCATTCAATCCGCTTCCGGGCTTCGCGGTTCATCCTTTCTATGATGACTTCAGCACACCGTGTTTCGACGGCGCGCACCAGATGATCGCCGGTGGGTCCTGGATATCGACCGGCGACGAAGCAAGCGTCTTCGCGCGCTTTCATTTCCGGCCGCACTTCTTTCAACACGCCGGTTTCCGATGCGTCGTCAGCTCGGTCTCCACCCAACCCGAAGGAACACAGATCGGTTCGGGCGACGTCTACGAAGATCCCGAGGTCCTGAACGAGTACATGCTGCTCCACTACGGAGAATCCGAGGACCAGATGCCTTGGTCCTTCGGTCCGACCGATGTCACCGACTTCCCGGTCCGGTGCGCAAAGTGGCTGCTCGAGGCGGCGGAGACAACCGGCGCTTCCACCGAGAGGGCGCTCGACATCGGTTGCGCCGTCGGACGCGCCAGCTTCGAGCTCGCACGCGCCTATGAGCATGTCCTAGGCGTCGACCTCAGCCGCGCGTTCATCGAGGCCGCCGATACGCTACGACATCGCGGCGAGCGGAGCTACTTCCGCAAAGACGAAGGCACACTCGGACGTCGCGTGAACGCCGCGATCGATCCAGCGATCGATCGGGAACGTGTCCGTTTTCAGCAAGCCGATGCCTGCGCACTGCCCGCCGAGCTCGGCGATTTCGACGCTGTGCTGCTTGCCAATCTCCTCTGTCGACTTCCGAATCCAATGGCTCTCCTCCGACGACTGAGCGGCCCGCAGGCTCTCGTCAAGCCGGGCGGACTCCTCGCGCTCTTCTCACCCTATAGCTGGCTCGAAACCTTCACAATTCCGGAGCGATGGCTCGGAGGCTATGAGCGCGACGGACATGCGATCCAAAGCGCGTCGACCCTCGAGCGTTTCCTTTCGAATGAAGGCTTCGAGCTGATTCGAAACGATGACGTGCCCTTGGTCATTCGTGAGCACCGTCGAAAGTATCAGTACATCGTCACCCACGCGATGCTTTGGCGACGAAGCAGACAGGCCATATCGATACCTGTCGCAGGAGGACCGCAGACAGGTCGGAGAACCAGCGGCTAGGATTTCAGCGAGAAGAACTGACGAATGCGGGAGAGAAGCTCGGTGCTCTCCGGTTTGGACGTGGGCGACGCGGGCCCGCGGTTCGTAACGGAGCTGGCGATCGCAGCCTTTCGGGCGGCGAGGATCTCGCTGATGGTCTCGGCCAAGGTGGGGTGGGCCTTGAGGATAGGCTCGATGGAAGTCTTGGTCACGACGATAAGACTCGTCGGCTGGAGAGCCCGAACGCTCGCCCCTCTCGCTTCGCCCGTCACCAGGGACATCTCGCCAAAGAAAGCCCCCGGCCCGAGTCGAGAGACCTCGAGCAAGCTTCGATCCTGCTCCTCGAACACCACGGAAACCTGGCCCGACTCGATGACAAAGAGGTCGGCGCCAGGTTCGCCCTGACGGACAATGAACTCATCTCGACCATACAAGCGGAACTCACTCTGGCGCGCGAGGTCATCAAGCGCCATCCCCGGAAGCGCGCGCAAGAAGTCGACATTCTCGAGAACCGCGCGTCGCCTTTGGACGGCCTCTTCACGACTTCGGTGCTCCGACTCGGCCGTAATCTCAGTGAGCGACACCGAACGCGTTGGAAACGGCACCTCAATCCCGGCGCGATTGAAGGCGTACCAGATTCGGTCGCGAAGTGCGCCTTCGATCTCATACCGGCGGTCGAAGTCTTCGACCCAGAAGCGACAGGCATACGTGATGCCGCTGTCCGCGAAATCGCGCGTCAACACGACCGGCGGCGGCGTCTTGGCCAGGCCTGGCGCACCATCGACCGCTTCCATCAACACCTGTCGGACCCGATCCGGAGGCGCAGCATAGGGTCCCGAGACCAGAACCGTTCTTCGAGATGACCGGGTTGGGCGACTGTGGTTTCGGATCGTCGCCTTGGCGAGCGTGGCGTTTGGAATGATGAGTTCGACCGCATCATGCGTGACGAGCTTCGTCGCCCGCCAGTTGACTTCGACGACTCGTCCGGCGCCGCGCTCGTCGTCTTCGAGCTGAATCCAATCTCCGACCGCAAACGGCTGCTCGGCCTGGATCGAAAGACCAGCGAACACATTGCCCAACGTATCCTGAAGCGAGAGACCGAGGACCGCCGTCAGGAGCGCGGACGTCGTCAGGAGCGATCCCGGTTCCATCCCCGCGGCGCGCAAAGTCGCCAGCGCCGCAACGATGTAGACGATGGTCTGCCCAATGTCCTGGATGATCCGAGGCGCGCGACGCACAAAACCGCGAGAGAGATACGAGTGCATCGTTAGGGCGAGGATGCTCTGCCCAATCGACGCCAAGAGGAGAAGCAACGAAAGTAGACTTGCGGGCTTGTAGGCGACCCAATGCGCGGGAAAGATCAGGGCGAGAACGCCGAAGACCAAGTGGACGACGAAAAGTCGGAGCGGCTTCTTCAGGCGGGCGCGCTCATCAGGAGGCAACAACACGCGCAGTGCCAGGAGAAGTAGAACAGCCGCCACCGTTCCCGCGCCTCCAATGGTCGCCGTGTCGCGGGCCAGGACATCAAGAACGTGATCCAGAGTCTTCAAACGCACGAGATCTATCAGAACCTCCGGACAAGCTCCACTGAGACCACTGAGACCACTGAGACCACTGAGACCACTGAGACCACTGAGACCACTGAGACCACTGAGACCACTGAGACCACTGAGACCACTGAGACCACTGAGACCACTGAGACCACTGAGACCACTGAGACGCGGAGACCACGAAGACCGCGGAGATCACCGAACCGCCCAACGCACGAGGGCGCGACGCTCGACCGAAGAAACCGAGAGCTCACGACGAAGCGATCGGCTAGATGGCCAGGTGAACGTGGTCCCGATGGCCACCGATCGCGCCGATCAGTCGCCCGTGCTTGATGCCGCCGAGCGGGTCGTAGAAGAGCTCGGTCGGGGAGAGCGCAGCCATCTCTCGGTAGAACTGACCCATCGCCGCGGGGCTGCCCGCCACATCGATGGCCCGTCCCTTATAGTGATACGAGTTGGGCGCGTGCTTCCCACCGGTCGTCGAAGTTATCCGTAGCCCCAGAGCTCGCGCCCGTTCCATCGCATATGCGAGCGATCGGTTCCCACCTCCGACGCCCGCGGCAAGGCTGGCGCCCGCGCAGTCACCGCGTCGAGCATCGGTACCACCCGCACTCGCCGCTCGTCCCGACGTTGCGCCGCAAAGACGCTGCAAGAGATTCGCTCGATCCGCGGACGAGGGTGTACGATCAAGACTCTCCTTCTCGGCGTCGCCCAACCTACCCGTGCGTTGCAACATGCGCTCGAGAAGCTTCGAGAGAATGAAGCTCATCACGGCGAATTGGAGGACACGCGCGCAGAAGGCCTGCAACATGGGCCCCAACGTTCTAAAATCAGCGGTCACCGCGCCAGACGCCTGCACCGACGAGGTCATTCAAGTTCTCCATGTGCACGGTTCGATCCAGACGATGGCCCCGTCGCCGACTTGCCTCTCGGTGCCAGTCGAGTCGGCATTTCGACCCCATCGCCCACCAGGGTGACAGAACGACCCGACAGACCCGAACGACCCGACAGACCCGAACGACCCGACAGACCCGAACGACCCGAACGACCCGAACGACCCGAACGACCCGACAGACGCGAAAGACCCGACACCGCCCTGGTCTCACTCTTCCTTGAGCGCCCTTCCCCTTCGCGGTCGCCGGCCGCGTTCCGCCGGGCGGGCGGGCACAGTCAGGGGCGGTCGGCCCCGCCCGCCTCCTGGATTGATCGTCGTCGACAGCCTCACGGATCCCGGGGGCGGCGCTTCCCCCACGCGTGGCGCGAGCTTCTTGGCCCCGCCCGGAACCGACTCTCGGGCGCGGACCCAGTCGTCCGGTGCGTCCCCGTCTTTCGTCGCCTCGGTTTCCTCCTGCGCGAGCCGCTGAAGTCGTTCAACGACCGCGGCCGCCTGCGGGTGGCGCACGAGAGCATCCAAGATTACGCCCGCCGCCGTGGGCGACTGCTCCTCGAACTCGAGAACCGCTGCGAGGTCAATGAGTGCCTCGATCGAGGCCGTTGGGTCCTCGGCGTTTCGAAAGGTGAGGTCGATCGCCTCCGCCACGGCCTCCGCGCCTTCAGGCGCAAAGACGAGGGGTTCTTCATGGGCATGCCCGTGCAGGAGAAATTCCTTCACGACGGCCGACAGCGCGCGTACGTCGGTCACCATGGAAGAGTATCCGCCAGCGAAGACGGCTTTGGAAGGGCCCGTCAATCAGGATACGTCAAGCGCTCAATAAGCGAACGGTGCTGTGGGAACCGAGCGGTGAGCAGCGCGCGCCGGCCAAACTCGAGGTCGGAGAACTCGAAGCCCGGAGCCACGGTGCACCCAACGAGCGCATACGTTCCTGGGCGCGGGAGCATGGCCCCAAACCAACACCCGGCCGGCACGACACCTTGCGGCGTCTCGCCGCGATCCAAGTCGGTGCCGAGGCGAAGGACCGACGACGTCCCATCGGGCGCAAAATACGGCACCAGGAGCCCGTCGCCGGCGTAGAAGTGCCACACCTCGTCCTGTGCGATCCGGTGGAGCCGCGAGATCTGCGGATCCACGAGCAAGTAATAAATCGCCGTTGAACACGCTCTTGATCCCTGAATCGATCCTTGAAATCGCTCCGCCAGCGCTTCGCCCGAAAATCGATCGGCGGCACGATGGGTTTCACGATAGTAGCCCCCCTCCGGATGCGGTGCGAGATCAAGGACGCGGATCCAATCTTCGGGACGAGGCATGAGCCCGCCATCGCATTCGTGCACGCCCCGCACAATGGTCTTTCGGGGGCACTTTTGAAGCGTGACGTCCGGTGGACCGTTCGCGCGGTGTCGACTGGGCTGGACGACGTACAAACTTAGCCGCGCAAAGAGGCTCGAATGCGATAAGGACGACCTCCCTGCAATCATATTGCTTCGGCCGTGTACCACATCGCTTACGCTTGCCCATGGCGCGATGTGCGGGAGCTCGACCGATCACAAGGAAGGACGACACAAAGTGCCAACCCCGATCCGCGGAGGACGAACGACGCTCGTAGCGCCCGTCCTGGCCTCACATGCCTCACATGCCTCACATGCCTCGCAAACCTTACGACCTCCTGGTGCCTTGCGAGCGGACATGGACGAGACCAAAGCGAGAGTTCAGCATCTGGGATCCGTGCTCAAAATGAGCCCTTCTTGCCGGAGGGTTCCACAGCTCATCGAAGCGCTCCGCGCGTCAGCCCCCAGGACGGTGCGCGTCAATCCGAACGATTCCGTGCGCAAGATCTTCGCCGGTCTGCGTCAGCTCCTCACATCGACCGGACAAGAGACGGAGCTCTCTGCCCTTGCGCATTCTACGCGAGAAGCCTTCATCGTTCACGCATGCTGCGTCTCGGTGACGCTGGAGCTCTGGTGTGAGCGGCTCGGAGGCGCTTCCGACGACGATTCGACCTGGAACGCCTTCGAGACATGGTTCCTCGAAACGCTCGGTCGGCCTTCGAAGACGCGACGCGCTTCGTCGAAGGCACACGCCATCACGGAAGACACGCTCTGGTTGATCGATTTTGCAGACGAGATGGCTCGTACCTCCTCGCAACGCGACGAGCTACCCACGAATCTCGGTGCCGACGCCCGGAGGCATCTAGACCGCTACCTCTTCCGAACGCCCCCGACGGCTTCCTGAATGTGTTTGTCCCCCGGGGATGGGATGCCGGAGGACAAACGTCTCATCTCTATCTCTGCGGCCCGCTCTCAGCGATCTCGCGAACCCCGATTCTCGGCGCGCCATCGCTGGAGCACGCGACCAACCTAGCGGTCGTTGAAGCCGCTCTCGCTGAGCGGCGGAGCACCGGCCGGAATCTCCACGACCGCACCTCCACCGACGCGCACGCTGTCTTCCGTCACCCGCACGCTACCACCGGCGCGCCCAATCGGCGTGCTTACGCCAGCGCCGATCCGAGCACCAGCCGGAGCGAAGGTCGCCCTTCCGCCCGCACCAACGATCGGGGTCCGCGCACGCACGCCCGCATCGAAGGTATCGCGATCGGCCGCGACATGCGCACCCACGTGGGCCGCACGGGGGCCAACCCGTGTGTATGCGCCCGTGGTGCCCGTATCGCTGTCGTGCCCAACGCCAACGCCGCCGATCGGCGTGCGGACTTCGAGGCCACGCTCATAACGAGTATCGCCAATGCTTCCCACTCCGGGAAGCGTCACTCCAAAACCTGACATAGGTCGTCTCCTCCTGACACCTAGAGCCCCCAATCTGTCGGACGCCTCGATGTCAAGACCGAGGTGTGTCCTTCATCTTTGAGGCTCTATCCGTGTGCGGAGAAACTTATCGTCGGTGCTACGTCGGGCGTTGCGTTCGTCTCGCAGATCCGCCCGTCGAAGAGTGCGGGACTTATGTCTCCGCCCCGAGCCACGCGACGCGCACCGCCATCAACCATGCGTCACCGCGCTTTTCGTCAGGGTCAGCGTCAGCGTCCGCGTCGGCGTCAGCGTCGGCGTCGGCGTCAGCGTCAGCGTCAGCGTCAGCGTCAGCGTCGGCGTCAGCCGCGGCGTTGCGACGGGTGCCCAGCACGTCGCTTCCGAAGCGAACCATGTAGGCGCGTCGCTTCATGTCGATTCGACACGACCCAGCCGGCCCCGACCGGCGACCTCCGATCCGAATTGTTGTGAAAATGCCCCTAACTTCAAACCCGACCACATCGATGGCGTTCCTGTTACGTTGGTGTATGGTTCGCGAGGTTTGAAGGAGACCCACATGGACACAAAGCTACCAAGCATTCGCGGCGCCCACGGGCGCCGCACGACTCACCCAGGTTTACAACGGATCTTTGGCCCGATCACAGCAAGCCTCATCGCAGTGGCCATCTTCCTCGGCTACGCCTTCGAGGCGCAGGCAGGCGAAGTCAATCTTCGTATTCCTGACCTCGACCAACTGCACATTCTCGGCACATCCGCGCGCCTTCTGCTCACACTCGGCATGGGCGTGTGTGTTCTTGGCATGTTGTTCGGCCTCGGAATGTACCGCCACGTTCGGCAATTGCCGGTGCACAAGGCGATGCTCGAGATCTCGGAGCTCATCTACGAGACATGCAAGACCTATCTTCTGACCCAGGCCAAGTTCATCTTGATCCTCGAGACATTCATCGGCGCTGTGGTCGTCTTCTACTTTGGCTACTTGAAGGGTCTTCCGATTGGCCAGGTCGCGCTCATACTGCTCTTTAGCCTCATAGGAATCGCCGGAAGCGTATCCGTCGCTTGGTTCGGCATCCGCATCAACACCTTCGCGAATTCGAGAACCGCGTTCGCAGCCCTGCGCGGGAAGCCGTATCCCTGCTACGACATTCCGCTCAAGGCAGGCATGAGCATCGGCACGCTCCTTATCTGTGTCGAGCTCGTCATGATGCTCTCGATCATGCTGTTCCTCCCGTCGATCGCCGGGCCATGCTTCGTAGGTTTCGCGATCGGTGAGTCGCTTGGCGCGGCCGCGCTACGTATCGCCGGCGGCATCTTTACGAAGATCGCCGACATCGGTTCAGATCTCATGAAGATCGTCCTCAAGATCAAAGAAGACGACGCGCGCAATCCGGGCGTCATCGCGGACTGCACCGGTGACAACGCGGGCGATTCGGTCGGACCAACGGCCGATGGCTTCGAAACCTACGGCGTCACGGGCGTCGCGCTCATTCTCTTCATCATGGCAGGTGTACCCATCGCCGTGCCCGACCCGGCCGCAGCCGCCGTCGTTCAGATTCAGCTCCTCACCTGGATGTTCTTGATGCGCGTGATGATGATCGCGACATCGATCACGTCCTACTGGCTCAACCATCTCTTGTTCGCCCGTCGCTATAGAGACGTGAGCCACTTCAACTTCGAGCATCCGCTCACTATGCTGGTCTGGCTGACCTCGCTCGTATCGATCGCGGCGACGTATGCGGCATCCTATGCGATCATACCTGAGATGCTCGGCGACCGAACGCTCTGGTGGAAGCTGGCCACGATCATCTCATGCGGGACACTCGCGGGCGCGGTCGTTCCCGAGGCGGTCAAGGTCTTCACTTCGACGAGCGCGGGCCATGTACGAGAGGTCTTGATGGCCTCACAAAAGGGTGGTGCATCGCTCAACATCCTCTCCGGTCTCACGGCGGGCAATTTCAGCGTCTTCTGGCTGACCACGCTGATGGTTGCGCTGATGGGCGGTGCCTACTTCGTCTCGGGGATGAACGTCGATCTGATCATCGCCTATCCGGCCATCTTCTCGTTTGGGTTGGTCGCTTTCGGTTTCTTGGGTATGGGTCCGGTCACGATTGCGGTCGACTCGTACGGTCCGGTCACGGACAACGCACAGTCGGTCTATGAGCTGTCACTCATCGAGGACGTCCCCCACCCCGAGATCCGAAGAGACTTCGGCTTCGAGCCTCGCTTCGAGCAGGCGAAGCTCGCGCTCGAAGAGGCAGATGGTGCTGGAAATACGTTCAAAGCCACCGCCAAACCGGTTCTGATCGGGACGGCCGTCGTCGGGGCCACGACTTTGATCTTCTCGATCATCCTCACGCTCATGGAACACCACGCGCCGACCATCAACGGGATCAAGGATATGGCAGCCGGCAAGACAATCGTCCTCACCGGGTTGTCGATGCTGAACCCGATGTTCGTGGTGGGCGTCATGATGGGGGGCGCGATCATTTATTGGTTCACCGGCGCAACGACGCAGGCCGTCGTGACCGGCGCCTACCGTGCAGTAGAGTTCATCAAGGACAACATCCGCCTCGATCCGGGCGTAAAACGCGCGAGCGTCGACGACTCGAAGCGCGTCGTCGCGATCTGCACTCAGTACGCTCAGAAGGGCATGTTCAACATCTTTTTGGCGATGTTCTTCGTCACGATGGCCTTCGCCTTCTTCGACGAATTCTTCTTCATCGGCTATCTGGTCTCCATCGCACTCGTAGGCCTCTTCCAGGCCATCTTCATGGCCAACGCCGGCGGCGCCTGGGACAATGCGAAGAAGGTCGTGGAGACCGATCTCAAGCAAAAGGGCACCGAACTCCACGACGCATGCGTCGTCGGGGACACGGTCGGCGACCCATTCAAGGACACCTCGTCGGTCGCCATGAACCCGGCCATCAAGTTCACCACGCTCTTCGGTCTCTTGGCCGCGGAGCTCGCGATCGAGATGAGCCACGACATTCGCCACGTCTTGGCCGCGGTGGCCTTCGGTATCGCGCTGGTCTTCATCTGGCGGACCTTCTACGCGATGCGGATTGGCGAAGATGTCACGCAGGATTTGAAGGCCGAAGCCGCCGAGACGCTTCCTAGCAGCTCTTCCTAGCAGCTCTTCCTAGCAGCTCTTCCTAGCAGCTCTTCCTAGCAGCCCTTCCTAGCAGCTCTTCCTAGCAGCTCTTCCTAGCGGCTCTTCCTAGCGGCTCTTCCTGGCTTGTCCTTATTCATCGCCAACGTTCGCCTACTATGCCCGCCGCGGGTCTGTGACGCGCTTCCTGCCTGACTTCCTCATGTCCGGTGACTTCGGACCCTACCGGTAGGATCTGCCTCCGCCGTGCCCCGGCCCGCACCCGCCCCCGTCAACTTGGGCGCATCAGGTGTCCATTGGGCAAGAAGGCGAGGCACGTCGATGCCCAGCGTATGCTTGAGCTGCTCGGACAAGATCGCTGCACGGGACGCCAGGCCATCGCCGGAACCCGCAAGACTGCGATCAATGACCGTCACCTTGTCGATGCCTATGTCGCCCACGGTGCTCATGAGCTGCGCGATCAGTGCATTCAGCTTCTGCGCAACAAGGATCTGCCGGGCGTCCTCTCCCGACTGAGCCCACATGCTGCTCAAAGCGCGAAGCGCCTCGGCGGCCGCCTTGCCTTCCTCGATCACCAGCGAAGCCGTACCTCGAGCTTCGGCCTCCATCTTTTCCTTCTGCGCCTCCGCCGGCCTCACCTTGTCGGCCAAGAGCTTGAGCTTGACCTGGGTCTGTCTCGCCTCCTGGACCTTCATTTCGGCGTGGGCCCGCGCGACGGCAGAAGTGACGGCGGACTTCTGCTCGGCCACCAGCGCGCTTCGCCGGGTTCGCGCGTCGATGATTCGGCGGCGCGCCTCGGCGCGCACTTGCTCGATGTTCGCATTGACGCGCGCAATGCTCTGATTCTGGAGATTCTCGGCCGATCGCTCCTGGGCCGTCGCGTGGTTGTCGGCTTCGGCGATCCTCGACCGCATGACCAGGTCGGCGCTTTGCTTCCGACCAAGCGAGTCGAGGTAGCCTTTCTCGTCGGAGACGGTTTGAATCTTCAACGTGTCCAACTCGAGACCAAGCGCTCGAAGGTCATAGTCCGCTTCGTGGAGCAGGCTCTCGGCGAATTTGACTCGGTCTTGATTGACCTCCTCGGGCGTCAAGGTGGCCAAAACACCTCTCAAGTTACCTTCAAGTGTTTCCCGGGCGATACGCATGATGTCCTCTCGGTCCCGATCGAGGAATCGCTCGATGGCGTTCGCGATGATCGGCTCCACAGAAGCCACCTTGACGTTCGCTACACCCTCGACGTTGAGCGGGATGCCGCCCTTCGAGTAAGCGCCCGCCACGCGGATCTCGATGATCATGTTCGTCAGATCCATCCGCGCAACGCGCTCGAACAAGGGCTTCCGAAGTGCGCTTCCGCCCTGCAACACCCGATAGCCGAACTCGCGGGCGCCGACTCTTCGTCGGTCGCCGTAGAAGATGAGCACCTGATTTGGGGGGCAAACCTCGAGCAGTCGAACATAGACGGCGATGCCGCCCAGGACGGCCAGAATCAAACAGACTGAAACAATGATGAGCTGAGTCATACTCCTGGTCCTCTCTCCTCGGCCGGTGCGTAACCAGCGGTATCTGCATCCGCGTATTGTTCGCTCTGCGGCTCGTTCGTGTCGTCATCGGTGAACCCGCCGAGCCCTCGTTGGGCGTGGGTCCTTGGTCCCCCCAAGAGCCCGACCAGATCGACACCGATGGTGCTCGAAATCTGCGCAAAAAGTGCGCCCATAGTCGCCGGGTAGGATGCGACGAAGGCGGGCAACGTCTTTCCATCACCACCATCGATGAGATTCACTTCTCCCACCTTGATTCGCGACGCCGCGCGACTCACTTGACCCACGATGTCGTCGAGGTGCTGCAGGACGTACATCTCCATCGCCTTGCCGCCGGTCGAGGCCCACGCCTCAGCGATCGAGCCCAGCGCCTTTGCCTGAGCGGCACCATTGGCACTGATGGTGGCGGCTTGACCCGCAGCAATGAGTTCTTGGACCTGTCGGTCGATTTGAGCTGGGATCGTGACGTCGGCCGAAAGGCGGAGCTGTTCGACTTCAGCGCGCAGGCCCTGAAGCTCTTGTTCAGCCTGTGCTCTCGCCTCTTCGGCCGCGGCCGTGGTTCGTTCTTCTTCGCTTTTCGCTTCCGCTTCGAGCTCCGCCGTAATCTGACGAAGTTCGTTCTCTTTCGCTTGAATCGAGGCGGAGGCATTCGACTTCGCCACCGCACCGCGGGCCCGTGCCGCCGCCTCGGCTTCTTCGGCGGCTCGAAGCGCATCCGACTCGGCGACCTCGGCGTCACGCAGAATTTCCGCGATTCGTTTCCGCCCGATACTCTCGAGGTAGTTGCGCTCGTCGGATACGTGCTGGATCTTGAGGGTGTCGAGCTGTAGCCCGAGCTTGCCGAGATCGTCCTCCACTTCTTCCTTCAAGCGATTGGCGAACTTGAGGCGATCCTGGTTGACCTCCTCGGGTGTCAGCGTCGCGAGAACGCCGCGAAGATGTCCCTCCAGTGTTTCTTTCGCGACCCGCGCGATCTCTTGCCGGTCTCGGCCCAAGAAGCGCTCGATCGCGTTTCCGACCATCTTCGGGTTCGTGGATACTTTCACGTTCGCGATCGCATTGACCGACAACGGAATTCCGCCTTCCGAATAGGCGCCGTGAACAGCCATTGGAACCGAGATGAGCGAGATATCCATTGAATGGACACGCTCTACGAAGGGCCGGCGAAAAGAACGCCCCGCCGCCACGACGCCATAGCCAACTCTTCGACCGTCGGGAAGCGTCTGAGCGCGCCCTGAGAAAATCAAGATCTCGCTGGGACGGCACACGTAGAGAAATCGGCGAACAAACCAAAGAAACAGGGCAAGCGCAGCAATCGAACCAACAACGGCAAGTAAGAACGTAGGCAGAATGCTCGCGAGCACGCTGCTCTGATCATAGAGTGTGAATTCTGTTGCCAACTCCATCATGGAAGTCTCTCCTTCCGCACGCGTCACGTCGTGCGTAGTCCGTAGTCCGTAGTCCGTAGTCCGTCTGACTATCCTTGGGCGTCCAATGTCCGAGGTACGAGGAAGGGCCTATGTCCTCTTCTCGGGGGAACGACGCACCAACCCCCGGCTCATTGCGCCACTCGCGTCGCCGACCGCTGTTACACGTGCACGCCCATCCCGCGTGATTTCGTAGATCATGACCTCCTGCTTCGGGTCAAAAACCACATCTTCCTCGTCGGTTTCCGCGATGAGTTCCACCGTACGGCCCTTGACCTGGCATCGAACCTTCCCGATATGACCCCGTCGGATCGGGAGCTGAACCTGCGCGATCTCACCAACATAATCCTCTTCAGCCACATTCGAATGCGTGACTCGGCGCCGCAAGAACTGGCCGATGCTCAACGCGGAGACGCCTGAGCCATAGCCAACAAGAATCGAGAGAAGAGCGTCTCCGACAACGCCCAACTGCTCTCCGGCGAACGAAAGCGCGAGGCCACTCAGTCCGAAAAACGTCGTGAAGAACGTCCAGAACCGGAGCGAACCGATCGGCCAGAAGGCGATGACGCCAAAGTGAGGAGGCACATCGCCGCCGCGTACAACAGCCGTTTGAGCGTGGCTCAGAGCGTTCATGCTCGCATGTCCGTCGGCGCTGGCATGCGCATCAGCGCCGGCATGCGCATCAGCGCCGGCATGCACATCAGCGCCGGCATGCACATCAGCGCCGGCATGCACATCGGCGCCGGCGTATGCATCGACGTCGGCATCAGCATCGAAATCGGCCCCGGAGCTCTCGATGTCATCGGCCCCGTGCGTCTTCGACCCAAGCAGCAAAGAGGCGAGCAAGAGCGTGCCGCCTGTCCCGAGCGCGAGAGCATAGACAATGAGCACAATAGACCCCTCGAGGCATCGGGCGGCGCCGATACGACGATGGCATTTCTACATGGGCGCCATAGGTTTTGCATCCATCTTCGGGCGATTTTCATTCACCTTCGCCGTCGGAGTTCATCGTCCGGTCAGCGGCATCTTCGAGAATGCGCCCGACATTCCGCGTGAGGCTAGGCGCGAAGTCCGCCCCCGACATCATGGGCGCAGAGTCGTTCTGGCCCGAGGTCGCGGGCGGAAGAGGGGCGCTCTCAGGGAGCGAACCTAGGTCGGGCGGCCATCAGCGTCGTCTCTGGGGCGGCCATGCGCTTGGGCGAGCGCGAACAGTGTCGCCGTTCGGATGGCGCTCCGGGCGCAAACGCCCCTGCATTCCACGGAACCTACGAAGTCGCATCCACGCTCATCAACCTACAACACGGTCGGCGGCACACGCTTCCTGCGATGTCTTCTTGATCTTTTGAGGTTGCGCCTCGTAGTGGATCCATCGCGTGTCTTCTGTCGTCTATTCGCTTCGAAAGAAACCTCGGCCTTCGTCTCGCTCCGCGCTCGGCGGGCTCGGGAGACTCGGGGGGCTCAGTGCGTTCGCTGCTCTTACGTTTCTCGGGCTCCTTGGCGGATGTGACGGCTGTTCATCGAGAGCCCGTACAGAAAGCTCAAGGCCGCCGGAGACCTTCATCAGCCGAGAGACCGACGTCGTCGTCCAGTTGCGCGATATCGGCGCGCTCGTCGCCGATCCGTCGAACTGGCCCGTCCTGCCAGACGCGGTCGTGAGCCTCGAACAGCTGGAGGTTCTGCGGGCGCAAATCAAGCGCGACTTTGGTTTCGACCCCACCACCCGAGCCGGCCTGGCTAAGGCAGGGATACGAGATTCAGGGCCGATCTGGATCGGCCTCAAGAAGCAGTCGAACCCGACCGAGGGGAGCATCCTTTGCATCGTACCGGTGAATGACCACGCACGCTTCGAGGCGATCGTCCGTCACATCCTCGGGCGACAGGGGATGCGGCCGGAAATCCGGGATTCCTCGTCGCGCGCAGGCGTTCGCGTCACGGTTGACGCTCAACAATCGGCGGAGAGCACGGCCGCCGCATGGTCCTTCCGTGATGGATACGCCCTTCTCAGCCTTGGCTCCTATCCCGAGGCCTCGCTGGCCGAAGCGTTGTCGCTATCGGCTGATCGAAGCCTCGCGGGCGACCCTGAATTCCTGAAGCTCTCCCAAGGCCTGGGCTCGGAGGACAACCTCGAGTTCCGCATCTTCATTCCCCCGCTGGGCACCGCCGCGATCGAGGAACTCCGTGCAGTGCTCACCGAAGAAGCGAACGCTGCGGGTGTGAACGTCCGTGACCTCGATCTCCCGAGCGTTGCGGGCGCAGGCCTGCGCCTCAACTTGAAGACCTCCTCGATCGGTGCGGTCTTGCGTCTGTTCGTCGGTTCCGCCTATCGCGGCCAGCTCAAAGATCTGTTGCGCCCCGTCCCGCCCGCCGACCACGTGGCGCAGATCCTGGGCACAGACGGCGCATTTCTCCGCGTCGAGTGGGCGATTCCAACCGAGGCTATCCATACGGCGCTCGCAGACAAGGAAACGCGGGCTCAACTGGAGAAGGCGCTCTCCCCCGACCTGCTCGCTTCGCTTTCTGGGCGCGGCGGCCTAGTTGTCACGCTGCGCGATCTCACTCACCTTGCGCCGGATGTGCTCCAAAGAGACCCGACGCAAGCGGTTGCTTTTCTGCTCGCCGCAAGCACGAAATCGTCCAAAGACGATTCCGGAAAGAACGTCGAAGCGCTCGGGCAACTCATCGACGACCTAAACCGCACTTATGCGCTGTCGGGTGGCGCCCTGACGTATGAGCTCAAGGACGAAACCATCGCGGTCGGCAACGATCGCGAACTGTTGAAGGCGTCATGGAACAAACCGAAGGGAGACGGGCTCCTGGGGGACCAAACGGGCCTGGTGGCCGAGCTTTCGTTCGCTCCGCTCGTCGCGGGTCTCAAGGCGTACCCGCTTTCGTCGGTGCCGCTTCTCATGCGCGCTGTTGTTCTCAAAGCCACTCAGGTGCTGCAAGCCTTTGAGCAGGCTCGCCTCGTCGTTCAAGCAGAAGACGACGGATTTTCGACGCGCTTCACCGTGAAGTTGAAGGAAGTCTCATCCAAATAGGCTAGAGATTGGCGGGAATCGGAGACTCCGTCGCCGGCGACCGAGGTCCCGCAGCCATCGAGTTGCCGGGGTAGTCTCCCTCCCCCAGACCGGGTGGCCGGGGGCGGTCACCCGCCTCCGGCGCCCTCAAAACGTAGCGTGCCTCTGTGACGGATTCTGAGCCTTGATTTGGTGGAACTTGTCCCAGGAGAACTTCTGGGCGCCGAAGGACTTCGGCGTTTGAACGAGTTCGTCGTTCGGATGGCTCATGCCGAGGGCATCGTCGATCCTTCGTTGTGCGTCGCCAACTCGACCGCACAAGAGGTGCCGACGAGTTAGCCAACCGAGGTTGGTCTGATTGGGATCATCAATCTCTCAAATCCAGATCTTCGATCGATTCCGCGCACCAAGGTCGGCGACGACGTCGAGTTCGGCCTCAAATGGGGGAACGATCCGCACGTGCCTCGAGATACGCGAATTCAAATAGATGACCGCGAGCAAAACATCCGAGTGACCGTCACCCATTACCCATCACGCATTACCCATCACGCATTACCCATCACGCATCACCCATCACGGCACGAATCGCGTGCGCTGCGCTGAGGTGGACGGGGTCGCGTAGCGTGCGGAGGAGGACTTTGGGGAACGCAGGCGGTCTCTTGAAACGACTGCGATCATGGGGCCCCAATAGGCGGACGGGCGGTCTCTCAAAGAGCCTGCGCAACGTCCAGCCGGTCCTCCTCCGCACGTTACGCGACCTCGGCCACCGTCCACGAGCCTCCGATTCCCGACAAGCTCTGGGCCAGTTCAGTTCGAAGATCGTCGCTCAATCAGGCGTAATGAGGGTGTCCGGCGTTTCGCCCCTGGTCTCAGCTTCGTCCACGAGCCGGTCGATATGGCGAACGATGTCGGAAGCCTCGCGGATCATACCCGACGCCTCTTGCTCAGACATGAAGAGGGGAATCAAATGCGCGAGGTCCTGTGGAGCAAGGCGAGACAAGCTCTCGTACACGCTTCGTCGGAGCGATCGCAGATCCTCGATGCGCGGCACGCCGGCGCCACGATACATACGCGACCACGCAGCAGAGAAATCGAACCAAACATCGGACGGCTGGCCGGTCACCCAGTGAATGCCTCGTCCAAGATTGTATGCGTTTCCGTCCGGATTCTTGAGCATTCGGTTCAGCACCAGGTAGTCCGAACCTGTTCCCACCGGCGGTATTGGCTGTGTCTTCAGCTCCGGAACGAGATGGATCACCGCGCCTTCGGTCGCCACGAAGCCGTTCGGCAGTTGCACCTCGAGGTGGGTGCGATAGGCAACAGGCGGGATCGCGTCCCGAAGACCGAGCTTTCGAGCAACGAAATAGGCGAGGTATTCGGCCGGGGTCCGTCCAAAGCTGTTGCCTCTCGCATCCGCACCGAACGCCTTTCTATCGCCCGGAACTCGGACTTTGAGAAGCGCGTCCTGCGTTTCCTGGTGACCCGTGTCCGGGTCTACGCCGGCGAGCTTCACCTGGTACATCAAACCGCACCAAGGGATGATGGGTTCCTGAATTGCCCAGTTGTACAGTCTATGCGTGATACGCCTGTGTGTAATCTCCGTTTCTTCCGGAGTCGCAGCGCTGATCGTCGGTCGTTTAGCTCCAATCGTCGTTTCCCGGTTGTTACTCCGATCCGAAGGCATCACACGCGGCAGTGCACATCTCGATCCGTCGAGCGGCGCCGCATAGAGGCGATTCCGGCCCGCAAGCTCCGCAAGGACGCTCTCGAAAACGCGGTACCGCCGACCTGATACATCTTGGATCTCAAGCGTCGCGTCTTTGGGCAGCGGTGCATCGAGGCCGCGGCAGGAACCAAGGACAAAGGAGGAAGGGTTCTTGTCTTCAGGGTGAAACCAGATCGCCAATGGGCGATCTTTGGAATCGTTGAGAAGACGAAGCGCATCGTGCCCAGAGACAGCATCAAGTCTGGAGTCTCGGATGAAGATTTCCTGGAACACGACGTTTCCCTTGTTGTCGATGCGATTCTCGAAGGCCTGGATTGCGCCGCCCGGCGTCAACAGCTCCAGGTGATTCTGGTAGATCGACAGCAACCACCCCGTCGCGCGGCACTCTTGTTCGCCTGAGCGATAGACAAGTACGACATGGCTCAGCTTCTTGCCATTCCAGCGGTGCGGAGCCTCGATGCCCCTTGCGCCGATATCAACGCTCTGGAAGTCGTTCGCCAAGAGTCGGCGCCGGTCAAGCTCACGCAAGACGTTGAGTGTTTGAGCTCCACGCCCCAGATAGCCGGTTCGCTTGCACTCTTGAAAACGATCGTCGGACAGCACGCGAGGCATGACTCCCCGAGGACGCGACCTCACCGAACTCTGATTATCTGGGCGAGCTGCAGAATGCAGTGGAGCGCAAAGTCTAATGGTCATCGCACAACTCTCTGGGATGCAACGTTCCGGTGACCGAGCGAGCGGCTCTGGACGAGTTATCGGCTCCGAAGGCGGAAGGTTTCGTGAGATCTGCGAGCCAACCCTATCGTGGGTTAAGGAACCTCGTGGTCATCACGATGTCTCAAGGCCGCCGGGCCCGAAAGCGGACACCCCTCAGAATCTTGATGGTCGCCGGCCGTAGCGGGCCCGATCCGTACGCCCCTCCCTGTGGCACACACATTGCTTCGACGCTGCGCATGCAACATGAAGCTTTCGGACCTCGCCGTATTGGCGATGCTGTCCTCCTTGGTCTTGGAATCGTAGCCGCAGGAATGTTTATTCAGGTGCGTCTCGCGTGCGTGCAGTCCGCCCATATGCGATCCGAGCTTCTTCGTGCCCGAAAACGGAGCCACGGTTCCGGCAAACCTCCCGGCTGTCTACTGGCGGCCCTTCGGATGACCGAACAGCCCCGAAAGAGCCGGTGAGCCTGCGCTCGGTGAGTCTCGTTGAGGCCGGAACTTCGACCATTCCCCTCGCCCTTGAGGAGTATCGGCAAGAGAGCAACGACTTCCTCTTGCATATTGGCAAGAGTATGGTCGCTGGAACGACTTACGAACTCGTCGACACGACGACTTGCGCCTTTGGGCGCGAGCACGGACTACACGTGGCCTTTCAAGTCACCGATTCCGCTCCGTGGCCCACAACACTCGGCACCCTCGTAGCTCGCGAGGAGGGGGAAGGGGAACTCGTCGTCGGAACGCAAAGCGGGTCCTGTCGAGCGACCGTCAGCGCCACCACGATCGGGCTTGAAGTGATACTGTCCGCCACCGCCGAGCCCTGGCGCGATGTGCTTCATTTTCAAACCTACGTAGACGGCGAGCTTTGGCGTTCCAAGTCAAACATCACCACGTCGCTAGGACCGACCGAGCCTACACCCGTGGAGTCCGAGGCCGCCCAGTCTAAAGGCACAGTCGAGGCCACCGGCTGTTCAGCTTCGGGCTCTGGCTCGCGTAATTCGTCGAGCACGTTCGCTTGGCTATCGAGCGTCTTTCTCGGGATGCGGCTGAGGTCTTTGAGGCAGACGCGACGCCCCACTCGGTGTACCACCGCATGGCGTGGCGGAGTCGGGGACCCGGCTCGAAGAAGACTCGGTATAGGGTCCTCGGACGAAGCTGCACAACAGCCTCAATCAATTTGACCCACAACATCAGCCTCCACGGTGGCATGGGCTGAGTGGCAAGGACTTGGGTCTGTAGTCCCACCGGCGTTGGTCGGTCTGGATCACCGAAATCGGCGTGCTCCGCGGTCAAAAAGGCACTAATGCTTGGCGCATCCCAAGGGTTCGGCGTCGTCACCGCAGGGATGTCCACGCGACTCCACGTGTGCCCGTCCCAATGCTCAGTCGCTCCGCCGCCTGCGGCCCATACATCGTCGGGTGCAATGGCGTGGAGGCTGTGCCACCAGACGTTGTCGTGGTTGAGTTGGGTCCAGGACGGGTGCCCACCCGTACCCGCCACAACCCAGACGTCCGTGGCGCTGGTCCCATGCACCGCATGTGGGCTGGCACCCAATCCGGCGCTTGCGAACTCACGTCCATCCCAGTGAAAGAGGTTCGATTCCCCGGCAAAATAGATGTCACTCGGCCCGCTTCCCCATACGTCCAAGATCCAATCGCTACCCGCTGCGAGCGCGCCCACATCGACTCTCGAAAACGAAGTTCCATCATAGTGTTGAACATTGTCCCCCCACTGACCGATACCCACGATCCATAGGTCGTTCGGCGCGCTCGCGAACGAACCCATGAAGTCTTGGCGCCAATCTGTCGGTGCCGTTGGTATCGTCGCGAAGGTCCGTCCATCGAAGTGCATCGATGTGCCAAGCCCGAAGAACCAAACATTGTCCGACGCAATGGCTTCGATGTCGAACCAGCGTCTCCAGATGCCTTGCTCAGAGCCGCTCGCGATTAACCATGCGCCATCGTGGAAGACGAATACGTGTCCGGCATCGCCGACGACGACGGCCGTCTCGCAGTTCGACCACACGCCTTGAGGCCCAGAAGCATAGGAGGGATGGATGGGCTCGGGAATATCGAAATGCACGAAGAGATGTGTTTTGTGCCTGCGAACCAAACGTCTTCGGCATTACTCGCAAAAACCGCGAACAGGTCGTCTTCGATCAATGCCGGCGCGACGTGCCATGTCTGCCCATCGAATCGAAGAACTGTGCCCGCGTTCCCAACGGCCCACACATCGATGCTGTACGCGCATGGACGTCGTTGAGCGTTTGATTGGTCGGACTCGGAACGAGGCTCCATCCTTGCGCATCGAGGTGGTAGAGGACGCCACCAGAACCCACGCTCCAGACGTTGTCTTCGGCGGTGCCCGAGACCGATCTTAGACTGGCACCGATGCCGCGAGGATGAAGCCAGCAGAACCCGCCGGTCGCTTCGCAATCCACGTGGGGGTTCGTTTGGGTATCGGGTGTGTCGGCATCGGCTATGTCGGCGTCCGATGGAGTGGGACCGCCTCCGTCTCTTGCACCGCCGTCCATCGAACCGACTTCGCCATCTGACACCGCCTTGCTTGCATCCGGCCGCCCGCTATCCGCTTAAGACTGGCATCTGCAACGCCGGCATCAGAATCGGCGTCGGCGTCGGAATCGGCATCAGAATCATGGCGCACCTTCTCGTGCAAGGGTCGGGCGATCTGCCCGAGCTGCGGTTCGCGTCGTATGCCCTTGCAAACGCCCCTGCGGCGCCCTAGATCGGGCATGTCGGGCAACGGACCTCGTGGCCCTGCTCCTGAAGGCGCTCGACCGTTGCTGGGCTGCACACGCCGCCCATTGCGCATTCTGATTCTTCAACCATTTCGACGACCTGCTTGATCGTGAAGACTTCTCCAAGCGCTCCAAGCTTGTCGAGGCTGTCGGCGACCTTCGAAACCGCGCGCACCACACCGTCGCATCCTTTCGCGAACTTCTCCCAGAACCCCGGCGCGGGCGTTTCACCCACCGGTGTGTACGCGAAGGGATCGGGCTTCAGTCGAAAATCGCCGGCAAATGGGCCCTGCACCGTCAGGTCGACGGCCTGATCGGGAGCGATCACGATGCCAGGCCGACCATTCTCGACCAGCGCTTCGACGAGTTGCTGCGCAACATTCAACCGTCCGCTGGGCGTCGTCGCCCCCGCACCACAAATCAGGCAAAAAGCGCCGTTTCCTTCTGGAAGTTTGCCGGCCGCGACCATGTCTTTGATCAGCTGCTTGATGTCTACGCGTTTCGCATTCTCTGGGGTCGTTCCAACGCCCATCGCTTCGCCGGTGACCCTGCCATTGACTTCGTCTCCGTGGAACACAAGCACCGAGGCTGGAATATCCATCTGCAATGCATTCTTGATCGCGACGACGCGATCCGCGTCGACTGGAGCATTCTGTCCAATGCCGTTCGCGCCCATGTTGCTGATGGTTGTGACTGGACTCCCGTCGCTTGCAACACCGCCCGGGACGGTTACCTTGTTGGCCTGACCTCTCTGGTCCGAGATCAACAAGGGATTTTGGGCGGCGTAGCCGTACGCGTCGAGGGAACCTATCCCTTCGATCGGGTCAGGCTCCAGGTACCGCCCGATCGTCGGGTCGTAGGTGCGCCTTTGATTCTGGAACAGCCCCGTCTCTCGATCGTAGTACTGGCCGGAGTACCTCAGGTTGAAGGCGATCGCGTCTCCGTCTCCGTCGACATCTTCGTTTGCCGCCGCTTCGCCGAACGGATCCTTCTCCCATGACCAAACAACTTGCCCTGCGCCGTTGACGAGGTAGCGAGGCGCGGGATCGCTGAACACCCAAAGATACTCCGGCTCCGCGGCGGCGTAGCGCACCACGGCAACGAGCGATTGGCCAAGCCAGATCATCTCAAGGAGCGGAGATCCATCTGCTCGATACTCTCCGATGAGGTTGCGCGCCATGTCGTAGACGAAATAGCGTATCTCTCCGCCCACGTTCTTGGTGACGCGGAGGCCTCTCGCATCATAAGCATATGTGGCCACCAGCCCTGGCGTCGAAACGCGAGTCACCTGACCCGAAGCGTCATAGGCATAGGTGTTGGTGCCGTCGCCAATCGTGTTGCCAACGCCATCGTATGTGAAGTTGCGCCCCTCTGCGTTCGCAAGCCTCCCCGTCGTGGCCTCGTAGGTATATGCGCTGCTCACGCCATCGCGCGCGATCGAGACCCGTCTCATCACGTTGTCGTAGCTGTACCTTCGCTGCCCAAAGGCTCCCGATGCCTCGGTTAGGCGTACGTCTTCGTCATATTGATAGGTGTTCTCCGTTTGCGCCAATCGGTCGGTTACCTTGGTCAGTAGACCCGCGTCATCGTATGCGTAGCCCCAATCAAGAACACCTTCGAGCGACTGCTCAACCAATCGATAGCCCTCGTCGAACGTCCGGATATAACGTCTTGCCGCCGAATCCTGTCCGCCCGTCATCGGAACCTCGTAGGTGTCGATCGGACCGAACGGCAGGCGTGTTATCTTTGAGATGACGGGCACGAAGCTCGTCTCAGCCTCAGCCCTCGCATCGACGCCGACGAGTCGTCCGGCGGACGACTGGTGGTACCTAAGCTCGAGCCCACTCGGATAGATCATGCCCGTCAGGCCCTTCTCGTCGTACGTGTACCGGGTCGAAAACACCGCTGAACCGATCGTCAGCGCCTCTTCCACGAGCTCGCCGCGGATATCATACGTGCGATCGATTCGGCTCTCACCGCGCTCGAGCGATGTAAGAAGACCCTCCCCAAAGGGTGCCGCGTCATATTCGAAACTAAGGCCTTGATCTGGAAAGCCGTCGAAGGAGATTTCGACTAACCGCTCCGCAACGTCGTGCCCGAACGACGTGCGAACGGCACGACCATCGGTTCGCGCGAAATCCCGGCCTTCGCCGTACTCGAACGTAAGGTCTCCGGCGTAGGGTACGCGAATCCTCGAGGTCCTTCCGAACCCGTCAAGTGTCGTCTCCCGAACAAAGCCGCCTGCGTCGGTTATGGAGAGCCCACCATTGGTCAAGTAGGTGTACCGAAGGGTTGCGCCCGATGGCTTCTGCTCGAGCTTGCGTCGACCGAGTTCGTCATACTCGATATCGAATCGTCGCTGTCCAACCACGATGCTCGTGGGGCGCCCGAAGAGAGCGTGAAGGCTCACGGAATAGCTGCCCACGAAGTCGCCCCACTCGATCGTCCGTGACACCGGGTCGTACCGGCGGAAGTTCTCCTTGCGGACTGCGCCATCCGCATCGATGATGCGCGTGATTGCCAAATTGAGCGAAGGGTCTTCTCTCAGCTCGATACGGTTGCCCAATCCGTCCGCGACCGAGCTGAGCGACCCTTCCGTTCCTGCAAATGTAAAGTCGAGCGCCGCACCATTGCTCGGCACCCGTTGGACGCGACTCGCGGAGCAACCGTTCAGGGGCCCCGTTGATGGGGTGGGGCGAGCCGTGTGATTTCCGGCGGCATGAACACCAACCAAGCCCTTGGTGAGCACATCGAGAAACTCGTGAGCGATCTCGTCCAGGCTCACCTGAAGGAGACGCAAGCCACCGTCATGGCCGCTGTGATGCGCGGGTTCGGAGCACCGAACTCCCAGATCAAGCTCACACCGAGTCGTCAGATGAAGGCGCGCTCGTTCCGTGGACGCAGATCGACGGCGGACGTCTCAATGCTGGCGGAGCGTCTGTATGAGCTGATCTGCGAGCGCCCCGGAGAGCTGATGGTCTCCTTCTCGGCCGAACTTGGGAAGACAGCACGCGAGCTCTACGGACCCATGACAGCGCTGAAGAACTCCGGCCGAATCCGAACAGCCGGCGAGCGCAACCGGACGCGATATTTCCCGTCGATCGACGGCGGTGCCAACAGCACGCTGCGCGCTTGATCAGGCCGCCGCATCGAGCAGCGCCGGAGTTGGCGTCCCTTCGGCGTGCGCCGCTACGGAGCGAACGATGAAGTCCAGAAGCTCTTTCCCCTGCTTCCGGGCCGTCTGGGCCACAGTCATGATCCGTTCCACGAACCGAAGACCTCGCTCACTCTGACAACCGAAGCTAACCCGTCTCCATAGAACCAGCGATCTCAACTGGAGCTCTGCATGGTTGTTCGTGGGCTCCACGCCTTCGTTCATGACAAACGTCCACAGAGCCTCGCGGTGAGCGAGGATATCCGCGCACGACCCAGAGAGTCTCGCAACGTTGACCCCAACGCCGCGTTCAAGCGCGGCTTCGAATTGCCGCTGAACCGGATGCATCAACGTCTCGAGCTGAGCGCGCGTCAGCTTGCCCGCTTTGAAGCCGTGCCAGTATTCGAAAATGATCGCGCTGAGATCCAAGAGCTCGCGACCTATCGACTTCGATGGACCATCGCGCTCAGAAAACGAGACGAATCGACGAATGAGATGCGCGTGACATATCTGCCGAAGCTTCATCAACCAAAACGAGAAAACATCAGCGCGATCACTCACCAGAATGCCGTTCGCGCCACCGAAGAGCGGACGAATCGTCTCGCGTCGACCGTTGACGAAAATCCGGTACACCGTCGAAGACGCCGTCGCCAACGTCCAAAGTGACAGCGTCACACCAGCGAACAACCACGTCGTGCCGTCGGTATGCTTGACGCCCGCCGCCTCGACTTCAGCTTGCGCCTCTTCTGTTGCTGCTTTCAACGCACGGCTCGCCCGAGCCTCCATCGTACTTAGGGCACCGAGCGACACGGTGAGGCCGAACAGTTCGCGCAAGAGCTGCTGCGTCCGACGGCGGCTGAGGTGATAGACACCTGTAAGCATTGCAACGACTGCGACAAGGCGTGGGCCGAATGGAGAAGAAGGGATCACCTTGGCATCGTAAGGCGCGCAAGTTCGATGACCGCATCGTTCACACACCACCTCGTGCCGTTGCCACTCCGTGATGTGAAGGCCAACGACAAGCAATTCGACCCTCTGATAACGTCGCGGCGCACGATCCGGCGTCTTGGGCAGATGCCCCGCGCAGCCCTCACAAGCTTCGGGAAACAGAGGAAAGAACGCGTTGACCTCGTTGAGTGGCACGAGTGTGCGGTGTGCTCCCCGGTGCCCTTTCTGTCCGCCGCGTTTTCGCTCCGTCTTTCGCTTCCCACCGCTGTTTCGCGTTCCTCGAGACGTGGCGCCCGGGCCATCGCTCGATGGGGGCCGATTCGAGTTCTCTGAGTTCTGCCGAAGCTGCTCCTTTAGAACCTCGACCTGGGCCTTCAGCAGCGCAAATGCCTCCCGGAGCTCAGCAAGCTCGGCAGTGCGCGCAGCGAGCGCCGCGTCACGAGCGGCCAGATGCTCACGCAGCGCGCAGTTCTCCGCGGTAAGCGCAGATATCTGACCAGTACTGCCCATCGCGGACACCCCGACCTTTGATCACGCCGGGATCCCCGAGTCGATCCGACATTTGATCGACGAGAAAACAGGGGGCCTGAACAGATACCTCGCGGAAGGGTCGCGCGCCCAGTGGGTCATCCTCCCGTTGTCATTCGTCTGCGTGATCGCACCGGCAAGATCGTAGGCAATGGTCAGCTCGCCTCCGTTTGAGTCAACGATGCGCGTCGGCAAGCCGCCGGCATTTCGGGCCGCAAACACAACCTCGTGGCCGAGCGGATTGCGAATTGTTGAGAGTTGTCCAACCCCGTCATAGGCAAAGATCGTTCTGTCGGCCTCACCCGTTCTTTCACCATCAATGCCTTGTAGCCGACCGGTGTTCGTGTAGGAGAACGAAACTCCCCGCTTCTCGCCGGTGCTCGAGTCCACGAGCGAGGCAGCGACCGGCAGACCATTTTCATCGTGTTCTAGAGTTCGAGTGAGCGGGGTTGTGCTGTCAGACTCTGTATACGTACGCTCCTCCGTCGAGTACGTGGTTGTCAGCACCTGACCGTTCACGGTGGCCACGTTTCGGACAGTTGCCAGGCTCGAGCCCGGATCGCCTGGCACCTCAAACTCGATCGAGCGGCTGAAACTCGCGATGCGCTCCTGGCGCGTGGCGGGGTCTCGAACCTGAATACGCGAGACATAGGGCGACGACATGCCAAATCGCGGATCGGATGCGAGCGTCTTCGTTTCAACCACTCCGTCAGGGAAGGTCGTCGTCTGAGTCGTCGGTCCGAACGTGGTGATCGTCTCGGTCCCGTCGTGGTCGACGAGGGTACGCTTCCGCTGGCCGTCCGGCATGTTCTCGATTGTGTAGGTTCGTGATTCGCCTGAGAGTTGGCTTACCGTGACCCGATGCCCCTTCTTGCTGGCGAGCGGCTCTCTGGCAAGCGTCCATCCGTGCCCTGAAGACGAGGTATCGTCGATCAACTTCCCAAGGACATCGTATGCCATCGAGGAGCTGGTCCCATCGGGTCGATCGAATCGCGTGAGGCGTCCGGTCGCCGAGTATTCGGCACGTAGGTTCCGCCGCTTGGAAGCCGAACCTCTTCGAGCCATCCTTCCGGACTGTACGAGAGCGTGGTTCGGATACCCGATTCCGAGATCAGAGCCACGGGGGCGGCGGCACCGCTTCGTTCGAGCGTGAGCGCGTCGCCCTTCGAACTCAAGACGCGGGTGAGCTGCCCCTGGTCGCTATACTCGAAGGTCTCGAGCGTAGCGCGCGAAGTGAGGTTTCGCGTACGCCAGTGGTGTCCTTCGCCATCGAAGTCATAGATCCGGTCGCGGTCGGGGTCATCGATCGAGCGCACGTCACGCACCATCCCGACGACGTTCTCTGTGCCGAGATCGAAGTACGCTAGGAAGTCGCCCTGCCGAGTGAGTTCAACCGGAGTCGCCAGCGTCGCACCTGAGTGGCCGTTGGGCTGCGATACCCAACCTGCAACGCGGAGGCTCTCGCCGCGGAGCGCGTATGAAAATGGGGTGGGACTGTCCCAGAGGGCCGCCCAGTTCTGTTCACTCGGGTAGTCGCTGATGAGAAGACCCGAGTCCGTCGCCTGCAGCGCCAGCGCCATGGTAAACCGAGCGTTCCGCGCCAGAACCCCATGGCCTGGCTGAACCGAGCCCGGGGTCGAAGCGGCGCCTGCAACGCGCCGAACAGCGCCCGTGGGCGAAATCTCATGGATGATCGGTCGGCCATTGCAGGCAGCGTTGAGGCTCGCCACATAGACCTCGCCCCGAGCCGATACATCCAGGTCGAAGATGGTTCCTGGTGATTCGAGCCAATCGGACTCTTCCGGGAAATAAGGTTGATCGAAGCAACCCTCGTCCCACGCATTGCCCCAGTTGTTGCCGTTTGGCGTGGCGACACCCGGGTGCCGGCCAAAGAAGGGCTGAAGCTCGCCGCCTGGGGTGATCCGCAGGACGGAACAGTGCGTGGAGACGTAGACGGAGCAGTCTTCACCGACTGCAAGCCCAGTTGCAGGACCGCCGATGGCCGAGCTTCGAGCCTCGCCCCCGCCTTCGAACGTCTCCCCTTTGCTGCCGGCGACATGGTGAACGCGTCCACTCACCGGATCGAAGCGGTAGACTCGGACTGCCCCAAAGAAGCTCGATGCCGAAAAGTGCGACGCCGCGAAGTACAGCGAGCCGTCTGGACCCACCGCTGAGAATCGAAGCGCACCAAAGCAAACGTCCGTCGCGTCGGCCCCCCCTGAAGGGAGCTCATCGGCCGGGATGTTGAAGGCGCATGGCTGCGAGGCAGGATACCGAGGAGGCAGCCCACCAAGATAGGTCACTTCCCCCTGCGGGCTCTTTCGCAGCAAGACGAATGGCCCGCTACCCCACTGCCAACTCCACGCGTCGTAGCTTCCAGGAACGACCCAGATGAAGTAGCCACCATCTTCAGTTGGCGCGAGCGCACCAATGTTAGGCCAGGTGAACATGGCCCCTTCGCAGAGCTCTGTACGAACGCCGCCCGTCCAGATCAAATCGGTGACGCCGTACGGCTGGAGCGCTTCCACAAGCTCGGCCTTCGTGATCACCGGTGACCACGCTGTTGGGGGCGGCGTAAACCTCGAACCATCGCCACGGGCAACGTGCGTGTCGCCGCTGCGTTGCACGATGCCGTCCAGCGACCAGCCGCCAACACCCGCTTCTTCGTTCACCTCGCTGAGCGTCGCGGCAGATAGGACTCTCTCTTCATAGGACTGAATGAGACTGAAGGAGGAGGTCTCCCGATCGAAGTCGGCGGTACGACCCGACGAGGGGCTTAGGAACGCACTGGCCCATTCTCTCGACGGCTCAGTGAAGACGACCGGGTAGACGTGCGAGACCTTGACCTTCACATCGACCGGTCCCTTCGCCATCCGACCCCATGCATCTCGACCATCCCAGACCACCATGCCACTCAGGTTAGGTGACGGTTCAAACGTGATCGTCTGTGTCTGTCCAAGCGCCGTGACCTCGACGGTTGCCCGACGCAGATCCGGATGGACGTCATCGCCAGTCACTCTGACCATCACCCCTTGGGCGTGGTTCATTCGACCGGTCGAGTAGACGAGCGATCGGTCTGTGCCGGGAATCGGAATGGTCTCTCGCAACGTTCGCCGAAGACACGAGATCGTCGACCCACCCGCCTGTTCACAGTCTTCTTCATCGTCCGTTTCCTCATCGCACTCCGGCGAGGCACATCCGGGCGGAGGCGGAGGCGGTGGGGGCGGCGGAGGTGGCGGAGGCGGTCCGCCTTGGAAGTTGCAGTCGACCGGCGTGAAATGCGGAATGGGACTCCGCCAGAACGTCTCACCTTCCTGGAAGGTCAGCGCGATGACGCCCAGCTCGTACTGAGAGATACCAAGCTCCTCGAGGCGTTCTGAAGATGCGGCTTGACCTTCCCCGTCGACGTCGAGCACGGCGCGTTCGCCGTCGACACCGATCACTCGAAGAACGCGGCCGTTCTCGGACGGGATCCAGCACCCACAGGTGCGATCATAAAGACCGACCGGGACGATCATGCCCACCGGAACATCGAGAAAGTTGTCGACGTACAACGGAACCGGATGGGCGAAGCTCACTTGCGTCGCGCCTTGAGCCATCGCCTCATCGACCGAGAGCTCGACCGCATACGTGTACATGGACGACGGAGGCAGCGCGGCGGGCATCGCCTTTGGACCATTCTCCCCCACCGTATACTCCGTCGCACGCACGGTGATCTTGTCGAGCGCAACCTCGGTTCCATCCGGAAGCGTCATCGCAGCCGTTTGGCCGGGCTCGAAGACCACGCGCGCGGTCCGAGCTCCGTCCTCGTCCTCGATCGGCGACCCTTCGGCCACGACCGGTTCCGTGAGCGAAGTGAGCGTGAGCTCGGTAAACAACGGATCGACGGGCGTCAGCACGATCTCGCCGACCCAATCCCAGCCTTGCCAACGAGGCGAAGCGGTACGTTGCACCGGCAAGAACCCCGGATGTGCGAAGTTCAACGTCAGCCACGCGCCGCCATTGACGGCGATCTCGAACACCCCGTCGCGTTTCGTTCGGCTCTGACCGTATTCCGGATGCCCCAACACGGTGACCGTGACGCCGGGAACCGGATCCCCGTTCGCGAGGCGAATGCTTCCTCGAATGATCGCGACATACGCAGGCTGGATGGTCCCGGCTTCGACGCCCGTCTGAATGGGATTCCCGCCCTCGTAGATGAAGCGTGTCGCCCCAACGATGTCGTAGTCCTCATCGGGATCGAGCGGCGGAGGCGGATCGCTCTCATCGGGCCACTCGATCGCCACGTCTTGACCGCCTGAATCCTGAGCTCCCGAGCCGGAACCATCGGAGGGCGCAGCATCCGAGCCGCCATCCCCTGCGGCTCCGCCGTCCGGACGCGAGATGCCACTGTCCGGAACCGCGCGTCGGACGGACCTCCCGCGGCATCAACCTGAGGCAGAGCACCGTCGCCGGCATCCGCTCCCGGTTCCCGTCCCGCATCGAATGCGCCACCCGAGTCGTTCGGATCCCCACACGCAGCGACCGACAGCACCAAGAAGGCCGAACCCATCAATGCCAGGCACAAGCAACGACGCATCCCGACATCCTACCATCGCTCGGATCTCCGTCGAGAGCGTCGGGTCGGACCACGGCGCCGCAAGACCGACAGCGCCTCTCAGAAGCGATGGCGAACCTGCGCACGTTTGCGCACAGCGGCGGGATGAACTCACCAGTAGCCGCGACCCATGGTGATGGCCACCGCAATGCGGCGACCGAAATCCCGCATTGCGGCAATGCCGCAATGCCGCAATGCCGCATCTCGCTGATCAGTGAGCCTGAGGCTGTCGCCGGTGGCGACGAACGCGAGCGCGAGGAAGAGGACCAAGGCATCGAGCCGACGACGAAGTGTCGGCAAGGCGGTAGACATCTGCCATGCGTGTGCTTGCCTGTTCAAGCACACGATGGGTAACGCAGGCGTCGGCCAAACCTAGCTTCACGACAACCCAATAGGTTCGCGTTGCGTGGCCTGGCTCCTTTGGGTTGTCGAAGCTGCTGACACGAGCGATCATGCCGACAGGCGTAGGCGCATCCGTCTCGCTCGGGCCCCTTCTTACCCGCCATTCGATCTCGCGATGGAGCTGGAACATTCCCCGCGTCACGATCTCATCGAAAGACAACGGGAACGTCTTGCCGGAGGGCGCAACGACGTCGATGGACCGACGCCCCGAACCAACACGTCGCACGATCAGCGAGTAGCCGAAGAGGCCAGGACAACGCAGGACCGGCGTATCATTCGGATCGTCCGGTTCAGTGAACGTCTCGCACGAGCCATCGCGGATCGTGGTGCGCAGCGTCTCGATCGAACGCTTCGTCCCACGGCCCTGCCTCTGCCTGCGCCCCTGCCCCTGCCCCTGCATCTCGGCAGCGCCGGCCTCCGCATGAGCGGTTCCGCGATCTGGCCCGCGCGGCTCGCCCGCATCGGGCGGAGCGGGCAGCGTTATCAATGCGAGGATCGCCGTCTGCGCGAGAGTGTTCATACCTTCCGCATCGATCTGATACACCGGCGCTACAATCGGATCAAACGATTCGGGGTTGCGTCTCATGCATCATCATGCAGGATGAAGTTCGAGCAGGTCTGCGGCCACAGCTTCCTGGCCGTTTTCCAACAACCGCCGTAGGTGCTCCCGAGCCATCGCGGACTTCGAGTGCCCAAGATGCTTAGGGCCCGCGCGGAAGCAAGCGTTCTTTCGACGCCTCTTGCCGCATTCAGCGCTCGGCGAACGAACGCCTGGGGCCTGGGCTCCGGCTGTCCGCTGCAAAGCGGTGCTTGGAGAGGGCGTCCCGACCGGCCTTGAGCTTCGATGAGAGTTTCGAGCGTGCCGTCGCGTCGGCGACGCGCAACACCCGAGAGAACGAATCGCGTGCACGACGCGGCGGCGGACGAGCTTGAGGTCTGTCGAGCTTGGGGTCCTGCCGAGCTTGAAGCTCCTGCCGAGCTTGAAGCTCCTGCCGAGCTTGAAGCTCCTGCCGAGCTTGAAGCTCCTGCCGAGCTTGAAGCTCCTGCCGAGCTTGAAGCTCCTGCCGAGCTTGAAGCTCCTGCCGAGCTTGAAGCTCCTGCCGAGCTTGGAGCTCCTGCTTATCTCAGCGATCTCACGCGTCACGGCGAACACATCGGGAACTGGTGGACGCTCTCAACGGACTTCCCTGCATCAAGAACCATCCCCGAAGCCTCGAGGACCGAGCCGTTCGAATCCGTGGCCTTCAGCGCAAGCGGTTCGCGACCGAATCCATGTTGGGCCACGAAATAGTTGTAGCTCTTCCGTTCGAGCGGAATCCATCGACCGGCGCTCTTCGCGGCGAGGCTCGCAACCCGGTAACGATGATTTCGGAGTTGAAGCGCCGCCCAGCTCGCGTTCGAGCCATCCTTGAAGTGGTAAACCACGCCGCCGACAACGGGACACGGAACTTCAGACCAAGAAATGGACACGCGGCCATCGGCGATGCGTGCGATCGAACGAAACGCGTCTTTGGAGAGGTCGAGGTCGCCGCTGCTGCACCCCGGACAGCGGTCGACGACTTTCACGACCACCGCGCCCTTTGGCCCCTCCACGCGAACACACATGCCGCAAACATCGGCGGTGTCCCAATCCTCACTGCTCATCGCAGCAACCAGGATCTCGCTGCCGGCCTCACGGCCAAAGCTGCACGCGCCTGAGTCGTCAACATCGTAGTAGGTGGCCTCACCGCGCCCACGCATGCGTGCGGGGGAAGGACATGGGGAGGAATCGCCCACGTGTATGCTTCCGTCGACAATGCTTCCGTCGACAATGCTTCCGTCGACCGTGCTTCCGCCGACCGTGCTTCCGTCGACAGGAACGGCCGCGTCGCCGGGCCCGCCGCGCGCCTCTTTTGCGCTCACGATATCACCGCCTCCACAGGCGCACAGCGCGACGGCGAGCGCGGCGGAGAGCAACGCGCAAGCGCGGTCGGACGGCCACCGAGCAAGCATCGCGTTCATCGAGCCACGCCGTAGAGGACGAGCGCAGCCCAGATCCCCGCAAACGTAAACAAATGCATCATTGAGAATGGCTCGTGAAAGACGGCAACCGCGATCACGAACTGCATAGTCGGGAGCAGATACTGCATCAACCCGACGGTCGAAAGCCGAAGGCGTCTTGCGGCTTCGAGGAAGAGTACCAAAGGGAGCACCGTCGTCAGGCCACACAAGAGGAGCAACACATCGACGGTTGTGCTCACATGCCCCATGGAGCTTGAGGATCGGAACAGCAGCAGCGCGAGGGCGAAAGGGGTCAGCAGGACCGTCTCGACACCGAGCCCGAGGACAGCCGGGTGGTCGGCCTTCTTTCGAAGGAGCCCGTAAAACGCGAAGCATCCGGAGAGGAGAAGCCCAATCCACGGGACGTGCCCATGACGAACGATGAGCGCAAGGACCGAGAGTGCCGCCAAGGCTAGCGCCAAGATCTGTCCACGCCGCATGGATTCTTTCAGGAAGATCACGCCCAATAGAGCGGAGACGAGCGGGTTCAGGTAGTAGCCAAGGCTCGCGTCGAGCAGGCGATCGTTTTGTACGGCCCACACGAAGGCCAGCCAGTTGACGCCAATGAGAACTGCGGTCGGCACGTGTAGCCGAAGTCGGTGCCAACGCCGAAGTTCGCCCCACAATCGGCCCTTTTGCCCCCGAATGGCGAGGGCGAGAACAAGGAGCAGGGCGGCGCCAAGCACTCGGTATGCGAGGACTTCGAGCGCCGGAACAGGCTTCAGTTGCTTGTAGTAGATGGGGAGCAGTCCCCAGATCGAGAAGGACGCAAGCCCGGCCGCCCATCCGATCGTCGCCGCTCGCTGAAAGGCCGACTGAGAACCGATCGGGGCGGCCACGCTTTCGGAAATCGTCGAGGCCACCGCGGCCTCGAATCTCGCGACTGCGGCGGGCGCTGGGAAGTGAATTCGCGCGCGGCGCCCGTGCCCCATAAGGTCGACCCGACTGGAATGAAATTCAGTTTGGTTACGAACACTTACATTCGCACGTCGGATGTTTGTCCGGTAGCTTGGCGTTCGGTCGTCGGTCACGCTGATCCACCGGAGGAGGCGAAGAATTGCGAGACAATACGCGCATCATTTTCTTGATCGCCGCCTCGGTGTCGGGCGCCGGAACGCTGGCGTCGTGCGGCCAGGACCCCTCGCCGCTTTATATCGTGCGCTGCGCAGACGATGCGGGTTGCGATCGGGGCGAGGTGTGCATCGAGGGTTCTTGCGAACCGCGTGAGGCCATCTTGTGTCAGTCCGTCGACGACGGACGCGCGCTGATTCAGCCCAGCCTGCCGGCCGTCGACTTCGAGCAGGTGGGCTCGAGCACGAACCTTCGGTCGTTCAGCCTCCGCAACATCGGCAACTGCGCTTTGACCATCTTCGATGTCTTCTTGGCGGCCGGCGACGCCAGCACGTTCGAGTGCCCCGGCTGTACGGCCGAGGCGTATCCGGTCGAGCTTTTCCCGTTTCGCGAGCATGCGCTCGACGTCTTCTTCACGCCGAAGGACGTCGGCACTTTCCAAGATCAGCTGGTCATCATCTCGGACGACGCGGAGTTCTCCGAGATTCGACTTCCGATCTTGGCTGAATTCCGCGGGCTCCCTGAAATCGCGGCCATTCCCGACGCCATCGACTTCGACTACACCGGCGTCGGATCGACCCGCGCGCAAACGATTCGCATCGTGAACCGCGGCACGGGAAGTCAGCCGGCGACCATCGCGAGCGTCACGCTCGATGACGACACAGGCGGGAGCTCGAGCAACAACAACAACAACAACGGCAGCGGCAGCGGCGGAGGTGGAGGTGGGCGCGGAAGCGCATTTTCACTCGCCCACGCGCCGACCGAGGCGATTGAGCTTCGACCCGTCGCCCAGAGACCGGAGGACGCGCTCGAGGTCGAGGTCCGGTACCACCCAAGCGATGTCGCCCAGCATCGCGCCTCGCTGGTTATTCGCATGGTCGGGCAGCCGACAGACGTGATCACGATTCCCGTCTCGGGGTCCTCGATGACACCGGCCTCGATCACCGTCGCACCGACGAGTGTTCGGTTCGGACCCGTGCCGATCGGGCAGACAACGTCGCAGGTCGTGACGATCGTGAACGAGGGCGGTGCACCGCTGCGCGTCGAACAACGCCTTGGAGGGTCGAGCCTATCCACCGATTTCTCGGTCACGCCGAGCGTGCTCCCACCGATCGAGCCGGGAGAATACGCCGAGCTCCAGGTTCGGGTCACCGCAACTTCGCCCACGCCCCTGTCGGCTCTTCTCTTGCTCTCGACCAACGATCCCAGCAACCCGAGCGTAACCGTCCCGATCTCGGCGGACGGGCAAGAGGTCGTCGGCGCTCAGGTCGTCAAAGTCGAGATGACTTTCGAGAACGGGGACGACAGCGCCTTCGACGACGACCTTCGGAACGTCGATTTGACGCTCGAGAACCCGTTCGGCCAGGTCTGCAACAAGGCCTCGCCGTCTCCGAGCGACTGGGGCTCGTTCGGTTCCCCAAATTGGATGGCCTTTGGACCGAAGGAGGAGCCCGAACGCGTTATTCTTCCTGGTGCAGCCGCCGATGGCGTCTACCGAGTCATTCTCAACTATCAAGAAGACTGCGAGACCATCCCGACCGCGCTCCTCGCCTCGGTCCTTGGTATCTCGATCGATGCGTTGATCGCCTATCTTAGCGGAGGCGCCGTCGACGTCGATTCCGGGGAACTCGCCGAGGCGATCGACGATCTGTGTCTCGACCGCTCGGGCTCGACGGCCACGATCACGGTCTATGTGAACGGCGAGCCAATCAGGGAGAAGTCAGTCACCCTCGGCCGCAAGGGCGATCAGGTCTACGTCCTCGACCTCGAACGCAAAGAGGGCGCGTTTTCTGCGCGGTAGAGTGAAAGAAGCAAACGTGATGTTTGGCCGGAGGGGAGCACGGATGAAGGTACCGCACGCCATTCTTCTGGCCACGACGCTCTTTGGCACGACCGGATGCGAGAATGTTCTCCCAGCTTTCGTCCTCGAACCTATCCCGCCTGGACTTCGTTCCGATCCGCACTGGCTCACTTTTACGTGCGTCGCGAAGGATTGCGACACGTCGTTGACGATCAATCTAGGCGTCGAGGGGCCGAATGCAATCGCGGTGAAGCGAATCGTCCTCTCCGATGCGGCTCGCACGGATTTCGAAGTGACGTCGGACCGCGCACTTCCGTTCATCCTCGAGCCGAGAAAGACGGCACCGCTCACGGTTCGGTATCGACCGGATGGCGACCCGCGCAATGGAGAAGTCACCGTCGACATCGCGTACACCGATGCACGTACCGAAGAGACGGGCGACCGCGTTGAGCCAGGGACGCTCAAGATCCCACTGCTCCCGCGGCTCATCGGAGCGGCAGCGCTCGCGGTCGAGCCGTCGAAGCTTCACTTTGGTGCAGTCAAGGTGGGCGAGACGCCGTCCCGCACGCTAAAGCTGACGAATCAGGGCTCCGGCAATGTTGGGCTGGTGTTCGACACCATCGAGACGGATCTCGACGCACTCGAGGTCGAGGCCCTCCCAGCGTATGGGCTCGCACCCGGAACGGCCTGGGATGCAAAGGTCACCTATACGCCGACCGAAGAGGCGATTCTGCGGGGATTGATCATCATCAAGCCTTCGACCGATGGCGTCCCAGCGACCGCGATCCCGGTCATCGGTACAAGCATCGCCGCACCGCGTATCGAAGTGAGCCCCACCACCATAGAGCTCGGGGCCTTGGGGATCGGAGCCACCAGCGAAGCCAACGTTCAGATCACGAACGTCGGTGGGCAGCCGCTTTCCATTCGGCGCGTCGTCGCCGAGGCATCCGAAACCGATTCGCCCGGTCTCGTCGAAGCCCACCTCGCCCGAAGCGCCACAGTCGCTTCTCTCTCGCCGCTCGAGTCGATTGAAGCGCAGGTTCACTTTGAGAGCGAGGCCTCGGGTGAAGTGCGCGCCGTCCTCCGGATCGATACCAACGATCCCCAGCAAGCCACCACCGAGATCCCGATTTCTGGCATCGTCGTGCGCCCGAAGATCGCCGTGGACCAAGAATCGATCGACTTCGGCCTGGTTCCCAAGGGCTGGAGCTTGCGGCGCACGGTCGCGATCGAGAACGCGGGCCACGGGACCCTCTCGGTCGCGGCCGCAACATGGGTGACCGGCTCGAGCACGCTCTTCACGATCCATGAACGCCCCAGGTTCCCGGCTGCCCTCGAGCATGGCCAGCGCATCGCGTTCGCCGTGGAGTTCAGAGCCGAAACGGAAGCATCGTTCTCTGCCACTTTATCCATCGAGTCCGACGATCCAGACCGCGCGATCGTCCCCGTGCAAATCTCTGCTCGCGGTGCACCCTGCAGCGAAGGCTGTCCCATCACGCATGGGGCGCCTTCGTGCGTGTCGGGCGCCTGCGAGGTCGAACACTGTGACGACGGATGGCACGACGCCGACGGCGAAGCTGCGAATGGCTGCGAGTGCCAAGAACCCAACGACGATCCAGGCGGTTTTTGCGCTTCGTCTCGCTACCTTGGGAGCCTGAGCGACACCGATGGGGATCGTGCGTCATGGACCGGAATTCTCCCCGCCCTCGATGATGTCGATGTGTTGCGCTTCTTCGCCGAAGACAACACCAACCTATTCAGCGATGACTACGACGTTCAGGTCGCGCTCGAGACGACCGATCCGGGCATCAAGATGTGCGTGTACCGCCACCGGACCGGCCAGCACGAAAACGAGTGCACGCTCGAGGGCGAGCAATGCGGTGTCTTCTATCGGCAAGACGGAAGCAATGGCGATGACGCGGCCGACTACGCGGTGCGCGTTTTCCGCGACGATACGAGCCCAACGACGTGCACGCCGTATACGGTCTTTGTCAGGAACGGATGAAAAGTGAGTAGCGGCGATCGGGGCGATTCACACGTCGGGTTGATTCACACGTCGGCGCGGTTCACACCTCGGGGAGGCGCTCGAGACTAGCGGGAAGCTCGGCCCTTCTTTTCGCGCTCTAGCTGCTCTTTGTACGCGACCGAATAGCGCGTCCACGGGCGTGCCTCGAGACGGCGTCGCTCGATCGGCTCTTCCGTGCCTTCACAGATGCCATACGTCCCTTCGTCGAACCGCTGAAGAGCAGCGTCGATCTCGCGCAGGAGTTTGACCTCCTTGTCGAGCAACCGCATGTTGAACGCTTCCTCGGTTGCCCGGTTGGCCTGGTCCATCTCCTCGATCAGGTCGTCTTCATCGACGCGGGCCGTGTCGGCACGGTCGCGAATCCGAGTCGTCACCTCTTCTCGGTGCTGGAGAAGGAGCTTCTTGAACTTCTCCAGTTCCTTTTTGGTTAGAGGCTTTTCCTTGCTCTGGCGTACGTTTGCCACCTTGTCGGTCCTCTCGAAGTCCCCGTGATTATCGGCCGTTTGGCCTCGGGAACCCACCAGTTTTAGCACTCTTCGACCGAGTGTGCCAGCCCTAGCCCCGAACACCGACATATGTTCTCGGTTCCGTCGGTGTCCACAGGCGCCCACACACACCGCATCCGCACGACAGCGGTGGTTGGAGGCGGAGATTGGGGTCGAGGGAGTGGCCTGTCGACCACCAACCAGGCCGTGTTACATTCCACACGTCTCGGGAGTGAGGCAAGGAGACAGAAATGGCGACTTTCGAAAAAGATGGTGCGGGGGGTTCGGGAGATGAAGTGTCCCCGGAGTTCCTGCGAAAGCTCGACTCGCTCAAGAAGAAGGACAATGGCGCACGAACTGGGCGCGATTCAGGAGATCTTGGGCGGGCGGATGAAGAACAACCTCCGGCCGAACTGTTGAGAAAACTCGAGGCCCTAAAGAAAGGGGCGGGCCAAGCGCCCGAGAAACCGAGCTCGCCTGACGAATCGGGTGCATCGCCGGAGTTTCTGCGGAAGCTGGACGCGCTCAAAAAGGGGGGCGGTGTCAAGACCGGCGACGTCGGACCGACTCAGCAGGACGCCGCGTCAGAGGTCTCTCCTGAGTTGCTGCGGAAGCTCAACCAGATCGCCGCCAAGAAGTCGGGGCGCGCAAGCGATGACTTGAAGCCTACACCGGCCGCGGCCGGTCAGGCGGCCGCGCCCCAAGCGGCGGCGCCGACGAGCGGAGCTTCGCCGCCCTTCGCCGGCGAAGGCGCGATCGAGAAGGCCATCGAGCTCATGCGGCAGCTGCCGATCAACGACTCGAACGTCGACCTGATGATGCAGGTGGTCAAGAGCACGCTCGAGTCATTCAACATCAACATCGACGAGATCATCGCCGATGCAGCCAAGCGACGACGAGAGCTCGAGGGGAAGATCCAAGCACTTCAGCAGGAGGTTGCGTCGTTCGAAGAGGAGATCCGCAAGCGGACCGGCGCCATTCATGGTCTTCGGCGCCAGTATGAGGAAATCACGCTGGTCGGCGACCGCTTGCTGAGCGGTCAGAAGCGCGCCCGTCAGGCCAACCCGGAAATCGGCTCTCACCTGACCGACTCTGAGCTTTGGGGCGCGGACGACGAGGAAACATCGGCCGCCCTTGACGCGCTCCTCCCTGGCGCAAACCGCGAATAGCGCTCGTCACTCGAACCACGCGAAAATCCAGGCCAACGCAAACACCGCGGCCAGCACCATGGCGACGATGGCGACCGTCTTCGGTCGTCGAAGCCGATCCACCAGCCGCTCTTGATCGACGCTCGATGCGGATGTCGGGTCGGGGCGAACCACCCGATGGGCGGCGGTTTGGGGCCGCCGCCGAACGGCCTCAGCGACCAGATCGGCGAGGTCGAGCCTGCGGGCCGGACCCCGGAGCTTCTCGGTCGCGCGCTCAAGGGCTTCGGCAAAGACCGCCGCGCTTGGGAAGCGGTCGCCGGGGCGGACAGACAGCGCACGAGCCAAGACCGCATCGAGACCGGGATCGGGACTCTTGAGCGGAGACACGTAGGGCGCGGGAGACTCAGCCATGCGCCGAAGTTGGACATCCGAATCGGCACGCAAGTAGCGATGCCCCGCCAGCAGCTCATAGAACACAGCAGCGACCGAGTACACATCACTGCTCGGAAGAACAATCTCGCCCCGCACCTCTTCGGGCGCCATATACGGCAAACGCAAGCGAAAGGCGGCGAGCGCCCGAGCCGAACGCCCGATACGTGCGCGATCGACGCTTGGTTCGCCGAGCTTCACTTCGCCGCGTAACGAGATGCGAACGTTCACGGGCGTCACGTTCCGATGAACGCCCTCGCCCAGAAAGTCCGGCTCTTTCGCCGCGACGCGGTGAATTTCGGCCAATCCCGAGAGCAGGTCACACGCGATGAGAGCCGCAATCCGTGGCGGCAGACAGCGGTGATGCGCCCGTGCATACTCGAGCAGCGAAGCCAGGCTTATGCCCTGGACATGCTCTACGATCAAAGCGTAGTGGCCCGCCTGACGCGAAAGACCAAGTACCCGCGCAAGGTTCGGGTGCGCCACATGGGCCAGCAAGAGCGCCTCCCGCTCGAGGGCTTCCTTGAGCGGAGTGTCGTGGAGAAACGGTTCGGAGAGCGACTTGACCACGACAATGGTCTGGTCGACGCGCCGCTTTGCGAGGCAAACATCGAAGACCCCGTCGCGGTCGAGTGCAGCGAGAAATTGATAACCTTCGGGAAGATGAGTCTCGTGCGTTGCGGTGCTTTCAGTCGAGGGCACCCCTTCACCGCCAGAGATATACACGAAGCCCTCCGGCGATCAGCAGGCCGGTCGCGATGGATCGGTCCACGGTCGTGTCGGTCTTCTCCACCGGCCCGAATCGGTTCGCGATGTCGGCGGCCGCGTCGTGGGCGGTCGCACCAAGCTCAAAGAACAGCGCCATCGGATAGGTACGAAAGCCATCGCCCGCAAAGATCTCCCCGCCCAGCGCTCCGAAGAGCCCCACGGCATACTTCTTCGTGCTGAGTCGATCGGAAAGGACGAGCAGACTCGGGCCAAGCGTGGCGTAAAGCCGAGACACACTGTTCGATACCCGCGTCGAAAGCTCAACGCCGAGACGGGCGTGGCCATACATCGACCATGCCCCAAAGTTCTGGTCGGCGACGTCTTCCGGCAACGCACGGAGATCGGGGTACCAACCGAGACCACCCGCCAGCACGATCGCAAGGTGGTCATCGAGCATGCGCGGCGTCGAGACTCTGAGCGTAAGACCAAAGTCGTCATGAAGACGCTGAACGCCAAGCCCAACGGCCATCCCCTGCGGGGGCTCGAGCGCCGGATCCGCGAGCAGGCCATCATCACGCGCGTCGGTCGTCGACTGACCCGACAGCAAAGTCGCAATCAGCGCGACCGAACTGAAAGCTGCGACTAGACCGCCCACAGGATAATCGCTGCCACGGCGACGACGAAGACGGTCGCGTAGGACTGGATGTTGCCCGTCTGAAGCCAGCTCAGACCCCGTCCCGAGCTGCGGACGCCGAGCGCCGATCCCTTTACGAAAAGTCCATCGATCACGAATGGATCGATAAACAAGGCGAAGAACGAGGCCATGGTCCGGACGGGTATCACGATGACGTACTCATAGACTTCGTCCACGAACCACTTCTCACGCAGCACAACGTGCGCCCATCGAGCCGGGCCCGAACGCGTCGCGCGCTCGAGAGTGGCCGAAGGTCCTCGCCGGTAGATCGCATATCCAGCGAACAACCAGAAGACAGCCCAGACCACGGAGACGCCCATGAGCAACCACTCGATCCCCGCGTCGAGCAGGACCTGCGGGGCGCCGACGACCGACGACAGATAGTGATCGAACCATTGGGTTTCTAGGGCGTGTCCGCCGGCGACACCTTCGAGATGAAAGACATGGGGCAGATTCAAAAGGCCTGCGACGGCGGCCAACGCGCCAAGAAGGATGAGCGGCGTGCGCATCCAGAGGTCGGGCTTGTGAAGATGAATTTCCTTGGCCGTGCCATGGCCATGCGCAGCATCCGCGCCATGCCCAACGTCCGCGCCATGCGCAGCGTTGTAACGAGCTGAGCCAAAGAACGTAAGGCCCAAGAGGCGACCCATATAAAGCGCCGTCAGCCCCGCGCCCAAGAACCCGAGCATCCAGAGAGGACGGCTGACATCGAAGGCCCGAGCCAAGATCGCGTCTTTCGAGAAGAAGCCGGCGAGCGGCGCGACACCGGCCAGAGCCAAAGTCGAGATCAAGAAGGTCCAGAACACGACGGGAAGCGGTCGACGAAGGCCACCCATCCGCCGCATGTCCTGCTCACCATGCAGCGCGTGAATGACCGCACCCGAACCGAGGAACAAACAGGCCTTGAAGAAGGCATGCGTGACGAGATGAAACACGGCCGCACTGTACGCGCCGAGTCCGGCCGCCAGGAACATGTACCCAAGCTGCGACACGGTCGAATAGGCCAGGACCTTCTTGATGTCGTTCTGAGCCAAGCCAATGCTCGCAGCAAAGATCGCCGTGAGCCCGCCAACCCACGCGATCACGTGCATCGCGATCGGCGCAACGCTTGGGCTGAAGAAGAAGTTTAGGCGCACGACCATGTAGACGCCCGCCGTGACCATGGTCGCGGCATGTATGAGCGCCGAGACCGGCGTCGGACCGGCCATCGCGTCGGGGAGCCATACGTAGAGCGGGATCTGCGCACTCTTGCCGCAAGCTCCGACGAAAAGAGACAAGCAGGCAAACGTGATGACGGCGCGCGGCGTGTATCCGGCAAAGATTCCGATCTTGAGCACCTCGTCGAGGTCGCGGAGCCCAGCCGCCGCCTCTTTCAGCAACTGAAAGTCGCCCGTTCCAAAGAGCCCAACCAGGGTGAAGATGCCGATGAGGAACCCGAAATCACCAATGCGGTTGACGATGAACGCTTTCTTCCCGGCAAGCGCCTTCTCGGGATCGGAGTACCAGAAACCAATCAGCAAGTATGAGGCGAGGCCAACGCCCTCCCATCCGATGAACATCACGGGCAACGAGCGCCCGAGCGCGAGGATGCTCATCGCGAAGATGAAGAAGTTCAGATACGCGAAATAGCGGAAGAAACCAGGATCTTCCTTCATGTACCCCACCGAGTACACGTGGATGAGGAAGCCGACACCGGTCACGACCAAGATGAGCGCGCTCGTGAGGGCATCGAACCCAAGGGTGAAATCAAACGTGTAGCGCCCAACCGCAATCCATTCCCACAACACGGCCTCGAGCGGGGTCTCTTGCAGCCGGTAGAACACCCACGTGGACGCAATGCTTGCCGCGAAGGCGCCGAGCGAGCCGCCGAGTGCGACGAGCACCACCAGCGCTTTCGGCAAGCGCGCCCCAACCAGTGTGAGCGTCGCCGCACCGATGAGCGGGAGTAGCGGGATCAGGTAGAGAAGGCTGTACGATTCAGGACGCATGGCTAAAACCTGAGGCAAATCGGCTGCTCAACCCAAAGGGCGGCCAGCGCGGCGCGAGCCTAGTCGTGGGCGTCGCAAATTCCTAGCGAATTCGCGCCCCCTAAACCATCGGTCCAGGAGCCAGGTGGCGCAGCGGCTCGACACGTGGGCGTCGTCCTCAGATACTGGGCTTCACACGTGCCCGTTATTTATCGAGAAAATCGGCTCCGCGCGCGGGCGCGGTGGCCTTCCGGCGCGTCGGCCGCCTACATCGCATCCGTCGCGCTCACCTTCCTGTCGATGGCTTGCACCGAGCAAGGCGCCGCCGGACCCGTCTGCCGAGACGAGGGCTCGTGCCCCGATGGACAGGTCTGCGTGAACGGGCAATGCGTCGAAAAGACGCCCGACGTCGGCGACTGCGATACCACCGACGACTGCGCCGAAGGCATGATCTGCAATCTGGCCTCCCACCAGTGTGAAGAGGCAAGCACCGGGACGTGCGATGAGGACACGGACTGCGCTCCGAACGCCCGTTGCAATCTCAGCCTTGGGCAGTGCGAAGTCGGTGCGCGAACCTGCGCCGTCGACGCCACCTGTGAAGTCATCGACCAACGATGCAATACATCGCGCGGTTTCTGCGTGGAGTGCCTGAGCGTCTACGACTGCGACGATCCCAAGGTCTGCATCGACGGTGAATGCAAGATCGCCAACACCGCATGTGCGAGCGACGCCGGCTGCAATCCTCCTCTCTCGGTATGCGAGAACGCCGCATGCGTACCTGGATGTGGGGCCGCCGGTTCACCGGTCGTCTGCGGCGACGCGACACGCTGCGACACCGCGCACGGTCGATGCGTAGCGATCGTCGATCCCCCGACGGCCTGTAGCCAGGACACCGAATGCGACCCCCCGGACGAGGTGTGCGAGAACAACGTGTGCGTCCCCGGGTGCGGGCAGGAGGGCGGCTTGGACTGCGGCAGCACGCCTTCGGAAACCGTGTGCGATCCGTCCACCGGCAAGTGTGTCGTCGCGCCGCCTGAAGGCGCCGCCCTCAACGAAAGCTGCACGAAGGACAGCGATTGCGCATCGGGCACATGCTTCGACTTCGAGGGAAACATTGGCAAGCGCTGCATCGAGGCTTGCGGCGGAGCGTCCGAGTGTCCAGCGGCGTTCACCTGCTACGATCTTCACGGCGCGAAGATGTGTTTGTCGGCGGAGCTCTTCAACGACGCAACGTTCACGGAAAATACGGGCGCGTTTTGTGAGAGCGGCCTCGACTGCAAGTCGAACTTCTGTCCTTACGCGCCCGGGCTTTGCGTCGACACGTGTGCGCGCAACGGTGATTGCGGCTCGTCGAACGACTGCCGCTGGATCGAGCATGCCGCCAACCAGTACATCGCCGCTTGCGTCGGTACGAGCGCAGGTCTGCCGGGTGGAACCACATGCTCGAGCGATGCCGATTGCCAAAGTGGCGTGTGCTACGGGTCGGGACGGTGCGGCGACCTGTGCCGAAGCACGGCAAACTGCGGGTCGAGCGAGATATGCGCCCCGGTCGACTACAGCGTTTGTTTGTCCGCCACGACGCCGTGTTCGCGCTGGGCCGTGAACGTCGTCAATGCGTGCATCCGAGTCGACGGATCGCTGGGCAACAAGATGGTCGGGGCCCCATGCTCGAGCGCCAATGAATGCGAGGACGGCTTCTGCGAAACCACGCTCGGCATCTGCACGGGGATTTGCACGACCGACGCCGACTGTCCCGCTCAGTTCGAGTGCAGCGTGATGGAATACGACGAGCTGTCGGACGGCTCACGGCTCTTCGCAAATTTCTGCCTGCCTGAACCTTGATGACTTGACGGGCCCGAACAGGCTCTTCGATGATGCGCCGTTCGTCGCGTCAGCGAGGCGAGCGACCGCTGGCGGTCTTCGGACCGCGGGAGGAAAGTCCGAGCTTCGTAGGGCAGGGTGCTGGTTAACGGCCAGTCGAGGAAACTTGCAGGAAAGTGCCACAGAAAACATACCGCCCCTCAGCCGGCGTTTGGGCCGGGGACGGGGTAAGGGCGAACCGGTGCGGTAAGAGCGCACCGCGCGCGTGGTGACACGGGCGGCACGGCAAACCCCACCCGAAGCAAGGCCGAATAGAGATCCGCGGGCTGGTCTTCGGATGAGCCCATGAGTTGCCCGCTCAGAGGATCCGGGTATGGCTGCTTGAGCGCTTCGGCAACGAAGCGCCTAGAGGAATGGTCGCAACCGCACTTCGGTGCGGGGACAGAACTCGGCTTACAGCCGCGCGGGCGCGGCGAACCTTCGATGCCGTCGATCCTCGGCATCAAATCGATTGTCTTGGTGCATCTCGCTCGCCTACGAATCGAAGATCATGGCCCAGGAAGATAAGATGGGCGAATCGACGCGCCCGCAACCGATGGGTCCCGAAGAAGCGCACCGATCGCCCCGCCCCGCCCCGAGCCCGCGAACATCGCCGCTGCCACGATCGCGCGGGCACGCATTCACGCTGAACGCATATTCAGACGCGCCGCCCCCTCAGCCAGCCCACATGATCGAATGGGCGGGGTCTCGGCAGATCCTGGGCAGCGTCACCGCGCCCGCGCAGCGGCTACGCCCCTGGGTCCCGCGACACATCTGGCATGATCTCCAAGACCTGACCGTCCGCCAGTGCCTCCACGCCGAACTTCCGATGCGCCTCTACCACTGCGGCGAACGTCTCAAGAAGGCCGCACACGAGTACTTGGCGCGATGCGCACACGCCAAACGAGTCGAGCTCGAGCGCGTCACGCGCTGGAACGAGCCCGTCGAAGAACCGCACATGGCGGAGCTCGACCAGGTGCTTCGCCGAGCCCTCGCGCGCATCCTCACCGAGCCTGACAACCGTGAGCCGGGAGAACATACAGAAGCGACCATCAGTGTTCTCGATCCACCACCCCGCTTCCGCTCGGTGCTCACTGGCGGAACCTTCGAGTCGAACATCATCGCCGACATCGGATTGACCAGCCGGCAGCGAGGTCTCATCTACGCAACGTGCATGTGCCGTGGCACCGGCAGCAGCACCACGGCCCCGGGAGGCACCAGCGGAGTCACGCGCGGCCCCGGAAGCGCAAGCGGAGTCGGAAACGGCGGCGGACGCGGCTGCCTGCATGTGCGTGCGACGATCGAGCTCTTGCTCGACGCCATCCACACGGTCGGTTCTCCGCTCCGCGCGGAGATGGAGGCCCTCGTGGCCGTCCCAAGTTGGACTCGCTTCGTGGATCACCTCGAGAGCTCGGGGCGCAGTTTTCAGTCGGTGCCCCGCCACACGACGGCCGAGAAAACGGAGCTCGAGCGCCTCGCGTGGCGCGTCCGTATCCGCGACGAGACGCTCGAGGTCCAGCCCGCGCTCCAACAAAAGACCAAGCGCGGCGTTTGGTCGAAGGGCAAGAAGCTCTCGCTCGACCAGCTTGGGCGCCACCGCGACCAAAGCGAGGCGATCGATCGGGCGGTCATCGACACGCTGATTGCCGACCGCCACGCACTTAGCCTGCGCGGCGCCTTCGGCACCAGCCTCGTCGCAGCCGGAACCGCGCGGCACCTGCTCGACCGACTGATCGACCACCCGAGAGTGTTCTCACTCGACGAACCACAGCGAGGCATCCACGTTCGTCGCACCACGGTTGGCGTCCGCGCCGAGATTGCAAGAGGGAACCTCAACATAGACGTGATGATCGGAAACCGACGGCGCGATCCGACCGTGGTGTCCGACTGGCTGATCGACGAAGACGTCGGTGCGTACCTCGATCCCGACGGCAACACGCTCGACGTCTTCCAGCTCAGCCGCCGGGCCCAAAGCGTCTTCGCGGCGATCGCACAGTACGGATGCGATGTCCCTGAGGCAGCACACGACCGAGTCGCCGACGTCCTGTCTTCGCTCTCGAGCGAGGTTCGAGTCGAGCTCCCCGACGCGCTTCGCGGGCACGAACATGCGTCCGCCACCGTTCCCGTCTTGCGCCTCGAGCCCCACGGCCCGGGACTTCGGGCGACGATGCTCATGCGACCGATCGCCGGTCACGAATACCTGCCCGGCCATGGCCCCGTCGCCGTCTTCTCGTACATTGGCGATCATCGAATCTTTGCCCGCCGCAACCTGCGGCTAGAGCGCGAACGCGCACGGGCGACCACCCAGCGCCTCGGACTCGGGCTCCGAGACGAGCGTGGGGTTGGAAACGAGGCCGGCGTTGGAAACGAGGTCGGCGTTGGAAACGAGGTCGGCGTTGGAAACAAGGCTGGCGTTGGAGACATGGCCATCGTTGGAGATAAGGCCATCGTTGGAGATGAGGGCGGTGTTGGGGATCGGCACGGCCTTGGCGTTCAGGGTCGAGCGTCCGAGAGATTCGAGTGGACGCTCGCCACGCCCGAGCAAGCGCTCGATGTCGTGCACGCAGCGAGAGAGCTGGCCGAAGAGGTCCGGGTAGAATGGCCAGACGACGCAACACCTTGGCGAACGAGCACCACGTCGGCGCAAGATCTTCGTCTTCGCGTGGATCGCCTGGAGAACTGGTTCGGCGTCCAGGGAAAGCTCGAGGTCGACGGCGAGGTGATCTCGCTCTTGAAGCTGCTCGAGGCCGCACGCTCAGGGCAACGATACGTCGAGGTCAGCCCAAATCGATACGCGCGGATCGAAGCCTCGCTCGCGGCGCAGCTCCGCACGATCGACGACGTGGCCTTCGTTCAAGGCACCGGCCAGGACAAGATCCTTGCGGTCGCCGGAGCCTCGCTTGAGACGATCGATGCGCTCGATGTCGGCAAGATCGCGGTCGACGCCGAGTGGCGCGCTCTACGAAAGCGGATCAAGTCGGCCCGTCAGACCGAACCCGCCGTCCCGGGCGATCTGAACGCCACGCTGCGCAACTACCAGGTCGATGGTTATGCGTGGCTTGCCCGCTTGTCGGCGTGGGGCGCCGGCGGATGTCTCGCCGACGACATGGGACTCGGAAAGACGATTCAGACCATCACCCTGCTGCTCGCAAACCACCGGCAAACTCAGCATCCCTCGCTCGTGGTCGCGCCCACTTCGGTCGGCCCCAACTGGGTCGACGAGATCCGACGATTCGCGCCCGCTCTCGCCCCCCAACTCTATCGAGGTCCGGACCGGACACGCTTGCTCCAATACCTTAGGGCCGACGACGTTCTCGTGACGTCGTACGACATTCTGGCGATCGACCGCGAAGTCTTGGCCAATGTCGACTTCGACATCGTCGTGCTCGACGAAGCACAAGCCATCAAGAACTCGCATACCCAGCGGGCGCGGGCCGCTCGATCACTCAAGGCGCGCTGGCGGCTCGCGCTCACCGGCACGCCGATCGAGAATCACTTGGGCGAGCTCTGGAGCATCTTCTCCGTCGTCTCACCGGGTCTCCTCGGGTCATGGGAACACTTCAAGGACCGCTTCGCGCTCCCCATCGAGCGGCGCCGCGACGTCGAGCGTCTTCGCGCCCTCTCGGAGCGCTTGCGCCCGTTCCTTTTGCGGCGCACCAAAGAAGTGGTTGCGCCCGAGCTCCCGCCCTGCACCGAAGTCGTCGAGCCGATCGTGCTCTCCAAGATGGAGTCGCAGCTCTACGACACGGCCCGCGCCGAAGCGCTCGGCGAACTGGTGGAGAAGCAGGACGAGGCGCAGGCACGAATCCAGATCTTTGCCGCCCTCACCCGCCTTCGTCGCCTCGCGTGCCATCCGATGCTGGTCGTCCCGACGTACCGTGGACGATCGTCCAAGCTAAAGCGGTTGATGGCCTTCATCGACGAGCTCAAGCAACGCGGACAGCGCGCGCTGATCTTCAGCCAATTCACCGGGCTCCTCGCGCTCGTCCGCGCGGACCTCGATCTTCAGAAGGTGCCTTACCTCTATCTCGACGGAAAGACACCCGCCGCAGCTCGCCCCGAGCTCGTGCGGGCGTGGCACAACCAAGCCGCCGATCTCTTCCTGATCTCACTCAAGGCCGGAGGCACCGGTCTCAACCTGACCGGAGCGGACTACGTTTTTCATCTAGACCCTTGGTGGAACCCAGCCGTCGAAAACCAAGCCACGGATCGCACGCATCGCATTGGGCAAACAAAGCCCGTCACGGTCGTTCGATTGATCGCACAAGGTACCATCGAAGAGGCGGTTCTTGGACTCCACGAAAGCAAGACCGCACTCGCAGACGGAATCCTCGACGGTGCTGACAAAGCCGCCCGACTGAGCACCCAAGCTTTGATCGACCTCGTTCGCATCGGAATGGACGCCGATGGCCCGAGCCGCACCACCGGTCACGATACCTCGGCGCATCGCACCATCGACGAATATGAGGACGAAGACGAACGCGGAGACGGACACGATCACGGAGGCGGACACGGAGACGAATACGAAGACGTAAACGACTGAAACGCGCTCGCTCACGCGCGTGCCTCAGGCGAACGATGCTGGGTTGGGTTGCTTGTCCCCGCAGGCATGAGCTTTGAAGGTGATCTCGTCGTAGCTATCCGCTGGACCGATCGAAGCGGCACGAACGTCGCTCTCGGTTCGGTCAGGCGGCGACCTACGACAACAGGCGATGACGGCGAAGATGACGGTGCGTCCGCCTACCTCTTCATGTGCCGATATGTCGTGAACGATGGAAGACCCGTGAGCTTCGCGCCGTACGAGACAACGTCGAAGCATGCCCCGTCGATCTCACGCTCCGGTTCGAGCCCAAAGCGCTTGGGCTCACCGATCTCGATGGAGACGATGTCGACGAGCTCACGTTCGCATACTGGCTCTCGTGCCGGGGCGACGTATCTCCCGACTCGCTGAAGCTCCTCATCATGGAGGGAGACGACAAGTACATCATTCGTGGACAGGGTCACTTCAGCGAGGGTTGTGGCGACGGCGTGGATGAAGACGAATTAGGTTGCAAAGACGTCAAGCAGGTCGACGCATCGTTTGAGAACAGACCGCCGCAATTCCTCGGGCACGCACTCGAGGTTTGGGAAAGGATCTCGCCCCAGAACATCTGAATCGTGACCCCCGCTGCTCTGGCTTTGCGTGGCTTCGCGCCTGCTCTCGCGAAAGTTGAAGACGCCAATGAAGTCTTTGCGACAAAGGTCAGCGACCAAAGGATGTTCCTTGTCAAAGCCCTTGGGCGGGCGCTTCAGTGACTCACCGCGCAACGCGTATCCTTCGAAGGCCTTGTGCTTCAGCGCCTTCGTCCACTCACCGGGCGCCTCGACGAGGTGGGTTCGAAGCTTGAGCAGCGTGGGGGGTGGCGGATGCCAGATCCCCACGCCGATGAACACGCTCTTCGGCTCGAGGTGAAGGTAGAACCCCGGCCCATGCACGTCCTTGCCGACGCCATGTCGGAAGTGCGCCGAAGCGTGTGTCTTGTACGGGCTCTTGTCCTTCGAGAATCGTGTGTCACGGTGAATGCGGAACATCGACCCATGCCTCGGATCTGGGTCGGCCACAAAGTGGGGACTGATCTTCCTCAGCCGGGGCGCGAAATCCGAAATGAAGGCCATCAGCGGCTGCTTCACATCGGCGTCGTACCGATCTTTGTTCTCCTGAAACCCGGCCCGAGCCCCAAGAAACCGATGAAGGGCTAAGGGCCTCTCGTACCTCTCATGCCGGTCACAACTCTCATCGGTTCAATGACTTCGGCGAGGGTCGTTTTCCGGCGGAATGCCGGCAGGACGCGTTGCCGCTGCGCGCGACGCACGCTTCAAACCTCGGCGCAGGCGTGCGCCCACAACGACGTTGGAAGGGCCAGCGTCCCGGCGCGCTCGAGAACGCCACCCGCGAGACCACGAGCGCCACCCAAGACCACCGCCCATGCGCCGCGCCAAGTACAGGGCCGCCAGCCCAACGATCAGGAGCGCCACGACCTCTTGGATGTCTGATCCGATACCCATGGCGGCGCGACAACCTTGACCCTTTCGACCTTCGGTCTACGCGAGTCCGAACAGGCGCCCCACCTGATACACGAGAAGGGACGCCACGTAGGCCAAGACCGTCATGTACCCAAGGACGAAGGCTGGCCACCGCCAACTCGCCGTCTCACGTCGAATCACCGCGAGCGTGGACATGCACTGGCAAGCGAAAAGAAAGAAGATCATCAGCGAAAAGCCGACGAGCGGTGTGTAGTGCGGGTCGCGACGCAAGGTCTCGCGAAGGGATGGACTGTCTTCGTCTGCCTGGGCGCCGAGACCATGCACGAGACCAAGTGTCGAGACGAGAACTTCGCGTGCGGCGAAGCTACCAATGAGACCGATGCCGATACGCCAATCGAATCCGAGCGGAGCGATCACGGGTTCCATCGCGTGACCGAGTCGACCCGCAATGCTCCGCTCGACCTGGCGCGCCGCTCGTCGATTCTCGATCGCGGACAAAGCGGCGTCGCGGGCCGGCCCAGCGGCAACAGTCTCCTCGACGACCGACCGCTCGGCATCAAAGCGAGCATCTTCGGTGGGCGACAACTTCGGATAGCTGAGAAGCGCCCACAAAATGATGGAACACGCCAAGATCACCGTCCCCGCGTCGCGCACGAAGACCGCGCAGCGCGAGGTGGCTCTTCGAAGAACGCTGCCCGGGAGCGGCCAACGGTAGGGCGGAAGTTCGAGAACGAGAGGCGGGGTCGCACTCTTGAGCACCGTGCGCTTGAGAAGCGCGGCAGCCGCCAGCGTCGCGATGATCGACAGCGCGTACATGCTGAGCATCAAGAGCGCAGCCACAGAGAAGAATCCGAAGATGGGGGGACGAGTCGCGAAAAGCGCGCCCAAGATCACGGAGTAGACAGGGAGGCGTGCCGAACACGACATCAACGGCGTAACGAGGATGGTGACCAGTCGGTCCTTCGGATTCTCTACGGTTCGAGCGGACATGATGGCCGGAACGGCACACGCGAATCCGGATAGCAAAGGAACGAACGCCTTCCCGTGCAGTCCGATCCGCGCCATCAGACGATCCATGATGAAGGCTGCGCGCGCGAGATATCCCGAGTCTTCGAGCACCGCGATGAACGCGAAAAGAATCGCGATCTGAGGCACGAACACCAGCACCGAGCCCACGCCGTTGATGATCCCATCCGTGAGCAGACTCGTAAGAACGCCAGGAGGAAGAACGTCGCCGGCCACGCGCATGAGCGCGGCGAACCCGGCCTCGATGCGATCCATCGCCGGCGCCGACCACGAGAATACACTCTGAAAGAGCGCGGCCATCACCGCCGCAAAGATCAGCGGACCAAGGAATCGATGAAGAACCAATGTGTCGATTCGGTCGCTCATCGAGGCGCGTCGCGTCGGCGCCGAACGGACAGTCATCGCCTCATTCGCCAACGCCTCGGCATGCTGGTGGCGTGCTTCGATCACGCGCGAGAATAGGTGGGACGCTTCGTCCGGCGACACGCGAGCCACGAAGGTTTCGATACCTTCGACGCCGCCGATGCCGCCCATGCCGTCCATACCGTTGATGTTTTTGGCTCCGCCCGAAGCACGCCCCTCGGTCGCAAGGACGCCGAGCATCCAGAAGACGTGCGCCTCAGCGCGCGACGCAACCGCCTCCTGACGCTGAGCCTGAGCCGTCGCCGCGTCCGAATTCGAATCCGAACCCGAATCCGAATCCGAATCCGAATCCGAATCCGCGGGCATCGACCGCTCGATCGAGTCCGCGGGGCCGGCCTCACGTCGTCCGGAAGCGACCGCGGTCAGATGCGCGATTTGCTCCTCGGTTTCGGCGTCCAGACGCCAAACGCGACGCCCGGGAATGACGGGTGAACGAAGATTCTCCGCGATGGCGATGTAGAGGTCGGCCATCCCGATGCCCTTGGATGCCACGACAGGGACAACCGGAACCTTCAGCGCGCGACTAAGAACCAGTGCATCGATCCGAACCCCAAGCGCCTCCGCTTCATCGACCATGTTGAGGACGACCACGGACGGAATCCCGAGCTCCAGCACCGAGAGCGCGAAATAGAGATTGCGGCCGAGATTCGACGCGTCGACGACGATGAGGATGAGCGACGGGCCACCTTCGGCGACCGGGCGCTTGAGAAAATCGTAGGTCAGCGTCTCCTCGCGGCTGCGACCGACCAAGGAGTAGGCACCGGGGAGATCGAGCACCTCGGCGTCGACCGCACCGTCGGCCGACAAAGCACTGAATCCCTCCACCCGTCTGGATTCGCCCGGGCTGGATCTGCCCAACCCAGGTTCGCCCGTCCGCGTCGATGGGCCCGTCGGCGTCGATCGACTCGCCCGAATCGACCGCAATCGTCCCGAGGTACGCTCGACGGTGATGCCCGGATAGTTACCCACCCGTTGATGTAGACCGGTCAGGCGATTGAAGACCGTGCTCTTACCGCTGTTCGGATTGCCGGCGAGGGCGATGATCGGGCGAGCGTTCTCGGTCGTCTTTGTCTTTGTCTTCACGGCAGCGACCCGACCTCGACGCGAAAACAACCCGCCTCCCGACGGCGTAAGGACAGACGGGCGGCACCGACACGAAGACACATCGGATCCCCAAACGGCGCACACTGCTGCATCTCAACGGTGGCACCCGGGACAAGGCCGAGTTCCATCAACCGGAAGACGACATCGGTGGCGATGTCCACAGCCGAGATGCGCGCCATGGCGCCGGGTCTGAGATCGGCAATAGTCAAAGATCGACTCAAGCAGAGCTCCATCGGAGGCTATTGAGAATGCATGTCAATTTGCAGAAAGAAAGGTCGCGCGAATCACGAAGCGCGTCAAGCCGAATTTCGGAAGCGAAAACGCGAAGCACATCGCTCACCGACCCGGCCCGACCACGACCACGACCCGTGCGCCCGGTCGAGCCGCGCGCCCGCGCGACGCTAGCCCCGTTGAACCGGCCCGCGGTCCGGGCTCAGCCTCAGTGTTGGTTATCCCCAATACGGATCGCCTCCATAGCGCGCCGTGCGTCGAGCACTTCGCTTCGAATGCGCGCGCTTGCGTTCTCCGTCATGGTGGCCGCCCGCGCCAGTTGGCTCTCCACAATGCCAAGCACGCGCTCCAGATTCTGGTCCACCGCCGCGAGACCACCCCGGACCTCACCGAGGTCGACCGCCTCTCCGAACCGCCAAACGAGGACCAAGATGGACAACACGTACGGAACAGCCAGTGAATACGGGATGATGATGACGCCCAGACGGTAAGCTTCGGCGTGAGCTCGAACGGACGCATGGTAAACAGCGTCCGGGATCGCAGCCACGCCGAGCATCACGGTTCGCTCTGGGTCGAGGTATTTTGCCACTTCGCTGGCGCGCGCGAGAACCGTCTTCTCGAGCCTCCGGATGATGTCCGAGCGTTCCCGAGGATCCACATCCCCTTCGAGGCGACCGAGACGCTCCAACCGCTCGAGCATCGACGCCTCGGGCCATTTCGAGTCGATCGGCAGGAATTTGTCGCCGGGGAGCCGCAACGCAAACTCAACGACCTTGCCACCGATCCGCACGTCATTGTCCCTCATGCCCGGCGGAAGCTGGGCAAGCACTTCGCTCAAGATGTTCTCGCCCGCCGCCCCGCGCTGACTGCCGCCGGCCATGACGAGCTCAAGGCGTCGCAACATCGCTTGGGCTTCTCGGTCGGCGACCGCCCTCGCCTCCGCCTTCTCGTGCAGGGCGCGAAGCTCTTGGCGCAATGACTGTACGGTCGGGACGAGAGACTCCACACCCATCGCGGTGCGCCCCATTTGCTCGGCGAGCACCGTCTGCGCCATTTGGACGGTCTGCACCCCGGAGGCGAGCTGAGCGGGCGATTGCTGCACCTGGTCTTGAAGTGACCGAAGCTCAACGCCCATCGTCCAAACCTTGGCCAGCAAGAGCGCGCCGACGCCGACCAGAACGACGAGCAGCAAAGTCACGATGGGCTCAACCATGCTCAACTCAACTCAACTCAACTCAACTCAGCCATGCTCAACGGAACTCAGCCAACAGCGTCTTCTTTAGCACGAAGCCAACTCCGCCCCACTGAAATGGCATGGCATTGCATGGCATGGCACAAGTCTCAATCCGAAGCGAGCCGCGTGGGCATCACTCGCTGGTCGAGGAGGGACGCGTGCGGGCCAACATCGTGTGGGCAATGATCTCTCGGAGATGGCGATCGAGCTGAAGCCCTTGATCATTGATCAAGTTGTGGTGCACGGATTCGTAGAAGACGCCCGGGAAACGCTCCCGAATCTCTTCGAGCGAGAAGGCCCGGACGAAGTTCTCGACCGCGTACGGCTTACCCAGTGCGAGCTCGATCTTTGACGGCGCCTTGATTTCTTCCATCAAGACGATATCCGCGATGTGGCGAAGGAAGCCGACGATGTCGAGCGGTGTGTCGTCCGGCAGATTGTTATCTTCGCGCACGATAGACAAAATGTCCTCGAGTTCACCTCGCGTCATCGCCAGGATGCAGATCGCCGCCGAAACCACCGCGTTGCGAACGCGCAGCTTGATCTGAGGACCCGCGAGCAGCTCGGTGATCGTCGCGGTATGAGGCTTGCCATCGATCTCGAGGTGAACGATCGAAGCCGAGCTCCGTTCGACGACTTTCACCTCGTGGGTCGAGCGTGGGAGAACCAACTTGAGAACTGAACCGTCCACGATGTCCTCGTTACGGACGAGCTCATGGTCGTCGAGCCACAGATGATCCCCGATATCGACGGCGTCATTCACGTGCATCCTGTCGTCGGCGGAGATCTCCTCGAACGCCTCTTCGGCTGCCTGCGCAACACGCTCGGGGAGCGTGCGAAGCCCATCGCGATCTCGCAAAGCCGAGAGAAAACGCCCCGCAATACCACGGCCGTCGGTTCGACCCCAACCGACCGCTGATTGGATTCGGTCCAAGCCGGCACGAGTGCGCGTCGCGCCCGCACTGTTGATGTCGCCCCAGCAAAAATAGAAGGTATCCCCTTCCACCGAAGCTCCGTAGTACTCATCGCCGAGGTCGAAGCCGCCCACGAACTCGTTTTCGCCTTCGGGCACCGGAGCCCGCTCCAGAAAACGCCGAACAAGCTCGGAACAGGCGATCCTCATGGCCGTGGTGCCTTGCCAAAAGCCCTCGCGCGCAATGGCCGCGTGCACCAACGCGTGGACATCGCCCTGGACGCTCATGCCTTCGATGTCGGCGGGGACGAGCTCGTGCAAGTAATCGGACATCTCGGCCATCACCGCGGCCGGACCGTCGTCCATCTGCGATGCGAGGTCGTCCAAGTCGTCTTCCGATGAATTGAGCCAAATCGCGATCGAGCTCCGGCATGCCGCCTTGGCCAGATGGATCGAGGTATGCCCCTTGAGCTGGCCGAGACGAAGCGCACGATAGGCGTCGTCGTTCAAACGCTGAGCCAAAGAGGCATAGTCTTTCGTGTCACGTTCGCGCGGTCGCGCCGCTGCGATGCCGATGTTGAAGTTGATCTCGTCGGGATGAGTGCGCTGAACCTCGCCCCATACGCGCTCGACGATGCGTTGCCGAGGCTCGAGATCGGTCAGCCGTGCCATCATGTCGCGGATGGTGGAGGCCGAGTGGTCCTCGATGATCAAGCGAAACGCCTTGCCCGTCTTGTGAAACAACTGGATCCGGGGGTCGGCCGGGAAAAGCTCCGCCAAGAGCTCGCCCAGCGCGCGAACGAACGCCGCACCGATTCGATGACCATGGCGAATCGCAAATCGCTTGAAACCTTGATACTCGATCGCGACCACCGCCAACCGCTCGAGCTGGCCCGCGATGTACGCCTCGGCTTCGTCGAGCAACAAGTCACGATAGGCCTGCAGCCCGCGGATGGGCATGCCTGGTTGATCGGACGAGGCCGCCAACCGATATGCGGAACGAACCTCGAACTCGCCGCGCGGTGCCGCCGCAGCCTCCATCTGGGCTTCGATGCTGGCGACGACGAGTCCCAGCTCGCGCTCGGTCGGTCGCCGTCGCCGGCCAGCAACCACGACGTACCAACCCTCACGATCCTGGCGCTGCTCGAACGTGAGCTTCCGACCATGAGGCGTCACACCCGTGATCATGAGCGTTTGATCGCGGCGTGAATAACGAACGAACTGCAGCGCCTCGCCGATCGAGAGCGCCGACTTCGCGGGCTGGCTACCACCTTGGCTGTCGCCTTCGAGACCACCCATCCGCAACCGATTGACGTCGATCGCCTCGAATTCGAGCGTGCGATCCTGACCGTCGAAACTGAGCGGGGGCACGGTAAGCTGAATGGTCTCCGAAAGCGGCGGCGGCTTGTCCCCGCTGGGCGCAGACTCGAGCCCCGCGGACACCGGTTGTTCTCCGGCTGCAGCGCGTTCTTTCGAGGGCAACAGTGAAGGCGGAGAGGACGGAGAAGAGGACGGCGACGCCGACGCCAAACTCGAGTTCTCAGTCGCGTTTGCGTTCGCGTTCGCGTTCGCGTTCACGTTCGAACTCGCGTTGGCATTCGACGAGGATGAAGACCTCGGATCGCCGCTCTGCGGGGATCTCGGCTCCTCCGCCATGCTCACGAAGCGTCACCCTATCATCGAAAGGCTGTCCTTGTCAGGAAGCTGGCTCATCGCGTACTCGGCGATCGCCGTGATGGTCAGGCTCGGGTTCACGCCGAGGTTGGCGGGGATCGAGGAGCCGTCGAGCACGTAAAGACCCGGATGGCCAAAGACCTCGCCCTTCGCGTCGATCACCCCGTCCTGGGCCGAGGATCCCATGCTGCAACCGCCGAGAATGTGGGCCGTAGTGGGCACGTCGAGCGTGACTTCATTGAGGGCACTCACCGGGAATCCGTCCTGAAGCCTCGCGACGACGCGCGCGAAGTCGTTGGCCGACTTGATATACGTGGGAATCCGGGCCGCGCCTTCCGGTCGCGTGGAGGAGAGCGTCGGCGAAAAGGGCGAAAACCAACGCCGTCTTGGGAGAAGACGCATCTCGCTCTCGAGGGTCTGCATGGTCAGCAAGATCACGGTTCGTCTCGCCCATCCAAACGGACTCAACGAGCGCACAAAGTCGATCGGATGGCGGACGATCTGTCCGAGCCAACGCAGGAACCGCGGAACCGGAGGCTCACCGTCGGTGAGGAGCGTCGCCAACAACGACAGCGCGTCGTGCCCACGACCGTATCGCACGGCCTCGATGTGCGTCTCATCGTCGACATAGACGCCCGATCCAATGGCAACGCCCTCCGAATAGTCCACATCCCGTCGGCGTGCCGTCGAGCCGATGATGGCTTCGCTGTTGGTGCGCACGCGTCGTCCGAGTTGCTCGGACAAACGCGGGAGCGCACCCGACGCCTTCGAACGAAGGAGCAGCTCAACCGTGCCCAACACGCCCGCCGCGACAACGACCCGCCGGGCCCGAATCGTGCGCCGTCCCTTCCTCAGCCATCGCGTCGACGCCTCGATCTCGAGCTCGAATCCCGTCTCACCGAGCGCCCGCACCGTCGTCGCTTTCGTTTCCGGCCAAATTTGCGCGCTGCGCTGCTCCGCCAACCATAGATAGTTCTTGTCGAGCGTGTTCTTGGCGCCGACTCGACACCCCGTCATGCAGCCACCGCAGAACGTGCAGCCCGTACGGTCAGGCCCCGAGCCGCCGAAGTAAGGATCCGGCACCTTCTTGCCCGACTCACCAAAATACACGCCGACCGTCGTCCGCGAGAAGGTGTGGCCACGGCCCATGGATTCGGCGGCTCGCTTCAAGAGCGTATCGGCCGGGAAATCACGCGGCACATCGGCGACCCCCAGCATCTTCTTCGCCGTCGCGTAGTGCGGCGCGAGCAGCGCGCGCCAATCGTGCCCCTCCGGCCAACTCCGCTCGAAGGCCTGGGGTGGCGGAACGAGCAGCGTGTTCGCGTAGACCAAGCTCCCGCCGCCTACGCCGGCGCCACCCAGCACCAAGACGTCGTCGAGGAGCTTCATCCGAAAGAAACCGTGAAGCGCAAGCTTGGGCAGCCAAAGAAACTTCCGAAGATTCCAGTTCGACTTCGGAAAATCCTCCGCCGTCCAACGCTTACCCGATTCGAGAACGAGAACCCGATAGCCCTTCTCAGCCAAACGAAATGCCGAGACCGAGCCGCCGAAGCCCGAACCTACGATGACCCAGTCGAAATCAGTCTCACCTGACCTGTCGTCGGGCATTCTTCGAGTCTAGAGAAGTGCTCACAGGTAGTCGAGCAGCGTGAGGAGCAAGGCCTTCTGGGCGTGGAGTCGGTTCTCGGCTTGATCCCAGATCGCCGACGCCGCTCCAAACATCAGCTCGGTCGCGATCTCTTCGTCTCGAACGGCCGGCAAACAGTGCATTACGATGGCGTCTCGGCCGGCACGCCGAAGCGCACTCTGATCGAGGCGATAGGCCCCGAATACGGCCCGGCGCTCGGCGGCTTCGGCTTCCTGGCCCATGGAGATCCAGGTGTCGGTGTAGAGGACGTGCGCATCCTCGACCGCCTCCGCCACATCGATGACTTGGCGAAGACGGCCCGGAAAACCATCGGCGAGACTCAAGATCTCCGCCGGCAAGCCATAGCCCTTCGGCGAGGCCACCACCACGTCCATTCCGAGCTGAGCCGCGAGCAACCCGGTCGACGCCGCCACATTGTTGCCCTCGCCAACGAACGCGAGCCTGAGCCCTTCGATGCGTCCGAATCGTTCGACGATCGTCTGCATGTCCGCGAGCGCCTGGCACGGGTGACGCGCGTCGGAGAGCGCATTGATCACCGGAATGCCGGCGTCCTTCGCCATATCGTCGAGCGTCGCCTGGTCAAACACGCGCGCGACCAACATCGAGACGTACCGACCTAGAACCCGCGCGAAGTCGCGAGGGTCTTCACCCTTACCCACCTTGGTGTTCGACCCGCTCAGCTCGACGACATGTCCACCCAGCTCGCGGACGGCCACCGAGAACGAGACACGTGTGCGCACCGAAGGTTTCTCGAAGTACAAAGCCACGTGCCGGTTCGCGAGATCGGTTCGGTACCGCCCGTGGGCGCGCTCGCCCTTGAGAAGTGCGGCCAATTCGAGAACGCGCCTTGTCTCGTCAACGCTCAAGTCCAGCTCAGTGAGATAGTTCCGCATGTTCTTCCCTTCATCAGCTCGCGATCAGCTCGCGCGAATCAACGTGCCTACACCACGGTCGGTGAAGAGCTCGGCGATGAGATTGTGGGCCACGCGCCCATCGACCAGATGGACAGAACGAACGCCCCCTCGGAGCGCCGCGAGCACTGACTCGAGCTTGGTGCGCATGTTGCCAGAAAACTCGCCACGCTCGAGGCGAGCCTTGAGCTGATCGCCATTGAGCTCCGATACGACTTTGTCGCCTTCCATGAGTCCGGGAACATCACCCAAGAAGATGAGCTTTTCCGCCTTCAGGGCCCGTGCGAGCTCGGCGGCGGCGACGTCGGCGTCGAGACCGTACGTAAGCCCGCCCTCGCCGAGCCCGATCGGCGAGATCACCGGTACGTAGCCATCCTTTTCGAGCCGGTCCACCAAGGTCGTGTCGATCGATTCGATCTCGCCTACGCGTCCAAGGTCGTAGTCTCCGCGGAGCTTGCGCGCACGGATCAGCCCACCATCCTTGCCGCTCAGGCCCACGGCCCGCGAATCGACTCGGTTGAGCGCCGCGACCAGCCGTTGGTTGACGCTGCCGGTCAACACCATCTCGATGACCGCCATCGCCTCGGGCGCGGCCGGGCTAAGACCATCCATGGGCACCGGGGGACGCCCCATGCTCCGGAGCGTCTGTGAGATCTCTTCGCCACTGCCGTGCACAACGATCGGCCTCAAGCCGACCGAGTCGAGGAGGAGCACATCTTCGGCGAACTGTTGCTCGAGCGCGGCGTCGACCATGGCGGTGTCACCGATCTTGATGACGGCCCGCATGCCGTTGAACTTGTCGATATAGCTGAGCGCCTCGATCAAAACGCGCTTCTTGATCGACGGGCCCATCTCGGAAAGCCGCTCATTGACGCTGATCGTCCCCTCGGACGACGCGGACGTGAGCGCCGCATAGTCGGCATTGATCTTGACGTAGTCGTAGCTCAGGTCGCACCCGAAAGAGGTCGCCATCGCCTCGCCTTGGGCGAGGTCGAGCCCGATTCGAATCTCCGGTTCCATCAGTCGATACCTGAAGGAAGCCGTTTCGATCGGAAGCTTCTCCCCCGACTCGAAGATGCATTGATCCTGAACGAAAAGCCGAAGCGTCGCCGGATCAAAGGCCGCATTCGTCGTCGCGGCCGCTGCGCCGGCCGCGCCCAAGATCCGCCCCGCAACGTTGGGATCGGCCCCAAAAACCGCGGACTTCACGAGCATCGAACCCGCGATCGCACGGGCGATTGCGCGCGCATCCGACGGGCGCTCTGCGCCCGAAACTTCGACGTCGATGAGGCGGCTCGCGCCCTCGCCATCCGCGGCGACGAGACGGGCGCTCGCCGTAAGGAGCTCTCGGAGCTCGATCGCGAACGTCTCGTAGTCCTCGCTTTCCTCGGTGATCTTCACGTTCTCGGCCCAACCGTTCGCCAAGACCATGATCGAATCGTTCGTCGACATGTCATTGTCGATCGTGAGCTGATTGAAGCTCGCATCCACGGCGTCGCGCAACGCACGTTGCAGTGCCACTCGGTCGATGCACGCATCCGTTGTCACGAAGCAGAGCGTCGTCGCGAGCCCGGGGCGAATCATGCCACCGCCCTTCGCGATCGCGTGCAGCTTGATCCGTACGCCCTCGATGAAGAGCTCACGGGACAAGATCTTCGTGCGTCGATCGGTCGTCAAAATGCTCTCGGCGAATACGGCCGGATCGTCCGAGACCTCGCGCAGCGTCGGTTCGACGCCCGCGAGCACGCGCGACATCGGAAGACGCGCACACGTAAGGCCCGTCGCCGCCGTCAACACCTCCTCCTGCTGGACGCCAAGTTCGTACGCAACCGCCGACGCGAGGGCGGCATCGTCCCGAACCCCGCCTTCGCCGGTGAGGCAGTTGGCGTTACCGCTGACCGCGACGACCGCGCGCACCGGATGCCCCGCGTCGCGAATCCGCGCCGTGCGAACCGTCGACGGGGCTCGGCTCTTGTTGGTCGTGACGACGGACGCGAACGTCGCCGGGAGCTCCGAAACGATCACACCGAAATCACGTCGGCTGTTCTTGATGCCAACGTTGCGGCCAGCCGCGAGAAATCCAGGAGGTAGCTTCGTGGAGGAGGTCATGGATTCGACTCTGGAAACAGCAGTTGTTGCCCACGCTGCGAGCTAGACAAGTCCGGTCTCCTTGGGGAGACCAAGGAGCAAGTTGAGGTTCTCGATCGCCTGGCCGGCCGCACCTTTGACGAGATTGTCGATCGCGGAGTACGCCGAAACGGCGCCCGTTCTCGCATCGAACACCGAACAGATGTCGACGAAATTGGTATGCGCGATCGCGCCCGTTTCGGGAGGCGTCGACGAACCGAGATAGCGGACAAGCCTCGAACCCTCGTACTGCTGGGTGTAGGCCCGATGACAAGCTTCTTGACTGGCGGACGGCGACGACGGTGCGTAGATCGACGCGATGATGCCGCGGCGCATCGGAACGAGATGCGCGGTGAAACTCACCATGACCGTTCGACCTGCCAACCGCGAAAGCGCTTGCTCGATCTCCGGAGTGTGCTGGTGCCCCGAAAGACGATAGGGCCGCATGTTCTCCGCAACCTCCGCGTGAAGCAAAGCCTCGCTCGCTTTTCGCCCTGCCCCCGTCGTCCCGCTCTTTCCGTCTACGACGAGTGGGACGTCATCGCGAACAAGGCCGCGAACGACGAGCGGAGCGGCACCTAAGATTGCGGCCGTCGCGTAGCAGCCGGGATTTGCAACCAAACGAGCCTCCGGCGAGGGCGCAACCAAATCGACCAAGCCATAGTGGGCTTCTTGCAACAGGTCGGGTCTTGGGTGGTCGAAACCGTACCACTTTGGGTAGAGCGCTGCGTCGCGAAGACGAAATGCACCCGACAGATCGACCACCCGAAGGCCGCGATCGATGAGCTCTGGCGCGAGCTCGAGGCTGGCTTCGGCGGGCGTCGCGAGCAGCGCGATGCGCCCCGACGTCGACGCCCGCATCGCGTCCTCATGATCGACGAACACGAGATCCGTCGACCAACGCGGCACGCGACGATCGATCCGCTCACCACACCACTTGGAGGAACTCGCCGCAACGACACGGACGGCTGGGTGATCAACAAGGATTCGGAGAAGCTCGAGGCCGCTGTACCCAGCGGCTCCGAAGACGACGATCTCTCTGCTCAAGACGTGAGAACGCCACCGGTAGCGAACGCCGTCAAGATCAAAGCCCTTCGGTACCTTTCGCCGCCGAGCGATTGCCCACCGAAAAAAGCTCGCCGCCCGACGACCGGCCGCGCCATCGCGTGCCAGCGGCGAATCGTGGCCGAAACCGCCCACTCATCCTTGCGAGGGCGCAGGCCAAGAGGAGCGACAGCAGGCGCACCCACGCCGGAGCCGAGCCCGAGCCCGAGCCCGAGCCCGAGCCCGAGGCCGAGCCCAAGCTCGATCCTGCCGCCAAAGCCGATGGCGATGGCGCCGCCGTCACACAGGCGCAGCCGCCCGCGTCGTCGTCCCGTGCTGACCCTTCTTCCGATCCACGCCCGACCACGTTGAGAGCGAGAGGCATCTCACGACGACGACCGAACGCATCGGTCGCCTGGATCGTAAAACCCCGAGTGAAGGCGTAGTAGCTGAGCCCATTCAGCACCGCGACATCCGGCGAACGACCTTGTCCACCCTGGGCGAGGAAGAAGCCATCGGGAAGGCGATCGCCCGGCTTCAATCGCCAGGTGATCGGTGACTCGCCCCCCGTCGTCTCAAGCGGCACCTCGTATTTCTCGCGAACGACGCCCTGGGGAAGCGTGGTATTCGTGATCTCGAAGTCGCTGTCGTCGACGACCTCCACGACGATGATGGCCGTGTCCGACTGCGCGACCAGGCCCGAATCAGACACGCGCAATCGAAATGGCCAAGTCCCCACGCGAGTGGGCGTGCCGGTCAATCGACCCTCATCCGAAACCGAAAGGCCGGGCGGAGGGCTCGAGACCTCGCGCCACTGATACGGACCTTGGCCGCCCGAAGCCTGAAGTTGAGCGTCGACGGGCATACCGACCGCGAATGTTCCCGACGACGCCTCCGCGTCGACGAGCACCGTGACGCCCGGCGAGACGCGGACCGCAAAGGATCGACGAGCCATCGCGCCATCGGCGTCCTCGACCCGAACGTCAAACGAAAAAGAGCCCAATGCGAGCGGAGTCCCGAACAGGGCGCCCGACGGTGAGACCTCAAGCCCCGCGGGCACGCGCGTCGGATCGAGCGCCGACCAGCGATAGGGCGGCGCCCCGCCCGAAGCGATGAGCGGCGCGGTGTACGCGAACCCGAGCGCGGCCTCGGCGATCGGAAAGTCGACGACCTCGAGCGCAAGGCCCGTCGACCGCACCTCGATCGCAAACGCTCGTCGTGCATCCAACGCGTGACTGGCGACGGAGACGGTGAAGGAGAACGAGCCCGTGGCCTCCGGGACCCCCTCGAGGGTCCCCGCCGCTTCATTCAAGACGACGCCCGGCGGCAAGGCCCCCTCGACGACGGCATACCGATAGTGACCATCACCGCCGACCGGCGTCATCTGCGCAAAATATCGAGCGCCCAAGGTGGCCTCGGGCAAAGGGACGTCGGACAACGACAGAGCGGCCTCGAAAATGTTCAGCGGAGAATCCAAGACCTTCATATTGTTGGTCTCCTCGACCTCGTCGAGCGTCCCCTCCGGGTCAGCGATCACGGCCACGAAATAGTCGCCAACCGGGAGGGACGGAAGCTCGCCCACCAGGCGGCCTTCGACCCGTCCGCCCGCCGCAATCGAAAGGTCGATCGCGTCGATGAATGGGTCGGCCGTCGTCACCACACGGTCGCGACTGAGCGCAGCCTCGACGCGAACCCGCGCCGCCGTCTCGCCTCGGTTCTCAACCTCGAAGATCACCTCGACGACTTCGTTCACGCGCCGGGACGACACCAAGAGCCGACCGCTCAACACGGCAACGTCAGGGGCCGGCAGCCGGACCGTCGTCGCCGCAGCCGCGATCGCGAGGTTGTCAAATTCGTTGTGTTCCTCGATCTCATCGTCGGGATCGACCACGGCGAGGAGATAAAACGTCCCCGACAGGCCAGGCGGCACCCGGACCACCGGTTCGACGACGGCGAGCCCCCCGGCGTCGAACGTCAAGCGGGCGTCATCGCCATCGCGGAACGGGAGAGGCACTGCACCTTCCCGCAAGCCACCCGGCGCGAGAAAGAGGGCCAGTCGGAAGGCCTCCGCAACGGGTTCATCGGACACGCCGACAACGCGGACCATAGGTGTCATGTCCTGCCCCGCGACGACCGACTGCGGCCCCCTGATCTCGACCGCTGAGATGTCGGTCGCCGCCCAGGCGCTCGAAGGTGCAGCCAAGAGCCCAAGAAACGGCCATAACCACCCTGTCGGTCGCATCGGGGGAGTCTCCGACACGCCACGAAGTTCGCCAAGCAAAACTGTGATCGATCTGGTGCCCCCCGACGATCGGCCAAGAGGCCCAGCTCATCCAAGATTTGCCCCGTCGAGTCGCGCAACCCAGCCCCGAGATCGCCGATAACAGACGGCGCATCCACCGAGTCCGTCACCAAAAGTATTAAGTATGGCGTCCCTGATCTTCAATCCTCGGCTCAACCCCATTCCAACCTTCGCCGACACCCGCGAGGCCAACTCCATTCGAGACGGCGATACGATACCGACCAGCACCTGGAACAGCCTCAATGCGGGGGCCAGCCCGGTCATGACGCTCATTGATGACCTCGGCCCGGTGCAGCCCAAGAGCCCCACCCGTCGGGTCGCCATTCGAGTCCTGGTCGACACGTATGGCCTCGATCGGGCGACGGGCACGCGCGGGCGAGACGCCGTCGACATCCGACTTGGTGCGGTGCGCGAGTCTCTGCCGCATATAGGCGCATATCACGACCTCTTGGATCACCAGGTCGACGTGTTTGCTGCCATCATCGAAACGGACATGCCGACCACTCAGCTTGCGCTCTACACGGCCGGCAAGGTCTACGGTCTGACCTCAACGATCGACGGCGGCCCCGATTTCAGCCTCACTCGGCGCGATAGCAGACGCTGAAGACGCGCGCCGCGCCTCTTGTCCTGCGTCCCGCGTCTTCCGACTCGCGTCTTCCGACTCGGTCGTGGGCCCTCAGAAGAGCCCGCACTGCGCACCGACACTCAACCGGTCTTCGCTTATGAATCGCTGTGACGGCCAGACGAGCGCGGCCGGATACCAAACCTCACCCTCGTCGTCCATCGTCCGCACGAACTCGGCGGCAAGCAATCCGTAGAGGAACACACGCACCGTCGCGCGCGTGCTCGACGTGGGCCAATCGCTGATTTCTCGGTTCGTGGCGTAGTAGTGGACGGCGATCCCAAAGCGATCGTCGGGAATGTATCGCAGCGGCCCGTCACCATCGAGATTGATGTTCTCGGGACCAAATCCACCCCGATCGTCGACGTCTAGCCGAGGATTGGCGCCAGGCGCATCGGCAAACCAGTCGGGCGCACGCGCGCAATCCCGATAATGCACGTCGGTGACACAATCGCAGAAGGCGCCGCCCTCCCGAATGAGGTGAAGATCGAGGTCTGCGTCGGGGTGATCCCACGTGAGCTCGATGCGAATGACGTTCGACGGCAGAGCCTGGATGACGGTGCGCGCAGGCACCGCGCTCTCCACCCCGAGCGCATCGACGACGAAGAGCTCGACGACGTAAGTGCCCGTCAGATCCGCCCAGAAGGTTGGCGTGGACGACGCCGACCGCTCAAGCACCGCCGTCGAGCCCGATGGTCGCTCGACCATCGACCATGAATACTGAAGCGGTGTGTTGGGCGGATCGTCTTGATCGTAGCTCATCGATCCGTCCAAGAAGACTCGGCGCCACGGCTCGATCGACTGATCGGGCCCCGCGACCGCCACCGGAGGGAGATTCGGGTGCGCCGTCAAAGGAACGGACACCAAGCCTCGTCGCCCAGGAACGTTCTTCACGTCGGGCACGTTGGTCGCGATGAGGATGCGAGCCGACACCGTCGATGTCACCGCCGCGCCCCCCCCGGCGCCGCCGCTCAGTCCCGCGCTCGACGGAGGCAAGCTTGCAACCACCGAGAAGCTCGCCGATTCACCAGGCACGAGGCGACCCGGATTTTCGGGGGTTGGTGTCGAAGTCGTGATCCGAAAAGGCGCTCCGGGAGGATCCACCCGCAAAGAGTCGACCAAGAGATCGTTCGTACCGGTTGATCGCACCTCGAAGGTTCGGAAGACGTGCCCACCAGAAGGGGTCGAACCGAAATCGATCTCGGCGGGCCGGACCTCGATCTCGGGCCGACGGGCATCGCTCCCCCGCCCGATCAAAGTCACGCGCGCTGGCGACCTTCTCGGATCGTTGCTGACGATCGTCACCGTCCCGGTCGAAACACCGACGGTCAGCGGGCGGAACTGCACCGAGACATCAGCCTTGCGGTAGGAGGCGATCTCGGCCGGGACGCCAAAGACAGCAAAACATTCGGCGCAGTCCGCCTCGATCGTAACATCTTCGATCTCGACGATCGCCGACGAACGGCTCTCGAGCGACAACGAAAGACGATGCGGTTGGCCAAGCTCCACCGTCTCGAAATCGAGGTGGTTGGGCGAAACATCGAGTGCGGGCTCGATGCGCGAGAAGGAGGTCCCATCGCAAGCGAATCCAAACATCACGAGGAGAAAAAAAGCTCCGAAGCGCGCAGCCGCCCGTAGACGCGATGCTGCGCCGACAAGAACGAGAAGGGTCATCAGTGCCCGTAGGTCGGACTCCGTGCGCTCATCAGAAGACCCCGGCGCGTGCGCAGACAGCGCGTCACACCCGCAGCTCGGATCCTGTTGCAATCCTGGTTGCGCAATCGAAGGAGGTCGCACGCGCAGGGCGTAGGCCTGCTCCGTGGTCCGCCGTGTGTTGTCGACGGTGACGATCTTGAGCGCCACGAGACCGGCCTCGATGGGGGTGCCGTAAAACTCAAGCCGGTGGTGGTCGAGCGTACGGTAGCTGAGCCCTTGGGGCAGCGGCGGACCCTCGACCGACCACTCGATCGGAGACCGCAGAGGATCGACGCTCAGGATCGCCGAGTACGGCGCGCCTTCGTCGGCCTCCGGCAAACGAAGCGGCAGAATCCCAGGACCCGAGACCCCAGTGACAGCGATCCGATAGGACGCGCGATCGACGGCGAAGGCATTCGGCGCGACAACCGCTCGAGCCTCGACGTCGAACATCCAGTTGCCGACCTCGAGCGGCGTCCCGATCACACGGCCATCATCAGTCAGCGCAAGCCCCCGGGGCATCGGTCCCGGGGATGAAAACACCACGACGCCACCGTTGCCGGCGCTCCCCAGCGTCCGAAGCGCGTGCTGGTAGGGAACATCGAGACGACCGTCGGGCAGTGGCTCGGGCCGAAGCATGAAGCGCCCGGGTTCCGTGATCAGGATCTGAATGTCTCGAGAGACCGTGACGTTCTCGCCGTCGCGCACCTCGACGGACAAGACAAACGCCCCCGCTTGCGTCGGAACACCGCTCAGCACCCCCGCGCTATCCAGGGCCAAACCGGGCGGGGGGTCGCTTGCCAACCCGAAAACCAAGGGGTCCAGCTCATGATGCGATCGACCTCGAAGAACTCGAATTCGGGCGCCATCGCCATCGCCATCGCCATCGCCATCGCCATCGCCATCGACGGCGCCAGCGTCAACGCCAGTGACCCGCGGATACCGAACGCCCACCGCGCCGTCGGGCATCGAACGCGTGACGATCGAGAGTCGAGGCTCGAGCGCCCGGACCATCATACGAAGTTCTGCTGTCGTAGACAGACCTCCGCTCGCAACACGCATGGTCCATGCGTGATCGCCGAGCTGAGTCGGGGTGCCTCGAATCTCGCCCGTCGTGCTCACGAGATGCAACCCATCCGGAAGATCACCGCGGGCGATCGAAAACCGACGATCGCCGTCTCCGCCCCTGGCCATGAGAAACGCAGAATACGGGACCCCAACGTGGGCGTCGGGGAGCGGTCGAGCGACGAACACGAGCGTCGGCTCGACGATTCGGATGGGTGTTGCCAGCGCACCGGCGTTGTTCACCTCCACGAGTTCATCCACGTCGTTGCCAGGATCGACGATCGCCCCGACATACCATGGACCGGCCGACAAGGTCTCGGGCAACCAGAGCGAAGCCGCCAAGGTCGAGGTCGTGCCCGACGGCAACGGGAGCGTCCTCTCCTCGGCGACGATGTCCCTGGTCGTCATCGCAGAATTTCTGGAGAGCACGAAGCGGACCTTGGCCTCGCGATCCTCGTGGCCAGAATTCGAGACGACCGTCGTTACATCGAGTCGATCCCCAGGCATCGCCACGGTCGTGTCGCTCGCACCCACGCGGCGAAGCACAAAGTCCGCAAGCGGCGTCTCGACGCGGAAAGGCTGGGTGGTCTGCCGAAGGTTGTTGGTTTCGTCCAACTCGTCGATCTCCCCGCGGGCATCAACCTCGAGCTCGAGTGCCGTGGCGCCCAATCCGACGGGTGTATCGCCCGGCAACGCGACGGACGCCGATAGGGCGCGAACCTCGAACGGCTGAAGCGTGATCGGGCCGGACACCCAGAGGGGCGTTCCGCTCGTGCCCGCGCGTCGAAGCGCGACCACGAACGGCCCAATCGATGAAGCGTGCACCGATGAGACCGTGAACTGCGCGTTGAAAGGCACACCTCGGTAGACTGTGGGTGGGACTGAGATCGCACCCGCGAGGAGATCGCGACCACCGTCGCGCTGTGCTCGAAAGCCTCGACCGCTGAGGGAACTCAGCACGCTTCCGGAACAACCCGGTGCGCACGACAAGAACGACGATCCTTCGATCCCTTGAGCATCCTCGAAACCGACGGTTCCGCTCCACTCGCCGGAAAGAGACGTGTAACCATCGAGGGCGCCGTAGAGGATCTCGAAACGACCGGCGGCACCCTCGTACAACCTAAGCTGCCATCCGGCCCGACCGTCGGCTTCTTCGCCGTAGCGCGGCACGACGTGCCGGTACTGAACGACGAACGCGCGGTTAGGCGCCTCGCCTTCTACGAAGAGCGAGACGCCCGCCACCGCCGAGTCGGCGAAACGGAGGTCATCCCAGAAAAGCGCGATCAAGTTGTTGGGCGCATCGAGATTGGGGAGCGTCGTGTTGAAGCGCTCGTCGGCGTTCGATCCGAACGAAACATATCCGAATGCAGAGACGAGCATCGAGTTGTATCGAACCCCGAAGAAAGGGAACGAGAAGGGGAGCAAGACCTGAGCAAAACCTCCATCGCCGGCGTTGAAGGAGACGTGCGTTCCGCCCTCCTTTTCGACATAGGCCGCGGTAAAGGATTCGACCCGGTAAGGGACGTCGGCCCGGGCCGTGGAGGATGCCAAGATCGGCGCAAGAAGAACGCCCACGAACGCACGTCGGAAGGCAAACAGGCAACGGCGCAAGCGACCTTGCCTCGCAAGGAGGAAGCCGAGGAAGAGAAGAGGAAGAAACGCCGGCCGTTCGCGTTCATGCCCGATCGCACGGGGTCTCCCAGATCCCAAAGAAACGCTCGACATCGCGATGCACCGGCATCCATGCGAGGCCGGCGCATCCATCGACCGCGCCGGGTCAGTCTGTCGCCGGGCGTCGTCATCGACCGCATCCTTCCCCGGGCCGGCGGAAGCCTTCAACGAGCCGGTGGAAGCCGAAGTCGCCGCAGCGGAACGGTCGTCGTCGTCGTCGTTGTTGTCGTTGTTGTCGCGAATGAGAAGCGCGAAGGCCGCCGTGGATACGCGACCCCGTTCGTCTTCCGCCCGAACGAGAAAACTCGACACGCCCGCCGTCCGCGGTATCCCGTGAAGCTGGCCCTCGCTCGAGAGCTCGAGCCCGACGGGCAAGCGACCGCTCACCCGCGTAAACTTGATTGCGGACGGTTCCTCGTCCGCGAGCGCCGCAAGCGGCAGCGGGCCGTACTCGACGCCGAGCACACCCTCGGGAAGGGCCGCATGGACGATCTGGAGCGCCTGGTCCGAACGAATGGTGAGGGCGTACCGCTTCACGTCGAAGTCGCCTCGCGCGTCGCGAAGTTCGAGATCGAACGCGAACACCCCCACCTTCGTGGGTTTGCCGGAAACCGTGTCGCCCTCCAGAGCGAGACCCGGGGGCAGCGAACCGGACGTCACTGCGTAGCGAAAGGGCGCTTCGCCCGCACTCGACGCCGGAGCGAACGAGAACCGGTAGGATTGCCCCAACCGTCCATCAGGTGGAACGGAGGTCGCAAGATGAACGAGCGTACGTTCGGCAAGGCCTCGGAAGACCAGCACGCGCTCCACGAGGTTGTCGACGTCGTCGGTCACTCGCACGACCAAGGTACGAACGACCTCCTCCGTCACTACGCCCTCGAGACGCCCAGACGGATCGAGGCGGAGACCATCTGGGAGCTGACTGGTCGTGCTGAAAACATGCGCGCCTACGCCACCGGCGGCTGCAAGCTGGGCCTGGAAGCGCCTACCGAGATAGGCCGGCGCCAACGCATGGGTCTCGATTTCGAGCGGAATGGTCGGCGCGGTCGTAGAGAGGGTGAGTGTCTTGATCGCGCGGTGCTCCCCGTCGCTGACTTCGACGACCAGCCCGACCGAGCCTTCTTCCTCAGGAATACCGAAGATCCGGCCATCTTGCGGATCGAGTTCGAGCGATGGCGGTAGCTCATTGAGGATAGCCCAGCTTCGACGATCACCACCATCGCCACCGCCAGCGCCACCGCCGTCGCCGTCGCCACCGATCGCGGACAGTTGTGCGTCATATGCGGTCCCGACGAATCCGAGGGGAAGATTGTCGTTCAAGATCACGAGGTCGGACCGCAGGACCGTGACGGGACTGGTCGAGGTATAGTCGTTGTTGCCCTCGACGAGCTCATCGACATCGTTGCCCGGGTCGATGAGGCAAGTCACGAAGTAGAGGCCAGGCAGCACATCGACCGGAATCGGGAGGGCCTGGGCGAGGGTGACTTCGCTGCGAGGCTCGATGAAGACCTTCCCGGTTCCGATCGCGTAGCTTCGCACGGCCGGCGGCGCGCCCCCGAGGTCCGCGGTGGTCCGTGCCAAGTCCAAGTACAGACCCGCAGCGAGATCTGGATCCGCGCTTTGCGACAGCAGAATGGCAAAGTCGGCGACGGCAGAGATGTTCCCATCGTTCGCGAAGCGAGCCTCGACAATGAGAGGCTCGCCCACGGCACCCACGGAGACGGCACGGAGCCGATTCGTTGAAAGATCGGGCGCCGGCTCCCGAAGCCACACGACGTCGTCCGAGCGGCCAATGTTGTCGATCTCGTTTGGTTCCGAGACCTGAGAGGTCGCATCCACGATGGCGCCCAAGTAGTAGTGCCCTTCTTCAAGGTCTTGGGGATCAGACGTCGCCAGGACGAAGATCCCTTCGAGATGAAGGCGATCCCCCGCCCCGAGATCGAAGGGCCCGAGCATGCCGATCTGCGGGTCAAAAGTGTTGATGACCGTGTTGTCGGAAAAGTGCAGGCTGACTTCAATATTGTGGGCCGCCGCATCACCGTCGTTCCTGATCTCGACGGCAACGCGATAGGGATGACCGGGAAACGCAAAGACATCGCCGTCCACGGAAACAAGAACCAAGTCCGCACGCCCGCCCAGCGCCCCTCTCTCACCCGCCTCGGCGCCGGCGCCATCCGGGGCGAAAGCGGCGTTGACGTAGGCGTTGGCGTTGGCATTAGCGTTGGCATTAGCGTTGGCATAGGCGAAGGCGGGCGAGAGAAGCACCACGTCGGCGCCAACGAGCAGCACGGCGATGCCTCGTCCGAGGCGACGCTGGATCGAGGTCCCGGGCACGAGGGCATCCTACAAGACAACGAGGCGGGCGTGACCGGGGGGCCCCGAGGGCTTGGGCAGGTTGGCGGGTGCGACATGGTGCAATGAGGCCTGAAATCAGCTAGATATACGTTGAGGCGCTCAGGGCTCCCTCAAGAATGAAACGAAAAGCGCCCAAAAAATGGAGAAAGCGGAAGAATCCGGCGAAGATGAGGCCGGCGGGTCCCGCGCAAGTTGTGCCTGCGGACGCCGCACCGAGAATGGCAGCGCCTGAGGAAAACCATCATGGGGACCACCCGCTCTTTGTCGCGCTGACCGCATCGTGGGCAAAGGAGGATCGCGCCCGCTATCGGCCGATCTTGATCGACGCCTTCGACGCGCTCGGCGTCTTGTCGCGGGTAGACGAGCGCGCCTTCAAGTTCCGCGAGGACAAGCGCCGCGAGATCATGGTCGGCGTCGAGGAGCCAGAAGCGCTGTCTGAGTTATCGAAGGAGGTTCTTTCGCCCATTCGGGCCCTCGCGCAGCGCCTATCGCTGGTCAACGTCTCCGCGACGCCCGAGAGTGAGCCGAGCGGCACGTTCGACTTCGACTTCAACGTCTACGACGGTACGGGAAGCGCCGAAAAAGACAAGGACAGCTTCAACTCGCAGGATATCTTCGGCGCCCTGGACGCGCTCGAGCCAGCGCGCGAGGAATCGGCGACAGAGCGCCGGCGCAACATCGATCGTGAGATCGAGTCGTTTGCCTTCGGACTCAACCGGCAGTTGTCGCTCTACGACGATCGTCTCGCCCAAACCATGAACGATGGTGAAATGACTCGCGCCCTGCAAGAACTCGAGGACGCGGTCGAGACGTTCGTCGAAGGCGTCTTCGCGCTGGTGATCGCGATTTCGAGGCCTTTCTTGGCGAGCTTCGACCGCGCGAAGCTGATGCCCGGGCACCGGACGAGTCTGGAGAACGCCCTCGTCGTGCGTGCTGGTCTGGCGGACGTACGCCGCGAGATCACCGAACACAACACCCGTCTTCAAGACACGGCGCGCACCCAAGAAGCGCGAACCGAGGCGCTCGGTGCGCTCGTCTCGAAGCTGAGGCGCTTCGTTGCATCAGAGACCTTCGCCGCCATGCGGGCGGCGGAGCGCCATCAGATGACTTTGTTCTTGAGCGCGCTCGAGGGCCTGTCGGTCGGGACAGCCCTTCAGGAGGCCGAGGGGCTCGCCAAGTATCTGGATTCGCTCGCGATGGTCTCGACGCGCGACTCCATCGCGCAGCACGATCGCGAGACGATGAAGAGCGCGGCCGATCTCCTCGAAGCGGCACACTCGATCGTCGGGGTCAGCGTCGTCAACGCGCAGAACCTCACGCGAGATGCGCTGGGCCTGATCGCACGCCTCTATGGCATGCAGGACAACCTCGACGAGCTCCTGCTCGTTTGGCGAGCAGCGCCACCGAGCCTCGAGTCGGCGGACGAAATCACCGCTCTCATCGACCGGCTATACATGGTCGAACCGCGGCTGAATGCGGTCCACTGGTTCAGCGAGGTCGCAAGCTCAGCGTGACCGAACGGCTTCCTTCTGCTAGAAGCGGAGGCGTCGTCGTCGGGAGGGCCGGCTAGGCCAGCCCCAGCCTGTTTCGGTCCGACGGAGACAAGTGCGCCGCCGGGATGGCGAAATGGTAGACGCGGGGGCCTTAAAAGCCTCTCTTCCTCACGGAGGGTATGGGTTCGAGTCCCTTTCCCGGCAATCACGCCCAAGCCGAGCCGTCATCACGGGTCAAACCGCAGCGGCCCGACGCGGAACCGGATGCTCACCCAACGTCCGCGCAAGCATGAGGTCGACGAACTCGAAGTTCCCTACGAGGCGCCGAACATTGGTGAGGCGGCGGCGAAGTTCACCGAGTGAGAAGGGCTGATTCTTCGCGGCAAGGTGCGCCATCGCATCGATCTCTTTGGCCTCCCGCGCGATCGCGGCGTCGAGGTCTCGCAGGAAATTCAGGCTGCTCTCGGGAAGAGCGTTCGCTTCGTCCCGCGACAGGCCCGCTTCTTCGGCGCGCGCGACAAACGTGTCGCGAGCTTCGCTCGAGGAGAGCGCGCGCTCGATTTGAGCGCGGCGTTCCGCCATCGACTGGCGCACGCGCTCCCCGTGCTTGAGCTCGCCGCGCGCGACGAGCCAAAGCTGTGCGGAAGGCCAGCCGTCTTGAACCGGGACGACGTGGGCGCGGCCCTTTCGCTGGTCTCGGAAGCGTCCAACGGCTTCGCGCGCAAGCGATGTGCCGATGGTGAACTCTTCGGCCATTCGTCGCGTCGGGGCGGTCAGGTTTCGAAGCGCTGAGTGATACACCTTGAGATAGCCGCCGGCGCGAATATTCACGGGGAGGTTGCTCGCGAAGCCTCCAATCTTTGGACTGTAGCCCAAACACCCCATCGGTCCGTACGAGTAGTCCTCGCCAAGCGCCGCGTTCATGACACCCGGAACCTGGAAGCGAATCTCATGCTCGAAATCGTTGATGCTCGCTCCGAAGTAGCCGGCGCGGAGCAAGTAACCACCGCCACGGCCGCTCATATACAAACTGAAGACGAGCGTATCGATCGGCGTGAGCTTGAAGTTGACGCGAACCTTGGCTTTTCCTGTCTTCTCGACCTGCTCGAGCGTCGGAAGCATGGCGATGACGCTGGCGCGGGAGGCAAGCTGTCCCCACTTCTCGAGCCCGACGTTGGTCTGGATATGCAAGGTGAAAGTTCGCCAAGCGTCCTCGCGCGACCCCGCAGCGACCCATCGGCCGAAGCCGTCGAGGAACCCAGCGACGTCGTTCAATCCTTCGCTGATGCCCGCGATCAAGCGGTGTATCGAGCTGGCGTCGTCGCCTTCCTTGTGCGCGCGAAGTTGAGTGATGACCGCGTCAATGTCGCCCACGTGATGGGAAAGAACCTTGGCGGCCGAAAAGATCATGCGTCGATCGTCGTCGGAGAATTTGTAGGACTTGGGCTCACGAACATGACCTCCCGAGAGCGTATGACGCAGTCCACGCAGCGTGCGCTGCGTCTCGTTCGTCAGCGCATCGCTCCAGCTTTGAACGATGGCGGCCGACCGCTTGAAAACCGCGGAGACGCCGTCCCCGACCTTCTCGTACGCTGGGAGAAGCGTCCCGAGTTCCGAGTAGAGATGGTGAAGACCGGGGACGTCGTAGTCCCGAACCGGTGGGAGCCAGCTTGAGATGGCGTTCAGCTTCTTCTGAAACGCATCGCGCGGAACGGCACGGGTCGTCGCATCATCTTGGAGAAATGCAACGTTGATGGATCGGGGGCGCCACTTTCCTTGCGCCACGAGGTGTGCTGGCGCGTGCGCGAGCTGGTAGAGATCGACCGAGGGAACATCGAGACGTCGAGCAGCTTCTTCGATGACCGCGCGGGCGTGAGGCGCTCGCGCCGCGGTCTTCACTTCGATCGCGGCCATCCGAAGTGTCTTGGCAAGATCCGCGTAGCCCGGAGTCTTCGTCAGCAGATCGAAGCGCTTGGAGTCGGCGTGAGCGTCGCAGAAGGCGTGGATCGTGGCCGCGTGGAGAGTCAGCACGCGATCGGCATACGCGGCAGGACTCTCTTTCCCTCCGGAAAACGCCGTAGCCACGACAGCAGGACACGGGGCTGCGCGGTCGATCGAGATAGTGTTCGGGCGAGTCATCTGTTCCTCCGGTTCCTGTTGCCCATCCGACGGTCGCCTTCGCTCGGGTCGACGCGGTCTGCCGTGCGAAACGTGCAGCGAATAACCGGGGGCGGTGCGGCAAGAACTCTTTCAATCTCTTCTTCGGCGGAACGACGTCCGCAGTTGTGTCACAAACGACGAAAAAAGCTCCAGATTCTGGCGTGAATCGTCGTCTCTGAGACACTAACTCTCGTCGCGTTTTGAATACGGATCGCAAGTTGACCTGCACGTGAAAAATCGGCGCGCTTCGCACGCTTTTCGCGGAACGAACCCACTTCAAACTCGACAACCAAGTTGATGGTCGATCTTTCTTTGCTTCGACGAACAAGCGCGCCCTCGAGCGCGCCGAGCTGCGTGGGCGATGAGTGTCTGCGTGACACCTCCGCCGCATCTTCGCCCGTGAAGGCCGATGACGGCGAGGGTGGAGCTGCCGTCAAGGCCGCCTCGGCCGGACCGGATGGGTTCGAGCGTGCAAAGGCCTCACGGCGTTGGATGGACTTCAGCGGCTTCAATCCCGTTGGAGCGATTCGATCGGCGTCGGGGGCGGCGGCTGACCAAATAGGTCGACGCTGGTCTGACGTGGTGTCCGGGGCACATGCCGTCCGGGTCGCGTTCAACGAATCGGTGATCGACGGTGGCACGCTTCGCAAGCTCCGCAAGACGATCGGCACGATGAGGTTCGCGTTCCCGGAGATACCGACCGAGGTTTCGACGGACGAAACGATTACCCGCCCGTCGATCTTCGAGGGCGCGTACGATGGGAAGGTCCGCGCGGTGGTGATCCGCAACATCTCGGAGAACCTCTTGCGACCTCTGGCGCATGCGCTGAGGACATCGTTCGACGCGCAGGGGCTCCCGCTCCACGTCACCGACGGCGGGTCCGCGATTGCGATCAACGTCGACAGCGCCTTCAAGGGGCGTGCGCTCCGCGCCTTCGCCAACTCGATCGGCGTCTCGGAAAGCGAGATCTTGCGGTTCGGCGACCAGGCGTGCGCAGGTGGCAACGACGAGACCATGGTGGCCGGGCCCACCGGCTACAACGTGGGCTCGAAGCCGGCGCTCGACCCGAGAGTTCATCGAACCTCGAAGCTCAACGCATTGGGCACCGCCGAGGTCCTACGGTCCAAGAACCCGAGCGAAGTCAAGGCGATCGCGACCGACTACGACCACACGCTCACGGGCGACTCTCAGAAATTCCATCCGGAGGCGCTCGCTCAAATCGTTCGGTATCTCAACGGGGGCACGAAGATCGCGATCATCACCGGCCGCGGACCGAGCATCTTCGGTTTTGTGTTGCCCGAGTTGTTGAAGGCCGACCTCAAGCCCGGTGCCCTCGACAACCTGGTGTTCGCACTCTTCAACGGTTCGCTGTTCGTCCCGGCTGAGAAGGCGGTCCAGGAGCTCGCCTCGGACACCGCCCACGAGGACGACCGAGGCGTAGAGCCAAGGAAGGACACCAAGGGCCCACGAACCCTGCGCGCTGAAGAAAAGAAGGAGAAGGGTCTCTCTGGGCTCCTCTACCCGTTCTTCGGTGGCAGGGAGGCGATGGGCGTCGTCGGGTCCGCGCCAGCGCCCGCATCGGCGTCCGCGTAGACGGCCGGGTCATGCGGATCCTGCGGGATCATGCGATCCTGTGGGATCATGCAGATCCTGTGGGATCATGAGGTCCCGTGTGATCGAAGCGCTCAGCCTGGGCCAAAGCGCCAACCTCAGAGTGGCCCGGAACGGGTTGCAGGCCTTCGAGAGCGCGCCGAAGCGCCCGAAAACGGGCCGAGTGAAGGTGGGAGGCGACTCGGACCTTGACGCGGAGCGCCTTGCGGTCGATGCAATGCCACATGACTGGTGTTGTGCCGGAAACCCCGAAGGTTTCCCGACCTTTGCTCACCTCCGAGCCTGAGCTCGGGAACGACGTGGCGTCCCTGCGCGCCGACTTCCTGCAGAAGCTGTTCTGCATGCAGGGCAAGTTCCCGCGCGTCAGCACTCAACACGACCTTTACCAAGCTCTGTCGTACGTGATCCGGGATCGCATCCTGAACCGTTGGGTCCACAGCGTCAGCACGTACTACGAGCGCGAGAGCCGAACGGTCGTTTACCTCAGCGCCGAGTACCTCCTCGGACCTCAGCTCGACCACAACCTGGCTGTCCTTGGGCTCTCGGACGTCGTTCGACGCGCGCTCGAACCACTCGGGATCGACGTCGACCAGCTCGTCGACCTCGAGACCGAGCCGGCACTCGGCAACGGTGGTCTCGGGCGCCTGGCGGCCTGCTTCATGGACTCACTGGCGACACTCGGGCGACCGGCCATCGGCTACGGCATTCGCTACGAGTTCGGCATCTTCGAGCAGGCGATCAAGGACGGAGCGCAGATCGAGCGGACCGACCTGTGGCTTCGACTCGGCTGCCCGTGGGCGCTGGCCCGCCCGGAAATAACCTTCTCGGTGGGTTTCGGCGGAAGCACCCAGCACTACACGGACGAGCACGGAGAGCACCGTGTCCTTTGGGCGCCCGCGCGAACGGTGCTCGGGACACCGCACGACCTTCCTGTCTTGGGCTACGGCACGGCGACCGCCAACTTCCTTCGTCTTTGGCAGGCGATCGCGCCCGAGTCTTTGGATCTCCAAGCGTTCAACGTCGGCGACTACCTACGCGCGGTGCACGAGAAGATCGTCTCCGAGAATATCACCAAGGTGTTGTACCCGAACGACGACTCGCCGCAAGGGAAACGGCTCCGCCTCGAGCAGGAGTACTTCTTCGTCTCGTGCACACTCCAGGACATGATCCGGATCTACCGGCAGCGCACGAGCTCGCTCGACCGGTTCCACGAGAAGTATGCTGCGCAGCTCAACGACACCCATCCGGCGCTTGCGGTCCCGGAACTCATGAGACTTCTGGTCGATGTTCATGGGCTGAGCTGGGACCAGGCCTGGCACATCACGACGAAGACTTTCGGATACACGAACCACACGCTCCTCCCGGAGGCGCTGGAGACATGGCCACTCCCGCTCTTCCAGGAAGTCCTCCCACGCCATCTCGAGATCATCTACGAAATCAACCACCGCCTCTTGGCGGAAGTGCGAACCCGATGGCCCGAGGACGAAGGACGCGTTCGACGGATGTCGATCATCGACGAAGACGGCGAACGGCGCGTTCGCATGGCCAACCTGGCCACGGTCGGGAGTCACTCGGTCAACGGCGTGGCCAAGCTTCACACGCAGCTCCTTCGCGACACCGTGCTGTCTGATTTCGCGACGTTGTGGCCCGAGAAGTTCACGAACGTCACCAACGGCGTGACCCCGCGGCGTTTCATGCTGCTTGCGAATCCAAAGCTCTCGACGCTCATTACCGAAACCCTCGGCGACGGCTGGATCCGCGATCTCGACCAGCTCCGAAAGCTCGAGCCCTACGCAAAAGACGCGACCTTCCGAAAGAAGTGGCGGCAGATCAAGCTCGCCAACAAGGTTCAACTCGCCCACGTGCTCAAATCAAAAGGGCTCGTGTTCGATCCGGAGGCCATGCTCGATGTTCAGGTCAAGCGAATCCACGAGTACAAGCGGCAACACCTGAACCTTCTGCACGCGATCGCGCTCTACATGCGAATCAAGGACGGCCGTCCGCCGGCCGTGCCACGAACGATACTCTTCGCTGGAAAGGCCGCGCCTGGCTACTTCATGGCCAAGCTGATGATTCGGCTCGTCCACGGGGTCGGAGAGCGCATCAACGAAGACGCCGAGGCCCGAAAATGGCTGCGTGTGGTCTTTGTGCCCAACTTCAACGTGAAGAACGCGGGCCCCGTCTACGCGGGCGCCGACCTCTCGGAGCAAATATCCACCGCGGGCATGGAGGCGTCGGGAACCGGCAACATGAAGCTTTCGCTGAATGGGGCGCTCACGATCGGCACGCTCGACGGCGCGAACGTCGAGATCCGAGAAGCGGTCGGCAACGACAACTTCTTCCTCTTCGGCATGACCGCCGATGAGGTGGTCGCCGCCCGGCAGCGTCGTGAGAATCCGCGCGATCATCTCAGCCGCGACTCGGAGCTCGCCCGCGCCATCGAACTCATCTCGAGCGGGTTCTTCTCGCCGGCCGAGCCGGATCTCTATCGCCCACTCATCTCGAAGATCCTCGATGACGATCACTTCCAAGTGCTCAGCGACTTCCGCGCCTACATCGACTGCCAGGCAAAGGTCGAAAAGGCGTGGCTCAATCAGGATGAATGGACGGAGCGATCGATCCTCACGACCGCGCGCATGGGCTACTTCTCCTCCGACCGAGCCATCAAGGAGTACGCCGAGCGTGTCTGGCGAACCGGCGCCGTGACCATCGAGCGCGGCAACTTCGAAGAAGTGCTCCGCTCACCCGAATCCCGCAAGGGCATTCCCTTCCGCCAGCGTTAGTGATTCAAGGACCCGTTCAGGGAACCGCAGGACGCCGAAGCCAGGAGCCTCTCGAGGGCCTCCACTTCGCGCATCAGAAGCCCTACGACATCTGGATCGAGCGCGCCGTCGTTCACCATCGCGGCGATAACATGGAGGGCGCGCGTCCGATCCATGCCTCGCCGATAGGGGCGATCTTCGACCAACGCTGCATACACATCGGACACCGCGAGAACTCTCGACTCGAGACCCAGGTCCTTGGACTTGAGTCCGAATGGATATCCTCGCCCGTCCAGCCGTTCGTGATGTTGTGCCGCCCAAACGCCGATGCGCTCGTAGCCCGGCACACCAAGAAGCACCAACCGCGTGAGATTCGCGTGGGACCGAACGAGCCTCGCCTCGTACTCATCCAGTGCCCCGGGCTTCTCGAGGACTTCGCGTGGCACCGCGATCTTTCCCAGGTCGTGGAGGCACCCAGCGATCCAAAGATCCTCACAGTCATTCGGCGAAAGGCGCAACACCGATCCGAGGTGCTGCGCCACAGCGGCCACCGAGACCCCGTGTGCCGCCGTGTAGCGACTCCGAAGATCGATGATGCGAGAAAATGTCTCCGCGAGGGACATCGTGAGACTGCGATCGAACGGCATCTTCGACAGCGTTGCGCCGACCTTGGCCACGTGTACATCCGCGCCATCGACACAATCTATCCAGAATGCCTCGTTCGAGCTCGCATCGAGAAATGCTTCGACATGTTCGGGGACGAAGGAGACATCCGAAAGTCTCCGAACGAACGCATGAATTCGATCTCGATTGTCCGCCCGGTTGTGATGGGGATTGAAACGGATCGCGACCGTATCGGCCAGATGAAGGATGTGGGCCCCTTCCTCGACCGGAACGCCCGCCGCGACTTCACCTCGTCCCTTGAGCCACGCAACGTGATGATGGCGAACGAGCTCAGCCGCTCGACGAAGAGGCTCAATTGCAGAGAGCAATAGATAGCCGCGCTCGGCATGCGCGTTGACCGAAGCTTCGAAATCAAAGGGCCCGATCGCATGCGCGGGCCCTTCCGCTTCACCCTCACCGTCGTGCTCATGGGCGAGCGCACCAAGGTCGTGCAGCATCCCCGCCATCAAAGTCGATTCGAGCACGTCCATCGACAGACCAAGCTGGCGTGCGATCTCGGCACCAATGCTCGCCACCAACGTGCCGTGACGAGCGATATGGTTGTTGACATACGACGTCGTGCGCACGAGGCCATGAACCAACGACGCCAGCGGCACGTCGCTTTCGGACGCGGCCTGCGCGCTATGCTCCATCGAATCGTTCGGCATCACAGCTCTCCTCTGAAATCGCTTGGTCGCTCCAGCTTCGTCGCTCCAAGAGAAGGATCATCAATACCGGATCGCTCTTCGATCTCGAAGCATCGCGTTCGAAAACGCGGTGGGTGCGCGGATGCAACTACAGTTGACATCGCTCCATCCCACAAATCCGGGGACCAACTGTATGTCGGGAGGCGACTTCCTCCGGAAGTCAACGGCCGGGGTAGGCAGAGAGCCCACCTCGCGTTCCAGCGAGCAGGCGACGGCCCTCGACCGCTGCCACGTCGCCAAACGCAAGGACAAAGGACCAAACTCTTGCTAACCTCCGGCCGCCTGATGGCTCAGTTGATCGACACCCAGCTCGAGGTCGGCACCCCAGAGCATCTCGCATTTCGCGCCCGAATCGCGGGCCCAGCGCGCCGAATCGTTGCCTACGCGCTGGATCTCCTCGTGCGCTTCTTTGCGCTCGTGACCTTGGCGATTCTCGGAAACCTCGCCTTCGGATCTTTGGGGCTCGACGGCGTCGCGACCGGGGTCCTTCTCGCGGGATGGTTTGCGCTCGACTGGGGCTACTACTTCGCCTGCGAGCTCCTCACCGGGGGACGGTCCCCGGGCAAGATGGCCTTGAAGCTGCGAGTCGTTCGTACCAACGGGCTACCGATCACGTGGCGCGAATCACTGCTCAGAAACCTGGCCCGGGCCGCGGACGTCATGTTCCTTCCGAGCTCATCGGGGGTAACCGTGTTCGGGCTCGGGCTTTTCGTCATGACGGCCGACCGGAAGTTCCGGCGCACCGGCGACCTCCTGGCCGGGACCATCGTCGTGATCGAGGAGTCGACGCGCGTGAACACCACGCCGGTGCTGACCGCGAGTCCCGAGCTCCTCGATGAGCTTCCGTTGACGATGCCGTTCGACCGCACGGAAATGGAGGCCTTGGAACTTTTCGTCAACCGTCAGCAGATGAGCGCAGAGCGGCGCGAAGAGCTCGCCGAAATCATTGCGCCCGTGTTGGCGAAGAGGCTCCACGTGCCGGAACCTCGCCAGGCCACTTTGTTCTTGGCGAGCATCTGGGCCCGTGCACAAGATCCGCACCGTCGACTGGAGACGCCTTCTTGAACCGCCTCGAGCTCGTTAGACAGCGCCAGACCCAATGGGCGCGCCTCGAGAGTCTCCTCCAGCAAACGGAGAAGAACCGCGGCGTATCGGCGCTGGCTCCGGCAGAGATCGGCGAGTTCGCCGAGCTGTATCGCGGGCTCGCCAGCGATCTCATGCGTGTTCGCCGCGATTTGCTGGGCGCGGATCTCGAGCGCCACCTCGACAGCCTCGCAAGCCGCGCCCACAATGCCCTTTACGCTCGGTCAGCGGTCGGCGCGCGATGGCGCTTCCGTGATCTCCTGTTCGACTTCCCGGGCGCTGTCCGACGAAACCGTCGTTTCTTTTCGATCGCGTGCCTCCTCTTCTTCGCGCCGTGCTTCCTGGGCGGCTTCGCAGCCTACGCCGACGAAACGTACGCCCTCGCCATCATGAGCGAGGGGCAGCTCGCCTCGATGGAAGAGATGCACAGCAAGGGCCATGCGGCAGGGCGCGGAAGCGATGACGACGCGGCCATGACTGGCTTTTACATCAACAACAACATTGGCATTGCCTTTCGCGCCTTCGCGACCGGCCTATTGTTTGGCCTCGGCCCAGTCTTCTTCCTCGTCTTCAATGGCCTCAACATTGGCGTCGTCTTTGGTCATCTGGCTCGGACCGGATATGGCGAGAATATCTTCTCGTTTGGCGCCGCCCACTCGGCTTGGGAGCTGGTGGCCATCGTGATTGCCGGCGGGGCCGGTCTTCAAATGGGATTCTCGCTCGTCGCCACCCATGGCCGAACACGAATCGGGAGCTTGACCGCGCATGGGCTCGAGCTCCTGCGGCAGGTTGCGGGGGCCGCCGCATTCCTTCTCTTGGCTGCGATTCTCGAGGGTTGGTTTTCGCCGTCCGCACTCCCGGCCCCCGCGAAGTATGCAGCGGGCATCGTCGGTTGGTTCGCGGTCGCGGGCATTCTCGTCTTTGCGGGCCGTCATCGGCCGACCCCCGAAGACGCCCTCGCGCTCGTGGAGGATCGACGTTGAGCGAGCAGGAAGCGACATCGTTCGACGCCCGCATCGCACTTCGGCCACGCACGCTCGACGAAACGCTGGATCTGACGCTCGCCTACTTGCAGGCCTGCTTCCGGGACTTTCGTCGTCTCTTCCTCGTGCTCTTCCTCCTCGAGGCGGTGCTTGCCGCGAGTTGTTTCTTGCTCTTTCGCGCGACCACCAACGTCTGGGGTCTCACGGCGGCCGTGCTGCTCGTGATGGGACCGGTGGTCGAACGAAGCGTGACCGTGTTCACGGGGCGTCACCTGTTCGGAAATGCGTGCAGCCTTCGCGACGCGTTTTCGCGGGCACTCCGGAGAGCGCCGATGCTGATCGCGGTTTCTTCCGTCTCCGGACTCCCGTTCCTGCCCATGTTGCTCACGGGCTTCGAGGAACATGGCTGGGTCGGCTTGGGCACGATGGCGGCTACATTCTGGCCGTTTCTGCTCTCGATCGGCATCTACGTATTCGAGGTATCGCTTCTTGAACAACTCCCGGCGGGCCAGTCTTGGCGACGGGCTCGCGCCCTGGTCTCATACCGCTACGGTCGGGCGCTTGGACTGCTCGGTGTGTCGATCATTCTCCGCCTACTGTTCGCGTTCCTCGCCCAGAACACCACCATGTTCGTGCTCGAGTTCCTCCTTCAGTTCGAGGGCTTCGGCGATACCTTGGGCTACTGGCCCTCGATCGCCGGCTATCTTCTCGCTGGCCCTTTCATCGCCATCATGCGCGTCTTCGACTACGTTGACGCCCGGACGCGACGCGAGGGTTGGGATATCCAGGTGCGCTTCAACGCCATCGCCCAGAAGGCAGAGCTGGCTTCGAAAGGACATGCCCGACCGTGAGCACGATCGCTGGCCCGCGAGCAAAGACTTGGTTGGCGGCGAGTCTCGGCGCATGCCTGCTGCTCATGGCCGAAAGCGGCCTCATGGCTGCATCGCCAGCCCCATCCAATTCCGTTTCCCATTCCAATGCCGACGCCAATCCGGATGCGGATTCGGGTTCGGGCCTGGGTTCGGAGGCCGGTCACAATGTGGGGACGGGGTGGGGATTCGCGGTATTCCAAGATCAGCGACTGATCGACACCATCCATCCATCGGGCCGCCGATGCATCTTGGGAAGTCACCCCAAGTCCATCCGGCCGCTCCGCGGCCTCCAACCCTTGCACGTGATCTTCGAAGAAGCAGAGGGCGGGATCCTCGTCATGCCCCGCGACGGCTTCGTCCTGCTCGGCAGGACCACGAAGACGGAGAAGTTCCTCCTCCCCTTCGGAGATGAGAGCCAGCTCATCGTTGATCGCTACGCAATCGTCCCGATCGCGCCTCAACAAACCCCCGGTACCCTATCCTCCAGGAACGGAAAGCCCGGATACGGCGCAGCGTCAGAGGAGAACGCAGACTCAGAGGACAACGCAGGCTCAGAGGACAACGCAGACTCAGAGGACAACGCAGACTCAGAAGGCAAAGCAGGCTCAGAGGACAACGCAACCTCAGAGGGTAAAGCAGGCTCAGCAGATGACGCTTGCCCGTCGGTGTCGGCCTCCGAGACCGAAGACGCGCTGGACGGAGCGAACACGTCGACGCACACCTGGACGCTCGAAGCCGAGTACGCGCAGCCAGCGTACAAGTTCTGCCACGATGAACGCTTCGGACGGCATGGCACGCCAGACCATGACTTCTGCTCGATTCTAGATGAGCAGAGCCTTGCGCTTTGTCCGGCGGCCGCAACGAGTTGTCCCTGGAAGCCGCTCGATCATGAAGGCGGTTCGGGCCAGATCGGCGAACCGAACGGACCACGCCCTCGAGAACCGTGGTTGCCCAAGATTCCGCGCCTTCCGAAACCGATCGCGTTGCTCGCCGCGATTCTCGTGCTGGGTTTCATCGCCTTCCTTTTCATCCGGGCCCTGCTCAAAGCGGATTGGCAGGACGGCGACCCGCGGGACGACGACACCACCCCGGACATCGATCCGGCGTCTCTCCAGATCCAGTCATTGCCGAATGCGCGGGCGCTGCAGCTCGTGGCGCGCGCCGAGAAGGCAAGGCATGAAGGCCAGCTTGCAGAGTCGGCGTTGTTCCTCCACCTCGCCATGCTCCGGTTTCTGGACGACGAAGGCCTCGCGCGCTTTCACCCATCCAAGACCAACGGCGACTATGCCCGTGCGCTCCGGCAACAAAAGACGCTCAGAGCATTTTTCCGATCGGTGTCCTCGGTCATCGAGCGCGTTCGGTTCGGCGACGGGGTCGTCGAAGTAGACCGGCTCGACGAAAACATCCCGCGCGCGCGCCAGATTCTTTCGGCGAAAATACGGCCCGATGAGGATGAGCGCGAGGGCGAGAGCCGTCCCCGGATGACGCCCGGCTCGGCGTCGCTGATCTTCGTCGTCAGCTTGTCTTCGCTTGTCTACAGCGGCTGTGGCGATAGCCACGAAAGAACCCACCCGTACCACGCCCACAACCCAAGCGGCCTTTCGGCGCTTCCGACGCTCCTTCGAAGCGCCGGACTCGAGGTCACGATCGCTCGGCCCAAGCTCGAGGAGATCGAGCCTGACGTGGGACTCATCGTCATGCGAACTTCGGCGGCGTCCAAGAGCCACGGCATTCCGCAGGATCTCCGATTCGACAAGCTCCTCGATGGCGGCCGAAACATACTCATCCTCGACGATCTTTGGCTGTCGCGCTTCATCTTGAGCGGCGACTCGCGCGCCGCGCGGAGCCCCATGCCCAAGGCCTCGGCCAAGCTTTCGGTTTCGGTGCCAGATCCGGCGGTCTATTGCTCTTGGAGTATCGCGACGATCCAGGAAGAGACCTCCAACCTCGACGTCCGCGTCCCGTTGGGGCGCCGCATCCTCCTCACGGAGTCGATTCAGACGTCGACGATCTCCGAACACTCGATCGCGATCGCGCCCATCCTGAGCTATGCTGGTGAACCCACCATCGGGAAGCATCCGGCGGCCGTCGGTTTGGTATTCAATCGCATCGAGGCCGGACAGCCCTTGTCGGGTTGCGTCTACGTTTTCAGCGACCGCGATCTCTTCACGAACGCATCGCTTGCCCGCGCTGACAACCGCAGGCTCGCCTTGGCCCTGTTCAAGGTGGCGGCAGGCGCGTCGCCTAACGTGCTTCTGCTCGATCAGCTCGACGACTGGATCGTTTCGGGTAGCGGCAGCTCCAAGTCGTCGAACCCGATCGCGCAGCTAAGAGCATCGAAGGGCCTGCCCTTGCTCAGCCAACTCATGCTCTTAGTCGTCGTGTTGCTCATCTCTACGGGCGCGGCGTTTGGCATCTTGCGCGACCGGGTCGGGACATCGCACAAAGCGTTCGTGGAACATGTCGAGGCCATCGGACGCCACTATGCGCGGACGAGTGACCGCGGACGGCTCCATGTCGCGGGGGCACTCGCCAAACTGGTCGTGATGCGCAATCGCGATCGAGTCCGAGGCGGCAAGAGCGGGGGCTGGGAAAGCATGGCTCAACATCTGTCCGAACAGCATGGCCTCCCGATCGGCACGGTGCGTGTCGCCCTGCGACTTGGGATGGACGTGGCGAGCGAGGTTGGGCCGATCACGCCGGACGATCCCGAGCCGAGCAGCCCCGAGGTCCTCCGTGCACTGTCGAAGCTCGCTGCGGGTCGGACCAAATCTGAACGGGCGTCGCTCGAGCGGACAGGACTTCGCCCAGCGCCGGACCGGAAGAAGCGAAGAGAACAAAGGAGTGCTAGTCGTGCATCTGAATGAGGTCACGCAACGATTCGAAGAGATCGAAAACGAGGTTCGGCGCGTGTTCGTCGGACAGGACGACGTCGTCAGCTCGGTTCTGGCGGCCATCTTCGCCCGCGGGCATGTCTTACTCGAAGGCGTCCCAGGGGTAGGAAAGACGCTCTTGGTTCGAACGCTGGGGATCGTGCTGGGTTGTCACTTCAGGCGCGTCCAATTCACGCCCGATCTCATGCCGTCGGACGTCACCGGGTCGACGTTGTACAACAGTCAGAAGGGGGCGTTCGAGTTCAAGCATGGCCCCGTATTCACTCATCTACTCCTCGCCGACGAAGTCAATCGCGCACCGGCCAAGACACAATCCGCGATGCTCGAAGCCATGGCGGAGCGTTCCGTAACGGTCGATGGCACGACGCATCCGCTGCCCGAGCCCTTCTTCGTGCTCGCCACACAGAATCCGCTCGAAAGCGCGGGGACTTATGCTTTGCCTGAAGCTCAGCTCGATCGTTTTCTCTTCAAGGTGCTGATCGACCATCCTTCGATCGAGCTCGAGGAGCAGCTTCTACGAAATGTGCGGGACGGCTTCGATGCCTCGCGCCTCGAAGCGATGCAGCTCGTTCAGTGCGCGACGCCTGACGTCGTCGTCGCCATGCAGGAAGCCATCGCGACCGATGTCCGAATCGACGACCAGATCATCAGCTACATCGCCGCGCTGCTTGCCAGTACGCGGCGTCATCGGGCCGTGCAGATCGGCGCGTCGCCGCGCGCCGGCATCGCGCTCCTTCAAGTCAGCCGAGTCGAGGCCGCCATGCAAGGGCGAGCCTTTGTCGTACCCGATGACGTGAAGATGCACGGCCGCGCTGTTCTTCGGCACCGCCTCATCCTCCAACCCGACGCAGAGATCGAAGGCATGACGACCGACGAGGTCATCGAGGGAGTTCTCCACGACACGCAGGTACCGGGGATGGGTCAAGGCGGGCCGGCCTCACGCGCCGCCGCACCAAGGGGCACGCCGCGCGTAGCGTCCGTAGCCGGGCAGGCGGGCGACCGCACCCAAGTTCCCAGCGACGTCACGCTGCTCAACGTCGACGCGGTCCCAGAGGGAAAGCGTCCGTCGCATTCGACCCACGCCCCCCAAGGTTCGGGGCGCGCACGCCCCGCGGGTCTCGACCCCGACACGATTCCCCCACCCGCATATCGTCCGCTCAGAAGTGCGCCATCGGCGCGCGCCAGCGGAAGCGATGTCGACGATGAAGAAGAGCGCTGATCATCCGGATCGGCGCGAGGAGCGATCGAGGTGAGCTTCATCCCTGGACGCGCGTTCTTGCTCGCCCTTCTGGCGCCTTTGGTGTTGGCGGTGGTCGCGCTCATCGAGCCAAGTACGGTGTATCCGATGTTGGCCGCCGACGCGTTGATCGTGTGTTTGGCCGGCGTAGACCTCCTGCTCACGACGAAGGCCGGCGTCACGGTCACCCGCGAGTTGGCCGAGACGCTTTCGATCGCGCGCCCGACGGTCGTAACGCTGAAGCTTCAGAACGTTTTGAAGCGAAAGCTGAGAGTCCGAATCAACGACGCCATCTTCTTGGAAGCAAGCGCCGAGGGTCTGCCGATCGAGGTCGAGCTTGAGCCGAAGGTTGTGCGCTATGTGACGTACCGTCTTACCGCGATGCAGCGTGGGCCTCACGTGCTGGGTGACCATTTCGTGCGCTACGCATCGCCGGGAGGGTTTTGGATTCGCCAGCTTCGCATCAAGGCCTCGGACCGCGTGCGCGTCTTTCCGGATGTGCAGGCCGTTCGTCACTACGAGATGCTCGCGCGCCAGAACCGGGACCATCGTGCCTCCCGACTTACCAAGCTGCGCGGCGGCGACACGGAGTTCGAACGGCTTCGCGACTTCCTTCCTGACGATGAGTTCCGACGGATCGATTGGCGTGCCAGTGCGCGCCGACGCAAGCTCACGGTGCGCGAATTCCAGCTCGAGCAGAATCAGAACGTCGTCTTTCTCCTCGACTGCGGGCGCATGATGACCGCGGAGTGGGATGGGTTGAGCGCGCTCGACTATGCGCTCAATGCCACGCTCATGTTGTCACACGTCGCGATCCGGCGGGGCGATCAGGTCGGTCTGGTCGCGTTCGACGAGCGCGTGACGCGACTCCTGAAGCCTCGAGGCGGCACGAGCGCTTCGAACCACATCATTCAAGCGACCTACGATCTGTTTCCTCGCATGGTCGAGTCGGACTACGAGTCCGCGTTCCGAACACTTCGCCTTCAGGTTCGAAAGCGGACGCTGGTCGTGCTGTTGACCCATGCCATCGACGAGCAAACCGCCCGGCGCATCGCGCGTCTTTCGCGCGAGCTCCTCCCGCAGCACTTGCCGCTCGTGGTCGTGCTCAAAGATCGGGCGCTCGAGGCACGGGCACTGACCAGCGTGACGGGTTACGAAGACCTCTCTATTCAAGCCGCCGCGGCGGAGATGCTGCTGTGGAAGGATCGGCTGCTTCGGGAAATGCAGCGGGCCGGTGTTCTGGTCCTTGACGTCCTCCACAACCAGTTGACGGGCTCGCTCGTCAGCCGGTACCTCGAAGTGAAGGCCCGGGGTTTGATTTAGTTGGTTTGAAATGCGAGACCTTAGGGCCTTAGGGTAGGAGACATCGAGGTTCGGCTATGACTCCGAGGAACGTCAGCCCCGATGGCGGGTCTTCCAAATCGGCCCCATTTGGGCCGTTCGAGATCATCTCGCGCATTGGCGAGGGCGGGATGTGCCACGTCTTTCGGGCGGTTCACCTCGAGCAGGGGTATGAGTGTGCGCTCAAGCTGCTGAAGGAGGAGCACCGGACGGACGATCGGATACGGGAGCTTTTTCTCACGGAAGCCGACGTCGCCCTGCTGTTGCATCATCCAAATCTCATCAGCACATACGACGCGGGTGAGATTCAGGGGCGCTACTACATTGCGATGGAGCTGATCGAGGGGTCGACCCTCGGCCAACTGGTCGAGCGTGTCCAAGCGCTCGGGACGCAGCTCCCGATCGACCTGGGTCTCTTCGTGATCAGCGAGATTCTAGAGGGGCTCCACGCCCTTCATTCGGCGTCGAGCAAAACGGGTCGCCCACTGGGGCTGATTCATCGAGATGTCACCCCCCACAACATCTTTCTGTCGTTCGACGGCCGAGTTCTTCTCGGGGACTTTGGCGTCGCGCACGTGCAGGCTTACGGCGAGATGGAGCGGGAGGCCTTCCTTGGAAAGATCAGCTATCTCGCGCCGGAGCTGATTCTGGGCGAGGAGTCGGACCATCGGATCGACCTCTTCGCGATCGGCGTCGTCCTACACGAGCTTCTCACCGGCCAGCGGCTGTACGGCGAGGGAACGGACGAGAAAATCATGCAAGCCATCGTGCAGGACGACGTCCCGCGGCCCCGCCGGCTCAACGCCGACATTCCCAAGACCGTGGAGACCGTGGTCCTCAAGGCTTTGAGCAAGCGTGCGAAAGATCGGCACCCGACCGCGGAGGACCTCCTCTTCGAGCTCGAGCCGCTTTGGTCGAAAGTCGTAGGCAATCCCTACGCTCTTGCGGCCGTCATGTCGGCGACATTCCGCAACGAGGTCAGCCAATGGCGGCAACGAGGACGGGCGCCGTCGGGTTTATACCCAGCTGTGCCACGACCGGGTGCCTAGCCGCACCCTGAATTCAGAGCCAGGCTCGCGCGTCCCGCGAGCCGAACCTCTCGCCGAGCTCCAGCCGGCGTGTGCTCGTCCGTCTCGGCGGAGTTCGGATCTGCGTCAACAAAAGGATATGTCGCGGGGAAACGGGAGGGTAGCCTAGGCCCGTGGTGTCGCAACGAACTCGTGGCTGGCTTGTCACCGACGTCACCAGGGCGCCGTTCCTCCTCTGGGCGCTGCTGGTGTGCGCCGCCTGCGGTGATTCGGGATCGCCAGCCGGCGATGTAGCCGTCTTCCAACCCACCGATGCCCGCGTGCGGAGGGATGCCTCGAAGCAGGATGCGGCCGACGGAGACGCCGACGCATCGACCGACCAGGGCCCAACCGATGGCCCCGCGGCCGACGTTGGAAACGAGGACGGCGGGATCGCGGATGCCTTCATCGACGACATCGGGACGCCCGAGCAAGTCGGTCCGGTGATCGTGACCGAGTACCTCGCCCAAGGGCAAGGCGCCCCGGAGTGGATCGAGGTTCACAATCCGAGTACGACGAGCGTTTCGCTGGGAACCTATCGCCTCCAACTCGAGTCGAATCGTTCGCCGGGCGGCGGACCGCTTCGGATCTTTGCCGTCACCGATCCCGATGGGGACTTCGGCGATCAAGTCATCCTCGAGCCCGGTGCGTACATGGCGGGCTATCCAAACCCAAGCAACTCAGGCTCGATCCCTCAGGAAGCCGGGTTCGTGTTCGGCCTTCGCGGCACTCCGAACGACATCATCGACGAGTCCCAGGATGTCATCTCGCTGTTCTCGATGACCTCGCCGGCGTTACTGTCGGATCGGGTCGACATTCGCCGGGTGGCCTCGGACGGTGCGGCCATCGGCCTCGTCGACTTCCCCCAGACAGCCGGCAAGCCAACTCAGCTCACCGATGGCATCAAGGATCCAGCCGAGAACGACTCCGGCTCACTTTGGTGCGCCAACCTATTTGCCGCGCCAACCCCGGGCGCGCGGAACCTCGACTGCAGCAAGCTCGTGATCAACGAGGTGCTCTACGACTTCGCCTCGTTCTCCGGCGGCAACGACCGCGGGCACGAGTTCATCGAGTTGCTCGGTGCCCCCGGAGCCCCGCTCGGCGGCGTAACGCTCGCGTTCATCGAGGGCAACGATCCACCGGGCCAAGTCAAGCGGACCCTCGCGCTCACGGGAACCCGAATGCCGATGACGGGCGTCTACGTCGTGGCGGACAACGACGGCAGCGGACACACGAGCGTCGGTTTCGCGAACCAGATATCGAACCTCGATCTCGAGAACGGTGGTCGAGCCGGCGAAAGCGGTGACGCCATTCAGCTTCTTCGGTCCAAGCCCGATGACGCGGGCGCTCCGATTCTGCTCGATGCCTTTGGCTACGGTCCCCTTCCCCAAGGACTCGTCGATGCGGCGCACGGGCTGAACACATACTTTGGATCGCCCGTGCCCGACCTCGTGACCGACTACTACCCAGCCAACTGGGCGCGCGACGCCGTAGGCACCAACACGCACAACAACCTGCGCGACTTCCATCTCGACCCGTCACCGACACCGGGCGCCGTCAATGGGAAAAGCGAGACGACGATAACGACAGTTGATCCGAACAACGCGGTCGTCGCGGTGACCGGCACCGTCACGATCTCCGGAACGGACTTCACGGATCTCATGACAGTACGCGTCGGAGCCACAGTCGTCGATGACTGCCGCCCCACCGCCGAGAACCGGCTCGTTTGCGTCGTCCCATATGAGGGAACGGGGAGTCCGGCCCGCGTCAACGTCACGGTCACGACGCGCCAAGAACACGGTGAAACCGCCACGCTTCGCGATGGGTTCACATGGAACCGCGCCAACAATGAGACAGGCGTAACCGCAGAGGCCGATTACTGCGTTCTTCAGTTTCCAACCGACCCATTCTCGACCCCACGCGGAAAGCCGAGCCGATACATCTTTGGACAGATCTTCGAACAAGGCGTCACCACCGCGGTGAGCGGCCAAGCGGCCCCGGGCATCCTGGCTCAGCTCGGCTATGGGCCGGTCGGCGTCGACCCAACAACCTCAAACGCCTGGAAGTGGCAGCCCGCGAAGTTCAACCACGAAGACCCATCGCACCGGGACAACGATGAGTACATGGGCACGCTCACCATCGCCACACCGGGACAATATGCCTTCACGTTCCGCTTCTCGCTCGATGAAGGTCTCACCTGGACGTATTGCGACGAGAACGGCTCGGGATCAAATCAGGGTGTGGGCTTCAACCCGAACAACATCGGTCTTGTGACGGTCGAATGAGGCCAGCTGCCCACTCGAAGCACCTTGAACCTCGAGCGCCGAGTCGAGGACATCGAGCGCATCGGCAACCAGGGCGAGCTCAGCCTCGTTCGTCCTCGCGGCAAGCGTGTCCGCCGGCAGGCGTTCAGCGTCAGCCTTGAGCAGGTCGCGATGATGGTCGAGCGTCTGGCTGATCGCCAACGCCTTCTCGACCAGCGGCGCGACGTCGACCGACGCCGAGCCAGAGCCAGAGCCGGAGCCGGGACCCCCGCGAGCTAAACGGACCGCCAAACGTCGGGCTTCGACGCGCGCACATGCACGAGCCCGACGCGCGCGTCTCGAACGCTGAGGTGCGGGTCGGTGGACGAAGCGTGCCCATGCCGGCCGCCGCTCGAGGCGCTGCTCGAACGCCCGCTTGAGAATGCGTCCGACATCTTTCGCCAGCTTCACGACGTCACCGACATCGGTATGCGTCACCAGTTTCTCTCGAAGTCCACGCGCAGAATTGTTCAGGTGCTCAAACCACCGGACTCCGCGGCGGGCGATGGGAAGCAACGCGGGATGTCGGAAGTACAACTCGACGTCGAAGAATGTCCCCGGCATCGGCAGCGGAATGTAAGCATCGAACCCAATCTCGCCGTGTTCACCGAAGCAAACGCCGCCGAGACATTCGAGGTAAAAGCCAGCCCGTTTCCCGAATACGCCGTCGTCCCCGACCCAGGAATAGGGTGCATTCAGACCGAGGCCAGACCCACCATCACGGCCCCCCGTGTAGCTCACATGGCCCACCGGAACGGACCCATAGACGCTTGCGTTCCACTGACAAGGCCGCTCTCCCGTCTCGACGTCGCGAGGACCACACGAGAAGATCGCTCTCGGCTTCACTCCCCAAACGAGGGGCTCACCGGCGGCGAGGCCAACGGTCACCCGAACGCCTGAACGATCCGTCTGATCCAGGTTCACCAGTTTTGAGGCAACGGCCGCGCGTCGATGGTCGTATTGGAGAAGTTCGCCCTCGAGCAGCGTACGACGCCGCGCCACACGATTCGCGCGACCCCACACCCGAGGCGCTCGCTGAGCCCGAAGCTCGAGCTCGAGAAGCTCGACGTCCGCGATGCGGTTCGTGAGGTCATGGATCGTCCGGTTGAGGTGCTGAAGATCTCGACGCGTAGGAGCGCGATGAGGATCCCGAAGGTGCGTCTGCACGCGAGCATGCAGCCGCGTCGCATGACCGGGAGAAAGGCGCTCGGACGGAAGACGCTCCGACGCGAAACGCTCCGACGCGAGACGCTCCGGCGCGAGACGCTCCGGCGCGAGACGCTCCGACGCAAGACGTTCCGATGCAAGACGTTCCGACGCGAGACGCTCCGACGCGAGACGCTCCGGCGGCGTATAACCGCGGTGCGAAAACCTGGTCTCAGCGTTCGTCTCCTTCGCCGCCTGAGGCGCATGCACCCCCGCGGACCGGCGCGCCGCGGTTCTGCGGGCGCGGCTGGCGACAGTTACCGCGGGTTTTCGGTCATCTACAGCGTTCATCGTCCCCGCAGAGGTTCGGCTCGTGCACCGCGCACGTTTCCCCGGCACCCGGCACGGCACCATACGGCACCGCACACTGCGTGCACCGAAGAGCCGGGCCCAGAGGAGTTCTCGGCGAGCGAGTCGGATTGTTGCGACAAATGCGACAAAATCTCGAATAAATAAGGGCACTTCCGATTCGGGTCTCAACGACCTCGGATGAAGGCCGAAATGCCGGTGCGCAGCATGGCGACCGCGATGGCCGCCAAGAACAACGACATAACCTTTCCAAACGCGCGCACATAGGATGGGCGCACGAAGCTGTGAAGGCGGTCGGCATAGTGCAGCATCACCGCGGTCAAGATCAGGTTGAGGGTGAGCGAAAAGAAGACAGGCAGCCGCCCGTGTGTATCCGCAAGCACGACACAGGCCGTCATGGTCGCCGGGCCGACGATGAGCGGCGTGCCCAGTGGGACGACGCCGGCGTCCTGCCCAACCTCGGCGCGCTTTCGGTCTTCGCGGGCGAGCACCAAGTCGTGGAGGGCCAGGATGAAGAGAATCACGCCGCCCGCGACCCGGAGATCATCGACCGTAATGGAAAGAAACCGAAAGATCGCCTGACCCGAGGCAACGATGACAAGAGCTACGAAGAACGCGGTCACCACGGCGCGCCGCGAGATCGAACCACGTTCCGCGTGCGTCATGTCTTCGGTCATCGAAAGGAAGATGGGTAGGACGGTCAGTGGACTCATCGCCACAAAGATGGGCACGAAAACTTCTGCCGTCTGGGTAACGATCTCAAACACAGCATCACCAATCGAGGTCCGTGGCATAGCCCAACTCGATCAAGAGGGGTCCTGCCACGTCTTTGACAATCGCCTTTTGTGCCGCCGTCAGATCTCTGGACCAACGCCCGGAAGCCGCTGCATAGATCGGCTTCGAAACCTGCGTTGCGCTCGACTCACCGGCAAGATTTCGATGCTTGTCTTCATGGTACCGAAGAACGCGGGCGTCCCAGGGTTCGTCAAGGAATGTGAACAGCGCTCGGAGCGTGGGTTCGGGGTCGGCAACGAGCCGTTCATAGCGAAGCTCGAAGCAACGCCCCTCGACGTTCTTCTCCGCCGTTCGTCCGGCTCGGACAGCCTTCACCCAGTACTCCGCCGCCTTCTGTACGTCGCGGGTGTAGTCAATGGGCGCGCCTGTCGTCGGGTCGACCCAGTTCATCGTGAGAAGCGAGCACACCACGTCACGCCCATCGCGGATCACGTGCACGAGAGGACTCTCGGGAAAAATGAGGTGAAGGTGCTCAAAGAAGAACACGTTGTTTGGTGATTTCTCGGCAATGCGTGACTTCTGGCTTCGCGAGAGATAGGGCCCCAGAAAACGGCCGAGCATACCCGCAACGGCGTCGTTCACGTCCTCAGCACCTGCACCATAAGCCTCGAGTGCAGGCAAGAACGCGGTCTGCAAGTTGAGCCAAAGCTGGCACAGGGCCGGCGTGATCTTCAGCTCCGGACCACACGCGATCGACGGATGGGCGTCGAGGATGACCCGAAGCAAGGTCGTACCTGAACGACCCGCACCCCCAACAAAGATGGGCGACAGCTTCATTGCGGCCGAAGTCTACGAGTCACCTCGGCGAAACGCCAGGTCGACGACGCAAAAGTCGCGCCCCGTGACCTGCTCCCAAGACCTCACTCAACCGCGCACGAAACGAAAAGGCCCGCTGGTCGGCCTGCGCGCGATGACAATACCGGCACTCCGCTTCGATGTTCGGGCTCGTTTCATACCCTGGATGTTCGGGCATCGCCACATGAGCCGAACCCGCGCCGTGGCAAGATTCACAACCCACGGAACTGAGACCACGCAAAGCCTGCGCGTCGCTCGGACCGCCCTCGAGACCGAACCCCGTCGCATGGCACGGTAGACAATCGAGGTTCGCAGACTGCTTCACACCGACAAGCGTCTTCCATGCGCGCGCATGCCGACTCGCGCGCCAAGCTCGATAGGCGGGCTCATGACAAGGTCGGCACGCCGCACTGCCCACGAAGCGAACCGGGCCGCCGCCGCCCGCCGCAACACCCTTCGCGCCCGTCGGTCCTGTCGTTCCCTTCGTGCCCGGCGTTCCCGTCGCGCCCGTCGGTCCTGTCGTTCCCTTCGTGCCCGGCGTTCCTGTCGGTCCTGTCGGTCCTGTCGTTCCCGTCGTGTCAGGCGTTCCCGTCGGTCCGGTCGTGCCAGGCGTTCCTGTCTTTCCTGAGGGCGCGCGCGTCTCTTTTTCGTCGCGACTCAGCTCGATGATGGACCCGCGAATGAGCAAAGCCTGTCGCGTGGGTGGCGATCCGCGGGGCGGTTCGAGACGGATGAAGCCATGTTCCATCGTCGAAAATGATGCCATGTCCTCTTCGTGTTGCGGAGCGCTGGGAGGCGACACAGCCCCCTTCCCTAGGGCGAACTCGAGCCGCACGAGTTGGCATCCACCGGAACCCGGTTCGACGATGGCGACCCCGGACGGTCGGAGGATCTCGAGCGGACGGGCCCGCGCCTCGTCGGAGACAATCGCGACTTGGATGAGGCCAGGCGGGCGCGCCGCGAGAATCCGCCGCGCCGCCTCAATCTCACGTCGAACGAGCGCGATGACCACCTCTCCCCCGGCGGCTCGAGCCGCCTGCGCCGCTTGCGCCAACACGAGCCCGCTTTGCTCAGCACGAGCTTCGAGCCCCAAGTCGGTGCGCGCGGGCAGATGTTTGGGCCCAAGACCGACGATGCCAAACTTGACGCCACCACGTTCGACGATCGCGAACGCCGGAAACGCGCGGGTGTTCGAGCCGGCCGGCGAAAGATTCGCCGCAAGCAGAACCAGCTCACTTCGCTCGGCCAGCCCCCATAACCAATCGGTGCCGAGCGCAAGATCGTGCTCGCCCACGACCATGGCGGAGATCTGCATCTCTCGAAGCGCGTCGGCCAGTAGAAGGGACGACATGCGCTTGCGGACAGCGTCGACCGGACTCAACACCGTGGTCGAGAAGAACGCGTCGCCGGCATCGAGCACGAGCGTTCGATCGTGCGACGAAGCACGTTCGCGCGCAACGCTGGCCATCCTGTGTTCAAGCCCTCCGCAACCGTCGACGCGACCCCCGACATTGCCCGTCGCCAAGACAAGCGCAAACGCGCCATCGTGCGCAGCACCCCCGGGCGCTGCCGCGAGCGCCGAAGAAGCCCCGCGGGACATCGGATCGCCAGACGTCGACCCATGGGAGGAAAGAACGTCGGAAGTCGAAGCGTCCGTCACGCCAACCACTGTCGAAACGGCGTCATGACTCGTTGACCGATGCTCGTCGGCGCAGGCCGAGAAGGCCAAGAGACCGAGAAGCACGAGACAACGCACGGTCAGGGGAGCTGCTTCAGGCGCCTTGCCGCGTCTTTTGCCACTGCGGCCTTCGGATACTTCTGAGTCACAGTTCGATAGAACAGCTTGGCATCCGCGGGGAGCTTGAGATTTTCGAAACAAAGCCCAAGCTTGTAGAGCGCATCGGGAACGAGCGATGACTTCGTCCAGTTCTTGCGAACCGTATTGTACTCTGCGGCCGCATTCTGATAGCGCCCTTCAGCGAAGTACGACTCGCCGATGAGGTACTGGGCCTGCGCGAGATGGCTCTTCAAACGGCTCTCTTGCTGCGCTCGAATCACGAAGTCACGGAGGAGTTTCCGCGCTTCCGTTGGTCGACCACCGCGAATATCCTTTGCCGTCTCGGTAAACAACCGGCTCGGATCGGCAAGCAGTTGCTCGCGCCGTTTCGTTTCCTCGATCGCAGCCTGTTTTTCTGCCTCGCTCTTGGCCTGGTCGATCTTCGTCTGCTCAGCCAGGTTGGAAAACCGCAGGTCGAGCTCCTCTTGGACCTTGCTGAACCCGGCCTCGAGCGTGCTGACCCGCTCTTGGAAGGAATCCACAGCGCCACGCATCCGCGCAAACTCCTCCCGCATCTCGTCGATCGACACACCGAAGTCAGCACTGTTTCGGCGTGAGCTGCTGCTGAGGTCTGAGACCTCCCGCGACATGGAATCGACCTTGGATTGCTGCTCTGTGATGGCCTGCTGCATGGCGTTGACCTGGGTCAGCAAGGCGTAGACCTCATTGTGGAGCCGCTCGCCATCCTGCTGCGAATAGTAGGAGCAGCCCGTGAAGAAGAAGGCCGCCAGGACTGGCGCCGCCATGATTCGATTACTCAACTCGTCCTCCGTGAACGCACCGCCCAGCGAAGGCGCCGCGCACTGCCCGGGTTCCGGGAACAACGGCGACGCCGATGGGTGGTCCGCTTGCGCGCTTGCTTACAAAGAGAAGGCAGGCGACCGAGCGAATCCTGACCGCGCAAACGCACACGACCCCGCGAACGCGCCTGAGTCGTGGTCTTAGCGATCGATGAACTCGGCGCGCCGGTTCTTCTCCCAGGCCGATTCATTGTGCCCTGGATCCAGCGGCTCGGTCTCGCCCTTGCTCACGACATCGAGGCTCCCGTTCGAAACACCAAGTCGGTTGAGGTACTGCTTGACGGCACGGGCACGGCGATCGCCCAAGGCCAGATTGTACTCCTCGGTGCCGCGCTCATCGCAATGTCCTTCGATCACGATTGTTCCCGATCGTGACTTGAGACAATCCGCGACCGCCTGCAGCCCCTCCTTGGCATCGCTGCTCAGCGTGGCCTCGTTGAACGGAAAACGAACCGTTGGATAGTCGCACCCCATCGATCGCGAAGCCGAGATCGGCTCGGAGCAACGGCCCGAGATGCAGCTCATGCCGGCTTCGCAGTCACTCGTCGTGGCGCACGCGAGCGGATCGACGCAGCGATTGTCCTTGCAGTTGAGACCGCTGCCACAGTCGGCATCGGCCGCACACTCGATCTGACACCGACCCGATCGACAGATCTTGTTGTCGGAGCAATCGCTATTGGTCGAGCACTCCGGCTTCTCCTCACAACGCCCCCCCGCGCACCGCTGCCCCTCGCCGCAGTTCGAGTCATCGCGGCACTGCTGGCAAACACCTTCGACGCAAACTTCGCCTTTTTCGGCGCAGTGATCATCCGTCTCGCATTTCGGATACTTAGGCCCGCATCCGCCCGCGAAGAGCAGAACAGCGAGCGAGATGAGCGGCGCAAACAGGGCCCAAGAACGGGATACGCGGCGTCGAGAAAGCATGCCTTGCATGCACTGGGAAGTAGTCAAACAGTCGGAGCAAGTCAACGATTCAAAGTGGTTGACTCAGCGCGGAACGCATTCCGAAAGACGACCAATCGCCCACCCAGCTCGGGTCGCTGGACGTAGTAGACGACAACATCGGGACCGCCACCCACCGCCGACCCGGGCATCAAAGCGAACGTCTTGTGGCTCCCAGGCGCCGCGAGCGTAATGTGGCCCTCATCCTCAAAAAGTGCCGTGCCCGCTTGCCGGTCCCCACCACGCCCGCGATGAAGCACCATCTTGTCTCCGCCGTCGGGCAACACGGCATCCGGCCGCCCGTCACCATCGAAGTCGTGCCCAAACATCGGCCCCCCGCCTCGCAGCGTCGCGCCAACGCTGAGGTCGAGCCCGAGCCGAGAACTCAATGTTTGTGAGGGCTTACGTTCAAAGAGTTGGGGCGCCGCATCCGGTCGTCGGATACGAACATCGAGGGAGACGACCGATGCCAACATCGCCCGCGTCATCGATACGACGGAGACCGCGGACATGGGGTGCAGCATTTCGAGCCGCCCATCGCCGTCGACATCGACGAAATCGACGAGCGCCGCGAATCCGGGGTCCTGAAAGGACTGGGCAGGTTCGAGTTCGAAACCTCCGCCCTTGGCCCCGCGGAACAAGCGTACCTCGGTCGCCAACGTCGTGATGCCACCACCGATCTTCGTGATGGCCAGATCGGCGATGCCGTCCGCATCGAGCTGCGCGATCTTCGTCTCGATGCTGGTATCCCGCCGCTCGAGCTCTTCGTCGGTTCTCACCGCATAATATCGACTGAACGTCGGCTCGGGGGCCATCGAGCCGTCGGCGCGCTGGGCAAAGACCGCGATACGATCCTCGAAGTGCGTGACGACATCGGGACGCCCATCACCCGTTTGGTCGATGAAGACGACGTTGGGCACGACCGTCGTGACCGCAAGCGAAAACTGCCGCCCCGAGCTGCCGCCACGACGTGAGCGCCGATAGGTCTCTGAAGCCGCATCGTAGTCGCTGAACGTCTGCAGCGAGAGCTTGGCCCAAGGCGACCAAAGCCCCCCGGGCTCGGCACGAAAAAGTTGGAGATCCCGAGGCGTGGGCACAACGAGCACGCGCGAACGGCCATCCGAACGGCCATCCGAAGGGCCGTCCAAGGTCGTCAGAAAATCCCACGCGAGAAGTTCTTCTTCGTCGGCGCGGCCCGCGAGCGTGGGCACGTTGACGATCTTGGTCGGCCGCCCCGGCTTTCGGGCGGCAAACGCCTGGGCGTAGATCCCGTCGGACGCAAAGAAAACGAGCTCGTCTTGGGCATCGCCAAGCGCGTCGCCAGCGTCGAACAACGCCGCGTTGCGCGGCGCTGAGAACGCCACATTCGGCTTCACGTCGAAGCCGCCCTGAGTATCGCGAAAAAACACCCCAATGAAACGCCGCGCCTTCGGACCCGCCCCTCGCACGTAGGCAACCGCAAGGTCTGTCCGACCATCGGCATCGAAATCGCCGGGCGCGACGCCCACGATCCCCCCCGGAACCCGAAGCTCGAGCTTCTTGAAGCCCGCGAGCACCACCGAAGGCCACAGCAAGACACCGACGAGCCCACTCACGCCCAAAATCCAAGCGAAGCCGGCCGGAAAAAGAACGACGCCGCGGCGAAGGCCCCCACGAATCATCCTGTTGCCGTCGGTCATCCGTCGCCTCGAGCTTCTCGCAGCGCCGCTCGGCGTTCATCGCGCGCGCGGATGGTGTCGCGCTTGTCGCGAACGTCTTTGCCTCGACAAAGCCCGAGCTTCACCTTCGCTCGAGGACCTTTGAAGTAGATCTCCAGGGGGATCAGCGTGAAGCCCTTCTCGGCGGTCTTCCGGGCCAAGCGATCGATCTCCGTCCGGTGAAGCAACAGCCTTCGACTCCGCACCGGATCGTGGTTTGCGTACGTTCCGTTGCCGTACTCCGCAATATGGGCGTGATGCAACGTGGCCACGCCGTGTTCACAGGTCGCATAGGCATCCACCAACTGGACCTTCCCATCGCGCAGGCTCTTCACCTCGGTGCCCGTCAAGACCATCCCGGCCTCGACCGAATCGACGACCTCATATTCGAACTGAGCACGCCGATTCCGGGCGACGGACAGGATACGCTCGGCCGGCTTCTGAGCTGGGCCGCGGCTCGACGGCGACGAACGCCCCGCCTTTTTTGGTCTTGGCTTCGACGGGGTCACGAGCGGCTCAGAATAAGGTTATCGATGAGCCGAGTCGAGCCCACATACGCTGCCGTCAGCAAAACCGACGGGCGATCGGCGAAATCCAGGGGTGCGAGGTCATCAAGACCCCGAAGCTCGAGATATTGCGGATGCACCGCGCTGGCCAACATGACCGTGCGCGCCACCTCGCAAAGACGCGCCCCCCTCTGTTCGCCCGCTCGAAATGCATCCTGCGCGGCCCGGAGCCCCGCCGACAGCGCAGACGCGCGGACACGTTCGTCGGGCGACAAGAAGGCATTGCGAGATGACATCGCGAGCCCGTCGGCCTCGCGCACGATCGGCGCCCCAACGATCTCGACATCGAGATCGAGGTCGCGGGCCATCGCCCGAATGACCGCGAGCTGTTGGAAGTCTTTCTCCCCGAAGATCGCGACGTCGGGCGCGACGATGTTGAAGAGCTTGAGCACGATCGTGGCCACGCCGTCGAAGTGCCCAGGGCGCAGGGCGCCACAAAGCCCTTCACTCACACCCGCCACCGACACGGTCGTCCGAAAGCCCTCCGGGTAGATGGTCCGGACCGACGGCGCAAACAACACATGGACACCGCGACCCGCCAGGAGCGAAGCGTCGCGGTCGAGGTCGCGTGGATAACGGTCGAGATCTTCCGACGGACCGAACTGTTTCGGGTTCACGAAGACCGTCGCCACGAGCACGTCAGCGCGAGTTCGAAGGGCATCAACGAGCGACAGATGGCCTTCGTGCAGCGCACCCATCGTCGCCACGAGCCCGATACGCGCGCCTCCTTGGCGATGCTCTCGGAGCACGCGCTTGAGGTTCGTTATGTCGTCGATGCGCTGCATAGACATGAGCAGAAGTGAGATCCGGCTCGGGATCGGGATCGGGATCGGGATCGGAATCGGGACCGGGTCGGTATTCGCTGACCGTCATGCATGCACGCATGCGCGGTTCGCGTCAAACCGGAACGCCGTACAGAGGTGTGGGGTCGTCATCATCGTGGTGGCCGCGGCCGCCTCGATGCTCCTGACGATCGCGATCGCGGTCGCGGTCGCGGTCAAGCGCCGAGTTGGACGTGGCATCGCTGTCGCTGCCACGGGGTCCGAACAACGCGACCTTTGCGTGAAAGGTATGCTCATCAGCCGGAAAGCTGCCGTCCTTGACCTCTCGTGCGTAGGCGCCCAACGCATCGACGACCTCGCGACCCAAGTCCGCGTAGGCTTTCACGAAGCGCGGCCGAAACGCGCCGCTCATACCGAGGAGATCGTACATGACGAGCACCTGACCATCGCACGCAGCCCCGGCCCCAATGCCGATCGTTGGGATCGAAAGATGGGCAGTAATGACGCGCGAGAGCTCGACCGGCACCCCCTCGAGAACGATCGCATAAGCCCCCGCCGCCTCGACCGCTTTCGCATCGTCCAAGACGCGACGCGCCGCCTCGGGGCTGCGTCCTTGTACCTTGAAGCCGCCCATCGCATGGACCGATTGCGGCGTCAGGCCGACGTGCCCCATGACCGGAATCCCGGCGCGAACAATCCGCCCGATCGCGTCTTCGTATTCGACACCGCCTTCGAGTTTGACCGCTTCGGCGCCGCCTTCCTTGACCAGCCGCCCGGCGTTCGTGAGCGCGACCTCGGGGCTAGGCTGGTAGCTCATGAAGGGCATGTCGCCCACGACGTGCGCTCGGGCCGAGCCTCGGCGAACCGCCTTCGTATGATAGATCATGTCCTCGAGCGTGACACTCAAAGTGTTCTCGTGGCCTTGGATGACCATGCCGAGCGAGTCTCCAACGAGCAGGGCGTCCACACCGGCTTCTTCGGCCAGCCGTGCAAACGTCGCGTCGTAGGCCGTCACCATGGAAACGCGTTCGCGCCCCTTCATCCCGAGGAGGGTCATCGCGGTGACTTTGGTCGTTGTCCCTTTGTCTGGCTTGTTCATCGGTCGACTGGATCTGACTGGATCTGACTGAGCGCAGCCTTAGATCTTGGGGTACATGTTAACGTGTTGAACACCTTTGCGCATTCGACGAATCGCCGAGATGACCTCTTCGAGGTGGGATTCCTTCTCGACAATGTCGAGCTCCGAGGTATTGACGACCAGAAGCGCACTTCGATTGTAGCTGAAAAAGAAGTCGCTGAACCCGCGCGACACTCGCTCTAAGTACTCGAGAGTTATGCCCCGCTCCCATTCTCGGGCGCGTCGTCGGATGCGGTCCAGCAACACCTGCGGCCGGGCCTGGAGATAGACAACCAAGTCAGCGGTCGGGATTCTCGGGGCCAGAAGTCCATACAAACGGTCATAAAGAGCCAACTCGGCCTCGTTGAGGTTCAGGCAGGCGAATATGCGGTCCTTCTCGAAGCAGTAGTCGGCGACGGTGCTCCTTTGGAACAAGTCATCCTGTTTGAGGGAGAGCTGCTGCTGGTAGCGCGAGAGGAGCTGAAACATCTGGACCTGAAAGGCGAAGCGCTCCGGCGTTCGGTAGAAGTCGTGCAGAAACGGGTTTCCCTCGGCCTCATCAAAAACCAGACGTGCATCGAGCCGCTTTGCGAGCTGGCGTGCGAGCGCCGACTTCCCGACACCGATGGGCCCCTCGATCGCGATCAAACGGGGTCGACTCCCCTTGGTCTTCCTCGGCATGGGGCAAGCGAGGTTTGAACGGAAAAAGCCTCGAGGCAAGTCCTTAACGGGCAACCGGGCAACACTTGAGCAGTCCCCTCGAGGGGCACGCGAGGTTCGCCAAAACGGGATGAAACCCGTATACCGCGGGGGGCCCGACTCGTCGGCGCAATCGTCGGCGCAAGGAGGCAAGGGAAGATGCGGCCAGAGCCGACATGTTTGGTTGCCTCGAAGTCGAGCCAAAGCCAGAAGGAGAGTCCGTTGCGTCCTCTGATTTCGGTACGTGTGGCTGTAGCCGCGGCAGTGGGTTTGAGCGCTTGTACGTTGGCGCCGCAATACACGGCCGACCGCTCGATCTCCGAATCGGTGGAACTCGCCGGCGAGCAGGTCCTGGTCGTCGACGCCATCCTACCCATCGACTTTCGCGGGGCGCGACGTCGGAGCGACATCCAGATCGACATCGAGGCCACGCTGACCGCCTCCTCAGCCGAGACGGCGGAAGAAATGGCTGCGGCGCTCGCGATCGAGAAGGCGAACACCGACCCATCGATCCTAACGCTCACCCTCGCCGCCCCGACCAAGGGCTTCATTTCCGGGACGCTCGTCATCACCGCGCCGAGCGATCTCGATGTCCAGATCGTCGAGCGCGGCGGGGCCGTGCGCGTCGACGGCCTCGAGGGCACGCTCCAAGTCGACGCCCTCTCCGACGTCCAGGTTCGCAACGCCCAAAACAATGTGCTCATCCGCGTGGCTGAAGGGCTCGCCGTGCTCGACACGCTGGGTCTTCCGGGTACGACGACCCAGGTCGCCGTCGGCGTGGGGGACGTGTACCTCGCACTGCCGACGACGACGTTGAACTTGACGCTCTTCGCCCAGGGGCAGCGAATCATCGTCGACCATCCGCAACTGCCACGTGTGCTCAACACAGGCCGACCGTACGAGGCCACCGTCGGCGTCGCATTGGCTGCGGTCTCACTGACAGCTCAGCAAGGCGCCGTCACCATCGGTGCGAGGTAGAGAATCGTGACCTCAGAGAGATTCGAGATTGAAGGCCGTCGTCCCGTTCAAGGCGTGATTCGCCCAAGCGGCAACAAGAACGCAGCCCTGCCCTTGATCGCAGCGACCCTTCTGACGGACGAAGAGGTCGTCCTCCGGAACGTCCCCGAGATACGCGACGTCGAAGTCTTGCTCGAAGTCCTCGATGGGCTCGGCGTCACCATCGCCAAGCCAGCGCCCGGCGTCGTCGCGCTTTCTGCGCGGGCGCTCCGCGACGATGAACCCAACAACGAAGCTTGCCGGGCCATTCGCGGTTCAGTGCTCTTGGCCGGACCGCTCTTGGCTCGACGCGGCCGCGTCACCGTCCCGATCCCGGGGGGCGACGTCATCGGCCGGCGACGCATCGATACGCACGTCCTAGCCCTGCGTGCGCTCGGCGCAAACGTCGAGGCCTCCGTGCACGCCTACACGTTCACGACTTCGAACTCGAATGGACTCGAGGGGCAGGAGATCTTCCTCGATGAAGCCTCGGTGACCGGCACCGAGAACGCGATCATGGCCGCCAGCCTCGCCCGCGGACACACGACGATCCTCAACGCGGCGTCGGAGCCTCACGTCCAAGATCTCTGCCGCCTGATCAACGCGATGGGCGGACGCATCCAAGGCATCGGCACCAACCAACTCGAGATCGACGGCGTCAAGGAACTTCACGGCGCCGAATACACGCTTGGGCCCGACTACATCGAGGTCGGCTCCCTCATCATGCTGGCCGCCGTCACCGGCGGCGAACTATGCATCCAAGACGCACGCCCGAAAGAGCATCGAGCCACTCGCATCGCCTTCGAGAAGCTTGGCATTCACTTCGAAGCCAGCGCCTCGGGCGACGATATTCTCGTCCCCGGAGGCCAGCGACTCGTCGTGGCCAGCGACCTCGGCGACGCCGTTCCGAAGATCGAAGATGCACCCTGGCCGGGATTTCCGGCCGACCTAACCTCGATTGCGGTCGTCGGTGCAACGCAGTCAGAAGGCACGGTTCTCATCTTCGAGAAGCTGTTCGAGTCGCGGTTGTTCTTCGTCGATCGCCTCGCCTCGATGGGCGCCAAATTGATCCTCTGCGATCCTCACCGGGTCGTCATCAGCGGACGCTCACAACTCGTCGCCCAAGAGCTCGTCAGCCCCGACATTCGGGCCGGGATGGCGCTCGTCATCGCGGCCTTGTGCGCAAACGGGAAGAGCATCATCCACAACGTTCAGCAGATCGACCGAGGTTACGAGCGCATCGATGAGCGTCTTTCACACCTCGGCGCTCGGATCGTTCGACGACGCAGCTAGGCGCGGCGCGGCGCGGCGCGGCGCGGCGCGGCGAGGACACGTAGCGCGACGGCTCGGATCGTCATCCGGGAGAAAGTTCTCCGTCACCATCCCGAAGGCGTTTGGTCTTTCTCGACCCGCTGGTATGGGAGGCCGCCCATGACATGCAACCTCCTGGCTTCTCGGTCGTTGCACGGCTTCTCGGTCGTTGCACGGATTGGCAACTCCGATCGCGGACCGCTAGCTTCGGCGGCCTCGGGGCCCTGAGTGGAGGGGGCTGTGATGCCAACAACGAAAGCGCCGAGCAGAGTATGGTCCTCACTCGGCCGGCGAGTCGCCTTTGCGTTGCTCTTTGCCGTCTCGATCTCGATCTCTGGTCGGCTCCCCGCGCAGACGGCACCGCAGACGGCACCGCAGTTGAGTCCCGGCGTGGTCACCGAAAGCTCGCATAGAGGTAGAGCGGCCGAGAACAGCACGGTCGAGGTTGTCGAGCAATTGGCGGCGCTCGCCGGGCCTGTGGGCATCGATCCACTGCTGGCCGTCGCCATGTTCGGCATGGCGGGCTGGCTCGGCCTTTGGACACCGCCTCCGGGGATGACTTCTTTAGCCACGATGTGGGTCTGGGCTTCGCTGGCGATTCTCGCCTTCTTGATCAAGCTGGGCCGGAGCACGAAGCTCACCAAGCCCTTTGCCGAAGCGGTTGGTGCCCTGGAGTCAACAGGTGGCCTCATCGTTGTGATCGTCGTTCTCGATATGCTCACCAAGCCAACGACCTCGGCTATGGAAGCAAATCTGATCGTCGACGGCGGCATCGCCATAATCATCGCCGTCAGCACGGTGGGCTCGGTGATGGTGCTGCGGACCGCGCTCGACATTCTCATCTGGTTGTCACCGATTCCGTTCGTCGACTTCCTCTTCCAGGTCGCAAAGGCGCTTATCACGATTGGACTGGTCGCACTGGCCATCTTGTTCCCGACCGCCGCGATGGTGGTCAACGTGTTGCTCTTCCTGACGACCGCCCTCACCTTTCGCTGGGCCACTCGGGTGGCAGGCTGGGGTTTGGCGATTGTCTGGGACTTGACGGTCGGCCGCTTCTCGCGCCCGAGTACATTGCCCCGCGATAGCGTCGCGGCGGAAGACATCGGCCCCCTTTCTGGATTTGTCGTCGAAGCGGCCTCACTACCTCGCCGGAGTGCTTGTCGCCTCGAGCTCCGTGCAGGTCGCTGGTTCCTGGTCAAACATCGCGCGTTGCGAAAGCCCCTTGAAATGCCACTGGGCGACGCGAACCGCGGGACCCTTACGATGGGCTGGACCGGAACGGTCATCGCACTGCCCGCGGGAAGCGTTCTCCTGCCGCCCCGTTACACCCCTCTGATGGCGACGCTCGCCCGCGAGACCCGCGCATCCCTCACCGACAACCGCCCAGTTGCCGGCCTGCGCGCTGTTCTAAACCTCAACGCCGCGCCAGGTCAGGAGGGGTCACCGTGAGCGTCATTCTGAGTCTCGACGAGCTGTCCTCGGCGGGCGGCCAGCGCGAGCAGCGGGATGGCGCAGTTGTAGACGTCCGGTCTCCTGTAGCTCAACATGCGGGTGGTATCCGGTTTTGTTTGCGCTCGTCGCCATGATCATGCTCGAAAATCATTGCGCTTCGTCTACGGTCACGACCCGCTCCACGAGACCAGGACGGACTGGCTTCGTCGCATGGAGCCGCTCGAGCGCTTGCATGCCGGTCTTCTCGTCGGTGCTGATCACGTGCGTACCTGCCGCGAGCTGAGGTGCGTTTGGTACGTCTCGCAGAGCTTCTCGACGTCCGCCTGGTACTGCTCCTTAGCTTCCTGCTTGCCCTTCGACGCCGTCACGATCGGAAACGTTCATCGCTCGATGCGAGAGCGCAGCGCGCGAAGATGTCTCGCTGCCAGAGAAGGCTTGTCGACATAGAAAGTCTTGACCCATCCGCGGTCGTCGACTGCATAGTCTCGAACGGACGCCGCCGTTTTCCGCACAACGAACTTGGCGACTCGGGTTGCAGCCCAACGAACATTCGGATGTTCACGGACGACCTCCGCCGCTTTGCGAAGAGGTCCGCGGTTTGTCCACGCCATGTACCCATACTTCACTCCGATCAAACTCGCGATCGTCGCCCCGGAACCAGGCAAGTCACCTTGACTCAACGCGGCCCCGAGGTGTCCAAGCTCAAAGCTGGACGCCGCGAGCACGGCCGCGCCGACCGGCCGGCCGCGCTTCAGGTCTGCCGCGATTTGCCTCTTGGTCCACGTGAAAGCGTGGACAACCGCGTCCGACGCCACTCGAGTTCGCTGTGCGCCAGGACCGCGATCGTGCGGACCGCGATCGTGCGGGCCACGATCGCGCGGACTACGATCGCGCGGACTACGATCATAGGACGGGGAATGAGGGGTCATTGAATCGACGTCGGCCAGGCTCTCGTCGGACGGCAGCACGTCGCTCGTCCGGAGCTCTTCCGTCATTGGTGATTCCGTAGGAGCGCGCGCGGGCCCGCCCGAGGACTCGGCCTCGCTCGGTGGCTCAGCGGGCACGGCGAGCGTCGCCGCTCCGGCCTGCCCCGCACGTCCGATGCGATTCATGCTTGCTCTCGAAAGCAAGCTCCGCACCACGAGAGAAGAACGCCGAACGGTTGGGTTCCAAGCCAAGCCGCGCACCCCGCGCAACCGTGGCTTCGTCCGGTCGAATTTCGAGCAGACATTGACCCCGAGTATTCGAGCCGTGCCATTCGAAACGCGACCACCACAGTGAGACATGCCCCGGACAGTGGTCCGACCGAGCTCGTCCCTTAGAGCGACACTTCGCGCTCCCAGCGACACGCGAACGCGCCGTCTTGAGCGCGGAACTCCCGGGCATCCCTCAATACGCAGCGCAGTCAACGATCGCGGCCATGGCACCAGGATTGCTTTCCGTGACCGGGCGTGCCCTGAGCGCCCGGGAGAGACACGATGGCGAAAACAACCCTTCGAATCACGGCAAGACGAGTGCTCTCGGCCGCCCTCACGTATGGCCTGCTTGGCGTCGCATGTGGAGATGGGGATCCGAGGGGGATGGCTCTGTCCGAGGGCAACGACGATGCGCTGACAGGGAACCTAGACCCAGACGAATATCTCAGTCGGAGCTGTTTCTGTGCAAACTGCGTCGAAGACCAGGGCAGCTGGGGTCCAGGAAGCGCCGCCAGCAACCTCGAGGCCGTGAGGGCCACGGGATGCCGATACGTCAAGGGCGCGTTTGCACCGTGGGTGAAGATTGCGACAACCGGCACCAGCCAGTCAGCCAACAATGAGAATTTCTTCACGGACCTTGAGGCCGCCGCGCAGGAACTTGGACCGAATGTGATCGTCGAATTCGGCCTTCAGGAGATCATCACCGAAAACTTCGTGAATTCACTTCGGCTCAACACCCAAGAGATTGACGAGATCAACCGATTGGCGCGCCAGTTCGATCCCCAGTTCGTCGATGCGCAGCCGACTTTGAACTTTGATGCCGTGGAGCGCCGCGCAACCAGGTCGCTGTATGCCCAGAACCCGCCCAATTATCCTGAGAACCCGTGGGGTCCGGCGGGGCCCTCCAACCGCAACGGCGTTCCGACTCTGCTGACGAAGCAAGGTTGGCACTATCACGTGCTCATGGCCATTCGGGCCTTGAACGCGGGAGCAAGGGGCGTTGTCCTGTCACAGACCCATCTTCGTCTGGGACGGCTGGAAGGAACCCCTCAGCGTCACCTCGAATCGTTTGCGCGGGCGATTCGCGACTACGCCGATATCAGGCTCGGGGCGAAGATCGTGATCGGCGTCGAAGGTATTGGCGGATACTACCCAACAGCGGCTCCCTTGGGTCTGTATGACTACGTGAAGTACGTGACCGACATCGACATCGCCCGAGGCACTTTCGGAGGGAAGTTTGCCTACAAGCAGACGGGCACCGGCAGCCCGAGCGCGACAGATCGGCTGATGTGCCACGGCCAGGAGTTCTTGGGACGATTCGACGATCGCCCTCGGGGAACGAACGTTCCGGACTCGGTCGGAGAGCTTTGCCTTGTCCAGGCCGACAGTTCTCGCGATCTCCGCGTCCACTACGAGGGTCCAACTCGTTACCCAGATTTCGCAACAAACAACGGATCCGGAATTCCGATCATCATCGAGCTCGATGGCTGTCAGGAGTGCAAGTTCAAGGACCAAAGCAAGTCGCAAGCAGGAAGCATCGTGTACTTTCAGGGCCCGGATGCAGAACCGAATGCGGCTTCGAATACCAACTCGGTCACGACCTGCTACCCAAGGGTTCGCGGGGGGCTTACGACCACGATGCTATTCCTTGCTCAACCCAAAGCGATACGGGCTGCTTTCAACACGTACATGGCCAGAACGACGAAGGAGCTCCGAAAGCAAGGCATCAAGGTCTACTATCCCCCCAAGCTTCAGGCCGGGCAAAACAACTACTACCAAGTCCATGACAACACCTACGGATTCGGAGACGAAGAGATCGCACGGCTCCGAAGAGAGGTGCGCTACTGCCCAGAGACCGACGCCGGACCGAGCTCGAATTTTGAAGGAAGCAACGCAACTCTCCTTTACAACGCCCGCTTCTGTCAGGATCTCGACGGCGTCGCCGAGGCGATGAGAATTGCCGCCGGGGACGAACCGACCTCGTACACGCTGAGCGTGACAAAGAATGGCGCCGGAACGGTGACAAGCCAGAGCGACGGAATCAACTGCGGCTCGACATGCTCCAAGAACTACGCGGCCGGGACCTCCGTGACGTTGACCGCGCAACCCTCCGCCGGTTCGACCTTCGGCGGATGGACCGGCAATTGCAGCCGCATCAGTGGAACGCTCTGCGTCGTCGAGATGGACCAACCGCGAAGTGTGTCGGCGACCTTTACGGCGACGAACCTTCCCACCTTTCCCACCTCACTGTCCTTCGCGCCCGGGAACTTCAGCCACGGACAGAACGACGCGGTCGAAACCCGAAACCTACGCCTCATGTTGGAGAGCAACGGCAAGCTCGTCTTGAGGCGCAAGTCCACGGGCGAGGAAATATCGTCCTTCGGCTCACCCCGCCCACAAGCGTGTAGCACCTCGAATGCGTGCAAGGTGTCTTTTCAGGGTGATGGCAATCTGGTTCTTTCGCAACTCGTCTCAGGAAGTCTGAGGCCCTACTGGAACTCCGGCACCCACAACAAGGGCGCGACGGCCTTCGTGATCCAGGAATCGGCCCCTTATCTCTCTGTCGTCGCCGGAAGCAGCACGCTCTGGCCCGTTGTTAGCCCTCAAACCTTCGCGCTTTCGGTCTCCACGAGTGGCGGCGGAACCGTGACGAGCGATCCAGCAGGCATCAACTGCGGCTCGACATGCTCCAAGAGCTACGCGGCCGGGACCTCCGTGACGTTGACTGCGCTGCCCGCGGCTGGGTCGGCGTTCGGCGGATGGACCGGTGCCTGCGCCGGCACTGAAACAACCTGCACCGTGTCGATGGACACGGCCACGAGCGTGACCGCGCGGTTCGATGTCGTGATCCAGCCGACCTCATTATCTTTTGCGCCAGGACGTTTCAGGCTTGAGCAGAACGAATCTGTCGAAACACGAAACTTGAGCCTGTTCATGCAGAGCGATGGGAATCTGGTTTTGTATCGGAAGTCGGGAATGGTCGTGCTGTGGTCGAGCCGTACGAGTGGACACAGTCCAGCCCGAGTCTCATTTCAGGGCGATGGAAATCTGGTCCTTTCGCAGGTTGTCGCAGGAAGTCCAAGGCCCTACTGGAACTCCGGAACCGCCAACCAGGGCGCGACGGCGTTCGTGATCCAAGAATCGGCCCCGTATCTCTCGATTGTCGCCGGCCCCAACACACTCTGGCCTATTGCGAGCCCTCAAGTCTTCACGCTTTCGGTCTCCACGAGTGGAAGCGGGACCGTGACGAGCAATCCAGCAGGCATCAACTGCGGCTCCGCGTGCGCCAGCACCTATGCGGCCAGCACTTCGGTGACCTTGACCGCGACCCCCAATGCCGGGTCGACATTCGCTGGATGGTCAGGCGCGTGCAGCGGCACCGGGACCTGCACCGTGCAGATGACTACCGCACAGAACGTCACCGCGACCTTCAATCTGCCGCCTCCTTCCACCCATCAGCTGACTGTTTCGAAGACCGGTTCTGGGAGCGGAACCGTGAGGAGCAATCTAGCAGGCATCAACTGCGGCTCCGCGTGCGCCAGCACCTATGCGGCCGGCACTTCGGTGACCTTGACCGCGACCCCCAATGCCGGGTCGACATTCGCTGGATGGTCAGGCGCGTGCAGCGGCACCGGGACCTGCACCGTGCAGATGACCACCGCACAGAACGTCACCGCGACCTTTGCGGTCCCGAGCCCCGCCACCTCAATCTCCTTCCGGGCCGGAAACTTCACCCACTTCCAAGGCGAGCATGTTGAGACGCAGCACCTCAGCCTCTACATGCAGACGGACGGAAACCTTGTTCTTTACAGGCAATCGCCGATGACGGCCCTCTGGTGGAGCGGAACGGGCGGACGGACCTGCAACACAGCCAACCCGTGCAAAGTATCCTTTCAGGGCGACGGAAATCTGGTCGTTTCTCAGACCGGCACGCCGCTTTGGCACACCTCGACCTACGGCCATCCAAACGCCGTCTTCATTGTTCGAGAGTCCAAGCCCTATCTGTCCATCGTCGATGGCACGCAGATACTCTGGGAATCAAGAGACCCGTAAAGCGCAAGCCCCCGACCATACCGAAACCCAACCGGGTGCCAGACATGACCTCGAACGAAGACGGTGGTGGTCCCCAATCGGCGCACATGCCGTCACTCGTTATGCTGCTTGCGTCGAGCCGCCTCCTTCAGCGGAGGTCGATACCCGGACCGCCGCCAGCGAGACCGGCCGATTCATGAACTGTCAACGATGGTTCCGCGGTCCACCGCGCTGGATTCCCCTCAATCACCGCGCCCGAAGAGTCGCCGGCCACAGGGTCGTGACCCTCGCCGCCGGGGCTCCGGCTCGGCGTCTTCGTAGCTGTGACATCGCGGAGGGTCAGCGAGGGCCAGATCCCTGTCGCTGCGGACGTCAGGACAGCGTGGTCGCAGCGCCCTGAACTGGGAGAACAGAAGACCGCCACAAACGGCGCGGCTCTTGCTCTCAGCGGTCCCATGCAGGCGACACATCGGTCTTCGAACTCCCACTCATCTCGGCTTGTCGTGCGCGCTCTCGGAATCGCGGCCATGTGCCTTGCGCTTCTTCGTTGCGGCCCAGAGCAAGGGCCCGACGAGTCAGACGACGCGAACGGCGGAGGCAACCTGTCGACCGCCAGCGCGAGTGAGCTCGCGAAGGACCTCTACCACGGCGTCCTGAGGCGAGAGCCTGCGCCCAGCGAGGTGGACGGACTGGCCTCTCGCCTCTCGCGAGGCACCTCGGTCGAGACGGTCGAACGGGAGTTCATGGCCAGCGACGAGCGGGCTCGTTTCGAGGCTGTGCGCGACGATTTGCTTCGAAGCGCCTGCTACTGCCACAACTGCGAAGCAAGCCAGGTTCGGTCGATGTACCAGCTTGGATGTCGATATCTCCGCTGGGCGGTCTTCGCCTGGATCCCTCCGATGCAGAAAGACGACCGCCCCAGGAACGCGAGCGGCGCGAAAATGACGTATGCGGAGGCGCTCGATTCGAAGTTCAGTAACCTCGCGTCGGTCGCGCAGGCGTCTGCGGCCACGGTCGAGTTTGTTGTGCCCGAGATCGTTCTCGATGAAGCGAGTCAAATCAGCATCTCGGTCGGTTCCTCGCTCCGAACAGCCGCGTCTGGCTATGTAGGGCGTGGGTTTCAAACGATCGACCAAATTGCGGCAGGAACCCGGACGACGCTCGCCTTCCGCTATGAAGATATTCTAGAAGTCGACCCAAATACGTCGGTCCCAAAGAACGGAGATCATCGCTGGTATGCCGCGCCTTCTGGAAGAAACAGCGTTCCAAGCTTGGAGACCGAGATGGGTATCCTGTGGCAGTTGTGGCTGGCCACGCGCGCGATCGACGCGGGGGCAAAGAGTATCCACATCACAATGACCGACCTCAGAACGATGCATCCCGACGCGATTCTCGACTTTTCGAAGGCGCTGCGTCGCGTGCGACCGAGCCTCTACATCGGCTCGGAAACGACACTCTCTGGATGGATGAAACCGCACATCGACTTCATTAAGGCCGTCGTGGATACGGATCGATACGGGGTCCGAAATGGGGTTGCGGTCGAGGCCAGCGGGATTCCGTGCCTCAATCAGAAGGCCCTCAACAAGGTTGGATATTCAACCGATCTTGGCGAGGACTTGTGCCTGGTGTCGACGGGGACAGAAAGGAACCGCGTCTACAACACAGGGGGACACGGCCACGTCAATCGCCTTGTCCACAATCCAGCCGGTCTTCCGCTTCTCCTCGAGTTGGACGGTGCGCACTACTGCGGAAACCCCGCGAACTATGGACACAGCCAGCAGTATGTCTATTCTCCGAACTCCGGCGGTCTTTCGAACGGTTGCCTTGCATCGGTGCGGAACGCTCTTCCAACCACCCTGCAGTTCATCGCGGCCAAGGATACGCCGCGCCGTCGATTCATTGAGTATGCTCAAAAAACAGCCATTCATTTGACGGTCAATGGCACGGTTCCTGTCTACTTCCCGGCGATGATCGACGTCGACCAGAACTACATGTTTAGTGTTCGATCTCAGAACAACGCGGAACAGATGGAGCGACTGAAATACTGTCCGAGCGACAGTGGCGTGGGGAGAATCGAATCATCCGTTCCGGCCTACCGGGCGCGGGATTGCGGAGACCTTGCGGCCAACCAAAACGCGCTCGCGATGTCGCAGCGGAGTATAATCGAAGACTACGTTCGAGATCTCTATCGATATCTTCTCGGACGAACACCGACGTCAGAGCGCGTAGCCTACTGGTCGAATCAGATCGAGGCGGGATGGACGGCAAGCCAGCTGGCCCAGCATTTCATGGGCACGCAGGAGTATGCGACCATTGTTTCGAACAACTCGCCCGAGGATCTCGTGGATGGACTCTACCGAGGACTCCTTGGGCGCGAGCCCACGCGCACAACCGAGTGGGCGAACCTCATTAGGAATGGAACGAAAACAATCTACACTGTCGCGGCGGACTTCATGTACACGGACGAGTACAAGACGCGGGTCGAGGACATCAAAGCATCGGCCAACCCGACCTTGCCGAGAACTCAGCCGCAAGATCCGCCGCAAGATCCGCCGCAGAATCCAACGTACACGCTCGATGTGGGCAAGCTCGGGAACGGGAATGGGACGATCACGAGCAATCCGAGCGGCATCAACTGCGGCACCGACTGCACCGAGACCTACCAGGCAAACACCAGCGTAGTGCTCTCTGCAACCGCACTGGGCGGTTCGACATTCAGCGGCTGGAGTGGTGCGTGCAGTGGCAGCTCGGCGATGTGCACCGTTTCCATGAGTGCGGCGCGCTCCGTCACGGCGAACTTCTCCGCCGCGCCGCCTCCGCCGCCTCAGCAGTACGCGCTCACGGTCTCGAAGTCGGGCAGCGGTACCGTGAGCAGCAACCCGTCTGGCATCAACTGCGGCTCCACTTGCTCGAATTCATACTCTGCCTCCACGAACGTGACTTTGACCGCGTCTCCGTCGGCTGGATGGATATTCTCTGGCTGGAGTGGTGCCTGTAGTGGCAGCTCGGCGACATGCACCGTCACCATGAGTTCGGCGCGCACCGTCACGGCGAGCTTCTCCGTCGCGCCGCCTCAGCAGTACGCGCTCACGGTCTCGAAGTCGGGCAGCGGTACCGTGAGCAGCAACCCGTCTGGCATCAACTGCGGCTCCACTTGCTCGAATTCGTACTCTGCCTCCACGAACGTGACTTTGACCGCGTCTCCGTCGGCTGGATGGATATTCTCTGGCTGGAGTGGTGCCTGTAGTGGCAGCTCGGCGACGTGCACCGTCACCATGAGTTCGGCGCGCACCGTCACGGCGAGCTTCTCCGTCGCGCCGCCTCAGCAGTACGCGCTCACGGTCTCGAAGTCGGGCAGCGGTACGGTGAGCAGCAACCCGTCTGGCATCAACTGCGGCTCCACTTGCTCGAATTCGTACTCTGCCTCCACGAACGTGACTTTGACCGCGTCTCCGTCGGCTGGATGGATATTCTCTGGCTGGAGTGGTGCCTGTAGTGGCAGCTCGGCGACGTGCACCGTCACCATGAGTTCGGCGCGCACCGTCACGGCGAGCTTCTCCGTCGCGCCGCCTCAGCAGTACGCGCTCACGGTCTCGAAGTCGGGCAGCGGTACCGTGAGCAGCAACCCGTCTGGCATCAACTGCGGCTCCACTTGCTCGAATTCGTACTCTGCCTCCACGAACGTGACTTTGACCGCGTCTCCGTCGGCTGGATGGATATTCTCTGGCTGGAGTGGTGCCTGTAGTGGCAGCTCGGCGACATGCACCGTCACCATGAGTTCGGCGCGCACCGTCACGGCGAGCTTCTCCGTCGCGCCGCCTCCGCCGCCTCAACAGTACGCGCTCACGGTCTCCAAGTCGGGCAGCGGTACCGTGAGCAGCAACCCGTCTGGCATCAACTGCGGCTCCACTTGCTCGAATTCGTACTCTGCCTCCACGAACGTGACTTTGACCGCGTCTCCGTCGGCTGGATGGATATTCTCTGGCTGGAGTGGTGCCTGCAGTGGCAGCTCGGCGACATGCACCGTCACCATGAGTTCGGCGCGCACCGTCACGGCGAGCTTCTCCGTCGCGCCGCCTCCGCCGCCTCAACAGTACGCGCTCACGGTCTCCAAGTCAGGCAGCGGTACGATTGCAAGCTTTCCTTCTGGCATGAATTGCGGCACGGCCTGTTCCGTGAGTGCGACGCCAGGCGAAACCGTATGGTTGATCGCGCAACCTTCTGTCGGTTCCGATTTCAGCGGATGGGGCGGTGCGTGCTCCGGCTCGTCGCTTGTCTGCACGGTCACTCTGACTGGGAATCGTTCCGTCACGGCAACGTTTGTCAGCTCGCCCACGTCCGATGTCGTCGAGCGCTACATTCGAAGCTTGTATCCAACGGTGTTCCTGCGAGCCGGTGATTCTTCCGGCGTGAGCTACTGGACGCAGAAGGCAAAATCTGATCGAGCAGCAGGCAAGTCGGCGCCGGAAGCCTACTCCTTCATCCTGCGCACGTTTTTCAGCTCCTCGACGTACAAGGCGCGCACTCGTTCTGACCGAGAATATCTCCTGGATGTCTATGCACTTGCGTTCGGACGGGCGGCCGACCAAAGAAGCTCGGGGTGGATGACGCAGCTGGCTGCCGGCGCCGATAGGGATGCGGTCTTGGTCGCGATCCTTGGATCCACGGAGTTTGCGTCCCATCTGCAGGCTTTGGGTCTCTAGGCGAGGGCTCAGAGACCAGGAAATCCCGCACGACGACCTCCCGTGCGCGTGCCCCAAGACACCGCGACCACCGAATAAATCTAGACCGCGGCTTGTCGCGACGCGCGAGGAGAGCGAAAGAAGACCTGGGCGCGACAGCCCGACATACCGTATGGCTCACGTGATCAGCGAGACTCGGGAGTACTGGCTCCGCGGGTTCCTCGGCGGGTTGGCTGGGCTCGTCCTCACCATTGCCCCGACGCTGACCATCCCCGCCTCACCACCCTCGCTTCCGGTCACGCCGACGACCGGCGCGGCTTCCGCTCAGGTGCCGACCACCCCCTCGGTCGGCGAAACCATCGAGGCCATCCTGGGGCCACGCTCCCCCGAACACACGCTCGCCGCACTCGTGGTGCTCCTTCTTGGGGCGTTCTTGCTTGTGGTCGCCGCAGGGCTCTCGATCACATCGGTTCGGCGACGCCGCGTCATCGCGTTCTTTGGTATCCTGCTCCCGTCGGTCGCGCTCTTCGACTTCTTCCTGCGCGATCCGATGAGCGCTTTCCTCGGCGGCACCGCCATCATTGGCATCCTCTCGGTGCTCGCGAGTGACCCACCGATAAGCCCCGCCCCAGCGCCTGCCCTCGTCGCAAAGGGCGCACTCATTCCGTGCGCCGCGACCTGGCTCCTCGCGGGACCCACGCTCCTCGCGGAGTCTTCGATCGCCGATCTCGCCGCCACCTGCCTGATGCTCGCGATCGCGACCTTCTTCGCGGTTGGCGCCACTAGAGACCCCGAACTTCAGCGCTGGCGCCGCTTCGCCACCCTCGGGCTTGCTGCGGTCGTGGTCCTGACCTCCTGGGCTACACTCGATAGCACGCACGGCACCGACGCATACCTCTCCGCCACACTGTGTCTCGTTTTTGTGCAATACGCCTTGCTCTCCGGTGAAAATGAAGGCGCACCCGAGTCGACGCGCCGACTCACGGCATCGCCGCTCTACCATCCAGCACAGCTCATCTCAGGGACATTCTTGTTCGCGATCGTCGCGGGGACGACCTTGCTGGCGTTTCCGCTGTCCGCCGCCGATGGCCATCACTTCTCGATCATCGACGCGGCCTTCACCGCCACGAGCGCCGTGTGCGTCACAGGCCTAATCGTGCTCGACACGCCCAACGATCTGTCGCTCTTTGGTCAAGGCGTCTTGTTGTTGCTCATCCAGGTCGGTGGCCTCGGCATCATGACGTTGTCGGCCGCCGCCGCTACCATACTTGGTCGCCGCCGCAGCCTGGAAGAAGAGGCAATGCTGGGCGGCGTATTCGGAACATCGAGCGCGCAGGAAACTCGAAAGACGGTTCGCGACGTCGTCTTCCTGACCCTGGCCGCGGAAGCCATAGGCGCCGTCGCTCTGGGCGGGCTTTTCTACTTCCACGGGGATACGATCGCAACCGCCGCATGGCGCGGGTTATTTACGTCCGTGTCCGCGTTCTGCAACGCCGGCTTTGCGCTTCAAACCGACTCCTTGATCCCGTATCAGGCCTCGCCGCTTGTGCTTCACGTGGTCGCCATCCTCATCATCGCCGGAGGTCTTGGCCCGGTTGGAATCAAAGCGATCCCACGACTCATACGCCGGCGGCCCCTAGACCCGTTCCCGCGAATCATCGTGTATACCACCGGTGCACTGCTCGCGACGTCGTTCTTGAGTGTGCTCGCCTTCGAATGGAGCGACGCCCTCGCGCCGCTCGGCTTCGTCGATCGGCTTCACAATGCGTGGTTCCAGGCGGTCACGCTTCGCACGGCCGGTTTCAACTCCATCGAGTTCGTTGGCCTCCACCATGTCACGCTGCTTGTGATGGCGATGTTCATGTTTATCGGCGGCAGCCCGGGATCGACCGCTGGCGGTATCAAGACGACGACCTTCGCGGTCCTGATCCTCGCCACCATGGCCGCCATGCGCGGCAAAGCTCACATCGAGTTCGCCAAGCGCACAATCGTTCAAGACGCGGTCTACCGAGCGCTCGCTTCGACCGCGCTCGGCCTCACGTCACTTCTGGTCGCACTGATCGCCCTTTTGCTCACGCAGGACGGCGATCCGATTGTCCTCGCTTTCGAGACGGTCTCGGCCCTCGGAACGGTGGGCCTGAGCGCCGGTGGAACCGGTATGCTCGACGAATTTGGGAAGTTCATCGTGATGGCCACCATGTTCGCGGGCCGCGTCGGACCACTGACACTCTTCGTGCTGCTTCAGGGCCTATCGACCAAACGCAACTGGAGACTCCCTCAAGCCGACATCTCGGTCGGCTAGCCATCTAGAGCTACATAAGGAACGGAACGCCGATATGAAACAAGCTCTCATCCTTGGCCTTGGCCAGTTCGGCAGCGCGCTCGCGCGCGCGCTCACGGAACGAGGTGTCGAAGTCCTCGCGGTCGATCGGGACGAACGTCTCGTCCAGCAGGCTTCGAGCTACACGAGCTTCGCAGCCGCATTCGATGCGAACGATGAAGCGGCCCTTTCGAGCATCGAACCGCAGAAGCGAGACTTCTCAGTCGTCGCCATCGGTCACAACGCGCGAGACAGCTCGATCATCTGCACGTCGCTTCTGCGACAACTTGGCGCGCCGCGAGTCATCGCGCGCTACATCGACGATCTCCACGGGCGCATCTTGAAGCTCGTCGGCGCCCACGAAATCGTCAATCCGGAGCTCGAATTTGGAGAGCGTCTTGCGACCCGTATCTCCTTCGGTGTGCTCGAGCAGGTCCCGCTGGGCGGCGACCTCTTCATCTCAGAGCTTCGCGTCCCCGCGAAATTGGTGGGGCGCACGCTTCTCGATACCGATCTTCCACGAAAGTACGGCGTTACGGTCGTCGCGATTCGCACGGAGGAACTCGGCCGCGCGCGCGTGATGCTTCCGAACCCAAACGTCGCACTCAAAGAACAAGACATCCTGGTGATCGCCGCCTCCTCCGGGGGCCTCCGAAAGCTCATCGAACAGTTTCAATAACCGGGAAGTGACGTCGACCCATGCAAGCCCGCCGTATCATCTCGAACAGCATAGCCACGATCCTCATTCTCGAGATCGCCCTCGCCCTCACCGCGATCACGATGGTCACTCGGGCCACCGCGCCTCACGAGTCAGATCATGGGGAGCCGAAGTCCGAAACCATCGCGCTCCCAACCGCGAAACGCGCCATCGCCGAGCTCACCTGGACCGCGTCAACAAGTGCCCAGCGCGAAAGGATCCTCGCAGCCTTGGATCAGGTCGGGCGCGCCTCCAGGAAGACGCCAGAAGAGGTTTCCGGCCGCACCAGCAAACGTTTGGGCGCCTGGGCCGCGGTCATCATGGGCCTCATCGTCATCGCCATCACGGTCGTCGTTTGGCGTCGAATCAATCTGCAACTCATGCAACCGCTTGCGATGATCAGCGACGTCATCGTCGCCGCGACCCATGGAGACCCCCATCGGCGCTGCACGACCGGCGCTGCTCACACGCTCGCCGGCCTTGCCGACCGCGTGAACGAACTGCTCGATCGCATCACCCCTCGCGAGCCTCGGCGCAACCTCGCTCGGCTTGATCGCGCCCTCCTGCTCAATCAACTCGACCAGCATCCAAATCCAACTCTGGCGGTGACGGTCTCGGGCGAAGTGGTGGTCGCGAATCAGGCAGGACTTCGACTCCTGGAGCGGGACGAGGGGCGAGCCTGGATGGACAAGATTCGAGGATACGTTGCCGGAGGACCCAACGACCTCGAGGGTATGTCGGTCGTCGAGGTGTCCAAGGGCGAACTCTGGTTGGTCGAGATCGGTGCGAATTGACCAAGCCAAGCGAGGTCAGACCAGGCAGAGCAGCCCAAGCCTGTCCGGTCCAAGCCGGTCCAAGCCAAGCCAACTCAAGTCAAGCCAACTCAAGTCAAGCCAGACGAAGCGACCGACTACGGGCGCAGCACGCTGTCGATCACATGCACGACGCCGGTGAGCGTACGGATGTCCTTGAGCGTCGACACCACGTTGGCGCGATTGCCCTGGCCATCCACAAGACCGATCGTTCCGTCGCTATCCACGACCACGGTCAGATCGCCGTTCAGCGTTGTCAGCGTATCGCCATCGTTGAGCGCAGTCGACAGGCCTTGCATGGGAAGGACATGGTGTGCAAGCACGGCATCCAACGTGGACTGGTCGAGCGCTCCGAGGTCGATACCCGAGGCGCTGAAGGCGTCATTCGTGGGCGCGAACACCGTGATCGGCATGTCTCCCGCCAGCGTGTTGGGCGCGAGCGCATCTTGGACCGTTTGCGATGCCGCGCCCACGGCCGTCACGAGGGTCGAGAGTGCGCCCGTCGCCGCGGCGACCTCCACGATGGTCGGGGGCACAATCACCTCGCTCGCGACATGGATGAGGCCGTTGGAGGCTTCGACATCCAGCGTCGCGGTAAGGGCTGCTCCACCGATTCGCACCGATCCGCCACTTGTGTCCACGGACAGGGACGTGTTGGCCAGGGTCGCGAGCGACGTTCTGCTGACCACCTCGCTCGACCGAAGCGCACCCGGCACCACGTGGTGGAGAAGAATGTTCGCAAGCACGTCGTCCTCGACGAGGCTGAGATCAACGCCCAGGGCAGCGAAGGCCGTGTCGGTCGGTGCGAACACGGTCAGCTCGTTGGGCCCGGCGAGCGATGCGGCTAGGCCGGCCGAAGTCGCAGCTCCGAGCAAGGTCGAGAAACCTCCGGTGGACTGCGCGACCTCGACGATGTTCCCGAGCGCCGTCACGGGCGCGGCTGGGGTCAAGACGCCATCGATGAGATGCACGACGCCGTTGAGGAGCCGCACATCCGGCCCGGAAACTCTCACGACGTTTCCGCTCTCGTCGGTCAACGTCGCACCGGAAGCGTCTAGGCCGACCCGCAGCGTCTTGCCGCCGACGGTGCTCACGACCTGGCCGTCCGAGAGGTCACTCGAGAGAACCTGACCCGCGACCACATGGTAGGTGAGCACCTCATCGAGGGCGGACTGATCGGCGAGCAGTGCGTCGAGGTCGGCCGACGGAATGGCAGCGAAAGCCGAGTTGACCGGCGCGAAAACGGTGATCGGGCCACCGGCAGTCAGCGCGCTCTGCACCGCGCTCGATGAGACCCCGACCGCAGCGACCAGGGTCGATAGGTCGCTGCTTGCGCTTGCCGCCTCAACAATCGTCGGCGGCACGATCACCTGGTCGAGCACGTGGATCACGCCATTCGAAGCGGGCACATCAAGCGTGGCACTCAGCGCGAAGCCGTTCACCGTCACCTTCGAGCCGGAGACTTTCACCTCGAGCTGAGTCTTCGCGAGGCTCGTGAGCGGCTGACCGCTCGTCACCGCGCTCGAGTCGAGTTTGCCGGACACCACGTGACTCAGAAGCACATTCGCCAGGAGGTCCGGATCCGAGGGCGCGGCGCTTCCCAAGGCTTGGAACGCAGCGTTTGTCGGCGCAAACACGGTGAAAGGGCCGGGACCGGCGAGAACGTCGGCCAGACCCGCCTGCTGAGCAGCGCTGAGCAGGCTCGAGAAGCCCTGGGCCTCCGCGACCTCAACGATGTTCTTGGTGGTCGTGGTTGCGATAGGCTTGTTGCTGTTGTCGTCATCGTCGCCGCAGGCGGCGGCGGTAACGAGCGACATGAGCGCGAGCGCGGTGAGTGGGTGTCTTGGGTTCATCTTGGCCTCCAAAGGGTAGAAATTAATCTATACAGATACTATACGTCGTTCGGGACTTGGACAACATCTACACACAAGCAGCACAGGTCAATAGAGTTAAAACCCTTTTCTATACAAAAACTATAGCCACTAAACTCGACAGGAGCTATACACGAGAATATGACAAGCCCTGAAGCGCCCGCAGGGCCCTACAAGATGCAGACTTTCGCCCGTCTGACCGGGCTCTCACCAACCATCTTGCGCGCTTGGGAGCGTAGGCACGGACTGCTCGAACCGGTGCGTCGCGACAGCGGTCACCGCCTCTACACAGAAGACGATCTGAAGGTCATTCGCCGCGTACTTGAGCTCACGGAAGAAGGACGCGCGATCGGCGAGATCGCTGCGGCAGGCCGGGCGGCCCTCCTCGCGGAGCGTCCGGCGAGCCCCGCGCATGCGCACGGTTCGACGGGCCGCGACCGAAACGACGCCCGCGACCGAAACGACGCCCGCGACCGAAACGACGCCCGCGACCGAAACGACGCCCGCGACCGAAACGACGCCCGCGACCGAAACGACGCCCGCGACCGGAGCGCGTCCGACGGCCTGGACTCGTTGGGTGGGCCGGCCGCGGGCCGCGAGGAACGAGAAGCAGGCGGCGGCCCTTTGACGAGTGCTTTTGGAGCGCTTCGAAACGACCTCGTCGATGCAGCGCGAAGGCTCGATGGTGAGCTCTTGTCGAATGCGCTCGATCGGGCGTTCTCGCTGTTCTCGGTCGAGTCGGTGCTGTCGTCGATCATTCAACCGGCCGCATACGAGATCGGTGACCTTTGGGTGCGGGGAGACGTGACGATCGCGGGTGAGCACATGGTTTCTTCTCAACTCGCGGCGCGCATGGAGCGGTTGCGAGAGCTCTCGACGAGGCCTGACGCCCACGCACCACGCGTGATGTGCGCGTGCCTACCCGGCGAGCAGCACGAGCTGGGTCTCTTGGTGATCGCGCTCCATCTATCCCACGCCGGCTTTCGCGTCTGCTACCTTGGCCGAGATCTTCCGACGGCGGACCTCAAGCGCGCGGCTGAGCGGCTCGGGGCGGCGGCGGTTTGCCTCTCGGTGAAACGAGCAGAGGTCTTGAATTCTTGCCGCAGCGAGCTCGCACAACTCGCGCAGGCTTGGATGGATCGGATCGATGTGCATCTTGGCGGCGTAGAATCGCCGCAGAGCTTCGGCGACTTGATCGCGGCGGGCATTACGGTTTGGTCGCGTGACGCACGCCCCCAGGATTTGATCGCGGCGCTCCATCGTGGGCGTGGAAAGCGCTCGGCCTACTGAGAGCAACCAGTTCGAAAGCCGCCGCCACGCGGCGTGCCGCCACTTCGCCACTCTCGGCGGCACCTTCCATGAACCCTTGAAACTCGGCCGAACAATGGTCGCCCGCAAAGAAGAGGCGTTCGTCTTCGGTTCGCTCTTCGATCCCGGCGAAAGACCACTGACCAGGTCGATAGCAGGGGTAGGAACCGAGTGCGAACGGCGCCGTGGGCCAGTGCATTCTCAGGGCGCTGCCCTCGAGATACGCGAGGTCAAGACCGGGAAAGATCGCATCGAGCTGAGGAAGCGCGCGCTTCAGTCGTTCCTCTGCACTGCCACGTCCCAGCTCGACGCCCGCACGGCCCCCCAAGAAGTTGGTGAGTACTCCGGCCGTTCCGGCTTGGCTTCGCGATGTATCCCACGTCGTCTGTCGTCCGTTGTCCGTCACGGCCGACCCGGCGGCGTTGTGGCTCACACGCCACACGCGCTCGCGAAACTGCGCCATGAGCTTCGCGTTCGTCCCGTATCCAAGCTCACGAATAACACGAACCTTGTCAGCTTCGAAGATCTCGATGCCATCGACCAAACGAAGCATCGTGAACGGCAAAGCAAAGACGACCGCATCGAAGACCTCCTCGCGCTGGCCTCGGTCACGCTCAAAGGTCAACCGGTATCGGCGCCCATCGCGCGACAGCGCAAGTAGACGACTCGAAGTCTCGACTTGGGAAGCGATTCGCGCCGCAAGCCGCTGCACGATCTGGTCGTTTCCCCCTCGAATATGGAAGCGCTCATCGGACTCCCCAAAGAGCCGAAATGGACCTTCATCCTCATAGTCGATCAGCTCGAGCAGATTGAGGACCGACTGCTCGTCAGCCTCGAGCCCGTACTCTCCGACGTACGCGACCGTGAGAATGTTACGAATCAGCGCGCTGACCTCCGACTGCGCGTCCAACCACTGAGCGAGCGTCGTGCGATCGAGATCTGCGCGAAGCGAAGCACTTTCGCCCGCGCGCGCCATACTCATCGCCATCGATCGTGCGAGCGGGCGGAAATCCTGCACGAGTTCGTCGTCAGAAATGAAACGCCCTTCGAACCAAAACACATCGCGGCGATAGCCAGACTTCGGCTCGTCCGCGAAGAGGTCGTCGACCACGAGTGAAAGCTCCTGGGCAAGCCGATGCATCGTCACGTGGTTCGAGTCGATGAGCTCGCCCCCGAGCTCGGCGAGCTGGCCATCGATGAGCCCACGCCGCGTCGAAAATGTCCGACCTCCGATGCGCGTCGCAGCCTCGAAGACCCGCACTCGAAACCCGAGCTTCGTCAGACGATACGCGGCCACCATACCCGCAAGACCCGCGCCCACGACACCAACGGATTCCGTCCGATCGCGACCGCCCCGCGCCGAGGCGTCCCGCCCAGAGGCGCCCGGTCCTGGCACGCCCTGCTGCGTCGCGCTCTGCTGCGTCGCGCCCCGCTGTCCAATCCCTGTCTGGCTGCTCGCGCAGGCCGCAGCGATAGGCGAAGCCGCAAGCACCGTCGCGGCGGCACCTCGACTGAGAAACGTTCGGCGCATCATCCGAACGGCTTCAGCTCGTTCCTGAAGGTACTCGTCCGTCGACGACCACGGAACGCCCGCGCGCTCAACTTCGAGCGCAGCCAGCAATCGGCGGCGAATCACCGAAAAGAGAGCCGATCGAGCCATGAATCCTCCCCCACCCCCAAATATCCGGCCCCCCACGAGCCGTGCCCACACGAGGCGGCCGACGGCGCAAGCCTTTTGGGTCGCTCGGCGATGTGTTTGCGTTGCGCCCGATTGTCAAGAATCTCGGACCAAGACACGTTGGATGTCTGGCACCGAATGTGTACAACCACCGCCCAAACAACATGCCCCCAACCAACGTTCGAGCGTCCATCACTTTCGCACCTCTTCTCGTCGCCACTTTCGTCCTCGAGACAGCCTGTTCGAGCTCTTCGTCGCTGGTAATGGTCCCCGTCGGTGACTCGCCGGTGCGGGGCGAACCGGACGCTTGGGTGACGATCATCGAGTTCTCGGACTTTCAATGTCCCTACTGTGCCGCATCGCAGCCGATCATCGATGACGTGCTCGACGAGCATCCGACCGACCTGCGCCTCGTCTTCAAGCACTTTCCTCTGACTTCCATCCACGAGAACGCGCTCAGCGCCGCGATCGCGGCCGAGTGCGCGCGCGCCCAGGCGCGCTTTTGGACCTATCATGACTTGCTCTTTGCCCATCGCGCATCGTTGTCAGCCGCACACCAGACCGAGTTGGCCGAGGAAGCAGGCCTCAACGTGGCCCAGTGGGCATCTTGTCTCGCTACATCAGCGCCAAGAGATCGCGTCGAATCGGATCGAGCGCTTGGCCTTTCGGTAGGCGTGAAGGCTACGCCAACTTTCATCATCAACGGTCAGCCATTCGTCGGTGTTCCCGACCGAGACGAGTTCGAGCAACTCTGCTTGACGGCGCGCGACGCCGCCATAGGCAGCGGCATCGCGCGGGCCAAGTACTACGACGAAGTCATCCTCGGCCTCTAGGTTGCAGCGCCTTGTGATTCGGGATGCTCTTCTAGGTCGAGATCGAGATCTGCGGCGTTCGTGCCATGGCGCCAAAGCTGCTGTCATCGACGGATCTGAGCGGGGGCCAGAAACCGTCAATCAAGCGTGGCAAAGACCTGCTGAACATCGTCGTCCTGCTCAAGGCGTTCGATCAGGGCGATGACTTCTTCGGCTTGCTCCTCCGGCAGCGTGGTCGTGTCCTTTGGGATCCACTCGAAACCAGAAGAGACCGGCTCGATGCCTCGCTGCTCCAACGCACTTTGAACCTTCCCGAAGTTCTCTCGTGAGCATCGCAGGACGAGCACGGGCGACCCGTCGTCGGCTTCGCCCTCTACAAGTTGTTCAAGGCCATGATCGATGAACTCGAGCTCGAGCTCTTCGCGATCGATCCCGTCCGGCGACAAGCGAAAGAACCCAAAGTGATCGAACAGAAACGACACGCTCCCGGAGTTGCCGAGGTTCCCGTTGCCCTTCTTGAACGCCAACCTCACATTCGCGACCGTTCGCGTGGGATTGTCGGTCGCGGTATCGACCAAGATGGCGACTCCATGTGGACCGTAGCCCTCGTAGAGAATCGACTGGAACGCTTCCGCATCCCCCACCCCCGTCGCCTTATCGATGGCCGCCTGGATCCGGTCTTTGGGCATGCTCACCGCGCGCGCGTTCTGAATGGCTCGCCGCAGCGCTGGATTACCGTCGGGATCGCCCCCACCCGCCCGAACCGCCATGGCGATGTGGCGCCCGGCCCGAGTGAAGGCCTTGGCATCACGATCGCCGCGTTTGGCCATCGCATGTTTTCGATTTTCGAACGTTCGCCCCATGGGTGGCTGAGGGTTGTACACAACCAGCCCAGTGCAGTCGAGCCCGTCCTTTGTCGGCGTCGCTCGGCCACTCGGCCGCTCGACCGCTCGGCCACGTGGCGGAGCACGGGGCGCTATTGGCCAGGGCGAACGTTGAAGACCAAGCTACCCGGCACCAGGTCAAACTCAGCATAAGGAAGGTCGACACCCGGCAGATGCCAAACGGCTTGGCCTCGCGCGAGCACCTGGCGCCCATCGAGCGCTTCGAAGCGCGGTCGAGGCGTCGACCAGCGCGTTCGTCGCCAGCGCTCGGCAGCGCCCGTCTCCTCAAAGAAACGGTCGTCGGTCTCGAAGTTGACAGGTGCGCCGTCGCTATCCACCGAAACCCGCGCCGTCACGGTTCGTCCCGCGTCTGTCAAGGACACATCGAACGAGTTCTCATCGACGCCGGCGCGCCAGGCAACGTTCGGCTGGAGAAGCATCGACGGCGCGATGAGGACGAGGTCGTTGAGATAGGTAACCAGCTCGCCGGTATCGAGCTCTAGCCCCCGACGATCAACGACTGTGACCCAGTCGAAGAGCCGAACGACCATTTGACCTTGGCCCTCATAGTAGAGATCGCGTCCGATCACGGGCAGGACGCGCCCAAGAAAGATCCTGAGGTAGAACAAGCGCGTGATGGGCGAGCCCACGTCATACTGCCAAACCTCGCAGGGTCGCCACGGCGCTTCCCGTTTCGTTTTGAAACGACCGGTGAACCCCGCTCGGAAGGACCAATCGCGAGGACGCCCAAGCACCCCCATGTACCGCATGTAACGTTGAACTGACGCGGGCAGGGCCGCGAGGTCGCTTTCGAGAATGGTCTTCTGCTGACCCACTTGGACGGAAGGCGCGCGTCCCGCCGTCTCCTTCATGAACTTCGCGAACAGCCCCACTGTCGCGCGCCGACTTCTTTCAGGTCGCCGCCGAGGCCGAATCCGAGGAAGAGGCGCCGTCTTTCAGAAGCTCGTCCGGCACCAGAATTCGGTGGCACAGCGGACACGTTTGGATGTCCGTGTTGCGAAGCAATTCAACAACCGCCTGCGGCCTGAGGGTGACATTGCACCCGCCACACTTCCCGCCTTCGACGACCGCCACCGCGATGCCCCGCCGCTGCTTTCGAACTTGCTCGTAGCGCGTCACCAAGTTCTCGGGGAGCGTTGCGATCACGGCATGACGACCAGCTCGGGCGTCCGCGACATCGGTGGCGATCTGCGCCGCACGCTCGCGGAGATCTCGGACCTTTTCGTTCGACTCGAGCTCTTTCTCGCGGAGGACTTTCGCCTTCTCGTCGATGACCGCCTGCTTCGTCTCGAGATCCTGCATGATCTGCAGGACCGATTCCTCGAACGCGCGGACCGTTCGCTCACCCGACTCGAGCTCACGCGACATCGCCTGGTACTCGCGCGGCGACTTGATGTCATTCAGCCGGCGCTTCCACTGGCGATGCTTGTTCGTCTCTTCGCTGATCTGAAGCTCGAGCTCACGCTGCTGCGCGCGCTGCGCATCCGCCTCCGCGTTGAGATGTCCGAGATCGACCCTCAACGCATCCACCGAGCGCTCCACTTCGCCAATGCGCTCCGGGATGACCGCGCCACCTCGCTCCAGCTCCTGCGCCGCCGTATCGATCTTCTGCAATCGGTAGAGGGCGAGAAGATGCTCACGAACGCTCACGTGCAGCCTCCAGACGTCGAACTCCGCGGCGCCCAAAAACAGAAAAAGTGCGCAAACCCTGTAGATCTGCGCACTCTTTCACGTGCTTGCAGGCGTTACCCAAAAACCGCGCCCCCGGCCAAGGTGGTCTCCGCTGCTGTACCAAATCCTGCAAAGACTTCTAGCTCCCAACTTGGGCCCACCTGGATTCGAACCAGGGACCTATCGGTTATGAGCCGACAGCTCTCACCGCTGAGCTATGGGCCCGCCGAAAACAGCGCCCTCCAGGCACCCAGGTTTGGAGTCCTACGCCGCGGAACTATGGCCGTCAAGCTTTGGTTGCGCGGGGAAGTGATTCCCCGAGCATGCCGAGCGTCGACGGCGCGCGTTTAGGATTCGGGGCCAATCTCGGAGACCTTCAGCGCCTCCCGCTTCTTGTCGAGGAGCAAGGCGATCTCGTCGCGGATCTCGATCTCATCCGGTGGCAACTTGGGGAGGATCCGCTCGAGCAACGTCATCTCGCGCTCCGTGCGTTTGCGCAAACGGCTCACCGCCTTCTCGATGGCATCGAGCAGATCCGTGAACTCATCACCCCGTCGCAAACCGCGCGTCTGCGGAAACCGGCCCCGCCCGATCTCTTGAATATAGCGCTGGAACACAAAGATCGGGCCCGCCAGCCGGTGCGTCATGAAGAGCCCCAACAAGAACAAGACCACGTTGAAGATCGCGAAGCCAAGAAAGAGCGCCCATGCGATCTGGCCATCCGCGCCCAGAAGCTGGTCCTGAAACGCTTGATTCCCGTCCCCTTCGAGCGACAACATGCGCGAATTCTCTCGAAGCTTCTCGACCAAGAACACGCCGAGGATACTGGAGATCAGGAGCGACACGCCCACGATCATCACGGTGTACTTGAGCTGAAAGCGCTTGTTCAGCAGGATGTTCTTAAAGCGACGATTGGGTCGCCCCGGAAGATTTCCGGTCTGAAGGTCACTCGACACCGCGCTACCCTCCCCCAAGCTGTGCCAGCGAGTCCGCAATGGCCTTGTCGGTCGCGGCATGCAAGAGCTGTTTTCTCAAACTGGACGAAATCGGCGACCCTTTCCTCACTTGCGCGCTCGCTTTCGCGGAAATGACGTGGCGCAAGTTGTTCTCCGGCACCGTAGAGATCGAGACACGAACCATCATCGTAACCCGCTGCATTCCGTTTCCAAGGTCATGAATTTGGAGATCGGCCAAACTTCCGGCGATGCGATAGCCGCCCCCGTCACCGCGCTGCCCAGCCCTCGCGATCTCGAATCGACGGTCGATTCGACGCGAGAACCCCTCATTGAAATACGCTGCGAAGCCATCGGCGAACGCGACCTCCGATCCCGGCCCTGCGCCAGGCTTCACGGGCTCCGCGACGATCATCAATCGAATCCTCGCATCAGTCCCTGGCGGGCCGCCGCCCCTCGAACCCGAATCCGCCCGGCTCGGGTCATGCCCGCCCGCGTTGGGGGTCGGAGCCTGAAGATGCTCGAGCGCCTTGAGCCCCTCCTCCGCTTGAGCACGGACGAACGGATGACTGTCATGAAGGGATGCCTTCAACGCGGGTCGACCACGAACATCGGCAAGTCGCCCGAGCGAAAAACAAGCAAGGCCGCGAACCAGGTAGTTCTCGTCGGTCCTCGCTGCGGCCGAAAGAACCTCCATGGCTTCGTCCGGAGCCATCGCGGTCGCTTGTGCTTCTGCCTGTGCTTGTGCTTGTGCCTGTGTCAGGCGACGGATGAGAATCCGGATCGCCTGCATTCGCACCTTGTAGGCGGAGTCGCTCCGAATCGTTGCATAAAGACGGTCGAGCTTCGCGTCCTGCGCCGCTTCGGCAACCCGTGCAACTGGAGCGAACAGGGTGCTCAAACTCCCGACGAGCAAGAAGACGCACCCCGGCCGGCGGTCTTGGAGCGAGCTTGCGAAACTCACAAGGCTGGACCGCTCGCGCCGGTCATGCTCCCGCACCCCCAGCGCCCGATACCTGTTCCGCACGCGCGACCATTGCGCCCGCGAGGTTCATGGCCGCCATCATGCTGTGCGCCGAAGCCACGCCCTGGCCCGCGATATCGTAGGCCGTGCCGTGATCGACGCTCGTTCGCACGATCGGAAGACCAAGCGTAACGTTCACCGCGACGTCGAAGTCGAGGAGTTTGAGCGGTATGAGCGCCTGATCGTGATACATGCCGATCACGACGTCGAACTCACCATCGGCCGTGCGTCGATAGATGGCATCGGGCGGATGAGGACCTGAAACGTGGATGCCCTTCTTGGACGCCTGGCGAACGGCCGGAAGGATGACCTCCTCTTCCTCGCGCCCAAACATTCCCCCTTCGCCGGCGTGAGGATTCAAGCCGGCGATGGCAATCCGCGGCTGATGGCGCGCGAAATGACGCCGAAAGGAGGCGTCCGTCACCTCAATCGCGTGCAGCACGAGTTCGGGAACGATGAGCTTCGGAACGGCCGCCAGCGCGACATGCCGCGTCAAGGGCACGACCTTGAGCGTCGGCCCGACAAGCATCATGACCGGATCGACAGGATCCCCGGCGCGACAGAGATCGGCGAGCATCTCCGTGTGTCCCGCCCAAGGAACGCCGGCCCGTGAAAATGCGGCCTTGCTGACGGGCGCCGTCACGAGCGCATCCGCCTGGCCCAGCAGCACGGACTGAGTCGCCTCACGAATGTAGGAGACTTGTGCGGCGTCGGAATCCCGCGTCGGCTTGCCCCACGGGACGTGCCCGAGCCGAGACAAAGCAACAACCGGAACTTCGCCCACGGCCTGATAGAGACCGGCCGAAGCCACATCCTCGACCGGGATGATCGCCGCGGGAACCGACGCATCATGGGCCGCCCGCTCGAGCACGAGCGGGTCACCGAACACGACGACATTAGCCACTGCGCGAACATCCGCGACCGTTGCCGCCTTGAGGATCACCTCCGGCCCAATTCCGGCCGGGTCGCCCATGGAGATCGCAAGCATCGGGTTTCGTCGGAAGACGTCGTTCATCGGTAGAAGCCTAATCCTCTAGTCCTGCTCGAGGGCACGGATCGCGTCGCGCACTTGCTGGGCATCGCTCGCCCGAGGCGCAATCGTCAGATATCGCTTGAATGCTTCCACGGCACGCGCCTTCTGCCCTCGCTGCCGATACACGGCGCCAAGTCCGCGGTGACAGTCGCCGAAGTCAGGCACAAGATCAACGCATTGCAGAAACTGACGCTCAGCCTTGAGCGCATCTCCGGATAGAAATCGCTTCATGCCCTGCTCATACATCTCGGATGCGGTCTCGCGCTGCGCCTTAGAATCCGCGGCCGTACGCTCGCGCTGGGCTCGAGCCTCGTCTTGGGCCCGTTGAGCTCGCTCCTGGCGCTCCTGCCTAAGCTGCAAACGCCGCTGAGCGCTCCGGCGCTCGGCGGCGCTCAGTCGGCGCGCATTGCGTCCCGCACGGGCGCCTTCTTCTCGAATCGACGCCTCGGGCACAGCTTCACTGGCCGTCGCGTCGGCGCCATCGACCAGATGTTCGAGGTCCGGCCGGCGCGCGTCTCGAGCCGCGGCGAACGATCCACCCAGCGCGTGGCCACCTTCGGCCTCAGTGTCCTCTCGATCCTCTTCGGTGACCTGATCGACTTCCGAATCTTCGAACTCGGCAACAGCTCCGGCTGCTTTCGCGCCGCCGGCCGCACCTGCACCCAGGCTCGTGCCATCGACCGACGAGCCGGCTCGACGCATTCCGAGCGAGCGCCCCGCAGGTGGCGCGTCGGCTTGATTGAGCTGGGGCGGATTGACGAGAGCATCGACCCGACCGCACAGGTGCGCCGCCTCGATCGAGAGGCGGTCTTTGCGTTCAGCGCAAAGCTTGAGGAGCTCGTCGAACTTGCGCGCCTCGTAGAGCGCTTGAATGCGCGCCTCGAGCCGAGCATCGGTGTTCGGCGCGAACGTCATCACGAGAAAGACCACGCCCAGCAAGAGGATCCCGACCACCACGAGCACATAGATGGGAAACTTCGCGGTTTGCTTTGGTCTTCGAGGGCTTGAGCGGGGGGGCGGAACCTGACTGCGGATGGGAAGAGCCGCTGGCGCCGCCGCATAGGATTCCGGCCGCGTGCCGGCCGCGGGATGCCGAGGCTTGGCGCTCGCCGTCGGCCCCTCATCGAGCCCTGAAGGGGCGGCGGCGCGATCGGTGACGCCTCCGTCCGAATCGAGCCCAACCCCAAGCCCTTGGTTCCTCGGATGGCTCTCGGTGCCGAACGACATCGCACCACGGGCACCATTCGTCGGATCCTCACCGCTGGTCGAATCGGCGCTCGCCCCAGGACCGCTTCGGACCGCCGGCGACGAAGCCGGAGAGGCCTGGGATCCCGACGCCTGGGAGGCCTGGGATGCCTGAGGCAAAGAACGCTGCGCGGCCCCAGACGGACGAGTCTCGAGAATCGGCTGGGGCACGACATCATGGCCGAGCGCCGACAGGGGCGTATCGGTCACCGTCGCGGCCATGCTCGGATCGTATGGGGCTCCGACCACATCATCGGAAAGGCCCGAGCCCGAACTGCGACTCGCAGGCACGCTCGGGGCCGCCAGCGCGCCGGATGACGGGGGCTTGGGCTGAGACGCACCAGGGGCTGCGCCGCCCACGATCTCGACGCCCGCCGCTTCGAGCTCGGCCCGCTCCTCAGCGGTCGGCGAAAAGACTTCGCCGGCCGGCAGAAAACGAAAGCGAACGTGCCCAAGCTCGATCAAGTCGCGCGGCCGCAGGTCGGTCATCGCGTATTCTTCGCCATTCACCAAGATGCCATTGGCGCTCTGGAGATCGATCACCTTGTGCGTCGTCCCGTCGAACAAGATCTTCGCGTGGCTGCGCGAAACGGAGCGATGCTCGATGACAATGTCGTTGTCATCGACGCGGCCGATCACGGTTTCGGACTTCCGGAGCGGAAACGCATCACCCGCATAGCTGGTGCTCACGCAGATGAGGCGCGGTTCAGCGGCAACACGCGCAAGGGATTTCGGCCGCGGCGCGGCTGCATCCGCCCCATCGGTACTCGGCGCGACGGGCCGTGGGCTCCGCATGCCCTGATCGGTGGACCGAAGATCGTCCTCAGGATCGGGATCGGGAAGGTTGTGATGACGGGCCGAATCGCCGCCTCGCGAATCGCCATTCGCCGAATGGAAGAGGGAGATATGTTTCTCTTGCGGCGTGAGCGCGCTTGAACGCGCTCCATCAGACGACGCCGGGATCGCCTCGTCTCCGCCCGTCAGAATGGATCCGGAGGGGCGAGGAAACGGAGGCAGCGCAGGCGTCCCGGCGCCCCGGTCGTTCGCCGAGGCATTCGGGTTCGTGCGGGCGCTCGGACCACCCTTGGCCGCCGGGTCGTCCAACGGGTGGTCGACGAGGGTACTGCGGTGGTCATCGGCGCGATCGGCGCGATCGGCGCGATCGCCAGGATCACCCCGAACGTCTTCCGAAGCTTCGAACGGGCGTGGACCACCGGAAACGCCCGCCGCTTCGCCGCGAGAATAGGCGCCTCGCCCGACATCGGCGGGCAAACGGAAATCCGGGACCGTGCCCGCCGTGGGCCAAGAGCTGTCGCGAGGGCCGCCGACGCCGACCCGCGGCGTCATCGCCGTGGGCTTGTGGGTGGGCGCAAGGCCAGCCTCCGTGTCGTCGGCCTCTTCGACGTCCGCGGCCTGCAACGCGAGATGAAAATCGCCGATTTCGACGAGGTCGCCCTCCTTGACCTCGTACCGGCCATTGATGCGCTCGCCGTTGATCCGGACCCCGTTGTAGCTGTCCAGATCCTCGATGAAAACCGCGCCGTTTCGCCGAATGACCCGCGCATGCCGACGCGAGACGTTGCGTTCCATCAGACGAATGGTGTTGCCGTCTTTTCTCCCGATAAGGAGCTCAGACTCAGCCAGGGGGTAGACAGTCGTCTTCCCCTCATCATCTTCAATGATCAGCTTGAAGACTGTCGGCACAGGGGGCCTCGGGGAACCAGAGATTCGTGGATACCATGGTGTTCTGACATCGTAAAGTCACCCAAGCCCTACCTGGGTCGGTCGCGTAACTGAACCGGCTTTTCCCTATTATCGCTCCAGCGCTTCGCCACTTGAAGCGCGTACGTAAGCTGCGGGTCATCCCTATCGTTGGCCGCGGGGCGGCCGCCTCTCAGGCCTCGGGCCGGCCCATCGATCACACCCTCCTCGCCAGCGTCTCGGCGTGCTGCGTCCGACGCCGCGGCCTCGACGACAATGTCCGGCGCAATGCCGACACCCTGGATCGAGCGACCACTCGGCGTGCGGTATCGGGCGATGGTCAGCTTGAGCGCCGACCCGTCCTCAAGCTCGATCACCGTTTGGACCGAACCCTTACCGAAGGTCTTCCCACCGAGCAAGAGGGCGCGCCGATGGTCGCGAAGTGCCCCTGCGACGATCTCGGACGACGACGCGGTTCCCCCGTTGACCAGCACGACGAGCGGGTAATCAGGCTCAGTCCCTTTCGGATGGGCCAACTCCGTCTCGGACGGGCGGTCTCGGCTCTCCGTCGAGACAATGGCGCCTCGACGAAGGAAGAGGTCCGCCACGCGAACCGCCTCATCAAAGAGGCCACCGGGGTTGTCGCGCAGGTCGAGCACAAGCCCCCGGAATCCGCCCTGGGTGCGCGCCGTCGTCAAGGCCTTTTGCAAGGTCAAAGCCGTCTCAGCGACGAAGCGCGGAATCCGCACGTAGAGAAGGCCTCCGGCGAGTCGCCGAATCTGGAGGGGTGAACTCGAGGCCGATCGACGGTCATCGCCGGGATCAGCGCCCCCGGGCCGAGATCCGCGCACATCAACACCTTTGGGCTGGGGCCGTGGCCCGGGCCCGGCCCCGGGCCCTGGCTCCGTCTCCGAAGCCTGACGGCGCATCGCCGCGTAAGCGTCGGGTTCGATGAACTGGCTGTGACGATCGAGGGTCGAGACCAGCCCACGAATAGCACCGTAGACGAGCCGGTCCGGGTCAGAGGGGTCCACGTAGTTGTTTTCGATGTAGTTGAGGACGCGGGCAAAAATCGCGAGCTTGCGGTACGTCTCATCGCCATCGGGTGAGGGCGCGACAACCTCGCGCCGCGCGTGCCGAGCGTCCTGTCGAGGCGACGCATCCTGGCGGACGGGCGCACCGGCGTCCAACCCGTGTTGCCCAACCGTCATCGTCTGCAAGGCCAACGTGAGAACAAGTACCTTCACTTCATACCATCCATCTCTCGCTCTTCGTGGGCGCCGCGCCGCGTCGCGCCGCGCCGCGCCGCGCCACGCTAGCCAGCGGTCAACCATCGCTGAGGATCGACGGGCTCTCTTCCTCGGCGGACTTCGAAGTAGAGTACCGAACGGCGCTGCCTACCGTCCCCCAAGAACCCAAGAACCTCGTGCTGTCGGACCTCCGTCCCTTCACCGAGCCGCAGCGTTCCAAGGTGCCCATAGACGGTGAACCATCCACCGTGATCGACCACCACAACATTCCCAAAACCGCGCAGCGCCCCCGCATGAACGACGCGTCCGGCAAACACGGCACGAACCGGCGCGCCGAGCGAGGCGGCGACGTCGATCCCTTTTTGGAACAGAACGAGGGACGACACGGGGTCGACGCGCTTGCCAAAGGGCACGACCACTTGGCCCGGGAGCGGCCACGGGAGGTGGCCTTGCTGCGCGCCAAAGCCGCCGGCCACCGCGTCGGGCTGAGGGCCAGCGCCGTGGACAACACCGGCCTCGCGTTCGAGCCGGCGGGCCTGCTCCGAGAGTTCACGCGCCAGACGCTCGGCCGCACGCCGCTCAGTGCGAACCGCGTCGAGGAGCGCCGCCTTTTCTTCTTTGAGGATCAACAAGCTTTCGGTCTCTTCGGCGAGCGCCGCCTGTGCGTTCTCGAGCTTCTTTTGCGCTTCGGCCAGCGTCGCGCGTGATCGTTCGGCTTCGGCGCGCGTGGTTCGTGCATCGTCGAACAACCGACGGTCGTAGGCGAGTACGAGACGAAGCCAATCGGCGCGCCGACGCGACGTCCCATGACGACCCGAGATCTGATCGACGAGGCGACCGATCTTGGTCTTCGAGAGACGATGCATCGCCAAGAGACGGCGACCCACGGCGTCCTTCAGCTCGGCGAGCTTGGCATCAAGTCCCGCGAGCTCGCGCCCAGCGGCGTCGACCCGCGCCTCGAAGGCTTTTGCCTCTTCGATGAGCTTCAACTGATGCCGTTGCTTCGCCTTCAACTCCGCTTCGATCCTTCGAAACCCACCCAGGATCGAAGCCTCCTCCCGCCTAAGGAAACGCGTCCGCACTCGGTCTTGCGCAATTCTTCGTCGAATGGCTCGCCGTTCCGGCGACCCCGTCGCTTCGGCCACATTCGCTTCGTACGCGTTCCCTTCGGACGCATTCCCTTCGGGCGCGACTCGGACCTCGGGATGAAGCACATCTGATGGCTCGCCTCCGAAGCCCTCTTGCCGCGGTTGGCCCGACGGCCCCGACGGCCCCGACTGGCCCGACTGGCCCGAAAGGCCAAGGCCCAGAAGAACTGCGCAGGCGCATGAGATGGAGGGCATGGACATTGGAACCTCAGAACTCGGATCCTTGCCGCAGCGGGATCAAGCGCCTCACAGCCTCAGAAACTTTCCGACCGCCAGGAGACTTCCGACGACGCCGAGCAGACCGCCCACAAGAACGAGGAGACCAAGATATTCGAGCGGCACGAAATCGAGGGTGACCGGCGAGTAGCCGCTGTAAAGATAGCCTAGCCCTCGCTCGATCGCGAGCGTGAAGGCCTCACCAAACGCGACAAGCACCACCCCAGAAAGCGCCCCGCCGATAACGCCCTGGACCGCACCTTCGATGAAGAACGGAACGCGAACGAACCAGCCCGTGGCACCGACGAGCGTCAAGATCTCGATCTCGTCTCGGCGCGCATAAACGGTCAGCCGAATCGTGTTGGAGACGATAAGAATCGTCGCAAAGCACAGCGCAGCGCCGAGCACGATCGCGACCAAACGCGTAAATGAGAACAGCGCAGCCAAGCGTTCGATATCTTCCTGCCCAAAGCGAACGTCATCGACCTCCGGCCGTCCATTCAATCGAGCCGCGATCGACTGGACCGCTGAAACCGCCCAGTCTCCCGGCTTCAGCGCAAACTCAATGGATGGCGGGAGCAGGTCCTCGGGCAACCCCTCAAGAAGTGCGGCATCGGGACCTAGGCTGACCCGAAACTCGGCCAGGGCGGCCTCGGAGGAGAGCACGCGGGTGCGCGCGACCTCTGGCCAAGCCGCGATGTCCGTCGACAGTGCCCGGATCCGTTCCTCAGGCTGGCCCCGCGCGAGATAGACCGAGATCTCGACCTGACGTCCGAGGCCCTCGGTCAGCCGGCCCAGGTGTCGAACAACGACCGAAAACGTCGCGAGCACCGTCAAAGAGACGGCGATCGTCACGACAGCCAAGGCCGTGACCCCAAACGAACGTCCGAGAGCTGAGAACGCCAGCCTCAGAAAAAAAAGCGTGCGTGAGACCACTCGGGGGAGTCTTATGGTGCGATGGGGAAGAAGTGCAATGCTCCTGCGTCATCCTGCCGACATCTCGTTCATCCGCCCGATTCGGGGCCCCAAGGGGCCGTTTTTGCTCCTGGTTTCCCTTAGTTTGGGAGCCTTCGCGGCACGGAACTAGACTGCACAGTTGCCTCTTGTCCATCGGGAGCCCGGTGCGTTACGGGCCAATTGTTTGCCGATGTTGATGTTTCTTCGTTCTGCTTGGCGACCTGCGGCCACGACGGCGATTGCCGACCCGACGACCGGTGCGCCGCCACGTCGGCGTCCGGGACATCGAACGTCTGCATTGCGCGCTGATGGCGACCACCGACGCGCAAGAGGTGGTCGGCTCAGACGCACGCATGTCGCGCCCCCGTCGAGGCGTCGCATCGTTTTCGGCTTTGGGCTTGGTTTCGGGCTCGCGCTCGCGCTAGCAACCATGAGCGCTTGTACACCTCCGTGCCGCGCCCTGGCCGAGAAGGTGTGCGCGTGCGAGCCAAGCCGATACCTCGAAGACGCATGCGTGCAGCAACTCAATGCCAGCGACGATCTTCCCGTCTCTGACGCGGAGGAATCCGTCTGCGACGGATTGCTGGACCGATGCACATGCGACGCCCTCGAGCGAGGAGATTCAGAAGCATGCGGCCTGAGCAAAGTCCCAGCCACCGATTGAGCATCGCTTCGCCCGCGGAAGGAGACGTCGACGGGCCCTCACGCGCTTGTTCCCATTCTTGTCGTTGTTCCCGTTCACGTTCCAGTTCCAGTTCCAATTCCTTGTTGTTCTTGTTCCTGTCGCCCGGAGAAGCTCGATGTCCATCAATCTCAAAGAAAGACTGTCGCTCGCGCCCAACCCCGCGCGCGTCTCGTCGCTCGCCAATGACCTGAGCGGAAGCGCGATCCTCAAGATCGCGTATGAGGTTCGTGACCGCGTCGCCCAAGGCGCCGACGTCTTGAACCTCACGGTCGGTGACTTCGACAGCCATGAGTTTCCCGTCCCTTCAAAGCTCGCGGACGAAATCAAGGCTGCCGTCGATCAGGGCCACACCAACTACCCTCCGTCGAATGGCGTTTTGTCTCTCCGCGAGGCGGTGGTCGAGTTCATCGAGCGGCGCCTCGAGCTCGCCTACCCGGTCGAGAGCGTGCTGATCGCGGGCGGCTCGCGGCCACTCATCGCCGGGGTCTACCTCGCCGTCGTCGATCCGAAAGACCGCGTCGTCTACGGAACGCCGTCGTGGAACAACAACGCCTACTGCACGCTGGTCGGCGCGCACGGCGAAGAGATCTCGACCGACGTCGCGCACCGCTTCTTCCCCACCGCCGAAGCGGTTCTACCGCGACTCGCGGAGGCACGCCTGGTTTGCCTCAACTCACCCCAGAACCCGACGGGCACCGTCATCCCGACCGATACGCTTCGCTCGGTCTGCGAAGCGATCGTCCAGGAGAATCGAAAGCGAACCGCCTCGAACAAGCGGCCGGTCTACCTGATGTACGATCAGGTCTACTGGATGCTGACGTTCGAGGGCGCGCACCACGAAACGCCGGTTTCACTCGTGCCCGAAGTCGCGCCCTATACGATACTGATCGACGGCATATCGAAGAACTTCGCCGGGACGGGTGTACGCGTCGGATGGGCGGTCGGACCCACGGACGTCATCGCGCGCATGAACGCGCTCAGCACCCACCTCGGGAGCTGGGCGCCGAAACCGGAGCAGGTCGCCACCGCACGGCTCTTGCGAGATCATGCGGCCATCGATGCGTATCTCGAAGTCATGCGAGCAGCGATCCATGCGCGGCTCTCGATGCTCGATCACGCGATCTCGGAACTCCAAGCCCGCGGACACCCAGTTCGAGCCATCTCACCGCAAGGCGCCATCTACCTTTCGATGCACATCGATCTGCGCGGCCGGAAGACGCCCGAGGGCCAAGTCCTCAATACCGACGAGGACATCCGTGGATTCTTGTTGCGAAGCGCTGGTATCGCGCTCGTTCCTTTCGGATGTTTCGGCGTCCCCAACGAGTCCGGCTGGTTCCGCGCAAGCGTCGGCGCCGTGTCCGAGGCAGGCTGCCGCACTTTCAAGGCCCGCCTCGAGCGCGCCCTGGAAAGCCTCGGACCCCAGCCCTAGACGCCAGAGCCCAAGCCCAAGCGCAAACCCAAGCCCAAGCGCGCGCCCAAGGCCTAGATCGAGGTTGTCGGAATCGAAGGCATCGTGGGCGGCGACCGCAATCGCGCTCACCCGCGCGGCGTTCTGACGGCGTAGATGACAGCCGGGTCATCAGCGCGCAGCCTGTAGCTCACGCCGTTTGGGATGAAGCACGCGCTCCCGCGACGCAGCTCGAGCCGGCCTTCGCCACCCATACGCTCACACCCCGTCTCGAGGTGGGCACCCACGCCAGCGTCTGGCTCGACCTCTGCCTCGAACTCGACCGTGACCCGGGCTTCGATGTCCTGAAAGGCTACGAGGAGGATCTCGGGACCAACAGCTGAACGTTTGCCGCTCACCGCCCCCGCCGATAGATCGATGCGCCGCAACTCAAACTCCTGGGCCGGAGTACGAAAGACGCGCTCTTCAGGTCGGTCGGTGGCTTCGCCGATGATGAGGCTTGGCGTTTCGCCCACGAAGCGCGCGACTTTCATGAGCTCGGAAGTGTCGACGTGCTTTGGCGTCAGGCCACCGCGCAGCACGTTGTCCGAGTTGGCCATGACCTCGACCCCTGCGCCGCGAAGGTAGGCGTGTGGAACACCCGCAGGAACAAACACACCCTGGCCCGGGCGCAGACGAATGAGATTCAGCAAAAAGATGAGAAAAAGACCGCGATCGGGCATCTCGGTGCCCGACAGGACTTGATGCGCGACGAGCACCCAGTAGGCGTGGTCCTCTGGCCGAAATGGCGACCGCAGGTGTTCCTTCTGCAAGCGCGCGAGCAGCGACTCGAGCAACGAAGCGCAGGTCGCCACCGGCAACGACAAGTAGCCTTGCACCAGGCGCCTAAGACCGCTCGGGGTTGGTGTGTAGGCGGGCAGGAGCCCGCGCGCTTCCGGAAGATCGAGCAGGACTCGGCCAATCTCATCCAGCGGGCGAAAACCGACCAGTACGAAGAAGTCCACGAGCGCGACCAAGAGCTCCGGCTTGTGGCGCGTGTCCTTGTAGTTGCGGAGCACACTGTCGGCGGCCAAGCCCACTTCGACTTCGCGTGAGAAGCCAGTGCTCGCTTGATGTCGGTCGGGATGAACCTGAATGGACAGCGGATGAGCAGCCGCAAGCACCTTGAAGAGATACGGAAGCCCTCCAAACTTCGCCCTCAGATCGTCACCGAGGAGATCTGGGCGCCGCTTGAGGAGCTCATCCAAGGGCTCACGCTCCCCGCCGAGAACCGCGGTCGAAGCAAGCGACGGATGTGCTCCGATCCAGGCCTCGGCATGCGGACCTTGGACGTTCGCGAGCCCAAAGAAAGCGGGAAGAAAGCGCTCGTCGCCCCAGGCATACTTCTGAAACTGCGGTCGAAGAAGCAGCGGCTGCGCGTGCGGAAGGCTCAACACCGCGGAAAGGATAGCATCCACCCCCCTGACGAGCCAGCGGCCCATTGAGTCAGATGCACCCGCATTCGGATGCGCCCGAGCGGCTCACACATCGAGGGGGACCTGCGTCGGCCGACCCCCCTCAGACAGCCGGCTTGATGGCCATGCGCCCCGTGTAGTCGATACGCTGGAGGAACAAGGGAAGCTGGTGACGACTCAGGTACTCGTCGACGGCTCGGCGGGCGCCTTCCCAGTGCCCATAGTCGTCGATGATCAAGACCCCGCCGGGGACAAGAAGAGGATACAGGTGGTCAAGCTCGTGCCGAGTCGACGCGTACCAATCCGTATCGAGGCGCAGCAACGCGATTGGGCCAAGCGCCGGATCCGGCAAGGTCTGCTCCACCGGTCCGCGCACGAATCGTATGCGGCTTCCGGGATATCCGGTGGACGCCAGGTTGCGCCGTACGTCGGCTTCATCGGCGACACACCAGGTCGGGCTATCGGGGCTGCGCGCCTCCGAAGCGAGCAGCGTCTCAGCCGAGTCGCCGCCAAGGCTACGGTCGTAGGCAGTCGGCGCCGTCATGCCCTCGAAGGTGTCATACAAGTGCAAGGTGCGAGCCGTGTCTTGGCGGGCGATGAGTGCCAGTGCGGCCGCCATGGAGCTCCCCCCTCGCCAGACACCGCACTCAACGTAGTCGCCCCGTATCTCGTGCCGTACGAGATGGTCGACCGCGTGAATCAGCGCCCAGAGACGCTCGGGGCTGGTCATCGTGTAGGATCGAACTCGCTCGATGAGGGCAACCGTCGGGCCGTCGAAGTCGGGTGGATACTGACGCGGCGTCGTGACAGCCCCGCGACCACGTCGTATCCATCGCTGCAAAGGAGCCATCCAAGGCATACGTCGGCGGACGATACACGATCGGACTTCGTCGTCCGACATCCATTTGACCGGGTGCTCGATAGGTCGGGTGCTCGATAGGTCGGGGCTCGATGGGTCGGGGCTCGATGGGTCGGGGCTCGATAGGTCGGGGCTCGATGGGTCGGGGCTCGATGGGTCGGGGCTCGATAGGTCGGGGGCTCGGTGAGTCAGTACTCGAGGGCGTCCTGATGACGAGCGGCCAGCGCGAGCCCAAGGTAGCGGGCCGCAAAATCTTCGACCCGGAGCCCCGCGCGTTTGGCCTGAGCGATGCCAAGATCGCTTTCGAAGTGGAGGAAACAGGGCGCTCGCAGATGGCGTCGAGGAAGGCCCCGAAACAGCTCCCATTCACCCACCCAGACTGACTCCCAGGGGCACAAGCGGATCAGATCGGCGAACTGGAGGCCGTTCGGGCGAAGAAAATCCTCACGAAGGCTGCGCAGCGAGTCCGCGGTCCAAATCGGACCCGGCATGAAATTCAGATACGGCCCGCTTCGCCCAAAGATGCGCTGAGGACGGAGGACGCGAAGCATGCTCGAGGGCCGAAGGAAAAGATCCGTGATCCTGAGCCACCACGGAAATCGTGGCTCGGATCGGGCGCTCGAGGCTCCTCCATTCGGGGCGAAGCCCAAGGTTGTGGCCGAACTTGGGCCGGAGTCGAGGATGTCGAAGCGGTCGTCGCCCGCGCTCTGACCCCCCAGATAGAGACCTATCTCCGACTCATGGCCTTCATATCGGTGCAGCATGGTAGACGTGATGAACCCCACACTTCCAGAACCGTCGATGAAGTCGCTCGTCGAAAAATCGCGAATGAAGTAGAAGTCGGAGTCTACGACAAGCCAGGCGTCCGCGAGATCGAGGTTGACGAAGTTGAGCTTGACCAACTGCTGGGTCCGCCACCCGCTGAGTGCTCGTCGAGACGCAGGCGATTCGCGGGCCGGGAGGATCTCTTCATCGGGCACGAGCGTGAGATGCTCACCCGCAAAGCGGCGACGAAAGAGCGCTCGGTCGTGTTCGGGCACGCTGACGATAAGCGGAAGCGCCGCTGCATTGTGCTGCCTTACCGACCGGCACAGCCGCGCGAAGCGCTCGACATCATCGCCAAAGCTCTTGCAGAAAAGGGCGAATCTCATGTGGGATCTTGCAACCGAGAATCTGGTTGGATAGCCGAACACCACAGAATTGGCAACATGACGATCGAGGTCCCCACCGCCGCCGAATCAGCGGACGGCACCGGAAACGCTGCCGGCAATGCGTCCCTGAGAACTGCGCCCGTGGCAACCGCGGCAACCGTGACAACTGTGCCCACGTCCGCTGCGTCTATGGCAACGACGTCCATGCAAACTGAGTCCGGCGGAGGCGGAGAAGGATCGGAGTCGGCGGAAGACTATCGCGGACGCGCACGCCGCGGTCTCGCAGCGCTGGGCGCGCAGAGCGCGCTCAAGCAGCTCCTTGTCTTCGGGTCCAATATCTACCTCGCGCGCGAGCTCACACCGTCGGACTATGGGATCTTCGGTCTTCTCAACTTTGCGATGTCTTTCTTCATGATGGTCGGCGACGCCGGACTCGCAGCCTCATTGGTTCAGCGCAAAGAGCAGCCCGACCATGCGGAGCTTTCGAGCCTTTGGTGGCTCCAGCTTGGTCTTGCGCTCGGACTCGTCGGACTCGCCTTTGCCATCGCTCCGGTTCTGCCGCTCTTCATCGACGGATTTCCACCGACCGCCGTATGGCTGATGCGAGGCCTTTCCTTGGGTCTGGTGTTCACGATGCTTCGGACCACCCCGTTTCTGCTCCTCGAACGCCAGCTCCATTTCGGAAAGATCAGTGGCCTCGAGTTCTTGGGTTCACTCGGCTTCTATGGCGTGGCGATCGTCCTGGTCGCCTACGGCGCCGGCGCCAGCGCGCTCGTAACCGCAGCCGTCGTTCAGCTCGCGATCATTGCACTCGCGGCGAACGTGCTCCAACCCTTCCGGCCGGCGTTCGTGTTCCACTGGGCGCGGATCAAGAGCTATGTACGCTTCGGTGTATCCTTCCAGGCCATCCACGTGGCCGGATTCGCGAACAGCGCGGTCACGCCGTTGTTGGTCAGCGCCCGACTCGGAACCGACGGCCTCGGCATCGTCCAGTTCGCACAGCAAACTGCGTGGATCCCGACCGTCTTGATCTCCATCGTCCGACGCGTTTCGTTCCCGTATTTCAGCCGACTTCAAGGCGATCGAGCCGCGTTTGCGCGCGAATTCGACAACGCGATCGCCCTGAGCGCCGTGCCTGTGTTCTTCATGACCGGGCTCTTTCTGGGGAACGGCGAAGCCATCGTCTTGGGCATATACAGCGACAAGTGGGCAGCGGCTGTTCCCGCGATCATAGTGTTTTCGATGATCTTATCGGTGAACTTTTTCGGATGGATCGCTGGCGCTGCACTCGAAGCGCTGGGCCAACCCGGCACCTTCCTCCGGCTGACGATCCTCGCCGCCGTGATCAACTGGGCGGCGACGACCACCGCCGTCATGTTCTGGCCCACGCCCCTCGCTTTTGCGGTCGGATTCTCCGCCCATGTCGTCGTCAACAATTTTGGACTCTTCTTCGCGCTTCGAAGGCTTGCGCCCGCGATCCGCCCGCTGCGACGCGTTCTGCCCATGGCGTTGGCGGGCGCAGTGGTTTCGGGGCTCGGACGAATCACGAGCCAATGGACGACCGGCATCTTCCCACTCGTGCTCTGGGTTCTCGCCTCCATCGGCGTCTTTGCGGGGATTGTACTGGTGGCGGACGGCGACCTCCGGAGAAAGCTGCGCGCGAGGGTCGAGAGATTCGCTGAGCGCCGACCCACCACGCTGTCGGATGAATGAGGACGCCACCGATGGGCACAGCCGGACATTTTCGGGGCGAAGCTCAGTCGGCGGTACTGGCACAGATCATGATGTTGGGTGCGCCAGGAGAAACGAATGAAGGCCATCAGCCAGACCCCGGGCTCATACGTTGGGCCGCTCACGGACTCGAACCCCCACCAACTCGCGAAGCCAATCGTCCTCGGTTTCGGCGACACCCTCCAGTCGATCATGTCGAAGGAGAAGTTGGACGCGAAGAATCCCCAGGTTCAGCAAGCGGTCATGTCGGCCAATCCTGGAGTCCCGGCGACCGATTGGCAGACCTTCGAGAAGAACTTCCCGGCCCAGCAAGGCTCAACCGTGTATATGCCTCCGGCAAGGGTCCAAGTCGACGACTCGGGCGCAGACCTCCCGCTGAGCGAAGCTCAGCAGCAGTCGCATGACCATCAGCGCCTCGCCGCATACGCCGGCGAGTCAGCCCCCGAGCCCTACAACTTCCAACCCACTCGGATGACTCCGGAGGCGAGGCAGGCCGCCGACGCGAAAAGAATGCAGGAAGGCCGCCATCTGCGGAGCCATCTGCTCTCGGAGAGCCACAAGGCGGCGGCCGCCGGAGGGGGAGGAGGCCCTCCGGCCGACGCGCAAACCGTCAAACTCGAGAACGGCCAAACGGTGAGCGAGATGTGGCAAAAGGCAACTGGAAGGCCTTACGGCGCGCAGGCCGAAGCCGAACTCAGAAAACAAAATCCGTGGTTCAAGGAGAAGCAGGACGCTGAGACAGCGGCAGGGCGCGACATCTATCGAGCGCTGCCGGCGGGCGTCGAGTTCAAGGTTCCGAAGGCTCCGGCCCGGCAACGAGCCATCGGGGTCGAGCCGCCGGCAGCGGAGTCATCGGCCCCGGCCCCGGCCACGGCCCCGGCCACGGCGCCGCCTCCGACTGGGCCGCTGAAGGCCGAGACACCGGCCGCTACAGAAACGCCGAAGCCCGAGGCGCACACTGACGCGGACGCGGCAAAGCAGGCCGACGAACTGACGAAGTACCGCGAGGAACTCAAAGCGGACATGGCGGATAAGGCCAAGGAAATGAAGCGAGGCAGGTACAACTACTATCCGTCACCCCAGGCCCGCCACGCCTCCGAAACGCTGAAGGCGGTCAAGGCATGGGAAGATCTTGGCAACCCAACGCGCGAGCAACTCAAAGCGCTTTCCAAGTCATCGGGTCCCAGAGGCAATGGCGTCAGCCAGAAGAACCGAGATGCGCAATTCGTTCTTCTCCAGCTTGGAGGAGACGCTAAGTTCTGGGGCAAATAGCCGACCTCCGACCTTTTGCTCCTTGGTTTCAGTGGCGCGAAAGCAAGTCTGGGAACGGTCGCGGCAGAGGCTCATCGCCATCATCGGTCCCGCCATCGGCTTCCGACCATGCTTGGTCGAGCTCGAAGGCGAGCGGCGACGATATGCAATAGCTCTCGCCCAACCAGTGGCCGAGATCGACTTTCTGGCACCGGGCTGAACAAAAAGGCCGAGCCGCACAGTTTGCAGCGACAGGCGCACGGCAGATCGGGCACGTGGGCATGCGAGGAAAGCTATCACAGCGAGCAAGGCTTACGAACTGGAAGATGCGGGCGAAGTCCCGCCCAAGCATGAGACGTCATGAAGATGAGACGTCATGGAGCAAAGAAGATCGTCTGGTTGCCCGCGTATTGCACTCGTTCGAAGACGTCGACCACCCGCTCGCGAGCCGGGAGCTGGGCACCGATCTGACACCCCTCGATCGAGCCATCTTGCGCGAAGATACGCGTTGTGCCGAACGTATCGTCCTTGAATGGATCAATCGTGAGCGCGGGCCCTTGAACGTCCGAGATGTGAAAGCGTTCGAGCTCGAGCTGGGCGCCATTTCGTGCAAGCACGGCGCCTCGTCCACCCGCGACGTCGAAGTCGCGCACTGTCACCTCGCTGGTCTCGAGCGCGAGCAACGCCGGGCCCCCGATCCGTCGAACGTTCACGCGTTCGATCGTCGCCCGCCCGTAGACGGTGATCCCCGAGACGGCGAGATCTAAAGGATCGGCCGACTTGCCCTCGAGCGTCACGTCGGTGAGATGCGATTGATCTCGAAGATAAGCGGCCACCCCTGAACGCATCGCGATCTTCCATCGAGCGCCCGAAACCTGGGAGCCGTCCTTCGTCCGAACGCCGACGATCGAACTCGGCGGCGAGACCATATCGATTTCAAGGTCGCTCGCCAACACATCGGCGATATCGCCGAGAGAAACGCCGGACTCGAGCGTGTTGCGAATCGCGACGCGGTCGAGTGTCGCCCGGCCGTCGATCCCGATGCCGCGGCCAGAATCGAGCGCAACATCCGTGGCCTCGAGCTGTGCGCTGGACGCCGCATAGATGCTAACCCCGCTTAGCGAGACTCGGTTGAGCGTAAGGCTCGCCCAAGCCACCGTCATCTCGGTATACGGCGAGGACCGAACGATCCGAGCGTCTTCGACGACGAAGGTTCCGGAGGCAAAACTCCACGAGTCCGTTTCACTGACGAACAGCTCGCGAAGATGCAGGCGGGCGCCCGGTCCGGCTCGCAGACCTGAACCGATCACATCTTCAACGAGCAGGCGCTCGATCGAAACCGAGCTCGTGGCCACCTCAATGCCCTGCCCTTGCCCCTCGCTGATCGAGAGGTTTCGGATCTCGGCACGGGTCGACTCGACCATCAAACTCGTAGAACCCGCACCGAGGATACGAACGTCTTCGACGTCGGCCGTCGCGCCCGCGAGCCGAATCCCGTAGCCCGTAGGCCGCTCAACGCTCACGCCTCGGAGCGTGACGGTCAGCGACGATCCAGTGCTACCCTCGGCGACCAAGCCACTGCCCTTGCCCTCGAGCGAGAGATCCTCGATCTTCACCCCGACGACCGAACCGTTCACGCCCTCGATCCGAACCACATCGGTACCGACCGCCCGAATCACCGTCTCCGCCGCGCATGCGCCTCGAATCTCGACGTCGCGATCAAGACGAAGCGCTTCGTCGTACTCCCCTTTCGCCACCGCGACCAACGCACCGGCCGGTACGGCGGCCAAGGCGGCGCCGATCGAAGGAAACGGATTGGCCTGACTTCCATCTCCAGTCGGCGAAGCCCCCGCCCTGACATAGGCGATCGTTCGCGTTGAAGACGACGGCAGATCTCGAGGCCATTCGCTCGCCTCGTCGCAGGCGCGACCAACCGGCAAACATCCCGCCGTGCCTGGAAGATGGTGCGTCGCTCGCTGCGCGCACACGCCGTGCCCCGTTGCCGGCCACGGATCGCATGCCCCGGCCGAGTCTTGGCGCCAACCCGGCGGGCACTCGCCAAAGTCAGGCGGACTTGGCAGCGCAGGGGCCATGGGTGAGGGTGGCGTCGGGCAAGGATCGAGGCAGGTCGCGTCTTCGGCGGGCGCATCGAGACACCCGGAAACGTCGGCGCAGTAGAGGACCCGATCTACGCGCTCGAATCGAAAGCGGCTCAGCACTTCGTCAAGGACCGAGATCGCGGTCCATCCAGCCGAGGGTGCATCGATCTGCCCGATCACACCGGCGTCGAAATCAGGAAGGCCACGAGTGTTCCCACCGCTCGTGGGAAGCAAAGTACCCGGGCGTATGGCGAGATCCGCCAACGTACGGCGGTAGAAGAGCGCGGTCACGCTCGCCCCAGAACCAGGCGCGACATTCTCCCGCGACCACAGGATCGGCGTCGCGGAGATCGGCCGCGCCTCGATGACCAGCGTCGAACCATCGCGGTAGGCAAAGATCACAGAGGCCGCGTCGACTGGCGGAACGAGAGGCTCGAGCCGCACGATATCAGCCGAGCAGCCAACGCCCGCCGCCCCCACGGTCCCCGCGGTCCCCACCAAAGACACCAAAGACACGCGCGCCCACCCGAGCGCGAGCGGCGTCGGCCGAAGAAACCGGAGCCGATGCCGCGCGGCAACCACCCCCTCTCTTTGCCATCACGCTCGCAAGTGAACAACGCACGAGGTCACCCACATCCAACCACAATGGAGGCAAGGTACGGCAGCCACCCGGCCGATGGGATTGCGCGAAAGAGCGTGTCAGCGTCCGCGCGCGTGTTCACTCCAACGACTTACTCAGGTCACCGGTTGCGCACTCAAAGATGTCACGAAGGCGCGGTGATGCACATGTTTGGCCCTCGTCGGATCGGGATCGTCGCCCGTTGGCTCCTCCTGTTCGTCGCCATCATCCCGGTTTTTTCTTGCGGCGGATCGCCGTCGGGTCCGCCAGCCCACGCTCGATACTCCCTCGCCCTATCTCCGAACGCGAAAGATCCGAACGCGAAAGACACACCGGGCCGCGGCGGCGACGACCCCAACGACCGGGACGACCGCGACGAAACCTCGGAGACGGTGTCTGGGTCGTCGCTGGCGTCGACGTCGACACCCACCGCAGGGTCCGAGTTCGCGTCGGGATCGGAGTCTGAATCCGCGTCACGTGCGGCCACGATGCGGATCGTGGCTGCGAACCTGACGAGCGGAACCCGGCAGTCATGGGATCCTGGGCACGGCACACGCATCTTGAAGGCCTTGGCACCCGACATCGTGCTCATCCAGGAGTTCCGAGTCGGAAACAACACCGAAGCGGACCTGAGAGCCTTCGTCGACGACGCGTTCGGTCCAGCGTTCGTGTTTTGCCGCGAGAACAACGTCCTTCCCAACGGCATCATCAGCCGCTGGCCGCTACGGCAAGCTGGCGTCTGGCGTGACGCTGAAGTCGCCGACCGCAACTTCAGCTGGGCCGAAATCGACCTTCCCGGTTCGACCGATCTATGGGCGGTCAGCGTGCATCTTCTGAGTTCGAGCTCAACGAAACGCCAGCGGCAAGCCTCAGCGTTGATGCGGCTGATCGCGGAAAACATCCCATCGAATGCGCTCGTCGTGATCGGCGGGGACCTCAACACGCGAACGTCCGGCGAGCGCGCCCTCGATGTCTTCGCTTCGGGCTTCGAGCTCGCACGGCAGGCGCGCGACCGACGAGGCAACCCCAATACCAACGCCGGGCGCAATCGCCCCTACGACTGGGTCATGCCGAACTACGGCCTTGACGCCCTTCAGATCGACGTCGTGTTCGAATCGCAAAGCTACCCGGACGGCTTCGTCTTCGATACGCGACTTTACGCCAGCAGCAGCAGCAGCGGGAGCATCGAGCCCGCCCTTCCGCGCGACAGCGCGGCCCAAGGCATGCAGCACATGGCGGTCGTACGCGACTTCCGACGGCCCAACTGAGAACAGAGGGCAGGAGAAAGACGAGAGGCGCGCCCGAGGCTCCGAAGCGCCGGAGGCGATGAGCGTAGGGGGTCGAGGAGAGCAGGGGTCGAGGAAAGCAGGGCTCGAGGAAAGCGTCGACCGGGGAACGCGGAGGGACAACGAGGCCCGGGGAAAAACCGCGTGGGTTCCGGCTGCAACAAAAAGCACTTGCCCGATCCGGTCGCAGGCGAAAGAACGTGCGGGCTGACGATCAGCGCATTCTCTGATGCAAGGCTATCATCTCACCCACCTCCGGCAGCTCGAAGCCGAGAGCATCCACATCATCCGCGAGGTCGCGGCCGAATTCGAGCGACCGGTGATGTTGTACTCCATCGGCAAGGATTCGTCCGTGCTCGTGCATCTGGCGCGGAAGGCGTTTCATCCAAGCAAATTGCCCTTCCCTCTCTTGCACATCGATACGGGGTGGAAATTCAAGGCCATGATCGCGTTTCGCGACGAGTTCTGCCGATCGCACGGGCTCGATCTCCTCGTGCATACGAATGCGGAGGGCAAGGCGCAGGGCATCAATCCGTTCGATCACGGATCGAAGCACTACACCGACACGATGAAGACGGTCGCGCTGAAGCAAGCGCTCGATCTCGGCAAGTACGACGCGGCGTTCGGGGGCGCCCGCCGCGACGAGGAGAAGTCGCGTGCGAAGGAGCGGGTCTACTCATTTCGAGACCGGTTCCACCAGTGGGATCCGAAGAACCAGCGACCTGAACTCTGGAATCTCTACAACGGTCGCATCAAACCGGGGGAGAGCATCCGTGTCTTCCCCCTTTCGAACTGGACGGAGCTCGACGTCTGGCAATACGTGCACCTCGAGGGCATTCCGATCGTCCCGCTCTACTTGGCGGCCAAACGTCCGGTCGTCGAGCGGGATGGGGCACTCATCATGGTGGACGACGAACGAATGCGTCTTCACCCCGGAGAGAAGCCGACCGAGCGGATGGTGCGTTTTCGAACGCTCGGTTGCTACCCGCTTTCGGGCGCGATCGAATCAACGGCCACCAGTCTCCCGGAGGTCATCAAGGAGATGCTCCTCGCCCGGGACTCAGAGCGGCAGGGTCGCGTGATCGATTTCGACCAGGACGGCTCGATGGAGCTCAAGAAGCGAGAAGGATATTTTTGATGAGGGAGTCAGAGCTCATCAACACGGACATCGAGGCCTACCTCGCGCTCCACGAGAAGAAGGACCTTCTGCGGTTCATGACGTGCGGGAGCGTCGATGACGGCAAGAGCACCCTCATAGGGCGTCTGCTCTACGATTCGAAGCAAGTCTACGAGGATCATCTTCGCGCCTTGGAGACCGATTCGATCCGCGTGGGCAAGGCGGGGGAAGGCATCGATTTTTCGCTGCTTCTCGATGGGCTCAAGGCAGAACGGGAGCAAGGGATCACGATCGACGTCGCCTATCGGTTCTTCACGACCGAGAAGCGTAAGTTCATCATCGCGGACACGCCCGGGCACGAGCAGTACACGCGGAACATGATCACGGGAGGCTCGACCGCCGACTTGGCCGTCATCTTGGTCGACGCACGGCTCGGCGTTCTGACGCAGACTCGCCGCCACAGTTTCCTGGCGTCATTGCTGCGGATCAAGCACGTGGTCGTCGCCATCAACAAGATGGATCTGGTGGAGTACTCCGAAGACCGCTTCGAAACCCTTCGCCACGACTATTCCGACTTCGCGGCCCGCCTCGAGCTGAGCGATGTCCAGTTCATTCCGATCTCGGCACTTCGCGGCGACAACGTCGTCGAGCCAAGCGATCAGATGCCGTGGTACCGAGGCCCAACGTTGCTCCACTACTTGGAGAACGTGCACATCGCCTCGGATCGGAATCTCATCGATCTCCGCTTCCCGGTGCAGTATGTGATTCGGCCGGACGGTTCCTTTCGTGGATACGCGGGGACGCTCGTCTCCGGCATCATCCGCCGGGGCGATGAAATTCTGGCGCTGCCTTCCGGGAAGAAGAACCGTGTGAAGTCCATCGTTACGTTCGATGGCGAGCCCGAGGAAGCCTTCGCGCCGATGGCGGTGACGCTCGAGTTGGAGAAAGAGATCGACATCAGCCGCGGGACGACGCTGGTTCGAGTCGACAACGTCCCCTACACGAGCCGACGCTTCGAAGCGATGCTCGTCTGGATGGCGGACGAACCGCTCGTGATGGGGCGCGAGTACATCATCAAGCACACGAATTCGAGCGTCTCAGGGCAGGTCACGTCGCTCCGCTATCGAATCGACGTCAACACGCTGCACCGCGAAACGGTCGACCGACTCGCACTCAACGAGATCGGACGGGTGGGCATCGAACTCACGCGACCCATCTCCTACGATCCGTATGGAACGAACCGCGAGATGGGTTCTTTTATCGTCATCGATCGCGCAACCAACGGCACCGTTGGGGCGGGGATGATCATCGATCGACGCACTCAGGATGCCGACACAGAGACAGACACGGAGACGGAGACGGAGACGGAGACGGGGGGGCACGTCGGCGCGAGGAAGTCGACGACGGCAGGTCCGAAGAGCACCAACCTTCGAAGCCATCAAAGCCTGGTCTCCCCAGACGCACGGGCGGCGCGCGCCGGTCAAACACCATGCACGATCTGGCTCACGGGGCTGCCCTTCTCAGGCAAGACGCCGATCGCCTACGCGCTCGAGCGCCGATTGCATGACCTCGGCTACTTGGTCACGGTCATCGCAGGCAGTACGTTGCGGCGAGGTCTCAGCATCGACCTCGGATTCAAGGAAACCGACCGATCCGAGAACATTCGTCGTGCGGCTTCGGTCGCGCGCCTGATGAACGACGCGGGGCTCATCACGATTGCTGCGTTCGTTACACCGCTGCGAAGCGACCGCGAAGTGGCGAAGGCGATCATCGCACCGCACGGATGTCACGAGGTGTTCGTAGGCACTTCGATCGAGACCTGCGAGCAGCGTGACGAAGACGGACTCTATGCGCGCGCGCGTCGGGGTGAGGTGGAGAACTTCTCGGGTGTCAGCGCCCCTTACGAAGCCCCGACATCCCCCGAAGTCGTGCTGTCACTCGACAACGGCGCCTCGATCGACGCGGCGGTGGACGCGGTCGTCGTTCATCTCGAACGGTCGGGCGCGCTCAAGCGGACATCCGGCCATTCCCAAGACAAACGCTGAGAATCATTCGTCATTTTTGTGCTCTTGACTAACGGACCCAGGTCGTCTCAAATCTGGCCTCCGATGTCCGCGGCGCACGCAAGCTTCGCCTCTGTGAACGCGGCCACCCGTTGTCCGATTTGTCTGTGTAAGTGTCTTCGGCCCTGGGGTCGGCCACTCACCTAAGCACGAGACTCGGACAGAATCCCTCGTGTGCGTGAGCGCCGGCAGCCAGGGCCGGCGAGCAAGAGCGCCCAGATATCTCCAGATTTGCGCAACGGCTTGCGGTCTTCGAGCGAAAAACTCCGGCCGCCACGAGACGAAAGAGGACGAACATGACCCTGGCATCCGATCTCCACGAAAGCGTCGAATTCATCGCGGACGAACGGCCGATGGCGAAGCCCGGTGCCGCCACGCGCACCACGGCGAAGTCTGCGACGAGCGCGCGCACGGCGTCGCGCACGACGGCCGCACGCCCGGCGATCGACGAGGACCCGGCCCGCTGGGCGCGGGTGCTTCTGGATTCGACGCTTTCGGTGGCTGAACGTTCAGCGGCCCTCGAGCAGATCAGCGCCGATGGGATCATACGCGCAGTGCTCACGGCCTACGACCACACGACGGTGGCGATCAGCTCCGCCTTTGGTCCGAGCGGCCTGTGCCTCATCGACATGGCACAGAAGGTGGTTCCCGACGTCGAGGTCTACTTCATCGACACGGGATTTTCGTTCGCGGAGACCGACGAAGTTGTGACGCGTTGGCGGGGCGAACGCGGGCTCAATGTGAAGCGTATGCTCCCGATCCTGACACCGGACGAGCAAGCGATCCAGCATGGCCCAGAGCTTTGGGCTCGAGACCCCGATCGATGCTGCAGAATGCGAAAGATCGAGCCCAACTTGCGAGCGCTCGCGGGAAAGCTCGTGTGGATCACGGCGCTCCGGCGCGATCAAGCTGAAACTCGCGCTCAGATTCCACTTCTTCAGGAGGTCACGCTTGAGAACGGACAGACCCTATTGAAGGTGTGCCCGCTCGCGCGCTGGCGAAAAAGCGATGTCTGGCGCTACATCATGCAGCATGAGCTTCCGTACAATCAGCTTCACGACCGGGGTTATCCGAGTGTCGGCTGCACGCACTGCACGCACCCGGTCGGCGACAAAGCCAACGAGCGCGACGGACGATGGGCAGGACGTGCAAAGACCGAGTGCGGCCTCCACACAGCACCCACGAGCGCCAAGCGCTGACACCACGGAACGCTGACCCCATCGTCACCGACCCCATCGTCACCGACCCCATCGTCACCGACCCCATCGCCACTGGACCCCATCGTCGCTGGCCCCATCGTCACTGGCCCCATCGTCAGTGGCCCCATCGTCGCTGCCCTCATCATCGCTGATGGACATCGAACACTGGGGAGATCGACAGCCGCGTCTCTCGGTCGCTCGGTGGCTGGCTTCGGCTTGGTTCCCCCCTGGCGAATGACGGCCCGTTTTGGGATACGTGTGTCACGCGGAGCGCACTTTCATGACGACTGACGAATGGATCCTCTCGGCCACGCTCCTCGGCATCATCGTGACGCTCGTTTCGGGGCGGGTGGCCTCGGACATCGTTTTTCTTGGCGCAGTATTCGTCCTGCTCTCGACCGGCGTCGTAACGCCCGAGGGCGCGTTCGCAGGGTTCGCAAACACGAGCATTCTCACGGTCGCGTTTCTTTACGTCGTCGCGACCGGAGCTAAGGAGACCGGCGCAACCGAGATCATTGCCCGACCGCTGCTCCAGCGCGTTCGATCGACACGGGATGCCCAAGCGCGGCTCCTGGCCCCGGTCGTCGCCATGTCGGCGTTCGTGAACAACACCCCGATCGTCTCGATGTTCATTCCAGTGCTCACCGGACTCTCCAAGCGAACCGGCATCGCACCCTCGAAGTTGTTCATGCCCTTGTCGTTCGCGAGCATTTTGGGCGGTGTCTGCACGCTCATCGGCACGAGCACGAACGTCGTGGTCGCCGGCCTTGTCGCGACCCACAATCGTCAGCATCCGGCGTCGACGGTTCCCGAATTCACGATGTTCACAATCACGGTCATCGGTCTTCCCGTCGCCCTCATCGGCCTCTTGTACATCGTCCTCTTCGCGAATCGGCTTCTGCCCAGCCATGCGGATCGAACGACCATGACGCCGGCCTCCGCGCGCGAATACAAGGCCGCTCTGCGGGTGACCAAGAATGCGCCGATCTCGGGAAAGACGATCGAAGAAGCCGGCCTCCGGCATCTTCCGGGTGCGTATCTCTCGGAGATCGAGCGGAGCGACGGCGCGCTCGTCGCGGTCGGCCCCGAAGAGGTTTTGGCGACGGGCGATGTGCTGCTCTTCGTCGGCTCCGTCGACTCAGTGGTCGACCTTCAGAGCACCAAAGGCCTCGTGCCTTTGAGTGAAGAAGATACGCCGCTCGCGTACCGTTCCCAGCGACGATTGATCGAGGCCGTCATCTCCGCCGGATCGCCGCTCATCGGCCGCTCGATTCGAGACGCCGAAATCCGCACCCACTACGGCGCGGTCGTCGTCGCCGTCCATCGCCACGGTCACCGACTCACGGGCAAGCTTGGGGACGTCGTACTCAGACCTGGCGACACGTTGTTGCTTGAAGGCCCCGACGATTTCGCGCGCAAGTACCGTGACTCGGCCGACTTCATGTTGGTCTCGGCCCTGAGCGGCCGGGCTGCACCTCGACACGATCGCGCCTATGTTGCGCTCGCGATCATGGCGGGGCTCATCGTTGTGATGAGTCTTGGGCTCGTCGAACCGGTCATTGCTGCGATGGGCGCAGCGGCGCTGATGATCGTCACCAGATGCTGCACCGGCGCTCAGGCCAGATCCGAGATGAACTGGGAGATCTTGATGACCATCGCCTCCGCGGTCTGCATCGGACGCGCCGTGGAGACGACCGGGCTCGGAGCCAAGGCAGCCGCCCATCTCATCGAGTTTGCAAGCCCGCTTGGATTCTTCGGCATCGCGGGCGCAACGTACTTCTTGACCGTGCTCTTCACGTCGATCACGTCGAACAACGCAGCCGCTATCTTGATGTTTCCGATCGGCTTGTCGGTTGCACAAACGTCGGGCGTCAGCTTCCTACCGCTGGCCGTACTGATCGCCGTCGGAGCGTCCTGCGAGTTCTCCACTCCGATTGGCTACCAAACCAACCTCATGGTGATGGGCCCCGGGGGCTACCGATGGGTCGACTACACACGGTTTGGTACGCCGCTCACGATCCTCTCCGGTGTCGTGGCCGTCCTCAGCGCGTATCTTGTTTGGGGTTCGTAACGCGAACAGGGCAAGGGCAAAGGCAAGGGAGCCGCCGTCAAAAACAGTTGGAGAGCAAGCTCGGCTGCGGTCCAAACCCGGCACCGTCCTCGATCACGCAGGCCTGCCGGTGCCAAAGCGTGATGCAGCCGGTTCCACCGCCGCCGCCGCCGCCGCCGCCGACCCAGTCGCTCTCCGCGTCGTGACCATCAGCGGCCGCGTTTGTAGCCGCCGCGCCGGGTCCACCGTTGCCGCCATCGCCGAGCCCTTCGCCGCCCAGCGCCACGTCATCGGCGGTCTTGGAGCCCGAATCCCCGGAATCCGCCGGCGAGGCCCCGCCTCCTTCGGCCGAACTCCCGCCCTTGCCGCCGCCGCCCCCATTCGCGAGGATGATTGCGCCGCCATGAACCAAGAGCCGATCGGCTTCGATCGTCACGACGCCGCCGCTTCCGCCCCCGCCCGCGCCGCCGCCGCCGGAAGGATTGTCGTTGTTGCTCCCCGAAGTCGCCGGAAAACCACCGGATCCGCCCTCACCCGATGCGGTGACCCGCCCATGAAGAGTGAATGAACCCGCGACCGACACTTGAACGCCGCCGCCCCCGACACCGCCGGCACCGGACGCGCCCGCGCGGCTGCCATCACCGTCTCCACCGCTTCCTCCGGGACATCCGCTGAGCGGCGGCGTCGAAGCCCAGTGTTGGAGACGTGCAGCACCGCCAGCGCCTCCAGCCCGTGCGCCCGCTCGTCCGCCAGCACCCCCCGGGCTTCCGAGCGCGCCACCGCCACCGCCCGACCCACCCGCACCGATGGCGCGACTCCCGTCGGCGCCCGCGCCCGAGTTCCCGCCCCCACCGCAGTACTCTGGATCTCCGGCCCCGGCCCCGGGAACGCCACCCGCCGCGCTTGCATCGATGTGACCCAGAATCGATGCGTCTCCGTAGACGCCGAAGATCACGGTTCGATCGCCCACGAGGCGAAGCGTCGCGCCCGCCGCCACATCAAGAGAGAGGAGCGGAAAGAGAACCGCACCGACGCGCGCTGGATCTTCGAGCACCACCGCAGCAACCTCGGCGCCCGAACAATCGGTAAAGCGTGGACTCATCCCCGATGTGTCGAACGTGAGGTCGCACGTCACGTCGAGTTCGGCCGTGGGCACGTAGGCGCCCGGGTCGAATCGACTCGGCGCATACGCGAAGGGCACCGGTCCGCCGGCGTCCGGCCCCGCGTCGGGTCCGGTGTCCGAGACGGTCGCATCCTCGCCGCTGACGACGTCGGGCAACGAGGCATCATCCACCTCCGGTACATCGGGAGAGGCGGCATCGATCACCGTAGCATCCAGGACCCCGACATCGGGCAGCGGGGAACCATCGGGCTCGGACGCGTCGGGAAACGTTGCATCCTCGCCCGGGCCCGCGTCCGAGACACCGACGTCGACGTCGATCGCCGGAACGTCCTGGCCCGCATCCACGCCCGCGTCACGTGCCGTATCCACGTCGGCGATCTCCGCGTCGTCGGTGCGTGCGTCCGTCATCCCGCCATCCTCGCCGGGTTCGGAGTTTGCGAGCCGAAGCTCGTAGAGATTGCAGCCGTCGAGCGACAGACCGAAGCTATCGTGCGCGCTGCCCAGCAACGCGGCGCCGGAAGCCTCCGGGTCGGCAGCGCTCCACCCCGCGACGCTGAGCTCGACCATCGACGCCTGGCTGGGCGGCGGACTCAACTCGATGGCGAGCGAAACAACGCCGTCGGCCGTCTGGGCCGCGTCCATCGTATAGGTTCGGCGGAGGCGTCGTCCGTCGACGTGCAACTCGATCGACAGCGCACGGAGTTGCGTTCGTACGTCGGCATCAGGAAGCGAAACATTGAGCTGAAAGCTCGGCGGCTCGCCCTTGCATCGGTCGTCAGCGCACCCGATCCCCATCCGCAAGAGCAAGAGCCCGAGGCCGCCCACGAACACCCACGGTCCGACTCGTCGACGATGCATCCCTGCTACCGTACCAAAAGTCGGCGCCCGCCACGCGCTTTCTCGGGCCGCCACGTTGCTCAAAGGCGTACGAGAGCCAGACTTGACGCGGCGCACACGAGCGTCGAGTCGACCGACCACGGCTCCGGGAAAACGAAAACCGCGAGGAGTTTTGGACCCCTGCCCGACCTGCGCGGCGCCGGGCATATGGGGTAGACTATGGCTCTGGGAAGGCCGATGACTGCGGCAACTGCAAATGAAAGCGTAGGCCCGGTCCCGGCGCAGATTGGACGCTATCGGCTGCTCTGCGAGCTCGGAAAGGGCTCGATGGCAACGCTCTATCTTGCGCGGGCCGTCGGACTTCGCGGCCTCGATCGACTTTTCGCAATCAAGATGATCCATGCGCACCTCGCGAAGGACCAAGCGTTCGTCGACATGTTCCTAAATGAGGCCCGCATCGCAGCGCGCATCCTCCACCCCAACGTGGTCCCCGTGTTCGAGGTCGATGCGGCCGGCGACCGACACTTCATCGCCATGGAATACATCAGTGGGGAGACGCTCGGATGCACTTTGCGCGCCGTCAGCGCCGCAAATCAGCAGCTTCCGATCACGCTGGCCGCCTACATCGCAGGCTCGGCCTGCGATGGCCTTCACGCCGCGCACAGCCTGAAGACACGCGATGGGATGTCGCTCAACGTCATCCATCGTGATGTTGCGGCTCAGAACATCATGCTCGGCTACGACGGCGTTGTTCGGCTGATGGATTTCGGACTCGCAAAAGCCCTCGACAGTGTCGGCGGAACGAACCCTGGGATCGTCAAAGGCACGATCGCATACATGTCTCCGGAGCAGGTTCGTGGCGCCGACCTCGACTGCCGTACGGACATCTTCTCCATGGGCGTCGTCCTTTGGGAGTCGCTCGTGGGGAAGCGGCTCTTCCGTGAACCAAGCGACATTCGGACCGCGGCCCGCATCCTCAAGATGCCGATCCCTCCGCCCTCGACCCTGAGAGACGAAGTTCCGAAACGACTCGACGCCACGGTGATGACCGCGCTCGATCGAAACCCAGACAATCGATTCCAGACCGCTCAAGAAATGAGCAAGGCGCTCCACGACTGCGGCCTGTCCCCAATCGGAAGCGGTAGGCAGCCCGACCACAAAGTTCTCGAAACATACCTCCGATCGGTTTTCAGCGAACGCCTTTCTCAGCGACGGGAGATGGAGAATCTGGCGCGCGCGCCCGTCCCGCCGCGCAACCTGCGGCGGCCTACGTCCAAACCTCGCTCCGATCCCTTCAACGCCGCCGTGGGCGCACCCGACGGCGACTCGGACGAGAACAAGCCTTCGAACCAAGAGACAACGGCCAACGTCGCACCCACCGGTCCTCTGCAATCCGAAGCGACCGAAAAAGCGAAACGACCACGCGTGTCGATCGAACGGAAGATTGAGACGGTGGTCGTCCGAGAGGACCGAGCGCCCACCGTCGCCGGACAGAGTCCGCCGCGCGCGAAGCCGCACGAAGACAAAGGACCTCTCGCGGTCGGTTCCGAAGCTCCGACAACCATCCTGCGAGGCTTCCCCCAGGAGACGCCCCAGGAGACGCGCTCGTCCGCCTCGCTCCGAGGGGCTGAGGTACACCTCAGCGACGAGGGCGCGGAAACGACCGCCCATGAGGCCGTACCGCTGATCGACATGACGGATGCGTTCTTCGACAACGCGGAAGAGCCGCCGCCCTACGTCGAGCGGGCCTTCATTCAACGGCCCGTGGTGCTCATTTCGCTTGCCGCCGCGCTCGTCGGTGCGGCGCTCATCTTGGTCGTGGATGGCCGCGGTCCGGCCAGCCTCAGCCCGACAATCAAGAGCTCAGGAGAAGGCGCGGCCTTTGCGACGGTGGAGAGCCACAAGCGAGCATTCAACTCCGCGCAGCCCGAAAGTCGGGCGCAGCCTGCAATCTCGACACCGCCTGCGATCGCGATCCCGGTGCAGCCCGACGACCGGGCACAGGCGGAGAACCCGGCGCAGCCGGAGGACCGGGCGCAGGCGGAGGATCGGGCACAGGAGAGCTCGGCGCAGCCCAACGGCCGAGCGCGGGCGGAGAGCCCGGCAGGCTCCAGCGATGTGGCGGCCAGGGAAGGCGCGACGCCCGACGGATCCTCCGCCTCGAAGGCTGGCCCCGCGATGAGCGAGACTGACGCCGTCAAGGCAGACGCGCCATCCACGGCCTCCGGTGTGTCCTCCGCCACGCATGTGACGATTGCGTTCGAGGCCAAGCCCCGCACAGCGACGATCTTCGTTGACGGAGAGCGAACAGACGGCGACGCGTTGGTCGTGCCGAGATCGGACCGCACGTACGAAGTGCTCTTCACGGCGCCTCAGCATTCGCCGGTCACGCGACGCATCACGGCCAGCGCTTCCAAGACCATTCGAGTCGCGTTGGAGCCAGAGCAGCCCGCACGCCGCAAGTCTCGGCGTCGACGCGACGACACCGAGCGCCGCGCCGATACAACGTCGAGTCGACCGCCGAAGGCCAAGCATTCGCCTAAGAGCACGAAGGCCCCTCGCGGACCGGTGCTCCTTTTCGATGGGAAGGATTTGTAGTGATGTCGGCGGCTCTTGTTTGCTATTTGGCTCTCGTCAGCAGCGGTCAACCCAACACGCAAGCGTCGTCGACACCTTCGAAGGCGAACCAAGCGCAGGCGCGGCGGCTCGTCGACGAGGGCAACGCGCTGTTCAAACGGGGCGAGCATGAGAAGGCGCTGGAGCGCTTCCAGGAAGCCTACGAGACGTTTCGGAGTCCCAAAATCCTCTTGAACATTGCCGAGACGCACCGTGCCCTCAGAGACTTGCCTCGCGCCGTCCGCTTCTACGATCAGTTCTTGTTCGAGCATGAGCCCACCAAGGACACCTCGGTGATTGAGCAGGTCAGGGACCGCCTGAAGACTCTGGAGGGATCGGTCGGACGACTCCTGATCGAATGCAGCGAGGACAGCGCGGAGGTGATCATCGATGACGAGCCCGTGGGCTCGACGCCCATGCGCCCCTGGGCCGTTGCGCCTGGTGATCACCGCTTCTCAGTAAGCAAGCCGGGCTTCGAGACACACCTCGGTCGCGTGGTCGCGCGCGCGGGCGAGAGCACCTCTTCCCGCGTGCGACTGACGCCACTGGCTTCGCTCGCCTCGGTCACGCCACCCATCCCGTTTTCCCCACCGGGGTCCGCCTCGGCAGCGGCGACCGACAACCACCGCGCCGACGCAGCACTTACGACCACGCCGCAGTACTCGAGTGACGTGAAAGGCGACGATGGACTGACTTCAAAATGGTGGTTCTGGACCGGCGCCGCTCTCGTCGCCGTAGGTGCTGCGGTGAGCGTAGCCATCGTCGCATCATCGGGTGGGGACGACTTTCGGCCGATCGGTGAGCTCGGTCGCTCAGCGACCAATGGGCCCGAATGGACTGAGTTCTGACATCGGCTGGTTCGTACGTACATCGACACCGCGAGCAGCCGCTGAGGCTCGTTCTGCACACACTGGCGTTCGAGACGTTTCGGGGAGAGACTCGGATCGCCTTCGACATGGGTTCCTCGAAGATCGAACGGTTCGGGCCTTATGTCATCCTCGATCGCATCGGCGATGGTGGGATGGCCGAGATCTTCCTCGCCAAGCGCCAAGGCTACTCGGGCTTCGAGAAGCTCATCGCACTCAAGAAGATCCTCCCCCGCTATTCTGCCAATCCAACCTTTGCGCAGATGCTCATCCAGGAAGCGAAGCTAGCGGCGAGCCTCCAGCACCACAACGTCGTTCAAGTGTACGACCTGGGCGAGATCGAAGGCCAAGTTTACATCGCGATGGAGTATGTGCACGGCCGAGATCTCGCGGCCGTACTGTCTCACACCTATCGGCGCAAGGAACGTCTCCCGGTTGCCCTCTCGCTTTGCATTGCGACCGAGTTCATCACCGGACTCGACTACGCGCACCGAACCCGGGGCCCCGATGGCACTCCACTTCGGATCATTCACCGCGACATCTCGCCCCAGAACATCCTGGTCTCCTACGAGGGCGAAGTGAAAGTCACGGACTTTGGGATCGCGCGCGCGCTGGGCGGCGAGGGCTACCATCTTCCCGGGAATCTCTACGGAAAGTTCGGCTATATGTCGCCGGAGCAGGTTGGTGGGCAGCCGATCGATCAGCGTTCGGATATCTTCAGCGCCGGTGTGGTACTCTACGAAATCCTGACGGGCCAGCGACTCTTTCGAGGAAAGAACCCGAATGAGACGGCCGTCATGATCTCCAGACACCCCATTCCACCCCCTTCCGCGCTCAATCCGGAGGTTCCACCGTCCGTCGACGCCGTCTGCGAGAAGGCGCTCGCGCGCGATCGCGACACCCGATACCGGACGATGGGAACACTCCTCGGCGACCTCTCGCGCGTCGCCGATGCGCTCCCGCGGCGTGCCGCGACGCGTGACCTCAGCGTCTACATGCGCCGGCAATTCGGTAACGCGGCGGACATGTTCGGGCTGGCAAGCCGAACAAGGAGCGACTCCGGAACATCTTTGCCCTCGTATTCGAGCAGCTTGGCTCTCGACGCCGCGCCCGCGAGCGGCGATGCGGCTGGGATCCCGAAGACGCGCACGCCACTCGGCCAGATCCTCGTCGCGCAGAACGCCACCACCGTGGGCGACGTCGAGATCGCGCTCGCGGAACAACGCGCACGCGGTGGGCGTATTGGCGAGATTCTCGTCGCGTCAGGCGCCATCAGCGAGATGGATCTCGTGCGCGCACTGTCGACCCAGGCAGGGGTGCCTATTGTTCACGAAATCTCTCTCAGAGACAGTCCGGTTCCGACCGAACTTCTGAAGCGCTTTCCCCGCGAGGCTGCCGAGTCCAGCCTAATCCTACCGATCTCGATCAACGAGCTCGAGCACTCGGTCAATCTCGCCGTCACCGACCCCTACGACGATCGCTCGATCCTCGAGAGCAAGATCGTCTTGGGCGTGAACCATGTGCGCGTGCATCTCGCCGCGCGGAGCGTCATCCGGAGAATGATCGGTACCTGGTACCGCGACCACGAAATCGAGATCTCCGTCGAGGAGCCCATCTTCACGGCCGAACCGGCATCCGCCATCGCCATCGAAACAGTGCCCCTTATTCTCGTCGCCGACTCGGATGAAGCCGAGGCCAAGAACCTGGGCGATAGACTCAAAGCTGAAGATTGCGAGGTCATCGTCGTCCACGAGGGACGATCAGCACGCGAGATCTCGACCACTCGACGTCCCGCGGTCGTGCTGCTCGAGGCTTCTCTGCCCGTGATCGACGGATACAACATCCTGCTCGAAATACGCGCGAGATCGGAGGACGCGGCGGTCTTCATCACTTCGAGCCGCGGCGATGAATTTCGCCAAGCCAAGGCGCTCGAACTCGGCGCCGATGATTTCATCTCCAAACCTTACGCGCTCGAGCTCGTAACCTCGAAGGTACGGCGCGAGATCAAGAAGCGCGCGGGTCGGTTCGGCGGCGCGCCGGGCGGCGCGCCCGGGATCGCTCAAGGCTCTGAGTTCAGAGGTGTATCTGGATCTCTGACCGACATGACTGCGCTCGAAATCGTGCAAAGCCTCGAGCTGGCCCGCAAGAGCGCGCACGTCATTCTCCAATACGAAGACGGACGAAGCGGAGAAGTCGACGTCCTCGACGGCGCGGTGCGCGGCGCACAGATCGGAACCGTCCGCGGCGAGGACGCATTCTTCACACTGACGCGACCGGGCTCTGGCCTCTTCCGCATCGAGTATCGGAAAACCTCGGGCCCATTCAGCATCGACCGACCGAATACATTCCTGATGATCGAGGCCTTTCAGCAGATCGATGCGCTGAACTCACGTGCGCCTCGCGAGCCTGGGAAAGAGGTGCCCGTCGCGACCAGCACCAACCCAACGAGCCCTAGTCTAGGTCTCGGGTTGCAGCCTCGAAAGACCTCGTTGACGTTGACACCGGCCAGCAGCCCCGCGCCACGCACCATAGCGAGTGCGAGTGCGAGTGCAAGTGAGAGTGCAAGTGAGAGTGCGCCTGACGGTGACCGGAAGATTCTCAATCTCGCCACGCTCGCGTCGGACCTCGCCCTCGAGCCGCCCCGAGAAGTCAAGCATCCGACCCACCCCACTCTGCCCGCGCTGCCATCGGTGAGCGCGCGGCCATCGAAACCTTCGGCCGGAGCTTACTCGATCACATCGGACGCTCAAACGCTTGGGCGCGTTCCGATTCGACGCATCGAAGCCCCGCGAAAAAGCGAGACGACGGACGGAATCGAACCCGACCTCGACGCCAACGCCAAACCCACCGACAGCTAGACGACGATGGCCATTCCCGGGTCGAAGCCTTCGATCTCGGAAGCACGCAGAACCTCGGTAATCCGACGCTGCGTGCCGGCGTCTCGCGCCTGCTCTGCCGAAAGATCAATGATTGTCGTGCGCTTCACGGACGCTCCACTGGCGTCGAGCACGAGGCGGATCCACGGTTTATCATAGGCCTCAGGTCGATTGGAGTTGTGGTAGACGATCCCGACCTCGCCACTTTCGAGTCGAACGACAGTTCCAAGGGGATAGAGCCCCATCAGGTTCACGAGCACACGCACGACGACCGGGTCGTATTGCGTTCCCGCCTGCTTCACAAGAATTCGTAGCGCCTCGTCCGGCGCGTAGCCTTCACGCCAAGGACGGCGGGTCGTGAGGGCATCGAACGCATCCGCGACGGCGACAATCCGCGAAAAGATATGGCTCTGACCTCTTCGTCGAGTCGCCGGGTCAAAGTAAGGCCTATGATGCTCGTAGGCGACGACGATGCGGTGAATCAACCCGCGCGTGATCTGTCCGTCCCCGAGAAGGCTTCGAACCTGCCGAACCATGCAGTCGTGCACCTCGAGCCGCTCGGCTTCTGACAGCTCGCGCTCACGGTCGAGAAGTTCGGGCGGCAACAAGGCGAACGCGACATCTGCCAACAGCGCGGCCAATCCAAGGTCGACCAGCGCCAGGCGTTCGATCCCGAGCGCTTTGCCCAAAACGATGGAGATCACACACGTGTTCGCCGCGTGATTGTACGGATAATCGTGTGCCGTCTTGATGGCGGCCAACTTGATCAGAAAGTTGACGCGCTCAGCCGCGATGTCGACGAGGTCTTGAACGATCCGAAGCAGGCGAAGACGTCCTCCCGACTCGGGCTTATCAGCCTGCATCGCGCTGACGAAGTCCCGCACGGCAACAATCGACTTCGCATAAGTCTGAAGCGCAAAAGTCTTTCGATCGACGTGAAGCTCTTGCTCTTCTCTCGCGTTCTCCGAGAACGCCTTCGGCCCGAGAAGTTCGAGCGCGAGATCTTTCATCTGATGAAGCGACTCCTTCATCTGCTGAACGTCTTCTTTCGACTCAATCGGCCGAGAAAACGCAGAGAGAAACTCTCGGAGAGAAGCCGTATCGACCGGCCTCGAGAAACCTAGCCCGCCCAGACCACGGCGCTCGAATTCCGCTTGAAGAAAGTCGACCTGCTCACGCGCGAGACCGTCGAGCCGAACACGGAGATCGTTGAGATAAACGACCCCCTCGACGAACTGCAGACGCACGACGCCATGAAGAACCGCCCAAAGCGTATTGATCGTCTCGCGTAGATTCTCGGTTGCCACCAAGAGGGCGCGATTGTTCGGATCGTGAATCCGCATGGTTCTCAGGACCATGTGCAGCTGAAGAACCAACGCGCGCCCGAGAAGCTGCAGCTTGGGCGTCATGGTCTTCGGTGGAGACTCACTCATACATCGGTCTCGCTTCCAAGCTAGAACGCCGATCCGCTTCCATTAGCCATCCCTCCCAGGACCCGATTCGCCCTCGGCGCCGGTATCACCCAGATAGGTTCGGAACATGTCCTCCAAATCCTCTTGATCCGGCACGGTGGGGCTTTCGGCGTCCAAGGAGACCTTCGGCGCGGCGGGTAAGTTCGACGGCATCACGTCGCGCGTTCCGGGCGCCGGAGGCAAGTTCGACGGCATCACGTCGCGCGTTCCGGGCGCCGGAGGCAAGTTCGACGGCATCACGTCACGCGTTCCAGGCGCCGGAGGCAAGTTCGACGGCATCACGTCGCGCGTCCCAGGCGCCGGAGGCAAGTTCGACGGCATCACGTCGCGCGTCCCAGGCGCCGGAGGCAAGTTCAACGGCATCACGTCACGCGTCCGGTGGGCCACAGGTTCGGGCGTCGTTGCAGTCGCATCAATCGGAATGTCCGAGAGCGTTTCGGTGACCGTCACCTCCGGAGGCGAGAGCGGCAGGGGTGGGATTCGCTCCTGGGGTTCGGTTCGACGGCGCTGGAAATGAGGGTCGGTCGGTGCGTCCGGCAAAGACGGCGGCAAACGTTGAGACGGATCTTGGCGCGGGGGTCGCGCCACGGCTTGCGCTCCGGATTCCCGTTGAAGCCGGGGTGAAGTCGGGTCGGCCGTCAGTGTGGGCACGGGTGCATGGGGATCGGTTGCGACGGAACCATGAGCGAGCACATCCTCCGTCATCGACTCGCGATTGAGCGCACGACGACAAGCGTCTCGAACCCTGGCATTGAGCGTCTTCAGCCCCTTCTGCAGGGCCACGCGAGCGGCCTCGGTCCCCAAAGAGGCCAAGGCATACGCCGCGGCAAGCTGCGCATCCGAACCTTTGAGGCGGGCAATCAACCCCGGATTGAGCATGCGATCTAGAACCACGACCGCCTGGTCTCCGGAAAGCGTCGCGTACGCGGTCGCGAGGAACCGAAGCTCGCGTAGCGAGCGCTCCTCGACGTCGGGGGCGGTCAAGAGAGCCTCGAGAATACCGGGTGTCTTGGGATGATTGCGCGCGACCGCAACCCGCACCGCAGCGAGCCGGACATCGGGATCGAGGTCCAGGAGCGACTCACCCAGGAGATCATCCGCGATCCCAGCCGACATGGGACGCAGAAGGCCGATCGCTTGTTCGCGAACCTTGGGGTGCTCGTGCCGCAGTGCGATCCGAACGAGCGGAAAGGCGGCGTCGGGCGCGTGGTGCTGAGCCAACGTCAACAGATCTCGAATGAAGAACCAGCGCGCTTCTTTTGAAGAAGTCACGAGATCTTCGATCGGCGGCACACCAAAATCGACGATAAGGTCGCAAACGAGACGCCGGTGCGCGGGCGCATTGATCGAAGCAAGCGAGCGAAGAAGAACCGGAACGGCGTTGGGGCCCACGGCACGCAGAAGACGCAGGATGTCCCCGATCGATGCCGCACGACGATCGTCGTTGAACACCATGAGCACCGGGTGCATTCGGGCCTCGTTCGCGAGGAGCTTGAGAAGTTGTCGCCCGATGTGGATGCGAAGGAAGTCGCTGGTATCCTGGGCGGCCGACGTGAGTCGGTCGAGGAGCTCGGTCGCCATCGGATAGCGATGTGCGAGCAGGAATGAATCAAAGAGCTGCGTCAAGAGCCCGATCACGGGCGAGGCCTCCTGAGAGGACTGCCCGAGGAAGACGGTTTCGAGCAAGACATCCATCAGCTTCCGACTCAGGTGATCCGGCGTGTCACGCGCGAGCTCCGCTCGGAAGGCCTCCAGTTCCGCCTCCGAGACATCGGCGATCGGCCGCGATGTCGTCTGGTCGAGAAGATCGAGATCCTCGTCGCCCCCATCGCGGCGAAGCTCCTTGAGGGCTTCGAGGTCCTCGCGCGTAATCGAAAGACCACGCACCAGATCTTCATCGGAGGCATTGGTCTGATAGATGGAGGCAACGATGTTTTCGATGTCGTTCTGGATTCGAGCGATATCTTCAGCGTCTTCTCGACTCTTGGCCGTGCTCGCCTGCATCGTGAGCACATCGATCGTCAGGTACCGAACATGCTGGGGGTCGAGACGCCAGAATGCCGAGACGAGGTCGTCGGCGCCACTTCGATCGAACCCTTGGTCTTGAGCCGCGAGAACGCGGGCCACCTCGAGCAGCTCACCGCGATCGAGGCCACGGACGAAAGTCAGGCGGCGAAAGGCATTGCGGTACAAAAGGAACGGGAGCCCATCCTCGCGGTCCGCATTGATGAGCACCGCGTCACGGCCGTAGAGCAGCCGATCCTCGCGGACAGTCAGCGAAATCTCGGGGAGCACCTCGAAGAGCGCCTCGACCTCACCAACCGCGTCGTCCAAGAATCGTTGGAGCATTTCGTTGTTGTCTGCGTAGACCCGGAGCCCTTTCGAAAGGCGGATCAGGCGAAGCAGCCAGCTCGCGACCCGGGACGAGAACGGATCTTCGAAGCTCTGCGCCGGAACCGGAGCCTCGGTCGCCGTCGTACGGCCGCGCGACTCGCGAGACCCGATCGCCCCGTCCGCCATCTGTCTCCAACCATTGCGAAGTCCGAGGGGCCCGTCAATGGCGGCCAGCGGGGCGCGAGGCCGACACGTGGTGAGGCCCGACGCTCGCCGGGCCAGACGCTCGCCGGGCCAGCCCCTCGCCGGGCCAGCCCCTCGCCGGGCCAGCCGCTCACCGGGCCAGCCCCTCGCTAGGCCGGTGCGCCCACCGGATCGACCGGTGTGGGTCGGCTAACCTGGGCGGCAAACGCACTCGAGAGATCTGAGGCGAGAAAACGTCCCGCCCACAGCTCGAACATCAAGAGCGACCAGAGCTGGGTGGCATGATTGGCGACCCCGAGCTGGTGCTCGTACCACATCCTCCGCAGACCTCGCGTATTCAAGAGCCCACTTTGTCCGCCTGGGCGATCGAAGAAAACCGCCTCGGTTGGCTCCCTGAGGCCGCCCTTGAACCACGCATCCAACGGGATACTGAATCCCATCTTTCGTCGGTTGATGGTCGAGGGCGGCAGGAGCCGAGATGCAACCTCCTTGAGAACAATCTTGGCCCGCGACCCAGAGAGCTTGTGATGGCCTGGCATTCTCGCCGCGAGCTCGACAACTCGATGATCGAGCAGCGGCACTCGAACTTCCAAGGAATGGGCCATCGATGCGCGGTCCACCTTGGTGAGGATCTGCTCAGCGAGATACATCTTGAAATCGACGTATTGAAGGCGTGCAAGCGCGTCCTTCGAAGCACATGCCCGGAAATGGCGGTCGAAATGGTGGTAAGGGTCGTAGCCCCGCAGACCGCCGAGGAAATCCCGCGAAATTGCGCGCGGATATGTCTTCTGGGTCAGGGAGAGGAAATAGGCGTGCTCGTGGGAATCGGCAAGATTCGTGAGCGTCGCTTTCGCCCGTAAGAACTGCGGCAGGTAATCGGCCTTTGGATACAGGCGGGCCAGTCGCCCCAACACCTTGCGCTGAACGAAGGGGGGGATTGATCGACGCACACGCGACTCGAACATCGCGAACATGTAACGGCGATAGCCGGCAAAGCTCTCGTCACCTCCATCGCCCGACAGGGCCACGGTCACGGTCTCGCGCGTAGCTTGACTGAGATAGTACGTCGGAACCGAAGATGAATCGGCGAAAGGTTCGTCGTAGTGCCACGCCAGGCGTTCGAGAATCGAGGCCGCGTCCGCCGTGACGATGCGCTCCGTATGGTCGGTCCCAAAGCCCTCAGCCGTTTCGCGCGCATACCGACGTTCATCGAAGGCATCCTCGGTGAAGCCGATCGTGTGCGTCTTGACCGGGGAGCTCAGGCGTTTCGCCATCAAGGCCACGATCAGGCTGGAATCAATGCCCCCTGACAGAAACGCGCCGAGAGGCACGTCGGAGCGAAGGCGAAGATTCACCGCATCATCGAGGGTGCTCATGAGCGATTCGGCGGACTGCTCGAGCGAGAGCGTCTCGTCGACGTGCGTGAAGTCGAGGTCCCAATACCGGTACTCGTCTACACCTTCGGGCGTGAAGCACATGGCGTGGCCAGCGGGAAGCTTTTGAATTCCCCGAAGAATCGAGGTAGGCGCAGGAACGTATCCGTACGCAAAGAAGTCGACCGCACTGGTCGGGTCCAGAACACGAGGGACGGATGGGTCTGCCAAGATGGCCTTGAGCTCAGAGGCGAAGATGATTCGGTTGTCGTCACGATAGTAATAAAGCGGCTTCTTTCCGATCCGATCGCGGGCCAGAAACATCGTGTGCTTGTCGCGGTCGTAGAGCGCAAAGACGAACATTCCGACGAATCGATCGACACAAGCTCGCCCCCAAGCCCGGTACGCGCCGAGAATGACCTCCGTATCCGATTCGGTCCGAAAGCGCTGTCCGAGGCTCTCGAGTTCGGCTTTGAGCTCGCGATAGTTGTAGACCTCGCCGTTGAAAACGATGGCGAGCTCATCTTCGAAGTCCCACATCGGCTGGGCGCCACCACCAAGGTCGATAATGGCCAAGCGTCGATGGCCAAGCCCGACACCCGGTCCAACGTAGACGTCGCCACCGTCCGGTCCGCGATGGACCATGGCATCGTTTTGGCGGGCGAGAACGACACGGTCGACCGGCCGAGTTCGATCGAAGCAGTAAACGCCAACCAATCCGCACATCGAAGCGACGGTTTACCGCGATTCGGGCGCTCGGTCACCTGCCACCCCCGCCCGCGAACAGTCGGCGCAGATGTGTCACCGCCTGTGTGACCATCCGACCAAGGATTCGTCGTCGGTGTTCCGGGCGATTCGAGCGAGCACAGTTCCAGCGAGTTACGGAATTCGCCGTGAAATCCAAGGTCCGACGAGCTTGGTGGCCGCGATCGGCAGTCTCTGCCAAGTCTTGATGGCCTTTTCGTACCGCGGGTTGGTCGGATTCATGTTGGGCATCTCCGCACCATCGAGAAGATCGTACTGATAGGCCAACGGCTCCTCCCGCATGCCGAAGTGTCGCTTGAAGTGATAGGCACCGGTGCCGACCTTGCTGCGGCCGAAGTCGAATGTCCGAAAACCTCGATCGTAGCCGCGTTCGAGCATCACCCAGTAAACGTAGTTGTTGACCCCCAAGTCGCGCGCCTCGGGGAGCACACCCGCGTAGAACGGCAGCATCACATCGCGGAAGTAGTAGTTCATCACGACCCCAACGATACGACCTGCATGGCGAATCGAGAGGAAGTCGCACGCGCCCGGAAACACCTGGAGCGACTGCTCGAACAACGCACGCGGAAACATCGGCGTTCCAAGGTTTCGCAGTGAGAGCGCGTAGATGTCGAGGAAGGCCTCGAGATCATCGCGGTTGAAATCCGCGCGGAGATGACTTCGCTCGGCCGCGCGGATCACGGCCCGCGATTTCCGTGGAATCTTGGCGAGCTGCTTCTCGCGATCCCCGATCAATGTCTCGCGAAACGTGACATAGAGGTCGGCCTTGGTCGCCATCTCGGGGAACAAAGCGCGCTCCGACTTGTACTCGACGCAGCGGATGCGTTCACGTTCCGCCAACGCGCGCGCCGCGCCACGAAGAAGCGTGGCCGCAGCATCATCGTTCGCCAAGATGCCGCCCGAAACACCCACGGGGACCGAGACGAGCGAGCGGGAAAACGGGCGGTCGCCCGAGTCAAAGAGCGGCAGCACCCCCTCAACCTGGCCTTCGCTCTCCGCGTAGAGATAATGAGCTCGACGCCCATACGTTCGTGCAATGACACGCCGCCAACCCAAGAGATGAAAGAAAGTCCCCTCGGGATGCGTGCGAACGAAGTCGTCCCACCGGGCGTCGTCGTCGTTCTCGTCGAGCGCGCGAATGATGAGCGGCGTTGTCACGCCGGGCAGGCTAACGCACCCCAAGGAGTGAGCCCAGATCTCCGCGCTCTCGGCCGAGAGATGGCACGCTTTGAGGGTTGGTCGTCGGTCGGCATGGCCCATCAGCCCTGATCTCTTGGTCAGGTGACGCGGGTCAGGTCACATCAATCCAGGTCGAGGCTGAAGCCAAGCTCGACCCCAGGTCCGAGTCGCTGGATGAGATGCGCCTTGAGCCGCTTCCGAATTCCATTCACGATCTGACCCATGCGCTGCTTCGTGACGCCAAATCGCGCGCCAAGATCGGAGAGCGACACGGCATCCTCGGCCATCAAGTGCTCGGCCCAGGCCGCCTTCTCGCGGGGATCGGTGAGCGTTGCGGCAAAGCTCTCGAGCGCCGCACCAACTTCGCCTTCCATCTCCGCCCGATAAGCCGCCGCTTCGGGACTCACGACATCGTTCGCAAGCCCATCCAGGATCGTCGCGCTCGAACCCTCGTCCGCAAACACCGGCGCATCGAGACGGACCTCGGCCTGGTCCATGTGCCGAACAACATCTTCGAGCGCCGCCTCATCGACACCGAGTCGCTCCGCGAGCAGCTTGGGGCCCGGTTCAACCCCTAGGGCTCGCAGTCGCTCGCGCTCCCTCGAGAGCTGAAAAAACAACTTACGCCCGACGCGAGTTCCCGAGATCCGCACCATACGCGAATGCTCGAGCAGGTAACGAAGCATGTACGCGCGGATCCAAAACGTAGCGTACGTCGAAAACTTGGCCCCCTTGAAGGGATCGAAACGGCGCACGGCCTCGACAAGCCCCACGTTCCCCTCCTGAATGAGATCGAGGACGCTCGCCCAGGCGCGCCGATACTTGTAGGCCATCTTCACGACGAGGCGAAGATTGTGAACAACGAGCTTCCGCGCCGCGACCGTGTCTTTCTCACGATAATAGCGCATCGTAAGCTCGTCTTCTTCTTCGCGCGAGAGGAGCGGATAACGCCCCATCTCGGCAAGAAACCGCTCGAGAAGCGGTGTCCGCACGCCATCGCGCGCTAGCAGCGCTGGCACCGACGGCCGGCTCACCAAGGCGGGCAAAGACCCGAGCGACGGCGTCACATCGACCACGACGCTGCTCGACGCCGAGCCCGATGAACTCGAAGAACTCGAGGAACCGGAGTCGTCCTCTTCGGATTCGACCTCTTCGGCGTCAGCCTCTTCATGATGGCGATGGCGCGCGTGCACCGATGGTCTCGAGCGCCGGAACGCAGGCGCAACGTCTATTGCAGATCCGATACGGGCTTCGGATTCGACCTCTGCTTCGGCTTCTTCTTCGTCTTCGCGTTCGCGCGGGGCCGGCCGCGAGCCTCTTGCACCATCGATTTCGGTCATGTCGCTAGACGCAACCCTGGAACTCCAGCTCCACGGCAATCTCGAACGTGAACTCGACCGGCTGATTGTCCGTCTCACCCTCGATGCGAAGCTCGAGCGCACCGGCGTCCGCCGCGAAGACAAGCTGATTGAAGGCCTGAAGCTGTGTCTGGTCCAGATGGAGCGTGTACTGGTTGCCCGTCAAAAGCGGCACCTCACTCCAATCAGACACGATGGTGATCCAACCACTCTCGCCACTGCCGACCGGGCGGACTTGGATCGCACCGCGAATCGTTGTCGCCTGATTCGACCCGCCAAGACTCACGACCTGAAGCACGATCTTTGAGACATTCCCGTTGCGTATCTTCGATCGATTGTTCTTAACGTCGTCGTTTTCGTTCGGATCGACCTGCACGATCGTCGAGATCGTGTTGCTGCTCGACTGCACGAGCTGCTGTTTGCGAACTGTGCCCTGAAAATCGTCGCACAGGTTGCAGTCGCATCCACCGCCCCCGTCCGCACCCAGGGCAAAAAGTGAGAGGAACAACAGACCGCTGACGACCCGAAAACGACTGAACCGCATGACCGACAATCTGAGTGATCGGACCGCCTTGGGCAACTCCGAAGACTGCTAGCTGCGTTTGACCTTGGCCGACAGCGCGGACCCAAAGAGATCCCCGAGCGTGCCCAGCCCCGAGCCCTTCGCTCGATCGTTCGTGATATAGCCCGCGTACTCGGCTCGCTCCTCGGCTTCCGCCGCCGCCCGAATGGACAGCCGGATCTTGCCCGACTTGGTGTCGGAATCGACCACGAGAACCTTGACCTTCGTGCCCGGCGCAAATTCCTTCTTGAGATCGGCGCCACGCTGAGTGCCCGTTTCGGCCGCCGGAACAAGCCCGCGCGCCCCGGTGGGAAGCTTCACGAAGATGCCAAAGCTCTCGATTCGATCCACCACCCCTTCAAGAACCTGGCCCGACCCCAGCTCGTTCGCCAGTTCTTGCTTGCTCTTCACGAGCGACAAGCCGATGCGCCGCTTACCCCAATCGGTCGAGATGACCGTGGCCTCGACCTCATCGCCTTCCTTGACGACGTCGCGCGGATCGCGGATGCGCTGGCCCGACGTCATGTTCGAGATGTGAATGAGGCCGTCGACACCCGGCATCAGCTCGACAAAAGCGCCGAACGCCTGAATGCGCTGAACCTTGCCCGTAACCTTCTGGCCCTCGCGGATCGTCGATTCAGCCGCCGACCACGGATCGGCCTGGAGCGCCTTGATCGAAAGGCTGATCTTACGCTGAGTGCCTTTGCCCTCTTCGATCTTCAGCACCTTGGCCTCGACCTCGTCGCCCACCTTGAGCGCGTCGCCGGGCTTCACGATGTGCGCATGACCGATCTCGGAGAGATGCACGAGCCCTTCGATGCCGCCGAGATCGATGAATGCACCGTAATCCTTCAGGCCAGTCACCTTGCCGCGAACCGTCTTGTCGACCTCGATCGACTTCATCGCTTCGTCAGCCTTGCGCCGATTCTCCTCGGCCAAGAGCACTCGGCGCGAAACGACGATGTTCCGACCGCCATCCTTGTACTCGACAACCTTGAACAAGAACGTATGGCCAACGTACTCCTCGACTTTGCCAGGACGAACGTCGATCTGAGACGCGGGACAGAACGCTCGGAAACCGGAGATCTCGATGTCGAAGCCGCCCTTGTTCTGCGTGTTGACACGACCCTTCACGGGAATGCCGGTGCGATGAGACTCTCGCAAGAGCTCTCGATTCTTGAGGCTCTGATGCGGAAGCACTTTGCTCAAATGAACGGTGCCTGCCTCGATCTTCCGGACGCGCGCCTCGATGGAGTCGCCTTCTTTCACCGCGATTTCGCCGTTCTCATCGACCAGCTCGGCCTTCGCAATGACGCCCTCGGACTTTGCACCCACGTCCACGAAGACGGAGTCGTTCGAAATGCCGACAACCTTCGCGTACACGACCTTGCCGGGCACGATCTCCGAGCCCAAGTCCTTCGCCCATTTCTTCTTGCGGTCGGAAGACTGCTTCTCCGCGAGCTCGAACATCTCAGCGAACGACATTCCGCCCTCGCTCTCGACGCCCGCTGCACCTTCACTCTCCGCGCCGGCTTCGGGGTCGGCGTGGCCTTCTTCAGTCGACGCTGAAGCTGATGGCGCGCCCGCCGCTTGCAGAGGCGGCTTGCGTGCACCGTTGCCGGGCGAGGCGGCCTTCTTTGTTGCCTCAGCGCCCTCACCCTCCGGCTGGCTGCCCGGAGCCGTGGCAAGAGCCTCGGGTGCTTGCGCCGGCGTCGGCACGGGCGCGCCGCTTGCGGGCTGGCGCGGAGTGGTCTCTTCGGAGGTGGAGGATTTCGAGCTCATCGACATCGCCTCCACTGCTTGTGCTTCGTTATCCATCACGGTTTCTTCGCCCTCTGGCCCTACCCTTTCTTTACAGCCGAGTCATCACTGTTTCCTGCGTGCGTCGACGGAAGGAGACGACCCCATGCTTCATCGTCCTCTCCGAGAGGCAAAGGGTAACCTAGACACGAAGGATGTTCGCTCAGCGCTTCGACCGTCAGCGAGAAGGGCCTCATCCCATGCACTCGAGCACAGCCGTTGCCGGCTCGCCGTGCGCACGGAGTCGAAGTTGTCGCGCGCCCGTGGGCATTGGGGCAAGACATATCTCAATCTCGATCCAAGAGTCCGGGATCGCGTCTGGGATCTGCCGAATCCACTCCACCAGGGTGATTCCGTCGGCAAAGGCGTCCCCGTGGAAACCGATCTCGTCGAGCGCGTCCGCCCCAGACAACCGATACAAGTCGAAATGGTGGACCGGCGGGGACGTCGGATACTGGTGGACGAGCGCAAACGTCGGCGACGTCACGCGCACCTGCCCCCCATTGCGCAGCGCGCTGATGAACCCCTGGACGAACGTCGTCTTACCGGCGCCGAGCTCGCCAACGAGCCCCACGACAAGACGAGGGGTGGGCTTGGTTTCGGCCCAAATCCGGGCCATCGCCCGCGCGAGCTTTGCGGCAACGCGCTGCGTATCAGGCGCCGATGCCGTTTGAAAGACCAACTCCGCCGTCCTGACCGCGACCACGTTCCTCTTTTGCCACGAGTTGCAGGGCCTTAGGCAAGTACCCAATGATGTCGCTCGCAATGAGGCCTGGCCCGAATGCCTGGGCCGCAAGATCGCCCGCGCACGCGTGAAGCCAAACGCCGGCCCGCGCGGCCAGCGCGCCGCTCACGCCGCGCGCCAGGAGCGCCCCGAGAACGCCCGTAAGCACATCCCCCGATCCACCCGTGGCCATACCTGGATTGCCAGCGAGCGAGACGAAGACCAACCCCGAAGGGGACGCGACGACGGTGGAGGCCCCCTTAAGGACAACCTGACTCCCTGTTTCGCCGGCCAGCCGACGCGCGATCTCGACTCGGTCCTTCTGAACCTCAGCCACCGAGATCCCCATGAGCCGAGCCATCTCGCCGGGGTGCGGTGTCATCAATGTATCGCCCGCGCGATCGCGCAGCCACCGGAGGCCCCGAGGCCCCCCCGCGCTCACAGCGCTGAGCGCGGCAAGCGCTCCGGCGTCGACCACGGCAGGCACCTCCGCGCACGTTTCGAGCACCCGCCGCACCACTTCAGCCGTCTCGGGCGTAGGTTCGAGCGACGGCCCGATCGCGAGCGCCGATCGCACCCGCAGCGCATCGCTCAGCATCGCCGCCTTCGCCTCATAGCCATCGCCCGAAATCGGTAGCCCCATCAACTCATCGAGTGCAGGCGCCACGCTTTGGATGGTCGCAAGGTCGCTTGCGAGGGTCGCCAAACCCACGCCGGATCGGAGGGCGGCGCGACCCACGAGCAACGCGGCTCCTGGTCGATAGGCCGTGCCAGCCGCGATCAGCAGGTGACCAAAGGTGCCTTTGTGGACATCGGCCGACCGCGTTGGGAAAGCGTCGGATACCGCTTCGTGGTCGAGTCGATGCGCGACCCGGCCGCTCGATTCGCCAAGAACGGGCGCAAGCAGCGAAGGCGGCAGACCGATGTCCGCCACGACCAAGCGACCCGCGCGCGCGCGCCCAGGAAACAAGACGTGACCAAGTTTCGGAAACTGAAACGATACCGTCGTATCAGCGCGGATCGATGCCCCCAGCTCCTGGCCCGTATCCGCATCGACGCCCGACGGGATGTCGACCGACACAGTCGGTCGGCCGAGCGCGGCAAGCCGCACCACAACATCGCGTACCAAGCCAGCGAGCGGCCTCGACAGGCCAGTGCCGAAGAGACCATCGACGATCGCGTTGCGACGAACCAACGCCGCCTCGAGTCGAGGACCGGCGGCCTCGGTGTTGTCGAGAAAGACAACGCCAATCCCGAGACGTTCCGCGATCGCAACCTGTGCCTCGAGCTCTGGTTTCGCGTCGCCGCGAGCGCCGACGACAAGGATCTCGACCGGAACCCGCCACCCATGAAGATAGCGCGCCGCCACGACCGCGTCGGCGCCGTTGTTCCCGAGACCGCAGACCGACAGCGCCGTGCGCATCGACGGCTCTTGTCGACGGAGCAATGCGCGCATCGCCCGCGCAACCGCGTACCCGGCTCGCTCCATGAGAACAGCCGTCGGGATGCCAATCTCATCGATCGCGCGCCGATCGAGGGTCGTCATCTGGAGGCGGTTGAGAATCGGCTTCATTGCCCTGGTGTACCAGAGCTTCTCGTCACCTGGATCACTGATTTCTAGCGAAGACCTAGTCATTCCCTGCCTTCACCGCCGTGTAGGCGCAGAGTTCGCGCTCCGAACTCGCGAAGCCAGGACGAGTACGTTGGGGGTGAAGTGCGTCGCCGAGCTGAACTCGGAATTTGTCCATCGAATGGGGAATCTGCTGACGCTGTTCTAGGTCTCCTGCTTCGGGCTCGCCGGAGTGCCGAAGGCGGCACGTCTGGCCCGTTGCCGATTGGCTTTTCGCCTGTCCAGCCGCTCGACACGACGTTGCTTCTCGGCCGCACGATATTGAAGCCACTGGCTAAGCTGTGCAGCCGCCCAAAGCGAACACCCAGCCGCGACGAGGGCTATGAGCTGTCGTCCTCCGTTCTCCAGGAAGAACACCCAGCTATCCATCCATCCAGTCGAGGTCGCGACACCAGGGGGTGTCTTGCCTGCGATCGCCGATGCGAACAACCACGGAAGATCGAACATCTGCACGAAGACGGTGGCGATTGCTCCAAGTCCGAATGCAATCGCTCTTTCGACGAACGACACGCCCCACAAAGAGAAGATGACCGCGAAGACCAGGGTCGGAACGACGAGATAGACCGCCGTCTTCTTGGTTATGGTCGCGGTATCGCGAATAACACCTCCGTCCTCTTGATGCGTCCAGCGGACACCGATTCGTGCGTGCAGCTTGCCGTCCGAAATGCGCATGGACTTGAGTTCGAGATCTCCGGGCGCGAGCCGAATCCCCTGCGAGAAGGCAGGCTTCATGCCCCGAGCAATCCAGTCCGAGGCCAAATGGCAGCCTATCGCTGCAATGAAGTAGGAGACAAAGAGGCGCACGAGCAGCGTGCGCCCGTCGTATCCGCGGATCCTCAAGCCGGAGTTGCCTTCGATCCGGCGCGCGCTCGGAGCGCCTTAAACATCATGCCAGCCATCACCAAAGTCATCAATATGAGGACCCATTCTGAAACTGTCGGAACGTTCTCTACGCCGGTACCCGTGAGCGCGATCGTGGTCGGCGAGCCGGCATCGTTGGAGGCAATACTTAGCGTCGTGCTCTTCGCACCCGCAGTATCCGGCGTGAATCGCGCCACAAACGTGCAGCTTCCGCTTGCCACAACGGTCGGCGTCAATGAGCTGCAAGTTCCTCCCGTGACGGTCACCGAAAACAGGGTGCTATCCCCTCCCGAAACCGAAATGCCGCTCACCACGAGACTTCCGTTGCCGCTGTTGCTGATCGTGAAGGTCTGGCTCGCGGTGTCGCCGATGGTGACGCTGCCGTAGCTCTTCGACGACGGACTCACGTTGATGCTCGGCGCAGTCGTATAGGTGAACGAAACAGATCCGTTGCTGCCACTTGCGAAGGGAGTACCTCCGTTGCTTGCTGTCGCATAGCTGTCGCCGCCGGTGCTTCCGCCAGCACCCCCGCCTCCGCCTGAAAACCCACCAGGGTCGGTGCCGCCACCGCCGCCGCCGTAGCCGCCGCCGCCGCCGCCGCCCGTCGAAAAGGGCGCACCGCCCGTGCCAGAGCCGCTACCCGAACCCGCCGTGCCTCCGAAGGCCGCGGTTCCACCAGCCCCGCCCTGGCCATCGCCACCGGCGGCCCCATTTCCCGCGACGTCGGTACCCCCAGCACCCCCGGTTCCACCGGAACCACCGGCGCCACCCGCGGCACCGCCGCCGCCCGCGCCACCGGCTGCCGCGCCGCCGAAGCCGCCCGCGCCGCCAGCCGCACCGTCGCCCGCACCGCCGCCGCCACCGGCGATGATCAGCAGCGGTCCTCCAGGAAGCGTGCCTGTCACTTGAGTCGATCCGCCTCCGCCACCTGCATGCGAAGCGGCGACGCCGCGCCGCCGCCTACGAAGAGCGACAGCACCTCGCCACCAGCCGTGGTTATGACCTTGGTGACCTGAGCTCCGCCTCCGCCCGCGCTGGGGGAACTCGGGCCATAGCTGCTTCCCGCGCCTCCCGCACCCGTTACGACGACGGTCACGGACGTAACGCCTGTGGGAACAGTCCAGGTATCCGCGCCCGGACTCGTGAAGCTGTCCGTTGCGGCGACGGCTGACGGGAGAGGGGTGCCGGCTAACGCGACCCCAATGAAGAACGAGATTCGATGCAAAATTGATCGACTAGAAGAGTCCACTCTTATCACGCAAACTTTCCTTTCTTTGTACGCTCCGCCGAAGCGGTCTCGCGCTCAGGAACAAAAACCCACGCTGCATAAAAGCCGAGTCCGGCAACTACAATGACCGTCTGCCCAACCAAGAAGTGCATGGTGTCAAACGCCGAGGGCCAATATCGCAGGGTGCACCAAAGACCCGAGATTCGGACAACGTTGAGTGCATAGATGAGCAACCCTCCAAAAAACGCCCCAAGAATCTTTCGTGGCATCGTCATCGGCGTCAGCAATATGGCGCCCACCACCAGGATGATCACGTCGATGCCTTCGCAACCTTGCGCGACTTGAATCATCGCCTCTGTATTTCCAAGGCGGCTTCCTTCGATGCGCACTTCAGCAGCAGGCACGACGACGTTGATAAGCGCTCCGGCAACGCGAACATTCAGGACCGAGTTCACCCACGGTCCAACTTGCGGTCGGAATGCGAAGTGCAAACTGGAAAGACCGAATACGACGATGAAAAGGACAACGACGCGGACAAAGCGCCAGTCGAAGAGATCAACGGTCGGAAATTTCGTACGTTGGATGCAGCACCTTGACCTCGTTTCGTGGCCGAAACAACGGCCTCAAGGACAGTTGGTACAGCAAAAGTCTTTGATTGGATATATCAGGATTCGTCGGTCCAAGTCCTACCCGAGGTGTTTGTCTCCGGTCTGGTGTACGCGTACGATGCGGCACACCTGCTTGGAAGATGCACCGCCGAACGGTCACGCCATCGGCGACTATGGGCGGAGCGAATGGCCATGAACTGCGACGCCTTCCGAACGAGCTATCGCGAAATGCTTGGTGCCTCAATCAGGGCTAACGACGTGAGGCGCAGCGACTGGAACGACCATCTTCACGCGTGTGACGAATGCAGTGATTGGTACCAAGAGCAGCAGGTTCGCGATCGCGGTGCCGATCCTGAAAAGTTCCCCTGCGTACACGTAGCTTACCACGCTACATACAAGTGCTCGCAGCATGACGATCCCTGGGAGTGCCCCGATTACATCCTCGTCTACAGCGACAAGTTCGACGAGTACGGCATTCCGATCCGGGATGGTGGCCCTTCAAAGATCGATATCGCTTTCTGCCCGTGGTGCGGTCTCAAGCTCCCGCCGTCCAAACGAGAGCTCTGGTTCGAGACCTTGGCCGCAATGAGCTACGACGACCCATGGAACCAAGACATCCCCGAAGAGTTCAAGTCCGACCAATGGTGGCGACGTAGTGCCGACGATACGTAGCTGATCGGCCGAACCCGCGGGCAGGGGGATTGATCGCCCTCCCCTTTGCACGGAAGAGCCGGCGCATGCCGCAGTACCGGCAGTTCCTGACGGTGCGTGCGAAGCGCGCCTTGGCACGGCCTGTCGACGACCTTGAGCCCGAGCATGTGAAGGTGCTCCTCGACCAGCCCGATCGGCGCGAAGATGCTCTTCGGCGTGTGAGGCTGATGCTGTTCGATACGCCGGCTTTCTTCGTCGTTCTCGGCCTCGTGTTGGGGGCGCTCTCCGGGTTGCTCGGGATTGGTGGCCTGAATCACGGGATGGAGCGCATCGTCGACGAACGCGCGTGTTGCCGGAATGGTCAGGAGGCGCTGGACGCGGCTTCCTGTGGAGGCCGGCCTCGTAGCGTTCGCAGAGCTCGGCCACGACATGTTGGAGCTCGGGCTCTGGGATCGAGATCTGCGCTTCGATCAGTGGTGCCGACCGACTGGTCAGGAATGTGCCGAGCCCACGAAACCGAGGCAGCTGCCACGAACCGCGCTGGATTGTGTGTGTATCGTCAGGAACTCGTCGCTGTTGCGTGATAGGCGATCTCTGCCCCATGCCCCATATCGGCGGTTGATGACTTGCGAGTGACCTTCTGGGTGGTGGGTTCTGACCAAACGGAGATGAGCACATGGGCTTGAAGCCATCTTGATGATGGGCTCGAGGATCCGGCGCGCGAAGCTCTCCCAAAGCGGGAGACCATCGACCGTCTTGTTTGACCACCAGCGCCGAGAGCATCTCCGGACCAGGCAGGGCACGCTCGATGACGCGCTCTTTCGCGGGCCGGCGCCACCGCGATTTCTCTCTCGCACGGACGACGCACGAGCTTCTCCCGAAGGTACTCGATGACCTCCAGCTTCGGGGGCGCCTGTACTCGATGACGAGCGCGCGTTTGTGGCCCATCGTGCAGCGGTCGGCACCACACTCAGGGCAGGCGCCCTCCTCGTCGGGTACCCGAATCTGTCTCAGGTCGCCGCCCATTCGCGGTGCAGGTGGTTGGTTCCGCGATCGGCCAGAGCTCGAATCTCGCATCGGGTGGGCGTCGAGGGCCGACAACCCATTGGTGAAGACTCCGAGAACCCGGAAACCGAGTCTGCCCACTGATCAGCCTGCCGTCAGGACGCCCGCTCCACCTGCTTTTCGCGCGTCGACGTCGCGTCGACGCGACCTCAACGGTGATGGCTACGATCCGGTCAGCAGGGGCGGGCGTTTCGTGGCGATCGCGCAAGCCCACGCCCCAGCGTCTATCACGACACCGAAGTCGCAGCCGCATGCGGCCACGGCCGCGCAGATCGCGGCAGCCATGGCCGAGCGTCTCAGGGCATTTGGGGACGCGGACGCCCTGGTCCGAGCCGCCCGCACCCGAACGCTCGATGATGCCGCGCCGGATCGGGGGCACGCGTTCGAGGCGCTTGCGTCGGCCGAGAAAGCGCTTGCGGCGGTGGTATCGGGAACCTCTGCTTGGCGGATCGGCCTGCCGCGTGGCTTGGGCCGTGACCCGAATCGTCTGAATGTTCTTGCAGCCCATGTTCGGGTGCCCGTCATCGATGCTGGGGTTGCGCCGCAAATGGTGAGCGCCGTTCCGGCACATCAGAATCGATCGGGCGACATTCCTGGAGTCATACCCCCGAGAACACAGGTGGACCCGAGGCCTTCGCAAGCGATCCTTGCGGTCGAGCTCTGGGACGAGCCCAGCGGAGGCACGCGCATTCGAGTGCGACTATCCCCGTCCCCCGAGGCGCAGAATTTCGGACCACTACGCGCTCAGTTTGGCGCACCGCTGGAGCTGGGCAGCATCGAAGGCTGGGTGCGACCCGATGGCTCGTTCGAGCTCGAGCCGTCGATTGAGCGCGCGATGACGGGTGCCGCCTGGGAGGAGAGAGGACAGAAGGCGGTCGAAGTCAGAGAGACGAATACAACGGGCCTCCACGTCAAGGGAAGCATTCGCGACGGCCAAGTCCACATCACGGACTTCTCGCATGGTTTGGTTCGGCAAGCGTACAACCGGACGAGTGGACTTCGTGGCCACATCATCGTCGACCAGAGGGGCGCGGGCCCCGCTCTTTCCCCGCTTTGCGGAACGGCACTGGGCCCGGACGCGATCGCGCGGCGTCGACCGTGGACTCCCGTCGATTTCGCACGGGCCGCCCAGCCGCTGGGGGAGCAGACCTTCGATCGCTATGGCGGTGGAACCGACGGGTACACGAACCACGCGGGGAGTCTTTTCGCGGCCCTCTTCCTCGAGTCCATCGACCCGGCGGTCTTTCTCAGCTCAGACGATACGCTGAAGCGTCGAGCCATTCCGACGCTGGTTCGTCGTGCGCGCGATCAGTGGGCGCTGGGACCCGATTTGGCGCTTACGGAGGTCTTTCCAAAGATCGTTCCCGTCCGTGACGGTTGGTGGCCACGCCTGCTCGATGTCGCGGCGCGCTGCGCTGAGCTCGGAGGTCCGGTGGCGTATCGGCAGAACGTGCCTGACTGGGTCCAAGAGTCAAGCATGCGCGATGATGGATCCCCGAACGCCCTGACGCAGCACCAGAACCTGGTGCTGCGTCAGTCGACCCGCGTGAAGGTGGACTGGGAAGAAGCGTCCGATCATCCGTCTGCCCGGATACGAGCGCTGCTCGCCGAGCCGGTCCCCTGCTACGACGATGTGCCGGAGCTCTGTGTTCGTGTCTTGCCCGCGCTGCTGCGGTGTGCTCAGGCGGCGCACGTCGACCCGAATTCCGTGCGCGTGACGTGCGCGGACGGGAACACTCTCTCACTCGTCGAACATCCCTTGTTTCCCCGCGACCTGGTCATCGACCGCTCGGCGGCGGTGGCCTCGAAGATTCGAGGGCTTCTGGGTGAAGCTCTTTCGTCTTCGGGTCCCGAGGCGGGTGGTCGTCGGGCCGCTGCCGCGAGGCAGCTCATGGGTGTCGAAGACGGACAGCGACCGCAAGATCGTTTTCAATTCGACGAGCTGCTCGGCCCGCTCGGCGCCGAACGCATCGCGGGTGCGCGCGCGCCGGTCACGGTCGAAGACTTCGGCAACCATAGGGCGGCCTTTCGAGCCTTTCTGACGAAGTGCCTTCGCGCATGGTATGATCCGGCCGCGATTGTACTCTTGGCGCTTCTTACCGACGCTGAGGAAGACGACATCGAGTGCGCTCTGAAGGAGGGCTTCGAGCGAGCGCCACAGGCGGAAGACACGCCACGCGCGAAAGCCGCACGCGACAACGTTCAGCGTTTGACGCGGATCTGGGCGCGCCTCGGGATGATCGAGGGCAATGCTTTGGAGTATGCACTGCTGGGCCTGATTGCAAAGCCAGCTCGTCTTTCGCTGGAGGAGCTGGAGCTGCGGCTTGACCTTCTGCATGCCGGCGCGGAGACCGATGACGCCCCGACGCAGGCAAGCCCGGATACAGGGGCAAACACCGGCGGCGCGCTGACCGCCGAAGGCCTGACGCGTCGTTGTCGAAGTCTGGGTGTCGACGCCTGGCGCGCGGCCATCGAGTACCTCGGATATGCCGCCCCCGCGACCGTCGAGATGATCCGGATCGCTCTCGACACCGAGGTCAGAAGCCGCACGCCCACGTCCGATGAGCTCGGCATCATTCCGTCTGGGTCGTGGGAGATCGGCCCTGACGGCCGAGTGGACATCGGAAAGATCCGGGAACGGCCGTGGCTGACCGCCGCCGATGCGCGAAACATGCGTTCACAGGGGTCTTCAGACAAGCTGAAGCCTTGGCAGAGCTCTGGCCAACACGACCTCCCTGATGGTGGCCTCTCGTAGCGATTCGACCGCCACCCATGGCCCCGCGCCGTCGGGCTCGCCCGGCAATTCAGAAAACCGCCGATCGAGAACATCAGACCTCAGCTTCACGACCACCGTCTGTCCTCGGCTCAGCGCCTGGTTCGCGTTTATGACATCGATGGCGAGCGGCGTTGGAGCTGCGGCGGATGTCTACGACCCATGGGAGGGGTGATTGGGTCCCACGACATCCAACGGCACCCGAATCCGATGCGACATCATCGAGGCACGCACGATCCGATCCCCCGCAGCTTTCATTCGAACCTTGATCCCCAACCGGTCCACCAGTCCACCGGTCCCCACGAGTCCATCGGTCCACCCGTCCCGTCCGGGGCGCGGACCATCTCTTCGCCGCGGTCGATCTGTTCGTCCGCTGGTGGTCAGGCGCCTTCGGCTTCGGGGCGAAGCCCGACCGTCACGTCTATCTCCAGCGTCCCAGCTCAGCCTCGATATATCGCCGCCTCGCGGACGTAGCCCGACGGATGAAAGCTCATCAGCCCCAGCGACCACACGTCGGAGACCTCGGAAACATCCTTCGGGCGGGCTTGCCACGAATTCGGCCCCGCCTGATATCCGTAGTCCAGGACTGCGCCTCGCACTTCGTGGAACCAGAGCAGCTCTTTGTAGCTCGAGTCCTTCAGGAGGAGGCAGTCGGAGAACCGACGCAGGCGTGCGACGCGTCGCATGTTGCGCGCAGTCTGGCCGGTTTGGAACGGCACAAGACGGGACTGCCGTTGAGTTCCGTAGCCTGCGGGCAGCGTTCAGACGTACGTCTCCCCCAGCGGACGAGGCGTGCGACCGGGCGGACAAGAAGCGCCGAGCCCGGGAGCTTTGGACCTTGGGTTGGTTTGTGGAGTCAATCAGAGATCGAGGGCGAGCTGAAGAACCGGTGATAGAACGATCCCACCCTGGCCGCTCTTCGCGAGAAATTTCTCCATCTTCTTGAAAACGCTTTGGGCCAACGAGAGAAGGTCTCGATTCGTTGGGGCTGGGCATTCGACGAAACGGGGACCCTCTTCTTCGCTCGCGAAGACTCGGTTTGTATTCCGAAACCGCTTGCGCGCGCACAACGCGCCATGAGCCCGTTTCATGCCGTCACGGAAGGCCTCAGCAACCGCGCTCGTTTGTTCGTGTCTTCGTCGAATTTCGGACTTCCTCGCTGCGCTGACGGACAAGCTCATGCCGACGTTGGCCGAGACTCGCAAGCGCGGCTTCGTCCCCAACGAGCTCGATGCCGCCGCGTAACTGTGCCGTGGATGCCACCTGGGCGCTGCAGGTCCGTTCCGCTATGACCGCTCGAAGTGAACGCGAGAGCCTTCAGCTGCGGCGCGCTACTCGGCGAACTGCTTGCGGACGAATACGTCGAGTGCTGCGGGGGAGCAGCGGCCTCCTGGCCTTGCGTTCCGCCGCTGCGGATGCTCCCGTGCTCGAGCCTCGTCTCTGCGACCTCCGGCTGAGCGGTGGTGCGAACGGCGGTGGTGCGAACTTGCGGTGCTCACTCCAAGCTGAAGGCATCCGAAGAGAGCAAGGTCCATGGTCAGCGGGGCGACACCTCTCCATCGCGTCAGCACTTGTGTCGGTCTTGCCTTGGCCTGCGCGTGTGCGTGTCCCGCATTGCGCGCGATCTAAGCCTGTATCCACGTCACGCCCCTACCACGCTGAGCACAGGTTGACCGTCGAGTCGCAGGCGTTGGCCGATGTGATGGCGCCCCCTTCGTGAGTCGATCCGGCGACGTGGAGGCGGCCGCCAGATCTTTCTTCTGGCTTCGCGAGGACATATGCTCGTCATCGTGCTCCAGACTCCCCTACTCCTCCTATCCTTGACCGTCGTGTCCGCGGCCCCTGCCCCGCCTCCCAGCGCTCCGCTGAAGCGTCTGCGCAACTTCGCGGGCGAATGCTATGGATTGGTCGAGCCGGGGCCCGACCACAAGCTCGTCGAAGAGCCGAAAAACGGGTACCTTCACGTCGAAGGTTCATATCCAACCTGTGGCTGCGGATGCTCGGTAACCGTCGGCGCATACCGAAGAACTTCGGGCGCACATGTGATGCTGAAAAGAGAGGAATGGACCTGCGAGCAAGCCATTGGCCTGTCCGCCAGCGTTCCGCTCTCGAGCATCTTGCCAATGGGCGTTGGCCTTGCCACCTTCGGCGCGAAACCTCCTGCTTCCGACGAAGCTCGGTTCTTTCTCGACGTAGAGATCCCGCGTCATGGAACCAAGACCGTGCTCCTGCTCCGCATGCTGCCGTTCGGTGTCAGGGCAACCTGCGCGCATGGACTTTGCGTGGACATGCTCGATCGCGACAACACGCGCCGTGACTCCCTCGAGCTCGTGTGGAAGCTTGTCCATGCCACGAGCGATCCGGCAGTACTCGAGGCGTTCATGAATCAAGGCGTCGTTTCTCCCGAATGGATGCGGGAGGTGGCGTCGATGCTCGATCACCACATCAAAACCGTGGACGATCTCCGCAAGGAGCTGCTTGCGCTCAGACGCACCTACGAGATCTATCAGTCGCTGGCCACAACGCGCGTGACGCTGTCGTGGAATCGAGTCGCCAGCCGCTTCGATGTCGCCAACAAGAAGGCGCAGCCTAGTCCGCCTCCACGTCGCACGTTCCTCGAGTTCTTAAAGGAGAGCCATTTCTGGCAGCCCGTCTGCTGACGCACTCCGCCTCCGCGAACGGATCCTCTCTGTGGAGCGCTCGGTGATCGATCGTAGCATCGAGGTCTTCGGAGAACCGATGGATCACGTCAAAGCCCGATCTTGGGCGCGAGGGCCTTGAGGATCTCTTCACGTTCCTTTGGCGGCAGCGCCATGAAGATGTCAGCGATGGCAAGCGTGATCCCGTTCGAGAGGGGCCTCAGCCATCCACGTCGTCGACAGGCCCCCAAACCCAAACTCACGGCTGAGCTACCAAAGGACGTGTGTATCTAGGTCGAAGTGGTAATCAGCGTTGTTGTTGTTGTCCCATTCGCCGTCGCCGTTTGTGAAGGCGACATCGAAGGTCTTGGCCTGGGCCGGCAATCGTGTCTCCGCGGTGTATCGTGTTGGGAAATAGAACGGGGCCTCCATCGCCACGCTCTGAACATCCCGCCAGCCATCCTGACCGTAAACGGCAACCGCGGAGGAGAATCGGTCGTTTTGATAAGTGAGCGACACGTCACGGACGCCATCTATGACCGCTCCGACACGGACTTGGACCCAAGGCCTTACGTGAACACGGAAGTCACGACCTCGATTGTTGTCCCAACGGTCTCCGCTGCGCAGAGCGAATTCCATAGTCTGAGCCCACGAAGGAATTTGCACAGAGAATCGGTTACTAGACATGTCTAAGCCGAGCTCTTGCACGTTCTGCCAGCCGTTGAATCCGTAACGGATACGGAGATTACCGTCTCGCTCGAGCACGCCATCATACCAGACACCGACCAAGCCAATTGGATCGCGGGGACTGTCCTGCATGGGTTGCATGGCGATATGGCTGTCCCAGAGTGGGAGTTCGAATGGTCTGCCTGGCTCCTGCCCGAGGAGATCGCCATCCGGTGCCACGAGCCAAAGGAGCATAGCTGGAACATCCGGATCATCCGTGACTTCCTCGAGCGTACAGAATGCGTTTCCGTATCCGGTATTCACGCAAGAACCCGGACGATCGATCTGCCCCGGTTGCGTCCCGTACAGGATCGCATAGGAGGCGGGGAAGTTCTCGCGTTCGGCCGCACTTACGGAGAGCTCCGGATAGTCGGGATGACGCAGCGAGATGCGAACGGTCGTCCCGTACGCATTGGTGCGCGCACCGAGGCACGCCGAGACGCCACGCTGACCCGCGCTGTCGAGCGCGCCGTCTTTCCAGCCGGGCGCGAGACCGAGAGCACCGTGGAAGGTGATCGGACCCGACGGGAACTCGATGTCGACCGAGTCGCCTGGATTGAGCGCGCATTCGATGGCGTACTTGAGGAGCACCTCGAGATCAGCAAGTTGCTTGTCGTTGAGCGCGATGCCTTCGTAGATATCGTTGTTGCTGTCGGCTGCGCGGTAGTGCTCCATGCACCAGCGAACTTTTTCGCTCCCGTCGATGCCGTTCGGATCGTCCACAAGACCGCCCAGCTTCCACTCGGGCGCCAATCCATGGTAGCCGGGGAAGTTGGTCGCGCGTCGCTTGCCTGGCATGAAGATCGAGACGTTCGTACCTTGCGGTGCGGCACACCAGATCATGTGGGAGATCATCGACTGGAATCCATCGATCTGATTGCTACTGAGGTCGACCAGCTCGCCGTTCGGGCTGGCGATCTTGATGGCGGTCGCGGCATCGGTCCCGTTGACGTACAGCCCGTCGAGGCCAACGTCGGTGAGCGGACTGCCGTTGACATAGAGGCCGTTGACGTACAGGCCGTTGACGTAGAGTCCATTGAGCGGGAGCCCGTTGAGCGGGAGTCCGTTGACCGGGAGTCCGTTGACCGGCAGGCCGTTGACGTACAAGCCGTTCGTCGTCGCACCGTTGAACGACAGGCCGTTGACGTACAGGCCGTTGTCTACGCCGTTCATTTGGAGCGAGTTGTGACTCATGAGTGAACGAGTCGCCTTGCTCGCGAGCGGCACATCGGGGGGAGGATCTTGATGGTTGGGGGTTGTGTTGGGTTTCGAGCTGCAGCCAAGCACGAGTGCCAGCCCGGTGGCGCTCGCCCACTTCAAACAGCGCTTCCCTTTCGACTTTGACAACATGATCTCCCTTCTTGAGACGGGTTGTGCTGCGAACGTTTCAAGCTTGCGTGTCTTCCGTAAAGGCACGGGGGTACTGGCTACTCGTAGAGTCCGCGTGCCTCGCGATGAGGTCGGTCGAGGTACCAGGCGCCAAGCTTAGGTGGGTTGGGGGCGCGTGCGGTTGAGGTCTGGCGTCGGGCGGCTGACGTCGGCGTGTGATGTCATACACGCGAGCCAGGCGCTGGGCCCAGGACACACGGCGGTTGTGAATCTGAGACCGTCGGACCGTCGATCAGCTCGCAGCAACGAGTTCGTCGTCACCAATCACAGTGCAGGCATACTGAATGGAGACGAACGGACTCGTGGGATGCGACGCCGGGTTCTGCACGGCCCGCAGGGCCAAAGCGGGCGGCGCGTTTCTCATGATGGCGCCGGGACCGCCTCGAACGTCGCGCGCCGCGTCGAGCTGCGGGGCGATGGTGCGACGAAGCTGCACGTAGGCGTCTCTGCGCGACAAGCCCGGCCCGGGGTCCGCATCGACGTGGCCAACACCCTGGAGCAGCGCCTCGATGACCGCGTTCCGTGGGTCGTCCGGCGGATCACTCGGCTGGAGACCCATCGCCTTGACGAGCTCCGCGCGAACCCCCTTCGCCCACATCGCGAGCGGCACCGGCATCCCATTCACACCTTCCTTCTTCACGACGAGCGCTTCGTGCGCGATGAGCTGCGCTGCGATGGGGAGCGCAGTCGACATGAATGTCGCCGCATCGATCTGCATACGCGCAACGATCTCTGGCTCGAACGCGAGGGCTGCAAGCGCAGCCTCTACTCCACCGGCCTGTTCAAAGCTTGCGTAGGTCTCAACGAAGTCCATCATGAGATCGGACGACGACTCGGATGCATACGGAAGACCCCGAGCTTCGCCGGAGCCGGCAAAGCCACCTTCATCCAAGTATCGCTGATACGCTTCCGGTCCCGCGTTCCACGCATTGTTATGGGCCTCATACTCGCTGAGGTCCTTCCACGGTCGTATTTCTGATGGAATCTCGGGATGCGCAGGATCGTAGCCGTGAAGTCCTTCGAGCTTCCAAAGCGGATCGAAGTGAGTCTCGTACTCAGTTCGCCACGGTAGACCGTGGCTGAGCTCAAAAGCGCCCCCAGGTCGGGTCATCGCGTCCCAGAGCTCGGGCCCGTCGTCGGGACCGAACACCTCCACGTACGACTCGAGATTCTGCGGAACGTTGGCCTGCACGATGCGCACGATGTTCTTGTGTTCGGCGCAGTACGTCGCCCAGGTCGGATCGCTTCGCAGGTAGTGCCCACGATCCTCGAGAACCCAGTCGCGGAAGAACATGAGGGCCGTGTTGAGATCGTGCGTCCGGTAGACATCCTTGTGATAGTCCGGCGGGAACTTGACACCCCGGTTCAGGACCTTGTCCACGCAGTAGCCATTCCAGTTGAAGGTCTCAGAATCTACGCCAGCAAGCCGGTGGACGAGCACGTGGCACGGGTAGCCGTCTGCGTTCCATCCATGGCTGTGATAATTCGCCGGAGCGTTCGTGGTCTCGTCTCGCCCCAGATAGGCGCCCTCGTGCGTCTGCCTAGACTCCGTGCCAAGTGACACCCGTGCGAGATGAGCGAGGTCCGGGCTCTTCCAGTGCTCCGGATGCCAGAAGTGAATCGACGCATAGATCCGCTTCTTGTGGTAGTTCGCGGGATCGCTGTGGAAGTCCTCGGTCGCCGGCGGCTCTATACCGTATGCTCGGTACAGCGCATCGTCGATCTCGCGGTAGCTCTCGGGCACTCCGAGATCCTTCGTGCCCAGCAAATGAAGACCCACCTTCCCGCGCGCCTCCGGGTCGATATGGGGCAGGTTCGGCAGAGTGAACTGGTTGTCGCGAATGATTCGGGTCGCTCCATCCTGGCCGAAGACGACGACTCCGAAGTATTGTTCGGAGGGACACCCGGCGAAGCGGTCTTCGAGATCGCGGGGGCTGATGCGGTAGGGGCCCGAAAAGACCGCCTTCCCCTCGAAGTGTCGAGCATTGCCCCCGAAAACGGGGCCCGATCGGGTAGGCGTCGCACGCGCGGGTGCCGATCCGGCTGACGGTCGCACGAACGTGGACGCGGACGTCGCTCCTGCAGATGCGGATGCGGATGCGGATTCTGCGGAACGTGGCAACGGGGTCGATGAGTAACTATCGAGCGGCTCCGGCGTCCGGCGGGCGGCACCAGCCGCGCCCGCGATCGTTGCTGCCGCGCCTGGCGTTGCTGCCGTGCCTCGCGCTGCGGACATCGATGGGGTCCATGCTGAAGGTGGTGTCGTTGGAATCAGATCCGTGCGGAGGGGCATATTGTCGGCACTCTCATCGGAGTCGCGAGCGCATCCGCGAACGCAAGCTCCCTAGCACTTATCGAGTCGAGCCAACGATTGATGCCTGTAAGGTCGTGACGTTTTGTGCGCAGGCAAGCGCGTGGCACGTGTGCCCTTCCACGGGAGCAAGTTCTCGAGCTCGCTGGCCCCATCAAACAACAGGGCGAGGCTCTACACCGGGTTGAGAACAAGGAGCCAGTCAGAGCTGGCGGTCGATATCACTGGGTGATCAAGCGGGTCGGTGTTCTAGACCATCCGAAGGTGGGAGAAGTCAGAGCCAAGCCCACGAATCGAGGGATCGCGGCGGCAGCCGGCAAGAGGACCCACAAGAAGACAAGAGGGAGCATCGTCGAGCGCCGCATCACCTGGTACCGTATTGCCGCGACAGCATGGTTCCGATCGGTCCAGTGCGACGCAGTCTTGTTGGTCGCCCGGCGTACCTCGCGGCGAGCCTTGTCATGTTGTGGCTGCTTGCGGGTGGCGGCTGCGTCCGACTGGGTTATGACTTGGAATCGGCCGACTCGTCACCGGCACTGGACGCGACATCTTCCGATGCAACCGTCGGCCTCGACACAAGACCTGCTGATGCAGCGACCAGCCTGGATGCTGCGCTTACCGATGCGGCGATGGGTCACGACGCGGGGGCTGCCCGTACGCCCAGCTTGGTGGCGTGAGCGACGCCCAAGGCTGGCCCGCGCTCACCAGCGATGACTCGACGCGTTGGGTGATGTGGCGATCAGGGGCGGATTCGGAGAATACCATCTCTCTGGCCAGCCTCGACGATTCACTCGGTGAGGTCGATCGACGCGAAGTCACGACCCATGCAACGTGGTATTCTTCACCGAGCATCCAGTGGGCCGGAGATCATTTCGGTGCAGCCTGGTCGGCATTTTCGACCGGACCTTTTCCCTATGAGCAGGGCGCGTGGTTTGCGCCTCTGGACGAGCGCGGCACGCGAACAGCTTTCGGATCGGCCGTCTCGGCCTGGGGTGACTGTTTTTGTGTTCCCGCCATCGCGTTCAACGGCTCGCTATGGGGCGTCGCCACGGAAAACGACGGCTTCACTGCCGACCAAAACGGATACGCCATCGGCTTCGCACTCGTGGGGCGCGATGGCGTCAGTGCTCAGGAAGCTTCGCTCATTTCGTCGCCAACCGTCCCCGCCGACAATCCAAGCTTGTTGTGGACAGGTTCGGGGTTCGTCGCTGGCTGGTCAAACGGGGATCGAAGCGGATCGCTCCTCACAATGACATCCACGGGCGGCCCCATTCGTCGAAGTCATATCGAAGAGGCGGATCACCTTGCGATGTCACACCGCGATGGAGATCTGTTCGTTACGGTGACCTTCGACGGCATGATGCGAGTGGCGCGCTACGCATCAGATCTGACAGTTTTAGATCCTTTCGTACCGCTCGCGATCCAAAACGGGTCGCGACGCATCGTGCAAACGATAACGCCGGCGGGTCTTTGGGTATTTTGGTCCGAACAAAACCCTGGAAAGCTGCGTGCGACACGTGTTCAGTGTAGCGACTCGTAGCGGCCCCAAGCTGCGAATCTATTCCGTGAAGGGCACCAGGCCGAAACCATAGACCTCACCACGGCGCCTCGGGTCGCCTTCGCGCGAGGACTGCGCTCTGCGCGCGTTCCCGCTCATCCTATCGCTGAGCTCCCCCTTGTCGGCCCCTGCACTCGCGCTCCCGGCTGCGGCTTCGTTCGCTGTCGCGTTCCCGTTCGCGCTCTCGGTCGTGGTCGTGGTCGTGGTCGTGGTCGTGGTCGTGGTCGCGGGGATGTCTGCCTCCGACGAAGGCTCCAAGTCCCGGCAGAGCTCGAGAAATCGAGGTACGACGTTGCGGACGCCGTCCTGACTCAAAGCAGAGAACATCGAGCGCAGTGCGTAGCCAACCCGCGGATCGAAGGGGCCGACGTCGCGAATCGGTGCGAAGGCGAGCTCAGCAAAGGCTTCGGCTTCCAGGTAGGCATCGTAAGTGCCCGCGTATCCGATCGGGCTCGAGAAGATGTGCGGATGACCAGCGCTCGCAATCCATCCGCGTCCTTCCGCAGTCGGGTCGAGCGTGGGTGTGTGCCGCGCCTTGATCTGCCCGGCGACGACGCCCAGATCGCCATCGACATCTCGGCGATAGATCGTGTGGAGGTAGAGGTCAGCTTCGGCCAACGCACCCACTTCGACTCGCCTGGAAACCGCGAGCTCCGCCTCACGGGCGATCACGGCCGCGCGAAGGCGGGGCGGCATGACCTCGCCGGTCTCGAAATGGCGGGCAAAGCGGGCAAGCGTACGATCATCAAGCCACCACTTCTCAAAAAGCCGCGCCGGGAATTCGAGCGTATCACGCGCCGTCAAGAAGGCATCGAGTGGCATCAGATTCGGAGCGCCAAGACACGCGTGGAGAAGATGACCAAACTCGTGCGCGATTCCGAGGACGTCGTCGTAGCCAAGCAGCGAAGGCGCCTCACTTGGCAAGTCGGCCAGCAAGAAGACATGACGTGACGGCTGCGAAACCTCGGCTTCCTCACCCAACACGGCGCAACGCGTCCGCGCGCCCTCGGGCTTTCCTTTGCGGGCGTACAAGTCGAGATAGATGCGGGCCAGGCACGTACGGTCAACGTCCATGACGTCGAGGACGCGAACGTCCTCATGCCACGCCTTGGTTGACGTCGTCGGGCATTCGAACGTGATTCCGAAGAGCTCAGTCGCCGTCGTCAGAAGAGCGTCGATCACGGCCGCCGCCGGGAAGAACGCGCGGATCTCCTGCTCGGAGACCCCGTGAACCCGCTCGAGTTCGAGCTGGAACAAATAGGCAGCATCCGGCATGGGCGCGAGCGTCTCAAGCATCGCCGGGGGCGCACTCAATGAGCTCGCCCACGCAGCCGAATCCGGACTCTTGAACGCTCTGCCGGTCATCGACGGCGGCAGTGGGTAGCGACCGGTCCGACTCAGGACACTGAGCGCCTCGAGACCTTCTTCGGGCGAGAGGCTTCGGTGGCGACGCGCGTAGTCCGAGAAGCGCGCGTAACCAAGAAGCTCGGCAAGTTCGTGCCGGGCAGCGATCATGCGCTCGGCGAGCACGATGTTGTCTTCCTGATGCATGAGCCCTCTTCGGAGCGCACGCCGCGAAACTTCAGCTCGAACGTTTGCGTCATCACAGAAGCGAAGCAGTGCAGTCGTATGACGCGCGTCGATGGGAAACCAACAACCAGAGGCACCGCGCTCACGCGCTTGGGTTCGACCCCGAGAGAGGAGTTCCTCGGGCATTCGGTTCAAACTGTTCAAGTCCGCGATCGTTACCCCAAAGTCGCGCGCGTCGGATTCGATGTTCTCGCGATACTGGCGCGCAAGGCCGACCAACTCGACCGCCAGCGCTTCGAGACGCTCAGTCTCCTCGTCGGTCAGGCCAAAGCCAGCATCGCGGAGTGATCGCTCGAGCTTCTTGAGAGCTGCCTCATCGAAGCCATGCTTCTTCGTCGCGGCCGCCGCCGAGTCCACGATCGATTCGAGGAGGCCCTTGGTCGAGGGCAAGCCGAAGGCAGGAAGCCGCGCATCGATGTCCTCAGAGATCTTGCGGAGCGTCGGATCCGGATGCCCTTCCCGAAGAACCTCGAGCACCGTGCGAAGCGCTTCGGTATCGCTGCGCGCACGAAAGATAGGTCGAATAATCTCGCTCAAGTTCACGTTGCCCGAAGCAAGAGACACCGCCGACGCCGCGAGATTTCGCTCCGAAGATGCCGCGACACGTACGGCCGCGGCCTGAAGATGAGCAGGCTTCAAGTCGGCGAAACGTAGTGCACCGCGCTGGACGTCGAGCGGCGCCGTGAGCGACGAGGACGACGTGGCTTGTGATGCGTTCGTATTCGCCGTCGAGAATCGGGCCCGTACCCCGACCGGCGTGGACTTGGGATCGGGCTCCGCCGTCCGCTGGCTCGGCAACGGTGCAGCCGCCTTCCCGATCACGGTACGCTCGCGTCGCAGGCCTCCGCCCGCGTTGGGCGCAACGATTTGATCGCGATGAAGCACCTGAGCGGGTGTCGCTCCGCGCTGCATCGCCGCGCGCGCGCTGGGTGTCTCTGTGCGCGGCGGCGGCACCGCGCGCGCGGAGTCGCGAGCGACGGCTGAGGAAGGAGAGACTTCGGGTAGAGATAGACGACGCGGATCGATCGAGATCGGCGTATTCTCGCGGGGGACCATGAGGCCTGACTTGCCGGAAGACGACGTCAACGCTCACACCTTCCCAAGAATCCGAGAGATCATTTCAAAGTGCAGTACCCGCACAGCGTTGAACAAAGAATACGACGAGCGGTGCGCAGAATGCAGCAACCATGTGTTGTTTCTTACAGACCGATGGGAGCAAGAAGGCGGAGCGCAAATGGACGTCCTGATTGGGGATAGAATGTCGCGTAGCCAAAGCTCTGGTCCGAACGTCCAGGCCTAACTCCGATAGACGTCCATCACCTTCGTCAGCAAGCTCACCCCTTCTTCACGACTGCGTTGAAAGCTATTGCGCCCCATGATCGATCCGAAGCCGCCGCCCGCATGAATCTCACGCGCCTCTTCGATCACGGCATCGGTCCCCTTGGCTACTCCGCCGGAGAAGATAACGATCCGCCGTCCATTGAAGCTGGCTTGCACGACATGGCGGATGCGATCAGACAATCTCGCGAAGGAGACACCCGCCTTTTCGTAGGCTTTTCTCGCGTCTGGATCCGCAATGTGGTCCGTCGGCGGTTTAACCTTCACGACATGGGCGCCAAGCTGACATGCAATGTGGGCTGCATATGCGACCACGTCAATGGCGGTTTCGCCCTGCTTCGATAGGCTGCTGCCACGCGGGTAAGACCAAAGAACGGTCGGAAGACCCACCGCACGCGCCTCCTCCGATATCGCGCGGATCTCTTCATACATATCGTTGCGCATCGCGGAACCGGGATAGATCGTGAACCCAATCGCGGTGCACCCCAAACGCAACGCATCCGACACCGAGGCCGTGACGGCCGAACACGGATCCTCGCTCTTCGTGAGCGAATCTGAGTTGTTGAGCTTCAAGATGGTGGGCATGCGGCCGGCAAACTCGGCGGCCCCCGCCTCCAAGAAGCCCAGAGGTGCCGCATAGGCGTTGCATCCAGCTTCGATGGCCAGCTCAAAATGATAGCGGGGATCGTACCCCGGAGGGTTCGGCGCAAAAGATCGGCCAGGGCCATGCTCGAACCCTTGATCCACCGGCAAGATGACAAACTTGCCGGTCCCACTCAAACGCCCGGTATTCATCAGGCGCGCCAAGTTGTTCAGCACGCCAGGATTCTCTGAGCTGTACCAGCTCAAGATCTCTCGCACACGCTCGCTCATATCCGATCAACCTCCTCGAACAGAAAACGCCAGTCTCTTATGTATCCAAGACGCTCCGGGGTGAAAATGCGCCAGGTACGGGCGCAAGTAAACGATCGAACGACGCCAACCGCGCAAACGACGCAACCAACTTCCGCCTCACGCCGATAAACGAATGCTGAACAGCGCGCGTACGCGTGCGGACTCACCGCCGCGAGTGACCACGAGCCATTCCACGCACCCGTTGGGCGGGAACTCCTGCTTGTTGTCAGTTTTTCGACCGGAGGCAAACGACGCATGGAGGTCAACGTTGGGCGCGGCGACACACTGTTTGGCCTGCTGCGAAACCACGGCGTGCCCGAAGCTCAGCTTCGCGCCGCAGCCGAGGCAACCGCCATCCTGAACGGGCTCGCGAATCCTAATCGGCTCCTGGCTGGCGCTCGCCTCACCATCCCCGATCGATTCCTTCGCGTGCGCCACGGCGAACCGTTCACTTCAGCACCTCCGGGTCCGTATCCAGGTGTCGCTCCAGGTCCCGATCCAGGTCTGGATCCTGGCCGAGGCGGCGCCGTCGACGTCGGACGGCGGGGCGCATCATCCGGCGGCGGACCGCGGGGTGCGGCCACGCGCCCCGTGGTCGGGAGTGCGCTCGGCCTTGGTCTTCGGGTTCGGGCTCAGCGCCTCAGCAGCGGTTACTTCAAGACCCAACCCGGGCAGGAGAGACGCGAGCTGATGCGGCTCATCCAGCAGTTCGCCGAGCAGACCACTGACCTCGAGCAGCACGATTGGCTCCGTGAGAACTGCCCGTCACTCTACGCGTCGCTTGAGCGTCTCCCGACCTCCGCGCTCGCGAACGGACTGCGAGACCCCGAAACGCTGCGCCCATTCGCCGACCAGCTCGCCGAAGCACTTCATGCGTCACGTCGCCGTACGGGTTGGGACGAAGCCGGATACGATGACCCCTACTACGCACGGACCACCCAGAGCCTCCTCGAAAATACCGGTTCCGCCTCGATTACACGACGCGCCGGACGGCTCTGCTTTGGAGCCTCCGCAAGCGCGTACCGGAAGATCGTCCCCACGGTCGCCGGTCTCAACGTCGAGGACGACATCGAGGCCTGGCTTCGAAAGTTGGGCGTAGATCCGGTCCATATCGAAGTAGAGAACGGCGCGGTCGACGGCGATGGTCCGAACACACGACTGTACCTCGACGTCCAAGATGCGGCGCTGCTCCTGGATGCATCGTCACCCTTCGCCGAGAACGCTGCGAGGCTCGTGGGCAGCACCGCCAAGGGCGACGGCTGGGCGGCGTTCCGTCGACTGAGGACTGCGCCCGACGAAGCGCCCACGAACGTCTTCGTGCTCCCGGAAGCCAGCTATTTGGGGCTTTCGAGCGTCGCCGAAGACGTCGAACGCGGAAGCGATGTTTCCTCTGCGATTCTTCGGTGCCTGACCGAACGAGGTGTGGAGCGCCCGAGCGCTCAACGCATCACGATCGCTGGGCAGTCCTGCATCGCAATGACCCCAGAAGACGCGCGGATCCTCCTTCCGCCCGCCGCACCCGGCGATCGAGCGGCGCGCCTTTCGTTGGTGCCTCCGCCGTACGATCCGTCGTCGAGAGGGTTCGATCTCCACAACGCCGAGATCCTCACCGAAGCCGCGAAGGTTGCCTATTCAGACCCAGCGACCATCGCGAGCTACGCGGCCGCATGGGGCTTCACGAAGTGCGCGGCCTTTTCGCATGGCCCCACCGACGCTCAAGGTTTCGTAGCCTACGACCCGGGACGAAATGTCGTGCTGGTTGCCTTTCGCGGAACGGAGTCGTTCAGCGATGTCCTGGCCGACTTGAGCTTCTTGGGCGCGGATGGAAGTCTGTACGGGGGAGGCCGGATTCATCACGGCTTCGTGCGACAGATCGAGGGCCTGTTGACGGACACGGCCTTGATGTCGACGATTGACGGCTACCGAGCCGATGGCCGACGAAACCATGGCGCCGAACCGGCGATCATGGTCGGGGGGCACAGTCTCGGGGGAGCATTGGCCACGCTCTTTTCATCGTACTGCTTGAACCACGATCTTCGCATCGCGCAGCTCTACACGTGTGGCCAGCCCGCCGTGGGCGATGGAGCATTCAACGCGGGGTTTGAGCGGAATCTCGCACGGCTCGACGCTCAGTATTATCGCCTGGTCAACAACAGCGATGTCGTCCCGCACTTGCTCCCAGGTGGCGTTCACCTCCCGCTCGTAGCGTTCATCGATCAGTTCGGAAGACTTCTCTTCCCCGGGCCGCTCGCGATCGTGCGCAATCAGGCGCTCAACTTGTTCCGCGCGCTCGATGATCACTCGGTCGACGCCTATCTGGAACTCATCCGAAAGAACAAGAATCCTCCCCGACGCCCTTTGTAAGCGTCGAGGATGAACACCTATCTCCTAATCTCGTAAGAAGGGGATGTCAGCGAAGGCCAGCCGCGAGAAAGCTCATCGGCACGTAAGCAAACCTAGAAGTTTGGAATCTGGCAGAGGTGAGTCGCCGTGTTGCAGATCTCACCCGCGTCGCATCCGGCGCTCTCGCAAGGAACGACGCAGGTGTCTTGGGTAGGATCGCACACGAGCCCCACGTCACAGGTCTGTGTGCAGCCGTTCGACGATGGATTCTCGAGCTCAGAGGGATCGCCGCAGCGTCCGGTGTCAGGCACGCAGACCGAGCCCGGCGTACAAATGGCGTCCCCGCAGATGGCCTGGCAGAGCGCGACGTCGAGCTCGGGGGCACACGACGTGTACTCGTCGCAATCGTCGCACGCGCCCGAAGGCGTATCCGGATTGCCGGCCCAGTCCCATTGCCGATAGCCGACGGCGATTTCCCAACCGTCCTGCGGTTTGGAATCGCCGTAGAAGATGATCTTGTTCGACACCGCGTCGAAGTCGAACCCGTTCTCGCGGCTCCTCGGGATCACGTGCGGCTCGCCGGGCGGACCGATGGCGACTTTGAGTGTGGCCGACGCCGGGACATGGGAAAGCGTGAACGTCGAAGCAACACCGATGGCGCCGCGTCCGATGTCCTCCAGATTCTGGCGCATGTCGCCGCACAGCGACCCAAACTGACCGCCCGTGGCGTTCGCAACCTCGACATAGCCCTGCCCCGGTTCGAACTCGTCATCGCCCACCGACTGCTGACAACCATTGGGCAGATCGCCAACCAGCGCGAACGTCACCGCACCATGTGACCGATAGTTCGCAATGAACTCGTCGAGGACCGCTTGCCCGGCCGGCTCAGAGCAGAAGCCTTCATAAAAGTCTGCGTCCTGGCAGTCGACCGGACACGCCGTGCATTCGACCGTTTGGTCGCGCTCATCCGAAAGGTGAATCACGATGACCGCCGCGTCTTCCCTCAGTTTGTATGGATCGTCGGCCCCAACCGCGGTCTTCGGAAGGAGGCGATCGAGCGCAAGAAGACCTGTCTCGAGGCCCGGCTCCCAACCACCGCGCGTCACACCGACCACCACGTCGTCCTTGAAGGTATTCAGGTTCCGTGTGAAGCCATTCCCCTCGAGCGTGCCGCGGGTATTTGTCGGATACCCAACGTTGGAGATCGTTCGGGTCACGGCGAGCCGATAGTCGACCTGCGCCGAAGTCAAGACGTCCCCCATCGCATCAGCCGCCGCGCGAACGGCCTCCTGATCGTCGCCCATCGATCCCGAATCATCGACCACCCAGAGAATATCCGCCGACAGACTGCCCGAAGCGGCGAACTCGTCGCATAGGTGACGCGTAAAGGCACCGTGTCGCGCAACGTTTGTTCCGTCGGTGAACTCTTCGAGGCGGAGAAGCTGCGCATCGCTGGGCGTCTCGCCCACGACGGCGGCAACAAGGACGACGACACGTGATGCCGATCGATAGATCGTGAGCACGTTGACCACGGCCGCGACCGATTTTGTCGTCGCCGCCGGCAAAGTTCCGCTCAGCGGTACGTCGCCGACGAGACCCGTCGCCACAGCATTGATGAGCGAAGCCGCATCCGTCTGCACGCCTAGACGAAGACGAATCCCGGCCTGCTCCGCCTTGAATCCCTCGACCGTTTCGAAGCTTCGGGTTCGCTGACTCTCGATGCTCCCAAGCTTCGTCAACACGTTGCGCTGCTCGTAGTCGCGCTGCGCGGCCGGCGTCGTAACGCCCTGCGCGGGTCGTTTGCCGATAAGAATCGCCGCGACCTGGAGGCTCGGATCGTAGAAGATTCCGCCCGGTGCTCGGTTGTCCGGCAAGCGCGGCATGCCATGGACCGAGACGTCGGCGTCAACGAGGACTTCAGAGTCAGCACCTGGAAGATCGTGGATCCGAAATGGTCGATCGTGGGTCAGAGAACAAGCAGCGACGAAGACCTCATCACTGTCCAAGATCCCATCACCGTCGGTGTCGCTCTTCGAGGGGTCCGTCTCGCCGGGATCCACGACTCCATCCTGGTCGCGGTCCTCCGCCGCGTTGGGCAACGAGTCGGAGTCCGTGTCGACCGTCGAGATCGGTGGCCGCCATCCGCCGTCGGCGACAACGACCGAAGCGTCGACCGTCCACCCCGCGGCATCCACCGGCGTCGTCGAACCATCTCGGCTTCCGTTCGACGAACCGTCGGTCTCGCCGGCATCAGGCGATGAAACAGAGGGCGCATTCGAATCTGAATCGCCGCTGCAGCCTAACCAAAGCAGCGCCGAAATCGAGAGGACGTAGCTCGCGCACGCGTAGGTGAGAAAACTTCTCGGAGTCGACATCGTCGGTTGATTATGCAGCAAACGACGTCGAACGGGAGAGGATCTCTGACGGAGAACCCAGGCCCCCACGGCCCCCAAGTGAGGCGACGAAACCTCAGCGCGCGCAAAGTGAGGAGAACACACCTCGGGGTCACCAACCACGCCGGGACGCCAGCAAGTGCGCTCGGAAGCAACATCGTCCGTCACGGCTGCGGCGCCCGCGCGTTCGGGCTCGCTTGCGGGGGCTTCAACTTTGTGAACCGCGGCGCAATGTTTTGGGGTCACCTCGGCGCCTAGACACATTCATTCGGCCGGCCGAGCTCGAAGGCCTCGGCTGAGCAGTTCCGCAATTCCGCAGTCCCGCAGTCCCGTGGTCCCGTGGTCCCGTGGTCCCGTGGTCCCGTGGTCCCGCAGCGCCTCAATTCTTGAGCTGAAGGAGAAGTCGGTCGAGCTCCTCGGGCGACGCGTAGTCAATCTCGATACGACCACGGCGCCCCTGCGCAACCACGCGCACCTTCGTGCCCAGTCGGCGAATCAAATCGTCGGTGACGCGCTGGACCGCGGGCGCGCCTCCGGGAAGGTGGGCGTAGGGATCTGGCGTGCTCGCGGGGGCGCCGCTTTCATTCTTGCGCGCCGCCCGCACCAGCCGCTCGACTTCACGCACGCTGAGGTTGCGCTTTACGATCTCTCGCGCGCTCTTGACCATTTCGTCCTGCGTCTCGAGCGCAAGCAACGCGCGCGCGTGACCCATGGAAAGCGCACCCGATATGACCTGCCGCCGCACCTCGTCGGGAAGTTTGAGCAAACGAAGCGCGTTCGCGATCGTCGAGCGGTCTTTTCCGATACGCACCGCCAAACGCTCTTGCGTCATATCCGTCGTCTCAAGCAGTCGACGATAGGCTTCGGCTTCCTCGATCGGATTGAGGTCCTCGCGCTGAATGTTCTCGATCAGCGCCCACTCGAAGACCTCTTGCTCGGCCAAGTCCTTGACGATCACCTCGATCGTCTTGAGACCCGCACGCTGACACGCGCGCCACCGCCGCTCCCCAGCAATGATCTCAAACCCATTGCCTCGAGCGCGCACCAAGATCGGCTGCATCAATCCGTGCTCGCCGATCGACGCTGCCAACTCCTCCATCGCCGCATCGTCGAAGGTCTTTCGCGGCTGCATTCGATTCGGACGGACGTCCTCGATCGGCACTTGCAGCGCCCCGACCTTCGCGGCCTCGGGAGGCGTCGACACGACACGATGCTCATCCCGCTGCTTCTGCGGGATGAGCGCACCAAGACCTTTTCCAAGCGCAGGTCGCTTCTGAATGGGAGATGCCAACGGTCGGTGAACCTAGCCAATTCATCCGGAAACGAAAAGCACTCGTCGCTGAAAGTTTGCGAACTCCGCCATCGGTCGCGTCTTCGACCCAAACAGCGCAAGATTTCAGGGATTTGGACACTGTTCGAATCGAACAGGCAGCATCCTCGAGGTCGATCAGCCCTCAGACATGAGGCGCTTGCGACAGTTGGCGCAGAATCCTGCACCCTTCTTGTCGGTGTCCTGAACCGTCGCCGAAAAGAACATCACACACCGATTGTTCGGGCATTGCGCCAGGCCCCGGATGAGCCCAACTTGGTGGATGGCCTCGGCCACCAGGCGCTTCGTCAGCACCTCACGACGCGACTCCGAGGGCCCAGACTCCGACCGGAGGCGGGTCAGGCTGATGATGGCCGAGCGCGTACTGCGATCCGCCTCGCCGAAAATAAATGGGACCTCGGGCACAAAGAGATCGACGTCGACCAGACCAATGGCGGCATCCCACTCCTGCGCGCGAAGCTCCTCCACGCGCTTGAGGATCGCCGCCGAGTGATACTGTCCGCGCGTTGGGTTGAACGCGTATTTCGGTACGGGCAGCGACTTCGAGATTGTGACCACCCGGTGAAACGCCTCTTCGAGCGGCTTCACCGTCTTCCCGATCAGCGCCTCGTCGACCTCCCCAATGGGAATCAGCATGATGGGCGCGTCGGGTCCAGGTCGCAGCCTCTCGTCCGATGGCGTCTCGGGTGGGAGCGGCTCCGCTGGGAGGTCCACCGACGCCTCGGGGGGGGTCGTGCCAGGAAAATGGCTTCGTCGGGAGCGATTACTCGATGTCATCTCACCTCGACCAGGGAGGAGGTTTGCACCCAGACGGCCCCCTGGCAACAACAAATGACTTCGAGCTAATCTTCGGTTCGAAAAGTTAGGGATGCTCCAGGGCTTCAATCACAACATCCGTTACCGAGAACGGGTCTTCCATGTCCAGACAGAGGACTCGGGGATCAGTCTGCCTCGCGTCGTCACGCAGCTCTTCCTCGATGGGCAAGTGCTCGCGTTCGAGAAGAAGACATACGAGGACATCCTCGCGCGAGAACTTGCGCCCGAGGAACGCGACGTCGCGATTCGCGACATGATGCAAGACCAGCACAAGAGCCTCATGCGCAACCTCGTGCGCGGAACCTATGACGACATCATTTCGATGTACGTCGAAAAACCGAGTGCGGCCAAAGACGCGGCCACGGACGGCTCCGAAACGATCGTGCCCACCGGCCCTACGCGACCGCCCGCGTCGGCGACGAAGGCCCAAGATCCGCGCGCCGATTCCGCGGAAGCGAAAGCCGATGTGTCCGACGACGCGGCCACGGTGGCTTCGGCCCCGGCGGGCCAGGGCGATGCTCGCCCGCGGTTCGGTGGAAGTCTCGAAATCGATTTCGAAGAATCGCCGCCGGTTCCGAGCGCGCGACGGACGAGCACGCCAGGCGTGGAGGAGCCCACGCCGGACCTCATGCCGCCGACGTCGGACACGTTGGTCGATTTTGGCCTGCCGGCTGGTCTGCGCGAACGACTCAGGAAGAGCCTCACGGCGCTCAGAACCCAGCCCGATCCCGATGCGACGGATCCATCGACACCCGCCTTGGACGGGCGGTCGAGCTCGGACTCAGGCGGACCGAGCACGGACATTCACGCCGAACGCCAGAATGCCGGCGCGCAGGGGCTTCGAAACGAAGGCAAACCGCGCGTCGCACCGCCCCGCAACGATCAGACGCTCATCGACGTCGGTTCGGCCGACCTTCGCTGGCGGCTCGCTCAGGAACGTGAAGCGCGGCGAGTCGAAGGCGAACGCGGCGCCCCAAACGCCGCGGCACAGCGCGGCGGCCGAGGCACACCGAGGGGCGGAAGCGAGAACAGCCTCCAAGCATCAAAGCCGCGCAAATCGCGGGATGAGAGCCGGCCCAACATCCTTGTCGTCGAACGATCGCTCGACGAAGTCATCCTGAGTTATCTTGCCGACGACGAATAGGGGCGGCGAATATGGGGCAAGAGCCGCGTTCGATCGGATCGCGGCCGATCATCTAGGGGCCCGATCAGCGATAAGGCGTTAGGTGTTGCAGAAGCGCACCGCTTCGCGGTCCACGGCGCCGATCGCCTCGATGGCCTCGCGGCGCACGACGATATGGTCGTCCACTGAACCGTTCTCGACAATGGCCAAGGCACCCGACTCGAGGCCCTTCGAGACTTCGTCACAGACGAACATCTTTCGGATGCGGCCATCGCGAAGCGTGAAATGAAAGACGAGATCTCCCGACACCTCATCGCGCACCCGATGGCGCTCGATGGCTTGGAAGACTTGCAGTCGCGCCGGGTCCGTCAGGTCGAGCATCCGATTGACCGGCTGCGCGCCGACCGATCGTCCCGGCCCCTTCGCGTGAGGGCGCGATCCGCTCGCGGCCGCAGCGCCCGCGCCCGCGCCCACACCCGACGCATTGCGCGGGTCGCCGCCCTTGCCGCCACCTCGGCGCGGACCACGACCGCGCGTCTTGTCGTGCGCCGCCTTGTCGGCCTGCTCTCGTGTCACCAAGCCAGCCTTCAGGAGCTGGTCTCGTAGGTTCTGCATCGGTGGCTGCGCACCTTCTGAGAAGTCCCCCGAGTGTGCAACCAGAATCTTCGCCGGAGGCAAATCGGCGGGGCTAGCGACTGAGCGTTTCGAGTGTGTCGACCAGTTCTTTTACCCGGGGCGGGCGACGGCGGGCATCCGGCTCGAGGGCCGCCAGAATCAACGGATCGATTTTTCGGTCCAAGAAGCGGTTCTTCTTGGACGGATTCTCATAGCGACCAAGCGGAAGCTCCCCAGTGAACATTTCGTACAGAAGCACGCCGTACGAAAACACGTCGGCCCGCTGGTCGACCCGCCCGGCATCCTGACGCTGCTCCGGCGCCATATAGTTGACCGTCCCCATCGAGATACGACTGCCGGTGAGGTTCACGTACGACCGGTCGCTATAGAGAATATCGGCGAGGCCGAAGTCGCAAATCTTGGCGAGAAGGCCCGTCCCCCCATCGCCCGCGAGCAAAACGTTCTCCGGTTTCAGATCGCGGTGCACAACGCCACGCCCATGGGCGTAGTCGAGCCCGCGCCCGATCTGGGTGGCCAGATCAATCGCCTGTGCCAACGTCAAAGACCGCTTCGACATCAGGCGACGAAGCGTCGGCCCATCGACGTACTCCATCACGAAGAACCAATGCTCATCGACGCTTCCTTGGTCGATGATCGACACGACGTTCGGATGCGCGAGCGCGGCAAGAGCCGCCGCTTCGCGCCGGAAGCGCAGGATGAACTCCGGCTGACTCACGAGATCCGCGCTCATGACCTTGACCGCAACGCTTCGATCCAGCGAGAGCTGCACGGCCCGGTAGACCGTCCCCATGGCACCCCGCCCCAAGACCGTGCCCACACGATAGCCGCCCAGCACCGTGCCTTCGGGGATGTCGTTCTGGGCGATCCGGACCGACTTCGTGGCCGGACGCGGCGCTCGCCCCTCGGGGCCCGCGCCCGCCGCCGCACCTGCGGCGCCCGCAGGCTCAGCGCCCGCGCCGGCGCCCGCAGCCCCACCCGCCTGCGTACCTTCCGGCCGGCGGATGGGCGTCACGGCCCCAACTTGGGTATCGGTACGAACAACCTCGAATTTGATCCCACAGCGACGGCAACGTACCTTCTGGCCGGAAACATAGATGCCTACGTCGTATTTCGCGCTGCAGTTCGGGCAACGCTGAACAACTGGCCGGCGCGGCGCGGCGTGATCGACGCTCACGAATACGACTCCAAGACCCGAACAAGCTCGTAAACCCCGAGCTCCTGCTCCTTGCCCTTCACTTGCCTCGGACCGAGATACCGCGCCTCGACGCGATCGGCAACGTGGCGATGCGTACTCTCCGAAATCAGCACTTGGTCGCCGGCCGCGACCGAACACAAGCGGGAGGCCGTATTCACGGTGTCACCGACGACCGTGTACTCAAGACGCCGCTTCGACCCCATGTAGCCGGCCACGAGTCGTCCGGTATTCACGCCCACCCCCATGTTGATGGGGGGCAGACCCTCGAGGCGTCGCTCACGATTCAACCCCCGAATCGTATCGCGGAACTCGAGGGCCGCCGCAACGGCCCGAACGACCTGATCTTGGTCGCTGTCGAGCGTGCCCCAGGAAGCCATCAGCGCGTCGCCGATGAACTTGTCGAGCACGCCGTGATAGCGAAAAACCACATCCACGAGGTGCTCGAAATAGTCGTTGAGCAGATCAACGATCTCTTGCGGGCCGGTGTTCTCGGCGAGCGACGTGAACCCACGGATATCACAGAAGACGACCGTGGCCTCGAGCTCGCGGCCGCCTTTTTGGATCGGGCGCCCGCGTCCGTTGACCATGTCCTCCACGACATGAGGCGGCAAGAAGCGGCTGAGCTGACCGCGCGTCTTGGCCTCCTCCTCGATCTGGCGAACCAGACGCGTGTTCTCGATGGCGATGGCCGTTTGCACAGCGATCGCCTTCAGGAGTCGAAGATCCTTCTCCGTAAACGCGCCAACGCGTTCGCGAGAGTCGAGGTGCATGATGCCAAGGACATGATCGTGCGCGATCAAGGGCACGGCCATCGCCGCGCGAATGCCCTGCGCGATGATCGACTGCGCCCCAGAGAAACGTGGATCGACGAACGCATCCGAGGACAGGACCGAAGCGCGCTCATTGAGCACCTGGTTGAGAATCGTAGACGAGAGAAGGATCTCCTGCTTGCGATCCTTTGCGTTCTTCGGATCTCGCTGGCGCACCGTATGAGGTACGAGGGTGTTGGTATCCTCGTCGACCAGCATGATCACGGCGTTGTCGGCCGGGAGCATCGAAAAGACCACATCGAGCGTCTTCGTGAGCAACACCGAAAGATCGAGCGTCAGACCGATCCGCGACAAGCCCTGCGTCAGCCGAAGCTTCTCGTAGTCGCGCTTCAACACTTCGATGTCGGTCACCAGATCGACTGGCTTGAAGTCGAGATCTTCGTCGCCCTCGAGCTTGGCATGAATGTGCGTCGTCGTGCCGGGATCCTGCGGCAAGATGGTGACCAAATCGCGAACGGAATGGCGATCCTTCTGGCGTCGATCGACGACGAACTGAAGGCGCATCGAACCGAGGAGGAGCTCGTCTCCATCTTTGAGATGAGCGTCGGTTACCCGCCGGCTGTTGACGAACGTTCCGTTGGAGGACCGAAGGTCGCGCACGTAGTAGTCCGCGCCCCGCCGCTCGATCACCGCGTGTTCCTTCGAAATCTCGCGATCATTGAGGCGAATGTCGTTCTTCGGATGGCGGCCCACCGTCGTGGTCGCTTCGAGCCCGAACTCCGTCTCCATCCCATCCGAGTTTCGATACACGAGCTTCGCCTGGTCGCTCTGCTCATCCGACGTGGGCCGCGTCTTCGGGACGATGACCTGCGCCGCCACCGCGGCCGACGGTCGGCCCGAACGAAAGGGCGTCGTGGACTCCCGCCCATCGTCACTCTCGAAACGTGCAAAATTGGACGCCGACGAAGGCCCAACACCAGCGGAAGCCGCGGCCCGACTCGGTGCCACGGGCACCGCGCGACCCGACACGATAGAGGGCAACGGCGTCTGACCCGATCCCACCTGGGAGCCAAACGGACGCTGACACTGCCGGCAGTAAACGACGGCGGTCGTCGGTGGGCGGACGAACTCATTCAGAGCGCCGCAATGCGGACAGCGAGCCTGCATCGTGTTCAGTTCACTGATGGAGGCGAAACGCTAACACGGGGCAGAACCAAGCGCCAGCCACAAGAGACCGCTGAATGTCCGACCTTCGGAACGCGGAACTGGACCTCGAACGCTACGCGCCATGGATCGTGCGCGGAAGGAGATCCAACCTCACCGCGCAGACCGCGCAGACCGCGCAGACCGCGCAGACCGCGCGAAGCGCGCACCCACGCGTTCACGTCGCGGGCCCGACCGAATGACCGACGACTTCTCGAATATAGGCTTCGGCATACCATCGATCCCAGTCGCGAGGCCCTATGATGTACCCTCTAACTCGTCCATCGACGACGACGTAAGTCTCGGGAAACTTCGTCGTGCCGTAGGCATTCGCGAGCTTGCCGCCCTGATCGAGGAGGACCCGGAAGGGCGTGGATGACGCCCCGAGCATTGACTTGACGGGGTCCCAAGAATCGTCGGCGCTGATCGCGAGGAACACGACCCGGGGATCGTCCTTCAGCTTCTCGGCGAAACGGGTCATCGAGGGCATCTCTTCGATGCACGGCGGACACCATGTCGCCCAGAAGTTGATAATGACAATCCGGTCTTTGAAGTCGTCGAGACCCACGTCATGGCCATCGATCGTCCGAAGGCGAAAGGGCACCGGCGCCTCATCGCGGGCTTTCACGTCGAAGAGCGTGGCCGCCAGCCGCTCACGCCCCGTCTTGGCGTCCTCGAAGCCGCGAAAGACGAAGTAGCCCACGGCGACCACCACCGCGACCACCATCGCAAAAACCGCCGCCGGGGGCGGAATGAAGGTCTCGACCCGAAAGAGCTCGGCCTCCTCGTGGTCGCCCTCCGACCGGCGCCCACGTCGATCGAGCGCCTTGGCAAGTTTCTTCCGTAGGACTGGTTCCGACAGCGCGGGCGCACCCGAGACGACCTCCTCGCCGTCCATACAGACGACGGGCGTGCGACGCCCATACCGCTGCATGAGAATGGCGTCGGCGGTGATGTCGACTCTTTCGAGCCCAACACCCACATCGGACGCGACCCGCTCGAGAAGCTCTCCCCAGGTCGCCATGCGTGGGTCGTCTTCGGTGAGATACGCGGAGACCTTTACAGGTTCTGGCACGCAGGCATGATCTGCAGGAAGGTGGGTCAAAGACAAGCCCATTGAGACGAACAGAATTGAGGCATTGAGGCCAAGGCTTTGGGCCAAAGCAAGCGGGCGGCGCGGAACGCTCGACCAGGGAGATGGATGGGACGCCTAGAGGGTGATCTCGATGCGATGTCGCTCGCGGACGTCGTCATTTGGCTCGCAAATCGTTCGATGACCGGCGATCTGGTCGTCCAACGCGGCGGCGTGACGCGCCGCTTCCGCACCGAAGATGGCATCCTCACCCGCGTTGCGTCGAACGATCCGCGCGAGTACTTTGGGCAGTTCCTGGTCCACTTTGGTCTTCTGACCGATGACCAGCTTCGGCGCGCCTTTGAGACTCAAGGATCGACCAACGTCTTGTTGGGACGCATCCTGGTGATGATCGGCATCGTTCCCGAGAATCAGATCAGTCAAACGCTCAAGGTCAAAATGAGCGAATCCATGCTGGACGCGCTACGGTGGACGCGTGGTCGGTTCGCCTTCGACACAACGGCGCCATCAGAAACCCGGCCCGAGGTCGACGTGCGCATCCCACTTCACGAGATCCACACGGAGGCGAGCCTGCGAACAGATTTCTGGGCGTCCTTGAGCCGGATCTTCCCGAGCGGCTCGACCGTGCTCGGCGTCAACGAGAACAACATACCCCCGCTCGCGGCTGAAACGCTCGATGGCAAGATCATCGCGGCCGCGCGCCACGGATGCACCGTCGATGACCTGCTCCTCGGGCTCAACGCGACCGATTACCTGATCATGTCTCGCCTCTTCGGTCTCCAGCAAGCTGGGACCATCGAGGCGCGGACGCCCTCGAACCCCAGCGGGCGCTCGCTGCCGCCGGTCGATCTCATGCGAGGACTCGGCGATCTCTCCGACCGCACACTGCGCGATGCCGATTTCCACGGCGCAAACCAGCTTGCCTACGCGATCGCTCAGCGAGGATACCAGACCGCCGCGCCGAAGGTCCCGGCCTACGCAAACCGCAATACTGAACCCGAGCCGATGTCTCGTGAGTTGGTACCCAAACTCACCAACGGTTCAACCGGCGAGCCAGCGGCCGCGCAGAGCAACATGACGCCCAAGGAACGCTACATCTTGGCTCGCATCGATGGTGAGCGAACCGTTCAGGGCATCATTCAGATCAGCCCGATGCAAGACATCGAAGCGATGCGGATCATCAAGTCTCTCGAAGCCCAGGGCCTCGTGCAGTTCTAGAGAACTTGCGCTCGTCCGAGTTCGCCTTCTCAGGGAGCTTCGGGACGCGTCGCAATCGCCAGGTTCTTGAGCCCGGCGCGCCGAGCAACCTCCATCACCTCGACCACGCGGCGATGAAGGGCTTCTTCATCCGCCTGGACCAAGACCACCTGTTCCGGCCGCGTGTTCGCTTCACTCCGAAACAAAGTCTCGAGCTCGTCGAGCGAAACGAGTTCACCGCGAGCAATGATGTCGCCTTCACGAAGGACCGTGACCACGAGCTGGTCGCCGAGCGTTGCGGCCTCGTCGGCCTTCGAGCCGGTCGGCAAATTGACACGAAAACCAGCGCCCGCACCCTGGCCGGCCTCGAGCATCGCCGTGCTCGTCGCCATCAGGATCACGAGAAGGACGAGCATGATGTCGACCAAGGGAACGATGTTGATCTCGGTGAAAGCGCCCTGTTCGACGATTTCCGCATCGTCGGACGGGTCTTGATGCCCCTGAGCTTGACCCCCGTGTCCCAAGCGCGACTCCGTTGTCCCGTGCCTCAAGCGCCGGCGGCGGCCGGGCCTCCGTCGGAGGCAGATCCAGACCCGACTCCAGCGGCCGCGGCCTCAGCGCGCCGCGCACGCCCATCGTGCTGCAATTGCTCCAGAAACTCGTCGACCACGAGCCTGACCTCGACCGTGGCTCGATTCCCGCGGGCCTGAAAGTAGTTGTAGAACAACACCGCAAGCACCGCGACCAAGATGCCACCCGCGGTGGCCTGAAGCGCTTGCGACACGCCTTGGGCGACAACGGAGAAGCCACCGGCACCGGATGCCGCGATGTCCGCGAACGACCGAATGATACCCAGCACCGTGCCAAACAGACCCACGAAAGGAGCGAGCGCGCCGACCGTTCCGATCATCCACAAGCGCCGTTTCATCCAAAGACCAAAGCGCTGCCGCTCCCGCTCCGCCGCGCGATGCAGCAACTCGGGCTGACTGGCCTTGTTGAGCGCAGCGATGAATATGTCGGCAACGGGCGATCGACTCCGCTCACAGACCGTACGCGCCGCCGCCAGATCGCCCCGATAGATCGCTTTGCCCGTCTCGGTCCCAAGGTCTCGAGCGTGCTCGACCAAGCGCCAAAATGTGTACATTTGCTCGAACGCGAGGGCGAGCAGGAAGATCGAAGCACCAAGGATCAACCAAAAAGCCGTCGGCCCAACCGCAAAAGCCTCGGTTGCGCCCGACGGAGCCGCACCCAACAAATCAGGCGTCATCGCGTCATCTCCAGCCTAGGTCACGAAACAAGCTACACATCGCATTGAGCCATCGCGTTGGAACATGATCGCATCTCATCGCATGCATCAGATCAAATCGAATCACATCAAAATCACGTGACATCAAATCGCATGACATCACATCACGACGATCCGAAGACCAGCGTTCGCTCATCTAGTCGCCTTCCAGTGCGTCTCGCAATCGGTCGAAAAGACCGCCGCCCTTCTTGCGGCGGCGCTTGGTTTCGCGACGATCGGGCCCGCCTGCGGACACAACAGACGTGAAAGGCATCACCTGTTCGAGGTCTTCGAGCACCCGCTTCTGTTCGTCGGTCACCTCGGAGGGCACAAAAATGGTGAGGTGGACGAGGACGTCTCCGACGCCGCGCGTCGCCAGCTGAGGGAGGCCCTCGCCCTTGACGCGCACGACATCGCCCGGCTGAGAACCGGGAGGAACTCGAACGTCGATCTCACCCTCCATCAGCTTCGGAACCTTCGCCATTCCGCCGAGGCACGCGGTCCCAAAGCTCAGCGAAAGCTCACAGTGTAGGTCAGCTCCGTGCCGAACGAACGTATCGTGGGCCTCGACGGTCACGAAAACATAGAGGTCGCCGGGCGGGCCTCCGTACGATCCCGCGTGGCCTTCGCCTTGAAGTCGAAGTCGCACACCCGTCTCGACGCCGGGCGGAACCTTGACCTCGAGCGTGCGTGTCTCCTCGACCTGCCCGTGCCCATTGCACTTTTTGCACGGATCCTTCGGCATCCGCCCAGCACCGCCACAGGCGCGGCACGTCGTGGCAATCATGAAGCCACCGCGGCCCTGCACGACCTGTCCCCGTCCGCCGCAGGCGGCGCACGTGACGATCTCGCCACCTTCCCCACCCGTTCCGGAGCATGCGCGGCAGGTGGCCGCCCGCTTGGTGGTGAGCTTCTCCGTAACGCCGACCATGACATCCTCGAGCCGAATGGTGATGTCTTCTCGAAGGTCGGCGCCGACCGTGGGCCGCGGCCCCCGGGCGCCCATGCCCCCAAAGCCAAAGCCACCGCCACCGCCACCGCCACCGAAGAACTCGGAGAAGATGTCGCCGAACTGAGCAAAGATGTCGCCAAGATCGCCCTGAAACGGTGAGAAGCCGCCGGACCGCAATCCATCGAAGCCCGCGCGATCATAAAGTGCGCGCTTGTTGTCGTCGGTCAGAACCTCGTACGCCTCGGCGGCTTCTTTGAAGTTCTCCTCCGCCGTCGCATCGCCCGGATTTCGGTCGGGATGGTACTTGAGAGCCAATTTTCGGTAGGCGGACTTGATCGTTTTGAGGTCAGCATCCCGCGGGACCCCTAGAACCTCGTAATAATCGCGCTTCGCGGCCATGCGTTCCCGTTGTTAGGCTCAGGCCACGGTTGAGTCAAACGCCTTGCGAGAAATTTGCGCTAACAATCCCAACGAGTTAGGCAATTCGCATGATGGCAAGCTTTCGTGCGCCGGATCCCCGCGAGAAACGATCGACCCAGGGGCGAAAGGGGTTGTGCGCGTTTCTCTCGAGTGGTCTGCTGTTCGGCTGCATGGGCACGCCCACCAGCCCCTCGCCCCCGCCCATGCCACCGCGCGCGGATCTCGTGCTGCTCTCTGGGCAGGTGGTCCGCCTCGACCCCGGGCAAGCTTCCGTGGCCTCAGCGTCCGCGGCATCAGCCACGGCATCGGCCGTGGCCGTGAAGGACGGACGCATCGTCGACGTCGGTAGCGACGAAGCCGTTCGTGCTTGGATAGGCGCCGAAACTCAGGTTGTCGACGTCGGCGGCCGGGCGATCTTGCCCGGCCTCGTGGACAGCCACGTGCATTTGGTTGGTCTTGGATTGAGGCGATTCGGGGTCGACCTGGTCGGAACTCGGTCCATCGACGAGATCACGGCGCGCATTCGGGATGTGCTGGTCTCAAAGGCCTCATCGGACGAGCGAGCGTCCGGTGACGAGCGCGGAGACGGGATAGACGGGACGAGCGGGACGAGCGGGACGAGCGGGCACGGCTTCGATGAAACGACGTGGCTCCGAGGTTTCGGGTGGGATCAGAACGACTGGGGGCGCGGCCGAAATAGCCGGAAGCCTTTCCCGACAGCACGAGATCTCGACGCGATATCAAAGAACATTCCGATCGTGCTGACTCGGATCGATGGACACGCGCTTTGGGCAAACTCCAAAGCCATGCGGCTCGCGGGGATCGGCCGGCGCACGAAGGCCCCTCCCGGGGGCGAGATCGTTCGACGGCATGGCCAACCGACGGGCATCTTCATTGATTCAGCCATGGCGTTGATCCAGGGCCAAATCCCGACGCCCTCTGATCGTGACCTCAAAGACGCGCTGCTCCTGGCGCAGAAAGAGTGCCTCACCGCGGGACTCACGGGGGTCCATGACATGAACACCGATGAGGCCACCCTCCGTGTCCTGAAGTCCATGGACGCCGAGGGAGAGCTCCGTCTTCGGGTCTACGCCTACTTGAAGGGCAACGACCCCGGGATCGGTCCGGTCCTAACCCAAGGTCGGCCGGTGGCGACGATGGCGACGGTGGCGACCACGAGCGAAACACCACGCCTCGCGGTGCGCGGCGTGAAGTACCTGTTGGACGGCGCACTCGGTTCACGCGGCGCGGCCTTGCTCAGCCCCTATGCCGACGAGCGATCGAACCGAGGGCTCTTGCTCCTGACGCCCGAGCAGCTCGAGGCCGGTCTTCAGCGAGCCGACGCGGCGGGCTTTCAAGTGGCCGTTCATGCGATCGGCGATCGGGCAAACCGCATCGCCCTCGATGCGATCGAGCGCGTGTTCGGGGTGCGTGGCCCCGAAGCACGCCCGCGCATCGAGCATGCGCAGGTTGTCGATCCGAGCGATGTTCCCCGCTTTGCGGCGGGTGGGGTCATCGCGTCGATGCAGCCCGCGCACGCAACGAGCGACATGGGTTGGGCCGAGAAGCGCCTGGGCCCGAAACGAATCCGGAGCGCTTACGCGTGGCACACGCTGCTCACCGCGAACGCTACGATCGCGGCCGGGAGCGACGCCCCGGTCGAGGACGTCTCTCCCGTCTTGGGTCTCTTCTCAGCCATCACCCGCAAAGATCTGCTGGGCACCGTCGACGAAGGCTGGTACCCGGATGAGCGCATGACCCCGAGCGAAGCCGTTCGCGCCTATACGACGGGTGCGGCCTACGCATCGTTCAGCGAGAGCGACACCGGGCAAATCCGAAAAGGCTACCGGGCTGACTTCACAGTGCTCGATGTGAACCCGATCGACGCGACAGAGGACGAACTGGCGGGGGCCCAGGTCCAGCTCACCATCGTCGGCGGTCAGGTCGAGTTTGCGCGCGAAGGTATGCTGCGCACCCCAACAGATGACGCGCTCCCCGCGTCGACGCCGTCAGGGACCACAACGAGCACGACCGCCGCGCACCTCGGCCCGACCAGCCCGACCACCACCGAGGGTCCTGCGTGAGCGACGAGGCCGCCAAGCTCCGGGTCAGCGAGATTTTTTACTCGCTGCAAGGCGAGTCGACGCAAGCGGGCTTGCCATGTGCGATGGTTCGGCTCACCGGCTGCAATCTCCGGTGTGTTTGGTGCGATACGGAGTACAGCTTCCAGGGTGGCACGTGGCTCACCATCGACGAGATCCTTGGGCGTGTATCCAACTTCCCCACGCGTCGCGTAGAGATCACCGGGGGCGAGCCGCTCCTGCAGGCGGGCACGCCCGAGCTGGCGCGGCGCTTCCTGGCCGGCGGCTATCAGGTCCTGTGTGAAACGAGCGGTGAACGTGACATCGACCTCCTCCCGCCACAGGTGAAGCGTATCGTCGACTTCAAGCCCCCGGAGAGCGGTGAGCATCAGCGGAACCTCTGGTCGAACGTGGAACGTCTTCAACGGACCGATGAGGTCAAGTTCGTGATCGCGAACCGCAGCGACTTCGACTGGATGCTCGGTGTCATCGACGCCTATGCATTGCTCGATCGGGCGCCGGTCCTCGTATCCCCAGTCCACGGCCGCCTCGAGCCAAGGCAAGTCGCGGCGTGGATCCTCGAGTCTGGGCTCGACCTGCGACTCAACCTCCAACTCCACAAGTACGTGTGGGGCGCTGAGCGCGGGCGCTGACACAGGCCCTCGGGGCGGCAAAGTACGGCGATATGACACACGCCCGGTCCTCCATCGCGGCCGGAGAAGTCCGACTCTGTTCTTCAACACCGATTCTCGGGCATGCTGCTGAGGGTCGATGCCGTGGAGAGTTACGAATCGAAGAGGCTCACGATGAAACCCAGAGCCGGCACAAAGAAGAAGTCGCCGTCATCGGTCGCGGCGGCTCAGATCATTGAAACAGCCCTCAAAGAGGACTGCACAGTGAGCGAACTGGCGCGCTTAGCGCAGTCCGATCCAGCCTTCGCACTGCGCGTCCTCGCGATGGTAAACAGCCCGGCTTTCGCGCTCAACCGAAAAGTCTCTTCGATGTCGCAGGCCATCACCCTGCTCGGGATTCGCGGCTTGCGCAACCTCGCGCTCAGCTTGGTCGCGGCGGACCTCATCCCCGAGGGTGACATCGGAAGTGCGCTCCTTTCCGCCTGCTTGCGCCGCGCGCTTGCCTGCCGAGCGTTGGCGACAGCGCTCAACGATCGCGACCCCGACATCTACTTCACCTCCGGGTTGTTCTTGGAGTGCGGCATCTTAGTGGGCGCCGACGGGCAGCTGACGGAGCTCTCTGACATCATTCAAAGTCCCTCCATATCGCGCGTCGTTCGCGAACGCGCGGCGGGACGAGATCCCCACCCCATCTCCGGCGCCGTCTTGGCGCGGGACTACTTGTTGCCCGACGAGACGGTCGAGGCGATCGCAAAGCATCACGATCCGTCCATCCCGGAGAGCCGAGTCGCCGCCGTCGCCTGGGTCGCCGAGCGGATCGCAGGGGTGTTCGAAGGCGGAGAGGTCATCCAAAACAGTGATATCGGGCGCGCGGCGGCCAGCAAGCTGGGCCTGTCCGCACAAGCCGCCGATACGATCATTCGGGACTTGCCGGACCAAGTGGCGCGAGCCGCCGAGGCACTCCAGCGCGACGTGGGTCAGCAGCGAGATTTCGAGTCGCTGATGCTGGACGCGAACATCCAGCTCGTTCAACTCAACGCCCAGTTTCACAGCATGGTGAGAGACCTCGAGGCGGTCATTTCCGAGAAAGAGATCCTCGCCGAAGAGCTGCGCCAAGCCAACGAGAAGCTCCAAGTCGTCGCGGCGACCGACTCCTTGACTGGCCTCCCCAACAAGCGGGCTTTCTCGGAGAATCTAACCCGAGAGCTCGCGCGCAGCGCTCGACATCAGGAGCCCCTTTCCCTGGTCGTACTGGACATCGATCATTTCAAGAAGTTCAACGACAACTGGGGACATACCGTCGGAGACGCCGCGCTACGCACTGTCGCTCAAGTCCTGAGGAGCCATCTTCGTGCTGGCGACTTCCCGTCGCGTTACGGAGGTGAGGAGTTCGCCATCATCCTCCCGCAAACGGATCGCGCCGGCGGCGTGGTCGTCGCCGACCGCATTCGTGCGGCGCTCGAAGCAACGGTCATCGCGGGTGTACAGACGCCGATGCGGCTCACCGCGAGCTTCGGCTTATCGACCATCGAAACCGGAAAGCCGCGCAAATCAGGCGCCGATCTCTTCGAGCAAGCCGACAGCGCACTCTACCGAGCCAAGAGGGCCGGTCGAAACCGGGTTGAGGTCTCAAACGTCTAGGGTCCGGGACAAAACGGCACCAACCTCTTCCGCCGGGAGGGGGCGCGCAAAGTAGTAGCCCTGAGCAAAGTCGCAGCCGATCTCCTGAAGGCATTCGAGCTGAGCCTTCGTCTCGACGCCCTCGGCCACGACACGTAGGTCGAGCGCGTGGGCAAGCGCGATGATCGCGCGAACGATCGAAAGACTGGTCGAGTTCTCGAGCATCTGCGAAACGAACGTGCGGTCGATCTTGAGGGCCTCGACGGGGAGATCCTGAAGGTAGCGAAGCGAAGAGTAGCCCGTCCCGAAATCGTCGAGATGAAAGTCGATCTCCAGGTTCCGGAGCTTTGGCATCGTAGCCTGGAGCTTGCCGGAGGTCTCGAGAAGCACGCTCTCCGTGATCTCCAGTCGAACCTGGTTGCCTCCGATCCTCGCCTCACGCACGATCTCAGCGACCTCTTCCGCAAAGCCTTCGCTCGCAAGCTGGCGAGCCGATACGTTGATTGCGACCTTGAGCTTCTCCGTCGCCTTACCCTCTTCGACCCACACCCGGCATTGCGCACACGCCTTCTCGAGAATCCACCGACCAATCGGCAGGATCAGGCCGGTCTCCTCCGCCAAGGGGATGAACTCGAGCGGTGACACGAACCCAAGCGTCGCGTGTTTCCATCGCATCAAGGCCTCGACCTCGACAACGTGTCCGGTCTTCGTGTCGACAATGGGTTGATAGACGACCAGGAGTTCCTCGCGCTCGATGGCGTGGCGCAAATCGTTCTCGAGGCGCCAGCGCGAAAGGACCGCTTCGTGCATCCTCGGCTCGAACAGCGCATACTTCCCGGCGCCGCTCGCCTTCGCGTGATACATGGCCGTGTCGGCGTCGCGAATCACTTCCTCGGGGCTCTTGTGGTCGGCTGAACCGTAGGCAATACCGATGCTCACCGGGCAGGTTGCCCTTTGCCCATTCACTTCTACGGGCTGCCCGACGATCTCGAGGATTCTCTCGGCGACGCGAAGCGCATCCGCCTCGTGAGTAAGATTGCGAAGCAGAACCAGGAACTCATCGCCGCCAAGACGAGCAATGCTGTGGCGAGGCGCAAGGCCGACCGAGTCACTCACGCGAAGCGACTTCTTGAGGCGGTCAGCGACCGCGATGAGCACCTGATCACCCGCCACATGCCCAAGACTGTCATTGACGCCCTTGAAGCGATCGAGATCGAGGAAGAGCACCGCGTAGCGTTCCGGCGTCCGGCGAGCTGACAAGATGCATTGTTGGAGACGATCGACGAACAGCGTGCGATTGGGGAGCCCCGTGAGCGCATCACGCAAAGCGTCACGCTTGAGTTGGTCCTCGGCCGCCCGTCGACTCGTGATGTCGGACTGAGACCCGGCGATACGTGCCGGTTTTCCGTCCGTACCCGCGACCGCCATTCCGCGCGTAAGCATCCAACGAAACTGACCGTCTCGGTGACGCATTCGGTATTCGATGTTCAGAAGCGCGGAAGTCCCCGCGACGAGGGTTTCGAGGGCACTCTCGAGTCTTCCGAGGTCGGCCGGATGGACGCGGTCCAGCCATTCCTGTTTGGTCGCGCCGATTTCATGGTCCGCGCATCCCATCAGCGACTTCCAGCGGGTTGAGTAGTAAATTCGCCCCGACGAGAGGTCCCAATCCCAAAGTCCATCGTTGGCCGCTTGCGCCGCAATCGCGTATCGCGTCTCGCTCGTTCGAAGACATTCTTCGAGCGCCCTACGCTGATCGAGCTCACGCTCGAGTCGCATCTTCGCTTTCTCCAGGCTGACGGTGCGCTCGCGAACCATCTCTTGGAGCGCTTCTACGTTGAGGCGCGCAGCCCGCGCCAGCGTCCACTTCTTGCTGAGCGCGCTGGCAAGCTGAGAAACCTCGGCGATATCGAAAGGTTTCTTCAGGATGAGAAGCTGGTCGCGCGCACCAAACTTTCGGAGAAGATCCTCCCAAGAATAGTCGGCGAAAGCGGTGCAAATCACGATTTCGAGATGCTCATCGACCTTCCAGAGCTCCTCGATCGTTCTCATGCCGTCCCATCCGGGTGGCATCCGCATGTCGACGAACGCCACGGCATAGGGCCGCCCTTCGGATTTCGCCGCCACGACGCGCTCAAGGGCCTCTCGTCCTTGAAACGCCGAGTCAATCGAGTAGCGGGGCTGCGCGTCTGAATTCGAATCTGAGTGGGAATCTGAGGCTCGGCTCTTCGGCTCCGCGTCGAACAACTCGTCGGCCAGCACATCCACACGAGAGGTGGTCGATCCACGGTCGAGGACCTTCCGATAGTCCCGATGGATCTCCTCGTTGTCATCGACGACGAGAATCCTCGGCAGCGAAGCTTCGAACGACACGCCCTACGAGATCCAACACGATCTCGTGTCTCCAAGCAATGCGGGTTGCCGGGAGGAACCCGAAAGGCGATATGTCCCACTCAAACTCAGACTGTCACCCCTCGCGCCGTGCCCGGGAATCGGCGATACTCCGCTCGCTTGGCAGCGGGCATCGACATGTCCACACAGCACCGAGTGCTCGTCGTGGACGACAGTCCGAACATTCACGACGACATTCGCAAGATTCTGCAACGGGACGACGCCTCGAGCACGAAGGAGCTCGAGCGCATGTCGGCGCTCTTGTTCGACGGTCCTACGACGCCCGCCAAGCCTTCGATTCGGCATACGTTCGACATCGACTCCGCGTTCGGCGGCGAAGAGGGCATCGAAAAGATCCAAGCCTCCATGCGCAACGAAAAGCCCTACATGCTCGCATTCGTCGACGTCCGCATGCCGCCGGGTCTGGACGGTATTGAGACCATTTCCTCGATGTGGCGCGTCGACCCGAGTCTCCAAGTCATCGTGTGCACCGCCTACTCCGACTACAGTTGGGAGGCGGCGATCTCCGAGCTTGGCCACAGCGATGGACTGCTCTTTTTGAAGAAGCCATTCGACGAAGTCGAAGTTCTTCAAGGCGCGCATGCGATGGCACGAAAGTGGTGGCTTCAGCGGGCCGTCAACGAACGGGTGGATGATCTCGAGGGGATAGTGAAGGTGCGAACGCGCGAGCTCGAGGCGCGCAACGCGCTCCTCGAACGCGAGATTTCAGAGAGGCAACGCGTCGAAGAACAGTTTCGCTATCTCGCAACGCATGATTCGTTGACCGGTTTGGCCAATCGCGTGCTTCTTTACGATCGGCTTCGACATGCGATCGATCAGGCACAGAGATACAAGCATCCGGTGGGCGTGGCCCTGATCGATCTCGACGCATTCAAGCCGGTCAACGACCGTTGGGGTCATCAGGTGGGGGATATGCTCCTGCGCGAGGTTGCGGAACGCCTAAAGGAGCTCACCCGCCAAAGTGATACGATCGCACGAATGGGCGGCGACGAGTTCGTGGCCGTTCTGGAACGCCTGAACGATGCGGCGGAAGCCGAGATCATCGCGGGACGCATCACGGAGGGCCTGCGACGACCGTTCTCGATCGACGGGCACGCCATCGAGATCGAAGGGAGCGTTGGGCTTGCGGTGTTCCCGGAGGACGCCGAGGACGCCGAAAGCCTGCTCAAAGGCGCCGATGCGGCGATGTACCGCGCCAAAGCGGAGGGGCGCGGTCGCTGGGATCGATGCACGAACGTTTGGGGCTCAGGAAAGTCCGCAATCGGCGAGGAGCTCGCGAGGGCGCTCGAGCAAGGTGGGCTCCGACTCGCCTTCCAGCCGGTGGTGGGGTTCGACAGCGGCGAGATCCTGAGCATGGAGACGCTCATCCGCTGGAATCACGCGGAGCTCGGGGACCTCTCCCCTTCCTACTTCGTCCGGGCCGCCGAGACATCGGGCCTCGCGAAGCCACTCGGCGACTGGCTCCTCGACACGGCGTGCGCCGCCTACCGCGAATGGAAGGAAGAGGGCATCGCGCCCCGCGCGGTCGCGATCAATGTCTCGGGGAGCCAGCTCCAGCGACCCGATTTCGTGGATGCCGTGACAACGGCTCTGAAGCGCCACGGGTTGGCGCCGGTGCAGCTCGAGGTCGAGGTCACTGAAAGCGCGGCCATGGAAGACATGGGTCGCTCGGTCGACATGATCGGTCAGCTCGCAGCGCTCGGGGTGAGGGTCGTGATCGACGACTTCGGCGCTGGCATCTCGTCCATTCGTCGGCTCAAGAAGTTGTCGGTCTCGGCGGTCAAGATCGATCGCTTCTGGACCGAACACATCGCGACGAACCCTGACGATGCCGCGGCGATCGGCGCGATCATCGCCATGGCGCGTTCCCTCGGCCTCGAGGTGGTGGCCGAAGGCATCGAAACGCCCGAACAGGTCGCCGCCCTCCAGGCCATCGCGACCGTGCGGACGCCACCGGTCACGTGCGATCGTCTCCAGGGCTACCTCGTGGGGCGGCCGCTGAAAAACGAGACGGCGAAGCAACTCCTGCGCGAAAGCCAGAGAAAACCCGGCTTCGAGGAGCTCATCTCGCTGACCGCAGATCTCAAGGCCGATTGACGACCCAGCACGGCACGGTCTTCTTCGGTTGTGTCGGTGCGTTGCGCTGGCACTCGGGGCGCGCTAAGCGGCGAGTGCACTCATGCGGTGAGTGCCTCTTATGGCTCCGGCTCGGTGGATCCTGTGGTTCGCGTGCGCAGTGCTGAGCGCGACCGCGTTGCTTGGTGATTCCGCGTTCGCGGCGTCGCCAGCCGGCGCAAACGATCCCAAGATGATCGTTCTCTACGATCCGGACGCAAACCACCAGGCACTCGGCGACATCACGGCCGCATTCAATGCGTATGCGGCCACGTCCGAGGCTCGGTTCACCCTTCAGCCGGTGGAGAGTCGAACGGCTTTCGAGACGCTCCTGACCGAACAGCGCCCCCCATTCGCAATCGTCTCGTCTTCGACCCTTCGCGCCCCGTGGGGACGTGAGTTCGGACTCAACCCGCTCTTGGTACCCAGCTCGAAAGGCGACGTCTTCTACCGGAAAGCCTTGGTCTCGAACGTCGCCCGACTGTTGACGAGCCTCAAGGGCGTATCCACCGCGGTCGCGGTCATCGATGTCGATCCGAAGGCCGCGGCGCTCGACGCTCTGGCGCCACTGACGGAAGCGGGCTTCGAGACCGAAGGTGCGATCGTCGTGCCCGTAACCAAGGACATCGACGCGCTGCTCGCGCTCGCCTTCAAACAGGTCGACGCGGCGCTGGTGACCACGAAGAGCATGGATGTCTTGACTCGCGTGAACCCGGCGCTGAGCAAGTTGCTCAAGGTCACGAAAGAGACGGCGCCTCTTCTGCGCCCACCCTTGTGTTCGGTCGGTACAAACGCTGGTCCGGAGGACATCGTCGCCGTAATGCAGCTGTTCGCGCAGATGAACCAGACGGACGCCGGGCAACGGCTGATGAGCCTTCTGGGGTTTGATGCTTGGACCCCTTACAAGAAGAGCATGGAGCCCTGACGTGACACGTGCAACGGGCACAGCGCCGCGTCTCTCGGCACGGAGGGCGGGACTTCGGGGTGCTCATCGAGCGACAGGTCTCGCGTTGTTGAGCATTCTGTTCACCCTCGCTTCGGGGTCTTGCGCACGCGTGATTCACGAACACGGATCTCGAACCGCCGAGGCAGCCGACCAGAACGCAAACCCAAAGATCGTCATCGTTCAGAGCAGCGACAATCCTCTGTATCGCCTCCCGGTGCGGCTCTTCATGGCTCAAGCACCAGGAGAAGTCCACACGGTGACGATGCGCGACGGACAGCCTCCGAAGGAGACGCTGCGCCAAATTGACGCCATCGCGCCCGCGCTCGTCGTGACGCTCGGCGCAAAAGCGCTCAGCCTCGCCCAGAAGTACATCTCGAACACGCCCGTGCTCTTTGCCATGGTCCTGAATCATCGGCGGTTCGATCTCAGCGACCGACCAAACTTCATGGGCATCGAGCTCGAAACACCGACGATGACCGAGTTCACTCAGTTCAAGATGATTGCACCGACAATGCACCGAATCTTGGTCATCTACGGCGACCCGGGTACCGAAGCGCTGCTCGAGGGCGCCAGGATTGAGCTCGCGACACTCGGGATCGAGGTCCAAGCCTCGCGCGCCATGGATGTTCAGGATGTCGGGCGCACCTACGCCGAGAGTACGCCGGGATTCGACGGCATTTGGGTCCCCAACGATGCCGTCGCCATGGCACCCGAGGCTTTCCGCTTCCTTGCCGATGCCGCTCTGCGAGACAAGATCCCGCTCATGTGCTCGCTCTCCGAGACGTTCGCGCGCGAGGGCGCATTGATGTCTGTTTCGGTCGACTTTCGCAACCTCGGTTCCCAAGCCGCCCTCATGGCCACACGACTTCTCGTACAACATGAAAACGTGAAGGATATCGGCGTGCAGAGCCCTCTCGGTGGGCGCCTCGTCGTGAACTTCGCGACCGCCTCCAAGATCGACCTCACGATTGACGCGGAAATCATCCCTTTCATCAACGAAATCATCGGCAATTAGCCACTGACCGCAAGTCGTACTTCCTGAGTCGCAGCGCGCAAATTCCCCGCGTTTGACCACCCGCCCCCATCTCCACCTCCCATCGATCCCTTCTGTCGTTCCGCCCGTTCAGGATAGCTTGTGATTCGCTCGATGCCATCATACCCCGGCACCTTGATCAGAGAAGGATGATCGCCATGCTGAGCATGACGGAACGGATTGGTCTGCGCGGGCGCCTGGTCCTCTTCGTCGTCGTTCTTGTCTCATCCGTCCTTGCGCTCGTGAGCTCGTTCTTGCTGACTCGACAGGTTCGAGATCTTCGGGAGCTATCGCGCGTCCATACGGACGCGATCGAGATGAACCTCAAGACCAAAGGCACGACTTTGGCTCGAAACATCGCGCTTTCTTCGCAGCGCGCAGCCATGGTCCGCGACTATCTCTTCCTTCTCGAGATTATCGAGTCGACCGTGAAAGCGGATGACGAGATCGCATACGGCGCGATTCTCGACCGAGCCGGCAACACCCTCGTGAAGGCTGACCCAAAGGGCCTCTTCTCTGACCCAGCGGCCCCAGTGAACCCGGCGGACCCAGCGGCCCCAGTAAACCCCGCAGACCCAGCGGCTGATCCAGCTGATCCACCTGCCCCAGATGGCCGCTCCGATTCAGAACGGCAGCGCCCAGCGGTCCCCGAGGCGGGGACCACGGAGAGTCGTGATCCCAACGTCGTCACAACGTCGATCGTCAGTCGCGGCAGTCATGCATTCATGGAGGTCACGGCCCCAATCCATCTTCAGGATGAGCTCTGGGGGACGACACGGCTTGGCCTCTCGCTGTTTCGCCTTCAACGGGCGAACACAGAAAATGAGATGTACATCCAGTCACGTATACGCTGGACCGCGGTGGTCGCCATCGTGAGCAGCCTGGTGGTCCTCATCTTGGGCTCAGCACTCGGCACCTTCGCCGTAGGCCGCATGGTCATCGCGCCGATCGCCGTGTTGATGGACGGAGTGAACGCCGTCAAGAGCGGCATATTCAGCCACCGACTGGCCATCAAGGCGAGTCGCGAGTTCAAAAACCTTGCCCAAGCATTCAATTCGATGGGTGAAGCCGTCGAACAGCGAAGCCGTGCGATCGAGAAGGTCAACGACGAGCTGGTGACGCTCAATCGTGAACTCGAGGATCGAGTCACGCAGCGCACCCAGTCCCTCTCGGACGCAAATTCGAAGCTAACTTCGAGCTTGAACGAACTGCATGCGACTCAGCGCGCACTCGTCGAAGCCTCGCGGCGCGCAGGCATGGCGGACGTCGCAACGTCCGTGCTCCACAACGTCGGGAACACGCTCAACAGCGTGAGCGTCTCGGCGACGTTGCTGGCGAAGAACGCGGACCAGCGTAGCTCGGCCGACCTCGTTCGGCTCGTCGCCATGCTCGAAGAGCATCGCGACGACCTGCCGGCATTCATCGAAAGCAGCAAGAAGGGTGGAAAGATCATCGACTTCCTACGGGCGTTTGCCAGCAACATCGATGAAACCAATAAGCAGGTCTCCGACGAGTGCAAGGATCTCCAGCGCCACATCACACACATCCGTAAAGTCGTCGCCGATCAGCAGAGCAACGCGCGCGCAAACCTCGACGTATACGAAGAACTCGACATCGGTGAGGTCATTCGTGACGCACTCACCTTTCAGTCCTCGCGCATCCGCGAGGTCGGCGTTCGAATCGTAGAATCGTTCGAACCCGTCCGGGCACGCGTCGATCGTCACAAGGTTCTTCAGATCCTGTCGAATCTGATCAAGAACGCATGCGATGCCGTTGGCACGAAGGAGATCGAACGGAAGCTCGAGGTCTGCCTCGTCGCCATCGCCGGTCGGAGATTTCAGATCCGAATCGTCGACAACGGAATCGGAATATCGCACGACAACCTGCGCCGCATCTTCAACCAGGGCTTCACCACCAAGCCCGACGGGCACGGCTTTGGCCTCCACGGAAGCGCGTGTCAGGCGGCGGAGATGGGCGGTGCGCTCGCCGCGGAAAGCCCAGGGATTGGCGAAGGCGCGACCTTCGTTCTCACACTTCCGCTCTCTCCGAAGAATAAGGGACCGTCCGACAACGCGCGTATTCACCCGGAAGACGGGCCCGAAGCAGAGGTCCGTCCATGACGTATCGGCGGCAAGCGATGCTCAGTCTGGGCCTCGTCGCCTCGCTCGGATGCGGCGATTCGGCGGACTGCAGACGCTCAGAGGACTGCGGCGCCTGTGGATTGTGCGTCGAGGGTGGTTGCATCCAGGTCGCCCAAGCGCGCTGCGGCGAGCTCACGGATCCGCCCATCGTACCTTCCGAGGATGCGATACATCTTCCTCTTGCGACCCACGTTGCGATCGACGGAGACCCCGCCGACTGGGATGGATTCGAACGCGTGGAACTCCAGGAGAGCCGAGATCCGACAAAGCTCGCCGCGGCCTTTAGCGCACAGTGGGACTATGATTATCTCTACGTCGCGGTCTTTGTGACCGATGATGTCGCGATCTCTGCGCCTCCCGTGGGCTTGCATCCGGACTCCGACTGGGGAGACCGAGTCGTTCTCTACCTTGACCTTCGTCCGGACCAATCGCTCGGCACGCGGTACGACGAGTGGGAAGCCGCGGTTCAGGTCACGTTGTCGAGTCAGGTTGTCGACCCGAAAGGACTGTGGACCGGAGAGGCTCGGGCCGCACTCACGACCGGGTCGAGCTGGTGGGTCGAGGCAAAGCTCGAGTGGCCGTGGCACCTCGCGCCCATGCCGGGATTCAGCATCGGGAGCGACATGGCGATCTACGACGAAGATAGACCCCCCTCTTCGCCCGCAGCCAGCACGGATCTCATTCTTTGGTACGACCGCTTCGCCAAGCCAGACGATCGGATCGGACGGCTGGGAACCTGGGTCTTCGACGGAGGCACACCGTGATGGCAAACGTGCCGATCTGCTTCACCACGTGTCTCGCATGGTCCTCGGTCGCCATCATGACCGCCACCATCTCCACCAGCCTCATCGCCTGCACCGGGGAGAGCTGTCTTTCCACCCCGGAGTGCTCCGCCGGCGCGGTGTGCCTCGAGGGAGCCTGCGTCGACCGGTCGCTCCGCCCTGACCCGCCCGAGGTCGTCGGTTCATCGGACCTCGCGCTGCAGGTTCCATACGCGGAGGCCGTCGTCGATGGAGATCTCGCGGAGTGGTCGACCGACACCTGGTATGCGTTCGGAACCTTCATAAGCGTGAGAGATGCCTCCGACCTAAGCGGAGCGCTCGCGGTGCGATGGTCGGACCGAGGCCTGTACCTTGCCTACGCCATCGTCGACGACGTGGTGCGGGAACGAAACTCCGGGGCCGCGTTCTGGCAGGACGATGTGCTCTACTTTCACGTCGACTTGGCCGTGACACCCGTGAACTCGGTGTACGACGGATCGGAGACCACGTTCTTTTTCGGGGCTGACGGGACCATCTGGCAGGAGCATTCCGCTGTTCCGTGGTCTCTGAAGCTCCAGGTCGCCCTGAACGAGCGGGGCTATCAGGGCGAAGCGCTCCTCAAGTGGCCGAGCATCGCCTCGCCTCCGGCCGGCGTCGCGATCGGGATCTCAGCCCGCGTCTATGACGACGACTCGGACACCGAGGCCATCGGAACCGCTGAGTTCTCAGACGTGAACGATGTCGCGTGGAACGATCCCCGCGCCCATCGTCCCGCGGTCCTCATGCCGCCCGAGGGGGGCATGGGACGTGAATGAGAACGCATCGACGCTTTCATATTTCATCTCAGCCACCGGCGTCCAAAGCGGCGGTGGCTCGAATCGCTATCAATCAGGGAGGAGTAAGATGAAAAGAATACTGACGACTGCTGCATTGATCCTCGGGCTGAGCCCAGCATGTTCATCGGATGACAAGACGACGGCCGATGTCTGCGATGGTGTCACATGCAGTGGACACGGGACATGCGCTTCCGTGTCTGGGGCTGCGAGCTGCACTTGTGATTCTGGATACGTCGCAGATGGGCTCACATGCGTTGAGTCAGTTGCGTGTGAAGGCGCGGCGTGTAACCCAGACGGACTCAATCTGTTCGTCGACGGCTCGATCGACGACACATTCAAGCTTCGTATTGGCGGAGCCGACAACTGGACGGGTATCGACGTGGTCGGTGAGTCCGCATCCATCGGCACGACCATCTCGGCCACTCGGGTCAACGGGAAAGACACGGACTCAGCTGTCCAGGTCGTTTGGCAGGGCGGGGCCGAGTTTTATGCCGGAACGCCGAACGGTGATGGCGTCGACCTCACACGATTCTTGAACACCGATACTTCCATCAAGTTCCGTATTCGCGTCGACCAAGCCCCCGAAGGCGGCACCGTGGTCGTCCGCGTTGACTACGGATGGCCGCATGTCTCCGAGCTTCCATTCGGTTCGATCCTGAACGAACTGGACGACGGCGCATGGCACGACTACAGCATCCCGCTCGATTGCTTCGTGAACGGCGAGCCTCAGTTCGACGCCGAAAACATCAACCGGGCGATTCTCTTCTACTCTGACACACCCATGACGATTTCACTCGAAGACATCCAGTGGGTTCCGGGAGGCGGAGCCGGAATGGATTGCTCCGACTTCTTCCGGCCCGTCGATGAGCCCACGCTTTCGCTGTACGGCGACGGCGGCGTAGGCACGGGCTTCGCGCTCACCGGCTGGGCCGGGTTCACCGCCCCGCACGTCACCGATGATGAGGTCGACATTGGCGGCGGCGAGATGGTCTGGGCCACGCACCTTCTGCAGGGCAGCACCACCGTGATCCGTCCGACCGGTCATGAGATCGACATGTCGGCCTACACAACCAGCACCGCGAAGCTGATGTTCGACGTCATGGTCGTGGACTACCGAGGGCACGAATCGGACTCGACGGACGTGCTCATCAAGATCACGAGTCGGTGGCCATACGTCAGCGATATGCGACTTTTCAGCGAGATTCTTGAGGACCGTCCCACCGCAAACGTATGGCAGCGCGATGTAACGGTCATGATGAGCACACTGCTTGCAGCCGACAATGAGATCGATCCGCTCGACTTCAACGTGAATGTTCACCGGGTCTCAGAGGTCTTCAACGTCGAGGTCCGCGGCGATGGTTTCGTGGATGGAGTGGACGGCATCGAGCTGTACTTCGACAACATACGTTGGGTGAAGTAGTCGCGCTTCGATTCTGGGATCTTCATGAAACGGGTCGACGAGCTCAAGCGACGAACGCAGCGCGCCTCGAGGTCAATCCATACCTTCGGATGGACGACCTCGTTGTGCGCAGCGTTCGTCGGCTTGGGGTCGTCGGCCTCTCAGGCTGCGCCCTCCTCTCCCTCGGAACAGCCGACTCTGGGGGATGTACTCGAGCCATCGATGGCCGAGGTCTTCGACTTCGTCGAAGGCGAGTCGAAGGTCATCTGGGCCGCCGCGCGGACACGGCAATCGACCGACGATGCGCCGGCGTCAGTGACCGTGATCTCCCGGGAGGACATCCGGCGGTGGGGCTATCAAAGCATCGAAGATATCCTCCGTCACACGGTCGGATTCTACATCGTTTCAGATCAGGTGATCCCGAACGCCGGCGTGCGTGGAATCGCAGGCGGCCTCTTTGGAGACAGCGGGAACCTCAAGGTCCTGATCAACGGCCACTCGGTCGCGTTCCGCTCGACCGGTGGAAACTGGCTCGGTCCGGAGTTGATTCCGATGTCGACGGTAGAGCGAGTCGAGATCGTGCGCGGTCCCGCATCAGCGCTGTATGGTGCCGACGCCTTCTTGGGTGTCATCAACATCGTGACGATCGACGGCAATCAGCTTCTCGGTGCCGCGGTCGTCGGCTCCGTGGATGCCTCCGTGTTCGGACGCGTCGGCATCGGCGTCGACGGGTCCTTCGGATTCAGGAAGGACAAGTTCGACTTCTTGGGCGCAGCTTCGTTCAGCTTTCGAGACATGACCGGACTCCCTCTACCTCGAAGCTCCCCGAATGCAGAAGTCTTGGAGTACCGAGCCGCAAACCCATCCGCGATCGGCCACCAGCTCGACTCGATCTCCTCCTTCGTCCAGCTTGCTTTTCATCTGAACAGCAAGACCAAGCTGTCCGCGTTCGGATATTTCTCGAGTCTCGATCGCGGCGGAGAGTTTGGTCCTTGGACGCCGATGAGCAATGGATATGACCGAGATGGCCGCGACAACGCGACGACGATCTCGCTCTACCAAGGCCTATTCGGGTTCCAGGGCAACACGTCGCTGGCCGAAGACCTCGACCTCAATCTGACTTTGGAATACTTCTTCGGAGGTCCGACGTCGCGCGACCGAATCGAGGTTGGCAGCGACGCGCTGTTCGTCCGACGCGAGTTTGGCAATCGGGGCGTCCACGCAGGGATCGATGTCCGATCTGTATGGTCTGATGTCTTTACGACCGTCGCCGGCATCGAGTACGAGAGCGACATCGAGGACGGATTCTCGCGTCTTGCGGTGCTGAAGTACGACTCATTGCGGCTCCGGGCGGGCGAAATCGATGAGAGCGCCTCGACGCGCGCGGACGGCACTCATCTTTGGAACCTCGGCGTGTTCGGGCAAGCACAGTGGCAAATCCTACCCATGCCACTCACCCTCACGGCGGGCATTCGCATGGACAACCACGGAATCTACGGCGCGCAGGTCACCGGGCGCGCGGCGTTCGTTGCGCGCCCGTGGTCGTCGACGACGTTCAAGTTGATGTACGGGAGCGCGTTCAAGGCGCCCTCCCCCTTTCTCCTGTATGCGAATCCACTCCTGCCGGGAGACGTCATAGGGAGCCCCGACCTTCGACCTCAGCTCGTCCACACCGTCGAAGGCTCGATGTCCCGGATTCTCTTGCCCGGGCTCACGGCCGAGGCGAGCGCGGGCTATAGCAGGCTCCTAGACAAGGCTGAATTCGTCCAGCAGGGCCTGCACGAGGCGGCGCAGAACATCTCCGAGATGGACGCGTGGAATCTGGATGCGACGCTTCGCTACGAAGGGCCATACTCGAGCGAGCTCTTCATCGCGATCGAGAAGCAGTACGTGACTCGACGGTCTGGACAAGGCGAGTTTCAGGCGTTCGTGATGGGCCTCGGCAACCCGGTGTACCCAGACTGGATTGGCCGCGCGGGGGCGAGCGCGGATGTTCCAGGCTTACCTCTTCGCTTCGCCGCCGACGCCCTCGTTGTGTCGTCGAGACTGGCAACCGACAGCAACATCGTGGCCCTCGGTCGACCATACCGACTCGCAGCCTACGCCATGTTGGGCGCCGAGCTTTCGACGCACGAGATCGAGTTCCTCTCCGGTCGCGAAACACGCATCTCAATCATCGGACGCAATCTGCTCGATGTCCGCACGCCCGACGCTGGATTCTCGGGCGTCGACTATCCGCAGACTCCGCTCACGCTCTTCTTCCAGGTGAGTCAGCAGCTATGAATGCGATACGTCGAAGCGGAATACGCCCACGAAGGGTGCCCCACAAGATCGGTACGGCCATCTTGGTCGCAGCTCTTGGCGCCGCATGCGAACGCACTGATGAGTCCAGCGTCCGACCGGGCGACCCGATCATTGGCGTCCTGCTGCCGTTCACAGGTTCCAAAGCCGCATCCGCCGAAAGCTATGAGAAGGCGATGTTGATGGCCGTGGACCAGATCAATCGCGCCGGTGGCATCGAAGGCCACAATCTTCACATCGTCTCACGGGACTCACGATCGAACCCCGAGGTCGCCGTTGCTGCGAGCCAGGAGCTCATTGATGATGTCGCGGTCGATCTCCTCATCGGTCCACTCGATCCCGAGGCCGCAAGCCGGTCGAGGTGGTACACGGCGAGCCGCGACGTCGCCCAAGTACTCCCCGGCATCATGCCCCTCGCGCTCCAACCGGCAGGCTTCATCCGTCTCGCGCCCACGACCGAAAGGCTCGCTTGCGTTCTCGCGGAACGACTCGTCAAGGATGATATCGGCCGCGCGGTCGTCCTCTATCAGAACGACTCGCTGTATCGTGCAATGGCGTCCTCCATCGTGTCGGCGCGCACGACGCTGGCCGAAGTCGGGAGCCCGTCCGACTTCAGCGTGCTCGCGATCGAAGCGAACCAGTATTCCTATCGCGAGACGATCCAACTTGCGGCAAGCCGGCTTGCGCAAGCGGTCGTTCTCGTCGCCGATCCAATCGTCGCGGCCAACGTCATTCAAAGCTGGGCGACGACAGGGTTGAGCATCCGGTGGTATCTCGGGCCGCTGCTCGACAACGAAGCCTTTCTGGCCAACATCCCGCACGGACGACTCGATGGCGTCGTCGGCCTGTCGGCGTCGCCCCAGGGCTTCTGGCCCGAGTTCACCGAGGCTTATCGGAAGGTTTGGCTCGCGGACGAACCGGCCGGGGGAGCCGACCTCTTCTACGATGCGGTCAATCTGTCCGCACTCGCGCTGGCAGCCCGGGCCCACTTCGCCCGGTCGAGCACCGCGACCGTCGATCTCGCACACCTGATGAAGGCGGTGTCAGAACCTCCGGGCGTACCCGTACCCTGGACCCAGGTCGGCGTGGGTCTCGACCGCGTCACCGCTGGCTTCGACGTCGACTACGCCGGGGTCACGGGGCCGGTCGATGTCGGCGAGACGGCTCAGAAGTGGGCCTACTCGACGCTCATCGGATTCTGGCGGGTCGAGGGCACGTCCGCGGTCTACGAGGACGACTACAAGACAGGTACCAACTGTGGTCAGTAGGATCGGCTGGTCCACGTGCTTGCTGTTGGGCGTCGGCTGCTTGAGTAGCGAGGCGCCTTTCGAGAATCCGTGCGTCGCGAACGCACAGGCATCTTCGTCGGTGGCTGCAATATACCCGCTCGCCGTCAACGTCGACGGCGATCTGTCGGATGAGGCGTGGGCAGCTTCGGGCGTCGCCTTCCGAAAGGTCGTAGCCAATGATGGCCGGGAAGACGGGAGCTTCGAGTTTGCGCTCCTCTCGGATGGCCAGAGCTTATTCGTCGGTGTGCGCATCTTCGATGGAGATTCGACGGAGACGATGCGTGGCCCACCGGAATGTCGAGATGCGCTGGAGATCATGCTTGGTCCAAGCGAAGCAGATCGTCTTCTCGGCGCGGGCCCTTGCACTTCGGAGGGTCTTCTTGGCTGCGAAGACGGGCGGTTTGTCATCGATCTCGCGAACCCGACTCGAACGATCACATACCCAGAAACGGACGTGAACGTTTGGCATCTTCGGAGTACCTCCAGCCGAAAGACCGACGTCGGTATGGACGTGGAGCTGGCCTTTGACCTCCTGCTCCCACGACCCGTCATCGTCCAGGAAGGCGCGGCTTTCGCCTTCGACATCGGGTTCTTCGACCGCGACAGCACCGACGTCTGCTACGGATCCCACGTTCGCTGGGTCTCGACCGCCATTTCCGCCACGGCCGCCTTGAACGAGCAAGGAGAGCAGCAACGCGCGGCGCAGGAGGATCCGCAGGACTGGGGGGAGGTCACATTTTGTGGGCCCCCAGACCGGCTCGTGACGCCGCCAGGTCTGGGACGCCTCACCATCAACGAAGCGCCAGAGATCTCGCTCATCGAGCCCGCGGCCAACGCCGTGGTGTTCGCGGGGAGGCCGTTCCTGCTCGCAGCCGACGCGCTCGATCCCGACGGCGAAGTCTTGCGGGTCGAATTTCGCATTCTCGACGCCAACGGAGATGTCGTGGGGCGTTCTTCACCGGACTTCCGCGCGCCGTTCGGCGCGGTTTGGACCGGCGCGAATCTGAGTCCCGGGCCGTACGCGGTCCTCGCGTCAGCGCGCGATACCGAAGGCGCGGTCGCGTATGCTGATCCAACGCCGTTCTGGGTCGAAGATGGCGCGTCGGACCCGCGTCCAAAGTGGCGAATCGGGGTCGTCGGCGATGAAATGACCGCCAGCTCTTGGCGCCGGGATAGCTTTCGACGGACGCTTTGGCAGTCGCTGACCCGCGCCGGTTTCGAGGTGGATTTCTTGGGCGGAGAGACGCGAGGACTCGACGGATACCTCCCCCCGAATCCCGATTTCGACCTCGACTACGAAAGCCTTCCAAGCAACGTGATGGCGGCCGATCTCCGACGCGAAGTAGGACGCACGCCGCTCGGCGCGCGCCGCTCGGTCTCTCCGCATGTCGCTGTACTGGTTGTTGGGAACCAAGATCTGGAAGCGGGGATCACACGCAACGAGCTGGCCAGCGATCTGCGCTCCGTCATCGAAACACTCCGTCTCATCAATCCCGCGATCGCTGTCTTCGTCGCCGAGCTTCCACCCAATGAACGTATTCCCACGAGCATAACCCGCGCGACGAATGCGGCCATTCGTGCCATGGCCGAGGATCTCAACAGTGAAAGCGCGCCGGTGTCGTCGGTGGATCTCTATACAGGCTACTTCGTCGGTCTCCACTCGATCGATGGCATCGTGCCAAACACCAGCGGCGAGGCTATCCTGGCGTCGCGCTGGCGCGATGCTTTAGAAGCCTTTCTCACCGCCCGCCTGCCCCCCCCTGTGGTCGAGATCCAGCATCCGTCTTCGGAAACGATCGAGGTGCGCCTTTCGCACGAGGCACCGTTGGCCGAGATCCGCTATGCACGAACGAGCACCGACGGCACCACCCAACGTGCCATCTACAGCGAGCCGCTGTCGATTGGAAAGCAAGATGGCATCGTCCAACTCAGCGTCTGGGCGACCGCCAGCGGCGTCGGCGTCAATGGGGCGAGCAGCGCCACGGTAACCACGACCCTGGAGGTCCTGTCTGATCGGTCGCCTCCGACGATTGTCGAGGCCATCGCCTATCGCGAAGATCGCGTTCTCCTGCGCTTCGATGAGCCCATCTCCGAAGAGTCGAAGAGCGATGCCACGCGATTCTTCATCGACGGGCTCGCCGTTCGCGGAGTCCAACCCACTGCCTCCGACAGTACCCGGGTGACCTTGATCCCCGCCGTGCCGCTGACTTCCGGAACCCCACACGCAGTCCAGGCTGTAGGCGTCGAGGACTTGGCAGATCCGGCGAACGCCACGACCCTCGAAAGCGACGGCGCGCGCATCGTGGTCGGGCTCAGGCCGGTCGGCGAGGGGCTCCTCGGGCGATATTTCTCAGATCTCGGCGCGCGCGACTTCATTGCGCAGCGGGTGGATGGTCCGATCGATATGCACTGGACCGAGTCGGCCGAGGATGCGTCGGTGTTCGAGGGCTGTGAGCCGGTCGGGCGCGCGCGCGAGCCGTGTGAAGATATATTCGTCATTCAATGGAAAGGATACTTGCGCCCGCGCTCAGACGGACAGCTCTCGCTCAGCGCGAACGTGCACGGGCACTTCGCCATGAAGGTAGATGGAGCGCTCGTTTTGGACACGAAAGACCAAACGATTGGCCATTTCGAGAGCCAGCCATTCGACGTTCGCGCCGACACCTTGGTTCAAGTCGAGGCTGAGTACGGATGGCACGCGCGTCGTGCGCCCTGGTCGAGCTTGGGTGGCGGACGCATCAAGCTCGCGTGGCGATACGAGGACGAGGAGATCGAAGCGATCCCCGCGCCCTATCTCTACACCCCCGGCATCCCGTAGACAGACGTGTACTGACTTAGAGATTGTCGGGAATCGGCGAAGTAAGCAAACGATAGCCGCGATCAAGGAATCGATTTCGCTCAGTGCTCGTCCAGAGAATCGGCGTCTCGTTGCGTTCGAGCGCTGCCGCGCGACCCCATCCAAGCGTCTCGAGCGTCAGATTCCAAGACCCTTTGAGCTGCGTCCAGACGGCGCCGTGTTCGTCGCATCGCTGATTGTCCGGGAACATGAGACTGTCGACGTGGGAAAGCGGACTCATGAGCCCATGCTCCTCGAGCCATGACCACATCCTCTGTGTGTCTTTCGGGAGGGTCGTGGCCACCATGGCGGCATAGTGCGGCGCGACAACGGGCGTCCCATAGGCGCTGAAACCATCAAGGGTCGGCGTGGAGGCCCCACCGACGCCGAAAGCAACGTAACGATCGCCGGTCGGCGCCTCGGCTGCGGAAAGGCCAAACAGCGCGGCGCGCGTCAGGCAAGCGCCCGGATACCGAGCGTCGAGATATGAACGCTGCGCCAGAGCAGCACGCCGCACGTAATCAGGCCAATCATTGCCGAACACATCCGGCTGCTCCGGCATGCGCACGAGAAGCCACGCAAGTTCGTCTATGAAGCCCGAGCCGTTGTCGGTGGGCGGATTCGGGTGGTTCATGACCGGCAACTGACCGGTCGCCGCGGCGTAGGCCAGAGCCATCAGCCAACTCTCACCCACGAATACATCCCACCGTCCGACGAGCGGACGTCGATCGGGCCCGTAGCCCATCGAAAGGCCAGAATCGGTCGCGATCTCGTCCCACTCGATGTTCTACAAAAAGGTGACCGTGGCCTCGGTGTCGAGCTCCAAAGCTTCTTCGGCTGCCAGCAACCCGACGGCCGCGATCACCGTGTCGATCGACGACCACTCGGTGCCCTCGACGATCGCCAAGCTCCCGCCACCTCGGGTCCGCACCCAGTGGGGCCAGAGTCCGTGGAATCGGGGTAGCTGGTCGCGCAGCGTAGAGCCGACTTTGCGAACGATGCGCTCGGCGTCTGACCTTCCGATCACGCCAAGCTGAAAGGCGACGGCCGATGCGGCCGCGAGGCCTCCAGTGGCCTGAACCGCATCAAACGCGCCAGGACTTACCGACGCCTTGTCCTGAACGAGACCGGTCTCTCGATCCCAGTTCGCGAGAAGCAGCCCGTACGTCCAAGTGAAATAGCGGAGCGCGGGCGCAACTCTGGGCGTCGCGATCTCGAACCGAAGGGCACGAAGATGCACGAATTCCTCGGCTTCGAGCCCATCCAAGGTGAAAGCAAGGCTCGTCGCGCGACCGAGCGGTGGCAGCTCGACTCGCCACGGGGTCGGCGTCGAGGTGAGCGTCGTGGACGTGGAGAAGACGGTCTCGCCTTCCGAGCCAACGAAGGTGCACGAAAACGGACGTCCGGACGTTCCGAAAAGACCTTCGACCTCGAGCGCTGTCACCGCCGTCTGGCAAGAGCGGTCGATCTCACGCGGGAGCACGGATGAGAGGTCGATCGTACCTTGTGGGCTGAGCGCCATTGACCAGCCACCGGCCTTCGCACGAGCATCGACCGTCACCATGACGCCGTCATCGGATCTCTCGAGCCACGAAAAGGGTGCGCTGGTGATCGTGGTATCGAGACGAGTCCGACCTCCGACACCCCGAAAGTCGTCGACCAAGACCAGGCTGGTCTCCCGGGTCGAGCAAGCGTCGTTGGAACGCGAAGACGACTCAGCGCCACACGCCGAAAAAGCAAGAAGGGGGATGATGAGGCCCACGACCCTGCCCACCCGCCGAGGATACGACGCCACCCATCGAGGTGTCACGCCGCGCCGCGACTGGGCGTCAGGGCAACGATTTCGCCTCGTCGTCGGACATCCGGATCTCTCGCGCGCGCAGGGCAAGTGAGACGACACCGGCGTACTCGTTCTCCTCGAGGTGATAGGCAATGTCGACGGAGCAGCCGGGCTCCATGGATGGAAAGAGATCGGCGGCTCGAAAGGCGATGACATCAAGCCCGCCGCGCACACCTTCGGCCAGTCGCAGCTTGAGATGGTTCTTGCCCACGACGCGAGCCGATTTGACCCGCGCCGAGGTCAAACGAAAGAGCGGTTCTGGGTTCCCGATCCCAAACGGAGCCAGCCTTAGAATCTCTTGAAGACACATATCGTTGATGTCGGCCGCCATCAGCTCATCGTCATAGACCAGCGTGGACTCGGCCGAATCACCCGGATCCTGGGCAACGCGCCTCAAGAAGTCCGCCCGAAAAGCGTCGACCTGCTGAAAGGCAATGCGAAGCCCAGCCGCAGCCCGGTGCCCACCAAACTTGGTCAGATGCGACGAGACATCGCGCAGAGCATCGTACAAGTGAAGACCGCGTGCTGTCCGCGCGCTTCCTCGGCCGCCCTCGCCGATGAGAACCACAGGGCGGTCGTACCGCTCGACCAACTTCGAGGCGACAATGCCGACCACGCCCGGATGCCAGCTGGGATCGGCCAGCACGATCGCATCCGTCATCTCGGGGCTCAGCTCGATGCGCCGAACCGCATCTTGAAACACAGTCGCCTCAATGGCTTGGCGAGATCCGTTCGCCGCGTCGAGCGCGGCCGCCAATCGCCGCGCCTCATCGATATCCGGCGTCAAGAGAAGGCGCACGCCCACCGTCGCGTCAGCCAGGCGTCCGGCGGCATTGATGCGCGGCCCAAGCCGGAATCCTACGTCTTGGCTGTCACACCGCAAGAAGCGAACCTTCGCGACCTCCATCAGGGCTCGAAGCCCAGGCCGCTGCGCCAGGCGAAGCTCGCGAACCCCATACCACGCGAAGATCCGGTTCACGCCCAGGAGCGGAACCATGTCGGCGATCGTCCCAAGCGCAACCAAGTCGAGAAAGTCTTTGAGGTTCGGCTCAACCATACCGCGGGAGGCGTAATATCCGCGGCGCCGTAAGGTCGCTCGAATGCCGATGACCAAGTTGAAAGCGACCCCGACCGCCGCCAAACCCTTGTCCGCGTACCCGCAATCGTCCTGTTGAGGGTTCAAGGTGGCAAGGGCGCGCGGAAGCTTGGGCGGGCACCGGTGATGGTCGACGACCACACAGTCCATCCCGCGTTGATTCGCATGGTCAATCTCGTCAGCCGCCGTGATTCCACAGTCGAGCGTCAAGAGAACCTCGATGCCCTCATCCGCCAGGACATCGACCGCCTCCCGATTCAGGCCGTACCCTTCGACCAGGCGCTTCGGAATGTACACGCGCGCTTCAAGCTCATGAAGCCGCAGAAAAGAGGCAAGAAGCGCGGTCGACGTCACCCCGTCGACGTCGTAGTCGCCGTAAAGCCCGATGCGCGCCTTCGACTCGATGGCGTCGGCCACGCGATTCGCCGCCCGCTCGAGATCCTTCATCGAAAACGGGTCGGGGAGGTCGGTCAGCCTCGGATCGAGATAGCGTCGCGCCGTCTCGAGGTCCGAGATGCCTCGACGAACCAGCAACCGACAAGCGCGAAGCGAAAGGTCGAGACCCCGAGTTAGCTGATGCGCTGCCGCTTCATCGAGCTCGGCGCGCGCCCAAGACCGAACCACAGCATGGCCTGACATGGGCGTCCTCAGTCCCCGCCTCAACCCGGAGTCAGTCTCGGCCCTAGACTTCGAACTGCGCGCTGCGCGTCTTCGCCACGCGTGCCACTTCCTTCGGACCAAAGCGCTCACGAAGGTAGATGAAGATCGGCGCGGCCACGTAGACGGACGAATACGTGCCCAAGATGATGCCCACGAACATGATCTCGCCGAACGAAGCCAGAACCGTGCCCCTTCCCAAAGCCATGAGGCAGATACACGCGAGCAACGTCGTCGACGATGTCATGATGGTTCGCCCAAGCGTCTCGTTCACGGCTCGATTCACCACCTCGCGGAGCGCCGCGCCTTGCGCCTTGCCCGCCGTCTCGCGGATACGGTCGAAGACGACGATCGTGTCGTTGATCGAGTAACCGACGAGAGTGAGCAAGCCGGCGATGGTCGCAAGTGAAAACTCCTCGCCGACGATCGCAAGCAGCGCGACCGTCACCACGGCATCGTGGAACAAACAGATGACCGCACCCGGCGAGTAGAAAACGTCGAACCGAAGCGCGATGTAGACCAAGATGCACATCAGCGCGTAGAGCACCGCAAGGAGGCCATCGTCGCGAAGCTGGCGACCAACCGTTGGCCCAACGAACTCGACCCGCGCCGCTCGAACGCTCGGGTCGAGATCGCGCATCGCATTCACGACCGAAACGCCAATGCCCTTCAGTACGACTGAGAATCGGGGCCGATCGGGACGCCCGATGTCTCGCACCAACCGAACCTCATGCTGCGTGCCGGCTACAATCGCCTCGAGATCGGCGGGGTCGATGGGCTTCCCCATCGCCGTGGTGGCGTTGTCGACAAACTCGACCTCGACGACATCGCCCGCATCGGGGTTGTAGCGAATCCGCTTGAAGAACTCCTTGTACTTGGCCCGAAAGGCAGCATCAAAAGCCTGGATCTCTTGGTCGCCAAACGTTTGCTGACGTTCGATGCGAGCCAGGAAGAACGTCGACGTCGACGTCGGAACCTCGAACGACTGCACGGCCGTCTCGACGGACCGCTTACCGCCCTCTTCCTGGGCGATATCACCCGAGGCCACACGGTCGAGACGCTCGCGGACTTGGCCGATCCGAACGTTCTTGGTGCCATCAAACTCGAGAAGGATCTCGTGCCCGCCGGAGAAGTCGAGGCCGAGATTGAGGCCGAAGATCGAAATGATCGCGACCGCGATGACGAATGAGCCGATCGAAATTCCACCGAACAACCGGGCCTTCGAAAGGAAATCGATCTTGGAGTCAGGTCTGACGATATTGAACATACGCGTGATTCTTCCTGCTCGTTGCCTAGATGCTCAGCTCCTGCACGCGCCGAGCCTTCGTGAAGTAGTCGAAGATCAGACGCGGCACGATGACGGCCGTAAAGGTGTTGACGAGCACGCCGACACCCAGCGTCGTGGCAAAGCCCCGAATGGGCCCTGAGCCATACTGATACAAGACGATCGACGCCAGCAGCGTCGTCACGTTGGCGTCAAAGATGGCCGAGAAGGCCTTCCCGAAACCGGCGTCGACCGCCGCGCGCGCCGTCTTGCCCATCCGAAGCTCCTCACGAATACGCTCGAACTGGATGATGTTTGCGTCGACCGCCATGCCGATGGTCAACGTGAGGCCAGCGATACCCGGAAGCGTCAGCGTGGCATCGAACGCAGCCAGGATCGCGAAGAGAAGCAACATGTTCACCGACATGGCCGTGAGTGCAACCACACCACTCCAGCGGTAGTAGGCGATCATGACGACGAGCGTCGCCAACCCCGCAAACAGGAGCGCCAACTTGCCCTTGCGGACCGCGTCGTCGCCCAACGTCGCGCCGACCGTCCGCTCTTCCTGCGGAAACACGGGCGCCGGCAAAGCACCGGCCTTCAAGACGATCGCCAGATCGTTGGCATCGTCGAGGATCTCGTTCTGGCTCTTGAAACCGCCGAGCGTAATGCGCGCCGTACCGTTCGGAATTGGGCCCTGAATGATCGGCGCCGAATCCACGAGGTCGTCGAGCACGATGGCCATCTTGCGCTTGGTGTTTTCCTTCGTGAGCCGATGAAATGCGTCGGCGCCTTTGCGGTCGAAGTTCATGATGACGACGTAGGCGTTTTCTTCGGTGTCGAAATGCACGAACGCATCGGTCAAGGACTCGCCGGTCAAGTCGGCCTTCTTGTTCAGGAGCCACGTGCGATACACCGGCTTGGGATCGTTCTTGCTCGTCCGAAACTCTTCGAGACCGACCACGCGTCCAAGCGGAGCCGGATGCCGGTCCAAGAAAGCCTTCAGCTTCGCGCGGTCGGTGGATTCGAGATAGGGCCGGGTCACGATGGCATCGCCGGGCCCTTGATAGCTTTCGCTCTTGAGTTCGACTTCGGGCGGACGATCGGGTTGGTCCGCGATCTCGTTGAAATACGTGCTTTGGTCGTCGACGACCTTGAACTCGAGCTGAGCCGTTCGACCGATGATGTTCTGCTTCACCGACGTCTCTTGCTCGGCGGTGAGACCCGCCATTTGGATCATGATCGAGCTCGCGCCGCGCCGGCGAATCTCGGCCTCGCCGACCACCGGTAAACGATTGGTCAAGGTCTTCTGCGCCTGAGCCACCGCGTCGTCCTTGAGCTTGGTCTCGTAGGCAGAATCCATCGAGAACACCGCCGTATCCCCAAGATGGCTCTTGACCGCCCAACTGCCTTTCCAGGCCTCGAGCACACTCTTCAGCTTCTCCCACTGAGCAGCATCTTCGAGGACGATCTCGAGTTCGGGTGCGTCGCCGGGGCGCCGAACGGACTTGAGCTTGATGTCTTTCTTCTGGGCTTCCTCGAGAATCTCGTCACCCATTCGGTCGGTGCGATCCTGCACCGCTTTGTCCGCGTCGACGCCCATCACGAGGTGGAGTCCACCTTGGAGGTCGATGCCCAGATTGAAGCGATGCTTGGGGAGCCAACTTGGGATCATGGCCTCGAGCTCGCTCTTCGAGCGCCGCTGCTCTGGCGTAGCCATGAAGTAGATCGCAGAGGGCGCCGCGTAATACGCAGCCAAACCCACAAAACCGAGAACCAGGAGAAAGCGCCAATACCAGCTTCGTTCCATTCGATTCACCCTATCTCTCGTCACGCGGACCACGCGGGACGCGGCATACTACTTCTGCGGCGCCTTCGAAGCCGCTTCTGCTTTGTCGATCGACTCTGCGTCCTCGGCCCGGCGCGAGATCGAAGTCTTGAGCACGCGGATCTTCACGTTCTTCGCGACCTCGAGCGTAACCGTCTTAGGCGTGATGTCGGCGACCTTGCCAAACAAACCGCTGCTCGTGAGGACGTCATCGCCTCGCTTGAGGCTGTCGAGCAGTTGGGCATGCGTCCGACGCTCCTTGCTCATGGGACGCATCCAGATGAAGTAGAGGATCGCGACCATGGCGAGCGGAAAAATCAACTGCGCGTTTCCCTCGGCACATCCGCCGGGCGAGGCGCCGGTCTGCGCGAGGATCGTCGCAGCAAAATGCTGAAGATTCGGGAACATCGGAGCGGTCGGATACCTTTGCCCACCCAATGTGGCAAGAAGTTCCTCGCGTTTTCCTCACGATCGGGCAGAGGCGATGCCCACAAAGGGGACCAAACGCGGGCGACCGCTCCCCAAAAGCCCCTTACCCCAAGTACCCGTCCACCGAGCGGAAGCGGTCGCCGTCGCGCCCTCGACTTGTACCCCACTCGGGGATCCTATGCATGATGGCATTTAGGACAGGTGCACATGTACGTACGCCCGCACTCCGCCATCTCCGCCATCTCCGCCATATCCTCGACCCTCCGCCGATACCCATACAACGACGCCACGAGGCTCGGGTCGGGGTCGCGGCTTGACGGGCGCGCCGCGGGCGGGCGTAAGATTCCTCTGACGGCGGGTGACCTGGCCAAAGCGCGGGGTCGACACGCGAGGAAAGGGGAGTTGGGGCAACATGACGAGCAACTTGGCGAGAGCAAACACTGCAGCCGAGGAGGGCCCGCACGGTGGCCCCTACGACTCGATTCGCCCGGAAGAGCAGCTCCGGCTTCGCCTCACGAAGCTCCTCGAGGACATTCGCCGCGACGCATCCACCGAGCCGGCGCGCTACCTTCGCGAGACCGTCGTGCCTGAGGGTGGCGAGTAGACACGCACACGCATCCGAAGTCCAAGCCCGCTATGCTTGAGCGACTCGTCGGGCTGGAGACCGAATACGCGATTCGGTTCTCTCCCGACACTGAAACAGACGGCCACCGGATCGGAGAGGGCGCCCCTCTGGACCGGGCGCCTAATGCAACGCCCACGCCCATGCCCACGCCGGGGCACGAGCTCATCTACCAGGCCATCACGCGCGCCCTCGCGAGGCTCGTAGCGACCGGGCCTGGAGAGCGACGTTGGGGCCGCCAGCAGGTCTTCGTCGAAAACGGGGGTGCCTTCTACTACGAGATGCTGCCGAACGCGGTCGATGAGGGTTTGGTCGAAGGCAGCACACCGGAATGTCGTGGACCTTCAGAGGTCCTGCTCTATCAGCTCGCGCAAGAAGAATTGCTCATCGACGCTCTCCCCATCGCGGAGGAAGAGCTCCGCAAGGCCGGTTTCAACGGATCGTTGGGCCTTCTGAAGAATTGCCGTGACGCGGAGGGCCACACATACGGAGCACAGGAAAACTACGAAGTCAGCCTCGCGGCGGGCTGGAGACTCGTGCTCTATCGTGTCGTTCTCGCGTCACTCCTGCCGTTTGCCCTCGCGACGACCGCGCTGCTTTGGATCTGCGCCGTGATCATCGTGGTCGCACTTTCGGCCCTCGGTCTCGCGTCGCTTCTCGGGCTTGCACCTCGCGCTCATCGGTCGCGCGCGTTGGGTCACGCGCTCACCTTCATCGAATATTCAGCCTCCGCGCCCGTTCTCGCTGCATACGGCACGCTCATACGCGGATTGGGCTTCCGCGCGATCCGGCGACAGACCCTCGCCTTCTTCGTGTCTCGCCCCGTCATCACGGGTGCGGGCTCACTGCTCGACGCGCACGCAGCGACATTCTCACTCTCCGAGAAAGCATCCGGGATCAATGGACTGCTTCGATACACCGCGAACCCAGGGAGCCACGTCGTGTTCGACATCGGTAACCTGATGAAGTCGCTGCTCTCGCCCGTCATGTTTCGACTTAGACCTTTGGTCCGGCTCTTTCGGCCGAGGCAGAGGCTCCAAATCGGATTCTCCGACTCAAACATGTGCCAAACGGCTGCGTACCTAAAGGTCGGCACAACGCTCCTCGTGCTCGATATGGCCGAAGCCGGCTTGCTCGCGGACGCACCGGTCCTCGAGCATCCGCTCGACGCTTTGCACGGACTCACCCTGGACCCCGGTCTGAAGGTCCAGGTCGCTGTGCGCGGTCGCCCACCGATGAGCGCATTGGCGCTCCAGCGCTACTACCTCGAGAAGGCAAAGGACTTCGTTCGCACCGCACCCGCGGTCTCGATAGATGCGAGAGAAGTCGTTAGACTCTGGGCACAGATGCTGGAGCAACTTGCGGTCGATCCAGAGACCCTGGTAGGAAAAGTCGATTGGGTCACCAAGCGTCGACTCATTGCGCAGGCGGCCGGCGACGCATCCTACGAAACGAGGAAGAAGATCGACCTTCGATACCACGAGCTGGGGTCCGGCTATCATGCTCAGATGGAGCGCGCGGGATTCACGACCGTGCTCCTTGATCGGCATCGGGTCGACGAAGCACGCACCAGGGCTCCTCAGGAGACCCCGGCGCGCATTCGGAGCCAGATCATCCAAGATCTGCGAAAGGTCGAGGGCCCCGAGGCCCGTGTGGCCATCACGTGGGACTCGGTGACGATCGGTGGCCGCATCACCGGGAAGCTCATTCGATTAGACGACTACCGAGGTTTGTAAGCATGGCGATAGGCATCGTAGTTCACGGTCACTTCTACCAACCTCCGCGCGAAAACCCATGGACGGGGATCGTGGAGAGGCAGGAAGGCGCGGAACCTTACCACGACTGGAACGAGCGTATCTTCCATGAGTGCTATCGCCCCAACGCCTATGCACGGATCGTCGATGGCGAAGGTCGCGTCGAGACCATCGTCAACAACTACGAGCACATGAGCTTCAACTTCGGGCCAACGCTCTTGAGCTGGCTCGAAGAGCATCACTCGATCACGTACGGCAAAATCATCGAGGCCGACCACAAGAGCGCTCTTGCGCGCAAAGGGCATGGCAACGCGATCGCGCAAGCCTACAACCACACGATCCTGCCGTTGTGCAGCGAACGTGACCGTGTGACCCAGATCCACTGGGGCATCGGCGACTTCGTTCATCGGTTCCGCCGCCGACCGGAAGCCATGTGGCTCCCGGAGGCAGCCGCCGACAACAACACGCTGTGCGCTCTGATCGACGCCGGGATCAAGTTCACGATTCTGTCGCCTTATCAGGCGCAGCGCGTGCGTCCGATCGGGAGCAACGACTGGCGGGACGCATCCGACGGCCGCGTCGACCCGAGCATGCCGTACCGGTACTTTCACCGCGACGGTTCTCGCCGCTACTTAGACATCTTCTTCTACGATGGGCCGCGTTCCCGTGCGATCGCGTTCGAGAACGTTTTGAGCTCCAGCCAAGCATTCATCGACAGCCTCGCCTCGGCGGCCGGTGGCGACGGACGGGTCTCATCGGTGGCGACGGACGGAGAGAGCTACGGCCACCACACGCACTTCGGCGACCGCAGTCTTGCCCATGCACTGACCATCGAAGCCAAGCGAAGGGGCTTCTGGGTCACCAACTACGCTGAATACCTCGACCAACATGCACCGACGCACGAGGTCGAGATCTCTCTCGGGCCCGACGGCCGAGGCAGTTCTTGGAGCTGCGCACACGGCGTGGGGCGATGGTTTCGGGACTGCGCCTGCCACACCGGTGGGCAACCGGGCTGGAATCAGGCTTGGCGGGGCCCACTGCGGAGCGCGCTCGACTTCTTGCGCGACGTTGCAGCCGGCCAGTTCGAGACCCGTGGCGGCGAGTATTTCATCGACCCATGGGCCGCTCGAAATGCGTACATCCAGGTCATCCTCGACCCGGACCGAAACCGGGAAGCGTTCATCAAAACCCACGCCCGCCGTGCATTATCGGACAACGAATCCTTCGAGGCACTCGGCCTCCTCGAGATGCAGCGCCACGCGATGCTCATGTATACGAGCTGTGGCTGGTTCTTCTCCGACATCGCAGGAATCGAGACGATCCAAATTCTGAGATACGCCGGCAAGGTCTTGGACCTCCAGCGCGATCTCGGTCTGCCCTCGCCGGAGCCTGAGTTCCTCGCACGCCTCTCGGAGGCGCGCAGCAACCGCAAAGAGCGCGGCACAGGCGCCGACATTTACCGAAAGTTCGTCGAGCCTTCGCGAATCGTTCCTCACCGAATCACGGCGCATGTCGCAATCCATCTCCTGGCCGGTCAGGAAGAAGAGGTGGGCGAGGTGGCCGAGCACAGCTTCGTCGTCAGCGACGCCCGAATTCGACACCACGGAACGATCGCTCTCTGCACGGGGCGTGTCGAGCTCACCTCGCGCGCGACCGGAAGGAAATTTCAGCACGTTTTCTCGGCGCTTCACCTCGGCGGCGTCGACTTTCATTGTGCGGTCAGCGACTTCGTCTCGATGGAGAAGTTCCAGCGGGCGAGCGATGCCGTGTGGGAGGTCTTTCTGACCGCGTCGTTGCCCAAGCTCCTGCGCGCTTCCGCCCAGGAGTTTGGCGGCAGCCGGGAATACGGACTCGAGCATGTCATCGCCAATGGCCATGAGCAGATCGTCGAGCGCATCTACGGCGGCCTCCTGCAGCGGTTCTCGGAACAGTACGCGAACCTGTACAGCGACCATCAGCGCACGCTCGACATGCTCAAGACGGCCGGCTACAAGCTCCCGAAAGAGCTGCTCGCGGCGGCCGAATTTACGCTCTCGCGGCGGTTCGAGGACGAGATCCGGAAGCAGCAAGAGAGCCGCGACCCCGAAGCGTACAAGCGTGCGATCGACATCGCGCACGAAGTCGCGGAGCGCGGCTACGAAATCGACCGAACCGCTTCCAGTCGTCTCTTCGAGAGCATGGTGAACCTGCTCGTGAACATGGCCGTGATGCAGCCGTCGGATGAGAACCTGAGCGCAGCCATAGAGCTGACCGAACTCACGAAACGACTCCAGCTCAAGATCAACCTGGAGCGCGCCCAGGAGGCCGTCTATGAGGCTCGCGGACGCCTCACGCTGAACGACAAGCTTCGGCACCTATGCCACGTCCTGATGGTTCGACCTCAGATCTTCGAACAAGTGCCCGAGGCGACGGCGATCCCGCGCCCCCCGAGCCTCACGCCGCCCAGAACCTAGATGCGGGACCTTTTCGAAGACGCGGCTGACCGAACGCAGGATCATGCGCCGCTCGCCGATCGTATGCGGCCTCGCCGCATCGAGGAGGTCCTGGGCCAAGCGCACATCCTGGGGGAAGGGCGCCTCCTGCGGCGGCTGCTCGAAACCGACCAAGTGCCCTCGATGATTCTCTTCGGCCCGCCGGGTTCGGGGAAGACGACCCTCGCGCATCTCATCGCCCGACGCTCAGCCGCGGCCTTCGAGAAGCTCTCCGCCGTCATGTCGGGTGTTGCCGAACTGCGAGAAGTTTTGAAGCGAGCGCAAAGACGGCGAGCAGAGCACCGTGAGCGCACCATTCTCTTCGTCGATGAGATTCACCGGTGGTCGAAGGCGCAGCAAGATGCGCTTCTGGAGGCGGTCGAGAAGGGGATCGTCACCCTCATTGGTGCAACGACCGAGAACCCATCGTACGAGATCAACACACCACTTCTGTCTCGAGCTCGAGTTTTCGCCCTCGAATCTCTTGGTGAAGCGGACCTCGTCTCCCTCATCGATCGCACGCTCGCCGACAACGAGCGAGGCCTCGGCAATGAGGCGCTCACGGCCGACGACGACGTCAAACGAGTACTGGCCGGAGCATCCGACGGGGACGCCCGGCGTCTTCTTTCGATCCTCGAAGTCGCGGCCAAGCAAGCCGCGTCAACGTCTACCAAGATCATCACGAAGGATCAGGTCGAAGAAGCCGTGCAACACCGCGCCCTCGCCTACGACAAGGCAGGCGACACGCACTATGGCGTTGTCTCGGCGTTCATCAAATCGATGCGCGGCTCAGATCCCGACGCGGCCGCCTACTACCTGGTGAGGATGCTCGAGGCAGGCGAAGACCCGCGGTTCATCTTGCGACGGATCATCATCTTCGCAAGCGAGGACATCGGGAACGCGGATCCGCGAGCGCTCGGCCTCGCCGTCGACGCCCTCCATGCCTTCGAGCTCGTGGGTCTGCCCGAGGGCGTCCTGCCGCTGACCCAGGTGGTCACGTACTTGGCCTCAGCCCCGAAGTCCAATACGGCCCTGACGACCTACGCCCGCGCGCGAAGCGCCGTTCTCGAGCACGGCGCTCTCCCGGTTCCGCTCAAGCTGGCCAACGCCCAGACATCGCTCGATCGATCCATGGGTCGCGGCAAGAACTACAAGTACCCGCATGACGTTGGGGGTTTTGTTCCCGAGGAGACGTATCTGCCCGAGAAGCTCCAGGGACGACGGTTCTACGAGCCAAAAGAAGCAGGTTACGAGCGGACGATTCGTCGCCGGATCGCCCGCTGGCGCGCCGAAGAACCGGAGGATTGAATCCCCGCCGCCTGGGCTTGCGTCAAGCGAGGCGGGCAAAGGCGCTTGGCAACGGAAGCTTGGCCCAACCCTAGAAGTTGACGCAATCTTCTGGGAGATTCGCGTAATTGCAGTCGCGCGCGTACACCGCGATCAGGTCATCGCCACCCGACCCACCCATTTCAGTACCACGCCAATACCAATGACGTCCGCCATCGGTCGAGATGCGAAGCTTGTAGGGATAGACGACACGCTCCGGCAAATCGACCACCGCATTGCAGTAGGACTCGAAATCCAGAAACGTGTAGATGAAGTCGTTCCGCAGCTTACGAACGAAACGCAGCGTGGGCACCGTGTCTTCCGGGACGCCCGGGAAACTCTCGGTCACGATCTCGGTCTGGATCAGCTTCGCATAGGCTTCGATGCGACCGGTATCGCTCGTATCCCGGTCCGTAATCCCAGGGACATAAATGCGGACCGCGCGCTCCAAGTAGTCGCCCGCGGCACCGGGCGCATAGCAGCCGGTCGACGTGCGCTCGTCGGCATCGAAGAGCTCGCGCTCGCGGTAACCACCGGTCGATGGGCGATAGCTGCCAAAGCCCCCCGTCCAGACGACGGGAAAATGCCGGGGGGTCACCCAGAAGTTCCGTCGATCATTGCTCTCCCATCTCGACGCGCCCTGGTGATCGACCGCCCGCAACCAGTACACGATCGTGCGGCCGTCCACGACCTGGTCCGCCGGAATGACGCCTCGCCACTGCGCATTCGAATGGTTCGAACCGACGAAGTCTTTGTCCGGAAGCATCTCCACCGACTCGATCTTCGAGTATCTCGAGTCGGACCAATACAAGGTGACCGATCGCGCCGCACCCATTGGATAGAGCTGCGTGTACACCTGGAGGTCATGCCCCGCTTCCACGCCATCGCTGGGCATGTAGTAGTCGTATTGGCGAAGGTGAGTATCGCCCATCCACTGGAGCGGCCGAGGAGCACGAATCGGGATGGTGTAGTTTTCGCGGTTGTTGTTCATCCAGCCGGCGAGCGCAGACCGGTCACGGGACACGGCCTCATACCGAAAGGCGAATTGCAGATCGGCCTCCTGTGGGAACACGCCCAGTGAGCCGTAGTAGACCTGAGTGGGCGGTGTGGTCAGGCAAGATCGCGTGAGACTGGCGTCCTGAAAAGTACCCCAGCCGTTGGTCGTGAATCGAGCCGTCGTCGTCAGACTGAAGCCGCCTGCGCTTCCGTAGCGCGTGACGAAGAAAAGAAAGACTTCGTCACCCGGCTCGGGATTCGTCGGCGCCAAGTAGAGCGTGCCGGCGATCTCGCCTGTCTCCGTGAGCTCGGGTTCGAAACGGTAGGCACTCTGCCCTACGAGCGCCTCCGGCACATTCGGACACAGCTCAGCCGAGACGATCGTGCTCTTCATCGCCGTGATACTCGTGCTGGTCTGCGCGAGGCCCTGGTCGGAGTCGGGTGCACCGCAGGCGAAAAACGCTTGCCCGACTGCAAGAAACATCACCGCATTTTGTACGCGCATCATGGAACACTCCGGAACTTTGATTCGACGTTGCGCCCGAATCTCAGGCACATCGCAACCGAGAATCACCTATCGGGGTGGTACTCCCACGAGGCTCCCAGACTGTCAACGATCGGTCGACGGATGGAACGGGCCTACGAACGCGGGCCACAGGGAAGAACCGTCGGTCAAAAGTCCGAGCCCGACGACCAAACTCTCGGCGGGCTGTTTCGCGGGCGATCGAAAGGTCCGAACTACCGGACGAGGTGCTTCGCGACCTCTTCGCTCATGTTCAGAAAGCCCTCCTCCTCACAGTTGCCGCGGGCCGAAGCCGCCGTGACCGTGACCTCGGCTTTGAGGTCGACGAGCTCGGCATTCAGGACACATCGAGCGCCGAATCGAACGATGCGTGCACGCAGGATATGGCTGGCCGCGAGCGCTTTCCCGAGCTCAATCTGGCACGAGTCGTCGTAGCAGGCTTTGTAGCTATCGTTCTTCATCGAGGCGACTTGCTCGCGCAGAACACTCTCCTGAGCGCCCCGATCGATCGTGCGTACGCCGCGCTGCGCGATGAAGATCCGGAGCTGGTCGCCCAGGCTCTTCACGAGCCCGGGCGCGAGCGCGCGCGCCTCGTCGCCCGCATGCTGGTCGGCGACATCCATCACTGCAATGACCCAACTCCGCGTGTCGATCGATGGCGACGATCCGGAGGTCCCCGCCGAGCCCAATGAGCCGGCGACCGACCGCGCTCCATCGCTCGACGACCCGCTGAGCTTGGCCGGCTCGGACACCGTCAAGGCCGACCGACCATCCGAGAACCTCAGCACGACGCGTGTCTGATCCGGCACGAGCGCTCGCTCAGCCACCGCCCGCCCGTCGAGACTCGCGGTGTAAAGCGGCCTCGGCGGATCGACGCTGCGTCTCGCCTTCACCGAGTCGCCACTGAGGCCGTGAATAAGCGCGATCACGAGGTCCTGGAGGCCAAGATACGTGAGCGTCCCCGCACCGAGCACCGCGCCGACCGACTCGAGATCCCCAGTCGCCTGACGACCAACCAGAACCGCCCCACCCACTTCGAGCAAGCCGCCGATCAGCAAGCCCGCAATCGACGGAGACTCTGTCACCGTCTCGGCTTGGTAGTCGACGTAGTCGGTGAGCGGCGTCGTCCCGAGCTCGACCGGCGGCTCATTCGGACCGGCGGTCTTCTTCACGAGGGCTCCGCTTGGCTCGGAAGCCACGTCGATCGCCAAACGCTCCGTCCGCCGCTCCGTCGACTCCGACGACCAGCCGACGACCGTCTGGAGCAGAATCCCGCAGCCGGGCGAGAAGCCGAGAAGCACGAGCAACAGCCCGCGACCCATCACTGCGGATCCCCGAGACAACACCCCATCCATCGCGGGGCACTCAACCCCCTGGGCAGATTCGCGTCAACCGCCGCGAACCGCACCTTGGGGCCCGATCAGCAATAAGGTGTGCAATTCTCGCTGAGGAATCGTCGCGTCAGGTGGCGGCACGAGGAGGCGAGCATATCGAGAATATGCGACCGACGAGCTCGCCCAGCCCCCAGCCAACCGACCGCTCACGGAAAGCGCGCTTCAAGGGAAGGCGCGCTTCAGGCCTTCGGTCCGATCATCTTCTCGGGCTTCACGATTTCGTCAAACTTGTCACCCGTCAGATAGCCGAGCTCGATGATCGCCTCCCGCAAGGTCGTACCTTCATGGTGCGCTTTCTTTGCAACCTTGGCCGCCTTGTCGTAGCCAATGTGCGGATTCAGCGCGGTGACCAACATCAGCGACCGATGGAGGAGTTCATCGATGCGGGCACGGTTCGGCTCAATCCCCTCGGCGCAATGCTTTCGGAACGAACGCGTCGCATCGGCGAGCAGACGTATCGACTCGAGCAACGCGAAGATGATCACCGGCTTGTAAACATTCAGCTCGAAATTGCCCTGCGTGCAAGCCATGCCAACCGTCATATCGTTCCCGATGACGCGACAGCACACCATCGTCAGCGCCTCGGCCTGCGTGGGGTTGACCTTGCCCGGCATGATGGAACTGCCTGGTTCGTTCTCAGGAATCGTCAACTCCCCAAGCCCGCATCGGGGGCCGCTGGCAAGCCAGCGAACGTCATTGCCAATCTTCATGAGCGCACATGCTGCCTGTTTGAGCGCACCGCTCAGCCCGGCCATCGCGTCGTTGCCGGCCAATGCCGCGAACTTGTTTTTCGCCGTCACGAACGGGAGTCCGGTCCGCTTGGCGATCGCCGCTGCAACCCGGACATCGTACCCGGCCTGCGTGTTCAGGCCCGTCCCGACCGCCGTGCCACCCATCGCAAGCGCATAGACCTGCGGCAGCGCCGCCTCGACCGCCGCAATGGCGCTCTCGATTTGCGCCGCCCATCCTGAAATCTCTTGGCCAAGCGAAAGCGGGGTTGCATCCTGGAGGTGGGTCCGGCCGATCTTGATGATGTCTTTGAAGGCCTCGGCCTTGTCCTCGAACACCCTCTGGATCGCGCGAAGCTCAGGGATCAGAGTTTCGTGAACGGCGACGGCCGCCGCCACATGCATCACGGTCGGAAAGGCATCGTTCGTGGACTGCGCACGGTTGACGTGATCGTTTGGATGCACGCCGTCCTTCGAGCCCAGCGGGAGTCCAAGGATCTCATTCGCACGGTTTGCGATCACCTCGTTGACGTTCATGTTGGACTGGGTGCCGCTGCCCGTCTGGTAGACGACAAGCGGAAAATGGTCGTCCAGCTTTCCGTCCATGACTTCTTGGGCCGCGCGCTCAATCGCCGACGCGAATTGCTCGGGAACACCGCCGCTCGCCACGTTGACCTCGGCGGCCGCCTGCTTCACGAGCGCAAACGCGCGAATGAAAGCGCTCGGAAAGCGGGAATCGCCGATCTCGAAGTTCATGAGGGAACGCTGAGTTTGGGCTCCCCAATAACGGTCCGCCGGGACCTCGATCGGGCCAAAGGAATCGTATTCGGTACGGGTCTTGGTCATGTCAGCGCCGGCTCTACCAGAGCCGCCCGACCCGGCCAAGCAATCCCGTCAAACCTTCACAAACGGTCACCAGGGACCGGACCGGGGGCGAAGGGCCGGCCGAGGATGGGGCAAAGCATGACCCCGCGCGGGAGCCTGGTCCGGCGAGACATCTTCCCCGAGGTCCGCGAGATCACCTCCTTGCCTACGGGCGGCGCGACGGATCCGTATTCGTATTCTTTTGAATAGACGATCCCGCCTTCGTTCCACCTCTGGCCCCAGACAAGCATGCATGTAGTCCGAGGTGTGAGCAGCTCAAAGGTCGTAACAGTCGTTGCGATCCTGGGCGCGAAGACTCGGTCGTTCGGCTGATAGAACCTTCGCCTGTCATGCCCCAAGTACGATCCATAGCCGATGAAAATACTTCAGCGAACGTCATGCGCTCTTGCCTTTTCGACCGTGGCGGCCTGCAGCCCCGGGGGACCGCTTGGTGATGAAGAGGTCGCAGCAGTGGCCGAATCGAAGATCGTCGGAGGTGCTGACACGACGATCGAAGCCTATCCCTGGCAAGTGTCGTTGCGAACGACCTCGTCGTCGCACTTCTGTGGCGGGTCGATCATCGCGCCAGACTGGGTTCTGACCGCGGCGCACTGCATGCAAGGCGAAACGGCCTCCAGCCTTCGCGTTGTGGCGGGTGTGACCCGGCGAAGCAGCACAGCGTCTGGGCAGACGCGCCAAGTCAGTGAGATCGTCATCTATCCGGGCTTCGTGACGCCCACTTCGGGCCACGACGCAGCGCTTCTTCACTTGAGCCAGCCGTTCGACTTGTCCTCGCCGGCGGTGAGCACGATACCGATTGCGACGCCGGCGGACGCAGCGGCGGGCCTGATCGACGCGGGCGTGAACGCGATCGTGACCGGATGGGGAACATTGCGCTCCAGCGACTTCTCGCTCCCCGATGTGCTTCAGGCCGTCACCGTCCCGATCGTCTCGAACGCAGCCGCGGCTCAAGCCTACGGGTCGGGGCAGGTGACGAGCGACCAACTCGCAGCGGGTGTGCTTGGCACCGGCGGCAAGGACTCTTGCCAGGGTGACAGTGGTGGGCCCCTGACGGTCCCGGCAAGCGGCGGTGGCCGGATTCTGGCCGGCATCGTGAGCTGGGGCAACGGCTGCGGCCAGGCTTCTTATCCAGGGATGTACGGCCGCGTTTCATCCTTCAGCACGTGGATCCAAGGTTACGTAACGTCCAACCAAGCGCCCACCGTAGCTTTCTCGACACCGGCCGAAGGCGCCGTCGTTTCGGGTCGCGCGACCTTCAGCGCTCGGGCGGGTGACACCGATGGGTCGGTGGCAAGCGTTCGCTTCACCTTCCCTGACGGGACGATCGTCAACGATTCGAATGCGCCCTTTTCCGCGGCATGGGACACCACGAAAGTGGCCGATGGCCAAGTCGTGGTGAGAGCGCAGGCTTTTGACGATCTCGGTGCCGCAAGCCTGGTGGCAGAGCGCACCGTGACGATCTCGAATGGGATCCAGGTGTGCGGATTTGGGCCGTTCGAGTCTTCGGATACTCCGCTCAGAATTCCCGACTACCAGCAGGGCGCTCCGATCAGCTCATCGATCAACGTGCAGGATGGGGGCGCAGTGGCCGGGGTTCATCTTTCGCTCTCGATCACCCATACCTATATCGGGGACCTCCACGTAACGCTCTACTCACCTCGCGGCACCGCTTTCAGCGTGTGGGACGGCGACGGTGGCAGCGCCGATGATCTCGATCTGACCGACGTTGCGATTTCTGCCTTCAACGGCGAGGCGGCGAGAGGCGCGTGGACGCTCAAGGTGGAAGATCTCGCGAGCCAGGATATCGGTTCGCTCGTGTCGTGGTCGATGTCGATAGACAGCGGGTGCGACGACGGCGGTTCGGGCGGCGAAGACGGCGCATGGCGTACGTCATCGCACCCAAACCTCCCGACGCGAGACAACGGCACGGTATGCGATTCGCTGACCGTAAGCGGCAGCGGGCGCGCGTCTGACGTACGACTCGACTTGTCCGGTACCCACGACTGGCGATCGATCCTTCGAGGCACACTTGCGCACAATGGGATCGTGGTGGAAGCGTTTCCGCTTCTGACCTTCAGCCGCGGGGCAGGCGCTTTTGGCTTCGCCGATCGCGCGATCTCAGGATTCTCTGGCGCTGCGGCCGGCGTATGGACGCTCTGCATCGTCGACACCGACGCCTACAGCGACACCGGCGTCCTCAATGCTTGGGCCGTCCACAACTAGGGCTCACGAACGAAGGCTCGCCCACCACGCCCTCATCCCGTCAGAAATCTGAGGCGTCCTCTCTCCAACCGCGAAAATCACGCAAGCCGGACCGCACTGTGGACACAAGAGGACTTTGGTCCTTCGTTGGCCGCATTCTTGCTTAGCCAACGCGGTACCCACGGAGACCATGATGCAAGAAAGACCTATCCAATCCCCGAAGACCTCAAGCGTTCCAAGTCATCCCGACGGCCTGAGGCATTCTTGGCATCCTTGCGATTCTTGCCATTCTTGGCATGCTCGTCCTCCCGCCTTGCCCTTGCCCTCTTCTCTCGTTCGCCTCGGACGAGCCGCAGCCGTCCTCGCCGGACTCTCCCTTTTCTCGGCGACCGTAGGCTGCGGCTCAGACGCAACGACGGCCGATGAGGACCGTCGCTTCGGCGCGGAGGGCGCCTCGTTCAGCATCCCCGAGGGCTCGGGAGGCTCGGGCGCAGGGCCGAGCAAGGAGGGCGCATCGGGGCCGGACACGGACATGAGTTCCGAAGCCGCGGCGGAAGGCGCACCTGGGGCCTATGGAGACGAAGGCGCCACCGCACCGAGTGGTGGTGGCGCGCAATGGCCCGTCGAGGCGGGCACGCTGACCGCCGGCGTCTGGGACGACAATCTCAACTTTTCCTTCTTTGCAGCGTACCGAGATGGACGATCGCAGGAGCAAGGTCTCCCGGCCTATAGCGCCGCCGAACAAGCGGACGCGCATGCGCGCTCCAGAGAACGAACAGCCAAGACTGCGCTGGACATCGCCTTCGTGATCGATACGACCGGCAGCATGAGCGACGAAATCGCCTACCTTCAGGCGGAATTCATGGGTCTCGCCGCAACGATCGAAGCCGCCTATCCGGACATCACCACACGATGGGCCCTCGTAGCCTATCGAGACATCGACGACGAATACGTGCTTCGCGGCGCCGACTTTGGCACCAGCGCTGCCTGGTTCGCTGAAGAGCTCCAGAAGTTGCACGCCGGTGGAGGCGGCGACTATCCAGAAGCGCCCGACCAAGCCCTGCAGTACACATCCAACCTCTCCTGGCGCGACCCCGCCGACAACACGGGCGCGCGCCTCGCCTTCTGGGTTGCCGATGCGCCTCACCATGTCGAAAACGCGCAGGCCATGACCGAGGCCGTCCACGCTCTCAAAGAGAGGAACGTCCATATCTATCCCATCGCATCGAGCGGCGTCGACGAGCTCACAGAGTACTCGATGCGCGCCGCCGCTCAGCTCACGCTCGGACGCTACATCTTCCTCACCGACGATTCAGGCGTCGGCAACGCCCACAAGGAGCCGTCGATTCCCTGCTACTTCGTCACGCGCCTCGACAAGGCCATGGTACGGGTGATCGCGAGCGAGCTTGAAGGCCAGATTGCGGAAATCGCGCCGAGCGACATCCTTCGAACGGGCGGTACCCCAACCGAAGGCGTCTGCGAGGTCTCGTCGCAGGTTTTCAACGTCTTCTGAACCGGAGCGCCCCCTCGGCATCCATCTCCTGCCCAGCCACCGAACGACCTGGTCGCCGGGACGGCGCCCCCCACACGTATCACCCGACCACAGTTTGCGCCGCACAACGCACAACGCACCATGCACTCGGCTCGAAGGCGGGGGCCGAAATCCCCGAGGAAAAGGACTTGGAGCCGTTGCGTGACATTCGAGCCCAGTTGCAGTCGCTTGACTGGTTAGTTAGTTAGTTATAACTAACCAACTAACCAAGTACCATGGCTCGCCCTCAGAAAATCAGCGATGCGGAGATCTTGTCTACGATGCGCTCCGCCGTCATCGAGCACGGGCCGATGGTCTCGTTAGATCTCGTCGCTGAACAGCTTGGCGTCACTGGGCCCGCGCTCCTCAAGCGCTTTGGGACGCGACAGAATCTCTTCCTCAAAGCGCTCCAGCCCGACGAAGAAGGCCTTCAGCGCGTATTCTCGCACCCTTTGACCGACGATCGTGTGATCGTGCAGCTTGGGCAGCTCATTACGCGATTGTCCGATTATTTCCGAGCCGCGCTTCCTTGTGCGATCGCATTGCGAAGCTGCGGGCTCGCCGAGGAACTCTGCGAAAAGAGGCCCCTGCTCCTGCCCGCCGTCGACGGAGCCACTCGCTGGCTGGAGGCTATGCGCGACCGGGGCCTCATAGATCGCGCGAGCTCACCTTCGACGACCGGCACGGCGATCGTCGGTGCCGTAACGACGCGCCTCCTCGCCGCCTACCTGCGGAGGAAACCGTGGTCTGCCGCCTCCCAGGCACGTTACGCGACCGAGCTCGCAGAGCTCTTCGCGCGCGCACTCGAAAGCTCTTCATCCTCGGTGAAACGCCGGCCTCCAAAGAGGCGGACCGGGAAAGGATAAACAGCATGATGGCTTCGCCGAACGCCAAACCAACCACGCGCAGGGCCCCGCTTTCGAGGACGACATGGGCGTCGCAGCTGGAGGGCGTGGCCAACGCCCTCGTTGACCCATCTAGGATGCGGGGCCGCTTCTTGAGGAGCAGCCTGCTGGCGGGCAGCCTACTGATCGGGTGTCACGCCACGGCATCCGATGACCGGCAGGCATCCGCGGCTTCAGCTGAGCTTGCACCGTCCGAGGCCACTTCGGCGTCAAGTTCGGGGGTGGCCACGGCGAAGGCCGCCACGAAGGCCGCCGCCCCCATCAAAGTCGAAACCGCACCGGTGTCCAGGCGAGCAATGCCCCGGTATCTCACGCTCACGGGGAGCATCCTCGCCGATCGCTCATCGGAAGTTGCAGCCAACGTCAGCGGGCGCATCACCGAGACGCGCGTGGAGCGAGGCGACGAGGTCAAGCGAGGCGATATCCTCGCCTTGGTCGATCCAAAGGCGGCTGGCCTGCAAGCGGAAGCCGCCCGCGCCCAGTCCCTCTCGGCCGCGAGCCAGGTCGATCTCGCTCGACAAGATTGCGCACGCGCCGATGCGCTGTTTCGCGAAGGCGCGCTCGCTAAGTCCGAGTATGAGCGTCAGAAAACGGCATGCTCGCAGCTTCTCTACTCATCCGACGCGGCCCGTGCTCAAGCCGAACTCGCGCGAAAGCTCGCGCGCGACACGGCCATCAGAGCGCCGATGTCCGGAACGATTGGGGATCGCTTCGTGAACGTCGGCGAGTATGTGCTGCCGAGCTCTCGAATCGCAGCGATTTACGCGATCGACCAAGTCCGGATAAGCATCAGCGTGCCCGAGGTAGCCGTGGGTCAGATAAGACAGGGTCAAAGCTTGGACATCCACGTGAGCGCCTATCCCACCCGGACTACGCCCGCGATCGTTCGCTACGTCAGTCCAGCTCTACGACCGGCGACCCGCGATCTCATCATCGAGGCCATCGCCAAGAATCCTGACCGTACCCTCATGCCTGGGATGTTTGCGACGGTGCTCCTCGAGCTCGGACGAGAGTCTCAGCTCACCGTACCGAGGTCGGCGATCAAAGTCGACGGAACAGTCCGCCGAGTCTTTCTTGCGCGGGACAACGAGGCCTACGAAGTCGTCGTCCAGACGGGGGTCGAAGACCAGGGCCAAGTTGCGGTCCTCGACTCGGTCGACGCCAGCGACCGCGTCATCCTCAATCCGCCGGTCGAGCTTCGCGACGGGAGCCCCATCACCAGCCTCTGAGCTTTTGAGCTTTTGAGCCTTCGAATCTTTTGATGCTTTGAGGCACGAGATCGAGACTGAGGAATTCATTTCATGCAGTGGCTTGCCGAAATCTGTGTTCGTCGACCGGTGCTCGCATCGGTTCTTTCGCTTGTAATCCTTGTCGTCGGGACGATCTTCTATACCCGACTCGGCGTCGACCAGTTTCCCAAGGTCGATGTGCCGGTGGTTATCGTGCTCACTTCGCTTCCGGGGAGTTCGCCGGAAGACGTCGAACGGGAGATCACCGATAAGATCGAAGGCGCCGTCAACACCATCAGCGGGATCGATGAACTCCGAAGCATTTCGAGCGAAGGCCTTTCGCAGGTCATCGTTCAGTTTCTGCTCGAAAAGAACACCGACATCGCCGCTCAGGAAGTTCAGCAGAAGATCAACGGCATTCTGCCCGAGCTGCCCGAGGGTGTGGATCCGCCGGTGGTCCAGAAGTTCGACCCCGACGCCCAGCCCATTCTTTACGTCGCGCTCAACGCCTCGTCTGCCTCGCCTAGGGCACGACCCGCAGCATCAGCATCAGAGTCCTCCTCATCCAGCTCATCGGTGCGAAGAGAGAAGGACCCCGGCCTCCGCGAAATCACAGACCTCGCCGACCGCGTCGTACGCCGACGCCTCGAATCCGTGAGCGGTGTAGGTCAGGTTCTCGTTCTCGGAGGCCGAAAGAGGCAGATCGAGGTCGCCGTCGATCCGGTGAAGCTCAAAGCGCTTTCGCTCTCCCCGGTCGAAGTCGCACGTGCGGTGGCCGCGCAAAACATGACGCTCCCGGGAGGGCGCCTCGACACGAGCCGCGACTACCTCACGCTCCGGGTGGCGGGCCGCGTCCGCTCCATCGACGAGCTGAGAGACATCGTCGTCAAGGACGTCGACGGGCGAGCCGTTCGATTGAGCGAAGTCGCCGACGTGACCGACGGGCTCGAAGACCTCACGACATCGGCCATGTGGAACGACGATCGAACAGTCGTCCTCACGATCCGCAAGCAGTCGGGAACGAATACGGTCGCGGTCGTCGATGCGGTCAAAGCTCGAATCGGGGAGATCCAGAAGGAACTTCCCGAGGCATATTCGCTCACCATTCAGCGAGACGGCTCAGCGGTCATTCGAACCGCGACCGACGCGGTCACTGAGCACCTCATTCTCGGATCGATCTTCGCGGCGATCATCGTCCTTCTGTTCCTGGGCAATGTGCGGAGCACATTCATCGCCGCGATCGCGATCCCGACTTCGATCATCGGAACGTTCGCGATGATGAAGCTCGCCGGCTACACGCTCAACTCGATCACCCTTCTGGCGCTCGCGCTCGCAGTAGGCATCGTCATCGACGACGCGATCGTCATCCTCGAGAACATATTCAAGCACGTCGACGAGCACGGAATGCATCCGAAAGAAGCGGCGATCGTCGGCACGCGCGAGATCGGACCGGCTGTTATGGCGACGACGCTCTCGCTCATCGCGGTTTTCTTGCCGATCGCGTTCGTCGCCGGCGTTCCCGGTCGGTTCCTTGCGAGTTTCGGCATCACGATGAGCTTTGCCATCGCGGTTTCGCTCTTCGTAAGCTTCACGCTCACCCCCATGCTCGCTTCCCGTCTCCTCCGGATGCGACATCCAGGCGAAGACGCCAAGGGACCTTTCGAGCGGCTCGTGGACTACGTCTACCATCCGATCCACCGATTCTACGAAATCATCCTCGGATTCTCGATGAGGCACCGATGGGTGATCGTGTTGTCTTCGGTGATCGCCCTCGTATCGATGGGGCCGTTGCTCAAGATCGTCCACAAGGGATTTCTTCCCATCGACGACCGTGCGCAGTTCGAGGTGGTCATTCGCCTTCCCGAGGGACGTAGTGTCGCGGCGACCGAAATCGTAGGACAGCGCGTTGCGCGAAAGCTCCGCGAATTTCCGGAGGTCGCAGCCACACTTACGACGGTGGGCGATGATCCGGCGAAGACGCCGAATCTCGCACGCATCTACGTAAAAATGTCGCCGCCTGAACAACGAACCATCACGCAGAATGAGTTCAAGGACGTGGTTCGCCAGAAGGTGCTCCCCGATCTCCCGAAGTCTTGGCGAGTCAACGTCACCGACGTCAATGAATTCGGTGGTGGCCAACCTCAACAGCGTATTCAGTACACGCTGGCCGGACCCGATCTCGACTTCTTGCAGAAGGCAAACGAACAGATTCTCAAGGCCATTCGCTCTATTCCCGATGCGGTCGACGTGGATTCATCGCTGATCGTCGGAAAGCCAGAGCTCGAGATCACAGTCGACCGCGATCGCGCCGCCGACCTTGGGGTTCAGGTCGCGGACGTCGCGACCGCCCTTCAGTTCGCGGTCGCAAGCCAGAAGATCTCCACGTTCGCCGAAAACGGCGAGCAATACGACATCCGACTTCGCGCGAGCGAGGCCTATCGGTCTCGAGAGGACCAGCTCATGCTGATCAATGTGCCCTCGCGTAAGCTCGGCCAAGTCTCGCTCGCCGATGTCGTCCAAGTGCATCCGGGCTCTGGCCCGTCCAACATCGATCGGTTTCAGCGCGAGCGCCAAGTCACCTTCCTCGCGAACGGCAAACCGGGCGCGGACGAAAGCGCCATTGCCGCAGCAGCGCTCAAGGCGATCCAATCCGCACATCCACCCAAGGGCTTCTCGATCAAGCCTCAAGGTCAGACGAAGATGATGAGAGACACCGGTCTTTCGTTCATCTTTGGTCTCGGTGCCGCCTTTGTCTTCATGTACCTCATCTTGGCTGCGCAGTTCGAGTCATGGCTCCATCCGGTCACCATTCTCTTGTCGCTCCCGCTCACGTTGCCTTTCGCGATCTTGTCGGTCGTCTTGTTCAAGCAAGCCCTCGATATCTACAGCTTCCTCGGCATCTTCGTGCTGTTTGGTGTCGTCAAGAAGAACGCCATTCTCCAGATCGATCACACGAACCAGCTCCGTGAACGCCACAAGCGGGCCCTGACCGAAGCCCTCGAGGCTGCGAAGGACGCCAAGGAAGCGCGCCGCATCACGAAAGGTTTCCGCCTCGAGGCGATCATGAAAGGGAACCTCGATCGCCTCCGCCCGATCCTGATGACGACTTTCGCCTTCGTCGCAGGAATGATTCCACTCGTCACCGCACGTGGCGTCGGCTCCGGCTACAACCGCGCAACCGCTGGCGTAGTGGTCGGAGGCCAGCTCTTCTCACTCGGTTTGACCCTGCTGGCCGTGCCCGTAGCCTATTCGTTCTTTGATGATATCTCAGCCGGCGCCTGGTCGCTCATGGCCCGAGTCCGAAAGAAGCTCGGCTTCACGCCCGCGCCCCCACCTGCTTCAACAGAACCCGTTCCAGTCAAGGAATCGAGCCTATGACCTCGACATCGCCCGCGACACCTCGTGTTCTTTCCTTCGCCGCGCTGTTTGCGGCGGTCGCGATGGCCACGCCCGTCACGGCGGAACCCGCAACAGCCGACAAGGCCACAGCGGACGCCACCGGTGAGCACCCTCCGCGCGCGCTCGTCGAGCTCCTCCGCTCTGCCGAAGAAGTGAACGTCGAGCATAGACTCACGGTCGAGCAACATCGGCGCGCGAGCGCCGAAGCTCGGCAAGCATGGATGGCGCTCTTGCCTAGCCTTTCAGTGCAGGCGCGATGGACGCACAACCAATATGAGGCGCAGATTCCCGCGGGCACGTTCGGCCCCGATCCGATTACGTTGACGCCCCAGAATCAGCTCGACGTCGCAGCCCGCATCGACCTTCCGTTGATCGACACGGGGAAGTGGATCCGCGCGTCCGCCGCCCGCTCGTCGGCCCGCGCGGCGGAGGCACGTGTCGCACTCACCCTCGACCAACTGCGTCGCGGTGTCATCACCGGATGGTACGCGTACGCCGCCGCGCTGGCCGTACGGCAAGCGTCGAATCGCTCGTTCCGAGTCGCCGAGGCGCAGCGCGATCTGCAGGAAGTGCGGTTCGCGAACGGGACGGTGCCCGAGATCGACCTACTGCGAGCCCAAGCCGAGGTCGAACGCAACCGTCAGACGATCGCGGACGCGACGCGGCTGGTTGAGCTCACGCGCCGTTCCCTCAGCACCTTGTCCGGTCTCGACCCCGGCGACGATGCTCACCTGCCACCGGTGAGCCTCGAACCACCGGCCAACCTCGAGACTCTCGAAGCGCGCGTCGACCAGCTCCCGGTCATCGCGGCGGCCCGACACGACGTCGACGGCGCAGAGAAGATGGCCTCGGCGTCTCGTTTGTCGCTCGTTCCGACAGTCAACGCTCAAGGGACCGAACAAGCCAGCAACGCCACGAGCTTCAATGGCCAGTCGACGACCTACGCGCTCGGCGTCGTGCTGTCGTGGCGCATCGACGCACCCCTCTTCGCCGGCATGGACGTCCAATCGTCGAGCGCAGAGCTGGCGTCGTTGCTCCTCGAGAAGATTCGCCTTCAGGCCAAAGACCAGATTCACGCCGATTGGCAGTCGCTCAAGGCGGCCATCATACGCGTAGATTCCGCGACCGCGCAGGTCGGTGCGGCTCAGAAAGCCTGCGAATTCGCGCGCACGCGGTACAGTTTGGGGGCGGCAACCCAGATCGAGCAGATTCAGGCGGAGCGCGACCTTTTCGTAGCGGAGGTTCAGAAGATCCAGGCCGAGAGCGACCTCGCATCGGCTCGCGTCTCCCTCCAACTCTCAGCTGGGATCCCGATCGACGAGGCAACCCTCTAGATGTGCTCGGCCGAAATGCCGATCCCTTCGTTCACTGTTCCCGGTTCACATTCACATTCCCCGCTCCGATTCGCGTTCCTCATGCCCGGTTCCCTGCTCCCGGGTCCCCGTTCATGCGACGCCAATCACTCCCGGACGATGGGCGACAACGGAGAGGAGCTGGGGGCTGGGAGCTGGGAACAGGGGACGGGGAACAGCAATCGGAGCGGGGAATGTGAATGTGAACCGGGCATCGGAATGAGTGCTCAGCGGGATTCGTCAGAGCCCGCCGTCTTTGCGGAGCTCATCAGGATTGCGACCAGCTCGCCGGCCTCGCGGAGCAACGGCGGGATCTCGTATTGAGGGGCCAGGTTCGCGCGTTGGACCAGGCCGAGCCAATAGACCGATTCGCGCATCTCCTTGGCCGCGAGGCTCACCTTGTGCACGAAGTCTCGCCGGCTCTGGGCGCTCCGAGCCTCCTCGTAGTTGGACCCGCCCGACGTGGCCGAGCGAAGAAGCTGATCGGCAATGTGCTTGCCAGGGCGATCTTGCGGGAGCGCGGCCACGAGCCGGACGACCGACGCTCCAAAGTCCACGAGTCGCGTGGCGATGTTGTCTCCCTTCATACGGATGATCTGCGGAAGCCGCTCGGCTCTGTCCACGACGTTCGCTCCGGAAATCGTTCCGGTCGAACGCAGCGGATGGACCACCGCGGATGCGCGTCCGATCTCATGCCTGGAGCGGCCTACCCGTATAGGTCCAGCGGAACGGCTTGGCGAGCACCCTGTTGAAGTATTCGACGAATTGGAAAACGCGCGATCGCAGATCGTCGATCGAAGTGAAGCTGGATCGTTTGAGAAGCCGCCTCCTCCAACCCGCAGCGCCGCGCGACGAGCCGCACGAGGCTCGCGGATCGGTGCGAGTCGGTCCAATCGACGGACAGATTACTTTGCCCGTCGCCACATCGAAGTTCGCGATCAACGACAACGTGCCGTGGCGGATGTACTCGAACTCGACCCGTTCGACGAGGCCGCGTCGCACCGGTTTCGTTTCGTGGAGGCGCTCGAGCGCCTGCATCCCCGTCTTCTCGTCGGTGCTCACCACGTGCGTACCCACGGCCGCGAGTTCGGGAGCGTCGCGGTACGTGTCGCAGATCTTCTCGACGTCTGCCTGGTGCTGCTCGGGCGCTTCGCGCTTATCCCGCGAAGTCAGCCAGTACTGACTCTTGTGCGGTCGCAGGTCCGACTCGCTAAAAAACGGTCGACCTGCCTCGGTGAGATGCTCTCGACGATCCCCTCTTCATCGCTTCGCGCGCCAGCTCCGGTGGCGTCCAGTGCGAGACCGGAAGTCCGCTTTCCGCAGGCGGCTCGCAGGCCAACGCGATGATCGATGCCACTTCTTCCGGGGTAAACTTCGACGGTGCGCCACTCCGCTCGTTGTCCTCAAGCACGCCGAGGATCAGCTTCTCCAGATCCTTGCCGTTCGCGCCTCCATTCTCTGCATCGACCAGGGCTGCGCTTGCTCCAACCCAACGGACACGCCACCGCCGCACACGTTGCCGGTCCACGCCCAGCTCGTCTGCTTGCTCCTCGTTGTTTCGGCCCTCGGCTGACATCAGCACGATCCGGCACCGCTCCACCAACCGCTGTGGCGCCACCTTCGCCCGCGTAAGTGGCTCGAGCACAGCCCTCTGCTTCGGCGTCACCCCGACACTGCCCGACCTCTTGCCCATACGATCCCCTCCCTGGAGATCGCCACACCATGATCCGCGCTCGAGGTCTGCGCAAGAGCGGCTCGAAATCTCAGCCGAGCACATCTAGTCAGCTCTGACGAGTTCGCGACGCCTCTCTGATCGGGCGTCCAATGGTTGAGCGCAGCGCTCAAGGTTGGTGCTTTCGCTCGTATTCGGCGCGGGCGAACATCCAGTGCCCACCTTCGAGCACGAGATCGAACGAGAAGATGAGCTCCGTCGCCTGCCGAGGAACGATGTCTTCGATCCGTTCAACCGGCTGCCCCTGAGCCATGATGACATCGAGCGTGGCATGGGCCGTATCGCCGACGACCTCGACCGTCAGCGCGCGTTCGAAGACCCTGATCCATCCCTGCTGCAGGAAGAAGCCGAGCAAAATTCTCCGGCATTCCCGAGTGTCGGCGCCGCGCGGCCCCTTGAAGGTTGGGCTCGCATCCGCCAACACCTTCGAAGCCTCGCGATCGTTGGCCGCATCGATGGCGCGGCGAATCGTCGCACGCACAGCGTCCTCCGGCGTAACCTTGGAAGGGCAGGCCGCGAGAACGAATGACAGGACAGCGACCCACGCAACTGCGGGAAGAACCGCCCGCGCCATCCACCCCCGGCCGGCGGCCGGGCCAGTATGCCCGCTCTGCCGGCCGAGTCCGCTCTGCCGGCCGAGTCCGCTCTGCCGGCCGAGTCCGCTCTGCCGGCTCTGCCTGGTGTGTTCGCGTGTCATACCTTTGTTTCCTCCCGCCGGGTCAATGAACCAGGAAAGCGAATATGCCAGCCCTTTGGCTCAAGCGCACGGGTGGGACTCAGCACGGGCTGAACAGGTCCGAGCTTGCCGGTGCGCCCAAACCTTGAGAACAATGCGCTCGATGGCATCCGCGCTCGTGGCCAAACATTTCCCGAAGATCATCCGGACATCTTTGCTCAATTTCGCCCGCAAATCTTACAAGCGTCTCGTCAGAGAAGCAGTGGACGGTCGTGACCCTCGATGGGACGTCGTTCGCCGCATATCGACGGTCGCCGCGGAAGCATGGATGTCGGCTCAACGGGATCTCGAGGAGACCAGTGACTTCAGCGCTCGTTACCTGAAAGAAGTTACGAACCGTCGATGGTACGCGCTGATGGATGAACGTCACCGACGGGCGGCACAATCGACGTATGACTTCATCGACGAGAACATGCGCTCGGCCATGTATCTCCCCACCAAGACGGCGGCCTGGCGGAAGGTCGCGGCGTCGATTCCTGCCGATGGCCACATTCTCCAATTTGGCGTCTATAAGGGCGGATCCATCAACGCGCTCGCCGACCTGTGGCCGAGCCGCCGCATCGATGGGTTCGACTCATTCCAAGGTCTTCCTGAGAATTGGTCCTACTCGGCGGCCGGCTCCTTCGATCTCCGTGGTTCCATGCCCAAGGTTCGCGACAACGTTACGCTTCATGCCGGCTGGTTCGAGGACACACTGCCAATTTGGGGGAGCGAGAATCCGGGCAACGTCGCCTTCCTGGACCTCGACTGCGACCTGTACTCATCCACGCGAGTCGTTCTGAGCCACCTGCGGCCACGCATCCAATCAGGTACGTGGATCCACATCGACGAGATGATTGGCTACTATGGCTGGCAGGACCACGAGTTCAAGGCCTTTCAGGAGTTCCTCTCCGAGGCAGGCCATCGGTTCGAATACCTGTACTACGGCTCAACCTATGTCCTGGGCCGGATCCGCTGACGCCAAACCCAGGCGCCCAGCCTCGCAAGTCCGAACGCAAGCGCGCCCGCGACGACGCCAACCAAGGCCCCAAGCAACGTGGGCACCAGCGGCGCGACCACAGTTCCCACGCCCGGCAGACGGTGCGCCAGAGCTTCCAAGAAATGGACGGCCGCCTCGACGACCGGGAGCCCGTGGACGAGAATCCCACCCCCGACCGTGAACATGGCGGCGGTGCCCACGATCGCCAGCAGCTTCATCAAGGAGGGGGCAAGCGAGACGAGACGTTGTCCGAGGAATCGTTTCGTGCGAATCGAAAAGGTCAACGACGCCCCAGCCCCCGAAACGGTCGCCTTCGAAGTAGCCTTCGAAGTAGCCTTCGAAGTGGCCTTCGAAGTGGCCTCCAAAGCCGCGCTCCGAACGAGATAGAGTCCGAGGTCGTCGAGTTTCACGATGGCCGCGACCACCCCGTAGACGCCGACCGTCATCAGAAGCGCGATACCTGAGATGACGACAACCTGAGTGACCCGTGAAGCATCGCGCACCGTTCCCAAAGCGATCACGACGATCTCCGCCGACAAGATGAAGTCGGTCCGGATCGCGCCGCGGATCTTCCGCTGCTCGTACGCATGAAGATCTGCGGGCTCGGCCGGGGCGCGTTCGAGTGCCGAGGATTCGGCCTGGCCGTGCTCATTCCCATCCCTGTGCCTGTGCCCGGACCCGGGCCCGGGCAAGGGCTGGTCCTCGCTCGCACGCCGCCCGTATCGACGCTCGAGGGCGTGCTTGAGCTTCTCGAACCCCTCGAAGCAGAGAAATGTACCACCTGCCATCAAGAGCGGCGTGATGATCCAAGTCGCGACAGCGCTGATCACGAGCGCCGCCGGCACGAGGATGAACTTGTTGCGGAGCGAACCCTTCGCAACGGCCCAAACGACCGGGAGCTCGCGATCGGCCCGGACACCAGAGACCTGCTCGGCGTTGAGCGCGAGATCGTCGCCCAGCACGCCGGCGGTCTTCTTCGCGGCGACCTTGGTCATGAGCGCCACGTCATCGAGAACCGATGCGATGTCGTCGATGAGGGCGAGGAGGCTCGTTCCAGCCATGATGCTGCGTGTCTCACCCGCGCGACGCAAAACGTCGAGCGGAACTTGAACCGCGTCGAGCCAAAAAGGGCATACCTAGACTCCAAGTGCGCCTTGATGCAACCTTCCGCGCCGGAGGGCCCATGGACATCCACTTCTACATGCTGTGCTTCCGTTCGGAGGCGCTGGTGGCTTCCCAGCTCGAACCCGAAGCGTTCGCGCACTACATGGCGACCGGCACCCGCAAGCTGACGCGCGGCTCACTCATGTTCTTTGAGCTGGATCGGGGGAAGCTGAACCCGATCGGACGACGCGCCACCGACAGCTTTCGGCTTCACGACATCGAGACACGCTGCGCTTCGCATGCCGACGGGAGTCCAAAGCGGAGCAAGTACATCAGCATCTATCGCGTGCTAGAGCACCTCAACATCGAAGCCATCCTCCGACTCCACTTGGTCACCTCGGATGGTCGGGTGCTCTCGATTGAGCCAAAGCCGGCTGAAGACGGTCCCGAAGCCAAGGAATACTTGTACCAGGAGCTCGCGCCCGTATCGCCGCTCATATGCTCATCCCTTAGCCCGACGAACTTCTGCCGATTCGTGACCGATCCTGACGTCCCCTTGTACGTCCCGACGCTCTTCTTCGCCGACCTGTTGCTCGACCGGGAGCCCACCGGCGAGATCGCAGGTTATCTTCCCTACGAGAACCCAGCGCATCTCGCCGATTGTCTCGATCAGGTGCGCACGAGCAGAAAGAGAGCAACGAAGACCGTCTCGAGGACGCCCAACCTTCAAGCCTTCTTTCGTACGATCAACCGTGGCTTTTACCTGGGCAACAAAGACCAAATCATCGGCTTTCCCTTCCCGGAACGACGCACGCTCGAGATCGAACACACGCGGTGGTGGTACTCGGCGCAGTCGGGGTAGGCAATGCTGCGGCAAGAAGCCAGCTTAACCAGCGGGCAGCACAGCACAGCAGGGCAGCACCGCGGGGCACAGCACAGCGGGCAGCACAGCGGATGAACAAGGTCGACAAGACGCAGGCGTCGCACAAGGCAAAAGACCGACGCCCGAGGCCTGGAGGGGCGAAAAGCAGTGAGAAATGAAGTGAATCGAGCGATGCAGTATCTTCGAGCGCATTCGTTCCCACGAATGCTCTTGGCGTGGCGGAACGAACGCGGCCGACGACCACGCAAGGGATGGCTCGTTCTCCTTTGCCTTGTCTTCGGGGGTGGGCTTCTGTTCGGACCCATTTCGGAGGCCAACGTGGGTGCGCACGGAGAGCCGGGTGCGCCCTTCGAATTCTTCTCGATCTTCTACAACCCCAAGTACTCGACGCTCGAGATCGCCGCACTCCTGTCCGTTCTCGGCGTCGCAATCGCCGGCCTCCTGTACGCGCTCGCACTCGTGCGTCAGATCTATCGCGCCGATGTAGGCACGCCCGCGATGCAGGCCGTCGCAAGCGCAGTCCGCGAAGGTGCCGATGCGTACCTCGAGGCTCAGTTCCGAAAGATCGGTCCACTCATCATCGTCCTCACGATCATGCTCGCGTTGCTTTACACGGGGTCGGTCGAGGCGTTCCGATGGGGACGCGCGCTGGCGTTTTTGGTCGGCGCCATCTTCAGCAGTCTGGTGGGCTTCGTAGGCATGCGGCTCGCCACCGCCGGCAACCTCCGCGTCGCCGCAGCCGCCCGCAGGAATTATGGAGAAGCCATGCAGCTCGGCTACCGAACGGGCACGGTGACCGGGATGTTGACCGACGGCCTCGGTCTGTTGGGCGGCACCATGATCTTCCTCATCTACGGCGAGCAGGCCTACGAAGCACTCCTCGGCTTCGGCTTTGGCGGTACTCTCCTCGCCCTCTTCATGCGGGTTGGAGGCGGCATCTACACGAAGGCAGCCGACGTCGGCGCCGATCTCGTCGGCAAGATCGAGCAAGGCATCCCGGAAGACGATCCACGCAACGCCGCCACGATCGCGGACAACGTCGGCGACAACGTCGGCGATTGCGCCGGCATGGCGGCCGACATCTTCGAGAGCTACGAAGTCACGATCGTCGCGGCGATGATCCTCGGCATGGCGAGCTTCGGACTCAAGGGTGTTCTGTTCCCACTTCTCGTTCGTGGCATCGGCGTGCTCGGGTCGATCATCAGCACCTACACGGTAAGCGCCGGTCCGGATGACACATCAGATACCGCGCTCAAAGCCGTGCATCGCGGCTTCTGGATCGGCTCCGCGATCAGCGTCGTAGGCTTCCTCGCCCTCGGGTTCGTCTATCTTCGCTTCGACGACGCCTACATCGCCGGTCACCCCATGATCCAAGCCGCCTTCCCACAGGGCGATCCGACGAAGCTTCCTTGGTGGGTCAACTGGGGCGTGAGCGGGGTAGACATGAGGCCAGCGCTCACGTGCCTCATCGGGGTCCTGCTCGCCATCTTGCTCAACAAGGTTACGAGCTACTACACCCATACCAAGTATCCGCCGGTGCAAGATCTCGCGCGGTCTTGCCAGACCGGACATGCCACGAACATCATCTCAGGCTTCGCGCTCGGGTACGAGAGCACGGTCGCGACGCTCGCCATCCTTGTCGGTGCGCTCCTTCTCTCCGTGCTCTGCTACGTCGGCACACCGCCCATGTTCGTCGCTTACGGCGTCGCGATGACCGGCATCGGGATGTTGACCCTGACCGGCAACACCATCTCGATGGACGTTTTCGGCCCCGTGGCCGACAACGCCAACGGGATCGGTGAGATGGCCTACGACCCGAAGGCGATGGAAGCCGAATCTCCGGGGAGCGCCGTCCGCGCACGACGTATCTTGTCCGACCTCGATGCAGTAGGAAACACCACCAAGGCCGAGACCAAAGGCATCGCGATCGGCTCGGCCGTGATCGCGGCCGTCTCCTTGTTTGCAAGTTTCATTGCAACGATCGCCGTCGGCAGCGAAGAGAAGCTGGCAGAGATGAGCGTGAGCCAGTACATCGCCGAAGCGGGACGCATCACGGTCGCCGATCCGCTCGTGTTCATCGGACTCCTGATCGGCGGCGCGATTCCGTTCCTCTTCAGTAGCATGCTGATTCGGGCCGTCGGACGCGCCGCGTTCGAGATCGTCAACGAGTGCCGCGCCCAGTTTCGCGATCCCGAGATCGTCGCCGGCACGAAACGGCCCAACTACGGTCGCGTCGTAAACATCTGCACGGCAACGGCGCAAAAGGAACTCGTCGGCCCCGGGCTCCTGGCCATCATGGTGCCCGCCGCCGTCGGTTTCGGGCTCGGCCCTCATGCGCTCGGAGGCTTTCTCGCCGGCATGATCTTGGTGGGCCAACTCCTCGCCGTATTCATGGCGAACGCGGGCGGCGCTTGGGACAACGCCAAGAAGCTCATTGAAGATGGAATCTACGGCGGCAAAGGCTCGGAAGCCCACAAGGCCGCAGTGACCGGCGATACCGTCGGCGACCCGCTCAAAGACACCGCGGGCCCAGCCATCAACCCGCTCATCAAGGTCATGAACATGGTCAGCTTGCTGATCCTCGGGCCGGTTCTTGCCTACAACCTCGTCGCCCCGCGGGGTGAACTCGGCGTGGCGCGCGTGATCGGCGTTGTCGTCAGCTTCGGCGCACTCGCCGCCATCGGTTGGGCTGTCTGGCAGAGTAAGCGCAGCTCCGGCGACGCCAGCGGGGGCATCAAGTAGCGCCGATTCAACCCCGCATTGCGAAGGGAATTCATGGCGACTTCGACCGGTTAGGACCACATGCGCCATGCCGTTCTTTCGGTGATTGCAAGTCTTTGCGCTCTTGCGGCTGCCGCTTCAGCGACCGCAAGTCAGCCGCCTTCGGCCCCCCCTTCAACCCCGACCCCGGACCCCGAAGCGACGATCGATGGGGACGAGGCGGCGACGAACGCGTGCGATATCCTGCCCAATGGTGTGGTGGTCGAAATCAGCAGTCGCCGACTCCACTTGTGCCAAGACGGCCTCTCGGACGTCTCCTACCCCGTGAATCTCGGCCAAGGCGGTTCAGGAAAGACCAAGCAGGGCGACCAGAAGACACCGCTTGGGCGCTACGCGCTCGGGGCGCCCCGGAAATCATTCAGCGGCTTCACGTGGTTCGTACCGGTCGGCTATCCCACCCGACAGCAGCGAGCAGCCGGCTACACAGGCGGGTCCATCGGAATTCATGGACCACCGGACTGGCTCCCCGAGACCGTCGTCAACCTCGCGTTCTCAACACCGTGGACCGATGGCTGTATCATGGTTCGGACGAAGCGAGAGATCGAAGAAATCCGCGCATGGCTCTTGGCTCACAAGACAAGCACGATCGAAATCGTCGAAGCCATGGAGGCCGTCGTCCCACCGAATCCTTAGCGACCAAAGACGCCGCCTAGAGCCCACGGCGGCCGGACGCTTTACGGCTCCCCGAGACCAAAGCCTTCGCGAAACCATCGATTGACGGCGGCGGCCTCGAGGCCGGGATTCCAGCCGTACGGCGACTGCTCGCGAGCCCGCTTCATGAAATCCTCGTGGGTCGCCTGGCCGCCATGGAGCGCGTTGTATTGGCCGAGGGTCCGCGACGCGGCCGGGAAATTGGGCGCTTGGGACTTCGCGTCGGACTCGGACGCGAGATCGACCCAGGTCGAGAAATTCACTTCATCTTGGCCAACCGTCATCCATCTCGCATCTCCACCTCGGAAGTACACGTTCCCCGAAAACACGAAGCTGCCCGTCCCAAGACCGCCTTCGAGATGAAGAAGGAAGGCTCGGTCATCGTCGGGATTCTGGATGAAGTTGTCTTCGACGCGAACATGATCGACCTGGGAGCCGGTGTTTCCGTAGGTCTGGAAGCCACCGCGCCAGTTGTAGATGACGTTCTTTCGGAAAGTGACATTGTCGACGGCGCACGACTCACCGTTGTCTCCACAGTTGGTTCCATTCAAACGAACCGCGCGCCCGTAGGCCTCCTCACTCGCATCATTCGCAAAGATGTTATGCTCGATCAGCAGTCCGCCCTCGGCCTTGATGTTCGCGACCTGAATACCGTTGGCGCGGTAGGTCGGAATACTCGGATTCTTCGGAAAGTCGACCCCCTCGAGGAAGACGTTGTAGACAACCTGTCCCGCGACACCACCCGGCGTTGGACTCGAAGCCACCCCGACGTCGAGGGCATTGACGGTGCGGGTGAAGAGATTGTTCGTCGCGAGGCCCCCGGCCCGCATCTGACAACCGTCTCCGCCCGTGAAGATGTTGTTGGCCACGACAACGTCTTGATTGAACGAATTGATGTAGGCCTGGTGATCGAACCAGCTCACCGCGACATCTTCTTCGTTCACATCGGGCGGCACAATCCCGTTCGGATCACCTTCGTAGCCGATCAAACCACCATTTCGATCGAAGAGATTGCCTTCGATGAGGAGGCCCTGAATGCGGTCGACGAAGAGGCCCTGGGCATACGTCCCTGAATACCATGCCGAATACGCGACATTGCCGCGGATCTTTACGTTCTCGAACATGGGCGCGCCGTTGCTCGGATGCATCACGATGTTCGAGCCGTAGAACTCGAACTTGCATCCTTCGATCAGCACGTTTTTCGTATGCCCACCGCCCGTCCATCGGAAGCCCGCGTTGACGCTGTTCGAGCCATTGCCTTCGTATTCAGATGAATAGGGGTCGCGCGTGTGCGCTTTGAAATGAATCCCCACCAGTGCAACATCGTGGACATCGTTGTCCAGGAACCGCCAAAAACCAATGTTGTAACCGGTCTTGAGAAGCGGACGCGGTCCGGAGTCGCCGTAGGCGGTGATCACCATCGGTTCGCTTTCGTTTCGCCCGGACATGCTCCAACTCGTGTCCGGCGCCGTGATGCCCTCGTACCAGACATCGCCTCGCTTCAGCATGAGCCAATCGGGATAGCCGTCGCGAAGACGCGAAAGTCCCCGCTGAATCGTTCGACAAGGCTTCGCTTCACTCGCGCAGTCGTTCGCGTCGTCGCCGCTCGCGCTCACGTAAGACCGGCGCGAATCCGCGCTCGGCTGAAGCCGCGTCCATTCGAACGTCGTGGACAGCGGGTATTTGGGCACGTCTTGAGGGCCCGCGTCCGCACCCGACGCGTCCGCGACGCCCGACCCATCCGCGCGACCACCCTCAGCGTCGAGGTCGTCGCTCGCATCCTCACTGAGCGGCCGATCACCTGCCCCCCCGTCTCGCGCCTGTGAATCGGCCGCACCACCGCCGTCTCGCTCGACTTCGACGCGCGCGCGTTCGATCGTGCCCGTACAAGCGACGCCGAAAAGCAGCGCCAAGAGTCCGCGTGACCGCATGATGCTCATTATTCGTGCGGCGACCGCCGCACTAGACCTGGGTGTTCATCGTCTGCTTGATGGTCGCGGTCGCCTTCTCGACGACCTTCGAAGTGAGCTCGAGTTCCTGGCTAAAACGGAAGACGCTCGCCTGCATGGCAAGGAGCTCGGGCGTGCTGAAGCTTCGGCCCGACAAACCAAGGTTGATGATCTCCTCGAGCTTGTTCTGCCCCTGCATGACGTCTTCCATCACCCGCTGGATCCCCGTCAGCGCCGGATGCTGGTCGGCCGCTTGCCCGATCGCGGGAATCTCCGGAACCGACGACACCTGACCCGCACGCGCCGCACGCAATACATGCGTCGCATCGTTCATCGGCCCGATGCCGTCGATCTGGTTCACAGACTGAACGTTCTGAATGACGTCGCGGAACTGGATCTCAGGCGCCGCACCCGGTGCCCCTTGCACCTGAGCAAGCTGGTCCTGCTCACGCATGGCCGACTGAACTTCCTTCAGCATCTCCTGGGCGATCTTGCCCGCACTGCTCATCGGTTCGGTCATGTCTGTCCTCCTGAAAGAGAGCGAAACCCGCTCAAAAACGATCCCAGGTTATCTGGTCGTCAGTACGTTATCGATCGGGTGGCCCCGTTTGTTGCGCCGAAAAATCTGCACTCTCGAGCAAGGCCTTCGCGGCGCCCTCGTGCTCGTATTCCGACAGGAGATCCCTTAGAAGACGAGACAGCCGCTTGATGGTTCTCGAGTGAAGCCGCGACGTCCAAGACTTGGACAGCCCAAGCTCCTTGCCCACATCCTCGAGCGACATCTCCTCGTAATAGTAGAGCTTGAGCAGTGTCCGCTCCTGTTCGGGGAGCTTCTCGATGGCCTCGGCCACCAGTCGCCGCGCCTGCAAGACCTCGAGTGATTCATCGACCGACGGGCCCCGGTCGTCCTTGATCTGGAACCCTTCCATCGCATCGAGCGCGGTCACATAGATCGTCACCAAATGCTCGACCACGTCGCCGAGCTCATTCACTTCGTCGTCCGCGCTCCGCTTGATCGGCGCCTCATGACTGCCCGCGACCTGCTGCTCGTGGTGCGAGCCAAGATAGGCATTGGCGCGCGCTTCAAACCGATACCGCTGGTATTCAGTACGACTCACCCACCCCATGCCGCGAAGCCCATCATAGATGGCCCCACGCACACGGTAGTACGCGAACGTCATGAAGTTCGCCCCGTACTTCGCATCGAATCGGTCGGCCGCCTCGAAAAGACCCAGCATCCCGTAGCTGACCAAATCATCGAACTCGATGTCCTTGGAGAGCGTCTTCTTGATCTTGCCCGCGATCGAGCGAACGTAAGGACGATACTGCTCGACAAGCTCCGCTTTCGACATCGAGGGGCTGGGCGGAGTCAGCCCCTTGAACTGTCGCTCGAGACGCGTAGCGCTGTCCTCGCGCGGCGGATGAGCCGTCCCGCTCCTTGACGCCATTGTCCCCCGATCGCCCGCATCTGCGTCTGCGGCGGCACTTGGCCCCGAGCTCACTCTTGCGCCCGAGGTCACGGTCGCGCTGGATCGTGGACTCGAGCTCGGGCCTGGCCCTGAGGCTTCGGCGCCGTCCCCAGTCCCAGTCCCAGTCCCACGCCGCGGGGAAGTCGCAGATGGCGCCCCCTCGACGCGCGCCGCTCCGGCCGGGCTCGCGGCCGACGGACGCTTCCGGCGACGTGGACCGACCGAGGCCTGAGTGCCCTCCGCCTTGTCAGGTTCGACTCGGGCAAGCTTGGCCGATTTGGCTGGCTTGGGTTCTTTCGCTTGATCCGCCAAGTGTTTCTTCCGTTCCTAAGCCAAAACTAAGCCAAGACGTCCATTCCCGTTAGCCCGCCAGCTTGTTGAACTGGCGCTCGAGCTGAGAGGCAAGAACTGGGTCGCGCTCGATGAGTTCGCTCACGGCCTCTTCGATGAGCTCCTCTTGAGTCTGCGGCGCCTTCGACTCGTCTTCCGAATCGTCGTCGTCCTTCTTCTTCTTGCGCTTTCGCTTCTTGAGCTCAGGAAATCGCTCCTCGATGACAAGCCCCACGAACTCGCGCGTGGCCTCCTTCTGCGTGATGGTTCCGTTCTTCAGTCGCTTCGCGATCTCACGTGTCTTGCCGGTGAGCTGCGACGCCTGACTCTCTTTGGACTGCTGGGCGCGCGCGCTGTCGGTGCCCTGCTGCTGCGCTACCTTCTCAGCGAAGTTCGCTTTCTCAGCCTGTGTCTGTTGCGCCTGCGGGGCGTTCTGTGCCCCAGTCGTCTGCGGGGGAATGATGGGTCCGCCGCCACCACCGATACGAGGCATCGCTAAATGACCTCCGCGGCGGCGCCATCGAGAAGACTTCGAGCAAAAATCGCAGCATCGCCTTCAGGTTCGAGCTGAATCGCTTCCTCGAGCGTACGCTTCGCTTCGTCGCGCCGCTTGAGAAAGAGCAGCGCTTCGCCGATGTGCGCGCGTGCGAGCACACTGTCTGGAGCGCGCTTGAGCGCATCCCGCTGCGTCTTGAGCGCTCGGTCGAAGCGACCCTGGCTGAAGTGGAGATTTCCGAGACAAATGAGCGGAACCTCGCTGTGCGGCAATAGAGCCGCCACACCTTCGAAGATCTCCTCCGCCTCCTTGAACTTCTGCATCTCCATCAAAAGCCACCCCGACTCGAGAAGCAGGGTAACTTCTTCCTGGCGGACCTCAATGAGCCCTTGGATCATGGATGGTTCAGCGGCTACCACGCGTGGCCTCGAATTCTACCCCGGCGACGCCCAGCCGTCCACCGAGTGAACTCGGTGACGGACTGGTGGTCGCGAAGGTCACAGACAGACAAAGATCGCCTCAGGACAGAGTGCCACAAGCTAGCGGACGTTGTTGAGCGCGTTCTTTGCGGCGTCGTGCTTGGCCTTCATGATGTTGGAGATCAGGTTGAACTGACGCGCATCGATCTGAATCTTCTCCTGGAGCTGCAAGTACTGGAGGTTGAAGCTCGCCTGAAACTCCGACATCTGCTTCGTGGCCGTCATCATCTGGTTGAACGCGTCCGAGGGCTCCGCAACCGTTCCCGAAGTCGCGAAGCTGGAAGCGGATGTGCCGAGGTCGGTATCAAGACCTGGACGCCGACCAGGAATCGCGAGTGTCCCATCGCTGTAGTTGCCCGCCGTCGAAACGGCACCGGCCGCGGTCATCGCCGACGATGACGAGCCGTAGGCCCCCCCCTGAGTGCCATAGCTCCCGCTGTACCCACTGCCGCTCGAGCTCGTGACGCCAATCATGCCGTGCGACGCATTGGCGCCCGCCAACGCAGCCGACAAGATGGCGCCCCCCGGCACGTACGGCGCCGCAACCTTCAGCCCATCGGCAACAACACTGCTGGCTTTGATTAGGCCATCGCGCATGATGGTTCCGAAGTCGGTCTTTGGTGTTTGCCGAGTTGACGTCGCTACGGTGGAGAGGCGAATCGAGGTGGCCCTAACGGTATTCTGATTTTGATCCATGACTGTCTTCTTCCTTCCTCGGTGAAGCCCGCCATATCCTTGGCAAGTAGGGCCCCCGAATTATCCTCTGGTCGATTCGACTTGGGTTATCGGGCGCAGCGATGCCGTGTTGCTTATTTTTCAGAAAAAAATAAACATCAAGGGTAAACGATCGAGATCGAAGACACAAAAAGGGGTCAGCTACTCGCCCGGATTTTTGTCCGAGGGTGATCCCATGGCGGCCTTGGTCGCAAACAAGTACTCGAACAAGTCGGCCGCACGCTCATAGGCCGCCATGCTCTTGCGTGCGGCATGCTTGAGCTTTGGCTGAGCTCTCTCCAAAGCTTCGAGGGCTTCATAAGATGGACGAAGCTCATCAGCGACCGCCTCGATCGTGCCGCGCTCCAACCGCGCCTCGACGGCCGGAAATCCGACGCTCGGCGCGTCAGCGGACGCGGCCGGATCACCAGGTTTTGGATCCTGAGCCTTGGTGAAGGATCGAACCTCAGGACGTTTGAGATCTCGAATCTTGAAGCTAGCCAGTTCGTCGCGATTCTTAGGCATAAGCGGTCGTTCCCCAAACCTAGCGGGCCTTTGACAGTCTGTCAGAGACACGGAGGATCTTGCAAGTCAGCGGTCGTCGTCGACCACCAACGGATCGGTCCCGAGGCAGAACTCGGCGAGATTCAAGACGCCGTCGCGATCGTCGTCGAACGCCGTGACAAGGTCGACCGGATCGAACTGAAGCACGACCTCTTTTCTCCGCACCACCCTCAGGTCGAGGGTTGAACTGATCTCCGCCGCCCGAATGAAACACGTCTCTTCGCCTTCTTCTCCATGGACTTCGCCGCACGGTGATGCACCGACCAGAGGCACGAAGTATCCATAAACGAGCGTGAAGACATGCACCTTGCCGGTCTCGATCAGGCAGGAGCCCTCGACGAGACGCGATTCGGTCACCGAAAGGGGGCACGCGCTTCCTTGAAGTTGGTCGCTCTCAAGCCGAGCCTGAAGCCCGTCCTTCTCGCAAGCCAGTGAATGCATCTGAAAACGAAGATCGAACGCCCCCAGAGAGGACGAGGGGTCGGTGTTCGTATTCGCATCCGCGCCGCCACAGCCAACCAAGCTCACCAAGCCGCCTAGACTCATCGCGAAAGCGCAAACCCAGACAAACTTGCGCCCCCGTTCGCCTCGCCGGCTCTTCTTCTGCGTCTTTGACCTCGCCACTTGAACGGACTCCAAAGTTTCGATCTCCTGTGGACAGACGCCTGCGGACAGACTGGGCAAGACTAGAGTCGAGCCGCAGGATCGGGCCCGCCCACGCGCAAGACCACGCTGTCCACCGGGTCGTTGTTGCCGCTCGCAAGCATGAACGCCGCCACGGTCCCGCCCGTCACCGCCACCGCCACGAGCGTCCAAAACCACCAGCGCCCCGCCACACCGTCGTCTTCATCCCCCGGGTTCCGGTCGGTCAACGACTGTCCCACGGCCGCACTTCCGAGGCCCCGGTCCTGAGGAAGCACACGCGGCAACTCGTCCTCAGAATCCAATCGACCACCGGGCGACTGCGACTGTCCGGCCGCCGACGAACCCGGCGAATCCGCGGGCTGCGGCGAAGGCGACGCTTGATCGCTGACTTCGATGAGGAGCGGCGCCTGGGGCGTGCCGCGTTGGCTGGGGCCATTGCCTTCGACATCGAACGCCTCGACGAAATACTCCAGATCGCCAACAACGACCTCGCCCGGAATCGTGGCCTCGAAGACCCCGCTCTCGGCGGCCTGCCCCGACGCCGAGGCCGAGGCCGAGGTCGAGGCCGACGACCGTGACGATGTGGATGCGGAAGACGGAAGCGGCCCTACGCGATGCATCGGAATGTTCAGATACTGCGTCGAGCCCGCGCTTCGAACATAGACCGACGGCGCGAACACGCCGTCCTGATCTTCGATCGTGGCCCGGATCGTCACTGATGTCCCGAGCGTCGCGTTCCCAACCGGCGAATCCGTGATCACCGGCGGCTGTCCGTCACCCGACCCCGCCCACGCGACGCGCGCAAAAGCCGCAAGAACCAAGACGGCGAAAAGCGCGAAGGCCGACCGGAACGCGGCTTCGGAGTCAGGTCGACGAAAGGCAGGTCGACGAAAGGCACGACACGAGGAAGTCTTCATGATTGCGCTGGTTCCCAAACCACCGTGATCCCGAGCGGATCGTCCTGCCCCGGCCGAAGCAAAGTGAAACGGTGCTTCAACCCCGCAGCAACCGGACCTTGCGGCGTCTTTCCAAGCGACAACCCGTTGTGCTTCACGACCACCCAAGGGCTCGAGGCAATGAGAATGCTCAGGCCGGAATCACGAACATCGAAAGAAAGCGAGACAACCGACCCTGCGCCGAGAGCGTCGTGGACGTCCAAGCGACCGGACGGCCGGCGAACGACGACGCTCGCGGGCGTCGCACGCACGCGGCCCCCGTCCAGCGCAATGTCTGCGGGCGGAGAGACCGAGACGCGGATGCGCCCGAGCGTTTGCGGCACCTTCGCGCCATCGCGTTGGCTGCGGCCAGGCACACCCGCCGCACTCGAAGAAGCAGCCTCACCCGCGCTCGAACCGGCCTCGCCCGCACTCGAAGCGGTCTCACCCGCACTCGAAGCGGCCTCGCCTGCACTCGAACTGGCCTCGCCCGCACTCGAACTGGCCTCGCCTGCACCCGAAGCGGCCTCGCCCGCACTCGAAGCGGCATGGGCCGCATTCGGAGAATCATCGTCTGCACTCGGAGCGGCCTCGCCTGCACTCGAACCCGTGCTTGCGCTCGAAGCTGCGCCCGTGGGCGCTGCGCCGTTGGAAGCCTCGGCACGACGAGACACCGAAGATTTCGACGACGCGGGCGCACCAGATCCGGAAGACGCCGATGGGTCAGAGGCTCGAGAGAGTCGCCGTTCTGCGGCGTCTCCGCGGTCGCGCCGCGCGCGGCGGGAAGGCCCGAAGCGCGTCACCACGACGGCGTTTTCCGGCTCCCCGGCGAAGACGATCTCGCCCCCGCTCGAATCGATGAACGCCGCGCCCGCACGCTCGGCCGCGGAGGGATCGGGGGCGGACGGCGCCGGGTCAGGCGCTGGTGTTGGCTCATCTTGGGCGAACTCCGAGCCAAGTTCGGGTGGAATCACGACGATCTGCGCTTGAGGACGGCCGCCGATGAGGGTCCGCGTCCCCACAAAACCCAGCGCCGTCGTCGCCCCGACAATCGCCAGATATGCGGCCATTCGCCCAAGGAATCGCCAGCGCGCATGGGGCCGCACCACCGCGCCGTTGGCCGTGTCTTCGTCGGTCACCAAGCCCGCATCCATGGGCGGCGCAACGAGCGCCATCGACACGCTGGACGCCGCACCGCCCACCGAACCGCGGAGCTGCGTTGCTTCATCGAAAGTGGCGCCCGAAAGCAGCGCGTCGAACTGGCCTTGACCCGGGCTTTGCGAACCTTGACCAGGCAGACCGGAGAACTTTTCGACCAACGAACGCTCAAAGCCAGTGCGTCCGATCGCCGGGCGCTCGAGGCGTTCGGCTCGGTCCGGTTGGCTTGCGGCGCCTTCGCCGACCCGCAAGGCGCTCGAAATGACGCCCGACGGGCGCGGCACGCGGTCCGAGCGCGTCGGGACCTCGGACGAGAATGCGAAGAGGTCGGGGGCGACCAAATCCGGTCCGAGCGTACTCGACGACGCGTCACGTCCCTGGCCGTTGCCGGCGTTCGCGCCGTTCGCGCCGTTCGCGCCGTTCGCGCCGTTCGCGCCGTTCGCGCCGTTCGCGCCGTTCGTGCCGTTCGCGGTCTGGCGGCCTTGGCCATTGGCTTCGCCCGGGCTCGGCATCGTGCGTTCGACGCCGCTCAAGCCGTCGGCCTCGTCCACCGCGTCGAGGAAGGGCCGAGCTTGACCGAGGACCACACTCTGCCCCGCCGTTGGTTCCTGGATTCCGCCCAGGACGGTGCCAGCATTCGTCGCATGATTTGCGAGCGAGTCCTCATCCTCCGCAAGCGTCGGCTCCTCGTCGACGAACGGCGCATCGGCCTGGTCGTGCGCGCTCGTGGGCGGGGGAATCGGCGGAACGGACGATGGAACGGGGATCAGTACGTCGCCGAAATCGGCGGTCGCCTGGTCGGCCTCGGCCAACAAGCGATCCTCTTCCTCGATGTCGGCCGCAAAAAGCTGATGAAGGAAGGTCGAAATATCTTCGGATGGCGGCGAGACCGCCCCGTCGCGAAAGAGCGCGCGCAAGTCATCGCGCATCTCGGTGGCGGTTTGATACCGGTCCTCGGGCGTCTTCTCGAGCGCTCGGGAAAGAATGCGATCGAGCGGCGCCGCATCGGCACGTTTCGTCGACGGGAGCGGCATCGACTGACGCTGGATGGCTTCGAGCGACAACACCACATTCTGGCGCACGAATGGGTTCTCGAGGCACGCCATCTCGTACAGGACGATCCCGAGGCTGAAGATGTCCGACCGCCGGTCGATCGGGTCGGCCGCCGATTGCTCGGGGGACATGTAAACGAACTTGCCCTTGATCGTCCCCGTGGCGGTATGGACCGACGTCATCTCGGACTTCGCGATGCCAAAGTCGATCAGCTTTAAGTCACCCGAGTAGGAGACCAGAATGTTGTGCGGGTTGATGTCGCGATGCACGATGTGCATCGGACGCCCCCGAATGTCGCGCGCTTGGTGCGCATACCCGAGCCCTTCACAGAGCTTGATCGCGAGTTCGACCACGTGGGCGAGCGGAAGCACACGCCCTTCGGCCCGGAGTTCATCGACGACGTCGCGCAGAGACTTGCCTCGCACGTACTCCATCGCAATGTAGTAATCGCCGTCGATCTCACCCATCTCGTGGATCTGGATGATGTTGTTGTGGCTCAGCCGGGCGACCAGGCGCGCCTCGCTGAAGAACATGTCGAGGTAATCGCGCTTGTCGAGGTGATGCGCGAGGATGCGCTTGATGACGAGCAGCTTCTCGAAGCCGGAAGGCCCGCGCTGCTTGGCAAGAAAGATCTCCCCCATCCCGCCGGAAGCCAGCTTGCGAAGGAGCACGTACTTGCCAAATGTGGATCGACTCGCGTTCACATCGCGCCTCTCTTCAGCGTTCGAATTCTCGCGAGGCGCCGCCCGGGCTCAGCCATCTCCTCGTTCCCCCCAAAAGAGACCTCGCGTTCATCCAGTTCCAGGATGTCTCCTACACTCGTCAACACCTAGACCATCCTGCAAACGAGTGAGTCGCGCTCAGCTCCCCAAAAAAAACGCCAGGGGCGTCTTGAGTCCTAGGCAATCAGGGGTAATGCCCGACGTCAAGCAAGACGAGACACGCTTACCCAGAACACGTCGGGCAGCGAAACCGAAAAGGGTTTACTTCGATGGCTGGTCGGGCAAAGAACGCACGGTGCTACGTGCCGACGGTCAGGACCTTCGCCCCTCGCCCGCCTCGTTTTCCTTTCTTTCTGTGACCGCAGTGACAACGCGCGTGGGCCTTGCCTTCGCGCTGGCGGTGGCGGTGGCCTCAGTCGCTTCGATCTCTTCGGGCTGCAGCGAGCCGCTCGAGGGCCAGGCGCGGATCGCGGCCCAGGCGGATCAAACGACACGCCAGCTCGTCGCGGGCCTCAATGCAAGGAACGCGTCAGTCCTGCGATCGCTCATCGTCCTGACCTCCACCGCGGGCGTCATCCGCGCACCCTCGACACAAGAGATTGCGACCCTCATGAGCCCAGAACTCCCTGTCAAGGTGCTCGGTGCGGGCGAGCCAGGCACGATGCGAATTCAAGATGGCCAAGGCAAAACGCAGACGCTGCGGCTGATCGAGCACGGCGGCGACCTCAAAGTGCTGGCGTCGAGCGAGCCGCTCGCGTCGTATCTGACACGCGCCGGACAAACCGTTGACGCGAAATCAACCGAAGGGCTGCGCGTCCTGACGATCGCCGTGAAGTAGGCGCGTGAGGCAGAACTGGCGCGAAACGGGCGCGATCAGCCGACGAGCGCTCGAAGATCGGCCAGCCGAGCGAACAGGGCGTCGACCGGCATCTCGCGATAGCGCCTCGGAAGGAGCGCGCGACTCGACGTCTCGAAGACCGCAAGGAGCTCCATATACTCGAGCATCTTGGCATCGCGCGACGGGAGATAGTCGTCGATCGCACGCCCAAAGTGTTCCGGCGTAACGCGCGACCCGGCGGCTTCGGCGAGGTTGTTCGACTCGAGCGCAACCGCCTCGAGGTCAGCGTTCGAATAGCCGACGAGCCGCGCCGAAACAGAGGGACGGTCCCGTGGGAACTCGATCTCGTGGGCGATCTTGTGCCGACGAAGCTGGGCAAGGATCACGGGCTCCACGTCTTCTGGTTCTTGGCCCGAGAAGAATGGGATCTTTCGATCGAGACGCCCTGCCCGCTTGATGTCGATGTCGAGCTTGTCGGGGCGGTTGGTCATCAAGACAAAAAGGACCCGTCCTCGGTTCGAGGTGTCGCTCATGAACTCCTTGATGCGCGCAATGACGCGACTCGAGGTGCCGCCGTCGCCATCGCCGGAGCTGGTATTGCCGAAGGCACGGTCACCCTCGTCGATGATGACGAGGATGTTGCCGAGCGCCTTGACGACCGAGAGGATCTTCTCGAGATTGCCTTCGGTTGAACCAACCCACTTGCTGCGAAAATTCTTGAGCTTTATGGCCGTGAGCCCGGAAGACTTGGCGAAGGCTTCGGCCACGAAAGTCTTCCCCGTGCCCATCGGCCCGGTGAACAAGAGCCCCATCGGCACGCGACGACTCGCGCCTTCGCGAATGTTGTGCGCAATCTGCATGAGCTCCCGCTTCACCTGATCCATGCCACCGACAGCCGAAAAATCATGGTCGGAGTCGACGAATTCGATCAGGCCAAAGCACTCCTTTTCAATGATCTCCCGCTTTCGCTTGCCCATGAGGCGGAAGACTTCCTCGTACCGACCATCCGTCTTCTCGTACCGTGTGAGATCGAACCCTTCGTTGGTGAGATAGGCGCGCACTTGTTCGCCGGTCATCCCGGAGGTCACGCGCGTGAGCTTCTTGGCGCGCTCCTTGGCGTCGGGCGCATCGCCGACCAATTCGCGGATCTTCTCGTAGCGCTCATGATAGTCCTCTTCCGAGTCCTCGCCGGGGGCGAGGAGGCCGCGAACTTGGATCGTCTTGAGGCCCGCCGAGAGCGACGCAAGCTTCTCTATGTCGCGGTCTGACGCCTCGGGTTCGAGCAGGCGAACGATGGCGAGGCGCTCCGCTTGATCGGGAAGCGGGACCTCGATGGCGGCGATTTTGGGGTTCGACACAATCTTGGACGACAAGTCGGGGAGCTGTTCGGTCACGAGAACGACGACGTTGTCGGCGTCCTCGAACGCTCGATCGAGGCTCCAGCGATGGAGCGTCACGACCGTCCGTCGGTCGGCTTCCGTCAGAAAGCTCGTCTGGCCGCTTGGCGCGACCATGTCGGCGTAGTCGATGATGACGGCGACGTTGTTCTGGGCGCGGAGGAGCTTCTCGAGACCCGCGAGAGAGACGTCGATCTCGCGGGGGCCGACGAAGTCCTCGATGTTGTCGACCTTCTTGTCCTTCTTGCGAAACTTCACGCCGAGCGACGGGTTGAAGTGACAGACAATGTCCTTCTTGGCGAAGAGGTGGTTCGCCAAGAAATCGGTGAGCGGAATGAGATCGCCGTTGTGGAGGATCAGGTCGAACACGTTCCCGTGCAGAACGAAGACCGAGGACTCGCCTCGGAGATAGGTCGAACGGATTTCCTCAGCCCATTCAGGGAGCTCGCGGGTCACTGCCATGCCCCAGCGACTAGCAGAACCGCTGGATCTTGGGAATGACCCCAACGAATCCGTGAAGAAACAGGCCGACTTCCGCTCTTTACATGTGCGCCCAGCGTGGTGTACAGCCCTCCTGGTCCGCGACGCTTCTGGGAATTGCCTAGAACTGGAGCAGTGGCCGAGTGGTTTAAGGCAGCGGTTTTGAAAACCGCCGTACGTTTATCGCGTACCGGGGGTTCGAATCCCTCCTGCTCCGCTCGATGTTCTTTCGCAATCTTGGACGTGATGGAGACGTGGCCGAGTGGCTGAAGGCGCTGGTTTGCTAAACCAGTATACGGGAAACTGTATCATGGGTTCGAATCCCATCGTCTCCGCCATCTCTTATCTCTCGTCTCTTGTCTTGCAGCGCGCCATCGACCTCCGAACCTTCGTTCGAAAATCGTGATTTGTTCGACCCTCGCTGCGCGTTTGGTTCAAAGACCGGGTAACGCGCAGACAGATCGTGGTTTGACACCCTAGGCATACCTTGGTGCATTCGAGGACGTGACCACGACAAAGCACGGTGGCCCTGGAGGCCAGAACAAACGCGAGCACAGAGGCCGTAGCGACAACGTGGTTTCGAGGTGGCCGCAGCTGGGGCTGTGCTCGCGGAAGGCCGTCGTGCTGAGTCTGCTGGCCGCAACGGCGTGCGGGGCGCCCGACCTCGGTGAGCTCGAGTCGTCGAGCGATGAGCTCTCCTCCGCGTTGCCGTTCGGCTGGCACGACGGAATTGCCGGCGGGCAAACATCCGGCTGGACGTGCGACCCCGACGCGTTTTCGACGTCCCTCGACGTTCATTTCTATGAGGGCGCGACGTTCCTCGGGGCTGTTCGCGCCAACCAGGTCCGAGAGCCGGCCGTAGCCGCGGCGTGTGGTGGCCATGCCGCCCATGGGTTCAGCTTTCGTCTGCCCGCGTCCGTGCTCGACGGCCGGCGGCATGAGATCAGCGCATACGCGATCAACCTTCCGAACGGGGGCGCGAATCCGCGACTCAGCGGGTCGCCGAAGGTCATCGAAGCCACCGCCACGCAGCCGCCGAGCAATCTGCGCAATGACGCGCGCTTCGTGGCGCACTCCGTCCCGGCATCGATGACGGCGGGGCAGACCTATGCTGTCTCGGTCACGATGGAGAATACCGGGACTTCGGCCTGGACCCGCTCCTGCAACCCATCGGTTTGGGATGGTGTCTATCGGCTTGGGTCGCAGGCGCCTCAAGACAACGGTACGTGGGGCACAGGTCGGGTCGACCTCGCGCCGTGCGAGACGATCGCGCCGGGCGCGCGCAAGACGTTCTCGTTTCAGGTGCGCGCGCCCGGGACAGCGGGGACCTACAACTTCCAGTGGCGCATGGTTCAAGAAGCGCGCGAGTGGTTTGGGGCTTTCTCGCCGCTACACGCCGTGTCGATTGGGTCGTCCGACTCTCTGACGTCGAACAACCTGAACGATGGCCAGACGATCATCGTCGTCGCCCACAGCGACGACGAGGCGCTGTGGTTCCAGCCATTCTTGGCGCGTGCGCGCGCGGTGGTCCAGGTGGCCGGCGGTCCGGCGCCGGCCCAGCGTACAGCGCAGCGTCTTGCGTACGGCGCAGCCTACGAGCGCAACCGAATCCAGCATGTCTATCCAAACTACGCGACCAACGACGACTGGATCCGGGACTTCGGTACGCGAGATCGTTGCGAGCGAGATCAAGTCTTCAACGCAGCGGCTTTCCGCGCCCGTCTCGAGCCGTATTTCACGGACGCATCCAACAAGCGTTTCCTCACGCACAATCACTGGGGCGAGTACGGGCACAGCCATCATCGAATCGTCGGTGAGGTCGTGCGGCAGCTCGCCGTCCAGTACCACAAGGACGTGTGGATGTTGTCGATGCAGCGGCAAGCGTACTCGGCAGAGGACCCAAGCGGGACGCTCTACATCAACCTGGGCGACCTCGCGGGATTGCCGAACGTTAGCGCGACATTCGACCACGCGACGATCGCCCACATCCGGAGCGCCTTCCAGTCGCAGTTCTTCCAACCTGGCACGGACACCTGGACATGGCACGACGGTTCGCTCGACTATCCACATGGGACACGCACCTACGTCAAAATCGTCGACTCGACGCGCGGTGACTTGACGGGGCAGAGCAGTCAGAGACGCGACATCATCAACAGCGTAACCGCCAACACCGCGCTCTCGGGCGCATGTGGGTCGCCCTGACCACCACGATCCGATGAACTCAGGGTAGGCATCAGGCATCAGCACCAGGCGTTGGACTTTGGGCGATCTCGTCCAGCAAGCCCGGCCCGGATCTCATTCTTCTTCGACTCGGATCGTCGTTTCGGCGTGCGCTTCCTGTCGCACGCAGATCTTGTCGTCGCACACGAAGAACGACGCGGTGACGCGGACGATCGCATCACCCGCATCGCGGTCGGCGTCAAAGTTCGCCTTGAACTCGATCGAAGCGCTCTTCGCGCCTGCTGCGCCCGACGCGCCTGTTGCGTCTTTGTGACCTAGCCGCGTCTTCGCGAACTTCAAACGCGCTGACTCGAGCTCGACCGAAAGCGGCGCTTCCCGATTCACCTTGTACCCATCGGCGGGTCGGATCTGAAGCGCCAATACCCCGCGCTTCCCAGCCGGGACGACCGGCTTCGTATTCTCGAAGGTCAAGACGTACAGCTTCGGGTCGGCCGGTGACTGAGGCTCCGCGCTCGCAACGCGCCCAAGCAGAAGCGATGCCGCAATGCCAAGGACGAGACGCATACGACGCGAAAGCATTTCGCTCGGAAACATTGCGCTCGAAAGCATACCGCGAGAGAACCTCTAGAGAAGATTGGCGGCCAGCTCGGCCAGCTCGGAGCGTTCGCCCTTGAGCAACGTGACGTGCCCCGCGATGCGTTCGGGTCGGAAACGATTGACGACGTGCACGAGCCCGTTGTTCGTCGCATCCATGTACGGATTGTCGATCTGATAGGGATCGCCGGTCAGAACGATCTTTGTGCCTTCGCCCGCCCGCGACACGATCGTCTTGACCTCGTGGGGGGTGAGATTCTGAGCCTCGTCCACGACCATGAATTGATTCGGAATCGAGCGGCCTCGAATGTAGGTGAGCGGTTCGATCTGCAAGATCCCGAGGTCGACGAGCTCACGATACGAGCGCCCACGACGCTTCTCGTCATTCGAAAGGCCCATCAAGAACTCTACGTTGTCGAAGATCGGCTGCATCCAGGGCGAGAGCTTCTCTTCGACCGTGCCCGGTAAGTAGCCGAGGTCTTTGCCGAGCGGGAAGATCGGACGCGATACGAGGATGCGCTGATAGACGCCCTCTTCGGTCGCTTTGTGGAGGCCGGCCGCGATCGCGAGAAGCGTCTTTCCGGTGCCTGCCTTCCCGACCAAGGTCACGAGCTTGATGTTGTCGTTCAACAGAAGATCGATCGCGAACGATTGCTCCTTGTTGCGCGGCCTGACGCCCCAGACCCCTTCTTTGACCCGCCCGATCGGAACAATGCGTCCCTGATCCAGCGAGACCTTGCCCAGCGCCGAGTGGCTCGGATTCGCATGGTTCTTCAGGTGCACGAACTCGTTGGGCGGATGGTAGAGGTCCGCCAACGGCAGCCAGCCCTGGCTGTAGAACAGGTCGATCTCCTCGCCCGCCATCTCGACGTCGACCATCCCGGTGTAGAGCTCGTTGATCTCGACCCGATCGTGATCGTAGTCCTCGGCGTCGATCCCGAGCGCGTTCGCTCGGATACGAAGGTTGATGTCCTTCGTCACCAAGACGACGGGCGACTCCGGGTCCTCTTCTTTGGCATCGAGACACACCGCCAGGATGCGGTCGTCGACGCGCTCGCCCTCGTGGCTCTCAGCGCCCGTGAGGTGGCGAGAGGAGAACGCCACGTAGAGCCGTCCGCCATCTCTGAGTGCGACGCCGGTCGCAATCGGTCCCTCCTGCCGCAAGGTATCGAGCGTACGGCTCACCTCACGCGCAGAGCGGCCGAGCTCGGAGAGCTCGCGCTTGAAGCGGTCGATCTCCTGGATCACATAGATCGGAATGACGACCGTGTTGTCTTCGAAAGCGAAGATACACCCCGGATCGTGGAGCAGGACGTTGGTGTCGAGCACAAATCGCTTCTTCAAGCTTGAACCCGTGATAGAGCCGGAGCTTCCCGACCCCCTCGCCTTCGACCTATAGCCGCACGCGTCGGGTCAGGGCAATGGACCTCATGTGCACTCGACGCATTTACCCGATTTCGACCCGCGCGCTTGGCCTCGTAGAGGGCTTCGTCCGCGCGCTCGACCAATTTCTCTGCGGAATGCGCCTGAGCCGGCCACGTAGCAACGCCGAAGCTCGCCGTCACGGAAACGGCGCCAAAATCGCCGCGTATCTGCTGGGCCTGGATCAAGCGCCGTACACGCTCAGCGAGGGCAATCGCCCCAACGCTGTCGGTCTCATCAAGAACTAGGATAAACTCCTCTCCGCCGTAGCGCGCCACAACGTCGGTGCGGCGCGCCTCGTTGCGGAGTAGCTCCGCGATGCGAACGAGAACCGAGTCCCCGACCGCATGCCCGTAGGTGTCGTTGATACCCTTGAAGTGATCGACATCCACCATCAACACCGAGACCTGGTGCCCAAAGCGTTCGGCGCGCTCGAGCGCATCCTGCAACAACGACTTGAACCAGCGACGATTCGTCAGACCCGTCAATCCGTCGGTCGTGGCCATCTTCGCCATCTCTTCAAAGAGGCGGACGTTCGACAACGTGACCGACGCGTGCGAGGTCACCATCTCGATCATCCGCTCATCCTCGAGCAAGAGCCCGCCCTCGTCCGGCCTCGTCCCAACAATCACCGCACCGAGGGGCTCCCCGCGCATGCAAAGTGGGAAGACCTTGACGGAGTCGAGACGCGGCATGAGCAAATGGCCGAAAATCGGGACATCGCTGCCCGATATCGATGTCGCCATGGCCCGACACGGAAGCGGGCGACCAGCCCGGAGCGCAAGACCGACGAGACTGGGTTCTCGGTTCGAGAAGTGCCGCCCCACGAGGGCCTGCGATGTCCCCATGCTCTGCGAACCTCCCGAGTCGACCTCGCCCGGGTAGGTCGAGGTGACGGAGACGACGACATGTTGATCCGATTTGGCGTCGAACGAAGTGAAAGCAAGGAACGCCACGCGCCGGATCCGAGACACCGCCTCGAGCAGATTGTCAGCAAAGGCCGAAGGCGTCCGCACATCGTTGAGCAGCGAGAACGCATCGTAGAGGCGCTCCTGTTCATATTTTACGCGATCCATCGCCACGAACAGGCGCTCCGCATCGATCGCGCGCGCAAGCTCCCGGCCGAGCGCAGCGAGAATGACAGCGTCTTGTTCATCGAACGGCGCCGAAGTATCACGGCCCGCAGCCAGCACGCCCAACATTGAGCGCCCGCCTTTGAGATCGGGCTTATGGAAGACCGGCACCGCAACCAGGGCCGTCACCTCGAACGCGCCGACTCGATATCGGCGCGTGCTGGGCAGCAAACGGATCGACGTCTCGTTGCGAACGACCGCGGCGAGAGGCCCCTCGGCGGCCGAGAAGCTGTTCGTCGATCGGCCCTTCGCGTCGCGCCCTTCCGCGGAGGCTACGTGCCCCTTCAGAGAGAGCGTCTTTCGCTGCACATCAAGGGCGAAGTACATCATCCGATCCGCACGCACGGAAACCCGCGCCGCATGCAGAATGTCGGTCAGTCCTTCCCGAATGATCCGCACACTCCCAATCTGGCGGGCGTGAATCGCGGCGAACCCAGCGGAAGCTGCAGCGCTCGCAGAAGCCGCCGCACGTGGAGCACTTCGGGGATCGGGGGTCGACGCATCATCGGCGCCGGCATCCGCGTCGGCATCAGCGTTCGCGTCGGCATCAGCGTTCGCGTCGGCATCAGCGTTCGCGTCGGCATCAGCGTTCGCATCGGCATCAGCGTTCGCATTGGCATCAGCGTTCGCATCGGCATCAGCGTTCGCATCGGCATCAGCGTTCGCATCGGCGCCGGCATCCGCGTCCGCATCGGTGCCGGTGTCGGTGTCGGTGTCGCTACCGGCCAGAAATACATCGGCGCTCGCGAGGTCTCCGCTGAGCCGAAAGTCGGCGGCATCCGCCTCCATCCGCTCGAACTCGGCGGCCATCGCCTGTTCGGCCCGGCGCCGAACGATTCGAACTTCGCGCCAAAGGACGGTCCGAAAAAAGCCCGAAGAGATCAGCATCAATGCGACATGGACGACGAGCGCCGGCCAACCGAGCGTTCCCGGCATCCACAGGACCACCCCAACCTCGGTCAACACCGCCGCCGCGACGATGCCGGCCGAAGCGCGGATCGGAAGCAGCACCGTCGCGACCGCGAGCCAGAGATAGACAACCGGCTGGACGGGGCTCGTCGCGAGCCCACCCGTCAAGCAGACCGCACCATAGATCAGGGCGAGCGGGATCAACCCAAAGAGAAGTGGGCGGAGCCACCTCGACACCCCGAGCCGAGGCCGAACACCAGGCGCCGACCTCATCCGATGCATCGATCAGTGCCTCTCTTCATCCCCGAAAAGGATGACGACCTCGTCATCACCAACCCAACCTAGCTCGTCTCGAGCCACCGATTCGATGTAGGCCGGATCGCTGCGGAGCGCCTCGGTTTCAATGCGAAGCCGCGCGTTCTGCTGCTGCAGATCGAGGTTGAGACGACTCACGGCATCGAGTTCCGCGCGAAGCTTCCGATGGCGGATGAGACCTCGGTCGCCGAGAACCGTGGAACCAACAAGAAGAAGCGCCAGCGTCGCCGCAAAGCCGGCGACAAAAACAATCACCGCGCGTCGCCGAGACGAATCTTTGGCCTGTGCGCGTCGCTCTGCGGGGCTATTTGGACCCATGGACCGCCCCACCTTAAGACCAACCGGCCCGCTCAGCAACACCCGCGTGGTTGGTCGACCACGGGGCCGAGAGCCAGGAGGAAGTCTCGCATGTCCGCCGCCATCTCGGCCGCGAAAGACGCGCCGCTCGGCAAGGTTACACGCGAGGCGTGAAGCGCCACGCGAGGCATGCTCGGTGTCGCGAGCCCGCCATACGCGACGTCGCCCACGATCGGGCGGCCAAGACACGCCAAATGGGCGCGTACCTGATGGCGGCGGCCGGTACAGGTGACCGCCTCAAGAAGCGACCACCGGTCTGACCAGGCCGAGCGCACCGCAAACTCCGTGCGCGCAGGCAGACCATGGCCCAATCTGACGCGCACGCGCCGTCGATCCTCGGCGGTCGAGATCGCACCCACAACGACAACCGGACCCGAGAGCCCACCCTGGACAATCGCGAGATAACGCTTCTCGATGTCGTGTCGGCGAAAGGCTTCACGAAGCAGCTCGCGCTGCGCGAGCGTCTTTGCGAAGACGACGACGCCGGTCGTGTCGCGATCGAGTCGATGCACCAACCCGCCTTCGAGCGGCGGACCCGCGGTGGCGATCTCGGGGGCGAGTCCGACGGCAACGCCGAGCAAGGTGCCGGACTCCCCGGGAACCAAAGGCCCGGTGGGCATGCCGGCGGGCTTCGAAAGAACGAGCAGGTTGTCGTCTTCGTGGAGCACCTCGACGCGCGCGTCCGTCTCTCCAACCAGCACCGCCTCGCCCCGCGCGGTAAATGCGCCGAGATCGATGCGCTCGTCGCCGGCACACAGGGCGCCGGGCGCAACGCGGCAGCCGTCGACGCGAATCCTTCCCGCCCGAAGCGCTTGCCGGATCTCACGCACCGACGGTCGCTGACCTCGATCGAGGAGCACTCGGTGAATCGCTTGGTCGAAGCGAAGACCTCTGTGAGCGGTCGAAAGCCGCACGACGATCAGCCCAGCCCCTACTGCCGAGGTTTGGGCCCGGGCCGGCGAGGCGCCGCGCGGGGCACCCGTCGGGCCGCTGCGCTGCCGCCCGAACTCGCATTCGAGCCTGAGCCTGAGCTCAGCCCTGATGAACCGCTCGCACCCGCGCGTGGCGTTGTGCTTCCGGCCCGTGGCGAACCGACCGAGCCACCAGACACGGATGATCGGGGTTTGAGCGCCGATCCGGCGGCACCCCCGGCGCCGACGCGGACCGCGCCGCCCGCTTGTTCGCTGGGCTTCTGGCTCGAAGCCGCGGCGGCGGGCGCCGTGCCCGTTGGGCGTGGGCGCTGCCCCACTGCGCGAGCCGGCTCCTTACCCCTGCATCACCTCCGGGGTGATAACGTACCGTTTCTCCTGGCGCGGAGGCTGTGACATGCTTAGGTGAATGACCCGGGCGAGGGCCTCCACGGCGATCGTGGGAATGGAGCGCGCCCAGCGCTCTTCGGCCATGCGCCAGATCGTCTTTGCAACCGTCTGTGAGAACCAGGGGCCACCGACTTGGCTCTCCTTGAAGAACTCGGCAAGCTCGCCGACAATGAGCGCGCCGTCCCCGTCTTGGTCGAACTTCTTGAGTCGTCGCGCAAGTTCGTCCTCTGGGACGACCTTCCCATTGCCGATGCCTCGTCGCAGTTTCACTGGAAGGTCGAGACCAGCCACAGACGATCTTGGGATTACACCACGCTGGCTACTCCCGTCCAGCCCAAGTCGCCCAAGTAACCCAAGTCAGACGAAGGCGGCGCGCACGCTCAGTCGTGGTCAGTCACCCGGCCCAAGATCGGTTCCCAGTCACCGCCCAAATTCCGGGCCGCCGACGGGTCCAGGCCTCCGCCGGCTTCAAGAACGCCTGCGCCGACGGGCGACGTTCATCATGCTCGCCGGCGCGATCGTCCTCTCCGGCTCCGGTTGCGCGTCCTCGGTCTCTTCGGCGGCGGGGCGCTCGACCAGCGCATCGCCCTCCTTGGATGTTTCGGAGCCTTCACTTCCATCGAGTGGCGTCGATTGGGGCGAACGTACGGCCGAGGCCACAAGTCTGTTGGCCGAATTGGTGCGGGCCGACACGAGCGCATGGGATCGTTCGGCGATGGACGCGGCCGCACAGGCCGTCGTGAGCTTCCTTCGACGAAACAACGTCGAGGCCGAGGTCGTGCCCATGGGTGCGCTCGGCGCTGGGGTCTTCGCCCTGCTGCCCGCCGCCGTCTCGGATCCGGAGCCTCCGCTTCTCTTGGCTTCACATCTCGACACCTATTCGGTCGATGCCCCGCTCTGGGATCCCGCCACACCTCCATTCGGGGCCGTGATCTCGAACGATGCACTCTTCGGGCGCGGTGTCCTCTCAGGCAAAGGTGCCGCCGCAGTGTGGGCGACCACGCTCGCGATCCTCGGACAACGTGCCGCACGACAAGACCGCGACATCATCCTGTGCCTCATCCCGGACGGTCTGGCCGGCGAGCGCGATGGAACGAAGGGGCTCGACCTGATGATCCGACGACATCCCGCCGTCGCCACTGCGTCGGTGGCCATCACCGGAACCGGACTCGGCATCGACGACTGGCTCGAGGACGGACGAACGATCCACTACGTGACGCACGGCGAGCTCGGATTCGCGCGCCTCTCCGTCGCGGCGCTCTCCGATCCCGAGGAGCGGAACGCGAATGCGCGACTCGCACGCGCCCTGAAAGCCATCGCCGAAAATCCGCCGGCCCCACGCTTGTCGCAAGCGGCCATGCAGCTCTTTGACGCCATCAGTGACGACTCGTCCTTTCCCAAGAACCTCGCGCTGCGAAGTGAGCTTCTCGCAAGAATCTTTTTCCTCCCAGATTTGGCGGACCGACCTTCGACCCGAGACCTTGCTGCCGACCACATCCGCATCGCAGCGATCGCCGGAGGAGAACTTGAGCGCAGCGTCCCGGCCCTGCGCGCACGCGCCCTGCTTTGGGCTAGCCTTCTGCCAGGAACGACGCCCGTCGCCATCGCCGAGTACATCCGCGCAGTCATAGAAGATCCAGCCGTGCATCTGACGATCCTAGAAGGCGCCGAAGCCTACACCGACGCGCCCTCCGCAACCGTCGAGCGCATCTTACGCCGGCATCTCAAGACGTTGCCGAATGCCCCCCGGGAAGTTGTATGCTTCGGCTTCGGACGAGGCCCGTCCATCAACCGCGGTCTCTCACGAATCGGTATCCGTACCTACGGCATCTTTCCATTGATCGCTCAGGAGAACGACATGCGCGGGATCGAAGGACGAAACGAGCACGTCTCCATCGCAAACATTCGACGAGCGCTCAGCACGATGACGGCCATCGTCGACGAACTCACACGCGCACCTTTTGCAAACTCCGAAGACCCCACAGACATCCGGCCATGAGGCCATCATTCTTCCACTCATCGACTCATCGACTCATCGACTCATTGACTCATTGACTCATCGACGCTTCGGGCCCTCGACGCATCTCATTCGATCACGTACATCTGCTCGTCCTCGCCCACCGCAAGCGTCAAACGAAGGTGGCGAGTCTCCTCGTGGTCGGGCTCCAGGCGGAACGAGACAGCCATACGCTCGCCCTCACGAACCATTCGCGGCCGAAAAGGCATGTATGTCTGAGCCCAATGTGTCTCGGGTGAACGCGGACTCGTATCGAGCACGACACCAGGCGCGAGCGTCGCCGAAAACCAACCGGCAAAGCCATTCAACACCGCGTCGCGGCGGGCGTGAAAGATGAGCTCGCCTTCGGCATGCAGCGCGTCCGACCGGACCGTCACCAAGTCGAGGTCGAGCATCGATTGGCCATCGGCCAACAGAGCCGGCGGCTCGATACGCATCTGGAGCGAGCGCCCCTGGCGGAGCTCACGGTCCTCGAGCGACGTGAAATCGAGCCCAGCCACGAAGTCGCGCCAAAAACCAGGCCCCTCGTACACGTACAGCGTCGGGTCGTTGAGGGGCGCGAGCATCACCGACGTCGAGGCCGGAATCATGCGGCCGCCTGGAGCAAGATGACGGTCACGCACCGTGATCACGTCCTCCAGCATGCCCTCCACCAACGCCATGTTGCCGAGCCATTCGCTCACGATGACGTCGGCCGGTCCTTCCTCCGTCTGAAGCTCCGCCGCTGGGCCCTTCAAGACCTTGACCCGGTCTCGAAGCCCATTTCGCTTTACCAGATCGGCGGCGACCACGGCGATCTCCGACTGATCGATCGCGAGAACTCGCCGCGCCCCCGCCTTGGCCGCCAACATGGCCAACACACCGGTGCCCGTCCCAACGTCGATGACCATGTCCCCTTCGCGGACAACCGAAGCGATGGCACGCGCGAAGGCATCGGTTCGATGGCGATCCGCGACCATGCGCCGGTGCAGATCGAGGTCGGCATAGCGCTCGAAATAATACTCCACGCCTGGCGGCATACGTGCTCGGCCACCGAAGCGCAAAGCCTATCCGCCGATCGAGAGAGCGAGGCGGCGTGCCCTCGGCCCAACTCACATGCGCCGATAGACACCACAGACGACGCCCAAGATGGATGTCTGCCGAAAATCCTGTCGCCGAACCACGATCGGCTGCATCGACGCGTTCTCGGGAACGAACCGAACGACATCACGTTCCGGGACGAACCGCTTCACCGTCGCTTCACCATCGATCATCGCGACGACGATGTCGTTCGCGCGAGCCTCGATCTGCTTCTTCACGAAGATGTAGTCGCCGTTGAAGATGCCAGCGTCCACCATGCTGTCCCCAGTCACGCGCAGCGCAAACAACGGTGAGCGGGCCGACCGACCGAGAAAAAAGCTATCGACGCGGACTGTGGACTCATGGAGCTCATCCGCCAAAATCGGTGCACCGGCGGCGACCCGACCGAGGAGCGGGATGTCAATCAAGTCGCCCTGAGGCATGACGGCCGGCACCACAGAGCCAAGCCCCGCCTGAGCCTTGCCATTCGACTTGTCGAAACCCAAAACCGCCGCGCTACGACCGCCGCGACCGCCAGCGCCGTTTGCCAACGTCGCGCTCATGTCCTCCGTATCCGGGTCCTGGATCGAGACCGGGCGAAGAGCCCTGGACTTGAGACCTTCCCGCTTGAGATAACCCTTCCGTTCGAGGGCCTTCAGATGGTCATTGACCCCATTGGTCGACCGAATCCCCATGAACTCGCCAATCTCGCGGATAGTGGGTGGATACCCCTGCTCATGAATCCGAAGATTGATGTACGAGAGGATTTGGCGCTGGCGCTCCGTAAGACCTTGCATGGACAGGGGCATGCTATCTGAACACATGTTTAAGCGCAACATTTGAGACCCTCGAGATTCCAATGTCGAACGCCGCACGTCGCGCGTATGCTCAGCGTTTCGAATGACAGGCTCGAAAGCAGTCCGCCGGCTCCGAAACAAAGAGGGCACCCGAGTGATCCGGGTTGTCGTCTGCGCGGAGTGCGGAAAGGAAGATCAGATCCGATTTGCGCCGCGCAACGAAACGCGGACGCTCTGCCGAGCTTGCGCCGCAACCTTGCTCGGCATCGAAGACCCGGACAGCCTGGCCGGCGTCGAGCGGTCCGTCGTTTGCACCTCGTGCGGACGGAGTGACCTCACACGACGGCCACCCGAACACGACCCAGAGTTCGAATGTCGCGATTGCTTCCGAGGGATTCTGAGCAAGCAGGCGAATCGCTCCAAGACCGCGGACCGGCTTTCGAAGAAGGTCATCCGCGTCCGACGCGCAGAAGGCTAGGCGCGGCGCACGTCGCGCCATCGCCTCGATCGATCATTTCTTCTTCACAGCCAGAAGAGAGCTCTCCTGGCTCGCCTTCTTCTCTGCGCCATCCTTCTTGGTCTTGGCATCCTTCTGCTTCACGCCCTTGGCTTTCGCCTTTGGTGACTTGTCGCCCACGGCTCCTCCTGTTCGTCTATGACCCGCGTCGGGTCCACTCAGAAGAAGGAGCATATGCAGGCGCGTCGGCCCAGACAAGATGTGTGCCCTCACATTACGGGAAACTCGGGAGCAGAGGTCGGGAGGGAGGCCGGGTCCGAGGCCGAATGCGAGGCCGGAGTCCGGGGCTGGGTTGGGCTGGGGCTGGGGCTGGGGCCCTTAGTTCGGCTCGGAGACGTCTTCGGCCGGCAGCGGGAGAATGCCGCGCTTAGCCTGTTGCGCGTGCATCGCAGTGGCAACGTAGCGAAGGGCCGGGCTGTCGCCGAAAACTTCGGGCTGCTGCGCCCAAAACGCATAGCACTGGGGCGCGGCATAGAGCATCAACGATCTGCGGGCCGGAAGATACGACCCATCGACGGGGTTGAGCGTTTGCCGCTCGACCTCGAGCGCGCCGCACTCGTCGTCTACAGCGCGAATCGCCGCATCGAGGGCCTCCTGCGTATCGAGCCGGGGATCCTTGAGCGTTGAAACGAACTTGTCATAGAGGGCGACGACGCGCGCCTTGTCCTCGTCGTTCGTGATCTCGTTGAACCCGGCTTGCGTCAAGATCTTGTTCTTGAAGTCCGGATTGCCGAGAATCGACAGCAGAAACCCGCTGGCCGCCCTCAGCGCCACGCCGTGAAGGGCCTTCTTTCCCGCGTACGAGGTTGGGTCGAGTCCACCACAAAGGGCGGTGGCCGCCGTCTGAACCGCAACGTCATTGTGCTCGACCGCGTCTCGATACACACGCGTCACCTCGTCGGCCACCGCATCGGCGACGCCTTCTCGCGGGAGATACGAATGCAGGAGCCCCCACGCGAGGGTCGCAACCGTCATCGGCTTCGCGATCAAGCCTTCGGCGTTGTAGGGTTCGTAGGCCGTCCAAGGCTGCACATCTTCGGGCACCCACTCGAGATACGTCGCAAGCCGATGCGTGTCGGCGAGATCCGAGAACTGATCGTCGGTGATCAACCCCTGGTCCCGAAGATAGGCCCAGCCAATTTCCGGCCGCTTCCGCGTGAGCCCGGGCGCTTGCTGGAAGGTCTCGATGAGCTTTCCGAGCGGCGTATCCTGGTAGAGGCTCTTCTTGATCAGCGCGTTGGGCCCAAGATTCGCAACGCTGTACTGGCCTTCGGCGCAGTAGAAAGCGCCGTGCTCCTTCAAGAAGGTCTTGGTATCGAGATGGGCGAGCGACCTGGCCACGGCCTGCGCCGAAGCCTGACTGTGCACCTCGAGCGGATTGTACATGTAGTTGCGGTATCGGGTGTCGAGCTCGGAGCCAGTGAACGGCACGATCATCCCAGCCACCGCGTCCCACATGTCCGCATTGCTCTTGTAGGCGGCCACCGTTTTCTCAGGAATCGGTTTCTTCGCGCCCGCCGCGTAGTCGATGGCGTACAGATGAGCGTTGTAGTCGATGTTATCTTCGTCCAGGATCCCGTAGTCGGCTGGCCAGTCACTGCGGATCGATGTTGGCTTCCCTTTGAGGTATCCGGCCGAAAAACCGCCCGCATGGGTAATGCCGGCGACGCCATCACCGAGGATCGCTTCGGGTGTGCCACCCTGCGCTCGGCCATCGAAGTGCCCCATCTGCTTGATGAGACGGATGTGCTGCTTCCCAAGCTCCTGCACGAGCTGATCGATGTGTTCGTGGCCGACCGAACCACCATAGAAGATGATCCGGTTTCCAGGTACGCCACGGTCATCGATCACGAACTGCTGCGCCGCCGTCCTCAGCACGACGTCGGAACGGATGAGCGGAACGAGCGGCGCCAGAACCGGCCGCGCAGCCTCGGGCGCACTCTGCACAAGGCCGCCGACGATCTTCTGCACGTCGAGCAAGGCCTTGCCCTGGAAAAGCTCGTCCGGATGCTTGAAGCGGCCGAACTGCTCGATGTACGGGTTGAAGCTGTCGTTCAGCACGCGCAGATTCAGCGATTCATTCACACCGCCGACGACGGCCTTCATCGCCTCCGTCAACTCGAGCGGGCGACCGGCCGGGCGCGAAAATCCCGTGGCCGACGCACGCCGTCGGGGCCAGCGCGACCGAATCGACGTCGACGTTTCGGTCGCGTCGGAGGAAGCGAGATCGGAGGCCGATGCGGGCGCAGCAGGCGCAGGCGACCGTACGCTTGGGCCACGGATGTCGCCCCCGGCAGGGCGGGCCGTTCGAATGAACGTATCGGGAATCGTGATCAAGGTCCCGGCGGCAACTCGACCCCGAGGACTGAGGTCATTGAGCTCGCGGACCTCGGCCTGAGCCGCTCTGACTTGTTCCGGAGGCACGCCCGCGCGCAACAGGGCGGCGCGAAGACTTTCGTTGCTGTTGATCTGAAGCTGCATGTCGACTCTCTCGAAAATGGGCCAGAGCCCGGTTTCGGAGTTCTATCGGGGAACTCAGCTCCGAGTTGCGTGGATGTCAAAACGGGGCAAAAGCGACGGTCGACGCATTCTGATTCGCGGCCCGCGAACCGCGGAACTTAGGGCCCGATCAGCAGCAGAAAACGGCGGACGGCCGCGAGTTCGCTCCGCGAGCGCACGAACCCTGTGCGCGCGACGCCTCGAACAAGATCAAGGCTCGTCACAGCGCTGCTCGCCCTCCGGAACAGCGTGTCGACGGAAGAGACTTCGAGCCGATCGGTCAACGCCTCGAGCGTGACTCGCCCCGGTGGAAGTCCAGCCTCGGAGAGATCGAGCAACGCGCCCAGCTCGACGTTGGCGAGCGCGGCTTCCGCCGCTTGCGGGCGGGTGAAACGCTCACCATCCCAGTCTGCACCCGAAACGATCGCGTTCGCGAGATACGCGAGCTCTTCGATTCGGGTCGCGTAGATCCAAGGGGCGCGGTCCGCCAGACACCGAAGCGCGGCGAAAATCACCGGCTCGTCGTGCGGCGAGGGCCGAACTGGTTGGAGTTGGGCATCAGACGGACCATCGCGCCGCTGCTCGGAACGTGGCCGAGGATCGCGCCCGCGAAAACGGGCCACATATCGATGCATGTCCGGGTACTGAGCATCAAAATTTGTTCGATGCGCTCGACTCTCCCGATCCGGCTGGCCCGCCCGATCCGACTGGCCCGCCCGATCCGGCTGGCCCGCCCGATCCGGCTGGCCCGCCCGATCCGGCTGGCCCGCCCGATCCGGTCGACCCTCGCGGTCCGCACTGCCTTCGCCTTGCGCATGAAGACCTTGAGGGGCGCGACGATCGGTGTCCTCCCACGGCTGGCGCGCCCACTCCAGGAAGGCCTTGGCTGCTCTTGCCTCGACGTAGCCAAGGGCATCGCGACGTTCGTCTCGCGCCGCTTCGACGTCCTCAGCGAGCGCTTCCGCCGCAGTGAGCACAGTCGTGAGCTCATCAAGGTCCTCGAGGTAGCCAAAAGACGCGGCCGTACAGCGATCGAGCACGCGAATCAGGAATGCGCGATGATCTCGATCGAGCGCCAAGATGAGCGCGAGCGCCGCATCCCATCCATCCGATCGCTTGGCGATCATCATGTAGCCATCGAGACTCTCTTGAAGGGAACCTTCGAGCGCCTTGTCGACAGCACGGGCGTCCTGGTCCCCCACCCGAAGCCGCGACTCGAGCGCGTCCTCGTCAAGTACAAGGACAAGCGATGAAAGCGCCAACGCCACGAAATCTTCGTCGAGCTCCGAAAAGCGTTTCGCCGCAACCGCGTCACCGGCCTCGAGCATCACCTCGAGCCAGACGACGAATCGCTCCACGTCGAATTGCTCGCGCGCGCCAGGTGCATCGCTCGTAAACAGGTCCTCATCGAACGCGGACACGATCTGGTCGGTCTTCGCAAGCGCGACGATCTCGCCCGCATCTTCGATCCCGATCTGGCGAAGCCACTCAAAGAACGCCGCCGGCTCGAGCGCCTCGACCCGCCTGGCAAGGTCGGGTGTATCCATGAGCCGGTGCAAAAACGAGCCGGTGCCCGAGCCGCGATACAGCCACGACGTCACGCCCCTTCGTCTCGCCGCCATCCCGTTGGTGTCAAGACGAGGAGCCGTTCGCCCCCCGAACCTACCCTCCGCCCCGACCATTGCAGGGAGGCCGTCGACCATCGAGGCGCGTCCAGAAGGCGCGGATCATTCGGGCGGGAGATCGTCACGCAAAAAACGCGGCTGCGGACGCGGTCGACTGGGTCCACGCACCTTTGGACTCCCTTTCAGCGGCGCGACTGAGGGGGACGAGGCCGACGGGGACGCAGCCGACGGGGACGCAGCCGAAGGCGGCGCCGCCGAGAGCACCGCGACGGAACGTGGACGAGGCGTCGGCCGGGGAATCTCTGGAATATGGAGCGCGCGCACGGCGATGGCCCCATCGGGCGGCGGCGCACTCGAGCGCGCCACACCCCCATTCGCCGAAGCCCCAAGAAGCGTGCGAGATCGCTGCTCGGCCTGCTCAGCCAACGTTGGCTTCCCCACGAAGGTCGTGTCGTCGTTCGCGAGGTCGTCGGCGCGCCACAACGCACGAAGTTGCGGCTCGACGCGCGCCAAGACCGTCACGAGCGTGCGGGCGGCGGTCGGCGATCGCTCGGCCTGATGAAGCGTTGCAACCATCCCAAAGAGAGCACGAATGGCGCTCGGCATCATCGCGTCATGGAGATGCTCCAAGATGGTACCCTCGAGCCGGAGCGCATCCTTCGGCGCAATGGCCCACTTCTCGACGTTGCCGGGACGCGTGATCTCCCGCGCAACCACCACAACCGGGTGACTGAGGAGATCCTGCAAGACCGCTTGCAACGAGGCATCCACCGATCCGCGATCGCCCGCCCCCGCCGGAGATGGCGAAACACCTTGGGTCTCTGACTCCATCAGCGACCACCCACCATGCAACAAAGCACGTAGAGCGCCATCAACGACCTGAAGCACGCGGCGCCCTCAGGGCCCTTCAAGAACTGCTCGAGCGCCGCCTGCGACCCGTCCGCGCCCGCTGTCATGCCGCTCACGCGCTCCCTATAGGCCTGAACACCCCTCGCAGAGTCCCGCCAATAGTCCTGCTTACCGTCTGCGTCTGCCGTTGCCCCGCGGGACGCAAGCCCGGTCTCCTGTTCCCACTCCTGCTGGATGAAATCGTAGTTCGCAGCGGTCTCGAGCTGGCCGCGCGCAAGCGCCTGTTTCTCCAGGTCCTGAAGCGCGGCGGAGACGTTGTGCGCATAGTCCGGGTTCAGAAATCCGGAGACGACGAGGTCAGCCGGGAAGTGCCCTGGGTCTTCCAGCAGCCGCTGTGCCCCGGCCTGGGGGATGACATGAGACATGACGGAGGACAGAAAGGCGTTGGTCATGAGTTCCCTCGCTCTCGCATCAGCAAAGCAAGGGTCAGGCCAGCGCGATCCGCTCGATACTCAGCCAGACTGTCGGCTAGGAACGTCAATCCGTGAGGGCGGCGGAGCACCTGTCGCACGTACCATCGGGCAGGCGGGCTCATCGACCGCCGATCGCACGACCGGACAGAGCGGTCGATCGAATCGCCCGGGCGCTCGCGGTCTGGACCTAATTATGACGTACAATGCCGACGCATGCCTGCTCAGCGCCACAACCTCCGCCTAGGCTCGCGCCCACCACCCTCCGACCCTGGGTCCGACCCTGGGCCGCGCGCCCCGAACTCGGCCGGTTCGACGATGCGTCGTTCCGGCTCGACGCGGCCCTTGATCACGGTCGGTCTCATCTTCGTCTTGCTCTCGGCGGTCGGCTGCGGCGGCGACGAAAATTCGTCGGACGGCGGACGGTCGGATGCTCAAGCTCCAGATGCCCGCAACATGATCGATGGAGGCGTCGCTGACGGGAGCGCGGCCGACGCTCGACTGACCGACGGGCAGACACCGGACGCCCAACACACCGACGCCGCCGTCCTCGACGGCGGGGATGGCGGGGGCGAGGCTGACGGCGGCGATGCAGCGGCAACCGACGCCGAGACGCCCGATGCGGAGGGTTCCGATGGAGCCCTCGATCTCGATGCGGGCGATGGAGGTTCGACATCGGACGCCGAGACGTGCATCCCACCGGACGGGTTGGACAGCCGTCTGACGTCAACAAGCTCGACCCCACCCCAGCATCTATCCGAAACCGGTTTGTACGAAGACATCGCGACGAAGGTCGTCGCAGCGCCGGTGGAGTCGTTCACACCGCAGTTCCCGCTTTGGTCGGACGGCGCGGACAAGAACCGTTGGGTGTACCTCCCCGCGTGTGGGACGATCGATACTTCCGACCAGGATCACTGGATCATGCCGGTCGGAACGAAGCTCTGGAAGGAATTCGTCGTCCAAGGGAAGCGGGTCGAGACTCGGCTCATCAGCCGCTTCGGCGCCGGCGCGAACGACTTCTCCTTCGCAACCTACCTTTGGAACGACGACGAAAGCGACGCCGAATGGGTACCCCTCGGAATGCGCAACGCGCGCGGCACGGCGCACGATGTTCCGCCCGTCGCAACGTGCCACAGCTGCCACGACCACCTCGAAGAGCGTGTCCTCGGCTTCAGCGCCGTCCAGCTCAACCATCAAGGCGCAGGTGTGACCGTAAACAGCCTCGTCGCAAGCAACCGACTCAGCCATCCCGATCCTTTCGGCTCGGCCGTGCCGGGCAATGTCGACGCGCAAGCCGCGCTCGGATATCTCCACGCCAACTGCGGCAACTGTCATCACGAAGACCCGGGCGCGATTGAATTCAACACACCCTTTGGGTTGCGCCTCTCGTGGTACGACACCTCGATCGAGGAGACCGGGGCCGTACGTACGTCGGTCGGCGTGCGCGTCGAGAAGTTCTCTCGGCCTGACATCGCCTTCCGCATCGTCCCCGGAGACCCGGAGTCGAGCGCAGTCGTCGCCCGCATGGAGGACCGCGGCAGCCTCGATCAGATGCCGCCGATCGCAACAAAGGTCGTCGACCAAGACGGGCTCGACACCATTCGTCCTTGGATATTTTTCCTGTCAGACTTCTAGGAAAGACGTCAACTTGGCTTGCGCAAAGCGGGTCTGATCTTTGTCTCAGTCTTGGGGCTTCGAGTCCGCGCGAGTTCTCCTGAACTCGCTCGGGTCGACGTTCATCTGCTTCAGCCAGCGGTGGACCTGCATCCGCGAACGTCCCATGGTCCGCGCCACGGCGCTCACGTTGCCTCGATGAGCGGTCAGCAGCCGAAGGATCTCCTTGCAGCGATCATTGAGCGAAACATCCGGTGATATCGGGCGAAGCGGCTCCTGCCGTGGATCGAAGGCGCGGATCTCGGGCGCGAGATGCTGGAGCTCGATGCGATGCCCGTCGCCAAGCGCGATCGCGGCCTCGATGGCGCGCTCGAGTTCTCGAACGTTCAGGGGCCACGGGTACATGAGCAACGCACGATAGGCCGCCGGCGTAAAGGTGATCGCCTCGGCCCGAAACCGCGCAAGAAAGCGCGCGATCAAGAGGCCAATATCTTCGACGCGGGCGTTGAGCGGCGGAAGCTCGAGCGTACAGCCGCGCAAACGTCCGTATAGATCCGCACGAAAGCTTCCGGCCGCGACGAGTGCGTCGAGATCCTGATGGGTGGCGCAGACGACACGAACGTCGACCTTGACCGGGACATCACTCCCCACCGGAAGCACTTCTGATTCCTGCAGCACACGGAGGAGCGACACCTGAACCGCCAGTGGCATGTCTCCGACTTCGTCGAGCAGGAGTGTCCCGCCTTCGGCCGCTCGAATTTGACCGGAGCGCGCGCGTTCGGCCGTTGAGTGGGCACCTTTTTCGACGCCAAAGAGCTCGGACGCGATCAGGTTGGGTTGGACCGCCGCGGTGTTGATCGCCACGAAGGGCCCGGTCCGACCCGAAAGGCGATGGATCTCGCGCGCCACGACCTCTTTCCCGGTGCCGGTCTCGCCCTCGAGCATGATGGGTACACGCGCTTGCGCCACCCGCTGGAGACGAGAGGCCACCTCGAAGAGGAGCGGACTGAGCGTTCCGAGAACGCCCGGGCTCGCGGAGAACGGCGGATCACCCGCCATGACCATAGACCGGAACAGCCAGAAGGTCGTGCCGGTCTCGAAAATGTCGCCATCCATGAGGCGAACCCGTGACCGACGCACTCCAAAGTGGCGTGTTCCGTTGCTCGACCCAAGATCGCAAAGCTCGAAGCCGTCTTCGCGGCGGACGATTTCGGCATGGCGAGCCGACATCCAGGGATCACGCGCCGTGACGAACCCGACCGGGTTCTTGCCAGAGCCGTCGGCGCGCCCAAGAATGCAGCGCTCGACGTCATCGAGCAGCACGACGTCCGGGGTCGCCATCGGCTCGAAAGCATGACCAATTCGGACCAACCACGTGCGAAGTGTGCGGCTGGCGTCCGAGCCGGGCTCGGAATCCGATCCGAATTCGTCGCCCTTATGGATCCTCTGCGTCTTCAAAACGCCGGCGTCTCCGCCACCGAGGAACGTAGCCCAAATCGGCCCCCGGAAGCGAGGGCCAGTCGCGGGATCAATGAAAACCGAACGCCCTAGCCCAGCGCAGCAAGAAGCATGTCGAGCAGCTCGACGGTCTCCGCCGCCTCAACGCGATGCCGCAACGCTGTGACTTTCTGGATCAGGAGCATGCGATTCGGTTTCTTGCCATCCTCGACGATCTCGAGCAGCCGGGAAAGCAATGGGCGGAGCTGGGCCTCCTCCCTGATATCGAGCAGCCCCATCAGGAGGCGAGCATCGTCGGGAAGCGGAGCCCCCGTCGCAAGGTAGGCTGCCAGCGTCGCCTCGGATGGGTCTTGCTTGAGGTCCTCGAGCGCCTTCCGCCGCGCGGCGCTCGATTCGTCGGCCGGGCCGAGCTGCGCCCTCAGATTCTCGGGGAGCGCCCCGCCACCCCCGGGGGTAAAGAGCTTGTCGAGATTGGACTTGTACTTCGAGTAGGCGGCCGACTGACTCGCGCGCTCCCGCAACCGTTCATCAGGGTCGGCGCGACGACCTGATCGGCCGCCACCACGACGGTCGCGCGTCGCGTCGATCTCCCGCCAGCTCTTCTTCTCGCGGTCGTCACTCATCAATGACTCGCCTCGACCAACCCATGGCCCAGCCCCCGCCATGGCCCAGTCCCCGCGCCTCAAGCCCAAACGTCGAGGCCAAGCCCAGGGGTCTTCTACTTCTTCTTGCCGCTCTTGCCCTTGCGCGCCGGAGCGTCGCTGAAGAGCTTGCGTGCGTCGGTCGGCTCCATCTTCCGCGAGGCGAGCAGAGAGTTCACGGCCCGAACAATCTTCTTGCGAGCCACGCGGGGAAGCGGCGCACCCGCGATCGCGCGCTGCACCGTCGCCACCCCGACGCCCCGGCCAAGCCCTTTGGGCTTGCCGAGCGACAACTCAGCGTACGGCTTCTTCGCCCGGCGAGCCGCCTGTCGACCGACCTGCAGCGCGCGGTCATCAATGTTCTGGGCCTCGAGGGCACAAGAACGCTGGTGAACGTCGGCCGGGGAGATGGTGTTCTCGTTGAGGAAGTCAGACAGGATGGACATCGGCAGTTTTCTCCTAGAGCACTCGGTCTTCGCCTGCCTCACGAAAGTTTGTCAATGCGCAAGCGTGCCGTCCCACACCTTGCCCCTGAAAGGGGCCCCTAACGAAACGCTTGGTCTCGGCGGCTACACCGCATGGGCTTTGGCCCGCGGGGGCTAGCCCGCCGATCGGGCCCTAACCTTCGAGCAGGCTCCGGAGCATCCAAGCGGTCTTTTCGTGCGTCTGAAGCCGTTGGGTCGCCACGTCGGCCGTGGCCTGGTCGTTCGCGGGCTCGGCGACGGCGAGCACTTGGCGGGCCGTGCGGACGACCGCTTCGTGCCCCTCGACCAAGACCTTCACCATGTCGGTCGCCTTCGGAACCTCTTCGGAGTCCTTGACGGTCGCGAGCTTCGCGAACGCGGCATAGCTCCCTGGCGCAGGGTGGCCGAGCGCTCGGATCCGCTCCGCGATCGTGTCCACCGCAAGTGCGAGCTCGTTGTAGTGCTGCTCGAACATCAGATGGAGCGTCTGGAACATGGGGCCCGTAACGTTCCAATGAAAGTTGTGGGTCTTCAAGTACAGCGTGTAGCTATCGGCCAACAGCTTCGAAAGTTCGTGCGCGATCTTGGATCGGTCTTCGTCCTTGATCCCAATTTCAATCTTCATACTCTGACGCCTCCCTGGATGGTCGAACGGAGCTGAACACTGGTCGAGCAACAGATCAACCATCGTCGCCCCCCTTAAAAAAAGATCGCCCAAGAAGCTCGAGCGTTCTGTGGTGGCCGACCGTCATAGGATATAAGGGAAACGTTATGAGGCGAAAGCTTGTATACGGGATGTTGGGCCTGGTCGCCCTCGCGCTCTTCACGGTTTCGCGCTTCATGTGCGTGACTGGCTTCCTTCGCTACGGACTGCTTTCCGATACGTGCCCCTCGGGTACGCCGAGGCTCGGGCTCAAAGCGTTCGCCCACGGCCTTGGCCGCGGCGCGAGTGGCGCCATCCAAGTCGTGCCCCAGGGGTTCTTCACTTCCGCCCGCTCGGACGCCGTGGAGCAGGTCGCGGCGGAGCGCTGCACGCTGTCACTCGCGCTCGTTGCACCCACCGGTGAAGAGCGATCGCTCGACCCTCGAAACGGCTGGGACAGCTCGGGCGAATCTCGATGGGCCGAGGTGGTCTTGCCCGATGATCTGAAGGACGGCCTCTACACGCTTCGGGTCCACGGCGTCGCGCCCTTCGATGAGACCTCGGTCGAACTCAAGCTTCCGATCTTTGCGCCCGCCAAGATCCACGTGATCACCGACCGCCCGCTGTACGAACCGGGCAACGTGATCGCCTACCGGGCTGCGCTGTTTCGAGCCCGCGACCTCGTCCCCATCGGCGGACGTGCGGGACGATGGCAGGTCACCGATCCGCAGGGGAACGTCGTCCTCGAAGAGGAAGCGAGCGCCGATGACTTCGGCATCGTCGGCGGAACGTTTCCACTCGCGCCCGATGCCGCCGAAGGGATCTGGAACATTCGCTTCGATTCGGGCGACGCGAGCGCTGTCCGGCCCGTGAAGGTCGCACCGTTCACGCTCCCGCGCTTCGTGGTCGAAGCCTCGACCGATCAGCCCTTCTACGGACGGGGCGATCAGCCGAACGTCATGGGTGAGGTTCGCTACGCATCGTCGGCGCCGGTCCAGAACGCACAGGTCTCGCTCGACTGGACGCTCCACGGCGCATGGCCACCGCCGCCGGACTGGACCGCGAGTCTACCGACCCACGTCGTCACCGACGCCAGCGGACGATTCGCGGTCGCCCTCCCCGAGGTCCCCGGCGATCTCCACGGTCAAGCGACCTTGCGGGCCATGATTCGTGCGGTCGACTCAACGGGCGACATGGTCGAGGGCCAGGTAAGAATCCTCCTGTCGCGCGCACCACTCATGGTCGATGCAGTCACGGAGTACGGCGACGGACTCGTGAGCGGCTACAACAACCGTGTCTTCGTCCGCATCACGACCGCCGACGGGCGACCTCGACCCGAGACCCGCTTTCGGATCCGCCGTGCTTGGGATCCGACGGACACCGGCACGGAGGCCGTCACCGATGCAGACAGCGTCGCCCAGCTCCAACTCGACCCCGGTCCGCCGACGACGGTGATCGTTCCCGCGCCGCCCGTGCGGGAAGCTGCGCGCCCCGAACCCACGGTCGCGATCGAGGCCACGCGTGATCTCATCGGATCGGGCGACTCAGCGGGCGAGGCATCGCTCGGCGACCGAGTCGTGATCGATCGTTGGCTTCCAAGCCTTCGTCCGTGCGTGCGGTTCGTCGACGGTTACGCGAGCACAACGATCGCCCTCTTCGTGAGGGCGGATGGACAAGTGTCCTCAGCGATCCCGCCCCCAGGCCGTCTCGGTGAGTGCCTGAGCGAGACCATGCGCGAGGCGCGATTCGGACCCGCCGCAAGACCGCGGGCGCTCTCGGTGCTCGTCGGCCTCAGCAACCCGCGAAGCCCCATCGTCACATACAGCGTCGATGCGATCCCCGACCCGCCCGACTGGCTGCAAACAGCGGTCGGCGCCGCGCTCCTGGACGCGCGTCGCTGCCTGACCGCGCACACGCCATCAACCGACCTGCCGCGGCTGCTCGCGGTCCATCTGTCCGGCGAGGGCGGGCGAAAGCTCGAACGCCAACATCTCGAACTCGAATGGATCGGCAATCCTGCGCCGCGCCACCGCCCGCACCAAGCCGTTTTCGCTTGCATCGAAGACATCACGCGCCGCGCCGTGCAAGATGGTTACGCCAAGGCTTTACGCGCATCCAAGAACAACGACGAAGACCTGACGAACGCCTTTGTCGCGACCATCCGATTCGACATCGATGCCCGCCCGATTACGACGCCACGACCCAAAGATACGACGAAGCTCGGCTACGAATTTCTGGTCGAGGAGGTCCAAGATGAAGGCCACTCGCCTTCCTCGAACGCCTCCTCGGCCGACGAGGCCTCGGCAAGACTTTTCGTTCCGCCCGGCGAGATCCCGCCGCTTCGGCTCCGGGCCACACCTTCGGTCGCCAAACGTGGAGACTCGGTGGAGATCCAGCTCCTGCGCGGACCAAGCTATCGGGAAGGTCTTCCGAAGAAGCTCGAGCTCACCCTTCAGCACGAGGCCCTCATGAGCCGACCGGAAGAAGAGCAGATCCGGGCGCTCGTCGACCCGAAGACCAAGACGGCAAAGTTCACGCTCCCGCAGGCGCTCGACGGCTGGTTTACGGTCGAATGGAACGGCGCGCGCACACTGATCTTTGTGCCCGAAGAAAGGCGCCTCGAGATCGAGCTCAAGTCGAGCAAAGCTCAATATTCGCCCGGCGACCAAGCCAAGCTCCTCGTCTCGACGCGGCAGAACAATGTCCCAACCGCAGCGGCCGTCACGTTGATCGGCGTCGATGAATCCTTGGCACAACTGACGCCGCTGCCGAACGCACATGAGCTCGACGGCCTCCGTAGTTTGGTGGCGCTCTCCGAGCCCGCCTTCGGAATCCTGGATGCCACGCTGCTATCCTCAGGGCAGATTCGCGGCGCCAACGCGCAAGCGGCCGCGATGCTTCGCGTCGAACGACCACCGACCTTCGAGGACCTCGATCGCCGGATCAACGCCGAGGGCGAGACGAGCTTCGACCCGGTCGAGAAGCTCACTGACACGTTCTACGCCATTTTCGCCGAGGTTTATGGGAACGTCCAAGCCTGGGAGAAGGCAGCCAAGGACGACGAAACGCTGACCCCGCAAGCCATGGTGAAGTTCTATGAAGACACCCTCTCGGCGCGCGAAGACGCCGATCGACCGACGACCGACGCCTATGGCCGTCGCATTCGGCTCGACATGCTCCCTGATGATCTCCTCGCGCTCCTCGATCCGCGGTCGGTCATCATCAACGGCACCCACCTCGACGAAGACGTCGAGAACTGGATCGACTACGTTCGGAGGAACGCCCCATGACCTGGATCCGAAGTTCATTCACACTGCGACTGCTGGTCATTGCTTGCTGGGCGTGGAGCTGTGAGGGCCTCCGAAAATCCGAAGGCCCCGCCGAGGCCGAACCAGAGGTCGATGCGCGCGACGATATCGAGCTCGAGAAGTCCGCTCTGCGAGACCAGGGGCGCGAAGCGAACTCCCGTCCTATACTCACTGACATGGGCGCAGTCGGGAGCCACGCAGCGGGCGGCGCGCCCGCCAGCCCAGCGCAGGCTGCGATGTTTGCCGGGAAGCCCATGCCCAAGGCACAAGAGAGCCGCAAGAGGTTGGTCCTGGATCCGGACGAGGCCCAGGAAGCACCAGCCGATGGTACGCAATCGGCCAAGGTCGCACCCACGCGCGCATGGTTCCCCGAAACGCTCCTGTTCCGTCCGAGCGTGAGAACCAACGACGAGGGCCAGGCCGAGGTCGAGTTTCCGGTACCCGACCGACTCACGACGTGGCGAGTGCTCGCCCTCGCCCACGCGAAGAGCGGTGCTCAAGGCGGCGCCACGACGCAGTTCGTCGGAACGCTTCCCACGTACGTGGAGCCGGTCATGCCGTCGTTCCTGCATGCAGGCGACGAAATCGAGCTGCCCGTTCAGGTCGTCAACACAACAGAAACCTCAGTGGCCCAACGACTCGAGGTCGAGATTTCAGGTGCGGCGCGCGCCACGGAGAACCAGCTTCTTCGCGTACCGCCTCGGGGCAGTGCGATCGAGTACATTCGCGTTCAGGCGAACCAGCCGGGCGAGATCAACGTCGACGCGCATTTCGGTGGTCAAGATCGAGTGTCGCGGACCATCCGGGTGCAGTCGACGCTTCCGGCTTCGTTCGAGCTCCGAAGCGGGACACTCGCGGGCCCGCGTACCTTCGAGGTCACCATCCCCAACGACGTCGAACCCTCGAGCGCACGCACCACGATCACCGTGTTCCCGGGCGCGCTCGCCGTCGTACGGGCCGAACTGCGCGCAGCACCCGACCGGCCTGAAGCCGCGGACGAAGCGTACGCACTTCAGCTCGCGGGCGAGGCCAAGAAGCTGCTTGAGAACCTGGGCGAGACCCCAGACGCCGAGGCTCTCCGCACGATGCGCATCCGGACGAGCCAAAGAGTGATCCGCCGCGCCCGCGCCCCCCAGGTCGAACTCGTCCCGATGCTCCTCACCGCCGCGAGCGCACATCCCGACGACCCCGTGCTGAGCCGCCTCGCCGCACGTCTCAAGACCCAGCTCGCGCGAAGCCAAGGCCCCGACGGATTCTTCGGAGGCGCAAGCGGCTGGTCGCTCCAGCGTCTCCTCGTCCACACAGCCGACGCGGTACGCGCGCTGTCGAACACGATGACCTCACCGAGCGAACAAGCAGAGCTCGAGGTGATTCGTCTTCGGGCCGGCGGGGCGTTTGAGCGCAACGCCGCCCAGATTCGAGACGGCTACACCGCAGCCGCCGTCCTTTCAAGCGGCGCCCGACTCGGAGGACTCGAGACGAAGCTCCACGAAACGCTCGCGGCCAGCATCAAAGACGTCGAAGGCGGAAAGAAACAGCTCCACGTCGAGGACGGCGTCGAGCGCGGAGACGGACGCCAGCCTTCCGCCGTCGAAGCTTCCGCGCTTGCGATTCTCGCCCTCGAAGGCAAGACAGCTTCGGCTTCGACGGGGAGCGCAGACGGCGCAGGTGCCGCGGGTGGCGCGGGCGCCATCGCTGACATCACCGCGGACCTCGCAGACATGGTCCTAGGCGCCTACCGAGCCGGCGCGGGCTTCGGGGATGGGCGCGCGAACATGCTCGGACTTCGCGCATTGCTCTTGGCGTTCCGAACGCCGATCCCCGACCGTATCGAGATCTCCGCATTCCTCGACGACCAACCCCTCGCGTCAACGACACTCCGCGGCGATCGCCGAAAGGACGTGGCCATCCTGAGTGCAGCCACGCCCACCGCGGGCGGCGAACACCGGTGGAGACTGGAGGCGTCGCCTCCGGTCCCAGGGCTTGGCTTCACGATGAGCATCGAGACGCATCGACTCGGCACGGCGCCGGCGAGCGAAGCTTCGGCACGCGACAAAGCGGTCAGCCTCCTTGTCAGCGCCGCCGGACCGCTGAAGGTCGCAGAGTCGCAGATGATCACCGTGCGAGCCGTCGCACCGGCACGCTCGGCTCTGACCATCGAGTGCTTCCTTCCAAGCGGCCTCGTGCCCTCAACCCGCAGCCTCGAGCAGCTCGTCACGGCCGGCGTGTTGAATCGGTTCGAGCTGCGTGAGACAGGTCCGATCCTTTTCGCATCGACTGGGTCTTCACCCGAATTCGAAGCGAGCTTCCTCGTCACCCCCAAGTTCTCCGGTCGCCTCAACACCGGAACATCCCGACTGCTGATCGCGGGAACGCCGGTCGCGGTCTCGGCCCCCGCTCCGTGGGCCATCCAGCCAGGCGCGCGCGCGCAGCCGTGAAACGGCGCCTGTCCGAGGACAGAGGCAGGCGGTTGGGCTAGGCTCCGCCCGGCCACCGTGCTCGCCTTGGGACCCATCACGCTTGCCGCACTGCTCGCGCTCTCCGCCACGGGGGAGGTCGAGCAACTGAAGCAGTTGCGTGAGGAGCTCGAGGAGGAGCTTCTCACACCGGAAGAGCTCGCGTTGGCTGCGCTGCTTTCGTCGACATCGACATCAACGCCAGTGGCAGTACCAGTGCCAGTGCCTGTGCCGGTGCCGTCGGGTGCGGCCGGGCGATCGCCCGCGGGGTCGACAACGTCATCGCCGACGAGAACTTCCTCCGTCCGAAAATTCTTCAACCCGAACCGAACACGAATCTCGCGGGCGGCGGGCCTCGAGGCTGCGCCCCGGTCTCAGGCGGAGGCGCTGGACGACTCGATCACGCCGCTTAGAAGCGTGCGCGCGACTCGCCCTACGGGCGAGACGATGAACGGGCTCACGCTCTTGAGGCCGCGCTCGCCCTTTCTCGGATGGACCCACGGATCGGCGCGCATCCTCTCGGGCGCCTCGATCAGGATCGGGGGGCCGCTGTCGACGGGCCCGGAAGAGACGGTCGTCGAGATGGCGCTCGCGAATCCGATCCGCGTGGCGCGAGCGCCAAGACCAAGGGGACGCGACGCACGGTCGAGCGCACACACGAACGCAAGCGCGAGCGCCGGACTGGGCTTGAGCTCGCGCTTGAGCTCGAGCTCGAGCTCGGACACGGACACGGACACGGACACGGACTGGGCATGGACCTCGAGCGTCACCGCGGTGGCGCGAAGCGCCGATCGGTCTATGGGTGCGGCGATCGATTTCGCGAGCCGCGCGGGAATCTTTGGCCTCCGCATTGCGGCGGACTTCGAGGCGCAGGAACCTTGGGGTACGTCGTCGTCGACGACCGCGGGGAGCGTCGACACCCCTCCCCGAAGGCGAAGACTCGCCGCATCCGCGGTCACGAGCCTCTTCGGACGCGCGGAGGATCCACTCGAGCTCGTGCTCGGGGGTGCGTTTCAGGAGACGAGCGGCACGGGCATCGACCAGGTGCGTCACTACCTCCTGCTCGGCCACGCGCGGGGCTGGTCGAGCACGCGCCGGGTCGAGTTCGAGGCACGCACAGGCTACGAGGGGCTCGACGAACGGGCCACGCGGGCCAAGCGCCTGCAGGGCAACCTGGCCGTCAACCTGGTGCCGCTTCGGGCCGTGCGCATCGGCGCGACCGTCTTTGGGCGCACCGACTGGCTCGACGACGCCCGCCAGGCGGCGGTCGCAGCGCACGAGTTGGGTGCGTCGGCCAAGGCTCGACTCGACCTTGGCCGCGTTTGGACGGCATGGGCTTTTCGAATTCAGCACGACCGTACCGCCGGCCCGGAAGGGTCCGCGGCAAGCCTCGAAGACGATCGCTTCACGCCCAACGAAACGTCGACGTTGTGCCTATTTACCGGGAGCGCATCGCTGAAGCTGGCGGGGCCATTCTCCTTTCGCTTCGGTGCGCGAAGAAACGCGCGCGTCCCGAGCGTCTTCGAGCAGCGGGCTCGAGAAGATGTTCTCGCGTTCCTCAGGCCCGAGCGGACGTTGACGATCGAGGCGGGCCCTGAGCTCCGATCCGAGGACGTCCGTCTTCATCTGATCGCATTTCGCCAGTGGATCACGGACGGCATCACCCCCACCTCCAACACCTGGAGGCAGTTCAAGAACGACGCGCCGGCTGCGGTCTTCGGAATGGAAGTCGCGGCCGCAACCAAGCTCACGCGACACCTCGAAGCAGAGGCCATCGTGGGTTGGGCGGACGACGACCGGGCAACAGAAAAGCGGTCCGTCCTCAGCGTCGCATCACGCGTATTGGGCGACGTCATCGTGCGCTATACAGCGTCGCCGACGTTCGGTACGTTCTCGGTTCACGGCCAGTTCGCCTCGGGACCCTGGCGCTCGAAGACGCCAACCGCATCGTCAACCGCATCGTCGTTGGGGGGTGCGAGCGACACCATGGGTGCCACCGGCGCGGTGTATCCGGATCAGAGAGCGGCGTCCATCTGGGTGGGCATGGGCTGGAACGTGGCATTCAGCCGAAACGTTCGGTTCGACCTTCGCGTCGATAATCTCTTCAATCAGCCGTACTTCGTCGCACCAACGCAGGTGCGTCCGTCCGGCATCGACGTCCGCTGTGCGCTGACTATGGGCCTTTGACCGCGACGTTGTACTCCATCTTCTTGCCCGGAAGTGCGTTGACCCACTCCGTCCAATTCATGCCATCGACGGAAACCTTGAGGAGATAGCGACCTTCATAGACCTCGACCGGCTCGATGGGTGCCTTGCCCAAGTTCCGTTGATTGAGCAAGACCAGCGCGCCTCGCGGCGCATTCACGACGATGGTGCTCTTCCCGAAGGTCACAAAGTCACGCTTCTCTTCGCCCGCACGAATCTTGTAGGTGCGATAGGCATTGATCGCGAGCGTCTTGTCCGTGAACCGGAGTCGGTGATGCCCGACGGACAGCTCGGCCGTCAGCGGGGTGCGGCCAAGGAACCGATTCGCGTCGTAGACGTCCACGGGCGGCTCCGACCGAATGGAGACGGATCCGAACTGAGCCACGGGCGAAACCGGATCGCCCTCCGCAACATTGTTCGACTCACCCGACTTTGCGCCGGTCCCGGCGGCCCCAGAGGCCGCTTCAGCACCTGAGCCTGAGGCAGGCTTGGGCGCGGAGCCAGAGCCGCCGGAGTCCACGACCGAATCTTCGGGCGACGAACCGTTGTCGCCGTCGGGGGTGTTTTCCTGGAGCATCTCACGGATCATGGCCGACGGAACGGTCGCCGTCGGCTCGTCGAGCCCCTCGGGAACGTCCTTCCCGAAGTAGAAGATCCCAGCCAGCAAACCGACGAGACCGAGAACAGCGAGCATCAAAAGAGATCGCGATGAGTCGCCAGCGCGGGCGTTGAACGCCGTGATTTCCGAGATCTCCCGGCGGGTCTTGGGCTGCGGCATCCCGGCGGGTTCCTTGAGCTCCTTGGCAACCTGCGCCTGCTGCGGAGTCAAGGCCGGTGCAGCGGGCGTGCCCGACGGCGCTTCTGAACGCGGTATGAACGGGGCGCTCGAAGCCGCCACCACCACCGCGACCGAGGGTCCCGCGGGCGCGACCGAGGGCGAAAAGCCCAGCGCGCTCGCGGCCGAAGACGGCGGCGTCGACGCCCCCGAAGAGGCGGGTGGAGATACCGCCGAAGACGTCGATGGGACCACCATCGGAGACGGCGGAGCCGCGCCGGCTTGGGGGCCCAGGCTCGTGTCAGGACCAAGCTTAACAGGAAGGCCCGAGGACGGCAGGGCCGACCAAGGCGACGACAGAGGCATCGATGGCGAGGCCGCTTCAGTGCTCGATGGGCCCATCGGCGACAGCGGAATCCGCGGGGAAGTCAGCGTCGCGGTCGGCGGAACATACGCGGAGAACGGCTCAGCGTTTCCAGCGGGATTGAACGAAGGCAAATCGGCGGTTCGCACCGGAACTGGCGCGGGAAGATCCACACCGTCGGCCTGGCCCCCCATGGTCTCGTCCTCGGCCGACAAATCAGCGGCCGTCGGCTCGTCGTCGATCGGCGATCGCGATGGGGGTGATGGTGATGGCGATGGTGGTGGTGATGGGCTCCTCGCGCTCCATGCAACCGAATGCCCGTCGACCGCGGTTTGCTCGTCGGAGGGAAGCGAAGCCCTTGCTCCCGGCGACGCAGCTTCCGACGAGTGGCGACCATCGAGGACGGTGTGCTCTTCGAGGTCGTACGCAACGCCCTTCGGGATGGCGACGGGCGTCGCCAACGACTCAGCCGTCGGACCGGATGCCTTCGCGACCGGAGCCGGTTCCGGTCGCGTTCCGGAGGTTCCGGAGGTTCCGGAACGCGCAACCGCTTCGGTCACGGCGCGATCGCGCGGCGCGAGGGATGCGCCATCACCCACTCCGGATGAGGGTCCCGGACGAGCGGCCTCGAAAAGCGCGGGATCCATGCCCTCAGGCGGTTCGCTCTGGCGCGAAAGTACAGTGACCGCGTCGAGATCATGGGCAGAGCTCAAGAGCGCCAGCCGTCCCTGGCGTTCGGGGGAGGTCGTCGGGATGATCCGACCCACGAACGCGGCAACTTCCTCTCGACGGGCGGGGGCGACGTCGCCGAGCGCCGTCAAGATAGCCTGCCGAAGAGCGGCCACACTCTCGAAGCGATCCGCACCTCGTTTCGAGAGCGCCGTACAAGCGACGCGCCCGAGGCGCGCCCGGACCGAGTCGCCCTCGAAGGTCGGAACCTCGCTCGTCAGCACGGCCCGCTCGACGTCTTCGGCCATCGCGAAAGGCGGGTGCCCGGTCAATAGGGTATAGAGCGTTGCACCGATGGCGTACACGTCGGTGGCCGGGCTGGCCGTCGCCTTGCCGCCAATGATCTGCTCCGGCGCGAGATACACGAGCGTGTGCTTGTGCATGCCACCGCGATCGACCGGCGCGAGCGCGGAGGCACCGTACCCCGTCACCATCGTGAGCCCATCGAACGTCACCAAGATCGTGTCGGGCCGCAAACCACCGTGCACGATTGGGCGTCCCGCATACCGCGACAGGCCCTCTTCGTGCGCGTGGTGGATGCCATCGCAAACGTCGAGAATCATCCGGACGACGATCGGAAGATCGACGAGCTGAGAGGCCGATGCTCCATCGGGAGACGACGACTCACCGCGGTCTGAACCCTCGAGCGTCTTCTCCGCGACGATGTCTGCCGCCCGCTGCAGCACATTCTGGAGCGATTCGCCGTCGACGAACGCAACCACCCGCGCCCAACCTTCATCGAAACATTCGAGCCCAAACACGCGGATGAGGTTCGGGTGGCGAAGCTGCGTGACGAAGGCCGTCTCTCGCTGCAAGCGCGCGACACGCTTCGGATCGTTCGCGATCTCCTCGGGAAGCCAAACGACGACGACGGGCCGCTCTGGCCGCGGTTGGCCCTCGATCACTTCGCAACCCAAGAAAGCTCGCGAATCCGCGCCCGAGAGAAGCGGTCCCAAGACCGCATATTGCCGACTGTCGGTCATGCTTGGCGCATGCTAACCGAAATCCGAGAGGTATCCGCAATTTCCAGACTCTACCAGGTATATACCCTTATGAAGACAAGCATCATGCCCCGTCCGCGAAGTCCTATCCAAGCAAGGGTGGTGCTGTGCTCCGGTTTGCTCTCGCTTTTAGCGGGCTGCACTTCCGGAGGCACACCGCAAAAACCGGCGTCCGCTCCGGCGGCGACGCACGTCTCGCCCCCGCCGCCTTCGGGGCCAACGAGAACCGACTTCAAGATCATCTCGAAGCGGCTCGTGAAGCGGTGCATCGCGGGTGGCTGGATCAACCGTTGGCGCGCAAGCAACCCCGACGTGAATGCCGCCAAGCCGAAGATCTTTCTCTCCCCCTTCGAAGATGCCACGGGCTTGGACCTCGATCCCGAGTACCTGCGAAGCACGCTCGAGCAGCGAATGCGACGCACTCAGGCGTTCGAGATGGTTTCCGAGCGATCCGGGTGCGACTTCATTGGCCGGGGAAAACTCCATCGGCTTGCCGAACGAGGGCCGAAGGGGGAACGCTTCAGCGTTTACACGGCCACGTTGGCGCTTCTCGACCCGAACACCGAAAAGGTCGCCTATAGCTGCGAGGCCACCGTGCGCGGGGAAATGTGACTTGCCACCCTCGTTCGGTGAACACGGCGTGAAGTGCCGACCGGCCGATGGCGAATTTGCGCGCGGGGCTGATATCAGCGCCCCATCGTGTCGCCATATCGCCCATCCTGCCCGAATCGTCCCATAGCGCCCCGAAGAGCCGAGGCAAAAGCCAAAGCAACAGCCGAGGCAAAAGCCAAAGCAACAGCCGGGGCAAAAGCCAAAGCAAGAGCCGAAGCTAAGGCCAAAGCAAGAGCCGAGGCTAAGGCCAAATCGGGAGCCGAACCCAGCCTTCAGCCAAAGCGAATGGGCGCGATCATCCTGGGGCTTGGCCTTTCCGTGGGCGTTGGCCTTGGCCTGGGCACGCTCACCGGCTGCGGCACGTCCGCATCCCAAGCCGCCGATGCCAACCCGGGAAGAGGCGGCGACGGGGGCGTCCTCGGCGACGGCAGCGGTGGAGACGCCGCGCATCTTCCTCCCGATGGAGGAGGAGACGGAGGCGTCAACGCCGATGGCGGGCCCGACGGGCCAAGCGTCATCGAATGCCCGGACACAATTCCCGAGGACGCGCCAAGCGGTCACTGTTCGGGCATCGCGGGCGACGAGAACCTCCTCATCCGCGGCAACATCGCGACCCCCACCGCGCTCCTCCGAAATGGCAGCGTCCTCATCAATGCCTCGGGGGTGATCACGTGCGCAGGCTGTGATTGTGGGGCCGAACCTGCCGCGCAGGGTGCCACGGCCCTCACCTGCCGAGATACGCTGGTCGGCCCCGGCCTCATCAACGCACACGAGCACCTCACTTTCGGCAACGGCGATGCGCTTTCTCACGGCACCGAGCGATACGACCACCGGCATGATTGGCGACGGGGACAAGGTGGCCACAGCGAATTGGACACGCCGAGCGGGGGAGGCAACGATGCCACGCGCTACGCCGAGCTTCGGCACCTCATGGGTGGCGCCACGTCCGTCAACGGCTCGGGGAGCGTGCCCGGACTCCTGCGCAACCTCGACCGCGCGAACGACTCGGAAGGCCTCGGTTCCGCGCCGGTGCGCTACGAGACGTTCCCGCTCGGCGACAGCTCTGGTCAGCGACGCGAGTCAGGGTGCAACTATCCGGACATCGACTCGCCCGAGGACAACAACATCAAGAACAGCCTGGCCTATACACCGCACATCGCCGAGGGGGTCGGCAAGGACGCGCGAAACGAGTTCCTTTGCCTCTCGCGGGCCGACAACGGCGGTGAGGACGTCCTGATGAGCAAGACCGCCATCATCCACGGTATCGGTCTGCTCGCCACCGACTACGCGATGATGGCGGCCGAGGGCGCTTCGCTCATCTGGTCTCCGCGCAGCAACATCGATCTCTACGGTCACACCGCCGCCGTAACCGTCGCCGCCCAATCGGGCATCCGGATCGCCCTCGGAACGGACTGGCCCTCGAGCGGCAGCATGAACATGTTGCGCGAGCTCCGCTGCGCACACGACTTCAACGCCACGAACCTCAGCGGATTCTTCAGCGCACGACAGCTCTATGACATGGCCACGATCGGCGCCGCCGCGGCGCTGAAATCCGACGACAAGATCGGAAGCCTCGCCCCCGGACGCCTCGCCGACATCACGATCTTCGACGCGTCCTCACACGCGGACTACGACGCCGCCATCCTCGGTGAAAACCGAGACGTCGTGCTCGTTCTTCGGGCCGGGAAGCCCTTGTTCGGCGACGAAGACGCGATGGCCGTGCTGCTCGCAAGCGCGTCCGGCTGCGAGCCGATCGACGTTTGCGGCCGAGCCAAGAGTGTATGCGCAGAACGGGAAACGGGCTTCACCGTCGAGGCGATACGTTCCGCGGTTCCGACCGGCATCGTACCCTTGTTCTCCTGCGGCGCGCCGGCAAACGAGGCGACCTGTGTCCCGCTCCGCCGCGGTGAGTACGACGGCGTTCCGACCGCCGACGACAGCGATGGCGACGGCCTCCCCAACGCGACGGACGACTGTGCCACGATCTTCAATGCGCCGCGCGGTGTGGACGGCGCCGCCCAAGCCGACGCCGACAACGATGGCGTCGGCGACGCATGTGACGTCTGCCCGCTCAACGCCGATGCGCTCGTTTGCGATGCGCCCGATCCCGACGATCGCGACGGCGATGGCTGGGCCAACGCGATCGACAACTGCCCAGATCTCGCCAACCCCGATCAAGGCGATACGGACGGCGACCTCCACGGCGACGTGTGCGACGCGTGCGCTCAAGCGGCAAACCCGGGCGATGCGGCCTGTCCGGCAACGACCTACGTAATCAAGCGGGGCGAGGTCTCTGGCAACGTGGCCCTGCCCTCGGTCGTGGTGACCGCCGTTGCCCCGACCGGATACTTCGTGCAGACCTTGCCGACCGACGCTGGCTACGAGGGCGCCGATTGGTCGGGCCTCTTCGTCTACACGGGCGGCAGCGAGACGAAGCCGAACCGAGGCGACCAAATTCACGTCGAAGGCGAAGTAAGCAACTTCTACGGGCAGCAACAGCTCACGCGAAGCGCATTCGAGCTCATCAGAGAAGGCGTCGAGCTGCCGGCACCGGTTCCCGTGAAACCAGATGAGATCGCGACGAACGGGCCACGCGCCGCGGCGCTCGAAGGCACACTGGTCGAGGTCTCGGGCGTCACGGTCACCTCGTTGGCTCCGCCCACCGGCCCCGGCGACCAAGACCCGAACAACGAGTTCGTGGTCGACGGAGGACTTCGGGTCGACGACTTCATGTTCCTGATCGACCCGCTACCCGCCGAAGGAACCACGATCCCACAACTTCGCGGTGTCCTTCGATACGCGAACAACGACATGAAGCTCGAACCGCGCGATGCACACGACATCTTGGTCCCGGTGCAACTCTTAGGAATCGAACCGGCTACGAGCTATGTCGAAGTCGGCTTCTCGGGCCTGCCGGTCGATGGCCCGGTGGTCGTGCTCAGCGGTCCGGCGCCGACCGACACCGCCGTGACGCTCAAATCGAGCGCACCCGAAATCCTCGAGGTGCCGGGAAGCGTCGTGGTGCCGGCGGGCGAAAGCTCGATCCGCATCCCGATGACGGCTGACCAAGCGCCACCCGATTCATCGAACCCGATCGTGGTCGAGGCAACATACGACGGCAGGCGCGTCACGGCGGAGGTCATCGTGTTCGACGGGACGACTCCGCGAACAGTCGAGGATCTGACCGTCGACGTCACGACGATGCCACGCCACGGCACCGCCCACGGCACGGTCCAGCTCAACGTGCCAGCCTCGGCTCAGGGTGAAGGCACGGTGGTGCGACTGACCTTCGATCCCGCGGCACTCGCAACCGTTCCGGCCGAGATCGTGGTGGCGGCGGGGGCGCGTTCGGCGACCTTTGCCATCGAGGCGGGGGAGATCGACGGGCAGGGACGCCTCACCGCCGTGGTCATGGACGGACCCTCGCCTTCGGGCGCCGCGCGGTCGGTGGACCTCGAGGTGGCCGGTTCGCTCATCCGCTCGCCAGCGCCGGGCGATCTCATGATCACCGAAGTGCATCGAAACCCATCGGGCGATGACGAGAAGCTGCGCGAGTGGTTCGAGGTCTTCAACGCATCCTCGGACGCGCTCCGCCTGGATGGTCTCCAGGTGCGAGACAACGGCGCCACAGTCGATTTGGTCGCCCCCGACGTGGTGCTCAACCCAGGGGCCTACGGCGTGATCGCCTACTCGGTGGATCCCGCGATCAACGGCGGCGTTCAGGCACTCGCAGAATACGGGGACAGCATCGTCCTTTCGAACAGCAACGACGAGCTCGAGATCAGCTACGACGGAGCATCGCTCGACTTGGTCGATTGGGGCCCGGGTTGGCCGGGCGGCGGTCAAGGCGTCGCGATGTGCCTGCGTATCCCGTACGCCGAAGACAACAATGACCCAGAAAAATGGTCCAATTCAGTCGGCGTCTTCGGGACAAGCACCGATCAAGGAAGCCCGGGGGTTGGGAGCGACGAAAGCAACTGTCCTTGACGTAGGTCCGGCCCCGGCGCCCTCGACCCTCGACCCTCGACCCTCGACCCTCGACCCTCGAACGACGACCCGACTCCTTCGTTGACTCCGTGAGCCCTCCCCTCACAATCAGGAGAAGGAGCACCGCGCCATCCATCCTTTCATCCTATCCCTTCGGCCGAAGCGCGAAGCGAGCCTCGTGCGGCGCTTGACCGCGAGCCTCGCGCGGCGCCTAGCCGAGAGCCTCGGGAAGCGTCTCGGTGACGGTCTGGGTTTGCGGCTGGATCAGAAGGAGCGCCTCGACCGGCGTCTCTGGCGGCGTGTCCTCGACCGCTTGCTTGGCCTTTTCGGTGCTCATTTCGAGATCGTTGTGACGAGCGACCGGCTCCCGCGCCACATCGATATGGAGCTTCAGCCGCAACGACGACCTATGCTTCCCGTGGTCACGGGTCATCGTGAGTTCGATGATCACATCGCGCGCCGCGCCGTCGACGGTGCGGCGCTGGCCGCGTTTCGACAGTCGACACGACTCGCGTTCCTCCGTCTTGGCCGCGAGTTTTGCGTGATCGTTCGCGATGGGTCGCTCACGGTTCGCACGCCAGCGACGCGAATGGACGACGCATCCTTGACGCGGATCGTCCGACAAGCGGTCGAGCTCGCGGAGGACATCGCCGACCACGAGGGCACCGAGCCGCAGCGCCTCCTCCACAACGTTCTCTTCGACGCTTCGTCGGGTGCCCGCAAACGCAGCCTCGAACTTCTCCTGGCTCGCTATCCTCGAACCTACGAAGCGCGTCTTGCCCTGGAGCGCGCGACCGAAGATACCAACGCGCACGTCCGCCTCGCGGCAGCACGTCGCCTTGGCGAGCGGGGTATATCGATCGCGAGAGCGATCGTCGGGTGGGAAGGCGAGTCGGCGAGCGCGCGCGTGTTGGCATTCGAGCTCTTGGCGGCACGTCTCGACGATCGAGCCGTCGAGCCGCTGGTCGATCAGGCGCTCGACTCGCGTTGTCCCGCTCTCGTCTCGGCCGCTCTCTCACGCGTTCGAAAGCTCCGCGAGCTGAGGCGGCTCGAAGCCCTCACGAAGCTCGCCAAGCGCGCCGCGGCTCCGGTCGCGGCGGAAGCGATCAAGGTCATCGGAGAGCTTGGCGATCAGCGTTTTGAGGCGGCATTGCTCGAGCTTCTCGACAACCAACCGGTCGCGATCACCGCCGCCGCGATCGAAGCCCTGGCCCGCCTCGGATCGGGCGCGTCAATCTCCCGGCTCTCCCGACTCTGTCGACTCGCCAAGATGGCGGACGATGGGGCGGCGCTGGAAGTGGCCGCGCTCGACGCGCTGAAGCGCATTCAAGCTCGAGAAGGCTTCACCGCGGGTCGCGTGGCGGTCGTCGACGAGGGTGCCCCGAGCGGCCGTCTCAGCCCAACCGAGCGCGGCCCCAGTCATGCGAGCCGGGGGGAGATTTCGGTCGTCGTCGCGAACGCCGCCTAGTTGAGCCGAGCGTCGGGGTACGCACCTCAACTTGACGTCTCTGGCCGAAAACGTGCACGTTCGCGGCCCGGGGTGTACGGTCGGGGCTTTTGTGGCTGCCCGTCACCGAAGAAGCGGAAGGGATCTCATCGACTTGGCACGGACAACTTCATCCGTCGCGCGCACCATCGAACCTCAGCTCGACCGCGCCCTGCTGCGGCTCGGCTTCTCTGGTGCGCGGGCGCGGGTAGCCGCCGCACGCGCCTACGCTTCCCTGCGCGAGCTCATCGGCGAGCTCCATGCCGCCGGGGCGGCTCCGGAGGACGTTCGCGTCCAGCTTCAGCGCCTCGAAGCCGAGATCTGCGAAGCCGGTCTGACGATGGACGACGAACCCACCGTCACTGTTCCTACGCTGGATCCACTCGGACCGGGCAGCGACGAGGTCACGTCAACGCCGACCAGGACCTCCGTCGATCCGCGCTATGTCGTGCGTGCGGAGTTCGAGCAGGCGGTCGACGATCTCGCGGTGCTGGGAGCCGAAGCCAGCGCGGAGCACTTGGCACTGTCGCGCGTCATGCGCGCCTTCGATACGCAGCTCGAACGCGAGATCGCGCTGCGTGAGTGCTCCCCGTCGTCAAACCCGGGAAAAGACGCTTACCATCGGGCTCAATTCCTTCGCGAAGCGAAGATCACTGGGACGCTCGACCATCCGACGGTCGCGCCGGTCTACGAGATCGGCACCCGTCCAAACGGACGTCCTTATTGCGCGATGAAGCTCGTCCGCGGCCGCGCCTTGTCGTCCGTCATTCGCGGCTGCCCCACACTGGTCGAACGTCTCACGCTGATCCGACACTTCGAAGCCCTCTGCGAAGGCCTTGCGTACGCGCACAAGCACGGCGTCGTGCACCGAAACCTTCGAAGCGATGACATCATGTTGGGCGAGTTCGGGGAGACGATCACGCTCGGGTGGGGACATGCTCGCGTACGCGAAGGAAGTCTCTCCGCCGCCGACGCGTACGATCGGGCGGCAAGCGCCATTTCCGGACGACCGACCCGGGCCGACAGCCATGTCGGCGACCCATCCACAGAGGCGGACTCCGCCCTCCAGGACGCTTTTTCGCTGCGCCGGGCGGCCAGTACACCCCTGGGCACGCCGGCCTCGATGAGCCCCGAGCAAGCACGCGGCGACAACGATGCAGTGGATGAGCGGTCCGACGTCTTCGGCCTGGGTGCGATCTTGTTCGAAATACTTTGCGGCCACTCTCCGCATGCGGGCGCCGGCAAAGACATCCAAGACGTCGTGGGCCAGGCGGCGCGAAGGCGAATTCCGCCGATTCGCGTCATCAACCGAAACGCACCGATCGAGCTCGCGCGAATCTGCGACCGCGCACTGCGGTTCTCACCGGAGGACCGCTACCAAGACGCGGGGGCGATGCTCGCCGACATCCGCGCCTTCACCCAAGAACGAATCCAAGCATCCGTCTCCATCGGCGTGCTGCGCCGTGCGAGGCGTTCCGCGCGACGCCATCGCCTCGCATGGGCAGTCATGGCGAGCGTCATCGCGGTCGCGACCGGACTTCTCTTACATCGAGACCACCGCGTTCGAGCGACACGAGACGCCGCCGTGCGCGAAGAGGCCCGCGTCAGCCAGACGCTCTCGGTCATGCTGTCGGACCGGGCCGGGCAGACCGACTCCCCGCACCAGGCGATGCTCTATGCAGGCGCTGCTTTGCTGTACACAGACCAGCCTGATGCGCGCGGGACGATCGCTCGTGTCGCGCTCGAACCGCGACCGCGCATGTTGTGGCAGTCGCACCCCGGCGCGAAGTGTCGGTCCATCGCGTTCACCGACAACGGCAAGTTGTCTTGCGCCGACGAGCTCGACGGCTGGTTTCAGTGGGACGTCACGACGGGCGCTGAGATCGCCGGCGCACTCCGCAACAGCGAGGCGATCACGAAGGAAGTCGTCTCGCGAGATGGTCTTTGGAGAGCCACATCCGATACGAGTGGGACGGTTCGAGTGTTCAGCTTCCAGGACGAACCCGCCCGTTCCTATGGCGGCTTCGGAGACGAAATCGTCGCGCTCGATGTGACAAGCGACGATACAGGGTCAGCGATGGTCGGCGCCCTCAACCGACAAGGCTCGCTTCGCCTCTTCGGCGAGAACAGCGTGCCTGAAGGCGAGACCATTGCCACGTGCGAGGGTGCGCGGGCGTTTGCCTTGGGGCCGCGCGGGAGCCGCTTTGCGCTCGGCTGCCCGGAGAAGATCGAAGTTCGCGAGACGGCGCCGGACGCCAGCGACAAGCCGGTCCAGGCAGCCTTTCGAAGCGCAACGGCGATCGTTTTTTCCGGTGATGGACAATCCATCATCGCGGGGAACAGCCACGGCGGTGTCGTAGCGCTCCGACTGGGCAGCACCGAGGCACCGCGCACACTCGACACGTTCACGACGACGATCACGGCGGTCAGCGCGTCTTCGGATGGCGAGACGTACGGCATCGGCGGTCTCGATGGCACCGTGGCGACCGGTTCGGCGGTCGACGGAGGGCGCGCGCGCCGAATCGCGGCCCACCGCGGCCCAGTATGGTCTGTTTCGCTGAGCCCCCGGGCCGACGTCATCGCATCGAGCGGACCGGACGGCACCGTACGTCTCTTCAAGACCCGCGATGGCACGAAGGAACGCGCCATCATCAGCGACTCACGATGGATCTACGATGTCGGCTTCACACCTGACGGCCGTTCGGTCGTCGCCTGCAACACCGACGGTGCGTGGTCCGTGCGCGCGGCCGACGGCGGTGCACTGAGCCTGCACGTTCCGAGCGATTCGAACCAGGTCGGCCGCGAGCTCACGAAGCTTTCGATCGCGCCCGACGGACAGACCCTCATCACCGGCGATTCAGCGGGACGTTTGAAGCAGTGGAGTCTAGCGACGGGCAAGAAGCTCGGCGAGTGGCAGGCGCATCGCTCGGCGGTTTGGGCGCTGCGCCATCTCGGCAACGACCGGATCGTCTCGGGGTCGGCGTCAGGCGAGATCATCCTGTGGACCCAGGGGCGCGCCGAAATCCTTGTCTCCGCCCGCGAACGAAGACCCGCGTCGATCACCGCAACGCCCGACGGCCGGTATCTCGCGTACACCGATGGCGATAACGTTCGCGTCGAAGAGGTCGGCACGACCACTTCATTCTCGCTCCCGGTCCCGGCCGAACGCGTCACCGCGATCGCCATCTCCCCGAACGGCGCGACCCTCGCAATCGCGGAGAACAAACGCATCGCGCTTTGGGACGCCGAAACGAAGAAGCTCCTTCGGACCCTCAACGCCCACACCGACATCGTCCACGACGTGGAATTCAACGTGAGTGGCGACAATCTCGCGTCGGCGTCTTTCGATCGAACGGCGCGTCTTTGGCGGGTTGCCGATGGGCATCTCATCGCAACGATCGACCACGGCGATCACGTGAGAGCGGTGGCCTTCTCGCCAGCGGGGGACCGACTCGTCACTGGAGGATGGGATCGTTCCCTTCGGGCTTTTGACGTCAAGCTTGGCGTATCGCCGGTCTTCCGCGGACACAGTCAGCCGGTCAAAGCCGTCACATTCAACGACGACGGTACCGAGCTCATCTCGGTCGCCCGCGATGGATCGATTCGACGCTGGGACATCGACGCGGGACGCGAGGTCGCGAAGAAGCAACTGGAAGGGGAGCAAGTGATGACCTTGTCTCGCGACGGACTTCGCCTCGTCACGTCCGACCGGCATGGCGTGGCTTACCTTTGGGACTTGGAGCGCGGCACGAAGCGCACCCTCGCGGGTAGCCAAAGCCAAGCCATCGCAACGGCGGCGTTCTCACCGAACGGCGCGATCTTGGCCTCGCTCGGGCACAAGGGTGAGCTTTTGGCCTGGTCGGTCTCCGATCACACGTTGAGCCGGCTCAACCGGCGTGCTCAGGCCGGTCGGGCCCTTGCGGTCTCGTCCGGCGGACTCATCGCGACGGCGGACATGATGCAAGCCACGGTCGAGCTCTGGGAGATCGACCAACCCGAACGCCAACACGACTTGAGTGGACACTCGAATTGGGTCACAACAGTCGCCATAAGCCCGGACGCAGAGACCGTCGCATCCGCCGGCTACGACGGGACGGTGCACCTGTGGCGGGCCAGCGACGGGCAGACGCAGATCGTGATCTCAACGCCACAGAAAACGGTGACCCACCTCGTCTTCTCGCCGAGCGCCGAACAGGTCGCGGCCGGAGGAACCGATGGAACACTGCGGATCTTCGACGTCCACTCCGGGCGCGAGCTTGCAACGCTTCGCGGCTACTCCGGAGGGCAGCCCGCCTACGCGCCCGATGGACAATCGATCGCGGCGGCGATCGAGAACAACGGTATTCGGCTCTGGGCGCTCTCGATCCTCGAACGCTCGCCGGAAGACCTCTTGGAAATGGCCTCCAAAGAGTCAGGCCTTCGCCTCACGGGAGCGCGGCTGTCGCCCGACCCGGACGGCCTGAAGAGCTACCTTCAGTAGCTCAGTCATGCGGAGACGACGTCTTGCCATCATCCAAGATCCGTCGAAGACAGAAGCGTACCCCCTACGCATACGTCCGATATGCGCTCTACCTCCTGCGCGAGTTCCGCGGATCGATTCTCGCGTTCGCGGTGTTGCTGTTCGGCGGTGGCGCCATCATTTCGGCCGCGTACTCGGGCAAAGATCTCAGCTATCCGGAGGCCATCTACGACGTCTTCATGCTGGTGTTCATGGAGAGCGCCCTCGAGTTCCCCAAGGAGTGGTTCTTACAACCGCTTTGGTTTCTCTTTCCGATCGTCGGCCTCTTCGCCATCGCCGACTCGGTCGTTCGGCTCGGCTACATGGTCTTCGCTCGAAAAGAAAAGCTTCAGGAGTGGCACGTCATGCACGCATCGTCCCTGCGCGATCACTTTATCGTCGTCGGTGTCGGCCGAGTCGGCTCTCGCATCATCAAGGAGCTCTTGGCGCTCGGCGAGTCGGTCGTCGGCGTCGACCAGAAACAGGACGGACAACTCATCGATGAAACAGTCGACCTCGGCGTCCCCGTGATTCAAGGCGACATCCGCCTCAAGAAGACGCTCGAGCTCGCGGGTGTTCAACGCGCCAAGGCCGTAATCTTCGCAACCGACGACGACCTCGCGAACCTCGACGGCGCGTTGACCGCCCGCGAAATACGCAGCGACATTCGAGTGGTCTTGCGAATCTTCGACGAGACGTTGGCCACGAAAGTGGCCACGAACTTCGATATGCCCGCCATCTCGACGTCAACGACGTCCGCGCCATCGTTCATCGCCGCCGCGACCGGGCGGAGTGTTCTCGCCGGCTTCCGCTTGGGTCTCAGCGAAACGCTTCACGTCGCCGACGTCGCCGTCTCCAGCTCGAAGGCCATGGAGGGTCGCTCGGTCGGGCACGTCCAGCAGGCGTTCGGCGTCAACATCGTGCTCCATCAGCGAGGGACGAAGACGCTCGAGAACCCCGGACACGACTTCATCTTGGAGCAGGGCGACCGCCTCTTGGTGATCGCGCCCATCGATCGAATCGCGCGCCTCGAAGGCCGGGCCTAGCTCGCAAGGCAGGCGCTACGAAGCAAGAACGCGCTCGCGTGCCTGACGGAGCCAAATCAGCTTCGAGTCGACCATGGAGGCGACGAGCTCATAGCCAACACGCAGGAGCGCCTCACGCGCCAACTCAAAGCCTTGGATGAGGTCGTCGACAAGCTCGAGCTCCGGGGGTGTCCGCTGCTCAGCGTCGGACCGGAGTAGATCGACATAGGCTCTTGTGAGCTCGCCAAGCCGGCTCAAAGCCTCGGCATCCATGAGGGAAGAGCAGGCGACCCAGCGCTCAAACCCATCGAGCTCGATATGCGCCTCGAAGCCGTCGTCGGTCTGTCTGACGTCAGATCCCACGGTTCGAGTCTGCACCTTGCGCGAGCCCTCGTCTACCTCGAGCTCGACCGCGATAGATCACGAATCCAGCAAGGGCGATCATCCACCCCCAGGAGCGATCAGACCCGTGCTCAGACCCATCCCTGGATGCACGGTCTCGCATTCGGCGTTCCGCACCACCGCCCGCGCTCGAATGCTGACCGGGCGACAGGATACATCGGCACGAAGCAGGCGGCAGCACGCGCGGTTCTTGATTCGCCGAAGTGGGTGTATCTCTCTCTTCTGATGGCGCGCGCGACACGATCGCGAAAGGCTGGGTGCGCATCCGACCCCGACCATCTCTTGCCTCCAGCGTCAAAGACCAAACGCCTTCTCGTTCGAGCGTTCCTTCGAGCACGAAGTCATCTTCGGATTCCGCCGCCTCGCCTCGACCCACCCGGAGCGTCATCCCGGGCGGTTTATGATCGTCAACGACACGCCACGTGATCGGCGACGCCCCCCCCGAGGTCGTGACAACGGCCCGAAAGTACGCCCCAGCCACTCCGTCGGGCAGAATACTTGTCTCGAATCGAAAGGCGGCATCTGGAAGAACATTGATCCAAACGAGTGCGCGATCGATGTGTCCTCGATCGTCGGCGGCTTCGACGACGAACCGAGCACACCCGGCCATGGACGGCACGCCAAAAAGACGACCATCGGGCGACAAGGTCAGCCCATGCGGGACGCCTTCTCCATCCAAAAGCTCCGATGAAACATCGAACGCCGTCCGCTCAGACTCGACGAGGGGACGCCATTCGACTTCCCCTTCATGATCTTCAACGTACAGGACTGCCGCCATCGGCTCGCCGAGCATCACCTCTCCAAGGTCACTCGATGCGATCAGCAGAGCGCCGGTGTGTCGCACTTCGAGGCGCAAAGTTGCGGTGACCTGTTCACCCATCGAGTCGGTTGCGATCACCTCGAAGCTCCACACACCCGAGGCGGTCGGCACGCCCTGGAGCGAACCCTGGTCGTCGAGCGTGAGCCCGGGCGGCAACACACCGCTGACGAGCGTCGAGAAGTGGTACGGAGGCCGACCACCGACGGCCAAGATCGGCGCGCCGAACTCACGCCCCACGACCGCGGTCGGAAGCTGACGGCTAACCATCGCCAGCGGCATCGCCGGCGCCTCGATGGCGAGCTCGAAGCGCGCCATGCGACCAAGACCGTCGCCCGCCGCGCGCACATCGAAGACATAGGTACCCTCTCGTTCCGGCGTACCCTCGAGCACCCCTTCCCGCGAGAGCAACAGCCCAGTCGGAACCACGCCGTCGACGACGCTATACTGAAACACGCCGGCGCCTCCGACCGCGTGGAGTGTCCATCGCTCGGCCCGCCCCACGGCACCCGAGGGCAACGTGCGTCCGTCGAACGTCACCTCTTCCGTCCGAACCGAGATCGTGTCGGGCGATCGCCCCACGTTGTTCGCCACATCGACCTCCGGCGTCACGAGGCCAGTGTTCACCAAGAGACCGACGTAGTAGTCGCCCGGCTCGAGATCGTCGGGAAGCGTGGCCCGAAGCCTGCCGCCAGCGCGGGTGCCACGCTTGAGACGAAAGGGTTGAAGCTCGCCAATCGGTCGATCGGCCAGCGTGATCGCTCGATTCGGCGAGACAACGGCAGCCAGATCCATGACGCCGTCGACCAGACCTTTGTTCTCGACGAGGAAGTCGAGGTCGAACGACGCGGAGGGCGCCAGAGGTGTTCCAACCCCAATCCGCACCCCAACCTCGATGACGCGAAAATCAGCGCGCGCCTCGACAACGCTGACCTCGCCAAGCGCGGTCGAGACATTGTTGGCCTCATAGACGTCTCGAGTCGAGAAGCTTGATTCGTCCACCCGAACCGTCACCCGATAGCGGCCGGGGGACAAGTCAGCCGGGACCTCGAGGCGTGTCGATCTTCGTCGCACCTCGAAGGCGTCGAGCCCCGGCACCGAAATCGTCTGTCCTAGACGCTCATCGGGAAGCCCAACGCCATCGCTCGCAGCCGCGATCCATGAGACACGCAGGTCAAGCGGCGACGTCGGTTCACCGTGGCGGTTGATGAGATTCAAACCGAGAACCGATACAGTTCCCGGATAGATGATGGGATCGAGGACAACCGTGTCGATACCCACGTCGGGCCCCGCGTCCGCGACGAGACGTATGCGCTGTCCGGACAGCAACGCAACGTCGCTCTCGGTGCAGGCCGCGTAGTCAGCACAGGGCGAGGCCCAGAAGCCGACTTGTTCGTCCGAAGACTCCACACCCATGCGCGCCGCGAAATCACCGGTTCCGGAGCCGCCCTCGCCGGGAACGAAGGTTCCGTAGTCGAAGTCGATCTGAGACGCGAGCCCCTCATAGAGCGTTGCACTGAAATCTGCCGACCCCGGAACCTCATCGTGTTGGTAAAGACGCACGCCTCGCCATTCAACGCGGAGGTGACGGCGCCCAGGTTCACCACCCAAGTCATAGAAGACGCCTTGATGGGCGCTGCCGGACGAAGCGCATTGCCCACTTTCCGTCCTGCTTGCGCACCAATCGGCCCAAAGCGGCGCCACGAAGCCAGCCGGAGCGCCCACGTGGGGCGTCCTCGCGGGCGGAACATGGACCTGGGCGTGTTCAGCGAGGGCCGTCATCGAGATGAAGCCGTTCGCGTTGATGTAGACGGTACGATGCGGGACTCCAAAGAGAAAGAAGTCGAACGGCAGGTCGACGCGCAACGACCCACCGTCTCCGAGACCGGGATCGACTTCGATCGCCGTATCCGGAAGATGCGCGTAGACACTGCTTTCTCGCGTGACCTGATAGGGAACGAAGTCCGTCGGCGCCAACACGGAGGATGCGGAGGACGCGGGAGACACGGGAGACGCGGGAGACGCGGAGGACATCGCCATCGCCCACGAGATTCCGCCGAGTGCGAACAACAACGGCGCGCGCCGAGCACGCAAACGAGACGTGCGAAGCACAAATGGGCGGCGAGAGGCGTGATCCACGCGCCCTCATTGATAGCGGGTTCGGTAGGAAAGATGCGAGGTTACGCCGTCGCGTCTGTTCGCAGAATCACCGCCAGTCGCCGCTCGACCCCCACATGGAGGCTCGACGATGAGCGCACCTTGTCTTAGGCTTCGCGCGCCTAGGCGCTGCTGACGCCGGCCCAACACACGTGAAGAACTTGATCCTACCGCCGGTGTCTCTTTTGCTCTTCGGACTGGCCGCAGTTCTTCTTGCGCGCCGATGGCCAAGATTCAGTATCCGAGCGCTGCTCGCCTCGCTGCTTGTCAATCTGGTCTTTGCGATGCCCATCGTGGGTATGGGCTTGAGCCGAACGCTGGAGATCTATCCGCCGGTCACCATGCACATGGTCGAGGAGGTCAAACCAGGCGCCATCGTCGTGCTGGGCGGAGGTTACCGCAGATACGCGCCCGAATATGGGCACCCGGACGAAGGTCAGCCGACGCTGCATGATCGGAGTCTGGCGCGGGTACGCTACGCTTTTCGCGTCCATCGCATGACAGGGCTGCCGATCCTGGCATCCGGCGGCTCATTCGGAGGCCGCCGGGCCGAAGCCGATACGATGGCCGCGATCTTGACTGAGGAATATCAGGTCGACCCAACGAAGGTCTGGATCGAGCGCACGAGCCGCACGACCTGGCAGAACGCCATAAACAGCGCCGCGTACCTTCACGACCACCAGGTTGAGTCTGTCATCCTGGTTACGAGCGCCATTCATGAACCGCGCGCGCGCGCCGCGTTCGAAGCGCAGGGCATCAAGGTGCTCCCCGCACCCACCTCATATTCGAATCAATCGATGGAGGTCTTTTCGCTGAGTGCTTGGATCCCATCCATGGGTGCAATCAGCGAGACTCATTACGCGTTTTACGAATGGATCGGGCGACTCTGGTATCTCGTTCGCCACGGATGCTTCTGAACAGCACGACGGATGCGTAGAGCAAACCAACCCACAGGAGGTCGGAGGGGCCGGAAGCGGAACGCGCATCCCTTTCGAGTGGCCGGGGTGAGCTCACCGCTCGACAACTGCACCCGGAGGAGGGCGGTTCCGATCCGGAGGCGGATGTCCCATCTTCGATCTGGATGACCAGCGTCGCGCGTGCGACGTCGTTTCGCGCATCTCTCACCTCCACGATGAAGGCCGTCGCACCCGCTTCGGTCGGCGTTCCCTGAAGCAAACCCGTCGAACGCTCGAGCTCGAGGCCCTTCGGAAGAAGACCGCCGACGAGAGACCACGTCCGGTCCGCTGCTGAGCCGTTCGACGTCGCGGTCAGGCGGACGGGTTGGCCGTCCCCAGCAACGTAGGGCATGCCGACGCGGCCCGACGGAAGAGCGCCCCGACCATTGTCGGGAAGCACAATCCGGAGCGCACCTTCTTCGATGATGTCGAGAACGTAAGCGTTGCGGTCGAATAGGCCGCGGCTATCGGTCGCTTGCACAATGATCGGATAGGTTCCGGCAACGGTCGGCGTTCCCGTGAGCTGTCCGTTCTCCTCACCAAAGACGAGACCCGGAATCGGTCCGCCTTCGAGGCTCCATCGATATGGCGGCGTTCCCGCCGAGACACGAAAGACTATCGTATAAGGCTGCCCAACCATCGCGTCGGCCACGTCTGCGGTCTCGATGGTCATCGACGCCGAGGCTTCGACCACGTCGAGCGACAATACGCCCGTCGCCGTGAGACCAAGCTGATCTTCGACGGTCACCGAGAAGAGATAGGCATTCGCGAGCTGAGGCTCGCCCGCCAGCAAACCTTCGACGGAAAGACCAAGCCCAACCGGAAGCGTCGTGCTCACACCGCCGCTCGAACCCGAACCCGAACCCGAACCCGAACCCGAACCCGAACCCGAACCCGAGCTAGAACCTGAACCTGAGCTCGCATCGTTCGTGAGCCGCCACGTGTATGGGGGCACTCCGCCGACGGCGACCAATTCGACGCGATAGGTCTCGCCAGCGAGCGCCGGAGGCAGCATCGAGGACACAACCGAGAGATCGACCGTCGGTGCCATAACCACGAACGCATAGTCGACTTCCGTGACCAGCGGACCCGACGCAACCCGCACGCGCAGACGATGGCGTCCCACCGCGGTCGCCTCGGCCGTGCCGCGAAGCTCAGCGCGTACGGCGTCGAACGTGATGCCGGCGGGCGCCGCACCGTCGAGCCATTCGACCGACCATGCATAGGCCGCTAGCCCACCGACCGCCGCGAAGCCGCGTGTATATGGGACATCGATCAGAGCCGGCGGTGGCGGCGGCGATACGATCGCGAGCCCGTTGCCTTCCACGATGATCGGGCCCACCGCAAGGCTGTTGTTGTCTTCGTAGATCTCCGCGACTTCGTCCTCCGGATCCACCAAAACACCCGCATAGTAGACGCCGGACGGCAACGAAGCCGGGACCTCTGCCCAAGCTCGATAGGATCCCTCCTCAGGTGGGGACAGAGAGAAGACCTCGCTCGGCGCGTCGAGCAACACGTCGCTCTTCGAAACGCCAGGATTGTCGGACAACACGAGCCGAATCTTCGTCGCCCCGGCGACATTGCCCAAATTCGCGATCCGCACCTGCACCGGCAACGTCTCCCCGGTCGCCGTCACCGAAGAGGTCTCGATGTCGACCGGTACGAAATCAGGCGCCGGCTGACGGATCGTGATGGCATCCGCGCGACGAAGCACGTTGTTGGTCTCGACCGCCTCCTCGACGCGATCATCGCAATCAACCACCGCCGCCACGAAGAAATCGCCAAGCTCCGGCGCGACGGCATTGCACGTCGCCGCCAAAGTCACCGTCGGTTGGACAACGAGACGCGCAGTGGACGCCGGTGCAAGTCGAATCGGGCCGACCTTGGCCATGCACGCATCGGAGAACGTGTTGATGAGGATTGATTCCGAGGCCATCAAGCACACGTACACGTCGCTCGCGCTGGCGCCCCCGGTGTTCGAGATCGTCATAGACACCGGATAGGGATGGCCTGCGAAGGCAAGCGGACCCGCGTCGAACGCATCCACGGTTAAGTCTGCACGCGTGATCGTGATGCCGCTCTCCGAGACGGCCAGGTTGTTCGTGTCGTCGACCTCGTCGACGCGATCGTCGGGATCGATCTCGACGATCAGATAGATGGGCCCGGCGCTCGAGGCCAAAGACGCCGGAACCACGATCGGAAGGTGCGCCGCCGTCGAAAACCCATCGGCCAGAACAACGGGATCGATTGGCCCGGCCGGGAGGTCTTGGGTGTCGAGCGCTCGGTCCTCCGAGAAGTAAGCGACCAGAGCAACCGGCGTCGAAACCGGAGCCCCCGTCGAACGCAGATCGAGCACGACATCCAACGTCTCCCCGGGACCCGACGTCGCGGGCACGACCAGCGATCCGACCAGGTCAGGCGCCGTCAGAAGCGGACCGCCAAAAGCAACGTTGTTCGCGTCTGTCGCTTCCGCTACATCGTCGTCGTCGTCGACGACGTACGCGAGATAGAACACGCCCGTGCCCACGCTGGCCGGCATCGTGAAGCGACGCGTGACGCTCGTCGACGACGAGGCGTCGAGCCCCAGCGTCTCGACGACCCCGAAATCATGAACTGGAGTTCCGAGCGCAGGCCCCGGGGCATCGGTCAGGTAAAGGCGAGAGACGAAAGAAGGCGCACTCTTCTGCCCGACGTTCTTCACCGTCAGACGCACATCGAACGATGTCCCAGGGAAGACGCCAGAGGGGCCTTCGACTTGCCCAAGCAGTTCCGCGCCTTCGGGAAGTGTCAACGTCACCGTGCGACCCGGCGGCTGCCAATGCGCGGAATCGCAAGCCCCGGGGGCACAAGCACACGTCGCATCGCAAGTGTCCGAACGCGAGAAGAGATCGAAGCCCTCGGTGCCATCGCCGTTCTCGACCGCGCTTACGGCGTTGGCGACGAGCGCGTTGGGCCCCATCACGACATCGATACGGTTCGAGGTCTCAAACAGCCGCACCTGAAAACTCGCCGCCGACCCGACGACCCCAAACCGGAGGAAGCCCGACCACTGGACCGTCATCACCCGCGACCCCGGCGAACCGGAGACAACAGAGCGAATCTGCCCGACCGGCGCATCATCGGGGCCCCCGTCGAGGTCTTGCCACATGATCCCGATGAAGTTGTGCACGAGGTTCGACCGGCTCGGGACCACGCTCGGCGGCCGCAGCACGCTGCCGCCGCTCGGCGGCGGATCGAAGCTCGCAAAACCGTTGGTGAAGGCGTAGATCGTGGTGACGCGATCGCCAAAATACTGAAATTCGAAAGGAATTTGGATCCCGACGGCGCCTTCATCCCAAGCCGGGAACGACGAATAAGCGACCGGAACGTTGAGAGACCCACCGGACAGCGGCGTCCACGACCCCAACGAGTGGGTCACCAGGTAAGGCACCTGGGCGTTCACGGGCGATCCAAAGGCCACGCCGACGAGGGTCGCCAGCGCGACCCCGCCCAACAGGGGGCGCATCTTCATCCCGTCTCCATACCTGGCCCGTCACCGACCAGGCTATCGAAGAATCGGCCACCGCGGTCGACGACAGGCCGTCGGCGCTGGCGGTACTCGGCGCTCTAGCGGCACTCGGCTCGATATCGGATTGCGATCCGCGATCCAGGCTCAGGAATCGCGAGGGGCTCGAAGCGGATCGCGTTGAGGTCGGGCTCATACGACCACCGCTTCTGGCCTGATTGCGCGGTCTCATCGATCACTCGACCATCGAGCGACACCTCGATGCTGGCGACGAGTGGCTCGTTGCTCAAGAAGAAGCTCGTCTTGTACCCAAACGCCGACTGTCCAAGGTTCTCAAGCGAGGCCGCCCAATTCTTCGTGCAGATGGAATCATGGACCCCGCCCGTTTCACGCGCCAGCTCGACGTATCGACGGCCTGGATCGGCGGTGGAAGCGCAGAACGGATCGTCGACCGGTCCTACGATGGCGGATGCACTGAATCGATTGGCGTTGCGAACACCCTTGATGGCTCGAAAGTAGTTCACGTAGAAATCCACCGGATTGGTCGACTGATCCTCTTCGTCCGACACGAAGATCAGCGCCAAATACGCCTCGGGGCGCAGGAATCCGCCGTTCCAACCGGTGATCAACGGGCTCGAAAGCGCCTGATACGCCGCCTGGAGCCCCTTCTCGCTGCCCGAACCCGCGATCCCTTGGGTCGCGACGGCATTGAACGCCACATCAGGAGACGGATATTCGTCGGGTGCGATGATGCGCCAGTTCGGGTCGCTCGAAGGAGAGGCCACGCCGGCGCCCGTTCCATCCGCGAAATAGCCGCACGCCCCCATCGCCTGTCGCCCCGGCCGCTCGGCGACCAGCGGCTGCGGACATGCGGCCGAGAAGCTTCCGTCAACATCGGTGGACACGACGGCGATCTGGTAATCGAGCCGATGCGCCTCCGCGAATCGCATGAAGCTCGAGAAATTCTCGGTGAGGCTCACCTGCTCTTCCTGCATCGAGCAGGAATTGTCGATCACGAAGAGGATGTCGACGAGGGGCGACTCGAGCTGCGTGAAGACGTCTTCGTTGACCGGATCCGGCGCCCCTTCACCGAGGAGTGGAATGACGTAAGGCTGAGTCTGGCCGCGCTCCCAAACCTGAAACGTGCCGGCATCGACACCCGCTTGCGCGGCCTCGTAGCTCACGGAGAACGTCAAGGACTGCCCAGGTACGACGGCCGCGCCGACACCCGGCGGCGCGGGAAGACCAGGCGGAAGATCGTGGAGCCGAAACTCAGGCGTCACCGACGGCGCGACGACGATCCGATCGATCGTCGTCGACCCCGCGCCCGTATTGTAGATCGTGATCGATCGTTCGTGCGGAGCACAGGCGACACCGACCTTACCGAAGTCGACCTCGTTGGGCGTAATCAAGAGCGCAGAGTCCGAGCCTGCGCCCACCAGCGGCACCGTCGGCGCGGAGTTCTCAGGATCGGAGATGTAGAAGCTCACGCCACCGTCGTCGGCGTCCGCCTTGTACGGCCGGTACTCGACCAACACGGTGATCGCCTCCTGGGGCGCAATGATCGTCGACTGCACCTCGCCATCAAACAAAGAAAATGCACTCGAAGACCCGGGGACGATCTCGAGGTTGTTGAGAAGGCAGTCGTCGTGTCCGATGTTCTCCACCCGAAACGCCTGGGTCGTCGCGCGCAGGACCTGTACGATCCCGAAATTCAACTCCGACGGCGCAATGCGGTATGCACACGGCGGAAGCGAAATGCCCTCACCCGTTACCGGGACCACGATCTTCGGCTCATCCTGGTCATTGCTCGTGATGACGACCGCCGACACCACGCGCCCCGTCTCGTTGGGCTCGAAGGTCACCTCGACGATCTCGCTCTGACCCGGCACGAGCGCAAGCGCTGTCCCTCGACCGCTGAAGACGCCGGTCGTGGCCGTGTCGACCTGGATGTCCGTCACGACCAGTTCGTCGAATCCCGTGTTTTGAATGAGAAGACGACGCCTGGCGCGCGTGCCGATGGCCACCCGCCCAAAAGAGAGTGCACGCGGGGCCACCGCGATCTCAGGTCCGCCCACACGCCCAGCCAATGGAATCAGAACCGGGCCGATGTCCCGGCCAATGAGGTGGTTTCGAGCGAGCACTTCGAGCTTGCTCTCGGGATGTTGCCCGATCGTCGCCTCCGACGGCACGAACCAGACGCGCATCGCAATGCTCTCGCCCGCATCGAGCGACGTTCGGTCGGGGTCACCGACCTCGAGCTCGAATTCAGCGTCTCCGTCGACCGACAACGCGGAACGAAGAATCGTGATCGCATGGTTCGAGATGTTCTTGCATTCGACCGTTCGCGAAGCCCGAATGCCCGGACTCACAGCTCCAAAATCGATCCGATCCGGCGTGCACACGAGCGCAAGACGAACACTCGTCGCCTCGAGATCCACGCGCCGCTCGCAAGGTCCATAGGCGCAGTTGGCGATCGTCCACTCTCCCTGGTCGACCACCCCCTCGCTCGGTCCGACCTCGGCCAAGAACCCAAGTCGAACCGTCAGCGACGCGTTGGGCGCCAAGAGCTCTCCTTCCGGCAAGAGACTCCCAGTGTCGCGGTCGAAGGGCGTCGTGAGCTCGAACCGACCCGCACCGCTGATGGAACGCAAGTCGGCGCCACCTCGGCTGTCGAGGCGCGTGAAGACACCCGTCGGTACCGAGAGTTCGTTCGTTACGCGAACGTCGACCCACTTGGAGGCACCTTCGAGCACCGCGCCAAAGTCGACCACCTCTGGTTCGACGCGAAGCCCACTCGATACCGGTTGAGCTCTCAATGTCACGGTGAACGTCTTCCCCTCCGACGAACCCGAAGTCGGATCCTCGATAACCATTCGAAGCGTGGTCTCGATCCGCTCCTCATGCGCGCGCGAGGCAAAGAACTGAACCGCGATCGGTCGCTTCTTTCCAGGCGCGATCGCCACCGAAGTCTCGTCGATCTCGAAGCTGTAGTCGTCGCCCTGGAAGAAGGCCCCTCGCTCGAAGGCCTGAATCGCCACGACGCCGTTGCCTCGATTCTCGAGCTCAAGCTCACGAACGCTCGCGAGCCCAATCTGCACTTCACCGAAATCGAGAACGTCGGCCGCGAACAGCTCGCCCTCGACCCTTCCGAGCGTATCGACCTGCCGACCACAACCGGCAGCAAGAACCAAAGTCAGAACAAGAAAAACAACGACAACCGCGGCCATGGGAAGAAGACGTTCGCGCACGACGCCCTTCACCTTGGCGACATGCACCGGTGGTCGAGCATCCATGCGCCCGACGATGTCGTCCGACCCGGAGCTCGGTCAATCGCACGCAAAGTCCACTGAATTTCTCACGCGTTTGGGCGGTCGAGGCTCAGACACAGGCGTACATGGACGACCTCGGCGGCGGCGGTCGCCGAGCGCAACTACTGTATCTCACAGAGGAAATCAGGCGAGGAACTCCCACCAAAGAGATGTTGTCTGCTAAGGTGGTGCTCACCGTACGTATGCCCAATCGCGGCCCCCCCAACCTGGCCTCGGCGGTGAGCACCGTCGGAGATGCACCGTCCGCCCAGACTGCGCCGCGCGAAAACAAGCGCGAGGCCGAAGAACACGCAGAACGCGCAGAACACGAAGACGCTCGTGTTCGAGCCCGCGAGCGGAAGCGCGCGCTCGACACGAATGCCGGCGCTGTACCTGACCCTGATCGCGCTCGTGACCGTGACCGCGATGGTGACCGCGACGACGTCGACATCTCCCTGTGTCGAAGAGTCGCGCGCGGTGATCGAGCCGCCTTTCGAACATTGGTCGAGCAACACCAACACCGTGTGTACAGCTTCTGCTTTCGTCTCCTTCAGGACCGCAGCGAGGCCGAGGACGTCGCGCAGGAAGTCTTCATGGCACTCCACGATCACGCCGACAGCTTTCGCGGTGAGTCGAGATTCACGACTTGGCTGATGCGGATCGCGAAGAACCACACACTGAATCGCATCAAATACCTCGATCGACGTGGAAGGCGACGTGCGCAGAGCTTCGAACAAACGCCCGAGCCGCTTCTCAGACCCGACGACGGAAGCGACGCCGTGATGCCGGATCGTGCGATCGAAGTCGACGAACGGATGCGCGCGATCCGGGCCGCCATCGAAAAGCTTGGCACCGAGCAACGGGTCGTACTCCTCCTGCGCCACGTCGATGACCTGTCTTACGAGGAGATCTCGGAGGTCACCGGCTTAGCCATTGGTACCGTCAAGAGCCGCATTCACCGCGGTCGTTCAGCGCTGGCTCAAGAACTCTCGGAGTTACTCAAATGAACATTTTCTTACGCATCGAAGCGACCGTGTGGCCTCATCGCGTCGCAGAACGCCTGATGAACGAGCAGATCGATGCCCGATATGGACTCTCGATGTGGGAAGCGGCATGGCTCGAGTCTCACCTCGAGATGTGCGCGCCGTGTCGAGCCCAGGGACGTGCGCTGAAGGCCGTCGACGCGCACATCGAGGCATGGTCAACCGAAGAGGCGCCCGCTGGCTTCGTCGAACGTGTCCTCAGCACCGCGCAGGATCGGCAGCGCGCGCCCACCGGTCTAGGATTCAAGCTCGATCGTCTTCTCGGCCACGCCAGATCGCGCCATCGCGTCGCGGGCGCGTTCGGTCTCGGCTTCGCCACGGCCGCGCTCGTCGCTCTTTTTGTCGGCATCCTGATCCAGAGAGATCTGCGTAGCTCGGGCTCAGGCGGCGATCGAGCAACGCTTCAGATCGGAGGCGCGGGCGCGACCGAGAATCGCACCGCCAATCCGCGCACCACCGATACGCGCGCGAACGCGACCGGAAGCACCCGCCCCCACGACCCATCGGATTTCTTCCCGCGATCCCCGGCCGCCGACTCACCGACGGATCTCACGATGACTGCGCTCGGGATCGGCGCCGCAAAGGCGAGATCGCAGATCATCGACGTCGTGCAACGCGTCGAAGGTTCGATGATTTCGTCATCGAACGGAGAGTTCATTGCCCGGATCCCGAGAAGTCATCTGATGTCATTGATCGACAACCTAGCCCGGCGCGGCCGCTACGCGATCACGAGAGACAGCGAGCGCCCCTTGGCGAAAGATGAGGTCTTGATTCGGTTCACGGTCGAGTAGAGAAGGCGTCGGTCGTCTCGTGTCCATGCGACGTCGGAGGCTCGGCTGTCTCAATGGGCGTTGGAGATACACGCCGCTTCGTACTCGACATCGATCCGACTTCCGAACGATGGATACGTGTTCTTCGAAACCAAGATACTCCCGTCCGCCGCGTCGTGCGTGAACGATGGGGTGGACGTAGAATTCGAAGGTTCGGTTACGCGCACGGTGGGTCGAGCCCCTGCCGACGTCTGACCCCGGAGCGGAAATCGCAGCGTCAAGCCAGCCGCGAACTTCGCCAAGAGCGGCATGCTGGGCGCGTAGCCAAACTGCGTGCTCGATTCGCCGCAGATGGAGATCGCGACACCGCCCGACTTCTCCGCCATCTGGATGAACGTCGGCGCGTACTTTCCGTAGAGCGTGCGATTCGTCGATGCTTCCGATTCATCGCATTCGCCGGTGGCGGCATCGGTCGCGACGATGGCGCTGATGGTCGTGTTTCGTCCGCGGGTATCCTTGAGCTTTCGAAGCTCGTCGATCTTGGGATCAGCGTAGGTATCGCCTCCCCCCTCGCCTTCGCTCATGAACACGATCGCAAGACGGGCGTCGGGTCGAACAATGGCCGAACGCCCGACGGATCTGGCCGTATCCAGCGCCCGCCTGAGTCCCGAACCTGACGTCCCGAAAGTACTTGCATCCGACGACTCCACCGCCAACCACTCTCTGAAGAGCGCGTGAGCGTCTGCGTCCGGCGTGCTCGGCGTGATCGTAACCGACCCACCTACCGGATTCTGAGCCGCGTTTGGATAGGTGCTCGCGACCGCGATCCGGAAATCGACGCCAAGGCTACGAAGTTGGGCGAGGAACGCCGGAAACGCCTCCGTGAGCAAGAGCCGCTCGGAATACATCCGATTGGTAAATTCAATCACGAAGAGGATGTCGATTCTCTCGGCTTTGCTCACTGTGAAGCTCTCGGCGACAGTCTCGCCCGCGGCGATGCCGGACCCGAAGATCGGAATCGCCAGTCTCGTCTTTCCGCCTGCTCCGCATCCTGGACATCCTTCGATGTCCGCATAGATGACGCTGGTGTCATCGCCTTCGCCCTTGGGCGCGTAGCGGAAGTTGAAGTCGGCGAACTGGCCCCCGTCGATCTCCACTGATCGGCTGGGCCCGAACGAGGGTTCGAACGCGTCGGACGCGTAGGCATCCAAGTAAACGCTGGCGACGCGCATCCAGCCAGTCGACCCATTGAAGAGCCGGAGGGTCGCGGTGGGCGCAAAGCAACCGACGTTGGCAATGCCGGCGTCAAGGATGGTTGGTAAGGCTCTGAGGCCGGGGTCGAATCCAGTGCCCACGATGTTCACCGCCGCCAGCTCTGCACCGCCCGACGTCACGAGGAATCGGAGCGTCGCGCTGTCGGCCCCGCTGTTCGAAGGCGTATAGGCCGCGACGAAGTGCGCACGCGCTCCGGGCATGAGCGAGAAGCCGCCATAATTCTCGGTGAGGGAGAACTCGGAGCCGGAACCATCGAGCGCCACGCGTCCAACGTCGCAGGCTTGGGCACCGAGATTTCGTGCTTCGACGACGAGGTAGCTCGTCGTTCCCGGAGCCACCGCGCCAAAGTCGAGATCGACGGGCGTAGCCACCATCGAGCACCCGGTCGGCGTGCCACTAAACCCAAGCAACGGAACCTCGAGGGTGGGCGCGTCGAAGTCGTTCGACCGAATGGTCAAGGCGCCAAGCTGAGGTCCCTGCACATCCGGTGAGGAGGGCAAGAAGGCGACGGTGACCGCTCGCGTCTGACCAGGCTCGAGGGGACCAAGCGACGGTGCCGGAGAAAGCGAATATCCGGCGCCGCTGACGTCGATCGCGCTGAGCTGGAGTTGACGGTCCCCCTGATTGCGAATCGTGACCATCAGCTTCTTTGGAATGCCTAAGTTCGGGTTCACGGCTTCGAAGTCCAACGCCGCCGGCGATGTCTCGATGTTGGGGCCATGTGAATGGGCGACCAGCGTAACTTTGAGTTGGTTGGCCGCGTTCGAGTCGAGCGTCAGCTGGGCTTGATCCTCGCCCGGGGTTCGGCCGAGGTGTTGGACGCGAATCGTAGCACTCGTCCCAGCGGCGATCTCCTTCGGGAATGTGTTGCCCTCGGCCGCGAAGAGTCCCTGACCGGCGGCATCAAAGACCACGCCGGTTACGGTTAGGGGCGCGGCGCCCGTGCTCCGCACGGTGAGGTCGATCTCCTTGGCAACACCGACGTCGTGGTCTCCGAAGTCGGCGGTTCCGTTCCCATCGATGGAACCTTCTGGAAGTATGCCTTCGCCCTTGAGCTCGAGAGTGGTCGTGCACGCGTCGCTCGAGCACGCCAAGACCTGAAGCCGCCCTTCGTTCTCTTCCCCCTTGCCCACGGCCTGAGGCCTGAACCAAAGCGTCACCGACGTCTGTTCACCGGCCGCGAGCTCGACCGACGAAGTCGAATCGAGATTCGTGCCATCTGCGGTGCGAACACCAAAGATCGCGGCCGGATCGGCGACAAAGCGAATAGCCAGCTTCGCCGAAGGGGTCGTGGCATTGGTGAGAACCAACGTCTTGGTCTTCTCGAAGCCAACCGCAGCGAGACCAAAGTCGATGGCAGACGTCTCAGACTCGGACAACGTGAGTTTCGGTCGACTGACCGACGCCGAAACAGGCAAGCTGACTTGCCCGCCGAGGCTCGTCATCGCGCGATTTCCGACCGAAGGATGATGGCGCAGCACGAGCTTCCCGGTCACGGCCCCGGCGACCGATGGTGTGAATCCGATGGTGAAGGTCGATGTCTCGCCGCCGCCCAGCGTCCACGTCATGTCGGAGGTGGGCCACGCCAGGCCAAGCTCGGAAGGTCCGATCGTGCTCGGCGCCGGACACGTGTCGCTCGCGAGGAGCGGCAGGCAAATGCTCAGAGGCTCATCGCCGAGGTTCTTCATCGTAATCTGACGTCGGACCTCTTCGCCGAACCCGAGATCTCCGAAGTCGAGCGACGCCGGTGTCAGCGCGATGCTGGACGCGGGGAGGAGGTCCTGAGACGGGCCGCCGCCACCACAGGCCGATGCAAGCAGGCCGACCCAGAGGCCCAAAACGCGGGTGCGGCGAGCCCGCGAGTCGCGGGCCGCCCACGAAGCGAGAAGCAGCACCCACCCAAGCATCGCAAGATGCGGTCCAACAGCAGCGCCCTGGTTCGGCGAAGGGTTCCGAGAGCGCGGACGCAGACAGACGCCTGCGACTGTCGAACCACCGACGAACGGTTGCTCGCCGGTGTCGAATCGGACCCGACACACGGAGCGCGCGGCGCTGACTCGAGGCGGCGAGCGATTCATTTGCTATAAGGGTATTCTATGGGTCGCCGTCGACGGCCTAAGTGCCTCATTTCGCCGATTGCGGCCAGTTTGCCGGTGGGCCACGTTGCCGCGCGTGAGCCCAAAGAGCCTCAAGAGCCTTGTCGCGACTTTCGAGCACGAGGTGCGCGCCGCCGGCGGTCACGATCGAGAGAAGGCCGATCCGGAAGCCGATCCGAACGCCCATCCAGTCGTCCATCCAGTCGTCCATCCAGTCGTCCATCCAGTCGTCCATCCGAACCCCGATCGGGCCAGCGAATCAGACCTCCAGCGAAGGGTCGATCTCGAGGTTCGGCACGGCGTCGAGCGCATCGTGGCCATGAAGCTGGCGCGCGTTCTTCAGACACGGGCCGCGGAGCTTCAGTCTCCTCAGGAGCGCCGGCAGCAGCGCGAGCTTGAGCGCATGATGGCGAATCCCGAGGACAAGGCCACGCTGACCCAGATGACCGATCAGGCTTTCAGATCTCGCGCCGCTGGGCGTTCAGCGGATCAGCTCATCCATATCCTCGACATCCAAGGTGTCCCGCGTTTCTTCAGCGGGATGGAGCGCGCCCTGCTCAAGGGGTTTCAGTCGTTTGGGAGCTACCTCCCAGGCGTCGCCATCCCACTCGTGAAGGAGAAGATGCGCGAAGAAACAGCCAACGTCGTCTTGCCGGCCGAACCGGAGCTCCTCGCGAAACATCTAGAGCGACGGCGCCAGGGTGGCATCCGAATGAACGTCAACTATCTTGGCGAAGCACTGCTGGGGGAGGATGACGCGCAACGTCGGCTCACGACCTATCTCGAGGCACTTCAAAAGCCGTACATCGAGGTCATCTCCGTCAAGATCTCCACGATCTATTCGCAGATCTCCGCCTTGGCCCGTCGACACACGATCGACGTGCTGTCGGATCGGCTCGAGCTACTCTATCGCGCAGCGGCCAAGGAACGCTTCACCCGCGCGGACGGCACAACAGTCCCCAAGCTCGTCTACCTCGATATGGAGGAGTACCGAGATCTATGGATCACTGTCGAGGCATTCTTCAACGCACTCAGCCGTCCTGGCCTCGACCGAGTCAACGCGGGAATCGCGCTGCAAGCCTACTTGCCAGACGCCTATCAGGCGCAGCAGCGCATCAATGCATGGGCTCGTGAGCGCACGAGCCGAGGCGGTTCACCGATCACGATACGCATCGTCAAGGGCGCCAACATGGAGATGGAGCGCGTCGAAGCCTCGATGGCCGGGTGGCCTCAGGCGCCCTTCCAGGTCAAGTCGCACACCGACGCGAACTACAAGCGCATGCTCCATACCGCACTCGCGCCGGAGAACATCCGCTCGGTGCACATCGGCGTCGGCTCGCACAACTTGTTCGATCTCGCCTACGCGCTGACGCTCGCGGTGAAGGCCGAAGTCACGGATTGCGTACAGCTCGAGATGCTCGAAGGCATGGCCAACCATCAGCGGCGCGCGCTCGACGAGATCGAAAGCGACCTTCTCCTTTACGCGCCGGCCACGACCCGGGAAGACTTCGTCAACGCGATCGGCTATCTCGTTCGCCGCCTCGACGAGAACACGGGCCCCGACAACTTTCTGCGACACGCGTTCAAGTTGCGTGCCGGTGGGCCCGACTGGACCCGACTCGAAGCCGCCTTCCTGGATTGCTTCGATCAGATCGCATCGCTGCCGGCCGGCCCGCGTCGAACCCAGGACCGTCGGGAATCAAGAAGCGTCGCCGCGGAGGGCGAGTCGAGATCCGAATCAAGGTCCGAACCAGGATCGGCGTCCGATCATCCGCCAGGTGGCGCCGGAGCAACCGGCGACCCTCAGCGCGAGGTACCGCTTCCTGGGCTTGAGATGTTCGTCAATGAGCCGAACACCGACTTTGCACTCGAGCAGAACGTGCTATGGGCCGAAGACATCCTCGGGCGATGGCGCGATCGCGTGGGCGACGCCGGCCTCGAGATTCCGCTCATCGTGGCCGGAGAGATCATCGAGGGCGACCGCACCCGACGCGCGTGCCTCGACCCTTCACGGCCGGGAGTCGTCGTTGGGCACTACCGCGAGGCCAACGAAGCCGATCTCGCCCGCGCTCTTCGGTGCGCGCGCGAGGATCCAGCCGGCTGGCGAACGCTCGGCCTTCGAGAGCGCGCAGCGATCTTGAGCAAAGTGGCCGAGGAACTCCGAAGATGCCGGGGAGAGCTCATGGGCGCCGCGCTCGCAAACGGCGGCAAAGTGCTCGCCGAGTCGGACGTCGAAGTCTCCGAGGCAATTGACTTCGTCGAGTTCTACGCAGCCTCTGTCCGAACATTTCACGCGCTCGAGACCATCGACGCCGCGCCGCTCGGTGTCGTGGTTGTCGTTCCACCCTGGAACTTCCCGATCGCGATCCCGTGCGGCGGTATTGCGGCCGCACTCGCGGCCGGAAACACCGTGATCCTCAAACCCGCCTCCCCGACCGTGCTGATCGCACACATCCTCGTCGACTGTTTTTGGAGGATGGGCGTCCCACGAGAGGCACTCCAACTCTTACCGTGCCCCGGTGCGACCGTCGGCGCAACGCTCGTTGCGTCGCCCGACGTCGACGCAGTGATCCTCACCGGCGGAACCGAAACCGCCATTCGCATGCTGAAAGCGAAGCCCGACATGCACCTCATGGCCGAGACGGGCGGGAAGAACGCAACGATCGTCACGGCCATGTCAGACCGCGAACAAGCGATCAAGCACGTGCTTCATTCCGCGTTCGGTCACGCCGGACAGAAATGCTCAGCAACATCTCTGCTCATCTTGGAGGCGGAGGTCTACGACGATCCGAAATTCAAGGAAACGCTGTGCGATGCCGTCCGGAGTCTTCACGTTGGTTCAGCCTGGTCGCTCACGACCAAGGTCAATCCGATGATCACACCGCCGAGCGGAGACCTCGACCGCGCTCTGAAGGAGCTCGAGCACGGCGAAGCGTGGGCGGTGATCCCAAGGCGCGTCGACGGCAACCCCAACCTCTACTCGCCCGGCGTGAAGTGGGACGTGAAGCCCGGAACATACACCCACATGACGGAATTCTTTGGCCCCGTGCTCGCGGTGATGAGAGCGGAGGATCTCCTGCACGCACTCGAACTGGCCAATCAAACCGGCTACGGTCTAACCGCCGGCCTCGAGAGCCTCGACGACCGTGAACAAGAGATCTGGCGCACCTGCATTCGAGCCGGCAACCTGTACATCAACCGCGTCACGACCGGTGCGGTCGTTCTCCGACAACCGTTCGGAGGTGTGGGCAAATCCTCTTTCGGCCCCGGCATCAAAGCGGGAGGTCCGAACTACGTCACGTCGCTCATGAGGTTCGTGGATCGACCGAACGTTGGCCCGTCGGCAACGTCGAAACCCAGCGACGCTCGCGTCCGTGACGCCGACCTCGAACGACTACGCCAGACTTTGCCCTTGGGTGCGCATCCGTCCATCGTATCGCAGTCCGACGCCGCCAAGGTCGTCAGGGCGATCGAGCGTTATGACCACTGGTCTGCGAAGGAGTTCGGCGTCGAACATGACGACGTGAAAATCGTCGGACAAGACAACATCCGCCGATACCGGCCCGTGAGGGCCCTTCGGGTGCGCGTGCACGCTGACGACACACCGTTCGACATCATCGCTCGCGTCGCCGCCGCGAAGACGATGGGATGCCACATCACCCTGAGCACACCGCCCGGGATGGAATCGCCCGCCGTCGACCTTCTCGACCAACTCACGGATCGATGGGGTGCCCGGCTCGAATTCGTCGAAGAATCGGACGCCACACTCGCCGACAAGATCCGCGCTCGCCAAACCGACCGGGTGCGCTACGGTGGCCCCGGTCGCGCGCCACGCATCGTGAAAGAGGCAATGCGCGAAAGCGGAGTCTACGTCGCCGAGTCGCCCGTCTTGGTCGAGGGACGAATCGAGCTCCTCGCCTACGTCACGGAGCAAAGCGAAAGCTTCGACTACCACCGCTACGGCAACCTCGGCACGCGCGCCCGCGAACCGAGACGCCCCGTCGAATAGAGCAAGTAACAAGCGGTGGACGTGGGTGCTATGCCTTGGGGTGCGAAGACGGCTTTGCTCTCGGTTCGAGCAATAGACCAACGGCCGTAGACACGGCATAGCCGGCAAGCAAACCTGCAACCGCGGCCATGCCCACCTTTGCGGCAAGCGGGATCCGGAGCGCCTCGATGCTCACGAAACCGCGTGTGATCGGCGCAAGCGCAGACGACGTGTGCGCCTCCAGGGCGCGGAGCGGTGGAGGCGTCGTAAAGACACGTGAAGTCGCGCCTGCGACTTCCACCGGCGGCCACGAGACCCATCGCCTTCTCCGAAGGGCTTGGAGCGTCGCGATGATCGTGAGAACCGCCGCGCTCGTCCCGGCGGCATCCGCTACGGCCGCCCTTCCGGCGCAGCCTCGAAGTTCGCTGGCGTTGATTCGGCCCTCGTGAAACAAGTCGGCGCCCACGCTCAGCCCGCGGGTCAAGCCTCCGGCGGCACCCAAGACCGCCGCAATCCCCGCCATAGTGCCCAGCAGGGCACCGCGACTCAGCGGCACGGCCCTGCGTGCCCGTTCGAACGCCAAGAAGGTGACTTGCAGCGCACCGAAAATCGTCGCGTAGTACACGCCCAGCCCCACCGAGCTCATCCGGCTTCCGTCGATCAGACGGCGGCGCGAGATCCGGTCATACAACGCCGGAGCCTGGGCGCGCTCGAGCACCGAGTCGTTCGTTTCGGCGGCGGCTCGACCACGCAGATAGGGGTTGGCGACGCTCGAAAGGCGAATGGGACCGGCGACAGTGCTCACTTGGTCGTACCCCCTGCCTTCGCGGAGGGCGGCGCTGCGGTCGCTGAGGGCAGCGCTGAGGTCGCGGAGGGCGGCGCTGAAGTCGCGGAGGGCGGCGCTGAGGTCGCGGAGGGCGGCTTCTTCTGAGGCGAAGGTGAAGAAGCGAGCTTGGAGCACCACCGCCAGCCCTTGTCGACGCCTGCGCCCACCACATCCGCGGCAACCAAAGCTGCGAGCGCGATGCACAACGATTGCGGACGTTTGCCCCATATCGCTGAACCAGCCGCCGCCCCCGCGGCGCCGGCAACCGTCCAGCGGGCAAACATCCCTGCCTGATGGTGGAAGGCATCTTTAGGAGAGATCTTGTTGTCCGCGCGGAGCTGGCGAACCGCCATCCCGGCACCAGGCCAGAGACCGAGCGCCTTGAGCGCCCCCAGCGAGGCGCCGAGCACGACATAGGTTAGACTGTTGGGCCGGGTGTATCGCATGAAGGGGACGCACTTGTTCGCCCAAGCCGCACGAGCCGCCCAATTTGCGGTCCCCTGGGCTCGAGAATTCGTCAAGGCCCAGTGGATGAAACCCGCACCTCCGTTCACGAGCATCCCGAGGGTGAGCGAACTCACGGCGGGATCCGCCCCGTTCATGGACGGCCAGTAGGCGATGGCGACTTGGTCGAAGAGATCAGGCGCCTCCGCGCGGTGGAGAACACCGGGCGTTCGCGCAACGGTCGCCGCTTTTCCGCGAAGATACGGGCTTTGGATGTACGGGATCTCGAGGATTTCTGGGGTCCTGCGCTGCCCGCGCCAGCGCGGACTGCTCTGGAGATCAGTTGTGGGCTTCGCGGACATGGCGTCTCCTCGTCTGCAATGCGTGTCGGCACCGAAGCGAGACACCAAACTTATCGCCCGCCTGCACCCGCTGTTGCGACAAACTGGGCCAGCAGGTTCGACTCGGCCTCAGCCCGTCGGACTCAGCCCGTCGGACTCAGCCCGTCGACCTGAGCGCCGACGGGCGGTCCAGCGGCGTTGGCGGGCGGTGAAGGTCGACCGGGAAGCAAGCATGGAAACGGGACAGACGGATACACACGAATGAGAAGCTCACGCGTGGTTCTTCTCGCCGCCCTCGCCGGCGTGGCGATTCGCTTCGCCTCAATCTACCCAGAGCTCCCGACCACGATGGCGTCGCACTTCGGCGCCGGCGGCAAGCCGAACGGTTGGATGCCGCGGTCAGGCTTTGCGGCTTTGAGCGCCGCCGTCTCTGTGCTCATGTTGCTGGTCTTCCTGGGCGGACCGCTCTTGCTCAAGCGAGTCCCGCATCCGCTCATCAACCTGCCGAACAAGCTCTACTGGCTCGCAGCCGAACGCAAAGAGGCTACGTTTGCCTACCTTGCCTCAACCATCGAGTGGCTGGGCGCGACAACGTTCGTCTTCATCGGATTGGTCAACGAGCTTGTCTTCGCAGCAAACACCAAGCCCAGCTCCGAACTCGCAGAGACGCCGTTGGTTGTGGGTCTCGTGCTGATTCTCAGCGTCAACGTTGGGAGCGGCATCGCCATGTATCTCCGCTTCGCCCGCGTACCCAAGAACGCCGCGGGCGCGGCCGGAGTGACCCACGGAAATTGAGCGCCTCGCTCTCTAGAGCGCCGAACGGGTTGAATCCACTCTTACGCCGCGGTCTCGCGACGCTGGATCGTCTCCATTCCGACCGGCCCATGGCGGTCGCCAAGGAGGCATACGACGCGAATCCTCGTCTCCGCTACGGGTGCGCTGTGCAACCGTTGAAGCAAGGCTCGGTCGACGAGTTTGGATCGCAGGTCGGCTCGCACACATCTTCGCAACCCGGGACGCCGCAGGGGTAGCAGCAGCTTAGGCCCGCGCCACATCGTCCGGCTTCGACGGTTTCACCCGATTCGCCCGTCTCTCCGTCTTGGGCGAGTCGGCATGCGGCGCCCTCTGTAAGGCACGGTGGTGTGGCGGGCGTTCCGCAGATCGGGAGCTCCACGACGTTGCTTGCAATCTCGAAGGGACTTCCGCTTTCAGCAAACCAGACGATCGCTCGAACCGAACCGTAGAGATCGGGCGAAAGCATTTCCGCCCACGTGTTTTCGCCGGACGTTTCCGTCAGAGAAGCGGCCGGAAGCGGTGACCGCATGCGGACCCACTGACCATCGAGATTGAGCTGCTCCCAACCGGCCGAAGCCGGATCGCATACGTCCTGAGCGGCACAGCTTAGGCGCGCCTTGGCCACATCACTTGAAAGTGCGGTCAGATGGGCGCGGATGACGCAGGGCGGGGCGTCGGGGCAGATCTCTTCGAAGGTGAGGGTCACGGCCGGGCGTTCGATCGCAACGGACGTGGAGGTGGTGGTCGCGTCCGCGGCTTCGACGCCCGCATCATCGATCCACGCATCATCGAGCCACGCGTCACCAATCCACGCGTCTTCGCCGTGTGCATCGTCGACCCATGCATCCCGGTTGCCGGTATTGTTCTCCATGAGTCCACTGTCGGGCGAAGTCGTGCGCGGCTCGTCGTTGGCGCACGACCAAGCCGGCAGCAGGAGTGTGGCCAGGAGCGTGGCCAGGAGCGGGGCTGGGAGCGGGGCTGGGAGCCGGAGCCGGAGCGGCGCGTGATGGCGTGTGCGAGAGACCAGCCGGTTGGATGAGCGTGGACCCAAAGGAAGAGGTTCTTCTGCCGCGGGACATGTGGATGGTTTCATGGCTGGCTGTGTTCCAAGCAGGATGTAGACCACGTTCGAGCGCAGGACATTTTCTGTCCTCGTATCAAACCTCCGCGAGGGCCGGAAGCGGCCTCTCAGTTTCTTGACGTGGTACAGCGTTCCGATCGTGCAGGCCGCGATGCGCTTGCGCCGATCGAAGCGATACGCATTCCTTCAGCAAGGATTCGAGCCGTGGACGTCGTACGCCGACGCGCGATGGCTTCGCTGTGTGCTACCGAGGTCGTCCGGTAGCGCTTCCAGCGAGGAATCGGCGCCCGGCGAAAGCCAGCGCGTGGGCATGATGGTGCGCCGCGTGCCCGCAGATCGTCGAGGTCGCGACGCTTGGCCGGGTCCACTCTGCCTCGATTCCGTCAGTCCATCTGGATTGACGATCAGAGTCGCATGCGAAAAGCGCGCGAGGTTTCGCATCGCGACGAAACGAAAGTCGAAGAGGTCCGACAATGTCGCCTCAGATGCGAAGCGTAGCGGCAAAGGGAAACGGAGCTCGGCGTGAACTCGGGGGATTCGCGGGGGAGCCGACCATCCGCGGGATCGGGTCGAGGAGGTCAGCGCCGTCGAGCACAACAAGGACAAGGGACCGCCTCCCTGATGGGCAACGCGCCGCCTCCCCTGCGGCCTTCCAGGTCTCGGCCTCGACCGAAGCCAAGCGATCCATCCACTTGGGGCCAAAGCCGGGGCCCAAGCTGGGGCTCACGCGGATCGCGGAGCTTGTCGCCCACGCGCCAACTCTGCAGCGTATTCTGAAGGCTGCGGGCATGGCGATTCCGGTGGCGTTCGCCGGGCCTGCGATGGCCTGGGACGGAGACGGTCAAGAATCTTGGTCGCCGACCGGGCCCTCGACGACTCAGGCCTCGTCCCCCCGGACCACATGGGATGATTCCACGCCGCAAAAACGACTGGAAGTGATGCAAAAAGCGCTCACGTTGGGCGCGGGCTTCACGACCTTCGATCGGCAGATCCTCTCCGGGCGCCCGGACGACGCGAGCCGGATGTCGAGGACGCCCCAACAACTGTTGGACGTGAACCCGAGAGCCTTCGCAGAGTCCCCCGAGGTCCGCGTTCATCGGTCCAGGAACGAGCCCGGCGCCCTGTACCTCGAGGTCGGGCCGAAGGAGCAGTCGACCGAGCCTGTGTGGATGAAACTGGCGCCAAAGTCTGGCGCATCCGCCGGCCCGACGGACGCGGATCGTGCCAAGCTCGAGCGCGTTGGCCAGAGCCTTGGCCTCCTTCTCGGCATCGACCGCGCCTACGACGAGGCGCTCCCCGGTCGGCTCGAGGCGCTCTGCTCGACGTACAAGATCCCGACATCGGCGTTCGCCCCGACGTCTGCGGTCGAGTTCCCTCTCGATGGAAAGCCAACCCCATTCCTCGAGCACATGAATCGACTCCACCGGTCAGGTCAGCTCGATGCCTTCGTCCGAGAGCTCGTCGACTCGCTGATCCCGCCGTCGATCAACCGAGACGGAACCCTCGCCACAACGCAGGATCGCCAAGCCAACGTCGTGAGGAACCAACAGTTCTCCTCCGAGCTGGCGGTCATCATCCGGACCGAGCTTCAGGTTCGCGGCATGGCGCCCCTTCGCAATGGGACCTACATGGCCAAGCCCGCCGACAATGCCCGCACAGTCTGGGAGCGACTTCGCCAAATCGATGAGGTGTTGGAGACGGTTCGGGACAGCAGTTTCGTGCCGTATCTGAAGCCTCTCGGGGCGAGGCAGAAGTTCCCCGAGGCGGTGCGGAAGGATGTGCTCGACGCTTTCGCAAGGATTGCGACGAACGATCCCCATAAGACCGTCAGCACAGCCCGCGAGGTCGACGTTCTTTCAGGGCAAGAGGCGCTCAATGCACGCTTCGATCAAATCCGACGGGCCACCGAGGCGGCAAAGGATGGGCATAGTGTCGTCATTGACGTCGAGACATGGAAGCTCTACGGCGACAAGCCCGCCGACCCCGAACGAGTCGGGGAGCGCTACGCGGAGCTCCTCGCGGCTGCGGGTAGGGCGGGCGCGAAGCTGAACCTCCTGGTCGACGGTCGCGTCGCCAAGAAAGACCCCGAATCGCAGAAGCTGCTCGACATGTTGGCAAAGCTGCCGAGGGCCAAAGTCACGCGCTCGACCCCAGAGTTGAACACACCCGAGGGCGCAGGTCACCATGCCAAAGTCGTCAAGATCACCATCGACGGGAGGCCAGTCGAAGTCCTCGCCGGAGGAACGAACGTGCACGGCGACTACTTCGTTCGTTGGTTTGATGTCGACGCGATGTACAAGGGTGGAGGATTCGTCGATGAGTTCGGAGAGGAACGCGCTCCACGGAACCGGAGAAACTCGTCGCGCATCGATCCGAAGGCCGAGGTCGTAGGCTTCACGGCCGTTGACGATCCAGCACGGCCCACGCTGGCTGGCATTACGACGCAGCTCGGCCTCATCAAGCTCGCCGGGTCACCCGTCACCATCATGAACGCCTACCTTTTACCTCTCTTCCCCGGCGCGGAATTCGACGTGCTGACGGAGCTTCTCAAGGAAGAAGTCGCGAGAGGGAAACGGATAGACATCGTCACAAACTCGCCGGCCTCGATCGATACTCGGATCCTGGGAGGCGCCATGGTCCAGTACGCAGCAGCGCTCCTCAAAGAGGTGAACGGTCACGCGGCAAAGCTTCGTTCCGAGGGCGGAAATCCCGGCGTGCTCACCCTCTACCTGCGCCCCGAGAAAGACGCCACGCTTCACGCAAAGACAATCTCCGACCCGATTTGCGCCGGGGCGATCGGGTCGCCGAATTTCCACGCGCGTTGGGCTCTGGAAGCAGAAAAGCTTTCGGCGTTCGTATCGTGCAAGGCCACAGATGAGCTCGACGCGCTCGCGCGCAAGCTGAAAGCGGAAGCGCGGCCATACACTGACTCATCCGCTCTCCTCAAAGACTGGGGACAGCGGACTCCGACGTATGAGCTCGACAGAGTCCTTTTCACCGATCTGGGGTTGGCTCACCAGTACTGAGCCCAACCAACGCTAAGCCAACTCTTAAACCAGCGCTAAACCAACTCTTCAACCAGCGAACACGAGGCCCGAAAACCAAGCGCCTCTCCCCCTCATCGGACACCGTGTCCGATGGCAGGCCGCTCTCATCGGACGCTCCTCCTCAACGGACGATATCGCGGGCCTTGGTGAGTCGATCGAGCTCGGCCGCGAACGTCCTCAGCTCTCCTTCTGTAACCAGCGTTCCGTCAGTCAGCGTGAGCACGCCGTTTCTGATTTCGGGGTGTTCCGCTTGAATCTGGCGGCGAACTGTCATCTCGAGGTCGGCCACGAGGACGGCGTTCACCAGGGCGAGATTCTGCTTCGCGACCTCGCCGAGCACGTGTTCGTAGCTCTCGAGCACCCTGTGCTGATCGAGCGCGTCACCGAGAATCTCGAACAACGTCCCGAGCGCCTCACGCCGGAGCGCATCGAAGAACCACTTCCGCTTCTGCTCGCGGTTTAGTCCGATGTGCACATCGTAGGTTCCGAGGTCGCTCTTGAGGTACTGCCGCTCTTGGCCCGTGGCCACGTGCTTGTATCCGAAGCCGTAAGGAAAAAGGTGAGCGACGATATCGAAGCCCGCAACATGTCGGAACGTCACCTCGCCGAGCGTGGTGCTGAAGTTCGGCGCTGCGTCGAAGTCGCGAGCGGCCCTCGTGTCGAAGACGCGCGGGGAACCGAAGAAGTGGCTCGACGTCACCGGAAAGCCGTGCTCAACGGTGTCTCTCGAGGCAATCGTGCTGAGGACTGCGCCGAGGCTGTGCCCGGTGAAGCGAAACCCGAGAAGCGCGCGTTCGATCGTGTCGGTGATCCGAGCGAAGGCTGGATCTCTTTGGCGCCGAACCTCGCTGTCGGCGACGGCGCGACTCACATTCACGGCGTTCAACCCATATCTCTTCGCGACCGCGTCGTCGTCCATCTTGGCGAGCCGACTCAAGAGATAGAGGAGCGCCTTCTGGGGCTCGGTGAGTCGATTCCACTCGGCCATGATGTTGCCCCGTGCGGCTCGGGGGCGGACAGCCTCGGATCGGAGCGGCGCTGCAATGTTGGGGCTGAACTCGACCGCGACAGCTTCTTCGAGCGTCTCTGGCGCCACGCGCCTTCGCGCCATGAAGTCAGCGACCACCGGCCAGTAGGGACGAATGGTCTGGTATGCACGCATGTAGCCCGGGTGCACGCCGCCGCTTCCCCAGTCCCATCGAAACAGGAAGAGCACGTCGGTGAGGATGTCCGTCCAGCTCTCGGTGCCACGCGCCACTGCGGTGATGTGGCCCTGCCTGTCGACGAGCAGCACCGCTTGGGAGTCGCGCACAGGCAAAAAAGTGGACGGCAACTCGCGGCAGTGGCGTGCGAACTCCGGAATCGTTCGCTTTGCCTCCTCGTTCGCGCACGCCTCGTGCTGCTGTCTGTCGTCGATCCAGTAGACAACCCGAAACCCGTGGGGCGCCAAGATCGGATCTTGGGCGAGCTTCGTGAGGAAGGCCGCTTTCTCTTCGGCGGTCAGAAAAGGCTCGTAGGCAAGGCTCGACAAGCGCGCCCCGAGGATCGCGTCGATGACGCTGTACCGAGGCGACCTATACGAGCCCGAGACGACGAGCGGAATTCCGGCTTGAGCGGTCCAGCTGTTTCCGACGGGCGGCACCTGCGGTACCTCCGTCGTCAGTGGGTGTGGTTCGGTCCCTTGGCCTTGCACCCGCGCCCCGGGAGTTCGGGTGTCCTCTTTTCCCCGACGGGTGCGATCGAAGGCCTCGCGCCCCATAACGATGTTCTGGCCTCGTCCTTGGGATGCGATCGCTTCGGCCGGCTGCGCCACCGGCCGTGCGATTCGAGTTCCGCCGGAAGGTCCGCCGCCAACCCACTCTCCGTGGCTGTAGTCGAACGCGGCGACGTTGGATGCTCCGAAAGCCAAGGGCGCAATCATCGCCGCCGTGCGTAGGACACGAGCGGCCTCGGGGACATGCGGGATGAGCGAAGCAAAGAGAGTCCATGGGGACTTGACCGAAGGTGTTCTCGGCGCCCCGGACGGCGTCGACGGGGGCGGAGCGTCTGAGACCTCGGTTCGCGCGTGCGGTCCGGGGATCTCGACGATTCGCGACCGCGCATCAAGCAGACGCGTGCGATCGAAGGCCTCGCCTCGACGTGTCTCGCCTCGACGCGCCGCGCCTAGACATCGCAGTCGAACGGTTTCGGCGGACCCGTAGGCGCAGCGAGGAGGAAGGGAGAGGGTCATGCGTGATGCATTGTCGGCGCACTTCCGAGTTCGTTTCGTCACAGACGGAGGCCTCGCATGCCTGGGACGACAAGACGGGTCCATCGACACCTGAAGCCACAGCCCTCGACGAACGAGCCCGTCTGATCACGGCCCTCTCATCGCGCGAGGATCTCGAGGGGCGGGATGGGTCTGGCCCGGAGGCGGAACGCCGGCCCCCTCTCTCTAGAGGGACGTGGACGAAAATGGGTCGGTCACGTCGTCCACGCTCGGAAGCTCCGTCGCGTCGGGCAGTTCGGGCGAATCGAGTGCACAGGATGTCTCGTCTCCTTCTTCGCCGATCAACGACCCGTTGATGGCCATCGATTCGTACGTCGATACGAACGTCTCGCTCCAGCACTGGGACACAAGCGCCTCATCCAGCATCAAATCGCCCCCCCGCGCGACGACATCGGATCGACCGCCGCCTTCTGCGCGCCACCGCGTTCGGATCAAGAGATCCTCTTTCGCGTCCCTGGCGCCCGCGCCACCATCGTCGTTCGCACCGTTCGCACCGTCTTCACCGCTATGAATATCGGCGCTCAAGCCGAACAGGATGAAGCCATCGCCCGCGGCATTGGCGCCGAAACCGTACGCAACCGTCGCGGGCTGGCCTTCCTCATCCGGCCCTTGGTAGATGGCTTTGACGTGTACCGCGGCGTCGGTCCGAGTGAACCTGTACCGAATGTCCCCCGCCCCTTCATTGCTTTGTTCAAGCTCGTGGATCCGTCCAAAGTCGATGAACATCCAGCCTCGCCCGTTTCGTTGGTCGCCATCAGCCGAGTCCGGCTCGAACGAACCGCGCGCCAAGGTCGCGAAGTCCGCCACCCCACTCTTGTGGCGCCCGGCAATCTTCCATCCGAAATGGAGCGCCGACGCCTCGTTCTTCGCCACCGTCACCTTGAATTCGTTCGGCTCGAAAGGCTCTGAGAATGGTCCCCAGACCGCGACGGTACCGGTGAACGTGGTCGGCGGATAGCTTGCAATCTCATCGAGGATGTCGATGACGGACGCCGCCAATCCGTTGATCTCCTTGGCCTGATAGTAGCTGTGCGTATAGAACGTCGCCGGTTCTCCGACCAACGCGCGCCGCGACCGCCCGGCGCCGGCCGCCTCGAGACTCGCAGCATCGGTTTGAACTTCAGGGACTTCGACAAGCACATCGTCCGCGGTGGGCAGCGCGACAACAAACGCCCGCACATCATCGCCCGCCTCGTGCGACCCGCCACACGCAGGTAATGAAGCCAGCAGGCATCCATAGCCTATCCCCAGCCCAATCTCAGCCAGTCGTCTCGGCGAACGCCGCGCCCATGTAAGGATTCGTCTCATATTCATCATCTCCTTCGCATTCAGAAGCATCGCCTCAATAGACCTACCAATCCGAAAAGATAGAAAATCGAATATGATGCTGCCCCGAGGTGTGACCGCTCTCAACTTTGGCGCACCGCGCCGCCTTCGCGCGCGACCTCGATCGGCCGCTCGATTCTTCGCGGCATTTTTTCTTTCTGTGTCGAGGTCCATGCGCTGTCTATGCTGCGACCACTCTTGGTGCAACCTTGCCTCAGCGGGTGGGAGGTGCCACGATGATCACCAACAACGGGACGCTGGGTTTCGCTTCGGATGAGTTACTCTCCATCAGATCGGCGCACCCAAATCGAACAACTCTATCGTACCTATGGTCATGTCGTCATGGGCCGGTGCATCTACCTTCTCCGCAACGACTCGGAAGCCCAAGACGCAGCGCAAGACGTCTTCGTCAAGGTGATGAACTCATACGATCGCTTTCGTATGGAGTCGTCGCCGATCACATGGATCCTGAAGATCGCGACCAATCATTGCCTCAACGTATTGGCGGCTCGCCGCGCACCGTGGCACGCGAAATACAGACGGCACGCGCAAAACGTCGAGACGCAGCGACTCACGGAGCGGATTGCGCCAGAACGCACATCCATGATCCGAGCGATGCTCGAGAAAGTCGACACGGAGACGCAGCAGATCGCCATCCACTACTACGTCGACGAGATGACTCAGTCGGAGATCGCGACGATCCTCAATCGCTCTTTACCGACCATCCGCAAACGTCTCGCAAAATTCAAACGCGTCGCCGATCGAGAGCTCAGCCATGACGCGTCCTGAGGATCTCCACGGCCAGCGACCCGCCCTCGAGCCGGACGCGCCCTGCGGCGTTCGCCTCCACACGCTTAGACGGCATCTCTTCGAAGAGCTCCCTCCGGAAGAATCAAAGCAAGTGCGCGTCCATGTCGAAGGCTGCTCCGTTTGCGGGAGGCGCATTTCCGAACTCCGGGCACAAGCCGAAAGCTTTGCCGCGAAGGTCGATATCACGGTCGAAAGCGATGCCATTCTGGCGCGCCTGGATCAGCAAGCATTCCCGAATCAGGCGCCGACCCACGTTGGGGCTCGAGCACCCGCGCACACCGAAACTCGAGCCCACCAGGCGGCTCACCCGCAGGCTCAGGCTGAAGATCGAGGTCGAGGTCAAGATCGAGGTCAAGATCGAGGTCGAGGTCGGGGGCGAGCGATCGTTCATGGGAACACGCTTGTCGGCGGCATGATCCGCTACGCACATCGTCTCGAAAGCCGTATCGCCTTGGCTGCTTTCGTGGTCATTGCGCTTCTCGTCCCGGTGGGCGTGGCGTACTTCCGCGCGCACAGCGAATCGACCGCCAGCGATTATCCTCCGCCCCTCGTGCTTCCCAATCGCATGAAAGGCGGGCCAAGCCTCGAGATGTACGTCGATCGCCCGCAAGGTCCGGAGGCTGCGCCCGACGGCGTGCGGCTTCGCGAAGGGGATCGCGTCCAGTTTCGATATAAGGCCGCAGGTCATGGCTATCTCTTTGTCGTCTCGATCGATGCACGAGGCGTCATCTCGCCGCTCTACCCCGATCATCCGGGAACGAGCCTCGCGATCGATGCGACGCGACGAAAAATCTTGGAAGGAAGCGTGATCCTCGATGGCGCCATCGGCCCCGAGAGATTCTTGGCCTTCTTCTCCGACCAACCCCTGAGTTTCGCCGTCCTCGAGGCAAGACTCGAGAGCATCCTTCGTCAGGGACGCAAAGCCATCGACGCGGAAGCGCCGCTCTTCTCGCCGGATGAGAATGTCGACGTGGCGTCGATCCTCATCATCAAGGAGCCCACGAAGTGAAGGCCCGGCGCTTCGCCTCGCTCGTGCTCACGGCGAGTGCGAGTCTTGCCGTCATGAGTGCGGGAGGCGCCGTGCGCGCGGAGGCCGCGACCGTCCGTCATTATGCGATTCTCGTCGCCAACAACCAAGGCGGCGCCGGTACGGTCGACCTTAGATATGCTGAGGCCGACGCACGAAAGCTCGCCCAAGTCCTCCGTGAGATCGGTGGCTATCGAGATCGGGACATCGTCACCTTGGTCGGCGCGGGCAGAGACGAGGTTCTTCGAGCACTCGACGCGCTCGAAGAACGAATCCGAGGCGAGGCCGACGCAACCAGCGCCGGGTCTTCATCGTCGCTCCTCTTCTACTACTCGGGACACGCCAAGCAAGGCCATCTGCGCCTCGGATCGACACAGCTTTCGATGGCGGAGATCAGACGTCGTCTGTCGACCTCCAAGGCGAGGGTCCGTCTCGGCATCCTCGATTCCTGCGAATCGGGGGCGATCACCCGTGAGAAAGGCGGGCGACGCGGAAAGTCTTTCTTGCTCGATGTCGACGACCGAGACACCGCGAAGGGGCTCATTCTCATTTCGTCGAGCTCGGCCGACGAATCGAGCCAGGAATCCGACGAGATCGGTGGTTCATTCTTCACACACTACCTCACGAGCGGATTGCGGGGTGACGCAGATGCGTCGGGCGATCAACGCATCACGTTGGGCGAAGTGTACGCCTACGCCTACCACAAGACGGTCAACACAACCGCAAGCACGCGCTCCGGACCGCAACACCCGAGCTTCAGCTACGATCTCGAGGGTCAGGGGGATCTCGTCCTGACCGACCTGTCGCAAGGCACATCGGGCATCTTCTTTCCTCCACGACTCGCGGGCGACTACATGGTCTTCGATCTCGATCGAGACCAGGTTGCCCTCGAGATATCGAAGCGTGAAGGCGAAGCAAGACGCCTTGCGCTTCCGGTCGGTCACTACGTCGTCAAGCGAAGGCGCCAGGACCACCTTGAGATGGCCCGATTCACGATATCCCGCCCCGACGACCACTACGAAGTCGACGAGTCAAAGATGGCAAAGGTTGCTTTCGAAGACGATTATGCCAAAGGCATCGTGTTGCGAAGTGAGCTGGAGTCCAAACGACCGCGGCTTGGCCTGAGCGCCATCGCGGTCTATCAGAGCTTTCTGAGCGGCGCCACGCGTCGCGAGCTCTTCGCGCCCATCTTCTTGGTCGGCGTCTCCGGCGAGATAAGCGCGCTCTTGGGAACGTCGCTCACCCTCGACTTCGAACTCCTCGTCGGAGGCCGGCGTGACCGTACGCTGGCGCTCCAAAGTCTTGAGCTCAGCTACGACTTCTTCGAGGCCCAAGCCGCTCTATCGATCACATGGTCGAAGAGCGTGGGTCCGGTAGCGCTCGCGGCCGGTCCGCGACTCGCCGGACTTTACATGAGGCGTTCGTTCCCCAATAACGAGGTCCTCTCGGCACACCCTCAAGATCACTTTGGTCTGAGTCCCGGCCTGGGCGCCAGCGCGACGTGGTTCTTGACGGACGCTCGAAACCTGAGCGTCGAGGGCATCGGTCGCCTCGGGTGCCTGCCTTTCAGCGTCGATGACAACCGGACGCTGTTCTACGCAGAAGTTGGTCTCGCCGTAGGGTGGCGTCTATGAGGCGAGAGGGTTCGTCTATGAATGAGGGCACGTCCATGAGGGCACGTCGATCGCGCGCGTTCGAGGTTTTCGTCGTCACCATCACGATGTGTGCTGCGCACGGCGGCTTGGCCGGTTGTCACGCGCCTCTGTCCAACGACGATATTCTCTTCCTGATGTCACTGCCTCGAGATCTCGAGGTGGACATACCGACCAACGCGGCCAGCACCCGTGCCCTTACCCGGGCCAATCTCTACGCTCACCGCATGACGACCCACGCGCTCCTCGACACGAAGCAAAGCCTCGATGAAGAGATGCGCCCCCTCGCGACATACTACCTCGATGCGAAGCAGGGCGCGGAACGGATCAACCAAGATATCCTGAGTCCACTCGAGGTCATCGATCGCATTTCAGAGGTCGAACCGACGTTTCGTGAAGACGACCAGCGCACCTGGGGGCCCATCCCAGCCGCCAGCGGATCGATGCTCTTGTCGGTAGAACGCGTGCGCACCGCGACCGTCTTCGAAGGCACTTCGACGAGCACAGCGGTCAGCGTCGATGAATTCTTCCGATATTCGATCATCGCCGCGCCTCGAGGCGCGGAGACCTGGACGCCGATCTTGTGGGGCGTCTTTGCGCCGGTCGAAGCCCCCGACCAAGGGCTAGGGGTTCTGTACGTCGATTTCTCGGCTATTCGGCTCGTGGATCCCGACTCGGCCGACGAGGGCGTCTACATCACGGCCTACGATACAAGACCCCAGCAGAGAACCCTTGAAGTCCTGTGGAGCTTGCGGACACTCGCCGATCCGGATGTCGCCTACCGCTATCACCGCGACGATATAGGTGGACGAGGTGAATTCGTGTTCGTCAACGAGGTCGATGTAGACCAGCGCGGCAAGCGCGAGACGGTAACCACGGTAGCCCGATGGCTGGCGCTCGGCCCCGGACGCGCTGACGTGATCATTTCGGACGGCGATCTCGGTCCCTTCGTCGGATGGGCGCGCGAATGCTGGGACGCCGCGTTCTTACGAACTTATTTCGAGAGCAATCTGCCCGACACCGACGAGACTTTTGGACACATCACAGACTGTCCCACGCCGTTTGTCGACGGGCCCTAAGTAGGAACTCGATTGGTCGACTGCCTATGACTCTGACGCCGGTGCTGCTGCGCGACGACGTTGGAGGGTCTTGAGCTCCGCCTCAAGGGCGGGACGGAATCGCGGGTCAGCAACCGCGATGAGCGCTTTCGCGCGCTCGGTCATCGTCTTGCCGTCTAGGTAGGCGACACCGTGCTCCGTGACAACGTACTGAACGTCGTGCATCGGCGTCGTGACCACATCGTCTCCAGTGAGGCGCGGAACAATCGTGGAAATGAGCTCCGGTTCGCCGGCCTCATTCTTGATTGTCTTGACCGAAGGCAGCGCCAGGATGGCTCGTCCATCCTTCGACCCCGTCGCGCCGCGCATGAAGTCGACCTGCCCGCCTACCCCGCTGTACATGGTGCCATTGATCTGCTGGGCGTTGGCCTGACCTTTGAGATCGATTCGGAGTGCCGTGTTGACAGCGACGAACTTGTCGATCTTCCGTAGCTCCGACGGTTCGTTGATCTTGTCGACCGACTTCGCGTTCAGGCGGGGGTTGTTGTTCATCCACTGGAGGAGATCATTGGAACCCATGGCGAAGGCAAATTCGATGTCACCATCGATCGCACCCGCCTCGGCAAGCTTCATCACGCCGTCGGAGATCATCTCCGACCGAACATGAAGCCCGCGTCGGCCTTCAGCGGCCAGTGCGCCGGCAACGGCATTCGGAACACCGCCGATTCCGAATTGCAGCGTGGCGCCTTCGGGAATCAGGCCGACGATATTCTTCGCTATCCTCGCGTCGATCTCCGAAACCTCTGGAACGGGCAGCGGGAACATCGGAGCACGCGACCGCACGATGTGGTCGAGCTTGCTCACATGGACCTTCGTCTCGCCACGCGTTCTTGGTACGTTCGGGTTCATCTCGGCGATCACCGTCTTGGCGGCCTCGATTCCCGCCGGCCCAAAGACAGCGGTCGTGCCAAGGCTAACGTATCCATCTTCGTCCGGCTCTGTAACGCGCACCACCGCCACATCCACGGGGAGACGTCCATCCCGCACCAAGCTCGGAATGCGGTGGAGATAAATCGGGATGAAGTCGCCCAGACCCGCCGCGTACGCTTGCCGCGAACAGGCGTCGATGAAGATCGATTCCGGCACAATCTTGCCGCCGGTGGCGTAGACCATGGGGTCGATGAGGTGCGCGCCGCCGAAGAGGCGAACCGGCTTGGATGCGTCGAGTTGATCCGGCTGAAGGGCACGACGCTTCAGTGCGTCGATGATCTCCGCGGACCCCATGTGGCCGATCGGGATGAGCACGCGGTCGCCCGGTTTGATGAGCTGCGCCGCCTGATCGGCCGTAATGGTCCGCGCCGCCAAGATCGACTCGGCGCTCGAGCGAACCGACCGAGCCGAGGCGCGTGAGGATCGACCCACTGACGGAAGCTTTGCTCGAAGCGCATCGAGGCGCGGTCCTTCCACGAGTCCACGAACATCGGCGTGCGACCGCGCCGAGAGGTATCGGTCAAGTTCAGGTAGAGAGGTGTGCCCGTCAGGCGAACGCGTAGTCGCATCGGCCTGAGTCAGAAGCGCGTGCTCAAGCGTTCCCGAATCGGCGACATCCGAAATCGCCACCGAGGCGTCGGACGGAGAGGCGTCGACCTCCGAATGGCCACGGCCGACACCAGGCCGTCCGGCGTGGTTGACATGAATCGAGGTGCTCACCATACGTTTCTCTCCTTGTCCTTAGACCCTCAAGGCATCGGCTCCGGCCCACAGTTTGTTGCGCCTCAATCGACTACAGGAAGTGGGCGAACCCGCGCCGCATGACCCACTGCTTCGTCTTGTCCAAGATCGAGTCATTCTCGAGCTCGCGAAGCGTGAGCGGACGAAGAGCCCCTGATGACCGGTCCAGCGCAAGCATCTCAGCAAATCGCGCCTGGAACTCCGGATCGGATATCAGGACACCACCCTCGGTGTTGTGAATAAGACTGTGTGAATCCAAATTGGACGATCCGACGAGCACCGGACCCCGCTCACCAAACCGCGCCAACTTGTGGTGCATCGAGCTCACGTTCTGCTCCGGACGCCCATGCCAAACGTATAGCTTGATGCGATCCTCACCCAGTTCTTTGAGAAGCTCCCGGTTGAGGCTCCGCGCCGCCAAGGCGACAGCCCGAAAACCTGACTCGACGGCGTCCACGCCATTTTGGATGATCTCGAAACACACGCCGCGGCGCACCGCCGCCTTGATGCCTTCGACCAAGCGCTTCGTTGGCAAGAAAAACGGATTGGCGATGGTGATGGTCTCTCCCGCCGGAACCGACTCGAAAAGCCTCAGATAAAGCTTCTCGATGTGCTGACCGTCGGCGCCCAAACGAGGTCGATTCGCGACGAAGCGCACCGCCGAGCGGCCAGCCACCGCCGAGCGGCCACCCACCGGCGAACGGCCGTCCGCACCCGAACGACCGCCAATCGCCGAGCCCCGTTCCATTGCCCCCGGCCCACCTGCCAGCAAACGATCGGCGGCAAACAATCGCCCCGCCGTACGCTCGAGGCGTCGATGCTGGGCTCCATCGTACGCGCCCTCCAACATCCGAAGCTGGTCCCGGGCGACCTTGGCGTCGTGAACGAACTCTCCGACGATCGCCTTGACCACCGGACCCGAGAGCTCGACATCCGTATCCCGAAACCCGGCTTCTCCGTGCAGCGCGGCGGGCCGACTTGATTCCCCTCCAAAAGCCCACTCGTCGCCGATGTTCGTTCCGCCCATAATCGCCTTGGGTGGTTCGCCAGACTTCCACGTGATGAAGTACTTCTCGTGGTCCTTCCCAAACACGGGGTTGGCGCTCGTGGCGTTCGTCGGGATGATGGTCAGAAAGCCGCCACGACCTGCCGCCTCCGCGGTCCTCATCATCTCCTGAAAGGCCTCCGGCATCACGTGTCGACCGCGAACCAGACCTTTCGCCCGATTCTCGAGGATCTTCGCCGCATCCTTCGAGTGATATCCTTTGAAGTCATATTGAATGACGACATCCTTCCCCTCGAGCACGCGGGAGAGAAGGAGCTGGCGCATCCGGCGACCCGTCGTGTCGTCTCGGAAATTGTAGGTCTTCAAGAGCACGACGTCCGCGTCGGCCAGGTTCTCCTCGCGCCGCCGCTCGGAAGCCGCTCCGCTCGGAAGAAGGCGCACCCGATTGCCGTACGAGACGGTCGAATGCGTCATCTCGTCCAGATCGCGCTGAAGAGCGGGGTCGGCGAACCAAGCGGGACCGCTCACAAGAGCTCGATGCCCATCGACTCGATGCCCATCGGCTCGACGCCCATCGGCGCGATACCCATCGGCGCAATGCTCATCGGCGCGATGCGCGTTCGTCGCGTCCGGCCCCACAAGAGTGACCGCGGTAGACATCGGAAGCGCGGAATAAGAACAAGGCGAAGCCGGACTGACTGAATTCACGCGTTCAGTTATCGGCGGCGCGCCGGCAATGTTTCACCGCACGCGCGAAAAATGAGCGCGGACCAACGCGGAGCGCCGGGGGAGCGCAACCAAGAACATGCCAAGCACCATGACAAAGCCCGCGGCCAAGGTTGCGTTCGTGACCCGCGCATCGAGCAACAACCAAGCTGCGAACGTGCCGACCAGCGGCTGAAGACCGGTGAAGACGGCGACGACGGAGCTATCGACGCGCGCAAGCGCATAGGCGTTGAGGAAGTACGATCCGAGGGTTGGGCCAGCCAGAATGAAGACCAACGCCAAGTCGACGGATGCGCTCAACGTCGACCATTCGGTGGCCAAGAGAGCGGGCGCCGTCCACGGGAGCGCGCTGATCGCGCCGAAAACAAAGACCCAGGTCAGTGTCTCGATCGAGCCAAACCGAGCGATGACGCGTTTCGCAAGGACGAGATACAGGCCATAACAGCTCGTGTTGGCCACAAAAAACAGAACGCCGGTCACCTGACCGGCGCGCACCGCGGCATCCAACCCCGCGTCGGCGTGTTTGCTTCGGACGAGGAGCTGCACGCCCATGGCGGCGATGGCTGCCCCCAGAGCGCGCTGCCAGGTGGCGCGCTCGTGGCGCAGCAGGACGGCAAAGCCATACGCAAACACCGGAATGCCGACGATCATCATCACGGCTGTGACTGGACCGGCGTGCAGCAGCCCCTGGATGAAGAGGAGCTGATTCGCGCTGACCCCAAGGATTCCGAGCCCGAACAAAGCGATGAGATCGCGAAGGGATGGCGTGCGAAGTCGGCCCAAGAAGCGCGCGAACAGCAAGAGAAAGAATGCGCCGCCCAGGGTGCGAAAACCCACGATTGCCGCCGGGGCGAGCTCCTTCAGCGCGGCGGACCCAGCCGTCGGCCACAGCGCGAAGAAGACCTGAGCGGAGAAAAGCGCCGCATAGGGCAAGACGCGGCGGGCCACAGACATCGGCGCACGGTAGTCAGGCTCACCAGCCAACGGCAAGCCCAGCGACGAACATCACCAGACTTGCCACACCTCGCGGACACTCTCGCCGATAAGCTTCCTGTCCATGCCGGTTCGACCCCCCGAACGCCTTGGGCCCCGGCCTGCCCAGACTTCGGCCATCTTGCACCCCTCTCATCGGTTCGCGGCAACCAAACGTGCAAAGACCGCCGGTCCAGACGTAGGAGCCACGACAAGCCTCCGGGAGATGAAGTGGCGGGACTTCGCCGCCGGCCGTCGCTTCAAGACCGCTGATGGGCAGTCGTCACCGGCCCCCACGCCGCGAACACTCGCCCCAAGAGTCCGGACAGCCCAGGACATCGGGATAGGTAGAGCTGGCCGGATTGGGAAACTTGGATCTTGGTTCCTTCGACCGGAAGTCGAGGCTGCGCTCGATCGCGAAACACAATCGAGCACGACCACCGGCAATCACGTGAACCTTCTGGTCAACGGCGTCGCATCGCAAGCCCAACGTCTGAACAACATCAGGACCGCGCACGAAGTCTTCCTCAAGACCTACATCATTCGAGAAGACGAAACTTGGGCCGACATCCGCAAGGCGCTCATGGCGCGCGTGAAGGCCAGACGGCCGGTCTACTTGCAGTACGACTACAAGGGCTACTACGGCGCACGCATCGGGCATCTGGTCGCGAATTGGGTCGCGAACCGCGTCGGAGGCCGCCACCAGATCCCGCGTGTCTTCGCCGCGATGCTCGCCGAAGCCAAGGCGGCCGGATGCGAGCGCTTCCTGACGATCATTCCGTCCCAGTCGACGCGCATGGTCGGGCGGGATCATGAGAAATACCTCGTCACATGGAGGCGCGGTGAGCCGGCCAGGGCAATCATGGGCGGCATGAATGTCGGGGATGAGTGGGCCTTCGGAGGCGATCCGAACCGACGTCCCGCCGTATTCCGCGGGCTCCCTGGGCTACGCGACACGGACGTCGAGGTCCGGGGGCCCGCTGTGCAGCAAATCCTCTCGGAGTTCGTCTTCGATGCCGGACGAGCGCTCAAGGAGCTGCGGCACCTCCGCGGTGGCTACGACGCCGAAAAACACCAAAGGCTCCTTCACAGCCAATTACGCGTCGATCGTGCGCGCGAGGCCTACCGCTCGCACGGATCCGAGCAAGTTCGGTTCATCGCGAATCGGCCCGAACAGAAGGAGAAAGGACAGTACATCGAGAAGCTCTACATTGAGCTTCTAGGCCGCGTTCCCAAAGGCGACACGGTAACGCTCGTGAGCCCGTTCTTCCTGCCCACCGACCGCCTGCTCGACGCGATCAAGTCCGCGGCCGAGCGCGGCGTCAAGTTCGTGATCGTCCAAAACCATAACCGTTCAGCGGAAGCGGCCTTTCGCATCGTGGCGCGCGCGGCCCGAGATCTCAACCGGAGGCTCCTGCGAGACTTCCCGGGACAGATCAAGGTGTTCTATTGGGCCGGAAACGAACGTCGTGGTCTGAGTTCTTCTCATCAAAAGATTGCGCAGTTCGGCGTCGGTGGTCCGATCCTCTTTGGGTCGTCGAATCTCGACGCCCGCAGCCTCGTGCACAATACCGAAGGCGCGATCCTGGTTCACGGTGCGGGGTCGAAGCTCGCCGCCCAAGTTGCAAGGATGTTCCAGAGCGATTGGTCGATGAACGCCGTCTACGAAGCATCGCACGAGTCCTTCGAACGAGATCCTTGGTTCGCCCGGTTGTTCCAAAGCGCGTTGCGAAGATTGGGACGAAACTACCTGTAGCGCGCCCCCTCGACCTGGCCCATCATGGGCAGGCGATATCGACCTGGCCGTTTTCGATGGTATCCCAGCAGAGAACCTCATCTTCAAGACGCATGCTGCCGCTGCCGTCCTCGACGTCCCACTTGACCTCAAACGCCCTGCTACTCCCCTGGCTGTCCTTGGCGTCGTGAATGAGAAATGAAGCGGCGGTTCCTTTCAGTTCGTACTCGATGATGTCGCCGTGCTCGTCGACGTCGGCGGTCACGTTCGTGAAGGTCAAGGTCTTGTCGGTCCCACTGGCGCGCGTCCAGTCGATCGTCAGGACCGCACCGCGGTCGACCTCGGGCGCGTAGAGCGTCCAGTTGCCCGAACCCGACTGATGTGTACCCGTGAACCAGAGAAAGTGGTTGAGTTGCTCCTGGTTTCGCAGGCCATCAACGTACATCTCGAGGTTGAGGACCGCGCCATCGAGATTACCGCGGAGCTCTCCTTCGACGCCGGCGAGCGGAAACGTCTTGCTCCAAACCCAGTCATCTCCGTCGCGGTCGGCCTTCGCCGTGAGAACGCCCGCCAAGAAGGCCCGCGGCAACGCGAGCACGGCATGCAGCGCCACGGTCACCGTTCCCACGGACACCGCCGCCCAGCTCACGTTCGTCGTGTTGGCCGCTGACCCCGATAGACCATTGGCGTTGCTCTGGAACTCGGGCAACACCATCGTGTCCTCCGGGGGAAGGTCGGGTGGTTCATTGCAAGCCAGCAGCGACGTCGACATCAGGAGACCAAGGCCCAGCGCCCCCGAACTTCTTCTCGAATTTCTTCTCGAATCTTGGTGAGTTCTCAAACTTCGCGTCTCCTTCGAGTGACTTCCAAATCTGCCCGGATTTGCCGGATCATTTCAACACCATGATCGCCGTCTCGCCCACTCGACGCATCGCAGGGCAGAACGGCCACGTAAAAACGGTACGATCCGGAGACTTGTTCGTGTATACGCCTATCCTACAGGGTCCATGCAAATGCTCCAAGAGCGGCCCCCTCCCGGCTCGAAGGCGAGCGATCGTTGGCTGACGGCCTTTGTGCTCCTCGCACTCTCTTCGCTCATCGTCAGCCGCTTCGCCGTGCACTTCCGTCGGTTCACGGAGGATCTCATCGGCAACCACGGGGATGTGCTCGCTCAACACCTGATCTGCGCCTGGCAATGGCAAGCCGTGTTCGAAGGGCGGGCGGCCGATGTTCTGTCCCTTCCAAGCTATGCGCCCTTCGACACCGGGCTCGCGTTTAGCGAGCCCCTGACCGGTATCGTGCTGTTGTTTGCACCCGTGGCCGGGTTCTTCGGGAGCGTCGCGGCATACAACACGGCGCTCATTGGGTCGTTCGTCTTCACCGCACTTGCGGTGTATGCCTTGGTCAAAGAGATCTTTGAGAGTGAAGCCGCCGGAGTCTTCGCGGCCGTCGCGATCCCCTTCGTCGCCTGGCGGACGTTTCATTTCACGACGCTCAACATCTTGACCATCTACTTTGGGCTCATCGGCCTGACGATGCTCGTCGCTTGGGTTCGACGCGCGCGATGGCGAACCATCATCGGGGCTGCGCTCCTGTATCACATCCAATTCCTCACCGTTCCGCAGGTCGGCCTCGTGCTCGTCTATACGACCCTGATCTGGCTCGCAGTGTATTGGGTCAGCCATGGCCGGCGATGGTCGAAGCCGCGCGTGTTTCAAATCGCCGTGGCCGCCCTGATCTTCCTCGGACTCGGCCTTCCGTGGCGCGCCTTCTTCGGCGTCGCGCAACGCGCCTCGCGCGGACTTCTGCGCACGCACGAGATGGAATACTATGCGCTCGATCTCAACGGTCTCGCTGAGCGCACGGGCACATCCTCCTGGCTCGGGGTGACCGGTGGCCTCGGCCTGCTCGTCATCGTCCTTGCTCTCGTCCACCTGGCCTATTCACGCAGCGACCTCCACAAACGCCACGAACGCCATCCCCTCTCCCGCGATCTCGACCGACTGACCACGCCCTTGGGTCTCAGTCTCGGCGGCGCGCTTCTCTTCGTCCTCGGCCTGGGCGCCTATCGTCAGGTCGGTGACGGTACCTACGTCACGCTCCCAGGCCTCTTTGCATTTCGCCATCTCCCGTTGTTGGATGCCCTTCGCGTGCCCTCGCGGCTTGCGGCACTGACCCCTGTATGGCTCGCAATGTTGTCGTCCGCGCTCGTGTTCTGGATCGAGCGGGCCGCGAGCGGAATCTGGCCGCGCTGGGGACGCCGAGGCTGCATCGTGCTCCCTCTCGCCCTCGCCGCAACATGGCCTTCACTGCCCATCGACCGGATGGCCCCCATCGATGGCCGACCATCCGATCTCCAAGTCGGCGACGCGCTCTCGAAGCTGCCTGAAGACGCCGTGATCTTGCCCATCCCGATCGAGCTCCACCACAGTCGAGCGAGCCATGTGGAAGAATGGGTGCTCAAGCACAAGCGACGCCAAATCGCAGGTGACAAAGCCCGCGTTCCGAACTTGTTTTTCGACGCGCAGCGTCGTCTCGGCGGTTGGCCACGCCAGGGCAACGAGGTCGTCCACGCGTTCGCAGCCACCCATATCGTTGCGCCACTTGCCTGGTTTCGAAACCCCACGGCCTCGAGCGCATCCGCTTCATCCACATCCGCTTCATCAACGCGCGTTTCATCGACGGCCGTTTCATCAACGACGTTGGGCGGCGTTGGCCCGATGGACTATCGTCTCAAGGCTCGGGTGGGTTCCTTCGGCCTCTTCGAGGTGCTGGACACTTCGAACACGACGTCACAACCACCCGCGCACGTCCAAGCGCGCATCGAAGCACCGCGGCGCGTCGCCGCAGGCCAGCGGATGACGCTGGCAAGGTGGCGCAGCGGTCCGGTCCGAGTCGAGAAGCGTGGATTCCGTCGAGGTCGGGCAACATGGCGCGGTCTTGGCGAATCCGAAGTTGAACTCGCCGTATCCACGTTCCATTTTCTCCCATCTTTCTGGGGAACCGAACAACCGGAACGCATCAACGTCCCCACGCCCGATGAGCCGGGCACCTATGCGCTGACGATCCAGGAGGAAGCGATCGTCGAATCCGAACGTGAAACCGGGAACGACGAGACCGACGTCTACGCAAATTCCGTGATCGTCGAGGTGTTTCCGGAGGCGACGACCTTCACGACACCGATTCGTGCCGGATCGCTCGAGGTGACCGAGCGACCGAGGATCGTTCGGGCCAACCAGCATTTCCGCGTCGACGTCCGCGTCCGACCCGCGAAGGAGGAGCCCATCTGGTTGGCCACATCTGTGGCCGACGCGCCAGATAGCCGCGGTGCTGTGCGGATCGCCTACGCATTTAGGCAATCACACGAAGTGCAGGACCGCGTCGCGCGACCGGCCAACGGCTACCACGCGCTCAACCGAGACCTTCTCCCGACTGAGACCGCCACCGTGACTTGGTACCTGGAGGGCCCGTCGCATCCGGGCCACTACACGCTTTGGGCGCGGGCCGAAGCAACCGGGGTGGCTGGGAATGAAATGCTCTGGGTGCCCCTCGTCGAAGATCTCGTCGCCGAATAGCTGGCCGACGAGATCTTCGACGAGGAGCGCATAGCAAGTCGGCGCAGTCGCCAGGTTTCGGCACCCTCGAGCTGCGCCAGCTTCTCGGCGACGACCACCCTGGTTCGTGATGTTCCCGCGTCGCGATACCGTACGGGTGGTGGTTACGCGCGCAACCAGACGTCTTCGTGAGCGATCGTTTCGACGCCGACGGGCGATGCGCCGACGGGCGATGGTTTGGCCACTTGGTCGGCGATCGCCACGAGCTCTTTGTGAATCGCTGCGACCGCAGCATCACGCCCGCTCAAAGCCTTTGCGCGCGGCTCAAAACCGCCGGAGATCTTCCGTTTTGTCCCCAAGACGTCCATCACCTTTTCGGTGATGGCTTCGGCCTCGTCGATGAGACCGCGCCGCGTGGCCGCCCATACGTTAAAGTGGCCAGGCAGCGCGCGAAGAAAGCCCTCGGTCCAGAGGCCGTTCGCGGAAAGGACTTCCTTGAGCTTCCGCCGGTCGACTCTTCCGGAATCCGCCCACGACTGCATCAAACCTGTGACCTCGGGTTCGCGCGCCAGCAGCGGCGAGTCGGCGTGGGCGCGGTTCACGTGCGTCATGAGGCTCGGTGTGCTCAGCACTTGCATCAGCACGGCGCGGGCGGCTTTCGGCACGTCGGCGAGGCTTTGGGCAAGCGTAGAGCGGGTGGCGGGTCCCAGTGCGCCTAGCACGTGCGGCAGATCCGACATGGTCAACGCGCGTGCGCCGCAAGCGCTCAAGCGTTCGATCGCGGCTCGACGATCGACAACGCAGATCTCGTGCGGCCGCGCGCTTTCAACACCCCATGGACTCGGGAAGCGAAAGCCCAGGGAACTAGGTCGACGAATTGCCATCGCCGCAGTAACGACCTTCGCTCGGCCGGCGTCCATCGACAACCAGCCGATAGGACCCCGAACAAGCAATCCACTGGTTTGACGAAACGGGTCGGCCAGGATGTCCCGACTCAGCGTTTGGTGTTGGTGAGCTCAGACGAAGGCCTGCAACGCGCCTGTTGCTCGAACCATCCACGACGCGTATGGGCTGCTGAGGATGTCACGGCGTACGTTCGGGTCGCGCGCCGAGGGCGCGCGTCGCTCTCCTCGGACCGACGCGGCCCTTGGCATCAAGGCCAATCGTCCGGTGGAAGTCGATGCCCTCGCCCTTCCTCCGCACCGGCAAGCCGATGCGCACCGCTATGAAGCAACCTCGTTCGGCGTGCTCGACGATATTCTTGTTGGCCTCGGGGTTCGTTACGCCGAATATGTCTTCGTCGATCTTGGCGCCGGAAAAGGGCGTATCGTCTGCCTTGCGGCCGGCCTTCCCTTCAAACGCGTGGTTGGGGTCGAGCTCTCGCCTCGCCTGGTCGAAGTGGCCCGCGCCAACGTGCGGAGCCTGACCTCAACCTGGAGGCGGGCGACGCAAGTGGACATCGTGGAAGGCGATGCCGGAGAATTCGACTTTCCCCGCGGGCCAGTTTTGATCTACCTGTTCAATCCGTTCGGGCCTAACGTCCTCTCGCGAGTGCTCGACCGACTGGAAGTCGCCCACCTCGAGAACCCGGTGCCAAGATACCTTCTCTACTATATGCCGGCGTATACCGACGTGTTGCAGCGCCGAAGTTTTCTCCGGCCCATCGACGCTGGACGCGACTGGGCAACCTTCGCAACGGCCGAGGCGTGATTGGCACATCGGTCGTAAGCGCCAGGAGACACAAAGGTTGGCGAACAGCGCCGTGGCATGCAAGAAGCACGCGTATGGCGACACCCCACGCCCTTCGCGGCCTCAAGCTCGGAACCATCGGGATTGCGTTCGGCCTGTGTTTCCTCGCTGCGATGGCCTCTCAGATCGTCCTCCGCGCGCCCGGTCTTTCGCCCGCCTCACTGCTCGAATGGACACAGTTGCACGGCGGGCTCGGTTGGCTGCACATCGGTGGGTGGGCGATCGCGCTCGGCTTTCGCGCTCATTTCGATCGCGTAGAAACGCACGACTTCCTGCGGGATCCAAAGAAGTGGGGCTTCGGAACCCTACTCCTTCTCGTCGCGGCAGTCAGTCCCTTCATGAGTCCGCGCTTCAGCCATCTATGCCACCCTGCCGTGGCGCTCGCCCTCGCGTGGACGCTGCTTCCGATGTTCGATCGCTTGAGCGCATCCCTCGAACGAAGGCATCCGAACACACCGAGCGAAGGAAGCACACCCGACGCACCGAATGCACCCGCTGCGCTGAATACGCCGTCGATCGCGCTCGGCACCCTCCTCTCCATCGCTGCGTTTTGCCTCTACTTCATCCAAAGCGCTCGGCGACACGCCTGGTTTGGCTCGGGGGGCAAGGATCTGGGGCTCTTCCACCAATCCGTCTGGCTGCTCTCGCGCTTCGAGGCACCGAACAACACCATCCTCGGCATGAGCGCGTTCGGCGACCACATGGAGTTCATCGATGTGCTGGCCGCGCCCCTTCAGTGGATGTGGCCAAGTGCGACGGCTCTTCTCTTCTTCCAGGCTGTGCTCGTCGCGTCCGCGGTCTATCCGATCTTCCGGTATACCGAGGCGAAGCTCAGTTCGCGTCGAGCGGCGATGCTCATCGCCCTGGCCTACATCTTCAACGTCGGTCCCGTCCACGCCATCATGTTCGACTGGAACCCGACGACGTGCGGCGTCGCCTTCTTGGCGTGGGCGGTCTGGTACCGTCACGTACGCGCCTGGATTCGCTTTGGCTTGAGCCTCTTTCTGCTGGCGATCGCCAAGGAAAATCTTGCGATCTACGCGGCCTGCTTGTGTCTTGTTCTTGCGCTCGAGAGCAAGAGACCACGCTTCGCGGCCGGCGCCGTCGCCCTCTTGGCGTGGGTCGCCATCGAAATGTGGGTTCTCTTTCCGTTGTTCCGCGCCGACGGCTTTCGCCACAACTCCTATGCCCAGCTCGGTGGGCTCGTCGGAATCCTCACGCACCCGTTTCAGGCGTTCTCGCTCATGTTCGAGCCAGGCGCCAAGATCGATGGTCTTCTCGTCGGATTCTCGAGCGTGGCCTACGTCGCTTGGCTGGCGCCTCGGTACGGCATCCTGTTCGCTCCGGCATTGCTCGAGCGCGTCTGGTCGAACCGCCCGAATCTCTGGTGGGGCTATCATTACGGGGCAGGGGCAGGAATCATTGGGATCTTGGCGGCCATCGACGGCCTTGGCACCCTTTCCGCTCACGCCAAGAACAAGACGCTCGTCCTTCTTGCCGCCGCCACAGTTTGTCTGTCGTCCGTGCTCTTGAGCGCTTTCGGACACTGGGGTGGAGCCGACGTTTTCAAAGCGCGTCTTGGCGCATTCACGAGCCCCCAGGACCGCATCGACACCGAAGCCGTGCTCGACACGATTCCCGGGACCGCTTCCGTCGCAGCCCAGAATCATCTCATTCCGCATCTGAGCGCACGCCGTGCCATCTTCGAGATCCATCGTCCGATTCAAGCCGACTATGTTGCGTTGAATCTTTCGCAGGATGCGTGGCCCTACGCACGGAACTATCCGCGGGAGCTTGCGCGCGAGCTCCTTCAGTCCGCGCGGTACGGCGTTCACGCGTGCCAAGGGGCTGCGATCATACTCAGACGCGGCGCGTCTTCGGTTGAGTGTCCAGCCCTCTCCGATCTCGGCCGATAGGTCCGGTCACGTCACGTCACGTCACGTCAGACCCTCAACCCTCAACCCAACCCTCACTCTTGCCGGTCGGTCGCGCCTCGGAGCGTCCTCGCCAGATGGAGCCACCCGGGATCTCCGCGCCGAAGATATTTGACGATGAAATCCTGAACAACGATCTCAACGTCACAGTCGACCGTGTAGAGTCGGCGGAACTGGAGCGACTGTCCTGGATACTCGAGCAGAACGCCCGGCAAAGCTGCGATCGCGTCATCCACGCGCATGCCGTGCCGAACACCACAGACCTCGAGCGCGTAGTCCGCTTCGAGCGCCGCGAGTCCGAGCCGGCGATCCAAGTCGGCTGTTCGAGCGACTTGGAAGTCGGCGACGAGATCAAAGAAGTGATGCCACCGACTTGCGCCCGTGGCCCAGAGCACGAAGACCCGCACCTCGCTGCGCGAGAAGCCGCGGACGAACACCTTCATCGGCCCATCCAAGGCCCCATAGAAGCGCACCTCAGGCTTCGGAGGCGCGTCTCCTTCCGCCCCTTCCGCCCGCGACCGTCGCAAGTCCAGAAGCCGTTTGGAAAAGCGCTCTTGACCCTCTGCGCTCAGCGTCGGCGATGCTTCGTCCGCGAACCAGCCCAGCACGTCCGCCGTAGCCAGCCGCTCCGGCCGGAGCGATTGCGTTGATTCTTGGCCCAACGCCCTCACATGCAGGCCGATGTCGACGGTCTCATACCAGCGATTCGCGGGCAGAGGAGCGCCGCCGTCCCGCATCGTCATAACCTCCGCTCGAGAATCCGCCCGAGAACCTTCGCCCGACCCCTCGCCATCTCCGCGGTCGCCGACGCTACGCGTCTGACCGACGCCGTCGTCGATCCCGTGCCGGCAACCGAAGATTCCGGGGACGCTAGGGACGGCGAACAGAATCGACAGAGCCACGACCGGTCGCGATCGGCCGAGGACCAGCGGTTGTTTCAAGGCGAGCCGCATGCACCGGAAAGCGCCGTATTCGCCGTCACGCTGTTGATGATGGCAGACCGCTGCCCATTCTGGCTCGTCAAGTCGCCTCGAGCTGCGTCCACGATCTTGACGTACAATCTGGTGCCGTGTGGGTAGTCGAGCAGGCCATCGTGCCACGTCCAAGTGTCCGTCCCGGGTTGAAAGAACTGCGACTGAAACGAGCCTCGGATGTGACTGAAGGTCCCGTGGTCGAAGCGGGCGCTCACGCTTTCTAGGCCGGCGAGGTCCCCGAGATTTCGATAGAGGGCGCCGCTCGGATCTTCGGCCGAATGCGACTGTCGCTGCATCGAGATCATCCAAACGTCCTTCTTGTACTTCACGGCAAGCTGTCTCACCGCCTCGCCGACCATTCGGTGATGCGTATGTCCATATTCGCCCCAATGATTGTGGGTCAGAAAGCGCCGATTGCCTGGATCGGAGAAGTAGGGTTCGAGCCGAGCGCGAAACGCGGCCACAGTGTAGATCCGATCTCGTTCGCACCGATCGCGGAGTCCGAAGTCTCGAAGCCAGTCGTCGTTTGTCGCGTAGTTCGGATAAACGTGCCGAATACGGCTCCGCTCGTAGGTCGCTCCGTACGCCAACCTCTGCGCGACCCGTTGCGCAGGTGCCGCCCCGCCCGCAACCTGCACGACCGCGCGCGCGCGAGCCAAGAAAGGCTGAAACCAAAGCGCTTCGTCATCGCTGTGGGCGACGACGACGACCGTCTGACCATCGTTTAGATCGGTGGGCGCGACAACCCCAGACCCCGTCCCGGACCCGGACCCGGAACCAGAACCCGACGCGGACCATGTTTGCTGAGTTGTGTTGTTGCAGTCCCAGACTTGAATGTTGCAACCGTTCGAGTTCATGCAGCCCGCGTGAACATCGAGACACTTGCCACTGGCATTTCGGATCTGCCCGTTCGCCACGGTCCAGGTCTGCTGCGACGCGTAGTTGCAGTCCCAAACCTGCACATTGCACCCATTCGAATTCATGCAACCGGCGTGAACGTCGAGACACTTGCCACTGGCATTTCGGATCTGTCCGTTCGAGACCCTCCACGTTTGCTGCGGCGCATAGTTGCAGTCCCAAACCTGCACATTGCACCCGTTCGAGTACATACATCCGGCATGCACATCGACGCATTTGCCGTTCGCATTTTGGATCACACCCGCCCCATTGCTTAGCTCATCGCTCACCGCATCGAGGTCGTCGAACTCCGACGACGTCCCACCGCAAGCGACGCCAAAAAATGAAACGGCCGCCGCGACCCCAGAGAAAACAGAGAAAAAGCTCAACGAATGCCGAGCCTCTTTTCGTTCACCCACGGTTCGGGGCTCGTACGCCCGTCCGGTTGGACTACTTTCACGCGTCTTCGCCATCGAGTTCACAGTGATCCTTCTCCCGAGATGACTGAAGCAGCATCCACATTTTGATGTCAAAAGACGCGAGAGGGCTCCGTTCGCAGCATCCTAAACCGCGTGCACACAACGCATGCACACACGACGCGAACCCCAGTCCCAAGAAGCAACGATGAGCCGATCGTGCACGGCGATGCGATGGCGTCGTCTTGCGTCATGTCGAGCGCGCTCGAGAGCGCCCAGACGGCCTCACCAAGCAACCATTTCGGTCGAGTACCGATAACCGCCCTGGCTCGCGGACCACGCTTAGCGGACCAAGAGACGGGAGAAGCGCGTACATGACGGATCGATTCACGAGCGAGCTCTTCAGCCCAGGCCTAACGAATTGGAGCGGCTACACCAAGATGCCCTGGCGTCCGGGCGACAACCTTCGACTTCGCGTCGAGCTCGACGCCGACGATCCCTCGGGTGTCGATGTAAGACTGCACACCAACGCGAACAACAATGGGCACATCGGCGACTTCTACGATCTGCCCATGGCGAAGGTGGGGCAGTGGAATCATCACCTCGCATTCGAGGCCAACGTTCCCATTCGTAACCTCGGGGCCTATCGATTCGCCGCATTCTCGACCCATCGCGACGGCTCACAGCACTGGATGGGCGAGGACGGAATGCGGGATGCGGTCATCCGGCCGTTCGCACGTGAGTTCAATGACCTGAACATCGAAGAGGTGCAGGTCGATCAGGCCAACGACGGTTCGTTCGAAGCGATGACCACCGGTGGCCCGAGCGAGTACACGCTCGAACATCTCGCCGCTTCCGGGATCAATGCTTTGTGGCTGATGCCACCTTTCGAGACCAAACCATGGAGCGGACGCCATCCCCATGATGACAAGGGCAGCCCATACGCGGTCACGGACTACTTCAGCGTCAAGCGTGAGCTCTCACGGGATGCACGCGAGCTCGTCGCCGCCGGGCGCGACGACAAGACCGGTGGTCCAAGCCGGGACGCCGCCAACGCTGAGTTCAGACGCTTCGTCGAGAAGGCGCACGCCCTCGGAATCAAAGTATTCTTGGATGTCGCGCTCAATCATTTCGGGCACAACTACGATTTCCGCGATCGCTTCGTCGATCGCTCGAACGGCTCGGCGAGTATTCACTTCAATGATTTCTCGCAGGTGGCGCTCAATCCGGAGCATCGTCGCATCATTGAAGCACGCCTCCGCGATCCAAACATACCCAAGTATCTCGAGTATCTCGACACCGCATTCTACGCCAAGAAGCCAAACAAAGATGGCTCCATCGATCGCCGGGGCGCCCAGAGCTTGAATGACACGATCGCCGGCGGATGGGGCGACTGGCAAGACACGAAGCAGCTCAACCACGGAGGTCACTGGGGTAATGGTCACGCCGAGACCCCGGAGAACGCGGCCGTCCTCGGCTGGTACACGCGCATGCTTACCTTCTGGGCCGCCGACATGGGGGTGGACGGATTCCGCTTCGACCATACGACGGGTCTGCCGCCGGAAGTCCTCGAGGTTTGCTTCAACGCGGTGCAAGCCGAAGTCGATCGCGCGCAACCCGGAAAACATCTCTACTACCTCGCCGAGGATTTCCATCACGTCGATCGAACCCGAAAGTTCGTCGACAACATCCAAGGTGGCTTCTACCGGGCTATGATCGCAGCCCGTCGTACGAGCGATTTCCGCTCGACGATCGACCACGACTACTTCCAAGAGACCAAGAACGGCGGGAGCCACGACGAGGTTCGACTCGAGAACGCCTTCGGCGGAAACGTCCAGGCCGTGACGCGGTTCCATGTCTTGATGCAGTTGTTTGGCGGCCCCTCATGCCGCTTGATGGGTGATGACTACGTGGAAGGTGCCCGGCTCGACTTTCGGGCGTGGGCCAAGGTTCCAACGCTGATGCAGCTTCGCAGCCGGTCGATCGCCGACGCGAATGCACAGGCTCACGAGACAATCGCCCAAGCCGGCCGCATCAAGCTCGCCATCCCAGCCCTACAGACGGATGACCGAAGTTGGCTTCAGCGAACCGACGGATACACCGATGAAACGCTGCTCGCCTTCGCTCGCCATCCGGAGTCGAGCGACGCCCCGGATGTCTTGGTCTTCGCAAACCTCGAGGATGACAAGTCACGGCACGCGCAGTTCTCCCTCGACGCTCGAACACGCGCGCGCATCGACCCGAGCAAGAACTACAACGTTCGCGACATCATGCGCAGGGGACACGAGAACGAACACCTGTGGCGTACGCCGAAATCAGGCCGGGAGCTCCTCGAAAGCGGCATCTTTGCCCGGCTCGGTGCATACCAAGTGCAAGCGCTCGTGCTCGAGGAAGCGACCTAGAACCTAGCGCGTTCGAGGGCGCTAAGGGCCCAGACGTCGCTTGAGTGACCCGTCTTCGAAGTATTCCTCATCCGAGCTGAGCTTCCCGCTCGGATCGTATTCCTTTCGACGCACCAGGTGGTCGTCTTCATAGGTGTCTTCGCGTTCGATCATCTTTCCGCCTTCGCGGTAGTAAGTCGAAACGCCTTCGCGCTTTCCGTCCTTGTACCGTTCGATCGCGCTCAGCGGACCCTTCTTCTCGTAGTAGCGATGCACGCCGATCGGCAGGTTGCTGCGGTAGTTCCAGTAGCTTCCGAAGCCGAAATGGCTCCACTGTTCGCGTTCGATGAATCGACCTGAGAATTCCTTGTTTCCATTGTCATGGAAGGACTTCGCGACGATGTGCAGGACACCGCCCTTCTTCGTCTGCACAAGCTCGCTCTTCGTCTTCCCATTCAAGAAATAGAGCTTCTCGGCCACCATGTACCCGTGTTCGAAGCGTGACTCGCGGGTGAGCGTTCCAGACTCATGATACTCGCGCTGTAGGCCATGCAAACGACCCTCTTTGTCGTATGAATCTTCTTGCCTTCGTCAAAGTAGGCCCGGCGCGTAATCGTGCCTTCCTCCGCGTAGTTCTCGGTTGGGCCGTGTTCCCGACCATTCTTATATTGCTCGACGGACTTCAGCTTTCCGCTTGGGAACCACTCCTCCGCCTTCCCATGCCAATGTTGGTTGCCATTCTTGTCGTAGTTGAACTCGCGCCGGATGGTACGTCTTCCTTCGCGGCTGAACCACTCCTCAGCCACGACTCGGCCTTCGACATAACGTTGTCGAATGGAATGTCCGGCGTCGTACGTACAGGTGACTGTAGCCGTGAGTTCGGCGGTCGTGTTGCCGTTGTTTGGGTTGATCACTTTGCCTTCATCGGTCTTGCAGACGGTTGCCGCGAGCACGGTCCTCTGGTTTGCACAGACGAAAGATAGAGCGACCGCCGCCAACAGACAGCGCTTCGGGTTCGACATGGCAGAAGCATAACGAAACGATGTTCGCGCGCGTGTTTGGATTTCCAGAACGAGAGTCGGTGCTCAGGAGGCAAACGCGGTGAGCTGCGGGCCCAAGATCCGAGCGGATGCGGGATTTCCGCGGAATCGGCGGCTTTCGATTGGGGCTTCTGCCCCCTTCCGAGCACTTTGAGGGGGATCGGTGCTGGAGAGGTCGGCCAGCATCTGCTACCGATCACGAACACACTCACGAAGCCTGAACGTGGGTCTTATGCCCACGACCCGCATGGCGTTGGCCGTGTGTTGCCAGGCCTCTTCGACGAAAGGAATACGATGAAGGAAAGCGCAACGAAGAAATCCTCCAGCTGGGATGCGGTGAAGCATGCGCACACCCTCGACGGCGATGCTTCGCGCCTCAAGGACTACTACGGCCAATGGGCCGAGAGATACGACGAAGACGTGAAGAACGAGCAATATGCCGGCCCAAATTACATTGCTGAGCTCGTAGAACGCATCTCCCACGACCCCGAAACGCCCGTTGATCCGCGCAGTCCCATGTTCAAAATTCTCGACGCCGGCTGCGGCACCGGGCTCGTCGGCAAGGAGCTCTCGGAGCGAGGCTTCCAATACATCGACGGCTTCGACATCAGCAACGAGATGGCTGAAATCGCCGGAGAAACAGGCGCATACCGTTCGGTGCGGGGAGAAGTCGATCTCACGCAGCCGATCGAAGCGTATCCCGACGACCAGTATGACGTGACCGTTTCGTGTGGCGTCTTCACGCTCGGACATGTCCCGCCGGAATCGCTTCTCGAGTTGGTGCGCGTCACGAAGCCCAACGGTCTGGTCGTCGTGAGCACACGCAACAGCTACTGCGAGAGGTCAGGATTCGCATCCTTCTGCGAGAACCTCGAGCGCGAGAACAAGGTGAAGCTCTTCGCGCACGTGCCGAACGGACCCTACATCGAGGAAGAAGGCGCGCAGTATTGGGTCTTCTCGGTCAGAGACGACTCGAACGCTCACAGACATCCGTAGCTTCGCTGGGCGCGATCCACACGCCGCCAGAACTCGACTTGCCGCGGGCCTTGGTCGACCGAGACCGCATCGGGACCGATCCACAAGGACATCGATTCTCCGTCTTCGCTCGGCGAGATCGTCCACGTCAGAAATTGATCGTTGAATCGGCCCTGAACGACGAGGTGCGTGCCATCGGTCGAATAGGCTCGCTGTGAGCGCTCGAATACGCAGTAGGTCTCATCAGGTTCGAGAAACAACGGGTCGGCTTCGAGCGCAACCCAGCGACCATCGCCCAGATACCGCATGCCTGCTTGCGCGAGCGACTGGCACGTCGCGTCGACGCACTCGAACCAGTCCCCCATCAAGGCCGCGTGATGTTCATCGATCGGTGTCCCATCGAGACCTGCTCCATCGTCACGTCCACATCCAAGGACGCACCCAAGTGTCACGACGCCAAGCATGGTCCCCGCGCGCATCCGTACAGATTAAGGCGTTTTGGTGACTTTTCGAGAAGAGGATATTCCCGGGCGGTCCTCCCGCGAGCGAAGGCCAGCTCAGTCGAGGTCGACGGTCAGACCTGCACTGTAGACGCGACCGAGACGATACGACTCAACCACAACGTCACCTTGTTGGCGTCGAATCCAAGGGTCGAGCATATTCTTAGCTTTGAACGACAACTTGCAGCGACCGAACCGCTTCGAGGCCACCAGGTCAACCCGATGCACGGGGCTCTCGTACAAATCCGGCAAGCCACGCACGCCGAGCGCCGTGATGCGCTCACCGAACACATTGTACAGCGCCGCTACGCTCAGCCCTTGGTCGGCGTTGTCGTATCCGAGCTGCAAATTCACGACGAAGGGCGACTGTCCTTGGAGCGGTCGATCGAGCGTCGTGAGAATGCCCCGCACCTCCGGATCCAGGGACTCTAGGTTCACGCGCGAGGAAACGACGGTGAGGTTTCCTGCCGCGTAGAGATCGGAGAGCGCATCGCTCAGGAACCCGAAGTCTTTTCGGAATTCCACCTCGGCCCCGAAGTTCACCGCGCCTGGAACGTTGATCGGGATCTCGCGGTCGACGGCCCCGGCCGTCAGACGAACCTCGACCGGATCTTGGAAGCTCTTCCAGAAACCCGCGAACGAGAGCGTCTCGCCCGGCGACGGGTACCACTCGAACCGGAGATCGACGTTCGTCAGCATCGTTCGCTTCAGGTCTGGATTGCCTTGAAACTCCAACGTTCCGGCTGGGTCTCGAAACACGGCCGGGGACAGCTCGCGAAAATTCGGACGCGCGACCGTTCGGCTGAAGGCAAGGCGAAGCAACATGTCATCGACAAACTCCCAAGACAACGTCGCGGCGGGGAGGATGTCGGTCGTGCTGAGCTCTGCAACCTGATTGGGCTCGGGGGCGATCGCGGCGGGAGGCATAAAGGTTTCGACCTTCTGATGGGAGACTTCGATCCGCGCGCCCGTCATGAGCCGTAGGCGCTTCACGAGACCGATGTCCCCGAGCGCATACCCACCAAACCGTGCTTCCGATGCCGAATAGGCGTCATCATCCAACGTCACCTCATCAAGCTGCACCTGTCCGGAACCAGAACCGATCGTGTCGGCGTTGAAGATGCGATCGGGCGACACCTGATCCGACGGCGAAGCCAAACCGCCCCCGTAAGTGAACCGACGAACATCGACCTCACGCGACTTTAGGATCGTCATCGCACCGACACCGATCTTCGAGGCTTCCTCACCAAACGCGCGGAATGGGTACGTGAAGTCCAAGCCGAGGTCGTGATTCACGTCGAAGAGGTCTCCGTAGTACCGCTGGTTCTTGAAGTCGTTCGTGTCGAGACGCCGGACGCCGTTGTCGACAATATAGAAGATGTCGCGCAGGTTCGGTTCCGCGCGCGTGGCCAGCGAGACCATGTATCGCCAATCAAAGGCCGGACCATCCTCGTGACCAAAGGCATGATGCCCTCGGAACTGCTGCGCGAGCATCATCTGCTCGACCCACTGAAGCCGATAAGACTCGATGTCGTTCTCCGGGAAGCGCCCATTCGCTGTGCGTGCGGTCTTCTCACTGATCCGACTCAAGAAGGTCGTGCATCGAAGCGCGTGCTGCGGACTGAACTCGAAGTCGGCACCGAACAAGCCGCCCATGCTCGTCGTATTCTCGGTCGCCACGAGGTCTTGCTCCGTCCGAACACTCAAGTCCGGAAGCAGTGATCGTCGGTGAATGCGCCGCACGGACGTGCCGCGATCGTAGTTGACGCCCAAGAAGGCGCCCGACGTAACCCCAAGAAGCTCGAACGGACCGCCGATCTCAAGCGAGACCCCGAGGTCGGGCGCCGTCTTTGAACGACCTACCTGATAGTTTGTATCGAGTGCCTCACCAAAGTTCTCGAGCTCCTCGGCGGTGAAGCCTTGCCCAGTCACCGTCTTTCGCTGAATTCTCGAGCGCTCCGTCGCCGCCTTGAACTCGCTCGGCAATGCACGCGCACCGACACCAAAACCCAGGAAGTCGAGCCCCCCACCTTCGTAAGATGGCGCTGTGCGAAGCGTCGTGTGCGTACGAAAGGCGCCCGAGACCTCGAGACTGGCCTCAAATTCCTTCGGAATCTCGCGTGTCCGCAGGTTGACGGCGCCGCCGCCGAACTCCCCCGGGAGGTCGGGGCTATACGTCTTTTGCACCAGGATGCTCCCGAGCGCGCTCGCAGGAAAGAGGTCGAGCGGCACGACACGACGTTCGGGATCGGGACTCGGCAGCGTCGATCCATTCAAGAGCGTGCTCGAGTAGCGCTCGCCCAGACCTCGAACATAGATGAATCGCCCGCCCACCACGGTGACGCCCGTGACACGCTGAAGCGCGCCGGCCGCGTCCGAGTCCCCAGCTTTCGAGATTTGGTCGGCGCCCAGCATGTCGCTCACACTCGCCGCATCGCGCCGCTCTCTCAACACGAAAACCGTGCCACCCTCGAGCTTCGGAATCGTCACCACCATCTCGGCCAGCGCCACCGATTGCGGCGCGAGCGTGACGTCGAGATCGGTGATCGCGTCGCCGGGGACGGCAATGTCGGTCATCGAACGCGTACTGAAATCAGGGTGAATGACCGTGAGATCGACCGTCCCCGCCGGAACAACCACGGTGTACTCCCCGTGGGCATCAGAGCGAAAATCCGCCCGCAACCCACGAACCAAAATGCGCGCGTTCGGCACCGGGAGGTTCTTCTCCTCGTCCAGAATCCGGCCACGGATCGTTCCCGTGACCGTAGAGGTCGAACTCCCAAGTCCGGAAGACATCGCACGATGCATCCGGTCGGCCGACGCCGCCTCGATGTCGACATCGACCTGGCCGGCCGACCGCACGATGGCGAGAACCTCGCTCGTCGTGCCGGCAACGACCGGGACCGGGCGCAACTCGACGGCCGCCCCCACGCCTGGATCGAGCGTGAACGTGTGATGGCCGACCGGCAGCTCAACGAAGAACCCGCCTTCGGCGTCGGTTCTGGCGATGGTCGCGCCCTTCTCCTGGATACGCACGCCCGGGATCGGTCGCCCCGCCTTCGAGAGCACATAGCCGGCAACATACCCGACACCCCCAAGCTCCTCGGCCGACGGTGAACTTTGCGCAGCTTCGGAGTTCGTCGTCGACGAACGCGTAAGCAAAGAGGCATCCGCCCGCGAAATATCAGACAAAAACCAACTCAAACTCAGCGCCGCGAGAACGCTGAAGAACAGTGCTTGGTTCGTTCGCATAGAAAACTCGACTTCAGAACGGGCAGTGCGGGCATTGCGGGCATTGCGCGCGCTGTGCATACCGTTGCGAGTCCATCACTGACATGATGGGTCGGAGTCAACGCAGGAAGAAGCCATCAGGCGGCGAAGTGCGTTTGCTTTGCGGAAGAGCTCTGGGTCTTGGAGGCGCCCAAGCAACAATTCGGCACGATCGTATTCGCGGATCATGAAATGCGCGTACGCGAGCGCGTAGAGGACGGGCTCGTCGTCCAAGAGACCGAGCCGGTCGAGGCGTGCGTCGAGGCTCGCCGCCGCCTCGTGGTGCTCTTGCTCGATGAGAAGGCTCAGGCGCTGTCGGATCTTCTCCTTCTGGTCGTCAACCTTACCATTCATCCAGGTCGCGCGATCAAACCGCCTCGCTTGCCGATAGAGCTCAGCCGCCTGGAGCGCGACGCGCCCGTCGATGAGCGCGGCGGGCATCAGAAGCTCGGCCGCCGTCAGCGGACGTCCGCGCCGGAGATACGTAAGCGCAAGCTCCGACGACAGCGTCTGCTCGCCGGGGAAACGAAGCCGCGCACCCTCGAGTAGAAGCGTCGCACGCTCGAGCTCACCGGCATTTCGGAGCGCATCCGCGAAAGCGATGAAGTCGTCTGCCTTGACCCGCGCGTCATCGAGAAGTGGCGTCATCGCTTCGACCGCAGCCTGATAGAGCCCGAGATCGACCAGGAGATACGCGCGCCGTTGCGCCATCTCCCGATTCGTCGGAAAGCGTCTGAACCCTGCATCCAGGGCCTCAAAGGAGGCATGCTTATCCTGTCGCCGGTACTGGATCATGGCCTCGAGGAGATACGACTCCGGCTGGGCCCGCACCAGTGCCGGTGCCTTCCGGATGGTCTCGGCGGCGGCATCGAGCATCTCAGCGTTGAGCTCGGACTGCGCGAGCAGGAGGACCGTGGCCGGCTTCGTGTCCCCAGCCTCGATCGCAGCCCGAAAGTGCTGAGCAGCGTCGGGAAAGAGGCCGCGCTTGAAGGCAACCAGCCCCGAAATACGGAAATATTGCGGTCGGTCGAGATCTTCGTCCTGGACATCGATCTCCGCCAGGACCGCCGCCGCTCGATCGAGGTGACCGTCCTTCATCATCAGCGCCGCCAACGACAGACGATCGATCGACGCATCGTCCGCTGCATCGACCGACGGTTCGCTTGCCGCGACAGGTGATGGCATCAGAGCGAAGAATGCGCCCGCCGCGAGGGAAGCGAACCCGAGGACCGCCGCCCCGCGCCTCGCCTTTCTCCGGGGTTCGGCCACGGTCGTGCCCGTGGTCTCAGCCAAAGTCATGGTCGTGGCCTCGGCGACGAGCCGGGTCGTCGTCCTTCTTGTAATCTCTCGCAGCGCAGCCATCATAAATGAACCTATGAGCTCACCAAGAACCTGGACCGGGCACCGAACGGCTCATCCAAGCTTGAAGCGGATGGGCAACGTGATCCAGAGTTTGACGCCCTGCCCCTGATACGTGGCTGGCTTGCAGCGCCAGCTCCGAACCGCATCCAGCACCGCGTCGTCGAAGAAACCGGGCGGGGTCGACTTCGTCACCTTCGCGTTCTGGACCGCGCCCTGGCCGTCGACCAACATGCGAAGCTCGATCTCACCCGAGATACCCTTTTGAGCCGCGCGCGGCGGCGGGCGTGGCATTGGATTTCGTGAGCAGTCCGGAAGCACGTCGACGGCGTCCTCCGTCATCACCATGTCTTTGGCCAGCTTTTGAGCGTCGACCATCCCATCCGAGAGTCCCTGAAGCGCGCCGCTGTCGAAGAGCGCCACGCCCGCACCCAGGCCGGAAAGGTCGGCGCCAAGGTTCGGCCTGGGCGCGGCGGACCGCGGCGTCGCCTTGGGCGGCGACTTCCGCTTCGGGGCCGGCTGAGGGCGTCGACGCGGCGGCTTGGCTGGCTCGAACGCGAGCAAAGCATCCAGAACCTTGTTTGTTTCTTTCGCTCGATGCTGCCGCGCGTTCAGATGAACCAGCAAGAACGCCAGGACGCTCACCCCCGCGACCATCATGAGCGCGCCCGCCAAGTGCGCACGCAACGTCGTCGCGCGAGGTCTCATGTCGCCGTCCATTCTTTGTCGGTGGCGACCGCAACATCCCCTGCGCCCGCGAGACGGCATTGGTCGACGACTTCGACGAGACGCTCGACGGGCACGCGACGATCGGCAACGACGAGCACCGTCTTGTCGGCGCCGCCGCGAAACGCGTCACGGATCTTGGACTGCAGGATCCAAGGTTTAACCGGCGCACCGTCAAGAAAGATGCCGCCATCTTGCGCGATGCTGACCCGTAAACTCTTCGTGGACGCCGACGTTGCGCTCGCTGCGCTCGGACGCTTGAGCTCGACCTGTGCATCCTTCACAAAGGTCGTCGACACCATGAAAAAGATGAGCAGGATGAAGACCATGTCGATCAACGGAGAGATGTCGACGTCGGCCGAACGTTCCTTCTTGCGACGCAGTTTCATGAAGCCCCCTGCTCTTCCGAGAGTTCGTTCATCAAATTCATGGAGCCGATTGGACCGGTGGACACCGTTGAACCGTTGGGCGACGACGGCCGCCCAACGACAAGGAGGTCTTTGAGCTTACTGAGCTCCTCGAGCAAGGTCTCTTCGCGCCGATCGAGGAGTCGCCCCAGGATGAGCCCCGGAACGGCCACGATAAGCCCCATCTCGGTGGAGAAGAGGGCTTCAGATATCCCGCCCGCGACACCGGTCGAGGTGTTCACCAACACCGATGGATCGCCCAACGCATCGAAAGTGCCGATCATACCGCTCACCGTGCCAAGAAGACCTGCCAGCGGTGCGCCGCGCACTACGCTCGAAATGATTCGACGAAAGCGTCCGAGATCTTTCTCGAGCGGATAGAAGGCTTCGTCGAGACGCGACCTCAAGTCCCGAACCGGTCGGGCCGACAATCGAACCCCGATCGCCGCCGCCTCGAGAAGCACACTCGTGCCACCGTGCACCCCATCGCCGAGCGAGGTGGCCTTCTCGAGTGCGCGCTTGGCTTCCTGGTCTTTGGCCAAGATCAGCCGAACCACACGATACCCAATCCCGTACCAGAGCACGCACGCGCCGACGACGAGCGGAGGCATGACGAAGCCCCCAAGAGCCAGGAGTCGGCCGAGCTCGCTCAGAAAGCCGCCGCTCATGCAAGCTCCGGCTCCACCGTCGTGGGCGACCGAGGCTCGGTCGCGTGTCCCGCGTCCGCGTTCTCGTCGATCTCGAGATCGAGGCCATGGGCCGCGTTGACGACTCGAAGCGCCGCATGCTCGATGTCCGCGATCGTCGCATCGCCCCAACCGGCCAAGAGGTTGCCGATCAGAAGACAGGGAATGGCGACGACCAGACCAAACTTCGTCGTGATGAGCGCCTCCGAAATGCCGCCGGACAACATCCGCGGATCGCCCGTCCCAAACTCGGTAATGACATCGAATGTCGCGATCATCCCGGTCACCGTGCCCAGAAGGCCGAGAAGCGGTGCGACCGCGGCGAAGACCGTGATGGCAGAACCAAATCGCTCGATGGCGGGCGTCTCGTTCAAAATGGCTTCGTGCAAGAGATCTTCGAGATGGGTGCGTTCGGCGCCGAGATTCCGAAGCGCAGCGCGCAAGACCCGAGCCGCCGCGCCTCGCGCCTCAGCCGCAATGGCCTCCGCTTCGCGAAAGCGCCTCGCGACAACCGCGTCGAGAACCTTGCGCGTCAGAGATCGTCCGCTCGCGCTCGCGGCGAGGAGAGTAACGAATCGGAAAAGAATCATGACGACCGAGACACATCCCAGGGCAACGATGACCCACGCGATCATGCCGCCGAGCGTGGCTTCCTCGAGCAGGCCACGCTCCTTCTTCGGCTCGATGGACTTGTCGGTCGTCTCGAACAAGAACAGGCGGAGCGTCTCGGGCGAAGTACCGGACACGAGTGCAGTCGCCGTCTCGGGTGCCGGCTCGGGCCAGAGCCGAAGCTTGGATCCGCCCGCTGGCGCCAGCGCGCCGCTGGCCTTGTCGCTGACACCAAAGGCAGCGACTGAGCCCAACCTGAAGATCTTCCCGTGCGTCAGCGTTCCGTCGGTCAAGAAGAACTCGCCTTCCTCCGTGCGCGTCGCCCCGGCTCGACGCATCGCGAGGGCCGCGTCGGCGAACATGACACGGACCTTGCCGACCAACGCCGCCTCGGTGTCGGTCTCGGTGTTCGCAAGCGACGAACCTTCGTCCCCCTCCGGACGAGCAGGGGTGGATGAAGACTCAGCCACTTTGATCCCCGCATTCGAAAGCGCTTCCGTCGCCTGCTCGATCATCGCGGCGATGTCCTCCGGTTGGGCCTTCGCGCCAGCGGCCGTCTCCGCCTGACGCACGGACTCTTCGAGCATGTCGGCTCGCCGGCGAAGCGCAAGGAGCTGGCCTTCGGCCCGTTCGACCTCGGCTTGCGCCGCTTCAACGTGCGCACGTCCGCGCGCCGTGACCTCGGCGACGCGTTCGGTCAACGTACGCTTCTCGGTCTTCAGAAACGCAAGCTCTTTGAGATACGCCTTCTTGAGTGCACCGCTGTCGGTCCCGGGCGCGGCCAGCGTGGATCTCGTCGACAGCCCGACGGCGACCATCGTCACGATCGAGACCAACGTCGTCATCTTCATCGTCGGCGTCATCTTCATCGTCGGCATCATCTTCGTCGTCGGCGTTATCTTCGTCGTCGTCGGCGTCATCCGGTTCGCACCGAGGGAGAAGTTCTGAGGGTCTGCATTCATCACTTGTTCTCCGTCTCCAGCACCGAAGGGTTGGGAAGTTCAAAGAAGCCGACGCGCGCTCGCTTTTTGAGGGATTCGAAGAGGTCCTCGACCTGGGCTCGGGATGTAGGATCTTGGAAGACACGATAGCGCCAGCCTTCGGGTCCCAAGACCGCGCTGCCTACACGGCCGTCGGGGGTCTGAAAGTAAAGCATCACCATGCCAAGGCGCGCGACGTCCGCGAGAACGTCTTGCCCAGAGAGCCGAATGACTTGCTGATGAAGGCCATTCTCTCGGCCAAGGCGGAGCTCATCTTCAACCTGCGACCAAAGGCGCGAGACCGCCGCCGAGGGTGCGATGGTGCCGTCCTCAACCGAAGACTTGAGACGCTGGAGATCTGTGAGACGGTCGTCCACCCGAAACGGCAGCCCACCTCGCACGGCGGCTTCGACGGCCGAGACGCCCTCGAGCACCGCCGGCTTGAGAGAACGCTCGAACGCACCGGCCGACTCGATTCGCTTCTTGATCGCGTCCTCGGCCGCCTGAAGCTCCTTCAGCCGCAAGGTCTCGCGCTGCACATCGGCCTCAAGCGCCAGCTTCTGGGCATCCAGCGCACGCACCTGGCGCAGCTCGTCGTCTTTCTTCTCGTCGAGTGTCTCCGTGAGCGTCTCGACTTCGGCGCGAAGCCGAGACAGCTCGATCGCCATCTCGTCGAGCGCACCATCGTCCGAGGTCGAATGGGACGGCTGATCATTCAGCTGCGTATCGACGGCACGAGAGTCGGGTGGTTCCGCGTGAACGGGGACTGAGGCCAAGAGCGTCGTCCCGAATAGAACGAAAACGCTCGCGGCGGTCACGCGCGGCGCGCACACAATGCTTCGTCGGGCGACGGAGAGATGAGCGAGGAACTCGGGCCTTGAAAGCTTGGGCGAGCGGTCGGACATGTTGGATTCCTCCACGGCCGAGCGGCATAGACTCGGCGCGAAGATAGTGGCGATCGAAAGTGACAACCGTGCGTCAACTTGGAGCCTTGATTGTCACACGATCGCCTTGGAGCTGGGCCACAAGGACCATGGCCGTCAGGCTGCTCTCGTTCGAGGTTCGTCGCAAAGTCTCAGGTCTCAGGGTTCAGGTCTCAGGGTTCAGGTCTCAGGGTTCAGGTCTCGGGGTTCAGGTCTCGGGGTTCAGGTCTCGGTCGAGCTCTCGGGGCACATGCCCCGAGAGCGACGAGAGGAGAGGCAAGGCGCCTTTCCCAGGCTAGTTCGTGGGGAAGGCGGCCCAGCCGGTGTACCAGTCACCGTCGGCCATGCCGCCTTTTCCAGCCGCCTCAGCCGCGGAAGCCGAGAAGTCGGGCGCCGCGAGATCGAAGGGCTTCGCGATCTGGGGATCAGCCTCGGTGTTCCCGAGACCCATCATGAAGTCCGAGACCTTCCAGGGATCGTCGTCGGCGTCCTTCACAGCCTTGCCGGGCGTGGGGCACCAGAAGATCGAATCCTTGACGGTGAGCGTGTTGGTCGGCGTGCCATCGGTTCCGCCCGCGAGCGTGAATGTGGCCGCATCGTCAATGTCCACGCAGGCGTCGTTGAAGTGGGCCACAATGGCCTTGGAGATTTTGCCCGCGGTTCCCGCACGCAGAAGGAGCCCAATGTCGGACTTGTCGGAGTCAGGGCTCCCGATGAACGTGATGTTCTCGATCGTCGGGTTCGAGCGCGGCGAAACGTCGTGTGCGTCGCCGTTGTTATCCGCCTCGATGCCGTTGTCGGAATCATCGCCGTATTGCTGGGCGAGAACATATCGCGCCGTGCCCTGCCATCCGTACGTCCAGTCGAAGCAGTCGTCGCCGATGCCCGTCAGGAGAACGTGGTCCACGTTCACCGTGCCACCGAAGAACTCGATGCCATCGTCCTTGGCCTTGTGCACCTGCACGTGGCTAACGGTCGTGCCCGAACCAACACCCTGAAACGCGATGCCGTTGAGCTCATCCGTCGGATTCACTTGGTTGCCAGCAAACTCAACACGGACGTACTCGAGCACGCCGCTGTTGTCGGTCGGGTCGGTCCCACCGTAGGCGCCCGTATCGCCTTCGCCCTGGCAAGTCGTCGCGGACCCACCACAGTTCACCGGCGCGTTGCCGCTGATGATGAGCCCACCCCAGTCACCACGGTCGCGCGTCGCGGCGTCCGACGTGAAGATGATCGGCTTCTGCGCCGTGCCTCGCGCCATGATCTTCGAATACGGGAGGATGGCGAGGTAAGCCTTGCTCGAAGACTCACCAAGGATCTTGGTTCCCGCCTCAATCGTGAGCACAGCCGCCGTCTCCGGCGTGCCCTTACCAATGAACACCTTACCCTTGAGGACATAAGTGTTGTCTGCGGTCCAGGTCATGTCGGTCGTGATCTCGCCCGCGGGAACCGTGCAGACGTTCGCGCTGCAGGAGAGAGGCTGGCTCGTCGCCCCCAGGTTGTTGTCGTTCTTGTCGTCGCTCCCGCAGGAAGCGCTGGCAAAGGCCACCGGGAGAGTGAGAACTGATAATGCTCGGGTTATGTATGCGCGCACAGGTACCTCCAATAAGTTGTCGCTTGCTCGCGCCGACTCCATAGAGGATCGTGCGAACGATGGCGTGCGAACTCAACGAAACATCCCTGTGACAGACACGTGTCATGCCGCCAACCTTGGGGCGTCGCGGTACCGCGGGGGATCTGGGGTGTTCATCGGTACAGGTGCCGGTCGTTGCACGAGCGCCGATCGAGGTGTTCGTCAAAATGAGAGACGAAGCTTGTTCTTGATCGAGATGTCAAAGGACTCGACGTCGCTCGGCGGCAAACTGTCGTAGCGAAGGCTCAATCCCACGGCAAACTTGAGGTTCGCAAGAACCGCCAGCTCGAGCTCGGCTTCATCGAGTACTCGGTAGTCATCAAAGTCGGTGATCCGCGGCTGCACATAAACCGTGTTCACGAACTGTACCTCCGGGACCTCGAGCCCTGCCTTCACTGAAAGGTAGCTCGTCCAGCGATGCGCAAAGACATCTCCGTCGTCGACGACGCCCGGCGGCAAATCGAGCGCCTCATACTCGAGCATGTAGCCCGTACCAAGCACCACATTCAGGAATTCGGAACGAAGGAGCTCGCCCCTGAACCCAGCCCCCGCGAGCAAACGCTCACGAAGACGGATGAACTCGTCGAACTGAAGCTGGCCGAACAACTCGGTGCCAAGCATCCGCGTCCACATATGCGTCCAGCGCGCGTGCGCAAATCCGTTGTTCAAGAAAGCGTCGCCGTTCTGCCGACCGATGTTGAGGTTCCCCGTCAGATAAAAGAGGTCCTGCAGCACCGAACCCTTCGCATCACTCGACGCGACTTCGGTCGAGGCGGTCGTAGCCGACGCCGCCGACGCCAACGGGGCCGATGCAGTCGTGGCCGACGGGGTCGCGGTCGTCGTCGTGCTCGTCGTTGTGTTCGGCGTCGTGTTCGTCGTCGTGCTCGTGGGCGTGACCGAGCGACCTGGGTCGTCGCGCAGAATCGCGTACTGAAGGCGAACGCCCGATCCGAACTGGATCAGGTCGGTGTTGCCCCGCGCCACATCGAAAGCAACATCAAGATTTCCCGAGAATCCCGCCGAGTCCCATCGACGAAGCTTTTCCGTATTCACCTGCGCAAAAGCAGGCCCCAGAAGCAGGAGTTGGGTCGAAAATAGGGTCCAAACCCCTAATATGCCTGGTGACCACTTCACGAAATTCGCGATGTCAAAGATCGACACGACCCGTCAACCCCAGAGGTCGAGGGGGAACGCCTGATGCAAAGCCGCATCGGCCATTCGGTCGACCCGTTGTTTCTTCCCAGGCACAAACGAAGTGCGCTAGCTTCCCGCGGCTCGGCCAAGAACGAGTTCTCCTCCGATGACCAAGTTGCGCGCACGCCTGAAGATTCTCGCCCTAGCGACCGCCGTATTCGGCCTCCTCGACATCGCTTACTTGAGCACCTATCTCGCACCGGCCGCCTTCGCACGCGGTGAACAGCCAGCGCCCTTCGCTCGGACCAAACCTCGAACCATGGCGATGACACCCAAGGCGCCAACGGGCCCGGTCACGCCACCCATGAAAGCGACGGACCCGACCGCCAGCACGCAAGTGTCGCCCCCACGCCCCGCACCGCCCGCACCGCCCGCACTCGAGGCCATCTACTTCGGGTTCAACACATCGACGGTCGGATCCCGTGGCCGCACATTCCTCCGAACGGTCGCAGCAGCCATGAACGGCCAACCAAAGCTCGCGCTGGCCGTCATCGGCCATGCAGATCCGTTAGGCCCGACGGCCTACAATCTCGACCTGAGCCGCCGGCGTGCCCACAGCGTGAAGCGCGTCCTCGAAGGGCACGGGATTGAAGCGTCGCGCATCGAAGCGAAAGGCCTCGGGGCGGCCTCGACATCGACGGGTGCAGCGACAACGCCTCGCGCCCGGGCGCAGCAGCGTCGCGTCGACCTCCGATGGCGTCGCCACGAATGATGCGCGCAAAGTCAGACCAGTGAGGCATCGATATGCAGCACGCAAACACGATATTTGCCCTATTCTCCCTGCTTGGTGCGGCCCTCTTCCTCCTGAGCGGATATGCGATCGGCCGGCTGCGTCAGCTCAGTCTCCTCGAGGTCGAGTTCGAGACCGTCGATGAGCACTCGGTCCTACGACTCCCCGACGACACGACCACCTCCGACCGCGACCGTGCACGTCCGCCCTCATTCGGTCGCCGGGAGATTCAGCGAACTTCGCCTGCAACTCGTCGTCTGCCCGGCGAAGACATGGTCATCATTGAGCTCGATAACGTCGAGTATCTGGAGAGCCCCGACATCGCTCCGCGTGCCAATCCGAATCCAAGTCTCAATCCGACTCTCGATCCGACTCCCAATCCGACTCCCAGTCTCCACTACGCGGTGGCGATCGAGACGCGGCTTGAGGCCACGGAGGAATGGCTCTCCGAAGCCTGTCTCGAAAAGAGTCGTCTCGAAGACGAGGTCGCTAAGCTCGAGCTCGATCGAAAGCATCTCGAGCAGTCGCTCATGCATGCACGTCGTGACAATGAGGCGCTTCGCGAGCGAGCGCAGCGCGCTGACAGCCTCACGTCCCGGCAGGTCACGCTGCGGGCGGACGTCGTGCGGCTGACTGAACGCGCCGAGCGCGCTGAGGCGGAGGCACGGTCGGCGGCCAAAGCATTGAAGGATGCTGCGGCCGAAGTGGGTCGCCTCAACATCGCCGCCCGCCAGCGCGCGCGTGAGCAGGCTGCGGTCGAAGCCCAGTGCTGGGAGAGCGAACGGCGCCTCGAGGCCACGGCCGCCAAGCTTGCGGAGGCCGAGAAGCGACAGTCCGATGCCGACCAGACTTGCAGGCGCCTCGCCGAAGAGCTTGCAGATCTCCGCAGAAAACACGAGGAATCCGAGACCCAACTCGCCGAGGCAAAAGCCCGCGTGGTCACAAGCTTCGTTGCGCCTCAGGAGGGTTCGGGCGGCCAAGGGCTCGCAACACGGGTCGCAAGCCTCGCCGAACTCAAGGACCAACACGATCGCAACCTCCGTGCGCTGGGCGACTTTGAGCGAGCCCGCACCCTCGTCGGTCAGCTCCGATTGGAAAACGACGCGCTGCGCGTAGCTCTACAGTCAGCAAGAGCCAACCACGAATCGCTGCTACGGCGAAACAGACACCTCGAGGAAGAGAACAGCCGAACACGCGGGCTCCTCATTCGCCTGCGCGCACAACAGGGGTTGCTCGAGCCCTCCCAAGACGCCTCGTAGACTGTCATTTCTCGACCGCAAACTTGACCGCAAACTTGACCGCAAACTCGGGGAGGCGCTGAACGCTTTTGTTGTGACCAGCTCCAAGAGGGTTCCCTCCGGAGGCGAATCCAGGTACTCAAGCGCAACGGACGTAAGCGTCGAGCGATAAGGCAAGCGCGGCATCGAACGAACGTCAGGAGTGCACATGCGGCGAGGAAAGATACTCATCGTCGACGGCGACAAGCCCTTCGTATCTGAGCTGACCCAAGCGCTCTACGGAGACAACGCAGAGTACGACGTACTGGTCGCGTTTTCGGCCGAGGTCGCCGAAGCCATCATGTCCGAGACCCCGATCGACGTCTTGGTCACCGATGTGCATCCGCCAACCCGAAGAAGACGCGTCGATTGGCTGCCCCGAGCCACGAGCCTATCACCGGCCACCCGCGTCATCGCAACAACGACGTCGAAGACACCTCACTCAGACGACAAGGCGTTTCGCCTCGGTTGTCTAGATCTCGTGCAGAAGCCGTTCGAGAGCGACAGGCTACGAGGTCCGATTCGTCAAGCCCTGCGGTTTCAGGATTCTCTCTCTGGAAACCTCGGGCTCTTGGATGCAACGGACGTCGTTCAGATGTTGTGCCTCAACCGGCGCACGATCGCGCTTCGCATCTCGAGCGGCGAGAACTTCGGCGTTCTCCATATCGTCGACGGAGAAATCGTGCACGCGTCGACCAACGACGTTCGCGGTACAGACGCGGTGTACCAAATCCTTCGCCAAAAGAAGGGCGCCTTTCATACGCGCCCTCTGCCCACCGTAGCTGGGAGAACAGTCGATCTTCCTTGGCAATACCTTCTCATGGAGGCCATGCGCCTCGCCGACGAGCACCAAATGCCGCGAGAACCGAGCACGGATTCCCCCTTTGGGAGCGCGCCCATTGAGCTGGGCTTGCGACGCCTCTCGCACTCGCACGACGCGTAGCGCGCGATCACGACGCCGCACCGCCTTCCCGGTCTATCCATCACCGATCTGGGGTGAAGGTGTCCACGTCGACGAGCGTGGAGCTTCCCGTCGGGCCAAAATCAAGCCGCGTGGTCGCCGATCGCCAGACCAGGTCGATGCCGTTTTTCGCGCAGAAGGCGCGTAGCTTGTCGCCGGTCGGCGACCCCCGGTATTTCTCGGACGCAACGAGTCGCTCGACATCCCGCGAGTAATCGATGGGTCCGTGGATTTGAGCCTCGACGTAGCCAAACTCATTGCGCTGGATCCGGGTTCCTCGTTCGCGCCGCCCAAGGGCGACCTCCATGATCATGCGCAGATCTTCGTCCGAGAGATCGTTCAGGACGTGCTCGAGCGCGTGGATCGTACCGAGCTCTTCGGGTCGCGATTGCGACGAATCATCCGGCGAGAACGTCATGCGCGTCTTGAGGTCATTCTTGAGTACGAAGTAAGCGTCGCCGTATTGAGTCCCACCGCCACCGTAGCCAACATTCGGAAGATTGAGCACGCCGTACTTCGGCCGTTCGCTCGGCACGAGAGAATGCTCGTGGTACGCACCCCCAAAGAACCGACGCTCCATCTCGTCACGGTTCCCGCCTTCCGATGTCGACAGATTCCCCCCCGATATGCCGGTCTCGAACTGGTTCAGATAAGAGGACTGCACGAGCATCGCATCGATCACGTGTGAGCCCGCCGGAGGCTGATCCGTGACCATGCGACTCGGATCGATCGCCTTCTCAGGCTGAAAGGTGATCGTGACCTCAGCCTGCAACGCATAGTCGAGGAGTCGTTGGAGGTCAGCGGCCGCAAAGCCCAGTCGCCGAAGCTTCTCGAGAAGCAATGGATGGGCGGCCGCCGACCGTTCGCCCGCTTGCGCCTCAAACGTCGCCAGCGCACGCCTCTGTGTGTCGTTGAGCCGGAGATCTCGAACCGGGGCGTTTCCGCCGACCCTCGATGCGGCGGAGGAGCTCGATGTCCCGCTCGCCGGTCCTCGCGCCGTCTGGGCGGTACTCTGTCCCGTTCCGCGAACCCCACTTCTGCGACCGGTCGCACCTCGGGACGCGCTGGGGGGCAGTCGGTCGGCCGAAAAGGTGCGCCCTTCACGCGCATTGAGCTCGAAGCGGTCCTCGGAAAACCACGCGCCCGCGGCTGCGCCCCCCGCGCCCGCCCCTGCTGCAGACCCCGCCCCTGCTGCAGACCCCGCCCCTGCTGCAGACCCCGCCCCTGCTGCAGACCCCGCCCCTGCGCCTGAGCCCGCTCCTCGGCTTGAGCCTGCTTCGGGTGAAGGGACTCCATGCGGCGGGCGTGCGGATACCGTGGGCGGGGATTCGGAATCAGCCCAATCCAGCGCCGTCGTCACCATCGTTCGGTCGGTCGGCGCGCCTCGAATCTCCATCATGGCGTTATCGCGCGCGAATCAGCCGGAGTGCTCAAATCGCCACGACCACGCATCGTTGCTTCTCGCAACGCCGGTTCACTGGGCGCCGATAAGAACGACGTGTTTGTGCGCAATCGAACCCTGCCCGACGGCCTACGCGCCGTCGCGCAGCAGGTGGATCAGCTTTCTGGTGTCGGAAATCGCGACGGCGGCGTAACGGCGGCCGAGGTGGCGCAAGCGACGGCCATCGTCGACGGTCACGAGCCCTCTTCTTCGTCGCATCTCGACCGGACTTCCTTGGCCGCGCTCGCGCATCACCTGGAAGGCATCTCGGGCGAAGGGCATCTGTCGACCGTTCGCGCGGAAGGTCCAGACGGCGCGGCGCTCAGCACGGTGTTCCCGGCCGTCGGCGGGATTCAGCGCGAACGGATCGAGTTCCCGGCGGGCCAGCGCGTGGATGGACGTACCGCGATCGAGGTTCCGCGAGCGCTCGAAGGTGCGGGCGTTGTCGCGGCTCGAGCAACACTGACCGGAACCACAACCGGGGCCGCCCTCGCGCGCCCGCGCGTAACCATCGGTGGAACGCAAATCCCGACGAATGACCCCCTTGCGACAGGCCGCGAAGAGGCGACACCTCTTCATGGCCCGCTCATGATCCAGGCCGATCGCGCGGCACAGGTCGGGTCAATCGACGTGTACTACCATGTGCCGTCCCTCTCGGAGACGACCGACGAGTTCCCGATCAATCGAACCATCCGCGCCGGCGAGACCTACGAGCTCTCGCTCTCGCCGTACCGGGCAGGCCAAGGGATCGATCAGATCGAAAGCCTTTGGACGGCCTCCTACTCGGTGCCCGACCCAAGTGGGCGGCGGTCGGAGGAAGACAAGCCCTTTTACCTCGACGGGGTCTATTGCGACACGTACCTGGTGAACGAACACGGCGAAGCGCGAAAGATCGATCGTACCCGATTCGTCGACGCCAACGAAGTTGACAACGCCCACGACCTTGGAGGTCCGACCGCCGAGAAGCTCCAACTTCGCTTCTTCGCCCGGAATCCGCTGGGCGAGAACCATCCAATTACCTTGCGCGGCGTTCGTGTACGCTACGTCGCGGACCCCGCCTCGACCGCAGCATCGGCTCGCTTCGAGGTCAATCGCATCATCGAACCAGGCGGGGTGGCCGAGGTCGAGCTTCCGCCATCCCTTCGCGGACGGAAGATCGGACGCGTCGAGGTACGCTGGACGGACATGTTGTCCGGAACATGGACGCGCCCCGGCTATGCCTCGGGTCAGCTCGTCGTGGACGGCCGCCGCGTGGGGCAGCAAGAAGGTGTTCAGAGCCCAGAGACGCAGACCTTCAGCTACCTCGGCGAGGTGAGGTCCGAATCGGGGAAGCTCGGCGTAGCGATCGACAACGATCGGGCGCGCGTCGATTGGATCGCCGTCTACTTCGAAGACTAACGAACGCCGACGCACCCCAGCAGGGAGACGCCACTACACGCTCTGCCAACGTGTCAGCGCGTTCGACGACGGAACACGAAATTCAATGTTGAGAGGCTACTTCAAATGGTCGCAGTAAGAATGCTACCGGCTGAGCTCCGAGGCTTGGCCACCCAAATCGATGAACTCCCCGACACCGGCAACCGGGACGGCCTCGTTACGCCGGCCGAGATGGAAGCTGCGCGCGACCACCTCACCACCCTGCCCCGGTTTGCCTCTCCGGAAGCTCGCGCGGCGATTCGGCGCCTCAGCGAGGTGCTGGTCCCGATGCCCGCGACGCCCGCATCGGACAGCGGCCTCGACATCGACGACTTCCTGCGACCGCGCACGGTCGGACGCAAAGGACTCTACGAGAGTCTCTTGTTCCCAGCCGCCGACGGGCAGCGGCGCGAGCGCATCACGTTCCGAACGCCCCAGAATCCACGAGGGTTGGCTCTAGCGGCCGGCGAGCGGTTCGAGGTCCCACGGCAGCTCGTCAGTGGCTCGGTGCTCGCCGCAAAAATTGAGCTGGACCCACACTCGCGGGCGGTCGTGAAAGCTGAGATGGAGGGGCAAGAACTGCCATCCTCCGTCCCGGCGGGCGCTCCGGCGGGAGCGGCGCTCAATCGTGCGCTTACTTTGGTCTCCGACGCGCCCGCTTCGATCAAATCGGTCGAGATCATCTACCGACCGCACGCAAACCTCGCGAGTCCCGACGAGTCGGGAGACCTGAGTCGACTGAACAGCACGCAGCGTTCCGTCATCGAAGATGTGAAACGCAAGGCCGCGCTGCGCTCCGACGAAGCGCGCGAACGCCTGATGACTAAGGGCGCTGCGCTGGGCTATTCACCGCGCGAGATCGATCTCGTGCTCGACTACGTGCGGAGCGTCGCGCCGATCGTTGTCCATTTCAAACCCGACAAACCTCTTCAACAAACGACCCGTGGCACCTCGAGCGCGCCGGGTTCCACGAGTCTCGAATACTCCGTCGCGGTGGGCCGCGATCAGAACGTCATCGATGCCTTCATGGTCGATCCGCACTATCGCAACCAATTCGAAACCGGCATCACGAGCGGCTCTCCTTCAGCCTACGCCGGCGGCGGCCGAGATGGCTGGGAGAAGACGATCTTCGAGCAAGGCTACCATCGCCATCCACTCATCGCCTCCGAGCGGCCTAAGTATGGGGCCATGAACGCGAGTTGGAAGCCAGCCGGCCCAGCCCAATCCTACGGCGCCTGCTACGTCATCCTGAAGCGAGGCATCCGCAATCGTACGACGCTCACACCGGGCGATTCGTCGTGCGCGCGCGCAGCGGACGTCGGCACGGCGGAGAGCTTTGCACACGTCCTCGCCGGGCTACCCGATCAACGCTTCAGGGACGTTTGCAGCGTCGCCCTGGGTTACGACGGCTCGGCAAGCAGCGACTGGTACCCGTACATAGAGGCTCAGGTCCACGGCCCCATCGATTTCGCGAAAGACGTCCAGCGGCTCGTCATCGACGCCGACTATCTCGGTACGCCCTTCGAAGCGAAGATGCGAAGCTGGGCCGAGACAAACGGCTTTCCAGTTTCATGGCACGATCGCTATGAGATCCATGTCGACGGCGACCAGCCGAGCCCGGTCGGACGGCGCTAGCGCCACGCGTTTCAAAAACCACCCGTCAGATTGACCCCTACGAAACGAGCACTCGCAGTCGGGGTCAACGCAAGGCCTTCGCTCGAAGGTTCGTCGTCGGAACCGAGAAACATCAGCACGGTCCCCGTCGCCGCCGAAGCGATCCCCGCGCCTATGAGAATATCGGCGACGAGCGCACTTCGCTGTGCAGCGGTGCGCGCACGATCTTTGCGTTCGGGCTGGACCTCCGTCTCGAAGTCTGAGCTCCGACCAAGAGCGACGACGCCAAACACGGCGCCCACCGCAGCGACGATGGTACCGCCGCCGATGAGGCTCCACTCTAGGGCGTGATCCGGACCCGTCCGCAACTCGCTTCCGACGGTGAGCCCGTCACCTGGCGACGTAGGCGAGGGCACCAAGCCCAACGTCCCCGAGTCGGTTCGGTTCGAAGGCGCGGGGTTGCTGGGAGAGTCGGCGGTTCGTCCGGCCTCGACCGACGGCCCCTCGCGGGCCGCGCCATCCTCATCCTGTGAGGTCTCGGGTTGGGAGACCGATCGTGCTCGGCGCTCTCTCTTCAGGGCGGCCAGCGATGAAAGCGCTGTGGCTCTCAGGTCTGCCGTCGACCCGGGCAGACGCACGAACGTCTCATACGCCTTGATGGCTTCGTCCACGTGCAGCGCCTTCTCGTGAGATCGGGCGGCGTTGTACAGAAGCTCCGGCTCAGCGCGAAGCGCATAAGCTTCCTCGAACGCACGAATGGCTTCATCAAAGTCTCGGCTGCGATACGCACGAAGGCCCCGCTTGACCAGATCTGTGAAACGATCCGCCTCCGAATTCGATGACGGAGGTGCAGAACGGGCGACACTCGGACTGCACAGAAGAGGAAGGCTAAGGATGAGCAGAGCGAAAAGGGTCGGCTTCATTGGAAACTCCTCGACGGCCGGCGACGACTGCGGCTCGCTATGGCGCTGGTCATACACCGAGGATTGCGTGAAGAGCTAGAAACTAAAGGCCTATTCCACGACCGGCACGGACGGCTCATCGAGGCTCATTCGCACGCGCGATGACGTCGACGGCTCCTCAAGCCTCATGGATGTTGCTGAATCGTCGTCGATGGCAGGCGCGGTCCCCGCAGTCCCTGCGGTCTCCGCGGTCTCCGGCGAGGCGCCAGAGGTCGGCGCACGGGCGACCTGAATTCGCGTGCTCTTTCGACGCGTCTTCGGTCGCGACTGGACTGCGCCCGACGTCCCCGGTGCCGACGTCTCGGACCGATCTTTCACGGCCGTCCGCTCGGCGCCCGGCGCCTCGGCACGAGGCGCGATCGGTACCACTTGCGCCTCAAGCGCAGAACCCGTAGGCGCGTGCTGGGAAATTTGCGCAGAATGGCCAGGGACTTTGGCGCCATCTGTCGGTGGCGAGACGATCGCTCCGGCCGTCTCCGTGGGTCGGACCTCATCGCCACCACCCACGCGATGATGAGCTCGCGCGTCATCACCCGGCTTGGCGCCACCTTCGACGATGGGTGACGCACGCAGATTCGAATCAACATCCGGACGAAGGATACGCGGTTGCCGCAGAAGCCCCACAATCAAGAGCAGGACCGCCAGCGCCATCATCGCCGAAAACGTCATGAGCAAAGGCCGAGTGCGAACGAAGCGCGTCCAGTCCTGTCGGAGGTGCAACTCACGATGAATGTCCTCAGAAGCCGCATCATCGCCTGAGTCGGGCACAGTGATCGACGCTGAGCGCACCGACAGAGCCGGAGCGGTGGCGAGAGATGCCACTGGAGCTGCGGACCAAGACGACCCGCGAGGCGTACTCGGCAACCGAGCGGCCTCGAGCCCACTGTGATGTCGTGACGCCGCGACGAACGCGGCTCGGAAATCATCGTGTGAGGCGTCAGATCCCGAAATAGAGGGCAGCAACCGGGCGTCGCCATCGGGCGACGCCACCATGGACCCACCGAGACTTCCCGAATCATATTCGCTGTCCGAGATGAGACGGGCGGCGGCCTTCAGGTCGCTCAGCAGCTCATCCATCGACGAATGCCGTCGACGCGGCGACTTCTCCAGCGCGCGCGCCACGATGACCTCGAGCTCCGGCGGAATCTCCTCACCGACATGGGCGACTGAATGCATCGGTGGCGCTGGCGTACGCAGGTGCTGATGCATGATGTCGACACTCGAAGCGCCGGCAAATGGAGGTCGCCCCGTCAGCATATGGTAGAGCACCGCACCAAGCGCATACACATCCGTTCGCGGATCGACAGCGCGACTCAGGATCTGCTCCGGGGCCATATACTTCGGCGAGCCGAGCAACATCCCCGCGCGTGTGGATTCGACCTGAGGGTGCGAACCGGAGCTCTCGTTGTCGAAGACCTTGACGAGACCGAAGTCCAACACCTTGACGAAGTCATGCGCCTTCTCGCCGTCGTCCTCTTCCTCGTCACGAATCAACATGACATTGCGAGGCTTCAAGTCGCGGTGTACCACGCCTTTCGCGTGGGCCGCCCTCAACGCGCGGCCCATCTGCATGGCAATGGAGCAAGCGCGCTCGGCGGGCATCCGTCCGACTTTGGCAATGGCCGAGGAAAGCGACTGACCCTCGAGATACTCCATGGCGATGAATAGATCGCCGCCCTCCGTCTCGCCGTAGTCGTAAATCGTGACAATGTGCCGATGCACAAGTCGTGCAAGAATCGAAGCCTCGAGGAGAAAGCGACTCCGGAAGCTCTTGTCCCCAGGTCTCGGGATGAGCACCTTCAGCGCCACTTCCCTGGAAAGCGCGATCTGATTCGCCGAGAAGACCCGCCCCATGCCGCCCGAGGCGATCAGCTCGCGCACCTCGTAGCGACCACCCACGATACATCCCCTCGGGAAGCGATGGTCCTCGGAGCGCGCAGGTGGAGCGCTGGGAGTATGGGTGTCTGCTGAGTCAGCGTCGGATGCATGGAGTCCAGCCAGGTCGCTGGTCGTGTTATCCTGACGGCCCATCAGATCCAAGACGGGAAGGTCCGATGCGGGATTCGGGTGATCCAAAGGAGGCCTAGTAACTTCCCAATCGGCCACCGGGCTGTTAGTATCAAGACGAGCGCGCCGGTTCAAGGGGCATCAGGTGGAGCCTCATGAAGGCGCCGTACACCAGGGGGCGGCTTGCGAAACATCGAACGATCGAGCGTCGCCCGAGGAATTTTCTCGGCCAGCGCAGACGCATCACGCGACCAGGACGAGAGTGCAGTCCGGAAGGGCCAGGGCCAGCGCGAGAAAACGGAGTCACGGCGGCTTGCTGAAGAGGACTGGATGGCCGTCGGTAGGTCTTGCGAGGCCGTGGGAGATGCGAGAGGTGCAGTCGCTGCCTTTCGACAGGCGACTCGGCGCGACCGCCGAAACGCCCAGGCATACTGGGCACTTGGGCGCGCGCTTATGACCCTCGGAGATCTCGCCGCCGCCGGGTTGGCCCTGCGCGTCGCCACCTCGATCGCGCCTCGGCACGGGGAGGCGAACTTGGCGCTCGCGCGGATCCTGAGTCGGCACGGCCGATACGAGGAGGCGCTGGAGTTTGCTTCCACAGCCACGAGCGCGATGGCTCACGCGCCCGATGCCTTGTACGAGCACGCGCGCATTCTGTCCCTCCTCGGACGGAACGAAGACGCGATGGCTTCGCTTGAAGCGATCGTCCATCAATGGCCTGAGCATCTCGACGCGGCGATCGCCCTCGCGCAGAAACATCTGGCCGACGGGGCACGCGAGATGGCGGTACGCGTAGTGCGACAAGCAACAGCCGCGATCCCTTCAGCCTTCGAACGTGAGCCCGGGGTCGACGAACTCGAACGATGGCTCGACCTCTGCGAACTCTTGATCGAGGCCGGCGAGCTCGATACCGCTCTGCGCTTGATCGCCCAAGCGGAGGCAAACCGGGGGCGAATCGAAGCCGCAAGCGCCATAACACCGCGGCTCCACATCCTTCATTGTCGTATTCATCTGGAACGCGGACAGACTGAAGACGCCCTCGGTCGCGCCAACCTCGCACTGGCATCCGACCCCGGACTTGCGGCGGCGCACCTGCAACTCGGGCTCATCCAGCGACGACTCGGCAACCTCGAGCTTTCGACCGCGGCGCTCTTGCGGGCGGCCGCATTGGCGCCCGGTAACCAAACGATTCAACAGCGGCTCGAGTCCGTCCTCGCGGAGCGACGCGCCCAGAAATCGAGCACGGACGCGCCTACGAGTGGGACATTCACCGGCGACCTCTCGATCTTCTCACTGCCCGAGCTTCTCGAACTGCTGATGCATCGCCGCGCGAACGGCCGCGTGAGGCTGTCGAGTGGAGGATACGTCGGCTCAATCGATGTGCTGGATGGGCAGGTCCTGAGAGTGAGCGCGCCAACCCAATGCTCGTTCCGAACGTTCCTTTCCCAGTATCCGAACGTCGACGAAGACTTGGTGAACAACGTCATCGAAGCGCTCGGGATCGTCGCATCCAATGGCGACGAAAGGAAGGTCGAGAAAGACGGCACCCAGCGCAGTCTCACCGACGACAACGGCGATGGCGGCGGCGACAACCAAGATCGCGAGACGGCCATCAAAGGCGCGCTCCTGGCCTCGGAAGGCTTGGACCCCGAGCTCCTCGAGCGGGCGATCCTCGATCATGCCTGTGGCGCCCTCGCCGAACTTCTGTCCTGGCAAACAGGCGAGCTCACATTCATCGCCCACGACAAGCCGCCGCATTGCCCGCGATCGGAGCTGTTGATCGATGTTCGATATCTGCTGATGGAAACGATGCGCCGCAGTGACGAGGCGTCCCGGCCCCGATCCGGGGCTCGAGAACAAACGCTCGACGAATACTAAGGCCCGATCAGCAATAGGGTGTGAGAAAGCGCCGACCCACGAAAGGCTCGGGTCGACTGAAGGTTAAGGCTGCCTGACGGCGATCTCGTGGTAGCCACCGTCACGAATCTCCCAAAGCTCCACGCCGGCCGGCGCCTCCCCGATGACCGGATCGAAGTTCAAGTCGCCCGACGTGCCGACGACGTCGATGGCTCGACCTTCACCGAGCTCTCGAGTGGCCACGTTGAACTGCGGGGGCGCGAGCGGGACTTTGACACCGCTCGGGTCCGAGACAAGCGTCAGAGCCTGAGCCAAATAGGTCCCGGTAATCTCCCCGCGCGTCGTCAGCACCTGGTCGGTCGCGATCGCCAAGAGCATTCCGGCGTCGAACATGTTGGTGAGGTCGACGACGCTGTCCACGGACACCTGGTACTTCTGCTCAAACTGAGGAACCAGCCACTCGTAGGCAGGCTGACCCTTGTTCGCAGTGGCCGGCGAACTTCCCTTGGCGCCCTGGAGACGGTCGGGGTTCGTCACCTCCGACAGAACCTTCGGCGATTTTCCGCCTTGCGTGAACAGCCATTCGACACCCGAAAGCGAAGACAGCGTCGCCGAACCGTTGACGATGGCGATGACATCATCGGGAAAGCCGAGAACCAGCGCGACCTGTGCGCCATAAGCATTGGCCTCCGCGAGGGCACCCGAGACATCGCCGCCCGGAGGAAACAAGAAAGTACTTCTCTCGCCCTCGCTGTAGGACTGGGAGAAGACGAGGGCCAGGCCCTGCCCATAGGCATCGTCTCGGGCCAGAATCGCGACCTTTGGCTTGGGCTCGCGTAGCGATAGCTCAGCCGCGAGCACCTGACCCTGAAAAGCATCCGAGGGGGTCGTCCGCCAAACCATACCGACGCTCCGATCGGGCGAGGCATCGGAGAGGGTCGTGATCTCTGGGCTGGTCGACGCACCCGACAGAAGGAGAACACCATTCGGAATCGTGACGCTCGAGATCGCGATCGTCTCGCCACTCCCATTGCTGATGATGGCCTGCACACCGCGACTCACCAATTGGTTGGCCAGGATTTTGGCCTCCGAGCTGTTCTCAGCACTGTCGCACATGATCAGTCCCAACGGACGCCCGCCCCGAACGCCGGAACGTGTCGGCGGGCTGAGCTGCTCGAACGCGAGCTCCACCGCGGCCGCCCAGTGAGGCCCCCATCCGTGTACCGCGCCCGTCTTCGTCGTCAGCGGCAAGATGGCGCCATAGACGATTGTGTCGTCGCTCTTTGAACCGAGCCGCTTGCACCGGGGGTCGAGCTCGATCGCCTGACACACACGATTAACGCAGCTCTGACCCTGGCCCATGACCGCGCAATCTCCGTCGGCCGTGCACTCGTCGAACGGACCGATGACAAGACTACAACCGGCGCTCAAGAGACAGCTCACCAATACGCAGCCCAGCGATCGTATCGCGCCCACAAGATCTTGGCTCTGCATCATATCCGTCTCCCCCTTTGAAATGAACGCGATCCGATATCATGTTCTGCTCCTCCGCAAACGCGAAATCTCGTCGGTGGCGTGAAATCGAAGCGATGTGCGCGCCCCAGAGCATCACGCGCCGATCAGGTGTGGACAGACCCCATAGGGTGAATGCAAACTCCCGGCGATGAGTGACGCGATGATGAATCCCACCCCAAAGGGCGACCTGAAAACGGGCGGCGCAAACATGGACGTGGAAACGTACATGAAGCAGCTCGGGAAAGCGGCCCGTGCCGCGAGCCAGGCCATGGCCCGAGCCGATACGCGCGCGAAAAACCAGGCGCTTCTCGTCGCGGCCGACGCCCTGGAACGTGAGATCGATGCGCTCGTGGCGGCCAACGCTCAGGACGTGGAGGCGGCTCGAGCCAACCGTCTCGAGCCGGCACTCCTCGACCGCTTGACGATGAGCGAGAAGACGGTCCTCGCGATGGCACAGGGCCTGCGCGACATCGCCGGACTCGCGGATCCCGTCGGTGAGATGTCCGATTTCGCGTTTCGGCCTTCTGGGATCCACGTGGGCAAGATGCGGGTCCCGCTCGGCGTCATCGGCATCATCTACGAGTCACGACCAAACGTGACCGCCGATGCCGCCGCCCTCTGTCTCAAGTCAGGGAACGCAACCATCCTCCGCGGGGGGAGCGAGGCTATCCGGAGCAATCAGGCCATCTACAGATGTTTGCTCGAAGGACTCCGCGCCGCAAACCTCCCAGAAGCCGCCGTACAGGTCCTCGAAACCACGGATCGGCGCGCCGTCGACCTCATGATCCGAATGAAAGACAACGTCGATGTCATCGTCCCTCGCGGCGGCGCCGGCCTCATCGCCCATATCGCAGAGAACGCGCTCGTCCCGGTCATCAAGCACCTGGAAGGCAATTGCCACGTCTACATCGACGAGTCCGCCATTCTCGACCGGGCGGTCGAAATCGCCTTCAATGCCAAGACCCAGCGATACGGAACATGCAACACGATCGAGTCGCTGCTCATCCACGCGAAGGAGGCCACGGCCAGCCTTGAGCGTCTCGGCCCGATGTTCGCCTCCAAAGGCGTGGAGCTTCGCGGGTGCCCACGAGTGCGCGAAGTCCTGGGTGACAGCGTTCTGCCGGCCACGGAAGATGACTGGTATCGGGAGTATCTCGCGCCCATTCTCGCCGTAAAAGTGGTCAAAGACCTCGACGAAGCCATCGAGCACATCAACCAGTACGGGAGCCACCACACCGATGCGATCGTAACGGAGAACTACACCCGTGCCCGCCGTTTTCTTCGCGAGGTCGACTCGTCTTCGGTATTGGTCAACGCATCCACCCGAATGGCCGACGGGGCCGAATACGGACTCGGGGCCGAGATCGGCACCTCGACCGATCGCATCCACGTTCGGGGCCCGGTCGGACTCCACGGTCTGACCATCGAGAAGTGGGTCGTCTTCGGGGATGGTCAGATCCGTCGATAGCAGGCCGTACGCCCGGTAAGCCGCTGGCGTCTGCCCTCAAGCTGGCCGACGAACTCGAAAATAGGCCTGCAGCTCAGGAAGACTCTCGACGCGTTTCTTGAAGGCGTCGAGCCGGGGCCAGGCAAGAAGCGCCTTCGGCCACATGTTCGCGTGCCGTTCGAGCGCATCAAAGACGATGAAATCCGCGTAGGTCGTCGCCGCACCACTGAACCAACTGTGCGATCCGAGCAACTTCTCCATGCGCTGAAAATGGATGGGCACGATTTCTTCGAGGTACCTCGCCTTCGCCGCCTCATCCTTCGACTCGGGCGATGACCGAAACCTAACGAGCGCAGCACGGGCTTCGATCGCCGCCTCGCTCGCAACGTCTGCGGCAATCCATTCGTCCTCCGTCTTGCCCGCAAGCTCGTGCGTCTTCGCAAGGTACCTCACGATCGACATCATCTCCGGAATGATGCGGTGCCCTTGCCCTTCGGCATCGTGGACAGTGAGGAACGGCATCTGACCGAGTGGCGAATCTGGCTTCAGCCTGGCCCACTCGTCGTCGCTGACACCTCGGTCCTCAAACGGTACGCCGGCGAATGCAAACAACAGACGAACAGGCTCCGCGAGGCCTCGAACATCGAAATAGGTAAGAGTGTATCGAGTCATGGGCTTCTCCTGGCCCGCCTATAACGAGCCCCCGCCTCGGAACCAAGCCAAGACACACCGAAGGCCCAGCCGTGAACCCGAACGCGGAGGCCATACGGTCGATTTAGGACAAGGGCAAATACCGTCCTCCAAAAGTCGGCAGTCGCACGAACTGTCACGTTCAGTGGCTTGACTTTAGTGGGGCATCAGGGGAACACGTCTCGGCCTGGCACGAAGTTCAGCTAGGCAACGGCTCCGAAATATGTATCGCAGCGACAGGCATGCAGAGGGGGAGCATTTGGAAACCCAAGTCAATCGGAATGCGGAAGTGGGGGACGGCAAGCCTCCCATCCCGCAGCTCCCAAAAGCAAAGCTCAAGGCGCTCAGCGCGGTCAGCCCAGCAAGATCGGCGGCGAAGCTCTTCCTCTACTTCGGAGCCCTCATCACGTTCGGGGTCGCGATCGAGCTGAGCCCATCCTGGCCCGTCCAGCTCGGATTTCAGCTTCTGATGGGGCTCCTCTTTGCCCATGGGCTAGAGCTCCAGCACGAGCTTCTCCACCGCAATATGCTCCGATCTTCGCGGCTCAGCCGTCTATTCGGGGTCTTGGTGGGCGCCCCTATGCTGGTCTCGTTCACGCACTACAAGATCCAGCATCTTCACCATCACCGAAAAGTCGGAACCGACCAAGATGCGGAAATCTTCGGCTACGACGCGTCGCAGCTCACGACCGTCCCCGGTTTTGTTGCTCGGGCGTGGAATCTAAGCAGAATACCAGCCTTCGCGCTCACGCTCATCGGCATTGCGCAGAATAGCTATCCCGAGCTCGCCACGAGCAAGCGCCTCAAGAGCAATCTTCGCACCGAATATCTATTGCTCGGGGCGTTGGCCACTGCGGGTGCCGTCGCGGTGATCCAGCTACAGGCAACGACGATACTCAACGTGTGGTTCGTGCCCTGGCTCGTGTTCGGTGAGCTCTTTCACTTTTTGATCGAGCTCCCGGAGCATATTGGATGCGATCGAAGCGACCCGAATCCGCTCCGAAACACGCGTTCCTACAAGACCACGGCATTCTGGTCATACGTGGCGAACGGCAACAATTTTCATATCGAGCACCATCTTTGGCCATCGATCGCTATTCATAATCTGCGCGAAGCACACAGGTACATCTCGGAAGCGAGAGCCGAGCACATCGAGACCTCCCTTCGGGCAGCCCTAGCGAGCGTCTGGCGAGCAACACGTCGAAGCAACAAGGAGCTACATCAGTCATGACCCACGAATGCAATACGCATGCTTTTCAGAGGCGCCTCAACGAGCACTACACGTCGATCATTTGCGAGCCCACGAACTTCGACAAGGTACCCGACGACATTGATACGTTGCTCGAGATCCGAAAGATGGAAGACGGGTGGCACAACTGGGAGCTGGCACGCATCGCGGACCGCCGGACACCGGACACGGTCGATGCCTTCTTGCCTTGGTACGACGACCTGAAGGCCGAGCATTGGACCAAGGTCAGCGCCCTCTTCGACTTCCTAGCGAAGGAGAGCAAGCCCCGCCATATCGCCTACTATGTGAGTCTCGAAGAACAGGTCGACGGAAAATTCGACGACGTCATCGCCCTCGCCCAGCTCGGGCTTCAGGGCCGCGAAAAGCTGACGATCGCGGACAACTACTGGGACGAGATGGGTCGCGGAGCGCTCGACAAGATGCATACGCGGATGTTCGCGTATTCCGGTGCCCACATGCAGCGCATGTTGAGAGCCGATGGCATCGAACACTTCGAGATACCATATCAGGCGCTGAAGAACGGCAATCTTCAGCTCATGTACGGGCTACGACGCCGACACGTCGGGCGGCTCTTGGGCGCCCTGGGTATCCTTGAAGATACCGCGTCACAGCGATTCAAAGCCACCGTCGAGGGCATGGAACGATGTGGCTTCCCCAAGGACGTCATCGAATACCACGCGGCGCACGTACACTTCGACTCCAACCACGGAGAGGAATGGCTCGAGAATGTTCTCCTGCCCATGTTTGGGCGCAATCCTCGGCTCATTCGAGAGGTCTCAGGAGGCATGCTGACCCGTCTTCATGTCGCCGTCGACTACTACGACTCGGTCGTGAGCTGGATTCGCGCGCACTGAAGAAGATGTGAACGCGCCCTCGAGCGGCGCGACGGTCGAGGCGCGAGGCGCGAGGCGCGAAGGCAGATAACGCAGGGGTGAACTGGATGACATCGTCGACGTTCTTTCATGAAGGGCAGCGAGAACTGCAGGACCACTTCGATAGCCGTCGGATCGCCGATCGTCTCGAGGAGGCTCGGCGGCATGACGATTTCTCCGATCACGATCGCGCGATCATCACCACGGCGCCTTTCTTCTTCATCGCCACGATCACGCCAGATGGGCATCCCGACTGTAGCTTCAAAGGCGGCATGCCTGGGTTCGTCCGGATCATTGGCAACAACGTCTTGGCGTTTCCCGACTATGACGGGAACGGGATGTTCCGTACGCTTGGAAACATTCGGCGTAATCCGAACGTGGGACTGCTCTTTCTGCAGTTCTCTGAGAATAGGTTTCGCATCCGGATCAACGGAACCGCGACTTGCCATCTGAGCGGACCCGAGCTCGAAACCTTCGAGGGTGCTCAGGCCGTGGTCCACGTGACGGCTCGCGATATATTCCCGAACTGTCCACGCTACATACCGGAGATGAAGCTCGAAAATCAGTCCGAGTACTCACCTCGACCCAACTACGAACCCCCTGACCCGGCCTGGAAGAGCAAACCCGACCTCGCGCCCTATTTGTCCCCGAAAAAACGCAAGTAGAACATCGTGCACGCAGCGATCAAGCATTCGGAGCCCGAGAGCTTCCGCGACAGTCGAAGCTGGGCGCACTACCAACCTGGCGTGCGCAATTCCATGCTCCGTGCGCCCGGCTTCATGCAGCGTCCACTCACGTTCATCACGGGGCACGCAATCGACGGACAAGCACCACTCCTTCGCCTGGGCCCGTTGGCTCGATCGATCGCCAGCTTCTTCATTGCAGCGCTCCTGGCGATCGGCATTGGGGCGCTCATCCGGCAGAACTCCATCATTGGCTACCTGTTGCTGATCCCGTACTGGATCGTTTTCACCGGAATTCTCCGGGCCTTCCAGCTCGTCTATGGGCACCACGCGATCCACACCGCGATCACCGAAGACAAGAAGATCGACAGTCTGCTGGGTGCCCTGTACACGATCATCCCCCTCGTCATGAACGAGGACGACTACCGGCGCACTCACCTCACTCATCACAGCGCCAAGACCTTCTGCACCGAAGACGACGATGATGCGGCGTTCCTCCTCGAGCTCGGATTTCGCCCGGGCATGACCAAGAAAGCCCTCTGGCGCCATCTCATGATTGCGCCGCTGACGCCCCGGTTCCACGCGGCGTTCCTTCGGGCGCGCTTCAGGTCGAACTTCTTGTCGGGACCAAAATGGCGAATCGCGGCGAGCGTGGTTTGGGCGATGATGCTCCTGTCTTATGGGTGGTACCTGGGCCTCGCACCGTTCTTCTTGGCGATCGTCGTGCCGTTCGCTTTTCTCTATAACTTCGCGGCGCTCCTCAACTTCATGACGGAGCACCCGTGGATGAGCGATGACGGAACCGGGGGATCGCGGGATCAATACCAAAGCAAGTGCTGGGGACGCTTCTGCGGCGAACCATATCCCCCCGCAAACAGCGGGCTTCGCCAAGTCACATGGTGGTGGGTCAAGATGTTCGGTCTTCACCTCCCCGTGCGGCTCTTTGCTCTCATCGGGGACGTGACCGTCCACGATCTCCATCATCTCTACAGCTATCCTCCGGTCAGCGCAGACTGGGTGTACTCGATATTCCGTCGACAGGAACTCCTCGCGTACGACACCAAGGGCATGGCGGAGCGTGAGCTGTGGGGCATTCGCAATACGATAGACAGTGTTTTCGAAGGACTTTCGAATCGGAGGGTCAGCAAGTGACGATATCAGTTAGGCAACGTGCGCTCGAGCAGCTCCAATCGACAGGATTTTTCAGCGGATCCATCTACAGCCTTTTTGACGCCGACGCAGATCTGGCCAAAGACATCGAGCTTCAGCAACCCCGATGGCGGAAGCTAGGTCTCGACAAACACATGCGCGATGGCGGCACCTACCGTTATCGGAGGTTCAGCGAGATGGAGTTCCACGCTGGCGACGGTAAGTTCTCCCATGTACCTCATCGCGCCCACTATCAACCAACCGAAATCAACAAGTTGAACGGGGGCGAGGCCCGCTGGTTCGAGCCGGTCGAAGAGGACTTTTTCAACTCGCCGATCGCGCGCGCTGTAATCCACTCTCTCGGTCAGGCCCTGTCCGGGTGCGAGGGAAACAGGTCGCTCCGACTCAATGTCCATCAGGTAAGGATCGTTTCTGACGGCGGCCGCGAAGGCAAACCGGTCCCGGAGGGCATACACCGCGACGGCATCAGCTTCGGGATCCTCGTGCTCATGAAGCGCTCGAACATCGGATCGGGCGGCCACACGACCATCTTCTCGCCAGATCGAGAACCGCTCTTCGAGCGGACGCTGCTCAATCCAGGAGACTGCATTCTCTACAACGATCGACTGTTCCTCCACGATACTTCGCCAATCCGAAGCGCCAACGGCGACATGGCCTCGAGGGACATGTTCATCGTCGAATACAGCCGTCCTGAAGACGAGACTCAGGTCATCGACAACCCAAGCGCCCCTTCGAAGTCGTCCTGAACGGGATCTCGCGATCAGGACTGTGAACGCCCGTTCGATCCGTTTGTCCTCGGGGGTGGTCCGTCTTGGCGCTTCCATCCTGAAGTTAGACGTGCCAGGGAGATGGGTATGAAAAGGACGGACGTTGGTCTTGCTTTGCTTTGCGTGCTGCTCTGGGGATCCACTTTCCCGGTGATCAAGGCACTCCTAGCCTTCACGCCCGCCGTCTTCCTGAACGCGGCGAGGTTCTGCGTGATCGCCCTGCCGGCGCTCTTCCTGCCCTTTCCAAAGATCTCGAAATTTCGCTTCTTCGCCTATGCGCTTCTCTTCGGCTGCGGTCAGTACCTGCTCTCCACGCTGAGCATGCACCTTGGACTGTCGGCTGGTGTCGCCGCAGTTCTGATGCAGGTCCAAGTGTTCGTAACCATTCTCTTGTCGTGGGTGTTCCTCAAGGAAGGGGTGCGACGCGAGCAACTCATCGGCGTGGTGCTCGGCTTCGGCGGCCTGCTTCTCTTCGTGCTCTTCAACACGAGCTTGGCGGTCTCGGTGTCCGGGCTTGTAGCGGTCGTCGCGGCAAGTCTCTCTTGGGCCGCGGTCAACATGATCGTAAAAGTCTCAAGGGTCACGAATCTAACTTCTCTCGTCGCTTGGGGAGCCATCACCAACGTGCCCATTCTTTTTGCCGTGTCGTGGCAAATGGGCGAACTGAGCTCTCTTCACCCCACGACGCCCCAGCTGTTTCAGCTCGCGCTTGGGCTGATCTTCTTGGGCCTCGTGGTCACGTTCGGCGTGTCGGTGATCTGGAACCGACTCCTCCAGAAGCACGACGCAATCAAGATCGTACCCTTCTCGATCCTGATCCCAATTGTCGGTATGTGCTCGTCGTGGCTGATCTTCGACGACCTCGCTCAGAAACAACTGTTTCCCATGGCGCTCGTTCTCCTCGGCTTGGCCATCACGTTCGTGAAGCGCCAGAAGCGTGCCGTCCAGGCCGAACCACAGCCCGTTCGGGTTCCCGTTCAAGCGGAATAGCACGCACACGTACCGCCGGGCTCCGGATTCGAGATCTTACGATTGCGCAGCGTTAAGACTTCGCAAAGAGCGAAACGCCTACGCCACTCACCACGATAATGGCGATGCCGACCCAAACCCAAACGTCAGGCCAGTAGTCGAAGAGAAACCAGCTCATCGCGGTCGACGAAACGATCTCTGCATAGCCAAAGGGCGCGAGCAATGAAGCCTTGGCGTACTCACACGCCTTGATGATCATGAAATGTCCAGCCGCCGCGAAGAGACCCATGAGCGACATGAGCACCCACCCCCGCAGATCGGGCTGTATCCAAACAGCGGGCATCACCAGCGACAGCACGACCGAGCCGATCACCCCGCTATGAAAGAGCGTCAGAAGAGGCCGCGCGCGAGGTGCGACGTACCGAGTCGTCATCACGTAGCCCGCATAGCTTAGCCCCGCCAGAATTGCAGAGAACGCGGCGGGCTCGAAAGCCTCCGTCGCTGGCCGCAGAATCACGAGAACACCCAAGAAGCCGACCCCCGCGAAGCACAGCTTGGACCAATGGAAAGGCTCCCCGAGCAAGCGCGGCGAGAGCAGCGCCACAACGATCGGGGAAACGAAGAGAAGCGCCAATGCATTCGGGATCGGAACGTATCGAATCGCAAAGAAAAACGAGACCGTGGCCAGGACTAGGAAGAAGCCCCTCGCAGCCTGAAACCCGGCGAGAGCAGGCAACCGCCACCATCGAGCGCCGGACGAGACCAAGAGCGGCATGAGCCAAACGACGTGAAAGACGAAACGTCCCCAGGCAATCTGAACCACAGAGTAGTCTTCGCTCAGGAGCTTGGCACAGCCGTCGAGAAGGGGCACCAGCGTCACCCCGATCAACATGAGTCCGATCCCGAGAAGTGGGCGCTCCGCACGCTCGGAGCGGCCCGGTGGATCCTTCGACGCGTAGCCGCGAGCCGTCGGCTTCATGTATCCGCTCGACAATGAGCCGCCGTCTCCGACGCGTGGCGACATGCCATCGCCGCCATTCCCATCCTTCCCATCCACCCACCTGATCGGCACTCTATAGAATCTTGATGACTCGGCCCGTTTGGGCGCCCTCGACGCTCTTCGCGTATCCACGAGCCGCCCGCGCCGCAGAGACCGGCTCAAAGCCGCGGAAGTAGGATGCGTAGCTTCCGAGAGCCTCCTCAATCACGCCTGGACTCACGACGTTGATGCGTTGCCCGCGTGGCATCTCGATGGCAGCCGCCATCACAAATGCGTTGATCGCGCCGTTGACCATCGAGGCCGAGGTCCCCATCCGAATCGGGTCGTGGTCGAGGACGCCCGTCGTCAACGTGAAAGACCCACCGTCGGCCACGAACTTTCGGCCGACGAGCACCAAGTTCACCTGCCCCATAAGCTTGTTCTCAAGGCCAACCTGGTACTCCTTTGCACCCATCTCCTCGAAAGGCGCAAAAACAACCTTGCCCGTCGCCGAGACGACGGCGTGACACACCCCAAGACCCTTGAAGGCCGCCTCGATCGAGTTCACATCCGTGATGTCAAGACGAACATCGCCCGAGGTCCGCCCCGCGGTGATCACTTCATGCCGCGAAGAGAGCTCCTCGACAATCGCCTTCCCGATGGTTCCCGAAGCACCGACAATCAAAATTCTCATCCGAGACATCCCCATTTCTGGACACCGCAACGGCTCCAGGCCGCCTCTTGCGGCTCTCTTCTCACACACGAATACGCTCGGCGCCCTGCCCCGCGCGCGACGTCGAACGTCACATCTTCAGGATTGGACGCATCGCACCCAGAGCTTCGTGTTTCGCGAAGGGCCGTTGTTCGTCAACAAAGAACCGAGGCCCGAATTCGCTCCTCTTGCGTCGAGATTGGCGAGCCGAATCTTCATGCCCCTTGCACTCCGTCCGGTCGCGCGCGGTAGAGAATGGCCGGAGGGCTGATGTTCGACTTCTGAAATCCCTCCAGCACCCGCTCGGTCACATCGGTCTCGAGCGCCTTCTCGTAAACGACGTCGTTCACATAGACCTTCGCGCGCAGACGAATCGCGAAATAGTTCTGGTGAACGATCTGACTCGTCAGGACCACCCATGGCTTCTGGAGGTAAGCATATCGACTTGTCGTGATGGCGTCGGCGACGATGTGCTTCGCACGTGCGATGTCCTGATCGATCCCGATGAAGAAATCCGTCTGCACGAGCATATTGAGCTCACCCGCGTTGCCACTCGATACGACTTCCACGAGGAACTTGTTGTTAGGAATGGTCACGAGGTTGTCGTCGAGGGTCGTAAGCCGCACGGACCGGAGCCCAATGGTCGTGATCTCCCCGTAGTACCCATCGAACGACACCCGATCGCCCACCTGAAACGGTCGGTCGATGAGTATCGTGAGACCGGCGATCATCGATGCCGCCAGATCCTTGAAGGCGAAGCCAATGGTCACAGCAATCGTCCCGCCGAGCGCGAAGACCATCTCCTCGGACAAGTGAAACGAAGCGAGCACGGCGCCAATGAATCCGCCGATGTACAGCATGAAACGAACGAAAGTCCCGATCTGCTGAATCTGAAGCCGGCGGTCATTGAAACGCTCCCCAAGCCGCAGGAGGAATTTCGCGAGAAGATTCCCCGCGATCCAAACCCCAACGAGCATGAAGAACGCGGTCACCAGACCGCCGAAGCGGATGAACTCGAAGACTTTGACGGCATCTTGCATGTCTTGCTTCTCTCTCCTCTCGTCCTCTCGTCCTCTCGTCCTCAGCCCTGAATGAGGTTCTTGCGCTTGAGATATCGGACGATGCTTCGGTACCGTGTCGCTTCGGCTCGATACCGACCATCCCGAAGCGATAGGATGCCTTCCGCTTTGAGAAGCGTCAGCGCCGTCTGACAAACATTCGGCGCGTAGGCCAGGGTCCGTGAGACCTCCAAGGCCGTGAGATTCTCGTGAATCACGACCGCGGCAAGCACGAAGCGTGACTCTTCTTCGAGCGCGTCGAACGGCGACTCATCGGGCGGCGCAAACAATCGCACTTTCACCTCCCGTCCGGCTCCGACCAGGAGCGACCGTTTCCAGAAGTGCATCGCAACGCGTGGGTTGCCGTCCGAGTAGTCCCAGAGCAGTCGATGAAACCGCTCGGCCGCGCGTTCGATTTCCTCTGGGATATCTTCCGGTGGCACCTGGTCAAGCACGAGGTCCTCGTAATTGGCCTCGTAGCCCGCCCGCTTCATCCGGCGCTCGACGAGCTCCCCGATCTTTTGCTCCGGCCAACCCGGAAGCGCAATCTCCAAACTGAACAGGTTCCGACTTCGGTATCGTTGGTCGAGAAAAGCCCAGGCGTATTTCGAGAAGCTGACCACCCAGCACACGTGATGTCCGGTGGCACTCACCAGATCGGTGAACGCTTCGTAGACCTCGGTTCCATCGACGGCACGCAAGAAGAGCGCCTGTCCGTGGTCGATGATGACCAAGCGACGAGGCCCCGAAAGGAGATTCCGGCGAAGGACATCCAAATCCGACGCGGGGGCAAAACCGAGAAGACTGCTCAGGAGTTCGGCGAGAAGACGCGGGTTCGACGGACGCTCTCGAAGCGCAATCCAGCTCGTCTGAATGGACGCTCGACGCTGCAAAGCGCTGAGCCAAGACGTCTTGCCAGCCCCGCGTTCTCCAATGAGCGCGACCGAGAAGAGCTCTTCGTCGTGAATCCAGACCGAAAGTCGCTCTACGACGGCATCCAGTTTCGGCCAATGGTCGACGAGAAGCATCTCGTCTTCCGTGCTTTCTTCATCGAATGCGATCAGGATCTCCTTAGGCAAGGATCCAAGGTCGATGGTGCCATGCCCCTGGCTCGCCGCCTTCTTCTCCAAGCGACGCTTGAAGAGAAACGCCAGCGCTCGCCGCGTCTGATCGAAGCGAAGCAACGTGTTGCGGGCGTACACAGAGAGCCCGCGAGCCGCCACCGTCCCGAATGCCGCCACCGCGACGAAGAAACCAAGAGGCGATTGACGCGTCTTTTCGACCGACTGAGCGAATCGTCCTTTCGGATAGAGACGCAGATACGTCTTCGCGATGTCTTCTCGCCAGCGCTGGAGGAGAACGAAGGCGATGGGAATGGAGCCAACCCAGAAGAACTGAGTCACCAAGTTGTAGAGGTAGCCCACGCCCAGGACGCGCCGTGATGTCGTGAGGAGCACATAAATCCCAAAGACGTAGCGCCCGATCACCGCCGCCGTCCGGAGGATTCGCTCACTGAGTCCCTTCTTGAGCGTTCGGCCTCGACCACGAGCCGCACCCGTGATCACATGATGAGCCAAAGCCAACAACACACGATACCAGGCATAGCCAACCACCACACTCCGAAGGACCGTGATCTCAGGTCGACTCGAGCCTCGCCCGAACACCACGTAGACGAGCACCAACATGCCGACCGACCATCCATGGAGATGCAGAAACGCGAACCAGCGCTCGACCAAGATGAGGAGGTTACGATTTCGATGCTGAACCTTCGCCACCACCCGCGGTCGAAAGGCATCGAGCCAGCGTCGATGTCGTCGCATGACCCAAATGAAGACGCCAATCAGCGCGCAAAACTTGAGGGCTTCCCACGTCGCTCGACCGAGACTAAAGAAGTCCTTCAGATACGAATCCGCGTTCCGAAGGGTGCGGAGTGAACTCAGGCCGTACCAGCGCGTGGTCAGGAGGAGGTGATCGACCTCGCGCATGAGCTGCGCGAAACCTTCGCGTCCGATCCCCATGACTTCATCGCGTTTTTCGAGAGATAGCTTCGGAATGAGTTGGAGCCGAAGACCGTTGATGAACTGGACATCCTGGGCCAACGCCGCGGCATGATCCCAGCGCACAGCTTCTTCGGTCGTCCCCAGGGTGGACGCTTCTTCCTCCGTGATCTTGATGAGCGATTCGACCGCCTCTCGCCCCTCTCGAAACTCATCGAAAAGCCGGTCACCAAGATCGATCTCGAGTTTGATGTCGGGTACTCGACTCTGCTGGAACAGACCACCGAGAGCCTCCGAGAAGCGTTCGCGCGCCGCCGAGACGTGATCAACCACGTCATCATAAAGCGCATCCGTCTCGCGCGAACCGGCTGAAGCTTCGAGCACGCGCTGAGCAAGCATTTGATCTCGGCTCAGGATCTCCGCGTCGATCCTGACCTGACGCTCACGCTCGAGCGCGAGCGTTCCTCTAAGACTCGCCAGGTCACCGCGAATCGACTCGATCCGGGCGCGCTCACGGGCCAAGGACTTCTGCGCTTCCGACGCGGCACGCCTCGCGTCCTCAAGCGCCGCTTGCCGGGCAACCTCCGCTTCAAGCGCTTGTCGCGCCGCTTCCTCGCGCGCTCGCCGCGCGTTCCGCTGATCTTCGCGTATCGCCTGACGCTTCTGATCCGCGTGCTGCTGCGCAGCCCTCTGGGGCGCCGGAAGACGCAGCCATTCGAGACGAAGTCGGTTCCGATCTAGGCGCTTTTGCGCAGCCTCTATTCGAGCCACATCATCGGGAGAAACGCGCGCCCGCACTCGAGCAAGCTCGACCGCAGACGATGATGTCGTCGTCGTACGCGTCAGAAGTCGAAGCCCTTCGACGCTTACGCTCGAGGTACGCGAGAGCACCAGATAGTCACGGCGGAGCGACGCTCCGTCTTCGGTCGTACGTTCGCTGAGCTGCGCGATCCGCTGCTGAACCGCGTTCGCATCGTCGAGATTGACCTCGAACAGCGTGGGCAGTTCGAAGTCGTCCGGTAGCCGATCCGCCAGAAGACTGCGCAGCGCTCGAATCTCCCGGCCCATCGCTTCGAGCTCCGAAGGAGACAAAACAGCACCCGACAAATGCGACGGCGGCTGCGAAGCGCGATCGGCCGCGCTTCCGCCCGAGCTCGGGTCGGGCGACGCCGCAAAGGCGGGGGTCATCCAAAGGCACAGGCCCACCCACGAGGTCACCCACGAACGGCCGAGGTGGGTGGGGCGCGGTTGGCTGAGATGCCCCATGGCTGGTGTGGTATAGCAGGGCCAGAAACACCCCACAACGTCACCAGAGGCGCGACTCGAATCGAGGCGGAATCGAAGGGGAGTGGGCTTCGACTCGGGGTGGAGAGATAATCAGCCGGCCCCACCATGAGCCTCGAGCCAAACACCCAGGCCCGCCCCGGCGAGATCGCAGGCGCGGACCGCGTCTACGTCGCCCGCCAGGCCATCTACGATCGAGACCTCACCGCGTGCGCCTATGAGCTGCTCTATCGCGCAAGCCCAACCGCGACCCAAGCATCGCTTGGGTCGACAGACCTCGCGGACGCATCGCGCGACACGATCGTCGGCGCAATCTGCGAGATCGGTCTCGAGCGCCTGGCGGGGAACCTGCCCTGTCTCGTCAACATCGATGAACATGTCCTTGAGAGCCGTGCCTGTCTCCACCTTCCCCGAGACCGAATCGTTCTCGAGATCCTCGAGACCGTGCCCCCCACACCGATCGTCTTTGCGCGGATCGAAGAGCTCATCAACGCTGGCTTTCGGATCGCACTAGACGACTTCATCGATACGCCAGAGTGGACGCCGATCGCCAAGCGCGCGCACATCATCAAGGTGGACGTGCTGAACCGATCACTCGAAGAGATCTCGGCGCTGTACTCGAGCCTTGAACGCTACCCAGGCGCGCTCCTCGCCGAGAAGGTCGAGACATATGCTCAGCTCAACCACTGTCGCTCACTCGGCTTCAAGTATTTCCAGGGTTTCTTTCTCTGCCGTCCCGATACGCTCGAAGGCAATCGGGTACCGGAAGCACGCTTGCACCAGATCCGACTCCTGGCAGAGCTCCAAGGACCCAACCGGAGCTTCGAGGAACTCGAGAGGACCGTGCGGGCCGACCCCGGCCTCAGCTTGAAGCTCCTCCGATTCCTCAACTCGGCGGCCGTCGCCCTCCCTCACCCAGTCGAATCGCTTCGGCAAGCCCTCGTCTTCGCCGGCATCAACCGACTCCGCGCATGGCTGTCCTTTTTCGTGATGTCTCGGCTCAGCAGCACGTCCACCGAACTCCTCCGCTTGTCGATGGTACGCGCACGGATGTGCGAATTGCTGGCGCAAGCGAACCGTCGCACCGACGACGATGCCTTCTTCACGGTGGGTCTCTTGTCGACGATGGACGCGCTGTCCGGCCAGACGATGGAAACACTTCTCCGGCAACTTCCTCTGAGCGAGGCCATGAACGCCGCTCTCCTCCATCAAGAGGGAGACCTCGGCGCCGCGCTGAGTTGCGCGATCGCCTTCGAACGCGCGGACTGGAGCCGCGTTCGATGCACCAAGCTCGATCCAGCGACGATCTCGGCATCGTACATCGAGGCGGTTCGATGGGCTCAGGCGACCGAGCAGGAGTTGGCCGACATCTAAACGACCAGCACGTCGACAGACGCAAGAACCAAGGGCCTTGTCGAGCGCTCGGCCAATTGTTTCCGATTCTTCACGCAACAGATCCAGCTGCGCTTCCGAGATTCTCACCCGAAGGTCGTGATGCGGCGCCTCGAACAATGTGGAGCCACAAAGCGCGCCCACGGTCGAAGATAGAGCAGCGACAGCAGCGGCCACCGCCAGACCTCGCGCGGACAGAGCGACCGCACCCGAGTCCGTTGCCAGCTCGAACGCGATCGATCGGTTCGAGCGACCCACCTCGCGCGACAGAGTGGGTCCTCCGGTCTCGCATCCCGGGGAGGCGAACCCGGTGCATGCGCGCGCCTCGAGGCGTGCGGACGGCATAAGCACCGGGTGGCACTTCAAGCCAACCGCTGACTATCCGACGGTGAACTCGATCTTCGAATGGCGAGCGCCCATTCCAGGGGCACCCACAGCCCAGCCCTTCGGCGACCTGTCTGATATTCCGATCGTTGCGATTCCAAGCGAGGCCGTCTCGCCGACGGAGTTCGTCGACCTGGCAAAGGCCTTGAGAAAGACCGGGCGCAACGCACACATCCTGACAGCGGGTTACGCGCCCGATCCGTCGGGAGACGAGGAGCACGAGCGCCACAAATTCCTCCAGGGCCACTCCGGGCGTCTCTTCCACGGCGAGCTCGACGGCAAGCCCGCTGCGTGGACGCTCGACAATCCACACGGCTACAACGGCTCGGCGCCGACCTCCAACACTACACTGCGTTCATGGTGACCGAACCCGTGTATCCCGACTTCGTCTCGAAGGCAGAAGCCGAAGCCTACGACCGGAACGTGCTCACGTGGCAAGCACTCGCCTCGATCTCGCCCTTCAGCGATCAAGACTTCAACGGGCGCGACAACGTCGCCGCGATCAGCCGTTCGGCGGTCGAAGAGGCCGCGATGATGATTCTCGCCGCACAAGCCGGCATCCCGGAAGCGCTCGAGTGGGTGAGCGCGACGGAAAACCGCACCTACTGCGCGGAACTCGTCCATCTGGCCGAAAACGTCGGCGACTTCCCGCTCAATCGACGCACCCTCGATCGATTCGAGGCCAAACTGGCTGCACGCGGGATCGTCGTCGAGGGACTCTACGACAAGATCGCCGACCTCATCGAGAGCGGCGTGCTCGCAGAGTCCACCAACACACCCTGTCCGGAGCGTTTGAATCTCCATCTCCAGATGGCACCCGACGATCTGCGACCCATTCGCGAACGCTTGCTCGAATCCGGGGTCATTCCGCCCGGCCTCGCCTTTGGCTATTGGACGATGGTGGACATGGTCGCGGCTTTCGTCGGCCGTCATGTCCCGCGACCCGATCCCCGCGATCCGACGGTCGCAGCCATCCAAGTCGCAGTCCTTGAACAACTCAAGGGTCAACTCGTTTCGTCGCTCGGTCTCTCGCCAGAGCAAAATGCGGCCTTCGAAACCACGCTCTGGCCAAAGATCGTTGGCGTCATCGGAAACACGGAATTCCCCGGTGCACGTACGCAAGAGGAAGCACGCGCCCTCTTCGATGAACAACTCGGTGCCCTTGCCGAGGCAACGCGGGCCACGGGGCTCGGCGCCGTGGACGCGCAGGGCTACGGAGCCTTCACACCGCCCCACATGTACACGGTGAAAGCGACCGAGCCTCGGGTGCATGCCGGAATCCCGAATGCGAATCTCGAGTTCCCGACCGGCGGGTATCTCGGCCTTCGACCAGTGCTGCTCATCTTTCGCGACAATGCACCTTGGGTCGAGCGAGACAGCGAAACATCACCACCGGAACCTGTCGAGGCATCGATGACGCGCGATGACCGTGACGCCTGAATCGACAAAAGGCTCAGCAGCAACCCAAGTTGCGGCATTTGCTGAAGTCGCCGGGGGCCCCGCCAAGGGGGCGTGTCCGCGCTCAGATCTCGAGATTCCCGAGAGAACAATTGGACCGCTTGAGCATCCAAGGCCAACGCCTCATGGCGCAAGTTCTTGGAGCCGCTGACCAGCGGTTCGATACTCGAAGAGCGCGCGCGACAAAGTCGCTTTCGGCCCGACTCCTATCCACTACCATTCGCATCGCATGGATCTACGCGATCGACGATAGAGCCCTGGAAACTCGCGCGACCACCAGCATAGATCCCCCGAGCAGCCCTCAGACCATGGCCTACAGCCTACCGGTTCTGGGCTGCGAATTGAGCGCACCGATATCGGCCTGGAGCATGAGCGCACCAAGAAAATCCTTGGCGAGCTGCGTAGAGATCCGACATTCGTTGAGATGATGCAGAAGCTTGCGGAGTAGCAAGCATGACGATCTTTCTCTCCATGGAAGACGTACTGCAGATCCACGCCGACGCGATCACCCACGAAGGAGGAGACCAGGGGGTGAGAGACCTGGGTCTGCTCGAATCTGCGCTCGCTCAACCCCCGGCTCAATACTTCGGAGAAGCGATTCACCCGGATCTTGCATGCCAAGCTGCCGCCTATGCTTTTCACCTCACCTCGAACCACGCGTTTGTCGACGGAAATAGACGTGTTGGGTTCGCAAGCGTCTGCGTCTTTTTGAAGGCAAACCGCGCCAAGAACGTGGACTACTTCGGTCTGGCCAAGCTCATTCTATCGATTGCGGAAGGAGTAAAATCCAAGCAAGACGCGATCGATTGGTTTCATGCGCAGGGGCTGTAGTCGCCCCTTGCGTTTCGTGTTTGGCGTCGCGCTCTGCTTCGCGACAGCCATCGTGGTTTTCCGAAATCGCCCTGCTCAGTAGATACGTCGGGGGTCGCTGCCTCAGCTTGCATGCTCCGGGCCGCAAACGTCACCGCGACGCAGTCACCGCAGGTTGCGGCGCTCCTGGGCGCCCTTGGACCACACTGGCGCCGGATGACCCGTGCAGACCGAACCGAGTGGCATTTGCTGAAGTCGCCGGGTGTCCCGACAAGGAGGCGTGTCCGCGCTCAGATCTCGAGACCCCCGAGAGAAGATCGGACCGCTTGAGCATCGCGGGTCAATTTTCGGTGGAAGGACTTGGGTTGAGCACGCGTCCCATGAAGAGAACAGAGTCCGTCGCGAGGTCACGAACGAAGAACAAGAAGGGCCGATCGATTCGAACCGGAATGAAGCTCGGCACCGAAGTTTCGCCGATGACGACTGCGGTCGCCGCCGCCGCCTCCGTACCCTGCTCGTTCACTTTGACGAAGGCCTTGTGAAATATGTCGGTGATCGCGAGTCCTTCGTTTTCGCTGAGTCCCGAGAAATCGGCGAAGCCGAATGCGGCTCGAATGCCCATGGCCATGAAGTCCTCTTTGAGCGATCGCTCATAGGTCATTTCGAACTTCGGCAATTCCAAGGCCAACGCCTCATGGCGCAAGTCGGCCATCGCTTGGTCCAACATCGAGTACGTCCATCCGGCCTCGAACGTCGCGAAGTCGGTTCCAGTTGGCGCCACGATGATCATATCGAGCTCGTCGCCTTTGTAGGGGAGGCTGACGACCTGAGCGCCCTCGATCTCGGCGTAGCCGAAGCTCGAATCGACGCGCATCATGGCCACATCGACCGTTTCATTGGGTGCGCGAAATGGCGCTTGGTAAGTCCGTTCCTCGTCGAACGGGACACGCCAAGCGGCGTTGAAGTAGATGGCGTTCGCGAGAACGAGACGGGTCGATGAGCTGATGCTGCCGTTCGGAAGCAGGTCTTCGATGCGCTCTTCGGTCATTCTCTCTACCCAGCTGTTGATGGACTGCCTCGAGCCTTCCGGATCCTGGGCGAAGTCGAGCGTAACCAAGCCCGAGCCATAGTTGCGCGCGACCGTATCCAGGAACGCCGGCAAGAATGAGTAGTTTGTCTGCCCAAAGATCTGATTCACGACATTCAATCGAAAGGCGCCACCATCCGCACCTGACGCTTCCTCACCTCGACTCGCCAGCTCGAGATCGAGACGATTGAAGGCTTCGTGTAACGTCGCGTCCGGCAGATCGAAGTGCAGAACTTCAGCGATCTCCTCCGCCGTTCGACCTCGTGCGCCCGCATACGTCATCGCAAGTGCGTACGAAATACTTGTCGGCGAGTAGAATAGGTTGCCGGGCGCCGTCCGAAGCTGATGGTAAAGATCGATGGCGAAGCGCCGATTGTCGGCGGTCAGCTGCTCGAAGTCATCGACCGAAACATCCGGCGACTCGTTTCTCACCTCCGACGACGAAACGCGCGTGCCCGGAAACTCGGGCTCGGGCTCGGGCTCGTTCTCCACCTTCATGGTCGTGCCGCCGCATGCAGCAAGAAGCCCAAGCCCAACGCTAAGCCCAACGCTAAGCCCAACGCTAAGCCCAACGCTAGGCCCAACGCTAGGCCCAAGCCCAACGCCAAGGCCAAGGCCATGGCCAAGACCACGACGGGGAGCCACGACAGAGTTCCGATGTCTTCGTTGTGAATGCGTCATGAACGGCCTCGGGAGCACAGGTCATGCCAAGCCCGCTGAGCTGCGCTCTCGACGTTCCTTCGTGACTTTCCCGACGGCACCCATACGGTCGAGTCAGATTCTCGAGTCAGATTTCTGATTCTGGTCTTGCGAGCGTCGTCGGAGGCGCCCATTGGGCCTCAGCCGCGCCGCAGGGCGCCGAGCGATGATCGACGCTGTCGAGCGTTTCGATGCAGCTCGATGGATCCGCAGAGCGCGATGCCTGGTCGACGCCGACGTTTCCGGGCCGCCAAGCCCGATGATTGCGTGCCGCGCGCAAAAAGAAGTCGAGCAGAAGCAGATGGCGTCGCATCGTGCGGTCGTACCGGTGGGGCGTCATCGGGTTGAAGGGACCAGAGCGACTGAAGATCCGCGTAGGATCCTTCTTGATCCACCGCCATGAACCGATCTCCAGCGTGAACGGCAGAAAGAGCTGACTCGGCTCTCTCTCGGCTTCAGCCGAATCGAAGAGATAATCCCAGAGATCCCCGTGCGTCGTATAGGATTCGCTCTGAGCCTCAACCAGATAGACATGATGCGGATGGGTACGGTCGAGGAGCCGAGCGAGCGCCAGTACGTCGTCCATCCTCGAGATCGGTCGCCTGGTCTTCGCGTAGGGATACCAAAGTCGATCACGCATCCCGAATCCCGAATGGATATCGAGGCCGAGCGCCGCTCGGGACGGAAACATCTCAGTTCGCACGAAATCGACCAGAGCACGCGATTCGGCCTCGAGCTCCACGCTCCCGCGATACCAAGGAAGATGACGAGATATTCGGTGGCCGCCGACCAACCATGGCGGCGAGCGCTCCGCCTCGACCGGCGCATTGCGCATGAGATCGACCCCGCGACCATTGCTTCGCGTTCGTGCGTAGACGCCGACCGGATTGACCATGGGCATCGAAACGATTCGAGTCTTCCGGAGAGTGCGCCTCAGATCTTTGTCCCAGCGAAGTCGCGCCGCCACGCTCTCCAGGAAGGTCAAGACAACGTGGGTGCCCACGCGCTCGACGCCATGCACGCCCCCGAACAAGCCGAAGGTCGGACGGGTCCGATCCTCACTGCCGATCACCACGCCGAAGATCGGAAACGAGGTTCCGCGGTGGGTCACCTGCGCGCATTCGAAAACGCGAAACACATCCGGCATAACCGCCGCAAGCGCATCGACTCGGTCGCTCTCCGCGAAGCGAGCGCGCTCGGGATTCTTTCTTTTCGGCATCACCGGACGTTTACAGTGAGGCGCGCTCGGCCCGAAGTCTAGCCCCCGGCCGACCGCCCAAGAAGTGAGACTCGGAGATCGTGACCGAGCGCTCTCTTCGCTGGCCGCAATGCCGGTTCCCTTGCAGGTTTGAGATCGTGCAGGCGCGGCTTCCGGACCAGCGAAACGCCCTCCGACTCCGTCATGTGCCGTCGCTCAGATAGGCTGCGATCGGCGACCTCGTCAGCATCGTCAGCATCGTCAGCGACATGTCGTCGGGGAGGCGGTCTCTCTTCGTCAGTAGTCGAGCGACAGGATCCGACCGCTCGTGAACGAGAAGAACGCCTTCTTGTCGGCGAGCTCTATGCCGGCCGCGAGATGCTCTGCGCTCTTTCCCGCCGCCTTGAGGCAGGCCGGGCACGCCATGATCCGAACCTTCTGGGACAGGAGCTTCTGGATCTGGACACTCGAAGAAGGGAAGTCCTTGAACTTCACGTCAGGCGCGCCCTTCAAGAGGACGTCGACGCCGTTGATGTCAAAGTACATGAGGACGGCTTTGTCCTCGGCCATCAGCTCGGCCATCCGAAGTGCCATGAGCAGGCGATGTGGGTCGTCGGTCCCATGGGTGACGTGAATGAAGACGCCATCGCGCCCGGGCGCCTTGGCGCTCGAGATCGAAGCAACCGGAAGGAGTGAGACCACGATGAGCGACAGAACGAGGATCGATTTCTTCATAGGGCGTCTTCTCGATCTGTTTGGGCCGACGAACAAGCCCCAAGACGACGAACAAGCCCCAAGACGACGAACGAGCCCCAAGAGGAAGGAGAACGAGCGAGTCAGACGCGGCGTGGCGAGTTGCCGCCGTTTCGGGGTCACTGGGGGATGCCGATGACACCGACATCGTGGGTGCTCGTCATCGGATGGCACCCAATGCCCGACGATGTCTCCCGGAAAAGACGACAAGCCGAACGTCCTGCGTTCGTCCTACGTTCGTCATGCGTTCACTTCCTACTTCAGCGTGAGTGTACGGTTGCGAATATGAACAGCAATAAGTCAAAACAGATATGGAGATCGCGTCTCGCTTGGCCGCATCAACCGACATCTTTGGGGAGCAAGCATGAAGCCACACTGCGTCTGGATTCTGGTCGCGTTCGTATCGCTTTTCGCGGCGTGCTTGTCGCCAGGACAACAGACATCTCGCGAACCCGGCCACGCCACGACGTCGACCCCGCTGATGACGAGCAATGGATTCACGTTCAACAGCCTCGGCACGAACGGCCTTGCGTTGAATGGATTGCCAATCAACGGACTGGCCCTGAACGGCCTTGCGTTGAATGGACTGCCGATCAACGGACTGGCGCTGAATAGCATGACGTTGAATGGGCTGCCGATCAACGGCGTCTTCCTGAGTGGTATTCAGTTGAACGGCCTCCACGCGAACGGTCTCCCCCTCAACGAATTGCCTCTCAACGGCATCTATGTGAACGGCGTCTATGCGAACGGCTTCATCGCCAATGGGTTTCCGCTCAACGGCCTTCCACTCGATGGCGTGCCGCTCGACGGTGTTTTTATCAACGGTGTGCCGCTCGATGACACGACGGCCGTCGCATTCAAGAACTTCTTGGCCGCGCTTGCGAGGTGTGCGCTCCCTTCGGGCACGTGCATGGCCGCGACCGATCTCAATGGTGCGCCCCTCAGCTTCTGCGGTGAGTTCGGCCATGATCCGGACTGGCTGAACGCCGCGCCAACACTCTCAAAGTCTGCGGCTGTGGGCCAGTGCCTCATTGAGTACCCACCGACGGGTTTCACCGCAATCATGGCTCCGGTCGTTACGGCCGCCTACAAAAAGATCATCGAGTATCTCGTCCAGTGCGCACTGCCTGCCGATCGCTCCGTGACCGTCTACGACGAAGACGGCTCGCCGTACGTCCTCGAGGGCGCGATGGGGCTCGCGCCCGAGTGGGAGACGAGCGTGCCGACGACGACGCAGCGCAAGCTCGTATCGAGTTGTCTGGCCGCACGCACGAACGCGAACGGCCAGACGGTTCGCATCTCGGTGCGGGGCGGAGGCATGAGCACGAACGGCGTCGAGAAGTCGGTCTTCTCGCACGTCGAAGGCGCTTTCTGGGCCGATCTGTTCACGTCGACGCCCTACATCAAGAGCTGCACAGGCCCGGACGGCGGGGGCATATCAGGACGTCTGTGTACAACGCCCGGCGGCTGCGGTTTCGAAGTCATGGGTTCATGCGCGGACGCCAGCGTCTGCGCGGGCGCTCCGGCGGCCGACGGCTCCTACACGAATTGCGGCGACCAGGCCGAAGTCCTCACGACCTTCCTGCCGCTTCGCTCGTCGATCACCTTCGGTGAATGGCACGGCTGCGTCATCAAGAACAACAAGGAGACGTGGTGCTGGGGCAACAACACCGACGGCCAGGTCGGAGACGGGACCTACACGATCCGACAAAACGCGACCTTCATCGAGGCGCTGGGCAAGGAGGCCGTCGAAGTCGTTTCGATGGTGGAGACGACCCTCGTGAGAAAGAAGGATGGTTCGTTGTGGGTCTGGGGTGACAATGGGACGGTGCCGGTGCGCAGCGGGACGGGCCTCTTGGACAATGACATCTTGCACCCGGTGCAGGTGAGCGATCTCGGCAAAGATGTCGTGCAGACCACGGCCGGTGGCAGCTACGGATGCGTGCTGAAGAGCGACGGCACGGCGTGGTGTTGGGGTGTTGGCGACAGGGGGCAACTTGGCAACGGCGTGGCAGGTGCTGAGGCGCGCCCGGTGCAAGTCACAGCGCTCGGTAACCGCGTGGCGTATATCGCGGGCGCGGCCGACGGCGCCAGGACCTGCGCACTGCTGCTGGATGGTTCGGTCTGGTGTTGGGGTGAAAAGTGGCTCGGAGATGGAACCACCGGCATGAGCTTGACACCCGTGCAAGTGGACCTTCCAGGTCCGGCAACGGACTTGGCCATCGGCAGAGAACACACCTGTGTTCGTACCGAGGATGGCAACATCTGGTGCTGGGGCGACAACGCCCACGGCCAGCTCGGCGTGGGCAGTGACGTGGCGAATTCCGCGAATCCGGTCCAGGTCACGGGCATCGCCGCGGCGACCACGAGGCTTCGCGGGTTGGCTTGCACGAAGTACGCGACGCATATCGTGCTCGCCGACTCTACACTGAAGTGGTGGGGCAATCAGGATGTCTCCCTCGCAACTGGTTCCTGGCTCCCCACGACTGAGCTCGTTCAACCGCCGGCGCCCGTGGTGGCCTTCTTGGCGGGCGCAGATCGAGGGTGCGCCAAGCTTACGAACGGCAAACTCTGGTGTCGGGGCAACAATTTGTACAACGCGCTCGGTGTCGGGCGCGGTCAGAATTCGTACTTGAACAGCCTCCAGGAGTTCACGCTCGTGGATCCGCCGGCCACGTGTGACGGGGGGACGTGCGATGCGACAGAATACTGCTCCTCCTGCACCAGCGACTGCGGGGTGTGCGGAGCCGGCTACCTGCGCTCAACCTGCGGAGATGGTCTTTGCAATGCGACGCACAACGAAGACAGCGTGACCTGTCCGGAAGACTGCCGCGTCGCGAAGATCGAGAGCGCGGACTGGGGAGACACGGATGCGACGGGTCTTGCGGCAGAACTCGACAACCAGTACTCGGGAAGGATCCAATCATCGACCGACGTCGACTGGTTCCGGTACACCCTTCCGCCGAGCAAGACCATCAGCCTCGACCTCATTGTTCCTTCGAGGCAGAACTACGATCTCATGCTCTATGAAGAAACGACGGCGCGCGCGAGTCATGCAGACGCCGTCGCGCTCACTGCACCTTCGGGGCTGCACTACGACCTCGAGCCCGGCGAGGAGACGACCGTGCGCCTGAGCAGCGCCAACGGCGCCGGCTTGAGCGAACACATCGAATACGTGAACCGGAGCGAAGTGAGCAAAGATCTCACGATCAAGGTGTTCGGTCTGAGCGGCTCGTATTCGACCACCACGAACTATCTCTTGAAGATCACGGAAGTCCCGGTTCGCATCGAACAGTGCTGGCAGGATGCCACGACGTTCAAGATCTCGGTGTCGGTGCTCCCCGGGAGCCCGCGGCCGTGGGGGTGGACTCTCGTCAACGGGACGACCGAAGATCCGTGGGCAGAGCTCCCAGGCAGCGCTTGGATCTCTCGGTCGGACGGCGACCGTGACGTCTACGATCTCACCGTGAACGGGCATACGACCGTTCCGAAGTCGTTGTATCCAGGTGTGACGTCGACGCAGTACAAGTTCAAATCAGCGCCCACGGCTTCGCATCCAGACGTTGTCGCCACCAACATGCCCTGCACCATCACCTTCTGACGAGCAAGCGAGCGGCGACCGACGACCGGCGACCGGCTGCATGGGCTTGCGCTTCACCCGTCTCTTCCCTTCGCGAGTCGACCCCGCACACGACCCGCATGCCTCTTGCGCAATGCTGACCTTTTGCCCTGTGCTGACCTCTCCGTTTGTCCAGTTGGCATCGCAGCCGGACTCGCGCGCGTCCCAACACGATCGGGGGGTCTTGTAGCGATCGAGAGGTGCAGGGTATCAAGGCTTCGAAGATGCCTGACAAGACCCTGTCCTCTGCGACTTGCTCCTCTGCGACCTCGTTATCGACGAGCCGGTTCTCGAGGGACCCGTTTCGGCGTCTCTCGCTCAACGCGTTGGTGTGCCTGACGTGTTCTCTGGTGATGCCTCTGGGCGCCTGTTCTGATTCGGAGTCTTCGACGATGGATTCGGGCGCCGCCGATGTCGGCCGTGGGCCCGCGGACTCCGGATCGACGGACGCCTGGGTCGATGCGGGGCCCATGGACGCAGAGACGGCCGATGCGGGACCCACTATGGACGCAGAGACGGCCGATGCGGGATCCATCATGGACGCAGAGACGGCCGATGCGGGACCCATCATGGACGCAGAGACGGCCGATGCGGGACCCATCATGGACGCAGAGACAGCCGATGCGGGACCCATGGACGCAGAGACAGCCGATGCGGAGTCCATGGACACAGAGACAGCCGATGCGGAGTCCATGGACGCAGAGACAGCCGATGCGGAGTCCATGGACGCAGAGACAGCCGACGGCGCGTCATCCGATGCCGGGCCATCCGACGGTGGGCACTACAGCTGTCGGCAATTTTCCGAAGATCCCGGCTGGATCGTGCAGCCGGGCCTTCGCGCCGTAACAGTTGCCGGCTCTGAGCAAGGCTTGTCGCAGCCCGTGGCGCTCGCTTTCGCGGAAGGAGACTTCGGTTCGCTGCTCTATATCGTCGACCGAGGAAACAGCACCTTGTTCAGCCTTGATGTGGTCACCGGTACCGTCACGCCGGTCGTGGAAGGCGCCGACTGGGCGCGAACGCCGGAGCTCCTCACGACGATCGTTTGGGATCGCTACAACACGATCGATGGGCGCCTCTACGTCGGTGATCAGGGCGAAGACGGCGACGGGGACAGCGTGATTTTTGGTGTCCTTCCGACCGGTGAGAACACGGTGTTCGCGGAAGGCCCAGGACCGGGGCTCGATGACGTGTATGCGCTCGCTTTTCCACCGCCCGGAACCCTTTACGCGGACGGGCTCTATGTGGCCGGGCAGACCGATGGAATGGGCGCCGACTGGGGCTTGGTCGATGCGACGGGGCAGGTGCAAGCTTTCTCGGACATCGCAGGTGTGCAAGGGATGGTCTTCGACGATAGCGGCCAGTATGGGAATTTTCTGATCGCCACGCGGCCGGACGGAAGAGGCTTCAGTGGCGACGGGAGCATCACCGTCATCTTGCCCGACGGCACGGCGGGACCCATCGCTGCCTCGGGTCTTGGGGGTGTCCATGCCGTCACGATCGGCCCGGGCGGCACGTTTGGTCGTGATCTATACGCTGCGAGTTGGTCGGACGACGCCGTCGGCCGCATCAAACCCGGGCCCGTGGTCGAAGTGGTTGCGCTCGGGGCCGAGCTCTCGGGCAATGACGGAAACATCCTCGCGTTCTCTCCCGATGGAGAGGTCCTCTTCGTGGCGGATCTGAAAGCCAGTCGCGTGGTCTGTATCGAAGCGGCCCTCTAATCTGGTCGAGACCTGCTGACTTCGGACGCGCCAAGAGATCGGCTTTGAGCGCGATGTGGTTCATCGCGACCGCCCCACCGGCGAATCTGACCGTGGGTCATGACGGCGAGCGTACAGACACAACGACGCTGCCTCGCTTGTGGCCGGTGTCGACGCGTCGGTGGGCGTCGACAATCTGCTCGAACGGGAAGATCGAATCGATGAGGGGCTTGTAGCGGCCCTCCTCGGCCCACTGCGCAAGTCTTGGCAGGTGGGCGACGTCTTCGTTCGCCGGCCCTGCGACCACTTTTGTGCCGATGGGAATGGCGCTGCGAACCATGTCGGGCAGGCTTCCGTTGACGATGAGAATGCGTCCCCCGCGTCTTAGGACTTGCTTACATCTGGAGACGGGTGCGGTTCCCGTGTTGTCCACGATCACGTCGTAGCGCTCGGCGCGCTTCGTGAAGTCTTCCTTGGTATAGTCGATGATGTCGTCCGCACCGAGCGAGACTGCAAGCTCGCGGTTCGGCGTACTGCAAACGACAGTAACCTTCGCGCCGAACAGCTTTGCAAGTTGCAGCATCGCCGACCCTACGGTCCCGGTCGCTCCGACGATCAGCACGTGTTCATTGGCCCGAATCCCATCGGCACGTTCGATGAAACTCAAGGCGGTGGATCCTCCGAAACAGAGGGCAGCGGCCTCCGTGAAGCTCAGGTTGTCCGGCTTCTTCGCGATGCGCCCGTCTTCGGGCATACAGATGTACTCCGCATGGGCGCCCAAATGGCTGCCCGGGTATGCGAAGACCGCATCGCCCGCGCGCCAACGGGTCACGCCGTCGCCCACCGAGTGAATCCTACCGGCGAGCTCCGTCCCCAGAATGCGTTTCTTCGGTCGTTTGCCGAAGATGAGTGGAGCGATCAGACGAAAGCTCGGCGGAACTTCCTTGGATCGCATGCGCCAGTCACCTGACGACACAGTCGTTGCGTGAATCTCGACGCGCACCTCGTGGCGAGTTGGTTCGGGCATCGGAACCTCCGCCACGCGAACGACTTCTGGACCTCCGTAAATCTCGTAGATGGCCGCCTTCATGATGCACAATCAACACGACTGACTCGATCGCGCAACCCGCGAGCAACGCGTGCTGCGGAGTTCGGGCGACCAACGAAACGGCCTCGCACTGGACCGATCGGAACCATGCTGTCGCTGTGGCACGGTACCTGATGTTGATGCGTTCGACGCGCACCGCCGGTCTCGCTCTCCGGTCTCGCCGCAATTCGGTTGGGCCTTGTGTCTCGAGGTCGGTCGCGGCAGCATTCCGACATGCGGGAAATGGCTATCTTCGCCTTCTTTATCGCGGCAGGCACGTTCTCGATCCTCGGCGCCGTCAAGAACTGGGACTTCTTCATGAATCACCGAAAGGCGCGGCGCCTCGTGGCCGTGCTCGGTCGAACGGGCGCGCGGTGGTTTTACGGAGTCCTCGGAACGGCATTGGTTGTTGCGGGGATTGTCATGGCCGCGGCCTCGGCGTTCGCTCCGTCGTTCTTCGCTCGGTGAACCACTCCGTGACCGTTCGATACCTTGGCGCCCGACACGCTGGCCGCGCACGGCCGAACTCATTCCATCCGGCACGGGTGAGTCATGATACAGACATGTCCGCTGGAAACGGCATCCACGCCGCGCGAGGTCGGCCGCCATCCTAGCCAGGATTCCGTCCATGCGATGGCGCAAGCCGAGCCACTGGTTTCTCGCCGCCACCCTCTGTTTCGTGGCGATCACGGCCGCCGTCGCCTGGCGGACTGGCGGCGATCTCGTCGCGCCCGCCAACCAGAACATCGGTCCGCCACCGTGCGATCTTCCATTCGAATCGTTCACTCTGCCCAGCGATTCCGGTTCGGCAATCGCCACCTGGTACCTCCCGAAGGCGCCGGAGGGCGTGGCCGCAACGGTGGTATTGCTGCACCCGCTACGCGGCTCGCGGCGATCCATGCTGGAACGGGCGACCCTGTTTCATCGCGCGGGGTACGCCGTGGTGCTGATCGATCTGCAGGCGCACGGGGAGAGTCCGGGGCAATACCTGACCGCCGGATTCTTGGAACGCAAGGATGTTGAGGCCGCGGTCACCTTCGCGCGCGAAATCGATCCCGGCCATCGGATCGCGGTCGTCGGACGTTCGCTCGGCGGCGCCGCCGCCTTGTTGGCCAGTCCGCTGCCCATCGACGCTCTGGTGCTCGAATCGGTCTATCCCACGATTGAAGAAGCCGTGAGCAACCGACTTCGCATACGCCTGGGAGCGCTCAGCGCCCTCGCATCCCCCCTACTATTGTGGCAGTTCCGTCTGCGTCTGGGGATCGCCCCCGCCCAACTCCGGCCCATCGAGCGACTGGCGCTGATCGACCATCCCGTCCTGATCATGGGTGGCGACATCGACCGGCACACCACGCTCCCGGAAACGCTACGGCTATTCGACGCCGCCCGCGATCCCAAAACCCTCGCGATCTTTCCGGGCGCGGTCCACATCGATCTGCTGGCGTTCGACCCGACGCGGTACGAACGAGAGGTACTTGGGTTTCTTGAGCGGAATCTGGTGGCAGGATTGCGAATCGACTAATCAATAAGGTCCTTCTCGCGAGACGGCCCCTCGTAAGAAGCCGTAGAGCGGCGGTGAACCCGAGATGCCACTAGGGGTGCTCGGCTGAGATTTCGAGCCGCTCTTGCGCAGACCTCGAGCGCGGATCATGGTGTGGCGATCTCCAGGGAGGGGATCGTATGGGCAAGAGGTCGGTCAGTGTCGAGGTGAGCCTCGCGGCCAAGGAGATGCGCGAATCGGTCTATTGGCTCGGCCTGGTCCAACGCGCGAACCTGGCCCCTCAATACGAGATCCCGCCGTTGCTCCGCGAGGCCGGCGAGCTGGTCGCAATCCTGATGAGCTCCGCAAAGACGGCGGGCTCTGACGAATCCCGCTGAGCACTCATTCCGATGCCCGGTTCACATTCACATTCCCCGCTCCGATTGCTGTTCCCCGTCCCCTGTTCCCAGCTCCCAGCCCCCAGCTCCTCTCCGTTGTCGCCCATCGTCCGGGAGTGATTGGCGTCGCATGAACGGGGACCCGGGAGCAGGGAACCGGGCATGAGGAACGCGAATCGGAGCGGGGAATGTGAATGTGAACCGGGAACAGTGAACGAAGGGATCGGCATTTCGGCCGAGCACATCTAGGGGTGAGCTAAGGGGTGAGCTATTCAACCGATGGCCTATTCCCTTCCGATGGGGTAGCGACCCACTGATGCGGCACACGGCCACCGCCCTTCTCCTGGGCCTCGGACTTGGGGGTGGGTGCGGGTTCGCGCTCGGATGTCGTGCGGATGCCAGCGGACCCGCACAGGCTGAGGTTACGGTAGACGCGTCGGTTGGGCGCGATTCAGGTCCTGTCAGCGAGGCGGCCGACGATTCGGGGACCGAGGTGCCTCAGACCTGTCTCTCTCGAGGCGAATATACGTCCGTTCAGGCGATTCAGGGCAACGCGGCCCACAGTCCGCTCGATGGGCGGCAGGTAACCACTCAAGGCGTTGTGGTCAAGGTTTCTGGCGCGGACGCGATCTATCCTGGCTTCTTCCTTCGAGCCCTCGAAGACGATCTGGATCCTCACACATCCGAAGGCCTCTTCGTCTTCACTCGACAGGCGGATGCCACGCCCGGCGATGTGGTGATCGTGCGCGGTGAAGTTGAAGAATACTTCGACCTCACCGAGCTCAAGAACGTGGAGGAGATCGCAGTCTGTGGTCGGAGTCTTGTGCACGATCCTCGACCCATCTCGTTCCCACTCGCTGACGGTGCGACGCTCGAATCTCTAGAAGGTATGTTGGTGAGGTTCGAGCAACCGCTCTACGTCGATGACCTGATTGGCCTGCGAGCGCACGGCGAAGTCTTGGTGACGGTCGCCGAACGAGCCTTCAGCGCCCACAATGGGGTTGGCAATTCCTTGGCAAGTCTCAGTGCGCAATCGTTGGTGCTCGATGATGGTCGCTATGATGCGCCACAAGGTCTGTCCTACGGTCGCGACAATGGCGACATCGGCCTTGGCGATATGGCGTTTGGCGTCGAGGGGGTGCTCGTCGAGGCCTACGGTGCATACCGGCTGCATCCAACGAGTGATGTGCATTTCGTGCGTGGCCCAGAGCGTCGAAGTGCGCTCCCCCCGCGAACGCAAGCGCAATCCATTCGAGTCGCCGGGTTCAACGTAGGAAACTATTTTGTGACGCTTGGTGATCGAGGTGCGGCGAACGACGAGGAACTCGAGCGTCAAACCACGAAACTCGTGGAGGCGATCTATGGGCTGGATGCTGACGTCGTCGGCCTGGTCGAAGTCGAGGCGAACGGTTCAGCTTCGATCGCGGCGCTGAGGACTGCGCTGAATGCGGCGCACTTCGACGCCCGACCGGTGTATACTTACGTTGGCATCGCGACTTCACTTCCGACCATGCCGGTGTTCCTATATCGATCCGACCGTGTGATTGCGGTCGGGGATCCTCGTCTGCTTGTGGTCCCCGACACGACGGCTCGACCATCTCTCGTTCAGTCTTTCTCGGTCGTGGACAATGACGGCGGCAATGCGGGCGATGGTACATTCGATGTCGTGCTCGGCCATTTCCGTGCTCGAATTTGTGATACCAATGCCACCGGACAAGATGCAGATCTCGGCGATGGCCAAGGGTGCTACAACCGTCGTCGGACACTTCAAGCCGAAACCGCGGCGTCTTTCTTGGCAACCGTGAGCAGCGGGATCCTCCTCGGAGATCTCAACGCATATGCGACCGAAGACCCCATCGAGGCGCTGGCTTCGGCCGGCCTCGTGGACCTGGTCGCACGCCATGTACCAGGTTCATCACGGTACTCCGCCGCCTACGAGGGAGAGGTTGGCTACATTGACCACGCACTTGCGACGCCTTCTCTCGCGGGTCGGGTGACGGGCGTTGCCTTTTGGCACATCAACGCCGATGAGCCGACCTTCTCCGGTTACCGTATCAGCGCGTCGGATTTGTATCGACCCGACGCCTATCGATCGTCAGATCACGACCCGCTGATTGTCGATTTTCGACTCTAATCAATGAGTGCCACTGTGCATCTGAAGGCGCCCGGCCCGAAGCCCTAGCCCCCGGCCTGAAGAGCGCGCATGCGCTCGGCGGCGTACACCGCAAGCGCCTGAGCCGAAACCTCCGGACGGGGGAATATGGGCGCACCCACGCGCACCGTGACCGACGATCGCTCAAGAAGCGAAAATCGAAGATAGTGGCCCAAGAACGCACGGTTACCGACCCAGGCCAGCCACTTCGGCGAATACTCGAGCCAAACCGGCACGACCGGTACGCCCGCGATCCGGGCCGCACCAAAGATGCCTCGGTGGAAAGGCAAGAGTCCTTCACCCGTCGAGGTCGTCCCCTCGGGGAAGTTCAAGACCGCCATCCCATGGCTCAAGGTGCGAATCACCCATCTTAGAACGCGCGCTCGCTGCTGCATCGACCGACGATTCACGAAGATGACGCCGAGACGGCACGCTAGTCGACCAATCAACGGCCACCACGCCACCGCCGACTTGGCGATCGGACGCGCGGCATTCAAAGAAAGAACCACCATTGGATCGAGGTACGTAACGTGGTTGGAGACGATGACACACGGGACAGGCGGCAGCGATCCGACGACGGAGATATCGAGCCCATGGATCTCGCATGTTCTCTTGCTCGCCCAGGAGAGAAGACGTCCCGCTTCCAGGTCGGCCGCAACCCGCGACATGACCCGAGCCCGACGCAAGGCTCGAGCGATCCGCCCCATCACGATCAGCGCCGACGTCCAGCGCGCAATCGCGCGCCCAACCATCCGCATCCCACCAGATGCGGTTCGCATCCAAGGAGCAATCGGTCGCTCATGAGGGCGCGGCGTTCTCAAGACGCCATCGTCAAGTAGGCTGCTCATCAGTTTAGTTTAGCGCGGTTTAGTTCAGGTTAGTTTGGTTCAAGCGATGGCTTCACAGGCAACGTGGTTCAGGGTCGGTCGCGACGGGGCCGCGATCCGCTTTCGCTCCACGAGCCCAAGACGCTCAAGGTGCTCCCGGACGCGAACGAAGGACTCTCGATCGACGCGTGAGATGATGCGACCTCGGCCGGGACCATAGAAGTCGGGCCGGTACTCGAGCTCCTTGGCGCCGATCACCTGGTGGAGAGCTCGGGCTGCACTGTTCTCCTCCTCGACCGTGAACCAACATGCGTCGACCTTGTCGACCACCGCCGTCGTGAAGGCGCGAATGAGCCGCACGATCGCGCGCGTCCCCTGATACATGGGGACCACCCCGAGCGTCGTGCAGTAAGCCTCGCGGTCGCGAATGAACGAGAGCAAATAGCCTACGATCTTGCCTTCGACCTCGACGACAAAACACGAGTCGCTGAAGAATTCACAGCAGAGTCGGACATAGTAGGGCCCGAGCACGCCATCTTCGGTCTGCCCAAAGAGCGCACGCTCGAGCGCCATCAGTTCGGAGAAGTCATGTGCACGAACGCTTCGAACGGTATATCGGCTCACGTGGACCTCCATTGAGCGGAGCTTCGTCATCTTTGATGACGCGCGCGTGAGCCGGTCGAGACTTGTGGGTGTCGTTCTCGGGGCAAGAGAGAAACAACTTGCGGGTTCGGGGTCGGGACGGTGCCAAGAGGTGCTCGCAGGGCCGAGCCAGGCGCCGGCACAAGACGCGCGGACGCCTGAACTCAACCGCGCCGCCGTGCGCAGACGCCAACGCGCAGACGCGTGCGCTCAGACGCGGGGGATGCAGGTGCAGCTGACGGGATTGCAGTCCGCAGCCGGACCACATCCCCCACAGTCTTCGGGGCACATGCATTCACAGTTGTTCGACGGGTCGCAGACCTCCAGATTTCGGCACGAAGCCTGACAAACCGGGTCGCACTCACACGTGCAGGTCGTCTCGTTGCAGACCGTGTTGTCGGAACAGCCGCCGCAATCAGCCGGGCACTCGCAGGCGCATCCGTTGGCGAGATCGCAGCGCGCATTGCCAGGGCATGATGCGTCGCAATCGGGGCCGCAGTCGCATGCGCAAAGCGACGCATTGCATGATCCATTCGCGCAAGCCCCGCCACAATCGGCCGGGCACTCGCAGGCGCACGTCGAAGCCGCGTTACATTCGAGAAGCGATCCGTCACATGCTCCGCCACAGTCAGCGTCACACTCACACTGACAAGTCGTGGGATTGCACGTGGTGCCATCGCGACACGCACCGCCACAATCGGGCGCACATTCACATGTGCAAGACGACGGATTACAGACCTGACCCGGACCGCATTGTCCGTTGCAATTCGGGCCGCAGGCGCAGCCGCAGTCGGCAGTGCAGACCTCGTTCGTCCCGCACTGATCGCAGAGGACGGGATCACACACGCAAACGCCGAGATCGGGATCGCAGTTCTGTCCGGCTGCGCACGGTGTCGCCCCACACGCCGAGGTCGGCGGTGTCCAGACGCGATAGCTCACGATCACGAGATCACCCTCCCGCGGCCGGTGGGCCGCGCCGCGGAAGAAGATCGAGTTAGAAACCGAGTCGTAATCGAAACCAGCGCTCTGCGAGCGCGGCACAAGGTTGACGACAGGCGGCGTCTGCGTGTTGTCGACGATCCCGACCTTGAGCGTCGCGGATATCGGATCGGCGTTGAGTCGATACTGAGAAGAGAGTCCGGAAACGGCGTCGACGATCGCCTCCAGCGCCGTGCCCGGATCGTTGTTGCACGGGGAGTACGTCACGCCGCCCGTTGCCGCAACGACCTCGGCATACCCGCGCCCAGGTTCATTCGCCTCATTGTCACCCGGTCCGCCGCAGGCGTACGCGGTGCACAACGTAGGTGTCGCATTGGGGAGAAGGATCTGCGCAAAGGCAATGCCGCCCTCAGCCCGAATCTGTTCTGCGTAGGGCGCAACGATGGTATCGATGCACTGTCTCGCATCCGCGTCGACAGGGGCCGCGCAGACTTGGTCGACCAGATTGCCGTTTAGATACTGATTTCGCACCGCTGTGTCGCACCCATAAAGGGACCGCACGTCGTACGTCTGAGAGCTCGCGCCGTACTTTCGAGTCGAACAGCTCTCGCCGCGGAGACACGGGCGCGCGTTCGATGGACAAGCGTTGTTCGAAGAACAAGCAATGTCCGCGTTCCCGGCACAAACGCCGTCGGCCATCGTCAGCTCTTGAGCGAACTCATCCGATACGTACACCACCGCAAGCGTCGCGTCGGCGCGTAGCTTTCGGGCGTCTTCGACGCCGGCCGCCGATCGGGGGAGACTCTCCCGCACCGCGTTGGACGCGGCCTCGAGCCCAAACTCACAGACGCCCGTATGGCATTCTTCATTGCCGGGACAGTCGGAGTCCTCCTCGCAGGGTCGCGAGAGATCCCCATCGCAGTAGCCGAGCGCCGAGAGATAGCTCGCGAACGTCGAAGGGTCGCGGACGAAGCCGGCGCCACGCAAGGTGCCACCAAGACCTGCACCATAGCGATGGTCGTTGCTCGAATGAAGCACCACGCCCATTCGGAAGTCGACGCCGTTGACCGTGAGCGCATTGACAACTTGCTGTGCAGCGCCACTGATGCGAACGCGGTCGTCGTTCGTCGACCCCGACACGTCGGACATCCAGATAAAGTCTGCCGCCGACTGGCCGGCGGCGACAAAGGGATCGCAATCCTTCCCGTGCGGCGCGTTCGCGAGCGCAAGCGCCGTGCCGTTCGTGAGGTCGGCCATGCGAATCGACGACAGACGCGTACCATCGTCATAGACCGATTTCGGGGCCAATGCCCCGACCACGATGAGCTCCTGCGGCTCGGGCGCCGCGCGAAGCAGAACTTGGTATTGATAGACGAACTGAGTATTTTGATTTCCGACGTCGGGCGGAAGTCCGCTGAACGCAGTGCTCGACAGCTCGGTGACGCGGTAAAGAAGTTGTCGCCTGAGGTAGCCGACCGAGCGCGCCGGGTCGGCGGTGATGTCCGCGATGCCTGAGACCGCGGACGCAAATCCGTCGTGCGAAGTCACGCTTCGCGGCGTCAAGCGCGGCGTGATCTGAACACCAAACGCCGATGCATTCGAGCTGATCGCGGCGAACACGGCCAGCGCTTGCTCACTCGCCGTCAAGGCGCTCCCGGACACCACCGGTCTTCGAACGACGAAGCCAGCGACCTCGTCGCGTGCGGTGCCCGAATTGAAGGCGCCGACGTCGACATTGGATCCGGGCGCAGTAACCGACGCCGCGACGTACTGATAGACGCCAGGCTCCGTCACCAAAGTCCACGCGCTCTGCACGTTGAAGTCGACGTTCTTCAGTGCGTCGTCGGCGCAGATCGCGCGGAAGCCGACCCCAAGGCCTGAACCAGCGGGAGGATCGTCGCCATCCGTCGGATTGGTGCCCGCGAGTACCTCATCGCCATCCGAAATCCCATCGCCATCGCTGTCTTCCTGCCGGGGATTGCTTTCGTCCGCGTCAACGCGCCCGTCGCCATTGGCGTCTTCGGCGCCGTCCGGAACACCGTCGTGGTCGGAGTCAGGATCCTTCGGATCGGTCGTCGTCGTCGTATCGAGATCGATGGAGACGTTCGTGCAGCGCGTACCGGGAACAGGCGTGGTCACGCCGAGCTCGACGCCGTCGGTCAAACCGTCGCCATCGGTGTCAGCGCGCAGCGGGCTCGTGCCCATCTGAAGCTCGGCGGCGTCGGAGACGCCATCACAGTCGGTGTCGGGCTCTCGCGGATCGGTCTCGTACGGCTCGCGAATCCCATTGTGGTTGGTGTCTTCTTCGCCGTCAACCAGTGCATCGCCATCGGTGTCGACGTCGAGCGGATCGGTTTCGACGTCGCGCTGGTACAAGCCATCGCCGTTGGTGTCTTCAACGCCGTCAAAGATGAGGTCGCCGTCGGTGTCGAGCTTCGTCGGATCCAATTCATCCGCATCGCGCACACCATCTCGATCGCGGTCCTCGATGTTGTCGAAGAGCCCGTCGCCATCGGTATCCCGTTGTTCTGGGTCCGACTCCGTCGCATCGACGCGCCCATTTTGGTTCTGGTCCTCGGCACCGTCCGGGATGAGATCGCCGTCCGAATCGGGGTCGACCGGACTCGTGGTCGTCGTCGGGTCGAGGTCGACGACAGCAGCACAACCCGTTCCCGGCACGGCGCCCGTCACGCCGATCTCAAGGCCATCGACGAGTCCGTCGCCATCACTGTCGGCAACACCAGGATCCGTCTTCTGACCGCCCGGGTAGACCGTCGAAAACTCGTCCGCATCCGAAATGCCGTCGCAGTCCGTGTCGATGCGATCGTTGTTGCGGTTGGAGATATTCGCATCGAGCGCCGATCCATCCGATGAACCGCCGCCACCGTCGCCAGAAGCGTCGTTGCCGCCCACCGTTCCATCGCCGGCGCTCGCGTCGGCGTCAGCATCATCGACATTCGCATCGCCGCCGAGGCCGTTGGCATCTCGATCTCCAGCGGGGCTCGCATCGGCGCCGATCGCAGCATCTCGGCGCGAACCGCCGGGCGGGTCGTCGCCACAACTCGCCAACCCAAACACGCTCCAAAGACCGAGCGCGACGACAAGACGCAGCGGCCGAGAACTCAGAGTCCGGTGAGAGCAAGTATTCATCGATGGACAACCTCCGAGGGGCGAAGACGCGTGCCTCGCTTCCTCTTGCCTTCCTATACGCCGATTGTCTCGCGGTCGGCGATGCCGACATGCGGCCACATCCGACTCTGCCCCCTCTTTGGGTAGAGCGCAAAGAAGGCGTCGCGGGGAGAACCTTGGCGCATGCGGGGCAATGCGCCCATTCGAAGACGCAACTGGAGCCGCAACTGGAGCCGCAACTGGAGCCGCCGCAACTGGAGGCGCCACAGCCGCAGCCGCCGTGGAGGTACGTCAATGTGAACGTGCGGCGAATGGGGGGTCGCGTCGCGACATCAATGTGCACGGCCATTCGGCAGCGCACGAAGGTTGCGGCGGGCCCAGGCAACCTCTTCCGAGCGGTCGAGCTTCGTTGCAATGCGTTCAACCAACTCAAAAGCGGCTCGACGTCCCTCGAATCCTGGCGTCGTCGCCGCGATCTTGGCGTAGTCGAGCGCGTCGAGGTCCCGGTTTTGCGAAAATTCGAGTCGCGCCCATCGATACATCACGCGGCCGTACGCGGCGTATCCTTGCGTGTTCGCGCGAGCGCGACGGAGGATACGGCGAGCACCGTCGAAGTTCTTGGCCCCCACTTCGCGGTCGACGGCTTCGAGCATTGTTCTCGCGGCCCTCTCCACGCGCTCTGCCTCGTCGATGGCCTTCGCTTCCTTCTTCGAAGGAGCCTCAGTGAGCGCCGGAGCCGGAGCCGGAGCCGGAGCCGCACCCGGAGCCGCACCCGGAGCCGCACCCGGAGCCGCACCCGAAGCCGCACCCGAAGCCGCACCCGAAGCCGCACCCGCGCGCGCACCCAACGTTTTTAAGTCAGCCTCGCCTCGCGACTTGTCCATCACCGGAGCAGACCGGCGACGCGCGGGCGCACGGCGGAGCTCGGCTTCCGTCGGCCTGCTGCCGTTCGATCTTCCGCCCTCGAGCCCTCCACCACCCGCGCCGAGACCGGCCAGAGCCTCACGATCCGCGCGTGGTCCGCCCTCGTCGTCGGCGGAGGCCAGCTCCCCCACAGGCGCCGCCGCGGCCGCCGCCACCGCCTCCTCGCGTACCTCGCGTACCTCGCGTGCCTCACGTGCCTCACGTGCCTCGAAGGGTACTTCGAAGGTCTTGTTCGACGGCGGCTTGGACGCCGACTTCAGGGGCGGTGGCTCCGCGGAGGCCTGGCGCTCTGGTGAAGGCTTCGCTTTCGCCAAGTCCCGCCGGCCGATGCCGTCGACGCTGTCGAGGCTGTCGAAGCTGTCGACGCGCTCGGGACTACGGCCACCGCCACCGCCCCGGGCGATCTGTCCCCGCGAGGCGCCCATACCACTCGGGGGTGACGTTGTGGTGGGCGAGTCACTGGGCGGCGGCATCGCATTCGTGATCCGCGGCGCCTCGTCGCGTCTTGCCTCGCCTTCCAGAATCTCGGGGCCGACCATCGGTGTCTCGTGCTCGACCATCGGCAGAGTAACGACGAGCACGGCGACCGCAACGGCGCCCACCGCGACCCATCCATACATCGGCGAAGCAACGAAGCGGCGGAGCCCCGCGGCCCAACGCGACCACCAGCGCACCTCAGCGGTCGCTCGGTCTTGAACTTCGTCCGAGATCTTCTTGCGGGCCGCGGCAAGAATCAAAGCATCGAGCTCAGGCGCCGGATCGAGCGCAGGCTCCTCACGCACCCACTCGAGCACACGTTGATAAGCGCGCACGCGGGCGGACAGGGCATCTTGGCCCGCCAGCTCGGCCTCAAACACACTCGCGTCGGTGTCGTCGAGCTCACCGTACAAGTAAGACGTGAGTCTAGGGTCGTCGGCTGGATCGATCATGACCTACTCCCCTCCTCTTCGTCCTCGCCGTCCCTAATGACTGAGCCATCGATTCCGTGGGCCGCAAGATACTTCCTGAGATGTTCGAGGGCGTACCTCATGCGGCTCTTGATGGTATTCTCAGAAACACCGACGACTTGCGCGATCTCTCGAAACGGCAGGCCCGCGTATTCGCGCATCACAAAAACCTCGTGTTGTTCCTCCGATAGCAATCCTATGGCTTCGAGGATGAGTGGCCGCATCCGAACACTCTCTGCACCTCGATCCGGCGGAACCACCGCTTCATCTCGAAGGCGTTCTTGAAGGCTCGGCCCCTCGCCGTCCTTCGGCCCTTTGAACGTCTGATCCAGCGACGTGGTTCTTCGATACTTCGCTCGTCGCGTGGCATCGATGCAGTGATTCCTCGCAATCGTGTAAATCCAAGTGGTTACCTTCGCGCTCTCCTCCCATTTCGGGGCGCTCCGAACGACCCTAAGGAAAACCTCCTGGAAGGCGTCTTCAGCGGCGGACCGGTCCCTCAGCATGCGATAGCAGAAATTGAAGACCGGCCTTCGGTGCTTGCGAAGAAGACGCTCGAAGGCCTTGGCATCACCCGACTTGAAGGCGGAGAGCAGCCTTGCATCCTCGCGATCGGATTCGGCCTTGGCGTCACTGGCCTTGGTGGAACCCGTCACCTCTTTGGACGGCTGCTGCTCATCCGGCGTGGACGCCATCGCTGACGAAGGTGCGGACGAAGGTGCGGACGCAGACGGCGACACCATCACGCAACGTCACCCCCGGCGGAGTTCGTCCTCCAGCTCTTCTTTGGTCAGCAGCCCCTTGCGCAAGAACAGCCGCCCCAAGGCCAAGAGCAGCTGGGCACGCCCGGCGGTCGTCAGGGATTCGCCGGCAGCGAGCCGCGCCACCAGCCGAGCGGCATCATCTCGACTGAGAGGCCTCGGCGGTGGCTCGGACGCGCGGTGGACGGAAAGCGGAGACGCCTCACCGGTCGGTATATCCTCGACGGCGGGAACGCCACGGGCGTCGAGGACGTCAAAAATAACCTGCGTATCAATCCGGGGATTGGTGGGTTCGTCGTCGACCGAGGTCGACTCAGGTGGCGGTCGAGAGGCCGCAAATCGAGAAGCCGGGCCCGCGGATGACGCATCCCGCGTCTGCGCGAACGACGGGAATTGGGAGGGCTCCAAGATCGGAATCGGCTCCGCTTCCAGTTCCTCGATCGCCTCGACCGTCGCAACGCCGGGGCGGCGACCCGGAACACGATCCCGGTCCGTCCGCGAGGATGACCAGCCAGACGCTGAATCGCCCCTCGGTCGCGCTTCTTGCGCGGCCGTTGCTTGTTGCGGGTCGCTGGTCGCCGGCACGTTCGAAGCCGCCGTGTTCGAAGCCGACGTGCTCGAAGCCGCCGTGCTCGAAGCCGCCGTGCTCGAAGCCGACGTGCTCGAAGCTGGCGTGCTCGAAGCTGGCGTGCTCGAGGCTGGCGTGCTCGAAGCTGGCGTGCTCGACGCTGGCGTGCTCGAAGCTGGCGTGCTCGAAGCTGGCGTGCTCGAAGCTGGCGTGCTCGAAGCTGGCGTGCTCGAGGCTGGCGTGCTTGATGCCAAGGTCGGCGAAGAAGTCGTCGCAACCGGGGCCGCATTCGAGGCCGTCGATGCCTTTGATGCCACGACCGAAGACACGACCGAAGAGGGAGGCATCGGATCGCGCCGCGCGCGCACGGCGTCCAAAGATGTCGGTATGTCCCCTGCGCCGGCCAACGCCCCAGCGACGGCACCTCGGTCGGCGAGGGCCGGCGTGAAGCCGTCATTCTCGAAGTTGATCGCTGGAATGATGCCGGTTCGTTCGAGACCCGTCGGCACCTCCTCGATCGCCGGGCCCGTGAATGGATGACTCGCATCATCGATCTCGACCGGCACTTCGAGCGTCGTCGCGATCATCGCCGCCACGTCCGGATCTCGGTGCAGCGCCGACTTCTTCGATCTCTTCGAGGGCATCTCGAAATAGCTGGACGCAAAATCCTGCGGACGGATTCGACGGGTCTCCGCCATCTGAGACTCCATCTCCCCGGGGAGGACGCGCCCTAGAACCGTGGGCTCCTCCAAAGCCAGCGCTTCGTCGTCGTCGGCCTCGACTTCCTCGACCGCATCAATCTCGGGGATCGGCGTCTCTTCGAGCGGTTCATCGACCGACGTCTCGAACGACTCACCGAGTGGCTCATCCAGATCAACCAACTCGTCCAAATCTTCCGGCGGTTCTTCACTGCGGTCCCTGGTTGAGTCTTCGAGCGCCTCGTCATCAGCCGACTTGCCGTGACCGGAGACCAATTCTTGGGTTTGGAACTGTTCATCGACCTCGAAGTCACTCGAAACCGACGTCCAATGGTCGCGATGAACAGGCGTAGCCTGTCCCGTCGAAGGGCCTGGGTCACTCGAAAATCGGTCGCGTAAGTTGGCCGCCAGAATTTCTTCGTCCGACAGCGAAGACTCGGTCTCGACGCGTGGCGCGACAGCGCGCGTCGAAGACGTCGACGCCGTTGAAGACGTCGGTCGCGGAGCGCCCCGAGGTGGCGCCCCCGTCGGCAGCGATGAACTGGACTGTGGTCTTGATCGCTGAGGCCCCGACCCCGCGTTCGACGGCTTGTCTGCGGCAGTGGGTGTCTTCCCGCTCGGCTTTTGCGCTCTCAGATCTCTCGACTCTCTCAAGTCCCTGGTGTCCTTCGCGTCCTTCGCGTCCTTGAGATCTTTGGATTCCCTCGACTCTTCGTCACGTCGATCGGCGAGCGCGCTGTAGTGCTCGAGAATCGCTTGGTCCACGTCGGAACCCGCGCCCACGAGCACGCGCACGGGCCTTCCCATGAGACGCTGGAGCTCAGCGATGGCGTCGGTATCGAGAGGGTCGATCATCGCGACGTACACGACCTCCGCGTCGCCGACCTTCTTGATGGCGAGCGGCAACGCGCCATATCGAGCCGCGGCGGCCGGGGGAATCAAACGAAGCACTCGATCGTGGATCTTGGCGTTGATCAGATTGACGGTCTCGAGACCAAGATGATCCGCAAGCGTCCTCGCCAACCGATCCTCATCCAAGATGGCTCGGTCGGACAAAATGCGCGGAAGCCGCTTGCCCGTCGCCCTCTGTTCGGACAAGGCGGCGTCCAGCGCATCGACCCCGAGCAGCCCGCGCTCGAGCAAGAACTGCCCTAATCTGCCCCGATCTAGCTTCGTGCTCGTCATGGTCCTTGCCGTTGCTGTTAGTGTTTGTTGAGGATTGCAAGATACTCGTCGCGGGAAAAGACACCCTTCTCGATCAAGAGCTCCAACATGGCACGAATTGCCTTCTGCTGCTGTATCTGCGAGGCCTCGAGCGTTCGCAGGATATCCTGAGCCGGGCCGAGATTCGACGCAACCTGATGCGGCTGAGGCGACTGGGTCGGTGGGGGTGGCCTCGGAATCGCGTAGGCCCCCGGTGCGACCGCGCTCGTCATCGGGAGGGAAAAAGCGCCCGTCTGAGTCCCGGGTGCGCCTGGTGGGCCAGGAAACGCGCCCGTGGCATTCGGATTCGCGGGGTTAAACGAGCTCGGTGGGAAGGTGAAGGCGCCCGTCGGGTTCGGCCTCGAAGACAACGGAGCCGGCGCAGTCGGAGCTGGCGCGGTCGGAACCGCCGGGGCCATCGGCGCCGCGCCCCGGCCTGCGGCCTGCTGGAGCCAAGGGGGAGGCGCGCCCGTGTTCGACGGCGGCACCGTCCCCGGCATCGAGGGAAATGGAGGCGACGAGGCCGCACCGACCGGTGGCGCCGAGGCCGAATAGGGCGACGGCGAAGGCGCGGGGAACGGTCCCGGAAAGGCGCCCGAGGCCGCGCCGAGTGGAGCCCCCTTCGATCCCGAACCGTTGAAGGGTCCCGGGGGGCCTTGAGACGGACGCTCGGACGGACGCTCGGACGGACGCTCGGACGCACGCTCGATCGGCATGGGCGATGCGACCGCGTCCGTGAGTTTCTCGATCGCTTGCGCGATCTGACCTTCGCCGGCAATCAGCGGTTCGACGCGCAGTCCCGTCTTGAAGCGAACCGTATCGAGCGGACCCGGTTGCGTCGGGTCGGCCATGGCGAGGGTCAAGAGACGGCGTTGGGGATCGAAAGCGACCGGACAGACGACGTGCTCGTGTAAGAAGTCCGGGTCCATCTTTTCGATCAGGTCGGGTGGAAGGTTCATGCTGGCGAAGTCGGCACGCGGAATGCCGAGCTGCTTCGAAAGCGCTTTGACCAAGAGATCCTCGGACATGTAGCCCATGTTCACGAGAATCTTCCCGAGTCGCCCGCCCCAACGTTTCTGCTCAGCTAGGGCACTGGTGAGCCGAGCTTCATCGAGAACGCCCGCGCGCACCAAGAGCTCTCCAAGCCTGATTCGTTGAGCCATCCGGTACAGTCCCCGAGCGCGCGGTTCGTCGGCCCCGGAACATTAACGCGCTTCATAGGTTGCGGCTACATCGGCTCAGGTGAGATACCGGACGGTGGAGTAAGCAAGAACAACGACGAATCGAACGTCACGTTGACCTCGAGCGACTCGAGCTTGATGCGCACGTCCTCGTCGCCTTGGACCTGAACAACGATTTGGGTCGGAAACTCGCCCGGCAGCCCATCGATCGGTTTGAAGTCATCGAACGCGACCGTCATGGACGGGCGGTCGACCCGGGCAAATCGCGCGCTCCGGACAACATGACGCGTCGGATCGATCGTGAGGTGCACTTCGTCCCCTGATGGACCACTCAGCGTCAGGCGCCACATCTGGTGGGAGACATCAGCCCACAAAAGCGACACCGGCTCGAATCGGTCGGAGCTTGGAAGCCCCCCAAGGAGGAGGTCGACGATCTCGTGGGGAAGCATCGGCATCGGGAGAAGCCGAGCAATGTTCTCGGCTGTCGCGGGCCCCGTCATGAGGCGTCGATCCTTCAGAAGCCAAAGACCTTCCCCGTCACAGGTCATGATTCCGACCGGTTCTTCGGCCGGAGACAAAAGCTCAACGCGGAAGGCCCCGGGTCGCTCAGAGAGGAGCACGGCGCGCAGGCGTACGCGCCCTTGGCGACCGAAATAGGTCACTCGGCCCATCGCCCGCATGTTTTGGCGCGATGCGGCGCGATCTCGCATGTCCTTCAGGACCTCACCGGGTGGAGGGAGCGGAAACTCGGGGCTTGGCCCGACGGGACCCGAGGTCGCCCCCAGGGAGCGGCAGCCAAGCCCACCCGTGAGCGCGACCAGTCCAAAGACAAGACCTGAGAGAACTGCGAACGGTGAGCCAAACTTCAAGGTACACACTTTGTCGCCTAACCAGAGAGCGTCGCCAACTTGTTTCGAACGCGATGGAGATCACGGTCCGCGCCGAATACGAGCGCCCGCTGTTTGCGCCTCCAGCCGCGGAGGCTACGCGCATACGCCCGGCGCGCCTCATGATAACGATGGCTTCGCACGGCAAGATCTCCCAGGCATTCGGACCAGTGGGGCTCCAGCGGCTCCAACCAGCGGGCTCGCTGGAGTCGTCGTCGAAGTCGCCCCCACGACCCAGAAGCGGGCTCAGACGCGAAGTCGAAAGCGAACGCCGGCGCAAACTCGGATGCAAACTCGGACGCAAACTCGGACGCAAACTCGGACGCAAACTCGGACGCGGACCGGGAACATCTCCCGATTTCAGACTCGGTGGTGGGGTCGGTCTTCGCCATGCGCGCTCGCCACTCCGCTCGCCACTCCGCTTGTCGCTGACGATCGACGGCAACGCTCGCACTCGAGGTCGAGTACAGTGTCATGGCGGCGCGCTCTTGGCCGAGACGCGCCAAGAGCACCGAGCTCGCGAGCGCCAACTCCGGCGCGCGCGACCATCGAGGCGAGCGCTGCCGGCCTCGATCGAGGCTGTCGAGGGCTTCGACCAGGCGTCCATCCTCTGAAAGCAGCCGTGCCATCTCAAGGCGAACTTCGACGTAGTCAGGATGTTCGGGGGGCACGTGATCGAGCACCGCCAGCGCGGCGCTGGACTTCCCACGCCGCGCAAGCGCAACGCCGAGGAGACGGAGCGCTTCAGCATCGCCGTTTGCATCCGCTGAAAGACGGGCATCCGCTGAAACAACGGCATCCGCTGAAACAACGGCATTCGCGGGCGTATCGGCCTTCGGGAAAGTCGGAGGCGCCGCAGTCTTGTGCGCGACGATCACTTCCAAGTGTTCGATCGCTTCGCGATAAGCCCCCACACCCGTAAGCGCTTTCGCGAGTGCAAGCGCCAAGACGCGGCGCTCGGGATCAGACCGGGGTCGACGCTCGAGCAGAGACGTCGCGCGCCTCAAATATGCGCGCGCGGTCCGCCGCTCACCGGCCCAGAAAAGCGCGCGGGTCGCTTCGATGAAGCCAGCCGCATCGTCGACATTCGAAGCGGTGTACCGGTGCCAGAGGGATACGACCTCATCGTCTCGTGCCTGGGCATCCAGCGCGCGCGACAGGTCGACGGCCGACGCCAGATCATTGGGCGCAAGAGTCAGAACGCGCCGAAGCGCTCGCTCAGCGACATCCCAACGACGACATTGACGCGCAATGCGGGCGACCTGTCGCAATACACGCGGATCGTCGAAGTCCGAGCGGAGATACGGCTCGACGACCGAAATCGCACCCGAAAAGTCCCCTTTGTCGACCAACACGCGTGCGAGGTCGTGCGCACGACGGAAGGCGTGAGGTTCGAGCCCATAGGCTCTTCGGAAGGCTTGCTCCGCCAGGCCGAGCCGACCTTCCCGACGCGCGAATTGTCCTTTCAGTCGCCAGGCGGACCCTTGGTTCGGGTCACGGGCCAGCGTTCGGTCCAACAGTGAATGGGCGATCCGATTTCGTCCCCGCGCGGACATGATTCGGGCGAGGGTGATCGCGAGGTAACTGGAGTCGGGATCATAAGCGAGCGCAACCTGAAACGCCCTCTCCGCGCCCTCGACATCGCCTTTGAGTCGAAGGCGCTCGCCCTGGAGCGCGTTGAGATAGGCCTGACTGCTTACGTAGCGACCGCCCAGGGGCGTGGAGGAAGCTCGGACCGAAACAGTGCCCGTCGCCGTCACAATGGAAAGCGTCGCGACCACGAGCGCGACCCGATGGATGACGCGCGGAGGCACCAAAGAGGGACGCTAGCACCAAAGACGTCCGATCGGACAGGTCGCGATGAAGTACGCCGGAATGTGACCGCGGTTCGCATCCCATGTGGGCGTAACGCGTCGAGAGTATGCAAACGGGCTGACCTGTCCGAACGCCCTGCCCCGGCAAATGGGCCAAGTGTGGACCTCAGTGGTGTTTCGAACCGTCAGGAGCCCGCGGTCTGGTTTCGAACTAGAACATCAGGCAAGTTCGGACGCGGAGAGGGACGGCAACTTCAACGGCTGAGAGATTCAAGTTCCGTCAGGGCCCCGTCGTTCGTGCGCATTGCTCACGAAGTGAGCGATGAACGGACGAAGTTAGGTAGCTTGGAGCATTAGAGTGGCATCGAGAAGCGACGACCCAGGTTCGAAGTCGAAACATGTTCCCCGCGGGGCACCTGAGCCTGAACCCAAGGCTCTGGCCGGCGTCTACAACCTCTGGCTGCGGCCAACGACTGGACGTGTTCTGGTCGTCGAGTCGGATCCAGACATCGCGCGCATGCTTGAGGTGCGCCTTGCAAGAGAAGGGCATGAGGTCGCGCTCGCGGAGACGGGCGCCGAGGCGTCGCGGATCATGGAACGTGATCCCATCGACATCGTGATGATGGAACGCCAACTCCCTGATATGTCTGGGATGCAGTTGCTCGGACACATCAAGGAGCATCACAGACCCGTCGAAGTCCTCATGTTGACCGTCGACCCGACCATCGATGCGATCACGGACGCACTCGAATTGGGGGCCTTCGATCTCTTGATCAAGCCGTTCAGCAACCTGAAACTTGTGATGCTGAAGGTCAAAACGGCGATCAGCAAAGTGCGCGCCGAACGAGACCGCGACGAGCTGGCTCGGATGCTCCACGCACAAACTCAGGACTTGGTCCTGCGGGAGAAAGAGGCGGAACAGAAGATGGAAATGGACATCGACGAAAGCCTCAACAACATCGACTTCGACAGCATGTCGGGCGTCGACCCGCTCACCGGTCTCCCCAATCGGCGCAGCGCAGAGGATCGATTTCGCAAAGAAGCCGCGCGCGCCCTGCGTTACGACCGGCCGCTGTGCGTCGCACTCGCGAGCATAGATAACCTCGAACATGTGATCGAGAAGCACGGCATCGACGTCGCGGACGGTGTCCTCCGGGGCATCTCGTCGATGTTCTCGGGCATGGTGCGCGACGTCGATTTCGTGGCCCGACGGCAAGGTGGCGAGTTCATGTTTCTTTTCCCCGAGACCCCGAAAGACGCCGGCTTCGTCGTGCTGGAACGCATTCGTCACGCGCTCGATCAGACCTCGTTCAGCGAAACGCTGGGGCAAGCCAGCTCCGAGGAAGAGAAGTTCCATACGAGCGCAAGCTTCGGCATTGCCGCGCTTCCAACGGACACGATGAACATCGATCTTCTGCGCGACGCCGCTGAGGCGGCGCTGGCGCGCGCCCGAAGCACCGGAAACTCGGTTGTCCTCTTCGAGCCCTCGATGGTCCAACGATAGACGTCGAGGCTCCAGGCCGGGCGAGGTTGTCCTCGCACGCCAACCCACTCAGACTTCACAAGACTTTGCGGACGTCGCCCAAACTGCTACCAGTCGTCGGCCATGGCTCAGCCTACGCCAACGATCGTTACTGCGGGTTTACCATACGCAAACGGAAGCATCCACATCGGCCACTTGGTCGAGTACATCATGACCGACGTGTACGTGCGCGCGCGCCGTCTGGCTGGCGAGGAGGCGTACTACATCTGTGCCGACGACACACACGGCACACCGATCGAGCTGAACGCACGGAAGATGGGCATCGAACCGGAGGCCTTCATCGCAAGATTCGCGCGAGAACACATCGAGGACTTCGCGCGCTTTGGGATCCGCTTCGACAACTACGCGTCGACGAACGCGGAAGAGAACCGCCGATGGGTCCATGAGATCTACGATCACCTGAAGCGCGGCGGCCATCTCGAGACGCGGAAGGTCGAACAGTACTTCGACGAGTCGGCCCAGCGATTCTTGCCGGACCGCTTCATCAAAGGCACATGCCCCAAGTGCTCGACCCCGGACCAATACGGAGACGCTTGCGAGAACTGCGGGACAACCTATGAGCCGACCGAGCTCAAAGATCCCGTCAGCGTCATCACGGGCACGCGTCCGGTGCTCAAGGAATCGGAGCACCTGTTCATCGGCCTCTCTCAATTCAGCGAAGTACTCCGCGCATGGGTTGGATCCGAAGGTCGCCTCCAAGCGGAGGTGAAGAATTGGGTCGATGGCTGGCTCGCGGGCGGACTCAAAGACTGGTGCATCTCTCGCGACGCGCCGTACTTCGGGTTCGAGATCCCAGACCTGCCGGGCAAATTCTTCTACGTTTGGCTGGATGCGCCGATCGGCTACATCTCATCGACGGATAGCTTCCGCGGGGCAGACATTCCGCCCCACGCCGGGTCTGGATCGAGCGTGGACACTGGATCGGGGCCTGGAGATCAGTCTGAATCCGGCCTCGGAGGCCGACTGGGCAGCGGCCGTCTCGTAGATCGCGTCTGGCGAGAAAAGCGGGGCCGGATTGTTCACGTCATCGGCAAGGACATCGTCTACTTCCACACGCTGTTCTGGCCCGCCATGTTGCACGCTTCGAACTTGGCGCTCCCCGATCGTGTCCATGTGCACGGGTTCCTGACGGTCGATGGTGTCAAGATGTCAAAGACACGCGGGACCTTCATCAACGCACGTACGTTTGCCGAGCATCTCGATCCGATCTACCTGCGCTACTACCTCGCCTCGAAGACGGGACCCACGATCGACGACATCGACCTCGTTCTCGAAGAGTTCATCGATCGCATCAACGCAGACCTCATCGGGAAGCTCGTGAACCTCGTCTCGCGCGCTGCTTCTTTCCTTGCAACCAAACTTGACGGACAATACGGCGCGTTGCCGAGCGACGCGGTGGCCCACCTCGACGAAACGAGACGGCTCGCCGAGTCGGCCGAAACCGCATACGCTGGGTTCGATAGCGCTTCGGCGGTCCGAAACGCAGTCGAGATTGCGCGCCTCGGCAACAAGATCTTTCAAGACGCCGAACCCTGGAAACTTCTGAAGACCGATGCGGAACGCGCTCGGAACGTCGTTACCTTGTGCCTCAACCTCGCGCGCAGCGCCGCGGTGGTCCTCACGCCCGCGCTCCCGGCCTTCGCCGCCAAGGTCTATCCGATTTTGGGGCTGCCGGCCGAACCCACGACGTTCTCTGAAGCCTGGGCCTTCGACCTGGTCAACCGACCCATCGGAAAGCCTGAACGAATCTTCGATCGGATCGAACGCCACGCGCTGGATGCGATCATCGAGGCATCCAAAGACACAACCAGCGTGTCCCTTTCCAACGCCAACGCCAACGCCAACGCCAACAAGGCAGAAACCAAGAGCGCAGCGACAGACAAGAAGGGCGAGCGGAGCCAAGCTCCCGCCACCGCCACCGCCACCGCCACCGCCACCGCCACCGCCGACAGCAAAGAGAGCGCCTTCATCTCGATCGACACGTTTGCGCAAGTCGATCTCCGGGTGGGGCTCATTCTCGAGGCCAACTTAGTCGAAGGTGCCGAGAAGCTCCTCCGCCTGACCGTAGATCTTGGCGAAGCGCGACCGCGCACGATCTTTGCGGGCATTCGACAAGCGTTCGAGCCGGCGAGCGTTCAAGGTCTTCGTGTGGCGGTCGTTGCCAACCTTGCGCCACGCAAGATGCGATTTGGAATCAGCGAAGGCATGGTTCTCGCTGCTGGGCCAGGCGGAAAGGATCTCTCGCTGTTGACGCTGCCTGAGACGGCCAAGCCAGGTGAGAAGATTTCGTGATCGAGCCGAGCGTAGACGCGGACCCCAAAGGCGTGAGCCCCGGGCGCGGTATTCTCGGGCCTCACCCCGCGGAGGGTCTACGAAGTCCCGATCCCAAGATCCGTCTTGCCACGCTCGAAGACATGGGCCGGCTCTGGCTTGAAGGCGCGGTGAGCCTCGACGAAGCGCTGGCTGCCCACGGAGAAGTGCTCGCGGCCGATCCAGATGGGCGCGTTCGCGCCGAGCTCGCGACGTTGTGCGCGCTTCTGCCAAGACGAGGACAGCCGGCCGAGGCCTGTGCCGCGGAAGGCACGCTCGACGACCGACTGGCCATCCTGCTCGATCTCCTGGTCGATGGCGCACCCGGCGTGCGCCAGCAGGCGGCCGCCGCGCTCGGCGACCTGCGCGCCCCGTCCACGGCCGCCGCGCTCGTCGAGCGCGTCGAGCAAGACGACGACGAGGGCGTGAGATTCGAGGCGGCCTTTGCCTTGGCCTCGATGGGTATTGCGCGAGGGCGAGAGATTCTCGAGCACGGCCTGAACAACAAGAACCGACGGCTCGATGCCTGCGAAGGCTTGCGCCGCTTGGCCTCGCCGGAGGCCATTCCGGCGCTCGAGCGTCTCGCTCAACGCCGGTTTCTTCCGTGGCCGGACCGGCTGACCGCGCTGGCCACGCTCCATAGCCTCGGGCATCCGGAGGGTGCTCGGACGCTTCTCCGCCGAACGCGGGCGCGCAACCGAACCGAACGGGCCTATGCATTGTCTTTGATCGCCTCTCATCGGATCACGTCGGGATACGCGATTCTCGAAGAAGTCCTGCAGAATCCGAAAGACAAGTTGCGGGAGACCGCAGCTCGCGCGCTCGGAGAGCTCGGAGAGCTCGGGTTCGAGCGCGCCGCAGACGTCCTCATGCAAGTCATCGAAGATCGAAGAACGCCTCGCCCGCTCCTGGTGGAAGCGTTCGAGGCCTTGGAGAAGCTCCCGAGCCAAGCCGCACGCAACTTCCTCGCCGTCCATCCGCGACCGCGTGAAACCAAACCCTAGCGCGCATGAGGCCCCCCATGTTCATCGACAGCCACGCTCACCTCGACGGGTCAAAGTTCGAATCGGATCTCGACGAGACACTTCTCCGCGCTCAGGAAGCGGGTGTTACGCATATCATCTGCATCGGCGCGAGTGATGGCCGCGACAGCAACCCACGTACCTTGGCGCTCGCAGAGCGGTACGATCACATCTTCGCAACGGTTGGGATCCATCCGCACGATGCATCATTGGCCGATGACGCGACCCTGGCTGCGATCGAGGCGATGGCCAAGCACGAGAAGGTCGTTGGCATTGGCGAAACGGGTCTCGACTACCATTACAACCTGTCCCCAAAGGATGCCCAGATCGAGGCCTTCCGCCGCTTCCTTCGCATGGCAAAGGCGCTCGACCTCGCCTGCATCGTGCACACACGTGAAGCCGAAGAAGACACCCTTCGAATTCTCCGCGAAGAACGGGCGTCGGAGCTCCGCGGCGTGTTTCATTGTTTCACCGGTTCGCCCGAGCTGGCGCGTGCGGCCATCGACCTCGGATGGCACATCTCCTTTTCGGGCGTGCTCACCTTCCGGAACGCAGACGCCCTGCGTGAGATTGCAAGGGAACTTCCGAAAGACCGAGTTCTCGTCGAAACCGACTGCCCCTACCTCGCACCGGTCCCGCATCGTGGGCGCCGCAACGAACCCGCGTTCGTGCTTCGAACCGCCGAAGCACTCGCCGAAGCCTGGGGAGAAGAGCTGGCGACGGTGTCGCGCTTCACGGTCGAGAATACGGTCCGGCTTTTTCGTTTGCCGATCGCCGGCTGAGCGGCGGCGGCGCTCGGCCCACCGAGGCCTCGCTTCAAACCCACGACTCGTCCGCGATTCCAGTCCTCAGGATTCATCGCTCAGAGCGTCGGTACGCTCCTGGATGTCGATGCTCCGATCTCGGACCGATGCCGTCAGAAGCTCGATCGACATTCGCGCCCGCTCGGCGAGGGGACCTTCGGCGACCCGAGAGAGCGCGCGATCGGCTCGCGCGATCAGCGCCCGCGCCAGCTCAAGGTCGGCCTCCTGGACATCATCTGACGGCGTGACCAAGCGAAGGGCGTGCACGTTCTCTTGCGCATGTTCGCGCCGCTGCAGCGACAACCGGTCTGGACTATCCGCGAAGACGACGGACGGCGTGCCGCGTTGCCGCGTTGCCACGTTGCCGCGTTGCCACGTTGCCACGTTGCCACGTTGCCACGTTGCCACGTTGCCACGTTGCCACGTTGCCTTGCCGTTTTGATGTTTGCCCCTGGAGTTTCTGCCGTCGCAAGATCGACGCATCAGGGAGCGCGGGACGGTCGTTAATACTGTTACTTCGTGCACATTTCCTCGAGAACCACGGTTCGCGTTCAGGGGGGCGAGCCTCTGCGATCGACTCGCTCTCGGCGGCCCGTCCGCGCCGCGGCGCCGTCTGTGTCCAAAGGGGCGGTGCCCGGGATTGGATGGCGCCGGTCCAGTGGAGCGGTGTCGCTTGCTGGCCACGCGACTCTGACGCCCGGGGCGCTCGTTCGGGCGGTTCAAGACCCGGGGCTCGTTGATGCCGCGTACGCGATTTGGAACGGTTCCAAAGATAGCCCCGTGCGACGTCACATGGTCGAAGTGGTCGAGTTGGCGCGTCGGATCGACAAACGGTCTGTCAAACATGTGGATGGATTTCAGGACGCAATCGTACTCGGCGCGCTTCTGACTTGGCTGGTCGAACACGTGAACGAAGAAGGGACGCTTTCGCTCAAGTCTGTCCGCCGGGCGGCTGCAGATTCGGGCGCATCGATCACCGGCGCGCTGTTGGCGGCGCAACACCGAAAGCCTCGCGCGCGACCCAACTACAACTTTCTCTCCGACGTGGTCCAGGGTCTCCAGCTCACCGTGGGGCGCGAACGTGGTCTCGACGTCGTGAACGCTTTCATGCGTCATGACGATCTCCTGCCCCGGCGCCTTGCGGCGCTCGACGCGGTGACAGCACAGGTCGCCTCGGACCGGTTTGAGAAACAGGGATTGGTCGCAGTACAGCATCTTCTGCCCACCAGCCTTCCGCTCTTTGAGGCCTTGATCGAAGCCAAGATGGCGCCGGAGCGCATCCACGTGCTCGGGACGCCCTATGGAACCAACCCGCTCGTCGTTGCGGTGCTGCGTCTCATGGGCGTAGACGCGTGGCCAGGATACGACCGTGATGCCGTACTGCCGGCCGACTTCGAAGCCCAAAGGATCGAAGAAATCTATCGGTTCGTAGCCGCCCGTCTCCATGACCTCGATCGCGCTCGACCCGAGGACGGCTACATTGTGCTCGACGACGGCGGACTGCTTCAGCTCGTGCTAAGCGGCGATCGATGGCCGGCTTCCTGGTCCGAGTCCGAACGCAAAAAATGGTGTGCTTGTCTCGCGCGCATCTTTCCCGATGGCAATCATGCCGTCGAGCAGACATCGCGCGGAATGACGGAGCTCCGCAAGAAGGGACCTCGTTTCGCGACGGTGTCCGTTGCGTTATGCCCGAGCAAGGTCGAGGGGGAGGCGCGGGTTGTCGGTCTCGCGCTGGCCAAGAGCATCCGGCTCATTCTCGCGCAACGCGCCCTTGTTGGGCCTCAGCGTGTGATCTTGATCGGGGCGGGATCCGTCGGCGCCTCGCTTGCCCAGCGGCTTCTGGAACAAGGGCATGAGGTGTCGTGCGTCGATTCGGATGAAGCGCGGCGTGCGTCGATTCGCGCGCAAGGATTCTCGGCGAGCGAAGCGCTTACGCCCGAGCTGTTGTCCGAGGCTACGGTGGTCGTCGGTTGTGTGGGCAAGACATCTGTTGATGGCGACCGGCTTGGTGGGCTCGGTGGGTTTAATGGGGTGCTTATCTCGGCCTCCTCCATGGCGATTGAGTTCAATGAGGCAGAGCTCTCTGCCTATCGAGGACGCACCGTCGATGTTGCGATGCGTGCGCGCCCCGCAAACTTTGATGGGACGGGATTCGAACACCTGACACCGGAGCAGATCGGCCTCACAAGAGCGCTCCTCTTCGCAGCGCTGGCTCAACCGGTGACCACTCGAACCGCCGGATTCCTTCCCGTTGAACCCGCGCTTGAGAAGGCCGCGTACGACGCGTGGATTGCGTCGGGCGGGGACCGCATTCGATTCCGACCCCGCCACCCCGACACGCTGGCTTCTCGTCCCGATCGCATCGGTGCCAGAGGCCGCGCCCGCCACGACGAATGGATGTGCTACCTCTTGGGGCTCGAGCGCCCCGTCATCCCTCGCCCGGCCGATAATGTCCGCACTCCGGGCTTCTATTTCTTTGCCGATCATCTTGGCGTTCGTCTCGTCGACACCCATCGCGGCGGCGCGAGCGTTCGTGTTGCGCTGCCTTCGGTTCCGCGCTGCGTGTATCGCACCCAAGCCGACTCCGACGCGTCGGTTTTGGTTGAGTGCGGTCCGCCCAGAGGAACTGGGGCCTGCGAGCTCTTCGAGGTTTCGGCGTCGGGCCAAGTGCGAAAGCTCGGACCGGTCGACGAGCATGTAGCCACGCTCTTCAGAATGGGCGGCGCCGACTACCCGTTGGCGGGGCCTCGCTACGCGGACCACGCGTTTATTCATGGTCGTATCCTTCGCGTTTCGATGCGTGGTGATCGCCACAGCATGAAGGTCATCACCTTGCCCGACGATCTCAACGCAAAGGAGACATCGTTCCACTGGGTCCACGACGATGTGATCGTCGCTTTCGATCGGTCCTGTGGGAAGGTCTACCCTCTTGCGCTCAGCACCAGTTCGGACGCGGCCAAGGTTCGTGAGACCATTCGATGTCCGTCTGAGATCGTGAAGATCGAAGCCGAAGCCTGCTATGATTCGCCGCAATTTGGCGTTCGCCCCTTGATCGTGGTTGGTCGAGACAAAGGCGATCGCTTGATGTTTGCTGTTGTTGCCCCCGTGGGGTGCGAGCGCGCCGTGCCCTTACCGCCTTCGGCGGTGCTGCGCGCTCTTCGGGAGAAACCAGGGGCGCTTCCCGGCGTGTTCGAGATTGGTTACACGCTGCCCGGCGACTCCGTCGAAAGCGACGCCTTGCGCACGCTCACGGTCGATGCGCTCGAGAACCTTCGCCTTGATGCGCCCGCCATGCGTTCAGCCATTGGCGTGCTCCGGGAGGCGCTCACGACATGACTCAACTCGATCGTTACCGGCCACGTACCTTTTGACGAGGCCGTGTTGGGGCGGCTTCTTCAGGTGGTGGCGCGGTGCTCGGTCTAGCGCCGGGCGTTCGCGTCTTCGTCGCCCGCAATCGAGAAGCGAAGATCGTCGAGCATGGAACATTGGCATCCGCCGCCATCGATGTCAGGGGACTGGTGGGTTCATTGGGCTGGCAACGTCACATCCTGAGGCGGAGACGCGAGGCCGCTTCGGACATCGGTGACAACCGCCGAGACCGGGCAGGATTGTCCACCCAGGTTGCAACGCGACGGAGGGACGTTGGCGGGGAGGCTGAAGCTGAGCCACGTGCAATCGCTTCCGAGCGTGACGGAGCGTGGCGTCGACCACGCGTTTGCGCCATCGAAGACCTGAACGCTTAGGAACTCACCGAAGTTCGTTCCTGTCAGCCAGACGGCCCATGGATCGAAAGAGGTCACGACGCCGCCACCGGTGATTCGGGGCCGAAAGACGTCCGCGATCGCATCAACCGCCTGCTTGATTGACCCGTCCTGATTCGTGACCGCAAGTCCGCCAAAGACCGGGTTCACACATTCCTGACCGGGAGGGCCTGGCCGCCATCCCCAGATGTTCGAACCCATGCCGTGGCTGGTGGCATGTTCAACGATCGCGCGCGCGACGCGTGCCTGATTCGCATCGTTGCCGTCGCAAGCGGAGGCACCGGATTCTCCGATAATGAGAGGTGTCGACGGATAGAGAGCTCGGAAACGTCCGGCCCGCCGGTCGATTTCAGCGGCGATCTCTGTGTCGCTCAAACGATCCAGCCCGTAGGCAACCATGCTCAGGAAGTCGAAGCCCATCGGAGAGGCGATCGGCGAGTCCCCACCCGCCCAGCCCAAGTTGATCAACGAGTAGTCGTGGTATCCGATGCGGAATTCGGCGCGCAACGCGGGATCGAGGCGATGCGGGAGACTGCCAAGGGTCGCTCTGAGAAGCTCTGCCAGGGCGACGGCGCTGTCCGCATTCGCCATGCCGCACGGCTCAGCGTTCTCGGTAAACACGAGGATGTAGGCGAGGTCCGAGAATTCGCGAATCTCCTGGAGAAAACGCGCAACGTAGGTTTCGAACGCGGCGTACATGACGGGATCAGTTATCCATGTGCACGCGTCGATGCCGTCGGGCGCCCAGCCGGATCCAAGGTAGTTGAGGCCAATGAGCGCACGCATTCCGTTCGCGCGGAGAAGCGTCAAGAGTCGACGCAGTTCTCGGAACTCGTCTGGCGAGTACTCAGGGGGTGCCACCAATGGGCGAGGATTGTACTGGGTCCACGGGGACACGAGCCAAAGAGCGTTGAATCCGGCTCGGCGGATCGCAGGGAGAGCGGACTCTATATGAACATAACGCTGCGCAGATGAAGAACCGTGGTCGTAGAACGTCACCGATCTCAACTGAGGATGACCGCAACAAGGTGACCAGGCAGAAGGCCCGGCATCATTCGTTCCAGAATCCGGCGGCAACGCGCCGCCCGAGTCTTCCGCGTCGGCCGTGTTGGCGTCAGAGCCATAGGAATCGGTGACATCGGAATCGGCGATGTCGGCATCCCAGGAGTGCCCGTCGAAGGAAGACGCATCGATTGCCCCGGTCTCATCTAGCTCCGCGTCAAGCAAGGGTGCGTCGGGAAACAACCCATCTTCGGGCCAGTCATTCGACGACGATGCGTCGAGCGAACCAGAGTCGGAAGGCGTGGACTCACGCGGATTCTCGGAGCACCCGAACACCAAGATGGCGACGACAAGGGCCGTGCGGGAGGGTGCAAGTTGGATGAAACGAGGCATGGACACTCAAGCTTAGCAGGCGCGGGTCTCTTGAGCCACGCGTTGCGGGCGGGTATCAGGCAGAACCTCATCCATGAGATGAGCCGCCGTCTCTGCCAGACGACGCGAACCGCAGCTCGGGCAGATCGCCCGACCCTTGCACGAGAAGACGAGAGGGTACTCGCGCTGACATCGGTCGCAATACAGTGAATGCGCCCAAAGTTCACGCCGTCGCCTAGAACAGCGCCTGCAGCGCCTTCAGTACTTCGCCGCGTCCGAAGCCTAGCAGGGCGAGGATCACGAGGGCAGCGTAGAGCATCAAGATGATGATGGGAGATCCGTCGCTGTCCAACGAGTCCGCCGGACCCAGAAGTGGGAATTCATGCTCAAGCTCGATCCCGAGCGAACGACACTCGCTCTCAAGCTTCCGTCGAATCTCGTTCAGGCGCACGATCTCGGCCGAGGCGCTGGATTGTTCGAGCATCCGGGCACCCTGCATTCGGACGAGAGAAGTGCCCACTTCGAACGGCAGCGTCAGATCGGTCTGTCCCGACCCACCGAGGTAGGCTGCACGGATGAGCAATGAGTCAAGCACACGAGGGTGCTACGCAAGAGCCTGACTCCAGCTCAAGCGCCAGGTGCACAGCCTATCTCGCCGGCCCGATAGGCAGTGCGGCACTGCCACACAAGGACGAACAGAATCGCGATGCCCCGGAGCACATCTAGTCACCTGAGTCAGAGGTCGATAGCGAAGTACGGTCACCACTTCGCCTCAATGAACCCTGGGTTCTTGGTCTCACCGAGCACTCGTGTGTCCCTCCGGCTCGCTTCCCTTGCTCAAAGCCTGAAACGAAGACTGTCGTCGGCTCTCCAGGGCGTAGCAAATCCGTGGATCCTTGCGCCCGCAGGATGAAGCTGCGGGCGTCATGCCTCGCTCGGGGGCCGAGTAGGATGGCGTCGTCTTGCGCTCGAAGAAACAGTTACTTTGAAATCCCTCAAGTGATTCCATTTTTGGACGATAATAACCCAAACGTAAAATGTAACATTGCATTGCATTAGGTCTTTGCGGGCACATCAGAGGGGAAGCAATGAAGACGCACCATGGGAGCCAATATCGCAGGGACCGCAATGGTCGGGCCCGCGCCGCGGTTCGCCGCCGCGGTGGTCGGCTCGTGGTCTCTCTCGCACTTGTGTGTGTGGCTCTCGGCCGCTGCAGCGGCGGCCCGGTGCGTGACAGTGGCAATCCCAAAGGCGATCTCACGGATCCTGATCTTGCGACGACGCGACGAGCGCTGACGCTCAACAACTCGCTCGAAGTCAACGGACTGTCGGGCAACGGGCTCTACCTGAACGGACTGTCGTTCAACGCTTACGCGCCCAATGGGCTGTATGTAAACGGTCTGCCTCTCAACGGCCTACCGCTCAACGGTCTTTACGTGAATGGTGTGAGCGCAAATGGAATCGGATACAACGGTCTGCCCCTCAACGGCTTGCCTCTCAATGGCCTCTACGTGAATGGCTTGCCGTTGAATGGGCTTCCGCTCAATGGGCTTCCGCTGAATGGCCTCTACGTGAACGGTCTGCCGCTCAACGGGTTGTATGTGAACGGCTTGCCGGTCAACGGACTGTCCTTGAACGGTTTGCCGCTCAACGGTCTTTACGTGAATGGTTTGCCGCTGAACGGCTTGTACGTGAATGGCCTCTATCCGAACGGCCTTTACGTGAACGGCCTACCTTTGAACGGCTTGCCTTTGAATGGCCTCTACGTAAACGGGTCCGCACCCGGGACGGCGCTTCGCGTGGCCAACGCCTCTGGCGAGTTGGTCGATCTTACCGCCGATCAGGAGGTGGCGTTCGAATCGATGATGGGCCATCTCGTGTGGTGTGCGCTGCCCGAGGGCGACGCTGTGATGATGTATCGGTCGAATGGCGACCCAGTTGTATACCCCGGCTATCACGGGCTCGCGCCGGCTTGGAAGAACGCGGGCCTCGCCGAGAATCCAGACGGCATCGACGACAGCGAGACACTCCGTTGGTGCGTCGAACACTATCGCCCCATCGACAGCAGCGGCGACGCCTATCCAGGTCTTGCGCTCAATCCCCCACAGCAAGCTGACCTGCGTAAGCTTCTGAAATACACCGTAGAATGCGCGCTCAATCCGGGCGACGAGGTGGCGATCCAACTTCCCTCGGAGCTTGCGACCTTCTACGGCGCCCTTGGACTCGCACCCGGATGGAAAACGGGCGCGCTCGACGTGCCCGGACAGAAGGCGATCTCAGCTTGTCTCGCGGCCCGAACCAACGCGCTCGGCGCGACGGTTCGAATTTCCCTGCGCGGGCCGTACGCGGGCCTGGCCGTCAACTCGGTGGAACGCGCACAGTTCCGGCACCATGAAGGGGCGTTTTGGGGGAACGTTTTCGGGGATGCGCCGGCGCTCCATGCATGCAAGGCGGCGGGCGGAGGTCCTGCTGGGCGCTTGTGCACCGACGGGAGCTGCGGCTTCAGCCCTGATCCGCTGCCCTACTGCAACGCGCCCGAGTTGGGTGGATGTGCGTCAACGGACAGTGAAGGCAACTATACGAACTGCGGGAGCGAGACCGAAGATGTCGTGCTCAACACGTTCTTGATGACGGAGAACTCGATGTCATTCGGTGAGAACCATACTTGCGCGCGACGAGAGAATGGCACCGTCTGGTGTTGGGGTACGAACTTCTTCGGTGAGCTCGGTGACGGCACGAACATTGATCGAAGCGAGGCCGTCCCCGTGATCGGGCTGCCCGATCCACGAGATCCGAGGAACGATCCGCGCCAGTTTGCTGGTGCGAACAGCTTCAGTTGTGTGAAACTCGCGGACGGTACCGTCTACGCCTGGGGATCCAATGCGGAGGGTCGGCTGGGCGACGGAACCGGGACGAATCGAAGCACAGCGGTTCGCGTCGACGCATTGGCGGGCTCTGTGGCCAGCGTTGCCGCGGGCGATGCGCATGCGTGTGCAGTGAAGATGGACGGCACGCTGTGGTGCTGGGGCAGAAACGCCGACGGCCAGATTGGTGATGGCACGAGCTCGCTCTCACGCCCGATTCCAACGCAGGCGGGCCTTGGGGAGCTGGGCGATCAAGTTGCGCAGGTCGAGGCTGGGTTCGCGCACACATGTGCACTCAAGATGGATGGCACGGTGTGGTGCTGGGGCAAAAACGGGAACGGCGAACTCGGGGACGGCACTCAGACAGGACGATTGAGTCCGGTGAGGGCAGGCGCCAGCGAGCTCGGTCACGACGTAGTCCAGATTTCGCTGGGATGGAGTCTGTCGTGCGCGCTCAAAGCGGACGGCACTGTGTGGTGCTGGGGGAGCAATGCACAGGGTCAACTTGGCACGGGTCTGTTGGGCGGGATCTCGAGCGTGCCCGTTCAGTCGGGGGCTTCGATGCTCGACGGCCAGGTAACGGATCTGCGCGCAGGGCGGTACCACGTGGTCGCCACCAAGGCCGACGGGAGCCTTTGGTGCTGGGGCAAGAACAGCTCGGGAGAATGCACGGCGCCGGCCGGCAATCTCGCCACGCCGCGATCGATCGAGCTCCCCGGGAGCGTTCGCCCGGGCGGCGGCTCGACGAGCGCCCAACTCAGCGACGGCAGCGTCTGGGAATGGGGTTCTCGTCCGGTGCCAGGCACATCTCAGCTCCAGTATGACGTGCGGTGGAGTCCGATCCGCACAATGCAGCTCGTGACCCCGGGCGACGAGATCTGCGACTTCACGGAGAGCAACATCTATGAGCCTCTTGACTGCTCCGCGACGGGTTCTTCCGGATCATCGTCCCTCTGTGGTGATAGCATCTGTGCGGCGGAGGAGACATGTTCGAGTTGCGCAATCGATTGCGGTGCATGTGAAGCATGTGGCGATGGCGTTTGCTCTGGCGCCGAGTCCTGCGATTCATGCCCGGCCGACTGCGCCGCGCCCACGTTTTTTCGGGACGCCGACGGTGACGGCTTCGGAGATCCGTCCGCGATCGTCGAGGCGTGTTTCTCCCCAGGCGGGTACGTCGCCAACGGCAACGACTGCGATGATGCCAACGCCGCCCATCACCCCTCGGCGCCCGAGCTTCTGGACGGGATCGACAACGATTGCAACGGTTGGGTCGACGATGGGATCAACCTGCTCTCGAACCCCAACTTCGACACGAATGTCGCCGGTTGGACCGCTTCCACCGGAACCTTCAAGCACTACCTCGAAAGAGGGAGTGCAGATCCATCCGCTATGTTGACGACGAGCCAGATGGCCTCCGTTACCGAAGACGTGGGCGCCGTTGGAGCGGGGCACTATGTCGTCCGCGTGAGTGCCGCGACGACGGGGAGGAAAGCAACGCTCTCTGCCTACCTTCAGATCGAAGAACGGACGGCCGCGGGCGTCTTGGTGGGGATGACCGAAAGTCCACTCGAGAACACCTCCTCAAAGGGAGGATGGATCAACTTCTTAGAGATCCGAGACGTAAGTGAACCGACGAATACGATTCGGTTCCGGGTCGTGAAGACGTCTGGCAGCGTGATGTTGCTCGACGACGCGCGGCTGACTCGATTCTCACTGTAGATGGAGACTACGCGCACTCGCACTCGCACTCGCACTCGCGAAAGGCCTCGACGATGGCCGCGTGCTTCTCGCTCTCGGAATACGATTCATCGGCTTTCCTCGATGGGTCTGGGCTGGGTCTGGGTCATCATGACTGTCTTCGCTATCGTTGTCGTCGACGTCGGTCGCTCTTGAAGAGAGATTCGCCGTGCGGGCCGTGGACTTCGATGCTCAGCTTGTCATCCTCGAGGCCAACCGACATGAATCCGAACGTGTCGCCGGCCGAGAAGTGCGTCTCGGATCCGCTCGAAGTGCGACGCGTGTCGGAGGAAGCCCCGCTCACGAGATAGACGACATGATCTTTCTCGAGAACCTGAAGATCGTGCTCATGGCCTCCCACGTAGAGATCCGCGTGGGCATTGAGGTTCCCACGCAGGAGTTCCTGAATGTGCGGCTGTGAACCATGGAGCCCATACGAATAGAGCGGGTGATGTCCGACGACGATCTTCCAGTCCGCCTTTGACTTGTTGAGCGCGGTCGCGAGCCAGTCCCGCTGAGGGTCATCCGAGGCGAGGACCGAGGTATCCAGAACGAAGAAGGCAGCGGTCGTCGGACCGAAGCGGTAGCCGAACTCGTAGTAGCGAGCGGGCATGACGAGGTTGTTGTCGCCCTGTGCTGCCACCGTGCGCCAGACATCGGGGTCTCCGGCGCCTTCATGGTTGCCCCAATCGTGGTTCCCGTTCGCGAGGTAGAGCTTCTTCAGTCCGGCATGGCGATCGACGACGATGGCTTTTCCGCGCGGGTCCTTCGGATCCCTCATCCCGGACGGGTACATGATGTCGCCCGTATGAAGCCCAAAGTGAGCACCCGAGCTCTCGGCGATCTTCCGGACCGCCGTGCTCACATCCTTGGCTTCGAGGCTGTCATGGCCATCGTCTCCAAAGACCACGAAGCGAAGTCGACGACCGGGCACGGTCGTTCGAGGAAGCTTCACGCCGCCGGCACTCAGATGGCTTGGAAGAACAAACTCGCCGTGGCTGTCGATCACGACCGGGTCGTTGCGCACGTCGCGAAGCATCACGGGGGACTCGGAGCGAAGGGCCAGGATAGGCGGTTCGGGCGCGTCACGGAGCGCCTGGACGACCGACAAGGTGCGCGGTGCGATCACCTGTTCATGGGCTGCCGAAAGATGCGCGCGGAGATTCTCATCACTGACGGTCTCGGCTTGCACGAGGATGTGCCCAAGATATGTCAGCGTCCCGACCGCTTTGGTCTCGGGCGTCGGCGCGCGACGCGGGATCACGATAAGCCGTGTCCGGTCTCCACGGAGCGGCAAGAGGGCGAGATTGTACCGTCCCTCCGATTCGGGATGGTCTTCGAGACCGCGAACGAGCTGTTGTGCCCAGCGCTGAACGGAGGCCTTCGTGCCCTCGAAGAGCACGCCCTTCATCAAGCCTTGGTCGTAGGTCGAGATCACGATCTGCGGCGTTCGTCGGATCGTGGTGAGTAGGATCCTACCCTGATCGAGAAGACGAGAGAACGGGAACTGAGCATCCGTGAGTTGCCAATGCCAATGCGCTTGGCTGTTTCCCATGATTCCGTTGAAGAAGAAGGTTCGATCGCCTCGTCCCGCCGCGCGGAGGGCATGCTGGAGGTCGATGATCGATCCAAGGCGCTGGAGGTCGAAGCCTTGCTCCTCGTGCGTCCGCGTGGTGACGAGGAGGTGCACGCCCTCGGGTCCGACGTATGGGTACCTATTGGGCCGGATCTGGAGGTCGCGCCAACCGATGACCCGCGTATCGTCGGGCGGAAGCTGACAGAATGCGCATTCTTGCCTCCGCTCCGTAGATTCTGCAGCGCTCGTCGCGCTTGTTGCGCTCGCTGCGTTCGTTGCGCTTGCTGCGTTCGTTGCGCTTGCTGCAGTTGTCGCCGCACCACGAGCGGAAGGAACACCGCGTCGACCCGGCGCGAAAGAAACTTCGAGCTCTTCGGAGCGCCTCTCGATGCGCCACCCCCTCGTGTGCGCGCGCCACGGTGCCAACGTTCGACTCACTTCTTCAAGGCACGCCGACAGGGGTCCTATCTCCCGATCATTGGCGTGCGCAATGCGGGTCCTGAGCAGCAGTTCGACGGAACCTCGGGCTGAGGCCTCGGACGTCGAGACACCGCGCGAACCTGGGCCAAGGTGAGATCCGAGAGCTTCGGCGGGGCCCTGAGTTGTCTCATGAGCGCGGCGCAGCCGTTGGATGCGCGCTCGGTGCTGCGCTGATGCGGGAGAACCGAAGAACGCACGATGGCCGCTGGCGTTCGGACGCCGGGGAGGAATCGACCTCGAGATTTGCATTCGGCGCTTATCGCTACGGACAAGGGCTTGTTTCGCGAACGTCCGTGACAAGTTCGGCTCGTTGGAAAGCACAAACCGATCGGCTCAGGTTCTCGTGGGCATCTACGACAAGATGTGATTGCGCGGATCCCTGTCGTCACCGAGGCTGGCTCCGATCAGCGCGGCCAATGAACCAGGAGCGAGGGCGAAACAACTCGCCCGAATAGATTGCGCTCGGTATCACCTCGCACTCTGCCCAGCACTCACGGCAGGCATCGACCCATGCCCGCGCGTCGCGCGCCGCGAGATTTCCCCAGACCTCTACGAATCGCTGCTTCCGCAGATCTCCGACGCCGCTGAAGCCCAAACGTCTGGCTCATCCGCTGATGTTCCTTGCGAACGAAGGCTTGAGCACGTTCAAGATCGATCTCTTGGTGAAGCGGATACGCCTGGCTCGATATGAGGTCGAGGGCCCGCGTCGCGTGACCGCGGCTGTATCCGTGTACGCCGTAAGCAATACGCATCACAAACCTCGGTGTGGCCCGCTCCCGGCGGATTGCCGGCCCGATCCAGGACCGCGCCGGAGTCGAGCACACCTCGACAAGAGCGGAACCTGGAGGCAGATCGTTGGCCATCTAGGGCGGGACCGTCTTGCTCGATGCGCTCGCTCAAGGCCATGACCTCTTCGGCGTGATCGTCCGGCAGCGATGAGCTCCGCAAAGACGGCGGCCTCTAGCGAATCCCGCGTTTTCGCTGCAACCGAAACGCCGGTCCATCCCTCACCTTTGGTTGTTGAACCGTGAGCTCAGCGGTCCGAGATACGAGGTCCGAGGTACGAGATACGAGACTGAAATGGGCTGGTCTTGTGTCAATCATTTCAGTGAGATGGTGGTGGGCATCTGTCGCGCTGAGGGCCGAGGCGAGAGTGCCTCCGGTCCGTGGACTGAGAACATCGACACAACGTGGCTCAACCCCAGCCGATAGACATTGGGACGCTATGCCGCCGTCCGGTCGCCACAAGAGGTCACCTGAGCCGCCATCAACGGTCGACACGCTCCGTGCACTTCGCCGAAACCCGGTCCTGGCCGCCCTGGACGCAGCGTGCCTCGGGCGGCTGGCGGCTCGGCTGACGCTTCGCTCGTTTCGCCCCGGGGACGTTGTATTCGATGTCGGCGAACCCGTGCATTCGGCGAAGGTTATGATCGGCGGCGTTGTCGGTGAGTTTGGCTGTGGTCCCGATGGTTCGAGCGTCCTGATGAAAGTCTTCACCAGCCCGGGACTCTTTGGAGACATGGAGCTATTCTGGGGATGGACGCACTTTCACCGTGCGGAAGCGCTGACTGAGTCCACCGTTGCCTTCATTCCGAACGACGATTTCCAGGAGGCGCTGCGCCATAACGCGAGGGCCTGTTTCCTGATGACGAAGGATATTGCTGGGTGTGTTGCGCTCCTCTCCTACCAACTCCAAGCGACGCTCTTGCTGCCGCTCGAGGTTCGACTCGCGAACTTCTTCCTGTCTGTGGCAAAGGCTGCGACCGTTGTCCCGACGATCGGGCGGCTCGAGCTTCGACTAGGTCTCTCGCAGCCCATGCTGGCGCGGTGCCTCGGAGCAACTGAGCGGTCGATATCCCGCGCCTTCGCGAAGTGGAAGAAGGAAGGATGGCTTCGTCTTCTGCCGCGAGGAGGTCACGAGTTTCGCTCGCTCGAGGATCTGATGGAACACGCGGACGACGGTCTGATATCGCTCGTGCGCCGCCCACCCCTTGGCGACGGCGTGACCGCTGACCCGACGCTGAATGCGCTGCAGACGGCCCCAGGACGACGGTCTCACGCCGAGGAGCCCCTGCAGGAGCCCTTGCAACCGACGGGCGGACCGTTCCGGTTGCCCGCGTAACGGACCTGGTTCACGAATCCGCCGATGTTCGCCCGGCTCTAGTCTAGTGCGCCTCGCTTCAAACCCACGACTCGTCCGCGATTCCAGTCCTTAGGATTTGGTCCACGCGCCGTCGCATAGCAGCAACCGCCGAGCGTTCAATGCCGAGCTCTCGAAGCGTTCGGCCAAGCCTCGGCATCGCCGCTTTGAGACGACGCACTGCGGCCATGTCTTCGACTCCGAGCTCAACCGGTCGAATGTGCTTGAGCCCCATGAACTCGTCGAACAGCAACTTTCGAGCGAGCTGACCACCCCAACCTTCTTGCCCGTTCGCAAGAGGTAGTCCAAGCCCATGGTCGATCGGGATCCCGTCGCCGAGGAAGTTCGCGCCATGTCGATCCGGATTTCCGAGAATGGAATCCAACACTCGAAGCATGGGCTGTCGTGCCTCTGAAACCTTGCTCGCGGTGGGCGCATCCAAGAAGACTTGGAGCGACCCATATTCTTCTCCGAGCTTCCTAAACACCGTAGGGGGAACTTGCGCCAGGTGCCCCATCTCTCGATCGACGAGATAGGCGGCGGACTCGCGTAGGCCGCGGCGCCCCCGGAAGGGGAGCCGGACGTTCTCACCGACCGACGGCTTCCAGACGCACTTGAGTCCGTTGCTCAAACGAACGACATAGCTGCCTTCCACGCCGCCTCCGAGAACCTTCTGCTCCAGGATCCGAACGTCCGGTGCGCGCAGAGCCGTCTCGAGCGTCCGCATCGGCGAGCCGACGTCCGCGCGCGCAGCCGCCGATGACAGAATCCGCTGACAAGCTTCGAGCTCGGCTTGGGGTCCCGGCGTGTTGGCCGATGCGCCCGCGACACGTCCAACTTCGCTGAACGCCGTTCTCGTTCGCTTCAACGCGCCCGCCCACGCGGCAAGACCTCCGAGAACAGCGCCCAGCACCGCGCCGACGGCAGCACCCGCGGCCAAACTTCCCGCTACCCGCCGTCGACCGTCGCGCCGGCCGTTCTCCCAAGTCGCCGATGAGGCGGCCTCTCTCAGCGCCATCCCTGCGCCACCCCCAACGCCCCCAATGACGAGACCCTGCTGAACCGATCGCAGAACGGGTCTTTGAAGGAAGACCTGCCCGAGCGGAAACGCGATCACCGCGGCGCCCGCAACCCCGATGAGACCCTCCGCCGCACCCCGAAGGGCGCCCTCTTCGAGCTGCCGCGCTCCCACCGAATGCCCACCCAGCACGCCCTCGCCGATCAGGCCTGCGCCCGCACCAAAGACGACCGCCCGCGAAAGCGCACGCGGCAGGTATGGGCCGCCAGCCCGCAAAAAGCCCCACGAAGCGGCGACCGACGCCAAGAACGCAGCGCACGTTGCAATCCGTCCCCGCACGTGGTCCCGGCGCATCGCATAGGCATCAAGGAGATGCCGGACCTGCCCCTGCAGCTCCGCGATGTGCACCACGCCTTCGGCCCCCGAGGCCTGCGCTCGATCGAGCGCGTGAATCGCCTTGTCCAGCGCCGGCCCTTCGCCACCGATCGCATCGAGAATGATCCGGCCCGGAAGATTAGCGAGCCCAGCCCGTTCGAGACGCCAGGCCGCATCGAGCCGCGAAGTCTGTGCTCGCTCGTTCGGCGGCGGTCCGCGCAACAGAGCCTGCATTTCGAAGCGCTTGCGCCCCCCCAGTCCCTTCAAGGCGTCTGCGCTCAATCCTCGCCGATACCGAGCTCGGTAGTCCGCATGAAGTGCCTGAACCTCCGGCAAACTCAACGCCGCGAGGAGCGTCCGCAAGAAAGCGCGATCTCGATCCTGAATCGCTGAGCGAACCGAGAGAACATTTGCCGCTGGCGGATGGCCCGCGAGCTCGGCCAGCGCGGCGCCCAACGTCGGCCCCTGGAAGCGCCCACGAAGCGCGCGCTCAAGATCTGTGCCCCAAGTCGCCTGATATCTTCGCTTCAGCGCCTGACTCGCAGCGCCGCGTGTGCTCCGCAACGTTTTCAGGAGAAGCCGTCCATCGTGCCGTACGATCGCGGCGTGAAGCGCCGAGATCACGGCGGATGAAGGCGGCGGGCTCGGCGACAAGCCTACGGGCAAAGAAGACGAGCGTTCGGTCTTCACAGCTTTCCTCCTCGTCTCAATTCATCGACAAAGGCGTCGGGCCGAAGAGAAAGGAGCGCGCCATCCGGTCCGCAAACCGTCACGAAACCGCCCCCACCTGGATACTCGACCCGAAGGCATCTCAAGGCCTCGCGCCTCAAGCTCCCGAGCGCTGGACATCGTGGGAAGCGCTTCTGCATCCGAACCGCGTCCGACGGCAAGACCTTCACACAGACCGCCTCGCCGGCCGAAATTCCACCCAGAGCGCGCTCGAGTGATGTCGAATATCGCACTTCGGCGGGCGCTCGCGGCGCCCCAGCCGCCCCTCGAGAGACGAGCCGCAGCGCAGAAGCACACCACTCCTCGCGTCCCTTGAGTGCGTTCGACTCATAGGACCCAATCCGATCTTGCAGCGCCCTACTCCAGTCTTCGTCGCTCAGCCCCAATGCCTGCGCCACAGATTTCTGGTCCAAGACCCAGGCCGCCATGCGACGCGCAACTCGACCGACGTCCCCGGAACAATCCAGACTCATCAACGTAACGAGCGCCTCGAGCGCGGTCTCCGCCAGCAGAGCACGGAGACATTCAACCTCTGCGTCCGGCAAATTCGGTAGAACGGCCTGAAACACGCGCACGAATTCTGAATCCGTGGCGTCGGCCCATATGCTCAGAAGCTCGTCGGAGGATGAGAGTTCTTCGGCCTTAGCATCCATCAGTTCACCTACGCCGTCGTCTTCTGCGATGCCAATGACGCCTTCGTGCGTGCGGCCTTCTTTGCCGACGCCAGCTCCTCGCACACCGGCGCGCCCGGCTTGGCCAACATGTAGACCGGAGTCGAAAACATGCACGGGAGTGCAATCCAGACCTTCTTGAGGAAGCTGTCATCCTCGTGAACGAAACGCTTCTTCACCGCAAAGGCGATCGCACTCGAAACGGCCATCATGGCTGCCGTCCCCAAAGCCGCCGGGTTCGCAAACTCGGCCGTCATCTCGACCGCCTTCAGGGCGCTGCGCACCGCGGCTCCCGCGCCGCCGCTGATCAGCGTCCCCGCGCCAATCGCGGCCACGTCGCGCCAGCGCCCCGAACTTCGGCCTTCGCCCACCTCATCCCACGGCGCACCTTCTTCGACCGCCTGCCTAGGGTCATTCGCTTCTCTTCCGACCAACCTGCGGACCTCTTGCGGCATCGAAGACGCCGCACCGACGCCTGTCCTCGACACACCGACACTTCTTGGTTCCGTCATCGCTCTCGTTCCCTTTCGAATTCAAGCGAAGCAGAAACGAGGCCAACGGAACACGCATCCGCAAGCCATCGCGCGTGTGTTCTATTCAAGCCAACGTGTCCAACCAAACCGCCAACTTGGACTGCGCTTCATTCAGTTCAGAGTCTCTGATATCTCATCGAACTGGATCCAAGAAGCGGTGGCATCTTGAACGAGCCCCGACTCCCGAATCCACCTCTTATAAGAGCCTGATTCAGCCGGCGTCGGCCTCAGGGCGCACGCTCGCGAAGTGCCGGAGGGCCGCGGGTGAACTGAAGCAGCTCCGTGTTCTTGCTCGAGAGCAGGACGCTGCATTCGGTACCCTCTGGGCGGTCCGGCTCGAAGCGCTCGAGCTCGAGATGCCCGATGAGGCAGCGCGCGCTGTTCTCGAGGTCGATCGTGAGCCGCAGCCAACCGTCATCGAGCTCGCGCTCCAAGACGAGCTTTCGTCCCAAGGCATGCGTGCAGCAGAGTCCGGCGGCTCGCGCGAAGACACTGCGCCGCAGGGCTGTGAGCCGCCGTATCCATGCACCATGCCGAGACACATCGACCGCTGATTCCTCGGGCATTGGTAGTCGTTCCGACCAAGCATCGTCGAGCCGTTGGACGCGGCCCAGGCCGGCGTGAAGTTCGAACTCAGTGCCATACGTCAGCCACACGGGCTCGGGTCTGAAGAGCAAATAGGCAAGCGCGGCCGGAAGTCTAGACGCGTCCTTCGTCAGTGAGCGAAAACGTTCGGTGTCGTGGTTGTCGAGAAACAAGAGCCGAAAAGACGGATCGAACGGTCCGAGACGGTGCTCGGCGAACGAAACCTTGTTCCAGAACTCGGCCGCATCGATGCGATCCTCGGCGAAAAATTCGATCATGGCCTCCCGATGTTGGAAGTCGGTGGCGGCATCGATGCCCCGGTCCTCTGCGAATCGCACCGCGCGGTCGGTGACGACCTCTCCGAGCAGCAAGAGATCTGGTCGAACGCTTCGCGCCTGGGCGCGGAGCTGCGCCCAAAACGATACGGGCGCGTCATTGAGCGCATCGAGCCGAAGCCCATCGACCCCCATCTCGACCAGTCGAAGCGCCGCTTCGGTCGCATGAGCACGCGCCGGAGAGTCGGCCTCGAGATTGAGAAGCGGCAGATCGGGACGGTCGCAGAAGTAGTCGTAGTTGCCGAACGTCTGAAAGGGAACAACAGGGAACGATCTAATCCGAAACCACGGTGCGAAGGCGGATTCAGCTTGATTCTCGAGCACATCGACGAATGCGGGATGTCTTTCCGAAACGTGCGTGACCGAAAGATCTGCGACCACTTTGAGCCCGAGCATGTGCGCAGTCTTGATCAGCTCGCGGAACGCACGTTCTCCGCCGATCAAAGGGTCCACGCTTAGAAGATCGAGACCATCGTAACGATGCGGCGTGGGCGAAGGATGGACCGGCGTGAGAACGATCGCAGTGATGCCAAGCTCAACCAGCTTCGGAAGGTCCTCGGTGATCGCAAGAAGATCTCCCCCGTAGAATCGGTCGCGCGTCGAGCGCTTGCTCCGCGGCTGAGCTCGCGGATGAGGCTCGGGAGACGCACGACGCCACCGGTCGATGAAGATCGCGTAGAAGACGGCTCCGTCGACCCAAGAGGGCGGCTGCCCGAACGCACTTCGCGGAGCTGGCAGCGCGAAGGCAAACGATGGGTAGCCGGTGAAGCTGCACCATATCGCAGCCCTCGCAGCCGCCTCACCGTCCGCCTCGTCGAGCTCATCCTCGAGCTCATCCTCGAGCTCATCCTCGAGCCCATCCTCGAGCTCCTCCTCGGTGCGCCGGTCGAAAGGCCCCACAACGTAGCTACCCCTAGGTCCGCTGAGGTCCGCGCACGTCGGAAGGCGATGCTCGGCCCGGAATTGCCTGACTCCTGCCCGCTCGACCCCGGGGATGATCGGGACGCGGCGCGCCGCGATCACTTCGAGGTCGAAGCCATCCGCGTTGCCGCACAGACCCATGGCGGTCGATCCTCGAAGCCACAGCTCAGTTGGAATCTCGGCGTGTGCGTCGATCTCACCCAGAACAACGAAACGCCCATCCTCGTAGACGACAACGTGACGTCGATCGGGCGCGAAATAGAGCGGCGGTTGAGTCCCGCCGACCATGATGAGCCCATTCGCCATGCCTTCCGCCCGATCGATGATCGACCCCTCTGGCGGGTCCACGTAGTGGCGTCGGTCGACGAGGAACTTGTAGCGATAGATGCCGGGCTCGAGTCGAAGCTCGACGGAGTACGTGCCCGTCGGCGCCTCGGGCATAGAGACAGGATACTTCCAATCTGGGAAGTCGCCGACGAGTGACACGAGATGTCCGGAGGCTCCATGAAATACGAACCTCACCGGAGTCTCAGGGCCTGAGGAGATGGGCATGCCGAACTGCGCTCCCCCGCCGAAGCCAGCGCGCCGCGCCTCGGGTCGCGCGGCTAGAAGCGCTCGACCGCCGGCGCGCTCGAAATCAGGCGGACGAGATCACTGTACTCCGCCGTCAATGCAAACGCGATCATGTCGTTGAGCTCGGGCCAGCGGCGAATCGCGGCTCGCCGCTCGTCACACGAATCGAAGGGCTCCCCGACAGCGCGAACTTCGCCTCGACGCCACCCACGAACCGCCGCCTCCAAGTCACCCGCCATGAGCAGGCCGAATCGGTTCGCGGTCGCGACTACGCCTTCGATCCACTGCCCAAGTTCAGGTGGCGTGCCACCCTCGGCCATCGAGTCCACGATGGGGCGGAGCAGCCCAACGTCGCTCAGGTCGAGCACGGAACGGGCGCGCTCAGCTTCGCCTTCGAGGCCAAGGCTCCTTACAAGCATCGGATCGGAATAGCCACGAAGGATGTCCACCAGCTTCCGCCGAATCAGAAGGCCACCGCAATGGATGGCGACGAATCCGACCTCAAGAAACTTCGCTGCCCGCCCAATATGGAATCGAAGCTCGGCCGCCGTCGCCTCTTCCACCAACGACGCGCCCACGATGATCGCGGGCTCGCTGCTGAACGCAGCCGATACGCCATAGCCTCCGCCCAAGTCCACCAGGACCGATAGATTCGGGATCGTCGCCCAACGAACAGACTCCGCAACATCGTCGAGGCGCGGGTCCTCGCTCGCCAAGCTGCAGCGCTCGCGCACCGCAAAGGCACTCGCCGTGAGGCGCGTCAGCGGGAGCGAAACCGCCTCGAGCAAACGCCCCAAGGAAGAACCGAGGCCCGTATGGTAGAGGGCGCGCGGGAGCACGAGCTCCGACTGCGGGAATGCAACAAGGCACTCGGTCGCCACGATCTCTCGTCGACGCAGCACATGCATCACCGCGCGGGGTCCGCTCGCGTCCGTCCCATCGAGGTCGTTCAGAACCTCGCAGAGGTGACCGACGAGCGACCACTCCGTGGGGTCCTCTCGCAAGAGCTCCCGGTAGATCTGGGTCGCATCCTCGACCTCCTTCCTCGCGAGCCGCAAGCTATCCGCCAATCGACGCGCGAAGCTCGGCTCATCGGGGAAAAGAAGACGCAAGCCTTTGAGACAGCGCCCAATCCCTTCCGTCGCAAGGATGGGGTCCGACAACCCATCAACCATTCGCCGCAGGCTACGTAAGAGCGCATCCCGGTCGATGCCGGCAAAGAGGTCGGCAGAGCTGGAGACAGAGCTGGAGACAGAGCTGGAGACAGAGCTGGAGACAGAAGTGGAGACAGAAGTGGAGGCAGAGGCAGAGGTGGAGGTGGAGCTCTGTGATGGCGTTCCCATCCCCGAATCTTCAGCGCCCAAGATGACGGCGGCGAGGCTTTCGAGGAACGTACGCAGCGTCTCGCGACGCACGGACGGACGACTCAGCTCCGACGCCAGATCGGGGCCACTCCGCTCGACGCACAAGCGGTCCACACGAAACAGGCCACCAAGAACGCCGAGCGCGTCGCCGGTGGATCCTTCCGTCCAGAAGGCGCGCGCGAGGTCGATCGCAACCGAACGCTCCAGATCCCCCAAAGACCCAAAACCGCCAAGCAAGTGAGACAATCGAGCGAGAGCTACGCCATCGCCAAGCGCCACATACGCGGGAACGAAGCCCTGCATCGACGCCTTGTCGTGGCCGAGCTCCCCCTCGATCCGGCGCATGACTTCTTCGATCTTCGCTCGGCTCTTCAACACCGTGCCGACCTCGAGTGCCTCCTGGAAGAGCGCGACCGCCGGCTCCGTCTTCGAAAGCTCTGCCTCAGTCAAGAGGGCATCGATCAGGGCGTCACTTGGTCCTTGCTGCCGCTTGATCCGCGTTCCAAGACGTACGAGCGCGATGTCCGTCGGCGTCGCTGCGCCGGCCGACTCGACGAATTTCAGCGCACTCTCAAGCTGGCCTCGAGCGAGCTCCATCTCAGCCAACCGCTTCCAGGCCTGGGAGGCATCAAGGCTGTCGACGTAGGGATCGGCATCCGACACCAATGCCAAGAGTGCTTCGCGAAGCGTCTCATCATCGGGTCGCTTGTCCGGATGTTCATCGGCCAGCTCGACCGCCGTTCGACGGACCTCGAGCGACCCCGGGTCCTTCGCGCGGGCGCGGTCCAGATAGTACTGGGCTTTTTCGAAATCCCCAGCCGCCATCGCGGTACGCGTCGCGAAAAGCTCGAACGCGGGCGGCGGCCACGACGGACCACCGAGCGCATCGAGCTTCTCGATCGCAGTCAACGCTTGTTCGAGCCGTCCCGAACGCGCTTCGAGCTCCGCCGCGTAGGCCCATGCCTCGACATGGTCGGGCCGGGCGAGAAGCGCCTTCTCCACGGCCAAACGCGCGCGCTCGAGCGGACCCCTTCTTGAGCTGTCGTTGGGCAAGCTGCTCTTCGGGGTGAGGCGTTCGACATAGACCTTCGACAGCTCGAGGTATCGGTCCGCTCGATCCCAGGAGTGAACAATCGTCGGTGCGAGTTCCTCGTCGAGAGCGGCGAGCTCGCGCCAATGACCACGCACTTCGAGTTCGGTCCGGCGCGCATCATAGAAACTCGTCGTCTCGGAAAGGGACGCGGCCAGCCCGAGCCATCCTTCGGACGGCGCCGCAACACCCTCGGCCTCGAAGTCCTCGACCGCGGCCTTGGCTCGTTCCTGCTGAGCTTCCCTCTCACGATAGAGAACGTCCTGCCAGATTCGGGCCCGCATGAAGCGTAGACGACCTCTGCGTACTCCCGGCCCCATTGCCGCAATCGCGCGGTCAACGAGCTCGAGGACAGGTTCGTGAAGACCAAGCCGCGCGCGGTTCGCGAGGTCGATCAAGATCGAATCGATGTCACTTGCCTCGAGTTCGAGGACTCCTGTCCAAGCCGCGCTCTCGCCCTGGACATCTCGCCGCAAGGCGGACACCCGCGCCAGCTCCCGCAGATAGAGGAGGAGCGCGGCGTCATTCTTGGCGAGGTGAGCGCTTTCCGCGGCCAGCGATGCCTGGCGCGTCGCTCGGTCGAAATCTCCCAGTTCGATCGAGAGCCGGACCGCAGCACGGCGAATCGAAAGATCGTGGGGCGCATGCCGCGTCGCCTCTTCGACCGCAGCGAGGCCACCACGTCTATCGTTCACCATGTTGATTCGAATATCGGCGGCTCGAACCAGCAGCGAGGCACGCGGCAGCCCCTCAGTCGCCGCCGCGCTGCGCGCGAGGGCCGACGCGGCTTCGGCGAAAAGACCAGCCCTCACGCTCATCTCGACGGCCCGCTCCAAGACGCGGCGCGGGATGTTTCGATCGGCAAGCGAGACATCGAGCGCTTCCGCCAAACATCCAGCGGCGCCGACATGATCCTGATTCGCCTCGAGGACGAGCGCTCGTTCGGAGAGCGCAGCACATTTGCCCCTCCGATCTGTGCAGAGCGTCGCAATGCGCGCCAAGACGTCTTCGAGGACGTCTCGATAGCCGGCGCTACGGGCCGAAGACGCAAGCGCGTCGAGGATTTCCTGGTTCTGCGGCTGAATCTCCCAAGCCTTTACCAAAGAGGAGATCGCGTCCGCGGCCCGCCCGAGGTGCTCTCTCAGCACGGTGGATCGAAGCACCAACAGCTCCACCGAATCGGCTTCGCTCAACTCTTCCGCTCTAAGACGCCAACTCAGCAGCTCGCAGAGCTCTTCCCATTGGCCAGCCTCGCGAAGCAATCTTTGGAGCCGGACCGAGTCGCTCGTACTCGACGCGTCAAGCTCCTGCGCAGCCAGAAGCGCCGGCAGCGACCGCGCAGAGTTCTCGAGATCGAACCATAGATTGCCGGCTTGCCGGAGAAGGAAAGCACGCTCGGAAGGCTGGGGCGCAGACCGTCCTCGCCGCTCGAGTAGCTCGGCCAGCTCCCGCGACGGACCGGCCGCCTCGATCCCGGCCTCTAGCCTCGCAAGAGGCACACACGCAGGATCGAGCGCTCTTGCCTCTTCGAGCGCAGCCAACGCGCGCCCGTCGCCCAGAGCGCGGTACGTATCGGAAAGACCCAGAAGAACCTGCGCCCTGAGCGTCCGCGGTATGTTGACGCCGCTGCGATCGGCGATCGATCGCGCCCGCGCAAACGCTTCCGCCGCTCCATTCAGTTCTCCCTTGTCGAGCAAGAGCGCACCGAGTGCGCGCTCCGCTTCCACGCGGTCGCGAGCTGGCACACTCGTCGATGATGACATCGCATCGAGAACGCCCCGCAGCGTGAACTCGGCGGCATTGAGGTCGCGCGATTCCTGCTCAGCGATCGCGACGAGGAGCAAGGCGCGCCATTGAGCCGGACCCACCGGAAGCGCTTGCGCGTGAAGCCTCAGCGCATGTACCCGAAGCGCGTGCACGGTCATCGCTTCGGCCATCGTCGCAATGTCGACGAAGGGGACGAGCGACACGGTCGGCAGTGCCATCTCCGACCTCGGAGACTCTGAGCCATCGCCGTCGTCGCGTCCACCGTCGCCGCGTTCACGGTCGCCGCGTTCACCGTCGCCGCCACCGAGGCCGTCGCCGGAACCGTCGCCACGCCCAAGACCGCGGCCGGAACCCCGACCTTCCGCGTCGACAGCCCGATCGACTCGACGCTCACCACCCTCGGACATCGACCGCTCGAGGAGTTTGACCGCGGTCGCGAGCGCGCGGGTTGCCGAGAGGTCGTCCGCCAGTCGATAGAGGCAGACCCCGGCGGCAGCCAACAAGTATCGGGTGCTCGACGGCGGGACCGTCTCGCGACCTCGTGAGGTCAGATAGTCGGTAAGCTCCGTCCATTTCGAACCGAAGCTCCAAAGCTCGATCAGTCGGTCTTCGACGAACCGCGACTCGGGGTACGCCTTCTTCATCGCACGAAGGGCCTCGACGGCCTCCTCGACTCGGAGCCCTCGAGCGAGCGCCTCGACATGGAGCACGCAGAGTTCGAACGCCACGTAGGCGCCAGATGGGATGCCGTTCATCGCGCGCTCGGCGAGCGTCGCCGCGTCGGCGTAGTCGCCCGCTCTCAGCAGTGCGCGTACGGCGGCCACCGCGCGACGAAGCGTTGGCTCGGCTCGATACGCCAAGCGCAGCAGATGTGCGCATCGCTCCACATCTCCAAGATGCGCAAGAGCAAGCGCGGCCTGTCGCTCTCGAACTTCGGTCAGATCCCAGGCTGAGAGTACGAGGGCGCGTGCCTCGTAGTGCTCATCGAGATCCAGCCATCTCTTCTCCGACGCGAGAAGGTCTTGAAGCCGAGCCGCCGCCCGCGCGTGTCGGGGCTCGACGCGGAGCGCTTCTCGAACGAGATCCTCCGCGCGCGCGCCATCGCCCAAGTCGCGCCGGGCGACTTCGCTCGCTTCGAGCAAGAGATCGACGCGCACATCGTTGGAGGAGACCTCTTCCGCACCATCGATCAGACAGTCGACAAGCTGCCTCGGGTCACCGGAGGCGCGGGCAAGTCGCAGCAACGCTTCGCGAGCACTCGCTAGATCGTCAGTCGATGCCAAATCCGTGGTGATCGCCGTCCACGCGAATCGCGCCGCATCTTGATCCCCAGCCGCCTCCGCAGCTTCGGCGGCGGCGAGACGCAAAGCCTTGGCGGCAGGCCCCCGGCCGAGTCGATCAGCCAGGTCCGTCAGTCGGCGGGCCGCCACGTCGCCCCCGTCTCGCTGCGAGTCGGCGATCAACGTGACGATCAGCGGATCTTCGGCAAGCATCTCCCGATGAATGCCCTGCTCCACGACGGCTCGCGCTTCCTCATACCGCTCAAGGCGTTTCAAGGCCTCTGCGAGACGGATACGAAGCTGCGTGTTTCGTCGTCCTCGCGGACAGTCAGCCAAAGACCGCGTGAGCACTTTCGCGAGCGCGTCATCGTGGGCCATGCGTTCGAGCACCGCGCATGCGCGATCCACGAACTCGTCCGGCGCGCCTCGATGAACGAGCTCGACCGCTTGCTCCACCAAAGTGGCGGCCCAAGATCGCGGGGAGGAGACCGCAGTCTCGCCTTGGCCCGGAGTGCCGCCGCCGGTGGTCAGACCGCTCTCCTCCTTGGGCCCGCTCGCCTCGATGAGCTCCGCTGCGCGCAGCAGCCGCTCGAAACGTTCGTGCCACGGAGCGTTCTGATCCGCGGCGGCCCAAGACTCGAGCCGCTGGGCCAAGCGCCTAGGCTCCCCTGATTGCTCCGCGAGTCGGATCATGGACTCATTGGCCGACCTCGAAGCGGGATCGAGCTCGATCGCTCTCGCCAGCGCCCGCTCCGCACCGCTTCGATTGTCGAGCCATAGTCGAAGCTCGGAGAGACCGATCCACAACGCGGGATCAGAAGAGGCCTCGGCGACGCGTGCGGCATGCAGTTCGGCCCGCTCCCAGTCGCCCTGCTGCTCGTACAGGTCCCGAAGCCGCCGCCTCAGTACCATCTCGCGCTCTTCGTTGGCCGCGAGGACAGCGAGCGCAAGGAGGTGCTCGAGGGGCTCAGCGACGAGATTCTCGTCTTCGCCGATCCGCTCCCGAAGATCGGCGAGCTCGGCGAGAAACGGCTCCGCACCCTCTCGAATCGGGTCACCAGTTCCCACCAAAGTGATGGTCTCGAGGCAACGGCATCGAAGGCGTTGATCCAAATCGCTCGACTCGGGGACGATCTGCAAGAGGGCCCGAGCTGCATCAGATCGCTGCGAAGGATCGAGGGCCGGACTCCCAAGAAGCTTCTCCAGCGCTGGGCGAGCCTCGTGGTTTCGACCGCAGTCGAAGAGGAGCATGGCACGCCGAAGCGCCAACACATCGCGATCTCCGGAATCGCCCGCGGACTCGAGTGCGCGTGCAAGAGCATCGATCTCACCCTCGATGTCGCCGCGTCGACGGACCAAGTCGACGATCGCCAGGCGCACACGAAGCTGCTTTGCGCTCGCGCCCAACTTACCCCAGAGCGCATCGGCTTCGCGAAGTGTGAGAACAGATGTATCAGGGTCGTCGCCGGGAAAGGTCATGGAACCCAAGAGCTCAAGCGCGAGCGCCCGCGATTCGTCGGGCAGGTCGTAGAGCGCGCGCTCGAGTGTCTTTCGATCGACCGCGTCCTTCGACGCCCCTTCCTCGACCGCCTGAAAGAGCTTGGCCACGCCGAAGACCTCGACATATCGGTCGTAGCGCCTCTCTTCCCAGAGAAGGCGCGCCAGCGCTTCTTTGGCGCGGTCGTGCTCGGGCTGAATCTCGAGCGCCTTCTCGAGATTCTCCAGCGCAAGATCCCGTCGCCCACGCCCCATTTCCAACAAAGCGAGCTCGGTCAGCGTGTCCGCGCGCTCCTCCGCTCGTCTGCGCTCAGCGAGAATCGAAAGCGCATTGATCTGGAGATCGATGTTTCCGTTTTCGCGCGCAATGTCCGATGTCTCGACCAAAAGCGCCTCGTCGAAGTCGGCCAGTTCCTGAAGACGCCCCGAGGCCGAGAGCAAGTTCCGTAAGGCTTCGCGCGCAGCGTGGTCTTCGGGGTCTTGGGCCAATATGTCGCGAAGGAGCGCCTCCCCCTCCTCGGGTCGCCCATCCTCGATTGACGCCTTCGCGATATCGAGGCGGAGCCGCGTGGCTTCCGCCGCGCTCGACGGGCCATCAGGAAGCGTCTCGAGGAGCGCTTCACAGGCACGTGCCACCTGGTCCCATTTCCCGGCCGCCTCGAGCTCGGTCCGGGATCGTCGCAGAGCGTCGACGCCCAGGACATCGCGGAGCTCCGCGATGCGGCCGTCACGCAACAAGAGCGCGCGCAAGAGCTCCGAAGCCGCGAGATTCTCGGGATCTGCCGCCAGCGCCGCGCGGTAGAGGTCTTCGGGAGTATCGCGGTCGGCTCCCGGCCCCGGTTCGCTCGCGTGCGTCTCCTTGGCGAGGTCCAAGAGGTATTTTGCACGGTCCGCCCCGCTCGAGAGCTCGGCCAAGGCCGAGATGACGCCATGTCGCACTCTCGTATCATTGAGATATGCGTCGGTATCTTTGACCGACGTCAGCGCATCGACACCGAATGTGTGCCCAAGCGCCAGGTAGCGCTCACTCTCGAGGTAAATTTGGGTCAGACGCGACCGCACGGCTTCACTCTTTGGGTCAATCTCGAGCGCCCAAGACAACTCGCGCTCGATCTCCTCTTCGAGCGCCCTCCGCGTATCGTCGTGCTGCGAAACGATGAGCTCGCGTAGAATATCGGCGAGTCGAATGTGCAGCGATAGTCGCGCCTCTGGGTCGACCTCGAGCATTACGCGCTGCCGGATCACGTTGGCGAGCGCACGATATTCCCCGCTCGCTTCGAGGAGCGGCATCAGTCGGTCGAGGGCTTCACTTTGGTGCGGACCCGGCTCGAAGGCGGCGCGCTCCAAGGTCAGTCGAATCGCCTCGGGGTCGCCAACGCCGCCATCACGACGACCGTCCACCACGCTCAGAAGGCGCATCCAAAGAGCACCGCGCTCACTCGCATCGATGAGCTTGACGAGGACCTCGGCCGCACGAAAGAGACGCTGCGTGTCAGCCGAAACATCGGCCGCCATGCGCTCTACGAACCCGCGCAGACGGTCCGTTCCGAGCTCCGTCGCAATGTCGAGGAAGCGATCCTGCGAAGCAAGCAATCGCTCAAGATACTCCTGAGCAACCTCGTTCCGCGGATCGAGCGCAATGGATGCACGGTATTCCGCCTCCGCGCCTCGGCCATCGCCCAGCTTCCACTCAAGCGTCTGTCCTAGGTCGCAGAAGAGCCTCGAGCGCAGCTCATCGCTCTCCTCTCGCTTCGCCAAACGACGCAAGACGTCACAATAGAGGTCGGTTCGATCGTGCTCCCGGAAGAGATTGCGGAGACGCTCGAGCGCCTCCTTCTGCATGAGAAGCGGCGCAGAATGAACGACGTTCTCGAGCACATCGACGATCTCGGCCGGCTCTCGACCCAGGGCAACATACTGCTCGGTGAGCGCGAGCATGATGGCACCCCGATCGGCAGTCCCTTCCTCCATTCGCGGCCAGAGCGCCTCGGCAATGGCCACCACACGCTGGCTGAGCCCGACGCTCTTGAGTTGATCGTAAAGCACTCGAAGCGCGTCTATGCCGAGATTGTCAGCGAGGTCCGTGAATCGGTCGGTCGCGACGTAGTAATCGCGGAGCGCCCGGCGGCAGCGCCCGTGGTGAGGCGCGAGCGCAAGTGCAGCGCAATACTCGCGCTCGGCCGCATCCCCTTCACCGAGCTTCCACTCGAGAACTTCTCCCGCCGCCGTCCTCAGTTCGGCCCTCTCCTGAGCGTCCGATGAGAGGTCGACGAGCCACATGAGGATGCGTACGTGCGCACTCCAGTCTTCGTTCCGCGCGCTCAACTGAAGCGCGATCTCAAGCACCCCCTGAGCGAAGGACGATGCATCGTCAAAGGCGATGTCGTCGGTTAGCGCTCGATACTGGCGAAGAAACCTTCGGATCGATTGGACATCGGCTGCGTGGAGCACCTCGAGAATGCTCAAGACATCGTCCATCGCCTGCTGGGCCGCTCGGGTGTCCTCTTTCTCGTCTCGAAGGAGCTCGACGCGCCTCAGATGAACGGCGATCCGCTCCGGGGTTGAGATGTCTCTTTCCGCAAGCTGCGTCAGAGCGTTGAATTCCTCGTCAACCTTGCCGAGCCGCTGCGCATAGATGGACAGATACCTGAGCGGTGCGACCGTCCCCGGCGACGCGGTCGCCGACCGTCGCGCCATTCCGAGCGCTCGGAGCAGCACGGCATCCGACGGCTCCGACGGCTCCGACGACTCCGGCGACTCCGACGACTCCGACGACTCCGACGACTCCGACGACTCCGACGGACTCGTCCCCGTCTCAGATCCGAGCCTGATCTCAGTCTCAGTCGCTCTCCCCGTCTCGGTCCCCTGGCGTCCTGTTCCGGCCGCCGTCTCGCGCCCGGATTCGCTCCCGGATTCGCTCTCGGCCCCGGTCCCAGCTTCGGGTCCGGATGACGGGCGACCCTTGAGCGGCGCCAAGAGCTCTGCCCCTTCAAGCCACATCGCGCTGGCTCGCGCAGCGTCTTGAGCACGGGTCGCCTCTTCGTCGAGCGCCTCAACGAGCGCATCGAGGCGATCGCTTCGCCGCAAGAGATCGAGACGCAAGGCGGAAGCATCGGAGTTTTCGGGGTCGCAGCGCAGCGCGGCCTGCGTCCACGAAAGCGCACTCTGCGAATCGTTTGTCTTCTCGGCGTAGAGCTTGGCCGCGGCAAAGTAGTATTGGGCTCGGGCGCCCATGGAAGGGCACTGCTCCGCGCGCTCGACGAGGAGGGCCGCGTGTTCAGCGTGACGTTCGGCGCGGTCGAGCAGTGATCCGAGCATGTCCTCGATACGCTCGCGCACATCGGTTCCGTTCGCGGCCAGCGCACGTGCACGACGCAGCGACTCGATCGCGACGGCATCGCCGGCGGTCGATGTGGCCTCGAGAACCGCCTTCTCCAAGAGGATGTCCGCCGCGGTCGCCGGCGATCCAAGGGTCGCCGCGCTGTCGAGGACTTCCATCAAGAGCGCAAGATCCCCCGCTTCTCGGGCATGTCGCTCGAGCCGGTCGATGCAGGCCGAGTCGAGCCTCGTCCCGTTCTGACGCGCCAGGCTGAGACATCGCTTGTCGTGGACCAGCGCGTCCTCGTAGCGGCCGATCGACACGAAGAGCCCAGCGAGGCTCGCATGGAGTTCGTGGACCACCGAAGGCTCTCGCGTTCGCTCCGCGAGCAATGTCGCGCGCTGGTACGCAAAGACGGCGGTCTCCGCGCTGCCGGCGCTCGCGGCAACGCCCGCCAGACGCCACGCAATCTCAAAGGACGCCGGGAGCTGCTTTTCGGCTCGAATGAGCGCAGACAGCGCGTCTTGCGTACACCCGCAGGCCTCGTACACGTCGGCCTGCTCGAGATAGAGGCGCTGGCGTGCATCGGGGTGTTCGGCCAAACGCGCTCGACGTCCAAGAATGTCGCCAAGTCGACGCATGTCATTGGATGCACGAACGAGCCCTTCGAGGGTCGAGAGGATCGAGAGCTCGAGCTGCGAGTCCGCGCCACCTTGCCCCAACACTTCGAGGGCCGCATCGAGGTCATTCTCGGCCCGCGGACGGTCTTGGGCTTGGATGGCCAAGCGCGCCGCTTCGAGGAATTGCTCGGCGCGTTCCTCGGGGGCCGATCGCTCGATCATGCCACGAGATCGATGGAGCTTCGCTTTCGCCTCCAAGCGTCCTAGCGCCTGAAGTTCGCGCGACAAACGCGTGGTAAGCTGGCGCCCGAGTTCGCTCAGCGGGTCGCACAGCCCATACGCACGCTCGAGCGAGGCAACCACCGCCTCTCGATCGCCTTTCACCTCCGCAACGCGGGCCGCGTCGAGGTGAATGGTCAATCGATCTTCGAGCGGCGCGTCCGCATGAATCCGAAGCCTCGCGCGGACGAGACCGTCCGCCTCCTCGGTCAGGTTCAGTCTAAGCGCAAGCGAAGTCGCCATCGCGAGCGCATAGACATCCGCGGGCGCGCATTTGAGCTGCTCCGAGAGCGCCTCGTAGGCCGCAAAATCGCGCCCAAGCTGAAGGAGGATTTTCGCCTTCTCGGCCAAGAAAGCGGCGCGTTCCGTGCTCGTCGTCGCGCCTTCGGCCGCGAGGGTAAAGAGATGAGGCAGAGCTTCGAAGTCGGATCGTGTTCGGCGAAGACGAATCGAAGCATGGATTGCTTCGTGGATTCTTCCATCGAGCTCAAGGGCTCGTTCATAGGCACGCACGGCCCCATCTTGGTCATCCATGCGTTCGAGAACACGCCCGAGCTCCAGGAAGAGGAGACCGCGTACTTCGGCCGGGTCCTCGAGCAGAAGTCGACGGTTGAGCGCATCAGCCTCTCGCTGTGGCTGCCCACTCGCTCGCGCAATGTCGACGAGCACGTCAAGAAGCCCCGTATGTTTTGGCGTGTCTTCGACCCATTGCTCGAGGCGGTCCTCGAGGGCTTTGAGGCGGTTTGGGTCGCCGCGAATGAGCCTCACTTCTTCCGCCCAAAGCAAGCAAGCTGCGTTGACGTCACCGCGATCCATGAGCAGCTTGGCTTTGCGCTCGATCAGGTCGGCCCGACGTTCGTGTTCTTGACGTCGCCCGTAGAGCTCGATGAGCTCGGAGAGCGCAGGCTCGCATGTGGGATCGAACGAGAGCACCATCTCGTACTTGGAGATAGCCTCCTGGGTATCGCCGGTCTCCTCCTCGCGCATGCGCGCCGAACGGAGGAGCAAGAGCGTAGCGTCCGCGGGGTGCCCGTGGACTTCGGCCTCGAGAAGCGGCAGTGATCTCGCCACTGCATCCTCAGCCAACGATGCATCTCCCAGGCGTTCGGCGGCCGATGCGATACGCGCAAGCGCCGCGATGTTGTTGGGAGCCTGAGAAAACGCACGCTCATAGAGGCTGATCGCCTCCTTTGGTTCGGCGGCGACCAAGAGGTCTCCGAGTGAGATCAGAAGCTCGGCCGCTCGCTCGTGGTTGCCGTTCTCGCGCGCGCCTTCGACCAGTTGGTCGAATATCTCCCTCGCTTTCAGCGCGCGCCCTTGCGCGATGAACGTGCGCGCAAGCTCCTCGAGCGCCGCGGGGTGATGAGGATTGATCCGAAGCGCGCGCTCAAACTCTTTCTGGGCCTGCGGCGCATCATCGAGGTCTGCGCGCAAGATCCGCCCGGCCTCGACCATGGCGCGTACCCGGTCCTCATCTCGGACTGCGACTCGCGCAAGTCTTCGGGCTGCGCGAATGGCCGCTTGCGCTCGACCGAGGCGAGGAAGGTCGCGCACGAGGCCCTCGAGCGCCGCAACGTCATCACCCCGAAGCGCGATGGCATCCTCGAGAAGACGGACCCTTAGCTCCGGATCGAGCGCAAAACGAGCCGACGCGACGAACGCCATACCCGCAGCTCGACGATGACCTCGCTCGCGAAGGATACGACCCACCTCGGCATATGTGGCACGCGCCTCATCCGCGTCGCCGTCGAACACCGCCATCGCCCCGCGAGCGAGCAAGGCTTGCACCGACTCCGGCTCCCGCGCCAAGACCGCATTCGCGAGGCTTCGTGTTGACTCGAAGAGCACGGGTTCGGCCGCACCCAGCATCAACAGGAGTTCTTCGAGATCGCGCCGAGCAGCCGTGTCGGGGCCAACGTCAGCGCCAACATCAGCGCCAACGTCGGGGCCAACGTCAGCGCCAACATCAGCGCCAACGTCGGGGCCAACGGCAGCGCCCTCCGCTCGACGCCGAAGGGATGCCGCGCGTGCCTCCGACGCCCCCGACTCGTCCGCCCGCGGAGACTCGTCCGCCCGCGGAGACTCGTCCGCCCGCGGAGACTCGTCCGTCTGCGGAGACTCGTCAGCCTGCGGAGACTCGTCAGCCTGCGGAGGACGGCAAGAAGACAGAGCTCGAAGCTTTTCGATGAGATACTGAAACTCCGCCGCTCGCTGTTCCGATGTGGCCGGCAGCGGGCCGCGAGGACGCGCATCTTCGTGTGCAAGCGTACGAGGGAGCGTGGGCGTCGAGGAGATCTGAACGGCGGGAAAGATTCCCGATCGATCGATCTCTCCGCCCATGGCCGCGCGGTCGATGACGTCGAGACGAAGACGCGCGCCTTCGAGGATCGAGACGGATATTTGGAGGCTGCGTGAAGACGATGACCACTTCACGGGCGGAAGAAGCGTCCGGGCGACGAGGCGAGGGGGATGAATCCCCAAGAGCCCACCCCCCAAGTGTTCAAGCCACGGCTCTGGTGGCGCACCTGCGTCGAGGGTCGAGCCGGCGGCGGCGACCATGGCCTCCGCGATCTGATGAACCGTGTGCCATAGCAACGTCGGCGTATGGTCAAACGCCATCGGCGAACCGATGGTGAAGAGGAGCACGTCTTGCGCCGGCTCAACGCGGACGGGTACGAGCATCGGCGTCGAAGCAGTCTCAGACGAGACTTCCGCCTCGAGAACGAGGTCGGGGCCGTCGCTGTGCAGCCGAATGTGTCGAATCGGCGCGCCCTGCTCAATCAACGCGGACTGAAGCGCTTGCCCCAGGACAAGAAGCGGGACCTCCACCGCGAGCCGGCAAAGATGAAGGGGCTCGCGGTCGAGAATCCCAGCGACCATCTGCTGATGATCTCGGTGCAGCGCGATCGATCCGCTCGATGTCTCACGCTCGAGATCGAGCGCAACCAAGGTGGCCTCGCCAACGCGGCAAGGCCCCTGCAGCACGAGACGGTCGGAAACGCGGTCGAAGCGCAACGCCCCAAGAACCGGGCCGGTGGGCGCCGCCGTCTGGCTCGAACTCAACGCCCCCTCTCCTTCCCGCGCGCGCTGGGCATCCCGACGCACGAATCACACGGGCTCGACCCTGGAGCAAGTGAACGGCCAGCGACGACCGTGAGCCCGGGGGCACGCTCCGTTTCGGGTCTGTGAGGGTACGAAACCCCGCGGTATTTCCTTAGATATCGGGAAGCATCGTACACGCGTCGGCCGCCTTCGGTTTGGGCCGGGTGACCAGCGGGCCATAAACACGGCGGCAGCGAGGAGGCCAGCGGGCCGCAAACACGGCGGCGGCGAGGGTCAGGCCGCCTAGGCCGCGTCCCCGTGGTCCACGACCACCTTACCGAAATGTTGATCGCTCGCGAGGCGCAAGAACGCGGCTCGAGCCTCCTCGAACGGGAACACTTGGTCGACGACCGGCCGCAGCCGGTGTTGCGCAATCGCGGAATTCAGCGCCTCGAAGTCTTCGCGCGCGCCGACGAAGACGCCCTGAACGCGAATGTTTCGCATGAGGATCGGGGCAAGGTCGATCTCGCCGCAACGCCCGGCCAGCACGCCGATCACGCTGATTCGGCCCCCGGCACGTACCGCCCGGAGGGACTCGTTGAACGTGCCTGCGCCCCCGAGCTCAAGGACGTGGTCGGCGCCACCCCCGTCGGTGAGGCGAAGAACTTCGCGGGACCACGCCGGATGCCGGCGGTATTGAATCACCTCGTCCGCCCCAAGGGCGCGGGCGCGATCGAGCTTTTCGTCGCTCGAGGACGTGACGATGACGCGCGCCCCCAGGGTCTTGGCAAGCTTGAGCGCGAAGAGTGCAACCCCGCCGGTGCCCTGGACGACGAGCGTTTCGCCCGGCTTGAGCCCGCCTTCGGTCACGAGCGCGCTCCACGCGGTCGGACCGACGCACGGGAGCGTCGCGGCCTCGAGGTCAGAGAGGCCCTGGGGCACTTTCACGAGATCATCCTCGGGCAGGACGCACCGCGCCCTCAACATTCCATCGATGGGGCCGCCGAGCGTGCGGCGCAGGACCTTTGCGTCGCGCGGCACTGGACGACGAGACCATCCCTGAACAAACGTGCCGGAGACGCGGTCGCCGACGGAGACCCTTGAGACCTCATCGCCAACATCGAGCACTTCTCCGACACCGTCTGACAGTGGGATAAGGGGCAGCTTCTGGCGGGGATTGTAGGTTCCCTCGACCATCATCAGGTCGCGCCGATTGAGGGAAGACGCCTTGAGCCGCACGAGAACCTCGCGAGGACCTGGCGTTGGGTCATCGCGCTCTGCGAGGCAGAGGTTTTCGAGGCCAAATCGATCGCGAAGCTCGAAGACTCTCACCGGACGGCCTCCCTGGAACTCAGAACCGGAACGCGCAACGCGCAACTCGGAACGCGCATCTCGCAACTCGCGATTTGCGTTGGGACGTGGCGCGGGGTACGTAGGTCATTCTTCAGCGTGAGAGATCTAGATACACGTAAGAGCCGGAAAATCCAGGCGTCCATGGCGCGGGAGCTGGAGCGCGCCATGAAGGGGTTATCCGCCCCGCGCGAGGGCCATCCGCGACCTTTCTATATTTCCTACCTTCTGCACACGGTGCGTGGCCAGGACGTATGGGGGCGCTACGGGTCGGTCTTCAACTCGGAGCCCGTCAACAGCTGCGATCTCTATGCGGAGGTGCGGGTTGGGTCGCACCGCATCGATCAATCAGTCGACGGAAGCCTCAACACCGAGCTCTCGGATCGGGAGTCGTTCAACTGGCTCGTCGGCCCCCAAGATCTCGATGACGACACGATTCGCTACACGTTTTGGAAGCTGACCGACCACAAATACAAAGAGGCGCTCCAAGAATACTACGATAAGAAGAAGATCCTCATCGAGCAGCATCTCCGCAAGGATGCGGGCTCCTTCTCGCGCGAAGATCCGGTCATCTTGAACGAGCCCATTCGCTCGGTTTCGTTCTCCGCGACTAGATGGGAGAAGTTCATCCGGGAGGCGTCGAGCCTCTTTCGGAAGCATCGTCGCCTGATCGATCCGTACGTCCGCATTCGCGGAGCAAGTCGCGTCCGAATCTTCGTGAGCTCCGAAGGATCGCGGTTCATCACCCAGGACGACTTCTACGAGGTGATCGTCACGGCGTGGTCGGTGACGAAACAGGGCGCGTACCTGAATGCTTCTCGATACTTTTACGGTCGCGACCCAAAGGACATCCCGAGCCTCGCGAAGGTCGAATCGACGATCAATGCCATCGCCGAAGACCTCAAGAGCCTCGAGAAATCGCGTCCGATGGAGCCCTACGCGGGCCCGGCCTTGCTGTCCGGACTCGCCACCGGGCTCATCTTCCACGAGGCGATTGGCCATCGACTCGAGGGGGAACGAATGCTCTCTCGAACCGAAGGTCACACCTTCGCTTCGAAGATCGGAAAGCGCATTCTGCCGGCAAGCGTCGATCTCATCGATGACCCAACGCTGAAGCGCTGGGGCAAGCAACCTCTTTACGGCGCCTATCGAATCGACGACGAGGGCGTCCTTGCCCGCCCAGTCAAGCTCGTCGAGGACGGCGTGCTGAAGACGTTCCTGTTGAGCCGCGCGACCGCCCCTGGCTTCAAGCGGTCCAATGGGCACGGTCGCCACGAACGATACCAAGATCCGATGGCGCGCATGGCCAACCTCATCGTGCGCAGCAAAGACCAGTACTCATGGGCCGAGCTCAAAGACATGCTGATGGAGGAGGTCCGTCGCCGCGGTCTTCCGCACGGCATCATGGTGAAGAACGTCTCCAGCGGTGAGACGCGCACCGACCACTATGACTTCCAAGCTTTCAAAGGCATCCCGACCGAGGTGTACACGGTCCACCCAAAGACCGGGAAGGAAACCCGAGTTCGCGACGTAAGCTTCATCGGCACCCCTCTCGCCGCCATCCAGCGGATCCAGGCCTTTGGTCGCGACTATCAGGTCGATAACAGCTACTGCTACGCCGAGAGCGGTTCCGTCCCGGTCGCCACGATCGCCCCCCCGATGTTGGTCGGAGACCTGGAACTTCAGGCCGCCGTCGGGCGCGAGTACAAGCAGCCCATCCTCCCCTTCCCGACCATCCGACGTCGGTAGGAGCGTCCGCGCCCCGGGTAGCCGCAATTCCCTCAAGTGTCTGATAGACTGCGCGAGCCGACTGAATGAAACTGTTCTGCCAAAGCTGCGGGACGCGTTACAAGTTCCCCGACGAGGAGCTCCCCGGGCGCCTGGTTCGGCTCAAGTGCCGACGGTGCGGCGCCGAGATCGTCCTCGACGGTGCACTGCCGGTGAGAGATCTTCCGGTATTTGGGGAAGGCTCAACGTTCGTCAAGCAGAGTCCAACCCGACTGCAAGACGCGGCCACGCGCGATCAGACAGCGAGCTCGTCACGTGCCTCGAGGTCGTCGCACACGTCGGCATCCAGGCGCACGGTCGGATCTCAACCATCGCCCGGAGCTGGCCGTGCCGCTCGGCCCGGACGCAACACATCCTCGACTCGGGCGTGGTTCGTAGCGGTCGGCCAGAGCCGAGATGGTCCCATGCCTGCGAGCGAAGTCGTCCGCCGCATCGAAATGGGCTCGGTGGACGGCGCCACGCTGATCTGGCACGACGACCTCGATGGGTGGCGGCCAGCAAGCGAAATCCCAGAGCTCGCGACTCATCTGGCTGCCCTCGCGAGCAACGACCTGACGGGCGACGTCGAGTCCAGCGCACCTCGAAAGCAAGGCGCGCGGCCGCTTCTGCCTCCACCCATTCCCGACCGGGTCTCGAGTGAAGTCTCGAGTCAGCGCCCGAGCCAGACCTCGGCTCACGCCCCAGGCTACGCCTCGGCTCACGCCCCAAGCTACGCCTCGGCTCACGCCCCAAGCCACGCCTCGGCTCACACCCCAAGCTACGCCTCGGGTCAACCCATCGATCTTCGCTCGGCGGCGAGCGAGGAGCAGAAGACCGATGAGGTTGAGGCGGCAACGATCGACCAGCAGACGTACGACGTCGACGCCGACGCCTCCGCCGTCGAAGCTGAAGAGGACGATCCCGTCGCTTTCGTGACCGACTCATCGGTCGAAGCCGCAAACGCGGTCAGCGAGCAACTCGAGACCAGCGCCACGTCCGGCGACTCGTCCGGCGACACGATCCCGAATCCGTTTGCGCTGTCCGAAGAAGAGCAACCGCCTTTCGCCGACGAAGACGCCCTCTTCGCGCGTCTGGCCGCAATTCCAGAAACACCCGCCCCGGCCAACCCGTTCGCAACCCAAGAACCAACCACGGCCGATGACGACTCCAACGCTCTAGCGGAGCAACTCGCCGCCATTGGACTCGGCGACAGCCCAGATCGCGCCGAACCCGCAGCCAGCGCGGGCGATGACGCCGACACCGACAACCGCGAAGCCACGCCTAGCGAGCTCGACGAAAGCGATCCGCCCAATCCTCTCGCCAAGAAACTCGACGATCTGGACCGAGGCGCCAGAGAGCTCGACCACACACCGAGTCAATCCAAAGATCTCGAGCCCGAAGACGACGACCCCATCGCAAGAAAGCTCGCCGCACTCAGTGCCGGCGACGAGCCGAGCAAGACGACCAAGCATCACGACAAGCATGAAAGCGGCGACGGCGATGGCGATGGCGATGGCGATGCTGACCACGACCGCGAAGAAGACCGCGACAGCGAAGAAGACCACGACGGCGAAGAGGACGACCCCATCGCAAGAAAGCTCGCCGCACTCAGCGCCGGCGACGAGCCAAGTAAGACGACCAACCATCACGACAAGCATGAAAGCGGCGATGGCGATGGCGATGGCGATGCTGACCACGACCGCGAAGACGACGACCCCATCGCAAGAAAGCTCGCCGCACTCAGCGCCGGCGACGAGCCAAGTAAGACGACGAACCATGACGACAAGCGACGAAGCGGCGACGGCGAAGAGCACGACGTCCTTGCGCGAAAACTGGCCGCCCTCGGCGACGTGGACGCCTCGCAGAGCGCTCGCCCGAGCAACGCCGACGCGCGCGAAGCGGCTTCAGACGACACGGGCGGGCACGACACCGATGCGAACGACGCGGTGGGAGACGCAAGCATCGATGGAAGGGTCGATGGAAGGGTCGATGGAGGGGTCGATGGAAGCGTCGATGAACCAGGGCTCATCTCCGAGGGCGCCCAACCGCTCTCGACGGTGTTGAATCGCCTCCCGGCGCACGATGGCCAGAGCTCGACGGTCCGAGAGTCAACCCGTTTCTTCCTTGCTGCGGCGGGACTCAGTCGGCAGCGCGCACGGCAGCAAGTCATGAAAGGGATAGCATTCGCGGCGGCCCTGACGCTGATCCTCGTCGGCGCGGGGCTAGCCACGGACTTCATTCAGATCGCGATTCCGGCGACCCACCATGGGACCGACGAAGAAGAGTCTGCGCTCGATCCTCACGACGGATCAGCCACTGAGCCGCTCCAATCGCGACAGCTCAACAACTTGATCGATCACGAACGGCGTCCGAAGGGGCCATCGAATCGGTCCCGATCTCGAACGAACGCGCACGATGAAGGCGCGGCGTCGTCACAGAAACACCGGAAAGCCAACACCGACGCCGAGGATGACGCCCACGATGGGCAGATGGAGCACATCCCGGTCGAGTTCCCGGCGATCGAGCACCCGAGCGATGACATCTCGCACGCTCCGCCGCCAAACAAACACATCGAGGCGCTTCGAAAACAGAACGAGCGCGACCAGGCAGAACGCGAAGAGCAGGCGGCCGCCCTCGACGAGGCCGAAGAAGCAACCCTATCTCCGAAGACCATTGCCCGCGTAGTCGCCGACCAAACCAAGTCGGTCGACGCGTGCTACACGCATGTGAAGTACGCCCTCCCTCGGACCAGCGAGCGGCTGCAGGTGAGCGTGACCATCGAGCCGTCAGGCATCGTTTCGCGAGCCGTCGTCGTCGAAGACATCGCCGAACGTAGCATCTTCGGTGATTGCGTCGCGGAGCGAGTAAGGGGATGGCGATTTCCTCCGTATCATGGTCGCCCACTCAACATCCTCGTCCCATTTCTCGCGAACAGCGGCGCAAGCTCACCGAAGGGAACGCCTCCTAAACAGAAGAGATCCAAGCCCTCGTCACATCCTCACTAGATGTGCTCGGCCGAAATGCCGATCCCTTCGTTCACTGTTCCCGGTTCACATTCACATTCCCCGCTCCGATTCGCGTTCCTCATGCCCGGTTCCCTGCTCCCGGGTCCCCGTTCATGCGACGCCAATCACTCCCGGACGATGGGCGACAACGGAGAGGAGCTGGGGGCTGGGAGCTGGGAACAGGGGACGGGGAACAGCAATCGGAGCGGGGAATGTGAATGTGAACCGGGCATCGGAATGAGTGCTCAGCGGGATTCGTCAGAGCCCGCCGTCTTTGCGGAGCTCATCAGGATTGCGACCAGCTCGCCGGCCTCGCGGAGCAACGGCGGGATCTCGTATTGAGGGGCCAGGTTCGCGCGTTGGACCAGGCCGAGCCAATAGACCGATTCGCGCATCTCCTTGGCCGCGAGGCTCACCTTGTGCACGAAGTCTCGCCGGCTCTGGGCGCTCCGAGCCTCCTCGTAGTTGGACCCGCCCGACGTGGCCGAGCGAAGAAGCTGATCGGCAATGTGCTTGCCAGGGCGATCTTGCGGGAGCGCGGCCACGAGCCGGACGACCGACGCTCCAAAGTCCACGAGTCGCGTGGCGATGTTGTCTCCTTCATACGGATGATCTGCGGAAGCCGCTCGGCTCTGTCCACGACGTTCGCTCCGGAAATCGTTCCGGTCGAACGCAGCGGATGGACCACCGCGGATGCGCGTCCGATCTCATGCCTGGAGCGGCCTACCCGTATAGGTCCAGCGGAACGGCTTGGCGAGCACCCTGTTGAAGTATTCGACGAATTGGAAGATGCCTGGTCATTCCCCACTTTGGTCGGGTCGCCGTTAACGCGAAGATTGCGCGCGCCAGATGCGGCTCACCGACGAGGCGCTGATTCCTGCCTGCTTTGCCATCTTCCGCGTACTCCAGTGCGTGCGGCTCTTCGGTGTGGACTCCAACTGCGCCGCCGATTCCGCCACAGACTTCAGAGACAGCTGACTAGGCGCCGAGGCTCAACCCGCCCTTAACCGGCGACTCGACGAGCATTGCGGCGAAGGCTGCGCCAAGCGGCCGGGTTAGGACGACGGCGGTCCAAAACCAAAAGGCACTGGACAGCTTTGTCAGGCGGTGGGCCAGCGCCGCGAGAAGCAGGAGACCGCCGATGAGGATGGCTCGCTGCATGACGCCGATGCCCAATTCACGTGACAAGAAGTGGCTGGCTGACGTGCCGAGCGTGTTCGCAACGAGAAACGCGACCCAGTAGATCGCTTCGTCGCTTGCCGTCTGAACGCGCTCCACAGATCGCGATGGTTCCTGATTCTCGTACCATAAGGCCAAGATGACCACTAAGAAGAGCGCCAGTAGGCCTGAGCCGGACGCATAGCCGAGCGAGAACACCCGATCGATGAAGCCGAAACCCGTCGTGCCAACCATCGCCGAAGCGGTGAACAACACCCAGTACGCAAGAGGACCATGACGTCGGGCGGAAAGCTTGAGCCGAAGAACGATCAGAAACAGCGCAAGAAACACGAGGAGATTGGCCCCGTACCCGAGACCGCCTTGGACAGCGAATACGTCGGAGCCGACTGTACCCAGCACCGTGGATGCGATGGCGATGACCCAGTAGGAAGGAACGACGCGGGGAACGCGACTTGCGGTGGCGCACTCGAGTTCACCGGTGCCCAAGGGTGGTCCAGCCGGATCGCTGGCCTTCATCGGACCTGCCTCGTTCACCATGTTCCGAAGCTTGCACGACGGATTCGAGACTTGTCTATGTTCCGCGGTTTCTCGCTCGCTCGTCGAGACCTCGTCCGGCGGTTCACGCGCAGGGCACAACAACAGCTCGATGTGGGCCCGCTCCCGCAGCTTCGGTCGGCTCCGCGGAAACGAAAGTCGGGGGGGTATGGCGCAAAGATTCTTCTGGAGCAATGAGCCGCTCGCGATTCATTCCCATTCGATCGTCGCCGGCGGCTTGGACGAGATATCGTACACGACTCGATTGATTCCCCGGACTTCATTGATGATGCGATTCGACATCCGCGCCAGCACGTCATGGGGAATCGGTGCCCAATCAGCGGTCATTCCGTCCACGGACGTGACCGCCCGGATCGCGGCCACCTGCTCATAGGTGCGTGCATCGCCCATGACACCGACCGAGTGCACGGGCAGCAAGACGGCAAAGCTCTGCCAAATCGCGTCGTATAGACCCGCCGCCTCAATCTCTTCGAAGACGATGCGGTCAGCACCGCGAAGGACCTCTAGCTTGTCACGTGTGATTGGCCCCAGGACACGCACGGCCAGCCCAGGCCCGGGAAAAGGTTGGCGGTTCACGACATCGTCGGGGAGCCCGAGTTCGCGGCCAAGAATCCTCACCTCATCCTTGAAGAGCTCACGCAGAGGCTCGATCAGCTTCAGATGCATGCGCTCTGGGAGTCCGCCGACGTTGTGATGGCTCTTGATGGTCGCGCTCGGTCCCTTGAAGGACACGGACTCGATGACATCGGGATAGAGCGTTCCTTGGGCTAGCCACTTTGCGTTCGGTCCCGCTTCTTTCGCGGCCCGCTCGAAGACCTCGACAAACACCCGTCCGATCGTCTTCCGCTTCTGCTCCGGGTCGACCACGCCGTCGAGCGCCCTCAGGAATTCGTCCGTCGCATCGACGTATCGAAGGTTCACGCCGAGCCGGTCACGAAACAACGACTGTACTTGCTCCGCCTCACCCTCGCGAAGCAAACCATTGTTCACGAAAACCGGTATCAACTGGTCACCGAGCGCACGGTGAAGGAGCGCCGTGACCACCGACGAATCGACGCCACCGGACAGACCACAGATGACGCTGTCTTGACCCACGCGATCGCGAACCTCGGCCACCTCGCGCTCGATGAAGCTGCCCATCGTCCAGTTGGCGTGCACCTTCGCGATGCGAAAGAGAAAATTGGCGAGAATATCGCGACCACGATGCGTGTGTACGACCTCGGGATGGAACTGGAGCCCATAGATCTTCCGCGCGCGTTCCATGACGATCGCGTATGGGCAGTTCTTCGACCGGCCCAGGACTTCGAACGACGGTGGTATCTTCTCGACGAGGTCGCCGTGCGACATCCAGACGGAGAGACTCTCGTTGGCGTCGAAGCCAGATAGTATGCTCTCCTCCGCGACGTGCTGGATTTCCGCGCGCCCATATTCGTGCGCGGGCGAACGCGTCACGCGGCCACCCAAGAGATGGCACATGAGCTGAAGACCGTAACAGATCCCCAGAATCGGTACGCCCAGTTCGAAGATCCCGGGATCGATCGACGGCGATCCCTCGTCATGTACGCTGCTCGGACCGCCCGACAAGACAATCGCCCGCGGCCGGAAGGCGGAGATTTCAGCCAGCGTCTTCGTACAGGGCCAGATCTCGGAGTACACCCGTTGCTCGCGGATGCGGCGCGCGATGAGCTGGGTGTACTGCGACCCAAAGTCGAGCACCAGGACCCGGTCGGGGTCGGAGTCGGAGGCACAGCCGGAGCCGGAGCCGGAGCCGGAGCCGGAGTCGGAGTCTGGGCGGGCGTCGGAGTTCGTGTTCACGGCATCCGCCATATCACGAGCGCCGCATGTTGCCTCACCTCGCCACACCTCAGCGGCCTTTCCTCGAGGCGCTGGCTCGACTTAAGATGGAGGCGGGGGACAGCCGTGGATAATGGCATGAGGGGAAACAACAGCATCGACGATCCGGATGCGGCAGGGCTACCACCCGAAGGGCTTCCAGAAAGATCGAGAGGTACGCTCGCCGACACCAGCCGCGGCGTCAGCCGCAGCGTCAGCCGCAACACGAGCGCGGAGATCGAGCCCCCCGCCCCCCAGCCCGCGCTCTTGCCTGGACTCCGGGTGCTCCACGTCCTCGACCATTCGATTCCACTACACAGCGGCTATTCGTTCCGGACCGAGGCCATTCTGCGCGCCCAGCGTGCACTCGGCTGGAGGACCTATCATCTAACCAGTCCGAAACAAGGGCACAGCGAGAAGGCGACAGAGATGGTCGGCGATCTCGACTTCTTCCGCACGCTGTACGATCCGAGGACAAGGAGCGGCCTCCGAGAGCTCGGGCTCATGCGCGCGCTGGCCCGTCGGCTGTCTGAGGTCGCGTGTTCGATTCGACCCGACATCCTGCACGTACACTCACCCGTGCTCAACGCCATCCCGACGCTTTGGGTTGGACGCAAGCTTCATATCCCGGTGGTCTACGAGATTCGTGCCTTCTGGGAAGACGCAGCCGTCGACCACGGAACCACAGAAGATGGCGATGTCCGCTATCGCGCCACGCGCAACCTCGAAACGTTGGCCATTCGACGCGCCGACCACATCACGACGATCTGCGAAGGTTTGCGCAACGACATCATCGCGCGCGGCATTTCGAGCTCCAAGGTCACCGTCATTCCGAACGCCGTGGACATCCGAGCCTTCTCGATGAGGCCTCCGCGCGCCTCTGCACCCGTGGGCGCCTCACTTTTCGGCGCCTCACCCGATCGTTCCGTAGCCAGAGGCTCCGCATCAGAAGGTCCCACATCAGAAGGTCCCACGTCAGAAGGTCCCACGTCAGAAGGTCCCGCATCAGAAGGTCCCGCATCAGAAGGTCCCGCATCAGAAGGTCCCGCATCAGAAGGTCTCGCATCAGAAGGTCCCGCATCAGAAGCCAGTCGTCTGCGGCGGGAGCTCGGCCTGGACGGCTGTCGAGTCCTCGGATTCATCGGTTCTTTCTACGCCTACGAGGGACTCGACCTCCTTGTTCGAGCTCTGCCTGAGATCCTCGCCGCCGCGCCCGACGTGCGCGTGCTCATGGTCGGCGGAGGCTCAGCGGAAGCTGCTTGGCGTGCCGAAGCCGAGCAGATCGGCGTCGCGGACAAGATGATCTTCACGGGACGCGTTCCCCACCACAAAGTTTCGCTGTACTACAACCTCGTCGATCTCTTGGTCTATCCTCGGCACTCGATCCGCCTGACCGAACTCGTCACGCCACTCAAGCCACTCGAAGCGATGGCGCAAGGCAAGATATTGGTCGCGTCCAACGTCGGAGGTCACCAAGAGCTCATTCGCGACGGCATCACCGGCTACCTTTTCGCCGCCGACAGCAGCCACGCGCTCGCACAGCGAGTTCTCCAGGCACTCGCCCACCAGGAAGCATGGCCGGCCATGGCCGCCGCCGGACGTCGATTCGTGGAGACTGAGCGAAACTGGGACGTATCCGTCCGACGATACGGCGCGGTATACGAAAGCGTGTTGCGCGGTCATTGATCGCCCAGGGACGGCAGGAATTCATGAAACTTTCTCGCATGAGGGCAATGCTTAACGCTCAAGTGAAGATCCAGTCGTGGAGGCATTGGCGGGTCCTCACCCGAGACCTCGCTCGCCCGTCGTCTCAACCCGAACGTCCGAACCACATCCATCTCGAAGCCGCCATCGAATGGCTGATTCGCGCTCAGGACATCCGCAACGGAGAAGTCGACGCCGGCGGCGTGTCGGCCGGATGGACCTTCGCCGACGGCTGGCTGCCGAGCTACCCAGAAACGAGTGGCTACATCGTGGAGACTTGGCTCGCCGCGGCACGCGTCCTCAATCGAGAGACACTGCGGTTGCGCGCCCGACGTATCTTGGATTGGGAACTCTCGATTCAGTGCGAAAGCGGTGCCTTTCCGGGACACTTCGGGGAGTCGGGCAGCGAACCCGTCATCTTCAACACCGGGCAGATCATGCATGGCCTCATCGCTGGTCATCTGGAGTTCGGGGGCCCGTCATCGATGCCCTCGCCGTCGTCCTCGCCGTCGTCCTCGTCGACCTATCTCGAAGCGGCCCACCGCGCTGGCCAATGGATGCTCGAGAAACAAGATCCAGACGGATGCTGGCGCCGAAGCACGCACAACAACATTCCTCATACGTACAACACGCGTGCCGCGTGGGCGTTGCTTCGCACCGGAATCCTCACCGGCGATACGGCGCTCATCGACGGCTGCCGCCTCGCTTTGTCCTGGGCGGAAGGTCAGGTCACAACCTCGGGTTGGTTTCGCTCGAACGGATTTCGCTCCGGCGACAACCCGTTCACGCACACGATCGCGTACGCCATGCGCGGCTTCCTCGAAGCCGGCATCCTGCTCGGGCAGGAGAAGTATATCGAGATCGCACGCGTCGCAGCCAATGCCCTGGTAGAAGCGCAACGCGAAGACGGCTTCCTGGCTGGCGAATTCGGCGGCGGATGGCGCCCACAAGGCGACTACTGCTGTCTCACCGGCCTCGCCCAAACCGCACTCGTTTGGCGACGTCTCGATCAGATCGGCGTCGAAGGTCGCTGGTCGAGCGCGGTCGAGCGCGCGCTGCGCTTCTTGAAGCGCAACCACGCCGTCAGTGGAACCGGCGGCCCCGAAGACGGAAGTCTCGCCGGCTCCGTCCCGCTCTGGGGCCGATACTCACGCTTCGAGTACCCGAACTGGGCCACCAAGTTCTTCGCCGACCTCTTGCTCATGATGGTCTCCGACGAGATCATCCCGCCAGTCATCATACCCCCACCGCCCCTCTGACTGCCGGCTGACCACCGACAACACTGTGACCAGCATCGATGGACGTCGTCCCGTCGACAGCGTCATCGATGGACAACTGACGGGTTGCCAACCGTAACACGCAGCCCGAAGCTCCGTAGTCGGAACGTCATGGGAAGCGGAAACCGGGGCCTGCTCGCCAAACTCGAAGCATGGGGAACAAAGCGCGCGCTCGCGTTCGTGCTTGGAAGCCTATATCCAGGTCTCGGCCTCGACGTCGCGATCGCGCACTTCGTCAGCGGAAGCGGTGGACACGCGAGCCAGTGGGTACCGGTCGGCTTCGCCGGTGCGGCGGGCATCCTCCTGATCGCTGCCTCGCTGGTCGGGTCCGAACGACTGATGAGCGGCATCCTCATCATCTTTGGCAGCCTATCCATCGTCGTGGGCGTCGTCGGCACAATCCTCCACGGAGCGCCACTCATGAGCGCCGTCAGCGAAGCCGGATTCACCTGGGAAAACTTCGTCGAAGCCCTCTCGCTCCACGCCCCGCCCGTTCTCGCACCCGGCGCGTATGCGCTCCTCGGATTGGCCATGCTCGGCCTGTCGAGCAAAAAGCTTCAGATCCGACTCACCTAACGCCTCGAAACGACCCGTCGTCCTCATCTCATCGAGGTCCGCCTCGCTTCGAAGCGCGCTGTACTAATCACAAAGCCCGAGTGCACGACCGTGTGCTTCTCCAGGAACGAGCAAGCGGCGGATGAACTCGCACTGCTGGCGGCTTAAAGACCGGGGTACAAGCTCTCGACCACCCCGTGCGCCAATTCACGATGCACGCGACACGGAGATCCTTGCCTTGATTTCGTCGCATAGGCGCTCGGGCGGGCAGAGCAAGACATTTCGAGCACGACCGGCACGTTCTACACGCTCAAGTCGAACCATAGATCCATGATTCAACAGGTAGTACCCGTAGCCCGCAGAAACCAGCTCCTGAAGCTGCTGAAGCAGCCGATCTTTGGAACGCTGAAGAACCTCGATCATCAGGGCAGGCCGCGACGTCCGTAAGAGTTCCTGCATACCATCAAGGGCTGAATCCTCCAGGCCCTCAACGTCGAGCTTGACGAGATCCACGTTCCTCACCCCACGCTCCGACAGGAAGTCGTCCACCCGAACGACGGAAACCGAGTAGCTCTCCTTTTCTCCCTTCAGGAATGCGCCATCCAGGCTGGCGGAGTAACAATGCACGCCACCCGGATCAAAGATGGGCGCCAATCCTGTTTCGGCGCCCACCGCCTTCTCGACAATCTCGATCTTGAGATTCGGATTCAATTCCGCGTTCGCCCGCAGCTTGGCAGCAACGCGCGAAACCGGTTCGAAGGCGTACACCGCAGCGCCCTCGGATGCCGCCGCGGCCAGCAAGGCGAAGTATCCCGTGTTCGCCCCTATGTCCAGCACAACGCGGGCGCGCCGAGCGAGCGCAACCCATGGCTCCACCGACTCAGGCTCGTAACCTTGGAGTCCATCCCAATAGACGCAGTTTTCAACCACGTGACCGTAGGAGCGCCATCGAAACTGACCGCCGCCGGGGATTGAAACGCTGAAGATCCCGCGCGAACCGAGATGCTGATAAAGAGTCCGCGGAAGACGAACCCCAAGACCTCGAAGGGCACGCCAAGGCGTGCGAAGCACATCTCCAATGATCGTCTTGTCACGAACCCAGCGCGCCGAGCTACGAACTTCCACGCCGCCAAGTAATCTTCATCCATCCCGAGAGCCAAGGTTGGCCTTCGACGAACGCGTACTCAGCCGAGCTGCGCATGCACGTACTGCCGAAACAGGGCCTCGAGCTTGCCGACTTCGGTCTCCGTATGGTGATACCGACGGACGCGATCGCGGCCTCGTTTGCCCATGTTGTCGAGCATATCGGCAGGCACTTTCATCACCTCGCAGATAGCGCCCGCAACCTCGTCCACCCTGCCTGATGTCACCAGCCAGCCGTTCTCGCCCGGCTTCACCAGCTCAGGAATGCCGGCGATCATCGTGCTGACGACGGGACGCCCCATCGCCATGGCCTCCATGATAACGACCGGCAATCCCTCGGCAAAACTCGGCAACACGAGCGCCCGGGATCGGCGAATATATTCTCGGATCGTCGCTTCATCGACCCAGCCCGTGATTTCGATCCGGTCCACCAGACCAAGCAGGCGGATCCGCTCCTCGATCACGCCCCTCAACTCCCCGTCCCCAACCAGGACGAGTCGTGCATCGACACCGGCTCGCAACGCCTGGTCGAGGGCGTCCACCAACAGCAACTGGCCTTTCTGCGCCGATAGGCGACCCACCGAAACCAGCAGCTTCGAGTCCGGATCCACAATGTGCTGGGTATTCAAGAATGCATCGCCGACGGTACAGTGGACGACGTGGATCTTGTCCCAGTGCGCCGGTCCAACCCAGCGCCGGAGCTGAGCCGAGGCGTAGTCACTGATCGCACAAACGAACGCCGCATCCTCGACCTTCGCCCCAAGGCTGAAACCGATCGGCGCATCAAACTCATCGGGCCCATGAATCGTCACGCTGTAGGTCGGACCACCAAGACAGCGCATGAGCCGCGCCACCGCCGCCGCATTCGTTCCGAAATGCACGTGCACATGATCTATGCGCTCCTGTTCCAGCCTGCGCAGCAAAACAGCCGCTTCCGCAAGATAGGCCGCGTGACGCGCAAGACCCCGTTCGCTTCGTCTCGACATGGCCACAGCCATCTCAGTCGCACGTGCCCACAACAATGGATTGCGTGCGAAGACTTCGAGTGATCGACGCGCAAACTCACGACGCGGAAGCTCAAGGCAATGGGTCGTTCTTGCCGCCTCCGCAATATCTGCGGGGTCAGCGATCGCCCCTCCCGGACTGCGAATCGCGAGCCTGAGTATTGGCAAACCACGCCGTTCGAGCTCGGCGATCTCGCGGCGAATGAAGGTGTGGCTAACTTTCGGATACTCCGTTGTCAGATAGGCAAGACGCAAGGCTTCGTGGAGACAAGTGCCGACTTCGAACTTGAAATCAAGAGGTGCGGGTCGCCAAAAAAAACGCTTGCCGTATGCCCCAGACCAGAAGTACCGAGTCAGCGACCGTGAACGACTGTGTCGTCCGGCGGCACAGAGCATGGGAGTCCGTGTTGCAATTCAACAGATTGATGCTCCTGGTCGTATGTCTAACCGAAAGCTTGGGATGCGCGACGGCCGGCCAGGTCACACCTTCACCTTCATTGGACGCCAATGTCGCTGAGAAGCCGCCCGTCGATCAACTCGCGCCAGGCGATCTGGTCGATGTGCGAGTCTTCCGTGAGAACGAACTCAACGGAACCTACGCGATCGCGGCCGACGGGAGCATTGTTTTTCCGCTCGTCGGGCGGGTGGTGATCGCGGGCAAAGCGCCCGAGGCAGCGGCCGACACCATCCGGACCGCGCTCGGAAACGGATTTCTGAAGGATCCGTTTGTCACGCTTCTCGTTCGGGAGCGGAACTCGCTCAAGGTCCACGTCCTCGGACAGGTGAAGCAGTCGGGCACGTTCGATTTCCGCCCCGGAATGACCATCATCGAGGCCATCACCAAGGCCGGCGGCTTCACGAGGCTCTCCTCTGCGAACAGTGTTCGTGTCACGCGAACGGTGGGCGATGAAGAGGAGGTCTTCCATGTAAGAGCTGGAGACATCGGAGAGGGCAAGGCCCCAAACTTCGAGCTGGAACCGGGCGACATCGTCAATGTTCCCGAGGCCCTCTTTTAAGGCGAGAAGGACAACAACGTGTCAACACAACTCCAAGACCAAGGCCGGGAGTCCGGGCTCGGGGTACAACCTAGTGAAATCCTACGCGCAATCACCCATCGCAAGTGGCTGATTCTCGCTTCCACCGTCGTCGTGGGCGCCGCAGTGGGCACAGGGTCCATGCGCCAGAAGAAGGTCTACTCGGCGGCCGCGTCGGTCATGATCGAACCGATCATGCCGAAGGTGATCGACAACCCAGTCGGATTTGAAGGCATCTCAGAACTCTCGCGCGCTGAAGCGCTTTTCTCCAATACTCAGTATCGGATCATTCGCAGTCGCCCAGTTCTACTCAGCGCCGCCGCAACACTGGGGCTCGAGAAGAATGCTCGTTTCCTGGCTGACTACGGCATCAATCCTCAAGATCATGCCGACGTCCTTGACGCCGCGGCCGGAGTGCTCGAGCGTCAGCTCGAGGTTGTGCCGCAGCGGGGAAGCCGCATTGTTCGGCTCATCGTGGAAGACTACGATCCCAACCGTGCCGCAGAGATCGCCAACGGTGTCGCACAAGCCTATAAGACCCACGCGCTCGACCGCCGACTAGGTGCAACCCTTGAAGCCCACCGATGGCTGGACCAGCAGGTCGCTGAGTTCTCGAAGGCGCTCGAAGCATCCGAAGCGAAGCTCGCAGAGTTCCGCCGGGCGAATCAGATTTCGGTGAATGACCGGAAAAATATGAACAGTGCAAAGCTTGCTCGCCTCAACGAAGAGCTGGTGGACGTGAGAACATCGCTGATCAGGCTTCGTGCCAAGCGGAAGATTCTGCAGGCCGAGCTTGCGCAGAAGGATGGCACCCAGGCCTCAGTTCCGGAAATCGCAAGCAATCCGGTGATCGCGGGGCTGCGGGGAAAACTCGTCGATCTAGCCAGCCAGCGGGCACAAATCGCGAGCCGATACGGCCCAAAGCACGACACCATGAAAGCGATCGACGATCAGATCGGGGAGGTGCGACGCCTCATCGAGGCCGAACTCAGCATCGTCGTCGAAACGAACGACAACGAAATCAAAGCGCTCGAGTCGACCGAGGCCGGCATCAACGCGGCGCTCGACGTCGAACGTACCGCCGCCCGAGAACTCGAGGAGCTCGTGGCCGAATACAACACACTCGCGGCCGACAACGAAACAACGAAGACGCGGTTGGCAGCCCTACAGAAGCGTCAAACCGACGCGGACCTGTCGGGACGCCTCAAGTCGAACTTCGTCGAGATCTTCGAGAACGCCGAACCCAATCCAGCGCCGATCCGGCCTTCCATCGTCAAGAACTCAGCGCTCGGATTGCTCGCGGGCTTGGCCCTTGGCTTGATGATCGCGATCGCCAGCGTCATGCTCGACACGACAGTCCGTTCGCAAGCGGACATCGAAGAGCTGCTGGGCCTCACCTTTCTTGGAATCGTTCCAAGCATCCACGAGAAGGCGGAGACGGCAGGCGAAACTCAGCTCACCCGAGATCTCTACCTCGTGCGAAGTCCAAAGAGTTCTCTCGCCGAATGCCTGCGTTCAATTCGTACGAACATCTTGTTCATGGGCACAGACAAGCCTTTGAAGAAGATCCTGGTGACGAGTCCCGGGCCTTCGGAAGGCAAGTCGACCGTGGCCACGAACCTCGCACTGGTCATGGCGCAGGCTGGGCAACGCGTTCTGCTCGTCGATACAGACCTGAGACGGCCACGGCTCCATCGTGTCTTTTCCGTCTCCAGCGAAACGGGCGTCACCACGGTTCTATTGAAAGCAGCGTCCGTCGAAGAGGTGATTCGGCCGACCGGCGTCGTGGGGATGGATATCTTGCCCTGCGGACCCCTTCCACCCAACCCGGCGGAGCTTCTTCATTCGAGTCACTTCACGGAGCTCGTCGAGACGCTCTGTTCGATGTACGACCGTGTCATCTTTGACTCCCCACCGGTGAACGCAGTGACCGACTCAGTGATCTTGTCTCAGATTGTGGATGGAACTCTGCTTGTCGCGAAGGTCGGAACAACCGCAAAGGATGGTGTTCGTCGCGCGCGACGCCAACTTGGCAGCGTCAACGCGAGCTTGCTCGGATGCGTGCTCAACGACATCGACCTCGAACACGGCTCATACGGGTATTCGCACTACTACTACTACAGTCATCGGTATGGATACGGCGCGGAAGAGAAAAGCGCCGAGACGTGAGCCGAGGAAGCCTGTAGCGGCAAATGATGTCCCACCTTAATCAAGTTCGGGGGTCGGCGGGACCAGGCCTAAAGGGGCTCTTCCTCGTGGCTGGCGCCGACATTCCGTCAACCCGGTATCGGGTAGGCCAGTTCCTTCCCTATTTTCGGAGGCATGGGATCGAATGCACCGTGAGACAAGCGTACGGGCATGAATACGGACGATGGGCGTCAACGACCGTCGGCCGCCCATACAAGCTCGTATGCCGCCTCAAGCGGGGTCTCGGAGGGTTCGACGCATCGCGTTTCGATTTCGTCTTCTTTCAGAAGCTCGCGATTGCAGAAAGCGCGTTCTTCGAATCGATCGCCATGCATCGCAATCCCCGAGCCATCCTCGATTTCGACGACGCCATCTATCTTGGCCCAACCGGAAAAGCGAGCCCACTGCGCGCGCGCGCGTTCGATCGTGTTGTCGCGAAGTGCGCACGAGTGGTTGCGGGGAATTCCTTCTTGGCTGCGCGTGCAAATGCGGCCGAAAAGACATTGCTCATCCCCACAGTCGTTGACACCGCACACTACACGCCGTCGCGGACCCGACGAACAGCCGAATCGCTCGTGATCGGATGGATGGGGACGCCGAGCAATTTCCGATTCTTGCAGATCGCGCTGCCCGGGATTAGGCGGATCCTGGAACGTCACCGCAACGTCATCTTCCGGGTCGTCTCGAACGTAGACTTCCCAGATCTCGTGGGCGTGCCTCAGGTCGAACAGCTCCGCTGGTCGCCGGATTCTGAGCTCACGCACCTTCAGTCATTCGATATCGGGATCATGCCGCTTGTCGACACAGCCCTCACCCGCGGCAAGTGTGGGTTCAAGATGCTGCTGAACCTCGCAACATCCTGCCCCGTTGTCGCCTCAGCGGTCGGGGCCAACATCGAAATCCTCGAGGGAACGGGCGCCGGACTCCTCGTGAGAGAGGCCGAGGCATGGGAAGCGGCCATCGAGACGCTGCTCCACGACAGATCCCAGCGCGAGGAGATGGGGAAGACGGGACGCGCGCTCGTCGAGGAGCGCTATTCGGTCACGAGCGTCCTCGATCGCTACCTTCGACTGTTTGAAGCCGTGAGTCAGCATGCCGCATGACTGCCGCAGACAACCCCGTAGTGTGGGGTCCGCTTGGTGGTCTGCGCTCGCCAGGCTCCGAGGGTCATCGAGATGATGCGCACGTGGTTATTTCCGACGCTAGCCATCTTGTGTGCGGCGCTGCTCGGATATGGCGCCGGCGTCGAAATGCTCGCGGCCGGCATGTTTGGGTTCGTCATTCTCCTCGGGGGTGCGGCCGTGCTTCGTGAGCGCCGCAACGAACCGAGGCCTCTAGCCATTCGGCAACACGCGCCAAGCACTGCATCGGATACTTCACGCGTACCATCCGAAGCCGAAGAAGTCCGCACCAATCCCAACACGCGCGCAACCTTCCAATTCTGGCTTCTCATTGCGCTGTGCGTCCGAGTTGTCGGCGCGTTCGTCTTCAACTTGACAGACTTCAATCGACAGGTGGCCCCCGACAGCGCGTGGTACGCAATTGTCGGGCGCCTCATGGCTGCTTCGTGGCACAGCCACATCCCGTTCTCGTTCGAAGGTCTTCCAAGCTATCATCCTCGATCGATCCATCAACTCACGAACGCGGCGATGGCCTACCTCGGAGCCGATGACCTGCTGCCGGTGGTCATGGGACTCATCAACGCTTGCGTCGCAACGCTTGCCGTCGCCTGCTTCGGACGGCTCGCGCTTGTTGCGTACGGACCACGCGCAGCACAAATCACTCTGGCTTTTGCCGCGCTGTGGCCGTCTCATGTGCTTTGGACGAGCATCAATCTTCGCGAATCCTGGAGCTTCTTTTTTCTCGGCGGTGCCTTGGCCAGCGCACAGCTCATTCGAATACAAGGCCCAACCATGGTGCGCTGCGCAAGCTTCGTGCTGTTCCTCGGCAGTCTCTGGTTCATTCGCGGCTATCTCATACCCGTCGTGGTCCTCGGACTCGCCGCTTCGTATCTCGTGATCCGTATGAAGCAAATCCCAGCGGCGGTCGCCTCGCTCGCGATGATGGGCCTCGTCTGCTATCTGCTCTATCGTGCCGGATACTTGAGCGGCGAACTCCGACTCGAATCGCAACTGGAAGCTCTCCAGCGCTCCCGCACCGGACTCTTGGGCGGAGGATCTTCCTACGACTACGCAGACGTATCGACTGTGAGCGGCGCGCTAAGCTACCTCCCGCGAGGCATTGTATGCTTCCTTCTCGAGCCGTTCCCTTGGGCGATCAAGAGCTGGCGCGAAGCGATGGCATGCACCGAATCGTTCGTATGGTACTTCATCCTGGTCGCCGCGCTCCGAGCGATGTGGAACGGCCTACGCACGGACTTCGCCCACCACGCGCTCCCCGTCTTCGTTGTTTGGGCGCTTATCCTCTCCTACGGACTCATCGAAGGAAACGCGGGCACCGCCTATCGTCACCGCGCGCATGCCGCCCTTATCATCTTCGTCTTTGCCTCGGGTTTCTACGCCTCGCGCTTCAACGCGCGAACGCTCCCTTCGCGAAGGTCAGCGCCCGCGCATTCGGCCACGAAGAACCGCCGAGAAGAGCCCGAGCAACTCGTACACAATCAGGCTTGAGGTCGAGGCGGCCTCGGCCGCAGGGAGAAGCCCGACGACAAGACGCGGCTTGGTGCAGCAACGAAATCCAAAGGGCGCGGGCAGCACCTGAACACCCGCACGACGAAAGAGCCAAGCGGCCCGCAGCATCTCCGAAGCCTGGCAAACGAGCGCAACGCGCTCGACCCCCGCCGTCCGCAGAATCTCGGCGCACAGAGCGGCGTTCTCAGCGGTGTTTCGAGCTTTCGTTTCAACCCATGATACAGGCGTTCCCAGAGCGTCTTCGAGGACAGCCTTCATGACGGCGGCTTCAGTGTACCCACCATGATTCGGATCTCCGCCCGTGACCAGGACCGGCCACGAAGTCCTGCGGTGCAGAAAGGCGGCGTAGTAGACACGCTCCAGTGCGTCTGGTTCGAGTGCGGGTCCATCACCGTATTCAGGCGCAATCCGGCGATAGCCTCGTCCGGGCACGACGATGGCCGTTCTTTGCCCACGTGCACAGGCATCTTCACGGGCGACGTTTCGCCCGCGAGGCACGCCCGCTTGATCGCGCGGCGGGATCGACGTCGCTGAGGTGGTCGACGTCGCTGAGGTGGTCGACGTCGCCGAGGGCGTCAGGATATTGGCCAGAGCAACCGGCGCGATCCGGCGCTCCACAAGCCTCGCCAAGACGTAGGCACACCAGGGGCACGACGAGCACCAAAGCGCGAACAGAAAGGCCCACTCGGCGCTCGTGGGTGCGCGCCCGAAAAATGAGCCGGCGGTCATCGTCGCGAGCATTCCGACAAGGAGACTCGCAGGAGGTAACAGAAGGTTCTTGATCGCCGTTCGCACGCAGTTCGATTTCGACACCCGAAGTGCTTTGTCCAGCCACAAGATGCGCCGCTGAAGCGACGGGCCCTTGCTTGACAAGGCAAGCGGCCACGTCTAGCTTCGGCCGTCGGTTGGCCCGCAGAGTGATGGCTCAGGATGTTGGATACGAGGCCTCGACACCGCCCTCGGCCAGTTGTCTGTTCTCGGTGGATGTCGAGGATTGGTTCCACATCCTGGATTTGCCCAGCAGCCCGAATCTCGCAGAATGGGATCAATTGCCATCGCGGGTCGAAGCCAATTTTCGGAATCTGCTCGATCTGTTCGATGAGCATGGCGCCAAAGTGACCTGCTTCTTTTTGGGCTGGGTCGCCAAGAGATTTCCGAACCTCCTTCGCGACGCCGCTGGGCGTGGCCACGAAATTGCTTCCCACGGGCTCTCTCACCAGCTCGTGTATTCCATGACGCCCAATGACTTCTTCGCGGACATCTCCGAGGCGAAGTCGATCATCGAGGACGCAGTTGGGAAAGCGGTGTCGGGCTATCGATGCCCGGGGTTCTCGGTCACCGAGGCCACGCCGTGGTTCTTTGATCTCATCGCCAAGGCCGGCTACAGCTACGATTCATCGGTCTTCCCCGCGCCGCGCGGCCACGGCGGACTGGCCAACGCGACCCATCGCCGTCCCTACGTCGTGGAATCATCCTACGGCCGGATTGTTGAGGTTCCGATCTCGGTTGTACCGGTTCCGCTCCTTGGTCGTCCGATGTGTTTTTTCGGCGGCGGCTATCTCCGACTCTTCCCTTACCGCGTCATCAACGAGATGACAGCTCGGTTGTTGCGAGAAGGCAGTCCGGTGACCTTCTACGTGCATCCGCGGGAAATCGACCCCGGCCAACCTAAACTCAAGATGGGTCTCAATCGGCATTTCAAGAGCTACGTGGGACTTCGCACCACGCGATCAAAGATCGATCGGCTCATGAAAGACTTCAGCTTTCGGACGTTCGGCGCCTATGCGGACAGCTTCGCCTCGGTTCCGGCACCTCAGGAGAAACAACAGTGAATACATCAGCTGCATCAGAACGCACTTCCGAGTTCTTCGATCGCTACGCACGCGAATTCAACGATATCTACGGGAACAAGAACACACCCGCGAATCGCGTGATCAACACGATCTTCCGGCGAAGCATGAAGCTTCGGTATCAGCGCACGCTGCGGGGCGCCGAGCCTGCCGCCGGGAAGACAGTCATCGACGTCGGATCCGGACCCGGACACTATTCAGTGGCGCTCGCCGAGCGAGGCGCAAGGCATGTCCTTGGCGTCGATTTCGCGCCCAATATGATCGAGATTGCGACCCGTGCTGCCGAGCGCGCGCACGTAACGGACCGGTGCGAGTTCAAGTTGATCGACTTCGATCATTTCCCGTCCGATCAGGTCTTCGACTATGCGGTCGTCATGGGCTTCATGGATTATATGGCCGACCCGCGAAGCATTGTGGAGAAGATCCTCAAGATCACGGGCGAGAAGGCGTTTTTTAGCTTCCCGGCCGAAGGCGGCATTCTCGCTTGGCAACGAAAACTCCGATACAAGGCGCGCTGCGACCTCTACATGTATTCGGAAGCCCAGGTCCGCGCCTGTTTCGCTGGGCTCCCCGTCACGAGGCTAACGGTTGAGCCCATCGCGCGCGACTACTTTGTCACAGCGTACGTTCGGTAATCGCGCAAACTTTCGGCGACTTTTGAGGGCAAGACCTTGGCCAGGATCCTGCAGGTTTGCAACACCGACTTCTACCTGACGAGGTTTCTAGCCCCCTTGGTGCGTTCGTTGATCGCGCGGGGGCATGAAGTCGAATGCGTCTGCGAGGGCTATCAGGCAGATTTCTCTCTGCTCGGTGACGGCGTCTTGGTCCATCAAGTACGCTTCCCGCGGCACTCGTCTTTGCTGGAATTCGGCCGTGCTATCCGAGCGGTTCGAACGATCATTCGCGAGCGCGCTTTCGCGTGTGTCAATAGCCACAACCGAAACGCGAGCATCGTGGGGCGCATCGCCGCATGGCGAGAACGCGTTCCGGTCAATCTGTACACAGCCCACGGCTTCTATTTTCACGACGCACAACCCGTGCCTTTGCGGGGATGCACCATCGCCCTCGAGGCTGCGCTGGCTCAGATCACGGATTTTACGCTGAGTCAGAGCCGCGAGGATTCGGAGCTCGCAACAAAGCTTGGCTTCATCAAGCCAGCAGAGATTCTTAACATCGGGAACGGTATCGACACCACGCGTTTCTCACCAAGATTCGAGCGGACGGAGGTCGAAGCCGAACTGGGTCTTCAGCCATGGCGATTTCGCGTGGCCGCATTGGGTCGAATCGTTCGCGGCAAGGGATTCACGGATCTCTTGCGTGCGTTTCATCCGTTTCACGACGCCCACCCCGAAGCCGAGTTGATGATTATTGGCGGGAACATCGACCAGGACATCTCTCCATTTCAGGATGAGTTCCTACGCGAGGTGTCAGAGCGCAATCTCACAGGCGCCGTTCAAATCACGGGCCTCACCAACGTGGTTGAGCGTTACCTCGCGTGCTGCGATGTGTTCGTCCTGCCCTCATATCGAGAGGGCATGCCACGCGCCTTGCTCGAGGCGATGTCGATGGAGCTTCCGTCGATCGCGACGCGCATTCGCGGCTGCAAAGAAATCGTCGTCCCTGGCGTAACGGGCTACCTGTATCCGGCCCACGATGTTCAACGTCTCAGCGCACTCCTGGAAGTGGTGTTCGACGCGCGTGGTGCGTCGTCGGCTGCCTTCGGAAAGGCAGCACGTCAGCGCGTCATGGAGCTCTATTCTGAGGAGGCCTATGTGGCACGTCAGGTGAGCGCCATCGAGCGGCTTTGTTCAAACTCGACCTCGACGGTACGCCATTCCTCGTCGGCCAGAGAACTCGACGCGCCCCAAGGCGCAGGACACAAACGCGCGCCGATCAACGCAGGCGAGTTTTGACACCAAAGGTTGCTTCCACGATGGGTGTGGCGGGTCGAGCTCGGATACTCTCGGACTATTCCGTCGCGAGCGCCGTCGGCCGCTATGTCGAGATCTTCGAGAAGGTGAGTCAATCCTGAAAATCCAGATACCTAGAGACCGTGTCCTCTACCTGAGTTTCACGGGGATCCTTGAACCGCTCGGATACTCGCAGGTCTTTCGCCTGCTTCGTGGTCTGTCGAAGGCCCATGTTCGTTATGCCTTGGTTTCTCTCGAGAGGGCGCGCGATCTCGCGCAATTGAATCGCCTCGCCGAGGTTAAGTCTGAACTCGAGGCCGTCGGCATCGATTGGATCCCCATCCGCTATCTCGATGGCAGTGCGCGTAATATCGCATCGAACCTCGCGCGCGCGCTGGCCGCGGTCCTCCAGCGGATCAAGAGAGGAGATGTTCGGCTCATTCATGCCCGTGGATATATGGCGGCAAGCGTGGCGCTGGCCGCCAAGTCCATCACCGGGGTGCCGTACATATTCGATTTCCGCGGCTACTGGGTCGACGAGCGGCGAGAGTCCGGCCGCTGGTTCGTCGGGGACAGACGATACCGCGCCGGCAAGCAATGGGAGCGGTCACTTTTCGCGGGGTGTTGCGCCTCGGTGAGCCTTACCGAAGCAGGCGCCGAAGACGTCAGAACCGGGGTGTTCGGCCCGTGGCCGAGCGAACGCCCTTCGCTCGTCATTCCGACGTGCGTTGACTTCGACGCTTTTTCACTGCGACGCGGTGAAGAGGCGCCCGCTCGCCACCACCGGCTTGCGGGCAAACTCGTCGTTGGCTTCATTGGCTCGCTCAACGCCTCGTATCGGGTCACGGAGTCGATCGAACTCTTCTTGCAGATTTCGAGGCTTCGCGACGACGCCCACCTGCTCTGTCTCACGTCCCAGGTGGAGGAGATCACGACAAGACTCGCACATGCTGGGGTCGGCAGGGCTCGCTTCACAGCATTGAATGTGCCCCACACGGAAATCGCCGATTGGTTGCATCAGGTTGATTGGGGCCTGTTAGTCCTCAACACGCCGTACGCAAAACGCGCATCGATGCCGACCAAACTCGGAGAGTTCTTTGCGTCGGGCGTCGCGCCGCTCCACGAGGGCTGCAATGCTGATGTCGCGCGCTGGATATCGCGGTCAGGCTGCGGGCATACTCTGAGCACTGGAACCCCGGCCGGAATCGCGGCAGGGGCGCACTACGTCGCCAGCACCACGCTCAAGATCGACGACTTGCGGGAAGCGCGACGCCGAACCGAAGCACACTTCTCGCTCGCCTCGGGGATTGAGCGCTACCACAAGCTTTTGTCGACGCTTCTCGGCGAGCCTGGTTCCGTTTAGGTGTTCGTTGCTTAACCAACCACGGGGTAGGCGAGCTTCCGCCAAGCATCTATTCCGTCGAGGGCACCCGGGACGACGCCACACGCGTGCGCGCCGGCGTCGACCCCACAAACGAGCTCGGCGCGCGCCTCCACATCGAGGCTGTCGCCCCTCAGCGCGTTCATCAGGTGATACAGCGAGCGGCACAGCGTGGCGGTGATATTCTACGCAGGCGGGCAAATCTCTGAGCTTGGGCGCTCGCCAACCCGCATGGCCGAGGTTCTCGGTTGTGGCCTACCCGTGGTTGCCAACGCGGGCGTGGGGGATGTCGCCCAGACGCTCACGGACAACCGTATCCGCGTCCTGGTGGCCGGACGACGCCGAGCCAAGCATGAGCCGAGCCTTAGATGAGCTGGAGACCCTGTGGAGCGATTCGGATCTCGTCGCCCGCTGCCGGCGCGTCGCGGAGGCTCTCTTCTCACTCTCGAGCGGGACACAGCATTCGCCGACACCTACCAGAGAATTCTCGGCGTGCGACACGACGCCCCCGCTTGACGGCAGAAAGGAGATATGCGGATCTTCGCGGGTGGAGCGCATCCCTTTCAATCGACCCTACCTGGTGGGAAAAGAACTTTTCTACATCAGCCAGGCTGTATTGTCCGGCAAACTCAGCGGAGACGGTGAGTTCACCAAGCGCTGCCATGCATTCCTTGAGCGACGATACGCAGCTCAGAAGGTTCTCCTGACGACCTCGTGCACAACCGCGCTCGAGATCGCAGCCATTCTGTGTCGGAATGAGCCGGGCGATGAAGTCATCGTGCCAGGATTTACGTTCGTATCCACGGCCAACGCGTTTGTCACCCACGGCTATAAGCCCGTGTTCGTCGACATTCGTGAAGACACGCTCAACATGGATGAACGTCTTCTCGAGGCGGCCATCACCGATCGAACGCGCGTGATCTGCCCGGTGCACTACGCCGGCGTCGCGTGCGACATGGATCCGATCTTGAAGATCGCACGCAGCCGCGGAATCGCCGTCGTCGAAGATGCGGCGCAAGGCGTGGAAGCCAAGTACAAAGACCGTGCCCTCGGCACCATCGGCGACTTGGGTGCGTACAGCTTCCACGACACCAAGAACTTCGTGTGCGGCGAAGGCGGGGCCTTGCTCGTCAACCGCGAGGACTTTGTTGAGCGAACAGAGATCATCCGCGAGAAAGGGACAAACCGCACGCAGTTCTTTCGAGGTGAAGCAGCCAAGTACACCTGGTTGGACGTCGGCGGCTCCTACCTCCCGTCGGAGGTCTTGTCGGCCTTCTTGCTGGCGCAGCTTGAGGCGATCGATCAAATCCAAGCCCGGCGTGCAGCGATCTTTAACCGATACACGGCCGGGCTAAAGCCTCTGCAGGATCAAGCGTTGATCCGCCTCCCCTATGTTCCGCCCTACGCGTCCGGCAACAATCACATCTTCTACGTTCTGACCGAAACGCCCGATGTTCGGGACAATCTTCTCGTATTCCTGCGGGAGCGCGGCATTTCCGCCGTCTTTCACTACGTCCCGCTTCACAACTCACCTGCAGGCCTGCGGTGGGGTCGAAGCAGCGGCACGTTGAAGGTTGTGGAACGAACCGCGGCGACGTTGTTGCGTCTTCCGATGTTCCTCGAGATTACGGACGAACAAATTGACCGGGTTGTGAGCGCTGTTCATGAGTTCTTCCGCCGCTAGACCTTCTCAGACCGCCTTCGCAGGCACGCACGGGACCCACCTCAAGGACCTCGTGGTAGTCGCCATTGCGGGGCTTCTCTTCAGATTCGTGTTGCTCTTTGTGGCGGGCGAATCCACCCGAATGACTGGCGACACAGTCATCTACTTCCAACTCGCCGAAAACCTGTTGGCTGGGCATGGGTTTTCTGCGTCCGAGGCCGCACCCTATCTCCCGTTCTTTGGTCGCGTTCCGGCGTATCCCCTATTCATCGCCGCCGTGTGGGCCATTGCGGGGAAGAACCATATGGCGCTATCCGTCGCGCAGATCGTACTCGACGTCCTAACGATCGGCCTCATCTGGTTCACGATGAATCGACGTTACGGTCGTTGGCCAGCGGTCGTAGCGTCTGGTCTGTACGCGTTGCTCCCATTCGCCGCTGGGGTCTCGCTCCAGTTCATGTCGGAATCACTCGCCATGTTTGGTTTGGCCGCCGCGCTCGCTTGCCATGAGCTCGCGGCACGTTCGAGCGTTCGCGGTGCATGCCTTGGGCTTGCGTTTATCTCGGGTCTCTTTTGGGGACTCACGACACTGGCTCGCCCGTATATTGCCCCGGTCGTCGTTGTGGTGGGTGTAGTGCTCGCGTACGAAATCGGGCGACGCGCCAACAACGCCAGCCTGCTTCGTTGGCAAGGGGTTCCGGCGATCTTCGCCGTGGGTGTCGGCAGTTTTCTCGTGGTTGGAAGCTGGACTCTGCGCAATTACATTGCAGCCCAGGAGACTGAGCAGCCTTTCGTACTGCTCCAAGTACGCGGCACCAACCCGCCCTACACGAACATGCTTACGCCCGGATGGCGCGCATGGCGGGACTCGTACGATGAGCCCTTCTACTGGGTGGATTGGCACCGCCCACCCAAAGCGAACTACCTGAGCGAGGAAGAGAAGGCGAGCGTCGCCAAGCTGTGGGAGCACATCGCAGCGCACGACGGTGAAGTGACGCCCAAGATGTCAGAAGCCTTTGCCGAGATCGCCGCGGCACGTTATCGCGCAGCGCCGTTTCGGCTCTACGTCTGGCGCCCGATAAGTCTCGCGTTGAAGAATTGGCTCAGCCCACGCACAAGCACCTTGAGGCTCTCCGTCGTCGAAAGCGAGACCATGCCCGTCTCATCACGTACCATTGTCTATGTTTTCTTCGGTTTCAACTTGATACTGGCGACGTTTGCGCTCCTTGGGTGGGTCGGGGCCGCGAAGACACCGGGCGCGGCAAGTGCAAGCTTGCTATGGACCCCACCCGTTGTTCTAACCGTTGTCTTGGTGGTCATCGGCGCACGCGAGACACGCTTCAATATGGTCGTATTTCCTTCGATGTGCATGGCGGCCGGACTTGGGATGACTTGGGCTCTCGGTGCGCTCCGTCGTTATCATCAATGTCGTCAGCGTCCTGCTGAGGGACGAGGAGAGAAGGATGTTCGATGTTCGCTCGGTTAGCAGATCGCTGATGCTCGATGAGAGTGGCGTTTGGACTGCTTCCCAAGCCGCCAAACTCTCATACCCAGAAGCTGGTCATGGAGCGTGCTTCTCGGTCGAAGATGGGTCGTTTTGGTTCTCGCACAGGAATGAGTGCATCCTGGCGCTAATCAAGGCACACCCACCGCGGACGGGTGGACCGATCTTCGACGTGGGCGGAGGTAACGGGTTCGTCGCGAGCCGGCTCGCCGAAAACGGGTTCGAGGTGGTCCTGGTCGAACCGGGCCCGGAAGGGGCTCAGAACGCGAAGCGGCGGGGAATTGAGCACGTGGTCTGCGCCACAACGGAATCTGCGGGCTTCAGCCCCAATGCCTTGCCGGCGATCGGTCTGTTCGACGTCATCGAGCACATCGAAGACGACGTTGAGTTCTTGCGATCGATGCGCGGCCTGCTTAGGCATATGGGCCAGGTCTACGTCACCGTCCCCGCTCACACAGCGTTGTGGTCGAACGAAGATGTGCGGGCTGGGCATTTCAGACGCTATAGCCTTGGCGCTGTGTCCAAGCTTCTTGAATCGACGGGCTTTCGGATCGACTTTGCATCCTACATCTTTCGCCCGCTCCCTATTCCGATATTCGCAGCGCGGACTGTGCCTTCGATCGTTGGTCGGTCAGCGGGTCGCGATCGACATCGGACCGCTCGCGAACACGGACTAAAACGCGGCCCCGTGGCGAAACTGCTCGACGCGATGCTCGGTAGCGAAATCGAAAACATCAAGCATCGGCGTCCTATGAGATTCGGCGCAAGCTGCCTCGTCGCCGCGACGGCGAGCATGGGCTCATGAGGTCTGAGTCTGCCCGCCTGGGGGGCTCGATCAGCGTCTTCACACCTGTAGCGCCATAAGTTTCGTTACTTCAATTGGTTGCAGAGCATGGACCGGTGAAGCGGGAATCTTTACCTCGCGGGTGAGCGTACGGTAGAGCGCCGAGAAATTCCGAGATCGGGGACGAGGAGACGGGCGACGATGCTGGTCCATGACTTCGAAGAAGCGAAGGACAACCCCGGCTCGTCGTCGATGGTCGGAAGCAGAAGCACGCTCGATGCTGTTGGCGCTTGAGCGAAGTGGCGAGTCGGTGGTCGCGTTCGCACGGTCGCAAGGCGTGAGTGCGCAGCGGGTCTATTGGTGGCGAAAGCGGCTCGGACCGACGGGGAGTCGGACGAACGTCCCGGATGATGTCAGCTTGGTACCGGTTCGCGTCCGATACGAGGACGCGCTTGGCCTTGAGGCCGAGGACCGGGCACCGGCGATCGTGGTCCGCTCGGTCGGCGGTGTGAACATAGAGTTACCGACCTGCGTGGAGCCAGGATGGATCGCGGCGCTCACGCGCAACCTTGAGGGCCGGTGACGATGTTCTTGGTGCCTCGGTCGACGAAGATCTACATGGGCCGATCGCCGGTGAATATGGGCAAGTCCTTCGATGGTCTGAGCAACGAGGTCCGAGCAGTGCTTCGGAAGGACCCGCTCAGCGGACACATCTTCATCTTCTTCAACCGCAGGCGGACGATCGCCAAGATGATCGTCTGGACGCGAGGCGGCTACACGATCGTAGCGAAGCGGCTCGAGCGAGGCACGTTCGCGCTCCCCGAGGCGGCGGACGCGGTGTGCGTCGAGTTGGACATTCACGAGCTCGCCCTTCTTCTCGAAGGCATCACGTGGGACCGAGGTCGGCAGTCGCCACGGTGGGAACCTTCGCAGCACAGTCGACACGGCGCAGAGTCTTCGCAATGCATATTGCATCAACCTGCTTGATGTGATCTATCTTCTCCATCCGCTCCGTCGCATCGCCAGCTTCCGAACCCACGGTTCTTCAACTCCCTCCGCTCGCTCCTCGACTCCGGTGCGAAAGACGATGTAGTCCAGCTGGTCGCCCAACTCGTAGCGCGGAACGAAGAGCTGGAGCTGGCGCTCGCGAAGAAGCTCCGAGCGTTCAAGACGACGGAGAAGGTCTCTCCCGACCAGCTGAAGCTGATGCTCGAGACTGTAACCAGTTACGCACCCGCTGACGCGACGGGGAAGTCCAAGACAGCGGTCACCTTCGAGGTGGAGTCGCCGGCGGATGAGCTGGGCAAGATGGTCGAGGAGGAGCGCAACCGCCGGGCGACCGAGAGCGCAGAGCCGCCACCAAGGCGACCGCGCCGGACGCCTTTTCCTCCACACCTGCCGCGCGAAGACAACCCGATTTCGGTACCCGATGCCGAACGCCCTTGTCCGAATTGCGGTGTTGAGCGGCGATCCGCAGGCTATGATATCAGCGAGGTCCTTGAGCTCGTGCCCGCGCGTGTGATCGTGCGTCGCGACCGCCGGGAGAAGCTCACGTGTGATGCGTGCGAAGCACCGCACTTCGTTCGCGCGCCGGTCGGCGATCGCGTGGTGGCCGGCGGTGAGTTCGGGCCGCGTCTCGTGGCCCAACTGCTCGTCGACAAGTACCGCGATGGCCTCCCTCTTCACCGGCAGCGGGAGCGCTACGCGCGCATGGGTGTTGACCTGTCGGTCTCGACGCTCGCGGACCAGATTGGCTACGGATCCGAGCTCCTGCAACCGCTGTGGCGCGCGCTCCAGATCGCGGAGCTCAAAGCCGAGGTCCTCCATCTCGATGGCACGTCTCTCGCGTTCTTCACTAGCGACGGCAAGAGTGCGAAGCGCCGCAAGAAGCTGGGCACTCTTTGGGGCTTCGTCGGCGATCAGGACGTGGCGTTGTATCTGTTCGCGCCCTCCGGGCACGCGACGTTCGCGGACGGTCACACGATCGGACCTGCCGATTTCCTGCGCTTGCGCTCCGGCTACACGGTGGCCGATGCCGCCACCGTCTTCGACCAGGCGTTTGCGCGTGAAGACATCATCGAGTGCGGATGTCACATGCACGCTCGTCGATACTTCGTGAAGGCCCTCGACGGCGGAGAGCCTCGTGCCGCGATCGCGATCGACGCCTATCAAGCGCTTTACGGCATCGAGAAGGACGCGAAAGACCTGGAGCCAAGAGAGCGCCTGCGACTTCGACATGAACGCAGCGCCCCGATCTTCGCCAAGCTCCTCGAATGGGTCGAGTCCATTAAGGACGACGAACCCCCTTCACTACGCTTCGGTCGGGCGCTCAACTACTTCTCGAACCAGCAAGTACCGCTGAGTCAGTTCCTCTCGGACGGCCGCGTCCCCATCGACAACGGCATCGTCGAACGCCTTCACGTGCGCGCCGCCCTGACGCGGAAGAACTTTCTCTTCGCCGGCTCCGAGCGTGGCGCCCAGATCGCAGCCATCCTTTCTCAATCCTGGGCTCGTGCGCGCTCTGCGGCATCGACCCCGTCAGATACCTGGCCAGCGTCATGCCGATCCTGGCCCGAGGCGTCATCGAGAAGGACGTCATCGATCTCCTTCCTCGCAGCTTTCCCCTTTAAGGCTTCCGATCTCCAGGCCCAGCAGGCTCATCGGACCTCCCACGTTCGACCCGAAGGAAATCCGGCAGTCGTCCGGACGCTCACCCTCGCGGGTCTTCGGTCTGGTCGAGAGTATGTCCGCTGGTATCACCAAGGGGCCAAGGTTGTGACCGCTGCCCGCACGGAGGATCCCGAATCGCTCGCCGCGTCGTCCGTTCTGGGTCCGATGCCGTTGAATCGTTGGGCACTCGTGGATGTTCTCTACATTCCCGCACTATCTGGGGGTACGCGCATACGGATCTGGGTGAACGGAGAGATGAGCGAGGCCACGGCTGCTTCGCAGCTCGGCGTTGTGACGGACCCGATGCTTCTTGTCGGCTCGTTCTTCCCAGATTGTTCCGAGCCGGGAAACCAGGTCGTGCTTTTTCTCGGAATGTCGCTTGGCGCACACAACGTGTGGTTCGACCCAAACGGTGACCGCCATCTGAGCGACTGCAGAGCGCTCGGATTGTGTTCGTAGTTCGTTTCGTGCTGCGCTTCGGTTTTGGCTCTCGAATGCCATTGCTACGCTGCTGGGTGTTGGATGTTGGACTTCTCCATCAACGCGTGGACATCCTGGGTACGTCCAAATTACTTGCCGCCTCGGCTGGGTGCACCGAGAAACCGGCCCCAATCTCGGTCAAGTCTCGATCGATATGTAGTTTGGATTAGACGGGTCAGCTCTGCTTCGTGTCGCGGGTCTTAGGATCACCTCCCTCTCGTCAGGTCACCGGCAGGCCGTTCAACGTTGTGCTCATCGCGAGGGGCTGAGCGCGGGCGACCCATTTTTGTGGGCTCGCTCTTCCGCGCTCAGCCTGAGGCCGCCCGCCTACGCTGTGCTCATGCGGCGACCTCCGTCGGTCCCCTCTCCCGGACCAGAGCCGAGCCTTCGGATGCGGTCATCCGGCGTCGTTCGGAAATGCCCCCGGCTGCTTTGACCATCGATGCCTCCTTGAGGCGGACGATGATTCACGCGACCGGACTCAGCCAGATGCCCTTGAGGGAACAGTTATCTATTTCCGAACTGAAGCCGGCGGCACAACGTCGGTAGCGATCCGGTTGCTCGTGAACCACGTCCGGTCGAGTGCCAATTCGAGGTCGCACTCGGACTCGACGCGTCGTGGGCTCTCGAGCCAACTGACGGACTCATTCGCAAACACAAGGCGTGTTCCCGCATACAGCTCTTGTGTGAAGAGCACGGCAGTCGCAATCCCTGGGTTCTTGATCCGACAGCGGAGTCGATCAGGGTACCCATGGAACTCGCCGGCGTAGTCGACGTCGCTCAATGTGATCCGCTCACTCAAAATACGCGCATCACGACGTTCGACTGCGCCCGATTCTAGCCGGCTTGGAAACCAAGAACCATCCGGAGTGCGTTTCGCGGCTTCCGACATCGGCCCGAGTTTGAGATCGTACCTGTCCTCCATGATGCTCACGCGTCGATCGATCTCAGCCAATCGCTCCCCGACGTCCTGGGTGGGCCAATCCATGATCTGGGCCGTATAGCGGACGCGATTCGGGATTTGAGCCCCACCCGCGCGCAGGAGGCGCTCACGAAGGCGAAACGTCAACGCCATCTGGGCGGCGTCCCGACGCGGATCATTGAAGTAGACCATGGCTAGGAGCACATCGCATCGGCCTCCGTCAGGAAGATGGAACCCCGCCAGATCTCCACGTACAAACGCAATCTTGTCCTTGACTCCGTTCGCCTCCGCCAATGCTTCACCCACATCGTTCGCCGCCATGTCGACCGCGTACACCTTGCGCGCACCTGCTTTGGCTGCCCAAAGAGAAAGCACCCCCGTGCCACATCCGGCATCGACAACGACGTCTCCCTCTCTCACCGTGCCCAGAACAACCTCTTTCAAGCAGAGCCCACGGTCGAATCGCCACAAGAGGTTGAGATGATGGTTTAGATTCATGTGCATCGAACCCATGACAAACAGACCTCGCGAAGAAGCTTCAGGACGCTAGCTTGAGTGCCAACGCCTCGTGTACACGGCCCGCGACATCACTAAACATCTCGTCAGACGCGACCGGAACAACGCAAAAACCAAAAACATCGCCACCGTGGATGAACCGTCTCACCTCATCCCCAACTCGGAGATTGAGGCAGAGCTCGGCCATTCCAAAAAGTTCTGCTCGAATGCAAGCCGCATCGGCCACCGCGGCGACCGTTCCCGAAACGCCGGAACGCAGGAGCACCGAAGCATAGCGTCGCGATGACTCGGGTGGCGGCAAAGCTGCCTCTCGGGGCGGAATCAACCCACCAGACGACGATCGTCGCCCATCAATCCCCACCGCCGCGCGAAGCGCAAGATCGAGAAGCGAAACACCATAGCCCGCTTCGATCAGCGCCGGCACACCGTTGCCACCCAGCCGCGGCGACATCTCCAGAAGAACCGCAGAGTCGCCTTCGATCCGAAAATCTGCATCGAATGGCCCGCTTCGATACCCCGTCGCGGCAAACATCTGCTCCACCTGCTGGATGAGGCGTTGCCGCATCGCAACATCGATCGTCGGCGGCAACTCGTGACCAACCACCGAAAAGCCCTCGATATGCTTCTTCGTCGCGAGGGCGCAATCCACACGTCCGTCGATCACGAAGCCTTCGAGTGTCAAATCTTGTCCGGGAACGAAGGCCTCAACCGTCACGACACCCGTAGACGAAAAGGCACGCGCCGCCTCAAACAATGCTCGCGCCGCCTCATCAAGCTTGGGCACTCGAACGACGCCGCGCGATCCTGAGCTCATCGCTGGCTTTATGATGGCCGGTCCATCGCCCCATGATCGCGCCGCCTCATCAAAATCCTCTGACTCGAGAAAGATCGGCCCGTCGAGCCGCTGTGCCTTCTGTGCAGAACGAAAGCGGTTCTTCTGCGTGAGCGTTTGAACCGTTTCAACGCTCGGTCCGGGCAGACCAAGTTCCGACGCTACGCGCGCAATCGTTGGAAGTGCGACCTCCGAGGCCATCGAGAAGATCCCATCAACATGATGCGCTTTAGCCGCGGCAAGGACCGCATCGGCATCGATCGTACTCGCGTTGACACTCTCGTGCGCGTAGGCGTGCCCCACGTTACTTGGCTTGTAGTCGACCGAGATAACGTGAAACCCAAGCTCAACCGCGCGACGAATCGCCGTAAGCTGGAACACCCCGGCCCCAAGAATCATAAGTCGTGGTTGCTCTGGAAGCGATCGCACAGGTTGAGGAGGAGCTACATCAGTTCGAAAGCCGAGTCACCGCAAAACAAGGCAGGTGCGAGGTCCAGACGCTATCTGACATCCCCGAACAGGCCTCGACGGACATCGACGCCAAAGAGTCGCTCAAGATCTTGCAGCGGCCAGCGCCGAATAGGCTTCCGGCGCAATGAACCATCGTCGTTGGCTCTCGATGTCTTCAACACCGTCTTGAAGCAGACGGAGACGATCTTTCTCCTGTCGGCGTCGCGCCAAGTCGGAACTGTAATCGGCAGGAAAGCGTTCGTGAATGGACGAAAATGGATCCGTGTAGGTCTCGAGTGCGTTCGAGCGTTCGGCGGCAGAACACGTGAGATCGTAACCCATGAGCTCCATTTCAGGCTCACACACGGCTTCGACAAATGCTTGAACCGTTTTGGGTAAACGCGAAGCATACGCATCCAGAGAGGCGCCTGAGATTCCTTTTTGATCCGAAAACGACGAGTTTCCTTTCCAAGGTCGACCGTCTTGATCAATGAGCCCCTCCGCAAACGCATTTGCGGCATATGGCGCGACACCCAAGAAATGAACGAGCCCCTCGAGCGCGTGCAACGCGTTCCTCACGACATCTTCATAGCGAACGAGGTACGCGCTGGATCCAACCATCGCCGACTGCGCAAGCGCAACACTCTTGCGCCAAGCTCGCAGGCTGTAGAGCACCGGTCTTAGGTTCCCGGTTAGGTTGTCTCGCTCACGAAAGTTCAAGGAGGCAATCATCGCCCGAGGATCCCGAACAACGAAGATCGTCCGCACTTCTTTCCTCATCAGCGGTGCGGCAAACTCCTCGACAAGGACTTCTTTGCTTCCAAGATAACGCCGCTCGGCCTTCGGGAACAAACGGGCCACCCGGGCCAGGAGTTGCTCGTAGACGTCATAGAAGGTACCAGGCATGAGGCCTGATAGGAGTCCCAGGATAGCCGGTGTCCAAAGCCCCTCGGAGTACTCATGCATTCGGCGGACAAAGACGCCGAGGCTCGCCTCATCGAGACAATGAGAGTCGAGAAAGGCCTCGAATTGCTCAGGCGTATAGGCATCCTCGAGAAAGAGATGGTCGAGTGGATAGCGACGCTCAATGCCAAGCGTCTTGTTGAATTGCTCCTTCACCATAAAGTAAAGAACCGGGAAAGGCTGCGAGGCCACTGTCACGGCGGGGTGCATGTTCAACACCTTCTCGACGACGGTCGTTCCCGACCGATAGCACCCCGTCACGAGAAGATACTCGTTGGCGTCATTCGTGCCACGTTGAGTTGCCATGGTTTCGTCCGTTTTGATGGGCCTATTCACCGTCAGCGCTCCTCATCCACAGGTGCAAAATCATAGGTCGTCATGAAATCATCGAGTGTCTCGGCCCGCCTCACGCAACGCGGTTCGCACCAGCTCTTGCGATAGGCGAATACCGGAACGTTGCCCTGAATGAAGGGCGGTTTTAACACCAGGGTGTATGCACCCACGTTCTCGAAAACCAAGATATGACCTCGACGTAGCTCGCCTTCGAATCCACGGTGCAGAACATCGTCCTCCATACACGTGTACCCGACGACGTCGGTGGGCCCAGTGATTGCGCGCCCCGATTCACACAGCGCGCTCGATGCTCCGCCGACACTGGGCGTCAGCCCTGTCAAGGACGCCGCGGAAGCCGAACTCGGAGCCACCGCGCTGAGCGCGGGACTCTCGGCGACCGCGGAATTGACAATCCGTCGAAGAACGAGGTTTCGCGGGCTCTTGGTGGGGCGAACGTTGTAGACACTCGCACCAACCAACGCACGCGACTGCGTCCCAACCCGCTTGGTGTCCACCACCCGGCAAACGAACTGCATCGCATCGGCGACAAGAGCAAGGCCGGGTTCGACGATGAGCCGGACGTTCCCATTGTGCCCAAAACATTCGCGAAATGGCGCGGCAATCGCCTCGCCGTACTCACCGAACGTCGGCAGATTCGTCGCAAATTGCGCTCTAAGCTCGGGTCCCATGTGGCTGAAGAAGCCGCCGCCCACATCCAGGAACCCAGGGCCGTCCTCGTGCCCACGACCCCAGATGTCGCGGCTCAACTCAACGAGGCGACGGGCGATGCTCGCATACTGGGCTGGTGAGCGTCCGGGTGGAATCATATGACAGTGCAAGCCCTCAAGCACAACGCCGGAGAGCCGTTTGAGGCGGTCAACAGCCCTCCAGAAGTCGCCGCTCTCAACATCGAAGCCAAATCGCGTCGTCGCCGCGACCTCACCGTCGGCCTTGAGCGCGCAACGAAGTCCGACACGGAAAGGTCCGGTGCGCCCAGGTCGAACGACAAGCTCTTCGAGCAGGTCGATCTCGTAGGCACTGTCTATGTTGACGATCGCCCCGGTCGACGATGCTTCCCAGTAATCACTCGCCGTCTTGATGGGCCCGTTGAAGATGATGTCGGCTCCAGGAACGCCCATTCTCCGCGCGAGATCGTATTCGAACCGAGAGACCACTTCAGCCAACCCACCCAGTTGACGCACCCTGAGGCATAGAGCCGGCAAGTAGTTCGTCTTATACGAATAGGCGATGTGCGTCTTCTCGTAGAAACGACGAAAAGCGCTGAGAAAATCGGAAAAGTTGGTGTCGAAGCGATCGAGGTCAACAACGTAGAGGCCGAGCGGCGACCGATCGAGAAGTGCAGCGAGCGTTGAGGGATCGAACATGTTCGCTCCAAAAGGAACTACGCCATCTCGGATTCTTCAAGGACCGGCGAAGTCGGTCGAACACCGACGTCGGCCGAATGAGGTTCGAACCCCGGCGAGCCACAAGATCGACGAACCAAGAAGGCTGGATTCTGCCGTGTGTTGCTCAAGATCTGGTGAAGATACTCCCCGATGATGCCAAACCCAAGAAACGTGAAACCCGAGAGGCCCAAGAGAAGAAGTGAGAGAGTGGTCCAGCCGGGGACTGCGATGTTTCCAAATACGTAGCGATACATGATGTACGCGCCAAACAAGAGGCTGCCGACGATGCCGAGGATCCCCATCGTCGCCAGAAAACGAAGTGGAAACGAAGAGAACCCTAAGAACTTGCTCAACGAGACCCTTACAAGTTTTCGAAGCGAGTATGTGCTGCGACCTGCAGCGCGCGGAACATGGTCGACATCGACGTTGACCATCCGGGTCGTCAGGGTCGCGAGTAGAGCGCCGATCGGGGGCTCAAACACGTTGAGACGCAGCAGAGGAAGAACGACTTCGCGCCTCATGATCCGAAAGCTGGTTAGCTTGAAGCCCCGTGCCTGCCCGAACATTGCGCTGCTCAATCGATTCACAAAGTAGCTGCCGAGGCGCCGCCAGACCGCATAGTGCTTCTCGCGCGGACAACCGAAGGCGGCGTCAACCTCGGGATTGTCAGCCATGAATCGAACCAGCCGCGGCACTTCGTGGGGAGGGTTCTGCAAGTCGTCGTCCATCGTCACGACCAACGCCCCGCGAGCCCGCGCCATACCCGCCATAGTGGCAGCAGGCTGACCTGAGTTGCGCATAAGTTGAATGCCCAGGACGCGGCTATCTTCTTGAGAAATCGCTTCGATGACGCTCCAACTCGCATCCCGACTGCAATCATCAACGAAGATGACCTCGAAGCTCATCCCTGAGCCTTCCAAGGCCTCGACCAACCGAGAATGCAGTTCGCGAAGCGTCCGCGCGCCCCGATAGACAGGCACGACGATTGAACAGTCGAGCGCTGGGCGAAGATCAGGCGGATACGCACGCTCGAGCGACCCTGGCGCTGTGTCAGCCCAATTCTCGTATGCGGCGTGGCCGCGTGCCGACAAAGGAACCACTGCGTTCGCATTCCGCCGCCCAAGCGAATCTTCCGGGATCGCGGAAGAACGAGGCTGAGAAGATCCGGCTGCCCTCGTGCTCACCATCGTATGTTCATCCTCTCCGCGGCCTCTCGACGCGCTGAAGCTCGAGCCTCGGACCGTCTCGTCACCTCCCACGTCCAACGCCGTTGCGCAAGGTTTGGAAGGTGAGAAGCGACTACCGACCCGCCGTGAGCTCGATCGACGTCCTCATGCCACGCACAGCGCGGAGCGACGTGGCTTGCACAGCGAATCCCACGAAACCAACGAGAACCCGGACTAAGAAAACGCCAAAGGCCAAGAGTGCAGCGTCGGAAGCAACGATACCGTATCGCGACAGCACAAACACAAGGGTTCCCTCTCGAACCCCAAGACCCGAAGGCGAAAGAGGCAAAATCGTTGCGAGATAGGTGATGGGAACCGCAACCAGCAACATGCCTAGCGTGATCGTCTGTCCAAGCGCCTTCACGAGCACGTAGGTCATGACGATGTCGAGAAACTGCAGGAGGAAGGAGAGTGAAAAGGCCGGGATCACTTGAAATATTCTGATCGCGCCAAGCGCACTGAGTCGATTGAGCCTTTCAGTGCCGATTCGGCGCCAAAGAGCGCGCAACAACTTGGCCCGCTGACTCACGGCAAGGAAACGAACAAAGAGGGTTGGGAGAAGAAAGGCCGCCAACAGGCCGAGCGCCATGATGATGCACGCCCAAGCCCCAAGTGCACCGAAATCCTCCGCGTGAGTCGTCCAAAGGCCGACACTCAGAAGACCAGCGAGTGCCACAAGTCCAAGCCAGCGCTCAAAGAAGACGGTCGACGTCACCAGCCCCAGACTCGCCTTCGTCCGACGAGTGCAGATCCACACGCGCGCGACATCACCGCCGATGATCCCCGGCATCGCTAAGCCGATGAACACCGCAGAGAGATAGGCGCGATAGGCCTCAACAAGGCGAAATGAAACCCCTACTGCCCTCAAGAGCAGCTTCCAGCGAACGGCCGAGACAAACAGCCCAGCCAAGGAAATGAAGACAGCGCCGACCAAAAGATACGAATTCGCCGATTTCACGGCCGACAAAGCCCGTGGCCAGTCCACGAGCGTCGCGACCCAGCCAACCGCAAGCGCAGCCACCAGACCGCGCGCGAATGCGAGCCATCGTTTTTTCGGGGTCATAGGAGAAAAAGCGTAGCTGCTCGCTATGGCTGAGCGTCAGGATGGACGCACCCGCCGCGTCGGTCAATACCGAAGCCCAACGTTCATGAAGACCTGATGACGTGTAAAGGTCTCCAAGAAGTATCCCGAAGTCCTGCTGTTGTTTGATGGATTGCTGGGCGCCTGAGCAAGCACTCGATAGCTCAAGCCGCCGGCAAGGAAGTCGAAGAACCAGTAGTCAACGCGCGCGTCGCCGGTGAAGCTGTGGACGTTGCGGCCAATCCCATAGCCACGATGCTCATAGTTCCCGTGGAGACGGAACTGGAGACGCATCGTCGGCGCAAACGTCGCGGTCAGGTGGGCCGAGTCACCGATGAAATTGTTCAGCAGGATGACCGGAGCCACGCGGCGCCCATAGCCAAGCGCCATAGTGATGGCATCGGCCACCCGATACGAGACCTGCGCGCTCCCCACCACGGTTCGAGAGTTTGAGCCGTCGAGAGAGGAGAAATAGCCATCGGCCCACGTCAACGTGTCCGCATACCCGACCGATGCATTCGCGGCAAATCTCGCTGTGAGCGCGCTCGACAGACCGACCACGAGTGTAAGGGGTGACGACCGACGCGTATTGTTGGCAAGAATCTGTTCACTCGAGAAGAACGAGAAATTGCCCGTAAAGAATGCGACGGTCTTGGGAAGGAAACGCCAGCGCGCTTCAAGCACCGTGCCGTGAGACATTGACCAGGGCAGGTTGTCGTAGAACGACATCTCGTTGGTGTACCCAAGATTGAATTCAATCGCGCCCCCACCCGGACGAAGGCTGACCTTTGCGACACCGCGATTGCTCCATTCCCTGAATCGAGTCTCGTCGGAGGCGACGGTTCCCGGCTCATCGAGAACAACGGGCGTGCGAACAAGGTTGTCCTTCACCGAAAAGGCGATCGCGCTCCTCTCTGAGCCTGCCGTGAGGCTGAGACCGACACTTCCACCAAACGTCGTGTCTGACTTGGAATTCACGCCAAAGAACTGATTGATCGACAGGCCCGAGTGGAGCTGCATCGAGAAAGCTGATCCTGGAACGTTCACCGAAAGTCCCGGCCGAATCAGCGCCCGCCAATCAGAGCGTGGTTGCGCCACATCCGACGAGAGACGGCCGGGGTTCGAATCGAACGCCACACCCAAATCAAGATTCGTATGGATCCGTGACTTCTCGCCAATCGGAAAGCCTAGAGTTGGCGTCTGCGCCAACGCGCCGACGCTCCATCCGCCGAGGACGACGGTCGTAACGAAGATTCTGGTCGTTTTCATGGCTAGAATGGACTCACCCGTGATTCGAATTGCGATGCTGCGCCAACGTTGACCGACGCGATGCCAAAACATCGTGCGTCGCTGAGCCCCACCACCGATGCAGAGGTGTAAGGCTGTCCGGAACTTGTGTCAAACCCCTTCCCGTCACCACGCCTCCCACCCCTTGCCCATGTCTGTCACCACGGACAGGTCCCAGCCCTGGACTGACGCAAGCCCAGAGGCATCCGGTAGGCAGTGCCCTCCGGCACTCGAGATCTTCATTGCGTTTGAGACAAACGCCTGAGGACAACCCGAAGGCCGCCTGTCCGAAAGGGTCAGGCGGGGAGAGGATGGATGAGGTGACGACTTCAATCACCATCGACCGAGCCCGGCCCAGGCATCAGGGATCAAGCGTGAGGGCTCAAAGCCGCCGGTTGTGCCGAGATTTATCGTCCAGCGTCCGTATCACTCGGCAGAACCGCTCGGTAGAACTACTCGGCAAGAATGCAATCAACGCGACCTTCCGAGGTTCCACCGGTCCCGCCGGAGGGCGATCCGGCGCAGACGTCGCTAAGCCCATCGCCGTCGAGGTCGCCCATCGCAACGACCGAAACCTCAGCGCCCAGTTCATCACCCGAGCGCGCACCATAGACGCTCATTCGAGGCGGTTTCCCAGCAAGGTCGTACGTCGCACCGAGGCTTGGGCCACCGAGAACCAAACGGATCTCTCCCGCGTCGAATCGCGCGTCATCCGGCCCATCGCCTCCGCTCGCACACCCCGCGATGTCCAGGAAGCCGTCGTTGTTGTAGTCGCCCATCGCCAAGCTTTGGCCCAAGCGATCGTAGAACTTTGAGGCAATGATCCGCCCAGCAGGTATATCCGTTCCAAGGTCAAAGTCGGTCCCGCTCAAGAAGGGGCCCTCCCAAACGTCGATCGAGCCATACGGGAGGTCGTCTAGCTGGCGGAACTGGCCCGAGCCGATCACTACATCGTGATCGACGCTTCCCACGACGTGCCCAATCGCAAGCGAGGATCCAAGTTCCTCGTTTTCGTCCTGGCCAACCCAAGTGAGGTCAGCGCCAGCCAAGGTCGTTCCCGAGACAATCGGCCCAAAGAGCGCCCAGGCGGCGCCCGCCGAAGACAGAAGACCGACCTGATGAGTGGGCGATGAAACCACGAGGTCAGCGGCTGCGTCCCCGCCCAAGGCCCCAACAGCCCCCACCATACCGAGTCGATCACCGGCGGCCGATCCGAGGATCTTGACCACGCTGAGGGTTCCCGGAGGCGATGCCAGATCGACGGCCGAGGCAGCAACCAGGTCGGAACCTCCCTCAACGACCCAAATGGCGCCGGCATCCGCACCGCCCGCGTCGTCGTTGGGCGCACCGAGAATCAGATCGTCCGTGCCATCGCCCGTCACATCGCCCAGTGCGAGCACGCGCAATCCGTCGCCCGCGTTTGCGCCAACAATACGCGCCGCAATCAGCGGGTCCGCGCCACCGGCCGGGGGTGCATCGGCAAGGTCGATCTCGCCGGCTGTCAGCAGCGCCGCGCCGCCATAGATGACATAGACCTCACCACTGCCCGCGCGCGCGTTCGAAAAACCGTCGGCGTCCACAGCGGCCACGACCAAATCGCCTGCGCCATCACCCGTCACATCACCCACAAGGATCTTGTTGCCCGCGATGGCACTGAGGTGATCGTTGGCTTCTGCACCCACAACCGTGAACGCCGCCCCGCTCGGAACCGTCAACGAACCTTGATCCAGAAACGACCCAACGGACGGGAGATATCCGATGACCTGACCCGCCGCCGTCCGTACCCCGCCGCCGCCTGAAGGCGTGACGTCTGCGATTTCACCCACCAAGAGCTCATTCGCACCGTCGTCGTTCAAGTCGCCGATCGCGACGGATGCAAGCTCGCCCGAATCCTCAGATCCGAAGAAAGTCTTGGCGACAGGGTCGCCCCCGAGGTCGATCTTCCGAGTCTCCGGCGTGCACGTCGACGAACAGCCATCGCCGGAAACGAGATTGCCATCATCGCAGGCCTCTCCGCCTTCCGTCACCCCGTTTCCGCAGCTCGTCACCTCAATGGAAGCGACCACGGCCTCCGCACCAAAGAAACCAACGTACGGCGTCCCGAACATCCGCCACCGAGATCCGTAGGTCCCCGTCACCGCTGGCGCACGAGCTACGAACGAAAACGCGTGGGTCTCGTTGGGTCCAACCGTCTCCGCTGGAGCGAGCGGGACGAAGTTCAGCCCCCAGAGCGTCGACGGATCCTGGGTTGAGCGGAGCCTAAAGCTCGCGGCATCCCACGAACTCGTGCCCGTGTTCCGCATCGTCACGGTGAAGGTTGCCTCGCCGCCGGCCGTCATGCGCGCCGGGATATTCTGCGATTCGACCGTGGCAGCAAGCTCAGGTTGGGCTGCACCGTCGACGATGAAGGGAACCTCAACGAGAGGCCCAAAATACCCACCGTTCGCACCCAATATGTCGCGCATCAGGAAGCGATAGGCGTACGCGCCGGGGGCGGAGGGCGCACGCACCGCGAACACGAAGGTGTGTGGGTTCCCAGGGTCGACTTGCGCCGCAACCATCGACCGCGTAACGCCGACGAGGCTTCGTGGAAGCATTCGACTGAATAGACCCACCCTCGAAACCGGCCAAGACGCCGTGCCATCGTTCTGCATCGTCACATGGACGGTCCTCGATTCGCCGGGGGCCATGAGCTCAGGAAAGTCTTCCGAAACGAGAGAAGCGTCCAACGCGGGCGTCCCAGAAACCGTGATGTTCGCAGCGACACACGGTGCCGCACTAAAGAATCCAACGCCTGTGGATCGAAAATCTCGAAGTTGCGCCGTGAATGGATAGACACCAGGGGTAGAAGGCGCCTCAATCGGTACGACGAGATCGACGAACTCTCCATTGGCCACGGGGTCCGCGAGATAGACGCACCGGCTCGATGCCCCCCAGAAGCTCGTCGGGTCGTCGCGGCTGTGAAGACAGGTCGATGAACCCGCACCGGGCTCCCAGGTCGCCGACCCCGGGTTCGTTAGCCTCAGCACAGCGTACTGCGTCTCGCCGGGCAGCATCGTCGTCGAAAACGTGCTGTTGGCTTGATCCCAAGAACACGCCCACCTTGCCTGGTTCACCTCATCCACATCGATGTCGCTTACGAGGGCGGCCGTCCCAAACGGCGGATTGTCACCCAAAATTCGCATCTGGGCCCGGAAATCGTACGTGCCGCCCGCCGCTGGCGCCGTGAGCACAAAGTCGAAGACCTGAGATTCGGTGGGATTCACCGCGCCCTCAACCCGCGCATAGACCCAGCTCCACAGCGAATTGCTTCGATAAAGTGCATACGAACCATCCCACGCGTTTGTGCCGTCCAACTGCGATCCGGCATTCTGCATCGTCACTTGGACGCGGATCCGCTCGCCCGGATGCATCGTGGTTGGAATCGTGTTCCCCGTCGGAACAGCATCGCTCCCAAAAGGCGCAGCGCCCGATGAAGCAACATCCACGCCCAGGGGTGAAGGCGATCCTTCACACCCGAGGCCCATGCCAGCAAGAGGAACTGTGGCAAGAAGAACCGCGAGCCCGTTCAGGCTAGCCCGGCTTCCAGGTCTCTTTGAAACAAGGGTGTCGTGATCTACAGACATCGAAACTCGATCCTCCCGTGGGCGAATGCGGTGAGCCATCACCCGAGACAAACTCTATGCCGTCGGTGGGGAAGCCTACCTGTGCGACACGTCGGCCGTCTAGGTGCACCAACGATCGACGTGTTTTTCCAAAATTCAATGGTGCGAAGATCGCCATCGTGTGACTGTCCGCCCCCGGAACTGTGCGACGCGATTCGATGCAGGCCGGTGTCCTCTTCAACCTCTTGGGCAAGGCGTCCGTCGTCGCCTCCGGTGGGCTGGTCTCGATCATCCTCGCCCGCCACTATGGAAAGGTCGTCTTCGGGCAGTGGGCGGCCGCCATCGTCTACGGAACACTCGTAGGTACAATCATCGAAGGCGGACTGAGCCGGGTCCTCCTCCGAGATGCATCACGAGATCCATCACGGGCGGGAAAGGCGCTCGGCGCCATCCTCAAGGGCCGCCTCAGCCTCGCCGCCCTCGCGCTCCCCCTCGCCTATCTCGCGGCTTGGAAGTTGTCGCCCAACCGGGCCGTGCTCATCTTGAGCCTCTTTGCGGCAACGACCCGTTGTCTGGCGGGGCTCTTTGGCTCGTACTCGACCGTGCTTTTCGCGCTCGACCACCACCGGCTTCCGAACATCGTCGAAACCGTACAGCGGATAGCGATCTTCCTCAGTGTTGTCATCGCCACCCAGCTCGATCAGTCGATCTACGTGGTCGCAACCTACGTCTTGATCATCGGTTTGTTGAGCGCCGCAGCGTTACGAGTCGGCGGAAAACGCGTCGTCACCGCGGATTTTTCCGGCTCCCCGCTCCAGGATTGGCGAGATGCGGCGTGGTTCTGGCTGAATGGCGTCCTCTTTTGGATCAATGGCGAGGTGGATCAGCTCATGCTATCGCACATGCACGGCGACAGCGAAACCGGGATCTACGCCGCCGCTGTTCGACTGGGCGCGCTGTTTCTCATTTTACCTCGCGCGCTGGGCACCGCCATCATGCCTCGACTCTTTCGCAGCGCGGTCGATGGCAAGGGACTTCAGCGCCAACTCAACTCAAGCGTCTTTATTCTGTCCATGGTCGGCGGTGCGGTCGCCGCGGAACTCGCGTTCTCCTCAGATATCATCATTGACCTCATTTACAGACGCGACTTCAGCGCCGCTGCCCCGGTGCTGAGTCTCATCGGCCTCTACCTCCTCCTCAATTTCTTGCGGCTCATCCCAAGCTGGTTTCTCTCCGCCTCCGATAGAGTTCCGATGATGACGATCGTTCTCATCATCGGCGCCGGGGCCAACATCATCAGCAACTGGTTCGTGATCCCTCGCTATGGCGCGATCGGAGCGGCCGCGAGCACTGTGGGAAGTGAAGCGCTGATGCTCATCGGCGCAACCATTCTCGCGATATCGGCGGCCGGACCACGGATGATCGTCGCCGCGGTCTTGGGACTCGTCCCAGGGCTCCTCGTCCTCGCAACCCACCTCGCCCTCGCAGGACACCTGCCCACTTGGTTCACCACTGGCTTAACCGGCGTCCTTTGCGGAGGCGCGATCGGCTGGACGCTCCTGCGAATGCGACGCGGCTGGAATCCGTTTGGGCTCTTCCCCGCCAAATAGAGAGGCGAGGATGATCAAGCTCGGATTCGATTCAGGTGGGTGGCAAGCACTGCGAGGGCACGATAGGCTGCGTTGACGCTCGAAGAACCATTATGGCCAAGAGAATCCTCCACCTCAGGGCTCCGATTGCGGATGCGGGAATCGAAGTGGTTGGACTTGGGCTAAAGCGAAGCAAAAAGAATCGGCCCGTTGCTGTTCAACGGCTCTTGTCGAGGATCTCATCGGCAGTCTTTGTGCCGACGAATGGATTTCTGTCCTGGTTGTGAGCATCGACATATCCGAGAATCGCAGTGCGAAGCTGCGTGGTGCTCTTGAATGACCCGCGCGTTAGTGCCTCATCGTTGAGCAGAGCGGAGAAGCGCTCGACTTGATTTGACCAGGAGGCCTACGTCGGCGTGAAGGGCAGGTGGAGGTGCGGGTGGCGAAGGAGCCAACTCTTCACCGGCGGAGCTTTGTGGGCCGAGAGATTGTCGAGAATCATCTGAGCTTCCTGTCCGGGCTCGAGCGTTTCGTTGCTGCACCGGAATCATCGTCCCCCTCCCGATCGGCGGTCCCGCCTTTGTCCGTACGCAGTGCATCGTCGGGCTCCTGACGGCTGCCCCGCGCCGCGAGTATTCCGCCGCGCAGGAGGACCACCGACATGCCGAACAAGAACAACGCCTCGCGGCCCATCCGGGCTCGCAGGCTAGGAGTCGATAAGAAGCTGCGCGCCTTGCAGGAGCGCATCGCGCGGTTCCGCGAGGAGAGCGGACGAGGTGCCCGGGTGCCCGCCGAGCTCAGGGCGGCGGCGCTGGCGGCCTTGCGTGAGGGCGCGAGCGAGCGCGCGCTCCGGAGCTGCGGGATCTCGTGGAGCCAGCTCGACGCGTGGAAGCGGAGGGCCGCCCATGATGTCGCAGGCTCGCGACGAGGCGCCCCGAAGGACGTGCGCGTTTTCTCCGTCATCGACGAGGTTCAGCCGGTCGCAGGGGCGGAGCAGGTGCTCGAGCTGCGCGCGGGCCCCTGGGCCGTGACGGTGCGCCTCGCGGGCGAGCGCGCGGCGGGATTGTCTTGCCCACGCGCGAGTTCTCTGAAATCAGCTCCGGGGTGACCAATGGCGCCGGCCGTGGGCTTGTGTGGTCGGCAACGTGTCTTACGGCGTCGCTGCTCCGCACCGACAAGTTCTGGCTTCCTATGCGTGCTGGCTTGGACGGTTGGAGAGGCTCGCGGATCCCGTCCGAAACTCTGACGCGGCCTCTGGAACGTATTTCCTGGGCCGCAAGGCGCCGGTGCCGCCGACACCTGCGGAGATTATTGAGTATTGCCTGGCCCGCGAAAGCCGGTAGTCGCTCCAATCGCGGTGGGGTTGCCGTCGATTTCGGAAGAGAAACCGAGATCTTCCCGCCTGCTCAGTCGATTGGACCTTCGTCTTGGGGCCAGGTGGCCGCGTCTCCGGGCCTCCACTTCTAGCTTTGCGTTTGCTTGATGCTGATGTTTCTCTGCGCGGCTCATGACTCGCCAAATTTCGATCCGGAGGGCCGCGCCCGCAGCCGTGATTCAACTTGTTGCGTTTCATCTGGCTGTGGCGTGTGGCGAACTCACGGACCCAGCCCCCGCTGGGCCCGATACCCAGACGATCGGATCGTCGGACACAGGCGTGGATGCTGGGCTCACCGATGCCCGTCCGCGGGCTGACGCTCAGGTTGGCGATGCCGACCACGATTCAGATGTCCCGGCTCTCATCGAGGATGCCGCCGCTTGGGACGGCGACGTCTTGCCTGACGGTGCATTCGATGCAGGAGACTCCGACGCGAACCAAGTCGATGCTGATCAAGCCGACGCAGATGGTGGGGTCGCCTCTTCGGACGGAGGCCAAGATCCAGATGCTGCAGCCGACGATGCGTCGGTTGATGAGGTCGTCGCTATCGCTCCGAGCCGATTCACCTGGGCGTATGATGCGAGCGACGTCTGCCGACTTGGGCCCGATGCCGATTGGCCGGCGGCGGCGGGCGAGATGCCCCTCATCCACGTCACCTCCTCGACGAGCGCTCCCCCGCGTTGTGGCGCGGCCACTGACGGACTTCGTCTCGACGTCCAGCATCAAAACCGTGCGCTCGACCTTCGCGGCGGAGGCTGCTGGGGATCGGACGCCGGAGGGATGCCGGATGTGCCTCGAAGCACGAACGCGCTACTGCGGATCATTGCTCGATTCCCGGCTGGCGATTCCATAAACCGCACCCTCGGTGGCCTATGGGCGGGTCGTCGGTATTTTCGTTGGTTCCATCGCGGGCGGAACTTCTATACCAGCCTGCGCAGTGAAGCCGACGACGGTACGTTGCCCGAAGCTGGGGCACACCGAGCAATGGACCTGGCGTCATGGCAGCTGGTCGACGTCCTGATTGACGCGAACAGTGCCCCGGAGCCCCGGCTTGTGCTGTTCGTGAACGGAGAATCGATGTTCGGCCAGCGGATAGCCGGCCTTGGTGAGCTGCTCGCGACAACGCTCAGCCTGGGCACGGGCGCTCGATGCTCGGGGACGACGCGCTCCTCGGGCAATCAGACCGTCCTGTTCGTGGGTATGTCGATTGGGGTCGATGCGGCCTGGTTTGATACAGACGGCGAGGCCCATATGGCCGACTGTCGCTCGCTTGGCCTATGCGAGTAGAGCGCTTTCGCGCGTTTGGTCGCGACGCTCGGGCCCAGCGCTAGAGCTCCCGGCCGCATTGCCTTCTGACGCTCGAGAACCCTCGCTCGATAAGCGGCGCAATCGTTGAGTCTTGAATGGGCGGTCGATGCATGAGCCCGCCGTGTAGCGGCGTTCCGGGTTTTCTCTAACATATTAGACTCACTTATCGCTGTCGCCGAGCGTCTGGAAGGATCGCTGAGCAGCCTCAGCGAACTGATCGACCGGGATGAGTACGCCATACCCACGGTCCCTGTGTGTGCACTGAAACGGCGGAGATGTTGCCGGTGAGAGTCATTGGACGTTCTGCGAGTCGGGAAGCTAGCCAGGAGAGAGCCGCTGAGGCAATGACCGCCCCCGATGCGGTGTGTTTGCTTCGGCTGGATCGAGACTTCCTGCGGCCAGCATCAGCGTGCGGGCTTCGGTCTCCCAGCAGAAGCATCCATTCTCGACGCGAGGCCGACGAAAGCGTCCTCGATCGACACGCTTTACCAAGATGCACCAGCCGTGGGCATCGCGAAAGAGCAGACGCACCTGGCTGCCTGTGAGCGTCCGGTCAGGCGCCGAGAAAGGTCGGGACCGCCGATCGGGAGACGGACGATGATTCCGGTCCATGACTTCGAAGAATCAACAGACGACGGGGACAGCTGCTCATGGCCGTTGGTCGGAAGCAGAAGCACGCTCGATGCTGGTGGCGCTCGAACGAAGTGGCCAGTCGGTGGTCGCATTCGCGCGGTCGCAAGGTGTGAGTGCGCAGCGGATCTACTGGTGGCGACAACGGCTCGGACCGTCAGGCCGGACAGCGGTCCCGGATGATGTCGGCCTGGTTCCGGTTCGCATCCGATGCGAGGATGCTCGGGGCCTCGACCCAGTGGAACTCGGCGCGCCCGTCATCGTGGTCCGGTCGGTCGGCGGCGTAGTCATCGAGGTTCCGCGCGCCGTGTCGCCAGGTTGGATCGCGGCGCTCACGCGCGACATCGAGGACCGCTAAAGATGTTGTTGGTACCTCGGTCGACGAAGATCTACATGGGCCGGTCGCCGGTCAACATGGGCAAGTCCTTCGATGGACTGAGCAATGAGGTGCGAGCGGTGCTTCGGAAGGACCCGCTGAGCGGACACATCTTCATCTTCTTCAACCGAAGACGGACGATGGCCAAGATGATCGTTTGGACGCGAGGAGGCTACACGATCGTTGCGAAGCGGCTCGAGCGAGGCACGTTCGCGCTCCCGGAGGCTACGGACGCGGCGTGTGTCGAGCTGGACATCCACGAACTCGTCCTTCTCCTCGAAGGCATCGGGTGGGATCGAGGTCGACAGTCGCCGCGGTGGGAGCCTTCTCAGCACCGTCGACACGATGCAGAATTCTCGCAATCTGCGTTGCGCATGTCGGTCTAATGTGATCCAAGTTCTTTATCCCTTCCGTCGTCTCGCCAGCCTCTGAACCCACAGTTCTCGAGCTCCTCCGTTCGCTTCTCGACTCCGGTGCGAAGGAGGATGTGGTCGATTTTGTTCGCCCAGCTCGTGGCGCGGAACGAAGCTCTGGAGCTTGCGCTCGCGAAGAAGCTCCGAGCGTTCAAGACGACGGAGAAGGTCTCCCCCAACCAGCTGAAGCTTCTGCTCGAGACCGTATCCAGCAACGCCCTCTCCGAGACGCCGGCCAACGCGGCGGTCGAGTCCGAGGCAGAGGATACGACGGAAGGCGAGACGGCGGCGGAACAGCTCGGCAAGATGGTCGAGAACGAGCGCAATCGGCGGGCGACCGAGCAGACGCAGCCGCCACCGGCGCGGCCTCGCCGGACGCCATTTCCTCCGAACCTACCGCGCGAAGACAACCCCATCTTGATGCCTGATGCTGAACGGCCATGTCCGAAGTGCGGGCTCGAGCGGCGATGTGCAGGCCACGACGTGAGCGAGGTCCTCGAGCTCGTGCCCGCGCGTGTGATCGTGCGCCGGGACCTCCGGGAGAAGCTCGCGTGTGACGCCTGCGACGCGCCGAACTTCAGCCGCGCGCCGGTCGGTGATCGTGTCGTGCAGGGGGGCCAGTACGGACCCCGTCTCGTCGCTCAACTGCTCGTCGACAAGTACCGCGATGGCCTCCCTCTCCACCGGCAGCGGGAACGATATCGACGGATGAGTGTCGACCTCGCGGTCTCGACGCTGGCGGACCAGGTTACGTACGGCGCGGAGCTCCTGCAGCCGCTCTGGCGTGCAGCCCAGATCGCGGCACTCAAATCGAATGTCCTGCATCTCGACGGCACGTCCCTCGCGTTCTTCAGTGGCGAGGGCAAGGATGCGAAGCGTCACAAGAAGCTGGGCGCGCTGTGGGGCTTCGTCGGTGACCAGGACGTTGCGCTCTATCTGTTCGCGCCCTCCGGGCACGCGACATTCGCGGACGGGCATACCATCGGACCCGCCGACTTCCTACGCTTGCGCTCCGGCTACACGGTCGCCGATGCCGCAACTGTCTTCGATCAGGCGTTCGCGCGCGAAGACATCATCGAGTGCGGGTGCAACATGCACGCGCGTCGCTACTTCGTGAAGGCCCTCGACGGCGGAGAGGCACGCGCCGCGATCGCGATCGATGCCTACCAGGCGCTGTACGGCATCGAGAAGGAAGCGAGAGACCTCGAGCCGAGAGAACGCCTTCGACTTCGGCGTGAACGCAGCGCGCCGATCTTCAACAAGCTTCTCGAGTGGGTCGAGTCCCTCAAAGACGACGAGCCTCCTTCACTGCGCTTCGGTCGAGCGCTCAACTATTTCTCGAACCAGCAAGTGCCGCTGAGTCAGTTCCTCACGGATGGCCGCGTCCCCATCGATAACGGCGTTGTTGAGCGTCTGCACGTGCGCGCCGCGCTGACGCGGAAAAACTTCCTCTTCGCCGGATCAGAGCGCGGCGCTCAGAGCGCCGCCATCATCTTCTCGCTCTTGGGCTCGTGCGCGCTCTGCGGCATCGACCCCGTCGAGTATCTCGCCACCGTCATGCCCATTCTCGCGCGAGGCGTCATCGAGAAGGACGTCATCGACCTCCTGCCCCGCAATCTTCCACTCTGACTGAGCGTCGCGAACTCCCGGGCCGCCAGGCTCAGGGGATGAATCTTGTCCCGCCTCGAGGAAGAATCCGGCGGTCGCCCGGACACTCACAATCTTCTGGTGATTCCGAAGTATGGGGCTTATTGCGCTGCGATGACGACGCTGGGGAGTGAGGCGTTCACGTTGATCTGTGCCGCAATGGCGGCGATTGCTCTTGTTGACCCAAGAATGCTTGTTGCGGGCGCTTTGGGGCTCGTGCCCGGAGCGTTGATCTTTGGTGTCCGCGCGCTTGCGGCGGGACGGGTTCCGGTGCTGTGGACCAACCATTCTCACGAGCGCAATGGCGTTGGCGGTCATTGTCCCGATGGCGAAACGGATTCGAGACGGCTGGAATCCGTATGGAATACTCGGGAACGATAACTGATTGCCCTGCTCAACGCTCCTGATTCGAAAAGCCTTCGGCTCTGCCGTTCGTTGACCCCAACGAGGTTGTATTGCGGTCGGGTGTTGAGTTTGCCCTCGAGAAAGTGCTCGAAGCTGAAAGGCACATAGCTGTCCGATTCGATTGAAAAGAATCGGTACGGCCCCGACGACCACGATTCGAACATCTCTTTCAGCAGCCCGTGGCGATGGCTGGTCCATTCTGGGGTGAGTTCGAGACAAAGTGCGGGCCAATCACGTTGAATCGTTTTCTGCGCACCGGCCAGAACTTCGGGCTCGAAGCCTTCAACGTCGATCTTGAGGAGATCGACGCGCTCAATACCAAGTCTCGCGACCATGCTGTCGAGTGTGTCGACGTCTACGCGCGGCCCTGAGCCCGACGATCCTCTCAGTGAAAATTTTCCCAAATCGCCGGCGGCCATATCGTGAAGCACCGCTTCCGACTTCTCGGCCCCGAGTGCGGTTTGGGCGCATACGACGTTGGTCAAGTTGTTCAATGTACAATGGCGCACAAGCGCAGCATGGGTTTCTGGATTGGGTTCGAAGCTGAAGACTTTGATCGTCTGTTTCGCGCGGGCTGCCAGTACACACGAGTAGAATCCGATGTTTGCGCCCACATCAACGAACACTCTTGCGTCTTGGCTCAATCGTAGCAGTGTTTCGAGGACTCGATCGCGAAGGCCATAAAACTGGTGCCATTGGAAGTAGTTCGCCGGTTCGAGTTGCCACTTGAGGCTGTGTCTGACGACGCTTCGGGCCTCGTGAGGTGCGTATGCATATGGATGCGGCGTCAGTTTGAGAATTTGTCGATGCAGACGCGACTGATGGCGCGTTTGATCGAGGGCGTGGACAAAGAAGTTCTCGAGGCCTAGCCGCTTGATCGTCCGATACAGGGTCGTCTTGGTTGTCTTGTTCATCTTCACCCGGCGTCTCGCTCAACGTGGATTTACCTATTCGATGGCGGCATCGCAAGCGTATCCGCGCGCGTAACATTCTGATACAGGAAGAGGCGCTCACCCGTGGGTGGCGCAAAGAGAACACGATGTCGAAGACTATCCTTCACCTGATTGAGACGCTCGGGCACGGCGGCGCCGAACATCAGCTTGCGCTTGCGGTGGGTGCCCTGAACCGCGAAAAATATCGAAGCCTTGTTTGTCACCTCTATTCGCCGGGGCATCTCAAGCCGACCATCGAGGCCTCGGGTGTGAAGGTGCTAAGTCTCGGGCTTGCTCGAAGCAAAAAGAACTGGCCAGAGGCGCTCTTCCGGCTTTTCCAGATCGTCCGATGCGAAGGCGTCGACCTGATTCACACAAGTCTGTTTGAGGCGGACCTTTTGGGCGGTGTCGTGGGCATGATGACTGGTGTTCCGGTGATGGGCACATTGTGCAACATCGGTGGAGAGGCGGTACGGCTCGAGGATAACCCGCGTCTTGGTGCATTTAGGTTGAAGGCTTCGACGATGCTTTGGGGGCTGAGTCTTCGACGGCTTCACGCGCATTCGATCGCCATTTCCAACGCGGTCCAGAATTCGGCGATTCGAACCTTTGGCCTTTCATCTGACCCGAGTCGATCGACCGTGATCTACCGTGCGATCACTCAGAATGGTCGGACGATGGCGCCGTCGGCAATGCCCGGAGCTCGCGAAAACGAGAATCTAGACCAGAGCCCGGACCAGAGCCACAACGCGAACGCACACGATCCTGGCGTCACGGCGCGCCTTCGCGCTTTGCTGGACCTGGGAGAAAGCGCGCCGGTAATTCTCCATGTGGGACGTTTGGCGCCGCAGAAAGGTCAACGCTACCTTCTCGAGGCCATGGCCGCAGTCTTGGTGAAAGAGCCAAGAGCTCGTCTTTTGGTGGTGGGCGAAGGCTGGCTTCGTCCAGCCCTGGAGGCGCAGGCCCAGTCCCTCGGGATCTCGAAGGCTGTTTCTTTTCTTGGACGACGCGAAGATGTGCCTGCCCTTCATCGCGTGGCCGACATGTTCGTCTTTCCGTCACTTTTCGAGGGGCTCGGCGTCTCATTGCTTGAAGCGGCCCACGCAGGACTTGCTTGCATCGCTTCGAATGTGGGTCCGCTTCCGGAGATCATTGAAGATCAGGTGTCGGGGATTCTCGTGCCGGCAAAGGATGCGGATGCGTTGTCCGCGGCCATTCTTCGGATCTCGTCCGACGATGAAATGCGGCGCCGACTTGGTGAGAACGCGCAGAAGTCCGTTTCTCAGCGGTTCGATCTCCGTCGGATGATCGATGGGATGGAAAAACTCTATGACTCGGTCTTTGCGCGTCGCGATGTGGTCACCGCGAGAGCGGGCGTGACCGTGTTCTAGGCCTTCACGCGCGCACATGGGCGCACCGAAGTTACACGGATCGAAGCTGAGAGTTGCGCCGGTTGCGGGATGTGGTCGCGGCGTAATTCGCGTTTGCGCAAGAACTCGATTCCAGACCAGGCATGCTCACTTCGTGCGGCTCTGGGTCAGCTTGTGTGGAAGGCGGATGGGTGATAGCCCGTTGGCGGCCCACCCGAGCTTGAATGCGAGCGGGCGCATGCGTCACCTAAATGGGATGGGGGCTGTCGAGACCAGCTTATGTGTAGAGAGGACGGGTTTGTGAGATGAACAGATTGTGGATTCTTGGGGTCGCGGGCCCGATCGTTGCGGGCTTGATCGCTATGGGGTGCGGAAGGAGCGGATCCGAAGGCTCCTTTGGCTCGCAGCTTTCGGCGGCCGCGCCCGCCGGCAGCAATGCAACCATCCAGAGTCACGACGTTCCACTGACGATGAATCCTGGCGAGCGTCTCAATATTCGCGTCGTGACACAGAACGCAGGCACTGGCGGTTCGCCGGCCAATGACTGGAGCACGAGTTATGCGTTGTACCGAAGGACGCCCTCGATTTGGTCGTTTGCGTATGACCGCGTGGATGCCACGGTTGTTCCGGGCGCGAACTCGACCCACGATTTCGTAATCATAGCGCCGACCGGAGATCAGACGGCACAATTCAGAGCCCAAATGCGATTGCTCGGAGATTCGTATTTTGGGGACATCCTGACGGTCAACAACATCGACGTGAATTCTGCGCACCAGCGACGATGGTCCTGTGAGCTCGTGAGCGAGAATATTCCGGACACGATGACGCCGGGCCAGAGTTTCAATGCGACGGTTCGAGTGCGAAACAGCGGGTATGGAACATGGCAAGGCCCGGGCGTCTGCCTCTATAGCTTGGACAATACCAACGGATTGGCCCCGCTTGATTTCAATAAATGGGGTGGGTCGTCCACGTGCGTGCCCCTCACGTCTTCGATCGCTCCGAACGACGAATTCGAGTTCTCCTTTCCGATAACAGCGCCGTCGACTGAAACGAATCACACGCTCGTTCGCTCGATCTCAGACCGCAATGCACCGAGTCCGACCGGCGGTGTCGGCATATTTAACAAGACCTCTCCTTGTCTCAATCTGACGATTGCCGTGGCCGGAACGCCGCCGCTCGATTCCGTCGTCAGTGTTAACGGTATCGCGGCCACGATGGCGCCAGGGGAGACGAGAACGGTTCAGGTCATCATGCAGAACACCGGAACCGAGGCTTGGACCGGCGCGAGCTCGAACTATGCATTGTACTCGAAGAGCGATCCGGTGAGTTTCTGGGGTACGTCGTATACCTTGGTTCCCAGCGCCGTCACTGTGAACAATTCCGGTTTCGCGACGTTCAGCTTTAACGTCACAGCACCTTCAACGCCAGGGACCTATACGAGTTCGTGGCAGATGAAGAAGTTGGCCGGTCTTGGCGCTGGTTTCTTTGGCGCAACGGCGTCGGTGAATGTTGTTGTCGATGCCGCCAATCAACCGCAACTGGGTGCAACCGTCGTTTCGCAAACAATTCCGACGCAGATCGATCCCGGCGGGGTGGCGACTTTCCAAGTGCGGATGCGAAATACGGGTTCTCAGAATTGGGCTGGCTCGAGCTTTGACTTGCGTTCGAACAACTCACCGAAGAACTTGTGGACCACCACGAGCATCCCACTCGGATCGCTCGAAACCATCGCCGCGGATGGTGGCGAAAAGCTCTTCTCCTTTGTCGTGACGGCTCCGAGCACGCCCGGAACGTATTCCAGCGATTGGCGAATGTATCAGACCGACATCGGATATTTCGGAGACTCGGCGCTCACAGCGAACATCGTCGTGAACTTCTGTAGCAACGGACACGTCGACCTCTCGCAGGGTGAGACCTGTGACGACGGCAATCTGACAAACGGCGATGGCTGCGACAGTACGTGCCATATCGAGCCGATTTCTGTGGTGGCGCCTGATGGGACCGCGAGTCGTGCGCGAAGAATTGTGGGCGTGGTGGCCAATAAGAAACATTGTAATGTTGCGATCGGTGAAGCCACGGGTGATGCGAAGGCCGATGTCGTGACCGCTGCGATGACCCACGTGACGCCAGCCAATCAACCGATTCGAAATCTCGCCGGTATTGTTTATGGGTTTGTGGGCGACGTGAGTTTCTTCAGTGGAAATTCGGACGTTGTACCGTCCACGGCGGGCTTCCAAGTTTGGGGTGCCGATCCCAGTGATGAACTTGGTGCGAACGTCGGCGGTGCGGTGAAGATCGGTGACGTGACCAACGACGGAGTCGGAGACGTACTGATCTCGTCTGCGAGGGCCTCAGGCGACGGAAATGCGCGCGCGGGTGCCGGTGAAGTCTATGTCCTGACGGGCGGTGCTGCGCTTGCGACGGCCGGGGTCATCGATCTGGCCGCCAATCCTCCGCACGCACTGTTGGCTGCTCGCATCATCGGACCGGCCGCGGGTGCGCGTGCGATTATTCTTGGCGTTGCTGACCTCACTGGAGACGGACAGGCGGACTTGATGATTGGCGCGCCCGGCGACGCCACCAATGGGCCAGGTGCAGGCGCGGTCTACATCGTGCCGGGACCGGTGGCGGGCACGATCGATCTTTCGAATCCCGCAAGTTATTCAGCCTTGATCTTGGGAGCTGCCGCCGGCGATCAGCTGGGGTATGTTGCCGCGCCCGGGAACATTGGCGGGACGTCGCCCAACGACCTGTTGGTGGGTGCTTGGCTCCACTCTCCGGGCGGGCGTACGAAAGCGGGCGGTGCCTGGGCTGTTTTTGGGCCTCTTTCTGGGACCTACGACTTGGCGTCGGGCGACGAGGATGTGGCGTGGTTGGGCGCCGCCGACAATGATCGCTATGGAAACGCTGTGGCCATTGGCAACGTGACCGGAACCTCGCGAAATGAAGTCGTCATTGGGGCGAGCCAGATTCGGCGCGCCGGAAACCAGGTGGGCGGTGTCGATGTATGGAATCGCGATCTGCTGACCGGAACGACGCTGGATCTTTCGCTGGGTGCTTCGGCCGAAGCTCGGATCCTAGGCGTTGATCCGTATGACACGGCGGGAAAGACGATCGCGCTCGGGGACATCAATGCGGATGGTTACCTCGACATCGGCATCGCGGCGCCGGGTGCCGATGGCGTCGGTAATGGGGGCGATGGACGTGGCGAATTTACCGTGCTCTTGGGCGGGAGCATTGCGGGCGCGATCGATCTCGACGCAAGTCCGTCCGTCCTGATCTACGGCGCCGCTGACCGCGATTTGATGGGCAGCTATCCTCACAGTGCGGCCTTTGGTGATGTCGATGGCGACGGCAGCGCGGATTTTTGCGTAGGATCTCTGAAAGGCGGCGCTGGGGCCGAAGGCACCGTCGACTGCCAGCGCAGCAGTTGGTAGCCCCCAGCTTCTCACCCGCCTCGTTCTCCTGAAGCCTCCAAACCCGGCGAAGCGTCGCGTTGGACAACAACGCCAGCACGGCCTTGCAGGAGCGCCTCGCGCGGTTCCGCGAGGAGAGCGGACGAGGTGCCCGGGTGCCCGCCGGGCTCAGGGCGGCGGCGCTGGCGGCCTTGCGTGAGGGCGCGAGCGAGCGCGCGCTCCGGAGCTGCGGGATCTCGTGGAGCCAGCTCGACGCGTGGAAGCGGAGGGCCGCCCATGATGTCGCAGGCTCGCGACGAGGCGCCCCGAAGGACGTGCGCGTTTTCTCCGTCATCGACGAGGTTCAGCCGGTCGCAGGGGCGGAGCAGGTGCTCGAGCTGCGCGCGGGCCCCTGGGCCGTGACGGTGCGCCTCGCGGGCGAGCGCGCGGCGGGCTCGTGATGTTGCCCGTGACCATTCGGCGGGTCCTGCTGGCGGAACACCGCGTCGACTTCCGCAAGGGCTTCAACGGGCTGCTTGGGGAGGCGTACGCCTTGGGCGCGCAGCCCTACGAAGGCGATTGCGTCGTCTTCACGAAGAAGGACCGCACGCAGCTCCGCGCCCTAATTGGCGATGGCTATGGGCTGATCAGCCGACGCTTCGAGGGCGGTCGCTGCGCGCCCTGCTCGAGTTCGCCGATCGGCCCGCGAGCCGGACGGTGTCGACGGGGGAGCTGTCGCTGCTGCTCGAGGGTCGAGCTTCACGGTGCATACGCGCGCGAAGAACTGGCGCACCGCGGCTCGATAGCGAAGGACGCGACCGCGCCTCACTTGGTGCTTGACCCAAGATCCGGTCTCTGATCTTACGATCGCGTTGGGAGCGCGCTCGGCCTATGACCTCGGCGATGAAGGGCGCCGGGAGCTCGCGGCTTGGATCGAGTCCAACGCAAACCAAAGTCGGAGCTGCCTAACCGCCAGGAGGAAGCCGCTTCTACAACGGAAGTTGCTGCCACCACGGAACTGTCCTCGATCGAGGTGGCGGAAGCCACAGAAACGCCGCGCGCGGCGGAGTCCCGCGACTCGAGCACGGGCATCCATCGGCCGGCCGGTACAGCGGCACAGGAGGCATCAGCTCAAGCGTAAATTGTAGCCCAGGGTGTCTCATCCGCGTTGACAGGTTCCGAATCGTCGGCGCTCACATAATGCAAGGCGCCACGGATTGGACGTGCTCATTGAACGGCGTTCGGCCTCAAGCAAACCCAAGACAGGGCGCACATCTGGAGCAAATCCAAGGCGCATCCATCGATTCATGAGTCAATCAATCATCATCAATTTGGCCCACGCATGGATTCGGAAGGCAGCAAATCATCTATCGTCTCGCCTCCGGTGTGCGCGGCTGCGCCATTGAGGCTATGGAGCAGAGTTCGAGCACGGCGGTTGTGCGGGCGAGTCTCGAGCACGACCAGGAGATCGATCCTCGCCGCGTGCTCTCGACCGCTTCTCAGCAGCAAATCAGCTCTTCGAAGTCGGAGCGAATAGTCTTCAGGAGCAATCGCAATCGCCGATGTCAGAGTCCGGATGGCTCCCGGTCTGTCGCCTTCAAGAAGCAGTACATCCGCATCAAAGCCTGCCGTCTCCGCCTGACCTTTTCGGCTCGATCCAAGATCGCGACGCAGGACTTCGAGCACACGCCGAGCGGCCGTTGCGTCGCCTTCCTGAAGAGCAAGCGCGAGGAGAGTCCGATGGATGCTGGTGTGATCGACGGAGGAGTCCTGCTCTCGATCCATCGCCTCGAGGAAATGACGAGCGCCTTCCACATCACCCCGGTCGCGAAGTAGACGGGCCCACAACGATCGGGCGGATGCGTTCGTGGGCGCCGTATCGAGCACACTCCGAAGGAAGGCCTCGGCAACCTCGTCGCAGCCGGATTGGAGTGCCGCCGTTGCGACCAAGAGCCGGCCTGAAGCCGAGAGTACTTCCGGGCGAACGTCTTCAAACAAGGGGCGGATCCAGGCTCTTCGATCAGGTCTCTTCCGCAGTCGCTTAACAAGCTGCGAAAGCGGATAGGGACTGGGCACATCGAGGTTGGTTGTTGAAGTTGAAGTGCTCACGCTTTGGCGAGGGATCGCAATCCTGAGCTCGGCAGGATTTCTCGACAGAGCAATGATGTGATCAATCACGGAAGCTGTGCGGGCTGCGCTGGCCAGGCGCCAAGCGGAGCGGAGCTCGACAAACCCTTGGCTCCGATGGCCCATCCGCACCAACAATCGTCCGGCCGCGAGATGGGCGTCTGCATAGGTCGGGGCAAGCAAGAGTGCTCGATTCGCCCATTTGAGGGCGACCGCCAGATCGGGCGGTTCGGAGATCTCGGCGAAGTAGGAGGCGCGGGCAGCCAAGTAGCCATTCGCAGGGTGCCGACGCGCAATCGCCTCGACTTCCGCACGCGAAACGGAACTCCGCCCATCGGCCGAGGGTGCACACCGCGCGAGATCGAGATCCAGATCTCCGCTCAAGAAAGCGCTCAACAGAACGACGCCGCTGGCCGCAACCCAGCCAGCACCAACGCCCCAACGACGCACCGGCGAAGACAGAGCAAGGACATCACGAGGGCGAAAGCTATGACCGAGCCCAGCCAGCAACGCGACGAAAGGAATCGCGACGCCTGGCAACTCGAGCGAGAAATCCACCAGGTTGTGGAGTACGACGACGAGCAGCCCAGCAAACACGGCTGTTTGCATCGTGCTTCGACGACGTCGAAGCTGAAGTAGCGCAAGAACAAGCACGAGAAGCAGACCCGCGAGCGCCAACCCCCCAAGGACAAGGCCCCATTCGGCAAGCAGCTGCGCAACGATATTCTCGGGATAGGCAAACGTGAGTTGCGCGGGCGAGGTCTTATAGCCGGGATATACAGAAACGAACGAACCGCGGCCGATCCCAACCCACGGGTGATCCGCAACGACAGGAGGCACATCCCGAAAAGCCGCAAACTTTCCCCCCGGGCCGAGATCGTCCGCCAAACGACCCATGACGCGCGCCTCACCTCGAAAAAGAAACGCCCCAACTCCAACCAGGCAAGCGAAGCCCAGAACAAGGGCCCGCGAAAACCGTTCGAACCAAGCGGAATGCGAAGCTTCTGACCTTGCCTTGGGTGAGAGAAGCGCGAAGAGAAAGAGCCCGCTGCTCAGCGCGATGAGTCCCGCGCGCGAGCCAGAGAGGACAACGAGGCCGGAAAACAAAAGGGTCGCGCCAAAATACGCGATGCGCGCAGCCCGCAAACCCCGCGCGGCCGTCAAGGCAGCGCCGAGCGACACAATAGCCCCGAGGGTCATGAAGCTCGCAGCATGATTCGCGTTCGCGAACGTCGTTATCATGTCGGTGGTCGGCGTCCGGCTCGGAAGGACACCGAGCACTCGTTCAACTCCAAGTGCTCGATGCAACAGGGCGATCAGAGCCGTCACGAATCCCGATGCAATCACCGCGCGCGCCAAGAATCCGACACCGTGATGTCTACGCGCGCGGAGGAGAGCCGCGACGGCCACCATGGCATAGATGCCAAGCTTCGCGCTCTCACGCCTCGCCGCGCTCACTTCGTACGCAAGAGTCATCCGATCGGCGTCGTCGAGGAGAAATCGGCGGAGTTCCTCAGAGTGAGGCGAAATAAGGGCCACCCAACTCGTAGGCAGCGGCACACTTTGAATAAGCGTAAACGCCGAGAGCGCCGCGAGACCAACGGCAAGAGGCGTGATCGAAGGCGTACGGTCGGACGGTCGGGCGGCCGCAAAGCTCCCGAGGATCGCAACACTTGCAAGCGCCCAGAGAACCGGGAGGGTCAAGAGGCTCGATGAGCCGCCAAGTGCTGGCGCCAAGACGATGAGAGCAAAGAGCGACCAGTCCGCTGCCCGTCCAACCAAACTCACGCGCTATCCCGCCCGATGCACCCGCTGAACGCGTTCATCTGGAAAACATAGAGCCGAGACGTCCAACCCGCGCCTTCCCAGGAAGCTACACAACATCCGTGACTTTCACTGCGGCCGGGAATCCGCCCACAGGGGGTGCTGCGTGGGCGACCGCTTCCATCGGGACGGTGCCCGAGGGCCGGACGCCACCAGCCAAGCGGACAATTCGCCCCTCTTTCGACCCCTTCTGGCGCGCCATATGTTCAACCACGAAGTCGATGAGCGCGTCGCGGAGCAACTCCAAAGCGATCCTGAACTCGGAGACTCGTGCGCCCGTCATTTCGCGACGCGCCAACAAGACCGCCAGCTCGCCCAACTGGACCTCATCTTCGTCCAGCGTGAGCCGAACAACAGTCCGGTTCGCCCCGGCCCCGACGTGCCACCCGTCCTTGGCCGGACGTCGATCGCGACGCCAATGAAACACCCGCTCCTGGGATGCATCAGAGCCCTGAGCAGCTGGAGAGCAATCAGAGCCAAGACACCAAGCCAACCGAGCCTCGTCGCAGCCGAGCTGTCCGACGATCTCCGTCAAGGTTGCCCATGCATCATCCGGAGACCTCGAGGTTCGAATTCGGCGAGCCGCAGCGCGCAGCTCGTGGCGCAAGCCGGTCATCGTCCCATCCGCTCTTCGGAAGATACTGGGAAACCGAACGATACCCACCTTACGAACCGTCAAGAAGACCGCGAATCCAACGACCGACAATGCAATCGCGCGAGTCGCCGTGTCGTTTCGGAGCAGCGCGAGAGCTCCCACGCCAAAGACTACGCTGAGCGCATAGAGCGTCATCACGGCCCGCCGGTGACTAAGCCCGAGCGCGAGCAAACGATGATGCATATGTTCACGATCCGCGCGAAAGGGACTCGTACCTCGGCTAAGGCGCCGCACCACCGAAAGCGTAACATCGAGAATCGGTACGCCGAGCGCCAGGACGGGGACAGCGAGGGCAACCGCTGTCGCCCCCTTCCGCTGCGTCCACACCGATATCGCAGCAAGCACAAAGCCAATGAACATGGAGCCCGAGTCCCCAAGGAAGATTTTCGCGGGGTTAAAGTTGAAAAAGAGAAACCCAACCAACGCCCCAGCAAGACCGACGCTCAGAAGCGAAAGCAGGACAGCGCGGTCGAAGTACGCGACGCCAAACAGAACCAAGACGGCGAAGAGCGCTATCCCCGACGCAAGCCCATCGAGGCCATCAATGAGATTGAGCGCGTTGATGACCCCAACAAACCAAAGTACCGTGAGGGGCAGGGAAAGACGCCCCAGCTCAACCACACCGCTGCCAACAGGGACGGAGAAGAGCTCGATCTTGAAGCCCGCCAGCCACATGCCCACGGCCACAAGAGACTGAACCAAGAGCTTCAGCTTGGCGTCCGCACCCTTCAGATCGTCGTAGATGCCGAGGATCGCGATGAGAAGTCCGCCCACACATAGACCGAGGACGAGATTGCTGTCGCGGAAAAGAAAAGCTGAGACGCGATTGGTGTAGAGCGCAAGACCCGCCAAGGGCGCAAAGAACGCCACAACGACCGCAACTCCTCCCAGTCGAGGTACCGCGCGCCTGTGGATCTTCCGATGTCCGGGCGCATCCAACCAGCCGTTCTGTCGCGCGAGTCGGGCAACGGCGGGCGTTAAGATCGCCGCCACCGCCACCGCCAAGAAGAATGCTACGATGTAGGTCTGCATGAGAGCCCCCGCGCTCGCGACGAGCGTCGTTCCACCGGTCTGTGCTTCGTAGAATCCTTTGGCCCGCTGCGCGCTAGAAGGAACTCGCCACTGCGGGGAACTCGGGGCCGGGCGGCGTATCAACGGGCTTTGTTGGGTCGTCTTGCGCGAGATCTGGATCGACCTCGACTTCGACATCGGTGTCGCCTGAGTACACGGAAGATTCGCCCACGCATTGTTCGGCTTCGGCGCGCAAACGCTTCGTGCGTTGGTGCGCGACCGAGATCTTTGTGAACTCGTGGTTGATCAGGTCTTCGACGTTGTCGGCGATCGCCTCGTACATCTTGACCGAAGCCTCCTCAGAGATCCGAAGGAGTCCTTTGATGGAGGTGAGCTTGTCGTCGACACAGTTCCGCTGAACCATGTCCTTGCGGTCAGTCGCCTCACGAAGCAAAACCGTGACCCGGGCGAGCGCGTCGCGCTGTTCGCCGAGACTCTTCTCGACCATCACGCGCTTCTCGACGATGGGAACGCTCTTCGGATCGGCGATGCTGGCGAGCTCATCCTCGTTGGCCCCGAGCCCTCGGCCGCTGTCGGCGGACGACTCCGATCCCTTGCTCGGACCGGCCGGATTCTTCGGGCAGCTGAGCTGACCGTCGGAGTTCGCGATGTCGCCCGTGCAGTCTCGGAATGAGGGCAAGGAGGTCTTCGTCCATGCGCCACGCGCCGTTTGGCAGGTCGCGACCAAGGTCGTGCCAGAAAGGCTCACGTCGCGGCACGTGTCAGCATAGGAACCCGTCGGAAGGCTGGGCTTCTCGCCCGAGTTGGGTTTGGCTGCATCGCTTTCGTCAGCGAAGGCGCTCAGCGGCACAACCCACAACGTCGTCGCTGCGATCGTCGCCACCGAAAACGAACCAAACCCGAGACTCCACTGTCGCAGCATCGAGCGAGAGGTGTAAGTCGCTCCGAAATCTGTGTCAAACCCCTTGTCCGCCAACCCCATGATCCCTCCTCGTCCCGCGTCAGAGAGGCGCGCCCGAGCTAACGTGCCCTCCCCGAGCAATGGCGTTCATCGGGCGCGATCTCAGCGGGTTTCAGCTTCGCGCAGCATGCTCTCGAGGCGAATGAGCTCCTTCGGTCGGGCGGAGGTCGCCGCGCGTACCTTGAGCGACGCGAGATCACTTCGTGCGAGATCGAAGCGCCCTGTACGAATGGCGCAGGTTGCACGGAAGAAGCGAACCTCGTCGTCCATGACCGAAGTGCCACCAAAAACGATCGCACGATCGTAGTGCTGAATGGCACCGTCGCAGTCTTCGAGATGGGCGCGAAGGATCGTCGCGATCATGTAGTGGACCTGCCGAATCTCGTCCGCGCGAGCCGAAGGGTTGCGCAGCAGCAACGTGCACGCACGAATCGCCGCCAGCGGCTGGCCGTCGGCAACATAGGCCTCGCAGAGCAGGCGCTGGGCGAGCCAGCCTTCGGGCCCAGCCAATATGTCCGCCGCAACCACTTGTTCCGCGAGGTGAATCGCCGTCGGAAGATCGCGCTCACGATAGTAGGCATCGGTTGCTCGGCTCCAGAGTTCGAAGATCTCTCGGTCTCCGCTCGGCGAATCCACCGCGATGCGGTCGACGTTCGCTCGCTCCACGTGCACAACCGTCTGTCCCTCGGCGGCTGGGCGCTCGGCGGCCGGTTGCTCGGCGACCTGCCCCTCCCGAAGCTCCGCCAAACACTCGACCCCAACGTCCAACGGACGGCCCGGGCAGAAAGAAGACTGGGCCGACTTCGAGTCGGAACATCCGGCCTCGACGGGCCTCACCCTTGACATCGTCTTGGGCACCGATGGCTCGACGGGCGACGCCGCAACCGCTGACTGCGCAAGAGGCGCTCCGGTCCAAGCTCGTGGGCGGGAACGTCTTGATGGCTTTTCAGCCACCGGGGCCGAGATGGACATGGACATGGGCGCGGAGGCGGGCGCGGACATGGGCGCGGACGCCTTGACGACGCCAACACCCGCGGGTTGGGGCTCGACCGCTTGGGGACTGACGTCTCTTCGGCCCATAGCTCGCGGGCTCGCGGCTTCGGATGCAGCATGATCTGGCGCCGCGGCATCAGGGTCCGCAACCACCACAAGTCGACGCTCACCTTGCTTGACCGGATTCGAGCCCGAAAGACCTTCGCCTCGGACATCAGCCGCACCCTCTCGCACAAGCACCGAGTAGACCCCGGCCCGATAGCTCACGGAGAAATCTGCGCTGTCGGCGACAGCCACAAAATGAGGGGACGTCACGGTGACAGCGTGCGCGCGCGATGTTCGCGGCCAAGTACTTGGCCAAGCTCGGCGCACATCGACCTCGCCATAGTCGAGCTGCACCGTCTCTCCTCCTCGGCTTCGAAGTGTCTCCGCTTCTCGGTTTCGGTTCCGGGAGGCAAGCACAGCGATCCGCGTATTGGGCGCCAGATGGAGCGCGATCCCCGATTCGAGCTGGACGTCGAGCGGTGCCTCTAGGGTCGTTATGGATTGGGCAATCTTCTCCACGCCATCCACACGCGCATGACCCCCAGCCCGCTCACCCGGCTCACCCGGCGCACCCCGACCGATCCCGCGAGCTGGCCCGCCCCACGGAACCGGCTCGTCCCGAGTCCGAGTGCCTAGGTGCCCTCCGACGGCCAACACGGACACGGCGGCAAGAACCATCGCCGCGGCCTCGAACCATCGCACAGAACCGCCCAAACTCGTCGATCCCATCGAGCCCGTGGACCTCATCGAGGCCGTAGATCTCGTCGACCTCGCTGATCTCGTCGAGCCCGTTGACCTCGTTGACCTCGTTGATCCATCGCTGCCGGAACGTGAGCCACAACCTCTCAGGTCATGGACGACCGAGTCTTTGCCTAGGCGAGCGAGATCCGAGCGATCTTGGAAAACCGCCACCTGCGCTTCAAGTCGTCGCTGCATGCGACGCCAAGAAAGCTCATCGGGTTCGTCGAGAGCGCGCGTCTCCGCAAACAAGGCACGAAGCGACTGCACCTCTTCGAGAGCGCGCGCGCAAAGAGCGCAGGTGGCCACATGAGAACCGATGGCGCCAGCGCGCTTCGAGTCGGCCTCACCCGCCGCGAAAGCGTGGAGCTCCGCGCGCTCGGGGTGGCGAGCATGAGTCCTCCGTCGCACGCGTGGGTAGGTGCCTAGGCCGACGCGAAGGATTCAAGAGATTCAAGAGGACGGCTTCAAGGATAGGCGCCGGATGAAAGTCATTCACCCAACGCCTGGAATGTCGTTCGGCGAGATGGCTAACCGCCTTCGGAATAAGCACGCGGATAATCAGGCACTTACGTGGTGACAGCCGATGCTCGAAAGATGCCTCGGTGAGCGATGCCCTGGTATGCTCGAGTGAGTGGCTCAGAACCCCCAGCAATCATCCGACGGGTGGGATGAAGCTGTTCCGGATCACGCTTGGCCCGAGACCTTCATCAACGCAGTGCGCCGCGATGCAGGCGCTCTCGGAACACCGCGAGCCATAGCAACGATTCGAAGGTGGCAGGAGGCGGCGAACCAAAGCCCACAGCCCAAGGGCCTCCAATGCGGAAGCGGCGCACCGAACGCTGAAGAAGCGGAGATGGCGCGCCGGAGCCTTCGTGCGTTGGCGGACGCTTTGGTCTTTGCGCCCGACGCCGCCGAGCGCCCCGAAAGTCGCCCCCGCACCTACACAGCTGACGCGGCCGGCGCCGTCGCTGGCGCCGACGCCGACGCCGTAGTTCAGCCCAACCCAGCGCCAGAACGCGCGTCTGCGAATTTCCAAGTTCCACGAAGCGCACTCGCGCGGATTCAGGCGATCGCGGCGTCATGGTCACCGAATTTCGATCAAGACGGGGAAGAGCAGAGGCAGGTGCCGGACCTCCCACCCTTCGCCGGCATGATCCACGTCCACGCAAAGACGCCGACCGGAAGCTCGCCACCGCCGGAAGCTTTCGAAGATGACGAGAGGCCGACGCGCGCCCTTCCCTACCTGGTCCCGGCAGGGTCCGCGGCGCCAGCCCCCGCACCCGAAGGCGAACCGACGCTGCGTGAACGAGGCGGTGCGACCACGCCCGCTCAAGGCTCGCCGGCGCGGCCCGGCGCCAAGAGCGCCAAGAGTTTGCCTGCGGAACGATCCGCTTCCGACGCGCCTACACGAAGCCTCGTTGTGTCCGCGAAGTTCCGACGTCACCTGAACTCCGTCTTTGCGTGCTCCTCCCGCGGTCTCTCGCGACCGGAGGATTTCGATGAGCTCGAGGAGATCGATGACTTCGAGGCCCTCGAGGATGTCGACCCGCAGTTCACGGAGATCGCGAGGATGCCTCGCAAGCGGCGCCATCCGGTTGAAGGCCTTCGGAGCAACGAGAGTCGACGACGCACCAACCTGGCGTCGATGGATGCGCCGGCAGGTGAAGCGAACGTGCCGATGCCAATGCCGATGCCGATGCCGATGCCGATGCCGATGCCGATGCCGATGGAGAAGCAGAAGCATCAGCAGAAGCAGAAGCAGAAGCATCAGCAGAAGCACGGGAGCAACGACGACGCCCCGAGCCGAGCCTCAACCGAGTTCGCATCTCCGGACTTACGCGCAAGCGAGGGAGGTCTCGCGTTCGGAACGAACTCGAGGAAGTTGAACGCAGATCACTTCCCAGAAGTCCAAAGTCGAGAGGAACGCCGTGACGAGGAACCGACGTTCTCAATGCTCGACGAAGAGCCGCGTAGCCCTCGAAGCAACGCACGCCACGACGGTGCGCCCGAAGCTGAGCGCGGAGCTCAGCGCGGAGCTCAGCACGGAGCTCAGTATGAAGCTCAGCGCGAAGCTCAGCACGGAGCTCAGCACGGAGCTCAGCACGGAGCTCAGCACGGAGCTCAGTACGAAGCTCAGTACGAAGCTCAGCACGGAGCTCAGCACGAACGTCCTGGTGGTGGCCGTGATCGCGGATTTGATCGAAGGCCCGAACAGAGACCCTCACGCTCACCCGCGAACGCACACACGAGTCCTCAATCAGGTTCAGGTTCGGGTTCAGGCTCGAGTCCGAATCCCCATCCGAGCCCAAGCCGGAGCCCGAGCCCAAGCCGGAGCTCAAGCCCGAGCCCGAGACTGAGACCGCGGGCCGCAAAGGCATCCGTCGCGAGCCTCTACCGAATGTTGCGTCCGCTCGTCGATGAGCTCGTGTGTCTTCCAGCATCGCGCCGTCCGCGACGGTTCTGGGGCCGGTGGCGCGAAGTCATGGGGGATCGGGGTGTTCGACGCGGGTTCGTCGAATCGGTGTTGATCCAAGTCGATGACGCGTACGCGCTCACCTGCGAGCTCATCGCCGAAGTGCATCAGGTTCAACGCGAAAGCGTTTACGCCTTGGTGGCGGAAATCGAAGTCGACGAAGAGCGAAGCTAGGTTCGAGATCCGCGCTCGCTGGCTCACGCCCTCACGATGGCCGCGGCCCACTTCTCACGCAGGCGCGCTACGGCTTGGGCGCGCCCGGAGTTGGGCTCGAACCGTTTCTCTTCGCGCCAGGCAGCTTTGATGTCGTCGACACTCCGAAAGAACCCAGTGGCCAAACCCGCAAGACAAGCCGCACCGAGTGCGGTCGTCTCGACGACGCTCGGGCGTGATACGTCGACCCCGGCGAGATCGGCTTGGATCTGCATCAACAAATCGTTGACGGACGCACCACCGTCGACCCGGATCAAGCGCATTTGACCGACATCCTCGCGCATCGCCTGCATCACGTCGTCACACGCGAGCGCAACGCCTTCGAGCGCGGCGCGCGCAAGATGGGCCCGGCCCGAATCGCGCGTAATGCCCGCAATGAGACCCCGTGCCTCGGGGCGCCAGTGAGGTGCGCCAAGTCCAGTGAGCGCGGGAACAAACACGACATCGCCGGAATCGGGAACACTCCGCGCAAGCGCCTCGATCTCAGCCGCACTGCCCACAAGGCCGAGACCATCTCGAAGCCACTGAACGGCAGCGCCGGCGACGAAGACCGAACCCTCGAGGGCAAAGACAGTCGGCGCTTCACGCCCAAGCTTCCAGGCCACCGTGGTCAGGAGTCCGTGCTCGGAGCGGACCCGCCGCGCGCCAGTATTGACGAGAATGAAGGCGCCGGTCCCGTAGGTGCACTTCGCATCACCGACGTCAAAGCAGGCCTGGCCAAAAAGCGCGGCGTGTTGATCACCCGCGATCCCCGCGATCGGGATCCCATCCGGGAGGACCGACAATCCTTTGGTCGTGCCATAGATCTCCGAGGAAGACGCGACCTCAGGGAGGACGCGGCGCGGTACGCCGAGCAGATCGAGCAGTGCGTCGTCGAACGTCTCGGTTTCCAGGTCGAAGAGCAGTGTCCGAGACGCGTTGGTCACGTCGGTGACGTGCGCAGCACCGGCGGTCAGACGAAAGACCAAGAAGCTGTCAATCGTGCCCGCCACGAGATCACCCGCCTCCGCGCGGGATCGAGCCTCGGGAACATTGTCGAGCAACCAGGCGAGCTTCGTGCCGGAGAAGTAAGGGTCGAGCACCAGCCCCGTCTTGGATCGAATGAGCGGTTCATGCCCAGCGGCGCGCAAGGCGCGGCACGCATCCGCCGTGCGACGACACTGCCAAACAATGGCGTTATGGATCGGCTGACCAGAGTCGCGTGCCCACAAACCCACGGTCTCCCTCTGGTTGGTGATGCCGATGGCGCTGATGCGACGCGGGTCGACCGTGGCCGAGCGCAAGACGGCCGCGATGGCCTCCTCCGTCGATTGCCAGATCGCCTCGAGGTCGTGCTCGACCCACCCCGGGCGGGGAAAGATCTGTGGGAACTCACAGTTCGCTTTCGCGAGTACGCCGAGTGCTGAATCAACGAGGAGTGTCGTCGTCCCTGTTGTCCCCTGATCGACCGCCAAGACCAAGTCGCCGCGCTCACGCATGTCCAGGACGCTAACCAGAACCGAGGTCCAAGTCCAAGTCCAAGTCCAGTCCAACTCCTCGTCGCCCTCGTCCCCGTCCCAGGCCAAATCGCGAGGCAGAAGGGCGTCGGTGAGCGACAAAGCATCGAGGCCATGCAATCCCAGCCGCAGCGAACGCGCTTCGAACGCAAGTGCACACCACGAGAGGCTCTGCTACGCTGGGCCGAACGTGACGACCCGTCCACCCGAACAACGACAACGGCTCGAATCGCAGCGGCGCGCGTGCGAGCGACAACGTGGCCCCACCGCCTCACGCGGCCCGATCACGTCTCCGGCTTCGCAGAGTTCGCGGCCATCTCTCTGGTATATCTCGTGTCTCTCGCATCTTCCTCGCCGGTATCTCCCGGCGGCCTTTTCAGTCGCTTCAGTCGCTTCAGTCGCTTCGGTCGCTTCGGTCGCTTGGCTCGTTTCGGTCGCTGCAGTCGTCTCGTTGGCAGGGTGTGGAGACAAAGCCGGGGATGACGGCACGGAGATCCTCGTCGATTTCAACGCCATGCGCGGCGGTGCCATCTTCGCGACCGCGGCCATCTCGGGCGCGCACAGCTACGACCTCTACTGGATTCCAGTGCCACGCGTCCCGACCACGGCGTCGTTCGAAGCCTTCGCGCTCACCGACTCCGGCGGGAAGGAGTGGCAACCTTCGGTCTCCCGCGGCGGCAATGGCATCGCGTACGCGCGCGACGATGGGATCTACTTCATAGCCACGAGCGGTCGGATCCGACAAATCAGCCATACCGACGGCACTGCGTTTCGGGACTCTCTCCCAGCGGTGAGCTTCGATGGCACCGAGGTCGCCTGGGTCCGCGAGGACACGAAGTCGAGAATCGGCGGTTCTCGGTTCTTCGAGACCATGATCATGGTGGCACCCACCGGTGGTGGCCCCGCTCAAGCGGTCAACCCGAGACCGGGCGTGGTCCAGGATGCCCCAGCCTTCGAGCCACTCTCCGGCTCACGCCGCATCGCGTGGAGCGAATTCAACGCCAACACGCTCGGCCCCCAAGGGCCGATCGACTACGGCGTGTACGTCCACGACCGGCGTGCCGCTACGGGCCGCCACATCTGCAAGCCGGGCGACCTCGCGCACCTCGATGGACTGCGTGCCGGGCGTTCGTTCCGGTGCTTCGGGCAGCATCTGACGTGGCCATGCCCCGAGGTCATCGTGCTGCCCCAAGACTTCATCGAGCTCCACCTCGATGGAAGCCCTGCGGCGACGATTCTGCCGGAGATCGTGACCGCCGCCGTCGGCAACCTAGGCGATCCGGTGCTCACGGAGCCCGGGGACGGCTTCTACCCAGCCTTCCCACTTTCGGCCAGCTACGCATCCTGCACCGACCGGTTCATCTTCGATGGGTTGCTCACATCGCCCGAGGGCGAAGCCCCAACTTTGTCCCTTTTTGTCGCCCAGGTCGACGGCGCGGGGCTCTTCACGTTGAATGTGCTCGGCCACGGCGCCGACCTCGACACGTTCAATACAAGCAACTATCTATTCTCGGTGGCCACGCCGCAGTTCGTTCCCTAGCGAACGAGCAAGCAAGGGCGAGAAGGACCAAACCCGTGACTCCAAAGCCCACCTCGTCCCGCGGCCCAGTGCTCATCGCCGGAGGCGATGAAGCCTTATTGAGCGCCTTGGAGGCGGCGATCTCGACCGGACGCCGCAACGGCGACCGACACTTCGACGTCATCCGCGCAAAGACTGCGGCCGAGGTCATCGCGGCCTTGGATGCGGCGTCGAGTGCGCCGTCCGCAGCGTCGGCGTCGGCCTCGGGAACACCCACGGTCGCGGCCATCGTCCTCGACGACAATCTTCCCGACGCCCACAGTCTCGAACTCCTCGCTCTCGTGACGGCGCGCCGCATGAACGTCCCCGTCATCATGTTGGCGACAACTCCGGACGAGGAGACCGCGACCGAAGCGCTCCGTTGCGGTGCCTCGGACTACGTGGTCAAGCGTGATGCGCTCGAGCAGGCCCTCCCCGTAGTGCTCGAACGGGCGATCGAGAACTGTGCGATCGAGGCGCGGATTCGTACGTCAGAAGAGCAGTACCGAGCGCTGATCGAAGCTTCGAACGACGCCATCTATCTGCTGATCGATGGGCGCTTCCACTACCTCAACCAACGATTCGCAGAGTTGTTTGGCTGGTCGCGGGAGGCGCTCTTGGCGCCAGGCTTCGAGGTGGAGGCGCTCATTTCGCCGGAGTCTCGCCCGATGGTGGCCGAGCGAATGCGACGGGCGGAGCTGCGCCAACCACTTCCGACCCGATACGAATTTCGGGCGCTCCGACGCGACGGTTCCGAGTTCGACGCTGAGGTCTCGGTCAGCGACATCCTGTACCACGGACAGGATGCCGTGCTCGGTATCCTTCAAGACATCACGGCCCGCAAAGCCTATGAGCGGACGCTCCTGAGAAAGAACCACGAACTCTCGGTCTTGAATGCCATCGCGGAGGCCATCACGAAGGCACGAGACCTCTCGGCCATCCTCGAAGGCGTGGTCGTCCGACTCATCGAGTTACTCGAGGTTCACGCCGCCGGGATTCAGATCTTGGAACCAGGCACAACCACTTTCAGCTCCATCCACTTTCGCGGTGCCAGCGAGACCTTCGTTCGGGAGATGAAATCCAAAGACCCGATGCTGGGCGTGGTGGGCCTCGCTTTGTCGAGCAAACAGCTCCAGGTCATCGAGAATATTCTCGATGACGAGCGCACCGCCCATGGCGCCGCCGCGCGCGAAGGCTTTCGCTCTGCGGTGACGCTGCCACTCATCAGCCACGGCCAAGTGACTGGCGTCGTCACCATCTTCACGCGCGAGCCGCGACGATTCTCGAGCGAAGAGGTTGCACTCTTCGTCGCCGTGAGTCGGCAGATCGCGGTTGCGATCGACAACGCGTGGCTCTACAAAAAAGCGCGCGACGGCATTGCGCGCCTTCAGGCACTCTCGGAAATCGCGCAGGCCATCGGTTCTACGCTCGACGTCGAGGGTGTGTTTCGGATCGTCGGTGAGAGACTTCAGCGGCTCGTGCCTTATCGGCGCATCGTGCTCAATATTCTTCGGCCGGAGCCGCTTCGTTTCAGCGTTCGGTCGATGGAGCGACCACTCGGCGGCGAGTCATTTGTCGTTCGTCTACATGAAGCGCTGTCGGTTGAGCCGGGCTCACCTCTGTTCAAGGCGCTCGAGACGCAAGAAAGCGTGGTCGTGTCGCCTGGAATCTCCCTCGCCGGACGCGGCCACCCAGCCTTCCCCAGCGATGAGTGTGTCTCGGCGATCGTCCCGATCGTTGCCGACAGCACCACCCTGGGGCTCTTCGTGGTCGGGATCGATCATCGCGCCGGTTTCGGGGAAATCGACCTCGATCTGCTCGGCGACTTGGCGGCCCACATGGCCATCTCGCTGAAGAACGCGCACATGTTCCAAGACCTCGAGCGCGCGTACCGCGACCTCCGCGACTTCAAGGATCGCCTGGTGCGCTCCGAGAAACTCCAGAGTTTGGGTGAAATGGCTGCCGGCGTCGCGCACGACTTCAACAACGTGCTGTCGGCGATCCTCGGTCGAGCCCAGATGCTGAAGGTTTTGCTCAAAGACGAGGAGACACTCAAGTCACTGCGTGTCATCGAGCGCGCCGCTCTCGACGGCGCCGGCACGGTTCGGCGCATTCAAGAGTTCGCCAAAGAGAAGTCCGAAGGCGAATTCACACGCATTCGGCTCAATAGTCTCGTGCGTGACGCGGTCGACCTGACGATCACCCGGGTGCGCGATCTGGGCATCGACGTCGAGACTCAGGTGGAGCTCGGCGACGCCGGTACCGTGCTCGGGAACTCGACCGAGCTCCGCGAGGTGCTCACCAATCTCATCCACAACGCCGTAGACGCAATGCCGCACGGCGGACTGCTCGTCATCCGAAGCGGAAAGACGGAAGCCCTCGAGCCCTGGTTTGAGGTTCAAGACACCGGGGTCGGGATGACCGAAGAAACGCAGAAGAAGATCTTCGACCCCTTCTTCACAACGAAGGGTGTCCACGGTACCGGTCTCGGCCTCTCCGTCTCCTACGGAATCATTCAGCGCCACCAAGGCGAGTTCGTCGTCCATTCGGAGAAGGGCCGGGGCACGCGCATCCGCGTGGTGTTCCGGGCGGAAGACCCGGTGCTCTCCATGATCCCGGAGCCCGACGACCGTGAGGCCGCCGGCCGAGGCGGGGCCGCGAGCGCGACGATCACCGGCCCTTACGCCATTCCGGCGAAGAATACCTCGAAGGGCTCGTCGGCAAAGATTCTGGTGATCGATGACGACGACGCCGTCCGGGACGTGCTCGCAGACATGCTCCGGTCCGGCGACCATGTCGTCGAAGCTGTGTCGAGCGGGGAGAAGGGCGTCGAACGCCTCCAGACAGAGGAATTCGACATCGTCTTCACGGATCTCGGAATGCCGGGTATGAATGGGTGGGAAGTGGCCCAGGCCGTGAAGCGACTTTGGCCCCAGACTCCGGTAGGACTGATTACGGGCTGGGGTGCAGCCCTGGACGAAACGCCGATGAAAGAGCGAGGGGTGGATCTCATCGTGGCCAAACCGTTTCGGTACAACCAGGTGCTGACCCTGGTGACCGAGGCGATGGCCATCAAGACTGACGGCGGAAGCAGTGACGCCGGCGCGAACGCCAACGCCAGCGTGGACGCCCGCGGCAGCGGCACAGTCAGCGAGGGGCGGCCGACCGAATGACCGACGGGCTCCAAAACGTCCCAGTGATGGGCGCAAAGCGTTCGTTCCCCCGATCCTTTGGTCGCTACATACTGGAACGAAGCCTCTCTCGCGGAGGCATGGGAGAAGTCTTCCTCGCGATTGCCAAACACGTCCGCGAACATTGTGTCATCAAGACGATCCGGGGTGACCTCACGGGCGACGAGGAGTTCATCGGTCGCTTCGCTGACGAGGCGAAGATCATGGTTCGGATGACCCACGAGAACATCATCCGCGTGTTCGACGCCGGGCGAGTCGATGACGACTACTACATCGCCATGGAGTTCATGCACGGACGCGACCTCGGCGATGTCCTCGACCGTGCGTACGAGCGCGGCGAACCCATGCCCATGCAGCTCGGGCTCTACATCACCGCCTCGCTCCTTCGGGGCCTCGACTACGCGCACAACCTCTGCGACGAGCACGGGCGCCACATGGGCCTCGTTCACCGAGACGTATCGCCGCAGAACGTCTTGATTGGGTTCGACGGATCGGTGAAGTTGATCGACTTCGGGCTCGCCCGCACCGAGCTCTTGCCCGCGCGAACTCAGGGCGCTCTGGCGGTCGGAAAATACGGGTATATGGCGCCCGAACAGGCGCGCCACGAGAAGATCGACGGCCGCGCCGATGTGTACTCGACGGGCGTCATGCTCTTTGAAGTGTTCACCTCGGATCGACTGGTGGACGAGCAGGACCAAGCCACCCTGTGGCAGCGGGTGCTCAATCCGAAGCATCGAAATCCACGCTCGGTATTGCCCAGCCTCCCCAAGGAGATCGACACGCTCGTCATGCGGGCGGTCGGCGTGCTGCCCGAAGACCGCTTTCAATCATGCGCCGAAATGCTCGCCTATGTGGAGGGCATGCGGAATCGGAAGAGCAGCCGCGAAGAGCTGGTCGGCTATCTCAAGGACCTCTATCCACGCGTCGATTTCCGGCCTCCACCCATCCCGCAGCTCGATGCGCCCATCTTTGGACAAGAGAAGTCGCTGATCATCGCGACGTCGCGCGAGGGGGCACTTTCCGTCTTTGGGCGAGGTGTGCTGCCGATCGAATGGACCGCGCCACCCAATACCGTTCAGTTCCAGGCCCGGCGGACAAGAGAGAGCGTCGCGCGCCATGAAGACGCCATCGTTCCATCGGATGTCATCGAATCCGAACGTGAGACAACTTCCGACCGACAGAAGATCAACCGCGTAGGTCTGGGGCAGGCACGGACACCGCACATCGCTGAACCACAGCTCCCGCACATTCACGAGATCACAGGCACCGAGAGCAGCGCAGACATTCCAACGCAGGTCGGTGTGTTGCCCACGCTGGGAGGGCCCGACCCGGTCGTCACCGCGCACATGCACGTGCCCTCATTCCTCGAGCGATCGCAGAGTCTGCCGGGGATCGAGAGCGCGCCCGTGCTGGGGCTTTCGGGCGTCGCGCAGCAGTTTCGAGACGACGAAGCAACGGTCATGATGGATGCGCCACCGGGCGTCGAGGAGTCGTTTGCGCCGGTGATCGTGAGCGGCGATCGAAGCAACGCGCCGACGCGCGTCGCACGACGGCCGAACTTCTTGGGGGCGGACGCCGCCGGAGAAGGTGCAGCGATCGTCGATCATGCGACGACCGTCGATCCGCATCCGCACCCATCGATGGGCTCGATCGGGCTCGATAAGTCCTCCACGCGCGTAACGCGCGGCGATAGGCCGATCGTGATGGATCCAGGTGAGCGCGGCCATGGTCGAACCGCAACCCCCAGCAGCGCCCAGCCGTCGCGTCGCCACCAACGTGCCGAGGCGCCGCTCGAAATGGAGGCCACGGCCGAGAGCCCGAGGCGGTATCTCGGCCCAGAGTCCCGTGGGTCAGACGCGACCCGGCCGGGTCAGGCGTCGGTGGCCCATCGATCCACCATCCCGCCCGCAGCGATCGAGACGCGCGAGATCGCGCTGGGCCACAGCTCAAAGCCCCCAACAGACATGGCCGTTGGCCCAGCGAGCGCGAGCGCAAACGCAAACGCAAACGCGAAGAGCGCGCGCACGATCGGTCCACTGAGCGAGCGGTTCTTCTGGCCCGGGGTGGTGTTGTTTGGGATCGCCGCACTGCTCCTCGCAGTGTCGCTCCTTCTAACGGGCGACTGAGGGCAATTGCGCGGGCCGCTTGGGGCGCTCCCCCTTGCGGAGATCAGGCCACGCGCGTGGTGAGTTTGAGCGCGTGGATTGGGCCCTTCATTTCTTCACGCACGGCCGCATAAACCATCTGATGCTGCTCGACCATCGTCTTTCCGTTGAAGGCGGGGGCGGCAACCTCGGCCGCAAAATGGTCGCCGGTTCCCGTCATGTCCGTCACCTTGGCCGTTGCCCCCGGGATACCCGCTTCGATCAGTCGCTGAACCTCTTCGGTCGTCACGGGACGAATTCATATTCGAAGCGCCGAGTTCAGGGGAACGATTTTCTCCGAAGCATGCCCCGAAATATCGTGTTTACCCGCTAAAAAAGGATCCTCAACAGATGGGACACCACTCTGTCGTGGTAGGTGGGTGCAGCAACCACGATACATGGTATGTTTTCTTGCTTTTCGGCCGAATTCAACGAACGCTTGCTTCTCGATGGCGAGGCGGCCAGCGCAAGCGTCTGTCACCGGGGATCTCTTCGCCCAGGGAGGTCCGCGGCTGCCCAACGAGACGAGTCCGGCGCCGTTCGCCGCGAGCGAGGCACGGACGGCAACACCGGCGGGGTCGGTCGCGGCGGGGTCGGTCCCGGCGGGGTCAGTCCCGGCGGGGTCGGTCCCGGCGGCAGCGCCCTCAACCAGCCCACGGCTCGAACTCGAGGCGAGGCGGACGAGCCCATCGGAGACGCATCGCGAGCAGGCGTACCCGGAGCGGGAATTCGAGTTCAACGGCGGCATACACTTGGTGGATTCGGTGCTCTGGTTCGACGCCGACCGTCGTCACGACCTGACGTTCATCTCTCACGCGCACTTTGACCGCATCGGCAAAAACCGACGCATTCTCGCAACCGACACGACGCTAAAGATCCTGACGCGTTCGAGCGGCAAGGTCGAATCGTTGATGTCGCACTTCCGCCGGCGATTCACGCTCGGCCAGCTCGAGCTCGAGCTTGTGCCGGCCGGGCATATTCTTGGATCGTCGCAGCTCGTCGTGCAGCGCCATGGCCGGCGCATCGTGTTCGCAAGCGATATCAATCTGCGCAAGACGGCAACGGCGGAACAGGCGGAGGTTGTGCCGTGTGACGTGCTCGCGGTGGCGGCGACCTACGGCATTCCAGCGTATCGCTTTCCTCCCCGTGAGGAAGTCCTGGCCGCGATCGCAAGCTTCGTCGACGACTGCTTGAACGACCGAGCGAATCCCGTGCTGATCGCGAATCAAATGGGCACGGCCCAAGAGCTCATGCATTTTCTCGGGCACGCGGGACACCGACTCCGTGTCCATCGGTCGATCCATGACATCGCGAAAATCTATCGAGAGGCCGACATCGATCTTCCGGTTTCGCGTACGTTTCAGGGGTCGCCAGCTCGCGACGAGGTCGTGATCTTCCCTCCGATCCTCCGAAAGCACGCGAGCATCCGCAAACTCCGCAAGTTCAAGACGGGAATCGTCACCGGGCGAGCCGTCGAGCAGGATTTCGCGGCGCGCAACCGCGTCGAGGCAGCCTTCCCCCTTTCGGATACGGCCGATCACGACGACCTCCTCGAGTTCATCCGCGCGACCGGCGCAAGCGAGGTCTACCTTTCGGGCAACTACGCCACGCCGCTGATCGAGGAGCTTCGCGAAGCACCATTTCGGACCTACGCCATCATGGCGCCCGAGCAGCTCTCCTTGTTCTGATCGACTCGACTCAGACTCGACTCAGACTCGAGTCAAAGGACTCGACTCGATCGAGAAAAGGAGACGGCTCCGTCAATGGAGGCTCTCGCTCGACCGCGGACCTCGCTTTTCGCCGGTCTCGACGCGCGTCACGCGCGTGGCGGTCGACCGGCGGCGAACGGGATGCGCATGTTGTGGTTCATCCGGCCGCGGCGGAACGACGTACATTTCGGCCATGAGATCGACGCCGCACTCGAGCGACTCGCACCAGTTCAGGAACGCCTCGATGACGGCCTTGCCTTCGAAGATGGGCCCATGTTGCGGCGCGATGAGCTCGAGATCGAGTGTTCGGACCATGTCGACCCATCGACGCAAGGCTTCATTGCTCGCCATGAATCGACGATGGAAAGGCTCCATGAAGGGAAGATGACGAGCAAAATCGGTGACCGTCGAAGTTTCGGCGCCCATGGACGCACCGAGGTCTCCGGTGAACAGGATCTTTGCTGTCGGGTCGTAGACCTGAATGTTGCCGCACGAATGAAGAAAGTGCGCCGGAAGCAGCGCGATCTCGGATTCGCCGAGCGCAAGCCACATGCCTTCGTCCGGTACGGGCTTCAAGCGGTGCTCGAGAAGCTCGTCGACACCAAAGTGAGAGAGAAACCGTGTCCACACCCCGGGCACGTAGGCATCGGCGCGGGTGTCCATCAGCCACGCATTCATCGATGTGCAGACGTCCGGATCTTGATGGGAGAAGGAGATGTAACGTAAAGCACCGTCTTGGAGCTCGAAAGTCGTCTCCGCAAAGAGGGCCGGATACACCTTCGGGCCGCCCGGATCGAGCAACAGCCCTTCACCTTCGTCGATGATGAGATACTGATTGGCCTGCACGGCAGATGGGTGGCCAAAATCGTGCAAGAGCAACGCACGGTGGGCACCGCCTTGGAAGAGCGTGCGATTCTTGCGCGCCGAAGCGACGGTCGCACTCGCCCGACTCGGCGGATGCGGCGGCGCGAGATCTCGGGGAGAGATCATCTCTGCGGAAGAAGCGCCTGAAGGTCGCGGTGCGGGCGAGATCCGGGGGTTGCGCCGATCGATGACGGTGCCGCTGATGTCACGGCCCGAGGCAAGAAAGGCACTCGAGTAAGCATCGAGGCCGAAATGAAGTCCGAACTCTTCGTAAAGAGCCTTCGACTGGGCGTCGATGGTATTCGAGGTGAGCTCGGCGAACCGAATGAGAAGATTCTCGTCCATCGATGGAGGGAGGAGGTTCTCCGAGGGTCCGTAGATCGCGATGTCCTCTTTCCTCAGGTGCTCGCGCTCCAGCGCCACGAACGACTTCAGACAACGCACGAGAAGCTGCATCGCGCGGGGCTCGTGCATCGTCACCGCCGCTGGATAAATCTCCTGAGCCTTCGTCAGATACGCGCGCGCGAGCGTGTGCTCCTTCCGCATCACTTGAATCGATCCCGCCATGATGTCGCCGGCGCGGCTCAAGAGCTCGGGGAAAAGAACGGTCTCCTCTTTTGCGTGGTGATAAAGGTCGTCGTAGTTGACGAAGAAGCTCACCGCACGGCTCACCGAGGCCGGCTCGAACGGGTCGAGACTCTCACCGAGAAGGTCGAGCATCCGCGCCATCAGCGCATGCTCCTGCCGAAGCTGGCGAATGGCCTCCATTCATCGGCCCCTGGATGCAGGATACATACCTACAATCAGGCTTCGTACTGACGAGGATAACCTGTGGTGGCGTCACAGAAAGGTTACATTCTTGGGCCGAATGTCGCAAACCCGTGGCGGAGGCTGTCGCCCCGTCCATTCGGTCGAGTTGATGATGAAACGGGACCAACTTAGACTGACTTCGCTCACGAAGTCGCGGCAGCGCATGCCCTACGGGCCCGGCGAAGCACGAGCCTTGTCCTTGTCGCCCCGGAGACCGTCGCAGCAGAGGAGCGGGGAGCATGGTTGGGATGCGCTGTTTCTGCTCGTGTACACAGCCCAAACTTCTGATCGTGGGCAGGGTCCCTGAGATCATCGAGGCCGCGTCCGCGACCGCCGTCCAGGGAACGCGGTATGAGCTGCTGAAAGCGCCGGACGACCGGGAGGCGGTGGGTGCGATCCTCGCGATGGCGCCCACGATGGTCATCATCGACATGCGCTCTACGAATCGGGACGAGGGCATCAAGACCTGCGCCGGCATCCGCAAAGCAGCGCAGGGCGGCGACGTCCCGATCCTGGCCATCACCGAGGTGGACGACCACTCGACCATCGAAGAGGCCGTGACGGCGGGTGCGACGGACTTCGTCGTGCTGCCCGCGGAGTCGTCCATCCTCGCGCATCGCATCGGGTGTCTCCTTCGATCGGCCACGACGTTGTGCCAGCTTCGCGCCGATCAATGCCGTCTCACTGCGGCGCATCGCATCGCCCGACTGGGGACGTGGGAATGGATATCCGAGGGCAATGCATTCCGAGTCTCGAGCGAGTTGCGAAGGTTGCTGGGGTTTCATTCGGCCGCGGCACCGGGCGCGGACGGGGAGGAGACATTCGCGCGGGCGATCACGTTGTCGCGCACGGAGTTTCTCCAGCCCGTGCATCCAGCCGACCGGCCTGAGGTCGAAGAGTGGTTGAGCGAAGTCCAATCGGCGGGTCGGCCTCGGCCGCTCAATCACCGCGTCATAGACTCATTTGGGCATATCCTCCACGTTCGTCAGCAGGTCGAAGCGATCTTCGACGCATCCGACGAGACCGCGACTGGGGCAGGCAGAGAGCGAGCGGTTCGGCGCTATGGGACGATGCAGGACATCACCGAGCTCCGTCAGGCGGAGGCGCGTATTCGAGAGCTCGCATTCCTCGATCGCCTCACTCAGCTCCCGAACCGCGAGCTCTTCAAGGACCGCCTCAAGGTCGCGTTGAGCCTCGCGTTGAGACACGAGCGGCTCGTCGCGTTGTTGTTTATCGACTTGGACAACTTCAAACGGATCAACGAAACGCTCGGCCATGGTGTCGGCGACACGCTGTTGGTCCGGACCGCGCAACGTCTGGCCGAGGTCGTGAGATCGAGCGATTCGCTCGGACATATTCGCAGCGATGAGGATCAGGCCGTCTCGCGTCTCGGCGGTGATGAGTTCGCGGTCTTGCTCCCCGAGATTCAAAGACCGGAAGACGCCGCGTTGGTCGCCAAGCGGATCCTCACCGCCGTTTCAATGCCCGTCGTCCTTGAGGGTCTCGAGGTCTTCGTGTCACCAAGCATCGGCATCGCGATCGCTCCGCAGGACGGGAACACGCCGGAGCTGCTCACGCGCAGCGCCGACATGGCGATGTACTCGGCCAAGCGGAAAGGCGGCGGGGCGTATCATTTCTGCGACGCGCCGCTGAACGACGCCGCTCTCAAGCGGTTGACGTTGGAGAACCACCTCCGCAAGGCACTCGGTCAGGGAGAACTTGCGCTCCACTACCAGCCACAGCTCGACCTCCGCACCACCAAGATAAGCGGCGTCGAAGCGCTGATTAGGTGGTCGCACCCGGTTCTCGGGCGGATCTCGCCGCTCGAGTTCATTCCCCTCGCCGAAGAAACCGGACTCATCATTCCTATCGGGGAGTGGGTTGTTCGCACGGCGTGTCTTCAGGTCCGGGCCTGGCAGAACCTCGGCATCGAGATCCCGCGCGTGGCCGTCAATATTTCCGTGCTCCAGTTCATGCATCCGGGCTTTCGAGAACTCATTCAGAGCATTCTCGAGGAGACCGGGCTCTCAGCGGAAACACTCGAACTGGAAATCACCGAGACACTCTTGATGTCCGACCCGGACGGTACGCAGCGCACGATGCTCAGCCTCAAGGAGCTCGGCGTCCAACTCTCGCTCGACGACTTCGGAACCGGCTACTCGAGCTTGAGCCGATTGAAGCAGCTTCCGCTCGACCAACTCAAGATCGACAAGAGCTTCATCGATGACGTGGACCACGACCCAAACGACGCAGCCATCGCAACGGCGATCATTGTCATGGCCGAGAGCATGGGATTGCGGGTCATCGCCGAAGGCGTCGAGAACGAACCGCAGCTCCGCTTCCTGATCGAAAGGGGATGCGACGAAATCCAAGGATACTATCTGAGCCCGCCCCGCGCCGGTCCCGAGATCGCGCAGTTCTTGTTGAAGCGCCCCTACTCCACCGAGGACATCGAACGCCTTCGCTCTGAAGTCGATCGAACGACGACGCGAGCCGGAACGAACGCCGACGACCACATCCACGCCGGCAACGGCAACGGCAACGGCAACGGCAACGGCAACGGCAACGGCAACGGCAACGGCAACGGCAACGGCAACGGCAACGGTAACGGTAACGGTAACGGTAACGGTAACGGTAACGGTAACGGTAACGGTAACGGTACTCGCAAGCAGACGACGACGAGTCAACAAGATGACGCCTCGGTCGAGACACCCCCTCAGTACGTGTGATAGACCTTCGCTCGACCTAAATCATCGAGCTTTTCATGACATCCCACGCTGAAACCACATCCAAGTCTGATGCCTTCGCCGTCTTGAACCCCTTCGACCAGTCCACGATCGGCCAGTATTCCTATACATCCGAAGACGAGGCGCTCGCCGCGCTGGACGAAGCCCATCGATGCCATGTCGCGCGCGATGGATGGTTGAGCAAGAGCGTGCGCATCGCAATCCTCGACAAGCTGGCCTCGCTCATCGAACACCGCACTGACGACCTCGCGCGGTGCGCGGCGCGTGAAGGAGGAAAGCCGCTCAAAGACTCGGTCGTCGAGCTCCGACGAGCATGTGAGGGGGTCAAAGTCGCAGCGAGAGAGATCGCCCAACTGCACGGCACGGAGATCGCGATGGATCTGAACGCGGCCTCGGCCCATCGCTTCGCACACACGTACCGGGAACCGCGGGGTGTCGTCCTCGCCATCAGCGCCTTCAATCATCCCTTCAATCTCATCGTGCACCAGGTCGTCACCGCCGTCGCCGCCGGGTGCCCGGTGCTCGTCAAGCCGGCGCTCTCGACCCCGATGTCGTGCCTAAATCTGGTCGAGCTTCTCTATGAGGCTGGGCTCCCGCGCCCGTGGTGTCACGCGCTCCTCACCCGACACGAGGTCACCGAGAAGCTGGTCACGGACCGACGAACCGCCTTCCTTACCTTCATCGGGTCAGCCGACGTGGGTTGGCATCTACGCTCAAAGCTCGCACCGGGTGCGCACTGCACGCTCGAGCACGGCGGCGTCGCGCCCGTCATCGTCGATGAGACCGCCGACATCGACGCCTGCATCCCCGGCCTGACCCGAGGCGGTTTCTATCATGCCGGGCAGGTGTGCGTGTCCGTTCAGCGAATCTACGTCCACCGAAACGTCGTCGAACCGTTCCTTGAGAAGCTGACTGCGTCGGCCAAGAGGCTGAGCGTCGGAGATCCGCTCGACCCTACGACCGACGTCGGACCGCTCATCTCACCGCGCGAAGTCGAGCGGGTCGACGCGTGGGTCCGCGAAGCACTGACAGACGGGCACACGGGGCGCCTGATCCACGGCGGCCGAAAACTCTCCGCCACCACCTATGAGCCCACGGTGCTGCTGAATCCTGCGGACGACGCCCGCATTTCGAAAGAGGAAGTCTTCGGCCCCGTCGTGTCCGTCTACGCCTACGACGATCTCGACGAGGCGATCGCGCGCGCCAACGCACCCGACGTCTTCTTCCAAGCCTCGATCTTCACCCGCGATCTCGATGTCGCACTCTACGCCGCACGACGGCTCCACGGAATGGCTGTCATGGTCAACGACCACACAGCCTTTCGCGTAGATTGGATGCCGTTCGGCGGCCATCGCCAGTCAGGCCTGGGCGTCGGCGGAATCGGTCACGCCATGAAAGAAATGACGCTCGAACGCATGGTCGTCTTTCACTCCCATCGCCTCTGAACCGGCGCTCCGGCGCAGCCCGAAGCACGCAGCCCGAAGCACGCAGCCCGAAGCACACAGTCCGAACACGGAGCACAGAGCGCGAGGCGCGGAGCTCAGTCACGCGCCTTCCATTTGATGTTGCAGCCAAGACTTGGCTTCTGTGCACCTTCGACCGCGCGTCCTTCGAGGAGCGCGTCGAGCGCCGCACGCAGGTCGCGGCCATCGTTCGGCTTCCCGTTGCCGGGACGGCTGTCGTCCAATTGTCCGCGGTAGACCAGTCGCCGCGTCTCGTCGAACAGAAAGAAGTCAGGCGTGCACGCGGCATGATAGGCGGCGGCCACCGCCTGCGTTTCGTCAAACAGATACGGAAATGGGTAACCTCGCTTCTCGACCTCTTCGGCCATGCGCGCCGGGCTATCGTCCGGGTAGGCGACGGCGTCATTCGCGTTGATGGCAAAGACCGCCACCCCGCGCGCGAGGTAATCCCGGCCAAGACGTGCGAGCTCCCCGGCCACGTGCACAACGTACGGGCAGTGATTGCAGATGAACATCACCAAGACGGCCTTCTTGTCGTGGGCATCCTCGAGCGACACCAGATGCCCTTCCGTATCCGGGAGTGAAAACGGCGGAGCGATCGTGCCAAGGGGGAGCATGGTGCTTTCGGTCTTTGCCATCCCCGGACCTGACCCCGTCCATACATGAAAGTCAAACGCCCGCGCATGTGCTAGGAGCCAAGACGAGCAAGGCGACCACTTCGATGAAACGTACCCGACGGAGCACCGCCATCGCCCTGGTTCTGGCCACGGCCTACTTCGTGATCTTGTTCGCCACCGCCAACGCCGTGGGCTTCGTGCGCGACGAGGGCTACTACTTCAAGGCGGGCGGCGAATACATGGGCTTCTTCGATACGCTCTTCTCGAGTCGGTTCCTCGATGCCTTCTCGGATGCCGAAATCGAGCGACACCTTGGTTTCAATACGGAACACCCGCCACTGGCCAAGTTCACGTTTGGCATCATGCACCGCATTCTTCACGACTGGCTCGGCCTCACCTCCAATGCGCAAGGCTTTCGTGCCGGCGGCTTCCTTTTCGCAGCGCTCAGCGTCATCGCCACATTTCTCCTGGGTCGGACCCTCGTCTCGCCGCGCGTTGGGCTGCTCGCCGCAGCCGGACTCGCGTGTCTGCCGCGATACTTCTTCGACGCCCACCTTGCTTGCTTCGACGTCGCGATCACCGCGCTTTGGACTTTCTCGCTGCTTACCTTCTATCGAGCGCTCTACACGAAAGAACGACCGAATCGGTATGCGCTCGTCGCCGCCATCGTCTTCGGTCTCGCGTTGGCGACCAAGCTCAACGCTTTGTTTCTGCCCGTGGTCTGGATCTTCATGTGGTGGGTTGCGCCGCCGGCACCGATTCGGTTTCGTCTCGAGCGCAACGCGAAGGGCGGCTTTGACGTCTCACTTCCGCCGATCCCAAAAGCATTGATCGCTTGCGCCGTAGTGGGTCCGCTCGTCTTCATCGCCGTGTGGCCGCATCTTTGGCACGATACATTCGCGCGAATCGGCGCGTACATCGCGTTCCATCTTCGCCACGAGCACTATCCGATCTCGTGGTTCCATTCGCTCTTGGTCGAGCCGCCTTTCCCCGTGAGCTTCCCGGTGGTGATGTCAGCGCTCACGATCCCCGGTCCCATCCTCGTGCTGGGCGCGATGGGCTTTGGGGTGACCGCGTTCCGCGTGGTACGTCATCGTTCGCGGTCCGACACCCTCCTCCTCGCGAGCATCGTCCTTCCAATCTTGCTGATCGCGCTGCCGACGACGCCGATCTTCGGGGGCGTCAAACACTGGTACAACGCGATGCCGGCTCTCTCGATCGTTGCGGCGCGAACCCTGGACGACGCCGTTCGAAGGCTGAGGGTGCACCTGAGCCGCAGCCTCGAGCCGCTGCTTTGGCGCCGTCCATCGCGTCCCGGGCGTCCCGGGCGTCACGGGCGCCACATGCGCCGCGTGCTGATGGCGGCGGCGACCACGGCGGCCACCAGCCTCTTCTTGCTCCCGGGAGTTCTTGGATGTTGGTTCAGTCATCCCAATGGCATTGGCTTTTATAACGAGCTTGCGGGCGGATTTCGGGGCGGTGCCGCACTCGGACTGCAGCGTGGCTTCTGGGGCTACTACGCTCGCCCTCTGTATGAGGCGCTAGGCAGGCGTTCGAACACCGACCGTTCTCAGGGCGGGCTACGCGTGTTCTTCAATCGAACCAACTACGACAGCTACGCGATGTATCGACGGGACGGCGTCATTCCCAGCAACGTCACATACGCCAACGAAGCGGCGGGCGCGGACATCGGCATTGCCTTCGAGCAGCCTGAGCATGCCCATCAAGAGGGTGCCATCTGGGCCACGATGGGCACACGACCCTACGACGGGGTGTATCAAGACAACGTCACGCTGGTGCAGGCCTACGCTCGAGGTCCGTCGAGTCAGCCTCCGCCCGAGGTTCAACCCGACCGAGGCAAGTAGGCCTCAGGGCGAACCGAGGACCTCGAATGTCGCGATTCGTGTCCAGACGTCGGGTGAAGGCACACGCCGACCTAACATCGTGAGCCGCTGCCACGACTGGAGAGCAAGGCCAGAGGTATGGCACTCTGGTGAGGACCATGGGGCCGCGGAAGGGATTCACGCTCATTGAGCTCGTGGTCGTGCTGGTGATCCTGGCCATCGGGGCAGGCCTAACACTCTCAGCGCTCACGCGTTCGCGCTCGCGGCAGGAGACCAGCCGGGCCATCATCGACGTCTCGGCCGTACTTCGCCACGCACGGTCGGTCGCGCGAATCGCGGGTGCGCGCGTAGGGACAAGCCAGATCACATTCGATGGAGCGTGCGTCGGTTCAGATCCCACGCTGAACGTCCGGATCGATCCGGGCGCTGGCGTCGTGACGTATCCGGCTCAAGCTCAGCGCACGGCGACGGGCATCAACATCCTCTGCGATACGTGGACGATTCCAACGACGGAAGCCATCCCGATCACGATGGTCGCACCCACGGCGGTCACCGATGTCTCGTTCACATCAATCGGCCGTCTCGTCGGAGGACCCGTCGCCGTACAGTTCCGCGAGCCCCACACCGGACTCACGCGCGGCATTCTCGTCATGTCGTCGGGCCTCATCTGCGAGTCCTCTTTCGACGTCAGCGTTGCGCAATGCAATGAGGAGCCGCAATGAAAAGGTATGCTCGAAATTGGCGCCGAGGCGTAACGCTCATCGAATCCGTCGTCGCCGTCGGCGTGCTCGGGGTCGGGGCCGTTATCCTGTTCGGCGCCGTCGGACGCCTTCAGATGGCCCAGCGTTCCATGCGCCTTCAAGCAGAGTCGCTCGAAATCCTCGGCGTCGTCACGTCCGAGATCGCCGCCGCCCGTTGCGACGTCGACCCGGACGCGCCCGAAACCATGCCCGCTCCGCCCGACATCGATCTCGGACTCAGCACGCCGGTCGCCGGAACTTGGGTCGAAACACCCGTCGCGGGCTCGTCCATCCAAACGGTCGGTGCGACGACGGAGTCGGCGCTCCAGGTGAGCTACCGCATCAACCCCGAAACACCCGTCGGCGGTACGGCGCTGGCGTTCGACATCGATGTCCGAATCCGGGAACGCATGGGCAACGCAGCCCAAGACGCCTCCGACCTCGAGTCAGGGTACTGGATTCGCATCTTTCCCGTGAAAAAGGTTTGCGACGCCCGCTCCCCGCGAACACAGCGAGGTTCATTCTAGTGCGGCGAGACCAACACCACCGAACGCCACCACCGGCTCCGCCGAAACATCGGATTCGGCACTGTCGGGTCCCGAGGGGCGTGGGCCCGAAAGTTCGGCCGCCACTGCAAACGCCCGGCTTCACGCTGGTCGAGGCACTGATCGCGGCGTTCATTGGCGCGCTCGTCATCCTCGTCGCGGCCGAAGTCTCGAAGCGTGTCGTTGGCGTGAACGCCCAGGGACGTTCCGCGAACCAGACGACAGCGCGTGGACGAATCTTGGTCTCGCAGCTCAGCAGCGATCTTCGCCTCACCGGGCTCGCATCGACGGGCGCCGTGGCCGTCGACGGGACTGAGCTCCCCGTATCGACGCTGGCGTCACCCACCGTCGGGGGACGCTCCGCGATCCCCGCCATCGCGGGCGCCAACAACCTGCCAGCAACGCCCCTCGGCAGTCTCACCCTGCTCGAGGGCTCGGATGCAGTCCAATTGATCGTGTCCAACCCGGCAACGAGCAGCCCAGTCAGCGGATATGCAGCACCGGGCACGCAGACGATCGAGCTCGTCGACGGCGGTGCACTCAGCGAGTGCCCGTTCGTGCTGATCACGGATCTCGGACGAGCAACGGGCGCAGGACGAAGTCAAATCAGTGGCAACGCGGGGGTCGCAGGCAACACGCTCACGCTCAACGGCCGACTCGTGTTTGGCCTTCAGCCCGAAAGCACCGTGGCCTGCGCCCGAATCAGCACGTACTGGGTCGATACCGATCGATGGTTGCACCGAACCGATGTGGCGAGCGGAGGACTCGCCGGCACCGTTGTGAGTGCCTTCACCACTCTGGGAGGGGGCGCGGTTTTCGTGGATACCGAGGCCATCGACGCCAACGACCGAGTGACACCGGGCGTTCTCGATCTCCAGATCGCATATCGGCTTTCTGCAGAGGCCTTTCGCCTCAACGGACAAGCCGTGCCCGCGAGCGCCGACCAAGCTTGGGCCTTCGACGGCTCGGGCGTGGCTGATGGACTCCTCGCCAACCCGCAGACATGGTTCGAAGTGCGCGTCGTCCGAGCCGTGCTCACCGTACAGTCACTTCAAACCGGACACGTCTCGGAGCACACTCGAGATATCCCAAGAGTCCTTGACGGACCGGGAACGCTCACGACCCGCTTCTCCGCTCAGCCTCATGGTCTCGACGTCGCCGAAACGCTGACCAACCTCGAGTACTACGACCTCGCGGCCCCCATCGGGCAAGCGCCCGAACCCTACTGACGACGTGACGATGAGCCCGATGCCATGAGCCCGATGCCATGAGCTCGATGGGCCAGCGAAGTCGTCCATCGCTTGCGCCACAATCCACCGGGGAAACGGGCGCTCGGATATCGTGTACCGCGACGCTACGTTGGTGACGAAGGCCGTGAGCTCACGACACGGATCGGCGCGCCGGCCGCCAAGGCTTCGATGTTCTCGATGACCTGCTCGGCGAGTCTCTGCTTCGAGACGCGACTCGTCCAGGCGACATGGGGCGTAACGATCAGATTGAGTCGAGGCTCCGCGAGCAAGACATTCCCGCGCGCCGGCGGCTCTTCGCGAAGAACATCCAACCCCGCCCCCGCGAGCCGCCCCGCGCGCAGCGCTTCATCGAGCGCCGACTCGTCGATCAACCCTCCGCGTGCCGTGTTGATGACAATGGCCGTTGGCTTCATCAGCCGAAGCTCTCGCGCGCCGAGCAGGTTTTCGGTCTCGGGCGTCAACGGTGCATGCAAGGACAGAATATCACTCGCGGCAAGCACCTCCTCGAATGGCCGTCGCCCCGGCCGCGTGGCCGACCGGCCCTTGTGCTCAGCCACCAGGACGTCGAGCCCGAGCGCGCGGGCACGTTCGCCGAGGAGACGACCCGTCGCGCCGTAGCCCACGATGCCCAGCGTCGCGCCTTCGATGTCCTCGATGGGATGAATTGGGAGCGAGAAACCTGGCGCGCGCGACCACGCCTGTTGGGCAACGCTCTGCCGATAAGAAAGAAGGTTCCGACGAAGCGCCAAGATCAACATGAAGACATGCTCCGTGATCGCCGCTGATGCGTATCCACGAGCATTGCAGACGACGATCCCTCGCGCCTCGGCCGCCCCCACGTCGATGTGATCGACACCTGTCGCCGCAACCATGATCCCCCTCAACGACGCGTGAGCCTCCAGAACGGACGCCGAGATGCGGACCTTGTTCGTGATGGCCATGGTCGCCCCCGCGAGTCGTTCGCTCAGCACCTCTGGATCGCTGCCTGAGTAGTCGAACCAGCGATGAGGTACGCGAGGCGCGCGAAACTGCGCATCGACCGTCGAACGGTCTAAGAATACGATGTGCTCCAAGACGCCGGACTCCTCGCGCCTCTTACGGCGCCCGCACGATCGAGACGATGTATTGCCGGGGCAGTCGGTCGTCGGAGACCGCCACCCTCCAACCTGGTGAGTTCTCGCCGCCGACCCCCAAGACCTCTTCGATCACCTGGCGGGGTTCGAGCCGAAGCTCCACCGGTGGTCCGTCGGGAGATGCTTTGGTGAAGTCAACGATATGCAACGCGCCGCCGGGCTTCAACGCGGCCCGGAGCTTCTCGGCATACGCCGCGCGATGTTCGATGTGATGCCATGTGTTGACCACCAAGATACGGTCCACCGACGCCGCGGCCAAACCTGGATCGTTGGTCCCGATCAACGCCACCCGAACGTTCTCGAGCGACTCGCGCGTCGCCCGCGCCCGCGCGTATTCGACGAGATTCGGCTCGACGTCGAGCGCCAACACCCTGCCGGCTGTCCCCACCGCTTCTGAGAGGTAAGGCAAAAAATAGCCGGTGCCGGTGCCCAAATCGACGACGGTCATGCCTGCCTCGATGTTCATCGCGCGGAGGACCGCGTCGGGCATCTGCCAAGCATCGCGACCCGGGTCGTCGAACTTCTTGGCCCAACGCTCCGCGTCGCTGAAGCTGTGGTGAACCGCTTCATGTCCATGTCCATGCCCATGTCCGTGCTCATGTCCATGCCCATGCCCACGCTCGGAGGCGCAGCCGACCGAGGCCGCCGCCGCCACAAGGCCCGAGATGCAGTTCACCAGGATCGATCGGAGTCGCTCTATGCACATGGGTACTCTCGAGAGCTGGCTGGGTCACGTAGCCAGCGTCGTCGGTTCGCGAACGCCGCGTCAGTTCGCGTGAAAAAGGCTGTCGAAATCGACACGCTCGAAGACCTCGAGCTCTCCGCCTTTGGTCGCGTTGAAGATCTGCCGCCCGTCCCACTTGAAGACGAGGTCGGCGAACTCATATCCCTTCTTGACTTGGTCGAGCTGGGGATCGTGCCACTTCTTCCCCTTCCCGAAGTATTCAGGATGGAAATGGTTGGGATCGTCGTCCGTCGACGTGATGTTCGTCCCCTCGACGATCGCCGAGGTTGGGATGGCGTAGCTGAAATCAACACCGATCAAATACACGCGCTGAAAGCCCATATAGTAGGCAAGCTGAAAGTTCATGTAGGTCACCGTCTGCCCACAATAGATGCGGTCAGAGATGTCCGCCGAGAACCTCGGCAAGCGAAAATTCGGGCTCTTCTTCTCGTAGAAGCCTCGATTCATCAAGAAGAAGCTCGCCTCGGCGATGTCGGGCAACATGGCACGGTACTCCGACGGAAAGAACCGATGCCTCGGCTTCGCGTACGTCTTGATGCGCTCGAGGTTGTCGCGAATGACGTGCGAATCCTCCACCATATAATACGTCGGCGCGAAGCCCATCTCTTCGGTCTTGTAGAAGATTCCATTCACACCAAACGTCACCTCGTTCTCGAGGAGAGCGAGGTTGACCTTGTTGAGCGAAGGGCCATTGCCGATGATGAAGCACCGCTGACCGCGGTGGCAGTCTTTGAAGCCCCGCAAGGACGCCACGTCGATCGGGATGCTGCGGTCTTCTTCCTGCTTGAAGTACGCAGGCCACGGCACAGCCAGCGCGGGCGCCGGCGTAGCAGCCACCGCAGTGGCCGGTGACGAGGCGCGCGAAGAAGCGGGCTGGCTTCGTCCCGAGAGCTCTGAATCTGGCACGTATGCAGTCCCCGACTGTGCGCCTCCGGGCACCGCAGAAGACCCACATCGACAGCCTTGTGCGCAGGACTCCGACGCGGTCGGCGCCTCACCCCCGGCACCACGCTCCGCGATGAGCCTTTCGATTCGACCTCGTATCTTCCGGACGCGCGCGGTCACGGAACGTCGTATATGGCCAAGGGATTCTGGATATCGTCGCGGCAAGAGAAACCTCCGATGGGCGCGCATCCAACCTCGGATTCACCAAAGGCGCAAGTCCGCGGGCGAGCTTCGTTCCGTGACGACCCGTGACGACCGGCCCGAAGTTTGGCGCGCGATGCACGCACGTGCAGGTTGCCTCCCGGTACTTGCTGGGTGTCAGGGCGCCCGCTACTATCCGCGACGTCCGTGCGAGAAGGGAGCGATGTCATGACCTCGGGGCGCCCAGCGCTGCGGCTGCTCGCTGCTGTCTCGGTGGACAGATCATCCGACGACGCGTTGCGCGTCGCACGACACGTCTGGTCGAAGCTCGCCAGCCTCGTTCCTGGACTAACCTACGTTCTCGTTCGAGCCGGCGAGGAGACGCTTCTCGACGCCGACGTTCTCGTGCTGCGCGAAGACCACACCAGCACCTCGGGGCGCCGCATGCAGGAGCTCATGCGGGCGCTGAATGGCTTCTTTGGATTCGAGCTTCTCATTCTCACCGACTGGCGCGCCTTCGGCACGCCGCTCGGCCTCCGAAAGCTCCGGAACTGGCAACCCGAGGAAGAGCTTCTGGGTGATCCGAAGCCGAGCGAGCTCGGGCCGCAAGGCGAACAAGCACAGATGTCTTGCGTGCTGCACCAGACGCTTGTGGCGAAAGTCGCGGACTGGCCCGAGCGTTCGGTCGATCGACAGCCGAGCGGCGCCAGTCTCGTTCGCGAGGTCGCCCGCTTGTCCGGGGCAAGCCAGCTTGCCCAACCCGCACTATCGCTTCGCGTTTCGCCGGAGAACCTGGAGATCCAGCTTCGTCTCGGCGGCGAGCTCCGCGCCCAGAGTACCGCGCAAACGGCGCTGCTGTTCACGGTCGACCCTCCACTCGACGTTGACAGTCACTTGGCGCTCTTTCAGCGTGCGCTCGACGCCGAAGCTGAGCTCACGATCGCGACGGCTCGCGAGCCCGCGCACTTCGATCGGTTCCTGCTCAAGCGGCTCGCCAAGAAAGGGATCTCGACGAAGCGTCTTCAGAGGATCGCCGCGCGCAATTTCGAGATCGTGGAGCAGTTCGAATCACTCGAAGCTCGGCTCCAAGATCCGGAGGCTTTGAGCGCGTACGTCGCGGAACGCGGGCGAGAACTGGACGAACGGATCGCGGGCGAATACCGGCTCTTCTCGCGAGCTGAGAACATTGAATGGCCATACTCCTATCTACGCTCCGAAGGAGGCGAAGATGCTTGCCTTGGCCAAGGGAACGACTACGCGGCCATCCCAAAGCTGGTCACGTTCGTCTACTGCATCAAGAATCGTGCTTCCCGAACTCGTTTGTCGCTGCGGACTTTGCTTTCGTCGCGACTCCCCGAATGGGCGGATGTCATGGTGGTCGAGGACTTTTCCGAGGACCTTCTCGACGCCAGCGATCTACCGAACGCAGAGCATCTCGTTCACTACATCATCGATACCGGCATCCCCTGGACGCGCTCAGGCCTGTTGAATTTTGGCATTCGCCAAGCGACGACGCCGCTCGTGGCCGCCTGCGACGCCGACTTGCTGTTTCCGACGGAGTTCTCGAGCGCGGCCGATCTCTTGCTCAGGCGCGTCGACACTCGACGGCATCTGCTCGGGATCAGCACCTTCGAAACCGAGACTCATCATCACCGCGATGGAATCGTTTCGCGGTGCGCGCCCTACGGGAACCTCTGGGTCTACGATCGCCAGCAGTTCCTCGGGGTTCGCGGTTTCGACGAAGGGTTCATTGGCTGGGGCTCGGAGGAGCGCGAGCTGGAAAGTCGGCTTCGCTACCGCTTCCGGCTCAAGACCGTGAAGAGCTTCGAGATCGCGCCAGCGCTGCGCGTCTTCCATCTTTCCCATACCGTGCGAACCGGGGTCGAACACGCGGCGGCCAATCGCCAAAGGCACGCCAATCTTCGCCGCGACCAACCATGGCTCGGAAACGGCGCACGCTGGGGCTCTTTCCGGCTGCTCGAGTTGCGACGCTACGATGGCCAAGGGCGACGATTCAATGCCACCGAAGAGGGACGCCCGGTCGTCGAGGCAAACCTTCGCCTCTCGGAACACACCAGCGAAGCCATGACGCCCACGCCGAGGGATATCACACGACTGCGCATCGAGCGCGCCGTACAAACACACTGGCCTGAGGCACTCACGCGTCTTTCTCAGCGCTCACGCTTGGCCTGGAAGAAAGCCAACGCTAAGAAGGCAGCGTCCATCGACACCCCGACCATGCGCCGGTCCTGAGTGTTGAGCGCGAGAAGACCATGCACGCGATAAGACCCACGGCCTCGCTCGAAAACGACTGGCCACAAAGGCTCCTCCGACAGCGTTCTTCGCCGGCCGTCGGCCTATCGCCGACAGCACAGGCCGCGCTCGACGCTCTTCGTACCGCGTTGGCAAGCGGGACCCTCGCAACGCACGTGCGCACCCAATGCCTCTGTGGCTCGGCGAACATCGAGCCGATCGCACGCACCGACCGCCACGGACTCAACTTCGGCACCGTTCTCTGCCGCACGTGCGGTCTCGTGCAGCAAGACAAGGCCTTCGACGAGGGCGCCCGTAAGGCCTTTCGCGAACAGTTCACGCGAAAGCTCACCCCCACCCAGCCCTCATTCGCACCCCGCTACGAACATCTCGATCTGCTGGTTGCGGGTCGCAAGGACCTTCGGATCGCCCACATCGGCTTGGAGAATGGGGTCGCTTCGATCGAGCGACTCCAGACGAAGCATCCAACCGCGCAGCTCCATTCCTTCTCGTCGGCCGAGGAGCTGAAGTCGACATTCGACGTCATCGTGATCGAGTCGTTCGGCGCTGAACCGGATCCGATCGCGGTCATCACCAAAGCGCGGAGCCACCTTAGCAAGCCGCGCTACGGAAGCGACCCGCGCGACGAAGACCACGCCCGCGCCGACCGAGCCGACCCCCATCCTTTAGGCGCACTCAATGGCACTGGGGTTGGGCTCTATCTCGTGCTCGACGGGCTCTTCTCTCTCCACGAGCGCCGAGACCTCTGGTTCGACTACCTCCGATTTCGGCACGTCGGTCGGCCCTACGAGTTCGACCTCACGACGCTCACCCAGACGATGCAGCGCGCCGGGTTTGGGCTCCTGGCCGGCGACGAGCGGATTGAGGCGGCCTTCACCGAGGGCCATCATTCGCGATCCAACGGGCCGACGGAGATGCACGCCAACAAGGTCGCCGCCTATTTGTCATTCTGCGAAATGGCGCGCGACTACTGGACGGACCGAGAGCTTGAGCAACAGGAAATGCTCGCGAAGCTGTGCGCGGCGGCGCAAGCCGTGCGGGTGGCCGAGCATGCCCGCGACGAGCTCGAAGCCAAACTCAAGCGCATGGAAGAATCGACGAGCTGGAAGCTCACCCGCGCCCTTCGGGGTGCCACAGCCGCGGCCAAGAAGCTTCGCAGTCGGTAAGCGACACACCCTGGGCAGACCAGAATAAACCCTTACCCAAAGCCTCGATGATGTTTGTTGCTGAGAAGGGCGCAATCGCGCACCTTGTCGCCTTCGGGGACCGAACCGCGCCCCCGGGGCACGGGGCGCAACGGGGCCGGCAGCAGGAAGCAAGCGATGAAATCAGGAACAAAAAAAGTACTCCTTGTGGTCGGCGGACTCATCACCGTCGTCGCGATCCTTGGCGGAATCAAGGCGCTACAGATCAAGGCGCTGATCGACGCGGGGGCATCGTTCAAGCCACCCCCGGAGGCGGTGACCACGGCGGAAGTGATTCAAGAAGAATGGAAGCCCACGTTGACGTCGGTGGGTTCGATCGTGCCGGTCCAGGGCGTCATGGTGAGTGCCGAGCTACCGGGTACGATCGTGGAGATCGGTTTTGATTCCGGCGACACGGCCACGCCGGGTCAGATGCTCGTTCGCTTCGACACATCCATCGAGCGCGCAGGGCTCGCGTCCGCCGTGGCCGCGGCCGACCTCGCGAAAGCCAACCTCGAACGTACGCGCGCCCTTCGTAAGTCCAACGTGCGGACTCAAGCCGAGCTCGACGCCGCCGAAGCGGTCGCCAAACAAGCCGATGCCGAAGTTCAGAGCATCCGCGCCACGATCGCAAAGAAGACGGTTCGCGCCCCTTTCGCGGGTCGCCTGGGTATTCGACAGGTTGATCTGGGTCAGTTCTTGAATCCGGGAGCGCCGATCGTATCACTTCAATCGATGTCGCCGATCTACGCGGACTTTTGGATGCCGCAGCAGAGCCTTGCGCGCGTCGCACCGGGGCAACAGGTCGAGCTCAAAGCCGACACGTATCCGGATCGAACATGGGCGGGCAAAGTCGAGACCGTCAACGCGGAGGTCGATGCCTCCACGCGAAACGTCCGCGTTCGGGCGATCCTGGAGAATACGGACGAGCGACTTCGTCCAGGAATGTTCGTCTCCGTCAAGGTGCTCCTCCCCGAGCAGGAAACCGTGTTGTTGGTGCCCGCGACCTCCATCCTGCACGCGCCTTATGGCGACTCAGTTTTCTTGGTCGAAGAGAAGCAAGCGGAAGGCTCGACCGCTCAGGAGCTCTTCGCGAAGCAGCAATTCGTGCGCATCGGCGAGCGACGCGGCGACTTCGTCGCCATATCGTCCGGACTCGAGCGGGGGCAGACCGTCGTGACAAGCGGTGGTTTCAAGCTGCGCAACGGTTCTCGGGTCGTCGTCGAAAACGCACTGGCCCCGAACGCCGAGATCAACCCAAAACCGAGCGAATCATAAGCAGCCATGAAACTTACCGATCTCTTCATTCGCCGCCCGGTCATCGCGATCGTGGTCAATTTGATCATCATCATCGCTGGGCTCCAAGCGATTCGTTCGCTGAACGTACGCCAGTATCCAAAGAGTGAGAATGCATCGATCACGGTGACGACGACCTACGTGGGGGCAAACGCCGACCTCGTACGGGGCTTCATTACTCAGCCTCTTGAGCGTGCCATCGCCGCCGCCGACGGCCTCGACTACATCGAATCTCAGAGTCAGCAGAACGTCTCGATCATCACCGCTCGCCTTCGCCTCAACCAGGACGCCACCAAGGCGCTGGCTGAGGTCAGCTCGAAGGTCGACCAAGTTCGTGGTGATCTGCCGCCTGAGGCCGAGGTTCCGGTGATCAACATCGAGTCGGCCGACAGTCGGTTCGCCTCCGCGTATCTGAGCTTCGCTTCGGAGTTCCTAGCCCAGAACGAGATCACGGATTACTTGAACCGAGTCGTCCAGCCTCGCCTCTCCGCGATCGAGGGCGTACAGAGGGCCGATATCCTTGGCGCACGAACATTCGCGATGCGGATTTGGCTCGACCCGGATCGCATGGCGGCCTTCAACGTGAGCCCGAGCCAAGTTCGGCAGGCTCTGGCTGCGAACAACTACCTCTCGGCGGTCGGACAGACGAAGGGTTCACTGATTCAGATCAACCTGTCAGCAAACACAGACCTTCAGTCAGTCGATGAGTTTCGGCGTCTTGTCGTCCGCGAAGAAGGCAGCGCGCTCGTGCGCCTCGAGGACGTGGCTCAAGTTGCGCTTGGGGCGGCCGACTACAACACCGAGGTTCGTTTCTCGGGCCAGACGGCTGTCTTCGTCGGAATCTGGGCGCTTCCGAACGCGAACGCGCTCGATGTCCTCGATCGGGTGCGCAAAGAGATGGTCTCGATCCAACATGACATACCCGAGCAAATCAAAGCGCGTATCGCCTACGACGGCACGCGCTACATCGAGAGCGCGATCGACGACGTCGTTCGGACGCTGATCGAGACGCTCGTTATCGTGGTCATTGTGATCTTCTTGTTCCTTGGATCTCTACGGTCCGTGCTCGTGCCGATCGTCGCCATCCCGGTGTCGCTCATTGGCGCCGTGTTCTTGATGCAGATCTTTGGGTTCACGCTCAACTTGCTCACGCTCCTCGCCATCGTCCTCTCGGTCGGCCTCGTCGTCGACGACGCCATCGTCGTGGTCGAGAACGTCGAGCGCCATCTGCGAGAAGGTAAGTCGGGCGTCGACGCCGCGATCCTGGGCGCGCGCGAACTGGTCGGTCCGATCATTGCCATGACCATCACGCTCGCGGCCGTCTACGCACCGATTGGGTTTCAAGGTGGCCTGACCGGCAGCTTGTTCCGCGAATTTGCGCTGACCCTCGCCGGCGCGGTCACGATTTCAGGCGTGGTGGCGCTGACGCTCTCGCCCGTCATGTCGGCGACGCTGCTTCGCGAAGATCGGGAGCCGCGCGGTCTTCCCGCGCGCATTCATCGCGGTTTCGAACGGCTCAAGCACATTTACGCGCGTGTTCTGGATGGCACCCTGAACGCACGTCCCGCCGTGTATACGGCGTGGGTCGTGCTGACCGTTTTGTCGCTCGTGCTATTTTTTCAATCGCCGCGCGAGTTGGCGCCGACAGAGGATCAGGGCGTCATTTTTGGCGTCGTGAACACGCCTTCAAACTCTACGCTGGACCAGGTCACGAAGTCGACGGCAGCCGTCAACTCCGTTTTCATGAGTGTCCCCGAGACGGTGTACACGTTTCAGATCACGATGGCCAACGGCGGCTTCGGAGGCATGGCGCTGAAGCCTTGGAACGAGCGTGAACGAACGTCGTTCGAGATCTTACCTGAGGTGCAGCAGAAGTTGGCGCGAATCCCTGGAATTCAGATCTTTCCGATCTTGCCCCCTGCGTTGCCCGGTGGCGGACAATTCCCGGTCGAGTTCGTTCTGAGCTCGACCTCCGAGAGCACCGAGATTCTCGACTTCGCGCAAAAGATCCAAGCCAAGGCGGCGGCGAGCGGAATCTTCGCATTCCCGCCGATCATCGACGTCAAAGTTGACCAACCGCAGGCCCAACTTGTCGTCAATCGCAACAAAGCGGCCGAGCTCGGCCTGAGCCTCGAGCAAATCGGTCGCGACATCTCGATCACGCTGGGCGGTAACTTCGTCAACCGATTCAACATCGCGGGGCGAAGTTACAAGGTGATTCCGCAACTCGAGCGCGGCGCGCGCCTCAACCCCCAGCAGCTCGAAAACATTCACATCACCGGCCCGCGCGGCCAGCTCATACCGCTCGGGTCGATCGCGACGATCGAGTATTCCGTCCAGCCGCGCTCGTTGACGCGATTTCAGCAGCTCAACTCGGTCAAGCTGAGCGGCGTGTCGATTAGACCCCTCGATGAGGCTCTCACTTTCCTCGAAACCGAGGCCAATGCGATGCTCCCGCAAGGCTATGTCGTCGACTACACCGGGGAGTCGCGCCAGCTTCGAACCGAGGGGAACAAGTTCCTCCCGGCGTTCAACCTCGCGGTCGTCTTGATTTTCTTGGTGCTCGCGGCCCAGTTCAACAGCTTCCGAGACCCCCTGGTGATCTTGCTTGGCTGCCTCCCGCTGGCCATGTTCGGCGCCCTCATCTTCACATTCCTGAAAATGCCCAACCCGAACATGCCCTTCTGGACGAACGGCTGGACCACGACGCTCAACATCTATTCTCAGGTTGGCCTGGTGACACTCATCGGACTGGTCTCGAAGAACGGAATCCTGATCGTCGAGTTCGCCAACAAGCTCCAACTGGAAGGCTACGCCAAGGTCGCGGCCGTACGCGAAGCCGCACTGGTCCGACTCCGACCGATCCTCATGACAAGCGTTGCGACCGTCTTCGGGCACTTCCCACTGACGCTCGTGTCGGGCGCAGGCGCCGAGGCGAGAAACAGCATCGGACTCGTTCTCGTCGCGGGCATGGCGATCGGCACAGCGTTCACGCTCCTGATTGTTCCGTCGATCTACGTGCTGATCGCCAAGGAGCACGCACACGCCCGCGCGGCAGCACCCAGCACCTCCACCGCCAGAGGGACCACGGTCGGGGTGCCACACTCGGCGACCGAAGACGAATCGCTGGGCGGTGAGCCGGCGGGCGCCGCCTGATCACCGCTTCACTGCGCCGACTTGCTCGGCTTGCCTGGCTTGCTCGCCTTGCCTGGCTTGCTCGCCTTGCCTAGCTTGCCTGGCTTGCTCGGCTTGCCTAGCTTGCTCGGCTTGCCTGACTTGCTCGGCTTGCCTAGCTTGCTCGGCTTGCCTGACTTGCTCGGCTTGCCTGACTTGCTCGGCTTGCCTGACTTGCTCGGCTTGCCTGACTTGCTCGGCTTGCCTGACTTGCCGAAGGCGCTCGGCCCATCCGATCTGCCCGGCTTGCCTGACCTATCTGGCCGGTGCGGCTTCCCAGAAGCGCCACGCCCCTCCGCAGAGCGCGCGGGCGCTGGGCGTGCGGAATCTGGGCGTGCGGAGTCTGGGCGTGCGGAGTCTGGACCTGCGGAAGCTGGGCGCGCGGAAGCTGGGCGCGCAGAAGCTGGGCGCGCAGAAGCTGGGCGCGCGGAAGTCGGGCGTGCGTCACGGGACGGGTCGGGACCGTCGGTGATCGCCTCTTCGTCGGCCTCGCGCAACTCGAGCCGTCGCTCTTGGATCCGCACTTTGCGAAGGTGCTGAAAGACGGGCGGCGGCATGCCGGCCGGGAGCTCGACGAAGCTGTGATCGTCGTTGATCTCGATGCGCCCGATCAGTCGCCCATCGAGGCCGGTCTCATTGGCGATCGCGCCCACGATATTCTGGGGCGTCGCACCGTGCGCCTCCCCCACGTCAATGCGGTAACGAACGTTCGCGTCGTTGCGGGGAGCGCGTCGATCGCGTCTGTCCATCGCGACGTCTGAGTCAGCGCCGCGAAAATCTCGCGCACGGCCCCGCTCACTTGGTCTCTCACGGCCTGCGTCGTCGCTCCGCTCACGAACTCGCTCGCGACCTCGCTCATGACCTCGCTCATAACCCCGATCGGCGGCCCGCGCATCACGAGCGGAATCTCGACTTCGTTCCGAGCGCTCTGGCCGGCCATCTCGTCGAGCCTTCGCGATCGCCCGTTCAACGTTCGGGGGGATGTCGTCTTCGAATTGGAAGGGGCGCTCGCGTTGGATCATGCACGTAAGCGCCGCTGCAACATCTTGCGCATCGATCTCGACTTCGCGCTCGATGTCCTGGACGATCCGGCGAAAGAAATCGAGGTTCCCTGACTCGAGCGTCTCAACGATCTGGCGTCGGAACTGCGCCAACCGACGACCGGTGATGGCCTCCGGGGAAGGCAGCAACATTCGCTCGATCGGTTGCCTCGTGGCCCGCTCGATGCTTCGCAGGAGACGCATCTCGCGTGGTGCGACGAAAAGAATGGCATGCCCGCTTCGTCCAGCGCGTCCGGTTCGCCCGATTCGGTGGATGTACGCCTCGGTATCGTACGGAATATCAAAGTTTACGACGTGACTGATGCGCGGGACGTCAAGCCCGCGTGCGGCCACGTCGGTCGCGACGACGACATCCAAACCGCCGTTCCGGAGCTGCTCGACGACCCGCTCTCGCATCACCTGAGTCATATCGCCGTGAAGCGCCGCCGTCTCGTAGCCCCTGGCCTCCAGCCGGTCCGCAAGCTCGACCGTCGCCGTCTTGGTCCGCACGAAGATCAGCGTTGCGTCCGTCTCTTCGACCTCGAGGACGCGCGTCAGCGCATCGAGCTTGTAGTGAGCGCTCACCTCACAATAGCGCTGCTGCACCGTCGAGACAGTCTCGGTCCGTCCCTCGATCTTCACCTCAGCCGGATCTTTGAGATGGCGGCGCGCCACGTTTCGAATCGGAGCGGGCATCGTAGCCGAGAAGAGCGCAACCTGTCTTTCGGCTGGGGTGTGCTCCAAGATCCATTCGACGTCGTCGATGAATCCCATGCGGAGCATCTCGTCTCCCTCATCGAGCACGACGGTGCGAAGACGCGCAAGCGAGAGACTCTCGCGGCGCAGGTGATCCATGATCCGGCCCGGTGTCCCCACGATGACATGCACGCCCCGGCGAAGCTGCCGAAGCTGCATGCTCATCCCCTGCCCCCCATAGACAGGGAGCACCCGAAACCCCTCAAGGTGTTTCGCGTAGGTCTGAAACCCCTCGGCAACCTGAATCGCGAGCTCACGCGTCGGCGTCAACACCAGGGCCTGCGGCAGACGCTCCTCGAGGTCGAGACGCTCGAGAATCGGAATGGCGAAAGCCGCCGTCTTGCCGGTTCCCGTCTGCGACTGGCCCAAGAGATCCCGCCCGGCGAGCAACGGCGGGATCGTCGCCGCCTGAATCGGGGAGGGCGCCTCGTAGCCGATCTTGGCCAGGTTCTCGAGCAGCGGCAACGACAGCGATAGTTCGGAAAAGCTTGCGATTTGTTCGGAGGACAAGGTTCGGACCTCGGTCGAGCGATGGCGCCGCAGCGCCACGACTAGTCTAATGGTGTGGTCGTGACCTTTGGGTGATCGGTGGGCCACAACTCAAGCGAATTGCGCTCCATGCCCCATCATTGTGCCTCTCAGCCGCATGATTGTGCCTCTCAGCCCCCTTGGTCACGTGCCTTTCTAGATGACGGTGGGGTTAAGCCGAGATAAGGTCGTGCGCCATGCAATGCCAGGAATGTCAGGACGACGTCGATGAGCTCATCCCCGTCAAAGTGGGCAGGAAGACGCGCAAACTCTGCGAGGACTGCGCGGAGCGTGTCCAGGAGGCGGACGCCGTCGCCGGTGAAGCGGAGTCCAACATGCAGAAGATGATGGAATACAAAGGTCGTCGAACTTAAGGCGCCGGCTTCTTGCCTTGTCCCTTCCTCGATGTCACTTACTCGGTGCGCTCACTCGCAACCGAGCGCCTCATCAGAACCGACATCGCGCGATGCGTCTCTCGCCTCACCATCGAGATCGGACTGCGAGATGCTGGTTGCCTGACGAACCCAATCGCGGTTGTACGACCCACAGGTCAAACGAAGGCTCGCGACATCGTCTTCGACCTGCTCCAGCAAGCCGGGCGGCGTCGCAACGTCATTCACGCCCGTGAACGCGCTTGGATAGAGATTGTTGGACTCCGAAGCGCAGTGGGAACTCAGGTCAGCACGGACCGGTAAAGCGTTCACGGCAGGACACAAGACCGTAGTGCAGAGTTCGTTCTCGCGAACGATGGAGCTCACCACCATCGGCCCCCGCACCGCCTCACAATGAACGCCCGCCGTCGTCTGGCTGTCGGCCCCAAGCAATCGCGCCGCATTCGAGTAAACCGTGTTGTGCTCGAAGGTTCCCGAGGACGATGCACCAAGCCAGACACCGCCCACCGCATTCACCGAAGACAGATTGCCATTCCTCGCGATCAGGCTGTTCGTAATGCTGTAGCCACCCTCAATCTTGAGCCCTCCCAAACCGTTCTCGACGACCGTCGACCGGTCGATGTGAAGGGTCGAACCGGCCTCCGCGTGCACGCCGATCTCAGTTGCGCGCCGAATGGTTACGTCTCTGAGGTAGACCGTTGCGCCCTCCGAAACGGTCAGCGCCGTGCCCACAACATCTTGGATGGTCACGTTCTGGAGCCAAAGCGTCGTCCCCGACTCAACCTCGAGTCCCCGGGCAGAATTCTGCCCGTTCAGCTCGAGGCCGGCGATGAGAATCTTGCCCCCGCGGATGTCGAGACCGCTGTCGGAGAGCTCCAGCGGCAGACCGTTGAAGTCACCAACCACCGCGAGTGACACCGTCGGTCTGTCGGCCCAGCGAATCTGCTGGCCCATCGGCACGCTCTCGACCGAACCGTTCACACCGGTCGCGATCTGAATGACGTGGGCGGTCATCCCGTCGCCGACCGAGTCCCGACCCTCGTCTACACGGCTCTCCACCGTGCACTCGCAGCCCGGCTCCACGGTCGCGTCGGCGGATGCAAAGCAAAGGTTCGCTTCGGGCACGCAAGCCGGCGCCAACGAAGAGCCTATCGGACTGCAAACTCCGCACGTGAGCGTCGGCAATGTGAAGGGCATCGAACCGCCTCCACCGACGTCCACCGACGGGTCGCAATCCTCACCCGGGTCGATGCGCTCGTTCGCACAGTCATCGACGAAAATCATCGGCTGTTGGTCGGAGGGCGAGTTGGTCGAGTTGGGATCCAGGACACCCAGAAGGACACCTGAAGGTTGTTGGCCTTGCGCTGGGCGGATGACGAAGCGAAGCTCACTCTCACCTTCGGGGAGCACGTCTGAAGTCGCGGCGTCACCCTCGCAGCCGATGCCCAAGTGAAAAGCGGCAGCGAGGTCTTCCTTGAGCTCTACGACGTAATCTTTCTCGGCGACGACTGGGTTTCCGTATTGGTCTTGGAGTTGGAGAATGATGGGAAGGGCAGGCTCACACCGTGTTGTCGAAACGGTTCGTGGCGGGTTCGCAAAGCGCAACACACGCCCGTCGCCCGGGCCGACGAAGTACAGTTGGCCGCCCAAATGTTGACCATCCAAAGTCGCAGACACGTAAAGTGGCCCCGCGACCTCCGTCCGGAGCCAGAAAGTTCCAGAGCTATGGTGGGCCTCGATCGTGAACGGCTCATCGACCAGCTCATCCATGTCTTCATCGAAGAGCGTCGGCGCACCCGGCGTTCCCGCCGAAGGTGACGTCCAAATGACAACCGGGAGATCGAAGGTCGGGGCCCAGGGCTCACCGTTTCTCGACAACGACAATTGAAGTCCGCGTGGGTTGCCGGCGACGAGATCCGGCTCGCCGCCCGTCGGCGCATTGGCATTGGGGACCGGCAGGTCAATCGAAAGATCAAAGACGTTCACACGAACAGGCGGAGACTGCGTCATGCCTAGCTGGGCCGTCCAGTCGATTGTGCCCACGTTCACGGGCAGCAACCAAAGCCTTTCTTGACCCGTCACATCCACCGACGTGACTTGGTTCTCGAGCATGCAAGACTCGTCGGTCAGGATCGCGACACCGCCAGTTGTGCCGTCCTGAGGGAGCCCCTCGAAAGTGACGTTGAAAACGATGCCGGCCGCGCTCGGGTTGAAGATGGCGTTCCCCGACGTGTCGACGAGTCGGAGCGTGACCGGAACACACGGCCCGTGGAGCGGAATCTCAACCTCAGCCTGATTGAACTTAAGACCCGCCGGGCGTTCGACGAAGAGGGCGAAAGCACGCGCCTCTTCGTGGTCGGCCGCGGACGCAACGAGCCGGAGGTAACCGAAGCCCGTCGCTTTGATGGAGAAGTCAGTCGAGTCTTGGCCCGCCTGGAGGGTCGCGACCGCCGAGCTCAGGTCTCCGGTCGAGCTGCACCCTGGGCCAGCATAGATCAAGGCATTGGCGTGAGGCGGGTACAAGCTTGGCTCGAGTCGAATCAGCACCGGAAGATCTGCGCTCGCAGCGTTCGAACCCGACGCCGTCCGACGAGAGACACGAACCGAGAGACAATCCCCCACGATGCCGGTCAACGAGAAGTCGTGGAACGCAAGCGCATCCGGGCCGATCACGGCAAAGGACAATGACGAATCCGAAAAGCCGGCGGGCATCGCGCGCACATCAAAGGAGCCCGGCACGTCAGACTTCACGTAGAAAACGGCGGTCGGCGCTTCAGGCGTCAGGATAAGGTGATCGATCGGATCGCCATCGACATCGCCATCGCAGGCCTCCGTCGCAAAGATCTGCGCCGAACCGTCCACAGACAAATCGACTCGAACCGAACTCTGCGCAGCGAGTCCCTGGGCTTCGAGGTAGATCGGGGAGGAGCACTGACCCGAATGAAGCTCGGTTGCATCGGTCCGCATGTGTACCGCTCCGGGCACACTGTTCACAACGAAGATCCCTTCCGACTCGATGGAGCGACCGAGCGCATCCGTGAGGACGACGCGATAGCGACCCGCCGGCGTCGCGCTGGGCACAAGGCCCCGAAGCCGCCCGTCCTCGACGAGCACGATATCCAAGAGCTCGTAGTCTCTCGTCACACCACCGTCCGTGACACCAGATGTCCCACCAGCATCCGTCACGCTGGCGTCGGTCGAGTCCCCGTCGGCGGCTATCGCGCCCACGTCCCCGATACCTGCATCCGTTGAGTCCGAATCGAGCTCGGATGCAGGCGATTCGGACTCGGACTCGAACTCGGGGCGGAGTCTCACGTGCGCGCTGCGTACGGGCGGCGGATTCTTTGGATGACGAAGGTCGACGGCCGAGGCACGCACGGCGACAAAGGAACCCACGACCTCGATCGACGTACCGGGATCGGCGCTCGATGGCGTAAACGCATCGAGACGTGGGGGCGCATCGACACTGGCCGATGTACAGGCGGCAAGACCCAGAAGCGACGAAAGAAGCATTGCGTTTGGACGCGACGGCAATCGATTCGAAACCATTCGGCACCTCGTCAGCGTCTCGGTCTTCATCGTGATCCTCATCGTCTTCGACTTCGTCTTTGCCTTTGTCTTTGTCTTCGTCGTGATCTCATCGTCTTCGTCGTCCTCGTCTCGTCGTCATCACGCGCCATCGAAGTGCTCGGCGTACTGACGAAACCACCAAGGATAGACTTGCACCTTCGCCGACGTCGCCGGGAACGAGGCAACCAGCGCACGCCTCGACGCACGCGCGCCGACCAACTGGCTTCCGCTGAAATTTCCCTTGGGCGCGCAGTCGGAAAGTACACGGAGGCGCTCGTGAGTGAGCGAACATCCGAAGGGATGGTCACGGTGCTCGTCCCACGTCAGACCGAACGTGCGGGCGTTCAGTTCTCTCGAAGCGTAGACTGAACAGCGGCCGTCGGGACCGAGCAGCGGACACCGAAACTTGACCCGGGCCGCGACGTCGTCGCGCTCATGGCCACTTTCGATCGCATCGAGAAGCTCGAGCTCGTCCGAAAACCGATCGGCCACCTGCTGCATCTCGAAGAGGATCTGGCGGAGCGCTGTCGAAGCTTTGTTCGCGAAGAGGTCGGCCGCAACGACGAGAAACTCCGGCGCCGATAGAAAAACGGCTTCGTGGCAACACGCGTCGCAACCGGGGCGACACGGCAGCTCCAAATTCGAAGCTTGTGCGCTGACGTCTGCGTCGATGGAACGATAGAGCGAGCGAACACGCTCGATGGGCGGCCACGGGTCGTCACCAAGACCAAGCGCCAAGGATAGCGCGCCAAGCCGCGCCTCCGTCCAACGTTCGGCCGTGCACCTATCGAGCCGCATGCGCTCCCAACGGCAGGCGCATGACGCTGTCGAGCACGCGGATCTCGAGGGCTGACGGCCGAAATGAGGCATCGGGGCGCTTTCCGGCTTCATCCTTGAATGCCCGCTCGACCTCGAAGCCCGCCAAGCCCCGCGCCATAGTCGGCACATCGAGCCGATAGCGGTCGTCGAGGGTGAGCGTCACCGCCTCCAGAGGTCCCTCATTGTTGCGGATGACGATCATGTTGGACGGGAATGAAGGCTCGAACCATGCTTCGAGCGCGAACGGACCGCCCTGCATCGATGCCACCAGGACCCCGACGACCACGGCCACCACGTCGAGCCCGAGCAGACCCACGACCGCCCCCCGCATGCGCGCAAACCGTCCGGCGCCCGCGTAGGCTTCGTGCGTCTGGCGAACCAGGGAGAGCACGCCATCCTGGGCTTCGCGGAGACGACGTCGCCAGTCGATCATGGTCGCTCGATTGTGCCACGGCCTCCGAAGGTCTTTCTACCGGGCGACTTTGGCTCCGATGAGCGTCTCTATCACACCTCTGTCCACTTCTCCCGCGCCCCGAGGATTCGTCGTTGAATCGCGCCGCACCCCACCCGCGCAAGACTACGTGCATGACGACGCGACATCAGAAGCGAAGCGACACGTGCGCGCATCCGCAGCACCGACGTTTCCGCCTCGGTGACCGGCGGACGAAGGGCAGACGAGGCCCAAAGGCGTGACCAAAGCTTTCGCGTGACATCATCCGCCACCATGGCTTGTTCGCGAAGCGACATCGGATACGTGGCCGCGAAGTCCCGATGCAGCTCGAGGAGCAGATCGACCGCTCGTTTGGCCTCGAATGCGGAAAGCTCATGACGTCGGTGAAGCGAGACCAGAAGCCGCGCGTCGTCTTCGGAAAACGACCCGAGCAGACGATGCGCGATTCGAAGGGACCGACGGGCTTGAATCTCGGCTTGGGTCGGTGTGATGCCCTTTGGAAGATCGCGACGCTCGTAGAGAAGCTGCGGTACGTTGGCCATGCGCACCGACAACGCAAGAAGCCGAACCCAAAGGTCGTAATCCTCGCAGTGCTCGACACCATCGCACCGGTAGACGCCCCCGGCTTCGAGGCGAGCCGATTCGAAGACATGGCGCCGACCAAGCACCGAGGCGTGGACCAAAGCCGTTCCGAAATGCAGAGCCCAGGCCACCGCGCCGGGAAGCTCAGGGGGAGTCCAGGTACGACGGGTTGCGACACCATCGGGCGTAAGCGTTCGCATCCAGGTTCCGACGAGACCCACGTCTCGATTCGCCTCGAGGTATTCGACCTGCGCGGCGATGCGGTCGGGTCGCGAGATGTCGTTCGCGTCCATGCGCCCGATGTAGGCGGCGGCACCCTCGAAGGCGGCCGTAAAGCCGGTATTGAGCGCACCCACGATGCCTCGATTGGTCTGCCGGAGTACGCGGACCCGAGCGTCGAGGCGTGCGAGGCCTGCTAAGATCTGCGGCGTCTCGTCGGTCGATCCATCGTCGACCACGATGATTTCCAGCGAACGATAGGTCTGTGCAAATAGGCTCTCGAGCGCACGACGAACGTAGCGAGCCTCATTGTACGCGGGCATGACGACCGCGACTTTGGCCGGCGAAGGTCGGATGATATCTAGGCCGCTTCCGCTTTCTTGGATCCCGAGGACGCGGAACCGGGCGCCGAAGTCGCGCTCGATCTGCTCGCAGCGGGAGCCTCCGACGATGATGACGTGGAGCCACTGCTCGAGGTACTGCTCGAGCTGCCACTCGAGCTGCCACCCTCATTGTTCGACTTCGAGCTTTGTCCTGATGAAGTGTTCGAAGCACCGTATCCGTCGGCGTACCAACCACTGCCCTTGAGCGCGAAAGCGGTCCGCGAAATCACGCGATGCGCCGGCGCTCCACAGGTATGTCGAGTCAGTGCATCTTCCGTAATCCGCTGGCTCACCTCGAAGAGCCCACACTTCTCACACTCGTATTCGTACATGGGCATGACTAGAATCCTCCTGACGCAAGTGCCTCCAGATTAGGGTTTGCTCAGAACTCGTCAAGCAAGGAGATCGGCGTTCAACGACTTTGGTCGCCCGGTCCAGAAAAACGCTAATCCGGCTGAGGGATTATGCGCATGAGCCTTTGTGGGGCGCGGGGTGTAGATGGCGGGAAATCCGTGGCTTTCGGACACCCGCAAGTAACGGAAAAGCTTGCCTTCATGAGCACCCGTCGGTCGAGCCATGGCTACCCCCGTGTGTGCCCATGACAACGCGTAGGCCTGGAAACCTTCCCTCGAGCTCTCGCTTCGTTTCTTCGAAGCGAATCGGGCACTTCGCGACCTCGATGGCCGCTTTCATGCACGATCCGAAATGGACCGCATCGATGGTCCGCGCTCGATTCTGGGCGTCCTTCATCAGGAGCTCCACCCGGCTGGTCGGCATCCCAGGGCAGTCGCCGCAGTCCGTCATCGCAACGAGGTTCACGGCGTCGTAGCCCGCGAAGTCGCCGGTCTTCTCGTGGGCTGCCTCAAAGCAGCGCGTGCAAGCAATGCAAAGGTAATCCTTCAGCTTGCGGCAATACATCACAGCTACGTTCGCCATTTGCACCTCCCTTCTCAGGCCGCTGGGACAAAGAGCCAGCAAGGAAGACGCCAAAGCTCGTTACTGGTTGATAGATCGGATCTTGCTCAGAAGTTCAGCCGGGACAAGGAAGCCTCAGACACCTACCGGAAGCTGAAAGCGCGCCGCATGTAACCGGGACGCGACTGGTTCGCGAACACGAGACCTATTGCGAGACTATTGCGAGACCAATTACGACACCAATTGCGAGACCTATTCTCGCCGGACCTGGTCGCCGGGACCGCCGCGCTCGAGGCGTTCGGCGAGTGCAAGATCGGCCGCGCCGTCGGCGCGCGCCCGAAGCGCAAGCGCGAGAACTCGCCGAAGCGAGGGTGCATGACCGGCGGTGATCGCTCGCGCCAGCGCTGACTCGAATTCAACCGGAACTCGCAGAGTCCAGTTTTCTGGGTCGACCGAGCCAGGCCGATTGTATTGAGCCTCAAGACCGAAGAGATCGGCCCAGAAGATTTGCACATTGCGCGCCGGACAGACAAACAACTCCGCGAGCATCGCCTCGCACATCGCCGTCCGATCGCTCACCAACTTCGACAAGAACTGCTGGCGCGCCTCGGGCGTCGTTCCCGCCGGTAGAAGAAGACGAGCAAGCCATGCGGCGCGACGCGCGAGTTCATCGTCTCCCCACCGCTCAACCGCAAGACGAAGCGGTGGCGTATCGTGATTGCCCACCATGACCCAATCGATGTCGGACGCGTTGTCGCTCCGATAAACGTCGGTCGAATCGCTCACGTTGGCTTTCTGGGTGACCCGAAATCGCCCAAGACCGTGAGAGCGAAGGACCTCTGCCAAAGGTCTCGGACATGTGCTCAACACCTCGACCAAGAGATCCTCGTTTCGAACACCGTACTGGCCCGCGCTCTCCATGAGCACGTCGACCGACGACGAAAAGCGAGCGATCTGCGCTTCGTCAAGCGAACGCACCCAGTCATCATGATAGCGCGGGCGATCCCGATCGAGCTGCGCCCCCCGAACATACGCAAAGCGCGAGAGCTCCGGATGATCGGGGAGGTCGGGCGATTCGTGCAGCCGCGCACCATTTTGCACCGCGTGCAAAGGATCGAGCGCCGAATCTGAGTCTGTTCGGTAGACCCAAGGACAGACCCATCCATGCACATGGTCGATGCGAAGTCCGTCGTGCATCGACAGGAGCCGGTTCACCCGCGCCTTCAGAAATTGCTGCCCCGCGCCCTCCGCCTGCTCGATGAGTTCAGGATGAAGAACCGGGTAGCCCCACGGTTGCCCGACCGGATTCGTTCGGGAGGGCGGTGCGCCCATCGCGTAGCCGGGCAAGAATAGATCTTCGAGCAGGTATCGATCGCGATGTGAAATGCCGATCTGTGCGTCCGCATAGAGACGAAGCCGACAATCGCGCGCGACCTCGCGTGTCCGAGCATGCTGCCCAAAAAGCAGCCATTGCCCAACCCGAAAAACGTCCTCGGCCCACTCGTCGGTCGCGTAGTTCGCCGGCCACATCCGCCAGTCGTCGCCGTACAGCGCGCTCGCGCCTTCGAAGGTGGCTTCGCGCGGGAGCCAAGGTGCCTCGCGCGCAAACAACGCAAGCTCGGCGTCCAACGCTTTCGAACTTGCAGCATCCCTGCGCGCCTCATCCCGAAAGGCGGCAAGGATTTCGCGCGCAATGTACCAGGCCGCCGTATGATTCGCGCGATCCGGACGAACAGCGCCTACGCCGACGCCCGCATTCGAGTTCGCGTTCGCATTCGAGCTCCCATTCGAGCTCCCATTCGAGTTCGAGTTCGAGTTCCAGCCGGAGGACGCGCGTCCGCTCAGCGTGCGGCGTACGGCGGGATCACCGACGTCGAGAAACATGGGATTCGTCGAAAAAAGCGAACTGTCGTAGGGCGATGGATTGGCGAGCGAGGTCACCCCCGACGGGCCCAGAGCCACCCCAGTGAACCCAAGAGAAGACACGAAGCGAAGAAACGCATGACCGGACGCGTTGTAGGGTGTCCCGACACCGAGATCATCTGGACCTCCGGGAAAACTCACCTGATGAATGGCGAGCACGAGACGTTCAACGCCAAGTCGGCGTAGGGCATCGCGGTACTCGCTCATGCACCTTGGTCCGCGACGTCGAGCAGCTCGAGGAGGCCTGAGATCGGAATCGACAACCAAGCGGGTCGATTGTTCAGCTCATAGGCAATCTCATAGACACACTTGTCGGCCGTATAGAAAGCCAACAGCGTGCTTGCGTCTCTTTCGGGTGGCATCAGCGCAGCATCGACCATTCGCGTGTAGCCATCGAGATAGGCTGCCGAGACGTATCTTGTCCAGGCCATTGCCCAGGGATGGAGCCGTTCGCGGTCGCGCTCACGGAGGCGTCCGGCTCGAAGCAACGACTCGGCGGCATACGAGAACGACCGAACCATGCCCGCAACGTCACGAAGCGGGCACCGCTTATAGCGCCGCTCGCGAAGCGGGCGGGCGGGCTCGCCCTCGAAGTCGATGATCACGAAGTCATCCCCTGTGAACAGCACCTGCCCAAGGTGCAGATCGCCATGACATCGAATGCGTACCCCTTGCATCGGCCGGAGTGATACCGACCGGAGCATGACCTCGACGCGTGCTTGCGAAGCCAGCACACGATCGACGTCAGATCCGACCTCTTCGGGGAGTTCCGGGCGCTTCTTTCCGAGCAACTCGAAGGTGCGACCGAGGAAACCGCGTGCGCTCTGATAGAGCGACTGTTGATAGGGGATCGTGAATCGCTCAGCAGAAAACTCGGGCTGGTTGATCTCACCGAGCGCGTTGTGCATCAGCGCCGTACGCTCGCCGAGCATGCGTGCGTGCCAAAGCTGAAGGCCAGCGAAATCATGGAAGATCGATGGGACTTCGACTTCGCGAAGAGCGAACAGATCGGCCACCGGAGGTTCCGGCTCTGGCAGGTCGTTCGACAGAAGTGTCTCGAGAAACGCCTCGAGGTTCCGCATGAAGAGCGACCAAGCCGTACCATGGCTCTCGACGAATTCGTGAATCACGGCAAGCGCAGCGCTGCCTCTTCCTTGCGTGTAGGCGAGGGAGCCGAGGACCGCGGGCGCGACCCGAGGCTCGCCGAGCTTCGTGAGCGACTCGCCGATCTCGATCTCGGAGTTCACGCCCGTCTCGAGCTGTCGGAACACCTTCATGATGATGCGATCCCCGAAGGGAATGGTCGAGTTGGTCTGGTCGAGCTCCATGCCGCGCGGCGACGGTGGTCGATCGGTCAGTCGGTCGATGAGAAGCTGCGCATCTTTTCCGGTGGATACGAACTGCCCGCGTTCCCCGCTCAGCGCGGACATCGCGCGCGCGATCTCGAGGAGCTCGGTCGCGGCTTCGCCGGTCGCGAGTGCATCGTAGACCACCCCGAGCGTCTCTCGTTCACCGCGGTCATGATCCGTCTGAACGAGGGCGAGTGACGCAACGATGGCAAAGGGCGACGTCTGCTCCATCGTCACGGCCCGTTCACCGGTCGCGAAACCGATGGGGATCATGTACCGCTCGGCGCCATCGGCGTAAGTAACCTCGAGCACCGTGAAGAGCGCGTTATCCCCGCGAAGCACATCCACCACCGACGAACCGGTGATCGGCTTCGCCTTCCCGCGAAACCATCGCCGCTCGCGCGCGTACCGCGTTAGGGCTCCTGAGAGCGCGGCGCGGTCCGCCGTCACGCCCATCCAGCCATCGCGCGCACGCAGCGTCGGCCGCGTCGGCGACGCCGCAGCCGGCGCCTCGAGCTGAAACCAATAGAACTGATACGGGGCAAAGCTCAACGGATAGAGACGCTCGGTCACGATGGGAAAGGCGGAACGCCCAAACATCTCGAGCGGTGTACGACCCGCCCACGCCGATAAGTCGATCGTCGCGTGCTGCGTGTGGCGAGACAGGTTCAAGACGACGAGCACGGCCCGGTTCCCGAGCGAGCGCACGAAGGCAAGCACGCGCGGGTTGTCGACCTGCACGAAATCAAGGGCCCCGATGGCGAAGATGTCGTCGCTCTTCCGAAGGTCGATGAGCTGCTTCATCCACCGAAGAAGCGTCCCGGAACGCCCTTCTTGTGCCTCCACGTTGACAGCATCGAAGTGGTACTCGGGGTCGATGATCACGGGGAGGTAGAGCCGTTGTGGATTCGCCCGCGAAAAGCCCGCGTTGCGATCGGCCGACCACTGCATCGGTGTGCGCACGCCGTCTCGGTCCCCGAGATAGACGTTGTCTCCCATGCCGATCTCATCGCCGTAGTAGATCACGGGCGTGCCGGGCAGTGAAAAGAGGAGCCCATTCAGAAGCTCGATCTTGCTCCTCAAACGCACGAGCGGCGCGAGGCGACGTCGGATGCCAAGGTTGATGCGTGCGATCGGTTCCTCGGTGTAGACCGCGTACATGTAGTCGCGTTCTTCGTCGGTCACCATTTCGAGACTCAGCTCGTCATGGTTTCGAAGAAAGGTCGCCCACTGGCAACCCTGAGGTACCTTCGGCGTCTGACGCAAGATGTCGACGATCGGAAAGCGGTCTTCCATCTCGACGCTCATGTATAGGCGCGGCATCAGCGGAAAGTGGAAGTTCATGTGGCACTCATCGCCCTCGCCAAAATAGGCCGCGGCGTCGGAGGGCCATTGGTTGGCTTCCGCGAGAAGCATGCGGTCGGAGAATTTCGCGTCGACGCGCGCGCGAAGCTTCTTCAAAAAGCCGTGGGTCTCGGGGAGATTCTCACACGTGGTGCCTTCGCGCTGGAAGAGATAGGGAATCGCGTCGAGCCGCAACCCATCAACGCCCATCGCCAGCCACATATCGACCACCTTGAAGACGGCTTCGTGGACCGCGAGGTTGTCAAAGTTGAGATCGGGCTGGTGGCTGTAGAAGCGATGCCAGTAGTACGCGCGCGCCACCGGATCCCACGTCCAGTTCGAGGTCTCGAAGTCCTTGAAGATAATGCGCGCGTCGCTGTAGAGATCAGCGGTGTCGCTCCAGACGTAGAAGTCTCGTTCGGGACTCCCAGTCGGTGCGCGACGCGCACGCTGAAACCACGCATGATCGGATGATGTGTGGTTGATGACGAGCTCGGTGATCACGCGCAGGTCGCGTTTGTGGGCTTCATCCAGAAAGCGACGAAAATCCTCGAGGGATCCATAGACCGGGTTCACGTTCTCGTAGTCGCCAATGTCGTATCCTCCGTCGCGAAGCGGCGACGGATAGAACGGCAGAAGCCAAAGCGCGGTGACACCGAGATCACTCAGATAATCCAGCTTGGACGTCAGACCCTGAAAATCCCCGACTCCATCGTTGTTGCTATCGCAATAGGCCCGCACGTGGAGCTCATAGATGATGGCGGTTTCGTACCACTTCGGTGATACGAGGTCCTCACTCGGCGTAGGTGTCACATCGTGCTGACTCCCTCGGATGGCCCCTAACGTCAAGACGAAGGCGGTTGATTGCGAGACCGGCTCGTGCAACGGTTCAGGTTCTTTGGGGAGAATGTTCGAATGGCAACGAGAATTCCGGCGGCCACGTATCGCCTCCAATTGCGTAAGGGCTTCGGTTTCCCGGAGGTTGAAGCGCTGGCCGACTACCTCCACGATCTCGGCGCCAGCGACGTCTACACCGCGCCGATCCTCAAGGCGCGCGCGGGCAGCGCACACGGATACGACGTCGTAGACCACACCCAGCCGAATCCCGAGCTCGGATCCTACGCGAGCCTGGAGCAAATGGCCGATCGGCTGCGCGAGCTCGACATGGGCCTGCTGGTCGACGTCGTACCAAACCACATGTGCGTCGCGACCCACGAGAACGCCTGGTGGAATGACGTGCTCGAAAACGGTCCGAGCTCCCCATTCGCGGCCTATTTCGACATCGATTGGCGCCCACCGAAGCCCGACTTGCGGGATCGTGTGCTGCTCCCGATTCTCGGTGATCAGTTTGGCCGGGTGCTCGAGGGCGGGGAGCTTCGAGTGCTCTACGGGGCAGGCGCCTTGTCCCTCGCCTACTACGACTGGTCGCTGCCGCTCGCGCCGAAGAGTTGGTCTCACGTGCTCCAGCCCGCCGTCGAGCTGCTGCGAGAGAGCCAGGGAGAGGAGTTCGCGGGGCTCGCGATCCTCGAGAGCATCCTGGTGGCGATCCGAAATTTGCCGCCTCGAGCCGAGACCGATCCCGAACGGATCCGCGAGCGCGCACGCGAGAAGGAGATCATCAAGGCCCGCCTCGCCGTCTTGGTCGACGAAAGCGAGCCGGTTCGGGCGGCCGTCCTCGAGTCGGTCGACACCATCAACGGTGTCGTCGGCGATCCGCGGAGCTTCGACGCGCTCGACGCGATGCTGAGCGATCAAGCCTATCGCGTAGCGCATTGGCGTGTCGCATCCGACGAGATCAACTATCGCCGATTCTTCGACATCAACGACCTCGCGGCGTTGCGCGTGGAGGAGCCGGCCGTCTTCGAAGACGTGCACCAGGTCGTGCTCGAGCTCGTCCAAAGTGGCCGGGTGACGGGCCTCCGTATCGACCACGTCGACGGTCTGCTCGACCCGACCGCGTATCTGCAGACCCTCGAGGCCCGCTGTGGGCCCAACGGGGCCTACCTGGTCGTCGAGAAGATCCACGCGGAGGGGCAATCGCTCCCGGCCCACTGGCCGGTGCACGGAACGACCGGCTATGAGTTCTTGAACCTGGTCGGCGGGCTGTTCGTCGAGCCAAGCGGAACGAAGCGCCTGATCGACTTCTACCGTAGCGCGACGGGCGTCGTCGATGATTACGCGAACGTCGTCTATGCGTGTAAGAAGCTGGTGCTCGATCGCGCCATGTCGAGCGAGATCGCAATGCTTTCGCGGCGTCTCGACCGCATCTCGGAGCAACATCGACGATCACGCGACTTCACCTTGCGCGACCTGCGCAAAGCCCTCGTCGAGATCGTCGCCTGCTTGTCGGTGTACCGGACCTACGTTCGTCCTGGCTCGGTCGAGGTCGATGCGCACGATCGACGGGTGATCGACATGGCGGTGCAGCGCGCCCGTCGGCGCAACGCCGACATGCCGTCCTCCCTCTTCGAGTTCCTGCGCACATTGCTCAAGCTGGAGCATCCAGAAGGCTTGACCGACGACGAGATGGATCAGCGACGTCAGTTCGTACTTCGACTTCAGCAACTCACCGGCGGCGTCACGGCGAAGGCGCTCGAAGACACCGCGTTCTATCGCTTCTATCCTCTGTCATCGCAGGGCGAGGTGGGCGGTTCTCCGGTACATCCTTCAGTTTCGGTGGAGTATTTTCATCGGCAGAACATCGACCGCTTCGTCCGCCACCCGCACACCCAGTTGAGCACAGCGACCCACGATACGAAGCGCGGCGAAGATGTCCGGGCACGTATCCGCGTGCTCTCCGAGATGCCGGAGGCCTGGGGACGTTTGTTTTCGCGCTTTCAGGCGCTCAATGCGCCTCATCGGATCGAGGTCGATGGATGCGAGGTGCCCGACGCGAATGAGGAATATCTCCTGTACCAAACACTCATCGGCATGTGGCCGTTCGAGGAGCCCGATGCAAGAGGTCGAACCGAGCTTCTCGGACGCGTACAAGCCTATATGCAAAAGGCGTTACGCGAAGCCAAGATCCACACAAGCTGGGTGAGCCCCGATGAAGAGTGGGAGAGTGCGGTAGAGCGCTTCGTCGCCGCCATCCTTCGCGATACCCCGGACAACGAATTCTTGCGAGCACTCGTAGCTTTTCAGCGGCCGCTGGCGCGGATTGCCGTGTACGGATCGCTGGCCCAGGTGCTCCTCAAGTGCACGGCGCCTGGGGTACCCGATTTCTACCAGGGCTGCGAGCTTTGGGATCTCAGCCTGGTCGACCCTGACAACCGTCGGCCGGTGGACTTCGAGCGTCGCCGATCGATGTTGCAGTCGATTCGCTCATGCGACGAGAACGATCTCGGCGGGCTCGTCGGAACACTGCTCGAGAGCATGGGAGACGGGGCGATCAAGATGTTCGTCACCCATCGAGCGCTCACGGTGCGAAGACGCCAACGTGCAGTGTTCACCGCCGGAGAATACATCCCGCTCGAGGTCTCGGGGCATCACGCCGACCGCGTGGTGGCCTTCGCGCGGGTCTATGAAGATGACGTCGTCATCACGATGGTCGGGCGTTGGTTTTCCGCACTTGGCGCGGCGGAGGCACCGCCGGTCGGTCAGAAGGTGTGGAAAGACACGACGGTGGCACTTTCGACCGACCTGGCTGAGCATACCTATATCGATGCGCTCACGGGTCGCAAGGTCGGCGTCGCCGGCCATTCACTCTTGGTGAGCGACGTCTTCGCTCGCTTGCCGTTGGCGCTGCTCGAGCGGCGCCGAGGATAGGAGCACGTTCTGTGTGGCAACTTGAGTTTGGCGCCAAGGTTCTTCCGAACGGAGGTGTCTGTTTCCGGGTTTGGGCGCCGTTCGCAAAGCAGATCGACCTGAAGCTCCTGCGTAGCAGCGGGCCACAGATCTTCGCGATGGGTTCTTCCCGAGAGCGGGAAGGTGTCTTCGAGGCCGTGGTCGACGATGCAGCACCGAACGATGACTACTTCTTCGTCGTCGATGGCGCCCATGATCGCCCAGACCCCGTCACGAGATGGCAGCCGCACGGCGTTCACGGCGCATCTCGCGTCGTCGATCCGGCGGCGTTCGCGTGGACCGATGGGGCGTGGAAGGGTCGCGCGCTGAAGGACCTCGTGCTCTACGAGCTCCACGTCGGGACGTTCACGCCCGAGGGCACCTTTGACGCCGCCATCGAAAAGCTCCCTCACCTGCTGAGTTTGGGGATTACGGCCGTTGAGCTGATGCCGGTGGCCCAGTGCCCCGGCGCACGCAACTGGGGCTATGATGGCGTCGCACTCTACGCACCGCAGCACAGCTTTGGCGGCCCGGATGGCCTCAAGCGGCTGGTCGATGCCTGCCACGCGGCCGGATTGGCCGTCGTGCTCGACGTCGTCTACAACCACCTCGGCCCGGAGGGGAACTATCTCGGCGTTTACGGTCCGTATTTCACGGACCGATACAAGACGCCGTGGGGCGATGCGCTCAACTTCGACGGCGCAGGCTCCGATGACGTTCGGCGATTCTTCATCGACAATACGCTCTACTGGATCACCGAGTATCACTTCGACGGCCTTCGCCTCGACGCGGTCCACGGCATTTTCGACATGAGCGCAACCCATATTCTCGAGGAGCTCACAGCCAAAGCACACGCACAAGCCGCCGCGCTCGGACGCACGACCGCCATCATCGCGGAGAGCGATCTCAACGACCCGCGCATCATCGAATCGGTCGAGCGAGGCGGCTACGGCGTCGATAGCCAATGGAGCGATGACTTCCACCACGCCGTGCACACAGCCTTGACGGAGACGGAGCGCGGATACTTCGCAGACTTCGGGCGCGTGGCGGATGTGGGCAAATCGATCGCAAAGAGCTTCGTTTACGATGGACGGTACTCCCGCTTCCGCGGGCGACGTCATGGAAGACCGGCCGCACACCTTCCGGGCGAGCGCTTCGTTGGCTACATCCAAAACCACGATCAAGTGGCCAATGGATCAGCCGGCGATCGACTCTCCTGTTTGGTGACGTACGCGCAACAAAAGCTTGCGGCTGCGCTGTTGTTCGCGGCGCCTCAACTTCCGATGTTGTTCATGGGACAGGAGTGGGGTGAGGTCGCCCCGTTCTACTACTTCACTGATCATGGAGATCCCGATCTCGGCGAAGCCGTGCGCATCGGGCGGGCTCGTGAGTTCGCGTCGTTCGGTCGCGAGTTCCCGAATCCGCAGAGTGAGGAGAGCTTCATCCAGTCGAAGCTCAACTGGCAGCGCCTCACCGAACCTGGTCATGCAAAGATTCTCCGCTTCTACACCGACCTTCTCGCACTCCGCGCAAGGTTCGTCTGCTTGCGCAACGGGCGCAAAGACTTGACGCACGTCGACTTCGATGAAGAACAGGGCTGGATCCGTCTGCTCCGCAGGGACCCAGAAGGCCCCGCGATCCTCGGCTTCTTCAACCTTCGCCCCACGGACACCGAAGTGCCCTTCGACGCGAGCCCGCTGCCGAGCATGCCCAACGCGCGTTGGCGCTTGGTCCTGGCGTCGAACGACGCGCTCTATGGAGATGCTTCGGGAACGCCGGCACCTGAAATCGCCGGCGCCTCCGGCCCAAAACGCATTGCGCTGACCGGATCGAGCGCCGTCTTCTATTCCGAAGATCTCTCTTCTATGCCCGATGCACGCGACGAGCGCCCCATCAGGAGCAGGTTGGCGTAGCTGCTCGTGGCGTCGGGCGACGCGACCGCGCCCGCGATGTCGACGTGCCCGTCGCCATCGAAGTCCGCCACCGCAATTCCGAGAAGCCCCTGTGTCAGATTCGGAAGACCGCCAGCGGGTACGAACGTGCCATCGCACTGTCCGAGAAGGACTTCGACCCCATGACCGTTGTGGGTCATCGTATAGTTGTCCGAGCCGATGATCAGATCCGGGAGACGGTCTCCGTTCACATCGCCAAGGGCCACGCCGCGGTTGTCATACGGTCCACCGGCTGCGCTCGGTAACGTCCTCACCGTGAAATATCCTGCCCCGTCGTTCACGAAGAGCTGCGCCGGATGCCCCGTTGGAACGCCGTTGACGATCGTCGCGTCGTTGACGACGACAACATCGAGGTCCCCGTCTTCGTCGACATCGAAGAACTGGCACTCGTAGCCACGCATCGTGTCGGGTGGAAGACGTGGTCGTCCCGCGCCGTCATCCTCCGACTGGTCGACGAAGAAGCCATCGCCATCGTTGACCAAGAGGCGCTGGCGCTGCTCGCCCTCGCCCACGAACAGATCTGGGGCGCCGTCTCCGTTCACATCACCCGTCGCAACGCAAAACGAATAGTTGTTCGTCGGATCGAAACTCGGGAGCCGGCCCTGAGTGTCGCGCGAGAAGGTTCCCGTTCCATCGTTGATGAGCAGAATGTTGGGCCGACCTTGCGTGAAATCGCCGGAGAACGACATGGGGACGACGAGGTCCTGGTCACCGTCTCCTTCGATATCCATCGCGGCCACTCGACCGAAGACAATGCCATCCTCGCCGCCGGTAAGGAGTGGAATGGCCGCCGCATCGAGTTGGAAGCCGCCCAACGTGTCGTTGAGGAAAAGCGAAACCTCAGCGACACCGACCGCAAGCGCCGGCCGGCTCGTTACGAGGTCCAGATAACCATCGCCGTCGACATCGACCGGCAGCAGAAACGACCACGATCCGATGCTGTTCTCATCGCCAATGATCTGCGTCTCGAACTGACCGCCCCCCATGTTGAAGCTGACGTCGATTCCGCCCGGTGGCGACACGCCGCCGCCGAATTGACTCGCCCACGCAATATCCAAGAGGCCGTCGCGGTCGAAGTCTGCGATCTGAACATCGGTCGTGCTTCGCTGAGCCCCCGCGATCTCGACACTGCGGTCGAAAAAGGTGGGATCATCTCCAGGCTGGCACGTGCATGCGTCCCCGTTTCCGCCGCAACTCAGGAGCAAGTTGACGAGCTGCTGGAGATCGCCGATCGCGACTGAACCATTCCCATCGAAGTCGGCGCGCCCCACCACCAGCGGGTTCGTCTCGGATCCGAGAAGAACGTTCACGAGCTGCTGAAGGTCGGCGATGTTCACGGCGTAGTCGCGATTGAGATCCCCCGCAAGAAGCGCCGATTGAACCTGCCCGATTCCGTCACCGCCCCGAGACGCCATCCCAACATCCGCTTCATGGCCGCCCACGCCACCGGACGAAGCGGCCGCGGCCGACACCTCGTCTCCCTGGCAGGCGGAAAGCTCGACTCCAGCGCCGACAAGAACCAATGCTGTCGTCGCGTACCGAACACCCATATCGAGCGTCCACTTCCGTTGATTTTTTGGCCTACGCATCGTCCTCATGCCCGTGCCCCTCCCCCGCGACCAAACCGAACACGCCGGAATCGCCGCAGCACCGAAAGGCCGAGCAAGCCGACGGCGAACGCGATGTCCGCCGGGGATCCATGACCACGCCCATGCGTAGCCGCGCAGCTCATGCCAGACACCTCGTCGACGGGTTCTGCATCAACTTCGAGAAGCCTCTCACCATCGAGCTCACCGTTCGCCTCGAAGAAGGCCTCGAGATCGTCACCTGTCGGTTCGCCGCCGTTGGCTGAGAGCCGACTCAAGCTGGTGCTCTCGTCACGAGCATCGCGGTAACGCGTGAACCGGTGCTCGATGACATCCGAGAGGTCGCAGGAGGTTCGGTCCGCAGCTTGGAGATAGATCTTTAGTCCACCCGCCCATCGCGCCACGCGAAGTCGAAACCTCGCCACGCCGTCGGCATCAGCTTTGGACAACGTCACCCAGGTCTTCCGAATACCGAAGCTCGCATCGGGACACCGACGCACCGAGCTCTCTCCAAGCTTGAAGCCGTATGCAAGCTGGACATATCCGCCGGGCGTCGCGCCACGTACGATGACGATGCTCCGCGAGCCCGCGCTCCCGGGGTCCGGTGGCGACACGGTCAATCCGCTCTCGGGTGCGGGGTCGGGTTCGGGTGCAGGATCGGGCTCGGGTGTAGGATCGGGCTCGGGTGCAGGATCGGGCTCGGGTGCAGGATCGGGCTCGGGTGCAGGATCAGGCTCGGGGTTGGCATCGGCGCACGCGCCCTGGATGCATGTCTGTTCAGCCGCACAAGCATTGCCGCAAACACCACAGTTCGCCCCGTCGGTTTGGAGGTCGAATCCTTCGTCGATCTGACCGTCACAGTCGTCATCGATGTTGTCGCAGATCTCTTCCGCCCCCGGATGGACGTCCGCTCGGGCATCGTCGCAGTCGATGGCCGTTTCTGCACACCCGTCCGCCACGAGGCCAAAACCATCGCCGTCGTTGTCATCACACGAGGGCGTCTCGACGGGTTCACAGTCGTCGTCGTTCGTGCTGTTGCAGCCAGCCGCACAACATCCATCGCCGTCAAGGCACTGCGTGATGGCGGAGAACGCGCAAGAAGCCGTGCAGTCGGAAGCAATCCCGACCAATTGGTCCACAGTACAGACGTCGCCGTCATCACACGCCGTCGGGCAACTTCCGGGCGGATCGCATGTCTCTCCCGGATCGATCGTGCCATCTCCACACTGCGGGCCGATACCTTCGACCGTGATGGCCCCATCCATCCCCGCCAGCTCGACGATCTGCCCGGACGGACTCGAGGCATCGAGAACGCGCATCGTAACCGCCACCGTGCCCGCGCTTGCGGCCCCATCGATGGCCACCTTGATCCTCGCGACGACACCGTCTGCGATCGCGTCCGAGTTCAGTCCAAAGACGAGGACCCGAACGCCGCTCTCAATCGCGGATGCAGTCGTGCTTTTCCCCGCCGCGGTGGCGGCGGCACCCGCAGTCGTCGAGACATAGGCAGCCGCACTCGGTAGCAAGAGCTCGAACCGCAGCGCGCTTATCGGGCCGGATCCGGAGGAGAACAGGACATCTAGGTCGACCTCGGTGCCCGGAAGACCCGAGACCTGAGCCGCGCTGAGCTGTGCCGTCGACGTCGATTGTCCGAGCGCCGACGACGATGCCATTGAGAGGGCAATGCCTCCGATGACGGATAGCTTGCGGAACAAAATCCGCGCGATATTGGAGCGTACGTGCAGCATGGAATCTTCTCCTATTGAACGCAGGGCCCGTGCATGAGCAGCACGAAGCGCGCCCGCGAACTGCCGGCCTAGCAGGAGCTATTCCAACCCGAACGACGGCGAAATGGGCTCATCGGACAGAGATCGGTGAGCGCATGTGGCGGCGGCGGCGCCACGGGTGCTTTGCCCACTACCCCCCGCAGCCGCCCGCCTTCTTCTTGCCCTGGGCTGCGAGCTTGACCTTCCTCTCGAACTCCGGGAGCTGAACCAGCGAAAGGTCTGGGGCGCTCGCCGGCTGCCGCGCTCCCAGTGCTCCCTTTTCGAGCGGACCACCGGGCAGTATCGAGAACAATGACAGCCACGCCGGAATCCCGCCGTCGAGGACGTACACGTTCGGAAGACCGCGAAGCATGAGCGCTCGCGCAGCGGCGTTGGGCGTATCGCCGTCTTCGCCGACGAGCATGATCACGCGCTTGGCGCGCGCATTTTGCACGAGACCTTCGACGGAACGAGCGTCGGGGACGAACCGTCGCGCGTCGAGCAGGTGGAAGCGGTTGAACGCCTCTTCGTCGCGCAGGTCGAGAACCGTAAGTGCGAGATCCCGGTCGCGCATGAGAACCGCGAGCTCGGATGGAGACACGTGAATGGAGCGACTCTGGATGGCCGCTTCGATTTTCGCGGACAGCGATCGCGTACGGCGTGACGCAAGGGGTCTCCACGCGGTGATCATCAAGCCGGACAAGAAAATCAGAGAGGCGGCGCCCAAACGCTTGGGCCATCGTCGCTCGTTCACTTCTTTTCTCCCGTTTCCGCGGATCCCGCGACCCGCCGCTCGATCCATTCGCCCCCCGCGAACATCCCGAGCGCAAGGAGCACAACGCCCAATACGGCTACCGGAGGGTCGACGCCGAAGACTTGGGGCAGTGTCTCGACCCCACGCGCGCCCGCATTGTGCCAAAAGAGCTCGATGGCGGGTACCGTGTACCCGAACCCAAGAATTCCGAAGAGGAGACCGCCGACGAAGAAGAACGCATCGATCTTCAGGTTGCTCGCCGCAACGACAGCCGTCCCGGGACAATAGCCGCCGATCACAAAGCCAACACCAAAGAGCAGCCCGCCGACGATTTGCGGCCACAGAAAGGTTGGCGAGACGAAGATTTGATCGAAGTCGAGCCACCCGATCGTGACACACCCGAAGATCAGGATCATCGCGGTCAAGATCGCAGTAAACATCACCTTCATGACCGCTAGATCGTTCAAGTAGAACTGCGATGTGAGCTTGCGTGCGCTTCCGAATCCCGCCCGCTCGAGCACAAAACCGAACCCAATGCCGAGGAGCACGTGAATGAGAGGCTCCGCCCAAGATCCCCAACCCGTTGGATCGAAAGGTGCCATCGCTTCGCTACCTCCAGAGCTTTCGGAACGGATAGGCGACGAGGTATGCACCGCCGAAGACGGAGAACATGAACGCCCAGCTCCCGGCGGCCAGAACTGCACCCCCCGAGAGCGCTTGCCCCGAAGTGCAGCCACGCGAGAGCTGAGTGCTCCAGCCAACGATGAGTCCTCCGGCGAGCGCGATCACCCAACGGGCGTTCCGCGACAACCGGGGCCCGCGTTGAGTCTCCGGAAAAAGCCGCCGTCCAAGGAAACCGGAAAGCGCACCGCCCAGGATGACGCCGAGGATCTCCCACACAATCCACGAGTCGAGCGGACTCCGCGCGCCACCTCCGAACGAGGCGAAGAATCCGTTGTGGTCCACACTCGAAGGCGCGATGACTTTGAGTACGGCGGTGACGGCACGCGCGAGGCCGCCCGAGGCCCCAAGACCGTGTCCCGTCAGGACATACGAGATGAAGAGCACGAACCCAAGAGCGACGCCGCTGAGGTACGGGTTCCAGTACGGCCGTGCGCGCGAATGCCGCGTGCGCGAATGCCGCGTGCGCGAATGCCGTGCGCGCGATTGCCGCACGCGCTCGAGACCCGAAGTATCGAGCGAGTCTTCAGACTTCGGTCCCATGTGACACCTCCTCCGAGCGCTTCGTCGACGCGCTCGATTCATGTCCTTCTTCTTCGTAGTCCCAGCCCGAGATCATGGACCGCATGTGCGCCATCGGCGTGCGTCCCGTCGTCGTGAGGTAGACGTGCATGATCACGAAGGCGCCCATCATCCAGGCCATCGCGACGTGCACCTGAGCGACGACGCCAAGACCGCCGAGACGCCCGACCAGCGAAGACCAATCATCGGCCTTCCACATCAAGATTCCCGTCGACACTTGAAGGGGTAGCGCGACGTTGAGCAAGAGCACGTACGTCAGTTGTTGGAGCACATTGAGACGCTGACTGGCAGCCCTTCGAATGGGATGCGGTGCACCCGTGAAGATGCCGTAGAGGTAGTACTTCGCTTGTCCCACGGCGAGCGAAAAGAAGTCCCGCGAGTCGGGGATGAACTTCTGGAGCGCACCGGTCGCCAAGTGGTAAAACAGCGACAGAAACGCATTCGAAACCAGGAATATCGCGAGCCACTCGTGGAGCCAAACCGCACTCGCAAACCCAAGAATCCCCACCGTCGAAGGGCGGTGGATCTCCGCGCCCGTCACGAGAAGAAGCAGAATGCTCATTGCTTGGAGCCAATGCCATATGCGTTCGAACACCGAATACACTTGGATGCGTCTCATACGTCTCCACCTCGCGCTGAACCTCGCGCTGAACCTCGCGCAGAGGTCGGGCGCCGCCTCCGCGCCGACAAGATCCGAAGTGCTCCGTGAAGTGCTGCCGCCACGAGCGTTGCCGCCACGATGAGGAGTCCAAGCGGGTCGACGAGCGACCCCGCGCTGAGTCCAAAGACGTGCACACCCAAACGGCTCGCTTCCGGCTCAAAAACCAACGCGCCTCGATCATCGCGTGCGATCTTGCCCGGGAGAGATGACCCCGTCGACACAATGGCGGCTTCGTAGGGCGGATGGGATGACAAGGTCATCGGTTGCACGACTCGCGAGGCCTTATCGTGGCAATTTGCGCAAGTGCGCGACGCCGTTCGGGCCGGCCCAACACCGTGATGCACCGGTACCGATTCCACACGTCCTTCGATACGCGGCGCTGAAATCCCCGCTTGCACCAGGATGCGCGCAAGCGCCTCGAAGCGCGCGCGAGTTCCGAGGTTCCGCTCCGCGAGATCGAGCACACCGTCGTGGTTGAGATCGAGCGCGGCGATGACCTCGGGCCGATAGCGCCCATCTTCAAAAAAGATGCGCGAGAGCGTGGTCTGATCAATAGTCTTCGACGACCCATTCGAAGACGGCGCGACCCATCTCCAGGTCGTAATCAGGTTGTAGGGGCGAAGATCGGGGTTGCTGAGGAGCACCGGGGTGTAGCCCCGGAAGAATGCGTCGTCGGATGCTGCCGATTGTGATGCCATCTCGTTGATCCCACGATAACGAAGCGTGGGCGCATCCGGCGTCGCGGGCACGGTCCAGTCCACCTCGGCTTGCGTTGGAATGAACAACCGGTCGATGTGGCAACCTTCGCAGGACAGCTTGCTTAGGTGACGCGCCATTCTGGGCAGCCACCCGTGGGTCTCTTCGGCGCGATGACAATTCTCGCATCTTCGCATCCGCGCGTGATCGACCGGCCCCTTACCACCACGCGCCAGTCGGTGGTCCGGCCGAACGAGATACTCGGCAAGCTCGAGCCGACGCGGCTCGAAGGCGAGCGAACCGCGAGATCGGTTCGCATACGCGGGATGGTTCGGCGAGAAGTGACAGTGGCGGCAGGCGAGCAGCCGTTCGGTGTGAACGTCCCAGGGGCGGGTCAGCGTCGCCTTGTTTTCGAGATTCAGAGACGATTCGCTGATCCTCTGGTCTGAGAAGATGACGCCCGTCCTCGAAGTCAACGTTCGGCGACCAAACGCTTCCGCCTCGAAGGACAACGGCGCCTCGGCGATCTGGACCTTGCCGTGACACGACCCGCACGTCGCTATATCGGGAGGCCGAATCTCGAATCGACTGGGATCAACCGTTTGATCCGCCGCAAAAGCCGCGGGGTTCCAGTCCCATGCGCCCGATTCCGACTTGCGCACGATCCCCATCGAACGAAGTAGCGCCGTGTTCGCAAACCTGCGATCGGCGGTGTCGTTCTCCGCGTCCCACGCGGAGCGATCTGCTTTCGGTAGGTGGCAGTAGAAGCAGCTTGGAGCCGCAGCGAGGCCGAGCCTCCCGGATGCTGAATCGTCCGCATCAGACCCCGCGAAAGCAGACAGGCGCGCATGGCTGCTGTGGCCAAGAATCCACGCGACGTCATGACATCCGTCGCACGTGGTCTCAGGTGAAACAGCTTCGCCACTCACTTGGACCGGTCGCCCCGCGAGGTCTCGAAGCACAATCCGCGGATGAAGTTGCGGCCGACCGGCGGCCGACGCCGACGCCGACGCCAACGCCGACCGAACGGCCGACAGATCGATGGTCGGGGGCGGAACCGTCCCCGCATGGTGGTCCAAGGAGGGCGAAGGCGAAGCCAAAGAGGCACCCGCACCACCAGTTCCAGCACCAGTTCCAGCACCAGTTCCAGCACCAGGAACGGGAACGGGAACGGGAACGGGATCGCCAACGGCACCACGAGTTTCAGCACCGGCACCCGCAACGGCCCCAGCGCCTGGCAGCAACAGGCACGCAATCCAGATCGCCGAAAGCGCGCCCCGCGTGCGCAGCGACCGACGGGGAACATGCGGACCGGCCCGCGGAACACTCAGCGAGTACGCGCTGCGTCTCGAAGCGATCATCGGTCACCTCGTTCCGACGCATGCGCGAAGCGCTCTCGTCTTGGGCTACCTCGATAAGCCGGGTCGCCGTCGAATCCGAGCGCCAGCCAATCGAGGCGTCCCTTTTCTCCCCGCTCGCTGTGACAATCGGTGCACTGAAGTGCGCCCTCGCCGGGCTGCACCATGTGCGCCAGAGGCCAGAACATCTCGGTCTCAGCAAAGCCGTACTGACCACTGAATGGGATGTCTGCCGCTTTCGATCCAAGCGTGAGCGCCTTGCCCCAGTCGTAGTCCTCCCAAAATCCGCCGGGTCCATAGGTCTTCGCAACGAGGAGATGCTTGAGCTCGCGATCGTACGGTTGCTTCCCGCGATGGACCTTGAACGGCCAAATCTTAGCCTCGCGATCGTCGATGTCACCGCGCGGACGATTGAGCCCAACGACTTTCGTCGGGTCGATTCGGTCTCGCTTGAGGTAACGTTCAGCCTCTCCGTTCCACCATCGATATTCCGGAAGCACGCGCGCACCGTAAACGAAGCTCCCCTTTTCCTTGAGATATCGGTGTGGATCCTTCACGGCAACATCACGACCCGCCGTGGACCAGTCCCACACCAACTTCGTAGGCGTATCGATCGCCATCTCCGGGATGTGGCACGTTTCGCAAGCGACGGCGTCGCTGTGCAAATTGAGTTGCGCCGAACGATGCGGCGCGGATGCGTGGCAGTCCTCGCACATGACACGCCCGTCGCCGGTGACACTGACCGAAATCGAGCGCCCAGATATCTCGTGATGCTCCGTCCGATGACAATCGACGCACTGGAAGTTCTCTCGCCCCATGTGGAGGTCGACATGCTCGCGCGGGAAGAAGAGCGTCCCATCGAGGTCCCCATGCTTGACGGCATCGCCTCCGCCGCCGGCGAAGTGGCATGTCCCGCAGTTTTCGCGCGTGGGAGCGCCCACGCTCGCCGCGATCCGCATGAGGTCGGTGCCTTCCTCGGGCAGACCACCGAGACCCTTGCGATAGGTGCCGGTTTGTTCGTGGCAGACAAGGCAGTCGACCGCGTCGGCGCGGTTGAAATCGAAAGAGGCGTCGGTCCATCCGTATCCGGCGTGGCACGCCGTACAGCGCGGCCAGTTCGATTCAATACTGAGGCAGAAGTTGTTGAGCAGGTTGCGCTTTCCGATCGCGATCGGTTCGATGGCCTCGTCGTGGCCTGGAATGCTCGCCTTGGATCCTAGCCAAGTAAAGTGAGAGGTCTTGAGGACTTCGCGGCCTGCGTCCTCGTGACACGCCAGGCAAGCGCGAGTCACCGACGGCCCATCGGTGAAAGGGCCCTTCATCATGCCCGCATGGTCGGTATGGACGGGTCGCGGCCTCCGCCAAGCTTTGCTCGGCGAATCAAACATAAGCGGTGCGGGTTCAGACTGTGGGCGCCGAAGCCCGAGAACGAAGGCTCCCGCGGTCACGACCGCCACGAGCATCAGCCCTTGCAGCAGCGCGACCAGGCGTGGGCGACGTGATGCTGGGGGCATGGATGACGACGGAGGCGCGGGGGGACGCGCAGGAGAGAAAGGGGCATTGGGCATGGCTCACACGCTCGCTCGCGGCGTTAGAGCCAGGCTGAGGCGCAAAGGGTTCCTGGTCAACCGAACCTTCGGTCACCCCGCGGCCGAGGGCACCCGAGACCCACCCCGGTTCATCCGCCCCGGTTCATCCGCCCCGGTTCATCCGCCCCGGTTCATCCGCCCCGGTTCATCGACTCGCTTCTTCTGCGCTGACTTCGTCCACAACCGGATTGCGTAGGCATCCGACACCTTCGATGTCGACCTCGACCACATCGCCTGGTCCAAGGTACACGGGGGGACTCCGCCGATATCCGACCCCGCTCGGCGTACCCGTGGCGATCACATCACCGGGAACGAGCTCGCAGAATTGGGTGATGTAGTGAATCAGGTACCGAACGGGAAAGATCATTTGCGAGGTATGCCCAGACTGAACTTCCTCACCATTGAGCCTCGTCCGCAGGCCCAGGGCCTGTGGGTCGGCGATCGCGTCGCGCGTCACGAGCCACGGCCCAAGCGCCCCCGTCGACGGGAAGTTCTTCCCGGGGGTGAACTGATGCGTGTGTCGCTGCCAATCTCTGATCGATGCGTCATTGAAGCACGTGTAGCCGGCAACCAGGTCGAGGGCGCGTTCGACCGGAACCCGGCGTCCTCGCTGACCGATGATGACCGCGAGCTCTCCCTCGTAGTCGAGCTTGGCGGAGGCCAACGGCCGGAGGATCGGCCGCCCGTGACCAATCAAGGTGCTCGCAAAACGCGTGAAGAGAACGGGATGGTTCGACGCCTCGCGTCCGGTCTCAACGCGGTGTGCATCGTAGTTCAGCCCAACGCAGAGGATCTTCTCGGGGCGTTGAACAACCGGCAAGAGCGTCACTTCGTCGATCTCAAAATCGCCTGCCGCATCCTCGAGCTTGCGCAAGCTCTCCAGCGTCCGTTCCGGGTCGGCAAGAACCAAACGGAGATCACGCGAGTATCCATCGCCAAGCGCGGACCTCGCGTCCACGATTCGATCGCCTGAGAGAACCCCAATGCCCGGGTGTCCATCGCGCACAAAACTTACGATCCGCACCGCGCTAACATCGCGAGCACGCACTCTGGAGTCAACCGGGCGACAAGAGCGAGCTCGACGCCTCGAAGGTTCTGTCGTCCAACTTCGGCTCGCGCTCCTTAGGACCCGATCAGCCACCTTATTGCTGATCGAGCCCTTATGTCTCGGACGACGGTCGGTCATCACGACCGTCGGCGTGGCGAGCAAAACGGCCAGCGTCCCGCGCGTGAATCGGTTCAGCGTCAGCCCAGGGCCATCCGCCGAACTGTGTCCGTTGATAGTCGAGGATCGCTTGGCTGATTTCTTGCCGCGTATTCATGACGAAGGGTCCATGCTGAACGACGGGCTCGCGGATCGGCTGCCCCTGAAGGAGCAAGAACTCGCTCGGCTCGGCGCCGTTGCGCAAGACAGCCGAGCTCGCGACGGCGAACTCGCAGGCGGACGGTGCGTCCACGTCAACATCATCGATCGAGATTGTGGAACCGGAATAGAAGTACAGGCTTCGGTTCGTGTTCGGCATCGCGGCCGGGAGTGTGAACTCCGCGTAGGGCTCCATATGAAGCGTCCAGATCATGACGTCGTGTTCGGGATCGGACGCCCAGGATCGCGGCGGCGGCTTTGGGCCCCGCGCCGCGGCGAACGCACCCGCGACGATCGTAACCTCAGTCCTGCGTGCGCTCGCGTCGCTTGCCACGAATTTGGGGATCTGGTGCGACCACAACATCGAGAAGTGTGGTTCGACCATCTTGTCGCGGCGCGGAAGATTCAGCCAAATCTGAAACAGCTCCAGCGGATTGGGAGCCTCGGGATCGAGCAAGGGAAACATCTCGCTGTGCACGATGCCCCGCCCCGCCGTCATCCACTGGACATCGCCTTCGCCGAAGCGCGCCGTCGCACCGAGAGAATCTGAGTGGTCGATGAAGCCCCGCCGAGCCAATGTAACCGTCTCAAAGCCGCGATGAGGATGAGCTGGAAAACCTGGGACGTGTTCGCCGTGGTACATTCGCCAACCGTCTCGGAGCTCGAAATCCATCCCGATCGTCCGGTCAGAGAGCGATGTCGACGGACCCAAGCGCTCGTTGCCTCGCGGATAGTGATCCAGGTGATGAACACAAAAGAGGAATGGGTCGCGTGTCCTCCACGAGAAGCCGAGCGGACTAAGTACGATCTCCGAGGCCATATCAATTCCTTCCTCCACCTTGCGGTGCGTGTTTCCCTCAGCTCGACGTAGCGTATCGCCCCGCCAAAGCCAGCGCCAGCGCCAGCATGGGCACAATGGGGGCGGCCCAATGGGGGGCCCCAAAGACGACCTGCGGAACCTTTTGCGAGCGTGCGAGCTCATACCTCCAGGAAGCTGCGCTCGATGGTGATTCCCGATAGAGGCACCTCGCCTCTCTTTTGACGCAGGAGGATCATGAAGCATGAGGAATCGGGACGACAAAAACGATGGCGAGGCCAAACCGAATCTGGGGGCGCCTCGAAGGCGCGCCCTGTTTGCGATCGCGTTCGCGTTTGTCGCCGGTGGCTTTGGCTTATGGGAAGGTGGTCAAAGGAGCGCCTCTGCACACGCTGAAGCCCAGCGCCTGGTCGCGGCGGGCGCCACGCTCATCGATGTCCGCACGACACAGGAGTTCGAGGCTGGGCACATACCAGGCGCTGTGCATGTTCCCGTGCATGAGATCGAAGCGCGCGCGCACGAGCTCGGCCCAAAAACCAGACCGGTGGTCGTCTACTGCCGAAGCGGAAACCGGAGCGCGCGCGCAGCTCGAATGTTGAGAGCGCGCGGTTTCACGGAGGTTTTCGATCTAGGCGCCATGAGTCGTTGGTCACAGGGAACGTCATCCGTCGGCGAAACCGAGACGACGCGGCGAGATGGGGTTCAATGAGATCGAGGTCAGATCTGACGCAAACGTAATCTCAGTCCTCAGAAGGCTTCGCGCTGGGTGCTGGGCACTCGCCGAAATCAGGATTGCAGTCCTCAAAAGGCTTCGCACTGGGTGCTCGACACTCGCCGAAATCAGGATTGCAGTCCTCAGAAGGCTTCGCGCTGGGTGCTGGGCACTCGCCGAAATCAGGATTGCAGTCCTCAGAAGGCTTCGCCCTGGGTGCCGGACACTCGCCGAAATCAGGATTGCAGTCCTCAGAAGGCTTCGCGCTGGGTGCCGGGCACTCGCCAAAGTCAGGATTGCAGTCCTCGGTCGGCGCGCCTTGCGGAGCGTTTGTATCATCTCCATCGCCGCCGTGCTCGGCCGCGTCAGGACGATTTAGCACCGCTGTCCCGCGACCGTCTTCGCCAAAACGGGCTCGGTCTTCTCTCGTGCAGGGGCGTGGGTCGGTTGGATCAGCCTGGACGCATTCGAGCATCCAAGCATCCCGAGGGGGAATGCCGTGCTGTTCGGCCCGCATTCGCAGCTCGTCGATGTCAGCTTGGATGGCGGCATTGCTGATCCAAGGCACGTACGACACCACGAGCAGCGCGAAAAGAAGAACGCCCGCGAAGGGCAAGACCACTCGGTAAAGACTCGCAACCGGTCGATTGAAACGCGAACTCGCGATGAAGAGGTTCAGGCCGAGCGGGGGCATGCAGTAGGCAAGCTCGAGGTTCAAGATGAAGATCATGCCGAGCTGAAATGGGGACATCGCTTCATCCGGAAGGCGCATCCCAAGGTCAGCCACGAATGGCAAGATGAGGGGCACCGCGACGAAGATCGCGCTGAAGCCTTCCATCACCATGCCAAGGATGAGCAGGAAGACGTTCATCACGAGCAAGAACTCCCAACGCCGCTCGATCCCAGCTTCAAGCATGAGATTGAGCAGGTCGTTCGGGATGCGCTGATCGACGACGAAATTCATCAAAGCGTTGGCCATCGCCAAAATGATGATGATCGCCCCCGCCATGCTCATCGAGGCCATCACGATCCGTGGGAGGTCTTTCTTGAGCGAGAGATCTCGATAGACGAAGAACTCGATGATGATCGTATACGCGGCCACGAGTGCTGCCGCTTCATCGATGGAGGCAAGCCCAGTGCCGAGACCCACGAGCAAGATGACCGGAATCAGGAGCTCCCATTTGAGGGCCCAAAGCGCTTCGAACACCTCCTGAACGCTCATGCGCTCGCGCGGGATCCGCTCCTTGATGCCTACATAAGCCGCATAGAGGGCCAAAAGAAGAATAACGAAAGCGCCGGGCAAGATGACCGCCTTGAACGCCTTCACGAAGTCGACATGCGCGACGAGCGCGAAGATCAGCAGCGGCAGTGAGTAAGGAAGCAGAAGACCAACCGATCCACCGGAGGTCACCAACCCCAGCGAAAACGAATCGGAGTAACCTTGCTTGCGAAGCGCGGGATAGAGCAGGCCGCCCACCGCAATGATGGTGACACCACTTCCACCCGTAAGCAGCGTGAACACCGCACTCGCGATCACGGCCACGATCGCCAGTCCGCCTGGCAACCAACCAAGGACGCAACGAGCCCCGCGAACGAGGCGATCCGGTGTTTTTGCCTCGGCAAGCACGTAGCCAACCAGCGTGAATAAAGGGATCGTCACCAAAATGGGTGAATCCGAGAAATGTGCATCGAGCACGGTCGGCGCAATGAACCGAAGATGGTGGTACTGGACTTCGCTGTGCGTCAGCCAAGCGAGCTGGGCCCCACCACCCATGATCGCGAACAAAGGCACCCCGAGCGCCGCCAACAAAACGAAGAGCGCGAGGAGCCAAGATCCGAATCCAGCGAGCGCGCCGACCGCTGCGACTGCGGCCGCAACGATCGCGACCTTGCGACCCTTGCTCATGGCGCTTCACCCAGTTCAACCGCCATCTCGTGCGTACCCTCGCCGTCCACCTGAATCTCGCCGGTCAGGGCGAGCAAGATGCGCAAGACGAACTTCAGCCCCAGCACGAGCAGGCCGAAGGGGAGGATCAGGTCGAGCACCCGAATGAGCCGATTCCTCCCCTCACCGGTCGTGGGATCCACGAGCGCGGGCGTCCTGATCTCATCCGCAGTCTGAGCGCGCAGACCTTGGACGGCTTCTGGCGAAAAGTAGAGGCCAAAGTCGCTTTCATCCAAGAACTCGTTCCAGGCTTGGCCCGTCATCCAACCGTCGTAGGGCTCGCCGGACAGGACCTGAGGCAACGTGCGCCAGTCGAGCGCCAGTTGCGTTCGAAAAAGAAGCGCATCGACAGCCAGCCCTTGGCGCACCACCGCGAAACGATCGGCGACCGGTGTATCGCAGATCTTGCTCTCTTCGCCCTTGCACGAGGTGAAGGCATCCGCGCGAAACTTCGTCACCGCGATGCTGTCCAGAAAGCCCACGGTCGCGGCCATACTCACCACGGCCGCCACACCCCACCCGAAGAGCGCAACGGGCACCACGGCACGGCGAGGGAGCATCCGGGTCGCCACATCGATGTTGATGTGCTTCCCCCGGCCAGCCGCCAGCGAGGCCCCAATGAGCGCGAGCCAGAGCGTCAGTCGCGTCACAACACCCCGGGGTCCGCCCATCAGAGCGAGCACGGAGGCGCTCTGAAGCCAAGCGACGAGATTCGACGCTTGATCACAGCCAACGTCCACACCGAGGCGCGCGGCGATGACGCCCAAGACACACGCGATCGTCACGGCGACACGTCTTGCAGTGCACGGGAGTTTGGTCCGAAGCAGCCCCCAATGCGTCACGACGCCCATTAGCACGACGCCAACAACGGCGCGCACAACCAAACCCGCGCTGTCGCCCTCTCCCGTGTAGCGCGACGACCATGCTCTCAACGAAACCCAGCCGACGAGAACGCCGATTTCGAGCAGCGCGATGCCGATCGCCAGCGTGACTTCGATGCGTTGCCAGACTCGGCTGACCCTAGACAGGATTCCCATATCTTCTAGTTCTGATCCTCGAGTTTCTGGCCCTCGAATGACTGGATTTGGTTCTCGTTCTCGTTCTGGGTTTCTGGTCCGGGCTCTTTAGTGCTTCACGATTCGGTCAAATACTTCAGGCGTAAAGGGAGCACCCCGCAGTGACATCCGCGCCTCGCGGAAGGCCTCTTGCCACGCCTTCATGTCCTCGGCGTTCGGCTGGTACACCTCCTTCGTCTGTTTCATGCGCTTGAGCGCCTCGCCGTCCTGAAAGCGGATCGTCTTGGTCAGCGTCTCGGCCGCCTTCTTTCCCGTCGACTGAAAGATCGCTCGCAGATCGTCGGGCATCGCGTCGAGCATCTCTTTCTTGATCACGAGCGCACCGGTGATGAACACGGGCGTGATCACGGTGATGTTGGTTATCTTCGACGCAAGCTGGAGCTGCTCGGACACATAGGGCGCGGAAGCGATGGCCTGAATATCCTTCCCCAAGTGGGAGCCGACTTCACCGATGCTCGTGGGTCGAGCCTTCGCCCCGAGCTTCGCGAGCAACTTGGGCGCAACCGGATCGCCGGGGAGATGCCAGGCTCCTCGACCCTTGAGGTCCTCGGGTCGGCGGACAGGAAAGCCGACCGTCATGATCTTCCCAGCACCAACATCACCCCATCCAATGATCTCGAAACCACGCTTGCGAAACTCCGCTTCAAAGAAGGGGCGCTCAGCATCACGCGCCGCATCCAGCTCCGGCCAGTTCGCGAACAGCCCGGGAGCCTGGAAGATGAGGACGTCCTTGTAGATCTCGCCGAGCCCAACGCCCGTCATCGCAGCGCCGTGGCGTTGACCCTGCCGCAGATCCGCGACCATCCGAACCTCGTCGCCGCCACCTCCGCCATTCCAGTACCATCGCAACCAAAGTCGACAATCCGAAGCCGAAAGCGCTTCATCGGTCCAAGACTGAAAGCTCTTCGCCCATTGCGACCCCGCCGGAGCGAGCGTAACCATCTTGAGCTCGACCTCCGCCACCTTGGGATTGGCGCGCAGCTTCTTGAGACATTCGGAGGCCGGCGTCGCCGCCCCGGCCAGACGCGGCATGAATACGCACGGCGCTGCCAGAGACGCGAGGGCGACACCCAGGCTCAAGGTCAAGCCCATACCCTGGCGCAAGCGCCCCCGCGCCCATACGCTCGTCGACCCGACGCGACGCGCCGTAACCATCGCGCGCGTTTCGCTCGACATCCTTTGAAGCCAACCGCGCTTCGGTTCAATCATTCGCATTGTCTACCCCCGTCACATCCAGCCGCGCGAGCGGCCCAAAGCTACAAGCGTCGAACATCCTCTGCGGATGAAGCCAACGGCGCGCCCGACGCTTCGCGATCGCGTTCATTAGGTGATAATTCGCGTCTGAAGGTTCGGCCGTCACGACTTCCTCGAGCAGGCGGTTGTACAGTTCGGCGTCACCTTTGGCACACGCGTACTTGGTCGCATAGTTGAAGAGCGCAAGGAGCGACTGCCGCCCCGTCTTCTTGATGACGTCTTCGAACGTCTTGCGCGAGAGATCCAAGTCGGCCGTCACAGACCGCGCGTGGTAGGCCGCAAACATCATGAGGCCGGAATAACCGTTCTCGCTCTCGTTCAAAGCCAAGGCGCGCTCGAGAATCGCAAAGCCGATCCAAAGCTCAGCCACACTCGCCGGATCGTCCTTCTTCAGGTTCGCGCGCGACAACCAACCCGCAGCCACGTAGAGAAGATCACCCGCGTCCTCGACCTCGGTGAAGTTCGCCTCGAGCCAGGCGCGCAGGGTGGTTTCGTCACGCTGTGCCTCATCGAAACCCGAGATGCCACGGGCTGCCCACAACGCGAGACCGTGGGTGACGGCCTTCCCGTACGCAGAAACTGCACGCGCCCGATGAGAGTCAATCGCCGCCTGGTCGAGCGCATCTTCGGCCACCTCGAGGTCGTCTTCCACGAAGCCGTAGCCATAGCCGGCATAGGCCCGCGCCAACATGAAAAGTGCATCGAGGTTCCTCGGCGCCAGCCGGTGCATGCCCTCGAATTGGACGATGCCCGCCGACGCCGCGTTGTACGCCATCTCCCAGTCGTCGACCTGGTTGAAGGCCAACGACGCCTCGCGCGTCGAAGCGATCTGGCCGTTGACCAGCGCCTGCCGAATGCAGCCCGATGCGCTCACAGACGAACCTACGACGACCGTGAGCGCGAAAAGCTTCAATCCGTTCAGTCGAACGGCAGCGGGGCGATATGTGCGCATGCAATGTGGAAGCTGGTGATGAAGTCGCAGAGCCCGCATCGGACTGGGTTACGCACAGGGTCAAAGGCTGGTCAACCGACAGATCGAGCAACTCGCCCCGATTTCTGATGCTCTATCGACGGAGCCAGGGGCATCGGCTTGCGGCCACTTCCGGGACCTCCCAGCGACGGATGCTTCAAGACGGCCGAGACGGCTTAGCTCCGCAGCCGACTCAGACGCCGCGCCAGCAGAAGCGTCGTGAGAAGAAGAAAGGCGGCCAGCGCCAGAAAGTGAGCCGTCCAGGCCTCACGAGCCGGCATATCGAGCGGCTCGGCACCACCGAACAACAAGACCATACTGAAGCCAGGATTTAGGACAGCCAGCCATTGCGTGCTCGCGGATATCGCCCCCCCGTCCTGACCAAGCCCAAAGATGACGGCAATGTTCACGAGAATCAAAGCACCGGGCACCGCGACCGCGACCATGGAGCTCGACCAAGTCCGATCGAAGTAGCTCGAAACCCAGAGCCCGAGCGAAACGAGCCACACGCCGAGCAGCCCGTGCGTCACGTAGAGGCCGCTCAGCACCGAGAACTCGACGCCACCGAGCTGGTAGGCGATGGTCAGCATCGGCGCGGAGACGAAGAGCAGCACGAAGACATAGGCGACCCCAACCGCAAGCTTCCCGAGGGCAATTTGGTATCGGGGGAGCGATGATGCCAGGAGCCGCGTAAACGTGCCTCGCTCGCGTTCGCCGGAGATCCCGCCTGCGCCGACGAGGGGAGCGAAGAGCAGAACCGCAAAGAACTGAATCACCGCGACTGCGCCAGCGAGACGGGAACCCTGTTCAGCCGCCTCGCCACCGAAGTCCGTGACCAACGAAGGGACGATCGCAAGCGCAAGAATCAACGCGTAGAGCGCGGGGATCAAGAAGCTCCGACGTTCGCGCAGCAGCGTCCTGAGCTCCTTCTTGAGAATGGGGTTCGCGATCAGGCCTCTCATGACTGGACTCTTTCGTTAGATTCGACCGCGCGGCGGAACTCCGACCGCAAGTCTGATTGCAAAACCTCGAGTGCTAGAAGCCCCACACCCGAAGACACCACCATCCTCACCACGTCGCTCACGTCCTCGGCCGACGCTTTGAGATCGAAACAGATGCGGCCGTCTTCGACGACGGCATGCGCGACATCAGGATGCTGGGCGAGCACGATGTGAGCCGCATCCACATCGCCCACGACGAGCATGCGAAAGGAGCGTTCAGGGGGACGCTGCTCGGCCGGACGGATTCGACCATCCACCAAGATCAGTGTGCGATCCGCGACGATCTCGAGCTCTGGCAGGACATGCGACGAGACGAGGGTCGCGCACCCTCGATCGGTGACATCGCGGATCTGCTCGAGCAGAGTCTCACGGCCGCCTGGGTCGAGGCCGTCGGTTGGCTCATCCAAGACGAGGGCCTTGGGATCGTTCATGAGCGCTGTCTGAAGCGCTGCCCGCTGCTGCTGGCCCTTGGACAGCTCGCGCAAGAGCGAGCGCTCTCTCCCCGAAAGTCCGGCCTGCTCTACGGCGCGCGCGACCCGGCGCCTTCGCTCACGCCCACCGTGTCCCGCGATCTCGGCGAACAGCTCCAAGGCCTCCGTCACCGTTAGGTCTGGGTCCAGACGTGCCTGTTCCGGCAAATAGCCAAGAACCTGACGTACATCGCTCGGACGCGTGCGCACGTCGTGCCCCGCGACGCGTACGCGACCACTCATGGGCGACAGCAAAGTCGCGATCGTGCGCATCAACGTCGTCTTTCCAGCGCCGTTCGGGCCCACCAGACCCACGACCTCGCCAGGCTCCACCAACAGCGAAACATCGTCGAGCACCCTGAACCGATCGAATCTGTGCGTGACTTCGTGGACTTCAATCATTGGCCTTCACCTCGCGAAAAGGGCCCGCGACCACTCGAAGCGTCACGCCTTCACGCTCGACGGGGGGCGACACGGTTGGCTCCAAGACTTCATCGTCCCACGATTCCGTGACGAGAAGGTAAGTGCCCGGCGCGACCTTCTCGCGCGCGTCCCTGAGCGAGCCGAGCATGCGAAGCCATCGGCGTGACGCTTGGCTGGCGCGAGTGTCCTTATCCGAGCTGTCCAGGAACTCCTCGCTGAAATCTTGAGGTAGAGGTTGGGTTGGCGCGGCCAATTCGATCTTGGCGCGCCCCGCCAGCGTGCCGAATACGGTCAATCCTTCGTGGGTCACCAGCACGCCGCGCAAGACCGTCTCATCACGTGGGTTCACGACGATGATCGGGTTCGTCCGCTCGACATGCGGGGCAGCCTCGACCGCGAAGTCGGACCACGCGAGCCTCGCCTTCGTAAAACGCCCCAGCGAAAGGTTCATGACTTCGAGCTCATCGCCACCCGAGGTCGTCCGGAGCTCCGCAAACACACGAGAAGGCTCGAAAGGCGTTCCGAGGCGCCCCGGCGGCTCGAACGCCTGCCACCGCGTTTCAGCGTCGCGCCATGGTATCGAGAGGGCATAGTTCGAGGCTTCGACTCCGACCAAGTCCGCGAAGATGAAGCGCATGCCCTCCCCGGTGGGGGTGCTTACAAAAACGCGTCCCACATCCATGTGAGGGGCGGCGGGCGTATTCGTCCGACCGACAAGATACATCGCGCCGCACATGGCGAGCGAAACAGCAGGAAACCAGCCCCAGGCAAGCCACGGTCTTCGAGGTCGAATCCCCACGAAGTATCCGAAGGGACCAATGAGCAAGACGAAGGCGCCGACAAAGAACGTGAAGAGATACCCGTGACGAACTTGCCGCACGCGTCCGGGCCAAAGAGGGTTCCACTTCAGCTCCCCCATGACCATCTGGTTCGCGGGCGTGAGACCGTCGTGAAGCAGCGCCTGGTGAGACTTGACGGTCGAGCCCTCGAGACGCGCCTGCACCAACGGGTAAACGGTCTCTGGCGAGACCGCTTCCACCAAAGCGATGGCGCCAAGACCCCATGTCGTTGGGCCGGCACCGGCGACGGCATGAATCAATCCCGGCCTCGCCTCGCGGGTATCTGTATTGGTATTCGCGTTGGCGCTGGCGTAGGTATTCGCGTTGGTGCTGGCGTAGGTATTCGCGTTGGTGCTGGCGTTGGTCTTTGAATTCCCGATCGAGGTGTCATGGCCCTTGGCGATCGCGAAAACGTGTGCGCCTCGCGCAGCACAATCGACATAGGGGTCGAGCGATTCGACGGAGGATCCGACGACAATGACGAGACGCATGGCGGCGAGGACTTGACAGCGTGCGGCATCGAGGGGCTCGGGCGCAAGAATCTTCAAATCCTCGACGAGACGGTCAACGACCCAGCGCTCGGATGTGGATCGATGAAGCGCGTCGGTGAACTCAGACAAGTCGGTCGGCGTACCGATGAAACCGGTACCTGTGAATTCGCCCGACTGATCCTCCAAGATCTCCTTCCGCCAAGTCGCACCTTCGTCGCTCGTGGCCACAACCGTAATGAAGCTCCCGTCGGTCGTGATCTTCCGCGTCGTGTTCATTGACGTGAACAGCTCGACCGTCGCCGGCACCCCACGCTCGATCTCGACGCGCACCTGATGGACGAATCCTTTTCCCTTCAAATCCGACTCGGCGCGCACGGTTGCCCAACCTGGCGGGAGTGCATCCGCGGGAAGCGTCACGGTGTTGGACGTGAACTGTCCACTCAGCATCGCTGAGAAGAAAAGAGGTAAGGCCGACGCGAGCATGTTCCCCCGGTGTACACCACCGTCGCCCGCTCGGGGAATGGTCATGCTCGCGGTCGCGTCGGCTGACCCCTGAACCAATCCTCCCAGGCGTCCGTGATGCGCGCCTGAATGCGCTGAATCACGTCGTCCCGTCGAACAGGCGAAAACAAGTGCTGAAAGCGCTTCTGCGCGCGGAGATAATCCTCGACGAGCCGTCGCGGTCTCGGAATCTTCGTATGCACCGTCTTCCCGTCCACCCGTTCTCTGAGCGCCCATACGCCAGTCGAGACCGCAAGATGGCCGATTCGTCCTGCGTCTTTTGGGTCGAAACCCCAGCCCGTGGGGCACGGCGCCAGCGCGATGAACATCTTCGGTCCCTGGCAGCCGCGCGCACGTTCGACCTTGCGCGCCAAATCTTGTGGCTCGGCCCCAATGACCGTCGCGAGGTAGGACGGTTCGTGGGCCGCCCAAATCGAGAAGAGGTCTTTCTTCGGCTGGCTACATCCTGGCCCCAGCGCATCGGTTGACGTTCGCGCGCCTTCGGGGGTTGCCGGCGAGGTCTGATGCCCCGTGTTCCCGTAGCCTTCGTTGTCATAACACAGGTAGTAGAAGTCGAGCCGGCGATCGAGCGCACCGGACGTCGAAGATAGACCAATCCCGTTTGCAGCCCCGTCGCCCGTCAGTACAACAACGTGGATACGACGTCGCCCGGATATCCGCCCCTTCGAACGAAGAACCTCGATCGCATCGACCAGACCCTGGGCGCCCGCAGGCGCGGATGCCATGGACGTGTAGATCCAAGAACTTTGAAACGGCGTGGTCGGGTATGGTGCCAGAAGCGTTAGACAGCCCGCTGCATTCACAAAGACAACATCCCGGCCGAGATGTTCATAGATCTGCTTGACGACCTGCAGGCCTCCACAGCCGGGACACATCGAAGTCCCGGAGGCCATCAAGTGCGGGCGAGGCGTAACGGCTCCGCGTCCCGCGCTCATGCTCGGTCTCCTTCGAGACCGGATGCGAAAGGCGCGCCGAGCTCATACTGCGGGGCGTCGTCGGCAATCTGCTGCAGCATTCGAATCGACCGCGCTTCCTCATCGGTGAAGAGCAGCCGTGGCGGCGGGACATGCCCGGTGATCGAAGCAACCACCGTCTCATCCACGATCCGCTTGAACTCCGTGACCGAAACAAAGCGTCCGCCCAATCCACCGATGTAGCTCGTGAGAGAAGGACGTGGCTCAGGTCGCGCGTAGAGAGCCGCGGCAATCTCGCCGTGCAAGATGCCACCAAATCCTGGTGATAGATCTTGATCGACCACCGCAACACCGCGCATCCGTCCGAGCGTCAGGGCGAGTGCATTTCGCGGGAACGGCCTCAAGACGCGGGGACGCACGAGCCCGACTCGAACGCCCTCGGCGCGCATCTCGTCGACCGCGACCATCGCCTGCGTACCAAGACTCCCGACAACAACGATCGCCATCTCTGCGTCGTGCATACGATATTCATCGATAGGCAGGAATCGCCGACCGGTCATCGATTCGAATTCTTTCTCGATATCCAAGAGAACAGGCAACGCACCTTGCGCTGCGCGCTCCATCTGATAGCGAAAGTAGCTGTAGGTCGAACCGTCGAGAACAGCAACTCCAAGCGACTGCGGGGACGGACCGGACAAGGTCTCATCGAGATCGCCCCGGGTCGGTAAGAACGCTCGAACCGCGTCCTCGTTCGGGATGTCGACCGGCTCGCGAGTGAACGAGAGCGAGAACCCATCTTGATTGACGATGACAGGGAGACGAACTCGACGATCCTCGCTCCATCGAAAAGCGATGAGGACAGCGTCAAGAACCTCCTGCGCGGTCGCACAGTGAATTTGCAGAAAGCCCGTGTCTCGCGCCGCCAAGACGTCGTTATGGTCCGACTCGAGCGTAATGGGCGAGGCGAGGCCACGTGAGACGTTGACCATGACGAACGGAACACGCCACCCAGCAACCGCGTACATCATCTCGAGTGAATACAGGAGCCCTTGACTCGATGTGGCCGTGAAAGTCCGAGCTCCGGCCGCCGCGGCCGTTCCGGCGGCTGTCATCATCGAGTGTTCGGACTCGAACATCGTCAAGCGCCCCATGAGCGATCCATCATCGAACCAGGCGGCAAGTGCCTCTATGATCTCGGTCTGCGGCGTTATCGGGAACGCCGGCACGTAGTCGACGCCGCCGAGTCGAGCCCCCCAGGCCGCCGCTTGATTGCCCGTCAGCAGCCGACGTTCTGACCGTTGTGACCGTTGTGACCCTTCTGATCCTGCAATCATACGTGTCCCTCGCGCTCGATGCCCCGCAGGCGCTGCACGCCCTGCACGCCCTGCACACCCTGCACACCTTCAGCGCCTTCGGCGCTTGCGAAGTCATCGACGGCCACGAGCGCCTGATTCGGGCACTGCGTCGCGCAGATCATGCAGCCCTTGCAGTGTGTTTGATCGATGGTCGGCATCCCATGGCCACCGAGCGAAATCGCGCTGTCCGGGCACGCCACGGTGCAAATCCACCAACACCGACGGCAGCGTTCCGGACGCAAGACCGGATGCTTGGTGCCCCACCCGCCGGTCGGGTTGTGACGACTGGTTCTCGACGCGAGGATCCTCGGGGCGGCCACGGAAACGTCATCCCGCTCGACCGATACCCATCGCTTTCCACCCAAATCCGGCGATCTGGTATCGATCCCAGCGCGTCGTGGGCTGGGTCCTGGATCCGCGAGCGAATGCAGGACACCGGCATCAGGAGAGAGCGCATCCCACGCGAACGACGCGGTTCGATGTGCGACCACGCGCGCGGCCTCACCCACGCCCGCCTCGCTCAGCTCAACATCGATCGCCCCCAACAGCGTCTCCCAGCGAACCACGCCACAGAGACGGGCAAGCGCAACCGCGCACGCGATGCCCGCATGAAGCTCGGGCGGAAGCATCAGGATCCGAATGCGGGCCTCGTCGACTCCGAGAGTCGCCGCCATCGTTCGCGCCGGGCCGCGGCCGGAAAGCAACCCTGTGCTCCGACCCAACGCCTCTCGCGAGCATTGACCCGGCGTCTGGTCGGAAGCTTGCTCGGAGGCTTGCTCGGAGGCTTGCTCGAAGGCGTGCTCTGGACTTTCCTCTGGGGCCTTCATCCGGACCGGCGCGGGCACTGGATCAACACCGGCGACGACGACGACGACGAAGGCGTCCGGATCGAGCCTGAGGGCGGCCGACGTGCTGAGCGGAGTCTTCCGTCGCAGGGCGCCGAGTAGAGTTTCATCGGCCCACGCGACAGCATCAGGGTGTTCGATCCTCCCTCGCTCACGGACAAACGATCGATCGGCCCGTATCGAGGCGACAACCGGTGCTCCGCGACGCTCGGCACCAAAATGCGGTGCATCCTGAACGGCAAAGCCTTCGCCGAAGAGGGCCGAGGCAAGAACGCGACCCGAAGTCTTGATGCCCTGTCCCCCTCGGCCATGAATCCGAACGCGGAGCACCCCGAAGCCAGCATCCAAGAGCAGGGCCACCGAGCGGTTCGTCGTGGCGACTTGGGGTTTGAACTTCGCCGGGGGGGGAAAGGTAACGACCGAAGGCAGAGATGTGGTGATGTGGTGGTCAGAGGTACACTTCACAGGATCATCGGCAGCCTGTACGCTCTCGCCTCGAGTCCAACTATGACGCTTTCGGTCTCAGATTACATCAACCCGCTGGACGTTGAGATGCTGCAGAAGCAGTTTCTCTCGTCTCGACCTACCCGTTATTTCGTCATTGAGCAGTTCCTCAAGGAGAGCTTCCTGGAGGAAGTCGTCGCGAGCTATCCAGGCTACGAGGAGGCAAGCCAGGTCGGAAAGAAGTTTGCCTACGTCAACGAGAAGCGAAAAGTTCAGATCACAGATCCCGCGTTGTTTCCGTCGCCAGTGCGAACGCTGAGCGACGTCCTTGCACACCCGGACTTCCTCAAAGAGGTTTGCGAGATCACGCAGATTCCAAACCTGCTCGCCGATGATCGACTCTCAGGCGGCGGCATGCACCTGATGGCACCAGGCGGTCACCTCGACGTCCATGCGGACTTCAACCTCCTCAAGCCCGAAGGCTACCATCGACGCCTGAACATCATCGTGCACCTCAATCCGCGAGATTGGCGTCCCGAATGGGGTGGCGCCTTCGAGCTTTGGGACCCGCAGGTCCGATTTCTTCTGCATGAGTTCCCGCCGGCATGGAATCGCTGCCTCGTCTTCAACACGACGCTGACCAGCTTCCACGGCGTCAGCGCCATCACCTGTCCAAAGGGCCGAAGCCGAAACTCGTTCGCCGGCTTCTACTACACGAAGGAACCGCCGCCAGACTGGGATGGCCACGAACATCCACCCGATTTCCGAGCCCGACCGAACGAGTACTTCAAGGGCCTCGTCAAGATGCCGGTCGAGCGTGCTCTGCGAAATCTCCAGGATGACTACTGGCGAACGCGCAAGAAGTTCACCTCAGCCATCAAGCAACGCCTTTTTGGCTAGGCAGCTTGCGTCCGCCTGCTATCCTTCGAACGTGAGCTTCCAATCCGGGCGCCCCTTGGGTCACCGATGCAGCCCTCGCTTCGAACGCTGGCGCCGTGTTCTCTTCTTCCGCTCTCTCTGGTTCTCGATCTCTCTTTGCGGACTGATCGCCGTCGGTTGCCAGCACCTGGCCCCCGAGCCCGGAGCGCGCGAGCCGCCGCCCTCGTCCCAATCGAAGTCTCACCCCGCGCTGTCCGGGGACCAGGCCGCGAAAGCCCGAGCCGAAGGAACCCGCGCCAGAGGCCGCGCGAAAGGAACCCGCGCCGACCGAGCCCGCACCGAGGCCTCGAACCAGCCGCCGCTTGAGGTTCAGATCCTCGCCTTCAACGACTTCCACGGACACCTCGAACCACCCGACGGTGACTCCGGAACGGTCATGACCCTTGATGCCGCGGGTCACGCCGCGCCCCAGCCTGCGGGCGGCGTCGCGTTCTTCGCCGAACACGTTCGCCGCTTGCGCGCCCGCTATCGGCACACGGTCCTCGTATCGGCCGGTGATCTCATTGGCGCAAGCCCACTCGTGTCGGCGCTCTTTCACGACGAGCCGACGGTCGAAGCGATGAATCTTCTCGGGCTCGATCTCAACGCCGTCGGCAATCATGAATTCGACCGCGGCCAGCATGAGCTTCGACGAATGCAGCACGGCGGATGCTTCAGCCCCGGCACCTGCGCCCAAAATGAAGACACGTTCTCGGGGGCAAAGTTTGGCTTCTTGGCCGCGAATGTGATCGACAAGAGCAGCGGCGAGACACTGTTCCCGGCCTATGAAGTCCGCACATTCGAAGGCATACAAGTTGCTTTCATCGGTCTCACACTCGAAGGAACACGGGCCATCGTGAACCCGAAGGGGATCGAAGGTCTCGAGTTTCGCGCCGAGGTCGATACGATCAATCGACTCGTCCCCGACCTTCAGAAGCAGGGCGTCGAAGCGATCGTCGTTTTGATCCACGAGGGGGGTCTTCAAACTGGGGTCTTTGATGGCTGCGAAGGCATATCGGGACCGATCGTCGAAATCGTCAAGCAACTGGATCCCGCCGTTGACTTCGTGGCAAGCGGCCACACACACCGCGCCTACAACTGCGTCATCGCGAATCGGCGCGTAACCAGCGCACTCTCGTACGGCCGACTGCTCACGGAAGCGATCCTGACGATCGACCGGTCGACACATGACGTCATCGCCATCGAGGCGCACAACCGCGTCATCTCACGCGACATCCCGGAGGCCGCCGACGAGAGGGCCCTCGTCGATCGCTACGTCGAACGCGTGGCGGATCGTCGCGACCGGGTCGTTGGACGCGCAGCCGAATCCATGCGCGGGCCGAACGCAGCACCACCGGAGGCGTCCGGCGAATCGGCTTTGGGCAATCTCATCGCAGACGCCCAACTCGAAGCGACGAAGGCGCCGGAACTCGGGGGCGCTCAGATCTCCTTCATGAACCCGGGCGGAATCCGTAGCAACCTCGAGGCCGGGCCCATCACCTACGGGCAGATCTTCGCGATGCAGCCGTTCCGAAATACACTCGTCACCATGACGCTCACGGGGTCACAGATTCATCGCCTTCTTGAGCAGCAGTTCCAAGCGAGCAAGCCAAGAGTCCTCCAACCGTCGCGTGGTTTCAGCTACACCATGGTCATCCCTCGAGCTCGCCGCCCTGAAGTGGAACCACCGGCGGCGAATACGGAGCCCGAGCGCCCCCATGTCGACCCGGCGAGCATGAAGCTACTCGGAAAGCGCATGACGATGGACGGAGCGTATCGCGTGACGGTCAACAGTTTCTTGGCCGCCGGCGGCGACGGGTTCACCGTGCTCGCCGAGGGCACGGACCGGCGCATAGGACCACTTGATCTCGAGGCTTTCGCGACTTGGCTCGAACAGCATGCGCCCGCCCGGAAACCGAAGCTTGGTCGCATTCGCGTCGTACGACGGTAGATCGATTGCGGATGACGATATCGTCCCCAACGTCAATTCCGCGTTTGCATCGCCGGGAGACGGGATTGTCGCTGAGCCATATCGGCTACGTTTCGCGGCGATCCCGTCACGGTTTGGGTTGGTGATTCGGCGTTGTGCCGTGACGAACCCAGTCGAGATAGGCGGGGTGTCCATCCGCAACCGGGAGCGCCACCACTTCAGGACAATCGTAGGGATGGAGCTCAACCACGCGAGCGCGGAGCGCGTCGAAGCACGCCTCCGTCGTCTTGATGAGCCCCATGACCTCCGCGTCGTCACAGATACGTCCTTCCCAGCGATAGATGGAGCGGACGCCCGGAATGATGTTGATACACGCGGCGAGCGCTTCCTCGACGAGAGCGGAACCGATCCGGGCCGCTGTCTCTGTGTCCGGAAACGTGCAGACGACCACTTGGACTTTCACGGCCATGACGTTCTCTCTTTCTCCTCTCGACGCGACGCGCCGACGCAGCCTCCTCCGCTTCTCCGAAGTCTTCCGCTCAGGCGATCGCTTCGGGCGCGACATCGACGTGAAAATGATTGCGGTGCGACGGACCTCCATCTTGGAGTTTGTGGGCCAGCGTGGGAAGCTCACGCCGTACGCGCGCGAAGAGGACGGCGTCGTTGAACAGAACACGCTCGACACGCGGATCCGCCAGGAAGTACCGAATCATCTCGAAGGTCGTGTTGCGATCGTAGTCGCCACTTCCTACGATCGTGCCGACTGAACCGTTCCTGCGGGGCAATCGAACATCGAGATCGAGACCGTTCTCGTGCGTCGCATGGTCGGGCGTATTGCCGCCGGACGGACGCGAGGCGTCGTTCGTGGTGATGGGTGGTGCGTCTGGATGGGAAGCTCGGTAGTTCGCTTCGTACTCGGCGCCGACCGAGCGTATGACCTCGACCAGGCGACTGGATGCAAAATCATGGCGGTCGCGATCGCCGTTCACGAACCCGGGGCCTTCGGCCGGAATCTCCATCCAGCGAGGCGCTCGCGGCGAGGCCAGTGCCCGCAACAACCGATCGCTCGACCCGATGCGTGCGGGCGCGGCGCGGACACGCTCCACGCCAAGACTCGCCGCTGAAAACAGCTGTAGCGCCGCTTGTGTCCCGGCACCGAACTGCCCATCCACATCGACGTTGAATCCAAGAGTGCGCAACCGTTCTTGCACACCGCGAACGTCGGATGGACGATTTGCGCCTCCGACCCCAACCGATCCTGAGAGATCGAGCCGAGCCCCCGATCGGGCCTCCGGCTCGTGACGGCCTCCTCCGAAATCCGCCACGTCGAACGCGTGCTCCGCCGTCAGGTCAGAGTCGACCGACGCGGCCGAAGGCACCGCCACCGGCGGCAGTGAAGCCGACGACTCCGATGAGGCCGACGACTCCGATGAGGCCGACGACTCCGATGAGGCCGACGACTCCGATGAGGCCGACGATCCCGATGAGGCCGACGATCCCGATGAGGCCGACGATCCCGATGAGGCCGACGATCCCGATGAGGCCGACGATCCCGATGAGGCCGACGATCCCGATGAGGCCGTTGCCGGATCGCTTCGCGCCTCTGAAGGCGACGCGATCGGTGCATCGAAGGGCGGGGACGCAAGTTGGTCAAGGATCGTCAGAACGCGCCCGGCTCTGGTCGATGCGCCAGTCTCGTCGCTGACATCGACGTCCTCCTCTGAGTCCACGCTCGGATTGAGCGCTCGAACCGCGTCGAATACGCCGCGAAATTCTCGCTCTCCGGCCAGGCGCCGATCTTTCTCGTACCGATCGAGTCTCGAAAAATCAGAGAGCGGAACCCCTTCGTGGCTTAGTTGCTGCCTCTGTTCGTCCGGGAACGAGGCCAAGTCGATGCTTCGGCCTCGGAAGCGGTCCATAAACGCGTCTCTGGTCAGTCTTGTCATGCGTTCCATCCGACTCGTGAGAATCGTGATGGTGCGGCTTATCGGTGCGGCGCTCAGGATGTTTCGTGGTCCGTCTCCAGAGGCTGAAGATCTGGGGCGGATTCAGGGAGAAATCCGAGACCGCAGGGCCGCGGCTGGAGCCACATCGAAACCCAGCATAGGATAGCACCATGGCCTTCTTCCAAGCGCCCCCGATCCTCGGCAATCAGTATGACGACGATCGTGTCCTGCGCGAATACCACGCCCGTGTTCTTCCTCCAGAACTCTCTCGCGAGCTCGGCGACACATTTCGGGAGCTCGGTGGTCTGAGCAGCCAAGAGCTCTACCACGCTATGCTGGCCAACCAGCACGATGAGCCTCGGCTCGTGCAGTGGGACGCGTGGGGCCATCGCATCGACCAGATCGAGGTCTCCTCGCTCTGGAAGCACGCGCAGCGCCTCGCCGCCGAACGTGGGCTCGTGAGCAGCGGCTACGACGCAAAGTTCGGCCCTTTCCGCCGCGTCGTACAGTTCAGCTTGAACTACCTTCTTCAGCCATCGCTCGACGTATACTCATGCCCGCTCGCCATGACCGACGGCGCGGCACGAACGTTGATGGATCTTGACGCGACAACGCTCGTAGAACGCGCCGTACCCCACCTCCTCTCCACAGATCCGGCGACGATGTGGACCTCGGGCCAGTGGATGACCGAGCGCACGGGCGGGTCGGACGTCGGTCGGTCCGAGACGATGGCGCGACAGACGGACGACGGACAATGGCGCCTGTACGGTACGAAGTGGTTCACTTCCGCCACGACGTCCGAGATGGCGTTGACGTTGGCCCGTCCGGAAGGGAACCCAGAGGGCGGCCGTGGATTGGCCCTCTTTTACGTCGAGACGCGCGATCGCGAGGGTCGTCTCAATGGAATCTCGATCAATCGATTGAAGGACAAGCTCGGCACGCGAAAGGTCCCGACCGCCGAGCTGACTCTCGATGGAACGGTCGCGACGCCCGTCAAGGGTCTGCGCGATGGGGTTCGCAACATTACGCCCATGCTCACGCTCACCCGCACATGGAACAGCGCCGCCGCCGCGTGGAGTACGCGCCGCGCACTCGCGCTTGCGGAGGCCTACGCGCGCACGCGCGTCGCGTTCGGAGCGCCGCTCGCCGAGAAGCCACTCCACGTCGATACGCTCGAGGAGATGGCGGCCGAGACGGAAGCGACTTTCCACGTGGCTTTCTGGCTCACCGAGATCCTGGGTCGAGTCGAAGACGGCGGCGGCACCGACCAAGACCGCGCAGTGCTACGAATTCTTACCCCGATCGCAAAGCTCACGACCGCCAAACAAGCGGTATCGGTTGCGTCCGAAGCGATCGAGAGCTTTGGTGGTGCTGGCTACGTCGAAGACACCGGACTCCCGAGGCTCCTGGCTGACGCGCAGGTGCTTCCGATCTGGGAGGGAACGACCAACGTTCTCTCGCTCGACATCCTCCGCGCCCTGACTAGAGATGGCGGCGATTCGCTCCGGGTGCTGGGCGAAGAGATCTCTCGCCGACTCGACCGGGTCCAAGCTTCGTCGCTCGATCGCGCGGTCGAGGCCGGTCGAGCGAGCCTCGAGCACGCACGAAGCTGGTTCGAAAGCATACACACCGATGCCGGCGCGCTCGAAGCAGGCGCACGACGCTTCGCACTCACGCTCGGACGTACGACCGCACTCGCGCTCCTCCTCGAACACGCAGATGCATGTCTCCAGCAAGAGGCCTCCGATCCAAACCGAGGTGCGTACCCGCACCGTGATCGTGACCGACACCCGGCGGCAACCCGAGCTCTGCGCTACGCAATGCGAGGCATCGACCTTATTCGGTGAAGACGAGCCTTGCCCCCCACGCCCCCCACGCCCATCACACCTACGTCTCGAGTGGACACCCTCCCGGTCGATCACCGGCCGAATGCGTCAGGCTGAGCTGAAGATAGGCTGAGCTGAGGTCAGGTTGAGCTGAAGATAGGCATGACCTTGCGCGCGGGGGCGAGCGCGCGCGAGTAACCCTCGTCTGGATGTGTGCAATCCACGCTTCTGCTCGCGGCGCTGTCGACGGGTCGTTGCCCGCCACGATCAACAAAGTTCAAAACAGGCGCGCACCAACGAAGGAACGAAGGGACAGAGGCGCATGAACTTGTCTCTCACCACGCTCACCGCTACAAGCCAGACATGCGCGCCGCGGTCACCGGAGCAACAGGACTTCTCGGTCGGGCGCTAAGACCTCACTTCGTAAAACCAATCATCCTCAGCCGAAACCCCGACAAGGCCGTCGAGCAACTTGGAAACGTCACGGCCCATGCGTGGACTCCGGATGCCGGACCGCCGCCCGCCGAGGCACTTCGTGGCACCGACGTCGTGTTCAACCTCGCGGGTGAGCCGGTCGCGGACGGCCGCTGGACAATCGAGAAGCGGAACCGCATCCGTGACAGTCGAGTCATCGGAACCCAGAACCTCGTAGCGGGCCTCGCAGGTCTCGATGCGCACGATCGGCCCAAGGCGCTCATCTCAGCGTCAGCGATTGGCTACTATGGCGACCGGGGCGACGAAGTACTCGACGAAGACGCGGCCGTCGGTCGCGGTTTCTTGGCTCAGGTCTGTGCCGACTGGGAGAGCGAGGCGGTGGCGGCGGAAGCGTTGGGCATCCGCGTCGTCTGCATCCGCTTTGGGCTCGTCTTGAGCGCAAGCGGCGGAGCCCTCGCGCGTATGCTCACGCCGTTCCGGATGGGTATCGGAGGACGGCTCGGCTCCGGTCGCCAGTGGATGTCGTGGGTTCATTCGGAAGATGCGGTCGGTGTGATGCTGCACGCCGCGTACACGCCAGACCTACGGGGCACACTCAATGCCGTGGCCCCGCATCCGGTCACCAACGCCGACTTCACCAAAGCACTCGCCAAGGTGCTCAAGCGGCCCGCCTTGGTGCCCGTGCCGCAGGTCGCGCTCCAAGCGATGTTCGGCGAGATGAGCGAGGTCATCCTGAGTTCGCAGCGCGTGATCCCACGGCGCACCGAGGCCGCCGGCTATGTCTTTCGCCACGGCTCGATTCGGGAAGCGCTCGCTCATGTATTCGTCAGCACATCATCTTGAGGTGCCCCTCGCGTGTTCTTGGAGTGACCCCTTCTCTCGGTCCTCACAGCATGAACGACCCGCCTTCCATCCGAGTCGTTGCTTTTTCGCTGGCGGATCTGAAGGCGATGCTTTTCAAGAGCAGCACCTGATCATGACGCTGACCGCGCCTTCCCGCCGATCCGGAATCACGCGACCAACGACCACGCCGGGAGTGCACGGCGCGCAAACGCCAACATCCCTGCGTCCCGCACCGCCTACCGCGCCAGCACCGGCCACCTCACGGGTGGCATCGCCCGCATTCCCTTCGTTCCTGTCGTTGCCGTCGTTCCCTTCGGTCCCTTCATGCCCTTCGTTCCCCGCAATCACCGCGACCTCGCTCAACCCGTCTTCGTCGGCCGCCCGCGTTGCAGCCCCCGTTGCAGCCCCGATCGGTCGCCTACCCTCCTCGTCGGCTTGGGGCGCGACCGGCGCGCGAGCGCAAAGCGCAGCGCCCGTGCAGGCTGCGGTCCCGGCGCAGGCCGCCGCGCCGGCGCCGGACGAAGTGCCAGCGCAGACGGAACGGCCAGCGCAGGCCGACGCCGACGAGACATCCTATGTAGAGCTGGCGAGGCGCTCGCTTCTCGCTCGGCTCGATGTCGCCGTTGAAGCCGTCCGAACATTGGGGGCCTCGATGCAACCCCATCACGAACGCGTGAAGGCGGTCAGAAAGCAGATCTTGAATCTGCGCACGGGGCTGGACGTCTTCCCGTACGCGTACGGAAACTCGGCTTCAGGGGATCCGCTCCGAGCACTCCGCAAGATGCTCGACCGCGGGTACGAACTCATCGGGCATTTCAAGGATGAGTTCGATGCTCAGGGTCGGGCGATCGCGTCCATGGATCCGTCGACTGGCCGCTGGAGTGACGGCGTTCGTCCCGACGATCAGGTTGTGTATCGACACAGCGATCGTGTGGCGAAGGAGCGATCGGCCGTGCTCCAGTGGAAGGCAGAGTTCTTGGCGAGCGTCCCAGATCAGCGGGATTATTTGGGATCGCCGCTTCGAACGCCGGCGGTACCACAGCAAAAGCGAAAGCTCTCTGAACACTACTGGGGCGGCGTGCCCGCGCATCCGAAAGCCGAGCACGGCGGACATCAGACGGTCGCGCGGCTGATGAGGGGCATGTTGGACGACGTCTTCGCGAAATTCAAAAGGCTTCGTCAAACATCCAAGCTCGAAAAGCAGAGCCATCAAGAGCTGTTCCATAACGCACGGAAGCAACTTCGAGCGGCGCTTAGCCTGGCGGACGAGTTTCCCAACACCTTGATCGACCCCGGGACGCATGCCGAAATGAGAGAGCGGCTCATCGATCTGGTGACCGACATGGGCGCGATCGAGGACCAAGTCGTAGCCATGTTGGATGCCCCAAAACATGAACGTGGGGCCGCGCAGCGCGAGATTCAGCAGGCGTGGAAAGCTCTGCGCCGCGACCTCGACCGCCAAGACATCGGCGACTTGCTGCGTGACTTCCGACGCAACCTTCTGAAGTAAGACGACGTAGGCGACTCAACGTAGCCGACTCAACGTAGGGAGCCTCGGACGTAGGAAACCTTTGGCCTCGGCCGTGCCCGAGCTCATGCCCGTTCAGGTATCGGTGGCGACCCCCATGCGAATGGCAAAACGTGTGAGCATCGACCGATTGTGGATGTTGAGCTTCTCCATCAAGTTCGCGCGGTGTGCCATCGCGGTTTTTACGGCGATGTCGAGCGCCTGCGCGATCTCTTTGTTGCTGTAGCCTTCGGCGATGAGACGAAGCACCTGGCGCTCGCGAGCCGTCAGTCGAGCCAGGGCCTCATCGTCGGAGTCTGGGGTGGAGTCGTTCCGTGCCGGTCGAATGAGCGCACCGGCGAGCGTCGGATCGACATACGTCCCGCCGTTCATCACGGCCCGAATGGCCGAGACCAGTTCCTCGCCACGCGCCGTCTTGACGATGTAGCCGTTCGCGCCGGCCTCGAGCGCGCGGCGCACTGATTCGGGTTCGGCGTACTGACTGACGATGAGAATCGCGACCTTCGATCCACGCCGTCGAATCTCGAGGACACCTCCGATCCCGCCGAGCCCGGGCATGTTGAGGTCGAGAAGCAGAAGGTCCGGGTGATGTTTGTCTACGAGCTCGGCCGCCTCCTCCGCGGAAGCGCAATCGGCGACGACGTCGATTTCGGGGTCGCTCTGCTCGCTGAGGAAAGCACGCAAGCCAACGCGAAGCACGGTGTGGTCGTCGGCGAGGATCACACGAACTCTGCCCGTCACGCTCGCTCCTCCTTCGCACGACTAGGGAGGTCGCCCGAGATCTCGGATGAGAGCCGAAACGGAATCGTCACTTTCACCGAGGTTCCTTCACTCGGCGCCGAGGTGAGCTCGATGCGACCACCGACCGAACGCGCACGTTCTTCCATCCCGACCAATCCGAAGCCTCTTAGGTCGGTCTCTGTTCGCTTCTTGAGACGAGACGAAACATCGAAGCCAGAACCATCATCCTCGATGAGCATCTCGATCTCCTCCGAACCCGTCTTCAAAGTCACGAAAACATGGTCGGCATCTGCGTGCTGCACGACGTTCTGCAAGGATTCCTGAAGAATCCGAAAGAGCGCAAGGGATGAGTGATAATCGAGGCGCACGAATTCGGGTCCATCCAACAAGAAGTGGGTCCTGATCTTCGTTTCTCTCTCGATGCGGTCGAGCAACCACTTGAGCGCCGCCACGAGTCCAAGGTTCTCGAGCATCGAGAGCCGAAGATTCCCAAGAATTCCGCGGACCGTCTCCAACATCTCTTGGGAGCGAGACTCGAGCATGGAAAGAGACGCCCGCACGCCCGCGTCCTTGGCGTGGGGCACCATCCGCTCGATCTCGAGGCGGAGCGCCGAGAGGTCCTGAGCGACGGTATCGTGCAGGTCGCGCGCGACTCGACGCCGTTCGTCCTCCTGGGCCTCGAGCACGCGCCGCAGAAACAACCCCTGCTGATGCCGGCGCTCTTCGATCACGTCCTGAAGGAGAAGGTGAGAGGAACACATCGCCACATGACGCAGCAAGGAGCTCGTCCACATCGGCACGGCGTCTGGCGATGCGTTGCCCGATGACGCCTCGGGCTCCCCGCCGTCGTCCGGATCCGCCTCGGTAGCCACGACGAGACTCAATCGAACGCTGGGCGCCGGACTGGACACGCACCCCAAAATTCGATGGAGCCCGCGCCCTTCGCACTCGAACGGGTCCAGCTTCTCCTCGTCAGTCGGCTCCCTCGTTCGCAAGAGATCCGCGAAGAGGCCCTCGGCCCGCTCGGCGTCGAGGAGACGTCGGGCATCGACGACGCGATCTGGAAGTTCGATCTTGAGCAAGCCGCACGTACGCCCAGAGAGCAGAAGGAGCCGATCGAGCGCACACAGCAAGAGATCCTCAAGACTCGGCTTCTGCATCGATCGATCCGAGATGATCTGCAGCGCGTCCAGATGGCGTCGGATCGCCTCGCTCTCCTCGCGCAATGCGCGTCGATGCGCATCGAGAGCCTCCATCGACTCGAAGGTTCGCCGACGCCAAAGCTCGAGCGCACGCGCCAACTCACCCACTTCATCGTTGGCCATCGGACGCAGCGCCATCGCGCGGAATCCCATCGGCCGATCTTCCTCTTCGGACGCACGCACCGCGTTCGTGAGCAGAACAACCGGGCGCACGATGCTATGGACCGCGAGAAGACTGAACGTCACGAACAGCAGGATGAGACCAGCACCCAAAATGATGAGCTCATTGCGAAGCGTAAATGCCGGCGCCAAAGCTCGGTTCTCGGACTGAACCACCTTCAGCCCAAGCGACAGGGTCGGTAGCGGCGCGAAGGCGAGGATCTCGGTTCGGCGCGCCTGCCGGCCCCCTTCCTCGTGGCACGAATGACATTCGCCGCGAAACTCCCGGCGCTGCGCGATCGCGCGCGAAAGAATGCCTTCGTGGTCGGCTTCGTGTTGCAGATGATCGCGATGAGAGCACGCGACGACAACGCCCTTGCTGTCGACCAGGCGCAGCTCGGCACCCCCACCGCCACCGGCACCCCCACCGCTACGATACCCATCCTCACTCCGGCCGTATCCGACACCATCATCAGACGGAGACCCCTCGAGGCGGCCGAGCAGCTCATCGATACCTGGACCCGGCAGTCCGACGAGGTAGGCGGGCTTGTCGTGCCACGGTCGCGCCAGAGGGAGGACCATCATCAGTCGCTCCGCCTGATCTTCCGCTCCATCTTCCGCTCCAGCTTCCGCCCGATCGTCCGCCCCATCCTCCGCTCCAGCGCCCACTGCAGCGCCACCGGCGTCGTTCCGAAGCGTCACGACGTTCGACAACGTCCGATCGGACAGCGTCGAGAGCTCGAGCCGATTTCGGCTGTTCGCGCGCGCAGAGACCTCCTCGAGCACATCTCCCGGCAACTGACGAATCGAACCAGCCGGTGCTTCGAGGAAGACCTCTCTTTTTGCGTCCGCGTCGAGCGTCAACACCGCGATCCCGCCCTTGAAGAGGCTTCGCTCCGCAGCGCGCTGCCAGATGCGACGCGCGTCGAGACCATCCATGCGCCCCGGCGACGCGAACGATGTCGCTTCTGGTGCTTCCACCTCCGGTTCGCCGGTGGGCGCCATATCTTCAGCGGCCTGTGAGAGAGCCAAGAGGTCGCTTCGCAGGCGATCTTCAATGAAGATGCCGACACTCCGGGCGAACGCAACGCGCTCGTCGAGTATTCGCGCCTTGGTCTCGCGCACCAGTAGGTGACCGAGGAGCAGCGTGGCGGCCAAGAAGGCGCCGCTCCCCATCAACAAGACGATGCCCGCACGCGTGTACAGACTCTGGCGCGGTGCTTGGGTCACATTGGACCAGTCAGCTCTTGGCGAAGAAGAAGCCATGAACGATCAACGCTAGGATCAGAAGACCAAAGATCCAGGCGCTCATTCCGAACACCCGAACCCACTTCAAGAAGATCGGATTAGGCGGCGAACCACGGCGCGCCTCGATGCGACCTTCCTGTTCAAGGCGCGCCCATTCACGACCACGCTCCTCCCGGTACTCACCCTCGGGCACGGTGCCCACGAAGATCACGGAGTCCATCGGGAACTTGGAACGCCGAAGGTGAGAATTGAAGAAGTGCACGCCGAAAATGAACCCGATCGCCAAGAGCGCTTCGTCGGAATGAACGACGAGCGCGATATTCACCGCCCACCCGGGAAGAATGTGCGTGAAGACCTCGGGGAACCAAAGAATGAGACCCGAGGATCCAATGATCGATACACCCCAGAAAACTGACCAATAGTCGAACTTCTCCCAATACGTCCAACGCTCCCAGGTCGGGCGAGGGCCGAGCCCGAGGAAATACCGCGTGTGTTTGAAGATATCGACCACATCCTGAAGGCCGGGAACGAGCGAGTCCGGTCCAATCAAAGTGCGGGCGAGACGTCCCTCACGCACGAGGCGCATCAAGCGCGTCGCCATATGGATGATGTGCGACGAGAAGTACCCAAACGTAATGATGGCGAAGACGCGGTGCCACCAGCCCGCCGCAGACACACCGCCGAGAATCTCGAAGAACGCCTTGGCCCAAGCCGTGTGGGCAAACTTCAGCGGTGCACCGGTGGCCGCAAGCCCAAGGAAAGAGATGATCACGAAGAAGTGAAGGATGCGGTCGAACCGACTGAAGCGCACGACCGGCTTGTCGGCGCCGGCGTGGACACGACGGGGCAACTTGCGTTCACGGAAAGCGTCTACGGCGTCACGTATCCCCCAAAGAATCGTGTGGAGACCGAAGAACGTGAACACCGACACGAGGAGGGCGGACATGAAGAGGAAGATATAGAAGAGAACGGGATACTTCTCGCGGTCATGGTGGTCGGCGTGCGGCCAAAATTCGGCGAACTTCTCGGGCGCGCCGGCGTGACATTTTCGGCACGTCTCGCTCCGATGCTTCGGCGAGACCGTCGAATCCGGATCGCTCGCGGGAAGGTTCTGGTGGGCCGTGTGGCAGTCGGAGCACTTCGCGACCGACGCATCACCGAGCAGCGTCGCCTTTCCGTGGTAGCTCTGGGTGTATGTCTCCATGAGCCGCGCATGGCAGGTGCCGCACTCCCTCACGATATCCAAGCGAAAGCGGTCGGTCTTCGGCGTTACGTTCGCATGCATGCCGTGACAGGTCGTGCAAACTGGAGGTTGCGTCGGGTCAGCGGGCCCGTCGCGGCCAGCACCATCGTCCAGAACCGTCGCCGCGTATTCGCCCGGACTCGGGACCTCGCCGGAAGCGTTGACCCGCCACGAGAACCCGGACTTCGACGAGGCTTGGCCGTGCGCGCTCTTGCGGTATTGCGCGCTCTGCTCCTGATGGCATGGCCGGCACGTCGACTCGACGTTCGCGGGGTAAAGGGTCGAATCGGGGCTCGTCCGCTCATGAACCGCGTGGGATCCGTGGCAATCGGAGCACCCCGCCGAGACGAGAACGCCCTGCCGCATCAAGTTGACGACGAGCTCCTGGCTCGCGTTCTTCAGGATACGTCGGTACTGCAGAGGCACTTCGAGCGCATGACCCGCCGCCGCCCGGTCGAGCCCGTGGCACTGGCCGCACGTCTCGAGCTGCCGGAGCGGATGAACCATCGAGCGTGGGTCCTTCGGCGACAAAGTGTCGTGAACGCCGTGGCAACGCACGCAAGTGGCTTGCTCCTGGTCGGGGTCCGCCGGCGTCTCACCGTGCACCGAGCGCGCCCAAGCGTCGCCCGGCTCTGAGTGGCATCCGGCGCAGTCAACGGGCGCGAGATCTTGATCTTCTTCCTCGTGATGAATCGACTCATCAAAGACGTCGGCGTGGCACCCTACGCATCCTTCGGCGTTGTGCACGGAGGCCCCGTATCGTTCGAGGTCGAGTTTCGGCGCGTCTTCCTCACCCACGCCGGCGTGGCAGACGAGACAGTCCTTGTCGCGTGCCGTACCCGGACCTCGCTTGGTCTCGACATCCGTCGACGGTTCGTCCGCCCAAGCCAAGCGACCGACCGGCGTCGCGCTCAGCCAGACTCCGGCCAAGACCCCCGCGATCGCCCGCCGTGGCGCCACTGAGTTCATCATGGCTGGCCGCCTCCGAATGGATGACAGCCCGTGCAGGTTTTCGCTTTCGGTTCGTGCAGCGAAAGCTCGGAGTGACAAGACTCGAGGCATGTAGCGCGCGCGATCTTTGGTCGATCGCCGTGGAAAACGTGGCATTGGATGCACTCTCGATGCTGTTCGACTCGGTGGAGCAGAGGCAGAGCTTTGTCATGGCAAGACACGCACGCAAGCGGAGTCGAAGTGCCACCCGGACCGTGCGGACGATGACACTTCCCGCAATCGGCCACCTCGTTCGCGTGCACGCCCTTCTTTCGGTCGGTGTGACATCCGAGGCAGGTCTCCTTCACGGCGCCTCGATGGGGTTCGTGGCATTCGAGACACTTGTCGTGCCCTTCGACCAAGGAGGCCTGCTCTGCTTCGTGGCAAGAGCCGCAGGTTGCGAGGCCTTCGGTCGGCACGTGAGCCGCCTGGGTATGGCACTTCTCGCAGGCTTCGTGCCCATGAACGACGAGGATCGGCTTCGCCTCCAAAGGCATCGCCGCGTCTTTCGCCGTCTCGATTCGATGAGCTTTCGACCCTTCCGGCTTCGAAGTACCGTCGAAATGGCATGTTCTGCAGAAGCGCTCTTGCACTTGGCCCTTGAGATCGAAGTCGTGCGGCTTATGACAGCTCGTGCACAGCGCGCCACCATGGAACGCGGCGTCCGTCGACGCCTTCTCGTGGCACGTGTGGCAGGCCGCAACGGCGACCGTACGACGGAGGGGCTTTTCTTCATGCATCGGGTGACATCCCACGCACGCACCCTTCCCTTCATCGGCGGGGTGGGCCACGAGCGTCCTCTGATGACATCCGATGCAGGTCTTACGCGCGGCGCCCTGTCTTGCGTGCGGGTTGTGGCAATTGAGGCACGCGCGGTGGTCTTCGATCGGCTCGCCATCGACGACCTTGTCTTTGTGGCAGCTCCGGCAGTCGCGCGCGATCGCGCTGTCGTGCGGACGGTGGCAGGAGGTGCAGTCGTCGTGCCCTTTGAAGAGCGCACGGCGTGGCCGATCGTCTGCGTGACAGGAACGACATCGATTGGTCGGATTCAAGACGGATGCCGCGGGCTCATGGCTCTTGTGGCACTCAAGGCATTGGTCGGGATCTTTCAGCGCTTTCGCGTGATGGCGAGACGATTGGGTCTCGTGGCACTCAAGGCACTGACCGGGCTTGAGCGACGGCTCGGCGTGCGGCGCATGGCAGGTGCTGCACGCTTCATCACCATGAATCTCAATAAGCTTCGCGGAGAACTTCTGGCTCAGCTTCGGATCGAGCGACTTCTTCACGTGGCAGGTTGCGCATGCCCAAGCGTCGACCTTCTCGGCCGTGAAGTTATGGCAGGCAAGACACTCGAGTCCTTCGGCGCTCTTGAGCTTCGCATGGACCTCGGTCGCTTGGTCTTCGTGGCATCCCAAGCAGCGATGAGGCGCCGATGGACGCGCCTCCCCTTCGATGCGGTGACAGTCGCGGCACTCGGTGGGGTCCTTCTCGGCCTCCATGTGCGCCTTGTGAAGTTCGTTCGCGAGCGCCTTCTTCTGTTCGGGCGTCGGTTCGCGCGGGAGAACCGTTGCTTTTTCGCGGCGTTCGACTTTGGCGGGCGGCGACGGCGGGTCAGGCGCACATGCCGCCAGCCCGGCGGCGAACCCAAGGCTCGCCGCGCAAAGAAAGGGAAGCGCACTCGAGCACGCGGCAGACCGAGCCTTGAGCCGTGGTGACCTCATGCTTCGTGCAGGGCCACTATAACCGAGGCCAACCCCGATGCAACTTGTCGGCCGTCGAAGCTGATCAGCGCCGAGATCGACGACGGTGTGTGAGTGCGTCTTCGATGAGCGCAACTTGATAGGCGAGCTTCCAGGACCGAAGCGCGGAGAAGGCCGACGCGAAAGCCAGCGATCCGAACACGAGCGCGAGGTAAGGAATGGGCAACGGCAGCTGGCGACCGATCAGCAGCTCAAAGAAGAAGAAAAAGACGAGCCCGAAACCCACTCTCAGCCTTAAACACGGCCATTGCTCATCACTGCCGGGCCGACAAACCAACCGTGACTCTCGCTCGTGCTTCATCCTCCTGCTCCTCTCTCTTCTTTCTTCTCTTCTTTGGTGCTCGTGCGGCGGCGGGCTCGAAAGCGAGCGCGCGTTGAACCATCTTCTCTCGAAGCCGGGGCAACAGAAAACGCGCAGCTTCCCCACCCGGCCTCACCGACGGGCTAGGATGTCCCGACCGACCGAGGCCAAGCCGGTCGGCCCCCGTGTGATCGGGCCCCCGTGGATCAGGCCCCCTTGGATCGGCCCACGTGAGGCTAACCCTTTATCGAATCAAACCGGCCGGGTTGGCTTCCCTTGGCGCACGGCCTCCAAAATATGCTACGCAAGCGAGCCATGACAGTGTTTGAGGCCAGGCGGCGTGCGATCCGTGGGGTGATGATTCTGCTCCTCGCCGGGTTCGGCAGCGGCTGCGCGACAATGTTCTCCGGATCGACGCAGCAGCTCCAGGTCCAGGTTTCCCCGCCTGACGCGCAGCTCACGGTGGATGGACAGCCACGAAGTGTTGGTGTCCTCGAGCTGGAGCGCGGCAAGACGCACACGCTCGAAGCTTCGAAGGAAGGACTGGGGACGCGCCGCGTCATGGTGGCCCAGAGTCTCAACGGTTGGTTCTTCGCCAACCTGCTCTGGGGTCCGGGCTTTTGGATCGGCATGCTGGTCGATGCCATGACGGGCAGCATCCATGAGCTGTCGCCCTCTCAACTCACCCTCGCGCTCGATGCCAGCACCGGCTCATCTGGCGGCTCAGTCGCCGGGTCCAGCAGCGGGTCGAGCTTCGCGGTCACGTTCGTCTCCCCCGGCGGTCCTTCGCTCGATCCCCTCTCGAACGCGCGTGGCACGGGAATCTCTTCCCGGTCGACGAGCAACTCGGGCGCATCCGCCGCCACCGTACACGGTGCGACATCGACCTCGAACTCGGCCCAATCCCCGGCAACGCCGACCACCTCGCCTTCCTCAGGTTCAGCAGGTTCAGGTTCAGCAGGTTCAGCAGGCTCCACGGGTTCCACGGGCTCAGGCGCACTCGCCGTGAGTAGCCGTCCAGCTTCAGCGCGAATCCCGCGAACGCTCGCCAACGGCGAGCAGCGAGAATGGGTCTTGGCGGTGATGAACACGCAAGTCGCGGGTCGAAGCAAGGCGCTGACCCGGGACATCCAGAGCGCGCTCACGGATCAAATCCGCGTCTTTCTCGCTGAGCGCGGACTGCGCGTCATCGATCGTGGCTCCCAAGAAGCAGCGATGAACGCGATCGTTCAGGATGAAAAAGCGAAGAGCTACAAGACCTGCGTCGACGAGAGCTGCCAGATACCTCTCGGCAAGGCCTTGGCGGCGAGCCATATCATGAAGTCGACGGTCGCCGTTTTCGGCAAAGCATGCACAACGAATGGGGAGCTCATCGACCTTCGCTCCGAAGTCACGATCGCGGCCGGCTCAGCCCGAAGCGGATGTGAGGCCGAAGACCTGCTCGTCGGGGCGGAGCAGCTTGCGGAAGAACTCGTGGTCTCATCATCCAGAAAGCACCCATAGTCGTGAGCCAAAAACCTCCGCGAATGGTCCCACCGGCAGCCCTCCCGCCAAGCGCCTTCCGTCTCGCCTATGCTCCTTGGTTTCTCATCGCCGCATCGCTGCCTATCCTTGCGTCAAGCTCTTGCCTCACGATCCCAAAAACCGCTAGGCCAACCAAGATGTCGCCTATCACGAAGACCGAGGTCACCACCGCACATCGCCTCCGCGCCCATGTCGAACACCTCGCGACAACCATCGGGCCCCGCAATCATCGCCACAAGACACTCGACACGGCGCGCGACTACATCGAGGGCGAGTTCCGCGCCGCCGGCTTCGAACCAGTTCGACGTTCGTACGACGTCGACGGCGAACTGGCGTCGAACGTCGAAGTCGAAGTGCGTGGCACTCAACACCCAGCCAAGATCTTGGTCGTGGGTGCCCACTACGACACATGCGAAGACACGCCCGGCGCCGACGACAATGCAAGCGGGGTTGCCGTCGTTCTCGAGCTCGCGCGTCGACTTCGTGATGCTCCGCTCGAGCGCAGCGTCCGGCTGGTCGCATTTGCCAACGAGGAGCCGCCTTATTTCTGGACCGATCTCATGGGGAGCAAGGTCTATGCACAGGCGATTGCGGCCGAGCCCGTCGAGGTCTTCGGCATGCTCTCGATCGAGAGTGTCGGCTACTACTCGGTCGAACGACGAAGCCAGAGCTATCCACCCCCTTTCTCGCTCCTGTACCCGAGCACGGGCGACTTCATTGCCTTCGTCGGCAATCTCGCGTCGCGGCAACTCCTAAAGGACGCCTTGGGTATTTTTCGGAAGCACACATCTTTTCCCTCGGAAGGGCTCGCCGCCCCCGGCTGGATTCCGGGCGTCGGGTGGTCAGATCATTGGTCCTTTTGGAAACAAGGTGTACCCGCGCTCATGGTCACCGACACCGCGCTTCATCGAAACCCGCATTATCACAAGACGACGGACACCGCCGACCGTCTAGACTACGCGCGCATGGCGCGCGTGCTGACTGGCCTCGAACAGGTCGTCCGCGAGCTCGCAAGCCCGTCGTCGACCGTCGCCACCAGCCCCGTTTCTTCGGGAACCGTCCTCCGATAAGCTGGCTTCCGACTTGAGCACCCGACTCACGCTGGGCACATCCTCAACCGGAGTATTTCGGGAAACCCAGTCTGGCGCGGCAACCAACTCCAGCGTCGCATCCAGCATTGAATCGGGCGCCGGGACGAAGGCGGGGTGGAATCTTGCCGCGAAGCGGGTCCTTGGTTTGTCGGACGACGAGGCGGGGGGCGTGTTTCGTTCGCTCCCTCTCGAGCTCATCATCTTGTCCGCCACGGAAAGCGACCTTGAGCGTCTCATCGAGCGCGCAGAGGCGAACGGCCTATTAGCTCGCGTGGAGCGTGTCAGTGCCTCGTACGAAACGTGCACTCGCCACCCACGTCTGGGTCGCGATCAGCTATGTCGACGCTGCCAGGGCCGTGCTTGTGGCGCCTGTCTGAAACTTACGCCGGAGCGCCTGTGTGACCGGTGCGCACCGAGAATTCGTCGCCGGGGAAGATTCAGACGTGCTCGGATCGCCGCGCTTCTCTTGGTTCTTGCGTTCGTTGCTTCCGCGGCCTTCTTGGACGCCCAACGGGTAGCGAGCTGGAAGCTGCCCGTCGACGTCACGATTCATCCGGTCAGGCTCGCGCAGGACAACGCGATCGAAGAACTAGACGCCCTTGAGTCGAGCGTCTTCGAAGAAGTCGACACCTTTGTTGATCACGAAGCGAAGCGCTACGGCGTTCAGGTCATACCACAGGTTGTCCGACTGTCTCTTGGGCGATCGATACCCGAGTCCCCGCCAACTCCACCCGAGTCAGCCAGCCCGCTGGCGGTGATTCTTTGGAGCCTCAAGATGCGGTGGTGGTCTTGGCAAACCGCTCGGAAATATGGGCTCGAAGATGCCCACGTTCGGTTGTTCGTACGATACCACGGACGCGAAATGGCAACGCTCGAGCATTCTCTTGGCCTTGAGAAGGGTCGGGTCGGCGTCGTCCATCTCTTTGCCGACCCAACGCAGTGGGCAACGAACAACGTCGTCATCGCCCACGAGCTCCTCCACATCTTTGGCGCAACCGACAAATACGGCCCCGACGGAACACCGACGTTCCCTGCCGGCTACGCAGAACCGGAACGTGCACCGCTTCATCCTCAGGTCGAGGCCGAAATCATGGGCGGACGCATACCGCTGACGCCGACCGAGTCCGTCATCCCCGAACATCTCGGACTCTGCACCGTAGGCGAAACAACGGCCCGTGAACTGGGTTGGATCCAAGACTGATTTGTTCGCCCTTCCTAGTCGAGGGCGGCGGGATGGATGCAGGAAGTCAAAGAAGGCTCGACATCCTCGCCCCGCAGGCGAGCGCGGAGCTCATCATCGTACGCCTCCTGAGTCGCGGCGCGAAGTTGATAGAAGCTCATCGAGTACCCGTGTTCCTTTTCGTACTTCGCGTTCAGCTCCTGGAGGTATTGCCGGAACGGCTCGGCCGCTTGAGACTGCGCCAAGAAGGTCTCGATCACGGGACGCGTCATCGCCTGACCCTCGAAAGGAAGGAGTCTCTTCAGCGTCAGCGCATGCAGACCGTAGATCAGATTGGTCATGATGCTGGCCTTGAGAGGTGGCACCAGCACGTAGTCGCGTTTGTTCAGGAGCTCGTTGACCAAGAAGGCATTGATCGCGTTGTCGATCTGCATATCCTTCAGCTTCGTGCCGTCGAGGTTGCGCGCCTCGGCGACCGTGCGAAACAACGGATTGTGCGCGCTGGCGGGCATCACCGTTTCGCCGCCCTTGACCTTCCAGTCGTCGAGAATTTTTCGAACGCCCGCACCCTGGTCGAAGGGCGCGAGGAACGGCGTCAGACCGACGACCTTCTGGCCGGTCGGCTTGTGAACTACACCAAAGCAAGAGCGGAACTGGTCGTCGGCATACGCGTCGATGGGGGCCCAGTACATGAACGCCTGCACAAGGTTGGCGCACATCAGCGGCGTATCTTTCGTGATCTCGAGCTTCTCGCCCGGGGCGGGCGGCTCGAAATGCCCGAGTGCGAAATCATACGGGTTGTTCGTCTTCCCGATGACATCGATGTAGTCTTTCGCCCGATCGAAAAAGGCCTTTTTCGCCTCAGGATTCGCGAATGCGGCATCATTCAGGAAGTGGAACTGGATGCGCGACTCATCCTTGAGACGTCCGAAGAGATCGAGCGGTGTGGCCTCGGCACCATGCCCGTTTCCGGCCTCCACCACGTAGAGCTTCTTGTCGCGCCCACGGACGACGAGTGCCAGATGGCTTTCGTAAGCATCTTCCTGTGTCACTCGGCGGATCGCTTGGCCGACCCCGTCGCCGGCATCGGTCGTCATGACGAACACATCGGGGAAGTCGTCGAAGCTCCGTAGATTGTTGAATGACGGATCGTATACGTGAAAGTGCACTGGGTGGACGGGTGTTCCATCACTCTCTCGGGGGACGAATGCCGGTTGAGTGGACGTCGCCGCCGAGAGCTGCTCCGGATAGCGGAGCAGAAGATAGTCGCCGAGGTAGCTTCGAAGACGGTTCGCGGCAACGATGGCGCTCTGGTGATCGGCCGTATACTCCGCACCAAAGCCATACACGCGCTCCTCGAGCTCGCGTACGAACGCACCGATTGAGTCGAAGCACGCCTTAGCCTGCTCGGGCTTGATTTCGAGGGCACTGCTCGAGGCCCATGCCAGATCCCGCTCAAGCCAATGAATGAGGTGCGCAGCATTCACGGGCGTGAAGACCTTCGGGTTCGCAACCAGCAACCGGTAAGCGTCGATTCTCTCGGTGAGGCTGATTCGGTCGTTGTCGCCGTACCGGAAGTTCAAGGAAGTCGGCGCACCAACGTGCGGCGCGTTGAGCACCCGCGAGGGATCTCTATCGACCTGAGGAAGGATCACGTCCGCGATCGGCTTGAAGCCGTCGAATCCCTTCCAGCCTCGGATGTCTCCTTCCGTCACGAGCCCTCGGAACTGATCCACCTCTCGCTTGTCGACCTTCTTGTCGTAGTTCCCAAAGGCATCGATGAGCGATAGGAGCCTCTGACTGTCGTTGCGCTGAATGTACGTCATAGCCAATGCTGTCCTTCCGGGTCACACCCGAGACTCCTTATCGGGATACGAGTACCGAAGTTGCGAAGCGACGGTCAAATTTGGGTCTGGTTAGCCAACAAGACTCGATGACGCGCGAAGGCGAGATGCGTTTGTGTCGTGACGAAAAAAAGGGGCGAGCGTGCGCGTGCATAAACGCAAGCACACGCGAACGCAAGAAAAGGGGTGCGATCAGCCGTTCATGCCCGGTTGAGACCGTGTTCCTCCCGGATGGCCGCGTTACGCTCGAGGGATCGCTTGTGAGCGGGGCGTTCGTCAAGACGTGCAACGTAACTCACGAAGGCGGGGCGCGGCTCGATCAACTTGAAGGTGAGCATATATCGGAGAGTGCCACCGAAAAGGCAGTCAACCATCGAGAATTGATCACCCAGAACAAACTTACGATCACGAATGGCAGCCTCCGATGCATCGAGCATCGCCGAGTAAGAGCCCCAACCCGCTTGACCCTCTTTGTAGACCCAACCTCCGGCCTTGGCCATCACCGCCGGTTCGATCACCGAGGGACCGAAGAACGACCACCGCAGGTACATCCCGCGTTGAGGTTCGTCATGACGAGGCGCGAGCGTTCCGTACGCATAACGGTCGGCCAGATAGAGGCCGATCGCGGCCGACTCGGTCACGACGGTTTCGTTGTCGATAAGGATAGGGAGCTTGCCCATAGGATTGAGCGCAAGCATCTCGGGCGTCTTATGTGCACCGGCCATCATGTCGACGAACCGGAGATCGTATGGGATACCAACTTCTTCGAGCATCCAGACGACGTTCGCGGCCCGAGAATAGGGATGATGGAAAAGCGTGATGGTCATGGATGGCTCATCGCTCAACACGCGCCCAGAGTCGAGGCGCGCGTCACGCCGATTCGTCACGCCGATTCGTCACGTCATGTCAATGACGGGGTGAGTCGCCCGCGGGAGTCTCACCCGCGGGCGCTCGCAGAACCGTACGTGAGCCTCTCGACTCATACGGCTCCCATCATGCAACCGGTGACCTGAGGCCCAATTTCCAGTGCTCAAAGAGCTGGGGTTCTCGCCGAGCGATCTGCCCCAGCCAATGAATTGCCCTGGTGTGATGCCTTCGCAGTCGTTTGTATTTCCGCTTCGCCCAGAGCACCAAGTCGTACTCGAGTTGGCGGAGCGACGGGTACAGCATCGAGCGATAGAATGCGCCGTAGTAGTTGATCCAGCCCCGCACCGTTGCATTGAACATGTGCGCGAGGTCGTTCAACGTCTTGTCGCTGCGCTTGCCGATGTGCCAGCTTCGTATCTCTGCACGGATCGCCTTGGCCGCCTTATCGCTGATCGCGGGGCTGAAGTTTACAAACGTCTTGCCCCAGCGGTTCTTCGAAAGACGAGGCCGAAACGTATATCCCAGGAAGTCGAACCGTTCGGGCTCGTGATGGCCACGACGGTCTTCGTCCTTGCAGTATACGATTTTGGTTTTCTCCGGGTGCAGCTCAAGACCGCAAGCTCGCAGCCGCTCACGTATCGACTCCAGCACCCGCTGGGCCTCTGCAAAACTTCTGCAGTGCGCCAGCAGATCGTCGGCGTACCTTTCGAACGGCACGTCGGCGTAATGCCGTCTCATCCAATCGTCGAACGCGTGATGCATGAAGATGTTGGCGATCAACGGGCTGACCACACCGCCTTGAGGAGTTCCTTTGCCTCGCGCTTGCAGCCCATCCGCTGTTTGCAGCGGAGCCTTGAGCCACCGCTCGATGTAAAGAAGAACCCACTTCTCGTCGGTGTGATGCCGCACCGCCTTCATCGTCAGCTCATGGTCGAGATTGTCAAAGAAGGCGCGGACGTCGATGTCTATGACCCAGTTATACTTCCAGCACCGCTGCCGCGCTGTCGCCAACGCTTGGTGGGCTGATTTACCAGGTCGATAGCCATACGAGTCGGGGTGGAACTTAGGTTCCACGACCGGCTCAAGCTGCATCTTCACCACGGTCTGGGCGACTCGATCCGCCACGGTGGGAATTCCCAACAACCGGGTGTTTCCATTCGCCTTGGGGATCTCGACTGCCTTAACCGCGGGAGGGAAGTAGCTGCCCGAGCTCATCCGGTTCCAGATGCGATACAGATTGTCTTTGAGCTTGCTCTCGAACGCTTCTAACGTCTCGTCATCTATGCCCGCTGCTCCTTTGTTCGCCTTCACTCGAAGGTAGGCTTCATACACCTGCTGTTTGGAAATTCGATACGGTTTTGCCTGACCCGCAAGCTCCTCCCGTTGCCGGTTGACCTGCGTGCTCGGCTGCATGACTCGGCCCCTTCGCTCCGGTCGCATTACCGACCTTCCTCGCTACTACGAGCCGATCCGTCCCTCGCCCATGCCTTGGTACTCGGCGCCTCGTGGGTCTGCCACTTGGCGTTCTCCCTTCGCATCACGAGCGAGGTTCCCACGTTCCGTGCAAGAACCTGTTGCAGCTTCACGCCACCTCTATGCCGGACGCCGTCTGGGTCGGTAGGCAGGTGTCCCCCAGACTCATCCCGGGCCAACGACTCCGTCCCGGTTTCGACGTCGTCTATACGCTTTCGACAGTTCATCGGTGGTTCAGTCTTTCGTCTCTCTGCAACCCACATGACGTGGTCTTGGCCACGCCTTTTCCGCGACGCTCACGACCAGGGCCGTTGTGCCCTCGCCGCTCGCGGTTGTTTGGAGCCTCCGCCTGCACGGCGGCTCCGAGGGGCCCACCCTCATTTCTTGCACAGCACAGCTGCATCTAGGCGGCCATCACGGCCTCCCTTCTGCGCCTTCGTGGCGCACGGCCGTCAGCGTACCATGGCGTCTTCGAGGGCCGTCGCGGCGAGATGCCCGAGGAGCTCGCCCCCGAGTTCTCGAGGATGAACCATGTCGTCGTTCATGATCCCTTCATCAAACCATCGACCGAAAGACCCCTCACCGCCCATCGCCTGGAAAGTGTCCCAGTAGGCACAGCCCGACGCCTCAGCAACCTCTCGAACGATGTCTCGAACCTCGACGATCTTGGACTTGCTCACGATGATCTCATCGTCGCGTTGAGATCCAGACCCCGTCGAGTCCACGGAAGCCGTCGACTTGCGCTCACCCGCATCCATCGGCGCCCAAAGCATGCAATCCGCGTTCGGGAGAAGGCTGCGAAACATCTGGAGCATACGCCGGTATTGGTCCTTGACCGTCGCGAGTGACCGGCGCCCCTGACGGACGGCAAGTGCGTCGTTGCCCCCAAGCCACACGACCAAAAGTTGCGGGTCGACGAGCTTGAGATGCTCACGAAGGCTCCGGCGATCGAAGGTAAGATAGACCTTGGCATCGGCACCGACCGGGCCCACCGAATGCAAAAGAACACCCGGTTTCCCGGTCTCGAAGCTCAAGCCATAGAGCTTCGCGCCCGCACCCTCGGCCACCACCTGGAGCGCTTCGTCGAAAAGACGCCTTGGATCACGCTGTCCCCTGTCGGTCGACGGGCGTGAGGGTGAAAGGTCACTCTGGGCGTTCTTCGGAATCGCGACGCGCGACCGCCGGGTCTGGGATCGGCGGTTCCGCGTCGAGAAGCGGCCAAGGCGCTCGGACATCAGATTGACGCGCACGCGCGGACCTCGCGGATGGGCTTCGTAATAGACCCAGAGAAGTCGGTCACCAGGCTCGATTTCGTAGAAAGCCTTGGCATCGCGACGGAGCGACGTGATCGACATACCGGCAAAGCCGAAGGGCTGGCCCGCACCTCGTCGATCCACGATGCGCGCGCGCGAAAATCCGCGGCGGCCAAGCCGGCGACCACCAAAATGTACGCGCTGATCGATCGCAACGAAGCCTCGTCCAGCGTCACCAAAGCGGTCTTGAAGTCGGCGCCTGACCGTCCGCGTCACGTAGTCCGCGGCAATATGCGAATCTCCGAGCACGACGATGTTGGTCGTTCGCTTGCTGCGCTTCTTCTCGAGTCTGCCGAGCGCCGCGAAAGTGCGTTTGAGACGCTCCGGACGCGAGATCGGAACCCGATGCGCCGCCACCCGCCCCGCAAGTGCATCGAGTTCGCGCATCGTCATCGCGGGGGCCGTCGAACCCTCAGCACCATCTCGAACCCCCGGAGCGCCAGCGTCGGCCGCACCGTAACCCGAGTCCGTCTTGTCCGGGGCCGTCTTGTCCGGGTCCGTGTCGTCCGAGACCAGGCCCGCATCCGAGACAGCCCTGGCGCGTGCGTCGATCCCAAGAACACCGCCGTCCGTCGCGAGGCTGGCGTCAGGCAGTCTGACGAGCGTGGTCTCGAGCGGCTCTTCCTCACACCCCATGCAGCCTGCGGAGCCTGTACTCGCAACCCCAGCCAGAACAGCCCAGGCGGAGGCGACCGCGAACCTTGCGGGTCGCCAACGCGGGAGGCTTATCGGCTTTGACCGGAGAGCCGATCCATGAATTCGGGAAACCACCTGTGTGCGCCGAGCGGTCGAAGAGAACCGCGGGAGCCCGCTTCGGTCAAGGTTGTCGTCGCGAGCTGAGCGTGCCTAACTCCGGGTGTGGCTGGGTGTGTGCGTGTGCATCTCTTTGAGCGCGCGCGGAGGCGCCTGCGCTCGAAGGTGCAGGCACGGTCACGGCGTGGTGCCACGCTCGTGGCCAGCAGCGTCTTGGTCCTGAGCCTCCTGCTTGGGGGGCAGGGCGTGCTTGCGAACCCATGGTCCCTTCGCCGGGAGCCAAGTCGATTTGTGACGGCCCCATGGGCGCAGGCGATGAAGGAAACAGTCGAGACCCTGGGCCGACGCTTTCCGGGCAGGTTTGGGATTGTGGTGTCCGACGTCGATCGCGGCTTTCGGTACGGGCACAACGAAGACCGAGCTTTCTATCTCGCGTCGGCGGTCAAGCTCGCCTTCATGATCGAGGTCTTCCGTCAGCGAGAGCGAGGCCACCTGCGCTTCGAAGACACGCTCACCTATGGTCCGGAGGACATCCGCGATGGGTCGCCGCGTCTGCACGACGTCGCCGAAGGCTCGAAGGTCACGATCGCCGAGCTCCTCGATCTCATGATCCGCTCGAGCGACAACGCAGCCTCGGACCTCCTGTCGCGGCACGTTGGCCTCGAAAACATCGAGCGCGGACTCAGAGACGAAGGTCTCAAGGGCTTCTCGCGTCTGACCTACATGATCGATGTTCGACGAGGCGTGTATCGAGGCGTCGACGTCCGCGCCGACGATTTCACGCCGTTCGAGGTACGGGCTCTGCGCTGGACACCCGTGTGGGAACCTCAGGTGGCGAAGCTGAATGAAACACTCGGCGTGCCAGAGGGCACATACACCAAGGCTGACCTCCTCCTGGGCTACGATCGGTTCTTTGCAACCGGCGTGAATCGCGCACCCCTGCGCTCGATCGGCCGGCTCTTTGAGCGCATGCTCACGGGAAAACTGGTGAGCCGCAAAGCCAGCCTCGAAATGCTCGAGCTCCTCACGGGCGCTCGAACAAGCACGGCCCGAATTCTCGGTCGCCTTCCACCGGGTACGCTCGTGGCGCACAAAACCGGAAGTCAGTGGCAACACTTGTGCGACATGGGCGTCATTCAGCTCCCCGACAAGTCGCCGTTGATCGTCGCCGCCTGCGCCGAGAAAGGTGAGCCAGATCCGTCAGAAAGACTGGTTGCTCGATTGGCCCGCAGAGCTTACGACCTTGCTAGTCAGGACCATGCCAAGACCTCGCCGCACCATTGACTTTTCGACGCTCGGCCGTCCTCCATCGCGCGTTCGGCTCGCCGCGAACATCGTGCGCGGCGTCGTTGCGTTCTCTTGTCTCTTATCGGGGCTTGCGATCTCGAACCCCGCAACGGCTACGGCACCCGCAACGGGAACGTCCTCCGGGATCGCTTGGCAAATCGGACTCCAATCGGACACCGTTCGGGTGCAGCGGTCCTTTCCGGGCGAGATCGCGCTTTGGGTCAAGGATCTGTCGACTGGCCAGCGCTACACATTCAACGCCGCGACCCCGATGTACCTCGCCTCCGGGATCAAGCTGCTCGTGCTGGCGGCCCTGTTTCGCCAAGTCGAAGCAGGCAAGATCGATCTCGATCAAGAGGTCACCTATACGCCCAAGGACGTACGCGATGGCGCTCCGCTTCTGAACTACACGCGCTTCGGCGCAAAACTCTCGGTTCGAACGTTGGCGGAGGCGATGATCCAAAGAAGCGACAACGCAGCGACGGATCTCATCATCGACAAGGTGGGTCTCGAGGCGGTGGAGCAGGAGATCAGAAACCTGGAGCTACCCAACATGGGCCGCATTACCACGCTGCTCGACGTCCGTCGCTTGGTCTACCGTTCGATCGACCGTCGATTGGCGAACCTTTCACCGATCGAAATCTTCGAGCTGGGCGTCACGCGGCCGCTCGACGCGCGCCTCGACCGCGTGTCCGAGCGTCTCGGCGAGCCACCGGGAACCTTCACGGTCGTCGACTACGTGCGCGCTTTCGATCGCTACTATGCACAAGGCCTCAACACCGCACCCATCGAATCGATGGCGCTATTCGTCGAAAAGCTGGTCGCAGGTCAGGTGGTGAGCCAAGCTTCGAGCCAAGCCATGTTGGAGATCATGCTCGGTACGCGAACCGGTCGCCGCCGCATTCGAGCCGGCCTCCCGGTCGGGACCGACATCGCCCACAAGACGGGCACTCAATTTCGGCGCATCTGCGACTTCGGTCTCTTCTTCATGCCCGACCATCGGCCCATCGTCCTCATTGCATGCATCAAGGGAGGGCGAAAGGCGCGCGCCGAACAAGTAATTGCTCACCTCGCCCAGCGCACCTACTTCCATCTCACACCCCCCTCCGAACGTCGAAAGATCGGACCCCGCCCTGTTCTCGCTCCGGCCGGCGACGGCGAAAGAGGACGCGGTCGTACCGCAGGCGCGCCGTCGAATCCGAGTCGTCGTCACGGTGCCGAAGACGATGATGTCAGCAGCAGCGGCGGCGTCGATGACGACGTTGGTGTCAGCGACGATGACGAAGAGAGCGAGGAGGAAATCGCGGAAGACGAACTCCTCACCCCCACCCGCCGCACCGGGAAGAAGCGGAACCAAGGCGTCGATCGAGACCGCATCAGAAACGAACGCCGCCGACATCTGCGCGAACGCCGCGCGCGCCCCGCCCCCGCCCCCGCCCCCACCACAACCGATCCCGTGGCTCCAAGCCCCCCGGTGGGGCCCCCCACGTGAGCCTGTTCATCGCTTCTTGGCCGACGACGAGGATGCAAGCAGTCCTTCCAGGCCGAAGCACAACAGCATGATGGCAAGGAGGGTCGAAGTGACGGTCCTCGAAGTGTTCATTCCCGGCAAGCTCATCCCCCAGAGGATTGCTGGCGTCGGGGTCGAAGCGTTCAGCGGGTCCCGGTCCCGATCGACCTTCGAGCCAACCAAGATGGCTTGCGCTTCCTCGAGAGACATGCGCCTCAGGTTGGACTCGCGAGGATCCACGTTTCCAGCGAACAGCAGCGGCTGCAGCTCGAGGCCTTCCTGGGTCGGCACGCTCGCAGAGTTCGGTGTCGTCGGCGTGCTGGGCGCGCTCGATGACCCCGCGGAGACGCCGGACGACACAGAAACCGAATAGATCCCGGGGACCGACGCTTCTGAGAACTCGAGGTCACCGACCGCATTGAAAGCTTCGCGCTCGAATCGCCAGACCGCACCTGCCGGTCCGTGAATCGTCACGAGCGACGCCTGCTCCGGACAATGGATCGGAAACGATGCACCGAGGAGAAACGCCCGGGACTCGGGCTTGCTGAGTGCACGACCTAGAAACAACAAGAGACGTCGAACGAGCGGCACGAAAGCGGGACGGATCGGAAGATCGGTCAACTCACGGTCGATCGAGGTCGTAAGGAACGCCACGCGTCCTCGTCCCGCCTCACTCACCACGAGCGCAGGAAGCTCGTGGTCTCCCGCGTAGCGCACGAGCGTCGTCATCGGCCGTCGTGTCGCATCCGCGATGGGCTCGAGAAGCACATAGCCATAGGTGCGTGTCGAGACGAGTCCACCAAGCCCCTCGCCCAAAAAGACATCGGTCACGGGATGACCGGGATCGGGCTTCTCGAAAGATAGAGCACGATCGGCTCGTGCTGCTCCAGACGCAATGGGGTCGACGCCCGATGAGCGAACCACGTTGATGCCGCGAAGGCGCCGAGGCAAAATCGGCGCGAGCTCCAAGTTGTAGAAATCGAGGTCCATCTCGAGACTCGAAGTGACCAAGAGCCCGCCCCCACGCTCGACAAAAGCAACGATCCGTTTCGCATCGGCCGGACTGAGCATCGGAACACCCGCCAAGATGACGACGTCGAAGACCTCGAGATCGAGGCGAGAGAGATCATCGACGGTGACCACGGCCGGTGGCGGATGATCGGGTGCGCCCACCGTCAGTGCACGATCGAGATAGAAGATCTCATCCTCCTTCGGAACGCCCGATGGCGCCCCATCCACGATCAGCGTCCGCACCGCACGCTCGACATCGACGACGACGTACCGAACGTCGTCCTCGGCCAATCGATCGGGCTCGATCGCGAGCTCGACCGGAACAAGCCCGGACTGAGAAAACGTGTGATGCACCACCTTCTCCATCGTCGTGCCCTCGACCAACTCCGCACTCGTCGCCTCGAGCACACGGTCGCCCTGACGAAGCGTCACATCGATCGGTCGCGGCACAGTCGACTCTTCGGCGTCTCTTGCTCGTTCCTCGGCCTCACCGCGCGCGCCCTGGTGTTGCTCGCTCTTGGCAAAGCTTCGAATGCGCGCCTTGAGCTCGACCGTCCTCGCAGAACGCGCCGGGAGTGTAATCGTCTCGATCGACGTGATGGCCACATTCGCTTCCGTCGGGAGCTCGACGCCGGCCAGCACGTCGACCAAAGCCAATGTCGCCGGCGTCCGACGCCCAGGGACCGAGAGATCGGCGGGCCCACCCAGGGCCGGCTCGGTGAAGTCCGACAACACGACCACCTGCGCTGGCCGTGCGGTGGATGCTCGACCGCTTTCTGATCGACCGCCTGCTGATGAAGGGTCACCGTCGGACGACGGCGACGAAGACAAGCGAAGAGATGAAGAAGGGGACGCCGAAGAGGCGGAGGAAGCGGAGGAAGCGGAGGAAGCGGCCGATTCCGAGGACGGCGATGAGAGCTCCGCCAGCGACGCGGCAGCCAAGGTCACCGCCTCACCCAAGTCGGAGGGCTCGTAGGTCGCCTGCAAGGTTCGGAGCACGTCGAGCAACGCCTCGCGGTCGCTCGTCGGGCGCTCGATGAGAAGCCGTGGCTTGCTCCGGGCGACGACGATCGTCGCCTGGTCATCGGGTCTGAGACCATGAACGATGTTCCTCGCCTCGCGCAGCGCACGCTCGAAAGAGGAGAGGCCTTCCGCCCGGGCACGCATCGAAAGCGAAGCATCGACTACGATGCTCACCCGCTTCGGCCCCGCGTTCGCCGATGCCGCACCCGAGGGCAGCGACTCAAAAGTGGGACCCGCCGCGGCCAGAACGAGACTGGCGAGCAACAGGACACGCGCCGCTAAGAGAAGAATCCGCTTCAGCCGCCATCGTCTTTGAACCCGCTGGATGCTCCGCTCCAAGAGCTCCATCGCCGCAAAGGGCTGTCGGCGCGGCCGGCGAAGATTCATCAAGTGAATAACGATGGGCGCCGCCGCGCCGAGCAGCCCAAGAAGCAAGAGAGGCTGCGCAAAAGTCATCGCACCGAGCTCCGCATCGACGCCCGTTCGGCCAAGAACTCCGACAGAACTCGGCCGGGCGCCATGTCCGTGCGGACCTTTCGGTAGTCGACACGGCCTGCACGACACGCCACCTCGACGTCGTGGCAGAACCGCTCCATCTCTTGAAGATAGGCCTCTCGGATCTCGCGTGCATCCACTTGGAGCTCAGCGTCGTTCTCCATGCCGACAAAGGCGGTCTGTTCTTCGAATGGAAAGTCGACCTCGTCCGGGTCGAGCACATGGAATAAGATCACGTCGTTCTTTCGCGCGCGCAGCCGGCCAAAGGCGTTGACCGCCTCGAGACCCCCATCCAAGAGATCAGAGAAGACGATGATCATCGTCTTGCGCGGAAGCCCTTCCGTCAGCGCATGAAGCGCCGACGCGAGTTGACTCGGACCCCCAGCCTTCAAAGCCTCGAGATGGTCCAGAACCTCCTGAAGGTGACCCCGACGTGCCTTGACCGGAGCCCGCATCGCGAGCACGTCCGCATACGTTGCCAGGCCAACGGCATCCCCTTGGCGCGCCAAGACATAGGCCAAAGCAGCCGCACACGTCGCCGAATACGAGAGCTTGGACACGCGCTGACCGTCGGCCGGGTAGCCCATCGAGCCTGACGTATCCATGACGAACAGCGCCCGAATGTTCGATTCGTCTTCGAACTGCTTGATGTAGTCGCGGTCGAAGCGAGCGAACGCCCGCCAATCGAGCTGTCGCACGTTGTCGCCCGGAGAGTATTCCTTGTGCTCCGCAAACTCGACGCTCGTGCCCTTGTTGCGCGACCGATGCATACCGGTCACGACGCTGTCCGCGATGAAGCGGGCGCGGACCGCGAGGTTGCCGAGATCGGTGAGGATCTTGGCATCGACCTCCGCGGGCTTTCGGTCGTTCGACCCGGAAGCTGACGCCGGGACAGAAGTCGTCACTTGGCCCTCAACTCCTCGAGGATCGCGCGGACCAGATCCTTCGCGCGAACCCCGGACGCCTCGGCATGAAAGTTCGTCACGATGCGATGGGCCAGGACCGGGACCGCGACCTTCCGAACGTCCTCGATGTTCGCGACCGGTCGACCCGATATGGCAGCCCGGGCCTTGGCGCCCAAGACCAGGTACTGAGAAGCTCTCGGACCGGCGCCGTAGGACACATATTCACGCACGCGCTGCACGAGATTCGCCGAAAGGTGTTCGGAGGTCGACTCGGGTCGCGTCGCCCGCACGAGGTTCACGGCATATCGAACGATGTTTTCGGGGGCCGGGACTCGCCGCACGACCTCCTGAAGCGCGATGATGCGTTCAGGCGACAAAGTCTTCGGAATGGGCGGCCGCTCACCGCCCGTCGTCGAGCGCACGATCTCGACCTCTTCGCTCGCGCTCGGATAGCCGACGTCGAGCATGAACATGAAGCGGTCGAGTTGCGCCTCCGGCAGAGGATAGGTTCCTTCCTGCTCGATCGGATTCTGGGTGGCAAAGACATGGAAGGGTTCGGCGATGGGATGCGTCGTACCCGAGGCCGTGACCTGGCCTTCTTGCATCGCCTGCAGAAGGGCCGCTTGGGTCTTGGGGGGCGTCCGATTGATTTCGTCAGCGAGGAGAAGGTTGGTGAAGATGGGGCCTTTGACGAAACGGAAGGATCGCCGGCCACTATCGGGATCTTGCTCCAAGACGTCGGTCCCCGTCACATCCGAAGGCATGAGATCGGGGGTGAATTGGATGCGATTGAAGTTGAGGTCGAGGACTTCGGCGAGCGTATGAATGAGCAGTGTCTTCGCGAGCCCAGGCACGCCGACAAACAGCGCATGGGCGTTCGAAAACAACGCGATGAGGAGATAATCGATGATCTCCGCCTGTCCAACGATTCGAAGTTCGATCGCACGCTTTGCCGCTTCCACCGACCGATGGAGCTCACCCACCAGGGCGAGGTCACCGTCGCGCATCGTGCCGTCCGCGTCTTCCAGATCCATGTCGCTCATTCATTCCACCATCCGTGTCCCGTCGCCAGACCCCCGCTCGACCGCCTCTCCGGCGCGAACGGCCCGCACTCCACCGAACGGCCCGCACTCCACCGAACGGCCCGCACTCCACCGAGCGGCCGCACTCGAACGAGCGGCCCGCACTCGAACGACCTCTCAAGACCCTTCGTTCGCCTTCGACGACGCCTCCGCATCGCTCAGAGTAATGCGCTGGACGTCACCCCCTTGAGTGCTCGGCGCGACCGTTATCTTTTTCCGGCGAGGTTCGCCCATCGGCGGCACGAGCATCAATTCGTACACACCAGGACGGATCGAGATCGGCGCCGTCGGCGTCGTCGCGGTCGCCGGAATCCACCCGCTGCTCTCGTGGCCGGGCCGCAGAAAGACCCGAGAGAAAGGCGTCGCGTCTACCTGGATGGTTGCGCCCTCGCCCAGCCCCGGCCGCTCGACCCATTCCCCAGCCCTTGTGCCCAAAAGCTGTGTGTGCGCCCCCTCGGAAACCTTAGCTCTAGACTCGTCTCCCAGGGCGCGAAAAGCCGACGCCGAGAGCGCGTAGATCCGTGGATCGAACGGATTCACGCCCACCGCGTGCTCGAGCGCTTCGAGCGCCTCATTCGGCTTCTTGTTGTGAATCAAGATCTCCGCCAGCGTCACATAAGGGCCAGCAAATTCGTGGGTCCCATCGATCGCGGCGCGCGCCGCACGTTCCGCCGCCTCCACATCACCCACCGCCAAAGCAACCGTCGCCAGCTTCGCACTGATAAGAGGCGAGCCCGTCGTTCGAAAAGCCTTCTCGAGCTCCTCCTTGGCGGCCTTCAAGCGGCCACGCGCATAAAGGAGGTCGGCCGCGCGCGCGTACCGGCGCCCTTCCCGCGTGAGTCCTTCCAAGGCATCGTCCGGCGTATCGGAGCGGTCCTTGACCAGCAGTTTCCGCGAGCCTTTCACCTCACCGTGTGGACGCTTGATCGGCCGGTTCTTCACCCGTTTTGACCATTGTTCGAAGAGCGTGGGGAGCGACTTCCCATAGACCGCTTTCACCGCCGCCGCTTCCGATGTTCCTTCGGAGAGCCGCCTCAGCAGTGATCGAATGCCCTCCCAGCCCTTGGTCTCAACAAGGAACTCGATGAACGTGAAGACCTCCGCGAACGCAAGACTCGTTTCCTCCTGCGACTTGAGCTTCGCCATCGAAGGGTGCATTCGTTCGAAGGGAATCAGCGTTCCCTTGCGGGCGGCGTCACGCAAAGTTCGCTGTTGCTCTTCGGAGATGCCAAGACCAGGCGCATCGCGCCATGCCGTCTCGGCGAACTTGGCCAGACCTTCGTGGAGCCAGATGGGCACCGTGTTCTTGGAAGCACCCCCAATGATGAGATGCGTCAGCTCGTGCGCGATCGTATCGCGCCAAGCATACCCAAAGACGACGGCACGAGGGGTCGTCACCATCAACCGGTTCCATCGGCAAAGCGCGATCGTCCCTGAATTCTTGATGTCATCGCGTGTCAAGCTGGACACGGCGGCCAACGTGTTCGCCGAAGGATAAAGCTCGAGCACGATCCGGTCGCTCGGGCGCCAATCAAAGAGCGCGCCGATCTTCTCTTGTGCGCGCTCGAGCGTCTCCAGGGCGGCGGGTACGATCACCTCGTCCTTGCCGGGACGATAACGAACGACAAAGCGCTCGCTCACCTGTTCTTCGTACGATTGGAGCTCACGCTTGGCCGCCTCCGCCGCCGTCCGCTCGAAAAGGACCTGTTTGGGCGCGCCCGCACGTTCCGCGCGCTCGAAGAAATCGACCGCGCCCGCATAGTCGCTCATGTTCAGCTTGACCTCGGCGATGAGCGCCAAAGTCAGCGGATGATCTGGATGCTCGCTGTGGAGTCGTTCCGCGATCACGCGCGCCTCAGACACCCGCCAGGCGGCGACGAGTTCGAGGCCGCGCACAGCGTCCTTGATGACCGCCTCATCGTCTTGCGGGGCCGCGACCGCCTCGGTCTCCGCCGCCGCGCCCGCCGCCGCCACCGCCACGGCCACCGCCGCGGCCACCAAGGACCTCGAGACCGTTGGAAACCGTAATCTCACTTGACGAGCTCCTCGTAGTACTCGCGCACGACGTCCTTGAATCGCTCCACTGTTCCTTGCTTCGCGGCGTCCAAGATGTCTTCTCGGAACTCGGCGGGGGCCCTGTATTGCTCTGGCTGCGGGATTTGAACACGGTCGTACATCGTTGAGTTCCGCGATCCCCCCTCCCCGTCGCTCGAGCCTTCACCCGAAGCCTGTCCAAAAGGCACCGGTACGCCGCCGCCTTGACCGCCTTGACCGCCTTGGCCGTCCTGCCCACCGCCCTCCTGTCGACTCCGGTCGGCCGCCTTCTCGAGCTCCTGCCCAAGCTGCTTGAGTGCATCGGCGGCCCGGCGCTCGTGACCGAGCGCCGCGGGCGCGTCCCCGGAACCCAAGCCCTGCTCCGCCGCCTCCATCGCGCTCCGCGCTTCCTCCAGCATCTTGCTGACTTCCGGGCCGACGATGGGAAGCTGCTCGCCGAGCTCCTGGAGCGCGCGGTCGAGCCGCTCGGCATCTTTGGCCAGCTCGCTTTGGCGTTGGCGATGACGCTCGAGCTCTTTGCGCTCATTGCCTTGAAGCATGGACTCTGGCGATGGCATGAGACGATCCAGATCCTGGAGGATCTCCTCCAAGATCGGTACGGTCCGCCTAAGCTCCTCCTCGGCCTTGGCCGCCGAGCCGGAATCACCGAGAAAATCTCCGAATCGGCGCGCGTACTCAGCGCGCCGGTGCGCGTCACGCTCGAGCGCGCCCACGTTGTCGCGAGCCAACTCGACCATCTCTTTGGCAGAGCCAAAGTCGTGCGCCTGAAATGCACGCTCAGCGTCATCGACTCGCCTCGCCACCACATCGAATTCATCGCCTTCAGCTGAGAAGATCGGCGGAGGGCGCGCGCGGTCGATGTTTTTCTTGGCCGATCCGAGACGGCGCAGCTGTTGTTCGACGAACTCTTCGGCACTTCCAAGGCGCGCCTTCATGCGGTCGAGGACGTTCTTCGCGATCGACTCCGTGGCCGCCGCGACGCGACGCTCGCTTTTCTCGAGCTTGGATAGATCGTCCCAGATCTTCTGCGCACGCTCCGTGATCTCACTGTATTCGCGGCGCGAGAGCTCGGACCGCCCCGATTGCAGGCTCGCGATCATCTCTTCGGACGCGGAGAGCATGCGATCGAGCTGGGCCATCGCACCATCGAGGTCACCGTCTTCCATCCGCCTCTCGACGCTATCCATCATCTTCATGCTGTCTTCGGACTCGAGCGCATCTTGGTTGACGAGGTCCTGTGGGATCGATGAGCTCATCTTGCCCAGCTCGCGACCGATCTCGCGGATCTTTTCCTTGATGTCACGAATCGAGTCCGCGATTTGGCGCCGCTTCTCAGCGTCGGGCGCGTCGCGATACGCAAGAATGGCTTCGCGCAAATCATTCTGCGCCTCGCGGAGCGACTTGACGAGGCGTTCGGCGTCCGTCATCCGCTGTTCGTTCAAGAGGTCGGCGAGATACACCGCGTTCTTCTCGAGCCCGCTGACCATCGACGCTTGCGAGCGCGCGACACGCCGAGCGACCTTGGGATCGAACCGGAGTTTCTTGTGTTGCGCTCGCTCGATTCCGGAGAGCGCCTTAGCCTTTCGCCCCGCATCCATGGAGAGGCGCCGCCGCGCTTCTTCAAACGCCGCGGCAACCTCGGGGCGTCCGAGCGGGTCGGCTTTGATCGCCAAAGCGGCGCGCCGCAAGAGCGTATCGGCTCGGGTCGCGCGCTCGACAATCCGTCTCGCCGAAGCGAGCAGCGTGCCATAGACTTCTTGATCGGTGGGTCGGTCGATCGAGAACGGAGCCTCGAGATTGTCGCCCAAGATATGGACCAACTCGTCGAGCGCCTGACCCTGAATCGCCAAGACCTCGCGATGGTGTTCGTCTTTTGAATAGATACGCAGCTCGAGCGTTCGGCTCGAACCGACCTTGGGTCCGTTGATCGTGTCGTTGTCGAGCGCCTCGACCGTATAGGCAATGCGGTCGCCCGGCTTGAGATCGAGCTTCGCAAGGTCGAAGGTACCCGAGCCAAGGTGACTCGAGTCTTCGCGCGCCGGTAGTGGCAGGCGAATTCGTCCCTCACGGTTCGTACCCAACACCCGCCAGACGAGCGCCGTCTCGTTCAACCCAAAGTCATCACGTGCCTCGAACGCAACTCGAATACGGTCGCGTTCGTTGACCTCGAGCGGACTGTCCACCGGCTCGAGCAGCGTGACTTCGGGGGGATCGTCGAGCTCGAGCCGAATCTCATGGCCACGCAGCTCCTCGTAACGACGCCCCTCGAGATCGGTGGCGCGAAAGCGATAGCGGCCGGCGCGCGTGACGACAAACGAAGCCCGGATGTGCCGGTCGTCGACCGTGGCCGGGACGACGGAAGAATTGGAGGACGAATTTGGAGCGGAGCCCGACGGCTCGACTCGGTTCTGCTCGAGCGAACGGACATCGTCCTCGCCCGCGCCGACGACCAACGTCGCGTCTGCGAAGGCATATCGCGCGCGCGCATCGATGATGATCTCCGTGCCCGGAAGCGCCAGGATGTCACCCGATCCATCGTTTTGCGTCTCATCAAGGCGACCGCTGTAGGCTGGGTACTTGTACAAGATCCTCAGGTCACTCAAGCGCGGATCGGGGAGCGTGACCAGGAATGCGGTTCGACCCGCACCCAACGCCAACAGCGAGGCCCAGCTCCGATGGAGTGCATCCGAGGCAACGATGAAGGTACCGACGATCGCAAGACCCGAGATTGAAAGGCCGACGATACGGCGACGAATCCCCGGCCACGCCTCAGTCCAAATGAGCCGTCGCAATCGGTGCTCGGCGCCATCCACGAGCGTAGTCGCCTGCAAGATCGCCGCGTCCGACAAGGCACGACTTTCGCCGAAGCGACCCCGATCGCGGGCAAGCTCAACGGCTGAGAGAAGGCGTGATTCGAGTTCGGGTCGGTCGCGCGAGAGTGCACGGTCCAGCCAAATCGCAACCGACCGCGTATCGCGAAAGGCTCGATAGACACAGACATGTCGAACCAAGAGATAGACGATGCCGCCCACCCCCACCGCGAGCTGAAGCGTCGCAACCAGATTCGGCCCTCCCCCGAGCGCAATGCCCGCAATCCCCGACAGTGTCGCCATCGCGATCACCATCGGAGCCATCAAGACCGCGTAAAGGATGACCTTGCGGCGCAACGCTCGCCTCGCGACGCGCAGAGTCCGGGCGAGCGAGGACGACGGAGAGCCAAAAGCCGCGACCGAGGAAGGCGACGAAGACGAGGACGAAGGCGAGAGCGGGGCCGGTGCCGGGGCCGGAGCCGGACCCGGGGCCGGAGCCGGGGCCGAGGCGGGGTCGACGGCGGCGGGCATGCACAGCTACGATAGCACGACGCTGGCCACCCCTTCGTCACCCGATCGCACGTGGTCAGCGGGTATTTTCTAGCTGCCTCAGGGTGAACGTTTAGGCGAAGCTTCGAGAGCGCGCGCACGGGCGGCCAGGTCATGAAGAAACCAACCGACGAAGGCGTCGCTCTTCCCGTGAACGGCGAGGATGCGAATACAAGGCAGGGTGCGCCAGGGCAACCCGCGAAGGACCAGGCGAGAGCCGAGGACCAAGCGCTCGTCGCCCGCGCCCAAACCGGCGATCGTCGAGCCTTTGGACAACTGGTCGAACGACATCAGCGGCGGGTGTACGCACTCGCTTTCGGGCTCTTGCGGCAGCGGGAGGACGCGTGGGACGTGGCGCAGGAAACCTTCGTGCGCGCCTACCGGCACCTTGACCGTTTCGAAGGAAGCGCTGCGTTCTACACATGGGTCTATCGGATCGCGTACAACCTAAGCATCGACCTGCTCCGACAGAAGTCCCGTCGGCGCGGCGTGGAGCTCAAACCCGAGCGGCTCGAAGAAACGTCCGAGGTCGACGGATGCGGCATCGTCGGCAAGCCCGACGAAGCCGCCACCCGGCAAGAGCTGAGCGCCGTGCTGCATCGGGCGATGATGCGTCTGAGCGAAAAGCATCGGGCGATCATTGTGCTGCGAGAGGTCGAGGGGCTGTCATACGAGGAAATGGCGGAGGTTCTCTCCATCTCAAAAGGCACCGTCATGAGCCGACTCTTCCACGCCCGGCAGAACCTGAAGGCTCTGCTCGAGCCCTACGTGGAGCGTGGCGAAGAGATCGCCGATGATTTCAGGCTAAGTCTGGCGGGCGTAGGAGCCGCGCGGTGAGTAAGAACGACCAATCTCAATCTCAATCTCAAGCTCAAGCTCAAGCTCAAGCTCAACCTCGACCCCAACCAGGCGAGACCGCTCCACCGCGGGAGACCGAGACACGGACTGACGGGGAGGCACGTCCCAAGGCCAAGCCCCATGGACAAGCCGACCCTGAGCCACGGACAGAGGCTCGGGCGCGCTTCACGATAGGTGAGCTGTTGCGCGCCACGGTCGACGGCGAGGTGTCGCAGCGGGAGGACGAGTGGAACGCCTTCGCGGCTGGCGTTTGGCGCAGGATCGACCGTCACGAGCGCGATCGCGCGCCGAGGAGCACGGCGATGGAAACGCTCGCCGTCGGCGAGCTGCGCGACCAGATCGAACAAGAGCTCCACGACATCGGCCCAAACCTCGAACGCAACTTCAAGGATGAGGTCGAGCGTCGGATCTGGCGAGATGCGCAGACCGTGCGGGATCGCGCCGGAGTTCGCGCCCGACCTCTGAGTGCTCTGGGTGCCAGCCACGACGGCGCCGGGTTGAAGCGCAAACTCTGGCCGGTGGCGGCACTTGCCATGGCGGCGGTCGCCTTGTTCCTCGTGAAACCGGACAATCGAGCGCAGCCGGTGCGAGGCGCGCAGCAGGCAAGTCAAAGCAGGGCCGCCCCTTGGATGCCGGCGCTCGAGGATAGAAAGGGTCAACCGGAAGGCGTGTTGCTCGAAGAGATGAGCTTTGCGGGCGATGTCATCGTCGTCCCCGGAGACGATCTCACTGTCGTGTATCTCGATCGGTTCACCGCGGGGTAGGACCCACAAGACGCGAACGAAGATGGCTTTGTGATAGCCGCGAAAGCGGTGATAAGGACTGACGTCATGCGATCCCGGCGGAACACGAAATGCGTAGGCAACGATCGAGCCCGAAAGGTCAGGCGCTCTGCGTTCGCTGTGGCCACCGCGTTCTCGCTCTACGTATCCGTTGCGCCCATCGCTCTGGCGACCGGCGAGGATCCCAACCCTACGCAATCTGAATCCGACACGAGGGCAGCTCAGGCGTCGGGCGGCGTGAAGCTTCACATCCTCGTGATCGAAGCCAACCGGCGTGATGGCGCATTTGACGCGCGGATCCGCGGCAATGTGCGCAAACACCTCGAGGAGGTTGGCTACACGGGGGCGCGTGTTCTGGACGAGCTCAGCACCCCTGCCGTGAGCGAGGGCGCACGCGTTCAGCTCGAGATCCTTAGCCGGGGTAACCCGAATTCAGCTCAGCACTTGGGCGTCACCGCGCTGGGCATCTCGACCTCCGAGGTACGTCTTCGGGTCGAGATCCCCGAGCTCCGGTTCGATACATCCACCCGGCAGAAACCGGACACGACCGTCGCGCTCGCGTTCAAGACACCCGACGGGTCGAAGCTCTATCTCGCCGTCACACCGACCCTCTAGCTTCGGAGCCCCGTAACGGCTGGCCGCCCACCATTCCGCGGACGACCGTACTGGTCCGTTCAGCCCTCCGAGACGGCGCGACCAACGCACCCCAGAATAAATATGCCTCAAGTCATAAAGCTCAAGCGTTCGTGGTCGACTCAATTGGGAACAAGAGGGGTGCTCTAAGCGCGACTCGCGCGAGACTGGGAGAAGAGATGGCACAGAATTGCTGGCAGATTAAGAAGTGTGGCCGTGAGGTCGGAGGCGCGAAAGTCAAGGAGTTGGGCGTGTGTCCGGCCGCCACCGAAAGACGGCTTGCGGGCGTCCACGGAGGCCAGAACGGCGGTCGAGCCTGTTGGGTGATGACAGGAACCCTGTGTGGCGGAAAGGTGCAGGGCTCCTACGCGGCAAAGCTCGCAAACTGCATGGCCTGCGATTTCTACAAGCAGGTTCAGAAAGAGGACGCGGGACGAATTGTCGCCTCGTCAAAGCTCTTTGTGATGCTGAAATAGGACGGGCCCTTCGCGTCCGCCACCAATCGGTGGCTGATGCGCGGCCATGCGTCAGTGCGCCGCCGAATCCGCGAGCCTAGCGGCCGCGATTGCGGCCAGCACCACGTTCCAGATTCCGCACATAGTCCATGAAATTGGCCTTGTCTTCGAGGTCGCCATGGTAGCCCTCGCGACGCTTTCGACGCACCGGCCCTCGCGATTCGGCCGCGGAGTCGGGCTGCGGACGGGGACGCTCACCCGATGCATTCGAGCGCTCTGCCGAATGCCCGCCGAGCGCACGTTGCAAGCCCTCGAGCCAGCCGAGTCCCTGCGCAAGGAGTTGAGTGGCCAGCGCCTCCTCGGTGAGTCCGTGGCGAGCGGCTTGGGCCGCGAGGTCCTGACGCAGGATCGGATTCAGCGCGAGCGTCATGGACTCGACCGGAACGAGCGGCGTGGCCAACGGCGCCAAGGTACCGCCCGACTGCACCAGCTCAGCCACGCGGGTCTCGACCTCTCCTTCGGCCGCGGCGAGCGCCTCGGCGCGGCTGTCGCCTTCGGCCTCAATTCCAAGCTCAAGCACCCGGGCGACGTATTTCTCGCGTTCGGGGTTGAAGTTCAGCATCAGTCGGTAGGCTCTATCGTCTGCCACAACGGGCGGGACCGTAGGCGGACAACCACGGCTTGCCAAGTCGGTACTTGGCCGATCGACGCGGATCGACGCGATCACGCCTGGGCGGCGGGCTCGCGGATGACCCAGAGGGCTGCCCCGCCGAATTCAGACCCCCCTTGTCCCCGCCCAGCAGCCCAGCAGCAGCCCAGCAGCAGCCCAGCAGCAGCCCAGCAGCAGCCCAGCAGCAGCCCAGCAGCAGCCCAGCAGCAGCCCATCAACAGCCCGTCAAAGCCGATTCGGGCTGGCCCGGGCCGAGCCGCCGTCTGGAAGGCCGGAGCGCGCTCACGCCAGGTTCGGGCCGAGGACGGGGGCCCGCCGGCATCGCAACGCTATCGCGCGCTCTGGCTCGCGTACTGGACGAGGACCGAGCGCACGTACGCATCCGGCTCCAGATTCAGCGCCAACCGCTTACGCAGGATCTCCGCTTCGCCCAGCCTGCCGAGCAGGCGCGCCGCGCCCGCGCGCACTTCCCGCTCTTCGTTCGCAAGCAAGGTGACGAGCACTTCCGATGCGCCTCGGCCTTCGAGCAACGCCATCGAGCGCATCGCCTGGATCCTGATTTCCAGTGGCTGAATCGTGCGGTCGAAGACCATGCTGCGCAGCCGCGCGCGTGTCTTCTTGCTGTCGAAGGCCCCGAGATACGCGGCGGCCCGAATGCGGGGGTATGCCAAAAGCTCGGTGTCTTCAGCAATCCGCGCCAGAGTATCGCCGGCCGCATCGGCGCCCGCTTCGATCAGCTGGGCCTTGTCGACGAATTGGTCGATGAGCCCAAGAAGCTGAAGAACCCTAGGCGGATGCGTGACCGGCGCCAACGCCGACCCCGGCATCGCTTCGGCCTCGGGCTGCGCCGACTTAGATGCAGATGCAGATGCAGATGCAGATGCAGATCCAGACCCAGACCCAGATCCAGATCCAGATCCGCGTGCGAATGCCGGTGATGCACCCGCATGAGCAAACAAAGCTGCGAACAACGTGGTCGAGCAAACAAACAGACCGGCGACCGGCGTCCGAACACGGGAAACACCCATGACATTCATCCCTTTCCTTCGATGCTCTTCTCTGGCTTGCACTCGCACTTGGGCACGGAGGGCATGAGCGCTCACGGATTCACCGTCTCGATGTGATATCGCATCACGGTAGCCTGATTTGGGCTGATCTGGTGTCCCGCACTCGCCGAGGCCTCCGGGTACATCAAGTTCGCCCTTCCAGCCTGGCCCGTCACGGTATCGGGGAGCTGGTCTTCGATCGAGAAGAAGATCTCCTGGGTGTGGCTGAGCCCAAGCCAGTGACCGCCTTCGTGACCCATCACGTGCGCCAAGAGCTCCGGGTCGTCGTTCGCGAAACCAACAGCGACGGCGACGCCGGCGCCGGTTGAACCTTGACTCCTCGGTGGCCCAGGCAACCCACCGGCCACCCCACCGATCGTTCCGAATCCGAGGGGGTTCTCGATTCGATCGACAAAGAAGAAGTGAAGGCCCGGTCCATGTCCTGCCGATTGCTGAAAGAGCTGGTTGAGGTCGTTTCCAGCCCCCTGCATCGAGGCGATCGTTCGGAAACGCGCATCAACATCGTAGTAGGCGATCGTGCCAATCTCCACGCCAGCCGCGGCATAAATCCCTCGGAGCTGCTCAATGGCGCCCAAAACGAGGCTCGACGTGGGCGCGTTGTCTGCCTGGAGGCCTGCTGCACCCGAAAAATAGAGCGACAAATCAAGCCGACCCTGCGACGTGTCGCCAACCTTCGACAACACCCGCACATGAACGGTCGCACTGACAGGCGACTGGTTCGCCGCCGAAACCCCGGCCACGATCATCGTGTAGCGACCCCCGGCAACGGACACGCTCGGGTTGTTCGGGAACAACGCCGTTCCAATACCCTCGCGTTGTGAAACGACGCGGTTTGGGCTGTTGTACTGGGCCGGGAACGGCGGCAATCCGAAATCACCGCTCTCTTGGTCGGTCACCAAGACACCCGTCGGACCTTCAAGCCGACTCACGATGTAGTAGTCGTTCTCAGAACCATCGATCACTACCGTGAAAGTTGCCAAATCATCCGGTAGATCGAACTCCACCGAATCCGAAAAACCGTCCGTCAAGCTCACCAATCCAAGGTCAAGGACCGCGACCCGTTCCGCGGGCGTGCCACCATCGGCGACCACACCGCCATCATCAGCGACCACGCCGCCGTCAGCCGTGACCACACCGCCATCATCAGCGACCACGCCGCCGTCAGCCGTGACCACGCCGCCATCATCAGCGACCACGCCACCGTCGGCCGTGACCACGCCGCCATCCGGCCCCTCCGAACCCGCGTCGCCGTTCCCTCCATCAAGGGCCGAAGGCGACTCCACGTCGGCCGTCGATCCGTCGGTACCCAAGTTGGCAGCGTCCGGAACAGGCACCGAGGTGGCATCGGATATCGCGCCATCGAGCACGCGATCGGTCTCAGCGTCAGGTTTCAACCCCGCCCCAGCGGCTGGATCGTCCTCTCCGCATCCGGTGAGCACGGCAAGTGAGACGACGAGGGCGAACTGAAGTGCGCGATACCAGGCGCGGCGGCAGAGCATGGCGGCCACGCTCGGCGAAGGCCGCGCTCGAGACTATACGGCACTCGACCGATGCGAGACGCGCCCCGTCTCCGGGACCGCCCACCGCGGCCGCCATCCACATGGCCGGATGTACATGGCCGATGTACATGGCCGATGTACATGGCCGGTAACCGCAAGGCTCAGTCAGCCGACCGCACTCAAGGGGATGTCAGCCCGCGACTCATCGAACCGGCTTCGTGGACGAAGAACCGAGCTTGTCTTTTCGCCCTTTGCCGGTGCCGTCGGCGATCGTCCGGGCGTACTTGAGCGCCTCTTCGAGTTTGCCTTCTGGACCGGAGGCTTCCGCCCGATCCGCTCCGGCTTCTGGCGTCAACGCGGCGGCCGCCTGAGCCCGTTCGTCCGAGTCCGCGCGTCGGGTCCGCGCGTTCTCCAGGATAGCTTTGAAGTCGAGCCGCGGGAGGATATCAGGCGGGGTGATGTCTTGCGCAACGAAGTCGAAGGTTCCCCACCGCCATTCGAGCGCCTCATCGAGGCGAGCGCCGAGGTTCTTGCCGAGTTCTGCCTCAAGGAGAGCGCGATCGATGAGCCCGAACTCAATCAACTTGTCGCTGAGCGACCCGGACTCCACCTCGGACGCATGCAGAGCCCGATCTAGGTCTCGTCGCGAGACGATCCGCGCCTTGACGAGATGTTCCCCGATAAGCTCCATGCCCATGTTGGACGTGATCGACATCGGCAGCCCCTTGTAGATGCGAACGCGCTTCCAGATCAGGCCGCAGCGGAGCTCGAGTTCGCCACTCGCCGCCTCTTCGATCAACTTGGCGAGGACTTCGACGGCCGGCACGGTCTCGAGGGTTCCTGACCATGGCACTGGGCGCGCCCCGGTGTCGTCCTCCGCTTCGAATGTCGACGTCCAGCCGCCAGATCGTCCACCGACCTCGCGTATCTCAGGCGTCGATACGTCGGGCACCGGCCTCGCGATCCGAGGTGCCCTCATGGAGGGAAGGGTTTCGCGAAGACTCGAATAAAGAACCGGTTCCTCGAACTTGAGCGCATCATCGCTCGCGGCATCGATCCACGCCGGCTCCGCCGAACGCGACGTGGCTGCCTCTTCGGCCGCTTCCGGCGTTGCTTCCGGGGCTGGCTCCGGGGCTGCTTCCGGGGCTGCTTCCGAACCGGCTTCGGACCGAGGCTCAGAATCGACCTGCACCCCCATCCCGTGGCCGGGCTCGGCGACCACGTGGACGGTCAATTCAGGTTCATCGACGCCTGCCGCACCGTCGGAGCCCGGTGCAGTGGGCGTCGCACCGAAACCTTCCGTAGCTGAACCCAGCGCCCCGACACCGGCCGCGCCCGTGCTGATCACCCCAGACGACGCCCTCGCACGTCCTTCGGCTGGATCATGAAGACGTCCATTGTCGGTGACGTCGGAGGCAATCGGTGGGTGAAGGTCCGGCTCGGTCACGTCTCGACGCAGCGCACCGGCGGCGGCGACGCTTTGCTTCAAGTCCTCTGGGCTGGGCTGGGGAGGTTGGGGAAGATCGGTTGTCGCGATCGACGACCATGGGCGCGCTGCCAGTCCGCCCATGTCGTCACTCAGCGGTGCCCGAGCACCCGGCTCGGGCGATGACGACGAGGATAGGGCTGATGCCGACGATGACGATGACGATGACGATGATGATGATTGGGAGGAGAGCCGGTCGAATGGCGGCGTTTCAGAGTCATCCCTGGAGTCGTCGGGCGTCTTCGCGAATGCGAGAAGCGGTGCCGGCGTTGCGTCGAGCGAGATCGGACGCGGGATTTGGAGGTCGACCGGAGATTCGATGATGAACTCCGGCTCTCGCTTTGAGCGATCTCCTTGTTCGAGCGCTTGCTCGGCGAGCGCCAGCGGGACAACGCCGGATTGGACCTCTTCGATCGGATCTGGGTAGAGCCCATGCCGTGTGAAGAAGACGGAGAGAACCCATGCCGTCGCGTGTCGTCGGCTCCGAATCAGCCAAGCCTCGAGCGCATTCGCGAGATCTTGCGCGGTCTGGTAGCGTCGCTCCGGCACCGTGTGCGTCGCGCGTTCGACGATCCGCACGAGATCCTCCGGAACACCTTCGCGTTCGAGCCGGTAAAGCGGGACGCCGCGATTCACGATCTTCCACATCACCTCATACGCAGAATCACCGGCGAAGCATTCTCGGCCCGTCAACAGCTCGAACAACATGACGCCAGCCGCATACACATCCGTTTGCACGGCACAGGGCTCGCCCGCAATGTATTCGGGCGCGAGGTAGGCATACTTGCCTTTGACCAAACCGGGTTCGGTGGGTGATTGAATTCGGTCGCGCATTCGCACCACGCCGAAATCCACCAGCTTCACATGCCCGTGGTACGAGATGAGAACGTTCGCCGGATTGACGTCGCGGTGAACGATCTCGAGCGGTCGACCTTCGAAGTCCTTGACGGTGTGCGCGTGGTGGAGGCCACGGAGGACTTCGCCAACGACATACACGGCAACCTCGAACGGAAGCGCCTCCTTGCGGGTCCGAAGACGTGTGTTCACGTGACGAAGATCGGTCCCTGCAACGTACTCGATGGCGAGATAGATTCCGTCTTGGTACTCACCCACGTCATAGATCGCAACGAGGTTCGGGTGGTGGAAGCACGCCGTCGCGCGCGCTTCATCGAGGAGCATCCTCTGCAAGCTCTTGTAGTCGCCACGTGACCGCTTCACTCTCTTGATGACGGCGCGGTGGACAAAGCCGTAGGGCGACATCTTGTGGGCCAAGTAGAGGTCGCCCATACTTCCGCCACCGATTCGGGCGATGAGCTGGTAGTCGCCGATCATCGTGGGAAGAGGCGTAGGCGTGTGCTCTCGAAACCCGCCAAGCCCATCGCTGCCGCGCAGCCGGCTCTGCGTCTTGGACATCGCCTCGCCCTCCTGACCATCACGGCGAGCGCCGCCAAGGCTAGCCTGGGCGCCATCGCCATCCCCCCCAAGGTCCTGAGCCGACCGGATCAGGTCTCTCGATCGCCGGAGCACGCGCCAAGAGAATCAGTCAGCGGAAGGCCAGTCAACGAACCTAGGACCGACTTGTCGCTCCTTGCGTCCGGCCAGGCAAAGGAGACAGGCGGACCATCATAGTAACCCCGAGTCGCGACGATTATCGCTTGAGCGCCAGGCGCAAAACATCGCTAGATGGGCGGAAGGAATGCGGACCAGCGCAAGCACAGAAAAACGGGCGACGCTTCGGCAGACGCGTCCAGCCAGCCGCCTAGACCAGAGCTCGGACAAGACGGACAAGACGGACAAAACGACGGAGTCGAGCCCAAGATGGTGTCGGCGCTTCTCATAATCTATTTCGGCCTCCTCGGGGTCCTCGCACTCTTCGGTCTCCATCGACTCGCGCTCGTGGTCGGTTCCCAGCGTCGTCGATCGCCCACATGCAGCACGCCTCCCCCACCTCCGCCCACGCCCACGCCCACGCCGGCGCCGGCGCCGGCGCCGGAAATCACGTGGCCGGACGTCGCCGTCCATCTCCCCGTCTACAATGAGCCGAAGGTTGCGGCGCGCGCCATCGAGGCGGCCGCTCGACTCCAGTACCCAGGCCGCCTCGAGATCGTCGTCCTCGATGACTCGACGGACACTACGACGTCGGTCATCGAAGCCACCCTTCGTTCACTCGTTGGCGCAGAACTGCAGAGCAAGGCGATGTCACGTCCGCGCATTCGGATTTCCCGACGTACTCATCGTCGCGGCTACAAGGCGGGCGCACTCGACGAAGCTCTGCGTTCGACGAGTGCCGAGCTCATCTGCATCTTCGACGCCGACTTCGAACCCCCGAGCGATTTCTTGTTGCGCACCATTCCGACGTTGGTCGCCGACCCTCGGCTCGCGCTGGTCCAAGCACGATGGGGGCACCTGAACCGGCGGCGCCGTTGGTTGACGCGCGCCCAAGCGATCCTTCTCGACGGACACTTCGCCGTCGAACATCTCGCGCGTGCGCGAGCTCGACGATGGTTCAATTTCAACGGGACCGCGGGCGTCTGGCGACGACGAGCGATCGAGGAGGCAGGCGGCTGGCGAGATGTTACGCTCACCGAAGATCTCGACCTCTCCTACCGCGTCCAGCTCCTCGGATGGCGTCTCGAGTATCTCCACGACGTCGTCGCGCCGGCCGAGCTCCCAGAAGCATGGTCCGCTTTTCGTACCCAGCAAGGTCGCTGGGTGCGCGGGAGCGTCGAGACCGCGCGGCTCATGATGGGGCCCGTTCTTCGGGCGCGTGGTCTCGACCTTGGCGTGCGAATCGATGCCACGATACACCTCCTGCAGAACGTCGCCTACGTGATCATGGCACTCCTCGCGGTGCTCTTGCCGATCTCCGTCTTCGCGCGCGACAGGACTGGATGGCGGGTGCCCGGGGGTGCCGACTTTCTCAGCGCGCTCGATGTCGCAACGTTCGCCGCGGGATCGATCGCGATGATGATCTTCTACCTCGTCGCCGCGCGTCGCACCGAAGCCGGGCTCTCTTGGCCTCGCCCGCTCGAGATCCTCTTCGCGCTCGCGGTCGGCGCCGGTATGAGCCTATCCAACGCGATACATGTGGTCATGGGACTTCGCTTACGACGCTCGGAGTTCGTCCGCACGCCAAAGACCGGGCACTCGGCACGCGACACCCATCCCTCAACGACACGTCTCATCCCGTTCCCCCAGGTCGACGAGATCGACCCTGCTGATCACGCTGGTCACGCTGGTCACGCTGATCACGCTGGTCAGGCTGGTCACGTGGGACGCCTCGAGCATCTCGAGTACATCGGACACGAGATCTTGTCGCGACTTCGGCGACTAAGGCACGAGCCCGTGATCGCGATTGAGATTGGGCTGTCATTCTATCTCGCCGGCTCGATCCTGTACGCCGTGCATTCGGGGCTTTGGGGCTCGATCCCATTCCTTCTGCTGTATTGGTGCGGTTTCACGGCGGTCGGCGTCGGAAGCTTGATCGAACGCCCGCCCGAGACTCGATGATCTCGCGGCGCAACCTGCTCCAGTGCGACCGGCACAGCTCACAGGGCGACGCCGATGGCTGCGCCCGCCGTCACCCCAACGAACGCGGGACCCCCAGAGTCCCACCCCAGGCGGCCGCCGCCATAAAGGCGTCCGAACACGGGGTCGCCCGTGCCAAGCCCATACGTCACGCTCAGGAGGCCTTCGAGGCCCACTCGCACTCTCCGATCCGACAACGAGCCCGTCGAAGACTGCGGATCGAGAAGCCAGAGGTCGGCGAAGATCCCCATCGTTGGGACGAAAAGAATCGACGGCCAAACCGGATGCGCCGCACCCATACCCGCCCCCACGCCAAAGATGTGCGACGACCCCAACGCGAGCCGCTCCACGCCGTCGGTGGCCACGATGCCGTCCATCGTGTCGGTGGCGAAGTAGAGGCGCTCGAATCGATTGGGGACGACGCCGAGCCCGGCCTCCGCATACGTAACCAGCCCGTTGGTTCCCAGGCGGGCCCCGCGGAGCGAAAACCGCACCTGCCCGCTGGGAGCGAGCGTTCCCGTCGCAAGATCCAAGGACGTACCCGGAAGAGAAAAATCACCCCCGATCGTCTCCGCCGACCATCCCACCAAGAACTCGAGCGTGACGTGGCTTTCGTCGAAGAAACGCATCGACCATTCGTCGGACCCTTCTGCGCCCGGATGCGAGCCCGGATCGAGGTCCGGATCCAAGCCCGGATCCAACCCCGGATCCAGGTTCGGTGAAGTTGCGGTCGACGTGCGCGTATCCTCACGTGGGCCGGTACCGAGGTCGCGTGGATCTCCTCGGCGCGCGGGCAGATCGCGCAGCATCTCGCGGACGAAACCAGCGGCACCAAGGCCAGGGTCGAGACCAGGATCGAGATCAGGATCGCGACCGTCGCGCACGACTTCTGGTTGGATCGCGCCGTAGCGAAGAAAGCGCGAAGTTTCCAGAATGCGTCCGAACTCAGGGAAGTCAGGAATTTGTCGACTAAACAGGCGTAGTCCGTCCACACGGCGCCAAAGAAAGGCCTGACCCAGGATGAGCAGACCCCGTCGTGCGACGGGCGCCGCCGGGGCCGAAACGTTGGACGAAAGCGCGAGCCCTTTCGATGTTCGTATCGATCGGGGTTCGGAGTGTTCCGAGTGGACGTAAAAGCGATCGAACGGCACCCCGCGGAGCACCAAGACAGCGTCGGCGTTGCTCGTTGCGAGGAGCGACCTCAAGGTGGCGGTGGGAGGCAAGCGAGCCTGCCGCGCATCGTAGCCAAGTGCGGCAAGCGAAGTTGTCGAAGAAGCGATCACCGCTGCCTCCATCGCCAACTCGCGATCTCGCCGATGTTTCGCCAACGGCTCATCCAGCGTGGGGGGCGGAAACGCATCTTGCGGGTCGAGGCGAGGCCCCGCGGAACGCGGCGGACCGGAGATCACAACGGCAACATCGATCGACTCGATCGGAATCTCCCCGAGGTTCGGACGATCGTAGCGCCGCTCCGTGATCCGCGCGTGCGACGATGCGCACCCAAGCCCAACCGCGCCCCCAACGGCAACTCCAGTCCCGAGGACGCCGAGGCCAAGACAAAAACGGGTGGCCGTCAACGCGACGAAGAACAACGACGAACCTCGCCCCATCATGATGCGGTGCTCACACATACGAACCGCCGGAACTCGAGCGTCCCGTAGTAGAGCGCCGTGGGCTCACACGCAAACTCGGGGCCCACGTCGCGGCAATCATCGCTCGCACCTTGACAGAAGCGCGTGCATACGCGGCCACGACAAAGGCCGCTCTGGCACTCCGAATCACCTTCATCCGCCACGTTGTTGGTACATGCAACGCCAAGCGGCTTTCGGTTCGGAGCGACGAAGGCACAGACCGATGCATGCTCTGGCGCCGACTCGTAGACCTGGCGCCAGACGCACGCGGCGGGCGACGTGCAGTCGCGGTCGACAAGACACGCGCGCTGACACACATTGCGTCGAGGTCTGACGTTGGCCCCGACGTACTCCGCGCAAATGCGGTCCGTCCCGCAATCGGTGCCCGGCCGACAGAACGCTGAACATGTGCCCGACGCGCATTCGCCGTTCGGACACTCGTCATCGAGCGTGCACGATGCCCCATACCTCGATCTCGGCACGGCCGGAGCGCGACACACGGTCGTCGAGCCGTCAGGCGGTGCGGTACAGACGAACGCGCCGCAGAGGTCGTCATCGAGGCAACCTTCAATGTCTTCGCAGACCGTTTCGACCCGGCCGCCAGCAAGTGAATCGCTGACGGAGCGGTCGACCATCCCGTCACAATCATCGTCGAGTCCGTTGCAGGGATCACGGGTTCCACAGTCGCGGACACGTTCGACACACCAGGTGTCCTCACCGCGACCGCCGCACACGCGGGTGGTCGGGCAATCGTCGTCGGATCGGCACCGCGACGTGCAATAGGCGCGATCGAGACTCAGATCGAGAAGGCAGGAAGCCCCGGACGGGCAATCGGCCGACGCACCGCAGACCTCCCCCCCCGATCGATCGTCGCACGCACCCAAGAGACCCGCCGCGACGACCGTGGTCGCCACGGCGGCCGCGACAACGCCCACCCGCAGAGTCGCCTTCATTCCGGATGGGAGTCGAACGCGTCCGCCGCCCGTTGTCCATCAGGCAAGCTGGGTGTCAATCGGACAACCCTCACGTGGTTTGCCTCGATGTCGATGCGTCGCACGCTCAGAGCACCTTGATTTGAGCGCGTCGTCGTGCGCTTCTGCAGGCCATTATATGGCTCAGCAGCATCCGACCAGCATAGGCGTTTTGACGAGCGGTGGCGACGCGCAGGGGATGAATGCGGCGGTCCGAGCGGTCGTGCGCACCGCGATCGGCCACGGTCTTCGTGTCTACGCCATCTACGAAGGCTACCTCGGCATGGTCGAAGGCGGGCCTCGCATCCGCGCGCTCTCATGGGACGACGTGGGGAGCGTGTTGCATCGAGGCGGCACGATCATTGGCACGGCGCGCTCAGCTGCTTTTCGGGAGCGAGACGGACGCCGGAAAGCGGCGCGAAACCTGCTCGAGCACGGGATCGATCGTTTGGTTGTCATCGGCGGCGACGGCAGCTTGACGGGCGCCGACCAGTTTCGCCACGAATGGCCCGAGCTTCTCCAGGAACTCGTGGCCGCAGGCGAAATCGACGAGGCCACCGCACGAGCCCATCCCGCGCTCATGGTCGTAGGGTTGGTCGGCTCGATCGACAACGACATGGTCGGGACGGATATGACGATCGGGGCCGACTCAGCCCTCCACCGCATCACGGAGGCGATCGACGCGATCTCGAGCACGGCCGCCAGCCATCAACGGAGCTTCGTCGTTGAGGTCATGGGTCGCCACTGCGGCTATCTTGCGTTGACGAGTGCGATCGCGGGCGGCGCTGACTACGTGCTCATCCCCGAGTATCCGCCCGCCGACGGGTGGGAAGAGCGCATGTGCGAGCTCCTGCGCAGCGGACGCGCGGCCGGGCGACGCGACAGCATCGTGATCGTGGCGGAGGGCGCCCGGGATCGCGCGGGCAAGCCGATCACGAGTCAGTATGTATGCCAAGTCCTCGCGGAACGCCTCGGTGAGGATGCGCGGGTGACGATCCTCGGACACGTCCAGCGCGGCGGCACGCCGAGCGCCTACGACCGCTGGATGAGCACGCTGGTCGGCCACGCGGCGGTGAAGGAAATCGTGGCGGCCACACCCGAGAGCGAGCCCCAACTGGTGGGCGTTCGATGTAATCGCGTCCACCGTGAGCCGCTGGTGGAGAGCGTGAAGAAGACGCGCTCGATCGCCAACTTGATCGAAACTGGCCGATACGAAGAGGCCGCGAATCTTCGCGGGCAAGCCTTTGGGGAAATGAATCAGATCTTTCAAGCGATGGCCGAAGCACTCCCAAGCGTGAAGCCGAGCGACCGCCCAAGGCGCATTGCGATCATCCACGGTGGCGGCCTTGCGCCGGGCATGAACACCGCCGCCCGCGCGGCGGTCCGTTTGGGGCGCGATCGTGGCCATACGATGCTCGGCGTCCGCGGGAGCTTCGCGGGGCTCATCGAAGGGCACATCGAGGAGCTTTCCTGGGGCGACGTCGAAGGATGGACCGCCCTCGGTGGTGCTGAGCTGGGCGCCAACCGGAAGATGCCCAAGCTCCAGCAATTCTATGCAGTCGCCCGAACGCTCGAGACCCACCAGATCGACGGCCTCATCATCATCGGGGGTTGGGTTGCTTACCAAACAGTGCATCGGCTCTACAAGGAGCGCGAGCAGTATCCGGCGTTCAAGATGCCCATGATCTGCGTTCCAGCAAGCATCGACAACAACCTCCCGGGGTCCGACCTCAGCCTCGGCGCCGACACCGCCCTCAACGTCATCGTCGAAGCACTCGATCGCATCAAGCAGTCAGCCATGGCCGCGCACCGATGTTTCGTGGTCGAAGTGATGGGCCGCCACTGCGGATACCTAGCGCTGATGGCCGGGCTCGCGGGCGGCGCAGAGCGAATCTATCTTCCTGAGCGCGGAATCTCGCTCAAGGGTCTCGAGCGTGACGTCGAGCGCATCGTCAACGCCTTCAAGGCTGGACGTCGTCTCTATCTCATGATCCGAAACGAGTGCGCAAACTCGCAATACACGAGCGACTTTCTCGCCCGCCTCTTCGAAGAAGAAGGCAAAGGCTTGTACGATGTTCGCCAGGCAATCCTCGGACATGTACAGCAGGGCGGGAATCCATCGCCGTTCGATCGGATTCTGGCGACACGCTTCGCAGCCTACGCCGTCGACTTCCTCACGAAGGAACTGAAACAAGGGACCTCGTCGAGCGCGTTCGTAGGTCTCAACCGTGGGAAGATCACCTCACACGCAATCAAGGGCATGCCGGACCTCATGGACCTCGATCATCGCCGACCGCTCGAGCAGTGGTGGATGTCGCTGCGCGATGTGATGAAGGCGGTCTCTCAGACGACGCCGCCCAATCCGCTCGAGCCAGACCTTACGTCGGACATCACATCCGACGTTGGATCGAGCATCGGCGCGAGCGGCGACTGAGCAGCGCTCAAGTAGTTGGCCGCATTGAAGAGGCTGAAGCGGAGCGCCGCAAGCCGCCTAGGATCTGCACCCGCCTCGAGAAGCGGGCGAAGCACGAGCTCGAAGACACTCGGTCCACGACCGGTGATCACGGCACACGGCACACCAGCGTTGATGTAGCGCGCGAGCTGGCGGGCAGCGAACGGCCAGATCGCGACGCTACCTTCCATCGTAAGCGTGCCATCGAAGTCCGTCGCGATTGCGCGCACCAACCTCGGATCGAGTCGCGAGAGAACATCGCTCGTGCCCCGCGCAAAGCGGGCACGCGTCTGATGAGCGAGCGGATTCGCGTGGCCCTTCGGCCCCACCGAATTGCCGTTCTCCGTCATCACCAAGGTTTCATCGTTGCCCCCCGGCTGCGCCGAATCCCCGAACGTGACGATGTCTAGAACGAAACCACGGCTGATGACGATCGTTTTCGCTTAGGATGCCTCCTTGAGCTCGACATGGAACCCGAGGCTCTCGAGCCTGCGAACCAGGCGGGTGGTCACCTTGGTCGTGTCCATGCGGTCGAAGTAGTCGGGGCCAAGATCGCGGTAGGGGACGGAGTCTCGGAGCATGTAATAGATGGCGGTCAGCATCGATGCGGCGACCGCCATGATGGCCTTCTTAGGACCGCGGCGAGTCTTGAGGCGCAGGAACTGTGTACGCAGGTACGTTCCGCGCGTACGGGATCCCGCCCATGCCGCTTGGACCAACGTTGTCTTGAGCCACGGAGATCCTTTTCGAACGCGAGTGGAGCGACGTTTGCCGGCGCTCTCATCATTGCCAGGGCAGAGACCTGCCCAGGAAACGAGATGCCCTGCAGTTGGAAAGCGCAACATGTCGACCCCGATCTCCGCGATGATCACATCGGCGACGGTATCGCTGACGCCTGGGATCGTCTTCAGGAGCTCGGCGGCAGCTCGAAAGGGCTCCAGCAGCTCGCCGACCTCCTTCTCCACGCTCTCGATCGACTTGTCGAGGGCGTCGATCTGGTTCAAGTGAAGCTCGAGAAGAAAGCGATGATTCCGAGTGACGCGACCGCGCAGGGCTTCGACGAGCTCAGCTCGCGTGGCCTTGAGACGACCACGCCTGCGGTCGACCAGCTTCTCAGGATCGGTCTCGCCGCGGATGAGAGCTTCGAGGATCCCGCGTCCCGTCATTCCGAGAATGTCCGTGATCACCGATGCGAGCTTGATGTTCGCATCCTCGAGCGTCTTCTGAATCCGCTGCATGTGCTGGGCTTTCTCACGGACGAGCTGCTTGCGCGTTCGCGTGAGCGCGCGTAGCTCATGGATGGATGCCTCCGGAACGAAGCTGCCTCGGATCAGACCATGTGCGAGCAAATCCGAGATCCACATCGCGTCGTTCACGTCGGTCTTGCGCCCGGGAACGTTCTTGATATGGGCGGCGTTCGCGAGGACGAGCTCGAACGACTCCTCGAGGATGTGCCAAACCGGCTTCCAGTAGACGCCCGTCGCCTCCATCGCGACATGTGTCACCTCTTGTTCGCTCAGCCAGTCAGACAACGCCAACAACTGCGAAGTCGTCGTCTGGAAAGTTCGCACATCTTGCGTCGCTGTTCCTTTGGATGCGATTCGAATGCAGGCCACGACCGTGTCCTTGTGAACGTCGAGCCCCGCGCAACGGGCATGAAGAACTTCCACCACACACTCCTGTCGGTGATGGCGTGGAGCTCTCGTGATCGAAATCTAGAACGCGCGCTCCCGAAGCCGCATAGGCGGACTCCATGGCGCAGTACGGGGTGCTCGTAGAGCCCGGATCCAACTTGCACACGGGCTGAAGCACCAAGGAAACGCCGATCTCTGTGCCACCACCAACGCGGCGCATCCTACCAGTTTCATGCCACGGGGTGTCCGTCCGGACATGGCGAACTTGCACCGAAACGCCGATCTCCGCCGCAAAGTGAGCCAGCGCTCGGCGCTTGACGGCCTTGACATCGTTGACGCAGACGCTCTGCCCGCCGAGTGTGAGCGTCAGCGGTAGCCGCGCGTCACGGATCTCGCGCTGAAGCAGCCGAAAGAACTTCGGCAGCACCTCAGGGGGCACGCCCGAGTAGTAGACCGAAAACCGGTCGCCCTCGAACCAGCCCTCACAAATCGCGGGACCGCGGGCGTCGAGATCTCTCGTGCGAAGGGTTGGAATCCCGGGGAGTACGCAACGCAAACGGTCAACGATGCGGTCGAGTTCAACAACCGTGGCATCCGAGATGTTCGCCGGAGGGAACGGCTTCACTGCCGGCCCGATGAGGGGCCTAACGACCGGCTTCCCGACCAACCTCCCCACCTGGGGCTCCGTTCGAACCTCCGCTCGAGCCTCCGGTCGAGCCTCCGATCGAGCCTGAATCGGACGCCCTCCGTTCGAGAGGAGCCGCGGAAGCCTCTCGACCTCCTGGGCCAGCGAACCGGCATCGAAGCGATGGGAGCGCTGTGGGCCAGACTGAACTGGGCCAGACTGAACTGGACGGCGAAGGTGGCGACCAGGCGGAACGTAGCCTGGGCCATACAACGCTGCCGGCCGCGGGAGAGAGACATGACGCACCAAAACGCGGCGAATTAACACCGAGCGTGACCCGTGCGATCAAGCAACAACTCGCTCCGTCGTCCCAACGCCGGAGTGCAACCAACGTTCAATGGGACGTCTAACGAGAGACCGTCTCCGCTCAATCATCGCAAGTTAACTTGCATTCAGCTTTGGTTCGCAATCAGACGTAGCTATCGCGGCATGGGCGAAAGTCCGCTCGCTTGGGCAGAACACAGGGACGCGTCGCGGGCAATGCAAAGAGAGACGGTCTGACTGTTGTTCCGAAGCAGAAAGAACGAGGTCACGGCCGTCGCCACCAGAACAACGCCGACGCCCGCCCAAAGCACCGGACTCTCCAGAATACTCGTTTCGGGTTCGACGAGTGCTTGGGAAAGATGCTCGACCTTCGCGCGCTCGAGCGTCACTTCCCCGGTCCAGGTGATATATCCGCCTTTTCGAAGAGTGACGGGATAGGTCCCCGGGATCATGCGCGAGAGCTCGCACGGCGAAGCGCAAGTTCGAGTGCCGACGATGACTTCAACATTGGAAGGCGTCGTCTCGACCTCGATCCCTGCGATGTTGCCCCAGATCGACGCGGGCACCACCATCGCGAGCTGACGCTCCATGGCGCCGAGCAACGACATCCCGGCCGCGATTTCATCACCGGTCGCGCCCAGCTCTTTGCCCTCTTGGACGTCCACCAGCCGAACCCCAAGGAGGAGCCCGGTATCAAGCGCATCGACGGACGTCGCAAGAAGGACATCGACACCGGACGTGTTCGAGCGAACCTTTTCGGCAAAGCACTCAGCCCGACCCGCGCAGACGCGGATCGCGTCTTCGCGCTCTGCGATGCCGATGACATCGAGGGGCGCAACCACGTAGGCGGTGTTGAGCTCGAGCGCGCGCCGCGCCGCGCTGTAGATCTCCGAAATCGGAACGCCCGTTTCGTCGCCTGACAACACCAAAATGGCGACCGTCTGGGGTGGCGGAGGCGGCGCCGCGACGGCCGAGAACTCAGGAACCGAAAAGAGCAGCAGCGTCCAGATGAAGAGCGCCCGGGAGTTTTTGACCTCCATACCTCTTTCTCATCGCACAGCACGCCGGGGCCAGGATACCGGCGAACCTCACACCTCCCTTGGTCGCGCTCAGTCGAAGCGCGGCGCAACACATAAGTGTTTTCACCAGTCGGCCGCCGGTTTCGTCCAGTGGCCAAGGAGTCCAAAGGCCCGACCGAACCCATCGCCTACTCCACCCAACCGGGCAGGCGCCGCGCCTCTTCAACGAATGGGCACGGGCCGGGAACCCTCCGCGAGCTGCAACCGCTCGGACAAGAAGCTCGGCTGAACCTCAGCGGCGGCGAGGGTCCAGAGTTGACGCCGAGTGGCGCGGCTCGAGCCGCCCTGGTGAAGGAGATACGTGCGCAGAAATCGCATGCGGTCCGTCTTGGTCAAGCCAGCGGGACGCGCGAATGCGCGTTCGAGTTCGGCCAGCATCAGCACCTGCGCTTTTCGACGAAGGGAACGCACGCGAACGGCCTCGAGATCGACGATCACGACATCGCCATGGCCATGGCCATGGCCATCATCCCCGGGAGGCTCCGGAACCAGAAACTGTCCGAGCCGAAACGAGCCGAGCGACATGCCTCGCGCATGAAGAGCGCGCATCGCGGCGGCGACCCGGTCGATGTGCGCGCGCTTGATCCGAAAGTCGTCGAGCGCCCGAAGCCGTTCGCGCAACTCATAGAGCGAAGGGCCAGAAACAAACTCGAAGGCCGAGAAGCTCAACGAACGCGCCGGCGAATGGACGCGCTCCAAGAATCCAAGCGGACGTGGCGCCGCGAGCCCAAACGCTCGAATTCGGTGGGCAACCTCGTAGGCGCGGCGCGCCGGCGACGCGCGCCAAAACGAAGAAACCCAGCCCGAAGCCGAGGGCTCAGAAGACGGTGAGATCCGAACGACGAATCCGGCCGAAAGATCGCTCGTCATGGATTCGAACGGTAACGAAGAATCGTCGGCCGCTTCCGACCCCGACGACCCCGACGACCCCAACGACCCCAACGACGACGCCGAGACAACGGAGGCGGCCGGCATCACGGAAAGATGGACCGCCAACGGGCTCAAGAAGCGTTCGATGCGAACCGTCGCCGGCATCATCGCTTGCCAGACCTCCGGGATGGTCTCGGACGTGCGGCGGAGCCGGTCGAGATTGATGTCGACGACATGCCGGAAGACCTGAGCCAGCACGTCGAGATCGCGGCGAAAGCATCCTCGCCAGGCGAGACCGCGGCTGTCTTCGAGGGTGAGCTCGGTACGCCCGCTCACCGAGTTCTCACTTCTTGCGCCGCGCCGCAGTCTTTCCTTCGACCGCGAGCAAATGAAGGTCGGTCACGTTCGTGTCGGTGGGACCCGTCTCGAGGCGAGCGCCAATCTTGCCGAGCGCGGTATTGCTGTCGAAGCGAGCCAGCGCATCGGCGATGTCGACCTCGGCCGCCTCGGCCTCCTTCATCGTGTTGCCATCCACGATCCCACCCGCTGCTTCGGTGAGGCCGTCGGTTCCATCGGTCCCGGCGGAGAGAAACGCCATGTGCTCGTCGCCGGCCATCGCCTGAGCCATGAGCAAAGCCATGTGTTGAGAGCGACCGCCCTTGCCGAGCTTTTCGCGGCCCTTTTGTCCTCGAAGCTCATGCGCAATTTCCACCGTCGGCTCGCCCACCGCCACGAAGACCTCGCGACCGGTCCCGCTCCTCACCATGGAGCCCGCGCGCGCCATATACTTCTCGACGAGGTCAACGATCGGGCCTTCGATCGGCTTCGTCGCGCAACGAACGCGCAGCCCCTTGGCGCGCGCCGAGCGGGCTGCGGCACGAAGGAGCGTCTTTGGTCCGCCCACCACCGCGGCGAAGGCACGCGAAAGGCGTGGATCGCCCGGCTTCGGAGACTCAGGGATCTCACCCCGGTTGCCCGCCTCGAGGTACTCACGCACGCTCTCCGGCACCGCATCGAGGATCTGAGCCTTCTTGAGCGCGGCAATCGCATCCCGATATCGAGAAGGATCGGCCACCGTCGGACCGCCACCAATCGCCGGAAGCTTGTCGCCCACGACGTCGGAAAGCGCCAACGTCAACACCGAGGCCGGCGCCGCCGACACCGCAAGACGCCCACCCTTCACGCGCGACAAGTGCGAACGGACCATGTTCATCGACGCGATATCCATCCCGGATTCGAGCATCATCTCGGTGAGCGTGATGGTGTCATTGAGCCCAACCGCCGGCACCGGCGACGTCAGCAGCGCACTGGCGCCACCCGAGATAAGGACGAGCAACAGGTCCTCTTCACCGAGCTCAGAGACCAATTCGACGACCTCGTCGGCGGCACGTAAGGACGAACGATCCGGTACCGGATGACCGCCCTCGCGAATCTCGAAGCCGTCGACGGGACGCTCGTAGCCCTTCTTCGTGACGATGACCCCGAAGGTCATCTTGTCCTTGATCGCGTCGGGGACCGCCTCCGCCATCGCCGGCGCAGCCTTGCCCACCGCCACGATCCCGACCCGCTCCACACGGTCGAGGGCGATGGCGCGGCGGCCCGCGCGAATTGCGCCGCTCGAGACTTGCAGACGAGATTCCACCGCCTTGCCCGCATGAGACGCGTCGAGCGCTTCCTGAAATATGTCGACCAGGTCCTGGGCGAGCTGCGACCGAACCATTGGGAGGGATATAGTCAAGTCCAGAACCCAACGCAAAACATCCGACCATGTACCGCATAAATTCCTGCACCATGCGGGGCTTCTAGGGGGTAATTACCAGCCAAAACATCGTTCGCCGCGCACGGCTGAAAACTTGTGGGGTTCCCCTGACCGAAGTAGGCTCGGGCCGACAATGTGGTCCGTGATGCGCGCGCGTCGACAGGGTCGTCGCTGGGCTAGCAGAAGAAGTCGGCTCATCGGGCTGACGAGGTTTTCTTGGGCGGCGTTCTTGGCCACCATGGCGATGTCCTCGCGCGACGCGATGGCGCTGTGCAACCAGCCAAGCGACCCCGACTGCGTGGACGCTCGCCGCGACTATTCAGGGCTGGTGGACTTCTTCGCGACCGGGGCCGCATTCACGGTCAACGATCTTCCAGGCGAAGATCGGCCGAATCGACTGCAGACAATCGTTGTCGACGGCGTTGAAGTGGAAGGTGCGGAAGTTGTCGTGCCGGCGCGGCGTATCCCGGCACGGGCCCAATTGGTCGAGGCCTACCTCTACTTCGGCGGATCGCTCTTCCACGATCTCGACGAGATCGACACGCCGGACCTCGAGGTCGAGATCTCCGTCCCCGGGAGCGACGCATTTACGAAAGTCAGCGTCGAGCGAGACGCCCAAGACAACCCCGTTGGACTGCATCAGACCTCACTCCCGTTTCCGTTCGACGACGTCGAGCTCTATGTCGTGCGCGCGAACATTACCGACGTCATCGCCAACGCGGGCGGAACGATGATCGGCACGTACCGCGTTCGCGGTTTCGCAGCCGACGTCTTCCGCGACGCGCAGCCAACCAGCCCGGGCGTATGCTCCGACGGGGTGGCGTTCAACGCGGCGCGCGGAACCTGCGAGGTGAGACACACGGTGGCGAACGCGTCGTTTTCGGTGGTGTTGGTCTTCGAAGAAGAGCGCCTCCCGCCGCGGCGCATCGTGCTCTTCGATGGGCTTCAAGCCGTGCTCGGCTCGACCGTGACGCTTACGTTGTCTGACTTTCGGGTGTCTCGCGTGCCGTCGGGACAGATCACCGTCTATGCGCAAGAAGGCGACTGTCATCCCGGACCTGAGAACTGCGCCAACGGCAACAACGAGTCAGGCATCGAGCGCATCCGCGTCATCGGGGCAGACGGCTCGCGGACGCTGGTGCTGAGCGACGACATCAATCCCGCGAACGACGTCTTCAATCGCACGATCAACACGGTCGATCCGCCGCTCACGAACGTCGCGGGCACCGACATCGACCGATTCGACATCACGCCCGTCCTGCGAGCCGACGACGAAAGCGTCACCGTCGAGGTCACCGCGCCAGCGCCGGACGCCTTCGGACACAGCGGCGAGCTGATTGGGTTGGCCTACGTCATCGTCGGCATCGATACCTTCTCGCCGCGCTTCGATCTCGATTCGCACATCGACATTCGCACGAGCGGTGGCGAACACCTTGACGCCTACTACCCAGGCGACCCGCTTCGCGTCGCGTATGCTCTTTCAAACACGGGCAATCTTCCGGGAACCGGGCTACAGATGAGCACCGACATCCCCGCCAACGTCGTCGACTTCGAGGTCGTCGAGGAGCCCACGGGCGCCGTGGTGGAGATCGATCGACAAGGCGGTGTCTACGGTCGCGGGCAAATCCGCGCCAGCGGCATCTCGGCGCGACACGGGGAAGTCGACGACTTGGTGGTGCTCATGGTCCCCGAGTGCCCGCTTCCCAACGGTGGGTCGCTCGAGATCAAGAGCACGGTGAGCGCGGCGATCGAAGGCGGCGTGCCGTTCACGATGACCTCTTCGGCCACACTGCTTGCGCGCGAGATTTGCGGACCCCGCTTCTATCTCTACGGAGGTGGCGGTTGCTCCGCCGTCGCAGTTCCCACCGACCGGAGCGGAGAATGGGGACGAGAATCGGAACCAGGATCGCCCTGGCCCTGGGGGTGGCGATCGCGCTCGAGGTCGGAATTGGGATTGGGATTGGGATCCGGCGCGCGATCCGGATCGGTCGTCGGTGCGGTCTCCGGGAAATGGGCATCGGGGATCGGATCCTGGCTTCCTCTCACGGCGCTCCTCGTGCTCTTGAAACTCGGGCGCCGCGTTCGTCGCGGGCGCGGTCGCGGTCGCGGGCGCGCCCTCGGCGTGCCCAACGCTCGCTCGGCCCTGCTCGGCGGCCTGTTTCTCTTTTCGAGCTCGAGCCTCCTGTTTGGCAGCACGACCGGCTGCGGGGGTGACCGCCCCATCGAAGCCGACCGGCCACCCCCGACGCCGCTCGGCGAACCCTGCGCCGCCCCCGACGCCATGGTGAAGGTTCCGGCGCTCCGCGGGCTTGATGCTTTCTGCATCGACCAATACGAGGCGTCGATTCTTGAGGGTGACCTCGGCAGCGAAGACGGAACCGGCACGACCGCAGTCGCCACATCGGCTCGCTTCGCGAGACCAGCCCGCGGCATCACCTGGTTTCAAGCCAAAGCGGCCTGCGAAAACGCGACGAAGCGACTTTGCACCGCCGAGGAGTGGTCGCGAGCGTGCCGGGGCAGCAACGACCTAACCTTCCCGTACGGGGACGGATATGAACCGGACACCTGCAACGGCTATGACGCCATCCGGCGAGACGCCGTCGAAACGGGCGCAATGATCGAGAGCCGAACCAACACCGAGGGCCTGCCGGAGGCGGCGGGCTGCGTCAGCGAGCTCGGGGCTTACGATTTGTCAGGCAACGTATCTGAATGGAACCAAACCGACTACTTCGAGGGCACGCGGCGTGGCCTTGCCGGCGGCAGCTACCGTTCGAACGCCATCGGCTTGCGCTGCGTGACCGAAGACAACCACGCGTTGCCGACGACGGTCGACCTGTCGTTCGGGTTTCGTTGTTGCCGGTGATTCTTTCGAGCGATGGGCATTTGCGGGCGGCGCCGAGCCTCGGTAGGCTTGCGCCTGGCCGCATGATGATACGGAGGCAGGCTACATGACTCGGTTTCGATGGCTTCGATGGTTTCGATCCTTTCCCCGGAATCTGGTGTTGACGTTGATCGCTTTCGCCGCCGGCGCAACGTTCGCGTTCACGGCGTGCTCAGGTGACTGCGACTCTTCGCGCGAATGCGCGAGCGGCGAGTTCTGCTACGAAGGGCTCTGCACCCCAGCGAACGCCCAAGGACTTGGAAGCTGTCTTTGCGATGAAGCCTGCAACGGGCGCGAGTGCGGAGAGCCGCCCGCGAGTGGCGAGATCGATCAGCTCCAATGCATCGCGGACCGATGCTACTTGCGGCCGCCTCAAACCGTGACTTCGACCTCGTGAAGTAGGACGGCCTCCCACGCTCGTAGAGGGCGGCGGGGAAGTCGCGTGTTGCCCACACCAAACGGCGTGACATCACCGCCACTCAGACGCCGAACCGATAGACGAGAGAGGACGGTCGGCCTTATGTCGCACGCAACGATGCGACACCGCGAACGCTTGCGAGCCCACGCCGACACCCCCATTCGTCCCCTCCCGCCAACGCCGGTTTTCGGACGCTTGCGGCGGCCGAGCAAACGCGAGAGCGCGCCTTCTGAGAGCGCGCCTTCCGACTGTGACCGAAGTGGCTTCCTCATCATGACGGGTACGCTCTTCGTCGCAAGCGCTGTCGTGGGGAGCGGGGTCGTAGGGTCGGGATGCACCGGGATCGACGACCGTGTTCAAGGTCAGACCTCCGGCATCACGGTCATCGAGCCGGCTAAGCCTCGGATCGCCCAGATGGCGCTTCCTCCGGCGAGCCCGGGACTCGTGTCGGTCGTCATCTGCCCAGCCTTTGACGTCGGGGATCCCGCCCCTTCCGACTTTCCGCCTGGGCTCGCGCTGACGCTGAGCCTCAGCGAGAAGCGCCCAAACGGAGAGGTCAGGACACGTGAGGTCGGAACGGACGACCTCGCTGGACTCGCTGGCTCAACGGACTGCGCCCCCTACGAACTCACCTACTCGCCCTCGGAGGTCCTTCGGGGGGACGACTGCTCCGGATACGATCCCGACAGCGAGGATTACGCCGCCTGCGAGACCATCAACGGCGAGCCTCTTCCCGAAGAGATCGATATCATCGCTCGACTCACGCAAGACGGCGCGCCGATCGACGAAGCTCACGTGGCGCGCCACCCGAGCGCCGGAGTCGATCTCGTAGCGACGTTCGCACGCGTCGTTGAGGCCGCAGGTGGCGGGACACTTGGCCTTGAATCCGTTCTCGTTCGGACGTGCAATCGTGGCGGCGCGAACAGTGAGGCAAGCGTGACGCTGTGGTCGACGACTCGCACGATTCATCGAGCCCAAGAACTCGATCCGAACGAAGGCGACCTGTTGTTGGGCGGCCCGTACGCGCGAGAGATCGGCGGTGGGGACTGCGTGTATGAAGAATTTTCGAACGTTGATGCGACAGTTTGGCGGCGTGAGGGCGAGCCAGATCGACGCTTGATGGTCGCAGTCGACCACGAAGACAGCATCGTGGAGGCGTTCGAAGACAACAATACGGACGCCCGAACAATGCGCTTCGATGTTGGGCTACCCGACCTCGTGATCGCCGCCGCCACCTTGCCGCCGCGCATCGCCGGTCAGGACGCCATAGCCACCATGAAGGTCTGTAACAACGGACGCCATGCGAGCCACCATCCCGCTCGACTCACCATCGACACGACTTCGGACGACGACCCAGCGAACACACGACGTGTCGGCGAATCAACGTTCGACGTGCGTTACAGTGGCGAATGCGAAACCCAACTTGTTGCTCTTTCTTTCCCTCATCCAGGAGAGAATGCGCTCACGATGGCGATCGACCCCGGTGATGAAGTGCTGGAAAGCATCGAAGAGAACAACGTTTTCCGCGCAGAGGTGGGCGTTGGCACCGGTGCCGACTTCGAGATCGCTCAATACACGGTTTATCCGGCGGAAGACGGCCTCTATCGAGCTGAGTTCATGGTCTGCAATCATGGCAACGAGGACTTCGTCGGCCTCGGCCCACTCGAGCTTCACCTTTGGGCCCATCCGGAGAGCGTAGATGGCCAGTCCTCGACGCTGCTGGCCAACGCCAGCCTCGTCCGTGGCTCTTTGGTCGCTCAGAGTCTGCGCGCGGGCGAATGCCTGCCGGGCTGGGCAAGCCTTTCCCGCGGTGCGGCCTTCTCAGGCATCACCGAAGTCGTGCTCCAAGTCGACTCCGCGCCCGACGAAGTTCGCCTCGACAACAACACAGCCGAAGCCCTCGTACGATTTGGGGGCTATGCTGATTTCTCGCTCACGCTCATCGAGCCGCCGTACCCGCAGTCTCCAGAGTCCCAAGGCTTCGAGCCTCAAGGGCGGGTTTGCAACGTGGGAACGCTGGCCGGAACGGCCGAAATCGCATTCATCGTCACCCACGAACCACCCGTGGCCCCAATTTCCGAAGAGGAGATCTCCAGGCAGGGCGGATTTGTTGTTGACCGTCGGGTGGTCTTCCTCGGGCCTGATGAGGATTGCCAGCTCATCCAAGGTCCGATGCTCGCGCTCGAGACTCCTGAATACCTGTCGATGGCGGTGCTCGGTACACCCTCGGTGGACTGCTGGGACTGGGTCGGGGGCGGAGGCGGGTGCTCCGATGACCGCATCCCCGGCAACAACCTATCCCGCGCCGTACGCATCTTCGAACCAGCGCCCAGCGGACTGTTGGTCCGAGACCTGCGCGTCTTCGTCGATCACAGCCACGATACGATCCCGGGCGGTCACGCCGCCGATGTCATCGTCGTCGAAAGTGACGTCTGCAACGAGGGGACCGAAGACGTCGGCGCCGGCGGCGACGCTTTTCCGTATGAATATGCGTACGAGGTCCTCGCCACACCGGACCGCTTCGATCGCGTCGACCCAACAGACTGGGAAGACCGATTTGACGACCACGAAACGCACGTCGTGCTCGCAAGGGAATCAACGCCGCTCGTTCGCGCGGGTCGTTGTTCAACGATGATCTCACGCATCCCGGCCGACCAAATCGTCGGCCGCTGGCATAGCACGTACATTTCAGCCTTGATCAACGAGCCCGACATCCTCGACCCCGCCGACCGGAACGACAACGTGCGCTCCGTTCCTCTTGAACCCTGAGCGCACGCTCGCGCGTGGATGTCACATCGAAGATTCGTAGAGCGCGCGGGCCGCTTCCATCGTTAGCAAGCGCGGATTTCCGGGAGCGCTTGGGTCCTCGACGGCTTGGGGCACCATCCGGTCGATCATGTCAGGTGTAACGCCTTCACTCGTGAGCCGGGTCGGCAACCCAGTCATCTCGAGGATCTCGCGCACGCGATCGAGGCAAGCTTCGGCGCGCGCTTCTTGAGTCTTCGCCTCAGCCGCGCCGAGCGCCACGCCTGCAACCGCGTACCGATCTCTCGCTGCTTTGAGATTGAACTCAACGACCGACGGCAGCATCACGGCGTTGGCGAGTCCATGGTGGAGATCGGCAACCGCCGAAAGCGGATGCGCAAGGGCGTGGCAAGCGCCAAGATTCTTCTGGAAGCTGATCGCGCCCATCGACGACGCGATCATCATTTCATGGCGGGACCAAAGGTCGTGTCCGTCGCGAACCACGCGCTCGAGGTGCTGGCCGACACGCGCCAGCGCGGCCAGCGCGAAGTCGTCGGCAAAGGGATGAGCACCCTGGCCCACGTAGGCCTCGAGGGCGTGCGTCATCGCGTCGATGCCCGTCGCCGCCGTGAGCCGGGGCGGAAGGTCGAGCGTGAGTTCGGCGTCGAGGAGTGCGACTTCCGGAAGCATGTGGGGGCTGAAAATCACGACCTTCCGATCGTCGGGCGGCAAACAAACAACACCCGATCGACCGACCTCGCTCCCCGTCCCAGCCGTCGTGGGGATGGCGATCATGGGCGGTTGGTTGGCATGAATGCGATCGGACCCGCCTTTTGTATCGTCATAGGCGGACAATGGGAGCGGATGCGTGCATTTGAGACGTACGAGTTTCGCGACATCCATCGCGGCCCCACCCCCGAGGCCAATGACCAAGTCAGTGAAGTTCTCGCGATAGACGGCCGTCCCGGCGAGCACGTCAGACTCCTTGGGATTCTTCGAGACATCGAGGAAGGTCAGGGCCTCGATGCCCTCCTCGGCCAATACACCCCGCACACGATCGACGAGTCCAGCCGCCGCAAGTCCCCGATCTGAAACGATCAAGGGCCGTTTCGCGTTGAGGCTTCGGACCTCGGCCGGAAGCAGTTTTAGGGCCCCAGGGCCCACGATCATCCGCGTTGGGAAGCTCATCTGCGCGATCGGGATCGTCTTCATCTTGCCCTCGCTGGTACTTTAAAACGGCCCGCGCGGCCAGCATGAACGCTCAAATCTTGACTTCGTTGGATTCATTCAGTGGGCTACGGAGTGTGACAGAGCTGACGAAAGACCAGTTGATCCAGTCCGCACGCACCGCGGTGAAGGAGTGCAGCGTCGAGGAGGCGAGAGCACAGCTCGAAGCGCATCCGAATACACTGCTCCTCGATGTCCGCGAGCCCGAGGAAGTGGCAACCGGCTCGATTGCACTCGCCAAAGCCGTGCCGCGGGGATTTCTCGAGCTACGCATCGAGGACATCGAACGCAACCGGGACCGGCCGATCATCATCTACTGCGCGGGTGGAACGAGAAGCGTCCTGGCCGGCCGCTCCCTCCAAGAAATGGGTTACCGAAATGTCACATCCATGAAGGGCGGCTTCGGGGCGTGGAAGAATGCTGGATTCCCGTGGAAGGTTGAGCAGCAACTCAGCTCGGAGCAAAAGATCCGTTACTCGCGCCACATCATGCTCCCAGAGATCGGAGAAGAAGGCCAAAAACGCCTGCTCAACGCGAAGGTTCTGCTCGTTGGCGCCGGCGGGCTCGGTTCACCGTCCGCGTTCTATCTGGCGGCCGCGGGCGTTGGGACACTCGGCGTGGTCGATCCCGATGTCGTCGACTATTCGAATCTCCAGCGGCAAATCCTCCACCGCAACGAGGACGCGGGCGTCCCCAAGGTCGATAGCGCTGAGCGCGCGATCCGCGATCTCAACCCCGACGTCAAAGTCGTGAAATATCGCGAGTTCCTCACGTCCGAGAACATCATGCGTATTCTCGACGAAGGCTGGGAGCTCGTCGTGGATGGCTGCGACAACTTTCAGACGCGATATCTCATCAACGACGCGTGCGTATTCCGCGGCCTCCCGAACGTACACGGTTCGATCTTTCAGTTCGAAGGACAGGTCTCGGTCTTCGCGCCCAAGTTGGGCGGTCCATGCTACCGCTGCCTCTATCCCGAGCCACCACCGCCGGGCATGGCACCGAGCTGCGCCGAAGCGGGCGTCGTCGGCGCGTTGCCAGGCATCGTCGGGACGATGCAGGTGCTCGAGACCGTGAAGCTTCTCTTGGGCAAGGGCACACCCCTGGTCGGACGCCTCGCGCAGTTCGACGCACTGGCGATGAAGTGGCGTGAGATGAAGCTTCGACGAGATCCCGAGTGCCCTGTCTGCAGCGAGCATCCTACGATCACGACGTTGATCGACTACGAGGCGTTCTGCTCCGCCTCCCGCTAGCGCGCTGAGATTCGAGTCAGGATTAAGAAGCATGCGTGACCTCGAAGGGCCGACCGGCGCCAGACTCACCGCGAAGATCAGCGTTCTCGCCCGATGGATAGCCGCCGTCGGACTTCTGGGCTTGACGGCCTGCATGCCGCCGTCGATGCGTACCGTCGACGACTGGCTGACCGCGTTTGAGGCGAATGACAGCGCAACCATGGTTGCAAACACGGTTCCCCAGGACCGAGCGCTGGTCGCCGAGGCGCTCGAAGCTCTACGTTTGAGCGCCTCGAGCACGCTCGCCCTTGCTCTTCCGCCACAGCCGCTCTCGCATCGAATCATCGACATCGAGGCGAAGGAAAGCGACGACCGACATCGGATCTCGGTTGAGGTCACCCTACGGAACCCCCTCCCCTTCAACTCGGAGCGGGTTGGGCAGAGCCTCGACATCCCGCGGATTCGAAGCCATCTGCGCCGCTTCCTCGTCGTGCGGCAAGACGGCCACTGGGGTGTGAAGCTCGACCTCGCAGCAACGCTCGAGCGGGCTCGCTTTGTCGCCGAATTCGAGCAACACCTAAGCCGGGCGGCGTTCGATGCGGCCGAGGCCATGCTTCTGCATATTCCCGAACCACCGGATGAGGCGAATGCGCTGAAGACGGTCGATCGCCTCGAAACAACCCTTCGCGAGGACCTCAAACAAGCGCGCCATCGCTCTGACCAAGCCGCCATCAAGAAATCGGCTCGGGCTCGGGAGACCCAGGCGCTGCCGTCGGACGACCAGCACGCGCCCGCTGGGGATGCGAGTCGCTCGGAGGGTCACACCTCCAGCGAAAAAAGCGACGATTGAGGTGCCTCGGGCACGAATTGGCCTTTCGGGTCACGCCCCACCGCCGAAAGCGCCCACTTTGGGTCGTGCGTGTAGAAGATTCGCCCTTTTCGCTCGATATACTCGTTCAGGAGTGCGCTCTTCTCATCGATGAGGTGCTCCGGGAACCGGTCGTAGCCCATGGTGATCGCCCCGCGCAACCATGGCGTTCCTGGGATCAGATCGGCGGCAAACAGGATCGGCCCGTCAGCCGTCAAGATCTCCGTCAACATCATGCCGGGGCTGTGCCCATCGGAAAATCGGAAGCCATAGCCATCACCGAGCACGGCGTCCGCCGAAACAACCGCGGACGCAGAGCCCTCGCCGTCGACGAATTGAAGGCGTCCGCTGCCTTCCAAGAGCGACTGAAGCTCAGGAATATAGCTTGCTCGATCCCGGACATGGGGGTCGCATGCTCGCGCCCAGGCTGCCCGCGATACGACAAAGCGCGCCCGCGGGAACAAGAGCTCGAGCGGAGTGTCCGGCTGCCACGCCGCCAAAAGGCCGCCCGCATGGTCGAAATGCAGATGCGAAAGCACGACCACATCGATCGAGGTGTGCGGATGCCCAAGCGCCTCCAGTTGCTCGATCAGCACATGACGAGACTCAACGACGCCGTAGCGAGCTTGCATCGAAGGCTCGAAGAACGCGCCAATACCAGTCTCGAGGAGAATGCGGCGATTGGGCTCGACGATGAGCAACGCCCGACACGCGAGGGGGATGCGGTTTTGCTCGTCCGGCGCACACCACCGAGACCAAAGGGCTCGCGGCGCATTGCCGAACATCGCGCCTCCGTCGAGACGTTGGCTGTTTCCGAGCACTGAATAGAGAACGCGCGACGACACAACGCGCACTTCGTATCATTCGTCGCCCGCAATTGCCCAGCGGTCCCGGCCGTCTCGAGCGCGAAAAAGAGTCTGGCCGTCAGCGAGCATGACGCGGTGCGATACGCTGCCCGCTCTGCACGGGCTGAAAAAGAAACACCTCCGAGCGGGCTTCGCGCGACGCCTTGTCGTCGTGAACGTCGGCCCGCGTCGAGACCTCGTAGATGAGCGCACGGGCCGTATCCACGCCGGTATCCTGAACCGGGCCGTATTTGAGCAGCCTGATGTCTGCGGTGTACGTCTCCTCGAGCGGGCTTCCAACATTTCGCACGAAAGCGCTGTTGGAGCTGTCGAGCGCAACCGAAGGGGCGCCGACTGGGTACTTGGTGTTCCCTTCCGCCCATACGTGACGCTGATCGGTGAAGCTGTAATCTGGAAGGCTGCGCGAGACCTGCTCGTCCGTCACAACCTCCATCATCGCGCCTTGGGCGTTGGCGTCGGCAAGGAGGCGAACGCGCTTCTGCCTAGTGAAGTTGATGTCGATGTTGACGATGTCGAGAAGCGTCACCGCCGCAACCGCGAGCAAGGCGACGATGAGCACCACAATGATCAGCGCGAATCCGCGCTCTCGGTGCTGGCGCGGACATGGGCCGATGTCAGTCCGCCGGTCGGTTGATCTTCTCCTCATCGTCTAACCTCGCTCATCGACTTCTCTTCTTATTGGACCGCCATGTAGCCGGAATTCTTTACCTCGATGCTCGTTCGATAGGCTTGTCGCTCTGTGAAATCGACCTTCGAAGCCGGACACGAGCCGAAATTCGGGACACAGAGCGGCGCGAGCCGAAGCTGTAGCGCATCGCGCGGGGTCCGGCTGTCGGCCTTGGCGCGCACAACCAGCTCGAGGTCGACGCGGAGACGGTGGCGCTGGCCGGTTCGGTCACGAACCATCTCCTGTCCGCTGTTGACCCACGTCTGCGTCGATTGATCCCATTCCCAGATCGTCGCCTGAAGCGTGTCAACGTAAGGCATGACTTCATCGCCGCAGGTCGAGTCGCGCGCGGCACATCCGCGCGCATCGTCAAACCAGGCACGCCTCAGAACACCGATGCCCGCGTCGTAGGAAGGGTCGCTGTCGTCGACGAACCAAACCGTCGCGTGAAGACCACCGTGCAGCTCGCCCGCGACAAAGTTCGCCGAGTCCGCGCTCGCGTCATTCTGGTAGAAGATCGCGGGCGGCGTGCCCACGGTAAATGACGTGCACCCACCGAGGCATTGCCCGTACGAACACGCAGCCGCCGTGGGCGCTTGCACCAAGATGGCGCGCGCGGCATCACCAACATCGTTTCGAATGAGCGCGAGCTCGCCATCACGAAATGAGATATCGCCGTCGTTGCAGTACTGGCCCGTCTGAACCGCGCCGAAGGCGAAGTCAGCGACCGTTGAATAAGAGCCAGTGGCCGACAAGATCCCGATGTCGACGGTTCTCAAGGTGTAAGGCGTCGCGATTCTCGGCGCCCCCGTATTGATGTCGCTCGTTTGGAGCGAGAGATCGGTACCCGCAAACCCGGGATCGGCCGCGCCCGGATAAGCGATCGGGGTGCCGTCCTGATTGAAACACACGCGAGTGCCAACACCATCCACCGACTCCACGCAGAAGTTGTCGATGCGAACGCCCGCAAAGCTGTCCTTGCCGGGGAGGGGATCCGTAACCAACCCAAAGTTCCCCGAGGCGTTTCCGTACCCAACCCCCGCGCCCGCCTGGCCGATATCATCCGCGAGCATATCGAGCGCAGCACGCGCACTCTGTTGCATCTCGAGCCTATCCGTCGAGATCCCCATCAGCTTCGTCTCGTGACGCGCAAAAGCCACGGCCGCCATCGTCAAAAAGATCGCGATCCCGACGGCAACCATCAGCTCGATCAGCGTGAAACCAGCCTCAGATCTCAAGCGCATCACAAGTCCCCCGGAATCATGCGGACCGTCGACAACTCATTGACCAGCCCACCCGGATCGCGCCAGCAAACCCAAATGTTCACCAGGCGCGCCGGCGGCGGATGATTGGCGGCGTCGGGATGCGGTCCAACGGAAATGTCGACCCGATAGGCTCCCGGACAATTGACCGCATTGTCGGGACACGGCGTACCGTCCCCAAAAGTCGCGGCCGGGAGCGGCCAGCCGGCGTTGCCTGATGAGACGTCCGTCACCGCCGCACCATCGACCCACCGTGTGCAATCAGCGCCGCCCTTCACAGGATTCAGGACGCCCGAAGTGCCGTAGCTCGCCCGGCAGCCACTCGGAGACGCCGGCGGAGGAAGACAGTTGGCCAGCTCCGGGGCCGTCGGCGGCAAGGTCGAAAACCGTTCAGCGATCTGCCGGGCGACCTCGGACGCCGCATTCGTGTCTTGCGCCCGCACCAACCCATGCATCGAAGCCGAATGAAGCCGCACGAGCCCAATCAGCCCAATGCCAAGGATGGCCGAGGCAACGATCGCTTCGAGTATAGAAAACCCTCGTCGAGGGGATGCGGGTTTATTCATCATCCGCAAGGTTGGAGGCACATTGGGCATCTTCTTGGGCTCCGGTCTCGGGCAGAGCGATCTTGCACGACGAAGACCACGTGCAATCACCCACCAATCGACCGCTTCAGTGTGCAACGGGTGGAAGTGTCCGTGCAAATTTCGGTGAGAGAACAGCGATACACACCTACCGCTGCGTACTCGCTCAGATATCGAGACGCGAAACATCGAGGGCGTTCCGCTCGATGAAGTCGCGACGGGGCTCGACCTGATCGCCCATGAGCGTTTCGAACATCTCGTTCTCGTTCTCGGTCTTCGACATGTTGACCTGAAGAATCACACGACGCGTCGGGTCCATCGTCGTCTCCCAGAGCTGCTCGGGGTTCATCTCGCCCAGACCCTTGTAGCGCTGCCAGCTTGCGCCCTTGCCACCACGTTCGCTCAGCCAGCGAACCGCGTCATCGATTCGGTCCTCGGTCTTGACCTCTTCGTCCCCCTTCCCTTCATCGATCCTGAAGGGGGCCTCGAACGACTTGAAAGTCTCGGCCAGGGACACGAGCCTCTGGAAGTCAGCGCTCGCAACGAAGGATGCGTCGACGGTCGTTTTTCGACGCGCGCCGTGGGCGCGAGACTCGACAAAGAGCTCCGCACCACCCGCCTTCACATCGAGGCGGACAACCAGACGATCGCTCGCGGCTGGATAGTGTCGTTCGAGGAACGCCGTCATCGGCTGGACGATCTTCTGCTCCAGCACCGCGCGGTCGACAGGCGGAGCCCCATCGATGGTGCTCTTGGGGCGAAGGTCGTCCGCCGAAAGCTGCGTGCCACGAATGAGCGCATCGACCACCCGACTGTCACGCCTCAGATCCACGTGCTCTAGACCCGCCTTGTATCGGAGGAAGTTCTTCGCCACGTTCTTGAGATGCTCACCCTCGATGGTTCGGCCCGCCGCGTCGATGAGGGTCACGCCTTCCGTGCCCGCTGAGAGTAGATGGTCGTTGAGCGCGTCCTCATCCTTGAGGTAATACTCCTTCTTACCTTTCTGGAGCCGATAAAGGGGAGGCTGCGCAATGTACAGATGGCCATGTTCGACCAACGGCGCGAGCTGTCGGTAGAAGAAAGTGAGCAACAACGTCCGGATGTGGCTTCCGTCGACGTCGGCGTCCGTCATGATGATGACTCTGCCGTAGCGGAGCTTCGAGAGATCGAAGCTCTCGGTACCAATGCCGGTTCCGAGCGCCATCACGAGCGTGACGATCTCTTGCGACGAGAGCATCTTGTCGACGCGCGCCTTCTCCACATTCAAGATCTTCCCGCGAAGCGGCAAGATGGCTTGGAAGCTCCGATCCCGGCCTTGCTTGGCCGACCCGCCTGCAGACTCACCCTCGACGATGTAGATCTCGCACTTGGAGGGATCACGCTCCTGACAGTCTGCAAGCTTCCCGGGCAACGAACCGGACTCGAACGCACCCTTGCGCTGCACCAACTCCCGCGCCCGGCGGGCCGCAATACGTGCCCGTGCTGCATCACAAATCTTGCCGACAACTGTGCGCGCCACCGTCGGGTTCTCGAGGAGGTACGACGAGAGCTGCGCATTCAGGAGACCTTCGACCGCGCTCTTGGCCTCCGAGTTCAGAAGCTTGTGCTTTGGTTGGCTGTCGAACTTGGGATCCTGCATCTTGACCGACACGACGGCCGTCAGACCCTCGCGTACATCGTCGCCGGACGGAGGCTCCTTCACGCCCTTGAGCAGATTCTCTTTGTTCGCATAGGCGTTGAGTGTTCGCGTGAGCGCCGACCTCAGTCCACTGGCGTGGGTGCCACCCTCGTCGTTGTAGACGTTGTTCGCGAAGCAAAAAACACTCTCGACGTACGAGGTCGTCCACTGGAGGGCCACCTCGACGTCGAGCTCAATCGGAATTCCTTCGGGACCCACGACCTCCATCAACGACGAGAAAAAGATCGGATCTTTGTGAAGGACCTCGCGGTTTCGGTTGAGGTGCTGCACGTAGGAAACGATGCCGCCCTCATACAAGAAGAGGTCGTGCCGCTGATCGCGCTCATCCGTGAGCTCGATGCGAAGCCCCTTGTTCAAAAAAGCGAGCTGGCTCAAACGCTCGGCCAGGCGCTCCCGATTGAAAGTCACCGTGCTGAAGATTTCCTTGTCGGGCTTGAACCGAATCGACGTGCCGGTAGACGAAGACTCGCCTTTCACCGTCAACGGCGCCTCTGGCGTGCCCGGCAAAGAGACCGGCTTCCCGCGTTCGAATCGCATCCAGTGGACACGGCCATCGCGGCTGATTTCCATCTCCATCCATTCGGAGAGCGCGTTGACGCACGAGACACCTACGCCATGGAGCCCCGCCGACTGCTTGTACGAATCGTTCGAAAACTTCGCGCCCGCGTGAAGCACCGTCATCACGACCTCGGCCGCGCTGCGGTTCAGGTCGTGCTTCCACTCCACCGGAATCCCGCGACCGTTGTCGGTGACCGTAAGCGAGCCATCGACGTGGATCGTCACGCTGACGAGCGTCGCGTGGCCGCCCAGCGCCTCATCGACGCTGTTATCGACCACCTCATAGACGAGATGGTGCAGACCGGAGGCGTCCGTCTCCCCAATGTACATGCCAGGCCGAAGACGCACCGCCTCGAGTCCTTCGAGCACCTCGATGGAATCGGCGTTGTAGCCCTTGCTCGGGGCGGCGACCTGACTCTGGCGGTCGAGCGCACGCACGGCAAAGGCGTCCTTCTGGTGGGGTTCGGCGGACTCGGGGGTCACTTCACTCGAGGGATGTTCGCTGGTAGACAAGGCGCGCCAAGCTAACACGCTGGAAGGGACTACAACAGCGAAAATACTGCTTAAATTAGAGCATCAACCGCAGAAAGGCTCCAGCCCCGCGGCCGACAGGAATACCCGGATCAAGGGTGATATCCAACCGCCTCATACGCTGGACAGAGCGTCGCGTCGTAGCCGTTATGAACCGATACGACGTTGGTGGCGGGATCCGAGTTCACTGGGTCGACGTACAGATAACGAGAACTCGGGGCACCGGAGAAAGAGCATCCTCGCTGGATGACGAGATGGGTCCCTCGAACGTAGACACCCGTGCCCTCGAACTGCTTCACGATGAAGTCTTCGATCGTGACATCCGTGTTGAGCGTGGGGGCCTTGCCCTCGAAGAACAGCGCATGGCCCGTGCCGCGGACATACACGTTCCGGATGGTGCCGTGATGAACGCCTCCGTCGCGAATCCGAATGCCGGTGTTGGACGCTCGTCCGCGGGGATTCTGACGCTCGGCCTCGGTGATGACCGAGACGTTTCGAACGGTGAAGTCATTGTAGCGGATGTCGATTCCGGCCGCGCTGCCTTCGTCATTGAATCCGATCTGATCAACCATCATGTTGTCGATCAGGAGATTTTCATTGCCGGCCGCCGGGGTCTTTGCGTCGAAGCCATCCATGCCCGCGTTCTTCACATAGACGTTCGTGATCTCCACGTTGTTCGCCGAGATGTCCCCGGCGCCGGCGTTTTGTATGCCGATCCCGTACCCTGTTGGGTTGAGAATGGTTAGGTTGTTGAGGCGGAGCTGGCCTGTTTGCCATCCATTGCCCACGCGCACGCCATGCGCAGACCCAGAACAACCTGCGTTCAAGTAGATCGGATCGGTCATATTCCGCCCGAAATCGATGGTGAAGTTCTCGATGAGGAGATCCATCCGCGTGAACCCACCCCCTCGATCAATCTGAAACATCGGGCCGAGACACACCGTGGGCACACCCGAAACGATCGTATCCAAAGTGATCGGCGCAGAGACGAGTACGACGTTCGCGCGCGACGCTCCGCGCAAAATCAGCCGCGCATCCGCAGCGTCGATCAAGATCGACCTGTGGAGCTCGTAGCGCCCGTTCGGAAAGAAAACGGTCCGATGCTGAGTGACGAGGGCCGCCGCGATCGCGCGCTGAATGCGCTCGTCGTCGGTTCCGGAGAATCGCGAAACGTCGCACATCGTCGACGAGCACAGGCTTGCGTCGCCGCCGCCATCGGCACTCGTCGAACCATCGCTCACGCCCGTCGTCGAACCATCGCTCACGCCCGTCGTCGAACCATCGCTTGCGCCCGTCGTCGAACCATCGCTTGCGCCCGTCGTCGAACCATCGCTTGCGCCCGTCGTCGAACCATCGCTTGCGCCCGTCACCGAACCATCGCTTGCGCCCGTCACCGAACCATCGCTTGCGCCCGTCACCGAACCATCGCTTGCGCCGGCCGTCGAACCATCGGGCCCACGAGCGCCATCTTCGCCCGCGGCAGGCACGGCGTCGGCGCTCGAGGCGGCGTCCTGGTCGAAGTCGTCGCCAACGCCCAAGTCACCATCACGAACCGATCCACAACCGACACCAAAAACCACGACACATATCGCAAGAACTCGCGCAGTCATCTGAGCATCTCCCCTGGCTTCAGCCCCGCCCCGCCTCATCCGCAAGGAGCGTGCCGCACTGAAGGCAGACCGACTGGACTGACCGTAGGGCGGCGAGGGCCAGGAAACCACAATCGAGCGCCGGCGTCAGAAGCCAATCGTGTCGAATGAGGGAAGACAGTTCGGCGCCCGTCGAATCAGGTCACACGCTTGGGCGCGTCGGGCGCCGGGCGCCGGGCGTCGGTTCCCGTGGGCGAGGATTCATGTCGCGGGAACGACCATGCGCACTCGGTTCGATGCCAGGCATCGACATCGACTCATGACCAACGTCGACTCATGACCAACATCGATCTCAGGGCCACCGTCAATCGGGCCGCCCCGTCAAAACGAAGCTTGATCGATCGGCGTAGCCTCGGACCATCAGATGAACAACACCCGGCGTCTCGAGCGTCATCGGACACTGTTCGGCTGAACCCCCGGCGTAGGGTCGACAATCGAAGGCCGTCGTTGTGGGCAGGGCGTCGATGCGCGCGTAGAGATCGGCGTCCCCGTCACCGGCGATGGAGAAGGAATACCGTCCGGCGGGCAACGTTTCGGTCTGATAGCGGAACGCTTCGTCGCGGGCCACGAATCCGTGAACCTCGAAGCCTTCCCAATGCGCAAACGCCGGCTCGTAGTCATTGTCTTCCTCGCCCGTCACGACAACGATCTGTCGCGGATCCATCGCCTTGAAGATGGCCTGATAGGTCCGCGGCGCAGAATAGGAGACAAGTCCACGAATCAGAGCCAAATCGGCGCGCGCGTTGGACGCAAAGTACGAAGGTTGCGCGTTGGTCACGATGTCCATGTAGCGCGTCCCCGTCGGATCGTCGGGGTTCAGCAACGCTCTCGCCGACGCCAGGGCTCCGTCGACGTACGCGAACGTATCGCAGCCGTTCATGAAGATGATTTGATATTTGCCGGCGCGAAAGACACCCTTGCGGGCAAGCGCTCGGACGTTCGAACCGAGACCTGCATGACCGTTGTACGCAATGAGATCAGCTTCAGTCGAGAGTTCTCCGTAGCGAGCGTCGAAGACTGGTCCCGCGGTTCGCACATTGTCGACGAGGAGCGCATGCACCCGGAGCTTCCGCGCAGGCGCAAGCTCGACCTCCAGGGTTATATCAGGCGCCGAGACGCCCGGCCGAGCGGAGAGCTCAGCGGGCGTGGTCACGGCCCCGGGAAACTCGGTGCGAAGCATTCGGACGAAGGTGTTGTAGGCGTCGATTCCGGCGTCATCGTCGGTGGTGGCGCCGTCTTCATTCTTGCCAAAAATCGAGACGACCGAGAGCTCGCCATCCTCCCAAATGCGGTCGTATTCTGGGTACTTGCCCGTGGAATTGTCCGCGCCGACCGAGGCGGTTGCGACGGTGCGGATCACGTCGCTCGGGTCGAGCTGACACGTGGAACGGTTAGGCCGATAGTAGTACCAGTAGTTTCCGGCCGAGAGATCGTGCGCCCATGGATCGGCACAATCACTCCCGTAGCGCTCAGCGAAGTGTTCTGTTGCCTCCGACCCGAGGTCCAACGGCAGCACAAGCGAATATGACTCCGGGAGGTTGCGCTTGCTTCCCCAAGCGACCGGGAGCACGGCTCGATATCGAGACCGAAACCGGCCATCCTCGTCGCGAGTCGTCCGGATGTCTGAGAGCTCGACGGCGTCGAGGCGTCCCACGGAGCGATCGCCGTTGAGCTGCCCGATGGTGTAGAGGAGCTGAGCTTCGATGGAGCGCTCAGCCCAGTAGCTGTTTTGGCTGACGACCTCTCCTTGGAAGGAGAACATCAGCAAGGTGGCGATGTCACTCGTGAACGGATCCGTCGTCGACGTCAATTCACGATCCGCATAGTCTCCACACGCTCCGAGAGCTCCGAGCAATAGAAGCGGAACAGTAGGAACAATAGGCAAGAGCAGTCGTCGACGACCCTTGGTGGGATTCATGGTCTTTGTAGTTCTGGTGGCTTTCATGGCTTTCATTCCATTTGCGCGTGGGTTCGTGCGTGGGCCGGAGATCTTCCAGTTCCCGACGCGTACCTCCCGTCAGGGCTCGGTTGTGCCAAGCCTTGATTCGCTCACGTGTCATATTCATGATCATTGGCCGTCGGTGTGCGAACACACACACGGCCCGAGAGGCCCCGCTTGAGCGCTGCTGCTTCTACTCCGGTTCTTCGAGATTCGGGCTCGAAATCCGCACCGATCATCGACGGAGGCGACCGACCGAGTGGCCGGTTGGAGGCCGATTTCGAGGCCGATTTGGAGACCAGCAAAGGACCGGGCGAGAGCCGTTTCGGAATAGGCGCTTGACGCTGAGGTACGTGGTACTAGACGGCACCCGTGAACTTCGTACGCCCACCCTTCACCCGCGTTGCTTTGGCCGTCGCCTCGGTCTTTGCTGTTGCGCTCGCCTCCGGATGTGAAACACGGGACCCGCGCAAAGCCGGCGCGACATTGGGTGCCGAACACGTGGCCCGAATCGAGGCCGACGCGCTCTCTTTCGATGACTGGGCGCAAGACCTGAAGGAGGCCAAGCGCAAATTTGGCGGTTCAGATGAAGAAGCTTGGGACCAATTTCGGGAGGGGTACACCGAAGCTGTCCGCCCGGAGCGAGCGAAGATCGTGGCCTATGCAGCACGTCAGGCGGGCGAAGATCTGGGTGAGATGTTTCACTCTTTCGTGGAGGGACTCGACCGCGGAACCTCTGACGACGGCCTTGGATCGCCGGACACCGCGCGCGCGCTCGGCCGACACGTAGGCAGTTTGATCAAGAAGACGGAGAAGCAAGTCGAATCGTTCTCGGAGGGCGTGCTGGAAGGCGCGCGCGACGAGAGGAATCGCTAGAACGCCCTTCACTCGTACGGATTCGCTTTGTAGGTGGGCTCGCGCGCGTCTTCACGCGCGCCCTGGATCTCGTTTAGGTCGATGGCCTCGTCGTTGGCCTCGTCGTTGGCCTCGTCGTTGGCCTCGTCGTTGGCCTCGTCGTTGGCCTCGTTGTTGGCTTCGCCGTTGGCTTCGTTGTTTGCCTGGTGCTCGCTCACCGCGGCCCGAGCGTCCAGAAAGGCCCAAGACGTCAGACCCCCAACGACAGACCCCACGAAGAGGGCGCTCAGACTGAGGGCAATGAGTTGGATGAGGAACCTCGCCGATCCCGGGGGCAGCGGCTTCCGCGACGACGACGATGATGACGACGGCGACGGCAACGACGACGGCGGTCGTTGGGAAACCGAAGACGAAGCCGGATCCTCTCGCCGTTTCCGCACGCGCGTCACGACGAGCGTCGAGGCGTTATGATTCCTCGCCGCAGTTGCCGACAACACATCCGCCGGGAGCGCCGCGGTCGATGTCGCGCCAGGAGCCGGAGCGGCCGCACCGGAGCCCGCTCGCAGAGCGACGTCAGCCCTAATCTGCGCCGGATCGACGTCGATGTTCGACGTTCGAGGTCCGTAGCTTTCCTCCATCTCCACGCGCCAGATCGACTTCAACTCGGCGACAAGGGCATCGGTGGTCGAAAACCGATCATTTGGCGACTTTGCGAGACAGCGGTAGGCAAGCGTCTTCAGTGAGAGAAAACACGAAACCTCTTCTTCCGGGAGCACGAGACTCGGCACCGAGTCGTGGACGTGCGCATGAAGAACCTCAGCCATGGAGACGCCCCCGAAAGGAAGCCGACCGGCGAGCATCTCGTAGATCATGACGCCCAATGAATACAGGTCAGTCCGTGCGTCGACGGCGCCGCCGAGCGACTGCTCGGGTGACATGTAGGCGGGCGTGCCGAGAAGCATGCCGGCTTCGGTGATCGGCGGCTCGCCGCCACCCGGCATCATCTCGCTCGTCGGATTGTCGGCCTCCAAGAGAAGCTTGGCGATGCCAAAGTCGAGAATCCGTACCATGTCGCCGCCTTCCTCGTCGGCGGCGATCATGATGTTGGCGGGCTTGAGGTCGCGATGCACGACGCCCTGGCTATGTGCTTTGCGAAGTGCGCGTGCGATCTGGATCGCGATCGTGAGCACGCGCGTCGGTCTCATGCGACCACATGCAGCCAGGACCTCACTGAGCGGTTGCCCTTCGAGGAACTCCATCACGAGATACGGTCGACCGTCGGGCATCGCGCCATAGTCGAAGACCCGAACGATGTGGGGGTGGTTGAGGCGCGACGACGTCGAGGCCTCGAGCTCGAATCGACGCGAGAATCGATCGTGGCCTTCTTTGTCGGTTTCGGTGCAAGGCGCGCTCATCACCTTGATGGCGACCGGACGCTGGAGCGCGAGGTGGACGGCCTTATACACGCGACCCATCCGGCTGCGGGCGATCAGCGATTCAATGAGGTAGCGATCGCCGAGCACCGTACCCGAGAGGTCGGTCTCGCTGCCGTCGTCGCAGCATGGTCGGCTTCGATCGCTTCGCGCGCCCATAGCGATGGAACCGGAGCTTACTCCGGGGAGCGACTTCCTCCAACCCCCGGGAGTCCACACGTCTCCAAGACGAGCGCTTGCCCCGCAGGCAATGTGACGACCGCAACTTCGTCAGCGAACGTTTGCGCTGTCTTCTGATCACCTTCATCGCCAGGCGCGATCGAGATTTCCCTATCCCGCAGAATCGCCGTACAGTCCTCGGGCTTGAGATCGCGCGCGCCAGCTTCCGGCCCGAGATCACAAGACCAAACATCGACCACGCCCTCGCCATCAAGCGCCTCGAACGCTACCGCGATCACCTGCGATCGAACTGAGACGAGCGCGACCACCGGTCGGTTAAACCGGTGACGAACGTAGACTGTCTGAGGACTCAGCGGGCGATCGTCATCGAGGGCCTCGCTGTCGTAGGGAAGGACATGAATCCCACCCAAATGCTCCTCGGCCTTGGGAGACGATGCGACGTTGGGAGACGATGCGACGACAATCGTGTCGCCGACTCCGCGCGCAAGCGCAAGAACGCGAGCATCGTTGAAGCTCCAAGTCTGGCGCGGCCGCACGCCTTTCTGATTCAGACTCGTCTGCTCTCCATCGAGCGCGGCATACACGACCGCGCCATCCATGACCGCGCCATCCACGTTGTCGGACAGTTCGTTGTAGGAAGAAAAAAAGCTCGGGGTGCTTCGGCCAAGCTCAGCGTCGCGATTGGGTAACCAGGCGTTCCCAAGTACCATTCCAGTGAACAGCTCCTCGAACCTAGGCTCTGGATCGAAGGCGCCGTGATCGACCACCGAGATCCGCCCCGAGGCATCATCGACGAGCGACACCACCTCGCCGTGCGGCGTTAGCGCCAAAAACGCGACCAAATCATCGCGTTCCGCCTCATCATCCATGACCGTCATCCATCGTGGGATGTCGTTCAACTCAATATCCCGGCCATCGACGAACGATGTGATCGTCGTCGAGGACGTACGCGGCAAAGTGGTATCGTCGCTCGTGTCTGGAAACGCAAAGACCTCAGCGTAACGTTGTGCGATCGTGTAGAGCGACGGGCCTGATCGCATCGCTGCGCGTCGCTTCACGCCCGACCCCATATCCAGCGTGGGCTTGGGCTCGCCCCCCGCGCAAAGAGGCCAGGCGTCCGCGCTCTCCGCGGCCTCGTCACTTGCTGAGGTACCAAATCTCGCGCGCCGAAGAACCGTCCCGTCCGCACCTTCCTCAAATCCCCCGAGCAGCAAAGTATGGTCGTCCTCCCGGACCGCAAACGTAATATCGCATTCGGACTCATTCGCGTCACACAGCGAAGCGGCACACTCGAAGACCCATCGATCTTTGACGCGCGCCCGAGCTTCTTCCAAGCTTGCTTCCGAGCCTTCTTCCGAGCCTGGATCGAAGCCCGCGAGGCGAGCGATCATGCCGACTCCATCAGCCAAGACGTCCCACTGAAGTGCACCCCCGTCGAAGCTCGTGTCGATGGCGCCAGCGTCGACCACGCCCGAGCCGGTACTTGACGTCCCCTTCAAGCGGCCTCGAAGAACGTGTTCGGTACGCACGAGCGTACGCGAAGACGTCGAGACGAATCCCGGAGCCATGCCCATCGCCTCGAGGTCACATCGGTAAAACAACGCATAGATCTCGCCCGATCTCGCGAGAGTGACCGGGAGCGACGTCGTTGGATTGGAGAGGTCAATCGCGAACCCGGTGCGCACGTTGGGCGCACCGCGGCCCCCACCGCCCGCCGTCGCACCGCCCTCATTCGAGATCGCATCCTCCGGCCCCACAACCAGCAAGACGGCCGACTTCGCACCGTCGACTTGTGGAAAGGCCGCGTCGTTCGAGGGCAAGCAGCGCAGCGTCGAAGAAAGGACCCCCAAAAAAAGCGTATGCCTCCATGCTCGGCGCTCAAAAAGCACGGCAAAGAGGAACGCGAGTGCACGTGGCGCGCAACCGAAACTGTGCCCAATCGGCCATCTTCCGGTTGATTCATCGCGGGTTTGGAAGGAAGGAGGTCGTCGATGCATGAATGCAGACGCCCTCCATTGGATTCAGCGCCGCGCGCGGCGCTCTCGAAGCGCTCAGCGCCTGACTCGCTTGCTTCACTCGCCGCGGTCACGACACTCACGACACTCACGACACTCGCGGCGCTTGTGGTGCTGCCGAACCAAGAGGCGCGCGCATGCACGAGCATCATCGTGGGCAAGAGGGCCTCGGCGGACGGATCCACCATGGTGACCTACGCCGCCGACTCGCACGAGCTGTACGGGGCGCTTCATTCGTCTTCGGGCGCAACGTTTGAGCCGGGATCCATGCGCCCGGTCTACGACTGGGACAGCGGGGCTTTCATTGGCTCAATCCCCGAAGCGCGTCAGACCTATTCGGTCACGGGCAACATGAACGAACATCAGCTCGTGATCGCCGAGAGCACGTTCGGCGGCCGACCATCGCTCGTCGACCCCGAGGGCGGTCTCGACTACGGAAGTCTCATCTACGTCACCTTGGAACGCGCAAAGACGGCGCAAGAGGCGATCGATACGATCGCGCGGCTCGTCTCGGAGCACGGATATCGAAGCTCCGGCGAATCGTTCTCGATCGCAGATCCTCACGAGACCTGGATTCTGGAGATCATCGGCAAGGGACCAGGGCGCCGGGGTGCCGTTTGGGTTGCCCAGCGAGTACCGGAAAACGCCATCGCCGCCCACGCGAACCAGGCCCGCATTCGCACGTTCCCGCTCAAAGATCCGAAAAATGCACGCTACGCGCCGGACGTCATCGCATTCGCGCGCGAGATGGGCTGGTACCGAGGTGCTGACAAGGATTTCAGCTTCGCAGACACATACGCGCCGCTCGAGTGGGAGGCGCTACGTTTCTGCGAAGCGCGAGTCTGGCGAGTCTTCGATCGCGTCGCGCCAAGCAAGAAGCTGTCGACCGACTACGTGCTCGGCAAACCAGGCGCAAGACCTCTTCCGCTATGGGTCATACCCGATCGAAAAGTCTCCGTCCGCGACATGCAGGCGCTCATGCGTGACCACTTCGAGGGCACGCCCTTCGACCTCTCAGAAGGCGTAGGCGCCGGCCCGTTCCGGTTGCCATATCGATATCGGCCCCTCACGTGGAAGGTCGATGGCGTCGAGTATCTGAACGAGCGTGCCATCGCGACGCAGCAAACCGGATTCTCGTTCATCTCTCAGTCTCGTTCGTCTCTCCCAGACGCCATCGGTGGCCTCCTGTGGTTCGGCGTCGACGACGCGGCGAGCAGCGTGTACGTACCCGTCTATGCGGACCTTCGCGAGGTGCCAAGGAGCTTCGCCGAAGGCACCGCGAGCCTTCGCCGCTTCTCTTGGGATTCTGCTTTCTGGGTCTTCAATTGGGTCGCCAACCAAGCCTACGGCCGATACGAAGACATGATCAAAGACATCACCCGCATCCAGCAGACGCTCGAAGGCGGTTTCTTCGCACGACAACCCGAGGTCGAGGCGGCGGCGCTCAAGCTTCACGCACAGGCGCCAGAGCTCGCGCGCGACTATCTCGCACGCTACTCGGCGGAACAGCTCGACCATACCGTCACGCGATGGAGAAAGCTCGGTGAAGATCTTCTCGTGAAGTACGTCGACGGCAACGTCAAGGGACCACTCGGCGAGGTCATGCATCCGCCCTACCCCGACGCCTGGTATCGACGCATGATCGCGGAGCGAGGCGATTTTCTTCGGGTAAAGAGACTCCCAAACGAAGCGGAGAAGCCGGACGCCCAAGGACGCGTGACCATCTCCGCACCGAACCAGCTCGGGCCACTGGCCGAGATCGTCCCAAAGGACTTTCCGTGGAAGCAAGAGAAGCTCGTGCTCGTCCCGGGCACGGCGCAATGCGGGCAGCCTCCGGTCTGCTGCGTCTTTGCGCACGAGAATCCGAAAACGCACGCACTCGAGTTCGTCGAGCCCCCGCGACCCACAAAAGGAACCGACAGTGCCTCGACGCCCGTTTCAGCATCGAGCTTCTGTGGGCATCCGGCCACGCTCGTTCGAATCGAGCAGAAAGAACACCGGCTACCCGAACCCGCCCGATCGATCCGATAGCGCGATCGGCTACCGCACAACGCGCTCGGTCATCGATCGGATCGAACCCGACACGTGCTTGCACTCGCGTGGAGAGTGCACCCGTTTCTCTCGTTCGCCCCACGAATTTGTGAACACCTAAGATTCAGGCCTCGATAACGCGCGAACTCGAGCCTTGAACCCATGCATACATCAGGAATCCGACAACCCAAGCGACCGAAACACAGACTCCTTGTGTCGCTACCATCTCACCCAAGAGAATTCATCCAACAGACGAGTCTCCCTCCCGACCGCTCATCGGTGGCAAGAGCGACAAGTCGAGTCTGGTCTGGCCATGACAAGCTCGTCTCGCCCACCCCCAAGAAGACGGCGCCGGTCGCGCAGTGGCTCGCGCCGCAGATGTCTCTCGGAAGCTCGGGTTCACGGGTCCTGTCGCAGTTGCTCGTGACGCTTGAAAACAGGGGACGGCCATGGGCTGGCGCGGCTCTTCTTGCGTGCGCGGTCGGATGCAGCGCGAGCTCCGGCATCGACACGGCCAAACTCGGCGAACGACAATGCGTCCAGGCGCAAGCGTTCGTGTCGAGAGATGTGTCGAAAGCTGAGTCGAGAGATGTGTCGAAACATGATTCGAGAGATGCAGCGTCGACGACTCGGGCCACGATCGCCGAGCCAAGGCGAGCTGCGGCCGCGATTCGACAACTCAGGCGCCTGCAGGCCGAGGTTTGGCACGGCGTACAGACACAGATGGTCGCGCCGGAGACGGGGTTGGTTTACGACCGCATTCGGCTTCACGCAGATCATTCGGTCGCGGAGCGTTCGTTTCAGACTTCGCCCACCAACATCGGGCTTCAGCTTGCCGCGTTGGTGGAAGCAGAAGAGCGAGGCCTGATGCCCAAGGCGATCGCTCGCGAACAGATCCACAAAGCACTCCGAAGCATCGATGCCCTCGAAAAGGATCCAAACGGATTCCTCTACAACTGGTTCGACGCGCGCGACGGCCGAACGCGCGGCAGCCCGGCGTCAGGTGTGGACGCTCAAGGAGACGTCGTGCGCGTCCCCGAAGCTCGGGTTGTCTCGTCGGTCGACAACGGCAACTTTTTCGTGGCGCTCGAAGGCGTGCGCGACGCATACGCCGAGGATCCGGAAATCACGGTCCTCATCGACAAGCTCTTGAGCCCGATGCGCGCAAACTTCGAGAGGGCCTTCTACGACCCAGAGTTCGGCGCCATCCGGATCGCCTACTTCCATCATGATGGTCAGAAGATCGAGATTCCGTACCACTACTCGAGACTCGGGTCCGAGGCGCGGGCGGCGATCGCCGTGCTCGAGGCCGAAGGCGCGCTGCCGCCCGGCACGTTCAGCAGGATCGTGACCCGTGTCGACTTCACCGAGGTGGCACTGCAAAATGGACAGAAGACACCTCCGATCGTGAAAGCATGGGACGGCGGTGTATTTCAGTTCCTGCTCGCCGAAGTGCTGCTGGGAGAGCGCTCGTTCTCGACGACGATGCGGCGATCGTCGGACGGACTCTTGGCGGTCATGAGGGACCGGGCACAGGATGGCGTTCCGGCCGCATATTCAGCGTCCGACGTGCCTGGGAATAGATACCGCGGGGCGGCCGGCATCTGCGATCTTTCGGAAGCGGACAAGGTGACAGAAGGCGTCGTAACGCCGCACGCCGTGTTCTTGATGGCGGCCGTCGATCCCGTCGCTGCTGGCCAGTCGCTTCAGGCGTTGAAGGCCAAGGCGCCGGAAATCTGGGCCCCAGGGATTGGGCCGCGCGACGGAATCATACTCGGCTCTGGCGGCAATCCGAATCAGTCCAGCGACACCGTCTTAGCACTCGACCAATTGATGAGCCTCCTCGCCGGCGGGGGCTTTGATCGCCACGTTCGGGCTCGAATCCGGAGCCTCTCCGGCGCCTCTTCGATCGAGGCGCTTTACGAGCGAGCGGGGATCGGCCCGAGCCTTCATACGCCTCCCGAGTCGGCTGCGGACACGTCGCGTTTCTAGGAGAACGAGACGAGTGCGGCGATGCCAACGAACGAGTCAGAACCGCACGGATCCCGGACTACGTCTCTTCGGCCACCTAAGATATCCCTCATACGTCGGGCGGAGACAGGACTGTCACGTGCACACCCGCTTTCCGTGCATGTGACACTGGGGATATAGGGAAGGTCGCACAGAGGCCGACCTAGACGCTTGGCCCGCAACTTGCGCAGGGGGAACGTTTGATGAACTTCTGGAGGCTCGCACCCATTGTGGCGCTCAGCACAACGCTCATGGGCTTTGGCTCATGTGGCTCGGACGAAATCAAATGTGTTCAGGGTGAGGACGTCCCGGATCTTACCCCCGGGGGGTATGCATTGGTCCGAGTCCGCTGCAGCGGACTCGGTCGAGATGAAGGCCTGAGCTTCGTCGCCTCCTCTCAGCCGGCCGGCGCCGTCAGTGTCATCACCCAAGTCTACTACTATCCCGGGGAGTCGGAGTCGCAGAGCTACCGGCTGCTCGTGCAAGGCAGCGAGGCGATGAGCCCGGGCGCTCGAGCATCGGTCAACTACACCATCAAGTATCGGGATGGGCAGACAGGCGTCGCGCGGACGGGCGTAGGCACATTCCGATTCGTCTTCGCCGCGCCCGTCGAGCCCGAGTACAAGCTCAAGGTGCGCGCTGCATCGCAGAACATCGTACCCAGCGAGAACATCTCGATCCCGCCCGGCGCTACGGTCACCGTCTCCGCCACCGGTGAGGACTCGGTCGGGAAGATCTCCTCAACCACGCCCGCGCTGAGTTGGATTGCGCGAGGATTCTCGGCCGAACAGAGCGATATCCGACGTCAGCTGCTCCAGGGTGGCGGTGTCGATTTCAACGGCACGAACTCGACGCTCACGGACGCGCCCGAGTCTGCACGGGCCTACGAAGTGCTCGCGCGCGATGCGCGCGGCGTGCTCCAGCTCGAACGCAGCATCGTCGAAATCGCCGGTCAAACAGCCCCGTTGACGGTCGCGCTCAGCCTTGAGCCCAAAGCTTCGGGCAGCGAGGTCGAGGTCGTCGCAACGGTCGAAGGCGGCATCAAACCCTACCTGCTCGACTGGGACCCGAACCCGCGCTCGGGCGAGGGAACGCCACGGGCTACGTTTGGCGTCACCGACAGCGATCAGGTCGTCCACCTCGACGTCGTCGACGCCAAAGGCGGCGAAGGCCTTCGGGAGAGCATCACGATTCCCGCCGCCCCGACCGCCACCCAGCCGCAGCTCATGCTCACGATCATCAATCAATCGAGCGCCAACGACGTATACGTTCGCAGCGGCGCCTACGACTACGAGTGCAACAGCAGCGAGACATCCTGCCTGCCCCTGCGCGTGGACGCTGGGTCGATGGTCGACCTGTCTGCGGAGACACGCAATGATGCGTCGGTCGAGGTCGAATGGGGCGGTGATTGCGCATTTGCAGGCAAGAGCTCGAGCACGACGGTTACGGTCACGGAAGACACCACCTGCACCGTCACCTTCTCGGACCGAAGCTGCCATGCAGACTTCGTCCCATCGCTCGCCGTTCACTACGTCGATCCCATCTCGAGCGAGGAGCTCGAAGCCCTCGCCCTCGAGCACAATGGTGAGCTCATGTACTTCGTTCAGAAGCAGGTCGACGTCATCCTTGCGGTCGACCTCGGAAGCGATGGGTCAGCCATGTCGCTCGGCTGGAATTTCGACGAATCCGACACCGGCGTCCCCGAGCCACAGCTCATCCGCGGCCGGCCCAACGCAAAGACGTTTCAATTCGATTTCGTCGGACAACTCCTCGTCGCGAAGGTACGCGCGAGTGACCCGGCGTGCGATGCGCCTCTGCCCGAAGTCACGGCCCGCATCTGCTCATTCGTCCAAAGTCACGGGTTCAACGAAGACGGCGTCCCGAACGACTGCATCGCTCGATAGAAGCACGCAAATCTCTACTTCGTGGCGATATCCTCGACGTACCATGCGCCCGCCGTGTCGCGGACGATCGAGAGCGCAACCCGCTTCCCCATCCTTCGCTTGAACATCGGGGCTGTTGGGCCTCCGGGAACAATGGTGAAGTACCGAAGATAGGTGCCCTTGGGCGCATCCTTGAGCTGGCCCGGCTGAAGCGCGCCGCGCCTCAACAAACTCGCCACGTCCGTCTTGGGAGCGAGCGGAACCGCGATGAACACAACCCCGTCGTCGACCTTGTGGAGCACACCTTCCACGACAGCGTGCTTGTCCGTGAAGGACTTCGCCTTGATCTCCTCCGCCGTGAGCGGGCGGCGCGGCTTCGCGACACCTTCGGCGGCCGGGAGGATGACGGCCAAGTGAACGGCCGCCGTGAAAACAAGCATCATACTACGCATCTCAAATCCTCCTCCTTGCACTCAGCCAGCCCGGTCGCCCGCCCGACGCGCTAGAGCAATCGGAACAACACAAGACTCAACCCCTTGCGGAACTGTTTCGAAGAAAGTATCGCCGCCGCATTCTCGGTGTTCTGATCGAGCACCGACACGAAGGGATCCATTCCCTTTGGTGCAAAGAGCTGAAGAGGATTTCCGATATCCGTGCTCCCTTGCCACACGGCCCGGTCGGCCACCTCGCCGGTCGCTCCATTGCCATTGCCATCTGCAACGGCCTCGGCGGTACAATTGTCGAACGCATAGGCTCGATCCAAACCCGAGGCGGAAACACACTCCTCAGCGCCCACCGAGGGCTGATAGGTCTTGAAGAACGCGACACCACCGAACACCAACGCGTTTCTTAGGAGCTTCTCGTCGTCGAGCAGTTCAATGAAATAGCCGTCGACCGCGGCCTGCGTCGGATCGTCGATCTTCTTCAGGTCGGTCACGTTGTACATCAGGTCGAGATTCGTGCCGCCCGCGGGCATCTTTTCGGAGTCCCACACCACGAACAAGATATCTCTCTGGCCGGCATTTCCGCTCGGAGGTGTCGTGACCGCCGGATTCTGGATGTTGTCGAACTCGCTCGCTCGCTGAATATTGCCGGTGCCGCCGTAGAGCCCCACCGATCGTGCCCCATTGCAGGTCGAGTGAACGAGCTCGAGCTTCGTGAAGATCTTTCGAAAATCTTTAGAAGCCGCCGAAACACCGTCGTTGTTGAAGTGCGCGAGGCGCCGTGCGCGCCAGTCGGTCGCCGCGACATCATAGTAGAACTTCCAAATCTGGCCACCCTCATCACCGACATACCAGGCGCGAAGCACGCCACCATCTTCGAGGCGAGAGACCTCGGCCGAAATCGGAAAAATCATGTGATTGAGGTCGGGCGAGGTGGTCGCATCATAGCAAACCTCGTTACCCCACCGAGGACCAGTCCCGCACTCCTTCGCGAATCGCATGAGGAGCGCATCACGCACGTCACCGCTGTCCGCCCACGTCTCGAGATCCATGACGTAGACACCAGGTGTCGTGGGCACCGATGGACCGCATTCGACACCGCTGCATTCGCCATCCCCATCGACGTCGCACCACAGCGAACCAAGCGCGACGGCGTCCGCCACTTCGGCGCCGCTGCACGCGCCATTGCCATCCGCATCACACGCCACACAAGCGCCCATCGCCGGAGGCTCAAGGACGACCTCCACATCGGAGATCGCAAAGCCGGTCGCGGCACTCGTATCGTGCCCGTCAGTCAAGAACTGAAGCCTGACTTGTTCGCCGTAGACCCAGTCCGTCCACTGCGCCACACCAACACCACAGAAGGACTGCACCGTGCGCCCCTCGCCGTTCTGCACGAGAACGCAGTCGTCATCCTGCAGATCGAGTCGATCGAAACGGAACCTAAAGGCCACCGCCCGATTCCCAGCCGCATCATGCCAAGCCATGGGTCCTGTGGTGACCGCGTGCGGTGGCGCGAGCGAAGGCTCCAACAGGCCATAGCCAGGCCAGTCATAGCAATACGGTGCCGCGCCGCAGGACGTCGGCGTAAGTGAGTTCTCTTCGCAGGGTGTGCAAGGCGTCAAAGGACCGGATACCAACCCAAGAGACTCCGCGTACGCGATGGGATCGCACATCAGCGCGCTCAAACCATTGGCCTGCATGAACGCGGCACACCCAGAAGCAAGACCTCCATCCGGTATGACCGAGACGAAGTTTGGTTGAGCATGCGACATGAGAGGCAAGCTCCCGCCCATGCGCGCGCGCGGCGCATCCAGGCTCCGCATATGACCAGAGCCAAAACCCACGACGGGGCGCGTCTGACCGGAAATCCGGAGCTCGGATGAAGCCGGAGACGCCCACAGGTCCTGGAGATGCACATACGCCGTGTCAGCCGGCTCATCGAACGGCGCGAGAACACGCGGTTGGTTGCCGGCCGCCACCGTCGGGTTGCCATCGAATCCAGCGCGGACCGGAATGAGAATCGTCTCGCGCCCACCTCGCCCAAGAGAAAAGATGATGTTGGCGGACTCACTGCCGTCGATGTAGCCGTTTCCGTTCTGATCGTCATGGTAGAGGCGTACGCCACCATCGACATAGAAGCGGACAGGCGCATCGAGGTTTGGCTGACTGTAGATGTCGCGCAGGTAGTCGTTCGCGATCGGCGTCACCGCACCACTCCCAGCGCCCATCGGGTTCAAGAGCTCGCCCGGAACGATGGCCGCAACCTCATCACCGCTGTAGGCATCATAGATCTCGAGCGTACCCCCCAACGTACCGGTCACGAGGAAACATCGACCAGAAGCTGACTCACAATCAGCGGCGTATTTCACGAGCACCGTGGGACTGTCCACCGAGGCGCCGATCGGCCAAGCGTTGGCCACCGGTGCACAGCCCGCATCGCCAGCCGCATTGCACGCCGCGCAATCGCTTACATCGTAGGTGTAGCCATGGATGTAGTTCACGAGCCGCATATGATCGCAGAAGCTGCTCGACCACGTGTCATCGGGAGAGAGACCACCGGTCCCCGCGCCAAACTTCAGGTAGTCGGCGAAAGGCTGATTCGCCTTCCATGTCTTGATGTTTCGTGTGTACGGGCTTCCGGGAGGAGATGACCCCAAACCACCGCGTGCGTCGTTGATCTTCGAGGCCACACCGCCGATCCGCGCCGCGCCGCCCGTCTGGCCCGACCACACGTCGCGCGGCTCACCGTTGACGACAAGCTCCGTTCCGTCGAGCACGAAGAAGGTATCATCGCGCGTAGCATCGAACTGCCCGTTCGAATCGAACGGAAACAGCTCGTACTTGCGCGTGTTACCCACCCACTGTCCGGGCGTGCTTGGAGACCAGGGCGAAACGTAAATCCAGTTACCTTGGAGCACACCGTCGTTCGCGACATTCCCGCCCTGAAAGTTCACTGCGGAACGTCCCACGATCGACGTGATGATCTCATTGAACGCGTGGTCGAGCGACGCATAGTTCGTGGCCGAGTAAAACGCACCACCACCCGCCTCCGCGACGTTCGTCAAGTTGTTGTCGGCCATGATCCCCGTGTAGAAGCCGATCGCGTATGTTCCGATGGATTGCGACGACGGAAGTGCGGGATCGCACAAGTTGTCGGCCAGCTCATCATTGCTCGCGCGTCGATAAATATAGGCAGCACCTTCCGACGGGTCCGCCCAGGAAACGTCGGCGCTCGTGACCGGAGCCTCGGTCCCATGGCACTCCCAGTCATAGGCAACGAAATTGTCACCCGAGTTTCCGTCGCCGTCGGTGAGGAGCAAGACGTAGTTCTGACGACAGTCTCTCGTGTTCGTCGCGTTGAGGTTGGTGTGCATATGCTGGGCCGCAAGCGCATGTGCGGGCGTCAACGGCGTGTCGCCGGACGCGGGGAGCCCGCGCACCGCCAACTCGAGCGACGTGAGGTTTGCGCCAAAATCGGCGCCGGGGAGGATCCAGGTTCGCGCGCCACCGAACTCGCGAACCGCGAACTGCACGCGATCATGCCACTTATCGAGAATGCCATCCGTCGCGTTCGTGCAGCCCGTAAGAAGCGCTTTGAGTTGATCGGTCTTCACCAGCTTGAGCACACCGCCACTGTTCGTGCTGTTCGCATTGCATGCGTACGGCGCGCCACTGGCGGAGCAGGCCGACCAATAGCTCGTACACTCCGACACCGGCACCGGCGAGCCGCTCTCCGGACCGCCCCACTTCATCGACCCTGAGCTGTCGAGCACCAACTCGATGTTTGGTCGACCGTCCGCGGCCTTGAGAAGGTGAACTTGGTCTGGTGTGCTCTGCGTTGGAACAGAACCCCCAACAAGAACAGCAACGACGGCGTACGCAAACATTCATCCTCCCGCGTCCTGTCGCACCACCACGCACCCGACCTACGTCGTGCGCACCTTTTCCGAGGTTGCGTGGTTCGACGGCCCCGCACGCCAAGCATTGCAGGCCGGAGGCCATGCTAAATCACATCACGAAAACGGAAGCCATCCTCGCAGAGATGAGCAACGCCTTGCAGGTTCATGCAGAGACCTTCTCCTCCTGACATGCGCTCGATTGGGAGAATCAACGGCAACATACGATATCTCCTCACCCTCCAGGAGCCTCTCTCCGCCCCGTCGAGAGAGTCAAATATCCACGCCAGAATATCCGCGCCAGCGTCAGAACTCACACTGAGTGAGCTGATCGACTCCAAAATGAATGCGTAAGAAATCGACCCACCAAACGCCGTCCGTATCTTCGTAGACGCGCACAATCCGGTCTCGCAGGCGAAAAGCTCGATGCATGTCGCCAGAAATCGAGATCAGTCCACCCGGATTCCCGAGACTCTTACAGATCTCTGAATTGTCCGCATTCATGCTTCCTTTCTCTGCTCGAGCGAGGCTGTAGAACTGGAAAGCTCCTTCATACGAGTTAGCGAAAAGGACTCGATCAAACAGGTCAACATCGTTGATCGGTGATTTGAGACGGGTGCTGAGCAGGTGCGTGGAGCTCGAACCCGAGACAGCAAAAACTTGTGCGGGCTGATCGCCTTCATCGCTCGCGACGACGAGATATCGATCGCTTGATACAGGGGCGATTCCACTCACAAACCTTGGTAGCGGCTGGCTGGACAGCGATACCGTTTCAACCGCACCAGAGCTGGGCTCCCACCGCGTGAGTTCTTGATCATAGCCCGTGAAAAATGCAACATCTTCCACCCAAACAATTCGTGGTCTGATTTTCTCATACACCGTCGATTCTTCGCTATCCAGCAGCTTCCAGCTCTTCTCCTCGCGAGACTTCAAGTATCGAAGACGCGCGGTTGTCGTGCGGTTTTTTTCGCTGTCGCTCACAACGTTTCTTGTCAGGAGGAATAGGTCGTCGCCATTCGCCGTCGAGAGCTCGGATTGCTGGAAACACTTCTTTGGTTCCTCAAGATCGACGTTCGCAAGAGCGCTCTCGGTTGAAGTAAGTACGCCGGTCTCCGCATTGAAAGCAAAGCTGTGAAACTCGCCATATCGATTGAGAAGCAGCAGCTCTAGGTCTTCTTCAGTCTCTCCGCTCACCAAGACCGACGTGAGACTGCCAAACTTGATGGGTCCCTCAGTTCGTGTTTCATCGAAGACAGTTGCGGGTAGTTGCTCATTCTTCTGCGGGTCGGAGTATTCCGGAATTCGGACGATGTAGAAGAACGAAGTCGCCTTCTCCGAGTTACGGAAACCTTCGCACGTCGTAGTGCTGGTCTGCGTGGCAGTGCCATAGACCAGTGAAACCGCGACGTGCTTTTCGCCAACTGGACTCGCAAACCCAAAGTCGTCCGGGAGCTTGCCCGGTCCAGTCAGCCTCACACGGTCCACTGAAGCCTCGCACGCGCACCAGCCTTGTTGGTTTTCGCCTTTCGGTACATCGTAGTCGACCAGCGGAGGCGGTGGCCATGAGTTGAACGAGCTCCAGGCGGACGATCCTGATGCGCTGATGTGCGCCGAATAGATGCGGTTGGACTTCGGGATCAGGAGCTCCTCGCCCTCGCGCTTTCTCAGTTCGTCGGCGCCAAACACCGCTTTCGTCTTGAGCTGACACGGCATCTCGTCACACGCGTAGTCGAGGACGTAGATATCACCTGGTTCGGCCACGATGGGTAGCTCCTCGAGCTCCGAGCGCGTTCGCACCATGTACCGTTTGGGCTTCGTGGAATCAGCCGGGTCGATGATAATGACTGCGAAAGATCCTTCGAGAGGTGGCAGCTCTCTAGAAACGGTCTCGACGCAAGAAGAAAGCAAGCCAACCAGCGGGAACCACAACCATGGCTTCTTGCGCACCACGAGCCTCGCACCCCTAGAACTTGCAGCCCAACGCGCCGTCAAGGCCGAAGCCCGGGCGCACGAAGTCGACCCAAAACGCGTCCGAGGAATAAACTCGAACGATCATGTCTCGCAGGCGAAATGTCCTGTAGATCGTTCCAGGAAGAGGAACTTGGTCTCCGCGGATCTCCTGCATGCGATCGAAACTGAAGTATCGGAAGCCTCCATACCTGAGGGCGACGAAAAGGATTCGATCGAACACCCCAAGGTCCTTGATCTCCGGAAGCACGAAGAGTCGTTCCGTCTCCCTTGAAGCGTTCATTCGCACCACCTGACTTCGCTCAACTAAGCTCGACGCGAAGATCAGTCCACCATCTGCCGTAGCCTCGAGACCTAGAGGATAAAGATACTTCTCGCCCAGATGGCGTACTATGCGCGGCGCTCCCGCCTCTGCCGAATCCCAACTTACGAGCTGGTCGCCGAGGCCGGCGATGTAGGCCTCATCGCCAAGCCAGACAATGGAGGGCCGACCGTACGAACTGCGCGAAACGTACGAACCTTGGGACGGTACGGCGGAAGCGAGCGGCATCCATTCGCGGCCGCGCGATCGCTGAGGAAGGAACGCGAGACGATCAGTGCCATAGCTCGTCGTGAGCAACAGGATATCATCGCCGGCCTTCGATGACATTTCAGCGCGCTCAATGCAGGAATAATCTTCGGGCGGCAATGCGCCAACATCAGCCGGCGCCACGGAAAGCGTGTTCGAACTTGGGTCGAAGTCGTACGCATGAAACTCGCCGTACCTATCGAGAATAAGAAACCGAGGCTCGGGCTGATCGCGATCCACGAGCATCCCCGCAAGCGGCGCATGATCGGACGACAAGATGGGCGTCACTCGGCCATCTTTGGGGGGCCCTTCGTCCGGCGCGCTCAACAGATACAGGGCCGATCTCCCCGCCGTTGGATACAGCCATGGAGAAGAGCTCGATCCCCATCGATCACACCACGTATCATCCACAACCCCGATCGCAACGTGGTCATCTCCGACCGGGCCCGCAAACACGAAATCCCGAAAGCTAAGGCGCTCCGAATCACCGACCAGCTCCACCCTCTGTAACAAAGCTTCGCCAGAGCAAGCCGAAAGCATACGCAACGGCAAATCGAACGACTCGAGCGGATGCGGCGGCCAGGGCGCTGGAACCCAGTCCGACAACTCAGACTCCGTAAGCCTCGCCGCGTACACTCGGTTGGATTCCGGGACCGCAAGCGGCTCGCCGACATCCCTTCGTCTCAGCTCAACGGTCCCAGTGAGCGCTTGCGGGCTCTGGAGCTGACACGGGATTTCGCAGGCGTAGTCGAGGATATAGAGCTGCCCGGGCTCTGCCGATAGCTGCAATGCGTCGAGCTCCTCTCGGCGTCGAACCATGTATCGCTTCGGCTTCGTGTCATCGGCAGGATCTTCGATGACAACGACGAAGACCCCTTCGAGAGGCGGAGGCTCCTTGAAGACAACGAGATCATGGCACGAGACGGACACAAGCGATGCGAGGAGACGGAGCGCGACCGTACCGCCCCCACGCCGCGGTTGAAGCATTTCACTCGCCCGGGTCGATATGACGAGTAGTCTTCACCCCGCGAAAGAGGGCCAGCATCGTGAACTCATTGTACGGTTGAGACGGCACGAACACCAGAGCTCCGCAATTCGTCGAACGCGAAGCGTAGATTGCGCCGAACCTGGTTGCGATTCGAACCGATCTCTTCGGCCGCAAGCAGGGCTTACGGCCTGCTTTCGAGCGCAGGATTCTGGAGCGCTGGATGCGTGTCGCCGGCCTCAGGCCAAAGAAGTGGGCCCCATCCTCACATGCGACACCGCAGCACATCCTGAAGGCGGAGAGCACCTTCAGCTTTCGGCGGATGCCGTACCCCAAAGCGCATCGAGCGCCTCGTCAAACGTGAGTCGGGCGCCACGTCCGACGTCACCGAGATCCACTTCACCGAGGTCCACCTGACCGAACCCCGCGGTCGCCTCCGCTTCTCCACAGCAATCGCCCTCATTTTCATCCACCCCTTCGTCCGTCTCACCCACGCCGCCGACATCACCCACGCCGCCGACATCATCCTCGACGTCGACATCATCCTCGACGTCGACATCATCCTCGACGTCGATATCATCCTCGACATCGACATCACCCTCGACGTCGACGTCGATGTCAAAGTCGAGCTCTTCATGTATTACCGAATCATCCGACGCAGCGCCATCGAACCCACCTTCGTACGGCGGGAGATCCTGCAGCAAAGAGAGCTCTGCTTGCTCGCCGTGCTCAGCGATCGAGGCCTCGAGCCGTCGAAGGTTGAGTTGCGCGTTCACATACAAAGGATTGAGCGCAAGCGCCTTCGAGAAGGCCTGCGCCGCCTCCAGCCGCTGATCACTCAACTCATGCGCGAGGCCGAGGTTGTTGTAAACGAATGCGGGAGGTTCGACGTCGTACAATTCGACGGCCGTCTCGAGCGCATCCACCGCGTCCACACCCTGATGCATATAGATGTAGAGAAGCCCGAGATTGTTGTGAAGCATCGGATTCGTGGGGTCGAGCTCGACCGCTCGACGAAAAGCAGCCTCGCCCCGTTGCCATTCACTGCTCGCCATCGCGACACGCCCGGCCGCATTCCACGCATCTGCACGGTCCGGAGCGATGCGAATCGCCTGCCGCGCAGAGAACCGGGCCTTTTCGAGCGCTTTTGTCGAGAGGTAGACGAGGGCGAGATCGATCGGCACGTCCGGGCTCGCAGGATCGAGGCCGGATGCATCCAATAATGCTTGCTCAGCCAATGCATACTGCTTCAACTCCGATGCAATCTCGGCCAGATCGATGAGTGTCGACGCGTCGGGCGCGTTCCGATACAAGTGCTTCCGTAGCGCAACGAGCGCTGCATCGAGCTGCCCCTCTTCGAGCGCAACCTCGGCCTCTTCCTTGAAGTTCGTCACCACGTCATCATGCGGCAGGGCAACGATGACGGTCGGCTTCTCTTCGGGCAACGGGTCGGTCTCGGTCAATGCGTCGGTTCCGGTCGACCGCCCTTCACGCGTTTCGGCTTCGATCGTGGTCCCGGCGCTGGCCGTCGGCGATGCCTCATCTGCCGATTCTGCGTGATCAGAGGGGACTTGTGCACTTGAGACCTCGTCCCCTGAGGGGTTCGGCATCTCGGGTTGACGAAAGTGGATCCAAACCGCGCTTGCGATCGCGCACCCACCCACCATCACGCCGGCCATGATTCGATGATTGAAAAGAGTCTTGTCGTCGATGGATTGGTTTTTCATCACGATCAGGCACAGGAGCACGGGACGTGCCAGCGTCCGACTGGACCGCATAAAGCCATAATTTTCGACGAGTTATGAATCGAAGGTGTCGGTCCCCACAGCGATGTGGGTACGCATCGCCACTCGCGCAGGCGGGTGACATCAACCACGGAAGTGGGAACACGACAAACCTAGCGTAACCCAATCGCCTTGAGCTTCTTGTGGAAGTTCGATCGCTCGACCCCCAAGGCGCGGGCGGTCTCTGCGATCACGCCGCCATGCGCTTCAAGAGCCTCTGCAATAATGGCGCGCTCGGAGGCGTCGATGAGATCGGACAGCTTCGCACCGGGCTGATACCCAACCGGCGCCCGCATCGCCATCGAGGGCACGAGCGGCTGCACGTCGTCACCCTCGAGCACATCCTTGTCCGGGGGCGCAAGAATCACGATGCGTTCGACGAGATTCCTGAGCTCGCGAATGTTTCCCGGATAGTTGTGCGCAGCGAGGATACTCAGGGCTCGATCGCTGAGGCTCGGCACACGACGATGGTTTCGCTCCGCCATTTCGGCCACGAAGTGCGAAACCAAGATCGGGATATCTTCTTTCCGGTCCCGAAGTGGAGGCGAAACGATCGGAACAACGTTGAGCCGGTAATAGAGATCTTCGCGAAAACGACCCTCGGCCATTTCGAGCGACAGGTCTTTGTTGGTCGCCGCGACGACGCGAACGTCCACGCGAAGAGTATCCGTGCCGCCAACGCGTTCGAGCTCGCCGGTCTGAAGAACCCGAAGCAATTTGACTTGCATCTGCATCGGCATATCGCCGACTTCGTCGAGAAAGAGCGTTCCCGTATGCGCGCGTTCGAACTTCCCGAGTTTGCGCGAGATGGCACCCGTGAACGCGCCCTTCTCGTGTCCAAAGAGCTCCGACTCGATCAGTTCGGCCGGCACGGCCGCGCAGTTGAGCGACACGAAGGGTCGGTCTTTGCGCGGCGAGGCTGCGTGAATGGCCGCCGCAATAAGCTCCTTGCCGGTACCATTCTCACCGGTGATGAGGACGCGCCCCTCGCTCGAGGCGACACGGTCGATTTGGCTCTTCAAGCTCACAACCGCTTTCGAGCGCCCCAGAATGTCCGACGTCCCCATCGCGCGACGGGCTTCGTCGCGAAGCACACGGTTCTCTTCGACGAGTCGAGCCATCTTGAGGGTGTTCTCAATGGTCAGGAGGAGTCGATCCTGGCCGATGGGTTTCTCGAGGAAGTCGGCCGCTCCGAGCTGAATCGCGCGCACCGCTTCGTCGATGGTTCCGTGTCCACTCATCATCACGACCGGCGGCGCGCTTTCGCTCTTCTTGATCCGCTCGAGCAATTCGATGCCGTCGCCGTCAGGGAGGCGAACATCGAGGAGCGCGAGGTCTGGCTGGCGTCGCTGAATGCGTTGCTCTGCTTCGGCTACGGTCGAGGCAGTCTCGACGGCGTAGCCTTCGAGCTCGAGGGCCCTCGACAGAGAAACAACGATGTTGGGCTCGTCGTCGAGTATCAGAATGCGGGCACTCACCATGACCCAGAACTCAGATTCGTCGCTCGGCGAGTCAACCCTTTCGGGGGCCGCGCGTGGGCCGATTGCGCGGCCTCGGTCTTGGGCGCGCGCGCGCGCGAGGAGGACGACGAGGCAAGGCGGCGTCGCCACCAGAATCCGCCGCGGACAGAGATCCCGCATCGGACCCGAGACGCGTGGAGCCAGCCCCCGCTTTCGCCGAGTCGGCACCCGCTTTCGCCGAGTCGGCACCCGCTTTCGCCGAGTCGGCACCCGCTTCGTCTTCCACCGGCCCGACACCCAAGAGCTGTCGCACGATCTCGACCGCAGCATCCGGCTCGGCCTCGACCCTGGCGATCAGCTCGCGGTCACCTTGGATCGAAAAGGCGCGTTTGAGTGACTCGACGATGGCGCGGGCGCGCAGCGTCGCCGGCTCCTTACCCTCAACATCGTCCTCGACCGATCGCATGAGGTCGGCCAGCGCACTGACGGCGTCGCCGCGAATGAAACGCAGCTCCCCTCGACTTGCCCGCGCAGTCCCGGAGTACGGATTGATCTCGAGGGCTCGACTGTAGCGTGTGTCGGCCAGCGCAAAATCGCCCGTCTGGTGGGCGATCGTGCCGAGCGCGGTCTGGAAGTACGCATCGAAGGGATCGAGCGCCATGAGACCTTCGAAGACCGTGCGGGCGTCATCGTATCGCGCCAGGCGGAGGCAGTTGTAGCCAATCTCGGCCATTTGATACTGCTCGTCCTTCGTGATCCCCTGGAGGTCACCGAGCGTAATCTGGCCCGAAACGAATCGAATCAAGTCCTCGCGCGAATAAATCGCGGCCGACCCATCAGGTCCTTTGGCTGATCCCCCGAGACCGAAAATCTCCTGAATGGTGCGAGGGGACTGATTCTTGTCCCGAGTCGAGGAACGCCGAGCCTCGGACTCGACCAAACGATTGCGCCGAGGTCCCTTACTCCCCGTCCCCGCCATACGAATGTATTACAACAGAAGAACCGGGTTTCGCGCCAATCCTTGGCCAGGAATCTTTTTTTGCCAGGCCACCGCCGGGACAACAGCCGTCACTCGAGGAGCGCTGGCACTTCCTTGAGGCCAACATTGCCCCGCACCACAACGAACGTCGACGTTGGGCCAGCACCCCGCTCCACGCCAAGAACAACCTTGGTCCCAACCGGACCGCGAAGCGAAACAACCCAGTTAATAATAGGTTGTCGGCTCACGGCTTCACCGTCCACGCTCACGATCACGTCGCCAACCTGGAGGCCAGCATCGCGGCCGGGCGAGACCTCTGTAAACTGAATCACACGCGCGCCTCTTGGGTCTTGCGCGATCATGATGCCCACCCCTCCCTCCTTCTCGGCCGGCCCGCCGCGGGCCGTCAGGGCGATATCGCCCACGTCCGTCGGTCCGTCGGATGCCCCGAGATCGAAGGGCTCTGAACCCTGAGGATAAAAGCCGCTCGAACTAGCATAAACCCGCAACAGCCTCCCAGCCGGCACGGTCAATCGAAAGCGTCCGTCCTGGCCGGTCGCAACGCGCCCGAGGCGCGTCGAATCAAGAACGTCGCCCCCATCGAATCCAACGACCGAGACGCGGGCCTTGCCGATCGGCCGCAGCGTGGGTGCCCCACCGCCGGGCGTGTCGATCACCTGGACGACGCGACCCGAGACGACCCCGGATGCGAAAACAAACAGATCCACACCGCGGCGCACCTCACCTCCGACGACCGAGACATCGAGGTGCCCTTGCCCAAGCTCGGTCGTCGCGGCGACAGAAATCGTTCCCGGCGAAAGCCCATCGACACGAAAGGCGCCGCTTGGGTCGTCGACGTATGCGGTCCGGACCTCGAGCGACGAAGCACGCCCCCGCGTCGTGATGGTCAGCGAGGCAGGTACGGCCGGCCTCTCAGTACCCCGCACAAGGATTCGTCCCTCGATCGACGCCATCGCCTCGAGCTCGATCCAGGCCGGCAACGCGCCTGCCTTCAGCGTGACCGGTTCGCTTCGACCTTTCGTGGCGTGCTCAGCCCGCACCGTGCAGAAACCACCGCCGCTCGGCGAAAAACGAAAGCCTCCCGCCGAATCAGTGCGCGTCTCGACGCGCGCGTTCTCGAGATCTGGCATCGCCCCATTCGGCGCGCAGACCGCCAAAACCTTGGCACCTTCGACCGGGATCCCCATCGCGGTCACCGTGCCTCGGATCTCTCCCGGATCAGACTGGACGGTGAAAGCGATGTCCACGTGGGCGCCCGCCGCCAGGCTGAACCCCTTCGTCTCGTTCGATCCCTCCGCAAACGCGCGGTATCGACCGGGCACAACATCCTCGAAACGCGCACGCCCCTGTTCGTCCGTCTGGGACACGTGCTCCCCGGGGTGAATCGACACGCGCACACCCGCGACCGGACCCTTCTCGTCATTGAGAACCGTCGCAACAACCTGGCCGTTTGCCGGATCCTCCTTGTTGTCCTCAGCATCCGGCGCATCGGGGTCCTCGCCGTCGGTCGACGACCCCGAGGTCCCAAGCACCAATCGAATCGGCTCACCTCGACATAGGTCCACCGATGTTGCGCTCGCTCTCCGCGCCACCGAGCCGACCGTGCGCGCAAGTAGACTTGCGGTGCCCACGACGTCCGCGAGGCGCAGGACGTCGCCCGTCTGCCCACTCAGCTCTCGCTCGAGTGGCCGCTCGGGCGTCCCATCCGACGATTTCGAAACGTTGGGTTGCGACGCATGCGGCCCTCGCAGCGCGGACTCCGCGCGGCGCACGGTGACGACGACCGGAAGACGCGGGTCGGCCGGCTCCACAACGAGCTCGGCGTCACAAGCTCGATCGAGCGCGAGCGTGACCTCGACGGGGGACTGACCCACCTCGACCTCAACCCGTGTCTCTGCCCATCCGGGCGCCTTCGCGCGAACCGCATATTTTCCAGGCGCGAGGCCGCCCAAGAAGAAGCGGCCCTCGTCGCCCACCGTCGTCGATCGACGAACCGGCACCCGGGGCGCGCGACCTCTCGCCGGCGGCATCGCCTCGACGGAAACAAGCACGGCCGCCGCAACCAAAGGCACGCTCGCGTCGGTCGACTGCACGACCCCACGTATGCTCGGGCCCTCTCGCCGCAGAACGAGCTCGAACTCCGTGTAGGGAAGCGCCGCGCGCGCCAACCCCTGGGCTTCCGCGAAGGCGTCCTCGGTATGCGCTTCCACGACAACCGGCCCAACCGGCAGCCCGCGCAGTAGAAATCGACCCGTCTCGTCGGTCCTCGCCGTCCGAAAACCAGACGGCGCCGCTCCGGGCCCCCCACGACCAACCGCTTCCGCCGCCGCCTCGGCCCCAGCAGCAGCGAGGCGTGCTGGACGCCCCATCACCTCGACACCCGCGACCGTGCGACCGTCTTCGTTGCGCACCTCACCCGCAACCGACGCCCGTGCTTCGACGAACAGGGTCAGCGGCAAGGCGGGGCGCGCGGACACAAACAGGGATGCCGGAACACCCTCGTCCATCTCTTTGAGGCATCTGACCGCGTATGCGCCAGGTTTGACGCGCACCTGGAAATGGCCCTCCGTGTTGGTCACGGTGGACCAAAGCACACGGTCGCGTCCTCCGGAGGTCTCGAACCCAGAGCCTAATTGAAATGGATCACCGAGCGCAGAGGCCGACGCTTGGACGGCGCGAACCATGGCGTCGGCCACGGCGGCACCCGTTTCGAGATAGACGCACTGCCCGGAAACCAGGGTGGCGTTCGCATCCCCATCCGGAAACTGAAGCTGGAGCGACACCTGACCCGGCCCACGGCAAGCCCCCGTCGCTTCGACCGTCCTTCCGTCGTCCGCCATGGCCGTTGCGACGAAGGCGCCGAAAGCCGGCAGCTCGACCGAAAACGCGTGACCGCCAAGCAGAAGCCGCGCCTCAACCCCAAGCTCTGCCTCGAAGAGATGCACGCGTACGCGAGCGGCCGTGCCATTGTCGAGCGTACCCGCGACTCGGCAGGACACATCGAAACCGAGCGGTCGATCCGACGGCCGACGATCCCTGTCTCCGTCCAGCGAATCCGCTCGACCCGCAGCGCCGGTTTCCCGGTCGGCCTTCGCCTTCGGGTGGGCATCCGGGTCCTGGTTCGTGCCGACCACATCCTCACGGCCGATCATGATCGCGGTAACGGCGGCCGCGAGGGAGACGAGCGCCGCGAAAACAATGATCGCGGACGCTGAAGAAATCTTACGTCCTCTTGGCGGCAACATGGCGCACGACCCGCTCCGCGACCCGCTGAGCATCGACGATGCACGCGATCATCGCGACCCCCCGGAACGCATTACCCGTTGCGAAAAGTCCCGGGATGCGCGCTTCGAGCCGGTCCATGGCGTCCACGCGAGACGCATGCCCGATGGTGTACTGCGGGATCGCGACCGGCCACCTGAGCACGCGCTCGAAGACGGGCTTCGTATCGGGCGGAATTCTCATGATTTTCACGAGCTCAGCACGAACACGTTCGAGCATCTCCGCGTCGTCGAGCGCCATCAACTCCGGTCTGCGCGCACCACCCACCATCGTGCGAAGCATGACCATGCCCTCGGGCGCGTGGTCAGGAAAAACAGTAGAGGCCCAAATCGTACCTAGGATTTCACGCCCTTCGTGGTGAGGGATCAGGAAACCAAATCCGTCGAGCACCACGGTCGACGGCAAGTCGGCGCGCCGAAACGCGTGGACGACGACCGAAACCGGCGCATATGGTATTTCTTTAATAATTTCGGCAACGTCGGGAGCAATAGGTTCGAGTAGACCCGACATGACATCGGCCGGCGTCGCGAGAACCACCGCGTCGGCGCGAACTTCCGTGCCCTGACCCCGCACGCAGAACGGAACTTGTATCTCGGCCGCATCGAACCCCACACGCACATGGGTTCGCGCGGCCAGCGCGTCCGTGAGCGTCCCGAGGCCCATCCGAAAACTGTTGAGCCCGCCCCCCATGGCCGGATTCACGCCCGCCTTCGTTCCACCAGCGCGTCGACGCGCCTTGGTGATCGAGATCTGAGCCCGAATCAGACTCCCGTACGTCGCCTCCAGTTCCATCATGCGCGGAAAGGCGGACCGCAATGAGAGGGCCTTCGGATCCCCACCAAAGATGCCGGTCACCATCGCATCGACCAACACCTCCGCCGCACCGCGGCCGATTCGACGAGATGCAAAATCGAAGACACTCTCGTCGTCCGTGGCATCGGCGGCACGCTGCCGAACCCAAGGCTCGAGCAGAACTCGAAAGCGCTGATGGGCAGGCAATACGCCCGACACCAGAAACTTGGGTGGCGAAGAAGGCAGCGCGCGAAGGCACCCGCCGCGGACGATGTAGCGCCGCGCTGAAGACGCATCGGCTGTGACAAGCGCTGAGGTCAGACCAAGCCGATCGATGAGCTCGAAAACGACCGGCTCCTTATCCAAGAAGCCGTGCGGCCCAGTCTCGACGACGAAACCGTCGACGCGCTGGGTCTTGATCTTCCCGCCCGGCGCAGCCTCGCGCTCGAGGACGATCGTGCGGATCGGTATCCCGTCGGCCGCCCCAAGCCTCTCAATGGCTTCGGCCACCGCGAGCCCCGAAATACCACCGCCGACGATCGCAACCGTTCGGCCATGGCCTTGATCACCGCCGGCGGGACCGGAACCTCGGGTCGTCGTAGACGCGTCTTCTCGCGGCATCTGTCCGCCCCGCCTCAGAGGTCCTTTGGAACCCGCACGACGCCGTTTCGTTTCACCGAATCAACCAGGAAGCCGAGGTGCTCCGGATCCGTCCACTTCAAGATCCCGTGACCAAGGTTGAAGATATGCCCGCGCAGACCCTTTGCCTCGTTCAGGATGCGCTGAACCTCCCGCTCGATACGCGCCTTCGGCCCGAGCAGGACACAGGGGTCGAGATTGCCCTGAAGCACCACGCGCCCTTCGGTGAGTTGGCCTGCCACATTCAGCGGCATGGTCCAGTCGACGCCAAGCACGTGGGCACCCGACATCGCCAGTTCCGAGAGACACGCATGCACCCCCTTGGCGAAGACGATGATCGGGACCCCTTTCGGAGCGACCGCCTCGATCACCTGGATCGTGAACGGGAGCGCAAAATCACGATAGTCGCTCGGCGATAGATAACCCGCCCAAGAGTCGAAGATCTGGACCGCCTGCGCGCCAGCATCGATCTGCGCCGACAGATGAGCCGCGACCGTGAGCGCAAGCTTGTGGAGCAGCGCCCGCACCGTCTTCGGCGCCTCGTACATGAAACGCTTCGCCTGGTGATAGCTTTGCGAGCCTCCGCCTTCGATCAGGTAGGCCGCCAACGTAAACGGCGCCCCAGCGAAACCGATCAGGGGCGTGTCAGGCATCTCGGATCGAAAGGTTCGAATCGCCTCGAGAACAAAGGGCATAGTGGAGATCGGGTCGGGCACAACCAAGCGGTCGACCGCTGATGCATCTCGAACGGGCTCGGGCAGCGAAGGCCCCTCATCAAAGACCAGCCTCGCCCCCATCGCCTCGACCGGAATCAAAATGTCACTGAAGATGATCGCGGCATCCAGACCAAAGCGCTCGATCGGCTGCATCGTAACCTGCGCCGCCAACTCCGGGGTCTTGCACAAACCAAGGAAGGTCGTCTTGCCTCGAACCTCATTGTATTCAGGCAGATAGCGGCCGGCCTGCCGCATGACCCAGATCGGCGTGCGCTCGACCTGCTCACCCCGACACGCCCGAATGAACAGTGATTCCTTGCTCATGATCCCTTTCGGTATCGAACATTTGCGCGACAAAAACCAGCCTGATCCCCGGCCGAAGGCATCTCGCGAACAGTTTCCTTGGCGATGCTCGAAAGAAATGCAACCATTGCCCGCGAATGTCGCGAGTCTTCATGTACGGCCCAGATGCCAGGCAAGCAAAGATGTTCGATCGCGTAGGCCCAACCGAAGTCGTCGGTCCCGCCATCGCTTCCGGCTACAGCCTTGCCTTCAACAAACCAAACATGAAGGTCAAAGCCGAAGGCCTCCCCAACCTGAAGCCAAACACAGACGGAAAGGCTTTCGGCATGGTCTTTGAGCTCAGCCGGCGCCAAATCGAGGACCTGAGCGGTTACTTCGGCGGCTACGAAGCCCGAGACATCACGGTCACGCTCGAAATCGGCACGGAAACCCGTAAGGAAACTGTCCTCGCGTTCGTCGCCCGTCGCACACGAAGCGATTTGAAACCGACCGCCGCCAGCATCGAGCTCACGCGAAAAGCCCTGGAAGAAAACGGTGCCGCCGGTTCGTTCCTCGAGGAACTCAAGACGTTCGAGGTCATCCATGTCTAAGTCTGGCGTAGGGCCTGGTTCAGAGACGGAATCAGGTGCGATGTCTGAGGTTCTTCCTTCGGAGTTCGTGGTTCGATTTGCGCGCGGCATTCCAGAGGCCGAAGCACGTACGCTCATCGAAGCCGCGGGCGGCACCATCCGGCGTCGAATGCGGTGGGATCCACCCGAGGAGGTCCTCCTCCTGGTTCGCTTGCCCGCCGCGCAAGCGACGAAGCTTCAACGAGAAAGTCGTGTTGCTCATCTCGAGGCCAACGACGACGGCTACCGCCCCATGTCCTAAGACCCAAGACAAGACCAAGCATTCACACACCGCAACCCAGCGCCAGCACTGGCACCCAAACCCCCAATGCGATCGATCAACCCGCCAGCGCTGTTGGATTTCAAAGACCCAACAATCGCGAAATGAGAGAGCCACGGCGTAGGGCACGGCCGTCGTGATCCACTTCGTCACTGACCTCGATGCTTCGCTCACTCGCGACATCAAACATCGTCAGTCGAAGTTGATACCCGACCCGTCGATTGAACTCGAACTGATGACGCAACATGAGCGATGAACGCACATCAAGCGTCGCGCCCGGCAAATCTCGTCGCGCCCGCTCAACCAGCCGCTCGAGCGGGGCTTTGAGGCGATGCTCAGACTGAGCCAGGATATCCTGAATCGCGGTACCCACCAGGCATTGTTCACGCGTCTCTTGGAGCTGCGGTAGCTTGGTCGGCGCGTAGAGCTCGGTTGGGCGATCATCCTCGAACACCCGCGCCGGGCGGACGGCTTCGACCAGTGGCTCGGTCTTGGACTCCACGTCCGCACTCGGTCCAAACTCGCCCTCGAGAGTTCGCGGATCGAACACCGCGACCCTCGGTTCGGTCGGCGAAGCCTCGGCGTCCGCGCCGAGCGGCGACGTCGACTTCGAATCGACCTCGGTCGTCGAACGCGAGCTAGGTTTCTTCGTCATCTTCCGAGCGCGCCTCGATGCCGTGCTTCTTCATGAGGTCCTTGAAGTGCTTTCGGTCGATGCCTGCCTCTCGCGATGCAAGCGAGATGTTGTTTCCGTGCTCGCGAAGCAACTTCGCAACGTATCGACTCTCGAAATCCGAGACGATCTTTCCCTTCGCCTCTTTGAACGGTAGCCCGAGATCCATGCCTCCGTCTTCCCCTGCAAGGCCTTGCTTGGGGCCCTCGGCAAAGGCTTGCCCAGTCGCATCGTCGTCGTCATCGCGAAGAACGAACTCGAAAAGATCCACCTGACTCCGACCCCGCGCGAGTGCGCACGCCCGATCGACGACATTGCGGAGCTCGCGCACGTTTCCAGGCCAACCATACGCGCGAAGCTTGGCGTAGCAGCTCGGATCGATCGAGAGCGACGCGCCATTCAGTTCGAGGAAGTGCTCGGCCAGCCGCGGAATATCCGCCGCGCGCTCTCGAAGCGAAGGCATCGTCAGCTTCACGACCGCGAGGCGATAGTAGAGGTCTTCGCGAAAGAGACCGGCTCGGACATCTGCGCGAAGGTTGTGGTTCGTCGCCGCGATGACACGAACATCTACGGGTTCGTATCCATCGCCACCAACCTTCTGGATCTCCTTCGACTCGAGAACACGCAAGAGCTTGGGCTGAAGATCGAGACCAAGCTCACCCAGCTCGTCGAGAAAGATCGTCCCTTCGTGCGCTCGCTGAAACGCGCCCGCTCGGGGCGCCGTGGCCCCGGTGAACGCGCCGCGCACGTGACCAAACAGCGCACTCTCGATCAAGTCTTTGGGCTGATTGGCACAGTCGAAGACAACGAACGGCTTGTTCTTCCTGAGCGAGGACTCGTGGATCGCTTGCGCGACGAGCTCCTTTCCCGTTCCCGTTTCACCTTCGACAACGACTGTTACGTCGGATTTCGAGATATCCTCGATCAACGTGAAGATCTCGCGCATCCGCAGATCGCCCCCGATGAGCGGACCAAATCGCTCGGCCACATGCGGCCTGGCCTCCACCGGAACTTCTTCGGGGACAATCTTCACCCGAGCCTTCCCGAACAAGATCTCGGCCCCGAGCGACACATAAGCCTCCCCGATCCGAACATCCTGATGAAATGTCCCGTTGGTCGATCGAAGGTCTCGAACGACAAAGTACGAACCCTCCCGATGGATCTCTGCATGCCGCCTCGACACCGTCCGGTCCGTCAAGGCCAACTCACAGCCGGCGTCCGTCCCGATGGTCACCGGCTGCTCGGCCGAAATGCGCGCCGCCTTGCCCTTGTCGGGGCCCTCGACCACAAAGACGCGAGCAGACGTAAGGTTGAGCTTCGTGACCGAGCCCGAACTCCTCAAGACCTCGGTCACCGACTTGTCATGTTCATGGTCGCCAGACATTGTGCGCTTCGCCCAGCGCCGCACCCCGCATGCGCGCGCACCCGGAGTGTACGCCGAATCAACGTCCGTGGTCACGCAAACCAACAAAGAAGCCGTTTGCCTTAGCGGAGAACCTTTGACCACACTGCCCCCAGTGGAGACGTCGGTCGACAAGCCGATTCTTGGCATCGAGTCATCCTGCGACGAGCTCGCCTGCGCCGTGCTCTCCGCCGACGGCTGCACCGTCCTCAGCGATGAAGTCCATTCTCAAATCGAGATGCACGCGCACTTCGGGGGCATCGTGCCCGAAGTCGCATCACGCGACCACGTGCGACGACTCACGTTCGTCCTCGAGCAAGCCCTAAAGAAGGCTGGGGTCACCCTCTCGGATCTCGGAGGCATCGCCGTCACGGCGGGTCCTGGCCTCATCGGTTCGCTGCTTTGTGGACTCGAGTTCGCCAAAGGTCTGGCACTCGCCACCGGTCTTCCGCTGGTCGGGGTTCATCACCATGAAGGACACCTGGCCGCGGCCTTCCTGAGCGACAAACCACCCGTTGGCCCCTTCGTCGCGCTCCTCGTCTCGGGCGGCCACACCTCGCTCATCCACGTCGAAAAGCTCGGCGGACCGTACGCCGTCATCGGCGAGACGCGTGACGACGCGGCCGGGGAAGCGTTCGACAAGACCGCAAAGTTCCTCGGTCTTGGCTACCCAGGCGGCATCGTGATCGACCGACTCGCCGCCGACGCCGACGCCGATCGTTTTCCGTTTCCCGACGTCATGGCCGGCAAGAACAACTTCGACTTCTCGTTCTCGGGCCTCAAGACCGCAGCCATCGTGCTCGCGCGCGCTCAACCGGCGCCGCTCGAAGGTCAAGCGCTCCGCGATTTCTGCGCATCCTTTCAGGCCGCCGTCGTCGAAAACCTCCTGAAGAAAGCTTTCCGCGCCGTTCGCCTACACGACACGAAGCAGCTGGTCATCTGCGGGGGTGTGGCCGCAAACCGCGAGCTCCGAACCCGAGCGGAGACACGTGCCCACCGGGAGGGCGTCCGACTCATCATCCCCGAGAAGCGATGGTGCACGGACAACGCGGCGATGATCGCGCGCGCGGGATGGACACGACTCATGTGTGGCGCAAAAGGCAGAGACACCATCAGCGCCCAGCCATACTGGAAGCTCGCATGAACGCACGCAGCGACGTCCGTTCGAGGCTGGCACGCTACGGTTTGCGCGCCCGAAAGTCCTTCGGCCAACATTTCCTCGTCGACGATCAGGTGCTCGACATCATCGCGCGCGCTGCCGTCGATGACCCAGAAGCGTCGGTCATCGAAATCGGCGCCGGACTGGGAACACTCACGGAAAGACTCGCCGACCGCGCCCGAAATGTCATCGCCATCGAGCACGACCGCGACCTCATCCCGCTCCTTCAAGACGAGCTCAAAACAAGAACCAACATCACCATCGTCGAAGCCGACGCGCTCGAGGTCGACCTCGCCTCACTCGTTCCGCCGAACTCGAAGCCGCGGCTCGCCGGAAACCTTCCGTACAACATCTCGACGCCTTTGCTGTTTCGCTTCCTCGAGCATCGACGACATCTCGATGTCGTGACGGTCATGATCCAACGCGAAGTCGCCCTTCGGCTGAGCGCCGAACCCAACACGCGAGACTACGGGATCTTGAGCATCCTCTTCGGCCTTCACGCTTGTGTTCGGTTCGTCACCGACGTCCCACCGCAAAGCTTCTCCCCGCCCCCCAAGGTCGACTCCTCCGTGATCCAACTCCACTGGCGCGATGCACCCGCAATCGACGTCGGCCATGAAGAAACCTTCAGCCAGGTCGTGAAGGCAGCGTTTGGATTGCGCCGAAAAACACTCCGCAATGCGCTTGGCGCGAAATACTCAAAGACCGTCGTCGCTCATGCCGAAGAAGCCTCCGGGATCTCGTTCAACCGGCGCGCCGAATCGCTTTCACTCGCCGAGTTCGGTGCGTTGGCTCGGGCCTTCCAGACTTCCTGATGGGTGTCACCCATCGGCGACGCCGGGGCGTCGAGCGATTGGAATCGAAGACTGGACGAACGGCACCTGCTACTGAGCGGCCCCGGCGGGCTGCTTGATGGCTTGACTACTTCTATCGAGCCCATGTCGGTAGCGGCGGAGCGGCGACTTTCTGGCGACCCGCCGGTGGTTCGGGCTCACGGAGCGACGGCGAGGTAAGGCCTCGAGAGGACTGCGACAATGACTTAAATGATCGCCCACGGGAACATTCTTCGGTGTTCCGGGTCTCACCCACGCGTCCAGTGCGTTCGTGCATCACGTGCATCGGCCCGGGTGTATCGGATGCATCGGGTGCATCGGGTGGGTGTACTGGATGTACTGGATGTACTGGAAATGCACTGAAAGCGTACTGGGTGTGTTCGGCGGCGACATAGGCCGGCGTATCGGGTGCAGGGCTGGGCGCGAGAAACGGGATGGATAGGTATCAAGCGATCGAGCGCGCGCGCCAGGGCGAGGAGAAGGGCTTCGAATGGCTCTTCCATCGCTATCGTGGGCCCCTCTTCGCGTTCATTCGCAAGACGTACCGGTTGGACGAACCGGGCGCCGCCGACGTCCTACAGAACACATTCATTCGCGCGTTCCGAGCTCTCGAGTCATTGCAGGACAACGACCGATTCGAGCCCTGGCTTCTCTCCATCGCGCGCCACGAATCGCTGCGATTGATCGAGAAACGAAGGATGGATAGAGCGCTGCCGTTGGAGGTCGAGGCGGCCTGCGAACGTCAGGCGCACCTCGAACAGCAACACGACTTGGAGCGCTTGCGCCAATTGATTCGGGATATCGCCGACACCGTGCAACCGGCGGTCATCCGCGAGACGGCACAGCTTTACTATTTTTCGGAACATAGAACGACGACCGAAGACCTCGCCGCGAAGCTTGGCGTCCCACACGCAACGGTGCGAAAGCGCCTCTACGCTTTCAGGGAGAAACTCAAGACTCGGCTACTCGCGGAGGTTGTATGAAGAATCGAGATTTCGAGGCCCAAATAGACGCCGCGCTCGATGCCGGCGACATGGACCGATGTGCCGAGCTGATGGCCACCGCGCACGCACTCGCGCTCTCACGACATGAAGACGAGAACGCGCCCGACGCCCCAGTTGAGTTCGCAGCCATTCGACCGCATCTTCCGATCCAGCGGAAGCCGTCCATGAATTCCGGATGGCTCCGGCGCCGGCGATGGACACTGGCGCTGGCCTTGGCGACCGTCGTCGGTATGCTCTCTCTTCGAATCATCGAACGTCCGCCGTCGGGAATTAAGGGTGAGGAGATCGATGGCCTAGCGGCGTCCTGTGTGCCCGTTCGACTGCGCATCTCGAAGGAGGATGGCACGTCGCTGTCATCACATACGATCCCGCCGAACACCCGGATTCGGATACATTCGATCTCTGGATGCCCAAGCAGCGCGCACGCCGTCGAACTTTCGTCCGGTCGCTGGATGCCGATTGAAGGCGACACGATCGCGCTCGAGCCTGGGATTTGGGCACTCGCGTTGATCGCAACGCCTGCCGAACACCCCTCGCCGCCCTCACGGACGCAAGTCATCGCGGCTCTTCAGGCGGTCGGCAATGGCATCGCGCCAACCATCGAGGGGAAGACAGCCTTTGTGGACGTATATCGATTGGAGGTCCGGTGAGAGCCACCCCACTCATGCTCGCCGTCTTGACCTCGGCTCTTTCGATCGAGGCCGAAGACGTTCGAGCCGAAGAGAATCCGCGCGCAACGACCGAAGCTCACCCAGTCGCCAAAGAACCATCTCAGGGGCGGCGCCTCGCATTGGTCGTCGGCATTGATACCTTCGCCGACTCGGCGTGGCCGTCGCTCGAATTCGCGACTAAAGATGCGCGCGATGTACAGCGTGCGCTCGAGAAGGACTTTGACGAGGTGCGCACCATCGAGGGCGTCGCCACGAAAGGCCGGGTCGAAGCCGCTCTCGCCGAACTCGCGGAGGCCACAACAAGCGATCTCGACACCGTCGTCGTCTACTTCTCAACCCACGGCACCCTGGCCTACGACGACCGAGGAAAACTGGTCCAGGTGTTGGTCCTCGAGGACACGACGCAAGCGAGCCCGCTGAGGACAGGCCTGACCTACGAAGCACTCACCACAACGCTCGAAGGTATGCGTGCCAGCCAAAAACTCGTCATCCTCGCCGCGTGCCATTCGGGCGCGGGCAAGTCCAAGCTGAATGCAGCGCTCGCCTCTGAGCTTCGTGGCCTCAAAGCGCCCTTCTTCCCAGAGCCGTCGCCCATGTCCGGAGAAGGCCAGGTGATCTTGGCGGCAAGCGCCTTCGGTGAAACAGCGCGCGAAGATCGTCGGCTTCAGAACGACATATACACGCACTTCCTCCTTGAGGCGCTCGATCGCCCCTTCGATCTCGATGGAGACGGCGCAGTCACCGCCCTCGAAGCACACGACTACGCGCGCCGAGCGACGATCGAGTTCACGGGCGGAAAACAGCGGCCCACGCTCACCGCAGAGATCATCGGCGTCGATCCGGTCATCCTTCGCGGCAAACGTGTTCGGGACGGACGGCCCATGATCGCCGCCCTCAGCAACGCATTCTTCGGTGCCCGCCTCGAGATCGATGGGATCGACAAAGGCGTCCTCCCAGGCGCGTTCATCGTGAATTCTGGTTCGCGCAAGGTTCGAGTCATCCATCCCGAAAGCCCAACGCCGATGTTGGACACCAGTGTCGACGCTGACGGAACGGTTTTGCTCGACAATCTCATGCAACACGACGGCGGCCCGGCATGGATCTTCGCCGCCAGCGCCGGCTACGCGTCCATGCGCGGCGAAGTTGGGCGAAGCCACTTGCCCGGACACTACTTGCTGGGCGTGAACGCTCGGCGCCAACTCAACGAGCGTGTCCGTGTCGGCGTGACTTTCGAGGGCACCCGCATGAACCAACAAGTTCAAATCGCCTCGGGTGACCGGCAAAGGGTCGATGTCGACCAGCGCCTATCGCTCGTATCCACGTCGGGTGACGTGGCCACCTGGGTGTACAGAGATGCGCATCTCGAGCTGTCGGCGATCTTGACTCTTGGCTGGACGTTCGGGCGCCGTACGATTGATCTCGACGGCCTCAACAACCACAACCAGGTCGTCTCCTTCCCTTTCGGAGGTCTCGGCGCCGAACTCACGCTCTGGTTCTCGAAGACGTTCGGCCTAAGCGCCGAAGGCGCACTCCGGCTGTTGATGCCCTCGATCGACGGGCATATTCAGCCGACAGCCTCGGACCGATACATGCTCTCGCTGACGGCTCGCATATGATGGCGGATCACGCCTACGACGGGGTGCCTCCCTTTGCTTTTGCCTTGGCCTTGGCCTTGGCCTTGGCCTCTGCATTCACTTCAGATGCATCGGTACGCAGAAGCCGTCTTCCAGCCCGACCGCGTAGCCACGGGGAACATTCTTCCACGCTTCCGGTCACTGTCAGCGAAAGGAAAGAACCTCATGTGTTCGAATCACTCTGACATCCCAACTTCCGCCAACATTTTGACCCCCAGTTTCCCGAGAGCCGGGGCAACGGTCCCGAGAAGAAATCCAGCGACTGCGCTGAGGACCACGCCGACAACCACGCAGGCAGCGACGCTGGGGACCACGCTGCAACCAACGCTGACGCCAACGCTGACGCCAACGCTGACGCCAACGCTGACGCCAACGCTGACACCAACGCTGACACCAACGCCAGCAAATCGGCGGACGCCCCGGACGCACAGCGTTCCTCTCGACGCACGACAACGCATGTCTGTGAGCGGGCTTCTCTTCGTTCTGCTGGCCGGCTGCGGTAACGTGTCCAATCAAGGCGAACGAGAGCGCCCAATCTACGATCTCGGCGCGTATGCGCTCACGGCGTCGCCTTCGCCCGCGCCAGGCGAATATCGCATCGCCGAGATGGCGAGTGAGTCAGCAGCGCCGGCGGCCGACTCGCTCTTCATGAAGGACGGCAGTCTATGGGCTTTCCAGGATGATGGGATCCGCGACCTCACCCACTTCCGCAAACTCAATGCCGTGGGTGCGGTGGAGGAAGAGTACACGTCTTCGCGAAGCAGACAGGACCCTATCTTTGCCGCAACAGCGGACGACGCAGGAACGATTTGGGTCGCGTTGAACGATGGCATTGCAGAATTCGATCCCGAAACTGAATCCTTCGGACGACGCATCGCAGGTGCAAGCTTGCCGAATCCGGTCCTGGCCGCCGCCGGAAGTTACCTGTATCGCGGGGGAGGCCAAACACTCCTGCGTCTCGACCTAACCTCTGGACTCGTCGTCGAGGATCTCAGCACGACGCTCAAGAACGCACTCGGCAACCAAGGCGGCTGGGCGATCGGTGCGATCGGTGTCAAAGACAACGAGGTGCTCATTAAACTGCGCACGGGATCGAGTGACGCGGTCATCCTCGATCGGACCTCGGGCGCGTTCGTTGGATTCGCTGGCGACGTGCCCACCGGGAACAACGGCGATTTCGCGGGCAGCGCGCTCCTAGGAGGCGAAACAATGTGGTTTGGCGTCAACGCACCGGGCACGATCGTCACGTTCTCGTTGGGCGCGCCTCTACCTATGCCGACAATCACCCATGTGTCGGCGCTCGATCAGTCGGGCGCGCGCGCACTCACCTTCGCTCGCGACGAGATCTGGGTTCTGTATGCCTCCCAAGACAATCGCCTTGAGATGGTGGCGTACGATCCGAATACGCAGGAGCCGACGCAAGGCTTTGCGATCGCGCCCGACGTCGCAGCCGAGCTCCATATTCCCGACGATGGCTTCGAACCCTACGCAGTGACGTTCCAAGGCGACGAGATCTACGTCGTCTCAACCTCACCCTATGTGGGCAACGAAACGCGGGTTCGAGTGATCGACTATGCGACGGGCGCCCTGACACGCTCTTTCGACGTCCCTGAGATCTTGACCGGAGTCTGCCACGACGGGCGCACGCTCTGGGGGGCCCGCGCTCCGGGCGGATACGCGGCTCCGCCGACTTACGTCCCCTCGATCCATCGGCTCAATACGCAGACCGGTCTTGCGGAAGGCGACGACATCGAGGCGCCCTTCGCGCTCGCCGGCTGGCCCACATTGGTCTGCACCGATGCTGGCGTTTCGCTCAGCACTGAGATCACACGACAGTGGTTGACCTTCTCAAACACGTCGATCTCGACATCGACATCGACGGCGACTTCAGCAACATCCGCCATAACGCGCCACGCGTTCCTTATCCCGTCCGCCGGCGCAAGCGGCGCGGTCTCGGGCGACGAGATGTGGCTGCTCGACCGCGAGCGCAATCTTCTCTTCGAAACCTCCCTACCCTCATCCCGCTGAAGCCAACGCCGGAAGGCGAGCGAGTAGCAGAAACGCATCGAGAGGCGCTTCGCCCACGGTTAGTCGTTCGCCGATTTCGAAGCTTTCGACGATTTCGACGCCTTCGAGGCCTTCGAGGCTTCTGACGTGACCGAGGCTTTGCGTGGTGGTGCATCAAGGAGACGCTCGAGGCGATCGATGGCTTTCTTCTGCCCAGGTGAGGGACGCAGCTCGAGGGCCCGAGCAAGCTGTGCCTTGGCCTCGCTGACGTTTCCGAGCTGCCAGGCCACACCCGCCAACGAAAGCCGATGGTCGACCGCATTGGGATCGAGCTCCACCGACTTCCGATAGTGCTCAGCAGCCTTGTTGAGCTCTCCTTGGCGCTTGTAGAGGTTGCCGAGATTGTAGTGCGGCTCAGCCGCCTCCGGCTTCAACTCGACCGCGCGAAGATAAACGGGCTCGGCTTCGGCATCGCTTTTGAGCTTCACGAGGATCCAGCCAAGATTGAGGTGACCGAAGTAGCTCGTGGGATCTTTTTGGACCGCTTTTCGGTACTCAACGGCGGCCGCCGCATAGTCTTTCAGGCTCTTGTAGCAGTAGCCGAGATGAACATGCAGATCTGGATCGTCGGCCTGATTCTGAACCGCGTCGCGGTAGAGTTGAACAGCCTCGCGATATCGCTCCTGCTTCCGACGGATATGTGCCAACTCGACGATCGGCGCTGGCGCGGTCGGCAGAAGCCGGATCGAAGCCTCGAACTCCTTGGCCGCGCGCTCGATGTCTCCCGAACGAACAGCCGCAAGACCGAGACAGTAGCGAACCTTGGCCGCATCCGGCGTAAGATTCTCCGCGCGTTCGCAAAGCGCCTTACCGGCCGACTTATGACCTTGTCGAATCTTGAGGATGCCGAGGTTGATGAGTGCTCGACCATTCTCGGGCTCCTCACGAAGCAGGCGCTCATACAACGCAACCGCCTCCTCGATCTCCCCTCGAGACTCCGCCTTCAACGCCTCTTGAAAGGCGCTTTCTGCGGGAGCAGGGGGCTTGCGTGCGCCTGACGGCGCCCCCAAGGCATCACCGGCACCGAGCAGGACGGCGATCAAGACACCGATCGAAACCGTGACGCCCGCGCCGCAACGAAACAAGTTCGGCAACCGTCGAGTTTGGCTCGCTAGACGGAAGCCATCGACCGACACGACAGGAAAAGTCATCGAGTCTTTGGCTCCAAAAGCTACCGGGGGGCGATCATCGCGCGCGGTAAACGATGCGACCTTTCGTGAGATCGTACGGCGAAAGCTCGACCGTAACCTTGTCCCCGAGCACGATGCGAATGAAGAACTTCCGCATGCGCCCTGAAACATAGGCAAGGATATTCTGGCCGGGCGCAATCTCTACACGGAACATCCCATTTGGGAGCACTTCCTTGATTACGCCCTCACACTCTATGGAGTCGTCCTTTGGCATTTTTCTTCCTTGATTAATCGCGCTGACAGACGGGGCGCTGGCGCGGACATAGATGCGCGAGTGGACCGATGTCAAATCAAACGTCCACGAAGATGAAATGCAGACTACGGGTTTACACCACTAAGGGGCGGGAGCAAATTTTCACGCAACAACCTCGGCATCCCGTCGATAAGGAGGTGGAGATGGCGATAAAAGCAGATTCTTTGCCCGCGTCTGAATTGAGCCTGTCCGGTGTGGGGTCGATCCCGGTCTCAGGCGCCGGAGTCCCTTACAGCAAGCTCCGAGATCGCGGGGAACCACCCTCGAAATCCAAGTCCAAGAGCAAGCCGGTTCATGTAGCCAAGGATGCCTTCAAGAAAGCCGGGAATATCGGCGAACAGGAGAAGACCGCAGCGCAAGGCAAGAAGACGGGCTATGAACCAGAGGCGCTGGACCGCATGCAGGAGGTCGCCGATCAGCAACAGGCGCAGCAGTCGGGGCTGCTGGAGCCCCATGCTGCCGACCGAAGCATCCCTGCGCGCGTGGGAGACCCTGAAGAGAGCCACGTCGAAAACCAGGAGGTCTCGGGCCATGATTCAGGGGTATACGCTGTTTCAGAGGATGGGGAACCCGAGCGCACTGGCCTGGTCGCTCATGAAGCCATCTCGGAGGTCCCCAGACCCAAACGGCGTGCCGTTATTCCAGAAAACCCGGATTTCCTGGCGCTCGTGACCGGCCGGTGCGCCGTCTCATATGCACATGGTTCGGGCTTCGGATCGAAGGAGGTCAAGTATTCGAGGCGCTGGTACATACCGACGCCTTTTCCGAACGGGGACACCTGCGCAAACACGACGATGTCTGGGCGAAGACTTCAATTCGCTGCCGACGACCAGCCCTTTTCGCCGCAGTGCCAGTTCGAACACGCAAACACAACGATTGCCCAAGAAGACTGGAATCGCATGCGGGACCAGATGACGCTTGCCCGGCTGAACGCCGGTGGGCTCCTTCCCGAGGGACTGGCTCAAGGCTGGAAGAGCATGACGGCCTGAGCCGTGAGCCGTGAGCCGTGAGCCGTGAGCCGTGAGCCGTGAGCCGTGAGCCGTGGGCTGTGAGCCGTGAGCTGTGAGACGCAAGGAGAGGTGTCAGTGCACGGTCTCGCCGGCAAAATCGAGCCAGGACTGGGTCGCCAAGCGCTCATGCGATACATCGTCGCTCGCAAATCGAATACCGATGCCGCGCATCACCTGAATCCGACGGCGGTCGGTCACGTACTGCCAGGCAAGATGATGGCGTATCTCACCTTTAAGGGTAAGCGAGTTGGGTGCATCGATTGACCCATGAACGCCGGAGATCGTGACATCCACAGGGGAGCCGATCGGAGGCAGCGCATCAACCTCGACGAGCATTCCACCCTCCGAGATGTTTCGCGCGATACCTCTCGTCAAACCCTCGTCGGAACGAAGCAGAACAGGGACAGCGATTTCCAGGGTGAGTCTCAGTCGAGCCGCCGAAGAGTCGCGACGGGCCAGAGGGGCTCGACGTTCGGTGGTCCCATCGGGCCACCGACGCAAAGGGTCGGTCATGGGCGGATGGTGGATGCGTATTGAGAAAGGGTCAAAAAAACCGGTACTTGTGGAGTAGATCACAGCGATGGGAAATCAAAGTCAGCTTCTGCGCACGCTTCAACGACGCGCCGTTTTGTCTCTTCTACCCGGCGTCCTCGGCGGTGGCGCAGGCTACATCTACGCGCTGAAGATGCTTTCGGTTGAGCAGCGCCAAGACGGGACGTTCATCGGTCTTTATTGCGCGACGGGCGCCGCCATGGCGATCTTAGGTGTTCGGCTCGCAACGATTCTTCGGATGATGCTCAGCGAAATGCTGCACCGAAGGAAGTAAGCGAACAATCAAGCGCTACGCAGGTCCTTCACATCGACCGAAACACTCACCGGGCCCACCATAACCTTGGCTTTGCCTTTGCCATCGACCTCACCGATGTAGCCCGCTCGGCCAGCAAAAAGGCCCGACATGATGGTCACACGTTCGCCGGGATCGAAGGTCGTCGTCTTCCGCTTCTTCTCGACGGCAACCTCCTTCTGAATCGCATCTTTCACTTGCATGTAGTCGTTGTCGCGCGACCAACTCAAGAACTGATGAAACGGAAGGAAGAGACGAAGGTGCGAGGCCACGCGATCGACGAGCTCTGGTGAATCAAGAAGCGCGTCGCCCCGCGGAATCTTGACCTCGATCGCGAAACCTTCGTCGCCCTCTTTGAAGTCCTTGACCCATCCGTCCAGCGTCTCAAAGTCGATCGCCGACGTAGACTTCACGGCTGCACCAAACCCCGCAACCGAATGCTCGGGGAGCACCTGCGCAAGCTCCAGAAAGCGTTTCTTTGCCCACTCGTTCTTCAGCTTTTCGCCCGCATTGTCGCGGTCGACTCGGGCTTTGCGCGCGAGATCGAGCCCGATCGTGAGCCCGTGAAGATCTACGCGGAAAACAAGGCACGCGTGTTGGTGCTGGATCGAGATATCAAAGAGACTCGCCCCTGCTTGGAGGTCCGTCCGCGACAGCAGCGGCTTGAGCGCAGCCCGGTCGGCTTCATTGCGCGTGAAGTAAACCCATTGCGCTGAAACTTTGCGGGCGTTCGCAACATTTGGCGTCTCATCGGAGACCCCCATCTCGAGCGCAGACAGCTCTTCGGCAAGCGTCTTGCGAACAGCCCAAGCGAGTGAAAGGAGGGCCTCCTTCGCTCGACGCCGCTCGAGCGTGAAGGCGTTGGAGCCCCACTTCTTCTCCTCGTAGGCAAGAAAACAGGCGTCTTGGATGCCCGCAAATGGGGTAGCGCTTCCGATGGCGCCCAAGTGACCTGCCGTGCTCATGCGGGGCTGAGAAGCTAGCAACGCTCGGAATGGCTCGTCAACCGACAGTTTGGACAAAGCCGGCCCGGCATCTCGCCTGAAGGAGCCCCGACATGGGCGTGGGATCGAGCCGCACGCGGGCGCGAACGAAGAATCAGAAGGGTATCAACCGCGGGTTCTTTCGAAACGAGGTAAGGGATACCGCACCCACGCCGAACATGGCGACCTTGAGCGCTTTCTTGGTGGTCTCCAGGAGGTCTGTGACGGCATCAGTTCCGCCTTCAGCGGCGGCGCGCATCACCGGTGCACCGATTGAGGCCAAAGTCGCCCCGAGGGCCACCGCCTTCGCGACGTCGAGTCCCGATCGGACACCCCCGGAAGCAATCAGGGGGATCTTCTTGCTCACGTTGCGAACCGCCAAGATCGATTCGGGGGTCGTGAGTCCCCACGCCGCAAAAATGGAACCGAGCGACTGATGGCTTTTCGATGACGCGACACGACCTTCGAGAAGCGTCCAGCTCGTGCCGCCGCGTCCAGCGCAATCGATCCCCTGAACGCCCGCTTCAATGAGACGGCGTGCTTGGTCCACTGGAACGCCAAAACCAACCTCACGCACGAAGACCGGCACGCTTCTGCGTTTCGTGAAATTTTCGCAAAGCGAAGCGATCGCACGAAGAACACCTCGCCAATCGGTGTCACCTTCTTCCTGAATCACTTCCTGCATCGCATTCATGTGAAGGAACAGCGCATCGCCTTCGACCATATCGACGGCGCGTTGTGCATCATCAGCGCTGTATCCACGCATGAGTTGAATCGCGCCAAGGTTTGCGAAGATCGGAATCGTTGGTGCAAACCGACGCACTTGAAAGTCGCGGGCGCGACTTCTCACCTCGAGGGCGACACGCTGTGAACCAACGCCAAACGGAATCTGCACGTGTTCGGCGGCCGTGGCCATGATCTTGTTGAGCTGACCCCCACGCTTTAGCCCACCCGTCATCGGCGCGATCATGAAGGGCGCACGGATCGTCTTGCCAAGAAACCTGAGCGAGAGGTCGATCGCGCCGAAATCGATTTCCGGAAGCGTCATCGGAAGAAAACGAAGTGAGCCGAAACCGAGGTCCCCTCCTCGGCTCGTGACCGGAACCTCACTTTGACCATCGAGCGCAGCCTCTATGTGACGCTGCTTGGAAGACAAACGCCGACGCTTGAACCGATCCTTTTGCGTCACGAGGCGAACGTTCGTTGTTCCGAGCCCGGCGGTCAAGCGCTTGCCGCAACATGCCCTTCAGATACGCGATGAAGCACGAGGTCAGAGTGACCAAGTAGTCCGGCCACGGCCGGGTCCGTCGAGGTCACGACCACTTGTCCCTTCAAGTCATTGACCGTTTCGAAGAGTTGTCTGCCACGGTCATGATCGAGCTCCGAAGACATGTCGTCGAGAAGAAGGAGCGGAGGCTCCCCGAGTTGACTCGAGAGATGAACGATCTCAGCCAGCTTGAGTGCAAGAACGATCGCGCGATGCTGACCTTGAGAAGCGTGCTCCTTCGCAGGCAGAGAATCGAGTGTAAGCGTCAGGTCATCCAGATGCGGACCGACCGAGGTCTTCTTCCTCTTGCGGTCGATGAGCCGACGTTGGTGGAGAAGTTTCAGGAGCGCTTCCGTAAGGTCCTCGCGACGCATGTCTCCGAGCGGACAACCGAGGCTGTTCTCATAGGTGAGCCTCAGCTTTGGTGCCGGTCGCGCGATCTGTGCGAAATGGGATTCGACGAGCGGACCGATCTCGACGAGATAAGCGTCGCGGTCGAGAGAGATGGATGCACCTTCGCGCGCCACGATCTCGTCGAAGGCGGCGATCGACGCATCGCTCGCGTTCTCCGTGAGCAGCCGGTTTCGGTCTCGAAGTGCACGTTGATAGCGCATCGTTCGGGCAAGGTGCGCAGGCCGAAGATTGAAGAGCGCGCGGTCGAGAAATCGTCGACGCGCATCAGGTCCTCCTTTTGGGAGATCGAGGTCGTCCGGCGTAAAGGCAACAGCAACCAGATGACCAACAAAAGCTTCGGTGTCGACCCGCTTGCTGTCTCGCATGAGAAGACGTGGCCCGGACGAAAGAGACACCGAGAGATCATGAGTAAGCCCGGTTCGCTCGGAACGAACCGAGACCGCGACTCGAGCTTTCTCAGCCCCACGACGAATCAGAGCCCGACGGGCGACGTTACGAAGTGGGCGCAGCCCTGCGACCACATAGAGGCCCTCGATGAGATTCGTCTTTCCTTGACCATTGTGTCCTACGAAGACCGTGCAATGCGGACTGAACTCGATCGCCGCGGAAGCGATGTTTCGAAAGTCAAAGAACTCGGCTCGAAGAAGACGCATTCAAAACGAAAACTAGAACTAGAACTAGGACTAAAACCAGAAGCAAGAGTTGGCGTCAGGTCAGCATCAAATGCGCATGGGCATGACGACAGCCCGATAGCCCTCGGCGCCTGCACCATAGAAGACGCCCGGAGACAGCTCGTCGGTCAGCTCGATGACCGCGTTCTCTTCGGTGATGACCGAAAGCGCATCCATGACGTAGCGGACGTTGAACCCAATCCGAAGTGGCTCACCTTCGTAGGCAACGTCGATGTCTTCTCGTGCTTCGCCAAGGTCTGGATTATTGGTCGTCAGCGAGAGCATGTTCTCGGCCAGATCGAAGCGAACGCCCTGCCCTTTGTCGGGCGCGAGGAGTGAAGTCCTCTTTAACGCTTGCGTGAGCGTGGTCCGACTGAGTCGAATCTGGCGAGAGAAAGCGGTCGGGATGACTTGCTGATAGTCGGGGAAGCGGCCGTCGACGAGCCTCATCGTAAGGGTCAGGCCACTGGACTCGAAGATGGCGCTGTTGTCGACGAAAGCAAGCCGAGCTCCTTCGCCCGCATCGTCAAGGATCCTGCGAAGCTCAATCAATCCCTTCCGCGGAATGATGACCCCCTCTTTGAGGATCGGCGCTTCCGGCATCGCGCGCTCGACGACAGACAGACGATGTCCGTCGGTCGCGACCATTCGAAGTCCCGTCTCTCGGGCAAGCGCTTCGCAGTAGACTCCGGTGAGGTTGTACCGGGTCTCGTCGGTCGAAACAGCGTAGAGCGTCTTGTCGATCATACCCCGAACGACGGCCGCGTCGACCGAGAAGAAAGCGGCGTCGGAAAAGGCGGGAAGCTTTGGGAACTCTTCGTCACTGTTCGCAACCAATCGATACTTGACCTTGCCACAGACGATCTCGACCCAGTTGTTTGCGGTGCGCTTCAGCGATGCGTGCGCTTCTGGCAGCGAGCGGACGATGTCGTAGAGCCCTTTCGCCCCGATCGTGATCGAACCTTCCTTGATGACCTCGGCTTCGTAGTCGCCCGTGAGTGCGATCTCGAGGTCCGTCGCTGAGACGGCAATTCGGTCTTGACCTCGGGTCTTGATGAGGACCGAGGCGAGCACGGGCTTCGTCGTTTTCTTTTCGACGATACCCTGAACGCGGTGGAGGGCTCGGGTGAGCTCCTGGACTCGGATGTTGAGTTCCATAGGGGTAGATTCCTCGTGTCATCGGGCTCAGCGTTTTGAACCGGCCCTCTCTTCTCTCTTTTTAGATCTGAGATCTAGATCAACTGGTCGTCGTAATAGGGGGTGTGAAAAGCAGGAAAAGGGGTCGACGTATATGTCTTCTTTGTTCTTTTGGATTTCGAAGTGCTGTGATCTTTGACTGCCGTTCCTGTGGACATCTTTTTCATTTCGGTTCGCACCCTACGATCACAGCCTTGTACACAACCCCTTGTGGTAGAACAAGCCCTAACAACTATAGGTTGAGTTCGTCGGGATATCATTGTGATCGAGTTCCCTTTCCTTTCGACCAGACGACGGGCGGGGACGTGTGGGTGACGACGCGCGCCGGCCTGTCTTGGGGGGTTTCACACGGCGTTTCGAATTCACAAGGCGCTTCGGAGCTTCGGAGTTAGGGCAGGATCGTGCGCTCGACCTGCTCCACGTGGTGACGGACCTCAGGTTCGTTGAGTCGCGACTCAATGCGCTTAAAGGCATTCAGGGCGGTCGTATGGTCCTTTCCTCCGAGCGCGTTGCCGATGTCGGGATAAGAGGCGCCGGTGTGTTTGCGGCACAGGTACATCGCGATCTGGCGCGGGAGCGCGATGGCGCGTCCGCGCCGCGGAGATTTGAGATCTGTCACCTTGAGGTCAAAGTGGTTCGCAACTTGTTTCACGATCGTGTCGCAGGTGAGCGCTTGACCTGTGCCGGGCATGACATCCTTCAGGACGTCCTTGGCGATCTCAAGCGTGATCGGATGGCGAGACAAGGATGCGTAGGCTGCGACGCGAATGAGAGAGCCTTCGAGTTCGCGGACGTTGGAACGGACGGTTTGAGCGATGAACATCGCAACATCATCCGGAAGGTCGATCCCATCTTTTTCGGCCTTCTTTTTGACGATGGCGATTCGAGTCTCGAGTTCGGGAGGTTGGAGATCGACGATGAGACCCCATTGGAAGCGGGTTCGGACGCGTTCCTCGAGGTCTTTGAGCTCATGCGGAAGCTTGTCTGACGTGAGCACGACCTGCTTGCGAGCATCATAAAGCGCGTTGAACGTGTGAAAGAATTCGGCCTGGCAAGCTTCCTTGCCAGCAATGAACTGGATGTCGTCGATCATCAGAACGTCGCATTGTCGGTATATGCTGCGCACTTCGTCCATGCGTTCGAAACGGATGCCTTGGACGACGTCGTTCACGAACTGTTCGGTGGTTTGATAGCAAACGACGGCGTTCGGGTTGCGTTTGAGGATCGCGTGGCCGATGGCCTGAAGAAGATGCGTCTTCCCTAGACCTACGCGCCCGAAAATGAAGAGCGGGTTGTAGGCACAGCCCGGGTTTTCGGAGACGGACTGAGCGGCGGCCGAAGCGAGTTGGTTCGACGGGCCGGTGACAAAAGAGTCGAACGTGTAACGCGCGTTGAGTGATCGAAGCGCCGTGAGTCCGGCGGCCGGTGCGTGTGCGTGGGGTCTCTGGGTTGGGCGTTGTGCTGGTGTGGCAAAACGAGGACCGGGCAGTCCGCTTGGGTTCGACGTCGACATGCCCGTGCCCGCCATCGGCGTGGACGTGGGGAGGGAGCTCGGAATCTGGCTCGAGTTCTGGGGGCCGAAACCCGGTGAGGGCGCAGCAAGGGGAGGAATCGGGAGTATTTCGTCCTCGTCTGGTGCATCAGCCAAAATGAACTCGAGCGAAACGAGTTCATCGAACGTCGCGAGCTGCTCCTGGATAACGTCGCGATAGTGGTTGTTCACCCAGTCCAGCGCGAAGGTGTTCGGGAGGCTCAGGGTGAGCTTGCTTGGGGTATCGCCAACCAGAGACATTTGGCTGACCCAGGTGGCGTAGGCCTGCTCACTCAGGCGCGCCCGAAGGAGTCCTTTGAGCTGAGTCCAGCGGTCGGAGGATGAGGTGTCCATGGGTGGTCTCCCGTCGGGATTGTGGTCCTTGGTTGCATGACCCGAAGCCTTGCGGGCTTACGGGATGTTTTTTTTCGGCAAAGCGTTCAACACGGCTTGTTTTCGGGGGCGAAAAACTAGCTGCGATCCGGAGGTCACGCAAGCCGCAAACCGGTCCATCGGGCGTTGGTAGGGTCCGATTCGGAGCGCTCTTTGATTTGGGGTCATCGCGACAATTCTTGACAGTCTGCTGGCAGCTATGTCGGAAAGACAGTTCGACGCGAGAGGTCATTCATGAAGCGAACATTTCAGCCATCCAACGTCAGACGGAAGCGCAAGCACGGATTCCGGAAGCGCATGCAGACAGCGAATGGGGCCAAGGTCCTTTCGAGCCGCCGGAGCAAGGGCCGTAAGCGTCTTGTCCCAAGCATCTATAAGAAGTGATCGTGGTTCGCGGGCCGTTGAACGCTTGCCAGCTCGAACCTTTCCTTTCTTCGATCTTCTTTCGTTCTTCCATACGGCTCACGGCTCGCTTAGCGGGCGATCAGCTTGTTGCTGTTGGTTTTGCGGTTGATCCGACGCTGGATCGACCGCGATGGGTCTCGCTGGATGACCTGACTTGATGCCGCTCGCCGGGTGGGCAAGAGTCTTCGAGGTCGTCTCAGGGATGGGCATCCGCATTGAATATTGAGGTGGAGCCTAAGCTCTCTTTGAGCGGGGCGAGCGGGGCGAGCGGGTCGACGGGATTTTCGAAGGCGCGGCGCCTTCGAAAGCGGCACGAATTCTTGAGAGTTCAGCGTTACGGGGTACGCGCACACACGCGGCATTTCGTGGTGGTCGCCTTGGCGGTTTCTCAAGAGAGGGCGCAGTCGCGCCGCGGCGGTCGTTTTGGTGTCGCGATTTCGCGCCGCGCCGGGAACGCTGTGGTTCGGAACCGTCTCCGGCGTTTGTTGAAAGAAATCTTTCGCCGCTTACCGGAGGCGCCGACCGACATCGTTGTGATTGCGAAAGACAGCGCAGGTCGCATCGCGAAGGGGAAGCTGCACGATCTCGCAGCGGAGATATTGCCGGGGATTCGAAGCGCCTCGCAGCGGGCCGCACGAGCATGAAGGAACATGAGCCGAATCTTGTGTCCGGCACGGAGAGCGTCGGCGATCGTTGCTCGGTGACGAAGCGGCCTCTTCAGGGGTTCGTTTGCCTACTCATTCGTGGGTACCAAGCGTTCTTGTCGCCTGTCTTTCGGGTACTTGGTGCGGAGTGTCGCTTTTATCCGACGTGCAGCGACTATGCGATGGTCGCGGTTCGGAAGTACGGCGTAGCGCGCGGGTTGGTGCGGGCGCTGCGGCGACTCTTGCGCTGTCACCCTTTGAGCCCAGGAGGATTCGATCCTCCATAGGATCCGAAGTTTGATGCTTTGGGGTAAGACGCCGCCCCTGAGTTTGTCCGAGTTGTCTGAGTTGTCGCGATTGGTAGTCGACTATTGGGCGTCAGCTTCTTATTTGGACGGAAATCATGGATGAATCTGCAAACAGCAAGCGGCTGATCTTGGCGACGGGGTTGTGTCTCGTCGTGATGGTGCTCGGTCAAATCTTCATGCCTCCCAAGAAGGCCGCAGGACCTAATGGTGAAGGTAGCGCACAGGATGCGATGGTTGCGGGCGAAGGTGCGCGTACTTCCACGTTGTCTGGTGCGCGAACCGGCGAGAGATCTGATGAGCGGCGCGCCGGCCGCGCGGGTGTTGACGATGGAACAGGAAACGGCGGAGCGAACGGCGAAGGTGAGGTGCTTGACGAGCCACCGGTCGAGGCAGCGACGTTCTTGTTTCAGGGTGAGGTTCCGGGTGATGCAGGTGCGGCTGCGATCCCCTTCGAGGTTGCGCTCACAAACATGGGCGGCGGCATCGACAGCTTCCGACTGCTGACCTACCGCGAGAGAAACAGCAAGAACCAACCAAGCGATCTCCCGATCCAGCTCGCGAATTCAATCGCGGGCATGCAAGGTCGCGAGGCGGCCATTCAGCAAATGGCGGGCGTCGAGTTCACGGAGGGGACTTCGTTTCGGACGCCGGCCTTGATTCCGTACAAGGTTGTCGAGAGCACGGCCGACCGCGTCGTGTATCAGTATCGAAGTCCGGACGGCGTCGAGATCGAGCGAGAGTACAGCTTTCGAAAGGATTCATTCGAAGTCGAGCTTGCGGTGACCGTCAGAAACGAGTCCCCAAAGACGCAGCGACACAACATGCGGATATCGACTGCGCTGCACACGACCGATGCCATGAAGAAGGGGAGCGGATTTCTCGCGAATTTCATTCCACCCGGCGACCATCTCGATGCGCTGTGTTTCAATGACGAGAGCGTTACGCGGGTTGCCCATCAGACGCTTGTCGGGGAGACGGACGGTCGGCACGAGGATAACGGCGTGCGGTGGGTTGCCGCGGACCGGCAGTATTTTGTTGCGGCGATCGTGCTCAGAGACCGTGCCGAGGCTGCGTGCCGTCTGAAGGCCGAGGGGCCGATTCTTCGAGCGTCGCTCGAAATGCCTGAAGTCGTCTTGGAGCCCGGGCAAGAAAAACGACACAAGTTCACCGCGTACCTGGGCGTCAAGAAGCCGGCACTGCTCACCCTCATGGATGCGCAGGTGGAAGGCGCCGTTGATTATCGAATTCTGGGGATGAATCTTGCCCCACTTTGCGCGGCGCTCTTGTGGATTTTGGGGATGGTTCACCGTCTCTCTGGTTCTTGGGGGATCGCGATCTTGGGTCTGACGGTACTCGTCAAGCTGGTGTTGTTCCCTCTGAACCAACGATCCGGACGATCTATGAGAGCTCTGAGCCAACTCAAACCGGCGATGGAAGCGATAAAGGCGAAGTTTCCAGAGGATCGTCAGCGCCAGAGCGAAGAGCTGATGAAGTTGTATCGAGAGCACGGTGTCAATCCGGCCGGTGGTTGTCTTCCGATCTTGATTCAGATGCCTATTTGGTTCGCGCTGTATCGGGCTTTATGGTCGTCCGTGGATCTCTACCAACAGGGCTTCTTGTGGCTCAACGATTTGACGACACCCGATCCCTACTGGGTGCTGCCGGTGTTGCTGATCGTCGTGATGTTCTTGCAGCAGCGAATGACGCCATCGACGATGGATGCCGCGCAGCAGAAGATTATGCAGTACACGATGCCCCTGGTTTTTGGGGCTATGATGATCGCCCTGCCCTCCGGATTGTGCTTCTACATCCTCATCAACACACTGTTGACCATCGTGCAGCAGCATCTTATCAACAAGTCGGTGGGTCCGGTCGGGGGCTCACAGTCCGCACAAGGGGCTGCTGCTTAGTGCCCAACCGGACTTGACGCAGGCTGGGGGGTCGTGGGGCGCACCAACGGTTCACGACGGTCACCGGTGCTGAGAGAGGCGATCGCCTTGATGAGTTCAATTGAGTTTGAAGGTGAAACGGAGCGCGCCGCCGTCGTGAAGGCATGTTCTGCCCTCAAGCAAGCGGAGGGGCAGCTTGATTACACGGTGATCGATGAGGGTTCCGCAGGATTGTTTGGTTTAGGGGCACGGCCGGTACGAATCCGCGTGCGGGCTCCGGAGGCGAATGTGACAGAGAGTACAGAAATTCCGGATGAAGGCCCGATGGACGCTGATGTGGGTGATCGCGAGGAAGAGGGGTCCAGTGTATGTGGTCCTGCGCCAGAGAAGGCGGCGCGCGCCGGTGAGGTAGCCGAAAGTCTCGCTGAGCGTATGGGCTTGCCGTGCAAGGTTGCGGTGAGAGACGAAGACTCGCGGATTGTTGTGGTTCTGGACGAGGTGGAAGGCTCGACCGCTGTTGCGGACATGTTGGGCCGGAGTCGCCCCCCAGCCGTCCCTTCCTTTCAGTTTTTGCTCAACAAGATCGTGAATCGATTTCCCGAGGGTCGGAAGCATATCTTGGTTGAGGTTCCGTCGGTCCCGCGCAAGGCGCCATCGGAACGTCGTCCCAGGAAAAGCGGCGGGGATGCCGTCGTTGGAGATCGCCCTCGAGGCGAGGTTGATCCCGAGCTTGATGCAACGCTCGTTGCTTTGGCGCATTCATTGGCGGAGCGCGCCAAGAGTCTGGGAAAGGTCATCACGATTCATCCGATGCTGCCTGGAGATCGACGCGCAATCCACCAAACGATCACTGCGATCGATGGGGTGAGCACAGTCTCGAGCGGCGATGGTTTGTATCGACGCATGCATATCGTCCCGCGGGATGGAGCCGCCGGCGGGGAAGGTGGGCAGGGCCAGCGTCGTGGTCGTCGTCGTCGTCGTCGTGGACGAGGTGGGATGGGCAGCGGACCGCGGGACGCCTCGGGTGGTGCGGATCGCGGTCCGGTCAACGATGAGCCCTCCTCTTAGGTGAATCCCAAAGAGCCTTAGATTTGACCGAAGCCTGTCTTCTGATGATTCAGGCTCTGTCCGGTTGGTTGTGCATTCCTTCCTGCCCGAAGATCGCGATCTACGAGGCACCGCTCGCGGCGAACGTCGGCGATAATCTTGGGCCTGGCTTTTCTTCTAGCCCTGTTGGGACCGGGTGGGCGAGTGGCCACCTTAGCCATGTCAGGTCTCATACATCGTTTCGAAAGAGTCCCATGTTGTCGACGATGGCGGCGGACGGGTTGTCGAGCGGGATGGGTTGGCGTTGTGAACGGGCGACGGCTGCGCATTGGCCGGCCTCGATGGAGTCCGCTGCCATCCGGATGCTTGGCGCCACAACGATTAGGTCTCGAGGTTCTCGCAGCGGTTCTCGTAGAGTCTGGGCACGTCGGCAGAGCGTGGGTCACGCTGAAGATGGGTACCACGAAGAAGTGAAGGCGCGCGTCACCTCGATTTGGGGTGACCGTGTGAAGGTATGAATTCGCTCTCCTGCAACGGAACCCGACCGCTGGACGCCCTCCCCTAGTCAGCGCTTGCGTGCGATGAGCTCTGCGGTTTCAATCGGGGAGATGGTTGCTCGCAGTAAAGGTGAGAAACTTTTTGGCGCAGCGTGTTTGAAGCTGAAGATCGAGAGTTCGGAGGCGAGCAGCCGCGACGGGCAGGCGATCTACGAAGCGCTGCTGAGTGACCTCGGGCTGTCCGCAGGCGAGGTTGTCGAGTTCTTGCGGGAGAACGAAACGCGGGTCCGAGAGGCGCTTTCGCGTCCGAAGGCAAAGGTTTGACTCGGGGGTGTCGGCGGGCGCCGACCACACGAGCCGCGTAGTATTTCAACGAGTTGCTCCAGGAGCGGCCAGTCATCCGCGGTTGCAGGTGTTCGCCGAGTTGGCGGTGTTGGCCGGATGAAGTGACGCCGCGGCCCGTGTTCAGAGTTTGAGCACCAGGCGGTAGAAGCTGCTGTTCTCGGCGGGCCGAACAACCCAGCGCTCTCACCAGGGTTGTTGAAGACGGCGTCGGACGATCGGCGGATTCGGCGCGAATGCGTGCGTTGTCGCGCTCGCGATCGATCGAAGCCGCAGCATCCGAATACTCGGCGGCACCGCGATAATGCTGGCTGGCGGGTTCCGATGCTCCTCATCGTGCGAAAGCAAGTGTGGGGATCTCTTGCTCGGATTCCTTTACTGGATTCCGGGGTGGGCTCAGTTTGAGGTCACGAGGCAGTAGATTCGGACAGGTTCTTTGCCTGGTATCTGTGTTGGTGCGTCGTGTTCGCGAGGTCTTGCGAGACATGGCGCGGCTTCTCTCTCATTCTTGGTTCGGGATGAGCACGGGTTACCTGGTCGACAGTGAATGGTCTCTCCAACTCTTGTTCTCAGCGAAGTTTGGGTAGTGGCGATCAGGACCGAGAAGGCGCGCCTCTGCACGCCGGATCAACAAAAAGCCCCAAGATGGCGAGCCTTGTTGCGCGCTCGAGCCCGTGATTTCGGGGGCAGGTCGGGCGACCGCCGAAGCGCTGGGGCGATCGAGGGGCTCGACGGGATATCGGCGATGCAGGAGTCGCGTGGTGGTGGCGCTGGGTTTGCGTGCGAGGGTGGATTTCTTCGGTTCTGGAGCGAGAAGTTGAAGAATGGTGTTTCGCGGCGGCGAGAAGGGCGTGTTTCACGTGGAACGTCGCGATTGTTTGCGGGGCGTCTGGGTTGTCGCGCGCTGGGCGCTGGTCGCTGGGCGCTGGGCGCTGGTCGCTGGGCGCTGGTCGCTGGGCGCTGGTCGCTGGTCGCTGGTCGCTGGGCGCTGGTCGCTGGTCGCTGGTCGCTGGTCGCTGGGCGCTGGTCGCTGGTCGCTGGTCGCTGGGCGCTGGGCGCTGGGCGCTGGTCGCTGGTCGCTGGTCGCTGGTCGCTGGTCGCTGGTCGCTGGTCGCTGGTCGCTGGTCGCTGGTCGCTGGTCGCTGGTCGCTGGTCGCTGGTCGCTGGGCGCTGGGCGCTGGGCGCTGGGCGCTGGGCGCTGGGCGCTGGTCGCTGGTCGCTGGTCGCTGGTCGCTGGTCGCTGGTCGCTGGTCGCTGGTCGCTGGTCGCTGGTCGCTGGTCGCTGGTCGCTGGTCGCTGGTCGCTGGTCGCTGGTCGCTGGTCGCTGGGCGCTGGGCGCTGGGCGCTGGGCGCTGGGCGCTGGGCGCTGGGCGCTGGGCGCTGGGCGCTGGGCGCTGGTCGCTGGTCGCTGGTCGCTGGGCGCTGGGCGCTGGGCGCTGGGCGCTGGGCGCTGGGCGCTGGGCGCTGGGCGCTGGTCGCTGGGCGCTGGTCGCTGGGCGCTGGGGGTGAGTTACGCCCTGGCTCCGTTTCACGTGGAACAGGCGCGCGTGCGACCTTTATCGTGTCGCCGTTTTGGGTTTCACGTGAAACGGTTCGCCGTCGAACCACAGGTGCCCTGTGAAATACTTTGTCCGATTCCAGACTCGAAAAGCCGAATACTCCCCGCGTCTTCTGTCGGTCTGTTCACTTGAGATTGCGCCAATCCACAAGTCAATCACAGGCCGTCGGCAACCTGGCGGGCCGCTGGTGTCTATTGCGTCCGGAGGCGTTGGATAGGTCGGATGGGTGCTACGGATCGAATGGCCTCCGGCTCCTCCAGGACTGTGCCCCCACCGTGAATGCGGGTGCCGCGTGAATCGAGCTCGACGACATCGCCGGGTTCAAGGTTACTGATGGCTGAGTAGGCTTCCCGGTTTCTTCTCCCTGCCAGCAAGCGGATCTCGCCCCCATCGCAGCAGAGGCGAGCTTCGCACTCCTTTGAGCCGGGGCGAATGGAGAGTACGACCGCTCTGGATCGATCCACGCCTTCGTTCTCCCTGTTCTGTTTTGCGCCCGGCTTCTCGGGTTCTGGCTTCTCTAAGATGAGCCAGCTCGCATGAAGTTCGTGCCATTTTCGTTGGCCGATGGCTGCGATTTTCCGTCCGATTGGTCCGAGCGGGACTCGCCACGTGAAATGGCACCAGTCGTTCGATCCTATTAGGCGAGGGCAATCCTTGTCGTGCTGGCAGGGGCCAACGATGGAAACCTTTTGCCTTAGAGCGTCTCGAGCTCTTTGGAGCTCTCTTGCGATGGGTTTCGTTCCCGGCTCGACGACGTAGATCCGGCTTCCCGCGCTCATTGTGTCGAGCCAATGCTCGATGATCGAGGGGTTGCTTCCGACTTCTCGAAACGCGAACGGGACCGCGAGATTCTCCGTCGGGCTGGGCTTGTAAGATCTCATGTCCGCCCGCGTTGCGCGCGGTGTCCGAAGCTGAAGCTTCGAATACATCTTGGCTATGCTTTCCAAAGGCGGTTGGTAGATATCGACGAGAGAGACGTCAGAAACCTCTGGGGAGAGCGCGGCGCGGAGCGCAAACGGCCCCAATCCCGCGCCGAGCTCGCAGAATGAGCCTCTCTTGGGCGGATAGGCTATGAGCAGCCGGTGTGCAATCTGGAATGTTCGAGCGCCGTAGATGACCGCCCAGACGATTGCATTCGAGATGTCGTCTTGCGTTACGTTTCTCGTTGTCTGCTGAGAGTTCGTGGGCCTCACCGCGCTCTGTGCAGCGAGAGCGTCTGATATTCTTGCGTAGGTCTGTGCGAGCCGGCGCATGTTGAGCGCTTCTTCACGCACGCCAAGGCTGTCGAGCACCAGCGCCTCGTAAGCCTCGGCGCGTTCTTCGTCGTCGCCGGATAGGAGCGCGGGTTGGAGCGTCATGATTGAGGACCTTTTCGGTGTTGTTTTCCGCAGTCTCTATGACTGCGTCGAGGGCGGGGCTCCAGTGGCGAGGCGGATGCGGTACCTCGAGCGACCTTAGCTTGGTCGTCTGCGTTGTGTTAGGTGCCAGGGATGCCCATGAAGCTCAAATAGAGCTCGACGTCTTGGGTTGGATGTTTGGCTTCGAGCGCCGCTTTCAGTGCTCGACCTTTCTCCTCCGGCATGCCACCGACGAAATCCAGATCGGTCTCCGTAAGTCCCTGGTCGTGCTCGACGCCGAGGAAATCCAGAGCGTCGGCGAGAAGTGTGCGTCGACCATACAGGTAGTTGCGCACGATCTCTTCGATGTGCTCGGCATCGAGAGCGCTTCCGCCACGAATCGCCTCCTGGACTTTGCCGATTCGTTGGGCATCACTTGCGGTGGTCTTGAGTGAAAAGGCCGAAGTCTTCTTTTTCGAACCGGCTCTTCGGAAGATCTCCTCGCGAAACTTCTTGGGCGATGCGGCAAGAAGTTCTTCGAAGCGGTCGGGGGCCATGCGGCCTAGGAGCTCAGTCAGTGTGACCATGTCTGCACGCCCCATAGCGGAACGCGTGCGAGCTGCCAACTCGAACCGAGGCCAAATTTCCCCACCAACCTACAGGGCTGCGGTGGGCTTTGTTTGCGGTTCTATCGCGCGAAAGGCACCCGCAGGACGCGCTCTTCGCCCGCACGGATCTCGACCTCGATCGTGGTCGAGTGACCATCCACGATCGCAGTGATTTTGTGTCTTCCCGGCTTGAGTGTGAACCGGGCGACGCGCTCCACTTCGTGCGTCGTTCCGTCGATCAGCACGCTTGCGCCCCTGGTGCCGCTGTCGATCGCCAGCAACCCATGTCTCATCGGCGCGGCACCGCTGCGTGACCCAATGTAGACGCCCATCGAGATCCCGAGGAAGGAGAGGGCAATTGCGACCAGCGCGAACCATTTCCACGTGCTGACCATTCGAGCGACAAGACCGGCCGATGTCTTGGTCGACCGCGACCCTTGCCCGGCGTTGGACGGGGTCGCATCCGGATTTGTGTTGCCTGCGGGCCGGCGTGGGTTTTCTAGCTGCGGGTCGGTTACTTCGTCGAGGAGCTCAAATCCGGCATCTTGGATCTCCCGGAGTCGAGCGGGATTCTTGGCGCTGGCGCGACTCAGCAGCAAATCGCGATTGACGAGTTTCGGAGCGAAGATTTGGGACATCCATTCAGCGAGCTCTTCCTTGGCCTGCTCCCGCGAGATCTCGGTGCCACGCAGGATCGCTCTGCACATCTCGCCTGCGCTCGAGTAGCGCCACCACGGGCTCTTCCGGAGGGCTCGATAGGCAACCCAGGAAAGGTTCCAAGGTACATCAGGGTTGATCGTTCGGGGTGATGGCGCATCGCAAGATATCACTGCCCGTACCGTCTCGTAGTCGCTTGCGCGAAGAAACAAGCGCTGCTGAGTCAGAAGCTCCCAAAGCAAAATGCCCGCACTGAAGATGTCCGCGCGGTGGTCAACCACCTTGAAGTTTACCTGCTCCGGGGACATGTACGCGTACTTTCCTTTTAGGACCCCGGCCCGTGTCCTCGATATTTGCGCTGCCGCTTTGGCGAGCCCGAAGTCGAGAAGCTTTACGGTTCCATCGAATCCGACGATCACGTTCTGCGGCGAAACGTCTCGGTGGATTACGGCCAGTGGCTGACCTTCATACATCGCGTCGTGATGTGCGTAGTGAAGTGCATTCAAGATGCCAGCGACGATCGTGACGATGTGTTGGTGCGGAATACGGATGTCGTGCTCTTGGCAGTGATCGCGGATGACGCTCAAGTCCTGCCCGAAAAGAAACTCCATCGCGAGGAATTGAGTGCCGTGGTCCTCGCCGACCTCATAAAGCTCGACGATATTTTCGTGGCGGAGGCAAGACGCGATGCGTGCCTCTTCCATCAGCATGTGTATGAGTTCTTCTTCCTCGACGAGATCCGCCCGGATCGTTTTGACGACAACGGTTCGCTCGTAGCCGCGGTCTCCGAGCTGCTGCGCGAGGTAAAGGTCCGCCATACCTCCGACCGCGAGGCGTTTCACTAGTCGGTAACGGCCGATGCGGCCGTCCGTCGAGTTCGCCGTGCTCACCAAGCGACGACCTTCCACCTGGTCTTAGCGCCCGAGATCGAGCTTCGCCAGCACCGTATGCACTGGCCCTCACATCGTTCCAGCGCAATGAAAGCGAGCTTGGGGTTGGATGTATGTAAAAACACCAATGATTACGAAGATATAGATCGCATCGGGGCAAAGGTTCTGCGGTGGAAAGGGGAGGCGCCATGTTTCCGTAGGGCGCACAGATGCTCTGGCGTTCCGTAGCCCATGTTTCGTCGGAAGCCGTAGGCCGGAAATGCGTCATCGGCTTCGATCATGATCGCGTCGCGCGACACCTTGGCCAAGATGGACGCGGCGGCGATTGAGAGCGATCGCGCGTCGCCTTGAATCAGCTCGGTTTGGTCGGTCTCGATCGGGAGGTGTCGGGCGTCTACGAGCACATGGTCTATCTCGCTGCGTTTCGGCCGCCCGCCGTGTCTCCCGCCGCGTCTCCCTGCTGCGGGCCGCAGGCTGTCTTGCGTGGCCTCGATCTTCAGCGTCAGCACTCGCTGAGCCCCTTCGAACGCGCGCTGCATCGCGAGAATTCCTGCTTGTCGAATGTTGATTGTCTCAATTTCTTCGACCGACGCGTGCGCGACGGCGTAGGCGAGGGCGTGCGCTCTGATCGCCTTCGCAAGTTCTGCGCGCGATTTCGCGGAGAGTCGCTTGCTGTCGTCGACACCGAGGAGACAGTCGGTCTGCGATGGATCGAGGACGACGCATGCAGCGGTTACTGGCCCCGCGAGTGGACCAGCGCCGGCTTCGTCGATACCCGCGACGACTCGTTCACGCGCCCAAAGTCCTCGCTCAAAGGTGAGGAGAAGCTCGTGTCTCGCCCGCTTTCTGGCTTCGCGAACCCCTGATCCTGGCACGCACGGGACGTTAGGGGGCGATCTCACCGATGTCCAGGACAACCACCAAGAACGCGCTTGCGACGTGCGGTCCGGGGTCATACCTCTGTCAGATGACGCCTGTTCCCCCTCGTCGAGCTGTTTCGGGTTCGATCGTCGTCCGCGGAGCCCGCGAGCACAATCTTCAGAACATCCATGTGACCCTGCCTAGAGATCGGCTCGTCGTCATCACGGGCGTCTCCGGCTCGGGTAAGAGCTCGCTCGCCTTCGATACGATCTACGCGGAGGGTCAGCGTCGGTATGTGGAGTCGCTCTCGGCCTACGCCCGCCAGTTTTTGGATCAGATGAACAAACCCGATGTGGACTCGATTGAAGGTCTTTCGCCGGCGATTTCGATTGAGCAGAAGACCACATCGAACAATCCGCGCTCCACGGTGGGGACAGTCACTGAGCTCTACGACTACTTCCGCCTCCTCTATGCCCGCATTGGCCAACCTGCTTGCCCTGATTGCGGTCGTCCGGTTTCTCGACAGACGGTGCAGCAGATCGTCGACCAGATTCTTGGTCGTCCCGAGGGAACGAAGGTTGTTCTGCTTGCGCCGATCGTTCGCGGACGCAAAGGCGAGTACCGAAAAGAGCTCGAGAACCTCCGGAAGGAAGGCTTCAATCGGGTTCGGATCGACGGCGACACACGTGAGCTGAGTGAACCCATCGCGCTCGACAAGAAGCGTCGCCACGATATCGATGTCGACGTCGAGCGGTTGGTTGCCAAGCCTGGCGCGGCAAAACGTGTCGCGGAGTCGGTCGAGCTCGGGCTGCGGGTGGGTGATGGTCTTCTTCGGGTTCAGTATCCATCGACCGGCGAAGAAGAGATCTTGTCGGAGAAGCTCGCTTGCATCGAGTGCGGCATATCTCTTCCTGAAATCGAACCGCGAACGTTTTCGTTCAACAGCCCGCATGGCGCGTGCCCCAAGTGCACGGGCCTCGGTGAGCTTTCTTTTTTCGACCCGGAGCGCGTCATTCCGGATCCGACACGATCGCTCGAAGGGGGTGCGGTCGCGCCATTCGCGTCGAAGATGATGTGGTGGGGGCCGTACTTCGATGGGCTCGCAAAACATTTCGGGGTGTCGACCAAAACTCCCTGGAAAGATCTTCCTGCGTCGTTTCGTGAAATCATCCTCAATGGCACCGACGAAGACGTGAAGTTCGTCTGGAAGGGTGACGGCAGTCGCTACTCGTTCACAAAACGGTTCGAGGGCGTGATGAACGCGCTCGAGCGCCGTCTCAAGGAGACGACTTCGGAGAATGTTCGCGACGATCTCTCCGAGTACACGACTTTGCGCGCGTGTCCGGAGTGTGGCGGCGCGCGGCTTCGGCGGGAGGCGCGCGTTGTGCGTGTGGGAGGGCTCTCGATCGACGCTCTGACAGCGTTGTCGGTCCGTGACTGTGTCCGCTTCTTTGAGGGGCTCGAGCTTGAAATGCGCGAGCGTTCGATCGCGGAGCGGATTCTCAAGGAGATCGCCGAGCGTCTCGGCTTTCTTGCGCGCGTGGGTCTAGATTACCTCACCTTGGATCGGCGCGCAGGGACGCTTTCGGGCGGGGAATCGCAGCGAATCCGGCTTGCGACCCAGATCGGTCGCTCATTGGTCGGGGTTCTGTATATCCTCGACGAACCCTCGATCGGGCTTCATCAGCGAGACAACCAACGTTTGCTTTCGACGCTGACTAGGCTTCGCGACATCGGAAACACCGTGCTCGTCGTCGAGCATGACGACGAGACGATCGAGGCGGCCGATTGGGTGGTCGACATGGGGCCGGGTGCTGGTCAGCATGGGGGTCAGGTTGTCTCGGAGGGGACACCGGCACATCTCAAGGCGGACCCGAAATCGCTGACCGGGAAGTATCTCTCGGGTGCGCTCCGGATCGAGGTGCCTGCGGAGCGCCGCGTCTCCGAGCGCGGCTTCGTGACGATTCGCGGTGCCACTGGCAACAACCTGAAGAGTGTCGATGCTCGATTTCCGCTGGGCGTCTTCACTTGTGTCACGGGTGTATCGGGCAGTGGCAAGAGTACGCTGGTCACCGAGACGCTCTACAAAGGACTCTCCCGCGCGCTCAATGGTGCACATGACAAGCCGGCTCCGCACGCCGCGATCGAGGGGCTCGAGGCGCTCGACAAGGTCATCGACATCGACCAGACGCCGATCGGCCGCACTCCGCGCTCGAACCCGGCGACCTATACGCAATTGTTCGGTGAGATCCGTGATGTCTTTGCGAATCTTCCCGAAGCCAAGATACGCGGCTACAAAGCAGGGCGTTTCAGTTTCAACGTCAAGGGTGGGCGCTGTGAGGCTTGCGAGGGGGGTGGGATTCTTCGGATCGAAATGCATTTTCTGCCCGACATTTTCGTGAAGTGCGAAGTTTGCGACGGGCGTCGGTACAATCGGGAGACGCTCGATATCTGCTATCGAGGGAAGTCGATCGCCGATGTCTTGGAGATGCCTGTGTCGGAGGCTCTTTCGTTTCTTGGCGCGCATCCATCGATCCAGAAGAAGCTTCAGACCCTCGAGGATGTCGGGCTCGGATACATCCGGCTCGGACAGCAGGCGACGACGCTTTCGGGTGGCGAGGCGCAACGTGTGAAGCTCGCGAAGGAGCTTTCGCGACGTGCGACTGGGCGAACGGTCTATATTCTTGATGAGCCCACGACAGGCCTTCATTTCGCCGACATTCAGAAGCTCCTCGAGGTTCTTCATCGGTTGGTCGACCAAGGGAACACGGTGATCGTCATCGAGCACAACCTCGACGTGATCAAGACGGCGGACTGGGTCATCGACCTCGGGCCGGAAGGTGGCGACGCGGGTGGTTGCTTGGTCGCAGTTGGGACGCCCGAGGACGTTGCCGCGGTCGCGGAGAGCCACACTGGGCACTTCTTGCGTCGCGTGCTCGCCGTGGTCGAAGATGGTTCGAAGCGCGAACGTGGAGATAGACGTGAACATGAGGGACGTCCAACGTCCAAGCTGACTGGTGGTCGCAAACCATCCCGGACCCCGGGGCGGCGCGGTGATGCTGTTTCGCGGACGACAAAGAGCAACGGCGCTACGCCGCCGGCGGGAGGATCTCAGTGATGATGAGTTCGTCGAACTCAATCAACCCCCACCTCGATCTCTTCGAGGAAATCGAGCGCATGAAGCGGTCGCTGAACGCGGTTGTTTTGGCGCACTATTATCAGGATCCCGACATCCAAGATGTGGCCGATTTCATCGGTGATTCGCTCCAGCTTGCCCAGCAGGCGGCCAAGACCGAGGCTGAAGTGATCGTCTTCTGCGGTGTCCATTTCATGGCGGAGACCGCGAAGATTCTGAACCCGAACAAGACGGTGTTGTTGCCGGACCCGAACGCGGGCTGCTCGCTGGCCGATGGTTGTCCACCGGAAGCGTTCGCACGTTTCGTCGCGCGGCATCCGGGGCATTTCGTTGTGAGCTATGTGAACTGTTCCGCCGGTGTGAAGGCGCTCTCGGATGTTATCGTGACCTCTTCGAACGCCAAACGAATCATAGAAAGGATTCCTCGCGAGCAACCCATTCTCTTCGCACCCGACCAGCATCTCGGTCGGTATGTCATGAGGGAGACGGGGCGCGATATGGTTCTGTGGCCCGGGTCGTGTCAGGTGCACGAGCTTTTCAGTGAGAAGAAGCTTCTGCTCTTGAAGGCGAAGCATCCTGAGGCACAGATCATCGCGCATCCTGAGTGTGAGGCTTCGGTGTTGGCGCTGGCAGACTTCATTGGTTCGACGCGAGGATTGCTTGATTATGTCGTCGCTTCGGCGGCGAGGTCGTTCATCGTTGCGACCGAGCCGGGGATCATCCATCAGATGAAGCGCGCTTGCCCGCCCGAGAAGCTCTTCATCGCTGCACCACCAACTTCTTCATGTGCCTGCAACGAATGCCCGCATATGAGGTTGAACACGCTCGAGAAGCTCTATCTCTCCATGAAACTTGGGCGCCCATCCCTCGAGGTTGAGCCGGCGCTTCGCGAGGCCGCCAAAAAACCGATCGATCTGATGTTGTCCTGGAGCTAGGCCTTGCGAGGGTCGGCGCATTCATCGACGAATACAGCGAATTTGGCGAATGCAGCGCGACGCCCGCGAATGCGTGTCGCGGTCATCGAACCACGGGTGATGGGCCGAGCGTCTTCGGGATCGTAGGGTGGGATATGTGGGATAGTGTGCGTCTTCTTGGGGCACTGCGCGCGACACCCGGTCTACGGCACCCTCCGACGTTTGGCTGATACAACAATCGTGTTCCGATGCCCCAAAAGCGATCCAGGTCCAATGAAAATATTCCAGACAACCTCATGCGCTCTTGCTCTTTCTGCGGTCGCCGCGTGTGCCCCAGGTACCGCCGACGAAACGGCGGTATCTGAGAGGACCACCGAGTCCAAGATTGTGGGCGGAGCCGACACGACCATCGAAGCCAATCCGTGGCAGGTTTCCTTGCGAACCACCTACGATCCGCACTTTTGCGGGGGCTCGATCATCGCCCCCGATTGGGTGTTGACGGCGGCTCATTGCATGCAGGGCGCGTCAGCTTCCACTCTTCGCGTCGTCGCCGGTGTGACACGCCGAAGCAGCACGAACTCGGGTCAAGTCCGTGAGGTTAGTCAGATTATCGTGTTTCCGGGTTTCGTGACGCCGACTTCGGGCAAAGACGCTGCGCTTTTGCACCTCAGCCAGCCGTTTGATTTGTCGTCACCTGCGGTCAGAACCATCCCGATCGCGACCCCTGCCGACGCGACGGCTGGTTTGACCGACGCGGGCGTCAACGCGATGGTGACAGGATGGGGGACCCTGCATTCGAATGACTACTCGCTTCCCGAGATTCTGCAGGGTGTAACGGTTCCGATCGTCTCGAATGCGGTGGCCATTCAGGCGTACGGCGCTGGTCGCATCACGGATGACCAGCTTGCGGCTGGTGTCGTTGGGACCGGGGGTAAGGATTCTTGCCAGGGCGACAGTGGTGGACCGCTGACTGTGCCGGCACCCGGTGGCGGACGAATTCTTGCCGGCATCGTGAGCTGGGGGAACGGATGCGGCGATCCTTCTTACCCGGGTCTTTACAGCCGCGTCTCTTCTTTCACGTCCTGGATCCAGAACTACGTGACCTCGAACCAGGCTCCGCGGGTTGCGTTTTCGTCGCCGGCCGATGGCTCCACGGTCTCGGGCTCGGTGACCTTCAGCGCCTCCGCATCCGATCCCGACGGAACGGTCGCGAGTGTCCGATTCACCTTTCCGGATGGCACCGTCGTGACCGATACCACCGCGCCGTATTCTGCCGTCTGGGATACGTCACGGCTTCCGGACGGCGACATGATCGCGACAGCCCAAGCCTTTGACGACCTCGGCTCGGCGAGTCTCGTGGCCGAGGACCACATCACGACTTCGAACGGCATCGTCGTCTGTGGCTTCGGTCCGTTCGAGTCGTCAGATACGCCGGTGGAGATTCCGGACTATCTGCGTGGCAACCCGGTTGACTCGCGCATCGCCGTTCAGGGGGCGGGCAACATCGCGAAGGTCCGGATCTCGATGTCTATTACGCATACCTACATTGGTGACCTGCATATTACCCTCTATTCGCCCAGCGGGACGGCGTTCATGGTGCGCGACGGAGAAGGCGGCAGTGATGACGATCTCGAGCTCAGAGATTTCGAGATCGCGGCCTTCAACGGAGAGAGCGCCGACGGTGAGTGGCGCCTCAAGATCGAGGATCTGGCGAGCCAGGACGTTGGGGACCTTCTTTCCTGGTCGCTTTCGATCGACGGGTCCTGCGAGGACGGGGGCCCGGCGCCTTGGGCAGCGTCGGCTGAGCCCAGCCTCGCCACGCATGACAATGCGTCGGCTTGCGACTCCGTCACTGTGACCGGGAGTGGAGACGCATCCGACGTCATGCTCGACATTGCGGGTACGCACGACTGGCGCTCCATTCTGCGTGGAACACTCGAGCACAACGGTCAGGTGATCGAGGCCTTCCCGTTGCTGACGTTTGGCCGAGGTCCAGGACCGTTCGGGTTCGCAGACCGCGCGGTCACCGGCTTCACCGGCAGCGCCGCGGGCGTTTGGCGGCTCTGCATCATCGACACCGACGGCTACGGCGACACCGGAACGCTCACCTCTTGGAGCGTCCATAACTGAGTTCCGCGCCGCGCCGGCGCGATTGCCAGGTCCTCCTGGCACGACAGCTCGGATCCGGCTCTCCCTGGTGCGCAGCCATCCTGCCGACCCTGCCTATCCTGTCCATCCCAGGCATCCCAACCATCCCAGCCATCAGGAAGTTCGTGCCTGATCGATGCGAAGTCGATAGCCTGCCCCGCATGGATCCCAAACCGGCTTCGGCCTCGGTCACTTCCATGAATGAGCTCGTGTTGCCCTCGGATAGCAATGCGCTGGGGACGGCCTTTGGTGGGCGGGTGCTGCAGTGGATTGACATCTGTGCAGCCATCGCGGCGCAGCGCCACTGCCGAAGTCGAGTGGTCACGGCATCGATGGACGCCGTTCACTTTCATGCGCCCATTCGAGTCGGGATGGTGGCCTCTTTGGAGGCGAGGGTTCAGGCGACCTTCACGCGATCGCTTGAGCTGAGTGTGAAGGTTCACAGCGAGAATCCGGTCTCCGGTGAGCGAAGGCATTGTTGTTCCGCGCTTTTGACCTTTACCGCGCTCAATGAGCGTTTCGAGCCCACCGAGGTGCCTCCGCTTCGTCTCGACACCGAAGACGACCGGTCGCGCCAGACCGCGGCCGAAGCTCGTCGTGCCGCGCGGCTGCGGCATCGGGTTGAATCTCTGGATGCGTAACTTCTTTTGCCTTGCGCGTTTGCGCCAGCATTTGACGACTATTCTACTCAAAAGAAATCGAGTCGAGGTGGTCGGCAGGCCAGGCGACCTTTTCTCTACCGTTCGTGAATTCGACGGTCAGTTCGCCAATCGTCCCGCGTAGGATGCCCGCGAGAATTGGGTGTCGTTCGGGCGCCTCGTCTTTGATCGCGTCCCTGTCGGCACGACTTAGGTTCTGTGCTGCTTCCAGCGCCTCGAGGTAGGCGGCTGTTTGTTCAGGAGAGCGCGCATCGCTCGATATCTTGCTTTCCCGCCCGATGACGCGGATGAAGATACTATCGTGGCCAATGAGTGCGCGCAGCCATTGGAGCTGTGGCCAGTCCAGCGTCATCCGGTTTTGTCGCGATAGGTCATTTCTGATGTGTTCAGCGCACCGGACGTTCGCGCTGGTGGTGCCGGGATTTGCTCTGAGGTACGCCTTGATGCTTGCTTCGAGTTGTTCGAAGCCGCGCGGCGTTGTGGAGAGCCTCCTCCAAACGCTCATGGGTCGAACGGTTCGAAGGCTGGGCCGCTGTTCTCTTGATTGGCCCGCTCGGGGTCCGGAGGAAAGTCGCATTTCTCTTCGCCTTGCTTCAGCGCTTTGGCGGGTGCGGAGTTGCCGCCCACGGCCAGACCTGAAGCGATATCGGGTCAGACTGGGCGTCTGTTGTGCTTTTCTCGTGATTGACCCGAGGTATCGGCTCGCGCACAAGTGACCTCCGTGGGATCTCTGAATGCTGGGTGTGGTTGTGTTACGATTCGGGTACGTTCATGACCCCGACGCCAACTGAGAAGGTGGAGCCCACGGATGCTGAGTTGCTCGAGGCGGCCCGCGGCGGTGACCGCCGTGCGCTCGAGGCGCTGATCGCACGTCACCAGCCCCGAATCTTCCGCTTTGGAATGCGGATGTGCGGCGACCCGGAGGACGCCAAGGATGTTCTTCAGGATACCCTCGTTGCGGTAACGCGGACGTGGAATGACTTTCGGGGTGAGTCGTCGGTGTCGACCTGGCTCTACTCGATTGCACGGAGTTTTTGTCTCAAGCGGCGCCGGAAGGAGAAGCAGGCCGCCGACCGGGTCGAGACGCTGGAACACCAAGGCGGTGACTCATTCGTTCATGCGGCGGCCGAGCGCCAGCCTGACCAGCTCGTCCGGGACGGGGAGCTACGCACAGCGCTCCAAGACGCGTTGCTCGCGCTGGATGAGAAGCAACGCGAGGTGTTTGTGCTGCGCGACGTCGAAGGCTTGTCTGCGCGCGATGTTGCGGATTCGCTTGGAATCAGTGTCGAGGCCGTGAAGAGTCGTCTTCATCGGGCGCGCGTAGCGGTGCGCAATCGTCTGGCGCCGATCTTTTTCGGTGATGAGTCGCAGGTCCCGGCGTCGAGGCCGGGCTGCCCCGACGTGTTGACGATGTACTCTCAGAACGAGGAGCAGGAGATAAGCGCCGACCTTTGCGCGGAGATGGAGCGCCATCTCGAGGCATGTGAAAGCTGCCGGGCGGCTTGTGATTCGATGAAAGCCACGCTGCATCTCTGCCGAACGAGTCCAGTCCCTGAGGTTCCGCCCGAGATTCAGGCCCAAGTTCGAAGTGCACTCAGGGCGCTCGTCCCGTCCCCGTTGGGGCCGAGTTCGACAGACTGATTCGAATTCAATAGGTTACGTCAGCGGGGCCGCTTGCTGAACCCTTTCGATGGCGTATGGCTCTCACCGGCATGCGCGCGTTCCATGGCTTGATCTTGGGGGTTTTTCTGTCCCCTTTTGCGAAGACTCCCCCTGCGGTTGCGTCGGACGCGACCCCAAAGTGGTCGCTATCGACGGCGATCGATGAGGCCCTTCGAAGGAGTCCGTCGGCTCATTTGGCGGAGGCTCGGGTTGAGTCGGCTCGATCGTCGCTCGATCAGGCGCGGGCCGCCTTCTGGCCTCAGCTCAGCGTTGGGCTCCAGTACTCGGTGACGAACAATTCAGCGATGGCGTTCGGCGCGATCCTCAATCAGGAAGCCTTCCGGCCGGATCTGAACTTCAATGATGTATCGTCCGTCGATGATCTGAATGCGAGTGCGACGGTTCGCGTTCCCTTGTTCACTGGATTTTCGCGATTCGCACAACGTGATGCAGCGGATGCGGCAACGCAGATGGCTCGGCTCGATCAGCAAGCGGTTCAGCGAACCTTGGTCTTCGAGGTTGCGCGCGCCTACTTCACTGTTCTCAAGGCGCGAGCGTTCATTGAAGCTGCGTCGGCGGGCGTCAAAGCCTTCGACCACAATCTCGAGATTGCGCAGCAGCGGTTTGCGCAAGGCACTTTGCTCAAGCAGGCCATACTCGACGTTGAGCTTCGACGTTTTCGTGCGCTCGAAGATTTGTCGCGTGCGACGCATGCGGAGGCGCTGGCGCGCGAAGGACTCAAGAGCGTGATCGGGCTCGAGTCGAGCGTCGAGTTCGACATCGAGCCGCTCGATCTGGAGAGCGCGCCCGATCTCGCGGAGGCCGCGCAACGCGAGCGCCCGGAGCTTGCGGCGAGTGCGCGCGCCATCGATCAAGCGGATGCTGGTGTGCGCGTGGCCAAGGGCGGCTACTGGCCGCAGCTCGGGGCCTTTGCTTCTTTGATGTTCGATCATGGCTTTATAGAGAACGGACATAAGTTGTCCTACTTGGCCGGTGTCGATCTTCGCTGGTCGATCTGGGACGGGTTGCTCACGAAAGCGCGGGTCTCTGCGGCCGAGGCGCAGGTGAATAGGGCGCAGGCGCAAGCGGCCGGGCTTCGAATTGCGCTCAATCTCGAGCTCGAACAGGCAAGGATCAGGCTTCGCGAGGCGAAGGAGCGTGTTGCGGTCACGGGGCAGGCGATCGTCGTCGCGACCGAGAGCGCTCATCTGACGCGTGCCCGTTTCGAGGAGGGGCTCGCGATCGCCAGTCAGATCATCGATGCGGAGACGGAGCTCACGGCGGCACAGGTGCGAAACGCTGAGGCCAAAGCCGATCTCCATATCGCGCTCGCGGCGCTCGTGCGGGCTCTTGGGCTCCCCTCGACGTTTTATGTTCAAGCTGACCGTGCCATGAAGGAACCGACGAATGATGAACAATGAGATCAACCCGACCACCACGCTCGCTTCTTTACGAGGGCTCAAGTCGGTGACGCAACGAACGCGCGCTCCATGGATCACGGTGCTCGTTGCGTTCGGATTCGTGCTCGTGGCGTGTCATGAGCCGAGGCCGCTCCCCGAGGCGACGCCGATGTCCGCCGCATCGGTCAAGGTCGAGCGCCTTGCGCTCACCAAGCATCGCATCGAGGAAGAGATCGTGGGCACGGTGTATGCGAAGCTGAGAGCCACGCTCGAAGCGAAGGTTGCCGGCCGCATCAAGGTGATGCCGGTTCGGCTCGGAGATCATGTCAAAGAAGGCGATCTCATTGCGCGACTCGAGGTCGAAGAGATTCAGGCGCGGGTTCGCCAAGCCGAAGCACTCATGAGTCAGGCGGAGACCGATCGGCAGCGCTATACGGCGCTCGTCGCGAAGGGTGCGGCGACGCCTCAGGAGCTCGAGGCGACGGAGACACGTCATGCCGTGGCCAGGGCGTCGCTGAGTGAGGCGCGCACGATGCTTGCTTATGCGCAGGTCAAGGCTCCGTTCGCGGGCGTCGTGATGCACAAGATGGCCGACGTGGGCGATCTCGCCACGCCGGGACGCCCGCTCGTCGACCTCGAAGATCCCGCGTCGCTTCGCCTCGAGGTCGCCGTGCCTGAGGCGTTGATCGGTTTCCTCAAGGTTGGAATGCCCATTCCAGCCACGATCGGCGCGAACATGCGCCTCGATGCCGTCGTGGCTGAGATCGCGCCGGCTGCGAACCCGGGCACGCGGACCTTCCTCGTGAAGCTCGACCTTCCGAGTGCCGAGGGTCTCCGTCCGGGGCAGTTCGGGCGCGCGATGATTCCAACGCGCAGGAGCGAGATCCTGAGGATTCCGGGCGCCGCGGTGGTTCACCGTGGTCAGATGGAGATCGTCTTCGTTGTGGTCGACGGCCAGGCGCAGCTCCGACTCATCAAGACGGGCAAGGTCTTTGGTGATTCGGTGGAGGTTGTGGCGGGTCTCGAGCCGGAGGACATCATTGTTGTCGAGGGCGCGGCGCGACTCGTCGACGGGCAGCCGGTCGAGGTGATGCAATGAGTCCGAACACTGGAACGCGCCGGGAGGCCGGCGACGCCGACTCGGAACCAGCCTTCGGGATGGCGGGAAGACTCGCGGCGAAGTTTATCAACTCGAAGCTCACCCCGCTTGTCATCATCACCTCGGTCCTGCTCGGGCTTGCTTCGGTGCTGCTTCTGGCGCGCGAAGAGGAACCGCAAATCAAGGTCCCGATGGTCGACGTCATGGTTCGTATGCCGGGCGCGACTGCGAAAGAGATCGAGGAACGCGCGACGCGCCCGATGGAGCAATTGCTCTGGGAGATCCCGAACGTCGAGTACGTCTACTCGATCTCACGACCCGGCGAATCGTTGGTGATCGTTCGATTCAAGGTTGGCGAAGATGTCGAGACGAGCATCGTCAATCTCAACCAGAAACTTCAGTCGAACTTCGACCGCATTCCACATGGTGTCTCGGCGCCGCTCGTCAAAGTACGTTCGATCGACGACGTTCCGATCTTGGCGCTCACCTTTCACAGTGCGCGCTATGACCACCTGACGCTTCGACGACTCGTCAAGCAGGTCGAAGAGTCGGTGAAGGAAGTCCCGATGGTCGCCGAGACGCTCGTCATCGGCGGTGCTCGCCGCCAGGTGCGTGTTCGACTCGACCCGGCGCGCTTGGCTTCACGCAACATGAGCCCGGCCAGCATCATTCCGGTGCTCAAACGTGAGAACACCCAGTCTCGTGCTGGTGGCCTCACCTCCAACAACCGCGAGATCCTGGTCGATACTGGGCAGTTCTTGTCGTCGGCGGATGATGTGGGCGCGTTGGTTGTGGGCGCCGTGGGCGGCCGCCCGATCTACTTGCGAGAGGTTGCCGAAATCGTGGACGGCGCCGAAGAGCCCTCACAATACGTCTTCTTCGGCGACGGTGCGGCGATGAGCGGGCAGGCGCACGAGGAGCCCGCGGTCACGCTCACGGTTGCGAAGCGGCCGGGCACCAATGCTATTTCAGTGGCCGAACAGGTCCTGGAGAAGGTCGATCTTCTGAAGGGGCTCGTGATTCCGAGCGATGTCGAGGTCTCGGTCACGCGGCACTATGGCGAAACAGCGGCCGAGAAGTCGAATGAGCTTCTGTTCCATATGGCGATTGCGGTGGTCAGCGTATCGCTTCTGATTCTCTTCACGCTCGGATGGCGAGAGTCGGGCATCGTCGCGGTCGCGATTCCTTCGACGTTGGCTCTCACGTTGTTGGTGTTCTATCTCTACGGATTCACGCTCAATCGAATCACGCTCTTCGCGTTGATCTTTTCGATCGGGATTCTTGTCGATGATGCGATCGTCGTGGTCGAGAACATCGTTCGGCACTTCGCGCTCCCGAAGAACGAGGGGCGGCCGCCGTGGCGGGTCGCGACCGAAGCGGTCGACGAGGTTGGAAATCCAACGATCCTGGCGACATTTACGGTCATTGCCGCGGTTGCGCCGATGGCGTTCGTGGGCGGCTTGATGGGGCCTTATATGCGTCCAATTCCGATCGGCGCGGGGGCCGCGATGCTCTTCTCGCTCGTCATCGCGTTCATCGTCACGCCGTGGGCGGCTCTTCGAATGTTGAGGGGCAAGAAGCACAGTCATGCGCAGCATGCGCATGCGCATGCACACGCACACGCGCACGCACAGGCGGCTGAGCTTGCCCTCAGCCCGGACGGTGAAGACGAGCATGCGATGTCTGGGCCGAATGATTTCTTCACGCGGTCATATCGGCGGGCGATGTCACCCTTGATTCACCGGCCATCGGCGCGATGGGCGTTTCTGGTTCTGATCACGATCGCGCTGGTGGGGGCGATGGCGTTGGTTGGCGTCGGATGGGTCAAGGTTAAGATGCTTCCGTTCGACAACAAGAGTGAGTTTCAAATCATCGTGAACATGCCGGAGGGAAGCTCTCTCGAGCGGACGGCGCAAGCGGCGCGCGAGATCGCGAGTGCCGTTCGGGTTGAGCCCGAGGTGCACGATTATCAGATCTATGCCGGAATCGCGGCGCCCTACAACTTCAATGGCTTGGTGCGCCATTACTTCATGCGTCGAGGTGCTCATGTCGCGGACATACAGGTGAACCTGGTCGACAAACACGAGCGCTCCGCGCAGAGCCACGACATCGCGAAACGTGTTCGACCGCGGGTCGCGAAGATCGCCGAGCGTTTTGGCGCTTCGGTCGCGGTGGCTGAGGTTCCGCCGGGGCCGCCGGTTCTTCAGACGATCGTCGGCGAGATCTATGGACCCACCGAGAAGGATCGCCGTGCTTTGGCGACGGCGGTGCGGGCGATCTTCGAGAAGACCGATGGCGTTGTCGACGTCGACTGGTACGTGGAGGCGGACCAACAGAGAACGCGTTTCGTGGTCGACCAAGAGAAAGCTGCGCTCCATGGGATCAGTACTCAGACGGTCGTCCAGAACTTGGCGATCGCCGTAAGCGGCTTGTCTGTCGACTTGATTCACGTTCCGCGCGACAAGGAGAGCCTCGATCTGATGCTCGAGATCCCGAGGGATAAACGAACGCTGCCTGAAGATTTGCTAGGACTTCAGGTGCGGGTCGGCGACGCGAACGCTTTGCCAGAACATCTTCCGGGTGAGGCACCGCCGCTCGTGCCGCTGCGCGAGCTCGTCAAGATCGAGCGTTCGACGGATGAGAAGACGATCTATCACAAGAACCTCATGCCCGTGACGTACATCATCGCCGATGTGGCGGGCGCGATCGAGAGCCCGGTGTACGCGCTCTTCGCGATGAACAAGGCGATCGAAGCCCTCGATGCTCGCGATTTCGGGGGCGAAGATTCAAAGTTATCGATTCTCAACGCGAGCCAACCGTTCACAGATCTCGAGCCGTCTTTGAAGTGGGATGGTGAGTGGCACATTACGATCGAGGTTTTTCGAGATCTTGGCCTCGCTTTCGCGGCGGTCCTCATTCTTATCTACATTCTCATGGTCGGATGGTTTGGCTCATTCAAAACGCCTATCATCGTCATGGCTGCGATCCCGTTCTCGTTGGTGGGTATTCTTCCCGCGCACGGCGGAATGGATGCCTTCTTCACGGCGACCTCGATGATCGGTTTCATGGCCGGTGCAGGCATCGTGGTTCGAAACTCGATCATCTTGGTCGACTTCATCGAGCTTAGGCTTCGCGAAGGCATGCCGCTCGAGGAAGCCGTGATCGACGCCGGGGCGGTTCGTTTTCGGCCGATGATGCTGACCGCGATGGCGGTCGTCGTCGGCGCAGGTATCATCTTGTTCGACCCAATCTTTCAGGGCCTCGCGATCTCCTTGATCGCGGGTGAGATCGCTTCGCTCTTCATCAGCCGAATGGCGGTTCCGGTGCTGTACCACATGGCTTATCGCCACTGAGAAGCACTTCGCGCTCCGGGTTCGACGAGGCCGCTCACAGAGCCTCAACTGCGTGTATGAGCCGTGCGTGATGGCCCACAAGCGCTTGCGTCGAATTGCCCAACGCTCTGTGCGTGTGGTCCATCGAGCGTATGACACAGCGACGAATCCTCTTTGCGGTCCTCCTGACTTCGACGGGAAGTGCGACGGGATGTGCGGCGGTACACCCGGGTCTTCTCGCGCAAGTCGAGACACAACGATCTGGGTTTGTCCCACTCGATAAGGAGAAGGCCGATCTCGTTCTCAGTGCGAAGGAACGGGACGACAGCTCATCGGAACAATTCGGCGTCATCGACATCACGCTCGAGAACCGCAGCCAAGACTTCGTCACATTCAGGGTCCTGGACCTGCATTTCGAGAGCGGTGCCGAGCCCGGACCCGTGGTTCCTTCGGGCGCCGAGCTTGCGGCCTGGGTCGAAGGCTCAAACAATGAACTCGCGCTCAGTGCCGTGAACCGCGGATGGGCACGGGCGATGCTCGCCGGCGCGGGTGCGCCATCGACCGGTTCTACATCTCAGCCAGCATTGCTGCCGGTGAATTGCGCACAACGCGTCGGTACTTGCTCCCGTTTCGAGAGCAGATCAACAGCACGTCCGATTGGCAATTGAGTGCAGCCAAGCGCGCTCGCCGTGCTGCCTATTCAGGGCGGGTGCCGGACTAAGCCTGCCGTCCTAAGTCGGCCGTCCGTCTCTCCGAAGTCGTGTGTGCTCGCCGGACTCGCGTTCTGTCGCGGGCGGCGCGGACGTCGCGGCTCTTGGCTTCTATCGCGCGATCAGCGTGACAGGCACGACCAGGTTGAGTTGGCTCGGGCTCAAATCGAGGTTGACCTCGTAGGGTTGGTAGCCTTCTCGCGCGACGCGCACACGGACTTTCTCGCCCACCGCAAGCCCCCCGACGGTGACGGTTCCTTGGCCCCGTGGCGTGTCGTTGACGAAGACCTTGGCCTCCTTCGGCGTGGGGATGATCGTGACCGAACCGAGCAGGGCGAACATCTTGAAGTGCTCGGTTGCTTCCTCTGCATCACCCGCTGTTTCGAAGGTCCGTTTGATGGGTTCGAATCCATCAAGCTCGAGCTCCAGATAGTAGGTGCGGTTTGGCTCCACCTGAATGGTGGTCGGCGTTCGCTCCACTTGGTCGCGCCCGTTGACGATCAGCAAGGCCCCCTCGGGTTCTGACGTGACGCGAAGGCGCACCGTCTCAGCGCCCGCAACACGCGCGGTGGACTTCGCGGGCGGGTTGGCTGGGCCTCGGTTTCGGCTCAACACGAGGAGGGCTGCCGCGGCGACCATGATCGCTGCGAGAAGGAGCGATACGCCCGCGATGAGGTTGAGGTTCGGGGCGCGCTGTGCTCGAGCGCTGCCGCCATTTCCGCGGTAGTTCCGAGACCCAGCACCGCCGTCTGGGGGGAGGATGTCGCCACTGCCGTTCTTGACGGGCACGACCAGTCTTCCGTCGCCGAGGTAGGGGAGGTCGCCCGAAGGACTCATTCTCCGAGCTGCATTGTGTGAAATGGGCGCGGGCACGCTCGGTGCGGACTCGACATTTCCCGGGCCGGAGACCTGTCGGATCGGGCGCACAGGGTTCGGTTGGGGTCGTGCATCTCGGAATTCGGCGGCTGCAGCGGCAGCGGCTGAGGCTGAGGCTGACGGGGAAGGGGAGGGAGAGGCGGCTGAAGCGCCTTCGGGACTTAGCGCGGTGGCGAGATCGTCGCTCGGCACGGTGGCCGCCAAGGGATCGTCCACCGGGGGCCGCAGAGTTCGTGCGCCTGGGGCTGAAACGGCCGACGCCTTGATTGTTGGGTCGGCTGGATCATCGACGTCGGACAACATTCGGGTCGGCGCCGTCGTGTCCGGCTCCTCATTGCCAGCGTGGCTCGGGTGTTCCTGCGCGAAGGAACTCGGACCGGGCGGCAACGTTTCGAGGAGCTCGTGCGGTGGTTCCTGCCGTGAGCGTCCGCTGGTCGGTCCTCGTCCGTTGGCGGTGACACCGAGCCGTGCGTTGGGCGCGGCGCGCGCTTCGCTTTCTCGTTTCGCGTCTTGGGACGCTTGTGCGGCATCGGCGTCGCGCGTGATCAGTCGGGCGCGGTTGCTCTCGGCGCGCACGGCCGGGTGGTGGTGGTGCATGGGCGTGAGCTTGAGAACGGTGGGCGCATCGAACTCGTCGACGTCCGTTGGAGTTCGGTAGCTCTCGATGCCGTGCGCGCGCTCCTGCTCGGTCTCCATTGCTGCGGCAGGCGTGTCCGCGGGGTCTGGATGGGTGTCGTGGGGGCGGGGTGCCGCTGGCTCAGCTTTCCGAGTCGTGTCATCGCCGTCGGTATCGCTTGGGTCGCCGATGCCTGGAATGCGGAGATCTCGGTCTCTCGCTGGGCGCGTGCTCAGCGGGCCCTTGGCGGCTTCGGGAAAGAGCTCAGCCAAGAGTGAAGCGAGCGCCGCGTCGCCGGTCGCCATGTCTTTTCGGGCTTGTGTAAGTTCGAGTGCGTACTCGGTCATCGCGTCAGCCATTGCGTGGGAGGTCGCAAAGCGTTGACGCGGCTCCTTCGCCAGCGCGCGCAGGCAGATCGAATCGAGCTGTCGTGATATGCGCGCACCGCGCTCCGAAGGCGCCGGGACCTTCTTCTGGAGGACGCTCTCGATGGTTTCGACGGGCGACGCGCCCGCGAATGGGTTTTCTCCGGCGAGCATCTCGTAGAGCAAGACACCCACCGAGAAGACATCGACCCGCGCATCAACCGGCCGCTCCTGGAGCCGCTCCGGCGCCATGTAGGCATACTTGCCCTTGACGATTCCGGCTGCGGTTTGGTGGAGGCGTTCGGCGGCGGTTGCGATGCCGAAGTCGGTGATTTTGACTTCACCTTCGAAGCTCAAGAGAACGTTCTGTGGTGAGATGTCGCGGTGAATGATGTTGAGGGGCCTGCCCTCGGGGCTGGTTCGCGTGTGGGCAAAGTGGAGACCTTTGGAGACCTCCGCCGCAATGTAAAGAGCCATGGATGGATCGATCCAGCGACCCTTGGCTGCAATGCGCTCATAGAGACTGTAGATGTTGACCCCGTGCACGTACTCCATCGCAATGAAGTAGGTGTCTCCAACCTTGTCGAGGTCGAAGACTTGAACGATGTTCCGGTGATGAAGGTGCATCGCGATGCGCGCCTCATCGATGAACATCTTCACGAACTCTTCGTCCCGGGTGAAGTTAGAGTGGATCAGCTTTATGGCGACGAGTCGCTCGAAGCCCATCGCGCCGACCGCTTTGGCGAGGAATACCTCGGCCATACCGCCGGTGGCGATCTTGTCGATGACCTGATAGCGGCCGAGCGTGGGGAATTGTTCCGAGGACATAGTGAATGATCGATCCTGCCCAGTCGCCTAGTTGGCGTCTGAATCTAGACCGGGCTACCCCCGCCTCGCAAGGCATCGAAGACGCCCGAGACATTTGGCAGCAGCCCGAACGCGTCGTGGAGGCGCTCGGCCTTTGCGCGGGTGCCAGGGTTGCAGATCTGGGTGCTGGTACAGGCTATTTCATCCCCCATCTTGTGCGGGCGCTCGCGCTTCGGGCCTTCGCGGCACCCGTCGGCGACAAGGCCTGCGACAAGGTCGGCGGCGCCCGAGTCCCGGTCGAAACTTCGTGCCCCGCCGCGCCAGGTTCGCCCGCGGGTTGCCCGGGGGGCACCATCTGGGCCGTCGACCGGGCGCCGTTTGCCTCGTGGCTGCGCGGGGCGCTCAGCGAAAATGCGCGGCGTTTCGTGGAGGTTGTCGACGGTGATGTGCATGAACTCGAGCTCCCGTCTTCTGCAAACGCACACGCTATTTTGGCCTGCAACCTGTTTCATCAGCTCCATGACCCCGTCGCCGCGCTGAATTCTTGGCGCCGCTGGCTTGCGCCCGGGGCAAGGGTCGTCATTGTGGACTTCTTCGATCGCAACCTCCCGGTCGGACCAGCGCGATCGGAGCTTGTCGGCGAGTGGGTCGTCCTCGACGCGCTGCGAGAAGCGAAATATCGCGTCGCCGAGCGACAGGCGCTGCCGTACCAGTACCTCATTTCGGCGACGACCGCTTGAATTGGGTTCGCGGCTCGACCACGCAGTCCTTGACTCTCTGGTCAGACTCGCCGGAAACAACCGTCATCGTGCCTGTCGTATCTCTTCGCGCCCAGAACATACCCGCGTCGCCCATTCGGCGGTTGACGCCGCTCGCCGATGCGACGGCTTCGCGAGGGGTTCACGTTCATCGCCTGAACATCGGGCAACCCGATGTGCACACGCCTCGCGCAATGATCGAGGCCTATCAGACCTACGATGAGCCCGTGCTTGCGTATGGCCCGTCGCTCGGAATCCCGGCGCTGCGCGAGGCGGCGGCCGCAGACTACGCGCGCCACGGATCGGCGGTCGACGCATCGGACGTGATCGTGACGACGGGTGGAAGTGAAGCGATCCGGTTTTCACTCTGCGCGGTCGCAGACCCGGGAGACGAAGTCCTCGTCTTCGAACCATTCTACGCCAACTATCTTGGCTTCGCCGCCGAGTACGGCGTCCATCTTCGCGCTGTTTCTTCGTCGATCGACTCAGGTTTCCATCTGCCGGACATCGAGACGATCGAGGCAGCCATCACGGAGCGAACGAAGGCCATCCTCGTTACCTCTCCGGGAAATCCGACAGGAGCGATCTACTCAAGCGAAGAGATGTCGCGACTGGGCGAGGTCGCCCTGCGACACGATCTCTTTCTCATCTCCGACGAGGCGTACCGTGAGTTCGCCTACGACGGGGTCAAGGTTACGAGCGCCCTGACGCTCGACCAGGTGCTCGATCGCGTCATCGTGGTTGACAGTGTGTCGAAACGGTACTCCGCGTGTGGCGCACGAATCGGGTTCTTCGTCTCCAAGAATCCGGAGGTGCACCAGGCTGCGATGCGGATGGCTTTCGCCCGTCTTTGTCCGGCGACCGTCGACCAGCGTGCTGCACTTGCCGCCTTCGCGACGCCGCAAACATACTTTGATGAGGTCGTCGCAGAATACACGCGGCGACGCGACGTGCTGGTTGACGGTCTCCGGCAGATCGAAGGCGTTCAGACCTATACGCCTGAGGGTGCCTTCTACACGATGGCTACCTTCCCCGTGGACGACGTAGATCGGTTTGCTGCATGGCTTCTGACGGATTTCTCCTTGGATGGTGAGACGGTGATGCTCGCGCCCGCGAGTGGCTTTTACTCGACCCCCGGTCTCGGAACGAAGGAGGCGCGGATCGCCTATGTCTTGGAATGCGAAGCGCTTCGCCGCGCCGCGCTCTGTCTCGCGGCCGCAATCCCGCGCTACCTCGAGTCTGGCCGCGGTGCGTTGCCTCGAGCCTAGAGGCTCGTGATTGTCTCCGAGAGACGCTAAGTTCATTGAGCCCATGGGGGTTCTGGAGGTCGCTCGAACCATGACTGAAGATTGGACCTACGAACGATTCGTGCGCGATGCCTTGACGCGGGTCCCGCAGATTACGTGTGAGGCGCTCGCGCCGTTGATGGATGTCCTCGATGCGCCGGTGACGGTGCTCGACGTGCGCGAGCCGGAGGAATGGACGGGCGGCGTGCTGGCTGGCGCTCAACTCGTTCCGCGCGGGCTCATCGAGAGTTCGATCGGGTCTCGCATTCCGGATCGCACGGCTCCGATCTATGTCTACTGTCAAAGTGGCAAGCGCTCGGCATTGGCTGCTGATGTCCTTCTGCGCATGGGCTACGCGAAGGTCTTCAGTCTCGAGGGCGGCATCCAGCGCTGGCGGGCGCTCTCGTTGCCGCTTCGTGGTGCCACCGAGTGCGCGGTTCGAGAAGGCAGTGAGCATGAGAGCGGGCGTGGGGACCAGAAGCCGCGTACCTGGGCCGAGGTGCGGCGGGAGTTCTCGATCGTCGGCCGAAAGGTCCCGGTCTTGGGTGTAGGCATGCGCGACGTCGTCTATCTAGACCACGCGGCGAGCACGCACGCGCCGAAGTCGGTCTTGCGCGCTTACACACACTTCCTCGGTGAGGAGTACGCCAACGTTCATCGCGGCACGCACCTCCTCTCGCGGAAGGCGACGGAACGATTCGATGAGGCCTATGGGGTGGTCGCAGAATTCATCGGCGCAAATCTCGATGACGGCTGCGTGTGCTTCACCCAGAATACGACGCAGGCGATCGATCTGGCGGGGCATATCCTCGCTGATCGGCCAGGCGCGACGATCACGACCGAGATGGAGCATCACTCGAACGAGCTCCCACATCGCCAGCGCGGTCCGGTGCTCCGATGTCGAGTCGACGATGACGGTCAGCTCGACCTCGGCTATCTCGAGGCGCTTCTCTCCTCGAACACGGTGAAGTTGGTCGCGGTGACCGGGGGCTCGAACATTACGGGGCTGATGCCGCCCATCCACCAAATCGCACGCATGGCCCATGCCAAGGGCGCGCTGATTCTCGTCGACGCGGCTCAGCTTCTGGCCCGAGCGCCGCTCGACGTGAAGGCGGCCGATGACGACGCGCACCTCGACTTCGTGGCCGCCGCTGGACACAAAGCGTATGCGCCGTTCGGCGTTGGTTTCTTGTATGGGCCTCGGGCTTCGATGACCCAAGCCCCACCGTACCTTGCTGGCGGAGGCACGGCTTCTCAGGTCACGCCGACGTCCGCGACGTACCTCGATGCGCCCGACCGTCATCACGGCGGCACGCCGAACATCGCTGGGGTCGTGGGGTTGGCCGAGTCTTTGCGGTTCATTCAGTCGATCGGACGAGACGCGATCCGCGCGCACGAGATCTCGCTGACGCGGCGCACCATGAGCGCGATGGAAGCGATGGGTGGCGTCACCATTTATGGGCCTCCGGATCCCGAGAACCGGCTCGGTGTCATCTCATTCAACGTCGATGGGGTCGAGGACCTCCTGACGGCGGCGGTTCTCTCGGAGGAAGGTGGGCTGGCCGTGCGAAACGGACGATTCTGTGCGCAGATTTACATGGAACGCCTCCTGCGGACTCATCATCCGAGCGCCGACGGTGCAGGTGCGGTGAGAGCCAGCTTCGGCCTCTACAGCGACGATCAAGACGTCGACCGATTCCTGGAGACCCTTCAGGTCGTCATGGATCGAAAATGGGCGGGTCGCTATCGGATCGCGGGCGATGAGGTCAGCGCCGAGTTTGCAGGACGATGCGCCGACCGGTGGATGGAAGCCGAGTCTCCTCGGTGATTGCTCGGTGATTGCTCGGTGATCGCTATTCCCGTTCGAGCCACGCGCGATAGGCAACGAGGTTCGATGTCCGGCCCAAGAAAGCCTCAACCGACTCGGCCGCTGGTCGCGCACCGCCGGGCAGGAGCACCTCGTCTCGATAGGCGCGGGCTGTCGTCAAGTCGTCGAGGCCAGCCTTTTCGAACCGGGTGAAGATGTCCTTCGCCAGGACCAAGGACCATTGATAGGTGTAGTACATCGAGCTGTAGCCATCGAGGTGACCAAAGCTTGCGTACACGTGCGTGCCCTTGATGTGTGGATACGGACTGTATTTGCGCTCGATTTGCTCCGCAAAACGGTCGAGCTTCAGCTTCTTCGGTGACACCTCGTGAAGGTCGTAGCTCAATGCGGTGTAGAAGACCTGGCGCATGACGTGAACACCTTTTCCGAACTCGGATGAGGCGCGCATCTTGTCGATCATCTCGGTCGGAATCGGCTCATTCGTCTCAACATGCTTGGCGAACTGCTGAAGCGACTTTGCGTCCCACGCCCACTCCTCGAGAAGCTGCGAGGGCGCCTCGACGAAGTCTGGTTCGGTGGAGATACCCGCCTGGTTCACCCAGGGTGACCCTCGCGCCAAGAGATGATGGATGAGATGTCCAAACTCGTGGAAGTAGGTCACCACTTGCTCGTGCTCCATGAGCGCGGGACCTTCTGACTGACTCGGGTCGGGGAAGTTGCACACCAGCGCAGCTTGGGGCGCTTGGCCGCCCGTCAATCCGGTGACCATCGAGAACATTGCGGCGTGCCCGTACTTACCGTCGCGCGGATGCATATCGAGGTAGAAGCGGCCCGAGTACTCGTCACCCATGTAGAGATCGTAGGCGAGGACGGATGGGTGCCAGACAGGCGCGTTCTTCACGAGCTCGAAACGGACGCCGAAGAGCGCACCATAGAGCTTCATCAGTCCATCGGTGACGCGCCCAAACTCGAAGTACGGACGCACCGACCGGGAGTCGAAGCCGTATTTCTCGGCGCGGACTTTCTCGACGTAATAGAAGCGGTCCCAGGTCTCGACCGCTTTCGCCCGGCGGTCGTCTTGGCGTTTCCGGGCGAGCAGAGTCTTGAGGTCGCGCTGCATGCGCGGGCGCGCGATCTTCGCGACGTCTTCGATGAAGCGGCCGATCGTCCTCGCGTCTTTCGCCATCATGACTTCGGCCGTGTAGTCGACCCAGTTCTTGTAGCCGAGCGTCTCGGCGTATGCGCGGCGCAGCTCGAGGAGATGTTGGAGGGTCTTCTCGTTGGCCGGATAGCCGCGCGCCAAGAACACCTCGGTCAGCCTCCTACGCACGTCAGCCTTCTCGGCGTACTGCTGAACAGGAAAATAGTCGGGGTAGTTGGTGGTCAGGACGATCCTCCCCGCGTCGTTTGGCGTGTGCGCTTTGATGAAATCCTCGGGAAGGCCTTTGAGATCGTCGGCGCTCTCCACCTCGATCTGGCGAACGTCGTCACGAATCGTGCGCGAGAATTCCTGACCGACCTCAACCATTTCATCGTGGAGTTTCTTGAGTTTTGCGCGGGTGGCTTCGTCTTTGTCGACACCCGATCGGCGGAACTCTCGCAGGACCTTTTCGACGAACCGCTTGCCGCCCGCATCGAGGGCCGAGATGTCGACGCTCTTCACGACCGCATAGAGCTCGGGATCGAGGTTCTGGTCGTTGGCCAGCGTTTGGACCCGTCGCTCGCATGCTTCGGCCGCGTCGCGGATAGGTCGCTCCGGATGGACGTTCGAGATCAAGCTCACCGTGCCGGCGAGGGTGTCGATCTCCGTCAGCATCAGGTTATAGGGCACCAGGATCGATGTCCCCGTTCGTGCGTCCTCGGGATCTAGCGTTCCTTTCGGTGCATTCTTGGCTTTCAGTTGGTTGCGCAGTGTCTCGGCGCGCGTGAGCTTCTCTTCGCAGAAGCGCTCGACCGCCTCGACGGATGCCCAAGGGCTCGACGCCGTCAGCGACGTCGCGTCTTGACGTGCCTTTGACGTGGACGCCGATGCTTCGGTCGACGGCGCTCCGGAACTTCCGGGCTCAGTTGCTGGGTGACTGCTGTCGTTGGCGATCGGGCTCGTCTGGGAAGTCGCGCAGCCTAGGGCCCATGAAAACGCCAGGAAGGCGGTCGTAGAACCTCGCAAAGAGGCGGTGTTTGGGCGAGTGGCCCACTGTCTTCTTCGAATGTGCATGGAGCTCGCCCATAGCAGCGCTGAGGGCGACACGACAAGAAGCTACGGGCGCCAGAAGACCGATTGCTCCCCACCTTCGGGACGATGACGCATCGAGCGCTGATGTCACTGCGATTCTTCGGACCGCGCCGACAGTATCCAATCGGCGGCTTCGGTGAACCCGGCACCTGATTCGGCCTGCGTCACGAAGGCGGGCGGATGCTCGAGGGCGTCCGCGAAACCGGCGATGTTGGCGACGGCGATGCTGTACCGGAAGAATCGAAACCCCGGTTCATCGTTCGGCGAGTCGCCCATGTAGGCGACGCGTTGTTGGGTCTCCGGGGCGTCGAGGTCCAGCCCGAAGACGTCGTGCGCGAAGCGCTTCATCATCGTGAGCTTGTCGTAGTGGCCGAACCAGCCGTTGACGTGAATGGAGCTCACCTTCGCGGTGGCACCGGCGTCTTCGAAGATCGCGACGATCTGTGCGATCTCCGCCCCCGAAAGTCGGGGCACATCTTCGCAGAAGTCGACCGCGAGATCGTACTGGCGGTAGGGCTGGTCTGATGCGATGCCGGCATTCGGCACCTCGCGGGCGATGCGCGCTCGGATCAGTTCGAGTCGTCTGCGATTCAAGGCTCGCTCCTCCGTGCTGAGCGCGTGCATCTCGAACATTCGGCGGCGCACGCGATCGTAGCGCATATAGAACGCGCCATTTTCGCCGATGATACCGGCCACAGGCCAGAAGCGGGCAATATGGTCACACCATCCTGCGGGACGGCCGGTCACCGGGACGACCGTCAGGCCGACGTCGTGAAGGCGCCAGAGCGCGTCGTACGCCTGGGCGGTCAGCTTCCCATCCGTCGTGATCGTGTCGTCGATGTCGGAGAAGAGCACGGAAATCCGCGCCGCTTCTTCCTTGCTTAGCGCTGCGAGCGGTCTCATGTGCACCCGGGATCCATTGAGATTTGCCTTCATGGTGGTGAGCGTGCCTTGAGCGTGCCGTGAGCCTTGGTCGGCCTAGGCCATCAGTTCAACGGTGTTTTCGAACACCGCCGGAAGGTCCGGCGTCGTTTCTTGGGGCTCGGGTACGTTGCGCGCGGCTTGTCGCAGGAGACGCCAGATGTGCGGGCCGAGAAGATCGACCTCGGTCGAAACGAACTGTTCTTTTCCGAAATCTTGAATGCGTTGCAGTTGGGCCTTGAGCATCGCGCGGTCTTGAGCCAACACGCGCTTTCCGATCGGGACGAGGAGTGGTTGGATCAAGATGCGCGGCATCACTGTCTTGAACGTGATGACCGAATTCAGCACGACCTCGTCGTCACGGGTGGGGGTTAGCGCGGTCGTTGCTATCACGTGATTTTCGCCCAGGGCGTAGTCGACTTGGGCGATCGACGGGAGAACGAAGCGATCGAAATGCACCACAGTTCCGCCCCTTGGGGCCAGGATTCGGCCAAGGAGTCCCTTCGGAACGGGTTCGCCCACGAACTCGGCCTCGGCGTGCTTCGCGAATCGGCGAACGGTTGCGGTGACTTTGTTGCGCTCGACGCCTCGAAAGAGTCCGCGGTGGAGGTAGGCGGTGTGTGGGACGTCCAAGATGTTTTCGAGGTTGGCGTGGAGCGTTCCGGGGGAGGTTGCTTGGTATCGGACGGTTGCGTACGCGGGCTCGTCGACGTGAGGAAAGACGAACGGCGTGGTCTTGGGCTCGACGTCGGCGCGGGCGTAGACCCAGACGAATCCCTGTTGTTCTTGGGTCTCGAACCTTGGGACGCGATGTCCTCGTCCTGGCTGGGAACCACAAAGCGCTGGGATGCCTTGGCACCCGCCGTCGGTGCCGAAGAGCCAGCCGTGATACGGGCATTCCAAGGCTCCGTCCTGGCAAGTCCCCAGGGAGAGTGGGGCGTTTCGATGGGCACAGCGGTCGAGGAGGGCGGCTGGCCGTCCGTCTGAGCCGCGGAAGAGAACGATCGGGGTGTTGAAGATCCGCCGGCTGATTGGGCGTTGTCGGAGTTGGCGGCTTTGGCAGGCCACATACCAGGCGTCCAGCAGCCGAACGACGAAATGCTGGCCATCGTGGTCCGACGCCGGTTCTGGTTCTGTGTCCGCAGTCCTCACGCGAGCCTTCTATCGTCCTTTCTTCCCGTCCGTGCCTTGGTCGATCGGGAGGATCTCAGTGATCTGCCGTTCGCTGTCCCGACGGGTCGGTGGCATCGCCCGCGATCTTCTCCCCGCCCCGAGGATGTCTGTCGATGTCGGCTCGTCCTCGAGGTCCTCACCAAGATGACTCCGAGCTTCGTTCTCGGAATCCGTCCCGGCCTCGAAATGACCATCGAAATCCCGGCTTCCTGCGGAGGCCTGAAGCTCGGCGACGAGCGCCGCAAAAGGGCGACTCGAATAGCTCGGTGGATCGGAGATCTCTTCGAGCAGCGACACCGCATCGCTCACATCCGCTTCGAAGTCCTCGGCTTCGGCCGCTTTGCTTGCCTCGGCCGCCTTGCTTGCCTCGGCCGTCTTGCTTGCCTCGGCCGCCTTGCTCGCTTCGGCCGCCTTGCTTGCCTCGGCCGTCTTGCTTGCTTCGGCCGCCTTGCTTGCCTCGGCCGTCTTGCTTGCTTCGGCCGCCTTGCTTGCCTCGGCCGCCTTGCTTGCCTCGGCCGCCTTGCTTGCCTCGGCCGCCTTGCTTGCCTCGGCCGTCTTGCTTGCCTCGGCCGTCTTGCTCGCCTCGGCCCTGAGCGCAGCTTCGGCGGCTTGGGTCGCTGGCTTTGCGGGGCCTCGATGCCCGCGTGTGTCTCGGGTGAGCGGGCTGACGGCTTCGGCGGGCTGAATCTCGCGGGCACGAATCGCAGCGGCTGGGGGGTCGCCGAGCGCGTCGCGATCCAGCAGGACGCGACCGGCTTCGAGCGCTCTCATCGCCCGACCCACGGTGGCTTGGCGCTGGGCGATCGTCTCGAGGAGTGCGATCGATTCATCTTGGAGCGCTTCAGTTCGCTGGCGAGTGGCCTCAAGCTGCCTCTCGAGGTCCGCCCGGATCTTTGTCCCCTCGGCATTGCGCTTTCGCTCGCGCTCGAGCGCTTGTTCGACCTCCGCCAGAAGCTGAGATGTCTGGCTTGCGGAGCGCCCCTTGTCCGCAAGGGCGGACTGCGTCTGCTCGAGGTTGGCGCCGAGCTCGGCGACACGTTGCTCCAGGCGATCGACTTCGTCTTCCGCCTCTTCGAGGCGGTTCGTCAGCTCCTGGGCCGCGGTTCGCGCGGCGTCGACGCTCTCCATGGATCGGTCCACCTGCGACTTCAGGTTGGTGATGGCGTTGGACTTCTCTTGGAGCGCCTGGGCATCTTCCGCGCGCAGCCGCTCGCTTTCCTTCAGGCGTGCTTCGAGCGAACCGATGATCCCATCGCGCTCAGCCGTCGCTCTCTCAAAGTCTTGCTGAGTTTCGTGGAGCGACTGCGTGATACGGGCGAGTTCTTGCTTGCTCGCATCGATCTGCGCGCTGGCTTTGGTCGCGTCTGCTTTGCTTTCTCGCTTCAGCGCCGCGAGCTCGGCTTCGAGATTTGCGGCGTTGGCTTCGGTTTCGTCGTGTTCCCTCTGCTCCTGCTCGTATGCCTCCAGGGTCGATCGAGCTTCTTCCTCGGCCTTGATTCGAAGGCTCTCCTCTTGTTGGAGGCTCGCTCGCGCTTCGCTCAGCTTCATCTCCGCGTCGCGCAGCTTCTGTGCGAGGTTCTCGACGGAGCTTTCGGCGCTCCTTAGGCTCCGCTCCGTAAGCTTGCGCGAAGTCTCGAGGTCCTGGACGCGCGTTTCAGCGACCTGAGTGGCACGCCGCTGCCGGTCGAGATCCGCAAGCTTCTCCATGAGTTCAGCTTGGGCGTCTTCGAGGTCTTGTTCGAGCGTCTCGATTTCTTGGGAGTACTGCCTGGTTCGCTCTTCGAGTGTGGCCTCGAGCGCGCGCTTCTCCTCGCTATGTTCGGCCTGTGCATCGGCCAGATCTCGTTCGAGCGTCTCGATGCGCTGTCGGCTCGTCTCGAGGTCGCGGCTCAGTTCGGTGGCTTCGGCCTCGATCTCGCTGTTGCGAGAGGTGAGCGCTTCGACGTCCTCGGCCGCGCGTTGTCCTTCTTCGCGGGCCGTCGCGAGTGCTTCGTTGGCGGCTTCGAGCTCGGCCTTGAGCACGTTGATTTCCCGCGTAAGCGCCCGTTCTGTGGTGCTCAGCCGCTGCGCAAGATCCTCGGCTCGTCGCGTGGCCTCGGCGGCGATGTTCTCGGCGTCAATCCGCTGTGCTTCGGCGGTCGTGAGTTGAGCGATGTGTTCTTGCTCGAGCGTAGCGCGATCGGTCGTTAGTCGGTCTTCAAAGGCGCGGCGTTCGTTCTCGATCTGGGCATGGAGGTCCTCGATGGACCCCTCGAGCTCGAGGATCGCACGGTCGCTGTGCTGGCGCGCTTCCTGGAGCTCGAAGACGTGAGATGCCTCCATTGCTTCGATGTTTGCTTCGAACTCCGACTGCATGGAGGCCATAGCGTCGGCGTGTTTGGCGTGGGTCTCAGCCAGCGCCTCTTTGTGAGCTTCCTCGAGCGCGCGAATCTTCGCTCCGTCTTCAAGCGCCAGAGAGTCGAGGCTGTCTCTCAGCTGGCTGATTTCATCGGCGCGTTCATCGGCCACGGCCTCGGTCATTGCGAGGCGCGCGCGAACTTCGCTCAGATCATTTTCCGCGGTCTCCCGAAGAAACTTGTATTCCGCAAGGGTCTGCTGCAGCGCCTCCCTCGTAGCGGACAGATCTTCGAGCTCCTCTTGGATGATGCGCAGGCGATGCTCGTCATCGAGATGGCGTGCCTGCGCAGCGTCGAGCTCCATGCGAACAGCGGCCAATTCGGATTGGACCTGGTCGCGCTCTTCGATGATGTGGGTTTGTTCGTGATCCTTTTCAGCAAAGATCCCGCGAATCTGCCGGTCGAACTCGCGGAAGTTGTGCTCGATCTCCTCTCGGGCTCGAATCGCTTGCGCCTGTCCGGCCGCGAGCGACTCGACTTCACCCCGCAGGGCGGCGCGTTCATCGTGCAGCGCGACGACGAGCCGCTCGATCTCGGCGCCCCGGTCTTGGACCAACCTCCAAACCTTCTGAATCGCGACATCCTTCGCCTTGTGGTAGTTGACCAGCTCGCGCAGATACGCGACCCGCTCTTCGGCGGTCGGCTTGCGCATGGACGGCGGCGGTGGTTCGTCGCCTGATTCCTGCCGTATCGCGGCTTCGAAGACCTCGGCGGGCCAAACTTGTCCGATTTCGGGGCGGGCGGCATCTGCGCTTGCGCCCGGCTCGGTCCCGGCCGAGGTGAACCGGAGACCAGGGAGGCGGACCGAAGGTTCCGACCGGGCGCGGAGGCCCGCGAATTCGTCGAATTCGCTTGCCCCCGGGTCGGAGGCGAGGAGCAACCGGTCGTCGCGCGCGCTGGGGCGTCCCGGACGGTCACCCTCGAGCGTCGCTTCATCTGGGTCATGCTCGACGCTCGAGCCGTCGTCGTCCTGGGCGCCACGGTTGTCGCTGTCGTCGTCGCCGGCACCCGCGAGCTTTCGCGTTCTTTCGACGAGGTCAGGGAGCTCGATCGGCTTGGTTGCATAGTCGTCGGCTCGGTCTGGCGACTCGGCATGTTTGCGCAGCGCGTCTTCACGTGGTTCGGCGCTGGTCAGGATAATCGGCAGGTCGGACAGCTCTTTGTCGCGCCGGATTCGGCTGCACAGCGAGAAGCCGCGGAAGCTGCTGTCGCCGAGCTCGACGCTGACGATCAAGACAGATGGGCGGATCTGCCGAAGGTCGCTGATTTGGGCGTCATCGCGGATGATCGCCCGGTGCCCGGCGGCCTCGAACGCTCGCTGCGCTGATTCCGCGAACCCTAGGTCGCGGTCGACGATGAGGATCGTACGCATGAGCAGCCTCGGGACCTCGTCCCCGAAAGTTATTGTCTTTACATATTTTTCGGCTCCGTGTCTCTGGCCGGGCCGCTCCACCGGACGTCAGGGTACCGGGGCGGTCCAGTGGCCGCCGTCGTGCCACCGCTACGCTTGCTGATCCAGGCCATTTGTGCTCAGTAGACGGAGCGGCGTTGTCTCTGTGGTGACGCCGTAAGAGAAGGGGGGAAAAGTGGGTCAGAAGTCCTCGCAAGAAGTACATGGGCGACGGTCGGCTCGGCCAGCCGATCGGATCACGGGTGCGCGAAAGCAGCCCCGCTCAAACAACAAAGCCGGGCGAAGGGGTGCGCAAACAGCACAGGTCGGAAGCTCGACCGGTGGCACGCCCAAGGCGACGCTGCCGAAGACGTCGGCGCGCGTTCGCGCCGCGCTCGCTCAGGCGGCAGACGCACTCTGGAGCACCGATGTGACACCCCACACCTTGCTGCACGAGCTGCATGAAGTTCTGCTGCTCCGGTGTCTCGATGTCGCGAAGGGCAACTATGCGGCGGCGGCTGAGTTGTTTGGACCGAGTCGGCAATCGGTGCAGCAGTACGCGAACAGCGACCTCCGCGATGACCGCTGGAAGCCGTATAAGCGAAATCGACGTCGCTGAGACGCCCGCCACGACGGCCACGCCGGCCCACGACGGCCCACGACGGCTACCCGCGCGGAGAGGCCGAGTTCGGTCTCTTTTCTCAATAAAAATAGATATTTAAGGCTCACGTTCGAGACTCGGTGACGCAGGGGCGCGCCCGAGCGCCGGGCCTTCGCTCCACGGCTCATGGCGGGGCTGGCTCCGGCCCCTGCGACCACCCCTCCGCGGGCGGTCTCCAGCCGATCGAAAAACGTCATTGAACTGCGAGACAAGATTTTGGGTTCGTGCAATTTGACTTGGGACTTTTGCGAGTATTACCGATGGTTCGCGGCCGGGCATGTTTTGCTCATGCGCTTCCCATGTGAGGGCGTGAGCGGCGCAGAACGGCCGTGATGTCTGAGACGAGGAGACCTGCCCGCAAGACCCCGGTCGCGCGAGGGCGGAAAGAAGAACGGATGAAGAAGGCCACGCAAGGGACTAAAGGCAAGACGACGGGCACGACAACCAGCGCGCGCACGAAGAAGACGTCGAAGAAGGCAGCGGAGCGGCCTACGAAGGCCGCCGCCGGAGCAAGCAAGGCGTCTTCAGCCGGGCAGAGCGCCAAAGAACGCAAGAAACCATCTGCGCCGAAGAAATCGGTCGCGAAGAAATCAACGGCCAAGAAGGCGGTCGCGAAGAAAGCAACGGCCAAGAAGGCGGTCGCGAAGAAAGCAACGGCCAAGAAGGCAGTCGCGAAGAAAGCAACGGCCAAGAAGGCGGTCGCGAAGAAAGCAACGGCCAAGAAGGCGGTCGCGAAGAAAGCAACGGCCAAGAAGGCAGTCGCGAAGAAAGCAACGGCCAAGAAGGCAGTCGCGAAGAAAGCAACGGCCAAGAAGGCGGTCGCGAAGAAAGCAACGGCCAAGAAGGCGGTCGCGAAGAAAGCAACGGCCAAGAAGGCGGTCGCGAAGAAAGCAACGGCCAAGAAGGCGGTCGCGAAGAAGGCGACGGTGAAATCGGTCGAGTTCGAGAGCATCGCGGATGTCGTTGCGGCCGAGGAGCAACTCCTTCCGGTGGCCCAGGCCGTGCCGCCTGAATGGGATGAAGAATCGACCGCGGATGAGGCCGATGATCCAACCATCGAAGACGAGGATCCCGAAGAAGATTTCGCCGCCGCGCAGACCGACGTCGACGCGATTACCGCGCGCGCCTATCGAGCCAGTGTCGGTGTCGCCGTCCGGACGATGGGCGACGATGATGTCGACGAAGACGACGAGGAGGAAGGCGGCGACGCAGAAGAAGAGGCCGACGACGAACTCGCCGTAGTCTTCCCCGAAGACGTCGAGAACGAGGACGAGGAAGAAGAAGAAGACGACGTCGAGGAAGAAGACGACGACGACGATCTAGCGCCTCGAAGCCCTTCGCGCTGGGATGACAGTCCCTTCGACAGCATCGAAGAGATCGACCCCGACGAAGGCGACGACGACGATGATGATGATGATGATGACGAGGAGTCCGAGGACGACGACTTCTAGGGTCGCTGTGTGTTGGACCACGAGTGAAGCCTCTTGTGCGTCACTCGTGGTTCGGCGCCTCTCTCTATGAGCTCGTTCCAGGCGCGGATTTCTCTTCCTCGCTCCACCATGTCAGCCAGTCTTGTCTCGCAGCTTCGCGTTCACGTTTGCTTGCTCGCTCGTCGTAGCTGACGTCGCGGCCGCTGATGGCCTTCAGTTCTTCGAACGCCCCGCGTCGAAGCGCGACGTCTTTGGCCGACAGCCCGTCTATGAGCCAAGCGATTCGCGAGCGTCCTTGATTCTTCGCCCACCAACCTCGCCACTTCTTTGGGTTGGAACCAAATGCCTGCCTCGTGATTTCGCCGAGCGCTTGCTCGACCGCGTCATACATCGCCCACTCTTTTCGCTCGAAAAACTCGATCAGAAGCGGGACGGCCGTAACGTCTCTGAACAACCCGAGGAGGTAAGCCGCGTGTCGTCTGGCGCCCACCGAGGAGGCGAGAAGCCGACCGTGGAGATGCGCGACGACGCCGGCGAACTCCGGGGAATCTCGGTACGTGAAGAGTGCCCTCGCCGCGACCAGGCGCACCTTCTCTTCTTCGTCGTGCAGACGTTGCGACAGCTTGGGAACGACGTCGGGCACTCGGACGCTCGCGTAGAAATGAGACGCCAGCAGGCGGAAGACTGGGTCGGGCGCATCGAGGAATCGAGCGATGTGCGGGTGTGCGTTGCGCCCGTGCAAGACGAGCAGTCGCGGCAGCTCACCGCATGTTTCGAACGGCGGCAAGACGTCCTGGAACGGGTCAACATCGAGATAACCAGGAAACGCGCGCACCAACGGCGCGACGATGACGGCGCCGAAAGCAGCGAGCTTCTCGGCTGCTTGACGACGTGCTTCCGCGCTTTCGCCCACAAGCAGGTCGACCTGCTCGTTCAGCTCGGCCAGCGGACCGTCAGCGAGTGTGTCTTGCGCTTGCCCGACCGAAGCGGACACTTCGTCGTCGGCGACCTCCTGGTTGGCGTCGTCGACCGGCTCAGGGATGGGAAGGCCGTCTTCCGGTTCTTCTTCTCTCTCGGGTCGGTCCGATGGCGTCGTTGGATGTTCGCGCGCCTCGGCTGTACGCGAGAAGTTCTCAATCATCTCGAGGCTAGGGGCGGGCGTGAGCTCGATCTCGACCGGCGGCAGCACCAGCAGTGACGCTTCAGCGAGGGCGCTTCGGGGCCGCTTCAGCGTCGTGAGTGGCACGGGTTCATCGTCATGAGACGCTGTGGCCTCCGCCGTCAGTGTGTCGGCCGAGCGCATGGGCGTATCACCGTTGCGGCTTGCAGAGCTGCCGACCGCGAGAAGATCTGTTGCCTGGTTGGCCGTGGTGCGATCGCTTTCCAGGCTGGTTGCCGCGGTGGCGCCTGTGTCCTCGCTGGCTCCGGCGCTGCCGTCCGCGCCGTCGAACGCGCTTTCGCCTGTAGCCTCAGCAACCTCGAGGTCGGTTGAGGGTCTCTCTGCTGGCAGGGCGGATGGCACACCGAACGGGGTTTCATTGCCGAGTCCGTCGTCCCATGCGTCGATGGAAACTCGTTCCCAATGCGATGAATCGTCGAGCGCAATTTCGGTCGCGCTCGACTTGGCCACCTCGCCGATCGCCGCCAGCGGGATTGCGCCCGGGTTGGGGGCGCTCGTGGGTGAGAGTGACAGTGGGCGTGGGGATGAGGAGGAGGACGAGGCTGTCGGCGGCCGTTCGTCGCCTCGACGACTGATCACGCTGTATGCCGCTTCGCGACGGGGCCTTGTGGTCGGCGGTGCTTCCTTCGTTGGGCCGGTCTCTTCTGTATGGAAACCAGAAGGCACAAGCTGCCGCATGATGTCCGAGGTCCCCGTGAACTCGATCAGTTTCGACGCGGCCGGGGTGATGTTCGAAAGCGACTGTGCCTTCCGCCGGAGGAGCAGGGCCTCCAGTGCCCCCTCGAGGTGGGTCATGAAGAGCATGAGGTCGGCCGCAAGCTGTGGTTGGATCGGGTTCGGACCGTTTTCTGCGTAGATGAGTGCGACGGTTCGATTCTTCACGCGAACTGGGACGATCAGGACCGCCCGTGGGCACGGACGACCGATGCCCGAGATGAACGCGGCGTGGAGATTGTCCTCGGGGACGGGCCCGAGATAATGCGTGTGTGCATCGAGAACCACCCGGAAAGCCGAGTCCGGCGAGAGGTCGAGGTGGAGGCCGGGAATGCGATCGGCGCCTTCGCCTTCCGCCATCCAGCCCTCGAGATGGGTCTTGTGCACGATGAGCATGGCCGCGAATTGGAGGTCTCGGATCGTGTAGAGCAGGGCCGTTTTGACGATCTCTTCGCGCTCCGTCGCTTCTCGCAACATGTTGACGGCTTCGCCGAATGTTATGCGACCGCCCTCCGAAGGACGCTGGTGAGACGATCCGCTCGCCTTGCTCGCCGACCAAGGGACGCCCGCCGACGGACCTCGGGCTTGCTCGATGAGGGCGACGAAGCGCTCGGGCGGCCGCGTTCCGTAGAGGATTGCGAGTCGCTCATATACGCGAAACTCAAGGTCGATGGACGGCACAATGCGCAGCTCCAGCAGCTCGCCAAGTCGTTCGAGGAGGCGAGCGTCCACCGGGGCTGGCGTGAGCACTCGAAGCACGCTCTTCTGACGATTGAGCTGCAGCGGGGCCAGCGTATGCTTCTCTGCCCACTGCTCGGGCAGGCAGCGAAGAGCCGATTCGTCGACCGGCGCATCTCGGTCTTCCGGGGTGGCCGCGGCGCCGCCATAGGCGCGCACGATGGCTTGCAGGAGGACGTCTTCGGCGACGGCCGCCGTCTCCAGGATGGCAGAATCTAGCGCCCCGCCGTGAAGGACCTGTTGTTCCAAGGCGCGACGTCCGAGGTCGGCGGGCAGAAGGTCCTCTCGGACGAGCTCAGCTACGAGACGCTCTGGCATTTTTCATCCGGACCCTAACACCGCGGGCGACTCGAGTTGTAGGGTTGGTCCATCAAATTTCATGTCAGAAACCAATAGGTTGTAAGTATTTGATTCTATATAGTGTATTTTGCTCTCACGGGTGAGCGCACCGGCTCCGGTGCGGGGTCACTCGTCCCCGTGCAGCACAAGCTGAAGGCTCGGCTCCGCCGTGTCGCTCTTGAGCGTTGCTCGGAGCCCAACGCGGCTTGCCGCGTCGAAGGCTGGCCGAAGCCGCTCCCGCGCCCGAACGAGTTGCTCAAGGTTTGGTTGCGCACCGGGTCCCGCGTCCACGATGGCGCCAAGCGCGGCATCGATCGCCAGGAGATCGATGGTCGCCTCCAGAAACGGGGCGTCAGGCTCTTTTGCCAGTGAGTTCAACAGCGGTTCCGATACCGCGGAGATCGCCTTCTCCTTCTGTTTCGTCTCGACCGAACGAAGGCGTCTAAGAGCCGCCGCACCTGCGCCCCGCCCCGTGCCGAGCAGAATCGTCTGCCCGAGTGTCCCGACTTCGATCGGATGGGGCGGGGGAGATGGTTCTTGGTGGTCGATGAGTTCTCGGAGGGCCTCGGCGAACGTCTCGGGGTCTTTCGCGGCCCCGAGGGCGACCGCGGTTGGGAGCACGAACGGCCAATTGGTCTTCGCGGGCGGTGCTTTGGCCGCTGGGCACTCCGAATCGAGGCCCAACCAAAGGACGGCCAGTGCGCCCGTGAGGTGGCCTCTTGGGATATTCATGCCGAGCGCTTTCGCCTGTTGCTCGAGCGTTCCTGGCCGCAGCCGCAAGATGAGTTTCGCGAGGGCCGGTGTCGAAGCCCAGGCCTCGATCAGCTCGGCCTTGGGCTGCGGCCGTAGCGCACGCGAGACCAATGCAAACCCGGCGCGCGTCAGCGATACGTCTGCCTCGAACGCGGTCCGTCTTGGGTCGATGTACAGGCCTGCGACCAGCGCCTTTGTATGTTGGCTGATCGAGTTGGCCAGGTGCTTCATCTCGCGCTGCTGGATCTCGCCTTGCTCGCGCTCAGCCTGCCCACTGAACTGATAGGCTCGACGAAGTCGTTGGGCTTCGAAGTCCACCAAGGTGTCGCCGAGCGTTCTCATGTTTGCGATGAGGTACACGGCGCCGCCCGGTCGAAGGCGCGACAGGCGTTCCTTCATGCGCAGCGTACCGTGTTGGTCGTCGCGTCTACCTCCGCGGGTGCGCGCGAGTTCGTGCTTGGGGCCCCGCTTGAACCGATGCGTCTGCACGGCCTTTTCTGGGTGCGGCGGGCGGATCGCGGACTGGCGGCGGGTGAGCGTTGCCTGGAGCGGATGAAGGGGCCTGCCTTGGGGACCGGCTCCAAATTGGCAATAGCCTTGCGTGGTCCCCAGGACACAAGCAATCGGGTTCTCGGTGGCTGCATCAATCAACCAGACCTTCGAGGGGCCCGAGCCGGGTACGTCGAGTTGAAGGGTCGCGTTGGTTTCTGTGTCGCGCAAGGCTTTCAGCCACTGCTCGAGCCGAGCTCGATGCGACAAGCCAAAGACGGCGACGAGCGCTCCTTCGCGCGGAACCCAGGTCATGAGAAGAGGCTGCGATGGGTCGATGCCCATCGCCTCGAATCGCGGGTTGCTCATTGCCGACCCAACGGGTTCCCGGAGCGCCGCGATCACATCCTTGAGCTGGGGAACGATCTCGATCATGACCGCCAGCTTCGGGACGTAGAGGGTGATCGACTCATCGCCGCCCGCGAGGTCCAGAATAGAGTCTGGGCCCGCCAGGACCCCAGGGTTGCTGAGTTCGCCTGCGGCGCTTGGGCGACCGAGCGCCTGCTCCGAGGCCATGAGGCTGACGCCAAGGAACAGTAGGACACGGATGTTTCCCACAGCGATGTCCATACCGTCGCGAGTCTTCCACGGGTGTGGTCGATTCCCAACGCAGATGTACCGTTTTGGCACGGGGTTCAGACTGGCGGAAGTAACCGAGTCATGCGCTGGCCAATTCCCGCCGCCGGTTTGTTTGCGCCTTGCTGTTGGCCCGAGTTGTGCTCACGGGTTGTTTCCATGGGGACGCGCGCATTTGCTCGGCACATGGGCGTTGGTATTCCTCTCGCCGCCGGCTTTGCGCTGTTCCTCGGACCCTCCAAACCTCTCTATGCGTCAGGCACACACTTTGTCGCGGAGCTTCACGGCGGTGTCGCCGAATCTTCGTATGTCGGGGGTGGGGTGAGTGAGGTTGTTGGGTTGGCTGTGGGTCCCACCTTCAAGCTCAAGCGATTGCCTGCGCGCTGGTACGTGCTTGCGAAGGTCTCGACCCACCGGGAAAGCCGGTCGGGTCTGCATCATGGCCTCGAATATGCGCTGGATCTTCGCGACGTCGATCTCACGCTCGCCCTAAGGACTTTGGTGCCTGTACCGGGGTTGTCGCGGATTCGAGCTTACGGGGAGCTCGGACTTGGCCGCCGCGTGACCTACGAGATCGTCGATCGTGCCGCCGACCTTGGGGTCTTACGGGACGATCGCGCGGAGCCTGTGCTGTTGCTTGCTCTCGGCCTTCAGGCTCGGATTTCGCGGTTCGTGAGTGTGGGGGTTCGGGGCGAACTGGCGCCGCTTCACGTGGCTGACTCGCTTGCTGGATATGCCGTCGACGCCCGCCCCGAACGCAATCGCATCGCAGCCTCTTTTCATCTGGGGTTCCATCTTTGACGCGCCCGCTGAGCATGGGTTGCCCGCCGAGAGGGCCGGATCGCGTCGCGGGCGCCCGGCTTCTTCTGCTCCTTTGGCCGCTCGCTCTCGCTTCTGCATGCGGTGCGTCGAGCGCGGATGTGCTCGTCGATCTCGTGGTCTCCGAGCACACCGTGTGCCTTCATGGGTCGCAGAACGCCGACAACTCGGCCTCGGCCTCGGCGTCGACGGGACCGACGGGACCGATGGGATCGACGGGATCGACGGGATCGACGGGATCGACAGCGTGCGCTGAGCGTCTGACGGGGCGGGGCATTCTTCTCGATGCGCGGCATGAGGTGGGTGCGGAACGCTCGCTGTTCGTAGAGCTTGCTCGCGCGGGATCGCCGGACAGGTGGATGGTTCTCGACCTGCGGCAAGGCCCGGCGGCATCGACGCTTCGTTACTTCGAAGTTCAGGGCGGATCTGTCGTTTTCCGCGGTGAATCCCACGAGCTTCAGGTCTATCTGCCTCACCCCGACGATGCAGGTGTTGAGGGGCGTTTCGCTTTCAGCGTTTCCGATTCGACCGTCCCGGAGGGCGGGTCGCGCTTTGTGACCCAGGGGCGCGTGCGGATCGTCGACCCAAACGACCCAAACGACCCAAACGACCCGATGAGCCCGATCGATATCGAGCCGGTCCCGATCTTACCCATTGAGTCCGACGACCCACCGCGCGACGTCGTGACGTCTGTGACCGTGTTCGAAACAAGCAGTGGTTGCGATGCGCCGGACCCCGAGCCTCCGGCGCCCGAGGACGACGCCGGTGGCTGCGATGGAGACCCCGTCGACGACGGGTCGCAGTCGCAGGACACGGGCTGTGAAGGGGATCCTGTCGATGAGGGGTCTCAGGATACGGGTTGCGAAGGTGATTCCGAGACCGATTCGGTTTCCGAAGCCGGATGCGATGGAGGCGATGCCGCTGCGGAGCCCTCATGCAATTCGACGGGCCGTCCGCCGTCGGACGCCGGCCGATGGACGAAGCTCTGGCCGACCACGATTGGCCGGTCCGTACGCGCGACTTTGATCCGGCTCTGGCCTGCCTTCTTGGCCGGCTTAGCCAACCGAATCTGGCGTCGAAAGCGTATTCGGCTTCCGCTTCCGCAGCGTCTCAGACCGACGCCATGACGCGTCGCGAGGATCGGACGACGACAACTGTCCCACTCAGCAAATCGTGGAGCGTGCGTGCCTTGCGATCGACCAAGAGCCAAAACAGGCCACAGCCGCCGAGAAGCATTCCGATCGGGGCGATGACTGCTCTTGAGACGGCGCGAAGAAGAGAAGGCCGCGTGCCTTCGCGAATCGTCACGACCTCGAGGCCGAAGAGGAGTTTGCCCGGGGAGCGCCCAAGAAGACCAGTCGTCAAGGACGACGTGATGATCGCGATCGCAAGCGCCACCACGATCAGCGCGGACAGATCTCCGTTGACCAACAACAGACCCACGTCCTCTGGCTCGATGAGTGATGCGCGTGCAACGCTGCTCCCGAAGATCCCAAGCGAAATCGCACCGAGGACCGGGAACAGTATGAGCCCCGTGTCAACGAGCGAGCCGAGCAGACGCCGCCAGGGCGCCGCAACAGTCAGAGCTGTTCGCGGCGCCTCATCTGGGGCGACCATCTCGCTCGCCGCGGCTCCCTCACCCGCGGTCGGTCCGTCGTCGGTGGGCAAAGACCATTCGACGTGTGCTCGCTGCGCTTCAGACCGCGCCGCGTAGGGTGTCGCGGGCTGCGCCGCCGCCACCAGGGGCCTTGGCTCTGCGGCGGCTTGCTTCGCTTGGATTGCCGCGGGCTGTGCTGCCGCCACCAGGGGCTTTGGCTCCGCGGCGGCTTGCTTCGCGTGGATTGCTGCGGGCTGTGCCGCGGCGCGCCTCGAATCCGCGGCTACGCGCTGCGCGGCGGCCGCGGGCGTCGACGGCGCACGATGGGGACGGGGCTGCCTGCTCACAGCCTTGGCGCTCTGGGTCTGGCCAAGCGGAACCGTGGCGGATCTTTGATGGGCCGCATCGGCCTCGGGGCGCGGTGCCGAGGCCGACACCACGACGGATGACGGTGGCACGCTCGGGGGCACGAGCGTGTCATCTTGGCCCGCACCGACTCGCTGTGGGGGTTGACTGGTGCGCGGCAGCCCAAGCCCCGGGGTTCGCCGCCGACCCGGCCCCCTTTCCGCGCTTCTTTCCGCGCTTCTTTCCGCGCTTCTTTCCACGCTTCTTTCCACGCCGAGGTCGTCCACGAGTGCCTGCAGGCTGCTCATCGTTCGTGGCTGCCTCTTGGGCGGGAGGCCCGCGGGTGCGGTCGTTGGCGCACGCCGAGGGTGATGCGCGGGGGGAGGGTTGAGCGTCTCGTCGATCGTGGGCTCGCCCGCGAGATCCGAGGTCAGCCTCGGCGCGGCGCCGCCCCCGGCGTTGGCTCTGACGCTGCTCAGTTTCTCCTGCGTTTCACGCCGAAGAGATGGACTGACCGGATAGTCGGCTACGGTCGCTTCCTCGAATAGGCTCGCGTCGACCAGAGACTCACCGAAGGGCCCGTGCGGAATCGTTGCCAAGGAGGCCCCCCGGGCCTGGTTTCTTGGGGTCAGCGCCGCCTTGGACTTGTCGCTCGGCCCCGGGGTTTTCGCGGGCCCGGCCTTCGAATATCCGCGCGGGATCGCGTCCTGCCATTGGGACGGCAGACGTTGCGCTGCGCGTCCATGGGGTTGGCCTGCGGCGGCAACTTCGCGCCACGCGCCGGCCGGACTGGCGGCGGGGTTCTTGGTCCCAGCGTCGACTGGGCGCGGGCGGCCGCCTGGTGTTCGGTCGCGCGCGGTCGCTTTGTCCGTGAAGCCGACGTCGAGGATGGTCGCGGGATCGGTCTCCGCTTTCGACCGCTTCGTGGCGGCCACGGTCCTTCCCGCGTTTGGCGACGCTGTGGGGTGGCCGACCTTCGCGCCGCGCTCGGGCTGACTGAGCTCGGCGCGGCAGCGCGCGCATCGTTGGGCTTCGGCGCGATTCGGTGTTCCGCATTTTGGGCACAGCATGTCCAAGACTCCCGAACCCTACAAAGCGTGCAACGATAGCGCGTCACCGCCCCCACCCGCCTCGAGGATTCGGATCCAAGCTTCCGGACATGGGGCGCGAATGTCGAGTCCTTGCTTGCCCGCGCGCCGGCGCGGGATCGAGAGCCGCAGCGCATGCAGCATAGGATGCTTGGGTTTCACGCCGACCGCGGCGCGAACGCTTTCGGCCCACTCGCGATTGGCCGAGAAGTCTCCGTGCTGGCGGTCCATCAGAATGGGGTAGCCTAGCTGCGCCAAGTGACGGCGGATTTGGTGATGGCGCCCGGTCGAAATCCGCGCTCGAATGAGCGTCGACACGGGGGTGAAATCCGGCAGCGCGCTGAGAGGTTCCACCTCGGTTCGTGCGTCCTGTTGACGTCCATCACGGCGCGCGAGCCGTGCGCTCGTTGCTGTTCGTTGGGTGAGCGAACCTGCGCTCAACGCGAGGTATTCTTTGGTGACCTCGGACCATCCGTCGGCGAGTTCGCGGGCGACATGCGCCGATTTCGCGAGGAGAAGGACCCCGCTCGTGCCCTTGTCGAGTCGATGGACCAAGTGAAGGTCTGACCAGGATGGACGCGCGGATCGAAGCAGGTCGATGACGTTGACTTCGTCTTCGCCGGCACCTCCGTGCACCGCCATGCCTGCGGGTTTGGAAACGGCAAGATGGCTTGCGTCTTCGTGAAGAATGAGCAGGTTCCGAAGCGGCGACTTCTCGGGGCGCTCAGCTTTCGTGGTCACGATCCTTGATCTCGATCTGATACTTGTCGAGGAGACGATACAAGTGTCGCCGGTCGATGCCCGCTTCGCGCGCCGCCCGTGAGATGTTCTGGTGATGGCGAACCAGCAGATCTTGCAGATACTGCCGTTCGAACGCGTCGAGAACCTTTGCCTTGGCATCCTTGAATGGAACAGAGGCATCGGGCAAGAGCACGGCCTGGCTCGAAGCCGAAGTCGGCATGTGATCTCGACGTTCGGCGACCTCGGGTGGCAAGTCGGATACGTAGATCTCATCACCCTGCGCGAACACGGCTGCGCGCCGCAAGATGTTCATGAGTTCGCGCACGTTGCCCGGGAACGCGTAGCTTTCGAGCACCCGGCACGCATCGCCACCTAGGCGCAATGCGCGCGCGCCCGTACCTTGAAGCTCGGGACCGTAGCGTCGGAAGAACTCGGCCGCGATGAGCGGGATGTCTTCGAGACGGTCGCGCAGCGCCGGCATGAGGATTTGGATGACGGCCAACCGGAAGTAGAGATCGCCCCTGAATCGACCAAGCGTCACCATGTGCTGGAGGTCTCGATTCGTCGCGCCGACCACGCGGACGTCGACCCGGATGGTGCGTTCGCCGCGAAGACGTTGGATCTCCCCCCGTTCGAGAGCTCGGAGGAGTTTTGGCTGAAGCTCGATCGGCAACTCCCCCAGCTCGTCGAGGAAGAGGGTGCCGCCGTGCGCGCGCTCGAAAACGCCAGCATACGCTTCGTCCGCGCCCGTGAACGCCCCACGCTCGTGTCCGAACAGTGCGCTTTCGATCAAGGTGGGCGGGAGCGCGCTACAGTCCAGCGTGACGAAGGAACCTTGTTTGCGGCGGCTCCGCGCGTGAATGGCCCGCGCGACGAGCTCCTTGCCGGTACCCGTTTCTCCGGCCACGAGGATCGTCAGCTCCGTGGGTGCGACCCGCTCGATGACCGTGTAGATTTCGCGCATCGCCGTCGAGCGGCCCACGAGGTCATCGCAGCGTTCGGCGCCCGATGGCTCCAGCAGGACCTCGGTCTCTGCGGGCTCGAAGAGGATCGTTGTATCTCCGATGTGGATTTCGCCGCGGTGTCGGATGACCGCTTCCTTCACGCGCAGGGAGCCCACGAACGTACCGTTCGTCGAGCCCAGGTCGCTGATCACGTACTGACCGCGTTCGAGGCGAACTTCGAGATGATGGCGGCTGATGGCGGGATCGCGAATGACGAGATCGTTGTCTTCGGCGGTACCGATTCGAATCGTCGGCTTGTCACTGTCGAAAGGAGGTGGCACATCGGGGCCGCTCGCCGTGGTGATGCGGCACCGCTTATACACCAGCGCCCGTCGAGCCTCCGCCCTCGCTTCTCGGGTCTGGGTAAAGTCGTTCTCCGAGGATTCGTTTGTCAAATCAGGGCTCTCTCCTGGCTCCCGCGCGTGTCGGAGCCTGACTTCGAGTCTCGCTCGTATACCATCTTCAAACACTCAACAGCAACGAGGGTGCCCCATCGAGGCCGTAAAGGGCCGTCCTGTGGGGACTCAGCGAACCGGAACCCGTCAGTGCAGGGTCGACGACTCCATCGGTTCTGGTTCTTGCGCTCGGGTGGCTTCCGTAAGGCTCTCCACGCGACTGAGGAGGGCCGTGAGGTCATGTTCGAGGAGGGCCAACTGGTGGTTGAGGCGTTCGACCTCGCGCCGAGATGGAAAATTGAGCCCGGCAAGCACCCGGTCGACGTTCCGGTCGATGGCTCGTCGTAGCCCGAGGCTTGCGTGCAAGGTGCGCTGAAACCGGACGAACACGCGGTCCTTGGCGAGGAGACGGGAGGCGTTGGCCCGTAGGCGATCGCGCGTCATGCGCAGCATTTCCCACCAGGGTGGCAGAGCCGCTTGAACAGGGTCAACCCCCTTATCCTTTTGCGAAAGCGTGGACCAAAAGTTTCGGCCGTGGTGTGTTGCACGAGCGTGTCCACGGCGATCAGCGAGGCGATTTGGGATCGGCGACTGGTGCTGGTCACCGGCAAGGGCGGCGTCGGGAAGACCACCGTCGCGGCGGCGCTTGCCCGCTCGGCGCTCGGCGCGGGCCGACGGGTCTTGGTCGCAGAAGTGACGCCGGACGTGGATACGCGCTCGCCGCTTCTCTCGCTGTTTGGGCATCCTGAGGTCCACGGTGAGGCGCCGATCGCGCTTGGGCCAAATGCCTGGGGTGTTCGCATCACGCCGTCGACGGGTCACAAGCTCTTTCTTCGGGCGGCGCTGAAGGTTCGAATGGTCGTAGACGCGGCCATGAAGTCGGCTGCTCTGCGTCGCTTCTTGATGGCCGCGCCGGCATTTCCCGAGATCGGAATGTTGTATCAGCTCACGACGCTCTTGGAGTCGTCGCAGTTCGAACACATCATCGTCGACCTGCCTGCAACAGGTCATGCACTTGGGCTTGCTTCGCTTCCGAGGACCGTGCTTCGCGTATTGCCGACCGGATTGATTGGAAGCGCGATTCGAGCCGGCCTCGAGACGATGACCGACCAGCAAAAGACCGCAGCGATCTTGGTCACGCTGCCGGAGGATATGCCGGTGACGGAGTCGTTCGAGTTGGCTCAGGGGCTCCAGAAACTCGGCATTCATGTCCATGCGCTCGTGCTCAATCGAGTTCCTGAGAATCCGTTCCGCGACGATGAACGACACGCACTCAACCTTCACATCAAGCGCCGACCCAGCGAGCCTCTGCTTGGCGGTCGAGAGTTCAGGCGGCTCGAGCGCGCGCTGGCGGCTCGACGCGCGTTCTACGCGGACGCTGGCCGTTTCTACACGGCCGAGGTGCCGATGCAGGCGGCGCGCGACGCCCGAGACATCGTGGGCGGCGTTGAGCGCGCGCTTTCGGTGGCGAGTGCCGTGACTTCGCCCGCCGGCGCGGGTTCGGGCGGCGCGGCTGGTTCGGGCGGCGCGCCTGGTTCGGGCGGCGCGCCTGGTTCGGGTGGCGCGGCTGGTTCGGGTGGCGCGGCTGGTTCGGGTGGCGCGCCTGGTTCGGGTGGCGCGGGCGGTGCGGGTGCTCCGGGCGCCCGGGGTTCCGAGCGTTCGCCGGGTTCGTCAGGTCGCGTGGCCGATACCCGGCGAGGCGGGTGGTTCGGTGGCCGGCGAGGAAGCGGGGGCCTTTCGTGAAACTCGGCCGTCTCGCCGCGGAGCGAAAGGTGATCGTGTGTTGTGGCGCGGGTGGCGTCGGGAAGACGACGACCTCGGCCGCGCTCGGTCTGGCGGCGGCCCGCGGAGGTCGCCGCGCGCTTGTCTTGACCATCGACCCGGCTCGTCGCCTTGCGCAGGCGCTCGGCATCCCGCCGACTGGGCGTTCGCCGGTGCAGGTCGCACCTGAGATCTTGGCGGCGCACGACATCGCGCTTCCGGATGGCGGAGAGCTTCACGCGTGGATGCTCGACCCGCTCGTTGTGCTCGAGGGGGTCGTGGACCGGTTTGCCCCGACGCCGGCGGACGCAGAGCGCATACGCCGGACGCGCCTTTACCAGGCCCTATCGGAAGTCATCACCGGCCTTCAAGAATACACCGCGGCTGAGGCCTTGTTCTCGTTCAGCGAAGAAGGTCGATATGATCTCATCGTTCTCGACACGCCACCGTCGCGCAACGCGCTCGATTTTCTCGACGCGCCAAGACGCCTCGTCCGATTCCTCGAGGAGCGAACGCTTGCCGTTTTTGTGCCTGAACCAGGTGCCAACCCACTGCTTCGGGCGGCCGCGAAGATCGTGCGGACGGCTCTGACCAAGACGTTCAGCGAGAGCTTCGCCGACGATCTTGCGACATTTCTTGGTGCGTTCGGGAAGCTCTTCGGCAAGATGCGCGTGCATGCCGTCGGCGTTCGGAAGCTCCTCCGATCGGACGACTCGGCGTTCATCGTCATCACGAGCCCCGAGGACGAGGCGCTCGGAGAAGCGCTGTATTTTCGCGGTCGGATCGGCGAGCTCGGCCTTCTGGCGCAAGGTTTCGTTTTGAACCGAAGCTATGCGTCACAGCAGGCGCTGAAACACCCCGCCACCGTGCATGCGCGCAGTGATGATCCCGACGCGGAAGCCTTGGCGTCCGCGCTTCAAAAACTCGCGCCTCTCGCCGAGATCGAAACGGCCCGAATAAAGCTCGACGACGCCCTTCTGGTTCGACTCGAGGAGGAGGGACGGCGAGAGGGCGGCGATGGCGCGCTTGCGCTGCCATACCTCGACTCCGCCGTCGAAGACCTCGCCGCGCTGAGGATCTTGAGCGAAGAGATCTTGCGGGCCGTCTAGCGTAGAGGCTGTCGGGAATCGGAGGCTTCGTTGACGGTGGCCGAGGTCCCGCAGCCGGTCGAGAAGGACCCGGTGCGACGGCTGCAGCACTTCGAAACTGGGCCCGTGCACCTCATTGGGGCCCCACAACCGCATTGATTTCAAGAGACCGCCTTCGTTCCCCAAAGTCCTTCTCGACCGGCTGCGGGCCCCCGTCCACCTCAGCGCAGCGCACGCGATTCGCGCCATGATGGGTGATGGTCAATCGGATGTTTTGCTAACGGGCATCCATTTGAGTTCGCGTATCTCGAGGCACGCGCGGATCGTTTTGTCCTTGTTTGGAAGCCCGAAATTTGATCCATGGTGGTGGCTTTCTTCGCGATGTCGCTGGATTGGGAGGCATTGGTCGCAGAGGAGAAGACTCGTGCGACGAAGGTTTCATCGCCCGGCGGTTGACGACCTCATTTGCGGGCGCTGGTGGGTGCGGTTGTACACCCGATTCCACAACGATTCACGACATCAGCCAACTTCTGGGGGCCGAAGGACTTGGACGTTTGAACGAGTTCGTCGTTCGGATGGCTCATGCCGAAGGCTTCGTCGATCCTTCGTTGTGCGTCGCCGACACGACGGCGCAAGAAGCGCCGATGACCTACCCAACCGAGGTGGGCTTGATTGGGACCTTCTTCAAGCGCGTTGCTTGCCTCGGGAAGAGAGCGGGTCGAGCCGTATCGTCGGGCGCTCGCCAAACTCTCATCGAAGATGAAGACCGGTCGGGACGCCTCTACAAGCACCGGTTTTCAGCGGACAGCCGGAGCGCACGCCAGGCGCTCGTTCGCCGAGCGCTGATTGCGGCAAGAGGCGTCGAAAGAACGCTTGCTTCCGCGATCTCCACAAGCACGCATCTTGTCGAGAGCTCACCGCAAAGCCGAAAGTTTCCCGGAAATCTCTAGCGTAGTCACCCTCGCATCCAGTGGGTCGTCGATGTCGGCTGTTCGTCGAAGGCGGTGGTCGGCTATTTGAGTCGGTCACCAAGTCGCGCCAAGGCGGATCTTGCCTCGCGCACGACGGCGGGACTTGCACCCCCCACGCCGGTGAGCGTCATGCGTTCGGGGCGGAAATATGTGGTTGCGACCTTCTGGATTTCAGCAGCGGAGACACGATTGAGCGCTCGAAGACGTTGCTCGGGCGTCGTGTGGCGCAGGAAGAGGCGCCCGAGCCCGAACCACTGGGCAAGCTCGTGTAACGAATCGAGGCTAAACTCGAGGCCGATCTTCATTCGTCTTCGAACCCGATGGAGTTCATCGCGACCGACGGGATCCTTGACCAAAGGCACGATGACGTTCCCGAGCTCTTCGATCGCGTACGCGAGTTTTCGGTGCGCGACGGCGAGCTCGAACTCGAACAACCCACAATCTGAGTAGGTCGTAATGTCGGCGCCGATGTCGTAGGCGATGCCGCGCTTCTCGACCAGCTCGGCCTGGATCCGTGAGGACAGTCCGCCATCCAGAATGCGCCTGAGCATCAGGAGTGGCAGGTGGTCTTCGTGGACGTCAGGCACGGTTCGAAAGGACAGACGAATCCGGGTTTGGGTGTCGTCTGTGCGGATGAACTTCACGGCGGGTCCGCTCCGAAGACGCTTGGGCGGGCGGCCATCGTGGCCGGGGCGTCCGGGAAACAGCCCGCCGAACGCCTGGCGGGCGGCCCGTCGACAGCGTTTGGCGTCGATCGCGCCGGTGAAGAGGAGAACCATGTTGCGGGCGCCATAGAACCGCCGCCGATGTCGTTCGAGATCCGCGAGCTGGAAGGCGCGAAGATTCTTCCGCGGCCCGTCGATCGACTGGCCAAGCCCGTGCCCTGGGAAGTTCGCTTGATGTGAGATGACGTCGAGCTCGATTTGGCGTCCGCGTTCGTCTACGGCGTCGAGCGTCTCCTCGAGGATGATGCCGCGCTCGATTTCGATGCTCTTGAAGTGTGGGCGGCAGAACATCTGCCCGAAAATGGACGTTGCCTCTTCCAGGTGGTCCGGGTGGACGATGCTGTGATAACCCGAATGGTCTCGGGTCGTGTATCCTTCGAGGACGCCGCCCAGGTCTTCCATGGCGGCGTTGAGCGCGCTCGAGTCCGGGAAGCCGTCGCAGCCTCGGAAGAACATGTGCTCGAGAAAATGCGACAATCCGTTCGTCGAGGCCGATTCGTGCCGGCTTCCGACGCGTGCGAAAAGGAATACGCCGGCCGAATGAAGATGGGGCATTTCGACCGTCGAGACCACGAGACCGTTGTCGAGTTGCGTCGACGTGTGATGATAGGCCTTCTGCAACGTCATGCGCACCGTAGGCTGACCTGAGTGAAGTGTCCACGATTAGGACGAGAGAGGGATGAGATAGGACCAACTTATGCTCCGGGACCTGAGGCGCCTCCAAAGGATTGCCCGAATCGTCGGCAAGTATGGGTACGAGCGGTTTGTCGTCCGGGGGGACGGCGCCGATCCCGAGCCTCGGCCGGCACTCGTGGGCACAGCGGGGACCGAGACAGGGGATCTGCGTCGATCCGGATCAGCGGCTCGCCGATTTCGCATGATGCTCGAAGAGCTTGGTCCGACGTTCATCAAACTAGGACAGGTTCTTTCGGCGCGGCCAGATCTCATTTCGGGTCCTTATGTCGAGGAGCTTCGGACGCTCCAGGATCACTGCGAGCCGATTCCATTCTCGGAAATCGAGGCGACGCTGGCCGATGCGCTCAAGAAACCGGCCGCCGAGTGCTTCCGGGAGATCAGCGAGACGCCGCTCGCCACCGCGTCCATCGCCCAAGTTCACCGTGCAACGACGAAGCAGGGCGCCTCGGTTGTCATCAAGATTCAGCGGCCCGGCATTCTCGACGACGTTACGGCCGACCTCGAGATTCTCTATCGGTTCGCGAGGCTCCTGGATGTTGCCGTCGAGGAATCAGGCGTCGCTGAACCGATCGGGATCGTCCGCGAATTCGACCGCGCGCTGATGGAGGAGCTCAACTTCCAGCATGAGGCCGCCAACCTGCGCGAGTTTCGTCGGCTTCACGCGCAACGGTTCGACATCGTCGTTCCGCAGGTCTTCCCGGAGCTGACCAGCACCAAAGTATTGACGATGTCGTATCTCGAGGGTGTGCCGCTCTCGCGCCTTCCCGAGGATGTCGATCGGCGTCGCGTCGCCGAGCGGGTTTTGGCCGAAGCTTTCGATGAGGTGTTCGTCGATGGCGTCTTCCACGCCGACCCGCACCCCGGAAACATCTTGTTTCTGAGCGACGGTCGATACGGGATTTTGGACCTTGGACTTCTGGGGCGGCTGACGCCGCAAATGAAGGAGACGCTCGTCATCCTCGCGCTTGGGGTTGCGATGGAAGACGCGGAGAGCGTTGCCCGCACGCTCTATCGGCTTGGCCAGTCGCAGACGCGCGTCGATATGGGTGCCGTTCGCGATGACACCGCGAGCCTGTTTCAGCGTTACGCCGGCCGCGCGCTCGGGGACGTGCAGTCGACGGTCCTCATTCAAGATCTTCTCGGGCTTGCGATGAAACACAAGATTCGTGTCCCCGCCGAGTACACCATGCTCGCGCGTTCGGCGGCCACGGTCGAAGGGATTGTGCGCGGCCTTGCTCCGGATCTCGACATCGCACAAGTCGCGCGCCCATACGCCGAGAGGCTCCTTGTTCAACGTGCCGCACCCTTTGCGACCGACGGCGGGTTCTATCGAGCATTGCTGCAAATTCAAGGCATCTCTCAGGATGTACCGCTTCAGGTGTCGCAGATTCTGTCGGACCTTAGCTCCGGCAAGTTCGGCGTGAACGTCAGCGGCCACGAGCTCGAGCGCCTCCATTCTTCGCTGCTGACGGCCGCGACCACGGTTGCGGGGTCGATTCTCGGCGCGGCGTTCATTGTGGGTGCATTCATCGGTCTCGCGCGCGTCAATCTCACGCTCTTTGGGATTCCGATCGCCGGTGTCGTCGGTGGTGCCGTCTCGATGTTCTTGCTGTTTTGGACGGGCGCTTATGTGCTGTTCAAGCCCCGCCTCAAGAAGATCAGCCTCATGCGTTGGCTCGTTCGTCGTCGACCGTGAGCGATGAGCGGGAGAACGTTATGCGGAGAACGGCATGCGGAGAATGGCATGCGGAGAACGATGAGGAGTGAATGAGGGTCCTGCATCTTGCCGCCGTTCCATCTTTTACCGGGGCTGCCGAGCCCGCCTTCGATCTCGCGCGCGGGCTTCGTGCCCTCGGTGTCGATGTGGAGCTCTTCGCTGACAATCGCCGGGTTGGGAACTTCCGTGGGATCTTGGATGCGCATGGCTTTCGCGCAAATCCAAAGCTGGTGCTTTCCACGAAAGCGGGGCCGCTCGCATGGCTTGGCGACTTTCTCGAGCTGCGGCGAAGTTTCATCGACTTCGAGGTCGTCCACACGCATCTGTCGCACGACCACGGACTCGCGGCGCTTGCGTCGCGCTGCGTCGGGCGGTCGTCGTCTTCGCGCTCACCGTTCGCAGCGTCCGAACCGAAGTCCGCTCCATCTCAGCGGCGTCATCGACCTCTGATTGTGCGGACGATTCATGCGGCGCGTGGTCTGGATCCATCGTTCGGTCGGCGGCTCTTGCTTCAGCGCGGCGCCGATGGGTTGGTGGTCGCCAGCCACGATGAAGTGCGCTTCCTCGAAGAAGCACTCAAGGAAGCACATGGTCGGGACTCTGCGCGAGGCGGGGACGATGGACATCGACTGTCTCGTCCGCGTGGTGATTCCGATGGCCGTCGCGTCGACATCTATCCGGAGCGCGTGCTTGTTCTTCCTGGGGCCGTCGATGCTCAGCGTTTTCATCCCGACCCCGACGCCCGTGGTCGCGTACGCCGAAGCCTCGCGATTTCAAAGACCGACTTCGCGATCGGGTGCGTGGCGAGATTCCAGGCCGGCCGCCGGCACGAACTCATGATCGAGGCTCTCGCGCAGGCTCGAGTGAATCATCCCGAGATCAAGCTGGTCTTGATCGGCCACGGCGAGCGAGAGTCCGCGCTGCGCGCGCTCGCCGAGCAAGCGGCACCATTGGGCGCGATCGTTTTCGCTGGATATCATCGCGAAGACCTCAATGACTACTTGGCGGCCATGGACGCCGCCGTCTGGTTGGTGCCCGGCAACGACGCCACCTCACGCGCGGTGCTCCAGGCGATGGCGGTTGCGTTGCCGGTCGTCGGTGGACGACGGGGTGCGATCGCGGAAGCGGTGCTCGAAGGCGAAACGGGCGTGCTCGTCGATCCCGATGCGGCTGAAGACATCGCGCGTGGTTTTACGCAGTTGGCCGAGTTGCCAGATCGAGGTCGGTGCTGGGGCGGGGCCGGACGCGCGCGCGTGCTGACGGCCTACGATCTGTCGTCGAGGGCCCAACAGTTGCTGGTGTTTTACGAACGTCTCATTCGCGTTGCCTCGACGGCACCTTGAATCAGACACCCGACCGGCTGCGGCGCGCGCATCATGACTGGGCTTTGAGGGACGCGGTGACCCGCCGTGTACATTTTTCGATGCCGGGGACGACGGCGGAGCGAAGGAAATCTTTGCGCCCGAACGCCTTCTCGAGCGCACGAACCGTGGGGATGAGCGCGTCTCCAATCGCGGAAAGCACTTGCGTCGCAGTGTCTCGGACGTATCGCGCTCCGACGCCAAGGTCGGTCGCGAAGCGGGACCAGTCCTTCGCCGTGAGCTGGTCTGGATCCGAGGTGGCGCCGATGTGCATGGCGAGATGCCGGTCGACGCGGGGGTACGCGCGGGTCGACACCAGATCGTAAAAGGGCGCAAGTCGGGTTCCGGTCGGTGTGTGGAGGAGGGCGAGGTTCTTGGCGTGACCATCGGCGTTTCCGACGGCTGCGTTGAAGATCTGCCAGCGAACGACGGCATGCACGTCGGCCAATGGGTCACTCGAGTGCTTGCGGACCAGTTCGACCGACTGTGCGAAACTTGGACCGCCCTCCGCTTCGTACTTGCGTTCAGCGGGGACGTTGAGCGCTTGGCAGAAGTCTTCCTGGTGGAGTCGCTCAACGCGCGCGCCGGCGCGCAGCCGATCATAGCGCTCGACGACGAGCGCGTTCGAGCGCCCCAAACGCCGGAGCGTCGATCGAACGCAGGGCAGCCCGACGGCCTCTGCGAGTCGGAGCACGAACGCCTCATTCACGGCCAGATGCTTGAAGTCTCGATTCTCGAACTTGATGATATGCGTGCTTGCGGCCTGACCCTTGGGGAGGAAGATGTTCCCCGAGGCATCGATGTAGACCGGTAGCTTGTCTTGCGCCCCGGCAAGCGACAGGCGAACGCCCGACTCTCCCGCCGCCGAGCTCAACGCACCGCCCATTGCGATTCGCTGGGTGATGTCGTCGTCCGAAAGCGCATCGTATGCGTGTTCGTCGAAGTCGTCGCGCTCGCGCCCACTTTCCGGGTTCGCGTCGGCCGGCGTCGGCAACACCGCGATCGCCCCCGCACACTCACCACCCACCGCAGCAAGCAAGGCGTAGTCATTGCCTTCGGAGATTTTGAGTCGGCCCGCGAGCCGACGACGCACCTGCCCTTCGGGGAGTAGGTTGAAAAAGAACGCCCGGACATCGGCCTCGTCGAACGATGTCGGTCTAAGCGGAAGCGCTACGGAGAGCGCAAAAGAGTCCCTCGCCGACAGCCACGTCGTGTCATAGACGAACTTGAGTGGGTCGGCCGAGATCCGTCCCACCCGGCGCCGCCCGTGAAAAACATAGAGCGGGTCATCGCCCACGAAGACCTCGTCCATCGTCTCGTTTGGGCTTCGATCTCACGCCCGTTCCGGCCGCACGTCCCGCCTCCGCGTTCTTGCCGGCCTGCGTCGCATGCTCGCTGGCGGCGTGCTTTTCGCCTCCGGCCTTCGTGGAACCCTTCCGCTCGACTGAGGCCTTTGAGTCTTGCGCGGCGACAAACTCCGGAACGGGCAGGGCAAAGAGGTTCGGCCCCCGGGGTGCGACCGCCAGCTCGAGCCCCAGCCGCTCCAGAACTTGCAGGACGAGGCCGAGCTCCAAGGACCGCTTCCCTCGCTCAAGTTCAGAAAAAAACCGGTTACCGACCCCCGCCAGTCCGGCCGCCTGAGCTTGCGTCAGCCGTGCGGCCTTGCGCTTCGCGCGGACGATTTCGCCAAGGGTCTCTGGGTTCCGCACGATGGTGACCATCGGCGTGTCAGTCGAGTTCATTCCCGTACGGTAACTTCGAGCAGCCGAGAGCCGCAGTCAAGGCGGTGCACGCCGATCGATCCGACCAGAGTCTTTGCGACCGGCAACGACATGTGACGCACGGGTGGGCTCGCTCATACCCCCTTGGCCGCCGAGGTTGTTAGCCACCAGAAGACCGTGAGTGCCAGCTATTTGCTACGCGCATCTTCTAAGAGTCTATAATCAGAAAGGATTCTCGATGCAATGCGCTGTGGTGCGACGAAGTGGCGTGAGGTGTGCTGTAAGTCTATGACATTACTAGTGAACTGGTTTGCGGATCGGTCGAGTCGTTTCGTATGATTGTTGGCATGACCTCTTCGAGCATCGCGCTGGCCACGTCTTTGGAGGGTTTCTTTCGCGACCTGCTTCAGCAGGCGCTCGAGCAAGAACGCGTCGAGCTTCAGGCGGAGACCTATGTCTATGTCCTCAAGCTCTGCACCGAGTTTGCGCATGCCGAGCGGCTCCACGAGGGCGGTCGGCTGGACGAGAGCGGCACGCCCGCGCTGGTGTGGCTGCTGGAGCGCGCGGTTTCGGGCGCGCCGAGCGCGCGCTTCGAGGCTTATCGTCATCTCGGGGATGTGAGCTTGTTCGTGAGCGGCTTCTTTGCGGCTCACGTGGAGCGTCGGCGTTCGTTGGTGGGCGTGGACTACTACATCGACATGGGGCGAGCGGCCTACGACACCGCGGCTTCATTGGCGCAGCGAGGTGGATTCTCGGCGCTCTTGGCCGAGCTCGCGGAGAACTTTCGCCGTCTCGTCGAGGTTCTGACACGCATGGCTGAGCAGACCGCGCTGCCGGTGGCGTCGGACCTCGATGCGTTGTTTACGCGCTTTGCGCGGAACCCAGACAGCGTGATGTTGGGGCGACGGCTTTGCCGCTTGGGTGTCGGGCCGGTCTGGTCGGGCTCGTCGCCATCATGATTGCCGTAGGCCAACCCCCAAATGGCGCGGGTCGACATGATCTCGAGCCTTGGGTTCAGCGCGTCCTCGAGACGATTTACCGGCTCGACGGCGCGCTCGATGTCGCCGATTTTCGAGTCGACGGGGACCGCCTCGACGTCTTGCTGGGGGTCGATCGTCCCAACACACGAGAGAGCTTGCTCGTCCAGCACGATGCGGATTGCACCTGGGTTGCGTTGTTTATCGACGACCATGTTCGCCTGCGCGCGCAGATGTTTCTCGAGCGCGTCTCTACGCGTCAACCGACGGCTCCTGTCGCTGGCGCGCCCGTCGACGGCCTCGATGACTTCTGCGTGACGACGGAAGGGGTTTCGCATTTCGTCTACTTCACTTTCTGTGGTCACCGGCTCAATCGCCCTGTCTCGGAGGTCGAGCTCGAGATTCAAGCCGAGATCGACAAGTACTTGGTGCTTCGCCTCGTGCTTCCCATTCCGCGCGGCGACCTGGTGAGCGCCCTGTACGATCGCGTCGAACTGTTCCCCGAACTCGACGCCGACCAGCGGGCGCGATACCGAGAGGCCAATCGACTTGGCCGGCGCTACGCGCGATGGATCGAAAGCCAGATTCGTTCCGGTCGGACCGCCGAAGCGCTGGCCGACGCACGACGCCTGTACCGCATGCCTCTTGCGGCCAAGTTGGGCCACATCGACAGCGTGAGCGTGGTGGGCTGACTTTCCGGTTGCCTCCAACAACCCGACTTGATTTGGCTAGCTGCGCATGGGCCGCCGTCTGGATACCTCGATTCTGGACCCGATTCGCTCCAAAGACGAAGCGCACCGTGCGCGCAAGCTCGAGAACATCTACCACGTTGGGCAAGACAAGATTTGGGACGGCCGCGCCGTCCTTGCGGAGCTCCAAACGACCCACGGTCTCGAGCATCTTCGAGGCGAGAAGCGAGAGGCTGTCGCCCACGTATTCTCCGGTCTGATGTGGGGTGAGCTCGCGGCCTGGAAGATCTCGGCCCAGCTCGCCGATCGAATCGACGATCTGGGCGCCAAGATGGCGACGACGTCTCAGGTTCATGATGAGGCCCGGCATTTTTACGTGCTCCATGACTACCTCACCGCGCTCGACGGAGGCCCGCGGCCGCTCGATCGAGGGACGCGAGGTCTGATCGAAACGGTTCTTGGTGCCGAAGCGCTTCCGCAAAAGATCGCCGGGATGCAGCTCTTCATCGAGTCGATCGCCCTTACGATGTTCAAAGCGGTTCGCGAGGCCGAGCTTTGCCCGGTGTTGAGTCAGATCTTGCTGCTCTTCGAGCGGGATGAAGCACGCCATGTGGGTCTTGGCGTTCAGTATCTTCCGATGCTCATGAAGGACGCGACGAAGCTCGACCGGGTTCAGCTCGATGCGTTTCAGCTCCGCATTCTCATGTGGGCCCTCGTGGGCCTCAAGCAGAACGAACGCCACCTCGCGGCGCTTGGGATCGACCCGCGCAAGGTCGTGCTCGCCGGGCGGCGTCGAATGGTCGAGACCCAGCAAATGCTCACGCAGGCAAGCGGTCGCCACTTCAAAGAGATCGCGGGCCCGGCCGTCATGCGTCTCTTTGATGCGGCACGGACACTCGCCTTTCCGGAGAGCGATCGCCTCCCGGACCGTGTCGTGTCGGCCGGCCGAGCACTCTTGGGCATCTACGCCTAGATGTGCTCGGCTGAGATTTCGAGCCGCTCTTGCGCAGACCTTGAGCGCGGATCATGGTGTGGCGATCTCCAGGGAGGGGATCGTATGGGCAAGAGGTCGGTCAGTGTCGAGGTGACGCCGAAGCAGAGGGCTGTGCTCGAGCCACTTACGCGGGCGATGGTGGCGCCACAGCGGTTGGTGGAGCGGTGCCGGATCGTGCTGATGTCAGCCGAAGGCCGAAACAACGAGGAGCAAGCAGACGAGCTGGGCGTGGACCGGCAACGTGTGCGGCGGTGGCGTGTCCGTTGGGTTGGAGCAAGCGCAGCCCTGGTCGATGCAGAGAATGGAGGCGCGAACGGCAAGGATCTGGAGAAGCTGATCCTCGGCGTGCTTGAGGACAACGAGCGGAGTGGCGCACCGTCGAAGTTTACCCCGGAAGAAGTGGCATCGATCATCGCGTTGGCCTGCGAGCCGCCTGCGGAAAGCGGACTTTCGGTCTCGCACTGGACGCCACCGGAGCTGGCGCGCGAAGCGATGAAGAGGCGGATCGTCGAGAGCATCTCACCGAGGCAGGTCGACCGTTTTTTAGCGAGTCGGACCTGCGACCGCACAAGAGTCAGTACTGGCTGACTTCGCGGGACAAGCGCGAAGCGCCCGAGCAGCACCAGGCAGACGTCGAGAAGCTCTGCGACACGTACCGCGACGCTCCCGAACTCGCGGCCGTGGGTACGCACGTGGTGAGCACCCACGAGAAGACGGGGATGCAGGCGCTCGAGCGCCTCCACGAAACGAAACCGGTGCGACCCGGCCTCGTCGAACGGGTCGAGTTCGAGTACATCCGCCACGGCACGTTGTCGTTGATCGCGAACTTCGATGTGGCGACGGGCAAAGTAATCTGTCCGTCGATTGGACCGACTCGCACCGAGGCCGACTTCGCGGCCCACATCGACAAGACGGTCAAAAGCGATCCTGGGGCAACGTGGATCTTCGTCGTCGACCAACTCGACACGCACCGATCCGCGAGCCTCGTGCGGCTCGTCGCGCGGCGCTGCGGGTTAGAGGAGGCCCTTGGCGTGAAGGGCAAGCAGGGCATCTTGAAGTCAAAGAAGACGCGCCGGAAGTTCCTTGAAGATCCGTCTCATCGGATTCGCTTCGTCACACGCCCCGTCATTGCTCCTGGCTCAACCAGGTCGAAATCTGGTTCTCTATCCTCGCCCGGCGGCTTCTCAAACGATCCAGCTTCACTTCGATCGACGATCTGCGATCGCGCGTTTTCCAATTCGTCGAATGCTTCAACAGGGTGCTCGCCAAGCCGTTCCGCTGGACCTATACGGGTAGGCCGCTCCAGGCATGAGATCGGACGCGCATCCGCGGTGGTCCATCCGCTGCGTTCGACCGGAACGATTTCCGGAGCGAACGTCGTGGACAGAGCCGAGCGGCTTCCGCAGATCATCCGTATGAAGGGAGACAACATCGCCACGCGACTCGTGGACTTTGGAGCGTCGGTCGTCCGGCTCGTGGCCGCTCTCCCGCAAGATCGCCCTGGCAAGCACATTGCCGATCAGCTTCTTCGCTCGGCCACGTCGGGCGGGTCCAACTACGAGGAGGCTCGGAGCGCCCAGAGCCGGCGAGACTTCGTGCACAAGGTGAGCCTCGCGGCCAAGGAGATGCGCGAATCGGTCTATTGGCTCGGCCTGGTCCAACGCGCGAACCTGGCCCCTCAATACGAGATCCCGCCGTTGCTCCGCGAGGCCGGCGAGCTGGTCGCAATCCTGATGAGCTCCGTAAAGACGGCGGGCTCTGACGAATCCCGCTGAGCACTCATTCCGATGCCCGGTTCACATTCACATTCCCCGCTCCGATTGCTGTTCCCCGTCCCCTGTTCCCGCCTCCCAGCCCCCAGCTCCTCTCCGTTGTCGCCCATCGTCCGGGAGTGATTGGCGTCGCATGAACGGGGACCCGGGAGCAGGGAACCGGGCATGAGGAACGCGAATCGGAGCGGGGAATGTGAATGTGAACCGGGAACCGTGAACGAAGGGATCGGCATTTCGGCCGAGCACATCTAGTGCTGAGTGGTCGGGTCAGTTCTGGGTGGTCCGATCAGTTCCGGGGGTCCGTCGTTGGTGCCCAGTGGCCAGCGTGGATGAGGCTCGAGGTCGAACTCTAGAGCTCGCAGTTTGGGCTGTTGGGCGTGAGCGCGATGTCCCCTGAACCACCACCGCAGTCGAGTGTGTCCGTTCCGTCGCCGCCGTCCAATGTATCGTTGCCCTCGCCTCCGTTCAGCGTATCGTTTCCTTCGCCACCGAGCAGAGTGTCGTCGCCGCTGCCGCCGCTGAGCGTGTCGTTTCCTACGGCGCCGTCGATCACGTTGTTCAAGGCGTTCCCGACGACCACGTCGTTCCCTGACCCACAAAATATGTTTTCGACGTCAATCCCGATGTTGTCCCTCTCGCCCGCACCGGCGGTCGATCCATCGTTGGCGGTTCCGTCGAGCGAGATGGATAGCGCGAGTGTGCGCTCGGAGTAGTCTACGGTGTCGGTTCCCGTGCCGCCGACGATGGTATCTTGACCGTCATCGGCGGCGCCCTGGGGAAAGGTGTCGTTCCCCGCGCCGCCACTGAGGGTGTCATTCCCGCCGCGCCCGTCCAGGATGTTGGCTGCGGATGACCCGGTGATGGTGTCGTTGCCCGAACCACCGATCACGTTTTCGATGTCGGCCTTCAGGTTGTCGCCCTCGGCACCCTGTCCGTCATTCGCTGCGCGGTCGAGGCTTACGACCAGGCTGCTGGATCGTCCGCTGTAGTCCACGGTGTCGCTCCCCGCGCCGCCGTTGAAGACGTCTGACCCATTGTCCGTGCTGCCTTCCTCGAAGGTATCGTCGCCCTTGCCTCCCGAGAGCGTGTCATCGCCGTCACCGCCCGCGATCGTGTCGTCGCCGTCGCCCCCGTTGATCACATCGTCGCCATCACCACCCGAGAGTGTGTCGTCGCCCGGTCCTCCATTCAGGATGTCATCACCGCTTGCGCCTACGATCCCGTCGTCGGCGAAGCCGCCGGTAACCCCCTCGATTCCGGAGCCCACATCATCGCCCTCGCCGGATTCGCCATCATCGCCCGTCGAGCTCGTGACGGTGGACATGGTCACGGCTACGCTCGCGGTGCGGCCCGCGTAGCTCACGGTGTCGATGCCTGAACCGCCGACGAAAGTGTCCGCGCCATTCGGGGACGATTCCTCATCGAACGTATCGTTATCGTCCTCCCCGTAAAGAGAATCGTTGCCACCGCTTCCGCGGAGCGTGTCGTTTCCGGCGCCGCCGTAGACCGCGTCGTCGCCGGGGCTCCCTTTCAGTGTATCGTTTCCGTCCGCGCCGTAGACCGCGACCGACGACGTTGCCGCCGCGCCGGTACCGTTGCCCCCCATAGCGGTGAAGTTGTCGTTCCCTGCGCCGAGACTGAACGTGTACTCCTCGACGTTGGTGACCGTCGCGTCCTTGTATGCGTCCATTCGGAAGTTCACGCCGTCCGCACCCAAGACGTAGCTGTCGTTGCTCTTCGAACCTCGAAACTTGGCGGCGTCGTGGCCGACCCCGAGGTTGATTTCGATGCCCACGGCCTTCGCGCTTCCCTGCCCAAAGAGTCCGTTTGCAAAGTCCAGAACAACGGTTTGGGAGCCGGTGGCGTCTGGGTCCTCGCTCACGAGGATGCGCTTGGTTGCCTTCGTCGTGGCCGCTTCGCATGGCTCTGCGTTGACGAGCAGCGCACCATCGGAGGCCTGTTTCGAGATGACGGCGACTTCGTCTTTCGCGACGACGATGGCTGCGACGCCGGTCGCACTCGTGAACACGCACGCCGTCGCAAGTGGTTCTAGAGGTTGACTGAGTTCCGCGATGCCGGGTGTGTCCGCGTCAGGATCGGCCCCGAGATCCTCGCCCGGCCGATCGATATCCGATGCGCTCCCACAATAGGCCATGTTCAGCGAGGCCAAGACGGCGAGAGCTCGAATCAACCGTGATCCGTGATTCCCATTTGTTCCGAGTGGATGCATCGACGTCGTCACCTGGCTCTCTGTCCAAGATCTGGGCCCTTCGTGGGTCGACCGGCCGCACGAAACGTTTAGGTGGGCGTAACGCGCTCAAGTCAGGGGCAGTCCATCGTTGCACCGAGGATGTGGTTGGCCGACCCTTGGTCGACACGTGCGCCGTCGATGCACGTCGAGAATGTTGCCCAGCGCGACCCTTGGATCGTCGTGCCATCGAGGCTGATTCGCGAGCCCCCGAACGCGGCCACGCCGTACTCACGATTTCCAAGGAGCGTCGATGCCGCGATCGTCACGTCACTTCCCGTGCCGGCGAGAACACCCGCTTCACTGCATCCTGAGATTTCGGCGCGGCTGATGGTGACCGCACTCGAGTCCAGGACCACGACGCCACTGCCTTCTCGGCAGTTCTCGGCCTTGAGGTACTTGATGTGGACACGTTCGGTCGTGGCGGCGTCGACCATCACGGCACCCAACCGCGGATTCGTCACGGTGGCGGACACGGTTCCGCTTGCGTCTTGGTTGATGCTCACGCCGAACGACGTCGGGGCGTCGAAGACCGCGTCGATGTTGACGCGCGTATCGAGACCTTGAGCGAGCACGCCTTCACCTCCGTCACTCGTGGCGGTCGCATCGCCCACGAAGACGGTTCCCCGGATCGTGACGTCCCCCGACGCGATGGTTACGCCTGGGTTGCGAAGGTGCGTGACCTTTCCGTCTACGATTCGCACCTTCCCCTGGTCTTTGTGGCGAATGATGCTCACCGCGCCAACGGGAGTGCTTTCGATTTCGGCGTGCGCGAGGAGCGTCTCCCCCCCCGCGATCCCGATCGTCGGACCGCTCTTGGCGCTTACGTGGACGTGGTCGACGCGCGCGTTTGCGTCTTGAAAGACCAAAGCGGATCGAGCGGCGGAGAGGACGTCCGTCCGCGTGATCTTGATCGTAGATCCGCCCACCGCCACGATGCCGCTGCCTTCGGCGGATGCGAAGTGAGCGTCGCGTATCGAGATGTGTGTGCCGCGCTCGGCGACAACCTGTGCGGTCGTCGTCTTCTCGAGCGTCACATCGCGAAGCGAAGCGATCGAATCGGCGATGCGAAGGCCTCGTAACGTTTTCGGCTGTGCGTTGAGGTTCACGCTCGTCAAAGTGAGCGTTGATGTCTTTGCCTTGAGACAGGCGCGCGTCCCACAGTTCAAGATGCTGCGGGTGAGCTCTACACCCGAGGCTTCGATGTCGAGCGTATTCTCGAGCGTATTCTCGGGCGCGTTCTCGACTGCGTGCTCACCCCTTGGACGAGATCGGCTCGAGCTCTGCGACGGTCCCGCGACGATTCGGTCTAGGCGGACCCGAGCCGCGTCCCGAACGCGAATGGCGCCCCTGATCGCGATTGAGTCCACCCGGGCGTCATCGGCTTCGATGCTGAGGTTGCCGATCAACGTCGCACTCTCTCCGCGAAGGCTGAGTCCTTTGCGCTGAATCTTGACCTCTTGCGCTCGGTGTGTCCCGGGCGCGAGGACGATCTCGCGAACATTCGCCTGACGCAGGGCGTGTTCAAGCGTGCGAAGAGGTCGCTCCTTTCGCCCATCGTTCGAGTCCGCGCCCGTTGTGGAGACGTAGAGTACAGTCGGTCCAGGCGCGGGGGACATGTACGCGTCTGTCGTGCGGCAGCCAACGACGCAGAAGAGCAAGCAATAATTGAGGGCCTCGCGCAGCACCGGCGAGAGTCTAGCAGAGGGTCTTCGATGAAACCGAGTCATGCGCGCCTCACTATGCGCCGGATGGATGGGGATGGGGCGAACCGTTCTTGACCCGAGGGCACATTCTCACTAGACGAATCCAGTGAGCGCCTGGCCCGAAATGGCAATGGATCTGCTCCGTGTGGTGACGGAGCCGAACCATATTCCGATTATTCTGATGGTCTTGGGGGTCTCCCTGCTCACTTGGTTGTCCATTCGCCGAACGCGATCCGACCGAACCGAGCCTTGAGGCTGAGCCTGACCTGAGCCTGACCTGAGCCTGACCTGAGCCTGACCTGAGCCTGACCTGAGCCTGACCTGAGCCTGACCTGAGCCTGACCTGAGCCTGACCTGAGCCTGACCTGAGCCGAGGCGTGACGTCGTCTCTGTGATGGGGCCGTCACGATCTCCGACGAGAAAATTTCTAGAGAACTATTCTTCGTGGCCAGCCGTTTTCCTCCGCCATGCAAAGTCGAGGAACCAATCCCCCAAACCGCATGAATTCGTACGCAGTCCGGTGGGCTCTGGCTGGCTGCATGCTCGCAGGCACGGCGGCCGGCTGTGAGAGCGCGCGGAGCCCATCTTCGCCGCTTTCCCGAAGCTCGGAGCTCGGCCGCCGCGGCGCCTCAGCGACGCCCATCGGTGACGCGGATGAAGACGGTGCTCGCCAAGCGGCTATGGACGCCGAAGCGCCGGAGGGCATCGCATCGCCCCACGAAGAAACCAGCGCATACGACAGTGCGGCCGCGCCGCCACCGGCGAAAGCTGAGCCGGAGCGTCGACCACTAGGGGCAAACGCTGCGCGAGACAAGCGTGGACTCGGGGCGGCGCCGGTCGCGCCTGGTTCAACGGGTCGGGATCTCCTTCTTAAGGCGACTGCGGGCCCGGCGCCTGCTTCGGCGACCTCGACTTTGCGAGGGGGTGACGTTGACAGCGCGGCGCCTTCGCCTGGACGCGCCGAGGTCTCTGAGCCGGCGGGCGCGCTTCGTACGGCGGAGCATCCGTATTCGACCTTCGCCATCGACGTCGACACCGCAGCCTACTCCTTGGCGCGACGGAGCCTCGCGGAGGGTCACCTCCCCGACCTCGCGTCGGTACGCGTCGAGGAATTCGTCAACTACTTCAACTACGACTATCAGGCGCCGCCCAGCGCACGATCCAATCTCTTTTCGATCGAAGTGGACGGGGCTCGCCTGCCCACCGATGCGAGCAAACGCATTCTTCGTGTCGGCATCCAGGCGCGACGGTTGAGCGCGACGACCAGACTTCCGGTCAATCTCGTGTTTCTCGTGGATACGAGCGGATCGATGTCGAGCAGCGACAAGCTCGACCTCGCCAAGCGTTCGATCATGATCGCGGTCGAACAGCTTGGCATCCGCGACCGCGTGGCCATCGTGACCTACGCCGGTGGTGTCTCGCGTCCGCTTGCTCCGACTTCGGCGAAGAACTTCGAGCAGATTCGGCGCGCGGTCGCGTCGCTCGAAAGCGGTGGTGGCACGGCGATGGAATCCGGCATGGATCTCGCGTATCGCACGGCGGCTGAGATGTTGAACGACGGGTCCCTGACGCGCGTCATCGTGATGTCCGATGGCGATGCGAACATTGGCTACGCGTCACCACAAGAGATCCTGAAGCGCATCGATGGCTACGTCAAAGAAGGCGTAACCATGTCGACCATCGGCTATGGGACGGGAAACTATCGCGACGACATGATGGAGACCCTCGCCGACCACGGAAACGGCAACTACGCTTACATCGATACCGAACGGCAGGCACAACGCGTTTTCGGTCTCTATCTCATGCGGATGCTCCAAGACGTCGCACAGGATGTGAAGATCCAGGTGGAGTTCAACGAGAAGGCGGTCCGTACGCATCGACTCATCGGGTACGAAAACCGAAAGATGGCGGACCGTGACTTTCGGGACGACCGAAAAGACGCAGGCGAGATCGGGGCCGGACACTCGGTCACGGCGTTGTATGAGCTCGCGCTTGAGCCCGAGGTTTCGCCCGAAGACAACCTGGCGACAGTGCGCGTTCGTGCGAAAGAGCCGCGTGGTGTCAAGGCCAAGGAAACTGCGCTTGCTGTTGCCGTCTCGACCGTCGCGCCGGCATTTGCCGAGGCTTCAAACGACCTCCAGTTTGCGACGGCGGTCATGGCAGGTGCGGAACTCCTGCGCTTTAGCCCGCATGCCGAAGGCTGGAGCTTCGGTCAGATCGCTGCGATCGCCCACCGGGTTGCGAAGAGCGACCCCGATCGGCAAGAGTTCGTGTCGATGATGAAGCAGGCTCAGGCGCTCACCGGCGAACCGCTCGCATCCGCGACTAGAGTGACGAAGGACTAGCTCTTGTCGATCGATGCAAAGAGCCTGTCGATGCGGATTGAACGATCGACCTAATCTTGAACGTCATCGAGTGCAAAGGCGAGACTGAGGGCGGCGCTGAAGTTGTTGCCCGAGTAGACGCCGTTTCCGATGGTGGTGATGAGGGCATCGGAGCCGAGCGGTGGCTCGAGCGGCGCGATCATTCTGATCTCCGAGTCCTTCACGTGCCGCGTGGCGAGGAACACGTACATGACCGATGCCTCCAGCGTCACGCCTGCCCATGTGGACGACGCGCCCAGGGTGAAGCCGTGCTTGTTCATATCGACGCGCTGAGGACTCAAACGCTCGGGCGGGATCGCGGACGTCTCGAAGAAGTAGCCGCCTCGAAGGCCGACCCACGGCTCAAACATGTTGAGCTCGCCGCCAAGCCGCAAGGAATACGCATCTTTCCAGCCGACGTTCTCGACCACGTCCGGGATGGCGCCCGACTCATCGCCGAACTTGAAGCGAATGTCTCGGGGACGGATGACGATGCGATCGTAGACGGACCAGCCTTCGACCACGACTGCCGCCTCGGCGCGAAAGACCTGGGGTTGTCGGTACTCTATCCCAGCCCGCAGGATCGGTGCCGTGTTGAGCTCGACTTCGGCTTCGCGTCCTGACACCTCGACCCCGAGTGACTCGGCAAGCGGCGTGAGCGAGATGTCGATCGTGCCGTTGCTTCGGATGGAGCGCTTGCCTCGAAACGACGTGCCGACCGTCAAGCCATCCAGGATTTCGTAGCTGCAGCCCAACGACCAGTCGAGGGCCAGTTTTCGATGAAACTTGAAGATCAAGGGTGCGTCGAAGATCGGCGATTCTACCGTGCCCGCCAGGCCGGCGAGGTTCGCCCAAAGATGCAAGTGCTGATCGCCCGAGTTCTGAAACAGCATCAGGACGCCTCCGACCCGAAGGCGCTCGATGGGCTGCATTCCGAAGCCCAACCCAAAGTTCACCTCGGACGTCTTGGAGAGGAGCGCGCTGTATCGATGGGGTGCACGCCTTGAAAGCGACTCGAAGCCGTCCGCGGACGAGCCGTTGAGTACTGAAGAAGGTTCGACGCCGTAGTCGTGTTCACCGCTGTTCGGGCCCCAGGCGGCAAACGCGACCGTCAGGTCGAAGGGCTCAAAGCCATAGCCGACAGCAAAAAAAGGCACGGGCAGCACACGGTTGCTCTGCGCAGCGTTGTTGGCGAACTCGGCCTCGAGCCGTTGATCGATCGCGGCTGCTCCGGCTTGCTCGGCGGACACGCAAGGGCACGTTCGCTGAATTCTTGTGTTCCAGTAGTTCAGCGTGAGCGAGCTCTCGAACTGAAAACCTCGAAGATACGAGAGCGCGGCCGGGTTGTAATGGATCGCGAGGAGACTATCTGGTGCCGCGACGAAGGCGCCGGCCCTCGCCATCCCTCGGGCGCCGACGTCACCGATGTAGAAGCCGCCGGCGCTGCTCGCGCGAGGAAGCAAGATTGGCGTGATCACCAGGACGGCTGCGTAGGTCAGCGCGAGGATCGTTGCGTGAGGCCGGCGACGACGAGTCCGCATGGTCGGACGTGTTGCTCAGATCCGGTCGTCCTGGCAAGAAGAAGACGCCTAAGGCTCAACGCCGTTCAGCCATTCCTCGGCCGACACCTCGAACTCGGATCCACCGACCTTCACTTCGAGCGTGCCATCCCAGTCGCCGTCGATGGTGTGTGGCGTACCCTTTGGCGGCGTGATGGACGAATGACGGTTGACGAGGTCGCCTTTGACTTCAACGCCATTTCCGCCCCAGTTGTACTTCATGTCATAGCTCCGCGTTTGCACGCTCCAGGTTTCGATCCCCTCTTTGTCGTCGCCGAAGAAGTGAGTCGAGCTGTCGTCCGTGACGTCGAGCGTGCCCGAGATTGACCAGGATACGGCGTTGAAGTCGGGATCGATCTCGATCCGGTCGAGAAGCCACTTCGTGCCTTCGCGCGTCGTCGTTGTCTCTCCAGTGCCTGCGTCGAAGGCCTGAACGGTTGTCGACTCGGTGGTCATCCAGTCCTCGACCTTGTTTCGGACGACCGGGTCGTCGGTGTAGCGCTCGTTCTTGACGACGGTGCGCGTCGTGAAGTTGCCGTTGTTTTCGTAGGTGTTGGTGACCGTCGTCGTCGCGCGCGTCGTGATGACATGGTTTCGGTACCGCTCTTTGGCCTCCTCGAGCCCGGGATCGGTCGGGGTGTCGACCTCGTAGGTGTAGACAACGGTCGTGTGCGTCACGTTCTCCGAGGAGATTTGGCGCGCACCGTTGTTGTCGTCGGTCTTTCGATCGCTGAGGACGGTCGTCGTCGTGACTTTGGTTTCTTCGAGGCCGCTGATTGTCGACGTCTCTTCGGACGTCGTCGTCACGCTGGTCCTCGTCGTCGTTACGCCACCGCTCGACGAAGTATCGGTAGCGAAGTCGGCCTCCGGACGATCGTTGGCCTCGACGAAGACGGGGCGATATCGAGTGTAGGTGCCCGACAAATCCACATCGAGGGAAGAGACGGCCACGGTGTCGAACCCTTCTTCAGAGCGGATGTGGTCCTCGACGAGAACCGAACTCTCGAGCGATCCATCGTTCCTGACGCCGATCTTCAGAGTCGGTTGATCCTGGTATGTGAAGACCTGGTTGTGCACGAGGCCATTGCCTACACGCCGGTCGGCGGTGACCTGGTGCCAAAGCCGGGTCGTATACGCGATGTCCGAGCCGACTTCGAACCGGGAGCGTTGGGTATTCACTTCGTAGAAGTCTTGCGGTGTGTCGGTCGTGATCACGTAATCGAAGCGTGACAGACCTCCGGCTTCGAACTCACGCACGGCCTTGTGAACCTCTTCATCGCGCGTCTCATCGCCGTTTGCGTCGAAGGCATGTTCGAAGAACTGGGTGAAGCCGCCGGTAGGATCCCACGCACCCGTTTCGTCGAGCTCGGGGAGGACAGCGCTCGACGTGAGATCGAGGGACCGCTCCGTAATGACGATGGATGGCGCGTCGCGGTCGGCAAAAACACGCTGGCCTTCGGCGTTGATGACGCCTGCGACGACGAGCGCCTGAACGGGGAGCACACTTCCCCCAGTAATGAATTGGACCGTTCGCCGAATCTGAGCGCGCTGCTCGGGCGTGATGTTCGACCACTCCGCTTGCGGTGACTCGTAACGCCCGCTGCAGGCCGCCAGGAGCAGTCCGAGGGTCGGGACGATGCTGGCGCGGACGAGTTGGCTCGCGCGGCGCAGGGTTCGAGGTTTCGTGTCCTTCGTCTTCATGTGTTTTGCCCCATTTCCTATGTCCACTTGCACAGAACTCGCCGGGCCACCAGCCGTTTCGCGGGCGGTGCTCGACGTGGAAGTCGACGTTGGGCCGTTTCTCGTGGCAGCTTCGCGGACCCAGTGAGCCGGCGCATCCGAAAGCACGCGAACCCATTTAGCGTGACGACTCATCTCGGTGTGATCGATCGCATCGCACTCTTTGGTCGAGAAGCCCCCCTCGAGGTCGACCTGGGCTGCGGGACGGGCGCATTCCTTCGGCAGCGTGCGTTCGCCCATCCTGACGTCGACTTCGTGGGGCTCGAGGTCCGAAAGCCGTTGGTCGAGAACCTCATGAAACGACGAGAGTCCGAGGGGCCGCGGAATCTCGCGGTTTTTCATGCAAGCACCGACACGAATCTCGCGCTGGCCGCGCCCGGCGAGGTTCGCTGCTTTCACGTCCACTTTCCGGATCCCTGTTTCAAGCGCCGGCACTGGAAACGCCGCATTCTGCAGCCCAAGACGGTTCTTCGAATGGCGGATCTCCTGCCGCTCGGAGGACGTGTGTTTCTACAGTCGGATGTTCTCCCTCTTGCGCAGGAAATGTACGACTTCATGGCCGCAGAGCCAGCCTTCGAGAGCCTCCTCGACCCTAGCATGGTCGTGCCATCGCCCTTCGATGAGCGCACAGACTGGGAGCGACATCATGAGCTGGTTGGCGAGCCGGTATATCGGATGCTCTTCGCGAAGCGGGGCCCGTCGTCGGGCCGTGTCTCGAACCTCGAGTTTCGGGAGACGAATCCAGCTAGGGTCGGCTCTGGCGGTGAGGCGGTGACCGAGCCACACTGATGCCGCGAAGGCATGGTGTCGTCGGTGCTCGGGATGTCGGTCTTAGGTCTCTCGGTCTTGGGGCTCTCGGTTTTCGGTCTGTCCGTCTCCCTCGTCGAGTTGTGGGCGTTCGCCGGCTCGCTCGCCGTGCTGTGCGTTTCACTGCTGCTCGTCGTGCTCTCGCGACGGATCTCGTCGCTGGACCGGGTCGAGGCCGAACCCCCGCTCGCGTACCCGAAGCTGTCGATCCTGATTCCGGCCTGCAACGAAGCGAACACGCTCGAGGCCGCTTTGCGAACCCTTCTCGCGGAAGACTACCCGAACCTGGAGTATGTTCTCATCGATGACCGATCGACCGACGAGACGGCCGCGATCATGGAGCGTATGGCGGCCGAAGATGCGCGAATCCGAGTACTCCGCGTGACCGAGCTTCCGGAGGGTTGGCTGGGGAAGGTGCACGCGCTCGACCAAGGGGCCAAGATCGCGACCGGAGAATGGCTGCTCTTTACCGATGCCGACGTACATTATCGACCCGGCGTGTTGGCGCAAGTCATGAGGCTCGCGCTCGCCCATGAATACGACATCGTGGCGATCGGACCTTCTTTTCGTGCGAAGAGCGTGATGCTACGCGCGATGCTCATCGCCTTTAGCGCCTTGTTCTTGCTCGCGGTGCGGCCGGACCGGGTTCGTCACGGCACGAGGAAGTATTTCGTCGGCATTGGTGCCTTCAACTTGGTTCGACGTAGCTTGTTCGACCGTTCCCCCGGCTTCGACGCGCTTCGGATGGAGGTGGCTGATGATGTTGGCCTTGCGCTCATATTGCGCGACGCGGGCGCTCGGGCTGCCTTCTACCTGGCCGCCGGTCGCATCCATCTCGAGTGGTACGAGAGTGTTTCCGCCATGCTTCGGGGTCTCGAGAAGAACTTCTTCGGTGTGTCGATGCACTGGCGGTTCTATCGTCTGTTTCTTGTCGTACCGATCTTCTTGACCGTGATCGCGGCGCCCTGGTGGGCGTTGCTTCAGTCCTCGTCTGACGTGCTCCGCGCGTTCGGTGCGGTCGCAGTGTTGGCCTCGCTTTCGTCCGGCGTTGATTGGAGTCGACGTGCGCGTCTTGGATGGGTGCCGGGGATCTTTGTGCCGATCGGTCTTTCGCTCGTGCTCACGACGCTTGTCCGCTCTGCGTGGGTGACCTTCAAGCATCGTGGCATCGATTGGCGAGGGACGTTCTATAGGATCGAAGCATTGCGCCGAGGCCAGCGCCTCCGCCTCTGAGTCAACGGCGCGAGCAGCGCTCATTCGACTCCGACTCCGACTCCGACTTCGACATCCACGTCGAGATCGAGATGGGTGCGTTCGCCCCACGTGACGAGACGAAAGTGGTCGCCCCGAAAGTCGAACCGGTTGAGGGCGCAATTCTCAGCGCGCACGAAACGGCGTTCGGCGGCCGGAATACCGAGGATGTGGCGAAGGAAGGCACTGAGCGCGCCCCCGTGTGTCACCACGAAGATCGTTTCGGAGCGATGACGGCGTCCAAGCTCTTTGAACGTTTCGGTGATGCGCTCGACGAGCTCGGTACGGCTCTCACCGCCGGGGGGCGCGAAATCTTGCCGCCGTTCCTCCATACTTCGGTGGATATCCGGGTGAAGCGCCTCGACTTCGCGCCACGTGAGGCCCTCGATCCTACCGTACGAGATCTCGCGGAGACGTGGATCGAGCTCAAGCCGAACGCTGGCCTTCGAAGCTCGCGCCAGCGCGATCTGGGCTGTTTCCCTCGCTCGACCGAGGTCGCTCGAATAGGCGGCGGTCAGCTTGACCTTCGTGAGCGCACAGCCAAGGCGCTCACTCTGTTTTCGGCCACGCTCTGTAAGGGCGCTGTCTCGCGATCCTTGGAGCCGACCCTCGACGTTCCATTCGGTCTCACCGTGCCGAACTGCGATGATGCGCGTCGGACGAGCCATGATACTCATCGGGTGACACCGGGGGGCTGCTTCGTCAAGTCATGCCTGATAGACTTTCACGCTGGCGTAACGAACGATGAGTGAATCAGACTTTTGCGTCAGAAACGTGCGTGCCTTCGGTCGATCTGTCTTTCGGCTCGGTCTTTCAGCCAGCTTTGGCCTTGATGAGTCTGGCTGTCGCGAGGCGCTCGAGTCCATGAACTATGTGTTCTGGACGCCGCGAATGAAGGGGCTCACGCCCGCGCTCAAGGATGCGCTCGCGCGCGATCGCGAACGCTATGTCGTTGCCACGGGTCCACTGTTGGGGTTCTTTCGGGGAAGCCTAAGGCGGGGCGTAGAAGCTGTTCTCCGAACGCTCAAGGTCGATCAGGTCGATGTCTTTCAGCTCTACTGGCTGGGCAAGATGTCGGCTCTTACGCCGGCCGTACAAGAGGAGCTCATTCGGCTTCGCGACGAAGGCAAGGTGAAGGCGATCGGGACATCGATCCATGATCGCTTGCGCGCAGGGCGCCTCGCCGAGGACTCCGAGCTCGATATGCTCATGATCCGCTACAACGCCGCGCATCCGGGCGCGGAAACCGACATCTTTCCTCATCTCTCGCGCCGTCAGCCGGCGATCGTGGCGTACACCGCGACGAGCTGGCGCAAACTCCTGAAGGCGCAGCGCGGATGGCAGGGCCACCCGCCGACGGCGGGCGATTGCTACCGGTTCTGCCTTACGAGTCCGCATGTGGACGTCGTTCTGACGGGCCCCAAGACGACCGCCGAGCTTCGCGAAAACCTCGCCGCCCTCGAGAAAGGTCCACTCGAAGGAGAGGCCATGGAATCGATGCGCGCCTTCGGGCGAGCCGTCAAAGGCGCCGAGTAGTCGCAACGTTCGAGCGTTCCGCGCCGTCGGACTCATCCGTCCAGCCCGAGCGATCCGCATGGAAAGATCGCCAGGCCTCGTGGATTGCGCAGACCTCGTGGACTGCGCAGACCTCGTGGATCGCGCAGACCACGTGGATCGCGCAGACCACGCGGCCCGGGCGTTCGCCTCAAAGTGATGCGCGCGCGTACTCGAGCTGCTTGGTGAGCGCGTAGGCGAGCTCCGAAACCGGCCTTTCGATGCGGGCGATCTGACGGCGAAGGTCAAGCTCCTCACTCAACGCGGATCGGATCCGACCGAGGACTGCTCGCCGCTCGGGTCCATGATCCTCGTTGTAGTTCCTGACCTGCGTCTCGATCCGTTCTCGCAGCTCGCTCGTGCGCGCCTTGACGCGCGCAAGGGCACTGGCGATCGAGGTCGCGCTTGCTTCGTATCGGCTGGCGAGATCCTCTATCTCCGCCAGCACCGCGCCCAGGCGCGCACGAAGCGCGTTATCGTCGAGCTGACGCGCTGTTGCCTTGCTCTCTTCGAGCTTGCGTCGCGCATCGAGTCGACCGGTTGCGCGTTCGGCGTGCGTCAGCACGCGCGCGGAATGAACCTCGAAGAGCGGCGAGGTTGGCGTCACGATCGGAGAGAAAGGCGTGTTGCTGTTTAGGTCGGCGACAATGTTAAAAAACTCCGTCCAGCACTGGTCTTCACCGTAGCCATTGTCGGTCATCCCAACCTTGATGACCTCGGGGTCGCAAAAATCAGGATAGCGCTCCACGATACGTCGAATCTTGGCGTAGCTGGCATTGAAGTGAATCTTGCTCGGCGGCGAGAGCCGGCGCGGCTCGCGCTCCAGCTTGAGCAGGCGATGCCCGCCGAACGGCGCCGAGAGGTAGCCGTCGTGTTCGTCGATGGCAGAGGCGAAGAAGTCGTCGGCGCCCAGCATCTCGGCCGCGACCTCGACCATCGGTGTGGGAGACGCGCTCGATAGGATGATCCGCAGATTGGGACAGCGCGCGCGCAAGGCCTCGAGGTCCTCGCGTTCGATGACCTGGTCACTCCGATGTCGCATCCACACGTTCCGGGCAAGGTTCCGCAAGGTATCGAGCGGGAGCATCGAGAGCTGGTGAAATAGTGCCGTCTGCGGCACGCGCTGAACTTCGCGAATGGGCTCAGTTCCGAAACGCCGGTACGCGCGGCGCCGAAGGCCATCGAGCCGCGCGCCGATTTTGCCCCAGGCGAGGTAGTACAGACCAGCGTATGCCCAGAGTCGAATACCCAAGCACAGATAACGAACCAGCGACCATGGGTGAGACCAGTCGAAGCAGAAGCGGCCGCGGCGGTGGGCTTCGAGTTCGGCCAGACGCTCCGGCCCGTACGCGAGATGGGCGCAGAGCTCCCATCCAAGCAGCTCACCGAGGTTGCGACCAAGATGGGTCGTTCGATCGAGATCGAGGACGAGGTAGCGCGTGGTCGGTGGCACAATGGCGAGGCTCAGTGCTCCGAATGAGAGCGGTGCGCCGTGGTCGACGAACTTGTCGACGACGCGCGCGTGGCGGCCATCCCTCGATTGCACTCCACCGAGCCGTCGGTCCTCTAGCTTCTGGTCTTCCAAGACGACTCGAGTCTACCCCGTTCGCGGTCCCCTTGGCGCGCTCGCCCGCAAATTGTCGCACGCGTGTCCACCGCCGAGGGATACTCCCTAAAGCGCCGAGCGGGGCCGAGAGCCGACGGTGCTTCGGGTGGGTGGTCGGGTGGTCGGGTGGTTCGACCCCGTGCGTACACATCTTTGCGTACACCGCAGACGCGCGGTAAGCATGAGCGATGCCAGAGCCCGCGTCCGTGGACACCGAGGGCAAGGTCGAGCTTCTAGGACAAGCCGGCGTTCGGCTCGAACTCGGACCGACCGTGGTCTACTTCGATCCGTATCTGACGGAGCATGTCTTCGAGGTCGAGGGCGTGCGTGATCTCAGGCGCCAGACTCCGACGCCCATCGAGCCCGGCGCCGTTCGCGACGCTGATTTCGTGCTCGTCAGTCACATCCACATGGACCATTGCGACCCGACGACGCTGGTCCCGTTGGCGGCCGCTTCGCCGAGCGCGAGGATCGTGTGTCCGAACGATTGCGTCCCGGTGCTGGTCGCGGCCGGAATCCCGGCCGAACGGATCATCGTGGCTCGCGAAGGGCGGATGAGATTGGGCGAGGATCTCGACCTCGACCTCGAGCTCGAGGTCGTTCCGGCGGCGCATCCAGAGGTTGTCCGAGACTCAGAGGGCCATCTTGCATTCGTCGGCTACATTCTAAATTTCGCCGGACGACGCTACTATCACGCCGGCGACACCTCGCCCCACCAAGCACTCATTGAGGCGGTGCGCGCGGGGGGACCCGTCGATGTTGCGATGCTGCCCGTCAACGAGAGGAACTTTTTTCGCGAGCGCCGAGGAATCATCGGCAACATGACGATCCGTGAAGCCTTCCATCTCGCCGAGGAGATCGAGGCCCAGGAAGTCATCCCCATCCACTGGGACATGTTTCTGCCCAACTTGGCCTACCCAGAGGAGATCGACCTTCTCTACCGACGGATTCGTCCAAATTTCCGGCTGCGCTTCATGTATCCCGAGACCACCGTCTCGGGTTCGAGAAACGGTGTTCGAGGAGACGCGTGAAAGCCAGCATCATCATCCGAACGCTCAACGAAGCGCGGCACCTCCCGAAGCTCCTGACGGCAATCCGGAAGCAGGCCACGTCGGGACTCGACGTCGAGGTGATCGTGGTCGACTCGGGTTCGACCGATCGCACCGTGTCCATCGCCAAGGAAGCCGGCGCGCGCCTCGTGTTCATCGACAAGGCGGAGTTCAGCTTCGGACGCTCGCTCAATCGGGGATGCGAGGCCGCCCAAGGCGACTACCTCATTTTCGTGAGTGGGCACTGCATCCCGGTCGACGAGCACTGGCTCGCCAAGCTTGTGCAGCCCATCCGAGATGTGGTTGCGGCCTATACTTATGGGCGTCAGATCGGCAACGAGACCAGCCAATTCAGCGAACGACAGATCTTCAAGAAGTACTATCCGGAGGAGAGTCGAATTCCTCAAACCGACGGCTTCTTCGTCAACAACGCCAACGCGGCGCTGCGTCGCGACGTCTGGAAGAAACTGCGCTTCGACGAGGATCTCCTCGGGCTCGAGGATATGGATATGGCCAAGCGCGTCGTTGGGTCGGGCCATCGCCTCGCCTACGTGGCCGACGCCACGGTTTATCATCTTCATCGAGAGAGGTGGGCTCAGGTGCGGCGTCGCTACGAGCGAGAAGCCATCGCGCTGCAAGGCATCATGCCCGAAGTTCACGTGCATTTCGCCGACTTCGTGCGCTACTACGCGAGCGCGCTGCTCCTGGATGCGGGCGCGGCGATGCAAGAGCGAACTTTGGCCAGGAGCACCAAAGAAATCGTTGCATTTCGCTTGATGCAGTTTTGGGGATCCTACCGTGGCAACCACGAGCATCGAAAGCTTTCGCGAAAGACAAAAGAGAAGTACTTCTACCCAAAGTGATTTCCGACTCCTGGTGCACCACTGGTGCACCAAGAATCCCGACCTGCACTTCACCATTCGTCATTGATGATCCATGATTCACGACCCCCAGTCATAGAGATGAAGGATGTCCCATGAGCGATAAACGATCGATTGTCGCGCTTCTGCCGATGAAGGCGCACAGCGAACGCGTTCCCAAGAAGAACTTTCGAGTGCTTGGTCACAAGCCTCTTTTTCGATGGATTCTCGATTCGCTCCTGGACGTGGAGGCGGTCTCCAAGGTTGTCATCAACACCGACGCCCGCGAGATTCTCGCCGAACACGGTCTGGTCGATTCGGCTCGAGTCCTCATCCGCGATCGAAAGCCGGAGCTTTGCGGTGACATGGTGAGTATGAACCGCGTCTTGGCCGACGATGTTCAAAGTGTCCCCGCGGATGTCTACTTGATGACGCACACGACGAACCCATTCCTGAGCGCGCCGACCATCCGCCAGGTCCTGGCTGATTTCACGCGCGGGGTCGAAACCGGTTCGATGGATAGCCTTTTCACCGTGAACCGGATGCAGACGCGCTTCTATCGCGCGGACGGCTCGGCGGTGAACCACGATCCCAAGAACCTCATTCGAACGCAGGATCTGGAGCCGTGGTTCGAGGAGAACTCTTGCCTTTACGCGTTCACCCGAGCGTCCTTCGAGAAGCTCAACGCGCGCATTGGAGAGAAGCCCGGCATGTTTCCGATGCGACGCATCGAAGCGATCGACATCGATACGCCCGATGACTGGGCCTTGGCTGAGCTCATCGCACGGGGGGTCGTATGAACAAAACACCGGCCAAACGCGTCCTCGTTACGTGCCCGCCGATGCTCCGAATGATCCGCGAGGGCGGTCTCGCGTCTTTGATGGCCTCGACGGGTTGGGACTTCGAATGCCCGGATATCGTCCAGACGCTTTCGGAGTCGGCGCTGATCGAGAAGCTGCCCGATTTCGACGGTTGGATCATCGGAGACGATCCGGCGAGCCATCGCGTCCTCGAGGCCGGCAAGACGGGACGACTTCGCGCGATCGTGAAGTGGGGTGTCGGCGTCGACAATGTCGACTTTGCGGCGGCCCAGGCCTTGGGTCTCCCGGTCGCCAATACGCCTCGCATGTTTGGACGCGAAGTCGCGGACGTCGCGATGGGGTATGTCATTGCGCTCGCACGCGAAACCTTCCTGATCGACCGCGGTGTACGTGCGGGTTCATGGCCCAAGCCGTGTGGCATCTCGCTCTTTGGGCGCACGGTCGGGACGATCGGCTTGGGTGACATCGGCCGGAACTTCGCGCGTCGAGCGCACGCGGCCGACATGCGCGTGATTGCCTACGACCCCTTCTACAAACCGGATGATGGTGCGCAGAGCGGTGGTCCCGTCGACGTTGCGACTTGGCCCGAGCGGCTCAACGAGTGCGATTTTCTTGTTTTTTGCTGTGCTCTGACGCCGCAGAATCGGCACATGCTCAACCGCGAGACGCTCGCGCAAGCCAAGCCCGGGACTCGCGTCATCAATGTTGCGCGCGGCCCGTTGATCGAGACCGGGGCTCTCGTCGCGGCCCTGGCGAGCGGTCATGTGCACTCAGCGGCTCTCGATGTCCTCGAGACGGAGCCCTTGTCGGCCGACTCACCGCTCCGCGGGTTCGAACAGGTTGTTTTTGGATCCCACAACGCGTCGAACACGCGGGACGCGGTGTACGCGACCAGCGAGCGCGCACTCCGCATTCTCCAGGGTTTTTTCGGTGAATCCGGTGATGCGCCGGCGGGTGACGCGTGAACGCCGGGCGAGTGAAACCTCAACCTCTTGTGCAACGTGAGCCTGCGGCCTTGATTACGGGGGCCGCAGGCGGCATTGGCGTTGCGTTGTGTGAGACTTTCGAGGCGGCCGGCTACCGGGTGATCGGTTTGGATCGGGTCTCGGTGAACATGGATCGCTTTGTTCTCTGTGACCTCCAGCGTTTCGTGACCGAGTCCACCTATCGGCGTGAAATTTCTGAGGAGATCCTCGACCACTTGCCCCGCGTCGACGTGGACATGGACTCGGGCTCGGGATCAGCCTCAGCCTCAGCCTCAGCCTCAGCCTCAGCCTCAGCCTCGGGGTTGGGCGTAGGCGCCGACTCCGGGAATAGATCTTCTGGGCGTGCACTCACGGCGCTCGTCAACAACGCCGCGGTTCAGGTCTTGGGTGGCGTGGCTGACTTCTCGGCGCACGATTGGCAGGTGACTTTGAACGTGAACCTCGTCGCGCCGGCTCTCCTCTGTCAGAGCCTTCTCGCCGCGCTCGAAGCGGGGAAGGGTTCAGTCGTCAACGTGGGGAGCATTCATGCGCATTTGACGAAGGCGGGGTTCGTCGCCTACGCCACCTCGAAAGCGGCGCTTCTGGGGCTTACGAGGGCGATGGCGGTCGATCTGGGAGGTCGGGTTCGCGTCAACGCGGTTGCACCCGCGGCCACGGCTACGCCGATGCTCGAGGAGGGATTCGCAGGACGCCCCGAAGCCCGCGCCGAGCTCGATGTCGCCCATCCGATCGGTCGCATCGCGACGCCGGCCGAGGTGGCCGAGGTGGTTCGGTTTCTTGCCTCGCCCGAGGCAAGTTTCATTTCGGGTGCGACGGTTGCGATCGACGGAGCGATGGGTGCCCGGCTTCACGACCCCGTTTGAGGCCGCTGCGCTCACCGCGTGGCGCTGCGTCAGGCGGTGAGAATCTCGCTCGCCATCGGAATCAAGACGTCCCATCGCAGGAGTCCTTCCTTGCGACCTGGCGGAACACGGACCGTGCGCCCGCCGGCCGTCCGCGACGTCCCGCCCGGATGGAGCGGATGCGGATTGGTGTCGTTCGGGTCAAACATCCAGCTTCGGCCCGAACGAAGCGCGCTCTGCCCACTTCGGATGCCCGACGTATAGCAGGTGACGGCCCCCGCGACCTCGCGCGTCGTCATCGAAGGACCAACGCGCACGTCGATGGCGCCCGCGTTTCGCTTGAAGTGTTCCGCGGCGACGACGGCGCTCTGGAGCGCGGCGCGACTGGAATTCTGGCCGCGGGCCCACGTGCCGAGTCCGTACCGCGCGAGCTGCCGATTGGCCCAGCCCGTGGTGACCCAGCGGTCATCGAGGCCGAAGCCTGACTCCGGGCCCAACGACCGGGATTCGCTCTGACCCGATTCGTTCGCATGCAGGGCCGCGAGGAACTCGGCGGGAACTCCGGTTAGGGACTCGGCGCGGCGATAGATCGAGGCGAACTCTGGGGTCCTTCTCACGAATCGCGCACCAGCCGCGGAGCGCTTCGCTGTGCGAAGTGCGTCCGCATTCGGCGTGAAACTGAACCGGGTGCGACCGGTCGATGAAGTGGGAGGCGTCGGTGAGGTCGGTTCGCCATTGCGGAGATCGTCGTCGAGGGCCGCGATGGTATCGGGTCCAACCAGACCATCGACTTCGTCGTCGGGGAGGCGCATGACGTCCTCTTGAAAGGCGCGCACGGCGCGGTCCGTGTTGGTCCCGAAATTTCCATCGGCACCTCCCTCGGGCATCAGCCGGGGATTCTCATCGCGCTTCGCCAACGCCATCAGTGCGCGCTGAACGAAGACGACACTTTCGTGGGTCGGATTTCGCTCGCGTCCGAGAACGACGTCCCCTGAGAAGACCGCGGAAAGGCTCGGCTCGGACCGAAGTTGAACCGTTCCGGTGTTCCGGTGTTGAGGCGCACCTATGCGGCCGAGCAAACCGTTGATGCTTGTCCGCGCGTCGGAGTCGAAGATATCCCAGTGTTGGTTGACGAAGGTTTCGAGCTCGGGTCGGTCGATGGTCCCTCGTGCAACCGAGCTTTCAATTGTTCCGACTTCTTGACGAGTTACGCGAGCGTCCTGAGCAATGGTCGAGAGTGTCGTCATGGGGTTTAGGTTCTCGACCACATGACCGTCAGGTTGCGTCTTTGGTGGGGTGGTCTAGGCTGATTGCGTAGGCAGGCCCCGAGCTTTGAGCGCGAGTCGATCGAGTCCCTCGGCGGTCAGAACACTGATCGCTGCGGAGCCGAAGTAGCCAACGACGACGCTCATAATGCGGGCGGGCATCCCGGTGCCGATGTTGCCGAGGATCCCCACCGTGGCGCCCGCCACCGCGCCGGCGACGCCCGCAATGCTCGCGTCCTGTGCCCAGTCGAGGGCTGCGGTCCCCATTGTCTTTTGGCCGGCCCGGACCTGCTTGATGTTGCTGGCGCCCGAGACGACGGCTGTCCAGCTTGCGGCCGCGATCCCACCCGTCTTACCGTATTGGGCGGCGCGTTGAGCCTTGGGGACACTCTGCCGTGCTCGGCGCGCGGCGCGTGCGGAGGCCTCGGACTTGATTGCGTCCGCGTGCTTCTTGGCTGCCCTCTCCACAGCCGCGTCTCGGGTCTTCGCCTTCCGCGTCCAGAGACCAAAGCCTCCCTTCTCGCGGTTCGCGTGCGCTTTGGCAGCGTTCCATTTTTCGCTCCGCGCCTCCCCGAGCTTTTTCGTCTCTTCATCAAAGAGCTTGTTGAAGTTCACATTATCGGGGCCTCGACCAATTTTCTCGTTTTTGAGTCCCGCGAGACGGTACGCAATGGGCGGGGTGAGGACCGATCCGGCCGGTTGTCGGCGTGGCGCATCCATCGCGTCGTCATCTCGGCGCGGCCCGCTCGAGGCCGTCGTCGACGGCGGTGTCGCCGCGTAGGCCGCGTTGTATTTTTCGGCGGCGCGGTCAGAGACGGGGGGGAGGGCTGCGGTGGTGGTGGGCCGGGCTACGATGGGTTCCATGTGTTCTTATCCTTCTGCGGGCGATGACCTTGCTCAAACGTGTGTATCGGTTCGTGGGGCGGACTCGTTTCGTGGATCCTGCGAATGAGTTGTTCGTGTGATGAAGGCGCTCCTCGCCGCGACCAATCCCCACGAACAGGCGACGACGGCTGCGAGGCTGGCGAGGAATCCAAGCGTTCTCCCGGGGACGTATCGTCCAATCAAGAACTGGGTGCCGCCGACGGTCGTACCGAAGAGGGCACCGAAGGCCCCGGCGGTCAGTGTGTCTCGGGCGATTGCGTGGAGCGCTTCCTGTGCGGTCTGCCGGCTGCGCCGGTGGGCGATCGCGTGGGTGATTCCGCTCAGGGCAAGGGCCGCGCAACCCGACACGAGGCTGCCGGTCGCCGCACCGGAAAGGAGCGACCTACCGAGCGAACCCCGCTCAATGAAGCATACGCCGAGGGCGGTGGCTGCGTTGAGGGTCGAAGAGGAAGCCGAGGTCGACCTGGATGCGCCCGACGTGGACGTGCCCGAGCCGCTCATCCGGGATTCGGGTTCCTCGCGCCCACGTCTAGGTCCTGATGGAGCGAGAGTCCATGGGTTGCTTGACCCATTTTGGCCCGACCAAGCGCCCACCACACCCATCCTTGTGCTTATCGGCTGACTGCTCGGCACAGTTTCGTGGCGCTTGTCGATCGGCTGCCGCTTTTCTCGGCCGAACGCAACTGGCAAGTTGTGGGTGAGGGCCCCAACAGGCTAGTATCCGCGCCCAATGGCCATTCGCGTACTCGTAGTCGAGGACCAGCCCAATATTCTCAAAGCGCAAATCAAGTTGCTGGATACCTTCGATGCTATCGAAGTCGTCGGAGAAGCGCTCTCAGGCGAAGCCGCCCTCGAGAAGATCGAAGAGGTCAAGCCAGAGGTCCTTCTGCTTGATCTCGGCCTTCCTCAGATGAGCGGGATCGACGTGACCCGGAGAGTGAAGGAGACGCATCCCGAGATTGAAATCCTCATCTTCACGATTTTCGATGAAGAGGAGAAAGTGATCGAGGCCATCGGGGCGGGTGCTGCCGGCTATCTCCTCAAGGGGACACCGGTCGAGAAGATCGTCGAGGCGATCAAGGACGTCAAAGACGGTGGCTCGGTCATCCAGCCAAATCTAGCGCGCGCGCTCCTTCGGATCATTGGCAAGGGTGTCGAGCAGAAGGATTCGCAGCCGGAGCAGATGACGACCGCGGCGACGAATCTGACTGAGCGTGAGCTGGAGATCTTGCAGCTCATCGCAAAGGGGCTCTCCAATCAAGAGGCAGCCAAGGTTCTCGGGTTATCGAAGGCGACCATCCGGACGCATCTCGAACACATCTATGAGAAGCTTGACGTGAGCAATCGCGTCGAGGCGGTGACCGAAGGCATTCGCGAAGGCATCATCACCATCTGATCGATGCGCGCAAGAACGCGGCCCATCCACCGAGGAGCGCAAGGCCGCCGATCGGGGTGACCGCTCCCAGCCAACTTTGGCCGGTGATCGCAAGCAGATACAAGCTGCCGCTGAACACCACGATACCACCGGTCACAAGCGCGCCAGCCCACGTCAGACCAAGGTCCCGCCGTTCTCCTTGTTCAGTTCCAGCGCCAGTTCCAGCGCCAGTTCCAGCGCCAGTTCCAGCGCCAGTTCCAGCGCCAGTTCCAGCGCCAGTTCCAGCGCCAGCGCCAGTCCCAGTGCTTTCTCCTCCGCGGTTGACCCGATCGATGCCCTTCATCTGCTCGAGCACGCCGAAGACCCCAAGCAGGAGCGCGTGGTACATCTGATAGCGGGCACCGACCTCGAAGATCTCGAAGGCCCGCGGATCTAGTCTTGATCTCAGCAGATGGGCAGCGAATGCGCCGAGTGCGACGCCGCTCATCCCAAAGAACGCTGAAGCGATCAGCCATCGTTGGGTGAGCGGTCGTCGTCGCATGACTACGTCAAGGCCGTGAAATCGCCTTGGCTACTGCAGCTTCGAGCACAAGCCGTAGTCTTGATCGAGGAGGAGCCTGCATTCCACCGTGGGGTCGTTGTAGGGCTCACAACCGGTGGGGCTCGCGGTTGGGTCACAGTACGTGAGGCAGGCCCCCTGGGTCTGCGTCGCATTCAGCGGGAAGCATGCGCTTCCCGGTGCGCAAGGAAGGTCCGATTCTTCCACGCAGTTCACGTGAGGCTCCTGCATGCCCACGATTTGGCCGCCTTCGTTCATGATGACCGACTCCCGTGGGTTGAACGGCGGCGCCAGCTCGCCGCACAGATCGACGGAAGCGCCGCCGCTGAACTGAAAACCCAGGCAGCTATAGTCGCCCAACGTCGACGGGCAGGGATCGGGAACCTCTGCACTACAATTGGCGCTGCAAATGCCAAACGAAGCCGGATCCGTCGCATCGAACGGGACGCACGAGGCTTGAAGACCAACGCCGCGGCCGTTCATGCTGGGGCAAGAATCCTCAGCGGCATCGTCGGGCATGCAGAGCTCGAAGCAAAGACCGCTCATGCCATCCGTTGGGAGGCAGAGAATGCTGCCCTGCGCGAGATCGCAGGTCTGCGTGGCGTCTCCGTTCACGCAGTGGTCACCGGCTTGGAGCGAGCGCGCCGAGCATAGACCGACCGTCGACGGCTGATCTGCGGTCGGTGTGGCCGCATTGCAAACCGGGAACTCGGCCGGGCATGCTTCACCTTCGACGCCAGCTTCGGTCTGGATGCAGCTCTGGCCGCAAGTTCCGTAGTCTTCAGGGAGGAATCCGCTCAGGCCGACCTGGCACTCAAGGCCCTCCGTACACCCGGCGAAGTCGCCTTGCCGCGGGCTTGGTGCGCAGCTCTCCCCGATTTGGGCGTCACGCGATGGTGCGCAGACGCCGAGAAGAAGCTCGGGGTTGAAGCCCCACGGGCGAACAAGGGTGCAGACGCTGTTCGGCGCTGCGCAATCGGCGTCTTCTTCGCAAAGCCGCACACAAGAGGCGATTTGCGCATCGCCCGACTGTGCAGCCGCTGCTGCGTTCCAAGGGAAGCAGAAGAGATCCTCTTCGCAGTTGCCGTCGAGCGTGGGCGACGAGAGGTCGGCCTCGCAAGGTTGCCCTTCGGTGGCCAACGGAGGTGGCCCCGCATCGGTACCGACGCTGCCGTCGGTGTCGACGCTGCCGTCGGTGTCGACGCTGCCGTCGGTGTCGACGCTGCCGTCGGCGTTGACGCTGCCGTCGGTATCAGTCGTGATGCTGCCATCGCTTCCGACCGTGGCATCGACCTGGATGCCGCTGTCGAAGCGAATGTTGGTCCCGGCGTCCTGTTCGGTGCCGTTACCGGAAGCATCGTTGCTGGCGGAAGCGTCGACTTTGAGTCCAGCGTCGACAAATGCGCTTCCCGGGCCGTTTGTGTCGTCAGAGCCGCAGCCCGTGGAGGCGGCGCCCAGCGCGCCTACGACGAGTGCGCAGAATACGGTTGTCCTTAATCTCATATGCGTTCCTTGATCTCTTCTTCTCTTTGGCATTGTCCGAGCGGAGTATCCGCGAGCGATACGCGGGTCGACACGGAATCGTCAACGGGCCGGTGCCGGATCGAAGCCGGATCGAAGCCCGATCAGGCTCCCGGGTTCCGGCCATGGACATCAACATCGACATCAAGTCGCGGAATGCGGGCGATCATGTCGGGCGATGAGCCTATGCGCCTATGCGCTGGGCGCGTGCGGGTTGTCGATCGGGTCGACGGAATCGCCGTCTTTGATGCGGCGTCCGGCGCCTCTGAGAAAATCAGCGATCGCCATCGGTCGTTTGCCCGGCGGCTGAACCTCGAGCAGTTCCAGCCCGTCGCGCCCGGTTTCGACGATCAGACGCTCGCTGATTCGACGGATCGAACCTGGCGCTGAGATTCGGCCGGGCGCGGTTTCAGCGTCGCTCAGCGCAACCTTGGCGGAACGTACCTTGATCATCGTTCCGCCCAACCCAAACTGCGTTCCGGGCCATGGCTCGAGCGCGCGCACGCGCCGCTCCAGTTCTACGGCCGGTCGCCGGAAATCGAGAAGGCTATCCTTCTTTTCGAGGAGCGGTGCGTAGGTGACCTTGTTCGGATCTTGAACGGTCCGCGTCAGCCCTTCCGCACGGGCCCGTGCGAGCCCGGCCTCCAAGGTGTCGGCGCCAAGCTCGGAAAGCGCCTGGGTCAGCGAGGCGCCGGTCTCTTCTCCCGTCAGCGGGATCGAACGTTGAAGCAAGATGTCGCCTTCGTCGAGTCCCTCGCCGAGCTGCATGAGCGTGATGCCTGTCGTGGCATCGCCGGTGAGGATCGCGTGCTGAATGGGCGAGGCGCCCCGGTGTCTCGGCAGAAGCGAGGTGTGGACGTTCCAGCAGCCAGCAGCCGGAGCACGGAAGACTTCGATGGGAATGAGCCGCCCGTACGCGCAGACCACGCCGAGGTCGAGGTCGAGGCTCCGCAGGTGGCCGGCGAGGACGCCATCTTTGAGCTTCGTGGGTTGCTGCACTTCGATCCCCGCCGACTGCGCGATGATCTTGACCGGCGGACTTTCGAGCGACCGACCACGACCCCGGGGCCGATCGGGCTGACAGACGACCAGCGGGATTTCGACAAAAGGCACTGTGATGAGTCGCGCCAAGATGACCGCGCCAATCTCCGGGGTTCCGAAGAAGGCGACCCGAAGAGAGCGCTCGGGGAGGCGCACGACGTTTTCCGGGTGCAAGTTCGATTCAGACGGCGCGGTCGCGCGCCTCTTCTTCCATCTGCTTTCGCAGCTTCTTCTTGGCCATCTCTTGCTTGAGGCGAGACAGGCGGTCAACGAACAGAACGCCCTCGAGATGGTCGATCTCGTGCTGTAGGCACACCGACAACAAGCCCTCCGCCTCAATCGTGATCGGTTTGCCTTCGCGGTCGAGCCCGGTGACGGTGACCTTGGCCGAGCGCTCCACTTCCTCGGTGTATCCGGGGACGGAGAGACATCCCTCCTCCCACGCGATCTTTCCGTCTTGGATGGTGACCTCGGGATTGATAATCGCGAGCGGTTCCTTGGCGGTCAGCGGGCTCGACTCCTCCGACTCCCGAACGCCACAGTCGACCACGATGATGCGCTTGGTGACGCCGACCTGCGGCGCGGCCAACCCGACGCCTTCGGCGAAGTACATCGTCTCGAACATGTCGTCGATGAGCTTTCGAATCTCGTCGTCCACCTGGTCGACGTTCGTGGATTTTGCCGCCAATCGCTTGTCCGGCCAGGTCAGAATCTCGAGGAGCGCCATCCCCCACAGTCTAGGGGCTTCGGCTAACGAGTCGCAACCGGAACCTGTCGACCGACCTCAGGTGGCGTGCCAGGGTCCGAATCAGCGGCCTGAGCGGGTTGTTGCGTCGTCAGGGCGGCCTCTCCCACCCCAGGGGGCGACAACGGGTGACCTGTTGCCCACCAGGCGCCCGCGAATGCGACGGCCGCCACCACCACCAGCGCACCCCAATAGGCGAGCCACAATCCACCCGCACGGCCTGAAGCACGACGCTCGCGCGCGGCCGCCTTCGCGGGATTCCGTGGCTTCGGGAACTCGTCTTGCTGGCCCTCAGACCGCAGTAGGGGCGAGCTGACTGGAGAGCTCAGCGCTTCGGCGACTGCGCTGCGAGCATATTCGTCTTTGTCCTCGGCTTTGGCTTCGGCTTCGGCTTCGGCTTCGGCTTCGGCTTCGGCTTCGGAGTAGGTAGACCGTGTCTTGAAGGCGTCCGGTTTGACTCGTTGCTTGGGATCGTCGTGGCGCTTCTCGTCGAACGGGCGCAGCGGTTGCCGCGACTTTGGTTCGCTTGGGCTTGTTTCGTTCGTCTCGCTTGGCGCGGTCGGTTCGTCCGGTTCGGTCGATCTGCTCGGTTCGGTCGGCGTTCGTGGTCCGGCCGGCGTGTTCGGTCCGCTGCGCGTGGGTTCTTGTCGATCGGCTTCGAGGATCAGCTCTGCGCCTTCGAGCTCACCGTGCGTTCCTTCGAGACGTTCCCAGCGATTTCGCTCGATCGTCGGCCACGTTTCGGCGACCAAGGCGGCCATCGCCCGGCTGTCCACTCGCATGCCGCGCGCCGCTCGGAAGCCGTCGAGCGTTCGCTCGACTTCGCGGGCGGAGCGATACCGATCGTCGGGGCGAACGGCGATGGCGCGCTCGATGATCTGGATGAGGTCGGGGTCTATGTCACTGAGTCGTTTTGCGATGGGCTCGTAGTCCCCCTCTGCAACCCGCCAAAGCAACGTGGCGACAGCATCGCCCGTATAGAGCGTTTCGCCAGAGACCATCTCGAACATCATTGCGCCGAGTGAGAAGACGTCGGACCGCGCATCCACGGGATCACCGCGTGCCTGCTCGGGGGAAAGATTTCGCGGTCGTCCCCGTATGATGCCTGGATTCGTGAGGCTGTGGCCCGAGAGCTTGGCCAGCCCGAAATCGACGACTTTGGGTAGGCCTCGTCGTGTGATCAACACATTTTCGGGCGCGACGTCCCGGTGGACGATGCCAAGGGGCGTGCCGTCAGGGAGCGCCCGCTGATGGGCGTGGGCGAGGCCTCTCGCCACATGGCTCACGATTCCACAGGTGAGCTCGATCGGAAGTCGCTTGTTTTCTCCGCGGAGCACGGAGAGCACCTCCGCCAACGACGGACCATCGACGAGCTCCATCACCAAGAAGAGCTCGGTCGACGCTGCCCCGGCGTCGATGACTTCGACGACATTTGGGTGCTCGAGGGTTGCTGCGACGGCGACCTCTCGAAGGAAGAGTGACCCGAGGTCGTCCTCCGAGGTCAAGGAGTCGAGCACGCGCTTGATGGCGACGTTGCGCCCCACGTCGGTCGCCCGTCCTTCGTAGACCTCCCCCATGCCCCCGGACGCAATTCGCCGGCCGATCGTGTAGCGGCGGGATTGGGTCCGGCTGCGGAGCACCATGGGCGCGGGATTGTAACCCGAAACTTCGGCTGTCTCTCCATCGTATTTTGGCATATCCCTGCCAAATCTCCCCAAGGTGCTTGCCTCGGTTGGCGCAAGTGCCCTACACGAGAGGTTCTACCCCGGTATGAGGGCGCTTGACGGCAACACGAACGGTCTGAAGACCCGCCAGCTCGAGCGGCTCGAGGCGACTTTTCGCCGCAAGGTTCTCTCTGATGCCCTGGTTTCTCCGGAGCTCGGGCGGCACATCGCGGGCTTGAGCCGCGAGATCAACCGACAGGTCGGTGCCCTGATCGACCGCGCGGGTCACGTCGAGCGTGTGATCGTCGGGGAGCCCGGGCGGCTCTATTTGCCTGACATCGGACGTGTTCGTGGTGCGGCGGCTCGTCTTCGGGGTCTACGTCTCGTGCGCACGGAGTTGCGCGGTCACGGGCTCACCCAAGAGGACCTCGCAGATCTCTCGAAGCTACGGCTGGATGCGGTGGTCGTGCTCGAGGTCGATCCGGCCGGGAACCTTCAGGCCAGCCACTGGGCGCACCTCGAGGTGGACGAGTTCCGTCGTCAGGTTTCACCGGCCACCTCGACTTGCCTGAGCATCCACGCGCTTCCCGCCGATGGCATGACGTTGGTCAGGGCCGCCGAAGGCGTACTTTCGCGCGTTTTTGGTGGGGATGCTCGTGAGCTCGGCCAAGAAGGTGCGGTCCTCGTTGGGGTTTGGGCGAAGGGCCGAGGTGTGAAGGCGATCGCCGAGGCCTCGATGGCGGAGCTCGATGAGCTGGCGAAAACCGCGGGCGTTCAAGTCCTCGATCGCGTTCTGCAGATTCGCCCTGAGGTCGATCCACGCACGGTCTTGGGCAGAGGCAAGATCGAGGAGCTCACGTTGCGTGCGCTCGAGCTGGGGGCGGAGATCATGATCTTCGATCGCGATCTCTCGCCGTCTCAACTCCGCGCGATCACGAACGTCACCGACCTCAAGGTGCTCGACCGCACCCAGCTCATCCTCGACATCTTTGCGCGACATGCGAAGAGCCGCGACGGCAAGCTCCAAGTCGAGCTGGCGCAGCTCAAGTACGCGTTGCCGCGCCTCATCGATCGCTCCACAGCGATGAGTCGGTTGACGGGCGGGATTGGCGGTCAGGGTCCGGGCGAGACGAAGCTCGAGATCCATCGACGTCGCGCGCGCGATCGAATCCATCGGCTCACCAAAGAGATCGAGCGTTTGTCGGTTCAGCGTGGCGTGCGCCGAAAGCAACGGGCGGCGACCCAGATTCCGGTCGTGTCGATCGTCGGGTACACGAACGTCGGGAAGTCGACGCTGCTCAATGCGCTGACGAACGCCGAAGTCATCGCTGAGAACAAGCTCTTCGCAACCCTTGACCCGACGACACGCCGTCTTCGGTTTCCGGAGGAGCGAGAGATCGTTCTTACCGACACTGTTGGCTTCATTCGCGATCTCCCAAAGGATTTGGTGAACGCTTTTCGCGCAACGCTCGAAGAGCTCGAGGATTCGGACCTCTTGCTCCACGTCATCGACGCCTCGGACCCGGCGGCTGACCAGAAACGCCGCGCCGTAGAGGCGCTCCTCCAAGACTTGAAGCTCGATCACATTCCGAGGCTTGTCGTCGTGAACAAGGTCGACGAGGCCTCGGCCCCGATCGTTTCCGCATTGAGGCACCTGAATCAAGGGGTTGCGGTCAGCGCACTTCGGCGACAAGGACTCGATCGCCTTCTGATCGAGCTCGAGAATCAGGTGTTCAAGCGGCGACACGATCGCGAGATCGAAGAGACGCGTGCTCGGCTCGCGCTCCTCGGTCCGGTCGCGGACACCCTGAGCACAGAGCTTGACGTCGACCTTGGCCGGCCGTTCGGTGCTTGATTCGGCGTCGTCACGTCTTGATCGGAGGCGCAACGTGCGGGCTCTTCTCCGCAGCGGACTGATCCTCGGCGCGGGTGGGGTCGTTGTCGCGATTCCATTCTTTATCGGGGCGATCGTCGAACCGACCTCTCTGGCGAACGCCCCGCAGTCCCCTTTCCTCGGTTCCGATCCGTCGTCCGTGTCGTCCGTGTCGTCCGTGTCGTCTGCGCCGTTGCCGCGGAGGGGCCTGCTCGATCAGCCGCCCGTCCGTTCGTCGTCCGTGACTCGTATTCCACCCGGACTCCTGCGCTCGGCGGAGCGACTTGCTGCGCCGTGGTCACCGGGGCTGCGCCTGCGTGCCGTGCACCGGCGCGACGAATGGGCGGCCCATCGCGCCGAGATTGAGGACCGTGCGACGAAAGATGTTCGTGCCTACGCGATCGGGGATCTTCTTCCTCATGGGTCGATGCTGGTGGCGATCGATGAGCGTTCGGTGGATATCTTCGTGGCCGACCGTGAGCTCGTGAGACTCAACGTCGACGGCTCTTTTCGCTCGGTGGATGACTTCTCGACCCGCGGTGGTCGCACGCGAGGGCCGGCTCCAATGACGCGCGCCGAGGGCATGGACGACGCCTACCGACGGGCGGTGACTCAGGCGATCGAATCGCTGGCGAGCGAGGATGAAGCGCTCGTGCAGCGAATCATTGATCGTCTCATCGATGGAGGCGATCCGGTCGTCGAGCTCCTTGTCCCGTATGCCGACCGTGAGGACGAGGTCGCCTCGGGCCCCTTTGCGTTTCCGAGTGGAGGCCGGACGAGGACGCCTCGAGCGCTCGGTGACATCGTCGTCGGCATCTTGGAGCGGATCACGGGCCAGTCGTTTGGGGATCCGATGACGGAGACGACGACGCCGGACGACCGGGCGCGGATCGCTCGGGCGTGGGCGCAATGGTGGCAAGGATAGATTCGACGATCCGGTGGCGCGCCAAGTGGGCCACGATGCCGGAGATGACGTCGTTCTCATCTTTTGCTCCGGCGATGAACGGCACGGTCGGGTAGACGGGTGTCGTTGTGCTCACGTATGCCTCGATGAGGCGATGATTCTCGAAGTCGTTGGGATCCTCGGTGGCTTCGGCACGGGGGTATGCTTGGTTGAGCATGATGCCTGCCACCTTGACGTTGCGTCGCGCGCACGCATCGACCGCCAGCAACGCCGAGTTCTCAGCGCCCACGTCATCGATCGCGACCACAAGGACGTGGGCATCCGCGGTCTCGCAAACGTCGACCAGGAGGGCATCTCGAGCCATCGCCGTCAATATGCCGCCCTCGGTGTCGACGACGACCATCGAGCCGAAATCTTCAGCCTGGACGAGTGCGCTCACGAGGTCTTGTCGCGTCAGGCCGACGCCAGCTCGCTCGGCGGCGACCCTCGGTGGGCCACGTCCTGTGAATCGATAGGGCGACACGACGAGGGGCGGGATGTGGTCGCCGGCGGCGGCCCGAAGTCGCGGTCCATCGCGGCCTACGAGATCATGCGCTTCATCGTGGAGACATTCGGTCTCGACCAAGCGAACGACCGCCGGCGGCACGGGGAGGATGTGCTGAAGTCGGGCGAGGAGCGCACACGCGATGGATGTCTTTGCCGCGTGTCGCTCGGTGCTGACCACGAACAACACGTGTTTTCGACCTCGCTCTCCCAAGCCTCCGGTTTGGCACAAAAGGATCGCGCTTGCCAACTCGGGCTGAAACGATCGCGGTGACGAGGGCGCTGGTCTCTTCTGGCCGCCGTTCATGACCGTATCCGTCGCCGTGTTCCCCGGGCTTCGACTTCTGCTAGGATGCGGCGGACCGTGAGCAAGCGTTCGATCGCACGTCGTTCGTTGTCGCTGCTTCGTCGGCGAACGATCCCTTTTACCGAGGGAAATCGGGTCGAGCTGTTGATCGATGGGGGGCCCTATTTCCGGAAACTCGTCGAGACGATTGCGGCCGCTGAGCACTACATCTTTCTCGAGGTCTACATTCTCGCCAGCGACGAGACGGGGTGGCGGGTCGCGCGCGCACTCATGGAACGGGCGCGTGCTGGGCTCGAAGTGGCGGTGTGCTTCGATGGCTACGGATCGATCGCTCTCTCCAGGGATTTTGTGGATGCGCTGACCGAGGCCGGTGTGAAGCTATTGCCGTTTAGACCGCCTTCACTCTTTCACCGTCGATGGCCGTGGGAGAAGCGCAACCATCGTAAGACATTGGTGGTCGATGGGCGCGTTGCGATGGTGGGCGGTCTGAACATCTCGAACGACTACGCAGCGAAGGAGGACGGCGGCCGCGGTTGGCGTGATACCGCGGTTTGGGTCGAAGGCCCGGCGGTCCGTCAGCTCGAAGCCCTTTTTCGTCATCTTTGGAGGCGCTATCGTGGGCGCCCATCTCTCGTTCTTCGACGGGGTCGGCGCGCGTTTCCCATGGATTCGCGGCCGGGGCGCGCGAAGGTCCGCTTTCTTGGGAATTTCGGGCGGCGGGACCGTGCATTCATTCGGCGGGCATATTTGCAGGCGATCATGACGGCGGACAGGACGATTCGGATCTGCAATGCGTACTTCGTTCCTGATCGCGTGTTTCGGCGGGCGCTGATCCGTGCCGCCAAGCGGGGCGTTTCGGTGGAGATCATCGTCGCGGGTGCGACCGATGTCCCGATCGTTCTTTGGGCATCACGCTGGTATTACGGCCGACTCCTCAAGCACAAGATCCGCCTCTACGAGTTTCACGAGCGCATCCTCCACGCCAAGACCGCGGTGATCGATGGACAATGGGTGACGGTTGGGTCGAGCAACCTCGACGACCTCAGTGCGTTTAGGAACCTCGAAGTGAACGCGGGGATTTTGTGTCCGCGCCTTGGCGCGGAAGCAGACGCTCAGTTCGCGATCGACCGAGATCGATCGCAGCGCGTCGATCGAGCCGCTTGGAAGAGCCGTTCTCGGATTCGCCGCTTCCTGGAATGGTTCTTTGGTCGATTCCGCAGGATATATTGACCGGCCGTCGACGGACGGGCTGGTGCTGGTGGAGGCGAGGCAGGCCGCGAAGACATGCCCATGCGAGCTCCGTCTTTGGATGTCTGGACTGAAGGTCTTTGCCGGACGCTGTTCTTGCCTCGGCTTGGATGGTGCGGAACCGTTGACGGCGGTCCTAGTTCCTTGCAGTCTTGCAAGACGGTTCGGTCTTTGTGAAAGCCAAGCGGTATTCAGGTCACACTCAATCGAAGAAGAGCGCGCGTTCTTCTTCCGGGTCGTCCGTTCGCCATGCTCAGAAGGAGAGGGACGGCCTTGCTACGGAACGCGTCGCGGTTTCGGATGAAGCCTACGATGACTATCGCCGGAGTCGTTGGCTTTTTGGCGAGGGGACCGGTCGCGGTGTTGGGCCTCTCCTCCGTCCCGCGCCTGTTGAGGGGGTCGGCCTGAGGAGCGGCAAGGGAAGCGACTACATCAGTGGCCGCCATCGCAAGGTCCTCGAGGACCTCCTGGGCGTCAACGAGCGAGACGTCGTGACTCGTCTTTGGTCTTCGAGTCGATTGAATGCGAGCGTTGAGCGTGCGCTCGACCGGGTTGTCTCTGGCGAAACCTGGGCCCTGGCCTATCTCGAGGTTCCCGGAAATCTCAAGGGCCTCAACCCTAAGGTCGCCGACGCCGGCTCGAACGTCGTCATGCGCCACATGTCGACTCAGGTCCTCGCGACGCTCGCTAATGTGTTTGGCGCGGGCAAGGTGCTCGGGTTTCGGGGGAAGGGTCCGGGGATATGGGTCCTCGTGGAGGCGAACGCCGGAGACGTTGAGGGGACGCTCGATCGAGTCAGGCTTAAGGCGCGGGACGATCTGTACGGAGGGAGGTCGATCGAGTCGATCGGCCAGCCCATCCAGTGGGAAAGTTTGGTGCATCCCAGCGACCCGAAATTGAAGGGTGTGGAGATCTTGTCGACCGTCGTCGACCTTCGATCGACAAGTGGGCATCTCTCGGGCGAAGGTCCGCCGAGCGCCCGGCCGCTTCTGCTCCAGGTCGAGCGAGACTTCAACAACCGGTACAAGTCTTCGACGTCGTTGAGGCCTCCCTTTGAATCGACCCAGCTTGTCGACGCCGAAGTCTTCGCGAACCTCGGCCGACCGCGCACCCAAGCGACCTGCGGACGGGGACCCCTGTTCGACAACGAGTTCGACGCTCAGCGGTCGAAGCTGAAGAAGCGACTCAAGGCGATCAGAAGGCCGAATACTGCCAAGAGACGCCCAACGCTCAATGCGTTCGACCCCGCGACGGGGGCGCTCCTTGGCGTAGGAAGGTTGCCCACGCTTGAACGCGCGGTTCGGCACGTTTCTGTCCACCCTGGTTCGGCGCGTGCGTTTGGCGTGCTTGTCGACATCGGAAATCTCGGAGCCATCGACGGTGTACTGGGGCGAGCCGACGCCGACGCCATGCTGAAGGCCGCGGTGCACGTTCTTCGCGAGGAGCTCGAGGCCGTGGGCGCGAAGGTCTCCCTGTTCAGACACGGCGGCGATGAGTTCATGGCCGTCCTGACCGGCGATGTTCACCTCACGCAAGCGGCATGTGAAGCGGCGTGCGCGAACGCCAAAGAACGGATCACCGAACTCTCCTCCCGCGTTAGGTTCGAATGCAGCGATGGCCAAACGCGATCGGCCGCTGACATCCCACACCCGAAGGATTCCGAGAACCGCGCCCGGGACGGGATGTCGCTGTATTTCGCGGTGAAGGCGATCGAAGCTGATCCAACGAAACGACCGCGCGACGTCGCGGCCGGACTCGCTCGGACGCTTGGTGTCGAGCTCGAGACGGTGAAGGATCGGGTCAAGAACGCGCCCTCCTCATCATAGCTTTTCGCGGGCGTAGTCGACGTCCGAGTCGAGTGGGCGTCGATAGTCGATCTGGATGTCTTCGCGCCGTATTCGGCCGCCTGAGTCAGCCACGAGGCGATCTCGGAGCTTTGCGTCGAACTCGGCGAGCGGCATCGTCCCGAATGGGTGGGCATGCACGACCTTCTCACCCTTTTCGTTGAGTGCGACCGTGAAGTGCTCCCCTGACCAACCGTTTTGCTCGAGTGACCGCATGACGTCCGGATTCCCGACCGAGACGACCTTCGCATAGCCCTGCCACCCCGACTTGTAATCTTCGAGCTTCATGTTGGCTGACCCGCCCGGCGCGAAATCCGTCATCTTTGCGAGCAACCCTGTTCGATAGGCCGCATCGCTGTGGCCGATCGTCATGCCGTGCTTCTTGGCCAGTGCATTGAACTTGTCATCGCCGAGCATCTCGCGGACACGCGCGTATTGGACGACTTGCTTTGCCATCGCGCAGTCGAAGCAATAGTTTTTCGGATTCTTTGCCATGTCGTCCAGCGCTTCCGACGCGGTCATCCGGCTTTGGTCGAGCTTGAACTCGGTGCCGCCAGCGCCTGGCTTGCCGCTCGGAATCTTCTCGGCGCTCCATGGACCGCCTGGGCGTCCGCCCATCCATTCCGCGCGCGGCGCGCCGTCGCTCCCCCGGTTTGCCCAGGCGGGGTTCCCGGGGCTGTTCGGGAAATGCGGGCGACCTTCCAGAATTTTCGCGCCGCGCGCGAGTCCGACCGTTTCGTTGATACGATCGGCCTTCTTGGCTCCAATCTCGTGCCAGGTGTAGCCGCCGTTGCCCGTGGGAACGAGTGCGCGGTCCTTCGCGTCGATTCGACCATCCTTGTTCGTGTCACTCAACTTTGCGTGCGGGCCAAGGTGCTGCGCGATGGCTTTCGTTTGAAGCGCGTCGTATCCGGCCCGTCGTTGGTACGCTGATGCCGCATCCGAGGTGAGCTCCTTCGAGGCCTGGGGTGTGACGAGCTCGGACGCGACACGACCGTTTCGTCCGTAGCTTCGCTCGAGGAACGGATTCATCTTCTTGTCGATGTAGTCTTCCGAGAACTGCTGACCAGGTTCTCTCGACTTCTGCTCAGCAAGCGCGCTTGCGTCGAGCCCAGCGCGAAAGAGTCCGAGGGCGTCCCCGTCGGCAAAACCTCTCGCCCGTCCTTGGGCGGCGAGGGCCGAGAGTTCACGGGCGCTGATTTGACCATCGCCATCCGCATCGACATTCCGAAGCATGTTCTCGACCTCGGCTCGGCTTGCGCCGCCCGAGCGGACCGTTTGGCCTTGATGCAGCGTGGTACCCATGAGACGGGCGGTAGCAACGGGTGTGCCGACTCAACGACCTCGTGATCGCCTTCGTACACGCGCAGGTTGCGTCACAGAGTTGCACGGCGAGTTGCGCGAGAGCGGAACGGCTCAGGCTTAGGCTCAGGCTCGGAGCGCGGCGACGATGTCACCGTCGATATCCGCGGGCGTGTCCTTTGGGGCGTAGCGCTTGAGCACCTGCCCCTCGCGGTTCACCAGGAACTTGGTGAAGTTCCATTTGATGGCTTCGCTCCCAAGGATGCCCGGCGCCTCCTTCTTCAGGAACACAAAGAGCGGGTGCGCGTCTTTGCCGTTCACGTCCACCTTCGCGTGCATCGGAAACGTGACGCCGTAGTTAACTTTGCAGAATTGCTCGATATCATCTGCAGAACCTGGCTCTTGGCGCCCAAACTGGTTACACGGGAAGCCGAGGATCTCGAGCCCCTCGTCGCGGTGCGCCTCGTACAGAGCCTGCAGGTCCTTGTATTGCGGCGTGAAACCGCATTTGCTCGCCGTATTCACGATGAGCAGGACCTTGCCGCGATAGGCGGACATGGGCGTATCCTGTCCATGGAGCGTTTGGGCCGTGAAGTCGTAGATCGTTGAAGACATCCTGGGTGCCCGCTTACACTGTCGCCGTGTCGGGTTCAACCGATCAAAGCCGGGGTGGGTTTGGCTCTGCGCCTCGTATTGCGCAGTGGCGCCGTCGGCTGCGTCGTCTGGGGATCTCGGCGTTGTGCCTCGGACCTGTCCGTCGGCGGTCAATTCTTGAGCGTTTGCTCGAGAAACGCCTGCGTTTCTTGCCACGCGGCCTCGGCGGCGGATCGATCGTACCGTTCCTTGTTGGAGGGATTACCGAACGCGTGGTCCGCGTCGAATCGCAGGATTTTGTGGGTGACGTGTGCCTTCTCGAGCGCCTTCTCGAATTCGTCGACCAGGGCCGGCGTAATCCACTTGTCTTGATTGGCGAAGATGCCGAGTAGAGGCGCTTTGATCGTCTTGAGCTTCTTGGGATCGTTGACGAGTTCACCGTAGTAGACGACGGACGAAGTGAGCGAAGGCTCTGTGAGCGCGACTTGGAGCGACCATCCGCCCCCAAAGCACCAACCAATGACGCCGCGCTTCTTGGCTTTGATGCGCTTGTCTTGACCAAGGAAGGCGTAGGCCTTCTTCAAGGTCTTGGCCGCGCGTTTCTTGTCGACGCTCTTCATCAGCGCCCCGGCTTCATCGGGTGTTGCTGCGACCTTGCCGCCGTATAGATCGACGGCGAGCGCTGCATAGCCTTCGTTTGCCAGGCGATCGGCCCAAAGCTTGACGTTGTCGTTGAGGCCCCACCACTCGTGGATCACCAGCACGGCCGGCATCGGCGAAGCGACGCCTTCCGGAAGGCTTAGGTAGGCTTTGCTTCCCTGGAGATCGATCATCGTTCCGCGGAGCGGTGTGTTGTCTTTGGCTTTCATCTCATGAAGGCGTGCGAATTCGGCTTCTGAGTAGCCGCCTGGTGCCGAGGCGTCCGCAGCGGTGTCCATGTCGGCGTTCTCTTGTTCGCCGCGCTCGCCATCGGCCGCGGGCATGGATGCGGGCATCGAAGCGGGGCTCGATCCGTTCGTGCAGTGCGGGCTCTCGCCACCCGGCTCGCCGGTGGAAGCGTCGAGCTGGCTCTTGCAGCCGGACGCGATCATGACCCCCGCGAGGGCAGTGACGAGGACAGAAATGTGATTGTGCATGCGCATGGTCGCTCGAATAGACCGACGGCGGCCGGAGGGGAAGACCTGGGTCGAAGGCCTGCGCATTTTGGGGATGCCTTGCGCCGCGTCGACTTTGCGTGTGGTCTTGGGCGCTGGCCTAGGCGACTGCGAGTGCGGCCTTGAGTGCGGTGAGACTCCTCGTGCTGTCCTGAGACAGGTGAATCCGAAGGATCGGCCGCTGTCTTTGCGACAGCGCCATGAAATCGGCCTGTTCCTGAGCCCGCTTTAGCGTGCCGAAAGTGTAGCCGCGGCTCGGAATCTCGATGTCTTCGGCGTCATCGGCCGTGATTTGGATGAACACGCCGGTCGCGGGTCCTCCTTTGTGGAGCTGTCCGGTCGAGTGCAACAACTTGGGACCGAAGCCGAGGGTCGTCGCCGAACGAAACCGGGTTCTCAAGCGATCCCGAACCGCGCTGAGATGGGTTGTGACTTCGTCGTCCGGTGCGATGTAGGCCATCAGCGCGACGTATTCGGTTGCAGGGGCGTTCTCGAGGATCTTGTCGAAGACATCGGCGATGGACTTCACGCTGACGCCTTTGATTTGCTCCCATGCCTCTTCGTTGGCAAACACAGTCAGCGCTTCGTCTTCAAAGACGAGGCGCTCGCCGGGTGCAGGCGCCAGAGTGCCATCGGGTTCGATGTGGTTGAGCCGCTTTTGGGTCAGCGCGTTGGTTTCTTCGACGTTGGGGCGGCTGAACGGGTTCACGCCCAGAATGTGGGCGGCGGTGACGGTTGCGACCTGCCAACGGAACATTTCCTGGCCGAGATCGTAGACGTCGTCGAGCACGATGTTGAGAACAGGGTGACCGACGCTCGAGAGCGCGGACAACTTGCGTTCGATTTCGGCGGTCTTGTCGGCGCCGTCGCCGGCGAGCTTGAAATAGACGAAGACGCGGTCGACGCCGTAGAGGTCGGGCGTACTGAGGGGCTCGCCGTCGATGGGTATGATGCCACGTCCAGCCTTGCCGGTGCTCTCGGCGATGAGCTGCTCGAGCCATTCTCCCAACGCGGCGAGGCTCGGCGTCGAGACGAGCGTGATCTTGTCACGACCTGAGAGTGCAAGGTCACCCAAGAGTGTGCCCAACCTGATACCCGCGTTCTCGGCCGGGGGAACCGCGTGCTCGCAGCTCCCGACCATCAGTCGCGTGCGGGTGAGGAACCGGACGACGTCGATCCCCATCGCACTCGCGGGGACCATTCCGAAGCAAGAGAGTGCGGCATAGCTTTCGGTCGTTTCGGCATCCCCGCTGAAGACCGCGCGAAAGCCTCGCTCGACCGCCGAATCTTCCAGCGGTGTCCCGGGATCGGTGATGGCGATGAACTGATCGCCCGACTGCACTTTGTTCCAGAAGTAGTCGTCGAGTGCCGCGACCTCGGGCGTCGTCCCGTTCTTGCTCGCGAGGATGAACAGCGTCGTGTCGAGCTCGATGGCCGCTTCGACGGCCAAGATCTGAGCGGGGACGATGGAGTCGAGGACGTGAAGCCTTGGGCTTCCTGGCTGGTCTTCGAAGATCTTGTGAAGGACATCCGCCGAAATGCTCGAGCCCCCGATGCCGATGAGGACGACGTGCTCGATGCCTTCCTCGTCGAGCTCGTCGTACAGATCGACGATCGGATCCGCCTGATCGAGCAAGCTGTCCACGCTCGTGAGCCAGCCCATCGATTGACCAATGCGATCGTGATCGTCCGGTTGTCCGCTGAAGAGGGTTGGATCCTTGGCCCAAAGTCGCCGCCCGAAGCGCGCCTTTCGGAGACGTTCGAGGTGGGCGTCTAGGGTGCGAAGCGCATCCGGGCCGTCCGTCCGCATCGAGACGAGCCTCGGCCCGAGGACGGCACGGCGGCGTTGTTCGACGCTCCCGATCAAACGATCGAATGCATCGACAAAGATCGCGACGCCCTCCTGGAGCAGACGATCCGTCACGGTGTTCATGCTGACACCCAGCTTTTCGAGGGCCGCTAGAGCCTCCTTCGCTTCGTCCAAGCCTATCTTGAGAGTTGCCGGTCGGGCTTCTCCGTGATCCTTGAAGGCCTCGTACGTGGCGGCCGGAACGGTATTGACGGTGTCGGGTCCAATCAGCGCCTCGACATAGCGAACGTCGCGATACGCCGGATTCTTGGTTGATGTACTGCCGTAGAGCAGGCGCTGCGCTTGTGCACCTTGGGCGGCAAGCGCCTTCCATCGAGCGCCTAAGACCATGGATTCGTAGGCCTCGTAGGCGAGTTTGGCGGATGCGATTCCGGCTTGTCCCATGAGCCGTTCGATTTGTTGGCGGCCGCTGTTGCTCGAGAGCTGGGCGAGGCGTTGGGTGAGGAGGCCGTCGACCATCGTGTCGATGCGGCTGACGAAGAAGCTCGCGACACTTGCGACCGTGCGTACGTCGCCGCTTCGGGTTGCACGTGCCTCGAGCCCGGCCATGAACGCCTCGAACACGGCGCGGTAGCGCTCGACTGAGAAGAGGAGGGTGACGTTGACGTTCACGCCTTCCGTGATCAGCCGCTCGATCGCGGGCAGGCCTTCCGGCGTGGCGGGCACCTTGATCATGAGATTTGGTCGGTCCACCATCGTCCAGAGCCGCGCACCTTCTTCGATCGTTGCCCGGGTGTCGTGGGCGTGGTGAGGTGAAACTTCAAGGCTGACGAAGCCATCGCGTCCTTGAGTCTCGACATGGACCGAATGGAGGACGTCACAGGCCCACTGGATGTCCTCGACGGCGATGGTCTCGTAGGTTTCGAGGGCGCTGGCGCCGTTGCGCGCCGCGGCCGCCAGCGCGCCGTGGTAGTCGTCGCTGCGCGCGATGGCCGCCTCGAAGATCGCGGGGTTGCTCGTGACGCCTTTTAGGCCATCTTCTTGGACCCGGCGGTGAAGATCCCCGGTCCAGATCATTCTGCGCTGGATATCGTCGTACCAGATGCTCTGGCCTAGCTCGCCGATCTGCCGGATCCGATTCATGAGATCTCTCCTTCTTGGGCCGGGTCTTGGGCCGGGCCAACTTCCCAGCCGGGGATTTCGCGGTCAATGGTGCCCTTCGCCTTCTCGGCCCGTGTCCGTCTTCGATGGTCAGCGCTGTCGCCCCTTCAGCGCTGTCCCCTTGGCCTCGGTGGTCGGGGTGTCGGTGTGGCCTCTGTGACCTCTGTGGTCGGTGTGGCCCGAGGGCGGTCCTCAGTGTTGCCGGCGTGTCCTTTTGACGACTTCCCGGCTAAGGTCAACTTCGGTGGCTTCGATTTGGTTCCCTTGGTCGGGGTTGCGCGCGCCCGACGCCATCCGAGAAAAAGCGCTGGCGGGTCCATGCCTCGACACGGTTCAGCGACTCGATGAGCTCGCGACGGCTGCTTTGGGTGGCGCGGAGACCCAAGGCGGTGCGGTTCCGCTCCGGACGCGTTTCTTCGAAGGTGCGGTGTTCTCCTCCCGAGGGCGTGGCTACGCCCGCTACAACGAGGACGCCGCCTTCGCGATTCAGGACCGAGAGGGCGACGTCTATGCTGCGGTTCTCGATCAGGCGGGTGGCCTCGGGGGCGAGCGGCGCGGCGAAGCGAGCGCCCTGGGCGCGGAGACGATCTTCGAGGCCATGCGGGCCCGGTATGGCGCCCGTGAGGGCGCGACCGACGCGCTCCTCGATCGACGCCCGAATGATCAGGCGCCAGGGAAGGACCAGTCGCCAGCGAAGGATCAGAAGCCAGCGAAGGATCAGAAGCCAGCGAAGGATCAGAAACCGGCGAAGGATCAGAAACCGGCGAAGGATCAGAAGCCAGCGAAGGCTCAGAAGCCAGGGAAGGATCAGAAGCCAGGGAAGGCTCAGAAGCCAGGGAAGGCTCAGAAGCCAGGGAAAGATCCGGTCCGAGGGTATGACCCCCCAGAGAACCAGGCCCGCGAGCCTCCGATTTCTCCGGACATCGCCTGCTTCCTGGACGCGTACGAGAAAGCGCACCAGCTCTTGGTTCGTCGGCGCCAGGGTGAGGTGACGACGGCGATATGCGTCCGGGCGCATGCGGAGAGACACGGAGAATCCCCCCGAGATGCGCGCGGAGGGCCGAGTGCTTTTACGGCGGTGCTCGTAAACTCCGGGGATTCGGGTGCCTTTCTCTTGGATCGCGCAGGGCAGATCAAGGCGCGCACTCAGCTTCAAGAGTGCACGAGGCCGCCCCAGGTGGGCGCGTTGACGCACGCGATTGGGCTGGTGCCGGAAGGGCCGGCGCCGGAATCCTACGTGTGGACGATGGAGAGCGGCGATTGGCTGCTCCTTTGTTCCGACGGGCTGCTCGACGCCGGGCTCGGCGCCGCGCGCGTCGCCGCGATACTCGCCGAGTCGACCTCGGCCGAGGAAGCTGTTAATCGGTTGTGTCTGCGTATTCTGCGAAGGATGGTGTTCATGTTGGCGAAGCCCGACAATCTAACGGTCGTCCTCCTGCGAGCCCTCGCGCAGCCCGAATAGCGGACGAGCGAGCCTGCGATGTCGATGAGTCCTCGATTCGCTGAAGACTTCGAACCGACCTACGGGAAGTATCGGCTCGTGGAGAAGGTCGCCGCGGGAGGGATGGCGGAAGTCTTCCGCGCGACGTCGACATCGATCGGCGGCTTTCAGAAGACGGTCGCGGTCAAACGGATTCTGCCTCAGCTCTCGACCGACGCTGAGTTCGTATCGCTCTTCATCGACGAGGCGAAGCTCACGGTCTCGCTGTCGCATTCGAACATCGTCCAGGTCTTCGACTTTGGTCGGATCGAGAACAACTACTACATCGCCATGGAGTTCGTCGACGGGCGAGACATGACGCGCATTCTGATCAAGCAGACGCGTCTCGGGAAGACCGTCCCGATTGACGTGGGGTGCTACATCATTGCGATGGTGCTTCGCGGTCTCGAGTACGCGAACACGCGGCGCGGCTCGGATGGCGAGATGTTGGGGATCGTACATCGCGACGTGTCGCCCCATAACATCTTGGTGAGCTTCGACGGTGAGGTGAAGATCGCCGATTTCGGCATTGCGAAGGCACGTACCAAGGTATCGCTGACTCGACCCGGTGTCGTTCTTGGAAAGTTTGCGTACATGTCGCCCGAGCAAGCCCGCGGTGACGACGTGGACGCACGAAGCGATGTCTATTCATCGGGCATCGCGCTCTTCGAGACGGTCACCGGACGGAGGTTGTTCTACGCTGAGAATCCAGCGGACGTGCTGCTCAAGGTGCGTGACCCCCATGTTCCGACGCCCAGTCGATACAATCCGTTGATTCCTTCCGCCCTGGACGAGATCATACTCAAGGCGCTCGCGCCTCGCCGAAGCGAGCGTTATCAAAGTTGCCGTGACTTCTCGACGGCGCTCGAGGCGTTCTTGGTCGAGCTCTCTCCGGGGTTCAACGACTCCCATCTCGTACGCTTCATGAAGGAGCTTTTCGAGGACGAGGTCGGCTCCACGAAGTTTACGATGGCGGCGACTCATCCGATCGAGCCCAGCCACCGGCGATGGACCTCGGGCGGATCGATGCCGCTCGCGGTGCGTCGAAAGTCGACGGGGCGCGACGGAGACGTCGAGGATGCGGTGCTGCTCGCCTTGTACGAGAAGCTGCGGCAGCGGCCGGATCTTTGGACGCTCTACGAGATCGCCCAGACGCTCATGACGGTGGGGCGCGCCGCGGATGCCCACGCGGTTTATCGCGCGGCTGCGAGCAAATTCGCGCAACAGGGGCTCTTGGCGCAGGCCGTGACGATGTTCGTGCAGCTTCGGGCGGAGGTGAAGTGGGACGCGTCCCTTGCGCTCGAGGTGGAAGCCATGCGTGAGCTTCCGGGATGCCGAAACGAGACGCTCCTCGCACGTCTTCCGAGGATCGAAGACGAAGATCTCCGATCGCTGGTCGTAGCGACGCTCGATTGCGAGGCTGCCGCGCCCGGAGCCAGCGAAGCGGCTTCCCCGCTCTTCTCCGACCTCGACGCCGCTGAGTTCGCCAACATTGTCTCTCTGTTGTGCCTCAAGGATGCACCCGTGGGTGGGATCATCCTTCGAGAGGGTGATCCAGGCGATTGGCTTGGCGTCATCGCCCGCGGCCGCGTCGTCGTCTATTGCGAGAGTCAAGGGACCAAGATCTATCTCTCGTCCCTCTCGGACGGCGACTGCGTCGGTGAGTTTTCATTCTTCAGCGGTGCTTCTCGCGCCGCGACGGTCGAGGCCCTCGAACCGGTCTTGTATCTCGCGATCGACCGCGCCGACTTCGATCGCTTGAGCGCACGTTTTCCCGGTTTCACGAAGGCCTTGGCCTCGTTCTATCGGCGTCGGGTCGTCGCAAACATGCTTGCGAAGAGCGAGGTCTTCGGCGTCCTGCGGCCGCGCGATCGAGCCGCGCTCGTCGAGACGCTGATCGTCGAGTCTTTCAAGCCAGGTGCGGTGATTGTCTCGGAGGGCGAGCAGAGCGACAGCTTCTACCTGCTTCAAAGTGGTGCGGTGGAGGTCTACTCAGACCGGCCCGGCGTAGGGCGGATTCAGAGGCTGAGTCCAGGCGCTTTTTTTGGCGAGATCGGCGCGGTCACGGGGCAATCCCGAAATGCCTCCGTCCGGGCGTTGGCGGACAGCGAGGTTCTCCGGATTTCAGGTGAAGCGATTGCGCGGATCATCAAGGCCCACCCCGAGGCGCGTCGCGTGCTCGAGCAGCACATCGCCGCTCGCCAGGCCGAGACCGCGCTTCGCGTGACGGGGGGTGGGACGCTCATCTAGGCCCCAGGTCCTGGTTGGCCAAAAAGGGGGCCAATGGCGTCCATCAGCGCACACGACCCGACGTATCGGTGCCGTGACGTCAACATTCCACAACCGGCCTCGATCATTGCACTGAAGAAGTGCGACTATGGAGGCCAGTGGCCTCCCACACCATGACGCCAGGGACGGTTCTCGGTGGCTACCGACTCCTGTTTCGTCTCGGGAAGGGCGGGATGGGTGAGGTTTGGGCCGCAGCGCTCGACCGAAGCCTCGGATTTCAGAAGCTCGTCGCGCTCAAGTTCATGCGCTCACCGGAGACGAACTCGAACGCCGCTTTGATGTTCGCCGACGAGGCTCGGGCCGCGGCCGCGCTCCAGCACGCCTGCATTGTGTCGACCTTGGACTTTGGGCGGGAAGAAGATCTCCTCTTCCTCGTCATGGAGATGGTCCAAGGGCCATCGCTGACCGCCCTTTTGCAGCGTCTCGTCGTCAATGAAGGCGAGATGCCGCTCGGCGCCGTCGCCCGGATTGGGATCAACATCGCGGGTGCGCTCGACTACGCCTATGAGCGGGCGACCCACGAGGGGCGGACCCTGCGTCTGGTTCATCGGGACATCTCGCCGCACAACATCCTACTCGATCTGAATGGTGCGGTTCGGCTGACCGACTTCGGCGTCGCCCGTACTGCTGTCCAGGAGCATAAATCCCGGGTGGGAACGGTCCGTGGCAAGCCAAGTTACATGGCGCCGGAGCAAGTACGGGGCGGGGACATCGACGCGCGCACGGATGTCTTCGCGCTGGGCATCGTCCTGTATGAGACCGCATCGCTTCGGCGGCTCTTCGGCCGCTCGAATCCGGTCAAGTCGATGGATGCCGTGTGCAATCACGTGCCCCGTCCGCTCACGGAGCTCGTTCCGAACGCACCGCGCGGTCTGTGGTTGGTGCTCAAGAAGGCGCTCGAAAAGAAGCCCGAGAATCGGTTTCGAAGTGCAGGCGAGATGAGGGATGCGCTCGAAGAGATCGCGACGCAGCTCCCCGATTTCTCGTCTGCTCAGCGCGACTTGATGGTCCTCGTCGAGCGCAACTTCGATGACAGTCCTTTCCAAGTTCAGCGCCAACTCGAAGAGGCTCAGCGTGATGCCGCGATTGCCGGCGCGTCGACGCGCTCGGCGATCGATGTTCAGAAGAGCGTCTCTGGCCCCGCGTCATTGGGGGGGGGCAGTGCGACCTCGAGGGAGCGCCCGAACCCGTCGGCGCAGGTGGCCGAGCTCCTGGGCACCCGCGTGCATTGGCCGGTTGCGCCGGACTCAGATCCGCTGGCACCCGAGGCGATCGAAGTCCTACGGACCAGCCTGCGTGAACCGCATACGAAGACCCCAGATCTGCGGCGCCGCGCGGCCACGGGCGGGGATGATCTCCGTGGGCCGGACGATCTCCGTGGGCCGGGCGATCTCCGTGGGCCGGGCGATCTCCGTGGGCCGGGCGATCTCCGTGGCTCGGACGACCTCCACGGCTCGGATGACCTCCGTGGCTCGGATGACCTCCGTGGCTCGGATGACCTCCGTGGCTCGGCGGACCCGCGGGTCTCGGCGGACCCGCGGGCCTCGGCGGATCCACGGGCCTCGGCGGATCTTCGCGGCTCGGACGATCCGCGCATCGCGGACGATCTTCGTGACGCGAGTAGTCTTCGTGACGCGAGTGGTCTTCGTGCGCTGGACAATGCCCGCGACCCGGACGTCGGGGGTGCAGCGCCTTTGGGTGGTGTCGCGGGCGCAAATGCTCATGCCATGAATGCGCATCCCATGGCTGGCCTGACGCCATCGTCTCTGCCGCCGTTCGCGACCGGCGCGAGCGGCTCCATGCCGGCGCTGAGGAGCACGCGCGTTATGGCCGGCTGGATGGCCGCAGCGGCGGCCGCCATCGGCATCACGGCGGTGTTCGTTTCGATCAACGCGAGCCCGACGGATGCGCTAGAGGTTCGAAGGCCGGTCAAGCCTGCAGTGTCGCCCATGCCAAAAGCTGCGCCCGGTATCAAGCCGAGCTTGGCCTCGTCGAGCGAAGAAAGGCCGGGCCCAGGCGCGAGCGCTCGGCCGTCCGCCGTGGCCGCATCGGAAGCATCGGAAGCATCGGAAGCGTCGGAACCGACAGAACGCAAGAATCCATCGTCGGCGTCGGCGTTTGAGGCGCCTGACTCGATCGCGCGCCGGGAAGAAGGGCCTTCCCGCGACGAGCCGAGCGACGAGCCGAGCGACGAGCCCAGCGGCGACCTGGACGCTCGACGGTTGAATGCCCGGCGCTCGACGGCTCGTTCGGCGCGCCGGCGCGACCGGAACGTTCGCCCGGGCGCGGAAGATTCGCGGAGTCGAACGCCGCCGTCTCGCGCCACGGCTCGGACGGTTCGTCAGGTGACCAGCCACTCCTATGGTGAAGCGCGGCGGATGGTGCTCGAGGCAAAACGCATCGATGGTGCGCGCGGGGGTCGGATGATGGCGGAGCTGCTTGAACTCGGCGAATCGGGTGACCCGGCGCGCATCTCGGACGTCTATCGTCGTGCGCGTGCGATCGTGGAGCAGCGCTGATCGCCCGACTGGGTGCGGGCGCCTGTCCATCATCGAACGTCGAAGGGCGTCCAGAGCCATCCGGGCGTTGGGTCGCCCGTCGAGAGCAGCGACAGGATTTCAGACACAATGGCGGTCGATGTTCGAGACCCGGTGACCTTGGCGATGAAGCGCTCGATGAGTTGCTCAGCAAAGCGTTCACCAATGAGCTGGCCGATGCCTGCCTCGTCGACGGGAGGCGGTCGCATCATGTTGGGCCTTGGTGCGTGGACGATCTCGGGTTCGGGTTCGAAGCGCGTGCCGTCGGCGACCTCTTTCGCATGAGCGAAAGCCTCTTCGAGCCCCCCAAGCCCGTCGACCAGCTTTCGTTCGAGCGCATCTTGCCCTGTCCAGACGCGCCCGCTCGCCCAGCCCTCTGCGGAATCGGTGTCAAGCGTGCGCGCGCGGGCGACGAGATCGATGAAGAGGGCGTAAAGAGCCTGGACCTGGTCGCGTGCGTGTTGGCGTTCGTCCTCGGATCTTGACCGAAACACATCGTAGATGCCTGCGTTCCGTCGGTTCTTGATCAGGTCGTGACCGAGGCCAAGGGTTTCGATCAGATCCTCGAAGATGGGCGTGAGCGCGAAGACACCGATGCTCCCCGTGATCGTCAGAGGCACAGCGAAGATCTTTCGAGCCCCGCACGCCACATAATATCCGCCGCTCGCCGCGACCTCATCGAAACAGGCGATGACCGGCTTCGTTTGATTGAGCCGACGAACCGCGCCGAAGATCTGATCGCTGGCGGTGACGCTACCGCCCCTCGAGTTCACATGCAGAATGACGGCCGCGATCGTATCGTCTTCGCCGGCGGTGCGCAGATCGTCCACGACATGCTTTGCGATCGCGGTCTTGGCGCCGGGCGGTGAGGGGAAGGGTGCCGTGTCGACGATGGCACCGTGAACCTCGACGACGCCGATTCGTTTCCGCGGTCGTCGGAAGAGAGGGGGGATGGTCTGTGACTGGAGATATGTGCTCGCCGCGACGGGTGCATCCGCTCTGTCTCGTCGATCCCGTCGACTCTGTTGATCACGTCGACCCCGTTGATCACGTCGCTTCTGGGCATTCTTGTCGCTCTTCGGACCCCTGTCTTCGACGATGGGGCCCGGACTCCCCAATTCATCCAAGGCTTTCAATATTTCGTCATCGCGCGCCAGGCCGTCGATCAGCCCAAGTTCGAGCGCCCTTGTCGCAATCAGCGGTGCGCGATCGAAGTGCGCGATTGCGGTATCGAGCTCGACGCCGCGAAAGACAGACCATGCTGACGCGAGACGCGCATCGAACTGATCGATCAGCCGGGTCGTCTGCTCGAGATCGGCCTCACTCCGATCGTCGCGCGTGAATCGTTCCGGCGCTGACTTGTATTGGCCCGCCGACGCGACTTCAACCTGAACGCCCAGTCGCGCCAAGACTGCGCGATAGAATAGACCTGAGGTGGACGTTCCGATGGCCGTGAACAGCCCGGGCGGCGTCATGATGAGCTTCGTACCGCCCGATGCGATGAGCGCTTCTCGATTGGCGACATGCGTTTCGGCCTGGACGAGAACGATCTTGCCAGCGGTTCGCGCGCGTTCGAGCTCAGCACGAAGAGCGTCCGCGTGCGCCCACCCGCACACCGTAGAGCCGAGGTACACCAAGACGCCCTTGGCCTCGGGGTCCGCGATCAAGGCGTCGATCACGTGGTGGACCTGCCAAAGAACGACGCGCGGCATCTCGCGACGTCGCAGCAGGCGCCTTACCATGGGGTGAAGGCGCGATCGTACAGGGAGCGCCTCCACGGAACCTTCGAGCCGGAGCTCGATCCAACCGTGGCTCCCTCGGAGCGCTCGCTTTCGTCGCCGAAGCACGATGGGGCGTAGCAGCAACCGAATTGCGAAGAAGATAGGCCAAACGAGCCAACGAAAAAGGCGCACTCCGAGAGCCTAGGGTGAGCGAGGCGGGACTCCAAGCTCATTTCGACGATCCGGGTCGATTACCAGGGAAGCTCTTCGCCCGACATATGCATGAAACGTCCGGTGTTTTCGAGCGTGGTTGCGTCGATCTGTTTCAAGAGACCGCGCGCCGAGGTTTCGGCGTCGATCTGTCCGGCCCCTTGCGTCATTTCGGTTCTCACGAACCCCGGGTGAAGGAGGACGACTGCGATGCCGCGCGCGCGGAGGTCGATCGACATCGACTTCCCGATCGCGTTCACGCCCGCCTTGGACATTCGGTAACCGTAGTATCCACCCGAGGTATTGTCGGCGATCGAGCCCATGCGACTCGTGACGATGCCGACTCTCGCGCCCTGGTTCAGACGGTCGATGAGCGCTCGAGTCACGCGAAGCGGGCCCAAGGTGTTCACCTCGAACTGCTGTCGCATCCCTTCTTCATTGAAGGCGTCGAATGTGTCGGTCGCGAGGACGCCTGCGTTGTTGATAAGAAGATCGAGGCTCATGCCTTTCGTCGCTTCGATGAGCTTCGGCATGGTCGATGTGTCGCCGACATCGATCGCGTCGATGATCTTGATTCCCAGCGCATCGAGTGCGGGAGAGCTCTTTCGGCAGACGGCGACGACGTTGTCTCCGCGATGTGAGAGTTGGCGGCAGAGCTCGAGGCCGATCCCGCGGTTGGCACCAGTGACGATTGCAGTACGCATACGATCGGCTTAGCGCTGCGCGCGGTTGCGCACAAGCTTCCCCGTTCACGTTCATCCGTTGCGTTCGGTGCTTTCCGTTGGGCCCTTATCGTCGGGCGCCTATCGTGCGGTGGTCTCGGGGACCTTGGTGGGGACGCTGCTGAAGGCTACGTCGAGCCGTGGATACCGAGCGCGAATCACTTTGGCGGGGGCGGCGTTGAAGTGCCACCACTCGTTTGGGATGGTGTGCATTCCGCCGCCTTCGACCATGGCGCGTCGCAGGATGCGTCGATGTTCGACTTGGGCGGCGGTCAGCTTGCCGTCGGCGAGGTAGCCTGCCTCGTGACGAGGCTCGGCGAGCCGCCCCAAGAAATCGTAAGGCGTGCCCATGTCGAGCTCCTGACCTTCTCGGTCGGCGAGCGTGAGGTCGACGGCGGCCCCGTAGCTGTGGATCGACCCCGTCTTAGTGTGTGGGTTGGCGACGTAGCGCGCTTTGGCCGTGCCTTCGACGGCTTTCCACATGACGAATTGCACGTGGTTCGGACGATAGCAGTCCTTGAACATGAGCCGCAGGCCGGGGTGATGCCTGTCGAGCCATTGCTGGGCTGTCAGCATGCGCTCGGCCACCGACGTCAGCAAGATGCAGCGCGGCGCATCGTAGACCTTTTGGTTGAAGAAATTGTCGGTCGTTGCATACCGAATGTCGAGGATGAAGCGCGCGTCGAGCGAACCGACATCGACCAGGGGCTCGGACTTCCCGTGCTTCGAGTCGCGCCTCGCGCGCTTCGAGTCGCGCGTCGCGCGCTTCGAGTCTCGTGTCGCGCGCTTCGAGTCTCGTGTCGCGCGTTTCGAGTTGGACGTTGCGCTGGCCTCGGGGCCTCCTGCAGGCTTGGCGATGGCGGCTCGCGCCGTCCATCCACGTCGGTCATCAGGGGCCAGTCCGAGGGCGGCGGTGATCATCACGATGGTCGCCGTGGTCAGAGTGATTCTGGCCGCGATGATCTCTCGACTTCGAACCTTGGCTTGCCGTTTCACAAGCCCGCCTGATCGAGCTTCAGCCGCGCCCGCTCGAGCGCGCTCGCAAAGCCGAACGCGACGAACCCGGGCGTCAGGTGGAAGCCGAAGATGTGGACGACGTCCTGAGCGCCGCAGGCGACGTGCAGCGCAATGATGCCAATCGCCGAGGTGGCTACGGCGACGAAGAAACTTGGATTCGGAAACCGGCGCCAAAGCCGTGCGCTCAAGACCCCGAGCGCGGTCATCGCGACCGTCGTCAACAGCGTGCCGTACACGAAGCATTTCATGCCCGGACCAAAAGCCCATTCAACCGGTGCCGACCAATCGATCACGCCCGCCAGTCCGCCCACGATGAGCGCAGCGCTCAAAACGCCGAGGGCGTACGCTCGCCCTCGGGAGACGAGCGGCACGCCGACCGCAAGACTGGCCGCGATCGCGTTGCCCAAAAAAAACAGGCCGAGCTCGGCCATCCAGGCCGTGTCGCGAACGAGCCCGGGCATTTTGCGTGGGCTGATCGCCAAGAGCGTGACGACTGCAGCCATCAGCGCGAGATAGCCCGCCAAAGCCCGAAGCCGCCGAACGCGGAGCCGTGTCAGTTCATCGTGGATCGCCTCAACGATGTGGTTCGGACTCGGGCGGGCTGACGGAACCATAGCTCTGCTACGCCTAAGGGCAGGCGCCTGTTACGCCTTAGGTTGACTGCTTGAGAGCGCGATGTCTCCCACAATATGCGCAAACTGGGTGCGGGGTTGGGGCTCTCGGCCCCAGATATCGAGCGCAATCAGGCCTTTCCCCGCCTCTCGAACCATGTCAGAAACGCATACATAGCGAACGGCCACGTGAGGGAGCGGCGATGAGTGGATTCTTGAAAGCTTTGGCGAAGGTGGGCCTGGTCGAACTCGATGCCGAGCAGAGTCGTGCGTTGGAACAAGCGATCGACCCTGACGAAGCGCGCCGCATCGTGCGTGAGGCACGAGGGTCTGCTTCGACGCCGACCGCCAGTCCGACGACTGCGGCGACTGCGACGACCCGTGCTCGTACAACCACCGCGCCCTCGTCGAAATCCCGCGCTGGACTCACGAGCGCTTCGGTCGGCCAAGAGGGGCCGACCTTGGGGCAATCGTCGTCATCATCGTCGAGCGAACTCGGTGGAGGTGCGAGCGGCGTGGTTGGGGTGGGGTCGGAGATCGACGAAGGTCGACCCCTCGAAACGGTTTATAAGGAAGCCGGGGTCGCTGCGTCTCCGTTTCCGGCCGAAAAGTTGATCAAGGTGCTCGATGGGCTTCGAGCCATGGATCCGACCACGCGCAAAGCCGCGATCTTGGCCATGGATGCGGCCGACGACGACTGGAAGATCGAGGACCCAATCGTCGATGCGGAGCGCAAGATTCGTGCGCTCGAGGCCGAGAAGGCGCGCCTGGAGGCGGTCGTCGAAGCGTCGGCGGCACGCCTTGCCGCTGAGCTCGAGACCATCCAGGGGTTCGAAGAAGAGGCACGCACCACAATTAAGAAGCAGATCGAAGACCTCGAGTCTCTCCTTGCCCGTGAACTTGCGAAGGGGGCCGAGGCGCGCGCCAAGAATCAAGCTCAGCGCCAAGCGAACCAGGACGCGAGCCGTCGCGAACAGGCGCGTATGGACGCCGAGATCGGGCGCCTTCGAGAGATTGCCTTGACGTTTGACGATTCGAGTGCACCAGACTCGCACCGGACCTAAGACCACAAGGGCGCCGACCGCTTAACACCACAAGGGAGCTGACCGCTGAAATGGCAAGACTGACACCGCTCGCAAAAGGACTCCTCACCGTTACGATCATCGCCGTCTCTGGCGCGGCGGCCTGGCATCTGGGCCTCAAGGACTATGCGTCGAAGGCTGGTTTCTTGGGGGGCGCACCCGGTGATTCCGCGGCTTCGAGCGGATCCGGTGCATCGGGCCCCGGCATCGCGCCCGGTGTCGAGGGCGGAGGGGCGACCGGTGCTCAATCTGGACCGGTTGGCCTTTCGGGGACGAAGGGGCCGGGCCAAGGCAACGCTTCGGCCTCGGGCTCTTCGTCGCGCGCGGGCGCTGCGTTCGGGTCCTCCTCTGACCCGCTCAAGGTTTCGATCGTGAGTTTTCATGGCTACGCGCCCGCGCTGGTGGCAAACGGCCAGTCGCTGAAGACGAAGCCGGGCTCCATCTTTGACAAGAAGGGGCTCGCAGTGGAGTTCGTGATTCAGGACGACATCCCGACTCTGGCCACGATCTTCACGTCCAAGGTCGCACACTGCGCTTGGCGAACGAGCGACTTCTGGGCCCAGGAGCAACCCAACTTGCGGAACGCAGGCCTCGATGGTCGCGCGATCATGGTCGTCGACAACACGCAAGGCGCCGACGCTGTCATCGCGCGTGATCCAGCGATCAAACGGGTCGAAGACCTCGCGGGACGCAGCATCGCGCTTCTTCAGTACACGCCGTCGCACGGCATGGTGCTCGACGCGATTGAAAACTCGAGTCTTTCGTCCCGTAAGAAGACCTCTGTGAAGTATGTCTACATCAATGCGGATGAGGGGACCGCGGGGGTGCGCGCCGCGTTCGAGAGTGGGCAAGTCGATGCGGCCGCGCTGTGGGATCCCGATCTTTCGTTGGCTCTCCGGAAGGTCGCCGGCGCCCATGTCGTCTATTCGACGAAGACCGCGACGAACCTGATCTATGACGTCATCGTCTGCGACAAGGCTTTGCTCGACGACCCGGCGCGAGCCCCGGCATTTCAGAAGCTGGTGGACGGGTGGTTCGAAGGGGTCGTGGCGGCGGAAGCCAACCCCGATTCGGCGGTGGAGGCGCTCGTCAAGACCGAGGAGTTCTTCAGTCTGCTGGCGAAAGATGAGGGGCGAGACTTCGTCAAGTCGTTGTTTGGGAGCCTGGTCTGGACGGGTCTCGAGGACAACGCGCGTATTCTTGGGCTCAGTGGTGGGACGAATCATTACGCGCGCGTCTATCGTCAGTTCGACCAGATCTACCGGGCGGCAGGTGCGCTTGCGAATCCGAACTCTCCCGTCATCAACCCCGAGGATTCGTTCGATGATCGCTTTGTCCGAGCGCTGATTCGCGCGAACCCGAAGGCCGAGCAAGAAGCCAAGGTGCCTGAGTTTTCCTTTACGGCCGAGGGGCGCGAGCGCGCCGCTCAGGAGGCCGCGACGTTGACGAAGCCGGTCACGGTGAATTTTTCGAGCGGTTCATCAGAGCTCACGAAGCGTGCGCAGAAGACGATCGACGAAGACATGGTACCGCTCATCGAAAACAACGGGTCCGCGTACTTCGAGGTCTCGGGCAATACCGATTCGACCGGGTCGCGAGCAACCAACATGCGGCTATCGGAGGCACGTGCGAATCGTGTCGTCGATTATCTCGTGGCCCAATGGGAGTTCCCGCGTGACCGGTTCCGCATCGTCGGCAACGGCCCTGACAAGCCTCTGTGCAATGAACGGGATCCCAAGGGTGATGGGCTCAGTCTCGCGGATTGTCGGGCTATGAACCGTACGACCCGCCTCGCGATTCTCGCGCGTCGGTGACCATTGTGTGGAACCCGTATGAGCCCATAACGCCGCGTGCCCGTCGCACTTTGGGTGCCGCGTCGGTATTGGTCGTGCTCGTGGCGTGGGCGATCGTGAGCGCCCTGTCTCTCGTTGCGAAGGCGAAGCTTCCGTCGCCGGTCGATGTACTCAGCGCGTTTCTTCGGCTGGCATGGGATGCTCAGCAGGGCGAAAGCTTGCTCTTCACGGCCACGATCTGGTCCGTTGCCCGCGTGGCGGCGGCTGGATTGTTGGTCGTGGTCATCGGGGTGCCGCTTGGGGTTCTGATGGGGGCCTCGCCCCGGATCAACGCCGCGCTTTCGCCGCTCGTCGATCCGTTTCGATCGGCGCCGATCGTGGCTGTTCTTCCCATCCTGGTGATGTGGCTCGGGATCGGGGAAGGGATGAAGGTGACCTTCTTGTTCTTGGGCGCCGTCGTCTATCTCGTGCCCATGGTGCGCGACGCTCTGCAGGCCGTTCCAAGCACCTATTGGATCGGTGCGCACGATCTGGGGGCGACGCCGTGGGAGGCGGTGCGGCATGCCGTCCTGCCGATCGCGATGCCGCGGATCGCGGACGCGATCATCGTCGCGATCTCGGTGATGTGGACGTACATTACCGTCGCCGAGTACGTGAACGCGCAGGAGGGCCTCGGCCAACTCATTCAGAACGCGCGCCGGTTTTCAGCGATGGATCAGGTGTTTGTGGGTATCTTCGTGATCATCGCATTGGCTCTGGTTACCTACGGCACGATGACGGCGATGAAGAAACGTCTGTTCCCATGGGAGCTCACATGAGTTCGACCATTCCTCCGAGCGGCTCCGGTGAGCTCGTCAGTCTGGAGCTCCGCAACATTGTGCAGGAGTATCCGATGCCGGCCGGCGAGAGCGCGGGGTCGAAGTCCGACCGGATCCGAGTTGTTGACGACGTCAGCGTGAAGTTCGATCGCCCCGGGATCGTGATGTTGCTTGGGCCTTCGGGCTGTGGGAAGTCGACCTTGCTGCGTATGATGGGCGGAGTCCGGCCAATGGGCGTCAAGACGCCGACGTCGGGGGAAGTGTTCATCGACGGCGTGCTTTCGACCGAGGCGCACGACGATGTCGTGATGGTCTTCCAGCGCTACGCCAATCGCCCGGATTTGTCGGCCCGCGACAACATTGCGTTTCCGTTTCGACTCAAGCTCTGGCGTCGCAAGGTGAGTCGTGAGGACGCGAAGGCACGTGTCGATGCGATGATCGAGTCGGTTGGCCTCGGCGCGCACGCAGATCTTCGTCCAGCCCAGCTTTCGGGCGGACAGAATCAACGGGTGGCGCTGGCGCGGGCGCTTGTTCTTCGGCCTCGGATTCTGTTGATGGACGAGCCGTTCGGCGCGCTCGATGCGCAGACGCGCGAGGAGATGCAGCGCCTTCTCAGTGACCTCTACCGGAGTCAACCTTGCTTGATTGTCTTCGTGACGCACGATGTGACGGAGGCGCTGGTTCTCGGGGATCGGGTCATTGTGCTCTCGGGTCAGCCGGCGAGGATCGCCGACGACTTCGAGATTTCGGAGCCGCGCCCGAGATCGAGCGCGTGGCAGCGGTCGTCGGAGACTCAAGCGCTCGAAGAGCGAATCCTCGCTACTTTGCATGGCGCAGGCGGATCAAGGGGGCAGGTGCGCGTCACCGTGTAGTTGAGCCGTGGGAATCAACGATCAGATCTGGGATCGCGGCGAGGCGGACCGCAGTGCTTCATATCTGAAGGAGATGCTCCTTCATCCGGCGAACAAATACGCCGCTTTGGGCGCGCTCACGACCGCGGCGTTGGTGTCCATCCCGTTCGGGCTGGGCCTCGGCGCAGTTCCACTCGTGGCCTTCGTCGCGGCCGAGAGCATCGGCGCGCTGTTCATCCCGAGTTCGGGCCGATTTCGAGCGTGGGTCGATCGAAAGTATCGCCGCGTGCGCCGCGAGCATGCACGAGAACACTTGCTCAATGAGCTTCGCACCCGAGTTGGAGAGCACGGAAAATCGTGGGAGGCCTACGCGCGTATGCGCGATCGGTTGGCATCGCTTGAGGAGGTCGCACAGAACCGGCGTACAGCCCTGACGGACTATGATGTCGAACGCCTCGATGACTCGACGGTGAGCTATCTTGGTTTGTGGCTTGCGCTGCTCCTCATCGAGGAGCGAAAGCGCGCCATCGATGATGTGCAGGTCGCGAAGTCGTTGGCGGAGATCGAGTCACAGATCGAATCCGCGCCGTCTTCGGTCGAGCGGCGTCGCTTCGAGACCGCGAGAGACGATCTCGTCCGCATTCAGCGCCGTCGCGAGGGGCTCGTGTCCCAGGAAGCGGCGGTTCGAGCCAGGCTGCTCAGCATGGTCGACACCTTCGAGGAAGTCTACCAGCAGGTCGTCACCGATCCGACCTCCACCGAGGCTTCGGAACATCTCCAGAATGCGGTGGAGCGCCTCCAGATCGAGGAGCGCCTCGAGGGGGGCATAGACGAGGAGCTGGTTGCGCTTTTCCGAGGGCGCCGTGCCGCTTTGGCCCGAGGTGAGGACGCGGCGCTGCGTCAGCGACAGAAGCAGGCGGACCGAGGGCAACAGTCAAATCGTCAGTAGCCGTCAGCAGCCGTCGCTAACCGTCCGCAACCGTCAGTCGCCGAGAGGGTGCAAGCTGGCCGGCAAAGAAGAATGTCCAGGCAGGGCTGCCTCAACCAGCAGCCCGAGGGAACGCAGGAGCACGGAAGGCATCACGGCTGGGGCAACGCTTCGGTAGAACGAGGGTCGATGTCGGACGAACGCCCGGTCGATCGATCGCATCCAACTGCCTACTGTTGACTTGTGCGGTCGTCGAATTGCCCGATGCACGGCTTTTGCCGGATGGCGCGCGCGAAAATCGCGATGCTGCCGACACGGGCGGCCTTTTCGGTCTTTGCGGCCTGTGTGACCGCTGCCGCAATCGCCAGCGCCGGCGTGCTTGTCAGCGGTTGCGCGACGGGCGCCATCGGAGGAGAAGAGGGTAGCGTGGGACGTGACGGCGGTGTCATCGGCACAGACACCGGCGCATCGGATGATGCGGGGGCCGGCGATGGTGCGTCGCGCGACCAGGGCGTCGACGGGGGCGGAAGCAAGGATGGTTCGGCTTTCGTTCCACCACCGGAATGTCTGGGGGGCGACGTTGTCGTTCCGGATGGTCATCGTATTGCGTTTTCCAACTACGCCGCTGAGGTGACCACCGAGCCCATGATGGATGGCGACGGCACGTCGTCGTGTCGGCGACGATACGTCCTGTCGAGCAATGCGCCGCGTCGCGCGGACTCGAGCGGGCTTGATCCGAGCGAGAGCGGGGGCTTGGGCAATGGCCAAGAGAGAGTCCTCGAAGAGCGTGCGGGCGAGCCGCTGCTTCGTAGCGGCCACGCCATGTTCGACGCGCTCTATGCGCTCGCACTCGATGAGGCACGCCAGGCATCGGTGGCGGAGATTCGCGACGACGCCTTCGACCATGGCCGGTCGCTCGAGTGTCCGAGCGGGGGTTGCTTCGAGACGGGCGCGCTCTGGCGATACGTGTGGACCCGCGATACAGCCTACGCAACCAATCTTGCGCTCGCGCTCGTCGATCCGGTGCGGGCAGCGAATTCACTGCTCTTCAAGGTATCTTCGCGGCGCGACGTGGGCGTGGGCGAAAGCGGAAGCGGAAGCGGAGGCGGAGGCGGAGGTGTCGGAACGTCGTCCGAGAGCACCGCGGAGGTCGTCCAGGACACGGGTACGGGCGGCAGTTATCCGATCTCGACCGATCGCGTCGTTTGGGCACTGGCCGCCGCTGAGGTCGAGAAGACGCTCACCGGCGAGGCTCGCGCGAACTTCCAGCGTCAAGCGTTCGATGCGCTGCGCAATACGATTGAGCACGACCGTCGCGTCGTTTTCGATGAGATCGATGGTCTCTACCGAGGCGAGTCGTCGTTCCTGGATTGGCGAGAGCAAACCTATCCACGCTGGGCGGCAGACCCCATCGTGCCGATCGGAGAGTCGAAGGCTCTATCGACGAATCTCCTTCACTTGTTTGCCATCGAGTATACAGCGAAGCTCGCCCATCACTTTGGCGAGACGGAGGCGGTGTCACGCTACGCAGACTGGGCGGCCCGGCTCCGTGACGACGTCCGCTGGCGCTTCGACCGCGCCCACGAGATCGAGGCCGTCGATGCGCATGGTTCTGGCACCCGGCTCGATGCTGGCCTTGGATATGGTTCTGCCGTGGCGTCTCGGGTTGGGGGCGCGTTTGATCGGGCGCCGAACGCGCAGCTCGACCTGTTGGCGATCTCGCTGGCGGTTTTGCTCGACGTCTTCCCAGCGGAACGTGCCCGTGCGCTGGTTGCCGACTATCCACACCTTGCGTACGGACCGCCCGTTGTTTTTCCGCAGGCGCAGGATATTCCGATCTACCACAATCGAGCGATCTGGCCGTTCGTGACGGCGTATGCTCTGCGCGCCGCCCGGCACGTAGGCAACACGGCGGTTGTCGCTCACGATACGTTTTCGCTGATCCGCGGTGCCGCGTTGAATCTCTCCAACATGGAGAACTTGGAGGTCGTCTCTGGGCTTCCGTGGGTCGATGACGGCGAGATGTCCGGGCCGGTCGTCAACTCGATGCGCCAGCTTTGGTCCGTGGCCGGCTATCTTTCGATGGTTCACCAGACGCTCTTTGGCCTCGAGCTCGAATCGGATGGTTTCTCCGTCGATCCCTTCATTCCCGGCCAGCTTGCCGACGCGTTGTTCCCGGGTGTGGATGCGGTGGTGCTGAACGGCGTGGCGCTGCGCGGGCGGAAGATCACGATTCGACTCCATCTGCCCCGTAGCTCTGGCAAGGCCGAACGCGCCGCGTTCGGATCGGGGCCTGGATCTGGATCTGGATCTGGATTCGGGGCGGGCGGAGAGGTTCTGCTACGTGCCACGGGTTGGTGGCTCAATGGAGAGAGGCTCGATGGGCGATTCGTCGCCGATTCGTTGCTCGGTTCGGAGAACCTTGTCGATGTCGATCTCGAAGTCGTGGATGCGAACGCGAACGCGAACGCGAGCGCGAACTCAAGCTCGATCACGCTGATCGATGATCCCTCGGACTACCAGAAGCTGTTCGCGCCGCGTACGCCCGAAATTCTCGATGTTCGGCCGGCATTCAGCGAAGAGGCATCGCGCGGCGTCGTGGTTTCGGTGGCGAGCGGCGAACGGCCAGAGTCGATCACGTACGATATCTACCGCGATGGCGTCCGCGTCGCGCGCGACCTCCCCGGGGTGACCGAGGCTTGGGTGGACGAGATGACACCCCGCGATGGCGACTCACCATGCTATGCGGTCGAGAGCCGGTTCAAGTCTTCGGGGCTGTTTTCCGATCGGTCCGCGCCTCGTTGCTTTTGGGGCCACGGCTTTGAGCGCGTTTTCGCGTTTTCGATCGACGCTCTCGAGGGAAGAAATGGTGAGCGTCGAGCCGATACGACCCCGCCTTCGTTCGAATTTCTGGAGGATCCAGGCGCAGCGCTCGAGCTGGCGCATTTTGTGCCGAGCGTCGACGGTCGATTCGTGGTCCAAGCGCTCGCCAGCAACGACGCTGGACCGCGAAGCACCGGAGTCACGTGCGGCGTCTTGCGTGCTGAGGTGCTCGATCGAGAGACCGGTGAGATCGCAGGTGCTGGCTACCTTGCGGTGCCCCACGATCCCTCCGGTCGCTTCCACGATTCGACCAGTTTGGAAGTTGGGCTGAAAGCAGGGCGTGGCTACCGCGTTCGTCTCCTTCGCGACCCCTGGGCTGTCAATATGTCCGCCTACGAGCACTTCCGTCGATACACGGGGGGTGCGGGCGGGAACCAACCTTTCAATCGAGTCAAGGTGTCCCAGATTAAGTTGCTTCAGATCATGAGCTCCTCGCCCTAGAACACCGAATCGCTTGAATCACCAAGTATCACGCCGCGATCGTTGCTTTAGATTCGTCGATTCCCCGCTTCCGAGGAACTGATTCCCCGCCTCGCGATTTTCGATCCCCGCCTCGACGCCTTGAGTCCCCGCGGGGATCGAGCTTCGGGAGCGGGGGAGTCAAACTCTGGAGGCAAAAGGGCAACCTAGCGAATGAGGTGGTCCGAATGCAGATTGCGCGCGGTCGAAGACTTGAGGCAGGGAGCGAAGACGCAGGACCTCAGCCATGACGCGGCAAAGCCGGGGCCATCAACTCGGAGCACGCGGCAGGCGTAGCGTTGAGTTCTCTCGCGATGAAGATGGACGGCCTCGTTGCGCTCGGAATGGTGTGGATCCCGTATGGAATCGGGTGTGATGCGCGGGCCTCAATCCGTTCGGCGTGCTGATTGCGCAAGACATCGCGGGTGTTCCGCCGAGCTCCGGACGGGGGGTTCGGCTGGTGATGATGCTCCTCGTCTAGATCATCGCGTTTCATCACCTCTATCGGTACGCGAGGCGCGTCGAGTCTGCACGCCGACCAGCTGGTGAGCCAGCTGAGCGGCCATAGGGAACCGAGAATCCTGCCGCGCGCCAGGCGCTCCACCGAGGATGTGTGACATAGCTCACGAATGCGTTTGGAGTGGCCATCTCGTTCTCATGCTGGATACACAAGCGCCGTGGCTCGAATGCGACTCGGACTGGCCCTGATTCTCTCGACCTCGGTGCTGTCATGCGGCGAGTCGCGCTGGGCAACACTGCTCCGAGTCCCCGAGCAACGCATCCCCAGTTCGGGCGGTCGCATTACTGTGACGTCGGCGGCGGTGGCCCTGGCGACCGAGGATGGCAGCTTCAGGCTCGTTCTTCCTCAGGGGGCCGTGAGCGAGCCGGTCGAGATCACGCTGGCGCGAACGAGCAAGGGTTTGGAGGGCGACATGCTCGGCCCGCGTGCGAGTCTGGCCCTTCGGTCGGACCTGTGGAGATTGGAGCCGCCAACCCTGACGCTCACAAGGGCGGCCAGGGTTCAGATCGCTATCGGCCAGGGTGAGTCGCAGCCTGACAACCCGGTGCTCGGAGTGATCGAGGGGGAGCAGATGGAGGCGCTGTCCAGCCTCGGCTTCGACAGAGGTCGTCAAATGGCCATGGGCAGCACCGGTCGCCTCGGCTTGTTCGGTGTCTTTGCGCTGCCCGACTGCATCGGTCCTGAGCAGACGGAGCCGTTGGACACGAACCCCTCGGACACGAACCCCTCGGACACGAAGCCGTTGGACACGGACCCCTCGGACACGAACCCCTCGGACACGAACCCCTCGGACACGGAGCCGTTGGACACGGACCCCTCGGACACGAACCCCTCGGACACGAAGCCGTTGGACACGGACCCCTCGGACACGAACCCCTCGGACACGAAGCCGTTAGACACGGACCCCTCGGACACGAACCCCTCGGACACGGAGCCGTTGGACACGGACCCTTCGGACACGAATCCGTCCGGCAACGGCGCTTCATACGGGATTGGCAGTGGATGGTTCGAAGGGCTGTGTCGCGCGTTCACCTTCTGATCTCGCGGCTCGCGTTCGCCGTCATCCTACTTCTCGTCGCGGCGGTCCCTCTCGTCTTCTGTCACGCCTTCGACAACGCGTTTCGCGAAACGAAGTTCATCACCATTTGGACGTTGAGCGCCGTCCTCGGTCTCGCATTCGCTGCGTCGGGAACACTGCGGCTTCCGAAGATGGTGCTCCTCGCGTTGGGGATCCATGCCGCCTTGATGACTCAGTCGCTGATCGGCGCGGTTCATCCGGGACGCGGCCTGTCGTACCTCATGGAACAGCTCAGTATGCTCGTTCTGTTGCCGGCGGGAGCGAGCTTCGTATCGAGCCCCAGGCGGCGGGGGCTCCTTTTAGCGACGCTCTTGCTTGCCGCGGACGCGGTCCTTCTCATCGGAGTTGCACAGCTCGAGGGGCGAGACCCAGTGGGAACAGGCCTGGTGTCGGGGCTTCCGGTGTCGACTCTGGGCTTCAAGAACCTTGCCGCTCAGGTGTACTTGCTAGCGGGGGTTCTCGCGGCCTCCCAGCTGATACTCACCCCACGATCCTACTGGCCCGCAGCCTTTCTGGCGACGACCTTCTTCTTGATGCTCCTCGGTGTCTGGCTGATGCGGTCCCGCTCCGCCTTCCTCGGGCTGGTCGTGGGTTTGGCTACTGTCGTCATCGTAGCGCGCTGGCGACGCGGGCGAGCATCTACGATGCGTCGTCTGTTGATGCCGACCGCGACAGGCCTGGTGATCGCGGGTGCGGTGACCCTGGTGAGCGTGCGTGCACAGGAGGGGCCTCGCTCGTTTGCTCGACCGCCTCCCTGGCAGACGGTCGAGGCGACGGCCACTCTGAACACTCGGTTGATCCGCTGGCACAACAGCCTGAGGATGGTGCTCGATCATCCCGTAAGGGGCGTGGGTCTCGGCAACTTCCGCGTTCACTACCCGAGGTACGGTGTCGACGATCCGGAGCAGACCGGATCGAGAAACGTACACGAGGCGCACAACGAGTTCCTTCAGGTTCTCGCCGAGACCGGTGCGGTCGGTCTAGCGGGCTTTCTCGCTCTGCTCATCGTGGTCGCCCGTGCGCTCCATGGTGCCGCGCTGAGGGCGGAGACGGAGCCAGAGCAGCGCGACCTGAGCCTGAGCTGCTTGGGGATGTTGGCGGGTATTCTGACCCAGACCGTCTTCTCTTTTGCGCTCCGAAACCCCACACCACCCGTCTGGTTGTGGACCTGCTGTGGCGCAGCACTCAGCGCCCCGGCGGTCTCCCGCATGACGCGGCTGCGCTCCGGCGTTCGCCTCGTAGCCTGCGTCCTGCTTGCGGCACTCTTTGCGGCCTATGCCTCCGTCTCCGCGAAGGCTTCGCAGATGACTGCCGCGGGGGCTGCTGCCCTCGGGCAGGGTCGACTCGAGGATGCACGAGCGCTGTTCGAGAGAGCCTCGCTTCATCCCAACGCAGATCGTGCCCTCTTGAATCTCTGCTACGTCGAGGGCCGGCTGGGTCGGCGCGCTGCCGCAGTGTCTGCGTGCCGTCGGGCTCTCGCGCGGCAGCCCAACAATCACATCATCCACGATCAGCTCGCGCGCCAGCTTCAGTCCGCTGGCCTCTACCAAGAAGCACTGTTCCACTATGAGCGAGCTCTGACGACGGATCCGGAGCTCACGCGAGCCCGAATCGAGAGAGACAAGCTGCTGAAGCTCCTCTCCAAGTGAGCTTGCAGTGCACCTCTTCAAGCACCGCGAAGCTGGGCTGCTATCGTGTTCTGTCACCAAGGCGAAGCTACTTCAGCCAGGGCAGCCCGCCGGGATCCTCGAAACAGTTGCTTCCGATCCACGCCTTCGGTCGCGCGGATCACCAGGCTCGGCGAGTGTTCAAAGCGCCTGGCGAACTGGTGCGGACGCGACTGAGGCTTTCAGTGGTGAACCGGCTGGAAGTCCACGGTGCTAAACTCCGGCTCCTGGGGCGGCGCCAGCCTCGCCCGGTCTAGGCGTCACCTCCTTCTCGTCGTGCGCGTCGAACGTTTGCCGTTCCAGCGATCGAGCTAGCCTACCCTTTTTCAGCACGCGATAAACCGCGGACGGGCTGGCTGGCTGCAACGAGATCGGCGTCCAGAGGTCTGTCCACGTGCCGGTGGAGACCGTCATCACTCTAGACGTGCGCCGAGATGCGTCGTGTCACAGGTTGCGCGTGTTCTGAGCGATTCGGCTCTTGGCGCGTATCTGTTCAGGCCCCCTGTTTTCTCGTCGATCAAATGTCGGATCGACTCGGGGATCCCGGCGTGATCAAAGGTCGGGGTGTCCGCGATGGGCAGTACTGGTCAGATATCTGCGCTTACCGCGGAGAACTGCGCGCTGCGTGAGCATCTGGCCGCTCGTGACGCGGCGCTCGCTGCGCGCACTGCCGAGCTTGCTGAGCTCCGGGAGGCATTTGCGCTGCTGAAGGCCCAGGTCGAGGTTCTAAAGGAGCAGCTTCGGCAGAACTCAGAGAACTCGAATCGGCCCCCATCGAGCGATGGCCCGGGCGCCACGTCTCGAGGAACGCGAAACAGCGGTGGGAAGCGAAAGACGGAGCGAAAACGCGGCGGACAGAAAGGGCACCGGGGAGCACACCGCACACTCGTGCCACTCAACGAGGTCAACGCGTTCTTTCCTCTGTTTCCCGAAGCTTGTGAGGGCTGCGCGGGGCATCTGCCCAAGACGCCGGATCGTGCGCCGCGACGTTATCAGAGGGTCGAATTGCTTGTCGTTGGCCTTCACATCACGGAGTGGCAACGGCACGAGGTGGTGTGTGAACGATGCGGTCATCGAACTTGCGCGCCTTACGATGCCAAGGTGATCCCTTCTTCTCCATTCGGCCCACGCCTTGTCGCAGTCGTTGCAATGCTTACAGGTGTCTATCACCTCAGCCGCCGTCGGACGCAGCAGCTCTTGCGCGAACTGTTCGGCCTCACCGTGTCGCTCGGTGCCCTAAGTACGATGGAGGCTCGGGCGAGCCGTGCGTTGAAAGCAGCAACAGAAGAGGCGCAAGCTGAAGTCGAGGCGGCGGGCGTCAAGCATACCGACGGCACGACGTGGTTGTTCGCTGGTGTGACGCTGTCACTTTGGACGTTGGCGACGGCGTCTTCGACGGTGTACCGGATTTTCGTCAACGGTCGACGCGAGACGATTCGTCCGCTCTTCGGTGGCGCGAACGGCATTCTGGTGAGTGATCGCGCTGATGTTTTCTCGTTTTGGTTGATGAAGCTTCGGCAGATATGTCACGCGCATCTCATTCGTCGATTCGTCTCGTTTTCTGAGCGCGATGGTCCATCGAAGTCGATAGGTCGCGAGCTCTTGGATCTCAGCGCGATCATTTTCGAATACTGGCACGGCTTCAAAGCGGGCAAGCTGACGCGCGCTCAGCTCGAGACGTTGATGCATCCGGTTCAGCGGCAATTCGAAGCCGCGCTTGAACGCGGCGTTGGGGTCAACGTTGCGAGACTCTCTGGGTCGTGCGCGGATATCCTCGCTCACCGCGAGGCTCTGTGGACGTTTGTCATGAACGAAGGCGTGGAGCCCACGAACAACCATGCAGAGCTCCAGTTGAGATCGCTGGTTCTATGGAGACGGGTTAGCTTCGGTTGTCAGAGTGAGCGAGGTCTTCGGTTCGTGGAACGGATCATGACTGTGGCCCAGACGGCCCGGAAGCAGGGGAAAGAGCTTCTGGACTTCATCGTTCGCTCCGTAGCGGCGCACGCCGAAGGGACGCCAACTCCGGCGCTGCTCGATGCGGCGGCCTGATCAAGCGCGCAGCGTGCTGTTGGCACCGCCGTCGATCGACGGGAAATATCGCGTCCGGTTGCGCTCGCCGGCTGTTCGGATTCGGCCGGAGTTCTTCAGCGCTGTCATGGGTCCGTAGAGCTCGCGTGCTGTCTTCCCAAGTTCGGCCGAGAAGGAGACCATCAGCTCTCCGGGGCGCTCGCAGATCAGCTCATACAGACGCTCCGCCAGCATTGAGACGTCCGCCGTCGATCTGCGTCCACGGAACGAGCGCGCCTTCATCTGACGACTCGGTGTGAGCTTGATCTGGGAGTTCGGTGCTCCGAACCCGCGCATCACAGCGGCCATGACGGTGGCTTGCGTCTCCTTCAGGTGAGCCTGGACGAGATCGCTCACGAGTTTCTCGATGTGCTCACCAAGGGCTTGGTTGGTGTTCATGCCGCCGGAAATCACACGGCTCGCCCCACCCCATCAACGGGGCCCCTGAACGGTTGCCTTGGCGCTGGGTGCCGTGACAGCGCTAGCGCTGCAGAATGCTGAACCACTGCTTGATCCTGAGCAGATGAAGGTTGTCATCGACGTGCTTGCGAGCCCAATCTTCTTGACGAGGCGCTGGATGGCCCAAATGCCGCCGTGTGAGATTGCCGTGGTCTTGCCTGCGAGCTCGTACTGAACTTTGCCACCCGAGAGCACGGGTCCGCCTTCGTTCACCTGGGTCGCAGACTTGAGCCGACTCTTGATCTTGATCTTGATCTTCTCAGCCTCGATGCGTCGTCGTATGTTCCTGTTCATCCGAAAAGCCTTCCGGGGTTCAAGTTGTTCTCACAAGGACACTCGAATTATCGAAAGCTTTTCGTTTTCGATCCGTGAACAGAGCGCGGGGCGCGCTTGTTTGAGGGTTAGATAGTCAGGGTGAGCCGGTCAACGTAGCGCGTCCTGCGAGATGGCGCACATCCACCTCGATCACGTCCGGGCCCGGTCCGCTTGCCCTCCATGCTATGGTCGACGTGTTCACATCCGCGCCAACGGCCGCACAGGCGCGCATGAGGGCGCATTTACAAATTCAACGCATCGGAAGCAAACATATTTGGCACCTAGAGATTTCATAAATGAGGCCAAATGTGTCGAACATGCATTCAAGGCTCCTCCGCGTATGCGCGCTCTTGTGGCTTGCGACAGGTTGCACGGACCCTAACGACCTCAAAACGGAAAAGGCGCCTGCAGTGGCGGCGGCCCCGGCCGAGACAGCGACTGACGTCTCGGTGAAGGCGCTGATGTTCGACAATGGACTCGAGATGAACGGCGCCGTCGGGAACGGCCTGTACGTGAACGGTCTATCGTTCAACGGGCTATATACCAACGGGCTCTACGTCAACGGCTTGCCTGTCAACGGACTCCCTGTGAATGGGCTCCCGCTCAACGGGCTCCCGCTCAACGGGCTCCCGCTCAACGGGCTGTATGTCAATGGGCTGTATGTGAATGGCATCGGATCGAACGGGCTGCCCGTGAATGGGCTTCCATTGAACGGCCTATACGTGAACGGGCTTCCATTGAACGGGCTGCCCGTGAATGGGCTTCCATTGAACGGACTGTACGTGAACGGACTTCCGCTCAACGGCCTGTACGTGAACGGGCTGCCCGTGAACGGCCTGTCGCTCAACGGACTCCCGGTCAACGGTCTGTACGTGAACGGGCTTCCGCTGAACGGCTTGTATGTCAACGGCCTGTATCCCAATGGCCTCTACGTGAACGGCCTCCCGGTGAACGGGCTTCCGCTCAACGGTCTGTATGTGAACGGGTCCGATCCATCGACGGCCATCCAGATCGCGAACCTGAACGGAGACCTCGTCAACCTGACATCGGACGAAGAGGCGGCGTTCGAGACAGCGATCGCGCACCTCGTTTGGTGTGCGCTTCCGGAGAACGATGCGGTCACGATCTACGGTTCAGACGGTGCACCGCACAGCTACCCGGGCCACCACGGTCTCGCTCCGGGCTGGAAGACGGCCGGACTCGTCGACGATCCGAACGGCATCGATGACAGCGAAGAACTTCGGTGGTGCGTGGAGCACTATCGGGCGACCGTCGGAAGCGACGAGGTGTCGCAGGGCATTGCGCTAAACGACCGGCAACTTGCCGACGTGGAGCAGCTCCTCAAGTACGTCGTGAGCTGCGCGCTCGACGCCGGCGACTCCCTGATAGTCGACTTCCCCTCCGGACCCAAGTCGTTTGCGGGTTCGCTGGGTCTTGCGCCTAGTTGGGAGAGCGCTCCCCTCGACGAGACGGGACAGAAGGCGGTCACGGCGTGCCTCGCCGCCCGCACCAACGCACAAGGCACGACGGTTCGTATCTCGCTTCGCAACGAAAACTTTCCGAGCCTCGCGACGAGCGCGCTCGAACGTGCTCAGTTCTCGACCCACGAGGGCGCGTTTTGGGGCAACATCTTCGGAAGCCATCCGTCGATTCATGCCTGTCGAGCTGAAGGCGGCGGTCCAGCGGGCAGGCTCTGCACCGATGGTAACTGCGGCTTCACGCCAGACCCGATTCCCGCGTGCAGCGAGCCTGTCAGCGGGGGTTGCGATACGCTCGGAGCCGACGGCAACTACACGAGCTGCGGCGAAGACAACGAGACCATCGTCCTGAACACGTACCTGATGGTCGTCAAGGAAGTCTCGACGAGCCTCGTTCACACCTGCGCGCGACGTCACAACGGAAAGGTCGCGTGTTGGGGTTCGAATGAGCACGGGCAGGTTGGCCAACCGGCTGACATCGAGCAGGTAGAAGTGGTCCACGCCGCCGAAGTAGATGGCCTTCCGGACGTCAACGCGAGTCCGCTGAACGCGGTCGTGAGCGTCGCGGCAGGACGGGACCATAGCTGCGCGCAAACCAAGGGAGGCGAGCTGTGGTGTTGGGGAAGCAATACGTACGCTCAGATCGGTGACGGCGGTGGAGCCGAAGACCGCAACACGCCAAGCCAGGTGCTCGCGCTCGAGAACAAAGTCGCCAGCGTCGCGGCCGGTTACTACCACTCGTGCGCCATCCTGATGAACGGAGACGTCTATTGCTGGGGCAGAAACCAATATGGTTCGGCCGGCAATGGCACCGTCGGACTCGTGAACGAACCCGTCTACGCGACGGATCATGCTGTCCAGGTGGGTGCGGGGCTCGGCTTCTCTTGCGCGCTCAAGCTCGACGGCAGCGTGTGGTGTTGGGGAAGAAACGTCTACGGACAGCTTGGCGACGGAACCGCCTCAGACCGTACCACGCCCACGCGCGTGACCGCGGTCGGAAGCGACAACATCAACATGGCCGTTGGCGGCTACCACGTCTGCGTTCAAAAGACCGACCAGAGCGTCTGGTGCTGGGGCGACAACTACCTGGAACAGACCAGCGCCGAGGCGTCGGTCCCGTCGGTCTACCCCGCGGTCCAGGTTCCGCTTCCGCACACCACGACCGAGCTTGCAGCCGGCGTCGATCATACGTGCGCCCTGAGCGACCAAAGAACGGTCTACTGCTGGGGAGACAACCAGTACATGCAGCTTGCGCGGTTCGGACTCCCCGGGACGAACTCCGTGTCGATCGGCAGTCTCCATTCGTCGGCGACACCGCTCCTCATTCCCCTGACCGACGTCGTGTCGATCATGCCAAGTGGTTGGAGCAACTTCGTCGAGCTGGCTGACGGCCGCGTCGAGGTTTGGGGCGGCAACGGCGCGGGCAACCTCGGGGTGGGCTCGATCGGCTACGTCCCCCTCCAGTACCCGGTGCGCATGACGGTGTTCGTGAAGGACTTCGACGGCGTGTGCGACTACAGCGAGTCGACAACCGAAGCCGACTGTGGGGTGTGTGGCGACGGCGTCTGTGCGGCCGATGAGCCATGCGCATGCCCGAGCGACTGCGCAGATCCCATCTTCTATCGAGACCTCGATGGAGACGGCTACGGGAATGTGAACGTGACGATCGCAACGTGCGGCGACACCACCGGCTATGTCGCCAATCCTTCGGATTGCAACGACGGCAAAGCCGACGTAAGCCCGGGTGCGCCGGAGCTGCTGAACGGGCTCGATGACAACTGCGACGGGTATCGAGACGAGAACCTCAACCAACTCACGAACCCAGGCTTTGACGATAAGCTGAGAGGCTGGGGTAACGCTGGACGGCGCGCGTTGAGCACGTCGACGACCAACTGCCGCAGCTCAGGCAACTGTGCCACCATGATGGGCACGACGTATTCGGAGAGCCGCGCCATAGGTCCCGGCGTCTTCACGGCAAGCGTCTGGGTGCGAACAGCAGAGCGCCGGGACGCCAGCGTCAACGTTGCCCTCGAGCTCGTGCAGTATGACCACAAAGGCGTCATCTACAAATCGCAGATGACGAGCTGGGTATCCGTCGGCCCCGAGTATAAGCAACTGTCGCTCGACTACACCATGCTGGACACCTACCACGACCTCGAGCTTCGTGTGATGACGGGCGGCGGCACTGTGACCATCGATGACGCTTGGCTAGGCTACGCGCGCTAAGCTCGCATTGAAGCCGACAAGCGAATGAAATGAGGTCTGTCGACGTGCCGGTGGATGTCGCGGGATTCAGTCACCGCTCCGATGGGTCTTAGACGTCCGCCGCACCTCGAACACCGCTCCGCATCGATGTCATACACGCGAGCCAGGCGCTGGGCCCAGGACAGGCGGCGGTTGTGAATCTGAGGTCTGATGTTCTCGATCGGGAAGGCGAGCTGAAGCGACGGAGAGGAGGTCGCGGAACGATCGCTCGCCGGACTGGGCGGACTCGGCGAGAGCATCGAGGGATCCGAAACGCCGCGAAGATGCCAGCGCTCCATCGGCGTCAGCGATGCTTCATTGAGCGCGCTCGGCTCAGACGGAAGATAGCCAAGCTTGGTCAGAAGCTTCTCCATCTTCTTGAAGACGCTCTGTCCCAACCGAACCACACTTCGGCTTCTTGAGACCCCGAGCACGGACCCAGCGCATCAGTTGACCGAAGATCGCGCCCAAAAAAAATGTCCACCATCTTTCCTTAGATCTCTCCCCTACACGCGAGAAGACCCCGAAGCTGTGTCTGAGTCCTCGACCGGTCTGTCGCTGAGCGACCGTGTCTATCGTGACGGGAGGCGGCGGCTCGATTGGGGCGCAGTCGACCGATAGATAGCTAAGATAGATAGTCAGTCAGATAGGTATCGTTCTACGGAACAACACCAGCGCACGTTCAAAGCGTTTAGCCTCGAGCGCTTTCATTCCAAGGTCGTTGAGTCGCCGAGCTTTCCGCTTGGCGGCCTCCGAAACGAGGGTCGAGCGCGAAGAGTGAGGACTGCACCTACAACGCACCCGAGACGCACCCGGCTCGTCTTCATCCCTGTTCGGTCTACACTTGGCCGACTGCCCACGATATCCTGCGCGCGAGATGGGTCACCAACCGACGCCGATCGCGTCTAGCGGATTGAAGAATGCCGATGAAAGTGTTCGCCACCGAGAGTCCGGCCCGAGCGTCATTCTCCTGGCAGCCATTCTGGGTCTTATCGGCGGATGCGGAGGAGGATCAGTGCCTCTGCAGCAAGATGACGTCGATGCTTCACTCGACGCGAGTTCGCCCGCCGACGGATACTCCTCCGATGACGTCGACATCGACGTCGACGTCGACGCTGACGCATCACGCGCCGCGGACGGAGCCAGCGCCGGGCTCGATTCAGAAGTTGCAGACCTTGGTTTGGATGCGGGGACCGGTAGCACTGACGCGGGTAGCCAAGGGCCTCCCATCGAGTGGCCAGACGAGAGCCAACCTCCTCCCCCACTGAATCCGAATGAGCCGTATGACTTTGTCGATGCGACCCGTTTTCTCTACGAAGGCGACAACCCCATTCAGCAAGGCGTCTTCGCGGAGGTGATCGTCCAGGAGCGTGTGTCGGTCATACGCGGTCGGGTCGCGGACGGCTCGGGCAACCCGTTGGTGGGTGCTGCGGTGCGCGTCGTAGGTCACCCGGAGTTCGGACACAGCCGAACAAAACGCGACGGCATTTTCGAGCTCGCCGTCAACGGTGGCGGGCGCCTGACCATTGAGATTACGAAAGATGGGTATCTGCCTGCGCATCGTCCAACCGACACCCAGTGGAATCGATGGCATTGGGTCGAGGACGCGATTCTGACCGCCCTGGACGCCAAAGTCACGGAGGTCGATCTCTCGACGATGGCCGCCCCGGTGCTTGTGTCTGGCACCGAGCAGACCGACGTCGACGGTTCGCGCACCGCACGCGCCCTCTTTACGCCGCGAACCACCGCCGAACTCATCATGCCGGACGGATCGCGTGTCGCGCTCTCGACTCTCCATGTTCGAGCAACCGAATACACCGTCGGAGAGAATGGCTTAGCAAAGATGCCGGCCCCTCTGCCGTCCACCACCGTGTACACATATGCGGTCGAGCTGTCGGTCGACGAAGCCATCGACGCGGGTGCGGTGTCGGTCCAGTTCGGCGCTCCAGTTCCGGTTTATGTCGACAACTTCCTGAATGCGTCTGTTGGAGAGACCGTGCCGGTCGGCTTCTACAATCGGCAGCGGGCGATGTGGGAAGCGAGCGAAAACGGCGTCGTTATCGGAGTGCTTTCGAGTGGCTCGGGTCCAACCCTCATCGATGTTGCGGGTGATGGGCACGCAGCGACCGTCGAAGAGCTCAGTGCCATTGGCATCACTCAGGAAGAGCTTTCGATGATCGGACTCACGTATCCGACGGGGACAAGCTTCTGGCGTGCTGCTGTGCCGCACTTTTCCGCGGTGGATCTCAACTTTCGTGGTGGACCGAACTGTGACGACGAGGACTGCGCGCCTCCAGCGCCCAACCCAGAGCAACCCCCGGAAGACGAGTGCGAAGCGTCCGGATCTACGATCTATTGTGAGAGCCAAGCCCTCGGTGAAGACATCCCGATCGCCGGGACGCCATATCGCATCCACTACTCGAGTGACCGCGTACCAGGGGCTCGGTGGGCGCGCGAAATCAGCATACCGGTGAGTGGAGCGAGCGTTCCCCAGAACCTCGTTCGAATTGAGTCTCGAGTTTATATCGAAGGCAAAGAGTACCTTCAGTATTTTCCGCCGATCGCGGGACAATCGCACACCGTGACGTGGGGAGGGCTCGATTCCTTTGGTCGACCCCTGCCGTCCGGGTCATCACCTCATGTCTTCGCAAGCCTGTCGTACGTGTTCCCTGTCGTCTATTCAGAAAGCGGAGCGGACGTGGCGCGTGCCTTTGCCGAACGTGGTGGGGGCGCCAGACTTGGTCTAAGCCGTTCGGCCGGAGAATTTGTCCTTGTGCGCGAGGCAGAGTTTCGACCACTGGCCATCTTCGATGCACGCACGGAAGCAATGGGTGGATGGACTCTCGACGCTCATCACCAGCGAGCCTACCGGTCTGACCAGATTCACTTGGGCTACGGCGGTCGAACGTCATACGTCCAGACAAGCAACGCGTATAGACTCAATCGGCTCCCACTCTCGAACCTGCAAGCCGTCCAACCATCGACCTCGCAGGTCTGGGGAACACGCCCGCTTCGAGTGTCGCCGCGAAGCGATGGATCGCTTCTAGTCGTCATGGCCGAGTCGTACATCTTTTCGGTCCATCCCGACGGACGGATCGAGCACTTAGCCGGCTCAGGCGCCGGAGTTTCAGGCTGTGCGGACTACGTCCCGATCGAAGGCGGCGACGCGAAGGCTGCAATGCTGTCTGGACTCGTCACCCAGGTGATCGAAGGCCGTGATGGGTTAGTCTACTTCTCCATCGACTACATCGGTCGAGTCTACCGAATTGAGTTAGATGGGACGCTTACGCATATTGCGGGATCTGGCACTGCGTGCATGTCCAACAACACGTTTTCTGGGCCCGGTCTGGCCCAAGAAGTTGAGCTCGGGAATATCCAGCACCTGACTCAGGGTGACGACGGGACTCTCTACGTGGGTGATAAGTGCAAGGTGCTCGCAATCTCTTCCGACGGCTACGTTCGTCCATTCTTGGGCGTTGCCAGTCAACGCGACCCGTCCTGCTCAGAAGGTATGCCGGTGATCCGAGCGCTCGGATCGCAGTTCGACCATTACGAATTGATTTCAGTGCTTGCGTTGGGTGATCGGCTCTACGTCAGCGACCTCGGCACGATCCACGGACCGGGATGGGGCCCAAGGCAGGAGGCAACGATCTCTGTCGTGCACAGCGTTGATGCGCAAGGCACAGTGCGAGGTGAATTCGGCGTGAACGCTCAGCCTGACGTCGAGCGCGCGGACGGCGCGGTCGCTCTCGATGCGTGGGCGAGGGCTGTGGAGTTATTTAGAGGCCCGAAGCCGCAAACCGTTTATCTCAATACATATGTTACCGAGGGCCTTGGAAACATTGCGAGCTTTGAGATCGATGCGCGGGGCATTCTTCGACAGGTTACGCGCAAGTTGTCCTCTTGGGATATCATACCAGGCTTCACGCCGGGTTGGGGCTTTCTGTCTTCGTCTGACGACAACGAGCTTGTCGGTACTCTTGGCCCACTTCTTGTTGACGAGCCGACGTGGAAGTATGTCTTCGACGACCGCTTTCGTCACGTTCGTACGCTCGATCCTTGGAGTGGTCTAACCAAGCGAAGCTTCACTTTTGATGACAAAAATCGCCTGTCGGAGGTCATAGATTCGCTTGGCCGAGCGACCTCGCTTCAATACACGCCTACCAACGAGGCTGTATCCATCGTTGCGCCGGGCGGTGAGCGCACTGTCCTCTCTCTCAACGGCGATGGCTATCTAGAGGCGGTCACCTCGCCAGGCGGCGGCGTCTATCGCATGCAGTACACATCCGATGGATTGCTTACGGCTTTTCAAAGACCAGACGGCGGGCGCTCGACGTTCGAGTACGACGCCGCAGGTCGTCTCATCGCGGACACCAACGCCCGTGGCGAACGCACTCAGCTAAGCCGTCACGAGGACGGTTCCCGTCGTTCCGTTACGATCGCGCGCCACGACGGTTCGACTGAGATCTATCGCAAGGGTTCTGGATCCAGTTTCGACGAGGAACGAAGCATCACGCATGCCGACGGCACGATAACGGAGTTTCGGTCGGCGACGCGGCTCTCGGATGGAATATCAGAGGTCATTCATCCGAATGGGGTCACCGAACAGATCATCTTCGCACCCGACCCACGCTTTGGAATGACGGAGTCATATCCCGCGCGCATCGAGATTGGAGATCCCGAGACACAGCGGAACCGAGTTATTACTGTCGAGCGAACCGTGAAGTATGAAGTGCCGGAAGATGCAACCTCTGCGCTCAAGCAGCAGACCGGAGTCGTGACAATTGAGGGCGAAGGTTTCACGACGACCTACGACGCTCCGACGCGTGAGACGTCCATCCGGGACAATCGAACCGGATTGACGCGCGTGAGTGTTGCCGACGAAAAGGGTGAGATCATCGCAGCCCGTCTTGTTAGCGGAACGACGCATGAGATTCGCGAGAAGCGATTCGAGTACACTGAGACCGGTCTTCTCTCCAGAGTCGACGGCCCACGGACAGACGTGGCGGACACGATCGACATCACCTACGGAAATCAAGACAGAGTTGAGCGTGTGACGTTGCCTCACGGCTACACGATCTCGATCGAGGCGTATGATGCGGAGGGTCGTCCGACCCATGTCATGGGTCCAAATGGAGAGGATACGCGGATCACGTATGATGCCGCCGGCACCGTTCGCGAGGTGAACAACAATGGTCGTATTGCGACGTGGAGCTCTGACCCGTCGACTGGGCACATGCGTGCCGTACGGCCTGGTGGAGCCGAGTATCTAATCACCGCGACGAATTCGGCGAATCGAAAGGCAACAATCGAATCATCGACAGGAGACACCGCTGTCTTCGAAGTGGACGTGCGCACGAATACGTTCGCGAAGCAGCTCGTCGACGGAGAAGGCGTTGTGCGAGGGGAAAGCGATTGGGCCCTGGATCCGCTCCATCCGTCCTTTTCGGGCGGAAACGCTCAGAGCCCACTGTCGGTCGAGGTCGACCCGATTCTTCGTCTGCCTCGTCGGATCCAGCGAGGGCGTGCGGTCGTGACGCTGTCCTATGACCACGCCGGAAGAGTTCTGGAGAAGGTGTCCGGGTCGGGTGCCACAGAATCGTTTACGCACCGAGCGGATGGATATGACGTCACAGACGCAAGCGGGCTCGTGACACACGTTGGGAGAAACGGCTTCGGAGAGCTGGCGCTCTATGAACCGTCTTACGCCGGGACCACGAGCTATGAGTACGGAGAGAGCGGGAGGATCGTCCGCAGAACCGACGGCCGAGGACTTCGGACCTCCTATACTTATGATGCGCATGATCGGTTGCGGTCGGTCGACTATGAGTCCGACGACAATGAGGACGCGCTCTTTCGCTACGACGAACGGGAGAACGGCATAGGACGACTTACGTCGACGTCGAAGGCCAACTCATCGACGGAGTTCGACTACTCTATTTTCGGAGAGATCATCGAGCAGAGAGAGACGATCTATGGGACAGCGCTCCGCGCGCAACATCGCTACTCAAGTGATGGCGCGGTTACGGAGACGGTGTACCCAAGCGGCCTGGTGGTACGCTACACGCTCGATGGAATGATGCGCATTGTGCGTATTGATGCAGAGCTCCCTGGGTCGCCCGCAACGACCGTTCTCGACTCGGCCAGTTACCTGCCGTTTGGGCCTTTAGCGGGTTATGCGCTTCCGGGCGGGCGTCACCATATTCGGGAGTACAGCTCGACCTATCGGCTCCGGCGGATGGCGACGGACGATATCGTAGACTGGACGTACGTCTACCGGGACGAGGGCGTGATCTCCGAGATCAGCGAGGGGCGCTCTGGTACGCGGATGTCGTTCGATTACGATGCCGACCTACGCCTGACAAATGCATCCGGACCTTTCGGTGTTATGCAGTTCGAGAGCGACGCGGGAAGCAATCGGGTGCGCTCCGTCAAAGATGGTGTCGAGGAAATCTATGGCTACGATGCGACCACTGGACGTCTGGAGAGCGTGAGCGGCGTTGGACGCGAATACCGCTATGACGGCGCGGGGAACGTGGTCTCGGATGCCGTCCATAGCTTTGAGCACGGTTCATCGGGAAACCTTCTCGAGGTAACGGGCCCGTTCGGCGTTGCGAGCTATCTGTTTTCGGTGCGGGGTGCACGCGTCGCAAAGACGGTCAATCAACAGCGCACGTTGTATTTCACCGACCATCGAGAGCGGCTGCTTGGGGAGTACCAAGAAGACGGGCAGCCTATCCAAGAGGTTGTGTGGATGGGTTCGACGCCCGTCGCGGTTTTCGAGTACATGGACGGCGGTGCCAGACTCTATTGGGTGACGTCCGACCACCTCGGGACACCGCGCTATCTGCACGACATCGACGGAAACATCACTTGGTCTTGGGAGAGCGATCCGTTCGGTGTGCTTCCGGCCAACGAAGACCCGGACGGCGACGGTCACGCAGTGAAATTCAATCTCCGCTTTCCGGGGCACTATGCAGATGTGGAAACTGGACTCTTCCACAACCGCTATCGCTCATATGACCCGGCCACGGGACGCTACCTCGAGCCTGATCCTCTGGGCGTCCGCGCGACGTTGAGCGTGTACACATATGCGTTCGGAAACCCAGTGACTTGGATCGATGCGATGGGTCTCCAGGAAACAGGCCCGCTGCCCGGGTGGGGCGCGTTCGACGCCGGGAATGGGATGAAGGGCTTCAATTTTCTCGATACGCCGGGGCTCAATCTAGATCATGCGTCAGTCGAGGCTGCGCTGAAGCAGGCTGGGGTTGATGGGCCGGTTTGCATTGTGTGCGCCCACGGGACAGAGGATGCGGCGGGGTTCGTGGACGGTAAGGATATCGCGCTGGGTAACTTGGAGAACGGGAAACCGGTCAAGAACTACAAGCAGTTCATTGCCCAACTGATCGCCGAGGGCGTGCTCGGAAAGGACGATGCCATCTTCCTTTTTTCGTGCGGTGCGGGGCGATCTCGTGGAGCCTGCGAGAAGAACGCGGCGCAAAAGGTTGCGGACGCGATGGCTGAGAACGGTTCGAGGCGACCCATCGTCGTGGCCAACCCTGCCGCGATCGACTACGTCAACAACGAAGCAGGATTCACCCCAAGACCAGACCCCGACGACTTCTTCGGCCGAGAAGAGCCGGCCAAGTTTCGCAAGTTTGTCGGAAAGCTCTGTGAGGGCGCCGGAAAGGCGCTGAGCGCGTTGGGCGTTGTCGGCGACATCGCCACGACCTACGAGATCGTCGAGGGCGCGAAACAGTACGAGTGCCAAAACGGAGGGACTTGCTCACCCGAGGCTTTCGCAAATGCCTGCGAGGAAGCCGCACGGGATCCCAAGGTTCCCTTCCCTCCGTGGTGTTCGTAAGGACTCGCGCGACGGGTAGTCCGGCGCGACGGCGCGGCATCGACCAAGCGTGCGATCACGCCATACGCGGGGGCACCTCCCGAAAGCCGATAAGCGAATGAAATGAGGTCCGTCGACGTGCCGGTGGGCGCACCCCCTAGCAGCGGACGAACCGAGCGACCGCGGCGAAGCGAAGAGACGTCGACTCCCCGGACGGGACGGTGGATGGGTTTGGGGATCAGAGCTCGAACAAAAGCTGTGGGGGATCGTGCGTGCCTCGATGACGTCGAATCAGATTCAGGTTCCTTTGGAGGTCGCGGGATTCAGTCACCGCTCCGTCAGGCAGAACGTCATCCATGAGATGAGCCGCCGTCTCGGACGCCGTCGTCGTCCACCTCGACGGCAAGGATGTTGGCAAATACAGCGCGGAGGTGAGCTTCGCTGGGATCGCCGAAGCCGAGCGGGTTCACATCGCGAGTCGAGACCCGGCTTTTGAGCTCCCCGATACAGTCCTTGAACCCGGATTCTGCGAATGCGCTGGTGACGATTCCCAGAGCCGTGTTCAAGTGCGAAGGCGAACGGTGGGTCGATTGTTGCTCAGTCTAGATGGCTAGCGAGGTCAAGTCTCGATCGACGTGTAGTTTGGGTCAGACCCTCCCACGTTCGACCCGAAGGAAGCCCAGGAGTCGTCCGGACGCTCACCGCCCCGCTGCCTAGGGCAGACGTGATGCTCGACCTGCAACACGAAGAGCCCCAATTGCTGGAGACCCCGCCCTGAGAGAACAGCGACGTGAAGTCGTGCAGGTCGGCACGTGGCCGCCCGATCCGAAGGAATCGATCACGAAGGTCACAACCATCCTAGCATTTCTCCGATAACCCTCCGCGCCGCGATGTTGGATGCGTAGCAGCGTCAAGGTTCGAGGGGAGCTGGAGGATACCTGTGTCACTTATCGGTCGCCGCATTCGAGACTTCGTGCCATCGACACGGCCGATGGCCGTAATCACGAGGGACGAGGCGTCGATAGAAGGATTCGACACAGACGCCGATAACAAAGTGGACGTGGAGGTAAGTCGATCCACGCGCGACGGCCGTACCACCGTCGAGCTGTACGCGAGGAACGGCGACCGCACGCTGCTCTGGGGCGATCGGCAGGACCGTATCTGTTGGACGCAGTTCACTGGCGAGGACGGCCGCTTCGAGAACATTCTCGACCAAGACCGCGATGGAACACCGGATCTCGTCGCGCGCGGCCGTCACAGCATCTTGTCGTTGCGCCTGACCGGAGAAGCCGCCGCTCGTGAAGCGGCCGCATCGAGCGAGGCGGCCGTACATGCACGTGCCTTCGACTCTGGAAACGTCGAGATCGGTGTCCCCCCATCCAGCCTTCAGATGCCACACGCCACGCTCCTGCCGGAGAACGCAAGGCTCACCTGGCACGAAGACGTCGAACTCGCCCGCGTGGAACTGTCGATCCCATATGCGTCCTTCGTTCCCGCTCTCAATGACGCGCAGCAGGCGGCACTGGTCGACGCACGGCCCATCAACGATTGGTCAGGATCCGCAGTGTCCGCGACCAGAACGGCGGAGGGCGTGCATCTCGTCGTCGAGGGTACCCGTGGGAAAGCTTGGTTGAATGCATCGCCGGTGCTCGAACTGCCCAGTGGCGAACCCGTCGCGCTCTTCATCCCGAGGCTTAATGTCGACGAAACCGTGCTCCATCGCGCGAACCTCGAGAAATCACTCGACACGCTCGCCCAACAGAAAAGGATTCGCGATGTGTCACTCAGAGGCGTGGAGAAGCACCTCCGTTTTCCGGAGCGATTCCTACCCGAGCACGAGATACTGGTGAACCTGCAGGACGAGTTCGACTCACTCCGAAGGACACTCGACGCTGAGCGCGGCCCACTCGTTGACGCCGCCCACGCAATGCCTGACGTCTTCGCACGGGCTGTGACTCGGTTGAGCGAACCTGGGACACTCACCGAGGATCTGCGCGCACCGTTCGTCGACGCGAAAGCGTTGATCGACTCCGGGGCCTCCACGGAGTCGATCCTCAACATGCTTGACACGCACAACGTGCTTGACGTTGCGCTCGGGAATGCAGAGCCGGAGCTCTCCGGAGGCCACATCTTCGGAGCTGCGACCGAACGGCTCTACACGATCGAGACGTTCGACCTCCCCGCTGCGCAACGCGAATACGACACCGCGCGCAGGAACCTGATTGGTGACCAGAATCGTTGGCGCGACGCGCACAAGGCGGAGCTCGCCGCCCTGCGCGCAGAGACGCGGAAATGGTCCGCCGAACTTGCGACATTGTCGACAAGACCGCCGTCCGTGTTCACCACAGCACACGAACCGTACACCATCTGACGGCTGTGTGAGAGCCATCCGTGGCCAAGCCTAGGGTTTGATTCTGCCTCGCCTTGCCTGCACGGATCAGGACCTCGAATACACGGAGTTCGTCGCGACCTGGTTGCGGGAGGCAGCGAGGTAGATGTCGTTGACCAACTCAGCGCTCGACGACGTCCGATCCGTACTGCCATGCGTCGAGCGCAGTTCGGGCGGCCGCGTGTATCCTCTGAAGATCCCGGTCGCGTCTTGCTCGGCTGGCTGCTGCGTCCGGGGCGCCGGATTCCGAGCGTGTGTCTTGCCGAAAGCTCCGGAGGGGCGCTTTCGACCCTACGCGATTGCGGTGACGAACGGGGTAAGAGGCTCGGGCTAACGACTTCACGCGAACGTTATCGCCGCAGCTCTCTGTGTTGTTGCGAAGAAACGGGAGCAGGGTTCGCGCGGTCCGTGTGCTCTACGCAGACCCTCTGTCTGTGTACCGCAGGCTTTCATTCCCCTCTATCTGCCCGAGCTCCCGCTCCGTTCCGCTCCGTTCCGTTCCGCTCCGCTCCGGAAAACTCCCGATAACCCGACCTGACCACACGAACCTTTCGATGCGGACCGCAGCCGAGTCGAACGCCTTTGGAGACTTGAGAGGCGACTGGCGTCGGGCAGCAGCCTGCGCCACGAGCCCGCCCTCGATGCTCGAGTTCCTCGACGCAGTTTCTGAGATCGTCGCAGATATGCTGGTTGGGCCTGGTCGGCTGTACGAGGACGGCGGGTACGACAACTTCCGCGTCCATCCCGACGGAACCTGGACGAACTTCGACTGCGTCGCGTTCTTCCCGAAGTAGCTCTACAACTCGCCGAAGACGATCGTGCGGGCGCGCCGGTGTTCGTCTCCCACGAGGGCTGAATGCGTTCCGGATGAGGCTCGCCTTGGCTACTCTGCGAACCGAAACTCTCCTTGCGCCACAGCGCGAGGGCTCGAAGCTCGCGCTTGGCGTCGTTGTTTGTCGGCTCGAGGCCGTCCTCAGCAACAGTCCGCTTCCCCAACAAGGAGCTCAGATCACAGCTGCTCCATCCGTCGGTCCCCTATCGGACAAACGAAGGGCGCGAACGCCGACGTCTTGAGGATGCGATACCGCAGGTTACCCACTCGCGGTCCCACCACCCGCTCTCTCGACGCTGTTCTTCATTGTGCATTCGTCCCTCCTGCCTGACCGTGTGGTCCATGGAGAACACGAACAAGCGCTTGGACCTGGGCTGCTTTGGAACCATCGTCGCAGCCGCTGGGCTCTCTGTCTTTGGATGCTCAATCGGCGCCACGGAATCAATGGATTCGTCGGCGACGGAGACAACCTCAAACATTCGAATTCCGAAAGAGACCATCCGCCTCCTGAGAACCGGACAAATCGACGAGAACGCCGGGACGTATCTCTACGCCCCCAGCATCATGTTCGATGAGAAGACGCATATGTATCGCCTCTGGGCATGCGGAAGCTCCGAACTTGGAGACGTCATCATCTTCAAATCGGGCAAGACACTCGACGACCTGAATGCGTCGCCATGGACAAGGGCGCTCACCCCATCAGTCGCTGACGCCGTGGCGTTCGACTATTCCCATACGTGCGATCCGAGTGTGATTCGCGTAGGCGACCTCATGTACCTCTACTACGGAGGGATCAATATGCTCGAGCCGGAAGGACATAGACCAACGCGGCTTAGCGTTGCCGTCTCGACAGACAACGGCGCGTCGTTCACGCGCCTTCATGAAGGCCGTCCACTCGTCGGACCGGCGTGGGCGGACTGGAATGGCGGCTACGGGATTGGACAGCCAGCGGTCGTCTTTGCCCACGGCATGTACTATATGGTCTACACATACGCTTGGGCGACCGACTCGATGCTTCGTGTTATCCGCTCGGCGGACCCGGCCTTCTCGACGTACGAGCACGTTCGAGACTTGTGGAATGGTTCAACGGCGGCGGCGCTCAGCGTCGACCTCGTCTACGATCAAAGTAACGATGACTTTCTCCTCGTCACGCAGCACCGAGGCGAATACAACCCCGATCGCCTGCATGGGTCTCAAGTCCTGATCTACCATTTCGATCGCGATTTCTTCCCCGCGAACTACAACAACAGCGCCGAGAGCCCCATAACGGTAGCGGATACTCACGTCAGTGATTTCGACGCAAGCCCGGACTTCTTGTTTGGCGAAGGCGCAGGCATCGTCACGAACTCAAGGCGCGAACTTCTTCGAAGTCTCGTCGACGGCAAACAAACGGTCACATTTGCTGCATCCACCTTCCTCGGACCGGAGCAGGGCATCAATGGTCCGATGATGTACGCGACCTACGTCATCTCAGACGGCGGGTTCGTCAACATGAACGCAAAGACACAGCCCGGCCACAGCCATTTCACGACGGGCGACTTTGATGGCGATGGGCAAAGCGATGTCTTGGTGCAGAACGACCTCACCGGAGACGTCGAATTGGCGCTCTTCGACGGGCTCGAGGTGAGAGATTTTCGTCCCTTCTACGAGGAATCCAATACCGCTTGGCGCATCGTCGGGTCAGCCGATTTCGATGGCGACGGACACGACGACATCTTGTGGCACAACAACCAAACCGGCGTGGTCTATCTAATGCTTCTCCGCTTTGGAGAGCGCGTTGCGGAGCGAATCGTCTACCAGGAACAAAACCTTGATTGGTCGATTTCGGGGGTTGCTTCCCGGGACAACAGCGGCCGCGTCGGTGTTCTGTGGCGCAATCGGTCGACCGGGCAAGTCTGGAAGATGCTCATGACAAGCTTCGACATTGTCGAGCAAGGCCTTGTCTACACTGAGTCGAAGCGCGAGTGGCAGATCGTCGGCTACCGTGACTTCGATGGCGACCGCCATGCGGACATCTTATGGCGGAACAACATCACAGGTGACGTGTACCTTGTGTTGCTCCAGGGTCTCTCGGTGTCGGGCCAAGGCTTCGTCTACCGAGAGCCCAATTTGGCGTGGCGCATCGCTGCGGTGGGCGACCTCAATGGCGACGGAAAAGCCGACATCGTCTGGCGTGCAGACGAAACCGGTTCCGTATACGCCCTGCTTATGAATGGATTGAATACGCCGTCGGGGAACCCGATCTACCAGGAGGCAAGCCTCGACTGGAGAATCGTCGGCACCGGAGATTTCGGCGGGGACGAGAAGGACGACATCTTCTGGTACAACCGAGCGACCGGGCAGACGTACCAGTTGGCGATGAACGGCCTCAATGTAGCCGGTGGCGCCGAGACATTTCCACGACGTTGACTTCAAGAGCCAACCCCCGGCCAAGGCGCGCCCAGCGGTCAAAAACTTTGAGCATCCCTAGACGCCACGCTGTTCCTCCGCTTCTCAGAGAAATCCAAGGCTTTCTGTTGTGCTGCGTTGTGCTGTGCCGTGATTTTCTGAGGTCGTGCTCAAAGCGTGAGGAATGCCGTGAAATCTAATCCACCCGCCAGGATGAGGCTTGTGGCCGGACGAGGCTGAACCTCTGTCTTGCCCACCATGACGACAAGATCTGCGCTCACGAAGACAGAAAATCCGGCGTTGATGGGTGCAAGCAAACGGTTAAACCAAGTCCCGTAGAGCGCAAGGTCTTCGGGGCGGTCGTCCCCGTCAGATGGTAGATAGGTGAGATCGAGATTGCTCTCCATTCGAAGCGGACCGAGCGGAGTGCCAAATCGATAGGCCGCCGCCACACCGAGATCCCGGTGAGGACTGGATTCGCTGAGATCGTACTGAAGCACCACGCCAAGCCGAAGCTCCTTGAGGCGCTCGCCGGGGTACATGACGCATCCAGCCGACGAGCGCCAGATCTTCTGATGCGGATAGGTCGCGCCTGCGTCTTCGCTCGACGGCTTCGGCGTGGAGGTGAACTCGGAGTCAAACGCCGTCTGCACGAACGGAACAAGGCGCACGCCCGCATCATCGCCCACGCGAAGCGTCATCGCGTTCAGCCGGAGTTCGGTGTACGCAAGAATGTCATCGGACTGCTCCTGGACAGACTCGTCATCGCCCACCCTGAAAACAGCGCGATCAAAGGCCGAAGCCACGCGCGTCTCCCAAGCCACGTCGGGTCCTTCGTAAGTGAGCGCGACATCCGCTTGGTGACCGATGCTGTAGAAGTCGGGCGTTGTCGCTCGCGTTTGGCGTGTGGCCGCATAGTCGACGACGTGTTTACTGTTCTTGTAGCGAGAACCTTGCAAGGAGAGCCTGTCGATCGCGAAAACCCACCGATGCGAGACTTCATCCGGCCGGTCGAGAAGCGCGCGCTCAAAATCATTCGGTTCGTCTCGATCGCGGTCGCCCCCTGCATCCAAGGAACCGTCGCGAGCGCGGTCTTGGACAGGATCACCGACATGATCGCCCGCTCGGTCGCCCGCTCGATCGCCCACGCGAACAACATATCGGTCACGCTGGAAAACGCCTTCTGTATCTTGCCAGAGGCGAATTCGAGCCAGAATGGCGTCCCGTAGGAGCACTTCCTCGCCTGCCGCATCAGGCACCAGTCGAGCGTCTGCGGTGTGAGCAAAGCGCGCCTCGACATCGGCCGACACGATCACCTTCGCTACCCTCGACATATGCAAGACAGTGTCGGTCGTCGCGATCTTGTACGTGGCTCTCGGCTCAATGACGTGCCCAGCCACAAGATGGCGATCGACATCAATGCCCACGGACATGATCAAGGACTCCGCGCCGACCGATGGGTCCAAACGCTGCGCCGCAAGCGCGTCCGCAAGATCGAGCAACGTCACGCCGGACACGCGAAGGAGACGGACGGAGTCGGCCGTCTGAAGCCAGCCCTCGAGTTGACCTTGGTGAACGTCCCCCACCATGTCCCACTTCCGCGGAAGGTTTCGCGAAATCGCGACATCCGCTTGCGTCGCATCTTTGAGCAAATTGCCGATGAGACGCACCCAAAGTGAATCCGAGTAGCGCGGCGGATAGCGACGCTCGTAAGAACGAAAGCCATTCTGATGCAAAATGCGATCGCCGTATATCAGGGGCTCGAGCTCAGGATAGCGCGCAACGAAAGGTGTAATGTCCGGGAGAGATACGATCGCGTTCTTCTTGATCCGCGTCTCCTCAATCGGTCTCCACTTGCGCCGCAGAGTCTCATCGAACGGGCCTTCATCCAGCACGGGATGGGTCTCGTGTCGGACTCCTGTCAGCCGGGCTCGACTGGTCTCAGACGTTCTCGTTTGTGTTGGCGTTTGCGCTTGCGCTTGTGTTGGCGTTGGCGTTGGCGTTGGCGCGGGCGCCTCAAAGCGCACCCAAATTCGACCCACCGCATGTGGCGACGTACGAAACGTCGCGATCGGACGTGGACCGCGCACCGTTTCGCGGGGCACGCTGCGCGCGACTTCGATGGTCTCTCGCACCGGCGAAAGGTCGTCGCGAGAGAGATCGCCGACCACCAGATCGACGTCGCGCGCGCCCTCGATGCGCACGAGACTCTCACCCGTCGCACCCGCGAGGACGACGATGAGATCGGGGCGACCTTCGGTTTCGCGCAAGTCCTCGATCACCTGCTCAAGGGCGAGGATCGGATCCTCGATCCGCCACTGGCTACGTACCGCCGCCGGAAGCTCCTCGAGCTGCTCAGACCAATGATCGCGACGCGCAGACCGTGCACCTTACGCACCATCATTCGCGGGAACGGTCTCCCGCCTTCGGGCCGCGCATCGAACACATTGGCGGCCAGGTATGGAAGTCCGCCATCGACGGACGCCACCTTCAGTCGGTTTATGCCGAGTCCAAGATCCCCCCTCCGGGGAACCAACGCGGTGATGCCTGCACTCGCAACAGCCTCGGTGCAGACACCCACGAGCGCATCTGGGTAGCTTTGAAGCGCATTGCCGGGGTGAAGCACGATCGGCTGCCCATCGCTCGAAGGCGCGCTCAGCGAAGAAACACCGAGCGAGGCACCCGACGGAAGGCCGAGGGGTGCACCCGAGGAAGGGGGCGCATCCACGGCTCTCCAGGCGGTGAGCTCACCAAGGACGCGATCGCCACGCGCAAGTTGTTTTCCGAACATATAGACCTCAGCCTGTTCGTCGGGCGTTTCGACGACCGCAACGGCGCCCGCCTCGGGTACGTAGGCTTCGATATCGGTGTTGAGGGGTGCTTGGTCGAGCTCCAGCGCGCGGACGGCAAGGCCGGAGCGCGTGGTGTAGCGAACCAGGTCTGCCGGAACGAGCACATTGTCCGGAAAGCGATCCAGTGGACCCGTGGCGCGCATAATCATCGAAAGCAGATCCAGCCGACCGTCGGTCGGAAACTGGAAGTCGACCTCGTACGGACTCGAGAGAACGGGAAGGTTGGCGGACAAGATCTCTCGCTCAGCCAAAGCCGCATCTTGATCCTTGAGGAACGCGCGAACGACGTCGATGTCATGCAGCCGCGATTCGGGAAAAAGGAACCGGTGCCCATCGTACAGCACCCCGGCCCCCTGATCGCTGATCCGAGCCGCGCCATCGGCCACATCGAAGTGGTCGAAGAGCACGGTCACCGTATTGATGGAGGTATAGCCCTCCGACAGGCATTCGGTCGGCGGGAGTTGGTCGATTTCAATCTCGACCGCAGGCGCGTGCGCATGCGCGTGCGCGACCGCAAGCAGCCCACCAACGAGCGGAGACCAAACGACGCGCGAAGAGCGAAGCATGCCCTGGGCCGGACGCTCGATCACAAACCATCCTCTGACAACATCCGGCTGGCGTACGCGACCGGCGTCGGCCCCGAGAATCTGAGGCGACAACGAAGAGAACCAAGCGCGGGTTCTGAGGGATCCGGGACTTTCGAAACGAGACGAACACGTGCCAGTTGATCGTGCCTCCGGATACGCGCACGGGTGCCGACGTGGGGTCGGTGGCGTCGGCCATCATCGAGGGGAGCGCCCAGTCCGGCACCGGGGCTGCCACGATCGGACCTTTGGTTGCGCCCTCGTCCTCGCTCACGCGCACCCACCTCGTCCGAGTCGTACGAATCACCTCGAATCGCGATCGACGAAATGCAACGCGCTCTGTGACCTCGGGCTCGAGCTCACGCCACTGCGCCGTCTCCATGAGTTCCCGAAAGACGCTTTCATCGCGTTTGGCGGTGATCTTCAAGCCGAGCAAGTGCTTCTTGAGCCTCTCCGCGGTGGGCCGCATGGAAGGCGCGGAGCGTTTCGAAACAGGCGCTCTTCTCGTCCTTTGACGCGCGCCTGAGCTACGCTGGCGAAGAGCGCGTTGGCTTACGAGGCGGTGTCCATCATTCGCGCCCTCTTCAAGGTGATCGCCGAGTCGAATCGTGTCCCGAACCTCAGCGAGCGCGGCGCGCTCCGCGTCACGCACGCGAAAGGGCTCGACAACCGGATGCACTTCGATACCAAGGTGGGGCTCGAGGCGTACACCGTGTACCGGTCGTTGATCGGCTCCTGCGCGCTGCATCATCTCAACCCCTACGATTGTCTCGAAGACGTCCCGCGTCCGGTGCGGCATTGGCCGGCTGAGCGCATCGCGTAGCTCGCTCCGAAGAAGTGGGCCGCGACGCGCGCGGTGCTCGACACCCGGTTCCTCCCGCGGCGGACGTGGACGAGGCGCTCACATTTTGTCTCCGCATCGTGGTGAGAGGCCGGCGACGAGGATGAGTGAAGGGCGTCCGAACCCGCGCCATTGCCACGAGATCGCGGCGAAAGTCACGTGGCGCCTTTGTTGGCGGGGCCCACGCGGCAGACCCGTCAGTTACTCGGTTGCTGCAGCGAGGCAGCCGTGGGCTCGTCTGTCCGATGCTTGAAGAACCGGCCTGTTGCGGATAGTACTCAGGAAGGCTCGCCCGAGGAGGGTTTGAAGCGCGGCGCAGGCTGACGATGCTCGATGCAGACCGATAAGAGGGCTCGCATGCGAGCTACCAGGTTAGTATAGAAGTGGAGCAACCGATTGAGTCCAGCCATGATCATCGTCTTCGGCGCCCTCGTCCTGGGGAGCAGTGCCGCTCTCGCGTATTTCGTTGTCCGTGGACACTTAAGAGAAGGCCAAGAGAGACTCGCGGGTTGTCTTGCCCGGTTGAGCACAGAAGACGGAGTCAACCTTGTCGGCGAAGCGTCTAGGGGATCGAGTCGATGGCACGGGATGTGGCAGGAACAGCCTATCGCGTTTCACTATGAATACAACACCAAGCTGCAATCTGACTACCTCTCGATCCTTGTTCCAGTCTCGCTCAAGTACCCCTTCTACCTCAAGCCCGTGGCCAGGAAAGACGCCTTCATCACCGCATCGGATGCGAAATCCGCTTGGGAGATTTCCATGGCAGCCATTGCGGACGCGCGCCTCGCTGAAGCGTTGATTCGATCTTGTGACGACCCAAGGTTTTGCAGTCTCATCGCGAGTGACGTTCCGTTCACCAGCAAGTTTGTCACGCTTCCCGAGACGAACTTCGATCCTGCCAAACACAAGTACCGGAACGAGGAAAAGCGATTCACCCACTTGATCCTGCTGCTCGCGGCACCGCAACGCTCCGATGGACAGCCTGATTTGCAATTTACCGGCAAGTTCCTCACCAACCAGATCGAGTTGCTGGTTCGTCTCAGAGACGATCTGGAAAGACGCTGAGGTTGTCCAACGGCAACCGTTCAGGGGCCCCGTTGATGGGGTGGGGCGAGCCGTGTGATTTCCGGCGGCATGAACACCAACCAAGCCCTTGGTGAGCACATCGAGAAACTCGTGAGCGATCTCGTCCAGGCTCACCTGAAGGAGACGCAAGCCACCGTCATGGCCGCTGTGATGCGCGGGTTCGGAGCACCGAACTCCCAGATCAAGCTCACACCGAGTCGTCAGATGAAGGCGCGCTCGTTCCGTGGACGCAGATCGACGGCGGACGTCTCAATGCTGGCGGAGCGTCTGTATGAGCTGATCTGCGAGCGCCCCGGAGAGCTGATGGTCTCCTTCTCGGCCGAACTTGGGAAGACAGCACGCGAGCTCTACGGACCCATGACAGCGCTGAAGAACTCCGGCCGAATCCGAACAGCCGGCGAGCGCAACCGGACGCGATATTTCCCGTCGATCGACGGCGGTGCCAACAGCACGCTGCGCGCTTGATCAGGCCGCCGCATCGAGCAGCGCCGGAGTTGGCGTCCCTTCGGCGTGCGCCGCTACGGAGCGAACGATGAAGTCCAGAAGCTCTTTCCCCTGCTTCCGGGCCGTCTGGGCCACAGTCATGATCCGTTCCACGAACCGAAGACCTCGCTCACTCTGACAACCGAAGCTAACCCGTCTCCATAGAACCAGCGATCTCAACTGGAGCTCTGCATGGTTGTTCGTGGGCTCCACGCCTTCGTTCATGACAAACGTCCACAGAGCCTCGCGGTGAGCGAGGATATCCGCGCACGACCCAGAGAGTCTCGCAACGTTGACCCCAACGCCGCGTTCAAGCGCGGCTTCGAATTGCCGCTGAACCGGATGCATCAACGTCTCGAGCTGAGCGCGCGTCAGCTTGCCCGCTTTGAAGCCGTGCCAGTATTCGAAAATGATCGCGCTGAGATCCAAGAGCTCGCGACCTATCGACTTCGATGGACCATCGCGCTCAGAAAACGAGACGAATCGACGAATGAGATGCGCGTGACATATCTGCCGAAGCTTCATCAACCAAAACGAGAAAACATCAGCGCGATCACTCACCAGAATGCCGTTCGCGCCACCGAAGAGCGGACGAATCGTCTCGCGTCGACCGTTGACGAAAATCCGGTACACCGTCGAAGACGCCGTCGCCAACGTCCAAAGTGACAGCGTCACACCAGCGAACAACCACGTCGTGCCGTCGGTATGCTTGACGCCCGCCGCCTCGACTTCAGCTTGCGCCTCTTCTGTTGCTGCTTTCAACGCACGGCTCGCCCGAGCCTCCATCGTACTTAGGGCACCGAGCGACACGGTGAGGCCGAACAGTTCGCGCAAGAGCTGCTGCGTCCGACGGCGGCTGAGGTGATAGACACCTGTAAGCATTGCAACGACTGCGACAAGGCGTGGGCCGAATGGAGAAGAAGGGATCACCTTGGCATCGTAAGGCGCGCAAGTTCGATGACCGCATCGTTCACACACCACCTCGTGCCGTTGCCACTCCGTGATGTGAAGGCCAACGACAAGCAATTCGACCCTCTGATAACGTCGCGGCGCACGATCCGGCGTCTTGGGCAGATGCCCCGCGCAGCCCTCACAAGCTTCGGGAAACAGAGGAAAGAACGCGTTGACCTCGTTGAGTGGCACGAGTGTGCGGTGTGCTCCCCGGTGCCCTTTCTGTCCGCCGCGTTTTCGCTCCGTCTTTCGCTTCCCACCGCTGTTTCGCGTTCCTCGAGACGTGGCGCCCGGGCCATCGCTCGATGGGGGCCGATTCGAGTTCTCTGAGTTCTGCCGAAGCTGCTCCTTTAGAACCTCGACCTGGGCCTTCAGCAGCGCAAATGCCTCCCGGAGCTCAGCAAGCTCGGCAGTGCGCGCAGCGAGCGCCGCGTCACGAGCGGCCAGATGCTCACGCAGCGCGCAGTTCTCCGCGGTAAGCGCAGATATCTGACCAGTACTGCCCATCGCGGACACCCCGACCTTTGATCACGCCGGGATCCCCGAGTCGATCCGACATTTGATCGACGAGAAAACAGGGGGCCTGAACAGATACGTCCAACGGGGCAATCCGTCGCGCTCGCAATGGGTGTTCGATGGGTCCCTCAAGCTGGACGGCGGCTTGGCCTTCGTACGTGATGCGGTCACGCACACATCGAGGATTGCGGCGACGGCGTCGAAGAGTCGCCCGTCGTCGCCCGTGACTTCGTGGGTCCGGGGCAAGGTCAACATGAGCGAGTGAGCGTCTGCGTGACGGCCAGGGCTGTTCACCCCCGCACGCTGCGAGACCTCGGTCTCCGTCCACCGGTCAACGGAGCCTCCGATTCCCGACAATCTCCAACTTAACTTACGTGCCTAGATCCGCCGCCGGTGACATTCGACTCCGCTCGGCGTTCGAGCCAGCTGTAGAGCGCCGGCAGGAGCACGAGCGTCAGCGCCGTCGAGGTGAATACGCCACCCACCACGACCAGAGCCAACGGCTTCTGGATTTCGGAACCCGGCCCGGTCGCGATGAGCAGCGGCAGCAACCCGAGGATGGTCAACAGCGCGGTCATGAGAACTGGCCGCAAACGGCGCTCGGTTCCTTCGCGAATGGCCTCATCGACGCTCGCGCCCCGCGCTCGAAGTTGGTTGAAGTACGTGACCAGCACGACCCCGTTCTGAATGACAATGCCGAGCAGCGCGATGAAGCCGACCGACGCTGGCACCGACAGATAATAGCCGCTGGCCAGCAGGATGAGGACGCCCCCAACCAGCGCGAGGGGGATGTTGAAGAGGATGAGTAGGGCCTGGCGCAGCGAATTGAACGTCAGAAACAGCAATAGGAGGATGAGGCCGATGGCCGCCGGGATGACCACGCTCAGGTGGTCAGCGGCGCGTTGCTGGTTTTCGAATTGGCCGCCGAAGGTTACGTAGTACCCGGGAGCCAAGGCGACCGTGGCGTCGAGCTTCTCGCGAACCTCGTGAACGAAGCTGACCACATCCCGGCCGACGACGTTCACCTGGATCACCACCTGGCGTTCTCCCCCTTCCCGCTGGATTTGAACCGGTCCGTCTTCTTCGGTGATCTCGGTGAGGCCATCGAGGCGGTGGCTCGAGCCCGACGCTCCACGGACCAGGAGGTTACCGATGGCGGCGGCCGAGCTCCGGGCCTCCTCTGGGTAGCGGATCTGCACGGGGATGCGCCGAATACCTTCGATCACCTCGGTGACGGTCCGGCCGCCTATCGCGGCGGTGACGAGATCGTTGATCGCCTCCCCCGAGACCCCGACCCGACCCATGGCGGCGTGGTCCATCGAGATGGTGAGGTAGCTCTGCCCGCCAAGAGCGGCGCGCATCACATCGACGGCACCGCGCGTCTTGCGAATGACGGCCTCGATCGCTTGTGCCTTGGATTCGAGCTCGTCGAGATCGCTACCCCGAAGCTTCACGGCGACCGCGGCCCGCACACCGGTCAACATCTCGGAGACGCGCATGTCGATCGGTTGGGTGAAGCCGTAGGTCATCCCGGGGAACGCGTCGAGCTTCTCGCGCATCTTGGCGAGCAGCTCCTCGGGGTCGTCGACGGACCACTGCGCCCGCGGTTTGGTGGTCAGGAATATGTCCGCTTCGTTGAGCCCCATCGGATCGAGACGCAACTCGTCTGAGCCGGTGCGCGTGACTGCGCCCTCGATCTCTGGAAGTGACATCAGCGCTTTCTCCACCGCGACGTCTATCTCGAGCGAGCGGGCGAGGGAGATGGTCGGAAGCTTTTCGGTCTGCACGACGGTGGTTCCCTCGTCGAGCATGGGCAGAAACTCGCGGCCGACGAAGGGGAACGCGAACGCGGCGACGACCAACAGGGCCAGGCCACCGCCCAGGGCCCAGAACCGATGTGCCAGGACCCAGGTGATGGTCGGCCGGTACGGCCGGAGAAAAAACCGCAGCAGTTGGCTCGATGGCTCCGCGTTCTCTTTCATGACGAGGCTGGCGACGACCGGGATGAAGGTCAGCGACAGCGCGAGCGAGACCACCAGCGCCAGAGCCACCGTGATGGCCAGCGGTGCGAACAACTTGCCTTCGAGCCCGGTGAGTGTCGCAATCGGAAGCAGCGTCACCACGACGATCAGGACCGCTGAAAACATCGGCGTCGCCACCTCTTTGGCGGCGGCGCGCACGACCTCGAGCTTGGTTTGGGTCCTGTCCGACCGAGCCAGCGCGCTGTGTACGTTTTCAACCATGACCACGGCCGAGTCGACGAGCATGCCGACGGCGATGGCCAGCCCGCCGAGCGACATCAGGTTGCTCGTCAAACCCATCACGTACATCGGAATGAAGACGCCGAGGACCGTGAGCGGAAGAACCGTGCCGACGGTGAGCGCGCTGCGCAGGTTGCCCAGGCCGAGAAACAACAAGAGAACCACGAGGACGAGCACGATCGCCTGGAGCAACGCACTCTCCACCGTGCTTACGGCCCGCTCGATGAGCTTGGAGCGATCGTAAAACGGTTCGATGCGGACTCCTTTGGGCAAGCTGGTCGCGATTTCCTCCAGGGCCGCTTTGACACCATCGACGGTGCGACGGCTGTTCGCGCCGCGCCGGTTGAGGACGATGCCCTGCACGCCTTCCCCCTGGCCGTGGCGTGTGACGCCGCCGTAGCGGGTGAGCGATCCGTCGACGACTTCGGCAACGTCGTGCACGTGGAGAGGGACGCCGTCCCGGGTTGCGACCGTGACGTTGCGAATGTCCTCGAGGGTTTGCAGTTGCCCGGTCGTACGCACCAGGAGCACCTCGCCGTGACGGACGAAGCGGTCGCCACCCGCGTTGCGGTTGTTCTGCTGAATGGCCTGTTCCAGGTTGGCGATGGTGAGGTCGTAGGCGCTCAGCAATCCCGGGTTGGGCCGGACGTCGAAGCTGCGCACTTCGCCGCCGAGCGCGTTGACGTCGGCCACGCCGGGCACCGAGAGCAGGCGCGGTCGGATCATCCAGTCCAGAATCGACCTCAGCTCGCGTGTGCTGTGTGCCTCGCTCTCGACCAGGAACATATAGACGTCGGATAAGGGCATGGTGATCGGGGCGAGCCCGCCTTCGATGCCGTCGGGCAGCTCCGACAAAACACGACCGATGCGCTCGTCCACCTGCTGGCGTGCCCAGTAGATGTCGGTGTTGTCCTCGAAATCGATGGTGATGACGGACAAGGCATACTTGGTGACCGAGCGGAGGATCGTCTGGTTGGGGATGCCTCGCACCTGGACTTCGATCGGGTGGGTGATGCGCTGTTCGACCTCGACCGGCCCCATGCCTGGCGCTTTAACGATCACCTGGACCTGAGGCGACGAGATGTCGGGGAACGCGTCGATCGGGATATCGCGATAGAGCCAAGCGCCCACGGCCGCGAGGATCAACCCCGCCAATACGACCATCAATCGTTGGGCGAGGGCGTAGTCGAGGAGGCGATCGAGCATCTCAACCCCCTTCTCGTTTGAGCCACTCGGCCTTGAGCACGAAGCTGTTGGTTGACGCGACACGTTCCCCGGCGCGCAGCCCGCTGGTGATCTCGACCACGTGGTCGTCCTGATGGCCGACCTCGACGTTCCGAGCCTCGAACCCGCCGCCGTCTTGTTCCACGAACAGTGTGGTCTTGCCTTCGATTTGATGCACGGCGGCCGGTGAAACGGCGACCGGCAGAGGCACTGCACTCGATTCGATCTCGACCCGGGCTGCCATGCCCGGCCGCCAATTGCCGTCGGCGTTGTCGATCTCGATTCGAACCGGCACGGTACGCGTCGCGCGGTCCGCGATGGCACCAATCCAGGTGACCTTGCCCTGGCTCTCGAGGTCGGTTTGCGTGCAAAACACTTTCACGGGGAGTCCCGTCTGCACGGCGCGTATCTCTTTGACAGGAACGTTGACATTGATCGACACGCTGCCGAGATCGGCCAGGAGGAACAACTCTTCGTCGGCGCTGACCGAGGCGCCCAGCGTGATCGCCTCTTTGATGATCTGTCCGGAGACCGGCGCCCGCACCCGGTAGGTCGCCATGTTGCGCTTGAGATCCTTCTTGAGATCGTGAAGCTCAACCTCCTGAAAACCGAGGATCTTCAAACGCTGCAGCGTGCCGGCGTGGGCCACTTTGGCCTCCTCGAGCGCGTGTTGCTTCTCTTGGTACGCCTCCTGTGACGAGATCCCCTTGTCGACGAGACGCTTTTCACGTGTCAGTGCTTTCGATGCAAAGTCGAGGGTGTGCTCGGCCTCGAAATAAGCCATCTTGGCATCGGCCAGATCCCGGCTCTCGAGGATAGCCAGGATCTCGCCTCGCTTGGCGCTGTCCCCTACGCGCTTGCGCACGTTCTGGATCACCCCGGGCACCTTGGCCACCACGCTGGCTTGCTGAGCCGGCGGGAGGCTGACGTCCCCCTGGATTGCGAGGCGTGCCCGCGCTTCCCGCGGGCCGGCCGTCTCCAACTCGATGCCGGAGCTGGCGCGTGCCGCATCGCTCAACTCGAGCACCGTGGATCCGGCCGGCTCCGGGGCGGCCGGCCCGGCGGAAGGCGCTTCCCGGCAGGCGCTGGCGGTCAGAAACAGGACGAAAGGTAGCCAAGTTCTCATGGTGTCGACTCACTCTTGGTTGCGGGTTCGGCCGGCTCGAAGGCAGCGTTGCGAGGATGCTCGAGCGCCTGGCGGATGCCAAGGTCGTTGTCGGTCTGCTCGCCATCGGCCGTCCAATCGAACAAGCTCTGTCCGACCAGGCCCTCCATGTCGATGGCGGCTTTGAAGAACAGTGCGCGGGCCTCGACCGCTTGTTGGACGGCCGCGAACAAGGTGCGTTGCGCATCGAGGAGATCGAGGTAGCCGAACCGACCGAGCCGATACCCGTCCACGATCGTGCCGTACGACTCTCGAGCCTCGGCCACCACTTCACGGCTCAGGCTCTGCACCTCGAAGTGAGCGGCGTGGAGGTCCCGAACAGTTTGCTTGAGCTCGCGCGTGAGCTCGAGCTCGGCCGCCTCCGCTTCGTGCTGCGCGCCGGCGATCTCGTGTCCCGCCGCGTCGACGCGGCCTTGGTTTCGATCCCAGAGGGGCACTGGGATGGCGAGGGTCGCAAGCAGTGCGCTTCGGGCTCCGTCCTTTAGGTAGCGGTAGCCGAGGCCGACCGATACATCTGGGATCGCGTCGGCTCGCGCCGCGTCGAGTTCCGTGCGCTTCTTGGCTATCACCGTGTGGCACCGCCGGAGTTCGGGATGGTGCTCGACCCTGGGGAGGAGTTCGGCGAGGTCGGGCAGTTTATCCGGGATGGCGAATCCGCCCCGCGCACGCTCGAACTGAGGCTCCGATTGACCGATGAGCGTCGCCAGGGCCAGGCGCGCCGCGTCGCGCGCCTGTGCCGCCTTCCGGCGCTCGATGCGCGCCAGCGCCAGCGCCACACGCGTTCGTTTGATCTCCAAATCGGGTGTCCGGCCGGCCTCGGCCTTAGCGGTGAGGACGCGCATGGTTTCCTCGGCCAACACGACCATCTCGCCCGCGTTGGCGTCACGGCGTTGAGCGGCCAACAGGTCGATGAACGCCTTGGACGTTTCGCGGTAGACGCGCAAACGTTCCCGTTCGAGCTCGAGCTCGGCCTCGACGCGCCGGTGCTGCGCGGCCGCGATTCGCGCCCCGCGCTTTCCGCCCAACTCGATCGGTTGCGTGAGCGCGGCTGTGAGCTGCACTGGCTGCGCGTCGACGCCGCCGCCACCACCGCCGCCACCAGCACCACCGACGACCAGATCTTCAGCCGTGAGCTCGAGCTCCGGATTCGGGATGGCTCGGGCCTGCTTTGCCTCGCCGACCCGGGCCTGCACCGCGGTCGACCTTGCCGCCAGGGCGGGGTTTTGGGCGAGAGCCAGCCGTTGTGCGTCCACGAGCGAAAGGGGGCCGCGTCCGGTGACCACCCTCGGCGTCGCGTTGGGCGAAGCGGCCGGCTTCGGGGCCAGGTCTGCGAGGAGCGGGGGGATCGGTCGCGGATCGCCGGCCTGGTGGGCTGAAGCACAGCCCGTCGCGAAGGCCAGCAGCGCGGCAAAGGCGATCCGATGCATGGGCCATAACAAGTGCCCAGATGGCGCCGGAGTCAACGAGCGGAGTGACCAAATCAATGTGTACCAGAGCAAGGTGCGCCCACCGCGCGAGTACAGGCGAAGATTCCAGGCGAGAAGACTCAACGCAACGTCTCGTTTCGAAAGCCCCGAATCGCCTATGGGCCACACTCTTTTCTCGAGACCCAACCACGGGTTCTGCCGCACCAGACCGTTGTCGCGCGACGGATGAGACAATGACGCTCAAGGTCATCACGGATCCGAATGGAGGACGTTGAGCTCGAAGCCGTTGAGGACCATGTGGGCTCCACCGACACCGGTCGCGGAAAAGGTCAGTTTTACGTCGTGCTGTCCGTCTGCGATGAACGTTACGCGCGACGCAGAGACCCCGACCGGTGAATCCGCGCGATCGCCACCGTTCACACCTAGTGGCTTGGCGCCCGTCGCCGGCGTCATCATGCCGATGACGATGCCATCGCGGGTAATGTTGAACTGTCGCTGTGCGTGCTCGGTGTCGTGGCTGTACAAGACGAGTTGGTAGTCGTCGGCCGGTAGGTTTCCAAAGGTGAGTGTCATCCCGTCCTCGAGGAAGACGAAATCGTCGACGAGGTCACGAAGCGGAACGACGGCGGAAAGCGCGCGGTCTCTAAACCCGACGTCTCCCCCGCCTACGGTCACCGTGATTCCGCCCGCATTCGCCACGGCGCAACTGTCAAAAGACTCGCTTTGCGGACCCGGTTGTTCGGGAACCGCTGGGCGTGTGAACGGTTCGTAGCCGGCCTGCACGGCTTGCCCCGCGGCGCCAAAGTCGACAGCAAGCACACGGACAGGTGTTGGAATGACAGGGTTGATCAACGCCTGAAGCGAGGTATCGAAGTCGACGAAGGTGGTGTACGTCCCTCGAACCCAAAGGAGCGCTGTATTCGCTGCGTCCCAGTCTGGCACGACAGGTCGAAGGTTATCGACCTCCGAGTTGAACGTGACCGGTGACCAACGCCACGTCGCCCCAAGGTCCGCGGTTCGACCTCGGAAGATCTCGTAGTGACGCTTGCCGTCCGCACCAATCAGCTGTGCCTGCGTGATTGGGTCGACATCGGTCGAGATGTACACCTCATTTGCGCGGTCGGGATGGAGCGCCACGTTGCCCGTGTAGTCGTCTTCGATCGGATACAGCCGAGTGCCAGCATACGCCATCTGGGCCGTCGACCACGCGGAACCGGTCCAGCGCGAATAGTAATAGCGGTGGTCGTAGCCGCCTTGTCCGACCGGTAGGATGCCGCCGTCGTCGGAGAAGCCATCGATTTGTACTGAAAACGCGAGATAGGGCGCGCCGTCTGGATCAATCTCAAGGTCCGAGACCCACGCATCGTCCATCTCCGAAATGGTTGGCTGAAAGACCTCGGAGATGGTGCCGGCGACCTCCGAGTACGCGATCGGATCGTTCGGAACACCGGCCGGAGCATCACTCAGCTTCTGGAAGGGGGCACCGTCCGAGCGACGAACGTCTCCGCCCTTGAGCGACACGTGGTAGACGCGGTTGTGTATTGCCTCGACCCGTGGATGCGCATCGTTAAAGATGTAATGAATCTCATCTTTGCCGTTGCTCTTGAACTGGTGATAGGGGTTCTTGAAGCGACCCTCGACGTCTTCGTCATCCGAGAACATCAGGACGCCTCCCTGCCGCCAAGTCTCTCCCCAGTCATCCGAGATCAAGTAATGACGGGATGCTCCAGTGCGGTAGAAGTTGTATAGGCGTCCTGGCGTTGGATCGTTGGCACCATCGGTGCCGACGTCGCTGAGATAATACAGATTCGAATAGGTGACGCGTCGGCCGATGGTGTACGCGGTCGTATCGATCTGTTTTTCCTCTGACCACTCCCCAGGGCCGTATGCCCCCGGGTTCGAAATGGCGTATCGAATGATGGTATCTAGCCCGTGGCGCGTAAGGGCCAGCCGCTGTCTCGCCCCATGCGACACTTGGCAGCGAGTCGCTGTCTCGGTCCCACGCATCGCTGCTTCACGACGCGATCGAGAACCGGCTGTTGTTCATCGGTGGCTTCCGGTCTGCGAAGTCCGGCGCGGGAGGTCAGGTCTGCGAGGTCAGGAGTGACGTCTCGGAGCTTCGATACCTGGACGATTGAGATTGAGATCGAGATCAGCGACCGAATGGGCACATCGGATGGAGTGCCCTACTACAGGTCGCGCTTTGCCATGAACTTGGCCTTAGCACGGGCCATGAGCTCTCCCTCTTGCGCGAGTTCGGCCCTGAGGCAGTAAAGGGGGTGAGCTTCGCGTTCGAGCGAGGCGCGGACGACGGCCGAGCGATTGAGGGCCACCGGCGCCAGGAAGCGGACTGTGAGCTCGGCCGTGACTCCTGCCACGCCCTTCGAGAAGAGCGCGTTCGTCATCGCCGCATCCAGGAGCGCCGAGATGACGCCCCCGTGGAGGATTCCGGAGTAGCTCCGGAAGACCTCACGACAGAGGAACGTCGCGGCGACTGAGTTGTCGGGTTGAACGCGGAAAGTCAGGTGAAAACCGAGCGGATTCGCTTGGCCACACAAGAGACATTGCGAATGCGCCGAGGTCGCCATGGACTCGAGCGTGGCCTGAGTGCCCGCGATCAGCGAGTCCGACTGGAAGGTCTCGGGGGAGGGTTCGATGCCGTTCATTGCTTTCTCCGAGCTGCGATCACCGACTCGTGGGCTTCGAGCAGGACGTCGGTGATGACGGATGGCTGAAGCTCGTAGACGTACCTGCGCCCGTCGATGAAGACCGCGGGAGTGCCATCGACCATATTCCGCAGGCCTTCTTGCTTCGAGGCCACCAGGGTCTCGCGGGTGATGGGGTTGGCCATCGTCTCTTTGAAGGTCGCCTCATCCATGCCCACTTCGACGGCCCACTGTGACAGGCGTTCGGCGCTGAACGCGTCGTAGTCCTCGTACAGTCTCGTGAGGAAGGGCCAGAACTTTCCGAGAGATGCGGCGGCGAGCATGCCTAAGCCCCCTTCGATAGAACCCTCGTGGCTCTTGAGCGGGAACGGCTGAAAGTAGAGCCTCACCTTGCCCTTGAGTGAGCCCTCGGTCACCTCACGGTACAAGGCGAGGACGACGACTCTGCAGAAGGGACAGCGGGCACAGGCGTAGACCACGGCCTGAACCGGCGCATTGGGGTCGCCCGCGATGGTGGCCTCGTCAAGAAGGAAGGAGGCCTTCTTTCCTCCGGGCAGGAGGCTTTGGGCCCGCTTGATGAGCGCGCGTCCGATCTCGTCACGGCTCTTGCCGGATGCGATGAGTCGGCAGACGTCGGCGGCCTGTCGCAGCACTGCGGGATGCGGGGACTTCGTCGCGAGACAGCGCTCGAAGGTCTCGTCGCATCCATCGTACGGGTGCAGCTCTGCGAAGAGCATCCGCTTGGTCTTCTCGTGCTCTGGGGCGAGGGCCTCACAGCGTGGTGCTTGGGCGAAGGCCGGTGGCGTGAAGGCCCCGACGAGGAGGGTGACCGAGAACCCGAGAAAAATTATCATCCGGATCCGATCCCGAGTCTTCTTCGTTTGTCTTGTCATTGCGTGGCGATTCCTTTCCTTCCCTTTCCAACGGTGCCCTTTGGATTGGTGCCAGCCATCGATGCCGAGCGGAGTTCGGTCGAACAGGAGGACGTAGAGGCCGAGCATCATCCATCCCAGGTCGCGCACGATCGTGTGCCAGGAGATCGGGTCCTCCGTGGCGGTCTTCGACGCGAAGCATCCGCACGACATGTCGAGTCCTCTTGCCAGTGCCACCGAAATGGCGACAGTGAACATCACCATCATTCCCGTGATGAGGAGCGCGGCCGCGCGTGTTCGCCACGCGGCCAACAGCGCCAGCGCCGCACCGAGCTCGATCCAGGGCAAGACGATCGCCATCAGATTGACAAGCTGGAGCGGCAGAATTTGGTACGTGGCTATGTCCAACGCAAACGCCCTCGGATCGAGGATCTTGTGGTGGCAGGCGGCCAGGAAGACTGCGGCCAGATAGATTCTGGCGCCGAGGGCGATCAGCCGATGACCTGGCCAGTCGAATACGGACTTCACGGTGCTGCCCTCGGATCCGCGACGTTCGTGATGGCCATGATGGCAGGTGCGCCTCCGGCCACGAAATGCACATTCCGGATCCCCTTTCCGGCGAGTTCTCGTGCGAGCTGTTCGCCGGAGTCGGGATCCTTGCCGTCGCCGTAGACGAGCACCTCGCGTGCGCGCGACGACGCCGTGCGATCGATGACGTCGGAAGGGGTTGGTTCGAGATAGTCGAAGGGGATGTTGATCGCGCGCTCGACGTGCCACTTTTCGAAGTCGCGCGAGTGACGGCCGTCGATGATGAGCACGCGAGCGTCGAGGAAGAGTGGCGTGTCGGGTCGAACGGCCGTAGTCTCTCCGGTCGTTTCCGGGCAGGGTACGAGGATCTCGTAGGCCTCCTTCTGAACCCACGGGAGCCCGTCCTCTCGCAACGCGTTCGTGACGATGGCCAGCATGCCTGTGAAGAGGACGAACAGACCGGCGTCTCGGAGCGCGATCGGCCAGGACGAGACAGCGACCGCGCGGCGTCCCCGAGCGTCGACGGATCCTACTCCACGCATGAGGAACTCCGCTGTGCGGCCTCGTCCTGGCGGAGGAGGTCCTGGATGCGCTCTTCGAAGCCCGACGACCAGGCTTCCTGAGGGAGTGGGATGTGCCCCGGAGGAGATACAGCGCGCGGTGTCCACGGATCTGCGCTGAACGTCCACGCGATCTTGAGCAGCACCCTGTGCTCCCGGTAACTGTACGGTGCGGTCGTAGAGGACCGAGCCGCATACTCGTAGGTTGCTCCGGCCTTCATGCCTGAGACGGGAGGACTGAAGCCGCTGGCCGAGAGTCTGACCAAGATGTCACGTCTCTTCGTGTCGGGCTTGTTTGCATCGAAGTACCCTTCTGCGTGTGGGTACCGGTCGAGGCTGAGCAGCGCTCCTGCGCGGGCCGACCTCATGGGAAGGCCGCGCGTCGTGCGAAGGCTGCGCGTCATGCGAAGGCCGGGCGTCATGCGAAGGCCGGGCGTCATGCGAAGGCCGGGCGTCATGCGGTCGTGCGACTTCACGGTGGTCCCCTGTCCCGGCAGCAGCGGAATCCTCTGGCCGAGGGCGCCCATGAGCCTGGCACGTAGTCACACCGGTGAAGGGTGGCGGAGTCGCTGCAGTTGTAGGCGCCGCCGCGCACGGTTCGGTCGCTGCCGCCTGCAACGTGCTCCCAGAGATTGCCGTTGAGGTCGAAGGCGCCCCATGCGTTCTTGCAGTCCGGGAGAGATCCGGTCGGCATGAGGTGGAATGAGTCACGCTCGTGCGTGTCGATGCCATTGCAGACCGTCGGGTCGTAGCTCTGACCGTAGGCATAGAGCGTGCGATCGGGTCCGGCGCATGCGCGCTGCCACTCCGCAGGACTGCAGAGCCGTTTCTGACTGGCTACGCATGCGGACTCGGCGGCTGCGTTGTTCGCGACTTGCCATGGCAGGACCCCTGGGGCGCTCACCGCGGACGACTCGTCCGTTCCGGCGGAGGTCCGGGTCGCATCGGATCGCGATGCCTCGTAGCGATCGATGCAGAATGCGTTCGCGATCGCCACCATGTCGGTCGGGCACGTAAGAGGAAAAGAGCTCGACGGTTCACAGACATGGTCTTCGCAGTCGAAACCTGATGGACAATCGCCGGACGTCGTACACTCGAAGACGCATTGACCGCTCGCCGAGCAGATTCTCGGCGCGACGCAGTCGGCTTGTTCGTAGCAGCGTTGATCGACGCAACCTTCGCTCAGGACGGAGCTCGCAGCCAACGCGAGGATTGTGAAGAGCGACGATCTCATGCGAGAGGTGCGGTCGAGCACGGCTCTTACCCGGATGGGCTCGAGGGATCGGGCGACGTGAGGGTTCGGTGGAGGTTGGCCTGAGGCAGGCTCACTCCTTATTCTCGTCGTGGACGCGACAGCAGCGACGTCCGTCGATCTGCACGGGCCCGCCCTCGATGCGCAGCGCCTTTCCGTGCACGATCGCATCGGCGACCTTTCGGTGCGCCGAGTCGATGATTCGGCCAAAGGTCGCGCGGGAGACGCGCATCTCTTCGGCCGCTTGATCTTGGTACATCCCATCGAGATCCGCCAGCCGAATGGCCTCGAACTCGTCGAGGCTCACCACGACCTCCTCAAGCTCACGCACCGGGATGCCGATCGGCTTGTAGACGGATGCGGCAGGTCGACCGGCGATTCGTCGGCGACTGAACGGGCGCGACACTTCTTCAACCTCGGAGGAGGTTATGAACATACGCCCACAATTGTCAAGCCCAGGTTCTAGAGCTGCAGCTCGGCACGCGACATATCATCCTAGGTCCTCGCTCAGTCCTGCGACGTGATGCGCGGTCGACCTGGGACAACTTCGAACCCGCCCGCGGCGATTGCCTCGCCATTGACGAGTACTTCGACCTCGTGATGTCCGGGGTGTGGTTTCCGCGTCGTGTCACAGGTTGCGCGTGTTCTGAGCGATTCATGGCTTTCGGACCGTAGCGAAAGATCTGGCGTCTAGAACACCGATCCGCTTGAACGCCCAGTGATATCGATCCCTGGCATGGGGGGATCGACCCATCGCTGATCACGTGCGATCTCGTGTCGCGTGCAGCGAACGCTGCGCGGAGGGAGCGCGGGTCGACGAACTGAGCGGTGGAATCCGAGGCAAGAACTTGGCAAAGACGAGGCGTACGTACCCGCCGGCGTGCCCGCGCCGGTTCGCTACGTTTTGGCCGGGCGGCTCGCCACGTAGAGGAGAATGGCCTGACTCGCCCCGATGGCGGCGTAGATCGCGGCCACCGAGCGGACATCCTCGAAGGCTATGGCGAGGATCAGGGCGCCCAAGAAGAGCAGTCCGATGAGTGCACCTGCGACGAGGCGGGCCCAGCGATGTTGTCTCCAAAGGGCCACGCTTGCGCCCCCAAGGATGAGCCCGTAAACCCAGAGTCCGACTCCCAGTGCAGTCGAAACCTCAAAGGCCATCAAACCATTGAGGAGGACGAAGAGCGCCCAGAGCGTCATTGTCGCGGCCGTGAACTTGATGAGCGCAGTCTTCATCGAATGGCAGCTTCCTTGAGGAGTGGTGTCGGGTAGGCAGTCGGTGGGTGAGCCGATGTGTGAGAGAAGACGCCATCCAACTTCATTTCTCGGCTCGACGCGCAATGACCCAGATCGCGTGCACCAAGCCGGGAATATAGCCCAGGAGCGTAAGCAAGATGTTCAACCAGAAGGCGCCGCCGATACCGACCCGTAGGAACACGCCGAGCGGGGGAAGAAGGATGGAGAGGATTATCCGCAGCAGATTCATCGGGGCTCACTCTTAAAGACGCGCAGCAATTCGTCAAACAAACGCGTTCATGTGCGCTGACACTTCTGGATATCGGGCGGTTCGTGGGGTCCGTACGCTCCCGGCGACAGATCCTCGGTGCTTGGGTGCTTTGGAGCTTAGGCCGTTCACCGCTTTGGGGCGGCACAGGCCTTGCGAGAGGCCGGACTCATGCTGCACCCAACATCAAACACATTTTCTCTACTCTGTCTTTCCGCCCGACCGGTATTCCTTTCTTGTTCTATGGTCATCGTCCTTGCCTCAGCGTCTTTCTTGGGCTGCGGCGCGGACCCGCCCTATGACGACGCCGACGAAGCGAGCAGCGAAGACCTCCTCACGACCACGAGCGCCAGTGAATTAGCCAAGGACATTTATCGCGGGGCGCTCCGCCGGGAAGGCGGCACCACTGAGGTCTCGAGCGTCGCGTCGCGTTTGGTGGCTGGCACCTCTGTCGAGACCATCGAGCGCGAGTTCCTCGCAAGTGCCGAGCGCGTCCGTTTTGAAGCGAACCGCGATGCGCTTTTCCGGCGTTCCTGCTATTGCCACAACTGCGAAGCCAACCAGATATCATCCATGTACCAGCTCGGTTGTCGGTACATCCGTTGGGCCGTCTTCGCATGGATCCCGCCGATGCAGAAGGATGACCGACCAAGAAACGCGAACGGTACGAAGATGACGTACACGCAAGCGCTCGATTCGAAGTTCAGCAATCTGGCTTCGGTGTCGGCTGCTTCGTCTTCGACGGTCGAGTTTGTCGTGCCGGAAATCGTGCTCGATGAAGCGAGTCAGATCACGATCAACGTCAATGCATCTCTTCGAAAGGCAGCGTCAGGGTACGCTGGTCGAGGGTTCGCCACCATCGACCGCATCGCGGCGGGCACTCAAACCTCCCTTGCTTTCAGCTATGAAGCGATCCGAGACCCAGCAAATGGAGATCAGCGCTGGTATGCGGCGCCATCCGGGCGGAACAGCGTGCCAAGCCTCGAGAAGGAAATGGGAATCCTTTGGCAGTTGTGGCTCGCAACCCGTGGCATCGATGCCGGCGCGAAGAGTATCCATATCACCATGACGGATCTCAGGACGATGAAGGTTGCTGCGATCACTGATTTTGCAAAGGCACTCCGCCGCGTTCGACCAAGCCTCTACATCGGTTCGGAGACGACCCTTTCCGGATGGATGAAGCCGCATATCGACTTTATCAAGGCCGTCGTCGACACAGACCGGTACAGCGTTCGCAATGGTATTGCGGTCGAGTCAAGTGGCCTTCCGTGCATCAATCAGAAGGACGTCAACAAGGTCGGATACTCGACATCCCTTGGCGACGATTTGTGCATGATCTCGACGGGTGCACAGAGGAACCGCATCTATAACGTGTGGGGACACGGTCACTACAACCGCATCTCCTACAATCCGGCGGGTCTACCACTTTTCCTGGAGCTCGACGGTGCACACTACTGCGGCAACCCGACCTCTTACGGCCATCAACAGCAATACGTCTACTCGCCGAATACGAGCGGCCTGACGAACGGCTGTCTTGCATCCGTTCGGAACTCACTCCCGACGACGATGCAGTTCATTGCGGCTAAAGACACCCAAAGGCGGCGATTCGTCGAGTACGCTCAGAAGACGGCGATTCATCTGAGCGCGAATGGGTCCGTGCCCGTCTATTTCCCGGCGATGATCGACGTCGACCAGAACTACATGTTCAGCGTTCGATCGCAGAACAATAGCGAGCAGATGGCACGCCTCAAATACTGCCCCAGCGACAGCGCCGCTGCACGCACCGAATCCGCGATTCCAGCCTACCGAGCGCGAGACTGCGGTGACCTTTCCGTGAACGGACGCGCGCTTGGCCTGTCGCGCCGAGGCATGATCGAAGACTACGTTCGTGGTCTCTACACATACTTGCTCCTGCGTACGCCTACGTCGGAGCGCGTGACGTACTGGTCGAATCAAATCGAGTCGAGTTGGACGCCGAGCCAAGTCGTTCAGCAGTTCATGAACACGCAGGAGTATGCGACCATCGTGGCGACGCATACGCCAGAGTACCTCGTCGACGGACTCTACCGAGGCGTTCTTGGGCGTGAGCCAACGAATACGACGTACTGGGCTGGTCAGATCAGAGCTGGGTCGAAGACGATCTACAGCGTCGCCTCAGATTTCATGTATACGGCGGAGTACAAGACGCGAGTCGAAGACCTCGATTTGGTCAAAGCCATTCACTGAAGAGCGCCGACCTACCGTACGACAATTTCGATGTTGTGTCGGTCGATGGCCAATGACTCTGTGACTTCTTCCCATGAGGCACCAGCGAAGGTGTTACCGATCATGAGCGCGTTGATGTGGGATTCATGGAGGAAGCAGACGGCTTCGAGCACATCGTGCGCCACGTGGATCGTGTGGACGCCACTTCTTGCGAGCGAAGCGAGGGCGGAGGCGCGTTCGAGATCGCTGTCGACCATGATGAGCCAGCATTTGCGGGTGGGCGTGGACTCGAGGTGTTCGGTTGCCCGGCGGCGCGCGAGGGCGGGGCCGATGTTGAGTTGAACGCCGGCGCCGCTTCCCGTCTTGAGCAGGGTGCCTTCGGTACCGTTTCTGGTGTGCACGACGCGTCCCGATACGCTGTGGCCGGTCGGTGAGAGAATGCGCATTTCGAGGCCGACGGGCGGGAGCGCGTCGGTCGCGAAGCTGAGGAAGATGCCTTCGAGGGTGATGTCTACGATGGGCACTCGACTCTGAATTTGCTGACCGACCGCGATGGTCGCGACGAGTGATTCGACCCGGAGTCGAGGCAGGCGCACCACGGGCGGGGCGACGGTCGCATCGTTGACGAAGTCCTGCGTACCAAGCTGGAGAATGACATCCGACGACTCCTCGGGCGTCAGCTCGGGAATCAAGCCGACCAGTGGTTCGACGCCGGGGACACTCGTTTCGGTCGTCGCTTCGCCACGAATTCTCTCGGGACGGGTCGGATTCGCTGCCGGTGGGAGAGGCCCGGTAGGCATCTCGATGTTCGGCGGTGTCGTCGCAAAATGACGCAGGGCTGGCGGGGGCGCCAAGGGCGGAAGCGTTTCTTTGAATGCCTCGGACTGGAGTTCTTCCAGGCCAAACTTGCGAAGATCTATCTCGGTCGACTCGTTTTCTGTTACCTGCGCGTCACGTCGTTTCTTGCGGGCGTCCGCCAGGAATTGCTCGGTGATGCCCGCGTCATGCAGGACTGGGTCTTCGTCCAGCCAGGTGCTGAGCGTACCGAGGGTGGTTGCATCCCATGCGACGCCATCGAGCGAGGCGAGTTGGATACCCACCCGTTGTTCGCGGACTTGAATCCGAAGCTTCGATTCTCCGCCCGCTGTTTTGACGACGGTGTTGAGGGTCCAAGTGTCGGGATCGAGGCGCGCGTTTGGGTAGTAGTGCTGGGCGCGACCTAGGGCAGCGCTCGTTCGCTCGATGAGGGCGCGCCAATGTGCAGCGACGCGGGTCGCAAGATCTGCGGTGCGAACGACGTCGAAGAAGGCGATCGGACCGCAGAAACGGACGGGCGAAGGCGGGATGAAACACAGGCGGTCGTGCCCGAGGACTGCGAATGTGTGGAGCTCGTCAAGCGACTTCAGACCGGTGACCCGCGCGTGTGGTCCGAGCTCGAGACGCAGACGACCGAAGAGAACCTGCTCGCGATTGACGTAGGTCGGAAGCTCGAGTGCGCGCAGCTTGTTCTGCGCCATCTGGAGGGCTCGATGCTTGACTGCGGGCTGCTCTGACTCACCCGAGGCCATTCTCCGGGAGCGTAGCGAGACACCGTGAGCGTACGATATGAGCGGTCACCACACAGCCTTCTGGCCAGGTCGTAGCCGACGCGGATGCGCGCACCTGCCCGGCCGAGCCAATCAGAATCGGGGGTCGGGTGTTGTGTTGGTTGCAGCCCGGCGTCTTACGATGAGGTCGGCCTACATGGCATCGGCCTTTCGCCGCCGCGGCATCACCGGTTGGGGTAGACGGGGCCATGCGCCCTCGCGGACCATGATTGTTCACAGCTCGAGGAGGGAAACACGATGGGACTCAATATTGTCGGAGGTGACTGCAGCGACAGCGTGGCGACCAGCTTGACGCAGCGCGCGCGGACGCAGCCGAAGAAGGAAGCACCCACGCCGGAGGTGAGTGCCACGCCTTCGGTCGCTGCGGCGGCGGTGCAGTCGACGCCGAATTCTGATGCGGTTGCGCCGTCGTCCCCGGTGCGGCCTCCGGAAGGGGTTCGAGGACGGTTGATCAATACGTTTGCTTAGGGCCCGATCTAGGTAGGAGCGTGGCCGAACCTTACTCGGGCAAGAAGACGTTTGGCAGGAGCAGGAGGAGCGTCTCTGTGTCTTGAGTTGCGCCACCCCGAAGGCCTTCGCCGCGGTCCGAATTGGTCACGACCATGATGCCGAGCTCGGGCGTTGTGCCGAGGAGAGGACCTAGATCTTGAATCTGCAGAGTCCCCGATGAGCCGGCGGGAATATCGTCGACGTTGCCTACGAATTCCTCGCCACCGGGGATCAGCGTGAGGTTGGCTATCCGGTCGCCGGGGCCTCCAGAGATCGTGTCGGTTGCGGTCACGGTGGCCTTGATGTGGGTGAGACCCAGGTCGGCCTGTGAGAGTCCAACCTGCTCGGCGCAGATCTGGAGGATCGTGTTCGCGGTGTTCATCGCATGCTCCACATAGCCCGCGCGTACGGTTTCATCTTGGGCGAGATCTTCGACGAGCGTGATCTGTCGGCCGTCGGTGCTGCTTCCGTTGAGGTCCGAGAGATCTGCGCTTCGCACGATGAAGTCGTTGGTTCCGTCGCCGTCGATGTCGAGGCGCACGCCAAAATTCACAGGCAGGAGGTGCGTCTGCCGCTCCCAACTGTTGAACGCGAAGCGCCACACGAACGACGTCGACGGACCGCATACGCCTTCGCCCACCGTCGCGGTGCGAACCCCGAAGGCACGGAGGTCGGGCGTTGGTTCTTGCGCGCCTGCAGCACCACCCGGGAGGTTGGGGCTCAATCCGACGAGGCTGAAGACTTCGTTCTGGGCCGTCTCTTGGCCAGCGTTGGTGAGCGTCAAGCGATCTTGACCGTCCGTGTCGAGCTCGATGCGATCGCGGTTGGTGCGTACGAAAGCCGACTTGCGTGGCAATACGTGCCACGGAAGATGGACCGGGCTGCGTCCGTCGTCGAGAAAGATATCCCCGTCGAACTCGTTCGAGGTTAGGCTCGCTGGATTGGCACCTTCCACGCCCGAGCTCATCGCGTTGCTTGGGAGCGCGGACGCGTGAATCGAGAGGGCGACTTCGAAGACCGCATCACGTTGTGCCTCGACGCGGATCGTGCTCGGCACATCAAGAACGACGGCGCCGATATCATCTTCTCGGTGACGGTAGGACCACCGCACCTCGAAATTGCGCGTTCGCGCCGTGTAGTTGCGAACGCGGACTCGCTTCCGAAGGACGAGGACGTCATCCGAAACATCGTGGAAGCCAAAACTCAGCGACGGTGTGCCGTTCTCGTCGTCCCAGGCTGCGACGGGCGAGACGATGGCGCGGTCGAGGCGAACCTCGCCGCTGCCGACGCGCGTCACGGCGGCCGGTACACCGCTCTGGTCGTTGGCGATCGTTTCCTCGGCGGTATTGGCGAGGAGTGCTTTGAGCTCGAAAGGCAGAGGGCGGCGATGCTGGAGCATGCGCGCCTCGAGGAGCACGGCGGCCGCACCGGCGACCATCGGAGATGCGCCCGACGTGCCGCCGAAGGCGGATGTGTTGTCTCCGGTGCCGACGAGCGCGGAGACGGATGCACCAGGAGCACCGACGTCTGGCTTGATCATGACATCGTAATTGCGAGGGCCGCGCGACGAGCTCGAAACCATCGACCCTGCGAGTGACTTGATGTTGTTCGGGTCGAAGGTGACCACAGCGTCTCCGCCGCGTAGGATGTCGGCGTCGGCCTGACTGATCATGTAGCCGGGGATACTGATCGCGTCACCGCCGCCGAACGAGCCGAAGAACGGTTCGCCCGGGGTGACCAAGCCGATGATTCCGAGTATGCCCCCCGCCTCTTCGATATGACGTATCTTGTTGCTGAAGTTGCAGGCACCGCGGTCGACGTAGACGATTCGACCGGCGAGGGATGCTTCCGCGAAGGGTTCACAACCGTTGAGGTTGCCGCCTTCACCGTCGGCATATTGTACCGGACCGCTCAAAGTGCTCTCCAGCGTTCCCGACCACCGTTGTGGGACGGCCATATACTCGCCGGCACGGTCGGTGGGCAGGTCGACGGTCATGAACGTCAAGTGGGCGGAGGGGACCTGCGTTTGCGCGACCGAGATCGCGCTTCGGGTTGCGGCGGGGGTGCCGGCGACGAATGGCCGATCGGAGCCGTTGCCCGCCGACGACACGGTTAGGACGCCGAGCGCGCTCGCGCGCTCGACGGCGAGGCTGAGATCGTCGTCGAAGGGTTGCCCATAGTCCGAACCGAGCGACATGTTGATGATGTCGACGTGGTCGTTCGTTCGTCCGTCGCCGTCCGGATCGACGGCGAACTCCATCGCTTGCGCGAGGCCGACGCCGCTGCATGAGCTGGCCACCGAGGAACAGACCTTTAGTGCGTAGAGCGAAGCGCCGGGTGCGACGCCAAGGTTGCCACCGATGATATCGGCCACGTGCGTTCCGTGGCCGCCACCTGGACCGTCGTCGAGCGGGTCGGGATCGGGGGCGAGCGGACCGCGCGGCCATTCACTGCCGATGAAGTCGGTGCCGCCGACCACTTTTGCGGTCGGAAAGCTTCCGGGTTCGACGATGGTGGGATCGTCGCCGTCGTAGTCCTCGACCAGACCCGAGCCGCCGAGCGCAGCGTGGTGGTAGTCGATGCCGCTGTCGATGACGGCGACCCGGATGCCAACGCCTTCGAAGCCGGCGGCGTGCGCGGCGGTACCGCCGAGATACGGTACGGTCTCGGAGAGGGACATCTGATAGTCCTTGACCTCGACAACGCGCACGGCATCGGGGTCGGCCTCGAGCGTAGGAATCTGATCGCGATCGATCTCGACGAAGATTGCATTCAGGAGGTGACGCGTGCGCGCGATGACTCTCGCGCCGGGCCATTGTCGCTCGACGCGCGTCACGAAGCGCGCCTGGCGAGACTCGAGGGCCTTGACCTCGACGAACAGCTTTGCGTCGTCGAGCTTCTGGTAGCTTTGGAGCGGCTCGCCTTGAAGATGGACGACGACGGTCGCGCGTGACGACGGACGTCCAAGCACCGAGGATACTCGCTCTGAGACTCGCTCTGACACTCGTTCTGCCGCGCGAATGTTTGCCGCATGCGCCTTCGCCTTCAGCGTCGTCGCGGTGTCTGATGAGGGCACGATGCCCACGCCGACGCCGACGCGTGCGATATCAGCGCCTGAATGAGCGACCGACGTCGCGGTCGCTGGCGCGACCACCTTCTGCTGGATAACGTCGTTGCTCTCGACATCTCTTCCACAGCCGATCGCCACGCTCGATCCAAGCACGACCGCCATCATCGCCTCTATGGTCCACGGTGCACGTCCTCGCCGCCAACTCGCTGTCTCACTGTCCTTCATCTTCCCGCTCCACTCTCTTCTTTCGCTCGCATTGGCTGACTCAGCCTTGAGAAAGCCTTGGCTTCGGTACAGCGAGAGTTCTCTTTGTGAAAAGGGCTAAGAGAATCGGGGCTTCGAAACAGACGACCGATAGGAAAACACTAGAGCACCGAGCCGGCAATGGACTCGGTCTCGTCGGGGTCGCTTAGGCCCGTGTCCCGTGTCTTGGCGAAGAGCAAGTAGGTGTTGGCGTCGCCCGAGCGCCCGTCGGAGCGAAACCGGTCGAGGCTTCGAAGCTTGTGTGAGGTGACGAGCGCGTCCGCGACTCGATCGATCTCTCGGTCATCGGCGAGATGGCAGTATCGATAGGCGCCTCCCACATCCCATGGGAGAAGCACATCGCCGGGTTCCAAGTCGTTCGCGTCAATGTCGCTTGCGGCCGCGTCGAGGGCCGCGTCGAGGGCCGCCAGGGGGACGGCCCGTCGTGCATCGAACGCCCAAAACGAAAGCGCGAGGACACCACGAGGTGCGAGGCGATCTGCTGCGCGCTCGATCAGAGTCAAACGGGCAGCGAACGACGGAATATGATGGAGAAGGCCGAAAAGGACGATGAGGTCGAAGTAGTCGTTCCCGGTGGCGGTGGACCAAGCGCAGGCGTCGACGACGTTCGCATGCTTCAGGATCGCCTGACCCGCCGCGACTTTCGCCTGCAACGCCGCCTCGGCCGCCAAGAGAAGCGAAGCGGAGGCGTCGAGTCCAAGGTAGTGAGCCGCTGGGAAGTGGTCGAAGGCGGCGTGCGCGAAGCGCCCGTTGCCGCAGCCGACGTCGAGTATCCGTGGCACCGGCGTCGGGGCGATGCTCTGCTTCGCGTTCGGATCCCTCTCCCCGGTGGTTTCGGCTTCGGCTTTGGCTTCGGTTTCGGCTTTGGCTTCGGTTTCGGCTTTGGCTTCGGTTTCGGCTTTGGCTTCGGTTTCGCTCTTGATCGTTGCCAGGACGCGCTCGAACCCTGGCCATGGGGCTCGCCGCGTGCGATCGAAGGCGAGCGCGTGTTTTGAGTAGAAGGTGTCGTTGATGGCCAGCAGCTTCCGAATCGTTTCGTTCTTCATGGAGCAGGGGAGCGGTCCATCGGCGGTGTCGGTCGAGATTGCGAGATTAGGCGAACACGTTGCCGTGTAGGAGGTCGCCCAGGAGTCGGCACGCGTCGGTCGCCGTAAATATGCCCGCGAGTCGACCATCTCGCGTGATGAGGACTGAGCCGATGCGTCTTCGGGCCATGGCCCGCACGACCTCACCGAGAGGGGTCTCGGCCTCGACGGTGAATGGATCGGGGGACATCGCGGTGGCCACCTCGGTTTCCTCCGGGTCCATCTCCATGATGCTCTCCATCGCGTAGAGATCCCCGAGGCTCAAGATGCCCACGACACGGTCATCCTGGACCACCGGGAGGTGTCGGATCGTGTGATATTGCATGAGCTCCTTCGCTGCTCTGAGCGTCGCGTTGGGCGCGATCGAATGTGCGGAGCGCGTCATCACGTCCTTGATCCGAAGCGGTGGTATCTTCGTCATGAGGAGACCTTCGCACTCTTTGGCGGCGACCGTCCATCCCCTACGGGCCCTGGGGGGGACGGGCGAGGTTGCAGTCGCCCGGGCGTATTCGCAAAAAGTTCATGCCGACGATGGGCCATCGTCTTGGGCGTAGGTATCGGCGGACCATATGCTCGAGGGACTCGTCGATGACTCTCTTGGAGACCGGCGATGCGTGTCGCACCACGCGGATGCCTTCGCGATGGGAGAGGACGAGGCCCTGATGGGTGATCACGTCGAACGTGCCGGGGCTGTCGGCGCGCACAATGTTCACGATCGTTCCCGGCGGGACTCGGCTCAGCCGGTTCAAGACGCTCGAGATGGGTACGAACGGGAGTCGAAAGGTGCCGGCTGGAATGCGTTCGGACGGCAGCGAGATGGATCGAGCGACGCGCCTTCGTCGCCATCGCTGGGGTGTGAGGACGAGTGCGACGTCTTGGGTCTCGTGTTCGCCGACCTCCTGCGTTACGTCCTCGAGAAGGCCGTCGGCGATGAGTCCAGGAATCCATTGGCTTGTCATGAAGTGTCGTCGATCCGCGAAGGTCTGCCGGTCGTCGAGGTATCGAATCTTATCGAGGAAGGACTTGGCGTTTTGCAGGTCGCGGCAGCGTGTGAGCGCGAGCGCCGTCTCGACGAAAGTGGTGCAGTCGAACGCGTCCAGGCGAAATCGGGGATCGGTGTCGACGCGTCCCGCCTTGCCCTCGCCGAGCGGCGAGAGGACGTAGGGTGCTCCGATCAAGCCTCGCGACGCCTTTTCGATCCGCTCCGGGAAGGACGTGCTTTCGGTCCACCGCGCGGCGAGCTCGGCGTCGACGTCCGCCTCGCTCAGCAGCCCGAAGAGGTTGTACGACTTGGCCTCCGCTTCGAGTGGGAACGCCCCGAGGATCCCGAGGATCCCGAGGACGACGAGGGCCCCGAGGATACGGAGGATACCGGCGGTCAGACCCATCCGGCCGCCTACGCTGGATACCAGCCCAGATGTCCCGCGTGGCCGTATCGGCTTCACAGGCCAAGGATGACGCAGCGCAACAACGCAATCAATGGACTGTTGGGCGTGGTCAAGTGCGGATGCCCCGAGTCGGCAGCCAACGTCTCTTTTCGTGGTTCCTTCCGACGCGCTAATCCACTACAAGCGGTGAACGTGCGGGTGATGTGCGAATGACGATCCCGGTCCTGGTCGCACTTGGTCTTGGTGCGGGCGCCGGCGTGGCGAAGTTGTCGCTGCGCCCGCTCGCGGGTGTTCCATCCGTCATTCGAACCCGCTACTTCGTGGTTGCGCTCGCCTTCGGGGCGCTTCTCGTCCTGGCTGGGATGCCGCTCTACGTCACGTACGCCGACTGGAGCCTCATGTATCTCGCCAATCCGGCGCATTTGCCGTGGCCCCTCGTCGCGGGTTCGCTCTTCGTGTTCTACCTGTCCTCAGCGCCGCTGGGCTTCATCTTGGCCCATCGACTCCTCCAGGATGAGCGCACGTGGCTCGTTCGGACGGTGGGCGTCACGGTGGCAAGCTTGTGTGTGCTCTTCTTGCTTGCGAGCTGGGATCGTTTGACCACGGTGGCCTACTACGACGCGTTCCACAACGGGCTGCGGACCATCCCGCTCTCGAGCTCGCCGCTCTTTACGGTGCTCATCGTTGAGTCCATCGCGCTCGTGGGCGCGCTCGCCTTCACGTTCAGGAGTCTCGGACGTCATCGGGACCAACTCGAAGAAGTGCCGACTCAAGGAGACCGAACCCGCCGGTCGGCGCGGCCAGGCGGCGGCGCTGTTGAGTCCCGGCCTCTGCCTCTGCCACCGCCCTCACCCGTGGCTTTCTCGGGCTTGTCACCGGCCTCGCCGACCTCGACCGCGGCCTCGGCCCCGCCTGCGTTGGTGGCGTCGCCGGCGATGCCCGGGGCGTTCACGCGACGCGGTGATCGCTAAACTTGCGGTGGAGGCACGCGGGTGCTACGCGATTCGTCGTTCGGCTGGTCTTTGTGCCGGGCGGGCGCGGCGGCAGAAACGATGCGGCGATCGAGAGAAGACGGGCGTCCCGTCGGTGGCGTGTTCGCGGGGTCGGTCGTGGTCGCCTTGTCGGTTGTCGTCCTCGTGGCTGGTGCGTGCGGGCCCATCCAGTCGTCCTCGATGTTGATCGACGCGTCGGCGGAGCTCGCGGCGGCGCGTACGGCGGGCGCTCCGGAGCGTGCGCCCTTCGAGTACGTGACCGCTGAGGCCTTCCTGCACAAGGCACGCGAGGAACAATCCCATGCGGACTTCGAGGTGGCGGTTGAGCTCGCGCGTCGATCCCGTGCCTGCGCCGCGGTGGCTCGTGCGCGCTCGGAACGGCTTACCCCGACTCTGAGCCAGACTCCGAGTCAGAGCCCGAGCGCGAGTCAGAGCCCGAGCGAGAGTCAGAGCCCGAGCGCGAGTCAGAGCCCGAGCGAGAGTCAGAGCCCGAGCGTGAGTCAGGGCCCGAGCGTGAGTCAGGGCTCGAGCCAGACTGCCGCTGAGCCTGACGCCCAATGTGGGTTCGACTACGTGCTTTTCGCTGAGGTTTCGACGAGTTCGGTGGCCACGTCTGGGTCCGAGGTTCCGAAGCCATGATGGACTTGGTCTCTCGGATCGCGTGCGCGATGGCGGGCTGTGTTTTTGTGAGCTCTTGTACGACGGGTGCCACGCTCGAGCGCCAAGCGGAAACGATCCGAACGCAGCTTCAGTCGTCGAGGTTGCTCGGCGCGTACGTTTGCGCGCCCGAGGCCCTGGCACGCGCCGAAGCAAACCTGGTGTTCTTGGAGCTCGAACTTGCGCAGGGCAATAGCCTCCGCGCCGACGAGCACAACGACATCGCGAGGGAGGCCTTGGCCACGGTCATCGAGCGCAGCAAGGTCTGCCGTCTCATGCCGCCCGACCGGGATCAAGACACTGTGCCTGATGACGACGATGCTTGTCCTGATGTAGCCGGCGTTGTTGCGTTGGCTGGATGTCCGGACCGCGATCAGGATCGGATCGCGGACGCGCAGGATCGATGTCCTGATGTGCCCGAGGACTACGATGGCGTCGAAGACACCGACGGGTGTCCAGATGTCGGTGATCAAGATGGCGATGGGATTCTCGATCCTGAGGATCGATGTCCTCAAGCCGCAGAAGACGTCGATCAATGGGAAGATGAGGACGGCTGTCCAGATCCGGACAACGACGCCGACGGCATTCCTGATGCGAATGATCGGTGTCCGCTCGAACCGGAGACGGCCAACGACTTCGAGGATCAGGACGGTTGTCCGGACAAGAAGCTCGACCTCGTCGAGGTCAAACGTGACATCGGCAAGATCGAGATCAAGGAGATGGTCTACTTCGAGACCGGGCGAGCAACGATTCGTTCCGTGAGCTATGCTGTTCTTGGCCAAGTCGCCGAGGCGTTGAAGAGCCTTCCCGACATCAAGGTCGTCGTCGAAGGACACACGGATTCGGTGGGCGCCGCCTCGACGAATCTGAGCCTCTCCCAGCACCGCGCGGAGGCTGTCCGCGAGTACTTGGTCGAGCAAGGGGTCGAGCCCGAGCGTTTGACGGCAATTGGTTTTGGCGAAGCGCGACCGCTCGATACCAACCGAACACGCAAAGGCCGAGAACACAATCGTCGCGTCGAATTCTCGATCGTCGCCGACCGTTAGGGCCCGATCAATTGCACACCTTATTGCTGATCGGGCCCTGAGCGGGTGTCCTCGTCACGGCCACCTGGATTGCGTGGCCAGCCCGGCTGAGCTGTGCTAACCATGGACCGCATGACGGAAGAACGCGATCTGTTGGTCTGGCTCGATATGGAGATGACCGGTCTCGATCCGGAGGTTTGTGTCCCGATCGAGGCGGCCATTGTCATCACGTCGGCCGAACTCGTGGAGCTCGACGCCATGGAGACGACCATTTGGCAACCCGACGCTGTCCTTGATCGCATGGAACCCGTCGTGCGTCGAATGCATACCGAAAACGGGCTTCTGGAACGCGTTCGTACGGCGACGACCAGCCTTGGTGAGGCGCAGAAGCGTATGCTCGCGTTCTTGGCCCGATGGTGCAAACCGCAAGAAGGGGTGCTCGCCGGCAACTCGATCCATCAAGATCGGCGCTTTCTCGTGCGCTACTTCCCAGCCTTTGATGGCTATCTCCACTACCGAATGGTCGATGTTTCGACCATCAAGGAGCTCGTGCGACGTTGGTATGGACCCGAGGCGCTTCCGCAGAAGATGGCGAGCACGCACACGGCGCTTGCTGACGTCCGGCACTCGATCGAGGAGCTACGTCACTATCGAACGACGGTGATGAAGAGCCCGCGATCAAACTGAGCCGACCGAGCGAGATCATTCGAGGTGATTCGAGTTGATTCGAGGTGATTCGGGGTCGGTGGGCGATCGCAATCGCAATGCGGCCTGAAGCTACGGCTTGCGAACAATCTTGTAATTCACCCCGAAGTGGTTGTCCCAGTACGTTTGACCGCCCATCTCCGCCGACACCGCATACTCGAACTCGTCGGCGTTCGGGACCCGAATCGATCCTGACCACACCTCGACACCCGCGGAGTTCGGGCTCTCGATGTAGCCATAGCCATGGAAGTAGCTGGGGTTGAAGGAGAGATCGAGGGTATGTTGGGTCGCCCAATGGTCCGTCGTATAGACGGCTGTGACCTTCTTTTCGGGGGTGAGATTGCGGACGTTGAATACCAAGTAGACGTCGTCTTCATGGTACTGGTCGAGACCATACGCGTATTCCTGCGCGATGTTCACTCCGTCGGGAAGCATGGCCCCTGAGCTTGGCAATACGTAGTTCTGTCCTTGGTTGTTGTCCCAGTAGACGTGTCCGCCAACTTCGTATCGGACGGCGAACGCTCCGGTGGCTTCGGTGGGTTCCACGGCTTCCCACAGCTCACGGTTTTGAGACACCGAGCCCGCATACGTGGCCGGGAGGGCGCGCCACTGTCCATCGACGCCCTCGGACCAAATCGAAACGTCCTTTTCGAATCCTAGGTTCGCCACGAGAACGCGGTAGCGACTGGTTGTCCACTTTGCGCCATATCGCCACCCGGTATATCGCCACCCGTGGGCGAAGTGCACGGGACTCGATCGAAGTGCGTCTGTGGTTGACGCGAGATCGGTCGAGCTCATGTCGTCGGTCCCGCATGCCGTGAGCCCGGTGAGACTCAAGAGGCACGCGAGTGCGCGGCCAAGAAATTGCTCCGAAATCATAATGGTCTCCTCACGCGATTCGAGGCATGCGAATCGCGTTGCCCTAGATACTCCAATTGGGAGGAAGAGACGTCCGCTGCTTGTCCGAGGTCCGAGGCGCCTGCCTCCCTATGTCCGCGCTTGTGTCCGCGCCCACGTTATCCCGTCGCGCGTCGCGTTTGCTGGCTGGGGTGTTCACGGGACAGTCTTGCCAGGACACGGGGTACCTTGGCCTCGGATTCGGTCGTGGCAAGACGTGCAATCGACCACCCGTCTGGTCAGCTTCTGGCAGATTGGCTAGTCTTCGCGTGATTAGGAGCGACGCGTTGTTGAAAGCGAGAGTCTCTCCGGGCCCGGTCGGTTCGCGACTCGGCCGCGTCAGCACCGTCGCATGTGCCTTCCTCCTGACCTCGTTCCCCGCTCCGGCTTGGGCGGATGGGGAATCAGAGGTCGGAGGGCTCGCACGCCCGGATGAGGCAGGACCTCTCGATAGCCCCGCGAGCATTCAGCCGGAGCCCTCGTACGACATCGTCGTGACCGCGACGATCCCGAGGGGTCGGGCGGATGAGGGCCGGGCTTCGAGCATGGTCCAACGAGCAGATCTCGAGCGACGACTCCCGAGATCTGCACCGGACGCGCTCCGCTATGAGCCCAGCGTTTTCGTGCAGCAGTCGGCCCACGGCCAAGGGTCCGCCTTCATTCGAGGTCTCACTGGACAGCAAACGCTCTTGCTCTTCGATGGTATCCGCCTCAACAACGGCACATACCGACAAGGGCCCAATCAATACTTCTCCACGATCGATGTGCAAACGATCGCGTCGATCGAGGTGCTTCGCGGCGGAGCCTCGACTCGCTATGGCTCGGACGCTCTCGGCGGCGTGATTGCCGTCGATCCCGTGGAACCATCAATGATGGGAGCTGCGCCCAACGCGCGACCAAGACTCGTGGCGAGGGCTGCGACAGCCGACAAGGAGCTTGGAGGTCGGGCTGAGATCAGCGCGCGCATCCACCGAGATGTCGCGTTCCTCGGAGGTCTCGGCGCTCGACGTGTAGGTCGACTCAGGAGCGGAGAGCCCGTCCGCAACCCCGCGGACGGTCGTCTCCCCGATGTGCCTCGCTTCGCCTCCGACGGGCGAACTCAACTCGGTACGGGCTTCGGCGAGGTCACGTTCGATGCACGGACCGTCTACGATGCGACCGCCCAGCATAGAATCACGATCGCGGGGTACGGATACCAGCAGTATGACGCGCCCCGGACGGACCAGTGCCCGCCCCCGGGGGCGCGTTTCGACGAGTGTCTCACCTACGACGAGCAGTTCCGTACGCTCGTCTATGCCGCATGGGATGGTGCGTTCGGAAATTGGGCCGAGGTCTTCCGCGCGACGCTTTCCTGGCAGAGACAACATGAGCGCCGAAAGCTCTCGAGGCCGGCCTCCTTCGTTGAGCTCATCGGGCGCGACGATGTCGATACCTTCGGAGCCACCGGCGCCGCCACGACTTCTCCGTGGTTGCCGGCCCCGTGGCTTTCGTTGGTCCTGACGTACGGCGCCGACGCCTACTTCGACACCGTGGCTTCTCGCGCGTGGTTGAGCTTCACGGACATCGACGTCACGGTCGAGCGTTCGCGTGGCCAGTACCTGGCTGGCTCTGCCTACCTCTACGGCGGGGCATTTCTGGATCTCGAAGCCCGAGTGTTGCGGTTGCTCAATGTCCGCGGAGGTCTCCGCACTTCGTGGATCGCGGCGCGTGCGCCGATGGATGAGGACTCGCTTTCGCGAGCCATCCATCGGGCGTGGTTCCCGGTCGTTGGGCACGTCGGCGCCGAGTGGTTTGCAACCGAGCAGCTGACTCTGTTTGCGAATCTCGACCACTCATTTCGGGCACCCAACCTCGACGACCTCACCGCGAGGCAGCAGACGGGGCCTGGGTTCCAGTTCGAGAATGCATCGCTTGGTCCAGAGCGATCCACCACGTTGGATATGGGCGTACGGGTCCGAGCCGAGCCGCTCACCTTCGAAGCTTGGGCATTCCGCACTCTGGTCGCCGGCGCCGTGGGCAAGCGGCCTATGGAGATCACGGACTGTCCACCTGAGACGCCTCAATGCGACTCGTCTTGGTTCCGGTACCAGCTCGCGAACGCGGCCGGGAGCGCCGAAATCCTGGGCCTCGAGTTCACCGCCCGGCTCTGGCTTCCCTTCGGATTGAGCGGTCGTGCGAGCGCGGCGTGGACGCGAGGTGAGGGGCCGAATCTCTCGGATCCGCCCACCGATCCCGCCCTTCCCTATGAACGCACGGTCCCACTCTCGCGGATTCCGCCGCTCAACGGCACCGCCGAGATCGACTGGGTCCATCGGAGCGGGATGAGCGCCGGGGCCGCACTTCGATGGGCGACCCGCCAGGATCGACTTGCCGTCGCTGACCGATCGGACGCCCGGATTCCCGTGGGAGGAACGCCTGGCTTTGCGGTCTTCGATCTAAGGTTCTTATATCGGCTCGATGACACGGGCATGATCGGCACGATCGGCGCGATCTTCGAGAACATCTTTGACGCGCCCTTTCGCTATCACGGATCGAGCGTGAACGGCCCCGGTCGTGGGCTGATCTTGTCGCTCGAGCTGCGGCCTTTTGGGAGGTGAGGATGAGAGATCTGACGAGACGCGGGCGCGCCGCCCCATGGACGACGTTTTCGGTGATCGGAATGGCCGTGGCGGCCCTCGGAATGGCCACATTGCTTTCGCGCTGCACGCGCGATCCCGAGGCCGAAAGCAGGGACGGAGGTCTTGGGAGCAACGCGAAGGGATACTGTGAGCCCATGCCAACGTATACCGAGAGTGTATCCGCATGCCCGGCTTCGCCCGATGACTACCAGCCCCGTGCGGCAGCTTCGGCTTTGGACACCTGGCCCGCGTGCATCTCGGACGACAACGACTATCATGTCATCAATCCCAGCATCTCGACCGTGGCCCGCGTCGCTGCGTTCGAGGAGATTGCGCGGAGGCTCTGGGCTGACAATCGGCTGCCTTCGGTGCAGGATTTCGTGGATGCGCGCGTCCTCTATGCGCAGGACCAGGGTCTCGACTCCCGAGTCCAACGACGCGAAGACGTGCATTTCGAAGTGGCCCCAGAGCCCTGCAGCTCGGTCGGGATTCCGGAGCAGTACCCAGATCGCTGCGTCGGGCCGGCGAAGCTTCTCCCGATCCTGAACGACGCGTTTGCGCGCGGGGCACAAGGAGATCGACCCGCCGTGCAGGCGGGGCGTATCGAAGCAGCGCTCGTTTGGTTTCTGTACGTATCGGTTCTTTCCGAGGTGAGGTCGTGCACGACGAAGCCGCAGGACTGCGATAGTGCGTGGGCGTACTATTCAGGCGGAGAGCCGCGGGATGCTCCGCTCGGGCTCGCACGCATGATCAGGGCGCTTGGCTCGGCCACTCACGATCGAGCCTATGATGGCGTGCTGGCCGTCAGGTGCTGGCGCAACTTGGACAACGAAACGGGGACCGCGAACAACTTGACCCTTCGCGACCGCGCCGGGTCACAGCTCGATCGCGCGATGCTCCGCGGTCTGGCACTCATCGTCCGCCAACGCGTGACGGAGCTCAGGTGCTCGCAGGGTGATGTCCTCGATGCGCGATGGGCGTTTCTCACGACTCTTGCGCCCTTTCTCGACCGAGCGGCCCGCGAGAGGCTTCCCTCCGAAGCCGAAGTCCTTGCCCGCGAGTTGTCGGCGGCCGACCCATCGATGGTGGACGTCGAGCGTACCGTCGGCGCGATCGACGCGCTCTTTCCGTGCCCTTGAACGCCCAGGCCATGCCTTCTCGTAGGCAGAGATGATCGCGCGATTTTGCTCTTGCGATGATTCATGGTGTCGAAAGCACTGCGCGGAATCGTCCGAACAGTCTCTGCTCATTCGTGAATTCGCACCAAAACTCCCCAGCTATGACCTCGCCCGTCGCTTCGCCGAGCTCGGTGAATAAGACCGAGAGGCGTGCGACGGTCGGGAATTGTGGCGCCTGAAAGACACCAAGTCCCGGGGCGCTATCGATGACGTAGCGTTCGAGCGTGATGGCTGGGTAGTAGGAGTCCCCCATCGAGACAGTGATGGGCTCTGAGGTGGCGAGGGCCTGCCGGTCGGTGCGGAGCACGACGCGCGCCGGCTGGTTCATGACCGGATCAACGTAGAGTCGATATTCAGGCTGGAAGGATTTCTCGTAGGCGATGACAAGTTCTGAGCCAAGCCGATAAGCGCGGACGTGATCGAACTCCAGATCGTAGGCACCCCCAATGGAGCCACTCAAGACGAGATCTCCATCATCCTGGCACGCGGCAAGCACCACGGCGGACGCAGCGGCCGCGAACGCGAACGCGAACGCGAAAGCGGATGCGAAAGCGGACGCGAAAGCGGACGCGGAAGCGGAAGCGAAAGCAGAGGTGCAGTCGGACGCGGTTCTACGGGTCAAAGTCTCTCTCCTCGACGTGGATCTTGAGGGCTGGCGGATCTCGCACACCCTCCGACGGTCGGAATATCACCCATTTGTTCCCTCTCACCATTCGACGAATCGACGTGAGCTGAGTATGGAGCTTGCTCGCGATCGGTCGCTCCATTCGCCAGATCTCCATTCGATTGAAGCCGCTTGGCCGAGCGATGCCCTCCGAATCGACGGCGAGCATGGTTTCGCCAAGACTGATGTTGCTCACTTGGAAGTCATAGCATCGTCGCCCATCAACGACGCGCGTCGGAGCCCCCACCGGTTGGTTGGCGTAGCTCACCGCCGCGCGGAGTTCTTCTCCCTCGTCCAAGCCCGGGTGCGTGTGCTGCCGAATTTCGAAGGCGACCGAAAGTCCATCGTGGTCGGGATCGGCGTCCGCGTCATGGCATCGCGGATCGCTGCCTTCTCGGAACTCGAGACCATCGGGCAGGCCATCGCCATCGGTGTCGGCCCGCCCGGGATCGGTTCCGAGGCGTCGCTCCTCAAAGGTCAGGAGACCGTCTCGGTCCGGGTCATCGCTTTCTTCTCTGCTGAGGGGCCGCGACATCTGTGCCCTCGGGTCGAACTCGCCCAAGAGGTTGCTCTCGAAGAGGTCGCCCAGGCCATCTCGATCCGTGTCGGCGTGCGCGGGACTCGTCCCAAGCTTCGTCTCGACGGCGTCGACGAGGCCATCGCCGTCGCTGTCGAGAAACAAGTCCACGACGCCATCGACCTCGGCGATCCGCATGTTCGGATTGACGACGATGACGTCGCGGATGTCGTCGGAAGGCGCAAGCGTCGACAGCTCGAACTCGAGGAGGACTCGATCGCTGAATCCGATCTGCTGAAGCTTGCTCATGAGCGCTTCTGGGCTCGATAACTGAACGTATGCCCCACCGCCGCCGGCAAGAACCATCGCCGGAAGCAGATCGAAGAACTCTGGCGCCACGATGGCAAGCTCGACGATCGAGATCGCATCCATTCGAAGTGAGAACTCGATGCGAAGAGCTTCGACCAAGGTGAGGATCTGACGGCGAGTATTCGACGGTTCTAGATCCTCCGACTGAGGCATGCCGTCCGTGACGAACTCGACATAGTACTGATGCAGCCCAACCGCATCTGGGTGCAGGGCGAGGTCTTGCAGCAAATAATCCCTCACGGCGCCGAGAGCCAGGCTGTAGTTCGTTCCACCGAGGTAGCGCTGAGGATTGTCGATCGGTCGCTGTCGCATCCGGGCGAAGGCTCGACCGAGCGCTTGCTCGTCCTTGGTGAACAGCGTCGGCTCACCCGTATCGTAGTCGACCAGCTCTTGGACGATCTGCTCTCCCCAACGCACGATCCCGAAGCTCACGTTGTCGGAATGGCGGTATCCGCGTACGACGTTCTCGATTGCGTCGACGACTCTGTTGTTCGGATCGTTGAAGAGCATGCTGTCCGAGGAGTCCACGGCGAACAGGATTCGCACGGGGTACTTCGCCTCGTCCGGGCGCCCCGTGCAAAGCTCACCGCCAACTTCGATCCGACTCGAAGGCCCCCGCTCGAGACGTCGAAGGCCGGTCTCGGTGCAGCCGGCCGCGAGCAGCACCCAGCCGGCGAGTACAGCCGCAGCGCAACGAGCCCCCATGATGGCTACTGATCCCAGTAGACGGTGAGGTCATAAAGGACCGGACTCGACGCGGTCCCCGGCGCGGAGAACCGGGCTTCGACCTCGGCCCATCGGCCGCTACCGCCGCCGCAGTCCATGGCTCCAGGCTGACTCAGCAGCGCGCCCCAGGACACGGTGGCCAACCCCGACTCGGTCGATGCACAACGGGCACGCACCTCCAGTTGGCTGTGCTGAGGCAAGAGCGCCGTCCAGTGGATGTTTTTCCACCGCGGCGCGTCGGTCCCGCTGTCGACGCGAGCCTTCCACGTGCTGAAGCCTTCGCCTCGGTGCGTGATGGTTCGCAGGGCCATGCCAAGCATGTCGCTGTACGTGTACGGTCCCTCTCCGACCGGGATCTCGGTGACCTTCGTCATGTCGAGGCCGTTGACGCGATGGACGGAGTTGCTGGTACGGTTGACGACCCACGCGTTCCCGTACGCGTCCACGCCCACGCCGATCGGTCCAACGCCGACATTGACCTCGGCCAGGATCGCCCCCGTGGCACCGTTGAGCTTGCTCGCCGTGTTCGTGCCGCTGGACGCGACCCACACGTTCCCGTCGAGGTCGACAGCCACACCGCGACTCTGCTCGCCCCCGACTGGGTAGGCTCCGATCATCTCACCTGCCGCATACGTCCGCCCGTCGCCCGGGTGCATGCCCGCAAAGCCCTTCACGCGGACGACGTCGTTGCACACATGCCCGCCCAACCAGATGTCGCCCAACGGATGGATCGCGATGCCGTAGAGCCAGAAGCATCCATTCCTCTCGTACGGCCCGTACACACCAAGCACCGCCCCGGTCGCGGTGTCGATTTCGGTCAAGCGAGCTCGCGTGTCTGTCAGGTAACGAAGGCTCATGACCCAAAGATGACCGCGCTGGTCGACCGCCATCCCGTACGGAAAGTCTTCCACCGGAATGGCTGGAGCGTCGCAGTCGCTCCGCTCACCGCGGTAGCAATGCCCCGTCTCACCGTCGATCTCCCAGACCGTGTCATCGACAGAACAGCCGATCCAAAGATGATTCCTCACGTCGAGCGCCATCGCTCTCGGCGCGTGACCCACTTCGAGGCTGAGGAGCACGGCGCCACTCTCTCGCGAGAGCTTGACCACTTTGTTGTCGATCGATACGGGCACGCTCGCGGGTTCAACTTGGTCTCGGTTCACGTAGGACGCATTGCCCCGACAACCAACCCAGACGTTGCCATCGATGTCGACCGTCGTTCGCGATGGGTTGTAGCAATCGACGCCCGCGTCGTTGATCAGAGGAAATGGGCCCGAGACCTCAAGCGTCTTTGTGTCGACGCGGGTCACCGTTCGCGCGGTTGAATTCGGAACCCAGATGAATGGCGTCTCGTAAAGAGCCAGACCGCTCGACATTTGGAGCTCGCCCGACGTGTCGGTGTTGAGCCCCGTAAGAACGCCCGTGCGGAAGTCATCGGAGCTCGTGAAAGTCATGGAGCGTTTGACGATGTCCGGCTCCGGCAGCGAAACTTCCGGCGTCCATGGCGTACTGCTCTGTGTGCATCCCGCGAAGCCAAACGCGAGGCCGAACAGTACCCATACCAGGCGGGAGCGAAGTCCGGTGGGTGTCATATGTGTGCGCAGTATACGGGGGGGGTGGTTCTCGAGGATACAAGTCGCTCGTCGCGTGTGAAATCCTGACAATCGAACCGAAGTCTGGAGTCCTGTGAACGGACCGAACCCAACAGATGCTAGGTGTCAGCGCAAATCTCATCGCTCAGGTCGTGGAGGGTGGCCGTCCGCGCGCCGCCTCTTCGAAGCAGAGCCGCGATGAGGTCTCGATGGGGGAGGGTCGAGCCGGATACCTCATGAACGAGTCCGGCGATGCGCTCTTCCTCCTGCCAGTAGGTGATGCTCAATCGTGCGAGCTCCGGATCGGAGAGGCCACGCAGGAAGTCGAGGCCTTCGCGATACACCACGTGTGCGGCGAGACTCTTGGCGATGATCCCGGCGACGTAGTTCGCCGGGAGGCGTTCCACGACGTCATGCCCCGCGTGTTCGAGAAGTACGGCCGGCAGGTGGGCGCGCACAACACTGTTCAGTCGAAGTCGTTCGTTGGGCCGCTGCGTTGCGCCCGTATTCTCGATCTCGACCTCGCCGTCGACGTCGACCTCGACGTCGACGGCGATGCCACTGCGCTCATCCTTTTGGCTGGCCAGTTGAGCGAGGAGGGCGTCGCTGGTTCGCAAGATGGTCTTGCTGAGATCGACGCTGAGTTGAGGGAGCGGCGTCGAAGGACTTCGTCGCTGCTCGCGGAACAGAAGGCGTGCTTCGAGTCGAGCGAGCTCGCGCAGCTTCGTGAGGACTTCGGTCACGAATCGCGACTTGATGGCCATGAATGCTTCGGTGGTGAGAAGCAGCGATGCGATGACTTCATAGCTGCTCGTAATGACGCCGCATTTGTTGGCCGAGCTGTCTTTGACGATGATGACGCCAGCGTCGGTCGAAAGCCGACGGCGGGCCTCGTCCGTCAAGAAGAGATTTGCGCCCTCGACGATGACGCGACTCGACGGAGTGCCGTCAGCCGTGAGGTACTGACGCCAGTTGCCCTCGTTGATCGTCGAGGGTCGACCACCTGCGGTGACGAAGGCGTCGGCGACCACCCGGTTGTGCAGCGTATTGCGGAGGCGCGGTCCATCGGCGCCGGTCACGGGAACGACGCGTCCGGCGGGCGAGAGGGTTCGTGGTTGGATCGCGCTGATGGGGAGGCTGGCCTTGACGAGGCGTAGGATCTCCTCGCGCTGAAAGCCGTTTGGATCTTCGGCTGAGCCGCTTCCATCGGCGATGCCGACGACGCGAACATTGTCGCCGAACTCGCGATAGAGGATCGACAAACAGTTGCCGCCGACGTCGCCATCGGGACCACCCGTGATCTTCACAGTAAAAGGCTGCGATCGTGGATCGATGCCGATCGCGCGGAGGGCCTCCTCGAGAAACACGATGACGCCTTCGCTCGTGACGCCGTAAGCTTTGTGATTGATGCCGGCACCCGATTTCGAGCTCATGAAGGCGTTCGGCGATGCGAGCCCGCGCCGCCCGGCACGCGCCACGATCCAATCGATGAGTGCGAACGAGATGTTTTCGTCCGGCCCAAGATAGATCCGTTCCTCTTCGGTGACGCAGTTGAAGACGAACGACGCTGCCGCCGAAGAGGTCCCGGTCGATATTAGATCGAGCAAGCCGTCGGTAAAGGCTTTGACGGAGAGGTCGACGTCTTGGTTCGGTTCGACAAGGATGACCGCCTTGGCGCCGCCTTCAGGGATATCCTTGTTCTTGAGCTGTTGCGCGAGGGCGAGGTTGTAGACCTCCGAGTAGTGTCGCTCGGATTCGGCGGCGAACTGCTCCGGGCCCAAGGTTCGGACGACGCGCACGCCGCCGCGTGCGATGTCACGAAATCGCACGTGAAAACCGTTTGCACCGCGTGTGTGCACGAAGAACACGGCATACGGTGTCTCGGGGAAGGCCGGGGAGATCGTCTGCATGATCTCCGGGTTGATGCGAAGCGCCAGCCCATATCGCCCCGGCACGCATACGTTCGTCCGAATGGTCTCCGCGATCAATCGGATCAGAAACAGGAAGAAGCGTCGCGGTGTGTCCTCCTCGACGCTCGCTTCGACTTGGCGTCGGAGATCCTCCAACGCACCTTCGTGCCGTGTCGTGGGATCCTGACCGATCCGGAATCGGCTAAGAAACAGCTCGGCAATTGCGGTCGCGAGCTCCATTCGATGCTCGATGAGACGCATGAGTCGTTCACGTGCGAAGGCGAACGGGTCGTCGCGCCCAAGTCGCGCATGCGCCAGGTGAAGCAGCGCGACCAGAACCTCGGCCCGCAAGATGCCCAGCTCCGGGACCTTGTCGGCCAATTCGAACGCCCGGTGGTCGAGCCACCGAAGGCGAGTCAGCTCACGGGTCAGATCGTTCCATGGCTGACTCCCGGGAACGAGGTGCGAAGCCTTGTCGGCGATGATCCCGACGACAAGGACCCGATCCCCGCGCTCCTCAAAGACATCCAGATACGCCCGCCTTATGTTGACGCGGCGCCGTCCAAGGTGGGTCACGAGTTTGAAAAAGAACGACCGAGTATCTGCGTTGCCGGCTGCGACGTTGATACGCACCGCATCGGATTCGACGTGCTCGCTCGCTTCGACGACGGTGTCCTCCGTTCCTCGGACACGCTGCCAGAGGCGCCAGTGCTCGTAGATGCGAGCCGCCGACACCGATCGAAGATAGCTCGCCGTGGAGCGCTCGAAATGCTGAGCGATATCCTCCAGATCTGTGCTCTTGTCGAGCTGCGCTATGAACTCCAGCACCGCGACGCGCTTTTCGATCTGCGTCGCGTCCGTCGGATCGAACTTCGGCTGGTCTCCGAATCGAAAGACATCGAGCACGAGCTCGCCGTCGGCTGCGCTGTAGACCTTCGCGGAACGCAGTTCACGGTCAGTCGGGAGGAGTTGGACGAGCTCAGCGAGGACGCCCGGATAGTCGCGTTGCTGAAGGAATGTCCAGGTGTTTCCGTCCGGGCTCACGAGCGTCATCTTCGGCGGGACACCGGACGTGTGGGCGGAGATCAAGGCCTGAAGGTGCTGCAGCTGAGTCGCCCGGTTCGTGTCGCGAAGATAGGCGTTCGGCATGTCCCGGAAGAACTTCGGGACGAGCGTTTGGGCTGCGGTTTGAAACTGATCGCGGAGCCTTCCGATGACATCATCGATCTCCGTCTCGTCGACATCCCGGCTCATTCGAACGGTGTACCGCGAAGCCCGACCCAAGGAAACGGAGCCCGGCTCAAGGAAACGGAGCCCGGCTCGAGGCACGGATCGGGGGCAACGTCGCCCTGGTGACAACCTGCTGAAAGGTAGTCAGGCGCAGGCGGCGACGGAAAACGGTGATCGTTCGGGTCAAAGCGAGAGGCGCGTCCAGGGAGACCACAACGTCAGCCGATGTTCCCGTTCCCCTTCCCCTTCTCGTTCTCGTTCTCGTTCTCGGTCGGCGACGAAACCAAGCTGAAAGGACACTGTGTTCGAAGGAAACATTGCGCGCGGGATCCAGAATTCTCCACCTTGGAGTCGCCCGCTGTAGGTCTCACTTCGAGACTGGGCACCGGAGCGAAAGCGCGCGACGACGCGGAACCTATACCCACCTCGATGAAAGGTGAGATCTTCGGCGGCAACGGCGTCGCTTGCTTCGATACCGTCGGGGCGTAGTCTGACGAAGTCGTCATCCGCATCGAGGGAGCCGCTCAAGCTGGGGAGCGCGTCCAGGAGATGTTCGTGGTGGTCGGCGAAGCTTGCGATCTTGACTCGAGTACGAGAGACGACTGCGTCGTAGCTCAGATGAGCCGCCTGAAAGGCATCGCGGAAGAGCGCTTCGCCTGCCAGATTGTTCGGGGCTCCTTCGCGGCCAAACGCTTCGATAACGGCGGGTAGGGCATCAGAACCTTCGAGCTCGATCAGGCTCTCGACGAAGATCAGGCCCACGGTATACAGGCCCTCTTCTCCGTATTTCTGGATATACGTGTCGGCATCCATCACGGCGTCGAGCTTTGTCGCCTGAAACCGATCGAGCCAGGCCGCTTCGATACCGGCACGTTCGATTGCGTCGCTGTCACCCACGAAGGCGAAGCCAAGATACTGGGCGATGCCTTCATGGAAGAACCGGGTCGAGTTGGGTTTCGCGGCGAGACGTCGGTGCGCGAGCTCTTCGGCGTAGAAGTGGGCTGTCTCATGGGCAAGGACCAAAAGCGGATCGTGCGACGCTTTGAGGTCGAGACCGATGGAGGCTCCGACCGTTTGACCGGCGCGTCCGGCATGCGCGAGAGGCGCTGTGCCATCGACTTGAATGGGATCGCTGCTTGGCGCTACGCGCAAACGTTCGCGTATGAACTCATGGGCTTCGTCGGCGCGCCCGACGAGCAAGCGTCCCGTTTCACGGAGGGAAGCGGGATAATGGATGACATAGTATCGTGTTCGCGCTTCGGTTAGGTGGAAGTCTTCGAAGTCGACACCCCCAACTGAGTCGTCGGTCCGTTTGCCTTCTTCCGTCATCTTGTCCCGGGCGGCCATGAACGAGCCCCCGACCACAGCGACGACAATCCCGACCACGAACAGGATGCGCGTGGGCCATCGTTGGCTGAGCGCTCGTGTTTGCGCGAGGAGCTCACCGCCGCGACCACAAAATAGGCGCCAAGATAACACGTACGCACCGAGCGCGACGGCCGCGCACGCCGCGAGAGACCGATACGGGAGAAGCATCTGCTCGCCTTCGAAGCGCTTTTCGAAAACAGTCTCGGGGAGGATGAGCGAGAGGTGGGGAACCCATGGCTCGACCCATTTGATGGCACCGAACAACAACGGAAAGAAGAACCATCCGTAGCCGCGAAAGTATGAAAAAAGGAAAGCCAAGCCGAGAACGAAGAAGGTGAATACGAAATCACGAAGGATGTCTTGGGTGATGATGTCGATGTAGGCGCCCGACTGAAGTGATGTCCTGGATATGGAGCCCAGCATGAAAGTCCAGGCGTATTGAAGCCAACTCGGAACGCTCATAACGACGTTCGCCACGATGAACTTTGAGAAGAAGACGCGGGTTCGAGTGACGGGAAGCGCATCGAGAAACTCGATGGTCTTGTTGTCCGATTCGGCTGCGAGGAGACGATGTGCGAGGGGAAGCGTCAGGATGGCTGTCACGAACGCGTTCGCCGTACCCATCTCCTTGATGAGTCGTTGCGCGGACCACTGATCGATGGGGCTGGTGAGTATTTCGTGAATCGTGCTCACCGCCGCCAAGAAGAGGAGCAGAAGGAAGTACCCGAGCGTTCCGCGGAATTCCTTTTTGAGGAGCGCGGTCACGGGATCGTCTCTCTCTTCCAACCCGAGATGACGTCGCATGCGAGGGCGTCCACAGGCATAGAGAATGTCCACGCAATGCGAGCCCCACGAACGAACGTCTCGAAGACCTGCGCCGTCGCTACTGGAGCGGTGGTCTCTGGAGCGGTGGTCTCTGGAGCGGTGGTCTCTGGAGTGTTCGCCGGACGCATAGGCTCGAGATATTCAGTGCGGAGCGAGGCCGGGTCGAGCTCGGCGTTGATGGGCTCGATCCGAGCGTATCGAAACTCGACGGGCGATGATGCGCCTCTGCGCGTTGGTTCTGAGAGTTGGATCTCGATTCGGCGCGTCTCTTTGCCGATTGGCCGCATCGAAACGGTGCCATCGATCTTCGGAATGGACGCCAAGCGCGCTTCTTCGTCCGAGCCAACCTTGGGCGTCAGTCCATGGCGCCAGTTCTCGAAGGCTTCATCGAAAGAGACGCCGATAGATCGCGCGAACGCGTCCGAGAAATGCGGTGTGAGCCAAAGAGCTCGGATATCTCTTGGATAGGGTGTCCCGAGATGGGCTCGGAGCCAGGTGCCGAGCTTCTCCTTTCCGTAGCGTGCGTGGAGGTTCGACAAGAGGTCGGCGGCCAGTCCGTCGGCGACCTCTTCCCCGAGACGTTCGCGGAGACTGAGCCATCGGTCGAGGTCTGCGCGCTCGAACCCGACCTTCGTCGCGTACAGTGCGCGGAGCCGAAGCACCTGGCTCAGCGCCTCGTCGCTGTGCGTGTCCGAGGCGAGCTGGGCCATGGCGAAGAGCCCGAAGCCGTCGAGAATCCATCGATTTGCTTCGAGGCATGCGCGTTCGTTGGTCAGGACGAGCAAAGCCTGGCGAATGATCGCAGCCTGAAGACGCGCCTGTCCAACGGGGGTTGACGCTTCGCGAAACCGGAGCACGACGCCCGATGCGTCCGCGAGCTTTCCTGTCTGTGCCGTGCCGGGATCAAGGTCAGGCGATCGCACGAGAAAGACCGGCGGAAGCGCGTCGATCTCGAGATAGCGCCGCGCGGCTTCGAGTCGCAGGCGAATATCCGCGAGAAGGCGTTCATCGGCCGCTCGGTCGTCGCTCGGGAGTAGTTTGATCGTGATGCCGGGTGATTGTTCGATGACTGCATTCGGAAGGTCGAAGGGGATCGTCTTCGTGTGCTTGATGACGGACACAAGCCCAACGAGGGCAACCACCGAAACCGCGGTGGCGGCGAGCTTCTCGCGATCCGACATCGGTTCGGAGAGTCGGGTCGCGATGGCGCCCTCGCGGACGAGGAGGACCAAGAACGCAAGACCTCCGAAGGCCCATCCGATTCCGCATGTTTCGAGGATGTCTCCCCAAGCGACCGACGTCTCGGTGCCAAATCGACCATCGAGGACGGAGAAGGGCGGTGTCGCGAGCGGCTCGAGATCCGTGAGTTCGAAGAGCGACACGAGTGCGAGATAGCCGAGACCGAAGACAAGGAAGCGGTAACGCCCAAGCGTGCTGAGGAGGAAAAAGAAGCCATGCGATGTGACGACCCAAGCGAGAACGCGAAAGAGCGTTGGTCCGGCGACGTGGATGAGCGTTGGCGCGGGTCGGCCACTGAGGGTCATGGTGAGCAAGAACCCGAGGACGATCGTTCCATAGGCGAACACCGCGGAGACGATGAATTTCGAAAGCGCGATCTCGGCGCGGGTCACGGGGAGCGCTTCCAAGAAGAGTTGCGTACGACGCGAGAACTCTTGTGAGACAATGACCTGGACGGCCATGAAGGCACAAAGTGGCGCGCCGATCACCAGCGGTGCTCGGAACGCGACGGCACCCGAGAGGCCGGATCGCGCTTCGGCAAAGCCCTGGAGCATCGCGAAGGCATGGAACACCAAGGCGACGAGGAGAAATCGGGTACGGTGCTCCGTGAGTTCCTTGCGGATCAGAGGACGGAGGCCATTCACGGGCGATCGCCCTCGTAGGCTCCTGACTCCGGGAAGACGAAAGCGCCGCGGATATCGTCGGTGCTGGGTACGACGCTCTTGACGACGAGCGCGAGGAAGATGTCTTCGAGGCCGAGCGAGGCGGCGAGTCGACTGAACTCTGGGGCGGCGTCCCATGATGAGACGCTGCCGAAGATGAACGCGGTTTCGCCCCGATGATTGCGCACTGTGAGTCCGGGCGGAAGAGGACGCTCGGCCTGCCACGCTGCAAGGCGATCCTTGGGGACCGCGCGAACGATGCGATGCAGATCGCCGAGGTCGCCTTCGAAGAGGATACGCCCTTGATCGAGAATGCCCACGCGGCTGGCTAGACGTTCGATGTCGTCCACGATGTGCGACGAGAGGATCGTCGTGCAGTGGCGCGTCTGAGTTTGATCGGCGACGATCTCGAGGAACTCGCGACGGGCGGCGGGATCGAGTCCGGCCGTCGGTTCGTCGAGGATCAGGAGCTCCGGGTTGTGTGCGAGGGCGAGCGCAAGCGCGAGCTTCGTCCGCGTTCCATCGGAGAGCGCCTGAATCCGCTTCTTGGCCGGGATGTCGAAGACTCGAAGCAGTTCTTGATACAGGTCTTGGGCCCAACTCGGATAGAAGGATCGAACGAAGTTCCCAATGCGCTCGGCGGTCATCCAGCCGTAGAAGTGCTGCGTCTGCGACACGTAGCCGATCCGCTGTTTCTGGGCTCGCGTCGGTCCCGAGGCCGCGGGCTCGCCGAAGAAAGAGATGCGCCCCGCGTCGCTCTTGAGGATCCCCATCAGCGTTCGAATCGCGGTCGTCTTTCCGGCGCCATTTCTGCCCAAGAATCCATAGACCTCACCGCGTCCGACACACATGTCGACGCATCGCAGGACTTCGAAGCGGTTGAACGACTTCCTGAGGCCGTGCGCTTCGAGAACTAGAGGAGACTTCGCGTGCGGTGCCTTGCTCTCGGTCAAAGACCGCCCGAGATTGCCCCAACGCCGAAGAAGCCGCAACCGGTGCGCTTGGTCGCGTGGATGGAAGCGTCGACGGAAGCGTCCACCGATCGCGAGCATCCCGCGGTCCAAACCTGGAGGCACAGGAGGCGTAGGCATAGGAGGCGCAGGCACAGCAGGCGTAGGCGCAGCGGGCGTAGGCACAGCGGGCGTAGGCACAGCCGGCGTAGGCACAGCCGGCGTAGGCACAGCAGGCGTAGGCACAGCGGGCGTAGGCACAGGAGGCGCACGCGCCCGGCGGTGCGTCGGCGCCCGGCGGTGCGTCGGCGCCCGGTCACGCGTCGGGCAGGGGGTCGAAGGCCGAGGGTGGCGTGTCTTGTGCTGCCACCGGCAGCCGCTGTCCTATGTATGTGTTGGTAATCCCGTAAAGAACTTCATCGCAGGCGCGGCTCGGTTCCCGGAAGGTCTTCGAGGTGGCCTGGTTTCAGCAACGCCGGTCGAGAAGCCAGCCCGCGTGGTTGACGACGGGCGGAGACCCGGGTGGTATCCGGCCCGATGATGAAGCTCGTTCTGGAGGACGGGTCAGAGTACACCGGACAGGGCTTTGGCGCGCGGGGCGTCGTGGCCGGAGAAGTCGTGTTCAACACGGCGATGGCTGGTTACGTCGAGACCCTCACTGACCCCTCGTATCGCGGCCAAATCCTGGTGACGACCTACCCGCTCATCGGGAACTACGGCGTGCCGGGCCCACGGGCCGCCGAGACGATCGACCGACCTTATGAGTCCTCTCGAATCCAGGTTCAGGGCCTCATCGTACAGACCTACGTGGACCGATACAGTCACCACGCGGCCAAGCGTTCGCTCGGCGAGTGGATGGGCAGTGAAGGCATTCCGGGCGTGACCGGCATCGACACGCGCACGTTGACGCGGAAGCTCCGCGAACATGGCACGATGAAGGGCTGGCTTTTTCCGGCCGAGCTCGGGATCGAGCGTGCACGCCAAGATGCGAAGAGCGTCGAGATGGAGCGCGAGCTGTTTCATCTCGTCGCGCCGAGGGATGTGATCCGCTACGACGCCGGTGCCAGCGCCAGCGCCAAGGTCAACGCCAACGTCAACGCGAACGTCAACGTCAACGCCAACGCCGAAGCCAACGTCAACGTCAACGTCAACCGCGGCAGCGGTGGCCTGAAGATCTTGGTCGTGGACACGGGCGCGAAGGACAACATCATTCGCTCGCTTCTCAAGCGGGGGGTGTCGGTGATTCGAGCGCCGTGGCACGGGCCGATTCGCGCGTTGGCGCAAGAGGCGGACGGCGTGCTGCTCACGAATGGTCCCGGCGATCCCAAACATCTTGTTTCGCTCATCGATGAAGTGCGGGCGCTGCTTGCGAGCTACACGAAGCCGATCTTTGGCATTTGTCTTGGCAATCAAATCCTCGCGCTTGCGGCCGGCGCCGATACCTACAAGCTTCCTTACGGTCATCGCAGCGTGAATCAGCCGGTCCAAGATCTCCTAACGCGCCGCTCGTTCATGACGAGTCAGAACCATGGCTATGCAGTCCGCGATAGCTCGCTTCCGCCCGGATGGGAGCCGTGGTTTGTGAACATCAACGACGGCACCAACGAAGGCATCCGCTGCCGTGCGAAGCCTTTCTCGAGCGTTCAATTCCATCCCGAAGCTTGCCCGGGTCCAGAGGACACGGGCTTTCTGTTTGACGACTTCTTGCGCCTCGTCGGCGCGCATTCGCGGAGTGTCTGATCTTATGTACGGAGCGTATCTTCCCAAGAAACCGAAGCGCGTGCTGGTACTCGGATCGGGCGCGCTTCAGATCGGGCAAGCGGGCGAGTTTGACTACTCGGGTTCGCAGGCGATTAAAGCGCTCAAAGAGGAAGGCATCGCGAGCGTTTTGGTGAACCCGAACATCGCGACGATTCAAACCAGCGACTGGCTGGCCGATCGTGTTTACCTCGTCGCCGTGACGCCCGAGTTCGTCGAGCGCATCATCGTTCAAGAGGAAGTCGACGCGATCCTCCTCTCGTTCGGCGGCCAAACGGCGCTCAACTGTGGGCTCACGCTCCACGATACGGGTGTGCTCGAGAAGTATGGCGTGCGCGTCCTCGGGACGCCGATCGCCTCGATTCGCGATACCGAAGATCGACAACTGTTCATCGATCGTCTTGCCGAGATCGACGTCAAGACGGCGCGAAGTCGTGCTTGTCGTACGGTCGAACAGGTCTTGGCTGCGGCGCGCGAGATCGGTTTTCCGGTCATGCTACGAGGCGGGTATGCGCTTGGCGGCAAGGGAAGCGGGATCGTCGAGACGGAGGCCAAACTCGCCGCGGCCACGGAGCGCGCTTTCAGCGGCGGCGTGACACAGGTTCTGGTCGAGGAGTGCCTGCGGGGCTGGAAAGAGATCGAGTACGAGGTCGTGCGCGATGGGCGCGACAACTGCATCACCGTCTGCAACATGGAGAACTTCGATCCGCTTGGCATCCACACGGGTGAGTCGATCGTGGTCGCGCCTTCGCAGACCTTGAACGATGAGGAGTACCAGCTTCTCCGAAGCATTTCGACCAAGACCATTCGACATCTTGGCATCATCGGCGAGTGCAACATTCAGTACGCGCTCGATCCGAAAAGCCTAGATTACCGAGTCATCGAGGTGAATGCGCGCTTGTCGCGTTCGAGCGCGCTCGCGAGCAAGGCAACGGGCTATCCGCTCGCTTATGTCGCGGCGAAAATCGCGCTTGGCTACAGCTTGCCTGAGCTACCCAACAGCATCACGCGGCGAACGAGCGCGTTCTTCGAACCGGCGCTCGACTACATCGTCTGCAAAGTACCGCGTTGGGATCTTGCGAAGTTTCGTGGCGCCGACGAACACATCGGCAGCGAGATGAAGAGCGTCGGCGAGGTCATGGCGATCGGCCGGACGTTCCCCGAGGTGATACAGAAGGCGCTTCGGATGCTGGACGTGGGCGTATATGGCCTCGAGACGAACAAGTTCCAGGCGGCTGATATCCACGGCGAGATTCGCGAAGCGACGCCGCGCCGCATCTTCGCGATTGCGGAGTCTTTGCGTGATGGGATCACGGTCGACCAGATCCATGAGCTGACGGGGATCGATCGCTGGTTCCTGTTCGAGATCAAGGCGATCGTCGATATGCAGAAGCAGCTCGCCCAGATCTCGGACGGTGCGATCGCCGCCGAGACCCTCATCGAGGCCAAGAAGCTTGGCTTCTCGGACCGGGCAATCGAGAAGATCCTGGGCCTTGCGTCGGGTGCGATCACGGATGAACGGCGCCGCCACGGAATCCGGCCCCATTTGGCTCAGATCGATACGTTGGCCGGCGAGTTTCCCGCCGAGACCAACTACCTCTATTCGACCTACCACGCGAGCGCATCGGACGTCGCTTCGTCCTGGCGCAAGAAGATCATGGTGCTTGGTTCGGGTGTATATCGAATCGGCTGTAGCGTCGAGTTCGACTGGTGTTGTGTCAGCGCGATCAAGGCCGCGCAAGAGTTGGGCTACGAGACGATCATGCTCAACTACAACCCAGAGACGGTCAGCACCGACTATGACATGTGCGACAAGCTGATCTTCGACGAAGTGAGCTTTGAGAGCGTCCTCGACGTCTACGAACGTGAACAGCCCTACGGCGTCGTCGTGAGCATGGGCGGTCAGCTTCCGAACAATCTTGCGATGCGTCTTCACCGAGCGGGCGTTCGAATCCTTGGGACGAGCGCCGAGAACATCGACCAAGCCGAAGACCGAAGCGCCTTCAGCGCGCTCCTCGATCGGCTCGAGATCGACCAGCCGAAGTGGGGACTCCTGACCGACAGCTCGATGGCGGATGCGTTCGTCAAGAGCCTTGGCGGATTTCCGGTGTTGGTGCGTCCGAGCTATGTACTTTCGGGGGCGGCGATGTCGGTGGCTCACGAACCGAACGAGCTCGGCCGCATCCTGGCGCGGGCAAGCTCGGTGTCGCCGGACTATCCGGTGGTCGTGTCGAAGTTCGAGACCCATGCGCGTGAAATCGAGGTGGATGCGGTCGCGGACCGGGGCGAGATGATTCTTTGGGCCATCAGCGAGCACATCGAGGACGCTGGCGTTCACAGCGGCGATGCGACGCTCGTCTTGCCGCCGCAGACCCTGAACATCGGCACGATCCGCAAGGTGAAGAAGACGGCGGCGGCGATCGCAAAAGAACTCAAGATCACCGGGCCATTCAATATTCAGTTCTTGGCGAAACTGAACGAGGTCAAGGTCATCGAGTGCAACTTGCGCGCTTCGCGGAGCTTCCCGTTCGTATCCAAAGTGACGAACCAGAACTTCGTGGCCGAGGCGACGCGGCGCATGCTCGGCGTCGTGCGGCCGGCGGTCAATCACACGCTGGACCTCGACTATGTGGCGGTGAAAGCACCGATGTTCTCGTTCTCGCGGCTTCTGGGTGCCGACCCGATGTTGGGCGTCGAAATGATGAGCACGGGCGAAGTTGGGTGTTTCGGTGACGATCAGCATGAAGCCCTGCTTCACGCGATGCTCGCGACCGGTTTCCGCTTCCCTGAGAAGGGCATCTTGCTGTCGCTCGGCGACATCCACGACAAGTACGCGTTTCAGGAACAAGCGCGGATCATCCGCGACGAGCTCAAGCTTCCGATCTACGCCACGGAAGGCACGGCGGAAGCGCTCGGCGCCATGGACATTGCGTGCCATCGCGTCGGAAAGATACCCGGTGAAAGGAACGCAGCCGTCGACCTCATTGGGTCTGCGATCGATCTCGTGATCAACGTACCGCTCGTCTACGATGACCTCGGCCGGCCCGACGGATATCTCATTCGGCGCAAAGCGGTGGATGCTGGCGTTCCGTTGATTACGGACGCCAAGCTCGCGCGCGCGTTGGTCGAAGCGCTTCGCTTCTACCGGCTGAACGATCTTCGCGTGAGCGCTTGGGACCGATACATGGCGCGAGGCGCGGTTACCCTCGGATAAGGCGAGCGTTTCGGCTGCGCCGCGGTCGAGCAGGCGGGCTGAGGCCGCCGATCGAGCAGGTCGAGCAGGTCGAGCAGGTCGAGCCGATCGAGCAGGTCGAGCACATCTAACAGGTCGAGCCGTTGACAGGTTGTGACGGTCAAGGGAGTACGAGATGCATGAGTCTTATCTTTTACTATGCGCCTATGTCGACCGCGTCAGTGACGAGCCTTGTGCTTGAGGAGTTGGAGCTCAAGTGTGAGAAGATCCGAGTCGACCTCAAGAAGAACGAAACAAGAACGCCTGAGCACCTAAAGCTGAATCCCAACGGAAAAGTCCCGCTGTTGGTGCACGACGGCACGCCGCTGTGGGAGTCGGCGGCCATCACGATGTATCTGGGCGAGCTGTTTGGTGTTGAGAAGGGGCTCTACCCCGCGCCGGGGCCGAAGCGAGGCGAGGCCATGAAATGGATCGTCTGGGCGAACGTAACGCTCGTCGAGGCCGTCGTAAGATGGGCTGCGAATACCCAAGGCTGGTGGCCGGAGGAACAGCGGAACGCGAAGGCCGGCGAAGCGGGCAAGGCTGACATGCACGGGTGTCTCAAGATTCTCGATTCAGCGCTCGCCGATCGTGCGTTTCTGCTTCACGAGTACTCGCTGGCCGATACGCACCTTCACTCATTCATGGATTGGCTGCGTCACATGAACGTCGATTTCGCGCCCTATGAGAATCTGAATCGCTGGGGTGAGAAGTGTTCGAGCCGCCCAGCCTACACGCGTCTCATGGCGCAGCAAGGCTAGAGCGCCGGGCAAGGTTGAGTGCGGCATTTCCCAACCCGACCGGCGATCACGGGCAGACGATGGCGCGTTGGACCGTCGAATCCCACAAGGTGTTGTCGCGATTCAGGTAGCGGATCGCTGGCCCGAAGCCGCTTGAGCCCCAGCTCGTATGGAGCGCAACGTTGTCGAGCGGCTGGCTCAAAGTCAGCTCGACGGGCGTGGCATAGTGCGCTGACGCAACCGTTTCGCCCAAGCCCCAGCACCAAAGGCTATGATCTTCCCGCGTCACGCACACGGAGAGGTAGCCCACGTTGAGGTTCGCAACGCCATCGAGCGCAACGCTTTCGCTGACTTTGACGAGCGCAGGTGTGAGCTCGCAGTAGTTGCTGCATCCACCAGCACCATCGACGGTCGGTGGGCCGCTCCCGACTTGCCCGGTGCTGTTCGAACCCCAGCAGAACACGGATGTACCGACGCGGGCGCACGCCGTGTCGGCGCCGACCCCGACCTCGTCTGCTGGGCCGTCGAGCGTCACGTGTGTTGGGTATGGTCGACCGCTTCCATCCGAATAGCCTTGGCCGAGTGTACCGCCGACGTTGGCACCCCAGCACCAAACCTCTCCTGGGCTGTCGCCGTTACGAATGAGGCAATAGCTGCGTGTGCCGAGGCTGACCGCTTGAACGCCCGTGAGCGAGGTATTTGCGGTCGCGCGGATCTCGACCGCGTAGGCTCGACTGCCCGCGACGCCGTCGTTGAAGAGCGTGCCCCCGCCTCCGCCGCTGCTGTCGGGCGAGCCCCAGCACCAAAGCGTTCTGTCTTGTCGGATGGCGCATGTGTTCGAGGCCAAGTATCCTCGTGAAGAACCGCGGCTGAGATGTACGACGTGATCGAGCGGTGTGCTCGGGGCGGTGACGACGGGCGTTGCGACGAAGTGGTCTTCGGTTGGGATGTTGTTTGTGATGGTGCCGTCACCGAGCTGACCGCCGTTGTCGCCCTGATCGCTCGTTGCCCAGCACCAGACCGTTCCATCGTTTCGGAGGGCGCACCCGTGGTGGAAGCCGGTGTAGATCTCCGCCACATCCGTGAGCCGTGTGCCGCCGGCGATCTCTATCTCCGTGGCATTCCCAGCGGGCGCATAGACAACGGTTCCATCGCCACGCAGGTAGTGGATTCCGTGCAGCGACCGAATGCAACTACAAGACTCGCCCAGACAAACCTCGGTCTCGACGCAAGATGACGGCATCTCGGTGCACGAGGTCGGCCCGGCGTCCGGCGCCGCCGCGTCGACCAACTCTGCATCGACCGGCACCGCGTCGCTCGTATCGGCGTCGCTCGTATCGGCGTCGCTCGTATCGGCGTCGCTCGTATCGGCGTCGCTCGTACCGGCATCGCTCGCACCGGCGGCGTCGGCTGGAATAGCGTCGCCGGCCTCTGTCGCGTCTGTGTTGCCCGCATCGGCGTCGATGGAGGCGTCGTGGGCCGTTGCATCAATGCTTGCGTCGACATGCGCGTCGACATGCGCGTCGACATGCGCGTCGACATGCGCGTCGAGAGCGCCCACCGTTGCATCATCAGCGGAGGACACATCGTCCGCACACGCGGCAAGAAGACACAGAAGCAGCGGAGCAAGCGCGGTGAGCCGGGCTGGAACAAACATCCAGAGAAAATAGACTCGAGCCGAGTTGATTGACAGGGGCTAATCCGCCTGAATCGAAGGTATTCTGCCGGCTGACCATGGGGCGCGTCGGCCGCCGGGCCGACCTCGTGCACCGAGATGCGGACTCGGACCCGGACCCGGACCGGCTCTGACTCCAGGAGGCCCCACGAACGCAACGTTCAACGTATCTCGTCCCTCAGGCAGAAGTCTTGCGGACATCGCGGTGCGCACCTTGGGGTTCGCGAGTTCAAGTCGTCTGAGGGAAGCGCCGGAACGGTCGTGTTGGAGTACGGCAAGGGCCTCTTTGTGCATCGCGTGCGCGCGTGACGTATTGCGAGGCCTGAAAGCAGACGCGTCTAGTCGGCCGAGATCTCGTCCAGGAGCCGTTCAACCTCCCTCGTGAGCGACTCGACGCGCGCTGCGTCCAACGACATCGGGAGACACCGAACCTCCAGGGTGGGATGGAGTGGTGGCTCATTGATGATTCCGAGGATGTTAATGTCCGCGTACTTCGTCGCCCCTGCCGCCCGAAGCATCTTGCGGAACGCATCGAAGCTCGTCGAGGCCTCGTCGACGGATGCGGCCGCACCGACGACCCTCTCCGAAAACGGTCCCAGCTTCGTGCAAGCCGGATTGGGAGATAGCGTTTCGATGATCTTCGTACGCGCTTCGCTGAAGCCCAGGATCAGACGTCTTAGCGAACGCGTGTTCATCCAGGGATCTCGATCCATGTGCAGGTGAAGCGCTGCTTCATGCGGGCAGACGAATCCAAGCTGCGCCGCAGTCCCGAGCAACAGCTCTAGAATCGGTTCCCGCTCGTGAGTCCAGAGCGGTGCGGTGACGATTTCGCTCACGCGTTCGCGTTCGCCTCCGTACAAGGCCACGACTCCGAGGGCGTGCCCCACGGGGTCGATGACGACGCGATGTTCGGGGTGTTGGGCCGGCTGAACGCCAGCCGGAAGCAGCTTTCCATCGAAGGTGTCACAAAGCTGCCCCAAGATCGCGTCGATCGTCCACTCGTTGGTCCAGGAATGCCGTTCGAGCCAGATTGCGAGGCGGAGATCATCGACCACGAATCTGAACAGGTCGGGACGTTCGGGCGCGCTGGTGAGGAGATCCTTGTTGATCGTGTTGTCATCCACGATCGTCGCGAGGACGCGTCCATCCGACGTGCGGATTCGGTACGCAGGCGTCAGATGGCAGACGGGGCGACGGCTCGCGTGCACTGCGTCGCTATGGTACTTGAGCCCGTACTCGACCCGTGCTCCGGAACCAAGCTCAGCGGCCAGTGCATCGGCGAGATTACGCCGCTCACTTCCAGCCGGCGCCAGAAGTTCGAGCTCGAAGCCCGTACGGCGGCGAGCGCCCAAGAGCGCTCGCGCCGGTCCTTCTTTCTGCCCGGGTCTCACGGCGGGTGCTGACTCAGTCGATCGTCGAGCAGTGGGCGCTACGCCTACGCTTCGGTCTCTGGCCTTTCGATTCCGTAGCGTCCGAGCACGTGCTCCCATCCGTTCACGATCTTCAGGCCAATGTACTCCCTGGCTTCTCGCCGATTTTCGATGAAATCGGCGTTCTCGACGAGCTTGTCACAGTCGGCCGTCGTGTAACCGGATGCATGGTACGCGTCCAGGCACTCATGCCGATCGTACGGCTGCGGTGTGATTCCAGCGCCGGTCAGGACATGTTCGTTGTGGTTCGCGATCTTGAGCCCGATGTACGCCTTGGCCTGAGGGACCGACTCGAGGAAGTCGAATGCACGCACAGCGGCACGCGCATCCGAGGATGAGTAGGCGCTTCGCTTGAAGTGGGCCATGCAATCATGGTGATCGAAGTCGCGAGGATGGATCCCAGCATCGGCCAGCTTGAACTCGTCCCCAAGAAGAATGGCGCGGCCGATGAACTCTCGGGCCTCGTCGACGCTTGGGAGCGCAAAGTGGCGCTTGGCTGCGAACGCGTCTTCGCGCGTGTAAAGGCTGCTCTGAAAGGCGTTCAACGCGGCTTCTCGCGAGACGTCTTCGGCCGGACGGCCGATTCCCGCCTCGACGAGAGCCTGCTCGTTTCCGTGCGCGACTTGTCGACCGATGTATCTGCGCGCGCCGTCGAGCGTACCCAAGTAGGGAATATGATCGAGGACCCTCTGCGCATCGGCTTCTGTGTAACCAGAGTTTCGGAAGTACTCGATCGGATCTTTCTGGGTGATGCCGTGCGTGGCGAGGACGTCCTCTGAATGATTGACGAGCTTCAGTCCGATGAAGTCCTTCGCGTCCTCGACGCTGGCCAAGAAGTCCGTGCTGGCCACGAGGTGGCGCGCATCTTCAAGGCTGTATCCACTTTCGTTGAACGCAAGAAGTGTTTCGTGCCGGTCGGTGCGATTCGGCGTGATGCCGACGCGCTTGAGCGACGACTCCAAGCCGTGCCGTATCTTGGCGCCGATGAAGGCCTTGGCCTCATCAATCGTCTCGATGAAGTCGAAGGCCCTGAGGACCTGCTCTACATCCGCATAGCTGTATGGAGACCCCAAGTAGGTATCGATGTCCTGGCCGATCTCGGCCTCGCTCGGCAGAGCGAGAGCATCCATTGCTGCCGCCGAGTCTTCGTAGGCGCCACAAGTTCCGCTCAGCTTGCAGGAAGCGAACTTTCCGGAGAGGAACTTGCTGGCCGGGAGGCTCGATCCCGTAGTGGGCTTGAAGCCTGTCGTCGGCTTGAATCCGGTCATCGGTTTGAATCCAGTGACGGGCTTGAAACCACTCGCAACGCGGGCGTACTTGAATCCTGTGAAGGGCACGGCGACGGAGGTGCTCGGCCGTGTGCTGGACTCGCTCTCGGGCGCCGAAGGCGTGCTGGCCGCATCGAACTCGGGAAGCGTTCGTGGGTCTCGTGCGCCGAAATGGTGGCTAGTTTCTCGAATGACCATGTTTCTCTTCTCTCCTCTTGCTCCGGGTCGGTGCTCTCGCTTGGTCTCGGTGTGCTATGCTTACGGTGCTACGTTACGGTGCGGGGTTGCTTTTCCGGTGGTACACGTTGCCGTCAGCGAGCTCCAACGAGCGTGGTTTTCGGCATTTTCGGAAAAACGTTGTGCCGAACGAAGCGCGTACCCCGAGCTTGCGACCGGGCGGTTTGCAAGGGGCGTTCGCCATCGAAGTTCGGTATCGACGTTCGCCATCGACGTTCGCAACACGGGTGCTCGACGGCCGATAAACGGCATTCGCGATGCCGACGATGCCTGCTTCCGCTCCCCTTGGACCGACCCCGTTTTATGCGCCGGCGTCGTCCATTCACGCTTTCGGTGCCGAAGCGACGAGTCCCGAAGGGGCGCCTAGGCCGCCCGCGCGCACGGGCGGGGACCGTGCTGTCGGGCGGGACGAGGCTTCGGGCGTGCGCGAGGCTTCGGGCGTGCGCGAGGCTTCGGGCGTGCGCGAGGACTCTTCGCCGCGCGATGTCTTTGAGGGCGAGCCCCGCGGTGGAGGTCGAAGGGCGGAGGACCTTGGGCTGCGCTCGGGGCGTTCGATGGAGGTCTATTTCCCGCCCGCCGAAAACGCGGCGAGCGCAGAGCTGGCGCTTCTCGATCGAGTGCTGGATATGAGACGACAGGATCCGACGACGTATCCTGCATCAGACAATCCTTATCGCATCTCGTACGCGGTATATAATCTGCGGAGTCCCGAGATCATTGCGAAGCTCATCGAGGCGGCTCAGCAGGGTGTGGACGTCAAGGTTATGGTCGATGCGCGACAGATCGCGCCTGACCACCCGTGGAATAAGGTCGACGAAGCCTTCGAAGAGGCTGGTCTCGTCGTTGTGCGGAACGACGCCGAGGTTGGCGATGAATCGTTACGCCAGGCCGCGCACCTCATCGGCATTCAGAGCGGGCATCTGATGCATCTCAAGACGCGCGTCTTCTCCTACCGGGACGAGCAAGGGCGAGTTCGAAAGGCCGTCCTCTCGGGCTCGATGAACCCCGGCGATGGCGCGACGCGCAACGACGAGAATCTCAATCTCATCCTCGATCCGAACGTCGTGGAAGCCTACGAGCAGAAGCTCTCCGATGTCTTCCATCATCAGCGCACCGCGAATCAGTGGAACTCGGCGAGTGGCGTCAATGTGCTCTTCACGCCGTGTCGCTCTGGGGTACGGCCCATCGAGAAGCTGTTCGAGTGGATCGACGCCGAGAACGAGCTGATTCTCATCTCCGTCTTTGATCTCACGAATCTCGTCTCACCGTCGGACCGCCGCACGCTCGTTGACCATCTAGCCGAGGCCAAGGCCCGAGGCGCCGAAGTCGTCGTCGTGACCGACCGTAAGAAATCTGACGGGCGCGATGCTGAGGGCAATCGAGTGATGATGTACGGCTTCTACGCCTCCAACGACATGATCGACGAGATGCTCGAGGACGCCGGCATTCCCGTCTACGAGTTCGTCAACGATGCCGGAGAATTTAACGCGATGCATGCTCGTTCGGCGGTCTTTGGTCTGACGAACATGAAGGTCATGACCGGGGCTGGGAACTGGACCCGTGCTGGCATCGGGAGTGGCAACCGTCGCGGACGCAATGAGGAGAGCTTCATCTTCATCGATTCTTCGCGTCTCGACGACAATCGGACCGGTCGACGCTACCTTGGCAATGCGCTGTCGATTCTCAGGAACTATCAAGAACAGGATACGAATCCCGAGCCCGCCGAGGCGCTCATCCAGAGGCTCATGAAGCGTCCGGAGTGGCCACGGGTGGACATCGATCCTCGGACGTGGCTGTCCCCGGAGCAGTGCGCGGCGTACGGCCGAGAGGGACAGACGATCGTTCTCAGAAGTGACGACGAGTGGCTCAACAACCTCCTTGGACCGGAGGGCTTCCGTGTCCGATGGGACGACCCCGCCCGGATGATCCGAGTTCCCTTCGGCGCGTTGGCTAAGTTCAACATCTACACGCGCGCCGAGGATGGGTCAGATGGGTCAGATGGGGCAGGTGGGGCAGGTGGGGCAGGTGGGGCAGGTGGGGCAGATGGGATCGATGGTGCAGAGACGCTTCGCGAACGGAGCGTCGAACGTATCGCGATCCCGCCGGCCGATACGCCCGAGTTTCCGAGCTTCACCGCGTCCCCGCGCGCGGACCGAGACTGAAGGCGTGGTGGTGCGATGAGCGTTGGTCGTCTGGAAGCATCTTCGCGGCCCGCCCGGCCGCTAACACCTTTTCCGCCGGCGGCGTCCGCCGGCGTCGGCACCGAAGCGAGACGCAATGGCGTCGTCGGCTCTCTTGCCCGAGCCGGTCTTGAGCCGTCCTCCTTTCCGCCGTTCTGTGTTGAGGCGTCCTGGGATGAAGGACCGCTGGGAGCGGCTCGGCTTGAGGTGCTGCGAATGCTTCCGGAGGCAATGAAGGCGCTGCCGGCGTCCATTCGACCGGGAGTGCGGGATGCGCTCGAGCGGAGCTTGGACCGGATCCGCACATCGATGAACGAAGGACGGGTTTCGTGCGATGAGGCTGAGGCGGCGCTCGAGATGGTGCGGGAGATGAGCGAGGCGCTGGTGGATCTGGCAGGACATCGACTGACGGTTGTCGAGCGAAGCGGCTCCGGCGATGAGCAGCAGAACGTCGACGTCGTTCGGCTGCGTGCGAGCGACAGGGATGAGCTGGTCCTTGTGACGCGAAAGGAAGCTGACGCGACGGGTGAGGCGCGGATCAGTCTTCGGATGGTCAAGGACGATGGCGAAGAGATCCCCAGTCGATATCGGCTGGGTCTGCGGCTCGACCTCGAGCGTCGCGGGTCCCCGTCCGTGGACGTTCAGTTTGGTGAGTCCTCGCTCGACAAACGGATACATGGGCTTTGGCGGTATCCAGATGGACAGCCCGTGCTTACGTCGTCGGGTGCGCAGCTCGCAGATCACCACTTTCGCGGCGTCCTTCCGGCTTCGCTCGTCGACCCCGCAGAGTTCGGCGCGCTCGTGAGCGCTTTCCGATCTTCGGCCGGCCTTTGATGGTCGCCCACTGACGATCGCCAAGTCAGGATCGTCCGGTCAGGATCACGGCACATTCACGAAGGTTGTCATCGATGTGCTTGGTGAGCCCAGTCTCCTTGACGAGGCGCTGGATGGCCCCATTCAGCCCAACGAAACGTCATGCGTCAACGCGGAGCGCTTGGTCGAAGTCTTCGACCAAGTCGTCGACGTTCTCGATGCCGACCGAGAGACGAACGAGCCCATCCGCGATTCCAGCGCGGCGACGTTCTTCGGGGGACATGGGAAGGTGCGATGTGCGGCTCGGAAGCGTCACGATGCTTTCGACGCCGCCCAGGCTCGTTGCGTAGACAGCCAGCTTGAGGCGGCGCGTCATCGCTCGCGCGGCTTGCACGCCATCGCGGTGCTCGAAGGCCATCATGCCGCCGTAACCAGTGAGCAATGATCGCGCGAGATCGTGCGTCGGATGGGACAGAAGCCCGGGATAATAGACGCGCGCGATCATCGGGTGTCGCTCGAGGTGCTGGGCAAGAATCAACGCGCTCGCGCTTTGATGCCGGACCCGGAGCGCGAGCGTCTTCATGCCCCGGTGTAGGAGGAAGCAAGCGTGTGCATCGAGGCAAGCGCCGAAGTGAAGGACGAATCTCTGCACGCCATCGATGAAGCGCTGGTGACCGACGACCGCACCGGCGACGAGATCCGAATGTCCATTGAGATATTTCGTCGCGCTATGGATGGAGAGATCGTATCCGATTTCGACCGGGCGGAAGTTCACCGGGCTGGCAAACGTATTGTCGATCATGGAGACGAGCCCGTTTTGTCTCGAGAACTCGACCACCGCGTGGTGGTCGGCGACCTTGAGGATCGGGTTGGTGATCGACTCCGTGTAGAACACCCGCGTGCTTGATTTGAGCTTTTGCGCCCACCCTTTGGGATCGTTGCCGTCGACGAAATCGACCTCGATTCCGTAGGCCGGGAGGTCCTTCGTCATCAGCTGATGGGTACCGCCGTAGAGCGCATCTTGGGCCAATACGTGGTCGCCCGGTTTGAGAACGGAGAGCAGCGACGCGGAGACGGCTGCCATTCCACTTGCGGTCACAAGGCCCGCCTCTGCACCTTCGAGGTGGGCGAGCTTCTTGGCGACGACCGTCTGGTTCGGCACGTTTCCCAGCCGCGGGTACTGGATCCGGGGCGCTTCGCCCCGTGGTTGTGCGCTAGGATGGGTGGTGTCGGTCGTCTCGTTTGCCTCGTTTGCGTCGCTTGTTTCGGCGGTCTCGTTTGCTTCGTGCTCGCCATGCTCGTCGGACGCATCGTCGTCGTCGTCGGCGACCTCGAACACACTGCATTGATAGATCGGAGGGATCACGGCCCGCCAGTGACGTGGATACGGCTCACCCGCGTGGATCGCGAGTGTCTCGGGGCGGTGATCGGGGTTTCTGGCGGCGACCTCGGAGTTCGGAGCTTGGGGATCGGTCATGAAGCATCCGTGGCGGTTTGAGGGTGCGGCGTCAAGTCGAGTGTTGTGCGGTGTTGGCGTGGCGGTGCGGAATGCGAAGACGGCGAGCGAGGAGCATCGAAAGGCCCGCCATGACGACGCCGAACGGGAGCAGGGACCAAAGCCCGGGAAGTCCCAGGACGATCCCGAGATTGAACGCGAACGGGTAGGTCGGCGCCCCCGTTCCGATGCCTTCCTGCTTGATGATCTCGCCCTGCCACCACGCGATATCTCCGCGGAAGAAATGCTCGAAGTAGTACTGGAGAACATTGGCGTCGGGCGGTGGTGGAACTGAGGTGACGGAGATGGCCACGAGCATGAGAAAAAAGGACACCGCGATTCCGAGCTGCATCCAGCCGCGATGGTGCGGGTAGATCGCAGCCAGCGGGACGCAGGAAAACACGATGAAGATATGAATGAAGCGCGATCCGACCGCTGAACCGGAGTGCCAATTTACGAAGCTGGCGATGAAGAGGAGGACCGACCACGCGATCACGCCTACGGTGATGCCTTCTGGACGTGTCGCTGGCGCTCGGATCATGCGTGTGAGTCCCGGGATCGACGCGACCAAGAAGGGTGAGAGCAAGAAGAGCCCGCGTGACCGGCCGAGCGTGAGCTCATAAAGACGCAGCCATGAGAAGTGATCGAACCCCATGAAGCCCTGACGATGAATGGCGATGAACTCGGGTCGAACCAGGGCGCTGTACGCGGTCTTGAAGGGTCCGCCAAAGAAAACGGTATGGTAGGTCATCGGAATCAAGAGGGCCACGCCTACCCCGGCCAAGAACCAAGCGATTCGAAAGCGTAGGCGGCATGACCAAAGCGCGTAGATGGTCAGGGGGATGAGCACGATGAGAGACGGATACTCGAAGACGGGCGCGAGCCCGCCCAAAAAGCCGGCGAGCGCAATCTTCCATGACTCGAGTCGGACGGACTCGTCAGCTTGGCGTGGATTTTCGGGTTGCGTGAGGCGGCGAAGACGCCAGCGCTCGAGTATTGAGTAAGAGGCGAAGGCCGCGAGCGCCGTCATCACATGCTGGGAGATCATGGCTGCGTTCGGAAAAAGCGGCGTCGCCAAGACGACCGCGAGCGCGAGCACCGCGGCGTCGCGGGGCTCGACGCGTCGCCGCAACGTTCGGTAGAGGACCACGGTAAGGAGTGCCATCACGGCGCCCATCGTCAGCGCGGTCGTGATGTATGCGCGCACGATGAGCTGATTGCCGCGATGGGTCATGTGGAGGCTCGCGACCTTGGCGATGATGTAGGCGGGAATGGCGACGATCGGCGCCCCGATCGCTTTACTCGAGACCGTGCCGCGCGGGGTATGGGCGATGTCGCCCGTCGAGTCGCGGTATCGGTCGATGTAGAATGTTCCGTCGTCGACGATCGACATCACGGTCGCGAGGTGCGCGTTGGAATTCCAGCTACCGCCCGTGAAGAAATAGGCGCACGCAAAGAACACGATGACGGCGAGCAGCAGCTCAACCGCTTGTCGGTGAATCCAAGCGCTGCTCGGTTGCACGGTCGATTGCACGTTCGGTTGCACGGTCGATTGCACAGTCGGTTGCACGGTCGGTTGCACGGTCGGTTGCACGGTCGGTTGCACGGTCGATTGCACGGTCGGTTGCACGGTCGATTGCACGGTCGGTTGCACGATCGATTGACGGTCGATGGGTCGTCGCCCCGCCCCCGCATACCATGCGCCGCCGCGCCTCGTCGCCCACTTTGAAAGGGGCGTGGAGGCCCGTCGCGCGGGGCCGGCGCCCGTCGTCGCGCATCCATGTTGCGGCGGGTGTAGGCGAAGGGCCCACCGAGTCGTCGTGGGGCGGCTACGCCGGAATGCGCGGTTGCTGGATTGCGCTGCCCCGGAACCCCGCGTGGGCTGATGAGTTGCTGCGTTCTCGGGGGTCTGGTAACCGGTAGGAGAGAAAGGGAGATTCGCCCTTCGGGGCGGCCGCTTCTTTGGTGATGGTGGTGGGTCCGAGCTTGGGTGGCGTCGTGCGGCGGAGGATGTGGCCGAGCTTGGGTGCGGTGCTGCTTCTCGTGGGTTCGTCGATTGCGTTCGCCGAGGAGGGCAGCCCCAGTCGAGCTCGACATCGCGCTTCGCAGCCCACGGAGCGGGCGCAGGAGGATGAGGCGGCGCCGAACGACGAACCGGCGGTCGCAAACCTGGATGTCGCCCCTCTGACAGGTCCGCCCACGGAGGCCGAGCTCCGTCGGAGCCTCGAGGCCCGGGCTCGCTATTTGCGCGTGGGTAATGAACGAGGGGCGGCCACGGAGCTCGAGCTTCTGGAGGAGACACGGCTCGCGCTTGGGGCTCGGAACGTCGTCCTTGCATCGGCGGTTTTGATCCGCGAGACGCAGCAGGCAATGGACACTGGGCGCCAGGAACGAGCTTTGGCGCTTGCCGACGCTGCGGCGAGGCTATCGCCCGATTTGGTTGCTGCGCACTGGAACCGCGCCCGAGCCTACGCGCTTCTCGGTGCTTCTGGCTGGCGTGATGTCGCGGGCGCTTTGTTCGATCTTGTCGTGGCCAAGCTGACACGCTTTCGCAACGTCGTTACGTTGCTCACGAACCTGCTCGTGATCGCGGGCGTCGCTTTGCTTGCAACGATCATGGGCTGGACGTTGATCCAACTCCTCAAGTACCTGAGCTATCCGTCGCACGATCTGGCGAAGAGGCTCCCGGCGTTTGCGGGGCCGGGTGAGGTCGCCATCGCGCTTCTGATGTTGATCGCGCTGCCTGGCATTCTCGGTTTTGGCCTGACACTGGTCGTCATCCTGGCTCTTGTCACGATCATCGGATACCAAACCCCACGTGAGCAATGGGTGTCGCTGGTTCTCATGGGTGTTCTCGGTATCGGACCGGGGCTCATCTTCCTGGCGACGCCGTTCTTGTCCTTTCCTGGGTCGCGCGCCGACTTCATGGAGATGGCGGTGACGGAAGCCTTCGCCGACGAGGCTGAAAGTGCGCTCAGTCAGCGTACAGACAGCAGTGATGTCTCCAGTTCGTTGATTCTGGCCGTACGAAGTCGGATTCGCGGGGACCTCGAAGGGGCGGTGCTGCACTATCAGAAGGCGTTGTCGATCAACCCGAACGACGATGGTGCGCGGAACAACCTTGGGATTGCCTTCGTCATGTTGGGCCGAGAAGAAGCGGCGCTCGAGAGCTTTCGGCAAGCCTCGGCTCGAAAGACCCTCGCGCAGCCGCTCCTCAACCAGGCGACGATCTTCGCCGACTCGAGTCACTTCGACGAAGCGAACGCGCTCCTCGAGCAGGCGCGGCACGTCGATGAGGACCTGACCGAGCAATACACGCGAATGGATGCGAGCGTGCCTGTGAAGTCGAAGATGCTTGCCGCCGAACTTGGCCAGGGTATTCTGTGGAGCAAGCTCCTGAGCTTCGATGGGGCGGTTGGTCGCGATGTCACGGTCGAGGAGTGGCGACGCATAAGCGGGCGAACGCCAGCGCTGTTCATGCCGCTCATCGTGCTCGCGGCCGTCGTGTTTGCGTTTCGTCTCATCAGGCGAAGTCGTCGTCTCAGCACACCTTGCCCCAAGTGTGGCGCGCCCGCGCATCGCGAAGCTCCAGCTCGACACTGCGTGGATTGCGAGGCGGTTTTTCTTGCTCCCACCCCGGTGGACGTCCGTCTGCGGAGAGCACGCGAGCGCATTGTTGTGCGGTATCAAAGAAAACGTCGTTGGGCTGAAAGGCTGCTCGGCTTGTGTGCGGGTGCTGGACATATTCTTGGCGACCGGGCCATCGGCGGCGTGAGTCTCCTCTTCCTTTTCGCGGCTTGCCTTGCGTGCGCGATCTCGCACGGGAGTCCGGCGACGGATGCGTGGTCGGTGTGGATGGGGGGCGAAGATGCTTCGCTCATTACGATCGTTTTCCTAGGGATGGCAGGGCTTCTGACGCTCTTCTCGCTCAGGCAAGTCTGGAGATGATGTGGCGCTCAAAGGCACGATAAGAGACTTTGGCGTCGCCGACATCTTTCAGCTCATCGGCCACCAAGGCAAAACGGGCGTCTTGGTGCTCGACAATGATGTCGATGAGGTGAGGGTCTATTTCAAAGATGGGAGCGTGGTGCGCGCGGAGAACGTGAGCCGGCCGGCCCAGATGTTGCTCGGCAATTTCATGGTCCGGGCCGGGATGCTCACCCAAAGTCAGATCGATCTTGCGGTGCGTGAACAGCGCCGTTCCTTGAAGCGTATCGGCGCCGTGTTGATCGATCTCGGCTACGCGAGCGCGGGCGAGATCGCGGAGTTCGCCACCTTGCAGATGACGGAGACCATCTATCCGCTGTTCGAGTGGTCGCGCGGCACGTATCAGTTCGAGACCGTTCCCGTGGAACCTTCGCCCGAGGGTGTGCAGCCGTTGCGTGCGGACACGATCGTCATGAACGGCATCCGCATGATGGACGAGTGGGCCGGGATTCGCGAGAAGGTGCCGTCGTTCTCACTCTTCGTTGAGCCGGCGCGAGGACTCTCGGCGGCCACGGGACGCGATGGATCTGTGAGGGGTCGAGGCCACGACGATGCGAGTGCCGAGGCGCTCGAGGACATCGGACCCGCGGAACGCGAAGTGTATGAGCTGGCACGCCCCGAGCGGACAGTGCGAGAGGTGATCGATCTCAGCCGCCTCGGTGAATTCGAGGCGTGTCGCGCGATCACGGTGCTGCTCAGCGCTGGCTTCGTTCGTCTCGTGGAGCCAGTCGATGATGCGCTTTCGAGCGATACGTCGCGCGTCGGGTTCGTCGATCGGCTCAAGGCGGGCCTTTCGGCTGCGAGTCGAATCGTGGTGAGCGCAGGGCTTGTGTTTGCGCTGGCGTCGCTGATCCACGACCTGATTCTCGACAGTCCCGAAGCCAACGCGCAGAGCCCACGCCTGTACCACGACCCAACCGCGTATCATTTGGCCGCAAGTCAGGTTCGCGTGATTCGACGCGCGCTCGAGGTGTATCGCCTCGAGGCGGGCGTGTATCCCGATGCGCTCACGGAGCTCGTATCGGCGAATATCTTGAGCGAACGCGACATTCGGTATCCGTTCTCTACGCCCTACTTCTACCGAGCCAAGGGTGAAGCACCCGTCGTTTTGCCGCCGCTCTTCTGATGTAGGGTGGTTGGTTGAGACACCTGGCTTGCGCTTTTTGTGCGCGTGTTTCGACTCTGACGACTGCATCATCGGGGACGGCTTTTGTGTTTTTGCCCGACCTTTCCTATACTTTGGCGCTGTGAGTGAGAACGTGACGGGCAACTACGTCGTTGGATTCATTGCGGCCCTGGTGCTTGGCGTGGGCGGTGGCCACGCAACCCGCGTTCTGTCCGCGGAGTTCGCGGCCCAGTCGGTCTCGCCCAATGCAGGTGGCGGACCTGGAGGCTCGCAAGCTCGAAGCGTACGCGTCGACAGGACGCGTGATCTCGTGGAAGCGCTTGCGGCCGGAGGTAATTGGCGGATGGCGCATGAGAATGAGATCCTCCCGCGTCCCACCGCGTTCCTGCTCAAAGACCCTGCGGCGCTCGTTGAAGCCTCGGCGCAGGGCACGCGATGGATCGCGGACCAAGGCGCGCGCGTTCTCGTGAGCGCAGCCGAAGGGCCGCTCGTCTTTCAACTGGATCGAGGACGCCTTCTCGTGAAGGCGAACGGTCGCGAGGCGATCGTCTACGTGCCGCGACTCGGCCTAACGGTGAGCGGGTTGTCTTACGGCGCTTGGCTGGATGGCGATATCCTTCGCGTAGGCGTCTTGGAGGGTTCGATCCATGTCGCGATGCAGGGTGGACGGACCGTTTCGCATACCACAGGTCAATACGTTGTCGTGCGCCCTTCGGGGATCGAAAGCAGCGTGCTGCCCGATCGCCTCGAAGTGAAGGTTGTCGAGAGCACTCGCCTGCGTCGTGACCGCTTCCGCGTGCGGGGCCAGAGTTGGCCCCACGCGGTTGTTCGTCACGGAGGTGAGCTGGTGACGCTCGCGGCGGATGGTTCGTTCGACATCGAGACGACGCACGAAGTGCCCGCGTCCGGCGAACTCGTCGCCTACGACGCCGCTGGGCGGTGGGCCGCCGTTGGGCGTCCTTCCGAGCGCCTGGGGGAAGGCCTGTGGGATGATCGTCGAACGAAGCTGGCCGCCACCAAGCGCGAGTTGGTGAAGCCCAAGCCGTCGAAGCCTTCGGTCGACGAGCGTGAGGAGGCGAAGCCTGAGACGTCGAAGCCTCCGGTCGACGAGCGTGAGGAGGCGAAGCCTGAGGCGTCGAAGCCTCCGATCGACAAGCGTGAGGAGGCGAAGTCTGGGACGTCGAAGCCTCCGGTCGACAAGCGGAGGGGGACGAAGTCTGAGGCGAAGACGACGGCCACGAAGAAGTCCGAGGAAACGAAGGCCGAACCGGAAGACGCGCCAGCCTCGGCGCGGTCCGAAAAGAGCACGGCCGAGGACGCCCGTGAGGCGCAGGGTGGTGATGGTACGCGGGCCGAGAAGGAGGATGAGGCGACGCCCCAAGCGTCGCAGAAGGACGACGATGAGCATGGCCAGCTCAACGCCCATCGCACGGACGACGATCATCCCGATGAAGGCAAGGCTGAAAGCGACCCCAAGCCCACTCCCACTCCCAACCCCAACCCCAACGATGGCGATGAGCCTTCCAACGAGGACCTGGACCTCGATCAGCTCTAGAACGAACCGGAGACAATCTCTGAGCTAAGCCTGAGCGGGCACCCGTCGCGTTAGGGCTCGGCAAGGCGCCTGAAGTGGACCGCGGCGGTGTCGAGGCTGTTCGCGAGTTGCGAGGCCGTGAAGGCTTCGAGGACCTCACCGGACTCGATCGGAACGACATCGGCGAGGTCTCGGTAGGCATCGACCGATAGCGCGACACCCAATGTGTAGAGGTCGTCGGTCGTGTCACCGGCCCGCCCGTAGAGACTGATCTGCGCGTCTTGATAGATGGCGGTCGATTGGTGTTCGGGTCCGCCGGCGACGACGAGGAGACCAGGTCGATGAGTACAGACCGAGCGCGCCCGAGCGTGAGAGGCGGCGTACACGAGGCCATCATAGAGTCGGGGGGCGCCGCTCGCGCTGCCCGCGAGCGCCAAGATCGAGCGCCTGACCGAGTCTTTTCGGGGGGAGGGCGATGACTGCTCGATGACCTCGCCGCCAAACGTCACGAGACTCCAGGTTGTTCCAGCGGGATAAGTATCCACATCGACGACGCGCTCAGCGATTGCCGAGAAGCGGCTGTTGGACGGGTCGCTCACGGATGCGAGGACCGACGTGTCGAGAACGAGCGTAAGGTCGACGCTGCGCGGTGGTGTGCGACAGGTCGTCAGGGTGCGCAGGACGACGTCGGCGTGAAGGGCATGCCCATCAGTCTCAAGGCCATCTCTGCAGCCGCGTCCGATCTGCAAGCCCGTCGCGTCGTGCGCCGTGACATCGAACGTGAGAGAGACGTGGCGAGGTAGATCCGACAATAGCGCTTGGTCGAAGACGGGAAAGCTGCCCCGCTTTTCGAGAACGACCCTCGAGTCGCTGGCGAGAGCTTCGTGCGTTTGGGTACCTGTCTCGTCGCAGTTGGTACCCGAGAGAACCAGCAGCGCCATCGACCGTGCCGGCGCTTCGACAATCTCGTCACCGAACGTTGCCGTGATCGTGTGCGGTGCTTCACAGCCGAGCAAGAACACCCACTGGAGCATCGCGGCCACCACGGTCGGTCGAGCGAGGGATGCGACGGACACCCGGGATGCGGGCGAGGTCGCCAGATTGGTTGAGGAAGGCCACCGCATGCTCGTCAACTTCGTACTGGATTCCTTGTCCGTTGAACAGATCGTCTTCGGTCGGTCCATGCTCGGGATCGAGTCGGCGGTTGTGTGCATTGTGTCCATCCACTACACTCAAGGATCCCGTGACGAACTGGATTGAGACCCATTGGTCGCTCGTGTTCACGCTCACTTTGGTGCTTTCGAACAACGCCTGCAAGGCTGATTCGGCTGCGCGCGAGCCCGCGAGTCCAGGCGACGCCGCGAGTGCGCACGACGCCGACCCGACCGTCGACCACGATGGTGCGACCGACGCTCAAGATCGCGACGGAGAGCTCGCCGACATCGAAAGCGGCACGAGTACCGGGTCAGACGCGTCGAGCCCGTCCACGGATGCCGGCGACAGCGACGGATCGGACGGAACCCAACGCGACGCTGAAGTCGTCGATGCCGCCGATGCCGCCGATGCCGCCGATGCTGGCGTCTACTATCCGAGCGCCGAGAATCGAAGCGGAGAGCGGCTCAAGGCACACTTCATTGAGGCGTCCGATGGAGCCCGCATCGCCAATGGTTGGCACGACAGTCTGCTCGAAACGCCGTGTCGATTCGCGGCGGCCTCGGATGGGCTCGTCCGCTGCGTCCCGGCCGGCGAAAAGGTTGCCTTTGCGGCAAGCTATTTCTCCGACCCGGACTGCACGATTCCCGTCGCGTCGGTCGCCCTCGACGCGTGCGTCACCCCGCAATGGATGCAAACCTACGACACGACGACGTGTCCCGCGCGGATCTCGTTCTACGAAATTGGCGCTCGTATCACGTCCGAAGCTGGATTCCAGCGGGACGCGGTCACGCAGGCCTGCGTGCCGACAACGTTCCAGCTCGCGGGTGCCGCATACTACGAGGCGGGAGCCTTCGTGGATCCTGCTCAGTTCGCGACGGGGGAGGCTCACTTCGATGCGACGCTGGGGAGAGTGCTTGTCCGCGAGTTCACGACCGACGACGGTGCCCATGCCTTTCTCGGCTTCGTTGACTCGGCGATGAACGCAAACTGTAGCTTTGGCAGGACGTTCGATGGCGTCACCCGCTGCTTGCCCGAGGCGCGTGCATCGGTCGAGACGACGAGGTTCTCAGACGAAGCGTGCAGTCTATGGGTGGCGACAGAGTCGAAGTCGACGGCGACCTGCACTGCCCCAAGGTTCGCGAGCGAGCGGAAGCTTGTTGATTGTATCTCGCACACGCGAATCTACGAGACCGGCAGCGCGCTTTCGTCGGTCTATGCGCAGAACGATACGTCGTGCGTCCAGTCCGAATCTCCACCGACGTTGAACGACTTCCAGCTTGGGTCCGTGCTTGAAGACGATGTTTTTGTCGAAGCATCTTTTGAGCGGCCAACATCAGGACCGCCTTCTGCCCGTCTGATTCCAGGCCGCTACCGCTTGCTCGGCGGCGTCTTTCGAAGCAATGCGCAGCTCTTCGATACTGTGCGCAACGAAAACTGCTCCTTTGCGATCGCGGGCGACGGAAAACTTCGTTGTCTTCCGAGTTCATCGGCCTCCGAATTCTTCTATCGAGACGCGCAGTGCACCGAACCCGTGCTGGACGTCAGATCATTCGAAGGTTGCGAGCGCACCGAAGCGCCGACGATCGCCCGCGTCTATGACCGCACAAGCTGTCCTACCCGAGTTCGGGTCATCGAGGTTGGCGACGAAGTCGAGCTCGATCCGGTGTACATTCTTTTCATCGACGGTCGGTGCTTGAGTATGAGCCATCCATCGGGCCGTTTCTTTCTCGAAGGCGATGAGATCCCGCCCGACGCCTTCATGGACGCCGAGGACGTCGTGGCGCCATAGCACGATCAGAGCGCTCGCGAACGCGAAGCGCGCCCTTTTGGGCGCCAATCGACAACGCGCACATCGATCCGAGCGGTCTGTCCCTTTGCCTCGGCCACGAGCTGCGTATTGCCGATGGCGCGTCCCTCAACTTCGCCCTCCGGCGTGACGCTCACCGCGTAGCCCGTGCTTCGCCAGCGTACCTTCGCGTCCTCGATGACCTCGTCGCGGTCGTTGAGCACTTCGGCACGCAGGGAGACCGTTTCGCCAAGCGCCAACTCGAGAGGTTGAGTCCGCGCCCGATCGGCCTTCAGGCGGTTGGTGTGAGCTCCGTCCGATCCTCGCTGAAGCGAGGCTTTGCCCCCGAGCTCTGCGTCTTGGCCGGCAATGCGAACCGATCCAACGATGACGGCGCGCAATGACAAAGACGCCGATAGGGTTGGCTCGAGGTCGGTCGTTGTTGCGGAAACGATGAACGTGCCGCTCGACTGTACCGTCACGAGTCCATCAGCGCTGACTGTCGCGACGCTCAAATCCGAGCTCTTCCACTCGACGGGCGTTGAACCTAGATACGCGCCGTCGCGATTGAAGGCCGATACGCGAAGCTGGAGTGTTTCACCGGGCTTCTCGAAAACAGGGAACAGCGATCCGAGCACCGCGGTTGCCTCCGGCGCCAGCCGAGAGGACGATACCGAACTCGGAGGTCCTTTGATTTGGATCTCGGCGATCTTCGGCGAACATGCGGCCGTCCACGCGAGCGCCAGAACCAGCAGCGCCTCTCTGATTCGCGACGGGTGGCTTGTTGAGCACGATTCGAAGATGATTCCCGACGAGGCCTTCATGTCCATCCATGTCGCGCTACAAGATCTGAAACGAGACATCAACCGGTCGAACGCTCATTCCGACGATCCGGCGGGCGTGCTCCCTGCCTTCTTGCCTCCTTGCCTTCTTGCCTCCTTGCCTTCTTGCCTCCTTGCCTTCGTGTCGACGGGCCGAGATTTCAGCGTGCTATGACGAAGGACGTTGGCTGAGCGAGGTGCGATCCTCGCCGACGAGGAAGGCAAGTCCACCGTTCCTTCGCGTCGTGATCCACACCGTCTCGTCGGCGTGGAGTCGGCCCTCGAGGATCCGAGCCGCGATGGGTGCCTCGACGATCCGGGCCAAGACATGCCGCATCGGACGGGCGCCGAGGTTGATGTCGAAGCCGCCTTGCTCCAGGAGGAAGTCGACCGCATGCTCGTCCAGCTGGTATTGGATGCCTCGCTCCGTGAAAAGACGTCGGCTCGAGTCGGCCGCCAAGAGACGCGCGATCGCTCGGATTTCCTCGGTCTTGAGCGGGCGAAACACGAGGCGTTCTTGAATGCGTCCCCAGAGTTCGGGCGAAAGGTGGCGCTTCGCGTTCTCGAGAACCTGTCGGTCGAGGTCCTCCTCCGCGTCGTCTGGACCATCGAAACCGATGCGGGGCTTCATCTTGGCGAGGTCGGCGCCGGCGTTCGAGGTCATGATGATGATCGTCTCTTCGAAGCTTACCGAGCGGCCGCGTCCGTCGGTGAGCCGCCCCTCGTCGAGCACTTGAAGTAGAACTTGAAGCACGCTTGGGTGGGCCTTTTCGATCTCGTCGAACAAGATCACGCGCCCAGGGCGTTGGCGGACTGCTTCCGTGAGTTGACCACCCGAATCGTGCCCGACGTAGCCGGGGGGGGATCCGATGAGCCTCGAAACCGTGTGGCTCTCCGAGAACTCGGAGAGATCGAAACGGATCATGCTCTCCGCCTGCCCGTGAAGGACTGATGCGAGGGCTCTTGCGGTTTCAGTCTTTCCGACGCCGGTCGGGCCTACGAAGAGAAAGGCGGCTTGCGGCCGGCGCGTTCTGAACCCGGCCGCGCTCCGGCGGATGGCCTCGGCGATGCGGCTGATCTGATCCCGATGCCCCACGATCTCTCGCGCCAAGAGCCGCTCGAGGTTGAGGAGTCGGTCCCGGTCCGATGCGAGGATACGCTCGACTGGAAGATCGACGCGCTCAGCGACCAGCTCGGCGATGGTCGTGGGTGTGACGGCCGTGTGGCCAGAACGAGCGACGCGCGAGCCCGCCAGATCGAGCAGCGCGATCGCCTTGTCGGGCAGGAATCGGTCTTTGAGGTAGCGCGACGACAGGCGCACCGCATGCTCGATGGACTCGTCCGTGAAATGAACCTCGTGGTGCTTTGCGTACGCGACGATGATCTGACGGATCATGGCGATCGCCTCCTCCTCGGAAGGCTCACGCACCAAGACCGGAACGAACCGTCGTTTCAACGCGGCATCACGCTCGATGTGAAGCGCATACTCCTCATGGGTCGATGCGCCAATGCACGGGAAATCGCCACGCGCCAGCGCACTCTTGAGCTCGTTCGCGGCATCTTGTGGCCCGTCACCCGCTGCCCCCGCGCCCACCAAGGTGTGAAGCTCGTCGAAGAAGATGATCACACGTCCTCTCGAACGCTTCACTTCATCTCGAAGCCCTTGCAGCTTTTCGCTGAAGGAACCCCGCAAGTGCGTCCCGACGAGAAGTGCGCCCACATCGAGCCCGACGATGATCGACGTCTCAGCGCGGTTGCCCGTGTAGGACTGGACGAAGTGCGCCGCGAGACCTTCGACCACGGCCGTTTTGCCGACGCCGGGTTCCCCAAGAAGGCAAGGGTTGTTGCCTCTGCGCTTTCCGAGAATGTCGATGAGCTGCTCGATCTCACGCTGCCGACCCACCAAACGATCGAGCTTTCCGCGCGCTGCTTCTGCGCTCAGGTTGCGACCAAGGCTCGTCAGCCACGGATACTTGGCAGGTGGCAGGAGCCAGGGCGCGGCCGGGTCCGACGATGTGCTGGCCGGAACCTGCGATCGCGGTTCGCCATTCGCATGGATGTCGGGAGATCTCTGACCCGTCGTGTGCAGAACCTCGCCGGCCGACGGATTGAGAACGCCGTCGGCGCTCGGTCCTGGCTGGCGTGCGGCGGCCGGCCCGAACGTGTCGCGCGCCGTGCCGGGCGCCGCGCCGGGCCCCGCGCCAAGTGTCGCCTTCGGCGTCGTGCCGGTTGCTGCGCCGAATGCCGTGCCGGGCGTCGCGCCGGGCGTCGCGCCGGGCCCCGCGCTGGGCCCCGCGCCGAGGGCCGCCTTCGGCGCCGTGCCGGTTGCCGCGCCTGGGCCTGGGGCAATGGCGCCTGCATTGCGCACCTTGTTCATTGCGTTCGGCTTGTTCTCCTCGCTCTGATGGTTGCGCAGCCGTTCGGACGCTTGACCGTTCGGTTGAGGGCGTCCTCGGCCCATTCGGCTACTGCGTTCGTCGGATTCGAAGGACCTGGTTGGATACTCCCGGCGCGTCGACTTTGGGGAGGGGGGTCTGATCGGGGGATTCCATACGAGTGCCTGCGCGCGGGCCTCATGGAGGCCGCGCTCTCGTGGGCGACGATGAGGTATCGCCGAAGGGACCGCGACGTATTCTTCTTCGTGGGCGGAGCTCCGTCTCCGATCGTCGAGCCATCTTGGGACCGCGCCGGTCAGAATCGTCAGCGCGCGCGTTCGCAGAGCGCTCATCCGCTCGGTCATCTGATCGAGAAGCTTATAGGCCAGCGCGTCGCGCGCACGTGTCATGGCCACGAGCACATGCAAGCAGTCGACCTCACGTGCGCCGCACCCAGCGGCGATCTGGCTTGCCCGCTCAAAGACCTCATCGATCGTGCCTCGCGGTTCTCGTGCCCCAGGGTCGAGCGCTCGTAAAAGGCGATCCTCGTCGATGCCCCGATTCCGGAGCAGGCGGCCCGCCTGGTTCCGCGTCGTGAAAAAGGCCAACAACACGTGGACGGTCCCAAGCTGTTGTTGCGTGGACGCCGAGATGTCGTGCGCCTCTCCGAGGATCTGCTGGAGTTCAGGGGCTTCTGGGAGGCTCGTCATGTGGGCTGATCTCGAACCTCATACCGGCTCGAGATCCGTTCGTAAAGAGGCGTAGAACCTAGCTGACTCCGGGAAGCTCGGCGGGTACCTTACCGGTGGCATAACCCCTGCCACGAGACGATCGATGACCCACGCGTCGCGACCCACGCGTCGCGAACCATGCGTCGCGAACCATGCGTCGCGCGATGATTGTTGGCCGTGCGCTCGCGACACGTGCTCGCGCCGACCGTGTTGCCGCGTGTCGAGCTCTGGCATATCAACGCAGATGAGCCTACCTTCGCAGGCCACCGTCTGAGCGCGCTGACTTCCGCCGAGCTGACGCCTAAATCGACCGTGGATCACGACCCACGGATCGTCGAGCTCGAACCATGTCGTCAGAAAGCCCGACTCAAGGAATCGCAGAACTGGTCGACTTCCGATCGAACAATCAATTCAGGGCCCGCACAGCATTGGACGGGGGACTGCGCGCGGCACGAGTGGGAGAAGAGTAGATGGGTATCATCCAGTGGAGTGATCGTTTTGCGACGGGAGACAAGTCGGTGGATGAGCAACACAAGGAGCTGTTTCGACTCGTGAACAAGCTCCACGATGCGATGAAGCAAGGGAAGGGCAAAGAACACACGGTTCCGACGATCAAGGCGCTGGCTGCCTATGTGGTCAAACACTTCGCCGCCGAGGAAGCGCTCATGGAACGCAGCAAATATCCGGGCCTGGCTCAGCACAGAAAGATCCACGAGGACTTGACCGGGAAGGTCGGCGTGTTGCTCGCGGACGCTCAGGCGGGAAAGAACATCTTCACGACGGAGCTCTCTCACTTTCTCGCCGACTGGCTCCGAAACCATATCGAAGGCACGGACCAGAAGATGGTCGCCTGGGTGACCTCCAATTCGACCGCGCGCGCGGCTCCGGTCTAGGCTAGAGAGCTTGTCGGGAATCGGAGGCTTCGTTGACGGTGGCCGAGGTCCCGCAGCCGGTCGAGAAGGACCCGGTGCGACGGCTGCAGCACTTCGAAACTGGGCCCGTGCACCTCATTGGGGCCCCACAACCGCATTGATTTCAAGAGACCGCCTTCGTTCCCCAAAGTCCTTCTCGACCAGCTGCGGGACCTCGTCCACCTCAGCGCAGCGCACGCGATTCGCGCCATGATGGGGGATGAAGGATCGTCGGATGTGTTGGTGCCGAAGGAACGCCGGATGTGTTGGTGACGAAGGATCGTCGGATGTGTTGGTCAGCGTTCCCCGAGCTTCTTGCGTGCCCACGCCGCTTTGAACTGAGCTTCGAGCTCGTCCGCCTTGGGTGGGCTGCGATCGATGAGCTGCGCGCGTCCGTGCACGAAGCCGATGCCCCAAGGCTCGAGCGTAACCTGACACGCGGTGATGAGCTCGTCGGCTGGGCGATCATGGAGGGCCACGTGTTCCGCAATGTATTGATTGACGATCGCAGCGAGCGCCTCTGGGATCTGGGATGGACGCGTGACACCGCCGAAAAAGACTGTTGCGTCCGTCCACTTCCCTGACTCGAGCGTGCCCTCGAGGAAGTTCGTGAGCGTGTCGCTCGAGAGCTGATAGATGAGCTCCTCCGGCAGGCCATCGCGCGCCTTCAGATAGCGTCGTCGCCATCGGTTCCAAGCGGCATCGGTCGGAACATTTCCGCGAACGAAGGCGCTTGCCCATTCCGGCGCGAACTCCGCGCAAGTGTCGTAGAAAGCCTGAGCTCTCGCGATCGCGTCCTCGTCATAACCGGCGCGCCGGTAGAGCGGCGCACACTCGAGCGTCAGGCCGTGAGCCCGAGAGAGTACGAATGTCGAGCTCGGGAGGTGTTGGGACTGAACCGCCATCTTCGCAACTTCACGATCGATGAACGTCGCGCCGGCTTCGGGCCACGTTGCTTGAACGAAGGCTCGCGCAGACATCCACATCTCCTCATCGCCATAAGCGACCATCGTGTGGGTCACCAGCATCTTGTCGCCCGGGCTCATGGTTTTGAAGTCGCGTACGAAGCGGTAGCTTCGTCCGTCTTTGAGCGACCGCATGACGGGCAGCAGCGGCGCGTCTTCATCCATGGGCACGACCTTGACCGAGTCGGCGAGCGCCTGGGCGAAGGCACGAATCGGATCGCCCGTATCGACCAGTGTGTGGCAGAAGAGATCCTCGATGTTGCCTGTGTTGGCTGGGTTGCGACCTCGCTCGCCGAGCCGCACGAGGTGCTCGAGCACGACGACGCATTGGCCCGCCGAGAGCTGATCGTTCGTCTCGAACGCCCTGAGCCGCTGTTCGAAACGAAGGATGGTGCGCTGGTGCTCTGGCGACAACACGCGCAGGCGTTCGTGGAGTCGCGTCGCCTCGCTCGCGGCGCACGGAGATGTTTGGCGGACAGGATGCATCGCGTGCTGCGTAAGACTACAGGTATCGCGACTGCCTCGCTCTGTCGACACCGGGTCCGACTGTCCGACGCCTCCATGTTCCTTGGCCGTGACTCGGCTCACGTGGGGGCGGGGCCATTCTTTCGGTGACGTGACGATGATCTCAGATTAGCCTCGTCGAGACATGTCGCAGGGATCGCGTATTCTCCTTGGTGTAACGGGAAGTATTGCTGCGTATAAGGCCGCGGTGCTGCTGCGCCTGCTTCGTCGGTCCGGGTTCGAAGTTCAGGTCGTGATGACAGGGCGAGCCTGTCAGTTCGTCACCCCGCTGACCTTCGAGGCTTTGAGCGGGCATCCGGTCATGACGGACCTCTTTGCGGCGCGGGGTGCGCCAGGCCGCGATGCGTCCATCGAGCATGTCGAGCGGGCTCACGATGTTGCGCTTGCCGTCGTGGCGCCGGCCTCAGCCCATTTTCTCGCGCGTCTGGCCCATGGCTTCGCAGATGACGCGCTGACGACGGTGCTGCTCGCGACGCGCGCACCCATCGTCGTTGCGCCCGCCATGGAGACCGGAATGTGGGAGAATCGCGCCACCCAGGAGAATGTTCACACGCTTCGCGAACGTGGCGTGGCGTTTCTCGGCCCGGCCGCCGGCGATCTCGCTTCTGGCCGGGAAGGCGTGGGCCGCATGCTCGAGCCGGAGGCGCTGGCCGCCTCGATCGAGGCGCACTTCGCTCGCCTCCGAACGCTTGAGGGCCTTCACGTCTTGGTGACGGCTGGGCCCACATGGGAACCGATCGACCCCGTTCGTGTGCTGACGAATCGATCAACCGGGGCGATGGGCATCGCGATCGCCGAAGCGGCGGCGCAGCGCGGCGCGCGCGTCACCTTGGTCCTCGGACCGACCCACCTGAACCCCGCTTCCCATCCAAGTCTCGGCGTCGTGCGCGTGGAGCGGGCCGAGGAAATGCTGCGGGCGGCCGAGCGATCGGTGGAGGACGTCGACATTCTCATTGGTACGGCCGCGGTGACCGACTTTCGTCCCGCGGTGGCACGTGCGCAAAAACTCAAGCGCCTTGATGAAACCGCCACCCACCTGGACCTCGTCGAGAATCCCGATATTCTCAAGACCCTCGCGGCGAATTTGCGGGCCCGCTCGCGTCCTGCGCTCGTGGTCGGCTTCGCGGCAGAGACCCAAGACATGATCGAAGCGGCTCGACGAAAGCTTCGCGAGAAGCAGTGCGACATGGTCGTCGCAAACCTCGTAGGACCGAGCCGCGGTTTTGGTCCCGGGGCGTCCGAAGTTGCGATCGTGACCGCTGAGGAGCCTCGGGGCGAACCGCGCGCCTTCGGCCCGGCGCCGAAAGAGGAGATTGCACAGTTCGTCCTTGATCAGGTGGTGAGGGCTAGGAAAGAACAAGGGACGCATGAGCGCACAGGAGGAACTCCGCCAGATCGTTCGCCAGCTCAAGACTGAGCTCGAGTGGGTGCTTCGGGTTGGCGTAGATGGGACGACCGTCCAAGAACCCACGGCCGGTGCGGCCGATGCATCGCGTGATTCAGCCGCCGACGCCGTCGAGAGCTCTGCCCTTGATGTCGCCGCCGACGTGGCGGACGGCCCCGCCTTCGATGTGGCAGGCGATGCGCTCTTTGAGCCGCTGGGTGACGTTGCCATCCATTCGGTCGCGCCCGCGGGATTGGGAACGCTCGAGCAGTGCACGACGCTCTCTCAGATCCGAGAGGTGCTCGGCGACTGCACACGCTGCAAGCTTCACGAACTCGGGCGCACGAAGATCGTCTTTGGGGTCGGAAATCCGAAGGCGGACTTGATGTTTGTGGGTGAAGGGCCGGGCAGCGATGAAGACCGCGTCGGCGAACCTTTCGTTGGGGCAGCCGGACAACTGCTCACCCGCATTATCGAACAGGGGATGAAGATCCCCCGCTCGGAAGTCTACATCGCCAACATCGTCAAGTGTCGTCCGCCCCGAAATCGCGATCCAGAACCCGATGAAGTCGAGGCCTGCGAGCCGTTCTTGCGGGCTCAGATCAAGGCCATCAACCCTCGTATCATTATCGCGCTTGGACGCTATGCGGCCCAGACGCTGCTCAGAACGAGCACACCCATTACTCGTCTTAGGGGTACCTGGGCCGACTATTTCGGCATTCCGGTGATGCCGACTTATCACCCGGCCTACCTTCTCAGAAACCCATCGGAGAAACGGGCGGTCTGGAACGATGTCCAGAACGTCGTGGCTCGGCTCGCTGGGGTCTAGCACCCGGTGATGACGCAAGCTTCCTGACTCAAGGTTGAGCAAGACGCTTGAGCGGGCTTCTCTCGACGCTCGAATCCAGTCTCGACCGCCCGCCTGGGCGTTCAGGCTCACCTAGCTGGTGCTAGTCATCGTCTTCGTCGAAGTCTTCATCGTCTTCGTCGTCGTCATCATCGTCATCATCGTCGTCGTCGTCATCGTCGTCGTCGTCGAAGTCGTCGTCGTCGAAGTCGTCATCGTCGTCATCGTCGTCGTCGTCGTCGTCGTCGTCGTCGTCGTCGAAGTCGTCGTCGTCGTCGTCTTCTTCGTCGTCGTCTAGGTCATCATCGTCGTCATCGAAGTCGTCCATGTCGTCTTCGTCGAGACCGTCGGCGTCATCATCTTCATCACCGAGGTCGTCGTCATTGTCTTCGTCGAGGCCGTCGACCTCGTCGTCTTCATCTCGGCTTTTGGGCACGGACTTCTTGGGCGTGCTCGATTTCTTCGACCCGGCAGCGAGGATCATGCTCATCATCGTTGGTTTACTCCATTTTCCGGCTCGCCAATGGCGACGGTGATGTCGCTCAGCGATCTCTGGCTTGGTGAAGCTATCCTGGCAACGGCGGGTTCGGTCAACAGCTTGAAGCAACTCCGACCGAAGAACGTCCCGGGACGATCTATTTGCCCCCGGTGTTTCGGGACACCCATGGGGCCTCCCCGCTGTGCTTCCCGCACGGGCCTGGACTGTCGTGGTCCTCCGGGGTGGCGCCGGCATCCGCTGCGCCGATTTCGTGTCACCGCGAACTTGACTCTGGCCAGAACTACATGCAGCTCGGCCCGGAGTCTTGACGACTTCGCATGCGCTCGCGAGTCAGACGCGGTTCGTCAGACGCTGCTCTTGAGGTTGGGTGCGGGCTTGAATACGACGGTGCGTGTCGCGCCGATCTTCACCTCAACACCAGTCTTCGGATTTCGGCCGACGCGGGGCGCGCGCCGCCGGATTGAGAACGTGCCAAAGCCTGGGTAGGTGAACCGCTTGTCCTTCTTCACGGCCTTGGCGACGGTTTCGAAGACCTCGTCGACGAGACCCGTGAGGGCCTTCTTGGAGAGAGCCTTGCCGGAGCTCTTGTGAAGCTTTTCGATCAACTCGGCCTTGGTCATTCTAGATCGCGGACGGTAGGTCCATCAGGGGGAGCTGTCAACCACACCACCCGCACTGTGCACTGTGCACTGTGCACTGGGCACTGGGCACTGGGCACTGGGCACTGGGGTGCACTCTGCATTGGGCGACCGGCTGAGGTCGCCGACGAGCGCTTGCGCGCGCCGCCGCCGAGGTGTGCGCTCACGCGCGACTGGCGGCGACGTAGACGGCCTTGGCAGCGGCGAGGCCTTCATCCGCGGTGCTTACGTGCTTCGAACTGCGCATACAGGCTGCGAGCGCGCTGAGACAGCGGTAGACATTCCGTGGGTTCGAAGCGAAGCCCATCAGGCCGATGCGCCAGATCTTGCCGGTCAGATCGCCGAGACCTCCACCGATCTCGATGCCGAAGTCGTACAACATAGCGCGTCGCACGATGGCGTCTTCGACATCGGCCGGGATGCGCACGGCGTTGAGCTGAGGAAGCCGATGGTCCGCGTGGACAAGGAGTTCGAGCCCCATGGCCGCAAGTCCGGCGCGGAAGGCCTCATGATTGAGTTGATGGCGCGCCCACGCCTTCTCGAGCCCTTCCTCACGAAGCACGAGAAGCGCTTCGTGCAGGGCGTAGATCGCGTTGACGGGTGCCGTATGATGGTACGTGCGTTTCTGCCCTTCGCCCCAGTAGCTCATCACCAGCCCGAAATCCAAGAACCAGGAAACCACGGGGTGAGTGCGGGCTCGGATGGCGCTCAGCGCGCGTTCGCTTATCGTTACGGGCGACAACCCCGGAGTGCACGAGAGGCACTTCTGAGTGCCGGAGTAGACGGCGTCCAGGGACCACTCGTCGACTTCCAGCGGAATGCCGCCGAGACTTGTGACCGTATCGGCAATCGTCAGGGTGCCATAGCGATGTGCGAGCGAGGCGATTCCGCGCGCGTCCGAACGCGCACCCGTGGATGTTTCGGCGTGGACGAACGCAATGGCTTTCGTCTTCGGGTGTTTCTTGAGCGCATCCTCGAGTTGCGCAAGATCGATGGGCTCCCCCCAGGGGCTTTCGATTCGATGAACGACGCCACCCATCCGTTCGGCCATCGTCGCCATGCGTCCGCCGAAGACGCCATTGACGCACACCAACACCGAGTCACCCGGCTCTACGAGGTTTGCGATGCATGCCTCCATTCCGGCGGTCCCGGGGCCCGATATCGGAATCGTAAGCTGGTTTTTCGTCCGAAACGCATATTGCAGAAGGCTTTTGACCTCAGTCATGAGCTCGACGAAGGCGGGGTCGAGGTGCCCAATCGTTGGACGCGCCATGGCGGCCAACACGCGGGGTGAGACATCCGACGGTCCGGGGCCCATGAGGATGCGTTGCGGGGGTTCGAAGCTTCGTTCCATGTCCTTGGGATGCTAGTCCTCTCGCGGCGCGGATGCCTAGGCCCCTCGGCAAAAACGCGTTCGGATCATGATGCTTCTGACCATTCCGTGTGGAACACACCATCTCGGTCGCAACGCGCGTACGTGTGCGCTCCGAAGTAGTCACGCTGTGCTTGCGTAAGGTTTGCCGGCAGTCGAGCCGATCGAACGCCATCGTAGTAGGCCAAAGAAGCGCACGACGCTGATAGAGGTATGCCACTCGCGATGCCGAGAGTGATGAAACGACGCCACCCCTCCTGGCGCGCGGCAAGCTCTTGGCTGAAATCGGCGTCGAATAAGAGACTTTCGAGGGTCGGTTTCCGGGCGTACGCGGCTTGGATCCGACCGAGGAAGGCCGCGCGAATGATGCACCCGCCTTTCCAGATGCGTGCGACCTCGCCGATGTCGATGGCCCAGTTGAGATCGCGTGATGCGGCCTGAATCAGCATGAGTCCCTGGGCGTAGCTGCATGCTTTTGCTGCGTACAGTGCGGCGCGCGCGTCCGCGATCAGCGCGTCTACGTCGTCGATGCACGCGCCGCTCGGGCTGCGATTCGCGCCGCCCGCGCCGCCCGCGCCGCCCGCGTTGCCGGAGTTGCTGGCGCTGTCGACGAGGCTCGGTATCGGGCCGGCGAGTTTCGAGGCCCCGAGGAGTCGAAGTTCTCGATGTGCGCTCATGAGGCGTGCATCGACGGCGCTTGCGATGGTTGGTGCGGGGACCATGCGTTGGGCGGCATCTCGAACGGTCCAGCTTCCAGTGCCCTTCATTTTTGCCTGATCGAGGATCATGTCGACCAGTGCACCTTGGGTCTCGTCGTCCCGACGCCGGAGGATCTTCGCGGTGATTTCGATCAGGTAGCTCTCGAGTTCGCCTTCATTCCATTCGGCAAACACCTCGGCCAGCCGATCATTCGAAAGGCCTCCGACGCGCCTCAATACATCGTAGATTTCGGCGATGAGCTGCATGTCGCCGTACTCGATGCCGTTGTGGATCATCTTCACATAGTGACCCGCGCCGCCGGGACCTATGTGCGTTACGCATGGGCCATCGTCGACCTGGGCCGCGATCTTCCTGAGCACCGGCTCTGCGCGTGCGTAGGCCTCAGCTTTTCCGCCTGGCATGAGACTTGGGCCGTGACGTGCACCCGTCTCGCCGCCACTCACACCCATCCCCAAGTAGAGGATGCCTTGCTGGGCCAGCTTCACGGCTCGGCGCTCGGTATTCTCGAAGAACTCGTTGCCTCCGTCGATCAAGAGGTCACCCGTGCGAAGGTAGGGAAGGAGTCCCTCGATCGTTTCGTCAACTGCCGACCCGGCCGGGACCATCATGAGGATCGCGCGCGGCGACGCCAAAGAAGCAACGAACGCCGATAGCGTTTCGGCGCCCGCGAAACGCTTTGAAGGGGCGCTCTTCAGAAACTCGATGGTGCGATCGTAGGATCGGTTGAAGACCGCGACTTTCGTTCCCTTTTCCTCGATGTTGAGGGCGATGTTTGCGCCCATGACCCCCAGGCCGATGACGCCGAACTCTGCCCAACCTTCTGCTCCAACTGGCTCACTCACGGTCTTTGCCTCTTCCTCCTCGGTTTCCATATCGAACCGCCGTATCCGGAGGCAAGCGCGACTCCGGCCAAAAACAATCGAGTCGAGGTCCGCACTGGTTCGCGCGCCCGACTCGAGGTCGGGTGGCGGCGGGACGGCGATGAAACTTCGTAGTGGGAGAAACGCATCGCGCCTGATGATGCCGTGCGGTGGTGCGCGGTGAGACGTTGCATCCCTCGGGTGACGATGTCTTGTTGGAAGCTCCACATCGCGTAGGGATCAGCTCTGCGCAGGACGCGAAGACAACCGATCTTGAGTTCGGCACGAACCTTGCCTCCCAGCGCCGAATGAGAAGTCAAGGTTGCGCCCGGCCAGCAGCGCCCTCGGGCGTGAGGCTCCATCTGTCTGCTTGCTTCGTGCTCCCGCTGTGTTTGGCGGCGGGGTGTGCCACGCCGGAGCCTGAGTTGAACGACGACACCGGGAACGCGGCCATCAGCACTGGTGCCGCGAACGGTACGAAGGTTCTCATGCAGTATGAGGCATGGTTCGGACCCAAGGCGACGAGATGGCGTCGGGACGTCGCCATCTCGCCGATACTTTCTTCGCAGAGCATGGCGCCTTACGGCGGTGGATACGACAGCACGGACGACGCGGTCATTGAGCAGCACTACCGGTGGCTGCTCGACATGGGCGTCGACGGAATCGTGCTCGATCATACCAACAATGTTGCGTGTACGTTTACCCCCGGGACATTCAACCAGGAGCTGCCGCAGGTCATCGTCGATCGATACATTCGAGCCGGGCGAACCTTGCCCAACGAATACGGTCACTACTTCGGGATGATTGGATGGCTGGACAGCATCAACGCGCTTCCGAAGGACTCGTCAGGTGACCAGCAGTTGCTTCAGTTGCTGAGGACGAACCTCGGGTGCCGAAACGGCGATGTCTTCCAAGTTGCCATGGCTGCGATCAAGTCGAACAACAGCTACCTCTTCAGTGCCTTCGATAGGCTAGCCAAGAAGTACAACCGAGTGATCAAGATCGTCGTGCTGATGGGGGGCTTCGAGCCGACCGCTTGGGAGCCGCTGCCGTCCCAGAACGGAAAGGTCGCCATGGATCTCCAACTCGAGTTCTACGACGCGCTCTATCGACGCTATCCGGACCTCGAATTGCAGTACGAAGGAAGGCCGCTCATCCTCTCGTACTTCGCCGCCCCGACGGCGACTCAGCTCTACGGACGTCTCGACGCCCGCCTCGGCCTCGCGACGTGGAATCGATTCACGGTTCGAAAGATGGGCGGATTCATGTCCAATCAACTCGGCCTGCCCGGGTACCGGGGAGACGGACGCCTTGGTTTGACGCGGTACACAGAGGTTTGGACTTGGATCGACCGGTTGCGTGCATCACCCCCAATCGATCTCCGCGGACCTTCGTATGCGGAGAGCATGACGGGTCAGGTCGAAGCCTTCACTGTGACCATGGCCAACCCCGCTGTCGACGGATGGGGCGATGTGGCCAACAAGATACCAACCACTCAGGGCGATCTGAGACGCAACGGCGAAACGTTCCGAAGCTTTATGCGCCTCGCTCGCGACCTGAATCCGAGGTTCCTGCTCATCAATCAGTTCAACGAGTTCGCGTTCCCCGATCAAGGATGGGACGAGGAGACGACGAATGACATCGAGCCAACGAACCTTTGGGGCATGAAGTACGTCAATCTCGTCAAGAGCGAGATCGACGCCTATCGTGCGCTGAACGGACCTGGTCCTCAATCAGGCTCAGGTGGCGACATACGAAACATCAATGGCAAGTGCGTCGATGTCCATGCGGGCTGCATGAACTCGAACGGCTGCAACGTTCAGGTCTGGGATTGCAACAACACGGCGCAGCAGACCTGGACCGTGTCGGGAGGACAGATCCGCAACGCGAACGGCAAATGCATCGATGTCCATGCGGGCTGCATGAACTCGAACGGCTGCAACGTTCAGGTCTGGGATTGCAACAACACGGCGCAGCAGACTTGGACCGTGTCGGGAGGACAGATCCGCAACGCGAACGGCAAGTGCATCGATGTCCATGCGGGCTGCATGAACTCGAACGGTTGCAACGTTCAGGTCTGGGACTGCAACGGCACAGCGCAGCAAACATGGTCCCCGGCCGTTTCGACGTTGGGCGCGAACCCAGATCTCGCAATCTGGCCTTTCGCCTCGGACCATTAGCGGGCCCATGGTCGGAATGTTCAGCCTATCGCGGCTGAGAACCGACGCAAGCTACGGTGTCCACATCAGGCTCGCTCTTTAGCTTGATCCAGCTCCGGAAGCTGTTTCTGCCTCATGCGCCGCCGTGCCGAGTTCTGACCCGGCGTCTCGGTCGATAAGAATACACGTCTTGTGTCCGCGCATCGCCCGAAGTCGAAGCACTCTTTGCAGCGGCAGCTTCCCCTCTTGCGTCCAAACTTCAGCGAATCGGGATGCTTTCGACGCGCCGCTGACCAACACGAGCGCGACGCCCGCGTCGGCGATCGATGCATACGATAGACTCACCCGTCGCAGTACCGGCGCGCCGCGGGGCGCGAAGGTCGGAATGGCGGCCGCGCCATCGGTCCCTGCCAGAGTATGCTCATCGCCGTCCTGGTCGTGGTGGCCGCTTTTTCGGTCGTCATCGTGGACTGGAAATAGGCTCGCAGTATGTCCGTCGTCACCCATCCCGAGCACAATGAGATCGATGCGATGCTCGTATTCGCGCTCGATGAGCTCGCTGTAGTCCCGTGCGGCGCGGACATGGTCTCCGTCGTCGGCCTCGATGCGATGTACGTTCTCTGGCGGAATGGCGATCCGACTCAGAAGGGTCCGGTGGGTCATTCGGTGGTTGTTGGCCTCATGCTCCACCGGAACCGCACGCTCATCGGCGTACAGAACGTGCACCCGCGCCCACCTGCGATGGGCCGCGGCCGGAGACACGAGAGACGACTCGAGCGCGTGACATGGGCGCGAAGAGTGGGACGAGTGGGACGAGAGCGCTTGCGGGTCCGCCTTCCGGTCGAGGTCGACGATCGCTTCGTTGAAGAGGAGCGGAGTGCGCCCACCCGAGAGTGCCACCACGAATTGGCCATGGTTCCCGATGGCCTCGTCGAGGGACGACATGAAGAACTCCGCGGCGCGGGTGGCGAGCGCGCTGGCAGACGTGAGGATCTCGAGTCGAGCGTTTGGGTACGGCATCACATACCTCGGGCGACGAACAGTGCGCGGCGGAGGAAGTCGTCTTCGTCGCGGCTCGATAGGGCGGTCGAGATGTCGCGTGCTTTCGAGGGGACAACTTGCGTGCGCTGGACCGCATCGCCGTCCGCGTTCGCGGTGACCGAAACGCTGCCCTCGCACCGCGTAATGATGCCAAGACGAAGTCCATCGGCATCGACGAATTCGATCTCCTCCACGCCCAAGCGCCCTTCGTCATCGAGTATCAGCTCGATCAGCGCGTTGTCTGCTTTTGTGGCTTCGATCGCCCAACGATGGATGCCAAGGCGCGTCGTGGGGCGCGTCGAGAGGCATCCCGCGATCCAGCCGAGGAAGAGATGGGCTGATCGCGGTCGGTCGGGAAGCGCAGAAAATCGGATCTTCCGAAGTGAGGCCAAGCGTCTGCCGATCGCCTGGCCATCGAATAGACTCGCGACGGCTCGGCGAAGAGGCGCGTCCTGAATCCAGCCGAGGTCCGTGAGCCCAGCGGGTAGGCCATCCATGAGGGTCATCGCACGACCAAGTGGTGAGGGCGATTCCGATTCGTCGAGGTTGACCACGACCCGGTCGAGTGTGTGGAGGAGGCCCGCGATCATCGGCTCCTCCTCCGGTGGAAGTCCGGCCACGACGAGGGCGCTCGGAATCGAGGGTACGACGAGAGCGCGCACGAGCGCCGGAACGTGGCGATCTCCGAGGTCGCGGGCGAGTATCGTTATTTCTTCCGAACAGACCTGCTTCTTTCCGTCAGGCCCGAGCACGCAGTTCGCGGAGATGAACGTTTCGAGGTCTTCTTCGTTGGGCTGTGCGCCGTCCTTGGTCCTCACGATGAGGGTGCGTGAAGCGATGAAGCGCGGGAGGTGAGGAATCATGGCGTTGAGTGCGTCGGATCCGGCGTGTCCTTCGCGGCCTTCTCGTTCTTCGAGATGAATGATGAGGTTCCAAAGACACGCCCGGGTCACCGAATGTTGATGGTCTTTCGTCCGCGCCGCGGCCTGCCACAACGACGCGAGCGCGCGCTCGATGCGCTCGGGCTCGACACGGAAGCGAGTACCGCGCGAGAATTGTTCGATCGTATCTTCCGCGTTCGTCTCGTCGGAGCTCATGGCCGTCTCCAGCTCCGCCCGTCCTGTCGCAAGAGATCCACGCTTCCTCGTGGGCCCCAGGTTCCTGCTTCGTAAAATTCGGGGTCTTCGGTCGAGGCGGCCCATGCTTCGTGGATGGGGGTAATGAACCGCCAAGTGGCCTCCACTTCGTCGCCGCGCGTAAACAACGTACCGTCACCGCTCAGAGCGTCGAGCAGGAGGCGTTCGTAGGCGGCCGGGGCGTCTCGGCCGAAGCTCGACGCGTACCGGAACTCCATCGAGACGGGCGCGATCTCCATCGAGGCCGCCGGCACTTTCGCGCCGATGCTGAGCGCGATGCCTTCGTCGGGCTGGATCCGGATGGCCAGGACGTTGCCTTCCATCCCAATCGAGTCCTTTGCATTCTTGAAGAGCCGGTGAGGTGCGGCTTTGAAGTGAAAGGCGACCTCGGTGACACGTTTTGGCAATCGCTTTCCGCTTCTCAAATAGAACGGAACGCCCGCCCATCGCCAATTGTCGATGAACAGCTTGAGCGCGACGAAAGTCTCCGTTGTCGACCGGGGCTGGACGCCCGCTTCGTCGCGGTATGCCGGAACGCTATCGCCAAGGATGGAGCCACTCGCGTATTGGCCGCGGATCACGCGCCCCAGCGGATCGTTGGCTTCGATCGGTCGGAGGGCTTGAACGACCTTGACCTTCTCATTGCGCACCGCGTCGGCTTCGAACGAGCCCGGCGGCTCCATGGCCGCGAGCGACAAGACCTGGAGCAGGTGGTTCTGGACCATGTCACGTAGGATCCCTGCGCGCTCGAAGTAGGCGCTTCGACGTTCGACGCCGAGAACTTCGGCGCCTGTGATTTGTACATGGTCGACGTACTTGTTGTTCCAGAGCGGCTCGAAGATCCCGTTCGCAAACCGCATCACGAGTAGATTTTGGACCGTCTCCTTGCCGAGGTAGTGGTCGATCCGGAAGATCTGGTTCTCGCTCAAGACCTCCCGAATCTCGCGATTGAGCGCCATCGCCGTTGCGAGATCGACGCCAAACGGTTTCTCGATGATGACGCGTGCGAAGAGCCCATCCCCGGGTGTGGCGAGTCCAGCTACCCCGAGATTGCGCACGATCGGGCCAAAGACCGTCGGCGGCGTCGAGAGATAAAACAGATGATTGCCGGCCATCGCGTGCGTCTGGTCGATCGCCATGAGGCGCATCGCGAGCGCCTTCATAGAGGCCGCGTCATCATATGCGACGGCTTGGTAGTGAATCGACGCGGCAAAGGTTGACCAGAGCGCTTGGTCCACCGGCCGGTGGCGAGCGTGCTGTGCAACACCTTCGAGCAAGCTCGCACGAAAGGCGTCGTCGGACATGTCTGAGCGCGATGCGCCCAAGATGGCGACACGAGGCAAGAGCCCGTCGACTGCGAGATCGTAGAGCGCCGGAACCAGCTTGCGCGCGGTGAGATCTCCGCTGGCGCCAAAGATGATGATGCTCGATGGACCGGCGGTTTTACTTGCCGGAAGACCCGCGCGAAACGGATTTGCGACACTGCCGCCTGATTCCATCGTCTATATCCTCGTCCCCGGTCGAAGACGCAATGTCCGATGTCCAGTGCTTGATGTCCAGCGTCTCGTGGTCCGTGCTGGTAGACGAGTACGCGACCGCTTGCGCGCGAGCTTGTCGTCAGAGGGGCATCGACGACCGGCTAGAACGGGCCGGCGGCGGTCTGAACCGCTGCGTGGGTCTCGAGCACCATCTGCTCGAGTAGCTTCCGATCGACCGGATACGATTCGCGGCAAAGCCGAATCATTTCGTCGAGGCGCTGCGATCGGCCGTAGACCATCTCAAGGTACGGTTTCGCCCGGCTCGTATCGAGGTTCGATTGCAGCACGGTCTGGACCGCCGCGAGGTACCGACGGTCGTGGGACACCAACTCGCGCCGCTGGTTGATCGCGCGCATGACTTCGAGAAACTTCGAGAACCCTTCGACCTGCTCGCGGAGGATCTGAGTGCTGCTCTCGCCCTCGCCCCAGTTGAAGAGGAAGATGCGAAACAAGATGAATTCCTTCCTGTCGCCCGGCCGAAGATGGCGATAGGTCGGAAGGCTCACGAAGTGATCCATGCGCTGGACCATGTATTCGTGGAACACCTTCGCCTGGGATCGATCGAGCTTCTCGATCGCATCCTGAACACGCTGGACGTCGTAAGCGAGGTCGACGACGGCACTGCGGAGACGGGCGGCTCTGAGCGCGGCGTCCGTGTAGCGAGGCAGCAGTACCGTGATGTCTTCATCAACGAACGCCTGAACCAAGGTGGCCACGATCGCCTCGAGACACTCCGAACATTTGCTGTGGAGTTCCTGGAGTTCGCCCAACAGGGCCCACTTATCCTTGAGGACGCTCGGATTCTGAAGTCGTGCGCCGAACCGCGTGAAATCTTCCTTGAGCATGCTCGCCAGAGACGTAATGGACTCGCCCAAGGAATCCTGTCGGTCGACGTTCACGCGCTGCACGATGAGGTCGATTTCCAGGCCTCGGTGATCTCGGATAGGCTCGGGGACATTCCCCGCTTCCATCATGGAGAAGGCCGCATCCAGATCGATCTCCGGCGCCGCTGCGATGCCCTCGGCCGGTGTCCCCGGTCCGGGAAAAATGGCCTGCAAGCGATCGCCGGCATCTCCGACGATCCAAAGCATGTGCCTTACCCGAGGTCCGACCTCCCGCCACAGGCTCAGATCCTCACTCTCGAGCGGCGACATCTCGTAGGATGTCAGATCGAGATCGTCGACGACTTTGAGCGCGTCGGAGCAGATCTCAAGTGCGACCACCACGTGCTCTCTAAGGAGAGCATCCTCGATCGCCTCGATCGCCTTGACCGCGCGCGCGCCAAGAAACTTCGTGAGCTCTGCGGAAGCCCGCACCGATTGAGACCCTAGCAAGGTTCGCTCGCGAGTGTTAGGTCCGTCCACCCCAACGCGCCCAGGACCTGTGCTACCGGCCCGTGTGCCGTGCGCTGGTGCCGTGTTCTGGCGCCGTCTTCTGGCGCCGCGTTCTGGCGCCGTGCGCTGGCGCCGTGTTCTGGCGCCGTGCGCTGGTGCCGTGCGCTGGCGCCCTGTTCTGGCGCCGTGCACTGGTGCCGAGTGCTGGTGGCGTGTGCTTGTGATGTGGTGATGTCGGCCATTGTGGGAAGGGTCCGCGGGCGATACGCTCGTCTCCGTGGATGACCCGAGGCCACCAACTCTCTCCCGAGAGACCTCGATTCGTAGAGATGGGCAGGGTCGCTGGTTCCATGAGGGCGAACCCGTAGATAATCGCTCGGTCGCGCGCGCGTTCGACCGCTGGATCGCCCGCGCCCCGGACGGTCGCTATTGCCTAAAAAACGAGGTCAACTGGGCCTACGTCGAGATCGAGGGCGCGCCCGTGCTCGTTCGCGCGATACAAGTCGTCGAGGATGAGGTGCGACTCGACTTGTCCGATGACCGAACCGAGCGACTCGCGACCGAAACGCTTCGCCAGAGCCATGATGGACGCTTGTACTGCGACGTTCGCGGCGGTTCGCTCACGGCCGAATTCTCCTCGAGCGCTGCGGTTCAGCTTGCTCCGTGGCTCGAAGAGGACCTGGACTTCGACTTGGCGTTGGACTTGGACTTGGACCGATCGCGCGTGTCGCGTGTCGCGCTTGTTCTTGGTCGTCGACGGATTCCGATCCTCGTCGTCGACGATCCGATTCGCTGATGCAAAGGAATGATCGGCGCAGCTGCCCCCGGACGTCGCTCGGTGTTAGTGCCCGCGGAACAACGGTGTGGATAGAAATCGCTCCCAGCGACGGGTGGACTCGTTGAGTCGGTTGATATACGTGTCGCCGCTTCCCGATACACCGTAGCGGTAGATGAAGAGAAACTCTCCATTCGGGCCGCGGAAGAACCTTGGATAGGTGGTCATAGATTCGTATTGGCTGGTCATCGCTTCGGCGCGATAGGTGAGCGGAGTCGTTGCGCTTCCGAAGTAGCCCGTCCCGCGGAAGTAGACCAAGTTCGACGCATGCATGTTCCCAGCGACGTGAACCTCATGATTGCCGTCGACGGCCAGGCGGATTTCGTTGTGGCTATCCCAGCCTCGGAATTGGCTCGGAAGCGCCGTGCGCATCCACGCGCCCCAGGCGCCCGCAACGCGTGCTCGTTGGGCGACCGTCAACATCCGGTTCTCTCCGTAGTAGGCGACGAGCTGCACATTCTTGAACGTGAAGAAGTCGAACGAAACTGATGCCCCCCCCCACGCGCGATCGATGAGGCTTCGAGACCAAGAACCGGTGTTGAGATCGTACTCGAGGAGATAGAGATTGCTTCCCATCTTGGTCGAATCAGTGCATGCGTTCGATGCGCTGGATGCATTCAGAGGCACGCCATCGCATGAGTACGGATAGTCTCGGTTGCTCGGCATGGCCTCCCATTTGATCGCGTACAAGTTGGTGGGCAACGTGCTGTGCCAAAGCATCGGGCTGTCGACGACACCCCCGGGAAGACCGTTCACCGTCTCGTCTGCGGCGCCGCCGGCCAGTTCGTTTCTGAGATAGGAGGCGCCGCCGGGAAGATGAAGACCCACCGTGACGGAGCCGTCGTGGTCCCAGTCCCCCGCCAGCGGCCAAAACTTCCCGTCACGCCAGCCGAAGCGGAACGCGGTCTCTTGGCCACCGACGTCGAGATAGAACTTCGCATTGTAGCGATCGAACAAACCTCGATTGGATCCGCCTGTTCCATCCCAATCCGCGCGCAGAGAGATCCATCGAGTCTCCGATCGACTCCGCATCCAACGAACCTGGAATTGCGCGGCGGCCGGGTCGGTGAAGCGGGGATTCTCACTGACAAGGAATGAGTTCGGATTTGGCGTTGGAGACTCATAGGCATCGGAAAGATCGATCTCCGATGATGTGACTGGAACCAGGGGATGGTGAAATGCCAACGCACCCTCGGCGGCGTCGAGCTGCCAACGACCCGAACGCGGATAGGCGCTACACGGCTGCCCGGCCGCCTCGACGGATGCGCAAGTGGTGTTGTCCGCCGCGGAACGCGTCACGGATTGCGCGAGCCGACCGTCTCTGGTGACGTAGATGCCGGAGAAATTCACACTGGTTTCTGAAGCGGGCAGTGAACCACCGCCCCCGAAGAGATCTTGGCTGTCCCAGCTCGTCATCGGATAGATCTTGAACGCGTTGGTCTCCCATCGGGCATTGAAGAGCTGAGAAGTCGGCCGAACCGAGCCATCTCTGAACGTCTTGTTGACATACTTATCGTACGAAACGACGGGGCTCTGGTCGGCGTCGAAACTCAGACGGAACCTTGAATTGAGTAGGCCGCCTCCGATTTCGATCGGGTCGATCGATACGGGTGACGACGGCGTAACCGGAAGGTTTAGGCGTTGGCCACACATGTTGTACCAGGTCTTCAGGTCCTGACTTCTCATGATCGACAACGTGTGGTTCGTTGCCGCGTCAGGACTGAGCCGCCACATCCACGCGATGTAGACCCAGTCGCTCGCGACGGCCTGCGCGAAATCGGTGGCGTACGCGTTGTTCGGCCCGCCGGCTTGGCGCGCGGGCTGGCATCCTGAAGACGTTGTGGGGGCGCCAACGTCCGGTCGGTCTCCGTCTTCGGGCGTCCCCGCGTCGACCGATCCACCCGCGTCGACCGATGATCCGCCCGCGTCGACCGATCCGCCCGCGTCGACCGATCCGCCCGCGTCGACCGATCCGCCCGCGTCGATCGCGATGCCAGCATCCGGCGTGCCGCTTCCATCGGCTTCGCCCGAGGTGCCGCGGTCATCATCCGCGTTGCTGTCCGCATCGATGCTGGGTTCGGCGTTCCCGGCATCGACGGTCGACGTCGCATCGGTTGCACCGCCTGTGTCTCCGAAGACCGCCGAATCGTTCGTGCCGGCTGCGTTTATCTCATCACCATCCGCGAGTCCGCCGCACGCCGTGAGTCCAAAGGCTGCGGCGAGCAGCAACGAGAGCGCGGAGGCTCTGCCCGGCACACCCGTCCGTGTCCCTAGATCACCCAGGATCCGAGTGCTCTTCCCCATGGCGCCAGCTTAGCGCACCCGCAACTCTTGCGGTGCAATCTCGAACATCGCGGACCGGTCGGAGAGCACGAAGGCTTCGCGATGTCCGTCACGACTTGGCGGCCGAAGGTCTCAAGCACCGGTCGAATTGAACCGTCGTTCGGGACAGAGCTACACGAGATCGCCCGGATGAGCCGCGCGCAGTGCGGCCTCGAGCTTCCGATAGATCCCGCCAAAACCGCCATTGGACATCAAGAGAATCGTGTCGCCCTCGCGGGTCTCGGCGACCAAGAAGGAGACGATGTCATCGATCGCCTCGATCGTGCGCGCCGTCTTACCGGCGTTCCGCAGATCCTGAGCGAGGCGGAGCGTGTCCAGACGTTCCGCTTCGGGGATCTCTTTGCGGCCAACACTCGCGATGACGACCTGATCTGCGTGGTCGAACGCTTCGGCAAAGGCCGCCTGAAAAAAATGCCGCGCCGTCGTTGCGGTTCGAGGCTCGAAAACAGCGAAGAGTCGGCCGTCCCGGAAGCGACTGCGGACCGCCTCCGTTGTCGTGGCGACCTCGGTCGGATGCTTCGCAAAGTCGTCGAGCACGCGAATGCCGCCGATCGTATACCGAAGCGTTTGTCGTCGCTCGACCCCCTTGAATTCAGCCAGGGCCTCGATGACTTCGGATGTTGAAAGTCCGGACGTGAGGCCGAAGGCAAGGGCGGCCATCGCGTTCTCCACGTTGTGGCGACCAAACAGTTGGGTCGCCACTTTGCCGATGCAGGTCGTTCCATGAAAAGCCATGAAACTCGTGCCCGTCGGGCGGATATCGATGTTCTTCGCATGCCAGATCGTGTCACCGGGCTCGTCTTCGGCGGTGTACGTTTCGATTGAATTCGACGGATGGTGCCTGGCGACGATTTTGCGTAGTCGGGCGTCTTTGGAGGCCACGTAAAGACGGGCTCGAGGTCCGGCGAGTTGCGTGAGCTTATCGAACTCGCGCTCGATCGATTCGATCGAGTCGTAGATGTCCGCGTGATCGAACTCGAGCGACGTAAGAACGAGAGACTCCGGCTTGTAGTGGAGAAACTTTGGGCGCTTGTCGAAGAAGGCGGTGTCGTACTCGTCGCCTTCAACGACGAAGTGTTCACCTTTTCCGAGTCGGAAGCCTTCGGAAAAGTTTTCGGGCACGCCGCCGATCAGCATGCCGGGGTCGCGACCGGCGTGCGTCAGCATCCACGCGATGAGGCTAGATGTCGTCGTCTTGCCATGGGTGCCGGCGACCACAACGCTGTGATGACGGACGAGAAACAGGTCGTGGAGAGCTTTGGGAAACGACGTGTACGGCAATCCGCGCGCGATCACGGCTTCCGCCTCGACGTTGGTCTTTCGAATGACGTTGCCGATGACCACGAGGTCAGGGGCTGGCTCGAGGTTCTCGGATTTGTATCCGGACACGACCGGGATGTTCCAGGCCGAAAGCTTTTCGGACATCGGCGGATAGACGTTCTCGTCGCTGCCACGCACGTCGTGTCCCGCCGCCTTGAGGAGCCCAGCGAAGCTTCCCATGCCGGTTCCCGCGATGCCGATCAGGTGAATGTGTTTCTGTGTCATCGGTTTGCGCGGGAGACCTTACACCGCTTCCGCGCGCACGTCGCGTGTCCGCGTGTGGGGATAAACCATACGAGTGTGGCTGTCGCGATGAGGCGTTTGGCTTCATCATCGGAGCGGACCTCAACGTGGTGGCACCCAAGAGCCATGGACGGACCACGCTCCCCCGGAGCGTATCGAGCCTGCTCGCGGACTCGGAGCGGGCACTTGCTCGCGGCGCACCCGACCGAGCCGCGGAGTTCTTTGGGCGTGCCGTTGAGGAGCTTGTTGCCAGCGCGCAGTATGACTCGGCCATCGAGCTGGCCGTGGCGCGTCGCGAATATGCGATGGGCGCCGAGATTTCAGAACGCAAGCGCGACTGGAACCAGGCGGCGCAGCTTTGGTTTCGCGCCGGTGAGTTTGCGCGTTCGGCGCGGGCACGTCTTCGAAATCGGGAACCGATGCTGGCCGCTGAGTTGTTCGAGCGCTGCGGTCTCAATCGACGCGCCATGGAGATCTACGAGCAGCACGGCGATTTTGTCCGAGCCTCGGCGTTGTGTGAGCGGACGGGAGACAAGCGGCGGGCCGCCGACCTCCTGGTGCGATCCATCTCGGGCGAACGGCGACTGACGGGCTCGGAGATGGTGGAAGCTTGTCGCAAGGCAGGTGTTCTCTACGCGGACGTCGGACTCCTCGAGCTGGCCGTACGGGTCCTTCGTTACGGCAAGCAAGAGGTCTTTGCCGGACAGCTTCTCGCGCGCGCGGGGTTGATCGAGCAGGCCATCACCTTGCTGATCGACGGCGGCGATCTCCTCTCGGCGGCTGAGGTGGCGAAGTCGGGTGGTCTCGAGGCCCGTGCCCAGCAGATTTACGCCTCGCGTGCCGAACGCGAGGGCCGATTTCGAGAAGCCGCGGCCCACTGGATTCAAGCCGGCGCGCATGCGCATGCCGCACGGTGTTTCGAATACGCGGGCGACAAAGAGAATGCAGCTCGCGCCAACGAGCGGGGCGGGCAGCTCGCTCTGGCGGCAGAACAATATGAGCACGCTGGGTTGTTCGAGGATGCGGCCCGATGTCTTCGCGACGCGGGCCTCGAGTCCGACCTTGATTCCCTCCTGCGCCGAACGGCTCATCGAGACGATTCGATCCAGCGAGAGATCAAGGGAGGCGAGTTTCTAGATGCCGCGAGCGCTATGGTTGCGCGAGCACGCTCACTCGACCCGGAGTGGTACCGAGAGGCGGTCGATCTTCTTCAGGCGATTGCACCGGCCCATCCTGACTATGTCGCCGCGCGAAACCTGCTGGCGGAAGTGAAGGCAGAGCAGGGAGACACGCAGGGTGCGATCGAGATGCTCGGCCAGCTTCTCGGTGGCGTCAACTTCCAACCACAGCATGTGCCGGCGCTCTATCAGTACGGTCGGTTGCTCGAGCTTCAGGGGTTCTTGGCCCACGCGAGATCGGCCTATCAGGCCGCTTCGTCGCTGAACCCGAAGTATCGTGACATCCAGATGAGGCTCGAGACGCTGAATGTGCCGGAGCCGACCCAAGTCCCGTTGTCGATCTCGAGAGCCGCCCCGATCGATCCTTATCCTGATGCCGGTGATCTCTTCGGGGATAGCCTCGTCGACCATGACCAACACTCGCCGGTCCCAGAATTAGTGGGCGAGGACTGGCCCGGCACACTCTCGTCGCCTGGCCTTTCGCCAGCCTTGCCGGTGCTGTCTTCGCGGCCGTCGGACCGGTCGTTGTCTCCACAGGTTGGGGGGTTGTTCACCAACTCAGCCGCATCGTCATCATCGTCATCATCGCTATCATCGCTATCATCGCTATCATCCTCGTCGTCATCGGCTTCTTCACCCGAAGCGGACCAAGGTCTTGAGTCTGCCGACGCTTCGGCGTCCGACGCCGCCGGGACACTCGATATCGCGGCTCTCATCGATGAAGAGCTCAAAGGTTTTGGTGGTGAAGCCCTGGACCGTCCGAACGAGTTTGATGTTCTGGCGGCGCTTCAAGCGTCGGAAACGTATCGACCGGATGCGCTCGCAGGTGTCGTCTTGCGCGGTCGATTTAGGATCGAGAAGAAGATCGGACGCGGAGGTCAGGCTTTGGTTTATCGCGCCCGGGATCAAGTGTTGGACCGCCCGGTCGCGATCAAGGTGCTCAATGAGCATGTGGCAGAGGATGCAGGCGCCCTGGAGCGCTTCCTGCGCGAGGCGCGCATGGCGGCGCGCGTACATCATCAGAGTTGTCTCGCGATCTTCGATTTTGGCCAAGAGAATGGGCTCACCTTCATGGCGATGGAGTATTTTCGTGGCAAGACGCTGCGCGAAGTTCTTCGGCAGAATCGCCTCACGGTGAAGACCGCGCTTCGGATTGGCCGCGACGTTGCGACGGCGCTTAGCGCTGTGCACTCGATGGGTATCGTGCATCGTGATGTGAAGCCGGCGAACATCCTTCTCGACAGGCACGCCAGCGTGCGTCTCACCGACTTCGGGGTTGCAGCGATGTCGGACGAAGAACCGGCGGATGATGGCCTCATGATGGGGACGATGCGCTACATGGCGCCTGAGCAGGCGCGCGGTGGCGTCGTGGACCATCGCGCAGACCTCTTCTCTCTCGGTGCGGTGCTCTACGAGATGCTTTCCGGGACCCCGCCCTTTGGTGGGACGTTGGATGCCCTGATTTCGCGTGTGGACAAGCCGCCGCCGAGGCTTCCCGCGGACGTTGCGGTTCCGGAGCTGGTTCAGGTTGTCTTGTCTCGCTGCATGGCTCCCCGCGTCGAGGCGCGCTATCGGTCCGCCGTCGCGGTCGTGCAGGATCTCCAGGCGGGCATTCGATCGGCTTCGCTTCGGGCCAAACGGACCGGAGCGACCGACGCGGTGGTTCACACCGGCGACATCGAAATCACGGCGTCTCAGGACCTATCGCGAGATCTCCCGGACGGATCTGAACTCGGCGAGTTCCACGACGCGGAGGCCGCGGAAGGTTCGGACGACGACTTCGAACGGTCGGAGCAGACGCCGCCACCGAAGGCATCGCGGCGGCTGAAGGAAGCGCAGCGACAGCATCAAGGGCACGGGCCGGAGCCGCCGACGTGGGTGGATTCGTTGGAGTGGTCGGAATCGTCTGAGCTGTCTGAGCGGTCAGAGAACACCGACAGCGTGGAGATCTTCGAAAATCAGGACACGAACAACGAAGATCCGTGAATCTCGGCGGTCTTCTCGCGCCCCATAATCAGGACTTGAGGGCCTCGGCGCCGCCGACGATCTCCATGAGCTCGCGGGTGATCGCTGCTTGCCGAGCTCGGTTCACGTTGAGGGTCAGGCGCTCCATCATCTCCTTGGCGTTGCGCGACGCGGCATCCATGGCGCTCATGCGGGCGCCGTGCTCAGCGGCCGTGGACTCCAAGAGTGCGCGCCAGATCTGAACGGCCAAGTGCTGGGGAAGCAGGTGATTCAGGACGTCTTTGCGACTGGGCTCGAAGATGTGCTCATAGCCCTCGGTACTGACGGCAACAGACTCCGCCGGATGCCATGATTGACCCGCCTGAATCGTGTCGAGGTCTGCCTTATGGCCCGCAACGGCGCCTACGTTTCCGGAGACCGCGGCGAGCTCACCGATTCGTACGCGCGGCGCGTCGTCCCAGGTTTGGAGCCTTCGAATGGGCAAGAGCTCGACGAGGCTCACATTTTGCGAGATGGCGCTCTTGAACTCGTTGTAGAGAAGGTAGATGGCGTCCAGTTCACCTCGTTTGAACCGGGTCGCTACGTCTTCGGCGATCTCGGTCGCGTGTTCGAAGTCGAGCGACTCCCAGACGCCCTCGTACGTCGCGTCGAGCTCGACGCCGACGCGCCGGAAGTGATCTCGCGCTTTGCGGCCGATCGTTCCGACTCGGACGTCCTCATACTTGGATTTACCGTCCCGTAGAAAACGCTCCGCGCTACGAATGATGTTGGCGTTGAAGCTTCCGCAGAGGCCGCGGTTCGAGCTGAGGACGATCAACATGACGCGTCGCGGCGCGCGGCATGCAAGCAGCGGGTGCGCGCTCACGTCCGAGTGCTCGACGATGTGCTGGAGGACTTCGTCCATGCGGATCGCGTACGGACGGGCCTGCAAGATGGCGTCTTGAGCTCGGCGGAGTTTCGACGCCGAAACCATCTTCATGGCTTTCGTGATCTTCCCGGTGTTCTTGACGGCGCGAAGCCGCGTCCTCAGGTCTCTCAGCGTCGCCACAGCGTTGCTGGGTTAGGTCATTCGCCCCGATGCGTCAAGTTCTGGCGGCATGCGGGCGGCATGCGGGGTTCCGCTGAGACCGGCACGGAACCGGCCTAGCTGGCTCGGATCCCGCGCATCAGCACGTGACCCCACACGCCGAGGGTGACGGCACCCGCCATGATCACTGCGATGTGCGCGGCGATGACCGGGAGCAGCGTGGACGTCGTGCCGAGCGCGACGCTGACCTCGTCGAGGAGCCAGAGCGAAAATCCCGCCACCACGCCGAGGCCGAGGGCGAGCGCGAGCGAGGGCTTGCGGCCGACCAGGAGCGCCAAACCTGCACCGAGCGCGGCCGCAACCAGGACCATCAAGGGGAGCGTGTGGCGTCGATACAGCTCGAGCCGGTGGCTAACCGCCGACTGACCCAACTTCTCCCGCGCTCTCAAAGAGGCCTCGAGGGCGCTGTAGCTGAGCCGCTCAGGATTGCCTAGGCTCTGGACGAAGTCCTCCGGCGCGTCGGAGATGGCGATCGGTAGGCTGCTGGTTCTGGTCGTCGTGAGGCTCTCGGAATCTCCGAAGGTCCGATGAACCACCTGCTCCCCCACCCACCCCTGCCGTCCGTAGCGGAGTCGGCCCATATCCCATCGCTCCAAGACTTGCCCGTCCTCGATGCGGAGCATCAGCACGCCCGCGAGCTCTTTGCCTTGGCGGTCTTGGAGATCATCGATGCGGAAGATCCGATCTCGCCCGCGAAACCACCGGTGGCTCCCACCCAGTCGGTCCGACGTCCTGTCCGATAGCCCGAGCAAGCGCCGCTGGACCGCAGCTCGGGCGCGCGCTTCCGGCGCGACCCATTCATTCATGGCGGCAAAGGCGATTGCGAGCCCGAAGCCAAATAGGAGCGTTGGTTTGAGCACGGCCCAAGGAGAAGCGCCGGCGCTCAAGATGGCGGCGACCTCTCCGCGACGGAGGAAGCCCGCGACGGTGATGGTTCCACCGACGAGCGCTACGACGGCGGCCATCTGCTGGACCATCGCCGGGATGTTGAAGAGCTGTAGCTTCAGCGTGTCAAGCAAGCTTGCGTCGGCGGAAATGACGCTGCCGGTCTCGACCAGATCGACCGCGAAGAAGAGCGTGATCGCCGCACCGAACGCGAGACCGGTATTCAGCATGAGACCGCGAAGAAATAGCCGCCCAAAGATGCCCGTCCACCGGGCGCTTGCCTCTACGCGGCTCATTTGGGCCGTCCCGAGCGCATGAAAATGACGAACGCAGGGACAAGGAACGCCAGGTTCGGGAGCCAAGCCGCGACAAAGGGCGCCAAGAGGTCGTTGAAGACGGCGATATCCGCGATGCGCGTTGAAACATAGTATGCGACGACGACGAGGATGCCGATGACCGCGTTGCGCGCACGTGAACGGGCCCGATCCGTGAGCGCGATGGCCGCCCCGACCACGCCGAAGACGAACGCCATCGAAGGGAACGCGAGGCGTCGCCAGTAGGTTTGCTCGACGCGGCGGGCGTAGACTTCGTCGGCCCGATCCCGATCCCGATCCCGATCCTGATTCTCGAAGATCTCTCGCATCTGCGTCATCGTCAGGCGGCCAATGATGCTGACGAACTTCGTGCGTCTCGAGATCTCATCATGGGCGTCCAGCGCGAGTTCGGCGCGTTCGAAGTGCAGCCGATCGTAACGCGAAGGTTCGATCGGCGTGCCGAAATGCATTTCGCCTTGTTCGAGTCGGAACGAGACGTGATTGCTGGAGTCGGTCGTGACGCGGCCCCTACGAGCGGTCATCATGACCGTGCGCTCGGGGTCGCGTTCGTCGAACAAGAGCACGTCGCTCAACGTGCCGTCGTCTGAGCGTTGGCGCGCATAAACGGCGGAGCCTCGAAAGTCCTCGCTGAACACGCCGGGACGAACGGCCTGCGAGAGGTTCCGGAGTCCAACGCTCACCAGGCGTTGATGGAGCGTCCGGAGTCCGTACGGCTCTCCGATGACGGCGATCGGTATGCAACCGAGGCTCACGACGGCGCCGAGCAGAATGGTCGTTCGCCCGATGCGAAGGGGCGTGGCTCCGGAAGCCCGAATCGCGACGATCTCCAGGTCTTGTGACAAGCGTCCGAGCCCCAGGAGCACCGCCAGCAAGAAGGCGATCGGGATCGCAAGAACCAAGAAGGGAGGCAGGGCCGAGGCGAAAATCGTGAACACGTCCGACAGTGTGAGGCCAAGACCCAACGCCGCGCGTGCCAGTCGGCGCGCCTGGAACAGGAAAACCAGCGCGACCACGAGCCCGATGGCGACCACGAATGGGTAGGCAACTTGCCGAAGCAGGTGGCGGTCGATGCGAGGCATGGTGAGGCGTCACTACCGCGAGCGAAGAACGAACAAGGAATAGGCGATGAGGCCCCCCGTCAACACCAGGATGATGAGTGTCAGCAATCTCAGTAGGCCGAGCATCGAAGGATGGGGCAATCTCGGCCGATCTCGCTGGATGGGGCCCAGCGAGCCGAGCGATCGTAATCGGTCCGCCGGGTCCGCCGGGTCTGCTGGGTCTGCTGGGTCTGCTGGGTTCGCCAAGACTGCCGGATATGCTGGGTCCGCTGGGTCCGCCGGTGCTGCTAGGCCTGCCAGGCCGACTGTGGTCACCGAGCCTGTCGAGAAAGGGGCTGTAATGGTTCGTGGTCCCAGCAATTCCGGGTTGACCAGTGGTTTGATTTCGAGGGGGCGGATGAGGTCGGGCGTGGTCTCCTCGCTCTCGTCATAGCCGGCTGGGCGACGTGAGGATCGCGGTCGATCGCGGACGATCTCGGTCTGGAGTTGGCGCGGGGAGATGTCGGGGATCGTCTGGGCGACCGCCGGCAGCCCAGGGCTGGGCCGCGCGGCGAGGTTCCATTCTGCGGTCGGACTTGAACCCGCCGTCGGACTTGAACCCGCCGTCGGACTTGAACCTGCCGTCGGACTCGAACCTGCCGTCGGACCTGAGGTCGGGAGGAGGTCGGGTCTCGGGGTGGCCTCGGGGTCTTCCGGTGGCAGCCTATCGACTACGGTATCTTGCGGCCTCGGGATGTTCATTGCGTGGCGGGGGCGGGGGGAGACCAGGGTGGTGTGCGGCTCCCATTGCGGCACGGATCGGCGCTCGGGGCTGTCGAGCTCCGCGAGTCGATCGAGAAGCTCCGCGCAGCTCGAGATTCGTCGCGCGGGGTCCTTCTCGAGCAGCTGGTCGACGATCGTTTCGAGGCCGTCGCACTCGAGAAGCGGGCGGTGCTTTTTCTCTTCGTGCATGACGAGGAGCTCGGTGCGTTGCGACGCAACAAAGGGAGGACGACCCGCGAGCATTTCGTAGAGCACACACCCGATCGAATAGAGGTCGGCGGCTGGGCCAACGGGTCCGTCGTTCGCTTGTTCGGGCGCCATGTAGAGCAAGGTTCCGATGATCTCACCCGCGTCGGTGAGGCCTTGGTCGCGCGGCGCCAAGGGCGCAGCCGTGCCAAAGTCGAGGATCTTTGCCCATTCGGACGGGCCAGCGAGCATGATGTTGCTGGGTTTGATGTCGCGATGAACGAAACCGAGTGCGTGGGCGGCCGACAGTCCGGCGGCGATCTCCTCGAGTATATGACGCGCTCGCTCGGGCGTGAACGGGCCCGCTTCTCGGATCGTCGCCTCGAGCGTTCGCCCCGACAGGTGCTCCATCACGAGGAAGGGCAAGCCTTGAGGCGTGATCGCGAAGTCGAAGATCTGCACCACGTTTGGATGATCGATCTTGCGTGTCAAGACGGCCTCTTGAAGAAATCGGGCACGCGCGCGGGCATCGGAGGCGAGGTCGCCGCGCAGAATCTTCAGTGCGCACGGCGATCCGAGGAACGCGTGCTCCGCCAAGTAAATCGCGCCCATCGTGCCGAGCGCGATCCGGCGCTGGATGCGAAACCGGTCGAGCATCCCGCCCGCGAGAGGGTCCTCGTCGTCGCGGCTCCCGATCTCGACGAGGTCATGACCGTCGAGGGCGCATCGCAACATCGTGCTGCGATAGATCGCTCGACAGTGCGCGCAGTACCTCACTTTGGGCAAACTGCCTCCATTGGCGCCGTCTGACCAGCTTCGATGGGCGCTACCTGTCGGTGCGAAGTCGGATCTGGACTTCGGTGTCCGGATTCGATCCGCCCAGCTCCTGGGGTTCCGAAGTGATGTCACCCATCTTCGCGAAAATCCGGAAGGTCTCTCCTTCGTCGAGATGAATGGTGATCGGGCTCGTGCCCAGCGCCTGGCCTTGCGTTGCTTCGAAAAGCGGCAGGCCCGGCGGGTCGGTCGCGACCACGATGCGCCGGGATGCGCCGGGGCCGACTGCGCTGCTCGGCGCCGCGCTGCGCGTTGGGCTCGATGGCTGACCGATCCTCACCGCCGCCGGGAACGAGGCGGAGCCGCCGACCTGATTGAAAGTCCCGACTGCGTACGCAACCCCGAGGACCGAGACCAGAATCGTCAGCAGAAACAAGCCGAGCCGAGACCTCTTTGGCTGCGAGCTGGATGCGGCGTTCGCGCCGGTGACCGCCAACAAGCCCTCGGTCATGGGCGCGCCCTTGTTCGCCGACGCGCCGGATGTCTCGGATCGCCCCGAGCTCGGCGATGCGCCCGACGTTGGCGACCAGAATGAGGGCGGCGGCCTCAGGTTGCCGTCGATGCGTGTATCGTCGGAATCCCGCAGAGTCGAAATGAGCATCCCAGACCCCGTCGCTGCCCGTGCCGATGCGCCCGGCTCGTCTGGGGACCCTGAGGTCTGACCGTGACCCGCTGCGGGTCGGGGTCCGTGGTCGACCAATGGCACGGTCCGGTCTGCCAACTCGGCGAGCGCGGCCTCGATGTCGACCCCGCCTGGCGTTGGAGGTGCCGAGCGACCGATGGGCATGAACACACCGTCGCTCGCGTGGACGGTCTCTGCGTTCGATGCACCGTCTTCTGACTCCATGTCGAGCGTCGCGTTGTCGACGTCGTCGTCGTCATCGATCGCTGGCTGGGGTACGTTGCCGACGCCGCTCGGATCGCGTTGGCGCAGTTCTCGAAGAACATGTGGGTCGAGCGGATCTGCGCCCAATCCGGTCGGCCATGCGGCGTCGGGGGGCGCCAAGATCTCCGTGTCGCCGTCGAGCTCGTACGCGAGCCGCTGGGCCTCGATCGCCCGGTCCGCCATCGCGAGTCGCTGTTCGATCTCGAACTCATCGTGGGCGAAGAGGACCGACAGCATCTTTCGGAGCTGGGCTTCGATCTCGCGCTCCGACCGCTTGAGGAACCTTCGAAGGTCCTTTGCCGCGTCGAGCGCTCGCTGGTAGCGGTTGTTCGCGTCCTTCTCGAGGCACTTCGCGATGACCCTCCAGAGGGGCTCAGGGTAGCCAGGCACCCGGATTGGGAGGGGCCGCGGAACCGACTTCAGCACGGCTTCCATCGACAGAAAAGGGTTTGACCGGCCGAACAGCCGACGCACGCAGGACGCTTCGTAGAGCACGGTGCCGACCGCGAACACATCGGTCCGGCGGTCGACGGTCAGTCCTCGAACTTGTTCCGGCGCCATGTAGCTGGGCTTCCCGCGCACGACCCCGGCCACGGTGTGGTGACTTTGAATGTCGGTGCGCGCCACCCCGAAGTCGGTGAGCAGGATTCGGCCATCGAGCGAGAGGATCACATTCTGCGGGGACACATCTCGATGAATCAGCATGAGAGGTCGCCCATCGTGGGTCGCTGTCTCGTGCGCGTACGACAGCGCTTCCAAGACGCGGACGCCGATGAAAGCCACGAGATGCGGGGCCATGCAGGCGCCGCGGAGGGCGAGGCGCTGGAGGACCACGCTGAGCGCGGGCCCTTGAATGAGCTCCATGGAAAGATAGAAGACCAGTCCATCTTTGCCCGAGTCGTGGGTCTTCACGATCGAAGGATGAGACAGCGCCATCGTCGCCGTGGCTTCGTCTTGAAAGAGCGTCGCACGCTCGGACGACGCTTCGTCCTCGATCATCAGCTTGACCGCGAAAAGCGCGCGTGAGGCTTCGGTGTGCCCGCCATCGCCCGGGCGGCGGGCCGCCCAAACTTGCCCCATCCCGCCCTGTCCGAGGCGGAAGAGGAGCTGATAGGGCCCAATCATCGTGCCCGGGACAAGCATGACGTGGGCCAATCCTGCCATCTTGGCGGTTTTACGTCGATGTAGGGCCTTTGCCGGAGAGTGTGGACGATGGTTGAAAGTCCTGCCATATCCCACCCCCGGACATCAATCCGTCTTCGCGTGTACGCTGCCGACAAGTCACGAAAGCGTCACCGGAGTGAGGGTACGAAGGGACCGCAATGTCGCCCGTGATTCTGGTCGTCGACGACGAAAGAGACCTCGTAAGCACGATTGAGTACAACCTCGAGCGGGAGGGGTTCGAGATCCGAACCGCATTCGACGGGCGCACCGCGCTTCTACGCGCTCGGCAGTCGCCCCTCCCGGACTTGGTCCTGCTCGATCTCATGCTGCCCGACTTTTCAGGGACCGAGGTTTGCCGTCGGCTCAAAGAAGATCCCGTGACCAAGCACATCCCGGTGCTGATGCTGACGGCCAAAGCCGAGGAGATCGACCGTGTCGTGGGTTTCGAGTTGGGCGCCGACGACTATGTGGCCAAGCCGTACAGCGTTCGCGAGCTCAATCTCCGGGTGAAAGCGATCTTGCGAAGAACGCATTCGGTCGGCACGAGCGAGAGCCCGACCGCGTTCGGCCGCATTCGACTGGATCGGGCGGGTCATCGCGTCTGGCTCGACGACGCTGAGGTCACGCTCACCGCAATCGAGTTTCGGCTGCTCGACACCATGCTGACGCGCAAGGGGCGTGTACAGTCGCGCAAGCAGCTTCTCGATGATGTCTGGGGGATCCAGGCTGACGTCACGACGCGAACGGTCGACACGCACGTCAAGCGTCTTCGCCAGAAGCTCGGGGAGGCGGGCAATTACATCGAAACGTTGCGAGGTGTTGGATACCGATTTCGATCGAGCCCCGAGGAGGGCGTGGCTTGAGACTTGGTATCAGAGCGAAGCTCTTCTTGGTTTCCGTGATCCTGATCGTCGTCGTCGGCGGCGCGAGCGGAGGCTATCTCGAGTTCGAGCTGCGTGCGCTTCTCGAGACGAGAGTTGAAGGAGAGGTCCGACGCCTTACACACATGGCGGGCGAGAGCGTTCGGAGCGCCGGCCCTGCGTCCGTCCGCGACATTGCGAAAGCCGACGCGCTCGCGGATCGTCTCGGGCGAGTCAGTGGAGCCCGCGTAATGTTGATGACGCGCGAAGGGGTGCTCATCGGTGATTCGCGCCGCGAACCAGCAGCTTTGGCCAAGCTGCGAGCCGAAGGGCGAACGTTCGTGTCCGAATCGGGAGACGACGACAGAGATCGCCCATCGACCCAACGCGAACGCCTGCACCGACGGCGGATGACGTCTACGACCATGGTCGAATGGCAGGGCGTCGACGGGGCGGTCGGAGGGTCTGCGGCCGGAGGGTCTGCGGCCGAGGCGCCCTCGTCGGTCACCGTTCGCTTGGCGCTTCCGCTCGCCGACATCACGGACATCGTTCGCAAGCTACGCTTCATGATCGTCGGGGCCGGTCTCGTCGGCTTGGCGATCGCGATTTTGATGAGCGGGCTTGCTTCGCACATGATCTCCAATGCTCTTTGGCAGCTCGTCGACAAGACGCGCGCGCTTGCACACGGCGCGAGTCGGAGGCTTGATGTCGAGTCGCGCGATGAGATCGGGCACCTCGCCGGGTCGATCAACAAGATGGCTGCGGATCTCGAGCGCACTGTGACCGCACTGGCCGCCGAGCGAGACCGATTCGAGACGGCGCTCAAAGGGATGAGCGAGGCGCTTTTCGCCATCGACGATCAGCAGGTGGTCACCGTGGTGAATCCGGCCATGCGTGAGCTCCTAGGGCCCACCCGCCTTGCGGAAGGTCTTCGTCTGGCCGAGGTCGCGCGCGTTCCAGCGCTTCTCGAGTTGATCCGCGAAGCGAAGGACGGTCCCGCATCGGCCGAGTTCACGATTCCGAACGAGGTCGAGCGTCGTGTTTTGGCCCGCGCGACACCCCTTCGTGCTTCGGGTGGGATGGTGGTCGTGATGCTCGATGTGACCGAGATGCGCCGCCTGGAACGCATCCGAAAGGACTTCGTGGCGAACGTCTCGCACGAGCTGCGGACACCGGTCAGCATCATTCGCGCGAACGCCGAGACTCTGCTCGGCGGCGCGCTCGAAGACCCAGAGCGAGCCCGCGGTTTCGTCGAGGCTCAACTTAGGAGCGTCGAGCGATTGACGAGCCTCGTCGCGGATCTCCTCGACCTCGCACGGATTGAAGCTGGAAAGTTCCGGCTTCAGATCGAGACTCTGCCGTTGCTTCCCGCCCTGGAGAACGCAAAGGACGCGGTTCAGGCGCTCGCCAAGAAGAAGAACCTCGAGATCGAGATCGAGATCGACGTCGAGCCGAGCGCAGATCAGGCGAGCGCAGATGAGCCGAGTGCAGATGAGCCGAGTGCGGATGAGCCGAGTGCGGATGAGCCGAGTGCGGATGAGCCGAGTGCGGATTGGGTGGCAAGCGAGCGTCGAGAAGGCGCTCGAAGCGAGGAGGGCACCGAGGCGCTGGCTGAGCTTTGGGTCGAGGCAGATCCGAAAGCCTTGGATCAAGTGTTGCTGAACCTCGTCGACAACGCGGCGAAGTATGCGCCCGCCGGTGGACGGATCTTCCTGCGCGCCCGCTCGCTGGCGCGCCTCCCGGGCGGTGGGCCCAGCCGAGTGAGGATCGAAGTCGAAGACGATGGTCCCGGGATTGAACCCCGTCATCGTGCCCGAGTGTTCGAGCGATTCTATCGGATCGACCCCGGGCGTTCTCGCGATTTTGGCGGTACTGGGCTGGGGCTCGCGATCGTCAAGCACTTGGCCGAATCGATGAATGGGCAGGTTGGTGTCGACCAGGCCATGCCACGCGGTTCGGTCTTTTGGGTCACCCTGCCGGGGGCCGCGGGTGTCGCGGGTGTCGCGGAGACTTCCATCCGGCAGGTTGCCTAAAGCACAGGGAGCGTCCCAACTGGCGTGGGCTGGTTCAGCGTCCGCTTTGCGCAATATTCAGGGCGTCGGGAAGGGCAGACAGTCCGTCCGGTCGGCGCTCCGGTTGGGGGCACATGCGTCGACGCAGAGACCGGCACGCGGCTTGCTCTTCCCTGTCGCATCGGATGAGTCATTCAGATTTGACCCTCGACATAGGAATCCCTGAATCCTGGATCGACCTCTCGGTAGGTTCGGGTTGCTTTTACCGCGATCCGGCGTCGAGTTTGACCTTGGCGGTTGAGCTGATCGAGGGTCTCGGTCTTCGCCCGGAACGAATCCTGAGCCGCCAGACCGAGGGGATCTCAGAGCTCGGCGTTGACGCCACGGTGATCATGTCGGCGCCCACGGGCTGCCGGTTTGGGCCTGGGCACATGGCTGTGCACCAAGTCACGGTCGGTGAGACATCGATTCGCCAGCTCCTTCTGTGCGCGGTGCGCGACGACGTGGCGCTGCTTGCGACCGCCTCGGCCCCGGCCTCTGAATTCGGCGAGTGCCGCGGCTATCTGCTCGATGTTCTGCGCAACATCGATCTCGCGACGCCGGAAGTCGCCGAGGCAACAGATCTCGCCTCTCTGTCTTCGCATGGCGCGACCGTGGCTTCGATCTTTGGCGCAAGGAGCGGGCGGTGACCAAGATTTCCGCGAAGATGGGCGGAACCGCGCCCCAGGCCACGAGCGAGAGCGGTCCTCCGCTTTTACCGGAGCCCCCGCATCGAAGGCCACGCGCGAATGCTTCCTCGTCGGTCGGCCTGCGAGACCGGGGAATCGCATCGGACGCTTTCGTCAAGGCGCAATGGCGGGCGCAGAAGAGCGCCTCAAATGCTGTGCGGCGAGACCGCGGTCCGAATCGAGGGGTTGACGGTTCGGGAGAGAATATTGGAGAGCGAGAGCGGTTGTTGCCGTTCAAGTCGATGCGAAGTCACCCGACAGCTCGAGAAATCTTGGAGACAGTGATGCTGATGAGCGAGAACCTCAACGACCTTCAACCGCATGTGAGGGCTACGCTCGAGCGCGAGGTCTTCGCACCGGCGCGTCGCATTGCTGAGATGCTGCGTGACGAAGAGACGGCGCTGACCGACGAGGAGCCGACGCTCAGGATCGTCGGCGATGCGTCAGGGGCCGTCGAAGACCGAGATCCGTCGGCATTCGAGGGCGATGATGATGCCCAGATCCTCGTCGCGGGCGGCTGGGAGACGGAGACGGTCGAACGCCTCGACGGACTCGTGATCGAAGGCGGTCTCTTCACGTCGCGAGGTCCCATCGAGTCGATTCATGGGATCGAATATAAGCCTTACAATGAAGACGGTGCGGTTCTCGGCGAGTTGCCCGCGCGCGGCGCCGTTTCGCCGATCGCATTTGCTGGGGTTGCGGACCAGGCCGGCGGCATGGGGCACCTGGTCGATGACAAGGGGGCTCCGTGGATCGGGGGCGCCAGCGCGATTGCGGTGGCCTCACTGGCGGCAGCTGCGCAAGAGATTCACCGCAGCGTTGAACCTGAAGCCGCGCTCCGAGCGGCCGTGCGTGCGGCGCATGAGGAGATCATTGGCAACAATCCGCATGCGGGCACGACCTTGGCGGGGGCGGTGATCGTCGGCTCTCAGGCTCACGTCATTAGCCTTGGTGATTCGGAGGTGTGGCATATCGGCGCTGATGGCGAGATCAAGAATCGGTCGGAGACGGACAGCGTCGAAGACCGTCTCGTCCAGTCTTCGCTCGCCGCGATCGACGAGGAGCTCGAAAGCGATGGTCTTCAACTGTCCGAAGAAGAACGGACACGAATGGAGATCGCCGCCGTCAACGCGGGCCTCTCGGTGGCACATATTCTCGACGCTTGCATCGGTGGCTCCGCGTACGTGACGCCGCACTATGCCACTTGGAAGCTCGAACGGGGCGACTATATCGTCTTCGGCACGGACGGCCTCGGGGATGCGAACCTTCATGGACAAAAGAAGGGTGTCGTGGCGGGACGTCCCTGGCGCACTCATCACTCGGCGACGACGGCCGCCGAAGTGACTCGAATCGTTCAGGCGTCGGTCGATGCCGAATCGGCCGTCGCGAATCTTAAGAACTACGCGCTCAAGAAGATGTCTCCGCCCGACCTGGCTGCGTACGGCAGGGCTCTCGCCGAATACTGCGACGCGGAAGAGGCGCTCGACGAGCTCGTCGAGTTGTCTGATAAGACGACCGCACGCGCCGAAGGCTCACGTGGTCCACGCGCTCATCAGCGCGCCATGGCGCGCGCACAGGCGGCCGTGGGTGAAGCGGGCGTGATGCTCGAGCTCGCGTCGGGAGACGGAAAGCCGGACAACATTGCGATCGTGGCCCTTCGAATCCTCTGAATCGTCTGAATCCTCTGATCGCTTCGAATTCCCTCTGATCACTCGATCACTTCGAAATTGAGGCATCCAGGCATCGAGCTCGCGGATATCTCGGATATCGTGGAGATCGCCCATATCGCCGATATCACTGACGTCGCGGATACCGCCGATATCGCGCCGTGACCCCTTCTCGGCGAGACCCAAGGATTGATCGAGGAAACTCGTTGCCGCATGGGCATGATGCGGTTAGGGTCGGCGGGTCGGCATCGTTCGGCGCTTATCGTTCCGAATGAAGATCAAGATCGCCACCAAAGATTTGTGCAAATTCTTCGGGAGGACGCCTTCGAAGGTTCGGCCTCTGATCGCCGAGGGGCTCACGAAGGCAGAGATCTTCGCCAAAACCGGTCAAAGCGTAGGCGTCGTCGATGCCAATCTCGAGATCTACGAGGGCGAAATCTTCGTAATCATGGGTCTCTCGGGGTCGGGCAAGTCCACATTGGTGCGGTTGCTCAACCGGCTCATCGAGCCGACTTCGGGACAGATTCTTGTCGACGGCGAGAACATCGCCGATCTCTCGCCGGAAGCCCTCCGCGCGCTTCGTCGTCGGAAGATGAGCATGGTCTTCCAATCGTTCGCGCTGATGCCGCACCTGAGCGTGATCGACAACGCGGCGTTCGGTCTCGAATTATCGGGCGTTCCTCGTGAGGTTCGCGTCGAACGTGCGCGGGCGGCGTTGATTCAGGTTGGCCTCGAGGCCTCGGCGAACCGCGCTCCGAGCGAGCTTTCAGGTGGCATGAAGCAACGTGTGGGGCTTGCGCGCGCGCTGGCGAATGATCCGGATGTGCTCTTGATGGATGAGGCGTTTTCGGCGCTCGACCCGCTCATTCGCAGCGAAATGCAGGACGAACTCCTCGAGCTCCAGGTTCGCAAGCGACGCACGATTGTCTTTATCTCTCACGACCTCGATGAGGCACTTCGGCTTGGCGATCGGATGGCCATCATGGAGGGCGGGCGCGTCGTTCAGGTTGGAACGCCGGAGACGATTCTTCGCGATCCGGCCGATGACTATGTGCGCTCGTTCTTTCGCGGGGTCGACGCTTCGAAGGTTCTGACGGTCCGCGACGTCACGCGATCGAAGCACGCCACGGTCATCGCACGCGAAGGCACCGGAGTTCAGGCCGCGCTTCGACAGATCTCCGTGCGGGATGGTGATTTTGGCTACGTGGTGGGGCCAGACCGCTCATTTCACGGCGTTGTTTCTGTTGATTCCTTGCGCTCGGTCGAACAGTCGCTTGCGCAGGCCTTCTTGCCAGGCATAGAGCCCGTCCCGGCTGACGCACCCTTGTCCGATGTCATGACGAAGGTTGCGCGCGCGCCGTGCGGCGTGCCGGTGGTCGATGATGCGAAGCGTTATCTTGGCGTCATCACGAGGGCGAACCTCTTGCTGGCCTTGGACGGAAGGGAGGTCATGGAATGAACCCAGAGGACCCGTGGGCTGCCGCCGCCTCTTCAGGTTCCGCGATGTCTGCGGACGTCGCGACGTCGTCGGCGGCTACGACCGTTGCGCCTGGCGCAGCCGTCGTGCCGTCGGGCGCGCCGTCTGCATCCGCGTTCGACGCTCTTTCGTCGCCGGGTGCGGATTGGCTCGATTCTGCATCGTCCGGTGGCGGACTGCCCGTCGCGGAGTTCGACTGGATGCATCCATTCCAGGAGGCGCTCCTTCCCTTGAATGCGTGGGTGGATCATGGTCTTGCGTGGTTCGTCGACCACTTCCGGCCGGCCTTCCAGGGAATTCGCTGGCCGATCGACGTTGTGCTGGGGAGTGTCGAGGGGGCGCTCAAGGCGGCACCCGCGTTCTTGGTTATCGCCGTCTTCGTCATCTTGGGGTGGCAGCTCGTCGGGCGGAGGATGGCCGGGGGCGCACTCGTTTCGCTCGTCTTCGTGGGTTTGATCGGTGCCTGGCAGGAGGCGATGGTGACGCTCGCGCTCGTCTTGACCGCGGTCTTCTTCTGTATCGTTCTTGGCTTGCCGCTCGGGATTCTCTTGGCGCGGAACGATCGTGCGCTTTCGGTGTTTAGGCCGGTGCTCGACGCGATGCAGACGACGCCGGCCTTCGTTTACTTGGTTCCGATCGTGATGTTGTTTGGAATCGGCAATGTCCCCGGTGTGGTCGTGACGGTTATCTTCGCTTTGCCACCGCTGATTCGGTTGACGAACCTCGGGATCCGCCAAGTCCCTTCCGACCTCGTCGAAGCCGCAAACGCCTTCGGCGCGAGTCCGCGCCAGCTGCTCCTCAAGGTGCAGATTCCGCTCGCGATTCCGAGCATCATGGCGGGCGTCAATCAGACGCTCATGCTGGCGCTTTCGATGGTCGTGATCGCATCGATGATCGCCGTGGGTGGGCTTGGTCAGATGGTTCTGCGAGGGATTGGCCGACTGGACATGGGTCTTGCGACGGTGGGTGGGCTGAGCATCGTGTTGCTGGCTGTGCTTCTCGATCGTCTGACGCAAGCGTTTGGTCGTGAGCGCGAAGCTCTGAAGGCACACCGCTGGTACAACCAGGGCCCTGTGGGTCTATCACTGCGACTCATCGCCCGCTGGAGAGGAGAGGTCGAAGCATGAAGAATTGGGCTCGCGCTCGCGCGTGTGCTGTCGCAGCTGCGCTTGGCGTCGCGTTCGGGATGATTCTTGTTCCCTCGGTGGGTCTGGCCAAGGCTGGCGTGCTCCCGGGCAAGGGCGTCGTTGTGCAGCCGCTCAAGAGCTCACTCGCCGAAGAGACCTTCCAGACATTGCTCGTGATTGAGGCGCTCCGGCGTCTTGGCTACGCGCTGAAGCCGATCAAGGAGGTCGAGTACGCGACGGCGCACGTTGCGATCGCGAACGGGGATGGCACATTCATGGCCGATCATTGGGATCCGCTCCACGCCGACTTCTTCGAGCGTGCGGGCGGCGACGCCAAGATCTACCGAGAAGGCGTATTCTCGCCCGGAGCGCTGCAGGGATACGTGATCGATAAGAAGACGGCCGAGAAATACAAGATCACGCAGATCGATCAGCTCAAAGACCCCAGGCTGGCGAAGCTCTTCGACTCGAATGACGACGGGATGGCCGATCTCGCGGGCTGCAATCCAGGCTGGGGATGTGAGAAGGTGATCGAGCACCAACTCACGGCCTACGGGCTTCGTAAGACGGTGCGCCACAATCAAGGATCGTATTCAGCGATCATTGCTGATGTCATCGCTCGCTACAAACAGCACAAGCCGGTTCTGTACTACACATGGACCCCATATTGGGTCTCGAGCGTCATGGTTCCGGGCCGCGACGTCGTCTGGCTTCAGGTCCCCTTCTCCGCCTTGCCGGGCGAGCGCAAGGACGTCGATACGAAGCTCCCGAGTGGTCAGAACTACGGTTTCCAGGCGAATCGGCAGCGTATCATTGCGCATCGTCCGTTCGCCGAGGCGAACCCGGCCGCGGCGAAGCTCTTTCAGGTTATGCAGATCAGCGCCGCCGACATCGGCGCGCAGAATCTACGCATGCGCCAAGGCGAGAAGACCTCCCAAGCCATCAAGCGTCACGCCGATGGTTGGATTCGCGCCCACCAGAAGATCTTTGACGGCTGGATCAAAGAGGCCCTCGCGGCCGCCGGTTCGTAGTTTCTCCCGCCTCTCGTCTTGGATCTTCCCGCGGTCATCGTGATGAAGCTCAGGTGAAGACGGAGCCAGAGATGCTCCCGGAGAGCATGCTTTGCCCTTGTCCGTTCTGTTGTGTCTGCTGTGTCTGCTGATCTCTGGGCGCGTACGCGACCTGGAGGGCCTGCTTCAGGCGAAGCGCCAGCATCGGATCTTGGCGCTCTGCCGTCGCGACAAGCGACTTGAGGGCCTGGCCCTGCGGCGTAAGATCGCTGGGGGCTGGCATTTGGCGCTCGGCGATCATCATGTATGTGTATGCGGCCACACACATCTCCGGTGAGAGCCGCGACCTCTCCTCGGGCGTGAGCATTGCCCACCGAGCGAGACGGTCTTTGACGCCTTCCGGTGCGTAGGCGAGCGGCGAGACCCCGACCGCTTCGAGGTACTGGGCCGTGCGCGGATCGAGTTCTGGACCGGCGGCGAACGGCGTGTACGAGCCCACGGTCCGTGGCCCTTGTGAGGCCGGGGCTTGCGGGCTGCCCGTAGGGGCTGCGGCGTGAGACCCATAGGCTTGCGCCGCCAACGCTTGCTGATAGGGACTTGTCGGGGCCACGACCTGAGCGATGTATCGCGGCGCCGCGTTTGTTGCGCTGAGCGCGGCCATCGTTTGAGCGGTCGTCGGTGGCGCGTCCCATTGCCGCACATCTCCCTGCAGCGAGGTGAGGCCGGGGTCGAAGCCGGTCGCGCCTCCTGTGTTGAAAGCTAGGTTGCGCCCGTCCGGTCCAAAGGTGCCCGGGACCGGGACGCCATTCCATTGCGCGGCTCCTGGCATGGGTGGATTCGCCATTCTCCCTCCTTGGTGCCTCAGACGCGCTGCATTAAGCCCGCCATCCTTTGCAGGGTGACGTTGCTCTCGCCTCGCATTCGATAGGCGGGTGTTTTGGTCCGTCGTTCTTCGTTGTGCAGTCCTTCGTCCTGCTGTCCTTCGTCCCGCGGTCCTTTGTCCGGGCGTTGTTCGGTGAGATACGAGGGCAACGGTTCCTTCGCACGCCCCGTCAGGCGGGCCGCCGCTTTTTCAGCGGAACGCTGGCCCAAGATGTTTGCCTTCGCCACGATGGGCGCACAGAAGTGGTGATCGAGGACGCGAAGGATTGCGGTGCCGCTGTCCGCATGGATCTCTTTTTCGATTCTTACGGCGACAACGACCAGTGTGCGGAGCGCGGCTTGAAACGCCTCGAAGGCCGTAGGCGTTGCGGAGCCTGAGCCTGAGCCTGAGCCTGAGCCTGAGCCTGAGCCGGAGCCTGAGCCGGAGCCTGAGCCGGAGCCTGAGCCGGAGCCTGAGCCGGAGCCTGAGTCCGAGCTTCTGGCTGTCGCGGTGAACGTGGTCAGCGCGGGTATGAGACGAGCTCGCCAGATTTCTTCGCGCTGCGACAAGGAGGTTGGAGGTTCGGTGTCTTCGCACGTCGCGGCGCTTGCCGTCGTTGCGGATCTTGCCGTCGCCTGCCCCACCAAGTCGTCGCGAAGCCATCCGAAGAGCTGGTCCATGAGCCTGTGGAGCTCGGGAGGAAACCCGCTGGGGCGCGCGGCCGGTGCTCGTTTCTGGCGGGCGATCACGTGGGTTCGACCTCCTGAGTTCCTTAGGCGACTTGGGAATCGCGGCGCGGCGCCCGACGTCGATCCACCGCGGGACGAGTCGCTGGGCGGGCGGCGCAGAACTCGAGCATGGAATCGGCGAGGGCGGCGAGCTTGGCGCGACGCTCATCGTCCACGACCTTGAGACGCTCTTCGAGATCCGGAGTCGGTGCGTCGCTCTTCGGAGCGATGACCGGGGCCGCGACTCGGGCTGCGGTCTTCGCCTCGGCGCGCGCACCGCACGCGGCACGGTAGGCTTGGCGCTCCTTCTCGGTGGGGCTCTGGAGCCGGCCATCACGGACGGCGATGCGCCGTGCCGACCGGAACACCGTGTCCTTGATCGGCTGGACTTGGAAGTCCGGCAGATAGCGCAGCACGACCACGATGACCTTGAAGATGTCTCGACCCGCGATCTCGGCCTCGGTCGAGGAGAGCAAAGCGAACTTGTTCTCCAAAAACACAAGGAATTCGCGTGGCACCTCGGCGCGTTCGGCAACAACAGCGTCCTGAACACCGGCTGCGACGAGGCCCGCGAGGTGATGGACGGGGTTCTGGCCGGTCTTTGAGCGCCTCACGCCGCGCTACCTCCGCCTGTCGAGCCACCCATATCTGTACGCATACCACCGCCCCCGAGGGCGTCCGCGAGGGCGAGCATGTCGCCCTCTGGCGCCATCACCCCGGCTAGGTTCAAGAAGTTGGGCGCACCGCCTGGCTGTGCACCTGTGCCTCGGCTCCGCGGTCCGCCGGCGGTCCGCGTCGCTTTCGAACTGGCTTGCTGCAGGGCCTCTTCGTCCTGCTTCTTTTGCCGATCCAGCTCTTGCTTTCGGTCGTCGCCGAGGAGGGCGTCACGGACGATTTGGCTGGCGATGGTCGGCTTGTCGCCTTTTTGCGAGACTGAATGGTTCATTTCTTCCCATCTCTCGGAGCAAACATCGGGCCGACGCCAGGGCGGCGGAACTTGGTCTTCGGGGGGGCGGATTTGTCCTAGAAGGACCACAAGGTGTCTAGGAGACCTGGCGGTCGAGGCTCGACCGGCTCAGGCGATCCACGTCCGTACGTCGGCCCTGGTTCCGACCGCGGCACCCCCCGATCGGCGACCTTCGGCGCTTGGGGACGCCATGACCACGGCTTCCTCCCCAGTTGGCGCGGGCGCGCCGGCCACGGGCGACGCCGACGCAGATCTCGGCGCAGGGATCAGGTCGATGTCGGCAACGACGTCGGTCCCGCGGATGGCGCTGCAACGGTCGTGGCGGTGGTCGCGGCGGTGGTCGCGGCGGTGGTCGCGGCGGTGGTCGTGGCGGTGGTCGTGGCGGTGGTCGTGGCGGGCGCCGACGCAGTGCCGCGGAAGCTCACTGGGTGCTGCCTGCGGCTCCAGACTCCGGCTTCCAGGACCGCGCCGAGGAGTGCGATGCCGCTCGAGAACAACCGAAGCTGCGGGAGCTTCGGAAGGCACCCGAGAAGAGATGCGCCGAACACCACGAATCGAATGACCTTCTCCGTTCGGGTTGCGCTCCGGTCATCCATTGTCTTCGCCAGTTCGGTCCAAGCCAGGGCGGCTTGGGCGATGCCGGCGCCGACACCCACCATGCGCGCGCCCCGACCGATCACGATCTTCCTGACCGACGAGCGCTCTGCGCCTGAGAGCCTGAGGCTCTTGAGCGCACTGAGCGTCTCTTCAGGGCTCCGCGAGAGGAACTCCCAGAGCCATTCCAGCATCGACGTCAGGCTCGTCCCGGCGCCTCGCGTGCGCCAGTGGCCTTTGAGCAAGGCCCAGAGGACCTTTCCTTCGCTCCCGCAGAGCGTGGCGAACGTCACGAGGCATTCGCGCACATAGTTGTCTGAATAGATGCGTCGTGTGCCCGCGGTCCATGGCCCGACCGGTTCTGGCATGACGAGCTGGACGCTCTGAGCCCTTCTGGGGCCTTCGTACCGATCCCCTGCATCCACGGGACCTGGGCTCCCGGAGGCGGAGGAGGAAAAGTTCAGGGTTACGACCGAGTTCGTGCCTCGATGTGTCGCCGCTCCGGCGGTCCCGGCGGTCCCGGCGGTCCCGGCGGTCCCGGTGGTCCCGGTGGGCGCGGTGGGCGCGGTGGGCGCGGTGGGCGCGGTGGGCGCGGTGGGCGCGGTGGGCGCGGTGGGCGCGGCGGGCGCGGTGGACTCGGCTGTCGTGGCCGCTCCGGTGGGCGCCATCGACCCCACCCCGACGGTTCCCGCAGGTCTAGGAGACCCTCGATATGAGCCGGGGCCGCTCGAAATCTGTAACCCCGGAGACACGCCCATTCAGGGTCGTTTTCGTGCCTGTTTGTGTAGTGTTGCGCCGGACCGTCAGTCCATCGGATCGTTGAAGGTCAGGGCCCCCGACTTACAACCCTTTGAAAGAACTAGAAACATCGGTCCTTTGACCTGGTTTGACCCGGTCGTTCGACCGGCGGGTCTGCGAAAGCCCCAGCCTGCTCGTGGCTGTGTCCAAGGGGGCAGAATGCCGTCGGACCGTCAGAGGTCGGCAGCGGGGTCCGGCGAGAGCCGACGCCCGGTCCTCTTCTCGGGTGCAGCGCGGGGGTTCAGCGCCCTGACTTCGAGCTCCTTCGATCGGGCCAGCTAAAGGGCTCGGTTCTTGATCGTCGTCAGCGCATCATCGGGTACGGGTCATGGCCATGGTCATCGTCATGGTCATGGTCATCGTCATGGTCATGGATCGCGCCTGGCCGGCTCGCGGCGTCACGGCGCTCGGCTGCCGGCTCGTCTGGCATCGGCCTCGTTTGCAGGAGGCACAGCACAGCCTAGCGGCGCGCTCTCTGAGTCGACAGGCACGTCACGTTCTAGGCTTCGACCGACCCGCGGGTGCGCTGACGCCCCTTGCACAACCCCGCGGCTCGCCAGATGCGATAGACCCGCTTCGGGTTGACGCGCATACCTTCGGCCCGGAGCAGCGCGGTTGCGCGTCGATATCCAAAGTCCGGGTTGGTGGCCGACAGCTCAAGCAGTTTGGCTCGAAGCGGCGCATCCCGGTCTTCCAGCCGCCCGCGGTAGGCAAGCGTCGAGCGGGCGACCGATAGCAGCCGGCATGCGCGTCGGAATGAGAGGCCTTTCTGGTTGGCGAACCCCACATGTTCCTTGCGCTGCTTCGTGCTGAAGGCCTTATGCATGTAGACCTGCTTGAGCACTTCGACTTCGAGCTCGCGCTCCAGTAGCTGGCGCTCGAACTTGGCGTTCTCGGACGCCAGGGTCTCCATCTGTTGCGCGAGGCTTCCCGCCTCTAAGCTTACTTCGGCTGTGTTCTGTTCCATCTCTTCGCCCATCTTCGTTTCGTGCACGGATTTCTCGCTTTCTACTCGGTCTTGGCTTCTGCTCGCGTCGCGTCCCCGAGCAGGTTGCGTTCGAAGTGGCCGCTCCTTGCTATCCCGAAGCGCCGTTGACTGACCGCGGCCAAGAACCTGCCCAATGCTGTTTTGCTCTATCGTCAGATGGGGGCATTTTGTTTCGCCTGATGTGCATTTGACCGATGGGAACCCGATTCAGGGAGCCACCCAATGATCGGTCTGGTTCGCAATCTAGGGGCAGGCGACTAGGGGAAATTCAGGCCAAGGACGATCCACGCGCCGAGCCCAATGCCGACGACGACGAGCGCGAACATGGCCACGCGCAAGCCCCAACGCCCTGCTGACCGCCGTCGCGGATGGACCGACGCGTGCGACGACGACGCATCGCCCGCCACGTTGGATAGGGCGGGGGATTTCACGGTGGCGCCGTGTGGCTGCACAGCGCGCCCCCCGTGCGCGCCGAATGCACCGACGACTGGGCGAGTGGGTTCAGCGCCGGCTTGCCGGAGTGGCTCTTTGGGTTCCTCGGCCGTCACCCAGCTGTCCGCTCGATCGGATGTGCCGCCGGGCGAGTCTCCCCGTTTTCTCTCCGCCACGGTTTTCGGGAGTCCCGAGCCCCGAACCTGAGCTCGACCGTCTGGCCGACGATCCTGCCGGCCGTCCGAGCCGCGGTCGGAGAGCGCGGTTGGATTGGGCGCTGCGTTGGGCGCGTAGTGCGGCACGATTTCGGTCGGGGGCAACGGGGCTTCATCGCCTTCTGCGGCGGCTCTCGGCTGCGTCTTGGCGAGCGCGCCCGAGTCCACGGTGTCGTCCTCCATCTCTTCGTCATGAGCGATCGGAAAGTTCTTGTGTGAGGGTGCCGCCGATGCACCTGGCGCCGCGCCTGACGACGACAACGACGCCGACGCCGACGCCGATGACGATGACGACGCCGACGACGATGACGACGATGACGACGATGATGACGATGATGACGACGATGACGACGATGACGACGATGACGACGATGATGAGGCGACGTCGCGCAGTCGCTCGAGGATGGCTTCAGCGCGCTCCGGGCGATCGGCGGGTGACTTCTCCAAGAGAGCCCGTGCCAAAGCTCCGAGCGGGCCGCTGTCTTCGCCCAGCTCAGGCGGCGGATCGTCTAGGTGTTGAGCCACGACTTCCGCGATCGTGCCTTGAAACGGTGGGCGCCCCGTCAGCATCGCGTAGATGAGCGCGCCCAGCGCGTAGAGGTCGGTCGCTGAGGTCACCCGGTCGCGGCTCGGCCCGACCTGTTCCGGGGCTTGGTACGCCGGCGAGACGGGGAGCGCGTCTTGGCGCACCTTCGCCGCGGGCGCCCCGTCTCGCAGGAGTTCGAAGCCTTCGGAAGCACGCTTTGCCTCGGCGATGCCGAAGTCGAGCACCTTCACATGTTCCGTGCTCCCGGCCGGAAGCAGCATAATCTTTGCCGGATTCAACTCACCGTGGACGTATCCACTGCTGTGTATCTCCGCGAGTCCCGCCGCAACTTGTCGAACGATGTTTGCGGCGCGAATCGGTTCGAATGGACCCTCTTCGCGGATCGCTTGGCGCAGGGTTCGTCCGAGGAGAAATTCGTAGGTTAGATACGCGTGCCCCAAAGGCGTGAGTCCACAGTCCGCCGCGCTCGCGACGTTGGGATGACGGAGATGACAGGCTGCCCGGCCGGACTTCAGAAATCGCGCTGTCTCGGACTCGAGGCAGGGCGTCGAGACGACCTTGACCGCATACTCGACGTCGAGGAAGTCGTGCCGAGCCCGAAACAACCGCGTGGCGCGTCCTTCCTTGAGTTGTTCGACGATGCGGTATCCGTGGATGACGGTGCCCAACAGCTTTTCGGGGCGATTCATTACGGCCGGCGCTCTGGGGTCTCGGCGTGATTGAGGCTCAGGGGTCAAAGAGACGACGTCTTGGTTTTGGACCGGCACGTTGGCTTCCAGCGTGATCGAGATCTCCGACGTGCTCGCATTGAGTCCCTCGTTGGGGCGGCGAGAGAACGGCCCATCGTCGTCGCGGTAGATCGGAGGGATCTTTGTGAGCTTCTGCGCGATCGATTCGTATCGCCTGAGGCCCGAGCCCGAGCCCGAGCCCGAGCCCGAGCCCGAGCCGGAACCTGAACCGGGGCTGCTGCCTTCGTCGCTTTCGAGCAATCGGATATCGAACAGCGCGGCCAGGGCGTCCGCCTTCTTCTTTGGCGCGCGCAGGGTCCGAGCCTGGACGTTTTCCGGGGCGCCGTCGTTCCCATCTGTGGGAGATGCAGGCGAGCTTTCGAGCTCAGCTCGGGGCGGTCCGCCGTCCTCGGGTGCGTCGCCGAAGCCTTGAGGAACGTTGGGCGTTGGCCGACGTGCGGCGGTGAGTCGTGGCTCGACCCCTTGCAGCCAGTCGTGAAACATCCGTCGTGGATCTTTGAGTCGGCGCGCGCTGCTTCGCGCTTCGAGCGCCGTCGCCAACGCGCCGTGCAGAGCGGCTGCGGTCGAATATCGATCCCTCGCCTCGAACCTGAGCGCACGCAGGATGATGTTCGTAATGTCCAGCGGCAGCTCACTTGCGATCGCGGGCTCTTTGCCAGCATAAATGATCATGCGTTGCTCGCGCTCGTCGAGTGGGCTTCGTCCGGTGAGCATCCGGTGCAGCGTGCACCCGAGCGCATAGACGTCGGTGGCCGGCGTGACTCGATCGCCGCGTGCCTGCTCGGGCGGCATGTATGGCGCCGTGCCCTTGGTCTGCCCCGCGCGCGTTTCGTGGCGTCGGCGCGCCGCGAAGGCGACGCCGAAATCGGTCAATTTGACGGTGCCATTCCATCCGATGAGGATGTTGCGTGGGCTGACGTCTCGGTGGACGATCTGTAAAGGTCGTCCGTCGAGATCTTTGGCACGGTGCGCATGATCGAGCGCAAGGGCGACTTCTGCCGCGATATGGAGCGCGACGTCGATCGGGAGCGGCAGGGCGTTGGCTACGAGCTCTTGAAGGAGCTCGAGCAGATCGAGCCCGTCGACGAACTCCAATACCTGAAATGGCCGCCCGTCGAGGACACCGGCGTCGAAGATCTGGACGATGTTCGGATGATGGAGCTGACTTGCGATTCTCGTCTCGTCCGCGAACGCGGCCAGCATCTCATCGTGGATCGCATGTTCGGGCGATAGCCGCTTGATGGCGACTCTACGTTCGAAGCCGAGCCCGCCTTCGTCGACCACGAAGGCCTCTAGGATCTCCGCCGTGCCGCCAACCTTGAGCTGACGGGTTATGCGATAGCGCGCCGCCATCGCGGACCCCTACCGAAGCTTATGCCGCTTGAGCATTTCGTTGAGATACGACCGATGGATCTTTGATTCACGCGACGCCTTCGATACGTTCTGCCGGCACCGGTCGAGGAGCGCGGTGAGGTAGAGGCTCTCGAACTCGTTGAGCAACATGCTTCGTGCGTCCTTGAACGAAAGGCGAAGCAATTTGGGCAGCGGCAACGATGGGAACGACGACCCGCCGCTCGCAAAGGCCGAATGCCCCTCACCTCGATCGTCGCCGTCGACGCCCGCTGTTCGCCCGCCTTGGCCGTCCCACGCGTTCGCGCCAAGCGGAGCGCCGTCGTCGTCGAACGACGGGGGCTCGCCTGTGGCGAGGGCGGCGTCGACGAAGTTTCGCAGCTCACGGATGTTCCCTTGCCATCGGTGGGTAAGCAAAGCATCCATCGCGGCCTGCGGGATGGCATCCTCGACGGGTCCGTCGTGCCCCGCCTCGCGGAGGAAATGTTCGACCAGCACCGGGATGTCTTCGAGGCGCTCACGAAGAGGCGGAATGCGAAGCAGAACGACCGCGATGCGGTAGTAGAGGTCTTGGCGGAACGTTCCCGCGTTGACGGCGGACCGCAGGTCGGCGTTCGTCGCACACACGACGCGGACGTTGATGCTGATCCACTTGTCGCCCCCTACGCGTCGAAAACGCCGTCGCTCCAACGCGCCGAGGAGGGCCGTTTGGAGGTGGGGCGGGAGCTCGCCGATCTCGTCCAAGAACAACGTACCACCGTCGGCACGCTCAAACGCGCCGATATGCTGGCGGTCAGCACCGGTGAACGCGCCTCGCTCGTGTCCGAAGAGTTCGCTTGCCACCAGCGTCGGCGAGAGGACGCCGCAGTCGACTGTCTCGAATGGTTGATCGCGTCGAGGGCTGGCCGCATGGACGGCGGCGGCAGTGACCTCCTTTCCGACGCCTGTCTCGCCGATGAGCAGAACCGAAGCGTCGGATTGTGCGATCTTCTGAACCCGCGCCATCATCTTGCGCATGGCGGTCGATCGGCCGCGTAGCCCCGCCATGGCGTCGTCGTCGATCGTTTCTTCCTCGACCAGCTCACCGTCTTCGATGCGAACGACGGTGTTCCCGAGCTGGAGCGTTGCTCCGGCCGCGACGAGGGCCCGTTGGATGAAGACGTTCGAAGACACCGTGCCGTTCGTTGAGCTCAAGTCTTCGACTTGGATGCGGTTTCCGGTGTGGTGCAGCTCGAGGTGATATCGGGAGACGGTCTCGTCGGTGAGCACGAGGTCGTTGCGTTCGGCCGTCCCGATCGAGATCGTGTCCGTCGTGGCGACGACCCGCTTGCCTTTGTCGGGCCCGCTGACCACGCTGACCGAAAGCGTTTGCACGGGAACGACACCCGCGACTTGGGGCACAGTGAGTTTTTCTGACACGCGAACAGAAGCCTAACAGACCAACCGGTGGGTGCAAAGAATTCACAGATCGCAGCAGCCTCACGGCAGGATCAGAGCAGCCCACGGCAGGACCAGAGCAGCCTCACGGCAGGATCAGAGCAGCACCACGGCCGCACAGAGCGGACGCGACGGTGCGGGTGGTTGATTCATCAGACAGCGGTTTCATCAGACAGTTGGCCTGGTTGCGAGCCTTCGGGCAGCGATCCTTGAGGCCGAGTGGCCTGGCCCATTGTTTGATTGGTTGAGGGCCATGGCCACCATTTCCGGCTTTGGCGTCCAAGCCACGCTCACCGCATCGATCACGCTCGATGGCCTTGGCGCATCCCACGTCATGGATCATCTGACGCGGCTCCAGAGCGCGTCTTATCTTGGCGCTTTGTTTGGTGGATTCAGTCAGCTCAATCACGCGCACGGCATGCGCGGTCTCGCACAAGCCTATGAGAGCGGCTTCATGGCTGGCGCCATGTCCGTGGGCTCCCCGTCCGCCGCTCGGTGTCCCTGCGGACATTTGTACGGTCAGTCGCGAACCATTGACTTGGCCAACACCACCCTCAACCGACTCGGCGCGATGCGCTTCGAAGAGTACCTCAAGCGTCGACCCGAAGCGCGCGCCGAAGTCGAGATGCGGCTTGGCGGTCGGATCCATTTTGGTGCGACCGACGGGGTGATCAAAGTCACGCCTTTTACACCAGGCACGGCTCGAGCGCTTCGACTGGGTGCTGACTCTCCGACGCTTCGGGTGATGGAGATGTTTGGCAACATGGACCGAGCTGCCATGTCCTGCGGGCTTTCGGGCGGCGCAGCGGGTGGGCATCCGTATATGTCTTTCTTGGCGGCGGGGCTCGCCCAGGTTGCGAGCGGCGCTCTGAGCGGCAGCGGAGGTGGGGGCTATGCGGGTGGCGGTGCGTACGCGAACGGCGGCGGGAGCTATGGCTTCAACGACCGCGGAGGGGACGGTGAAGGACCGTACCAAAGTCGATTCGGCATGGGACCGATGGGTGAGGAGGCCGACGCGATCTTGAACGATCCGAGCCTCGAGATGACCGACAAGATCCTCCTGTTTCTGATGGCGGTCGTGAAGAAGATCGACGACGACCTCGAGAAACAGATGAAGAAGGTGAACGACCTTCAGCAGCAAGCGAACAAAGACGTGGGCGGCAAGAGCGGCGGCAAAGGCGGCGGCAAAGGCGGCGGCGGTGTTTCCGGCGCGGGTGGAGGCAAAGGCGGAAAAGGCGGCGGTGGTGGCGCCGATGGCAAGAAGGAAGGTTCGCCATCTGTCGACATGGAGACCATGAAGCTGAAGCGGATGGTCGACAAGCGCAGCAACATCTTCGATGCGCTGCGCAGCATCATCGATCGAATTCAGCAGTTGGCCAAAGCGGTCTCCGACTTCAGTCGCTAGGTGTACTTGCGATGCAGAATTCAACCGACGAAATCCTTGCCGCCGCATTTCGGGCCGCTTTCGCGGCGTCGCTGCCGCGGATCTCTGTACCATCGACGCCGGACCGTCGGCGCGCGTTGATCTTGGACGCGGCCAAAGACGCGACCTTTCGCGTCGTGGTCGACCTCAGGCGCATGGGCTCGAGCCTCGAGGTCTTTCCGGCCGACGCTGCGCAGCGCTTCATCGAGGAAATTCTTGCGGGCGAGCGATACGTGCCCACGCTGACGAAGACCGCTGCCAACGCCCTTTACAGCGGACTCTTGGCTGTCGTTTCTCTCGAGTCGTGTGCGTCGGATTCCACGCCGAAGCAGGAAGCCCCAGACCATGAGGCCGACGATGATGATGACGCTGACGCTGACGCTGAACGCAACTATGGCGATGGCCATGATCGTGACCATGGCCTCGGCCACGAAACCGCGTATGAACATGAGCGCGAGGACGCCACGCGAACGGACGGCGCGACGCCAGAACGAACCGGTGGACGCGTGCCGCTTCGTCTGTTGAGTTTCGATCGAGAACGTTTCGATCAGGAAGATTGAGCCATGCCAGAACCGACCAACAACATGGACGCGACCGGCGGTCGCGATGTGCGCGCGACTCAACCTTATGATGCACCCGACCGAGTTCCATCGCCCGGCGAGATCGCGGTGGGTCTCGATGCTCGCCTGGAGATGTTGGGCGTCCCGCCGCGTGAGCAGCTCGGACCGCGCGCGCGACAAGCTTTTGATGGGCTTGTTTCGCATTTGTCGGCGGAGGCTGCGTCAGGGCGTTCGATGTCCGATGCGGCGATCGCTCGAGCGTTGAGCGAAGTCGCGACTTTGGCACGACACGAAGCGGTTCTTGAAGGTTCGCCCTCTGCGTCTGGACCTCAGATCGTCGACCCGCGAACGTTCGATCTTCGTCCAAGCGGGCCCGACTCGATGATGCTGGCGGGTGCGTATCCACCTGCCCTCAAGGAACTTCTTCGCGGGCTCGGGATCGATCCAAAGCGCGTCTCTCCCGAGATGGCGCAGGCGATTGTCGAGATGGCGTCCCGCCGTGCGGGATGCGACCTTCAAGATCCCGAGTGTTGGCGAGCTCTCGCGGAACAACTGATCGGCGCAATGCCGGCCGACCGCAAGCAAGAGAGCGCGCCGAACCGGCTGCACCCGACGTCGCCGTCGCAGCCCGACACGATCGACGAAGTCTCGTCGATGGGATCGCATCCGTCTGCGCGTCACGGGTCGTCGCCTCCGGCCCGTCCCGTTTCGCCGGTGACCTTCGCGGGTCGTGAGGCGCTCGGGGTCGACGTTCCAAGGCCGAGCTCAAACGACGAAGTAAGATCGGTGATGGCGATGTCTCGCCGCCACGATCCGGATGCGAACATCGCCGAAGTCATGACGCCCATCTTCCAGGAAGCGGGGCTCAATGCTCGAGGCGCCCAGCGACACGCCCTTAGCCGGCTACGAGATCTGGTGCGTAGTGCGCGCCGCGCCGATTCCGGCGCCCCGCGAACGCCCGCCGCGATACAGATTCGTCTCATCAAGGACCTGTTGACCGCGAGCTCGGCGAGCTCGCCGTCTTCGTCTTCGTCTTCGTCTTCATCTGCGGCGGCTCCGGCTTCATCCAGCGCCGGTTCGCCGACGTTGTCGGCATCGTCGCAAATAGAGATGCTTGCCCCGTTGCTCGACCGGCTCGAGGCGGCTTCTGAGGGGAGCGTGACGAGCCCCGTTCCTGATTCGCTGGCCCTCTTGGCGGGCCGTGCGATCGCGGACGCGATCATGCCTGGCCGATCGCTGAGTGATGCCAGTCTTCGGCGCCTCGCGCACCTCGCGACGGGACTCGTGCTTGGGCGACCAGTGCCGTCGCATTCGTCCGCTTCGGCGGGTTTGATGTTGCCGCCCGAGATCGCAACGAGTCTCGCCGCCGGCCGTATCGATGAGGCCAGCGAGCGTCTCTTCGCGAAGGCACTGGATGGAAGCTCAGCGAAGAAAGGGATCGAGTCCCGGAAGCTCGACCCGGAGCTTGTTCAACGAAAAGCGGTCGACGCCTTCTCCCAGATCCTTTCGACGAAGCCGAAGGACCGTATCTCACTCGCATCATCCGCGCTCGATTGGTTGAAGGCTTCGGGCGTTGCGCCCGGCGATCTGACGCCGGAGGAAGTGTCTTTGGCGCAGATCCGCGACCATCTTCCAGAGCTCGACGCGGAGATCGCGGCCCTCGATGGATCGCTGCGCCAGCAGGACGTAGAGCTGGCACGCCTTGGCGAGCGCACGGGGATGACACTGCGCCGGATCGAGAGCGCCAAGGCCACCAACGACCCGGCTCTTGAGAGTCTGCAAGACAAGTTGTCGGCATTGGAGCAGGCCGGACGGTCCGCCGTGCATGAGCGAGGCGCCCTGGCCGACGGGCTCGCTGCGTCGAAACAGGCGCGCGACGATATGACGTCGGCGCTCGATCGTCTGCTCGGTCACGTATTGGGTAAGGTCGTCGATCATGGCGTGTCCGCAAAGGCCCTGCACGAGGCTTCGGTTCAGGCCGCGGGACCGTACGTCGAGGGTCTCAGTCGACTCTTCAACGAGGACCGGGCTTCAACCGCCGCGGCGAGCGCGACGAATGCGGGTGCGACGAATGCGGGTGCGGTACGAGGCCAAGACGTGCAGCGCCGGGGACGCGAGCAGGCGCCTCTCAGTGTTTCGGCGAACGACGACCGGGGCGCCGGCGGAACATCGGCCGTGCCGGGGTCGGACCCGAGCTCCTCGAGGGTGCCCGGTCTACCGGAGCCCAAAGAGACGTTGGCACAGGAGCGCGTGCGTGTGTGCAACGCGATCCTTCGAGATCCGTCGCTGTCGATGGTCGATAAGATCCTTCTCTTCGTGCTGACATACGCGGCTTATGCGGGCGCCGAGCACGACCGCTATCTACGCGAGCTCGCGGAGATCGACAAAAAGGAGGCCGATTGGGAGGCGCTCCATCGTCAGTTGTCGACACGCTCCGACGCCCTCGAAAAACAGCGCGACGCGGCCGCGGACGCTCTGAACCGAGCGCGTTCGGCGTATGAAGACGCGGCGCGCGCCAATGGTGGACACGAGGGATCGCCGGCGGTCGATGAGGCTCGTCACCGCGTGGAAGCGCAAGAGAAGAAGCTGGCGGCGATCGACAAGCTGCGAGTCGAAGTCAACCAGAAGGAGCAAGAGGTACTCCAGAACAAGCCCAAGGAGCCGCGTGATCTGATCCTTACGAAGATGCAGCGCATTTCGCAGCTCCGCGAGATGATGCTCAAGATGGGCAACGACTTCCTCGAAGAAGAGAAGCGATTGCTCGAGCGCATCAATCGATTCTGAGAGGGGGTCACGTGCCAATATTGCCCGCGTCATCCGACCGAACCCGTCTCCCGGCGCACGAAGCATCGGCTGGTCCCACCGGTCCCGATCCGGCGTCCGCACGCACGCTGGAGCAGGCGGCGGTGCCGGCGCTGGCCACGGATGCGACGCCACCATCGCTCCACGACTCACGGTTCTCGCGACAACGTGTGTCGCCAGCGGGGGGCGCGGTCATCATAGATGGAAGCGGTTCACCGGTGCCCATGGCGCCCGATGCTGTAGCCTCCACGCCCTCCTCGTCGTCCTCGGGCCACCAGCGACCACGCACGCGGCCGAACGGTCTCGATATCCTTGCGGTTCGATGCTTGCGTACGAAGCCCGAGGACCGTGAAATGACGAAGCGCGCCGATCAGGCGCGGCGTCACACCTGGGTGTGGCGGAGCTTGGTCGCGAAGAATGAGGCTCCAGGCGTCGTGCCGGGACCGCTCGTGAGCGGCCCGCGTGCCGATGGCCTGCAACCATTCTGGATTCGTGACTTTGAGGAGCGCTACCTCCTCGCGAATCGCGCTGAATCCGACGCGGCCGAGGAACGACGCGCGGAGAAGGCTCAGGAGTAGAAGAGACGACCCCGGCCGTGGCCGCAACTCTTTGGGGCCTTGGGCGATAACCACTGTCGGCCCCCGCCGGTTGTGGGTGTCTGGTGCTCGCGGCTCATGGTTGCTCGAATTGGCTCAGGTACTTCGCCCGTCTTACCCGATTCGCGGACGCTCGTGACCACGACGGCCGAGCGCGCTGGGGATGACGCCACACACCACGAAAGGATTCTTGGGGGTCTTCCGGAGGTCGCGGTGGCACCCCAAGACGTCGGACCGTGGACGGGGGCCACGCGTCGCGTCTTGCAGAGCCCCGAAGTGAGGGAGTCGTTCTACCGGCTTGGCCTGATGGCGCCCGACGCACGACTTCTGTCCATCGTCGCGAAGGATTGCTTTCATGACATGGGCGAGGGCGGATATCGATTTGCGGCGGTTTCGCGGCGTCTGTTTCAGTTCTTCTCAAAGAAATCCGAGGACATGATCCCTTGGGTCAAGGAGCTGATCGGCGACAACATACCGGCCCAAAAAGCCTTCAAGGTACAGGAGAAGGCGCTCGAGGCGGGTCTGAAGAAAGGGCGCAACCTCGGGGCGGGCTTCGGGGCCCTCCTGACGGTCGGCGCGTGGAATCAGCTCTGCCGGACGATGGACAACCCCAAAGCGAGCCGCTTTGAGAAGGCGATGCGGTGGGCGGACTTCGCCGCCTCGCTGGGCGCCTGCTTTCCCAGTTTTCCTCAGCTCCGTCTTGTGTCGTTTTCTCTCGCCCTTGTGACGGCGGTGTTTGAGGCCGCGTTCTGGCACAAGCATGCGCTGGCGGGCGGCGAAGTCGAACCCAATCGTGCCGCCAGCACCCAGCTCTTGCGCGCTCTCCACGCCCGACATCAACGCGACGAAGCCGACGGGAGCCTCCCAGCGCTGACCGCAGCAGCGCCCACCATGCCCCCGAGGGCCCTCCCGACTGAACCATCGGCCGAATTGGCGGCCCCACCCGACACGGAAACGGATGCCCGATAACTCTCGGATGGCATGGTCCGTGCGGTGGGTCGGCCATGAGGCGGTACCTGAGCGGTGGAAGGTGTTGGGGGTTGGTCGCGGCGCGCGCCGCAGGTGTCGACGTCCGAAGGGGCGGGGGGCGGCCGCCTTCTCGGGCTGCTCGAAGCGCTTCTTTCTGAAGCTCGGCCGCCTCCTGGTCTCTCGGGCCGGATTCTCCTCGGGGTTGAACCCGCCCGGAATCGGGGCTTTTCTAAGCCGTGGCTCCTCATCGCAACCTCGCCTCCTGACGACGCCCTCGCGACCCGGTGGATTCAGCGGCGACTCAATGCGCCCACACACGCGGACGTGTTGTGCGCCATCGGCGAGGAGGTTGCGGAGCGACTCCTTGCCGGCCACGGCTCCGGCTCCGGCTCCGGCTCTGGCTCCGGCTCCGGCTCTGGCTCCGGCTCCGGCTCTGGCTCCGGCTCCGGCTCCGGCTCTGGCTCCGGCTCCGGCTCTGGCTCCGGCTCCGGCTCTGGCTCCGGCTCCGGCTCCGGCTCTGGCTCCGGCTCTGGCTCCGGCCATGGGGACGGGGACTGGGACGGGGACCGGGACCGGGATGACGATCGCGATGGCCACGGTTCGTCGGGCCTGGGTGGGCCGCGTGGGCTTCGCGCTCAGGGGGACCTCGATTTGGCGATTTCGCTTCTCGAGTCCCTCCGATGGGGTGCGCGGGGCCGTGACTTGCTTGCTCGTCGTCTCCGCGCTCGGGCCGCACCTTTGGGTGCAGTGATCTCCGAAGACAAGTCCATCGAGCTCGAGCCGCTGGTTGCGGACCTGAGTCGGGCATTGTGGTCGGCGACGCCCGCCACGATCTTTGCGGGTTGGGCGCAGCCGGATGAGGCGTTTCCCATGGTCGTATCAGGGAGCCCCTGAAAGAAGGTCTGTGTCGGAAAGCCAAACCGGGGCCATGACTTGGCGAGGTCTTTCGATTTCTCGGGGCAGCTCGGATCTTTTTCTGCGCTCTCTTGGGCAACTTTGTCTGAGAAATGACGAGCATATGGGGTGTGCGGTCCGGTTCGACCGCAGGCGACATGGAAAGGTGCACAGCATGCCGAGAAAGAAATACAGCGAAGACACAATCATTCAGATCCTCGAGGATGCGGAAGGGGGGCGGGATAGCGTCCGCCAGGTCGTGCGAAAGCACGGGATCAGCGAGCCGACCTTCTATCGCTGGAAGGCAGAGTTTGCGGGGCTGGATGCGGCTCAGGTGCGCTCGCTTCGGCGTCTGAAGCACGAGAACCTCCGGCTGCGTCGGGCGGTCGAGGACCGCGGGCTCGAAGCCAAGGTGCTTCGTGACTTGACCGCCGGTACCTGGAAAGGCACGACGACCGAATCCGAGGCTCGCTAAAGCGCCCTCGGCCGACCTCGTCGCCCAAACGATCCGACAGGTGTCTGGCGAAGGCGCCGACAGATCTGGGGCGAGCCGAGTGTAGACCTCGAAAGATCAGCCGCTTGGCGAACACTGACGTTCTGGCACGCTGAGTGAAATAGGACTTCTGCGTGCGAGGCGCATCGACACCGCCAAGGAATCGACGAGCATGGTCATCCGAGTACTGTGTAGTCGGAGCTGGTCGGCGCCATGTTTGGCGGTGTTGCTGCGGTTTGTTCTCTTCTCCTTGAGATCTAGTGACAGGTGTACCCATCGTTTGGGCGTCACCGGGAATGGGCCCGGTGACGTCCAACGATTCTTGTTCTCTCGTTCGGGCCACAACGCAACGAACGCCGCGGCGAACCGATACTTGCGCCGTGCCTTCAACGACGACACCGATTCCCCCTGCGCGACCGATCAGCGCCTGGCCCCTAAATGAGCCTTCAACCAACGCGTCGACCAGCGCGTCGACCAGCGCGTCGACCAACGCATACGCGACGGCAACCGACCCCGGAAGCTACGACCCCGGAAGCTACGACCCGGAGGCTCTGCTTCCGCCGGTAGAGTCCGCGTTGTCCAGCCTGGAACGCGTTCGGACATCCCTCCGCGGTGGCGAAGAAGACGGCGCGCGTTCTCCTTACGGTCCGGGTGGCTCGCGCGCGATCGAAGTGACAGGCTCCCAGGCTGCTTGGCGACAGACGTCGCGAATCGGCTCGACGCTTAAGATGTCGGCGGAACCCGTCTCGGTCTATCTGAAGGACATTCGACTCAATGAGTCCTTCGATACCCACTGGCCTTTCTTCGGCGACGACGTCAACGAAGTCCGCTTGCTGGGCGTCGCCTGGGATCTCTCTGGGCGACCGCCTTACATCTTCGCGCCGGACCATGGCTCAGGTCCCTACTTCCGCATGCGTCCCCGCGAGAGCGTGACCTTCATTGGGGATGGGCTGCAAATTTGGCCCAATTCTCACGTTACGGGTGGACTCAATGTCCGAATCCTGCTGGTCGAGAGTGACGCCAAGGAACGCGCGGCCGGTCAGGAAGGGGTCGACGTGGCCAAGGCGATCGCCGACAGCGGATTGGGGACGGCGCTCAAAGAGGGCGCAGGAAGCGCGGCGGGCCCCGCCGGGCATGTTGCGATCGAGGCGGCCGTGGCCGCTCTGGATGCGGCGCTGCAGAAGCTTGCCAACAACGGCGATGATCACATCGCGCTCTTCGATGGAACCTACGGTGCCGAGTTCCTCGACCGGCAGGGCCCCAACACGGTCGAGAAGTATGACCGGCCGGGTGCGTCGATTCAGCTCCGACTGGTGAAGGGCGATGCGCCGACCGATGAGCCAGAGCGTGCCGCGGTGAGGAACGCCGCGCGTGCCGGCGAACCCACAGCCGCATCGGCGTCCTCATCCGCTTCCGCGTTCGCATTCGCACCCGCCTCCGGCTCCGCAGCCGGATCTCCGGTGTTGGTCGGTCGGGGTCCGTCCCGTCGTTCGACGTTGACCGGCGAAATGTCGTCACTGCCTGTGCGGCCAACGGTCGGTCGTGCCTGGCCGCGGACTGCGCCGGTCGTGGCCGAGGCGGCGGTGCCGAGACCCGAGGCGCAACCGCAGCCGCAGCCACAGTCACAGCCGCAGTCACAGCCGCAGTCACAGCCGCAGTCCGTCTCGGCGGGTGAAGCCGCATCGCGCCGGTCGTCAGACCCCGCATCCCGACCGATCGCGGCCGGAATTCCTCCTGGACCCTCGATTCCAAGCGGGCCCGCCATCCCTCCGTTTCCGATGCCCTAATCACACCTGTCCCGAGGCCCACTCCCGAGGCCCACTCCCGAGGCTCACGTCCTGAGGCTCACGTCCCGAGCCGAGGCTCACGTCCCGAGCCGAGGCTCACGTCGCCGCCTCGGCTTTTTGGGTGAGACGCTGGCCTCTCCCCCCCGCCAGCGCTGTCGGATCGCTCGCGACAGGCCGGAGGACGCGGTGGCGTACGAGAGCCGAAACGTCTTTCGAATCAAAGGATAAGCTGAAGGATCGGTTCTTGGATTAGTGCTCCGTGTGATCCGAGAACAACCCAAATCGGTCGAATCGCAAGTTCATCCCATCGTGGCCGAAGCGGCGCGCTTGGCCTCGCCCGACGCCCATGGGCGCGTTGATTTCTCCGAACGCGCACTTTCGGCGCTGAGAAAGCAGCTCTCGGCCCTCGAGCTCACGCCGGAGCTTCCGGTTGCGGTGACTGCGCTCCTGGCGTTTGCCGCTCACCTTCATCGGGACTGCCAGTCCGAGGCCGGCGGCCTCAAGCTGGTCGAGTTGGCGGCCGCGATGAGCGCCCCGATGCGACAGCGCTTGATGGAAGTCGAGCTTTCCCGGGACGGCAAGGACGCGACCGACAGCAAGGAAGGCATGCCGGCGAAGATGGGTGCTTTCATGGACCTTCTCGGATCGGGGCGCACGGGCCCGGGCATCTGCGCGGCTGATCTCATCGCCCAACGTAGCCGGAAGACGAAAGGAGTTCGATCATGATTCAAGGCGTTGGAAGTTCCCGCTACACAAACCCGTCGTCGAATCCGACGTGGGATTCCCAAGGTGGCTACCGGCTCGACCGCTTCGTCGGGCAAGGCTTGGGTGGCGCCGGCTACGGACCCAACCCAGCGGTCGGCGCGCTCTGCCAGTACGGTGCCCAGAACATGGCGCCTTACTGCTCGAATCCGGCCCAAGCGGCGAGTGCCTTTCAGTCGGCGAACATGTGCTCGAGTCCCGGCTTTGGAGGCTACGGGTCGTATGGCTCTTATGGGTCGTTTGGCTCTTACGGGTCGTTCGGCTCTTATGGGTCGTATGGCTCTTATGGGTCGTATGGCTCTTATGGGTCGTATGGCTCTTATGGGTCGTATGGCTCTTACGGGTCGTATGGCTCTTACGGGTCGTATGGCTCTCAAGGCGCGTGCGGCCCGTACGGGCAGGTGAACACGCAGGTTCAGTGGGACATCCCGGGGCCCGCGACGTTGCCTCCGCCTTCTTGCCAGCAGTCGGGACCGCCGGCTGGCCGCGGTCTTTCGGTTTCCCAGGGTGGCGAAGGCTCGGAGTGGCCGGAGGGCACGATTACGACGGCGGGCGGGTATCGGATCTATCCCGAAGGCGACACCAACTGGTCGATCTACGGGCCCGATCAGAAATACGGCGATACGCCGACGACACGCGTCTTTGGCGATCCCCATGTTGCGGAAGCGGATGGGACGACCTGGGACTTCACGGGAACGCGCGGTGCGGATGGAAAGACAGGCAACGACTTTGTGCTCGGCGACGGCACGCGGATTTTTGCCGAGACATCATCGGACACGGGCAAGTCGGTGACGACGGGGCTCGTGGTGTCCAATGGCGCCGATCGCATCACCGTTTCGAACGTGGACGGCGACCCGGCTGTCGGACCGGTCACGCACGATGGTTATGAGTGGCGGGCGGCGCATGTCGCGATGAATCAGGATCGTGAGACGTTCCGTCTCGGCGGCAACGGTGTCGTGGGAAGCGACCAAGCGATTCAGTGGGTGCGTGAGCAAGGCGGACAGCGAGAAGGACTCGTGACGGGCTCTCAGTACGTCAACGGTCGCTATGAGCAGACCATCGATGGCTGTGCGCCGGTGTACACGAATCCGGATTACACGCCCGCGTTCGGAACGCCGGCTTGGGGCAACAGCTTCCGAAGCCAGCTCGACGATACGATGGCGCAGGGCTGGGCGAATCGCGCCGGGCCATATGCTGGGGCGTGGGGTGCGGTCGGGGGTGCGAGGGCCATCCACCGAGACCATCACGACAATCTTTGGTGGCGTCAGCCCTCATCGTGGCCTTCGTGTGGATTCGGAGGTTGGTCGTCGTGTTTTGGCAGCCCGTTCGAAGGCGTCCAGACGATGGAGCTCTTCGCGGGCTACTTTGGCGGCCTCTGGTGATCGACCTGGTGATCGACCTGGTGACCGACCGGCGACGGGCGGTCAGATTCCCTGCGCGTGGGTCTCGGGTTGAGCGGTGGGTCGTCGCGGTCGCTGACCTTCTGGCTCAGCGGAACGAGCGACGTCTGATCCGCGACGCCGAACTCGCGAAACGCGAGGATCGCGAGGCAAAGTGCAAGCGCGACGGCGGCGGCTGTGACGAGCGCCCACGGCCACCACGGGCTCCGTGCGACCGGGGGGGCCGCGATCGATGATACGGGCACGATCGGTGTAACCGAGTCGGGGCGGATGGGTGCTGATCGCATCGGACGAACCATCGGTGCGATGGAGAGGCTTGGAGACGGTGTCGACGGCGAATGCGCGCGTCGAGCGTTGTTTCGGGTCGCGAGCGCTGCGTTGATTCGCTCGACGACTTCATCGGCGCTGGATGGGCGCCGCTTGGGCGATTTCTCCAAGAGCTGAAGCACCAGTCGCCCGAGCTCGCCGTGATGAGGCAGCGGCATGGGCGTGGTCTTGAGGTGTGCGTTGATCATGTCCGCGGCTGTACCTTCGAAGGGAAGCCGGCCGGTGAGCATGCGGTACATGACGATGCCGAGCGAGTACAGATCGCTCGCGGGCTCGACGGTCGAGGGTGATTGGATCTGTTCCGGCGAGACGTAGGCCGGCGTTCCGAGAAAGTTCCCGTTGTCGGTGAGGCGTGTTTGGAGTGCGTCGCCGTCGAACGCGCGGGCAATGCCGAAATCCAGAATCCGTACGCGTTCCTCGCCGTCTTCCTCGACGAGCATGATGTTGCCAGGCTTCAGGTCGCGGTGAACGAGCCCGCTGCGATGGGCGGCGGATAATCCAGCGGCGATTTGGCGCGCGATCAGGGCCGCGCGGTTTGGATCGAGCGGCGCCTCCAGGTCGATCAATTGTTTGAGTGAGAGTCCGTGCAGGATCTCCATCGTGAGAAAGGCGCGATTCGTGCTCGTCGTACCGCAGTCGACGACGCGTACGATGTTTGGATGCTGAAGCTTGCAGAGAATCTGAGCCTCTCGTCGGAATCGCTTGACGCCGACTTCGCTGAGTTCCTCTCGCGCGATCTTGATGGCTCGCTCTTGGCCGAGCGTCACGTGGATGGCGCGGTAGACTCTCGACCATCCTCCTTGGCCGATCTGCTCCACGATCCGATAGCCATTGACCGTCGTCCCGACCAAAGGATCGGTGATCGCATGTTCGCGCGCGTTCGGACTGGCGTTTGGGTCTCCGCCGGGGCTCATGCCGTGTGACAGGTTGGGCGGTGTCGTGGCGTCTACCGAAGGCGTGCGCGTGATTTCGTTGTCTACGGACGATGTTCGCAATATCGCCGGTGTTCGCCGGCCACTACCGTAGGCTGGCGCGGGCGCGAGCGTCGTCGGGGCCTCGCCCTCGATGCTGTCATCGCCGCCGCGGGCACGCGGCGGGATGCTCGCAACGCCGAGGCCGCTCGCGGGACCGTTGAGGATGACTTGGGTCGGGCGGGCGACCGAGGTATATCTCGGCAAAGCATCTTTGCTCGGGGCCTGGAACAGCTCGAGGTCGAAGAGATCGGCCACTGGATGCTGGGCGCTCGGGCGATCGGGGCGGAGCGCAATGATCCAATCCTTGATCACCTGTCGAGCGTCAGAGGTGATTCGGCGGTGGAGCGCGCGCCAGCAATCACCGGCCAGTCCCGACGCGCGATCGTAGCGATCGTTCGTACGAAAACGCGTACAGCGCTCGATGATTCGAGCGATGTCTTCGGGAATCGAGGCATGGATCGGTAACCGATCGCCGGCATGCACCGACATGCGGAGGTCATCGTCGCTCAAGGGATTCTCGCCGGAGATCATCCAGTGCAGAACCAACCCGAGCGCGTAGATGTCGGTGCGTGCATCGATCCCCGAGCCCCGCGCTTGCTCGGGCGCCATGTACGAGATGGTTCCTTTGGCGATGCCGACTTGAGTACGGGCGAGCCGATCTTCGGCGAGCGCGACACCGAAGTCGGAGAGCTTCACGTCGCCGCGCCACGAGACCAATATGTTGGAGGGGTTGACGTCTCGGTGAACGATCCCGAGCGGTCGCTCTTGTTCGTCCGTCGCTGCGTGGGCGTGTTCGAGTGCGTGCGCAACTTCGGTTGCAATGTGGAGCGCGATCTCGGGAGTGAACCTTTCACCTCCTCGCGATGCAAGGATGTGGCTGAGCTCGGCGAGGTCCAGGCCGTCGATGAATTCGAGCGCTTGGAACGGGAGATCGTCCATCAAACCGTAATCTTGGATGCTGACGATGTTGGCCGAGGTCAGACGGCTCAGAATGCGGGCTTCGTCGATGAACGTAGCCCGAAGGCTTTCGTCCTTGGCTAGGTCGGGGAGGAGCCGCTTGATTGCGACCTTGCGTTCGAATCCGTCGATGCTGCGGATCGTGGCTTCGAAGACCTCGGCCATTCCGCCGCGCTTCACGAGCCTTCCAAGTCTGTAGCGCTCCGGCATGGGGGGCCTATGTATGTCTTAGCCTACCACCGAATGCGCGGATCAACGCAGCTTGTGGCGCTTGAGCATGAGGTTCAAGTAGGATCGGTGGATCTCCGAGGTGTGCGCAGCTTTCGAGACATTTTGTTGGTAGTGTTTGAGGAGTTCTTTCAGATAGGCGGCTTCGAACTCGCGGATCACCTCAGCGCGCGCGTCCTTGAAGTTGAGATGCAGCGTCTCCAGCGGGACGTTGACCATCGAATGACCGGTGGACGCATGCGACTCGCCGCTGCTGCCGCCGGCGCCTGAGACGTCGCCGTCGATCGGATCCGACATTCCCCGGTCGAGCGGAGGGGCTTCGCCCATGGCGAGCGCGGCGTCGACAAAGTTTCGGAGCTCCCGCACGTTCCCGGGCCATCGGTGGGCACGCAGCCCTTCCATCGCCTTGCGCGGGATAATTTCTCCCACGTCTCCGTTGAAGCCGGCTTCGCGCAAGAAGTGCTCGACCAGAATGGGGATGTCTTCGACCCGCTCTCGCAGCGGTGGAATCCGGCAAAGCACCACCGCAATTCGGTAATACAGGTCTTGGCGAAAGTTGCCGGAGTTGACCTCGACGCGCAGGTCGCGGTTGGTGGCCGCGATGACGCGAACATCCACGTCGATGTTGTGCGAGCCGCCCACCCGGCGGAACGAACCTCGTTCGAGCGCTCCGAGGAGCGCGGTTTGGAGGCTCGCCGGGAGTTCCCCGATTTCGTCGAGGAAGATCGTGCCGCCGTTGGCCCGTTCGAAGGCGCCGATGTGCTGACGATCGGCGCCCGTAAAGGCGCCTCGCTCGTGGCCGAAGAGTTCGCTCGCGATGAGCGTGGGCGAGAGCGCGCCACAGTCGACGATCTCGAGCGGGCGATCGGCGCGCTTGCTCGAGTCGTGGATGGCCTGAGAGATGACCTCCTTGCCGACCCCTGTTTCGCCGAGGAGAAGGATCGAGGCATCCGACTGGGCAACCCGCTGAATGGTGGCCATCAGCTTTCGCATGCTCGGAGATCGGCCGCGCACGCCTTCGAAGGTGTCGTCTTCGTGGATCTCGAGTCGGACGGTCTCGCCACCGTCGATGCGGATCTCGCTTCGCCCAAGGGTGAGGACCGTTCCGCCTTGGATCGTCGCGCGCTCGAGGTGAACGTTCGCTACGGTGGTGCCGTTTGTGGAGCCGAGGTCTTGGACGCGGATCGCGTCGCCGAGATGGTGGAGCTCGAGGTGGTAGCGCGACACTGTCTCGTCGGTCAGTACAAGATCGTTGTCCTTTGCGGACCCGATGCTCATTTGATCGGCTTTCGCGCGGTAGCTCTTTCCCGAGTCCGGTCCGGCGCAAACGGTCACGTTCAGCGATTTGACCGGGACCATGGTGGGTCGATATGGGGTGGTTCGGTCTTCAGACACAGGTTTGACGAGCGTACCAAACGGTCAACGGAACGTCGAGAAATCGAGGGCGTGCCAAAAGGGCCTCAGATCGAGGCCGGGTCGGGGCGCCTTCGAAGACGTCGGGCTTCACCGTAGGGATAGAAGTCGATCAACTCGCCGGCGGCGATGCGTGTCTGCATATTTCGCCAGAACTCGACCGTAAATAGGGCACCGTGTGCCTCGTCCATGAGCGCGCGGAGCTCGGGCTTTCGCCAAAGAAACGCTCGAAATTGCTCGGGAAAGACATCGTTCGGACCGACGTAGAAGCTTGGACCTTGCGGTTCGAGACCTCCGTCCTCGTCCGCCGGCAGGGGACGGAACCTACACTCGGACAGGAGGCAGATTTCGTCGTAGTCGTAGAAGACCACTCGTCCATGTCTCGTGACACCGAAGTTCTTCACCAGGAGGTCACCGGGGAAAATGTTGGCGGCGGCAAGGTCGCGAATGGCATTTCCGTATTCGATCACCGCCGCCCGGGCTCGAGTGGGCGGTGCTTCGTCAACATAGAGGTTGAGGGGGGTGATGCGGCGCTCCGTGTAGAGGTGGGCGAAGATGACGTGCTCTTCCGTGATCTTCACGCTGCTCGATGCCGAGCGGGCGAGCTCCTCCAAAAGGGCGGGCTCGAAGTACTCGCGGTCGAAGGCGAGGTGCTCGAATTCCTGGACATCGAGGAGGCGGCCGACGCGGTCGTTTTCGTAGACGAGTCGGTAACGACTCATGACCTCGCGGCGTGACGTATTCTTGGGCGCATCGAAGGCGTCGCGGATCACTTTGAATACGCGCTCGAACGACGGCAGCGTGAAGACAGTCATCACCATACCCTTTTCCCCGGGCGCGAGACAGAATCGATCGCTCGAGTGGAGAAGATGCCGATGGAGCTGCCGGTAGAGGACGGTCTTTCCGTGCTTGGTGTGCCCGAGGGCAATGTAGAGCTCCGCGAGCGGCTTGACGGGGAGGATCGTTCGAAGGAATCCGATCACTTCGCTTGGTCGATCGGCGTCGACGAAGAAGTAGAATCGCGTGAAGCTGAAGAGCGTCGAAGCGTCATCTTCGTTCAGAAGCACCGCATCCACGAAGATCCCGTCTTCGCCGCTGAGGAGCGCAATGATGAACGGCACGACGCGACTAGAGCGACGTAGGCGGCCGATGAGGTAGGCGCCTTTGTTGCGGTAGAAGACAGGTTTGAGCATCTCGATGGATTCGAAATCGGGATGGTACCATGCGCCGAGAAGATGCTCGTCGATGCGCTTTGCGATCAGCTCACTGTCGAGTTCAACATTCACATAGGGTCGACTGAATGGGTAGGCAGTCAACACATCGCGAACGACCTGGCGCGTGCTGTCGGTGCGAAAGAATGCTCGGTAGATCGGTGATTCGTCACCCGACGGAAGGATCTCATTGTCAAACCAAACGAACTCGATGTCAGGATCGACGCCGACGGTCGTAAACAACGCACGCAGCACCGAGTTGAAGAATGTCTCGGCGATCTCTTCGTCGTTTCGGTGAGCGATCGCGCGCGAATAGCAGGCGCGGACCTCGTGCCAGAGCGTCTTGTCGAGCGCTTTGTCTCCCAGCATCTCTTGGAGGTCGACGATCAATCGCTTTACGACGCGGCCATAGAGCTGAAGTCGTTCTGCGAGACCTCGGCGCGCTTCTTCCCACGCGCGCTCTTCGAACCAGCGCTTGGCACTGCGGGCGATGTCGCGTGACTCGGCCCGATAGCGGTCGAGCGCGTCGAGGATGAGGTCGGTGGATGACGCGACAGTCACTCGACGCCGTCTATAGAAAGATGGGCGTTTGCGCCAGTCGCTTTGACGGATCATCCATACGTCATGGGCGCATGTGTGTCTGTATCTTACGGCGCCCGGCGGGCGAAGGTCCGTGGACGCCGTGGACGCCGAAGTGGTCAGCCGGAAGCAAAGGCTGTTCGATCGATCGGGTTGCTTGGCGCATTCGAGCGCATGGGCGTCGTTTGGATAGTCCGGATGCTTCGGACGCTTCGGACGCTTCGGATCATTTGATCCTGTGTTCAGCGCGGCCACGAATCGCGGGCCAGGAATTGGACGCCGCCGCGGAATGGGTCAAGCTACGCCCGTGCGGATCGCGAAGAGAGTCCCTGGAATCGTGCTGTTGTCGGCTCTGACGATGTCATCGGTAGCGTTGGGCGCTGACTCGACGCGGCGCTCCAATGAGCCGTTCGAGTTTGGGCTGTTCGCCGGCGCGCTGTTCATGTCCAAGGATCACGAGCTGTACTCGGGTTACATCACAGATCAGCGTCCATTCAAGACGGCCGCACCTGAGTTTGGACTTCGACTCTCACTGTTTCCGGTTTCCGTCTTGGGCATCGAAGCGGAAGGAATGCTGGCGCCAGCGTCTGCGAAGAATGGTCGCGCGGCGATGATCTGGGGCGTGCGTGGTCACGCCATCCTTCAGCTCCCGCTCGGAGACATCGTCCCGATGTTGGAAGCGGGCGGTGGCGTCCTTGGTGTGTCCTCCAAACTCGGTGAGGTTGTCGGTTCCGATCAGGACCCCGAGCTTCACTGGGGACTTGGTCTCAAGTACTTTTTCGCGGACGGGCTGGCGCTTCGCATTGACGGGCGGCACGTGCTTGCTCCCGCTCACGACACGGTCGAGGGCGAAGACACGGTCACGAGCCACTTCGAAGCTTTGTTGGGCGTGAGTTTGGCGTTTGGTCGCGACAAATCGGATCACGACGGCGACGGGATCATTGGCGCTGACGATCTCTGTCCGGCCGTGTCCGGCCTTCCGCCCGATGGCTGCCCGCCGCCCGATCGCGATCGCGACGGCGTGTCCGATGCGGATGACCAGTGCCCCGACGAGGCGGGTCCCGCGCCAACCGGTTGCCCGGTGCGCGATTCTGACGGTGACGGGGTTGCCGATGGCGACGACGCCTGTCCGCAAGAAGCGGGCTCACCGCCCGACGGCTGTCCCAAAGACACCGACGGCGATGGCATTCCTGACTCGATCGATCAATGTCCGCGGGAGTCGGAAGACATGGACGGCGCCAGCGATGAAGATGGTTGCCCAGACCTCGACAACGACAGCGACGGCGTCGTGGATACCTCCGACCGCTGCCCGATGGAAGCCGGACCGATCGAGAATCGAGGGTGTCCCGATACCGACACTGACGGTGATGGCATCGTCGATCGACTCGACAACTGCCCGACTGAGGCGGGAACGGAAGCCAACCGAGGTTGCGCGCGGCGTCAGCTTGTCGTGATCCACCGCGAGAAGCTCGAGATCCTTGATCGCGTCTATTTCGAGACGGGCCGTGCCGTCATCATGCGTCGATCGCATGCGTTGCTCGACAACTTGGCCAAGGTCATCGTTGCGCACCCCGACATCACCAAGATTCGCGTCGAAGGACACACCGACAGCGCGGGCAGTGAGGACACCAATCAGAAGCTTTCCCAGAAGCGTGCGGAATCCGTCCGCGCCTATCTAGAAAGCAAGGGCGTCGAGTCGACGCGCCTCGAGGCCGTGGGTTACGGGGAGGCGCAGCCGATCTCGACCAACCGAACCGCGGCCGGCCGAGCCGCCAACCGACGCGTGGAGTTCACCATCATCGACGAGAGCGTGGCGCCGACGCCGGCTTCGAATCAGACCTCAGTCCCGTAGCGTGTGCCTGTCCTAGGTCGGCGAAGTTCGTCAGTCCGCCGGTTCAGCCAGTCGTTTCGCGCAGTTGCCGCCCGGACGAAACCAGCACGGCTGTCTGGCCGATAAGGGGCACTCAATGCCGGGCGGGACAATTTGCGGGGACTTCAAGCGGTCCACGAGGCCTCGAGCACCCTCGCTGGCAGAAGGACAAGGCCGCCGCCGGAGTGCGAAACCGAGTGCGAAACCGAAGTCGAAAGGTGATGAGCGAGTCAGCGCCGCCGGGGGGGACGATTACCACCGCGCCGACGTCACCGGGGCTTCGGCCGTGGCTGCGCTTGGGTCGCCGAGGGCGGTTGCGGAGCGCCGGCCACGCAAGCTTCTCGAGCGGAAGGAGCACGCGGCGATTCAGGCGTTTGTGCGGTCCTTTCGCCAAGATATCTCTCGGCATGAGCGCGGTGGTGGGCCGCACTTCGACGATCAGGCTTTCTTGTTACAGCTTGGGGCGGCGATTGGGCGAAGACTCTCCGCGAATCCGTCCGTCTTCCTGGCCGACCTCCTGGCCGACCCGAGAAAGCTTGGTGCGCTTGTCCGGTCGGAGCTCCTCGCCGACCTTGGTCGCGAAGAGGCTCAGAGCCTCATCCCGATCCTCCTTTCGGGTATCGAAGGAGGCAAGGCCGGCTACGCGCGTGACCTCGAGCGAGGCTATCAGAGTGCCTACGGATACCACTGGGCGCAGAACACCTCATTTCGAGATCCCGCCTGCCTTCTGAGAAACCAGTCGGGGCCGAACAGCCTCGTGGACGCGGCGGGCTTGATGGCGGCGCATATGCTGGAGCGCGGCGGTCTTAGGCCGGTGATGTTGTGTCTCAAGGAAGCATCCCGCGACGATCGGGAGGCGTGGAAGAATGAGTCCATCGTGGGCCGTCTCGCCGGCTCGGGTCGATCGATGCTCACGATGTCGATGCGAGAGATTCGCGACAAGCATCTAAGCCCAACCGCTGAGCGCGGGATGGTCTGGGACTTCGAGGCGCTGACTCTGTTCTTCGCATGGTGTGCAGCAGTACATCTAGCGTCGTCTGGACCTCAGCCGCCTGGATACGAGGAGGGTGAACGTTTCGCGCAGTTGGTCAGCCGCCTGGCTGCGCTTCATGGCATCAGCTTTGAACATTGGGCGCGAGTCGTGAACGCGACACTGCAGGACCCCGAAACCCGCGACCGCCTTCTGAACGCTTCGAAAACCAGCTTCAACGCTGCTCTCAGGGAGCTCAAGGCGGAGGGGCGTGTTCCGCTCTTCCGTCGAGACCACGAATGCGAACCACGGGCGCCCGATTCGGCGGACGAGATTCTTGAGGACAACGCGGCCTCGATCGAAGCGCTCTGCTCCGAACGTGCGCTGCGCGTGACCAAGGAGGAGCGAGAGGAACTCCGACGTTGGTTCTCGATGCTGCCGAATGCGCAAACGTCGCAGACGTCGCAGACGTCGCAGGATCTGGGCAGACGCTCGCAGGCCACTGAACATAAATCGGCGCTGAGGCCCCACAACCTGAGAGCTCAGATCGATCGATCGAAGCCGGAAAACCTCCTGAGGACGCTCTTGGACCTCGTGGGCGAAGGCGAGCTCCATGACTTTCCGCTGCGTGCCCGCCGGCTGCTCCGCCCTCGCCAGGAACGGTGTTTGGCTTCAGGCGATGCATTCCAGAGCGCAGAGCTCCGTCGTCTGGAAATGCTCGAAACCATCTGCGCGCTCGTTCCTCGGCACTGGCGGCGGATAGATCTGCTGAGCGAGATCGTTCGGAAACGCATGGCGGACTTCGGACGGGACGACTCCGCGGGTGCGTTTTGGCAGCGGCTTAGACTTCGAAACTTCCTTGCGGAACAGGACTTGGGATACGTCGTCGACGCTTATCCGATCGCGGAGGCTGGTTCATGGACGCATCGAAGCGAGATGGAGCGCGTGTTACGCCCCGAGGCGGGCGACCAAGACCTTGATCTCCCGTCTCTTGAGCCGTTCGCGTCGGCCTCGGACTACCTCTTGGCCGCACGGCGTGACTTGAATGGCCGCACGGACTCGCCAGAATCCAAGGAAGTCCAGGCACCATCCGCGAGTGCGCCCGAAGAGCTCGAGGCCGCCTTCTTGGCGGCGCGGAAGATGCTTGGCCAGTATTCGCCCGAGGAAGTGCGGCGCGTGCTCGAGCCGAAGTTCCCGAACATGACCAAGAAGTGGCTCGCGGACATGCTTCAGAAGCATCCCGCGCTCTCGAACAACGGAGGCGAAGAGCCTCATTTGATTCCCGCCATTCTGTGTGCCCATGAGATGCTCGGTTCGTCCCCCGGAACGACGTACGAAGACATCGTCGAACGCCTCAACGCCCGGCCGGAGTTCGCCGCGCTTTGGCCCGAATGCCCGGGGTTCACGACGACTGACCTGGAGTGTCTCCAGCGTATGTACGACCTAGTTCCGCGCTGGCCCGAGGGGACGAAGACGGAAGCAGATCCCGGCCGGACCAACACGGGGAATCTTCCAACGATCTTGGACAAACTGGGTCGTCTGACGCCGACGGCGAAACTCTACGACCAAGCCAGCCCGATTGGGCAAGAGCCCGCATTCGAAAACGCGGTTGTCGTGGGCAACTTCATCCCGCTCTTCGATGTCATCCCGCTGTTCGATGCGATGATTAAGCGCGGGGCGAAGGGGCCCGACATCGTCGCATGTTGGCTCGACTCCCCGTCAGGTGAGCTTGTGCGAAGCATTGCGCACCGAACTCTTGGCATCCAAGGCGTGGCTTCGGCGTCGCCGGAAGAACTGGCATCGAACACGGAGGACGCGCTGGTCCAAGGATTCGAGCGCGCCAAGCGGGAAGGAAAAAATCTGGTCGTTCACCTGATCGGCGTGAATCTCTGGCACAAAGTCGAGGCGCTCGCGAGCTCCCCCGAATTCGCTGATGTTACGGTGCTCGCGGTCTCGCACACGACCTCGGATGCGAATGAACTTCGAGCCGCCTCCGAAGAACCTGCGTCGGAGAAGCAGCCGAGCGCAAGACGTCCGGTCACCAAGCAGCTTCCCCCGAATGTGTTTCTCACCGTGATGGCCGATAGCCCATCCAAGATCGAGTTTGAGGCAAAGGAGTTCGTACCCAGCTTCTTGGCGATGCTCGGGCAGATCCGATCTCGCATCGATAAGCCGATCAATACGGGGGATTTTTGGGTCGTGGGGGCGGCGGGCGCGATCGTGGGAAAAGCGGCCACGAGTGCGTCGAGCGCCTTCTCGGGCGGAAACGTCTATGTCACCGATCCCCAGTTTGATGCGCTGACCGAGCAACAGAAGTACGAGAAGTTTGGACCATCGGGACCTCAAGTCCTCAAGTCGAACGATGCGGCGGAACACCTCGACCGCCGACGCCGTCCCGTCGTCTTGCTCAACTGCGCGGGATGCCCCGTGCTTACGCGAGATTTCCTGCTTTCGGGGTCGAGTCCAGTCTTTGTTGGGAATCTCGGCATCGGGATACAAGACAAGGCGGTCCTCGATGCCCTCATTGAAGAGACGGACGAGACAGGCCAAAAGCGGGGCACCGCCACCCGCGTCTTCGATCTCGAAGACCCGGGCGGCTGGGACGCGCTGGCTGATCCAAGCGGCGCTTCTCCGGAGCTCATGACAACCTTGCGATATGACATTCGCGTGGGTCGCGGCGACGAAAAGCGCACGGTCTACCTCCTCGCGGGGGGTCGAATCCTCAACTTCATCAGTCCGATACCGAATCCCCAAGGGACTTCGCATCTTCATGGCCTCCACGTCGTTCTCGCCGTGGCGCAATGCCGTGCGATGGCCAAAGCGCGTGTCAAGGATCGAACGCGGCTGCTCGAGTGCCTCGACATCGTGCATCACGAAGGCAGACCGACCGTGATCGTCTGTCCGCCGGGAACGAAGCTCACGGACTACCCTGGCTATCATCCTGGCCTTGGGCGTGCCCTGCCGTCCTCGAAAACGGGAGACATCGACGTCATCGACGTGAGCAACATCGAGTGTGTTGATGTCGTGCCCAAAGGTGCCCCCGCGCCTTGAGTTGGGCTAGACCTCAAACAAGCGAGAAAATCCTCTCCTTTCATGACCGAGATGTTCTTCCGCAGGGCGACGACTCGGTATGGACGGGAACACTTGTTGGGCTGATGCTGGAACTCGATGATCTCCTCGCTTTCGGTTCGAAGTACCTTGAAGCCTCGCTGACGAACGATCTGGTCCTGGACATTCGTGGGTCGCGCCCGTGGCTGCGCGCGGATTTCTCGTTCTGCGCGGCGTTCCAGTTCTCGGTATAGGTCACTCGAGCCACTCTCCGCCCGCGCGCTCGAAGAACAGGATCACGCCCTCGTGTGACGGGCGATGGGCGCCTCGGTTGGCGATGTAAAGGGGCTCCGCCGTGTTCGCCTTCGTTCACCTGGGTGGCAGACTTGAGCCGACTCTTGATCTTGATCTTGATCTTCTCAGCCTCGATGCGTCGTCGTATGTTCCTGTTCATCCGAAAAGCCTTCCGGGGTTCAAGTTGTTCTCACCAGGACACTCGAATTATCGAAAGCTTTTCGTTCTTGATCCGTGAACAGAGCGCGGGGCGCGCTTGTTTGAGGGCTAGAGGACTTCGTTGTAGACGACGACGCGCGGCCGGAGCAGGATGCGTGCCAGGAATCGATTGAGTGCTGCTCCGGGTGGGACCGATATTCTTATTGCTGGCCTCCAATGTGTTCATGACCTTTGCGTGGTACGCGCATCTCAAGCACCACCGTAATTCGCCGTTGTGGCTCGTGATCCTGGTGAGCTGGGGCATCGCTTTTTTCGAGTACCTCTTGCAGGTCCCGGCAAACCGGTTGGGTATGCAGGCTGGATACTCCCTGGCGCAACTCAAGACCGTGCAAGAAGTCATTACGCTGACTGTTTTCGTGGGCTTCTCAACCTGGTTCTTCAAGCAACCTGTTTCTTGGTTACAGATGGTTGGCTTTGCTTTGATGGGTCTCGGGGCGCTCTGTATCTTCAAGCCCTGGTAGCCCTAGCTAGCTTCGTATGGAGGAGACGAGCCGTCGAACGGGTGGTCTGGCTGAGCGTTACACTTGGTCGGGCCGCGCGAGGCGATCGACGACGGTGCCGGCAGCGTCAAGAATTTCGATCGAGAGGGGCATCTGGCCGAGCGCGTGGGTTGAACACGAGAGGCACGGGTCGAAGCATCGAATGGCGGCCTCGACTCGATTCAACATTCCCTCCTGAAGCCCGTCCGCACGAACGAAGCGCTTTGCGGCTTGTTCGACCGCTCGATTGATCGCCGCGTTGTTCTGGAGCGTAGCGATCAAGAGATTGGCGCGCACGATGAGGCCGTCGTCGTCGACTTCGTAGTGGTGAAAGAGCGTTCCTCGCGGTGCCTCGGCGGCGCCGATGCCTTGTCGACGGTTGAGTTGAGCCTTGGCTCGAATCTCATGGCTCTTGAGCTCCGGCTCGTCGAGTAGCTCCTCGATCTTCTCCACCGCATGAAGCATCTCGATGAGGCGAGCGAGGTGATAGTGAAACGACGCACACACGGCGCCCGAGCTTCGCTGCTTGAACTCACGGAGTTCGCGGTCGGCCCTCTGCGTGCCGGCTGTGGTCGCGACGTTGAGTCGAGCGAGCGGGCCGACCCGATACGCGCCAACCGGATAGCCCATCGGCTTGTAGAAGGCGTGTTTCATGAAGGACCAGCTCTCCGAGGCCTCGTCGAGGTACTTGGCGTAACGGCCGGGATCCAAGCGGTCGGCAACGACATTGCCTTCGGCGTCGACGATGCGGATTCGGCCGTCGTAATAGGCCAGACGACCCTCGTCGTCGACCATCCCCAGGAAAAGCGACGGAAAGCTGCCCAGGTGTTCGACCTCTTCGGTGTGTCGGTCGAGGATCTGCTTGAGTCGCGTGAGTGCGATGTCGACGGTGGCGTACGCTTCCGCAAGCCAGCCTTTGAGTTCGTCGCACGCGCTCGAAGAGAGCACGCGAGCGACGCCGCCGGGCACCGACCAGGACGGATGAATTCGCGATCCGCCGACGAGCTCGATAATCCGTTGACCGAACTGGCGGAGCCGGATGCCGCGCCGTGCGAAGTCGGGATCTTGCGCCACCAGTCCGAAGAGATTTCGGGTTCGCGGGTCGGCGTCCATGCCGAGCAAGAGGTCGGGCGAGGAGAGATGAAAGAAGCTGAGTGCGTGGGATTGAAGAACCTGCCCGTAGTTGGCGAGTCGCCGCTGCAACACCGCGGCAGGCGGTACCTCGATGCCGAGCAAACGATCGCCCGCTTTGGAGCTCGCGAGGATATGACTCACCGGGCAGATGCCGCAAACGCGCGCCATGATGCCAGGCATTTCGTGAAACGGGCGCCCCTCGCATAGCTTCTCGAACCCTCGGAATTCGAGCACGTGAAAGCGTGCGCGTGCGACCTCGCCGCGCTCGTCGAGATCGATGGTGACCTTTGCGTGGCCTTCAACCCGGGTGATGGGGTTGATTTCGATGCGGCCTGTCATGACTAGCCAAACCTCCGAATCGTCGGCGTGCGGCCTTCGAGAAGCTCATTCAAGAACGTATAGATTTCATCCGCCGACGGAGGACACCCCTGAAGGAAATAGTCGACCTTCACGAGCTCGTGGAGCGGGCGGACGCGTGGAAGGAGACGCGGCACCATGCCGTCCGCTCCGTCGGGGACGCCGACAACGACGGCCGACGTCGAACGGTATGCACGCGTCAAGACGTCTTCAACGCCGAACGCGTTTCGCATGGCCGTGACGTTGCCGGTAACCGCACAATCGCCGAACGCCACCACGATGCGCGATCGCGCGCGCACGATCTCGAGTTCGTGAACGTGCGCTTCGTTGGCCACGGCGCCTTCCACCAGCGTGACGTCGACATTCGGGAACTCCTTGACGTCGACCAAAGGCGACGAACAGAGGTCGACCCGAAGCGCGAGGTCGATCAGGCGCTCGTCCATGTCGAGAAATGACATGTGACAGCCTGAACAACCGCCCAACCAGATGGTCGCCAATCGAGGTTTTAGCCCTTGCGAATCCATTCTCGCTTCTCCCGGGCGGTCACGATGTATTGCAGGAACCGCCGATTCTTTTCCATCTCACCGACGCTTGCGCCGTCTAGGTAGAGCGCACCGGTTGGGCAAACCTGCACGCACTTGCCGCAGCTTGTGCATGTCTCCGATTGCCCCCACGGCTCGCCGAGATCGCAGATGATTTTGAGTGATGCGCCTCGCCCCGAGACGTCGAGCGTGTGCGCCCCTTCGACTTCATCGCAGACCCGCACACAACGCGTGCAGAAGATGCAGCGGTTGTGGTCGAGTCCAAACCGAGCGTGCGTCGCATCGACGCCTCGCTTTGGATGCTGGTAGCGAAGGCGAACGTGATCGACGCCGAGCTGGACCGCGAGATCTTGAAGCTCGCAGTGTCCGTTCGATACGCAGACCGAACAGACGTGATTTCCCTCGGCGAAGAGGAGCTCGATGAGAAGCCGCCGATGTTCACGAAGACGCTCGGTGTTCGTGTGCACCACCATGCCTTCCTCGACCGGCGTGACGCAGGCGGCTGCCAGCTTGGACTGACCTTCGACTTCGACCACACAAAGGCGGCAAGCGCCGACATCCGAAAGCCCGCCCACGTGGCAAAGTCGCGGCAAAGAAATGCCGGCGTCCCAGGCGACATTGAACAACGTCTCACCGGCGCGTCCGGTGACCATCTCGCCATCGATCTTGAGTGTCTTGACGGACATGGTTGTTGCCTCTTACTCCCTTCGTTCCGACGCAGTGCGGCTCGTGTTCTCGGCAAGGGGATGCTTGACGAGCTTCTCGTCGAACTCTTCGCGGAAGTACCGGAGGGCGCTGACGACGGGGTTGGGTGCGGTCTGACCAAGGCCGCACAGGCTGGTTTCTTTGAGCAGTGTTGCGAGTTTTGCGAGCATCTCGAGGTCTGACGGCTCAGCTTCGCGCCGGCTGATGCGGGCCAAGATGTCGTGCATCTGGACCGTGCCGGCGCGACAAGGGATGCACTTGCCGCACGACTCGTCCATGCAGAACTCCATGAAGTAGCGGGCGACGTCGACCATGCTGGTTTCATCATCCATCACGATGAGCCCGCCTGAACCCATCATCGATCCGGCCTTCGACAGCGATTCATAGTCGACCGGAAGATCAAGCAGCGACTCAGGAATCGCGCCCCCGCTCGGGCCGCCCGTGAGCACAGCTTTGAGCTTCCCGCCCCCGGGAACGCCGCCGCAAATGTCTTGGACGATCGTTCGCAGTGACGTGCCCATCGGGACTTCGACCAGTCCGGTGTGCACGATCTTGCCCGCCACCGCGAACACCTTCGTTCCCTTGCTTCGCTCGGTGCCGATCGACGAGAACCAATCGCCACCCTTTCGAATGATCGGGGGGATGTTGGCGAACGTCTCGACGTTGTTGATGAGCGTCGGCTTGCCGAAGAGCCCGCGCTCTGGCGGATACGGAGGACGGGTTCGTGGCTCCCCACGTCGGCCCTCGATGGAGGCGAGGAGGGCGGTCTCCTCGCCACAAACAAACGCGCCGGCGCCCACCCGAATGTCGACCTGGAACGCAAAGGCGCTGTCGAGCACTCGATTGCCGAGGATGCGCTCTCTTTCCGCCTGTCGGATGGCTTTCTCGAGCCGCTGCACCGCAAGGGCGTACTCTCCGCGCACGTAGATGTAGCCCTGGCTCGCGCCAGCCGCGTAGCCGGCCAGAGCCATCCCTTCGAGGACACGATGCGGATCGCCTTCGAGCACGCTCCGGTCCATGAACGCACCCGGATCGCCTTCGTCGGCGTTGCATACGATGTACTTGGTCGTGGCTGCCTGCTTTGCGACCAGCTCCCACTTGAGGGCGGTCGGATAGCCAGCACCACCGCGTCCCCGCAATCCGCTCTTCTTGACCTCGCTGAGAACTTCCTCCGGGGTCATCTCGGTGACGGCTTTGGATAGGGCCTCGTAGCCGTCGGCCAAAATGTAGTCTTCGATGCGTTCGGGGTCGGTGCGCCCGGCGTTTTCGAGCACGATCCGCTGCTGAAGCGCGAAGAACGGCGTGGTCGGCTCGATGCGGTGCTCGGCCAAGGTTTGTCGGTCGACGAGGTCCGCGCGCCCGGGAACGAGGGCCGCGGCGCTCTCAGGGGACAGTCCGCCAAAGAACGCGCCATCGCTTTCGCGTTTCACGAGCGGGCCTTTGCTGCAGAGGCCGAGGCAACCGGTGCCTGAGACGCGAACGTTGGCCTCTGTCGTTTTTACGGCGTCGCGAAGTGAATGCAGCACGTCTTCGCTCCCGCACGAGAGGCAGCCCGCCGCTGTGCAGCACAAGAGATGATCTTCTTCGGTCGAGCGCTTGGCGCGCTCCTTGTCTCGTCGTTGATGAAGTTCTTCCGGGGTCATCGCCTTTCCTTAATGCATGCCCATGCGTCGCTAGCTTTTCTTCCGCAGTTTCTCGCCCAAGGCTTCCTCACTGGGACGCCGAATCGGCCGGCGCTGCTTCAGGCGACGCCAAGATGCGGTCGATCACCGCATCCAACTGGTCGGGCGTGACCCGGGGCAGAATCTGCCCATCGAGAATCACCGCCGGCGCCAGTCCGCAAGATCCGATACACCGAGCCACCTGAACGGTCACTTTGCCGTCGGGGCTCGTTGCACCCACTTTGGCACAGCGGTGTTCGAGTTTTTGAACGAGATCGACTGCGCCACCCACGTAGCAAGCGGTCCCCAGGCAGACGACCGCGGTGTGCTCACCTTTGGGCTTGAGAGAGAAGAAGTTGTAGAAGGTCGCGACGGCGAGCACTCGACTCGGAGGAAGGTGGAGCTTGCTCGCGACGCGTCGAAGAAGCGCTGGCGACAAGAAGCCAAACAGCTCCTGGGCGGTGTGCAGGACCTCAATGAGCGCATTGCCGGCGTATGCGTGCCGCGACATCGAACGCTCGAGCATCTTCTCGCGGTTATCGCGAATCGCCTTCGATTTCGGGCTTGCGGGCGCCGCTTTTCGGGATCCTGAATCGGTTGATGGTGTCACCGCTGCTCCCTTCTCCCTTCCTCGCTCTTCGTGCCTTTCGCCTCCTTGTTTGGAAGGCAATGGCGCTTGCGCGCACCACTCTTGTCGACCCGGAGTGTGTTTGCAACACCTGCGTGCAATTCGTCGCTCGGCGAGCGTCGAGAAGGGTTCTCATGGAGCCACGAAGCTGGGCTGGAATGGGTACTTAGGCAGTCTAGTATGTGAGGCGACAGGATTATGTGAGGCGACAGGATGATGGGACGACGTACGGCGCTAGACGTTGAGGGCGCGGGCGCCGCGGCCAATGCCGGTCGTGCCGGATCGTGCAACTTCGAGGATGGAATCTTTGTCGACGGCGCGGAGGAAGTTGTCGAGCTTCTCGCTTCGGCCGGTGAGCTCGATCGTGTAGGTCGAGTCGGTCACGTCGAGGATATGACCGTCGAAGATCTCGGCCAGTCGCTTCATCTCGGCGCGCCCCTCTCCTACGGCCCGCGTCTTGACGAGCATGAGCTCACGTTCGATCGCGTCGGCTTCGGTCATGTCCATCAACTTGACGACGTCGATGATCTTGTTGAGCTGCTTGACGATCTGCTCAATGATTTGATCGTTCCCGCACGTCACCAGCGTGAGCCGCGAGAGCGACGGATCGTTCGTTGGGGCGACGGTGAGGCTCTCGATGTTGTAGCCGCGCGCCGAGAAGAGATTCGCGACGCGCGAGAGCGCGCCCGACTCGTTCTCCATCAGGATCGAGATCAAGTGGCGATGTGGATTCTTCATACGAGCACCATCCCATCCTCATGGGTCGACACCATTTCGTCGCGTTCCGCGAGAAGCATCTCATTTTGACCGCCGCCCGATGGGATCATCGGGAAGACGTTTTCGGTCGGATCGGTGATGAAATCGAGGAACACCAAGCGCTCTTTCATCGCGAAGGCTTCGCGCAACGCGCCTTCGACCTCGCTCGGCTTCTCGATCTTGATCCCAACGTGACCATACGCCTCGGCGAGCTTCACGAAGTCGGGGAGCGCCTCCATGTACGACATGCTGTAGCGCTTCTGGTAGAAGAACTCTTGCCACTGCCGGACCATCCCAAGGTACCGGTTGTTCAAGTTGATGATCTTCACCGGCGTTCCGTACTGCTTCATCGTCGACAGCTCTTGAAGCATCATCTGAATACTGCCTTCGCCGGTGACGCACGCGACGTCTCGATTCGGGAACGCGAGCTGAGCACCCATCGCGGCCGGAAGGCCAAAGCCCATCGTGCCGAGGCCGCCTGAGTTGATCCATTGGCGCGGTTGATCGAAGTGATAGTACTGCGCCGCCCACATCTGGTGCTGACCGACGTCGGACGTGATGATCGCTCGACCCTGGGTAACTTCGTACAGCTTCTCGACGACGAACTGCGGCTTGATGATTTCGTCGCTGCCTCGATAGCGAAGCGACTTCATCTCGCGCCAGGCGTTGATCTGCTTCCACCAGTCGCTCAGGGCTGCCTCGTTGAGCTTGAGCGACTCTTCGCGCATCTGCGTGATCATGCTCTGAAGAACATGGGGAACGGAACCGACGATCGGGATATCGACGCGGACGTTCTTAGAGATCGACGAAGGGTCGATGTCGATGTGCACGATTTTGGCGTTGGGAGAGAACTTCTCGAGCTTGCCGGTGACGCGATCGTCGAAGCGAGCGCCGATCGCGATCATGACGTCGCACTCATGCATCGCCATGTTGGCTTCGTACGTGCCGTGCATTCCGAGCATACCCAAGAACTGCTTGTCGGTCGCTGGGTAGGCGCCGAGACCCATCAGCGTGATCGTGATCGGACTTCCGAGGAGTCGCGTGAACTCGACGAGCTGCGCGGAGCCATCGCTGATCACTGTGCCGCCACCCGCGTAGACGATCGGACGCTTTGCCGACATGATGAGATCGACGGCCTTCCGAATCTGGCCGGCATGACCCTTGATCGTCGGGTTGTAGGAGCGCAGTCGGATCGTCTCGGGGTACGAAAACGTCGTCTTCGCGATCGTGACGTCCTTGGGGATGTCGACGAGCACGGGGCCTGGTCGGCCGGTCGTCGCGATGTAGAAGGCCTTCTTCACTGTTTCGGCGAGTTGGTTGACGTCTTTGACGAGGAAGTTGTGCTTGACGCAGGGCCGCGTAATGCCGACCGAGTCGACCTCCTGGAAGGCGTCGTTCCCGATGAGGGCCGTTGGGACCTGTCCCGAGAAGATCACCATCGGGATGGAGTCCATATGGGCCGTTGCGATGCCCGTGACCGCGTTGGTTACGCCGGGGCCTGAGGTGACGAGAACGACGCCGGGCCGGCCGGTCGCGCGTGCATAGCCGTCGGCGGCGTGGGTTGCGGCTTGCTCGTGTCGAACGAGCACGTGCTTGACGTCTTCTTGGGCGTGAAGCGCGTCGTAGATATGAAGGACCGACCCGCCGGGATAGCCGAAGAGGTACTCGACCCCTTCTTGTTTGAGGCAACGAACGAGAATTTCTGCGCCAGTGATGGGTTCCAAGTTTGGTCTCCTAGAGGGTGGATAGTACACAACCGAGCTTTGGAGAGAAACCCAACGTATACGTCAGAACCCGAAGGTCGGGCCCGATGACCCTGCGTATGCAACGGGGGCTGCTAGAAAACCGATCCGCTTCGGCACGGTGCTTTAGCGGGTCAGGATCAAGGTTTTCCAACTAGGCTCGAGCGCGAGACCTCTCACGATCAGCTCGCCGGTGTCTGAAGCTGCGGTCAGGACCCTTTCCTCTGGGCCGAACGACATGTGAATCGATTCCCCCGGGCGAGTTTGAAACGCCTGAACTCGCCGAAGAGTGACGTCGGCGAAGATGGGCGTGGCCTGGCCCAGACGATCCCCGATCGTCGGATATCCGGGGGCCGGTGCCTCGGAGCCTTCGCCATCCAGGACGCGCAGGGGGATCTCCAAGCGCTCGGTCGTGTCGATGATCGCACGGCTGTCCCATCGCAAGTGCCGATTGAACGTGCCTGCGAGCGCGCCGTCCCATCCGGTATCGCCCGGGATGTTTACATTCGCAGCAAAACCGGTCTCATCGTTCCAAGGCACGCGCCCGTTGCCATGTCCGGTGCCCGGATCGTCGTTGTGCGAGGCATGAGAAAAAGCAGGAAAGGCGCGCGAACGTTGCAGGAAGCTGATGCCATCGAAGATCGGATTCCATCCTTTCTGCCACCAGCCGAAGCCGAGAACCGGATCGACCGGCCCGTGCCCACCTTCATCCCAGATCGCGAAGTGGCCGACGCCCCACTCTTCGGCCGCTTGGTAGTACGTGTGTGAAGTCAGAGGCGACGGCTGAGTGACGGCGCCGAAATGGATCGTCATATCGTCCTTGCCGTGCTTCGTGAAGACGAACTGGTGTCGCGATTCGATGTGGTCGCGAAGAAGTCGAGTGGCATCGAGCGTGTCCCAAACCTTCTGTCCGTCGTCGGTCTCGAGGCCGTCGCGAGGTGAGCCCCAAAGTTGACTGAGTTGTTCGATGCGCGAGGGACGGTGGTTTCGCGATACGGTTTGGCCGATGAATGATTCCACCCACGCGATGTGGCGCGCGTTTCGAAGTCCGAAGAACAGCGCGCCGGTACCGCCCATGGATTCACCTTCGACGTACACGCGCTCAGCGTCCGCGCCGGGATAAGTGCGCAACACCCACTCGAGCAAGTGGAGCACGCGTCGCTCGGTGTAGGGGTGGACGGGACCCGCGACGCGTTCGGGAAGCCCGCGCGCATAGCCCCACCAATAGGTCTTGTTCGGGTCGTGGGGGACGATTCGAAATTCTCCTTCCCAGCCGTCGCTCGAGGGCTCACCACCGAAGCCGTGGAGTCGGATGCGGACCGGAAGCCTGTGCGTTCGGGATGCTGCGTTGGGAACGATGACGATCGCACGGAAGGCGCGCCCGGCGAAGCCGGGGCTGTCGAGGAAGTCGTCGGTGTCTTGGCGGAGGATGAGTCGTCGGAATCCTCCGAGATCTTCCTCACTCTCGACGTGTGGCAGGGGCGGATTGATGTTGTCGAGGAGCTCGACGACAGAGGTTGCTTCGACGCGATCGTGTCCGTCGTCGGCGATGAATCGAACCGCGTAGCGGTCGCTGCCTTGTGTGAAGTCGGGCGTGAAGCGCAATGTGCGGGTGTCTTCATCCCAGAGCGCGCCGGGTGGAAGATCGAGCGCGAATACGCGGACGGGACGGATGCTCGCTTCGACCTGGATCGAGAGCAACCCGGGTTGCATTTCGTCGAAAGTGACTTTCGCCGGGGCGACGATTCGGAGCGAAGGTGCCGTCGAGCCATCCAGGGATGTCGGGTGGGCGTCTTCGCTATGGGGGCCCGCGTCGCGTTCGTCAGCGCGGGCGTCGGCTTGGTGACCTTGGTTGGCGTCGGCCTTGTGACTTTGTCCGGCGTCGCTTTGGGCTACGCCGTCGTGGTCGTTGCTTGGGAAATGGGTGTCGGGCGTCGAGGCGGCTCCACAGGCTAGGGCGCCTGCTGCGAGACTGAGGATGATGATCAGCAGGTCCAAGGGGGCCGGGGCTTCTGAGGGGGCAAGGGCTCCCCGCGCGACGGCCGGACGCTGATTCTGCCGCACGCGCGCGACGTTAGCAGTTCGTCTTCGGGGCGTCATGGGTCGAGGTTATGTCGTGGGTTTACACTTAGTTTGGTGCAGATCTTGCCTTGGTTGCGCGGGGCAGGAATCTTCTCGACGACTCGCGCGTAGGTGCGTGTCGAAAGACTCATCCGTCCACTCAAGCCATGTGCGGGTGGCGGTCTTGGGAGTCGACGACGACGACGACAGACGAATGCGTCGGCCGAGCAATGCCGATGGAGAGAGAAGGAGTCACTGATGTGGAGGTACGCGAGCGGTGCGAGGTGTGCCGCGGTTTTCCTGGGAGTTCTCGGAGTCGGAACTGGGGGGAGTTCTCTGCTCGTGGGGACGAACGCATGGGCTGCTGAGCGCGATGTGATTGCGGATGTGGCCGAGCAGGTGGCCCCATCGGTCGTCAGCATTACGACGCTGGGGACGAGCAAGGCGAGCCCGACGAACATCATGCCGTTTCCTTTTTTTTCGCCTCATCAGGGACGGGGCGGACGTCGAATGCCGCCGGCTCGTGGGGTGGCTTCCGGGGTGATCATCTCGGCGGATGGGGAGATCATTACGAACAACCACGTCGTCGAGGGTATGGATCAGATCCGGGTGCATCTCACCGACGGTCGTGAGTTCGAAGCGAAGGTCATTGGCACCGACCCGCCGACCGATCTCGCGCTGCTTCGCGTGTCGGCGAAAGGGCTCCCTTCACTCAAGATTGGAGATTCGGGACGACTTCGACTCGGAGAAACCGTGTTGGCGGTAGGCAACCCATTTGGCGTGGGGCAAACCGTGACGCGTGGCATCGTGTCAGCCAAAGGACGTACCAACATCGGCATCACGGACTACGAAGATTTCATTCAAACTGACGCTGCGATCAACCCGGGAAACTCGGGCGGGGCACTGGTGAACACGAGCGGAGAGCTCGTAGGCATCAATACGGCGATCCTTTCCCGGAGTGGTGGAACGCAAGGGATCGGATTCGCCGTGCCGACGCAACTGATGGAGCCGATCGTCGATCAGATCCGCAAACACGGAAAGGTCGCTCGGGGATGGCTTGGCGTCGCCATTCAAGATGTCACCATCGAGCTGAAGGATGCACTCAAGTTGCCAAGCGCCAAGGGTGCGCTGGTGAGCGACGTCGTCGACAAGAGTCCGGCGTCCAAAGCCGGTCTCGAAAGCGGTGATGTGATTGTGGCGTTGAACGGTGAGGAGGTTGCTTCGGCTTCTCAGCTCCGAAACGGCGTTGCCATTCTTGGCCCCAACGTGAACGTCAAGTTGGCGATTCTTCGCAAAGGATCGCGCAAAGAACTATCGCTCAAGCTTGGAGAGAAGAAGGGCGATATCCTCAGTCAGAGCGGGCGCGACGACTCACTTCTGGGCGGCGTCTCTCTGCAGGACCTCACACCCGATCTGCGGCGTGAGCTCGGGTTGCCGAGTCGGCTCGGGGCGGGTGTCTTGGTGGCCGATGTCGATCCGACGAGCTCGGCGGCGCAGTCGGGGCTCGCCGAAGGCGATGTCATCGTGAGCGTCAACAACAAGAAGATCGAGTCAGTGAGCGATTTCTCGCGGCTTGGGATCGATGGCGATAAATCAGTGCTGCTCCGCGTTTGGCGTCGAGGCTCGTTCATCTTCATCGTGTTGCGCCGATAGTCCAGCCGCAGCATTCTCGACCCAGAGCGCGCGCCGTCCTGAGCTTGCCGCGGCTCGGTCCTTATCGACCTGAATTGCGATTCCATGATGTTTTCGCCTGACGCTAAGCTTGAGTGAGACATGGGTCAGGCGAACAGCTTGCTCTGGTTCGACGAGCATCAGCGTAGAGACTTGGGTTCCTTCCGACATGCTCTGAATGCGACGTGCGCGCTGAGAGGAAAGGAGCCGACGATCGAGTCCACTCATGACGATGCATGAAAACGCTCCCGACTGGAGAATTTGTTCGGCGGCGCGAATGGCCTCGGGACGTTGGCTTCTAATCATCAAAAGTCGATTCAATAGAACCCCGTGCAGCGCTAAAGCCGGAGGATAAAGGGTGCAGCGGCCATCGATCCACGCCGTCGCTCGACCGGATCGGGTCTCCGCGGCCAGCAACGCGGCCGCCAAAGACATTCGCCCGTTCCCGGCGCGCCCCGCGATGACAGTCACCGCACCTTTTGGAAAACCGCCTCCAAGAAGCCGATCCACAACCTCGAATCCGGTGGGGCGCCTCGCCTTCTGCGCTAAGAACGGGGCGCCTCGCTGGAGGTAGGCGCGTAGCTCGGCGACGGTTTTCGGGGCGTCCGCTCTCTTACTCATAGAATGGATAATAACTGGAAATCTGTTCAGCTAATGGGCGATTTTCGAGCGATCGCAACGGATTTTGAGAGTTTACCCGACGAGATGGCGCGTGCGCCTGCTGGGGCCCGCCACGCCCTTGTTTCGGCATCCGGCTTTGGTTTCCCCAAAGTCCCGATCGGGGCCGAGTTCGAGAACCGTTCCGACTCGCTGTATCCGACACAAGCAAGAGGCCGACAGTATGACTGGCCGATCCAACCGGACACACAAGAGACCTGGCCCGAGCCCAAGTCGAAGGCACGGAGTTTGCTGGACAGCCCTTCCACTGGCTCTTCGGCATGCGCGGAGCCTCGATGCACAAGGATGCACAAGATTCAAAGGGGAGATAGATGATGCGAAAACGACGAAAGTCCTCAATGGCGATGACTCTTGCGGCGGCGATTTGCGCGGTTCTGCTCGGTGGCGCCGTGATTGCTGGCTGCGGCGGCAGCGGAGAGGCAGAGGCTTCTGCGCAAGAGGAGACGAGCGGAGATGCGATTTCGAGATTCGGCTGGGGTCCGAGTCGCTGCACCGGCGTGGTCTCGCGAACTTACTGTGAGCAGGTTTTCGATTCCTGTAATCACTGCAGCGGAAGGTCCCTATGTCAATGGGTGCCAACCGGCTGCAACACTGCGCCCTGGTTTGCGGACGAATATTGCGGTCGATGCGTCTCGCGCTGAAGTCTCAGATGGACGCGGGCGAGGACGAGGGTCGTTGACCAGAACAACGTGGAGGAGAATCTCCCTCCGGATCGACTCAGTCTGGCTTCGTTACCCAAGGACGTCTGAGCGCAACTCGATACACATCAAGTATGCATAGACCATGAGCTGAACACGCTGGGCTTGAAGCGCTTCTGAAGGATTGTCGCCCAGAAGATCGCGGGCGACGAACTGAAACCCAGCCATGAGCGGGTCGCCGACTTTCTCCGTGATGGCGTTGTCGATCTGGGCCGCGCTCAAGCCCTGCACCTTTCTGATTGCTTCAAGGACTTGCTCTTTACTTGCGAGTTTTCGGCTCATGAAAGCCACCATACTCCGGTTCGGATGCTCGGTCAGCTTGGCGTGGCACGCTGACGACGGACGACACGAGCCCCGCGACTGTGGGCGGGCGCTAGGGGCGGGCGCTACGGTGCGTCGAGGAGGGCTTTCCGTCCGGCCTCGACTCGGTAGGCGCGCTCGAGCGTTTCATCGGCGCCTTGCGTCCTTACGTCGACCGAGAAGAACTCCCCGCGCATATCCGTTTTGGTGAACGTCAAGACGACGAAGCCTCGATGCCGCAGGTCGTCGTATTTGATGTGCGGATTGGCTTGGCGAATGGGGCTTTCGAGCGCTTCGGTGAGAGGGCCGAATTCGCTGTCGAACCCGGGGGCCGTCACGGAAGAGGTCAAGAACTCCACCCCAACGACGGCGGAGGGATCGTAGCCGTCCGTTCGAAGATCCGCCTCGTGCACGAGCTCGGAGGCCCAAGCGCTATGAAAGTCGCCGCTCAAGACCACGACATTGTCGAGGCTGTCGAACAGGCTGAGGAGGCGTTCACGGGCAGCGAGGTATCCGTCCCAAGCGTCAAGCTCTGGGGCGCCAAAATAGAGTCCGAGTCCCGGAAGGGCGCCTTGCTCGGCGAGTGCCACGCCGAGCCTTCTGAGTTGAGTCAAGAGATCGATGCGTGGATCCTCGATCGGCAGCGGTGGGATCTCCGGAATGTAGAAGGGGGCCACCATGACTTGCTGTCCAATGACGTCCCAGACCGCGGGACGTGGTCCGCTCAGCGCTTGCTGTAGCCAGGCTTCTTGTTCGGTGCCGAGCATCGTGCGGTCGCGGTCGGTGAGACGGGCGATGAACGTCATCGGGTTGTTCGGGTCGAGCTCTTCGTAGCTGAGCTGGCGGTCGCGCCCAAAGTGGCGCGTGTCGAGCATGGTCAAGGTGAGCAGGTCTCCAAACTGGAACTGGCGGAAGATCTCGCCGCGGTTCATCGAGGGCGTTCGGATCGGCATCCACTCGTTGTACGCTTGGATGGCCGCGAGCTTTCGTGTTGCCCATTCGCCTTCGCTCGGGTCGTTGTTTTCGGCACCGTCCGTCCACGCGTTGTTGGCGGCTTCGTGGTCGTCCCATACCGCGATCATCGGATGCGTTGCGTGCATGGCCTGAAGATCTGGATCGGTCTTGTATTGGGCATGGCGCTGCCGATAGTCCTCGAGCGTGATTGCCTCGTGTGGCGGACGCGGTTCGCGGTTGGGGAGTGTGCCATCGCCGTACTCTTCTGGTCCGTACTCGTAGAAATAGTCGCCGAGATGGAGCACGACATCGAGATCGTCATCGCCTGTGTTGCGGTCAGCGATGCGTCCGTAGGCGTTGAAGTAGCCGGCGGCGAAGTGACTGCAAGAGACGGTGGCAATACGAAGCCGAGTGACCTCACCCACCGGCAAAGTTCTTGTTCGCCCAATCGTCGAAGCTTGCTGAAGTGCGCTGAACTGGAACCAGTAGGTAGTTCCGGGTTCGAGGCCCGTCGCATCGACTTTGACCGTGTAGTCCTCGGTCGTCGATGTCTCTGTCATCCCGGACGCGACGATGTCGCTGAAGTCGACGTCGCGTGCGATTCGCCATCCGACCTCAACCTCTTCGGGGTCAACCGATTCGGGCGTTACTCGGGTCCAAAGGATGACGCGATCGCTGAGCGGATCTCCGCTCGCCACCCCATGCTGAAAGACGAGGTGGCTTGGGTCTGGCCCGCCGTCGGAGGAGGCATCGAAGTCAGTCGAGCCATCGAGCGTGGGGTTCTCGGCGTCTTGGCCTCCGATATCTGCGGCATCGGCTTCGATGTCTGCGTCGATCCCCGCGTCCGCGCTGTTCTGTTCGCCGGCGTCGGCGTTGGCGTTGGCGTCTACGCTTGCATTCATACCTGCGTCGACATCTGCGCGCGCATCCATGCTGGTTGCGACCGCTGCGTCGTCGTTGCGTCCGGCGTCGCGAGCCGGCGCACCTCCCGAGCCGCCGCAGGCGGCGAGCAGGCAAAGCAGCGGCGCCACCCGGGCGACCGCCGCTGAGGCGGCAGTTGAAAATGCGTACGGTTCTGGTCTCACAGGCGCTCCCTTAGGAGGGTTGGCCACTAACCGGCAAGTGAAACCTTTGTGGCTGCACCGCCGCCGGACTGGATGGATCCCGAGGTTCAGGCCAGTATGACGAAAGACGATGGTCGTTGTGGTCTTCGCACTCGAACGAGCGTGACCAACTGACCAACTGACCAACGGACCCCTGCTTCCGGCCCGCGATGCCGCAGAATGACACGCGCGGGAATGGCTAATGCTTGACCAGGCTGGTCCTAGCTTGAGACCCGTAACGTTGCGCCGAAGGGTGTGTCAGGTGCGATCTCTGATTTCGTCTTTGTACGCATGCGGGACGAGGGCCCAGAGGACGAGGCCTCAGTTCTGTTGGAGCGGCCGCGGGCGATGAGGCCTTGCCGGCCGGGCTTGGCGGTCGGAGTTCGAGTGCGAGTGCGAGTTAGGGGTCGATGATGGGGTATCCAATTCAGCTCGTCACCCTTCGAAACCGTCGCGTGCTGGTCGCGGGAGGTGGTGACGTTGCGGCCACCAAGATGGACGCGCTTCTTCAGGCCGGTGCGCGCATCCACCTCATTGCGCCAATGCTCGCCGATGCGACCCGCGTCTATCTTGCGCGCATTGAACGCTACGATTCGCGTGAGGTTTGTGACGCCGACGTCGAGGGCGCGGCCCTTGTCATCGCCGCAACCAGCGACCGGGCGACAAACCGCCGACTGGCTGCCGTCGCGCGGTCGCACCGCATTCTCGTGAATGCCGTAGACGATCCCGAAGCTTGCGATTTCTTCGCGCCCGCCGTCGTGCGTCGGGGGGCGATGACGCTCGCGGTGAGCACCGATGGTGCATCACCACTCATGGCGGCTCAGCTTCGTCGGGTGCTCGACGTTCTCGTTCCGGAAAGCCTTTCTTCCGTCTCCGAATTCTTTGCTGCCCTCCGCAAGCGAGGATGGCGAGGTCTTCGCTCGCGTGGTCGCCTTCTCTCCGCGCTTACCGATGCCGCGGTTACGCGGCTCGTCGATCGCCAGCAGCACGATGCTGCGCTGGTGCGTCTCGAAGAAGTGCTCGCCAGATCCGAAGAACGGTTCGACCCCGGCACCGTCGCGATCGTGGGTGCAGGTCCGGGGTCGCGCGGGCTTCTCACCGTTCGGGCGCTTGACCGCATTCAGCGCGCCGACGTGATTCTCCACGACGCTTTGGTCCCGAATGAGATTCTTGAGCTTGCGCTCCCCGGCACGCGAAAGATCTATGTGGGCCGTCGATGCCAAGGTCGTGGCCACGAGCAAAGCGATGCTTCTCGCGATGGCGTCGGTCACGGTCACGGTCACAGTCACAGTCATGGTGATGATGGTCATGGTCATGACCATGGTCGCGACCATGGGATTGACGCGTCGGCGAAGATTTCGATGCCGCCTTCGCTGACGACCGCTCTTATGGTTCGAGAGGCTCGCTCAGGAATGCGCGTCGTCCGTCTTCACGGGGGCGACCCATTCGTCTTCGGACGCGGCGGGGAAGAGCTCGACGCCTTGATCGCGGCCAAGGTGCGTCATGAGATTGTGCCGGGCGTTTCGTCCGCGCTCGCTGCGCCGGCACTTGCCGGTGTGCCCTTGACGCAGCGCGAGATCGCTCGCGGATTCAGCGTGCGCATGGGGCATTCAGCGCCTGGTCATGCTTGCGCCGCGCTCGAGAGAGAGCAAGAGACCGTCGTCGTTCTTATGGGTCTCAGCACGCTCGAGGAGACGATGCATACGCTACGCACCGAGGGTTGGCCTTCCGACACTCCAGCCGCCGCGATTGCCTCTGCTTCGCTGCCGACTGAAAAGGTCGTCACGGGTACCCTGGAGACGCTGCCTGGACGCGTGCGGGAGGCGGGGCTCGAATCTCCGGTCACGGTCGTGATCGGCCAGCTTGCCGCCCGAGCGCGGGCGACCCGGGCCAACGAAGACAGAACAGATGCCACAGATGGCGTACGTGGGCCAGGTGACGCGAACGACAACGATGGCGGATCGACGCAAGCGTGTTCCGCCGTGTCCTCAATGCGTTGAGTGCTCGAGTGCTTGAGTTGCTTGAGTTGCTTGAGTCGTTTGATTCGCATGGGTTAAGTGAGATTGTCCGGGGTCATTTGAGGTTGAATGTCTTATGGTACTGACGTGGAAAGAGCGATTGGATAAAGCACCGGGTTTGAGCGCCGACCTCAAGCGCCAGATCGACGCGTTCGAACAGGATATCTCGCTTCGCAAACAGGGCAAGGTCGATGAGCGTCTCTTCGCGGAGACGCGCCTTCGTCGCGGTGCCTACGGGCAACGGTACGACAATGGCCAGCGTCACGATGGGAAGGTCCCACGGACGTTGCCGTACGAAGAGAAGGCGAGCAAAGGCCCAAATACCGTTTGGGATGCGCCCGGGATGCAGCGCATCAAGATCCCGTATGGTCACATGACCGCGGCTCAAATGCTTACGCTGGCCGAGGTCGCGGAGGACTATGCCGACGGCGTTTTGCACGTGACGACGCGCCAGGATATCCAACTTCACTTCGTTCACATCGACGATACGCCAGACCTCATGCGACGCCTTGGGGCTGCGGGCATCACGACGCAGGAGGCCTGCGGAAACACGGTCCGAAACATCACGGCTTGTCCGACGGCCGGCGTTTGCTCCACCGAGCAGTTCGATGTGACACCCTACGCCGAGGCGCTGTCGTCGTTTTTGCTGGGGCACCCGGACGCCCAAGACTTTGGGCGCAAATTCAAGGTCGCGTTCTCCGGATGTGCCGGCGAGGCCTGCGGACTGGCGTACATGCACGACCTCGGCTTCATCGCGCGAACGGAGACGGTCGACGGCGTGACGCGTCGAGGCTTCATGTTTCTCGTGGGGGGTGGCCTTGGCGCCGTACCTCAGAAGGCGGAGCTGTTCACCGCGTTTCTACCTGAGGAAGAGCTTCTTCCCGTGTCGCAGGCCGTTTGTCGCGTCTTTGCGCGTCTCGGCGAGAAGAAGAATCGTGGCAAGGCCCGCCTCAAACATCTCGTGATCAAGATGGGTGTCGGTCCTTTCAAGGAAGCGGTGATGGAAGAGCGCGCGCGTCTCACCGTCGACCCACGTTGGACGGCCTATCTCCAGGACCTGGGTGCCATTCCGAACCCGCCGACTGTCTCTCAGGCTTCTGAGTCAGCGTCAGCGTCAGAGTCAGAGTCAGAGTCAGAGTCAGAGTCAGAGTCGCTGAGCGAGTTTGAACGTTGGCGGCAGACGAACGTCCGGGTCCAGCGCCAGATGGGCTACAGCGTCGTGACCGTCGCGTTGCCGCTGGGTGATCTCACGGCCGACCAAATGCGCGACCTTGCGACCGTTGCGACACAGTTCTCGCGCGGAGAAGGCCGCGCAACGGTCGAGCAGAACATTGTGTTGCGCTGGGTCAAGGACATCGATCTGGTCGATGTTCACGCCGCACTCTCGGGGGCGGGTCTCGCCGAGCGGGGGGCGGGGACGATCGCCGACATTACGGCGTGTCCGGGCACGGATACGTGCAAGCTGGGTATTGCGTCTTCGCGGGGGTTGGCGAGCGAACTGCGCGCGCGCTTCATGGAGCGCCAGGACGATCTCGATCCCGTCGTCGCGTCGCTTCGCATCAAGGCCAGCGGGTGCTTCAACTCCTGCGGGCAACACCACGTGGCCGATATCGGCTTCTACGGATCTTCGCGAAAGCGTGGTGCGCACGCGGTGCCTCACTTTCAGGTCGTGCTTGGCGGACAGTGGTCCGAGAATGCTGGCTCGTTCGGTCTGGCGGTCGGCGCGGTCCCGTCGAAGCGCATTCCCGAAGTCGTCGAGCGTGTCACCGCGGCCTACGTGTCTGATCGAGCCCCGGACGAGAGTTTTCAGACGTTCGTTCGGCGCATTGGCAAGGCGCGGGTGCGCCAGATGCTGGACGATCTGACCGAGGTACCCGGCTACGACGTGTCGCCCGAGTATTATTCGGATTGGGGCGATCCGCGGGTCTACTCCATGTCGGACTACGGCGTGGGGGAGTGTGCGGGGGCGGTCGTTCCGCTCGTCGAGTTTGGGCTTCACGCGAGCGAGCGCAAGGTTTTCGAGGCTCAGCTTCAGCTCGATGCCCAGGCTCACGATATGGCGGCGCGGGTTGCGTATGAGGCGATGATGACGGCGGCGCGTGCGCTCGTAGAACGCGAAACGTCGCATGCGGTGGCGGACGACGATGTGGTCGTGCGCGAGTTCCGAGCACGCCTTCACGACACGAAGCGTTTTCACGATCCGTACGCCGGTGGAAAGTTTGCGTTGTTTCTGTTTCATGCGCACGAAAGGCTCGACGAAGGGATCGGGGAAGCCGAGGCTCATCGTCGCGTTGAAGAGGCCCAGCTCTTCATCGAGGCGGCGCATGCTTTTTATGAGCGGACCCTAAAGGAGGCGATGCCGCGATGACCGACACCTGCGACTCTGACGCTTCATCGGCACCGGAGGGCGAGTCAGGCGTTGTTGTTGCGCCTTTCGAGTCGTCTGGTCTCTACGCGAAGCTCTTCTTTGGCGAACGATCGCGTTTGGCCGTCGTCTCCTCTCGGGCCCCGCGCGCTACCGGTACCGGAGGCCTCGACTTCGAGGCATCTATTCCCGCGTTTCATCGCTGGATCCAGGACGGCTCGTCCTTGGGCGAGGACGAGTTCGCGATCGACGTCGCGAACTATGCCCATCTTCACAACGGCCCCGGTGTGTTTCTCGTGACCGCGAAATCATGCTTTGGACTCGACGCGATCGGAGGCGCGCCGGGGTTGAAGTATGCGCGAAAGCGCGGGCTTGTGGGATCACCGACGACAAAGATCGCCGCGGTGCTCGCAAGACTGTTTGCGTTCGCAGAGCGGTTCGAAGCCGACCCCGGCTTTGTTGCGGCGGCTCCTCATCGAAAGCTCAGGACCGATGCGCTCGAGTTTGGGATCGTCGATCGATTGCGGGCGCCTTGCGTCAAGGCGACCTTCGATGCGGTTTCGCCTCCGCTCAGCGCGGTTCTCGAGTCTTTGACTGCTCAGCAGGTAAACTTGGCGCCCGAGCCCGACCCGCGTCGTCCGTTCTCTGTATGCGCGCGTTGGCACGAAACGATGTCCGCTTCGGCGGAATCCTTCTCGATACTTCGTCGTCGTGCGGCCGAGCTCGAGGTCGCTGGCGCATCCGAGACTCTGTAGGCGTCCGGTTCAGATTGATTCAGAGGGAGCGCTTTCTTGGCGCAAGATTTCGGGGCGCACGAGGGTGCGTCTTGCGCTCGCTCTTCTGGGGTCGCTTCAAAATGCGGCAGGCTGCGATCGAGCCCCAGTGACCGACTTGCTCGCCACCCACATCGCCAAGGAGACCTCCGACAAACGCGCCGACGATGCGCCCGATCCCTGGGATCCGTCCGCCGAGCCATGCGCCGACGGCCGTTCCAAAGAGCGTCCCGCCGGCCGCGCCCACGTGGGTCCCCGTGCGCGCACGGTATTCGTCCTGGCCGATCTCGCCCCGGTGGAGCTTCACCGATTCTTGGCCAATCCGAATGCCGAGCCGAATGGCCGCCCCAACCAAGAGCGGGTGCTCGACTCGGCTTGGCGACAACCTGTCTTGCATGACGTTCTTCTCGAATCGCGTTGCGGGATCGAGATCGTGAAAGCGGGCGTAGTCGACCATGAGTCGTTGGCTCGCGTCTACATCGTGCGTCGCGGCCCACGGAACCGCGCCTGGTGGTCGACAGTTTCTCGGTGAGCGGTCGTCGAGCGTATGGCCTCAACGCGCTCGACGGCGATTCGCATTGCCTTGCCGCCTGCCGATTCGCCCATGACGCCACCCATGATGGCCCCGACGGCGGTCCCGACGCCGGGGGCGAGCGCGGTGCCGGCCGCTGCACCCATCCATGCGCCGACCAAGCCGCCCGAAATCGTCCCAAAGTGGTTGCCCATGCGGGCTCTGAACTCGCGGCCGTCGATCACGCCGCGATAGACGCTATGGAGCTCCTTGCCGAGCCGATACGCCAGCTGCGCAGCCGTCACGATGGTCGCGGGATGACGGAGCCAGCGGCTTATTCGGCGAGGGATCTTGGCCATCACAACCTCTAGGGTACCCGACCGGCCCTAACTCGGGCAGGGGCCGAGGCGCGTCCGGCGCGAATGAGGCATGAAACCCTTAGGAGCCAATCCAAAAACGAAGCCGAGAAGCGACTCGTTGACTCGTTTTCCGGGCGCGTGGTACCGCGCCAGCGCGGTCCGCCTCCAGGGAGGCCGTAGAGGGGTAATTTCTGTGACCGATAAGAGGGTCTACTACTTCGGCAACAACAAAGCTGAGGGCAGCGCGTCGGACAAGTATCTCCTAGGTGGAAAAGGGGCAAACCTGCACGAGATGACCAATCTCGGGCTGCCTGTGCCTCCGGGTTTCACCGTTACGACGAACGTTTGCAAAGAATACTACGAGGTCGGGGAGCGTTTTCCCGCGGGTCTTGAAGACGAAATGCGGGGTGCACTTCAGAAGATGGAGGAGACGCTTGGGCGTAAGTTTGGCGATGCCGCCAATCCCCTGCTCGTCTCGGTCCGTTCCGGTGCGGCGTTCTCGATGCCCGGGATGATGGACACCGTCCTTAACCTCGGACTCAACGACGAAACCGCAAAAGGGATGGCTAAGCTCACGAACAATGAGCGCTTCGTCTACGACAGCTATCGGCGCTTCATCGCGATGTTTGGCGATGTGGTTCTCGGAATGAAGCCGACCTCGAAGCACGAGCCGGACCCGTTCGAGGTTGCACTTTCCAAGAAGAAGCGAGACCGGGGCGTCGAGCTCGACAGTGACCTCGATGGGGCAGCGCTCAAAGAGCTCGTCGATGAGTACAAGGCGCTGATCCGCGAGCTTACGCCTCATCAGTTCCCGCAAGATCCCTGGCAGCAGCTCAACGCCGCCGTCGGGGCGGTGTTCCGCTCTTGGAACAACCCGCGTGCGCAGACCTATCGTGCGCTGAATGGGATCCCTTCTCATCTCGGCACGGCGGTGAACGTCCAGGCCATGGTTTTTGGCAACATGGGCAACGATTGTGCAACCGGCGTTGCGTTCACGCGTGACCCCAGCACCGGCGAGAAGCGTTTCTTCGGCGAATACCTCATCAATGCGCAGGGCGAGGACGTCGTCGCGGGCATTCGGACGCCTCAGACGATCAACGTCAGTGGTCCCGGGATCGACCCGGAGACGACGCTCGAGCGCAAGATGCCCGAGCTCTATCGGGAGCTCGATGGTTTCCGCCGCAAGCTCGAGGCCCACTACAAAGACATGCAGGACATGGAGTTCACCATTCAGGAAGGTCGACTCTGGCTTTTGCAGACGCGCAACGGCAAGCGCACCGCGCCGGCGGCGGTTCGTATCGCGGTCGAGATGGTGCACGAGGGCATGATCGACAAGAAGACCGCGGTGATGCGCGTGTCTCCGGCCCAGATCGATCAGCTGCTGCATCCGATGCTGGATCCGAAGGCTCAGCGGACGGTGGTGGCCAAGGGGCTTCCGGCGTCTCCTGGCGCGGCGACGGGCCGCATTGTCTTCTCGGCCGATGAGGCGGAGGCGCGTGGTCGGAAGAACGAGCGCGTGATCCTCGTGCGCGTCGAGACCTCTCCCGAAGATGTCCACGGGATGCACTATGCGGTCGGTATCTTGACGTCGCGTGGCGGCATGACCAGCCACGCAGCGGTCGTTGCGCGAGGTATGGGTCGTCCGTGCGTCGTGGGCTGCGGCGAGGTGTCGATCGACTACGCTTCGGGAACGATGACCGCGCGTGGTCACAAGTTGCGCGAGAACGATCTCGTGACGCTCGATGGGACGACGGGCGAGATCATGTTGGGCGAGGTCGCCACGGTGCAGGCCGGTGGATCGGCTTCATTCGACGAGCTCATGACTTGGGTCGACGAGTTCCGCCGTCTCAAGGTGCGCACGAACGTCGATACGCCAGAGGACGCCGTGATCGCGCGTCGATTTGGCGCCGAGGGCATCGGGCTCTGTCGAACGGAGCACATGTTCTTCCAGGCCGACCGCATCTTGGCGATGCGCGAGATGATTCTCGCGGACAGTGAAACGGGTCGTCGGACTGCGCTCGCGAAGATCGCGCCCATGCAGCGCGGTGACTTCGAGGGCATCTTCAAGGCGATGGACGGTCTCCCCGTGACGATCCGTCTTCTGGATCCGCCGCTCCACGAGTTCTTGCCGCATGAGGAGGCCGACATTCGCGCGGTCGCCGACGCGCTCGGGCGCGACATTCAAGTCGTGCGGGCGAAGAAGGATGCGCTCCACGAGTTCAACCCCATGCTTGGGCTCCGTGGCTGTCGCCTTGGGATCGTGCACGCCGAGATCTATGAGATGCAGGTGCGCGCCATCCTCGAAGCGGCGGTGCACATGCAGAAGCAGGGTGTTCGCGTCATTCCCGAGATCATGATCCCCCTCATCTCCGAGCCGCGTGAGCTTCAGAGACTCCGGGCTGTCGTCGAAAAGGTAGCCAAAGCCGTTTTTGACGAGCAGTCTGCGTCCGTGGAGTTCCGCATCGGCACGATGATCGAGATCCCACGGGCGGCGCTCTTGTCGGCGGAGATTGCGAAGCATGCCGACTTCTACTCGTTCGGGACAAATGACCTCACGCAGATGACGTTCGGTCTGTCACGCGACGATGCAGGCAGCTTCCTCCCTGGCTACGTTGAGCAGAGTCTGCTGGACGAGGATCCGTTCCAGGTGCTGGACCAGGACGGCGTAGGCGCTCTTGTCAAGTTTGCTTGCGAGCACGGTCGGAAGGCCAAGCCGCAGCTCAAGCTCGGCATTTGTGGTGAGCATGGCGGCGAACCGAAGTCGGTGGAGTTCTGCCATCGAACCGGTCTCGACTACGTGTCGTGCTCGCCATTCCGCGTACCGATCGCGCGAATGGCGGCTGCCCAAGCGGTGCTCAGAGAGACCAAGTAAAAGTGGACAGCACGGTGCACGCGAAGTGGGTTCTAGGAGTGAAGGGCGGTCCGCGTAGGGTCGCTCAGAGAATGCCGGCGGGCCGCGGTGCCTGGACCGTCGGCCTCTGTGCGCTCTTGGCGCTCACGGCCGCGTGCGCCGATGAGATCCCCGGCGAGTCGCCCCCGGGCGATCAGCTCTACTATCCCGTAGGGCTGGTCGCCGTCCCGGGGGCGCTCGAACGCGCCGATTATGTGGCCGTCGTCAGCTCGAACTTCGACCAGCGATACAATGCCGGTCGAGTGACGATGCTTTCGGTCGACGACCTGTTTTCCCGCGTCACTGCAACGTCGACAGCCGGCCGCGTCTCACCCACGTTCGATGCGCAGCTTGCGAGCTCGATCGTCAGCAGCGTTCGCATCGATCAGTTTGGGGGTCAGATCCTCTACGTGCCGAGCCCGGCCGACCCGGCGCTTGGCACGCTCTTCGTTCCTTCGCGCGACCAGAATTGGTTGACGATGATCGATGTGGGCGGCGGAGGTCAGATCTCTTGCGGAACTCTGGACTCAGCGACGGCGCGCGCGTTCATGCGCACCGACTGCACGGCTGGGCACGTGCTTCGCACGGGCGCGGCCGACCCATTTTCTGTGGCTGCTGTGTCCGCGCCCGCGACGCCGAATGCGTTGGTCGCGGTGGGCCATCTTACGGCGCTCGACGGCTCGGTGTCCGTCGCATCGATCGCCGCCCTCGCCGACCGTCAGAGGCGTGCGGACGAGGAATGCTCGGGTCTCGATGCCGCCGATTGTCTTTCGCGCCTCGGGACCCCGGTCGCGCGGTTGCCGACGGGGCTGCCGGGCGTGGGCGGAATCTCTTCGATACCTCCTCCCGTCGACGTGGATTCGTTTCCGGAACGGCCAAATCTCGGCAAGCTGATCGTCGCCGGCAACCAGGCCGACCTGAGCAGCTCGCTCGACATCGGCCTCTCGGTTCTCTCGATCTGGAATGAGACGGAAGACCTCTCTGAAACAAGCGTATCGTCGCTGCGGGTCTCCTCCCGCCGTCTTTCGGTCGCCGCTCTGACGCGTGCCATCGAGCTTCGCGGCGTTGCGCTTCGAAGCGAAGCCCCGACCACCTCCGGGCCCGCAACCCACTACATCTACATGTCCGCCCGCTTCACTGGGCTCACGGGGACCATCGACAGCCAAAACGGTGGTCTCCTGGTTTTCAGGCTCGTCGAATCGGCGACCGACTACCGCGACGACCGCCTCGATTTGGTGGCCGTGCTTCAGGTCGGCGAAGAGGTCAGTGGACCGTTTCTTCTCGACCATCCGAGCGGGGCCCATCTCGCCTATCTTCCGGACGCTCGGTCCGACAAGATCTGGATCGTGGACGTGACACGCGAGTGGCCGATCGTGGTCGGTACCGTGGAGGGCCGCGCGCCGCGGACGAAGGATGGCGAGCCCTACGAAGCGCATACGCTCGATGGTCCGGCGAGCATGGCTTTCGTTCAGCGCGGCGCGCGTGTTCTTGGCCTGGTGACGAACTTCGCCAACAGCACGCTGGCGGTGGCCGACCTCTCGAGCGCCGAACCGAGAATGCACCAAGTGGTCGTCCGCTTGGGTCGGGACGTCGATGCCGAGGGTCAAGCCGAAGGCCCCGGAGATTGAAGGACATGAACGAAAATCAACGCATGTCTGCCCCCCAGAAGACGAACCACGCACACCTGCGATCATCAACGCCTTCACCCGCGTCGGTGTGGCCGAGGTGCTGTTCGTTCGGGCCAGTCGCGACAATCGCGACCGTCGCGGTCGCTCTGTCCTTCGCCTGTCAGGATACGCCGCCGCAGCCGACCGGTCGCTTGGAGCGACCAAGCGGCCTCGCCTATGTCCAGCGATCTTCGGATCGCGCCGATGTTTTCGTTGCCGATTCCGAAGCGCAAGGCATTCGCATTATCCAATTCCGGCGCGCGCCCGATGGCACCGTGGTCTCCACTTTCGTCCCCGGCCCGGTGGTCTTGTTTCCGCTCGTTCTGAGAGCAGATGGATTCCCGACTCGTCTTTCGGTTTCGCGCGATGTGGGCCTTACGGGCGGTCAATCGCGTCTCTTCGGGTTGGCCCCGGCCGTGGCTGCGCTCTACGTCCTGGACGTGACCGAGTTGCCTTACGCGGGAAGGACGCTTGGGACCGACAACAACGTGACGCTGGGTGCGGTCGATCTGGCCGCGTTGACGCAAGATGACGCGTTCGCAGTCGATGTTGCGACGTTAGGGTTCGAGGGGACGGCCCTCGATGAAGGCGCCGACTACGTGGCCGTTGCGTTCGATGGTACGGGATCGACCGCCTCAAACTTGACTGTTTTCAGGATTGAACGCGGTCCCAATGTCACGACGCCGGTCGAAGGCGAATATGCCGATCGCTACGATGCGGTGAGCATCGTCGAAGCGACGCCGATCGCGGCCGGGCCTCGTTCGATGCTCGTCCGCATCGACCCCGACGATCCAAGCCGGGGTGTCGTGCTCGTCTCGAGTGTAGCGACCGACACGATCACCGAGATCTCGTTTGCGCTGACCACCCAAACCTCCACCGTGATCGCTTCGACCCGACTGATCGACGTCGGCGGACCGACCGCCCGATTCGTAGACATGGGCGCCCGCGGGGCGCTTGCGCTCCGGACCGACCGCTCGTCTTTGGTGATGCTCGAACCTTCAGATCCCGGCGAAGCTGCCGACGCCGATATCCATGCCCATGGGGCGGGGCACCTCGTTCGGAGCACCGACGACTTTGGTTCGCCGTTTGCGACGCGCGAGGAGCGGGCACGAGGCGAGACTCGGGGGCGCATCGATCTCTCGGCAAACGATGATGCACAGGCTCCTCTTGTGGCGGGCGCCTTTGGCCAAGCCTACGAGATCAACGAGAGCCTATCAGGGCCGAATCTGCTGTCTGGGACATCGACCGCATCCAAAGACGTCGTGTTGCTCATGCGGTCCGACGGCGCCACATCGTTTCTTGCCGGAGATCCGCTCCGCCCGGTGATGACCGCGAGCACCGCGATCCGTCGCGTTCATCAGCTTTCTTCCGATGTCGCGGTCAACGTCGACGCGTGCGACTCGATCGCGGGTGTCTGCGGCGACGACGCGTCGGTCGGCGCATGCGCAGCGAGCGTGCTTTCTGCCTCATTCGATTCGACGCGAAAGGTTCGCGTGTCGCTCGGTGGCGTCCTCCATCGTTCGGGCACCGGGCTTCTCTCGGAGGCCGGTACTTCGAGTGATGGTTTGCTCGCCGACTTCATCCTGAGCGACCAGAACGACGTCGACTTCACTGCGTCGGGCGCGAATGTGCGGGCAGGGGACTGGCTGCTGGTTCAAGGCACGAGGACGTGCGCTGCGGGTCAGTACCCATTTGCAGAGACTGGGATCGTGGCCGAAACCCCCGACGAAGGTGCTCCTGGATCGCTCGTCGTGCGCCTCGGAGGCGCGTTCTCGGCGGCCGTTCCTGCGGCTTGCGACGGCGTTTCGGTCGTCGATGTCGACGCCATCTACGAAATTCATGCCCGATCGGACGAGCTGGTGGTTCGAGCCTTGGGTGGAGAGGGCGGCACGCCGGCCGTGACTCGGTTCCCGACGGAAGTTTCGGGTGGCCAACGACGCGGGCAGGTCGGTGGGATCGTGAACCTCGCTATGGAGATAGAGGAGACCGCGGCGTGCACACCTCAAGAAGGCCTCGAGTGTCTGTCGGACGCTGACTGTGGGCCGGCGCGGGCGTGCGAGGCGTCCACGGAGGGCTGTCTGGGGGTCTGTGCGCCAACCTGCGATGGATCTGCTGATCGGGCGTCCTTGTGTGTGCCCACCCTTGCGTCCTGGCGTTGCCCCGGGATTGAGCTGGAGGCGACGGCGAGTGCGATCTATTCGGTCGATTTCTCCCTGAACCTGCAGTTGTCGGGTGGCCTGGTGGCGCCCGACGACCTTCTCTACCTGCCCTTGGCGAGGGCATGGCTGGGGAGCTTCCCCGCGAACCGTGCGGTCCTCGCCGCTCGGCCCCTCACGCTGTCGCAGGCCGAGGCCCTAAAGCTGGACGCCGGGATTCCGTACGCGTTCGACCTCAAGCGGTAGCGAGAGCACCTGCAACCTTTTGAATTTATTGGGTTTGTTGCCTTTGATCCCGCCCCGATGTCGACCGCTTCGCGGTCTTTCCTCCGGGCGCCCGAGCATTTTTGGCCAGCAACTTGTTGCCTGACGACTTCCTGCTAAACTGCCGAACGTATTCGCCATGTTTGAAATCGTGATCAACGAGAAAGGCGGTTCTAGCCGCACCGAGAGCTTCGAGAAGAGCGAGGTCACGATCGGTCGCGTGCAAGGAAACGATGTGATTCTCCCGAAGGGGAATATCTCGAAGCGTCATTCGCGCATCGTGCTCAAGGATGGGAAGTTCATCATCGTCGACCTGAAGTCGACGAACGGTACGTACGTCAATGGCAAGAAGATCACAGCGCCCCAGGTCATCAAGGGCAGCGACAAGATCTACATCGGCGATTTCACGCTTCAACTCACCTCGGCCAATGGAGCGGCGAGCGCTGCATCGCTGAGTGGTGCTGCGATCGGCGCCGTCTCCAACGCAGACGCGTCGAAAGGCGATGCGCCTTCGCGTGACCGGGACCGGGGTGCGCTCGACGACGAGATCGACCTCTTCGGCGGCGGCGACCGCGGGCGCGGTGAGTCGGGCTCGGTGGCCAAGCCCGCTTTGAGTCCACCCGGCCTGATTGACGACAACTTCGACCAGGAGTTCGACGCGGCTGAGCCTGCGCCGCGCATGCCTGAGCCTTCGCGTTCGCGCGGACGAGCCATCGAACTCGAGCCCTCTGCCCGGAGCTCGCCCGACCTCGAGCTTGACGGTGATGACGATTTTGGCGACGACGGCCTAGGGCTCGACGACGGACGCGAAATCGACCTCGAACCGCGGTCCGAACCGGCGCCCAAACCTGAACCAGAAGCGGCGCCGTTCAAGCTCCCGCGAAATGCGGCTTCGAAGGTGGCGCCTCGAGTTCGTCCCGAACCCGCCAGAAAGAGCTTGGCTGACGACTTCTCTCTTCCGCCGGATGACGACGAGGAAGATGAGAATGAGATGCCGGGCTCGGCCCTCGTCCCCGATCCGCCGGCGTCATGGTCAGGATCTGAACCGAAGCCACTTTCTCGACCTTCGTCGCCACGCTCGGGGATTGTGTCGGCCGCGGCGCGTGCGCCGGCTGGAGGCGCGCCGTTCGCGATGACGGCGCCTTTGGCCCCGATCGGTCTTCCTGTGCTTGGACGTCAGGAGAGCATCGACCTCGTTCGCGGCGCGATCATCGATGAGCTCGATCTTGCATCTTTGCCTCTCTCTTCGCTGGGAAGCTACCGAGAGTCGGCGACGGAGATTGCTCAGCTCTCCATTCAGGGTCTTGTGGCGTCGGGTCGCATCGCCTCAGACGGCGTGAGTGCCCTTCTGCACGATGCGGTCGCCTCCATTGACCTTGGTTCTTTGGCGCCTCTCGTCGCGGATGATTCGGTCGTAGAGATCTCGGTCGGTGCCGACCGCGAGATCTGGGTCGATCGCGACGGCCAGATCGAGCCGGCGGGCGCGCGATTGGAAAGTGAGGCCGAAGCCCGTCGCCTTGTCTCCATGTTTGGCGCGTTGGCTGGCCGACCTCTCGATCGGGCGCACCCGTTGCTTGACGCCCGCTTGCGTGATGGATCGAGGGTGATCGCGAGTTTGCCGCCGCTTTCGTTTCGAGGCCCGGCCATCACGATTCGCAAGAGTGCACGTGACGCGTTTACGCTCGACCGGCTCGTCGAGTACGGCACGATCTCAAGTGCCATGGCAGAGTTCCTTGGATACTGCCTCAAGTATCGACGCGGCATTCTCCTATCTGCGGGACCGGGCGTGAATGCCTCGGCCACCATGAATGCGCTCGCCGTGGGGCTTCCGCCCGAAGATCGCATCGTGACGATCGAGTCGGGGGTCGAGCTCGATCTGCAGCCGCTGAAGAACGTGGTGTCGTTCGAGCCGAGTGATGGGATTGGTCTCGAACAACTCGTGCGTCATGCGACAGCACTTCAAGCGGACCGCTTGCTCGTGGGCAACTTGAGCGGTCCGGGTACGGCGGACGTGTTGCGTGCGATGGCGGGGCCTCTCGAAGGTTCGATCGCTGCATGTTCTGCCCGAACGCCGAGTGAGGCACTGGACCGCATCGTTCGCCTGGAAATGACGGCGTCCTCGGATGCCCAACTCTACGCGCTGCGGCTTCTTTCGTTGGCGTGCCCGATCGTGCTGCAGGAGCGACGATTTGCCGATCAGTCGCGGCGGATCACGTCGATCGGAGAAGTCACCTTGTCCGAAGATCTCCAGATCGGCGTTGAAGAGATCTTCAAATTCGTCCCCGACGGCGTCGACGACCAGGGCATCGTGGCCGGCTCGTTCGCGGCGACGGGATGCCAGCCGCGATTCCTTGAAGAGCTGATCGACCGGGGCGAGGCCGCTGATGTCGACATGAGCCTCTTCACGGCCTGAAGAATCCACTAAGGCGAGGTTGCTCTTTTGGTCACCGGCGTCGCCCGATTCTTTGTCGTCGTGCGGGCACCGAACGGCGATGTCCGAGAGTTTCCGGTGACTGAGCTTGGGGCGGTCCTGGGGCGTGACGAGAGTGCGGACATCCGTGTCGATGAGAAGAAGGTCTCGCGGAGGCACGCGAACTTCCGGGTGATCGACGACGAGCTTTGGGTCGAAGACCTCGGGAGCAGCAACGGCATCCGCCTCAACGGTCGCAAGATCGACCGTCGCGCGCGCTTCTCGGGATCGGACCAGATTCGCGTTGGTGGCTATGTCATCACGCCGAAAGACGCCGCCCCGGCGACTGGCTCGGCCGCTCGCGAGCTTTCCGATGACCTAGGAGACTCGAAGCACTCGCGCGACGCGGCGGAGCAACCGAGGCTCCTCGGGCTCGACGACCCGGTTCGAGGGATGACGTTTGCTTTGCGGTCGGGCGAGAACATCCTCGGTCGACTCGAAGAATGCGATATTCCGATTCTGGATGGGTCGATCTCGCGACAGCATGCACGCCTCGTCTGCGGGCCGGCCGGCGTATCGGTCACGGATCTCTCTTCGTCGAACGGGACGTTCCTCAATGACCAGCGCATCGAGGTCGCGGAGCTTGCGGAGGAAGACCTCCTCCGCTTCGGCAACATTAACTTCCGCGTTCGCTTTCCACCCGCGCTCCGCGAGCTCCATCCGCCCCGCACGAGTCCGGTGCCGCACCGCCCCCGAACGCGATGGCGACGCTGGCGTTTGGCGGTGCTTGGTTTGATTCTCGTCGGCGCGGTGGGTGCCATCGCGTTCGTTGCCTATTGGCGGAACCTGTCGCCGTCGTCGACGGATCGCGAGTTCTTCTTAGGACTCATGGATGGCGTTCGCGATGCGTTGTCTATGCAGGATCAGCCTTCCGATCCCCAGCCGGCCTCCTCCGGGCCCGGGTCCGGGTCCGGGTCCGGGTCCGGGCATGCGGACAACAGCGATGATCGCAGTCCTCAGAGCGGCGCGAATGACCGGAGTTCGCCCGGCGACGATGCGGGTCGCGGCCGTGATGGTCATGGCGGCGGTGGTGGTGCTCGCGGGGTTGGCACCGATGATGCTTCGTTGACTGTGCCGCCGCGCGCGGGGGCTTCGGCGGGCACGATGATGGCGATGAGCGCCACCAGCACCTCGCCGTATACGCGTCGCGGGGCTGATGGCTTGCCGCTCGATCTCCCCAAGGTCGACGAGACGTTCGACTTCGATCGCTTCGTGGTTGAGAAGCTCACGGCGGCGCGGGCATGCCCAAAGGAGGACTTCGCTTGCGTGCGTGCTCGGATTGCTGAGCTCAAGGTTCGCGATCCCGTGAATCGCGCGGCGCGTGCGTTACTCGACGAAGCCGAAGCGTATGAGCGCGCGGCCACGCTCAAGGCGAAGGCTCAGCGATTCATGGCGAAAGGGAATCATTACGAGGCCTACCGCGCATGGGCGAGCATCCCGGACTCGGTGCCATTATCAAAGACCGCCAAGAGCGAGATGGAGAAGTTGCGGGTCGATGCCGTTGAGGATGCCCTGATGAAGGCCGAGCGACTTGCGAAGAAGGAGCGCACTTGGGCCAAAGCGCACGAGATGTATCTCTTCGTCCTTCTCAACGACGCAACGTCGGCCGAGGCTTTGAAGGGCCTCCGGTCGCTTGAGGGCAAGATGCGTGAACGGAACATGGAGTACACCGACCTCCAGGTGAGCCCAACCGGCGTCAAGAAGCTGACCAAACCCGACCAGATCAAGGAGGAGATCCAGCGACGCTACGGCAAGGATGCGATGCTCGCCCGTGCCGTGCAGCGCTACGTTGTCGGCGATGTGAACGGCGCATCGGACTTGGCCGCATCCGCCGAGCGCCGTGGTCGAGGTGCTGAGCGTCGGCGCGCGCGCGAGCTCAATGCCGCCCTGCTGGACCTTCGCGAGCAATACACGAGAACGCGGACAGAGATCGCGAACAATCCCGTCGAAGCCTGGTCGCGGTTGATCGAATTCAGCCGTGCGGAGTCGAGGATTCTTCCGCCTGGACTCAAGTCCTTCCTTGTGAAGGAGCTCGAGGTGAGCACGGCCGAAGCGTTTGCCGACGCCGGCGAGAGCCTCTACGAGCTCTCGAAGTTCGAGCAGGCCTTTCAGCGCTGGGAAGCGGGTGCCAAGCTCGATCGCACCAATCCAAGAGTTCTTGCCGGGCTTCGAAAACTCGAGCAACTGGCTCAGAAATTGGCCGATGAGGCTGAGCTCGCGACTCAACGTGGGGCCAAGGACGCCTGTGAGAGCTGGCGGACGATCACGCGGATGACCTCCGGCGATTCCGAGATCCATCAGCGAGCGCGAAAACGCGCCGAGCAGGTTTGCCGTTCGTGAGATGCCACGCCTGGCCTGTGAAGGGCTTGTGATGGGCCGTGAAGGGCTTGTGCAGAGCTGGTGAAGGCGACTTGCAGGTGCGGTAAGCACGAAGATCCGCGCGGATCCCCGTAGAGATCGGGTCCGAATGGGCCGTAGTGGTCGATATTCGTGAGTTGCGCTGCTTCAGTGCTTTCCTAGAGCCGAGCCACGTGGGATGTATAGAAGGCGGACATTCGCCGCAGAAGGGCAGGAGATTTGCACAAAACACGCAACACGAGAGCGAAGGGGCAGCAATAAATGGCGCGTAAGCACAGTGGTGGTTCCAGGCGGGCGAAGGCCTTCAGGCCCCAAGGTTTTCGAGTGGCATGTAAGGGATGTGGCTCAGTCTCCCAGGTGCCGGTACGCCCACCCCCGGGCGTCGATCTATATTGCCTGACATGCCACGCGGCGCGTCGCGCAGCATTGGCCGAGACCTCAGCACCTCAATCTTGATCCGGATGATCTGGCTCTGGCCGTAACCTCCCCGATTTCGTTTCCACGCCCACGTCCACGCCCACGCCCACGTCCACGCCCTCAGCCTCCAGGTCTTCTGAGAGCTTGTTTTCGACCGCGAGCTCTACCCGGTTTCGTCCGAGGTTTTTCGCGCGATAGAGCGCTACGTCTGCGTGTTTGATGAGGACGGTCGCATTCGGCGTGTGCCCGCCGGTGAAACAAGAAACACCCGAGCTGAAGGTCACCGACAGTGGGTGCTCGGCATTGCCCCAGTTGACGTCCTGCATGCCGCTGCGGAGGCGATTCAACACCATCGTTGCCCGTGAGGGCACGGTCTCGGGCAGCATGACGATGAATTCCTCCCCGCCGTAGCGCGCGACGACATCGACTTGGCGGAGACTCCGCGTCAGGTGCTGTGAAAGCTGAACGAGCGCGAGGTCGCCGATGTCATGCCCGGCGGTATCGTTGATGCGCTTGAAGTGATCGACGTCGATAATGGCGAGCGCGAAGTCTCGCCCATAGCGACGGCTTCTTGCGAGCTCTTGGTCTAGTTGATCCATGAAGGCACGGCGATTCAAGAGACCGGTGAGCGGGTCGCGCGAGGCGAGTCGCCTCAGTTCGTCGTGGAGAGCTTTGATCCGGACCGCGTTTCGAATGCGGGCGTGGAGCTCGAGGCGATCGGGTGGCTTTCGGAGAAAGTCAAAAGCACCGCTGTCGAGAGCCTTCAAGATCTTGTCGGGCTCATCATGGCTCGTGAGCATCAAGATCGGGATCGTTTCGAGCGTCGTGTTTGCGGTCCACTTCCTGAGGAGATCGGGCCCCTCTGCGTCCGGAAGCTCCCACGTCAGCAAAATGGCGTCGGGGGCGGACTCCAGCATCTTCGACTCTGCATCGACGGCGCTCCTGGCCTCGGCGACGCGGTAGCCAGCTTGAAGTAGAGACGCCCGAAGGATCGCGCGCTGCGCCGAAGAATGCTCAACGACCAGGACCAGAGGTCGTGTCTTGTCGGCTTCGCCTTCTGCGGCCACCAACGAAGGAATATCACGAGGCTAGGCCAAGAGACACCCGGGCTTCCAAAGGTGACGCCCTCGCACTCGGCCCCACGTTGTTGCCCTTTTGGGCTTCGTGGTACTCAGTCGACTCTGGCTCGGACGTCGAAGATCGGCCGCAAAACGTCGGTGGTTCACGTCTTGGCCGACCAAGGTACACCGTGGATGAGGTTATCCAAGAGTTCGTCGTCGAGAGCTGCGAAGGTCTCGATCGTGTCGATCGAGATCTCGTTCGCCTCGAACAGGACCCTCACGATGAGGGCGTTCTCCGGGCGATATTTCGAACCGTTCACACCTTAAAGGGGACCTGTGGCTTCCTCGGTTTCTCTCAGCTTCACGCGCTCGCGCACGCGGCCGAGAACCTCCTGAGCCGGCTGCGCGACCGCCGCGTACAGATGCGACCCGAGATCGCGACCGCATTGCTCCAGTTCGTCGATGCGTGTCGCCGCGCCCTCATCGTCATCGAGCAAACCGGCAAAGAAGAGGATGTGCTCGACGTTGAGGCGCTCATGGTGTCCCTTCGGCAACTGTCCGACCCGGCGGCTGAGCCTCAGGTCCCGACGCCGCGTTCGCCTGAACCTCCGGCCCCAAGCGTGTCTCAGGCCGAGATGCGGCCTTCGGCTTTGCCTCCAGCTGAGACGTCGCCTCCGGCGCCGTTGTCAGCGCCGTCAGCGCCGTCAGCGTCGTCAGCGTCGTCAGCGTCGTCAGCGCCGTCAGCGCCCTCAGCGCCCGCGCCGACTTTCCCTCCGGCTCCGACCCCGGTGCCGCCCAACATCGAGCCGCACCTTTCGGCTGTCGCACTTTCACAGGACGTGAAGGCTCAGCGCGCCTCTCCCTCTACGGCGGCCCCGGGGTTGGACGCTTTACCGTCCGCGGGCGGTGTTGAGAGCGATTCGAATGGCGTCGGAACAGAGTCAGACGTTGGGTCGGAGGCAGAGGTTCGCTCTGAGCGAGCGGCCGGTGAACGCGCCGAATGGACGAGCACGCTCGTCGACACGAGCATTCGGGTCAACGTCCCGCTGCTCGACAAAGTCATGAACCTCGTGGGCGAGCTCGTGTTGGCGCGCAATCAGGCGATGCAATCGACCTCGTATCAAAGCGACCCGATCATGCAGCGCCTTGGTCGGATCACCACCGAGCTTCAGGAGTCGGTCGTCCAGATGCGGATGCAGCCGATCGCGAGTCTCTGGGGAAGTTTCCCGAGGGTGGCGCGCGATCTCGCCCACTCCTGCAACAAGAAGGTTCAGCTTCGCATGGAGGGCAACGAGACTGAGCTCGACCGTTCGCTCCTCGAAGCCATCAAGGATCCGCTCGTGCATCTTCTCCGGAACGCCATCGACCATGGCATCGAGACCAAGGAAGTTCGCGCGGCTGCGGGTAAGAGCGAAGTCGGGATGGTGATTCTTCGCGCGTACCACGAGGAGGGTGAGGTTGCGATCGAGGTAACCGATGATGGTGCTGGAATCGAAGCTGCGCGTCTTAGGGCGACGGCCGTCGGGAAGCATCTTCTCAGCCGAGCCGAAGCGGAGGTCTTGAGCGAGAGTGAGGCGCTCAATCTCATATTCTTGCCGGGCTTTTCAACGGCGGCCAAGGTGACTTCGGTGTCCGGTCGTGGCGTTGGGATGGATGTCGTCAAGACCAACATTGAGAACATTGGCGGTTCGATCGAGATCAGGAGCGAGCCTCGCAAGGGCACGACCATTCGTATTCGGATCCCGCTGACGCTCGCGATCATTCCGGCCCTCATCGTGCGAAGCCAGACGGAGCGTTTCGCAATCCCGCAGTCGGCCCTCGTCGAACTTATTCGTCTCGACGCCGAGCGCGCGGTGACGGTGGTCGAGCACGTACAAGGGGTACCACTTTATCGTCTTCGCGGTCGCATCTTGCCGCTTGTCTATCTCGACGAGCAGCTTGGCCTTTGCTCGGAGCGGACGTCTGAGGAGCGGATCGAGCGCGACGGGATCACGATCGTCGTCTTGCAGATCAACGACCAACCCTTCGGTCTCGTCGTGGACGAGATCTTCGATACGGAAGAGATCGTCGTGAAGCCGCTCGGCCGAGAGCTCCGCGGTCTTAGAACCTACGCCGGCGCGACAATCATGGGTGACGGTCGGGTAGGCCTCATCCTTGATGCGTCCGGGTTGGCGGAGCACGCGAGGGTCGTCGCCGCTCACGACCGCGTAGCGACGACCGACGCTCAAGCCGAGGTTGTTGGAAGCGCAAGCACGGAGGCGCTTCTCCTTTTCACCGGGCCCGACGATGCGCGCATGGCCATTCCAGCGGCGACGGTGCTTCGGCTCGAGAACGTCTCGCCGAATACGATCGAGCGTGTCGGGGGTCAATCGATGGTCCAGTACCGAGACACCATCCTCCCCATCGTCATGCTTGAAGACGTGTTGCCCGAGCGACGCGCCGAGCCTCGCACGGGTGTGTCGTTGGTGCCGGCCGATGGCCTTCTTCGCGTGGTTGTCTGTGACGTCGGAGGTCTGTCGTTTGGCATCGTCGTCTGCAACATCTTGGATATCACGACCGTGGATTCGTCGGTTCGACGAGCGGGAGGTCGCGTGGGTGTGATGGCGACGATCGTCGTCGACGGACGGGTGACCGAGCTACTCGACCTTGACCGGTTCGCGGCGGAGGTTCGTGCGCCGCGTGGTTTCTCGAGCGAGGTGCGACATGAGCTCTAGGCAGCTCTGCGTTTTTGGCGTCGAGAACCTTCGCTTCGGCATTCACGTCGCCGAAGTGGAAGAAGTCAATCGTCGCTATGACATGACACGAATCCCACTCGCTTCGGATGCGGTGGCGGGTCTTATCAATCTCAGAGGCCGGATCGTGACCGCGATCGATATGCGACAGCGCCTCAAGCTTCCGAAAGTGGAGGCGTGGGAGCCCTTTCATATCGTGGCCAAGACACGGGAGTCGTCGGTGAGTTTGCTCGTCGACTACATTGGCGATGTGATCGAGGTGTCTGAGGATGCGTTCGAGCCGCCGCCCGAGACGATGCGAGAGGCGACGCGTGAGCTCATTCGCGGAATCTACAAGTTGGATCAGTGGTTGATGTTGGTTTTGGATCTGGACCGGACGATGGCGTTCGGCGCTCGGTGAAGAGGAAGAGAGGGGTCATTCTATGACATCGGACGTACTTGAGAGAACCGGAAGCGGCCAAACCAGCGATGACGCTGACCCGACTCAGGCTCCAGGGACCCCAGGGACTCCAGGAAATCCGGGAAATCCGGGAAATCCGGGAACCGAGGTGGCCGCGGCTGGTCGCGGATCGGCCACCGGCGGCGCTCCGTCCCGTGATGGGGATGCGGCCCTTGCGTGGATGATGGCTTCTTTGGATCAGGTTAGCACGAGCATCATCGTAGCGAATGCTTCCTTCAAGATCGTCTTCATCAACAAAGCGGCGATGAAGTCGATGATGTCGTTTGAGCCCCAGCTCATCGAGACGTATGGTGTCTCGATCGGCGAGATCCTCGATGGTTCCATCCACCGTTTTCACCGAAATCCTCGGCGTGTCGAAGCGGTTCTCAAGGATCCCGACGCGTTTCCTCATCGGGCGAAGTTCGCGTTCGGGACGGTTCAGTTAGATGTCAGCATCAACGCGGTGCGCTCTCCGGTGGGAGGCGAGACCTATTTCATGGCCGAATGGAACGACGCGACGTCGGAATCCAATGAGACGGCTGGTCTTCGTGCCGACTGGCTTCTTCGTTTCTCGGCCGTCAAGTTGGTCGCCCTCGATCTCGAAGGCAACATTCGATACGCGAGCCCGGCGGCCGAGAAGAGCCTCGTGACGCTTTCGAAGTTCGGTGTGAAGCGCCCCAAGACCGGGTATGTGGGAGCCTCCTTTGCGGATCTCCATCCCGCGATCGCCGAACATCGCGAGTCCTTGGTGGACTTTGCGTTGATGCCCACGCAGTTCCATCTGAAGATCGGGGATGAGACGCTGGAGGTCCAGGTCTCGGCAACCGCGGATGACAATGACGCGTTTTCGGGGGCCGTACTCTCCTGGAATCTGATCACGGAAAGGGTGGCCGCGGAACACCGGCTTCAGTTGGCCGCGGACCGTGAGCTCGACCGCGCTGCACGTTTGAGCATAGACGTGGACCGTCTCTTGGAGGCAACGCGGTCGGCGAGCCAAGGTGATCTCACCAAGAAGGTGGATTTTACAGATGACGGCAGCGCCATGGGCGAAATGGCGATGGCGCTGGCCAGTCTCTTCCAGGATCTGCGAACGAGGCTCAAAGCCTTCGGTACTTGTGCCAACAATCTTTCGAAGGCCGGCGAAGGTCTTACGAAGGTCAGTCAGAGGCTCAGCGCCAACGCCGATGAAACCGATACGCAGGCCGATTTCGTTTCGACCGCCAGTCAAGAGGTGAGTCTGAGCATGCAGACCGTGGCGACCGCGATCGAGGAGATGGGCGCGAGCATTCGAGAGATCGCGAAGAATGCGAACCAGGCGGCGAAGGTGGCGACCGAGGCTGTGGAGGCTGCGACGCAGACGAACAGCGCGATTTCAAGGCTCGGTGAGAGCAGTGCCGAGATTGGCAAAGTCATCAAGACGATCACGGCGATTGCGCAGCAGACGAATCTTCTCGCCTTGAACGCAACGATCGAGGCCGCCCGAGCGGGGGAGGCCGGCAAGGGGTTTGCTGTTGTCGCGAACGAGGTCAAGGAATTGGCGCGGCAGACGGCGTCGGCGACTGATGACATCCAGGAAAAGGTGGAGGCCATCCAGAGCGACACCCAGGAGGCGGTGCAGCGGATCTCGCAGATCAGTGAGATCATTTTGAGGGTGAGCGACCACCAGAGTTCCATCGCGGGCGCGGTCGAAGAGCAGACGGCCACCTCTAACGAGATCAGTCGAAGCGTGACGCTCGCTGCGAGCGGGAGCATGGAGATCGTCAAGAGCATTTCAAGCGTGGCCGCCGTTGCGAAGAGCACGAAGGCGAGCGCTCAAGAGGCGGAACAGGCTGCGCTGTCTCTGGCGGAGATGGGTGTTGAGCTGAAGTTCTTGGTTGAACGTTTCAAGTACTGATTCGATTCGAAAGTGTGAGAGCACAACCATGAGACTTCTGGTTATCGACGATTCCAAGGCCACGCGGTCGAGCATAAAGCGCATCTTGAACACGGAAGATGTCGTAGATTTCGAGTGCGCGGAGGATGCGCTCGAACATCTCAAGCGCGACTTGAAGTTCGACGTGGCACTCGTCGACTGGCATATGCCCAACATGAGTGGGATCGACTTCATTCGAGAAGTACGGAAACACGCTGAGTATGATGAGATCCGCCTTGTCATGGTCACGAGTGAAAGCAGTGCGTTGAGCATCGTGCGCGCGCTTCAGGCGGGCGCGGACGAATACATCACGAAGCCCTTCACGCGGGACGGCTTGCTCGAGAAGATCGAGATGTTGGGTTTTGCTGAATGATGAACAAGATACGTGTCCTGGTGGTCGACGACTCCGCGGTCGTTCGGAGGCTGATATCACGTGCGCTCGACGGCGATCCCGATGTCGAGGTCGTCGGCATCGCGGCAAACGGGAGCATCGCGCTTTCGCGGATCGAGCAGCTGTCACCGGACTTGGTGACGCTCGACCTCCTGATGCCAGACATGGACGGACTCGAGACCCTGGTCGAGATTCGAAAGCGCTACCCTTCGCTTCCGGTCATCATGGTGAGCAGCCTGACCGAACGAGGCGCGTCCGAGACGATCGACGCTTTGAGTCTTGGCGCGACCGACTACGTGCTCAAGCCGGTCACGCGAGACATCGATATGACGATGGAGGTGTTGCGCGAGGATCTCCTCGTCAAGATCCGTGCACTTGGTCGCCCCGGTGGGGTCACCGCGAATCTTGCGGCGACGCGTGATCTCGAGATCTCGTCCCTTCGGCGGCCTACCTTTGACGCCGCGGGTCCCGCCCCAAGCCCAAGCCCAAGCCCAAGCCCGAGCTCGAACTCGAGCTTGAGCCCGAACCCGAGCTTGAGCCCGAACCCGAGCTTGAGCCCGAACCCGAGCTTGAGCCCGAACCCGAGCTTGAGCCCGAACCCGAGCTCGAGCCCGAACCCGAGCTCGAGCCCGAACCCGAGCCAGATCTCGAGCCCGAGCCCGGGTGTCGGCACTGTGCCCGGATTGCGGGCCGTGGTGGTCGCGGTATCCACCGGAGGCCCTCAGGCGCTTGCGGCCGAGCTTCCGCGACTCCCCGGAAATCTGCCGTTCGCGATGGTGATCGTTCAGCACATGCCGCCGGAGTTCACTCGACGCCTCGCTGAGCGGCTCGATGGGTTGTGCGCCTCGCCGGTTCGCGAGGTCGTGCCGGGAACGCTACTCGAAGGGGGGTGCATTTGGATTGCGCCGGGCGATCAGCATGTCGTGATTCGTGGGACGCGGGCCCGACCTCGTCTCGAGCTCTCCCGAGCCGAAGCCGAGAACTCGTGTCGCCCTTCGGCCGACGTCCTCTTTCGCTCGGCGGCGGGGGTGTTGGGTACTTCGGTTCTTGGAATGGTCTGGACGGGCATGGGGCAGGATGGCCTCGCCGGGAGTCGGGAGCTTGTGGCCGCAGGTGGACAGATCTGGGCCCAAGACAAGAGGAGCTCAGTCGTCTGGGGGATGCCGGGCGCGGTGGCCAACGCTGGTTTGGCCAAGCGCATTCTGCCGCTGCACGAGTTTGTGCCTGCGCTGTGCGCGTACGCCGGAATCGACCTATGAAGCGTGCAACCTAGGCGATGGGTATAGGCATGATGGAGGCTGGCTCGAGGACAACGGATCGCGAAGCGAGGGTGTTATCGTGAGTATCAGCGCGAGCGACTTCGACTGGATCCGAATGCTCGTGCGGCGCAGTTCAGCGATCGTGATCGAGGACGGCAAGGAGTATCTAGCGGAATCAAAGATTACCCCTGTCGCTCGCTCGCATGGATTTGGTTCGATTGCCCACCTTGTCCAAGAGATGCGCCAGAAGCCTGATGAGAAGGTTTGCCGGGCGATCGTCGAAGCGATGGCGATCGGCGAGACATATTTCTTTCGCGATCCTCAAGCCTTCCAGTTCTTGCGTACGAACATGCTTCCCGAGGCGATGGCCAGAGCTTCCGCGACGAAGCGTCTTCGTGTTTGGTGCGCGGCATCTTCGACGGGGCAGGAGCCGTACAGCGTTGCGATGATTCTCTTCGAGCACTTTGGTGGTGACCCGAGGTCGGCGGGTTGGGATGTGCGGGTGGTCGCCACCGACATTTCTCTTGAAGCGCTTTCGCGTGCTCGGGCGGGCCGCTATTCCCAGCAAGAGGTCGGCCGAGGTCTACCTGCAAAGATGCTCGTCCGGCACTTTCATCGGTCCGGGCTAGATTGGCAGCTCAACGATGACGTCCGGCAGCTCGTCGAGTATGAGCGCCTCAATCTCGTCGAGGGGTGGAGTGGGCCGATGCGGTTCAATCTCATCCTCATGCGGAACGTCCTTATCTATTTCGATGTCGAGACGAAGCGGGGGATTCTTGACCGGGTCTTTCACGACCTTGAACCCGGCGGATGCATTCTCTTTGGTTCGGCGGAAACGGTGAATCTTCTGGACGCTCGGTTCGAATCGCTGAGCGAGGCCAAGTCGATGTGGTGTCGAGTTCGTCGCTGAGGTCGGTCGCCCCTCCCGGCGGGGGGGGCGGGAGGAAGTGCCTTCGCGAGAGAGAGGAGAAATTATGGAAGATCAGCTCTTTCAGGTCGCGGAGAACACGTGGGCCATCACTTTGGGATTGCCGATTGTTCGAGTTTCGGAGGTGCGTCCACCGGAGACTTCGGCTCAGCTCACGCTCCAAGCCTCGGTGGCTCTTCCCGGGGTTGGGGGAGGCACGCTCGTTCTGAGCTGTGTACCGGAGTGGGCGGAGGTTGCCGCCTCGATCATGTTCGACCTTTCGCGGGCCGAAATCGATGAGGGGCTCCGAGATGATGCGGTGGGTGAGCTCGTGAACATTGTGGGCGGAAATCTCAAAGCGATCCTCCCCGAGGAGGTCGATCTTCGGCCACCCGTCGTGACGCATCGATCCGCGGCCGCAGGCACAGAAAGGGGCGCAGACGCCGAGCGCCCTCCGAGCGGATCGCAAGGTGCAGGCCCCGCGACGATTCTCGAACTGTCATGCGAAGGCTCACCCGTCCGGCTGGCCTTCTATGAATAGGCGTTCAATCGGCGTTCAATACGAAACAACGAATCTGGAGAAGCTGATCCTCGGCGTGCTTGAGGACAACGAGTGGTGTTGCGGCGCCGCCGAAGTTCGCCCCTGAAGAAGTGGCATCGATCATCGCGTTGGCCTGCGAGCCGCCTGCGGAAAGTGGACTTCCGGTCTCGCAGTGGACGCCACCGGAGCTGGCGCGCGAAGCGCCCGAGCAGTACCAGGCACGGCGCGCGAGCTCTACGGTCCCATGACGTCGCGGCGCCCGGGCCGTCGCTCGATGGAGGCCTATTCGAGTTCTCTGAGTTCTGCCGAAGCTACTCCTTTAGAGCCTCGACCTGAGCTTTCAGCACCGCGAACGTCTCGCGGAGCTCGACCAGCTCGGCATTGCGCGCGGCCAGCGCAGCGTCACGAGCCGCCAGCGCAGCGTCACGAGCAGTCAGCTGCTCACGCAACACGGAGATCTCCGCGCTGAGCGCAGATATCTGACCAGCACTGCTCGTCGCGTACACCCCGACCATTGATCACGCCGGGATCCTCGAGTCCTCCGACATTCGATCGACGAGAAAACAGGGGGGGCTGAACAGATACTGGCGAAGGGTCTCATCGCATTTCTCGTTAATACAGCAGGTCTTGAAGGGAAATCATCGCCGGAGACCTTCGCTGACAGAGTTTTGGGAGTCGTTCAGTGTAGCCGCAAACCCCGGTCGGAGCGAACCGCCCTCAGCAGTCTGGAATCCATATTGAGCCTTTAATCAAAGGTGCGGCGGCCGCGATACGTCAGGAAGGGAGGGGAAGGATCTTTGTAAGTCACTCCCAATGCTTGGGTGCAGAAGCGCTCCGCAGCCGTGTAGTCCGCTTCGCGGATGATGTTGTTGGGATAGAGCACCGGTTGATCCGGAAAATTGTAGAGCAACGCTTCCAGCACGTTCAGCCGGAGAGATTTTTCGAGCGCACCGGGAACCTCGATGGTCAATGGCGTCCGTAACCGCTTGGCGATGGCTCTCAGACTGCGCGGAGTGCCTATCAGGGCGAGCGAACCAAGCGCCTGGGCGAGCGCCTTGCCATCCTGTGCTACGTCAGCGGCCGCGAGAAATTCGTTCTCGACATCCTGATCGCCAAGGGCGGCACGGGCAATCTTGGCAGCTTCCACGTTTTTCCATTCGGATGAATTGGCCAACCGGTCCACCAGCGTTTTGGCTTTCTGTGATTTAGCCTTGGCCACCAGCAGGAAAGCCTCCTCGGTGGGCGCGTCACTCAAAGCCTTAACGAAGGCGTTTTCAAAAGGCGCGAGGTCGGGTTGAGCGACGAGCGTGCGCAAGGCGTCCATGGCCGCCTCCCGCCCCATATCCGGCCTGGCCAAGCCGGGCCTGGCGAGCAATTCGACAATTTCCGGGTGGCGCAGCACCTCTGTGCCCTTGGGCGTGAGCGGATCGGTGCGCAAGCCCATATCCACCAGCAGTTTGACAAGGTTCTCACGCACCGCCGGTTTAGCAACGGCCAATTCCTGCCCTAACAGCTGGAGCGCAGCGGCATCGGGCTGGTCGCCGACGAAAACCCCCTTCGCGGGAGGAGCAAAATCTTCCCCGCGCCGAAAGGCGGCGATGTAATCCTGCGCGTTTGTTGGCATGGTGGGGTTCTCGGTTGTTTGACATATCGCCGACTGTACCGTCAGTACGGAAGCCAGCGGGATCATGCTTAATGTCAGTTTCATTGGCGGTCTCAACACCATCCGGAAGGCCGAGGTTGCGATGGCCGGCCTCATGAGGAATTCATGAGGAATCGTCCACTTCAAGATATCCAAACTTGAGCTGCCCTCTGTAACAAGGATTGGGTCAGAGCTTGAGCCTGACGCCGGAAATTCCAGGGGCTCTCCAGCCGTATGGGCCTTGGTCAGTGGAGAACCCAGCGTGATCGTGCTGCCCGACGAACTCGCGACGGTCACATTTTCCTGCGAGGCGCCAGTACCAAGCGGACAACTGCCGGCGGGATAGTTGAACGCACTGTCCGCCGTGAGCCTCGCCGTCGTGTCGCCCACAGCGGCAGCTGCACTCAGATAGTAGTAGGACTTCATGTTCCGAACGATCACCACGCGGGTGGCCGGCGTGTCGTAATCATCATAGCCATTGCGTTGATTCGTGGATTCGGAAAACTTCACCTTGGCCACGGTCACGTTCACGGTTTTCAGGATAGTCGGACAACCGGGGGCAGTACGGGTCAGCGTAATGGTCTCGGCATTGCGACCGGCACTGGGGTTGGCAACAACAGGGGGTGTGATCTGCCAAGGTGGTGAGCGTCGAAGGAAAAGGCGCGGCGAGATCGCGTCAGGTGACGATCGGAAAGACGAACGCCAGTGAACCACTGATGACGTGTCGAAAGCGTAGGAACGATGTCGAAACCGGGTTGAAGTCGTTGGCCCGGGATGAGCGCGGACGGTGTCCTGTCTACGGACCGCGCGAAAGAAGCAAAGCCGTTCGAAATCTCCAAGCAAAGAACCCGGTGCGGGAATCTGCACGCTGGGGTCTGTCCGGGGGGCGGCCCGAAAGGGCCGTCCCTACCGGGACATAGGAACGGGAACCGGGAACCAAGGTATCGGAATTTCGGCCGAGAGATCTAGGAGACCCAGCAACCTCAGACTTCGAGGCCTAGGCGTGATGGCGTGATCCACCTGTTTAGCGATCGTCAACGTCCTCGGTGGACTCGTCGTCGTCGATATCCTCTGAAGACTCGTCCTCGTCGAGGACCATGAGATCTGGGTCTTCGCCGGCCTCGAGTGCGGCTTTTCGGCGTTCGCGCTCGACTTCTCGTTGCGCCTTCCGTTCAGCCTTCTTTTTTTGGTGCTCGGCTCGTTGTTTCTCTTTATCCCGCTTGGAGGCACCGGGGCGGGTCCTTGGTGGCATGAGCCCATCCTTTCCCGGTCGTACCGGACCGGAGATGCGCGAGGTTGCCCGGAATGCCTTAGGCGATCAAGGAGTTCCCCCGCGACTGTGCTGCGACAGACTGACCCATATGAGGGAACGATGCTTGCGTCTAGCTTAATCTAGAGATCTGGTCGGATGCAGACTTCCTGGCCTGGCGCGCCGGCGCAGATCACCCCGTCAGCGGGACAACAATCCGCGCCGGTCGTGCACCGGTCGCCTTCAAAGGCGCATGCCTGCCCCCTATCCACGCACTGAGAGACGCCATTGCTGATCGGCCGACAAACGAGGTCGTTGCCGGTGCTCGAGGAGGGCTGGCAGCACTCGGCATCGACGGCACAGGTTTGCCCGCGTGTTCGGCAGGGGTCGGGCGCCCAATAGGCGCTCATATTCTCGGTCACTGGGTCTTGGCCGGGTAACCAGAATGCGGGCGACGATGGGTCGGATCCGGCGGCTGCCTTCTTCGAGATGGCGGTAACCCAAACCTGTCGTCGATGACTTCCGCCCGTAATGTGCCCGTAGTCGCGCCGTGAGAAGAACGCGATCCAGGCATAGTCGTCGTCTTCGAACGGGCTGAAGGCCGGCAGAAAGGCTTGCCCATCGCGCGATGCGGCCGCCAACTTGACGGCGGATCCGCGCCCATCGGTCGCAACCAAGAAGAGGTCGCCCGGGGAGAGTCCCGCGGTGTCATCCGGGTTCCACTGCGTGTGAGAGCGGCTGAAGGGGCCACGGCTGAACGCGAGGGTTCGTCCGTCGGGCGAAAAAGATGGGTATGTGTTCGCCGCACCGTCCGCAGGAACCAAGACCTCACTCTGGCTGCCTGCGTCCTGAAAGTTGCGGTGGACGACGAGATCGCTCTCGAAGAAATCCACGTCGCCGAAGGGTTCACGGACCTTCGAGACATAGCTGATCGTCGTTCCATCCGGCGACCATGCCGGCATCGTGGAAGGCGCGTTGGTGGCGACGGGTTGGATCAGGGCCCCCGAGGTGCCGTCGCGGATCGACAGCTCGCCGGAAATGACCGACAGCAGGAAGTCACCGGAAGGATCGAATGCGCTGAAGTTGGCCTGGAAGACGTTGGGCACAACCAGCGCGGGCTCCGGCGTCACGACGTCGACGATCCCGTGCCATTGCCAACCTCCCCAGTATTCGAAGGCCATCTTGCGGCCATCGCGCGACAAAGTATGGCAACCCACACAGCGATTGTTGGCGTCGTCTGGCGACGTCGGAGGCACGAAGAAGTCCTCCGCGACCTCACTGTCGGCGCGAATGCGATGGATGCGGCCCGTATCGAGCGCCCAATAGTAGACCGTACCTTGGAGGAGCGTCGGGGCGACTTTGATCTGCTGTTGGGCCGTCACGTGGACTTCGTTGCCGATGGCATTGAGCCCGATGCCTGCGACCTGGAGCTGAAGCTCGCTCTGGACACGACCTGCATGCTCGAGAAGACGAGCCCACACCTCGCGCTCGAACTTCACGACGTGGTCGGTCGTGAAGAACTCGGCTCGAAACGAGCCTTGTGTGTCTTGAAGCGTGACCCGAAAGATGTCGAGGTCGGCCGGTGCGCTCCACTGAATCTCCATCGGCATGAGGTTCTTCGGAATGACGACGCCGTCCTCCGGATAGAGCAGCGTTGGTCTGGTCGCCGTGCTTGCGCTTGCGTTTGGCCCGTTGAATCGATCGGCGATATCGACCGGAACGCCAGGCGCTCGGGTCCTTGACAACAATGAGACCGCCACTTTGGCCTCGGCGGTTGCGCCTCCATAAAAGGCCTCGACGACGATGACACTCGCCCGCTCGCCCGAGACGATGAGCCGGTTCGATGGCGTGGAGAAGGTACCCATCGAGGGATCCTCCACTCGGAATACCGCGCGTGGTGTGACGTCAGAGCGCCCACCGTCAGGGGCGACCGTCCACAGCGTGAAGTCGACCGCCGTCGGCTCGCCGAAGGCGACCTCGATCGCCGATGTCGCAGGCTCAAGGCTGAGCGTAGCCGAGACGATCGTGCCGTCGCGCGGCGTCCCGCCGTCCGTGGCTCCATCTGGGGTGCCGGAACCGGCGGTGGTGCCATCATGAGGTGCTTCATCACTCGGCCGACCAGGGGCGCACGCGAAGAGCAGGCCGAGAACCGGCCCGCAGGTTAGGACCGAAACCGCAACGTGGGTTGCACCAGGCCGCGGCGCGAGACGCGCGCCCTCTCGGTGCAAGGTGCCTCGTGGTGTTCCGCGTTTCGATGGCTTCTCACGGTCCATTTGCGGGCATTCTCTCTCAGGCTTTCGACCGCGGCATCGCGCAGATGTCGCAGTGCTCTCCATGCCTCATTGTTTGCGGTCGATGTTTCGCGGCCGATATTTCAAGGTCGACGTTTCGTGGCCCATGGGGCGCGCAGGCCGCGGGGGCTAAGGGGTGCTGGGCGACGGCCCCCGCCGCAGGTACACCTCGGCTCGGGTTGCGGCTTCGGCATCGCCCGTGATGAGGAGGATGTCTCGAGCGCGGAGGGCCTCATTGCCGGTCGGCACGAGGACGTCTCCCGGCGTTCGTTGAATGGCGATCACCGAAGCCCCTGTTTCCGCCCGGAGTCCGATCTCCGCGAGCGTCTTGCCGACGGCGAAGGAATTCGCCTCGAGCTGGACGTTGGCCATGTTTGGCAGGCCAAGCTCGTTTTCCCGTGTGGGAAGATCTCCGGATTCGTGCGCCACTTCGTACATGCCGAGGCTCAGATTGCCGGTGATGGCCGTTGCCTGATGTTCGATCAAGTCCAAGAGCTCTCGAACACCCGACTTGATCTCTTTGTCGAGCTGCGTCGTCGTCGACCAAAGGCGAGCCAATCCCCACACCACGGCGATGGCGACTACGGGCAAGACGATGGCGTTCGACAAGAAGGAGCGCAGGGCGGCCGCCACCATGACGCCCGCCACCAACGTGACGATGACCGTAAGACCGGTGCGCAAGAATCGCTCGGCCGCTTTCGGGGCTTCGGAGGCGCGGAAGACCATGTACACGGCCTCATGCGCGATCCGCCGCGTGTTGCGCAGGAGGGCGATGAAGAACGGTGCCGTGCAGAGAAAGAGCACGCTCGCAGATCCGATCGAGCCAACGACTCGATGGAGCCCCACGTCGTAGACGACGAAATCTTGAAGCGGTCGGCTGACGCGGCTCCAAGCGAAGGTTGCCGCGACCACACCGCCGATGTCGATGAATACGGAGATGATGAGGCGGCGAAGTCGGACGCCCGCGACCGCGTTCTCGGGAGAACGGAGCCGAAGGAACCAGCTCTCGTAGAGCACCAGCGCGCGCTCCACGCGGCCCGGGAGACGCGCCTGGATGGCGTCGACGACCGGCTTCGAGATGCGAACGGCCGTCGGTGTCGACAGCGCACCGAGGACCGAGGCGGTCACCAAGATAGGCTGAATCTCTGGGCGGACCACCGAGGCGCTGACGCCCACGGCGGATATGATGAACGAAAACTCGCCGATCTGGCCGAGTGTGAAACCGGCGGCGATCGAACGCTCGAGGCCAACCCCCGAAAGTACGCCGCCGATCGTTACGCTGATGAGCTGTCCGAAGATGACACCTGCGAAGACCGTCAACGCAAGAGGCAGATTTTGAAGGGCCAGGCTCGGATCGACGGTCATACCGATCGACACGAAGAAGATCGCAGCGAAGATGTCTCGCACCGGCTCGACGCGATGGCCCACGAGCTCGCCGCGTCCGCTCTCCGAAAATAGGATGCCCGCCAAGAAGGCGCCGAGCGCGACTGAGTACCCAAGCTTTTCGGCGAGGAGTGCGAGCCCAAAGCAGACACCACATGCGTAGACGACCAGCGTTTCTCGGCTTCCCAGCGCGATCACCTTGCGGGTGAGGCGGGGGATGGTGAGGAGTCCAGCCGCGCCGAGTGCGAGAAGAATTCCGACGAGCTTTGTGACCGTCCATGCGATGGCTGGGAGTGCAAGGCCGGTACCTTTGGCGACGGCCGTCATGATCGTGATCAGCACGATCGCGGCGACGTCTTGGAGCACGAGAATCCCAAAGACGAACTCCCGAAGGCGCGCGCTGAGATGGACGTCGGCGAGAACCTTACTCACGACCATCGTGCTCGAGATCGCGATGCTTGCGCCCAGGAACAACGCTTCGGTTTGACTCCACTCGAAAAGGCGGCCGATCGAGATCCCGACCCAGACCATCGTGGCCATTTGTACGAGACCGGCGACGCCGGCGACCGGGAGGATCTGGAGCAATTTCTTGATGCGAAACTCGAGCCCGACCGCGAACATGACCAGCACGACGCCGAACTCCGAGAGTGCGTGTACACGCGAGGGGTCCGCGAAGAGCGGCAGCGGCAAGTAGGGCCCAACCAAGACCCCGGTCAAAAGGTATCCGAGAATGGACGGACGGCGCAGAAGCCGGAACAGCAACCCCGTGATCGCTGCGACGGCTAGGACCAGCCCGACGTCATGAACGAAGCTTGCACTGTGTTCGGCCATGGTGCCCTCAACACGACGCCCGAACGACCTGTGCCCGCAGCGTTTCGAGGTGGGCGAACCATATGGCCTGCACTTCGGGTGGGACTTCGTACTTGATCAGGACGGTGCGGAGGATCTGGCTGCGCCGATCAAACTGGCCGCCCAGAATTCGATGGCGCGCGTGCGCTTCCGGGATTGGACGACCGGTGTATGGGATCGGCTGGCCGAGAAACCCAGCCGTGAATTCGTATTCGCGCGTCTTGAGGCGCGCACGGTCTACGCCGACGAAAAAGAATCCGATCATGGCGTCCTCGCACATGGCCTCCACGAACTCGTGAATGATGGTGCGAAGAACCGGTTCTCCCCCGAGCCGGGCGAAGGGAGAGAGATCCTGCGGAACGCCGACCATCCGCTGACCGATATCGGGGAACCTTCGCTGAGTCCAGCCTTTGGCGTCTTCAGGGCCCGGTTTCGGTCGACATCGCGCCAAGGTGGCTCTCAGCCTCCACCAGCGACGCCCAGGTCGGGCGGGTGAAATAGACACCGCGCGTGTAGGCGCCTTGCGCTGGCGTCGATGCGGCTGTTGGTGTCGACGCGGGTGTCGATGTCGACGCGGACCTTCGCGTGGAGGTGGGTGTGAGCATGGGCTCGTCGGGTCCGCCCCGCATTCCGCGGATGAAACAGTATGCGATGCCGCCAAAACAGGCGTCGAACGCCTCCGCGTCTTGGATGCCTAGGTGCTTCGTGAGCGCCAGCGCGTAGACGTCGGCCTGAAGCACATAGTTGTGCGCCACGTGCTTCGCCACTTCTTCTTCGTCGTAGGTCGCGAGAATATCGCTCTTCCAGTCGATCAGAAAGTACCGTCCGTCGGCTTCGACGACGAGGTCGATGAAGCCCTTCATGAATTCGGGCGCAAAAGGGCTCGTCGCGCGGAGCGGGAAAAGAAACGCCATCTCGCGAACGTGGTTCGCGCACGCCGCAAGCCCTTGCCGAAGGGTCGTCGACTCGAGTGTCATCGGCGTCGTCAGAGCATTGAAGACGAGATCGAGCGCGCGATCGGCATAGGTCTCTGGCTGTCCATATCGATCCAAGACGCGCGTGACGAGCGACCGAACTTCAGGCGCCTGGCCGAAAGCGGCTCTTGTCGATGACTTCACCGCCTCGAGTGGGACTTCTTCGAGGAGACTGTGAAGCAATCGACCTACGATCGGACCTCCTGGCAGGTCTTCTTGTCCGCTCGGATCATGGCCGAGCGCCGTCGCGGGCGGGGGCGGCTCGAAGTCAGCGCTGGAGCCTGCCATCGGCCCTTCGGAAGGTGCGCTTGGCGCCGTGTACCCGCCGCTCGCGGCCTTGATTCGCGAATAGGATGTGATGAGCCGTCCGACTCGAAGCTCGAGCGGCAACGCCCACGGGTGGATGGTCGATGGCGGCTCACTGGGGCGGAGGGCCGCGAACGCCTCGAGCCAGGCTTGGGCCTCTTCGCCGTCGTCTTGGCCTTCGCCTTCTCCGCCGCCTTCTCCTCCGCCTCGGCTCGGGGCCTCCCTCTTCTCTTCACTTCTCCCGGCGTCCGAAGCGCCGACCATGATCTCCTCGACCCGAAACAACGCCTGATCCATGCCCGGCTGCACGACATCATCCAGTCGACGATTGAGCACCCGATAGGGGCCATCGAGCTGGCTAAGGTCGCGCGCCGGGGGCGAACCGGCTTTGGATGTGCTCGCGACGGCGAAGTAAGGGAGATACAGGCGCGCTCCCGACCGCGTCATGGCGACGTAAAGGAGTCGTTGATCTTCCTCGTCGCGCTCCTTCTCGATCGATTCCATCGTCTCGCTCGATTCGACCGATGTCTGAGCGCTGGTCCCGAGGGCGAGATACCGACGGCCATCCCGATGATAGATTGAGGCTCGCTCGGCCGGGGCGTCGAAGCCCCCGAACAGGAAGACGACTGAGGCTTCGAGACCCTTCGACTTGTGCATGGTCATGATCTGCACTGCGTCGCGGTCGGTCTCGAGCCGCTGGATGTTGCCGTCTTCTCCCGGCGGATGGCGACGGCCCTCGATGTATTCGTCGAGGCATCGTATGAGCTCGACCAACGTAACCTTCCTTCGGAAGGTCTCCTCGAGAAGGTGCTCGAAGATATGACCGTAGTTCGTGATCCGCCGTTCACCGGCACCGAGGAAGAGCTCACGCTCGATGAGATGTGTGTCCTCGAGGAGGCGGGTGAAGAGCCGCGAATATTGATTCGATTCCGCCAGCTTTTGCCACTCGAGGAGCTGAGCAAACATCGGCGCATCGGCCGGAACATCGACGTACTCTCCGAGCGCCGATAACTCCACAGAGAAGAAAGCTGTTTGCCATGCGCACAGACGGCGCGATCTCGAGGTTGGCTCAAGAATGGCGCGAAAAACGGCGCGGATATCCTGAGCTTCCCGCGTCTGGAACAAGCCGTCTTGTTTGTAGAAAGCGTGCGGAATACCGCGGCCCCGAAGATGCGTTGCGACCTCGATCCCTTCCTTGGCACTTCGAGTGAGGATGAAGATGTCTCGCGCCACGAGGCGCCTCGAGTGGGTCGAGACGGCGGGTCGTGGCGTCCTCGACGCGATGGCTTCGGGTTCGAGGTTCTCGGCGACGATCAGCATCGTTTCCTCGTGGATGAGGTCGTGGATCTCGTCGGCCATCCGACGCGCGAGGGTCGTGCGTGCCTCGCGCACCGTGAGTTGACCCTCGGGCGATGTCACGTGGAAGACGTGCACCGGCGGCATGATCTTGTTGTTCCGAACGATCGACCGCAGACCGCGTTCCGCCGGCGTGACGGGCTCCGGATACCCAATTGCACCCGAGAAGAACGGCTGCCTGGCTCTTTGGTCGAGGATCTGATTGATCGCGTCGACCAGCGCCGGCGTTGACCGATGATTCTTCGAAAGCTGAATCGTGCGACCGTCGGCCTCTTCGATCCGCTGGCAGGCTGCGCGGTAGGTTTCGACGTCGGCACCCCGGAACCCGTAGATCGCCTGTTTGGGATCGCCGATTACGAACAATGAGTGGGTCGAACGCGATTCGACGAAGACTTGACGAAAGATCTGCCACTGCGTCTCGTCCGTATCTTGAAACTCATCGATCAAAGCAAAACGATATCGGGCCCGCAGTCGATCCACAAAGGCCCGGCCTTCCGGTTCTGACAGACGACGCGCGAGCAGAGTGAGCATGTCGTCGAAATCGAGCTCGCCGCGCTTCTGCTTGAGCGTGTGCGCCTCGGCCAAGACCTCGGGGAGAAAGAGCTGCACCATCGCGGATGGCAGGGAGACGCGGACGCGCTCGAGCTCGACGAGCGCATCCTCGAGACGATGAAGCAGACCCCCCGGCGGCGACTTTCCGTGGATCCGCTCGACAATGAACTGAAAGGCCCCTCCCGGACGCCCATCCTCCTCCTCGATGGCGGCCAGGAATGCGGGCACATCCTCCGGCGCTCGAACCGTCTTGACGATCGATCGAAGACGATTCAACCGCTCGACGAGCGCGCGCGCGGTGCTTGGAGCCAGATTGGCGCGAACGAAAGCAGGTCGCAGCGCGTGGGGCGCGAGGTCGAGCTTCTGCACGGCCTGCACGCGCTCCAGGAGGCAGCCCAGGTCGAGTACCCTCTCGAACTGACCCCGCTTCGAATGACAATCGAAGAGAATGTCGCGAAGATCGGCGGCCGATGCCCGCGGGAGCCATGCACGAAGAAAGCTGCGCCATGGCTCTTGGCACCCAAAAGTCGTCCGAAGTCGATTGAGGAAGGCTTCGTCGAACACCGAGCGCGCGTCGACGAGACGCTCACCGAATAGACGTCCATGTGAGAAGGACTGTTCCGTCAGCGTACGATGGCAGAACGCATGAATCGTCGATATGCTCGCAGCATCGAATCGCCGAAGTGCTTCGTCGAGCTTCCGACGTTTCGCGTGGTCGATGACCCATCCGAGCGCATCCAAGGGGCGTCCCGATTCGTGGTTCGCACCCAAGTGCCCATCGGAGAGCCCATCCGAGGGCGGCCCGGAGCTGGAATCTGAGGATGAATACGGGTCGGGAACCGAGTTGGGCTCGGGCGGACATGCGATCCCCGACGCCCAAGGTTCTCTGAGCAGAGACCGAAGCTTTCGCCTGAGACGTGCGCGGAGCTCGAGGGCAGCTTTCTCCGTGAACGTTACGACCAGAAGCTCGTCCAGTTGGGCGGATGACGACAGGAGAAGATCGACGACGAGATGTTCGAGCGTATACGTCTTGCCGGTTCCCGCCGACGCCTCAATGACCGCTGGTTTGCGAACGTCGATCTTGGCGAGGACAGACGGCTTTGGGAAGAAAGCTGAACGATGAATCATGGCCCCTCACACCTCGCCGCTCTTGGTCGACTAGGCCTCTTCTCGCCGGTCGAAGAACGGTGAAAAACGCTGCACCATCATTCGCATCGCCGTCCTCGGTTCCGGCGGCATGACTTCAGAGCCGAAGTGATGGGGCGCTGGCCGACGCCGAACCCACGCGTTGAGCAGGCGTCGAATCTGGTCGGGATGATGAGCGCCTTTGACGAGCGCCTCCTGCAATCGCCCGATCGCAGCGAGCGGAAGTGCGTAGGCGTGATGAACGCTCAGTAGCTCCTGAGCGAGCATCTCGAGATAGGCGCGCGCATCATCGGGTGCAAGGCGTGCGAAGTCGGTCGTCGAGGTCTCCTGACCGCTGGAGACGATCACGGAACGAAAGCGATGTCCGGCCGCCGGCCCGAGCGCTGCGAGTACGGCGTAGTCCAAGAACGCGCCGACTTCGAGCCGAAGGCGTGTCGTCCGGTCGATGCGAGGTTGGGGGACGAACGAAAAGCACGTAAGGCGGGTCGTGGTGGATGCAAAGGGCTGCGTGGCGCCCGAAAGAGCGACGGTTGTCGTTGAGGAATGACCAACGGGCGAGATCTGGAGCTCGAGCAGCAGGGGTGCGAAGACATGCTCGACTCGAAGGTGCTCGCGGGCGCGCCCGAACCGAAGGACGACGGGTGGTGATGATGCGTCGGCGGCGAGGATACGATCGGTCTGCGTGCGCCATGCTTCGAGGATGCGAAGGTGCTCCGCTCGCTCATGTTCGAGAAATATCCCCGTGGGTATTTTACCGGAGAGTTCGTAGAGTCGCGCGCGCGCTTCGTAAGTGTCCGGCAGTGTTCGTCGTGAAAGGTCTTCGATACCTGTTTGGCTCGAGGCTTGGAGATGATCCAAGAAGCTCTCCCGAAGCAGCGTGGTCATCGTGAGTCTTGGGCTCTCGAACACCTCGTCGGATACGAGGATCGGATCGACCTCGGTATCTTGCATGCGGATACCCAAGACGTGTTGGGCCCAGGCTTCGAGAGGATCTTCAAGAAAGCCCCGGAGCGCGCGATAGGGAAGCGTTCGCCGTTCCTCGGGGGATGTTTCGAGCTGTGCCGACGCCGCGGGTGGTTTAGGAAGTCCGAAGCGCGATCGAAGCGCTTCGCCCGCCGATGGAGGTGCCGCCGAGATGAGCTCGTCGAAGGTTGGCAGGCTGGATGCTCGAGCGGCAGTTCGACGGGTGTGCTCGAGCAAGGCTTGTCGGAGCTCGAGGGCCTGCCGTTCCCGTACCGTGGCCCAGAGCTCGGGACGCGTAGAGGGCCCTGATTGTCCCGGCACATCTTCATAGCGCCGGAGAGCGTGGCGTTCGACGATGGGGGGTGTCTCGTCGCCCGAAGACGTGGCTTGTGCGCCCAGGATATCGAGCATTTCCGAGATGACGGGTGAAGGCTCGAGTATGTCACCGGTTCGCGCATCGCGACTGACGTATGACATGACGAAATGATCGGTCGCGCCCAGGAATGCTTCGAGGAGAGCCCGTCGGTCGTCGTCCTGGAGTCGCGGAATGGAGTCGGATTCGAGCTTGGACTCGGCTTCGAGCTCGAGCTCGTCGGTTACGCTTGTCCGCGGAAAACATCCCTCGCCAAGCCCAACCACGAAGGTGAGTCTGAACGGCAGGCCGGCGAGGGCCGAGAGCGGTCCGACCGTTACACCGCGCATGAGCGGGTGGCCCAGATTGGTTCGTAGGGCCTCCAGACCTCGCTGGACGAAGTCGTGGGCAATGGTGAACGAGACAGGTCGACCGCCTACGTCGGGCTCGCCGAGGTTCTGAATGACGCGGAGGCACCGTAGGAGATCTCTCTCGTCTGATTCCGACGCCGTGCCGACGTAACGAATCACCAGCGACCGGATGAGCGCTGCCCAGTCCCTGAGAGGAATTCGTGCGACCTTCGCGAATGTGGCGTCACGGATGAGCCCCCGCACCAGCTTCGAGAACTCCGCGACCTGCTCGAAGTCGCCGGGCGCCGTCTCGAGCGGGAGATACGGGTGCCCGCCCGGGTCGAAGATACGTGTGTCACCCGAACGTTCAGAGGTGAGAAAGAGGCCGAGCATGAGACGCGTTACGCCTTGTTCCCAGTTGTAGATGTCTTCGGTCACGTAGGTGGAGGCATGGTCCGAGCGGCTTCGACCGTGAAGCACGCCAAGCGATTCACACCACCGCGTCCAGAGCTCCGGCTGAATCCCGGGAAAACGGGCTGCGACGGACGGATGAACGAGGATCGAGAGGAGGTCACTTCGAGTGAAGCGCGACGAGGGAAGCGCGAGCAGCGCGCGCACGATCTCGATGATCCGACTCGTGCTGGCAACCGGCGCCGCAACAAGGTTGAAAGGAAGCTCATCAAAGGCCTCAAAGACCGCACCTGCATGCGAATAATAGGCCTCCTTCTGGTGGTCAGGGACGAGAATACCCACCTCGTGAAGGTGGATGGGCGGCGAAGTCGACTGACTTCGACTCTGTTGGACCTTCGCGATGATCGTCTGAGCGACCGCTTCGAGCTCCCGCCGCACGCTGGCGCAAGCCATGATGTGCAGGCTGTCATCGACGCAGGGCGCGTTGGCTGGCCCGTGGGGACGTCGTGTGCGCACATCGGCCTGCAGCTCTCGCAGCCGCGATCCGGGCGCCTCGGGTAGGCGGCGGGGTTCGAAGTGGTTCTCGAAGTCGAAGTTTGAAAGCGCGTTGAGCACCCGGATCGAAGCACGTGCGGACCCGCCCCATGTCGTGAGGAGGACAGGTTCCGAGGTGCTGGCTTCTTCGTCGTCGTCTTCATCTTTGTCCTCGCGCAGGGGTCGACGGCTTGCGTCTTCCCAGAACTCCTCGCAAGGATTGAGTGCGTAGACGTAGACGTCCCGTGTTTCTCTGAGCGCATCCAAGACCGAAGCTTCGGTCGGTGAAATGCTTCGAAGACCAAAGAGAAAGAGCGGATCATCTCGATCTCGGGCCACCCTTTCGGCATTGATCGCTTCCGGGAGCTGGTCGAGCAACATGCAGCGTGGTGCGCCGTGGACGAGCGCATGATAAAGCCGCGCTTGCCACGAAGCGGGGCCATTGTCCTCTTCGAGCGGAAGCTCGCTTCTTCGCCATTTCCCCAACATTCGTGGCTGAGCGATGCTGTAGGTCTCGAACAAGGACGAGAGGCGCGAGGCAAGCTGGTAGCGTCGATGGTCGACGACCGCGTCGTCTGAGCCTGCTGCCCCGAGGAAACCGCGAACGACTTCGAAGCTGGGCTTTTCAAGCAACGTCTCATCGAGCAACAGGTGGATGAAATGGGCGGTCAGGATCTCGCCTTGGGCGAGCGAAACGCCGGGTGCATGGGTTCGGGCCAGATCCGCGAAGCACTGACCAAGAAACTGGTACGTGAGGTTCGCCGCGACGCCGTGACGCTGCGCGAAGCGGAATACGACGTACTCAAAGACGACCGGATTCGGGACGACGATCGAAACCGGGCGAAGCATGCGGGCCGGGTTCGAACGCGCGCGTGCGGCGTGGATATCGTCCGCAAGCGCGTCGGCGAGCGCGTCGAGGCGGTCGGCGTAGTGAAGGTGTAGCATGTGGCGACCTCTTCAGCCCGCGCGACCCGGTTGCGTGACCCCCCGAGGCCGGAGTGCGAGGAGCTTCGGACGCCGCTCGACGGCCGGTGGCTCGATGCCGACCTCATCGCGCCAGTATGCCTCATCGAGGAAGAGCGCCACGATCTCGCGGATATGACCGTCTTGGCTGAAGAGAATGCCATCCTCTTTGAGGCGGGGCATGATCTCGCGGACGCAGGTCTTCGTCGATGACAGGAGGTCGACGTCGAGCAAGACGACGTCTGGTCGTGCATCGAAGGCGGGGAGGGTGTCTTCGAACCAACCCTTGTGGAACGTGCACACTTCGGGCGCGCCAAACATGGCGACGCGCTTCTTCACCGCGGTCAAACGTCCGCGGAACGCACCACGTCGGAACGTGAGCGGTCGCCCATCGAGGAGATGATGGACGTCATCGTTTTCCGGGATGCCCTGGAAGGAGTCGAAGACGAGAAGGCGCCCTCCAGCGGCGCGTGTGGCGATCGACAGCTTGGCCGTGCTCGAGCCAGACCCCGCCCCCGCCTCGACGACGACCGGGTTGATGCGCTTGAGGATGGCCTCGGTGACCGTAAGGATCTCGGTGAGCGTGTGGTACCCACGGACGGCGTGGGTGATTCGCATGTACTGCGCGAGCATGGATAGACGCGCCGCGAGCGACATCGGGCGGGCGAAGGGCGTGCGCAGGAAATGGCGGACGGCTCGGTGGTCGCGGGTCAGAAGGAACTTGAGCGATTGAAGCTTCCGATACGTTGTCCCTGGTCCACGCCGAAACCGCGCCTTTGTGTTGGCCCAGCGCCCCGCGGTCTCGGAATTCATGCGCACACCGAAGGTCATGCACGTGTTTCGTAGCCGGAGGCTGATGGCTTGCGCAACGGGTTTTGGGAACCAAATGATGGCCTCGAGGGAAGGGGCTCGCGGCTAGAGGCTCGCGGCTAGAGGCTCGCGGCTAGAGTCCGATGTGGAGGAACGAGGGCGGCCGAGGATGTCCCACCGTGAGGATGTCCGTCATCAGGCCCGCGAGTGTGTCGCCGCCGCCATTGGCTTGCGCATGGTGGGTGGGGATCTCGGCCGCGCCCGGGAAGACCTGCTGAGTCAGCGCATGGATTTCAGCTCTCGAGGGGCGTCGGGGATCGCGGATCGGTGGGGGACGGTGGCCCGTCAGTCTGCGAAATGTTCGCGCAAAGTCCGGGCGTGCGACCCAATGGAGCATCGCTTCGCGCGAGGCCATCATTCGCCCTGGTTCCGTCAAACGCATCCGTGGTCTGAGGCGAGCGAATGCGCGAAGAAGATGAAGGGCGCGATGAGCTTCGGGTAGCACCTTGCGGTTGCTCGCGAGTCCTGCCTCCAGCATCGCCAACGCCTTGGCTTCAACCGTTCGAGGCTCGCTGCGCTCGTGCGCGACGTGGGTGTCGAAGAGCGCCGCCAACTGAACAACCGCCAGATTGCTGAGATGCGCAAGAAGGCGCTTCACGTCCTTCGAGCGGAGATGATCGTGTGAGGCGAGCGCGTTGAAAACAGGTTCGGCGTCTTCGAACCGAACCTCCTTCGCCAGGATTTCGATGACTTTGGTGCACGTGGTGGCTTGCGCCAGCCGTCTTGCGTCCGCGATCTCGGTCAGAGCCTTCGCATGCGCACCATGGGCCACCTTCTTGGCCGCCTCGGAGGTGAGCGCCGCGATGAAGCTGCGCGACACATACTCTTGCAACTCGGCCATCGTGGTCGTCGAGAAGCCAGGCGCATTGACATGCCTTTGCCACTCGTGTTCGTCGAGGCGTCCGTAGGGATGTCCGAGATATTCGCGATGTTTGTTTCGAAACCCAAGATCGATGACGTTCTCGCCGATGTGGCCCTCGCGAGCCGAGCGCTCGGATGCGGCCGGATTCATGATGTACATGCTGTCGCCCGGTCCTGGGGTCTTCGGTCGAGCGAGCGCTGCGTAGAGGTGGGCTGATGCGCTATGCACCTCGTGTCGCGTCAAGCTCAGGCAAAACGCAGGGTGAATAGGCGGCGGATCGTGCGCAATGAAGTCGTCCCAGGTGAGGGTGGGGTCGCGCTCGTGCGCGTTCCGGAATCGCTCGATGTGCGTCAAGGCCTCTGCCTTTTGGGTGGGGGCTTCGATGAACAACGTGTCGAAGAGCGCGGTCCCGATCTCTCGTCCGTGCAGGTGCTGGAGCGCGCGGTGGAGGCCGGCAAGACGAATCAGAAGGCGGGAACGGGCACAGTCGGTTTCATACTTTGACCCGTTCCGAAACAGCGCGTCTTCGAGCGCGCGGCTCGGACGAACGTCAGGTTTGAGCGTCCAGATGTCGCCATCCGGCTCTGACGCGATGACCGTCCACAGATCGAGGTCCGCCTGCTCGTTGGCTTGAGCGCCCGTCGCCGGATCGCAGTCGAGCCATCGGATTCGTCGAGACTCGGGGACGGCCGCATATTCGCGCGCGACCTCGATCGTGGCGAGTCCGACCGCGAAGGTTTCTTTGTCGCGCGCAGAGAGTGATGCGTCGTAGGTGTCGACTTCGAGTTCGCCGTCAGAGCGCACCTTGTAGACGAGGTCGTTGCCATCGACACGGCCGTTGTGGTTTTCGTCGACGAGCAGTCCAGAGAGTCGCTGGAAGACCTGCTGTTGCGTGCGCTCGACCTCGGACTCTCCGCCGAGCCCGAAGAGCGCTGGCGCTTCGAATGTGAGCGCGTCCGCCGTGCTTGCGCGATGACTCAGCACGCTCCGAAAGCCCGCGCTCCTGAGCATGCCATCGAGGAGCTTGGGATCGATCTCGGTCGTGAGCGCTTCGAGGAGCTTCGCCTGCGTCGCGCCCGGGATGTACCGGGCGAGGAGGAGCGCATCCACACCCACGGGTGCGTTGATTCGACCATCGCCGTGCTCGAGTGAGAGGAGCAGTCGCCCGTAGCTGTCGATATTCTGATCCTTTCGCCTCGGATCGTGCTCGACGCGTCGCCGGATCTCGGGCGGGAGCTCGGTCGCCAAAGTGACGCCCGGGGCGATCAGGCCGACATGGATGCATCGCGCCAAGATCGAGGCGGCCACGGCTTCTTTGGCGAGCGCACGGCCGACGAGGTTTACGTAGGCTTGTCGCACCGGCGCCAACACTTCGGCTTCGCGTTCGATCCACTGAGCTTCAGGGGACACGCCGTGTTGACGCAGGAATTGCACGACCGCCGCGAGCGATCCGTTCGCGCGGTTGGCTGACATCTCTGCGGTCTTCGGCATGAAGTGCGCGGTCATCGCGTGCGCCGTGCGCTGAGCGATGATGCTCCGCGGTGCAGCCTCGGTAAGGAGCGCGTTCTCGACCGAACGGCGCAGCATCTCGTAGTCTTGACCGATCTCAGCGCAACGTGACTTGAGATCGGCCAGCGTCTTCACTCTTGGGATGAGCGGCCGAATGAGCCGGAGGAGCGCGAGCTCGCTGGCTCTTCTCAGGTGGTCTTCGCCGGCAGCCTGCCGCTCCCATCCGGTGAAGGCCGAACGCGTCAAGAAATCCCGACCCGAAGGGTCGGAGGACGTCGCCTCGTCTAAGCTTGTGTCCGTCGCATCGAAGGCTTCCGGCCTGTCGGTCACCCCTAGGTTGGGTGGGGGAACGGTCGATCGTGAGAGTCCGTCGATGACCACGTCGCCGAGCCATGCAAGGCGCATGCGAAACGTTGAGCGCACCCGGACATCGGGGGTGTGCGGGGCGAATCGGACGACTTGTCGGGTCTTTCGGGCAACCGTTCATGGCGTCTTGGACAACGATCGCGCTATGGGTCGAACTGGTTATGAACGTGCCGAAAGAGTCGGATGACGCAACGCACGCTCCGACCGCGAAGGGGAGCGTGCGTCGTGACCTACGGTCGGGACTCACGATCATCTTGCTGCTCACATTTGCTTTTGGTTTGGCCTCGCGGAAGCTTTGGCTCACAGCGACGGCACCCCCTCCGCCGGCAATCGGGGCCAGCGCGCCGAGACTCGAAGGTCCATCTTTGGACGGCCGCGCTGACCTTCAGGCGCTAAGAGGACGCGTTGTACTGGTGGATTTCTGGGCGACTTGGTGTCCGCCCTGCGTGGCGTCGCTTCCCGCACTTTCGCGGATCGCCGCGAAATATGGTCCGGCGGGCTTCACGGTGCTGGGTGTGAACCAAGACGGCCAAGATGTGACGGTCGTGCGTTCATTTCACGAAGCGCATCATCTCAGTTTCGACAGCATCGTCGACTCGGGGACGCTTGCTCGGCGCTTCGGCGTCGTCAGCCTGCCTACGTCTTTCCTCGTCGACCGGGTGGGTCGAATCGCGCGGATGTATCGGGGGCCCGCCGACGAACGCGCGCTCGAGGCCGACGTCGAGGCCGTGTTGGCCGACGTCCGAGCCGAGCAAGCGCCAGGGTCTGATCCAGGGTCTGATCCAGGGTCTGATCCAGGGGCTGATGGGTTGTCCCGCGAGGAAGGTGCCCCGTGACCGCGGATTTCCCAACCTACCGCCGACTGACGACGATCCTCGAGATGGGGCGTGTGAGCTTCGAGCTCCTGGCTTGGGCATCGCCTTTGGCCGAGTCGAGCAGCTCGGTCGGTTCGAGCAGCTCGGTCGGGGGTAACAGCTCGATCGGCCCGATCGGTTCGGCCGGCGCGCTCGATCATCTGATGGCGCTCTACGAGACGCTTCCGCCTCAGCTGCCGTGGGTCGACACGGTGTCTTTGGTTCCCGAGGTTCCGGTTGGCTTTTCGCCCGTGCCCGAGCGCACTTCTTGGTTCGAAGCGGATCGGGCGGTGGCGGTGGTCGTTCCGCCGGGGCGAGCCGTCATCGAAACCGCGGCCTGTCTTGGCCGGTTCTGGCGAGCGCTCGAGTGGATTCGTGGTCGACTTACGCGACTCGACGCCAATCCGCAGGCCGCCGGTTTTCTGCGCCTGGCGGTTGAACTCGACGCCAGTCAATCCATGGTTCTGAAGCTCCGTTCGGCTCCGGCGTTGGTCGCCACGCTGCATCGCCTCGCGCGCGAAGGCATCGCGCCCCCGCCCGAACTTGTTGTTCATCCTACGCTTCTTCCGGCGCACTGGATCGCCCGTGGGCATGCACTCGGAGATTGGTTGCTCGAACGTGCCGCTGGCCCCATGGCGGTCATCCTTTCCGATGGACCGCGCATCCTCGACCTCGTCTCTCCCTACGTGCGCGACGCGGGGCATGACTTGGCGCAATGGGGGCGAGACAACCCAGCCCACCTCTCCCTTGACGGTCTTGCCGAGGCGCTCGACGCATCAGCCGGTGGTGATGCGTTGCCTCACGTCGATCTTCTGGCGCTCGTTGCGGACGATCTGCTGCGCGCTCATCCCGAGCTCTGGACTGAGCGACGGCGGGCCGAGGCGATCGCGGGCTTGGCTTTGCTCGAGGACCGGCTCGGTGTCGTGGGGGTCGCGGAACTCGAGCGGCTGGCGGCACCCGATCGGGCTGCGATTCCCGTTGGTTCGGTTGGAAGCTTGGGGGTTGTTGCAAGCCCGGTCGAAGCGCTTCGCGATGCGTTGCTCGAGCGATTGTTCGGCGGGCGTCGGGTGGCCGACGTCGCGGTTGTGCTTGGCGTACACCATGCGGCGATGTGCCCCATCGTGCCGAAGGCGTTGGCCAACGATCGAGAAGGGATGGTGCTTCTCGCGGGCAATCGCCTCGAGCGCCAAGCGAAGCGTCTTCGCGTGGCGGTGCAGCCCGTCGAGCGTCTGGAGGCGAGTGCGGCGACGTTTTGCGGTGACGATCCGCTCCGGCTCGCCGGCCGGATCCGTCGGGCCGTCGTCCTCGGCGATATTCCCGCCGATCTGTCCCCTGTCGTCGCTTGTTATCCGGCGGATCCGATGGCTCTATTTGGCGGGTTAACCCGTGAAATTGCACAGCTCAACGCGGCCCGGCTTGCACTTTCATCGCTTCTGGTTCGACGCCTGGCCGGCCACGGCCGATCCGACCGCGATCGTAAGCCATTGGAATTAGAGGGCTCTCTGCCGAGCCGGCGTTTTCGTGCCTGAAATTGGAGAGTGCAGAGTTTTTTCGTGGACTAACAGGGAGAAACGACTAAGCATAAGACCTCTACGTTGCGGGTTACGCCGAAAGGCGTTTTACCGCTCAAACGGGGGGCTGAGGGCAGAGTGAATGACCGAGGGTGGTCCGATGATGAATAACCAAGCGATGGCTGAACCGAACACTTCGACGACGGAAGCGGCGGGTGAGGCCCAAGAACTCGTGATTGTCTACGCACCGAAGGTGCCTCCCCAACTGGAGCATTGGCTTCGCAAGCGGGCGATGCGGTTGCAGGTGAGTGAGACAAGGGGCGTCGACGTGAGCGAGATCCGAGCCGCGGGCGCGAAGTACGTGGTCGTCGATCTGGACGTCCATTCTGGAGACCAGGGTCCGATCGATTTTGTGCGGGCGCTGAGAGCGCAGGTACCCGACGTTCGCATCGTGGTCACGACGGCTCGAGGCGACGACGACTTCTTGCGCGCCCTGTCCGAGGTGGGCGCGTCCGGGATTGTGATCAAGCAGCCGTATGTGGCGGATCTGGTGTTTGCGATCCAGGCGGTGGGCGAGGGGCGAAGCTTTGTCTCGGGTGCGGCGACGGAGCGCGAGCGGGCGGCGGTCCAGATCACTGCGCGCGAGCGGGAAGTTCTCGAACTGATGGCGAATGGGCATAGCAATCAGGCCATCGGCGAGCGGCTCTCGATCAGTGTGAAGACGGTCGAAGCGCACCGTGCGCGCCTGTTCAAGAAGCTCGGTGCGTCGAACGTTGCGGATGCGGTGCTTCTCGCCATTCGCACTGGGCTTGTGATGCCGTAGTGCCGAGCGCGCACTCAGCGTGTCGGCTGTGCTGGGTGTGGGTGGTGCGGCTGTCGGGTTGGCCTTGCCTTGGGGGGTATGTCTGCCGTCCGAGGCCGGGCCACCCGGCCAACACGGTCATCCTTCGATTTCGATGGCCCGCACCGACCAAGCGGGAACCCAGATCAGAACAATGCCCGGACGACTCGGCTGCGGCACGACCGTCATCGCGGTCGCGCCGGGGCGGTAGTCCGAGGTGATGCCCCGGATCGCTCGACCATTGACCAATCGGGCGACGATGACTTGACCTTGCGGTGGTGCCTCTGCTCGACCATGGGACGGCGCGCTTCGAGGCCGACCTAGGAATACAGCGAGCACCTGGCGAATGGGCACACGCTCTGGTCCTGAATCAGAGGGCGCGTCCGGCCAGAGTTCGACGGTACCCGACGCCGGCGCGAATTGGGCGACCTCTCCGCGCTTGGGCGGGCCTTCCAGCATGTGGATCATCACCGGGGTGCGTTCCGTCTCGGCACGTACCTCGGCACGTACCTCGGCTTTCGCTTCGGCATGCACCTCGGCTTTCGCTTCGGCATTTACCTCGGCTTTCGCTTCGGCATTTACCTCGGCTTTCGCTTCGGCATTTACCTCGGCTTTCGCTTCGGCTTTTGCTTTGGGGCCGACGCCCAGCAGGATGCGTTCCTCCTCGGACAACGAGTGAGGTGTGCCGTCGGCCGAGACCGCGGCGCAGGGGCGTTCATGCAGCCCGACGGTCGACGGACGCAGAGATTCGTCTTCGTAGTAGCTTTCGAGATAATGGGGCGTCGACGACGGGGTGTATTTCGAGCCGCCCGTTCGGCTGAGGTCTACGGACTGCAGGCGCGCTTCGTCCTCGCGGCCCATCACGACGACATCGTTCGCTGGGAGCAGGCTCCCGTCGATGATCTCCCGGAGTGCGGTTACGAGTGACGCCAGTCCATCGTCTGGATGCTGCTCATCGTCGTGCTGCTTACGGCGTGCTCGAACGAGGCGCGTGAGCGTCTCGATCATCGCCTCCGCTCGCGCGGCCTGCGTCATTTCGCCCTACTCTTGCCCTGCAGCCGCTCGACGTCGAGGGTCAGCCGTTCGAGGTAGTCGGTCCCGCCGATTCGGTGCCAGAAGTCGACGGCCGTCTGGTTGCGTTTGGCGACATAGACTTCGACGGTTTCGGCCCCGCTTTGCGTGAGCCAGCGGACTGCGTCCACTGCGAGGCGTTTGCCGATCCCTTGTCGTCGTGCCGCCTTTGCCACGCAGAGGTCGTTGATGTACCCGATCCATCGAGTCTGATAGACCGGGCTGTTGGGGAGTATGCACGACACGGCGAAACCGACAATCTCTGGGCCGTCAGCGGCGAGGCGAACGAAATAGTCGTCCCGGCTGCGGGCCGTTTCGATGTAACCGTAGAATCGTTGGTCTGCGTTTGGCGCCAGCTGAAACCTTTCGTCGAGCGCGACGTGCAGGTCCATGAGCTCGTGCCAGAGCTCAAGCAATGCCTTGAGGTCTTCGTCGGTGACGTCTCGAATCGAGACTCGTGTCGAGGCGCCAGCGGCCCCGCTCGATTCTCGCTCACCTGGGCGAGCATTCCAGGCGTGCACCCGACGAGGGGTACCATGGTCAAGCTCCGAGCGACAACTTGTGGGCTCGACGCCTTGCGCGCCCGAAGGAGGCGTTTTCGGTCGCGACACACACTCGGGTTCTCCTTACCGAGAGTGTACGAGCGGACGACCGCCTCGATTGCTCGATTTCTGTCGATGGCTTATGCGTGGGCGAGCGTATCGATCCCGTTTTGTATCCCACGTCCGCCGTTTTGGGTCGTGAACAGGGTTTTTGACCCGCCGCCTCCGGAGACGGGGAACGTGAGAGCTGGGCGAGATGGATCGCGACGAGGTTTCGCCGATGTCCATTTCAACCGAAGAGCTCCACGATCGTGCAGATGAGGCCGCCGCCGCCGGTGATTTCGTCGGTGCGCTCCGTTTCGCCGCGGAGATCGTCCGCGTGTCTCCCCGCGATCACCGGGCGCGGGTGAAGGTCGGGCTCTCGTTCGGCGCGATCGATCGGCCGGGGATCGCGGTCGATGTGCTTCTTACGACAGCGGAGTCTCTCTTGGCGGGAGGTTTCGTGCTCTCGGCGATCGCGGTCTGCCGGGCGGCCTTCAGCTTTGGCGTCGATGTCAAGCGGGTTCGCGGGCTCCTCGCCCGCATCCATCCGATGATCGCCGGCGTTGTTTCGCGCGACCGCGCGCGTGTCACGCCGCCTACACCGCCCTTCGTGCGGATCGACGAAACGCCGGATAGCCTCCTGACGATCGAGTCTGAGGCGGAGCTTTTCGAGGTCGCTCAGTCCCTCGCGCTCTCGGTCGCCGTCGATGGGGCGGGTGAGTGCAGCGATCGTGATGAGCGCCGGCCGGGTGTTGACGCCTCGCGGGATGCGCTCGATGCCATGAAGGTCGCTGTCCCACTCTTCTCCGACCTCTCCGCCGATGCTTTCGTTTCGCTTGTCGAGCGGCTTGGCTATGTCAACCTCGGGCCCGATGAGATCGTGATTCAGCAAGGATCCACCGGTAGCTCGGTCTACGTCTTGCTCCAAGGCGAGGTCGAGGTGTCGTCCGAGAACGATGGCCACCGCGTGCTGGCTCGTTTGGGTCCGGGGTCGCTGTTCGGCGAGATGGCCTTGATTACGCAGAAACCGCGATCGGCAACGGTACGTACGACGCAGCCCTCCGAGTTGTTCGAGATCGACCGCAGCGTCGTTGAATCGGTCGCGACGGCGTACCCGACGATCGTTGACGAGGTCGTGAACTTTGCGCGTCGCCGTCTTCTCATGAATCTTATGGCGACCTCGCCTCTCTTCTCCGCGTTCGATGACGATGAGCGCCTCCAGATGCTGAAGGCCTTCGTGCCCCAGGTCATCGAAGCCAGCCAGGTCGTGATCGAAGAGGCGGTGAGCGCGCCCGGGCTTCATCTCGTGCTCGAGGGCGAGTTCGAGGTCAGCGCGATCGACCCGGCCGGAGACCGGCTCGTGCTTGCCTATCTGCGCGCTGGCGATGTCTTTGGAGAGATTTCGCTCCTCGCGGAACGCAAGACGACCGCGACCGTGCGGGCCACCGAAAAATCCGTGGTTCTCGTCCTCGAGAAGAATCGGTTCGATGCGTTCATCGAGGCGCATCCGCGCCTCCGTGCGTATCTCGCGACGCTTTCCCAAGAACGCATGGAAGGGAACGAAGGCGCCCTATCTCAGGAGGGCGTCGTGCTCGAGGTCGATGACCTCATCATCCTGTGATCGGGGAAATGCCCGCCCGGACAGGTGCCAGGCGCTCTTCTTTGGCCCCTCTCGCTACGACCGGCGCCTTTTGGCACCTGCCGACCGAAATGAGCTGGCCGTAGCCGTCCCGCTCGACGTAAGCTTCCGTCGAACTCGCCGTGTTTCTCCTACTCCTGACCGTCTTCATGGTCATTGCTACTTCGTTCTTCTGCTCCCTATCGGAGGCAGCGCTTCTGAGCGTGAGTCGCGTGCGCATCGAGACGCTCGTCGAGACGAGTCGTCCCGCTCGTCTGGTCTCGTGGATGAAGGACCACCTGGATCGGCCGGTGGTGGCTATTTTGGTCCTGAACACCGTCGCCAACACGGCGGGCGCGGCCTTTGCGGGGCGTGAGTATCAACGCGTTTTCGCTGGGGCAAACATAGCAGCGTTCACCGTGACGTTCACGATTGCGGTGCTGGTGTTCTCGGAGCTTCTCCCGAAGACGCTCGGCGTCCGGCACGCGGTTCCGGTCTCGCTCTTGATCGCTCGGCCGCTGCGGTTGGTGGTCACTTTGATGCGGCCCATGACCTGGGTCGTCGAGCGGATCAGCGGCATGCTCGGCGTGGGCAAGCAGACCGGCGTCGTCAGCCTCGACGACCTGAGAGCGATGGCGCGTCTGGCGGTCCACCACAAGGCGCTTGGCCGCGAAGGCCAGATGATCATCGAGTCTGCATCCCGATTGCCGAGAATGTCGGTCGATCAGCTCATGATCCATCGCGAGGACATTGTGTTTCTCGCGTTGGCGGACGACGCCGAGAAGAATTTGATCAAGGCGCGCCGGTCGATGCACACGCGCGTGATCCTGTGTCATCACAGTCTCGAGGACATCGTTGGATTCGTGAACATCAAGGACGTCTTATGGCGTATCGTCGACGAACCTGACCTCCTCGAAGACAGCGGCCTCGCCCGTGTGCTCGGCGAGGCGGTGCGCACGCCGCTCGAGGTCCGAGAGTCGATGGATGTGTCGGGTCTTCTTCAGTGCTTCTCGATGAACCACGAGCACTTGGCGATCGTGAAAGACGACCAAGGCAAGGTCGTGGGCATGGTGACGCTCGAAGACGTTGTCGAAGAGCTGATCGGCGAGGTCGACGACGAGTACGATCGAAGTCCTGACAACATCGAGTTCATGCGCACCGGCCTTTATCGCCTGGGCGGCGGCACGCCGTGGAGCAAGGCCGTCGAGATCTTGAAGCTGCCACCGGCCGGGCTTCACAACGTCGATCTGGACGGACGCTTCGACGTCAACGATCTCGCAGCCGACATGCTTCGCGGGAAGCTGCGGACGGGTGGCGTCTTTTCGATTGGACGTTGGCGCTTCAAGGTCACCCGAATGAGGCGCGGAAAGGTTCTCCACGTCGAAGCCCTTCTCCTCGGACAGCCGAACGAAGCGGACGACGCGCGTCAGGAGCCGAGGCTCGTGCCGTGATTTGAGCGCAGATCGTCAAATCATGCGTCAGAGAGTATCTGTTTGACTGCTCGGCAATTCGGGAATCGCTTCGCCGGATCTTTGGCGAGCATGCGGAGAACGATCGCCGAAATGGTCGGGTCGATCCGAGAGTCGAGCTCATTGGGTGATCTTGCCGCCTTGTGAATGATCGCATCGCGGTACGCATGGTCGTCGAGACCACGAAATGGTCGAGTTCCCGTGAGGAGCTGATAGAGGACCGTGCCGAGCGCAAACTGATCCGAGGCTTGGGAATAGATGTTCTGGGTCAGGAACTCCGGCGTGAGCACGAAGAGGTCTCGGCTGAGCAGTGGATGGAGCGGACCGTCGAGGGGCGAAGCCTGCGAGAAATCGGAGAGCACGGTGGTGCGGTCTTCGTCGATGTTGATGTTCTGCGGCTTGATCCCACAGTGGACGTATCCGGCATCGTGCATCGCGGCGAGCGCATCGGCGAGCTGGCCGACAATGGCGAGCGCCTCGTCGAGCGAAATGGGCGCGCCGTGAGCCATTCGATGCTCGAGCGTCACGCCTGGGAGCGCCGGGTAGACGATGTAGACGTGGCCCCCATCTTGCCCGGCATCGACGATCGCTGGGATTGCGGGGTGCGAGATGCGTCGAACGATCTCAGCTTCGCGCAGGAAAAGCTCTTCTGTCGGCATGAGGCGCCGTTCTTGTTCGCTTTGAGCGATTTCGTTTCTCAGCTTGAGCAGGACAACTTGCTTTTGCTCGTCGTCGATCGCTTCGAGCAGGACATGAGTCGGCGAGCGTCGTAGGAGTCGACGAATGGGGTAGCGTCCGACTCGGTGAACGCTAAGCTCTTCGAGGAACGCGGGCTCGCCCGCGACGAATCCCTCGCCCGCGCTCCCGCTTTGCATGTCGGCGGTTTCAGCGCTTGGGTCGGGGCGGGCGTCTTTACGTACTACGCGCGCCGTCTTCAGCGTTGGTCTCGAATCGAAATCCTCGGCCGTTTGATTTCCCGCGGGCTGTCGGGGCACAAACCGGCTGTCATTCAGGGCGTACCGCAAGAGGCGGGTGTGCGCGCTGCGCTCTGCCGCGAAGGCTTCACTCATGAACGCAGCCGCCTGGGAAAGCATCTTCCCCGCGTTGTCGCCGATCGCTTCGACGAGTCGTTTACGAACCTCGGTCAGACTCGAAGGTCGGTCGGCCGGGTTTTTTGCGACGAGCTCGAGGAGCAGGGGCTTGTAGGGGGCGAGCGCGGCTTCGTCGAGCTTGTCGGGAACGTCCGAGACGCCCGAGCGCAAACACGCGCGGGTTTCTTCGATTGAATCGCGGCAGAACGGTGATGTTCCCGTCAGCGTTTCGATGAGGAGTACGCCCAAGGCAAACATCGTGGTCTTTTCGCTCCGCGGCTCGCCTTCCAGAAGCTCCGGCGCCCAGTACGCAAGATTCTTCGGAAGCTTGGGTTCCGCGTGAACGGGCGACAGGCCGGCGCCAAGCATGGCGACGCGCCCGTCGTAGCCAAGCATGAGGTGTCGGGCCGAGATGGGGCGGTACGGAATGCCGCGCGCGTGACAAGCCGAGAGCGCTGCGGTCAGCTCTGAGACCGCCCATCCAACCATCTGAGGAGGAATGAAGGACGCGCCGTTCTCACTTCGAGCGATCAGGGATTCGAAGCTCTGTCCGGCAATGAGCTCCATCGCGACGAAGTACTCGCCGCTCTCCGTGAACATGTCGAGGATTCGAGCGGCTGCCGGATGCTGAAACGACTGCGCGCCCGCGCTTTCCCGCAGGAATGCCTCGCGTGCCTCGCGTCCCGCCGGGAGTCTGATGACCTTCACGACGACGGCGCCGGCGCCCACTCCGGCTCCGGCGGGTTTTCGGTTGTTGTCGCCGACGCGCGCTAGGTATGCATCGCCAAGCTCGCCCGAGGCCAAGCGACAGATCACCGCGTACTGGCCAACCTGACGCACGCCTGCAGTCTTCTCGTTTCTGGGGCGTCGCGCAACGGGGTGTCGAACTCAGCCCTCGGACGGGGGCGCACAAGCGTATTGGGCGCTCCGAGTGGCGTGGTGTCGCGGCGTATGTGTGCGCCCCATCGCACATTGTCCCATCGCCGGCATGGCGAGGGCGGCTCAACGCTCAGGTTGCCGTGATGATGTCGACTTCATCGCCGGCGTCCCATGCGGCGCGTCCGGGTGGGAATTGGAGCAGCCCGTGGGCGCGGATGATGGGCGACAATGAGCCCGACCGCTCAGGGATCACGCTGGCCAACGGAAGTCCCTGGCTCATCGCTGCGAGGGTCACGCGCACGACATCCGTGCGGCTCGCGGGCTTCTCGTAGCGGGTGGTGAGGCGCGCGCGGACGGTGGGGCGCGCGTCCGGCCGTCGGAGCCCCTGCCACTGCTGTAATATGGGGAGCACGACGAAGTCCCAGACGATGAACGTCGCGCTCGGCACTCCGGGGGCGAGGATCACGATCGTCGTGCCCACAAAGCCGATCGCCGTGTGCCCGCCCGGCTCGAGGTCGAGGCCGTCGATCACGATTCGACCGGATCGCCGAAGCGCGGTCGGCGCTCGGTCGCTGACGCCGACATTCGCGCCTCCAATCACGACGATGACGTCGGCTCCCGGCGACTGCATGACCGCAAGAAGGCGTGCCTCGTCGTCGCCGACGATCGGATGACAAACCGGTCGAGCGCCGTCGCGGGTCGCGAGAGCACTCAGCGTTGCTGCGCTTGCCTCGACCGTCTGGTTCCCCGTGATCGGTGTTCCTGCCAAGATCAGCTCACCTCCCGTGGGGACGATGCGAACCACGGGTCGTCTCCGGACCGGCACCTCGAGCGCGCCGATCGTGGCCATCATCGCGAGGTCGGTCGCGTGCACCCTCTGCCCGGCTGTGAATACGCGCTGGCCCGCCTGGACGTCCTGGCCGGCTCGCGTGATGTTCTTGCCGGGGGCTGCTTCTTGGTCGACGGCGATTCGGCCGTCGTGGATCATTTCAACCTCGCTCTGGTCCACGACGAGATCGGTGCCCGCCGGTGTTCGCGCGCCGGTCGCGACGTGCACCGTGTCGTGGCGCCGAAGCGGATGTCCGAAAGCCTCGCGTGCGTCGATCTCGCCGACGACGTTTAGCTTTCCTGGGATGTCCTCCGCGCGCACCGCGTACCCGTTCACGGCGGCGCGGTCGAAATGAGGAACATTGCGGCGGCAATGGATGTCGCGCGTGAGCACCCGTCCGACCGTATGCGTGTATGGAACTACGTCTTCGGTTTCGCCTTCGAGCTTCAGCTGGCGAGTGATGAGCGCGATGGCTTCATCGATGCTCAAGCGCGAGTGTGCCTGCGCTCGCGACTGCGCCTGCGCGTGGTCGTGGTCGTGGTGAAGAGAGAGATCTTTGGTCATGATTATTCACTCATCACGTTCGTGATCGGCTTCTTGATCGATGTTGCTGCATCCGCTGCTTCGACGCGGTTTCGTCCATGTTGCTTGGCGAGTAACATCGAGTGATCCGCAGCGTGAATCAGATCGCGCATCGACGACGCATCTTCGGGCGCGGTCGCGACGCCGCAAGAAATGGTCACCCGTCCGAGCGGTTGCCGGTAGCCTTGGACAAAATCGGCTTGCTCGACCGAACGGCGCAGCTTCTTTGCGGCCTCGATCGCTTCGGACTTTTTCGTGTTCGGAAGGATGACGAAGAACTCCTCACCTCCGTATCGCGCCGATGCATCCACCTTCCGGGTGTTGTCGAAAATGATGCGCGCCACACGTCGAAGCGTCTCGTCGCCGAGCAGATGTCCGTTCTGGTCGTTGTAGACCTTGAAGTGGTCGATGTCGATCATCACGACCGACAATGGCGTTTCTTCTCGCTCCGCGCGGGCCCACTCGTGCTCGAGCCGCGCCTCGAGCGCGCGCCGGTTGAGGAGGCCGGTGAGGCCGTCAGACAGCGTGAGCTCGAGCGTTTCTTCGAAGAGCCGCGCGTTGCCAAGTGCAAGGGCTGCGTGATGGGCGATCGTCACGAAGAGCTCGCGGTCTTCAGGTGGAAAGGCGTCTACGACCGGAGACGAGAAGTTCAAGAGGCCAAGCACACGATCCTGATAGATGATGGGCACAGCCAAGACGCTCCCGATCACGCTACGCCCGGTTCGGTAGAGCACCTTTCGAGTGTCGCTTCGGATGTTGGGCGCGTAGATGGGTTTGCGGCTCTTGACGGCTTCGCTGCTGAGGCCGTCGCCGAGTGGAAAGGAGGGGACGATCGTGTCGTCGTCGCCTCCGAAGCCCCGAGATCGAAGGACGCGGAGGCTCTCCTGGTCCTCTTCGAGCAAGAGCACAGCGAACTGGGGGACCTTGAGGACTGTGCGCACGCGCTCCGAGAAGAGATCGAGTACGTAGTCGAGGTCGAGTCGGCTCGCGAGATCGTGGGCCAGCTCGTTGAGGAAAGAGAGCTGGTGGATTCGTGCGCTTAGTCGCGTGTTGGCTGCTTCGAGCAGCTCGTTCTTTTCGGAGAGCAACCGCTGATAGTCGAGCTCGTCTTTGACCGCCGTCATTTCTCGCTCCGCGTCGATGCGTTCGACGCGGAGATCGGTGATTTTCGCGAGCATCTTGTTGAAGGCTGACGAGAGCACACCGATTTCGTCTTCGGCGTCGATCTCCGCTCGAACCAGGAAATCTCCGTCTTCGGCCATCGACATGACCTGAACCAAACGGCTCAGCCGGGCGACGACGACCCGGTGAATCAAGAAGAGGAGCAGGACCGTGAGCAGAACCGCGTACGACAGCACGGCGACGCCGGCATCCCGGGGGAGGGCAAGCCCGCCCGCTGTGTGGGCCGCCTTCGCCGTCAGGGCGAGGCCACCGATGGGATCGGGGCCACCGGCGTGGCAGCTCCGGCACTCCGAGGTCAGCCGGAGCGGAATGACGACCGTCACGGGCTTCGTACCAAGGTCTAGGCTCGGGAGGAACTCGGCGAGTGGGTTCTGGTCCCCGCGTGATGTGCCCTCGATGGCCGCAAGTGTATCGTCGTCCACCTGCATGCCTCGCCGGCCGGGCTGGGTCGACCAGTGTATCTGCCCGTCATGATTGAAGACATCGAGCATCGCGAGGTCGTCTTCGTGGCCGAGCCGCGCCACGATGTCGTCGATTCGGTGGCCGCTCTCGGCGGGCGCTGCGAGCGAGAACGAACTGCTGACCACGCGGGCCAAGGCGTGGAGAAATCGCCGAGTCGTCGTGGCCTGAATACGGGACGTCTGATCGACCACGAGCAGCAGGCCGCCGATCCCCCCTGCGGCCATCGCCAGCCCGACAACGATCGCGATGCGCCGCCCAATACGCCTTCGAAGGAAGCTCAACAACGCTTGGATCGTAATGAGCCGGCTCGGAATTGCTATGGGTTTTTTGCAGGTTCCACCACCCCATGCGATCTTCCAGCCGGATGCGCTCGGGGAACACAGTGGGGCGAATCGCCTGCGCGATGGCCCTCTTCGTCGCGCCCAGGTGGGGGTACGCCGAAGAGGAGCTTCGCATCGCCTTGGTTTCCAACGCGCTGTCGGTCGAGGTTGCAGGCATTCAATTGCGACTCTTTGACGGCGACACGGGTGCGCTCATCGCGTCCTGGTCAGGCCTGCACGAGACGACGATTCGGCGTGGTGCCCGAGGGGTGGTGGTCGAAGGGACGCACGAAGCGCCGGAGGCGAGGCCCGAGACGAAGCCCGGGATGAAGCCCGAGACGAGGCCCGAGACGAAGCCCGAGACGAGGCCCGAGACGAAGCCCGGGACGAGGCCCGAGACGAAGCCCGGGACGAAGCCCGGGACGAAGCCCGGGACGAAGCCTTCATCGGCCCCCGAGGTTATCTCCGCAAAGGCGGCGCCCGCGACCGGGGCCATCGTTTCGCCATCGTTGAGGTCATCGCCTTCATCGAGGTCCCCTTCATCGAAGCCGCTTTCTTCGATGCGATCGAACGATGACGCGAAAGGTTCGAAGTCCGCAGAAGCTCAGGCAGAAGCTCCGGGTCCGGGCGCGGTCGTTCATGGCGCGCGTCGCGTCATCGTTGAGGCAAGAGACGGCATTCGGGTGGCGGGCGGTCTCTATCTTGGGCGGCTCGAGATCGTCCCTGATCCTGATGCGAGCGCTCGGGACCGGCTCCTCGTGATCAACCGTTTGCCGCTTGAGGCCTATCTTCTTGGCATCATCGGCAGCGAGATGAATCCCACCTGGCCACTCGATGCGCTCAAGGCGCAGGCGGTGGCTGCGCGCACGTACGCGATGCAGCGACGCATGATGCGTCGGGCCGCCAACAAGACCTACGATCTCGAGTCGACGGTGCTGTCCCAGGTTTACAAAGGAGCGGATCAGATCCGACCTCTCGTGATTCAAGCCGTCAAGGAGACCCGGGGCGAGGTCTTGAGCTACGGCCATGATCTCGTCGAGGCGCTCTTTCACTCAACCTGCGGCGGGCATACGGCCTCCTCCGAAGAGGTTTTTGGCCGAGAGATTCCGTACCTCGTCGAGCGACCGTGCACTTGGTGTCGAGCGTCGACGCGTTACCGCTGGCACGTTACGGTGCCGCTCGAAGAGCTATCCAAGAAGCTCAGTGCAGCCCGTCTCGCGTCGGCGTCGGTCAAGAACGTCGAACGCGACAGTGATGAAATCGCGGTGCTCGTCGAGGCGCGAGGCGCGAAGGACAGGCGACTCAAGCCGCGCGATGTGCGCGCGGCCTTGGGCTATACGAGGCTCTTCTCGAACCGATTCGTGGCCGAGACTTCAGGAAGACAGGTTGTCTTCGATGGGCAGGGCTTTGGTCACGGCGTCGGGATGTGCCAATGGGGGGCAAGAGGCATGGCGCTTGCGGGATATACCTACCGTGAGATTCTGGTTCAGTACTACAAGGGGGCCACCGTCAAGCGCCTGTACTAGCCGACCCGCAGTCGTCGACGGGCGTTCCTCGCCCGGGGCTCCGCGCCCGGGCTCCGCGCCCGGGCTCCGCGCCCGGGCTCCGCGCCGCTCAAACGTGGTGCTGGCGATCGCGACCCCGGATTGATAGCGACTCTCTGTGGTCGCGACGCCCAGGTCCGAGCTTCGACGCTCGGACTTCGATTTCTACCTGCCCGATGCTCTGATCGCTCGGCATCCGCTCCCGAGGCGCGATGAAAGCCGTCTTCTTGTCCTGGAGCGAACCACGGGCGCAGTGCGACACCTCAAGTTCTCTGATTTGCCCGAGCTCCTCGACCCCAAGGACGTGCTCGTGGTGAATGACACCCGGGTCCTACCGGCGCGTATTCATGGAAGAAAGGTCGGAACCGGAGGCAAGGTCGAGTTGCTTCTTGTCGAGCCCGTTGCCGCGGCCGACCCAGGCGGGGTGGGGCCTCGCGTACCGCACCCACCGGGGCGTCTTTGGCGCGCGATGGCTCAGGCTTCGAAGGCGATCAAGCCCGGCGCACGCATTGCGCTCAGCGCGCCGCCATCTCCGTCGTCGTTGCCGTCACCTCTACCGGCTGACCCCGACCCGCGGATGCAGGAACTGCTCGAGATGGCGCCTTTGATTCGTGTCGTCTCGGTCGAAGGCGACGGGTTCGTGGTGGTTGAGCTCCCGGTGGATGTAGAGGCCCTGGTGCTCGCGTTCGGGACGATTCCGTTGCCTCCCTATCTTGGGCGGGTTGCCGAACCTGAGGATGCGGAGCGCTACCAAACGATTTATGCCTCCTTCGAGAAGGCGCAGTCGGTGGCGGCCCCGACGGCCGGACTCCACTTTACGCCGCAAATCTTTGCGTCGCTTCACGCGCGGGGCATCGATCGGGCGGAGATCACGCTTCACGTTGGGCCAGGCACTTTTCTTCCCATTCGGGCCGAATCACTCAGCGAACATCGCATGCATGGGGAGCGCTTCGAGGTGGGTGACGTGGCCGCAGCCAAGATCGCGCACGCACAAGCGAACGGGCATCGAGTGGTCGCGGTTGGGTCGACGAGTACGCGGGTCCTCGAAGCGATCGGGCGCCCGATTCGAGCTGGGCGCGGGACGACCGATCTGTTCATCAGGCCGGGACACGTTTTCGCGAACGTCGATGCCTTGCTGACGAATTTCCACCTGCCTTGTTCCACCTTGTTGGTGCTCGTTGCTGCGTTCGCAGATTACGCGACGGTCATGAATGCCTACGCCGAGGCTGTTCGAGAGGGCTACCGCTTCTTCTCCTACGGCGACGCCATGTTGATTCTCTAAAGCGGTGAGAGATCGATGAGAACGATTCATTTCGAGGTCCTGAAGCGGGACCCAAACAGTCAGGCGAGGCTGGGTCAACTTCGAACGCCGCATGGCGTCGTGAGTACACCGGTCTTCATGCCCGTTGGCACCGGTGGTGCGGTCAAGGCGATGCTCCCGGAGGAGGTGGCGGCAACGGGCGCTCACATCATTCTTGGCAACACGTTTCATCTGATGTTGCGCCCGGGACACAACCTGGTCCGCGATCTCGGTGGCCTCCACCGATTCATGCGGTGGGACCGCTCGATACTCACGGACAGCGGGGGGTTTCAGGTGTGGTCGTTGAAGGAGAGTCGAAAGATCACCGAAGAGGGCGTCGAGTTTCGAAGTCCCTACGATGGATCGCTCCATCAACTCACCCCCGAGCGTTCCATGGAAGTCCAGGAGGCGCTTGGTTCTGATATTGCGATGGCCTTCGACGAGTGCCCGGGCACCGACGAAGATCGTGCGTACGTGGAGCGAAGCCTAGCGCGTACGACGCGTTGGCTCGATCGGACGATCGCCGCCCGTCGGCAGCCAGAGCGTACATCGTTGTTCGGGATCGTTCAGGGTGGTCGGTTCGACGACCTGCGGCGCGAACATGCCGCAATCCTCGCCGCGCGTGACTTGGATGGTTATGCGATCGGTGGCGTCGCGGTGGGCGAGGAAAAGGCCGAGATGCATCGAGTGATCGAATTGACGGCGCCCGTGCTGCCCGCCGATCGTCCTCGGTATCTCATGGGGGTTGGTCTTCCGGAGGATCTCGTGGTCGCCGTTGCGGCGGGTGTGGACATGTTCGACTGCGTGATTCCAACGCGCAACGCGCGCAACGGGCGTCTCTTCACATCCAAGGGGATCTTCGTCGTCAAACACGCGACGCATCGAGACGATGACCGACCGATCGATGATGCTTGCGGATGTCCGACCTGCGCGAAGTTCTCGCGCGCGTACGTGCGGCATCTTTTCATGATCAATGAGATCCTCGCTCATCGGCTTACGACGATGCATAATCTCTGGTTTTTTCAGCGTTTCATGGAGCGCATTCGCGACGCGCTGGTGGCCGGTGAGCTTCGAGCGTTGATGGGCGAAGCGAAGCAACTCTCCCACGCTGGTGCTGGCGCTGATTCTGATTCTGATTCTGGTGCTTCGTAGCAGAGAGCCTAGGGCCCGATCAGCAATAAGGTGTGCAATTCTCGCTGAGGAATCGTCGCGTCAGGTGGCGGCACGAGGAGGCGAGCATATCGAGAATATGCGACCGACGAGCGCGAAGCGGTGCTGACATCTGGCGCGACGAGAACCAGCGAGAATGCGCAACTTATTGCTGATCGGGCCCTTAGGAGCCAGAGCCCTAGAGGTGGATGCGTCTTGACATGGGCGCCATGACGTCCCACACCGAAAGCATGGCGCTTCCGGAGACACTCTTCAAAGACCTGCTCATATTTTTCGGTGCTCTTCTGAGTGGATATTTCGGAGCTCGCTTGGTGCTTCGCCTCGTTGTGCGTTGGGCGCGCCACACATCGACGAACCTCGACGATGTGGTGCTTCGGCATCTTCGCCAGCCGCTCTCGGTGCTCATTCCGCTCATCGTGCTCCGAACGGTTCAGCACGCCATCCATTTTCCGCCAACCTTTCGCGAGACGTTTCTATCGGTCTACGCGATTCTTCTCATCATCGTCCTCGCTTGGCTTTTTCTTCGTGCGAATCGAGCGATCGAGGAGCACGTCAAGAATCGGTTCGATCTCAGTCAAGGTGACAATCTGCAGGCGCGCGCCATTCACACTCAGATCAGCACGCTCAAGAACATCGTCGGCTTCGTGGTTGTCTTGGTCGCTGCCGCGTCGATTCTGATGACGTTTGAGCGCGTGCGACAGCTCGGGCTGAGCCTCCTGGCATCGGCCGGAGTTGCGGGCATCGTGATTGGTTTTGCGGCTCAGCGAAGCATTGCGACGCTGTTGGCGGGCATTCAGCTCGCGCTCACTCAGCCGATTCGGATCGACGACGTGGTCATCGTCGAGAACGAGTGGGGTCGGATCGAGGAGATCACGCTGACGTATGTCGTGGTTCGGATCTGGGATCTGAGGCGCCTGGTCGTGCCCATCACCTACTTCATCGACAAGCCCTTTCAGAACTGGACGCGCAAGTCGGCCGAGATCTTGGGAACGGTGAACTTCTACACCGACTACACGATTTCGGTTGATGAGGTGCGCGCTGAGCTCGAGCGTCTCGTGTCTTCGTCTGACCTCTGGGATCGCAAGGTCTGCGGACTTCAGGTGACCGATACGAGCGAACGAACCATGACGCTGCGTGCGCTGGTGAGCGCGAGCGACTCGGGCAAGGCCTGGGATCTTCGATGCCTCGTTCGTGAGAAGCTCGTGGCGTTCATTTCTAAACGTTGGCCCGAGAGTCTGCCTCGGACGCGCGCCGAGATCGAAGGCGGCCTCAACCCACGAGCCCAGGCCGCCGCGACCCCTCCCTCATCCACGACGCCAGCCGCGATCCCAAGCTGAGCCGTACTCGGCGCACACTTTGCCTCCCCCCTCCGTTAAGGGCCGTGGCCTCAGGCCGCTCTCTATCGATCCTGGGAGTTCGATCCTGGGAGTTCGATCCCGGCGATTCGAGCCTGGGGTCTGGGGTTCGGGCGCAATTTTTCGGGCCCGGAACGCGGGCCGGGGTGCAGGACCACCAGCGTGTGGGCCGCGAAGCGGTCGGAGCCCTCTCGGAAATCGGTCTGTTGACGGGTGCCTCGGCGCGATTTCGTGGGTGCCTAAACCATTCATTCGTGCCAATAGCCGGCGCTTATGACTGCGGCCACGCAAACCGACAAGTCACCCACGGTGTTCGGCCACCCGGCGGGGCTCTTCACGCTTTTCTTCGCCGAGATGTGGGAGCGCTTTTCCTATTACGGAATGCGCGCCTTGCTCGTGTTCTACATGTTGAAGGGTTTTCTAGGCTACAACGATACCCAAGCCTACGGTGTTTACGGCGCGTACACGGCGCTCGTCTACGCGACGCCCTTCATCGGTGGAATGCTCGCAGACCGTCTCCTCGGGGCAAGAAGAGCCGTGGTCATCGGCGGTCTTCTCATGGCCGCCGGCCATTTGTTGATGACCGCCGAGCATTCGACGGCGTTCTTTACGGCGCTTGCGCTTCTGATCGCCGGCAACGGTTTCTTCAAGCCCAATATATCGACCATTGTCGGCGCCTTGTACCCGCCGGGGAGCTCGAAGCGCGATTCTGGCTTCACGATCTTCTACATGGGCATCAACTTGGGCGCCGCGATGTCGCCGCTTGTCTGCGGATACATCGGTGAGGTCTACGGTTGGCACTATGGCTTTGGTCTCGCGACGATCGGCATGTTGATCGGCGTCGCGATCTTCGTTGCGCCGACGCTCTTGGCACAGGCGATGATCCTCTTGGGCGCGCTGGGCACAGCCGCCGAGCTCTTGATTTTTCACAAGACGAGCTATCAGCTTTACGTCCAGGTCTTCGTCGCGGCTGCGCTCGTGATCGCGGCGGGGGTTGCTACGGTCGCGCTCAGCCGCGGAGGCATTCCGGAGGGCGCGGGCGATCCGAAGGATCCCAGCCGACTCAAGACGCGGTTCTTTGGCCCCATTTCGAACCTGATGGCTGTCTATATCGGCGTGGCGATCTCGATCCCGGTCCTCGTTTTGCTGGTCCAGGCGAACAAGTGGGCGGGCTTTGCGTTGTCGGCGCTCGGATTCGTTGCTTTCGTTTCCATTTTCACTTCGGCCCTCCGGTCCCCAAAGGTCGAACGGGAGCGGATGTTCGTCATCCTCGTTCTCTTGTTCTTCAACATGCTGTTCTGGGCGTTTTTCGAGCAGGCTGGGAGCTCGGTCAACAACTTCACTGATCGCAACATCGACCGCGTCGCCGAGTCGCGCGTGCTTCAGGATTCTGATGTCGGCACGTCGATTGAGTTCGATGTTTCTCAAGAGCAGCTTGGCTACTCGATTCCGATCTCGTCGGAGGCGATCGCCAAACGAGTCGTCGAGATCTACGGGCAAAAGGCCGAAGCAGCGCGGGCCGCCGCCAAGAAAGCGGAGGCCGAAGGTGAAGCGAAGGATGCCGTCGCGCTGCTCGAGCGGGGGCTCTCCGAAGAAGCTGCGAAGCTCGGCCCCATGACGGTCGAAGCGCTTCAGCGTGGCCAGCGCGTAATGACCATCGATCTGCTCGATACATTGCGAACCATTGAGAACGAAGCGCGCCTTGCCGCGGCGGCGGACAAAGGAAAGCTCGCTGCGGCCGCTGAGGCGACGAAGGTTACGATGGTCCCGACGGCTGCGCACGTCGGGATGGGGATCGGCGAAGCCGAGCTCCCCGCCTCGCTCATCCAGGCCGCCAACCCGATCTACATCATCATCTTTGGCCTCGTGTTCACCGCGTTGTGGGTGTTCCTCGCTGCGCGTGGCTTCGAGCCGAGCACGCCGGTGAAGTTCTCGCTCGGTCTCCTTCAGCTCGGCCTAGGGTTTGGTGCGTTCTGGATGGCTGCGCGTGGTGCCGATGCCCGTGGCATGACGACGGTGGGATGGCTCTTGCTTGGCTATTTGTTGCAGACGACGGGCGAGCTGTGTTTGTCGCCCGTTGGTCTCTCTATGGTCACGAAACTCGCCCCCGAGCGGATGGTTTCGACCGTGATGGGTGCATGGTTCCTTGCGACCGCCTTCTCGAACTACTTGGCCGCGATCATTGCGACGTTCACGGGCGTCGGCCATGGCAGCGGAGGCGCGAGCGGCTTATCCATTCCGATTCCGGCCGAAACGATCGGCGTCTATGGCGAGGTCTTCGGGAAGATCGGCATCGCGGCCGCCGTCTCTGCGTGCCTGCTGTTCGTGCTCTCTCCACTCCTCCGGCAGTGGATGCACGGCGTCGACTGACGTTCCTCTAGGATGTCGCGCCGCCGCAGGAGCTGCCCGCACCCGCCGTGCATCCAAAGCAATGCGGGGCGGTTCGGACGCGCTGAGCCGTAAAGGCCTCCGGATCGAAGTCTTCGATGCGCTGGGGCATGCCTTCTCGGCCTGCCACCTTCAGATCGAGCATCTGGTTGAAATCACAGTCGTAGACGAAGCCGTCCCACGAAATCGAGAGTGTGTTGCGGCACATGAGCTGGCCGATGGTCGCCGGGTTGAACGCGCGAACCAACGTCTCCATGTAGGGCGTGAGGCTCCCCGTTTCGACGAGCGATTCGAGGAAGCGCGCGATCGGCATGTTGTTGAGCACGATCCGCCGGTCGAACGTGACGCCGTAGCGACGTTTGAGCGTGGACTTCCATTCTGCCTCTTGGTCGGCCGCGTTCTTGAGGAGGAAAGCGCCGGAGGCGTTGGCCATCAGGGTCAGGACTCGACGGGGATCGCCTTGCCCGTAGCCGGCTTCGTTGAGCCGGCGCATGGCCTCGATGGATTTTTCGAACGTGCCGTCGCCTCGCTGCTGGTCGGTGTGCCGACGCCCCGAATGGGGGAGCGAAGAGACGACCTCGACGCCGCGTGCGCCCAGCCAAGCCGGCAGGTCTTGTCCTTGCCGCGTGAGGAGGATCGTCAGATTGCAGCGGTCGATGACGTGCTTTCTTCGGGCGACCGCTTCATCGACCAAGTCGCGAAAGTGTGGGTTCAGCTCGGGGGCACCGCCCGTCAGGTCGACCGTGTGCGCCGAGGTTCGATCGAGCGCCCGAAGACAGGCATCGATGGTTTCGCGGCTCATGACCTCTTCGGTGCGGTCGGGTCCAGCGTCGACATGGCAGTGGCGGCAAGTCATGTTGCAGAGCTTGCCGAGGTTGATCTGGAAGACCTCGAGCGGCGCGCGTTCCAGCGTTGCCCACCCCGCGCTCCTGAGCTTTGCGTCGAAGTTGGGATGCTCCCCGCCGACCATGACGTCTCCGAGCACACGCAACTGCACGCTTGGAGGGGCGAGCGAGGCGTTCTCTGCTTTCAAGCTCAGGTTTCGGCGCCGGATCGGCTGGCCGGTCGGCTTCGCGAGGTCGCGCGGCGTCTCGACCTTGCTCGGAGCCTCGGGGTTGCTTGGGCGTGTGGGCAGGGCAGTCACAGGCGTCCTCCGTCGAATTCAACAAGCTACGAATGCAACAAGCTACGGTTCGTGGCTCTCGGTGGTCTGAGCCCGTGCGCAGTCGTACGCTTCGAGCATCTGGACACCGTGCACGAGGGCAGCCCCGGCCCGGATCGCGGCGCCGATATGAACCGCCTCCGTCATGCTTTCAAGTCCGAGACTCAACTCGACGGCGCGTCGGGTATGCAGCTCGATACTGTATGGGCACTGCACGGCGTGTGCGACAGCGAGCGCGATCAGGTTCTTCGTGGTTGCGTCGAGCGCACCGTCGGCGAGCGACGAGGACTCGTACTTGGCCCATTGCTCACCTAACTTTTCGACAATATTTCCGAATTCGTCGCGCATTGGTGGATGGAGAGGCGAAAAGTATCCGTCGGAAACGGGTATCTCGGTGGCCCTCAACTCGAGCTTTGCCGCTTGCCCGACCATCTGCATGCCGTAGAGCATGACCGATCCACCGCGTACGACGGCCGCGACGTGAATGGCCTCCGTCATCTCCTCGAGATCGGATCCGTTGGCGAGACTGCTGCTCGTGTAAGCATCGATGCAATACGGGCATTGTACGGCGTGGGCTACGGCGAGGGCGCAAAGCGACTTCTCGCGAGGGGCGAGGAGGCCTGGGCCGAACACTTCTCCGTAATACTCGAAGAACTTGCTGGCCAAGGCCTTGTTGCCTCGCGCGATTTGGCCGAATTGGCCCAGGTGGGTTCGATCGTATAGGGCTTTGGTTTGGGTCATCGCGGTCTGGAAACGCTCGATTCTAGACACAGCAACGGCCGATGGGCACGGACTATTTCTCCGCTTCTGTGGGCGAGGGTTGCAGATGTCATGCTGACCCAAGGGGGGTCTGACGAATGAGCTTTGACTGGAGTAGGTTGGAGGGGCATGGAACGAAAGGGGGATCGTTCTTGAAACCACAACCTGAATCCTTTGAGTATCGGGTGCTCGATGCACTTCCCGATCCCACTGTCATCGTCGACCTCGACTACTCGGTGCTTTTTGCGAATGCCGCCGCCCGTCTGCAAGCGGGGTTGCCCGAGCCGAAGAGGCTCGCCGTGTTGCCTCCGGGTTGCTGTGCGGCATCTGCTCCGCGTTGTCACGAGATCAGCCACCGCCGCCTTACGCCTTGTGACGGCATAGATCATTGCTGTCCGCTCAAGGCGGTCGTGGACACGGGGAAGAGCGCGCGGACGGTTCATCGCCACTTCGGCGCGGACGGTCATGAGATCTGGGTCGACGTGCATGCCGCGCCCGTGTTCGACGACGAAGGGCGCGTTGCTTGTATCGTTGAGTCGTGTCGAGACATAAGCGCGAGTGTCTTGCTCGAGCGTGAGCTTGCAAGGCAGCGAGAACGGCTCGAGGAGCTCGTTCAGGAACGAACGTTTCATCTGACGGAGGCGCTTGCCCGTCTCGAAACCATCGCGACCACCGATCTCTTGACAGGGATAGGCAACCGGCGACGTCTCATCGAGACTCTCTGTCGAGAGATGGCGCGCGCCCGGCGCCATCGGCGTGAGCTTTCGCTGCTGATGCTCGATCTCGACGATTTCAAGAGCATCAACGATGCGCTGGGTCATGCTCACGGCGACTGCGTGCTGCGATCGATCGCCCAGCGGATTCAGCAAGGGCTGCGCGCGACGGACGCGCTTGCACGGTGGGGTGGAGATGAGTTCGTCGTCGTTGCGCCGGAGACAGACCTTTTGGAGGCCGAGCGTTTGGCGGGGCGCCTTCGATGCGCAATTCGCGGCGCCGGGTTAGGCGAGATCAGTATTGGCATCGCCGCGCTGTCCTTCGCTGACTCTCCGGAAACGCTGCTCGATCGTGCGGACCGCGCGCTTCTCAGCGCGAAGCGCCTAGGGAAGAGCCGCGTGGCGGTCGCCAGCGATCCACACACGGCTCAGGGCCTCGAGTCGGGTCTCGAGTCGCGTCTCGAGTCGGGTCTCGGGCGCGAATCGGTCGGCGAGGACGGGCGAAGGGGCCTGCGGGAATCACGAGATCCTGGGATCACCGGCTCACGGGGATCGACGCACGGGTGAGGGTTGAAAGTGGACTGGCTCGTTGATCTTCGACGGTGCGCTGAGCTATGCGCTCTGGGACATGATGAAATTGCCGAGAAATTTCCTGATTGCGGGTGCCGCTTTGGGCGTATCCCTCGAGCTTGCGAGCTGCGCCGCACAGCAGCCGCAACCCAGCGAAGGCGCGCAAGGGACGTCGGCCACCGCCTCCGCGACGCTTGGCGTCGATAAGACGTCGAGCGAAGCCGAATACGCGCGTATGCTCGCCCGCGTGGACGAACTTCGAACAGTTGCCGACCAAGATCCGCTTCTTGCGCCATGGCCAGGTGAATATGGTGGTGTTCCGCCCTGGAATTTGGTAGCGGCCGAGCGATTCCCGGGCGCGTTCGAGAAGGGTCTTGCGCTGCTTCAGGCCGAGATTTCGGCGATTGCCGAGAACCCGGAGCCTCCGACATTCGCGAATACCGTGGAGGCGCTCGAGAACGCTGGGCGCCACCAGGACCGAGCCGAGGTGTTGTTCGGTGTGCTGACGGGCAATTTGAACACGCCCGAGGTGCAAGCGGTCGACGAAGCGTGGGCACCCAAGATCACTGCGGCATACGACGACATCGTCTTCAACGAGAAGCTCTTCGCCCGTATTGCTGCGGTGTATGAGGCGCGTGCCTCAGCGGACCTGACCCCTGAGCAGCAACGTCTCGTCGAGCGTCGATACGACCAGGCCGTGAGGCGAGGCGCGAAGCTATCCGCCGAGGGGAAGTCCAAGCTCGGGCAGATCAACCAGACGCTTGCGCGGCTATTTACCGACTTTGGCAACAAGGTGCTCTCCGACGAAAACACCTGGGTCGTTCTCGATGGATCGAAGGACTTGGCTGGTTTGCCGGAGGCTCTCCGCGCGTCCTACCAGAGTGCGGCCGAGGAGCGAGGTCTTTCCGGCAAGTGGGTCGTCGTGAACACCCGCTCGAGTGTCGACCCGTTCCTCACATTCTCTTCGCGGCGCGATCTCCGGGAGCGCGTATGGAAAGCCTTCAAGAACCGGGGCGACAACGGCGGTGAGAACGACACGAACGAGACGATCGCGCGCATCGTAGCCCTTCGCGCCGAGCGCGCGAAGTTGCTCGGCTATGCGTCGCACGCCCATTGGCGCATGGCGGACACGATGGCGATCGATCCAGCGAAGGCCTCGTCGTTGATGCAGAAGGTGTGGCCGGCGGCCGTCGCGCGGGTTCGCGAAGAGGTGAAGGACATGCAGGCCATCGCCAAGAAGGAAGGCACGACGATCACGATCGCGCCGTGGGACTATTTGTTCTACGCGGAGAAGGTGCGCAAGGCCAAGTACGCGCTCGATCAGAACGAGCTTCGGCCGTACTTCGAGCTCAATCGAATGATCGATGCGGCCTTTTGGATGGCTGAGGAACTCTACGGGCTGACGTTTCATGAGATCACGGGGCGGGTGCCCGCCTTTCACCCGGAGGTCCGGGTCTTCGAAGTCAAGAACAAGGCGGATGGATCGCTCGTTGGTTTGTTCTATGGCGACTACTTCGCGCGCCCTGCGAAGCGATCGGGCGCGTGGGCTTCGACTTATCGAGGTCATGAGGCGTTCACGGGGACGGTGATCAAACCGTTGACCTCGAACAACAACAACTTCGTCAAAGGTGCACCGGGGGAGCCTGTGTTGATCTCCCTCGATGATGCGCGAACGCTCTTCCATGAGTTCGGCCACGCGCTTCACTCGCTGCTCTCGAGGGTGAACTACCCAGGTCTCGCGAGCACGCCGCGCGACTTTGTCGAGTATCCGTCCCAAGTCCACGAGATGTGGGTGCTGACCCGCCCGGTGCTCGATCGCTTCGCGACCCACTACAAGACGAAGAAGCCGATGCCTCAATCGTTGCTCGACAAGATCGAAGCCTCGAGCAAGTTCAACCAAGGTTACGAAACGGTCGAGTATCTCTCGGCGGCGATCGTGGACATGGCGCTCCATACGCGGGCCGATGGGAAGGTCGACCCGGACGCATTCGAGCGCGAAACGCTCGAGAAGATGGGGGCGCCGAAGGAAGTCGCGATGCGCCATCGGCTCCCGCAGTTCAACCACCTCTTCACGAGCGACGCCTACTCCGCCGGCTACTACAGCTATCTTTGGTCGGAGGTGATGGACGCCGACACGCGGGAGGCCTTTGCTGAGGCCGGAAATGTGTTCGATCGAGACACCGCCGAAAAGCTGCGTCAATTCATCTTGGCGCCCGGGAACTCGACCGATCGGAGCGAGGCCTACCGAAGCTTCAGAGGTCGCGATCCGAGCGTCGCCGCGCTTCTTAGAAAGCGCGGCTTTTCGGCGGTGAACTGAGGCTCGCGCCGACAAGCGCGAGGACGATGGCTTTGGTCGTAGGGTCCACAGGGCCGTGGCTTCAGATGCCGAACGTGAAGCCGATGCCTCCCTGAAAGAGCGGCTTGGCGAAGCTGTTCTCCTCCGGATCGTAAGGGAACAGCACATTGATCTCGGGCATGACGGCAAAGGTATCGGAGAGCTCGAGGTTGAGCCCGACGACCCAGCCTGGGTAGAGCATGAAGGAACCGACCGGCGCACTGCTGCTCGTGCCACCCGTGCCGTCGCTCGATGTGTCGTCTTCGACGGTGCCAAAGTGGGCGTGGAGTTTGCCTCCCAAGACGAGATCGCCGGTATCGCCGAGTCGGATGTTGGCGAGGACCGGGAGTCCGAACGACACGAGAACGCCGACGTTCTTGTCGCTCGTCACCGAGCCGGCCGCGAGGCCAGCGGCCGGAACGACCGCGAGGTCGAAGACATCGCTCCGGACCAACGCAATGCGGCTGCTGACTTCGCCGCCCGCTTTGCTCAGCGACACTTTGCCGCCGAAGTCTGCGCGGTCGCTGAAACCGTAGCGCAGTGAGATCTCCGGAACGGGCATGACGAGAAGTTCCTGCGTGTCTTTCGCACGCGTCACCAAGACGTCGACGTTCGCCCCCAGCTCGGTCTTCCCTTTTTCGGTGGGGCGCGCCGTCATGTGCGTCGAGAAGCTCGCACATGCCGTGAGCGTCTGGGTGGCGAGTGCGAGTGTGAGCGAGAGCGCAAGCGTCATCCAGAGGGTACGGGTTGGGCGGTGATGCCCGGGTGAGGTTTCTGTGTGGTTTGTGGTTCTCATGGCTGTGAATGCCTCGTCTGACTGACACCCTGAGATACCGTCCAGGCTCGCGCCTTGGATAGTCGCGGATGGTCTATGATGGCCCTCACGGGACTTTCAAACGGTGCTGCGCGGGCGGGTCCGGATTCGGTAGGTCCCCGGCTTTCCGAGTCGGAGGCGTTGTGCACGGACGGCGGCTTGGATCCAAGCCGCGTAGGTCGCCGTCGCCAGGGGAATGCAGTCCGCGCCCGCCGTGGGCATGCGTTCGCGCCGCGCATGGCGCGTAAGGGCGCGTCGGTGCAGGCTCCAGATTTCGTCCACCGAACCCGCATCGAGGACAACAACGAGCTCGACCCCCGGCGGCGGCGGAATTTCACCAAGGCCGGTTAGAGTCGACGTCTCGACAGTCCGGTCACCCGACATGCGCGTCACGAAATGGAGCATCAGCTCGGCCCGAGCGTGGGCCGCCGTTTCGACGGCCGTGAGCAGCACCGTGGCTTCATCAGCCTGGACGAAGGGAACGACAAGATACCGATATTTCGAGCGGTCGGGCCTGAGAGCCTGCGAGATGGGACCCGCCCGTTCGAAGCCGAATCCTCGGAGGCGCCCCTCAAGAAAACCCAACAACTGCGAAGCCTCTTCGTTCACCTGGTCGCTCTCGAGGGGGACGAGATCGAGTTTCTGTGGCAGGGCGTGCCGACCTCCGCTGAAGAGACGGTTTGGCCGCCTCAGAATCAGGGTGATCAGCAGGCTAATGAGCGCGAGCAGAATGACCGCCAGCGCGCGGGAGGTGTCGACGCTCACTGGGCGCAACCATCCCAGACCTCTCGCCCACCGGAAAGCTTTGCGTGTGTGGAAAGCGTCGCCACGTGTGGATCCGCGTGCTAGGTCGGGAAAACATGCGCTTCGACGACGAAGCAGGGCGACGAGCGTGGCCTTCTTTGGGTCGTGTTGCGCTGGCTGCCCGTTCGCTCGATGCGCCCCGGGAGCATGGCCGAATCAAGCACTTGGGAATTGTGGTGATGGATCGTGTCGTGAGCCTCGTGGCCGGCCGGCCGGTACAAACGACACCCCAGGCGGGGCGGGGGTCGCCGAGCTCAGCCGAGCCCGAGACGACGCTGTCGACGTCGCTCTCCACGATGATGCCAAAAGGGGCACCGCCCGGGCCCCCATCCGCGCCAGTGTCTCCCAGACCGTCCATGAGTCCGAGCCTCATGCGGCCTCTCAGCACACCCAGCACAGGCACGCCCACGACTGCGCACCCGCCGCGACCGTGCGATCATTCGGAGCTCTCCCCGAGTCACCGTTACGCGGTGCCGGATGCGTCGAGGGAGCGACTCCTTCTTGTGGCGCGCGATCCCGCCTGGGGTTTCGTTTCGTGGAAGCTCTCAGAAGAAGCAAGACCGCGCGACGAGGCGACGATTCGGCTTCGAATCGTTGAGTCGTCAACGGGGGTCGTGGTGGTGTCCGAAGTTCTGCAGTTCGAGGCGTTGTCCGAGGGCCGCCGGTATTTTCGACTCCCTGCATCGCGACATCCGCTCGTTGCGTACATCGAACAGGTGACGGCCATGGACGGACGAACGATCGAGCGCCTTCGGTCGTCGATGGTGCTGGCCGCCTCGGCTGGCCCCGAGCGACCGAGCCCAACCCCGACCTTTATTGGCGCGGAACATCTTCGCTGCCTGCTTGCCCAGCGGGCCCAGGCTGGCGGCGGGCGGCGCTCAGCATCGAACGCGTGTGTAGCGCCGCCGAACCGCGCGGCTGAAGCCGAGGCTGAGGCTACCGGTTCAACGTTTCGTTCGGCGGCGGCGGTTCCCCTGTCTCCGCGAGCCCGCGAGGCGCGACGTTTGATCGAAGCGCGTGCTGGGACTGACCCGCAAATGGGTGCGTGTGCGTCGGCTGGTGATGCGGGCCATTCCGGGCCGATGCCGAACATTCTCGCGCCGACGCTGAGCACCCGTGCGCCCGCGACCGAGCAAGCGAGCCTTCTCGTCGAGCCGGCAAGCGCGCCCGTTGGCGAAGTGAGCGCGCATGTCGACGGCGCAAGCTCGCGCGCTCAGCCGGCAAGCGCGTACGTTAGCGAAGTGAGCGCGCCCGTCGGTGAAGTGAGCGCGCATGTCGACGGCGCAAGCTCGCGCGCTCAGCCGGCAAGCGCGTACGTTGGCGAAGTGAGGCCGCACGTCGGCGAAGTGAGCGCGCATATCGACGGCGCAAGCTCGCGCGCTCAGCCGGCAAGCGCGTACGTTTGCGAAGTGAGCGCGTACGTTTGCGAAGTGAGCGCGTACGTTGGCGAAGTGAGCGCGTACGTTGGCGAAGTGAGCGCGCACGTCGGCGAAGTGAGCGCGCACGTTGGCGAAGTGAGCGCGCACGTCGGCGAAGTGAGCGCGCGAGTCGACGGCGCGACCCCGAGCGCGCTTGGCGCGGGCGGGGGACTGCCGAGTTCGCATACGGTCGCCTCGGATACGTTTGGGCGCCGAGGACCTCACGCGTGAAGTCGCCGGAGGTCCGCAGTCTTCCGACTGGGCATCTCGTCTTTTTCTTGCACGCCCATCTTCCGTACGTTCGCCATCCTGAGCATGAGGACTTCCTGGAAGAGGACTGGCTCTACGAAGCGATCACCGAGACCTATCTTCCGATGCTGATGAAGATGGATGCTTGGCTTTCGGCGAAGCATCCGGCCCGCATCACGATGTCGGTGTCACCGCCGCTCTCAGAAATGCTGTCTGACTCGCTCCTGATGAAGCGATACCGCACTCGCCTCGAGCGACTGATTCGGTTGGCGGAAAAGGAGGTCAGGCGAACTCGGCACGACTCACGATTCGCATCGACGGCCGCGATGCATTTGGAACGCCTCAACCGGTGCGCGCACACCTTCAACGACGTGTATTCGAGAGACCTTCTCGGCGCGTGCGCGAGGCTGCAGGATGAGGGCATTCTCGAACTCGCGACCTGCTCGGCAACCCACGCGTTTCTTCCTCACTTCGCCGCCGATCCCGCGTTCGTGCGTGCACAGATTCGGATTGCCGTCGACGCTCACCGCACGCATTTTGGCCGACATCCGCCGGGCATTTGGTTGCCCGAGTGCGGCTACTACAGAGGTCTCGACCAATTTCTGGCCGACGAGGGTCTCTGTTACTTCTTTGTCGACGCGCACGGCGTGCTCAATGCCGATCCCGCGCCTGTGCACGGGACGATGTCGCCCATCGTCTGTCCAAGCGGTGTGTTGGCGTTCCCGCGGGACCCTGAGTCGTCCCAGCAGGTTTGGAGCGCCGACAGCGGCTACCCGGGCGATGGCCGGTACCTCGAGTTTTATCGAGATGCGGGGCACGATCTCCCAGCCGAAGATCTCGAAGGCTTCGTCCTGCCCGACGGAGGTCGACGGAATGTGGGACTCAAGTACCATCGCATCTCGGCGCGACACGTCCCCCTCGACGAGAAGGAACCGTACGACCGCGTCGCAGCCCTCGAGGCGGCCGACACGCACGCGGGAAACTTCGTCTTCAATCGGACTCACCAAATCGACCACTGGCGGCGCGTCATGGGGCGGTCGCCGGTCATCGTTGCGCCCTACGACGCCGAATTGTTCGGACACTGGTGGGCGGAAGGGCCTGAGTTTCTCGACCTCGTCATGCGCAAGGCGATCTATGACCAAGATGTCTTTCGCGTGTCGACTCCGACGGACGTGATTCACTCTGGTCTCGACTTCCAGGCCGCCCAGCCTTCGATGAGTTCCTGGGGCGCGGGCGGATACGGTGAGGTTTGGCTGAACGAGAAGAATGACTGGATCTTTGAAGCGATCTCGGAGGCCTCAGCCGAGCTTCAGCGCGTCTTGGCCCGCTATCCGACGCCTTCGACGCTTCAGAGCACGTACCTCAACTTGCTCGGCCGCGAGCTGCTGCTCGCGAGCGCCAGCGATTGGCCGTTCATTTTGACGATGGGGACATCGGTCGGATATGCGGAGGCCCAGGTCCGTCGGCACTTGGATCGGTTCAACATCGTTCGCCAGGCTCTGTCGCTCGAGGGCAAGAGCGGAGACGCCGACATTCAGGCTCGGATGGCCCTCGTTGACGAGATGCTTACGATCGTCGACCGCGATCGCATCTTCCTCAAGTATGACCACCGACTTTTTCTCGAGCACTTCCGGCCGCCATGGTTCGATGAACGATGATGCGACTCGCGCACTACTCCGACATCCACATGACGATTCGGCCACGATTCGAGGGGTGGGCAACCAAGCGAGTCGCGGGCGGGATGAACTACTTGCTCGGTGGGCGCCGCCGTCGATTCAAGGACGTAGAAGTCCGAATCGCAGCGCTTCTCGACGACATCGATCGGCAGCAGGTCGACCATGCGCTCTGTACCGGCGACGTCACTTCGATGAGCTATCTCGAAGAGTTCAGCCGATGCGCGCGCTTGTACGGCGAGCGCCTTCTGCATCCGGAGCGACACACAATCATTCCTGGCAACCACGACCGTTATTTCGAGATGGCGAAGACGGAGCGGCGCTTTGAGACCGCGCTCGGGTCATTGTCGGCGCCCGACGGCGCCTTTCCGCATCGAAAAGGACTTGGCGGTGGCGTGACCCTCATTCTGCTCGATGCGGCTCGACCGACGTCGCTCATCGACGCCTCGGGCCTTCTCGGCGAGGAACAACGGCATCGCCTCGTCGCGATGCTCACCGACCCCGCGCTTCGGCATGAATACGTGGTCATCGCTCTTCATTATGGAATTCTTCGATCGACGGGAGAGCCCGACCGGCGGCTGCATGGTCTTCGAGATTGGGCCGAGTTGCTCCAGATCGTCGATGACCCGCGTGCTTACGTCGACCTCATTGTCCACGGACATCTCCACGCTCCGTTTTCGACCGAGACGCCGACGATGCACCGGCCCATCTTTTGCGCCGGAAGCGCGACCGACCTCGCTCATGCGGGATACAACATCTACAACATCGACGTCGTTGCCCGCCGGGCGACGGTCGAGCGCCGACTTTGGAACGTGAGCGCCCAGGATTATGTTGGCTGAGCCGCGTCTTTGTGGCGGCGAAGGGCTTTTGCCGAGGCCCCGCCGCGGCTATGTTGACCGGCGCGATGACGGATAAGGCAGACCCTTCAGACCCCGCTGGCGTCCGCGAAGGTGCGCTTTCGGGTGCGCTGAGGAACGTGGCGCGAACCAGGGCCTTGTTTGCCTCGGGCGAGCCGCCGGCCCTGGTCGGCACGGTCTGTGGCTCGTCGGAGGCACGTGATTTTTGGCAATGCGCGATGGAGGAGGCGAAGCCTCGGTTGCGTGCGAAGACGGTCGTCTCGTTTCACGAAGATCTCCCCGTCAACCAGGCGTTTGGCGTTCTCCTGTTGTGGCAGCGCATGAAGGCGCTGTTCGAGCCGGGTCTGGGCGCGTTGGTCGCTTTCGTTTTCGGTGAGGGGAGCCGGGCCACGCCGTTCACCGAGGCCGACTTAGGACAGAAGCCGGCGATGTCTTCCTATGTCCGAGATGGCTCGTCGTCAGGGCCGCGTTATCTGCCGATGGTAGAGCTTGCGCTTCAATACTTTGCACCGGTCGAAGCTTATCTTCGCCGCAGCGGTTTTGACGGCATCGTCGTCAAGTGGGGGGACGAGGTTCAGATTCCGACGAAGGATCTAGATGGCTCCGACCCACGGTTCGCGCAAGCCGATGTTGTTCGTTTCGTGTCCATGCAGCGTCTGACCGATGAATCGGCGCAAGCGAAAGACTGGGTCGGCGTCAGTGCGGCAGGCGAAGTTACTGCCTTCATTCCGCGTCGGCCGCTCGCTGAGATGGAGCGGCTCGCGGACCGTGGTCTTCTGCAGCGACGTGACGGAGCGCTCTTTGGCGGCGTGAACCTCGGTTCCATCGCCCTTTCGCGTGCCCTGTTGGATGTCTTGCTTGCTGAGTTCACCCGTGACGTGAACGACTCTACGGCGGACCGCCGCAGCCGGCCGGATCTTGATCCTCAACTCTTCACCGCGTTGACCATCGCGGCGATCTCCCATCCGGCTTCGCGCGCCGAGGCCTGGGACGTCGTGACATCGGAGAGCAGCGCGATGCGAAAGCTTGCCACGAGCATGCCCGACGTCCTCGAGCGTCTTCGCCGTGCGCTCGACGCCTTCGAGGCGATGCATGGGCGGCCCATCTCTATGATGGCGCTTGATTTCGAGGATCAGTTCTGGGGAGACGTCGGTCAGCACCGTCAGATCTTCGAGTTCTACATGGCGCTTGGCGCGTCCAATGAGGTCGGTCAGGTTGCTCGCGCGATGGCCGGCATTGACCGAGAGCGCGATGAGCGAGGCAATCTCGTGGTGGGCGATTGCGTGATCTCGCCTCGTATTCAGCTCGAGAACTCGGTGCTCATCGACGTGGAGCTTACGGGCGAAGGCAAGATCCGCGATTCGGTGCTCATCGGGACGCGTGCGCACGATCTGATCTCCGACCACGGCTTCGACGTCTTGAGCACGATCCCCTCGCTGCGTCTTCACCCTCGCGGAGGAACATACAAAGTGGTTCGTAGCGAACCGCTCGAGGTTGCCGCCGGGGAGCGATGGACAACCGTGTTCCTCCCCGAGGGTGAAGTCGAGCTCCGGATCGACGAAGAGACGGACCTTCGAGATCGGGCGGCGAACTACGAGCGCCCAATCTTGAAAAATGCGGTCGCGTTTCAGGAGGCGCACGCGATCATGACCCGAGCTTCGCTCGCGGACGTCGAGGCGCGGCGCAATGAGAAACGCGCTGAGATATTGCAGCGAATGCGCGGGTGAGGCGGGTCAGGCCTTTTTGAGCCGCCGAATCAATCGACGCCCGAGCCGAACGTAGAGTCCCCGCTTGAAGCGATGCGTGCCCACGAAGTGCACGAATGCGGCGTCGTTCACGATGCCGGTTCGACCTTCGAATGTTGGGTAGCGTTCGAGCGGCAGAACGCGCGCATCCGGTGCGTTGGCGATCAGGAAGTTGCAGGCGATCTGCTCACTGGCTCGGCCCAAACCGCGCCAGGCGGATTCGCCGATGAGCTCGGCCATGTTCTTAGAGAAGGTCTCGGCCTCGGTCCGCGTGAATTGCCCCCGAGCGAACCCTGTGAAGCTCGAGCTCCCTCGCACATACTTGAGGCGCTCGCGGCCCGGATAACGGGCGAAGGCCCGCTCGGCGCGGATCTGCGCGTCGGCGCGGCGTCGGAAACGTTCGGCAAGCGACGCGGACTCTTTGAGCGGGGTGATGGACTGTCCCCGGCTCGTTCCGAGCGTGAAGCTTTGATTCTTCGAGACCGCGTCGAGGACCTCGGTCGGTTGGCGAATCGTAAGCGTGTCGGCGTCGAGGTGGATGACGTAGCTGTCCCCGACGATGTCCATAATGGCCAAGAGCCGCTCCCATGTGCCCTCGCTCGGACAGGGACCGAGTCCGACCTCTGAGGGTTGGACGAAGCGTACGTTCGACAGATGGTAGGTGAGCAGGGCGAGGTCTTCTCCGGTCAGGCCGTCGTCGACGACGACGAATGAGCGTGGCCTTAGATGCTGGGCGAGGGACTTCGCCGCGAAGAGAAACATGACGACGTCTCTGTGATAGATCTGCGTCAGGAATACGACCGGGCTCTCCGGCTCACAGACGACCGGTGGTGTGAGCGTGATCTCACCGCAACGATGGTCGAACCACTGCTTGTTGAGCCGTGCACGCAGACGAGAGAACATGTCGTGGCGTTCTTGCCACGCCTGATGGATGGTCGCAATGATCTCTTGCCTAGCCGCCGTAGTAGGAGATGCCGGCCTCTTTCACATCGATTCCGCAGATGCTACCGGAGATCGACCAGCTCGTGGCGTTCCCGCTGATGGTGACATCGAAATCACAGCTCGCGTCGATTTGGCCTGAATAGTCCACGGAGCCCGTCATCGTGATCGTGGCACTGGAGAGCGTGTAGTTGCTCCCAAGCTGATAGTCGGTCGCGTAGTTGATGTCGCCCGTCATCGTGAGGCCCGTTTCGACACAGCCATCGAAAGTGACGCCGAGATCGAATGAGTAGCTTCCGGTGCCGCCCGTCTCATAGCTTCCGGTGACGCCGAGGGTGCCGCCACCGCCGCACGAAACGTTGGAAGCGCTGACGGTCAATGGGCGTTCAGTTGCAGAAAGGCCGCTTGATTGAGCTGCCGCCGATGCCGCTTTGGCGAGCGCGACCTGGGTTGCGCCCCAGGCTGCGACGGCTTCTTCTTTGCTCGCGCTGCTTCCGCAGCCCGCGAGGCTTGCTGCACAGAGGGCAGCGACTGGAACGAATACAGATGAGCGCATGCGTGTCTCCCCTTCTCTTTGGATCCTATGCCGTGTTGGTCAGACCATTTCGGCCGGTCTGACGCGTTCGCGCGGGTCCGGACGCGATCGATCGTATGTATCTTGGGTTCATGTCCGTTGTTGCCTTGGTTGCTTCTTCCTGCGGTCGACGCCCTCGAGCGTCGAGGCTGTCCGGGTACCCGTCGTCCGAAGCGTCGTCAACTGAGCCACGGGACGGCAGGGAGAGGACGCTGTGTGCGTCACAGATGCTTAGTCATGCGATCGAACGCGGGTGAGGGTGCTCTGGCTTCCGATGTGTGTTCCGCAGCGCCGACTGGCTCCGTCATCCATGTTCCCGTAAGCGCAATCGTTTGCGCTCCCGGTGTCGCGCCACACGGGTCGGTGGACACATGCGATTGAATGGCGTTGTGTGCGAGGGTCAGGGTCGAGATGAAGGGCGAGACCAAGGTGTGACGGACGGGGTGGGCGTCATGACGAGTAGCCGTTTATCTCGCCGCTTCGTCTTTGGAGCTAGCTGTTCTGCTTCTGGAACTCAGCCATGAACGACGTGAGCCGATCGACCTCGGCGCGTCCGACGGCGTTGTAGATCGAGGCGCGCATTCCTCCGACGCTTCGGTGTCCCTTGAGGCCGATGAGGCCCGATGCCTCTGCTTCTTTCGCGAAGTTCTTCTCGAGATCTTCCGACGGAAGCCGAAATACGACGTTCATGAGCGACCGCGCGTCCTTCTCGACTGGGCATGTGTAGAAGCCATGGCTCCCGTCGATCGCAGCGTACAAGGCTTGCGCCTTGTCTTCGTTGCGCTTGGCCATTTGGGCTGCGCCGCCTTGATCGCGGACCCACCGGAGGACGTTGCGCATCAGATAGATGCCGAACGTCGGAGGGGTGTGGTAGAGCGAGTTGTTGGCCGCATGGGTGGCGAAGCGGAAGATCTTTGGGATGCGCTTCGAACCTTGAACGATCCAGTCCTTGGATGCGATCACGACGGTCACCCCGGAAGGACCGAGGTTCTTCTGGGCGCCGGCGTAGATCAGCCCGAACTTCGAGACATCGATCGGCTTGGATAGGATGTCCGACGACATGTCGGCGACGAGGGGTATGTTCGCCGAGGGGGGCTTAGGAAACGTACGATATTGCGTGCCCGCGATCGTGTTGTTCGAGGTGATGTGGAGATACTTCGCCCCCGGATCGAGCGTGAGCTCGGCTTGGCTCGGGATCCGCGTGAACTTGCCGTCCGCGTTCGCGCCGTTTCCGGCGACTTTGGTCGTGCCGATGAGCGAGGCTTCCTCGAGCGCCTTCTCCGACCATGTGCCGGTGACCACGTAGTCGGCCGAGCCGCCGTCGGAGAGAAAGTTCATCGGCAAGAGCGCGAACATGCCGGATGCTCCGCCTTGCAGGAACAGGACCTCGTGGCTGTCTGGCACCCCGAGCAGCGACCGGAACAGCTCGATCGCTTCGTTGTGCACGCGCTCGTAGGCCTTTCCGCGGTGGGAGTGCTCCATGATCGAAATGCCCGTCGACTCGAAGTCGACCAGCTCTTCGGCGGCTTGAACCAGGGCGGGCCGAGGTAGTCCTGCTGGACCCGCGTTGAAGTTGGCGACGTTTGTGCTCACGGGCGACAAGCTACTCCGCTCTCGCAGGCGCGCCAAGCGTTCTTGTTTGGCTGGCGAGACGGCGTCGGCGGCGTCGGCGTCGGGGTGTCAGCGTCGGCTGTGTTGGCGTCTGCCGTGTCGGCGTCTGCCGTTTCGGCGTCTGCCGTTTCGGCGTCTGCCGTTTCGGCGTCGGCGTGGCGTCATCGATCGTAGATCGAGAAGTAGGCGCGTAGCGGGCCATTCGACATGGGTTTTCGCATTCGCGGCTTCCACCCGACGATCTCGTCGAAGCTCGGATGCGCATTGAGCATGCCGACGCGCCAGTTCCCGCGCTGGTTTTCGCACCAGCGGGCGAAGGATCGATAAAGCGCTTCGAGTTTTCCACTCGCGTCCGGTTCGAGGCGCTCGCCGTACGGTGGGTTTGTCAGGATGAGACCCCCTCTGGAGCTCGCCTCGTCGGCGATGGCACCAAGATCGAGATCGGCGAAGTCACCGCGGTGGAACGTGACTTTAGGGTTTAGTGCCGCGCGCGCGAGATTTCCCTCGGCGGCTCGAATACAGCCCTCGTCGATGTCGTTGCCGACGATGGGCGCCTTGGGCCCCGGAAATAGGACCTCAAGCGCTTTGTGGGGCGTCGAGCGGAAAGGTTCGATGTCGTCGATCGTCGGGCTACGATCCGCTGTCCACGTCGGTGCACCATCCGCCATCGCGGCCGCCTCGATGACGATCGTACCCGCGCCGCACATCGGATCGACGAGGGCTTCGGTGCGAGCATCCCATCGCGAGAGCATCAGCATTTGCGCGGCAAGCGTCTCTTTGAGCGGCGCATCGCTGACATGAAGGCGATATCCGCGGGCATGCATGCTCCGTCCTGCGAGATCGATCGAGAGCGTCAAGTCGCCACCAAGCCCGCGAAGCACCAACGGGAGGCGCGGCTCGTCTTGGTCGAGGGTGAGGCGAACGCCGCGTGCGGCCGCGCCTTCGATCACGGCGTTCTTGATGGTGCCGCGGAGTTGGAGCGGACTCGCCGGGAAGTCAGCGACGTTGCGTGCGTCGACGGAGATCGTCGCCCCGTCTTCGAGCCACGGCCGCGCGTCCGATTCGACGAGTGCGCGCACGGACGCATACAGTGGATCGAGTCGCAGAGCCTGAAGCTGGTAGATGTCCCAGAGGACCCGAGAGCTTGTCCGAAGATAGTGGACCGAGGCCCACGCGAGATCTGCCGAGAATGGATATATGAGCGTCTGTTCATCCGCGCGAAGCGGCTTGGCTAGCCGAAAACCGGGCAGGGCGCGCGGCACCAACCGCTTCAGCTCGGCTTCCATCGCACGGTTGGCTCCGCCGGAACCAATGAAGCGAAGGGCGTCAGTCGCCGACGAACCAATCAACGAGTTCCGAACCTGTCTGCCGCGACCAACAATTCAAGAGAGCTTGCAGGCGCAACGAAGTAAGGATCGGGCATCGAAGACGACCGAGCCTAGGACTCGGGCGTCTCGTCGAGCATGTCTCGCTTGTTCTCAACCTCTTTGAACTCGTCGGCTTCCGGCAGCGCGTCTTTCTTCGCGCTGATCACCGGCCACAGGGCTGTGAGGCGCGCGTTGAGCTCGGTGTACTCCGACCACTTCTCAGGTAGGTCGTCCTCGGCGAAAATCGCCGTGGTTGGGCATTCTGGTTCACACGCACCGCAGTCAATGCACTCATCCGGATCGATGACCAGGAAGTTCTTGCCTTCATGAAAGCAGTCCACGGGGCAGACATCCACGCAGTCTGTGTACTTGCATTTGATGCAGGGCTCAGCGACGACAAAGGTCATAACGGCACCCCTTCTACTCCGATTGAGGTGCGCGTGCGAGGTAGGATTTGCCCCCGACACGTTTTTTTGTTGCATCTTAGGTCGAAGCCTTATCGCCGGTCACTGCACTCCGTGTTGGCCTCGGTTTGCGGACGCACGCTTGTTGCGGTTGATGATCAATCTCGTCTCGTGATCGCGTGACCGTGGTGCGTGAGAGGCCGTGCCCTAGTCGCTACAGAAGTCGGCCGTGCCATCGGGTGGGCGGGTTCGTGTCGCGTCGTGTACCAGATCGCGGCAGGTGAGGCCGGCCGGGCATTGTCCGTCGGTTCCCTCGAATTGTTGACCGCACGCGACGACGCACGCGAGCTGGGGCTCGCCGCCCATGACGACGTCGCGCACCCGAAGGCCGCAGACAGGCACGCCGACGCCTTGATATCCAACTTGGCACACGTCGTCGGAGAAGACCGCTGGACAGGGCTTGGTGCAAAATCCGGTCGTCGCCGAGCCGGCGAGGTTCGTGGAGGCGCAGATGAAGCCCGCCGGGCACGCGCCCGCACATTCAACGCCGAGCAAGGAGCTGGCACCGCCTGCGTCGGGCGGTGGCGGAAGGCCACCGTCTTGCGGCACCCCGCCTGCGTCGGGCGGTGGCGGAAGGCCACCGTCTTGCGGCACGCCGCCTGCGTCGGGCGGTGGCGGAAGGCCACCGTCTTGTGGCACCCCGCCTGCGTCGGGCGGTGGCGGAAGGCCACCGTCTTGCGGCACCCCGCCTGCGTCGGGCGGTGGCGGAAGGCCACCGTCTCGTGGCACGCCGCCTGCGTCGGGCGGTGGCGGAAGGCCACCGTCTTGCGGCACCACGCCTGCGTCGGGCGGTGGCGGAAGGCCACCGTCCGCTCTCGGGACGCCGCCATCGTTGAGACTCGATGTTGGACGAGCGCAGTGATCCGGTGGATTGGGCGACGAACGTGTTGGGATGCATTCATCCAGGCACCGGGGGGGGCCAGGCTCACCGAAGAATTCGGGAAAGTCGCTGCCGCTTCGACAGCTCGACCCAGCCGGGCAACAGCCGCTGTCATCGGCTGCGCACGCGTCGTTTTCCTTGCTTGGATCGCACAACCTTATGCATCGGCCACCGCTTTCGCCTGACCGTACGAGGCAGTATGCGCTTCCGTCTTCGGCTGTGCGGCAATCGTCTGAGGTATCGCAGCGCGCGCTGCAGAACCCGAGCGACGGGTCTTCCTGGTCGGGTACGCATGTCCCCGAGATGCACTCCGCAGTCGCGAGCTCCTCGATCGCACATCCTCCGACCGAGGCCGAGCAATCACGCGGCAGCGTGCAGCGCTCCCCAAACTCGGCCTCGGCCCTGCGAACGAGCGAAAGGCTTACGTCGAAGTGTCCAAGGACGCGTCCGTTCTCGATGCCGGTGATCTCAAAGTCGCCCTCGTCGCCGACCGCCACCAACGTAAGCTCAGTCGTGCCGGCGCCTGCACCGCGCCTCGATGTGCAGCGCTCCTGGAACTGGGCACTCATGTCAGCGGGGAAAGAAAGGTTTCGAACGGAAGGCCGTCCATCGGTGCCCCCACGAAGATGGAAGGTGAGGCGTGTGATCGGGTTGTCCGCCGTCGTGTCAATTTGCGAGAATTCGAGCTGATAGAGCGTCAAAGACGTTTGCTCGCCCGGTCGACCGACGGAGAGAAGCGACCGCCTCGAGACGATGCAGCCCGTTCGTAAGCTCGACACGGCGTCTGTCCGCGGACCGAGTGCGGTGTCGATTGCGGTTGCATCGTCGCAGAAGGATTGGCGTTCATCGATCGAGAGTAAGACGGTCGCCCGTCCGGGTGCGACGACGGGCAGGGCCTCGCCTGGGCTTGCGGGTTCCACGATCGGGCAGTCGAAGGCGCCTGAGCTACCGAAGCGACCCGTCTCGAGATCCGATGGGAAACGCGAAACCGATGCGCTCGGCGAGCAGAGCCCCGACACGAGTTCGCACGTTTCGCCCGTTGGGCAATCGTCGTCATCCTTGCAGAGCAGCGTCTCGTCTGCCTCGAGACACGCGGTCGAAAAAAAACAAGCCAGGAGCAGGATCGTACAACCAAGCCGCCGTGCATCACGCATGCAAATCTTCATCCATCGACTCCTACGCTCAGGCCCGGACCTTGCTCTGGCGCCTCTTCGCGGCTTGCACGCCCGCGACACCGCGACTCTGCCATGCCGCCACGCCGCCATGCCGCCATGTCGCACTCCGCCATGCCGCTCTTCCACCACGCCTACTCCCCCATCGTCCCCACGTGGTCCATGAGCCCGCCGGCCGCCTCCGATACGTCGAGTGCCGCGCTCAAGAACGCGGCACCCTCGAGAACGGTGACGTCGGTCGACTCAATGGCGTGCGTGCGATCGTAGCGCTGATCCGGGACGACACGAAGGGTTCGTCCATGGCCGTATGAGCCGCGAATGCCCAACGTGGTGTCGATGACGCCCACCTTCGTCCCCCAGCCAACGCTTGCACCGAAGCGATGCACGGGTAGCTCGAAGAATATTCCCGGAGGGACCGGACCTCGGATCGCGGGAAGACGCTCGAGCTGTTCGCTCGTCGGCTCGAGCGCCGAGAAATCGGTGAACAGACCGGCGCGAATCCAGTTCGATTCTGTGACTCGATACTCACATCCAACCGCGGCGTTGATCACCGGATTGAGTCGAGCTCGGCTGCGAATCTCGACGTCGAAATCGGGTCGGTCGGCGGCGCCGCCGATCGAGGAGTTGATGCTTCGACCTTCGAGTGCGAACTCGAGCGTGCGGGGAAGAAAGACCTGTCCATCGAGAGCCACACTCCAATCCTCAAACCTCGCCTCGAGGCCGAGCCCGAAGCGGAGCGGAATGCCTCGGGTCGCTTCGCCGTGGCTCTGGGTTGTCGCGATCAGTGTGTCGCCTTGATCCGGGATGCCCGTGTTGTCGACCGAACCCTCGAACCGACCCGCGACATGGAGTGACGGGGAGCGAGCCGTTGCGCCCACCCGAAGCCAAGGCAGCACGTCGTACTGAACGCCGACCATGAGCCCAGCGTCGACGCTGTTCTCGGCGCGACTCTCTCGTGTTTGTCCCCGCTGAAAGCCGCCGGTTCCGAGCACGACAAGGTCGCTCCGCTCGGACGTGCGCACGAAGGACGTCCACCCAAGCAACAGCGATGACCCGAGGCGCAGGTCGTCGAAGCCGGCGCCCCACGAGAGGGCGGCCAGATACTGCTGTTCGTCGATCAATGTTGTTTGGTTTTCCTTGATGGCGACGCCCTCGCCAAGGAACTCGTAGTTCTCTGAGAACCGACGCTTGAGGTTTCGTGGCACCGTCAATGAAGCCGCCAATACGTGTGGGCTCTCGGCCGACCCGAGGTGCCAGAAGTAAGCAATGCTCGAAGGGAAGCTGCTGAACGCGAGCGAGCGTATGCCCTTTTGCGAGAGGCTGAGGGTGCCCCATTGGCTTGAGATCTCGTCGGTGTCGGAGACGAAGTGCGGGACCGTGACGAGCCCCAAGTGGTAAAGCGAAGCCGACACAGAGAGTACTGACCCCGGGATGAGCGCCAGACCGGCCGGGTTGAGCGTGGGCATCGCCGAATCCGATCCCCCCGCAATGGCCGCCCCGCCCATGGCAGCGGTTCGTGCGCCGGCGGCTACATTTTCGAAGCCATCGGCCTGGGCGGTCGATGGCCATGCGAGTGCGATGGCCGTTGCGCTGGTGATGCCGATGGCCAGTGCGCGGGGCAGGGTGATGCTGACTTGGTCGTCTCGCGCGGGGACTGGGCCAGGGACGCCGCCGGCGCGTCGGGCAGGGCGTCGTCTCGCGGGCTTTGGATGCATCGATCTTCCCGTAACATGAAGTCCGCGGCCCTCAACACCGAGCTTGCCAACGTTTGCGAGAGCGGCGCGCATGTCGCGCGTTGCTTCACGAACCGGTGGGTTTACCCAAGACTACAAGCACGCCGGAAATCCAACTGCGTGCTACACGCCTTCGCGCCTTAGTGGCATGCTCCCCCCACGATGCTCACGATCCAAGGTGGGGCCTTGTTTTCGCCCGCTCGTCGCATTCAGAGGCTCGACCAGCTCAAGGTTCGACATCCGACAATCCGCGCGATCGATGCGCGCTATCTCCACTTCGTGCAGATCGCGGGCCCGCTCGACCGGCGTGGGCGCGAGGTCCTCGAGGCGCTCGTAACCTATGGCCCAACGCATGGCCCATCGCATGGCCCATCGGATGCGCCCAATGGCGAGCGTGACGATGAACGTATCGAAGCGGATGGCTGCACGCAGCGCTTCTGGGTGGTGCCCCGAATCGGGACCATCTCGCCGTGGTCATCGAAGGCGACCGACGTTGCTCAGATCTGCGGCTTGAAATCCGTGACGCGCATCGAGCGCGGAATCGAGTGGCGGGTGACGCACGCGGTGCGCCCCGCCGACGAGCACGCGACGTTCGACGGCTTCTACGATCCCATGACGGAGAGCGTCCTCGAGGGCTTGGATCAGGCGGAGAGGCTCTTCCTGCATCAGGAGCCCCGATCGTTTCAAACGATCGCGCTTGGCGCGCGGGGAAGAGATGCGCTCGAGGAGGCCAACGCGAACCTATGCCTGGCGTTGTCGCTCGACGAACTCGACTATCTGCTCGATGCGTTCGGTCGCATGGGCCGCGACCCGACGGATGTTGAGCTGATGATGTTCGCTCAGGCCAACAGCGAGCACTGTCGGCATAAGATCTTCAACGCTGAGTTCATCATCGATGGCGTTCCTCAAGAATCGACTCTCTTTCAGATGATCCGCCGCTCTACCGAGGCGTCACCTCGCGGCGTGATCTCCGCGTACTCGGACAACGCGGCCGTCGTAGATGGCGTCGTTGCAGGGCGCTTCTTTCCTGATGCCGAGACGGGCGTCTACGACTTCCACGTCGAACCCGTCTGCATGTTGATGAAGGTCGAGACCCACAACCACCCGACGGCGATATCACCTGCACCGGGCGCCTCGACAGGCTCCGGCGGCGAGATCCGAGACGAGGGCGCGACGGGCCGCGGAGCAAAACCGAAGGCCGGGCTCGTGGGCTTCTCGGTCTCGAATCTGTTCATCCCCGGCGCCGTCCAGCCGTGGGAGACGACGATCGGGCGGCCGACGCGCATCGCGTCCCCGCTGCAGATCATGCTCGAGGCGCCGATCGGCAGCGCGTCATACAACAATGAGTTCGGGCGCCCGGCCATCCTCGGCTACTTCCGCACCTTCGAGATGACGTCGTCGTCGCCCGCATCGTCGTCGCCCGCATCGTCGTCGACCGAAGCCCGTGGCTACCACAAACCGATCATGCTGGCGGGCGGGATCGGCAACATCCGAACGTCACACATTCACAAGTCACCGATTCCGGCCGGCGCGTGTTTCGTGGTGCTCGGAGGACCAGCGATGTTGATTGGCCTCGGCGGTGGTGCGGCGTCTTCCGTCGACGCGGGTGCATCGAGTGAAGATCTCGACTTCGCTTCGGTCCAACGCGACAACGCTGAGCTCGAGCGGCGCTGCCAAGAAGTGATCGATCGCTGTTGGGCGCTGGGGGACATGAATCCGATCATCTCGATCCATGATGTTGGCGCGGGTGGACTCTCGAATGCGTTGCCCGAACTCGCGCACGGTGGTGGTCGCGGCGCGCGACTTGCTCTGCGCGCGATCTTGAATGCCGAGCCAGGACTCACACCGCTCGAAATCTGGTGCAACGAAGCGCAAGAACGCTACGTCTTGGCGATTGCGCGCGACCGTCTCGATCAGTTCGTGACCTTGTGTGAACGCGAACGTTGCCCCTGCGCTGTCGTCGGCGAGGCGACGGATGCCCCGGTGTTGCGCCTCGAAGATGAGCATTTCAGCTCTACCCCCATTGACGTGTCGCTCGACCTCCTCTTCGGAAAGCCCCCACGGGCCACGCGCCGCGATGAGCGGGTCTATGGTCGTGCTGCTGCCGCCCGGGCACGTCCCGATGGAGACGTTTCGGTCGCGCGCGTCGGCGAGGACGTGAACGTCGCGTCCGAAGTTGATCATGGTTCCGATGGTGAAGCGGCGCTTCACTCGATCGACCTCGAGGAAGCTGCGTTTCGTGTGCTTCGCCTGCCGACCGTTGCCGACAAGACGTTCCTCGTGACGATCGGCGACCGTACGGTCGGCGGCTTGGTCTGTCGCGACCCTATGGTGGGGCCCTGGCAGGTGCCGGTGGCGGACGCGGCGGTTACGGCCACGGGTTTTGATGCTTACACCGGCGAAGCGATGGCGATCGGCGAGCGCGCCCCTCTTGCGCTGCTCGACCCGGCGGCCTCCGCGCGTATGGCGGTCGGAGAGGCGATCACCAACATTGCGTCGGCCGCGATCGCCGATCTTGGCGACCTGAAGCTCTCCGCAAACTGGATGGCTGCGGCGGGGCAACGGGGCGAGGAAGCAGGACTGTACGATGCCGTAAAGGCGGTCGGGGCAGAGCTTTGCCCGAAGCTTGGCATCGCGATCCCAGTGGGCAAGGACTCGCTGTCCATGAAGACCGTCTGGTGCGACGAGCGCGATGGGGTTGAGCGCGCGGTCGTGGCCCCCATGACACTCGTCGTCACAGCGTTCGCGCCCGTCGTCGACGTTCGGCGTTCGCTGACCCCCGCGGTCGATGTCGATCATGACGTCGCCGTACTGCTTCTGATCGATCTCGGCGCCGGTGCAAATCGCCTCGGTGGGAGCGCGTTGGCGCAGGTCTACGGACAACTTGGATCGAAGGCCCCCGATCTCGATGATGCCCATCGCGTCAAAGGTTTCTTTGAAGCCGTCCAGGCTTTGAACACCCAAGGATTGCTTCTCGCTTATCACGATCGCTCTGACGGAGGCTTGTTCGCCACGCTCGTCGAGATGGCGTTCGCGAGTGATGCTGGACTCGCAGTCGATATCGGCCCGCTGGCTGCATACGCTCGATCCAGGAGCGACCGGGACGGCCCCGACCTTGCCGGGACGGAGCAAGCCGTGCTCTTCGCGGAGGAGCTCGGCGCGGTCGTTGCGGTGTTGCCCGACGACGTCGACCGTTGTCTTTCGATCTTTGCCGCGCACCGGCTCCAGGATGTTACTCATCGATTGGGCTTGTTGAAGCGATCGACGGAGCGAGTCTCATTTTCTTGTTCGGGGCGGCGAGTGTTCGATGTTTCGCGGTTCGCGTTGCGAGCCGCGTGGTCGGAGACGACCTACGCGATGCAGCGTCTTCGCGACGACCGCAGGTGCGCGGACGAAGAACATGCCGCGCGTGTCGAAGCTTCGAATCCCGCCTCGTGCCTTCGGGTCACGTTTGATCTCGAAGACGACATTGCGCTGCCCTTTGTTCTTTCCGGTGCCCGACCTCGCATTGCGGTGCTCCGCGATCAAGGGGTCAACGGACACACCGAGATGGCCGCCGCCTTTCACCGGGCGGGCTTTCAGGCCGAAGACGTCCACATGACGGACCTTTTCGAAGGCCGCAGGAAGCTCAGCGACTATCGAGGCTTCGTCGCCTGCGGCGGGTTTTCTTACGGCGATGTTTTGGGCGCCGGCGGCGGGTGGGCCAAGTCCGTGCTCTTCCATGAGCGCATGCGCGCGATGTTCGAGGGCTTCTTTCAACGCACCGACACGTTCGCGCTTGGTGTCTGTAATGGATGTCAGATGCTCGCATCCCTGAAGGCACTCATTCCGGGCGCGAATCATTGGCCTCGGTTCGTACGCAACCGATCCGAGCAGTTTGAGGCGCGGCTTTCGATGGTGCGTATCGAGAAGAGTCCGTCGATCTTGTTCCGTGGCATGGAGGGATCGGTCGTCCCGATCGCGGTTGCTCACGGTGAAGGGCGCACGGAGTTCTCAGATCTCGATGCCGAATTGGGTCTTCGGACCGCGGGTCTGGTCGCCGTACGCTTCGTCGATGTACGTGGAGAGCCCACCGAACGTTACCCCCAAAATCCCAATGGTTCAGTGGGAGGCATCGCCGCGCTCACGAATCTCGACGGACGTGTAACTATCATGATGCCGCATCCGGAGCGTGTCTTCCGAACCGTGCAGCACTCCTGGCACCCGAGCCAGTGGCAAGAAGATGCGCCGTGGATGCGGATGTTTCGTAATGCACGGCGCTGGGTTGGCTAAGACGGCTCTCGTTGATCGAGGATCAGGTTCCTTCACTTTCACCTTCACCTTGCCGTGTGTGTGGGATTTCGGCGACCGCACGGTTCCAGCCTGACGAAAGCACCTGAATCCAACTCCATCGGACGTCGAAGAGCCGACGACGCGCATTGAATCGCCTCCTCGTCGCCAGGAATCATGACTCCCCTCTGAGGTGAATGTTTCGCCCGGCCGGCCGGATCGGTGGGTGGAGGAGGAGTCGAATGCACTCGGAACCTATACCGACCGATGCTTCGCATCGCATGTACCGCTTTGTCGCTGGCGTGGGCGTGGTCTCGCTCTTGCTCTTGGTCACCTTCGGGACGATCGACTGGTGGATCGGTCTTATCGCGAGCGTGGTGATCGTTGCGATCGAACTTTCTTCTCGACGCTTCTTCCCGAACAACAAGTTCGTCCGAAATCTTACGCTCGTGGGCGCCATGATCGGGCTCCAGATGTTTTCGGCGGAAGTCTTCTGTCGAGCATTTCTTGCGCAGGCCATCTATTACCGACCGCACGAGATGCTCGCGCAGCGTCATCCGAAGATTGAGAATCTGACGCGCTACGCACCCAACAGAACCGTGGAGTTCAAGCAGACCTTTGGTGACCTCGCCTCGATGGTCGGCGATCCGGCAAGGCGAGATCTGCGCGACATCGTGTTCACCACCGACGAATGGGGTCTCCGCAACGACCCGGGCGATAGCACGGAGCCGATTCAGCTCGCGATCCTGGGGGACTCTTTCGTTGTTGGGAACGGTACAACTCAAGAGGCGACGTGGGGGCGGTTGATGCGAACGCGCCATCACGTTGCGACGTACAATCTCGGGATGCCGGGTAGTCCATGGGTCACCTATGCGCATCTCGTGGAGATGGCGGACCGACTCAAGTTCACATCGGATGCGGTTTGGGTGTTGGTTCTATTCAGTGGCAATGATCTCGAGGGTGGATACTTGTCGCCCAAATTGAGTCGGATCGATCAGACGCGCTGGGATCAATATATGGTTTGGCGACGAAAGTCGGTCGTTCGAAACCTCATCAATCGATCCATCGATCAGCCGGCGGCCAGCACGAAAGTGTTTTTCGATGAAAAGCTCGGACATCTTCTCTATTCGCCATACGTGGTTGCGTATAAGCGAACGACCCAACAAGCGCATGATCATCCGAACTTCTCTCGGATGATAAGAACCATCGGCAACATACAGACGCTCGCCGACAAGCATCACGTGCGGTTTCGGGTTGTCGTGTTGCCTAGCAAAGAAGAGATGCTACTCGGGGATCTTTCGACGCCGTCCGGCTTCGTGAGCGCACTGCTTCCCGAATGCTCGGCAAAGAACTGGAGTTGCACGGATCTGAAGCCGCTCATGGTGGCAGCGGATTCGACATCGGAAGGTCGACCATGGCGAGACCTCTGGTGGCGCGACGACACGCATATCAATGCGGCCGGTCACTCGGCACTCACCGACATCGTCTATTCGATTGTGAAGCAGGATCGAGGCATTCGAAGCGCTTCGCGTTTCTAGTTACCTGGATCGGCCGATCTTGATTCCCGATTCCCGCTTGCCGAGATGTTCACTTGGACTTGGACTTGGCGTTTTGGGCGGGGGTCTGAATGGCGATGATTCGAGCGCTCAGCTCCTCGGAGTGCTGCTCTGTGTCGGACATCAAGGTTGCGAGCGTGGGCCGTGGCCGGACGACGAAGATCATCTGGTAAGAGAATAGGCTCTTCGAGATGTTGATGAGCCGCGAGTTGGCGCGAACAAGGGCGCGTGACCACTCTCCCTCCACGGCCGCTGGAAGAGGCACTGGGATTCCATCGATCTCGATGATTTCAAAGCTCGATTGCTCGAGCAGCCACTTCATCGTTCGGAACGTGAAGAGGCGAGTATGCGTGAGATCCAAGATACCCTTCTTCCCGTAGTTGAACTGCCCGAACAGGTGCATGAATCTGTTCACAAGGAACCCGACGTTGCCCGTGCTGATGAGAAGCGTCGTCTCCCTCTTGCCAGACTTCATCGCGTTCCGAATCGCGTCGAGAAAACGTTCGGGTGATACGAGGTGTTCGATGACGTCGAGGAGAAGGACGTAGTCGTACTCGCCGATGTCGACGGGGAACGGGTCGGCGTTCAGATCGTGGCGAATGTATTGATCGAGTCCCATCGACTCTCGGGAGCCCTCACCGACATCGATGCCCGTAACATAGGCCCCTTTCGCCCGCAGCATGCGGCCCAGATAGCCAGATGCACAGCCGATATCGAGGATGCGGACACCCGGACCGGCTGGAATACGAGAAAGGACGATCGTGTGCGAGCTCTCGTAACCGTCCTTGAGCTCGTACACCGACCCATCTTTGGCGCAATCGTACTTGCGATCGTACAGAAGATGGACATCCTGGAGTTTTGCTTTCGAAGTGGCCTTCGCGACGTTCCACGCGTACTTCAGACCATCCACGCGGCAGATCTCATCGCCGTAGTACGTGGGAATAGGAACTTCCACGATCTTGTGACATGCCCGCATGAACTGAATGATGATCTCCGTATCGAAATGGAAGTCGTTTGAGTTCAGATGGAAGGGCACCTGCGCGAGCGCGGCGACCCGATACACACGATAGCCCGAATGGAACTCGCTGAGGGAGGCGTCGAGTATCCGATTCTGAAACGTGCTCAAGATGATGTTGCCCACCCATTTGTAGAGCGGCATGCCGCCCCTGAGGGCATCCGTTTTTCGCAACATACGGCTGCCGAAGACGGCGTCCGCCGACTCCGCGTGAAAGGGTCGAAGAAGGTCCGGAAGCCGCTCGGGTGCATATTGTCCGTCGCCGTGGATGAGCGCGACGAAGTCGAACCCATGCTCGATCGCGTAGTGGTAGCCGATCTTTTGGTTCCCGCCGTAGCCTTGGTTGAGACGATTCGCGAGAATGCGCACGCTGAACGGCAAGCCAAGACTTACCTGCCGTTTCCCCTCGGCAAATGTCTCGTCGCCCGACGCGTCGTCGATGACCAGAACCTCCACGTCGTAGTCGTCGAGGATCGAGACAGGAATTCGCTGAAGCACAGAACCGAGCGTGTCCTGCGCATGGTACGCCACGACCAGAACGAGGAGCTTGTGTTTGCGCTCGTGCTTGCCTGATTTCGCGACGATCGCGTCCCCGTCTGGCCCTGTTTCGTCCATGCGTGGTGTTTTACCAGAGGAAGAAGGCCGAAAGACAAGATCCGGGCGCGATTCTTGAGAATGGTTCGGACCTGGGCTAAACACCGACCGAAGGCAGATCGTGCTTCAGCGTCTATTGAGGACCCACGCGCCGATGGGCAGGCGCGAGCGCGTCGTTTTCTTCGTGCTCGCGTCGCTCGTCGTCCTGCGCGTCTTTCGCGTCGATGTTGCAGCGATGGCGCTCAACGATACGATCACCTACCTCTTTCATAGCCGTGACCTTCTTGGTCGTGGCTTCATTCAGCAAGGTTATCGGCAGGTAGGATATCCGCTCTTCTTGCGCGGAACATCCATCGTTGGGCACGGCATCGGGCTGGATGGCATCTTTTTCGCGGCGTTGGTGCAACGATGCCTCCTCATCGCGGGTGTCATCCTGCTCTTTCTTCGACTCCGCTGGGTCGCCTTCCCGGTTGCGCTCGCGGTCACTTTTCCTGGACTCGTGGCGGTGACCAATCTTCTGATCACGGAAGGGTTGTCTTTCCCGCTCTCGCTTCTCTTCGCGGTGAGCCTTATCTTCGCACTTCAGGCGCTCGCGGACGAAGCGCCCCGGAACATTTGGCGGGCTCGATTCATCGTATCGTCCCCATTCTTCCTCTTTCTTGCCCTGACCCTCATCAAAGCGCAGTTCGCGGCCTTCAGCTTGATTCTGGTTGCGATGACGTGGATGGCTCTGCGGCAGCGGCACGTGACCCGCCGTCTCGTGGCGGCTGGTCTGGTGGGTTCGGGCGCATTGTCGGCGGCCCTATTCTTCGCAATGGCGCGCGAGAACAAGGCTGAGATCGGGGTGTTCACTCCGGTGGGCGAGGGTGCGCGCGCCGAGTGGTACGGTGCCTATCAGGCCATCTTCAATGTTCGGCCCGAAAATCAGCGGAGGCCGGAGCTTTCAGAGTTTTATGCCCGCGGAAATCTCTACACGTTCATGCATGGGCTTGAGAGATCGGAAAAGGATTATCTCGCGCGGGTTCCGTTGTTCAGGGCTCGGGTCGACACGATGTTCGCCGCCGCGCATGAGAGCAAGACGGCCGAGAAGATCCGCTCTTCGCTGGCGATCTTGATCGGTGGTCGCACGGACGACATCGCTCGAGTCATCCGAAATCAGGTCGTCCTCGGGAGGGACGCCAGCCGTTCATATTCGACGATGTACACGCGACAGCACGGGATGGATCGGTTCTTCGACGAGTTCAACCGTGGTGTGCGCCCATCAACGATATCGCTACGGCCGGTGCTTGGCCGTGGATTTCTCAGAGGATATCGATGGGCGCAATCCGTCGTGAGCCTCGGTGCGGTCATCGTCCTCCTCATAGCCTGCTGGGTTGGCAAACAACGCCTCCTCTCGGCCGCGGCTTTGGCGTCGCTTGCGCTCGTGAGTGCTGGGCTCGGCATGTACTTCCTCGACAACTGGCGCTACACGATCGGTGGGTTCGTCATCACGAGCGTGATTGCGTCGGCCGCTATCTCCTCATTCAAGACCCAAGACCCTCATTTCTGATCTCGAATCAACCGCATCGAGGGCCCCATGCCGCTCGGGTCGGGACCGCGATTCGAGCCGCTGCGGGAGGGCGACTAGTCGTCCTTCTTGTTCGAGCCGAGCACGCGTTGAATCGTGTTTCGGATATCGTCGATGCGCTCGCCGCCCAGGAGTCGGCCCATGACGCCGTACTGGGCTTCGGGCCGCGCCGTCACAAGCTCCGCATATCCGCGAGGGACAATGATGGCGTCGCCTATTTGCAGTTCGTTCGGGTCGACCGGGAGTCGCTTGTTGTCGGATAGCTCGAGCTCCGAGATGAGCCAGTTGTGGCCGGAGAAGTCCATGTCGACCAAGGTCCCCAGATGGTGACCATCGTCCGTCGTCACCCAGCAGCCCTGCAATGATTTGAGGCTCCGCCCGGGAAGCGTGGTGCTCTCACCCACCTCTTTGGCGCTGCTCTCGGAGTCGATCAGCACAATGTCGCGCCCGACCGTCTCGATGGCTTCGACCAGGATGAAATGGCCGCGTCGGCCGCCTCTTCGGGGGCGATATCCAACCGCGGCCAGCGCTCTCTTGGTGGGGTCGATGTAGATGCCATCGATCGCGCCCAAGATGGCACCTTCTTCGCGACTGGCGATCAAAATGCCTTGAAGCCCAGATGCGTTCTCTACGTATTCGGCCATGCGATTGCCTCCTTTTCTTGGGCGGGAACAGTACGACTTCGGACCACGTTTCCCGCACACCCTCCCCTTGAGTGGTACCGTCGGCTGCCGCCGTTGGCAACCCGAAGCCGAACCGGCTGCAGGCGGGGGCTTTGCGGCCCGCGATTCGAGGACGCGAGGAGACAGAAGGCGGTGTGAATGTGGGCCGGAGTCGGAAAGCAGAACCAGTTTGGTGGGTCGCGCGCGTGCGGGCCGAGTGGTAAAGCCTTGGCGATGGAAGTCTTCGCTAGGATCGTGCGGGTCCAGGTCCCCGAGGTGCTCGAGGCGGATTCGGAAGGACGGAATCCGCCATTCGAAGTGCAATTCATCGCGGATGGCGACATTCCGTTTCCTCAGGTTGTCGTCCACGCAAACGGCCAAGCTCATTGCGTCAATGGGGCAGCCATTCGTCGCACCAAGGCGCCGGAGCCAACCTATGTTGCGAACGTTCCCGGCGGACTGACCCACACCTCAGAGATCCATCTCCAGATCGAAGGATGCCAACGACTCGATCTTCAGCGCGCAACGGGAGATGAGTGGATCAAAGCCTTTGCCGTTGTGCGCGTCGTGGCGAAAGCCGATCTGGTCTCGAGCGCAAGTTCGAACTCGAACTCGAACGCGAACCCGAGCTCGAGCTTGAGCTCGAGTGGCAAGAACACGCCTCCGGCCACGCAACTGGGCGGCGTGAAGCTCTACTTTGGCATCCACAAGCACATGCATCAGCCGTACTACAACACGACCGATCGGTCCTATTGGGACGGCGAAAAGGATGGGATTTTTGGCGCTCGAGGTGGCAACTACACAGACTATATCCCGGCCGCGGTCCGACAGTATGTTCAGGGTGGGTTGCCGCATGCGGGCTTGTCGACGAGCTGGAGCGGGTCGCTGATCGAGCAGCTCGACCGATGTGGTGCCGAAGGCTTGTGCGGTGGCCGTTTTCTGCGGTGGAGTGCACCGCTTTCCGAAATCGCGAACGAGAAGACGGCGCTTGGGCACCCGCGGGTGGATTTCTCCGCGTTTGGTTTCTTTCATCCGCTGATGCCGCTCATTCCGACGCGCGACATCGTGAAGCAGATCCAATGGCATCGTGGGCTGATTCGCCGCACATTTGGCGTCGAGGCGTCCCGCATTCTGTTTCCGCCGGAGACTGCGTTTCACGTCCGGATTATTCCGGCGCTGATCGAGGCCGGCATTGATGCGGTCATCTACGATTCAATTCATCGCTTCCGGACGTGTGAAGCCTATCCATATGCAGGGACGGGCGAGGGGTTGTTGCCGCCGAATCGCGCCGAGCAGGTGAATCCGCCGGTGAACGACTGGCTCCAATTGCGGAACATCTGGGCGGGATCAAAGATCTCACCCTCTTTGCTGCGTCCCGAGTATGTTGAATACGTCGACGTGGATGGTCAGCGTTCGAAGATCATCGCCGTCCCGGCGGAGAGATACATCGGCAACGAAGATGCACGCGGTGGGTTTGGCGCGTTGCTCTATCCAGAGGTGCTGGGGCAAGTCTATGACCGCGTCGTCGAGTCCGGAACCTTCGACCCTCAGCATCCACCGTTCTTCTTGCTGCACTCCGACGGCGACAACCACGGTGGCGGTGCCGACAGCTACTACAAGCACAACACGGGTCGCCTCGTCGAATGGCTCAGACAAGATCCCCGGTTTGAGCTGACAACCGTTCCCGACTACTTGACGCGCTTTCCTCCAGATGCGTCGAAGGCCGTTCACATCGAGCCGGGTTCGTGGAGCGGCGCCGACAATGGTGATCCACAGTTCATGAAGTGGTTCAGCCGCTACAACGAACCCTACTCGCCCGACCTCAACTCCTGGGCGGTGCTCACGGCCTTTCAGAATGTCGTGCACGCCCTCGAGGATCGAACCCCCGAGCTCCCATCGCTTGGTGAGGCGGTTCGCCTGCTTCTAACCGCCGAAACGAGCTGCTACTGGTACTGGACGGGTCAGAACGTATGGGATGAACAGGTTACGCGCGCCGCCAACCGAGGACTCGAACTCGTGCGGGCAGGGCTCGATGCGCTCACCGGCTCGGGGACCGATCGTACGGCACCCACGATCTTTCCGCCTTGGGTCACGCCCGAGAATCCGGGTGGTCAGCGCTGGGGGCGAGGGTCGCTCGAGCCGGCACCGCGCGAGGGCGTGGCGCATACATTCGTGTCCGACGTCTCCGGTATCAAGACCGTCGAACTCGTGTTGCGCACGGGTGGGCGCGAGAAAGTCGTGGCGATGCACGATCATGGTCCCTATCCGTGCGAGACGGGCGCGGCGCTCACCGCCCACTATTTCACGGCCGCGCTTCCGGTCGGGGCGGGCGATGTTCGATACTTCGTTCGTGCGGTCGATCAGCGCGGCAACGCTACGAAGAGCGCGCTCGAGCGTGTGTTTCTCGCGTAAGCGCGGCGAGCTTGGGCCCCGAGTGTTCCCAGGTGGTCGGCATCGCGCGTTCGCGAAGCGCGGCCGGATCGAAGGCGCCAGCCTTCGCCGCCATGACGACTTCATCGATCGCGACCGCAAGCCGTTCCGGATCGTCGACGCTTGCGACTAGGCGACCGACGCGGTCGTCGACCAATTCACGCATGCCACCGACGTCGGAAGCGACGACCGGTCGCCCCATCAGCAGCGCTTCGGCGACCACGCAGGGAAGGCCCTCGGCGCGCGATGGGAGCACGAGGCACGATGCGTTCGCATAGAAGGGCGGGAGCCGATCTTGCGGGACCTCACCTTCGACGATCACCTCGTTGGCTACGCCCAATGCCTGCGCCAGGGACAGAACATCGAAGCCCTCTGCCGGGGGGCCTACGAGCCGCAGCCTCGCGGCTCCGCGGCCGCGACGGCGGACGGCGGTTTGCGCGAAGGCCTTGAGCAGCGCGTCGACACCCTTCTCTCTCGAGACGCGTCCCACGAACAGGATTTCGGTCTCGTCGGTTCCGTCGGTTCCGTGCGTCGCCGCCTGCGCGTCGCCTTCCTTGACCAGGTTTCCGAGCGGAACGAAGCGGCTGGCGCGCGCCGTGAAGGGAAGAACATCAGCGCGGGCGCCAAGAATGGCCAGCTCTTGTGCTAGGTGGTGGCAAACGGCGACGACGCGATCGGCGTACTGGAGGGCCTGAAGAGCACGTTGTTGTCGCCGGTGCTGTTTTGCGCTGCCGCTCAAGTGTCCACGGGCCGCGCGCACGTCGGTGCCATGCGCGGCCACGATGGCTGGGCAGCCGACGACTCGGCCGATCATCGCGGCCGCGTATCCGCCCTCGTCGAGGAACGAGCCCTGGATCGACCGCGGGCGCCCGGCGCGCGGGCGGGCGATCATGTGCGCGGCCATGGCCGCGGTCGCGGCCTCGATAGACCGCCCCGGCACGGGGACGAACGGTACGAGCGTTGGACGAGGATCGAGGGATTGGAGTCGCGCCTCGAGCTCTGGCGGCCACGTCGTTGCGCCTCGAAAGCTTCGGAAGAGGTCTTGCGCCCTGCGGAGGAAACGTGCGGGCACGGGCATGACGACTTCGACGTCGAGGTCGTCTGTCTCGAGCAGCGACCGCGCGGCCTCCCACGCGAACTCCGGTACCGGCCGCACGACGTCGAACCGGGGAAAGATGACGTGGGCTATCGGCGTTCGTCGCACGCTCGTCGTCCGTCGTCCTTTCGAGGACTTCAGTCAACACATTCGTGCCTTCTTGCGCCAACCCGCGCCAACCCAGCGCCAACCCAGCGCCAGCCTGCGCCAGCCTGCGCGCACCCGATGCGCATGCAGCGTCTACTCCGTGTTAGGGATAGTTCTATCGTCTGGGCCGCCGAATCTGGCGGCCTCAGCGCTCGCTCCGTCGCCGCCGTGCGGCGCATTCACCAGTCGGGGCGCCGGTTGTCGTGGGGTGTAAGGTTCTTCAGGATTCGGCGGCTCTCTTTGGCGGGACGTCGGGTGAGCAGTTGAACGGTGGTGGTCTCGTCGAGCGTGCGTGTTTGGAGCGACCACCCGGGGGGGCAGACATTGCCTCGGCTCTTCACGCAATCCGCGAGCGGCCCGAGCGCGTCCGGCAGTGGGGTCGCGTCAGCATCTTGGCGTCCATACCAGATCTCCATCCTCGTCATCCCTGGGTGGCGCTGACGCGTGCGAAGACCGATCCAGACGCCGTGTCCGTCCCGCACGCGATAGATGATTTCCGCGGGCGGCCAAGCGAGCGTGTCGGGCAGGTACTTTGGAAGAAACACCGTGCCAGCGGTCGGCGGGACATCGGCGAGGCGCGGGGCCTTGAGCCAACGAGCGGGGACTGGGACGCCGTGCCACCAGCGGTCGGCGCCAAAGAGTAGGCAAGCGAGGCCGCCCGTCCACGCGAGGGCGCCGAGCCATCGAAGTCCTTTTCTGGTCAGCGAATCAGCCAAAGCAAGCCTCCGAGCAAGGCGGCCGAAGGGAGCATGACGAGTTTTGACAGGGGCACGTCGAAGCCTTCGTCGAGGAGCCTGCGCACCCGGATCTGGGTGCGTGCGAAGGACGCTCGTGCTTCGACGATCTCGAATGCGCGTCGAGGCGCGGCCGCCTCGGGGGAGCCCGGCCCGAGGAGGCGGGCGCGTTGTCGTTCGACTTCGATGAGCGCCCGCGCCAGTGCACCCGGTGTCTTGAGGAGGCGCGCGGCCCAGGCGTCGCATGCCTCTTCTTCGACCTCGACAAAGGTTCGAAAGCAGATCAGGGCCGCGGGGCTCGGTGCCTGCAATCCTCGAAGCAGCCAGATCAAGAGTCGCCGTCCATTGCCACCGCGCACGATATGACCGAGTTCATGGGCCATCACCGCGTCGAGTTCATCGTCGGCCAGTCGATCGAGAAGACCGCGGGAGATCTGGATCGCGGGCTGCCCGAAACCCGCTGCGGCGGCGAATGCGTTCTGGGTCTCGACGACCGCGGCCGTGACGCGGGCCGTCTTCGCCGTGTCGGCCATCTGAGCGATCTGCGCGGCGCGGGTGACGCGGACGAGCGCGTTTGTCCATCGCGGATCTGACGAAGTCGAAGCGCGTCGGCGTGCGCGCCGACGCCCGAGTGCAGGCAAGAGCTCTTGCACCAAGAAGACGAGCGTCGTGCCGACGAAGAAGAGCGCAAGGAGCCACGGCACTGGGGGGATCTCGATGGCGCGCTGAATCCAAAGCGCGGTTCGTACGGCGATCCACGTGTCCGGCCATGCGATCGGATCGAGCGCGTGCGCGCCCATGACAATCGGTGGAAGCATCAGGCCGAGTACGCCCAGCGCAGCGGATAACTCAGGGGACCTAGGGGCTACGATTCGTCGGAAGCCTTGCATCCAGACCAGGGCCACGAGGCCTTGGATGACGTTGACGACGAGAAGCGTGGTCCACATGAGCGGGGCCCTCTTGCAGGCTGATGCAGCCCCAGGGTATCTCAACTCTCTCCCAAGGCCTCCAGCCTTTTCCCGGTTCATCTGCCCCCCAGCGCTGCCCGGCGCATCCACTCCGCACTCGATCGCGGGCGGTCTAGGTCATATTCCCCAGCCGTCTCGGGTGTCGTCCGCATGGTCGATGAGCGTCCCGAAGGAACAGGATGGGCTTGTGACGGTGGACGGCGGACGGCGGATGCCGAGGCTCGATGACCTCTCGGTCCCGAGTCCGAGTTGCGTGCGTGCGTGCGTGTTACGGCCCATCGGTTGAAGGAGAAGGAGAGGCCATCATGAAGAGCTACGTTGCCGGTCCTGGCGTTCCCTCGGGTATCTACCTTTCTGCGTTGCCCGCCGATCTCGCGATCGTCCACGAGGATGGCCGACTGGTTGGGCCTGAAGGTGCCCGCTATCGTCGCATTCCGCTGATTCTCGCGGTCGCGATGGGGCCGGTCATCGGAGGCATGTATGCTGTTGCGTTCCCGCTCTTGATCCTCTGGGCCGTCGCTTGTGCCGCCCGCCAGAGCATGGCGTGCACGCGGACATACATGGCGGGCCAAGCGGCGCCTTGGGGGCTCTACGTGGGTCTAAATCGCCTCTCGGTGCGCTACATCTCGGCCTCGGGTGAGGCGTTGGTGGGGCCGGCCAAGGCGCGCTATCTCAAGATCCCGACTTGGATCTCCGTCCTGGCCAGCCCGCTGATCGGCGGCCTCTACGTCGTCTTTTTCCCGCTGATCCTGGCGGCGGCTCTCTTTGTGGTTCTTGGGGAGCTCCTCTATGCGGTCGTGACCCGAACCTGGGCCGACCACGCGCATTTGGCCAACGCGCGTTTCTCACCGAGCGCGGCCTACCTGAACGCGCCCGAGGCCGAAGACCGATCGAATGGCCAGGGGGCGTCGGTCGCGAATTCGGATGAACAGGGCGACCTCGATGCACTCGAAGCTGAGGCTCGGACGCGCCAGGCTCGTGAGCGCAAGGACCGTCCCCAGAGCTAGACATAGACGATAGTCCTGGACCCTACCTAGACCTTACCTAGATCCGGAACCGCGGTCAGATCCTCAGACGTCCGACCTAGACTCGCCGACCTCGATGTCCTGTCCGCATATCCGTCGGCTGCCGAGAGGCGATGATCTTCCAGCCGTGATACGAAGACACCGAGCGCATGGATTGCCAGCATCACAGACATCAGGATCGCCGGAGCCAACGCGATCGCATGTTGACTCGTCGACCGCCATCCTCACGCCTTGCGTGCTTGCTCGGAATGACGAGGAGGCCCGCAGTGGCGATGGCGGCGAGGGCGATGTCGCTTGCGACGATGGTACTTGCGAAGATGGTGCTCGCAACGATGGCGCTTGCGACGATGGCGGCCTTCGGGCCTCGAGTCGCGCTGGCAAAGTCGCCGACGTGCGAAGGCTGCCATGCCGAAGAACCTGCCGATGTGATTCGCTTCCTCGACGGAGAGCTTCGCTCGGTACGCGTCAATCCACAGACAGTGATCGACTCAGTCCATGGCGGTGAGGTGTCTTGCCAAGATTGCCATCGCGACCAGAAGAAGCATCCCCACGATCAGGCGAATTATCTCAATGCACGCGACTTCCGGATCGCCATGTCGAAGACCTGCAATCGGTGCCACTACGCTCATTTCACGCGACTCGAAGAGAGCGTGCACCAGAAGCAGCTCGCAAAAGGTGACGTCGACGCGCCCACTTGCGTCGATTGCCACGGGGCGCATGACATCGAGCCCCCCAGGTCACTGCGCGCCGGCGTCAGTGAACGTTGCGGGTCGTGTCATGAAGACGTCGTCAAGAAATACGCGATGTCGGTCCATGGTGCGGCGCTCGCGAAGGGCGATCCGGATGTTCCGGTCTGCACCGACTGCCATGGCGCGCACAAGATTGAAGATCCCGAGGCGTACAAGTTTCATGCGGGCTCATATCTGATCTGCGCCCGCTGCCACGCCGACGCGGAGAAGATGAAGCGCCACAATCTCAACCCAGATGTGCTCTCGACGTTCCTCGACGATTTTCACGGTTCATCCAACCGCCTCTACACCGAAGTAGGCTACGTCCCTGAGGCACCGGTTGCGACGTGCGGGGATTGTCACGGCGTCCACGACATCCAGCCCTTCTCGCATGAGGGCGCAGCTTCTGATGTGAGACGGCGGGTTTCGGAGGCTTGCCGGAAGTGTCATGCCGATGCCCCCGACGACTTCGCCGATGCGTGGCTCGCGCACAAGGCGCCGTCGATGAGCTCGAGCCCTCTCGTCTGGGGACTCACTTGGACTTATCGAATCCTGATCCCCATGATCTTGCTGGGACTCATCATGCACATACTTCTCCACCTTTGGCAGGTGGGCACCCATGCCCCGAAAAGGAAGCACTCATGAGTGGGCGCGATCGTTCTCCGACCACTCATCCACCGACGGTCGATCCCTCGGCCTCTGACCGGCCGGCTTCTCATCGGTCGGGGCGTCTTGCGACGAACGATCGTCCGCCGATGATTCGCTCGCCGACGGGCGAGCTGCTGATCGAGCGGTTCTCGAGGATTCGTCGGTTTGAGCACACTCTGGTCGTGATCGTCTTTGTCGCGCTCGTCGTCACCGGCTTTCCACAGAAGTTCGACACGTCGCCCGTGGGTCATTGGTTTCTGCAGCTTTTCGGGGGGCTCAGCAATGCGCGCCTCATTCATCGGATCGCGGGGATCGTCTTTGCGCTACACGCCGTGATTCATCTAACGGCCATCGTGTTCGGAGGCCTGACGGGTCGGATCCGGCTCACCCTCCTTCCCGTCGTTCAGGACCTTCGCGATGCCTGGGGGACCCTGCGCTTCTACTTCGGGCACCGTCCTCACCCACCTGAACTCCCCAAGTTTGATTATCGCCAGAAGTTCGAATACATCGGCCTCATCTTGGGCGGCCTGGTCATGGTCTCCTCCGGAATGATTCTTCTCTTTCCTGTCTTCGCGGCGCGATACCTGCCTTCCGTCGTGATTCCCGTCGCGCACGTGGCGCATTCCAACGAGGCGATGCTTGCCTTCTTGGTCCTTGTCATTTGGCACGTCTATGGAAGCATCTTCTCGCCGGAGATCTTTCCGCTCGACCGATCGATTCTCACCGGATACATCAGCGCCGAAGAGCTCAAAGAGCGGCATGCGCTCGAATATCGACGCCTGTTCCCAGAGGGCGAGCCCGGTGGGCCGGAAGACATTGTGTCCGGACCCCGCGCCTCGGTGCCCGCGACCGATTCTTCGCCAAGAGCCACCGAAGCCCCGTCCGGACCTACATCCATCGACGACGATCGACCGATCTGATGCTCAACCGAATCGAGTCACGAAGAGCTCGAACATCGAAACGCCCGTCCGAAGAATGCGTCGACCGTCAAGCGCACCGAGTTGCACCGAGCACACCGAGTGCACCGAGTCGCACCGAGAGCACCGAGTTGCACCGAGAGCACCGAGTTGCACCGAACATCGTTGCTCGGGCAGGTTTGAGCGCATAGATTCCACGGCCGGTGACTTCGCCAGCTCTCAACCTCAGCCTCAGTCTCAGTCTCAGTCTGGGTCTGGGTCTAGGTCTAGGTCTAGGTCCAGGTCTCAGTGTCTTGCTCGGGGCTTCGACCTTTGCCGCGCCGGCCGGACCCGAGCTGCTGGCGCCAGGTCCGCGCGAACTCGACGCCTCCGCTGCACGTCTCCGGCGAACGATCGTTCGCGCCGAAGCGATCGGCGTTGCGGTCGAACGCCTTCAGAACGCCCTGGGACGTCGATTCAAGTTCGCCGCCGAAGACGATCAAGCTGCCCGCCGCCAGCGCGCGAAGACCACCGTCTTGGCCCCATCGGCCTCGATCGGGCCGGGCTCAGGTCCCGCTGGGGCCGAAGCCGACGACCGGGTACGCCCGCCCCCGGTTGTCTCATGCGACGACGAGGTCTTCGTCTCTCTGCTCGTGCGCGCGCGCATCTTCTTGCAGAGCTACCGGGACTGGTCGCAGAGTGCGCGCGCGCAGCGCGATCGCGTTGCGCGAATCCGCGACGAAGGGGCGGTTCGCCCAATCCTTGATGAACGCGAGCGTGCGACGATCCAGGCGCTCTTCGTGCGCGTGGACGTCGAGTCTCGGAAATATCTCGAGGCTATGGCCTGGCATCGCCGCTATCTCGGTGTTTGGAGCCGCCGCTGTCCGGGCGACCTTCGCGTGAGCCGCGGGCTGATGCGGTCGACCTTACGTGCGCCGAGCGATCCGATCCCGCTTCGTGCGGTTATCGGCCGTGGCGGGGGTCGAATTTGTCCGGACGACCTGCTCGCAGACGGCGAAGTCGTCGTTCTCAAAGGAACGAGTGCTTGTTATTCTGCGAGCCGCGCCGAGGCATGCGATTGCGTGCCGACAACGGTGCTCCCGGGTGCGGTGTTGGGTGCGGCTACGGAGGATGGCGGCGATGAGGGTCGCGTCGATGGACGCTGAGTGGCTTCAGGTTCCTCAGAGGCCATGCGGATCGCCGACGAACTCGCCGCAGACCGGGCAGCGCAGAGCCCCGTCGGAAAGCACGGCCTGACAAGCCGGACAGAAGTAGAAAGCCGCCTCCTGGGCGCTGATGATGCGCCCCTTCCCCTGCGCGTTCCAGCGGGTGAGATGTGCTCGGGCGGAGCTTGCCTCTTCCCGAGCAACCTTGAGGACGCCGTCCGTGCGCGTCGGTGTCGTCGCGCGACTGTCGATGTGGATAGCGGCCAGAGCCTTGCGCGCCTGCTGAAGGGTCGAACGGGGTCCCGTGAAGACGGGTTCGATGAGTCGGTGTCGAGACATTGTGAGGGCGAAGTCCTCTCTCGCCTCAGGTTAGGGTGCGAATCCGGCGTTGGGCGCGTTGGGCGCGGGCGCGCTTGGCGCGTGGCCTGCCTTTTGGGGTTGTCGAGCATTCATTGCGTCGATGTATGCCGCTTTATCTGGGTTTGAGCCGAATGGCCACCTCGGCAACTTCGCTTTGAGGTAGGCGAAAAATCGGGACGGCCTAGGTTCGGGGAGGTCGAAGGCCATATTCATGTCGCCGAGGTTTCCTAGGAACTTGGTCATGGCAAAGACCCATTGAGCATAGAAGGGCGTCAAGCGGACCTTCTTGTTGCTGGCCGCCCCAAACAGGAGTGCTAAACCGTCCTCGCCTCGTTTCTGAACTCTCTTTTCCAGGTCATCGTCGTCGCGCCACGTATCGCCCGCATGGTCCGCATCGTCTTCCTGGGGCCTGATCTCTTCGAAGAGTTCCAGGATCTCCTCGACGAGGTTCTCTCGTTCACGACTCGTGAGCGCTTGGTAGCCCGTGGTCATCGCGGCAAGTGCGCGCGCCATCCCGAGTCGATTCGCCATGGACGCCGCTATGAAGTAGCGCAGAGGTGCCGTTGCCTGGCCAGACTCCGCTTTGAGGCTCAGACCTAGGTCGAGGAAAGCCACGTCTTTGCCGCTTGGGAGGATGAACATGTTGCCTTGATGAAGGTCTCCGTGGGTAAGGCCTCGGAACATGAGCTCATAGAACGATCGCTCGATCCGGTCTCGCAACTCCGCGATGCCCTTCACGCTCAGATCGGGCACGACATGATCCGTCAAGATGGCCAGATCCGATGCGCGAACCCGAGCCTCGATCGTCTCGCCGGAGGTCGTGGAGACCTCGACGATCCAATCTGGGCGCGAGTGGCTCTCGGCAAGACGGGCCGCGATGCTGCTGACATCGAGACCAAAGCTACGCTCGGCCCATCGCTTGACGCGCGCCTTGATGCAATCCTCAGTCGTTGCGAGTGGGTTGATCGCGCGGACGTCTCCGGTCGCCGGGTCGACCTCGACGATGGCGTCTTTGCCGTCCTTCGCGAAGCTCACCTGCCACGGGCGTTCGTTGCTCTGAGCCCCTGCGACGCCCCGCCAACCGTGTTGGCCCGTAACCTCTTCCATCCATTTCGTGGCGCGTCGTAGTACTTCCTGTTCATCGTCGCTGGCGAAAGCCCCAAGCTGCTCGGCGAGCGGAGCGACGTGTTGCGCCTTCCGGGCGCGCGCAAGCCAAGCCTCGAGCTTGACACCCTGCATTCTCTCCATCGTGAGGACTGAATCGCCCGAGAATGCGCGATAAACCTCCGGAATGTGGACGTACGGTTTGTCGCTAAGCGTGGCGCGAGCTGATTCGAGAAGACGCGCTTCGTTTCGAAAGTCGGTCTCGATCGCGAAGCCCGCCGCAAAGCCTTCCAGCATCCTCGCGAACGAGAGCAGGCCGTTGCGTATGGTCTCCGCTTCGGGCGCGTCATGGGGATCGAGGAGATCGTGGGAGGCCACAGCGATTCTTCCGAGAAGCCGCGCAAACCGGACCGACGCTTCGATTTCTCCTGCCACGAGGGGCCGGAGCACCTTCACAACCACCGGGACCTTCTTCCCGCCGACCTCGATCGTCGCCCCGTGCACTTGGCCAATCGATGCGCTCGCCATCGGTTCTTCATCGAAAGCCACGAAGACGTCCTCGATTTTCCGGCCGCCAAACGACGCCTCGACCTGCTGTCTCACCACGTCGAAGTTCATCGGGGTGACATGGTCTTGGAGACGATCGAACACCTCGAGAACCGCGTTGTCGTCGGCGCTCTTCGATGCGCTGATGATCGTCTCTCTGAGCGGTTCCCAGAGAAGTTTGTTGTTTCGAATGGCCTGGCATAGCTTGATCGCCAACGGACCTTGGGCTTCGATGCTCCGCTGGAGATAGGCGACCTTCTGAGCATGATCCATCTTACCGTTGGCGAAGGTGAGCGTCGTGACGATGCTTCCGACCATGAGCTTGCCAAGGAAGGCAAGCTCGCGGCCGAGGTCTGCCACCGATGCTTTGGTCTGGGTGGACAAGTTCGGAACGCTCCACAGTGCGCGGAGTGCGCTCAGAAGCTTCGGCAGTGGAAGCGCGATCTGCTCGAGGGAGAAGAGCTCATCGCTTGAGAGCATCCCCGCGAGCTCACCCAGCGCCAACCTCGCTTGTTCGATGCTCTGCATGTCCGGAGCCGACGCGCCGACGGCAATTTCGGAGAGATATTTCTCCTCGGCGACAACGAGTACCGAGAGTGCGTTGGCGAGTGTGCGGATCGCTCGTCCGTTCTCTGGATCTTCGCGGATGCTTCCGATGTACGTCGCCAAGCCGTCGAGCAGAGCTTCGGGCTTGATGGCCGCCAGTGGGCCGAACAGTGATTCGTCACGAATGTCTTGCGTCCACTTCTGGATGTAGCCCGAGATCGCGCGTCTCAGGCCCGCGTCTTCTGACAGCCGCTTTGCAAAATCCTGCGCTTTCGGCCCTCGGAGGGCATCCATCACTTGGTCAGGGAACGTGGCCGCCCAGGCCCGCAGCGCGCGACCGCGCTCTTCCGGTGAGACGTTCCTTCCGGTGAAGGCGTCCTGAATCGACAAAGGAGGTGTCCGGGGCACTTTGGCGTCCGCGATACCGAGAAGAGGGCCTGACTTAGCGCTGTTTCGGTAGGTCTGGCCGAATCGATGGGTCAGATCCGCGGGAGAGGTCGTTCGAAGATCGAGATTCAAGGACTGCGCGAGCGACGATCCATCTTCCCTCGGCGCCGTCAGGACCTCGTTTACAGTCGCCAAGGGGCCATGCGTGGGCAGGGTCGTGGCCGCGTTCCACAGGCCGACGAGCTTGTGCACGACCTCTTCGTCGCTGCCGCCCCTCAGGCATGCGAATTCTCGAAGCAGGTTCCATTCATCTTTCCCCAGGGCTCGGAAGGCGCTGACCAAGTGCAATCTCGCCGGTCGCGAAAGGCCGAAGGTGAGACGGTGGGAGGTTTGCTCGGCGCGCGCTTGGTTGGTTGCGGCTTCAGTTCGAATGGACTTGCCCGTGAGCGGACAGAAGTATCCGCCCCGCGCTCGGATGTCGTCACACAGCGCATCGATGAGTTTCACGTCCACCGAATCGGGCGGAAGCGTTCGAATGAGATACCCCCTCATGCCTTGGAGTCGAGCCTCCAAGACCTCGGCCGTGACGATCTCCTCCTGTGCGATTCGGCCGGGCATCTTGTCTTTTACGTGTCCGGCAGCGAAGCTCCGTACCGCCGCTTTCTCCATGGCCTTCGCGTGCATGAGCTGGAGCGAATAGGCTTCCGCGAGGATCTGCTGTTTCTTCGCGGGATCATTCTCCTTCCGCGCCTTTCTTTCGAGCTGGGCGATCTTTCCCTCCAACTTCTCAGAGGATATCGACGTTCCGTCGCGATTCGAAAGGACGAGTCTTGCGCCGCTCAACATTCGCATGGCGACGAGGAATTGGAGATTGTCGCGCAGGATATCGAGGGCGGCATCGAGATCTCCCCCTGCGAGCGCGGCTTGACCGGCGCCCACGAGCGACATCGCCACGGTTTCCTCGGCCAGGAAGCGTGTGGCATGCAGCGTCCGACCAAAGACCGACGTCGGGCATTTTCGACCGAGGTGCCATCCTCGTGTGCCATTGATGACGCCGAACAAGACCATCGTTCTCAGATAGGATGTGGGGCTCCACTCAACGCGGTCGCGTTGTCCGCGCGCGATGTTGAAACCATTCATCCCGGTATGAAAGAAGGCGCCGTCGAACGCGACCGTGCCTGCGAAGAGTGCGTAGGCTTTTTTCGAGAGCCGCTGTTTGTTCAGGAGGGCGCTGCCGAGCTCGCCTGCGCCGACGGCTTCCTGACCCACCAGGCCCAAAACGCCTCGCGATGCGACCGAGGAAATCGCGCCAACGCCGATCATGGCGTACGTTTCAGGCGAATCGAGAATGCCCCAAAGGCCGTGAACGAAACTCGAAACCGGGCCCGGCAGCTCCTTCTTGTTGAAGGTCGCGATGCTGCTTTGAGCACGACGCACGAGGCCGGCGAGGCGTTGATGGGACGGCGAATTCTCGAGTCGTTCGAGGCGTCTGATTTCTTGCGCAATCTCTTGGCGACCGATCTCGCGAACGGTTTCTCGACCGTCAGCACTCCTCTCGGTGCATCTGAGTTTTCGCTTCTCGAGCTGCGACGCCAGAGATCGGAGGTCGCCGGCGGTGACGACGAGCTGTGACATACCGCGGAGTCCACGCTGGATCAGATCGTTCAGGAGGGCGGTCAGCGTCGATTGCCCGCGTCCATCGCGTACGATGGATTCACCCGCGTTGTTCTGCATCAAGAGGTAGGGCGATACGGTGGCTAGGTAGATTTCGGGGACGTCTTCGTGGAGACCACGGCTGACGCATCCCTCGAGGCGCTCGAGTCGGCTTCGCATGACCTGCTCGGTATCCCCGGCTTTGACGTCTGCAACTGCGCCTGCAAGGGGATCTGTTGCTGCGCGGCCCTTCGTTGTGCTCGCGAGCTCATCGAGCACGAAGTCGAGGCCCTGTTCTTCCGGGGTGAGGAGCGGTTCACCTCTCGCGGCGCGAGCCTGGGCTCGTTTGAGCAGCGCGATGCGTCGATCGATGCGATCGAGCGCGACGTGTTCGGGCGCGGGTGCGAGTGCCTCGGGATCGACGACGATCTCTTTGAAATGGCTTGGCCTCGTCACCGCGACCGCGAGGCGAGTCATGCTCGTGAAACCAGCGTGCTGATGGCGCCAAGCCTCGAGCGTTTGACTGATATTCTGCCGCTGCGTTTCGAGCGCCCGGAGACGTTGCTCGATCTTGCGTCGTGCAGGATCTCGCCGCTCGGCCCGGGCCGTGTCCAAGGCGGCTGACGCGGATGCGGATGCGGATGCGGATGCGGATGCGGATGCGGATGCGGATGCGGGCGGGGTGGTCGACGTCATGGGGTTCCTCGGCGCGGTTGTAGGGTCGATGTTGCCCGAAGCAGTTCGCGGGCCAGCACGGTGCGGCCCACAGAAACCGACCGGATAGGTCTAGATCTGTGTGGACCTGTCTGGTGCACCCGTCACCTTGTCGGTGATTGCGGATGCGATCGGCTATTTGTAGTTCGGGTCGGCGAGGCGTAGCCGAACGCGCGCGGCTGCGGCTTCGCTTGTTTCGCCGCGGGCGTCGTGGGCACGGGCTTTGAGGGAGAGCGCCTCTGGCCACCAAGGATTGGTGGCGAGCGCGTGCTCGGCGTCCATGAGCGCGCCGAACGACTTCCCTTCGGCGAGGCGGACTTCGCCTCGAACTACGAGCGTGACGGGGTCACGGGCCGCGCGAAGAACGCGAGAGCGGGTCGAAGTGTGGGTCTCGAGCTCGAGTCTTGCGCGAATGCGCTCGGCGAGCACGGGCTGCTCGAGCGCGACGGCCGCCGATTCGGCGAGGAGGTAGTCGCCGATGCCGAGGGCGGCAACCAAGCGAAGCTCGAGCGCGGCTTGGGGCCGGCCTCGTTGCTCCAGCGTCATCGACAGCTTGATCGCCTTCGCGTAGGCGCGACGTCGGATTGCGTGGCGGGTGCGCTGTTCGACGGGTTCCGGGTCAGCGGGCGCGCGTTCTTGCCATGCGGCGAGCCATTCGTCTTCGTCGTGGGTCCGTCCGAGTGCCTGGGCGATCCGGACCCGAAGCTCGGCGAACTTGATTGATGCGGCGTAGCGCGCCGGGAGTTTGAGCAGAAGCTCCTCGGCTCGATTGGGTCGGCCGGCGAGAAGCGCAAAATCGATCGCGGCAATGCGAAAGCGTGGATCGTCGGGGGCGAGGCTGTGGACTTTGTCCCAAACCGCCGCTGCGTCTTCGAGCCGTCCAAGCTTTGCGAGTGTCGTGGCGAGGTCCGCTTGCGCTGCGACGTCCGTTGGGTGGAGCGCGACCGCGGAGAGAAAGGCGTTCTCGGCACCGGGGGCCTCGCGCGAGAATCGGACTCGCCCAAGGATCCACTGGGCGAGCTCGATGCTGGGGTCCAGGAAGACGGCGCGCACGGGCGGATCGCGGTGGCGATCTTCAAACGCCGCCGGGTCGACCTTTAGGAAGCCGTAGAGTACCGCGGCCGCTCGGCCCGTCATCAGCACCGCGTAGTCATCCTTCGAAATCGATGATGCGTGCGTCTGCTGCGCTTCGCGCGCGCGCGCACGACCGAGTTGGCGCGCGATCGATGACGTCAGCGCACTGACCGATTGTTCGAGTTGCGCCCGTGCCCCGGTCGCGGTCGCGGTGACGCAGGTCGTGCGGTCGATGCAGAGCGCGCTCGCGAGGTCGAGCTCCTGGCGGCCGCCGCGGTCGGACACGGTGAGCTGCCATCGCACGGCCCCGGGATCGTTCCATTGTGCGAAGCCGGGTGAGGGGGCGGTTCCCTCGATCATGGGAATGACCCCGGGGAGGTCGGCGAGTGAGCGCTCGAAGAGGAGCCCAAGGAGTGCTCTCCCCTCGACGGCGTAGGGAAGGTCTTCAGGGGCTTGGACTTCGACCTCGACGATCGCGACGTGATCTTGGCGTGTGGATTCGAGCGCGGTTTCGGGCGCGATGTTTTCGGGCTCTTGTGGTCCTTCTTGAACATCGCGGGGATGAGGCGTACACGCGAGGTCCATGGCGAATGCGGACACGCCCGCGAACGCGAACGCGAATCCGACGGCGAAAGGGCGTCGGATTTTTTCGCGTCGCTTCCTTCTGAGCGGACTGCGCGTTCTCGGTGTGCTCCTCTTCATCTTTGCGATTCTCGGTGGCTACGGCTACTACTGGTTCGACCGCAACATCTTGCAGACTCTGCCGTCGGATCTTTCTTCGCTTCGAGAGTGGCGTCCGCCCATAAGCTGCCAGGTGTACGACGCCGCGGGCGTTCTCGTCGACGAGTTCTATCTCGAGCGACGAATGTGGGTCCATCTCGATGAGTTGCCGCTCCACGTCAAGAACGCGTTCGTGGCTGCGGAGGATCGTCGATTTTACGAACACCAAGGGATTGACCTGCTAGGCATCGTCCGCGCCTTCTGGGTGAATCTGCAAAGCGGAACGGTTCGACAGGGCGGATCGACCATTACTCAGCAGCTCGTAAAGAACATCCTCAACGACAAGGAGCGATCGTATCGCCGAAAGTTGCGTGAGGCCGTTTTGGCGTGGCGTCTCGAGAAGGAGCTGTCGAAGGATGAGATCCTCGAGGTCTACATCAACTACGTGTATCTCGGATCCGGGAACTACGGCGTTGAGGCGGCCGCCCGCGATTACTTTGGCATTCCGGCGTCGCTTCTGGATGCGGGTCAGGCTGCGCTCCTGGCCGGGCTTGTACCCGCGCCTTCCATCTATGCGCCGGAGCGTTATCCCGAGCGTGCGAAACGTCGTCGCGAGATCGTGCTGGTGACGATGGAGGACGCAGGCTTTCTCGGGCGCGGAGAAGCCTCTCGATATCTCGACGATCCCGCGTCCTATCCGGTCGAGTTGCTCGAGCGTGATCGGGTGGGTGTTTCCTATGTGACGCAAGTTCGGCGGGAGCTCCGGGCTGTTTACGGGACCGAAGTTGCCGTCAAGGTGGGGCTCAAGGTCTATACGCCGCTCGATCGACGCATCCAGGCGGTTGCCGAGGAGGCGGTTCAGGAAGCGCTCCTCGCTCATACCGATCGCCAAGGGCATCGCAGTACGGTCAAACATCTCGCCCGGCCCGAGTGGGAGGCGTTCCTGGCGCGAGCGCCTGGATTGCGTCGCGACCCGGCCTCGGGCGCGCTGGAGCGTCCGGAGCGAGGTGATTGCTTCGATGCGCTGGTGGGCGATCCGGCCGACCTCGATCAACTTCTGGCCGGCCCTTGGCGTTTTGGGCTCAATCCTTCCGACCGGCAGGCGCGCGTCCGCGTGACGTATGACGAGCGCCTGTCGCGTTCGGCGTCGACCGAACGCCTCGAGTCCTCGGTTCAATCGGGCGATGTGCTTCGCGTCTGTCAGATCACGGAGGAGACGGTTGGCCTCGATCCACGGCCGTCCGCCGAAGGTGCAGCCCTGGTCATGGAGAATGCGACAGGGCGGATCATTGCGCTCGTGGGCGGCTATCAGTCGACGCTCGAGGGGTTTGTTCGGGCGACGCAGGCTCGCCGTCAGCCGGGCAGCAGCTTCAAGCCGTACGTGTACACGCAGGCCCTCTTGCAGGGACGTACTCAACTCGACGTGGTGGTCGACGCCCCGTTGAATCTTCCCGGCGCGGCCGGCCGCCGCTGGGTACCCAAGAACTACGGAGGTCGATATTTTGGGCCGATCACGATTCGGCGGGCGCTGGCCAAGAGCCTCAACAGCGTCGCGATTCGCCTCCTCCTCGAGGTGGGGGCCGACGCGGTCGTCAGCCGAGCCGCGGCGCTGGGTGTGCGATCGCCGCTGCGCGCCGATCCCACGCTCGCCCTTGGTTCGAGTGAGGTCACCCTACTGGACCAGGTGCGCGCCTATTCGGCCTTTGCGCGAATGGGGATCGCGATGGAGCCCGTCTACATCGACAAAGTGATCGGACCCCAAGGGCGTGTGATCGGCTTGGCCGGTCGTCTCGTGCCCGACGCCAATGAGGACGGCGACACGGACTGGCCCATCTTGCCAGGACCTTCACCTCGACGCGCGTTGCCGGCGGCCGTGAGCTACGAGATCGTCGATATGATGGGCGAAGTCGTTCGGGCTGGCACGGCGCGGCGGGCCTACAAGCGTGGCTACGAGCGCGCAGGCAAGACGGGCACGACAAACAACAACATCGATGCCTGGTTCGTCGGCTTTACGCCGCGCTACACCGTGGGGGTCTGGGTGGGGACCGACGGGAACGAATCACTGGGCGACAAGGAGACGGGTGGTCGCGCCGCTCTTCCGGCCTGGATCACGATCGTGGAGGCCCTGCCGGCGTCGCCCGACGACGCCTTCCCCATACCGGACGAAGCGCTGTTGGTCGAAAGCGAAGGGCAGTGGGTTGGGCTCGTGCGAGGCTCGGTACCGACGTCTTATGCGCCTTATCGTGATCCCGGGCGAGCGCCTCTTCCGGCGCTCACCTACGTCCCGACCACCACGACGGCCAGCCTATTTTGAATCTTGAACAGAGCCCTTGATTGCCCGGCCATTGGCGCCGAGCGTTTCGGCCAGCTTGACCACCAGGGGATGCTTTTCGAGGTCTTCGACGGCCACGGATAGAGCACGCGACCAGTTCTCCGGCTCGTTCTTCGCGGCGCCCGGTACATTGGGGCGCTGTGCCTCCGCGACGGCATCCTCGAGCGTGGCGACGACGTACTGGGTCGCGGCTCGCGACAGCCGCTTGTGCGTTCCGAGGATCGCGTCTTCGATGCTCGCGTCAGGCGGCAGACCGCTGTCCCGTGCGAGACGCTCTTTGAGCGCCTGTCCCGCGTTTCGGTCGGGGTCGATCCCGAACCGCTGCTGCTGCTCGAAGTCCGCGCCGCTGAACAGTCCCGCTACGGTCGGTAGATCGTGCGTCGTAACCGAGGCAAGGGCGAGCTCCGGCCAGTGCGCCGGATCGCCTTCTTCGAACCAGAGCACCCGGTACGACAGCATCTGACGTCGCTGCAATTCCTCTCGGAATCCAGCTTCGACGGTGCCGAGATCCTCGCCCACGATCACGGCTTTGGCGCGATGGCTTTCGATCGCAATGATGTCGAAGAACTCGTGCGCCGGGTAGCGCACGTACGCGCCCTCCGTGGGCGAACAGCCTGGCGGAATCCACCAAAGACGGGAGAGACCCATCGCGTGGTCGATGCGCAGGCCACTCGCGCCGCTGAGCGTATCTCGCAGCGTTTCGATGAACGCTCGGTATCCGGAACGACGAAGGCGCCACGGGACAAACGGCGGCACACCCCAGTTTTGGCCGTGCCAGTTGAACGGGTCGGGCGGCGCACCGACTCGAACACCTTCGGCCAGTACGTCCTGGAAGGCCCAAGCATCCGCGCCTTCGGCGTCTACACCGACCGGGAGATCTTGGACGGTCAACGGCAGCGTGCACGCGCGCGCGAGCTGCGTGCGTGCGAGCCACTGCATCCACTCGAAGAAACGCACCCGCTCGATCGAGGCCTCGCCGAAGGCCGCGACGGCCGGGTCCGAAGGGTTCCGGAATTGCGTCGGCCACTTGCGGAAGAGAGGCCCGTGCTTCTCAACCAAGACGCACCAGGTCGCGAACTCACGAAGCGCACGGCCTTGAGCGGCTGCCCACTTCTGAAACTCACTCGTGCCCGGGCGATGACGGGCCCAGATGGCTTCGAGCGCACTCCTTTTGAGTTTCCACACGGCATCTCGGTCGATGCGTCGGTCCGAATTGAGCTTGCGGCCGGCCTCGCGCTGGGCCGACAGATCGACCCCGACGTCGCTGGCGCCCGGTACGGCTTCGACATCAATGTAAAGAGGCGACAAGAATCGCCGGCTTACCGGGAAATAGGGGCTCGGCTGCTGCTCGTCATGAGGGGCGGGTGCGTGGACAGGGTTCAGAAGCATCATCCCGGCGCCGAGCCGCTTCGACATCGCGGCGACCTCGCCCAGATCCCCAAAATCGCCGATTCCCCAGCTCTTCTTGGAGCGGGTGGCGTAGATCTGAACCGCGAAACCCCACGCCCGCTCGCTTGGTCGGTAGCACACACCCGGGGTTACGAACAGGCGTTCGACCCGCTCGCGTTCGAGACTGTGCAGCGTATGATAGCCGATGGGGAGGTCAGGGGGCAGGACGCCATCGACCGTTAGGTCGCCGCCGGACTCGAGCTCGATCCGAGCGCGCCCGACGTCTGCCTGTTCGCCGCTTCGCACGAAGCGAACATGCCCATCTTGTGGCGGCCCTTCAGGGTACTGGTCAGACCCAAGCGACTTCCGAATCCGCTCCATGACCTCGGGCGCTGCGTGGCGCAGCTGCCCAGTGATATCCCAGTAGCTCGGCTCAATTCCGAAAACGTCCGCCATAAGCATCCCCACGTTTGCGTCTTGGACGACGTGGACCTCGACGGCCTGTACTCGAAGCGCAGGTCCCTGGCCAGCATCGTCTTCGGTCTTCGCTGTTTTGACGCCGAGAGGGGGGTCAATCCCCGATTTCCGCAGTGGCGCAACCGCCCGCGTTCGGCGCTGCTCAAAGCTCAGTCTATGACGTCCGGCGCGCCGCAGGCCAACCAAACACGGATGCTTTCCTTGTCGGCGCTTGAGAGCGGGCCGCTCGGGGGCATGTCTCCGGCGTCGATTTCCTCGAACAGCTCGTTGCCCTCGTTCCGGACCACGGATAGGTCGTCGAAGTTCAGGTTGCTGGGCGCGTTGTTTCGATCGCTCCCCGTAAGCGTCGATGCATGGCACCCCATGCAGCGATCGACCACGAGCTGCTGGCCCCGAACTTGAGTCTCGGTCGAATCAGCTGGGCATTCGCCCACGTCCGTCTCGCCGCATGCGAATCCCAATGTGCTGCCGAGCAAAAGCGCGGTCACCAAACCGAAGCGTCTTAGGTTCATCACGTTTCCTCCCGTCCCTTCTGCATCAAGGGATCGCGGGCTCGCCATCACGCATGCGTCCGATTCTTGTCAATCCCGCCGTGAGAGACAGAAGACAGATCGGGTCAGCGGAGCTCCGGATATCGGGCGTCGGAGGGCAGCGCTGGAGGGAAGGGATAGGTGTGCCGGCGCGTCAGGTGTCAATGCGCGTCAGGTGTCAATGCGTGTCAGGTGTCAATGCGTGTCAGGTGTCAATGCGTCAACGCGCCAAGAAGACGTCGGCCCCTGGGCAGAAGCCATCGTTGCGCATCGCGAACGGTGGGGTGTCGTAGACGGTGGTGATGGCATTCGCGCTGGAAACACCCGCATGTGCCGGCACGACATAGCGGCAGAACGCGTCGACACCGTTCGAGTAGTACATCCAACTTCGGCCTTCTGCTTTGGTTCGGAATAGGCCTGCGGGATACCGGCCGCTGTCCTGTGTTCGACTGATGGCTGTCTCGGCGCCGGAACCGCCGCATACTTCGCTGGCACCCGAAACGGTTTCGGGCGCAACGTCGTAGACGCGCTCAATGTCCAGCGCGGTTTCGACGCCTGCGGCGTCGAAGGTCGGATAGCGACAGTGACCGCCTTGCCCATTGGCGTAGTAGACATGTCGCTCCGCGTCGCCCGCCAACCGGAACTTCCCCTCTGGGATGCCGTCGACCCCGACGCTGTGCGGCGAGGTCACAACCTTGGCCCACAGAGAATGGTTCCTCACCAGGGCCGTCGTCTTGATCCGCCCCCAGTGCTCTGGTCCTGCGATGATGCCACCCACGTACTTCGCTCGGTCGAGAACGGCTTCCGTGATCTCTCCGGTGGCGACGAGATGACGAATCACCGCGCCAATCGGGGCCCGGACCCTTCGCCAAGGGATCGAGCTCATGGGCGTGCTGCAGTCCGGCGAGGCGTCGAGCACGACGCCTGCGCCATCCGGTATGATGCCGAGTTGATGGCTGTGGACGTGGAAATGCGCTCGGAAGGTGTCCGTCTGAGGGCCGCCGAGGTCGGATTCTGGCTGGATGTAGACGGGTTCGACGGTTCCGCCGCCGGGGTGGCTAAAGAACCCGTAGTCGAAGGCGATGGTGAATCCGCCTTGGTTCTCGGCGTTGTAGAAGCTTGCGTAGTAGTGAAAGACGCCGAACTGGTTTGCGTCCGAGGCCGCACGGCCGGGGCACATCTGGGCTTTGAACTCGAAATCCGCGAACTCGACATCGACGGCGCGTGGCGTCATCGATGCGTTGTTGAAGTCGATGCCGCCGTAGCTCGACCCAATCGCTAGGTTCGTCTGGAGCCCATGGTAGTTGTTGACCGTGGGGCCCGGCTGATACGCGCGCGTGTCGATGGTGACGCGCGCAACGGGGCTGCCCTGGTCGTCGGACTCCCAAGCGAAATAGAAGGGGCAGGGGACATGGAAGTTATGGATCGATGGATCGTCCCAGGCGCCGGGCGCGAACGGATCTCGTCCGTCATCGAGCACAGGCGTGAATGGCTCTCCTGAGTTAATCGTGCACGCCTGACGGCGAGGATCGTTCATGGCGTCGGCTTGGTTGCCGGGCAGTGTGTAGAAGCCCGATCCGTTGGCGAAGGTGCCGGCGCAGTGCTGCGTCGGCGAATCTGGACACGCTTCGAAGTAGAAGCGTTCTCCTGGAAACAGGCCCGCGGCGCGGCGCGTTTGCAGACCGGGGTCGAAGCCCACCGGCGAAAGCGAAAACACGCGGGTCGGCGTGGTCGGTGTTGTTGGCGTGGTCGGTGTCGTTGGCGTAGTCGGCGTCGTTGGCGTGGTCGGCGTCGTTGGCGTGGTCGGCGTCGTTGGCGTGGTCGGCGTCGTTGGCGTGGTCGGTGTCGTTGGCGTGGTCGGCGTCGTTGGCGTGGTCGGCGTCGTTGGCGTGGTCGGCGTCGTCGGCGTGGTCGGCGTCGTCGGCGTGGTCGGCGTTGGGACTGAGAATCGACCCGAATGTTCCAGCAGTTCGTTGTGGCCGCCCCATGGTTCGGAGATGCCGTGAACAAAGACCGACTTGCCGGCGAACGCGAGCTCGGCGTTGGCGTCGAGGTCGAGTCGGAAGACGAAGCCGAAGTTGGACGACTCGACGCCGCATTCATGACCGACGGCTCGTTCGCGCGGCGAGTCTGCCACCGTGGCGCCGACGAATTCTCCACCCTGGCCAGCCGGGCCGCCCACGTAGACATGGATGGCGATCGGATGGGGCTGCTGATGGACGCACGCCCACCCGTGGACCAGAACAGTGCCCGCACTATCCTCGTCCACGCCGTCCACAAAGCCGACCGCATGGGCGGTCATCGTCTCCGAGTTCGATGCGGCCGTGCTCTCCCGCGATTGACTCGAGGTCGTCTCTTGGCAGCCGCTCAGCGAGGCGCTTCCGAGGCACAAGAACATCAGACCGAAAGCGAGTCGTGTGCGCACGGTTGTTGGCCCTGATCTCGGCCACCTTGTGGCCTTGGTCGCGTCGCATGTTCGATGGGTCGAGATCGCCGGGCGCATGCTCCTGAGAACCAAAGCACACTTCATGCCGTACGACCCGTCAGTCAGGTTCGGTGCGCGGGGGTGATGACTCTGTCGCGTCCGGCCAGACAGTCGTTGGTCGTTCGAATCAGAGAACCGGTGGATCGGGTGGGTGGATCGGTGGATCGGTGGATCGGGGTGGATTGCTCGAGGATGGGAGCCATCAGGTGGTCGCCTGTGTCAGGACGTCCGGCCGGGCTCAGAGATCTTCTTCCCGGCAGATCTCGTCTTGAAGCTCCGACAGGGCCTTCTTCTCCCGCATCGATTTGCACGCGTTCTTGAGGTAGGCATTGGACGCGCCGACCATCCCGGCTTTGAGCGCGGGTTTCAGATCGTCCCAACACAACTCGAACGCAACGCGGCGTGCGTCGGCAGCGAACGTTTGATCTTCGGGGGTGCCGAGCGCTGACAGCGCGACCTTGCTGACCAGCGCTTCCTTGCAGAGGTCAGGTGTCCCCGAAACGGCCTGCTTGATGAAGCTGGCTGCGCTCCACGCGGGGCTGCCTCGCTGAAGGACCTTCGCCGCATCCAGTGCCGCCTTGCCGGACAACGTCTTCGTGTGCACTTCGAGCCCACGAAGACATCGCTGGTCGTCCGCGTCCCAGCACCGTCGGAGCGCCGCTACGATGACCTCGCCGCGCGCGGCCGCGAAAGCCGGTGCAGATTCGAGGAACTCGAAGCGGGTGACGAGCTCGGCGGCACGGTCTACCACCGAGAGCGGTTTCTTCTCGGCCGGTGTCATCTTTCGGATGACCGCCGCCGCGGCTTCCGCGACGGCGCTGCGCCAGGCATCGGTCCGATTCGTAGCCGGTACATCCAACGCACGGTCGAGGATCTCAGCGTAGGAGCGATCCTTGAGGGCGGCCCCGAGGTTATCGAGCGTCCAAGTCGATCCTCCTGACTCGGATTCCGCGGCGGCCGGGGCTGACCCCGGCGCCAGAACGGCCATTGATACCGCGACCGCCGTTGCCAGACGGACGCCCAAGAATGCGCGTGACCATGTCATGTCTGCGTTACCTCTGCTTCGATAGGAAGCCTGGCCCATCCTTCTGGCCGGACGGTGTTGTCGTGAATGATATCGCATTCTCTTCGATCTCGAGCCCAAACGTCGTACCCATCTTGCACACGATCTCGGAAGCCTTCTTCACCGTATCGCAGGACCGCTCGAGACGTTCGATGATCGGCGCGCATGCCTTCCAGGCGTTGACCTCGGCCATGACCTCGTCGCCAAACGAGCCCCAGTCAAACCGCATCGAAACGGTGTGGCCGCAACGCTTGCTCAGCTTGGCCGCAGCCTCCTGGGCGAGTCCCTGATACTTGGCTTCCATCTTGGGGTAAGATTTCCGCTGGAACAGCTTCAATGTTCCCCGGCTCTCTTGCTCACGGTGGGCGCTCAAGATTTCATCTGGCTTGAGAGCTTCGGTCAGCTTCTTGTCAAAAGATGCGGCGAAGGCGGGCCGTCCCGGAACCTCGACGTCGGCTCTTCCACCCCTCAGACTCATGATCGTCCAGTTGCCGCCGTCGTGCCGGGTCACGTACTTCGAGGTGGACCCGTCGACTTGAACTTCGCACGGCAAGACAAGCCCATCGTGTGCTGAATCCGCGCCCTGCACGCGGAGGAGCGCAAGGTTTTTCGAGACCGGCTTGAGCGCGATGACTTCTACGCGTTCGCCCGCCGGTCCTCGAAAGACCTTGGCTGAGGAGATTTCCGGAACGTTTTGGCCGATGACGGCCGCCATTACGCCTAACCACCACATAGCTATTCGTTGAGCGCCTTCTCGAGCACGGTCTTAGCGCTGTCGCCGACGTTGGCCTGGTTGGTCGCCATGTGGAAGACGAATGCGCTGCCCTTGAACTCCATGTTGCGGATCGTGAAGTCGCTCGAACCATCCTTCTTCTCCGCTGGTTTCACGCCGGAGAATACACAAGAAACGCTCTTGAGCTTCTTGACCAAGACCTTCTTGTACGCGGGACGCTTTTCGCAGAGTGACTTGATCTGCTCTAGAACCGGGACGCACCAGGAGTAGTGCGCCCTCCCGCTCCACTCTTTGGCGTCGAACTTCTCGTACTCGGACGTCACCGTAAGCTTCAAGCCACACGCCTCGTTTGCAGCCTTGAGAGGCTCCGCCATCGCCTCATCGAAATCGGCCTTGGCCTCTTCTTGGAATGGTTTGAGTTCTGGCGATGCCTCGGCACTCCGCACAAGCAACAGGGGCGCTACGGCAATCAAGGTGATGGTGGTTAGGTCCTTCAGCATAGTTTTTGTCTCCCGGTGGTCTTCTCTCATCTCCCAAAATTCGATCGGCTGGCGAAATGCAGCTGCGGCGCATCTTGCGTGAGGACGCATTCGCTCGCAAGTATTCGGGCTCCGTGTGACTGTTCTCGCTTCTGAGCGCTTGGTCGGGCTACCCGTGGACGCGCCTAGACTTCGTGGCGTGACGCTCGTCATGAGCGCGACCCAAGTGCCTACGCCTCGCTCGGTTGCTTTACGGAAGACCGCTCCCTATGCTCTCGCGCTGGGTGGGGCACGGTCGCCCCGATCAAAGGAGGAGAACAACGATGGGTCTTGCTGAACGTCGAGCGCAGAAGAGCTTCGAAGACGAAGTCTTTCCAAAGCTGAAGAAGGAAGTTGTGGAGGCGGCAAGCTTCGATATTCCGATCGAGGTCGAATGGGAGCCACTTTGCCTGGAAGGGCACGCCCACAACTATGAGGAGTTTTGGACCAAGACGTATTTCCGACCTCTCATTGCGGCACTCAAGTCGATCAGCGCGGACGACATGGGCAAAGAGGCACTGAAGGCCAGCGTCCAGAAGATCGTCATCACGAATCGGAAAGGTCACTACTACGGCGAAGGGATGGCCACGCTGACGGCCGGAGTCCTCACGCTCGATCACGAGCCAGGTACGAACGTGCATCAGTTGGATGAGCGCATCAAGGCCCTCACGACCTATCTCGAAGCTCATCTTTAGGCCGAGGTCGATGATCGATGGGGCCAGAAGAGACGATTGAGGCGATGCCGGCGCGTCGCGTAGCCACGGTTCTCCGTGACCTCGCGACGCTTCGTGCGCGCACGAAGGACGGGCGTTCACCGAAGCCTATCGCGACATTCTGTTTTCGGAGCGGGCGTTCGATTGTCGGAGAGCTGCTCGCACTTCAAGAGGAGCGCGAAGGCTGGGCGGTCGCGGTCCGCTTGTTGTCGAGCAGTTCCGCCACCTCGCTCGATGTTTGCTATCTCGATCCCGCGATGCTGGAAGCGGTGACGATCCACGATGCCCATCGATTCGCCGCCGACCTGTCTTCGGGGCGCGTGGCGGGGCCGCTCATCCCGCCGCCGGACGGCTCGCCGCCGCCCACGCGGTTGGCGGTGGAGCGTCGGCGGGGCGCGCTCAGTGACAAAGGCCCATTGGCGATCGAGATCGACTGGCCGGGCTTCGTGACGTCGGGCGAGCCCCTTCGCGTGCTCGAGAGGCAACTCGTGGCACTCCACGAAGCCTTGGAGCAGGTTGGTCGAGACGACCTCGGACGCGCGTCGCTTGCGAGTCTCAAGGCGGCACGTCTTCGGCATGGCCCGGAGCCTGCGGTTGGAACGATCGACGGTCGCCTTGAGATTGTCTGTCAGCCTGAGCGTGGTGACTTGGGTTGTTTCGGTCGCGATGTGCTCCGCTCCAAGATCGAGGAGAGCTTGTAGACATGAGTTGCCGTTCACAGAGACAGAGGCCGAGCCTTCGGTTCCTGGCGTGTCTGGCGCTCGAGCTCGGCTTCCTTTCGGCCGTAGGAGGGTGTGACTTGTTTTGGAGTGGGCGAGATCGAGTCCTCGCAGAGACGCTTTCGTTGTCACCGACGTGGGTCGAGCTCTCTTTCGCAGAGCCGCTCGAGGTGCGTGGGGTCGGCCAGAAGGTGTTGATGGAGCTCGAGGGTGTGAAAGATTGGCGCAAGCCGGGCGGACCGTTGTTGTTGGCCGATGGCACTGAGGTTTCGGTGGATGTCGAGATTTCGACGGTCGAGGGCACGAAGTTCTCGCTGATTCCAAACTCGATCGGGGCGTCGGTTGGGTTCGGGCTCGACGAGCCGGAAGAGGGTGCAGGTTTCAAGAAGACCCGTCGATTCTCTGCGCTCCGCATGCGCGCGAGCCGCAACCTCCCGGCGAAGCGGGTGGTTTGGCACACCTGGGTTGGAAAGTAGAGCAAGCATGGACTCTTCGTCTGATCGGTCGGGGCAATGCGTGTTTGCTCGCAGGCCTCTTTTTCGTCTTGAACGTTGCCCGCCCGGCTTCGCGGAGTCCTCGCGTTTCGGTTTTCGCAATGTGGCCCTGTTCTCGGCGCCTCCCGAGGTCGTCTTCGACACGATCGCCGACGGCGATCGAGAGTCCGAGTGGTTTCCGAGTTTCAGGCGACTCGAGTGGCTGACGGGCACGCGCCTCGTTTGGCAGGTCGGCTACGAGCCCGGGTTCCTGTTTCGGCCCGTTCACGGCCTTCTCCATCGACATTTCGCCGCTGATTTTCGAAAGGCGGTCGAAGCCTTGGGCCAGATGCTTGGCCTCGAGGCGCCGATCGAGACACAGAACCGCGGACCGCAGGGCAAGTGGTCACCGGACCCGACCGAGGCTAACGCGGCGAGAACGGAATGACGTCCTGGATACATGGCAGGCCGAGGCAGCACATCAGGAGGCGATCGAGACCGAGGGCGATGCCGGATGTGACCGGCATCTGTTCGAGGTCGGCGAGCAGACCTTCATCGATTGGGTACTGCGGTCGACCCCGCGCGGCGCGCTCCGCAAGGTCGCCCTCGAATCGACGTCGTTGCTCTTCCGCGTCTCTCAGCTCCTGAAATGCGTTTCCGAGCTCGAGGTTTCCGACGTACGCCTCGAACCGAAGCGCGCATCGTGGGTCGGCGGGATCGATTTCGGCGAGCGCTGCCATGCTCGCGGGATAGCCATCCAAGAGCGTGATGTGGTCGGGCGAGAGGGTTGGTTCGACATGTTCGAAGAAGGCGCGGAAGAAGAGATCCTCCCATGTATCGTCGTGGGCGCCGAGGTTGCCTAGTGCGCGGCGAAGTGCGTCGCGCTCGGGATGATCGAGCGGATCGACGAGGCCAGCACCTTTGAACGCTTCGGACATGGACTTGTGGATTCGACCCTTGGGGCGCCAGGGGCCCTCGACGGCGGTAGCAATCGACTCGATGAGTGCGAAGGTGTCGGCCGCGATGTCCGCGATCTTCCCCGGTGCCCTGTACCATTCGAGCATCGTGAACTCCGGAGCGTGGGTGTTCGACCGCTCGTCGTTTCGAAACACGCGCGCGATCTGGTAGATCGAGCCGAGACCGCGACCGATCATGCGCTTCATGGCGTATTCGGGTGATGTGTGCAGATACAGCGTCGTCTTGGCGTGGTCCGGGCCCTGCTCGATGGTCTCGAAGGCTATGAGGTGAGGCTCGAGCCCCGGTGAGACGACGGCGATCGGTGTTTCGACCTCGAGGAAGCCGCGCGAATCGAAGAACGCACGGACCGCGGTCATCATCCTCTTTCTAGCTTCGAGAACATTTCTCGGGGGGACAAAATCACGATTCAGCTTCATCCGTCAGGCTCTCGGTTTGCTGCGGCTTGGGGTCAGACTTCGATGAGCCGGCCGTCTTTGCCGTCTCGGTAGTTGACAGAGTAGAGGTCTCTTCGCCGATCGTTCCAGTTGAGCTCAGAGCCCGTTTGCCGGTGGCGACGAAGAAGCTCAAGATCGAGATCCTGCACCAAGACCATCTCGATGTTGGGCGTGCATTCGGCGGCGATGCCGTCGCGGGCGAAGGACACATCGCAAGGCGTGAAGATCCCGGACTCCGCATAGTGAACGTCGGCGTATTGCACAAACGGCAGATTGCCAACCACGCCTGCCGTCGCCACGTACACATGATTCTCGATGCAGCGAGCCTGCGCACAATAACGCACGCGAAGGTAGCCGCTTCGGTCTGGCGCATTGAAAGGGACAAACAGGATGCGCGCGCCCTTGTTGATGGCGATGCGCACGAGCTCGGGGAATTCGACGTCGTAGCCGACCAAGATGGCGACCTTCCCGTGGTCGCTGTCGAAGACATGCATCTGATCGCCTCCGTGAAGGCCCCACCACCGTCGCTCCTCCGGCGTGATGTGGATCTTGTACTGCTTCTCGAGTGTTCCATCGCGCCGAAAAAGGTAGGCGACGTTATAAAGCGAGTCGCCCTCCTGCACGATCGTGGAGCCCCCGACGATGTTGAGATCGTATCGGACCGCCAGATCGGCAAAAAGATCGAGGTACTCGGGCGTGTAGTTCGAGAGCTCACGCGCCTGGTCGGACGCGCGCTTGGCGTTGGTCGCTGAGATGAGCTGGGTCGTGAAGAGCTCGGGGAAGAGGAGGTAGTCGGCCTTCTGATCGCCGGCTGCATCGACAAAGAACTCCACTTGCCGGGCAAGGTTCTCAAACGCTGCGACGGGGTGCATCCCATACTGCACCACGCCTAGGCGAACGGGCTCGATGGTGCGCGTGACGCGACGCCTCGATTCGGGCACGTGATCGAGGTTCGTCCACTCGAGGAACGTCGCGTAGCCCCGCGACTCGGTGTCGTCCGGAAAGTACTCGGGGATGAGTCGCTTGAGCACAAAGCCGTTCGCGAGCTGGGCCGTGAGCACGGGGTCGAAGAGCTTCTTATCGATCACGTGCTCCACGTATTCGCTCACGCTGAGAAGGTCGGCGTGTTGCCCGTAACCGGGGATGCGGCCGCCGATGATGATGCTCCGACAGTTGTACCGTCGCGCGAGGTCTTTTCGGGCGTTATAGAGCCGGCGTGCGAGCCGCATGCCGCGATACTCGGGATGCACCATGATCTCGATCCCGTACAGCACATCGCCCTCGGGATCGTGGTTTCGAATGAACCCTGCGTCGGAGACCGCGCTCCAGTTGTGCCAATCGAGGTCGTCGCTCGAATCCACGATCAGCGTGGCGCAGCTCGCGACCAGCCGATCCTCGTATTCGATGCAAAGCTGCCCTTCCGGGAAGTGTGAGAGCTGGCTTTCGATCTGGCCGCGAATCCAAGGGATCATGCCCGGGAAGCAGAGACGTTGAAGCTCGACGAGCTGAGCGAAATCGTCGATGACGAGCGGGCGCAAGCGGACCCGGCGTTCAAACTCCTCGAGGTTGAGCTGCTTCATGCTCAGGCATCTGTCGCCCATGCTCGAAGACGTGTCAATTTGCGTCGAGCTGAAGACTCGAAGGCCCGTCAATCCGGCGTTATGGTTCGTCCGCGGAGCGTGTATAGTCTCGGGCCATGGATTATGAGATCCGCGTTGCGACCCTAGATGACGTCGAGGCCATCGTGGCGCTCAATGCGCTCTGCTATCCGGATCCGGCCGAGGCGGATGCTCTTTGGAACGTCAGGCTCGTCGAGTCGCATCTTCGTGTCTTTGGGGAGGGGCAGTTCGTCGCCACGATCGACGGTGAAGTCGTGGCCTCGGCCACATCTTTGATTGCATCGCTCGGCCGCGACCCGTATCGCGACCACACGTGGTCCGGCATGACCGATGGCGGCACCCTGTATAATCACGATCCCTTCGGCGATACGCTCTACGGCGTCGACATCAACGTGCATCCAAGGCATCGCCGTCACGGACTCGCCGGCCGCCTGTACGACGCGCGGAAGGCGCTTTGCGAGAGGCTCAACCTCCGGCGCATCGTCGTCGGGGGTCGCCTCTCCGAGTACGGGGCTTGCGCGAGGGATATGACGCCCGAGGAGTACGCCCGGCGTGTCGAGCTCGGAGATCGAGCCGATGCAGTGATGAATCTTCAGCTCAGGAACGGGTTTCTATATCGAAAGATCTTGCACCACTATGTGAGGGACCCCTTGAGCGATGATTGCGCGACGTTGATGGAATGGCTGAATCCGCGCTACCGATCACGCATCAAGCGGCAGCGGAGCGTTCGAGTGTCATGCGTACAGTATCGAATGCGCAAGATCGAGACGTTCGCCGATTTCGGTCGGCAGGTTCGCTACTTCACCGATGTCGCATCGGGCTACGGCGCGGACTTTGTTCTCTTTCCAGAGCTTCTCACGGCACAACTCATTTCGTTCATCGATGTGAAGACGCCGCAGGAGGCGATCTTGCGCCTCACCGAATACTCCGCGGAGGTCGATGCGCTTTTCGAGAGCTTGGCTCGCGACTTTCAGACGACCATCATCAACGGTTCGCATCCGACCAAGGTGGGATCGTTGATCCACAATGTCTGCACCCTATATCTTCCGGATGGCAGCAAGCACCGGCAGGCGAAGCTTCACATTACACCGAATGAGAAGCGGTGGTGGGGCATCGATGGCGGCGATTCGCTCAACGTGATCCAAACGCCCAAGGCGCGGGTGGGGATTCTGATCTGCTACGATGTCGAGTTCCCGGAGACCGCTCGGTATCTGGCCGACCAGGGCGTCGACGTCATCTTCAACCCGTTTTGCACCGACGACCGGCAAGCCTACTTGCGGGTGCGGTATTGTGCTCAGGCGCGCGCCGTCGAGAACCAAATGTATGTCGTGAGCGCGGGGACGGTAGGGAACCTCCCTGACGCCGAAAACATGGACATTCAGTACGCACAGTCGGCGGTCTTCTCGCCCTCGGACTTCGCCTTCGCGCGGGACGGGATTCTCGTGGAGGCAAGCCCGAATACTGAGACCGTGATCACCACCGATCTCGACTTCGATGCGCTCCAGGAGGCGATCAACGCCGGATCGGTGCGTCCACGCGCTGATCGCCGACCCGATCTGTTCTCGTACACCCACCGATTCTGAGCCGTCTGGTCCTCCTGCGCGCGCCCTTCTGGGCACCCCTTTCTGGGCACGAGTTCCTGGACGGAGTCCCTGAACAGGACTTCATCGTCTCGGTTGTGCACCGTGCGGTGGCCCTTGGAATGTCACGGCGGAGCGCGCACAATGTCGAAGTGTCGAGCGTCGAGATTCCGTCCCGAGTGCTCGTGCTTCGTGCCGACGACGGCGCATGGGAGGCGGACATCCACGGCTTCGTCGAATCCGGGATGTGGGTGCATTGGTCGGCGCCGTGGGTCTTGTCGTTTCGTGAGCAGGTCCATCTGGTCTTCGAGCCGAAGTCGAGTAAGCAGGCGCTGACCACGGAGGCGAGCGTCGTCTACTCGAGCGCCGAAGGTGTTGGCTTCGAGATCGAAGACCCAGATTTCTTGCCCATTATTCACGCCTGGGCCCGTGGCTCGACGGCCGAGGTGACGGACGATCTCGCGTCACGTGATCTTGGCCCCCGCCCAAAGACCAAAGACCAGGATGCACCGGTTGTGTTGATCGTCGAGGACGACCCCTCGATTGCGCTGATGCTGCAGGTCGCTCTATCTCGAAGTGGCTTCGAGTGTGTGCTGTCGCGAGACGTCGAAGGCGCTTCGGCGATTTTGCACCGCCGCCGCGTGGGTGCGATTCTCCTCGACTGGATGCTTCCCAAGATGTCCGGCGAGGTGCTGCTGCGCGATGCGCAGGCGCGTCAGCCGGGGCTTCCGGTAGCCGTGATCTCCGGTGTCGCGGCCCACAAGGCGACACGCCAGTCGATGCTGATGGCGGGCGCCCAGGCGGTGTTTGCGAAGCCTTTTTCGGTCGTCGAGGTGGTCGAATGGGTTCGCAACCACATCAACCGGCGGCCTTGAGCTTTGAAGCCCCGTGCGCGCGGTCGGGCCAGCCCGCGTTCGTGTCCGCGGCAGAAATTGGGTCGATCGACGCAAATTTCTTGTGCCGAGACCGACGAGCAATGGATTGACGAAGATTCTGGCCGATTTCGCGAGAAGATTTGGCCCCGAGCGTCGTAAATATCGGCTGTGAGCGGAGTGGTCATGCCGGTGACTGGGCGCGTGACGATGAGGACGATCAGGACGATGAGCGCGATCGCTGGGCTGGGGTTCGCCGCGGGTGTTGGCGGCGCGTTTGCGTGCGAAGGCCTTCGTGCGGCATTGGCCGGCGATGCGTCGACGACGATCGTCGTTGCTGCGGAGCCTCGTTCTCCAAGCGATCGCGGGTTCGGTGCATTCCGAATGACCGCGGCCGGTGCCGGTCCGGCCACTTTGGCTGAACGCGAGGAAGACTCCCCGCGTTTCGGTTGGCTTGCGGAACGCATCGCACGGGAGTTCAGCGGCCGATGTGGCGTCCGCGCGTCTCTCGAGCGGGATCGAGTCATCCTCGCGAAGCTCGCGCTGCGCCGTTCCGTCTTTGTTCGTGCACGGGGCCCCAGCGGGCGCGAGACGACGGTCTTTTGTGATGGGCGTATCCTCGAGAAGCAAGACAACGGCGCTGCCTTCGTGAGTCATCCTACGTGGTAGTCGACGGTCGTGGGGCTCCGGTCGCCGTGGCCGCGGCTCCGGTTACAGCGTGGGCGTGAAGACGACGGAGAACGCGAGTGAGACCGGCCGGAAGGGCTTAGGGAAGCGCCAGTGCGTCGATCTTCGCACGATGCAGGCGCGGAGGTCCTTGTTGCCCACGGAGTCCGACTCGATGCGCACGGGACTCCCGCGTCCGGAGGGCATGACGTCGATCGTAAGCCGCATCTTGCCTTCGAGTCCCTCGTGCTCTTTCAGAATGCGCTCGTAACAATCGCGGAAAGATGGGATGTGGCCCTTGATCAATCTCAGGAGCTGCTTGCGGGACACATCCCCATCTGCGGCGGGCACGTTCGCAACCGAAGGCGCGCGCACGGAGGTCTCACGCTTGCGGCCGGAAGAAACGTTGCCGACACCACGCGTCCGAATCGAGCCCATGGCGAGGGGCGACGTCACGTTCTTGTCGCGCGGCTCGCTGTCCGTCGTGTCGCTGGCTTCGGGAGCCTCCGCCTCGTTGCGTGCTGAACCCGACAGATCCGCCTTCGCGAGCGGGTCCCAATCGTCTTCTTCGTTGTTGGCCACTGTGAGATGGTCGAGGTCCGGCACATTTGCCGCGTTGGGCGGGGTGAGGTGAGCCGAAGACGCGGCCCGACCGGCAGGATCAGCGCTCGCGGAACTTGCGATACGCGCGGCCCGAGCCTTGGCGCGAACGGCTGGCTCGGATTCCGACGTCGAGCTCTGTGTTCGTTTGATGAGGTCCTCGACGCGTGCTTCGTGCTCACGCGCGATCTCGAAGAGCGCGAGGCGTTCTTCGGCAAGATCGAGGTCGTCGTGTGCCCAATCGCCTTCCGCGCTTGCTGTGGACCCGTCGATCTCGGTGCCCTCGGCGCCCTCGGCGTTCGAGGCTCGAGGGACGCTGGTCTCCGCCTGGGCGCTGTTCCACTGGCCACGATCAAGCCCAGCGTCAGACATTTCGGCAGTCGCACTTTTGTCGTCTTTGGTGTCAGGTGCGTAATGAGAATTGGTCGCTGGAGGCGCCATATGTCTCAGTCGGTAGCCGACGAAACCCGTCGCGGCCACGTTGGTCACCGAGACTGCAAAAACGATGATCGCGAGGGAGCCGTTCATTCCTTGGCATTTTACAGAGGTTGGCGCTCGTACATCGAGGCATCGATGTGCCGAAATGACTGACTTTTAGCGCGTGCCGCCGATATTTCTCGTTTCGCAAGTGTGCCAGGTTTGGACGCCCTCGCGTCTGTCACAAATTCGAGCGCGATCTTTGTGCATGACCGCTGCTCGCCAGTCCCTGAACTACGCTGGTGAACATGTCCCGCACCCGGATCTTTTCGGGACCGAAGAGGGCGCGAAAGGTGTTTTGGATCTCGGGGAGGAGACTCGTCCCTCCGGTCATGAAGACGGCGTCGACTTCGGCCGGCTGAACCTGTCCGCTGGCCAGAACTTCGAGCGCCGTTGCTTCAATGTTGTCGCGTAGGTCCTGCGTGGCTTCGCGGAAGGCCTTGCGGGTGAGCGCCGCGCCGACGGGCAGATCTTCATCGAAAATCTCGCTCTCGTCTTCGCTCTCGTGCTGAAGGCCGCGTTTCGATCGCTCGACGGCGCGAAACAATACGTAGCCAAGGTCGTCCTCGACGACCTGAAGGAGCGCCGCGATGGCTTCCGGTGCATCGGACGTTCGCTCCACGTTGCGCAAGAACTCCAGGTATGTTCGTTCCTTGAGAAAGCTCACGTGGTTCCAGCGTTTGAGCTTGTGAAAGATCCAGTGCGGCACGCGCGTGAGGCTCGTGAACGCCCGGTACTGGCTGCCGTAGCCCAGCGGCTCGAACAAGCAAGCTTCGACGATTTGCCCGTCGAACGCATCGCCCGCTACCGAGATGCCGCCCGTTGCCAGGACGCGGCTGGCGTCGTCCCTTTTCGACCGATACCTCGGGCCGAGGCGCATGAGCGTGAAGTCGGACGTTCCACCGCCTAAGTCGACAACGAAGACTGTTTCCTCGGTGGTGAGCTCGGACTCATAGGCCAAGGCGGCGGCGGTGGGCTCGCGAAGGAGCGAATAGTCTCGAACGCCGACGGCCTCGATCGCGGCTCGGAATCGGGTTTCGGCGAGCGCCTCTTCTTCCGGATCGTTCGAGAAGCGCGCGGGCCGTCCGAAGGTGACCAAGCCGTCGAGCTCGACCCCGAGCGACTTCTTTGCGTCTCGAATCAATCGGTCCAAGAATTCGGCGACAAGATCTTCCAAACGAAGCACGCGTCCCCCGATGCTCGTCCCGGTGAAGTTCGACTTGGGCAAGAACGCCTTCATCGACTGGATGAAACGCCCGTCGCGAGCGGTCTCGATGTAGTGCGAGATGGCGTCGTATCCGGCTGAGATCTGAGCGCGTCGCGTCGAAGCGAACAACACCGACGGGCAGGTGGAGGCCAAGCGTGACTGATTCGTCGTCGACAACGGAACGGTCGTTGGGATCTCGAAGCGGGCGAGTCTCACAGCGCCGTCCGCATCGGCCACCGCCAGCGCCGAATTGCTCGTGCCAAAATCGATTCCAAAGGATTTCGCGGACTGCAAGTGAGCTGGTCTGCCAAAGCCTAGCTCCAGTGTCGAGGACAAACTGGCGAGCGCCGGTGGGCTAGGAGCGCCGGCGGGCTAGGAGCGCCAGCGGGCCAAGGAGCGAGGGCGGGCTAGGAGCGAGGGTGGGCTAGGAGCGCCGGCGGGCTAGGAGCGAGGGAGGGCTAGGAGCGGACGCCATCGTCTACGAGCAGGAGCTGCTCCGGATCGACGATCGCGAGGTTCGGAAGGTTGAGGTCGAGTGTGTTGCCGTCACCAATCAACGACCCGCCGGAGGACTGGAAACGCGCCGACTCGAGCTCTTCCCAGGTGTCCAGAACTCGACCTCGCAGCATGCTGAGCTCTGTATCAGAGAGCGAGGGCGGCTCAGGAAGGATCAGAGTTGCCGGGTCGATGAGGCGACCGTTGATTTTCGCCTCGAGGTGAAGATGAGCGCCGGTGGCGAGGCCCGTTGCGCCCACGCCCCCGATTCGGGTGCCACGGCCGATCCGTTTCCCCTTCCGAATCCCTGGCGCGAAATAGGACATGTGCGCGTACTTGGTCTCGACGCCGTTCGCATGTCGGATGACGACGACGCGTCCTAGTTGGCGATGCCACTGCGCGTACTCGACGACCCCGGCCGCGACTGCATGGATGGGCGTTCCCGTTGCTGCCGCAAAATCGATGCCCCAGTGTGGTCGCGGCCGGCGGAGAATTGGGTGCAGCCGGCTTCCAAAGACGCTTGTGACGTGGGCCTTCGCGACCGGCACTTGAAAGCGGTGTCCGGCGAGGGGGCGCCCAAGTTCGTCGAAATAACCTTCGGAGCCATCCTCAGTGATGTGGTGGAACGCGAACAAGGTGCGTCCGTCTGTGCGCTCATAGCGTGCAGCAAGTACGTGGCCGTAACCGAGCAGGTCGGGCCCCGCTTCGATGCGTTCAACGAGGAGGTCGATCCGATCCCCGCGCGTGGCCTTCTTGAGCAGATCGGCGTCACGAGAGAACAGCTCAGAAATCATGAACGCGAGCGCTGGATCGCCGCCAAGTCGCTCGAGTGAGCTCACGAAGGACCCGCCGATCGATCCCGAGATCCGCACGACGCGATGTCGCGGTTCGACGCGCGTCGTTTCCGCCTTGAGCTTCTGGCCTCGTCGGACCACGCGATAAATGATCCCCGGATAGGTGTGATGGGTAAACGACAAGAGACGGCCGTTCGCCGTGAGCTCCATTTCGTAGACCGCGCCTCGACGAAGTGATTCGCGCGCGCCAATGCGACGAGCGACGCGCGCGAGCTGAGCCGCATCCTTCGCGCCCACCCCGTGGTCCGTTAGGCTTCGCTCAAAGCTTCGCCCGCGGTCCAAGGTCACGACCACCGTCGAAACGGGCTCCGACGCGCGCGCTACCTTCGACTTCGCTTTTGCCTTGGTTCGCCGCGATGCGCTCCGCTTGTCAGCTCGAAGACGCGTGTTGCTCCGCTTCGATCGCTCGTGTGCTCGTGTTTCTTGCTTGGACGCAGACGCCGCTCTGGGTGCTCCGGTCAGGCCGAACACGGCGAGGCTTGCTGCGATCAGGATCCGCGCCACGCATGCGAACGGGCCGCCGAACCTCGCCTCGCGTCGGCGTTCTGGCTGGTGTTGCCTCATTGTTGCGCCCGCTGGATAGCAATCATGGTGCCATTCGGTTTGGCCAATGAGAATTGTCTCCAGGGGCGACACCGGGGAATCCTTAGAAACCGAACGGTTTGAGCGCGGAACCGTGCGGTTTCTCACGTGTGGCTCTTTGACCACATGTTGACCGGCCGGTAATGAGTAAAGATCTCCGCGCAGTTGCAGCCACCCGCGGCTCGAGTGTGACCGCCAGGCCGCAGCCTGAAGGATGAGGTGTCTGATACGGTTGCTCACCCTAAATGTAAGTCGATGTCTGATGCGTCGTGCCGTCGCGGTCACGATGTGACCGGGTCAGTCGACCGAGTTGAGAGAACCCATCACACGCGCCCGACCGCGTGATGCCTTCAGACGGCTTGCCAGCAAATAGAAGCAGGGCACCACGAAAAGACTTAGCGGCGTGGAGACCAGCATTCCGCCCAAGATCGCGTAGGCCATCGGCGTGCGAATCTCGGATCCGGGGCCGAGCCCGAGCGCGATCGGAAGCGCCGCGCACATGGTGGCGGTCGTGGTCATCAGGATGGGGCGCAGTCGGAGCGGACCGGCCCGAAGGACAGCGTCGTGAGGCGAGAGCCCGGTCTCACGAAGCTGGTTGGCGTAGTCGACAAGGATGATCGAGTTCTTCTTCACCAGCCCCATCAAGAGCAGGAGCCCGATCATGCTGAACATGTTGAGAGACTCGCCGGTCAGCAGAAGTGCACCAGCGGCGCCTGCCACCGAAAGCGGAAGGATGGTGAGCACCGTGACGGGATGAAGGAACGAGTTGAACTGAGCCGCGAGCACCATGTAGGCGACCAAGATGCCCATCGCGAAGGCGAACGCCAAACTTAGCATGGACTCTCGGAAAGCAACGCTCGCGCCGCCGAGGACGACGTGAACACCCGCCGGGAGCCCAGCCGCGAGCTCTTCGACTTTGCGGAGCGCTTCGTCCTGCGCGTGACCCGGCGCGACGTTGGCGAAGATCGAGATCGCGCGCTCTCGATCCTGCCGCGTGATCGACTGGAGCGCGGGACGCTCGGAAAATGTCGTCAGGATCGAGAGTGGCACGAGGAGGTTGTCGCGTGCCCGGACTTTGAGGCGCCCTATGTCGCTGGGGCGGGCGCGCTGCGATGCAAGAAGTCGAAGACGAACATCGATCCGCCTTCCCCCGGTGTTGTACTTGCCGACCCGCACGCCACCAATAAGCGCGTTGATCGTCGTCGCGACATCCTCGATCGAAATGCCCATGTTGGCGGCACGGGCTCGGTCCGGCTCGATCCTAAGCTCTGGGAGACCGAGTTCATAGTCGGTGTCGACGTCGACCACCACACCTGATGCAGCGAGCTGCTGCCGCATGATGTCCGAGGCCGCGATAAGCTCGTTCCAGTTGGACCCTCGTACCGAGAACTCGACTGGGAAGCCACGTCTTGCCGTGAATCCTTGCTGGGAGAGGTCTATGACCACCGCGCGGAGACCAGGAATCTGGTTGAGCGCCTTTCGAGCCATCGCGGCAAACTCGGCCTGTGACATTCGCTGCTCGGGCGGGACCATCGTCAAGAAGATCGTGCCGCTGTTTACGTCCCCGCCCCCAAAACCACCGACGATGGCCATCGTGCGATCGACTTCGGGGCGCTGATTGATGAAGGCTTCGGCTTCGCGGAAGATCCGATCCGTCTCCTCGAGGTTCGAACCAACGGCCGTCTGCGTTCGAATCATGAGTCGACTCTGATCTTGCGACGGTGTGAACTCCATCGGAAGCGCGCGCAGCACGAAGACCGACCCGATGAAGAGTATCAGAGCCAGGAAGGTGACTGCGCCTGGCGCCCGAAGGGCGATCGCCAGCCAGCGAGCGTAGAGATCGGAAAGCCAACCCAGACCTCGGTCGACGATCCTGCCCACGGCGGTCGTTCGTTGATGAGAGGTGTCGAGAAGTTGTGCACATCGAGAGGGGGCGAGCGTGATCGCTTCGAGATAAGACAGAATCACGGCGAGACTCAAAGCGACCCCAAACTGGAGGAAGTAGCGCCCTACGACGCCGTCCATGAATATGACCGGGATGAAGATTGCGACGATGGCGACCGTCGATGCGAGCGCTGCGAACGTGATCTCCTTCGTGCCCTCCCAGGCCGCAAGTCGTCGCTCTTTGCCCATCTCCGAGTGACGGTAGATGTTCTCGAGCACCATGATGGCATCGTCGACGACGATGCCGACCGCCAAACCAAGAGCCAAGAGAGTGAAGGTGTTGAGCGTGTAGCCGAGGAAATAGATGATGGCCACCGTTCCGAGAAGCGACATCGGGATCGCAAGCACGACGTTGAGCGTGCTCGAGAGTGAACCCAGGAACACCCAGCACACGAGCGCGGTGAGCAACACGGACAAGACGAGCTCGAACTGGATCTCATGCACCGACTCTTCGATGAACTGAGTGCCATCGAAGTTGACGCCGACGCGCAACCCCTCGGGGCCGGTGCTCTCGAGGTCCTGAATCACCTGCCGGACGCCACGCGCGACCGCGACCGCATTGGCGCCTCTTTGCTTTCGTACGCCCAGCCCTTGAGCCGGCTCGCCGTTGATGCGTCCGAGACGTCGGACATCCTCGAAGCCGTCTTCGACCAGCGCGACGTCCGAAAGATAGGTGGGGGCTCCGTCCACCTCGCGGATGACGAGTTTTCGCAGGCTCTCGAGATCGATCGCCTCCCCGAGAACGCGCACGGTCAGCTCGCGCCCGGCGGTTTCGATTCGCCCCGCGGGGAGCTCTACGTGCTCGCGTCGTAGCGCGCTCGCGATGTCGGTGACGGTGAGCTTCCGTGCCTCCAGACGGTCGGCGTCGACCCAAATGCGTACGTTTCGCTCCAGGTATCCGCCGAGAAAGATCTCGCCGACGCCGGGCACTGTCTGAAGCCGCTCCTTCAGGCGATAGCGCGCAAACTCGCTCAGGAACTGACGGGAGTACGGGCCCGAAACCCCGATCCACATGATCGGCTGATCTTCGGGGTTGGTCTTCGAGACGACCGGAGGATCGAGATCACTCGGGAGCAAGCGATTTGCCTGAGCGATGAACGACTGCACCTCCTGCACCGCCAGATCGACGTCGCGCGAGAGCTCGAGCTCGAGCGTGATGTTGGCTTGTCCTTGGCGAACATTCGATGTGATCGAGCGAATGCCTTCGACCTGGACCAGACTCTCTTCGATGATCTCGACGACGTCGGCCTCCATCACTTCGGGGGCCGCGCCTTCCCAGCTTACCCGGACATTCACGGTCGGGAAGTCGACGTCCGGAAACTGCGAGATGCCGATGCGTCGCCCTGCGACCAGCCCGAAGACGATCGCGGCGAGCATGATCATCCAAGCCAAGACCGGCTTCCGGATCGAGACCTCGGTCAAGTTCAAGAGGCGCCGTCTTTCCGGACGCCCGTCCCTGGCTCTGTGATGCGCACCTTTGCACCTTCGCGAAGCGCTTCGCCACCCCGCACGACGATCATGTCATCCACATGAAGACCCGTCCGAACCTCGATCATGCCGTTCGCCGTTCGAAGCCCCAGCTCCACGACTTGGGCTCGCGCACGCTCGCCTTCGACGACGAAAACCAAGAAGCCGCGCTCTGTCGGGCGTACGGCGGTCTCGCTGATGACGAGTACTTCCCGCTCGCCGCCGACCTCGACGGTGGCTTGGGCAAACGAGCCGGGTCTCAGGACGTCGCGTCGCTTGTCGGTGACTTCGGAGGTGATCGCGACCATGCGGGAGGTCGAGTCGGCGGTTTCGGCCACGTGGGTGATGCGCGCATCGAACGTGCCAGATTGTCCACGCACCGCGAAGGTGAGAGGCACACCAACCGACAGACGCTCCGCTTCGGCCTCGGAGACCCTGAACCGAAACAAGAGTGGTTCGCGCCGGACGATCGTAGCGAGCTTCGTGCCGGGCTGAACGTATTGCCCGGTGGAGACGATGCGGGTGTCGATCGTTCCCGACACCGGTGCCTGGACGTATGCGTCGCGGAGATTGAGCTCCGCCAGACTCGCGGCCGAGCGGGCCTCAGCCTCCGCCGCGCTCGCAATGTCGAAGCGTGCGCGGGCCTGGTCGATGTCTTCGTTCCGCACGAGCCCCGGGCTCTTGGCGTTGGCGTCGACCCGACGCTTGAGCGCAAGCTCCGCGCTCGCCTTCTCGGCTTGCGCCCGCGCCAACGTCGCGCGCGCGGCTTCGACCGCGAGCCGATAGCGCTTCGGCTCGATGAACACGAGTCGGTTGCCCTCCTGAACGCTGTCGCCTTCCGCAAAAGCAACCCGTTCCACGACGCCACCCACCCGTGAGGTGACCTGCACCTCTTCGAAAGCCTCGATGGTTCCGACCGCCTCGATGCGGTAGTCCGCGGGCTGCGTTTTTACGGGCGCGACGTCGACTGGAAAGGTGATGGTCCCTGACCCCTTCGTCTGAGGCTTGGCTTCACCTGTCTCTTCGCGGCTACAGCCCGTACAGCCGATGACCCACAACCACGTGGCGGTGGTCGATGTGAGAACAGCCGCGATCCTGAGGGCATCCCATAGGGAGAGTGCGGTCGGGGACAAACGGGCCGCGGACAATCGGGCCGCGGACAATCGGGCCGCGGACAATCGGGCCGCGGACAATCGGGCCGCGGACAATCGGGCCGCGGACAATCGGGCCGGGGACGAACGGGCCGACGGATCGGGATCGAAAGATCTGAACGACTGGCTGGTGGCCACCGCTGGTTAGCTGAGGGCAAGGTGCGCCTTGGGTCAAGGATGTCACGGCCTTTGGCGTTCGATTGGCGATGGCCACAGAGTCTGAACGTGTTAACCCGCTCTTGGAAGATGGATTGCTTCGATGCCTACGACTGGATCCTGCTCCTCAGTGTGGCGCACGAGCGCGCGCTCTTGGCTCATGCGCGTCTGGAGGAGATCGAAGGCGCTGATCGAGCCCGTGCGATCGTGTCCATCGCGGCCGAGATCTTGATGCGCACCGAGGCGGAGAGCGCCGAGCTTCTCGCCGAAGTGCGCGGCCTGCCCGAATTTGCGTTCGCCCGCGAAGAACATGCGCTGAGTCTTGCCGTTCCGTGGGTCGATACGCTCGAGCGATTGCTGGCGGGGATCACGTTCCACCTTGGCGCACGCGCGCCGATTGCCGAGGTCCTGTTCCCAGTCCGGAAGTTCGAGCAGCTTCGCAAGGCTCGGCTCGAGGCCCTCGATGAGTACGCCGAAGACTTCGAACGACGCCTGCGAACTGGGTATGTTGCGCGGCTTCTCGCTGAAGAGCCCGCGTATGCTTTCGCGCAACCGGTCGTCGATCAGCTTCGCGCCCAACGAGATGCCATTAGGGCCGCGCAGGCGGGCTCCGACCTCTCGGCCGCGGAGGCTGAGGCGTTGCGGCAGCGTTTACTCTGTCGCGCGAAAGAGGTTGAGCGCATTCTTCGCCAAGCCCGTCTTCTGCTCGAGGCCGCCCTGATATTTTACGACGAAGCCTTCACCCGCCTCGCGTTCCCCACACGGCCGAAGAAACGTTCGGGGCGAGTGACCCGCACGGTGGCCGCAAACGAAGCGCTCGAGGAGACGGACACAACAAAGGTGTCGGACGCATTCCTTTGCCCGTCGCCCGCGGACGCGGATCCCCACGCTGATCGTGTCGATGCGGTCGTGATTGAGGCCGCAGCACCCGACAGCGTCCCGGCGCCCGAGGTGGTCGCCGGTCTTGAAGAGGCCGCGGCGCCTGACGAAGTCGTGGCGGCTGACGAGGTCGTGGCGGCTGACGAGGTCGTGGCGGCTGACGAGGTCGTGGCGCCTGACGAGGTCGTGGCGCCTGACGAGGTCGTGGCGCCTGACGAGGTCGTGGCGCCTGACGAGGTCGTGGCGGCTGACGAGGTCGTGGCGGCTGACGAGGTCGTGGCGCCTGACGAGGCCGTGGCGCCTGACGAGATTCCTTCGCTCTTGGACCCGGTCGCGGTTGGGGACGTTGAGGGCGCATCGCTTGGCGAGGCTTGCGCGAACCATTCTGCGCAATCGAGCAGTCTGCCGCCGCGTACCCAGCGGAAGAGGTCGAAGAAGAACGAGAAGGCTCGGGATACAGAGAAGCCGTCATCACACACGCGCGTGGCGGATGGGATCGCCGCCGCACCGGCAGAGCACACACGCTCCGTTAGCCCCATGACGACGAAGAAAACGAAGACGACATCGGCGTCGGCGTCGGGATCGACTCAAGCCAAGAAGACGGTCATTCGGCGTCCCAGAGTCCAGGGCGCGCAACGTTCATCCTCCTAGAGGATCGCGCGCCGACGTGGTGACCTCCGCCGAGGAGGACTAAGTGGCTTGGGTTACGGATGACGCAGCCCCAACGCATCGAAACACCAAGAGACGATTATTCGCGGGCATCTCGAAGGTTTCAGTTCGCTCGAGTCCTGATGTCGTCGCCAGGCGATCGAGCTCCGTGAGATCACGAATTCCCCACGCGGGATTGCGGTCGCGAAGCGAGCGATCGAATGCGCGATTGCTCTCCGGCTCGAGCACGCCGTTCTCAGAGTATGGGCCGTACGTGACAAGGAGTCCTTCCTTCGGCGGGAGTCTCCGTGCTGCGCCACCAAAGAGCGCGACGGCCGCTTCAAACGGAGCGATGTGAATCATGTTGATGGCGAGGACGAGATCGACCGCGTCAACAGGCCAAGGCTCGACGCACACGTCGAGTCGGAGGGCGGGGCGTATATTGAGGTGCTCGCTCTCTGTCCGATAGGCTTCAATGCTTGCGATCGCGTCCGGGTCGGGATCGGTCGGCTGCCACGACCAGCTCGGAAATCGTCGCGCGAGCTCGACCACGTGTTGGCCAGAGCCGCTTGCGACTTCAAGCGCTCGGCCCGAGGCCGATAGAACGTGGCCGAGGACGTCTCCAATCGGACCCTTGTTGCGCTCGGCGGAAGGCGAGTGTCGTTTCATCCGGTTTGCTCCGCGGTTGCGCCTTCTGCAACGGCGTTATCGCTAAGGCCGGACTCTAGAGGATGCGGGCCGTATGCGGAAGCCTATCGAGCGTCGAGTCTTGCGGGCGTGCGCTTCGGGCTCGGGTTTCGGACCGATGCGCCGTTGAGGATGCGCCGCGGTAGGCTTTTAGGCGCATCGAGTACCTGTCCATTCGTCGACGGACCGGTCGACAGCAACCCGTCTGCGTTTTCGATCCGGGGGCTGGACATCGAAGCCGAGGTGCTTCTACCTGATCGCGTGTCGCTCGCAAGTCACGAATGTCCTCGGCTTTCGCGCTGTCGCATCGAGGTCCTTTCGTGAACGAATTCCTCACCTTGGCACTCTCTTTTCCCACCATCGTGTTCAGTGGGGCGCTCATCATCGTGGTGCTTTACTGGGGCTTTGTGATCGTCGGCGCACTCGATGTGGCACTCCTCGACCCGACAAGCCAACTCGAAGGTCTTGGCGAGGGCGCTGCAGAGGGTGCCGCGGAAGGACTAGCAGAGGGTGCCGCGGAAGGATTGGCGGAGGGTGCCGCGGAAGGATTGGCGGAGGGTGCCGCGGAAGGACTGGCAGAGGGCGGTACCGAAGGCTTGGCGGAGGGTGCGGCATCGGCGGTCGCGGTGGCGAGCGTCTCTCCGTCGGCGATGGCTGCGATGAGTACGATGGGGACGGTGAGTGCGGGGCCATCGAGCTTGGGCACTGCAGCCGACGGTCTTTCGCTCATGGGGCTTGTTTCATCACTTGGCCTTCGTCGTGCGCCGGTTACGGTCGTGCTTAGTTTCTCGATCTTGGTGAGTTGGGCCTTCTCGTATCTGGGCGCGCTCTTTCTCACGTCGATCGGATCGCCCTTCACTCATTGGGGCTTCGGGATCCTCGTGCTCGGTGCTTCGTTTGTCGCGTCGCTGCCGGTCGCGGGGATGCTCTCGCGGCCGCTCGGCCCACTCTTTTTGACGCAAACGGCACCGCGTCGAACCGATATCGTCGGAACGACATGCACGATCATCACCGGCTACGTCGATGACGTCTTTGGAGAGGCGCGCGTGGGAACGGGTGGCCATGAGCTCCTGGTTCCGGTTCGATGTCGTCCGGGCGGGCGTCTCTCCAAAGGGCAGGAAGCGTTGATCGTCGATTATGACGCCGCTCGTGAGCTCTATTATGTTGAAGCGTTTGATTGGGGCGATACGGACCAAGGTCGGTCGAACCGGTCAGCGTGAAGGCAAGTTGGGTTAGGTTGAACTAGGTTTCTCGTGCCTTGTGGCAGATGGGTAGAACAATGTCTGTAGATACGCTCATATTCCTTGGAACCGCGGTGGGTGCGGTCATTCTCGTGTTTGTTGGATTCGCGTTCATGGTGTCCAAGTTCTACCGAAAGGTCGAGCAAGGTCGGGCGCTCATCATCAACAAGATCAGTGGCAAAGAACCCGAAGTGACGTTCAAGGGGGGTCTCGTCCTTCCGATTGTGCACAAAGCCGAGATCATGGACATCTCGGTCAAGACGATCGAGATCGACCGTCGGGGCAAAGAAGGCCTCATCTGTCACGACAACATTCGCGCCGACATCAAGGTCACCTTCTTCGTGAAGGTCAACAAAGACACCGATAGCGTGCTCAAGGTCGCCTCGCAGGTGGGATGCGATCGCGCATCGCAGCGCGAGACGCTCGAGGAGCTATTTCAGGCAAAGTTCTCCGAAGCACTCAAGACGGTCGGGAAACAGCTCGACTTCATCGACCTCTACACTCAGCGAGACGATTTCCGTGATCGTATCAAGAAGGAAATCGGGCAAGATCTGAATGGGTACAGCCTTGAAGACGCGGCCATCGACTTCCTAGAGCAGACGCCGATCGATGCGCTCGACAAGGACAACATCCTCGATGCGCAAGGCATCAAGAAGATCACCGAGCTGACGACCGCCGAGAGTATTCGAACCAATGAGCTCCGGCAGAGCGAACGCAAGGCCATCAAGAAGCAGAACGTCGAGGCGGCTGAGGCAATCTTGGCGTTGGAACGACAGGAAGCGGACGCGCGCGCCAAGCAGGCGCGGGAGATCGCGACCGTGCAAGCGCGCGAAACCGCTGAAACGCAGCGCGTGCAGGCGGAAGAAAACAGGAAAGCGGCGATCGCACAGATCCAGGCGGATGAAGAAGTCCAGGTCGGCGAAGAGGCGAAGCAAAGGCAGGTCGAGGTCGCGCGCAAGAATCGGGAGCGCATCGTGCTCGTCGAGAGCGAGCGCGTCGAAAAAGACCGGATGCTCGAGGCGATTTCGCGCGAGCGAGAGACGAACTTGGCTCAGATCGCGAAAGAAAAGGAAATCGAGGTTCAGCGTAAGGAGATCGCGGACGTGATCCGCTCTCGAATCGTCGTCGACAAGACCGTGGCTGAGGAGGAGGAACGCATCAAGGACTTGCGCGCGATTGCGGAAGCCAAGCGAACCAAGGAAGTCCAAGTGACGGCGGCAGAAGCGCGGGCGCAAGAGGAACTCATCGGGCACGTTCGTCTGGCTGAGGCCGAGGAGGAAGTCGCAAAGTTCAAGGCGAAGCAGAAGATCACCTTGGCTGAAGCCGATGTCGAAGCCTCAGACCGCCAGGCCCGCGCCAAGATTCGGCTGGCGGAAGGTGTCCAGGCTGAGGCCGCTGCGCGAGGATTGGCTGATGTTCGAGTGAAGGAAGCCCACGCGGTGGCGCTCGAGAAGGAAGGTCTTGCACAAGCCTCCGTGACCCGGCATCAAATGCTGGCCGAGGCGCAAGGCGACCAGGAGAAGGGTCTTGCGGCCGCCAAGGTCAAGGAAGCGGATGCGGCCGCCCGCGAGAAGCTCGGGACGGCGGAAGCGGTTGCGGTGCGTGAGCGCCTGAATGCGGAAGCTGAGGGCCTTCGGAGCAAGGCCGATGCGATGAAGCTCCTGGATGGCGTGGGACGCGAGCACGAGGAGTTTCGCCTCAAGCTCGAGAAGGAGCGAGACATCGACCTCGCGGAGATCAAGGTGCGAAAGGATATCGCCGAAGCACGGGCGACGATCCTCAAGGAGGCCTTCGAGCATGCCAAGATCAACATCGTCGGTGGCGATGGCGCGTTCTTCGACCAGTTCATCCGAGCGGTGTCTCTTGGGCAGTCGGCCGATGGGTTGGTTGATCAATCGGCGACGCTGCAAAAGCTCTTCGGTGACTATCTGAGCGGCAATGCGAACCTCCCGAACGAGATTTTGAAGGCGCTGCCGACCGGCTCAAAAGAGCTCCAGAACCTGAGCGTAGCGGCCTTTCTCTCACAGGCGATGCTCGGTGCCGACGGTGCGACCCGGGCGAAGCTCGAGCGTCTGATCGAAAAGGCCAGGGAGCTTGGCCTTGATGTGTCCAGCAAAGGTGTCAACTGAAACGAACACCGGTCGAAGGCCGGCTCGATCGAGCGAAACCAACGCTGGTCGAGCCGGTTCGAGCGACCGACCATGTGGCCTAGACGAATGATCTTGATGGAGCGGCTTCGATATGACTGCTGACAAATCGCTCGACGCGGGGGCGGTCGAAAAGACGCCTGGTCCTGATGGCGCGCAAGCCGCAGCAGGGGGAGGACTCGACGGGGGTAGCTACGAGGTCCTGCGGGCGAGGCTCCGCGAAGGGGCCTCGCGCCTCGGGGCGAAGGCGAACGCCCTCAATGAGAAGCGCAAGGCGGCTTTCGGAGGCATAGAGCTTCAGGTTATTGGCAATACGCGCGTTCGTACCGAGCAGAGCGCACGCCCGCGCGACCTTGCCCACATCGATGGTACGTTGATCTTGGGTCACAACGTTCACCTTGGTCTTCGGCGTGAGGTTGCCGTCCGCGACGTATTTACGCTCTTCACGATCGAGCCGACCGACGGAGGTGTCGATGCGTCTTTGCTGACGGAGGCGTCGATTCCCGGTCTATTCGACGGTCCTGACTTCAAGCGGGATTTCTCGGAACTTTATCAGTACTACAAGTCGGCGCGTCTTGTTCAGATTCGAAGACCCGCCGGGCGGCTCCTGGCTGTTTTCCAGATCGGCGCGACCACGAACGATGTGAAGGTCTTTCGTTGGTCGGTGACGGACGATGGCCGGGTCTCGTACATCGACAACCGAGGCGATGACGAACACGTTTTCCCGCCGAGCCACGACTTTGAGTGGATTCGGACGCGGCGAGAAGATCATGTGGTGGGCAAGCACCCGCATGTATCGATCCTGGACGAAGTGTTCGTTGAGACGGTGGGAGGCGATCTTACGGTCAAGATCGAGAACAACACCCACGATGGTCTCGGGATCTACCGCGAGCCCGTCGACGATCCGCGGCAGTCGCTGGATGACGCCGATATCCAGTATGCAAAGCTCGGCGAGCTCATCTTGCTCAAGATCCGCCCCTACGCTGAAGAGCGATGGCGCTATCTTGTGTTCAGCGTACGGAGCCAGACCGTGGAACGGATCGATGCGATCGGTTTGGCGTGTGTGCAGCTCCCGGAGGAACATGGGATCATCTTCCCCGGCGGCTATTGCTTGAGCGATGGGGTGTCGAAGGTCTTCGATCCCAACCCCGGCGCACTCGAATTCAAACGCGTCTATCCTTCACCCAACGGAGAGGATGTTCTCTATGCCTTCTATGACCGGGAGGCGGGCCTTTACACGCTGCTCCCGTACAACGTCATCCGAAAAGAGGTCAAGACGCCGCTTCAATGCGAGGGCTTTGCGTTTCTCGAAGACGGGACCATGATTCTTTGTCGCACCACGAATCCTGAGCCCTCCCGTGTGCACGCCATGCAGCTTTGGCGAACGCCGTTCATGTCGGACGAGTACGCAGCGCGCGAACCCACCGACGGATCGTTCCTTTCCAAGGTTGGGAATCGAGACCTCGTACGTGGCATTTCAGATGCGTTGAGTCTCGGCCGATTGGCCAACTCGGACGCGCCGGCGCGGTCGACTTTCGAAGATCTCATCAAGAACGCAACCCGCATGCTCGACGACTACTATTGGCTTTCGGCCGATGACGTTGGGGATCTGAAGTCAGAGATCGCTGAACTCAAGCGGAACGCCGATTTGATCGTCGCCGAGTTCGAGAAGGTTCAAGCGCTTCGGCGCGTCGCGCGCGCGACACTCGAGCAGACGGAGGTTGAGCAACATAACTTGCTTCGGGAGGTTCGGCCCGACAATTGGTCGAAGCTCGACGAGTTTACGCATGCGCTGGCTGCGCTCAAGGGACATCGCGGGCGCCTCATGACCAAGCGTGATGTCCGGTATATCGACCTGGAGCGTCTCGACCAGCTCGAAGGCGAGATTGTTGAGGCGCTTGACCGCGTAGGGGCCCATTGCACCGATCTCCTACTCGACCCACGATCTTTCGAGCCGCTTCGTACGCGCGCCGAGGCGTTGGTGGATGGGTCGGCGCGCGTCGACCGGTTGACCGACCTCGCGCCGCTCGAGAACGAGGTGGTTGAGAGCAGCGAGGGTTTGGCTTCGCTCTCGGAGATCGTCGCGAACCTCAAGATCGACGATGCGCTCAAGCGCACCCAGATTCTCGATGATATCGCTGAGGCCTTGTCGCACCAGAATCGCGCTCGCGCGGCCGTCGAAGGGCGGCGGCAAGTTCTTCGAACCCAGGAAAGCCGCCACGAGTTCGGGGCTCAGCTCAAACTTCTCGCCCAGTCGATCGCGAATGCGGTTGCGATGGCTGATACGCCAGCGCGCTGCGATCTCGAGGAGGCGCGTCTTCTCGTGCAGATCGAGGAGCTCGAGAGTCGCTTCGGTGACGTGTCCGAGTTCACCCCTGATTTGGCGGACAAGCGTCAAGAGATCGTGGAAGCGGTGGCCGCCAAACGACAGACCTTGGTCGACGCACAGAATCGGCGCATCGACAGCATCGTTCAGGCGGCGAATCGCATTCTATCGAGCGTTGAGCGGAGAGCGAAAAGCTTCAAGAGTGAGGCCGAACTCAACGCTTATTTCGCCGGCGATGCGATGGTGGCAAAGGTTCGGTCGCTTGCCGCCGAACTCGCCGCGCTCGGGGACAGTCTGAGGTCGGACGAGGTGGTGGCGAAGCTCAAGGCGTGCGGCCAGGACGCCGTGCGACAGCTTCGCGATCGACTCGAACTCTTCGAGGATGGGGCCGACGTCATTCGGCTTGGGCGGCACAAGTTCAACGTCAACGTCCAGCCTTTCGAGCTCACGATGGTCCCGCGTGAAGACGGGATGGCGATTCATCTGACCGGTACCGAGTTCTACGAGCGGGTCGACGATGAAGCCTTCTTGGCCACGCGATCCTATTGGTCGCAGACGCTAGTTTCCGAGAGCGATGATGTATGCCGGGGCGAGTTTCTCGCCTGCTCGATCTTCTTCGAAGCCGAGCGTTCGTTGATTGCGGGAACGAGCCCGAACCTGAATGCGAATGCGAACGCGCGCGGTGCGCCTTCGTTGACGATGGCGTCGCTCATCGAAGCCAACCTCGAAGGCGCCGATGGGCTTCTACCGATCGTACGTGAAGTTGCGGCGACTCGGTACGACGAGGGCTACGAACGGGGGATTCACGACCATGATGCGGCGCGGATCTTGAGCCGTCTTCTGACGGTCCAAGCCGCGGCCGGTCTTCTGCGATTCAGTCCTGAGGCGCGTGGACTTGCTACGCTGTTCTGGGCGTTCTCGCCGAGCGACAAGGCGAAGGCTGAACTTGCGAGGCGCGCCTTTAGTCTAGGACGTCTGCCGAAATCTTCGGCGCTGTTGAATGCCGCGTCCAGGCTGAGGGACGACATTGCACGCGCCATGCTGTGCCGCTTCGAGGAATGGGGACTCGACGCTCACGACGACGAGGTGCGGGCGGCGGCGCGATATCTGTTCGAGGAGCTCAAGGTCGAGCGACCAAGGTTCGTGCTGAGCGATGCGGGCGCGACGCTTGTGGAGTCGTTCGTCCGGCACTACGACGCGAAGGGTTTGCGCACCGCCTTCGAGAGCGACATCCACGCACTCGACGACAACCTGGCGGCGAAGCTTTCGCTGGCTGAGGCGTGGCTAGGCGCCTTCATGGACGATCTTCCCGAAGGCGCGCTGGTGGCCGGTCATCGGTGGGCGACTCGCGAAGCGGCCGTGGCGTTGGTTACCGACGGGAAGCTCGATCGCGAACGGACCAGAGCCGATGTTACGCTCGAGGTCCGCGACCTCTTGGCGAGACACGCACGGGTCGCGTCGGGAACGCTCTCGAGTCGCCTCGATGAGTTCTTGACGCGCCTCTCGGCTTTCATCGGTACGCGTGTTCCCGGATTTCGAGCCTATCGGCAGGCGCGACAACGCATGTTGGTCGAGGCCAGTCGGCGCCTTCGCGTTGATGCGCTCAAGCCACGGGTTCTGACATCGTTCGTGCGAAATCGCTTGATCGATGAGGTCTATCTGCCGCTCATCGGAGACAATCTCGCGAAACAGCTCGGCGCGGTCGGAGCGACCAAACGCACTGACCTCATGGGTCTTCTGCTGCTCGTTTCGCCTCCCGGATACGGCAAGACGACCCTCATGGAATATGTCGCGAATCAGCTTGGCATGGTCTTCATGAAGATCAACGGCCCAGCGCTCGGGGTCGAGGTGGAGTCTTTCGACCCGACGGAGGCTCCGAATGCAACGTCGCGCCAAGAGGTCGAGAAGCTGAATCAGGCTTTCGAGATGGCGACGAACGTCATGCTCTACGTGGACGACATTCAGCACACCAGCCCGGTCTTCTTGCAGAAATTCATCTCGCTTTGCGATGGTTCGAGGCGGGTCGAGGGTGTTTGGCGAGGCGAGACGAAGACGTATGATCTCCGAGGCCGAAAATTCTGCGTCGCGATGGCCGGAAATCCGTACACCGAGTCCGGTCATCGATTTCAGGTGCCTGACATGTTGGCGAATCGAGCCGATGTCTACAATCTGGGCGAGGTCTTGGATGGACGTGAGGATCTCTTTGCTGAGAGCTACATCGAGAACGCCCTCACGTCGAACGCAGTGCTCGGGCATGTGGCGACGCGATCGCTGGCCGATGTTCGATGTTTTGTGCGGATGGCCAGGGGTGAAGAGGTCCCAGTCTCGACCTTCTCGCGGAGCTACTCGGCGCTCGAGACGCAGGACGTCGTCGCTGTTCTCAAGCATCTGTTTCGAGTTCAGTCGGTGCTCTTGAGCGTGAACAAAGCCTACATTGGGTCGGCTTCGACGGACGACCAGTATCGAACCGAGCCGGCGTTTAAGCTCCAGGGCAGTTATCGGAATATGAACAAGATCGCCGAGAGGGTCGCCCCCGCGCTCGACGCGATGGAGCTCGAGACATTGATCGATGCGCACTACGCGCGTGAAGCGCAGACGCTTACGTCGGGTGCGGAGCACAATCTGCTCAAACTCGCGGAGCTTCGGGGCACGATCTCGGAGGAATCGGCGGTTCGGTGGGCGGAGATCAAGAGAGAGTTCAGACGACGTCAGCAACTTGGGGGCAAGGATGACGATCCGGTGACGCGCGTCTCGGCTTCGATCGGTCTCTTGGGGAATGAGCTCGAAGGAATTCGCCGGATGATATCAGCGGCCGCCGAGAAGCCCCCCAGCAGCGTGGTGGTGCAGAGCGCCTCGCCAGTGGGCGTGGAGGATCTGATTGCCGAACAAGCGCGGATGCTCAACGAGGCACTCATCCCACTCGCGAAGAGCTCGATCCAGAACCTCGAGGCGTTTCGGGCGCTCGGCTCTCCGCTCGTCGAGCTCGTCGAGATCCTCAAGCTCCAAGCGCTCCTGAAACGCTCCGCCGATGGGTGAGCCGAACGGATGACCGCACGGCCGGGGGCCGAGGAACCACGACTACGCCGGCTTGATCGACATCAGACGACCAGGTCGATCTGCTGAACCGTGCCCGGTGAACCGTTCTCCTCGAGGAACAGGCCGGTTGCTTGGATCTGCCCCTGAAGTTCGTTGTTTCCATCTTTCAGCGAGAACGGTGTTGCGACGTGACCCAGATAGATCGCGCCCACGCCCCGCTGGCCGAGCGTCTGAAGGCTATCGCGGCCCTCGCCGTCTTTTGACCAGATCCGGAGACCTTCATAGATCGAGTCATTTTCATCGATCCACTGGTTGTTGTCCTCGTCGTAGGCGGCCAGCTCGGCGAATCCGTCGCCGGTTCGAGCGCCGAACAGCTCCGTGCCGTCGTTGATGACGCCGTCCACATTTCGGTCGAGCGCCAGGAAACCGCTGTTCGGACCCACAAACGCGATTTGGTCCGAACGTCCGTCCGAATCGATGTCAAAGTTGAACCGAGTACTCGTAAGTTCGGCCGCGGAGCCACCGAAGTTGAGGACGAGAGGATCTTTGACGACGGCATCACCGGCGCGAAGAGAGATGCTCTGCTCGCGCATGAACTCTCGGCTCAAGCCAACGTTCACCGAGAACGAAACCTCCTTTCCGTCCCTCGTCCGCATGACCCCATCCGCGGTGAACACAGTCTTCTCAGACTCAAACTGGCGTTCGTAGTAGTCGAACTCCACTCCGAAGCCCGAACCCGAGGATGGGCTCCCCGCCTCCGCGCGGTTGGCCTCGGTCGTGCGTACGGGGTCGCGAACTCCGTCGTTCCGGCCACGCGCCGGAGAGTCGCGGCCGGCGCGCGCTTCGTTGAGGTCATTCGAAGTCGACTCTGCATCGCGCTGAGCCCGCTCGAGTTCCTCGGTGAACTCCTTGGGTGAGAACAGCTTCAGCTTCTTACCCGTGAGGATCTCGACCATGCTGACGATGAGCGCCATCTTCGTCTCGTCTTCCGACGAGACTTCCGTATCGGCGGGCGTGACTTCGTTGCAGCGTTTCGCTTCGAGCGCGGCTTTCGAGAGATGAACGGTGTCTAACCGACCGGCTCCGGTGCTGTTGGCCGGTGATGGCGAGAGCGGGGGGGGCGAGCCTTCGAAGTTGGGGCGGCGCTCGCCAATCCAGACCCGAGATGAGGTTCTAACCTCCCGACGACTGACGGCCGCGTGTCTGCTCGCCATTTGAATGTCGGATGTGGCGATTCTCATGTCACATGACCTCCTTCGGCCTCCTACGTCGCAGCCGCGACCGAAGGGCCTCATGAGTAGGAATATCGGCAGTTCCCGCGCCGGCTTTACGGCCTGTGTTCAAATATTTGAGCGCATAGGCGCGCACGCCAACCCACCAGGGACTTGTCCGGTGCGCATGAGGTTGCGTGGTTCGCGGGGTGAGAATACTCTTCGGAAGCTCTCTTGAGAGACGAAGAGGCATGCGCAACTGGCTCTTGATCGAGGCGCTCTTTCGGCAAGCGCTCCGGTTGTCTCCACCCGAACGACCAGGTTTTCTCACGGAAGCTTGTCGGGACGACGAGGTCGTGCGAGGCGCCGTCGAGGCACTTCTGACTGCCCATGAGGCGACGGAGGGGCGCTCAGGGAATTTCGACCCACCCCGCGACGAACAGTTTCGAGTTTCCAGCCCATTCGAATCGACGGCGGTCATACCTTCTTCGACGCTCCCTCCTCAACGTTCGGCAGGCTTTCGGGTCGGAAGTTCGGCTTCTCTACCGGCTTCTGCACCGGCTTCTGCACCGGCTTCTGCATCAGCTTCTACACCAGCTTCTGCATCAGCTTCTGCATCAGCTTCTGCACCGGCTTCTGCACCAGCTTCGGCATCGGCCCCCGCCTTCGGTTCGGGCTCCGGTCGAGCCCGCGGCGCCGAGCGGTCGGCCGAGCGGCACGATTTCGATGCCCTGATGCCGGGCACAATGGTCGCCCAGTATCGGCTTGAAGCCCCCCTGGGCAGCGGGGGTATGGGTGTGGTCTATCGGGCGCAGGATACGCGCCTCGATCGTGCCGTCGCGCTCAAGTTTCTGCCCCCACAGCTCGCGGGCAATGCAGCGGCGAAGCAGCGGTTCTTCATCGAGGCCAGAGCCGCCGCCGCGCTGGAGCACCCGAACATCTGCACGGTTTACGAGATTGGACAGACCTTGCGGGACGAAGTGGGCACCGAGCAGTCGTTCATTGCGATGGCCTACTACGAAGGCGAGACGCTCAAACAGCGCTTGGAGAGAGGCCAGCTTCCGATTCCGGAGGCGCTCGACCTAACCTTGCAAGTGGCGCGCGGGCTCATGAGCGCGCATGCGCGAGGTGTTATTCACCGCGACATCAAGCCGGCGAATCTGTTGGTTACGCGGGAACAAGTCGTCAAGATCCTGGACTTCGGCGTGGCCAAGATGACGGATGTGACGCTGACCGTTGGGAACTCTCGGCTCGGTACGCTCGCCTACATGAGCCCCGAGCAGGCGCGGGGCGACGTGGTGGATGCGCGCACGGACATTTGGTCCTTGGGGGTCGTCGTTTACGAGATGCTGACGGGACATCGCCCATTCCGAGGCGATGTCGACCATGCGACGATCTACGCGATCCTTCACGAGGAACCCCCTTCGATTCGATCGCTGAGGCGAGAGATCTCCGAACGCCTGGCCGAGGTGGTGCATGGCGCGTTGGTCAAAGACCCGGCCGGCCGCCCGCCGTCGATTCAAGCATTTGGTCGAGCGCTTCGTTCGATACCTGTTGCGGGCTTTGATCCTGCCTCCGGATCGTTCGCTGCGGCATCCAGCGGCGACCAAGAATCTGGGGCCGGGGCGTCGTTCGTGGCCACGGGTTTGGGCGAGCGTCGCCAGGTCAGCGTCGTCGTTACGAGGTTGGCTCGGTACGCCGAGCTGATGGAGACGTTGTCGCCCACGGAGCTCGAACCCTTCATGTCTCGACTTTGGTCTGAGGTCACGGCAGTGACTGAGGGCCACGGAGGCCTTGTCAATCGACTGTCCGAAGCTGCAGCGACCTTGGTTTTCGGCATCGATGCGACACGCGAAGACGATCTCCTGCGGGCGGCTCAGGCTGCCCTGGAAATCCACCATCGCGTCCCAACGCTCGGCGATGGGCTTCCAAAGTCCATCGATTTGACGACCCTCTTGTGCTCGGGGGTCGACACCGGGTTCGTTGTCTTGCGGCGTTCGGAGGGTGTCGGCCAACTCTATCGAATGGCCGGGCTGGCGTTCGATACTGCGCGTCGGTTGGCCGACGAAGCCGATGGGGGTGAGGTCTTTCTGAGCACTGACGCCCAGCGTCAGGTGTCGTCGTTGTTTCGCACTGAACCACAGCCGTCCTTCGCGATGAAGGGGCGTTCTCGGCCGATGATGCCGCATCGCGTGGTCGGTACGCATCAGGGCGACCGTCGCAGCGAGGAACGGTGGGATCGTGGCGAGGCGACGGCGCTCGTGGAGCGCGAAGCGGTGCTTGCGCAACTCGATCGCTGCCTACGAGAAGCGCGCCGCGGCGTGGGGCAAATCATCACCTTGGAAGGGGGACCGGGTCTTGGAAAATCGCGTTTGATTCAAGAGTTCCGGCGTCGGATCGACGACCATGATTGGCGTCTCTGTCTGGGGCGCTGTTCGCCTTCGACCGCGGCATTGGCGTACGGTCCCTTCGTCGAGATCGTTCGGAGTCTCTTGGTCTTCGATCAGAGCGCGGAAACGCCGGTTTCGAGCGCTTCTAGTGTAGCCGACGACGTGGTTTCGCGCGTTCGCCAGATCGACCCCGACCTCGAGGAATTCATTCCCTTCTATCTAAGTCTCCTCGCGATGCCTCACGAGGCGCATCCAATTCCCCAGCACGTTGCCAAGGAGCACTTGCACCTCGCGATCGTTGAAGCGATCGCTGCGTTGATGGTCGCGAGCAGTCGGCATCGTTTGGTCGTTCTTTGTCTTGAGGACTGGCATTGGGCCGACGCATCCTCGAGAGACGTCCTTCGACAGATTGGCGAGCTCATCACGACGTCGGCGTTTCTCGCGATCGTGACCTACCGACCTGATGGGACAGTCGATCTTGGACAGCCGGAGCACCACACGGGCATCACCCTGAACGCACTGTCGGCGCAAGGGACCCTAGCGGTCCTGAGGTCAGCCCTTGGTGCGACCCTGTTTCCGAGCGACCTTGCCGAGCGCGTCCATGATCGAACGGGCGGGAATCCGTTCTTTATCGAGGAAGTTGCGCACAAACTCGTGGAAGAAGCCGCGATCGAAGTCGACGCCGGCCGGGTTGTGCTTCGGCATTCGCTCGAGAAGATCGAGCTGCCCGCCAGTGTACATGCTGTGATTCGCGCGCGCATCGACCGCATGGCGCCGGTGCTGCGACGGGTACTCGCGGTTGCCTCCGTCATGGAACGAGACATCGGCCGCGGGGTTCTTCAGGAGGCGCTCGGAGAAGACACCGACGTGATGACGTCTCTCGATCTCCTCCGAAAAGCTGGCCTCCTTCAAAAGGTGCGCGTCGTTCCCGAACCGGCCTATCGATTCAAGAACCTGCTGGCGCGTGACGTCGCCTACGAAAGCTTGCTTCAGCATCAACGCGAATCCATCCACCTCCGCGTTGGAAACGCCATCGAGACGCTCTATAAGGACCGGCTGAATCAGCATCTCGACGAACTCGCGCACCACTTCAGTCGATCGGCCGAGTGGCGTCGAGCGATCCACTATGGGCGGATGGCTGTCTCCAGGGCGGAGTCCGTCTATCGATTCGCAGAGGCCCACAAGCTCGTTGAGCAGGTCCAAGGCTGGATCGACAAGCTGCCTGAAGGCAGTGAGCGCCGACGATTGCTCACTGAGGTTTTGCTCGGCGAAGAGCGGCTGTGTGAGACGCTTGGACTTCGCGGTCGACAGCAGCAGATCATCGATGAGCTCATGTTGATCGTGGACCCCGAAGGCGCAGGCGGTGAGCTCGACGCGCTTCGCGTTGAGATCCTCCTGAGACAGGGTGACCTCCACACGCTGCTTCGACAGTTCGGTTCGGCGACGTCCGCTCTGACTCAGGCTCGAGAGATCGCGCGGAGCCTCGGCAATGCCGTCGGTGAGCGCAACGCACTTCGGAGCTTGGGGCTCTTGAGTTGGCACCAGGAACGATACGATGAGGCGACGACGTATATGGAGGCAGCGCTCACGATCGACCGAGCACGGGAGGATGTTGCGGCCGTCATTGGTGATCTCTCGAACCTGGGCAACGTGCTCAAAGGGAAGGGCGACCTTGCGCGCGCGAGAGACTGCCTCGAGGAGGCACTCGCGGTTGCCGATGCGGAGGAGAAAGACAAAGCACGAACCGATCTCGTCGAGAAGAAGCTCAACGCGCTCCACATGTTGGGCGCGGTTCATCGTTCGCTCGGAGACCTCGAGAAGGCCGCGGCCTACTTTCAACAAGGCGTCGTCCTCGGCGGCGAGTCTATGCTTCCGATTCAGAGGTCCTACCATCTGACCTCGCTTGCCCACGTCTATTTGCTCCAGGGGAGAGTTGACGAGAGCCTTCGGCTTTACGAGGACTCCGTGAAGATGTGCCGAAAGACACGACACGCGACAGGGCTGTCGCAGTCACTGCAGGTCTTTGGGAGTATTCTGCTGACGCTCGAACGCTACGAGGACGCGATCGCCTATCTTCGAGAAGCGGCTGAGGTCTTCGCACAGCTCGAGAGTCGCGAAGACGAGTTTTCGATGTGGGCGAAGGTTGCGGATGCGCACGAGGCACTGGGGCAGTTCGCGCCGATGCTCGAAGCCTGGCGAAGTGGATTGGCGAGCGCGCGCCTCACGATGGATCCGAATCGCCAGATTCAGGCGCTCGAAGGCATGGGGCGTGCGAGCCAGCGCTCGAACCAGGATGTGGCGATTACGATCGGTTACTACGCGGAGGCGCTCGCGCTCGCCGCGGAAGCAGACGATGCCGCAACCGAGGTGCGTCTTCGGAATACGATGGGTATTCTCGAATGGGGTCGAGGCGCGTTTTCTGAAGCGTTGGCTCATTATGAACGAGCGTTGGCGCTGTTTCGGATGGCGGGCGACCGCCGCCACGAGGGCTTGATCCGCAACAGTCTTGGCGTCACGCTCAGAGACCTTGGCCGCCTGCAGGAAGCGGCGGAGCAACTTGAGCAGGCGGTGGCGATCAATCGAGAGACAGAGCAGGGCTTGCTCGAGGGTCACGGATTGGCTGCGCTCGCGGGCGTGAGGCGCCAGCAAGGAGAGCTCAACGTGGCCTATGATCTCTATCGCCAGTCCTTGGCGCTGCGTAGACGACGGGGTGATCGGAAAGGCGAGGGATGGATGGCCTATTACCTTGCCCGCATTTCGAGCGAGATAGGTGAAACGGCGCGCGGGCGTTCCGAGATCTCCATCGCGATCGACATCGCCGACGAGCTTGGGGATGAGATGCTCAGGAAGGTTTGCCGAGAACTCGGCGACCTGAGTTCTTGAGCTTCGACGAAACCGCTTCGATGAAGCGAATGAATGGGGAAATCTGATGCCAAGATATATTGTTGAACGGACGGTAGGCACGCTCACGCGCGAGCAGCTCGACGCAGCAGCCCGAAAGTCCAAGGACGTGATCACGAGTATGCAAGACGTTCGGTGGGTCCGGAGCTATGTTTCGGATGCCGAAGGCAAGATCTATTGTGAGTATGATGCCCCGAGCGAAGCGTCGGTGCGGGAGCATGCGCAGCGAGCCGGCCTGCCCGTGGACCGGGTGTCGGAGGTTTCGCTCGAGATCAGCCCGGCGATGTTCATCTAGGGCGACCGGGCGTCGAGGTCTAGGGCGGGCAAGGGGAGGGCATGGCGGAGAAAGGGCGCAACTGGTAATGTGCCTCCGTGAAACCGTTTGCATCCGACCACACGCTCGATCCGTTCTTCGCCGCCGCGGCCCTCTCGATCCTCGCAGTCGCCTGCGTTCTTGCGGGCTGTTCGGATGACGCGCCCAAGCCCCCGGGCTCAGGCACGAGCGATGCGGCGGTGACGATGGATGGGGCGTCGGGGGTTGATGGTGCGGGTGCGCCCGAGGATGCGTCCGTATCTGATGACGCAGGGGCACGAGATGCGTCGGGATCTGGCGACGCTGGCGATGCTGGCGATGCTGGCGATGCTGGGACGCAGGACGCGGCGCCGGTTGCCTCTTCTTGTACCTTGACCACCTGTGCTTTTGCGTTGGCGGACGACGTGCTCGATGGTTTGACGGATCGATCGACCACCGACGTCGTTCTGCTCGATGCCGATCGCGACCGCGACATCGACGTGCTCTGGGTGAGTCAGCAGGGCTTCGCCGACAACGATCCGCCGGGAGGACTGGATCTCTCACGAAATGTGGGTGGCGGTCGTTTCACGCACGGCGTCGTCGATGCCACGGAAACGTGGTTCTACGGCGTTGCGGCCGACGTAGATGGCGACGGCGCTTCCGACGTCGTCGTGAGCCGAGCGGCCACGACGGCACGCCAGATTGGCCTCTTCATGTCGAAGGGCGATGGGACGTTCGAGTTCGATGCGGACGCAGTTCCGAGCCTTCCGGCATGCGCGACGTCGCCTTGTGTTGCGGCCCCCGAGTCCGACAACGGTTATGTCTTTGGGCGTGTTGCGGCGGGGGACGTCGACCTCGATGGTGACGTCGACCTCCTGGTGCCGATCGCGATCGATACGAATCTCTTGCTTCAGCAGGAAGCGAAGGGTCGGCCGAATGCACTCTTGATCAACGACGGAATGGGCTCGTTCACGAGAGACGATGCGCGACTTCCGTCGTTGACGTCCGACCGTGACGGCACGTTCTGCGTAGCGCTTGCCGATTTCACGGGCGACGGCGCAGTCGACATTTTCGCGGGGAGCGGTCTTAGCCGGCCGAGACTCCTCGTGAACGTCGAGGCTTCCGGGAAGTACGGACAATTCGTCGATCAGAGCGAAGACGACGGGGATGGGGTGGCGCGCATTCCCGAGGGCATCCTCCGAGCTTTCAAGTGCGGGGTCGACGACTTCGATGCCGATCAAGATCTCGACGTCGTTGTCGTGAGCGATGTCTACGCTCAGGAAGGTACCTTCGTGCCGACGCCTGCCTACCTGTTCAGAAATGATGGCACTGGGCATTTCGTGTCGACAGCGCTTCCGTTCCCGGAAGGGGGGCCGTATGACAACCAAGACACGGCGCTCGGGGATCTCAACAACGATGGGCTCATCGACATCGTCATCAGCAACAACGCCGAGACCTTGACGCACAACGGCCACGCGATCGAGATTTTGCTGCAGCAGCCTGACGGGAGCTTTGCTCAGGTCGAAGACACCGTGAGTCTTCCCGACAACGTCTTCGGGGTCGAGCTCATGGACATCGACCTCGACGGGAGACTCGATATCGTCGCTGCGGTCTCGAAGTACGACGCGGCTGGCCCCGGGGGCCTGTCCAACCACATCTTGCTCCAGGTCCCGTAGTGCGCTTCGCCTCGCCAGTCGATCAGACTGACGATGTCATGTCTGGCGCCTCCAGACGGTTGATTGTGACGGCGTTTCGAGCGGCGGCCGCCTCCCCGGCCAGGAGAATTTGCATTCCGGCTGGGTCGAGGATGGCATGCGCCGCCCGGTGAAGATCTTTCGAACGCACGGCTGCCGGCCATTGCTGGGGCGCCGTCTTAGAGCTCATTTCGAGTGTGGCGCCGGTTGCTGAGCGGTGGCATCATCCGGCCTCGCCGTCGTGCCGAACGCTCTTGCATATCTCGCACTGTTGTTGTGGCTCCCCGCCACGGTCTTTGCGTTGAAGCACTATCCGCCCACCAAGGCAGCCGTTGGGGTCTACTTGGGAGGGTTGATGTTCTTGCCGCAGGTCGCAGAGTTCAAGCTGCCCGGGCTCCCCGAGCTGCACAAGGAGCACCTGATCGGCCTTTACCTGCTGGCTGGGCTCTACTTCGTGCATCGGCGCGTGCTGCGGGAACGGATCCCAGGCGGTCGCCTCGGTGGCCCACTGATGGCCTTGATCGTCGTTGGATGGTTGCTCACGGGACAATTGAATGGAGATCCGTTGCGGTTTGGCCCCAACACGCGACCAGGTCTGTCCATGTACGATGGACTCCATGAAGCGCTGCAGAGCGTTCTCGAGTTCGGCATCCCTTTCTATCTCGGCCGTGTTCTGATTCGTTCCCGCGAAGATCTGCGGTTGCTCTTGAAATACATGGCTGGGGCGGGCGTCATCTACTCCTTGTTCGCGCTGTGGGAGATCCGCATGAGTCCGCAGCTTCACGCCAACTTCTATGGCGTTCATCCGAACGAATTCACGACCGTACGTCGCTACGGCGGATGGCGCCCGCTTCTATTCATGGATAGCGGGATCGCGGTCGGACAGTTCTTCATGATGTGTATGCTGGCTGCGGCGGTCCTTCGGAAGGTCCGAATTCCGACCGGGAGGTTCAGCTCTAGGGTTGTGCTTGGGTATCTCTTCATCATCATGGTGGTCGTCAAGAGCACGGCCGCGATCATCTATGGGGTTGTCTTCTTCGGCGTGATGAAGGTTTTCAAGCCCAAGAACCAGGGACGTTTCGCGGTGGTTGTGTGTCTGGTGCTTGCAGCCTATCCGCTGATCCGAGTCGTCGACGTGTTTCCCTATGAAGTCGTGCTCAAGGAGTTGTATGCGTGGAACCCAGAGCGCGCGTGGTCGATGGAGTATCGGTTTCGCAACGAAGACAACCTTGTGGATCGCGCGATGGAACGTCCCGTCTTCGGGTGGGGGACGTATGGGCGAAACCGGATCTTCGATATGCGAACGGGGCAAGACATCTCGGCGACCGACGGATACTGGATCATCGCGCTCGGGTCCCAGGGGTTGCTCGGCCTGTATGCATGCCTCTTGATGTTGATTTACCCTGTGCTGAAGGTGGGGTGGCGGATCTCGCGGATCGGTGACCCGGAGGACCGTGTGCTCATGGCCGGCTTGTGCCTCTTGGTGGCGGCACGTGCCATCGATCTCATCCCGAATGGGTGGTATACGAGCTTCCCATTGTTCCTGGCCGGTAGCCTCTATAGCCTCTATCCGGGTCTCATTGCGAGCCCTGGCGCCACGTTTTCGCCTCCGTCTTCGAGCAGCGACCAACACGTCTTCCGCACTTGAGTCTGCGCCGCATGTCGTCATCGAATTCACCGAAGTCACTCAAGTCGCGCGCATTTTCAGCGAGCGTCATGAGCGTCGTAGGCCAAGGCACCGGTCAAGTGTTGCGCGTCGTGGGCAACATGCTGCTCACGCGACTTCTTGTCCCTGAAGCCTTCGGCGTCATGGCGATCGTCGTCATGGTGATGCAGGCGATCGAGCTGATGTCCAACGTCGGGGTAGGGGCGGCGATTGTTCGCCATCCGAAGGGCGACGACCAACGTTTCCTGGATACTAGTTTTACGATTCAAGCGAGTCGGGGCCTTCTTCTTTTTGTCGCCTCGGTCGCGATTGCAGTGCCGGTTGCGCGCTTCTATGACAATCCATCGTTGGTTCCGCTCATCATCGTAACCGGCCTGACAGCGCCCATGCGCGGCTTCGAGGCGACGAAGCTCCCGAGGCTGATGCGCCACATGGACCTCGGGCGGCTGGTCTTGATCGAGCTGGCTTCACAGATCTCTGCGCTGGGAGCGACGCTGAGTTTCGCGTTCTACTACCGTAACGTGTGGGCGCTTGTTTCTGGGCATATCGTCGCGGCGCTCGTGCGATTGGTCTTGAGTCATCTCGCGGTGCCCGGACCGAGGAACAGGTTTCAATACGACCGTGACTTTGCGAAGGACATTCTCTCGTTCGGTCGGTGGATCTTCGTGAGCACCATGTTCGCGTTCTTTTCCATGAGATTGGACGTGATGCTGCTCGGGCGGCTACTTCCTCTCGATGTGCTCGGCGTCTACAGCGTAGGCATCATGGTCACGGCTGTCCTCACGCAGATGTCGAGCCGAATCACCGAAGCGGTGGTCATGCCGGCCCTCGCAAAGTCGAACACCGAGAGTCGAGCCCACTTCGAGAGCGCTTTCAAGCGCTCTCGAGGCACCATCCTCTCGGTTGGTCTCCTGGCTTTTTGTGCGGGTGCGGCGACGGCGCCGGCCTTCTTCTTCCTCCTATATGACAAGCGGTACCAAGATGCGGCATGGATTGCGCAGCTCTCGATGATCGGGCTTTGGTTCTCGTTTCTCCATGAGTCCGCGGGACGCGCCCTGCTCGCGCTTGGATTGTCCCGGCCATGGGCGATGAGCATGATCGCCAAGACCGTCGCCTCGCTGGTTGGGTGTCTCGCTGGGTTCTACCTGGGAGAGCTTTCTGGGCTCATGATCGGAGCCGCGCTCGGTGCGCTGGTCGGACACATCGTTGTTGTGCTTGCCCTGCGCCGCGAGCAGGTCACCGGCTTTGCCTTTGACGTGCGCTACACCGTGGTGGGCCTCGTGTTGGCTCTTGCTGTCGGTTTTGCGCCAAGATTCGCGGTTGCGTTTCTTCCCGACATAGACGTCGCCCTGATGACGTTGGTTTTTTCGGTGCTGGCGCTTGGACCCTTTGGCTTTGTGACTTTGCGGCACGCTCTCCGGGAGCTTCGGGCTGCTTGAGGCCGACGCGGTCGCGGCTATCTTAGGGCCCGATCAGTGCGTCTTGTCTTTGCCTTCGCAACCGTGGGCTCCGCCGCACGCGTGCTTCTCGTCGCCTTTCTTTGGCTTCTTGGTCTTCTCCGCGTGCCCCTTCTTCTTCGAGTCCTTTTCGTCCTTCGAATGCTTTTCGTCCTTCTCTTCCTTCTCTTCCGAGCCGCAACCATGTTTGCCGTTGCAGCCGCTCTTGGCGTCGACATGCCGTGTTGACTCGGCGGCGTAAGCCGCCGTTGGCGCGGCGCCCGTACCTGCAATCAGGCCGGCTACCGCAGCACCCAAAATCCCCGCCGACAGCTTCGACATCTTGCTCGTGTTCATAGAAACCTCCGTTGAATAGGTTCGATCGCCGAATCTACGCGCCGACCGCGAAAATGTTTCAGGCGAAACCGGACCGAGATTGTTCACACTTTTCGCAGACAGAAACAAGGTCACGCCCTGTACTCCGAGACAGGCGTCTTGTGCGCAATCAGCGAAGACGGATGGCGGCGGCGCCTCCTGAGGGCACCCAGCGCGCCTGGCGGGCTGTTTATCCTATCTTGTCTCGCTCTGCTCGCGGGTACCGTTGGCGTAGGCTTCATCGAACAGCGCCTCGAGCCTCGGGTGGTTGCCTCGCAAAGCGTCGATCACCGCCTTCGACCATTCAAAATACGCCGAGACCCGTTCCGAGCTCCAGGAAGGTGGCGGTGAGGTCGCGAGGTCGCGGAGGTTGGCGATCTTGTCCGCGATCTTGACCAGCTTAGCTTGGTCGCTCGCACTTGCTGCGTGCAACACTTGAAGTTGTTTGCGCGCCTGCTTTGGCAACGTCTTGTCGTCGGTCACCTCGGCGACCACCGAAGCCACGCGCGGTCCGAACGCCAGCTCGATCTCCTGGAGCGTCGTTTCGGTATCCTCCACGGTGTCATGCAGAATGCTCGCGGCTACGGCCGTGAGGTCGCGTATCTCGGCCTCGTTCCAGAGAATGTTGGCCAGCATGATCGGGTGGTTGATGTACGGCGATGCCTCGCGATCTTTCCGCCGTTGATGACGGTGCTTCTTGGACGCGAAGACCAAGGCTTCGAGAAGCACCGAGATGCCGTTGTCGCTTTCGTGCTCTTCACGGGGATCGCCCACGAGCCCCACTATTTCAGCTTCGGCGCATCATGTCAGGTGGCCCGCAACAGACGTCCCTTGCTCATTGAACGGGGGCAGACCGCAACTCACTGGCTTGACAGTGCGTGCTGGCTGCGTCTACCCCATCCTGGGATGGAAATCCGGAACTACTATTCGCCGCATCGAGCCATCGCGGCAAGACTACAAGCGATGCATGGGCATGGGCGAAATCATGCTCCTGCCGCCCCCGACGTGCGCCGCCCGTCGTTCGAGCAGGCGACTCTAGAGCCAAGGAAGCCAAGAACGGCCGCTGATCACACCCCGAATTTCTACGAGAAGTGGTCTGCAGGCGCTCTTACGGTCCTCTTTCCCGGCGTCCTCCGCGAGATGGAGCCGCGGCGGAAGAAGGAGGTCGATGGAAACGAGTTTCGGCAGGCCGTGGAAACGGCTGTGCGCGCGTTTACGCACGGCCGACGCGCACACGCGTCGCCCCCGCCGAACGTCACGCAATTTGTGGAGGCGGTGCTTATGGAGGCGGCGCTCATCGACTCCAAAGACGAAGGGACCGCGTAGCCTAGCGATCGGTCGCTGGTTCTCGCCTGAGCGCACGCGGCGTGGCATACTGCGCGCGGCTGGCATCGACGAAGCGATACATGAGGTGCTCGTCGCGTCCCGCCGGAATTCCAATCCGTGGCGTCTCGATGATCTCGAGCGGTCGATAACCGATGTCGTCGACGTAGAACAGACGCCTTCGAAAGCGCTGGCCGTTCCATTCCGGTACCCGCAACCCAAGTGCGCGGGCTAGCAACGTTTGGCCTCCACAAAGTCGCTCATCCGCTCGAATCTGTCCCCGGGGACCAGGGTTCAGCACTCGCATACGTTCGAGCGAATTCGCTTTCGAAATGGCATCGACCTGCGGCATGCCGGCCTTGATGAGGACCGCATCACCATCACCCAGACAGCTTACGTTCAAAGAGTCGCCCCCGCGCGCGTAGTACATATAGATGGTACCCGGCGGAGCGAAGAGTGCTTCCCGCGATGGTGTCCTCCCGAGCGAGGCATGACTCGCTCGTTCTCGCATGTAGTAGGCCTCTGTTTCCACGATCGCGGCAGAAAGCCAGAGGCCATCTGTGCGTCGCCGAAGAACCTTTCCGATGAGGTCCTTCGCGACCTCGCAGGCGTCGCGGGCAAAAAAGTCGTCGTCTACCATCATCGTTCGATCTCGATCTCGATCTCGTGCGCGTGCCCTTTCGTGCTTTTGCTGGTGCGTGCTAGCGGGACGAGCTCGAGGATCATTCGTCGACCAACAGGACGACGATGGGCGCGCCATTCGCTTGCGCGTCCACGATGCGTCTGGCTGTCTCGTTGAAGCGCTCACGGTCCGGAATCTCGATGACTTTGGCCTCCGACGTCTGCCTTAGCCAGGCGCTGACCGACGTCGTGTGTAGTGTCTCAAGGTCTCCCAAGAGCGGGCGCGAAATGGCGTTGGCGATGACGAAGAGGAAGTACACGCGCCCGTAGCCTGCTTCTTCGGTTGCGCGAAGCACGCGCTTGAGGCGTTGGCCATCGACGTTGCGATCGACAAGAAAGAGGACGGCTCCGGAGAAAGAACTCTTCGCTTGACGCAGCGTCTGAACCTCTCGGAGCTCGATCAACGCAGAGGCGACGTTCGAGATGCGCCTTGAAAAACCGGCGACTTCGACGTGGTCTGGGCTGAGGGCGATTGTTGGCGCGGCCTGGGTCTCGAGCTCGCGCTCGAGATCGGCGTCAATGACGTCTGGCCCTTCGATTTGAGGCGTGGTGACCGAGGGGCTGAAGGGAAAGCGTCCGCGTTGTGTGATCGGGAGGGGCTCGGCCTCGTTTTCTTCTGCGAACGACCAGACTTCGACCGAGAAGTAGATACCCAGCAACATCATCGCGGCCACCGCGAGCAGGATGCGGCGGGCCGAGACTCGTCTTGGTGCGCTTCTTTCAGAACCCCTCGTCGACGGTTCGGCGGGCGGCGACGATGCTTTTGTCCGTGTGAGGGCCGAAGCGATCATGATGACCACGAAGATGCCCCCAATGAGCGCAGTGGCCGCAGCGCCGTCGAGCAGGACGCGTGCTTCCGCGAGTGTATGAAGCGCTTGAGTCGTGCGGTCACTCGAGTTGCTATCGTCGATGGTGTTGAACGACCGCCTGACTTGCTCCGTGAAGAGCGCAGCGGCCGCGGCCAGAAAGCCGAACAGAAGGCCAGCCGCACCCGGCGCGTACGTCATGGTGAGGCGCTCAAGTCGAGGGGCGTATGCGTATCGCTCGTTTGCGTCGAGCGCGAAAATGAGTGCGCCCAGAAGGCAAGCCGCAAAGACGCTCCAGGAGGTCCAGTTCGATGTCGAAAGATGATGGGCGAGGCCGCGTTCGAGGAGCGCCAAGCGCTCGGCGAAGGCGTGAACCGCGTTGACCGACTTGATCTCCAAGAACGCGCGTCGCCAACTGATCGTGGCCGCGATGAGCGGGAGCGCCCAGCCTGCGACGGCCAGGGCCAGGGCGAGATTCGATCCTTGGGTGGTGGGTCCGACCGGGTTGTTGGAGAGATCTGAACGAACGCGAACGCGTGGGCTCACGTACGCCGGAGCCGGCATGCGGTCGCGCCTTCGTTGGCGGACGCCGTCCCAGAGCGCTCGGCCCACGATGACGAGGGCCGTCCACTGGAGGAGAAAGCCCAACCCTGTCATTAAGACCAGGGCGTGAGCCCCGCTGAGATCACGCAGGTTCACACGAATACGAGCCGGAGAAAGGCTTCAGCGAACCGCGCATGATGATAGAGGCTCAACCCAGCCGAAAGCGCCAATACGCCTCCACCCGCGAGTAGCAAGAGGCGAAGCCATGTCTCCACTTGAGTGGGTGTACTGAGGGGGTCGAGCGCGGTCAAGGTGGTCGCAGTCGGTGAAGGCCGATCGCGTGTGCCGTACCCCTGTCTTCTGTGCTACAGACCGTCGCACCGTCGCTCAACGCGTGAGGGCAGTCACGGTCGGCCTCGACGGCCCGCTGCGGTGTAAAGAGCACGGAGTCCAAGGAGGAATCACGAACATGAACGTTTCGACGATGCGCGGCTTTTCGCTGGTCGGCTGCCTCATGGTGGGCTGGGCGATGCTTTCAGCCTGCGACAGCAATCCCAAGCTCGACCCCAACGCCCAGCTTACGGCGAGTGGTCGGCTACTCAGCGCCGACGGTTCTGCGCTCAGCAACGTAGAAGTACGGATGATCAAGTTCTTCGACCAGAACCGCATCGCGGGCTTCGATGTCGAGCCGTCGGTCGACGACCTCTTCGAGTGCGACCCGGGCGAAAACTGTGACGTTCCCGAGCTCAGTCTTCAGATTTGAGCACATTCTGTCGACGCGAACGACGTCGGACGGCACGTTCCGCTTCACCTTTTCGGGCCAAGACATCGCGGTGCGGGGCACGACCGCCGATGCGATGGGACTCGTCGAGGGGGCGGATCTTGTCATCGTGGTCAAGGACCCGAGCGATACGCTTGGGCGCGCCGGCGTCTTCACAAAGGTGCAGACCTTCGGCGAGGCTGACTTCGGGTGGGATACCGGGACGCTGATGCTTTGGCCGGCTCAGGCGGAGGTCAGCTTCGAACGCGCGTCGTTGGGGCTCGTCGACTTCACCTGGAGTCGTTTGAAGCCAGAGCCGAGCAGTGGTCGAAACTTCTATCGCGTCGAGGTGGGCGGGCAGGCGTCACCCCAGCTCGTCGTTCGATGCGAGGCGGGGATGGACACGACGCTCGGCGGCTGTTCTTCGACCGGCACGGACCGCCTAACCTTCGGCATCTCGACTTTCTCGCTCTACAACTACTACTCGGATGGAGGGAATTTCGTTGGCTACGTCACGGGCGAGGGCCTTCAGTATCGCGCGCGTGCCAAGTTCAGCGTTCCAGCCTCGGTTCCGGCGCCCACCGGTGATCCCGTCTCGGTGGCGGGGATTTGGGCCGTCGGAACCGGCAGCGACCAAGCGCTCACCGACACCCGCGCCGACGACGGCGATGTGACGACGCGCGAGACCATTCAGAACCAGGCCACGGCGATCTACGTCAAGTTCGACAACGGTGCCTCGATTTCCGATGCCGGCCTCCTCGGCTCCCTCGTGAACAATGCCTATGAGGCCTGTGTGAGCATCGAAACGAACACGACGGCCTTCGACACCGTGGCTGAGGCCAAGTCCGCGAGTCAGGGGTGGAGTGCCAAGGGCAAGTTCTGCGGTGGGAATGGGAGCGACCGTGCACTGTCGGCGCTCGTGAACTTCCGACCCAAGCAGGTGACGCCGTGGCTCCGCTTCGTCATCGCACCGAGCGATTCGTCGCATGCCTTTATTGAGCTCGGCGAAGTCGTCGCTTTTTCGAGCACGAGCAACTGAGCTAGAGATCGTCGGGAATCGGAGGCTTCGTTGACGGTGGCCGAGGTTCGCGTATCTCGAGGCGCGTGCGGAGCGCGCATCGGCGAGCCTCTTGGCCTCGACGCGCGACTCCGCTCGCAACGTGCAATCAGCGACGGCGACTACTTTTCGTTGCACTCGCTGACGCACTTGTCCTTCGCCGCACCGCAGGCGAGCTTGCATGCGTCGGCATCGGTTTCTTCTGCGCATTTCTCCTCGCACTCGGCGCGAGCCTTGTCGCAGCTTTCGGCGCAAGCTTCCTGTTGAGCTTTTGCCTTCAGATCGGCGCCTGCACCTTTGCATGAAAAGGATAGGCCCAGGAATCCGCTGAAGATGATCGTGTGGATGATGTTTCGGTTCATATGTTCGTGACCTCTCTGCTGCGGCGCTACCAGAGCTCTGGTTCAATGTCACGCGGTTCGTGTTCTTCCATGGTGTGTCAAAACAAGCGGCCGAGTTGAATGCCGATCGCGCCCCCGACGAGGCAGGCCACAAGCGTGGCAGCCACGTAGAGCGCGGCCACACCGTATGCGCCTTCCCCGGTGAGGTGGAGTGTCTCGTAGTTGAACGTCGAGTAAGTCGTGAAGCCCCCCATCAACCCGGTCGTTAACGCGAGTCTCAGCCCCGGATGGTGCGATTTGTGTGCGATGAAGTATTCGATCAGTGCGCCAAGCAGAAGCGAGCCGAGGACGTTGACGGCAAAAGTGCCGAAGGGAAACGAACGTTGGAGCCATCGATCGACGAAGACCGATACAATGTATCGAGCGCCACTTCCGATGGCGCCCCCAAGTGCGACGAAGAAAAACTCGCCCATCTCCTTTGTCCTCTTTCACGGCGCTGAGGGTGGCTCAGCGGTTGATGCGTCGTCCTTTGTTCCGGTCTTTGTTGTGATGTCGGCCTGATTCTTGTCTACTTCTGGGTCCCGCTGTTTCGCTTGCTGACATCCCGGCTACGATCGTTGCTGCTGTTGCGCCCATCGCCGGCGAAGATGTGATCGAGCGCCTCTGCGAGCGACTGGGCGCCTATGACTTCGAAGCCGGCTGGCGGTTGAAGCTTCCGTAAGTTCGGGCCAGGAATCACCGCGCGCACGAATCCGAGCTTCAGCGCTTCGTGGAGGCGATGCTCCGCTTGAGTGACGGCGCGCAGTTCACCTGCGAGACCGATTTCGCCGAAGACGATCGTTCTTGGATCCATCGCCCGGTTCTTCAAGGAGGATGCGAGCGCGGAGGCCACGGCGAGGTCGGCGGCTGGTTCGGTAAGCTCCATCCCGCCCGCGACGTTGACGAAGGCGTCGAAGCCCAACAGGTCGAGTCCAGCGCGGCGTTCGAGCACGGCCATGAGGAGGGCGGCGCGATTGGCGTCGAAGCCAAGACACGTGCGTCTCGGGTTTCCGAAACTCGTCGGTGACACCAGGGCCTGAACCTCCATGAGCACTGGGCGACTTCCTTCCATCGCGGGAAGCACGACCGACCCTGGTACACCCCGTGGGCGTTCGGCCAAGAAGAGCTCCGAGGGATTGGTGACCTCCTTGAGGCCTTCGGCCGCCATTTCGAAGACGCCGATCTCATTCGTTGAACCGAAGCGGTTCTTGTGTGCACGCAAGATTCGAAACGCATGATTCGTGCTCGACTCGAAATAGAGCACAGTGTCGACCATATGTTCGAGGACGCGTGGCCCGGCCAGATTGCCATCCTTTGTGACGTGACCGATCAGGAACGTCGGGATGCCGTGGGCTTTGGCGAGATACAGAAGCCGCGCTGAGACCTCGCGAACCTGCGTGACGCTTCCGGGCGCGCTTTCGATCTCCGGATCGTACACCGCCTGAATCGAATCAATGGCCAAGACAGTGGGCCGTCGCTCGACCGCGGCCTCGATAATGCGATCGGCGCGCGTCTCCGCGAAGAGCAGCAGACGTTCGGCTTCGACGCCCAACCGCGCGGCGCGAAGTTTGACTTGCTCGGGCGATTCTTCGCCCGTGACGTAGAGTGCGGCGCCGTTCGACTGTTGCCGCGCGATGCCGTCCAGCGCCTGGAGGAGGAGCGTCGATTTGCCGATACCCGGGTCGCCGCCGACGAGGATGAGTGCGCCCGGCACCAGGCCTCCACCCAAGACGCGGTCGAACTCCGAGATGCCGGTTCGGGCTCGCTCGATCGGGACCACGGCCAAGTTGGCGAGTGGGGTTGGTTGGGCGAGCGCCCCGTCGGGCAATCGGAAGGTCCGCTCGCTGTGACGGCCCTTGGCGGTTGTTTCGAGCCGCTCTTCGTCGAGCGTGTTCCAGGCCTCGCAGCCTGGGCAACGGCCGAGCCACTTGGCTGCCTGGTGACCGCATTCCCGGCACCGGTAGACCGACTTTGCCTTCGTTCGCACCACGCGGCGTACCCTACCAGGCCCGCCAAGAAACGTTGCACACGAAAGTTTCGAAATTCTCTGAGGAATTTGCCCCAAGAATCGATGAGAGATTCGGTCGACCCTGTGTGCAGGGGAGGATGAGCGGACGTGAGATGGTTGAGCTGACACCGACCCAAATGTCCCTTATCGTCGGACTCGATGCGATGTCCGAAGTGCGCTCTCGTGTTCGACGCCCTTCCCGGCCAGATGTCTTGCCCGAGCTGTGGGGCGCCGATCGAGCTGAATGCGGCCCATGCGAATGCGGCCCACGCGGAACCGAGCGGCCCGTCGCCGTGGGAGGCGCCTGCTTCTGTGTCGTCCGACGATGACTTCTCAAGCGGAGCAGACGGGATTCCTTGGGAGGTCCGGCCTTCGGCCTCGTCGCTTCTCGAGACTGTTCGCGAGGTGCTCCTACGGCCGGCGGCCCTGTTCGAGCGGGCAGAACCTGATCGCTCCATGGGGCTTGCTCTGGTGTTTGGGTTGCTCCTTGGCGTGACGGGCGGTGTCCTGGGGTTGGTGATGCAGCGCGCGTTGGCGAGTCAGATGCTGCGCTTCCTGGAGCGCATCGCCCCAGATCTCGAGCCTTTGCTTGCCCCGTTCGCGAATGCGCAAGGTTCGACAGACCAGCTCGTATCTCTGATCGTGATTCCTTTCGCGGTTGGAATTTCGCTCTTCATATCGGCCGGAGCTACTCACTTGGCGCTCATCATGCAGGGCGGGCAGCGCGGATCGTTCGAGACAACTTTCCGCGCCATGGCCTACGCCTATGCACCATCTCCTCTGCAGGTGGTCCCGCTCTTCGGCAGTATCGGGGTCACCGTGTGGAGTGTGTTCATCGCGGTTACGGCGATCCGCTCGCTCCATCGCGTATCGACGGGAAAGGCCGTTATTGCTGTTCTCGCGCCGCTTTTCCTCGCCACCTTCTGCTGTTGCTGTTTCGCAATCCTGGGCGTCATCTTTGCGGGTTCCGTCGGCTCACTTCTTCACACGGGGTCGGGGCACTGACGCGTGTCTCAGCCAGCGATATCGTCTGCTTCACGAACCGCGCGGCGAGGTGCGTGTTCGCAACGACGTCGGCAGGATCGGTGGCTTGCGGTCGTGTGCGCGGCCGGGCTCTTACTCGTGTTTGTCACGCCCTATGAACTTCTTCCGCCGGTTCTTTGTCCGTTTCGTCAGATCTTTGGCATTCCTTGCCTGACCTGCGGCGGCACGCGCGCAGCCTGCGCGCTGAGTCGACTCGAACTCGGACTCGCATTCTCCATGAATCCACTCGTGTTCCTCGCGTTTTGCGCTGCCCTCATGTTCGCGCTTCGCGTCGCATGGTCGACGCTCACGGGTCGCGACCCGCGGGACGTCGATTTCCGGTCGGACGCCTCGCGCCTGGCCCTTCGGGTTGGCGTCTTGTTGGCCACGGTCGCGAACTGGGCGTACCTCATTGCGGTGGGTCGCTGAAGCTCGACCCAACGGGCGTGCGCGCGAAGCTCAAGGTGTCCGCGACGGCGCGGGCGTGCGCGCGAAGCTCAAGGTGCCGGCGACGGCGCGGGCGTGGCGGGCAACGATGTCGAGGGCGAGGATCCGGAGGCTGAGGATCCGGAGGGTGAGGGTGAGACTGAGCCGGCACCGAACTCCTCCTCGAGCGGGAAGATGGCGTCGTCCTCGGTCTCGAGAATCCAGTCATCTTGAACGCGGTGCCAGTGCTGTACGACTCGGCGGGACTGGAGCGTGACGGATGGCAACAGCATGTAGCTCAAGAGTACCTGTACTCTTGCCGAGCGTTCTGACTCGAGTTCCACCTTCATGATCGTGAAGCTTTCGATCTGGAGATTGGAGGCGTTCTCGGTTTGAAGAGCCAAGAATGTGGTGCGCAGGTCGTTCGGAAGATAGGCGGCGGCGGCCTCAAAATTCTGCCAGCGCAACGCATGATTGTAGCCATCGATCGATTCTTGAAGGGCCAGCATCGTGTTCTGGCGCTGTGTCGCGGCACATCCTCCGAACGGGATGAGCGCCGACGTGATGAGGAGCGCGGAGAGAACAAGGGGAACGCGACGGGATCGCGCGGTCGGTGACGTGCTCGCGGGTGCAGCACCGGTGTCTCTTGAGCAGGCAGAGATCCGGGCGCTCATTGTCCTCATAGCGCTCATGGCGCCTAGGACTTTCATGGCGCTCATGACTTGCATGGCGCTCATGATTTTCGTGGCGGCGATGATGCTCACGGTTCTCCCTTCGCGCCGACGAAGTGATGATCTTTGCCTCTGAACAAGACGTTGAACGTCGTGAGCGTTCCGTAAACTTTCGTGATGTATTGCTGAAGATCCACCTTGTCGGCGTCGGATAGACTGGCGTTGGCGTTGATCTTCTGTTCGAGGACGCGGAGCTTGTCTCTCACCATGACGATCTTGTGAAAGAACGTTTCGACGGGGATCTCTTTGCTCTGCAAAGAAGGGTCTTTGGGCGAAATCACCAGCGTGCCGCCGCGCCAACGATCGGCGATATCCACAAACCCAAAGCCGGCCTCGTCTTCCAAGACCTCCTGAACGACTCTTTTCAGCTCTTCGCGGTCCACGATCGGACTATCGGCGCATGAAGCGTTCGAGGCAAGGGCGTTTATCTTCCCGTGTCGTTGTGCTTCATTGGGCCGCGGGCGTCATCGAGAGCCAAAGGGGTGAGAGCCCAACGGGTGCTTGGAAGGAGTTCGAAGAATGAAAAGGATCGGCGTTGTTCTGTCGGGATGCGGTTTCAAAGATGGTGCTGAGATCCGCGAGGCCGTGCTCGCGCTTCTTGCGCTGGACCGGGCGGGGGTCGAGGTCGTATGTGCTGCCCCTGACATCGACCAGGCCAAGGTCGTGAACCATGTAACGGGTCAAGTGGTCGCGGAACACCGAAACGTCCTCGTCGAGAGTGCCCGCATCGCGCGTGGTCGGATCAGACCGCTCTCCGATCTCTCGGCCGACGATATCGATGGCCTCGTGCTGCCTGGGGGCTTTGGTGCCGCCAACAACCTATCGACCTTCGCGACCGAAGGCTCGGATGCAGTCGTCGAGGCTTCCCTCCGGGACTTGATTGTCGCCGTTCACCGTCAGCGCAAGCCGATTGGCGCGATATGCATCGCGCCTGCGGTCGTGGCGCGGGTCCTCGGCTCACATGGGGTCAAGGTCACCATCGGGATGGACGGTGACACTGCCCGGGCGATTGAGGCGACGGGCGCTCGCCATGAGCGCTGCCCGGTCGAGGGCATCGTGGTCGATCCCGAGAACCGGGTCGTATCGACGCCCGCCTATATGTACGATGCGCCCCTGCGCGCGGTCGCGGCGGGCATCGAACTTTGCGTCGCGGAGGTACTGCGCATGGTCTAAGGGCCCTGATCGGGCCCTAAGCGCGACCTGGCGCCGGTTTCCTCAGCGATGTCGTCGCCGAGGTTTGTCCTTCGGTCTTCGGTTCGGCGATGCGCGCCCTTGACCGCGTTCACCTCCGCCCTCACTCTCTTTGATGGCGGCCGCTTCTTCTTCTTCCGCGGCCAGCAACTCGGCGGTCTTCTCGAGTTTGACGTCGAGCTTGACCGGCTCGCCACGTCGCGGTTCGAGTGTTGCCTCGTGCGGCTTGTATCCTTCGCGTTTGACCGTCAGCTTGATCGGCTGACCCACGCGGACATCCATCGTGAGGGGTGTGAATTGAGGGGCGGGACGGTCATTGATGAGCACTTCGGCGCCGCTGGGCTCCGTTAGGAGCTCGAGAGAAACCATCGCATCTTTGAAGACCATCGTAACCGTTCGCTCGGTGCTTGCGCGCAGGTTTACGGTTTCGGTGACGGCCTTCTCTCCTTCCAGCTCGAGTCGTACGAGTTGATCGGTCTCAGACTCGATGTTGTTCACCGTGAGCGGCGTGGTCTTGCCGGTATCGTCATCATTGATGAAGACCTTGGCGCCCGGCGGAATCGATTCGATGATGAGCGTGGCGCCTGGCTTTCGGCCGATAAAGGCGGCGCGGACCTTGCTCTTCACGAGCCGCATGTTCCGGTCGGAGGAGAGGGCGAAGATGGTGAGGCCGATGAGAAAGAGTCCGGCCAAGATGAACGCGGCGCTGAGCAGCTTCGGACGAAATGGGGCCGGAGCTCCGGCGTTGAAGGCTGTCTCCATGCTTCCGGCGGCGGCTATGTTCGCTGAGGCGGGCGTGGGCGCAAGTCCGGCCGGTGCGAGTGCTGGCAGCTCAAGTCCGGAGGTGGGCGAGCCGGGCGCGGGGGAAGGCATGGTCGCGCGGTGGGCAACGGGATTCGCGGCGAGACCATTGAGGCCGCCGAGAAGCGCTCCTTGCGCACTCATCTGTCCTGGTCCTGGTCCTGGTCCTGGTCCCGGTCCTGGTCCGTGTCCATGCCCTTGTCCCAGGGCCAGGCCGTGGCCTTTCGGTTGTGCCTGGTTCGGCGCGCCGAGCTGACGAAGGCTGGCACTTGGTTGGCTGAAGCTGGGCTCGTTGAAGGCCTGCAGCGATGAGAAGGAAAGCAACCGGGCGGCCTCAGTCTGTGTGAAGAGTTCAGCGCGGATCTGGTCGTCTTTTTGCCGCTCGTCTCGGACGACGTTGCCGAACAGGATTGCGAGTGCCGAAGCGAACCTCTTTGCGCCGAAGGTCGCGTCGTGGGCGACGAGGAAGCGAACCAACGCGTCGCTGAACGCGCTCGCGCTTGGGTAGCGATTGTTGGGATCTACGGTCAGCGCACCTTCGACGATGCGCTCGAGCGGCGCTGGGGTGTGTGGGGCAATCCTTCGCAAAGGGGCGATATCGGCGCGGCGGGCTTTGGCGCGGATGTCGAGGGCGCTTCCGTCGTATGCCTTTCGGCCTGCCAACAGCTCGTACAAGATCAGACCCATGCTGAACACATCGGATCGAGGGTCGAGGTTTTCCCCAGCCACCTGCTCGGGACTGAGGTAGTCGAGCCGGGGACGTTCGATGCCCGGAGTCGGGAGGTTGGTCCGGCCGCGCATCGACGCATAGCCGAATCCGCCAAGCGCAACGTTGCCGGCGTAGGAGATCCAGATGTTTCGCGGCGACACGTCGCGATGGACAATCTCGAGTGGCTGCCCCGCCGCATCGGTGTGTTCGTGGGCGTGCGCAAGTCCGTTGAGCACCTGGATGACGATGTGAAGGGCCGCGTTGGCATCGAGCCCGACGCCTCGCTGTCGGCTTTCCTCCATCAGACCTTCGAGCGTGCGTCCGTGCGCGCGTTCGAACGCCGAATACCAACCTAGATCGCCCTCGTCGACATCGAGCGGTCTCAGGATGTTGGGGTGGGAAAGCTCGCTCGCGATGCGCGCCTCCTCCATTAGGATCTCGATGCAATCTGCCCGGTCCCTCAGGGCTGGAGACAGAGTTTTCAGGATTGCGGGTCGGACCAGTCCCCGCACTTCAAAAGCTCGGAAGACCGAACCTGCATCCCAAGACCCGATCTCTTCGTAGACCAGGAACCGACCTATCTGTCGCGCCACGTCACCCCCGTCCGGTGCGCGCATCCTAGCAGCCTTCCCAAGCGCTCCCAAGGCATCGGCCCCACCCGACCGCACGCGGCCTGACGTAGGCGCCTGTGTGCAGCGGTCATTTAGGCTGACCGGAGTAGGCCACTCCCAAATAAAGCCACCCCAAACAAGGGCCCCCTAATAAGGCCCCCCCTAGCAAAGAACGGCGAGCTCTCAGGCCGACCTCTCGGTCTCGAGCCGTGCCTTCTGGGGGCCAAGGAGGGGCGAGGGCGGTCGACGTGGTTCCTTAGGCGTTGTTTGCCGCGCTGCGGTACCGAACACGAAGGAGCTGCTCGACCTGTTCCATGGCTTGATGAAGCATCTCTCGGAGGTCTTCGGCCGGCACGAGATGAACCACGAGCCGCCCGTCCGGTGTGAGACGGCGGCGGTGTTTGTTTTGCTCGACGAACTGGACCACGTGGGCGCCGTTCAGGTTGGGATCGTCTTGGTCGAACCGAAGCACGACCCGCGGTGGCATCGACTTGGTCGCGGGGCCGTATTGCAGCCCGAGGACGCTCGCGCGCCCCAGTCGTTGTTTGAGCCGCATGAGTTCGATCAGATTCTCGACCTCAGCCGGAGGCGTTCCGTAGAGATCGCTCATTTCCTGGAGGAGGTCGTAGATGGCCTCGTCGGTGTCGGCGGCGTTGAGGCGTTGGTAGTATGACAGGCGTTCTCCGGGGGCGGCGATGTACTTGTCGGGGATCAGCGAAGGCAGCGGAAACTCGAGCTCGGGCTCCTTCATCGAACGACGCTCAGAGCCCTTGAGTTCGTCGATCGCCTCGGCCAGGAGCGTCTGGTAGAGCTCGAATCCGACCTGCGCAATCGACCCCGATTGCTGTTTGCCGATGATGTTGCCGGCGCCGCGAATCTCGAGATCATGCGAGGCGACCTGGAAGCCGGCGCCGAGCTCGGTGAATCGCTGAAGCACGGCGATTCGACGCCGCGCCTGTTTCGAGAGATTTCCGGCCGGGATGAGAAAATGCGCGAATCCGCGCGCTTTGGCCCGACCCACGCGCCCCCGGAGCTGGTACAGCTGCGCGAGTCCGAAGCGGTCGGCGCGATTGATGATGATCGTATTGGCGTTCGGGATGTCGACGCCAGATTCGATGATCGTGGTCGAAAGAAGCACGTTCGTCTTCTTGGTCATGAAATCGACCATGACTTGCTCGAGATCTTCTTCGCCCATCTGGCCGTGGCCGACCCCGATGCGAGCCTCTGGCACGAGACGTTCGAGCATTCGCTTGAAGGCGCCGATCGACGACACACGGTTGTGAACGACGAAGCATTGTCCGCCTCGCCGGATCTCCTTGAGGATGCTCTCGCGAATGGTCTCTTCCGAGAACTTGTGGACCTCGGTCTTTACGGCGAGGCGATCTTCGGGCGGCGTGGTGATCATCGACAGATCGCGCACGCCGATGAGCCCCATGTTCAACGTGCGCGGGATGGGTGTCGCGGACATCGACAAGACGTGCACGGTCGCGCGGTATTTCTTCAGCTTCTCTTTGTGGGTGACGCCGAATCGATGCTCTTCGTCGATGACCAAGAGCCCGAGGTCGCGAAAGTTCACGTCCTTCGACAGGATGCGGTGTGTCCCGATGATGATGTCGAGCTTTCCTTCCTTGAGGGCGGTGAGCGCCTCCTTGATTTCATCCTTGTCCTGAAAGCGCGAGACGATCCCGACCGAAACCGGGTAGTTTGCGACGCGTTCCTTGAAGACCTGATAGTGCTGCGCGGCAAGCACCGTCGTGGGCACCAACACTGCGACCTGCTTCTTGGCCAGCGCCATCGCGACCGCCGCCCGAATGGCGACTTCGGTCTTGCCGTAGCCCACGTCGCCGCAGATGAGGCGGTCCATTGGTGAGCTGCGCTGCAAATCTTTGAGGACGTCTTCGATGGCACGCGCCTGGTCGGGGGTTGGATCGAACGCGAACTCGGCCTCGAAGCGGCGAAACGTGTCGTCGGGTGGCGGAATCGCGAACCCTTGGAGCGACGCGCGCATCGCGTAGAGCCGCAAGAGCTCGGCGGCCATCTTGAGGAGGGTGTCTTTGATTTTCCGCTTCGTGTTCAGCCAGGTTTGCGTCCCGAGCCGATCGAGTTGAGGTTGGCGACCCTCCTCGCCGGTGACGTACTTCTGGATGAGACGGAGCCGATGAACGGGGAGGTAGAGCTTGTCGTTCCCTTTGTATTCGAGAAGCAAGTAGTCGGATTCGACGCCGCTGACGGTCAGCTTCGTGAGGCCATGATAAAGGCCAATGCCAAAGTCGACGTGTACGACGTAGTCGCCCGGCTTGAGGTCTTTGAGGTCCGAGACGAAGTCCTTCGCGGCGGCGGTGCGCCGTCGCTTGGGCTTCATGCGTTGGCCAAAGATCTCTTCTTCGGCAACGACGGCGAGATTGGCCTCCGGAAGTACGAAGCCCGCGGCAATTTCACCCAGAACCAGCCAAGCGTGCACCGAGCGATCGCGCAGCCGACTCGGCGACGCGTCGCCGCTGACGTCGATGCCTGCGCCTCCGCCTCCGCTTCCGCTTCCGCTTCCGCTTCCGCCGAGCAACTCGCTGAGTACGAATGGGCGCCCATGGAGTCGAACACTCAAGTTCTTCGGTGCGAGGAGCTGTTTGATCCGCTCCGCTTGCCCGCGGGTGTGGCAGACGATCAGCGTGGTTAGTCCATCGCGTCGCCACGCACGGAGACGATCGACCAGGGGCTGAAGCACGTCCTCGGGCTGTTCGATGGCGCGCGTAGACCGAAGGATGTCCGCCCGAATGCTTTCGGTCGTCTCGAATCGTACGTCTACGGTCGGCGTTGTCGTGCCGATCGCGATCTCCGGGAGCTCCACGCAGCGTTGTCCGGCGAGCGAACGCGCCATGGTCTCCGGTCCGTCGACGAGGTGGCGCTCGGGTTCGATCGCAAGCTGGTGAGCCGAGATCGTCGCCTCGTATTCGATGCGCGCTTCCGCGAAGACTTTCTCCGAGGCGGCCTCGAAGGCCTCGATGTCGCTTGCGAGATAGACGACATGATCGCCCTTGGGGAGGTACACGTCGCACGCGGCGAGGGGTTCGGCGTGAAAAATCGGAAGGAGCGCCTCGATTCCGAAGAAATGGATGTGATTCTCGATGTCGTCGACGATCGCGTTGACGACGCGCGTTGGGATCGTGAGCTCTTCGGCGAGCGCTTGGATTTGCTGCTGAGCGCGCTCAACGGTACCGCCATCGAACACGATCTCGCGGGCCGGGAGGATGATGGCGTCTTCGATTTCGGTCGACGTACGCTGCGTTTCCGGATCGAACAGGCGAATCGAGTCGATCGTGTCGCCGAACAAGTCGAGGCGGAAAGGACGGGTTCGATGGGGCGAGAAGATGTCGATGATGCCGCCGCGCACCGAGAAGGTGCCCGGATCTTCGACCGTGGTTACCGCGTTGTATCCCGAAAGCTCAAGACGCGCGAGGAGTTGGTCGCGATCGATGTCCGTCCCCTGCATCACGTAATCGCCCGCCCGTTCGAAGATGCTTGGCGGCACATGTCGCCGCAGCATTGCGTGCGGCGTGACGACCAGTGCCCTGACGGTGTCGGGTTCTTTGAGCAGCCGATGGAGGGTTGCGAGACGTTCCATCACCGCGTGGGCATCGGGCGAATACTCCTCATAGGGGCTCTTCTCGTCCGAGCCGAGGAACAGAATGCCATGATCGGCGGCGTTGGTTTCCTCCACCCCCGAGAAGAACGCGAGCTCGCGATAGATGTCTTCCGCGTGTTCGCGGCTGCCGGCCAAGATAACCGGGAGCTTCTTGCGAACCATGAGCTCCGCCGCCAAGAAGGCACGAATGGGTGTCGCCAATCCGGGCGCGACGATGCGGTGCGTCGAGGCGGCGTCGACCGCCTTGAGGATGCGGCTGGCAAGACTCATATCTGACGGCCTGATCGCCCAGTCGATCGCGGTTCACGCCGCCTACCACGGAGGATTGCGGTGAGGCCAGCAACCAAGACGTTCGGCGAACACGGCCCCCAAGGAACGCGTGCGCGGGCAGGCGGACTGCGTTGGGAGGGCGGGGGCAGCAAGGCCACTGTTTGGCGGTTTGGGCGCTTTACCCAGCGGTCGATGCGCGATACGAGGTCGGCCTATGGCAGCAGCACCCAAATTTCCAGATGTGAGCAATGTAACTGGAGCCAAGCTCCACACGAGCCTCGGCACCATCGAGATCGCGCTCTTCGCGAAAGAATGCCCCAAGACAGTGGGCAATTTTGTTGGATTGGCTGAAGGCACCATTGCGTGGACGCGGCGCGACGGTTCACCGGGCAATGGTCCCCTCTACAAGGATGTCATCTTTCACCGAATCATTCGCGAGTTCATGATCCAAGGCGGTGACCCGGACGGAAACGGAACGGGCGGGCCTGGCTATCGGTTCGAAGACGAGTTCAGCCCGCATCTTCGCCACAACAAGCCGGGCATCTTGTCGATGGCCAACGCGGGGCGGGGGACGAACGGCAGTCAATTCTTCATCACCACCGTGCCCACACCTCACCTCGACAACAAGCACTCGGTTTTCGGTGAAGTCACGGGCGGCATGGACGTCGTTCACAAGATCGAAACGGTCAAGACCGGACCGCAGGATCGGCCGATCGAGCCGGTTGTGCTGAAGAGTGTCGAGATCCTGCGCGCATCCTGAATCGAGATCCTGCGATCCTCTTCAAGTCCGCGAGGCCGTGAGCCCGTGAGGCCGTGAGGCCGTGAGGCCGTGAGCCCGTGAGGCCGTGAGCCCGTGAGTCAGTCGGGTTGACCCCGGCCGCCGGGTTGGCGACGGCTCATCGGTTCGTTCGTGACGCGTGTCGACGGTTCCTTGAATCGGTTGCTCAACGTGAACCGGACGACCCCCGGTGTCGAGACGTCTGGCTGACGCAGGGCTTCGGAGAACTCAGACGGAATCTTCGCCGCGACACGCCGCCGTGCCTCTTTGTCTCCCCAGACTTCCAGCACAGCCAAGCCGTCTTCATTGCCCAAGGCTTTGATGGGTACGTCGGCGGCCATCGCTGCCGCCGCTAGGACGTCGAAATGTTTCCGCGATTCCCGCTCGACGGCGTCCGCGAACTCGGCGCGCCGCATGAGGCCAACCCACGTTGCGATCATCGGCAGCAAGACAGTGCTCTTGAGCGCCTTGGTTTCGAGGCTGGCGGTCTCTTCCCTGGCCTTCGCGATCTCGGCGCGGAGCTCCGAGGCCCCACAGAACCCGAATTGAGAGGGCACAGTGCTCGGGTCGTCACCGGTGGGGAGGGCCTGAGGCGTCGGCTGCACGTGGACCTCGTCGACCGTCAAGCGCAACAGCTCAAGCGTCCATCGGTTTCGTTCCTTGTCGTGGAGCAGCGTGCTGAACCGGAACAACGGGGGGGGCTCCATGAGCTGCGCGGCCGATTTGATGGCTTGGGCTTGGGTCTTGGCGTCGAACGAAAGACGCCACTCGGTGACATTCTCGGTCTTGCCGGTTTCCCCCGGAACGTCGATCGCGGCAACGGCGCGCGTAATGGTTGCGGTCGCAGTCTTCATGGCCGCGACGCGCGCGGTCAGTATCGTGCCGAGCTTTGCCTCCTCGAGGTCGAGCCCGAGGGACCGCTTCTCGTCGAGGGCCGCTGATTTCGCGTTGTCGACCTCGCCGATGAGCCGGTCATGTACGCGGGCTCGCGCGCGCGCCGTGAGAAGCGCGCGGTGGTGTTGGAGAGCGATCTCGCGCAGGGCGACGCATTCCTCGGTGTCTTTGCACGCGCCGAGAACCGTACCCGCCATCAACACAAGGGCCGCTGCCCTCGCTCGAGTCGAGCGCGCACGCGGCACGGGCGCTCGGCGTGAACCGGGCGCGGTGGCTGCTGATGCAGTCTTCCGTGAGGCGGGTGCTGCTGATGCAGGTTTCCGTGACGCGGGTGCTGCTGGCGTGCGGATCGCGGACGTTGTCGTGCGGGTGGGCACCGTCATCGAAGCGCTTCTTCCAGGGTCGTGGCGGCATCGGTCTTGCCGTCGCGGTACTTCACAATGAGGGGCGAATAGATCTGAAGGCCGTGCTCAGCCGCGAAATCGCCCTTCGCAGGCCGTGTTCCGGAGACCACAACCGCACCGGCTGGAATCTCGAGCGGCGAAGATTGGGTCCGTTGAAGGATCTTGCTGTTCACGAGGTCGAAGACCTTGGTCGACCCGTTGAGGATGACCCCGGTGCCGATAACCGCCCGCTCGCGGACGATCGTTCCCTCATAGATCCCCGAGTTCCCGCCGACGATGACGTCGTCCTCGATCACGACCGGCAGGCCGCCGACCGGTTCGAGAACACCGCCAATCTGAACGCCGGCGGAAAGATGGACGCGTGCGCCTACTTGGGCGCATGAGCCGACCAGAACGTGGCTGTCGACCAGCGTGTCGGCATCCACGTAAGCGCCGATGTTGATGTACGACGGCGGCATGATGATGACGCCCTCACCGATGTAGGCACCGTCGCGGACTGAGCTGCCACCGGGCACCAATCGAATCTTGTTCGTCTGGTAGATCGCACGCGTCGGGAGGGTGTGCTTGTCGAAGAATTGCGTCTTTCCGAGCCCATCGCTCTCGAGCGTCTGCCCGAGACGGAAGCCGGCGAGGATCGTGCGCTTGAACCAGACGTTGACCTGCCATTCGCCGGTCTCGGTACGTCTCGCACATCGGACAAGCCCAAGGTTGGCGGCCTCACGAAACTCGGCGAAGAGCGCGCGATCTTCGGGCACGTATTGGTCGGCGCTCTTTTCGCCGAGCTTCTCGCAGAGATGAATCAGTTGTTCGACAGGACGAGGCACCGACCGTCCATACTGCGTTCCCGAAAGGCTTGCCAACCGCTGTTTCTCGGCGGAGCGAGTTTGCACCCGCCCCGCCGAACATTGCGTTGGGACGAATCAAAGGCCTAGGCAGCAGCACCGGCTGCGCCCGCCGCACCTGCGCCCGGCGGGGCGGCCTATTATACGCTTCCTGCGCCTGCCGCACTTGCGGCGCTTGCGGTCTCTGCGCCCGCGGCACCTGCGCCCGCAGCACCTGCGCCCGCAGCACCTGCGCCCGCCTTAGTCGCGATGCTGGCCTCCCTGCCCACGAATGCTTTCGCCCACGCACCCGCTTTCTTAGCCCAGGTAAGCTCCTCCTTGCTCCCGGTGAAGGCCTTAACGGCCGTTTCGAGCGCGGCGTTGGCGGCCTTGGTGCGCCAGACGCCGCCAGCGAGCGCAATGAGCCCGCCCACCGTGAGCACAAGGGCCTTGGCGTGCCGCTTCAAGAAGCTCTTGGACTGCTCGGGATCCTCGAGCTTGCTGGCGAGCGACGTGGGGCCAGCGACGCCGGCGCCGAAATCTTGAATGGCCTCGGGCCCGGCCAGGGCGGCGAAGGCTTCTGGGGAAATCGGGGTGGCAGATCCGTTAATCGTGGTCGACATGGTTCAATCTCCGTTGAGCCAGCCCGATTGCGATTTTCGGGCCAGCGTATTTCTTTGTTTCACCTTGCCGAACCAGGACCTCTTCCTGGGCCTCAACCAGACACATTGTCTGGCCGATCGGCGCCTTCGTGACGTGCGTTGCCACGGGTCGGTCGGCGATCTCTTTCGTCGAGCTCCTCCCGCAATCGGGGGCGCCCTCCGCAAGCAACCCATTTATCGGTGCCTTGCGGGGGACCGTTGCGTTGAGATCGAGAAATTCGCTCCAGGTTGATCCCGGTTGCCCCATTTCCGTTCGCTTGCGCTGGCTTCCCGACCGATAGTCCGGCTTCCTGCGCCCAACGCCCTCGGTGACAGCCATTCACCTTGGTGCCATCTTCACCCGGTGGAATCGCGCCAGGCCGAGGCTGAGCGCGCTTTCTTCGACGGCGCGTTCGACCGAGCGGCACAGGCTTCGACGGATTGGCTCGCGGAGATCCAAAACGAGCCGTGGCGCTATGCCCCGCACTCGATCTCGGCGGCGTACGCTCTTCTGGGCCTTTGCTACACCGCGATGGGACAGCACAGCGAGGCGGCGAAAGTGCACCGGACCGCGTTGGCAGAGGTCCGCGCGGTGCCGGATGGGTTCTTCATGTGGACGGGCGAGAATCACGTCCATGAGATCGTTCGATCGGCCCTCCGGACCGAGAATTGGCGGCAGCTCGTCGAGGTGCTCGACGAATTTCGGGCATTCCTCGACGCCGACGACTTGAGGCTCTATACGGGGCTGGCGACGTTGCGTCCAGCCGTGCGGACCCAGGCGCAGGCGCAGGTACCGAGCAGCGTGCCACGAGACCGTCTCGAGTCTCTGCCTTCGCCTTCGCCTTCGCTTCCGCCTTCGCCTCCTGCGTCTATCCTCATCGAGGACGTGCGCGTCGCTGAAGTTTTGGCTTTGTCGCCCGTAGCTCGCGGATCTCTTCCGCTCTACCGTGATTTTTGCGCCGGCGTGCTGCTATCGTTGTCAGGCTCGCCAACATCGGCGGGGGCCGAGCACTTGGCCGCTTTCGTCCTAAGGGCGCAACGCGAGCAGCCGCCGCTCGGCCAGGTCTATCGCTGGGAACTCGCGATCGCGCGTCGCGCCGTTCGGCGTTGGGTCGATCATCAGAGGGCTGCATTCAGCGAGGATTCGGCCGGAGTTCATCACGAGCGCCATCTTTGACGATGGAGGCATGCGCTCTGTTGACCCGGCCGAGTGTCGACGGCCCGCACCGCCTCGTCAGCCTTCCACGAACGCTTTTAGACGCTTGGCGCGCGAGGGATGCCGCAGCTTGCGCAGTGCCTTCGCCTCGATCTGGCGGATGCGCTCGCGTGTGACTTCGAAGTCTTGGCCCACCTCTTCCAAGGTATGGTCCGACCGCTCGCCGATGCCAAAGCGCATGCGCAACACCTTCTCTTCGCGAGGGGTGAGCGTCGCAAGGACTCGCCGCGTTTGCTCGGCGAGGTTCATCGAGATCACGGCTTCACTCGGGGAGACGGCGGATTTGTCTTCGATGAAATCTCCGAGATGCGAGTCCTCTTCTTCGCCGATCGGTGTCTCGAGCGAGATCGGCTCCTTCGCGATCTTCAGAACCTTCCGGACCTTGTCGAGCGGAAGCTCCATCTTCTCGGCGATCTCTTCGGGTGTTGGCTCGCGACCGAGGTCCTGAACCAAGTATCGAGACGTCCGGATCAACTTGTTGATCGTCTCGATCATGTGCACCGGAATGCGGATCGTTCGGGCCTGGTCGGCGATGGCGCGCGTGATGGCCTGACGAATCCACCACGTCGCGTACGTGGAGAATTTGTAGCCTCGCCGCCACTCGAATTTATCGACCGCCTTCATCAGGCCGATGTTCCCCTCCTGGATCAAGTCGAGGAACTGAAGCCCGCGGTTCGTGTACTTCTTGGCGATCGAGACGACGAGTCGAAGGTTCGCTTCGACCATCTCGGCCTTGGCCTTCTTCGCCTTGCGCTCGCCCACCTGGATCTGACGATACGTGATCTTGAGCTCGTCGAGCGGTAGACCTGCCTCTTGTTCGATGCGCTTGATCTTGCGGATCGCACCTCGAACGGCTCGCTCCATATCGTGGAACTCTTCGGGCGTAACACCGAGCTGAGCCTGGGCCTCATGCTCCTTCTCAGGCGCGTCTCGCACCTCTCGCAAGATGCGCTTGATGTCGCCCATGTCCATGCGAAGACGGTGTTGCCAGACGAGCGCCTCTTGCTCCGTCCTTTGGACCTTCTTGATCAGGTTCTTGAGCTTGGAGACGATCTTCTGGATCTGCCGCTTGTTCGGCTGCATTTCCTCGAGAAGTGTCGCCATCTGCTCGCGGTTCTTCTCGAGCCGTTGATGGATCTCGTCTCGGCGCGCTTTGGTGAGGCGTTTGCGCGCCAAGAGCTCCTCGCGGAACGTATCGTTCTCTTTGTCGAACTTCGCGATCTTGCCCATGATGCGATGCACCTTCTCGGTGACCGCTTCCTCGTCGAAGACCTCTTGCTCTTCGTCGACTTCTTTCACGACGTCGCGAATCCGGATCTTGCCCAGCTTCAAACGCTGGCCGAGCGTCAGGAGCTCTTTGACTGCGAGCGCTGACTTCAGCACGACGTCGAGAACTTCCTTTTCGCCCGCCTCGATGCGCTTCGCGATGACGACTTCGTCCTCGCGCGACAGCAGCGAAACGGATCCCATCTTGCGCAGGTACATGCGCACCGGATCGTTGGTCTTGTAGGCGGCGTCGAGGTCGTCGCGAGCCTCGGGACGACCATCGTCTCCCGTGGCCGGCTTCTCTTCGTCGTCTTCGGCGACGGGCGTCGAGGCGAAGCTCGCTTCTGGGATGTCTGGGATTTGCTCGGTGTCGACGATCTCGATGTCGTTCTTGTAGAAGAGATCCATCACGTCATCGAGCTGCTCCGCCGACACCATATCCGTCGGGAGCGATCGATTGACGTCATCCAAAGTCAGAACGCCGGTCTTGCGACCGCGGTCGAGGAGCTCGGCGACGATGGCGTCCGCTTCACCGCCGCCGCCTTGGCCGCTTCCGTCCCTCGTCTGGGCTCGAGCGGCCGCTTTGGCCGCCTGTGCGAGCTTGGCCGCACGTGCGGCCTTGTCGGCCATTGCTGACCGCGCTTTCACCTGCTTCTCTGAGAGCATCATGCGCTTCTGTTCCGCCCGCTCAGCCAGCAACGACTTTCTCAACGCCGCTTGCTGCTCCTTCTTTTGAACCTTCTCAAGAGCTTTTCGCTCTTTCTCGGCCTGTCGTTCCGCCAGTTTTCGAGATTTCTCTTCTTCCTTGGCCTGGAGTTTTTGCTGGCGCTCAGCTTCCTTTTCGGCTTGCTTCTTCGCCTTCTCGACTTCCCGCTCGACGGACTTCCGGATCCGCTCCTTCTCGCGCTCGGCGATAACCTTGGCGCGCTCGCGTTCCTTGGCTCGGAGTTGCTTCAGTCGTTCTCGTTCTCGCTCCTTGACCGCTTTCTCACGGGATCGTTCGGCTTCCTTCAGAAGCCGTGCTTTTTCCCGCTCTCGATCCTGACGTTCCTTTTCCTTCTGCTTTCGGAGAAGCGCTTGCTCCTTCTCGCGACGCAGGCGCTCTTGCACCTCACGCTGCTTCTGAGCCAGCCGCTTCTTTTCGAGGGCCCTCTTCTTCTTTTCGGCCGCCTTTTTGGCAAGAATCTTTTTTCGCTCCAGCGCCTTCTTCCGGGCCTCGGCCCCCCGACTTGTGGCAGTCTGCTTGGGCCGGGCATCCTTTTCTCTGGCTTTCCCCGGCTTGCTTTTGGCGGATACGCCGCCCGAGCCCGCTTGCTTGGCCGTCGTCGCGGGTCGAGACGTCCGAGGGCTCTTGGGGGAAGAAGGCTTCGCGCCGGAGGACTTCTGGGGCGTCGACGTCTTCTTCTTTGCGGTGGATGCCGCCTTGGCCGCCGCCTTCGTCGTGGTCTTCGGCGACTTTGAAGCGCCGTCCGGCGCTGCGGGCTTGTTCGCTGCGGTTGATTTCCTGGGCGTCGAACTTGGTTTGGTCGCCGCTGACTTCTTGGCCGCAAGCTTGGCCGAAGACTTGGCCGAAGACTTGGCCGAAGGCTTGGCCGGAGACTTGGCCGAAGGCTTGGCCGTCGTCGATGCAGAGCCCGTCCGCGAGAGGGTCTTTGCGATCGGCTTCACCGCTTTGCTCGCCGCCGCCGGTGCGGATGCCTTGCGCTTTGGATTCGACCCTTCGGTTTTGCCTGCAGTGGTCTTGCTCGTCTTCTTGGCGCTGGTTCCCATCAGTTCTTCTCTTCCCAACTTGAGCGTGAGGCCATGATTGCTTTGACCTCGAGCGCGAGCTGCATCTGGACTTCGGGGTCGGTCTCTTTCGCGGCTCGATCTTTGAGTTTCTTGAGCAATATCTTGTGCTGTTGTGTCAGCAGACGTTTCACGCACTCGGCGACGTCGTCGGTCTCAGGGGCTGTATCCATCAATGCCTTTTGGATGGCGGCAAGCGTCGCCGCGTTTGCGCCACCCTCTTCCTTGGCTACCTCGAGAGCTAGGGGCGCGTCGAACTTCTTGCCACTTTCGATCGCGTCCAGGCCGGCTCGGATGGTCGCCTTGAGTGTCGGATGGGTGAACGCATCCGTTGCCTCATATCGGTTGAGGGCGGCGACGGTTGTCTCGGGCTGGTCGATCAGGGCTCGGATCAGGGCGAGCTCGACGACCGACGGGGGAGGCACGGCCGACGCGGCGGGCGTCGCTGCGGGCGCAGATTTCGACGGTTCTCCGCCGGGCCTCCCCTCGGCGGCGCTCGTGGCCGTCCAGGGTCCGGGCCCGCTCTGATGCGCGTCGCGCCTTTGAATTCCGGCGGGTTCGCCGCGAAGATGTCGCCGGAGGACGCGTTCGTCGATGCCAAGCGCGCGCCCGGCGGCGGCGATGGCGACGTCTCGAGCGAGCGGATCGGCGATGGCGAGGATCATGGGTTTGACCGCTTCCAGGGCTCGGACGGTGCCGGCGACGCCACCGCCCCCGTTTTCGGTCCGAGCTTTGGCTAGGAAGAAGTCGACCGCCGAAGGGGCCGCGTCAATGAGTTTCTGAGTCGAATCGGCGCCCTCTTTGCGGGTGAAGCTGTCCGGATCCTCGCCCTCGGGGAGCTCGACCACCTGGACATCGACGCCCTCACTCAGCAGCAGCCGTGCGGCGTGTGCGGTCGCTGCCCGGCCGGCGGCGTCTCCGTCAAAGATTGAAAAAACCTTCTTTGTAAGCCGACTTAGCATACCGGCGTGGCGTTCAGAGAGGGCCGTGCCGCAGACCGCAACCGCGTTCTGCAAACCGACCTGCCAAAGCGACATCACATCCAAGTAGCCTTCGACCAAGATTGCTCCTCGACGGCGACGGATTTCGTCGCGAGCCGCCGCGAATCCATACAGAATACCGGACTTCTCATAAACTGGGCTTTCGATCGAATTCAGGTATTTTGCACCTTCGTGATCGATCCAGTCGGCGCGCCGTGCCCCGAAGCCCGCGACCTGACCTCGCTGGACGAGGATCGGAAAGATGATCCGCCCCCTCAGCCGATCATACAGTCGACCTTCTTTGCTCTTTCCCAAGAGGCCAAGCTCGAGCGCGACCGCCATCGGCACCTTCCGCTTCTCGAACACCGCGACGAGCCGATCCCATTCGGGTGGCGCCCAACCCAGACGAAATGCGCGGATCGTCTCGGGTGCTAGCCCACGCGTTTCCTGCAGGTACGCCTGAGCCCTGGGGTCGCGGGTCAGTTCATGCTCGAAAAATCGACATGCGAGCTCGTTCGCCTCGTAAAGACGTGTGCGCGCTTCGTGCGCCTTCGCGTCTTCGCTGCCTCTGCGCTCGTCCTCCGGCAATTCGACGCCCGTCTCCTCGGCGAGCGTCCGGACGGCCTCGGGGAACTCCATCCCTTCGAGACGCATAAGAAAGTCGAAGACGTCGCCGCCGAGATGACAGCCGAAACAATAGAACAAGCGCTTCTGCGGGCTCACCGAGAAGGAAGGGGTCTTCTCACCATGGAATGGGCACAGACCCCAAAGATTCTGGCCCCGACGGGTAAGCTGAACCGAGCGCCCGACGACGCGCTCAATGTCCGCCCGCTCGCGAATCTCCTCAACTTTTTCGGAGGAAAATTTGACCACGAATCCCCTAGGATGGGCGGACTCGGTCTGACGCCTCGACGCCGCTTCCGCTTTGCCAAGCCGTCAGACCCATCGAAACCAACCATCCGAACGCTTTAGAACGCGCCTTCCTTCTTGATCTTCTTCAAGAGGCGTTTTCTCGCGGCGGCTGCCTTCTTCTTTCGCCGAACGGAGGGCTTCTCGTAGTACTCCCGCTTACGGATTTCTCCAAGAATTCCCGCGCGCTCGCACTGCTTCTTGAACCGACGCATTGCGCGCTCGAAGGACTCACCTTCTTTTACCCTTACTCCGGGCATACAGGACGCTCACCTCCCTCCGGGCTAGATGCCATGTCCCCAACTTACTGGGGCGCCGGCACACTAGGGATGAGGCTCAACCCTGTCAACCTCTTCCTCGCCTGACTTGGCGCCGCGCGAGGCCTTCTCTTCGATCCCCGAGATGCCAAAGCGTCGCGAGAGCTCTCGGTTGATGTCGGCGAACCCGATCTTTCTTGCCCGCAGTGCCACAGCCAAGTGGTAGAGCACATCGGCGCCCTCCGAGATGACCCGCTCGTTCGTTTCCGAGGTCAGGGCGATGGCGAGCTCCTCGGATTCTTCTCGGATCTTGGCAACTTGCTTGCTGACCCCGGCCTCGATGAGGCGCCGCGTATAGCTTGGCTTGCCCTCGTCCTCGGGCATGCCGATCGTCGATGCGCGCGCATCGATGATCCGCTCGAGCGCCTCAATCACGCCGAAGGAGGCATCAGCATCGACGACCACTGGCTCTCGCTTCCAGGCGTTTCCACTCCGCCGTCGCGAAAAGCATGTGTCGGGCCCCTCGTGGCAGACCGGTGTGTGCGCCTCGACCACGTACATGAGCGTGTCGCCATCGCAGTCGAGTCGAAGCTGCACGAGGCGCTGCCGATGGCCCGAGGTTTCGCCCTTCGTCCAAAGACTCTGGCGAGAACGCGAGTAGAAGGTCGCCCATCCGGTTTCGAGTGTCTTCGCCAGCGCCTCCTTGGACACCCACGCGACCATCAGCGTCATGCGTGTCCGGACGTCTTCGACAACGCACGGCACAAGGCCGCGGTCGTCGGGGGCAACTCGCTCCCAGAGCTCGTCGATGTCGATCTGAGGTTCGGTCGTCATCGCCATGGCTCCGGCCAAGACTATCACGGAAGCGGTGGGCGAGGGCGACGGATTTCGGGCGCCGCACCGGCCGTGCCTGTCGCGCCGTGCCGTGCCTGTCGCGCCGTGCCATGCATCATGCCCCGCGGTGCATGACGCTGCGCCCGTCGCGTTATGCCGCGTGGTCTAATGTGCTGCGCTGACTGGGCGAACAGCGACACCTCGGGCATGGAGTGTCTTGCGGACTTCGCGCACTGAATAAGTGCCAAAGTGGAAGATTGAAGCCGCGAGCACAGCCTGCGCTTTCGCGATGACGAGGCCATCGTAGAGGTGATCGATGTGCCCAACGCCGCCGGACGCAATGACCGGGATCTCGACGGCGTCGACCACCGCGCGCGTCCGCTCGAGGTCGTAGCCGAGCTGAGTGCCGTCGCGATCCATCGATGTGTAGAGGATCTCACCGGCCCCGCGATCCGCGACCTCCTTGGCCCACTCGAGCACCTTGCGCTCAGTCGGCTCACGTCCGCCCCGCACGTAGACGGTGTCGCCCCGACCGTCGATCGCGACGACCAAACATTGCCGCCCCACTTGGCTCACGATGTCGTCGATGAGCTTTGGGTTGTGCACGGCGGCGGAGTTGACCGCGACCTTGTCCGCGCCGTGCTCGAGAAGCCTTCGGACGTCTTCCGGCTTTCGAACGCCTCCGCCCACAGTAAGCGGAATCGACAAGACGTCCGCGGTCCGTTCGACCATGTCATACAGTGTGTCGCGTGCCTCGTGGGTTGCCGTGATGTCCAGGAAACAGATCTCATCGGCCCCTTGGGCATCGTAGAGCGCGGCACATGCCGCCGGATCTCCCGCATCGCGCAGATCGACGAACTGAACGCCTTTCACCACGCGGCCGTCCTTCACGTCGAGGCAAGGTATAATGCGCTTGTACACCATCGTTCTCTTCCTGCTCTTCCGCCGCCTTCGCTTCGGCCCGGGACCTTGGACCTTGGACCTTGGACTCTGGCCTACTGTGGCCCAAGAATACGCCGGCCTAAGAGGGGTCGACGGCGGCCCGCAACGCTGCTTGCAGGTCGAGCGTCCCATCGTAGATGGCGCGTCCAACGACAACCCCAGCGACCTTCGTCCTCGCGAGCGCTTTGACGTCGTCGAGGCCCGCGACGCCTCCGGAAGCGAAGACCGGCACGGCGACTTCGCGCGCGAGCCGATCCGTGTCGTCGATGTTTACGCCGTGGCCAGTGCCATCGCGAGCGATGTCGGTCGTGATGATGGCCGAAGCGCCGCTTTTCACCGCGAGATCGGCCGCTGCCTTGACGGTGACGGACGAAGATACAACCCAACCGCGTGTTGCGACCTGCCCACCTTCGCCGTCGATGCCCGCGATGACGCGACCCGGGAAGGCGCTGCAGATCTTAGCGAAACTTTCGGTCTCGTCGATGAGCATCGTCCCCAAGATGACATACGATGCGCCAGCGTCGACCACCGCCTTGACGGCATCGAGCGACCGCAGACCGCCGCCGACTTCGATCGGCACGCGCACGGCGCGCGCGATTCGCTCGATGAGACCAAGGTTCTTCGGGCGCCCCTCGAACGCCCCGTCGAGATCGACGACGTGGATCCGCTGGGCCCCCACCTCCTCGAAGACCTTGGCTTGGGCAATTGGGTCCGGCGCAACCGAGCGTTCAGTGCCGAGCTGACCTCGGATGAGGCGCACGCATTGCCCGTCTTTCAAGTCGATCGCAGGGATGATCAGCATCAGGGGCTCTTTCTCTCTTCCTCGGATGTTTCTGGCTCGGATGCTTCTTGGTCCGATGCTTCTTGGTCCGATGTCTCTCGCTTCGTTGTCTCTCGCTTCGCGCTCGCTCTCTCGGACGCGTCGTTCACCGACGCCTGTTGCTCGGATGCCGTCTGCTTGGATCTCGCTTCTTTCTCGAACGGAATGACCGACTCTCGAATGAACTTCTCGATGCGAAGGTTGATGAGCTCGGGCTGCTCGATCAGGGCGGCATGGGACCCTCTTGGGATCTCGAGGAGCTCGGCGCGTGGCATGCGTTCCGCCATCTCAATCGACAGACGCCATGGTGTAAAGAGATCTCTTTCGCCCCCAATGACTAACGCCGGCACATCGAACTCTCCGAGCATCGGCCCCGCGTCGTGCGCTTGGGCCGCGCGCACGAACTCGAAGAAGATCCGAACATCGAGCCGCGAGAGGTGCTCGAGGTAAGGCTCCATGTCCTCGCGCCGCGCGAGGTCGGGGTGAACGAGGCCCGTGAGCCGCGCCAGTTGCCAGGTGACCGGCTTGCTCAAGACCACGCGCAAGAGGACGCTCAGAAAGTCCGGCGCCAGCGACGCCGCACGATAGGCGCCGCGATAGAGCCACTCTCCAACCCGAGGATCGATGAACGTGCTGGCCGGCCGCCCGAAGGCGCCCAGAATCGGGATGAGCCCGACCACGCGCTCCGGAAACAGACGGTAGAACTCCAAGATGACCTGACATCCCAGTGAATGCCCGAGCAACACCGCGGTCTTCACGCCGTTGGCGTCCATGACCCGGGACATATCGTCGGCGAGCGAGGTCATGGTGACGGCGCGCGGGTCGGCGGGCGACGCGGAGGCGCCGTGGCCGGGATAGTCCCAGACGACGACCCGATAACCCAGCGACGAGAAGTACGCGCCCACGTAGTCCCAAAAAAACGTCGAGACGCCAACGCCGTTTGCGCAGACGAGTGCGCGTCCGCCGGGCGGCCCTCCGGCAGCGAACGCGAGCGGTGTACCGTCGGCGGACCGCGTTGTTCCCGACGACTGCCACCAGGGGGTTCGGTGTTTTGGATAGTCGACCAACTTGACCCCGAGGATACTTTCTTTTCTCCTCGTTGTGGGCCCCCCCCATTTGTTCTACAAGACCGCGTGATGGCCCACTATCTCGTGACCGGCGGCGCCGGCTTCATTGGTTCCAACCTTGTGGAGGCGCTCGTCGGGCAGAAAGCCCGTGTCCGCGTACTCGACAATTTCTCCACCGGAAAGCGCGAAAACATCGCGCCCTGGTCGGCCTCGATCGAGGTCGTGGAAGGCAGCTTGACGAACCTCGACGATTGTCGGCGGGCCGTCGACGGCGTCGACTACGTGTTGCACCAGGGCGCCCTTCCGTCCGTGCCGAAATCCGTCGAGCGGCCAGTCGATTCGAACGAGGCCAACGTCACGGGGACCCTCCACATGCTCGTGGCCGCACGCGATGCGGGCGTGAAACGGTTCGTCTACGCCGCCTCATCTTCGGCCTACGGCGATACGCCAACGCTCCCAAAGATTGAGACCATGCCTGGGAGTCCGAAGAGCCCGTACGCGATTCAAAAATACACCGGCGAGATGTACTGCCGCGTGTTCTACGAAACCTACGGACTCCCGACGGTTGCGCTGCGATACTTCAACATCTTCGGACCGCGCCAAGACCCGACGAGCCAATACTCGGCCGTGATCCCGAAGTTCATCACGAAGATGCTGGCCGATGAGGCCCCCACCATCTTTGGTGATGGCACGCAGTCGCGAGACTTCACGTACATCGACAACGTCGTGCATGCGAACCTGGCCGCATGCACCGCGGGCGAGGCCGCGTTCGGCAAGGTGATGAACATCGCGTGTGGCGATCGCATCAACCTGCTCGACCTGGCGCGCGTCATTCGTGAGGTCTTGAAAAAAGGAAAGACGCCGGTTCATGAGCCGGAGCGCCGAGGCGACGTGAAGCACTCTCTGGCCGACATCGGGCTTGCGCATCAGCTCATTGGCTACACACCGAAGGTGCGATTCGATGAAGGCATTGCGAAAACCATCCATTGGTACGGCCAAAACTCCATGCCGTAGCCGGTTCGTTTCGCGGGCTCCGCCCATTCGCGGGCCCGCCTCTTCCGGTCAGGTGGGTGTGCGGCCGCGCACTCCCGCCCAGCAAGTGGCCATTTGGACCGCGTCGTGGATATCTAGAAAGCGAGGGACATGATGAAAAAATCGATGACCATTGCCGCCGCGGTGGCGCTTGGGCTGGTGGCCGTTCAGGCCACGGCGCATGCCAACACCTTCGATCTGCGTCTGGACACCAACTTCCTTCCCAAAGAGAGCGTGACCGCAGCCGCGCCCGTTGCGCGACTCGCGGTGCCGCTCGGGGGGCTCACACTGCGCGCGGATTGGGGGCTGACCATCGCGGACGTCTCGTCGCAGACCGGCGTCAAGCCCCTCAATCCCTTCATCGGCGTCGGTTACGACCTCTCGCTTGGCGTCATGAACCTGACCATCGCGGGTGGTGTCGCGCTTCCCATTCTCCGCATCTCGGGGGACGACGAGGTCGCCAGCGTTGCGGCCGCTTCGATTGCTGCTTCGATGGTGGGCTACTGGGATCCTTGGCTCTACGAGCCGAACTCGCTGAGTCTTGCCTTCCCTGCCCGTCTTGACCTGAACATTCCGGGGATTGACGCGATGGTCGAGGGCGGGCTCTATTTCTCGGTCGGCACGAGCGACGGTGAGGACAGCGAGCTGGGCATGCAGGCTGCGGCCGAGATCGCCTTTCCGTTGTTGCCCGTGTTGTCGCTCGGCGCGCGGCTTCAGACCGTATACCTCGTAACGGCCGAAGGTCTCTTTCAGACTTCGGCTGAGCCGTTTGCGCAGGTTGGGCTTGGGCCGCTCGCGGTTCGGGCCGGGCTCCTCGTGAACATCGATGAGCCGGCGGGCTTTGGTTTCGACTCTAACAAGATCTGGAGCGCTCACCTCGGCGTGCGCCTTGCTCTTTGACTTCCAAGACGCACGCAAGACGCACGCCCCGGTGCCGGCGGCGACGCTCATTCCATCATCGCAGTCGCCGCCCTGCGGCACGTCGAGGCCGGCGATCGAGCCATGAATGAATGGGATGTACACGTCGTGCCTGGCCGTCGAGCAAGACACGGGCCCACAGACCGTGGCACGTCGAAGGCGCCGAATCTCCGCAGTCGTTCGCCGCTCGGCTCAGCGCCGCCTCGACGAGATTGAAGCCGCTCTTCTGGCGCTCGACGGAGGCTCGGGCAAGGGTCGGTCATTGCGGGCCAGCGAAGTTCTCCTTTGGAGGCTCAGACAGGGAAGGCGCAGCGAGACGCTTTCTCGTTATCTGGCGAGACGTCTTAGGGGTGACCAGCTCGACCCGGAACGTCTTAGACCCGTGCACGAGGCGCTCGTGCAGTTGGCCAAGGATCTCCAGGCGCACGTCGCCCATCGGGAGGCGAGCCTGTCGCCCGAGCAGAAAACGCGGGAGGGCACATACGACGTTCGGATTGGCCTCATCCGGCGGGCGGCGGCTGAGCTTGCCGGGGAAGTTGGTCAGGCCATTCGAGCGGTGCACCCGAGCGTTTCGATTGGATCGCTGGAGGGTCCCGTGTTTCCTCACCAATGGGGCTGTGCAGACAACGGTCCTCCTGAAGACGGTCTGGTCCCTCGAACCCCGGCCGCGCGTTGGCGCGACTACGTTCTGGCTTCGGTCGCCCACAACGAGAACCTGCCGCCCGAGAAGCAAGTCAAGTTCGGTGGAAATACGCAACTGCAGATATGGAGATGGTTATCAGGTTCGGACGGAGAGACTTGATCCCGAGGTGGTGCTGGCCCGGATGCGTCCGAGTTCCTCGGCCACGGTCGCGACCGTTTGATGGATTTGTTCCTCTGTGTGCAGCGCGCTGATGAAGAATCGCAGGCGCGAGGCGTTGTCTTCGACGGCTGGGTACACGATGGGCTGCACGTTGATCGCACGGGCGGCGAGTCGCTCGCTGAGCTGCATGCACTCGAGTGAGTTGCCGACGATGATCGGCACGACGGCTGCGCCGGCCGCGAGACCGGTGTCGAGGCCACGCGCCTTGGCGACGTCGAGGAACAACTTCGACCGCTGCCGGAGCTGCTCGACGATCTCCGGATGCTTTTTCATGAGCTCGAGCGATTTGAGCGCCGCGGCTGCGTTGGGCGGCGTGATACCGGCCGAGTAGACGAACCCGGGCGCAGTGTATTTGAGATAGCGGATCAGGTCTCGCTGACCCGCGATGTACCCACCGCAACTCGCGAAGGATTTCGACAGCGTTCCCATCCAGAGGTCGACATCGGTCGGATCGACCCCCGTGAAGTGATGGCCTACGCCTCGCCCGGACGGACCGAGCACACCGATTGAATGGGCTTCGTCGATGAGCAGGAGGGACTTCAGGCGCTTCTTGATCTCGATGAGCCGAGGCAAATCGCAGATGTCGCCATCCATCGAGTAGATGCCTTCGGCACAAATGAGCGCGCGACGATAGCGGCCTCGTACCTGGCCCAGGATTCGCTCGAGCGCGTCGAGATCTCCGTGGGCGTAGGGGCGTCGCTGGGCGCCCGACAACGCAATGCCTTGCATGATGCTGTCGTGGATCAGCGAGTCGTGGATGATGATGTCGTTCTCATCGAAGAGATGCCCGATCGTGGTCACGTTCGTCGCGTGGCCGCTCACGAACACGATCGAATCGTCGACGCCGATGTGCTCCGCGATGCCCGTCTCGAGTTCTCGATGAAGCGCCCGTTCGCCGGAGGCGACGCGGCTCGCCGACACGGAGGTGCCATAGCGAAGGATCGCATCCTGCGCCGCTTTCACCACCTCTTCGCGGCCCGAGAACCCGAGGTAGTTGTAGCTCGAGTAATTGACCATCTCGACGCCATCGACAACGCTCACGTTTTTCGCCGTCCCGGCGTGCACGTGGAAGTACGGATTGCGGAGGCCGATCAGCTCGGCCATCTGAAACCGCTGCCCCAAGGCTTCGAGCTCCGGAAATGCGCTCACGTTCCAGTTCTCGTCGGGGATCGACTCGAGGCTGGGTACATGGCCTTCTTGCACGCCGTCCGCGGGCACGGAACTCTTGCCGTTGCCGTTGCCGTTGCCGTTGCCGTTGCCGTTGCCGTTGCCGTTGCCGTTGCCGTTGCCGTTGCCGTTGCCGAGGTCCTTCGCCTTTTGGGGCGCCGTTTTGCTCGCCGGCTTCGCGAGCACGTCCGCGACGCGTCCTCGCACGCCGACCATCATTCCATAGGGTTGGCCGTCGGCGTCTTCGAAGAGAATATCGCCCGCGAACGTGTCGGCGGACAGCGAGCTCAATCGGACGGTCGCGGTCACGGATTGTCCCTCGAACGGCCGAAGCAGGATCAATCGCTCGAAGCCGATCGGATAGCCCGCCTGATTTCGCTCGATGTGGAGCCAATAGGCCGCGAGCTGGAAACTGCCGTCGACGACGAGGGGGTCAACGGCCCATTGGTCGGATGTCCCGGCGTCGACTCGCCAGGACTTCGGCCGGGACGTACTCACCGTTCCTCGAATGCCGTGTCGGGTCATGGCCTCGATCGACCGAATGCCGCGAAGGCGTGGGCCATGGAACGTGTGGTCGCGGTAGAAGGCGTCGAGCGAAATCGAGGCCCGAGGCGCACGTCCTGTGTCGTGGTCATCGACCTTGAACTCGATGTCGAGGGTGAGGATCTCGGGCGCCACCCGAGCAAGCGAAGCGCGGTAGGCGAGTTGCCCCCGGTCCGCGGGCGCCTTCGGATCAACCTTTCGTATTTCGGCCTTCGCGAGGCCGCGTGCGTCGACTTCTCGCCCCCGAATGGTGACGATGGCCTCATCGTCGGCGCGGAGGCCCGACATCAGCTCGAGATCCCGAATCTCGAGCGCGCTTGCGCGCCGATAAGCTTCAGGACCGGAGTCGGACGCCGCGGCGGAGGGCGCCTCGGGTGGGAAGACCGATGAGAACGTCTCGGCGATCAGATCGGTCGCCGAAGCGAGCGGGACGATGGGCTCGCCCTTCAGGCGATGATCGTCGAGATACGGGTTGGTCTTGAGCGCAAAGGAGACGGGGCGCGCTACGGAGACCTCGCGCGCGGGGAGATCGCGACCGACGACGACTGCGCCGCGAATCCCATCCTCGAACGCATCCATGAAGACGGATACACCCTCGGCGTCGTCGAGGAAGGTGACACCGTTCTTCTGCATCGCCCGTCGAATCGCGGACGGGATGGACTGAACCATTCGTGTCGAGGCCCAGGGCGGCCACGCAATGGCCAGTGTTCGAGCACTGCCAAGCCCGTTGATGGCAATGCGATCGAGGAGATCGTTGGCCGCTGCGTAGTCGGTTTGCCCTGCGTTCCCGAAGCGTCCCGCCCAAGAGGTGAAAAACACGAGGTCCTTCACTTTCGGACAAGCGGCGACGATGCTTTGAAGTCCGCGGATCTTGACGTCCATGACGCGCTCGATGCTGTCGAGCGTCTTGCTCTCGACGCGCGCGTCTTCGATGACGCCCGCGGCGTGAACGGCCACCGTGACGGGGCCGATGGCCTTCGTCGCCTCTTTGAGCGCGTCCTTGAACGCAGCAGGTTGCTGGATATCGGCCTGGACGTACGCCACCGACGTTCCAAGTCCCTTGACGGAGTCGAGGAAGCTTTGGACCTCACCGTCTTTGTGCGGCCGACGGCCGACCAGGATGATCGCCTTCGGGCGCGCGAGCGCCAATTCCTTGGTGACCGCACGGCCGACCTCTCCCGCACCCCCGGTGATCAGCACGATGTCCGCATCGGTGAGCTTGCGCCGGCCAGTGCCGGCGGGCGCGAGGTCTTCGAGCACCAATTCGGGCAGCCACCGCTGTCCCTCGGCGAACCCGACCTCGACCTGCTGAACGAAGGAGAGCGTTTCGTTGACGACGGATGCGGCCGTCTTGGCCGCATCGGACGTCTGGTCGACGTCGATGGCACGGATGAAATCGGCCGGACGCTCACGCGCCAACGCCTTCGTGTAGCCGACCAAGCTTGCCTGCAGAAGATTTCGCCCGAGAACAGCGCTCTTCGCGAGTCCGAGCATCCCGCCGAGCGCGGTGATCACGCTTATGCGTGGTGGACGAAGCTTGGCGATGAGCGGATGAAGCTCGAGGACTGGGTTGATGAGCTCCTCGGTCGCCGAGATCGAAAGCGCGCTCGCGTGGATGAGCCCCGCGAGATCGAGGCCGGCTTCACTCAAGGCATCGGGGAGCCCTTCCACGAAAGCACATGGCCAAAGGTTGAGCGTTCCGAGTGTCAGCGTGCTGGGGGTCGCAACGCCGTCCTTGACGAAACGAACGCGCACGACGCGGGCGTGCTTCGCGACGAGCGCGGCACTGATGGCCGCCGAGAGCGGCGACCCGTCTTCGGTGACCAACCACGTTTCGCCGGTGACGTCGTGCCGTTCGACCGCATGGAGCGGGTAAGCTCTTGGCACGGCGCGGTAGCACGAAACGGGGCCTTCCGGGCGGCGGGTTGGGATCTCGTCCGCGAGCTCGTCGTGGGGGCCATCCGCGGTCGGGTCTGCGGCTGAGTCTGAGCCCTCTCCGCGTGCCCCTGCGCCCACGGACGATGCGTCGCCGCTTGCGACGCGGGTTGCGCCACCCAGATGCGCGACGACGTCGGCGACCGTCGTATCCATCTTGAACAGCGAGGCGGGGATGCCGCCCGAGTCTGGGTAGGCCTTCTCGATCGCACCCCCGAGGTCGGCGACCATGAGGGAGTCGAATCCGAGCTCGTCGATGAGGCGCTGCTCGGGACGAACGGCTGCCCGTGGGAATGCGCTGATGCGGGCGATGATGTCGAGGACGGTCTGTTCGACGCGGTCTTGATCGCGTTGCTCACCGCCCACTCCGTGGGTGGGCGCCGCTGCGCTCGTGCTCGTGCTCGTGCTCGTGCTCGTGCCTATTGCGGTGGCGCCGATGCCGATGGAAGGTGCGCTGACCGAAGAAGCAGGTGAAGCGCTGCGGCCTGCATTCGGCTTTGTCCCTTGCTCGCTTTCGAGCGCCTGCTGCTGCAGTGGATTGCGCGTCTCCGGGCGTTTGACTTCTCGCGGGTCTGCGATCTCTCCGAGCCCGTCGCCCAATAGGAGACGGTTCTGCGCGGCGATGATCTCCGCGTGCGATCGCAAGAGCTCCGCTTGCTTCTGGAAGAGCTCGACGAGTCCGTCGTCCGAGCGGGTGCTCACGGCCGGCGAGGTTATGCCTTCTGGGTCGTGACGGCCACTCGGCGTCGAGTTGACCAACGAGCCGAGGCGTACGATGGCCTTTGTGTTTCCGTCGACCGGTGGATAGTCGAGTACGGCCAGAGGCTGGGGTTCGTCGCGGACGACCCAATAGGTTTCCCGCTCCAAAGGGGTTTCGGGGAGGCTGATCACCTGGCGATTCTCGCCTTGATAGAGGGCCTCGAAGTTCACCGGGACGCCGAGGGCGGCCAGCGTGGCGACGCCGCGAACGAATTCGTAGCCGCCGTCGTCTTCGAGCGCGGCGAGCGTTACGGTGGCGACGCCGGGACCGAGTGTGGCCCTCGTGAAAGCGGTGAGCATCGAGCCCGCCCCCGCTTGGACGAAGATCGTTGCGCCCGCGCTCCGCGCTTGCTGAAGACCGCGCACGAAGTCGACGCGCGCCGTCGCGTGATCGAGAAGGACCTGCCGGATGCAGGCGGTGTCGCTCGTGTGGGCTTCTTGCGCGATGCAGGAAGCGGCGACATGCTCAGGAGGACGCAGCTCGACATCCTCGAGCAGCGACTCCACGGCGGTTTCGACCTCGGCGAGCAGCGGCGAGTGAAAGGCGTGAGAGACGGGTACCGCCCGAACTTCGAGACCCGCCTGACTCAGGCGCTTGGTCGCCTCGGCGACGCCCGGGTGTGTTCCCGAGATCGCCGTTTGTTTCGGGTTGTTGATGTTCGCGAGGTATACGCCCTCGATGCCCTCGATGCCGGCTTCGACCGTGGCGGCGTCCGCCATTACGGCCGCCATCGTCCCGGGATCTTCTAACTTGAGCGCCTGCATGGCGACGCCCCGCCTTGCGACCAGTCGTACGGCCTCTTTGGGCGTGATCGCGTTGGCGTTGGCGAGGGCCGAGAACTCGCCGAGGCTGTGGCCGAGCGATACGTCGGCGACAACGCCCGCGGATCGCAACAGAGCCGAAGTCGCAAGGCCGAGTGCCGCCATGGCGGGCTGGCAAATCTCTGTGGCGGTCAGCGCCTCCTCGGTGGCCTCCTCGTCGTAGAGATAGCTGCTCAACGGTTTCGGAAGAATGTCATCGACGACGGCGTCGAACTCAGTGAGTGCATCCCGGAACACCGGGAAGCGCTCTCGTAAACCAGCGAGGAGCCGAAGGCGTTGTGCGCCTTGACCGGGGAAGAGCAGAGCGATCTTTGGTCGCGCGGGCTCACGGCCACCATCGATGATGAGCGCATGCGGCGAAGCTGTGAGCGGTGGATACCGGTCGACGGCGCCGTCGACGGGGAACGGACGGTCGGCGAGGGTCGCCGCCGCCAACCTCAGGTTCTGAATGAGATGATCAACATCCTTCGCGCCAATGACCGCGCGGAATCGCTCCAAACGTCGGCGCGCGTTCAGCGTGAAAGCGAGGTCCGCGAGCGAGTGCTCCCCGATGGCTCCGGATTCAACGCCGTCCGCGAGACGGTTGAGGTGCTCCACGAGAAGCGGACTCGTCGCCGCAGTGATGACGACGGCTTCGGGGCGAGCCGAATCGGAACTGGGATGGCTGTGCGCATCTCGTTTCGGCGCAGGCTGGGGTTCCGCTTGCGCTTGCGCTCGACTTCCCGTCGCCCCGTGTGCCTGTGCCTGTGCCTGTGGTCGGGGCATCCGCATGGGCGCGCTCACCCGCGGTGCGCGTGCCGTCTTGGGCGGGGCTTCGAGTACAAGGTGCGCGTTCGTTCCCCCGAATCCAAACGAGCTGACCGCGACGCGAAGAGGATGGCCCTCGCGGGGCGACAGGGGCTCCTGGTGATCGATGACTCGGAGTGGCCAGCGGTCGATTCCGAGCTGGGGATTGGGCGAAGCGTAGCCGGCTTGCGGCGGCGCAATGCCGTGTTCGAGGATCTTGACCGCTTTGATGAGTCCGGCGATGCCGGCCGCGGACATTGCGTGCCCGATGTTGCCCTTGACCGAGCCGAGGAGTGCGGGCTGCGCGGGATCGACGCCGGCTTCGCTGAGAAGCGTTCCGAGCGCTGTCACTTCCACCGGATCGCCGACGTTCGTCGCCGTTCCGTGCGCTTCAAAATACGCCACCGTTGCCGGGGACGTTCCCGCGTCGCGATACGCCTGGCGGAGGGCCGCGAGCTGCCCGCCCGCACGTGGCGACATGGGACCTTCGCCGCGACCGTCGTTGTTGCTGGCGGTGCCCCGGATGATCGCGTGGATGCGGTCCCCGTCACGAAGCGCGTCCTCGAGTCGGCGCAGGACGACGAGCCCGATGCCGTCGCTCTGGACGAATCCGTCCGCGCGCGCGTCGAAGGGTCGGCACACCCCGCTCGGGCTGATCGCACCGACGCGCGTGAAACAGACGAGGTTTTCTGGGGTTAGGTTGAGGTAAGCGCCGCCGGCGATTGCGCAGTCGACGAGTCGGCTGCGGAGCTGCCCGATGGCGTCGTGTATCGCGACGAGCGCGGAGGCGCATGCCGCGTCGATCGTATACGCGGGGCCTCCGAGATCGAACGTCTGCGATATGGCAGCCGCAGCCAATGCGCCGAGCGACCCTGCAAGCGAGAACGCACGCGTGGGAACAATGTTCGCCGTCATTTCGAGCAATGCGTCTCGAAGTTCCTGCGATCCGGCGGCGGCGCCGAATTCACCGCCGGAGATCTGCATCGCCATCATGCGGGCCTGGGATAAATTCCGGAATTCCGACGTCGAAAAGCCGACGTAGACGCCGGTCGCCTCCTTCGGAAACGACCGACCTTCGTAGCCGGCATCCTGAAGGGCCCACCGCGTGGCCTCGATGAGGAGGCGCTGCTGCGGGTCCATGACCTCGAGTCGACGCGGCGCGATGCCGTAATGCAAGGCCGCGAACGACCGCATCTTCGCGTCGTCGATGAACGAGCCCTGAGCCGTCCAGGCCTTGTCGATGTCCCGTTGGCTCTTGCTGTAGAAGATCTCGTGGTTCCATCTGGACTTCGGGATGTCCGAGAAGGCAACCCGCCCGTGCGCGATGTTCTCCCAGAAGGCGTCGGCGTTGTCGGCCTTTGGGAATTGGCATCCAACGCCGACGATTGCGATCGGCTCTTGCGCGTGGTTGTTGTTCTCGTTCTTCGCCATGGAAGTCCTCTTCCGCCCCAGCGTTCTCTTCCTCCCTCGAGGTGATCAGGCCGCCATCTTGCGCACGAGCGTCGTGAGGTCGCCGATGCGCTTGAGCGTGGCCAGATCCTCGTCCGGGAAACGCATGTCGAGCTTCTCTTCGAGCACGCCAATGACCTCCATCGTCATGACGGAGTCGAGACCGAGATCCGAAATCTCGGTTTCGCGCGTGATGGCGCCCAGATCCTTGCCGTCCACTTCTTTTACGGCGGCGCGGAATAGCTCAATGATTTGGTCATCGGTATGCATGTCATTCATCCTTGTTGTCGTAGATCCCGTGTATCGGGTGGCGTCGCTTTCTCTCTGTCGCTTGTTTGGGGTCAGTCAATGCGTCTTAGCGACCATTGGGCAAGCGACTGATAGTGCTTCTCGAACCCGGTTACGCACGCGCTCAAGTAGCGATCGTAGTCATCAAAGACTTGGGTACCCCATTTGTCTTTGATGAGCGCCTCGTTCTTGCGGAGGCGATCCCGCCAGTGCCAGCAGGTCTTGCCGTAGTCTTCGCGCCGCGTCTTCACTTCCATGATCTCCCAGTAGGGGTTCACGGCTTGCACGATCTCCTCCATTCGCGGCGTGATTCCGCCGGGGAAGATCGCGTAGGTCACCCAGCCGATGTCGCGGATGTCTTTCTGGCTGCGCGGGACGAAGTTACGCAAGATCGATTGCAGACCAAACCAGGCGCCCTTCTTGGTGATCGCGTGGGCCCGCTTGAAATAGTTCCGGTAGAGCTCCACGGCTTTGCCGTTTCGTGCCTCTTCCGGGGAGCAGACGTGTTCGATCATGCAAATGGATGTCAGTGCGTCGAACTTCTCGGCGGGCTCGTAGTCGAAGAAGTTCCCGCAGTGCGCGGTCACGCCCGGGATGTTGCGGCGCTTGATTTCCTCGAATTGGGCGGGCGAAAGCGTGACGCCATGGACATCCTTCACGCCTTTGTCGAGCGCCATGAACTCGATGTTCGCACCCCAACCGCAACCGATGTCGAGGACTCGCTTGTCTGGCGAAAGATGAGCAAAATCGTGAATGATGTTGAGCTTCTTGACCTGCGCTTCCTCGAGGTTGTCAGTTCCCTCGAAGACGCCGCATGTGTAGTTCATGCGCTCGTCGAGCCATAGCCGGAAGAAGTCATTTGAAACGTCATACGAGACTTGGACGTCTTTCTGAGTCGATCCCATGGTGCGTTCACCTATTCTGTTTGTTCTTGGTTTGCTATCGGCGTTTGCTATCGGCCGGGCGGCGCTATCGGCTGTCCGCTCGACGCCGGGCCAGGAAGACGTTGCGGGCCGATGCCCCGCCCTTTCCGCCAAACGGGAGGACACCGCTGATGCGGTGCCGCAGGCGGGCTAGGGCTGAGGCGGTGACATGTCGAGCGAGCATGACGCGCGTCGCCGCCGAACCCAGGGAACGGTTGCCTTGCGAGCCAAGTTGCTTTGCTTCGTAGAGGAGTTTGGTGCGTCGCCGCTGGAGCTTGCCGCTCGAGGTCTTGGGGAGGACGCCCGGCCCAACGACGATCGCGTGCGTAATCGCGAGACCGCATGCGTCCTTGACCTGCTTTTTGATCGCTTGCGCCAGTGCCTCTTTGTCGTCGGCCTTCGATTCCGCCACGACGACGAGTTCCTCGGTGCTCTCATCGCCGTCGCCACGCGACGAGAATGCGACGACGTTCCCTTTGCGGATGCCTGCGATGTGTTCGATCTCCCACTCGATGGACTGCGGGTAGTAGTTACGTCCGTTCAGGATGATGAGATCCTTCTTTCGGCCTGAAATATACAGATCACCGTCCAGGATGAAGCCGAGGTCGCCGGTGCGAAGCCAGCGGCCGTGCATCATCTCCTCGGAGGCGGCCGCGTTTTCGAAGTATCCTTGCGTGACGCTCGGGCCCGCGAACACGATTTCGCCTACCCGGCCTTCGCCGAGCTCGCGCCCCATCTCATCGAGGATAGCGACCTCATGATCGGGGAACGTGCGCCCGCACGCGACGAGATCGAGCACGTCGCTGGCTTCCCCGTCGAACGGTCGCGCGATGTGTTCTTCTTCGTACGCGTTTCGGTCGATCCTAAGTGAGCGATACGGTTCGTCGAGGCGATCGAAGGTGATCGCGAGCGTCGCCTCGGCCATGCCGTAGCAGGGCATGATCGCGTTGGGGTTCAGACCCATGGGCTGAAACGCAGACACGAATGTGTCGAGCGTCTTTCGGTTGATCGGCTCGGCGCCGCAGCCCAGAACGCGCAGGCAGCTCAGGTCGAGCGCGTCGGCGCTCTTCGGGGCTCGCTTCGCGGCGAGGCCGAATGCGAAGTTGGGCGCGAAAGTGATCGTGCCCCGGTAATCGTGGATGGTCTTCATCCAGACGCTTGGCCGCTTTACGAACGCCATTGTGGGGATGAACACGACGGGCACGGCCGTGCGGAGCGGGGCGATCACGAAGCCAATGAGCCCCATGTCGTGATACAACGGCAGCCAGCTTACGCCACGGTCATGGTCGGACGCCGTCTTCAGGCCGTCGACCATGATTGCCGCTGCGTTCGCCCACAAGCTTGCGTGGGTGACGACGACGCCTTTCGGATCCGCCGTTGAGCCCGAGGTGAACTGAAGAAAGCACGTGTCATCCGGCGTGATCGCGACGCTCGTCGTCGTTCCCTCCGCTCCGTTCGCTCCGTTCGCTCCGTTTGTTCCGTTCGCTCCGTTTGTTCCGTTTGCTCCGTTTGCGGTGCGGACCGCTTCGGTCTCGCGGCTTCGCGCACTCGTGGCGGGCGTTGACCTCGAGCTACGCAAGGACTCGGCGAGAACGATGTTCTCCAGCGTCTTCACGCGCGAGACGAGTGACCAGAGAATCGGCTCGACCTTCTTGGTCGTGACGAGGAGCTTCGCGCCCCCTGTTGCGAGGATACGGGCCGCGTTGTCGATGTAGCCGTCGAGCTTCGCCAGCGCCAACGGCGGATACATTGGGACGGGAATGATGCCGGCGCGCACCGCGCCAAAGAAGGACAGCACGAAATCCTCGGCGTCTGGAATGATCAACGCGAGCCGGTCGCCCTTGTTGAGCCCCAAGGCGCGAAACTTCTCGGCGCGTCGGCGGGACTCTTCGGCAATCTGAGCGAAGGACCATTCGCTGGGTTTCAGCTCGTCGCTCAGGAAAGTGTAGCCTCGGTCGGTGATGTGCTGAACGCCGTCGAGCAAATCGACCAATGTCCCTGTCTTACTTGCTTCCATGCGCCTTCTCGCCTCCCTCATCTATCCACCCCGTCGCCCCGGCGTTACCCGGAACCACGTCCACGCCGTCACGCCTCCCCGTGGCTCCCCCGTGCTGAATTCCGATTTCGGGGAAATCTGACTGAAGAGAATGAATGGCGGTTCAGTGTGAAATCCGCGCATCATATGCCCTCAGTCCGAAAAACCGTCAACGACCTTTTCAAGGGTGTTGGCGGTCTCAACCACCCGACTTTCCAGACGGTTTTGGCTAAGAAACCGATCCGCAACGTCTATTTTCGCCTACCGACGGGTCGGAACTCCGCGGGTAAGCGCACGAGAGAGGGGGCGAACATGGGATTTGGTGGGCCGGGGTGCGACTGAGGCGAATGAATTCCGCGAAATTGGGCGTGGCGAGCGGAAGAGAAGAACGGTAGTGGAACCGAGCATGCCCGCTCACCTAGCTCAGGTCTGTGTTTTCAAGCGCGACGAGACAGCGTTGCGGCGGTTCTGTGAGGTTGTGTCGGGTCGACTGGAAGTCGACAACGGCGCTCTGACTTCGTTTCATATGGGGGCTTCGACGGTCGCGCGCCATCCCCCGGTGGGCGAGTTCCAGGATGGCGACGTTCTCGTGACCTTGCAAGTGGCCAGTCCCGCAGAAGTCGATTCGCTTTTCGAGAGGCTTCGCTCGGCTGCGGTGCCCGTCGATGACGTGCCCGAAACGACCGAGTGGGGATGGCGGATCTTCTATTTTCGAGCGTCGCCTCATCTGGTCTTTGAGATCGGCGCTCCGGCGGGTCTTTGATGGCGTTGGCTCGCGCGACCTCGACCACCGAGGGCACCGGACCGCGTGTGCTCGTGGTTGGCCTCGGTGGTATTGGCGGAACGATCGCGGCCCACCTCCTTGCCCGGGGCCTAGACGTCTACCCCGTGACCTCCAACGCCCAGATCCGCGATGTCATCCTGCGGGACGGCTATCGCCTCGAGGGGGTCGACGCGTCGGGCCGCCCGGCCGCAGCTCGTGTCGTTCGGGGCCCAATCTACGATGACATCGCCGAGGCGCATGGCCCCTTCGAGTATGTTTTCTTGGCCGTCCAGCCGCCCCAGGTCGAAGAGGCCGCACGACGCTACGCAAGCCTGCTTGCACCCGGGGGGGCGATGGTTTGCCTTCAGAACGGTCTGTGCGAGTGGCGTATCGCGAGCATCGTGGGGCGGACTCGGGTCCTTGGCGCGGTCGTCTCCTGGGGCGCGTCGATGGATTCGCCGGGTATCTACCAGCGAACTTCCGGCGGCGGATTTACCATCGGTGGTCTCGATGCGCACCCCGACGCCCGATGCGTGGTTTTGGCTGACATGCTCGCGTGCATCGGTCCCACGGCGGTGACCGACAATCTCGTTGGCGTTCGGTGGACCAAACTCGCCATGAATTGCGCTGTGTCTTCGCTGGGGACGATCGGGGGCGACCGCCTCGGCCGATTGATGCGCCACCGGTTCGTCCGCCGACTTGCGCTCGAGGTCATGACCGAGGCGGTTGCGGTTGCGGCGGCCGATGGGATTCGGCTCGAGAAGATCGCCGGGACGATCGATCTTCAGGCGCTCGCGCTGACAGAGGTCGAGCGGACCGCCCGGGGGCGGTTTTCATTGCTTAGGAAGCATTTGTTGCTGATGGCGGTGGGACTTCGCTATCGGCGGCTTCGGTCTTCGATGCTTCGCGCCCTCGAGCGGGGGCGCCCCCCGGCGGTCGACTTTCTCAATGGAGAGGTGGTTGCACGCGCGCGGGCGATCGGGCGTTCTTGTCCCGTGAACGAGGAGATCTGTTCCATAGTCCATGTTTTGGCGGCGGGACGGGCGCACCAAGTGCGCCCGGGACTTCACCAGTTGCGCACGCTCTACGCGCGAAGTCGTGCGGCCGATCGGTCCGGTCGAGGCGGCGAGGTTCCCGCGCTCTCGGCTCGAGACGCCTAGCGATATGGCGCGCGTGACGTGTTCGGCCGATTGACTGTGTCCTCGGCGCGGTGAAGCATCGCGCCATGTGGGGCACTCGATCGCGCTGGTTGTGGTTGATTGCGGCTGGGTTTGTCGTCGGCGGCTGTGGTCCGTCGGCGGAGCCGCGGCTGTCGGCCGACGTAGGTCAGCGACCGCACGATGCCGGCGTTCGAGCGGATGCTGCCCGAGACGACGCTGGCGCCGATGTTGGCGTGGCCGACGCTGGTGATCGGGGGGATGCTTCAGACGCGGATGGCGGCTCCGACGTCGACGCCGGAGCCGATGCGGGGACCGATGGCTCGGTGGGGTCGGCGCCGCCGAAAGTCATCCTCATGATCGGCGATGGCATGGGTCGTGGGCACGTGGCGGCGGCGAGCGCCTTCCTCGCTGGCCGTCCCAACGCGCTGTTCATGGAGTCGTTGCCCGTGCATGGTGACATCGTCACTGCGAGCCTGTCGGGGCTCACGGACTCCGCTGCGGCCGCTACGACGATGGCGACCGGCGTGAAGACGATCAATGGTTACATTGGTGTCGACCGCGACAAGCGCCCGCTCGAGAGCATTACGGAAGTCGCCCAGCGACTCGGCATGGGCTCGGGTGTCGTCAGCACCGCCTCTTTGCCGCACGCGACGCCGGCTGGATTTAGCGCTCACTTCGACGAACGCCACGGGTACGACGCGATCGCGCGCAGCCAGGCACTCGACGTCCGACCGGACGTCCTGCTGGGCGGCGGTCAGCAGTTCTATACCGATGCGTTGATCAACCCGCTCGTCGAAGCTGGCTACCGTGTCATGCGAACGCGCGATGCGTTGCTGAAGCCGGGGAGTCCGTCGGACCGAGGTCTGCTTGGGATATTTGCCCCTGAGCATCTGCCATACGTCTACGATCTTGCGCGGCATCCCGACCCTCAGATCCCAGAGCTCAAAGAGATGTCCATGGCGGCGATCCAATTCCTCGAGCGAAACGATCGCGGTTTTTTTCTCATGATCGAAGGCGCCGAGATCGATATGGCGAGCCACAACAACGGCCAGCCCGATCCAGGTTCGTCGCGACCGGGGCCATGGCTCGAACGTGCCATCGATGCGACGCTCGAGTTCGATCGAGCGATCGAGGCGGTGGCTGCCTGGGCAAAGACTCAAGAGAACGTGACGCTGATCGTCACGGCAGACCACGAATGTGGTGGCCTCGAGGTCTTGAAATACAACGCGCCGGGCCAGCTTCCGGACGTTGTGTGGCGCAAGCGTCAAGATGGCACGAGCTGGGGGGAGCACACGAATGCCCGCGTGGATGTGTTCGCGATGGGGCCGGGTACGGAGGTGTTTCGAGATCAAGTCCGCGACAACACCTGGATTCACGCGGTCATGCTCGCGCGCGTCACGGGCAAACCGCTCGTCGCGCCGACCCCTGGGCTCGTCGTCGATGGGCGCCTCGATGACCTTCGTTTTCGCGCCGCGCAGCAGGTTCCGGCCAGTGGGTTTGGCCCCGGCCTGAATGAGCTCGACGCCCTACGGCTCGATGCGGACGACGACCATCTCGGCATCGGCATCGAAGGCTTGTTCGAGTGGAACAAGAACGCGTTCATCGTTCTTCTCGATGTTGATCTGGGCTCGGGCACGGGGCCCGCCGAGCTGCGGGGGGCGCTCAATGACCGCGGCAACCAGGACATCGACCGGATCTTGAGTTCTCTGACGCTCCTCGACCCCGAGATTCCCGGCTTTGGCGCTGATTTCGCCATTGCGGTGCATGGTGGGACAACGGTACGGGCCGGCGATCCGCTCTACCAAACGAGCGGACCTCTGACGATGGGCGGGCTCCGCGGCATTCGACCTCCTTTCGGCGAGCCCTGGAACCTTGCGGCCTATTCGATGGCAACGAACTTCGGGGAGGGCGTGCGCGTCTTTTCGCCGACCACACCCAAGCACGGAGAGGGTTGGGAGGCTCAGATTCCCTGGAGCACGCTCTACCCTGACCTCGGTGGTCGCGTGCCGGCCGGGGCAACGCTTGGCATCGCCGTCGTCCTCGTGAACAACGACGGCGGCTACACGTCAAACCAGGCCTTGCCGCCTTTTCCGGCTGCGACCGAAAACGCGGGACGGGCTGGGATTGCACTTCCGGGGCTGATCGCGTTTCAGGTCGACAGCAACGGAGATGGTCGACCCGACGAAAACGCAGTCACCAAGCTCATTCAATGAGAGGCGCTGTGCCTGGAGAAGCGCTGTGCCCGGAGAAGCGCTGTGCCCGGGCAGCGCCCGTAGCGTAGAGGTCGTCGGGAATCGGAGGCTTCGTTGACGGTGGTCGAGGTCGCGTAACGTGTGGAGGAGGACCGGCTGGACGTTGCGCAGGCTCTTTGAGAGACCGCCCGTCCGCCTATTGGGGCCCCACGACCGCCTCCGTTTCAAGAGACCGCCTGCGTTCCCCAAAGTCCTCCTCCACACGTTACGCGACCCCGTCCACCTCAGCGGCGCACGCGATTCGTGCCGTGATAGGGGATGAAGGATCGTCGGATGTGTCGGTGTCGATGATCTATTTGACGTCGCGTATCTCGAGTCACTTGTTTCCCGACAATCTCTGGCGCAGGCAGCGCGGGTAGCCTGGGCAGCGGGTAGCGTGCGCCAGGAGACTAGCCTTCGGAAGTGCCCGCGCGACTAGTGAGCGCCTGCGTGTGGCGGAGACGCCGGATTGTTGCCGGAACTGCCGCCGCTGGTGGACGGGCCCGCCGGCGAGGGGCTCTTTGGGTCGCTCGCATCGCCGGGTCCCTCCGCCTCGAGCGTGCTGGCTGGCGGAACGAGCACGGACGTGGGTCGGAAACGGGCGCGGGCGAGGCGGCGCTCGGCCGACCTTGCTCGGAAGAAGACGACCTCTTCGACGAGCCCAAGACTGATGTACCCAAGAAACAAGAGGGCGAGCGCCACTTCTGCCTTGAGGCGGGAGGCGACGGCGGCGAGCACGAGGCCGGTGAGAAATCCGAGCGAGATGGATTTCTTCGAGACGCGAAGATGCTTGAACGTGCGGTACCTGATGCCCGAAACCATCAGGCCGGCGAGCGCAATCGTGATGATGCCGACCCCCACCGCACCACCAAACACGGTCGTGCGGTCGAACGGATAGCTGGCCAGGACGAGCGCGACGATGGTTCCGGCCGCGAGCGGAATGGGCAGCCCAACAAAATACTTGGAGGACCCCGGTTCGCGGGCGGCGAGCACGTTGAAGCGTGCAAGGCGGAGGGCGCCGCAAGCGACGTAGAGGAAGGCGATCACGAGACCGAAGAATCCGAGCTCGCTCAAAGTCCAGCGGTACAGCAACACCGCTGGGGCTGAGCCAAAGGAGAGCAGGTCGGCCAGTGAATCGAGCTGTACGCCGAACTCGCTCTGCGTCTTCGTGAGCCGCGCGACGCGTCCGTCAAACATGTCGAAAAACATGGCGAAGAAGATCGAGAGCGCAGCCCGGCGAAGGTCGAGAGGCTCGGGTGCGCCAAGGCAAAGCGTGATGGCGTAGAAGCCGCAGAAGATGCTCGAGACCGTAAAGAGATTCGGCAAGACGAACATCGCCTTATGAAGCTCGAATCGGGCGCGGCGCGGCCTCTTTCGTATTCGGCGCTCGCCATTGGAACCCACGCTGGGTACCCTAGCACAGGGGGCTGACATCGACACATTCTTCGCCATCGGGATGATCGTTTTGGCGGGCGCCGGCGCCTACCTTCTCGCGTGCCGGTGGATGGCACGCCGCTTCTCGTTGCCCGAGCCGCTTGCTGAGAGCTTCAGCGTTGAGCTTCCGACGATCGGGCACCACATCTCCCTCACCCACTACGCCCCCGACGTTCTGCGATACGCCGAGCCGGTGATCCTCTGTCACGGTCTGGGGGCAAACCGGTTCAACATGGATTTCCTCGATGACGGCCAAGGTGAAGGGCGTCTTAGTCTGTCTCGCTCGCTTGCTGAGCTTGGCTTCGATACATGGGTTCTTGAGCTCCGAGGGCGGGGAAGGGCGACCGTGATTGCCGGCGCTGATTGGTCGGTCGACGATCAGGTTTCCGAGGATGTGCCGACGGCCATCGAGACGGTCTTGGATCTTACGGGCGCAGACGGTGTGTTCTGGGTGGGACACAGCAAAGGGGCTCTTCTCCAGGTTCTCTTTCAGGCCCGAGCACACGCGCTCGCTTCCCGTGTTCGCGGCCTGGTGGCCATCGCCGGCCCGGGCCTGTTTCGAGCGCGATGGCTGCGCTGGCTTCTGGCTTCGCTCACGCCGTTCTTTAGGCGTCGCTCGGTGCCTGTGGCCCGCTTGGCGCGACTCTTCTTGCCCGTCTCCGGCCTTGTGGCCGCCTTTGGCCGTTGGCTGTACGCCGACCTCGGCAATCTCGAGGCGCAGACGCTCCGTCGACTCTTGGCCTCTTTGCCTGCCAACATTGCGCCGGGCGTCCTTGCGCAATTTGACCATTGGGTTAGGCAGGGGCACCTTACGGTCTCCCGGGCCGACACGCGCGAGGTCGCTTATCAGGAGATCACGCTGCCGACCCTTTTCATCAGTGGCTCACGGGACCTTCTAGCGCCCCCGGAGTCGGTTGCACACATCGCAGGCGAGATTGCCTCGAGCGACGTGACCGTCCGGACAATCGGGCGCGCATTTGGTCACTCGTCGGATTACGGCCACGGGGACCTTGTTCTTGGTCGGGATGCGCCGACGGAGATCTTCCCCGAGATTCATCGCTGGCTCGTGGCTCATGCGCGGCCGATTGCTTCCGGCTCGTCGCCCGCGCCCGACCCTGCACCTGCACCTGATTCCGATCCTGCACCTGACTCTGCACCTGCACCTGCACCTGCACCTGCACTTGATTCCGATCCGGCGCCCAGATCCTGAGCTCGACCTTTCACCGCGGGGTCGTCGACTTCGCCTTCAAACGCTTGAGCGAGCCGCGAATGAACACCTGAACGAATGGGTCGGCCTCATTTTCCAATGCCTTCTCGAGCGCTGCTTGGGCGCGGGCATCTTGGAAGTTGCCCAGCGCTTGAGCGACCGCCGATCGAACCTCATCGTTCTCGTCGGTCAGCCGGCCGGCCAACGCAGGGACATCCACGGGCCCCCCACAGCGTCCGAGTGCGGTGGCGGCCGTTGTGCGGACCGTTGGATCGGGGTCGTCGAGCCCTGCCCGCATGGCTTTCGCCGACCCCTCTGAAGCCCGATCGCACACGACGCGAAGCAGACGTAGTGCTTGCGTTCGGACCTCGGGTCGAGGATCGCTGGCCGCTTTCGCCAGAACGTTGCCCGCGTTGAGCTTCTTGAGCGCGCTTGCGATCTCGGCTCGAATCGCGTCCGATGCGCTGTTCTCTAGGAGGACGGCAAGCGGACCGACCGCCGTCTCGTCCATCATTTCGGCGAGTGCTCGGATCGCCTCGATCCGAACACTGGGCTTCTCTTCGTGCCCGATGTTGCGTCCGGCGATGACCGCGATCTTTTCCCGAACCCGGGCCGACATGTCCATCGCGGGCTCTCTTGCCTGGGTGGTCAAGGGGGCTCTTGCGGGCGGTTCTGCCGAGGCCGAGGCCGAGGCCGCCGTGGCGCAACCGGCGCCGAGGCTTGCGAGCTGGATCGCCTTGAGGACGTTGGAAGAAAGCATCATGGTACCTCTCGGTTCTCGTCGTTGTTCAAGAATCCGTTGGAGCCAAAGCACTGCTCGCCCGAAGTCTCGCCGATCTTCTTGCTGTAGGCGACCTCGATCTGGTCGTGAGCGTCCAGCATATCGGCGTTGTTTTGTCGCGACGTTACACCTCGCATGAAAGCCAACACGTGATCCCCGCCGGTGGCGACCCACGTTGGCTGTGAGGTCGTAATCAGATCGGTATTGTTGTCGTCTCGTCCTTTGAACGTTTCCGGGTCCCGGAGATTCTTCAGGTACTCTTCCGTCGAGCAGCCGTTCATGATGACCAACTGGTAGTCTGGTCGGCCTTTGAGCTGATCGAGGTCGGTCTTTCGTCCTTTGATCGCGTTCTTGAGCACGGCCGGAGGCTTCTCGTGATGCCGGTTGCCCTTCTCGTCGACGACGAAGTTCCCGTCTCCGCTCTTCTTCTCATCAAAGTCGGGTCCGGTTCCATAGCGCGCGTGGCCGGCGTATATGACGACTTCGTCTTGTTCGAGCCCCTGTTTGAAGCTATCGCGTGCAACCTTGCCGTCGGTGCCCGGTTCGATCATTCGGACGACCGCGTCGACGTCCTTGTTCGTCTTCGGATCCTTGAAGGCCTTGTGGAAGTACTGTGCGTTCGGGTCGAAGCGATCGGGCGTGAGTCCGAGTCGAGTCTTTTCCTTCGCGTCGAGCTTGGATACATCGAGCGGCTTGTAGCCATCCTTCTTCAAGCCGTTCACCACTTCCAGCGCCTTCGACTGGTGGGCCCCGCCTTCGTCGTAGCCGATGGCGACGGTCATATCCAGCCGCCCATCCTTGTAAAGTTTGTCGTATTCGGCCGAACGTTCGAGACGCTTTCCGGGCGCGGGTGCCGTTTGCTTGAGCGCGCCGATCGTGTCCTTGCCGACCTTGCCGTCGGCGTCGAGGCCGACATCCCGCTGAAACTGCTTCACCGCGTGCGCCGTTTTGGCGTCGAACGTCCCGTTGGCGCCGCTTGGGATCTTGTACCCCATGTCTAGGAGCGCCTGCTGCACCTTCTTTACACTCTCACCCTTTGAGCCAACCTTGAGAATCTGGTTTCCAGCTGACACCGCCTCGAGCTTCGTGTCGCCGGCGAACCGAAGCGCACCTTTCTTCGAAGCCGCAGTGCGGCTTCGGTCGGTGTCGGCCTTGAGTCCCGCGAACAGCTTGCCGCTCGTTGTGTCGACACCGTTTTTCGACGTTGCGATCGAGGACGAAGAACCGTTCTTGTCGAAGCCATCAACATATTTGAAAAGTGCTCCGAGTTCTGATTGCCCCCGAATGATACCGTCCGAACCGGCGATCTTCGCGAGCGTTTTCTTGACCTCGGCTTCGCTTGCTCCGCTCGCTTTGATGGCCTTCTCAAGGTCCGGGCTCATGCTCGCGACGTTGATTGAGCCGCCATCGCGCCCCAAATCAGATTTGAAAGTTGTCCTTGTGACGGTGCCCATGCGGTGGCCCATAGCAGGAGTCGGGCCAGCGGTTCTCACCTGCCGATGGCGCCTGTCCGCAGGGCGAAATCGGATGAACGGTGACGTCACCGCGGATGTTTCACCCGCCTTGTTCCACCCGCCTTGTTCCACCCGGCCGAAGTTCGGAGGCGAAGCACCGACCTGTCGCTCGACGCTTCGTCTGCCTTCGTCTCGAACGCTTCTTCCGACCGTTCGTTCGCCACGTTCGAAAACCGGATTCGGGTTCGGGTTCGGGTTCGGAGGCTTGATGCTCATGCCCGTGCCGGATGCCGGATGGCCGATGGCGGATGGCCGATGGCCGATGGCCGATGCCGGATTCGCAAGGAAGGGCGCACGGATGAGGGCGGTCTTGCTGACGCGAGAATCGGCACGCTCGCGAGGCTTGGCGTTGCGGATAGTGGGAAAACCGCGTATTCGGGGCCCATGTTGCACTTCTACTATGGTTCGGGATCGCCGTTTGCGTGGAAGGTGTGGCTGGCGCTTGAGCATAAGGGCTTGGCGTACGAGCTCCATACGTTGTCGTTTTCGGGCGGGGATCTGAAGACGCCTGCGTACCTCGCGATCAACCCACGCGGGCGGGTCCCGTCCATCGTTCACGATGATTTCGCCCTCTACGAGTCGACGGCGATTGTCGAGTATCTGGATGACACCTTTCCCGAGCCACCGCTTCTGCCTGTCGATCGCCAGGCGCGTGCGCTCGTTCGTCGGTTGGCCTTCGAGGGTGACAACACCTACTATCCGACCGCCCGAAAGCTCTTTTCCGAGACCTTGTTCCGCCCCCGAGGCGACGGTGACCCGGCGCTCATCGAACGTGCGACCGAGGGGCTCCTGCGCGAAGGGGATGCGATCGAACAGGCCCTCGATATGGCCGTTCCCGAGTCGGAGCGGAGTTACGCGGACTATGCGCTCTATCCGCATTTCGCTTTGCTCCGTCGGCTGGCCGAGCGTATGCCGGCCCATCGCCGCCCGTTCGAGTCGCTCGGGCCGCGGATCCGGAGTCTCATGGCGCGCGTCGAGTCGAAGCCATTCTTTGCGAAGACCTTTCCTCCGCACTGGAAAGACTGACCCCGTATGCGTCGCAGAAGAGCGCTCGAGCTCGTGCCCAGTCCGCTCGAGCGATATGTCGATACTTTGATCCAGTCTTTCGAGGATCGACGCAACGGCCTGACCGAAGCGACGATCGCAGCGGGAGAGGACGCGTGCCAACGCTTCTTTTTCGAGATCTACGAACGTGAGTTCGAACGTCTTCGCCGCCTGTTCGAAGACGAAGAGCCTCACTTGTCGGAATCGGCCTTGGCGTCGTGGTCCGACGAGATCGATCGGCTCTTCCGCACGGTGGTCATCCCCGCCTATGTGCGGCTTGCGATGCGTTTCACCAGCCGCGAGCGCAATGATTTCTATCTGACGCGTTCCAGTTTGCACCCAGTGGAGCGGATCGGCTTCGCGCTCCTAGGCATGGTGATTGGCGGCTTCGTGCTCGTTGCGCCTTTCATACCGATTTGGCAGCGAGAGTGGATCCTGCCGTTCATGTTGGCGGGGCTTCTCTTTCCAAACCTACGCGCCTACCTGGCCATTCGGCGCTATGAGGCCGAGCTCAATCGTTTGGTCGTGAGTGTGGGCCGAGAAATGCTTCGGCTCGAGCAAGCCTACTCGACGTACGGGGAGCCGATCGGCGAGCTCAAGGCACTGACCAAGCCACGTTTGGTCGCTCACGCGCGGTCGGCGGACGACGTGGATGACGCGAGCGCGCTGAAAACGGGGGACGAGGTCGATGATCGCAGACGCCGAGGCCGAGACGACTTGGAGAAACGTATTTTGGAACAACGGAAGGACGACTGAAGATGGTTGAAGTGAAAGGAAAGAAGGCGGCGCTTGGGCGCATCGTTTCCTCGGCACGGTTTGGACTACTTGGAGCCGCTGGGTTGGTGCTTGGGCTTGGCATCGTCTACGGCGCGTGCACCGAGCGCGTGATGCCGAACCAGTTTGGCGTGCAGCAGGTGCGGTTCGGTCCGAACAGCGGCATCGGCGACGAAATGTTCGGACCGGGGCTCTATTTCGTTGGGCCGGGGACGACCATCCATCCGTTCTCGCGCGAGATTCATTTGCTGGAGGCCTCCGACGAGGAGAAGCATACGCGAGCCAAGTCGAGAGGCGACCGAAGGCTGCTGGCGAGCGTCGACAGCTACTGGGATCGACGTGAGCACTTGCTCGGACAGGGAACGCACCGTCGGATTGATGCCATCAACGTGCAAACATCCGATGGCTATGCGGTCTCCTGTGATGTCTCGTTGCTCTATTCGATCGAAGATCCCGTCAAGATCGCTCGCGAGTTTGGCTGGGGCAGCCTCTACGTCGACGGATTCGTCGTGAACACCTTCCGCAATGGCGTGGTCGCAACGCTCGGCAAGATGAGCGCCGAGGCCTTCTACGGTGAGGAGTCGCGCGTTCAGGCGGTTACGGAAGCCGAGGATTTTCTGAGGGCGCGGTTCAAGGAGCGAGGGCTGCGGGTCGAAAAGCTGCTCTTGCGGAACTATTTGTACAGCGAAAGCTATGAACGCTCGCTCCAAGACAAGAAGGTCGCGGTTCAGCTCACGGTCAAGAACCGCAAAGAGAGTCTTGTGAACGAGGAGCGTGCGAAGCGCCAAGAGATCGAGTCTCGAGGCAACGCTGCGATCACGATCGCGGAGTCCGAAATCAAGGCCGAGATCGCCAAGATCCGCGCGGAAGCAGAGCTCTATTCGGCCGAGGTGAGAGCGAAGGCTGATCTGGAACTTGGGATTGCAGAGGCCGAGGCGAAGCGATTGGCCTCAGAGGCTCTTACCAGCTCTGGAGGGCGCTACGTCGTCGCACTCGAGACGGCCAAGATGTTCGACAACATCGAAGGCGCGGCGATGACGCCCGAGCAATACGTGACCTTCATACGCGAGACGTGGGCTCTCATTGGGCTTCGAGGCGGGACCTCGGGAGGTACACAGCGATGAAGCGTTTGTTGAGCCATCTGGTGCCGACAGTTTTCGTAGGGATCTTCTTTCTTTCGGGTTGTGAAGCGACCAGCTCGACGGAGGTCGGTATCCGGACCACGTTGCTGGGCGTCATCGAATCCCGCGGCGCGCAGCAAGTCTATTCGCCGGGTGGCGTCTACTTCGTGGCACCCATCATCAACGCGTGGACGACCATCCCGATCAGTCAGCAGAACCTGCTGATGAACGCGAATGCGGACGAGGGTGATCGTCCGGTGCCCGACGACATCACCTTCAAGACGAGCGACGGGAACAATGTCTTCATCGATGTGAACGTGATGTGGCGGGTCGATCCCATGAAGGCGGGCGACGTAATCAAGAATGTTGGGCAGTCGATCGACGAGATCAAAGAACGTCTCGTGCGTCCGGTCTCGCGGTCGGTGATTCGCGATGTTTTCAACGAGATTACCAGCGAGCAGTACTACCAGGTGACGATCAAGAATGACATGGCGGCGAAAGCCAAGGACCGTCTCGCACAAACGCTCGCCCCCTATGGCGTGTTGGTCGATATGCTCCAGGTTCAGCAGCATCGTTTCGATGAAGCCTATCAGAACGCGATCAACGCGCAGAAACAGGCGGAGGCCGATGTTCAGACCCTGATCGAGCAGCAGAAGAATATGGTTCAGCAGAAGCAATCGGAACTTGAGGCCAAGCGCGCGGAGTGGAACCAGCTTCGCGAGGAGGCGATGGGCGCCGCGGGTCGAACGCGCAACGAAGCGGACGGATATTACCAAACCAAGTCGAATGAGGCGAAGGCGATCCTCGCTGCCGGCCGCGCCAAGGCCGAGGCTACGCGCAAGGAAGCAGAAGCGTTGGGAAAGCTCGGCGGCGACGCTTACGTGAAAATGCAGCTCGCAAAGCAACTTGCGAAGAAGCACATCATGCTTGTGCCTGCGTCAAACGTGACAACGACGAACGTCAACGAGCTCGTTGACTACTTGATGACGCGCGCCAAGACGCAATAGCGTGTGGGGGCTGGGGAAGAGTGACCGGTCAACGAAGAAATCGAGCGGCTCTCGTTTGGTCTTGGCATCGTCTGACGGCGTCCAGTTTGGGGCTTCAGGGATCTCTTCCCAGAGCTTGATGAACGACTCCAGCGGCTCGCCGTTGATGTTGTTGAGCCCGATGGCGTGAAGGCCACTGATGAGCGACTGGCGATCTGCTTCCGACGCCACGATGAAAGCAGCCATGTCATGGACCGGGACGATCGCGCCGAACATCAGCTCGTTGGTCTGCGAGTAGTCGGATCGATTGTACCCGCGAGCTACGATCTGTCGAATGAGCTCGGCACCCACGGGGCGATTCAGATTCGCCCCCTCGAAGGCGTCCGCCGATCGAGCAAGAGACAGAAGGTAACGCGCGGCGACCTCGTCCGTGGGCTGGTCTCTCAATGTCGAACTCGAACTCGAACTTGATCTCGAACTCGATCTCGAACTCCAACTTGAATTCGACCGAGATCGCATGTCGCTGGTCGTCCGACTCTGACCTTCGCGTCCCAGCGAGCACGACAGCACACGCTTCGCCAACTCAAGGAGCGGTCGGCTGATCTCGGGCGGGGGTCCTCGACTCGTCGAACCGAATTGATCGGTCGCGTACCCGTAGAGGTCGAGCCGATCAAGCGCGTCGGGCTTGATGTATATGACAACTTGTCCTGGCGAAAAATACGGGCCCTTCCCACCCAAGTGCGCACGCGTAAAAACGGAAATTGCGCCTCCCGTATCGATGTCCTGCGCACTCGACATGCCGCTGCTGACAAGCCCGCCGCGAAGGCGCTGAAGGGTCGAGAGGAGGCCACCCGAGGCCACGATCTTTGGCAGGTCGTCGAGCCGATAGACCAAGTGGTGGAGGCCCTGCACGCCATGCCGCGCGTAAGCCTCACTTTGGGCGGGCGTGACCGCTGCAATGTGGCTCCCTGCAATGCGCGCGAATTTCGCGTCATCGACGAACGCTTTCGGGACACGTGCCCATCGAAGCGCGGCATCCAGATCCCTCGACGAAAGGGAGCCGGATTCGTAGTCCTTCTGGAACGCAAGACGCGCGTAAGGGTCTGCGTTTTCGAGGAGCGAAAGCTTCAACTGAAGAGACTCCTCTTCGGGCGTTGGTCCGCGTGTCAATGCGGAGGCCAGTCCCAAGAACTCCAGCGCGTCACGAAGATTCCTCTTCCAGGCCGCTTCGCTCTCACCCCATGCCAAGATCTCCACGTCGCCCCAAAGCGCCCGACTCGCGACCTCGTGCGGCGAGTAGTCGACCCTGAATCGCCCCGGTTCTTCGAAGCGAACGGCCACGCCAAGTCGGAGACTCGACACCTGCGTCGGGAGCTGCGCCGCCCTGAGCTCATCGACCGATTCAATCAATCGGACACCTCGCTCGGTGGGTTGGGCAAAGAATCGCGATCGATCGACCAAGTTGGTCGCAGGCTCTTTGGCTAAACGGGATTCGAGGCGGTCGCCCGCTGACGGCGTTACCGAGAAGCGTGCCGACAGACCGCGCCCTTGAATCGGATGATCGGTGGGACGCACGACGACCTCGAGTCCCTCGATGACACCGAGTCCGCCCGTAAGATAGGCGGTGCCTGAGATGCCGTCGGGCGTGAGCGGTGCATCTCCGTCGAGGCGAAGGCCTCGTGGAAATGAGACGTCCTGGTAGTGATCGTCGACCGCAGCCCTAGCATAAAGATGACCGTGCTTCGCCTCGGCGCGGCGCGCCCAAACCTCCTCCAAGGGGCGCGCTCGAAGGGACTCAATGGCGGCACGGCGCCCGGTCGTGGACGGGCGCTCGGTCGGCGACCGAGAAAGCGCATCGAGGTCCCTTCGCACGTGGCAAGCCGAAGGCGTAAGACCGGGGTGCATCCGGTCTTCGAGCCGGGAGCTTTGAGTCGGAACTTCCCGACAAACTTCGGTCGTGGTGCGGGTCCCGCTGACTCTGTCGACCGAAAGACCCATGGCCGACGCATGCCCGAACATGAAGGTCATCGTCGCCACCGCCGAGGCACGTGTGACGTGCTGAATCGCCGTACGCGCACCGACGGGAACTTCACCCAGGACGCGTGATAGCCAAACCGACATCGTCGCACGCACATCGGTACGCACACCTGCATCGGTGCCGGTGCGCGCGCGAGGTACTGTCGAGTCACGCGGGGCAAATTCCGCACCCGGGTTGGGTCGCGCGGAGGTGCCGATCTCCAGCTCGGCGTCGCAAGCGCGCGATCGCCCGCCCAAGAGGCTGTGCCCGGTTTGCCGAGAGGCCCCGGACCGGGCTGATGCACCCGTGCGAACCGCGCGATTCGCGGGTGATGCCCGCACGATGGGTGTCCGATGTGGAACTTGCGTTCTGGAGATCATCTTCTCGCACACTCCCAGAGATCCGGGTCAGGCTCTTCGATGGCCCGCACGCGTCGCGGCTCTTCGAGATCGACCATCGCCCTTTCTTGCTTCGTTCGGCCACCGGAAGGATGCACGGGTTCGACGGGTTCGACGGGTTCGACGGGTTCGACGGGTTCGACGGGTTCGACGGGTTCGACGGGTTCGACGGGTTCGACGGGTTCAGCGCCTGCTCGCACCGATTTGAGTTATCTTCCGCGCCTCGCCGCCCGTTGCTTCGATCTCGAGAGGGGGTCGTAAACAGGGAGCGACGGTCCACGGATGCGACGAACATCCGAGTTGAGAAAGTCGGACGAGCGCGCGTCGCTACGAAGGAAGAGCCTTGACTCGACATCCTTCGTAGCCTACAGGCCCAGCACCTCCGCGAATGCGGAAACCAATCTTGTTTGTTCGGATGGCTATGACTCCTGCGCTTCGGCTCAGGGGTCATTTTTTTTGAACTTCGCCTCTTCCCGCGCATCGCTGAAGGAAAGCGGGTGGGTCGCTGGGGCGTTAGCGTCCGCAGTTGGGGTCGGCATAGTAGCCTGTGCTCGCGTTCCCCCAGCCCGCACTCCCGAGTCTCAGGAGGGTGCACAAATCAACCGAGGTACAGCGGCACCAGAGTTGAGTGGGCTCGCACGTGGTCACTCGTTGCCCTTGTTCGTTGTAAGCAGACTGGAGATGGTAGAACTCGCGTTGCTCGTCGGAGGTCAGAGTTCCGACGAGCGTGGTGCTCGTGCTGTAGACTTCGCAAGTGCTCGGATCGGGGCCGACCCGGCAGCTCTGTTGGGTATTGGAGCCGCTCAACACGCCGTTGTCGCAAACACGCGCCTCCGAGGAACACGACGAACCGAAAGGCACGTAGCTTTGCGCGTATGCGGTTTGGCTGGCGCCATGGTCGATCATTTCTCCCCACGGCATCATGCATCGCGCGGGATCCAGGACGTGGCATTCGTTGTGCGGGAAGCTCCCGCTCAGCGTTCCATCACTGCACGTGCGCGTTTCAGAGACGCACGTGTTTCCATAGGGTACGGAGCTGTTCTCATACGCCCTATGGGCGTCGCCGTCCGGAATCGATCCGCCCCAAGGCAGCACACAGTCGGCAGGAGCGACTGTTGTGCACGTTGCGTATGGATAGTTGTCGCTGCCGCTCCACGTTCCGTCGGACAGGCAGACGCGGCGCTGCCCGTGGTTGTCGCAGTCGTCGGGCAGAACTGCGCGGGGCTGCGAATAGAAAATACGTCCGTCACCTTCAATCATCGTCGCGCCGCCCGGGATTGTGCACTGCGCTGGGGTTGGATCGGTTGGATCAGTGGGATCGCTCGGGTCAGTGGGATCGCTCGGGTCAGTGGGATCGCTCGGGTCAGTGGGATCGCTCGGGTCGGTTGGATCGCTCGGGTCAGTTGGATCGCTCGGGTCGGTCGGACTGCTCGCATTGATCGCCCAAAGGATCGTTCGACCATCTTGGATCGAGAGGTATGGATGTTCCGAGCTCAACACGATTCGTACGGCACCGCGTCCGGATGTGCCCGAGGTAAAGAGAATGTCGTCGCCCTTTCGAACGACCAGCGCGCCATCCTCTGTGAAGGATGCATCGCAAGGCGGTGAGTCGCCGCAGCCGACATCCGAGAGGTTCGTGCTCCAGGTTGGCGTGGTCTGTCCTTTTCTGAGGAGTACGAGGTTTCCGTCCGGACGCATGAGGAGCAAGAAGGCCCGCGTTTGGATGAGCTCGCCGGGTTGAAGGGTGAGCTCTTGAGGAAGGAGAACCATGAGGTCCGGTCGTTCCGATGGAAGGGGATCATTGGATTGGGCGAGTGCATCGGAGATGGCGCTGAGGTCGTCGCAGTCTTGGGCCTTGTAGACGTCGGCGGCCGGGGAACCCGTGTAGTCTTCCCAGCGACTCTCTTCACCGACCGGGCAGCGCCGTACTCGGCTTTGCAGCGCTGAGAGCCCCGTTTCGCTGAATCCATACTTGTTCTCCGTCAACTGGCCGAAGGATGTAGGCCCGGCCCGCAGCGGCTGCGGGAAATAGGTGAGAACGCCTTTGCTACGGAACATCTTCGTCGTACTGACCATGTAGTGAGAAAACGCGCTGCGTATCGCTTTCGGCTGCGACGCATACTGCATGAGACCGGTCAGGCCGTTCCTCACAATCGAAGCGCAGGTCGTGGCGGCGTCGTCGGGGTAGTTTTCGTAGTAGACGACGTCGGTCTCGCCGGATCGCGTGCCGCCCTCGGTGTCGGAGAGGGCGCAGCGCGCCTCACGGCTAAGCTCCAGTACGGCGGCAACGCCGCGGATCCCGCGTGTCTCGAAATCCGTGGACTGTTCGACCGTATCGGTCTCATCGTAGGCGCGCCCGAGACCACGTGCGTTGCCTCGCACGAAACAGAGTTCGCCCACGAGTTGTCCGGCGGCCGTGGTTTTGGCAGGGCTGTCGCTCTCCAGGTATTCCTGACCGTGGCACGCATAATCGACGCCATCTTTGGCCGTGACATAGCGGTCGCCCTGCGCGCCAAGCGCAACATCCGAGTCGAGCACAAAAGTTTGAAAGTCAAAAGGCGGATCGACGGTGTAGCGGTCGCGGGTGTCGATGCCGAGAAGATCGACCCCGACGAAGACCGACGAGTTGTGCTCAGTGTTCGCATAGTGCTTCACGGCCCTCGCAAAGCTCTCGAGATGCACATCGAGTTCAGGCGTTTGGGAAACGCGTTGTTTGGCGTTCGGAAGATAGATGGCGCGCGCACCTGCCTCCACGGCGCGCATCGCGAGAAGAAGGTGGTAGTGCCATCCGTCCCGAGTCACGAACGTCGGAACGCTGTTCCGACTTTTCGCAAAGCCTTCGCCCCAGCGATCAAAGTGCCCTTCCCCGACTTGTTCGAAGCGGAGGTCGCCTGAAATGCCGGAAAAATCAGGATCAAATGCGTCTGCAAGCTGGTTGAGCGTTGCCATCTCCGACGCGTCGATTTGAAGCGAGCGAACGAAGTTCTCGGTGACGATCGAAGGCAGTTCAAACTCGTACATCACGCCTTTGGTGGCCGGCCCAGAGGTCGAGGTGCCGGTGCCGCTACCTGCGCCGGTGCCTGTGCCGCTACCTGCGCCGGTGCCTGTGCCGGTGCCGGTGCCGGTGCCGCTACCTGTGCCGACGCCGCTGCTGTCGTTGCTTCCTGGCTCTTCGTTCAGCGCACCCGTACGCAGGACTGCGGCGCGCAGTCCGTCGAACAGGTCGCTCGTCGAGGCGGGCGGCGCGTCTTTGATCTTCTCGAACGGCGAGAGCGCTTGGCGGACATATAGGCAACCGGATGTCTCGATCGACGCCAGGTCATCGTCGCGGGAAGTGTCCGTTGATGCCGAATATTCGACGCAATTGATGCAAACACAGCTCTTCTTGAGAACCTCGTGCCGAAGTAGGCGAAGACGTGTGTGTTCGAGCGCCTCTGGGCTTGGACCGGCATCTTCACCCCCCACGTCCGGGCCGGTGCCCGACCCGGCGTCCGTACCCACCCCGCTGTCTTGGGTCGGCTGGGCTGTACTTCCGGATGGTGATTCGTGGGGGGCGCAGCGTTGCAGCAGGAAGCCGGTCAGCAATACAGGGTACAGCGCGGTCGATTGCATGCCACCGAATCGTCTCATCCCGAGCGCACCGTGACATGCCGGGTCCTGACCGCCAAGCCATGCATCTGGGGTCGTCCAGACACTCGTTTGGACCAGAGGTGAACAGCGGTCAGGCGAGCCCTCTACAGCTTTGGCCGAAAACTTGGGTAGACGATCCGCAAGGCGCCCTAGGAAAAAGATCATCGAAAATCGAGGGAAATGGGTACCTTCGCGTGAATGCGCGCGGACGCTCCCTCGCTTCTCGGTCCTGGTCTCGGTCTCGGTCTCGGTCGAGGAGCATCGGACCGGTGTTCGACTCCGCGGCGGGCGAGGCACGCCCTGTCGGCCGGTGCGATGGGCCATCGCCAGGCGGCGGTGAGCGAGATCAACCATGCAGGGTTGTCTGGCGGAATGTCGACCTCGCGCCCGTGGACGCATCGATTGGCCTCCGTCCGGTCAATCTCGCGACGCCAAGAACCGATGCCGCGCCGAGTCGTGCCGATGCTCGTCGACGTCCCGGGCGCGGCGGCGCCCGTGCTCGTCCCCGTCAGTGATGGGCGGACCGAGGGTGTCTTTCATCGTTGGGCCATTCGAGCTCGTGATTTCGGAGGATGGATCGACCAGCGGCAGGAACTGACGCGATTGATCGCGGGCGGAGCGGGCGCTGGTGCGGCGCGTGATGTGCCGTCGCCGGACGACCGACCGCTGATCGCCGTTGTGCTCGCGGAGCCCGGACAGCTCACGTCACGGTATGGCCGGGCCATCGAACAGTTTGTGCGGCGGATCGAGGAGAAGGGCGGCCGGGCCGTGCTGACCTTGCCTCGCGCTGACCTCCTCTTTCCGGATAATCGAGAAGCACGAGCCATGTGCATCGACGGATGTTTGAGCGTTGTCCATGGTCTGTTGGGCCCGGGCGGCTTTGACGTCCATCCGAGAATGTATAGCCAACCGATTCGAGAGGCCGAGGATACCAACTATCCGAGGGACCGGTTCGAGGCCGACCTGTTTCTGCGGGCGCTCGAGCTGGACCAATGTGCATTTCTTGGCGTCTGCCGATCGCACCAGCTTTGGAACGTCGCGCGCGGAGGTTCGTTGGTGCAGGAGATGAAAGGAGAGGGCTACACGGACGTCGATCTTCGACTCGCGGACCGCAGAGAGATCACAAAACCGTTCGAAGTGCGCGATGCAGATGGGCAGGTGATCTACCGAAACTGGATCGAGATGGCGCCCTCTTCGTTCCTCTACGGACGAAGCGGTGCGCCTTTACTTTGGGTGAACAGCAACCGTCACCAAGGCGTCAAGGAAGCCGGCGACGGCATGACACCGGTCGCATGGCTCGCGCACCTGGGGCGTGAAGCTTCGACCGTAGAAGCCACCGAATTTCGACGCGGTCGAACGACGCAGTGGCATCCGGAGTACCTTTCGGATGAAGCGAACGATGCGTTGTTCGCGGACTTCGTTCGCGAGGCCAAGGCGTGTCGCGACGACGGTGCCGTTGTCGCGGGCTGAGTTCGGGGGACGCATTGGGATGAGGTTCCAGGAAGCCAACGCCGGAACGATGTCCACCGACGTCAGACTAACGTCAGACTAACGTCAGACCGACGTCAGACCGACGCCGGAACCACGTCAGACCGATGTCCGACCGACGCCGGAACGACGTACTTGGCGAAGGATACGCTCGAGAACTGCATCGCGTGATCGATGCAGTCTTGTGATGTGATATTTTCCGCGCAGCGATCGATCAGTTGGCCGATGCGACCGCCTTCGTAGAAATAGCCGCTCTTGCCTTCCGATATGGCCTCGATCACACCGAAGTTTCTCAGGCCAATGCTCGGTGTGCCGTAGAACGCGGCCTCCAAATAAACGAGACCCATCGTCTCATAGGTGGCGTGCGACAAGAGCCAGAAGACGTCGGCGAGCTTGTAGTAGGTCGCCAACTTTTCTCGCGGCAATTGTCCGAGGAAGCGCACGCGCTCCGTCAGGTTGTTCGCCTCGACCATCGCTTGCAATCGGTCTCGCAGTGCACCGTCGCCGGCGATGAGCCAGACGTAGTTCGAGCCCTGATCGACCTCCTCTTTGAAGAGCGTGAACTGGTGGAGGAAGCCCTTCTCTTCTTCGACCCGACCGGCCGAGAAGAGCAGCGTTGCTTCCTCGGGGACGCCGATATCGGTTTTCGTCTGAGTGATGGAGGCGAGGGGCTTCATCCCCTCGAGATCGAGCCCCGCATAGTGATGGTCGACGTTCTGGAGCCGGGGATCGTTCGGGATGTTGTTGCAGTAGAGTTCCTTGGCGTACCTGCTGACGGCGACCACCTTCATACAGTGGCGGAGCGTTCTTCCGCAGAACGCCTTGATCTGGAAGACATGGTGTTTGGTACTCGTCTTCTTGAAGACGTAGGCTGCATCGTCCCCATGCGCGATGATGACGCACTTCGAGAGCTGCGTTTCGTTGAAGAACAGTCCCGCAACATAGACGGCAACGATATCATTGAGAACGATGGCGTCGAACGACGACAGCTTCGGCCTCAGCTTGAGTAGAGCTCTCAGGTAGGCCATGGGCCAGATCAGCGTGGTTCGATGCACTCGGACGTGTTCTTGGGCCTTCGCCTCCGGAGCCTGTCCCTCATCGCCCGAAAGCAGCACGACCTTGTGACCCATGGCCACGAGGTTCGAGACGAGTTGGCTCGCCACCACGCCGGCGCCGCCACCGGCTGGGGGGTATTCGTCGGAAAAGACTAGGACGTTCACGCTTTGATCCTCCTGATTCGAACTCGAGATGTCGGCCGCACCCGAGGTTGAAGATCTTGGACGGAAACTTTCGACGGGCGAGTGCCTCGAGGCTCATGACGTGAGCCTTGGCCAGATCGAGAACATGAATGTAGTCGCGGATGCAGCCTCGACGGCATGTTCAGAAAACGCCTTTGCCAACACCTTCACGCAGATTTTCCCGCGGCGCAGCGTACCATAGCTGCGGCCCGAGAAGATGCGGGGGCTTGGAGGCCATCATCGCACCCGCGTCGTGGGTTGGCGCCCCGGTCCGGGGGCCAGGATCAGACCGCCGTCGCACAGTTGGGACGTATCGCCTCGAAGCCGCTGGGACGAGCCGCGCGGCTCGTCATCGCCGGCCATTGTGGGTATGTGCGCTCCCGGATGCCACGCCCGAGGACGGACGAGGGACCCGGCGGTGCATCTAGGCAGGCATCGGCGACCGAGAGCAGTGCCGTCGTCCGTCGTTCGTCCTTCGGATGGCCATCTTCCCTTCACGCGTTGCGCGAGCGGCTGAAGGATCTTGCGTCCTTCGCAAGATAGGCCGACTGGTCGCCCGCGGAGAGCTTGAGTGCTTGGCAATGGACGGTCTCGCCACTTCGAAGCTCGACAACCCAGGTCGAGCCCTCCAACCCAATATCGAGCACGTCGGACATCGTGACGGTTCTTGCCCATTCTTTGCTCGATAACGGCCCGATTGTGCAGAGACGAACGGGTTGAGATGCGTCGACCATCGGAAGCGCCATTCTTCGGGCGATCTCCTTTCTGCGTTCAGCTTCCGGCGCCTCCGCGTCGCCGAGATGAAAGCGAGCGTCGTCCTTGTTCAGCTCGACCAAACCTGGATAGCCTGGATTTGGCTGGAGAAGAACCTTCTCATAGAACTCGGTGACGATGGGCTCCGGAACCTCGACATTCGGGGTCCTCGTGGTATCGAGCCTTTGGATCGTCCAACGCATTTCCGTGCGGTCAAAGAAGACGTCTCGCAGCAGATAGCGCGTGATGGTGCCGCTCCCGTAGCCGCCTCCGATGCGCGCCTGGGGAATCAAACTCCACTCCGGTCCGTTTGGCGGTGAATCAACCAGCGCATCGATCGACGCCAACCGCGCCTCGGCGGGCGCCGTGAGTACGCGTTGGGGAGCGCTCCGTTTGGGACGTGGTTCACGTCTCGGCGGCCTTTCGACGTGGACGACATTCCCGCTCGCGCTTGGATCGGCTTCGCTTTGGTATGCGCTTGTGGTTGCGTTTGCCTTCACCGTCTTCGGCTGGTTGGTCGCGCGGGCCGCTCTCCTTGAGACGTCGGAACCCAGGTTCGCGGCGGTGACACTGCTGAACTCGCCCAGGCCGACGTTTTGCCAATGCCAGACATTGTTGAAGAGCCGTCGATCGAGCGTCATTGACTCAAGCACCGTATCGCGTCCTGCGCGTTTTCTCCCGCAGGCACCCCAGTACAACCCGAGAGCCAATTGGTCGGGGCCTAAGCCCGTTGAGGCCCCGAGGCTTGCAAGAAAGTGCGAGAATCCCTTGGCATCGCCCACACAGTGAACGTTCTGAGCATCGAAGTCCGGTTGGCCCGCGATGCGCGACTGCATGACGAACATCCGAGGACCGTAAGGAAGGTCTTCATTCAGAAGATCCCCCGGTTCGAAGCCACCGTCCGAGCGCCCGCGGTTAATGAGCGGTAGCGTCTTGAGTGCGAAGTACTGCCTCGTGGCCTCCTCCTCTGAAAGCGACTCGCCGAAGAATCGCCTGACGGACTGTTCGTCCGTGAAATCGAGGTCAGAGGGGACTTCTACGAGCGCCCATACTTTGGATGAGTCGCGGCTGGCCTGGCTCATTACGATGTGGCGAAGGATAAGGGATTCGTAATCCTCGGTTGCGCGGCGAACCACGCCTTTCCCTTCGCCTGCGCTCATCAGGGCAAGGCGGTCTATCAGTCCCGCAACGAACCGCGTGTTGGGCCCCACATCCGCGAAACCGGTTCCCACCTTTGAGACGAGCTTCGAGTTTGCGCCGTCCGCAAGGATGATATCGTCCGGCACTCCCAGATCTTGCCGCTCTGGCTCGGAAACCGTCGCGTCTCGACCCGTGGTCGAGCGTTCAACGATCACACGTCGTCGAACCTCACCCTCCTCCGCGACCGGGAGTTCAGTGACTTCCCAGCCGCGAAGGATCCTAAGTCGTTCGCGGCCTTCCTTCTCATTGCTCTGGAGCGTTTCGACGAAGTTCCATAGCACGCGAATGAGGTCGGAGGCCGAGACCTGCCAGGTACTTTGGGAAGCCGCATGGCGCGCCGGTGCGTATTCGGTGTCCTCAGAGAGGGGAGGCGCGGTCGGCGCCGAAAACCCGTTTCCAGCCTGATGCTTCAGCTTATCGCGCTTCGCCTCAATCTCTTCTTTCGATTCGGGCCGCCTCCTCCTAAGCATCGGCAATGAGTCCTCGGGCACGCCGTGCTGGTGGAACAAGATCTCTAGGGGGTTCGACTTGGCCACGAGTGTCTCGTCGCCATCCTTCAGAACCTCGGCCCATCGTATGCGTGTCGCGACCCTCCAGACTTCGCGGAATAGATCGGGATCAATCTGCGCCAGAGCAGCACGTACCTCGGTTCTCAAGTTGAGCGTCTGGGGCGGCGCCTGAGATTGTCCGCGCGGCTCAACCAGCGTCACTTGGAACCCAAGTTTATAGGCATGGATGGCCGATACCAGACCGGCCGGCCCGGCGCCGACGACGACCACAGATCTTGAGCCCGAAGAGCCCGACGCCTGTCTGCTGTCGACTTGAGCCGCTCTTCGCGCGCCAATCTGCGTTCTGAGTTCCGCCAGATGTTTGCCCCGACTGACGGCCGGGTAGACTGCTCGGCCGGATAGCCGCACATACCCGTCTCCGGGCGCAGCGACAGGGCTCGTCTGGGACGTCGCGGCCTCTTCTCGCCGCGTCTCGATGGCGCGAGCGAGCTCGAGGCCAGAGTGCGCCCTATGCCGCTGACAAGACATCGCCACACGAGAATTCACCCTCCTCATCATCGGCCGACATGGCCATCCTGGTGCTCCAAATTTCGAACCCACGCAAGTCGCTCGGCCGATGAGCGATGACCCACGGGCGATGACCCACGGGTCGACGGCGCCGATTTCTCAGACCGTTCTGTTGCGACGAGATGTTGCGACGAGAATTCCTCGAGATTTCCGGAGCGCGGCTGGGTCGGGCCTGCGCGTTTGCGCGTCTTACTCAGGTGTCTTAGGATCCCCGAGATGCGGAAGATTGGGCGTTCGATCTTGATTGGATTGGGTTTCTTGTGTCTGAGTTTCCTATTGCCTCCGGCTCCTACTCGGTTGGAGGCCAAGCCGGAACGAAAGCCGGTGGTCCTTTTTGGCGCATCTTGGTGTGGTGCTTGTCGTGCGGCCGAGGCCTTCTTGCGGCGCGTCCGCGTCCCGTTCGCCTACCGGGATGTCGATCAACCAGAGGTGCGGACGGAGTTTCGGCGCGTCGCAGGGGAACGCAAAGGCATTCCCGTGATCGTCGTCGGTGACGAACAGATGCTCGGCGCCAATCTGACGGTGCTCGCCACGCTCTTGGAACGCGGGGGCTATACGCTTCCGAAGGCGCCCACCCCGGATGCGAAGACCGCCGAAGCCGGTGGGTACGGCGGGCATACGGCGGCCTGGTGGCAAGCGCAGTTTCGAAACGTTCGTACGAAGATCGAGCGGAAGACCGACGACATCGAGAGGTTTTCGAAGGTCGCCGCCGACAACATTGAGACCGAAGTCCTAGAGCGCATGAAAGAAGATCTCGAGATCCTTGAGCAGACGCTCAATCTGCTCGAGACAGACGCGTCGTCGGTGTCGCTCCCACGAAGTTATCGGGAATAGTCGAGGTCGCGAAGTGCGTGCCTTTCTCGAGGTGTCGGTTTCGTTCTGCTATGGCACCGGACACCGGAGGAGGGGTTAGGGATTTTTCGCCGACGGACCGTGTCGATGGCCGTGCCCGTCGTGGCCACGTCCATGATGGGTACATGTGTCGTTCGGATCGAGTCGTCGAAGTCCGTTGAGCTTGTAGGCTTCGACGACCTCATCCACGGTTGCGTGCTTGGTCATGTACACCGGGATGTTTGCCGCGAGCAGTTTGCTCAACGCGCCCGCGCCGATTCCTCCCACCGCGATCGCGTCGATCGAATGTCCTAGGAGGACTTCGAAGGGCGAACACTGGCCGTGTTCGTGGTGTTTCTGGGCGTTGGCGATCGTTTGATGCATCTTCGAATCAACGTCGACGACCATGAATGCGGGCGCTGAACCGAAATGCGGCGATACGCGACTGTCGAGCCCTTCGTCGTGTCGGATGGGGATACACAGATTCATCGCAATTTCTCCTCTGGGAGCTTCTTCAGACAAAGGAACCAATCGAGGCATTCATAATCCGAGCCGGCGCCTTCTACACGTTCGGCGGCTTGGCCGCAGGAACCGGGCGGCGGGATGATGACCCGATCGCCGGGTCTCCAGTCGGCCGGAGTCGCGACCTTGTACTTGTCGGAGGTCTGCATGGCCATTAGCAGGCGTTTGACCTCATCGAAGTTCCGTCCGTTCGAGAGGGGATAGTAGATGAGCGCGCGAATCTTTGCTTCCGGGTCGATGAAGAAGACGGCTCGGACGGCCTGCGTGTCGCTTGCGCCGGGTTGTACCATGCCGAACTTATGTGCAACCTCCATCGTCAGATCAGCGATGACCGGGAATTTCACTTCCATGTTCTTCATGCCGCTCCACTCGATCTTCTCCTTGATGGTGCGGAGCCATGCGATGTGGCTGTAGTGACTATCGATCGAGAGTCCGATGAGCTTGCAGTTGAGCGCCTCTAGGTCCTTCTCCAGCTTCGCGAAGGTCATGAACTCGGTCGTGCATACCGGGGTGAAATCGGCTGGATGACTGAAAAGGATGACCCATTTCCCCTTGTACTGATCGGGAAAGACGATCTCACCTTGCGTGGTCTGTGCCTTGAAAGAAGGCGCGGCTTCGCCGATGAGCGGGACACGAGGCTGAGTCCGCTTCGGGACCTCGGTTCCGTCGTGCATTGTCTGTTGATTCATCATGCTGCTTCTCCTCTTTGATTCCTCGAGGACTTGGCGCCGAAGAGATGCGCCATCGGACTGCGCACCCCGAGCTTCGTCTAGCCCTTCTGTTTTGCGTGCCTCTCACAACACCGCGGTCGTCGGTCGGTACCCGTCACTGGGCCTTCTTCTATGACCGGGCCTCCTTCTATTCGAATGGCTTTCCCATGCACGATCGCGTCGGCGATCTTTCGATGCGCGGCATCGACGATTCGGCTGAATGTCGTGCGTGATACGCCCATTTCCTCTGATGCCTGCTCTTGATACAGCCCGTTGAGATCGGCGAGCCGTATGGCTTCGTATTCGTCGAGCGCCAAGACGACTTCTTCAAGGTCGCGAAGGGGAACGCCTGCCGGTTTGAACACCGGTGCGGCTGGAAATCCTTGGATACGCCGACGGCAAAATGGGCGAGGCATGCGGTCTCTTCCTCGGGAGGAGCTTATGCACATATGTGCATAAGCGGTCAAGAGAGGGCCCTCGAGGCGGAGCTCGGGCGAGGGTGTTCGAGCGCCTGGGGCTAGCGCTTGTCCTTCGGCGCTTTGGGCGGTGGCGCGACGGTGATGGGACTCGACTCGGACGACGCCGCGCCATCGGTGCTGAGCCGAACGATTCGCAGTTCGAGGGTGTTCGTGAATTCGAACGTCTGCCCGAGACAGCTCACGTGTCCAAGTTCGAGTCTTGCCGTTGAAGGGGCAGGGTCGCGTTCGAAGAACGCATCGACGCGCGGAGGGATGACAACGGAATGCTCGACCTGCTCGTCGCGCCACCTTACTTCGTAGGCTGGTGCCCAGTCGTCGACCGTGAGGTTCGCGGTTTCATTGTACGAGCAGGTCCAGCGATCGCTCGTTTCGTCTTTGCGAACGATCTGAGACGGCCGCGCCGTGTCGGTCGAAACGGGTTGGGTGCCGATGGCGCGTACTTGGTAGCGTCGGCGAACGATTGTTCCCGGCCTCTTCCGCTCATGCATTTCGACGCGCAGCTCGGATGGCGCCGAAGACTCGATGCGAACCGCGAAGGCGGTGTAGGCCGGAGGGCTCGGCAGGGCAGTGATCGTGGTTCGGAGCTTGCGGCCCCGCGCATCCTTGACGCGGATTCGCGGTGGCTCTTTGCGGGGTGCGAAGACGTAGAGCGTTGGGTTGGGCGGGAGCACAGTCTTGGAGCTTGGGGTGAGGAGGAGCTCTGCCGGTGCACATCGTGCGAAGGCGTGTCCAGGCACAGCCAACAGCGTGCAGAAGCTTGTGCCCAGGGCGATGGCCACGACGACGACGGCGTTCGAAAACGAATGCTTCATGCTTCGACCTATACGCCCGGTGGTGAGGTTTGGTCTGTTGTGCAGTGCGTCATAACTCGAGGTGAGCCCCAGGCAAGACTTCCACGGCCGACCCATCGATGCGCTTCACCCAAACCGGCGCGGCCGACGGATTCGTGACGCTGCGGCCATCTGCGGAGAACTCGAGCGCCCGCAGGGCAAGGAGATAGTCAGCGACCTCGCCTACGGATGCGTACCAGACGTCGTCGTGTCGCCCTGACAGGCGGTCAGCCAGCGCCTCGATGTACGCCCAACTGTTGTTGGCTTCGTTGCGGTCGAACTCCCAGCTATGACCCCAGATGAAGAAGAGCGCCATGTCAGTTGGGGGGTGGCCCAGAATGCATCGACCAACCCGGAGGCTTCGCTGTGGTGACATGTGCCGCGCCAACGGAGGAGATCGTAGGGAAGCCGGAAGTCTTTCGTTGTGGGCACGACGCGTCCGTAGACGAGCCCGAAGTCGTTCATGGACCGCAGGAGCGTCGTATTGTAGCTCCCAAACGGATACGCCATCCCGCGGACGGGATACCCGACGAGCGCCTCGAGGTTCAGGCGATCTTGAAGAACTTCGGCCTCGAGCTGTGCTCTCGTCAGGTCGTTCAAATATGGGTGATGCACCGAGTGCGACGAGACCTCGTGGCCCTCGTAGGCGGCCGCGATGTCTCGGGCTCCGAGACTTCCGGAGTTCAAATGAAAAGATCCCTTGATGCCGTAGCGATCGAAGATCTCGATGAGACGCGCGTCTTGTTCGCGGCCGTCGTCGAAACTCATGATGAGCGCTTTCGGACGGGCGTTCGGGAACAGACAGCACGTTGTGTAACGTCGCATGGCTTCGGGTGAGATGTCCATCCACTCCCATTCGTCGAACCAGCCTTCTTGCTTGGACCAGTAGATGTCTTCCGTTTGTGGGCGATCATTTCCATTGAATAGAAAATTGGCCTCGACTTGGCCCTTGAGCGTGGCGTAGTACCAGCCTTCGGCGTCGGAGGCGTTTTCGGGGAGCATGGCAATGCCAGGCCAAAGAGTTGTGAGGGGGCCCGGCCGCGGATCCCAGAAGTAGAACGAAGGTGACGACCAATCGGCGGGCTTCCGAAAATGGATCACCAGTCCAGGCTCGATGGTGTAATCGCCCCGGATCTCGGCTGAGCGTTTACCGTCACTTTGGAACGCGATGGCTCGAACGACCAGCGAGGTTCCGACAGGTTGTGACATGACGAGCGGCGCCGTGTACACGAGCGATTCGCGGTCGGGCGTTGTCCCGTCAAGTGTGTAGCGAATCTCGGAGAACTGGTCTTCTGCGGTCAGCGTGATTGCTGTCCGATACGGATACGACCCGCTCTTGGGTTCAATCATCAGGCGCCCTCTTTCTTCGGTGCCGCCGTCTCCTATTTCAGCGACTGCGTCGGTCACTTCGTGGGCGTCGGCCGACGTGCCGGCCTCGGTGATTTCTTCGACGCCGGTGTCTCCCGAGTCATCTCTGCGTTCCGGTAGGAAGGCCGCATCCGCCGGAGCCGATGAGGGTGGAAGGGCCGCATCAAGAAGCGCCTCGTCGCGTGGTTCGTCTGCGCTCGGACAGGCCACTAAGGAAAACGCAACCACAGTGACCACGCCGATGATCCGTGCGAGCGACGTCCGTTGCGTCCGTTGCGTCCGTTGCGTCCGATGCGTCCGATGCGACGCAAGCCCTGGGACAGAGTCAAAGGCGCGAAGAATCGGCGGCCAAGAAAGGCCAGACATGGCCCTTCTCGTCCACGGCGTCTCTCCGGTTGCCCCGGGTCGAGTCGTCACCGCCGCGATGCTTTCGAAGAACAGCTACATCCTGGGCCGTCAAGGCGCGGACTACCAGGAGAATGACGGCTCGCGCCGACGGTCGGTTCATCATCGGCTTCCAGCGCCGCAAGGGATCGCGCCGTCTTCCACTCGCCTATCCACTCGCCCATCAACTTGAGGCTAACGCTCTCGCAAGGTCGATGTCTATCTGGAGCTTATCGGGAATCGGAGGCTTCGTTGACGGTGGCCGAGGTCGCGCAACGTGCGGAGCCTCCTCCACACGCTACGCGACCCCGTCCACCTCAGCGGCACACGCGATTCGTGCCGTGATGGGGGATGAAGGATCGTCGGATGGGTATTGGCTGAAACATGCTCGGGTGGCGAAGGAGAAGAACATCAATCTCTCGAAGCCAGGTCTGCGAGCGATTTCCCGACAGTCTCTATCTAAGGCTCACGCCACCGACGGTTCGAAGAAACGAAACCGCAGCGCTCAGGCTGACGTTTGCGTGCCCGTTCACTCGGCCCATGCGGTCGCCAGCGTACTCATCGGGCCACGACCACCACATGAACGAGTTGACCCCTACGATGATGTCCTGGTTCTTCCAGTTGATCCCTGAGCGTGCGGCGAACACTGGACCCCCCGAGTCGCCGGGACAAACGCTCGCTGGCGTCGCAGTGCCCTTGGCTTCGCTGTACCTGTAGCCCGGCGTTGCAAGATAGTTCTTCGCCACCGCGGACCAATCATTCGTGCCCGAGGTCCAAGCCGATCCCATTTCGTTGAACGCCGCCTGGACTTCACTCGATGCTGACGCTTTGAGCTTCTTCGTGAGCGCATACTTGAGTCGAGGTGCGTTGCTGCTGTAGTAACCGTTTTCGCAACCATAGCCCAAGATCACGACCGGCTCATCATCCACGACCGCGCGAGTTTCGACGGTGGCCGTTCGTATGGTGCTCGGCAGGTTGGTCGTAACCTTGATGACCGCCAAGTCAGATCCGTAGGGTGCGAGCAGTATCCCGTTGTATCCTGGGTAGTCAGTCATGAAGCTTGGACCTGTCGTTTGGACCGACTTGACCATGTAGCTGATATAGGTGCTGGGGTCCGGTGACCGCGACGCCGATAGACCAATGAATTTTCCCGGTGCGTAGTAAGCTGACAGGCTCCCGGTCACGCAGTGGGCCGCCGTGAGCAGGACGTTCGGGCCGACACGCGCTGCGGTGCACTGCTGTCTCCAACCCGACGAGGTCCAGGTCGCCATGAGTACGACCGACTTGAACGCATAGTTGAGGCTTCCGTCGGTCGCGACATATCCTCCACCGGTCAGATTGTCGACCGCCTGGATCTCGTCGCCGGGACTGTCTTCCTCGAGCCCACCGCACGCCAGGAAGCTGGCGGCGGCGAAGACGGCGGCGGTCATGTTTGTCAATAATTGTCGTTTCATTCTGAACTCCGTTGCGGTTGGTTGTTCGTCTGGTCGGCTGCTTCGCAGGCAAAATGCAGCCGCCATGCCAGATGCGGCCAAGCGCGCGGAGGTTCTCGGTCGGGCCTCGGTGTCTCTGGTGGATGCGAGGCTTCGGCCCCTAGCGTTGTCAGCTTGTATACTGAACTGCAGGCGAGCCGCCTACGTGTGCAGGCGAGCCGCCTACGTGTGCAGGCGAGCCGCCTACGTGTGCAGGCGAGTTGCTCTCGTGTGGAGGCGAGTTGCTCGCGGTGGGCTCTGACCGCGTGCACACCTCGATCCCTTAGGTCTTGTGTGTACCGGTTGGCTCTTGGTACAGGGCTGGGCTTGAGTGCGACAGCGCCTTGGTGCACCTGTCGTGAGCGAAGGAGGCGGCCAAGGTCATGTCGTGGGTGAGGAGGGCGGCGCATTTCGCGGCAAGGCACGTCGAATTCATCATTCTTGCGCTTGGCATCCTTCTTCGTGTCATGGACGCCTTCACGTATCCGGTCGAGCAGGGGTACGACTTCCCGTTTCATTGGCGCTATGTCCGTTACATCGTCGATCATGGGGCGCTTCCTCCGCTCGACCTCAACGTATCGACCTACCACCATCCGCTCTGGTTCGTGATTGCGGCACTCAGCGTCCATCTCGGCGCGTCCGCGCAGGGGCTCGTGTTTCTCTCGGCCTTGTTCGGCAGCCTCCGACTGCTCGTCCTCCTGGTTGGGTTTCGTTGGCTGCTGCCGGGTCAGTCGATCGCCCGGGTCGTGGCACTGGGGGCCGCCGCGCTGTGGCCGACCTCGGTTCATCTGGACGCGATGGCTCAGCCCGAAGCGCTCAGCAATCTTTGGTCGGCGCTTCTGATGTTGCTGTTCGTTGCGATTTCGCGTCGTTCGACTTCACGAACCGGGCGGGTGATTGCGTTTGGGATCGTCTGCGGGATGGGACTACTGACGAAGGTCTCCATCCTGGTCGTCATCGTTGCGCTCTCGCTTGCGGTCGCTCTGGATACGCTCCACCGATGGCGCCCGGGGTCTCTCAATGTTCGGCTGCGTACGCTCAGCGCGCCGGGCCTGGCGATCGCGCTCGCGCTTGCGGCCCTCTTGAGTGGTCCGCATTGGGCTCGAAATCTCGAGGAGACAGGGCAGCTCTTCCCGACGGCGTTCGAGCTTTCGCAGAGGGATCAGATGGCGCACCACGTGACCGTTCCCTATCTCGACCGACGGTCGCTCGGGTTCTTTGTCGGCTGGACGAACGACATCTATGACAAGCCATATGCACCGACCGCGAATCATCCGCCGCGCTTTTGGCCAGTCCTGATCGCGTCGACATTCGCCGATTACTACAACTTCGCCTTCTCGCCCCCGCCCAAGCCGAATCAGGAGCCGGACCCTCGGTACAACGGTCGCGCCGGGCCTCGAAAGAACGCGATTCGTTGCTCGGTGGCGAGCGTCTTGGGGGGGACGCTCGTCGCAGGCGTGACCGTTGTCGGTTGGTTGTTGTTGTTTCGGTGGGCCTGGCGGCGACGTGACTTCACGGTCCTTGGCCTACTCCTCGTTCCAGCTTTGGCGCTTTTGGGCCAGCTCCACTTTGCGACGAAGTATCCGATCGACGCGCTTGGCGTGATCAAGGGCGCCTATCTTCAGTTTGCCGCACCGCCGCTCTTCGCCGTCTACGGCGTAACGGTTGCGTCGCTGTTGAGGCATCGCGCGGGGAGGATTCTCGGATACCTTGGCCTCTTGGCGCTCGCGCCGATCGTGATCTACACGCTGTATGCGCGCGCGCTCGCTCCGTTCGTCGATTTCTGACGAAGGACGTAGAGGGCTCCGATTCAGGGATCCAACACCGCGCTCGCTCCGGTCGCGTGCCGAATGCCTAGTTCTGCCAGCAACAACCCGATCTTTGTTCGCGCGACCTCGAGCTCGGCCTCGAACTCAGCCAACAATGAGTCGACGCGCTCCAGCGCGGTCGACAGACCGCCTGAGAACAAGACACGGACCTCCTCCGCATTGATCTTGGCGATACGATGACGTGTTTCTGCCTGCGCGTGGGCCGCGTACGCGCGCCGATACTGAAGAACGGATTGCTCGACCTCGAGCCGAACTTGCCTCCGCATCGCTTGGAGTGTGAGCTGTGCGATCTCGAGTTCTGCCGAGAGCGCGTCTCGCTCCGCATAGCGCGAGCCCCCGTCGAACAGCTCCCAAGTCAGGAGCCCTTGAACAATGCCGTCTACTTCCTTCCCGGAGAACCCGACCTCATTGGATGCGGTCAACACGCCTTGCACGCCCACCCGCGGAAGTGCAGCCAAGAGAGGGATCTTCCGGCGAACGTCGATCTCGTCGCGGCGCGCGACCAGGGCTCGAAGGTCGAGGCGCTCGGCAAGGGCCACCTCAACCAGCTCGGCCGGCCGTTGGGAAGGCACGGAAAAATCGCGCGACAGCGTGATGTGAGGTTCGCGTTCGTTGAGCCTCTCTCCCAGCAGATATTCGAGTGCAAGATGTGTGCTCTCGAGATTGCTCTTGGCGTCGGTCATCGAGAGCTCCGCTGAAGCCAGCTCGAGCTCGGTGCGTGTGGCTTCGTTTCGTGCGGCGAGTCCGGCCTGAAGCCGAGCTGTCGCTTCGTCAACACTCGCGTGTGTCGCGTCTAGTCGATGCTGAGCGGCCTCGACCATCAGGTCCGCCAACACCGAGGCATAGAATGTCTCCGCGACTTCGAAGCTCAGCAAGCGCTTCGCTTCCTGAGCCTCGTAGGACTCGGACTCGAGGCTGTGCCCGGTCGCGGACAGGGCCGCGAGTGCGCGCGCATCCACCACGTCTACGGAAAGCGTGATGTTTCCTGCGAGCGCATTCTTCTGCTGCATCACGATGGTTTGGCCCGGCGTAATCTCTCGACTTAGGGTCTCCGTCCGCCTCGTATACGAGCCAGAGGCTACCAGACGCGGAAAGAGCTGAGCCCACGCCTCTCGCCGGACGGCACGTGCTCTTGCGACCCGCGCTTCTGCCATCTGCGGGACTTCATTGAGCGCGCTTGCGATTTCGATGGCATCCGAGAGCTGCAGCACAGTCTCGGCCCGCGTCTCGGCCCGAGTCTCTAAGTCGCGGGTGGCTGCCGTGCGCGTCGTATGCGCGGCGGTTGTGGTGACTGTCGCCGTTGCCGTCGCTGCCGCTGCGGTTGTTGCTGCTGAGGCGGCGGTGGTTGGCGGTTGCCCGTTCCAGAGGAGCAAGATCGCTGCGATCTGCAACGCAGTCATGGGTCGGCAGGAAGCGGCATCGATCACGTTTCGTCAAGAAGGGCGAGCGTTCGCCTCCTTGGCGCCGGTGCAGACCGGAAACTATCCGCATGGATATGGATCTATTCGGAGCGATAGTCCGTAGACTCGGCGCGATGGGCGGCACGAAGCGTGGCGGCCCGTGTCGAGTCGAACAGCCTGGCACGACCCCTGCTAACGCTTCGACTCGACGATGAAGATGCTTGGCGGTCCCCAGCGCCCGAACTCGCCGCAACGCACTGCGTACTCTGGTGTCAGCTTCGGGTGTCCTGCGCCTTCCGCGTCTTCGCGCGTCTTGGATAGCTCAAAGGTAGAGCGCATGACTCAAGCTCATGATGTCGAGGGTTCGAATCCCTCTCCGCCGTGGAGGCCGGCGAATGCCTCCAAAAAGATATGGGATGCCTAGGCCGTGGCTTGGGGCGTTGACCGGGTGCCTACGGGCGGCCGGAGGCGACTTTGCTTCGGAGTCAGGACATGGACCAGCCAGTCTTTGGCCCGTCTGGTTCTTCACTTCGAGAGCCAAGTTGTTTCCCGCGCGTCTTGAAGCGCTCGGAGCTCTCAGCGAAACGATGCCACGGACCTAGGTCCTCCCGCTTTCGGTCAGTCCTCGAGAAGAGGAGATGGACAAGGAGATGGACGATGAAGATCCACGTAGATCTCGGCGAACGCGCCCTGCTTTATCAGAATCACTTGCCGGTTCGCTACCTGGAGCCGGGGTGCCACCGAGTGCTTCGGCCCTTCGTGCGGGTAAGTGTGCGGAGGCTGCAAATCGATGGACTCCTTGCCGAGCTTCGGCCCGAGGAGCGCCTTCTGATTCCGGAGACCGACCTCAAGGTGCTTCGGCTTGGCGCCCATGAGCGGGCGGTTGTTGCCGTGGGCGGGCGTCCGGTTCGGTGGTTGGGCGAAGGTGAGCATCAGATCTGGACGGTGGACCCTTCGGTCGAAATCCGAAAGTTCGGCGTCGCAGGCGTCGAGGCGGAGCCTCTTGCAGAACTCGTCAAGATGTTGGTGCCGGCGGGCGAGTACGTTGAGGTGGTCGTCCCGAATGGCTGGGCCGGGATTCGGTACGTGGATGGCGAGGTCGATCGGATCTTGCCGTCGGGCCGACACTCAGCTTGGTCGGTGGAGAAAAAGGTCTCGATCTCGGTGGTCGATTTGCGTCGTCAGATCTTGAACATCAGTGGGCAAGAGGTCATGACCCGCGATCGCGTGACTCTGCGGCTGAACGTCGCGGTGTCATTTCATGTCGCCGACCCGCTCAAGGCAGCTTCCGTGGCGAAGGCGCCGGAGGACGTGATCTATCTGGCGGTGCAGCTCGCGATTCGCGAAGCGGTGGCGGCGCAGACGCTGGATCAACTTCTGGTCGAACGCAACGCGTTGGCGGATGTGTTATCGCCCGAAGTCCGGAGCCGCGCTGAATCGGTTGGGCTCGCCGTCCATAGCCTGGGCGTCAAGGATCTCATCTTGCCGGGCGAAATGAAGACGCTCCTCAACCGCGTCATCGAGGCGCAAAAGGAGGCGGAGGCCAATGTCATCCTTCGGCGTGAGGAGACGGCGGCCGTCCGTTCGATGGCCAACACGGCGAAGGTCATGGCCGAGAATCCGGTGATTCTGCGCCTGAAAGAGTTGGAAGCCTACCGGGAGCTGTCGAGCAAGGTCGAGCGAATCAACGTCTTTGTCGGACGTGAAGGACTGCCGCGACTGAATCTGCTCGGCGAGGAATAGCCCACGGCGATGAACGAAGCCAGACACCGAACAGATGAACACGCGCACAAAGAAGCGGTGCTGACATCTGGCGCGACGAGAACCAGCGAGAATGCGCAATATATTGCTGATCGGGCCCTAAGGCTTCGGGCCGAAGGTTTGGTCTTCGAAGGCCGCGAGCCCCGCTTTGGCACCTTCGCCCATCGCGACGACGATTTGTTTGTACGGCACGGTTGTCACGTCACCGGCGGCGTAGATGCCGGGACGGCTCGTGTGACCCTTGTTGTCGACCACGATCTCGCCGAAACGGTTCGTCTCGACGATTTCTCGGACGAAGGCGCTGTTGGGCACGAGCCCGATTTGAACGAAGACGCCTTCGAGCGCGACCTGATGTAGCACCTTGGTCGCTCGGTCCTCGTACTCGATCCCCGTGACGCCATCACCGTTTCCAAGAATTTGGTTGGTTCGCGCGTTCTTGATGATGCGTGCATTCGGCAGGGCCAATAGCTTGTTGATGAGCACCGCGTCGGCCTTGAGTTCAGGCAAGAACTCGAACACGGTCACCGATTTCACGATGCCGGCGAGGTCGAGCGCAGCCTCGACACCCGAATTTCCGCCCCCGATCACCGCGATGTCTTTTCCTTTGTAGTACGGGCCATCGCAGTGCGGACAGAACGCGACGCCGCGTCCGAGGTATTCCTTTTCGCCGGCGACACCGAGCTCTCGCCATTTCGCGCCGGTCGCGATGATCAGCGCGCGAGTCCGAAGAACCTCGCCACTCTCGAGCTTCAGCTCGATGAGGCCAGTCTCTTCGTTCTTGGGTGCGATGGCCGCCACGCGTCGATGCTCGAGAACATCGATGTCGTACGCGGCCATGTGCTCTCCGAGGTTGTGCGAGAGTTTGGGGCCCTCCGTGTAGGGCACGGAGATAAGGTTTTCGATCCCCTTTGTGTCCTGAAGCTGACCGCCGATGCGATCGCTGATGATCGCTGTCTTCAGCCCCTTGCGCGCTGTGTAGATCGCCGCGGCTACGCCTGCCGGACCGGCGCCGATCACGGTGACACGGTATTCGCCGAGATCGATGGGGCCTTCGGAGACCGCTTCTTTGCCCACGCGCGCTTCGAGTCGGCCCAGAAGCTCAGCGAGGGTCGTCTTCCCGGAGCTCACGAGCTTTCCGTCATGAATCACGCTCGGCACACCTTGAACGCCGAGCGCCGATACCTCATCCATCGCAAATTCGCCGTCCACCATCTCGTGCTCGAAGTCGGGATGAAGGGATGCCATCAGATTGAGCGCCTGCACGACGCCCGGGCAATTCTCGCACGAGAGTGAGACGAAGGTCCGCAGACGGATCGGCCCCTTGAGGCCCCGGATCCGGCGCGTCATGCCGGCGTCCGGGAGCTTGCCTTGGCCGTCGGCATTGAGGATCGCGAGGACAAGCGAGCTGAATTCGTGGCCACCTGGGATGCCCGTGAACTTGATGCCAACGTCACGATCTTGGTGACGCAGGAAGAACCGCGGCACCGAGGACGAGTCCTCGAGTTCTTCGAGGTTGATGAGCGGTGAGACACTACTCATCTGGGTCAGGAGCTCCATCAGCTCTGCCTGCTTGTCGTGCGTCGAGCGGTAGTAGACCAATTTGACCTCGTGCTCGAGGCGACGAAACACATCCTTCAACTCGGTGAGCATCTCTGGGTCGAGCATTGTTTGAACTCCCTTCTCGGATGATCACCTTGCGTCGTTGATCATCACATCAGTGCACATCGGAACATCAGAACGTCAGAACACCGAGCCGCGGGTCCAACCCAAGAGTTGGACCCTTTTCCCTTGCGAGATTCCCCGCCAGGTTGCCCGCGAGGCGGGATGGGCCGCGTGAGCCCATCCCGCTCGGGGTGCGTGGGGAGGAGATCACGAACACGCCTGGGAAGGCGAGATCGAGATCTCGAGGCTAGATCTTGCCGACGAGGTCAAGACCTGGCTTCAACGTCTTCGCACCAGGCTTCCACTTCGCAGGACAAACTTCGTCCGGATGAGCGGCGATGAACTGTGCAGCCTGAACTTTGCGCAGCAACTCCTCGGCGTTGCGCCCGATGCCGTTGTCGTGCACCTCCGCGATCTTGATCTTTCCCTGAGGGTCGACGAGGAACGTTCCCCGGTATGCGAGGCCTGCCTCCTCAATGTATACGCCGAACGCGCGCGAAAGATGTCCGGTCGGATCGGCGAGCATTGGGTACTCGATCTTCCGGACCGTGTCGGACACATCGTGCCACGCCTTGTGCGTGAAGTGCGTGTCCGTGCTTACCGAGTAGACCTCGACACCCATCTCCTTGAATGTCGGGTACTTGTCGGCCATGTCCCCGAGCTCGGTCGGGCATACGAACGTGAAGTCAGCCGGATAGAAGAAGAAGACGGACCACTTGCCCTTCAGATCGGCGTTCGTCACCTCTTTGAAGGCTTCCTTGTGGTAGGCCTGCACCTTGAACTCGGGTACGGTCTTGTTGATCAACGTTTCCATCGCATTCTCCTTAAGCGCTTGCTTCTATTGCCTCTTCGGCGCTCCGGACCCCGTGGCCTCGGCCGGCGCCGAACGATTTCCGCTACACTGCAACCAACTGAGGCATTTGTATAATAGATAATACTTTTCGCCTCATAGATAACTGCTATCGTTGCGACGATGCCGTCGCTTACGCAGCTCGAGTACATCCTCGCGGTCCATCGAACTGGCCACTTTGGCCGTGCCGCCGAGGCCTGTGGTGTTGCCCAGCCCACCCTCAGCGCCCAGATTCAGAAGGCCGAATCGGAGCTTGGTCTCGTCTTCTTCGATCGAAGCAAGAAGCCGATCGAGGTGACACCAAGCGCCGCGCCTTTGATCGCGCGCGCGGAGGAGGTGGTCTCGGCTCATGAGCGATTCCTCTGGGCGGCCCAAGGGCGCGCCCACGAGGTCGCGGGTGCGTTTGCCTTGGGCGTCATTCCCACTTTGGCGCCATATGTCATCCCGTGGTTTCTCGCCAGCTTCTCGCGTGAGTTTCCGCGCGTCGAGCTGGAGCTGCATGAGCGGCCGACCGATGAGATCGTCCAGGACCTTGGGCATCAGCGCCTCGACGGGGCGGTGCTCGCAACGCCTCTCGGCGAGCGGGGTATCGAGGAGAGACCTCTTTTCTATGATCCCTTCTATCTCTATGCCCACGCGGCCGAGCCGCTCCTTGCGCTCGATGAGGTCGACCCCGCAGAGCTCGATGGTCGCAAGATTTGGCTCCTCGAAGACGGTCATTGTGTGCGCGCCCAAGTCATCAACTTCTGCGGCACGGGGGGGATCCACTCGACTCTGCCCAACGTCGACTTCGCGGCCGGGAGTTTCGAGACGCTTCGCCACCTGATCGACGCAACCGGCGGCTACACGTTATTCCCCGAGACGTATGTTCGCACGCTGTCGCGGAGTGTGTCGCGGAGTCAGGTGAGACCTTTTACGTCTACAACGCCCACGCGCGAAGTGAGTCTGGTTCACCTGCGCGCCAGCTGGAAGACCGATATCCTCGAAGCGCTCGCGGCCTCGATCAAGGCGTGTTTGCCGCGCTCTCTTCGCATGGTCGGTCGTGATGGCGAGATCCTCTCCATTACGCAGTCTTCGCCCTGAGCGAAACTCTTCGCCCTGAGCGAAAAACGTCACCAGATTCCCGTTAACGTACGAGCTCGGTCTCCCATGTCCAAGCAACCTTCTGCGGCCCGCGTCGATAACGAAATCGGGTAACTGACCATTTCCGCTGGCGCTTGGCGACCGAAACAACGCGCGGCAGCGAGAGGAGAGAACTGAGACATGACGAACCTTCGACTTCAGGAGACGATTCACCGGGCTACTCACAATGACGTGCCCTCTTGCTTGGGGAGCGCCGTCGTCGACGGTGAGGAAGCGCAGGCCATCATCGAGGCCGCCGAAGGCGGCGGTCGACCGAGCGGGAAGCCCGCGGTGAAGCCACTCTCGCGCGCGGACCGTGAGGCGGTGGTCGACCTCTTCGACCGGCAGCCGCCCACTCGACCGGCGGGTGCGATTGTTACGATGGCGTGTCCCGAGCATCCGAACGCGGTGGCGTTCACGCCGCAGGCGGACAAGGTCTTCAACGCCTTCTTTTCGCGCCACGATATTCCCCGGGGCTCCGTGCTTTCGGCGCAGATCAAGGAGATCGTTCAGAATCAGGGTTACGGTCCCAGGTGTGTCGACTTCCCGGATCTACGGGCTCACCGCCTGCATCTCTTGATCGAAGACCGGCGCCCCGTGGACGGAAGCCTGCTGGAAGCGATGGTCAACCCAACCACCGGTGAGTTTTACGTGAAGAGCACGCCCCCTCAGCGCGGGGCCGAATATCTCGAGCCCAACTACTATGGGCCCACAAATCTTGCCGCGGGTCTGTCGCCGGGGCGCCGAAGGCTGCTGCTGAACCGGTTCGAGAACTCGGGAGCCCCATTCGGTCCAACGCCTCCCGCTTTCGAAGGGCCGGTCTATCGGGCCAGCCTCAAGGATGACGGACACGTCGATGGCTACGCATACGCGGCGCTCATTCCGCTCGGCGGGACGACCGACGTCCCGTCGCACACGCCCGACACGGCGCGACAGTTCTACGTCGAGCGAAGCGGTGGATTCGCAGGCCGGGTGGAGTACGCGGGCCCGATCGACGTGACTTCAAGCGGCACGACCAGCAAGACCTCGAGCGCGAGCGCTTTGACCTAGACGAGGCTGGCGCGGCAGAACACGCACAGGGACGATCGAGCAGTGAGATTCGCGGTTTTCGGCAGTGCGTCCGACGCACTCTCCCTCCACACTGAGGCTCGAATTCGCGAACATGGACACGACGCGCTTCTTCTGTCGCTCGAACATATTGGCGTGGATGCTGTTGTTGCCGCGGATGACGATGACTGGTTCTTCGAAGGCGAAGACCTAAGAGCCTTCGATGGCTATGTGCTTCGGCGATTCCCATCTCCCCATCGAGTTCCTTCCGATGCGCGCGATAAGACTTGGACCCTCGAGCGCTGGTGGCAGGTCGGGATCGTGCAGCGCGAGTGCAGCCGATGGGCGCGGGCCGCACTCGCGAGCATTGGACATCTGGGCCGGCCAATGGTCAATCCTTGGATGGCGTGTCAACTGTTCGACGAGAAAGCGATTCAACTCGAAGCCTTCCGACGTGCCGGGCTCGCCATACCACCGACGTGCGTGACCAATTCGACGCGCGTCGTGCGCGCCTTTGCGCGACGGCAGGATGGGCCGCTGGTCGCGAAACCGCTCGAAGGTGGTGCGCACACTCGCCTCGTCGATCCAGAGTTCTTTAGCGAGGATGTTCTGCTTCCTTCGCCGACGATCTTCCAGCCGTACGTTCGGGGAGACGACGTTCGAGTGACGATCGTGGATGGCAAGGTTGTCAGCGCCGTGGAGATCGACTCGCCGTCCTTGGATGTCGTCGACTATCGAGAATCACCGGAATACCAGAGTGGTGAGGCGAGGTATCGAAGGCACGCGCTTTCATCCTCGGCGACCGTCATGTGCACGCGGGCTGCCGAGATCTCGCATCACGTTCTCTCCGGCGTTGATCTGAAGCGCACCCGAACCGGAACCTATGTCCTCTTGGAGGCGAACTCCGCGCCGATGTACCTAGACATCGAGCGCAAGATGAACGACCCGATCACCGATGCCGTCGTCGACTACTTGATCTCCGCCGGCCGACGGTCGCCGCAGGACGATGCCAGCCGCAGGGTCGAGCCGCGTGTGCGGCGGCGCTGCGGATAAGGCGCTTGCCCGTCGACGATCTTGACCCAGCGTGCAGGCCAGCTAGATCTCCACCGGACAATGCGCGTATATCCGACGAAGTATGCGCGGATCGTTGGCCCCGGCTGTTCTTGGCGTAGCAGTAGTTCTCAGCGCTTGTTCTTGGCTTACCGCTTGCTCTACCCCACGGCGTTCTGACGAAGGCCAGGCAACTCAACAAGCGTTGGGTGGTTCGCGCGCCGGGGACGGGCACGCGGAGAGCTCGGCGCGTGCGCCCGGATCCGAACCAGCGGTGAGCACAGCGGCATCGGTGGTTCCGCTCGGTCACCCTCTAGACCCCAAGGAGATACGTCCTGTGGATCCCAACAAAGTCTTGACCTGGGAACAAATCAAGAAGCTGACGGAGGACCTAAAGTATCGAGAAGCTTTGGCCGCGGCCAACGACCGCCTCGAGTTCGCCAAGTCAGAAAACGCCGAGGCCGATTGGCTCCGCGCACTCGTCACGAACACCCAACTCCAGATTGGCCTGGGAGGTTTCGAGACCGCGATCGCGGAGCTTCGCGCCCAGCCCTGGCCCCAGAGTCCGCTCTACCGATCGACGGCGCTGCTCTTCTACGCCCAGAGCCTCTCTGCTTACCTCGACGCCTACTTCTGGGAGATCCAAACCCGTGAACGCGTGGACCACACGGCGGCGCGCGTGGGCGCGGGTGCCGGCGCGGGCCTCGACACGCAGGACGGCGCGGCCGACGTGCGCGACGATCTCAAGACTTGGACGGTGGACGACGTCGTCGGCGAGATTCAACGAGCCGATGAAGAAAACTGGAAGCTCCGAGGCGCCCTCGGCGCGCATACAGAGACCGAGGTGGCGGACTACGTCGAACGCGGCGAGTACCCGAGCGGGATTCGTAGCACCCTCCGCGACGTGGTGACCTATCAGCGGGTCGAACACCTCGACAACGAGGTCGGTTGGCGCGCCGAGCACAAGAATGCGACCGAGCGTCTCGACTTTCGGAAGTTGGGGCGTCCTCTCGAGCAGACCGATCCGAGCGAGCCGACGGACGCGGCCGAGCCGATCGATCTCGTCGATCCGGGTGTGCATCCTCTGGTCAAGATCGCGGCGGTGCTTGGCGATCTCGAGGCCTGGCATCGACGCGAGGGCAACCGCGGCGCAGCGCTCGAGGCGTTCTTGGAGCGCCTCCAGAGGCTCGACGCGCACACGGCGCAAGCCGACGTCAAAGAGCAGCTAAGACAGGCGCTCCGCGAGCGCCTGAAGACCGACCAAGACGAGCCGTGGTGGTCGATGGGTATGGCCAGACTCGCCGCCTTCGAGCGTGAGGCCGGCATGCTGGTCCGTGCACGGGATACCGCGACCCAAGGCCTCCGCGCCCACCCCGATTCCGCGGGAGGCTACCTCTGCCGCGAGATCGTCGAGGCGCTTACGGGGCCCGACTTCTCCATCCGGTCGATGGCCCAAGATGGACTCAATCAGCGCTCGCTTCGCATTTCGCATCGAAACGTCGATCGAATTTGGTTTCGTGCTTTCCGGATCGATTTCGATGACCACCTCAAGGCGACCCGAGCGTTCCGAGACCACCTCACCTACGAGGATGCCGCGCAGCTTCTCGCCCGGAAGCCCAGCGTTGCTTGGGAAGTCAGCCTTCCACGGACGCCTGACCTCGACACCCATCAAACGTATGTCACGCCGCCGCTCACCGAGCGGGGGCTCTATGCCATCGTCGCCTCCGCGCAACCAGAGTTCTCCGACAAGAACAATCGAGTGATGGCCACGCAGCTCGTCGTCACCGATCTCGCCGTGCTCGCGATCGTCGTTCCGAAGAAGGGCACGGAAGTGACGGTCGTCGATGCTCGAACGGGGCAACCTATTCGCGGCGCATCCGTCTCCCTCTACGAGCCCAGCTACGATCGTCGGCCGAAGCGACTCTCGAAGCGAAAGACCGACGACAACGGCAGAGTCTTCTACTCACGCCGAGACATGCCTTCCGGCGACAGCTTCGTGTTTGTGCGTACGAAGACGGATGCCACTTTGTCGACATCGCTTGGCGGCTACTACGAATCACCGTCTGGGCGCACGACGGAATGTCTCATCTACACTGATCGAAGCATTTATCGACCGATTCAGAAAATCGCTTGGAAGATCGTTGCCTATTCCTCCGACGCTTCACGGACAGAGCACGAAACAGAAAGCGGCGCTGACCTCACGGTTCGACTCGTGGACGCAAACGGCGATGAGGTCGAGCAGGTCCGGGTGAAGACAAATACCTTTGGCTCGGCGTCGGGGACATTCCTGATCCCCTCGGGACGTCTCCTCGGGAGTTGGTCGATTCAGACGAGTCTCGGCGGATACCGGAGCGTGCAGGTCGAGGAATACAAGCGCCCGACGTTCGAGGCGACGCTGGGCGACGCCGAGGGCGCGCTGCGTCTCAACCAGTCGGCCCGCATCAAAGGGACGGCACGCTACTACTTCGGGCTGCCGGTCACGAGCGGGCACGTCAAGTGGCACGTCACGCGCGAAGCGAACTATCCATGGTGGATGCGCTGGTGGCATCCCTCTTCATCCGCGGCCGAACGCGTCGCGACGGGGACATCGAAGCTCGACGACGACGGCGCCTTCGTGGTCAATTTTCTCCCCGAGATCGCGCGCCCAAAGACCGACGCCGATCGCGGCACGACGTACACGTATCGCGTGGTGGCTGACGTCACGAACGATGCGGGCGAAACGCGAACGGCCACGAAGGTCGTGCGGCTTGGATGGAACGCGGTCATGGCGACGCTTTCGCCTTCGAGCAACGTCTTCACCCGCCATGCGCCGGCGACGATCACGGTCGTTCGTACCGACCTCAACGGTGCGCCGCGACCGGGTGAGGCGACGTGGCGCGTCTTTGCACTCAAGAATCCTGGCTCGACACGTATGCCATCGGAGACACCGGTCCACGAGACTTCGGGCGATTCGATCTTGCAACCGCCGGCGAGGACGCGACCTGAGGGGCAGCCGCTCGTCGAGACGCCGGGCGACAACCTCCAGCCTCGTTGGTACGGCGAGTATGTTCCCGAGCGGGCCTTGGCTGGCTTCGAGCGTGGCCCCGAGGCGGCGCACGGAAAGCTCACGCACGCCGAGGAGGGTGAGGCAACCGTTGAGCTTCCAAAGCTCGCACCGGGCGCGTACCGGATCGTCTACGAGACAAAAGACGAACACGGCGAGACGTATACGACGCATCGTGAATTCGTCTTCGCCGGTGATTCGTCGACGCCGCTCAACATTCCGGCGTTTCTGGCTGTCGCTGAGTCATCGGCAAGGGTAGGCGAGAGCGTTCATGTGCTCGCGCACTCCGGGTTCCGTGGTCAGCGCATGTCTTTCGAGATCTTTCGAGCTGGAGAGCGCGTCTTCCAACGGGCGTTGACGGGTGAGGAGACGCCGAGCCTCATCACCTTGCCCATTACGATGGACGATCGCGGTGGCTTTAGCCTCACGTTGACGATGATGCGCGATCATCAGCTCATTCGCCTCGAGCAGTCGATCTTCGTGCCGTGGGAAGACAAGGCGCTTGGGATCGAGTTCTCGACGTTCCGTGACAAGATCCGTCCTGGGACGCGGGAGACCTGGCGCGTAAAAGTCACGCCACCGCGACGCTTGGCCAACGATCGACACGACGACGCTTCGATTCGGGCGGCCGAGCTTCTTGCTTACATGTACGATGCGTCGCTCGACGTGTTCGCCCCGCATTCGGCGCCGTCGATCCTGGACCTTTATCCAAGCCGAACGGGCGCGCCCTATCTGCGGCAGGCGTTCGGCGTCTCGACGACGATGCACCTCTTGGAAGGCGACTACGCGCGCTCCTGGCCCCGAGTCACGTTGACCGGGCACCGCCTGACCGCGCTCGACATGTCCACGGGGCTTGGCTTTTCGGGCTCCGGCTTCGGCGGCGGGGGTCTGGTTCGCATGGCCGGGCCAGGCGGGCGCGCACGCGCGCCGATGCAAGACGGCATTACTCTCCGGACCGAGGATGAGCTCAGCGTTGTTGCAGACAAGTCAACCACGCCAAAGCGGGACAAGAAGCAATCATTCGAGTCCGACGGCGATGAACCCCCCAGGTCCAAGGCTCCAGACGGAGCCTCGCCGGGCCCCGTTTTGCGGACAAACTTCGCAGAGACCGCGTTTTGGATGCCTCACCTTCTCACCGACGACGACGGATCGGCCATCATCGAGTTCGAGGTCCCGGACTCGGTGACGTCTTGGAACGTCTTCGTGCATGCCGTGACCCGCGACCTCCGCGGAGGCTCGGCGGCAAAGACGACGCGAACGGCCAAGGAGCTTATGGTTAGGCCGTACCTTCCACGCTTTCTTCGCGAGAACGACCAAGCCGCCCTGAGTGTGGCGGTGGACAACACGAGCGAACGGACTTTGTCCGGTTCGGTGGAGATCGACATCGTCGACCTCGAGACCAACCAGAGCGTTCTCCAAGACTTCGGGCTTTCGGTGGGAGGCGACGCGAGGCGCACCTTCAGTGCCGCCGCCGGGAAGGGTTCGACGATTGAATTCCCGCTCAAGGCTCCGCGTCGTCCGGGGCTCTATGCGTTCCGCGTCATCGCCCGAAGCGACGACATGACCGATGGCGAGGTCCGAACGGTGCCCGTCCTTCCCAGTCGCATGCACCTCCAACAGTCGCGGTTCACGACGCTCAAAGATGTCAGCCGGCGCACGCTCGCGTTCGACGACATGACGAAACGTGACGATGGCACGCGGGTGGATGAGCGCCTCGTCGTCAGGATCGACGCACAGCTCTTCTATTCCACCTTGGATGCACTGCCTTATCTCATTGAGTACCCGTACGAGTGCGTCGAGCAAACACTCAATCGCTTCGTGTCGACGGGGATCATGACCTCACTTTTCGACCGCTATCCCGCGGTACAACACATGGCTAAGCAGTTGTCGGAACGGGGAACTCAGCTCGAGTCGTGGGCAAACGATGACCCGAACCGAAAACTCGCGTTCGAAGAGACACCGTGGCTCTCACCGTCGAGAGGCGGCAAGGCGGACAGCGAGGCGATGATCAACGTCTTGAACCCAGCCGTTGCCACCGAGTCCCGCAAGCAGGCTCTGGAGAGGCTCGCGAAGATGCAGCGCCCCGACGGCTCATTCCCGTGGTTCGCCGGCGGTCCGTCGTCTTCTTACATGACCTTGTATCTACTTCACGGGTTCGCGCGCGCCACGCAGTACAAGGTCGAGGTCCCGAAGGATATGGTGCAACGTGCCTGGTCTTACCTGGCCGCAGACTATCAGCGGCGGCAGAAGGCGGAGCTCAAGGATGCCGAATGTTGTCTCGAGTATCTGACTTTCTTGAACTACGTGGCGTCGTCATTCCCGGATGAGAGCTGGGGCTCGTCGGCGCTCCCGCTCGAAGCGCGGAAGCAGATCTTGGCCCGATCCTTCGAACACTGGCAGGGGCTGTCGCCATACGTGAAGACCTACCTTGCTTTGACCCTTCACCGCATGAATCGAGGCGACGATGCGAGGCTCGTATTCGACAGCGTGATGGATGCCTCGCGAACGACCGAGGATGAAGGCACCTTCTGGGCTCCCGAAGACCGGTCGTGGCTTTGGTACAACGACACCATAGAAACCCATGCCTTTGCACTCATGGCTTTGCTCGAACTCCGCCCGGACGATGTGCGACGGCACGGACTGGTCCAGTGGCTTCTGATGAACAAGAAGCTCAACCACTGGAAGTCGACGCGTGCGACGGCCGAAGTCATCTACGCGCTCGTGCGATACTTGGAACACGAGGGTACGCTGGCCGTACGCGAGGAAATCGACGTCCAGGTTGGCCCGACAAAGAAGCAGTTCGTGTTTCTTCCGGACAAGTACACGGGAAAGAACAATCAGATCGTCGTGCCGGGTACCGAGATCGATCCGAAGACGATGTCGAAAATCGAGGTTTCGAAGTCGACGCCCGGCTTCGCCTTTGCCTCGGCCACATGGCACTTCTCCACCGACGAGCTGCCGAAGGAGGGAAGCGGCGACTTCTTCTCCGTCTCTCGGAAATACTTCAAACGGGTCCGAGGCGAGCGAGAGGCGTTGCTGGTGCCTCTCACCGAAGGCGAGCGTCTGGAGGTGGGCGACGAGGTCGAAGTGCAGCTCTCGATTCGCGCGAAACACGCGGCGGAGTACGTCCATCTTCGCGATCCGCGTGCGGCAGGGTTCGAGCCCGAGATTCAGAACTCCGGCTATTCCTGGGCGTCTGGCATGGCCTGGTACGAAGAGATACGCGATTCCGGCGCCAACTTCTTCTTTGAGGCCCTGCCGGTCGGTGAGTACACGTTCCGCTATCGCCTGCGCGCAACGATGGCCGGTGCATTCCGGGTTGGTCCCGCTACGTTACAGTCGATGTATGCCCCCGAGTTCGCAGCTTACTCGGCGGGTCACCTACTCACGATCGTAGGAAGGCTGTCGCAATGATGACCTAAGTTTGAGAGCGCTCGGCGGCCGCCACGATGTCGAAGGACGTCGATTCGTCTTTCGACGAGATCAATTTCCGCAGCGTGGGAATCAGAGCGACGAGGGCGAGGCCGACGATCAGGCTCCCGAGGCCGAGCTCGGCGAAGAGCTTGGCGTAGGCGGCATTGGTCTCGGCCGGGATGCTGCCCGCGGGTTCGGGAATCATACCCGAGAAATCGCCGGCGAAGAGTGATGCCAATCCGGTGACGAGCATCCAGCTTCCCATCATGATGCCTTGGTACTTCCTGGGCGCGAGCTTTCCGATCATGGCGTAGCCCACCGGCGAGATGAGGAGCTCACCAAGACTCTGGAGAACATAGCTCGAGAAGAGCCATCCAAATGCGGTCATACCATCGGGGCCCGCCGCCCTGATGCCCACGGGCAGCACGAGGAATCCGAGCGCCATCAGGATGAGCGACACGGCGAACTGTTGGGGTACATCGATCATCCACCCCCGTCTCCGGAGACGCGCAAACAGCACGGCCAAGATCGGGCCTCCGATCACGATGACGATGGTGTTGATGTTTTGGATCCACTGCGGCTGGACGCGGAGGCCCAGCATGACCAGGTCGACGTTGTGATCTGCGAAGAGCTGAAGACCGCTCGGCGCCATCTGATAGAGCGACCAGAAGGCAAGTGAGCCAAGCGTGAGCACTAGGTACGCCCACATGTTGCGTCGCTCGCGCCGAACGGGATGTCGGATCGTGAGAAAGACGAGCGACAGCGCGACCGCGGCGGAGCCGAGCTTCATCAGAGTTGCCGTTGCGCCTCGGTGTTGAAGAAGAATCCAAACGACCGGCACGAGGCCCACCAAGACCGCGAGCCCGGCCAGAAGTCGAAGTCGAAAGGCCGTCGCCTTCTTCTCGAGGAGCGGCGTATTGAGGTCCGCGATCGATCGCCAAGTCAGCGCAGCGATCACGATGGCCGAAAAGTTGCCGAGTGTGGCGAAGATGAACAGACTTGAGTAGTCCTCAGTCGCTTGGTAGTAGCCGGCCGCCGTGAAACCGACGAAAAAGCCGATGTTCATGCCCGCGTAATTCCACATGAAGGCGCTTTCGCGACGTTCGTCATCGGGCGCGAAGCGTTGGGTCAGCATCATGTTGATGCAGGTTACGTTGAGTCCGCTGCCGGTCAGAAAGAACGCGAGCCCCCAATAGAACATCGCCTCCGTGCCCAGCGCCATCGCGGCGCAGCCGACGACTTGGGCGATCATACCGCCGACGAAGAGGTTTCGGTTCGAGAGGAAGCGCCCGCCGAGATAACCCCCAAACAGGTGAAGCCCATAGTTGAAAGCGCCAAACACCCCCATCAGGGCCGTGGCTTCCTTGGCCGTCATCTTCAGGTGCTTCGTCGCGTAAAGGACCAACGTCGAGTACAGCACCGCGAAGCCGAGCGTGGCGAAGATCTGGATGAAGAAGAGGGCCCCCGAACCACTCGGGACGAGAGCCATCCTATTCTTTAGAAAAGATAGTCGAGACATAGATGATGAAATCCCATCCGGCGAGCACTTGCGCGCGACTCGGACATGGAACTAGACCGGTTTGGTGGGCGTCGAGGGGCTCCGCGCGGCGTTGCGCGAGGATGAGGCACCGCGCGCACGCCGATGGAGTGAGTTCGACACCGCGGACCACGCGCGGCGCAGCGGACCGCTCTGTTTCGGCAAGGGTGCATAGCGGGAGAAGAACGCGGGGCGAGCGGCCGCGTTCATTCCGTAATAATCGTAGAGAAATCGAAGCGCGGCGACAAATTCGCTGATCCCAGTGGTGTTGATGTCCCATGCCTGGCAATAGCTGTCGCGCTTGTTGCGGATCATCGCTTGCGTGATGATCTTCATGACCTCTTTGTCGATCAGCTCACCGTTGCCATCCAGGTAGTGTTTGTAGCTGAAAAAGCGATCGGCGGGCGCGACTTGCGGTGGCTCCTCGTCGGTTTTCGGCGCCCGTAGGTTCTCGATGATGCGATACTCGTGCTCGACGTACGCATCGATCGTGTTCTGCTCTCCGCCTCCTTCGTACTCGATGAACTTGTGGAAAGCATCGTAGAAGCTCTTGGGGTTCGCGTAGGCGCCGGACACCAGATAGTAGAACATTGCGCCGAGCGAATAGATGTCGGCGGATCGGTCCACACTCTTTGTGACCTTCCCGCGCACATTCGTCTCTCCTGGTTCCGCGAACGGCTTTTCGAGGTAGATCTTCTTCTTCTCGCGGTCGGCGCCGATGATTCGATACTGTTCCGGTCGGTTGAAGATCTGAAAAATGTCGTTCTGCTGAATGTAGATGAAGAAGTCTTCGAAGTAATCGACCTCACGTGTGCCGCGCTGAACATTCACCAGCAGCTCGAACGCATTGGTCTCCTGCTCGGGAGACTGGAAGAAGATGGTTCCCGGCACCGATTGAAGCTGAGTGAGTGAGAGGTCGGTGCCTTCTTCCCTGAGCTTACCGACGTTGAAGTCGGCGAGGCGGACGTCGAGCGTGGAGCCACACAGGTTTGGGTTGGGAAGTCGCAAGAGCACGTTGGCTGGCTTGATGTCGCGGTGGCAGATGCCGCGAATCAAATGCGCGTACTCGATGGAGGCTGCGACAGGAATCATGTAGTCGAGCACCCGGAAGACGCGTTCCCGCGGCGTGTACTTGAGCAGATTCTCGCGCGTCGATCGGTTTCGTGATCCTTTGAGGCGTTCTTCGAGCGAGAGGTCACAGAGCTCGAGGACCATGAAGTCGTTCAGGACCTTCCCACGAAGGGAGCGCGGCACGAAGTCCGGGTTGTCTGCTTCGCCCGAGGCATGGAGCGTGATGATGTTGGGATGGCCCTGGGCGCGCTCGAGGAGCTCTTTCTCCATCTGAAAGCGCAGCGCGTCGTCGCTCGAAATGCCGGCCTGCAAGATCTTGATCGCCACACGCCGACTGAAACCCGTCTTTGACTGCAGCCAGTGCTCCTCGCCCAGAAACGCTTTGGCGTAGCGACCCGAGCCGAGCTCGATGGGCTCGCCTTCATCGTCGAGCACGAATGCGTACGCCCGCGCACGCGTGATGTGCGGGCCGGAGCGCGAAAAGCTACTGGGCGCCGTGGTCTTTGACTTCTCGGCCACGGAAACGACTGGTCCGGGCGCCGGGCTCGCGGTGGACGATGATGACATGCGGTACCTCTTTCGCGACGTCTAGTGCTTTCGGTAAAGCAAAAAGAGATCGGTTTCCTCTTCAAACTCTAGGCAGACAGCATCTCGGACCAGTTGGGTACCCAGAGCAAGGCTGAGATTGCGCATTCGGAAGATGCGTTCAGTGCCCTCTTGCTGCCCAAGGCGCACGTGGATCACGCCCAGCCGAGCGCGGTCGGTGCCCATCAATTCGACTTCGGTGTTTTGTTGGATGGCCAGGCCGCTCGTGGGGGAGCCGCCGGCGCTGATCAGGAAACAGTTGAGCCCCCGCAACTGGAGGAGAGATCGATCGGTCGAGCCCGGAAGAAACAACGCACGCACACGCGCACCGCGCTGGCTCTCGAGATCGATGGGGCGGGTTGCCGCTTTCGTGCGGATACGGCGCCCCCGGGCGACCGTGTTCGAATGATCAATGTCCGGAATCGTTACGATTTCGCGCGGCTCGCCCTTCTCGAGCGACGCCGGCGCCATGGCGGCGATCCGAGTCGTGGGCCCGCCGTCTTTCGCGTCGCCTTGACGACGGTCGTCCTGCGCGCGCCCTTCGGGAGGCTCCTTCGTCGCGACAATGCGCTTGGCTTCGACCGCGGCGGGCGGTGAACCGCCTCCAAGACGAAGCTCGCGCGTGGGGCCTTCGCTGCCCGCAGCATGTGCGCCGGCCCGGAGCGCCGTCATCATCGCGTCGATCGTTTGGAAGCGCTCGGTGGGCACGGCGCGGCACGCCCTGAGGCACACCTGGCCGAGCCAGCTTGGCATCATCGAGGTTGTCTCGATGCTCTGGGCCAACATGTCGTCGAGCTCGGAGGCCGGTCGGTAGAAATCAGCCTTGGTGCGGAGGTCCCGTAGTCGAAGCCCCGTCACCATGAACCCCAGAGTCAATGCGAGACCGTAAACGTCGGCCGAGGGGTCGACTTCTTCACCGCGAATTTGCTCCGGGGCCGACCAACCGAGCGAATAGAAGGACACCGGCGAGACTTCCGTCTCCTCACCCATCATTCGGCTCACCTCATGAACCGACTTCTTGCACGCTTGTGCGACGCTGAAGTCGGCCAGCTTGATGACGCACTGTCGCCCCGCATAGCCGAATAGGATGTTCGTCGGCTTGACGTCGCGATGAACGATCTTCAGTGCGTGGGCTTCCGTCAGCGCTCCACCTACGGCCTCCGCGATTGCGAGCGCCTCCGGGACGGGAAGCGGGCCACGCTGCCTCACGAGGTCGGCGAGTGTCCCGCCGTCCATGAACTCGGACACCTGAAACGGGGCGTTTTTGGGGGCATCGGTCAGACACTGCAGGTCGTAGATCCGGATCGTGTTGGGGTGGTTGAGCTTCGAGAGCGCATACGCCTCTTGTACGAAGTGCTCGTAGACTGCGCGGGCGACGCCTGCATCGGCGACGACGAGATTCGAAAACACCTTCACGGCGACCGGGCGAGAGAGGCGCAAATCATGTGCGCGATAGACCACGCTCATGCCGCCACGGCCGATGACGGCCTGCACGAGGTAGCGATCAAGGAGACACACACCGAGTAGTGGATCGGCTGACTCCAGATCGGGTGCGTTCGACACTTCCTTTGACATGATCACGATCGATGAACTGGATACGCACTAGCGTTCCTTCGCGCTGAGTGCAAACGGACGTCGGCCGATGCGACATCGGTTTTTTGGCGTACTTTGGCGGGGGGCCCCGGGGCCGTGCCCAGGGTGAGGGCCGACGGCGCGCGTCGAATGCGAGCTCCACGCGAGGCTACGGTCGATGCCTGAGGTCTGATTGGCTTATGATTCCCAATATATACCTACGGCCCGTTCGTGCCACCCACGCTCGACGCGTCGCCGACTCTGATTCTCGACTCTGATTCTGGTGGCGTCGGGGCGCGCGCCAGCTTGTCCGAATTTGTTCGGCGTCGTCCGGAGTCTGTTCGCTTTGGCGACCGCGTTCAGTCCCACGGACCGATGTCGCAACGGATCGGTTCCGGCGCATGGGCTTGGCACGCCTCGTGCGAAGGCTCGTCGCATGGTGTCGAGATATGCGCCGCTGGCGCTTGCGTCTGTTCTGCTCGCCGGCGCGCTGGGTTGCCGGCTCTACACCCGACAAGAACCTCCGCCGCCTCATGGCGCCGGTTGGGTTGCGCTCTGTCAGGGCGGCTTTGCAAACATCTACAGCTCCTACTCTGATGGGGAGTATCGCTCCATTGAACACGCTGCAGCTACGACCATCAGGACGATGGCCCGAGTGAACGAATACGAAACCCCCCGTCTTCTGAAGGGCGAGCTCGTCACCGGGCCGCAACTTGCGCGTGCCCCCGAGCGCGAGCCGGCCGAGGCCGGCATCTCGGTCACGGCGCAGGGCTCGACTGAGGAGAAATCGCAATGAGCGCGTTGGGCGTTCTGTATCGATCCCACCCCGCGGGTTCCATCCGCTTGCTCTCGCTCTTGCTCTCGCTCTTGCTATTGCTCTTGCAGGTTGCTTCGCTCTTGGTGCTCGCGACGACGGCCTTCGGATGTGCGTCCGACGGTCGATGGGCCCTGCATTTCGACCCGCGCGCCGTCTACGACGCCTCAGGCGTGGAAGAGGGCGGCTGGTCTGTTGCCCCTTCCCTGGACGACCTGAATCCTCGGGCGCCCGTGTTGGTCTTGCCCTTCGAGGACCATACACTGACCCCGCACGGTTCGTATCTCGATGACGGTGAGGCGAAGGCGACGTATCTCATCCCCGCGCTCTCATCGCTCCTTCAGGAGCGCACGGCTGATGCCATCACGGGCACCGGCACGCCCGCATATCGAGCCTATGACACGGCTTCTGCCCGAAACGCCGACTCGATCGTCGGTTCGGGGCTCAACCGCCTCGGAGTGGATTTGCGCCATCTCGAGATCCACACCTTCTGTTTCGATGCGCCCGTCCCGACGCTTGATGGCGCGGGGTACGCGATGGTGGTGAGGATCGCCTACGACTATCGAATCGAGCACGCGGAGCCCTCGAAGCGGCCCGACTCAACGGCGCACGCACAGCACGATTTCGTCCTAAAGCCGGACGACGACGCGCTCCAGTGGGTCGCTCAATACATCGCGCGCGATGTCTTGGACCTCTTGACGGCCAACGATCGAGGTTCCCCATGATGATCTCTTCTACCTTCCCCGAAAGATTGAACCGACAGAACCCCATGCGCGGGGCGATGGGCTTCTCGGCGATTGGCCTCGCGGCGATTGGCTTCGCGGCGCTCACGCTTGCGTTCGGCGTCGGGTGCCAAACATTGCCGGTACCGATCAAGATCGAACCAGCACGCAGTGCCCTTTCTCTGCCTTCGCGCCAATGCAAGCTGCTGGTGGAGGATCCCGTTGATGCCCGGCCGACCCTCGAGAAGGAGGGCAATCCGAGCGAGCACGTCATCTTCTTGCTCCCGCTCGTACCCATCTGGTGGCAGCAGGATGTCGAGGCGATCAGATATCAGTTGCCCGCAACAGCGCCGAGTCAGTCCGTGACGAGGGGGATCAAGGATGCCATTCGTCGCATCATCGAGGAGTCCGGCACGTGCACCCTGACGGAGGACCCGAGCGTCGCGGACCTCGTTCTCTCGACGCAGATTGAACACCTGTTTGCCGCCAACTATGAAAGAAGAGCCATTTTGTACTCTATTCTCGCGGTAATCAGCGGTGCAGTCACCGCCTTCCCCACCGCCCAGGTTGCCGTGACTTGTGCGCTCCGCCGCGGCACGACCCAAGAAACAATCTCGACCTGGTCACTCGACGAGAAGGTCATCTTTGACCCCGCACTTCAGGGCAGTCAGATCGGGGACGTTGCGGCGTTTCGCGGTCCCGGCCGCGAAACGAATCGGGCACGGGTGATCGAGGAGGCTTTGCGAAGACTGTTCGGAACATTCGGTCCCGTGCTCGACCGCGAGATCGTGAGCGCAGGCTTCAACGAGGTCTTCGGTGCGCCGTCGGACACATTCATCATCCTTCGCCAGCTTGAGGACTATCACTTGGCTGAGCACGCGATCGTCGACGCGACGACCGGACGCGTCGAGCTCTCCGCGATCACGCCTCGCCTCTTTCCTGTCGTTGGCCGGCCAAACGAGTGGGTTGTGTCGCCGTATCAGCCTCACTATATGGATGTCGTTGCCTACCGGGATCTGGTCCAGAAGTTGAGCGATCGCTTCGACGTACGCTTCGATGGTAACGTCACGGCCGCGCGATTCTACGGCCTCCGCGCGCACTCCGAGAGCACGCCGCGCGCCGAGAGCACTCCCCGCCCCAGAGGTCGACGAGTCATTCGCTGATACGCAGGTCGACGCCCCGGGACATGCCTAGAGCTCTGGACGACTCGGGGGAGACACAAGCTCCAAAGTGGGGCAGGGGCGGTCTCCCGCTTTGGATGCTTCGCAGATTCGGATGACGGCGTTCGCTTCGGAGCGCGACAGTGCCGCAGATAAGCGATAGAAATCCTGCAGACGGTTGTTGAGCTCCTTCGAGATGTAATCGGGAAGTGGATAACCGCTGCCCATGTTCTTCATGTCCTGCTTGAGTCGCCAGACTAGGCGCGCGGCTTCGACGGTGTGATAAACCTCAGCCCGCAATGGGCGCCCGGCGCTCGTATCGATTGCATGGTCCGCCTCGTTCGCCGGGTCCGCTTCGGTCTCGTCGTCCGCCTCTCGCTTAGTGTTGGCGTCCGCGTGGCGCGTTGGTCGATCTTCGGTCCATGCCTTGATGCAGTCAGGGGCTTGGAGCAGGAGAACCGGCCGTCCTCCGTTTGTGTCATGGGCGCGAAACGTTTTTGGAACGAGGGGCACAGAGGCGATGCACTGTTCGAAGTCCTTCCTTGACGCAGACTCCTGCGCGAAGACGTCGGTGACCGTTCCACACGCTGCGGCCAATAAGGAAAGCACCGTCGTTCTTGCGACGCGAGCGGGAGCAGCCCTACCGGTTGGCGATCGCGACCGATGGGGCACGGCGAATGCTGGTCTTTTGTGCGTTATTGCGCCCGCGACCATGAATCCCATTTTCGGATGAGTCGAACTTCCGGTGTGTCTTTTGAGCCCAGGCCGAACTGGAGTGAGGCATCGATGCCACGCGCATGCGCCCGGCGACGAGGAGAACGCCTCGGACACGAGCCTATTCTCCTGAAATCGGTGGCCCTGGACCCGTCACTGGACTGCACCGTCGCTTCGCGACGCGCCGGTTGGGCATCAGCGTGTGGGGCAACCAATGCGCGACGTGCTCACAACGACATCGTCGATGCGAAGTCCTGCGTCGCTGTGATCGCCGTGATGAAAGAGACTCAGCCACAGAAAGGAGACCTCCACATCGGGATCTGTGCGCATCCACAAGCCTTGCCACGGGCCAATCTCTTGATCGTCGACCCAGAGGTCGAGCGCGCCGTTTGCGGCGTCCTCGCTTGAAACTGGATCGCCGCCGTCCAGCAACATTTCTAGGCAATACCAACGATTGGTCTCGAGTACGGGCGGAAGAACGGTTTCGCGGTGCTCGGGACGTGTGCAGTAGACTTCGCCTTCATCGGCGAGACATGGGAAGTGATCGCCCCAGCAAGCGCCCGACGGGTCCGCGCAGTCCATATACATTCCGCGATAGTAGGAATACAGGTAGAGCCTTGGTGTGTCGGTCGTGGGTTCGATCCAGGCCGTGAACCAGTCATCTCCGTTCGGCCGGTCATCCGAATGGCCCAGAAGATCCCGTGAGCCCGCGTGAAGGCCGCCTCCATGATTGGGCGCCGAGAAATCATAACCGACCTCCCACTTGGCAAACCATCGTGCGTACAGGCGGCGATGGCCGCTCGGCAGGTGCTTCACGACATCGGCACCTCCGCGTCCGGGAGGAACGTGGAGCTTCAGCACATGATTGTCCGCAAACTGGAAGGGGCCGGGGTCGAGCGGAAGCGAATTCGTTGTCGATGGGTTACCATCATAGTCGTCCCAAACATCGAACCTCCCGTCTTCGAACGAAGAGCAAAAGATCCAGTCGGGGCTCGAGTCGGAGCACTCGTCGACCTGCGTTCGAGCGGGAAGCTGGGCACTGCCGGCGTCCCCGTCTCGCCCGCCATCGGTGAGCCCATTCGCGGCATCACCATGCTCGGAGGCATCGAAGTCCGGCGGCTCGACGTCCCTCGCGTCGTATGCGTCGTATGCGTCGTATGCGTTGTATGCGTCGAGGCCTCCGTCGCTGGCCTTGCCACATGCAACGAGAAGCAGGGGGGAAAAGAATGCGACAAGCGCACGAACTGCCCGCTTTCGATGCAGGAACGGCGATGAAGACATCTGTCCGTCCGGGGTATCGATGTTCACCGTGAACGAGCGTAGAGCCATACACTGCCGGTTGTCGATTGTGGCGTCGCCGTCTCAGCTTCGATCCGGTTGGTTGAGGCGACGAACGCGAGAGACTTCGCCCGCCTTCGCCTTCGCCTTCGCCTTCTCCTTCTCCGTCGATCGTCGGGCCGAACGCTGCGCGCACTTGCGAACGGGAGGAACAACGCGCAGCGAAACGGCGCGCCTCACCTTCGAAGCGTTTCGAGGTGTCGCCGCAGACGCTCACCATGCACCTCGAAGATCTCAACGTTGTGCTGCTGCATGCGGGGGTGCCGCATCGCCCCTGCGGGGTGCGGGGTGCGGGGTGCGGGGTGTGCGCTGCCGAGTCGTCGATGTAAGGTCGAGGATTCGACCGTGCGCGACTCACGCCGTTTGGGCCGTCCGATACGTGACATGCAGCATCGAAGTTGCTATCCATATATTTCAGAAAAGATGAACTAATCGACTCTAGAGATATCAGTGAGGGTCGATGCCCTGATCGATGGGGTGTCGAAGCTGGGCCTTTGGATATGTCCTTTGTGCCGTGAGTTGCGCACCTCCGGCCTTGGACGGCGAGGCTGCGCGCGTCGATGACCTCGAGGCCGAGGCTGTTTCAAACGCCGGTGCTGACGGGGGTCGTGGTGGATCGGGTGTCGCTGATGGATCGGGTGAGTCAGGCTCCAGCGCAGCGGCTGAAGTGAAGTTTGGACGCTGGGATCCGCTTCCGACGGCTGACTCTTTCGAAGGCTTGCGATCGCTGCTCGCGTCCGACGAGAAGACGGAACTCGCCATCGACGAAGAGGCGCTCAGTGCGTCCAGCGCCTATGCCGCAGGGCTTCTCGACGACGCGTTCAAGATGGGCCATCTCGATGCGCTTCGGGCTCATCCCTGGAACGCCGATCTCCTGGTTTCGAGTGCGGCCTTCGACCCCGATGGCGCACATGCGGTCTCATCGTTGATTCGGCGCGCGGCCGAGCTCCAGGGGACGCCGATCAATCTGGAGCCGTTGAGCGCCGACAATGCGTTCGATGCCGCGATGTCAGAGCTTTGTGCCGAGGCGCGGTGCGAAGAGCCCGTCGGTGCACTTCCGCCTGATCTGGAGGCCGCTCTCGGACCCGTGCTCCTGTCGATCGCCGAGGGACTCAAGGCGCGCCGAGCACGCGATGCGGCGCAGACCGACGGCGGCCGTGGTGCTGAGTGGTGGTGGCGCTATGGAGGCAGTGGGGTCATCTTTGATCCTTCAGGGCAGACGTATGACCCGAACTACGCACCCGACCGCGCCTATCTCACTGACGACCGCAGCCAGCTCTACGGCGCTGCGGCACAGATCGCGCACGCGATCGAGTCGATTTCGTGGCGCGAATTCGCAGGTCGGAAAGGTGTCCGTTTCGATCTCGCGACCGAGGCCGGCGCGATCCGTGTTCGCGACGCGGCCGACGATGTGTATGACGCGAGCGAACCGACCCTGCTTCTCATCGACCTTGGGGGCAACGATCGTCACCTTGACGATGTCGCGAGCAACCTGTCGGGCGCGAACGCAGTCAGCATCGTTGTCGATGTCGCCGGCGACGATCGCTATGAGCGAGATGAGACGGAAGATCGCTACTCGCAAGACGGAGTCTGTGATGGGATGGCCGTTTCAACCTCCTTCCGGCAAGGCGCGGCTCGAAACGGCGTCGCGATGCTGTTCGATCTCAGCGGCAATGACTTGTACGATTCGCTTCGCGGAAGCCAAGGCTATGCGCACCAGGGGGTCGGGGTCTTGTTTGATCGAGAAGGCGACGACCACTACCGAGCCGAGGCGACATCACAAGGTGCGGCGCAGTTTGGCATCGGGCTCCTCGTCGATCTCGAAGGGCGTGACGCGTATTCGTCTGTCTATACTTCGCAGGGCTTTGGCTTCGTAGGTGGGGTTGGCATTGCGCACGACGCAGCCGGAAACGATGAATGGCGTTGCGATGAAGGTCGGCATGATGCCATTTACCTTTCCCCTCAGCTTCCTGGACGTGCGAATACCAGCCTTTGCCAGGGTGCTGGGTTCGGCTTCCGGAGTGACGATCGGGCTCGCGCGATGTCGGGCGGGCTCGGTGTGCTTCGGGATCGATCCGGCGACGATACCTATTCGGCCGGCGTCTATGCGCAGGGCGTTGGCTACTGGCAGGGAACCGGGATCCTCTCCGACGGAGAGGGGCGCGATCAGTACGACGCGCTCTACTATGCACAGGGCGTTGGTGTTCACTACGCGGCGGGTATCTTGGTGGATGAGAAGGGCGACGATGTTCACGGGAAGTCGTTGGCTTCCGAGGGATACAGCATCGCGGCCGCCCTCGACTATAGCGTGGGCGTTCTGTTTGATCTCCAGGGCGACGATGAGCACCGTTTCGGCGCGCACTCCGTCGGTGCTGCGTCCGTCAATGCGGTTGCGCTCTATGTGGATGGAGCTGGGAGCGATCGCTATATCGGGAGGAGACCAGGACAAGCGGATCGAGGTGCCAGGTCACGCATGCTCGATGTCGATGGGTGTGACGAGTACCTCGAGCAGGCCGATGAGGATGACTGTGGCGACCAGGACCGCGTGGATGACGGCGGTCGTTGAATCAAAGTCTCAATCTGGAAGCTACATTAGCTCGATGGTGATGATGGCCACGGTTGGGCCCCAAGCGAAAGTCTCGGGGGCATCGCCGCGCGGGTTCAGGCCTCGATCGTAGCTGATGAGACCTTCGGCTGCGTCGGTCGGATGTCCGCCCGGTCCAAAGTCCCCGACGTTGCCGGTGTTCTCTTCCGAGCCCGCGTCGAAGTTCTCCAGCGCCACGACCTGCGGGTGCCCACGCCGTACCGAGCGAAGGCTTACGGCCTTGCCAAGTGACACGAAGGAATCGTTGCTCCGCCCGATCATCGCTGCGAGGTTGAGCTCCGCACCAAAGTAGACGTAGTTTGTGGGCACCGAGATCTCGATGACCGTTTCCTGTCCGGCCCGCACGGGTCCGCCGTCGGCCTTGCTCGTTGCGATGACGTGCCGATCGGCTGCGAGCTCGGATTCGAGCGTCGCTGTCCCGCCTGTCTCGGCGATCATCGCGACTCCCGGGCTTGCGGCCTCTCCCACCGTGAAGAGCTTGTAGCCCGGCGCGTGCGCCACGACGAGTGGCGGTGAAACAACGTTTGCCGCCGTCACGTTCTTTACCGTTATGCGATATTGCGTGGCGCGCGGTGTCGCTTGGGCTGCCGTTCCGACGAGCGAGATCGCAGCGCCGGCTGCGAGAATGAGTGAGAGTTTTTGCGTTGTTGCCATCTGTTGTTGCCTCCGTGTTTGAGCCCGGTTTTGGTCTCGTTCATCGAGCTCGACCGCAACTACGGAGGCAGTCTTCGCTTGTTACACGCCGCTCTCTCGGGACACGCCTTTGTCGCAACGCGCGCGTCTTGGCCTTGACGCGGGCGACTTGGCCTGGAGATGGGCGTCTTCGACCCGACGCCGGCGGCCCTTCGTGGGTGAGAGCTTACCCGGGGGCGACAATATGCCGCCTCCCGAGGGCTGAACGCCAATGGTAGGCAGGCAACGCGCTCGAGTGCTGTGCGGGACGTGCGGGTCGTGCGGACGTGCGGGACGCAGGAGGTCGTGATGAAGATGAGAAAGGGCCGGAACCGGGACCTGAGGCACAATCGGATGGGGATTCTTGGCTCCCCGCTCTTGCTGAGCGTCTGCGTTGGCGTTGGCGTTGGCGTTGGCGCCTGCGGCGACGGCAAGAGCGAGGACACTCAGCGCGAAGTGCAGGGGACTCTACGCTTCTCGGCGGTCGTTGGTGATGCCTTGGCGTCGTGCACGACATCGTACGCGGGGCTCGGGACGACGAGCAGCGAGGCGAAGCTTGGGGATGCGCGCTTCTTCGTTTCGCAGATCGCACTGAAGGATGGCGCAGGCGCGTGGGTGCAGCCGACGCTCACCGCCGCGAACGGTTGGCAGAGCTCGGGCGTGGCGCTGCTCGACTTCGAGGACAAGAGCCAGGCCTGCAGCGATACGGGGACCGTCGATGTGAACGAGAAGGTCGAGTTCTCCGTTCCGGTCAACGCATCGGTTGCGCAGCAGAGCAAGGGTCTTCGGTTCTCGGTGGGCGTTCCGTTCGAGCTCAACCACAACGACAGCGCGACGCAACCTTCGCCCTTCAATGTCCCCGGAATGTTTTGGTCGTGGCAGGGGGGGTACAAGTTCCTGAAGGTCGATTGGCTCGTCGACACGACCTCGACCTCAACGGCCTCGGCGACGACACGATGGAACATTCACATTGGGTCTACGGCCTGTTCGGCTCCGGCGGCCACGAGTCCGCCGACAGCGCCTTGTGGACGTCCGAACCTGGCGACCATCGAGCTTGCTGACTTCGACTGGCGCACCGACGAGATTGTCGTCGATTTCGGAGCCCTCGTCGAAAACGCCGACCTGAGTCTGGACCACGGGCAGGCGCCCGGGTGCATGAGCAGCCCGGCGGAGCCCGATGATTGCACCGGTGTTTTCTCGGCGCTCGGCCTCGGTTTCGAGAGCGGCGCTTGCATCGATGCTTGCGAAGGTCAGTCGGTGTTCCGCGTGCAAACGGCTCCGTGAAGGTGACGACGGACGAATCGCGCATGCGTAGGTGCCATCGAGGCTTCGAGCCGATCGTATTTGGGCTTGCCGTGTGGCTGGCCTCGCCGACCATCGGCTGCGGAGGTCACGAGCGGGCCCCGGCGGCGGAAGAAATCGCGCAGCTCCTGCGCTTGCCTGACGGCTTTCCTCTGCCGTCCGTCCCCGCCGACAATCCGTTGACTCGAGAGAAGATCGAGCTCGGGCGGCATCTGTTCTATGACCCCGCGTTGTCGGCCAACGGCATGCAGTCCTGCGCCTCCTGCCATGTTCAAGCCCGCGCATTTACGGATGGACGGGAGACGGCCCTCGGGTCGACGGGCCAAGTTCATCCGCGAAACAGTCAATCGCTCACCAACGTGGCCTACAACGCGACGCTGACGTGGGCGAATCCGCTCCTCGTGTCGATCGAGCAGCAGGTGATGGTGCCGCTGTTCGGGGAGCTCCCGATCGAGCTCGGCGTCACCGGCCACGAGGACCTCGTCCTCGACCGGCTCCGAGACTCACCGATGTATCGCGAACTGTTCGCTGCGGCCAACCCAGACGCCGAGGCGCCGATCGCATGGCCGTCGATCATTCGGGCTCTCGCGTCCTTCTGCCGAGCTCTCATTTCGGGGCGTTCGCCGTTCGATCGATTCGTTTACGGACATGATGCGCAAGCGATCTCCGACTCAGCGAAGCGAGGTCTCGATCTCTTCTTCTCGGAGCGCCTCGAGTGCCACCATTGCCACGGTGGGTTCAACTTCACGCTCTCCTCCACCCATGACGGCGTGGTGGCCGATGCCGCCGCCTTTCACAACACCGGCCTTTACAATGTCGACGAGCGTGGTGGTTATCCGGACGACAATACGGGGGTCCATGCGGTCACCCATCGTTCCGAGGACATGGGACGATTTCGCGCGCCTACGCTTCGCAACATCGCCGTGACGGCACCGTATATGCACGATGGAAGCGTTGCGTCGCTCGAAGACGTCGTTCGCATCTACGAAGCGGGCGGGCGCCTACTTTCGGGTGGCCCCCATGCTGGAGATGGACGAACGAATCCCCACAAGAGTGGACTTGTGACGGGGTTTCGTTTGACGGACGGGGAGCGCCGCGACCTTCTCGCGTTCTTGGCCACACTCACCGACCAGACGTTTCTGAGCGACCCTGAGCTCGCGAGCCCGTTCGAAGAATGATGCCGCCGCGTGCGCCATCGCGGCGGCCGTTCTTCGTCGCCGCTCTTCTGGGCGCCGTGTTCGTGTCGACGATGATGGGTCGTCCAAGCGCTGCTCACCACGGAGGTTCGGTGGGGCGGGTGGAGGATCTCTCGGCGACTTCCGCAGGCATGTCATCGATGTCGTCGCTGTCGGTGTCGATGACCTCATCGACGGCATCGACCTCATCGACCTCACCGACGTCATCTGAATGGCCTGCATCATCTGCGGCGCTTTCGTCTGGGCTGTGGTCCTCTACGTCGTCGGCGTCATCGACGGGGAAGGCTCTTCTTCCGGTGCGGGTACGCGCGACGTTGGGCATAAGTGTTTTCGACCGGCTCGTTGTGCCGCGTTCGGTGTCGACCTCCGTCCCCAGTCCGGGAACGATCGTTCTTCACGTGTTGACCCTAAATGTGATCTATCGGCTCGCGCCCGGCGCCTACGTCGGCGTTTCGCAACCGTTCGGGATGGTTCGCATTCGTGCGGCGAAGGGACCTTGGACCACTCAGACAGGAAACGGAGACCTGTACTTCTTCGGGGGGCAAGATTTGATGTCACTTGGGTCTTGGCGCACCCGCGAGCGGCCATCGCTTTCCATCGTGCCGTACATCGGGGCGAGCGTGCCTACGGGGCAGTACGTGGCGACACGCGCGCTATCGACGGAGCTTCTGCTCGGATCCGAGGACGGTTCGCTTGCGCTCGTCTCGCATGATACGGACGCGAGCCTCGGGAGCGGCGCGCTTTCCGTGCGCGGCGGGATCGATGTCGACCACCAACTTGTTCGGTGGCTTGGCTGGAACTTCGACGCGACGGTCAACGTTCCGGTCACTCGGACGCGGAAGGACGGGATCTGGTGGCCGAACGACTGGATGGTGTCGTTCGAACTCCGAGCCCATGCGGGGCCGGCTCTGGGCCTCGATGGAATATGGTGGGACCGCTTGTCCGCACGCATTGGCCTCGACGGGCGAGTCTCGTCGCACGAGGAACTTGCGGCCCGATTTTCGCTCTCTTATCAGGTTCGGCCCGATGCCGCCTGCGATGTCCGCGTTCGTGTCCCCGTGCACGCGCGTGCGTCGTCGATTGCGCTGGCCGAGTCGCTATCGGCTCAGGTCGGTTGCTACGTCGACGTCGGTGGGTCGTAACGACGATCTCGACTTGACCTTTTGGCGGGCGCTCGATGCACGATGAGCGTATCCATGATTCGATTGTCGCGAAATCAGGCTCTGCGCGGTGAAGCGCGGACGTTGCTCCTCCGTTTGCGGTGGTTCGCATTCGTTGGGCAATGCGTGGCGCTCGTCGCCCTGTTCTTTGCGATCGGTGGCAGGTCGAACGCATCCGGTCTCGAGAGGATACAGATCTTGGGCATCGCGGCCGTTGCGTTGGTTACGGCGTTGACGAACCTCATGCTTCGCGCCTGGCCGATGGGTCAGACGACGGGTGAGGAAGCGAGACGTCCAGCACGCGTGTCCACGCATCTTTCGCGGGGGCGTGGAATCGAAGTCCCCGCGTTTCTGCTCCTCGATGTGCTCCTCTTGACCGTGTTGCTTGCGCTGACCGGTGGACCATCGAATCCTTTTTCGATCCTCTATTTGATCCACGTTGTCTTGGCGGCGGTCCTGGCGCGTCCGGTCTGGACGTGGAGCGTGGCGATCCTTTCGAGCGCAAGTTTCGGTTCTCTCTTCTTCCTGTCTATGCCGTCCCCATTGCGTTTGAGCGGCCACGCCCATTCGGGCTCCGGTTTTGGCTCCGGTTTGGGCTACGACTTTCATCTTCAGGGGATGTGGGCGGCCTTCACTCTGGCCGCCATCGTGGTCGCTGCGTTTTCGGCGCGGCTCGCGGCCGAATTGCGTTTGGCACGTGACGAACAAGCTAAGACTGAGCGCTTGGCTGGTCTCGCAACCCTGGCTGCGGGTGCGGCCCATGAGATAGGCAATCCGCTCGCGACCATAAGGATTGCGGTGGGAGAGTTGAAGGTGGCGCTGGAGGAACTCGGCGTTGAGGACGCTCACCTGGCGGATTTGCGGCTCATCGACGCAGAGGTCTCTCGTGCCCATGCCGTCCTTCGACGGATGACGATGAGCGCCGGCGAGATGAACGTCGAGGTGCCGGCGCCGATTGAGTTGAGCCGGGTGCTCGACAATGCGCGGGAGCAGCTCGGACGGGAAGCGAGTCGGGTCGCGATCTCCTTTGAACCCGACGATCCCCGGTCGGCCGTGCATTGGCCCGAACAGGCCACGACTCAGGTGCTGGTTCAACTTCTGAGGAACGCGCTCGCGGCCTCGGACTCACTCGTCCGGACGCCGGATGGTGAGGATGCCTGGTCGACGTCCCGCCGAGTTCTTTGTCGCGCGCGGCTCCTTCGGGACCGAGTGGAGATTGAGATCCAAGACCGCGGTGTGGGCATGAGCCCCGACGTCCTGGAGCGGGTCGGGCAGCCCTTTTTTACGACGCGCCCCAAAGCAGGCATGGGGCTTGGCGTGTTCTTGGCGCGATCGATGGCGGAGCAGCTTGGCGGAACGCTTACGTTTCGATCGACGCCTGGCGTGGGAACGTCCGTCTGCTTCTCCGTCCCCCTGAATGTCGGGTCTTCGCCCGAGTCGCGGTGAGATTCTCTTGTTTGAACTCGCATGATAAGGAGAGTTGTGATGAAAAAATCCAAGCTAGATATCGTCGTGGTCAGCACGCGCCCCGGTCGAAAGGGGCCCGCGGTTGCGGGGTGGATGCGGGCACGTGCGGAGGCGCATGCTGGCTTTGATGTTCGTCTCACAGACCTCGCGGAGGCGAACCTCCCGATCTTCGATGAACCAGATCATCCAAGGGCCGGTCGCTATGTCCACGAGCACACGAAAGCTTTCAGCCGACGGATGATGGAGGCTGACGCCTTCGTCTTTGTGACACCTGAATATAATTTCGGAATGCCCCCCGCGTTTCTCAACGCCCTGAACTATCTAGCGCGCGAGTGGGCCTACGCGCCGGCGGCCTTCGTGAGCTACGGAGGCGTTTCGGGTGGCACTCGGTCGGTTCAGATGGCCAAGCAGATCGTGACGACATTGAAGATGATGCCCATTCCCGAGGCGGTCTCCATTCCGTTCTTTCAGCAGCATCTCAAGGATAGCGGTGACTTTGAGCCGGGTGAACAACAGGAGAAGGCGGCGACGGGCATGCTCGATGAGCTCCTTCGCTGGACGCTCGCTCTGTCTTCTTTGCGTGCGGAACAACGGGGCTGAGTCCACGCCGAAGGTCCAAGCCAAAGGTCGAAGTGCCGTGGACCGCGTTGGGACAGCGGGCCAAAGCGAGGGCGCGTGTGGATGTCGTCGGCCCTAGATGTAGTAGAAGTAGGGCGGCATCATCGACCAGGGCATGCCGCCAAACATGGCGATCTGGCTGGCAAGCAGCGGGCTCCCGAGGAAGCCCATGCCCATCATCGGGTTCATCAACCCCAGGCCGCCCCCGAACATGAAGGGATTCATCATCGCGCCGTAGCCAAACGGGAGCATGCCACCGTAGTTGAACGGATTCATCATGCTGCCCAGCATCGCGCCGTTGATCGCCGCCTGCGTCGTCGCTTGCTCTCTTCCCATCTCCGCCGCCGCCAACGTCGCTGGGTGCGCGGGGAACACCGGGTGCCACACTGGCCCGGGCCCCGCCGGAGCGGCCGGAGCCGATGGGGCTGGACTGACGCCGGCCCCAGCCCCGGCCGTTGTGCTGGTCGTGGGTGCTGGAGCGGCGGCCGCGGTGGTCGCTGGCGTGGTGGTCGGGGGCGCTGCCCCTGGTGATGGGGTTGAGGGTGCGGAATGGCTTGCTGTGCCGGCCTTGTCGTATCCATCCGTCGCGACAAGGCGAGTGGGCGCGTTCTGAGGAGGCCTCGCGGGGGTCGCGCCTGTCATCACGCCCCCTGATCCGGGCCAAGGCCTTTCACGGTCGGCGGGGGACACCTGGGGCTGGGCGCTGGCCTTGCTCAGTCTGGCTTCCATCGCAGACTGAGTTATCGGCGCCTTCGGTGGTTCGTTGCGTGTCGAAGGGTTTGCTGAAAGGGGCAGGCAAGAGCGAAGGGCCAAGGGCGAAGGGCCAAGGGCGAAGGGCCAAGGGCGAAGGGCGAAGGGCGAAGGGCGAAGGGCGAAGGCGGAAGGGCCAAGGCCGAAGGGCGCTGGAATGGGGCCCTAACTCTTCTGTGGTTCCGCGCTCGCCTCATAGATCGCGTAGAGAAACGCTTTCGCGGCACGTTCTTGGCCAAGTGCGTTGAGGTGTCCAGCGTCGGAGGCGTATTCCGGGCACAGCCGTCGCGCGCCGCCGTCCTCGCAGGCACTGCCATCCGGGCGGGTGCTGATCGCCTCGGCGAGATCGAACACGACGGCGATGGAGCCATAGCTGTTCTTCATCCACTGGCCGAAGGCGATGCGCGCACGATTCAGGCCGGGCTCGTTGGTCGTAAGCGGCGGCGTCACATGGACAAAGACCGTTCCCGGGTTCTTCGCGATCAGTTCGTTGATCGTCGAGACGTACGTCGACTGCATTTCGGCCACGTCGCTGTTGGACGCAAAGTCGATCCAGCAGAGCTTCATCGCGGCGACATCGGCGACGCCGATCGCGTTCACCGCGGCCTCGAAGCTGGCCATCTTGCGCATCGGATCGCCGTTCTCCGGGATGTGCCCATGACCAAGCTTGGGCTGGGCATAGTCGTCCTTCGTCGAAGCCTCTTCGAAGGTGAATCCCAGCGCTCGCGTGCCTTCGATGATGTTGTCTCCGACGGACTGATGGCCGAAGAACACCTTCTTCTGCTGAATGCGTGCTTTCTGTTCAGGTGTCAGCGCGTCGAAAAGGGCGGCTGCCGAAGCGCCGATGACCCCATGCGCTGTGCTCTCTGCGGCGCCCTTTGCGTTCGTTGCCGGTTCGAGACTTACGGTGGGTCCGCCGCGGCAGCTCGCGAATACCGGGGCGAGCACGGCGGAGAAGAAAGCGATGGCTCGGGTCAGGGCCCGAGCCTTCCTGGGAACCTTGGGTAGAATTCGAGAAGCTTCCAGCATCCGAGGACCATAGCGCACCATGTGCGCTCGGACCACGGTGTAAAATCCGGCAAACCCGTCGAGGTCGTGTGCCTACATCTCGTCCTCTGGTCGGGCCGTGTCGGGAAGGCCTTCGCGGAACGCCTGTCGCCGGCCGACGCCGGCGCCCTTCGTCAGGGATTTCATGGACATCGGCGTCCAGGTGTATCTGCCTATGAACGGCTGTTTCCGAAAAAAGAGGGAGCGGCCCCTTAACCCGCGTTGCTGATGGCGCTATCAAGACGTCTCTTTTCTCAAGAGACCGGGATGCACACACCCGAAAGCGGACAGCGGCAGCGGACAGCGGCAGCGGACAGCGGCAGCGGACAGCGGACAACGGCAGCGAACAGCGGCAGCGAACAGCGGCAGCCAACAACGAACAACGGACACCGATTAACGATGAGGCAATGGAGACCCAACCATGGATGATGTCGAAGGCGCGGTACGAAAGTTCATTGCGGAGAATTTCGTAATGGCCGACGAACTGGCGAAACTGGCCAATGATGCCTCGTTTCTCGAGACGGGCATTATCGATTCGACCGGCGTTCTCACGCTCTTGACCTTTATCGAGGATACCTACGGCATCACGGTCGACGACGCCGAGATGATTCCCGAAAATCTCGATTCGATTGAGAGGATCAGCGCTTTCGTTCGGCGAAAGAAGGCCGCCTAGCCAGGCGGGAGGGGACCAGCGCATGAAGCCAACACTTTCACGTGATGCATTGAGGATCGACCCGGAGGCTGTTGCGAACACCATTGCCAAGCGTCTTGAAGAGACGGTCCGGCGCGTTCTTCATCGCAAGGGGGCCGTGGTCGGCATCTCGGGCGGGATCGACAGCGCCGTCACGACGGCTCTCTGCGCGCGAGCGCTTGGCCCAGAATGCGTTCAAGGTCTCTTCACGCCCGAGCGCGACTCGTCGGAAGAAACTCTCCGGCTCTCGAGGGCAGTCGCTGACAGCCAGGGCGTATCGGCGATCCTCGAGGACATCACCCCGATTCTCGAAGCTGCGCGGTGTTACGAAAGACGCGACGAGTTCTTCAAAAAGGCCATTCCCGAGTACGGACCGGGTTGGAAGGCGAAGATCGTCCTTCCGAGCGTCGTCGAGGGCGATCAGTATCGCATCTTCTCGATCGTGGCGTTCTCACCGGATGGGCAGACGATCAAGAAGCGTCTTCCGCTCGAGGCCTATCTCGGTGTCGTCGCCTCGACCAACTTCAAGCAGCGTACGCGGAAGATGCTTGAGTACTATCACGCGGATCGCCTCCATTTCTGTGTCGCGGGGACGCCCAATCGACTCGAGTACGATCAAGGTTTCTTCGTGAAGGGCGGAGACGGTCTGGCCGACTTCAAGCCCATCGCCCACCTGTATAAGACTCAGGTTTATGAGCTCGCGGCTTACCTCGGCATTCCGGAAGAGGTCCGCAAGCGCCCGCCCACGACGGACACCTACTCGATGCCTCAGGGGCAGGATGAATTCTACTTCTCGTTGCCCTACGCTCAGATGGATCTTTGTCTCTACGCAAAGAACCACGGATATTCGCCGGCCGAGGTCGCGAAGGTCCTGGAGCTCGAGCCGGTTCAGATCGAACGCGTGTACCGAGACATCGACGGGAAGCGCCGCACGACACGATATCTTCATCAAAAAGCTCTGCTGCTCGATGCGGTACCCGAGCTCGTGCTCGATGTCCCGTCCTTCGCCTGAGTCATCGGCTTTTGCGCAGACTGCTTCCGCTCAATCTGCTTCCGCTCCATCTGCTTGCGCTCAATCTGTTTTCGCTCAATCTGTTCGCGTCGTAGTGCGCGAGTCCCGGGGGACGTGGTAGCCTTCGCGCCAGGATTCGACACTCGATGTGTGGCATTGCAGGCATCCTCGAAACACCCGGTAAGGCGCCCGATCGCGGGCTGCTGCTCTCGATGGCGGGGGAGCTTCGTCACCGAGGGCCCGACGGCTGCGGGCTGTTTCTTCACAAAGAGCTCGGCATGGTGAACACGCGGCTCTCGATCGTCGATCTCGCGGGCGGTGACCAGCCGATCGCGAATGAAGACCGACGATACTGGGTCGTGCAAAATGGGGAGATCTACAACAGCCCCGAGCTCACGGAAGAGCTGCGTGAAAAGGGACACGAATTTCGTACCCACTGCGACACCGAGGTCTTGGTTCACGCGTACGAGGAATGGGGCACCGACTGTCTCTCGAGATTCAATGGGCCCTTTGCATTTGCGATTTGGGACACCCTTCGCGGGGAGTTGTTCTTGGCTCGGGATCGTCTTGGCATTCGCCCGCTGTTCATTGCTGAGTCTCAAGGGCGCCTTTTGTTCGCCTCGGAAGCCAAGGCGTTGCTCCGCCACCCAAGCATGTCGAGACAGATCGATCCGGTGGGTCTTCACGAGACGTTCGAGCTTTGGGCGACGGCGCCCGAGCGATCGGCCTTTGTTGGGATTCGGGAGCTGGCGCCCGGCCACTACTTGCTGGCGAAGCCCGGCGAGAAGCCACGCATGACTTGCTGGTGGGATCTCGCGTTTCGGTCCGTTTCTTCGTGCCGTACTGACCCTGTAGAGTCGCTCGCCGAGGAGCTCTTCGAACTGCTCGAAGACGCGACCAAGCTTCGACTCCGCGCGGATGTTCCGGTTGGCGCTTACCTCAGCGGGGGATTGGATTCCTCAGCGACCGCCGCGATGGTCCGAAGGCTCAGCACGACGACGCTTCGATCTTTCTCAATTCAGTTCGAAGATCGGCGTTTCGATGAGCGGTCGTTTCAGACGCAAATGGCCAACGCGCTCGGGACCGATCTGACCAGCGTCGAGATCTCGTCCCCCGAGATCGGAGCGTCGATGGGCGAGGTTGTGCGGCTCGCGGAGAAGCCGATATTGCGCACCGCGCCTGCGCCCATGCTTCGTTTGTCGAGGCTCGTCAAAGAGGCGAATTTCAAGGTCGTGCTGACCGGCGAAGGGGCCGACGAGATGTTCGCCGGCTATCAGATCTTTCAGGAGGACAAGCTACGACGCTTTTGGGCGAAGGCACCGCAATCAACCATGCGTCCGGCGCCGTTCAAGCGCCTCTACCCCTACCTTGCCCACGACCTGGGACGAACGGGAGGTTTCCTGAAGGGGTTCTTTGGGCGACATCTAGAAGAAACCGACGATCTCCTCTACAGCCACCGCCTCCGCTTTGAGAATACCGCGCGGATGCAGGTGTTCTTGAGCGAGGGCGTGCGGACGGAGGCAGCGAAGAACGGGACTCCGACCCAGCGACTCATTCGCCGGCTCCCGGCAGCGTTTCCGGAGTTTTCGCCGCTCGGTCGAGCCCAGTATCTCGAGATCACGACCTTCCTTCAGGGCTATCTCATCCATTCGCAAGGCGATCGCATGCTGATGGGGAACGGGATCGAGGGGCGGTTCCCGTTTCTCGACCATCGAGTGGCGGAGTTCGCCGCGACCATTCCGGACAAGTATCGCATGCAGGGACTCAGAGAGAAGTACCTGCTCCGACGTGCCGTGGGGCATCTTTTGCCCAAGGAGATCTTGGAGCGGCCGAAGCTCCCCTATCGGGCGCCGATCCTCCAAGCTTTCTTTGGAGAGCGCGCACCCAAGGATCTCAGGATGCGTCTCGAAAAGAGCCATCTCAAGCGGACGGAGCTGTTCGATGTCGACCGGGTCGAGCGTCTGGTCCAGAAGCTCGAGCATGGTCCTGCCGATCGCGTCAGCGAAACGGATCAGATGGCCCTCATCGGCATTCTTTCCACGATGTTGCTCCACGATCAGTTCGTTGAGAATCCAATATTGATGCCGCCCTACGAGCCGAACAAGGAAGAGCACATCCAAGAAGCCACAACGCAGTAGCCACAACTCAGTCGCCACGAACGAGCAGCCACAACTCGGTGGCTGCCACGTAGTGGCCGCAATGCGCGGGTCGAAATCTGGAAGCGATAGCCTCCGCAGCACGACTCAAGAAAGGAGAATTTTCGACGCATGCATCCCTTTGCCGTCCGACGACTCCACGACGCTTTGGCTTATACGGCCGAGCGCGTTCCGAAGAAGATCGCCATCATCGCCGATGGACAGCCGTACACGTACGAAGCGCTCCTCGGCGAAGCGAAGGCTGTGGCTTCGACCCTAATGGCACGCGGCTTCGAGCGCGGAGACCGGGTTGCCATCTACATGGAGAATAGCTTTTCGCTGATCGCGGTTCTCTATGGCACCTTGATGGCAGGCGGTGTCTTCCTGGTCGTCAATCCGCAAACCAAGGAAGACAAGCTGAGCTTCATCCTAGACGACAGCGGCGCCAAGTTCATGTTCGTTGATGGATACTTTGCACATAACTTCGTGCCCGCCCTTTCGAAGCCAAACCAAGTGGGCGTGCTCATCGTTCGCGGAACGCAGCCGGTTCCCAACGCCGTCGCGCAGCCGGTGATCGCCTTGGATGAGATCGATCGCTCGTCGATTGGACCCATCGATGGAAAGACCATCGAGCTCGACCTGGCCGCCCTCATCTACACGTCGGGCACGACCGGTCATCCGAAAGGGGTCATGCATACGCATCGCTCGATCGGGTTCGCGATCCACAGCATCATCGAGTATCTCGACATCGACGAAAGTCATCGCATTCTGAACGTGCTGCCTCTCGCGTTTGGATACGGGCTTACGCATGTCTTCATGACCATGAGGCTTGGCGCTACGCTGATTCTGGAGCGCTCGTTCAGCTATCCCGCCCAAGTGCTCAACCGTCTCACTGAGCACGAAGGGACGATGATCGGCGCGGTGCCGACAATCTATTCGACCCTTCTCTCGATGCACGCCAAGAAGCCGCTTTGCTTCCCGTTGGTTACGCGGCTGACCAACGCGGCTGCGGCGCTGCCGGCCAGCTTCGTTGCTGGTCTTGGCGAGATCTTCCCGAACGCGTCCCTGTTCGCTATGTACGGTCAAACCGAGTGTTTTCGTACGGCTTATCTCGACCCATCGCTCATCGCTTCGCATCCGACGTCGGTGGGGCGCCCCATTCCCGGCACTGAGGTTGAGCTTCGCGATGCGGACGGTCGTGCTGTTCCTCAGGGAGAGCCTGGCATTTTGCACGTCCGCGGTCCTCACGTAACCGTCGGGTACTGGAACCTTCCCGACAAGACGCGCGAACTGCTTCGAGACGGGCCGCTTCCGGGTGAGCGGATCTTATGCACCAACGACTGGTTCCGCTTCGACGAGTTCGGACGGCTATATTTCGTGAGCCGCAACGACGACATCATCAAGATCCGCGGCGAGAAGGTGAGCCCAATCGAGGTCGAGAACGTGCTCCACAGCATTGAGGGCGTTCGCGAGGCCGCGGTGATCGGCATCCCCGACGAGCGCATGGGGCACGCTATCCGCGCCTATATTGCCAAAGAGGAAGGATCGCCGCTCACCGAAAAGGACGTGCAGAAGGTCTGTCTTGCGCGCCTCGAGAACTTCATGGTGCCCAAAGAGGTCGTCTTCCTCGCGGAGCTTCCGAAGACGCAGAGTGGGAAGATCCGAAAGAAGAGCCTCGAGCCATCGGACAGCGAATAGACGTAGCGAGCTGACGCAGCGAGTCGAAGCAGCGAGTCGAAGCAGCCGAGTCGAAGCAGCGAGTCGAAACAGCGAGTCGAAACAGCGAGTCGAAGTCGCGCTCGGCCAGGGTCACGGGAGTCGGGACGGAAGGATCCATCGAAGGCTGGCCAGTTGACCCATGAGGATGCTCAGCATCAGCGTCAAGAGCATGACCTTGAAGGTGATCCATGCAACCGATGCGATTGGCGCAAGGATCGCCCACGCTACGCTCCTTGACCGGCGTTGCGAGAAATCCTCGGTGAGTCGATGGGCGATGGCGAGTGCATAGGCTTGGCCGTCGTGGATGGTCGACACCCAGCGCGCGTGCACACGCTTCTTCGCAGCCTTGAACCAACCGCGGCGCCAAGCGACGAACGAGAGCGCTAAGATCGCGAGGAGCAGCCACACCGGCCAGCCAAAGCACGCGATCAGAACGATCGAGGCGGTGGCGACCACGACTCGGGTTGACGTCGGGCTCTTCAGCCGGAGCGGCGCCAGGGCGAGGAGCAGGAAGATGCACAACGCGAGTCCGGCTTGGCCGAGCGCTTGGAACGAACGATGAACGTAGTATATGGAGCCTTCGATCGGTTCGTCCGCCTCGATCCAGAACCTGCGATACGTGATCTCCGGTGCGCGCGCCGGTGTTCGAAGGCGGACGGGAACCGTCCCCGACACGGAACCTTGCTGATGGGTTGCGCTCGTGTCTGAGTCGGCCATTGAGCCAGCCAAGTTCCCGACGTCTTGTGCCTGAACTTCCGTCCAATTCGCGTTGTGTTGATCCAGCGCATCGTAAGGTGCCGGCGGTGGCTGAAACCACGAAGCATCACGAACAATCGACTCGTTGGAGACGCCGGTGTCGAATGCGCTGTGAGCAAGTGACGTGGGCAGGTGGATGGACCAAGACAGGGACGAGATTGGAATATCGACCCGAGGCACCGCGAAGTGTTGACTCCCTACGAGACCAAAACGGTCGGATTTGGTTGAAACAACCATTCGGATTCGAAGGGGCATCAGTCGTCCCGCACGTACGCGCGACCGTACGAGGGGCACGAGAACGCGGCCCGTCGCGTCGCGACTGAGCTTGATGGGTGCGTCATCGAGGGTCGCGCTCTTGATCTCAGCACCCTCGGGAACCGTAAGGGCGAGATGCTGACGCAGATTGTTCCGAAGCTCGAAAGTCATCTGGGTCATACGCTCGCCGTCGCGCGTCGCCACGGTCGACATCTCGAGCCGGTCGACGCTCGACGTCGCGAGCGTCTTCTCCGGGTAGCGTCCAATCCAGATCGTGGCGATTCCGGGCGGGGATGCGTATCGGAAGGCCTGCGTTACGGGGCTCACGCTGCTCGCCAGGATGGCATCGGGAAGCTCGCGCGCATCGATCTTCATGAGCCCATCGCCTTCAGCACGCTCGACCGAAAGCCGACCCGGAGCCTCGATGGCGAGCGTTCCGGAGTCGCGCTCGACACCCTGGAGCTTGGGGATCGGAACGCGGAGCTCGCTCTCGGTCGCGGCCAGCGCTCGACGGAGTCGAAGCGAGATCTCATATCGCTGGCGGATCCCGTCTGCCGTCTCCCCGTGGAGCGTCGTTCGTCCTTCTTGAGTCGTGATGGTGTAGCGGAAGGCGCCCTGCCCGTCGGCGCTCAAGATCTCATACCCTGAGGGGATCTCGATCTCGAAGTGCTTCGTGGGTGCGTAGAGAATTGCGTAGCTGATCACCGAAAAAACCTCGAGCGCATCGTCGGAAACGGATACGAGGTTCATCGTCTGGCCGTAAAGCTGGGCCTTCGACGCGGCGAGACTGTCGTCTACCTCGTGAAAACCGACGATGTGGATGCCGGCGATGGGCGGGAGCACTGCGTGGAGCTCGATGCCGCCCGTGACTTCTCTGCGTTCGGTCACGACCGCGCCGGTCACGACCGGTGAGAGGTCCTTCTGGGGAAAGAATATGCGGAGATCGGTGACAGAGGTCTCGGCGATACCAAAACGATACTCCACCGAACCGCGCGGCCCGGTGGGTGCGGTGAGGAACTCGATCTGGATCGTTGCGTCGCCGTTCTTGGCGGTCGGCCACACCCACATCCCATCGCGGATCATGAGTGCGATGGACTCTGTACCCTGCTTCGCCGACAAGATGACGGCGTCTTGGCCGAGTAGCGGTACCGTCTTGTATCCTCGGACGGCGGGAAGGTGCGCTGAAAAGGTTGCCGTCAGCCGGAGATGACCCTTTTCGACTCGGCCCACATAGTGCGCGGCGGCGATGACCGCGGTTGCGCCCTCTTCGTGACCCTGATCGATGCTGGCCGCCTTCAGTGCGTCGAGGCGGTCTTCGGCCTCTTGATACGTGGACAACGGAAGGCGGACTTCATCGGCGTGGGCTGCGGACGCAGAGCACAACACGCAAGAGGCCGCGATGAGCGCGCGACAGAGCGAAGTACTTGGGGGCCTGAGCGCCTCGAGCACGGTCTTGAGCAAGGTTCTGAGCATGGTCTTGAGCAAGGTCTCAATCTCGGTCTTACGCACGGAACACCTCGCGACGTGACACAACCAGGGCGACGAGCGAAATGCCCCCGACCGTCGTGGTCAGCAGGGGAAAAAGCAGGACGACGGACAACATGCCGATGACCACGAGAAGGCGCGAAAAAAATCGGAAGCTGAGGATCGAGACCACCAACGCGCCGAAGCGAGCCGCGCCCGCTGCGATGCCCGCGTCGGCGTTTGCGTCGGCGTTTGCACGGGCGTTCACATCCGCGTTCGCGTTCGCGTCGGCGTCGGCGTCGGCGTCGGCGTTCGCGTTGAGGTTTGCACCGCTTCTTGTGTCGATGGGGTCATGTGCGTTCACGACTGGGCGTCGAGCGGGCTTGATGAGCGAAGAAAGGCGTTTCAAGTCGACGGTCGACACGATGTACAGAATGAGCCCGATGTTGAACCCGAGGAGCATGTCTCGGAGTACGCCGACGACCCACTGCGAGAGAACAGCAAGAAGAACGAACGTGACGCTCGATACGACAAACGCCCGCGATCGAACACCGACCCGAACGCCATGGCGCATGAACGTGCGCGTGATGACCCAGGTCATCGCGGTCATGGTGAGTAACGCAAACCAGCGCGCGAAGTCGACGACGTGGGTGTTGGCGTAGGATACCTCGATCCTCGGGTTGTCCTCGCCGAGGAGCAAACGCTGGAACCGGTATCGCTCGCCGACGAACGGGAATGAGGCAAGCGCCTCGGTGACCTGTTGCTTCTGCTCGAGCGCGTAGAGCGTTCGGCGTGACCTCAGGATGTTCTGATAGACGCCGTCTTTTCGGTTCCCCGAACCCTGCGGCATGCCTCCGGCCCAGGCGCTGCGTGTCGAGACGACCGCCTCGAGGAATAGGAGGATCTTTTCGATGGGATCGTATCGGACTGCGTCGAGCTGGGTAAGATTGCTCGAGAAGGCGAGCGGAACGAGATCGGTGGGTAGGTAGTAGTGCCAGGTGACTTCCATGATGGGGAGGTCCATCTTCGGCAGATCGGTCGTCGAATGCCCGACGATCGCGAGTGGCGAGTTCGGCGCCTTGTACGCGAGCTCGACCACGAAGCTGCTCTCTTCGAATGACTTGCTCCCGATCTTTCTCGGGAGACGAAGCGTTTGACCCACGGTGATGCTCTCATAAGGTGACAATCCGTTGATCGCGGCGATCTCGGTCCACGCATCGGTCGAGTGGTAGTGCAGCATGGCGATGGTGCTCAGCGTTTCATGGGGGCGGACGACGTGGACGCGGTGTTCGGAGGCTTCGAAACGTTGCGACTGGCGAAGAGGAATGAGGACGCGCGTCAAGGCTTCCGTGGATCCGTTGCCTGTCGGGTCGTGGTTGTCGTGCGCATCGTCGCCGTTGTCGTGCGCATCGGCGACCGCAGGATGAAACGGGATGCCGTCGATGAGCGCGTGCGTGATCACGGCGTTGCGAGGGAGCATGACCGAGAGGTGTTGGCGAGTGTTGTTGCGAATCGACATTCGGAGTTTTGTGATCTCCGTGCCGATGGCGGTCTTGACGGTCGACGCCTGGAGGTCGTCGATCACCGCTTGCGTGAGCTCGATCTCGCGGTTTCGTGCGCTGGCAATCTCAATCGTTGGCCACGGTTTCGTGTACTCGTAGGCGAAGAGAATCGGACGATCGGAGATGGACCGAAGCTCATCTGGCACGTCGCGCATTCCGGCGGCCTCGGCACCCGTGTCCTCGGCGATCGTGACATGAAAGCTCGGATGTCCTTCGATGACCACGAACCCAGAGCGAAGTGAGCTGTGTTCGACGCTGAGGAACGGCACGCGCGTTCCCAAGTCTTCTCGCTTTGCGGTTTGACCATGCACGACGATGGACGCCGTGTCGTCGACGAGATGACGGAGAAGGACGACGAGACGTCGCTCCTGGTTCTCGCGCATCTTTAGGTACCACTGAAGCACGAGATCTCCTTTGACCTCGCCGATCTCGATCGACGGCGGCAGCTCGATGTCGAGACGATCGGTCTCGCCGGACAACATCTTGAAGCGAAGGAGGGTTGTCGTCTGGAGTGTATCCTCGCCCACGCGGACGAGCATCTGATTCGATACCTCCATCTCACGGGTCTCATTGGCTTCGTGCGACGAGGTTCTCTGCCACGCGACGGTCAGGGCGGGTCGACTGTCGAAGGCCGCGCTTACGAACGTGGTCTTGCTGTTTGGCGAAGTGCGTTGTTCGAGGATGATGCCGCCGTCGATTGCGACTTCGAGATCAGGCTCGGGAAGCGTGAGCCTCAGCGTCGAGATCGGCGCCGAAGGTATAGGGATCAGAAACGATCGAGAAAATCGTAGCTCCTGGCGCCCGAGCGCAAAGTCGATCGAAGCGCGGTGGAAACCGGCCTGCGCGACACGGACCCGGTAGTATTGACCGTCGCGGGGGGCGGGCGAGGGCTGTCCGTCCACGTCGATCTTCTCGAGCGAGGCGTCCGCGCCGAGGAGGGGCACCGCGACGTTCGCATCGAAGGCCTCGAAGTCGACGATGATACGCCCGCGTATCAATCCGCGATCGAAAGTCGCCTCGATCGAGCGCTGAGTGATCGCAAAGTCGGCGGGAGGCGTTGGCGGCTGGCTGCGCTCTAAGATCTCGCGCTGGATGGCCGCCCAGCGATCGAGGCTGATGGTGACCTCGCCCGCATGCGATGAAGCCGGTGGGGCAGCACAGAGCGGTGAGGCCGAGATCGTCGCGAAGGCCATCGGGGCGAGCGCAAAGAAAATGAGGCGGATGATGGGGAGGCGCAGGAAGCGTTGATGCATGAGTGAATCTCCAAGACCGCGACTCAACACGGAAAGACCAATTCAGGCCAGGCCAGTACAGGCCCGCACAGACTGGCTCCCGACCCAAAACGATCGCTGGCTGGCAGCTTACTCCCTTGAGACTTCGCCGAGCTCAACAATCTTCCGGGTCTCGGCGCATCGCTCGTGGTCACTGACCCTGGCCGCTCGACCGCTGGCCGATGGATGGCTATACGGCCTCGTAGGAGCCGTGGCCGAAGTCTTCTTTTGCGTAGAGCTGGCGCACGAACTCTGCTTCCGATAGGCCGTGGCGGTTCGTTCGGGAGGTCATTCCGGGCCGATGATTGCGTGCGCCATAGTTGTCGCCACGGGAACCGGTGCCGGTTCGGCGGCCCGCGAGGTAGGCGCTGACGGTTCGTGGGTCGGCCACTTCGTGTGCGTGGGCTAGATTCGCGACGCCGGCTTGGACCTGCTGCTTTGCCGCGAGCTTCGCCTTGTCTGTTGCCTGAGCCTCGCTCTTCTGGCTCTGCGCGAGCGTCTTTCGGGCCTCTTGGCGGTGTGTGGCTTGCGGCTCGGGCCGTTGTGCATACCGCGCTTCCGCTTGCCGATATCGGTTCATGGCGCGAAGTGTTCGCGGAATGTGCGGACTTTGGCGCGAGTCTCTCGTGGACGCGAGCCCCGGCGCTGGCGCGCGGTCGAACAGGCCATGCTCTGCCGTCGAGTCTGGTTCTGCCTCGGACTCCGCGTGAACCGACGGATCGCCCGGGCGCCCTTTCGTTGTCGCGATCGTGGGTTGCGTCGCACCGAGGGTGATGGGGTCGCTCAGTTGGAAGGCACGGCGTCTTCGTCGATCCGCTTCCTGCCTGGCTTGATGTTGCCCAGAATCGGCCCCTTTCGAATCGTCTGCGGTGCGTGTTGTCGACGACCTTTCGTCCTTCGGGTGGCCGAGCGATGGCGCGACGGGGCCGTCGTGGCCAATGTTTGCGTGAGCGAAGCGGAAGGGCGAAAACGCCGATGAGGCTGCGGCGCGCGTTGATGCGTCGTCGCGCGTTGTCGAAGAAGACGCGGTAGATGTCGTGGCCGCCGCGTTTTGGGCGCGTTCGTGAGGAGATTTGTCGTTGAAGCCCCAGTCGGACGATGTTGCGGCCGGCCGCTGATGGGTCGGCTGTTTGCGCTGGCCCGACGATGCGCGGTCGTTCGGCGCGGGGGCTCGGTCCGCTCTTTGCGGCTCGTCAACCGGCCTTGTTGTTTCGACCTCAAGTCGTTCATCGCGGGCGAGGTCCGACGCCTGGGTGTTTGATGCGAACCTTTCCGCCTCGGCCGCCCTGGTGTCAGCCTCCTTCGCATTGGCCTCCGCGGCGCGATGGGCTTGCCGAAGACACAGTTGCTGGAAGTAGTTTTGCTCGCGCTCCCGGTTGCGCTCTCGAGAGGATTTGACGGTCTCCTCGGTGAGCGTCTTCGAGAGTGGAAGCTCCTCGTCGTCAAGACCTTGTGTCCCGTGGACCTCCGGCTCATCGACCGGCTCGTTCGACGTCTGGTCATTGAAGCCGCTCGTGGATGCAACGCCTTCGTCTTTGAGCTTCGAGTCCGGCGTGTTGGTCCCATCGATGGGTTGAGGTGCGTTGGCCGGCTGGCGGCTCGGATCGGTCGGCTTCGGATCGGTCGCTGGCAACGCGATCAAGCCCTCGTTGACCATTCGCTGGTAGAGCCGCTGTTGCTCGCGGTTGTCGGGATCGAGCCCAAGCGCCTTCATGTGCGCCCGGACCGCGTCGCTGATGCCATCGGTGCCCAGCCCGGTCCCAGTTCCAATGGGGCTCGGGTTCATGGCCGGGTCTGCTGCCGTCGCCGCAGCTGCGGGCGTGGATGCGGCACCCGTGGCGGCGGCCTGGGCGGAAGGGCTTTGACCCGGGCCACCCGAACCAAGCTGGTTCAGGAGGTCCTGGGTTCGCAGGTTGCTATGAATCGGGAACGCCACGGGATTCAGCCTTCACCTCATCGCCTTTGCATCGTGTGTGCCAGCTCGTCCGGCTCCCTCGTCCGGGGACCGCGACAGTCTGCGTGGCCAAGGTGTCGGGTCGATCCGTCGGCACCCTTGACCGCTCGACCTGACCATTCCCCGGCCGACCCAGCCCCCCAACTCACCCAACCCCAACGCGCCCAACTGATGCGACGTCGCCGACGGACGCCACGACGGATACGACGAAGTGCGGCTCGACCTGAGCCCGTTCCTGCGCCTTGATCCAAAGCACTTGGCGAACCACCGGTCGACTGCGCCGGCTGCGCTTTCGGGTGACTGGGCGCCGAGTGGAGGGAGTGCAAAGCGTTGCCATGAGTACGACGTCGAATCGCAGGTTCGCGGGGTTGATCTCAGTCTTGTCAGGTCTCTGGGAGGGCTCGAACCTCCCAGCGGCCATCGTTGTGTTGGGGTTCACAATAAGCTGTGGGGTTGGGCCCGATGAACGCGGTGCGCCGGTGCCAACGGACGAAGTCGACAGCCGCGCCTTGAGCGGCGCGGCGTGTGGAAATCGACGGGTCGAGAACGATGAGCTTTGTGACGACGGCAATCAAGTCGACGGCGACGGATGTTCCGCGGACTGTCTCGAGGTCGAATCGGGGTGGTCTTGCCCGCGGTGGTCGAGCGGAGAGGGCGGCGCGTGCAAGCGTGAGAGCCTCTGTGGTGATGGCGTCCGCGGAATGCTCGAAGCGTGCGACGACGGCAACCTCGATTCGGGCGATGGCTGCAGCGCGATGTGCGAAGGTGAGCCGGGCTGGGATTGCCCAGTCGATGGGGCGCCCTGCGATCGAGTTGCCTTCTGCGGGGACGGTCGCTTGAGCCTTGTTTTGGGCGAGACCTGCGACGACGGCAATACGATGGGCGGCGACGGTTGCAGTCCGCATTGCCAGCTCGAGCCCGATTCTCTCTGTCCGACGCCCGGAGCTGCCTGCTTCTCGACGGTCGCCTGTGGTGATGGCTTCGTTGCTGGGACTGAGCAGTGCGATGATGGCGATGTCGTCGCCGGTGATGGTTGCGGTCCGACTTGTCAGCTCGAAACGGGATGGAGTTGTCCGTCCCCGGGTCGGCCGTGCGTCGCGCTTCGATGTGGGGACGGTGTCGTCGCGGGCGTCGAGCAGTGCGACGACGGCAATGAGGTGGCGGGCGACGGCTGTGCATCCACGTGTCGCGTCGAACGTGGCTGGAGCTGCAGCCGAGAGGGTAACTGTCACATCACGCGGTGTGGTGATGGCGTGCGCGAGGGCCTCGAAGGTTGCGATGACGGCAACGACGTCGATGGCGATGGCTGCAACGCGCGATGCGAGACCGAGCCGGAGTGTCCGCCCGGCCCAGGGCCGTGTCGTTCGAGGTGCGGCGACGGCATCATCCTCCCCGGCGATCTCGAGGATTGCGATGACGGAAACGTGCTCGACGGCGATGGCTGCTCTCATCTTTGTCAGATCGAGACGGGGTACGAGTGCGCGCGCACGTCGACTGAACTTGGCGAGGCCATCGAGGTCCCCGTCGTATTTCGAGATTTTGTCGCGTTGCCGACCGGTACGGGGGTGCGTCATCCGGACTTCGAGATCTTCCGAGGTGACGAGGCGACGACCGGCTTGGTGGAGCGTTTCCTCGACAGCGAAGGAAAGCCTATCTACACGGGACGATGCGAGGCCGGTCGCGTTCTGGATTCGCGGGCATGTCCGTTTGGTGCGCAAACGACGAGCGAGGCGGCCTTTCGACAATGGTATCGCGATATACCGGGGACCAACGTCTCCCTCGCGACGCGCCTTCGCCTGATCCGTTCGGGCGACGCTTTTTACTATCCGGCACCTCCGCCAACAGGTGCGCAACTCTTTCCGCTCGATGATGCCGGCTTCGTGGTGGGGCCTCAGGGGGCGGTGCTCGAACAGCGCGGCTGGGACAAGCGAGGTGGGAGGCACAATTTCGGATTCACGACCGAAATTCGCTACTGGTTCGAATACAAAGGAGGTGAGACGCTTTCTTTTTCGGGGGACGATGACGTCTTCGTCTTCATCAACCGACAGCTCGCGCTCGATCTCGGTGGGCTCCATCCGCGGCGGAGTGGGACGATCGTTCTCGATCGCGCGATGGCGGATCGGCTGGGACTCGAAGAACACGGCCTGTATGAGGTGGCGTTGTTTCATGCGGAGCGCCATCAGCCCGAATCCAACTTCAATTTGACGTTGTCCGGCTTCGCGCTTGCGACGACCGAGTGCGCCAGCGTCTGTGGCGATGGCGTCGTGGCCTCGAACGAAGCGTGCGATGATGGCGTCAACGATGGACGGTATGGTGGCTGTCTCCCGGGATGCCAGCTCGGACCTCGATGTGGCGATCAGATCGTTCAGGCGCCGTTCGAGGCCTGCGATGATGGGCGAAACGTCGCGACGTATGGCGGATCCATCCGCGCGTGCGGGCCCGGCTGTCAGTGGGCGCCCTTTTGTGGCGATGGCACGATCTCGCACGGAGAAGCGTGCGACGATGGCGAGGGAAACGTCGCTGCCTACGGTCGGTGCACGGATGCATGCACTCTCGGACCTCGGTGTGGCGATGGCGTATTGAATGGTCCCGAGACCTGCGACGATGGCGTGAACAACGGTACGACGGGAAGCCCATGTAGCGCGACGTGCCGAGCGCGCTGCACATGCGAACCGACCGACGAATGAGATACGGGGCAGGGTAGCCCGCTAGGATGACCCATGTTACCAACCTCACGTCGGCGCAGCGTCATGAGCGGTGCGTTGAGCATGACAACTACGCTTGATGGAGGATTGGATATGAGAATTTCGTCCCTTCGGACGTTCCCGATCGCGCTTGTCGCGATCCTGACCTTGAGCGCCTGTGGCGACGACGACGACGAGTCGGTGCCGGCGAGAGACGCCGGTGTCGGTGTGGACGCATCGACGGGTGACGTTGGGTCGGTGGATGGCGCGGACGCCACCGTTGTGGCGGACGCTGCCGTGACGACGGACGCCGCGGTTTCTGACGGCAGCACTTCAGACGCGGGCACGGATGTTTTGGCGCCCCCCACGATCGTGCGTCCGAGCGCGGCGTCCGAAGTCGCAAGCCCAGTGCGCGTCGCAGGTCACGCAGAGGCGTCGGCCGAGGTTGTCGTACGCGTGTTTCACGAGCTCGACGAACTCGGGATGTCGACCACGACGGCCATGCCGAACGGCGACTTCGACGCGGTCGTTTCGTTTGTCGGTGCGACCGAAGGCGCATCGCTTCGCATCGAGGCGGTTCAGTCGATCGATACCCGGACTTCAACCGCCGCCCACGTGGTCGTGACGTACCGGCCTCACCATCTCTCAGGCTCCGTCGTCCAAGAAGATGGGCTGAATGCAGGAGACGAAGTCCGGGTTCGTCTTTACGATGACGACAGCTTCATCCGTCCGATCAAGGAGGTCGTGCTCACCGCGACGGTGGGTGAGGTGTTCAGCGCGGCACCCTTCAGCTTTCAGGTGGCCGCCGGAACCTACTACCTCCGCGCGTTTCGTGATGCGGGCGGGCCGTATTACGAGACGGATCCGGATGGATTGCCGAGCATCCCGGTCGATCCGCAGTCGCCGGCAACGAGCGCTATCGTCGTGACGTCCGGAGACTCATCGGGGCATGCGTTGGTTCTCGGGGCGCCTTCGATATCGTCCGCGTACCGAGACTTCAACGTCTACACGGAGAACGAATCGGCCCAGCCCTATCCGCCCGGTGTTCAGGGGAACGACAACAACTGGATCCCAGGTGAAGGCCTTTGCGGTGGCTACTTCCTTCACATGACCGCTCGTACCGACTCCGGGCCGGCGGAGGATGATGCACTCGTCCTGCTCCCCAATGGTTCGTATGTCGTCTTGAGGGATGATGGTGGATGCGGGGAGGCCGCCGACAATCGTGGGCTCAGCTATGATCATGGGATCGGCGATGGAAGCTTCTCGGCTGGTATTCCGAATCCAACCGATGCGCTGGCGGGCGACTACATCCTCCATTACCGTGTGCCGTCGGTCGATCTCATTCATGAGGAACGAGACACGCTCGAGCACGTCGTCAAACTCGATCGCAACACACCCCTGACCTCGCCCACGGGCGCCGCTCCGGCTGCCCTGGCGCCGCTTCTGACCTGGTCGCCGGTACCGGGTGCGGCTGCGTATCGGGTTTGGGTTCATGGACCTGAGAGTGCGGTGGTCGAGTCCGACCAGACGCTCGTGCCCAGCTATCAAGCGCCTCTTCTTTCCGACGACACGAGCTATGTGTTCGAGCTCGAGATCTACGATCAAGACCCCGAGGGTGGAGACGTTGACGTCGACGCCTACGCCCGAGGTATTCGCAGCGCTTTCTTCAGCGACAGCGATGGCGCCGATACGATCACGATCCAGGGCTCGATCGAGAACCTATCGTCGGCAAGCGGGCCGTACTACTTCTCCGTGCGCGACAATCAGCACTGGTCGGAGTTGTCTACGCTCGTCGTCCCGGCCGACGCTTCGAACTACGCCCTCAAGACGCTGCGACGCGATCCCGGAACCAAGCTCGAGCTGAACGTCTTCATGGATGTCGACGGCTCGGGCGACCGCGAGAACAACCGGACCTACGAGATCGGGCGTCGCGAGCTCGACGGAACACAGGATCTAACCGTCGACCTTCGCTTCACACGCCCGGTCACGTTGATTGCACCCGATGACGGGTCCACTGGCGTAGCCCAGGCACCGACGTTGTCGTGGGCGGACTATTCGGCGTACGGCCCGGTGAGTGCTCCGTGGTCTTATGCCGTCTGGATCGGTGCCTACGAAGGCGAGTGGGACTTCCCGGATGTCGTGTACGCGCTGCCTAGTTCTGTCACGAGCTTGAACATGGCGAGCCTTCCGGCCGGACGAGGAACATTCGATGTCCGCAGGCTCGCGACGTGCCTGATGTCCGGAGGCGCGATCACCGACGGTGAGAGCTGCACCGGTGGGCAGGCCCAAGGAAGCCTCTCGTCGCTGAGTGCGGGGACGCGCTGGACCTGGGGCGTTGTCGTGCTCGAATGCGATTTCGCGGACTATGAAGGCGCGGTCGATGCGAACCAAAACGGCCAAAATGACTATCTTGAGTGTCTGAGCGTGAGGCTGGACGGCGACAACGCCTACGCGAACTCACCCGAGTACGGCTTCTCCGTCGTCGACTAGCCCTCAAACAAGCGAGAAAATGGGCCCGAGTCTTGCTTAAGACCGTCGCGCATCTTCGTCGGAGGATCAACGACGCGCAGCACGAGGATCTCCGTTCCGGCGGTACCGGTCGGATCATCACGCTGTCATTGTCGTTGACCTCCATTCTCGGTTCATGGTGCGCGCCGACCAGGCGGAAGAAGATGTGCTGCCATTGGTTCCAAGCCAGCTCAGCTCGGTCACATGGGTGATGTAGAAGAAATATCGGATCTCCGGGCATCGACGCCGAAGACGAACTGAACATTGTCGTCATGCCAGCGGTCGAACGCCGCCGTCAGCGCGAAATCGGTGTCACCACGCAACATGACGCTGAATCGCACGCTCGAATTATCGAAAGCTTTTCGTTCTTGATCCGTGAACAGAGCGCGGGGCGCGCTTGTTTGAGGACTAGCGTAGCGTAGAGATTGTCGGGAATCGGAGGCTTCGTTGACGGTGGCCGAGGTCGCGTAACGTGCGGAGGAGGACCGGCCGGACGTTGCGCAGGCTCTTTGAGACACCGCCCGTCTGCCTATTGGGGCCCCGTGACCGCAGTCGTTTCAAGAGACCACCGGCGTTCCCCAAAGTCCTCCTCCGCACGCTACGCGACCCCGTCCACCTCAGTGGCGCGCACGCGATTCGTGCCGTGATGGGGATGAAGGATCGTCGGATTTGTTGGTGACGACGGTCTATGCGACCTGAATCTACGCCGGCGAATGAAGATGCTCGACAGCGAGGGAGCCTGGGTAGGGGGCGGCAGCGAGCACGCTGGCGCCTACCGACACAAAGACTTGCCCTTCGATCCCAGGTCCGCAAACGCCTCGTCGAGTCGAGCAACCATGTTCTGCTCGGCGGCGCGCAGATACTTTCGGGGGTCGTAGAACTTCTTGTACGGTTTGTCGGTCTCCGGATCGATTTGATACTTGAAGGCACGCGGGTTGTCCGTCACGAACTTGCCGATGGCCTCCGAGTAGGCGAACTGAAGATCGGTGTCGATGTTCATCTTGAAGACGCCATAGCTGACGGCTTCGCTGATCTTCTCTTTCTCCGAGCCGGACCCGCCGTGGAAGACGAGGTTCAGCGGCTTTGGCTCCGTTTTGCATTCCTTCTCGATGAGCGTCTGCGAGTTCTTCAGAATCTCGGGTCGGAGCTGAACGTTGCCGGGCTTGTAGACCCCGTGCACGTTGCCGAAGGAAGCCGCCACCGAGAAATGCCCGATGTTGACCAGCTTCTTATAGGCCTGGAGCACATCTTCCGGCTGCGTGTAGAGGTGCGAGTTGTCGGCGCTCGCGTCGTGGTCGCCATGGCCGATGCCGTCCTCTTCGCCGCCCGTCACTCCGAGCTCGATCTCGAGGCTCATGTTGAGAGGCGCCATGCGCCCGAGGATGCGCGCACACTCCCCGAGATTGAAGTCCATCGGCTCCTCGGAAAGGTCGAGCATATGGGAGCTGAACAGTGGCTTGCCATGCTGCTTGAAGTACGCCTCGCCATGGTCGAGGAGCGCCTCGACCCACGGGATCAGTCCTTTGTTCGCATGGTCGGTGTGGAGCACCGCACATACGCCGTAGTGCTCCGCCAAGAGATGAACATGCATCGCCGCCGAAACCGCGCCGAGGACTTTGGCCTTGAAGCCGTCTTGCATCCCCTGGCCCGCGTAGAACTGCGCGCCGCTGTTGGAGAGCTGGATGATGACGTCCGACTGATTCTTGGCCGCTGCCTCCAAGACTGCATTCACTGTGCTGCTGCTCGAGACGTTGACCGCGGGCAGCGCATAGCCGCCCTGCTTGGCCGCGCCCACGAGGGATAGGTAATCTTTGCCGGATACTACGCCAGGTTTCAGTTGTGCCATCGGATAAGTCCTCTTGTCCTAAAGTGGGTGAAACCACTCAACGAAGAATGGTCCAGATTCAGGCTCGGTGCGCTCAGTACCCCAAAGGCAGGTGCGATGTCACGCAGTCTCGTCCGGTGGCTCGGGTCAGGCTCGGCTGAGTTGGCCGATGCTGCAGTGAATCGCGCCGTCCTTTTGGGTCATCTGTTCGTATGGAATCTCGATGACATCGAGGCCGAGCGCCCGAATGGCATTCGCAACGCGCGCTGTCTTCGGGTTCTTGGCCACCACGACCTCCGTTGGGCTGAGGCTCGCAAGATTGGCGGCCGCAGCCAGCATTTCGGCCTTGTCGATCCGAATGATGCGTTCGCTCGGGACTTCGAGGACGCGAGCCAGGCGCTCGACGTCGCTGGGATTCGCGAGCCCCTCCGGACAGACGGTCATGACCCGCGAGGCACCTTCGCCGGCGTAGTTGAGGACATAGTCGAGGTGGAGGGTGCCCTCGCCGGACAGCCGGACCGGGATGTGGACGACGCCCGTGGTGTGTTCGCCGAGCTCGTTGTTCGCGCTTTCGAAGACGAGCGCGCGATCCAGCCGGTCGAATGATGCTGGGGTTCCGCGCCAGCTTCCGACGCCTTGGAGCACAACCAGCCGGTCGCCCGACTTGGACAGCATGACGTCGCCGAACTCGACTGGGCCCTCCTGGTTGGGCGGGCCAAAGGCCGAGAGCCGCAATCCGCCCGCATACTCGGCCGTCTCCCTTTGGCGCGTGGGGTGAAGCGGGCTCGCTACGACGGCCCGACGGCCGATCGTTGTCACGACGTCCGTGGCATAGACCGCTTCCGATGCCTTGGCGTCGGGCTTGATGAGGTAGACCTCCACGCCGCGGTCGAGCAGGAGGCGTGTCAAGTTGGCGTGCTCAGCGAGCGCCTCGTTCAGGTTGACGACGAAGCCGCGGGCGCGGGCGTTGGGCGAGTGTACCCATGGGCCGTCGAGTCCGTATGGGATGGCGAGCGCCGCGACTTTGAGCCGCCCGGTTTCGTCGCGGCGGCTGAGGTTTTGCAGGCTGTCGAGCGCAAGCGGGCCGCTGACCACGTGGAGCTTTGGATGCGCCAGGGGGTAGTGCTCTTGGATGGCCTGCTCGAGCTCGAGCTTGAGCGCCGCACTTGGCTTCGTTGTCTTCGGGGTCGGGGACGTCGACGGCGTCAAAGGCGTCGACCGCTTCGGAGGCGTCGACCGCTTCGGATGTGTCCCTGGCGCAAGAGGCTCCCGTCGATCGAAGCGGTCGCTCCTCTCCCACGCGGTCTGAGGCTCTCGCGCTTCGCCAGGAACCGGACGCATCACTGTAGCGCTGGGCGCCGTGACCGGGGTCTCGAGACGGCCCGCACCGGTCGGTTCCGTGGGTTTCGTGACGTAAGCGAGCGAGGCTGAGGGGGAAAGTCCGCTAGACGCTTGGATCGAATTCACTTCAGCGGATTGTCGGGCTGTGGCTGGTCCTGTTGCGTGTCAAGCGAGCCTGCACTTCGCTTTTCTGGATTTTCTGGCGTGTGGTGGCCGCGGGAAGCTCAAGCACCCTTCCGTGGCCGCTCGGGGCGTTCGGGGCGTTCGGGGCGCTCGGGGCGCTCGGGGCATCGCCCCTTGAACTACACGATTCGGGAGGTTGGTCGTCGGGGACGGGGGCGATCTCGCGTTGGGTCGTCCTTGCTCGCCGGCTTCTGGGTCACGGGCCGGTTTGAGGCTTCTCTGCGAAGGGCGGCCGGGTGACGCTGCGGCCCTGCGGGACGCACCAGGGTGCGCAATCGCATGGAGCCCTCTGGCGCCGTACCGTCGTGAAGTGGTGCCGTTCTTGGCGAATTCACACCGAGCAGAGCACGAGCCTCCGGCCGTGCCATGGTTTCGGGTGGTGGCTCCGGGACGCCGAGGCTCCGCCGCAGTACCCGCATCGCGCCCGGTGAGCCCCTGAGCGCCTCGGTGATCATTGCTGCTTCGTTGGGTTGCCCGAGCTGCTCCTCGAAGACGATCGCGAGCGCAATCAGCTCCCGAATGGCCTCGGTCGGATCTTCCGGTCCGGCACACGCCTCGGCCAATGCTTCGGAAATCGCCGCCGCGGCGCCTTCCTTGAACTCGTGTCGGTTCGGCCCGACCGACTCGAGCTGGTCGAGCACCGCCTGGCCGAGCGACGACGGGTTTTCTCGTAATCGTGGCCGCGTGTTGCCCTCGGTCAGCTCACTTGCGGGGTCAGGGTCGGGACTCTGAGGCCGGTGGTGCTTCGGGCTCGGGTTTGGCGATGCCATGCGTGGCACCTTGGACAGCAAGCCACGTGCCGCGCCGTTCAGCGGGGCGTCTGGCGGCCGAACCCCAGCAACCTGGCGAATCTCAGACGACAGTCTGCGACCGGGCGCTACGGCTGCGCGTTCCGGAGGCGCTTGCTCTCAGCGGTGCACGCCTTCACCAACGCGGAGAGTGTGACGGGGCGCCCGCTGACCTCGAACGTGCGGTCCTTGAGTTCAGGGTTCGAGTACTCGAGGATCTTTCCCGACGAGATGCACTCCTCGAAGAGGCTGAGCGCCTCTTGAGAGAGCGCCTTGGCGTCGGCGCCCGAGGCCGAGCTTGCCCGTGAAAGCCGTTCTCGGGCGGCTTCGCTCGTTCGCTTCGGGCCTCGCTCGAACGCAAGCAGACCGGTCACCTGTTTAAGCGTCTCCTTGGTTGTACCCAGCCGTTCGGAGCACCGCGCGACGAAGGCCTTGGTGTTCAGGGTCTGGGTCGATGAATCGTCGGGGGCACGCCAGACGAGCATTGCGGTGCCCACCTCGGGCGTGCTGTCGAGGCTCGACGTCCCGACCTCTTGGCAGGTTTCGAGATCTTCAATGGCTGAGTCGAGAAGACGCTTCTGCTCCGCCAAACTCGCGGCCGAAGCGGCCTTCTCGAGGCTCGTCTCGGCACCGAAGGCCGCTCGAGACATCTTCTCGCGCAGGGTCAGGAGCGCTCGCGCGAGGTCGAGTTTGGGGGCCATCGCTTCAAAGGTTTGCTGCACCCGCGTCAAATAGGCTCGATGGGTGCGATCGCTCTCCGCGAGCTTCATACCTTCCGCGAACGATCGTCGCACGGCCTCCAAGTTTTCCGCGAGTTCATCGACCTCTGTCTTGGTTGCCTCGAGGGCGAGGCTTTTGGCGATCGCGTCGCGCGCGGCCGCGAGCCCGTCGTCGAGCACGGAACGATTGAGACTGAGCGCGAGCGCAAACCGGCGCTTCGATAGATCACGTTCATGGGCGAGCAGCGTACGCTTTGCGTCGCGCGCCCACTTCCGGTAGTCGAAGACCTGACGCTCGAACGTCTCTCCCGCCGCCAGCGCTGCCCGGGCTTCGATAAGCTTCGCCTCGATCGCATCCAGAGTCGCTTCGTCGACCAAGGGTTGCCGTCCGACTTTCTCGAGCGCCTTGGCGATGAACTTCAGACTCGGTTCGATGAGGCCGCGTTGTCTTTCGGCTTGGACCTCGCGCATTCGCCGATCGATCTCGCGCGATGCGTTCCTTGCGAGCGTCGCGCTGTCGCGACGCAAGATCGCCGTTGTCTTGTCTCGTCGGAAGGCGGCTTCGATCTCGCGGTCCGAAGCGAGTCGTTCGAGCGTCTTCTCGAGAACAATCTGGGCTGTTCGGGCTTCCTTGAACTGCTCATCGGAGGGATCGCGTCGCTTCAAGGCGTCGATGGCGGTCAGCAGATCTCGCCGCGCCTTATCGAGGGCCTTCGCCTGCGTTGCAACGAGCGAAGCCATGCGTGCACTCGAGATCTTCTTCGTGATCGCCTCCGCTTTCTTTCGCGCTTGTTGTGCTCGCTGTGCGTAAGCCCGCGACTCGCGCTCCAGCGTCTCGCCGAGCGAGAGCACCGGCCGCAACGAATCGATCAAGCCTTCGGCTTCGGCGACGGCTTCTTCCGTGGGCGAGCGCGCCGACAACGCCGACATTGCGCGATCCATGGCCTCCTCGATCGGAACCAAAGCACGAGCCTGCAGTCGGGTCTCGACTTCGATCAGCGTTTCGCGAACATCGTGCGCATACTTCTTCACTGCGTCGCTTCGGGCGATGAGACCCTGAAACCTCTCCAGCTGCTTCCGCACCACGATGGCGGCGGTGCGCGCCTCCGCCAACTCCTCGTTCTCTCGCTCGTTCTCTTGCTGGTTCGGCACCGGTTCGTTGGCGGCGCCTTTGGGCCCGGATGACTTGCCTGAGAAACCAGTCGCGATCTGCTTGAGCGCCCGATGCGCCGGCTCGAGCTCTTCTTTGAGTCGTGCGAGACCGGCGGCGCTGAACGTCGCACTGACCTCCTTTTGTATGCGCTCGACTTCTTGCCTCGTGGCTGCGACGTCGCGTGCGAATCCGGCGTCCTTGGCCGCCAGAGCCCCGGCGTCTTTGATCGTCGCTTCGACGTCGCGCAGGGCTGCGTCGGCCCGCCCAAACGTCTCGTCGGTTGGCTTGGCTTCGTGCATTGCACGGACGACTTCGTGGAGCTTCGTCATTTGTGCGTCGATTTTCGCGCGGGCCCTCTGGATCTCGAGGGCGGTGCGATGCTGAGCAAGCTTTCGAATGAGCTCATCGACCGCCGCGCCGGCTTGGCGCAAGAAAGTGCCGAAAGCCTCGTCGGCCTCACCGCCTCGGCGAACCTTGCTTTCACTCAGCCGTGCTTTGATCTTCTCGAGTCGAGCGTGCGCTTCGCTCGCTCTGGCGTCCTCCGTCGCCTCCGTCGCCTCCGCGCCCGCCGCCCGGTCGACACTTCTGGTTGCCCGTTCGACTGTGCTCTCGAGATCCGTCAGCTCTTGCTTGAGTTCACGCCAGACGGCAAAAATCTCGGTCTTTGCGCGTTTTTGGTCGATATAGGCTCGCTTCTCGCGCAACATCCGACGCGCTCTGAGGGCCGTCTTTGCGTAGTCGAGGTCCTTGGGTTCGAGGTCGACTCCGGCCTCGGTACGCGTCGAAAGCTCGGCAATCGCTGCATCCGCTCGGTCGAACGCTTCTGACCCTGGGGCATCTTGTTCGAGGGTCGCGATCGCCTCGCGGACCGCGTCCATGGCCTGCTCGAGACGCAGCGCGGCGGCCGACGCGGGCGTCGTGGCCACGGCGACCATGGCTGTCGCCCGAACGATCGCGGTGGGCTCGGCCGTCGCCGCTCTCTCCGACGGCGGGCCGAATGATGCGGCAAAGGCAAGAACGATCGAGGTCCTAATTCTGCGAGATCCGAGAGAGCTGAGAGATCTGAGACGCGCACCCGAGGCCATGCCCACGATGCTACCTCGGAATTGGGCGTGGCTCGACGCCTAATTCGTTCGGCCTCTCGGTCTCAGTGGTACGACATCCGAGGGATTGGCACCCGCGCCTCGCGCGATGTCTTTGGGGTCCGGAGGAGGAACAAAGATGAACGATCGGAGTGCCCTGAGGGGGCAGCCTGGTGTTGCGATTCGAGCGGCGTACCCGGGCACGTTTCTGACGCTCGTTTTCATGGTGGGCTGCGTATTTCTGCTTCTGGGCGCGCGACCTGGACTGGCGGCGGATCGCGCTCCGGTGCAGGTGATTTCGCTTGGGACCTACGCGATTCCCTCTGACTGCACGCGCCACATGTTCTGGGTTGATATCGCGGTTCGCAACGACGCCTACGACAAAGAGGTCGGCGTGCTGTTTACGACGGACGGCTGGAAGACCTCGCACGTCTCGCATGCGCGATACGAGTCGGCCCTGGGCGACGGGTACGAACGCTGGGGGCTGGACGAAGAGGGGAGTGTGACGTGCCGAGGCTACGGCAGCGTCAGTGACGTGGAGTTCGCCGTGTTCGCGAAGATGGGCGGACGGTCGCATTGGGATCCATTCAACAACTACCATACCGATGGGGCGGTCACCGCTTCGAAGCCGGTTCGACTTCGAAGCGTCAGTGCGCACATCGTCGATGGCCTTGGTGTCGTGGAGGGCGATGTGCGCGTGCTCGATCTCGCCTACCAGAAGCGTGTCGTCGTGCGCTATTCAGACGATGACTGGCAATCATGGCGAGAGGTCGCCGCGAACCACGCCGAATCGAATCGGTGGGTCTTTCGAATCGATGGCGCCGCGCAGCTTCCGCCGCGCGTCGAGTTGGCCATCCGATACGAGGTTCGAGGGTCGGTGTTCTGGGACAACAACGAGGCTCAGAACTACACCGTTCGGCTCGAGCCTCATTTCGAACCGGGCGGATTCGGCGTGACACCGGTCGACGGAACAGTGAGCGGCATCGTGTACTTGAATGGCCAGTGGACAACAGATCTGCCGACCTCGGGGATCCAAGTTCGCATCGACGACGAACCGTGGCGGAGCGGCTATGGCTACGGTGGAGGACTCCTTTTCTCCACGCTCGAGCTTCCGCCCGGCGTGCATACCGCGGAATTCAAGCTTCTTCTCGAGGACGGCCAAAGCGCGATCGCCTCGCGGCGTTTCGAAGTTGAAAACGCGCTGCGTCCGACGACGCACTGGGTTCCCGGCGGACTGCCGGAGTACCAGCGCCCGCGCGATATGACCGAAGACGAGGCGGGACGCCTCTATTTCTTGGTCGACCGAAGGGTCGTTCGTTTCGAGCGCTATGGAGAAGGCGAACCCATCCCAGTGTGCGAGCTCCCGGATGATGCTCAGGTGCTCGGACTCGACGCCGAACTGGGCCCTGGCGTGTATGCGACGATGAGCGACTGGACGTCGACGCGTCTCGTTCACTGTGTTGATGGTGGGGTCGACGGGACGTTTTGGCTCGACCCGTATCTTCGCCACTATCGGGCCAAGGCGGTGGTGCGAGATGGCTTCGCGTACGTCGTCGATATGTGCGCCCCAGCGTCCCTGTACGCAGATGCAAGCTGTCCTGCTTCGCGCGTGATGCGCGTCGATCTGGGCGACGGGCACGCCGACGAGGCGATCTATCCGGAAGACGATCCGAGCGACTACGCTGAAGCGCCGGACGGCTATGGATTCGATGGTCGGCCCGGCCCGACCTTCCATGATGGCGCATCGCTTTGGTTCCTACGCAACGGCTATCCGGCGGTCTTGATGCGCTTCGGCCGCAACGATCAAGATGAGTTTTCCCTCCTCAGTGCGCAGCCCATCGGCGACGCGACCTCGACCGCGCTTGGGGGACGTAAGCTGTCGCGTGCGACGGCGCTCACACGCGACGACCAGGGTGTCTTCTGGGTGACGACACCGGATTCGACGCTCGTCGCTTTCGCCGAGGACGGATCGATCTTGGGGGCATGGCACGGGGGCGGCGACATCCCTGGGTTCTACTTCCCCTCCGAGACCTATCTCGGCGGATTTCGATGGCCACTCGGGTTGGTCCGCCGCGTCGATGGTGCTGGCGGAGACGCGGCTTCGGGGCCCGGTGGCGTGCACGTGCTCGCCGAGCAACCCGAGCTGGTGACATTCGTTCCGGCGCGCTACGGTTTTCTGAATGAGACGCGAACCGATCGAACTCCGGAAGCCGGGGTTCCGGAAGCCAGGGGTCTGTGGCCGCAGCCCTGACGGGCTCCTGCTCGCCATTGCCGTCGCGCTCTTGACGGCGGGTTTGGGTCTCGCTTCGGCTTGTGGGCGTGGCGATATTGGTTCGCCGGATCTTCCTGGGGGCGAAGCGGGGAGTACAGGGGTTCAGACGCTCGACGGAGGTTTGCTCGACGTCTCCGAAGACCGCGACGCGGGCGCTGACGCGGGCGCGCTGGATTCCGCACGTGTCGACGGCGGTGGTGCGAACGCGACCGATGCTGAGAGCCAAGCGAGCGGCGATGCGAGCGACGATGCCGGCGACGATCCCGGCGATGACGCGGGCGATGATCGCGGCCGCGATGCGGGGCCTTTCGATGCCGTAGATCTCGACGGCGGGACCGGCGGTCCGCCGGACGCGGCCGAACCACTCGTGCCGGGTTCACACACGGTGTCTGCGCAGGCCGGCGGCTTCGACCGAGCGATCCTCGTCTACGTGCCGAACGGCTGGAAGGTTGGCGATTCGGCCGCGGTGGCGCTTCATGGCAACGGTGATTCGGCGAACAACTTCCTCGTTTCGATGGGATTGCGGGCGAGCGCCGACGCTCGTGGGGTCGCGCTCGCACTCCCGCGAGCGATGTCTGGGCACTATCAGGGCCTCGACTGGGACGCGTACACGCAGCCGACGTCGCGCAACCCGGACATCGCCGTCGTCGAGGCTGCGCATGCGTTGTTGGCTGCCGGTGGCGCCGACCCCGATCGGATCTACCTCCTTGGCTACAGCCAAGGTGGTTTTCTGAGCTACCGTGTCGCGATGGAGCGACCGCTCATGTTCGCGGCGGCCCACGTTTCGGGCGCATCCTGTCCGCTGCCTGGCTACGGCCTCGAAGAGGATGCGGCGCGAAGGATTCCGATGGATCTCCTGATCGGAACGCGCGACAGCCTCCTGTCGAACGCGCGTGATTCCCGGGCGCTTCTTGAGCGGCTGGGTTTCGAGGTGAGATACGCGGAGCTCGCGGGCGTTGGGCACTGCTGCCCGCTTCAGAACCGAGCAACCGACGTGTTGGATTGGTTCCTCGACCACACGCTGTAGAGGCTGCGCCCTTGAAGTCGTTTCAAGGATGGCCCGGCTGCTTGCTCTGTGCTGCCGGTGGCGGGCTTGCGCGTCGCGTGTCGGCGGGTGATCCTCGAAGAATGCTTCGATGTCGCCTCGGGTCCAGGTCGTGCCGCCTCTTCCTCTTCCTCTTCCTTTTCACCTTCTTCCGCGCGACCCACGATCCCGCGGGGACCTCGTTTTTTGGGGTCTCCGCGGCGCTTGCAGACCCCCCGGTCTCGTGTGCGGTCAAGGTCTATGTGGCCGATCCAGATCCCAAGGGGCTGAACGTTCGCATGAAACCGACGACGCGAAGTCCGGCGCTTGGCGTCTTGCCCACCAAAGATGTCGACGCCGTGATGCTCACGATCAACTCGGCTGAGCGAGGCTGGCTGCATTTCAAGTCGGTGGAGGTTGCGGGGGCCAAAGAGGGGCTCAAGCTGCCGAAGGCGGGTTGGGTTTCGGGTCAGCTCGTGCGTGTGGACCTACAAAGCCGGATCGTGGGTGCGACACCCAAGGATTCTGTCCTGCCAAAGTTGAAGCGGCCTGGTCGCAAGCCGATCCAGCTCGAGGACGGCGACCGAGTGATCGGGGTGACGAAGTGCATCGGGACCCGCGTCTTCGTCATCGTCGACAGACCCAAGAGTGCGTCGAAGCTCAAGGGTTGGCTTGAGTCGGGTGAATACTGCGGCAATCCACTGACGACCTGTTCCTGAGGCGTGACGTCGCGGGCGCATGCGTCGAGTTGACTCGCCGCGCCCTCCGTTCAATACGACCGCGATGGGCACTGCCTACAAGCACTGGAAGGTCATGCCGCACGGTCCGTTCGAGCAACTCGAGTCCAACCTCTGGCGGGTCGAAGGTTCGCTGCCGGGACACGCTCTAAAGCGGGTCATGACCGTGGCAAGGCGTTCGGACGGTGGCCTCGTGGTGCACAGTGCGATCGCGCTGGATGAGGAATGCATGGCGAGACTCGACCACGAGGGACCGGTTGCATTCCTGGTGATTCCGAATCGCTTTCATCGGCTCGACGCCCGCGTCTACAAGGATCGGTATCCGAACGCCAAGGTCGTTTGCCCGCGATCCGCGGTCCGCGCGGTCGCCAAGGTGGTACCGGTGGATCATACCTTCGATGCGTACCCCTCGGATCCCGACGTCGCGCTCCAGCACTTGTCAGGTACGCAGGACCGCGAAGGCGTGCTTATTGTGCGGCATCAGAGCCGCGTCACGCTCGTCTTCAACGATGCGATCTTCAACGCGCCGCACGTGCCCGGGTTCGAGGGCTTCGTTTTGCGATACGTGACGCAGTCGACCGGAGCACCGCGGGTCTCGCGCATCGCTCGCCTGTTCTTGGTGAAGGACCGGCGCGCCTTTGCGAAGGGACTCGCGGACCTCGCGAAGACGCCAGGGCTGGTTCGGATCGTCGTCTCACATCACGAGGTGATCGGCGAGCGACCCGACGCCGTGCTTGCGACGATTGCGGCCGCGCAAGGCGCCTGAGCTTCGCGACCCGAAGGCTCCGAACCTGAAGACGCGACTCCGAATGAAGGACTCGGCGGGACGGGCCACCGTGACCGAGCATGGCCCTGAGATGTTTTGACACGCGCTCGCCGACAGGCCATGGACTGACATGCGCAAGCGTCCTGACGCTCATTGGCTCAAGTCGCTCGGTCCAGGCCTTCTGTTCGCAGCAGCCGCGGTGGGGGTCTCGCATCTCGTCCAATCGACGCGTGCGGGCGCAGGCTACGGCCTCGCACTGGTCGGCGTGGTGATCGCGGCGAACGTCATCAAGTATCCTGCGTTTCGATTCGGTCCGCACTACGCGGCCGCGACTGGGATGTCCCTCCTCGAAGGCTACCGTCGCCGTGGCCGCTGGGCGCTTCTGCTCTATGGGATGCTCACGCTCGCGACGATGTTCACGATCCAGGCGGGGGTTACGGTGGTGACGGCTGGCCTCGCCATCGCCACGTTCAAGCTGCCCGTTGGCCCGGTCGTGACCTCGGGGCTCCTCATCGCTGCGTGTGGTCTCATGCTTGCCGCCGGACATTATCGTGTCTTGGACCGCGTCACGAAGGTCTTGGTGGCCGTACTCACCGTTTCGACCTTGGCCGCGACGATACTCGTCTTGCCGCGTGTCGATTGGAGCTCGCTCGCGATCGTTCCACTGTCCATTGAATGGAACGCGACGACGATTGTCTTCGTCGCCGCGCTCATCGGGTGGATGCCGTCCGCGATCGATGTTTCCGTGTGGCATTCGCTTTGGACGTTGGCCCGTGGACAGGACACTCAACATCGTCCGACGCTGAAGGAAGCGACGCTCGACTTTCATATCGGATACGTGGGCACGGCCGCGCTCGCGCTCTGTTTCGTCCTCATGGGTGCCGGCGTACTTTTTGGGTCAAACGTGCCGATCCCCGACCAGGCGGGAGCGTTTGCCTCGCTCGTGATTCGCCTTTACACGGAGACGCTCGGATCCTGGGCTGGTCCCATCGTGAGCGTGTCTGCATTCGCCGTGATGTTGTCGACGACGTTGACGGTTCTCGACGGATTTCCGCGTGCGCTCTCGACGTTCGAGGCGCGTCTTCGCCGGCCTGAGGATCCCGCGGTGTTCGAGCTCGATGAAGCGCGAGGCCGTCGAGTGTACTGGGCGAGCCTCGTTGTTCTTGGGCTGGTCGCAGTGTTGGTCTTGGCGCTCTTCCTCCAGTCGCTCAAGGCGATGATCGATGTGGCGACGACGCTCTCTTTTCTGACCGCGCCTCTGCTCTCACTGCTCAATCACCGTGCGGTCCTTGGTGACGAGGTGCCGGCCTCTTCGCGACCGCGGCTGTGGTTGGTGGCGATGAGCGTCGTCTGCATCGTCCTTCAGAGTGTTTTTGCGATCGGCTATCTCTGGATTCGATACCACGGCGACTCAAGTACCTGAGATTTCCGTGCGCGCGGTTCCAGACCGTTGGCCGGTCAATCATGTAGGTCCATCTGGTTCTTGCGGATACGGCTGGGCACAGCGGCGCATAGAAGATTGGGGAGGAGCCGTGCGAACCTGGTGTTGTCGAGACGGCGCTGGCGACTCTCTATGGATCGTTCTCAAAGGATCGCAGATCGTGCGGGCTACATTCTTCACGCGGTATTGATTCTGCTCGCGCTGCTCGTGATCGGCGTAGGCCTGTCCTTACGCGACACGGCTTTCGGTATGAAGGAATCGAGGTTGGTGCGCGCGACCGTCGAGATGGACGGCGCGCTCGATCACGGCCTGAACGCCGCGATGGCGAAGATTGCCACCGAGGATCCGGCGGTCTTGCTCGACCCGACCGCCAACTGGGATATTTTCAATGACCTAACGCCTGGGCACGACTTCGTGCCTCCGAGCGCTTATCCGGTCACCGGCCCGCTCGCAGGCGCTTTCCGCGTGCGCGTCGGCATCCGTCTTGGCCAGCTCTCGCAGTCGGCTGTCGGTTCATCGGTCGACGGGCACTACGGCCAGATCGTCGAGGTTCAGATCCTTGTCGAAGCAACCGCACCAGAACTCCCACCCATCGAGAAAAGGCTCACGGTCGGGGTTCTCGTGCCAAGGGGAAATTCACACGCGAACTGAGCTGGCGAAGGGCCCATCTTATTGCCGATCGGGCCCTTAAGGTCGGTGGGCGGCGCCGGTTTGACCACTCCGGTTCCTGTTCAGGTCGTGATCAGTTCTGCGAACATGGCCGGGATGTTTCGAACTCTAGCTTCCGCGCTCATGCTTGTGGCCTTGTCGCCCATGGTGGCGAGTGCTCAGCTCTGGGACCCTCTGGACGTGCTTCCTCGCCCGAACGCGATTGTCGGGATCGACTCATCGGTCACCATGGGCATCACCGCCGACTGTACCAATTGCCATGTCAGCAACGACCGCCTGTCTATGGTGAAGAGCTCGTTGCTGACCGCGATGCCGCTCTTCGAGGATGAGTTCATCTTCGGCGGATTCGAGTACAGCGGATGCGGCTACGCGAAGATCGAAAACCGCGCGGTACCCCCGGACCCCAACGACCCGAGTGGATCCTATGCGCGTGTCCAAGCTCTGATCTCGAATGCCGATAGCTGCGATTCGCGGGAGCGCTACTTCGAGAACATGGGCCAGCCGGAACCGACCGGATGCGCGACGTCTGGCTGTACCCAGGACCTCTTGGTTGCGCAGCAGCTCGCCGACGGCGACCTCGAAGGCTTCGACCCCTTCGCGCCCTGGCGGATCAAACACTGTTTGGGACCCACGAACCTGCCCGCCGACGTCGGCGATCCGTGCGCCTGGTGGCCCCCCAAGCCACCCCTCTATCAACCACCACGTCCGGTCGAGCAGTGCTGGTGCGATTCGCAGTGCCATCATGGCGAGAACGGGACGATGTTCTGGGTCTGGGAGCAGTGCTCGAGTTGCTCGACGTCGGATGACTGCCCGTTCGCGCAGTCTCCCCCCGGAACGCAATTGTCCAACCGTGTCGATTGCAACGGAGGATGGTGCCCACCGCCGTACCGGCCCAACTCAACATGCCAGTCCGATGGTTGGGTGAAAAAGTGGATCGACGAGTCTCAACTGGAGCCTGCAACTTGTCTCGGCCCATGGCCGCCCATGGTCGACCTCTACCCCGACTGGGGCGTTCCGAACTCACCGATGGAATGGCCGCCCGCACCCGACATTCCTTACGTCCTCCCGCTTTATCCCGAGTACGTCAACGCGCCGGCCTGCGATGCCGATCCCGATGGCGGGGGAGAGTCTTGGTGCGTCAATCATGCGGTCAAGTGCGCCGCCGGCAATGTCGTCTATCCCTTCGACGAGCTCGTTGCGATGGTCGCCGCCTACAAAGCATGGCCTCGCTGGTACCAGCGAACATTGACCGCGCAGGATGTCGAAGACGAGTTCTGCCAACCTCTTCGGACCATGGTCGGCGCCGTTCGCGCGAGCATGATGGCTTGCGGTGGTGGATCGATGGTCGTCTATCCCGACCCCACTCGACCCGACTTCTGTGATGCGGCCAAGATCGCGAGCGTTGCCTGTCTGCCGGGATTACCGTTTTATGGCACATGTGTTTGCGACGACAGTGCCGGTGAGTGCTCGAACCTCTTCGCGCAGGATTCCGCATGCGGGCAGCCCCTCTCATTCAAGGCGCGACAACAGGTCGCCGTTTGTGAGGCCTACAATCCAAGCGAGCTCGGCGCCTACTTCTCGAACCAAGCCGACAACCGATCTTCGGGTGGTTGCCGAGAGAATTTCGGCATGTTCTTCACGGACGGATATATGGGAGACACCGCGGGTGTCGCCACCGAGGCTGCGGCTGCGATCCCCTTCTATTCGAGCGTTTCGGGGGCGAGCAATCTCTTCGTCTTCCGTGTCTCTGACGTATTCACGAACGGCGCGGACGCCATGATGAGCGCCTTTGGCCAAGCGACCTCGGCGTTCGATGCCACCGATTCAGGGAAGATCGAGGGTTCAATGGCGCGCATCTTGAATCGTGCGTATCAGGGCGTGTACACCGGCGCGGGTCCCGGCCACGACCTCTTCACTTCCCGTTTGGCCGTGCACGCGTTCACCGTTCCTGGGGATCCGCTTGGAACACCGAACGACGAATATCTCGGTTGGCCGGCTCGGGTTTCGTGGTACGCCATCGAGCACAACGGCACTGTGGGTCGGCTGATCTTCGACACCGACCAACGCGACAAGGTGCAAGGCTCATCCGCGTGCGGCCCGGTGAACTTGGGCGGGACCGATGTACCGAGACTCGGCCCGGGTGGCACCTTCCGCAATGGCGTTGCTCGGGACGTCATTGTCCCCGCGAACTCGATCGATCGAAACGGGGACGGCTCACCCGACGCGCACCCAGAGCTCGCGTGGGGGAAGATGTTTAGCATCGGCGCAACACGGCCGATCGTGGTCGAAGGCCCCCGGGATGCGAGCATACGAGGGGCCGCCTACGCGGACTATGATGTGGCGTCCAAGCGACCTCGCATGATCTACGTGATGTCGAACGGATATGTTCACGGATTTCACGGGGGTTCGTTCATGAGCTCGCCCGCGATGTACGGGAATCAGAAGATGCTTTACACCTATGACGACTCGACTTCTGAGAGCGGCGTCGAGGTCCTGCGATACCGCCCCGATTGGCTCGAGGATCCTCGCGGTCGATACAGGTATGCTGAGAATGACCTGGTGCAACAGCCGATCATCAACGGACAGCTCGTGGCACGAGAGGTCGCCATGCCGAATGGGTCCGGCTACGAGATGCGAACCATCCTCGTGGGCGCGCAGGGCCCCGCCGGACCAGGATACTTCGCCCTGGACATTACGGACCCGTGCGCCACCTCGGAGCTCGCATCGTGGAAGCTGCCGGGCGCAACGGATTCTGCAAGCGGCGAACCGACCATCGGCACCGTCGTCAATTCTTCGTCGGTCCGCGTTCCTGTCTCGTTCAGTACTGGAGGGCTTGGTGGAACATCGTCGCTCTACGCGGTCGAACTTTCGACCGGAAACATCCTTTATCAAACGGGACTGCCGCCCAGCACCTCCTATCCGACGAGCCCCGTCTGCGTGGACGTCACCGGCGAGGGCCGCACCACCCACTGCTATGTGCTGAGCGAAGAAGGCCTTCTCGTGCGTGTTCCCGTCGGACCTACCGGATTCGGCGCCCCCGTCAGCATCACGCCTGCTGGCGTTCAAGGGGGAGGTCGGCGGTTTGGCGCGTCGCCGGTCGGCTTCTTCGGGCTCAACGGAGAAGTCAACTTGATCTTTGGTTCCGGCGATTTCGAACACCTGGATCAAGCGGACGCGACGAACTACCTCTTCAAGGTCGTCGACAATGCCACGCGCAAGGTGGGCTTACCCAATACTGCGGCGGATCTTAGCCAGTCGTGCGGCGCGACCTCGAACGGTCAGATCGCGCTCGGTGCTGGGGAGCGAATCATCACCCGACCCGTCGTCAGCGATGAGGTCATCGCCTGGACAACATTCAGTTCGGGTGGCGCGATGTGTGCGGCTGGCCAAACGAGGCTCTATGCGATCGACTTCGAAACCTGCGCCGATCTCATCGCCGATACGGGCGCGAAGCCCGCGTCGGGCGTAGACCTCGGCGACGGTCTTCCAACCTCACCCATCTTGCACACACAATCTCAGTCCTTGATCACGGGAACATCGGCCGCGCCGAGTGGCGACTCGATGGAGAGTATCCGCGTGGCGATGCCGAACGCTCGCCCCGTTCTCCGAAAGGTCTTTCGAAGGCCGTGGATCGATGCACGGTAGACTTGTATGAATCAACACAAACACCCACGTGATTCCGAGCCAAGTCTGGGAGGCTCTGAGTCGTCGCCGCGGGGCGTCGGCTGGTCGACGGCCGTTGTGGCGATGCTGATTCTGGGCATCGCGATCCTCTTTCTTGTGCGTGCGTTGACCCATGACAACGCGCAACCGTCCAATGTGTACGGAAGCGGAAAGCAGGATTTCAGCGACTACTATATCGACCCGAGTCAACCTCATGAGCTGATCTTCAACTCGGATCCGTTCCAAGCCGCCACGCCCCACATCGTTCTGCGCGAGCCGCTCACGGCGTCCTTCAAGCCCAAACCAAAAGGCCGTCGAGCTCACATGCGGCGCGTCGTCACTCCGAGTCATGCATCGCCAAGCGCCGCCGCTTCTCTCCCAGTTCCCACCCGCGGAACGCCCGACAACAACACCGGCGGACGCAAGTATCCGAGCGATCCGCCCCCCGAGCAGCTCGCCCCCGTCTTGCGCGTGGTCAGCGTGCCCTCGGGACTTCCGGTCACCGTGAACGGAGAGCCCGCAGGAACGACGCCGATCGCGCGGCGAATCTCGCGTGAGCCATCGAGCTGGACTGTCGCGATCCGTGCGATTGGTTACGCGCCATTCGAACAAGACGCGCGTCCGGGAGCCGATGGCGACGTCTTCGTGCGCGCGGTCCTGAAAGAGGACCCCCGAAGTTCCGATAGCCAGGAGAAGGCCACGACGATTACGGAGGCCGCATTTCGTGATTTGAAGCGCGGACGCTAGATGCCGTGTGCCGTGTGCCGTGTGCGTGCGCCCGCGGTTCTGACCATGGCGGACACTTCTGGATTTGCGTCAATCGACCGAGGCTGCCCCGGTTCTCGGAGATGATCGTGTGATCTGGGACAACATTCACAAAGAGCGTCCGATACCCGTCTTACTCGCAGATCGGCGTCGCAAGTCGCTGCGAAGAAGGAGGTTGATCGTCGCTATGCCAAATATTACCCGAGCCGGGCGCACCACCCGTGGTCACAAACTCACCGCCCATTCATCGCGTGCGAATGCACCCAAAGCGAAACAACCCGTGGCAGACAAAGAGCGTGGGGTGTGGCTCGTTGGTCCGCCGGATTTCGACCAGCAGAAATGGTTCAAGACGTTCGCTTCGAAGGTGAAGCGGCATGGCAGCCTCAGCATCACCGAGCCCAATGTTCCCCGCAGAGGCCCCGCGCTCACCGTATTGGACCTGAGGGTTCGTGGCGGAAAAGAGGTGCAGCGATCCTTGAAAGCGATGATCAAGGAGGCGCACAGCAAGCGCGTGAGCGTGTCACCCGTCAGTGCGTCAACCGATCAGCGGGAGTCCTCGATCCAACCGTCGACTGCCAACCAAGGCGCGACCAGACCGGTGGAGTCGCATGCTCCCGAATCGCGGGGTTCCGTTCCTACCGCTGAATGACCGAAGCCCGACCCAGCGACCCCCGCCCATCTTCTGAATGTCCGCGAAGCATGGATCAAGGTTCGAAGGCTTGGTCTTCGGAGAGAGTCAAACGACTCCGGTCGAAGCCGAACCAATAGGAGGCCTCCACACCGACGAAGACCGTGGAGGACCAGAGGTCGCCGGCGGAGAGAAACTGGCCTTCGGCGAATACCGTCACCGCGAAGCCGCCGCTTCCGTCCCCGGGGTCGTAGGCCGGGAACCAGTCGTAGCTCATGCCAAGTTTGTAGAGGGTCCCGAGGTCGCCTGTTGGGTCGTCGTCCCGCTTCTTGGCTTCATCGCGTCTTGCTACGCCCAAGAACGCGAGACCAATCCCACCGCGTAGGGCAAGGTTTTCGTTGGCGATCGGGATGTACTGACCCTCCATCGCGAGGGTCCCGTAGCTTCCGAGCCACTTCCGGCCGGCACCGCCCCCCGATTCGATGAATATCCCAAGCCCAAGATGGTCGTTGACTACTTGTCCCGTGCGCAGGGTGAGCCCGAGATTCGGCATCAGATCCAAGAGGCCCAGGTCGCTGTCGTGGACGACGCCCCATCCGTTTCGAAGACCAAGCGCCAAGTAGTAGCCTTGACGAGCCGCAGGCTCGAACACGTCCTGCGCGTTTGCCGGTCGGGTGCCGCCCATGCTTGCGGCACCGAAGGCCGTGAACACGAAAGCCGAAAGCCAGAGTCTCGAAGTCGCGCTGTTCATTTCAGAACTCCGCCTTCAGGCCGAGGATCGGGAAGATCGGAAGGCCGGCCACCGTGTCCGACTGCGAAAAGTCGAAGTTGTACGAATAGCCCTCGACGTTCCTTCGATTGTAGCTGTTCACGAGGTTTAGGTAGGCCGACAACGACCAGGCGTCGTAGACCCAGCGCTTTTCGATGCGCAGGTCGAGTTGGTGAAAGAGCGGCAGTCGTTCGCCGTTCGTTTCGCCTGGAATGGGAGAGTATCGATCGAAGTCCGAGAGGAACACGCCGCCGTTGAAGACCGTGGTCGGGTTGCCCGACACGAGGCGCCATCGCAAGCCCACTTCCCAGTTCTCCGGGAGGACGTACGAGGCGACCAAGCTCAAGATGTGCGTTTGATCGAAGTCGAAGAGACGACTCTTCGAGTCCCCGGAATCGGTACGCACAGCGCGACTCAAGGTGTAGCTCAGCCATCCCCGGAAGTTCCGGTTGAACTTATGTTCGACGAAGAGCTCAGCGCCGTAAACGACGCCCTTTCCACCGTTGTCGTAGATCAGAGGTGCAATGACACCGTCGCGGGTCGTGGTCGCGTTCGTTCGACTCACCAGGTTCTTGAGGTCTTTGAAGAACAGCGTCCCGTCGAGCTTGAGGTACTCGGTCGGCACCCACTCGGCACCGGCCGAGTACTGAATCGCCCACTCGGGATCGAGATCGGGATTGCCGAAGCCTTCCGATGTTTCGTCTTCTTCGGGGGGTTGGTGGGTGAGTCCTACGCCCGCCTTGACCGTCCATCCATCGCTGAGCGCGTAGCGCGCGATGAGACGGGGATCGACGGTGAACGTACGCAGGCGTCGAAAGTAGTCGAGACGAAGGCCAGGAACGATCTTGAGCGCGTCCGTGATCCCGAGTTCTGCCTCCACGAACGGGGCGATGTTGGCAACGGGCACGTCGTCGAGTGAGATGACCGTGATATCCTCGAGGTCGTCGCCAAACACGACATCGCCCTCCTTGGGCGGCCTGGTTGCCGATACGTCGACGTCGACGGTGCCGAGGATGCCTTCGACGCCAACCGAGAGCGCAAAGGCATCGGAGGGCGCATAGCGCGCCATTTCACGGAACTGGAGGTTATGAAAGTCGATGTGGCTGCTGAATTGGTCGAAGGCTGAGGCATGGAACGTGTCCCGCGCGAACGCGATCTTCAGCGAATTCTGAAACGTAGATGAGGGTGCGTACTCGTAGCTCGCGATGACGCGATTGAAGAAGACGGCGGCATCGAGACCGGTGCCCTGAAGCTGAGCGTCGAGGTCGGATGGCTCTTCGAACAGGAGGCGCAGTCGATCGTCAGAACCGAAGAAAAAGAGACGGACCTCATGCGCGCTGCTCGGGCGCCATGTCGCGAAGGCCTGGTAATCGTAATAGCGCGGTGCCGAAACGAGACGGACCGATGCGTCGTCGGGGACCGCGGCCTTGAGGACGAAGTCGATGTAGCTTCGGCGGCCCGCGAGACCGACCGTGATCGTGTCGCCGATCGGGAACTCGAGATAGATCGAGGAATCAAGGAGGCTGATGTCGACGGATCCGCCAAAACCTTGTGCCGCCGCGCGCTTCGTCTTGGCGTTGAAGATGCCGCCCGTCGCTCGGCCGTATTGGATCGAGAAGTTTCCCGGGAAGAACTCGATCTCGTCGATGACCTCGGCCGGAAGGATGCTCTTGAGTCCGCCGAAGTGATAGATGAGCGGGACGTCGATGCCGTCGACGAAAACACCGGTATCCTCGGGGCCAGAGCCACGAACAATGATGGCGCCACCCCCGCCCGGGGTTCGGGCGACGCCCGGGAGGTTCTCGACGACGTTGATCGGGTCGCCCAGCGTGCCCGGGACCTTCACGATCTCGGCCGCCTTCAGTGTCCGGCGATTGACCTCCTTTTGGACCCGCTCAGCTTCGACGAGTACGTCGAACTCGTTGTAAGACCCTCGCTCCAGGTAGTACGTGACGTCGAGGACCTCGTCTTCGGTGACTTCCTCCGTTGTGCGGAATGGATAGTAGCCGTCTAGATCGACCTGTGCGCGCCATGCGCCGCTGCCAAGATCGTAGAACTCGAACGTGCCGTCGGCGTTGGTCGTTGCCTCGTAGGCCTCGTAGGCTGCCTCGGCTCCGACCCGAGAACCGGGCTTCTCTTGCGCGCTGGATTTTTGGGGCCCGTCCGGCCCGTCCGGCACGTCGGGCGCGCTCGACGCCTGGGGCTTGCCTGCCTCGACGCGAAAAACGGTGATCAGCACACCGGGCAAGCGGCGGCGCGTACCCGCCTCACGGACGACGCCCTTGAGTCGGACGATGCCGGGGCCAGGTCGAGCTTCTCGTCCCGCGGTTGATGTTGCCGTGGCGATCGCTCGATCGACGCGGTCTTTGGCTCTGGGCGGAAGATCGAAGCGCACCGTGTAGCCCATGCGCACGGGCACTGGTGTTCCCTCGGCCTCTGCGGGCTCGAACGCGAGACGCTCGGCGGCTTCGATCGCAGCCCGATCGAAGCCATAGTCCGTCACGGTGGATGTGCCCGCGAAGGCTCGCCCGCCCTCTTCAGCGACCGTAGACGAGCGCACGACCACGACGGCGTCCACGCCGCCTTGCTCGTTGATGTCGAGCGCGAGCTCGATCGTGGCCGCGACCCGATCTCGAAGCGCTGCTGAAGGAAAGACGGCCTCAGAGAACGATCGGACCACCGGCAGTTTGGTCAGCGGCGGGGGTGCTTCTGGCTCCGACGACGCCGGCGCCGATGACTCGGACTTGGCCGCCGACTGCTTGGTCGCCGTTGGTTTGGCGAGCGCCGTCGCGGATGTCGCGAGGGGTGCGACGAGCGTCGCGAGGGCGGCGACGGTCGCGAGGGTCGAGAGCCTCGCGAAGTTCGAGAGTCTCGGGAAGTTCGAGAGTCTCGGGAAGTTCGAGAGTCTCGCGCGCCTCGTGAAGGAGACTGGCTTGGAGATTCTTCGCATCGTTGTCTCGGTTCAGTCCTTCAGTTTCACACTTCGCGTGAGCCAAGAGGTCCCTTGGCGCCCGTCGCGAATCACGATCCATATTCGTGCCGTTTCGGCGTCATCGTTGACGGCCGTCGGGAGCTTCCACTTGTTCTTCTTTGTCTGCTCGAACGGGATCTGTCCTTCGAGGAACGACGTCCTCGTGCGATCCGTTTCGCCCGCGGAGACGAACCACGTGACCACGAGGCGCTCGCGTTCTTGGGTGGAGGTCGACGTAAGCGTCTCCGCCGCGCCTTCGTCGATGTCGAGCTCGAGATCGTACTCGACGCCGCGCCTCAATACGGCGCTTCCATCTTCGGTGAGGGGCGTTCCGGTCGAGGTCGCGACCGAGGCTGTCAGGCCGCGCGCCTCGGGGTTCTTGTTTCGGGCATCGCCTTCCAAGATGAGCGGGAGTGACTTGATACCGACGATGGTTTGATTCCCCGAGGTCACCTCGAGTCGGATCGTCAGCGGATAGTGCTCGCCGCACTCAGGCACGCTGACAAAGTCCGGAATATCGCCCTCGGCGAGGTAGGCACAGACGCCGCGCAAGACCAACGGCGACAAACTGTACGTGAAGCTGGCGGTGGCTGTCGTTGCGAACTCGAACGGTGGCACATCGACGACGCCGACTCCGATCGCATCGTCGACCGCGGCCTGGAGTTCGTCGTGCGAGACGGCGCAGGTGTAGCCGCCGACTTGGCCGGTCGTGAGTGGGCACCAAGACCATCGATAGCGAACGTCAGCTTCGGTTGGGTCAGCCACGACCAACGCCGAGAGCTTCGCCGACTCATTCGCCCCGAGCCAAGGCGGATCGGCCGCCATCGCAAGGAGCCGAAAGCCTTCGACCTCGTTGTAGGGTGTGAACTCGTCGTTGCACGCCGTCAGGCTTCCGATCGTCATCGACAAGACGACCAGAACGTTCAGAGTGGCCAGAGTCCGCCCGATGCCGCGCGGATCGAGAACATCATCGGTTGAGCCGGAACCGATACGTGAATGTGATGGTGTATTCAATCGGACGCCCATTCTCTTCGGCTGGCGCGAAGCTTTCGAGGCGCGCCGCCTTCTCGGCCGCCTCGTCAAACTCCGGGTAGCCTGAACTCTTGGCGATGTCTACCCGTGAGACGCGCCCCGTCGCGGCGATGACGACGCGCACGACCACGTTCCCCTCGATGCCCTGCGCGCGATACGCCTCTGGATAGGCGGGCTCCACGGCCTTGAGGCGTTTGGGCTTCTTGAGCGCGCTGCTGATGGTCGGGATCCGCGAGGCCCTCTGATTCGTACGGTTCGGAACCAGCGGTTCGTCTTTCGTCCTTGCGATGGGCTCGACTTCGCTCGGTGCCGTGGCTTCGCGTGCCGTGCGCCCCATCCGCGTATTGCCGACGGCGAAGGAAGGACCGCCGCCGCCCGAGACCGTCGACTCCAGATTTACGCCCACCACTCGGTATTCCGGCTTCTTGGCCGGTGTTTCAGGGGGAGGTTGATCCGGCACATCGACCGGATCGGGCGGCGGCGGAGCCTCTTCCTTCACCGGTTGTTTCGGCTTCTTCGGCTTCTTCGGACTCTTCTTGGGCTCTTCAGGCGCCGGCGGTCGTTCGACGGGTTTCGGCCCGGGTTCTGGCTCGGGGGCCGGAGGCGGAGGCTCCACCTTGGTCTCGGGTGGAGACGGCTCGGCCGGTGGATGCGTAGGCTGCGGCGGGACCTCCCGCAGCGTGATGACTACAGCGTTGTCGCGGTCCGATCGATCGGGGAACACGCGCCCGGCCGCGTACCCGACGGCGATGACGGCCGCATGCACGACGAGGGACGCGAACACGGCGCTGCTCGCCGTAAGAAGACGCGACGTCGACGCACGACCCGCGTTGGGGCGTGCCAACGGATCCGATCCATCACGGGCAGGCGGATCCGGAGCGGGATGAGAAAACGTCACCGTGCGCAATCTCCTGGCTATTCCGCGCCTTCGCGGCGACCGCCACCTTCCGCCGCCTCGGGGGCTTTCGCTTCCGGCGCTGGGACCCGCTCGATGTTGAGCGCAAAGGCCTTCACGCCGTTGCTCTTGACGAGGTCGATGACTCGAACGACGACGCCGTAAGGTACCTTCTTATCGGCGGCGATCACGGCTTGGAGATCGGTTGACTTCGCCGCCTCGCTCTTCGTCTTGGCGATGAGCGCTTCCTCGGTCATCTTTTCACCGTCGAGATACAGCGTTTCGTCTTCGGTGATCACCACGTTGAGCGTCGACGCGATGGCTTCCTTGCCGCTCGCCGCTTTGGGGAGCTCGACGACGAGCGAGGCCTTCACGATGTCGACCGAAGTCACCATCAAGATGATCAGAAGAACGAGGACCACGTCCACGAACGGCGTGATGTTGATGTCAGACAGGACTTCGTCGTCGGAGTCGACTTGACCAGCCATCGTTCATGCTCCCGGCGCAGTGGTTGCGGTGTTTGGGCCGCGCTCGCCTGATTTGAGCTGAGCCAGCAGTGTCTTTGCAAGGAGTTCTGCGTTGGCCGCGTGCTTCTTCACGCGTGCCGTGAAGACGTTGTACGCGATCACAGCCGGGATCGCCACCATGAGTCCGATCGCCGTCGCGATGAGCGCCTCCGCGATACCCGCCATTACGGTACCGCCCGCATTGGTCATGCTGGCGGAAAGGTCCTTGAACGCTCGGATGATGCCGAGCACGGTCCCGAAAAGCCCGATGAAGGGTGCGTTGCTTCCGACGCTCGCCAGGAATCCAAGGCGCTCGCTGTAGCGTATGCGCTCGCGAGGCAACGCGCCTTCAACGAGGCTCGCGACGGCGTCTGCCCCCTTCTCGTGCGCGCGAAGGCCAAAGAGCGCGATGTTTGTCTCGAGGCTGTCATATTGGCTCAGGTATTCCGTGGCCGCCTTGAATTCACCGCGTGTGAGGTGATCCGCGAGCTTCGTCCGTACCGCGTCGACATCGACCGCATGCCGTCGATAGAAGACCAAGCGTTCCACCATGATGGACACCGAGACGATCGACAAGGCGATCAGGAGCCAGAGCACCCATTCGGCCTCGAAGATGGGCAAGGAAATGAGGGTTGCGACCAGGCCTTGAGACAACAACATAGGATAGACAGCCTCCGTGATTCAGACGGGTCTTCTTATCGCTCGCCGCTCGATAAGACCAGCGTGGCATAACGCCTTGGCTACATTCGGTAGGCGATCTCTCCGTCCATCTGCATCGAGCTCCCTCGCAAGGCGGCGCGAAGACGTACGTGGCTGGTACGGGCCAGAAAGCGGCCAAACCCAATCCGGAGTCCAAGCAGCGCGCTTGGCCTCAACGTCGGACCCTCCTTGGCCTCATGCCGTGCCATCGCGGCGGCGATGAGCTGGTCGACCGCGACGTCGATCGAAAGGGGCGGAAGGGGCGGAAGAGGCGGAACCGTCGCGGGCGGTTGTGGTGGCGGGAGGATTTCGAAGACCGGCGTCGAACCGTTCGACTCCGGGAGGGTGAGCACCACCAGGCGGCGACTCGGACGGGCCGATGCCGAGGCGGTCACTGGCGGATCGGTTTCAACGTGGTGGACCCTGAAGCCGCGGGCGAGTTGAGGGCCAAACCAAGCCTCGAGCAGGTCTCGGCTCATCTTCTCGAGCCCAACCGAGCTTCCTGGCTGGGCGCTCTCAGACAACCGTGCGGCGAAGACCAGCCCTCCGCGAGCGGAGACGAGAAGCTGAAACTCGCCCGAGAGGCGTTTCGCCATCGCGTTCTTCTGACCCTCGTGGAGCCACTGCATGGCGGCGTATGGACGGTCGAGTCGGCCGACGAAGTTGACGACCGGCGAACTCGATACGTCCTTTTCGCCGAGTGCGATCAGGGGTGACGCGGGCCGAGTGGCCGCGAAGTCGCCGGCAAGAAGGCTTGCGGCGAGCGCAAAGCGTGCGCGCGCCTGAGCGACGATCCGTGCTCGGCTGAGCTCGATGAGGGCGGACACACGCGTGAGGGGGTCGAAGTCGTTCGCTTGCACCTCGATGCGCGCGCCGCGTGCGTCCTGTTCTCGTTTCTCTCTTCGCGGCTCCACGTTTGGAATCAGCGAAACGTTGCTGCGGCCGAAATCGATGGGTCGCGGCGCGTCATCCGGAGTCTCGGTCAAGCAGACTTGCGTTGTGCCTGAATCCGGCGGTGTGAACACCTTGATATTGGGTCGTGGGTGCGGTGGTTCGCGCCCCTTTTCCCCCGAATCAGCGAACCATGCGAGCCATTTCTTTCGGTCTGCGACCTGAGCTTGGGCCGCCGCGACGACGTAACCGGCCCGCTTCTTCGACGCGTCGGCCGTGGATCGGCGCCGATGCGAGGGGTTGAGCTCGCGCGGACGAGAGAAGACGAGGATGGGGGCGTCTTGGTCGAGGCCGCGGTTGTGAAGGGCAGCGCCCGACAAGTCCTTGATCCCGAGGCTTGCCGAGAGCCTGCGTTCGAGAGGGGCCGGGCCAAGCGACGGATCCAAGAGCGCAGTCCATCGCAGGGACTCTTTGAGCTCCGGCAGGGTCGAGGCAGGATCGGGGATCCTTATCCATACCGTCGGCTGAGCACCGCTCGCAGCCGACGCAAGCCAGGAAGACAAGAGCACGGCCGCCGCGGCACCGCTCACGATGCCTCCGACCGAAGTTGCATGGGCACGGCCGCCGGCACGGGCACGACAGCGGGCGCGACAGCGGGCACGGCAGTGGGCACGGCAGCGGGCACGGCAGTGGGCACCGGTGCTGAGAAGGCGCGGCGAATGACGGTTTCAGCCGGCTTGTTCATCGGATTGAAGCCGTGACGAGGTTCCGATGCCGGGTCGTCGGGATCCGTGGGCACGACCCAAATCAAGAGACCTCGCACCTCTTCGATGGGCAACCAGTGCGCCAAGATGGCGGCCAACGCGTGCGCCTGGGCCTGATCGTCGGTGATGGGCCGAACGTCGCTTGGCCATTCCCACGGGCGCACATGGGAGAGCGGGCTCGACCGAAACCCGACTTCCAAGATGAGCACCTCCCGATCGGCTTGTCGACCGAGCGCGGCGAGACGGCGGGCGATTGCCTCCGCGCCGCGCTCGGGTTCCGGGAGCAGTGGATAATATCCGTTGACGCCAACGAGATCGACGACATCCCAGAAGTCGACCGCTTCGGCTTCATCCCAGTTGGCGTTGTACGTGAGGCGGCCGTCGAATGTTCGTCGCACACGCTCAGCGATCGACTGCATTTCGCGGTGCGTCCGCGGATCGGCCGAAAGACCTTTCAGCTCAACGCCGATCGAAAGAACCGTGGTCCCCGACGTCGAGGCGATGTCGGTGACCCGGTCGATGAAGCGTCCGTAGGCCTGCCACCAGTTCGCTCGTCGCCTCGAGGCTCCGTCCTCCGAGTCGTCGAAGTGAATGCGACCGCGCCATTGGCCGTCGCCGAGAACGAGGTGCGGAACCAATACGGTCGCAAAGCCGAGGGTGTTCGCATCGACGAGGCCATGCCACAAGGCGTCAGCCTCGGCCGACGTCGGGCCTTCGATGTCCTCCGAATCGATCGCCTTCATCCGCCCTTCGACCAAGAACGCCACCGCATTCACGCCGAGCTCGCGAAGTCGCTGAAGGGTCTGACGGGCGGTTCGTGTTCCGTAGCCTCGCTTTGCGTCGCCAACCGGACGAAGGTTCATACCGTAGACTTTGTCGGGGAGTGGATGAGCGCTGCGCGTCGTTCTTCGTTCCTGCATCGTCGGCTGGCACCCGCACGCCCAAATCCCGAAGGCGATCAGGAAGTACCCGAAGGTCCTGCTCGCCGCGAGTGTCCCGAGTGTTCCGAGTCTCCCGAGTCTCCCGAGTCTCCCGAACGTCCCGAACGTCCCGAACGTCCCGAACGTCCCGAGCGCGCGTGCGGCCGAGGCGTTCGTTGGCGACTGGGTTGATACCTCATCGGTCACGTCGAACCTGGACTATTTCGCGTTGAGCTCCGCGAGTCCACGAGAAGTCTCCCACGCCCATCCTGCTCGTCTCGGGTTTGTCTGCGTTCGATTTGGGCTCGACGCGCTTTCGACGACGAGCTTTCGACCTTGGTTGGCGGAAATGCGGGTCCGAACTAGCTCTTGATGTAGGCGATGATGTCTTTTAGGTCGGAGACCGACAGGTCGCTCGGCTCAAAGAAGGGCATGGGACCCGGCGTTGTGTCGCTCGCGTCCGCTGAGCCCGAAGGCGGTGGCCCTGCTGTTCTCACCTGCTGCGCGATTCGGCCCACGCTGTGTGCCGCGAGCTGCGTGAGCGTAGGGGAGTTTGCCGGCCCGACGACTCGACCGCTGGCGTGGCAGCCGCTGCAGTACTGCGTGTATTTCGCCTGTCCGGCCGCCGAGTCTCCACCCGCATAAGCGCTTTCGTAGGCCGCCTCGTCGGCAAGGACCTCGGGGGCGATGGCGTTGGGGGTCGTAACCGCGGGGTCGGAGATCGATTCAATGTATGCTTCGAGCTCCATCCACCTCGGGTCACTGTCGGTCAGCGCGGTTCCGCCCATCCAGCCCACGATACACGCGTTCGAGGCGTCGAGGAGCGTTGCCGCGCCGCCACCCTTGAAGCTCGAGTGATAGGCGATGTTTTTGAGCGTTGCGCCAGGCCGACCCTTGGCGTCGTCGTTCGCATGGCACGTCGCGCAGTCGGCTTGGTTGCCCGCCACGCCAAGCGCCTTGGAATCGGCACCCTCGTAGTAGCGGGTGTTGGGTCCGGTCTCTTCGTCTGAGTCACCGCATCCGACCCCGACCAGAACAAGGCCAAGGATCGGAACCGCCTTCGAAAACCATTCCATCTCTCAAGATCTCCTCTGCCCACACCCTCGGTGCTTCGCATCTCGCGAAACCACTCGTGCGGGCGGCGGTTCTACGGGGCGAGGTGGTCGTTGTTACATCCGATGAAGCCCTGTATCCCTGTGCCGCCGCGTCGCCATCTTTGACATCATCACGACACTTCCGACTTCTATCATGCTAGAATCACTTAAATTATCTAGCTCGCAGTCGTGGATACGTCGCACGTGCCTATTTCCTACGTCTGCGTGGGTCGGTCTCCCTTAGTTCCTACGCCGGCGTCTCGGAGGAATGCAGGCTGGCTTGTCGTGTGATTGGTACGATTCTCGCTCAGCCTCTTGCTCGTGAAAAACGGATTCCTTGTCGACATGGACGGCGTGATCTATCGAGGTCGCGAGCTCGTCCCGGGTGCCGATCGATTTATCGCGGCACTTCGTCAAACTGATACCCCCTTCATGCTCCTGACAAACAACTCTCAACGGACGCGCCGCGACGTCGTCTTTAAGCTCGCGAGTCTTGGTGTCGAGGTCGAGGAACGCCATGTGTTTACGTGCGCAATGGCTACCGCTCGATTCCTCGCCGCGCAGAAGCCGGGCGGCAGTGCGTACGTGATCGGCGAAGGCGGTCTTCTGACCGCGCTTCATGTGAACGGATACGCGATATCGGATAGCAAGCCGGATTTCGTCGTCGTTGGGGAAGGGCGGACGATGAATTTCGAGGTGATCGAGAAAGCGCTTCGCTTGGTGCTTGGAGGCGCCAAGCTGATCGCCACGAATCTCGACCCCAACTGTCCCACGGATGAAGGCACTCGCCCAGGATGTGGCGCGATGGTTGCGATGCTCGAGGCTGCGTCGGGGCTCAAGGCCTTCAGCTTGGGCAAGCCGAGCCCAATCATGATGCGCATGGCGCGCAAGCAGCTTGGCCTTCGTACGGAAGAGGTCACCATGGTCGGAGACACGATGGAGACAGACATTCTCGGCGGCATTCAGATGGGATATCGAACGGTCCTCGTGCTCACGGGGAGCACACAGCGATCAGATCTTACCCGCTACGCGTACACCCCGAGCGTTGTCGCCGACTCGGTGGCCGACCTCGTCGAAGCGGTCATGGTTCGCGCCTTGAGTGCCGCGTAGTCGGTTCGCGTGTTAGGTCGGAGGGCGCTATCGCCGATGGGCAGCAAGAAGTTGCGCCCGTGTCGATGCGGTGCCCGACAAACTCGGGCGCTAGGAGCCGCGCAGCGTCAGGTATCCATTGACGAGATTCACTGAGACCTCGGCCGTGACGCCGACGGTTGACGGGCGACGGGTCGTGATGCCGACCGGCAAGACGCCTTCGGGGGAGATGAAGCGCTCGGGGGCGACCGTGACCTCGAGGGCGACGGTGTCGTTCGCATTCGAGGTTGTCGTGGCCATCTTGGTCCACCGGTTCTGACGATAATCCCAGAGCATGACTTCGATGCCTTCTCCGGCGACGAGGCCGGGGCCGATACCGTCGTCATCTCCGTGGCCCGTGGCCTTGATCTCGAGGTTGATGGCTTCGATCCCTTCTGGGCGTGGCGCCGCGAGGTCGATCAACGTCCGGACGAACGGCGCGCTGGGCGCCATCGAAAGGGTGTAGATGTCTTGCGGCACGAAGCGTCCGTCGTATCGCCTGCCGCCGAAGACGACCACCGTCTCGCGGTCGGGGTCGTAGACGAGGGTAGGCCAGGCGCGTGGCAGCGGTGTGTCGAGCGTGGTCTTCGTCCAGCCCGCAAGGGAATTCGTCGAGGTCCCGGCCAGCGTCGTAACCTCGAGCTTGGTGGGCTCGGGATAGGTGTTGTCTCCCCACAGGACCAGAAGGTGGCGGGCCAGGTCATAGGCGTAGCCAAAGCCTTCTCTCCGGTTCATCGACGTGTCGAGGCTCTGCGATACCCAGTGGCCGCCCTTGAAGAGCCACCACTGGGGGACATCGGACGGCGATGTTCTTCCGAGCCCCACAACGATGTTGCCGTTGTCGGGGTCTCGATAGAGCACGTGATTCTGTCGGTCGAGATAGCTCGTCGGAAAATCGGTCATCTCGTCCCATTGCCAGCCCGATGCGCCATCCTCACGGAGGAAGAAGCTGCCCTCGGCATTGAAGTACGACGCGTTCGATTGTCCACCCGTGATGAAGTAGCGACGCGTGATTGGATCCCAGAGGATGGGTGTCCGTCGGATGGCGGGCCTCACCTCGCCTGCCGGCTCGATCGCGCTCCACACATAGCTTGAGCCCTGGCTGCAGATTCGCCACGCGTCGTTCAAGACGCTGGGACCTTGGCCGCCGAAGAGAAGGCCACAACCACGATCATCGAAGGCGATTTGATGGCCGCCGCGCGCCGGTGGGGTGAGGCCCTCCTGGGGGGTGGGACCGTACGTGGAGACGTACTCGCCGAGGCGCTGGTCCCATCGAATCAGGAGCGTCTTGTCGAACCGAGTCGTTCGGTTCGACGTCTCCTGTATGCCGCCAAAGACGACGATGGTCTTGTTCTTCGTGTCGTAACCCGAGGCCATCCAAAACGTTGACTCGTACGCGTTTGGAAGCTTGCCGGCCGCCGTGAAGCCGATGTCGGCACGCACGGTGAGTGCACGCGTATCGGAGGCGAAGATGTCTGGTGCTGCTTCGAGTGTTCGATCGGTCATGTTCTCGGCACCGAGCGACGCCATCTGCGTTCGAACCGCAGTGTGAATCCCGGCGCGGGTCGTCGCGCCGCTTCCAACGCTCAGTCTCCATCGCTCGGGAACAAGCATGAGGCTGCTCTGGTGGCCCACGTGATCGACCGCGACGAGTCGTACTCGGCTCGAAGCTTGGGCTAGGTATGTTGCGCTCACTGCGCCGTTTGGCTGCACATTGAGTTGGCCAATCAGAACGTCGCCCGTCTCGTCGAATACTTGGACGGTATCGATGCCGGTATCATCGCTGAACGTTCCCGGCGTTGCACTCAAGATCGACGGGACACCTGGTTCGCCGCGTTCGAGGTGAATCGAGCTTGCGTTCACCGACGGTGGCTGTTGATCGACGCCGAACAAAAGATCGCCGCTTACGCCACAATCATTGTTCGTGTTTCCGGCGCGGTCCGTGATCGTGACGACGATGTTCGTGAGGTTTGCCGGATCCGCGGTCGTCACCGGATGTCGTAGCGTATACCTGGCGCCTTCGCCGGTTGGAACCTCCCATAGCCGCCCGGCGCGCGTGATACGCGGCGCTTCGCCGAGAGGTTCGCTGGCTTGGATCGAGATGACGGCGTCTTGCCCCGGTTCGGCGATATCGGGGGTGACGGAGAGCGCGACGAAGGTGGGGCAATCGAAGTCGAAAGACACTTCGGTGTCGCCGCGCGTGACACGACCTTGATCGTCGGTCACGGTGACCGCGATGCTGGTTGGTCCTTGCGGGACTTGGTCGATGCGGAATCCGGGGTGGCGACAGATGTATTGGCTCCCCATGATCTCCGTGTCGCACTCGAGCGGCTGACCACCCAGACTGTAAACGATGTTCGACGGCGTCGTTCCACTGACCGTGAACCGGATCTCGAGTGCGACTCCGGCGCGCACGAACGATGGACTCGCTTCGAGCTGGCTGATGACCGAAGTGCCAAGGTTGCGACCAACGACTGGACGCTTACATCCCGAGAAACCGGTTGAGGCGAGCAGCATGATCGCGCTCGCCCAAACACCGCACGTCGTACGTCCCCACCGCACCGGAAGGAACGGTAGCAGCCGTCCACTGGACAGTCGACATCGGATGTCGGCACCCGATTCACCGAACAGTGGTACACGCACGTCATGACGCGCGCATCTATGCCAAACCTGCCCATGATTTGAGCATCTGTCTCACGCATTGGCCGAGCCCGCCGAGATGATACCCACCCTCGAGAACGGCCGCGATGCGACCGTTTGCGATCGATTCCGCGAGATCTCGCCACATGCTGGCCAGCGTACCGAAGCCCTCGACGGAGATTCTGAATTGTCCGATCGGATCGTCGGTGTAGGCGTCGAAACCGGCGGAGATCAGAATCATGTCGGGGCGGAAGCTTCGGACCTTGGACGACAGCACCGTACGCGTGACGGCAAGCAGCGTATCGTCGTCGGTGCCAGCCGGCAGCGGCACATTGACGGTTGTGCCTGCGCCTCGGCCGCGGCCTGTTTCATGCGCGGCGCCCGTTCCGGGGTAGAACGGCGCAGCCTGATGCGTTGACATGTACAACACGCGATCGTCTTCGAAGAAGATGTCTTGCGTTCCGTTCCCGTGATGAATGTCCCAGTCGTAGATCGCGATCCGCTCCGCTCGACCGGTGTCGATCAGGTGGCGCGCGGCGACGGCGATGTTGTTGAACAAGCAGAAGCCCATCGCACGATCGCGGGTCGCGTGATGCCCAGGTGGACGCACGAGCGCAAGACCGGGGGGGCTCCGTCCATCGGCTACGCGGCGTGCGAGTTCGATCGTGGAACCGGCGGCAAGTCGGGCCGCCTCGATCGAGCCTTCGCTCGTGATCGTGTCGGGGTCGAAGACGTGGGGGCGTCCTTCCGTGCTCAGTACTCGGCGAACGTATGCAGGGTCATGAACGCGTTCGAGATCGTCGAGGCTCGCTGAGGCAGGCTCGATTTCTTCGCATACGAATTCTTGCTCCTCGAGCGCACGATCGATGGCTTGGTCGACGGACGCGAGACGAAGCGGTGTCTCGGGATGATGTGGGCCCGGTCTGTGCGCTCGAAAGCGTGGATCGCGGACGATGCTGACGCTGACGGGCATGGGTCGAACTCATCGCCTGCCAGCACGGATTTCAACAGGCTCATGCGTGTGCCGGGGGACGTACGTGCTGGCGTGGCGTACGTACGCCGGTACGTACGTACCGACGCATGGGCGGGGGGTGGGGTGGCTAGAACGTCCTTTGTTTGAACTCATAGAGACGAGCTGGGCGGTGCTTGCCTTTTCGGTATTCGTCGCTTTCTCGAACGAGGCCTGATCGAAGTACCTTGGTTCGGAAGTTCCGCTTGTCGATGCCGTGCCCAAGAATGGCTTCATAGACGTGTTGGAGCTCCGTCAGTGTGAAGCGTTCTGGCAGGAGCTGGAAACCGATCGGTACGTATTCGAGCTTGCCGCGGATTCGGTCGCGTGCGGTTCGGAGGATGAGCTCGTGGTCGAACCCGAGCTGAATGTCTTCGGCCGGATTTCCCGCGGGCGGAGGATCATCGAGGATGGCGCTCACGTCGAACCATCGAGACTCGCGGCTTCCGGCCTGGTTCGGAAGTCGGTCGGCCGAGACGAGCGCGTAGTAGGCCACGGCGATGACCCGTGATCGCGGGTCGCGTAGTGGCTCGCTGAATGTGTAGAGCTGCTCGAGGTAGATGCCTCCGACGCCGGTCTTGGCCTGGAGCTCGCGTTCGGCCGCGGTATCCGAGCTCTCATGCTGGCCGACGAAGCCACCTGGCAGCGACCAGTACCCTTTGAATGGCTCGGTGGGACGCAAGGAGAGAAGGACGCGCAGCCGTCCGTCGACGACGGTCAAGATGACGATGTCAACGGCCACGCCGATCGCGGGCTGCGGTTGAGGAACGGCTGCTTCGATGGGGCTGGACTGAATTACGTTTGGTTCCACGGTCTACTCTGTGAATCTTTGCACGACCGGGTAGCGACGTCCCGTCCAGGATCGCCGCGACACGCGGAGCGTGGGTGGTAGTTGTCGACGTTTGAACTCGTTGGCGTAGACCCGTCTGACGATTGCCTGGACGAGGTCGAGCGGAACTTGGGCTCGGAGAGCGATCTGATCGAGGTCGAGCCGTTCTTCGATGAACAACTCGAGGACGTGGTCAAGCAACGGGTATGGAGGAAGCGTATCTTCGTCCTTCTGGTTGGGCGCGAGTTCGGCCGAGGGAGGCTTGGTGATGCTGGCCTCGGGGATCACTTCGCCCTCCGAGCGGCTGCCGGCGTTGGGGGAGCTGCCGGCGTGGGTGGCGGAGCTTGAGGCGGCGGTGTTGCCAGAAGCCTCTCGGTTCGCGAGCCGTGCCAGCGCGTAGACTTGGTGCTTGTATAGGTCTCCCAAGACCGAGAGCGCCCCCGCCGTATCGCCATACAGCGTGCAGTATCCCATCGCTGATTCGCTCTTGTTGCCGGTCGATAGGACGACGCCGCCCCGTTTGTTCGCGATCGCCATGAGAAGCGCACCCCGAATCCGCGACTGAAGGTTCTCTTCGGTGACGTCGCGAGGGCGTCCTCGGAACGTGGGTTCGAGGGTCTCGAGGTATGACTCGAACGTGCGCTGAATCGGAATGTGGAGGCACTCGATCCCAAGGTTCCGGGCGAGTGCCGCAGCGTCTTCGATCGATCCGGTCGACGAAAAGGCCGAAGGCATCGAGACGCCGACGACGCCCTGGCTGCCGAGCGCTCGAACCGCGAGGTATGCGGTGACCGCGGAGTCGATGCCCCCGGAGAGGCCGACGACCGCCAAAGAAAGCCCGGTCTTCTGGAAGTAGTCTCGGATGCCTATCACCAGGCCGTCGCGAATGGCGACATCGTCGGCCTGGTGATCGACGGAGAGAGCCGCGGACGTCCGCGCCGCTCCGGGTCCCAACGCGGGCTCGGGCTCGGGCGCGTGCGCGCGTGCGGGTGCGGGTGCGGGTGCGGGTGCGGGTGCGGGTGCGGGTGCGGGTGCGGGTGCGGGTGCGGGTGCGGGTGCGGGTGCGGGTGCGCCTGCGGGCTCGGGCGCGCGTGCGGGTGTGGGGAGCCCGTGCGCACGTCCGGAATTCAGTGGTGTTGGCCCGCTCGCCGCGCTGCTCGCCGCGCTTGTGGTTTCGGCCTCGAAGAAGATGAGGTCTTCGTCCCAGTGATGGGCCTGGGCAAGAAGCGCGCCGCTTGGTGCGAACGCCATCGATGCACCATCGAACAGGAGCCCGTCGTTTCCGCCGACCAAGTTTGCGTATCCGACGAAGACGTTGTGTTTGCGCGCGGCGTGCGTGAGAAGCTGCTCGCGCACCTTGGTCTTGCCGGCGGAAAAAGGCGAGGCAGACAGGTTGAGGATGATCGATGCGCCCGCGCGGACCAGGCGGGTGACCGGATCGACCGCATAGACCATCGGCGCTTCGAAGGCTTTGTCTCGAAGGCGCTCGCCCGTCGACCAGAACTCCGCGTCGTTCCAGATGTCTTCGCAAATGGTTACGCCTATTCGGGTGTTGCCCATCATGAACACCGTCTCGCCCGGCGCAGTGTTTGCGGCGAAGTAGCGTGCCTCATCGAAGACATCGTAGGTGGGCAAGAGACTCTTCGCGAAACGGTGGCTGATTCGTCCGTGTTCGGCTACGACCGCCGCGTTGATGAGCCGTGGACCGATAGGGGAAGCGTCGGGGACGGTGGCGATGTTGCCAAACACCGCCGCGATGTCGGGCGGGAGCTGTGCGGCGATCGCGTCGGCTTTGCCTTGGCATCGCGCGACGAAGGATGCACGCTCGAGGAGATCGAGTGGAGGATAGCCGGGCAGTGCGAGTTCTGGAAAAACGATCAGGGTCGCGCCTTGTCGGTGCGCGCGTTCGGTGAATTCTCCGATCCTTCGCGCGTTTCCCTCAACGTCTCCGACCGTTGAGTTTGTCTGGGCTATGGCGATTTTCACCGACTCTCCGCGGATGACCCTAGCACGACCGGCGGATTTTCCTCATATTTTCCGATCGTGAAGTCCCAGATCTGAACGCCAAGGGGCATGAAGTAGGCCAGGGGTGTGGGGTGGCTCTCCCCAGCTCCGAATCACGGATACAGCGCCGAATCACGGATGTAGCTCCCGAGAACGCACGTCCTCGAGCAGTGTCTTGAGGCCATGGCTCCAGCGCACGTCGTATGTCGAAGCTGGGCTATCCTTGGTGTGGTCGAGCACCACGGCCGGGAGGGCCGCCAGTTGGGCGCGCGCATGGGCTCGGACGGCCGAGAGCGATGGGAGTTCGCGCACCAGGCGGCCATCCGCCATCCATTCGACGAGCTGCGGCACGCTGTCGACGTGGAATTCCGACGGAAAGCCGATCGTGTCGTGCGTTGCGACCCCATCGCGAAAAGTCCGATACACCTGGTGGAGGCCGGGGAGGGTCGTCTTCCCCTGAGAGAACTTGGCGACGGGACGGTCCTCCCCGTGGTCGTAGACGATCTTATAGACGGCCCCGAGGGTCGACGTGTCGCGAGGCCGGACGACCTCGGTGCCCACACCCCACGCGTCGATCGGCGCTCCAGCGGCGCGCAGCTCGGCGATTCGGTATTCGTTGAGGTCGCCCGAGGCGAAGATGATGGCTTCCTTGGCGCCGGCGGCGTCGAGCTCGCGGCGGACGAGTGGCGCCAGCGTTACCAAGTCTCCGCTGTCGAGGCGAACGCCCCCAAGTCGTGCCCCCGCCGCCTGAATCGCGCGCCGCGTTCCCTGCAGGGTTTCATAAGTGTCGACCAGCAGGATGGCATGGCGTGGGAACGTGGCGACGTAGTTTGTGAAGGCCTCGAGCTCGGTATCGTGGGCCATGATCCACGAATGGGCCGCCGTGCCGCGGAGCGGGATGTCGTAGCGATACCCGGCCTCCATGTTCGACGTCCCCGCGAAGCCTGCGATGTACGCGGCTCTCGCCGCCGCAACCGCCTCCTCCGGTGACGCCCGGCGCGCCCCGAGTTCGACAACCTCGGTTGGACCCGCCGCGTGCGCGATCCGCGCGGCCTTTGAGGCCACCGAGCTCTCGGTGTTGATCCGCGAGAGAAGGTACGTCTCGACGAGCTGGGCCTCGAGGAGGCTGCCCGTGATCCGCAAGATTGGCTCGTTGGCAAAGAAGACCGATCCTTCCGGAAGCGCCATGACGTCGCCGCGGAACCGAAAGGCTCGCAGGAACTCCATAAAATCGAACGTCATTGCAGATCGAAGCTCGGGAACGTGCGCCAGGTAGTCGAGCTCCGCCTCCCCGAACCGTAGGTTCGCAAGGTACTGAAGGATGTGTTCCAGCCCAGCCGCGAGCACGAAACGCCGCTCGGGCGGCAGCTCACGGACGAACAGCTCGAAGGACACGCGCTTTGCGTGCAGCCCATGGTGGAAGTAGCCCGCCGCCATCTTCAACTGGTAGAGGTCGGCCTTAAGCGCATCAGTTCGCACTCGTCCCAGGGCAGCACGATTTCCCCTCTGGTGTCTAGCAGACACTATTATGGCTGATAACATCAATGATCTCGGAATCTTGGAGGTGACACCGGGCCTGCGGCGCCCGCAGGAAGGAAGGTTGAGGTGGGGCGCTCGGAGTTCTGGTAGCATGCGCCGATGTTTGGCCTCGGTTTTTTGGAAATCGGCGTAATCCTGGTCCTCGCGCTTCTGGTCTTCGGGCCCAAGAAGCTGCCTGATTTGGCACGGAGTCTCGGGAAGAGCATTCGCGAGTTCAGACGCGCCACCGAGGATTTTCGGGCCACGATGGAGGACGAAGTTCATCGGCCGGACCCCGCGCCCGCGAAGGCCCGTCACCTCGAGGACGCCCCGCGGGCGCTTCCAGGTCCGGCTGCCGCTTTACTCGCGACGCCGAGCTCCGGCGCTGGCTCCGCGGCCGGCGGTGGCTCGGGTTCTGGCGCTGGCTTCGCCGCCGCCGCGCCGTCGGCCCCCTCGCCGTCAGCCTCCGCGCGTTCCGGCGCCTCACCGTCGGCCTCGACCTCGGATCCAGAGCTGGCTGCTTCGGCCTCGGCCTCGGCCTCGGCCTCGACATCGGCTACGCCCGTCACGACCTCACCTTCGGTGGGCGCGGTGGCCACGCACGAGAAGATCGACGCGTGAACCGCTCGCCGAGCATTGGGGACGAAGGGCCCGACCAGGCGCGCCTGACGCTGACCGAACACCTGACGGAGCTTCGTGCTCGCCTTCTGAAGTCCCTTCTTGCCGTCGTCGTTACGTCGGGGCTCTGCCTCGCATTTGCCGAACCGATTCTCACATATTCCGTGAGGCCGCTCCTCGACGTGGTCCGAGATCGTGCGCGTCTCGAGGTGATGATCGTTGCGTCGCCCGAGGTCGCGTCCGCGTTCGAACCGGTGCTCGATACGTTCGAGACCGTCCGACTTCGAGCCCAGGTGAGCGACTTGTCTTCGGCGCGGGTAGAACTTGAGCGCGCGACCGACGCCGATCGACCGATCGATCTCGTGTTCGTGTCGGCAGCGTCGATCGAGAATGGTCGAGATCGGGTCGCCGATGTTCTCGACGTCCTCGATGGCTTCGCTTCGTCGCTGTCGGTTGCTTATCTGCTTCCGCGTGACGCGCGGGACGAAGATGGTTGTCGTCTCTCTCCCCTCGATTTCGATGGGGCGCAAGTTGTCCTGCTCCCGGCGCGACGCACGGCGATCGCGTCTGTGCTGCGTTCGGCCGCTGCGGCCGCGGGCAAGGTGGGATCGGGCGACAAGCTCGTGGTGTTGTCGCCCATGGATCCTTTCTTCGCGTACCTGAAGATTGCCCTGGTGTGCGGCCTATTTCTGGCCTGTCCGATCTGGTTGTACCAGGCGTGGCGTTTCATCGCGCCGGGACTCTATGTCTCCGAGAAGCGTTTCATCGTGCCCGGGGTGATGAGTGCGTCGCTGTTGTTCCTCGCCGGCGGTCTTTTCGCTTACTACGTGATGTTCCCGATGATGTTTGATGTGCTGCTCAATCAAATGATGCCTTCGGCGGTCGCGGGGTCGTTCACCATCGACAAGTATCTTACCTTGCTTCTTCACACGATGGTTGCGTTCGGCGCGGTGTTCGAGCTGCCGCTGGTGATGGCCTTTCTCGCGGCGGCGGGCCTCGTTCGCGCCGAGACGCTTCGGCGTTTCCGCAAGTATGCCATCGTTTTGGCCTTCGTCGTGGGGGCGATCCTTACGCCGCCCGACCCGCTTTCCCAGGTGCTCATGGCGGTGCCTCTCGTCCTCTTCTTCGAGATTGGCGTTCTCCTCGCCTCGGTGTTTGGTCGGCGCGCATCCTCCGCCTCGTCCTAGCGAGGAGCCCCACCACCGTCTTCGTTTCAATACACGGCTTTCGTGACTCGGGTGGCGAAGGAGAGCGAAGGAGAGCGAAGGCGCCGGACGACGAAGATCCGGGATTTTTTGGGAGACGAGGCTGCCTATCCTTGATAGCGTCCGAGGGGGATGACCCGTCACCTCCCCGAGCAAGCTCGGCGCGATCAGATCCTCTCCGCCGCCCGGAGATGTTTCATTGAAGGCGGATTCCATCCGACGCGCATGGATGACATCGCGCGGGCGGCGAACCTTTCCAAAGGCGGGATCTACTTCCACTTCAAGTCGAAGCAAGAGGTCTTCGACTGCCTTGTGAACGAAGAATACGTGCGCTCCATGGACACGATTCGAACCGTGCGCGAGGGATCTGGCTCAGTACAGCAGAAGCTCGGCGCGCTCGGTCAGCACTACTTGGAGTACTTCAGCACGGCACCCGATGCGCCGCGGTTTTTCATCGTGATGGGCGAGATGGGGTTGCGCGATCAGAAGCTGGCCGCGCGGCTCCTCGAGATGCAGAGCGCTTTTATTACGGAGATCGGGAAGTTGCTCGACCAGGGCATCGAAGAGGGCGTTTTTCGGCCGGTCGATACGGCCGTCGTGGCCGCGATTCTCAAGGCCTTGGTCGACGGCGTCGAAGGTCTCCAGGCGCTCAACTACCCGATGGATCTGCCGCGCTACCTGGCGGCCGGGATGAGCGTGATCATGAATGGTCTCGTCGCGCGTCCTGCGTAGCCTCACGCCCAAGAACGCAACGCTTGGGGCCCACAACAAACCGAGACGAGACCGCGATTGAACTGTCCGACCCCACGGTCGCCGTCTGACGGTGCCGTATCGCGATCACACCGCACGGCGATCACACCGGACGCCGATCACACCGCATCGCGTCACGCGCCTACCCGCGGAGTTCGATCGCGCTCTCGGCGCGAACCTCGTCCAGCCAGACTTTCATCTGACGTTCGACCTCTCTTTGGTAGAGCTCTTGGTAGATCTTGTTGCGTTCGGCCTCGAACTTTCGCCGAACGCCCGGCCGACGCCCGTCGAGGCGCACGATGTGCACGCCGTTCGACGTCACCACCGGCTCGGTAAATCGCCCGACCTCGAGCCCCTTGAGCGCGCGCGCGAGCTCAGGAAGGAGGCCCGATTCGGTCAGCTCGCCCAGATCGCCGCCGCTGGCTGCGGTCGGGCCTTGGCTGACCTCCTTCGCAACCTCCGCGAAGTCTTCTCCGGCCTTCACGCGCTCGTACGCCTTCGTTGCCGCTTTGAGTACCCGCGCGCGGTCGCTTGCGCTCGGATTGTCGCCGTATCGCAAGAAGATGTGCCGAATCTGGAGCAGAGCCTCGGGCTTCTCGTCGCCGAAGCGCCGCGTGAACTCGGCTTCGATCTCGGCGTCGGAGATTGAAACCTTCGAACGAACCTTCATGTCGACGATCTTGAGACGAACGAGCTGACTCTTGATGTCTTCTTTATACTGCCCCATCGTTCGGCCGCGGGCCTTGACCGCTGCTTTGAGGTCGTCGAGCGTGATGTTGTTCTGCTTGAGAATGTCTTCGATCGCGCGGTCGACTTCCTCGTCACTGGCGTCGATCTTGGCCTCCTTGATTTGCTGACCGAGGAGTCGCTCATAGATGAGTTGTTCGAGGATATCCTTGTCGAGCGCTTTCGCCTTCTGAGGCGAGTCGTCATCGGCCCGAAACGGTGCGGCCGCTGACTCGAGCTCTGACGCAAGGATGACGTCATCGTTAACGACGGCGACGATCCGGTCGAGCAACACGCGCGACGGCTTGGTCGCGGGCGTTGTCGCCGCGATCGCGAAGAACAGGGGAAGGACACTATTCACAGCACGCTCCTTATCATTGGGTGCTCTCGGTGCGGACCGGGACCGGGACCGGGACCGGGACTGGGGTCGGCGAGACCAGAGCTTCGAGTTTTTTGGCGTCGACTACGAGCCCAAGAGATTTTGTGAGGCCGCCGACATACTCATTGAAGGCCCTCGTTTTCTTCTCGGCCAGGATTTGTGCACCGAGCTGCGACTTCACGCTGTCGAATGCGCGCTCGACGGCGCGTCGAAATCCCGTCTTCTCAAGACGCATCACGGCATTTGGGCTGCTGGCGAAGATGATGTCGCCAACCTTCGATGCCTCGAACAGCCGGGAAGCGGCTTCGTCTCCGTACTTCGCCCGGACCTCCTCTTGGCTGAGGAACTCGTCAGAGTCGACCTGGGTATGGGTATCGGCGTCCTTCGGCGCTGCGGCTTTTCGCTCGATCGCGCGCAGGCGTTGTTGCGCACGCCTTCGCTCCCCGTCGTTGCCAACCTCGATCACGGTCGAGGAGAATCTCACCATGGCTGGGCGCACGAACTCGTCCTGTCGATCCGCGTAGGCTTGGCGGAGTTCTTCCTCGGTCACCTTGAGGCCGGCGGCGATGCGAGCGAGCTCATCGCGCATCAGCCGTTTGACGACCGCCTGGCGGAACTCGGCCTCGACGTCAGGGTCCGAGGCGAGCCCGCGCCGCCATCCTTCGATCGCCAAGGCTTCCATCCGGATCTGCCTTTCAACGAAGTCACGTTTGCGCTGCGGATCGCTCAGCTGCGCCTGGACGAACGGGCTCTCGCGACGCATTCGGTCCTCGAGCTCACGGTCCGTGAGTTGGAGATCGCCGAGGACCGCAATCACTTCACCATCCGTAATTACCCGAGGTTTAGGGTAAGGCACTCCGGTCGTGGCGTTCGCGGGGGCTGTCGGCGCGGGCTGGCTCGGTGTGCACGCGTGGATCAGCACGCCGACCAAGACGCAGATCAACGTTCGGGTCGTCGATATGGCGGTCCGCAGCCAGGCTGTTGAGGTCATGGCCGGGAGGAACGAAGACGGACTCAAACGACTCAACGGCCAGAACAACAAACTCAACCGGGTGAACAACAAACCGAACGGCCTGGACATGGACATTAAGTATGGGAGTGGGAGTCTGGTCCGACCGCCAACGTCCATCTCCGGCGGGGTAGCATGGGGGGTCTTCGGCGACAACGGAAGAGGTACCGTTGGCGCGCTCCTTGGTTGTACTGGGTAGGTATTCGCGCTGTCGGGCGGTGTTTGGCCCTGTTCGGCGGTGTTCGGCCGTCTCTGGGGCGCGCTTCGTCTGGTCCCTGGAGTTTTTGGTCCTGAGGTTGGGGCGCAGTCCGGGGCGGGTTAATGTTCCGGCCGATGCGACGAATCATGGTAGCCGTGGGGACTCGGCCGGAGGCCATCAAGATGGCGCCGGTTGTCACGACGCTCGCAGAAGCGGACGTGGGTTTCGAGGTGCGTTTGTGTCTGACCGGCCAGCATCGGCAGATGCTCGACCAGGCGCTGAGCGTCTTCGATCTCAAGGCGGACACCGATCTCAATCTCATGCGTCCCAACCAAGACCTCTCGAGTCTTACCGCCGCGGTGCTTGAATCGATGAAATCCGTTTTGGCGGAAGCGAAGCCAGATCTGGTGCTGGTCCAAGGCGATACGACGACGACCTTCGCCGTCGCGCTCGCGGCATTCTATGCGCGCATTCCGGTCGGACACGTCGAGGCGGGGCTTCGAACTTGGGACATGGCGGCGCCCTATCCGGAAGAGGCGAATCGTTGTTTGACCACGGTTCTGACGGCGCTCCATTTTCCGCCGACCATCGGAGCCAAGGAGAACCTTCTGAGGTCTCAGGTTCCCGCCGATCGAATCTTCGTGACCGGCAATACCGTCATCGATGCGCTCCTCAGGACGGCGCGCCGACTCGAGTCTGACGAGGCTTTGGCCACGCGCGTGCGCTCGGCCTTTCCGTTCATTCGGCCCGATGCGCGTCTCGTGTTGATCACGGGGCACCGGCGGGAGAGCTTTGGTGAAGGATTCGACCACATCTGCCAAGGCATTCAGCGGGCCGCAGTACGTTTTCCGGACACGGACTTTGTCTATCCGGTGCATCTCAACCCGAACGTTCGCGAGCCCGTGTTTCGGCAGCTCGGGGCGCGCTCGAACGTGCATCTTATCGAGCCCGTGGATTACCTGGCGATCGTTTGGCTGATGCAGCGCGCCCATCTCGTGCTGACCGATTCGGGTGGTATCCAAGAGGAGGCACCTTCCCTCGGGAAACCAGTTCTCGTCATGCGTGAGAAGACCGAGCGCCCGGAGGGGGTGGAAGCGAACACCTCGCGGCTCGTGGGCACGTCAGCGGACCGCATCTTCGAGGGCATCTCGGCGCTGATGGAGGATCGGTCGATGTATGAGGCGATGAGCCATGCATCGAATCCATATGGTGACGGCACGGCCTCGCTTCAGATCTTGAGCGCGCTCCAACGTTGGTTCGATGTCGCCTAGGGCACGATGAAGCCGATCTCGAGCGTGTAGGGCGTGCTCGCGTCTTCGGGCGCGAGCGGGCGCAGGTTAGGATCACTGTAGACGCTCCCGACCCGCAAGAAGTAGGGGTCCGTGGTTGTTGCGGTGAACGTGATCGCCTCCTCAAGATCGGGTCCATCAGAATAGCAGCGGCCGCTGTTTCCGTTCACGCAAGCTCGTCGGGTCCCACCCGGCGACCTGAGTTCGAGTTGGAGATCACCTGATACGTGCCGGACCGTCGCGCGAAGCTCTGCGCCCACCGCGGGCGGCTGGATGACGAACCAATCCTCGTCGCCCGCGTCATCGACGTCGCCCGTGTCGTCGTCGTTGCTCGGTACGGATCTCGCGTCTGTCACGCAGAGTGTCAGATCTCGCAGCGTCATCGTCGCTGTCCCGGTGGATGAGCTCGGGACGCCTGCGGTGGCGCGGACGGTCGCACTCGCCCGATCGTTGTTCGGTTCGAATGGGTCGTCCTGACAGGGCCAGGCCAACCGATGGTCGAGGACCAAGTTGTAACGCGATCCGACTTCGCCTGCGTTCGAGATCTTGACGAAGACGCGCGAAAATTCACTCTCCGCCGCTTGATTGAAGCGGGTGCGCTGCACGTTCCTCGTCGGCCGCGTCGACGCAACTTCGCGGGGCGCTTCGTCTGCATCGAAGAAGGAAGCTTCGAGCGTGGCCGCCTCGTTCGACCATTGCAGCCTAAGCACGTGCTCTTGACCGGGCGAAAGCGAGAGCTCGTACCAGTCTTCGTCGTCGGGTGTACACGACGTGAGGTCATCGAGTCGGTCGAGCAGGCGGCTTGTCTCGGGGGATGACGATGATGACGACGAGGTTTCGGGTGAGCCGAGGGCGATCGCATGCTCGATGTCGTCTCCGAGCGCGCGGCGGTCGAAGCGGTCTGGGGTGCAGGTGCCCGCGCGCCATCGGGTCGTTCGAAGGGTGTACGGGCTCAGATCGCCTTCGCCGTGTCCGAAGACGCGAAGCAGCACGGGGACATTCGTCGAAGCGGCCGTCGGCGATCGATAGACGAGCCATTCTCTCGGATCGAATCCATTGGCGATCGCGAGCGGCACGAGGCGCGGGTCGTCTTCCGTCTGGGGCTCGGTCCCGGGATAGAGGGAGAGAGCGAGGTCGGCCGGCGGGTCGAACTCGATCTCGGCGGTGAAGAGCTCGTCGATCATCAACTCGATGGCGTACCAGTCCTCGTCGCCTTTGCACACCGAGAGGTCGCTCCACTGGGTGAAGTGTTGGGGCGGAGCGGTTGAGGTGCCTGTTGCGTCGTCTTCTTGAAGCGGTACGACGAGTGTCTGCGGATCGAACATGTCGTTGGGTTCGAATACATCGTCTCGACAAACCGCGTCGGCGCTTTGCCGGAGGTCGACGCGGAGTGTGTACACGTTCTGATCGGCACGCTTGCCGACGACGCGAAACAAGAAGTCGCCCCCGTAGCTCGCGTCGTACGTGATCTCTTCGTCATCGTCCTCTGAGCGGGCTGCGATGATCGGTGCCGTCGCGTCCGCACGTCGAAGCTCGAGATCGAGGTCACCCAGGCTGTGTGTGAATGCGAGCTGCGCACGAATCCGCGTTCCGGGCGGGACATCGCGCGCGATGAACCAGTCGGGATCTGCCGAGCAGATTCGCCCCTCGTAGGGCGTGTCACTCACGATCTCGCGCGCCTCGGAAGGTTGATCGTCCGGCTCGCGGGGGTCGTCGGCGCAAGCGTTCCCGGGCGCCTGCCGAACGATGAGTCGATATGGCACGGGCTGCGGGGTTGGGACGGCAAGGAACACTTTGACGAGGAGCGAGCGCGAAGTGCCCACCTCGATCTCGACCCGTTCGTTGTCGGTCGTCGATCTCGACGCGTCGATCACCGTGCGACCATCAGGCAGGAGAAGCACAAGATCGATGTCGCCGTCGGCTTGTTCGAAACGGGCATCGACCGTGAGGTAGGTTCCGGGTGCGATGTCGAGCGCATACCAATCGACGTCGCCAGGGCAGAGCGAAAGATCGTCAAACGCCCACGCGGTCGATGTGGCGCCGTGGGCGGTTGTCTCGGTCGTGGTCGAGTTTGCGTTCGCGCTCGTCAAAGCGCGCGCGGAAGCGACCGAGTTGTTGGCAGGGATGTCGAGCGTATCGTTCAGGCAGTCCGGGGCACGATCGACGCAGATCGAGGGGGAGACGGTGAGGTCGCAAAGTTGTCCTGCGTCGCAGTCGACTTCACTTCCGCAGGTGCGAGCGGGCGCCTGACACGTCTTGGTGCGAGCGTCGCAGACTTCTTGGGATGAGCACACGAAACAATCGATTCGCGAGGACAGAGGACAGTCGTCCAAGGTATCGGCGCACTGCGCAGTGCTCTCACAACGTCCGGTGCTCGTGTTGCAGAAGAGCCCAGGGCCGCACTCGGGGTCGCCGACGCACTGGACACACCGACCGCTCACGCACCGTTCTCCGGATCGGCATGGGCCCGATTGGGTGTCGCTGTCCGGAACACAAGCGAGCGTCGCTTCATCACAATGGGTCGCCGTTGGGCATCGGTCCGGAACGATCGATGCGGTACAAGCCGTGCACTCGTCGACGACGACTTCGCATCGGGCATTGACGGTGTCGCACATCTCGCCCGGTTCGCAGTAGAGGTCCGAAAGACATCCCGTCATGGTCTCGACGCACTTGTTCGCCGAGTGATCGCAAATCTGCCCGCTCGGGCACTGGCTTCGGCGGATGCAGTCGACGGCGGAGGCCGTGTCGAGGCATCGTCCGAGAAGGACCGAGCAGAACTTGCCGAGATCGCACGGTCGCGCGCTGTCGCAGTCATCGGCAAAGCCGTCGCGGAAGATACACGTCCGCGTTGCAGGATCGCATCGTTTCCGCGCGTCGTCGCGCGCGCAGTCTGGGTCGGTCACGCACGCATCGCGGGTGCAAAGCCCGGAGGACGGATCGCACACCATGCCGTCAGGGCAGCCGTCGGTGGTGGTGCACTTCGGCGCTGCGTCGTTGGCTCCGCAATTCGCCAGCATCGAAAGGAGCGTCGCGAGTGCAAGGCGGCGCGCGAGGTGCGGAAGGGCATGGCGCCGGAGCGGGCGGCGGACGCGAAGCCGGCTCGAAGTGACCATGGTCTGTGCTATACCCGGTCCCTGCTCGAGGCGGCACTGCCTTTCCGTCTGATCTGGCGGTGCGCGTTTGGCGGGCAGAAGATGGCGCTTCGGCCAAGACGGCGTTAGACGATCAGATCGTTTTCCGCTATCATCGCCCCGCGATGCCGGAAGTCGACGAACGTCGTAGAGCACCTCGGTTTCCGGTCGAGCTTCACGTCGAGTTTCGGCATCTCGGACGGCCAGCCGAGACCTACGCCGAGATCACGCGAAACCTCAGCGCAGGCGGCGTCTTTCTGGAGAGCACGGTCACGCTTCCGGTTGGGACGGTCGTTGAGCTCGAAATTGCCCCTGGGAGCAATATTCGATCGATCAAGCTTCGGGCCGAAGTCGTGCGCGTGGAAGAGGAGACCGTGACGACGGGGTCACGGGTCACGGCGCGGGTCCGTGGAATGGCCCTCAGTTTCTTGGAGCCTGACCCGGTGGAACACGGCCGGCTCATGGCGCTCGCCAAGCACATGTCGGCGAAGGAGATGCATGGAAAAGGTGGTTGAAGCGGAAGGTGGGTCCCACCTGGATCGCCCGTTGGGAGGGGGAGGGCATGCGGAGGCGTGCTCGCTCGGAACCTTGCACGCCGCTTGGGTTGCGAAGGGTCATCCGCTGCCGGTGGCGGTCGTCGTTTCGATCTTTGATGACCTTCTGGCCCGAGCCGAAGACTCGAAGGACGGCGGTGTCGTCTCGGATGCTTTTTCTGGTGCCGCGGGTTCGGGTCGGGCGGCCCTGCCTTCTCTCCCGTTCGAACACATCCAAATCGGTGCCGATGGATCCGCTCGGGCGACGAGTCCGCACGTGACCCGGGCGCTCGCGCCCCTGCTGGCCGAGACGCTCGGGAGTGGCCTCGGCGATGACCTGGTCCCGGGCGCGGCGCGCTGGATCCTGGCGCGTGTCGAAAGCGACGATCTCGCCGATCACCCGAGGGATGCAGAGGAGCTTCGCGCGTGGCTTCGTCTGGCGCTCGGTTCACCCGCGCCCCGCGAAGAGGTTCGGGCGCTGATGGATGCCGCGGCGCGTTCGGTGTCTGGGGCACGCGACGCGGGCGCCCGCCGGAACACGGTCGGGTCCCTGGCCGGTGTGCCCGTCCCGGGGCAGGTGGGTTCTTCGACGGCGCACATGTTGGAGGGGAGACCCCACGGGGGGCCGCAGGGCGCTTTGAAGGACACGCCGGTGGGCGAGGCTTTGTCGTCGATCCGCCGGTGGGCCTCGGGTGGTGAGCACCAAGCCGCAGATCAACTTGCGGAATCCACCGAGGATCGCGACGACGGCGGTTCCGATCACGCCGACGATGCCGATGATGCCGATCATGGCCATCATGCCGATCATGGCCATCACGCCGACTCTCACAACGGTGACCGCGGCTGGCGGAACCGGTGGGCGGCGGCCTGGTCGAGGGGGATCGAGCGTGTCCGCGGTGTTCGTCATCGGAAGGCCGCGGACGAAGCTCAGGACGAAGCTCAGGACGAAGATCAGGCGGAGGGCGTTGCGCGCGACGCGCGTTTGGTTTCGGCCGACGAGGACGCTTGGTTCGACGCTGCGGCTGCGACGCCGGAGATGGCTGACGGCTCGGACCGCACGGCGCGCGTTGGCGACGATGCGTCGCTCGAGGCTCATGCCAATGCCCATGCTGCCGCCGCCGCCGCCGCCGCCGACGACGACGACGACGACGACCACGATGATGGTGATGGTGATGGAATTGGAGACGACGCGGCCGCCGCGGCCGCGGGAGCCGACGCCGGGGTCGCGACCGCTGCGGCTGAGGCTGAGGCTGAGGCTGCGGCTGCGGCTGCGGCTGCCGCCGATTCTGATCTCGACATTCACGAAGTCGACACCCTGCTCCCGAGTCCCGCCGTCGCAACGGCCGAGGCGGAGGCCGGAGATCTCGGCGCATTCGCTGCGCCTGCCCACTCGATGCATGATGCGTCCGCCGCCCGCGCCGAGGTCGAGTTCCGCGCGGACGCAGCTCCGGCCGAGGATGCGGACGACGCGGATGACGCGCGCGCTGGCGACGACGCCGGAGACGATGGCGCGCGCGCCGGCGATGAGGCCGACGACGATGACGCGCGCGTCGAGGACGAGGATGGCGCCGATGATGCCCGCGACGCCGATGATGCTCGCGACGACGACGAGGCCGAAGACGACGAAAACCTCCCTGTTCCCGAGCCGTGTGAGCTCGACGACGACCATGGGGACGAGTCAGAACTGAACGCGCCGGGGCGGGTTGCGGCGGCTTCTCACGATTCGGGCGGCCTCGAGGCCGTGGAACGGCGAGCCCGCCTGCGCGCGGTGCCTGGGCCTGCCGAAGTCCCTGGCCTCCACGGGATGGCGGAGAAGGCGCGGGTCGAGCCGCCCTCGAGTTCGGCCGCGGCTCGGAGCGCCGTCTGGGAGGAGCACAGCCATCGCCCGCGATTCACCGCGACGATGCGCCCGATCGTTCGGCACCGGTCGACCCGAATGGATCCGCCTATCTCCCTACGAACGGCGCCGGCCGCGCGTGCCAGTGCCCGCGCAATTTCCGAGAGGCCCTCGGACTCGATCCTTATTCCGATCGACCGGCCACGGGGCTGGCTAGGATGGGCAATTGCCCTCGTGGGCGTGGGCGCCGCGATCTACTACTTCTGGCTCGCATGGTGATCGGGTGCTAAACGGCGCTATGCGCCGAGAAGACCTTTTTGCCTGCATCGAACAGGATTTCGACCACGAAATCCTCCCGACTCTCTCCGAGTACATTGCGATCCCGAACAAGTCGCCGGCCTTCGACCCGGAATGGGAGAAGGCTGGCCACATGCAGCGCGCGGCCGAGTTGATCGCGGCCTGGTGTCGTCGCCGCAAGATCGAAGGCTTGAAGGTCGACCTCATCAAAGAGCCTGGGCGCACGCCTCTGCTTCTCATGGACGTACCTGCCCGCGGGTTGGAGCGCGGGGAGGCCGAGCCGACCGTGCTCATCTACGGCCACCTCGACAAACAGCCGGAGATGGTGGGCTGGAGCGAGGGCTTGGCACCGTTCAAACCCGTCCTTCGTGGAGACAAGCTGTTCGGTCGCGGCGGTGCCGACGACGGGTACGCCGCTTTCGCGGCGCTGTCGGCGCTGTCGGCGCTCGAACAGTTCGGAGCCGCTCGTCCGCGTGCGGTCGTTGTGATCGAGGGAAGCGAAGAGAGCGGAAGCAGCGATCTTCTCTACTATGTCGACGCGCTGAGCGATCGGATCGGCACGCCTCAGTTGGTCATTTGCCTCGACTCAGGATGCGGAGACTACGAGCGTCTTTGGTGCACGACGTCGCTGCGTGGCATCGTCGCCGGTGATCTCAGAGTCGAAATTCTTTCGGAGGGCGTCCATTCCGGAGATGCGGGTGGAATCGTTCCTTCGACCTTCCGGATCGCACGACAGCTCTTGACGCGCATCGAAGACGAAGCGACTGGCGTGGTTCGCGTCGAGGGGGCCAACGTGAGCATTCCGGAGGAACGGGTGGCTCAGGCCGCGCTCGTTGGCGAGGTGCTCGGGCACGGTCTGTATTCAAAGTTTCCGTTCGTGCCGGGTGCTCAGCCGTCGACGTCGGATCTCGCGGAGCTCGTTCTGCGGCGCACATGGCGTCCGGCGCTCGAGGTCACGGGCGCGTCGGGCCTTCCGGCGCTGGAGCACGCAGGCAGTGTTGCCCGTCCTCAGACGACGCTGAGACTGTCGCTCCGCATTCCGCCGACGGCTGATGCGAGCGCCGTCTGCAAGAGCCTCAAGGCCACCCTCGAGGCCGAGCCGCCGTACAACGCGCGCGTGTCGTTCGATGGCGAGACGGCCTCGGGTTGGAATGCGCCGGCCACGAAGCCATGGTTGGCCGAAGCCCTCGATCAGGCCTCGCGTCGTTTCTTCGGACCTGGGGTTGCGCATAATGGCGAGGGCGGATCGATTCCCTTCATGTCCATGCTTGGCCAAAGGTTTCCTGACGCGCAGTTCGTCGTGACCGGCGTGCTTGGGCCCCAGTCGAATGCCCATGGCCCGAACGAGTTCTTGCACATCCCGACCGCCAAGAAGGTCACCGCGTCGGTGGCCAGTGTGCTCGCTGACATGGCCATCGCGGCCAAGATATGATGACGTCGATGCATGCTGAGGAGCCGCGCATTCAGCCGCCGCCGTCTCGGTGTGAACGATCTCTTTAGCGGGCTGTTTTCTCTTCTCATCTTTGGCATGACCACGACGCTCTGCGTTGTGGCGCTCAAGCCTTCGGCTGAGTCACTGCTCGCGCGAGCGTGGGTCCCCGTTTCATGCCGAATCACGCGAAGTGCCGTCCACGTGGAGAGAGGCGGGAATCAAGAATCAAGAATCAAGAATCACGAACAACGTTCGTCCGCCGATGTTCACTACCAATTCCGATTCATCGATTCGGCCATGTACAGCGGACGTCGGTACAGTTTCAGGCTACTCGAGAGATCGCACAGCGACGTCGCGGCCATCATTGCGAGCCTTCCTGTTGGAACGGAACATACGTGCTTCGTTGATCCCGAAGATCCGCTCAACTCGGTGATGAACCGTGACCTCCCTCTTGATTCCATCATGGTGGGCATTGTGCTGCTGCTGGCGATGATCGCGATGGGCCTCGTGGTTCGATATATATTCAGAGAAATCCACTCAAGAGCGCAACCCAACGCTTGGACCCCGCCCCACACGCCCACGATGTCGCCCGTGCCCACCATGCTCCCCGCGCCGATCACTCCGTCCACGCCGCCGCATCGAACCGTGCCCTCGTCGGGCGTCGTGGCCACGAGCCTCCCTCCGGGCGAAGCTCTTTCAGAGGCGGCTGAGTACCGCTCGCTGAAGAGCTTTGTCGGTGCCCTTTTCATCGCCATCGTTCTCCACGTTGCGGTGACGCCTTCGTTTGCGTCTGAGCTTATCGCTGGGGTCGTGCGCTGGGACTTGCTGCCGTTCGAGGCGATCGCGATCGCCGCTACACTCTATTCGCTGTTCGCCTTCAACGACCTGCTTGGACCAAGGGTTACGCTTGTTCTCCTAGAGGGCGGACGGCCGACGCCTGGCGAACGATGCAGGCTGCGCTGGAGGTTTGATGACGCTTCGATTTCTGGCCGGTCATTCGAGATCGCTCTTGTCGGCTTCGAGATCGCGCCGCCGGGCGACGGCGACGACCCCGATTGTCGTCGTCATGCGTTCTTCCGAGAGACGTTCTTCCGGTCGACCAGGTCCCCGATTTCATCGGAGGGGGATGCCGAGTTCTTCATACCCGTCGATGGGCCTCCAACCTTTCAGGCGGAAGGCTACGGCGTCAAGTGGGTCATCGAGCTCTCGGGGAAGTCGAAGGGCCGTGACATCGAATCGACCTGGGAGCTTTGTGTCGTCCCCAAACGTGGCCCCGTGATCCGGAATTGCGCCCATATCCACCGGAGCGCCGAAGCTTCGATCGGCACTTTGACCCTCGCTCTCGAACCCTTGCGCGTCAACGACCAGCCCGGCACACTGGTGGGCCAAGCCTCCTGGAGACTCAATGCCGACTGCGATGGTCTCGAGCTACGATTCTTCTGGTACGTAAGCGGGAAGTCAGACCACGTCTTTCGGACGATCGAAGTTCGTCCGCTCACAAACATCGAACCGCTCGGCACATATCCCTTCGCTGTCGCGATTCCCGAGTCGCCGCCCGCGATGTCCGGAGAGCTCTTCACGCTCACGTGGGCACTCGAACTTGTCGTGATTGGAGGCCGAGACGCGGTGAGGCTCGACCTACCGACCGATACTGATGGCTAGGAGTCTACGATCGCGTCTACTCATCCACGAAGAGCCCGTTGCGCATGGCTCGGAATAGCCGTCGCGCCAGCGCTTCCGGTTGAAATTGCGTCCGCTCCTGCGCGCGAAGGCCCGGCGTCTGATACGCGAAGGCAAGAACGGCGCCGACGATCAGGAGGGCGGCATCCTCGGTCCGTGTGTTCGGCTTCAAGCGTCCCTGGGCTTGCGCTTCAGAAAGCGCGGACGCGATAAAGGCCTGCGTTCGTTTCTTGAATGTTTGAAGGCGCTCGGCTTGGTCGCTTGCACCGCCCTGGGTGAACTGATCGGAAAGAAGGAGGCGGGCGATCTCGGGGTGCTTGGCGAGACAGGTCATACGATGCACGAAGAAGGCCTCGAGTCTCTGTAGCGGGTCGGACCCGAGATCTGCATCGAGCTGCTCGAAGAGAAGTTCTTCCATCCGCTCCAGGACCGCGTCGATGATGGCGTCCATGGTCGGGAAGTGTCTGAAGATGGCGCCTGCGCTGATGCCTACGTCTTGTCCGAGCCTATTGGCGGTAAGCTTTCGTGGGCCCTCGGTGGCTAGGATCCTGGTCGCGGAAAGGACGATCTGCGGCCGACGTACTTCGGTTCGCTGACGCCGACTCTGACTCTGACTCTGACTCTGACGTGGGCTCGGATCCGCGTTCTTTTCGGGGCTCGCATCCAACGGTGTCGAACCGATGGCTGGGTTCTGCCTCCTCCCCGGGGCTTTGCCGCCTTGCGCTTGGCCGGCCCGACCTGGTGCGGCCCGTTTTTTGGGGGTCCGCTGCGGCTTGATGGTCATTCGGATCCCTGTCCGCTCATACCCCGTGGTTGCTGCTTCGTCGACTGCCTCACCAATCTCTCCGTCGCCCTCCGTCTCTCCCTCTCCAAGCAAGCGAGCCGTGCATGGGTCGGCCTGTGTTCTCAACTAAGTAAGTATATATTTACTTACATGATGAACCCTGATACACGCCGCGTTTAGCACTGGGCTGAGCAGAGCGAACGGAGCACCGCTTTGCGCGCGATTCGCTTTGGGAGGGTCGATGAGCTGGACGCGAACGAGCAAAGGCGCCCCACCGCCAGCGCCGGGTTCGGGCGGGACGGCCGGGGCAGCCGGAACGGCGCGCCGAGATTCCGGTCCGCGCGGTCGTCGGGCCTCCTTTGGAACGCTTCTTCTTTGGGGGGCCGCCTGTTTGCTGGGCGTTGCGGGTGGAATCGGCGCCTTCACCCTCTCGTATGCGGAAGGTTTGTCGTATCTGAGCAACGATCCCAAGGCCTGTGTGAACTGCCACATCATGACTGATCAGTTCGACTCGTGGCGCAAGGGGCCCCACCACGCTGTCGCGACGTGCAACGACTGTCATGTGCCGACGAGCTTTCCGGCCAAGTATCTGTCGAAGGCCGAGAACGGATACCACCACTCGATGGGTATGACGTTTCAGCCTTCGAGACCCGACGAATCGGATGCTCGGCGCGTGTTCGAAGAGCCGATCCGCATCAAACCGAGGAACAGCCGCATCCTCGAGGCCAACTGTTTACGCTGTCACGGCGAGCTCGTCCACGCGTTGGTGGCGTCGATGAGCGGAGCCGAAGCGGTCGACCCGCGAGCGGAAGAAGGAAAGCGGTGCGTGCATTGCCACCAGAGCGTGGGGCACGGAGCGAGGAGATAGGGAATGGAGAGCTTGGAACCACGGGGTAGATCGCGAGGAAAAGGGAAGACGGCGGTTGTCTTTGGCCTTGTTGCGCTGGGCTCGGCCATCTTGGCCGGGGGGGTGACGGCCCTTCTGATCAACATCGTTGAGCGGAAGGAAGAAGCCAAGCACGCATATACGCCGCTCGTCGAACTTACCGAGGATGACGTCGACGCCGCGAAGTGGGGCAGAAACTGGCCTCGGCAATTCGATGGCTATCAGCGGACCGCTGAGCCGAGCGCCACGAAGTACGGAGGAGGCCTCATCGGACCCGAAGGAGGGTTGCCTCCACAGAAGGCGGAGAAGGATCCCTGGCTCAAGCGTCTCTTCGCGGGCTACCTGTTTTCGGTCGATTATCGCGATCGGCGTGGGCACGGCTTCATGCTCCAAGATCAAGAGATGACGAAGCGTAACGTGCGAAGTGAAGGCAAGCAGTCGGGCAACTGTCTTCACTGCCATGCGTCCATCATTCCTTTGTATCGAAAGCTCGGAAAAGAAGCCCTCCCGCAAGCGAGCGATCAGGAGCAGATTCAGAAGGGGCTCGAGCTCGTGGGTCAGAAGTCTTACTGGGAGGCCCACGACATGTTGGAGAAGACGACGAATGGTGCGCATCCCGTTTCGTGTGTCGATTGCCACGACCCGACGACCATGGCCTTGCGTGTCACACGTCCAGGTTTCATCAACGGAATTCGGGCGCTCGCCGAGTCTGACGTGCCCGTCCCGCATCTCGCGAGCATCGAGAAGTGGCGGACCGGCGCTCGATCGAAATCGTATGACCCGAACACCGATGGCTTCCGCCAGGAGATGCGGTCGTTCGTCTGCGGACAGTGCCACGTCGAGTACTACTGTGGGCAGGGCATGACGATCTTCTTCCCGTGGAACGAAGGACTGAAGGTCGAACAGATTGAGCACTACTACGACGGAATCGAGGTCAAGGGCCAGCGCTTCAAGGACTGGGTCCACGCCGAAACCGGCATCGACGTTCTCAAGGCTCAGCACCCGGAGTTCGAGCTGTGGAGCCAGGGCGTGCACGCACGAAGTGGCGTCGCTTGCGCCGATTGTCACATGCCTTACAAGCGGGAGGGCGCGATGAAGGTGTCCGAGCACTGGGTTCGCAGCCCGCTCCTCGAGGTCAACCGAGCTTGCGCGACGTGTCATCCTTATGGCGACGACGAGATTCGAGCACGGGTCGAGACGATTCAAGACCGACACCGGGCCCTCTTGAGCCGGGCCGGCGCGGCCGCGTTGGCGATGCTGGATGCGATAAGACCGCTTCGAGACCCGGTCGATACCCAGAATCTCCCGGCTGCCGAGGCCAAAGCCAAAGCGACACTCGCCGCTCAAGCCGAGTTTATGGCACTTGATGCCGAAGCTCAGTCGAAAAGACTCGCCGTCGAAGTGAAGTCCAACTTGCAGGCGATGTGGCGAGAGGATGTTGCGAAAGATGCTGAGCTCCGTGCCTTGGGCGAGCTTCAACGGGCTGCTCAGTGGCGTCTCGACTTCGTCGCCGCCGAGAACTCTATGGGGTTCCATGCGCCTCAGGAGATGGCGCGGATCCTCGCGGAGTCGATTGATCTCTCGCGACAAGCCGAAGTGAAAGCCACTCGACTCGTCGACGTGCGCGAGAAGTAGGACGCCCTCTACTCGACGATCCGAAGTCCACGAAGGCGAAGCGCGTCGAAGTACCCATCGTTGTCGTTTCCGGCACGGCGAGTGCTGATGAGCCGGATGTGTGCCCAGCGCGTTCCGACCGGGACGACTCGGGCGTCTTCGATCTTCTGCCAGATTCGAAACCCGAGTTGCGGAGCAACGACCTCTCCTGAATCGTAGGTCGAGAGGATCGTGGTGGCGTCGCCCGCGACGTAGTCCACGACGGTTCGTGATGCATCGCTGGCGCCCCATGATTGAACGAAGGCTCGCCATTCGAGAACTTGTCTGCCGCCGTCGATGGTCGGGGCGAGAGCGCTCAGGTCGACCCACTGTGCGACCTCGGCATGCGCGCCGCCGCCCGCGAAGAAATGAGCTGTGCATTCGTAGGGTGGAATCTCAGGCTGACAGCGCCAATTCGTACCTTCGACCTCCTCCCATCCATCGATGTCGCCTCGCACCGAACCGTCTTCGCATCCGCCGTTGAGAACCAAGTTCGTCGTTCCAACGCTCCGGAGGGTCCCGGAGGGCAAGCTCCCAGTGACCTCGACTTCCACTTCCGAGAGCACCAGGTCATCGTACCGATTGCGATCGGTGAAGTAGATCCCAACCGTGCACGTTCCTACGGCATCCGGGTAAGGGTCGAACGTGACCTGTCCGTTCCTCACGTCGATGTTCAGCTCGCCCCAGTCGCTGCAGTTGTTGCCGTTGGCTCTTGGGCAACGGTCGATGAAGTAGTACCCGAGGCCTTCCTCGCTTGCCGCGACCGCGGCGTCCGCGAGGAGCACGATTTCGGGGTTGGTGTTCGCCGTGCTCAGCTGGTTTGGCGAGATCGTCAGTGTGGGTGTGATGTTCTGGAGCGCGATCGTGGCGGTGAGAACTGTAGAGAGAAGCCCGTCGCTCGCCTGGAGCTGGAGCGTGCAGAAGCCGTAGTCGGGATAGTGATCGATGTCGTTGTCGCCTGCTGTCCCCGAAAGAAAGCCCGAAGCGGGGTCGACCGAGAGCCAGCTACATCGATTCCCGGCCGCGCGCGACCAAGTCAGGGTGTCGCCATCGGGATCGGACCCGCCGACCGCACACGTGAAAGGCTGGTCCTGAACCGCATGAAGATCGCACGTAAGCGGTGAGATCACCGGAGCCTGGTCCGTTCCGACGACTGGAATCCAGAAGTCATCCGCGACGAGGTTGTCGGGGGGATGACGGTCGTCGAAGACAACGCCGACACTGCATCTTCCTTGAAAAGCCAGCGACTGCAAGAAGGAGATCTCGCCGGTGTCCGGATCCAAGGTCAACGTTCCATGGTCTCGACATTTGGGCTCGCCTGCAACCGTGTCGTCCAGTGCGTACACGCCGCTGCCTTCATCGCTCGCCTGGACATCACCATCGGAGCGGACGACCACGGCCTCGGTCGTGCGCATCAGAGGTGCCGCATCGGCAATCGACATGGTCGGTCTCAAGTTGACGACCTCGAGCATGAACTCGAGCGGAGCCGACCAGGTCCACCCGTCGTTGACTTGCACGCTTACGGCGCACGGTCCGACATGATTGTTTCTGGGCGTTCCGTCGAGCTCGTGCGTGTCTCCCGGGGGATCCAACCACGCGCACGTATGAGAAGGCGTGGTCTGCCACACCCAGGGTCGCGCGGAGGTCGTCGCTACGGTCAGCGGGCACCGAAATCTCGAATCTTCTCGGATACTCGGACCGCACGTCGCGGAGATCGTCGGCGGATCGGCAGGCGGATCCTCTTCTCCTCCCCCTCCGGCATCCAGCGGGACGGCGTCGCGAGCGCCCGCATCAGCATCCGCATCAGCATCCGCATCTCCGCCGGCGTATCCGCCGGCATCGCGCTCCGCGGTGCTTCCCGAGTCGGCAAGGGTCGAGGTGAAGGTTCCCGAATCGAGCTCTCGAGGGCTCGCGTCCGTCTCGACGGCGTCGTCTCGAGGCTCCGCGCGTAGACCCATGCGGCAGGCAGAATTCAAGCTGAGCACGACAGCGATCCCCGCCACGAGCATGAGCTTGGTCTCGAGCATGAGCTTGGGCTTGCACCGGAGGATCACGGTTGCGTGGGCGGCTGGAGAAAAGCACATCGCCTACTCCTTGGGATACAACAGTGTACGACGGATGCCTGCTCAAGGAATCATCCAGCCTTTGCGAAAGCCCAGGATCGGGCTCTGGACTTAGTCTCAATGGTTTCGTCCGATTATACGTCACCCGAGGCGGCGAGAGGTGCGAGGGCGGCGTTCACCTGCGCACTCGGCCCGTGTGGCGTGATCGTTGTCTTCGATGAGAGAGTTACGAATCCACCGACAGAAGCTTGAACCAAGAGCCGCTCCCACACGACCCACGTCCATCCCACCTCGATGTCGAGCTGGGGGGAGTGCCCAAACCTCGCCCGGCGAAGTCGGCTCACCGGACGCGGCGCACCCGAGCAGCGCGTTGGTCACATAGGATTCGGTCTGGGCGGGAAGATCTTCGCACTGCGCCGCCGGCTCGCCGGCTGGGTAGACGTAACACATCCCATCCTGGTCGTCCTGAGCCAGGGAACGCTTCCAACCCTCGCAAGGGCCGATGTATGCCGCCATCGTCGCCTTGAGCTCTTTCGGGTCATCCTTGTTGTTGTGCTCGTTCTCCGCCTGAGTGTGATCGAGCCCGAGGAGATGGCCAACCTCGTGGGTCATGACCGCGAGGAGGTCCATCGTCTTCTCAGAGGGACATGGAGCACCGACAGGCCTTCCTCGAGCAGATTCAAGAGCTTGAAGTGTTCCGTGTTGACCTCAATGTTGGCCCACTTCATGCGTCCGCTGTTGACGGCGTAGCTCGTAAGCGTCATCGCCACAGCGTTTCATCGCGAAGCAGTGCGTCGTTCGAGGATGTTCTCTCATCTGGCGTCGTCTGATTCGGAGGACTCGACCGTGCGCCCGTCGGCGCGACGGCCGGGCCAGACCGCGGGCTCGCCCGACGGCGCGGCTGACGGCGAAGTATCCTCTGGGACGATGGCCGAGGCAGGCGCACTCCCGTCCGAACCGGCGTAGTAGACCTTTGTTGCTGTGAGGCGGAACCTTCCGTCCTGTGGGCCGATCGTTTAGGCACCTTCGACCACGGTTCGGCGGTAGAGCCCCGCCAAGATGTCGTGGCGATCGGCCGCGACAGCTTCAACGAGGCGCTTCAAGTCGTCGCCATCGACCAAGACGACAACGTGTTCCTCCTGGCGGCGCGCCTCCTGTTTGGAGCGAACGCCAGCCGTAAACCCACCGGGAGCGACAAGGAAGCCTAGCTTCGCACGTCCACGCCTGCGTTTGAGCTTGTCGATGAGATCCACCACCGCATCATTCTCAACCCTTCCCGACCAGTTCTTGCACTCGACGAGAAAGTACGGCGACTCCCTATCCCACGGAGGCACGCGCGCACCGTTCTCCACAAGGAGATCGAATTGCTCGTCCGGCGAAGCGGCGTTCTTTGTCGTTCTCTCGAATCCGGGGATCGAACGAAACAGGAGCAACATCAGGTCTTCGAGCGCCCGGCCTTTCGATGTCGAAGAGTCTTCCGCGGACTGAACGCGCGACCACAGTTCGCGGATCAGGTTCTCGCGGCCGGCGTCGCTTCGGATGCCGACGTCTCTCTCGGTCTGAAGCTCCATGATGTTGCGAAGCTTCGATTTCAGAAGCACTTTCAGCTTCGGAGTCTTCTCAACATAATCGTACGCGCCCAAAGCGAAAGCGCGCTCGATGGCTTCTATGCTTGCATAGCCGGTTGCGAGGATCACCTTTGCGCCTCGCATGTCGGCCTCGAAGAGCACGTCGATGCCGTCATCAGGCCCGCTTTCGCCCTTGAGCTTCTGATCGAGAATCACGGCATCGAACCGAGTCTCTTCGAGCTTCTTCTTGGCTTCGGCCCGCGTCTTGGCCACAGCCGTCAGATAGCCTTCGGTTTGGAGAATCTCCTCATACATTTCGAAGAACTCGCGGTCATCGTCCACGATCAGAATCTTTCTTGGCTGACTCATGCTGTACCTCTTGCGACTGGGATTCCGATCGTGAACCGCGCACCACCGAGCGAGTCGCTCTGAGTACAAGCGATACGCCCGTTGTGTTCGTCCTCGACGACATCCTTCACCAGCGGAAGTCCGCGGCCTCCGCCCGGCTTCTCCGAGAAGCCGGGACTGAATATCTCTGTACGTTTGTCGGGGGGAATACCGGGACCATCGTCGTCGACCTGAATGACAACTTCGGACTTCTTCAACGAGAGGGCAAACAGTACGCGTTTCGCGCCTGCTTCCTGCGCATTCCGAATCAGATTCTCGAAGGCGAGGACCAGGCGTTCTCGGTAGCCTATGACCGACGGGTCAACGCTGTTGTCGCGATTCGACGGCTCAAGCTGCGCGAGTCCACCGTTCGCGGCTTCGATGGCTTCCACAATTGCACTCACGACTCGAAAAGGGCTCGGGGGCTGCAAGGCCGCCTCCGTCATGCGAAGCTGACGTTCGAGAAAGGCGAATGTGCGCTCGAACCCTCGCTCTACCTTCTCGAGCGTGTGTGCGGGCAGCTCGAGCGCCTGAGATCGCGCGGTGTCGCGGACCGTTCCAAAGGCGTGCTGGGCCGGTGTCAGCGCGTTGCGTATTTCGTGGACGAAGGCGCGCGAGAGTCGAACCGCCGCTTCTGCGCCTGTGTTCTTGGCAAGCGCCTTTCGCATCGGTTCTTCAGCGCCCTGGAGCGTCACGAGCGTTTGGTCTGCGAGGAGCGTCCGGATGAAACCCAGCTTTGGGTCGTCGGCGGCTGCGGAAGAAACCTCGTTGAGTAGCTCGGCGCCGGTGGGCAGGAGTTGATAGCCTCCTTCTGGGTATGCCTCGTGCTCCCAATGTTTCAGGATGCCAAGGGCTTCAAGGTGCTGTCGTTGTGCGAAGTACGGGAACTCCGCGCTGGTTGCTGGCTCATAGTCGTCGCCGAACTCGCGCCACCGGCCGATCGGATGTTTGAGGAGCCAGCCGAGCGCCTCCTTGTCTAGGCACCAGGGAGCGAGCTCGCCCACGCTTTGCTCGATCTCGACGTGGAGGAGCCACCGCAAAGCTTCTTTGCCCGAGAGCTCGGCGTAGACTCGTCCCACGGGCGTGGCATGCGCCAAGCCGTTGGCGTTGGTCCGAACGAAACGAATCTCGTGTGCGTAGGCCCAGACGTCCACGACGGGCTCATCCTTGACGCGAGCCCATGCCTCGCTGGATCTGGACTCAAGCTCCAGACGGTCTATGGTCGAGAGATCGAGATCCGGTTCGAGTCCGAGCTGGAATCGGAGGCTTGCCTCCACCTCGCGCTCAATGGCGGCCTGGCTGGGCTCGCCTTCGTCGAATCGGGAGATGAAGTCGAGCGCGACCTCGTGTGCAAAGGGCATATCACGGCCACCTCCGACGGAATCGCCTCCGACGGAACACCATGTGCGATGAAGGGTCTCGAGGTCGTTCTTCGCTTCGTCGCGAGCCTTCTCACCCAACTGAGCTCTTTGAGTTTCGATCGCCCTCAGGCCGTCGAGCGTGCGCGCGCGAACCCACGCGGAACGAAAGGCGGGGGCCGCGAATCGTCGATTCGCCTTCTCGAAAGAGAGGAGCTGCCGAACGAGCCATCTCAGCCTCTGGGGCAGAAGCGCCATGCTCTGCAACTTCGCCACAACCCCCGGCTGCCCGTCAATAACCATGCGAAAACAATGGGCGTCCGCGAGTGCGAATCGCCCGAGGCGTTCGCGAGGGTTACGAAAGCGAGTTTCGAATCGCGAGAGGCGTTCGCGAGGGTTGCGAAGGAGAGTTTCGAATCGCGAGAGGCGTTCGCAAGGGTTGCGAAGGCGAGTTTCGAATCGCGAGAGGCGTTCGCAACGGTTGCGAAGGGGAGTTCCGAACCGCGAGAGGCGTTCGCAACGGTTGCGAAGGGGAGTTCCGAACCGCGAGAGGCGTTCGCAACGGTCGCGAACCAGGTGGATAGACCTTTCCGCGACGCTCTGTGTTGGCTAGGTCCGTGCTATGCCGATGAGATCGGCTCCCACGACTCCGTGCCTTCCCCTACTTGGTTCCGTTTCTGGCCTGACGTTGTGTCGACCCTGAGGGCGCGCTCACGCCTCTAGGCCATCCGCAGGACGGTGCTCACCGTCATGATGCTGCTTACCGCATGCCCAGCGGTCGACTCCACGCTCGAAAAAGGCGCGGATCGTTCGGCCGCTCCATGGGAGACATCGGGGGCGTCGGAGAACCGAGCGCGGGGAGCCAGCGCACTTCGCGGCCCGGGCCGAGGACATCCTACATCGGCAGACGACGAAGACGGCGAAGACGGCGAAGACGGCGAGGTGCTTGGGCGCGAAGTGGTGCGGGCGCCCGTCGAACCCGAGAGTGCTTCGAGCTCAAGTCCACGCCTCGAAGCGAGTCGTCACCCGACGTTGTCCATGTCAAGGTCGCAAGCTACTTCGAGGGTTTGGCGCCGCGCCGCATCTGCATTCGGATCGACAAGCCCCTCTACCACCCCTAAGAAACGGTTTCGGTCAAGACCTGGGATTTGTCCACGCGAGACCTCGCAGGGGCGGATAGGCGCGGCATTCGGTGCGAGCTCATCAACCCGAAGGGCGCGGTTGTTCTCGAGAAACTCGTCGAGGAGAGGAACGGTATGGCCACGAACGACCTGCTGATTCCGGAGGAGATCTAAGGGGGCGAGTACACGCTGAGGGTCACGGCGCTCGACGGTGTGAGCGCCGAGCGGTCCGTCGTCGTGAGGAGCTACGAAGCGCCGCGCCTCGTGAAGAAGTTGGAGTTCGTGAAGAAGGCGTACGGCGAGGGTGACGAGGTTTCGTGGACGTTGATTCTGGCTGCCATGTTTTGTGCATAGGACATCCTGTCGAACAGCCTGTTTGCTGAGCGATCAGTGAGCATCAGAGCTCGTCATCTCAGGCAGGCATCGTGGCTTGCTCGGCAGTGTGCATCGAATGCTGAAGCCACCGGTCGGCTGAGGTCGGTTCTGCGCGGAGATCTCGCCGCCGTGCAAAGTGACGATTTGCTTGGCAATCATGAGCCCGAGTCCGAAGCCCGAAGTCTTCGCATGGAGCTTGCTTCGGTAGAAGGGTTCGAAGATGCGATCGATTTCGTCATCCTTCACCCCCGGGCCCGCATCGAGGACCTCCACGTATGCGTGTGTGGCTTCCGTTGTCGAATAACCAACGCGAACGCAGATCTCCGAGCCTTCGGGCGCGTATTTCCCGGCATTCTCGAGCAGGTTGCCGACGACTCGGACCAGCCGAGCTGGATCTCCGTGCACGACGACGTTCGGCTGGGCGTCGATGACGATGCGGTGTTTGGGCTGGGGTCGAGCGCAAGCGGCGTCTTCAGCCACCTTTCGCAAGTCGGTTGGCTCGACCTCGAGATGGCGTTCGCCGATCGAGAGGCGCGAGAGCTCGAGGACTTCACCGATCAGTTGGTCCACCTCTTCCAGATCGTGCGCCATGGCTTCGAGGCGCTGCTCGGGGAGGCCATAGTCCCGGAGGATCTCGGCTTCGAGACGGAGGCGAGCGAGCGGAGTTCGAAGCTCGTGGGAAATGCCAGCCATCAGCGTGCGCTCGCTGCGCAGTAGGGCGTCGACGCGGTCGGCCATGCGATTGAATGCGCGCGCGACCTCGGCGAATTCGCGTCCACCTTTCGCGGGCAGGCGGTGCGATAGATCGCCCGACGCGATTCGATCCATGCCGATCATGGTCGCACGTAATGGCTGCGTGATGCGTACGGCAAGCAAGGCCGAGAATACGAAGACGACCGCCGCGATCAAGAGCAGAAGAATTCCGAAGCGGCGCGCTGGTGCCGCGAAGTCGAGATCGCGGCGGACCACGATCCATCCGAGGGACGAAGTGACCGCAACGGGCGCGCGAGGACCGCGGCAAAAGGCGAGGACGCGGCCGCGTCGTTCTTCACGCTGGCAGGGCTCAGGCGGTCTCGGTAGGTCGCCGTCGTCGTGGGCGTCGTCGTTGGCGTTGGCGTTGGCGTTGGCGTTGGCGTTGGCGTTGGCGTTGGCGTTCCGACCCAGGCTTCGGTCGGGCTCGGGTTCGAGCGCGCGATTGCGGTCGCGGCTGCGGTCGAGGTCGACGCCGCGGTCGAGGTCGACGCCGCGGTCGAGGTCGCGGCCCCGAAATCCGACGCGGCGGTGTCGGCGACCGAGACCCAGCCCACGACCACGAAGGAAGGGCGGGAGTCTTGGGGCGACGCGGATATCGAGGCCAAGGCGTTGACCCAGGGTGCCGGGGTCGGCGCCGTTCTCGATTTCTTCCGCCACGTAGAGCGCTTGGTCTAGGTAAGCCTTTTCGACGTCGCGCGTGAACGGTGCGAGCACGGCGCGGCCCGTAAGGAACCACGCGAGGATCAATGTTCCCAGAACGACGGCGAAGAGGAGGGCGGCGAGCCTGATTCGGAGCGTCATGTTGGCTCTTTGGGGACGGTGTACCCGATTCCTCGCACTGTAATGACGAAGGTTGGTTGTCGCGGGTCATCGCCGAGTTTTCGTCGAATGTGGCTGATGTGGACGTCGATGCTTCGATCGAAGGAGGCAAACTCCTCGCCGCGCGCGAGCTCCATGAGTCGCTCGCGCCCGATGACGCGTCCTGCGTTGGCGACGAGAGTGCGCAAGATCTCGAACTCCGTCGTCGTGAGATCGATCTTCTCGCCGCGCAGCGTGGCCAAGCGGCGGTCCGGATCGATGGCGATCGGCCCAGCCGAGAATGGGTCGCGCGCAGGTTCTGTCGCGATCGAACGTCGCAGAATCGCGTTGATGCGCGCCAGAAGCTCGCGTGGGTTGAATGGCTTGGGGAGGTAGTCGTCAGCGCCGATCTCGAGTCCAACGATCCGGTCCGTCTCGTCGCCGCGCGCGGTCAGCATGATGATGGGGGCGGCGGAAAACTTGCGGACCTCGCGACAGACCTCGAAGCCATCCTTGCCAGGCAGCATGACGTCGAGGACGACGAGATCTGCGGGCGCCGTGCGCATCCGCTCGATGGCTTGCTCGCCGTCTGGCACAGAGATGACCTCGAATCCTCGACTCTCGAGATACTCAGCGACCAGCGATCTCAGTCGTTCGTCGTCGTCGACGACCAGTACGGATCGCATGGCTGAAGTGTACACGGGATGCTCTCTTGGTCTACAGTCCCTTGGGTTGTTCCCGGGCGGGGCACTCCAGGCCGGCCGATCGGAGAGCATCATCATACTGGGCTTCGCGATACGCTGAGCTGCTTGCTGAGCTGCTTGCTCGGAGCTGCTTGCTCGGAGCTTGCGTGCTCTGAGCAAGCTGGCCCATGCGCTGTGTCTGCTCTGCGCGGTGTCGTCTAGCGTCCGCCTCCCCGTCCGCCTTTTCGCCATCCGCGTCGCCCATCTCCGTTCTGATTGAAGCGCTCCGGAAGCTTGGCGGCGGCTTCGGACAGCATCTTGCGCTGTGCGGGCGTCAGAGTCTGGTGAAAGACGAGGAACTTCTCGACGGCCTTCTTCGCCATCTGGGTGTGGGCTTGCGCGCGCTTTTCGATGAGGCGATCGATCTCATTGGCATTTGGCGTTGCTTTTGCGAGCTCCGCGGCCAGGATCTTCGTGTCGTCTTCGGCGGTTGCTCTCATCGCGCTGCGCTCATCTTGGAGCGAACGTCGGAGCTTCACGAGCGCCACTTCTTGCTCCTCAGTAAGATCTAAGTCCCGAATGAGTCGGAAGAGACGAAGGCCGGGGCCGCCCATTCCGCCGAGGCCGCCGAGGCCGCCCATGGCGCCCGCTCCCGGGCCGCCACCCGGGCCGCCCTGTGGACAGGGACCTCCGCCTGGCCTTGCGAACGCCATGCTCGAGGCCGCGACCAGCGCCAACGCGAGGACGGCGCTGCCGATCAACGTGTGGTGTCGGCTCCGGGGCGCGCGCCGGTCCGCAAAATGAGCCGCCTCTTGGGCGGGGCCGTGGTTGGGGGTCCGGGTGACGGGGAGGGTGAGGGGGTTGCTGATGCGTTGGGTTGGGTGCTTCTGCTTTGCGTTCATGTTGTTGTTGTGCCCTTTCATCCGGACACTACAAACGGGATCCAAAGCGCGGGTGAATGATGTCCGAACGAATCTGACGAATCGTTAAGACTCTTTACAAACCAGCCAAGCATCCAAGAAATCAGCGAGATCTCGCGTCTCGAGCGTCAGGGTGCGCGGGGGGATGTCTTCTATAAGGGTTTTAATTGACTCAGCCGTCTGCACGACGTTGGCTAGGCCGGTGATGACGAGCTCGAGCCGTCCGGCAACCTCGGATTGGGCGTAGCCGACGAGCGTGTCGTGAAAGGTCGCGTTGTCCGGCTCGGCGCCGCGAACATCGACGACGACGCACCGAACGCCCGCGCCGACGCCTTCTCGCATGACTCGCCCGAATAGGGCGTCGATGTTGTCTCGGTCCATGGGACCGATGAGAAAGCCAACAACGAGGTCGGTCCCAATGCGAACGACCGGGGATGCGTCGCGGAGCATCCTGAGATGACGGCCGGTCAGGCGCTCGGCATGACCGACGGTTTGGGCGTCGGCGACGACTCGAAGCAGCTCTCGCACAAGGCCGCGGATCTCTGGGCTCTCGAACCCTTCTTCGGCCAGCGTGTCCTCGAAGAGCAGGACCTGCATGACGGTGATCGAGGTTGGTTTGCCTTGGCTTCCAAGCGCGAGGGCGTGAAGCGCGGCCATTTTGTAGAGCTCGGCGCTCGCGGACGCGTCGCCGTCGGCCGCCTCACCCAGGCGCTCGAACCAGCCGCCAAACATGGTCTTGGCGCCCTCCGCGCTCGCCGTGAGCACCCGGGCCGCTTTGGCTTTTTCGATCCAGCGCTCGATGAGTCGCTCATGTTGCGTCCGCATGCGCGACGCATGGGTTTCAGGCGCTGGGGCATTCATGGCGGGCGGCATGCGGCGGTTGAACCGAAGTCGAGGCGTCGTGCTACGCCTTGGGCCTGAGGTCAACCCTCTTGACGAGACCGGCCGTCCGGTCGATGGAACACTGATGCCGCTTCGCTTCGTCTTCGTGATGGATCCGCTGTCATCGATCAACATCGAGGGTGATTCGACCTTCGTGTTGATGCTCGAGGCTCAAAAGCGGGGTCACGAGGTACTTTCGGCACAGCCGCCGGCGCTGCGCCTCGAAGCCGGGACTCCGTGGTGTGACGTTGTTCCGACAGCGGTGGTACGGACAAAGGGCGCCCACTACACACTGGGTGCATCGACAAGCGTTTGCCTGAACGACGTCGACGCGGTGTTCATGCGCAAGGATCCGCCGATCGATTTGAACTATCTGACCGCGACCTACCTTCTCGACCGCGTCGACCGATCGCGCGTCGTGATGATCAACGATCCGCAGGGACTTCGCGACTTCAATGAGAAGTTGGCGGCGCTCTATTGGCCCGAGTTCATGCCGCCGACGATGATCGCTTCATCACCCGCGTCGCTGCGCCGTTTCCTGAACACCCACGGAACGATCGTTGTCAAACCGCTCTACGGTTCGGGAGGTGCGGGGATCGTAAAGCTTACGACCGAGGACGACAACTTTGGCTCGGTGGTCGACCTCCTTACGCAGGAAGGGCGCGTTGCCATCGAGGCTCAAGCCTATTTGCCTTCGGTCAAGGAAGGCGACAAGCGCGTCGTGCTCCTCGACGGTGAGCCCATCGGAGCCGTCAACCGAAGGCCCTCAAAGGGCGACATTCGCGCGAACATGCATGTCGGCGGTGCGGCCGAGCCCTCGCCCGTGACCGACCGCGACCGGGAGATCTGCGCGGCCCTCAAGCCAGAGCTCGTGCGGCGAGGACTGGTCTTCGCGGGCATCGACATCATCGGCGGATACCTCACCGAGGTGAACGTCACGAGTCCGACCGGCTTGCAGGAGATCGGACGCTTTGAAGCGCGAAGCCTCGAATCCGAGATCATCGATTGGGTGGAACGGCGGCGGTCCGCGCTGTGAGCCGAAGGCGAAGAGGCGGAGAGGCGGAGATGGAACGTAGGAGCACGAAGCAGACACCGATCATTGCGGCGAGCATCTTGTCGGCCGACTTTGCGGAGCTGAAGCGGGAAGTCACGTCGGTCGTCGATGCGGGCGCCGAGTGGATACACTTCGACGTGATGGACAACCACTACGTCCCCAACCTGACGGTGGGACCGCTCGTGTGTGCAGCCATCCGCCCCCACGTTCCGAACCCGATCGACGTGCATCTGATGGTGAAGCCGGTCGATCGCTTGGTCGGAGATTTCGCGGAGGCGGGCGCGAACATCATCAGTTTCCACCCCGAGGCCTCCGACCACGTCGACCGGACGATCGAGCTGATTCACACCCATGGATGTCAGGCCGGGCTCGTGCTCAACCCCGCGACACCGATCTGCGTCCTAGACCACGTGCTCGACAAGCTCGATTTGGTCTTGGTTATGAGCGTGAATCCGGGGTTTGCTGCGCAGAAGTTCATCCCGGAGGCGCTGCGCAAGCTCTCGACGATTCGGGCGCGCATTGATGCACTTGCCCCCGGTCGATCCATTCGCCTCGAGATCGATGGCGGCGTGAAACCGGACAACATCGGCGCGATCGCACGCGCGGGCGCAGATACCTTCGTGTCCGGGAGCGCGATTTTTGGGGCACCGAACTACCGAGCCGTCATATCCGAGATGCTCGAGGCGGTCGGAGAGGCCGGACCCAAGCCCTAGTTCCAGGCGTTCTCGCACCGGAGCGGGAGGGGCGCGGGCCGGTTGCTAGACGACCGGCGCTCAGGCCGCCGTCGCGGTTCGTCCGAGCATTTCTTCGACATGCTTCACGAATTCGGGTGCCGCGGTGCGCAACTCGGCGATTGCGGCGCTTCGGTGCGGGTCACTGAACGCCTCCCGTAGGCCCTGAACGTAGCCCTTCGGCGGAGTCGTGGACAGCGCCTTCTCGATGTACTCGACGACAGATCTTTCGCCGTTGATTCCGAATCCCGTGAAGGCTTTCGTCAGCGCGCCTTCCGCCGCCTCCGAGAGCTTGAACAGCGCCGCGTTGAACTCGGTCGCGGCTCCGGATGCCCGAGCCAGGGTTGCGCCCTTCGTCCAGTGGCGGAGGTCGAAGGTCCGGCCGAGAAACTGCCCCGCAACCTTGAGCTTCGACGCCGCGGGCGCCTCCTGCGCAAAGGCGCGAGCGGCAGGGAGTCCGAGGTAACCGGCGCGCGCGAGCACGACTGCGCCTACCGCCGTGGCGGCCACCTTCCCGGCGTTGCGCTTGAGCCAGCTCCTCGATTCCTCGGGCTGGAGCAGCGTGCCCTCCAAGTCGGTCTGCTCGAACGACAGCTCAAGCGCGCTGCCCGGGTGGGCGCCGTTTGCGGGCGCAGCACTGGCGGTATTGACGAGAGCGCTGCTCAAGCCTGGGTAGGCACTTACATTCGCGGCCATGGATTTATCCCTCCGAACTTGGTCCTCTACAGGTGACCGAGTCCTCCCCTTTATCGACTTGCACCCATTCGAGTTGCGAAAATCATCGATCGCATCGCTGTCCGGTCGGTACAGGCCGTCAAACGTTGACCTGACCCGCCGACGGGGTACGGCAATCAATGGTGTTCGTTCCCTGGAAATGGAAGTATGGGGGCCCCTATGGAACCCGGTTCACGAGCCGAGCTCGCCCATGCCCTCCGTATGCTTGCCGTGGACGCCGTACAGAAGGCGAACTCGGGCCACCCCGGTATGCCGATGGGGATGGCCGATATCGCTGAGGTGCTGTGGCGCGACCATTTGCAGCACAACCCCACGAACCCCAGTTGGCCCAATCGCGATCGCTTCGTTGTGTCGAACGGCCACGGATCGATGCTGCTCTACGCGCTCCTTCATTTGTCGGGCTACGCGCTGTCGATCGACGATCTCCGTGCCTTTCGCCAGCTCGGGTCGCGGACGCCGGGCCACCCAGAGGTCGGCTTGACGCCGGGGGTCGAGACGACGACCGGCCCGCTTGGCCAGGGGCTCGCGAACGCCGTCGGGATGGCGTTGGCGGAGCGCATCTTGAGCCAGGCCTTCAATCGTCCGGGCTTCGAGGTGATCGATCATCATGTCTACGTCTTCGTGGGCGATGGCTGCTTGATGGAGGGTCTCTCGCACGAGGCCTGCTCGCTGGCAGGCACGCTGGGCTTGGGCAAGCTGATCGCGGTCTACGACGACAACGGTATCTCGATCGATGGTCGGACCGAGGGGTGGTTTACCGACGACACAGCAAAGCGCTTTGAGGCCTATGGCTGGCACGTCGTAGCGGGCGTGGATGGTCACCGTCCGGAGGCGATCGATGCGGCGCTACGGATGGCCAAAGACGAGCGGGACCGTCCGACGATCATCATCGCGAAAACGATCATCGGCAAGGGGTCGCCGAACAAGTCCGGTCGCGAGAGCTCACACGGGGCGCCGCTTGGTGCAAGTGAGGTTGCGCTTGTCCGGGCCGAGCTCGGCTGGTGTCATGAGGCCTTCGATATTCCGAGCGATATTCGTTTGGCGTGGGATGCTCGTCCACGCGGCCAGGTGTCGGAGTCCGAGTGGCAAGGCCTCTTTGATGCTTACGCGGCCGCCTATCCCGAGCTTGCGTTGGAGCTCGAGCGACGGTGGCGTGGTGACTTGCCGTCTTCTTGGGACGCGGCGAAGGACGCGCTTCTTCGCCAGGCAGATGAGCGCGCCAAGAGCGGGGAGCCGGTCGCAACCCGCAAGGCATCGAAGATCGCGATCGACGCGCTCGGCGGCATGCTCCCCGAATTGGTGGGCGGGAGCGCGGACCTGACGCACTCCAACTTGACCTTTGGCCTTCATTCGAAAGGCGTCCTCAAGCCCATCGGCAAACGCGAGGCCCAACGAGAACTCGAAGGCGGCCGTGACGACCGTGGGGATCAGCATCGGAGTGCCGGTGCGGGTGCGGGTGCGGGTGAGGCGCAGGGGCAGGGCACCATCGGGAACTACGTGTACTTTGGCGTGCGCGAGTTTGCGATGGCGGCCATCGCGAATGGTCTTTCACTCTACGGCGGAGGCTTCATTCCTTACGTTGGAACCTTTCTCGTCTTCTCCGACTACGCGCGCAGCGCGATTCGCATGGCCGCGCTGATGAAGCAACGCGTGGTCTATGTTCTTACCCATGACTCGATCGGTCTGGGAGAGGATGGTCCGACGCACCAGCCCGTCGAGCATGCGGCCTGCTTGCGTTTGATTCCGAACCTCGTCGTATGGCGACCTTGCGACGAGGTCGAAACAGCATGCGCCTGGGCGGCGGCGATCGAGCGCCGAGATGGCCCGTCTGCGCTGCTCTTGACGCGCCAGAATCTTCCGGTGGTTGCCCAGGGCGGTGCCGATACCAGAGGCATCGCCCGTGGCGGCTACGTGCTCGAGGGCGGCGCCGATCCGCGTCGGCCCGATGTCGTGCTCATCGCCACCGGATCCGAAGTGGCCCTCGCGGTCGAAGCCCGCCGTGCACTCGAGGAAGACGGCGTTCTCGCGCGCGTCGTCTCGATGCCCTCGACGAAAGTCTTCGATCGCCAGGGCGCCGATTGGCACGACGAGGTTCTGCCGCGCGGCGTCCCGAGGGTTGCGATCGAGGCCGGAGTGGGCGACTTCTGGCGCAAGTACGTCGGTCTCGAAGGGGCCGTCGTATCGCTCGATCGCTTCGGCGAATCGGCGCCCGCGGAAGTCCTGTTCGAGCACTTCGGGTTCACGGTCGAAGGCGTTGTTCAGGCTGCTCGCCGTGTCCTCGTCTGATTCTGGCGCATCGTCTTCTTCGTCGGCGCCGAAATCGTCGTCGCCGATCGAAGCCCGCGCGCGACAGGTCCTCGCCGATGGTCCATGTGCGTCCGATCGTCCGCATCGCGTCCTGTTGTCGACGCGTCCCAACCGTTGGGTCGTCGCCGATGAGGTGCTGGGCGTTGTCGTCAAGGCCTACCGACGAGACGTTGGCCCGTGGGCCTGGATCCGAGATCGAGTCTTTGGGCGGCGAGCGGTTCGGGTGGCCAAAGCCTGCCAGGAGGCTCGACGCCGCGGTCTCCCGGTCCCGCGCGTTCTTGCGGTCGTGGACGACGAGAAGGGTTCTGCATTGGCGCTTGCTCTGATCCCTTCCGCGCGCCGTCTTTCCGCGTATGCGTCCTCGCTTGCGAGCGCGGTGCTTCGTCAGCGGTGGACGGTCGAAGTCGCAACGCTCCTTCGATGTGTTCATCGAGCGAGGATCTATCCTTCCGACTTTCATGCTGGAAACGTGCTCGTGGATCGCGCGGGGGACCTACACCTCGTCGACCCGGACGGACTTCGGGCTGTCCTTTGGGTGTCGCGCCGTCGGCGCGTTCGAAACATTGAGCGTCTTCTAAGGGACTTTTCGGGGTTGCCATGGCTTTCGCGTTCGGCTCGTCTTCGGTTTCTTACCGCCTACGCGGGCGACCGTCGTGAACCTGGCTCGAACCGATCCGACAAGCTGACAACAGCGCTGACCGTGGATGAGAAGCCAGGGAGAGCTCCGGAGAGGCGTCGTTCCGGGGACAGACACCGATCCTGCTGGGGACGTCGATCCCTCCGTCGTCTGTGGTGGCGCATCGACGTGCTCTCGCGAAAGAAGCGAGCGCAGTATGAAGCTCGCGAAGGTTCGACGCGCTGAACTGAAGTGCGCAAAGGCGTCGAGCGCGTTCCCCAAAGTCCTCCTCCGCGCGCCACGCGACCCCGTCCACCTCAGCGGCGCCCACGCGATTCGTGCCGTGATGGGGGATGGGGGATGGGGGATGGGATAGGGGTCATTCTTAACGCTTCTTCACAAGGCGCGAGGCGACGCTTAACGCGCGGCCTCTATGAGGAACGCATGGGCTTCGCGCTGATGATGGCGCGCGCCAGAACGAAGGAGCGTTTCATGTTGGGATTCTCATCAAGACGATTCGCGGCGTTGGCTACATGTTCATGAAGAGCCCATGATGCACCAGCGACGTTGTCATGGGCCGTTTCGTGGCCGGCGGACGCCGCTCCACCGGCGTCTCTTCCTATGGTTCGGGGCAACCATCGCGGTGAGTGTTGCTGCAACGGGCGGTATGCTTGCCCTGCTTGCTCACCGGGGCCTGGTTGTCTTTCGGGCTGCTCCCGCGAATCCTTCCGCCGCTTCCGCGTTGACGCCCGGTCTGGACGCCTGCATCGGCGGCGCGGATGTTGGGTTCTGGGGCGCTTTGGGGCGGTCGTGGGGCTTGTTGCTCCTCGTCTTGGTCGTTGGCGCGCTTTGGTGGTTTTCGGGTCATGTCGCCCGACGCATTGCCCGTCCTCTGAGAGACCTTACGGGCGTGGCCGAGTGCATGGGGCGCGGACAGTTCTCATTGCGCGCCCATGCGGGTGCCGCCGATGAGGTCGGCGTCTTGGCACATGCGTTCAATGAGCTCGCGACGCGAATCGAACGGCAAATGAGCGATCAGCGTGCGCTTCTCGCGGCCGTGTCTCACGAACTTCGGACGCCGCTCGGGCATCTTCGGCTGCTCCTCGAGTTCGCGCGAGAGGAGGCGATCTCGGACGCCCGTCGCCGCGAGATCTTTGACGAAGCGGAACGTGAAGTGGTGGAGATCGACGCGCTCGTCGGCGAACTTCTCGCCAGTTCCAAGCTCGACTTCACGGAGATCGCGACCGCATCGCTCGACGCGTGCGAGGTCGCGCGGGCCGCGCTTTCGCGTGCGGGTCTTTCGAGAGATCTCTTGGCGGCTGCGCCCGACGTCGGCGCGTTCGAGGGTGATGCCACGCTCGTTGCGCGGGCGCTCGCAAATCTCATCGCAAATGCCACGCGGCATGGTGGGGGTGTCGACCGCCTGTGCGTGACCGGCGACGACGAGCGGGTGACCTTCGTCGTCGACGATCGCGGTCACGGGATCGACCCAGCGGACCTCGAGCGGGTGTTCGAGCCCTTCTATCGCCGGCCAGATCACTCGGGCGACGCCTCACCTGGTTTAGGGCTATCGTTGGTTCGCCGGATCGCGGAAGCCCACGGTGGTTTCGCGGAGGCGTCGAATCGCGCCGAGGGAGGGGCGCGGGTGAGCATCACGCTTCCTCGTCGGATGGCGGTCCCCGTTCTCGCTCGAGAACCGGATGGGGTGTGACGCTGCTTCCCTTCTTGCCGTGACGTCACACGCCGGCCTGAGGCGTCATCCTCTTGCGCGTCGTGTTTGGCACGGCTCTTGGTTCTCGGTTGGTCCGGCGGAGGAGGCTCGCATGAACATGATCATTCGGGCGCCGGAGTTTCGGCGCGAGGTGAGACCAGGAACGGTGGAGGAGCTCTCGGCGCGTGGCGAGCGAGTCGGCGTTTCGATCAGCGAGGAAGAGCTTCGTGGCTTGAGAGAAGCCGACCTCGATGGGAACGGCGTGATCGGAGATTCGTCCAGCGAAGTCGAGGCGCTGTGGCGTGGCCTCGACCGGTATGACACCGACGCGCGTCGCGATCGCGTGCAGGGTCGCGCGTACGATCTTGCACGGGTGATCGCGCCGAACGCAGACCCTCTCCGGGATTTGCGGGCGAGCCCCGAGAGCATGCGCACGATCGCGGGGACCGATCGCGCGCTCGCCCGCGCGACGGAACTCGAGCGAAGTGGACGAGGGGATGCAGCACGTGAGCTTCTGCGAACGACCGGGGATTCGCTCTTGGAGAGGGGCGAGCGTTTCGAAGCTGCGCGCGTGTTTCGGCGGCTTCAGGAGCCACCGAATCGAGATCGGCCGGTCAACTTGCTCGACCGCGAGATGGAAGCCTATCGGCGCGATCATCCGGGGTCGACCGATGTGCCGCGGATCTTGAGCACCGAGCGTGGTGGGACCTACACGCATATGGATACGCGAGAGTTCGCCACGACCTATGGCGAGCTCGCTTCGCGCCGTCTTGCGCAAATCGAGCAGCACGACCGGATGGAGCGGGTTCTCGGCCGGTCGATCGATCCTCGAGATCCCAACGATGCACGTGACTACTTCACCGCCTTCTCAACCGGGCGAGGCACCGACGCGGTGCGAGGTGAGTACGAACAGTATCTTCGAAACTTCTACGCTCATGCGGGGAACAATGTGTCGTGGACGACCGACATCCCAGCCGATCGACGACACGCCAGCCTCGATTCGATCCTGTCACGCCAACCGCGTGACGGTGCTGGACGCACCATTATCGACTGCGAAGGCTACGCGGATATCACGCGGCACGTTCTGAGTGGTGCACGAACCTCGACCGGCGAAGAGCGCTTTGCCGTCGGCTACGCGTCTCGCCCGACCCACATCATTTCGGCGGTTGGCGACCGCGAGACAGGTCGCGCATTCGTTGTCAACAACGCCTCGACGCACATGCTGGAGGGAACCAGTGAGGCGCGGGGACTTTCACTTCTGCGTGAAGTCGGAGAGGTCGGCGAAGATCAGACGACGCTGGTCGGCGTCGGACGATCGGTAACCGACGCTCGTCCGATCGATGAGGAGACGGGCCGACCACGCCTCGGTTCCATCATCTGGCACGATGGTCCGCGGGGTGTGGTGGGGCTCGATTTCCTGGACCGATTTGATGCCGCCGAACGAAACCACCAGATCCCGCCTGGGACCAGACCTCAGCGCCTCGAGTGGTTCATCCGTCAGGAGATGGAGGCCGGGCGACTGTGATCCGGAGTGGCTACGAGCGAGATGACCCTACGATTCGCCCTCGCTCGGCCGTGTAACGCGCCTTCGGCTAGGGTGAGACCCGCTCTGCATGTCACCGCGAGGATTCGCTGTTACAATGGGAGTCCGCGTCTTCGTACACACCGAGTGACGTACGGGCCGGTCCTGCCCGACCGGCCCAGCCCGATGCGTTGGCACAAGGGCTGCTTTGGCCCGTCGACATGACGAACACTCATACACTGAAAATTTCCCAGATTGCCCGCACGCTCCTCTTTGGCCTTGCTCTCGTTGCCACCGGTCTCACGGCTTGCGGGGGTCCGCTCGAAAGTGACGAGGGCGTTGACAGTGATGAAGTCACCGCGCAGCCGACCTACAATGGTCGTCTCCAGGGTGTAAACGGCAACAGCTACCCCACTGCAGGGACCACCGTGAAGGTAACCACGCAGTGGGTGAACTCAGGGATCGGGACTTGGTATCAGCCGAGCATTCAAATGAAGGCGATCGCCGGTGGGCCAGGCTGCCCAACGGCTCCGGTACCGGTCTACCTCCAGAGCGGCTGGATTGTCTCGAGGAGTGCCATTCCTCCGGGTGGATACGGCTCCTCTAGCTTCCAGTTTAAAGCGCCCACGACCAAGTATACGACGGTCAAGTGCACCATGCAGCTCACCACCAGCGGCGTACCCTTCGGAACGCCTTACACCATCACTTTCATCACTCAGTAATCTGATCCTCAAACAAGCGCGCCCCGCGCTCTGTTCACGGATCAAAAACGAAAAGCTTTCGATAATTCGAGTGTCCTTGTGAGAACAACTTGAACCCCGGAAGGCTTTTCGGATGAACAGGAACATACGACGACGCATCGACGCTGAGAAGATCAAGCTCAAGATCGTCCCGGTGAGCGGGACCGTCGCGACGACGATGCACGGCAATCTCACACGGCGGCATTGGGGCCATCCAGCGCCTCGTCAAGAAGACTGGGCTCGCAAGCACGTCGATGACAACCTTCATCTGCTCAAGATCAAGCAGTGGTTCAGCATTCTGCAGCGCTAGGGCGCTTTCACGGCACCCAACGCCAAGAGCCTTCGCCAAGACCCTCGCTAGGTGCGAGGCGAACGAGCGTGTCGTCGCGTCGGCGGCGTGACGATCCACGAGATGAAGGATTTCAGAATTTCCTGCTGGCGTGCGTGAACAGGATACGTAGACATGTGTCTTGGCCGCGTACGACTTCACGAAGAACGAACAACGCGCGACGGATAACGGTCACGAGGAACGTCCCCCGAACGACGCGCACGAGCACCCGCACGCCCACGCCATGACGAACAGCGTGGGGATCGATCGCCGGGGCTCCTTTCCGCACGAGAAACTCGATGCCTATCGCGTTGCTCTTGAGCTCGCGAGATTATCGACTCGGGTCGCAGCGAAGATTCCCCGTGGTCATCGCAGCGTCGCCAACCACCTGTTGCGCGCTGCTGCGAACACGGTGCTCCTCATCGCCCGGACGCTCACTCGCCGAAGGCGCCAACCGTCGGGGCGCAGGACTGAAGCGTCAACGATTCGTCGAGAGCCGTGGCGAGTGCGCTGAGGCGGCGGCCGCCGCCGATCTGCTGAAGGTGCTGCAGCTCGATAAGAGTTCCGACTCCGGCGAGCTCAAACACCTTGCCGGTCGTGTATCAGCGATGCTGACGCGCCTGATCGCCCGCCTCGAGTAGTCGTTGGGTCGTGGTCGAGCGCGTGCGCGTAGATCGTCGCGGGTGGAGAGTGGATCGTCGGCGTGGAGCGTGGATCGTCGGCGTGGAGCGTGGATCGTCGGCGTGGAGCGTGGACGCGTCCGTGCGCAGTCGCGCAACCCGTTCACGGAGCAAAATCGAAAAGCTTCCGATAATTCGAGTGTCCCTACGAAACAACTTGAACCACCGGAAGGCTCTTCGAATGAACAGGAACACACGACGACGCATCGAAGCTGAGAAGATCAAGATCGAGAGACGGCTCAAGTCTGCGATTCATGCGAACGAGGCCGGACCCGTGCTCTCGGGTGGCAACGTTCGGACGGCGAGTGCAAAGAGGGAATGGACATCTCGTGTTCCCGTCCATACCGAGTCGTCGACCTGCGGAAGAACATCTCGGTCATGAAAGGAGAGGAAGTACTGATCCCGGAGATCCGATATTTCTTCTACATCACCCATGTGACCGAGCTGCGCTGGCTTGGAACCAATGGCAGCACATCTTCTTCCGCCTGCTCGGCGCTCTCCTCCGACGAAGATGCGCAACGGTCGTAAGCAAGGCTCGGGCCCATTTTCTCGCTTGGCTGGACCTACGGCACAGCGCGGGCGAAACGCCGGCGTTGAGGGCAACTTTTCACCGAGGGCGCTATCGTCGACAATGGCCCTGTTGCCCATGCGTCGGTCCGGGACCTTCTGGCTGATCATCGCATCGGTCACGACCGTCATGTGGTCCACGCCCTCTGAGGCCTTTGTCTGCAAACACGTCGAGGATTACGAGTACGCGTCACTTTATTGGGCTACGCGCACGATTCAGTGGGGCGTTCGAGAGGGCACGCCGGTTGAACCGTCGGAAATTGCCGCCGCGTTCACGGCCTGGTCAGACGTCCCTTGCACGGACATTCGCTTTGAACTGGCTACGTCATCTGGCTTCGTTCCCGAGACGCGGACCGATGTGAGCCAGGTCTTCTTTGTATGGGAGGGTTGGAAAGGGCGTACCAACAAGAAAACCGGAAAACCTCGGGACGAACATGCGGTGGCGGTGACGATCACGAGCTATTCTCCGGTGACGGGTCGGATCATGAAGGGTGATATCGAGGTCAATGCGGAGGGGTTTGATCTCGTAGACCTGCTCCAGGATGGATGTGTTTCCAACAAGGCGATGGATCTGCTTGCTGTGCTCACGCACGAGGTCGGTCATCTCTTGGGTCTCGACCACACTCAGCCTTTCAACGAGCATCCGCAAGGCGATGTCGACCTTAGAGCCACGATGGCTGAAAACATCGACGCCTGCGAAGGCTGGAAACGCTCGCTTGCCGAGGACGACAAGGCCGGCATTTGCCATCTGTACCCGGCGGGTGAGACGTGGCGTTATTGCGGGAACCTTCCAAATCAAGATGGGAGGTATGTTAGGGCCGAGCCATTCGGCTGCTCATGGGATGCGAACGTCGGGCATGGGACGAACCAAGTACCCTGGGGCGATTTGTTCGGGTGGCTCGTGCTTTTGGCTGGCGGGCTTCGCTTGCGACCGCGCGTCACTTGAGCGTTAGAGATTGGGGTTGGCTGCACCTTGCGACCTACATGTCGACGTTCGCTATGATGGCTCGCAGTCGTGTCATCGGTGGACACAAACGTGGGTCGCCGGCTCGGAGAGCGCTACGCCCTCGAACAAGTGCTTGGCCACGGTGGGATGTCGACGGTCTATCGAGCCCGAGATTTGGCGACGGATCAGGACTTGGCGGTCAAGATCCTCAAGCCTGAGCTGCGGCGTTCCTTCGAGTTCACAAGGTTCAAGCGAGAATTTCGCGCGGCCCAACGACTCAGTCACCCGAACTGCGTGAAGTCCTACGAGATGGAAGATACGCCCGAGGGCTGCTACTTCACGATGGAATATCTGCCCGGGGGTAGCCTGTTCGGCATCAAGGCGGCGCTTCGCCCAAAAACGGCGGTCGGGGTGGCTCTTCAGGTCCTCGCGGGACTGGACTACGTGCATGCCGAGGCGATCGTTCATCGGGATATCAAGCCGCAGAACATCCTTTTCGACCGACCGCTCCTCGACGAAGACCCTTTACGGCTTCCGACTGTGAAACTCAGCGATTTCGGGATCGCGAAGGTGAAGGACCTGCGTTTCGAGGGCGAGTCGGTGGGCGATATTCACGGTTCGATCCGCTACTTCGCGCCGGAATACTTGAGGGAAGGCATTGTCGATCCGCGCATCGATCTCTATGCCTTCGGCCTCGTCTTCTATCAACTCTTGGCGGGTCGTCATCCGCTTTCCGAGACAGGCGCTCGAACCACCGCCGACGATTGGCTTCGCCTTCATATGTCGTTCGAGCCGCCGTCTCTCGATCAACTCGTGCCCGGCATTCCGAAGATCGTCTCGGATGTCATCGCACGCTTGATGGAGAAGGACCCCGATCGTCGCTATCGGACAGCAGCGCAGGCATATGCCGACCTCATGCGGTGGTTCTCGACGGACGCGCGCGACCTCGCACTGCCTGAGATCCCGCCGCTTACGGGGAGTCCTTATCTTGCGGCGCCCGGGTTTGCGGGACGTGAGCGAGAGCTCGCCGCGATACGAAGCGCATTTCGAGCCAATCTCGACGTCGCGCCTTCGGCGAGCACACGCAAGGCGCCGATGCTCGTATTGATTCGCGGGCCGGCCGGCGTGGGTAAGACTCGCCTGCTCGACCGCGCGATTCGCCAAAGCAAGGGGCGCCACTTTTTGCTCGTGGGCCAGGGACGCCCAGAGCCGGGGCTCATGCATACGGCGATGCGCAGCATCCTCTCGAGGCTCTCGGTGGCCGACAAGAAGGTGCGTTCTGTGAGCGCGAAAACGGTCTCCGTGGGACACGTTGAATCGACCGTGCGGATCAGCGACGCAAGGCCGCCCACACCGATTCAGGAACCCATGTCGACCATCCAAGCGGCCCCGACCGTTCGGGCGGTTCTGCCAGTGCGGGCGCCGGGGGCGCCGGAGAATCCAGCGGAACCGGGAACCCGAGGGGAGCCGGGAACTTCAGCGGAGCCGGGGAGCGCGGGGGCGCTAGGGGGCGCGAGAGTGCTGGGGGACGCGGGGGCGTTGGGGGGCGCGGCGTCGCTCGTTCCCGCGGCCGCTTCGACGGATCGACTGACATCGAGCGGCCATCCCGTGGATACCGCAACACGAACCTCAGATATTGCGCCCGGACCCCAGCTTCGAGACCGGGAGGCGGCGCGCCTTCAGTATCTCGTCGAGAGCACCGACATGCTGATCCGGGTCGCTGCCCAGCGCGCTTGTTGTGTCGTGCTCGAAGACGCGCAGTGGGCCGACGCGGCGACACTCGAGTTGCTCGAGTTCTGGGTGCGAGGCGTAGCGACGGCGCGCCTTCAGAACCCGAATCGTGATTCGAAGGATGTGAAAGCGCTGTTTGTGTTGACGACTCGACCCGAGGGGACGGAATCGCTGGCGACCTTGATCGAGTTTGCAAGGCAACACGACATCTTGCTCGACCTTGAGCTTGATGTGCTGAGCACAGCCGACACCGAAGCCATCGTGATGTCGATGCTCATGGAAAGTCGGTGCGAGGCCGTTCATGGCTTCGTCGAGAGAGTGTTTGGCGGGCGCGAGACCACACCACTCTTGGTTGCTCAGGTGATGCATATCCTCTTCTCGAGAGGTCTACTCAATTCGAGGCAGGGGATCTGGGACGGTGTATGGGATCTCGAGACGTGGCGCCGGTCCGACGTGCAGCTTCCGTCGACCATCCAGGAGGCGATCGGAGATCGAGCGTCTCGACTCTCGGTCGATACCCAGCGAGCGCTCGCCGCCGCCTCAGTGATTGGGCGACGATTCGAAATGGCTTTGATTTCGGATGTCGTAGAGCTTCACGCTGCAGAGCTGCTCGACGCCATGGATGAGGCGTCCGTCGCAGGATTCGTGACCGAAGATCAGCAAGAAGCAGACTGCTTCCTCTTCACGCATGAACGTTTTCGTGAGTCGATCTATCGGCACCTCCCGGCCGAAGAGAGGATGCGTCTTCATCGGGGGGTTGGGCGGGCCATCATTCGTCATCGAGGCGCCACCCACGATGAGGCGCCGGCTCTGGCCTACCACTTCGGTGCGGGCGCGAGCCACAAGAAGGCGTATCGATATGGCATCATGGCGGCGAACGGCGCCATGAAGAGTCACTCGTTCGATCGTGCGAGTCGGCTCTTCGAGGCGGCCATCGCTTCGGCCAAAGAAGCTGGGATTCCGGTTGAGCGTTGGGTCATCGAGCGGTTTGGCGATGCGTGCGCCACGTCCGGCCGCCTCGATGAGGCCCAGGCCTGCTATCGAGTGATCTTGACGCATGACCTGCCCGAGTCGAAGCGCGTCCGCGTTCTGCGCAAGGAGGCCGAGCTCGAGTACCGAAGAGCGAAGATCTCGTCGGCCGTGACACCGCTCGAGGGTTTGCTTTCGAGGCTCGGGTTCAGGGCGCCCCGTACGCAGCTCTCGCTTCGCTTGAGAACGGCGATCAGCGTTGTTCATCTCGCGATTCTGGGGAACTTTCCGTGTCTCTTCCGCGAAGAGCCTCGAAGAGGCTCCGCGATCGAAGACGTCCTTTGTCAGGCATGCGCACTGATGGCTGAGGTGTCCTATTATCTAGGCTTTCAGCGGGCGTCCTTCTATGCACTGCAGTCTGCGATCATTGCCGCTCGAATCGGCCCCGCGCGATCGTCGGCCTATGCATTCTGTACCGCCGGCTATGCGCTCGCGGTGCGGGGTCGCTATCGCATGTCGCGAACGTTCGCGAGTCGGGCGCTTCGCTATTCCGTCGACCTCGCGCCTCAAGACCACTCGTTCGTTTACCTTCTCGTCGGTCTGTCGGAGCTCGCCGAGGGGCATGTGGACGTAGCTTTGGCGCACTTTAGAAGGGCGTGCGACGTCCTTGCGTCATCCGCCGACCCCCTGCGGCTGGCGCTTGCCCGCTCGGCGGTGACGGTGACGCTCTCGGCGTCGGGGCGACCGATCGAGGGCGAGGACGTGGCTCAGGTGATGGTCGATGAGGGCGCGCTGTACGGCTTCGGCATGATGGAGCATCTCGGGCGAAGCGGCATCGTGACGAGCCTTCTGACGCGAGGGCATTTCGACGAGGCGATCGCGCGCGCCGAGCGATTGATCCCGGCCCTCGATGTCCTCGGTGACCGCATGTTCCTGAATCAGAATCGACTTCGGCTCGCGCTGGCGCTCGCCTTTTCAGGGCGAGCGCGCGAAGGTCTCCCGATCGCGATCGAGGCGACCGAGGATTGGGTTCAGCGTCGCTTTGCTTCGCCTTCCATGTCGGCCATTGGGTTTTGCTTCGCGGTGTTCGCCTTGTCTTGCAAGCAATCGGGCTGGCCTCCCGGCGACGTATCCGACCGTGTGCGATCACTCCGCGCCAAGATGCCGCGATCGACCAATCGTGCGACGGAGGGCTTTCGCCTCGCCGCGCTGGCGTTGTTCGAGGACCTCGAACGGGGTTCCGGTTCTCGCCCAGCGCACCTCCTCACCCGCCTTGACGACGCCGTCGCGCGTTCGGAGCGGTACGGCTTCTGGGCGGACGTCGGCTTCATCTGTCGCCTGGCCTCACTGGCCCTTGAGGAGGGCAGCGAAGCGCAAATCGCCTACGAAGCGCGGTATCGGCACGTTCTCGATAGGTTCGCACATCATCCGCAACCACAGGCCTAGCGATGCAAGGTTTGGCCGAGGCTTCCGGTTCCGCGGGCGTCCACTGCGCTCCGGATCGCATCCAGGCCGGCTACGCGCCCGTGCTCGCCTTCGTCGACGAGTCCCAATCCATCGCGCGTCTTGCTCAGTGCGCCCGTGTTCACGTCCAGGAAGTCGTGCCACGTGGTCGGCAGCCCAAGAAAGGCGCGGCGGCGAGATTTTTCTAGGTGGGCGCTTCGGATCTTGCCATCTTCCGCGACGAGTTCGAGGCGACCTCGTCGGCTCTCCCCGAGTCCGAGCCCGATATCTTCGTCCGGGAGGTTCTTTTCTTCGAAAACAACCACGCGCTGACGCCCACGATCGAAGGCGTGCGCGGTGTACTGGGACACGCTGCTCTCGAGAGGAGGTAACTCGACGGGACCTCGTCCGCCGAAGAGGGCTCTGTAGTCGTCGGGTGTGAGCGGGATGCTCATCGAGTGACTGTCGCCCCCGGTCCCCGCGCCCTCGCTTGAATCTTTGGGCTCGACGTCCACCACCAGAACGAACTTGCCTCGTCCGCCCATGAATGTGTCGACCTGGGCGTCTATGTTCACGGCCCTTTCTGGGGCATCTGCCCGAGTGCCCTCGTAGCGACCCACGCTGGCCAGAGGTCGAGGGGCAACGCTATCCATGACTCCGGCCGCGCCGAAGCCAGGTCGCACGTGCGGCTCCGAAGCGGTCGGCGCCGCGGGTCCGCGGGTGTCCTCGGGCGGAGCTGAGATGGGCCGGGTGGCGCCAGGAGATGTCGTGGATTTGGTCGAGAAAGACATACGAGACGATGTATCGGCGCCGGACGCTGCGTGGTGTCTGCATTCCTTGACTCGTCGCTCGATGGGCACCGACGACGGTGACGATCGACGCACCGCCTCCGACGACGCGCGCCACGTGGAGCGGCGACGGGGAGCGGCGATGGGGAGCGGCGACGAGGCGCAGTGCTCGGCTTGCACCCGACGCCGTCGCTCCGCTGCATCGGCTTCCGGCGACGTGAGAAAACAGAAGCAGAAACAGCACCATCCATGCCCGGCCTGCTTCTTGATTAGCGGCCTAGCATGTTTGCAGTGCCTCGTCGTCCGACCTCTTCGTCTTTGTCTCAGCCGTCTCGAGCTTCTCAAGTGCCTCAAGTGGTTCCGGCGCCTCAAAGGGTTCAATCCTCTCAATGGGCTCAATGGTCTCAGCGCCTTCTTCCGTCTGGCTCTTTCGTCGGTGCCCTGAGACGGCTCGTCTTGGGCGCGGGACTGGCGGGTCTCTTGCTTGGATCTGTGCCCGCATGCGCGGGGAGCAGCGTCCGAGCGCTCCCTGAGCGATCCACGGACCAGGCCCCACAAGGGGGGAGGACGTCGCGGCTCTCGCCGACCTATCTCCGTGGGAACATGGAGAGGACTTGGCGCTATGAACGGCGGATCCGGTCGTCTGGCGGCAGCCGTCCGGCCCTGATTTCGGGCGCGGGGCGGTCATGATGGCCGCTTCTTGGCCCGCTCGTCGTTGCGCGAAGGCGGCGCTCATGGTGGGAGGAAGCTTTGTGATGCGCAAGCGTGGAAGTCGCCCGCTGTGGCCGAATTGGCGTCGTCGCACCGCGGCGCCGAACGCCAACGTGGCGGCCGCGCCGCGCTCTGGGGCGGGGGGCGTAGTGCACGACCCATATGCAGAAGCCAAAGCGCGAACTGAAGAGCGTTCGCGTCTGTTCTCTCAACTCGCGCTCGTAGCGTCGGTGCTGCTCTTCTTCGTTTTCGTGGCCGGCTTTGAAGAGGCGACAACGATCGGGCTGATCGTGGGTATCTTTCTGTCGCGCCGCATTTACCGAGTACTCGTTGCACCCCACCTCGAGCGGAAATGGTTGGCCGAGGAGCTTGAGCTTCTGCGTGCGAAGTCGAGCCTCGATGTCCCGCGGGCCGATCATCGTTCTCGAAACGTCGAGGTCCTCTCTGCGTCGATCGCGCACGAGATTCGCAACCCGATCACGGCGGCCAAGAGCTTGGTACAGCAGATCGGTGAAGACCCAAGCGCGCCTGAAAATCTCGAGTATGCCCAAGTCGCGATCGAGGAGCTCGATCGCGTCGAGCGTTCGATCGCCCACCTCTTGCGCTTCGCGAAGGAGGAGCCGATCCAGCTCGGACCGGTCGCTCTCGAGGAAGTCGTCGCCTCGGCGGTCGAGAGCTTTCGCGATCGTTTTGAGCGCGACGGCGTGAAGCTCGAGCAGTCCCATGACACCTCTTTGGTCTTGACCGCGGATGCGGAGAAGCTGCGACGGATCGTCATCAATTTGATCAGTAATGCGCTCGATGCGATGAACGACGCCGGCACGAAGTCGCCCGTCGTCCAGATCTCGAGCGGCCTCAATCTCTCAGGCAATCTCGCGTGGCTTGCGGTTCGCGACAACGGCCCGGGCATCGAACCCGACCGCGCGGAACGCATCTTCAGCCCATTTCATACGTCGAAAGCGAGCGGGACGGGTCTTGGATTGGCGATCGCCAAGAAGCTCGCGGAGGCTCATGGCGGGACCCTGGAAGTTAAATCGGAGCGAGGTCGTTTCACCGAGATGATCTTGACGCTCCCGCGAACACGCGAGGAGGCAAGCGAATGAGTGTGGCAAGGGTTCTGGTGGTCGAGGATGAGCGCGCGATTCGTCTTGCTGTCGCCGGGTTGCTCAAGAAGGAAGGCTATGAAGTCTCGCTGGCTGAATCGGCACCGGCTGCGTTTGCGGAGCTTGCGGAGGGACATTTCGACTTGGTGTTGACCGATCTCGCGCTCGGCCAAGGCGGGACGGGGATGGATGTGCTCACGGCGTCGAAGAAGGCGCGGAGCGAGACGCCGGTCGTCATGATCACGGCCCACGGCAACGAACGCATTGCCGTTGAGGCGATGAAGGGAGGCGCCGAGGACTACGTTCCGAAGCCCTTCGACAACGACCAGCTCCGGATGGTCGTCAAGAAAGCGCTCGAGCGCACGCGACTCCTTCGCGAACACCGCCTTCTGCTTGACCGCATCGAGCGCGAGTATGGCTTTGGCGCGCTCATCGGGTCGGGGCCAGCGATGACGCGCGTCTTTGAGACCATCAAGAAGGTCGCGGAGACAGATCTCGGGGTCTTGATTCGGGGTGAGAGCGGGACCGGTAAGGAGCTCGTCGCGCAGGCGCTACACCAGGCGAGCTCGCGCCGAGAACGACCCTTTGTCGCGGTCAACTGCGCTGCGATCTCGAGGGAACTTGTGGAGAGCGAGTTGTTTGGGCACGAGCGCGGCGCTTTCACGGGAGCCGACGCACGACGCCTTGGACGGTTCGAGGCCGCGCTCGGAGGAACGATCTTCCTCGACGAGATCGGCGACATGCCACCCGAAACCCAAGCCAAGGTGCTCCGCGTTCTCCAAGAGCGTCAGGTCGAACGCGTCGGAAGCCAGACTCCCATCTCGATTGAGGTTCGCGTCGTTGCGGCGACGCACCGGAATCTTGAGGAGGAGGTTGCGGCGGGTCGCTTCCGAAGTGATCTCTACTACCGCCTGAAGGTCGTCGAGATCATTCTTCCGCCGCTCCGAGAGCGCGTGTACGACATTCCGGCGCTCGCTCAACGCTTTCTCGCTCAAGTGGCAAGTCGCCTCAAGAGACCGGAGAAGACGCTCTCCGCGGAAGCCGTAGCTGTCTTGCAGGGACACGACTGGCCGGGAAACGTGCGGGAGCTCAAGAATCTCCTGGAACAAGCCGCCGTGTTGGCGCCGACGGATGAGATCGCGGCGGATGACCTGGACTTCGGCCTCCGATCTCCGAATGCGGCGGCGCCGGCGGTTTCTGATACCGGCGCTCATGCCTTCTCGGGTGGCGTTGGCTTCAATCAGGCCAAACGCGAGGCGACCGAGGCGTTTGAGCGCGCATTCCTGGTGAGCGCACTCGAGGCGCACCAAGGGAACATCTCGAAAACGGCCGAGGCCATTGGCCTCGTGCGACAGAGCTTGCAGCAGAAGCTCAAAGAGCTCGGGATCCGGCCGAAGGGCTGAACTGCGGGGAGAGGATTGATCGCATGAGGCTTAGAAGAAGATCCCCGCGCCGAGACGGAGAGATGGCTTACGATCGCGTTCTCAAACGGCACCGAAGTGCGTACGACGCGGCACGGCTCGTCGCCCAGAAGGCCGTCTTCCTGGAGGCCCGACTCAAGGCTGAGATCGAACGCAGTCGACTCGAGATCGCTCGACTTCACGCGCATCGGCTCGACGTAGACCGAGGAGGCAAAGCCGCGGTCCCGACACACCTCGATGCCGTTGTCTCGCAACGTCGACGTGGGCTCCGAACGCTCGAGATCGAGCTGAAGGCGACGCGTCAGAGCACGAGGCAGGCCCTCGAGCGTGTGCTCGAGTACGGGTCGAGATTGCGTGCACTCGAGATGGAAAGGCTGGCAAATCTTTCGTGTCTCGAGCGACGAGCCCTTCTCGACCAGCTCGAAGCTGACGCGGCCAGTCGCCCCGCAGGCAGGCGAGACGGGATGGCGGGTGACGAGACCGCCGACGAAGGTGACGGCGGCTGCGATGCAGAGGCTCTCGGAATCGATGACGGCGAGGACGCACGAGCGCTTGCGACTGTGCGGCGAGCTGCGGAAGAGGCGAGAGCCCACGATGCCCTCGAGGCCGAGCTCGCGCAGCTCAAACTCTCGGACCGCGCGCGTCTTGTACAAAACGAAGCTGCGCGTCTAGATCACGGGCTCTTTGACATGTGATCGCATTCGGCGCGCCCCGCCGAGTGCGCGTTCAAGCCTCCGTCGAGGTCGAGGTCGATGAGCGGGCCGAAAGTCGCCCGACGCGCCAACCCTCGCTAGCTTGGCGAGCCACAAGCAGTTCTTGCACTGACGATGCGACCGCAGGACGCGCGTTGTCGTGAAGCGCCTGACCTGTTCCTACATCGATTCCTGGCTCACTGGCCCGGTAGGCAATGTGTCACACGCACCGCCTTTCGAAGCGACTGCTCTTCGAACAGACTCTTCCCGTCGTGCGGATTCTGGCCGAAATCGTAGGGACGTCTATCATACGTCCTCGAAGCCGATGCGAACGCCCAGCGGGCGGGCTTCAAAGCGGCCGCAGGATGCGCGACCCGCACAGCGATGCGTGAAGGTGGAGGCGTGGTGAACTGCAAAATGAAGCGCTCGGTTCTAGCTCGATTCTTCGGTCTGTCGATCGGAATCATTCTCCTGAGTACCGCGAGTGCTGGTTGCGGCGACGAAGAACTCCTTGCACCCGATGGGGCGGTCGAAGACGCAGGCGTTGATGTTGGACCCGACGGCTCGTCAGGCGACGCCGACGCCCAGATTGAGGACGCTCGAACAGGCGATGGCGCGGTCGAAGACGGCGCAGTGGGCGACGGCGCGGTAGGCGACGGCGCAGTGGGCGACGGCGCGGTAGGCGACGGCGCGGTAGGCGACGGCGCAGTGGGCGACGGCGCAGTGGGCGACGGCGCGGTAGGCGACGGCGCGGTAGGCGACGGCGCAGTGGGCGACGGCGCAGTGGGCGACGGCGCGGTAGGCGACGGCGCAGTGGGCGACGGCGCAGTGGGCGACGGCGCGGTAGGCGACGGCGCAGTGGGCGACGGCGCGGTAGGCGACGGCTCAGTGGGCGACGGCGCGGTAGGCGACGGCGCAGTGGGCGACGGCGCAGTGGGCGACGGCGCAGTGGGCGACGGCGCGGTAGGCGACGGCGCGGTAGGCGACGGCGCAGTGGGCGACGGCGCGGTAGGCGACGGCTCAGTGGGTGACGGCGCGGTAGGCGACGGCGCAGTGGGCGACGGCGCGGTAGGCGACGGCGCAGTGGGCGACGGCGCGGTAAGCGACGCCGCCGTCGGTGACGGTGGAGCTGATGGCAGCGTCGATGCCGATGCTGGTGTCGAGACGATCTTCTTCTTGATCCACACTTCGACCATCGCCTTGACGGAAGGCGGATCGGCCGAGGTCTTCACGGTGCGCCTGAGCGAAGCACCGGCGTCGGCGGTGACGGTGACGATCGCCGCCCGAGATCCGACCGCGGTGAGCGTCAACCCGTTGACCTTGACTTTTGGCACGACGAACTTCGGTACGCCCCAGACTGTGACCGTGGCACCGGTCGACGACAACGACACGCGCAACGAGAGCACGATCGTGGATGTGTCTGCGCCGGGCGTCGCGCCGGCGGAGATCGAGGCCACGGTCACAGATGATGATGAGCAAGTGCTCATCGTTTCAGCCGCCTCGCTCGTCGTCGGCGAGGGCCAGGTCGTGGACTTCGAAGTATCGCTGGCGTTCGAGCCGGATGGAGATCTCGATGTTCAGCTCCTGTCCAGCGACGCCGCCGCAGCCTCGGTTTCGCCCGCGACGTTGACCTTCACGCCGGCAAATCACGCCATACCGCAAAGTGTCGGCGTCCTGGGTGCCGAAGACGATGACGTGCGCGATGAGTCGGCCAGGATCACGGTGAGCAGTCCGGGTCTTGCACTCGCCTCCGTCGACGTCGTCGTCGATGACGACGATTCGCAAGGGATCGCCGTCTCGCCCGTCAGCATCTCGCTGATCGAAGGCGGAAGCGAGCTCATCGAGATCGTTCTCTCCGCGGAACCCTCGGCGCCGTTGACGGTGGTGGTCGGAAGCGAGGATCCTGCCATTGCGAATGTCTCGGCCGGTGCCGTCTTCTTCACCGTCGACAACTGGGACACGCCTCAGTTCGTCACAGTGTTCGCGACGCCCGATGCCAATGCGAGTGATGACGTCACGCACGTCTTTGTGCGAGCACCTGGGATCGTCGATGCGCTCATTCCCGTGGTTGTCGAAGACGACGACAGTCAGTCCATCGTTGTCGCGCCAGCGTCGATTTCGATGACCGAGGGCGATACGCAGCTCCTCACCGTGGCGCTCGCATTTCAGCCACTGACGGACGTCATCGTGACGGTCGCTTCCTTGAACACGGGGGTTGCGACGACCGATACCGCGGCGCTGACGTTCACGCCCGGAAACTACTCGACGCCCCAGACCGTGTCCGTGAAGGCGATGGAAGATGCGAATCTCGTAGCGGACGCGACGAGCATCTCCTTCGCGAGTGGAGGTCTGCCCTCGACTTCGGTCGACGTGGACGTTGCGGACAACGATACGCAGGCCATCTTGGCGGACGTTGCCTCGATAATCGTCGCAGAAGGCGCCGCGGAGAGCGTTTCCGTGCGGCTCGCGTTTGCACCAGCCGGCGACGTCCTCGTGACGGCGGCGACCTCGGATGTCGACAAGGTGTCGACCTCCGTCGGTACGCTCACCTTCACGCCGGCCAACTGGAACGTTCCGCAAGTATTCGACGTTTCGGCGTTCGCTGACGTCGACACCAGTGACGAGAGCGAAACGATCACCCTGTCGTCGCCGTCGATTGCCGATGTGACGATCGCGGTGGCGGTCCTCGATCTGGACGCGCTCAGCATTCTGCCGACGCCAAGCAATGTACATCTGGTCGAAGGCGGCGCTTCCTCGAGCTTCAGCGTCAGCCTGACGCATCAACCGATTGCAGACACGACGGTGACGATCTCGAACCCGGATCCTGGGGCCTACACGGTGAGCGAGACGAGCGTCGTGTTCACGACGGCCAACTGGAACGTTCCGATCGTGGTGACGGTGACGCCAGAGGACGACGTCGATACGAGGGACGAAGCCTCCGCGATCGTGCTGAGCGCACCCGGGTTGACTGATCGTTCCGTGAACATCTACGTCGAAGACGACGACGACCAAGCGCTCCTCGTGAGCGTCGCGACGCTGTCCGTGACGGAAGAGGGCGCACCTGAAACCTTCTCGGTTCGTCTGGCGTTCGCGCCGGACGCGGCGACGGACGTCACCCTCGCGTCTGACGATCCAACCGTCAGCGTCGTGCCCGCGACGTTGAGCTTTGATGCTGGCAATTACGACCAGCCCCAGCTCGTCACCGTGCTCGGACTCTCTGACGACGACATCGTCGACGAGACCGTCGTCGTGCGTGTTCAGTCCTCGGTCGCGGCGTCGGTCAATGTACTGGTGACGAAGATCGATGACGATGACCAGGATTTGGTGGTCGATCCGACGGCGCTCGTCGTGACCGAGGAGGCGGCGGGCGCCATCCTTGGCGTCCATCTTGCCTTCGCGCCCACCGGACCGACGACGGTGACTCTGACTTCCTCCGACCCGTCGGTCGCGTTGTCGACGACTGTGCTGAGCTTTACGAACGCGGACTGGGCGGTGACTCAGAATGTCACCGTTTCTGCGCTCGCCGACGCCGATACTCAGGACGAAGCAGCGGTCGTGACCGTGAGCTCGGCCGGCCTTCCGTCGGTCGATGTTTCGGTTTCTGCGATCGATGACGATACGCAGGCCATCATCGCGGTGCCTGATGCACTCGTCGTGACAGAACAAGGTGCACCGGTGGCGTTCACCGTGCGCCTGACGCACGACCCGGTGGCGCCGGCGACCGTCGATATCGCCTCTTCGGACGCGACGATCGTTCCGTCCCAGAACTCGCTGGCCTTTGACTCGAGCAACTACGCGGTGCCACAGACTGTCTTTGTCTCGGCCGCCGCAGACATGAACTTGGTCGACGAGATCGCTACGCTAACACTGTCGTCCGCTGTCGCGCCCGACGAACTCGTTGCGGTGACCAAGCTGGATGATGACGAGCAAGAGATCCTCGTCGACACGGCGGCTGTTACGGTAACCGAGGAGGGCGCGAGCGCTTCGGTTGGGGTCAGCTTGCGGTTCGAGCCCGCTGCACCGACGGTCGTGAGCTTCGCATCGACCGACGCGACCATCGTGACGAATCCCGCTTCGATCACGTTCACGTCGGCGACCTACTCGACGCCGGCTCCCGTGACGATCTCCGGACTCGCCGACATGAATCTTGTCGACGATTCGTCGGTTCTGACGGCGAGTGCTCCCGGCGCGCAGTCGGCCACGGTGAACGTCATGAAGCTCGACGACGACGAGCAGGCGTTGGTGGTTGCGCCCACGTCGCTGACGGTGACCGAGGACGGAGCCGGGGCGACGTTCGCTGTTTCGCTGGCCTTCGAGCCGGTGAATTTGACGACTGTGACTTTGAGCTCGGATGAGCCGACCATTCTCTTGAGTGATGCGTCGATTGACTTCACCGCGCTCAACTACAGCACCCCGCAGACCATCACGGTGACGGGTGGCTCGGACTTCAACTTGGTTGATGAGGTGGGTACGGTTTCTGTGGTTTCGGCTGGGCTCACCTCGGTCGATGTGACGGTGACCAAGCTCGACGACGATACGCAAACGTTGGTTGTCGACCCATTGGCACTCGCGGTCGATGAGGATGGCGCGCCGGGCGTCTTTGGCGTCCGGCTCGGATTCGAGCCGACGGCGCCGGTCTCCGTTTCCGTTGCCTCTCCCGACCCGCTGGTCGTGGCCGCACCGGTGTCTTTGAGTTTTGACCTGGCGAACTACGACATTGCGCAGCCCGTGAGCGTCCTGGGACTGTCCGATCTCAACCTGGTCGACGAGATCGTCGACGTGGTTGTGTCGGGCGCGGGTGCAGCGCCCGTTTCTGTACAGGTCACCAAGCTCGACGATGACGAACAGCAAGTGCTCGTCGACCAAGCCGCCGTTTCGATGACCGAAGAGACGGACACCGCCACCTTCAATGTGGCCCTCGCTTTCGAGCCATCGGGCTCCGTCGTGGTGAGCATCGGCTCCGGCGATCCGACCGTCGTGACGAGTCCGACCTCGATCACGTTCGATGCGGGAAACTATACCGGCCCCGTACCGGTCGAGGTGTCTGGTCTTGCGGACCTGAACCTAACCGACGATGTGGTGACGCTGACGCTCACGTCGCCCGGCGCGACGCCGGCCACGGTGACCGTCACGAAGCTCGACGACGATCAGCAAGCGCTCGTCGTGGGGCCAACGACCCTGACGGTCACGGAGGACGGCCCCGCTGTATCTTTTGATGTGAGCCTCGCCTTCGAGCCGATTGCGCCGCGTTCGGTTGGAATCGTCTCCGGCGATCCGACGGTCGTCGCGGTCGGGAGCGCGAGTCTCGACTTCACGGTGGCCAACTACAATGTCCCGCAGCCGGTCACCGTGACTGGATTGTCGGATCAGAATCTGGTCGACGAGGTCGTCCCGATCACTGTGTCTTCGGCCGGTCTCGCGTCGGTCGATGTTACGGTGACCAAAGAGGACGACGACAGCCAAGCGATCCTCACGTCGGTCTCTGCGCTTGACGTCGATGAAGATGGCGCACCGGGTCAGTTCGGCGTCCGCCTCGCGTTCGAGCCGCCGGCTCCGGTCACGGTGACGGTTACGTCGCCCGACGCACTCTTGACGGTCGACCCGTTGAGCCTGGCCTTTGATGCCGCGAACTACGACCAGTTCCAAACCGTTGAGGCGACGGCGCTTTCGGATCAGAATCTGGTGGATGAGGTCGTGAACGTCTCGATCGCGGCTCCGGTGGCGCCCACGGTCTCGGTGGCGGTGACCAAGGTCGACGACGACCAGCAGGTCATCGAAGTCGATCCGATCGTTGTTACGGTCGTTGAGGAAGGCGCCACGGCGACTTTCGATGTGAACTTGAGGTTCCAGCCGTCCTCGGACGCCGAGGTGGCTTTGGTTTCCTCAGACCCCACGGTAACCGTTACCCCCGCATCTCTGACCTTCCTGCCGGGGAACTTCAGCGCCGTGCAACAGGTGACGGTGACGGGTCTACCGGATACGAATCTCATCGACGATCTTGTGACCATCACGGTCTCCACGCCAGGCGCGGCCCCGGTGGCGGTCACGGTGACGAAGGAAGACGACGATACGCAGATCCTGAATGTCGATCCGTTGAATGTGAGCGTTACGGAAGAGACAGCGCCCGGAACGTTCGGTGTGAGCCTCGGATTCGAGCCCATCGCACCGGTGACCGTCGCGGTGGCCTCGGCTGATTCAGACATCGCCGACGTCGATCAGGCGCTCCTGTCCTTTACGACAGCAAACTGGAACGTCGTGCAGACGGTCACCGTGAACGGGACGAGCGACGCCGATCAGGTGGGCGGCGAGGTCACCACGATCGATGTCACCCTGAGTGAGCCGATCCTGTCGGAAACCGTCAATGTAACCGTCGACGACGATGATGTTCAGAGCATCGTCTTGTCGCCGAGCTCGCTCAATATCTCCGAAGGTGACAGCGAGACCTTTACAGTGCGTTTGGCCTTCATTCCGCTCGGCGGAGCCGAAACCATCACGATCAGCTCGAGCAACGCGGGCATTGCTGATCCGGCGCCTTTGGTCTTCGCGTTCGATGACACGAACTACTCGACGCCGAGGACGGTAACGGTCTCGACCTTCGAGGACGACGACCTGCTCGACGCCAGCGCAACGATCACGGCGGCGTCGAATCTGGCGACGCCGGCGGAGACGCTGGAGGTCACGGTGGCCGACGACGACACGCAGGAGATCGTGCGTGCGCCGGCGACGGCGACCATCTACGAAGGTGGCGTCGGAGGCTCCGAGACCCAGGATCTCTCGGTGCATCTCGGATGGGACCCAAGCGCCACGGTGAGTGTGGCCGTTACGTCGTTGGACACCAGCGCCGTTTCGACGGCACCCGGAACCCTAAGCTTCGACTCGGGTGACTATCTCGCCGACAAGATCAGTGTTCTGTCGGCCGTACAGGACGTCGATCTGCAGGACGAAACCGTGGTCGTGACCGTAGCGACGGTTGGGTTGAGCGGGCGCGACGCCGCGTCGGAGACGACGGTCGTGACCGTGATCGACGAGGACGAGCAGATTATTCAGACCAGCGCGGCGCTGGTGAATGTCGACGAAGAGGGCACGGCGACGTTCGACGTGTGGCTTGGGTATCAACCGGCCGCCAACATCACCGTTTCGGTGGATTCCGCGTTGACCGACGCGGCCACCGTCAACCCGGCGACGTTGACGTTCACACCGGGCAATTACGACCAGCATCAAACCGTGACCGTCAGTGGAACGGCCGATGACGACCTGGATGACACGTCGACCATCATCACGCTGTCGACGGGGCTCGTTCCGGTGCCGGAAGGGGCTCCGGACGTGACGGTCGACGTGGATGTCGAGGATGACGACGTGCAGACGATCATCGCGCAGTCGATCCCGTCCGACCTTCCGACATCGGTGCAAGAAGGTGGTCCGGGGACGGACTTCGAGGTCTATCTTGGCTATCCGCCGCGTGGCTGCGCGGGCGAGCCGTTCGGCGGGTCGACGGACGATGTGGTTGTCGTGACGCCGGAGGATGCCACGAAACTGGCGCTCGACCCCGCGACGCTGACCTTCGACTGCGGAAACTACGACACGCCACAGACAGTGACGGCGCGCGGCGTCCAAGACATCACCGCCGACAACGAGCTTCTGAATGCGGAATTGGCGATCGCGGCGGAGGACAACGTCTCGGCGACCCATCCGATCCAGATCCTCGACGACGAGTTGTCGGTTCTCATGACGGCAACGTTCACTGACTGGGACGGTGCGACTGAGCGGACGCGCCGGGCCAACCTGGCCTGGGGGCTCAACCGGGTCGTTGTGACTGCACACAACGATGCGAATGAAGTGTTCGTGTTCTCCACCGATCGAGACTTGGACAACTTCGCGATGGGGCCGACCCTTGCGAACTCGACCGGGGTGTCGACGCCGGTCGACACGGTCGATTTCGACGGCACGGACTTCGGCTTCTTCTTGGCTGATACGAGCGGCATTCGATTTGCCAGGACGTCGGCCGACCTGAGCTCGACCCTTGCCAACACGGTGGTCGCGACGCGGAGCCTGGCGTTGGGTCGAGACCCGGTCGAGTTCTGGCCGGTCTATACGGGCAGTGCTTTCGGGTTGGTCTATCGAAATGGGAGTGGGAACTTGTTCTTCCGGAGCGTCTCCCTGAACGGCACGGCGCCTACCGAGCGTCAGGTGACGAGCCTCGATGGTTCGCCGGATCTTACACCGAACCTTCACTGGGACGGCGCTGGATATGCGGTCATCTATACGTCCAGCGTGGAAGTTCGCTGCGCACGGCTTTCGAATCTTGGTATCGTGTCGACCGACGACTTGCTGCCGAGTTTCCCTGTGAATGGGCCCTTGGTTTCGTCGGTGCTGAATCCTGATACGGGGCGCATTGTCGCCGTCTACGTCGACAACTCGCTCGGCTTGCGCGTGATCGAGATCGACCCGGCGACCTGCGCTGAGGTCGGCGCGCCGCGGACGGTGCGTGGACCTGACGCGTATCGATCGAACCCGCCGGTCATCGTTTACAACGGCGACAAGTTTGCGGTCGCGTACGACTACGGGACGCCGACCAACGTCGGTGTGTTGACGCTCGACGGCGCGACGAATCCGATCGACGATGTGATCTTGGGCGCCGGTTCGAGACCATCGATCACCTGGACCGGCGATCGCTGGATCCTGCGCGCCGAGGGGAGCGTGCTCATGTACGCGGGCGCGTTCCAGTCCGATCACTGCGTCAACACGGCGCTCGATGCCGACGAGGAAGACATCGACTGCGGTGGCGAAGACTGCCCGCCCTGTCCGTGATGAAGCGTTCAGCGCGCGTCCGGCGATAGGTGCCACAATCACGCTGTCGAGAGGCGGAATGCGTTTCGGGCCCTAAGGGAAGTCGCGTTCGCCCGCGAGCAGCGGGATGACATGAGCCAGGGCGCGTTCCAGGTTGAACTCCGCTTCTTCGGTTAAGCCTTCATGGAACCGGTCCAGGTCGTGGGCCCGGATTCCGACGACAAAAGCTCGGGGACGCGCGTCGTAGCAATCACGGGCGAGGCTCACGATCACCGCCGGCGGGACATGGTGGGAGCTCACCGTGGGCGCGCTCGACGCGGGTGCGAGCGTGCGGAGGTAAAACGGTTCTTCGGCATCGGTCGCTGCGTCGACGAAGAGGACGATGTCGTGTTGGGCGACGAGATCGGCGTGCTCGATGTTGAGCTGGTAGTCGACGGAAGTCGTGACGCCCCGTAGTCCGAGGGCCTCGACGCGCTCCACGAACCTCGGACCCAGGCCATCGTCGGCACGACCGGGATTCCCGAAGCCGAGCACCAGAACCCGTTTCGTGGGGGCGGCGTCGATGGCGGGGGCGGTATCCATGGCGGGGGCGGTATCCATGGCGGGGGCGGTGCCTATGGCGGGGGCGGTGCCTATGGCGGGGGCGGTGCCTATGGCGGGGGCGGTGCCTATGGCGGGGTCGGCCTCCGGCTTCGGATCGGCGTTGCGGTCAGTGGGATCGGTGTCGTGGCGCGAGGCACGATGGTCGTCAGGGTGCGTCGAGCTCATGGCTTCGAATCCTCTCGGCCGCCACTGCGCCGTGGGCATCGACGACCTGTACTTGGAGCGGCATCTTGCCCATCGCGTGGGTGGCGCACGAGAGGCACGGGTCGTAGGCGCGCACGGCAACCTCGATTCCATTAAGAAGCCCTTCGGTGATCTCCGGCTTCTTGGCCAGTGTGTCCTGAGCCACGCGCATGATCGCCTGGTTCATCGGTTCGTTGTTGTGCGTGGTGGAGACGATCAGGTTGCACATCGTGACCTGGTCGTTGCGGTCGACGCGATAGTGGTGAATGAGCGTCCCGCGCGGGGCCTCGATGATGCCGACCGCCTCTTCGCGGCGCGGTCCTTGCGTGACGAGGTCTTCGCCCTGAAGGTCGGCGTCGTCGAGGAGATCTCGGATCACCTCGCCGGCGTGCAGCAGCTCGATCATGCGCGCCCAGTGGTAGGCCATCGTCACGTTGTTGGGCTTCTGATGGGTGACGGCCTGGAACTCGATGCGTGCGGCCTCAGCTTCGGGCGAAGGAACGAATCGACAGGTGTTGAGCCGCGCGAGCGGGCCCACGCGGTACCACCCGTGTTGGGGACCAAGGGTCTTCAAGAACGGGAACTTCATGTAGGTCCACGGTCGAACCTCCTCGCTCAGCGCTTCGAGATAGCGTTGATCCTCGAGACCGTCGACCAGCGTCTTCCCGTCCTTGTCGATGGCGCGCAGCACACCGTCGTAGAGCTCGAGGGCGCCGTCTCGAGGGCGAACGAGCGACAAGTGGTTGGAGTCGAAAGCGCCGAATGTTGCGATCTCGAGGAGATGATCCATCGTGAAATCGCGCGCAACGGCGACGGCTTTCTTGCTCCACCTGATCATCTGATCGGCGTCTTTGCGTAGGTGGTCGCGGGCCTCGACCGAGAGGTTGCGATTCACACCGCCCGGAATGGCGCCCGTGCCGTGAATCTTCTTGCCGGCCGTCGCTTGAATCACCTCTTGCCCAAACTTGCGCATGAGGATCCCTTGGCGCCCGAGCTCGGGGAAGCTCTTGGCGACCGCAAGGACGTGACGCTGTTCGCGGGGCGCGGCGAAGGCAGATGCGGCGCTGCCATCGGTGCCGAAGAGGAGATCCGGGCTTGAGAGGTGAAAGAAGTGGAGGGCATGGCTCTGGAAGATCTGGCCGTAGTGCATCAGCCGGCGCATTTTTTCCGCCGTCGGTGTGAGCTGCTCGCCGCCGACGATTCGATCCATTGCCTTCGCGGCGGCGAGGTGGTGGCTGACCGGACAGATCCCACAAAGCCGCTGAACGATGACCGGCACTTCCCAAAATGGGCGCCCCAAGATGAAGCGCTCGAATCCCCGAAATTCGATGATGTGAAGCCGCGCCTCCTTGACGTCACCTGCATCGTCCAGATGAATCGTGACCTTGCCGTGCCCTTCGACGCGAGTGAGCGGGTCGATCGTTATCTTTTTCATCCAAGTTCCTCCTCCGGCTGGACAGAAACAAAGCCGAATCCTAGTCGTACTTCAGATCGCCGTAGGCGATGGCGGGTGTGCGCCCGGCAAGCAGCGCCGAGAGCACTTCGAAGATCGCGTCGGCGGGCGGCGGACACCCCGGGATGAAGTGATCGATCTTGACGACCTCGTTGCACGGATAGACGCGGTTGAGCAGCAGAGGAAGCTCCTCGTCGTTGGGAATCGTGCCGCTCGGATTGTAGACGCCCGGCGATTTCAGATACGCCTCTTCCAGGCACTCGCGAAGAGGAATGTTGTTGCGCATCGCCGGAATGCCGCCGTTGATGGCGCAGTCACCGAGGCTGACCAGCACATCGCAGTTCTTCCGAAAGTCTTCGAGCACGTGCACGTTCTCTTCGTTGCAGCACCCACCCTCGATGATCCCGACCGTGCATCGACCGTCGAACGTCTTGTAGTCATTGATCGGCGAACGGGCGAAGTCGACGATCTCCGCCAAGGCTAAGATGCGTTCGTCGATGTCCAGGATCGACATGTGACAGCCGAAACATCCGGCAAGACTCACGGTGGCGATGCGCGGCTTCTCGGGATGGTTCGTGGCTTCTTGCGAGGACGTCATGAGTTCTTCTCCTCGATCGCGTGGCCGATCGGCTGCTGGTCGAAGTGGCGTTCACCGATCGGGATCGCGTAACCAACCCGCTTCTTCATCAAAGCGCCGACCGGACAGGATGCGACGACCGCGTCGGTGACTCTAAGGTCTGTCTCGGCCAGCGCTTCACCGTTGACCTTCAGGCGCTTTCGATGACCGCGACCCACGAACTGAAAGCAGTTCTTGTTATCGAGATCTTGAGAGACGCGGACGCAACGACCGCAGAGAATGCAGCGATTATGGTCGAGATAAACGTCGGGATGACTCATGTCGAGTTCCCGCTCGGGTTCGAGCAGAGGGAACTGAGGCGCGGTGATGCCGAACCGGTAGGCGAGGGCTTGGAGCTCACATTGCCCACTCTTCTCGCAGAACATGCAGAAGTGGTTTCCTTCGACGAAGAGCATGTCAAGGATGGCCTTTCGAAACTCGTGGATCTCCGGCGTGTCGTTCTCGACGATCATGCCTTCGCTCACCGTCTGAACGCATGCCGCTTGGATGCGGCCATTGCATCGGACGGAACAGACCCGGCAGCTCCCATGGGGAATGAGATCCTTGTACGCACACAGATGAGGAATGTAGACGCCGTGCGCTTCGGCCGCCTTCAAGATGGTTTGGCCTGGTTTGGCCGTCATGGTCTTGCCATCGATCGTAAACTCGATGTGTTTCACTTGGGACTCTCCTCTTGACTAGACGTACTTCGATTGGCGGCCCACTCGAAGCTCGGCATCGACGACGGCGCGCGAGAGATCGAACGTCGACAAGAGACCGGGGCTTCGCTCCGATACAAGGTCCGTGTAAAGCGCGCTGAAGTTCTCGAGTGCGCCGAGCACCGGATTCGGCGCGGCTTGTCCGAGACCGCAGCGACTCGTCTGAATGATGATGTTCGAGAGCCTCCTCATTTCGGCGAGATCGGAGGGCTCGCCGGCGCCGGTGACCACCTTGTGTACGAGGTTCTTGAGGAGCTGGAGACCGACCCGGCAGGGCGTGCAGTGGCCGCAGCTCTCGTCGATGAAGAAGTCGAGATAGCGTTCGGCGATGGCGAGCTTGTTGCGCGCGCGATTGAAGATGATGAAGGCGCCGCCGGTCGCGAGATCGTCGTAGCAGATCCGGCCGCTGAACCGATCGGGACCGAGCATCTGGCGGCAGGGTCCGCCGATCAGGACCGCGCCCGGGTTGTCGGCCTCGGCCAGCTCGAGGACTTCGCGGGCGCTGATGCCGAAGGGCACCTCGTACACGCCGGGCTTCCGACAATCACCGCTGACCGAGAGCAGCTTGGTTCCCGTCGTTCGTTCCGACCCGATGGCCTCGAACCATGGCGCGCCTTTGAGCATGATCCGAGCGGCGGCGCTGAAAGACTCGACATTGTTTACGATCGTTGGACGGTCGAGGTAGCCGCACTGAGGCGGGAAGGGCGGACGATTCTTGGGATCGCCCCGATGACCTTCGCATGAGCTGATGAGCGCCGTCTCCTCGCCACACACGTAGGCGCCGGCGCCCATCTGAATGCGGATGTCGAAGTGGAAGCTTGGATGTCCTTGGATCTGGCGGCCGAGCAAGCCGTTGGCTCGGCGCTCCTCGAGGACCTGCTCGAGATAAGGGCGCAAATACGCGTATTCGCCGCGCAGGTAAACGATGCCCGTGTCCGCGCCGATCGCGTAGCCGGCGATCGTCATGCCCTCGAAAACTTGGGCCGCACACTCGGTCAGCAGAACACGATCTTTGAACGTGCCCGGCTCGCCCTCGTCGGCGTTGCACAACACATAGCGTCGATCGCTCGGTGTGTTGCGACAGAGCTCCCACTTGAGGCCGGTCGCGAATCCGGCGCCGCCGCGGCCACGCAGGCGCGACGCCCGGATGGTGGCGATGACCGCTTCGGGATCCATGGCGAGCGTCGCTTTGAGCGCTTGGCCTGCTTCGAAGTCGGCAAAATGCACGGGGCCTCGGCGCCGGATGTTGTTTCGGACCATCGACCGGATGAGCGGGTGGCTGTGGTTGCCGTCGCCCACCGTCGTGACGAGTTGTTGCGGATCGAGGTGGCGGCGTAGATTGTGGATCAGGTCCTGGGCGCGCTCTGGTGATAAGTTCGTGACCACGACGTCGTTGACGAGCGCAGCGGGGGCCTGATCGCTCATGCCGATGCAAGGTGTCTTCGTCAGCGTGATCGCACCGTCCGAGGTCGTCTCTCCCATCGTGATGCCGAGCGCTTTGGACATGGCGTCCGCGACGGCGTCGTAGCCTTTCATCCAGTCGACGATGTCGTCGCACAATCGAATGACGACTTTGCCCTGCGGCTTGAGTGAGAGAAAGCTGTAGAACGTGACGACGCTTTCGACCTCGACGCGATGCGATCCCACCATCTCGGCGATCAGATCCATCGCTTCGACCGAGATGCAGCCGAAACGCCCTTGGACACCCAGCACGATATCCATCATGCGCTGCTTGTCGAAGTCGTATTTTTTGCAAATCTCTTGGACGACCGTAGCGAGAGCTTGCTTCATCGGAGATCCTTTCGAACGGGAGGAACTTGCTTTCGGACGCTAGCACCCGCGGTCGAACATAGAAAGGCAGACGCGCGCTGGATGCGTCATGTTCGATGAATTGGATCATTCGTGGTGCGGTTTCATGTGATGGTCTCGTGAATCTGAATCGCAGAATTGAGAATGTCGAATGACGATCGCGGATGATGAGGCCTGATGATGCGGCCCGATGACGAGGTTGTGATGACGAGCTCCTGATGACGAGGCCTGATGACGAGGCCTGATGACGAGGCCTGATGACGGAGACTCACGCGGAGTCACCGACGGGATCGGTACAATTTCGCCGGCGTCCTATTGAGTTGCGGCCGGTGTCTGTGCAAGTGTCCACGCCTATGCCTGTTTCTCCCTCGATGCGTGGATGTGTGCGGCCAGCATGCTGTGTCTCCGCCCTGATTTTGACGGGCTTGGTGCTCCTGTTCGCCGCGTGTGGTGGGCGCGAATCCGGCGGGGCGGATGTGGGGGCGCCCGGCGCGACCAAAGACGCAGGCCCGTTCTCGGATGGGGGAAGCGAAGGTGAGCAAGGCGAATCGGACTCTGGTACTGGCGCCCTACGCGATGCCGGGATCGAGCGTGATGCGGGCGCGGCGCCCGATGCGATTGCGTATGATGCAGAGCCTGCGCTCGATGCGGAGCCTGCCCTCGATGCAGAGCCTGTGCTCGATGCAGAGCCTGTGCTCGATGCAGAGCCTGCGCTCGATGCTGAGCCCGCGGCGGATGCGGCGTCTGGTGTCGATGCCGGGCCTGGGCACGACGCTGGAGCGGAAGGCGATGCGGGTCTCGACGGGGGCGCGGGAGGGATCGATCTCGGGCCGCTGACAGACGCCGCGGCCAATCCGGGCCGCTGGACATGGGTGCCGGTGCCTGGTGCGGTTTGCCGCGATGGAAGCTCGACTGGCGTGGGTGTGCGGCTGAAGCCGAACAGTCGGCGACTGACGATCTTCTTGTTCGGGGGTGGCGCATGCTTCAACCCCGAGACGTGCGGTTCGAATCCAAGTCGGTTCGGTTCGACGGACTTTCGGCAGTTTGCGAATTATGCCGGGAGCGAGGCGCTGTTCAACGAAGATGATCTGGATAATCCGCTCCGCGACGATAGTTTTGCGATCGTCGGATACTGCACGGGCGATGTACATGCGGGAGTCAAGGAGGACGTCGCGGTCGATGGTGTCCTCGGCCGTCAGCAGTTCGTTGGTGGCCGCAATCTCGATTTGATGCTCGAGATCTTGACGCCGTATTTTTCGGGTCGACTCGATCGAGTTCTGCTGACGGGCTTTAGCGCCGGCGGTTTCGGTTCGATCTTCAGCTATCACCGTGTGGCGGATGCATTCGCGCCGGTCGTTGTCGACATGGTTGACGATTCGGGCCCAGTGATGCGCGATCCGAGCCTCAATCCACCGTGCCTCGTGGACCTACAAAACGAGCTATGGGGCATTGCTCTCGGCGCGATCGCGACGTGTCCAGCGTGTCAGAATCCGGGACTTGGCGCGGTGCTGGGCTTCTATGACCACCTCGTCACCGCCTATCCGGAAGCTCGATTTGGACTCATCTCTTCGCTTCAGGACTCGACGATTCGTTATTTCCTGTCGTACGGCGCGAACGGTTGTACATCGAGCCAAGATCCTGGCGGGCCGCGCTTCCAGGATGGATTGGAGGATCTGAGGGATGGACTCTTGGCACCCACGGGTCGGTGGTCCACCTTCTTCATTCCGGGCGCCAGCCACGTCGCATACTTCGATTTCGAGCAGTCCGTTGCCGGTGTTCCGCTCAAGCATTGGATGTCGCGGGTGCTCGAGGGACACGTTGTGCATGTGAGTCCGTAGGCGCCGGCACGCACGCGCTCCCGCGGACCTGCTCAGCTGTGCCTGTCCGCGGTTCGGTCTGAGTTCGTGAATGTCGGCCTGTCTCCCAGTCCAACGTAGCTCAGGGATGCAAACCATACATTGCTAATCAGTGTGGAACTAGAACAATTCTGCGCATTTCCTGTAGACTCCGGTCAGTCATGGATCAGGTTGAACCTTGCGCCGAAAAGACGTTGGCCCTTGAAGGTCTCACCGCCGAGGAACTGCTCTGGACGTCGCTCGAGGGGCCAGACGTCCAGGAGGAAAAACTCACGGCCACCCGGGGCGTCGAACTTGGGTCGAGCGGAACGAGAATTGGCGACTACTTCTTGGAGGCTCACCTTGGCGAGGGGGGCTTTGGGGCCGTCTACGCCGCGCGCCACGAAAAGACGGGGCGACGCGTTGCGGTCAAGTTCCTGCGTCCGAGGTGGACGGCATCGACGGAGATGGTGCTGCGCTTGTTTCGGGAGGCCGAGGCCATTCGCGCGATTGGGCACCCGAACATCGTCGAGATCTACGACTGGGGATGGCTGACTGAACGCGTTCCAGCGGTCGTGATGGAGCTTCTGGAAGGCACGTCGCTCCTGCGCGTTCTGGAGGCCCGAGGCGCCATTCCTCCCGCCGAACTGATGAGCTACGTCGAGCCCATGGGCCAGGCTCTGATCGCGGCGCATCGAGTTGGCGTCATCCATCGCGATCTCAAGGCGTCCAACGTGATGGTGTGTCGCGTCGATGGCCAGCAGGTTGTGAAGCTGATCGACTTCGGGATTGCCAAGCTCTTGAGCCCCGAGGGGCCGAGCTTGACGCGAACTGGCGTGCTGCTCGGCACCCGCACGGCCATTTCGCCGGAGCAGCTTCTTCACAAACCGATCGATCAGCGAACCGATGTCTATTCTTTGGGGGTGCTCTTGTTTCATTTGCTGACGGGGCGACGGCCGTTTGGGCGGGCGTCGGCTCAGCAGGTGGAGCAGATGCATCTTAGCGCACCTCCGCCTCGCGCAAGCCACGTTGCGCCGGTGAGCGTCGCCCTCGATCGCGTCATTCTGCGATGCATGGAGAAAGAAGCCGCCGATCGGTATCCTTCGGTCGAAGAGCTGCTCGTCGATCTTCGTGCCGCGTGCGAAGCGCAGGTCGGGCTTGCGCCCTGTCAGGTGGGGGCATTGGCCGAGCCCGACGTGGCGGCATCGAGTTCCCATCTTCTGCCGGCGATTGCGCTGTCGGTCGCTGTCTTCAAGGACGGTGAGATCATTGATGTGGGTGATTTGGACGACGATGCGCTCGACGAGCTGCAAGATAGCCTTGAGCTCATCCAGGAGAACCTCGAGCGTGAGGGCTTTGTGTTGCCCGTGCAGACGGACAGCGAGGTCATTGGCTGCCACGTGCTCGAGGATTCGAGTCCCGAACAGCTTTCTCGGATTTGGAAGCAGGGGCTCGACTTCGCGCGGGATCTGGTTCGACGACTCCAGACGTCTTCGCGCTTTGCGATCATGGCCTGCATCGACGTAGGCTCCGTCGAGGTCCGGCGTCATGGCAACGCCGTGGTCCCGCAGATCGCGAGCTCTGACGTCCTGAGGGCGCGTCATCGGTCGTCGGATTCGGAGGGAGGACTTTGGGCGAGTGTGCGTACTTTTGGTGAGCCACTCGCACCTCTCGACGAGGAAGCTGATTGGATCAGCGTCCCTCTCTCCTGATCTTCCTGATCTCGTTTCTTGATCCTGTTGGGCGATCGGCGGAACGCCGACCATTGAAACCCGATGGACAGTTGAGCGGCGCTCCTTAACACCCGACATCGGTTTCGTGTAAGCATAGGGAGCGCTGACGACGGACGGTCAAAATACGCCGGTCGATGCGGTGCGCTGTCTTGCTTGCGGGCGACGGTGGCGCGGCGATCACGGTCTTTGCTCTCAAGAGTCTATGGTCCGGACTCTCGAGCCGGTGGTCGCACCTCTGCCGACCGACCTGGATGTCCCCGGATTCAAGCTCGAGCGGGTTCTGGCGGCCGGCGGCTATGGGATTGTCTTGCTGGCCAAACGTGATCTGGACCATCGTCGGTGCGCCCTCAAAGTTGCCCATCGCGGCCCGGGGTCGGCGGCCGCACGGCTCGATCGCGAACGCCGGATTCTCGAGTCGATCGGGCCCCCCTATACGCCCGAGCTTCTGGATTTTGGTGATGCGGGTGGGCGACCTTATCTCGCGCTCGAGCTTATCCAGGCGCCCACCCTCGCGGAGCGCCTCGAGCAGCTGCCCGAGCCACTTCCGTTGTCGACGGTGTCCGGCCTCATCGATGGCTTGCTTCGCACGCTCACAGCACTCCACGTGCGCGGTATCGTCCACTTGGATCTGAAGCCCGAGAACCTATTCTTGCGGGAATCTGAGGTTGCGGTCATCGACTTTGGGACATCGATCGCGCCCGGGCTGCCCGCTCTCGGCGAGGAACCGGTTGGGACGCTCGAGTACATGGCGCCGGAGCAGCTCGAAGGTCAGGTGCTCGATGCCCGAGCCGACGTCTATGCGCTCGGCGTCATCCTGTTCGAGCTCCTCACCCTTCGACCGCCTTTTTGGGGATCACCCGCCGAGATCCGAAGCGCCTGCGCGTCGCGACGGCCGCCCCGACCATCTAGCCTCGCGCCTGTTTCGAAGCCGATCGAGGACGTCATTCTCCGGGCTCTCGCGAAGCAGCCCCAGGACCGCTTCGATGACGCAGCGGCTCTTCATGGCGCGATCACAGAGGCGCTTGTGCACGGCGCCCATCAACCAACCGCCGGCACTTCGAGGTTGTTGTCTCCGCAGGACGAGGCCACCAAGTCCGCCCTGAGCGCTTCGAGCGACGCCGAGGGCGATGTTCTCGGTGCTGTCCCGGGTTCTCGTTCTCGTTCTGGTTCCGCTTCTCGTTCTGGTTCTGCTGCAGGCACGGGTGCTGCTGGGGGATCCGTCCCGGTGAATACGGCCAGCAGTGGTACCAAGGCCCGCGCGGTCCGGAGCATCCCGATGCTGGCCTTCGAGTCGAGTCATCCGCCCGCTGACCTCAGGGATGAGCTTGCGTCCATGGAGGCCACCGTCGTTCAGGTGATCGGGCCTCGCTTCGTCGTCGTCGTTGATGCGGAGGCGAGTCATCCTTTGCGGTACGCGCTCGGGGCGGCAAGGCGCATCCTCGCCCGCGGCCTCTGTTCTGGCCTCATCCTCGACGTTGCGTCTGTCCGCGTCCGTCAGGCTCGGGACGGACGGCGCTATTTCAGCGCCGCCTTCTCTCAGGCCGCGCAGCTCCTCGAGAACAACGAGCTGGCCGGCTTGCTGATTACGCCCGTTGTGAGCGAGATCCTATCGGACCTAGCCTGCGAGTCGGCGCCCAAGAACCCGGGGCTTCTCCAGGTTCGTTCAGAGAGGGTCCACGAGTTCGACGAGAATACGACGTTCAGGACTTCGCAGGAGATGGTGGGGCGTTCTGAGCCGCTGTCTGAACTGCTCCAGAGTGCCCGGATAGCGATCGTCTCGAAGCATCCCACCCTGGCCACGGTGGTGGCGGACGTCGGGCTCGGCAAGACGCACCTCGCGAGCTCTCTTGTCCACTCGTTGCGCTCGATGTTTCCGCACGCCAGGCTCCTGACGATTCGAGGTCGAGACACGGCGCTTGGCGATACGGGCGATACGTTGGTGACGCTTCTTCGACAGACTTGCGCTGTCGCTACAACTCCGCCCGATGACCGTCGCGAGATCCAGAAGCTGCTCGAGCCCCAAGTCGAAGACGCCTGGGCGCCCGTGGCGTTCGCCTTGGGTTGGCTTCCGATTGACGCCCCGGAGCTCGCCCCGTTCGCACACGCTCCGGGCGCTTTGCGGACCGCAACGACGCGTGGACTGGCACAAGCGCTTCGCCGCATGGCGGGCGACAAGGGCCTTCTCCTCGTGATGGACGATGCACATTTCGCCGATGCCACGACGCTCGATGGCCTTGAGCTTGCCGCCCTCTCCGGAACCCGGGGTCCTCTTTGGCTGTGTGCATTGGTTCGTCCCGACTTCGAGGGCTTGCGTCCTATGTGGTCCGATCGGGTCGCGGTGGCCAAACGGATCGAGCTTGCGCCTCTCGCGGACGATCATGCCGCCCGCCTTTGTCGAACGCTGCTGCAGCCGGCCGAGAACCTGCCTGATCGCGCGGTTGACATGATCGTGCGGCGCGCCCAGGGCAATCCGATGTTGCTCGGGCAACTTGTGCGTGCGCTGAAGAGTGAGGGCATCGTCCGAAAGGAGAAGGACAGCGGCGGGTGGATTCTCGAGACCGATCGGATTCAAGCGTTTCCCGAGCTTCCTCAACTCGAATGGCTTGCGACGCGGCAGCTCGAGGCTTTGCCGGCGGAAGTTGCGGCCCACGCGCGTCTTGCCGCGCGTCTGGGTGGGAACGAGTTTTTCGTACGTGAACTCGATGGCATCGTCGAAATCCTCGAGGACATGGAGCTCGGGCATCTCTTTCCTCTCGACAGCCACACGGCGATACGGCTCCTCGATGAGGCGGGCATCGTCAAGGTGTCTTCGAAGGGGCGAGTCACCTTTCGCAACGGCCTTGTGCGTGAGGCCATCGCGGCGACGGTCTCCGAGTCGTTGGAGAGCGACCTGCATCGCGCTGCCTTTGAGTTCTACGAAAGAAACGACGATCTCCCCTGGGAGGTGCGCACGGCGCGCATCGCGCACCACGCGTCGTTGGCGGCCCTTCGGGAACCGGCCGGCAACGCATATCGTGCTCTCGCTGATTGGAACCTCACGCGCCATCGCTATGTGGAGGCTGAGGTTGCGTTTTCGCAAGCGTTTGCTCACGCGGATGGGCCGGGACTTCGCTTGGCCTGCCGGCATGGTCGAGGCATCGCAAGGCACAGAATTGGACGCTATGCGGACGCGCTCGACGACTTGAGGGCGGCCCGCGAGATCGCGCAGGCGCAAGGCGATCGCGCCGGCGAGTTCTCGATTCTTCTCGACGAAGCGACGGAGCTCGATTGGCTGGCGAACTTCCAAAGCTCAGCGGACCTCGTCGAAGCCGCGGCTGAGCGCCTGGGGGAAAGGCCTTCGAAGCTAGATCTCGCGAGGCTCGAGATGGGGCGTGCGCGTGCTCGATGGCGGGGCGGACGACGAATCGAGGCCCGCGATACGCTGTTCAGGGCGGCACAGGCGGCGGAAGAGGCGGGTGAGGATGGCTATGAACCGCTCGTCATTTCGCTGGTCATGCTTGGCAATGCGCTTGGAGAGCTCGGCGAACACGAGGAGGCCGCGCGAGCTTTCGACCGGATCCTAGAGTTGACGCGCGCGCACGGCGACCTGTTGCACGAGAGCGCGGCGCTCAATAATCGGACAACGATGTGGGTGGCGCTTCGACAGGTCGACCGCGCGGTCTCTGATTTGAGGCGAACCGTCGAGATCGGACGCGTTCTTGGCAGTACGCTCGCCGAGTTTTACGGAACGTACAACCTAGCCGAGATCTTGTACCTGTCCGGGGACATCGATGCGTGTTGGCAGCCGCTCGATCGTATCTTGTCTTTGACTCAGCGCCGTCCCGACATCATGCCGCGGCCGGTTGTCTCCTTGCTGGAGGCACGAGTGCTCGTCTATCAAGGGGCCTGGGATCGAGCACTCGTGAGCTGCAGAGCGATCTCGGCCGCCCACGATACGGCCGAGGCGGCCGGACGATACGAGGGCGTCTTGATGCCGAACGAGCAACTCCTTTTGTACGCCGCTCGACTCGCTTGCGGCGGAGGATCGGAAGAGGCATGGCGCGAGCTGCGCGCGCGATCGAAGACCACGTCCGTGGAGCAGGAAGCCATCGAGATCATCGAGATGCAGGGCCTGGGGGCGATTCGCCGCCGCGATTTTGCGCGGGCCGTCGAGCTCTTCGATGAGGCGATCGCGGTCGCAAAGACGATGCCGAACATCATGGAACCACGTATCGAACGACGCCGCGCCGCCATGACCGCGTACGCGTAGTAAGAGCCATTTTGCGCGATGACCTCTGGACTCTGGACGTGTTTGTGGGTCGTCGCTTGAAGCTCCGCTTCCCGATCGGATCGGAAGCTAGAGTGCGCTCATCGCTGCGAGCATGACGCCGGCGAGCGACTCGCCCACGATGCCCCCAACTGCGATCGAGCTTCCCCAACGTGCTGTCCATGTTGGACGAAAGGCCGAAGCAAGGCCCATGAGGACCGAGCCCAGGCCGATCGTTACGGCGAAGAAGCCCGGGGTTACGAAGGCGATGCCCATCGCGATGGGCGAGGGCAACCATCGACTCTTGGTGTAGCTCTCGCCGAGCGCCAAGAGCACCCCGAGCCCGAGGGCGGCCCAAAGCGCGGGCTGGGCTCCGAGTGGAATGGCGGATGCGCCTTGGGCGAGCGTTTCGGCCATGGCTTTCCAAACATGGCTTCCCGGGCAAGGAAGGGCAGGGCCACCGAGCGCGGAGGCCTCCGAGAGCACGACGTACGCGGGAACGACGACGGCGAGGCCCACCATGCTGCCGATGAGCTGAGCCCAAAGCGCGGCGCGCATGGAGCCGCGCAACAGATGGGTTGCCTTGAGATTCCACAGCGTCTGAACCGCTTGCGAGGTTACTCCGAAGGCCGCCGATGCGGCGATGAGATTGGGCGCCAGGGCTCCGGGCACAATGAGCCCGGCGCCCACTTGCGTGATCTGTGCGACCGGCCCCGACGGGGCAATGTCGGTCGCGCCCGCCCCTCGGGCGGCAATGCTCGCACTCAGGAGGGTGAGCGGAAGAACCAAGACAAGGAGCCAAACAGGCGCACCCAGCGCCCATCCAACGCCCACCATGCCGAGCGAGGCGAGTAAGCCGAGCGTCGCCCAGACTCGCCGCTCACGGCCTCGCGCGATCCGAAGCGGGCCTTCGACTTCAGCAACATCCGTGGCGTCACCGCACTCTGGCGCTTCATCGCCTGACCCGCGGCGACGAAGCGCAACGAGCTGAAGAATTGCCGATGTGAAGGCCGCCGACACCATCAGCCCCACGCCCGGCCAGACGAGCCAACCGACGACCTCAGTGTATTCGGCGCTGGCTACGATCCCGCGCTCGAGGAGCCTGGGGGCGAGCCCGCACCATGCGATGAGTCCGCCGAGCAGGAGACTCACGCCCAATCGGGCCCCGATGAGGACGCCGATGGCGCCGAGCATTGGACTGAGTTGTACGGCGACTGTGAGCTGTGCGAGCGAGAATCCGGCGATCGTCCAAGCAGGCGAAAGAATCGCCGGAATCAACGCGATCGATGGCTCATCACGAAAGACTGTGAAGACGAGCGCGCCGACAGCGACGGCGATGAGCACGACCGCTTGCCGAACCGCCTCCTGGCCTGACCGATGCATCGTCGAGACGAGCTTCGACACGGCGGTTCCGGTCGGGAACGGAAGCCTCTCCTCGTGAATCAGCCGCCTTTGGATGAGCGCCCCGGCCAAGATCCCAAGGACCGCCATCGACGCGCCCCAGAGCGCGATGAGCGCGGCCGGGCTCTCGATTCCGAGCATCGAAAAGGCCGGAAACGTCGTGACGAGCCCAGAGGTGAAGGCCATCGCACCTGCGCTCGTCGCCGTTGTCTGGGTAATGCAGTTCTCGAGCGGGCTGTACGGAGACGACAGCCACCGTGAGACCGCGGCGAAGGCCGCGAAGCCGAGGATCGACGCGGTGATGTTGCCGGACTCATTCCAGCCTGTCTTAAGCCCCATCGACAAATTCGCGAGCGCCAAGACCGCGCCGATCAGCGCGCCTACAAGAAGCGCTCGCGGCGTCAGCTCTCGTTCGTGTCGTGTCATGCGGGCATTGTGCGATTCGAGCGCTTTCCGCGTTTCATTGTGCGCATCGAACTGAAGCTGTCGATCCTTGTCGATCGTTGCCGATCGTCGTCGATCGTTGTCGATCAAGGCGAGCGCAACGAACGGAGGCGCCGAAGAGGTTCAGCCTGCTCTCAGAAGCGAAGGCGAGCCGAGAAGCGCATCGCGAGCGGATCTTGGTACGCCGTAGGTTGACCGTAGTTGGGATTCACTCGAGGCTTTGAGCCATCGGTGGTCTTGAGCGAAGCGAGATCTGCGATTGTCCCGTTTACGACGGGAAGGACAGCATCTGCGGTGTACTCCTCGTCGACGGCGGTGACCTGGCGCTGATTGAACAAGTTGTACACCTCCCACCCCAGTTCGACCGGACCCACGATGTAGCCCACGCCGAGATCGAACGAACTCAAAAATGGCGTCCGCCCGCCCGAACCGCGAGGCAAGATGAAGCTCTCGCGCGCCGGATAGAGCGCATGTCGTCCCAGGACTTCGATCGGTCGACCTGATTGGCCGTTGAAGGAAAGCGAGACGAACAGCCCGTCTCCTTCCTGAGTTCCCACCGGGTAGTAGTAGGTGCCGACGAACTTCACCGAGTGAGGCCGGTCGTTGGGGAGAGGTCCGTCGCGATTGAGTGTGAGACTGTGGAGATCGTACTGGGTCGAATAGTTCGGATCGAGCTGCCCATTCGACGCTTGATACAGGCCGGGATAGTTCCCGATGGTTCGCCCGTAGGTGTACGACGCGAGAAACGAGAAGTTCTTCGAGAAGCGTTTGCGTGCGCTCAACACGAGCGCGTTGTAGTCACGCTTCGGTTTCGGAAGCGTTTCCGCACCGCGCAGCAGCACGATCTGGGCGGTCTTGTCGGTCTTGTCCTGCTCGAGCGCGGCGACGCGCGCGGCGTCCTGGGTTTGTGCAAGCTCCTGATTGATTCGTGCGATGTCGTTCTCGAGCTCTCGGACGGCACTTTCATCCGTGGCTTCGCCCGGATTGGCGACGAAGTAGTTCTGCGCGCCGTCGACCGAGAAGTCTTCGATCACCCGACCCAAATTCTGATGAATGAAAGCTGCGCCAAGCACGACCTCGGCGCCCACGTCGTACTCGGTGCCCGCGACGAATTGGTTCGAATACTGTCCCTTGAGCACGGGTGATACTTGAGTCTTTGAACCGCCGAAGGCGTCCTGGCGACTCGGGTCGGGGAACTGACACGTCGAGACGTCGACCCGTCCCGCGGCATCCGTTGCACAATCGCCGGTCCCTTGAATGACGATCGCTTCCTTCGAAAAAGCGCGCTGGCCGAGGTTGAGCGGAAGCGCTTCGTAGAATCGTCCGTAGCTCGCGTAGATCTTCGAGCGACCTTCTTGGGTCAAGTCATAGACGAGACCGATGCGCGGGGCGATGTTGTCCGAGATGCTGATCGCCTCGTTGCCCTCGGCGTCGTTCATCTGCTCGAGCTCCCAACGCAGGCCCAGGTTCAAGGTGAGCCCCGGCATGAAGTCAGGGCGATACGAATCGCGGGCAAAGAGCATCTGTCGGCTGCTCGTGATCTCCGCCTCGAAGCTCTTGAGGAGGGCGACGCTGGCATCGTCGAAGATTTGACCAAAGCCTTGGCGCGTGACGAATCCCCCGCCGAGCACCTCGTAGTAGGCACCGCCCGTGTAGGTTCGGCGGTGGCTGTACCTGAGCCATTCGGCATCTCCGCCGAGCTTGAACTCGTGCGTTCCGGCGAGCTCTGCAAGGTAAGTTGCGTAGGCGGACGCGACGGCGCGGCTTTGATGTAGGCGATGGTACACGCCGAAGCCGCCGTACTCGTAGTTCGAGACGGGGCACGGATCGAACGTAACGCCATGGATCGTTTGTGGCGCGCACATCGCGTACGGCTCGAACGTCGAGAGAGATACGACGTTGGTATCCCTGACCAGAGGCGCGTTGTTCTCGGGCGTCATGGAGTCGGTTTCGTAGTGATATCCAAGAAGAACGTCGACCCGGAGCTTGCGGTCGAGAAGCTTCGAGACGTAGTGGCCTGAGAAGTCGTGCACCTCCGTGGCGTCGGTGAACCGATAGATCGCGGGGTCTCCGTTGAGCGAACGACCAAGAGTCAGAAGGTTCGGGTTGTTCGGATTTTCGACGACGCCTTCGAACCGTGATGGGGCGCCCGTGTACTGGATCGAGAAACGATTGTCGTCGTCGACCCGGAAGTCGAGCTTGGCAATGTAGGCGTGGAGCCACGAGTTCGAAGTGAAGACGCGGTCGCCGCCGGTGATCGACTCCGTGTTGAAGGTTCCTTGAGCGCACAAAGCGGGATCGCGATCGCGAATGTAATCGGGGCAGGAGCCTTGCGTCGAGACGTCGCCTTCGTACTGCCCAGATACGGTATCCAGCGGGAGACCGTTGGCCGTCCGCGCCCGGATGAAGCGATCGTAGCGCTGCTGCGAGAACTGCGGGTGGTATCCGGCGAAAAACCAAACACGGTCCTTCACGACTGGACCACTCAAGGTGAAGCCGAGGTCGAACTCCTTATCCTGAGGACGCGATTCGTAGGCTACGGCTTCGCCTAATCGTGCGACCCGCTTTCCCCGCGCCTGGAACGGCGTCATGCCGAAGAAGATCTCCCCCCCAAATTCATTCGACCCGGAACGGGTGATGGCGTTGACGACGCCGCCCATCGCACGACCATACTCGGCCTGGTAGCCTCCCGTGATCACCGACGTCTCCTCCAAGAACTCGAGGCTCAGTCGACTCGTGAGGAGCCCGTGGGATGGATTCGTGGTGTTGAGTCCATCGATCAGAAAGACGTTCTCGGGACCCGTCGCGCCATTGAATGTCGTTCCGGCCTCGTCGGTCGATGCTCCCGGTGCGCGCTGAAGAACGCTTTCGAACGTCAAGCTTCGGTTCGGTGTTCTGCGAACGAGCTCCCGAGGGATGGTCGTCTGGATTTGCGTGTTGCCCACGTCGACGGTCGGCGCCCGCTCCGTAATGCGGATGGTTTCGGCGGTGGTGCTGCTCGACGTCAAGGTCACGTTCACCGCGAGGGTCTGGTCGACGCTCAAGTTGACGTGCGGCCGCTCGATCACGACGTCCGCGTAGTAGTAGCGAACCATGTACTCGCCGACCGGGAGATCACTGATGAGATACGTGCCGTCTTCCCCCGTGAATTCCGTCTCTTCGCCCTGAAGCGAAGGACCTGACACGGTCACGGTGACGGCGGGCAGCGGTGCGCCAGACTCATCGACGACGCGTCCGGAGATGCGCCCGCTGCTTCGCCCTTGAGCCCACGCGCTGGGCATACTGGCGACGCCGCAGACGAGCCCTAGGAAGAGCGCGGTGGCAAGGCGCATCTGGCGACGCCGCATTTCATCGTGCGATGGTTGCTGTTTCATGATTCTCCCCAACCCCTGTGCAATCCGACCCGAATCAGTAGCAAATGAAACCAGAATGAAGCGAAGCGCAAACCGGCGTCGTACCGTCGTGCTGCGGCTACGGGCAGTCCTCTGGCAGCACCATGTTCTCGATGACCATGGGGTCCTCGCTTGGATCGGCGCGATCCGTCCCCACCGAGAACGTCACTGCAAGTGGACTTCCGAAGGCATCGCTTCCGAGCGTCGTATCTGAATCTGCGGCCTCGACGGATGCGAACGTCATCGTGTACACGCCGGGTGCCCACTCCTGGGCGACGCCAGCCGATGTGCTTCGAACGACATTGAAGGCGCGGCCGTTGGGTACGCATGCGCTCGGATCGGTCCCGCGGTCGACCCAACCTCGAACGAGGACCGTTTCGCCCGACTCACTCATGACCTTGATCGCGCGAAGCGCGGTCGCGGAGACCGTCGCGCTGTTTGAAAACGGAAGCGTCATCTCGTCGACGTCAGCGTTCAACGAAAACTGTAGGACCGAGTTCGGGGCGATGACGGTGGTCGTCGATGACAGGACATCAGGCACGGCGCCCATGGGATAGAAGCCCTCCATCGTGAAGCTGTAGGGACCGCTGTCGGTCACCGCGAGCGATTGTCCATCGCGATCCACGACCTTCTTGGCGTCGAAGTTAATGGCGTAAGTGACGGAGGGGACGAGCGGTGCGAGCGGCTTGAGGACGATCGCGGGGCCAAAAGGCTCGAGCGTCGGGAAGGCCGAATAGGCAGGGCTCCCTGAGTTGTCGAGGTATTTGACGGCCGCAATCGGAGCCCCGTCGCGCGTGAGCATGACGGTCGTGTCGTCTTCGGCTTGGAGCTGTTCATCGAGCGCGGCTGCGAGGCCCTGATCGAACACGAGTCGGATCTGGTTGCCGCCGTAGACCACCGGGATACCAATGGCCGGGGGCGTGATCCGCGGATTTAGCGGATCGATGCAGAATCCCGTCGTCGCTCCGGCGTCGATGTTGCAGAACTGGCCCAACTCGGCGGGACACGGATTGCGTTCGCTGCAGACGTTGCTCGCGTCCTGCGGGTCGGCGTCGCGGAGCACGTCCGTCGCGCTGAAGCGTCCGAAGGGTTGCTCGTCCTGGATGAGCAGTCGCACGAGCTTTGGTGGCGTCGATGGATCCTCGAGGTGGCCATCATCGACGCTGTCGCATGCGATGCTTGACGCGATGACTGATGCGGCCCAAGCGCAAGAGATCAACCTCGGATGTTGTCGCACCCTTTTCATTGCGCGCGACGCTAACCGAGATCGGTCGACCTGTAAACTTACCGTGGCTCGAAATCTGGGCTGTCAGCAAGGCCGAGCGTTGTTGCGCCGGCGCCGCGGCAGACGTCCATCAGATGGACGACGTTACCGTAAGGGATCTGATCGTCGATGTGGAAAAATACGGGCATTTTGCCGGAACTTTCGAAGATTGCGTGGAGGCGTGCGGGGAGTGATCCCTGGTCTAAAGGCTCGTTGTTGAGTCGAAGCTCGCCATGTGCGCCCAAGGTGAGGAGGATCTGAGACGCGCGGGTTGGAGGCTCGAGAATCGAGACCTGTTTGGGCAGCTCAAAGTCGATCTTCCGCGAGAGCGATGGCGCGATCATCATGAGCATAATCAGGACGACGAGCACGACATCGATGAGCGGCGTAACATTGATCTGAGGCTTCGATGACGTGGCGCGAGAGCGCGATGAGGTTCCAAAGGCCATCTGTCTAGTCTGTACCTTTCGCCAGGCCATCACCTGTTTCGCTGTCCAAGCGGCTCGTGGCGAGCGATACCCGTGTAGCGCCTGCAGCGCGGATGTGCTCCAGCGCCCGACGAATCCTTGCATAGGGCACCGTCTTGTCACCCTGAATGTAGATATGGACCTCCGGCGTCGCGGCCGCTGACCGCAGACGTTCCTCCAGACCGCTTGCGGTCACCGGACGGCCATCCACGAAGAACGAGCCGTCGTTTTCGACACCCACGATGACGCGCTGCTCGTCGGTCGGACCGATTTCGGTGTTGGCCGCGCTGGGGAGCGTCAACTTCGGACTTCGTTCGAGGCTTGGCGCGATGACCATGAAGATGAGCAGCAGCACGAGGACGACGTCGACGAGCGGCGTCACGTTGATCTCAGCCGCCGAGGAGGACGCTCCGACCCCGTCATCGGGCGTGGAGGATAGCGCGGCGGGCATGAGTCGAGATCGCCGCCGAGTCTTCTGCCTCGACGTGGCCCCGTCGGTCATGGATCGACGGCCTCGACCTCTCGGGTCCCCTCGGTGACGACGAACGCGACGATCTCCGACGATGCGTCGTTCATGTCGACGACGAGGTCCTCGACCCGCCCATTGAGGTAGTTGTGCGCCAGGACCGCGGGGATGGCGACGAACAAGCCCACCGCCGTCGTCATGAGCGCTTCCGCGATCCCGGATGAGATGGCGCCAATGCCGCCTTCACCGGTTGCGGCCATGACCTTGAAGGCGTCGATGATCCCGACGACGGTGCCGAAGAGCCCGATGAACGGCGCCGCCGACGCGAAACTCGCCAAACTCGACAGTCCGCGCCGCAGTTCCGCGACCTCTCGTTCCTTCACACGGATAAGTGTGAGCTGGACCAGCTCGAGCACGTCGAAGCCGCGCTCCGAAGCGCCTTGGCGACCACGGAGGATCTCCTGCCCGCGCCCGAGCTCGAGGAGCGCGGCGGATGCGATTCGTGCGATGGGCGACTGCGGCTTCAGCGCTGAGCGATCGACGGCCCCCTTGAGGTCTTGCGTGCCGAGAAGCCGTCCGAGGTCACGCACATAGTCGAGCGAGCTCCTCTGGACGCGGAGGTACGTGGTGATGCGGTCGAGGCTGATGTACAGCGAAAGTGCAGACATCGACAGCAATACGACGATGACGGCGCGGGCGACGAGACCCATGCTCGCCCACATGCCCGTGACACTGAAGTGGTCCATACGTCTTCCTTGCCGTCTCCTCGCTGCCCCTTCGCTGTCCCTTCGCCGTCGCTAATCGATGACCTTGGTCTCAAAATGCACGGGACCACATATCGGAATCGGTTGCGGATTGTATCGCCACTGACGGATGGCCGCGATGACGGCGTCGTCGTACCCCGGCACGCCCGATACGACCCGCGTATGCTCCATGTCGACCGCTCCATCTTGCTGGACGCACACAATGACGACGACGCGAACCGTCTGGCCTCGATAGCGATCGCGCACCAGCGCCGGCATGCTTGGCCGCACTTCGTACGTTCGCTCGCGCTTGAGCACATGCGGAGGCACCTTCTTGGGTTTCATGACGGTCGATGCTGCCGCCGCGTGCGGCACCCCGCCTTCGACGCCCCCCGCTTCACCGCCTTCGACTCCGCCTTCGACGCCTCCCGCTTTGCCCGCCTCCACCCCGCCTGCGATGCCACCCCGGGTGCCGCGGCCAGGCTCATTGGCCTGGTCATCTGGCGACGACTCAGGGCCCGTATTCGACGGCAAGGTCTTCGGTGACGAGGCCGGATCCGGCGGGGCTTCGGCGGCATGCCTCGGCGCCCGATCGACAGGCTCGACAGGCTCGACAGGCGAGACAGGTGCGACGGGCTCGACAGGCTCAACGGGCTCGATGGGATCACGCTCTCCATCGGGCGGCACGCGTTTGTTCAGCTTTCGAATGCGGGCCCTCTGAGGCGGTGGATCTCGGTCGGCGTTCGGGCTCCGTGCTGGCGTCTGCGCCGAGGCGCCGGGCGTCTGCGCCGAGGCGCCGGGCGGCGGCGCGGGGGGCGGAGGTGGCGACGCAAAGAACGTCAGAACCGGAGGAGGCCTCGGCGGTGCCGACCGCGGCAAGGCATGAGATGAGGTCTGGGCCAGAACCAAGATGGCCAGCGCGTGAGCAGAGATCGACCCAACGAGAAGTCCACGTCGACGGGCGAACAGCCAGGCGGACGTCTTCTGTGGGTGACCTTGGTCTATGATGCGTTCAAACATCGGCGCGGCGAGACCACCCACCTCATTGGACCGCGGCGCCTCAATGTCGCGACCTAGCCTTGGTCTCTCCTCGAAGTTAGTGAGGCTCAGGCGTCTGGTCAACGTGGCGTGTCGACAGCATCGCACACACATCGAGGCCTCATGGGCGCGCGTGTAGGTCGAGCATCCGACGCGCTCATACGGCAATCAGCGAAGGTTCGCTGACGCATTTGAGAAGACGAGATCGTGCGCATCCGTGAAGGCAGTGCGGCGATGAACCGCGAGGTGGCTTGCTTGGCATGTCTCGTGCTGCGCTTCGATCCGATGACGTCCCCGCTTAGAGGCAGCTTCAATGGGATGGTTCCTTCCCGTCCTTCAGCCCAGGCGTCGGTGGACATCGCTTGGACTCAAACCGATGCGCAGAGAGAGAGCCCGACCTCTGGGACATGGGCGACCTCACAGGCAGCGCAGCGAGCGCCTGGCCCCGAAGCTCGATCGGAGACCATCGAGAGCACGCCGTTGCCGGTGAGGAGACCGTCGGTGCGGACGCAAGGACCGATCCGTTCGCCCCCGGCGGACCAGCTCCGTGCCCGTCTGCAGAAGACGGCCGAATTGACGCCGCGCAGCTATCCGCAGGGGCTTCCCGAGTTCATCCCGAAGACGTCACGCGTAGCGATCATCGAAGGGCCGGAGCTTCGCGCCTTTGAAGGGAGCACCGGGGGCCTCATTCGTGGTACCTCTCTGCGGCATAGTCGCGAGTATTCAGGGAGCCAGGTCATTCGTCACGACGCTCTTGGTCCCGGTGTCCTGGACGGCTACGACGCGGTGATCGTCGTTGCGCATGGTGCACCAAACGAGACGATGTGGGGCGGTGACCGCATCGGAGAGCCAGGGCGTGCCGGTTACAGGGAGATGCCAGGTTACACGACGCTCGAAGGGGCGGCGCTGGGCTCGAAGATCAAAGAGGCTGGCTTCAGGGGATCGCGGGTCTTTCTCGATTCATGCAACGGAGGCACGGAATCCCGGGTCGGGGCCTTAGGCACCTCAACGGCGCAAGCGGTGGCGACGGTGACCGGCGCCCAAGTCTTGGCCGCTCGTGCTCGCGACGATCGGGTGGCCTCTGCGCTTGCGCGTGGGCTCGACGGGTCTGAAGACATAACGGGAACGGTGTTGCAGACCGGAGATGTTGCAAGCGACGTTCGCGAGGGCGTCGAGCCGCTCGAGGTGACCGTCCCCGACGGAGGATGGTTCGTGTTTTCTCCGGCGAGATGAGGGTTGCAGGAGCGTTCGATGGCTCCGGCCATTTGCCCCTGCGCCGCGTTCGCCTTCCCACGACGTCGCCAGGCCCTGTTCCGATTGCCGGCTGAACGGCTATTTGATCGACCTCCTGCGGGTGGTGGGCTAGCATCCCGCGCCATGCTCCGATTCAAACTTCTAGGAAAATCAGGTCTTCGTGTTTCAGAGCTCTGCCTGGGGACGATGAGCTTTGGCTCCCAATGGGGATTTGGTGCCGACGAAACGACCAGTCATCAGGTCCTCGACGCCTATCGAGCGGCCGGCGGGAACTTCCTCGACACTGCGAACAAATATCACGGAGGCGAGACAGAAGAGATCGTCGGACGCTGGCTCGAGGGCAAGCGCGACGACATGGTCGTCGGCACGAAATACACGCTGTCGATGCAGAGCGAGAATCCCAATGCCTCAGGCAATCATCGACGGAACTTGGTGCGTTCCGTCGAGGCCAGCCTAAGGCGCTTGCGCACCGACTGGATCGATCTCCTTTGGGTCCACGCGTGGGACCAACACACCCCGTTCGAGGAAACGATGCGCGCCCTCGACGACCTCGTCCGAAGCGGCAAGGTTCTCTACCTTGGCATCAGCGATGCCCCTTCTTGGATCGTCTCGGCTTCGAACGTTTTGGCCGAGCTCCGAGGATGGACAGCCTTCGTTGGCCTCCAGATCGAATACAGCCTCCTCGAGCGCACGGTGGAGCGAGAACTGCTTCCGATGTCGCGAGCGTTCGAGCTGTCCGTGCTCGCGTGGGCCCCGCTTGGTGGCGGCGTACTGACAGGCAAGTACACGAAGCCGCAGGCGAGTGCGAGCGAGACGTCACTACGGCAGCAAGGCAACACCGAGCGGGGCCGCACCTCACCCCGAGGTCTGGAGATCGCACGGGCCGTGGATGAGGTGGCTGAATCGATCGGCGCGACTTCGGCGCAAGTCGCGACCGCTTGGGTCGCGGCGCAGGGCTACGGCATGATCCCGATCGTCGGCGCGCGCAAGGTGTCTCAGATCGAGGACACCCTCGCGGCAATGCAGCTCAAGCTCGACAAGTCGCACCTAGAACGGCTCGATGCCGTGAGCCGAGTAGAGCTTGGATTCCCACTCCAGTTTTTGAGCAACCCGACCGTCATGGATCTCGTGTACAGCAGTGCTCGAGCCCGTGTCGACGGACGGCCTCGTCGCGTCTAAGCCAACCCGAAGCACGCCCGCAAGACAGCAACATCTACGCGGCCGAGACTGTGGCATCCAAACGCGCGGCGATGGGCTCTGCGCGGCGACGAGACCTGCGATGAAGCGGTCGACGCGATGAAGCGGCCGACGCTGCGAGACCCCGTTCACTTCCGCGTGGTGCATGCGATTCATGATCTGATGTGTGGTGGCTTGTCACTCGGACGTGCGTTTAGGGAATCAAGGGCCGCTGCCCGGACGAGAATCGAGAGACAAGCCAGGTGATCCAGGTCGTACTGACCGCCGTCCAGAAACCGGGCGAACCCGAATACCACCGCGCGCTGTTGAGCGTGGGATCGCTGTGGTACCCAAGAGGAGGGAAGCGGAGAGGGACTCATGAAGGCGCGCGTGTTGTTTTGGGTGAGTCTGATCTTCGTGGCCGCCGGATGCGGACGAGATGAGCAGCCGGACGATCGGGTGTGGGCACCCATTGCCAGCAACTCGGTCGCCGAAGGAGAGCTCGACACCGTCATTGTCTTTGCCCACCAAGACGACGAGCTTCTTTGGATGCTCCCGTTCTGGTCGTCGGCCCGGCGTTTTGTGCTTGCCGCTGTCCCCACATCGCCCGCGCACCGTGAATTGGTCGCGCTGCACGGAGCTGAGTACAGTCAGAATTGGGTCCCAGTGTGGGGTGAGATGTCGAACCTCTGCTTCGCCGAGATCTACTGGTCGTCGGGACCGCGCTCAGCAGAGTGCACAAGAATCTCCGCCGACACGTACCTTTCGAATGCGCCGCCCGATGCGGCCGCCGCGAAGGAAGCCATCAAGCAACGGGTCCGAAAGTACGTCGCCGAACCGGAGGTGAAACGCATCGTCACTCACAACCCGTGGGGTGAGTACGGCCACATTCATCACCGTCTCGTGAGCGCAGCGGTCCGAGAGCTGGGTGTGGAGCTTGGCAAAGAGGTTGTTGTGCTCGGGAGCGTCATCGGAACCAACGGCCCCGGCACGTGGACCTTCGCCGACGTCGATCCCGTCGGCTGTGGCGTCGAGGCGCAATACGCGCCGTTCGATGGCACCCAGTTCCAGCACTACCGGGGTCTCTATCTGGATGTTTGTATCGGGGGGGCTCCACCGGATTATCGATGTCCGGGCGGGCAGAGCGTTTGGACGGGACTCGGACCGCAAGACTACCCGACCGGAACACGGCCGTTTCTCAAGGTCGTCACCGGTGGCCGCGACCTGGCGACCGATCCAGCCCAGCATCCTTGCTTTAGCGGAGCGTATCCACTCAAGCGCATCACGGCCGCCGATTGGGATGGCAACGGCGTCGCTGAAATTCTTGGTAGCCATGCGAAAGGCGGGGCTCTTTGGAGGAGCAGCGACTTCAAGAACTGGGCGCCGGTCCCGGGTGCACTCCAGCAGATGGTCGTGGGCGACTTCAACGGAGACGGACGTCCCGACGTCGCCGGCCTCAACGACACAAGTCGATCGATCTACTATACAACGGACCTCGGCCGCAGCTGGACCCGAGTGCCTGGGCAGCTCGATCGCCTCGTAACGGGCGATTTCAATGGCGACGGGAGGTCCGATCTCGCTGGAGTCAATCGGCTTAGCCGCCGCGCGTTTGTCACAACCAACCTACGATCCTGGCTGTCTATATCCGGGTCGGTCGATGATGTCGCGAGCGGAGATTTCAATCGAGCGAGGCCCGGAGACGAGCTGGCGGGGCTGTCGTCCCGCGCACTCGTCTACTCGCCCGAGCTGATCAACTGGAAGACCATCCCAGGGGAGGCCGATCAAGTGGTGGCCGCTGATATCAATGGCGACGGGCAAGCCGACCTGGCCGTCGTGAATGACCTGAACGACAGCCTTTGGCTGACGACGGACCTTCAAAGATGGACGCGTCTCTCCGGAAAAGTGAACCGACTCGTGGCGGCGGACTTCAACCCCAACCGACCGGGGCAGGAACTTGCTGGCATCGAAGTCTTGACGAACAACGTCTTGTGCGCGCTTGACTTCGCGGTCGGCAGTCCGGATCCCTTCGGACCTTGGCGCCCGTGCGGCGGTAAGGCCGTTCAGATTGTGGCTGGGGACTTCAACCCCGACCGGCCAGGGCAAGAGCTCGCCGGCATCGATCCGGGTGGCATCGCCCGCAAGACGCGCCTGTTGACCCCTGCGACCTGGGAGTAGGAGATCGCGGGGGCTTCGTGATGAAGGCGGCGCGACCCCGCCTGGAGAACGATATTCATCAGGCCTGGAAATGGCGATCTCGGGCGACTTCGGCCGGCACAACATTCTCCACTTGCTGGGTGACTTTCGACGTAACCTGCTGAACTAAGGACCCGTGCGGACCGGGTCTAAACCGAGACGAGGATTTCGCTTCTGGTTGGCCCGTCTTCTGTGTTTCGCCGCGATCGCATTGGGCGCAAGCGCCGGATGCGCCGAAGATGACACAGACGCTGCCCGGATGGCTTGGCTTGCTTCGACGCTGGTTGAAGACAACCTCGACCTTCTCGCCCGCGACCCCCAGCCGGTCGCAGAGAAGTTCGCGAAGATGTCGACGGGTCCCTATGCGTTCTTTCGAGGCAGCCTCGGTCAGTTCGTTCGCGACAGCGCAAGTCCCCGGTTCATGGGCGCGAGCGCGCTCGGGGGAAGCCGCGACACCCGGATCATGCTCGTCGGCGATCCTCATCCCGAAAACATCGGAACCTTTCGACGCCCAGATGGGCTTGTCGTCATCGACTTCAACGATTTCGATGCAGCCCGATTCGGCCCTTGGAGTCTCGACGTCCGGCGCATGGCGCTTGGTTTCGTCGCACTGAGCCTCGAGCTCGAGCTCGAGCTCAAGCTCGAAGCTCAGCGCGCGGACGCGGACGCGGGCGAGGGCGAGGGCGAGGGCGAGGGCGAGGGCGAGTTCGGATTCAGTGACACCGGCATCATCCGCCCGTCCCTTCAGAACGCGGGTCGTCTCGCCGAAGTCATGGCGCGCACATATGCCCAAGAGCTCAGAAGCCTGCAGTTCAATCCCACCTGGCTGACCATCGCCCACGAAGAAGTGCTTTTCGGACGCGGTTCGGGTGTCGGAAAGATCGTCGAAGACCTGTTCCGGCGCGCCCAACGCGACGGCTTTCAACGCGCCGAACAGCATACCTATGTCGAAGAAGGCACGCCGCCCAGGCTCCAACGCGGCGAGATCGAACCCCGAGCCGATGTTCGTTTTCGAGAGGACGAACTGATCGAACCGACCCCGGCCGAATCACGGAGCGTCCGACAGTTGATCGAAGCCTATTCGCACCGCAACGCGAAGAGAAACGTCGAGAGACCGACGATCGACGCCGTCGCCGATGTCGCGCGACAACTAGGGCAGGGCGTAAGCAGCTACCCAATACTTCGCTATCTGGCGCTCGCAACCACCAGTGACGATGAAGTCGTTCTTCTCGAGCTGAAGGAGGCGCGCGATCCTTTCGTCCTCAATCTTCCTCTCTTTCCAGCCCATGCGTTCAACAACAACGCCGAGCGAATCATCCAAATCGAAAAGGCACTTCAGATATCGGATGAGAATGACCTTTGGCTCGGAGAATCGTCCGCCGGTCCGTCTTCCTTTCGAATTCGGAGTCTAACCGGCTTTCAGAAGACCCTCCGTGTCCGCCGAATTCAAAATCTCCTCGCGGAAGGAACCATCGATCAACAGCTCGACTTGGCAGACCTCGCTCGAACCTCAGGACGTCTTCTTGCCCATGCCCACGCGCGCGGGTCGACGATCGATGGTGATCGTTCCCTTGGTGTGCTCCCGCCCGTTTCACCCGACGCCTTGGCCCATGAAACGGCCGCATTCGTGAACGACTACGGGCCACGATTCGAGAACGACTTCCGACTTTTTCGAAGCCTGCTCAATGACGCAGGGCCAACGCTTGGATATCACCCACGATGAATCAACGACCCCGCTTGGATACACTGCTCTATCGGTCTGTTTCGTGTCGTCGGCGCTCTGTGGAGGTCCCGGTGCTATGGGAGAACCAACATCGGCGACCCTGGCCGGGACGTCTCTTGAACACTGTGATTCTGACCGTCGTCTGGCGCGCTCTGATGCAGACGACGGCAGTTGCTGCACCGATGACACACACAGCATCGATCGCCGTCGCCACGTCTTCGATCTCGGCCACATGTGAGCGGTCGGCATCCGATCTGCATGTCGTCGGATTCGGACATTTCGTTTCAACCGCCGATTATGCATTCGGTGCCGGTCAACATTTTAACGAGATCCGTTTTGATACTGGGCGCGCCGGCGTTCGCACATTGTTCGGGCGTCGCGGCGGCCTTGTGCTCACGGCGGAAGCGGTACGTTCGGCCGGACCTGACAGTCTATTTGGCGTGGCCGGCGATTCTTTGATTGTCCGGGTTCGCCACGCGTTTGGTTTCGTGCGGATCGAACCCGGATATGGGGTCGTGCGGGTGGAGGCGGGCTTGTTGCCCGATCCCTGGCTTCGAACCCTCGAGAAGCACGAAACGCTCGGCGACTACATCCCGCTTTTCTCGGAACAAGCAAACTTCTTCACCGCGGGAGATCTCGGAGCTTCGGCCGAGTACGCAATCCTGAGCAACCGATTGCATATCCGACTTGCCATCAGCAACGGTGAGGGTTCAAATCAGACCGAGCGCAATCGAAGAAAAGACGTGGTTGGATTGGTGAGCGGTGAAGTGCTCAGACTCCAAGTCTTGCACGACATCGCACGCCTCGGTCTTCACGCGGGATATCGGGACGGCACTACGGGTGCCGGCAATGCGGCCAATCGGCGGGCGTTCTCGGCGGTGACGGTCGAACATCCACACTTCGGTCTGCGCGTCGAACACGTCGATGCTTTCGGCTATGAGGCGCGTCCAGAGATTCGAGCGCGGGCCTTCGGTGCGCTGCTCTACGCCCAGACCAAGCCCACCTGGCTCGGTGCATGGACCCGGCTCAACGTCGTCGATCCTGACCTCGAAACATCCTACGACCGACACACTGAATTCGAAGGCGGCGTCTTCGCTGGACTGGAGCAACTCGACCCTGTGCTGCAACTTCGACTCGCCATTGGGTATCGTCAGATTTTCTTGGGACGCAATGCAGCGCCGGTTCCGGGTTCCCCGGAAACAAGTGAACTGAAACACATCTTCGTTCGAGTGACGGGCGCGTTCGTCACCGGACCTGGCGACACGGAGGATCTATGATGATCGAGAAGCATCATCCAGGACCTTGCGGCCAGACATCGCATCTCCGATCGTCGCATCCCCGATCATCGCATCTCCGATTCCTGTTCGTCTTCGTTCTGCTGGCCATCGTCGGCTACGGCATGAGCGCATGCAACAACGGCGAAAATCTTGATCGTGGCGCAGCGCTCGGTCGTCAAGATGGCCAGGACGCTGCCCAGGACGATAGCCAGGACGCTGCCCAGGACGCTGGCGTCTTCCCACATTTCGTGTTGAACGAGATCGCCGCTGAAGGAGAACCGAAAGACTGGTTCGAGCTCTACAACCCGGCCGACGAAGCCATCGGTCTGAGTCGATACACGTATACAGATGATTTCGCTGACCCCGGCAAAGCGTTGTTTCCTCCTTCGGCCCGCATCGAAGCCCACGGATACTACGTTCAGTATCTGGACGACGCGTCTCCTGGCTTCAAGCTCGGCGTCGACGAAGAGATCAGCATCTTTGATCCGGCGCTCGAGCTGGTGGATATGGTCGATTGGAAAGACGGAGATTCGCCTGCGGGTACCTCGTTCGGTCGCATCCCCAATGGAACGGGAACCTTCGCCACTCTCGCCCTACCCACGCCCGGGGCCGAAAACGTGGCTGGCGGCTGCGGCAATGGCCAAATCGATGGCGACGAAACCTGTGACGCCGACGACTTGGGTGAACAAACTTGCGCGAGTCTCGGGTTCGAAAGCGGTGAACTTGCCTGTGTCGATGACTGTACCGATTTTGATCGCAGCGACTGTGTCGTTGCCGCTTCACGGATGATTGTCATCAACGAGGTCACCAGTGACGACGATGACCGCATCGAGCTCTACAACGAAGAAGACCGACCCGTGCTCTTATCGGGGTGGGCGTTGGCCGACGACGGCTACGATGCGCTCGACCCCTCAACAGCCGATCATCTCTATGCGTTCGCCGAAGGGACGACCATCTTGGGTCACAGCTTTGTCGTGCTGGTTAGAGATGTCGACCACATCTTCGGGCTGGGCAAGACAGATGGCCTTCGCCTGTATGATGACGCCGGTCTCGTCGTCGACGAGGTGCACTGGAGTGAAGACGCCGCATCACCAAGCTACTGCCGAATTCCGGATGGCGGCTTGAACTTCGCGACGTGTTCAGAGCAAACATTCGGCCAACAAAACGTGCCTTGATAGCACCCTGGTCCTGAATCGGAGGTGTCTTCCTCGGACGGTTGCTTCGAGATCTGTGGCCCATGTCTCACAATCGCTTACTGCTGCGGCGCCCCTCATTGCCGAGACTCCCTTCTGGTCGCGTCTTATTGCTCGTTGGCAGGGGAATTAGCGGACCTCGGGGGCAATCTCGCTACGCGGAGCGGGTCTCAGCGAGGTAATCGCGCCTTTATCGATGCCCAGGCATCTCTTACGATCCACTTTGCGGGGATGAGCGCAATGCCGAGACGGGCACGGGCGCGGGCATGGGCGCGGGCATGGGCGCGGGGTCGGCTGCGCCGCAGAATCTCCGCTTCTAGCCATTCCAGATCGAAGGCGACCCACTCGCCGGCAACGCACAGCAGGTTGTGATGCAAGACGGGGTGGAGCTCCCGGTATAGAATCTCTTCAAGTTGTCCGGGGCTGTAGCCTGTCTCGACCAGCGCGGCGGCCATGCCTTCGTAGTCGCGATCGCTGAGTTCGGTGTCGAGGTACAGCTCGGAGAGGATGGCCCATACCCTCCGGCGCTGCGCGAGGTCTTTCTGTGGCGACGGGGGCGCATCTGTGCTTCGTCGCCATATGCCCGGAAAGCTCCAGATGCCCAAAGTGAGCACTGGCACCGGCACCAGCCACAGAAGGACGAGCAGTCGCGAAGGCTCAAGCCAGAAGATCCACGTGGCTCCGGCGGCGGCCGCGACAAGCACGACGCGGGCGACGAATCGCTTCACCGGGAAGGGCGTTGAAGACGAAGCCTGAGAAGAAGGCTCGGCTCGCGGAGGCTCTCGGTGAGAGGTGCTTCCCATACTCATGCGACCAGCATCGCTCGCATAAGCTGGTTATACGACCAAATAAATACGTGGGCAGGCCAAGCAGTCGCTCGGAGACTCTCGGGCGCCCGGTCTTCGATCGTCTCGGGCGGTCCGGCCATGAAGGTTGTCGAGGCGTGCAAGCAGTCAGGAGAGATCTCCGTCGAAGTCTGGGTTGCGCCAACCCGCGCGTTCGAACGACAGACTCTGACGGCCGTGGACCCGTTGCTCCGGTCTTGGAGCCGCTGTGGGACAAGAACTTCTCCCGGGGAACAATCCTGCGTCGCCTCGTCTCAAGGTCCGACCCGGTCAGGCACCTCGGTATCTGTGTGATGGCTGCGCGAACGTAGACCCGCCAACGAGCATTTTCCCAAGAACTGCGGCGGGAGGCGGAACAAGCCGCGCGAGCGACGCGTCTGCGGGCCTGCGCTCGAGTATGCCCGAGCTCATCTTTGAGGATGAGTATGGGTATGGCTTTCTGGGTGGTCTTTCGGCCCGCGAAGGACGCGAGCCGAGGACCTCAGCCGACACCGTGCACTTGCGAAGTTGGGGTCGAATGCCCAATCTTTGCGAGTCGAAGCTTTCAGACAGGAGTGATTCGCATGGTTGAGTCGAGACGATCGACATTGGCTTGGGCCATTGCGCCCGTGTTGCGAAGGATGACGTTGATGGCGGCCGCTGTCTTCGCTTTGAGTGTGGTGAGCACTTCAAGTGGATGCGTGCCAGAAGGTGGTGTCCTCGAGGGCGACGGTACAAAGACGCCCCAGGTCGCAAGCGCTTCGAGCAAACTCACGATCCACAACTCCCTTGAGGTGAATGGTCTCAGCAACAACGGGCTCTACGTGAACGGCCTGTCCTTCAACTCGATGGTGCCGAATGGCCTCTATGTGAATGGCCTCCCTTTGAACGGCCTTCCGCTCAACGGTCTCTATGTGAATGGTCTCTACGTCAACGGCATAGGCTACAACGGTCTGCCGTTGAACGGTCTTCCGCTCAACGGGCTCTACGTGAACGGTCTTCCACTCAATGGACTTCCGCTGAATGGCCTTCCTCTCAACGGTCTCTACGTAAACGGTCTTCCACTCAATGGTCTCTATGTGAACGGTCTGCCGGTAAATGGGCTTTCTCTGAATGGCCTTCCTCTCAACGGTCTCTATGTGAATGGTCTTCCGCTCAATGGTCTCTATGTGAACGGGCTCTATCCCAACGGTCTCTATGTGAACGGCCTTCCGCTGAATGGCCTTCCACTCAATGGCCTCTACGTCAATGGGACGAATCCCGCGACGGCGATCAAGATCGCCAACACACTGGGGCAAGTCGTTTCGCTGACCGCGGACGAGGAGACCGCGTTCGAGTCGATGATGGGTCATCTTGTGTGGTGCGCGTTGCCTCAAGGTGACTCGCTGACGATCTACCGTTCGAACGGGCAAGCCAAAACATATCCGGGCTATCACAACCTTGCCCCGACGTGGAAGACGCAAGCGCTCGTCGACGATCCGAACGGCATCGACGACAGCGAGGAGTTGCGGTGGTGCGTCGAGCACTATCGCGCGGTCACGGCGGATGATGCGGTCTATGAAGGTCTGGCGTTGAACGCGCAGCAGCAGGCAGATCTCGAGATTCTCCTCAAGTATGCGATCGAATGTGCGCTCGATTCAGGAGACTCGGTCAGCATTCAGTTCCCCTCGGGCGCGAAGACCTTCTACGGTGCGCTCGGACTTGCGCCATCCTGGAAGAACGGCGCGCTCGACACGACCGGGCAGAAGGCCGTCTCCGCCTGTCTCGGAGCCCGAACCAATGCGCTCGGAAATACGGTACGCATTTCGCTCCGAAATCCCGCCTACGCTGGGCTCAGCGTGAGCCCGGTAGAGCGCCAGAGCTTCCGGACGCACGAAGGCGCGTTCTGGGGGAACGTGTTCGGCTCGAGTCCAGCACTTCACGCGTGCAAGGACGAAGGTGGTGGGCCATCGGGTCGCCTGTGCACCGACGGGAGCTGTGGTTTCACTCCGGATCCGATCCCGTCGTGCGCGGATGCCGTCGGTGAAGGTTGCGATGCGCAAGATGGCGAGGGGAATTGGACAGGCTGTGGGCCTGAGAGCGAAACGGTGGTTCTTAATACGTTTCTGATGACGGAAACGAAGCTGTCGGGAAGCAACTGGCACACTTGCGTGACCCGCGTCGACGACACGGTCTGGTGCTGGGGCTTTGGAGGCTATGGCCAACTCGCGACGGGCAACACGACAGATCGTTTGTATCCGACGGCAACGGTTGGTCTTCCGACACCGACTGAGTCAGCCAACGTGCCCAAGCAGCTCTCCATCGGAATGTTCAACACGTTCGTGCGCCTTCGGGGCGGCGAACTCTATTCGGCCGGCTACAACTACTTCGGTACGGTCGGCGATGGTACGACGACCATGCGCAAGACGTTCGTTCCGGTACTCGGTCTTGGAAACCAAGTCGCGAGCCTGTCCGGCGGCTTCCTCAACAGTTGCGCCGTGAAGATGGACGGAACGCTCTGGTGTTGGGGTGCCAACGCCGATGGTCAGCTCGGTGACGGGACGACCACCACCCGGTTGGCCCCCGTCCAGTCAGGGATCGCTGAGCTCGGCAATCAGGTCATTCAGGTTGCCGCCCGCGATACGCATATGTGCGCACTTCGGATGGACGGGACGTTGTGGTGCAGCGGCCAGAACTTCCAGGGCACGCTCGGTCGAGGATTCACCAGCCCGAGTGAGGCGGTGCCGGCGCAGGCTGGGGTCGAGCAGCTCGGCAACCACGTTGTTTCGATGGCGATCGGGCAGTCCTTGAGTTGCGCGTTGAAGGACGATGGAACGGTCTGGTGCTGGGGTCAAAACGACTTTGGCCAGGTTGGCGACGGAACGACGAACACGTATCCCTCGACGCCAGTCCAAACCGGCGTCAACGAACTCGGAAACCAGGTCCTTTCGATCAGCGCTGGATACTACCACGCGTGCGCGGTCAAGACCGACCGCACCGTTTGGTGTTGGGGTCGCAATCTCGATGGCGAAGTGGGCGATGGCACGACCGCGCAATTCAGGTCGCTGCCCGTGATGGTTTCTTTGCCTGGTCCAGCCGACGAGGTCATGGGCGCCGGTTCTAGCAGTTTCGCGATGCTTTCCGACGGCAGCGTCTGGGCGTGGGGCTACAACGCGAACGGCCAGCTCGGTGACGGGACGACGACCAAACGCCTTGCCCCCGTTCGCATGACGGCCCTCATCAACTCCGGAGACGGCATATGCGAAACCACGGAGAGCCATCTGTATGAGGTCGGCGATTGCGGAAGCCAGGGCGCGGTGTGCGGCAATGGCCTTGTTGAGGCGGGTGAATCTTGCGATGGCGGCGCGTGTTGTACCGAGAGCTGCACCTTTGCGTCCGCGGCGAGTGTTTGTCGCGCGTCGACGGATCTGTCGTGCGACCCGGCAGAAGTCTGCACCGGTGCTTCGTCCATTTGCCCCGCGGATACCATCGATTGCCAAAGTTGCGCGACCTGCGATGTGACGGACTGCGCGGTGTGCGGCTCGACCGAGCAGACGGTGACCGACTGCGGGTTGTGCGGACAGAGTGGAACGGGAAAGCGGGCGATCTGCAGGACCTGCACGGTGCCGGTCTGTAACAGCTGCTCCGTGACGAGTTGTGACGTGTGTGGCGAGATCCCGGCCAGCGTCTGCGGCAACGACGTTGTCGAACCGGGCGAGGACTGCGATGGTGGCGCGTGCTGCACGGCAAGCTGCACGTTTGCGTCCCCGGCGACGCAGTGCCGTGCGTCGAGCGATATCTCGTGCGACCCGGCCGAAAGCTGTAGTGGCACGTCGGAAACTTGCCCGAGCGACACGAACAACTGCTCCAGCTGCGTGGTGCCGGCGGGGACCTGTGCAACGAACGCCGACTGCTGCAGCGGTTCGTGCAACACAAGGAAACGCCGCTGTAATTGAACGAATTCTTCTCTCCGCGCGTCGAGCTTCTTCACGCTACGCGACCCCGTCCACCTCAGCGGCGCGATGCCGGCCGAAGCCGGGGAGGTCCGGTCGCGGTGGAATCTAGCGTCGCCCGCCAACACGCAACACGCCGCCTGGATCATCCCACGTCACGACACGGCCAGCCTTGAACGACACGCTCGCATCCTTGGGGTAGAACCAGGTGTCGTCCTCGATAACCGTTGGCGTCCCCATCAACCGGGCGACCTCGTCTGCTGAATCGCCCACGTCGAAGAACGAAGCTTTTGGCGCATCCGAGGAGATCTCGCTGCGGTCGGGTCCAATCGTTACGCGAAGCGCACCGTCGCGGTTCTCCCAGCCGACCACACGATCGTCTTGGAAGGCTATGCAGCTTCGATCGGCGGGGCCCCAGCACCAGTGCTCCCGGTTGCTCGACCAACGCGACCACTTCTCGGGTGTGCCCATCGCCGCGACAACCGCGGACGCCGTCGATCCGAGACGCACCGGCCGTGCGTCCTTCTCGGGCTCCCCCATCGAGATGCGAAGGTTGCCATCAAAGTTCGACCACGATTCGATCTGCTCCCGGCCGTCGAAAGTGAGGAGTCCCGTTCCATACTCGATCATCGTGCGCCCCTCATCCAGCGGGTACCAGGACTGCGGAACGCCCATCACAAGCAGAACCTCGTCCAGAGTGGCCGACCGATCGAACGCCGCCGACCGGTCGGACGCTCCCGCATGGTCGAGTGTCGCCGAGCCATCCAGGGTTGCTGCATCGAGCATCGTACGTCGGTCGGTGTGCATCGCCACGGTCCTCATTCGATCGACGCGTGCCTTCCGGTCTTCGTCGAGAACCACCCGCGGCGCACCGCCGTCGTCTACTTTGATCCATCCGACGAGGCGACCCGCCCGAAACTGGAGTCTCGAAAGACCGTACAACCAGTAGATCGGCTCCGCCGGACGCACTGGACCCTCGATCGAAGTCGGCTCTCCAAGCGCCGCACGCACATCGTCCATCGTCATCGCCAGATGAACCGGCTTGGCGCCGTGTTCTGCTGGATCCCGCGCGACTCCGGATGCGGCGGCCGCGGAGCCCGAAGATCCCGCGGAGCCCGGAGATGCCGCGGAGCCCGAAGTTCTGGACGCAGAGGCTGCGCCGTCCTGCGGGTTTGAATCGCAGTCTCGGCACCCTCCCATGGAGAGCAGTGCACCGATGGCAGCCAGCAGAACCAAGCAAGGGTGGCTCGAAGCGTATCCACGCATTGCGTGAGCCTATCATGGCAGCGGCTGGCGAAACGAATCTTCACGCCCGCTTCTACATTCGTACGACACAGAGTCCTTCGATCATCCGCATTCGAGCTCCATATCGGTACAAGTGGTTCGTTCTTTCAAGCAATCGACGTAGTCATGATCCCAGTCACCCTCTGCCTTGCAGTCGGAGATACACGTCGCATAGGGGTACCAGTCCGAGGGGCCGGCACAACCATCCCAGATCGCACAAGCCTCGTTGCAGATCTCTGCCGTTGAGCCCTCGCCGAGACCCATGATTCCGCACGAGGACATTACGGGAAGTAGAAGAATGCAGCCGAGCCCGACTCGCCTTGACATACAGTCAACGCAGGCAACACGCACGCCCAACCAGTTCACAAGCAGTCTGCGGACTTCGGTAACCATTTGGAAATGGCGCAACGCGTGACGCCGCCGCCGTTGGCTACTCGGCCTCCACAGGCTCGATCCGCATGAAGGCAAAGGCCGCGTCTTCGACTGGAGTATACTCGTCTCGGGGTGCCCATGACGGACGTCAGTCAACGCGTGCGCTGTACATTCCATGCGATGGTTTCCGGGCGTCGAAGCTTGGCGGCTGTTGTCGCAAGGACCGGAGGTCTACTCACGCTCGCCGGCTTGGTCGGCGGCCTGTTCGCCGGCTTGTTTGCCAGCCTGCTGCCCGTCCGGCTTGCCGCGGCCCAAGGCACGCCCGCGGTACACGAGTCTACGTGGGTCACCGTTCCCGAGACCACGCGTGGTGAGCCGCGTATCCCGCTGTACTTTTTCTGGACCCGTGAGTGCAAGCATTGCCAGCGGGCCCGCCCATTCGTCGAAGCGCTACCCGCTGAGCTCCCTTGGCTGGATTTGCACAGCTATGACCTCAGCCAAGACCCGGCCGCACGCCTGCTCTATGCTCGGCTTGCCGAGGCGGTTGGCCAGCCGGCAAACTCGGTGCCGGCGGTGTTGTTCTGCAAGACAATGCGAGTCGGTTTCGACCGCCCAGAGTCTGCTGGCAAAATGCTGCGCGAACGACTCGAGCAATGCTATCAGCAACAGCTCCGGAACGCCGTGGACGCCGTGGACGCCGTGGAAGCAGACCCGAAGGTCGAGCAGCCGGCGCTGGGTGCTTCCGGCTCAGAGCAACCGCTGAACTTGCCCCTGGTCGGCGCGATGGATCCAGGAAGCTTCTCCCTTCCGGCTCTGACCCTGGTCTTAGCCGGGCTCGACGCCTTCAACCCATGCGCATTCTTCGTGCTGCTGTTCCTGCTCAGTCTTCTGGTTCATGCGCGTAGTCGAGCGCGGATGGTGCTGATCGGTGGAGTCTTCGTTTTCTTCTCGGGCGCTATCTACTTCGTGTTCATGGCCGCCTGGCTCAGTCTGTTCTTGCTGCTCGGCGAGCTGCGCTTCATCACCATGCTGGCGGGCGTGCTGGCCGTCGTCATGGGAGGTCTAAGCATGAAGGACTACTTCGCCTTCCGAAGAGGTCCGTCGCTGAGCATTCCCGAGTCAGCCAAGCCGGGCCTGTTTAGGCGGATGCGACGACTGGTCGGCGGCGAACATCTTCCGGCGCTGGTGGCCGGCACAGTAGCTCTCGCTGTCGTCGCCAACAGCTACGAGCTCTTGTGCACCGCCGGCCTTCCGATGGTCTACACGCGCACCTTGACCCTGCATCAGCTCTCCCGCGGCACGTATTACGCCTATCTCATGGCCTACAATCTGATCTACGTATCCCCGCTTCTGGTCATCGTGCTGGCCTTCGCCTGGAAGCTCGGTGCACGAAAGCTGGAGGAGCGAGAAGGACGGTTGTTGAAGCTGCTGTCGGGAACGATGATGACCGGCCTCGGCCTTCTGCTGCTGGTCTACCCAGAGGGGTTGAGCAGAGTCTCGGTCTCGCTCGGTGTCATCGGCGTCGCGCCGCTGCTGACAGCACTGGTGGCGCAGGCCGAAAAACTCCTCCAGGGCCGTCGGCACCGATCCAAATCCGCAGATTTCGGCCCACCCTGAGGTCTAGAGACAATGGTTCGAAGTCTGGTGATATTGTCCGCCACGCCGGACGAGAGACTCACGGGGCTGGCTTGCCGCAGACCTTTCGGCGTTCAGGGTGCCGGGATTGGAACGCCGCCCGGTCCTGGCAGCACGACAGGCACCTGTCCGGGGGCGCGACCTGGGGCGCTTGGTCCGTTGGCGGCGACGTTGCTGATGACCCGACCGAGCGCATCGAGGGCGTCCGGGAGGTTCCGAACGAACCATTCGATGTCGCGTGGACTCTTGGGAAGATCGGGCGGCGGCGCGGTGACGGGGCCGAAGTCGCGCGGAATCGGGGTCTCGGAGGGCTGCCCAGCCGGGATCGCTTGCCCACTTGCGTAGACATCGCACGAGCCCCCGCTTGCGTTGGCTTCCCTCAGGATCTCCTGGGCCTGACTTGTCATCGTATCGATGCTGCACACCGCCCCATGACAGGCGAGGACGAGAATCGGCATCGATGGGTCCCACCCGAATTCCTGGAGCTGCTGAACCACATCGGCCGGTGAGACGGGAATTCCGTGACGCGTGATCTCGACCGGTACACCGTTCTTGTCCAACACGGTCAGAGTCTCTGGTCTGTTCCGGTATAGCCCCTCTCCATTCGGATCTCCGTGGGCGATGACGACCGCCACGTCATTCAGCGCACCACACTGCGAAAGGGCGGAGCTGATGACATCCGAATCTACGGACGGAATGTCCAGCGTGTGATTCGACATGAACCCCACCTCAGGCGGAAGCGGAGGTCCGCCCGGAATATAGGCGCGGCCCGCGATCGGAACGGGCGCGAGGCCCATCCAGTCGATGCCCTGCACGGGATTGCCAGCCGCGTAGGTGTACGCTTGCGTCTGGCCGTACATCGCGAGCGGGTCGGGCTCGAGATAGCGTCCGTATTCCGGACTGTAGGTGCGCAAATAGTTCTGGTGCAGACCTGTTTCAACATCGAAGAGCTGTCCCGGAAAACGGAGGTCGAACCGCGTACGTTGGCCGTCGGCATCCGGGTCCTCGTCCGGAACGCCTCGCCCGAAGGGGTCGGGCGTCCAAGTCCAGATCGCCTCGCCGGCGATGTCGGTCAGAACCCGAGGCACCCCGCGATGGTCCGTCGTAATCCACTGGAGCTGCCAGCCCTCCGCCGTGAACTCGAGGGTCGCGACCGGCATCGTGTCCAGCCACATAATCTCACGCCTCGGCGATCCGTCTTCATCGTACTCGCCGAGAAGCTTCGCTCCGTCCTCGTAGACATAGAGCGAGGTTGCCCCGTTGACCGTCTTCGCGACGCGTTGACCGCGCGCATTGAACCGATAGGTGGCCGTGCCGAATGGGCCTTCGGCGCCTGTCAGTCGACCGCTCGCGTTGTAGCTCAGCACGAGATCACCCATTTTGGTCGTGTTGCCTGAGGCGTCGTATTCGAACGGATCCGCCAGGCTCGAGACGGTGCTGAGTCTGCCCGTCGTTGCGTCGTACTCATAGTCGACCGGCGCGGCGGCGCCGTCTGCCCAAGACCTCCGATCGCCGGCGGCGCTGAGCGAGAACGCCTGCTCGCCATAGGGCCCCTGCGCGAGAATCAGCCGAAGGTCGTCGTCGTACTCAAAGAGCTCTTCGCGAGTTCCGTTCTCGTCGATCGAGGCGAGTCCACCATAGTCGTCGTATGCGTACGACCAGCGCCGAAGGCCCTGCGTCAGCACTTCGATGGGGCGATAAGCGCCGTCGTACGATCGCTGATGTCGCTGACCGCTGGGCATCATGTAGCCCGTAAGAGGTCCGAATGGCAGGTAAGTCGCTTCCGTCAGGATCGCGACCGCGGAGTCGGGTTCGCTCGCGGGAAGAACGGCGTCGATGCTTCGGACCAGGCCCGCCGGATCGCGCGCAAAGTTTACGACCAGGCCGCTCGGATACGTCGTCTGTGTGATCGCACCCATCGAATCTCGAGCATATCGAACCGAGAGGTCGACACCCTCGATGGTCTCGACGCGCCCCGTGGGCTCGCCGTGCACGTTGTAGTCGAAGACGGATTGACCGGTCGTGTTGCGAAGCCGGGTGGGACGCCACGGACCGACCGCCGCATCCCCATACTCGATCTCGATCGTATCGTCAGGCGTCGCCATGCGCGTCATTCGGTTGAGGGCGTCATAGGCGTACGTGGCGCTGATTCCTCGCGCGTCCTGATGTCCAATCAGGTTGTTGGCTGCGTCATACGTGAGACTGAGGCTCCCGGCCGCGGGGCTGACAAACGTCGCGAGGCGCGCCATCGAGCCGCGAATCCACTGGGTGACAAGGCCTGTCGGGTCGGTCCTCTGCATGGATCCGTCGAGCGAGTAGGTGAAGGTCGTGGCCGCACCCGAAGCCTCGACGATCCGTGTGACGCGCCGTTCTGGATCGTACGAGAAGTATCTCGTGCGTCCATCACGCGAGATCGAGAGTGGCTTTCCGAACACCGGATGCAGCGTAGAGACAACCGGCACGCCGCCGATCGTGGTCATCAAGGTTGAAGTCGCACGATCAAAGCTCGACGACTGACTCCCGCGGACGACGCCGCTCGAATCGATGAGCTCCACGAGCATCTCTCCTCGGGCCGGGTCGTGCGTCCTTCGCATACGTGTCCCGACGGGCGTCGCGAACTCCGCGATGCCTTGCCCCTTCGAGTCCTTCAAGACCTGCCACTCGGCGCCGTTGGCGGCCGTGAAAGATTCACGGAAGCTCAAAGGATCGATGCCCATCCGAGATATCCGGCCGTTGCGATCGAAGGAGGCGACGCGTCCGCCCGGCGCATAGGAAATCTTGACGTCGGCACCGTTGGACGCCGTCAGATGGGTGATCCGCCCGCCCGGCTCACGCTCGACGAAGCTGTATGCCCCCCCCACGGGGTCTACGACGCGGCTGACGCGCCCCGCGGAGTCACGCGAGAACGTGTAGATGTCGTCAACGTCGTCGCGCGGTCCGTCGATGCTTTCGAGTCGCCCCTCGGCATCGTAGTGGAACGACGTGGTTTGAACGGAGACCCCATCCTGACTGTCGCGCCAGGTTTCAGAAAGAAGGTTGTCGCGCTCATCTCGAACGGTGAGTCTCCGCATCTTGAGCTGAAGAAAATCGAGCGTCTCGGTGCGAGTCGATGGACTGTAGGTCTCCATGAGTCGCTGACTGTTGAGCCTCGTTTCTCGGCTGAACGCGTTCAGCTTGAGCGGGTCCGACGCGTCCGCGCTCGCGCTCGTGTTTCGTGTCTGTACGTGACGCACTCCGGTCGGTTCTACCCACGCGATCTCGCTCGCGTAGGGCGCGTCCATGCCCCAGCGCGAGTCCGGAGTCATCGTCAACTCCCGGCGGGCCCCGCTCGGGAACTTTGTCTCGCGCACCTCGATGCCGGCGGTGTTGACGTCGCTTCGCCCCTCGACGACCGAACCGTCGGCGAGGACTTGTTTTCTGAGGACCCGAGGCTCCCTGAGAGGTCCGGTCTGGGCTTCCACGACGAAGCTGCGCGCATGAACGCCCTCGCTCAGCGTGATCGTGGTGCGTCGATCCTCGCGCGCGCGGCTCAACGTCTGCACGCGACCTCGCGAGCTCTCGTCCTTGGTCAAGCGTCCCTCGTCATCATATTCGAAGGTCGAGGTCGCGCCCTCGGGATATCGAAAGGCGCTGAGAAGGCGGCGGTCGTCGTAGGTCATCTCGTAGCGACCGCCCCCGGGTTCGACGACCGAGGCAAGAAGCCCTTCGTTGTTGACGGAGAGCTCGGTTCGCTCTCCGGTCGGTGCCACGATGGCCGTTGGTGTGCCCACCGCATCGCGCTCGATGACGACGGAGCGACCCAGGCGGTCGACAACGGTGGACAGCCTGTTGGCTGCATCGTAGGCGAACGAGGTGTGCACGACGCCCGAGATTGCGTTGGTCGTTCGGATGTGTCTGCCGCGCGCGTCGGATTCGGCCACCCAAAGTCCGTCGGGAGAGACCCAACGATTGTGAAGCGGCGCATCCAGTCGCATCGTGTCACCGAACTTGAAGTGATAGGCCGTCTCGTCGGGTCCGAGCAGGTAGGTGGCCCAGAACAATGGATCGCCTCCGCGAGAGACGTGGAGCAGGGAGAGGTAGCCCTCGGGTTCGACGCGCCACAGAAGCTCTCTTGGACCCGGTGTGTCGATGCGGTGTTCGCTGAGATGAAGCGAATCGCGTGATCCGACGAGCAGGTTCGTGAGGCACGCGAACTGAGCGTCCATCGCGAAGTCGCCGGGACCGGCCAGCTCCATGCCCGCGCCGGCGATCGGTTCCACTCGACCACTCTGATCCACGCGGAGCACTGAAGTTCCGCAGAATGCGTCCTTGTAGCCGCCGCCCGTGAAGCGCACCGTCTTGCCCTGGAGAACAAAGACATCATCCTTCGAGTCAACGCCGACCGCGCCAAGAAGCGGCAAAGACGTGTCGGAAGAATAGAAGCGCATCTGCTCGCAGCTCGCCGGCTGGGTGTCCAGCTTCGTCCCGGGTTTGAGACCGAAGAAGCCGCTGACGTCGCCCGAAGGAGACACCTCGAGGACTTGGCATCCATCGCTCGGGAGATACATTGCGCAGGACGACGAGAAGACCGGGCGGCCGACTCGACCGAGGGCGCGCTCCGTGGCCTTGCCGCCCTCGACGAAAGTGCCCGGATCGCACTTGGCGTATTCGTTGTTTTCGCAGGAACCGTTGCCGGCCACCAAGCTCAACGTCCCCTCGGCCGCTTCGAACCGAAAAACCTTTCCTAGGTAGGGCAGCGAGAAGTGAAGGCGTCCGCGTGCATCAAACGAGGGCATCGTTGGCTGAGATAGGCACGAAGCCTTTGCGTCTTCGCCATCTTCGGGTTGGTCCACCGTCACCGGCACGAGTCCCAGCTCTCCGTATTGGGAGTCGAGGCGACCGAGGACGTGCGTGACCTCGGTACGCTCCGGGTTCACGCGAAGCAGTGAGGAGCACGGGCCTCGACGGTGCCACCAATACATCGCGCCGTCGGGCCCAAAGACGGCGTTGAAGGGCACGGTGCCCGCCGCGCCGCGCGGAGGCGGAGGAAGAGGAGGGGTGACTGCGAGGGTGTCGGCGTCATAGTACGGGCTCAGCCTCTGGACTTGGCTTACGCGCGTATTCTCTCCGGTGCCAAGCCAAGCGAGGCCCCGGTCGAATTCATGGTGGACATTGAGAGACCACCCACCGAGGCCGGCCGGAGGAGGTCGCGGATAACGCAGGCGTTCTTGCGGGATTTCGAGTCGTTTGAATACGGTGAACTCGCCGCGCGCGCGATCTACGTCCAGCCGGAACGTTTCGCCGCGCGCCATGAATGCCCCCGTGAGAAGCTGAGCGGCCGTGGTGTACGCGACCGGATAGACGTAGCCGATCTCCACGACGGCCGAGCTCGACTTGAGCGATCGACCCCACGCATCTTTTCCGTTCCACTCGATGCGATGCTGGAGCTTGGGCCTTGGATCGTATCGTGTTTCGATCCTCTGACCCGCGATGTCCGTCGTAACCAGGACACGCTTGAGCTTCGGTGAGATCTCGTCCCGCGTGATCGCGAGGCTCAGGCGACGTGTGGCTTGATTCGCCAGGGATCGAGCGCTGACATAGTGGAGCGCGTAAGGGGTGCCTCGAAGCGGGATCGCTTCGGCCAGCGCCTGGTTCTCACATTGGATGATGGAGCCTGAGCCTTCGCAAGGGTCCTCGGTGACCTCCTCCGGTTCAACGTCGACGAGCGGCTCGCATGCGGCGCCGAGGTCGCAGTCAGGGCCGCCTGGGAAGTTGCAGTCGATCGGCGAGAAATGGGGCAGCGGACTGCGCCAGAAGCTCTGACCCACCGCGAAGCGCTCGGCGATTGCGCGTCGCTCGGTGTCGCTGATGCCAAGCGTGGCAAGCTCGCTTGCGTTGGCGGCCACGCCGCTGCCGGTCACATCGAGAACCGCTGAGCCGGCCTCGATCGCGAGTACGGAGATCACCAGGCCATTCTCGATCGGGAGCCAGCAGGCGCAGGTCCGGTCGTAGACGCCAACCGGGACAATCGAGCCGGTCGCGACCCCGAGGAAGTTGTCGACAAAAAGCGGTACGGGCTCGCTGAACACGACCGAGGTGGCACCTGCCGTTTCGGCTTCGTCGACCGAAAGCTCGACCGCGTACGTGTACATCGAAGTGCGCGGCAAGATGCCGGGCATCGCGCTCGGGCCGGTTGGGCCGACCGTATATTCGGTCGCGCGTACGTGGAGGCTCGGCAACGACGTCCGAGTCCCATCCGGCATGACCATCTCTGCGATTACGCCTGGCTGGAAGAGGACTCGCGCCGTGCGCGTTCCGTCTTCGTCCACCACCGGACTTCCTTCGGCGAAGACAGGTTCGGAGAGCGTCGAGAGCGGAACCTCGGTGACCTTCGCATCGAGCGGCGTCATGACGACGTCGGGCACCCACGTCCAATCGAGCCGCTTCGGTGTGATGCTCCGCTGAACTGACAGATAGCCCGCCTTCTTGAGAGTGACCGAAACCTGCCGTCCACCATTGACCGCAACCTCGAAGACCCCGTCGGACTTGGTTCGGCTCGCTCCGTAGTCCGCCTGATCGAGGACTGTCACCTCCACTTGGGCCATGGGTGTGCCCTCTCGGTCGGTCACTTTGCCGCGCAACACGGCAATCTGGTCTGGCTTGATGGCCCCGGAAGCAACGCCCGTCTGAATAGGATTGTCGCCCTCATACAGGAAGCGCGTCGAGTCGTAGAAATCGAAGGCGCCGCTCAGGTCGACCGGCGTTGGAGGTTGGCTGTCATCGAGCCACGGATCCGCGCTTCCCTCACCCGCATCCGCCTTGAGACCCGCGTCCGCGTTGGAGGCGGCGTCCGTGTCGAGCGCGGCGTCCGCGCTGGAGGCGGCGTCCGTGTTGGGCGCAGCGTCCGTGTTCGCTGTGGCGTCGGGCTGAGCGACATCGGCCGTACCTCCGTCGCCGGAGGTCGCATCGGGCGATGCGTTCGGCGGCCGGTCGGTGCGGCCGCTGCCGCCACAACCAAAACCCAGTGCGACCACGAGGATCGTAGCCGCGGAAAGCGTGGCGAGCGTAAGTGCGGGCGCGTGCTTCTTGAGCATCTGGGCGAGCGTAAGAGCGGCCCGAGGTGGCTCTCAAGCGCCTGATGTCGGTCTAAATCGGCGCGCTGGCGAGTCTGTAGCTTCTCCGACGATCGAAACGCGGTAGCGGTCCTGATCTCGCTCCGCGGTCACGGCAAGCGTTCCTCGGTCGAGCGGGCCGTCACTCTCCGACAATTGTCCCGCCTCAGCGCTTGCTTCTCGAGTGCGAATGATGCGCCGTCGTTCCAGCGCGTCCCCCGCATCGGCGACCACGGAAACCGCAAGGAGTGGCGGCGCGAGGCAGATCCAGGTCACGAGAAAGGTGCCCGCGAAGACAGCAAGACTGCCCGCGAATCCCTGGCCGGCGCACAAGACCAGAGCGGCGAACGTCGCGCTCATCACCGCGGACGCGAGCGCGACCAATCGGATCCGATCCTTGCACCGCCTGAACATCGCGTCATCCGCCCTTCAGCGCTCGCCCGCCGCCAGCCGTCGCTTGCCGTCCGCCCCCTTGCTTCCGCGGGATCGAACCAAAGCAACCCATTGTCAATGCACGGCCCCCTACCCCGCAAGGCGCCCCGCGATCCTTTCTTCTGGACCGGGATGACAACCAACCGACCGCATGGACGTAGGTCGCGGGGCAGCGGCCGATCCGAGGCGGCGAGCCCGACGGGGGGCCGCCCAGCGAGACTCGGTCCGCCTCGGACATGCTACTGTGATGCGCGTGAGCATCAACTGCTGGCTTATCTTCAAGGTCGACATGCCGAAGAGGAAGGCACTTGATTTGCTCGAGAGAACGATCGGCGCGGAATACTTCCGCCGAGATTTCGTGGCGGTCTTGTTCGATACCCGCTTCGCCGACTTCAGCGCACTCTCCTCGGAGGCGCAAGCGATCGAAATTGAAGAATTCCTTGGTGACGCCCTCATCGCGCACATCGCCGACCCTCGAGGGGTGCTGGTCGAGGCCGAAGTGGGCCAATCGTACGACGACGACAGCCGATATCGAGACATTGCGAAGGACGACGATGCGCTTTGGGTGAAGGTCACGGCGGATCAACCGCGGGCAAATGATGCGCTTCGTATCGACGATTCGGATCGTGCGGTCGAAGCGATTCTCACGTGGGCGACACATCCGAAGCGCGTCCGCCTTGCGACCGCACAGCGCCTCTTCGAACGCACACTGGCGCGGGATTGGAACACCGTGCGCGCCCTCCTCGGCGACATTCCGGAGCTCGCATCGCATGCGAAGACGCTCGCGGTTGCGCCGAGGCGCAGACCATCGAAGAAGCGCAAAATGCCGGCCTGGCTCGTGCCCATGATTCCGCCCAAGAGCAGGATCGTGTCCTTCCTCGAGCTGCGTGGTTCACGAATCGCTGTGCGTGAGCACCGCGCGCTGCGGCAGGACATCTTCGGGGACTTCTTCGCCGAGCGTTTCGATAAACATATGCCCAAGGCGAGCTTTGCCGACCCGAAGAGTACGATTCGCATCGCCCAGTTCGAGCCGACGCAGGATCTCGCCACCACCCAGCAATACCTCGAGAAAGCCCTGGCGCACCTCGAGCCCAAGGTGACCCGCATGAAGCGAACGGCCGCCTTCCTGGTCGAGGGACAGGATCCGACCTTACGCGTGATCGCCAAGTACTACAGCGAAGACAACGATCAAGACATGGAGATAGACATGGACATAGGCAAAGACAGAGACAAAGTCGGACGCGGACGCGCCTACGTAACCCTGGTGTGTCTATCGTTCCGCGAGGACGAGGACGTTCGGCCCGCGGCAGGGGCGTGAACGATCCCGCCCATCGAGTCCGACGTTCTCATGACCGGTTGAGGAAGAACAACACGCCGATGATCAACAGGAGCAGCGTGCCGGCGACGTCGAGGCGCTGGAGCTTGCTCTCGATTCGGCCGGTCATTTGCCTCACCGTGACTTCCAGACGCGCGCCCATCGTGACGTTGCCGCGCGACTCGTCGCGCGGCGGGTCCGGTCTCTTCGCGCCGTCAGCCTCGAGCTCTGGTCGGGGGGTCGGGTTGCCGGCGCGTCGGGCCATGAACTTAGCTCCGACGACGGCGAGTGCGCCTCCAAGGAACGCGGGCCATGTGCTGCTGACGACATCGCGCAGCGACAGATCAAGAGGGCCCTTGGCGCTCGCTAGGTTTGTCCACATGCCCCGTGAGGCGTATTCTTCCGCGACGAGCAGGCGCACCCACGCCAGCGGGCCAAAGGGCACGTTCGCGAAGACGCCGGCGGCCACCACGACGATCGAGGTGATGACCGGTGGGACGAGCAGCATCCAGTGGGTCTCGAAGAAGCCGTTGACGCGACCGCCCACTTCGCGCGCCTTCGACCACACGGTGGGCCCTTCGCTTATCCATAGGCGGTAGAGGATCGGGAGAAAGTAGGCCGCATTGAGCAGGCTACTCAGCGCCAGAACCCAGACGATCCAATTCTGGCCAGCCAGCACGGCACCGGTCTTGAGCTGCCACTTGCTCACGTAGCCGGCGAGCGGCGGCAGGCCGATCATGCCCAGCGACCCGATCGTGAATGTGACCGATGTTCCGGGCATACGGCGTCCGACGCCGTTCATTTCGCTGATTCTGTGAATGCCAAGTGTTTCGGCGTAGTTCCCGGCCGCGAAGAACAGCGTGATCTTCATGATGGCCTGATGCACCAGGTGGACGAGCCCACCGATCGTGGCAACCGGGCCGAACAGCGCGATGCCCAGCACGATGTAGGAAACTTGGCTGATCGTCGAGTACGCGAGTCGCTTTTTGAGCTCGTCTTGAAAGAGAGCCATGATCGACCCGTAGATGATGGTGAAGGCCGCGATGCCGGCGAGAGGGACCAACACGCCGAGATCTCGCGCGGTGGTGACGCCGTAGACGTCATACACGAGGCGCACGATCCCGAAGGCCCCCGCTTTGACGACGGCCACCGCGTGGAGGAGTGCACTGACCGGCGCGGGGGCCACCATCGCCTTGGGTAGCCAGCCGTGTAGCGGAAAGAGCGCGGCCTTCACGCCGAGAGCGACGACGAACATCGTGAAGAGAGCTTGTAGGCTCGCTCGATGTTCGGTGGCGAAGTCGCGCAAGACACCGCCGGGCGTGAACGTTACTGGACCCACAATGCTTTCGAGCCACGCGACGGCGAGCAACAAGACGGTGCCGCCGCCCACCGTGTACGCAAGGTACGTTCGCCCGGCGCGCATCGCCTTCTGCGTCCCGCGGTGAACGACGAGCGGGTAGGTCGAGATGGTCAGCACCTCGTAGAAGATGAGAAAAGTTACGAGGTTCGCGGCGAGAGCGATGCCGGTCGTCGCGGTCACGACGACGCTGAAGAAACCGAAGAAACGGCTTCGGTGTGGGGCGCCTTCGAGATAACCCACGGCGTACAAAGTCGTCACGAACCAGAGGCCCGACGACAGCGTCACGAAGAGCGCGGACAGGCGATCTGCGCCCAGCGCAAACGTGACGGAGGGTGCGATCTCAAAGGACACCTCGTATCGCTCCCCGTACGAGAGTCCGTAGAGAAGCATCGCGACGAAGACGAGTTTTGCCGTGGCTCCAAGAAGGTTGAGCGTTGTCCGAAGCGTCCGGCTCGTCTCGTTCACGAAGAAGATGATGAGCCCGGTCGCAAGAGAGCTCAGAAGGATGAGGGGGAGCAAAGCGTTTGATATAGTCACGGCGCGTCCTCGACGACAGTCATCAAGGTCTGCTCGAGGCCCATCGTAGACTGCAACACGAGATCCGTGATCGGCGACGCGAACCCTGCGACCACCACTGCGAGTATCGCCAGACTCAGGCTCGACCACTCCATGACCGGCGAGACGACCTTCCAGTCCGCAAACGAAGCGTCGATCGCGAGGGATGAATCCGGCCGCTGAGCAAACGCTCGGCTCATCACCTTCAGCACGTAGGCGGCGCCGAGGACGGTGCCGATGGTGATGACGGCCACCCACCACCATTGGCCGCCCGAAATGGCGGCCCGAATGAGAAACCACTTGCCGAGGAAACCAGCGGTGGGCGGGAGACCAACCAGGCTGACCGTTGCGATCGCGAAACCGGCCATCGAAAGCGGAAGATGATGCGTGATGCCCTCGAGTCCGCGAATCTCATCGTGTCCGATGGCTTGTACGATGTTGCCCGCTGCGAGAAAAATTGCGGACTTGGCCAGGGCGTGGGCAACGAGAAAGACGAGACCTCCCGCCAGCGCAGACTTTGGATCGACGCGATATAACGGAAAGAGAAGGAAGATGTATCCCACCTGCGCGACGGTCGAATAGGCGATCCACAGCTTGAGGCGGTCTTGCGTCAGCGCGCGCAGCGAACCCCAGATCACGGCCATCGCGCCGAGCGAACCGAGCAGCGTGGTCGCACTTTCGTCGACTCTTGGGGTGAAGCTCGTGAGGAACAGGCGAAGCAGGACGAAGATGCTACCCTTGATCACCAGTCCGGAGAGCGCGGCGCTCACCGGGGCGGGTGCGTTGGCATGCGCCGTGGGCAGCCAGAAATGGAGCGGGAACAAGGCCGCCTTCATGAGGAGCCCTGCGGTCATCAAGGCGAGCGCCAGGGCGATCGGTTCTCTTGCCGCTCCCCGCTCCAGCGCTTCCCGCACGAGAAGGAGGTCGACCGTTGACGTCACGCTGTACGTCAGCCCGACGCCGATCAGGTAAAGGAGCGAGCCGAGTAGACTTACGAATAAGTAACGCAGTGCCGCGCGGCGGGCGGCGGGGTTGTCGGCCAGGGCCACGAGCGCGAGGGCCGCGAAACCAAGCGCTTCGAGCGTGACGTAGAGGTTGAACAGGTCGCCCGACAAGAACAAGGCGTTCAGCGCTGCGATCAGGAACAACCAGAGAGGCCAGAAGAGGCGCCCTTGGCGCGGCCGACTCGAAAGGCTTTCCTGAGCGTGAAGCGTGATGAAGAAAGCGACGGTTCCCACGAGCACGAGCATCATGCCGGCCAGGCCGTCGAGGCGAAGCGTGATGCCCAGCGGGGCGGTGTGCCCGCCGACCGCGTGCAGGAGCGTTTCACCGTGAAGCCAACACTCGCGGGCGGCGAAGCCGGCGTTGACGATGAGCACGGCGCTGACGACGAGTCCGAGTCGCCGGCCGAGGTTCGGCCACACGAAGCTGAGTGCGCCCCCCAACACGGGCAAGAGAACAGCGATGGCGGCCGCAACTGCGACGGCGAAGGGCATGGCGAGGGACGATGCCCATGGCATGGCGAGGGGCGTTGCCCATGGCATGGCGAAAGGCGTTGCCCATGGCATGGCGACGAGGGCTGCGGTGCTCATTCGTCACCTCCCTCGCTGAGCTCCGGGCGCCCAGAGTCTTTGGTGACGCGAGTGGCCAGTGCAAGCGCCACCGCGCTCGCGGAGACGGCAACGACGATGCCGGTGAGGACCATCGCCTGTGGGACAGGGTCCGCAATGGGACCGTCCGCCTTTATGGCGCTCACGGCGAAGACCAAGAAAGCGCCACTCCCCGCGATGTTGAGGGCGATGATTTGGCGAATCAGATGGCGGATCCTGAGCACGCCAAAGATGCCGAGCGCGATCAAGGCCGCGGCGCATACGAGGTAAAGCTGAGCGGGATTGGTCAAGGCGAAGACCTCGTTCGGGTCGGCGTTGCGTTCCGACGTGGGCTGCGAGGGCCCTGATCGAGTGCGCCGCCCATAAACAGAAGCCCAAGCGTGAGCCCGATAGACACGAGCGCAAACGACTCGATGAGGAGAATCAGGGCGCCCGCGGCCCGGGTTGGGTATTCAAGGATCGCCCCCATCGAGGGCATGACCGCCAAGGCCACCAGTGAGAAAACGCTGAGCCCGAGAGCGGCGATGACGCGAAGTTCGAGGGCCTGGTTCCGATGCACACCTCGTCCCACCAAGATCAAGAGGATCAGGCCGCCGGCGAGCACGGCTCCCCCCTGGAAGGCTCCGCCGGGGGCGTGCGCGCCCTTCCACAACAGATAAGCAGCGACGAGTGCGACCGCCGGTATGAACCAACCGATGGCGGCGCGAAGCATCGGTGCAGAGCGCGCGCGAGGCGTGGGTCGACGGGCGACCCCGAAGGACCAGACCGCGATCAGCGAGAGGAGCAACACAGCGATCTCCAGCAGTGTGTCATAGCCGCGATAGTTCAGAAGAACTGCTGTGACGGGGTGCTCGACCCCGCTGTCGGCGAGTGCGGCCAAAGATTCGGTTGCGAGGCCCGGCGTGCTCTCTGGTAGTTCGGTAAAAGCGAATCCCAGCAATCCACAGAACCCCAAGGAGACCGCGAGAAGGACCGCGTGGAGTGGCGCCCGTCGGCTGCTCTTCGAAGCTCGACTCGCCTGGGACGCTGTGGCCGAGGTGACCGTTGGGCTGGCCGAGGGCGCAGCATCTGGGGGAGACTTCGCCGCGCGCTCGAGTCGGGCGACACCCGCGAGCATGAGCGCGCCGGTTAGACCGGCGCCCACGGCCGCTTCGGCGAGCGCGACATCGGGCGCGCGCAGGCGAAGCCACGCGATCGACAAGAACAAGCCGAAAACCGTGAATTTCATGACGGCGCGCACGACGTGTGTGTCCGCGATGGCCGAATACGCGAGCCCGACAGTGGCCCCAGCGAGCGCGAGATCGAAAGCAACCATGAGCATGATGTCAATCCCTGGCGTTCGCTTTCGATCCCGTTTCAGCCACGGGGTATGCGCAGGCGATCAGGAAACAAAGGACGGCGCTCGAAGATGCGACGAGCAGCCAAATGAAGGCGAGCTTCAGGCTGTGATTGATGCTGCGCGAGTGAATCATCAACGCGAGCACCAGGAAACCGAGCCCCACGTTGTCGGCCTTGGTCAGCGCGTGAAGCCGACTGTGAAGATCTGGGAATCGGTAGAGACCGACGGTGCCGGCGACGAAGAAGACCATCGCGCACGCCAAACACACGCCAACCAAAACGCCGGCTGGACTCGTCAGCATCATCCTTTGCCTCCGCGTCTTCGTGTCACTTGCCGTACCCCTGGATGCGCAGAAAAGAGATGCCAATCACCGGGGCGAGAACCGCGAGCACCAACGCCAGGTCGAGCGCAGAAGGCTCGAACAAGGCCGCCCCCAGCAACAAGGACAGGCCAACGCCGGTGGTGCCGAGCAGGAGCACCGCAAGGATCGCGTCGGGGCCCTCGCGGCGGCGGAGCACGACCAGAGCCCCGGCAATCATGGTGAGCAACAGGCCGAAGGCGCCGGTGAGGAACACGTCGGTCATGGTGTCGCCTCCGAATCAAGGGACATGGTGCTCAGCTCGACGCCAAAGAGACGGGCGACCCGTCCCTCGAGAACACGCAGGTTCGCCTCCACGTCCGACGTCGTGTTGAGCGCGTGGACGAGCAGCATCGAGGACTCGACGCCTGCCACGAGCGTGCCGGGAAGCAGTCCAATGATCGCCGCAAGAAAGAGTCGAGTGGGTTCGTGCTCGACCCTGGTTTGGAAACGAACGATCCCTGGTTGGATGCGGCGGCTTCCGAACAGACTTTGAATCGCGACCTCGACGCCACCCTTGAAGGAATGCACGACGAAAAATATGCCAAAGCCGGGTAGTGCACGAAGGCGGAGGCGCCACGGTGCTCCGCGGGGCAATCGAACAGCGAGCCACGTGCCGATGGCTATGGCCGGAGCGCCCACGATCAGCGATGAGATGGTCGCTTCGCTCCACACCAACCACAGTGCGGATAGCACTGCACCGGCGGTCACAGCTCTGGCCAAAGTGTTCGTCAATGTTCTCCTCTCGGCTTGTCTCACGCCGCCCGTCCGCGATTCGACCGCCCGAACCCTATGACTCGGGCTGCCGATGGGGCGGTTGCGCGGTTGCGCGGTTGGATACTTCGTGCGGCGTCAGGTTGTCTAGCGCGTAGGGAACTCGGTTGCGACGAGACCGCTTCGACGTGCAGTAGGTGTGTGCGGCCTCGAAGGAGGGTGGAAGCCTCCACTTGATCGGCGCGTTCGCTCGCGATGAGCGTCGCGCCAGAACCGAGTGGTTACCAAGTGAAGAACGACGGGGCGAACGCGGAGGGCCGCGGCCATGAAAACCCCGAAACAACCAAGCGGCGGGTCGTTGCGGCCCTAGGCGGTCGAAAGACCTGACGCGATATCAGTCAGCAGGTCAGGGGTTGGCCCGACGGAAGGAACGATAGAACGGGAAAGACGCGTCGCTTGCATCGGAGGAGGATGGTTTGCTCTTGCACTCCGACCAGACGTTGTCCTGGTAGGCGTCGACATGGAGGGAGCAAGCGTCGACCCCTTCGGGCGGATAGCAGGCCGTCCAGTAGTGACCAGGTTCGCTCTCCTGCCCGCATTCCCAATCCTTCAGACGCGGGTCCTCGATGAGCCGCTTCAGTGCCTCATTGGCCATGCCCGCGCATTCCAGAATGCCAGGATAATTCTCCTTGGCGTTTGTGAGCTCAGTGAGCGGTATACCGAGCATGTTCGCGATGCTGAAATCATCGCCCTCTTTGAGTTGCTTGTGAATGATGTTGTTCACGACCCGCGGCACCAACGGATGGTCGATAATGAGATTGTTGTCGCGCATGTGCTGCAGCGCGGAATCGACGGCGTCGCGGCCGGCATCCATCTGTGGCGTGTCGGGGAACGTTCGAGCAGGATGAGCCGGGACGATGAGCGGCGCGTCGTGTTGGACGTAGTGCGCGCCCTTGATCACCGCGATGCCTGCAACGATGCCCACGACCACCGCGCCGACGATCGTTTCGCCTCGCCGATCGTAGCTTCCGAGCGGATCTCCGTTGGCGTAGCCGCAGACGTCGTTGAGTCCAGAAAGGGGCTTCGGATCCGGCTCGAGGTAGCGTCCCAAGAGCGGTGCGTACGTCCGACGGTGGTTGTGGTGGAGTCCAGTCTCGGCGTCAAAGTACTGCCCGGGGAAACGCAGATTGAACGTCACACGATTGTTGTCTTGGTCGGGGTCTTCGTTCGGCTGCGCTGAGCCAAAGGGCGTGCTCGGCAAGGACCAGACGATCGTGCCGTCGGCCTTTGTGAGCGCTTTGGGCATCCCGATGTGATCGGTGTGCACGAAGAGCAAGGTGGGCGTTGCGCCGCTCCAGTCGACGACCGCGATGGGCACCCTTTGATGCCACACAACCTCGCGTATCGGGCGCCCATCGGCTTCGTATTCGCCGAGCAAGTCGGTCTCCTGCTCATACACGAATAGCGTCGATGTGCCGTCGACCGTCTTTCGAACCCGCTCGTAGCGACCATTGTAGCCGTAAGTCGCCGAGGTCAGTGGTCCCGTAGCGGTCGAGAGCAATCCCGTGGCCGAGAAGGCATAGCTGAAGGTGCCATCGCTCGTCAGGTTGCCCGCGGCATCGTTTGAGAGCACTTGGGGCCCTCCGGCATCCGGCACGAGCGAGGCCAAGAGCCCCGTTGGCGCATCGTATTCGTAGGTGATCTGAGAGCCATCGCCCGCTACGACGCGCGTCCGATCTCCGCCCGCATTGTACGCGAACGTTTCTGAACCGTAGGGACCGGATGCCGTTGCGAGGCGCCCATCGTGATCGTAGGTGAAGGTCTGCGTCCGCTCGCCGTCGATGCGATCTTCGATGCGCGTGAGCTGCCCATGAGCATCGTAATGATACGCGACGTCCTCGAGACCCTCGGTGCGCTGACCGGTGACTCGATAGGCCGTATCGTACGTTCGCACATGCGTCCTTGCCCCCGGTAGCCGGTAACTCGTGACCGGGCCGAAGGGCAGATACGTTACCTCGTCGATCACGGTGATGGGCGTCGTCGAAGACCCTTCACCCTCCGGTTGGGCCCGCACCCACGTCACGCGCCCCGCCGCATCTCGCCGGTACTCCACCACCATACCGCTCGGATAGGTCACCTGGAACGGAAGTCCGTGCTCGTCGTATCGGTAGCGAACCGAAAAGGCTGTTCCCGCCACAATTTCTTGTCGCTCCTCAACAAGTCCAGCGCTGCCGTAGCTGAGACGCGTGACGCTCTCGGCATTCTGCATGGACGTGAGACGCCCGGTGCCATTCGGTGGTTCGTCGTAGGTGAACGCTATGTCATCATCATGATCAGCGTCGGCTCCGGAGTAGTCGACCGAGGTGATTCGCGCGATGGCGTCACGCCCGTAGGTCGCGACCACGCCGCGGGCATCCGTCATGGACACGACGAGACCGGCCTCGTCGTACGTATAGGTCGACTGGCCGCCGTAGGGCGTCTCTGTTTGGTCGACATGACCCGAGGTTCCGGCATGGCGTCGGTGAAGCCGTCCCAGCGGATCGGTCATGGTCGTGCTTCCATCGGCCGCATAGGCGTACCGATAGATCGCCCCGGAGGGTGTGGTCCGCTGCGTCAGTCGTCCGAGGACATCACGCGAGAGCAGCTCGGTGCGATCCCCGTGATGAACCGCCGCCACCTTGTTCCAAAGAACCTCGAGGTCTTGCGTTCGCGTATCGGGTCCGACCTTCAGGGTCCATGCGTTGCTCTCCGCGTCGAACGACTGCGACATGAAGCCGTGCTCGGTCCCCGCTGAATCACGCAGCGACCATTGACGCGTATTGGTTCCGAGGTCCTCTGAGATCACGATATGCTCTCCTGACGGTGCGTGCAGCTCACTCAGCGAATGCTCGGCTCCGCCGAAGACGGCCGTCCAAGCTGCGCCGCTCGGCTTCGTGATCACCCGTGTCGCGGTCGCGTCGTCGAAGTCGAAGCGCAACGTCTCGTCGTCGACCGTGACTTCGCGCACCCGCCCACCGTCGTCGTAGGCGAGCGTGGCCTGGCGGCCGTCAGGAAACGTCATCTCCAAGACGCGATTCGCGGCATCGAACCGAGACGCTTCGGTGCGATGGCCGAGCGCATTCACGAGCGCGATGAAGCGCCCCTCGGCGTCGTACTCGAAGGAGGTCACGTCCGTCACGTTCGTTCGCGGCCCATCCATGCTCGTGATCCGTCCGCTCGCATCGTAGCTCGAAGTCGTGGCCACCGTGACCTGGGCTTCGACATCCTCCATCGCCACCCGCGTCAGGTGTCCGGCCTCGTCGTAGCTCAGGTGACGAGCGAGCCTGGTCTTGTCGTCGATCTCCGATCGGGTCCGGGTGTCTGCATTGTAGAGAAGCCGTCTCTGCGCCAAGCTGCCGCCCGCGGTGACCGTGATCGTCTCGGTCTTCAGTGCAGACCGTGGATCGTTCGCCACGGCGTAGGTCTGGTTCCGATTTTGGGTCATCGTTACCGATGCGCTCGTGTGGGTATCGGTCAACACGCGCTTCGAAGCGTAGGGGGCGTCGTGTGCGTACCGCGGATCCGACGACAGCGTCACGGTTCGAAGTCGCCCGCTCGGATACGTCGTGACCTCGCTTGATGCGGTGAGTCGTGTGGTGGTCTCAGAACCATCGAATCCGGTCACCTTGCGCACAGCGTCGCCCTCGGGAGACACGACGAGCTCGTAGACTCGCTCTTCTCCGGTGGGCCGAGTCGTGCGGACCCGGTGACCGTTCTGTTCCGGCAGCTCTTCGCGCGCGAGGGTCCAGCCTTGTCCGGCGTTGTCGAGGTCCTCGACGAGGCGGCCGGCGTCGTCATAGCGCATCGTCGAAACGCGTCCGCCCGGCTGCTCGAACTTCGTGAGCAATCCGGTGTCGGTGTATTCCATTCGGTAGACCGCGCCGCTCGGGCTTTGCGTCGCGGTGAGGAAACCTCTGGCGTCGTACTCGAGCGCCGTGCGCTCGCCTCCCGGTGCGATGAGGGCGCGCGCCGTCCCATCGGCGGCGCGATCGATCGTCGTGATGCGCGCACCCGGCGATTCCTGGATCGATGCGAGCAAATTGCTGGTTTCGTCGTAGGTGAAGCTTCGCCGCTCGGCGTCGCTGAGGGCGTCGACGGTGACCTCATGGCGAAAGCCGAGCGCGTCGAACACGTACGCCTCGCCCGATCGTGCATCGACGACCTTGGGGCGCTGCGCGGGATACGCAGCAAGGAGATCTCCTCCGGTCGCCGAGACCACGGCCGAGAAGACATCTCCGTTGGGCGAAATGACCTGACCCCACCAGTTCGCTGGCGCGCTGGCGAACAGGTGAAGCAAGCCATTTCGCACGAGGTAATAGTTCCGCTGATCCTGACCGGTGAGTCGGCTCATGTTGCCGGCCAGGACGAGCTCACCATCCCGCGTCAGACTATAGGTAGCCTGGAAGATGCCGACGTTCAGATCCTCGATGGCCGCGCCATGCGTTGGCGCGGGCGTCCAGGTCAGATAGCGGCCGGTGATGCGACGAACCTCGCCGGCTGGCGAGATGGCGTCGAGGGTGCTATAGCTTGACTCGACCGCGATGAAGAGCTCGCCGTCGGGCGTGACTTCGACCCTCCGGATGCCCCAAGGTTGGTAGCGATTTCTTGGATCCGAACCGTAGGCACCGGGCGGGAAGTAGAGCGGCTGTTCGCGGCAGCCCGGTATCTCGATGTGAGTCTGCGGCGCGTCGGGATGGGCCCCGTACATCGGCTCGACGTCTCCATCCGGGGTCACGCGAAGGATGTAGCAGTAGTCGGCGAGGTACAGGGTGCAATCGGGCGCGACGGCCAGACTCCTGAGATAGGATCCAAGAAAGGTTGTCTTGGCTCGACCGCCCCCTGCGTACCCGCCGGTTTGGGCGCCCGCGACATGGAAGATCCTTCCCGTGGGATCTATACGATAGATCCGAGACGGCGCCCACGTGCCGAAGTACAGATTGCCACCGGGGCCTTCGCGGGAGGCCGCGACCTTCGTGATGCAGACGTCCCGTGCATCGACGCCCTCGTCGGGGAGTTCGCCGAGGGGAATGCGATGCGCGCAGGTCGCTTCGGATGCGCCCGCGATGTACTCGACCTGGCCGGTCGGGCGCTTTCGAATGAGCATGGTGTTTTCAAGCGGCCTACAATCCACATTCGACTGCCCAACCGATACCCAATAGTAGAACCCACCGTCGGCGGTCGGGGTCACGATGTCCCGCACCACACCGAGGCCATTGGCTCCATTCGGCACAAGGCCCACGAGGCACCATCCCCAGTGGACCTGCGTCACCCCCGCCGACGCCAAGGCCTCATGAACCTCGGCGCGGGTGAGGGCGATCTCAGCCGTTCGGGCCTGGGCGAAGCTCGTCGCCTGCCGCGTGCCGTCGCCGCGACGCAGCATGCGAGTATCCTCGTCATTCGCGATAGGCTGTAGCTCGTGGTGCACGTCGAGGGACCAGGTTCCAAAGCCTCCACCGCCCACGGTGCGGGCTGAGTCGGACTGCTCGACCGTGACCGTGTAGTTCTGCTCGAGGGCAAGTGTCGACGTGGTGCGGTCGAAGTCGGCGGTCGTACCGCCTTGGCGCATGAACGCACGCGTGGCGGAGCGCGCGGGCTCGGTGAAGACGACCGGATAGCGGTGTCCGATCCGAATGTGCATCTTCGTCGTCCCAACCGGTTTCCGTCCCCAGGCATCACGTCCGTCCCACTGGAACTGCGTCCAGAGGTTCGGCTCCGCCGGAAACGTTTGCCTCGTGGTCTGACCGGCAACCGTGACTTGAAGCTCGACCGACTGGAGTTCTGGGTGAAGCGACTCTCCGGTAAGCCGAATCGGGACGGCGCCCGGCAGATATCCGGAGGCATCGCGACTCGTGTAGGCGAGCGAATACGGGGTGCCCACGACCGGGATTCGCTCGGACAGCGTTTGCTGCTGGCATCCGATGATTGAACCAGACGCCTCGCATTCCTTCTCTTCGCATTTCGGGGACCCGCATCCGGGTGGCGGAGGAGGTGGCGGAGGCGGCGGAGGCGGAGGCGGTGGCGGAGGACCACCTCCGAAGTTACAGTCCACCGGCGTGAAGTGCGGAATCGGGCTACGCCAGAAGCTCGCCCCCACCTCGAACTGCTCTGCGATGACGGCAAGCTCATAGTCGGTGATGCCGAGCTCGACGAGGCGCTCCGGTGTTGCGGGCGCGTCCTCGCCATCGACGTCGAGTGTTGCGCGTCCTTCACCATCAACGCTCAAGACCTTGAGCACTCGACCGTTGTCGGAGGGGATCCAACAGCCGCAGGCTCGGTCGTACAAGCCAACCGGCACGATCATGCCGACGGGCACGTCGAGGAAGTTGTCGACGTAAAGCGGCACCGGCTTTGTGAACGTCACCGTGGTCGCTCCGACCGCCATCGCCTCATCCACACTGAGCTCGACCGCATAGGTGTACATGGAGGACGGCGGGAGCTCCGCGGGCATGGCCTTCGGACCGTTTTCGCCGACCGTATACTCGGTCGCCCGCACCGTGATCGTGTCCAGCCCAACCTCGGTGCCATCCGCAAGCCGCATCGACGCGCTGAGACCGGGCTCGAAGACGACGCGCGCGGTTCGAGGGCCGTCGGCGTCTTCCTGCCGCGTACTCTCGGCGACCACCGGTTCGGTCAGGCTCAGCAGGTTCACTTCGGTCGCGATGACGTCCACCTTTGTCATGACGACATCAGGCACGCTGGCCCAGCCCTGCCACGGCGCGTTCGCTTGGCGCTGGATGGGAAGAAAAGATGGATGCGTAATCGTCAGCGTGAGCGGCCCGCCGCCGTTCACAGCCAACTCGTAGGCTCCGTCTTGCTTGGTGCGGCTCGCTCCATACTCCGCGTGATCGAGTACGGTGACCTGCGCCCCCACGACGGGTTCACCTGCGGCATCGACGACGACACCGCGAATGATCGCGATCGTTTCCGGGCGGATGGTTCCCGGCGCTACGCCCGTCTGAATGGGATTGTCACCCTCGTAGATGAAGCGCGTCGCGTCCACGATGTCATATTGCTTGGATGGGTCGAGCTCCGGCGGAGGCTGGCTTTCGTCGTCGGGCCAATCGATCTCGCTCACCTCCCCCGTATCCGCATCCACATCCGCATCCGCGGAACCGCCGTCTTCATCGATCGAACCGGCGTCTTGCCCCGCGGCATCCGAACTCGAAGCGTCCGCATCGGTCGGCGAAGACGCGTCGCCCGACGTCCCGTCGAGCGCCCCACCGCTGTCGCGACGATCCTCTGAACCCGCGTCGGCCTCTGAACCTGCGTCGGCCGCTGAACCCGCGTCGACGACGGGATTGGGAAGCGAGTCTCCACAACCGACGACACCGAGCATGGCCCATGCACCCAGCACGACCGAGCACACGCGCAGAGACGCTCTCAGCGCGCTGGCTCGGGCATTCTGAGGACTCCGGCGCCCAGGCCCAGGGAGGGGCGTGAGCGCGGACCCGAACGGGGGCGCGGACGGATGAGCGGACGGATGGGCGGATGGATGGGCGGATGGATGGGCGGATGGATGGGCGGATGGAGGTGCGATCGGGATACGCATTACGAGTGTACGAAGTCTTGCGTGCGCGGCGCTGTGCGCATCAAGCGCCTGGGTAGGATGATGACCTGTGGACGGTGGCACCGGCGGTTTAGATTCGACGGCCGATCACTGCCAGCAACGGATGTCTTATCCGGCAAGACACTCCGCCAGGAGGTGTCTACGCGGATAGTCCGTGTTTCGACTCGAACGAGCCCCGGCATTCGTTTTGCTTTGCCAGCCGGGCATGCAGATCACCGCCCCCAACAGACCTCAGACGAGCGTTCGAACATGCTCGGGTTGTTCGAGAACTCTGGACCGCGATCGGACGATCGCGACGCTTGTCCTTGGGCTCACGGTCTCTCTGGCCGGATTCGCGTGTGGCCCGGGCGAAGACGGCGCTGACGGCGACGCCTTTGATGAAGCGAGCCTGTCGACACCCGTGAGCGGTCCCGGCGCGTTCACGATCCCCCGGTTCATGGGTTCGCCAACGTCCACCCAGCGGTCCGTTTTCACGTCGAACAAGAGTCGACTTAGCAGCTCCTCCTGCAACAGCGTCGCGTTCGCACAGCTCAGCCCCGGAGGAGACATGTTCCTCGGACGCGAGCTGACCGCCGGCGGCTGTGCGGGCACTACCTGGTCATTGACCCTCGCTCGGCTGACAAACGGAACCATCCAGAAGGTCGCGCGTATTCTCGACACGAGCACGCCCATTCCCGTCCCTGGCACCTCATCGTCGATCACGACCGCTTATGACCCATCCACCGTCGTATTCGGCGGGCAACGATGGGTGGCCTTCGAGTGTCACGGCGTGGGTTTTGGTCCAATGGCCGCCAGCTGCGCGGGCGCGTTGTCCGACGACGGACGCACGGTCGACCGAAACCGGCTGAGCATCCTCGTTGACGGCGGCAACGCGAACGCCTCGGATTGGTCCAACGTATACTCCGCCTCGGTCCCCAAGCTCCTCGTGCATCAGGGCCGTCTCTACCTCTACTGGACGGCGCTGCACGCCCGCTCGAACGGCCCCTGGATCGATATTACGACCCGGGGAATTGAGCTGGAGGTCAAGTCGACTGGACGCTTGGGGATCAAGGGTCGAGGGTCGGCAATCAAGCCCAACGACCCAAGCTCCGTCGAGGTGTGGGGTCTCGTCGACAACGACAATCGCCAAAACAGCGTGGCCGACGCATTTCAGATCTACAGCGATGGGCAGTCGGTCTATGCCATCGCCGCGGTCGGCGGCTGGAACAAGGCATCATTTCCGGGCTACCAGACGCGATCGCCGGGAGATTCGCGAGAGAGCCTCATGTGCATTCACCCCGAGAGCCCGGTCACGGGATGTTATCGGCTCGCCATCGCTCGCTCGAATTCGCCCCTCGAGCGACGTGGGTTCAACAGCACAGACCCGACTCGCCGAGTCGCCGACGCCGTGCTCCCGGCGAATCCACAGGAGTACACGCGGTTGTTCACGTACAGCAACGGGACGCCGGCGCTCATGGGCATGTACAAGGCACAGCACGGCACGCCAGACGCCGGGAAAGCCGACATGGGCGAAGGGATGTGGGTCTTCACGTTACCTCTTCCTGCGACAGCGACAACGGTGAACCAGCTTATCACTCACTACTATACGTCGATTCTCGGACGAAATCCGGACAGCGGCGGCTTGGCCTATTGGGCCGGCCAGGTGAGCGCAAAGATGACGCTGGGGCTGGACGCCAAGCCCGTGTTTCGAGACATCGCATTCGGATTCCTTACCAGCGCCGAATACACGTCGAAGCGCACGACGAACACTGAGTTCGTCACGACGCTCTACCGTACGTTCTTTCGACGAGCCCCGGATGCGGGCGGCCTCAACTACTGGGTCGGAAGACTCTCGAGTGGCGCGACTCGCGCTTCAGTCATGCAGGGCTTCGTCAACTCCCAAGAATTCACGAACTACATGCTTGGACTCGGGTTCTGAAGCATCCGGGCGATCATCCGGGCGCCACGAAGGCTCCATAGAACGTCCGAGGCGACAAAACGCGGGGCGGCCTCAGACGAGGACGGCCTCAAACGAGGACGCGAGGCGTTCGCGCTTGGCTAGACGGTCCAGGATAGCTTGCGCGAGTCGCTGCCGTTGTCGGCGCTGGTCCCCTCCCATCCGGTGGTCGGCGGATTGCCCCAAAGCGCACAAAGGGTCTTCGCTCTTCGCCACCCATGACTCGTTCAAGACACGCGTTGCGCATTCTGCCTCTAGGGAAAAAAGTTGCCCGTAAGCCCCACAGCCATCGACCCTGGGTTGGGTTCAGGCGTGATCTCCTCTTGTCCCTCACTTTGCCGTTGGCTCTGAGCTGTCAGGGACCTCCAGAATCCGAGCTCGTCACCCATGACCAAGCGGCCTTGGCCGGCGTCGCAGGCGACACCGACCAAGCGGACACACGGTGTCAGGTTGTGCTCCGTTCGATGCAGCGCATTCCGGATGAGACAGGAGGCTATCGAACGCAAGCGGGCTCGTGGATTTGGCGGGCCGAAATCGATGTTTCGGACGCCGCGGTCTCGGAGGGTCTGACGCCGCTCGTCTATTACCAGAACGCGGCCGATCAGGTATTCCGGACGCAGTCTGCGACGAAGGTCGCGTCGGTGGGCGGATACACACGCTTCACGGCCGACGTTTTCGACGGCATGCCTTCGTCAGGAATGAGCGGGACCGCGCTCCGAAACACCGTCGTGCGCGTGATCCCTTATCTCTCGCTTGCTCAGGGCGGCCGACTCTTCGACCATAACCGCGTTCACGAACCGCTTGGGATGTATCAATTTACTGGCGAAACCGGGCTTGCAATCCTCGACGATGACGCGGTCTGTCCGCCGAGAAGCACGGCGGCGGAAGGAACGCTCCGTTTTCTTGCCCGTTCGGTGGAACAAGAGGGCGCCTTGAGGGCGGGCGGCGCGTTGACGATCGAGTACGATCTCGGTCGACTGCAAACGTGCCGTGGTACGCACAACGGATTTCCGGCGTGGGACATCATCGCGCACGTTCGATTCCTTCCGGGCGAACAAGAGGACCAGGGTTCGGTGCGCGCCTTTGGGTCTATGGGCGGCAACCCAGCGAACAGCGCGTTCGCCATTCCCTTCGTGACTCAAATTCCTGCGGATGCCACTCGCGTCGAGGTTTGGTTCGAGAACTATACGGGTGCAGGCTCAAGTTGCCGAGCGTGGGACTCGAACTATGGGAAGAACTTCGGATTTAGCGTGCAGGCGCCAGTCGGCTGGATCGGCAAGCCGGTCGTGGCGATCACGCGCAGTGGGGCCACAGAATGCAGTGGCAGCGCGATGAATGAAGGCTTCACATATGACACGTGGGTGAGGCAGCGCGCTTCGTATCGAAACGTTTGCTTCGAGGTGTGGCAGAAGAACGTCACGGATCGCAACAATCCAGATCTTTGGCGCGAGATCAGCGTGGAGTTCTGGTATCGCTACGCGGAAGATGAGCCGTTCGAGCGAGCCTTCGTTCCGTTCGATGGGCGTTCTGGAAACAACGCACGATACGCCTTCAATCTATCGGGCGTCGATCCTTTCCGCCCCTATCGATGTACCACCGAGCCCTATGTGACGACGCCAGAGGGATCCGACCTCGCCACGATGGAGTTCTACATCACCGCAAACGGGGTCCCGCTCCGACAAGCCGACGGATCGAACTTCGTGGGCCGTTTCGTCGACGATCCCGGCGCCCACAATTGTCCGTGACGTCGGGCGAGACGGCACGTCGGGCCGCGCCATGACCGCGCCCACAGGGTTGTGTTGAGCGCCGAGGAGCGCTAGGGAGGACAACCTTGTTGCTCGTGGTCGCGGTTACAGCCGTTCTTTCGGCCTCATCGCCTGCAAGTCCTGCCGGGCTCGCTTCAGGGCATCGAGCGCTGAGCCCAGTGACCATCCCGAACCAGTGTCGGCTCGACGAACCTGCGCGGCGCGATGATCGCCGACGCGCGCTTCATGAACAATGGAAGACGGAGTACCTCCGCTCAGAGGTACTTGAACGAGGTGGCGCCGAGAGGAAGCGGTTCAGGGCCACGAGCAGGAAGCTCCTCCGCGCCCATGTCCGTGCTGCCAAGAGAGCGATGGAGGATAAGCAGCCGTCGGCTGAGTTGTTTCACCTCATTGGGGCGAACCTCTTTGGCGGTGATGAGGCCTTTGCGCCTGCGGCGCGCACGCGCTCCCAGCCGACTCCGGAACGCGTTGAGGCCCTCGTGAGACAGCTTCGTTCCGTGACCACGAGACTCGACTTTGGATCTGCGTCCTTCTCGGATTTGGACCCGCAATCGAGCGACGCTTGCCCTTGGGCGGCGGTCGCGATTTCGGAACACTTGGGACCAGGGCGCCAGAGCGACGCGCATTCGGATCGTTCATCGGATATCTATGTTCGGCTTTCTTTTTCGCGGTGCGAACGGTCCACGGATGATGTCGAGTCTGACTTTGCGACGACCTACGAGGACTTCGTTCCGGTGCGGAGGTCGCGGACCCGGGAGATCTATGTCGATGCCGTGGGTGACCCGGCCTGCGACTCGGATCGCTGCCTGAGGTATGATGCGCTCGGAGTCTGTGTCGCACGGCCAGAGCTTCCGGACGGCTGTGCGCCACTCGAGCGCGTCTTGACCGAGCGCAAGGTCGAGCGCATCGAGCAGATTTCGGTCACGAAGGCGTTCACGGGCGAGAAATACCGGCGTACCCATCGATGGGCTGTCGTGGGGCGCGCGCGCGTCGAAGTGTTCGGCCTCTCGACCGACGTGCCGATCGAGATCGCGGGGACGTGTGCTCATGACTTTGCATGGACCCCGGACTCCGTGGCGACGCCCGAGAGCTCTGGATCCACGTGCGAGGCCGCGTTTCGCGATGAGGCTCGCGGCATTGCGTCGGCCCTCGATGCGGCCAGAATTGCGCTCTTGAGGCAGAGGGTGACTGAAGGGCTAACGCGATCACCAGCCAACACCGCGGAGCGCCACGGTCGCGGGCGGGAAGCCGAATATGCGCTCCTCCACGCGATCTTGATTTCGCCCGACGAGGCACCGTTTCTGGACGCGCTCTGCGCGCGCTACGGGGACGTTGGGCTTGCTCTGGCGCGTTCCATGCGGGCCTCGACGCGCGATGACCCAAAGGGGGCGCCAGATGGAATCTTGGACGGAGCTTCAGACGGTCCCTCGGCCGCCTCGGACTCCGAACGAGGCCCCGTCCACCGACGGCATTTGGGCGGGCTCCGCCGCAACGCCCGACGTCGCAGCGACTTCAGCTATGCCGTTCAGGCGGGCTATGAGTTCGGGAAGCGTCCCTCTAAGATCGATATCGGGCTCGTGTCGTATGGAGAGACCACCTTGACCTTGAACTTCATCGCGCATTTGAGCTCGCAAGAGGAGTTTGTGGGTACTGAAGGCGAGTTGAAGCTGGGGTGGAGTTCGGCTGAGCCATGGTTCGACGATCATGGTTCGTCTTTCGTCCTGGAAGGTGGACTGCGGATTGCCGGGTGGCTCGTGAGGGCTGCCGACGGAGAGCCGGTTGGGATCTCGGTCAGCGGCGGGATCGAGGGGCGTCTTGGCGGGCGCACGTGGTGGTCGACGTCGCCTCGCTGGGCCCCTGTGGTGGGCGCGAGGGGTTCGTATCGCGTCGCTCGCGGCTTGACGGGCGAAGCCGAATACATGTTCTTGCCGAGGATATTCGGCGGCAAGGCGCCGCCTTTCGATCTCTCGCGTCTCGAGCACCGGGTGCGAGCCTTCTTGGTCGACAACGATTCGACCGCGTTGGGTCTGGATTTGACGCTTGGCCGAACGTCGATTGAGCGCGACGGACAGCACGAGACGCTTTCATCGACGTCGATCGGCGTCGTCTTTGACTGGCGGGGGTTCGCGCGTGGTCGTTGAAGCATGCAAGAGCTGTGGTGCGACGCCCGCCGTCGGCGTCGTGCTGTTCGAGGCGCGCGATGAACTGGGTTTGAGCTGGCGGGCCAGGCGGCGGGTCCGGGTACCCGTGGTGAGGCTGCCGATGGTTGGTCGGGCGCTCAGGGGGATGCGGCTCAGGGGGATGCCGCTCTGGGCGCTGACGCTTCTTGTGTTCCCGTTGCTTTTCTCCTGCCGTCCCCAGTTGTCCGCGGCGACGATACGGCAGCACCCGACGCTCAGTCTCGATGTCCTCCGGCCGCGTGTCGTGGATGCCAGCGCGGAGTTCCCGCCCATGTGGACGCGGTCGCTCCAAGTCGGTGATGTTTCGGCCGTTCGTTTCACGGGGCAGTCATCAGGCGTGACGCTCGATGAGGCCAAGGTGCAAGCCGAGCGCGATGCGTTGGCGGCGGTTTCGAACTTCATTGCGGTCGAGGTCACGTCGGACTTCCGAGCGGAGGAGAGCTCTGGCCGGACGACGGAAGGGGAAGTGGACGAAAGCGATGTTTCGTCCGTCGTGCGAACGCACTCGAACGCTCAGCTCCGCGGAGTACGCATGGAGGCGGCGTATTGGGAAAAGATTGTCGACTCGCCGCTGACGGCTCAGAACGCGACGTATCGCTATTTCGTACGGGCGTTGATTCCGAAGAGCGAGATCCTGCGTGCTCGGCTCCAAAAGCAACTTTCGCGAAGGGAAGAGAGCGGCCAGATCTCCGTCGTGATTCTCCCCTTCCGTGCCTCGCTCGTCGAGTCCGAGACGGATGGATCACTCGGTGTTGCATTGACCGAAGAGCTGAGTCGTCGGCTCGCCGGTCGCGAGGGGCTCCATGTTTCGGAGCCGGCGCTTGTTCGTGCAATCCTTCCTCCGGCGGCTGAACTTACGGAAGCCGAGGGGCTAGAGCTGGTGAACGACGCATTCCTCCCGGATCTTGTGGTTGCGGGAAATTATCAGGTCCGCGGGGGAAGGATCCGGGCGACTTTCAGCCTCTATTTTCGACAGAGAACCGTGAAGGCGGGATCCATCGAACGGCCCTATCAAGACGTCTTCAAGCTCGAAGACGATCTTTTGAAGGCGCTGAGCAACGCGATCGATGCTATCGCCTCGAGCGCCTCGGCCGACTCGACGTCTTCAGGCACTTCGGGAACCTCGGGTCCCTCTTCCTTCTCTCCTTCCTCTCCTCGCTCTCCTTCCACTCCTTCCACTCCTTCCACTTCTTCCACTCCTTCCTCGACGCGCTCTGCGTCGACCCTATCCACGCCGGCCTCTACGTCGGTGGCCGTCTCCCAGAAGCAACGGCAGACCGGGGCGGTTCGTCGAATCGGAACGACGGCTGCGCTCTCTGCGTATGCCTCGGCGTACGAACGGATTGACGCGGGAGATCTCCGTGGGGCGCTCGCCAAGCTCGACGGGGCGTGGACGGCCCAGCCGGAAGATCCACGCATCGCCTTGCTGATGGGGCGAGTGCTCGAACGGCTAGGACGTTTCGGGCGCCTTCCGCCCCGCCGCGTGCGCGACGCGATGACGGATCCCGAGCATCGCCAAGCAGGCGCCGAAGAGGTTCAAAGCGACGCGGAGTATGCGAACGATCGTGCGAATACGGACGACCGCGGCGTTGAGGCGGAGCGAGATGGCGGCATGCCGAGGATCTGCACCAACTGGTCTCTGATCTCACAGGATTCCAAGGCGGTGTTCATGCGCGCGGAGGAGGGATTCACGAGTGGGCGGGAGATCGAAGCTTGGGAGATCGAAGCGGTCAACGTGGACCACGTGCTCTCGGCGGTCCGTTTCGTCCACGCGGGCGGGCTGCCTCCGAAGGTTCCGGGGCCGGCGCGCCCTCTCTCTGCGGCTGGGGCCTATTATCGCGCGTTCGAGCTCGCGCTTGGGGCCGAGGAGGTCGTGTTGGCGGAGGAAGCCGAAGAGGCTCTCGGGGCGTTGGCGATCAGAGTGGACCGACTGGACGCCGCGAAGGCGATCTTTCGTACGCTGCTCGCGCGAGGTGAGGCGCGGAATGATCGTCACCTCATGAGTCTCGCGCTGTATGGCTACGGCAAGTCACTCCTTGGTTCGGGCGATGTGGCGTCCGCGCTTCGTGCGCTCAAGGCATCCTTCGCCCATCGCGCGGTCCTGGGTGAGAAGCCGTATCTTCTCGAGATCATGAATGAGCTCGGGCACGCGCTGATTCAGCTCGGACGCTACGATGAAGCGACGGGGTATCTCGAGCGCGCGCGACGCATCGCCGATGAACTCGGCATTCGGTACCTGTCGGCCGTGCTCGAGAACAACCTGGGCATCATCGACCTGCTCCTCGGTCGCACTTCGCGAGCCGAGGAGCGCTTCTCGCGGGCGTTCGAGGTTCTGGATCAACAGGAAGATGCCGAGGGGCGTTTGAGCTCAGCGCTCAACATTCAGCAGCTTGGTCTATACAAGGGCGACATCGAGCGGGCTCGAGCCTATCTGGCGCTTGTTCGGCGCCTTCTCAAGCCCACGACGCCGTTTCGTCAGGTCGCCTCGTACTACGAGCATCAAGGATCCCTTTCGTCAGCGGTCGGGCTTCACTTGGAGGCTCTTCGTGACTTGCTCCGGAGCTTTGCGCTCTTTCGACAAGCGGGGAGGTCGCGCGATGCGCTGAGGCTTCGGAGCAATCTCATTGTCGCGGATTTCAGACAGCACGCGGAGGCCTTTCGCCGTCGGGGCACTTCGGATGGGCGTGATGATGGGGATGATGATGGTGGTGGTGCTTTGGCGTTGATGCAGTGCTCCAAGGATGTAGCCGAAGATCTCTTCATCCGAACGTTCGGTGACGATCTCGACGCTCCGGTCGTGCGTGAGAATCGACACAAGCTCAGTGACGCTGAGGGCCAAGACGACGACCATGGTGCTTGGGCGGTTGATCGGATCCGGCTCGTCGCTCGCTTGAATGCAGAGACGTTGCGAGGACTCGTGGACGAGACGCGCGGGAGCGAGGCTCGGGGGAGCGAGGCCCGATGAGCTTCTGGGCGGATCTCGTCGGTCGTATTTCTGGCGCTGCTTCTAGTGCGTTCGCGGTCTTCGTGGTCTTTGTCGTTTTCACGTCTGGCCTTACGTCCTTGGCTGGATGCTCGGCGACTCGAGCCCTCGAGGCGCCGCCTTCTGCCGCACAAATGCGCGAGCCGATCGGGACGGAGGTGCCGGCGAAGGTTCGGCCTCACTACGAGCGGATTCTCGGGGCGATGACGGCTGAGCCGGACCTTCTCATTTACGTCGACCCGAGGCTCTGCGAGGCGTGGTGTCGAAGCCACGAAGATCTCTCGCGCTGGGTCGAGCTCGCGCGCGCGTTCGCGTCGCAAGGGCTGGTGCGCGCCGAAGGGGTTGCGCGCCTCAACGGGGCTGCCTTCCTGTGGCGAGCCGGGCGTCCGGAAGACGCATACCGTGCGCTTCGTGAAGCGGAGCTTTGTTTCTCTTCGGTGGGGGACGCCGACGGGCTTGCACACGTCTTCGAGTGGTTCGGCTTCCTCTTCAAGGAAGGCGACGCGGCCGATCGCGCGGGCGAGTATCTCGGGGCGGCCTACAGCTTGTTCTCGTCGATCGGCGCAACGAATGACGCGCGCCGGGTTGTCGGATACGGGTTGTCTCGATACTAGGGGTAGGGGCTGTCTTCAGAACGGTCCTCACGGACAAGGCCAACCAGATGCAGCAAAGAACTATCCTTCTGACGGGCGCAACCGGTTTCGTCGGCGGCGCCGTGAGACGAGCGCTCGCCGCGGACGGCTGGCACGTTCGAGGTTTGACTCGAAACGCCGCGCGGGCACGGCGATCCTGGCCCGACCTCGAGTGGGTGGGCGGTGACGTCGGCGACGGCAGGACCTGCGCGACCGCGCTCGAGGGCTGCCGGGCGGCTCTTTATCTGGTCCACGGGATCGGGGAGGGCCCGGACTACCACCGGCAGGAGGTCGAGGCCGCTTCGACCTTTTCGAAGGCGGCGGCTGTGGCCGGCGTCGAGCGCATTGTCTACCTCGGGGGCGTCGCGCAGGTCGGAAGGGGCTCCGATCATCTACGCAGCCGACTCGATGTGGGCGAGGCGCTGCGCGCAGGCCCGGTCCCGACCGTCGAGCTGCGCGCGAGCATGATCGTCGGCTACGGAAGTCTGAGTTGGCTCATCGTCCGCGATCTGGCCGCACGCTTGCCGGTCATGGTCTTGCCCCGTTGGCTCAAATCGCGGACCCAGCCGGTGGCCATCAACGATGTCGCCATCGCCTTGGTTAGAGCGCTCGAAATGCCGTTGTCGTCCAGCGCGTGGTTCGACATTCCTGGACCCGTCACGCTCTCCGGCAAAGAGATCCTCGAGGAGACGGCACGCGTGATGGCGCTTCCGCCGCCTCGTACAATCGAAGTCCCGTTGCTTTCGCCTCAGTTGTCCTCACTTTGGGTTCGTTTCGTCACGCGCGCCAAGTGGTCGGTGGCGCGAGAGGTCGTGGTCGGCCTGACTGAGGACTTGCTCGCCCGCGATGATCGCTTCTGGCAGCTCATCGACCACACGAACTGCCTGCCCTTCGCGGAGGCTGCGAGCCTTGCCTTACAAGCCGAGCGTGGAGATGGGGGCCACGTTCCAGGCCCTTGGGGTGCGGTCGAGCGATTGCGGAGCCACGAAGGGCATTCGAGATGAACGCCGGCGGATCCGAGAGGCTGGCGTTGGTCAGCATCGTGATGTGGTTTGCCGCGACAAGCGCGCGCCCGTTCGGCATCTGGATAAGCCTGGGTGGAACCGCCGTGGCCCTCGGTGTGGCCATATGGGTACTCGACCGCACAGCCATGGCGTCGCTTCTGCGGCCGAGTCTGAAGCTGGTTCTCCTTGGCCTGACCGCCGGCGGCGCCATGACCGTCGCGACCTATCTGCTTTATCCCGTGCTGTCCCGCATGCTGCCCGTCATCGTGGCCGACACAGAGCGGCTCTACGCCGCGTTCCGCGTTACATCACCACTCATCGCTTTCGTGGCGCTCTTCCCTGTCATCTTCAGCGAGGAGATGGTCTGGCGGGGCGTGGTGCAGAACGCCATTTCGCACCGGTTCGGCGCCCAGAACCGGGTCCGCGTGCAGGTCATCATCGCCCTCGTGACCCTGATCTACGCGCTGGTCCACGCGCCTCTCGGATCACCGGTGCTCTTCGCGGCTGCACTCGGGTGCGGCCTCGTGTGGAGCACGCTTCGCGCGGTCACGGGGAGCTTGATCCCCAGCCTGGTCGCGCACCTCGTCTGGAACGGCCTTGTCCTCGTCTGGCTGCCACTGGACGCCGCTCGGTGAGCCCGCGACCATCGCCGACGTCCTACGTGAGGCGCCGCCACCTCCTCCCGTCGCGTGTTCGAGTATCGGAGGACCACTGGTATGGGCTGCGTCGATCCACGCTCGCAGTTTCTCCGTTTCGTTACCCAGTTCCCGTAGGATGACCTTGGGGTGGAGCGACTAGAAAGAGGTCGCCGAAGCCATCGGACGCCCCGGCGAAGTGCGTGCGCCGTTTCTTCGGCCTTCTGCTGCAAGCGCCCTGAGCCGCATCACGCGCCGTTCGGTCGCGGGATGGGTCGAGAACAAGCCGGCAACAGAGCTCACGGACCGCATCGGGTTGACGATGAAGAGGCTCGCCGTAGCCGGGGTCGGCGTGGTGACACCTGCGCCGTCTTCCGAGGCTGGCGCGGCCTGAAGCTTCAGGAGCGCACTTGCCAAGGCCTCCGGGTCACCGCATAGACGTGCACCCGTCTCATCCGCGAGATATTCGCGGGACCGTGAGATGCCAAGTTGGATCAAGGTCGCGGCGATAGGCGCGACCAGAGCCACGACGATCGCACCGGCCCCTTGCCCAGAGTTCTCCTCTTCATCGCTTCCGCCGAAGATTGAGCTGAAGGTTAGCATCTGTGCGACATACGTGATGAGCGACGCTGCGGCGGCGGCGATGCTCGAAACGAGGATGTCGCGGTTCTTGATGTGTGCGAGTTCGTGGGCAATGACGGCCCGCAGCTCGCGGCGATCAAGCACCCGGACGAGACCCTCGGTGACCGCCACGACCCCGTGTTTGGGGTTGCGTCCGGTGGCGAAGGCATTCGGCTGGTCCTCGGGCATCAGGCAAACTCGTGGCTTTGGAATTCCTGCCTCGCGCGACAGCTCGCGCACCATCTGATGCAGGTCGGGCGCCTCGCTCGGGCTCACCTCGCGAGCGCCATGCATGCGCAACACGATTCGGTCCGAGAAGAAATAGGCCCCGAGGTTCATCGCCAGAGCCAAAGCGCCGAACACATAAAGGTAGCCGGGCGCAACCAGCGCGCCCAGCCCGAGAACGAGGGCCGAAAGAGACCCTAGGAGGACGACCGTCCGAATATGATTCCTCATGACACGCTCCACCCGCAACCACTGTGGTTGCGACTCTGTGTAAACCGAGTAAGCTCGTCTGGCCGAAAACACCCTAGGCCAACGAGACTTGTTCACATGCTCCAAGCTGGCTCGGCGCGCAGTCTCTCTCGGGCGCGCGCACGCTCTACCCGTCGTGACACGCCTCGCGCCGCGCGCGCCATCGCGGCATCGACGGCCAACTGGGGGTCGGTGCTCAGATCTGCCGCCGTGGTTCGACCGAACTCAGGCCCGAGCAGGAGCACTCGACAGCGCTTGTCGGATCCACCGCGGGGCCCGTTGACGTCAGCGACGATCACGACGGCGGATCGCACGAGCGACCGAAGTCGACCAAGCTCGGTCTGAAACCGGTTCACGATGTGCTCGCGAAGTGCGCTCGAACCGTCAAAGCCTCGAAAGTGGATCTGGATCTTCATGTTCATTCTCCTATTCAGCAGAGTTCTGCTGGGCTCAGTCGTCCCAGCCTCACCGTGATAGCGCCGATCCCACATGTCATCAATTACGAAGTATCAACATGATATGTGTAGAAAGACGACATTTTTGGCACGAGCTGTAGGCCCTAGGCCCTAGGCCCTAGGCCCTAGGCCCTAGGCCCTAGGCCCTGGGCCGTCGGGCGCTTCGCGTTCGATGTCGGTTCGTCGCTCTTGCGGGTGCTTACGCCGTCGCGCTCGCGCTTCTCATCGTGAGCTCGCGTTCAAGGGCTGAGGTCAGATCGAGCACGGTCGTGTAGCGAGCGCTGGGGTCTGGTTCGAGGCATCGTCGAACGATCGAGCGGAGCTCATCGCTCGTCGCGACGCCGGCGGGGAGCGGCGGGGGTGGTGCTGACATCCGGTGGATGAGCGATTGAAGCGTGGCTTCGAACGGGCATTTGCCGGAGAGCATTTCATGCAAGACGACGCCCAGTGCATAGATATCGACGCGATGATCCATGGATGCGCCGGCACCCTGCTCGGGCGCCATATACTTCAACGTCCCCACGAGCGTCCCCGGAGCCGAGGACGCTTCTCCAACGCGCGCTGCGACCCCGAAGTCGGCGAGCCTCACCTCGCCTTCGTCGTCGATCATGATGTTGGATGGTTTGACGTCGCGGTGGAGGATGCCGGCCTTATGGACGGCCGCGAGCGCATGCGAGATTTCCTTCGCGACGCGAAGCGCGTCATCGACGGCCATGGGACCTCGCTCGAGGCGCTGCTTGATTGTCGCGCCTGCGAAGTATTCCATCGCGACAAAGATCATTCCGTCCTCTTCTCCGAAGTCGAAGACCGTGAGGCAAACCGGGTGTCGGACCTTTGCTGCGAGCCGTGCCTCGCCCAGGAACCCGTTGAGCTGAGCCTCAGTTACGCGCCCGTCGTGGTTGAAGAACTTGATGGCGATCAGCCGGTCCAGCACGACGTCTCGCGCGAGATACACCGCGGCTTGGGAACCCTCGCCCAGACAGGCTTCGATCCGAAACCGGCCTCGGAGCACGGTGCCGAGAGCTGGACGCTGTGGCCTTGGGGGCGCTTTTTCGTGGTAGCCGTGATCGGCCGGGAAGCCGGATACGGATGATGAGCTGGCCAATGAGGCGGCGAGGGCGGGGGCTTCTTCCACCGTGGACCGAATTTCTGCGGGTTCAGTGGTCGGTGGCGCGCCGTCGCCGGTTGGGGGCGCACCCGGTTCGGGTGCTGCCACCTGTCCGCGCAGGGCCGACAGACGCTGGCTGACATCGAGGTAGCCGGGGTCGAGCGTTGCGACCGTCTCGTACGTGGAGGTCGCGGCCGCGATCTGTCCGTCGATCTCGAGAAGTTTGGCCTTTTGGTAGAGCGCGCCGAGATCGGACAGCGCCGGCACGCGTCGACCCAAGAGTCGCTCGAGAACGGCGATGGCCGGCTGCCGTTGCCCTCGTTCCGCGTGTACCGACGCGAGAAGTCGTTGGCCACGGCGGTAGTCCGGATGGTCCTCGGGAAACGCGCGCAGCAGCTCGATCACGCGCTCATACTCGCCGGCTTGGCCCTGACGCGCGTTCTCGAGATGCGTATATGCGATGGTCAGCGGATCGGCGTGTTCGGCACTCATTCCGTCGACCCGCAGAAGCTGACGTGACTGTCGAAGCGCGTTCCTCGCTTCGCCTTCGTCGCCGCTCACCTTGAAGCAGCGAGCGGCGTCCTCGAGACGCCCCGCATCTTGGTAGATCTGGGCCGCCGCGCTTGCGAGCCCGGCTTCCTCGTAGGCGGCGGCAGCTCGAAGCGGCTCGCGCGCGTATTCGTAAAGACGCGCCGCATCGAGGAACTTTCCGGCCTCCGAGAAATAGTTCGCGGCATCGAGGACGCGACCTTCGGCCATTGCGCGACGGCCGAGCAGCGAAGCAGCGAGCGCGTCGTTGCCCATCGTCCGAGCGACCTCCGCCGCCGAAAGAAGATCGCCGCCCTGCACGTAGAGCTCGAGCGCTTGATCATGTCGACCGGCTTGGGCGAGGAGGTGGGCCGCGAAGAGATTCTGTCCGCCGGCTCGCAGCACCGCGACGGCCCGACCGAAGTCGCCGGCCGCGGCATACAGGGCACCGGCCCGTCGGCAGAGCTCGTAGGCTTCCTGTCCAACGATCCTCTGCCGACCTTGGCCCTTGATGGCGCGGACCAACAGACGTGCGGCGCGTACATTCTGGCCAATCTTCTCGTAGAGGTTGGCAGCCCGCACGAGGTCGTGTTCGGCCTCGCAGATCTCCGCGCTCTTCGCGGAGTCTCCTGCGCGCTCCAGGAGCTCTGCGGCAGCCAAGTGTTGGCCGTCCTTTTCGTAGGCGTTGGCCGCGCGCCGTTCGTCCTTGGCCCTCAGCCAAAGCTTTGCCGAGATGCCCCACATGCCGTGGGCTTCAGCGATGCCGGCGGCCGCAGGGTAGTTGCCTTCGCGCGCATAGAGATCGATCGCTTCTTGGGGACGCTTGTTCTTGACGAGGAGCTCACCCGCCTGCGCAAGGAGTTGATCGACCTTGCTCCACGCGCCCTCCCGCTTCGCGTGCTCGATCTGCGCATCGAGCTTCTTAAGGGCGCGAGATCCCCGAAAATCCGTCCAAGTCAACGTGGATCGAGTCTAGTTCAATCGACGGTCGGCGACCACCCAGGGCTACCGAGCCAACCACAGCCTGAGCAGTTGCGCCCAGCCTTCGAGGGTGGCTGTCCCTTCGGGCATGGCGAGGTGAACGTAGAGTGTCGCGGACGCGACGCTGAGGAGAAGCAGGAGTGCGACAAAAAACAAGCGACCTCGTTTTGCCGGCGGATTCGGCAAAGAGAAGTCCCCGGTCTTGATCACGGCGAGGTCCTCGGTGCGTCCATCCGACAGGCCTTGACCGAGGGCTTGCCTTTGACCAAACGCGGCGGCGTCGAGAAACGCGGCCTCGCGAAGCCGTTCGTCTTCGTTCGCCGTCCGTGGACGGGCGAGGTGGGATGTTTGGATGTCGTCGGTCCCGTCGCCTAGTCGAATGTCGATCGTTGGGATCGCCTCCGAGCTACGAAGCTCGGTGACGTTGAGCCCGGAGTTCGAGCGCGGCGTTCGCAGGCGGCGATCGGCGCGCGCCTTCTGGGCGAACGCGCGGTCGATCGCACGTCTTCGACGTAGCGCATCCTTCTGCCATCGCTCGATCAGAGAAGAGAGCGCAGCATCCTTGTGTGAAGAGCGCTGACGAACGAGGTGGTGGAGTGCCTCGTTTACGTCGAACCGCGAGAGTCGTCGACTCATGTATCGTGTGAGCGCGTCCTGGAAATCGCCCACCGACGAGAACCGTTCTTTGGATTGCGGCGCGATCGCCCGCATCACGATATCGTCGAGTTGCTTGTCGATATCGGGCGCGTGAGTGCTCGGGCGCTGGAGCTTGCTGCGCCGACCCAAGGTGCTCGGGGATCGGCGCGACGCGTTCGTGGCTCGATCGACGCCGGTGAGCATGTCCCAAAGCATGATCCCGATCGAGTACATGTCGTCTTCGATCGTCGCGTGAGCACCCAGCTTGCGATCCGGAGAGGCGTAGGCCTCGTCGAGCGGGAGCACGATCTCGGCATGGACGTTCTGGAGCGCTTCCGTGAGACCCCAGGAGCCGACGAATACGCGTCCCGTCTCATACGAGATGAGCACGTGCTGCGGCGTGAGGTTGCCGTGTGAAAGCTCGCCCCGCCCGATCGCCGTCGAGAACGATGCTGAGCTTCGCCGGCAAAGCTCAAGCAACTCCAGCGCGATCCCGATGGCGATCCCGCGCGGCATCTTCTGAGTAGCCGATCGGGTCAGATGAGCCAGCGTTTCGCCGGATACGAACGGCGTTGCGATCACGAGGTGCCCGTCGTGGACGAGGACCTCGTAGACCGGGATGAGGTGATCGTCCGCGATGTTCAGCGTGCGTTCGCTGAGAGACAGGAGACGGCCGTACAATGCCTCGTTGGCCCGGCCGAGGTCGCGCAGCGCAAAAAGCCGCCGCGACTCCGCGCCCCGAACGTTCTCGGCGATGTTTCTTTGCCCGAGGACGTCGTCCGGCCAGTGTCCCAGCACCGAGAAGTCGCCGATGGCGCGCCCGGGTTCGAAGATCGAGGCCTTGCCGTTCCGTTCACTCACCCACTCACCCGTCACTCAGATTCGCGCGAATTCAGGTTTCCGCAAGGCCGACGCATCACCGAACCTCGCCCCGCGTTGCCTACACCGACTTGCACCGAGCTCGCGAGCCCGGCCGGACGTGCAGGCGCCGGGACCTTCAGAACCTGAGGGCGGTGCTTGCGCGCCCGAAAACGTACCGCGCTGGACCTGGTCGATGGTTCAGCAATGCAGACCTCCAGGGTCTGGACTTCAAGGAAACTCGGGCACTTTTGTGGACTGTAGGCCTTGCGCCCGGGGCGTCGGGCAATGTTCTATGGGGAACGAATCCGACCTAGGGGGCAGCATGTTTCAGATTAACGCAGCGGAGAGCACCAACAAGGTTGACGTCACACCCGTCGTCTCCGTCGAATGTTTTGGCGTGTCGACCCACGCCCGGTGCGGCCATGATGAGGAGCGAGTGCAGTACCTCATCTCCGACGTCGTGCACTCGATGTTCGTCCAGCAGACGAGCCTCACGTTTCGTGAGCAAACAGGGCTCGTGGGTGGCAGTCGCGGGAAGTTGCTCGCGATGACGGGCATCGAGCGGACGCCAGGGTCGGCGTCGAGCACATCGGCTTCGGTCGCCGGGTCTGGCTCGAGTGGACGCGTACTCGCCCAGTTGGCGGAACGTGTTGGCATGCTGACCCCGAGATTCTTGCGCGAGTCGACCACGGAGGACCTCGAGGAGGCGGTGCAGACGGCCTTGCACGCCGCAGCGACGGGCCCTCGCGATGACGACGCCGAGCAGCAAACGATGCTGAGCGCAGCCTATGTGCTCTGGCCGGAGCTCCATGTGATGAGCTTTGGGCACGGCAGTGTCTATCTGCTCCGAGGTGGGGTGCTCGGCCGCCTTACTGGGGGTGAGAAGGGCGAGCGACTTGCGGCGGCCGCCTGGGATCGGGGCGCGGCTCGAGCTTCGAACGACGTGAGAGGCGACAAGGGCAAAGGGTGTGGGGCAGGCGTCGGCGCCGACGCGAGCGACCACGGCCGGAGCCTACGGGAGGTGCCGGTGCCGGGCTCGTTGTTCAATCGCGATCATCACCGAGTCCAGAGCCATCCCGAGATTCGTCGCGAGCACCTGAAAGCGGACGACGCGATCGTTCTCTGTTCTCACACCCTGAACCGCACGCTCGACGAGGCGAGGATCGCCTCGATCGTACGCAACTCCGTTTCCCCTGAAGCCGCGTGCCGTGGTTTGGTCGAGGCCGCTAAGGTTGCCGGTTGCTCCGATCCCATCACAGTCCTTGTCGCTCACTGCCGTCCGTCGTAGCCATTCATCGATCGCTCATCGATTCGCTCGCCGAGGCCGGGGGTTCTTGGCTTCGGCCGCCGTCTTGTCGTCCTCGCCGGCAGCCCACGCTTGGCACCAGGGCTGCAAGCGCAACCCAACCGCAATCCCATCCTCGGTCTTCTGCTCTGGGAGCAGTCCCGTGTCTTTGGCGGTGCTTCTTTGCTGAACCGATGTCTCGGTTGTTATATACAGTACCCCCCCGACCCGACCCGACCCGAGAAGGATCACGAGATGACAGCCCTACCCACTTTCCTTGCGCTGGCGGCGTTGAGCTCGCCCGGTTCACTCACCGCGTCATCGACGACGGCGGAACTCAACATCTTGGAGGCCCTTCGACCGGCCAAGGACGGCCTTTCGTTGACGGAGGTCGTCGAGAGGGCGGTGAAGACGAGTCCGACCATGAAGAATGCGGACGCACAAATGGAGCGGGCGGCGAGTCTTCGCGAGAATGCGGTTTTTGGTTTCGTGCCTCGAGTTGATTTGTCGCTCGGCTATACGCGACTGTCCCGGGTCGAGCAGGGGACGCTGGATGTCGGTGGCATGTCGTTCGGAAATCTGTTTCCGCAGCTCCTCGACAACTACAGCGCGGTTGGCAGTGTGTCGATTCCAGCCACTCAATACTTCCTGTCGATTATCCATGGTTATCGGGCCGCCCACTGGGGAGAGCAGGCCGCGTCGGCGCAAACCGAAGCCCAGCGATCGGTCGTCGCGCTCGGATCGCTCGAAGCGTTTTTCGTTTCGATTCGTGCTCGGGCGGCGCTTTTGGTCGCTGAGCGATCGGTTGCGGTGCTGCGACTTCATCTCGCAGATCTCGAGCGGCTCGAAGCGGCTGGTTTGGCCACGCGAGGTGACCTGATGCAGGCCAAGGCGCAGGTCGCGCGGGCCGTCGTAGAAGCGCAGCGGGCCCGAGGTGGATACACGCAGGCGAGGGCGGCCTTGCGCACCGCGCTTCACTTGGACGAGACCGCGCCGATCGAGCATACCGACGAGTTGTTCCTTCCGAAGAAGGTGGCGATCCCGAATTATCGAGCGGCGCTCGAAGAGGCACTTCGCCAAAGACCCGAGATCGAAGCGCTCGAGAAGCTCGTGGAGACGAATCGGGAATGGGCCGCTTACTACGGCGGTGAGCAGCTTCCGAAATTGTCGCTCGACGGGACGATCCTTGTGGCGAACCCCAACAGTCGTGTATTTCCGTCGGTGGAAGAGTTTCGGACGACTTGGCAGGTGGGCGTGAATCTTCGTTGGTCGCCGAACGATTTCGCGGCCGCCCGAACCCAACGAAAGACGGCTCTGGCTGATATGATCGCCCGCGAGGCCGATCTGGCTTCGGTCAAGGATGGCATCGCGGTGGAGGTTTCGGCGGCCCTCGCGGCTTTGCGCACGGGGCTCGAGTCGATTGAGGCGGCGCAAGAGGAACTCGATGCGGCCGAGGCATTTTACCACGACAAGCGCCAGCTCCTTGCGGCCGGTGATGGCACCTCACGTGACGTTTTGGACGCCGAGGAAGCATTGCGCCTCGCGCAGCTCCACGTGGTCAGCGCTCACCTCGACGCGCGTTTTTCGGAGCTTCAGATTGCGCGCGCCGTGGGCGCGCTCTTCGAACGACTTGGACTCAAGGAGGCACCCCCGTCGTGATCATTCGATGGTTTCTTCGTTCCCTGTTTACGAGCGCTTCGCTCGTCATAGCGACGGTGACGGCGGTGAGCTGCGTCCCCGCGAATGGCGCGGATGCGACCGCGACCAAGCCGGAATCGGTCGTGAGCAGACCGCTCGCCAAGCGCAAGGCAACGCGGGTCGAGGTCGCTGTCGTGCGGGCCACGACGCCGCATCTCGACTTGTCGATTCCGGGCGAAGTCGAAGGCTACCGTGATGCGGAGTTGGGCACGACGCTCGGCGGGTATGTCGAGCGCGTGGATGTGAAGCTCGGATCACGGGTGCGCGCAGGCCAGGGGCTCGCATCGATCGGCCTTGCGACGGCCGAGCTCCAGGTCGAGCAGAGTCTGGCTGAGCTCGAGAGTGTGCGGACGGACCTCAACGTGGTCGAGAAAGCGGGCGCGAGCGTCACGCGCGCTCGGCGAGATGCGGCGACGTTTCGATTGAGGTCCGCGGAAGCGCGCCACAAATTGGCTGAGCTCAACCGGGATCGTGCGCGCGTGCGGGCCCCGTTTGCGGGCGTCGTCGCTGACGTATTCGTGGAACTCGGCGAGGTCCTCCCGCCGGGCGGGCGTGTGGTTCGCCTCGTCGAGGTCGACCCGGTCAAGGTGACGTTGTCGATCTCTGACCGAGACATCGGGAGCTTGCGCGAAGGGATGGATGTCCAGGTGGTCATGAGTGCCGACTCCCAGATCTACCGGGGGCAGATCGCCCAGATCGGTCCCGCCGCCGACTTGAAGACCCGGACGTTCATGGCCGAGGTTCGAGTCCCGAATGAAGAAGGCCGATTGCGGCCAGGGATGATCGCGACGGTCAAGGCGGACATCTCGCTTGGCTCGGAAGCGCTGGCGCTGCCTCAGTATATCTTGGTCACCCGTCGCAGCGGGAACGGCGTCTTTGTGCGCGAAGGCGATGTCGCGACTTGGCGTCCGGTCGAGATCGGGCGCGTTCTTCGCGATCAGGTGACGATCACGCGAGGGGTCTCGCCCGGAGATGAGGTGATCGTGACCGGGCATCGTGAACTCGTCGATGGCGACAACATCATCGTGACGCGTCAAGGGACCTGCTGCAAAGACGGGGTCGTCTCGTTCGGCGACACCTGAACCTCGGTCGTTCATGTGTTCATGGTGATGACTTCATGGTGATGACTGTATCGACCTGCTGGCGGCCACCGCAACGCCTCGAAGGAGCCCCCCATGCTTGAATGGATTGTTCGGCGAGGACCGCTCATCGGGACGGCCGTCGTTGCGCTCACGGTGATTGGTCTTGCAACATACGTTGACATGCCGCGCGAGGCGGCGCCCGACGTGCAGATCCCGGTCGTGATGGTCGTGACCGCGTATCCTGGCGTTTCGCCCGCCGACATCGAATCGCTGGTGACCGTTCCGATCGAGAACGAACTTGCTTCCCTCAAAGACGTCAAGAAGATGTCGTCGACCTCGGCGGAGGGGGTGAGCATTATCAGCCTTGAGTTCGAACCCGAGGTCGTGATCGAAGACGCGCTGCAGCGGGCGCGCGACCGGGTCGACCGGGCGCGAGGCGATATCCCGGACGACGCCGAAGACACGGATATTCGGGAGATTTCCTTTAGCGACTTTCCCATCCTCATTCTCACGATTGCGGGCGATCAGGATGAGGAGCGTCTCAAGAAGATCGGAGAGGATCTCGCGGACGAGGCGCTTCGCCTCCCCGGTGTGCTCGATGCCAAGGTTGCCGGCGGGCGAGAGCGCGAGTTCCGAGTTCAGCTCGATCCGACCCGCCTCGAGCATTATGGGCTCAAGTTCGATGACGTCATCAGCGCGATTCAGAGCGAAAACATCAACATCCCAGGCGGAGACATTACGACGGGCGATGCGACCTTTCTGCTGCGCGTCCCGGGAGAGCTGACGGAGGCGGACGAGATCGCGGCGGTGGCGATCAAGCGGGTCGGTGATCGGCCGGTTTTCGTGCGCGACGTCGCCCAGGTGGTCGACGATTTCGCCGACCGTCAGAGCTATGCTCGGATGAACGGCAAGCCAGCGGTGACCGTCTCCATCAGCAAGCGAACCGGCGCCAACATCCTTGAGGTTGCGGAGGCGGCGAAGAAGCTCGCGGCTGAACACGCGGCTCGATGGCCGGAGGGCGTCACGTTTCGTGCGCTGGGCGACCAATCGAAGTTCGTCAACGACATGGTCGCTGAGCTCGAGAACGGGATCATCACGGCCCTCATTTTGGTCGTGGGTGTCATCATGCTCGTGATGGGATTCCGAACGAGTCTCTTCATTGCGACTTCGATCCCGCTGTCGATGCTGCTCGCCATTTTGGTCCTCCGCTCGTTCGGCTTCACGCTCAACATGATCGTTTTGTTCTCATTGATCTTGGCGCTCGGCATGCTCGTCGACAACGGCATCGTCATCGTCGAGAACATCTACCGCCACGTCGAGCTGGGTCGGTCGCTTTGGGACGCGTCGGTCGAGGGGACGAAGGAGGTCGCGTGGGCGGTCACCGGTTCGACGGCCACGACGGTCGCCGCGTTCCTACCGGTCGTCTTCTGGAAGGGCATCATGGGGCAGTTCATGGGCTATCTTCCGAAGACGATCATCGTCGTTCTCCTGGCCTCTTTGGTCGTCGCAATCGTCGTCCTTCCCGTGATGACCGCGCGGTTCATGAAAGCGAATCCGAAATGGAGCTCGCGTAAGCTCACCGATCCCGACGGAGCCTCCTTGCCGACCTCGTCCCAGACCGCGGGCGAGACCAAGGACGAGGACGGGCTGGATGCGGCGGATGAGCGGCCTCGGCGCCCGGATCGGCTTGCCGCGTATCGGCGCATCCTTCGGTTTTCGATCGAGCACCGCTATGTCTCGGCCTTGATTGGCGGCCTCAGCCTTATCGGGACCTTCGTGGCGTATGGGCTCTTGAACCACGGTACGGAGTTCTTTCCTCAGACGGAGCCCAATCGGGCGACGATCGGTGTGCGGGCGCCCGACGGGACCGATCTCGAGGCGACGGATCTCATCGTCCGGCAGGTGGAGGATATTCTCTCGAGGGAAGAGAACGTCGACGTCTTCGTCGCCGAGACGGGTGTTTCGGGTGGGGGCCATCCGATGGATGGTGCGAGCGCCGTGAGCAACCAGGCGCGGATCACGATCGACTTTCTTCCGGACGCCAACACCGCGAAAGAGGGCGAAAAGGCGCGCGTCGAGCTGGCTTCGAAGACCATCGACCGCATTCGGCGCCACCTGCTCGAGATTCCCGGGGCATCGATCGAGATTGAGAAGGAGCGCATGGGTCCGCCCGTCGGCGATCCGATCGCGGTCGAGGTCTCGGGGCGCGATTTCGATCGCGTCGGTGCGTATGCCGCAGCATTTCGACGAACACTTTCATCGATCGACGGGGTCACCGACTTGGCCGACGATTATCGCGTGGGCCGCCCGGAGATGCGGCTTCGTATCGACCGCGGCGCCGTGAAGCGCGTTGGCGCCGACACGCGAACGGTCGCCATGACCATTCGGACCGCCGTGGCCGGCGCGGTCGCGAGCACGGTGCGGGATGGCGAAGACGAGTACGACGTCGTCGTCGAGCTCGCGCCCCGATACCGGAACGACTTGGAGGCTGTGCTCGGGCTTCGCATTCCTGGTCGTCTCGACACGAGCCCGGACACCTTCCCGGTGCCGCTCTCTGCGGTCGCCGGCTTCTCGCTGACCGGCGGCAGCGGATCGATTCGACACATCGACCAGAAGTTGGTGGTCACGATTTCGGGCGACGTCTCAGAGGGTTTCAATGAAAACACGGTACGTGGTGAAGTGGTGAAAGCGATTGAAGCCGCCGAGTCGCCGGCCGGTCTATCGCTGCGCCTAGGGGGCGCCAATGACGAACAGCGAGATGCCCAGGAGTTCCTCGCGTCGGCCTTTGTGATTGCGATCTTCCTCATCGCGCTCGTGCTCGTTGCGCAGTTCAACGGCCTCGATCTCCCGCTGTTGATCCTCGCATCGGTTGTTCTTTCGCTGATCGGGGTCCTGTGGGGTCTTATTCTGACGGCCACGCCCTTCGGGATCATGATGACCGGCATCGGTGTGATTTCTTTGGCCGGTGTGGTGGTCAACAACACGATCGTGCTCCTCGACTATGTCGAACAGCTCAAGGCCAAGGGTATGAGCACGCGCGAGGCGCTCGTTGAGGCCGGAACCGCGCGTTTCCGACCGGTGATGCTCACAGCCATCACGACGATTCTGGGCCTGGTGCCCATGGCCGTCGGGGTCGCCATCGATTTCAAGGCGTGGAAGCTCATCCTCGGAAGCCCCAGTGCCGATTGGTGGGGGCCCATGGCGGTCGCGGTGATCTTCGGCCTTGCCTTCGCGACGGTTCTCACGCTCGTGATGGTGCCGACCTTTTACACGATTCTCGAGGATGTTCGAATACTCTGGGGCCGCCTCAAGCAGAAGATTTGGCCGGGCCGTCGCGCCGCGCTCGTCGGTACGCCGGACGCTTGATCTTTGCCTGACGTCCAGCCGAAAGCTGTTCCTTCAACAGGCTTGGTTTAGGTTCAAACATGAGCAATCAGAAGCAGACGACTGAGATTGGGACGGCCGGACTCTCTTTTGTGCCGGGCTTTTCGTTTTCGGCTCTTGGTGTTGGACGCGACGACCGTCCGAACCTTGGTCTCATTTTCTCCGAGCACAAGGAGACGCATGGCGCGGCGGTCTTCACGACCAACGAGGTGAAGGCGGCGCCGGTCGCCGTCTCTCAGCGTCATCTCAAGGCGAGCGATCGCAAACGTGCCGTCATTATCAACGCGGGGGTGGCCAATGCGTACACTGGCCCCGAAGGGATGAAGGATGCTGAGACCTGCGTGGCCGAGCTCGCGTGTCGGCTGGAGGTCCCGGAGGTCGAGATCTTCGTCGCTTCCACCGGGGTCATTGGTCGTCGGTTCGACGTGCAGGCGATGACGGCCGCGTACCCGCGCCTCATCGAGATGCGATCGGCGTCGGCGGGGCACGACTTTGCGCGGGCGATCTTGACGACCGACACTCGGACGAAAGAACGCTGCGTGGCTTTCGAGCTCAACGGCCACACGATTCATCTCGCGGCTTGCGCGAAGGGGGCCGGGATGATCATGCCCAACATGGCGACGATGTTGTCGTGCGCGATCACCGACGCTGCCATTGCGCCGCGCGCGCTTCGATCCGCCTTGAGTTCAGCCGCCGCCCGATCTTTCAACTGCATCACGATCGACGGCGACACGAGCACGAACGACAGCGTCTTCCTGCTGGCCAATGGCGCGGCGGGCAATCCGGTGATCGATCTCGATCAACGTTCGGCCTACGCCGCGTTCGAGGCCCACCTGACGGCCCTCATGGAGGCGTGCGCCATTGACATCGTACGAGACGGTGAGGGGGCGACGAAGCTCATTACTGTTCGTATCGAGCACGCGACGACCGTTCTTGCGGCCAATGCGGTTGCCTTTTCGATCGCGAACTCTCCGCTCGTGAAGACTGCATTTTTTGGGCAAGATCTGAACTGGGGACGCCTTGCGATGGCTGTCGGCAAGGCTCGTACCGGCATGGACCCCGAGCGCCTGGACGTCTCGGTCAATGGGGTTCGCATCGCGACCGACGGCCGAGTTGCGGACGATGTGACCCTGGCCAGCGCTCAAGAGACCTTGAAGCAGGCCGAGATCGACCTCCTACTCGATTTCAAACAGGGCTCGTCCTCGACGCGCATCTGGACGTGCGATCTCTCCTACGACTACGTGAAGATCAACGCCGACTATACGACTTGAACGTCTCACCACCGTCCGCTCGGACCTCCAAGCCCGGACCTCCCGCCCGAACCCAGCGAACGGATCGGTCGAGCGGCGTTGGGGTCATTGTCTTACCCGTCGTCCCTTTGCGTGAAGTATACGTAGGTACCGACGGCCTCCTGCACCGAATGCCAGCCTTTGGGGACTCGGGGCGAAGTGAAGTGATAGAGCCACCGCGCGTCGGCTGGGGCCAGGTTGGTGCAGCCATGGCTACGCGTTTGGCCGAAGACGTTGTGCCAGTACGCTCCGTGTACCGCGTAGGCTCCACGATAGTACATCGTCCACGGTACGTCTTCGACGTGGTACACACCGTCGACTTCGTCTTGGCCGCGCATCGTGCGCGTTAGGTATTTGCGTTCGATGCGATAGAGGCCGGTTGGAGTATCGCGTCCCGGTTTGCCGCTCGAGATCAGGGTAGCGTAGACGGGGGTGTCTCCTTCGTAAGCGACCAACGTCTGTTCGCTCAGATCGATGTGGACCCAGCGCATGTCGCCTTTGATCTTGGCCGGCGGGTCGATGGCCCGCGCAATCCTTACCGCTTCACGTTTTACCAGCCATCCGGGCTGACCCCGGACGTAGCGGTCCCCATCGATCGTGAGTGCACCGCGCACCGAGAATCGCGCGTGCTTGTCCGCGGTTCCACAGCGTTCGAGTGCGTCGTCGGCGCTCCGGCAGAAGACAAAGCGCTCTTCTTCGCCGTAGGTGAAGGCGACGGGGAGGTCGGTGATCGCGAGATCACTGCCCGAGTCGTAGGGTCCTGATTCGGCGCTGTCTTGTGCGTTGGCGTCGTCTCGTGTGAGTCGGACCCCGAGCATCGGGGGCGGATCACGAAGCTGGATGGCTTCGGCGCGTACATACTGTCCGCGCACCGTGCGGTAGTACCGTCGGCCAAGGTGTTTCCGCTCCTGATCGATGGACAAGAAGAAATCCCCGAACATTTCTTCGGCGACGATCTTGGGGGCGTTGCCCTTTGTCCATCGTCGGGCGTCGAGTGTTCGCAGCTCGGTCCGCGTTGGGAGGCGATTGAGGCGAAGAGCGCCCTTGTCGATGACCCTCGCATAGCGAAAAGGAAGCGGCGCTTCGACGGCGGGGTCGCGTTGACGCGTAACAAGGCGTGGCTTTGCGCGACTCACCGTGAATCCGACACGGTTGCAGACGTACCCGCCCCCGCGCAGTTTGTACCAACGCCCCTGTCCTCGCTGACACGTCTCCTTTGTGCGCACCCGTCGTCCGCTCTTGGTGCCTCCGCGCCACATGCCGCCGACAATCTCCCGCCCCCTCCGATAGGTGTCGTAGATCGGGGCCGAGAAGCGACTGGCCATCACGAAGTAGGGATAGCGGGCCGATGTCTGCTCGATGTGAAGCGGCCCCAGTCCCTCGAATTCGGCCGTCCAGCTCGTCATGTCAGGTCCCAGAAGACGAATTGTGGGGAGCTTTTCCGAGGATCCCCCCTGTCTGTCGTCATCTCGCGGTGACGCGGCACACAGCTGCGATGCTGCAACCACGATGATCGGCAGTGAATATCGTGCGCCTTTCATCTTCGACGAGAACGTTAGCACAGGACCCTGCGAAATGGGGACGTCGAGAGTCTGATGATCGGCCCTTGCTCATGAGCCCAGCATCAATAGACTGAGAAGCGTGAATGAGGTGTCTCAAGCGCGGGGCCTGACGGTCCCGCGATCGCGCACAGACACCGTACCCCATGGGAATGCCTCCCTAACGAGGTTCGACTGGACCGTCCCGGTGAGGGAGACGATCCGCCAGGAGCCGCTGATAGAGACGAACGTTTCGCTCTCCTCCATCGAGCGATTCGCCGGCGCTTCCTCACCGGAGACGATCTTCATGGGCCTCGGCTTGTGTTCCGCGACGTCTTTGTCTCGCGCGCTGCCTGTCGACGTGCTCGGTATGCTCGTTCCCGCCGAGCGCATGCGGCACACGATGGGTGCGAAGCGCATTCTCGTCCTCATCGCCGACGAGCACGCGCTCTCGAACCGTTTTCCGGTCGCTTCCGTCGAGGCGCGCGCTCGCGAGACCGAAAGCTGGCTGCTCGCGATGAAGGAGCGCCTGCATTTCGAGCATTTGGAGATACTGCGTGCGTCCGACTTGCATCGCGAGCGTGCCCACCGAGCGTTGCTGAAGGACATCCGTGTGCGCGCCGGCGACGCCCATCCCTACATCGTGCGTCAAGCCGGAGACGTCATGCTGCTCAATGAGCGATGGGGAGGCATTGTCAAAGTAGGCTGGACGCTCGGCCCAAAGTCGCGTCACCACGCCAAGGCCGACGAGCAGGTGTTCGATCGACTCGCCGAAAGCTGGACGTCAGCGCGCATCCCGTCGGTTTACTGCAAGCCGGGTCGGGTGCTCGACGACCGCAAGAACAAAGCGCCTCCGTACGTTGCCATCGAGCCAAGCAAGCGGATATGCATGGGCGAGAACGAAAACGTTTTTCAGAAGATCGAGGCCGCCCGTCATCACGTCTCCGAGCCTACGGTACGGGCCGTTCGGAACCACCTGAAGGCGATCGCGAAGAGTCTGGCCGACCTTCGTGGCACGCCCCGCGGGAAGCCTGAGGAGTGCATCCAGGCGATCATTCGGAAGTTGGCGGCCTGATCTCGCGCAAGGGCGGTGACGCGCACGAATAAGGGGATGGATGGAGAAGTCGCTGGCTCGTCGTGTCTTGACGCCTGGGCTTTCGAGCGCGGCACGCGTGCTTACGCGCGCTGACGCATGTGTACAAGATGCCGCGCGGGCCGCGCGCTTCTTGCATGGGGCAGCGGAGTTCGAGTCCCGTCCCGATGATGTGTTCGTTTCGAGCTACCCACGCTCCGGTACGACGTGGGTTCAGTTCATTCTTTATCTCCTCACGTCGGATCGTCGCGTCGATTTCCGCCACATCTCGGAGGTTCAGCCCTGGTTCGAGCGGAGTCTGGCGCTTGGCTCGCGAACCGCGGCTGACTTCAGGGAGAGGCCGTCGCCGCGGGTCTTCAAGAGTCATCTTCCGCGCCGTTGGCTGCCAAAGACCGGCCGCTTCGTGTATGTGTTTCGGCGCGTCGAAGACGTGCTCGTGTCCTACTACGAGTTCTATCGGAGTCACCTCGCATACGCCGACGACTTCGGATCCTTTGTTGAGCGCTTCGTCGCCGGTCGGCTTCAGTACGGATCCTGGTGGAAACACGTCTTTGGGTGGATGCGCTTTCGAGATGATCCCACCGTCAAGATCCTCCGCTACGAGGACCTGAAACGTGCGCCAGACCGTGTAATTTCGGAACTTGCGACGTTCTTGATGCCTGGACACAAGCTCGAGCGTGCCGTGCTCGACGATGTTCTCGAGAAGGCCCGCTTCGACTCCATGAAGCGCGAAGAGCATCGCTTCGATCCGGTGACGGAGCTTCTCATCGATCGGGGCCACATCGAGAAGTCGTTCTTGAGAGCTGGGCGCGTAGGCGGGCGGGCGCTCGACGAAGAGACCCGCCGCCGCCTCGAAGAGGCCGAAAATGCGGCAAAAATGCACGTTCGGCCCGACGTCGAGCTGAGGCTTGCTGCCTTTCTGCACTAGACGCCCCTCGGTCCGCGTCGGACTTGGATCTCATGCATGGATGACGCATTCTAGAGGCGATGCCTGCCTCTTCGACGCATCGACGCCCTCCGTGCCCGACCTCGACCTCGACCTCGACCTCGACCTGGACGTCGACCTTGAAGTCGACCTTGAAGTCGACGCTGACGTCGACGCTGACGTCGACTTCGTCTTCGAGAGCGAGAACGACTGCGCGAACCGGAGTGACGTCTGAACTGAGCTCCAGAACGGGCGCGCTGAGAGGCGATGGCACGGTTGCGCCGGGCTGGGCGCTTTCCGTGTTGCTGGCCGGGCTGACCGTCTCCCTCGTTTCGGGCCCGGTGTGGGCAAGCACCGGTGGTACGCGATCTCGTCCGTCGCCGACGGCCTCCGGCGCTTCGGAGGCCGCGCACGCTTCGGAGGCCGCGGGCGCTTCGGATGCTTCGGACGCTTCGGAGGCTTCGGACGAAGCACTTCGGGTCGGCGTGGTGGGGTCGAGTCCGTTTGTGATCACCGACCGCGCCACGCCGCGTGGCTTGTCGCTCGACATTTGGCGGCTGTTGGCCGAAGCGGCGGGGGTCTCCTACGACTTCTCCGTCTTTTCGACCGTGGATGCGGCCTTGGCCGCGGTGGCGGCGGGACGTTTGGACGTTGTGGTCGGGCCGATCAGCATTACCTCGGCGCGCTGTCGCGAGGTACATTTTCTTCAGCCCTACTTTCAGTCGAGCCTTTCGATCCTGGCGAGCACCCGACGACAAGTCATCTGGGATCGCTTCGCGCCATTTCTCAATCGTGCCTTCTTTGCGGGCACGGGCATGCTCATTCTGATCTTGGCTGGTGTCGGCACGCTGGTCTGGCTGGCCGAACGCAAAAAGAATGAGGGCCAATTCCCGAATGCCGTGGGCAAAGGAGTCGGGGCTGGGACCTGGTTTGCGCTGGTGACGATGACCACGGTCGGGTATGGAGACAAGGTTCCGGTCACCACGCTCGGGCGCGTGATCTCCGGAGTATGGATGATCATCTCGCTCCTTACGGTCAGCTCTCTCACGGGCGCCATTGCCACCGCATTGACGTTGGCGCAGCTCGATGAAGGTCTCTTGTCGTCGGCCGACCAGATGTCGGGTCGCAAGGTGGCCGTCGTGGCTGGGACAGTGGGCGTCGATTTTGCGCACCGACACCGCGCGCGTGTGCTGCCGGTCGGGAGCGTCGACGAGGCGGTAGCACGCGTTCTGGCGGGCGAAGCCGACGCGGTGGTGCACGATCGCCCGATGTTGCTCCACTACCTTCAGGAACACCCCGATGTAGAGCTTCAGCTCGCCGAGGCGAGCTACGAGCCCCAAGGATATGGCTTTGCGGTGGCGCCCTTGCGCGGTGCGCTTCAGAGCCGGTTGAATGTCGCGCTCCTCGAGATTCTCGAAGCTGGGCAAGGTCGGATGATCAGCGCTCGCTGGCTGGGTGATGACCGCCCATGACGTCGCCGGTCACCCCGGTTGCGGCGGCCGTGAGACAAGGCCCGTCCGCTCGTCCTCGGTCCTCCGTGTGGCCCGCGCCGCAACCATCCCAATCCGAGGACCAGACCCAGCCGTCCATCGTTGTTCTCCACGGTTTTCTCGGGTCTCACCGGAACCTCGCCGCGATGGCGAGGCAATGGACCGAACGGCAGGTCGTTCGATTGTATCTGGTGGATCTCTTGGGTCACGGGATGGCACCGACCATGCCGCTCGGGACGACCCTGAGAGACATGGCGACGGAGGTGCGCGCACACTGCCGGTCAGCAGGTCTTGCGCACCGGGTGTCCATTGTCGGGCATTCTCTCGGGGGTGTGGTGGCCCTTCAATGGGCCTGCGATCATCCCGAGGACGTGGAGCGCGTCGTCGTCTTGGATGTGACACCAACCCTTCGTCTCGAGGGACGCTCGCCCGAGATCGTTCTTCGGAACCTGTTGGCGGCGCCCGATTCCACGTCGACGCGCGACGAAATGCGCGATGCGCTGCGACGTTCGGGCGAGCTCCCAGAGAGCGTCGTCGAGTGGCTTCTCACCAATCTCGAGCGGGCCGAGGATGGCCGCTCCATGTGGCGCTTCGACCGAAAGGCGCTCGCCGACTTTCGAGAACGATTGCGCGATGTAGATCTTTGGCCTGTCGTCGAAGGGGGGCGCATGCGTGTCGACTGCGTGCGAGGTGGGTTGTCCGACTTCGTCCAAGCCGAGGATGTCGCACGCTATGAACGCGCGGGTTGCACGGTCGCGACGATCGAGGGTGCCGGCCACAACCTTCATGTTGAGCGGACGAGCGAGGTCGTTGCTGCCCTGATAGGGTTATTCGGGGAGAGTTTGGGGCCCCGCTGATTGTTACGGTCGCCCAGTTTTTGCGTTAGATTTGAAGCGGTGTCGGCACCCGCGGGACTCAACCAGGAGCAGATCCGTTCGATTCTCTCCCTGTATCACCTCGATGAACCCGAGGTCTGCCGCGAAATCGATCTTGGCGGGTCGAGCATCGCTTATCGCGTGTTGGTCGGCGGTACGTGGTATGTTCTTCGGCTCGCTGAACGACGGCGCACTTTCGACATGATCTTTGAGAAGGAGGTCCTGCTCCACCTGGGCACGCACGGGTTCGCGGTTCCGCAGCTCGTGCCCAATGTCGCCCAAGGGACGTTCATTCCATGGTCCAGTCGAGGACGCTATGTCTCGTTGTTCACCGATAGTCCGGGGCGGGCATTGGGGATGTTCGAGATTCGGCCGAAACACGTCGGTGCGCTCGCGGAGCTCCTGGCGAAGCTCCATACGCTGACCCTCAACTTCAATCGCGAGCGGGTCGCCGAACAACGCGCAGGCGAACGACAGGCCAAGCTCCTGTCGCGGCTTCAGCGAGCCGTCGAGAAGGGCCGTCTGCCGCGTCGCGTTGCGCGCGACGTGGCCCTCCTCGAAGCTCAGGTCCACCGTCCATCGCTCGCGATGGACAACGGACCGAAGGGCGGCGACGCCGAGCCCAACGCCCTGCCCAACGCCGTCCCCAACTCCGCGCCCAACGCCGTGCCCGGCGCTGACGGAGGACGCCGCGTCGGCGTGGGCGGCGTCAAGTCGGACCCGAAGGCCAACCGAGTGACCGCAGCGCCGCCTGAGCAGCCGCGATGCGTGCTCCACGGCGATCTTTCGATACCGTCTGTTCGCTTCCTTCAAGACGAGATCGTTGCGCTCGTGTCCTTCGAACGCGCCCACACGGGGCCCCCGCTCGAAGATGTTGCGCGCGTACTGACGCAATGGTGTTGGGTTCCGACGGTCGAGCAGAAGGGTGGGCCGGCGGGCAGCTTCCACAAGACACGGGTGAACGCGTTGCTTGCGGGGTATGAAAGCGTCAGACCTCTGTCGAGCGTCGAACGGGCGATGCTACCCGAGGTCTTGCGCCGTCAAGCGGTGCATACCGTGATCGAGCGCCTGGTTCAGTTCGAGCTGAAGCGCAAAAAAGGGGAGCGCTACTTGGACTATCGACATGCGATGCAGCAACTGCGTGCATTCTTGGATGGTGGGGCGGAGAACTTGCTCGCAAAAAGTCACATCCAAAGCGCGTAGTCACCGCCGATCACCGCGACCCCGGCGATGAGCAGGTTGGCCACGACGTGCGCAGTGACGGCATCTTGGAGGCGGCCGCGGCGATATTGGGCCCATGAGAACAGCATGCCAGCGAGAATCCCAGCGACCCACCGCTGATGAAGAAGACCAAACGCGACCGAGGATCCAAGAAATGAAACCCAGCCAAAGCGGTCGAATGGGACGTGGACGAAGTCACGATCGAGCAATCTTCGCTGGAGGTATCCGCGAAATGCGAGCTCTTCGACGATCGGTACGATGAGCGTCGACCCCAAGATCCGAAGCCCAAGGAAGGCGCCGCGGGCCATCGGGTCGAGGCTTCCTAAGGCATCTCGAAACGCCGCCGATTTTTCGGCGCGGTCGACGTCCTGAGGCTCCAGCACCATCCAGAGGGCGAAGACGAAGAGGCCGACGGCGACCGAAGTCCAAGATCCGAATCCGCGAAGGTCTGTCTTGAGATGGCGCCAGAACCAGGCGATGGCCAGAGTCGCGAAGACGATGCGAACCGGATAGCCGAAGTCGATGTCGCCGGCAAAGAGGCCCGTCAGCATCGAGCCACCCGTGAGCGCCAACAACGGGACGACGTACGTGGCCGTTGGGTTCGCCGGCGCGGATGTCTGCTGACCAGAGGCGAACTGTGCCGCGGTCGCGGGTGGCGTCGTTGCTGGCGCCGAGGGGCGCGTACGCGCGAAGAGTCCGCTACGTCGCGACAGCCCAACCATCGATAGAGCGACGACGCAGAAGAAGAGCCAGCCCGCCTTCGAATGAAAGCCGCCGACGGCGATCGCAGGGGACAGCCAATGACCGACGGCGACCAGGAGCGCGATGCGCAGAAGGTTGGCGACCCAGATGAAGACGACGGCCAGGGGAATCAGGATGAGTACGGCCGGGAAGCGAAGTTGGCGGCGAAAGAACCAGAGGTAGACGCCGAGGAAGACGAGGATGAGTCCAATGCCCTCGATCCCTGAGCACTCGGGGGCGACCTCCACGAGGAAGCGGTCCGTCCCCAGCACCGAGGACTCCGGGTCGAGGACGACCTCGGGCACCAGCATGACCAAGACGCGCGCCGAGCCTTCGAGCGTGGCGCTCGACAACGGGGTCCACAGAGCCGCGCTGGCCGACCCGGCAAGCTGGGCGCCGCACGCCAATCCCATCGCCAGGAGGACGATTCGCCAGCGGGACCGCAAGAAGGAGAGGAGAGGTCGACCCTCGAAGACGGTCAGAACGGTCGTCAGCATCACCGCCCCCGCCGAGAAGAACCACAGCAGCGCGATCCCTTCGGAAGGGGTTCCGGTGGCCGACGCTCGGTCGGGCGACGGCAAAGCATGGCCCGTCACCGTGAAGAACGCGATGACTGCGATGAGGTGCGCCGCACCGAATAGGAGCACGTCCCGCCACGGGGGCGGCCGACGAAGGAGCGCGCTCGCTTCGCCGCGGAGGGCGCGGTCGCTCATGATGAAAAACAAGAGCGGAGCGACGAGGGTCGCCGGGGCCGCCGCGCCCGCAAACCCGATGGCGCTCCAGAGCCCACCCTGAGTGCGCAGAGGCTCCACGTCGTACCGGAGGCTGACGACGAGGAACTCCGCCACCACGGCGAGACAGCCGAGGATGAGGAGCGCGTGGTTGCGAAGGAATTCAGTGTGCTGCTTGCCCACACGTGCCATCATCAGACACGTGCATGGCATGAACTGGGTGAGATGGCGATCCGTCTCCCGAGGCTAGCCCTCGGTGCGGGGGCGACGGCCCAACATCACCAGCGTTCCGCCAATCAGCAGCACGAGCGCACCACCGGCGGCTTTCGGGTTCAGCTCGGGCACTGCATGTCTCGACACCTCGCGACGATTCGCGGGACGTCGGACACGGTGATGACGACTGCGTTGGCTTTGTTCACTCGCACAACGGGCTTCTTGGATGCCGCGTGATGCTTCGGCCTCTGCCGGATGGGCTGCGAACCAAACTGCAAATGGGGCCGCAAGGAGCAATGTCTTCAAGAATCGGAGTGGCGTCATCTCGTCCTACCTACCTTCTTCAGTCTTCAGTCCCCGGTTCCGGGTCTGAAGCCCTCAGTTCTGCGCTCTGTCCGGCTCGCTCACGCGGGCGATCATCTCGCCCGTCGCCTGCCTCATGCCGCTCTGCGCTCGTTGCCTGATCAAGTGAGCCCATTCGAACAGGTTGTGACCAGAAAAAAACAACAACAATCATGAAGGGTAAATTCGAGCCTTCGGCGAGGACTCTACAGAAATGCCACTAATTCCTAGAGGCCAGCCACGATCAACCACTGACCGTCCGTACGGCGGAGACGCAGCCGCGTGCGGTCACTCCCGGACTCCCACTTGAGGCCGGAAGGGTATTCGTTATGGGCATGGTACGTGTAGAAGAGCTCGGCGTAGGCTTCGTCGTCGTCGACCTCGACGGCATCGACCCGGAGATCAATCTTCATGGCTTTCGTGTGGGCGAAGTCTTCCCGCAGGTTCGCCGCCAACTCCTTGAAATCATAGTCGTCGGAGGCATCCATGTTGCCGTTGTCTTCGTAGTACGCGGGGCTCACCAGGGAAAGCAGCTCGTCGGCATCGAGATGTTCGAGGGCGGTATGGTAGGCCCCTACGATCTTGATGATCGCGCGGTTCTCTTCGGTGTCATCGATGTCGGTGCGCGCGATCTTCGCGTGTGCGCAGCCCAGCCCAAGGAGCCCGAATAAGCTTGCCGCGACCGCGCCCCTGAAGAGAGAAGATCGTCGTTCAAAAAGCATGACCGGCCGCACTATGGCTCGAAAACCGCGTGCTGTCGAAGAGTATTCCGCCTTAGCGGGACCCCAGGGCGACGAACTGGGCCCGCGCCTGCCAATCCTCGGCATCGAGCCGGTCGGCCTCGGAGGGCGCATCCTGAGCCAGACGACGAAAGGCCTCAACGGCGTCGTGGGGGTGGCCCGTCTCAAGGAGCGCTCGGGCACGGAACATTTCAGCATTCCGGCGGAGTGCAGGACCCCCGTCGTGGAAGTCGCCCAGACGGTGGAAGACGCCCAGACGGAGGTCGCCGGTGGCGGCCAAGGCTGCCTCCAGGTGGCCCCGGGCTGAATCCCAAAGCCCCGCTTGGGCGAGCCTCAGCCCAAGCAGGTAGCGCACAAGGGGCTGGTTCGGGTGGGCGCAGCCGAGCTCCGCCAGCGATGCGAGTGCCTGTTCCTGGTTTCGATTGCGCGCGAAGTCGCCCGCCAGGTAGCGCATGAGTGGATCCCTGATACCGGGGTCGAGCGTCAGCGCAGCAACCCGTGCCGCACACAGGCGGACATGGCTGGCGGAGAGGTGGAGGTCGCCCAGCGCTTCGAACTGGGTTCGGGCCTCTTGGTCCTTCCCGGACCGCCACGCGATTATGGCCAGTGCTTCGCGCGCTGACGCGATGCCTTTGGCGGTCGCGCCCGGGAGCGCGACCGCCCGCTCGGCGAGTGCGGTCGCGGCGTCGAAATGCCCCCTTTCCGCGAGCGCCTGGCTCAGCGCGATGAGAGGTGCCCCGTCGGAGGGTGCATAGCCGAAAGCGGTCTCGAGGTCCGAGGCTGCGCCTTCGATGTCTCCGTTTCCGAGGCGGCGATAGCCGCGAGCGAGAATGTTGGCGGTGTGTCGGGCGCAGGTTTTTTGGAAGATTCCGGGGCGAGAGAACCGATGCTCTGCGATCATCTTGCTGCGATCGGAGAGCTCGATCCGATCGATGAACTCGGCCCACTCTGAGGCGAGGTCGTCCAAAGAGCGCCCATAGGCGGCTTCGAAGTCGTTGCGTTGATAGAGTGTGCGAAACGCATCGATGCCATAGCGGTCGACCAAGTACCGAATGAACGAGCCGGCGACTGTGTAGGCTCGGGCCGAAGAGATCGACCAGAATCCGAAGACCGAGAGCGAGTTTCTCGGATCGGGCGCTAACTCGAGCGCGCGCATGGCACGTGTCCATTCGTGCACCGTGAGTTCGTAGGCCGGCCAATCGGCCGCGACCGCGATGCCTTCGACGACGCCGATGTTGACGAGGATCTGTGCCGTTGCGGGGACCTTGAAGAGGCCCGTCGCCATTTCCCCCGCAAAGACGTGCGCGAGTTCGTGCTTCAGCGTGGGATGCGGGTAGTCGAATCCGTGGATATGGATCTCGTGCGCCCATGGTCGCGAGATTTGCGTGTTTGCGGCGCCCATGAGCATCGTCTTCTGCCGTTCGTCGCGGTAGACGAAGCTTCGGATCCGCTGCTTGGGCGTGATGTGGAAGTATGCCTGGAGCTGCTGGTATCGGAAGGCATGATCTTGTTTGATGTGCTCGAGGGCTTCGGGCGTCACCGTCGGGTCGACGAAGATCTCGAACTCTGGCGTTTCGATCTTGCGCGACAGGGCGTTCATCACCGTGTTTCGGTCGCGATCGAAACCCGCCTCCTCGCCCCTCGACTGGAGCCATACCGCCACGGCAAGGCTTGCGAGCGCGACGCCGAGTCGGCCCCGGCGGTTGTTGGGCTTGGAAGCCCCCCGTGCCCCGAAAGCGGCCGCGGCGCTGACGATCGCGACGGTGAACAAGACCGTGCTTGCGCGAAACGCCCAGAGTGTCGTCGAGACCGAGAGCGCCTCGTCGTAGATCGAGCCTGGCCAATATCCGAGCGCATGGTTGTAGAGGAAGATTTGCGGCTCCGAGTACAGCCGATAGAGCGACATGACGAGCAAACCCAGGATTGCTGCAAACGCGGCGAGCCCCGCTGACCATCGTCGCTCGAATCGAGCGCCCATCGCGATGCCGACGCCAGTGGCAAAAAGTGTGTTGCCGCCGGCGCACAGCAACAAGAACAACACGCCCGATGTTCGATCGCAGGCGATGGTCAGCGTCTCGAAGACCCATCCGGCGATGAGCGAAGGCACCAGCATGATGACGCCGAGCAGGAAGCTGCGCTGCATTGCGACCAAGAGACATTGACGCAGCCGGCTCCGGTGCGCGACCTCGACGCCGATGAGGACGCTGGTGATCGTCGAGAGGATGCCCGTGGCGAAGGCTCGTTCGAAGCCGAGCGAATCGAAGAGTGGGACGAAACAAAGCGCGATCGCCAAGAGGACGTGGAGCGCCATCGATAGGCGCACGACGGGACGCCGGAACAAGCGCCCGAAGGTCTCGGCCTCAGTCGCAGCCTCAGCCCTAGGCTCAGCCCTAGGCTCAGCCCCAGCCCCAGCCTCAGCCTCAGGACGGTCGGTGTTCGATCGCGTCACGCGCGTGTCTCCGCTCTCGTTGGCCATGATGAGAGTCCGACCAGGTTTCCGTCGGGATCGTGGACGTACAAAGTGTATTGGGTCTCGCGCACGATCGGATGACCCTTGGATTCGAGCCATGAGCGCCAAAGCTCGCGGGCTGACGCTTCGACCGCGAATGCGACCACGGCAAAGCCTCGACCCTCACGCTCTTGGGCCGTGGGGTCGGGACTGGTCGCGGGCGCCCGCTCGACCATGAGGATTACGGTCGAGTCGACCTTGAACCAGATCGATCGGAGGCCCGCTTCGTCGTGCTGTCGGGTGGTCTCTTCGAGCCCCAAGACGAGTCGGTAGAAGGACTCGACCGCTTCGAGCTGCCGAGTCTTGATCGCGATGTGGTGAACGCCTCGGATTTTCAAACGCTTTCGACCTTGTTGGAGCGGCTCTCCGCTTGCAACCCCGTCTTGAGCGATCTCTGTCTGTTTTGGCGGTCGTTTGCTCGGGGCCGCGTTTCCGATTGACCGAGTGGGTGGAGGCTCATAGAGGATAGCGCAATGGCTGGTTTCGAGCAGTACTTCCTTGGCAAACACGTCATCGTCACGGGCGGATCGAGCGGTATTGGCCTCGCAACGGCGAGGCGACTCGCGTCGATGGGCGCCAGCGTCACGCTCGTTGCGCGGCGAGAGGGGCTTCTCGAAGAAGCGCGCGGTGAGGTCCAGGCCGCCGCGTTGCCTGGGATGGCCGTTCATACCCTCGCGCTCGATGTTTCGTCAGAGTCGGATATCCAAGCCAAGCTGCCTCCGCACCTCGAATCCTATCCGGCGAACGCGCTTATCAACAACGCGGGCGTTTCGATGCCGGGTCGATTCTTGGAACAAGACCCCCAGTACTTTCGCCGCCTGATGGACATCAACTACTTCGGGGCCGTGAACATGACGCGCGCCGTTATGCCGCATCTCATCGCGCAGGGCGGCGGGCATCTCGTGAACGTTGGGTCGCTGCTTTCCGTCATGGCGATCTATGGCTACTCCGCGTATGCCGCCAGCAAGTTTGCCTTGTACGGATTCTCAGAGTCGCTGCGGGCCGAGCTTGCTCCACTTGGGGTTCGCGTCACGATCCTGCTGCCGCCCGATACGGATACGCCCCAGCATACCGCGGAGCTCGAGCACCTTCCGGAGGAGACGAGAGCGCTTGCCGGCAGTGTCAAGATGCTCTCGCCCGACGATGTGGCCGATGCGCTGCTTCGTGGCATGGCCCGGGGGCGGTTCGAGATCATTCCTGGATTCGAGGGGCGAGCCACGGTCTTGGCGAACCGCTGGATGCCCGGAATCGTGCGCCTCGTTTGCGATGGTATCCAAAGGCGCGCCATGAAGAGCCGCGCCTCATCCGGGCGCGTAGAGCAAGGGACCGCAGCGCCGGCCGATTCCGGTTCGATCGGGGATTGAAGGCCGATCCGATCCCTGCCTGCCTGCCTGCCTGCCCGCCTCCCTGCCTGAGAGCCGGAGCCCTGGCTCTAGGGCGCGTGGGACGGCGGAGCGGCGTTGACGTTGGCTTTGATGACGTGCGGATCCTCTGACGCGCGCGCCAAGAGAAAGACCGAAAGCCCGAGCAGAACACCCGAAATAATGAGCAGCGCGAACACGAGGCTCTTGAGCATCCCGATGGTGCCCTTGAGGGCCGAGAGCTGTTGCTCGAGCGACGAAAGATAGTTGGCGTCCTCTCGTGTTTCGACGCCCGTCACCTTCACCTCGGCCGGCACTTGGACGACCGGCATCGGCCGCTGTGCGGCCGGGAGCATGGGCAGGGTTGTGAGCGCGTGTGCGTCGAGCTTGGAGGCGGTCCGGGCAGGCTTGGCATCCGGGTCGCTCGTCACCGGCATTCGAGGTGCGATCAGCTCGTCTCGAGCCGGGATGCTCGGCGAAGTCTCCGCGTAGGCCACTTGATCGTAGCTCGGGCTCGAGCTCGAGAGGTCGAGGGTGGGGCGCTCGATGCCGACCCGGGTGGGAAGCTCGACCGCGTCCTTGTCGTTCTCGTTTTTGGCTTCGCGGCCGAACCGGCCGCGCAGAAGCGTGGGTTCGTTCTGATCACTCGCGGCGTAGTTGGCACGGGCGAGCGCCGCGGGCGCGACGAGTGGTTGATGCCGGTCAAGCGGGAGCAGATCTTCAGCGATCGCCACGGGTCTTGGTTGAGCCACTGCGCCTGGGGTCGTGGGATCGTTGTTCCAATCCCCATTTGAGTCGCTTCTCGGAAGAGAGAGTGGCGTTTCTTCCGTTCCACTCGGACTTCGTGCGAAGTCGCCGCTCGACACATCGCGATCCGACAGCAGTGGGATGTCCTCCGTGCTGGGCATGGCGTGAGATGGTTCGCGTGGGTGGATGGCGGGGAGATTCGATGACCGCGGCGACACCGAGGGTAGGCTGAGAGCGCGGTTGCTCCCGCTGGTGGGGACGGGGACGCCATTCGTCGGCATCGGCGATACCGACGTTCGATCCGCGATGGCTGCTGCTTCAACGGCGCGTTCCTGACTGCGAAGTCGCTGGGCGAGCAACGCATAGTGGGCCGCTTCGCGGGCCTCGGCCGGAAACAGCTCGCGGACGAGTCGACCTACATACTCGCGTGTGGGGCGGTTGAGGGAACGTCCAGCTTCGAGCATGGCATCGCGGAATGCTTTCGCCGTTTGCCAACGATCGCTGGGGTCTTTCGCCAAGCCCTTGGCCACGACTTCACCGAGAGCCCGGGGCAGGATCGTGTTCACGGTGTGCGCCATGGGCGGGGAGTCTTCGATGACCGCGGTGAGGACCTGAATGGCTCGTCCTTCTTGGACGACGGGCTTGCCGGTCAGCATTTCGTACAACACGACCGCGACCGTATAGAGATCGGTCCGTTGGTCGGTGCTGCGGGTCAGCGCTTGTTCCGGCGCCATGTAGCGGAGCGTACCGACCATCATGCCGGGGGCGGTCTTGAAGTCGTCGATTTTTCCCTGAGCAACGCCGAAGTCGATCACCTTCACGTCACCGTTGAACCCAACCATGATGTTTCGTGGGGATAGATCTCGGTGCACGATCCGCAGCGGAACGCCGTCCGGATCCACCAGGTTGTGCGCATGCTCGAGGCCCGAGAGAATCTGCGCCGCGATGAAGACGCTCATCGCCGGCGGGAGGATGCTTCCGTTCTTGGCGAGTGCCTCCATCACGGATTCGAGCATCTGCCCGGCAATGTACTCGGTTGCGGTGCAGAACTTCCCGTCTTCGACGCCAGCGTCGACGATCCGGGCAATGTTCGGATGATTCAGATGAGAAACGAGGTGTGCTTCTCGTTTGAGCCGAGTTGCGGCGGTTGAGTGTCGTTCGAGCTCGACATGGAGCTGCTTCAAGACACAGAGATCGCTCGCGCCGTCCTTCTTCGACAGAAAGACGCGAGCCATGCCGCCGGCAGGAAGTTCAGCGAGGACGGCGAATCGGCCAATTCGCCCGATTGGCTCGGCTGTCGTGGCGGGAGCTAACGGCATGGCGCTGTTCCGGCATTCTAGACGCTCTTTGCCCGAGCGAACAGGATGCGGTGATGCCCACAATGGACGGCATTCTCCTCCACTCACGGAGATGTGACCTCGTGGATTGGGTTGTCCTCTTTGCGCCCTTCGTTCTATGGCCCGAGAGGGATGAGAGAGATGATTTGCGGCCGGACCTTTGGCTTTCGTCTCCTTTCGGTGACGTGCTTGGCGGCCGGACTTTGGCTGGTCGGGCGGGTTGCCTTCTGTACGCCTTCGGAGCAGGCGCACCGCGCGCCGGAGCCCTCATCGGCTCGGAGGACTGTGGTCGTGGTGCATACGTCCCGAGGCGATGAGAGCTTCGACGCCGAGATCGCCGACACGCCGGCCGATCGGGCGCGCGGCCTCATGGAGCGCTGGAGCCTTCCCGCGCGGGCCGGCATGTTGTTCATCTTTCCGCGTGAGCAGCACCTGACGTTCTGGATGAAGAACACGCTCATTCCTCTCGACATGATCTTCATCAGCCATGATCGGAAGATCGTCGGCATCGTGAAGAAGGCGAAGCCACTCGACACCGCGACTCGGTCGGTGAGTGGGCTCAGTCAGTTCGTTCTCGAGCTTGCTGGGGGCGCCTCGGATGCGTACGGCATCGAACCTGGGCAGACGGTTTCCTTCGACGTGACGATCCCGGTGCGCTGATCCGGAACTCGCGCCCTATTCATCATCTTGCCTAAGGGCAGACAAACGTGCGGTCGACCCAGTCGTCGAGCACTTCGCCGGATGGCGTGAAGACGCCCACGCCACCCTGGAAGTCGAAGGTGCCAACCTTCCACATGTCACCGCAGCGATCGAGGACGAGCGTGTGCTCTGCCGAGAGCAGGCCACGGATGGACCATGAGATGTGGGCATCGGGGGATAGCGGCACTTCCCCTTCGAATCCAAAGAACTGCACCCATAGGTCGTAGGTCCCGCGGCCCGCGTCTATGAGGTTGATCTGCTCGTTGCCCGGGCCGCGCACGGCGTCTCGGTCGAGGAACGGATCGTCCAGCGTGGAAGTTGGGTCGCCCCAGCGGAGTGTCTTCGCATCCCAGTGGCAGTCGGTTCCCGCTTCGTAAGGAGCGCCGGGATGTTTGACGAGATGGAGATCGAGGTCGGTTCCGACCGGTGTCCACGTCAGGCCGATGGACAAGTCGGTTGAGCTCGGTGTGGGCGCATCGACCTCGGTCGAGATCGGAACCTCGGTTGCGGCACGGCTGAGCGAGGTCACGCGGAGCGTCGACTGCGCACGCGCCCGTGCGCCTTCGGCCGTGAACGTGACGTCGAAACTCAGCGTTGTGAGTTGTGTGCCCGGGACAGGGTTCACGTTTCCCACCGAGAGGCCCGAATGCCCTCCGACAAATCCCACGCCCTGGAGTGTGTATTGGCCCTCGGACACCTGGCAAAATACGCGCTGCGTTCGCTTCTCTCCGCGGGGCACCGGTCCGAAATCGATCTGGTCGTGATCGCACGACAGCACGCCGGCCGGCGTCGAGGTGGCGGAGACCGGGAGCGCAACTCGGTTGTCGTCGAGGCCGATCTCGAGCGTCGATGCGAATTCACCCAGCGTGATGGGGAGAAAGCGCACATCGAGGACGACGTCGTCGCCGGGGGCCACGGGCAGGGCGTCTTCGATCGCACCGCCGCCATGGGTTCGGACGGAGAACGGGCCATCACTGGGTGCCGAAAGTGTGCCGGCGACCTGCCCCACGTTGGTCAGCAACACCGTCTCAATCGCTTCGCGCCCGATCTCGATCGGCGCGGAGTACCTGATGCGTGCGGGGACTACGACTGGCCGTGCGGGCGTGACCACTTCCCCGATGCCGGAGAGTTGCACGGTGGCCCGGGTGCCTCCATAGGTTTCGACCGTCATCACGCTTGCATAGGACTCGGCCGCCTCGGGGCCGAACAGGATGCTCACGTCGGTGGCTCGACGCCCGCGCAGAACAGCGCCGGCAAGCGTACGACCGTCGTCGAGTCGAGCCGCGAAGACCGAGGTCGGGGGTTCGAACTCGACCGACCTTATCGAGAGGTCTTGTGGATATCCGTTCTTGATCCTCGTAGCGCGTGCCTCGACGCCACCGACCGATTGCGTATTGAACTGGATGCCGACCGATTCGAACGCGAGCTGCCCTGTGCTGACGATACCGCTCTCGCCACATCCCACGAGCGAAAGCGCCCCGAACGCCCCGAACGCCCCGAACGCTCCGAACGCCCCGAACGTTCCGAACGCCAAGACCGCTGCGAGCCTCCCGATCACGCGCTCAACGAGCTTCGTGCGCGTCACGCGCCCAGCATAGCGCGGACTGTGATTCCTCGGATCGGGTGATACCCCGATGTGCACGCGTGGGCCTGCCAGCGGTCATCCGCCTCGAGTGCTTGATCGACCTTGCCCGAAGTGTTCACTCACCAAAGCGGTCCGAACGTCATGGCAGACTTTGTCCACCTTCATCTGCACACGCAGTACAGCTTCCTCGATGGCGCCATCCGAATGCCTGAGCTTTGTCCTCGGATCGGAGAGCTGGGCATGGACGCTTGCGCGGTCACTGACCACGGAAACCTGTTTGGGGCCGTGGACTTTTATCGGCGAGCGCAGAGCGCAGGTCTGAAGCCGATTCTTGGCTGTGAGGCGTACTTGGCCGAGGGTGGGCGTTTCGACCGAACGCAGCGAAAGAACTTCCACCTCGTTCTGCTCGCGAAGAACCGCGAGGGGTGGCGAAACTTGATGTACCTCGTTTCGATGGGGTACCAGGAGGGCTTCTACTACAAGCCCCGAATTGACAAGGCGATCTTGAAGGAGCACTCGGCCGGACTCATTGGACTGACCGCGTGCCTCGGCGGAGAGGTCCCGAAGCGCGCGATTTCGGGCGATCTCGATGGCGCTCGGGCGGCACTTCGTGAATTCAAATCGATCTTCGAGCCGGGTCAGTTTTTCCTCGAGTTGCAGGCGAACAGACGTCCCGAGCAAGCCGTGGCCAACGACCATCTGAAGCAGCTCGCTCGGGATGAGGACGTCGGCCTCATCGCGACCAACGACTGCCACTACAAGATGCCTGACGACGCGGCGGCGCACGATGTCTTGATGTCGATTCAGTACGGCAAGTCGCGTGATGATCCGACGCGCCGCGGTCGTGGCAGCGATGAGTTTTACATCCGGTCGCCGGAAGAGATGAAGGCCCTCTTTCAGGACTGTCCGGAGGCGATCGAGAATACGGTACGCGTTCGCGACATGATCGACCTCCAGCTCGAGCTCGGAAAGCCCATGCTTCCGACGTTCGTTCCGCCCGATGGTGCCGATCTCGAGTCCTATCTCATCGAGCGCGCGATGGCTGGGCTCGAGCTCCGTTTTACTGAGCTCACGTACAACATCGACCGCGAAGCCTATCGGCAGCGCCTAAAACTCGAGCTCGACATCATCGTCGGAATGAAGTTCCCCGGCTACTTCCTCATCGTGGCCGACTTCATCAACTGGGCGAAGAAACACGACATCCCCGTGGGGCCGGGCCGCGGATCGGGCGCCGGGTCGCTCGTGGCGTATGCGCTTCGGATTACTGACCTCGATCCACTCCCCTACAACCTTCTCTTCGAACGATTCCTTAACCCCGAACGCGTCAGCATGCCCGACTTCGACGTCGACTTTTGCCAGGAGCGCCGAGGCGACGTGATCACCTATGTCACCGAGCGTTATGGCGCTTCTCACGTTGGGCAGATCGCGACCTTCGCCCAGATGAAGGCGAAGTCGGTCATCAAGGATGTCTCGCGGAGCCTCGAAGTCCCCTTCGCCGAGGTCAACGCGCTCACCAAACTCCTTCCGGCGACCTACAAAGACGAAAAGGGCAATGTTCGACCCATCACGATCGAGAAGGCGATCGAGCTTGAACCGAAGCTCAAAGAAGCTCAACGCGAGAACCCGGTCTACCGTGAGATCCTCGAAATCGCCCTGAAGCTCGAGGGGCTCTACCGGCAAGCCGGTATGCATGCCGCGGGCATCGTGATCGCCGATTCCGAACTTTGGAATCACGTCCCGATCTTCCGTGGAACTGACGGCGAGATGGTGACGCAGTTTTCGATGACCGACGTCGAAGACGCGGGCCTCGTGAAGTTCGACTTCCTCGGCCTCAAGACGCTCGACGTGATCTATCACGCGGAGCAGCATGTGAACGCACGGATTCAGCGTGAGTTGGCGGCCCAAGACTTCGACGCGCTCTGGAAACATCCCCACATTCGACGCGCGCTCAAGAATCGAAAGGCGCTCGAGGACGCGACGGGGGTCGCGACGGCGGATGCGACGGCGCGGGATCTTTTCGCCCTTCGTTGTTCCTTGTTGTCCCTCGAGGAGCCCGAGGTTTATCGGCTCATCACTCGGGGCGAGACGCTTGGCGTCTTCCAACTCGAGTCCACCGGATTTCAGGAGCTACTCAAACGCCTCAAACCGGACTGCTTCGAAGACATCGTGGCGGCGGTCGCGCTATATCGACCCGGTCCTCTTCAGACGGGGATGGTCGATGACTTCATCGACTGCAAGCACGGGCGCAAGAAGGTCACTTATCCGCACCCGCTTCTCGAGAATGTGCTGAAGCCAACGTACGGCGGTTTCGTCTACCAGGAGCAGGTCATGCAGGCCGCGCAGGTCATGGCTGGCTACTCGCTCGGCGGCGCCGATCTCTTGCGACGCGCGATGGGCAAGAAGAAGCCCGAGGTCATGGCCAAAGAGCGCGTCAAGTTTACGGAAGGATGCGTGGCGCGCGGGATCGCGGAGAAGGAGGCCACCGAGGTCTTCGACCTGATGGAAAAGTTCGCCGGCTACGGCTTCAATAAGTCGCATTCGGCCGCCTATGCGCTGATCACCTTTCAGACCGCCTATCTCAAGACGTTCTATCCCGTCGAGTTCATGGCGGCGCTGTTGACGACGGAAGCGAACAGTACCGAAAACATTGTCAAGTACATCAGCGAAGCGAGGAGCATGGGCATCTCGGTCCTGCCTCCCACGGTGAATGACTCCGACATCTCGTTCACGGTACCCGGAGGCAAGATCCGTTTCGGCCTGGGGGCGATCAAAGGTCTTGGCGAAGCGGCTCTGCATGCGATCCTGGACGCTCGTGAAAAGGCGGGTGGCTTTTCGACGCTCTACAACTTCTGCGAGCGCGTCTCGATCCGTCACCTCAATCGCAAGACGTTGGAGACGCTCGTGCGGTCGGGGGCCTTCGATTGTTTCAAGCGACCACGGGCGCAGCTCCTCGACGCGATCGATCGCGCCATCGACGCGGCCCGGTCGACGCAGCGTGCTTCCGAGGTTGGGCAGGCCTCCTTGTTCGGGGCGCCAGGGCTTGCAGAGGCGATCAAGCCCAAGGAGGTCTATGACCCGGCGATCCGAGAGTGGCCAGAACTCGAACGACTTCGACTCGAGAAGGAAGCCATCGGATTCTACGTCAGCGGCCACCCGCTCGACCGCTATCGGGATGATCTCGTGCGGATGACAAATGCCACCATCGCCGGCCTGGAGAAGAAAGGGCATCGGGCGGAGGTCGTCCTGGGTTGTGTCGTATCCGCGCTGCGCGAGCGACCGCTGAGAGATGGTTCCGGTCGAATGGCGTTCGTCACGGTCGAAGACCTGACGGGCGCGGTGGAGATGGCCGTATCGGCGCGCGTTTTCGGAGAGATCGAGCTGCTCCTGAAGGCCGACGCGCCGCTGCTCTTAACGGCTTCGGTATCGATGGATGGGGACGAAGAAGGCAATCAAAGGATGCGCCTTCGGTGCCTGGGCGCGAAGCCGCTCGCCGAGGCACGCGGTTCGCGCGCGAAGGCGGTGATCGTGACGCTCGACGGCGCGCGCGTGCGGACGAACGGCACCGAAGTGCAGGGCGCGGTCGATCTCGGTGCACTTCATGATGCGCTGGTCGAATGCCACGGCGTGTGTCCGGTGCGCGTCGTCGTGCGTCTCGCGGGGTTGGGTGAGGTGGATGTGGATCTCGCCGAGAGGTTGCGGGTCGAGCCGACCGATACCCTCGTCGATCGCATCGAACAGATCGTCGGTGCCGGCAGCGTTCGTTTCGTCTAGACCGCATCCTGGGCGATGCGCGAAGGTCCAAGAGAAGTCGAGGTGTTGCCGCTTGGCCGATGAACGACATTTGACGTTCTTTCGAAGAGGTGCGAGTCCACGCAAAGGCGGTTAGTCGTCGGTCAATGGGAAAGGAGATGAGCTGCAAATGAACACCCGAACGGACATCCAAGATTTCGTTGCCCAAAAGACGCTCGCGGTCGTGGGCATGTCGCGAGCGCCGCAGTCCTTCAGCGCACACGCCGCCAAGGAGCTCAGAGGCAAAGGCTACCGATTGTTTCCCGTGAACCCCAATGCGACCGAGGTGCAAGGGGAGAAGTGCTACCCAACGCTGGCCGCGTTACCCGAGAAGGTCGGTGGCGTACTGTTCTTGACGCCGCCAGCGGCGACAGAGCAAGCCGTACGTGAGGCGGTCGCAGTCGGTGTCACGCATCTGTGGATACAGCAGGGTGCCGAGAGCAACGATGCGCTTGCTTTTTGCGAGGCGCAGAACGTCAGCGTGGTCTCGGGGCACTGTATTCTCATGTTCGCCGAGCCGGTCACCTCGTTCCATAGGGTTCATCGTTTCTTCAAGGGATTGTTCGGAGGGGTGCCTCAGTAGAGCGGCGACGCCGCATGGGCGCGAGTCGCCTGACCATGGTCAGGCAGAGGATCTCTCGCGGCGAGATGGGCATGATCTCCTCGCCCGAGGGCCTGCATCCTCGTGAGACGTGCGACGAGCGCGCGAAGTGCGGCCGCGCGCTCCGTCTCCCCGTCGCGTTCGCAGAGACCTGCCACCAGCCCGTAGAGCGGCGAGTACCCGGGATTGGCGCGAAGGGCCAGCTCGCATTTCGCGCGTGCGTCAGGATCCGGCTCCGGCTTGATGGCTGCGTCGGAACAGGCCTGCGTGAGCATCCACTGAGACGAGAATTTGTAAGGCTTTCCGGGCGAGATGGTGAACAGGAAAAACGAGTTGGGTTGGGCGTCGTCCACGAGAAACGCTGGAGAGCCGGCGAGGTTCGTGAGCATCAATCCGACGCATCCCGCGACGCCAGCAAACATCGTGAACATGAAGACCGACAGGATGCGCTGCGCTCGGTTGGTCTTTGTCATGCCCATGGGAATCACGGCGGCCAATGCTGCGCCCGCGAGGCCGCCCCCGATATGCGCGCCGTTGTCGACGGGAAGGACGAGGCCCATGAGCAGGATGAGGATCGCCCATCGTTTCATGACATGGGCAACATCACGACCGGCCGGGCCCATCTTGTGGGCCGCATACCAGCACGCGCCGAGGAGTCCGCAAATGGCCCCGGATGCGCCCCCGGACGTCACGAACGTGCCATTGTCGGTGAAGGGCAGCAGTCCGGCGATGCGCGTGTGATAGAGGTAGCTGACCATCATCGAAATGACGCCGGTGATGACAAAGATGATCAGCATCTTCTTTCGATCGAACGCTTGCTCGATGAGGGGGCCAAGGACCAAGAGCGCGGAGGTGTTGAACGCGAGGTGGATCAGATCGTGATGGATAAGGTTCGCGGTGACGAAGCGCCAGTACTCCCCGAGTTCGATCCACGGGCCGAACATGGCCCCGAGCTGCTGAAGGCTGAAGCTCGAGAAGCTCAACGGCGTTCGTGCAAACACGGCCATCATCACGTAGTACGCGAAGAGCATCAGAAGGATCAGCCCAGTACCCGGCGAGCCGCGCAAGCGCTCAGGGAGGATGTGATCAAACAGCCAGCCTTCGGCGTTGGTCCCGTGGAGATACGTCTTGCATTGTCGGCATCGGCTCAGTTGGGGCGTGATCAATGCGCCGCATTTCGGGCAGGTACTTACTTCGCCAGGCATGATCCGACTCGCATGGCCCTCGCCTTCGTCCCGATGCGTTCCTGACGTCTACGAACGTGGCGATGGCTGCTCTTCATTCTTCTTGCGCTCTTCATTGCTCTTGCGGCCTGCATCATGTTCTTTCGTCTACGGTTTGAGCAATTTGTTCAAGGCCTTCTTTTGTTCGGCCGTGATCCGCTCGTCGATGTGTGTCTTCTTCACCGCTGATGTCTTCGAGCGAGATTCAGTGGGCGCGGATCGGGGGGCGGACTTAGCCACGGCGTTTCGGAGGATGGTCGTGCGCCGAACACTGTCGCGCGGAAGGTTTTCCGTCAGAGCCTTTTCATCGGCCGCGTTTCTGGGCCCTTCGTCTTCGTGTGGGCTGGGGTCGTCGAAATGGGTCGCTTGCACTTCGTCCCAGAAGGCGTTGGCGCTTGCGATCAGTTTGGTCCACGTGGCCCCAAAGCTCGGCGGCACGTGGCCACGCCGGAGGTGACCAAGCACCGTCGCGCCATCGACGTCGACGGTGGCCGCGGCGATGAGGGCGGCGAGACCCCCGATGATGAGTGCATTTCGGACACCTGTACGCATGCGCACCACTATAGGCGGATGAGGCGGTGCATCAAGTTTTGGCCTTCGGGCCCGTCGCTGCGCTCGCGACGTTGTCCTCCTTGCAGGGCCGGTCCTCGCAGGGGCCGTCCTCGGATGGTGTCCTCGAACGTGGGCGCGTGTGCCCTTTGTTTGAGCGACCGATCGGCACTAGGCTCGATTTGATGGGCCAGCAGCGTCTTGGCGCGCTCCTCGTGGAGCTCGGGATCGTGCCGGAAGAAAAGATGCGGTCCGCGTTCGAGGAACAGGCGCGGACGGGACTTCGGTTGGGGAAGATACTCGTCGCCCGCCGGCTCACGACTGAGATTCGGCTCCTCCACTCGCTGGGACGCCAGCTCGGTCTCGACACCTGCGACCAACTCGAAGCAAACATCCACGAACGGGTACTTGCCCTAGTCCCCCGAGAGATTGCGCACGAATATCGAATGATTCCCATTGCTCGGCAGCGCGACGGAGATCGAGAGACGCTTTTTGTGGCGACGTCCGATCCGCTCGACCCGGACGCCCGGGACGCGCTTCGGAGCTGCACAGGCGCCCAGACGAACGTCCGGTGGCTGCTTGCGGGCGAGTCGCAGATCGAGGCTGCGCTCCAAAGGCACTACGCTGCGGGTCGCCTGAGGTCTGACGCCGATGTCGGCGGCGGCAGGGCGAACGACGCGGCTCGGACGGGTGCGCCTAGAGCTACGCCAGGCGCGGCAACGCCAAGACCAAGAAGCGCGACGCCCTATCCATCGGCTGGCGCGCAATCTCCGCGGGAGGGTGGGGCTCCGGCCGCGCTCGCGCATTCGGCGCGCGGCCATGAGGGGTCCAAGGTCGAAGCGATTGAGCTCTCTGACTTTGACGAGACCGGCGAAGAGGAGGGCGACGCATCGCTCGTCGAGGGCCTAATCTCGATCGCGCCTGGAGCCTCTCAAGACTTGCCGATCGTCCCGCCGCCAACGCGTAGGACAGAAGCGTCGTCCCCCCAGCTTGAGCCGGAGCCAGAGCTTCTCGAACCAGAGCTTCTCGAACCAGAGCTGCTCGAAACAGAGTTCTTGAGCCCGCTTCCCTTCGAGCCTCACCACGAAGCGAGTCAGGATAGCCCCGGCGATTTGGGGTTCGATGGGCATCCGCTCTCGTTGCCCGCGTGGGCATTTGTCGGTGCGCCTCCCCACGCCGCTGACGCGGACTTTGCGGCCCAGGCGGAGCGCGCGGCTCAGGCGGCGTATGCGGCTCAGGCGGAGCACGCGGCTCAGGCGGAGCACGCGGCTCAGGCGGAGCACGCGGCGCAGGCGGCGTACGCGGCTCAGGCGGCGTATGCGGCTCAGGCGGCGTATGCGGCCTACGCGGCTCAGGCGGCGTATGCGGCTCAGGCGGAGTATGCGGCTCAGGCGGAGTATGCGGCTCAGGCGGAGTATGCGGCTCAGGCGGAGTACTTGCCTCAGACGGACTTGGCGTCTAGCGCTGATCATGTACCTCCCACAGCTCATGATGTTGCCGGCGGCGCCTCCCCGAGTCCGCTGTCTCTGCGCGCCGACGAGTATCTCGGACCCGTGGCGTCTCCCCCTGTGGCCGACCGCGCCGTGTCGACGCCGTCTCCTACCGGTCGGGTTGCTCATGAGGCGTCGAGGACAGCGAGCCGGGCCGACTTGATCGGAGAGGACGACCAAGACGCCGACGACTCGACTCCGTCACCGGCGGACGATGAAGCGCTCTTCGCGATGACCGCCGCAGAGATCGAGGCGCCTTCGTTGCCTCGTTCTGGTGATGAGGAACTCAGGGATGACGTTCCCGAGCTCGCGTGGGCTGAGGACGCGTCGGTCGAATCGTTGGGCGAAGACGAAGACGAAGACGAAGACGAAGAGGCCGTGGTGCTCGAAGCTCCACCGCGCGAGGCTGTTCTTGAGACCCCCATCGATCCGGGGCAGGTCGGCGACGATAACGTGCCGGTCGACGAGGTGTCGGTCGACGAGGTGTCGGTCGACGAGGTGTTGGCCGATGAGGCTTCGGTCGACGAGGTGTTGGTTGGTGAGGTGTCGGCCGATGAGGCTTCGGTCGACGAGGTGTTGGCTGGTGAGGTGTCGGCTGGTGAGGTGTCGGCCGACGAGGTGTCGGCTGATGAGGCTTCGGTTGATGAGGTGTTGGTTGGTGAGGTGTCGGCTGATGAGGCTTCGGTTGATGAGGTGTTGGTTGATGAGGTGTTGGCCGACGAGGTGTCGGTTGAGGAGCTGTCCGTCGATGAAGCATTCGTTGCGGACAGCGCGATCGATCGCGGGCCCGTTGACCATCCGCTGGTTGAGCCACCATCAATCGCTGACTTGCACCTTCCCCGAGCGCTGAATCCTGGCCGGCTGTCTCCCAGAGAGCCTGAGACGGTCGTTACCGGTTGGTGTTCTCCAAGCGATGTACGCGCGTTCCTCGTCAGGGCCGTCGCGGGACGTCCGCTCGAGGGCGAGGACACGAGCCGCGGCGTTCAGGTCATCGCGGCGTTGCTGCTGGCGCTCCCGCGAGAGGTATTGAGCGCCGATGTTTTCGAGCGCGCGGCCGAGATTCTGTCGGCGGAAAACGTCTTCGCCAGGAAGAACTTCAGCGACGCGGTTTCCGACGATGCGGTCCCTGGCGACGCGGTCTCCGGCGATGCGGTCTCCGCCGAGACGAGCTCTTCGGTGTCATCGCACGAAGATCGTTTGGCTCTCGAAGGCGGGGCGGTATCCCAGCGACTCGTACATTCGGATCGCAACGCCGTTGTCGTCGTTGACGAGTAGACTGGCCGCAGACGCGTGGTTGAGCACCCAAGCGGTCGCGGCGGCGGTCCCGCGCGTGCCGATTCCTCGACCGCGGTGTTTGGGCACTGTGTAGATGCCTTCGACCTGTCCTGCGATGTTCGACAGTGCGGAGACGTTGCATTTGAAGAGTAGCTGTTCGGCGGCGATGAAGACAAAGTCGCGACGAAGCGCCAAGCGCTCTTCGATCCGCGCACGAAAGAGTGCTGGATTGCGCGCCTGCGGGTCGTCTTGAGCTTCTTCCCGGGCCATGGCCGCCGAGGTTTTGACGAGTGCATCGAGGTGCGTCCTCGTGGCGGCCCGGAGTTCAAGCTTGGGCGCATTTCGATCGAAGGTTGATTCGGTGGCGACATAGCCAACTTGATTTCGCGACATGCGGGCTCGAAGCCCGGCGTTTTCGAGGTGCGTCCAAATTCTCTCGGCGTGCGATCGGCGTCCTACGATGACGCGAAGCATGCCGGGGATTCGGGTGGCGATCTTGGCGGCCGCTTCGGCGGAGACATGCGCGGTCTGGGCTGGGCCCGACGCATCGAGGACCGGGACGAGGATGCCCGACGTGGACATGAAGATCAGACTCGAGATTGTGCCCGCGGCGTCTTCAACGGCAAAGAGCGAGCCGCGCCCCGTCGTGAGCCCGCCCTCGTGGATCCATCCGGCGATGAGGACGCATTCCGCCGGTCGCGCGGCCGCGAAGGCCAAGGCTCGCTCGATGTCTCGGGCGCCGAGCGGTCGGAGTTCGATGGGGTCACTCATGAACCTGCTGTGGAGGGAAAACACCGGAATCGGGGACAAATCAAGCCAAGACCGCGCGCCAAGTCCTCGTTCTCCTTGCCCTCCATCGAGAGGCGCAACGCATTGGGGCTCAGGGCCGAAAAATGAGTTGTCATGTGTGGTGTCGATTTCTTGGGGGCCCGAGCGCGCAGACCTGTCGCGCGGCTGCTCCTGCTTAGCACCACGGCCCTTGCCGCGGCCTCGTCTTCCGACGCGTTCGGCGGAGATTTGGCTGAAGCCGTCACCTTCGCCGCCGAGGTCATGGGCCCGTCCATGCACATGACGGATGGCTACGAAAGGTTCGTCGATGCCGACGACCCGATGGAGGCCGTCGAGTTTCTTGTTTCGCGTCGAATCGTTCCGGGTCTTCCGCTTTCTGCTTATCCGCTTCGCTCGGAGGAGTACACCGACGACGATGATGTCATCCTCCTCGAGTACGAGCGCGAACTCGAGGCGCGGGATGCCGCACGTGATGCTCTCACCTACCAGGAGTTGCTGGACCTCGTTTCTGAGGCCGCCTCGGTGAGCGGATTGCCACCCGCGCTCATTGACGCCGTGATCCAAACCGAGTCTGGCTATCGCATTCACGCGACCTCGGGCGCCGGAGCCCTCGGTCTCATGCAGCTCATGCCGCGTACCGCGGAGGCGCTCGGGGTGACTGACCCGCTCGATCCTCGTCAGAATGTGTTGGCGGGTGCGCTCTACTTGCGATCGCTCTATGATCGTTTCGGCTCTCTTCGGCTCGCGCTGGCGGCCTACAATGCGGGGCCGACTCGCGTGGCCCGTCTCCAGGACGTGCCCGATATCCCGGAAACACGGGCCTACGTGAAGAAAGTGTTGCAGCGGTACGAGACCTCCGCCCTTCGCTGAAAAGGGTGCCGATGTCCGAGGGCGTCGTGCTGTCGCTGACCTTTCGCCAAGGCCCCGAAGCGGCCCAGACCCCGCACTCCGCACCCCGCGCCCTTCACCCCTGAGCGTAGGATCGAGGGTCAGGATCGAGGGATGCGATCGAGGGTTGGGATCGAGGGTTGGGATCGAGGGTTGGGATCGAGAGTTGGGATCGAGAGTTGGGATCGAGAGTTGGGATCGAGAGTTGGGATCGAGGGTTGGGGTCGAGGTTAGTGCCGGCTCTTCGGCGATGGTTTGGGTTTCTTTGGTCGTCGCCCCTTTTTCGCCCCTCGGCGTTTCAGTGGGCGCATGACCCTCGCCTCTTTGGGCGGATCGAGACGATCCGCCTCGTGTCGCAGCCTCGTCGACGTCGTTTGGTCGCCGCCCTGCTCGAAGAGCTCCGCCGCCCGCCGATACAGCGCAGCGGAACGCCCTACGTGATGGGCCACTTGCGCGATGAGCCGACCCGCCTCGAGTGGGGTCCCGGACGACTGCAAGAGATTCGCGAGCATGACCGCCGCTTGGGTATGCGTGGGTACGGTTTTCAGGATCTCGCGAAGCTGGGATTCCGCTTCCTTCGCATCGTCGGTCTCGAGTGCGTACTGAGCGAGGTGAATTCGAGCGTCGACGAAGTCCGAACGCTGGGCGATCGCGCACTGCCAGTGTCGCCGCGCGATCTGCCCCTCGCCAAGCTCGGCCAAGACCGTCGCGTACCGATCATGGGCGCGGGCGCTCGTGGGCAGCAGGAGGAGTGCGGTTGCGAGATGTTGCGCCATCGCATCGAAGTCGTTGCCGAGATAGAGCATGCTTTCAGCCGCTCCGATGTGCGCCAACGCGTTCGAGCGGTCGAGCCTCAGGGCTTCTGTGAAGGCTGCGAGCGCGAGTCGGTGGTCGCCCGCCTGTTGCTGAGTGAGGCCCTCCGCGAGTGATCGGCCGCTCGCGACCTGGGCCGCCCGTGCGGCAGGACGAAGGTCCTTGAGCAAGGCCCGTGAGGCCGGATCATTCAGGCATGGGTTGCTGGTCGGTGCCGCTTCGCCGGCTTCGGCGGGAACGGCGCCGAAGCCGCCTGCGAGAGCCATGAAGACAGCGAAATCCACAGCCGCAACCAGCCGGACCGTGCGTCGAGCGTAAGCCTTGAGAGCTCGGCGTATTCGAATCGGCACAGACGTCAAGACGAACGAAATCTCGCCTGGGGTCAATCGGAGAGTCAGGCGCGGGTGGTGTCGCGGGGCGTTTGTCCGTGTGCTGTCAATGTGCTCCCCGGGGTGCTGCCCGGGGTGTTGCTCCGGAAGAATCGTGCGTCGACGTGGGGCGTTCGTGAGCTCTCTGGCTGACGGATGGCCCAGGGTAGTGTACCGATGCGTCATGGAAAACGCGCAGCAGCGCCTCGAACTGGACGCCATACGGCGGGCCTTGCTTCGACGCGTTCACACGCCGCTCGGGGAAATTGAGGTCGGGCGGCTCGTTCCTTTTCGCCGCATCGACCAAGCTCGAGAGCGTATCGAAGCGGTGAGCGAAGCTCGGATGTTGCTTGGCCGACGTGAGCCGCCGCCGGTCTGGGGCGCGAGAGATGTGCGAGCCGCGATCGACCTGGCCCGGAAGGCGATGGTTCTCGAGGCCAGTGCGCTGAGGGCGGTGGCCGAGACGATTCGGGCGGCTGCTTCGTTGCGCGGGCACCTGACCACGCACGCGAACATCGCGCCGCTTCTTTATGGGGCCGTGGTCGCCTATCCGGACCTTGGTCGCCTGGCCGGTGAGCTCGAGCGATGCTTCGATGCGGACGGGCAGCTTGCGGATCATGCATCGCCAAGCCTCGGTCCGATTCGTCAGCGCGTTCGTTCCCTGCGTGAACGCGTCCAAACGCAGCTCCACGAGATGCTCCAGTCGACCGAGCTCCAGCCGCTTCTACAGGAGAATTATTACACGCTGCGCGCCGATCGCTACGTTCTCCCGATCAAGGCGTCCTTCAAGAACGAGGTGCGAGGGATCGTGCACGACGCCTCCGGATCTGGTCAGACGGTTTACATCGAACCGCAAGCGCTCGTCGACCTCGGCAATCGTTTGAAGATCGCTCAAAGTGAGCAGGAGGAAGAAGAGTTCAGGATCCTGTCGCGGCTTTCGGGTCTTGTTGCGAAGGACGCAGACCCGATCTGCACGATGATGGATGCGATCGGGCTCGTCGACGTCATTACGGCCTCGGCACGTTTGGCTGAGGATCTCACGGCGAAGCCTATCGTCCCCGATGCTCCAGGCACTGGCTTTTCGCTCGTGAACGCCCGCCATCCGCTTCTGTGCCTCCAAGCGATCGACGGCATGGGGCCCATCGACGCGGCCGCCGGGGGTGGTGTCGATGTTTCCGATGGCGCCGGGGTTGGTGCTCACGCCGGGGTTGGTGCTCGCGCCGGAGGCGTGGGTGACGCCGCAAAGGGCGACGGCGGTCCGACCTCGACGCCAGAGCTGAAGCCGGTCCGGGAGTCGACCGTGCCGCGCGTCGTCGGAAATGATCTCGGCCTTCTTCCTGCGCAACGCGTCCTGGTCCTGACCGGGCCGAACACGGGGGGAAAGACGGTGGCGATGAAGACGATCGGCCTCCTTGCCCTGATGATTCGGTGCGGGCTCCATCTGCCGTGCGGCGAGGGATCGCGGATGGGCTGGTTCGAGCGGATCGAGGTTGCGATTGGCGACCTCCAGTCGATCTCGACGCATCTCTCGACCTTTGCGGCTCACATGGTCGAACTCATCGAAATCCTTCGTCGCTCCGACAGCCGAACGCTCGTGCTGATCGACGAAATCGGTGCTGATACCGACCCGATTCAGGGGCAGGCGCTCGCCCAAGCGGTCCTCGAGAAGCTCGCCGACCAGGGCGCTTACATCGTGGTTACGACCCACTACGAGCGACTAAAAGCCGTTCCGTTCGTTGACCCGAGGTTTCGAAACGCCGGCGCTGGCTTCGACGCGACCTTGATGAAACCCACCTACAAACTCACCTTGGATGTACCGAAGAGCTCGAGCGGGCTCGAGATCGCGTCTTCGCTCGGCGTTCCGAGCCCTGTCGTCGACCGCGCTCGCGTGCTGGCGGGTGAGGGCACGAGTCAGATCGACGCGCTGCTTGGGGCGGTGGAGCAGCGCGTCGCCGAGCTCGAGAACCTCAAAGACGAAACTCTCAAGGCGAAACGTGCGGCCGAAGAAGAGGCGAGACGTCTTCAGGATGCTCAGCAAGCGCTCACGGCGCGGATAGAGCAGCTCGAGCGGGAATCGCAAGCCGCTCTGTTCAGCGAGATCGAGGCGACGCGTGCGCGCGTGCGGTCCGCGATCGCTCGCCTCCAGCAAGCGGAGGGGGAAGTCTCAGCGCCCGACGCGATGCGCGTCGCGAACACGGTTTCGAGCGAGCTCGCGAAGATTCACGCCGAGGAAGCTGAGAAGCTCGATCGGGTCGTGCTCGCGTCTTCGGAGACCCTGACGTCGATCGAGGTTGGGGACTGGGTCCACGTGACCAGTCTTGGACGAGATGCCGCGGTCGTGGCGGTTGCGGGTAAGGAGATCCACATCGCGATCGGCAACATGCGGATGCGCGTGTCTCGGGGTGAAGTCAGACCGTCGAAGATACCCAAGAACAGACGCGCGGCGGATGGTGCGTCTTTGGCCCACCGATCGGGTGGCGTACCGAGTGGTTCGAGTGGTTCGAGTGGTTCGAGTGGTTCGAGTGGTTCGAGTGGTTCGAGCGGTTCGAGCGGTTCGAGCGGTTCGGGTCGTTCGGGTCGTTTGAGCTCGGCTCCGCGTTCTTCTGGTCTCGGTGGGGAGGCTACGCCGCCTTCTGCTCTCGAGCTGACCGAGGCGTTCGACCTTCGCGGGCATTCGGTCGAAGAAGGTCTAGCGCGGCTCGATGCCTTCTTGGATCACCACTATGACACCGCGACGACGCACGTGCGCGTGATCCATGGCGTCGGAACGGGCGCCTTGCGCGATGCGGTGCGAGAGCACTTGCGGAGCTCGGGCTATGTGCGCTCCGTACGGCCGGCGTTGAGTCACGAGGGCGGCGATGGTGCGACGATCGTGACGTTGGCCTGAGTCGATGCGCACCGCCTTCAGCAGATCTCGCGGGGCTTCAGCGGATCTCGCGCGGCCTTCAGCGGATCTCGCGCGGGCGCTGCGACCTTCGACGCCCGTCGTCGCCGATTTGGTACACCCGAAGCGTTCGGGCTGGTTTCTTGTGGGTCGGCTTATCCTTCGAACAGTCGAACACGACCGCGAGTCCGTGCGCTGACCACGTGGGTGTCCAGAACGCGCAGTCGTGGCGGGCGCGGATCAGCGTACGGGTCTGCTTCGTTTCGAGGTCGACGTACCGGAGCTCGAGATCGTCGGGGGAGAGGGCGCGCTTTGGACGCCGTTCGTGGCGGTATCCTTGATACGCAAGGCCGCGACCGTCAGGCGCCCACGCGACCCCCGCGGACATGCTGGCGACCAACGCGACACGTACCCATCCTCGCTTCGGGGCGTCGACATTCATGACGTGGAGCCAAGTGTCGTGCCCTTCCACGGTTCCACGGACGGCGAGCTGTTTGCCATCGGCCGACCAAGCGAAAACATCACCAAACGTCTTCGGCATGAAGCCGACCGGGCCGATCGCGATCGCCTCGGAGCCCGCACGTTTGAGCTCGATCGAGACGAACAGTTGACCCTCTTTCTGTGCCGTCTTGAGAAATGCGATGTCGCCTCTGACGTTCGGCGTGAAGGCGGTACCACGCAGATGGAGCGGTTCGTCGGGATGGCCGCCCTCGATGGGGCTCGCGGACAGGTAGGTGTCCCGGTCGGTGAGCGATCCACCGAGCACTTCGAACCACAAGGTGTTCGGCGCCGCGCCGAATCCAAGGACACCGTCCACGCGCCGCGGTGGGTGTAGGAGCCGAGCCGTCTGGAAGGTTTGCGTGTTCGTCAGGAACAGCGTCGGGATCCGCCCGCTGACGATTTGCTCGGTGAGAAGCATGTGCCCATCAGGGCTCCACCAGAAACGCCGAACCACGCCGGGCACGACCCCGAGTGTTGTCCCGTCTTTGCCGAGCACGACGAGTCCGCGATCTCGCCCCTCGGTGACGATGCAGGCGAGTTGGCCTCCGCCGTGATCGCCGATCAACGACGGCCGCCACACGGGGGCTGTGCATTCCGGATGCTCGAAGACCAGGCGCGCTCGAGGAGGAGGGTTGAACGTCTTCTGGGGTTTGGCTTCGGCGACGGCGGTGGCGACGCCGGAGGCCAAGGCCACGGTGACGACGATGCGGAGGGCGAACGCAGAGGCGAAGTCGAGCCGGCAAGCATGGACATGATGAGACATGATGAAGACGGGCAGCCACCTGACGATGCCGAGCATAGCGCAGGCGTTGTTTTGTTGACCAGGCCGGTCGGGCGAGGTTCGTTGAGGCCGTGAGCCAGAAGTTTGAGACCCTCGCGATCCATGCCGGATGTCCGCAAGAGCCCGTGACTGGGGCCGTGAACATCCCCATTTTTCAGACGTCGACTTACGGCCAGTCGGGGCCGGGGGAGCATCGGGGCTTCGAGTATTCGCGGACGAGGAATCCGACTCGAGATGCGCTCGAAGCGAACCTCGCGGCGCTCGAAGGGGCTCGACACGGAATGGCGTTCGGCTCCGGGTGCGCGGCGACGGATGCGATCATGCATTGCCTGTCGCAGGGTGATCATGTCGTCAGCGCCGACGATGTGTACGGCGGGACGTTCCGGTTGTTCGACAAGGTGCACCGTCGCCATGGGCTCGACTTCACGTTTGTGCCCGCGGCCGACCCGGATGCTTATGCGCGTGCCGTGAACGAGCGGACGAAGCTCATTTGGCTCGAGACGCCCACAAACCCTCTGCTGTCGATCGTTGACATCGAAGCGGTGACGAAGATGGCGAAGGCGCGAAACATTCCGGTGGTTGTCGATAATACGTTTGCGACGCCGTATCTTCAGCAGCCGATTTCGATGGGCGCGACGCTGGTCGTGCATTCGGTGACCAAGTATCTTGGCGGCCACTCCGACGTTGTCGGCGGTGCGGTGTTGACGAGCGATGACGAGTGGTTTCAGCGCGTGTCGTTCGTGCAGAACGCGGCCGGCGCGGTACCGGGACCGATGGATTGTTTTCTTACATTGCGTGGCATCAAGACCTTGGCCGTTCGCATGGATCGTCACGTAGAGAATGCGCGCGCCATCGCCGGTTTTCTTGCGTCAAATGCGGCGGTCGAGTCCGTGATCTATCCCGGACTCGAGGGGCATCCGCAACACGCGATTGCGATGCGCCAGATGCGTGCCCCCGGGGCCATGATCAGCTTCGTGGTTCGAGGCGGGCTCGAGGCTGCGCGCCGTCTCTTGCGTGGGCTCGAGGTCTTCACGCTCGCGGAGTCGCTCGGTGGCGTCGAGTCCCTCATCGAGCATCCCGCGATCATGACGCACGCTTCGATTCCGAAGGAGATGCGGCTTGCGCGCGGAATTGGTGATGGCCTGATCAGGATCTCGGTCGGTATCGAGCACATCGATGATCTGCGGGCCGACCTCGAAGCCGGGCTCCTCAGGGCCGCGTCGTAGGCGCCGGCACTCATTATGTCTGTGATCGAGAACCGGGTCATCGCCGTCGTTCCCGGATCGAAACGCGAGATTCGCCTGTAGTTTCGGCTTTCGTCGCATTCTCGTACCGCCGACGATCGTATGTTGGCCGAGGCGGGGATCGCGAATGATGTCCCTATGCGCCTCCACCTTCGAACGACGATCAGTGTGGCTTGGGCGACCGCCTTCGCGGCCTGCTCGGGGGATGTTGCAGGGCCGATGCCTTCGCCGTTGGTCAACGATGTCGAGGACGCGGGTTCCAATGGAGCCAACGGTTCCCGGGACGTCCAGAACGCGTCGAGTGGGACCGACGCGGGGCTGGACGGGGTGGACGATGCGGCGGACGACGCCGGGGGCGCTGATTTGGGCGAGATCGGCGCGGCCTGCGATCGGACGGACGACTGTCGTTCGGGGCTCGAGTGCTTGCCTGGTCCCGGCCGGTGTCTCCCCGCCGGGAGCGTCCTTTGCTCCGCTCCGGATGGCGGCCTTGGGACCACGTGTGGGCAGGGTGCATTGTGTTCGGACGCCGGTGTCTGTGAGGCGAACCGAACGGGCGGGCCGTGCGATGTCGATGAGCACTGCGTGCGCGGCGAGCAATGCTTGGTGGATCACTGCGTTCTCGCGGGATCACCCGGGACGAATTGTGCGCGCGCCGAACACTGTCAGTCGTCCATGATCTGCGACCCAGCGTCCAGCGTGTGCGCCGCGGGCGTGACGTGCTCGGACAACGCGGGGTGCGGTGTGGGTGGAATCTGTGATCTCCTGGGCCAGTGCAGACCGAATGTCTCGGGTGGTTCGTGCGAGAACGACCAGAACTGCATCGAGGGCGAGTCGTGCGTGGGTCACGCGTGCGTCACCGGCTGTGGTGGCGCGTTCTTTCAGGCCGAACGCGTCGCGCCAAACGTGATGATCCTCGTCGATCGCTCGGCGAGCATGACACTTCGAATCGGGAATGATTCGAAGTGGGACATTGCGAGGAATGCGGCGTTCAAGCTGCTCACAGACCACGGGGAAGACATTCGTTTCGGCCTGAGCTTGTTCCCCGGGGCCGACCTGCAGTGCTCGCGCGGCGCGAATTGTTCACCTGGACTCGTGAGCGTGCCCATCGCCGACCATAACGGGTGGAACATCAAGCAGTTTCTGCGCGACGCTTATGTCTGCAACCTTGGGACGCCACTCGCCGAAGCGCTCTACGGACTCGTCGGCAGCGCGGGACTTAGAGATCCGAATCGTCCAAACTACGTCGTCGTACTCACCGACGGCCAGGCTTCGTGCGGCGAGCCTGTTCCGGCGGTGGAAGCTCTTCGTGCTCAGGACCCGGAGGTGAAGACCTTTGTGGTGGGCTTCGGAACGAGCGTTGACCCGGCCGAGCTCTCAGCGATGGCCGGCGCGGGGGGAACCGCGCAACCGGGTGGCGTCGCATACTACCAAGCGGACGACGCAGATGCGCTGAGTGCTGCATTCGCGTCGATCGCCGGCAACGTCTTGTCGTGCGACTATACCCCTGTCGGAAGTCCCGCCTGACCCCGACCTGTTGTATATCTACTTTGGGGGGACGCCTGTTCCGCGCAATCTGACGCACACCGACGGGTGGGATCATGAAGCCAGCTACAATCGTCTCACCTTCTACGGTCCCGCCTGCGATGCGCTCCGCTCGGGCAGTGTCTCCGAGCTGACGATCGTCTACGGATGCCCGCTGCCGCCCGACGACGGCCCAGATGGCGGGCCAGATGGCGGCTCCGGCGAGGCGGATGGGGCCGGAGGTGGGACATCTTCGGACGGCGGCGTTTCGGATGGCGGGTCCGACGGTGGTGGCGAACCCGATCCCGGAACGCGCGACGATGCGGGCTCGGGCATCGAATGCTCCGCGTGCGGATCTTGCCCCGGCCGGCAGGCGTGCATCCTTAGCCCGGGCGCGACGACGGGCGTGTGCGGTGACTGCACGGACTCCGACCAGTGCTGCGCCGGTGAGTTCTGCCTCGATGGCGAATGCTGGCAGCAGCCGTAGACGGAGACGTCGTCGGGCGGCAGGCTCTCTTCTCCGTGCTCCGCCTTCCGCGTCTTCGCGTCGTCGCGTCTTCGCGGGCGTCTCGAGAGCTCGGCGCGTCAGAGATCCTTGGCTTTGCTTTCCGGCGCCTCCACCCACTCGATCTTCTCCCAGCGCCCCGATGAGGTCCGGCGAAGGTGGACGCGGATATTCGAGGTGACCGACCGAGCATCGTGGGTACAGATGCCTTGCGCCTCAATCGCGAAGCCGTTCTTGGTTCGGGTCACCGACGCCGAGTAGCTCGTTGAGAGCGGGGCCGACCCGTCGATCACGCCTTCCATTCGAACGAGTGAGCGGGCGAGCGCGGGAAGTCGTCCTTCGGCCCGTGCGATGGCACTCTCGGCCGCCCATCGCGATCGCAGGCGACACAGACCGCGCCAGCGTTGAGAGATCTCGGAGCTTCGAGCGTTGAGGCCCACCAGCACCAGCGCTGTGATCGCGCCGCACACCATGAGCGCGACGAGAGACGCCGAGCCGCGTCGCTCGGAGGTGGCATCAAGCTGAAACGCCTTCATCGCCGAGCCACCTTGATCGTGCGCTCGAACCGCACGGAACGGCCGGGAAGGAGAGGTCGTTCCAGTCGCAGGTGGGCTCGAAACGCGTTGTCCTCCGCCGTGACGGTCAAGTCGCGAATTCGGCGGGACAGCATGAGCCCATCGCTCGAATCGTTCGAATCGTTCGAATCGTTCGAATCGCTCGAATCGCTCGAATCGCTCGAATCGCTCGGTCGGCGTGACAAAGTCGTTCCCTTGGAATCGTATATCGTCATGCGGCCGCTCTTTGCGCGGATGCGAACGCCGTCGGCGTTCGACGTGACCGAGGCCGCGCCCCGGAGATCGCGGGCCAGGAACTCGCACACCAAGGACGCCTCCCGCTGCAGGCCAATCTGTGCTTCGATCCGGGCCCCCGCGACGCGGCCTTCCAGGTATAGCGCGCCAGCGGCTGCTGCGAAGATAGGCAAGATCGAGCAGACCACCATCATTTCGACCAGCGTGAAACCTCGCTGACTTCTCATCGCTCGACCCTCAGCAACGCCCGGAGCTCCTGAATGTGCGTTGAGCCCAGCGCGGACGCGCTCACGGTGAATTCGACCGTTCCGTCCGGGCCGGGGCGGTACGAACGTTGCACGCGAGCCCGAACCCAAGAGTCGGCCTCACTCGACACGCCGGTGGTGGTGGTGGCGAGTTTGGCTATGCAGTCCATCTCGGTGCAACTGCGTGCCCGCTCCATCTCGACGTCGAGCACCCTCATCAGTCCTTCGATCTTGAGCGCTTCCGTCGTCGCCCGCTGGTAGCCGAAGAACGGGTTCATGCTTGCGATGATTGCCAACACGGCTACAGCGACCATGAGGTCGACCAATGTATAGCCGCGCGGGGGCACCGAAGAGGACGGTGTCATGGAAGACCTCGCCAAGCCGCCTCGCCGAGCAGCCAGAAGTAGAGGCCCCAGCCGCTCAGGATGACCCAGGCGGCGACGACAGCCGAGGTTCCGAAAGCGAAGGCCTGGGGTTCAAAGATCATGCGCCCCTGAGCGGGCGGGCGAGTGATGGGTTCGAGCGCGAGCTCGCGGTCGAGGCCTTCGGCCCGCTGATCGAGCGCCTCTGGAGCGAGCTCCGACGGCGCTGCGAAGGAGAGTGAGTCGTCAGGCTGTTCGAAGATGAATTCAGTCACTCGGAGCGTGAGCTCGGGCGACAACGGGATCTTTCGAAGCGATCGCATGAGCTCGGTTCGGCGCCGGTGGTGGGTCGCGGCGCCCTGATGAGCATGAAGTCGTCTCTGCCAGCCGAACAGCGACAGCGCGATTGGAACCGCGAGCAAGGGGATCAGGTATAGCGGTCCGAAGTCGACGCCGAACGACGTCGAGATTGATCGCACCGCCGGGACGACGGCGCAGCACGCCATCAACGCGGCGGCGATCGTAGCGATGTATCGCGTTCGCATCGTGGCATGCTGAGGGTCGGGCGCGTCGAGGCATGTCGCGAGTACCTGGTCCAGAACTTCCCCGGCCCGACCTGAGGCCTTCAGTGCAGCACCCAGCGATCGGGGCCCGGGCGAGAGGGCTGGCTCACCCGGCGTGTTCGTCCTTCGCAGCGGGAGTGACGCGTGGATGGCGCCTGGCGTGCCGGCTGAAGCGCCATCCAGCGCGGCGATCAGCGCCGAGATTCGTCGCGCATTCATGCCGTCGCTCCAAGTCGCGACACGGCCTCGAAGAGACGAATCGAGAGCAGGGCGGCGTTGGCTCCGAGCAGCAGGAACGCGGCAAGCCGGACGGGCGCGTCCCATTCAGCATCCGGGGCCAGTCGGCTTGCCGTGGTGGCGACGCGCTTGAGCGTCTGACTGGGACGTTCGTCGAGTCTAAGTGCTGCGACTTCTCGCAAGAGTGCCGGAGCCTTTCGCTCCGCCGCCGCCCACGCCTGAACGGACGACGAGGCTGACTCGCCGCGTTCGACGGCATCGAGGAGTCGTCGTGCGGCTCGAGGCATGTAGCCGAACTGGCCCGGTGTCTTCAGGCTCTTGGCCAAAGGTGAAAGCGGGGCTCCGGCCTCCGTGGCGGCCGCGAGCCAAAGCAACACCCGGTCGGCGCTCAGTGGGATGGATCTCGGACTGAGTACGAAATATGAAACCAGGAATGGAAGCGCGGCCGCCGCCGTCACGATCGTGTCGGTGGCCAGCATCGCCGCCACAAAGGCGAGCGTCAGTTTCAGCCCAACGTTACGGCGAGCGTGCTGAAAGTCCGCGCCCAGCGCCAGGGCAACGGACCCGACGATCAACAACCAATGAACACCCCATGGGACGTTCTCGAAGACGCTCGCTTGAATCGCGTTTGGGGGAATGGCCTCGAGCGCTTGGGCGAGCGGAGGCCAGACCATGGCCTGAACGACATTCAGAACGACCGCGCTCGTGAGCGCGCCCGTCAAGATGGCGCGCGGGAAGGTGACCATCGTCGCAAGGCGAGGTGACCGTGAGAGCGGTGAAAGCGGTGAAAGCGGTGAAAGCGGTGAAAGCGGGGAGAGCGGTCGGCCGGAGAGCTCGGGTCCGCATGCCCGAACGAGTATTTTCGACGTTTCGGTCAAGCGGTCGCGATCTTGCGTCGCGGGCTCGAGGAGGACGCCGACCGCTGCGGGCTGAAGGTTCAGCTTCGGAATGATCGAGCCGAACCAGGCGACACTGCCTGCGTTCGGGTCGTGGGCGTCGAGTTCTTCGAACGCCTTGGCCTCGCCGGCGCATCGGATGAACGTATCGGCGGTCGTGGTGTCAGATGGTTCGGCGGCCGCAGCGCCGACGCGGAGCGCGTCGCTGATGGCGACGCCTTGGGCGAGCATTCGCACCGTGGCCTGGGTCGCGACGATGGATCGACGGGCCAAGGTCATTCTCCTGGATTGCTAGACCTGAGCTCGAGGTCGCGGCCGTCCAGCCAGTATTCCCCGACGAGACCGTCGTGGTCGAGATCGGCTCGCGCGCGAGCGACGAACCCAGCTTGACCCGTCTTTTCGATCTCATATTGGTACCGGACCATGCCTTGAGGCGCGAAGCCGAGCCTTTGCCACGTTTCGGTGGCGGCGAAGGGTGTGCGGTCGGCGGGAATCGCGGTCGGGGCTGGCTCGCACGCGATGGACGCCCCGGTTTCGAGGATCGAGACGAGCTCGAGGTGAGCCATGGTCTCGAGGGCAATTGTTGCTTCGGTCGCGAGCGCTCGTTGCCGGTACACGAGGTAGTTGGGGACCGTCATCGAGACAACGATCCCCATGATTGAAAGGACCAAGAGGAGCTCAAGCAGCGTGAATCCGCTCCGCGTTCTGCTTCGCATGCGACCGGAGCGCATGATGAAGAGGGACGGACCGTGAGTCAAACGACCGGCAGTTCATCGGAACGAAGCGAACATCCGTTTCCGGCGACCCCTCGTTCTCCACGGCGCAAGGTCGGTGTCCCCACTTGTAGAGGCTCGCTGGACAGAATTCGCGAGCGAGGATCTGCTCACCTGCGTTCCGCTCTGGCCGCTTGATTTCGAGGCTCGAACGACCTCTTCCCACTCGGATCTCGGTCGGCGTTTTCGTGCGGAGTTCTTCATTGGGGTGGCCTTGGGCCACGTCGCGATGGACTCGGATGGCTTGCGGGGTGGTGCTGGGCGTGGGCGACAACGGAGAGGAGAGGAGCTCTCTCGATGTCTGCGAAAGAGCGGCTCGAAATCTCAGCCGAGCACATCTAGCGCGGACGGAACTCGAATCGCCACACGGCGGCCTCGGTGGTTGTTGGCTCGGCCCTTCGACCTCCGATGACCAGACGGTTCGCCCCATCCCACGTGGCCGAAAGCGCTTCCTCGTACGCCATCGACTCGCGCTTGAACCATCCGCCGTTCTCGAAGCTGGGGTCGAGGTCGCCGTCGATTGTCATGCGCCAGATCGCGATGCGCTTCGAGTCGTCGCCTTCGATGGCGCTTCCAACGACAAGGAAATGCGTCTCGTCCTGCCTCAGAATGCGTGTTCCCGTTGTGCCGCCGGCATGCCCGACGGGGCTACTTTGCGTCACAACGCCCTGGTTTCCGAAGCTGGCGTCGAGCGTTCCGTTCGGCTGCAGTTTCCAGAGCGTCATCTGCGACACGGTGGACGTATTCGCGCTGTGACCCACAACGATCATGCTGTCGTCGGCCATGAAGATCACGTCAGATCCGCCATCATTTCCCCCTCCGCCATTTCCCCCTGAGCCCTCTCGCGCTGCCCCATCGTGGATGAAGATCCCGTCTTCTCCAAAGTCCACATCCAGCAAGCCATCTTCGGTGAAGCGCCAAACACCGAGGTCACTGTCTGTCGTCGCTCCTCGCGGACGTACCCCTCCGACGACGACCGGTCGCCCCGCGTTGTCCAGCTTGATCTCCACGCCCGACGACGAGGGCAGGGCATTGAAGGTGAAGTGACCGGAACCCTGTGCGAACGTGGTGTCTCTGGCGCCGTCACTCGAGAATCGGGAGACATCGAACCAGTTGCCGAATTGCCTCCCCAGCAAGTAGACGCGACCCGCAAGGTCAAGCGCGCCGGAATGACCCTGGACCTCCCCGGGCAAGACGATTCGAGCCCGTCCGCTTTGCCCGAACGACACGTCGAGCCCGCCATCTTCGGTGAACCGCCAAATCGTAGGATCGTCGGTGCCGTAATCAATGTTGCCGACGACCAAGATCCGTCCCGACGCGAGGGGGAAGATACGACTGCCCCAGTCGTATGGCGACGCCGAATACTTGAGGTATCCGCCGTCCGCGAACGTTGGGTCCGGCACGCCGTCCGTCGCAAGGCGCCACAGGGCGAGGTCGCGCAGAGATCCGGTGTTGAAGGTCATACCGAGGACCAGCATTCGCCCGTTCGCGTCGAATGCCACGTCCGAGACGAAGTTGTCGCCCGGACTTGTTCCTTGCCAGCTCACGTAGCCTGAGGCCCCACCAAACGAAGGGTCGATCTCCAAGCTCAGACTGGCGCTCGTTCCAGCGTCGCCCGTTGCGGCGTCGTCCGCCCAAGCATCGCCAACTCCGGTATCGTCTACCGCGGCGTCGGTTGCCGCGGCGTCGCTTGCCACGGCGTCGATTGCCACGGCGTCGCTTGCCTCCGCATCGGTCGTGAGGCTTGCATCGACTGCGTCATCAGCGATGGAGCCAACGCCGAGGCGCACGCAGCTTGCGCTTCCAAGGCCGGCTATCGCGGACAGCACAAGGATGCGCGACGATGGCCTGCACATGTTGCACTGACTACCGTCGCATCGGGACGCTCCGTTCGCCAGCCCCAGCCCCAGCCCGGGGCGAGTCGCCGAGCGCCGAAGGGGACGCTTGATTCGCCTTGCAGCAAGACGTCAGCGCTTCTCCTTCTTTGCACGCAGCCGGAGCCGTCGAACGCAGAGCGTGCTAGAGGGTCGCACCTCGGTCGTTGATTCGCACAGGTTGGGGCGCGTAGTGGGTGCTCTCATGGAGTCCGAGCGACCTTCGCCCCCTGAGTCAAAGCGAGTGCCCCCGTGCTCCAAGCCATGGGTGGCCGGGTTCAGGTCGCGAATGTGCGCGAGGTCGCAGATGCGTGCGAGGACGAGCGAGCGCGTGACCCGCCCGTTGGGAGCTTGCTTGTCGGAGTGGTGAATCTCCTGGCTCTCATGGCGCTCATGGCCGCGTGTGGTGAAGGGGACTCTGCGCTGCGAGATGCTTCTTCCTTCTTTGACGCGGGCGCAGCCGACGCATCATCGTCGCCGACTGACGGCGCCTTTCTGAGGCGGGACGCGGCGGCCGACACGGACGCTTGGGCTTGGCTTGAGGACGCGGCATTGGCGGATGGCCGAACCGGTGGTCGCCGAGAGTACACGGCAGGAAGACGCCGACGGCCCCCGAACCGCGCGCGTCGTCTTCGAGCCCGGTCTCAGCGCGTCGATGCGGCTTGCGGATGGCACCGAGGTGGGGCTGGACACGATCACGGTGCGGGCGACGGAGTACACGGTCGGCGAAGACGGTCTGAAGGCCATGCCCGCGGAGCTCCCGCCGGCCTCCATGTACACCTATGCGGTCGAGCTCAGTGTGGATGAGGCGATCGCGGTCGGCGCGATCACGGTGACGTTCACAAAACCCGTGCATCTCTACGTCGACAACTTCCTCGACGTACCGGTCGGCATGATCGTGCCGGTTGGCTTGTACGACCGAGCCTGCGGCTGTTGGATCCCCTCCGATAACGGTCGCGTGCTCAAGGTCTTGAGCATTGATGGTGAAGGACGCGCAACACTCGACGTCGATGGCGAGGACGCGCCTGCAACACCTGAGCGCCTCGTCGAGCTCGGCATCACTGACTATGAGCTTGCGTGAGCGATTCCGGCTTTACCTATTCGTACGACGGCGCAGGCAATGTCGCGCAAGACTCGATGCTCACCTATGAGTACGGGGCGGCCGGTCATCTGACCTCCGTGACGGGCGCGTTCGGTATCTGGATCGTCAGCGACCACCGAAGTGCACCGAGAGCGCTCGTGGATGCTCAAGGCGAAGTGGTGTGGCGTTGGGACAGCGATCCCTTTGGAACGACCTCCGCCGATGAGCATCCTGATGGCGACGGTTCGGCTGTGACCTTTCCGCTCCGCTTGCCAGGGCAGTATTTCGACGCCGAGACGGGCCTTCACCACAACCGTTTCCGGAACTATGACCCGCGCACCGGTCGATATCTCGAGCCCGATCCGCTGGGTGTTCGGGCTTCCGTCAACGTGTATGCATACGCCAGTGCCGATCCCATCAACTGGACCGATCCGATGGGACTCCAGGCCGTCGATGTTCCGGCGACCGTCGGAGCGGTCGATCTTGGGCCGAACGTGAAGGGGTTCAATCTTCTGAAGGAAGCGCTTACGGTCGACGTTGGGCAGATCGTCTCCGAGGCCGCCTCCGTCGATTGGGATGGTCCGATCAACGTGATCTTCGCGCATGGCACGGAGGATGCCGATGGGTGGGTCGACGGTAAGGATGTCGGCGTTGGGAACAAGGTGAACGCGAACCTCGTTCGCGACTACGATCGGTTCGTCAACGATCTCATTCGCGAGGGCAAGCTGCCCAAGGACGCTGCGCTCTATCTCTTCACGTGCGGTGTGGCGCATACATGCGCGGATGGGTCGGCGAATGCGGCAACAAAAGTCGCCAACGCGTACGCACGTGCGGGCGGCACCGGTCCGGTCATCGGCGCCACGGAGAAGATCGAGTACATCCCAGGCATCCCGGGGCATGTGATTCAACCCGATCGCTTCAGCTTCCCCCCGAAACCGATCGTCAAGAAGGTGTTCGGCGCGGCATGCAAGGTCGCTGCGGTGGTCGCAACCGCGGTCGCAGCACCTCCCATCGCGGTGGCGTCGACCGCGATGGATATCGTGGATGCAGTGACGTTGATCGAGGAGTACGCCCTACCCGAGGCTCGGAACAGAGTACGCTCGCGCACAAGAGCCCATCACGCCCGCCATATTGTAGGATGCGGTCCCGGGTGCGAGAATCACCGTCCACTGGCGCCCACTGGCCCCGATAGCCGAGATTGCCGAGATTGCCGATGAGCCACCGCCGTCCCACCCGGCGCTCGTCGACCCCCAAGCAGGCGAGGCCGACCGACACGCGCGCATTTACATCTGCGTCACACAAGGTCGATAAAAAAGGAAGGTTTGAATTGCATATATGGGCTTGTTTTCTACTCGAACGAGATCAGGTCCGTTCAAAGACCGTACTGAATGAGGAATCAGCGCATGAGAGCGAGATTGTCGAAGACCGTTGGAAGTGTTGCCCACGGGTCGCGAAGGATGAAGTCCGCCCTTGTTGTCGCTGTCCTCGCCTCGAGCGTGGTGAGCGCTCCGAGTGGATGCGGGCCGCGAAACGGCGCACCCGAGAACGAGGATAGAAAGACGCCCGACAGCGTGAGCGTCTCGAGCTCACTCACGATCAACAACGCGCTTCAGGTGAATGGCCTTAGCAACAACGGGCTCTACGTGAACGGCTTGTCGTTCAACTCGATGGTCCCGAATGGCCTCTATGTGAATGGCCTCCCGCTCAATGGCCTTCCGCTCAACGGCCTCTATGTGAACGGCCTTTACGTAAACGGCATCGGCTACAACGGTCTCCCACTGAATGGTCTTCCACTCAATGGTCTTTACGTGAACGGTCTTCCACTCAATGGACTACCGCTCAACGGACTTCCGCTCAACGGCCTCTACGTGAACGGTCTCCCGCTCAACGGGCTCTTCGTGAATGGTCTGCCGGTGAATGGCCTTTCGCTGAATGGCCTTCCGCTCAACGGTCTCTACGTGAACGGTCTTCCGCTCAACGGTCTTTATGTCAACGGCCTCTATCCCAATGGTCTCTATGTGAACGGTCTCCCGCTGAATGGCCTTCCGCTCAATGGCCTCTACGTGAATGGAACGAATCCGGCGAAGGCGATCAAGATCGCCAACACGCTAGGTCAAGTCGTTTCGTTGACCGCGGATGAAGAGACAGCGTTCGAGTCGATGATGGGTCATCTCATGTGGTGCGCTTTGCCTCAGGGTGACGCGCTCACGATCTACCGTTCGAACGGGCAGGCCAAGAGCTATCCGGGCTATCACAATCTCGCTCCGATGTGGAAAACTCAGGCGCTCGTGGCCGACCCGAGCGGCATCGACGACAGCGAAGAATTGCGATGGTGCGTCGAGCACTATCGCGCGGTCACGACGGACAATGCGCTCTATGAGGGTCTGGCGTTGAATGCGCAGCAGCAGGCAGATCTCGAGACGCTCCTGAAATACGCCGTCGAGTGCGCACTCGATTCGGGCGACTCAGTCAGCCTTCAGTTCCCCTCGGGATCCAAGACCTTCTACGGCGCCCTCGGACTTGCGCCGGCTTGGAAGACCGGCGCACTCGACACGACGGGGCAGAAGGCTGTCTCCGCCTGCCTCGGCGCACGAACGAATGCACTGGGCAACACCGTGCGTATTTCGCTCCGGAGTCCCGCCTATTCCTCACTCCGCGTGAGCTCGGCGGAGCGCCAGAACTTCCGCACGCATGAAGGTGCGTTCTGGGGGAATGTGTTTGGCTCCAGCCCGGCGCTTCACGCGTGCAAAGCCGAAGGTGGTGGACCATCGGGTCGTCTGTGCACCGATGGGAGCTGTGGCTTCACTCCGGATCCGATCCCGTCGTGCGCAGACTCCGTCGGTGAAGGTTGCGATGCGCAAGATGCGGACGGGAACTGGACGAGTTGCGGATCTGGGAGCGAAACGGTGGTTCTCAATACGTTTCTGATGACGGAAAATAGTCTGGCGGCAGGCAACTACCACGCTTGCGTGATCCGAGTCGACGGCACGGTTTGGTGCTGGGGCAATGGATACTACGGCGCACTGGCTTCCGGCGGAACGACCAATCGGCCGTTGCCGACGGCAACGATCGGCCTTCCCGCACCGACCACCGAAGCAAACATGCCGAAGGAGCTCGGCATCGGGCAGCAGGGCACCTGTGTTCGGCTCCGAGGTGGCGAGCTCTGGTGCGCCGGGTACAGCGCCGGAGATGGGTCGACAACCCAGCGCAACACGTTCGTCCCGGTCACAGATCTTGGAAACCAAGTGGCACGCATCGCTGTCGGCATGGGCTTCGGGTGTGCGGTGAAGATGGACGGAACGCTGTGGTGTTGGGGCGTCAACGACTCCGGCCAACTCGGGGACGGGACGCTCACCCGACGATACCGCCCCGTTCGATCTGGGGCCGCTCAGCTCGGGAATCAGGTCATTCAAGTGGCGGTGGGCTACAGTCATACTTGTGCGCTCCGACTGGATGGAACCGTCTGGTGCACAGGCACGAACAACCATGGTGAGCTGGGTCGAGGATTCTACAGCGGCTACGACGTGGTGCCTGCGCAAGCCGGGGCGATGGAGCTCGGTGGCGACGTCGTTTCGGTGGCGGTCGGGGTGAACTTCAGCTGCGCGCTGAAGGACGATGGAACGCTTTGGTGCTGGGGTCGAAACGATATGGGTCAGGGTGGCGACGGAACGACGTTTACCCATCCAACCACGCCGGTTCAGGTCGGCCCCAGCCAACTTGGGGACCAGGTCGTCTCGATGAGTGTCGGATACTATCACGCGTGCGCGCTCAAGACCGACGGAACTGTTTGGTGTTGGGGCGGTAACGTGACGGATGGCTCGGTGGGGGACGGCACGTTCGACTTCGCGAGGCCCTTGCCAGGGATGGTTCCGTTGCCCGGTCCCGCTCGTGAGACCATGGCCTCAGGTCGCAGCAGTTTCGCGTTGCTCTCCGACGGGAGCGTTTGGGCGTGGGGCTACAACTACTACGGCCAGCTTGGCAGCGGGACGACCGGGAACAAGAATCGGCCCGTTCGCATGACGGCTCTCATCACCTCGGGCGACGGCACGTGCGAAATCACGGAGAGCAGCCTCTACGAGGCCGGCGATTGCGGAACCCAGGGCGCGGCGTGCGGAAATGGCATCATTGAGGCGGGCGAATCTTGCGATGGCGGGGCGTGTTGCACCGCGAGCTGCACTTTTGCGCCCTCGGCGAGTGTTTGTCGGGTATCGGCGGGCACCTGTGACCTTGCTGAGACATGCAGCGGTACTTCGGCAACCTGTCCGGCCGATGGATTTCTGGCCGCCGGCAGCGTTTGTCGCGCCTCGGCGGATCTGTCGTGCGACCCGGCGGAAGTCTGCACCGGTGCCTCGTCCACTTGCCCGGGCGACACAAACACCTGCTCAAGTTGCGTGGCGCCGGCGGGGACCTGCGCAAACAATTCCGACTGCTGCAGCGGTTCTTGCAACAGAAGGAAACGCAAGTGCAGGTGAACCGGACCCTCGGGATATCGACGGTTTTGGCCTAGGTGTGTTCGCAGCATCACACGTGAGGTCGCGTTGGAAGCAGGGGCGGGTGAGTTCACAGCGTCCGTCGTTCCCGGCCTTCATCCGCCAACGCCCTTCAGCCGCCCAAGGCATGAGCACATCATAGGCCGAGCTCTGGCTGCACGCACCCCAGGAGGGAAGCATCCGCTGACCGACCCGTCGGCCGAGGTATGGCGCGCAAGCTGACCTCGGTCACCGCGATCCTCGAGCTCGGCGCCATAGCCAACTTCCCGGCGGAGGCGTAGAAAGCTGGGATGGCAGGACGTCGTGTTGAGACCCGCGGCTTCGCATCGGTTGCCCCTCCCTTGTTCGTCGAGAGCGCTTACGTTCGCGCGTTCGTGCTCGTTCTCGCGCCGGCCCCCGCAACCTGTCTCGGTGTTCTTGGGACAGGGTGCGGTGATGATGCTTCTTCCGAACCCGGAGGAAACGACTTAGGCCCGCAACAACTGATCGACGCAGGCGACGCCAGTTCTTTGGGGGACGCGGGTGCGGCGAGTGATGGCGGCGCTCTCTACGACTCAGGCGTTGCGGATGACGCGGGCATTCGAGGTGATGGAGGCGTTGCGGATGACACGGGCATTCGAGGTGATGGGGGCGTGGCGAGTGACGCGAGCGTGGTCGTGCCGGGGCAGGTGCCTTCCGAGCTGGTCGGGATTTGGCAACAGACGCGCGGTTCTGCTGGGGACTACGAGACATCAAGCGGCGACACTTTCAGCATGACGAGTGGCTTCAGCGTGCAGCTCAAGATCGCCGAAGATGGGCAGTACTACTTCGCGCACTATGCCTCGGGTGTTTCGTCGACGTGCGCGAGCGTAAGCTACTTCGACCAGTCGGTGGGTACCGCCGTTCTTGACGGCTCCACTCTGTGGCTGCATCCCCAGCAGCGTCGGCTTGACGTCGAGGACTGTGCCAACTCTGGGTCGTGGACGCTCACGACAGACGCCATCCCATTCACGATTCAAGTCGAAGAGGCGCGCCACTTCAACGGACCACTTCGCACATATGAGATGCATGCAACGGGCGGTCCCCATCCCTTCGACCTCACGCTTCTGCTTCGGCCGCCCCTCGCAAACCCGCCTCAGCCCGAGCTGCCGAGTGACTTCGTGCTTGGCAGCGACCTCCCGTATACCGAGATGCAGGGACTCTTTGTCGGTGCTGCTGGCACCGATGCGAACTTCTACGAACCGACCACGGATGCGCACTACTTTCCGACGTTGAACGGAAGCCCACACAACTGGCTTCGCTTCGATGGTGATAGCTATGAAACCGCGATCGCGCTCCAGAACGTAAACTCCGATGGGGTGTGCAAGCTCGATGTCATCTACTACGAACAGGGCAAGGCATTGATGTCGGTCCTCGAAGATGTGGGGGGGCAGGGGAGTCATTTTGTGGGCCACGTTCGGTTTCAGGGCGTGGCGGCCCGCCTGATCGCCCGGATTCGTGAGTGCGACGAAAGCGACGCCGAGCTCGAATATGATCTTCCTCCACAGACGAGCTACTACCGGTGGATCTACTTTTCGCCCGAAGCACCGCCGGAGCGTATCGCGCTGCTTTGTGATTTCGAGACGAGCGAGTGGCAGCCGTTGGTGTGTGGCGACTCGAGTCAGTTCATTCGGCGGAATTGAGCACGCGCACCGCGTGCTTCCGGTGGGAGCTTCGACCTACGAGTCGCGGCCCGGCCGCGATCGGTTCCATCCATTGATCGCCTTGTGCCTTCCCTTGCGCGGCGCTGAGACCATCAACGGCACTGATAGGTATTCGCGGCAAACGGCACGCACTCACCACCGGCGAACGAACAAGCCTGTCTGCAAGATCTCTGATAAGGGTCGTACTCAACGCACCGATCGCACGCGCACGACGATTGGGTGCCGAACGAGCTCACGTACGTCCAGCATCGACCGGCCTCCCGACCCGTCGCGTTGCGACAGTTCGTGAAGACGCCGATTCCACCGACACAAGACCACTGGTACTCATAGTTCAACCCGCGTGCCTGAGCCGGCCCCGCTCCACAGACACCCGCTTGAGAAAGCGAAGGAAACGCGCTGCCAGCGACGCCGCATGAGCATCCCGCGGTCTGACCATAGCTGACGCACTGGCCCGGCCCGCAGTAGATCGACTGCACGCCGTATTTGGGATCGCAGTATACCCAGGTGTCCGCAGAGCAATACGATGCTCGGCCCAGATTCTCACAGCTTCCACCGATCGGAACGCATGCGTCGAGCTGCCAGTTGGGTAGATGGCCCGGACTGCATACGCAGTCGCGTCCATCAGCCCTGCAGCTTGAGTTCGGGACACACACTCCACACACTCCACCGCACCCATCGGGGCCACAAGTTCGTCCCGAGCATTGTGGCGTGCAGCCGCAGGCGAGGGACGAGAGGAACGTGATCAGACTCGGCGTCGGCCGCCACCGCCCGCCGGCTCGGGATGTCAGTCCGGCGCGGTGCTTGACGGCTTTCAGGACCTCGCGCTTCATCTCGACGCTGGTCGTCACGTACCGCCCGGTCGTCACGTACCGCCCGGTCGTCACGTACCGCCCGGTCGTCGCGACGCTCGCGTGGCCGAGGTCGTCGCGGTTGACGGTGAGATCAACCCCGGCCTGTAACCAACGCGAGTGCGCAGCTGTGGCGCAGCACGTGGGGGTTGATACGGCGCCGCCTGAGGGCGAGCAGGCGAAGGGCCGCCAAGCTCGCGCGGAAGGGCTTTGCTCGCCCTCCTGGCAGCAGCGAGGTCTGCGGCCCCCATCTTCACGTGCTGGTTCTTGACGGGTCTTCGCCGAGGGAGAGGATCGTCCTTCTCGTGGTCGACGTGTCGGTCGAGTTCATCAGAGGCGTTGCCATTTGGGTGTTACCACCCAAGCGGTCCGCCGTTCGAGCTCGTCTTCGGCGTCCCACGCGCCCTGAGACGGTCGGGCGATCAGGTAGACCGGGCGCCAGTGCGAGATGGACGACAATGGAACCGATGTCGTGACGAACTCACGCTCCCTTGAAGCCCCTAGGGTGGCGGGGACCCGAATCCCAGTGGCGGCCGGGACCTTGTACTGATACGTCAAGTGCAACTCTGCGCTCGGAAAATATGAATTGCTCCGGCCAGGCTTCGCCGGGAGCCAATCATCCACAGAGTTGACGCGCGATTGATTGAGGAAGCGGCGAAGGCGCCGAATTCCGTCCTTGTGCACGCTGTGCATCCACCAAACCAGCCCCTCGTCCAGGTGCTCACAAATGAAGTCCGGCCCTTTTTCGAGAAGCCCGCGGACCAGAGCCTGATCGCTCCGTGAGAGCGGCGACTCAACCCTCTTCGAAGGCAGAAAGCCCAAACTCAGTATTGGGGAAGGATCCGCTTCTAGCCCCAGCGAGACGAACGATCGAGTTCCGGGAAATGTCGGCCTGACGTGATCATAGATCCCACCAGGCTTCTTTCCTTCATTGGGCTCGAAGCCGCGGGCCATCCTTACCTCGTCAGGTCCGCGCATATCCAGCCGATAGGCGAGTCGTCCGGTCTGAACTGGCACATCGATGATGCGCGCCTGTTCCGCGAGAAACTGGGAGCCAAACCCAGCGCCCCTTTCAAACGCAAGAGCAGACAAATGGCACAGCACGTGACGAGCCCTGTCGCGCAAGCGAAGCCGGGTCTCCGTCCAGTACTCGTCCTCCATTCCTTTCGGAACAAAACAACGCTGGGTCAGAGCGAGTCGCTCTGGAACTGGGGCGCCCGACGCCATTGCCCATAGCTCCTTCGGCGTGAGTTTCGACAGCAGCGTGCGCTCTGGGGTTTGAAGCGCTTCCCAGGGTCGACGGTTGGAATGCTGGTTCGGGACGTGAAGGTACTGGAGATAATCTTGCATGGTCTGCGCCCAATGGCCGGGCAGCCTCTCCAGCCAGGCGGGAGCTCGCCCCGGAATCCCTCGGCGAGGAACGAGGTCGCTGTGAACAGCAGGATGACGGTGTGGGCTGGGGCTGTAAGGCGTCGCTCGCATTGCAGGTTCCGTATCGGAACGAACCTCAAAACGTTGCTGTGCACGTTCCGGAACCTTGAGAGATCCTAACCAGAAACGTCCCACTCGATCGGTCGATCGGTCGGTCGGTCGATCAGTCTGAGCGAGTTCGTCGGACGTGTTTTTCGGCAAGCTTGCTCTTGTTCGTGGCGCAAGATGGAAGCCCAGAGCCCTAATGCGCGAGTTCGGGATCTGACGCGTGTGTTGCCGCTCGGGCCTGATTGGGCTTCTTCGGTCGGTTTCGCTCACGCTCAGCCGTGGGTTTGGATTTGGGGGCCACGAGCGTGCACCGTCGGTTTGATCCAGGGGTTGTCACAGCGAATGAGGTATTTCGCGGCTCCAAGGAGGCGGAGGAGAAGGTGACGAGAAGCGTTCTGCGCGCTCCTCGTCGTGCTCCGACAAAACGGCATTCGAAGCGGAAAGCCGAAGCAGGAAGAGGCTCATTGAGGCGGCGCTGGAGATCAAGTGCTGGATGAAAGAGACCCCGGACGTCGACCACGTGCGGCCAAAGGCTCGAACCTTCGATGTGTGGCCCACCGCGCTGCGATGGCGCTCGCGGGTGAGGCGCCTTCGATACACATGCGAGTGATCCGGAATTGACGTCGAGGAGCCAAGCTCCTGAGCCCGTATCTCTGATCTGGCCTGCAGCCCGAGGCCCCCCCGGCCGCGTCGAATGATTCGGCACGAGAACGAGACGAGGCTCGCGATGAACGAAGAGCGTAGAGCGTAGAGCGTAGAATGAGTCAGCGCCTCGTCCTCGAACAACGTCGAGAACGAACGTCTGAACGGATTTTGCTTGGAAATCCGCCCAGAAGGACTTCCCAGCGCTCATGCTCGACGCACTCCATAAAGCAGTCCTCCTCGCCAACGAAAGACGATCGGGACTCTTTGACTTCGACCCTGCGCGTGACGCTCGCCTCATCCAGGATTGGACCGCGTTGGAAGCCAAGCGACAGACCTCGCTACAATGATGTCGCGAGCTCGGACTTCGTCTCGGTTGTCTCGGATGGATCTGGACTGCGAGAGCCGGGCGCCGCCTTCGCGCTGGTCATCGAACGCACTCCCGATGTAACGCTGGAATCGTGATGCACGGCGTCGATGACGACGAAACTCTCACAGCTTTGCGGCCGGGAGCCACGAATCGTCGCCGTGTGTTGCTCGCCTCAGCGTGCGTCGCCCTCGCAGCAACGGTCCTGGGTTACCGTGACGAAATCACCGAGGTGCTCGAACCAGATCCAGAACCCTACAGCCCCACGCAGCACGCGAAACCCATGATCGCGTGGATGACGGAGGGCTTGCCGACCTACGTCATCGCCGTGAGTTCGGAGAATGAGAAGGATCGACAGCGAGAAACTGCGCAATTTATGGAGGCTAGCCGTTTTCATGACGGGCTCGCACGACGGGTTCGCCGTCTCGTCGAGTCGGTCGACGAATGGTACGCCAAATCGAGTCGTCCGATGACATTCCGTTCGCCCGAAGATGTGCAGGGTGGGGTGGAAGGCATCGACCGCAACGTGTCCGCCATCGAATCCATGCTTCGTGCGATCGATGCGCCTTTTTCGCTCAGCCAGGAGATCTCCGGCGTGAAGATCGATACTCGGTGGAGGCTGCGAATGATCGTCACCACGACCGAGGTCCTTCGGACCACGGAGTTCCAAGACGATGAGCGTGGCGTTGCTTACTTCACGTTGCGTGTTCGAAGACTCGACGACCTCAACATCATCGATCGCGTTCACGGCGAGACGCGAAACGGCCGTGCCATCATCCTCGAAGGCAACGCCCGCGCGCTCATCTATAGCCGCTACCTCCCGGTGCTGAGCTCGACGGCCGAACTACGTAACCTCTTCGAAAGAGAACGAGCGAGCCCAACCGAGGAGAGCGTCCTGCGCGCTGCGCTCAGGGCGCTTCTTCCCGAACCGTTGCGCCCACACGCGGAGACAATCGGTGCGCTCGCGAGTGAACGACGCGATGCGCTCGAGTCTCTAGAGGACGCACTGGGACGCTATGGCCGAAAGGTTCGGGAGCCTGAAGATTTCTTCTTCAAGGCGCGTTGGCTTCGGGAGCTCGAGGCAGGACTCGGGCGTGAACGACATCCTGATCTCCTCGAACAACTCGAACGCTTCAGCGAGTCAGGCCAGGTCTCCAAAGAGGCGCGAGATCGAGTCGAAGCGGCGAGTGAAGCACTTCTCGACCGTTTTCTCGTGGGTGTCGAACGGCATGAGGCATGGCACCTGCTCGCACCATCCCCCAAGGTCGTTGACAACCTGTCGGCCCACGCCAGCGCCGAAGCGATCGCCTACCTCGGAGCGCTTGCGGACTCCGAAGGAGAGACCCCGTTCGTTTGGGACCAGCTCCGAGCGGGCTTCGAAGCACTTCGTGCGAGCGAGCCAACAACTCCGACCGACGTCGCCACCATGCAGCTCGTTCCGGCAGTATCTCGCGAAGCCGACGCAATCCACGGCGTCGAGGACTTCTACCATCGTAATCGCTTGGCCGCGCGACGACTGCTCGAGACTTGGTACGGCGAGAAGCGAGGTCTTCGTCTCATAGGGCACAAGTGACCAAGCACCGAGCTGATTGAGAAGCGCACTGAGCACGAGGAGCGTGAGCGCAGCCGCGGTACCCATGTGGCCTCGCGCGGCGCTCCAATCATGATGAGGAACACGCCCCCGACTACACAGCTCGAGATCGCGGTGATGTACATCTGCGGACGCTGGCTGCGCACGGACACATCGAGATCCGTGACCGTTCCTCTGCGACGATCCCGAAGAACCGGCATGGCGACCAGAGCCATCGATGCGCACAACACACCGAGCGAACGCGTCCTGATGTCCTTCGCGGAATTTGAGCTCGAGATGAGCAGCGAGCGCACCCGCGACAAGGATCAATAGGGGATTCAATTGCGTCAGGAAAAGCTTGGCGCGGGAGGAAGAAGGTATGCCGATGCCGATCTGACACTCGCGAGAGGAGCCCCCGCGGCACTGAGCCGTTGGTCAAAGCCTCGCCAGCGGGCCGGAAGTCAACGCCACGCCTCCTTCCGAAGGCCATGAATCGCCCAGAACAGGCGCAACCTGCGACACGACGCAGCTCGGCGCACGTCTAGAGTGATGACGGTCTCCACCGGCACGTCGACAGACCTCATTTGATTCGCTCATCGGCTTCTCGGTCGAACGGCGAAGGCGAACGACAACCATGTTATTCTCTGGATAGACGATCAGGTATTGGCCCAACCAACCGTTCGCGTAGTAGCCAATCGGTGCCCGGGGCATCTCGACGATAGGGGAGACGCCCCGCGTTTCCATGCGCGAAAGGCGAGCACGTGCTTCCGCGGTTAGCCTGGAGCCCGCCGCGAGCCAGTAGGCGGCATCGCTCTCGAAGATCCGATAGTCGAGGCCGCGAAGCTTGCGGATCTCGGCGAATCCGAGCTGTTCCACGCGACGGACAGACGCTGGTGTCTGGACCACCCCCGGCGGCGGTCTTCGGACCCACCACAACAGGCCATAGTCGCCGAAGCGATCGGCGGGGCGAGTGGACCGGGTTACCCACCGCTCTGAGATCAAACGACGGTCGCGCACTTTTCCTCGGTGGAGGAACAACAGGCCGATCTTCGCGAGATCGCGGGGCTCAAGCGCGAGATCAGAGAACGTGCGAACGTTTCCGACAGCGTCTCGCGTCCATGTCCAGCGCCCGAACTCCAGGGGCCGGAAGATTCGCGCATCGAGATACTGATCGACCGGCTCTTGGGCGCACTCCGCCACGATCTTGGAGAGCAGCTGGGTCGCTTCGTTGTTGTACGAGAACACCAGGCCCGGCGCTGTTCGGAGCTTGCGACCGAGCGCAACACTCAACGCGTCCTTGGCCCGATAGAGCGGCTCGGCGACTGTTCCATGTTCGAGTCCGCTCGACTGCGTCATCAGGTGACCAACCGTAATCTGAGCGAATGCGCCTGTCTTCCATTCGGGGAACCAGCGATGTGCGGGCGCATCGAGCGAGTCGAGCTTGCCTTCATCGAGCAAGAGACCGATCGCAAGCGACACGAGGCTATTGGTCACCGACATCGTCTCGATGGGGCCACCGTTCGTGAACGTGCGATCGATGATGACGCGGATCGGTCGGTTGCGAAACAGGCGATCGTCGGACATCTCGTCGATCTCGGCCGCGAGCTCGGACTTCCAGTCATCGGCGAGGGCGTTGAACGAACGAGGAGGCGGAATGTCTGGAGGTCCTGGCGAGCAAGCGTCGGTGCTTGATGGGGGCACGGTTTAGCCTTCGAGCTCGAACTGCACCGGGATGGTGATGCACGCCGCTATCGGGAGGGCGCCTTCATGGTCGTCCGGACGCTCACATTGCGAGCTTGAATACCACGGTGATGGTGGCTTTGCGCGAGCGAGCTTGCGCGCGATCGCAGCTTCTGCGACGTCGCCAACCTTGCGGCGAGCGATGCGACGAAACTTGGCGCCGATCGCGGTCAAGACGACTTGCGATGTGCCTTGAGCCGTCGATGCGGGTGGGATCGAAGCCCGCAAGTCGATACAAAGTCTCGCGCATCGACATGTCGCCGCTTTTGGATGGGCGCCGCGGAGCGGACCGAAGCTGTGCAAGAGCCTGGACTGGCCTATCCTCCATCGGACGGGCCGTTGTCGCCGAGAGCCGCGCGATCCCAGGCCTTCTCGAGGGTCATGTCTTGGTTTCCGTAGACAACCCAGCAATTGCCGCTGCACAGGCCGGCCGCCTGCGCGAAGGCGTCGGGCCGGTGTGTGTTTTCTTTGCCGACGGCTTGGCCTACCGTCATGCCCCGTTCCATGTTGGCCATGATTCGCCGCGCTGCCGGACCGACGCCGTCCGTGGAGACCTTATCGGTCGTCGCGATGACCACGCCGCCGGGGTTTTGCTTCAGGAACGCCTGCACGAGCGTGTTGTCGCCAGGCTTGCCGGTGGCGCATCCAGCCAGGACCAGGATCTGGGTCTTGAGCTTGGCTGAAGGCGGCATGTCTTCGGGATCGAACACGCTCACTCCTTTTGTGAGCCCGGATCCGCCGAAGCGATTCTGATCGGCGTGCCCTTCTGCAACCAAGACGGCGTACTTCTCGAGGCCGCCTCGAAGGGCTGATTCCGCGAAGAATGGAAAGTCGAGGTGACCGGTCTTTGGTCCATAGCTTGGCGGCGGTATGTAAGTTCCACCGGTCGCTGGAGCCCTCGGTTTCTGGGGCTCGAACCTCGTCGCCGGCTCTTCGCCCGTGGCCTTGGGTGCACCTTGGCTCGTGCGTTGAAAGTGGGTCTGAAGTCTTCTGGTCTCTGCGCTTCGCTGAAGCGCCTCCTGCTTGCGGCGGTCTGGACCCTTCGTCGTTGGATTGAGCTGAGGATTGAGCTCAGGATTGAGCTCAGCATTGAGCTCAGCATCGGGTGGCTCATCGGCTGATGCCTGTTCACCTCCAGCAGGTGCTTCGGGCGCTGAGCCAACACCGGGGCTCGCGGGCGGGCGCACGGACGCCGAGAATTGCGGCGAGCCCGGTTGAAGAGGGATCCTAGGTCCTGACATTGGAGAAGATCCACAGCAAGCTGCGTGCCACCAAGCGTTCCGTTCAACCCGAAGTTGCGCACAGGAATTCACGGACTGGAATTCACGGACAGGAGGCACGACGCGGACGAAGTTCGTTGGCGGATGGACGCGGATATAGAGCCTCCGTCCACTTGGTCCGACCCCGCCAGCGACAGCGATCCTCGATCGGTCAACACCGATTGTCGCTCCGAGCGACACCGACGATCATCCGTTCGGGAGTTCGGCGTTCCGAAACCGTCGAGCTTGAACGAGAAGAACCGGCTATCGCTCGGTCATTCAGCGTCCGCCTCGGGACAGCTCTTCGGTCAAGCGAAAGGCGTTCTCCATCCTGTCTTGTGCGTCACGAGAGATTCCGAGACCTGCAGCGACCTCCCGCCACTGCGCCACCGCTTCTCGAACCGTTCGGAGAATCTGCTGTGCTCTCGCCTTCTTCACTCGGAAGTAGTCCGCCACCTCCAACACGAGATCCATGTGCTGTGAGTTGTCACTGTCAGAGATATTCAACGTAAGCCCATCGCCGTGCGCAACCGGGTTCATATCGTACGCGGGCGCGAGCCTCCATCCGGATGGGCCGAGTAGAAATCCGTGATTGCGGAGGTGATCGTCCACGTTCGACACGCAGACGTTGAAGGCGACCCGCCGCCACAGCTGCTCCAGATCCTCGGTCGGCTGAGCCCCCTGCTGAATCAGTATCTCGGCTAGGTCCAGATAAGAGGCCCCCGCTTCACCAGCCTTCATCTCGAGCTGCGTCATCGCCGAGACGAAATGAACGCGTCCTCCCGATTTCTCGCGGTCGAACCGTTGAGTTATAAACGTGTGGTTGGGGCTCCCAAATCTCTCGACTCGTGCTGGCGCAGTCACGATACCTGCTCGCATCGCAAGCGTGTGGACGACCCCTTCCCAGGCACCAATGTCTTCGGTGTCACTGGCACTTGGAAACTTAGCAATCCAAAGATTGCCCTTGTCATCAACGACGCTTGCCTTTGGTCGAGCCCCCCCGAGCGACCGGCCGGGGGCAACCAGCATACCGAGCCACCTACTGTACGAAGGATCGTTCTCAACACCAGACTCTTCCAGGCGCCGACTTATTTCCTCCAGCGCCCGGAGAGATGTCCAAGGAGGTGATGCGTACTCTGTGTCGTCGTCCAGGAACGGTTGATCTGTGCCTAGGCGATACCGGAGCCCTCCTTGCCGATGAGGGTCGAACACGCCCAGCAAATAGTCCACTTCACGTAGTGCGCGCGGCTTTCGACTCTCTTGCCGAGCCCTTGCCGCTTCCCTCCGATTCAGAAGCACGCGCCCCCAGCGATCCGGGCTTGAATCCAAAAAAACGCCGAAGCTATCAAGGTCTGCTGGTGGGTATTGCGGGCCTTCAAACAGACTCAATCTTGGGTCCAGCTGAAGGACGTACTCGGCCCGTAACCAGTCTTTGTCATAGGCAAAGGAGAACACGTTCCTTCCGCGTACCGTCGTAGCACAGAGCAGACCCACAGTTCTGGGCGCTTCGAGCCCCTGCCATGAGGCACAAACTTCGATCTCGACCGAGGAAGTCATCACCGTCCGCCCGATTCAAGCTTGGCGTCCTGCAATGATCGCCCGAGAGGATCACTCGACGCGACTTGAGCCAGATCAGCTTCGAGGCCGAGGCAGTGAAGAACATTGGCGAGCGCCCCAAGAGTCACCGCGGGTTCACCTCTCTCCACTGCCGCTAACGTGGGCCGGGACATTCCGGCTCGCTGGGCCACTAGGGTGGCAGTCAAACCTCTCCGTTTACGCGCCAGACGTACGTTCTCCCCCAATCGCTGAAGGGCTCGCGCCACACTCGGCTGCGGCTTCGATGTACGCTTTGGCATGTAAAATATTTTTATCAAAATCAGCGTGCTTGGGAAGAATACGTTGCATCAGGCACACGGATTCATCTTGATATAGGGTTTAAGCTGATCCTCGCTTGGCACCCAGACATGAGACGACCGGGCGTCCCCAGACAAGGACCAACGCCGCCTTCATGTCGCTGATTGTCGCATCACGCAAGGTCCGGAATCGGGTCCAAGCCGAGCGCGAGCCGGCCAGAGAACATCTGCTGTCGCTTTTCGGGCAGCGGGTGGAATTGCCCGGCATGGATGTCGCGAAGCAAACGCTCGAGCCCGTTCGAGCGGAAGTAGGCCGAGCCTCCCGTTGCCTCGACCGCTTTGACAACAACCGACACCGTCGCTTGAATCGCGATCGTCTTCCGAATGAGCGCAGCGTTGGCGTTCTCGACGATCGGCTCGAAGTCGTAGTCGTTCGCAAGGTCGAGCATGCTCTCGAGCGCGATCTGCGCCGTCACGAGCTGGTTCTCCATCTCGCCGATCAGAAGCGGCAAGACGGGGTCATCCTTGCTCGCCATCGCACGCTGCCGCGCAATGGCCGCCGCCGCCTCCGCGATGCCGACGTAGACCGCAACCACACACGGAACGGCCACCGCCACAATCACGCTGAACGCCGGACTGAAGCGCCCGCGCGGACGCTTGAGGTGAACATCCGAGGCCGGCACAAACACATCGTCGAGCACGACCGTGTGCGAACCCGTGCCGCGCATCCCGAGCGCCTGCCAATCCTCCTCGATCCGGACGCCTTCCGCTGAGAACGGCACCGCGAAGTGAAGAACCTGCGGCCCACCATCTGGATCGTCGAAAGGTCCGCTCGTGAGAAGCAGCGAGCCGGCAGGGCACCCACTCACAAACGCCTTGCGCGCGGAGAATCGATACCCGCCCTCGGTGCGCACCAGTCGACCGCTCGACGCAAGCCAGTCGTTCGCACCCGTGCTCACCAAGAACAGCTCATCCGCTGCCACCGCCTGGAGGAGCCGTCGACCGCGTATACCGTGCCGTTCATTCCACACCTGATGGGCAACGAGCTGCGCGTGCATCGCGAGCGCAAGCGCCGTAGAGCTGCAGCCACGCGCCAAGACGCGAAGCGCTTCACAGATCTCGCGGTGAGACACACCACCGCCCCCCAGCGCCGCCGGAACCGGCGCAGAAAGAATTCGCCGCTCGCGGAGCTCCTGGAAGTTCTCGGCCACGAATCGATCGGCCTCGTCGTGCTCACGCGCTCGAGCACCGAAAATCTGCGTAAGCGCCTCGATCCTGGCCTGAAAGTCATCCACGGCTCCACACTCCTCCGCCTCACACGGCCACGACCCGAGGCACAGTTCAAGCCCCAACTCGCTCGTCGAGTGTCATCGTCTGTCGCTCGCGCCGACCGAGAGTGATGCCGGGTAAGCACGAGCTGAGGCCCTCACGGCCACAGCCCGGCCCGACCCGCTCCGGATATCACGCACGCCTGCTGCAAGCTCACGAGCTACTTCGGGAAGAACGCGACGCAGTCGAAGTTCGTCCAGGTTCCGTCAGGATGGACGCGGAAGTTGTCGTACCCGCCGTCCTCGTACAGCCGCCCAGGCCCAACCGGCATATCGGCGACGATCTCAGAAACGGCGTCGAGGAACTCGAGCATCGAGGGCGTCAGTTCGGAGGGCGCTTCGCCAGAAACAAAATCCTGCTCGATGGTATCGGGACTCACTCTTCTGATTTCCGGCACGTGGTCCCGTGTCCGGGGATCTTGTCTAACACGTCTATAGGCCTCCTCCAGCGCGTCTACGAGGTCCGGGATGCCGTCTTCTCCAAGGCACTTCTTCAACCAAGGTGCGTCATATTGTTTCCGGAACGAACCCGACGGGTTCCCGTTGGCGTCACACTGTCGAAATGCTGTGCAATGGGAGCCTTGATCGATTTGCTTCCACTCCTTGGCCTGGTTCTCTAAGGCCGTTCTCGCGAGATCAAGGGCTTCGAGAATCTGCTTCCAACGTGCGAGTGCCCGCGCAGAAGCGGCATCTGCGATCACCGGCGCAGCCTCCGGGAAAAGGGCAGCCAATCCCGCGGCCGCAACCATCTCGGCGAGGGCTTGGCCAACAGCCTCCGCAAGCCCGTCGATCACGGGATTCGATGCAACGTCGGGAATGGAGTCGAGCGCAAAGGGAGCAAGGCCGGGGTCATACTGAAGACCAAGCGGATCGCGGGCGCTGATGGGATTGTTCAATGCGTAGCTAAACGGATTCAGTCCGCCGGCAAGGCCAAGCGGGTCGACGGAGACGAACCGCCCTATCTGAGGCGAATAGTCGCGGTGGAGGTTGTAATGAAGCCCAGTGAGCGGATCTTCTCGTTGTCCAGGTAGCCGCAGTCTTACGTCCATTGTCGAGGCCGGGTCGACCTCATAGATGCCAAAGGGGGTGCGCGTTGCTGACCATTGCGTTTCACCGTCCGTGTTGGTGACACGAATGGCTGCACCAATCGCGTCCGTGTGAACGTAGTAGATGTTCTGCCCCTGCACCATCGCGACGGGACGGCCACCCAAATAGATGTATTCGAAGTTGCCGTCTGATAGGAGCTCCCCTCGATTGTTGTACGTGAACACTTGGCTCTCTTCGGCAACCCGATGACCCCACCCGTTGTATCGGTACGAAATGCTCTGCGCCCCACGTCGGGCTTCAACGGGTCGACCCATCGGTCCGATCGAAAACTCGACGTCGCCGACCATCGTGGCCCGGCCGGCTGCGTCGTATCCGAAGTGGGTGACATGCCCAGCCGATTCGATCACCCGTACCAAGCGATTCGTCCCCGCCTCGTACTCGTACGTGTCGATGTTGGCGTCGGCCTCCATCTCGAGCCGATTGCCGAGCGCATCATAGGCGTAGCTCAGCATGCCGTAAGGTCCGGTCGCCTGAATGAGGCGCCGTTCCGCATCGTAGGCGTACGTCTCCGTCTGGCTCGGCGTGAGCCGGTCGTTCACCTTCGTTAGGAGTCCATCGCCGTCGTACTCGAACGCGACATCTATCAGCCCGTCGGTTGTGAGTCCAACGAGAACTCCGCCGTCATATGCCTTTGCAAGCCTTCGCGTCATGCTCGAGTCAGTCGCAAGGCGGTAGCCCGCAATACCCACTCCGGGAAGATAGGTCATGTCGTCGAAGAGGACTCTCGCCTCAGCACCACCCGCAGGTTGAGCGGACACGCTGGACACGCGACCGCTGGCGTCGCGCTCGAGTGCGATGCGAAGGCTACTCGGATACACCATGGCGGTCACCAGTCCCAGCGCATCATATTCATAGGATACGACGCGCGTCGTTGCGTCGACGATCTGCCTCTGACGAACGATGCTTCCGCGGGCGTTGTACTCGAGCTCGGTGCTCCCGCTTCCGTCCGTCATTCGAGAAAGGTGTCCAATGCCGAATGCGTTTTCGTCATAGTCGAAATGCACGTCATCGCTATCACCCTGGACGTCGATCAGGCTGACTCGCCCGAGCGCGTCGTAAGCAATCGCGGCGCCGAGTCCGCTTGCATCTTCCGCAAGGACAACCTCGTTTGCTTCATTGAATGTCGTTTGCGTAACTGACCGGTCCGCCACGTTCGCTCGTGGCGCATGACATCCAGCGCGGTTCGTGGCAGCGACCCCGGTTTCGTGGGCGCGGCACCTTCCTGACCTCTGACGCGATGGCCAGGTCTACGCTCGGGGCACGCATGGAGCATCGACGTCGGACGCGCTCCGCGGCAACCTCGCTCGGTGGCCGGCTCGAACGAAATCCCGTCCAAGATACTCCAAGCCGAGATCGAGGTCGCAGCGCGCATCAGCAACCGCGAAGCGGCGGGTCTCACGACGCCAGAAGCCGTCCGCACTCTTCGGGCGTTCGGGCTGCGGTGCAGTCGGTCGGCACCACTGATCGAAGCGCAGATCTCGATCCCAGAGCCGGAGCTCCAACATGTCGTGGCCGAGCTCTGCGAACGCTACGGGGCCGGGCTCCACAGGAAGCCGCGCCAGCGCTCCTGACCATCACGGCAACACACGCGTTCGTCGACGACGCGCTCCATCCCGTGATTCAGGCCATGCTCGATGTGGTTATTGCTGCGCGGCACGAGGAAGCGCGCAGGCTCATCGCTGAGCTGCGCGCGTCGATGCCCGATGAATGAAACTATGCAGCGTTGATGATGGGACCCGGGTCGGGTCGCCGCCAGGGAGGATGGATGACTCTGCGAAGTCGTTCGTCGAGGCCGGCCCGCGTTGTGAGCCAGTGCTTTGGAGCCAGCTCGACGAACCGATCGGCCGGCCAATGCCGAACCAGTCGAAGGACCTCCTCGAGGTAGTCATACGGATTGAGTCGATGCAGCGCGCAGGATGCGATCAACGAGCGGTACACGGTGTAGACCTCGAGCCCCGCCTTGGTCTCAAAGTGCATCCAGTTGTCGAGCCCTTTCTTCAACGATCGCAGCTCGCGCTCCGAGTCGTTGTTGTGCAACTTCAGGCGCGGATCTGCGAGGAACGCTCGACGCGCATCGTGGAGGTTGGTCGCGTAGTTCAGCGCTGTTTCGATCCGGCCGCGTGGCTCGGCGCGCGTTCTTGCTTGCTTCATCCACGCGTCGAACGTGTCCACGATTGGCGTAGCATGTTTAACACGGAACGCGTCACGCTCGCTGAGCTTCGAGATGCGATTCGACTCAGCGACCACCTTGAAGAGCGTGCTGATAATCGACAGCGCTTCGTATGCCAACGTGCTCTCCGTCAGCGTCGCCTTCCAGAAGTATCTACGTACGTGCGCCCAACATGCGAGCTCGAGGATCCCGACGAGATGCAGTCCATTGTAGATACTGGAGGCGTCCGAGAGCAGGTGTCCTCTGAAGCCCTGAAGCAGCGCGCCGATCGACGCCCCATCGTGGCGACGCACCGCGCGGAAGAAGATGTGACCCACATCGGAGATGAACACGAACACGTGCCAGTTGATCGTGCCTCCGGATACGCGCACGGGTGCCGACGTGGCGTCGGTGGCGATCATGAAGGAGTCGGAGATCGACTCGGCATGCATGGCCGACACGATCGGCGCGAGCTTCAACGCGCCGTACTCACACCAATCGTATTGCGTGGAACGCGCGAGAGAATCCGCGGAGCCCGGACATCCTCTCCTGGCGATGGAGCGGGAGAGCAAATCCGTACTTGTTCATCACCACTTCGGCGATGAGGCTGGCGTCAGCCATCATCGAGGGAGCGCCCAGTCCGGCACCGGCGCTGCCACGATCTGACCTTTGGTTGCGCCCTCGTCCTCGCTCACGCGCACCCACCTCGTCCGAGTCGTACGAATCACCTCGAATCGCGATCGACGAAATGCAACGCGCTCTGTGACCTCGGGCTCGAGCTCACGCCAGCCGGCACCCCCGCAGGCCTGAACCTCGTCCGGCACAATGCGTTCTTCGATGACAGGGAGCCCTGCCTTCCAGAGCTCACGACGGTTCCCCTTGCGCGGTCCCTTCGGTGGTGGCGTGGCGGCCGGTTGGGCGTCCGCCGCAGCCTTCGCGAGCTCCGCAGCTTCTGCGAGCGGCCTACTCTCGAGCCCTTTCACGACGCTCTCGAAGGCGAGCTGGAGCGAGTCTTCGTTGATGCGCTCGGGTTGGTTGGGCTGACGCTGGCCGTCGATCACCTTCTTCAGTCGAGCGAGGTCAGCGGCCTGAAGCTCGTTGACCTTCGCCATCTCCTTGAGCTGCGCGGTGAGGGACGCGGTCTCGGCGCGCAGTTGAAGAATGGTGGTGTGGAGACGCTGTCTCTCTTCATCTGCGCGCACGCAGCGGACACACAGAACGCCGCTCGCGAACGCCTATGTCATCGGCACCGTCGATCTCGTGTTGCTTGAATATCTTCCTGCATCAGCGAACAGTTCTTCGCGCCAAACGAAGCAGCTTGTCGTCGATGCCCTCGAGGATGAGCTCGAGCTCTCGCGACGAAACCTCGACGTGCACGGCGCCAGCGGGGATCGACATCGGGATCCGGAAGCGGCCGCGATCAAGGCGGCAGTAGAGGATGCGATACGACCTTCCATCGTGCCAGAGGAGCTTCACATGCGTCGTGCGCTTGTTGTGGAAAAGGAAGGCGTGGCCCGCGCGTGGATCTCCGCCGAGCGCATCTCGCACGAGACCTGCGAGCCGATCGAACGAGAGATGGAGGTTGACCGGTTGTGTGGCAACGTAGATCTGAGTCGGGAATTGCATCCCTCACTCCCTCCCGCGCACGCGCTCGAGCGCGACACTGAGACCCTCGACCACGAGCGCCGTCCCACCCGACATCTCGACCCGCAGGCCGGCTGCCGTCTCGAGGACCCAACGAGTCTCCGCCTGCGCGACCTCCGACGGAGACAGCGACGTGGTGAGCGGAACGAAGGCGAGCTCATCCACGCCCGACCGTGTGGACGAGGTGGCGCCAGCTCGAAGTCGCCATCGCCACCACGTCAGCGACTTCTTTGAGAGGCGGTGCTTCTTGGCGAAGACTTCCACGCTCTGGCCACTGCGCTGCCAGCGGTCGACGATGCTGCGCCACTCCATGGCGGTCCGGCGGGGTTCGATATTTCGCTTCTGCATGCGCGCGCGGTACGCGATCTCGAACATCGCCGCCATCGGAAGGCCCGGACGCTGCGGACCGGTCAGTTACTCGTTTGCAGAAGCCCGCTGTCTGGACTCGTTACGCCTGTTGTTCGCCCGAACGCGTCGCGGGCGAAGGTGTAGCGATTGTCCGCTGGATCGATGATGGCTGATACCTGTCCGCCTTGGTACTCAACGCGGGTCGTTCCGAGGGGGCGGTGCTCTGCGATCACGTTGCCGAGCGCATTGTAGTCCCAGCGAACTTCATACGACTCACCCATCGTCATGCGTACCGCTTGTTTGAACACCGGGTGTTCCTCGATGACCGTCGTCAACATCGGTGACGTGATGGTTCGCGTAAGACGAGCTCGGTCGAGCACGATGGTTGTGGATGTGAACTGATGGCCGTCAGCGTCCTTGATCACCCTCGCGACGGATGATGCTTGAGGGTTCAGAGAGGTCTCGATGCGTTCGCCGCCCGGAAGCACGATGGCCGTTGGATGTGTCCAGGTTCCGTCGTATTCATACGATACCTTTGCACCGCCTTCCGTTCCGAAACCGACCAAACGACCTTTCGCGTAGTCGTATACATGCCGATTCCCAAGCGTGCTGACGGCGACAACGTTGCCGGAAGCGTCGTATTCAATGTTGGACTCGACACCGTTCGGGTCTGACAGCCATTGAGGAAGACCATTCGCCGAGAAGTTTCCGAAGCTGACTTCGTGCCCCTTCGGATTGATGATTCGAGTCAGTCGGTTGTCGGCGTCGTAATCAAGGGTGGTCAGGTCTTGTACGTCCACGCGTGGCCCATCGACTCTTCGGATGAGCCCTGCCTGGTCTCGCTCAAGCTGTACGGCGCGGCGCGCGCTGCTTGTCTTCGATAGGCTTCGAACCTCACTCGTGCGGCCCAGTTCATCGAACACTTCTTCAACGCGAACGTGTCCTGGACTGGTGTCGAGCGAGCGAACCCGTGTCTGGACGTCGAAGGTATCCACCAGCGTCTCGGTCGCCGAGCCGGGACCTCGCCTCGTGATCGTTGTCGTCGCTTTGCGAAGACCAGATGCCGGATCGTCCGACGTATTGAAGACAACGCTCCGTGCTGTCTCGATCAGATGAGGACCTGGCATGCTTGGATGCGAGATCTCGATTCTGGATGCATAAGCCGCATCGATGCCAAAGCGAGGATCGGCGACGAGCGTCTTGGTCTCCACGGTTCCATGAGGGTGCGTCGTGACCTCGGTCGACAGCGCGAGCCGTGTCGTTGTCTCGGAACCATCAAAGTCTCTCAGCGTGCGCACGGTTTCGCGGTTTGGCGTGAGCTCCGTGGCGTACGTCCGCGTTTCGCCCGTCGGACGCGTCATATGGACTTGCGTTGCATATCCGCGCGAATTCTCCTCGCGCTCGATGGTCCAACCTTGACCCGCATTGTCGACGTCCTCGATAACGCGACCGGTTGCATCGTACGTCATCGACGAAACGCGACCGCTCGGTGCTTCGAACCGCGTCAGAAGACCGGTCGAGGTGTACTCCATTCCATACGCGCCTCCGCCCGGCATCCGCACGGCGGAGAGGAATCCGTTGGCGCTGAACTCGACTGCGGTTCGCTCCCCGTTGGGTGCGACGATGGTTTGGACTGTTCCGTCCGCCGCGCGTTCGACGGTGGTCACACGATCTCCTGGGAACTCGTGAATCCCTACGAGGACACTGCTCAATGGCGCGTACTCAAACGTTCGCTTCTCGATGCCGGTAAGCCCATCGACGGTCGACGCGTGGCGAAGGCCATAGGCATCAAAATGATAGATTTCACCTGTCTTCGGATCGAAGATCTTGGGCTCTGGCCCCGGCATTCTTGCGACGAGTGAACTCGTGAGGTAGCCTCCGACACCCTCCGCAAAGATCTCGTTATTGGCCGTGAACAGGGCCAAGTTGTTGGTGTCGACGCGAGCGCCGAGGGGCAGCTTCAAGTCGCGATGATGTCGGGCGATGAGCCTGAGTCGCCCGTCACGTACCAAGAAGTAGTCCATGTAAGGACTTCTGTAGTCGCGTACGACGAGCTCGTCGTCGAGCGTGAGCGCAATCTTGACATAGCCTTGGGCAGCAAACGTCGTGTCGGACAGGAGTCTTTCGTGCGCGATCTGGTTCTGTTGGGTTGGATTCACCGGCCCAGTGATCCGACGAATAGAACCGGTCGGCGATATGACATCGATGGTGCTCTGGGTGCGAAAACCGCTCTTCGATTCCGCGAAGACATCGCCCTCTCGTGTCACCGCGAGTGTCGCGATGTTCCACGGTTGGCCTGGACTCTGTGGGTCCGAGGAATACGGGCCTTGCGGAAAGTAGAGCGGTTGTTCTCGGCATCCCTCGGGTTCGTTGCTGCGCGCGGGTGCGTCCGGGTGCACGCCATACATCGGCCGCACTTCGCCGTCCTTGAGAATTCGAAGCACGTAACAGTAGTCGGCCATGTAGATTGTGCAGTCTTCCCCGACGGCGACGTTCCGGAGCAAGTTTCCAAGTCCAGATGATTTCGCCCATCCGCCGCCGGTGTACGCACCCGAAAGTGTCCCCGCGATGTGAAAGATTCGGCCTTTCGGATCCACTCGATAGATTCGGTTTGGGTTCCAAGTGCCAAAATAGAGCGAGCCTTCCGGCCCAACGCGAGAAGCCGCAACCTTCGAGATGCAAACATCCTTCGCATCCACACCTTCGTCGGGAAGCTCGTCCATCGGAATCTGATGGCTGCACGTCGCCGCGGAAGCGCCGCCAACATATTCAACCTCCCCACTTTCGGACTTTCTAATGAGCGCGGTGATGCTTTCGGAGCACGTGTAGGAAGTTGCGAGCTGACCCGTGGGCATCCAATAGAAGAAGCCACCATCCGGCGCGGGCGCGATGTTCTCACGCATTCTGTACTGACCCGTCGTCCCGACGAAACATCCCAGGGTGTAGATCTCGTCGATGCCCGAGTCCGCGATGGCGTCGAGCACCTCGGCCCGGCTCAGCGCGGCTTCGGCGGCTCGAATCTGGTTGAACGCCGTCACTCGAGTCGTTCCGTCGCCACGCCGAAGCATCTGGGCATTCTCGTCGCTGACGTTTGGAAACAGCTCGTGGTGAACGTCGAGCGACCAAAGCCCCATCGCGCCGCTCTGCGATAGGCGACTCATATCCCAACGCGTGAGCCAGACCGTATAGTTGCGCTCGAGCGCCAACGTCCCCGCACTGCGGTCGAGGTCGAGGCTAAAATCCCAGCGCGTGTACAGGAAGGAGCGAAGCGCTGCTCGGTCTGCCGCGGCATAACCTACGCGAACACGATAGCCTACGCGAATATGGACCGGGACTCGACCGTAAGCCTCCCGTCCCCAAGCATCCTGTCCGTTCCATTGAAAGCGATAACTTTGGTTTGGGGTCGGGGGTAGAACCTGCTTGATCGTCTGACCGAGCACATTGATCTGAAGTTCCACACCCAGGACTTTGGGGTCGACCGTTTCCTCTGTAAGAACGATGGGGATCGAAGGCGGAAGGTAGCCCTCAGTGTTCGCGCTCGTGTAGGTCAACGCGTAAGGTGTGCCTGGGATGTCGATGCGTTCGGAAAGCGTCTGCTGCGCACAACCGATGTCCGATCCCCCTTCATGACAGTCATCCGGCGGACAGGGCGGAACTCGGCAGCCTCCCCCGTCTCCAGGCGGAGGCGGCGGCGGAGAAGGACAAGGCGGATCATCACAACCACCGCCGAAGTTGTAGTCGACGGCCGTAAAATGCGGGATGAGACTGCGCCAAAAGCTCGCGCCAACCTCGAACTGTGTACTGAGAGCACGGAGTTCATGATCGGTGATGCCGAGCGCAAGAAGTCGCTCGGCTGTGGCCTCAATCCCTTCCCCGTCCACGTCAAGAACTGCACGTCCGTCGGCGTCGACGCTCAGAATCTCGATCACCCGCCCGTTATCGGACGGGATCCAGCAACCACAGGTCGTATCGTAAAGGCCGACCGGAACGATCTCGCCTACCGCAACGCCTAAGAAGTTATCGAGGTAGAGCGGTACGGGCTGCGAGAAGTCCACCCGTTCAGCGCCGGCCGCACGGGCTTCGTCGACGCTGAGCTCAACCGCATACGTGTACATCGATGAAGGTGGAAGCTCCGCGGGCATCGCGCTTGGCCCTTCTTCGCCCACGGTATACTCCGTGGCCCGGATCGTCAGCGTGTCGAGCGGGACATCCGAGCCATCGGGAAGACGCATAGACGCCGCCACCCCGGGTTCGAACAGCACGCGCGCCGTCCGAGCGCCACGGTCATCTTCTTGACGCGTGCCCTCCGCAACGATGGGGCTGACCAGCGTCGAGAGCGTCACGGGCGTTGTCTTCTCGTCCAGCGGTGTCAAGACGATGTCCGGAGCGATCGCCCATTCGTTCCAGCCTGGTGCCGCTTGCCGCTGCACATCAAGGAACGCGGGGTGCGAAATCGTGAGGGTCACCGACCCGCCACCATTGACTGCAATTTCATAGATTCCATCGCGCTTGGTTTTGCTTGCGCCGTACTCTGGATGGTCAAGCACGGTGACCTTCGCCCCGACCACGACGTCGCCCGAGCGATCGATAACCTTGCCGCGAATGACCGCAACGGTCCTCGGTTGAATCGCGCCTGGGGCAACATTCGTTTGGATGGGGTTGTTGCCTTCATAGATGAAGCGTGTGGCATCATAGATGTCGTAGGGCTTGCTCGAGTCGAGCGGTGGCGGCGGTTGACTGTCGTCTGGCCACTCGACGGCCCCGTTCGCGGGGCTCCCGTCACGCGCCGAAGCATCACCGACGGCCCCATCGAATACGGCCGCATCGACGAGCCTTGCATCAGCGGCGGTCCCGTCAGACGCACCCAGAACATCCCTGGCGCCGGCATCAGCCGACGCGTCAAGCCCATCCGCACCGGGTGGCGTCTTCGATCCGCTACCGCAAGCGACAACGGCAAAGACCCCGAGAACGAGCACCAAAGCTTCGATTACACGCCAAGATACGCGCCAAGATGATCGAGTGCGGCGTTGTCTACGAAGAGGCGGCGAAGGGCTGGGATTGGTGGCTGGTCGATAACCCATGGCGAAAATCAAAGTAGATGTTGCCGTCTAGGCCCGCAAGCTCGACGATCCCGGCCTTGTCCAGCGCAGCCTGGAAGTTCTAGTCGAAGGCATCGAATGTTTTTCGCTCGAGCAGTCCGCAACTCGCGACCCTAGGCTCGATGCGTGCGTCGCGCTTTGGGCGCCAAACCGACCGCCTCTCCTGATATCGCCGCCCTGGCCTGTCGCCCGACGAGACGAACGTCCCCGCCAGTGAGCGCGAAGCGTCGCTCTCAGGGCGCATGTGTGTGTTTTGCGGTCGTTGGGCGCATGGTGCGCCGTTTGCGCTCATATCGTGCAATGGCTCAGAACGAACGATCCGATACATCCTTCCCCCGATCGTGGATTCCGCTTCGCACGGTCGCGATCGGGTTTTGCCTCTTGAACGCTTGCCTCCCAACGACAGACCTAGAGAACGAGGACACCACGGATAGCGCCGCGACGGTCGCCTCAACGCGCTGCACCATCTCCCAGAGAACCTGCAGGAATTATCCAACCTACGTAGGAACATTCGCGGACAACTACGATGGTTCCGCAAGCGATGCGGAGCGGTGCGTCCGCCGAGCTCGGGACTTCGCAGTGTGGTGCGGCAACTGGCCAGCCGAGTCGACATCGGCGACGTTCGAGACCTACGATCCTGCGACGTCAAGAGTCCTCAGTATGAAGAGAGGGTCGTACTACGTCGATGGTTGCCTCATCAGCCAGCCTCGATGCGCCAACTATCCGAACTATGCGGGGACGTTCGCCGACAACTACGACGGCTCGAGTTCCAACGCAGCCCGCTGTGCACAGAGGGCCGAAGACTACGCCCATTGGTGTGGTAACGGCCCAGACGACCAGACGATCGCATTGTACGCCAACGGCGGGACGCTCGAGAAGCGCAGAGAAGATCGCTTGAGCGGCTGCGTCATTCGCCAAACCACCTGCGCGAACCATCCGACGGCCGTCGGTACGTTCTATGACAACTACGACCACGCCGGATCGAGCCACGCGAGATGCCTCAGGCGAGCGCGCGACTACGCGCTTTGGTGTGGCAACCCTCAAGGCTCGAGAACGTCCGCGACCTTTTACGCGGCGAGGTCTTCGGATGTTGGGGTCGCGCAATACGTCGTCGGGGTCTCAGACTCCGCCGTCAGACTCCGAGGCGCCTTGAACGAGATCCGCGCCAACCGATTCATCGGGTGGTGCGCAGCGACGAACGGCTCCTCGGTCGACCTCAATGTTCGCGCCGTCGTTTACGAAGGACCGACCTACTACAAATCGTTTCCGATGAATACGAGTCGTCCCGATGTTCGAGCCACGCTCGAAGCGACGCTCACCGCAGAAACCGGAACACCGGTTTCACTGCCAAGCGATGTCCTTGGTTTCGACTTCAAGCTTCCGTACGTCGGTCGGTGGGAGATCCGATGTGAACAACAAGGCGGCAGCTTGTCTCTCCGCGAAACCCAGCTATCGCCCGTTGTCGCAGGCATTGCGCAGGTCGGGAATCGCGCGCAAGCCATCGTCTCTGCCGGCCTGCCTCAGGGGAGCGCCCTCGACTGGCACGGCCTGAACGAAGTGGGCGATACGGTCTCCGCCGCCATCGGCGACTTCAACGGCGACGGTCGACTCGACGTGGCGCGGGTCGATCCGTTGGACCGCATTTCGTACTCCATGACGGGAATCACGAAGAGCTGGAAACCGATCGCGGGCGCGCTCAGGCTCCTCGCCGCTGGCGACTTCAACGGAGACGGACGTGACGACCTGGCGGGCATCAACGCATCCGGACGCATCTACTACACCACCAACTTGACGAACTGGACGAACATCCCCGGTGGCCTCGCGCAGTTGGCGGTCGGTGACTTCAACGGAGACGGACGTGACGACCTGGCGGGCATCAACGCATCCGGACGCATCTACTACACCACCAACTTGACGAACTGGACGAACATCCCCGGTGGCCTTGCGCAGTTGGCGGTCGGTGACTTCAACGGAGACGGTCGCGACGACTTGGCCGGCATCAACGCATCCGGAGGCATCTACTACACCACCAACTTGACGAACTGGACGAACATCCCCGGTGGCCTGGTGCAACTCGCGGCAGGTGACCTCAACGGCGATGGCCGCGACGACTTGGCGGGCGTCAACGGCGCTGGGTCCGTCTTCTACTCTCTGGACCTTGTGGGCTGGACACACACGGCCGCGGCCGAGCCGATGAAGAGCGTCACCCTTGCCGACGTCGACGGCAACGGCATGGCGGACCTCGTCGCGCTGGGTCGGGTTCCGCTTCAGGGCATGTTCTCGGGAGGCAATGTGCTCTTCACGCTTGACCGAACAAACTGGCAGCGCTCAACGCTGTATGGGCCGAATCAGATCGACGAGTTCATCATCATCCGTCGTTAGGCATCGCGGTCCGCGAGGAACCCGAGACCTCCCACAGCTTGCGCTCTTCCTCGAACACGCGGATGCTTGGAATGCTCGTATTATTCGAGATGTCTCCCGCGACGCGCTGAATCGTCAGCGTTTCGCCACGCGATGCGCGGTGGCGCGGTGGCGCGGTGTCGATCTCATTCACCAATCGTAGGCAATGCCCGCGCGAATCGGCACGGCGGCAATGATGCTTCGCGCTCGGATGGCCGTATCGACCCCAACCGACGCGGCCACACCGTCGACGACACGAAGACTCGCCTTGAAACCCAACGACGTATAGGTCACGCCATCGCCAAGTCCCGCGAACCCCGCCTGAGCATCGGCGGCACTGGCAAAGGACTCCACGCCCTGAAGGCGGGCCACCCACCAAACACGCTCGAGGAACGTCGTATCGATGCGAGAACCAATCTCGAGATCATAGGTCATCGCATCCGAGAATCCGCGCGTCCGCGTCCAATACCCAACGCTACCGGAAACGTAGTGATGCACTGGCCAGCCCTCGCGCGGTGCGAGCGCGTAGCCTGTCGCAACCACGAAGCGAAGGTCGAACTCGCCGTCTCCGGTAGGGAGTGAGCGCGCGATCAGGCGTGCATCCGCGTCGACCGATGGACCCTCAATGTCGCCGTTGCCGTTGCCGTTGCCGTTGCCGTTGGTTCCGGTCGACGACGATTCCCCCGGCGTGGGGGCATCGTCACCCGTCGGTACACCAAGGACGGCACCGACGCTGAGCCGAAAGGCGCCCTCCTGAACGATACCAGAGAAGAGGCCGACTTTGAGATCGCCCAGGCCCTGTGTCGACCCCTGTCCCTCGAGAACATTTCGTCTGAAAAGCTCAGCGTCGACCACCGCCGTCAACCACCGATCGATCAAGCCGATCTCTCCATAGAAGGACAGCAAGGTCTGCGCATAGGTCGACGCGATGGGGAGAACCGCGAAGTCGGATCCATAGAGCCGGTCGCCCGCGAGATGGGTCAGACTAAGCTGAAGATATCCATGCCCTTGATCGCGGGGCCACGCTTGAGCTTTCGCCACAGATGCGGACCCGAGCCCGAGCCCGAACGCAAGCGCAAGCGCAGAGAGAACGATAGGCGCTGAGAGAGAAGACTTGGATGCGCTTGAACGACGAGTTGATCTCATGGCACGTCCTTCAACTCGGCCCGTGCGATCTCGACGCCGAACGGTTTGCAGAAGATCCAAACATAGTCGCGATCGTCCGTGCCCTCTGGCAAGACATAGGCTTGAGCTCCAGCGAGTGCACGCGGCGCCCCGAGATCCACATCGCCCTGCTCGGGTTCGAGCCGAAGCCCCAAGTCGGCGCGGTAGGACAAGACGACTACGGGACCCGGCACCGGACTCGCGGCGAAGTCGTCGCCAAAGACGAGAAGAAGCATGCCATCTTGGTGCTGTCTGATCTCGATTTGACCTTCCCCTTGGTGACCCGTGCGACCCTGAAAGATCCCCCGTCGCAACACGGTCGCCTCGTTCACCCCACCGTCGCCGTCCGCGAGCGCCGTCGGCCGCGCGTCGTCGACCTCCGAGGAAAGCGACGAATGCGGGCGAAGATCGTGAAACGAAGCGTCGCACGCACTGGCCAGAACCGCGCCGGTTGAAGCAACAAAGGCCGTGGCGAGACTTCGTACCCGCCTCGACCGCAATGCCGACCTTAATGCTGACCTTAATGCCGACCTCAATACGGCGCTCGACGACATCGACGACATCCATATGGGAGGGCGGTGACCATCGTCGATCTGTGTAGAACCCACGCCTCTCTGTACGACGTGCCCAGCCGGTCGTTACCCAGTGCAGTGCGCTCGCCGGTCCCAGTTGTCTCTCCGCGGGCACCGATAGAAACCGGGCATGCGGGCCGTGGTGACCGGAACAACTGGACTTATCGGTCGAGCGCTCCCCCCGCATCTGAAAGGGCAATCGGTCACTACCGCAACTGAGCCGACGAATCGCTCGATGACGATACGCCGGTCGGTCATGGATTCTTGGCTCAGTTGGTTCTATTTCGAGCAAGATGGCCGTGCCTGTCTTCTAGAACGGCCTTCGGTGGGACGACCGCTATCCGAAACCGACCGGTTTCACGGGCGAACAGCTCTGCCGCGACGCAGAAACCGGAAAGACGACGCTGATCGAACACTACATCCATCCACGACATCCGGGATATCCACGACATCCACGACATCCACGGCATCCGGGATATCCAGGATATCCAGGATATCTGGATATCTCGTGAAGGGCCGTGCCCGGAATACCACGCCCGCATCGGAGAGTGCATGAGCCATGGCCTCACCTCCCATAAAGGACAGCTCGAGGGTCATCCGTTTCGGATCGAGTCCGAGTACGAGTCCGAGCACGATCCCCTCTTGAACGAAATGCGGGCAACGACCGCGAATACGGGCAACGACCGCGAATACGGGCAACGGCGGCGAGTGCAGGCAACGACAGACGATGGCACCCGCCCCAGGGCGCTGTCGTCAGAGTATGACGCCGACGGCCGCGAGCCCTCCGATGGGCGACCATCTTTCGCTTATTCCACGGCTAAGAAGTCCTTCGCCGGCGACATAGATCCCGAGATCGTCGGCGACGTAGAACCCAATCCACATCCGCGGATGGAGCGCGACCGACGAACCTCCGAATGTATCGCCTACGATAGGCTTGGGCGCGCTGGAGCCCGGCGGACCAAACCCCGTGATACCGACTCCCGAGAAAGCGCCCGCAAAGAGGAAAGGAGCGTCGCAACCCAAAGCAAGTTGAACCGCCCCCAACCGAAGCCTCAGGTCCGCCCCGGGACTCAAGCCCACGGCGACCGCAGAAACAAAGAGCACCGTCCCCCCAACCAAGAGCGGCCCGACATGCGCGGAGAGCTCCACGGCGGAGCGTCCCGTCGAAACATACAGACCGGCATCCGCGTAGCCTGCGACCCAGAAGTATTTTCCGTGAACCAGGAGACCGAGGTGATCGCTGAGTTCATACCGGCCACTGACTTCGATGCCGGGGAGCAGCGAACCGCCCGAAAACAACCCGAGCCGCGTTTCGTCCGCAGCATAGCCGATAGGCTCGGACGAAGCGCCGGACCTAGAAGTGAGGGCGAGTGCACCGATTGAGCGCGACCTTGCAGCCAAAGAGCGCGTGCTTATCGAGATCGTTGAGCGACATGGCGACGAACCGATCGAGGCGGTCGTCCATCGACTTATCCATGCGATGAGCGGAATGATCTTCAGCCAGCCGGAATTCCTCCGTCGCCTTCTGGTCCACGCATCACGGCTCGATCGCGTCGGTCACATTCTGACCCATCGGATGCGCCTCACCCGCGTATTCGCCACGCTCATCGCTCGCCGGCCCGAGCTCACGCACATCCCCGACCCGGACCGCTCCGCATATCTCTTGATTCACGCTGTCATGGGCGTCTTCCAGGCGATGCTCTTTGAGCACACGCCGATTCAGAATGTTGAGCGCATGCTGCAGGATCTTGAACGCATGGTGCTTTGCGTCCTGCTGGACGAGGCTCATCGCTAGGCTGTCGTCAGCCATCAGCCTTGGCCCTGGCCTCGCGCCTCCGAGCAACTCACGTTCCAGATCGATGAGCCCTGTGCGATCGACGACGACAAGAACCTCGGTGACGACGAGACCGCGATGGCGACGAGACCGCGATGGCGACGAGATCGCGATGGCGACGAGACCGCGATGGCGATTGAGACCCCAAGCAGCGCCAAGAGGGGCGCGGGGTTTGGACCGAGCGGGGCAAAGTCGATGACATCGTTTGGGTTGTCGCCGTATCATCAGACGGGCCACATCTGGGCGGTGACCCAGCTCCGCGTTTCGACATCGTTCCGATTGGCATCGAACGCCAGCATCGGTTCTTGTCCTCCCTCGACCGCGGTCACATCGACAAATCCCCTTGCTGGCCCGTTCAAGTCATCGGAGCGTTGAGCGGTGCAGAAGCCATTTATAGGGGCAGTCTTGACTCTTCTGATGTGGAACACCGCGCGAGCCCAAAGCGAGACACCGCCTGGTTCCCCGCCGTCGGTGCCGACGGCGACGATCTCCGAGGCGCTCGACGCCAAGCGCTCTAAGGGCGCGTGGGAACGTTACCACGACGCCTTCAAGGCGATCGCCGGCGGCGAGACGCTGAAGGGTCACGCAATGTTGCGGACGTTGATCGAAACCTACGGCGACCACCCCGCGGCCAGGTACGCCACCGAGATTCTCGCCACGCTCGACGCGAAGCCGGCCAAGGCGCCGCGAGCCACGCCACCGGCATCGCGAGCCACTTCGACAGCGGTCGAGTCCCCGATGCCTGACGACCCGTTCGGCCGCGAAGAACCTGCCGACCTGGCGCGCGCCGAGCTCGCCGTTTATCAGACGCTCTTCGGGATCACGGGCGGCGCGCTGTTGTGCGCCGGCGTGTCGTGCGAAGACGCGCGCCTCGTCGTTGGACTCGTTGCGCTCGGGGGTGCCGGGGGTCTTGCGCTCTCGATTCTCGGGACCCAGGATGGCATCACTCCGGGGCGTACGCAGACGCTGAACGCCGGGGCCGGTTGGGGCATCTTCAACGGCATCGCTATGGCAAATCTTGCCGGTCTCGATGGGGGAGCGGCACCCGGACTCGTGCTGTTCTCGCAGCTTGCTGGGGTGGGGGCAGGTCTCGCACTCAACACGTACTACGATCCGCGGAGCGGCGACGTATCGCGGGCCACGAGTCTAGGGTTGTGGTCGGGCGTGCTGACGCTCCTGGTTCACGGCGCATTCGATTTCGACGCGAATGACGATCTTCTTTGGGGCACGCTCATGCTGTTCTCGGATCTGGGGCTCGTGGCCGGGGCGACGCTTGGCGCGCTCGACGCCGTCTCGATGACCCGGGGTCGCGTGCTCTTGATCGACGCTGGTGGGATTGTCGGAGGCCTGTTGGGTTTCGGCATCCCGGTTCTGATTCAGAACGATACCGGGGACTCCGGCTTGCTCTTTGGCTCCGCGTTCGTCGGAACCGTCGTCGGCCTCGGGCTCACCACCTATCTCACGCGTCACTGGGATGTGCCCGAAGCACTTTCGAACATGTCGCTCGGGTTCGCTCCCATGTCAGACGGCGGCGGTGCGATGGTGTTCGGCGCCCGCTTCTAGGCCTGCGTCCCGGGCCGTAGAACGAACCGCGACACCGTGCTAGAAAGCTCTGCGTATGAATCTTCGTGCGACCCTAGCGTTGTCGTGTTTGTCGTGCTCGCTGTGGCTGGCTTGCAGCAGTTCGGAATCCAGCGACGCCAGCGACGCCAGCGACGCCAGCGACGCCGGCGACGCAGAAAGCGGACGCACAGATGCTGCAGTGTCCTGTACGCCCGGTGAACGCCGATGTGAGGGTTCGAACGCCACGGTCTGTGTTGCCGGAGGCGACGGCTGGAACACCCTGGAATGCTCCAACGGCTGCAGCGCCGGGATGTGCGCACCGATCAGCCTGGAGACCGGATGGGTCGTGCATCAGTTTGACTTGCTCAACGACGGCATCAAGACGCCGGCGAACTACACGTTCGAGAGCAACGGTCTTGTCGCCGTTCAGTCCGCCAACCCAATGGCGTCGGTCTACTACGACGACACTCCGCTTCCCGAAGGAATCGAGGTCCAGGGTCGTTTCTCGGTCCGCACCGGGGCCGACGATGACTTGATCGGCTTCGTCTTCGGATGGCAAGACCCCGAACATTTCTATTTGCTCGATTGGAAACAGGCCACTCAGAGCGATTCGACGTGTGGGCTCGCCGAGTCGGGGGTCGCTTTGAAGCGCGTGAATGCCCAGACAACGATTGATGACTGCACTGACCTGTGGCGTTCGTCAGGCACGGATCGGGTGTCGACTCTAGTGCCCGCGATCGACAACCCGGTCGGCTGGGCGGACTACGCCGACTACGAGCTACGACTGCACTTCCGGCCGGGCGACATCCAGATCGAAGTATGGAACGACGGGGGCCTCGTGTTCATGATCACGTCCAATGACGCTACCTACCGCAGTGGAAAGTTCGGCTTCTACAACTACTCCCAGGAAAACGTGCGATACGAATTCTTCACGATTCTCCCGATGCCTTAGCTTTCCTGTTTGAGAACATCTGCCGAAGACGGGGACGATCAGCGGTACTTGAACCCGAGGACCGAAGGGAAACGGATCGATCGGTGCGCGCATAATCGTCCGCATCTCAGTCCAGGCACAACGCGAAGATCACCCGGCCGACGTTGGCTAAGGACGGTTTGACCGATCGGCCCGACAGTTTTTACGGCCGCCCCCTGAGGCGTTCCGCTTCTTTGCCGACCAATGTCAAGGCACTCGATTGGCACACATCTCGCTCAGCGATCGAGACGATGGCCGAAGTCGATGCGTACGTGCGCGATGCCCTGATTGCGTGGTCGAGTGAGCCCGATCCAGACGTAGGGGCGCGGATGCTAGGCGAGACGTACCGCGTCCTCTCGCCCGAGCTTGCAGAAGGACTGCTCTTTGAGCTGGCCGCGGTGAGTGCTGCGTCGCTCGTCGACATGCTTGCGAGAGATTCTGATTCTGGGTCACCGGACGCTTCTGAACCCGCTGGAGAGCGAGAGCCTATCGAGATCGACGGCATCGCCGTCGATCCGATGCAGATCGAACGGATCGCTGCTTGGCGCGGAGACCAAGAACGACTGATCACGGCGATTGGCATCGATCCGGAAGCCTGGGGGCTGCTGCTCGGTAACGGATTCGTCACCCTCAAGCACTCCATGTTGGACGCCGAAGACAAAGTCGCGGAACGTGCGATCCGCTTGGTTGGCCAAGTCGCGCCTTCGACGACGACCAACGGGCTGAGGCACCTTCGTCGCCTCAGTCCAGCCTTCCGGTCGCTCGTCGACCAAATGGTCAACGGTCGGACGATCGAGCGCATCCGACTGCTCGCGGCCGATGCCGTCGAGCTCCCAAAGCTCTTCCCGCACGTGCGCTCCTTCTTGGACTTGAAGCGCGAAGATATGAAGCGCATCTGGGTCAGCCTGGCTGACCAAGTCGTATCGTTCTGGGTCGAGGACCGCGAAATCGCGACGGTCCCGCTCGATGCTCTCCGATCCACGATGAGCGTTGGTCCGGAGGTGGCTTCAGGCAACCATCGGACTCAGTGATCCGATAACCCGTCCAACAGACGCAATAGGAGAGACCAACACAGTGAGCAGCATCAACAACATCGGCACAATCACGGGACCCACGACGACACGCCCGTTGAACGAAGTCTCGGCGAAGACGCCCGGGATGTCGGGACGGGACAAGGGCGCCGCCGCCCTATACCTCGGGGCGGTCGCCACCGGAGCGTTCATCGGGCGAACGGGAGGACTGGTGAACGCTGGACTGTCCGGAGCCCTATTGGGCTGGTTGGTGCTTGGGGGTGTGGCTTTCAAGAAAGCCTTCATCCGAGAGGACGACAGCACCCTGAAGAAGCTCGGCGTGGGGCTCCTCACTTTCCCCGTATTGGGGTGGATTCCGTATGCGGTCGCGGAACCCAAACCAAGTCGCGCAAGAGAACTTGCGGAGACCAAGGCCTCGGTCGTACAGGCTCGGTATGCGAACCCGGCGACCGCCTGAACTCGTGTGTAGAACCGCACGAGGCGTTTCGCCCGATTTCTGCAACGACGCAAGTCACCCCCAAGCGCTCCATCGCGTAGTCTCAGTGATGTTCAACGCGCTGCTACTGCACGCTTGCGGTCGCCTCAGCCTTCCACGGCGCGCCGTCGGCGAACAATCCTTCGACCGAAACCACCGCCTCACCACCCACGCCAGCGGCCGGCGGCAGCACCGGCCCCAGTCCCGTCGAGTCGGAACCATCGACGGCCACGCGAGGCCCTGCGCATTCTAGGCGAACATGAGCGACGATTCCCCTCCGGCCTGCTCGTCGAAGAGCGACAAGCTCTCGAGATCCGCGCGCTGTTCGCGATGTTCCGCTCGGAAGATGCCGCGGCGCACGCGGCTGAATTCCGGCGCCGATACCCAACGAGCCTCTTCACCGAGACGCTTGGTCCGCGCTAGATCTTCCGGGGACCGACTACGCCGCGCCGAGAAGGCGCGAGCCCTCAGAAGATTATGGTTGTCGCTCGATCCGTTGGTTCTGCACCGGATCGTAGACCCGAGCAGTCGCAACCGCATTCCCGAAGTTGTCGGCGCCGCCGAGCACCATCCATCCACCGTCGTCGTGTCTACGTCGCCGAAGCTCGAACGGCGGGGTCAAGACGTAATTGCCGCAATTGCTCGCGCTCATCACGATGAGTACAAGACCACCTGCCAGGGCTGCCAAAGTGCCGGCTCCGCGCCCGTCGCATCGAGGCCCGTATACTCAGCGCAGCGCCGCGCACTGTCCTCATCGGCGATGAAGCCTTCCGGATTCAGGTGCACGCCCAGCTTGTCTGCAAAGTCCTTCTCAAGCCTATGACAAAGCGACGAGTGAAAGCTCGCGAGGTCGAAGCCGAGGATCTCGAAGCCCAACGCACGCCCACCGACTTCGAGCGGACGGCGCCTCGTCATGACGGTGTAAAGACCGCTTGCATCAGACTCTTCTGCGGCGGCTTTCCGTCGCCGTCGCCGTCGCCGTCGCGTTGCATCGCGAAGCGCGAGCCGTGTTTCCTGGAACTCGCGCACCTCTGCTACCTTGGGCATCCAGGTACAGGCCCTGTTCTCGCGAGACTCGCTTCGAGGCCTCCACGCTGGAGCGCGGTGGCTCTATCTAGGGCGTCGATAGCGCAGTAGGCATCGTTGGCGCCGATGGCGTTCTGTTGGGCAAGCTCTTCATCGCCGATACACCGAAGGACTCTTCGAATCGACCGCGTCGTTTCGATGTCATGCGCAGATTTCTTTGCGAGTTCCTCCGGAATCATTTCGACGCCTCGCTTACCGTCCAAATAGTTCCCGACGATGCCTTTAAGATCTCGGTCCACGTTGGTCGGAAGCCCTTGGGTGCATTGGCGAATAGATCGAATGTTTGAATCCATTTCGAAGCCTCGTGGACTGAAGACAGCAATATGAGTGCCAACGAGGTGCGCTCACATGGCGCCGTGGTCATCCAGTCGTCTGTCCCCGGGAATGGACATATTGGTGGGTAGGTCTGTGGGTTCGAATGCGCCGCCCGGCCACGGCTTCCGCGAGTTCTTGAGCGCGAACGATATCAAGCACTACGACTTCAAGCAGAGCTCGCGGGTCGGATTCGCAACGCAACCGATGGAGGCACACCCGCCGGACACCTCAGAGCGAGAAGACGGAGCTCAACCCATCCCACACACCGTGCACTTGAGGTTCGATCGGTCCGGGCCGAGCGCCGCTTGTGACTCGTCGCACGGTCGTATCAGTCGCGATTCTCAGCGTCCAACGACAAGCCACCTTCAACCTCTTGGGAACCGCATTCGAACACTTCGCGCACGTCTTGAGGGACGAGGCGCTGAGGCGTCGGTCTCCACCGATGGCTTTTGCATCCATCGACCAGACCAGCGGGCACATCGGCACCGGAGGACTTACGCAAGCCCAAATCGCAGCCCAGGGTGTCTCATCCGCGCTGACAGGTTCCGGATGCGGACCAGGCCGTCCCGAAACGCACCAGCACATGCCACATGAGCTTCAGCTCCTGAAGGACGGCTGCGTAGCTGCCGCGGTCGGCCCACAACGAAGGATCTCGCTTGAGGTCCATAGCCGCCCGACCGATCGCCGCAGCGTCTACGAGGTCATGTGTCGCAACTCTTTGCGCCAATGAGGGCATCGAGGGACCGCGGAAGTCTGTCGGCACATCAGCCACTGAAAGTACGAAGCCGCAGTGCCAATAGCATCGTATCGCGTAGCGTTCGCAGATGGTTTCGAGCGTTCGGCCGATGAGGGTGCCTTTGAACGACGGATCCGCTACGAGAATCTCGACATCCTCGCGGAGCCGGACGTCTCCGTGCACTTGCGCTTCGATGTAGTGGTTGAGGTTTCTGATCGTAGTGTGAATCGAGGTACGTGAAGGTCGACCGCTCTGAGACCGCCGGCCGAAGGAGGAAGTAGCACGAGCCGAAGCGCGGCGCGGGTCCGTCGGGGTGGCGCATGAGATCCAAGGCGCCATACTTCGGACGCTGGGCATCGGCCGCGCCTTCGAGTTGGTACGCCCCGCCGAAAAGCTTCTTCTCCCACTCGTCTCTTGCGCCGCCACTGAACGCCGAGACGCTGCCGCTCGATAGCCTCGTCTCGAATTGGCTCTTGTATATGCCTTCCTCCAAGAGAGCATCCGCGACCGAGCGGAGCTTGGGGTCTGGGCGGTCAGGATGAAAGTGCAGAGCAACCCTCGCGTACCCCTTGACCACCGAGATCGCCGCTTCGAGGTCCGCGGGGGAGAAGTTGGACATGGCCTGGATGTCGCTGAGTTCTGCTTGCGCCGCCGACTTCCGCGTCCTTGCGTACTCGGAGACGTGCTCGAGGGCATGCCTTTGCGAGTGATGAGGCTTTAGGGCCTGCTCAGTGTTAGGCATTGAACTCAGCCCGTCGGAGCATCCATTCGACGCAAAGCCCGACTTCTGAAAGCTGCCAGTACGAGTCAACTCCGTCAAGGTTGTCGACCAGACTCGACAATTGAAGTTTCAAGCGGTCATCGCACGCCTCCATTCTCTTCGACCCGCATTGTCTGGTCGCACTCACTCACTGATCGACCTGCTCACGCGGCCTCAGCGCTCTAGAAGTGGATTCTCTGGCAAATTGGTTACCGAACGTAGAGACCCAGCTTGGAGCTCGATATCTTGACGACCGATCGCGAAGGCGTCGAAGACCTAATTGGCGGCCTGATCCGCGCGCCCTCATCATCGCGATCTTCGATCACGCCGGCGCCTCCGCAACAGAGACGGCTTCTGTCTTGCTGCGGGGCGTGACATGCTTGCGATCACGGAATGGACACGGCACGAGGTGAAGTGTGAGCAGTGTGGTCATCGGACCTGCGCGCCTTTCGATGCCAAGGTGATCCCGTTTCCCCCATTCGGCCCGCGCCTTGTCGCTGTCGCCGGGCGCATCGAGCCGTCGCCGAAGGCTGTGGCTGGTCGATCTCTTGGATTCGTCATCCGTGCGTGTCACCGCAAGCCGGCCTTCGCTCGCTCTCGTTGCTCAAGCTGAAGGTCGACTAATCTCCGTAGAAAGGCACAAGTGGGACGGAGCCGCTTGGTCGATGCGTCGCGCCTGGCTTCGCGCAAGTTCAACTTCTCGCTTCGACCTTGGTTCACAGCGCACGTTCGTGGATGCATGCAAGTTGGTTGAGTCGAAGACAACGGGTGAGCTTGCACGCCCGATGAGCGTCAGACAACGACACGTGTCGGTGTTGTAGCTTTGTGAATGAACTGGAAAATTTGCGCTTGCGAACGCGCAACATTGAATGGAGTCCAGGCGATAACGACGGCATGATGAAAGACATTCGTCACCCAGACAGCAGGCATTTCAAGTATGGAGACATGACATCCGCTGGACGTGTCATCTCCAGAGACCACACGAAACACGGGAATATCACCGTGGAGAATAGTTCAGGTTCCAGGTCGATGAGTCCATATGATCGGATATTTCGCACGCCGCTTGGTACTGGTCCGAACAAGTACACGGGCGGCTGTTGAGGTTGCGCCTATGTCGAACCGTGAGCCTCCCCGACCGTTGGTTGGGATGCGCCGCTCCCCTGCGCGCAAGGCGCTGGGCGATTCATGGCACCAATGTTCGGGATGTCGTCGTCCCTTGAGGCATGATCCAGCCGCTCGTAGCTGTTTCGAGGTCACTCTTGGCTCGGATCTCGGCGCTTGTTGATGCTCTGAAGCTCTTTTAGGTGCGCGAGCAGGTCTCGGGAGTCGTCGAAGGTGACGAAACTTCGGGCCAGCTCGAACTCGTCGTGCGCCGGCAGTCGGAGCGCAGCTCGCAAGGTGGGCGCTAGGTCCCCGAGCCGCATGGGGGCCGATCCGGACGCACGTTCATTCGTGCCCAAGATGCGCGATCCGTGGGCTAAGAGCCATACGCGGCTGGACGCACCATCGCCCGAGCCATGGTGAGTGAATCCGACGTTCCGTCCATGGTCGGTGAGCACGAAGACCGAGGCCTCGTGGCCGCCGCGATCGCCCATCCGATCGAGGATGCGAAAGAGATCTCCAATGAAGGCGTCGAACATCTGAATCGATTCGATGTACCGCTCGTAGTTGTCTCGATGAGCGTACTCGTCCGTGTCGCCGAGTCCGATCACCAAAAACCTCGGAGCGACTTCGCGGAGGTAGTGGAGTGCGAGCGCGGCCGTGAAGCGATCGGGTCGATAGTCGCCCCAGCCCGGATAGGCGGAGGCGACGCTTGCGGCACGCAGGATCTCCGCAGCGCGGCGATTCACCCGGAAGGCTTCGCGCGAAGCGCCACCGGTTCGTCCAGCGGAGATCACTGCGCCGCAAGGATGGCTCGTGATGGCGTGAGCCATCGGCCCCCACGAGGTGACGATGGCGACATCTTCCGGCGCGAGGCCCTCGTGTTCGATCAACTCGTCGACCACCGTCGTCTCCTCGGACCACTCGCATGCGTTGTTTTGGCACGACGATGGATGACCGCTGAACATCTCGCGATAGCCGGGCAGGGAGAGGTAGGCCGGGCCAGAAGCGAAAACGGGCTTGGCCTCGTCCCCGAGCGCGATGCCGCGATCGAAGAACCATCGGTAGACGTTCGGGAGGAGCTGACGGGCATTCATGGGCCGCACGCGACTCGAGGTCGTGAGGCGCTCGGGATCGGTACCTTGAAAGATCTCCTGCCATCGGACCCCGTCGACCGTGATGACGATGGTGGGGGCGTCTTTGCCATGTAACGCGGTCGCGCTGGCGTGTGCATGCTCGCGTGAGGCGGCGCCCTCGGCGTCGGACGCGCTCCGCCTTCTTCTGGACCCGTCCTCGTGGATTCGTCCCGTCGTGCCCCTGCGCCGGTTCTGGCGGCTCTCGTGGTCAGTCGATGGACATGCGTAGCGCGCGACGCGCGTCGCCGGAATGGCACCACAGCCGGGCATTCCGGTTGCGAACAAGGTGCCGCTCAGGGCGAGCACGAGCGTGGTGCCCCATGCCCTCATCGATCGTATCGGAGAGGTTGCCGTTGCCCATCGCATGGCGGCATCCTGAGGCGCGTTGGGATCGGCCAGGCGGCGCCTCTGGGGCCGGATGGAAAAACTCGCGAAACAACTTCTGACGTGCGGCCACCGTCTTGTCGCCTCGCGGCGTGACAGCGGCCGACGGACGATCCTTTTTCCCTGGGTGCTTGCCCGTACTACGTGGTCTTCGGACGGCGTCGAAGCGGTCGGAATGCGTAGGCGTGCTGAAGGAAGTAGTTCTCCGGAAAAGAGCCGCTGAGGCCGTAGGCTTTTGGCTTCGCACCTTTCGGGAGGTACGCCGTCCTGAAGATCCAGTCCCAAATGGCGAGTTTCGTTGCGAAGTTCTTGCTGGACGCCGCGAGATCCTTCGCGTGGTGCCATCGATGCATCTCGGGCCCGTTGATCACGTACTGGAGCACGCCCGTCCTTACGCCGACGTTGCTGTGTATCCACATGCCCCAAACGGCGTCGACCGTGGCCTTCAAGATCGCGACTTCGGGGGCAGCACCCAGGAGCACGATGGGCGCAAACTCGATCGTCTGGTTGATGAGGATCTCGATCGAGTGCGACCTCGAACCGGCGACCCAATCAACATCGGCTACCGAATGATGGGCCTCATGCGTTCGCCACAGAAGGACGTGCGTGTGCTGCAATCGGTGAAATACGTAGATGTAGAGATCATGGGTGACAAAGAAGAGCAGGAACTGGGCCCAAATGGGCCAGTCGGAGACGAGACGAAGTCTTGAGAGGCCCGAGGTCGAGTCGGCCCATTGAATGAAGGCCGTGATCAGAAGCCCGAGGACGTAGCTCTGCAGGATGCCGTACAGGATGAGGTCGGTCCAAAAGCCCCGCCGAAACAGCTTCTGGCGATCGTAGGGCACAATACGCTCGAGGACGATCATCAAGAGCGAGAAGCTCAAGATGACGGCGAGAGAGTAGAGATGAAGATTCGATTCGTTCACGATTGATCCAGCGCTCCGGCTTCCTACGGATGCCGAGGAAGTGCAGACAACCCGCGACAGCGACAATCGCTTCGACGCCGGATGGTGCTGCTTCGACGTGCGACGTGCGACCCGCGGCGTGCGACGTACGGCGTGCGACGTACGACGTGCGACGTACGACGCGCGACCACTACGATGCGCGGAGAACGACGTCGAGCCGTCGCAGCTTCCGCATCGCCGAGAGCTCACAATCGTAGACGCGCTTGACGCCGTCGCCGAGCGAAGCCCCAATATCTCGGATGTTCGACACGAGCTTCATCAGGCCGGGGATCTCGACCGATGCGGCTTGATCGGAGCCCCACATCGCCCGATCCAGCGTGATATGACGTTCGACGAAGGTCGCGCCAAGCGCCACGGCCGCCTGTGTGGGTGCGAGCCCCGGCTCATGACCAGAGTAGCCGATGGGACAATGGGGGTAGCGACCCTTGAGGGTCGAGATCATGCGGAGATTCAGCGCTTCGAGTGGACAAGGGTAGGCACTGGTCGAATGTGCGATGAGCAGTTGCTCCGGACCGAGCTCCTCCACGGCCCGATCGATCTCGTGGGTGGTCGACATGCCGGTGGAGATCATGATCGGTCGACCCGTCCTCTTGAGTCGCCGCAGCAAACCCATGTCGGTCAAGAGCGCCGACGCAACTTTGTGACACGGTGGATCGAAAGGCTCGATGAAGTCGACCGACGCTTCGTCCCAGCACGAGACGAACCACTGGATTCCAAGTCGTCGACAGAAGTCATCGATCTGCTCGTAGTCGGCCTGGCCAAACTCGACCTTGTGGCGATAGTCGATGTACCTCATCCGACCCCAAGGGGTGTCCCGTTCGATGTCCCACTGATCGCGCGGAACGCACAGCTCCGGAGTTCGCTTCTGGAACTTCACGGCATCGCATCCGGCAAGCACGGCGCCTTGAATCATCTTCTTGGCGTGCTCGAGCGATCCGTTGTGATTGATCCCGATCTCCGCGACGATGTACACAGGAAGACCATCGCCGACCGGTCGACCCCCGATCGCGACCCGCGGCATCTCGTGAGCGGCTTGCACTCGTGACGCGGCGTGGGCCCAGGTGGGGGACCGAACGTCGTGGCCATATCGCTCTGTATCCTTCATTGTTCACCCCGTAGGTTAAGAATCCACTCTGCGAATTCCCGAAAGGCTCCGTGCCCGCCGCGGCGGGTACATCGGAAGTGGCTCGCCGCGGCCACGCTCTCGAATGCGTCAAGAGGCGCGCCGACGAGACCGTGAGCGGAAACGATGCGCATCGCAGCGAGGTCGTTGACGTCGTCGCCGATATACGCGATCTGCGACAGTTCGAGGCGGTGCTGTTTCACGATCTCGGGGAGGAGAACCGCCTTGTCTTTGACGCCCTCATAGACGTGCTCCAGCCTCAGCTTCTCAGCGCGACGCGTGACCGGAAGCGAGACTTCGCCTGTGATGATGGCCGTCTGGATGCCCGCGACACGGAGCCGCTCGACGCCCATTCCGTCTCGGATCGAGAAACGCTTGAGTTCCTCGCCGGCCGCTGAGTAGTAGACGCCGCTGTCGGTGAGTACGCCGTCGCAGTCTGTCAAGACGAGGCGGATGCTCGCGGCACGGCGCGCGAATTCGTGCTCGGTGGCAAGTAGAGACGTCACCATGCGGTCCAGCCCCCGTCGACCACCAGATTCGCTCCGGTCATGTAGGATGCTTCGTCGCTCGCCAAGAACACGACTGCACCTCGATAGTCGCTCGGCGCAGCCATGCGTGAGAGCGGCGTGCGTTCGCTATACTTGGTGACGAACCAGTCCTCTTGGCCGTTCTCGACGCCACCGGGTGACAGTGCGTTGACGCGAACGCCCCGATGTCCCCAGTAGGCCGCGAGATAGCGCGTGAAGGCGAGAACGGCGCCTTTCGTCGTCGGATAGTCAGGCGACTTGAACATCTTCTGCGAGCCGTCAGGGCGGCGATAAAGACTCTGATTCGGGCCGACCATGCCGTATGTGGACGCAATGTTGATGATGCTTCCTCGGCCCTTCTCCGCCATCCCAGCGCCAAAGACGCGACAGCAAAGAAACATACCCGTGACGTTGACATCGAGCGCGCGTTGCCACGCTTCGATGGGATACCGCTCGAATGCGGTCGCTGACGCATCGTCGGTGTTCCCCGCGACGCGTATGTTCCCCACGACGTTCGTGTTCCCCTCGACCTTCGGATTGAGCGCTGCGTTGTTCACAAGGACGTCGATCGGGCCGATGCGCGCCTCGATCCGCGCCCGTGCATCCTTGAGGCTCTTCTCGTCCGTGACATCGGCGCCTACGCCGACCGCGTCTACGCCAAAGCGGCGGTGGATCGCGTGCGCGAAGTCTGATGCCGGGCCCTCGTCGACGTCGAGGATCGCGATCGAAGCGCCACCTTCCGTGAGTGCGCCCACGTGTTCGCGACCAAGGAGGCCGAGCGCGCCGGTCACGAGCGCTCGCTTGTTCGATAGGTCGAACATCGCCGGCTACTTGACCTTTCGGAAGACCGGCTGGACCGGCGTCCCGCGGAGGCGCGCGCGCACTTCGCCCGCACGGACTGCGCGATCGAGGACGTCGAGTGCGTCTTCGTAGCTCTTGAGGGCGTATTCAACGTCCGACTCCGAATGGGCGAAGCTCACGTGATGAAATCCGGACCAGAGGACGCCGCGTCGAAGCATTTCTTGCTGAACGAGCGACTTCATCTCCAGGGGATCGGCCGCGACGGCGGGCGGACCGTCGAACTCGATGAGGGTCCGAGGCCCAAGACCTACGCAACGCGTGTACGTGAGGCCCAGCGCCTGACAGATCGCGTTGTAGCCCTCGCGCAGCCGATCGCCGATCCGGAAGAGATGCGTGGGCACGTCGCGATCTCGGAGGACTTGAATCGTTGCCTCGGCGGCGGCCAGCGAAAGCGTTTCGCCCCCGAACGTCGTAAAGAAAAAGAGATCCTCGCCGAGGAGCCGCATGAACTCGCGCTTGCCGGCGAGGACCGACAGCGGCATGCCGTTGGCGATCGCCTTCGAGTACGTCACGAGATCGGCTGAGACATCGAAGTAGGACTGCGCGCCTCCGAGTCCGAGGCGGAATCCGGTCCACATCTCGTCGAAGATGAGGAGCGCGCCACGTTCATCGCAGAGTCGTCGAAGGCCTGCCAAGTAGCCGGGTGAGGGCGAGTGGAAGATGACGGGCTCCAAGATGACGCACGCCGTCTCTGGGCCGATGGCTCGACGGACCGCGTCGAGGTCGTTGTAGGGAAGGGCAGTGGTGAGTGCGCGGACGGCTTCGGGCACACCGCGACTCCGGGTCGTGGTGCCGATGTACCAGTCGTGCCAGCCGTGGTACCCAAGCGTGAGCACTTGATCTCGGCCGGTGTAGGCGCGCGCAACGCGTACCGCCGCGCTCGTGACGTCGGCGCCGGTCTTGCTGAATCGTACCATCTCCACGCCGGGGACGACGTCGCGGATGAGCTCCGCGACGCGCACTTCGAGTGGATGAACGAGCGAGAAGTTGATGCCTCGCTCGAGCTGGGCTCGAATGGCGGCGTCGACCGAAGGGTGTCCATAGCCGAGCGAGAGCGGTCCTTGAGCCATCGTGAGGTCGAGGTACTCGTTTCCATCGACGTCGATGACGCGCGCCCCGTGGCCGCGCTCGAGATACTTGGGCGCGACGCCGAAGACCCATTGGGTCGGGCCCTTGGCGAGGAGCTGTGTCTGCCCCGGAATAAGATCCCGAGCGCGTTCGAACAGCTTGTTCGACGCGTGGATCGGAGGATAGGCGTCATTGGGTCGGATCGTGTTCGGCATGCTCTAGAGCTCCTCGGCGACCCGCCGGGCGATGGACTCGGCGTCGAACATCGCGTGCGTGAGCGCAGCACGATAGAGAGATGGCTTGAACCAGGACTGCCCCATCGCCAACGGAACTACGCGCGGTGTACGCTTCATGGGGAGCAACGTTTCGGCGACGATTGAGTAAAGACCTCCGACCACGAAATGATCCTCGAGCGTCACGATGAGCCGACTGTGTGACGCGACGTCGGCGATTGACACCGTATCGACCGGGGAGAGCGTCCGCATGTGCACGACGCGGACAGTCCTGCGATGGGATTCACGAAGGATGTCCGCGGCGCGCAGCGCTTCGGCAAGGAGCGGACCGTACGTGATGATCGAGATCACGCCCTCGTTGCCGCCATCCTCGCTGCTGTTGTGGCCGCGATCGCAGCCGTGGTCGTGGTCGTGGTCGTGGTCGTGGCCTGGACCGCCGTCGTGGGCATGCGTGTCGACGTCCCGATCGTTGGCCGCGATGCCGACGACAAAGACCTCGGCTTTCCCGGCCGAGAATCGCGCATGGCTTGGAAGCACGGACTTGGATGCATTGAAGCGCAGGTACGCCGGATGCTTGCTCTCGACGAACGACGGCAGCATGTCGAGGAGATCGGCTTCGTCGGACGGGCAGTAGATCTGCATGTTCGGAATGACGCGCATCAGCGCGACGTCTTCGAGCGCCTGGTGGGTTGGGCCGTTGGCTTCCGACAAGAAACCGGCGACACTTCCCACGAGCTTCACGGGGAGGCCGGGGATTCCGACATCGGTTCGTATGAACTCGAAGGCCCGCATCGTAAGGAATGCCGACAGCGCATGGACCACCGGAATCTTGCCACGCAGCGCGAGCCCGGCTGCGGCGCCGATGAGCGTCTGCTCGGCGATTCCGACGTCGATGAAGCGAGGCCCAAGCTTTGGCGGGAGATTTCGAATCGCGGCGCGATTCTCGGCGGTCATGACGACGATGTTCGGATTGTCGAGGGCGAGGCGATAGAGCGCGTCTTCGTAAGTCATGCGAGATTCATCCTTTGCGTTCTGGCGCTACCGGACATGAAGCGGGGCCGAGGTGAGCGAAGCGGCCGCCGTCCCGCGGAGCTCCTCGAGGAGCATCTTCACTTCGGCCTCGGTGAAATTGACGAACCAACGGTCGGCGCGCGCCTCGATGCTGGGAAGACCTTTTCCGCGGACGGTGTCACAGACGATCGCCGTTGGCTTCCCGGCTTCGCGTGGCAGGCGAGAAAACGCCCTGGCGAGCGCATCGAAGTCGTGCCCACTCGATCGATGCACAGACCAACCAAAAGCCTCGAACTTAGCCTCAAGCGGCTCGAGCGGCGAGAGCGATTCCGTGGCGCAGTTCGCCTGGAATCCGTTGCGATCGACGACGGCAATGAGCGAATCGAGCTTGTGCGCATGCGCGACCTGGGCTGCCTCCCAGACAGAGCCCTCGTTGAGCTCGCCGTCCCCAAGGACCACGAAGATGCGGTTGGCGGTTCCGTCGATGCGCGCGTTGAGGGCGAGGCCCACGCCGACCGAGAGTAAGTGCCCCAGCGAGCCCGAGTGAAACTCGATTCCAGGAATCGCACGGCTAGGATGCCAATAGATGTCGTCGTCGGGGCTCAGATGGTTCTCGAGGCGCGTTCTTTCGAGGTATCCGAGCTCGGCCAATGTCCCGTAGAGCGCAGGGACATCGTGACCCTTGGACAGGAGCAGGAAGTCGCGCTCCGGGTCGTCGAGGCGGGTCGGCGAGACGCGGAGAATCGCGTCGTAGAGGTACACAAGGATGTCGGCGCACGACAGCGAGGCGCCAATGAAGCACCCGCCTCGACCCGACATCCTGATGATGTGTTCGCGGACGCGGAAGGCGAGTCCGGAGAGGCGGTCGCGGTCTCTGGCCGTCAAACCATCGCCCAGCCCTTCGTCGGTCTCGCGCCCGTCTGTCTCGCGTCGGCCTGTGCTGGGGGAGTGTTCTGGGTGCTGTGGGTGTGTCTCGGTGTCGTGATGTGATCGCGTCGTCTTCTGCATGGTCGTGTTAATTTCTCGGATCGCTGATGCGAGGGGGGGCCGTTCGGGTCTCGGCGGCTGAAACGGTCGTGAGTGCGTCGAGGTGATGACGGTACCAGTTGACGCCGGCGTAGTCGGCGTTGATCGCACGAAGGTTGGGCTCTGCCTCGAGCAAATCGAGGATTTCGTCGAGTCTAAAGACGGCGTCCTCCGGTCGATAGAGCCGCTGATAGATGGCGGCGATGAAAGCGTAGTCCTCTGGGTAGTCGATGGTGAATCGATGCGACATCGAAAGGTCGCGTCCGCTGGGCCAGGCCACATTGAGAACTCGAAAGCGGTTCGGTTGATCCCAGATGAATGGCGTTGTGTGCTCGCGCTGGAACGGCTCCTGCGCCTCGCGCCAAGCACACTCGAGCGCTGCGAAGCTCATGACCTCGACGTCGTTGCCGTCGGGATACGTCGCTGGATGCAAGTTGCTGACGAAGTCGACCTCTCCCCTGTGGGCCGAGAAGGCGTCGAGGACGAGGTCGATGATGTCCGGGTCGATGAGCGGGCAGTCCGAAGGGATCTTGACCACAACGTCGGCTTGGCGCGCGCGCGCGGCCTGAAAATGCCGATCGAGAAGATCGTCTCGATGACCCCGATAGACGTCGTACCCGGCGCTCGTCGCGACGGCTGCGAGGTCGTCGTCCTCAGACTGGGTGGTCGTCGCGACGACGATTTCGAACCGTGTCGTCGCCGCGGAGACGCGTTCGAGGAGCCGAAGAAGGAGCGGCCGATCTTCGAGCGGGAGCAGAACCTTTCCCGGAAAACGGCTTGACCCGACTCTTGCTTGGACGACGACGAGGATCCTCATGCTGCGGCCCCTCGGTCGACTTGATGGATACGGAGGCGTGACGGCGTTGCGGCGGGAGGCACGAGCTCTCGACAGACGCTCGCAATGCGTTCGGCGGCGCACTGATTCTGGAGCGGCCGGAGCCGTTCGAGGTGATCGAGATCGAAGTAGCTATGGAGCTCCTTGTCGAGGGCCAACGCGACGAGCGCGAGCGATGAGAGCTGACAGACGACGACATCCGCGTGGGCGACCATGACCTCGGCCGATCCTTCGCGAAGGATGAGTGCGTCGGGAACTTGGCGCCGAATCTCCTCTTCGGCGCGCGGATGTTCGTTCGGATGGAGCTTGAAGATCATCTTGCGTCCCTTGGCGATGTCGATCGCCCGCCTGATGAAGCGCGCACGGTTGTCGAACTTGAAGGTCTCGCGCATGTCCGACGTGCAGACGAGGACGTAGTTGCGGTGAGAGAACGGAACCTCGGCGTAGGCGCGGCAGTTATCGAAGTTCGGGATGCCGGTAACGACAATCTTGTCGGGATCCGCTCCATAGCGGACGAAGTAGTCACGGAAGCCTTCGCTCGCGACGCAGAATCGGTCGTAGAGCCCGCTTTGGCCGTTGCACGCCGTGCCGGCGAGCCACCTCGGAAAGCGTCGGAAATGGCGCCATACATGAAACAAGAGGGTTGTCGGGTCGACCATGCCTTCCTGCACGAGCACCGTGGGCCGGTCGCGGATGTTCTCGGGGATGATCTGATCCGAACACGTCAGAACGAGATCATAGTCATTCGACGCGCCGCCGTAGTCGATCGCGAGGTCGTGATGGCGTAGATAGCTCAGGCAACGATCGGCCATCTTTTTGCCCGCGATGGTCATGTTGGCGAGCCCAAGTGCGATGAGGCGACCCTCGAGTCCCGTGGCATAGTAAGGCGTGAACGTCGCCTGAAAGTCCGAGAGTGCTTCGGAGATCTTGTGCATCTGGGTCGTTTGATTCATCGACCCACATATGAAGAGCGCTTTCTTACGCATTGAATGACTCCATGGCGCCTTCCTTCGTCGTCTCCTTCATGGAATACGAGCGGAAGAAGCATCCGAGAATGCACAGGCCGACCGCGATGAACAGCGCCTCCTTGGCCCGTTTGAGAAACGAAAGGGCAGCGCTCGTGGAGAGAGGATCCGCGATCGCGAGCGACGGGCTTTGAAGGAAGAGGAGATATGCGGCCTCCTGGAAGCCCAGCCCCGCCGGAACGAAGAACGCCGCGTGGCGAACGAGAGTGACCGATGGCTCGATCGCCAAGACCGCGAAGAGGTCGATGTCGACACCCAGCAGTCGGAGTAGGAAGTAGGTTTCGATGGCCTCCAGAGTCCAGGCACCGAAGAAGAGCGCGGTCGACGTCAGCATTGTGCGACGACGCATGAGGGTCGAACGGATGTGGCCGCGTGTCGTGCTCGAGCCCGTGCGCAGGCGTTCCGCGACAGCCCGGAGTCTGTGTTCCCACGACTCGACCTGGGCTCGGACGCCGGCGGGCACGCGGAAGCCCACGCGGAAGGGCCAGCGGAGCGGCAAGCGGAAGGGCAGGCGGAAAGGAAAGGGACCGCTCGAGAAGCCGAGGTCGGCCGAAGTCGTGACGCGAACGAGCACGCACGAGGCGGCGAAGAGGCCTGGAGCGACGACAAGAATACCTACGACGAGCGTGTCGTCGTGGCCGAGTCGATGGACGGTTTCGCGGAGCATGCCGAAGCCAAGACAAAGACCGGCGCCAAGGTAGAAAGCCTGCGCGCGCAGAATGAGGATGCGCCGCAACCAAGCGGCGCCGAGCGACTCGCTATAGGGCGTCGAGAACCGTCGACGAAGGACTACGGGTGCGACACCCTCCGACAGAAAGACACCGCCCGCGAGCGCGAGATGAATCGCTTCGGATGCGGAGCGAAGGAGCCACAAGGTCGAGAGGCGGAGCGCGATCGGGCCGGGTGGAAAGAGGTTTCGCCAGGCGACCGTGTCAAGCGCCGTCGCCGCCAGAAACGGCAGCCCGGCGAGGGCGAGGGCCGGACCCATGTCTCGAATGCGATCGATGGAGTTCTGAAGCTCGAGCCCGCGAAAGACGTGGCAAAGTACGAGCACCCCGAGGATAAGAGAGATCGCCTTGAGCGCGAGCGCTCTTGCTTCGGTCAGGCGAGCGCGCGTCATTGCGTCCTGACTCCTGTTGCATGCTGATGATCAAGGACGCCGTCTTTGGAGGAGCCGTGAAGGAGGCTGAGGAGGAGAGGGAAGAAGACGGACGTCGTAAGGAAGGTCGTTCCGATGCCTACGAGGGCAAGCGTGCCAACGCTTTCGATGCCACGGTGATGCGCCGTGAGCATGACGCCGAATCCGACCGCAGTCGTCGCGGAGCCAAGAAACGTTGCGGGCACGACCTCGCGCAGGATCGTCGGGATCGAGTCTGGCCCCTCGTCCAGATAGCGACGGTAGACATGAATGGCGCCGTCGATGCCTACGCCCACGATGATGGGGACGATGACCGCGTTCATGAAGTTCAGGTCGATGTCGAAGATCGACATCACGCCTGCGATCGCGACGAGCCCGGCCGCGAGAACAGAGAAGACGACGAGTGCGTGGCGTAGAGATCTAAACGCAACGATGAGGATCAGGACGACGATCGCGATCGTGCCCCAGAGGATGAAGGGACCGTCGTTCAGAATCACACCAAACATGGTGCCGGCGACCCAGTTCTCGGAGAGGATCCGAGCTCCGTCGAGGGATGCGGCTTCGAGTGCGTTGCGGAGCTCATCCATCTCCGCCGCCCAATCGATGACCTGGTCCACGTCGTAGAAGAGGTAGTCGGTGATGAGAAGCGCAAGCGTGCCCTCTTGTGAAACCGGCTCGAAACGACGACGAAGGTTCGCCGGGAGGTCTCCTGCGGTGAACGGGCGCACGTTCGTCAGCACGAGGAGACGATCGCGCTCATGGCGATCCTCGGTGGACAAAGGAAGATCGCTCAGACGTTCAAGCTGAAGACGTAGCCGGTTGATTGGCTCGAGCCGGGCTGCTTGGTCGGGCGGGACCAAGTCGCGCATCGAGACGAGGCGACGAATGCCGCTCGCACGCCCATCGGCGGTGCGGCGCGCGCGAACGCGATCGACGGCTCGCGTCAGCTCGCCGAGTTGGGCGGCGCTTGGCAGGTATACCGCCGTGAGCGTCAGCGATCGGCCGAGACTCTTCCCAATGTAGTCATCGAAGTCGGAAGCCGGGCTCGTCCCCTTCAGGTCTCGCCAGTTCGTGCGGAACGCAACCTTTCCTTGATAGAGGGCGATGCCCGAGTAGACGACGAGGGCAGAAGTCGCGAGAACGATGGTGCTCGAAACGAGCCGAGAGCGGCAAAGGCCAAGTAGGTAGAATTGCGCGGGACTCTTCGGCGTGGACGGTCGAGCTTGGGGCTCGAGGACGACGGCCAGGGGCGGTACGACGACGAGTGCGACGAGGAGCATCAGCAGGATGCCAACGCCCGCCAGAACGCCAAATTCGTTGTAACCCGTGAAGTCGGCAAAGGTGATGACGAACATGGCGCCCGCCGTCGTGAGTGCGCCGGCGATCACCGATGGGCCTGTGCGCGTGAGTGAAATCGAGGCGGCTTCGGTCGGCGATGCGCCGCGTCGAAGCTCGTCCTGCATGCGCAGGAAGAGATGAATCGTGAAGTCGATGCCAAGCCCAAAAAGGATCGCGGCCAGGAACCCCGTGAGGATGTTGAGGTGCCCGATGGCGACGCGCGCGAACGCAAACGTCAGTGCGCCTCCGAGAAGGAGCGGCAGGGAGACGAGCAAGAGCGTGCGCAAGCGACGGGTGAAGGTCACCATCAGGAGCACGACCCCGACGAATCCGAGGATCGAGGCCTTTTGGAGATCGGCCTTCATTCGCTCGTCCTCTTCGGCGCGAACGAGCACTGAGCCCGCGAAGCGGACCGATGTGGAAGCGAATGCGCCGACCCTCCGCGCGTCGAAGGTCGCCTTGACCGCCTCGAGTGCCTTTCGACCGAACTCGAGATCGCCGGCGTTTCCGCGAAGGCGGATGAAGAGGTAGAGGTAGCGGCCATCATCGCCGAGCGTGTAGGCCTTGGGGAGGGCTGTCTCTGGGTGCGTCTTGGCCGATAGATGCGCGACGAACGTCTCGATGTCTTCGTGTGTTTCGTCGAGATCGACGAAAAGACCGCTTGCGCTCGCGAGGCGCGAATCGATGAAGTCGGTGGTCTCTTCGACCAGAGCATCGAGCTGTTCTCGGGGTAGATAGAGAAGGCGTCGATCCTCGATGAAGTCGATATCGAAGCGACCGTCGACGAACAAGACCTCTGGAAGCTTCTCGAGCTCGCCGATGGCGTCGTCCGCGAACGCCTTGGCCAGCGACGGGTTCGAGGCATCGATGGCGGCTACGATGAACGCGGTGCCTCCGGTGAGCGTCATGATGTCGCTCAGGTCGCGCACCGCGCGATGGTCTTCCCCGAGCAGCTTTCCGAAATCCTGATCGAGAACGATGCCCGACGCCGCCCACGTTGCGACGGGAAGACAGAGCAGTGCGCCAAGAATGACGTGGCGTGGGCGCCACAAGATGGCGCGGCCTAAGCGATCGAGAAATGACACAGAGGACCTGTCGATATATCGGACCTCATACGATGATGTGCCGCTCTAAGCACCGCGACGTATTCGTGACGTTTGAATGACGGAGAATGCGCTCAAGGCGACGAGGAGCCTGTCAGGACGCGAACATCGTAGGTGATGGCGCCCGCGTCGTCCTTCTGGAATCGTAGATCTAGTTCTCGCTGCTCTTCTGGCAGCCAGCCGTTGGTCTCGACGATGATGAAGGGGGCCTCGGTGGGTTCGACGCAGCGGGTGAGGCCGTCGGCGTTGATGAGCGTTGTGTTCGAGCTCAGGCCTCCGAAGACGATGTAGACGGGCAGAGAGAACTCGGAGGCGGCTTTGTTGGTGAGGTAGAGCCTCTGTTGCCAGAGCCGCAACGCCCGATTGTAGAAGAACCCGCCGCGGGCGATCGACACCGGGGCGCTTTCGGGGCAGGCAGGGAAGTGGCGGAGCTCGACGTTTCGGACGCGGCCGTTGGAGAACGCGCATGAGGCCTCGAGCATTGGGTTGCCTTCGCCTTGATAGGCCCCAATGTGCGGCGAGTAGGTGCAGGCTTCGTCGGATTCACAGAGTCCGTCGTCGTCGCCTTTGTCGTCGTATAGGATCTCGAGCGCGTTGATCAGAAAGCGGTTGTGGCACTTCTCTCCGACTTCGCAGATCTCGTCGTCGTCGCCGAGACCGTCGTCCAGGATCTCGACGGCGTTTGTCCAGGGTGTGTGGTCGAAGGATTGGCGGTCTTCGGCGACGCGGTTCCCGTCTGCGGCGCTCGGACATGGCGTTCCGGGAACGAACGGGTCGTTCTCGATCGCGCCGTCGCCACTTCGATTCCACAGGGGACTTCCCGAGTCGGGGCGAAGTCGCCAGTCGTAGATCCGACAGGTCCCGGAGCATGCGCCTCGGCCGCCCTCTTTTCCCCACATTCGATAAGGAGACTCCATGTTCACCCAGTCGATGATGCTCGTCTCCGACTGGAGCCCGTCGACGTCGCTGGCGTTGGATGGGTCGTCGACGAAGACCGGGCCGATGAGCGCAGCGTCGGGCGCCGAGTCAAAGCGAAGTACGGCATCAGAGGCCTGCCCTGTATAGCGGCTGGAGCCTTCAAGCCCCGTATCGGTGCAGGTACCGTGGATGAGGCCGGGGCTTTCGAGACCGCCTTCGACGAAGCAGTCTGGATTGTTGGAACCCGCGACCAACACGCCGCGAAAGGCGTTGCGTGCAGATGGGGCGCGGAGGTCGAAGCCGCGGTTCAACGAGTGCGTGATCGCGCTATGAAAGACAGTGCTGTCCGTAAAGACGAACGTAAGGCCGTAGGCGTTGTCGAACGCAGCCAGTTGTCCGAGAAACATATGCGTCGGGGTTCCGAACATGGCGATTGCGAGGTGCGAATTTGCGGCCATCGTTGCGTGGTGGAGTGTCAACCGCCCGCCCGCGTTGAGCTCCGATCCCCAATTCGCGTTGGATGAAACGACTCGCGTCACGGTCTGATTCTGGGCGGCGTTGAAGTACAGCCCCGAGTACGTCCCGCTCGTGAAGATCCCTTGCCACACGTCGGCCGCATTGCGGACGGCTTGGATGGCGCTCGACACACCGACCGCGGGGCGGTGTATCCGGACATCGGTGAACAAGCTCGGTGCCTGGGTGCGTCCGACCTCGAGTCCCGTCGACCCACACAAGGCGCCTCGAAGGTCACGCACCACATGCCCGCCGCCGGCGTCGATTCGGACGCACGTCTTCGTCGCGGAGTTCAGCGAGACGTGCGAGATGCGCACTCTTGAAGAAGAGATCAACTGAAGATGGTAGTACGGTTCCGAGGATGCGGAGGTACCGAAAGTGCCTTCGATCCAGAGCGAATGCTGACCTCCGGCCGTCAGCGTACAAAGGCTGTCCGCTCCTGACATTTCCCCCGTTGAAGCGCGGCAGTTCGAATCGCTCGGAGCTTGAAACGTGTACTTCGCGCCTCGCCGAACGACGAACGCAACGCGATCCGCTTCGAGAGAAAAGCCGGCGCCCGTGGTGCTGGTCGATACGGCGTAGATGGCTCCGGCTTCTGTTAGACGCATCGTGTTCGACTGTCCGCCAACGGGTCGAACTGGGTTACTCCACCAGATCCCCGGCGGCGTCTCGAACCGCGAGAGGATCGTCGAGCTGGGTGACAAGACGGATACGAAGAGACGATTTCCGCGCCAACCCGTAGCGTTGATGAGATCACTCAGCCCTCGGCTCTTGGCGAGCCCCGTGCTGTACGCATGAGCCAACCCGTTGCGAATGAAGCACGACCATGCGAACGCGCGGAGCTCGTCGTGCGGGACCACGCCTTCGCACGTTGTGATGCCATCCAACCGAGCGACCAAACGCTCACCCGCATGGATGCAGTCGCGAAATGACGTCGGGCCTGAAACGCACGCGCTGGCATCGGAGTTGTCTTCGATGCGCAGCGCATCCCGCACCACGTAGTCGTTCCAATTCCTGCCATTGCTCGGAAACATCGGTTCGATGACGATAGGATACGCAGCGTCGCTGACCTCTGCATCTGAGCCGACCTCTGCATCTGTGCCGACATCCGCGTCTTCGCCCCCGCTCGTACCGGCGTCGGCGTCCGCGCCTCCGTACCCCTCGCCATCTACGTGTCCATCGCCGTTTGCATCGGAATCCGCATCGGCCTCGGCGCCGGAATCAGCGCTGGTATCGGCGTCCGAGTTCGCGCGTGCATCGAGGCGGGCCGCTGTGTCGTCTCTCGGATTGAGTCCAACGCGACACCCGAGAAGCGCAAAGGCGGAAGCCCACCCTAAGGCGAGCATGAGCTTGGGGTAGGCAGGGGACGCTCGCATAGGGGGCGCTCGCATGGCCTCGACGCAGGGTGTCACGCATTGCGCTTGGAACTGAGGGGGCCCACTTTGGCACTGCCGCGCCAAGCAACTGTCCGTTCTCAACGTTCCATCGCACCCTTGCCGGAGAGGATCTTTTCCCGAAACTTGGCAATTCGAGCGACCCGCGTCTCTGGCTTCTTCGCGGAGTTCAGGTTGATCACGTAGCTCTTCTTGCGGCCGGGCGTGAGTTTGTTGAAAGCCTCCGCAAGTTCGGGATCGAAATCGAAAGCCTCGCTCAACTCGACGGGCAGCTCGAGATCGACCGGCTCCTTTTCCTTGGGAGGCTTGATTCCGGCATCGGCATAGCCGATAGCCTCTCTCAAGTACGCACGGATCAGCGGCTCCATCTGTCGAACCCGGGATTCGTCCGTGAAGCGAATCATGTCGGGGTGGCGAGTATTGGGCCCCTGCTTTTCGAGGAGACCGTCGGGGTCTTTCATCAGCGCAGCGTTGAAGAAGCTGAGTCGGAAATCGCCGCGAAACGCCCCGATGACGGCGATGTTTCTACCGTTGTGCACAAAGCACGGGTGTCCCCACTTGACCGTCTCCAAGATCCCTTCGTCCAAGCAGATGCGTCGAAGCTCAGCGAGCCCGCGCTTCCACTGCTGCGTCGAGCAGTCCGCGGTGGCAAAGCGCTCGCAGCGCCCACATCCCTTCGCAAAGTATTCGTCGGCGACGGTGATCACGAGACTGCGATGTATCACACGGACGCGTACTGATGTTGACAAAAGCGTCGCCGACCTGATTGACGCGCCATCGCGGGGTCAGAGCGGCTCAGTCGAGAACGAGGCATCGAAGGCGTCGCTGATTCACGCCTTCGGCTCCTGCTTCCGTCCACCTGACGCACGCTCCGGTCGCAAGACACTGTCGTTGCGCTCAACGCCCGCCCCGCCCGCTCCGCACGAGTCCTGACGGGCCCTATCGGAGAGTGCTCGCTTGGTCTACGGATCTTGGCCGGAAGCGCAGCGCCCGCGTGTCGGACTAGGGTTCTTGATGCGCACACGTCTGGGCGAGTAACACATCAGAAATGACAGCCAGCCTGGCATGCCGAGAGCACGCACGATGCAACCAGGGTGAGAGGCCGACGCGGAGGGCGAGTGGGTGTGCCGCCCTCGTGATCGCGTCGACGATGCTCGCGGCCGCCTGCGGCGAATCCGCTCCACGGGTCGCCGCGGATGCCTCTTTGTCGTCGGACGCTGGCTCAGAGAATCGTCGCGACGGCAGCACCGCACTCGATGGGTCGCCGGCCGATGCTTCACCGACAGCCGACGCAGGGGTCTCGACCCAAGACGCCGGACCGCTCGGCGGTGATGCGGGCTCCGGCGGTGATTCGGGCTCCGGCGGCGCTCAGGATTCGGGTGCGGATGGAGGCGGCGATGCCATGCCCGTCGACTGGCCGGACGACGAAAGCCAGCCGCCGCCGCCGATCGACCTCACGAAGCCGTACGACATCGTCGATGCCACGCGCTTTCTGTACGAAGGCGACAATCCGATTCAGACCGGCGTAGCGCCGGGGACGATTCGCGCCGAAACGATCGCGATCATTCGGGGAGCGGTCGTCGATCGCGCCGGGCAACCCGTCGTGGGCGCACAGGTGACGGTGCTCGACCACGCAGAGTACGGAACGAGCCGCACCAAAGCCGACGGTGTCTACGAGTTGGCCGTGAACGGTGGCGTGCCGCTCACGCTGTCGATTACCCAGGCGTCGTTTCTGCCTGTTCAGCGGCAGGTCAACCCGCCGTGGAAAGGCTGGGCGCGTGCGCCCGATGTCGTGATGACACAGCTCGATGCCGTTGCAACCGAAGTCCGCTTGCTCAGCTTGACCGAGCCGATCGTCGCCGAGGGAACGAGGCAGGAGGACGCTGATGGACCTCGAACTGCGCGCATCGTGTTCGAGCCGGGGCTCACCGCGGCGATGCGACTCCCCGATGGCACGGAGGTCGGGCTCGACACGCTCACGGTGCGCGCCACCGAGTACACGGTCGGCGAAGACGGTCCCAAGGCGATGCCCGCGGAGCTTCCGCCATCGTCCATGTACACCTATGCCGTCGAGCTCAGTGTCGACGAAGCGATGGCCGTTGGGGCGACGATGGTTAGCTTCTCGAAGCCGGTGCCGGCGTACCTCGACAACTTCCTCCGAGTTCCTGTCGGCACGATCGTTCCGGTCGGTCTGTACGACCGCGCGTGCGGTTGCTGGATTCCATCCGAGAACGGACGGGTGCTGAAGCTCCTTGCGGTGGACGGGGACAGCAAGGCGATCTTGGATGTTGACGGCGACGGCGACGCTGCATCTGTCGAACGTCTGGGGCAGCTCGGGATTACAGACCACGAGCTCGCGGTCATCCCAGCCCAATTCGAGGTGGGTGAGAGTTTCTGGCGCAGCCCGATTCCTCATTTCACGCCTGTGGACTGGAACTTTGGCGGAGGCCCACCACCTGGCGCAGCGCCACCGCCCGGCGGCGGAGGCTGCGGTAAGCCGCCCTGCAAAGAGCCGGACATTTGCGAGCAAGGGTCGGTGATTGGGTGTTTCAATCAAACGCTCGCGGAGGCGATCGAGATCCCAGGAACGCCCTATTCGCTGGTCTATTCGAGCCAAAGCACGCCGAACTCGCCGCCGGGCGAAGTCCTCATCCCGCTGACCGGTGACGCAGTCCATCCCGAGCTCAGAGCTGTCGAGCTTCAGGTGACCGTTGCTGGGCAAACGACGAAGATGACATTTCCGCCAGCGCCGAGGCAGTCGACCTACTTTCGGTGGGATGGGCGTGATGCCTGGTCTCGGCGTGTCGGCGGTACGTCACCGATGCACATCCGCATTGGCTACCGCTATCCGGTCCTCTTCTCTGAGCCCGCAAACATGGCGGCGCGAGCGTTCATGCGCACGAGCGGGACAAGTATGGATCTTGATCGCGAAGCCTCGACGCTGGCCCTTGAAAAGAACTACACCGTACTCACAACCCAGACCGCGTTGCCATCGCCGGGTCGGACATTTGGGCTGTGGTCTCTCGATGTGCACCACGAGCTTTCGACCGGCACGAACGACGTTGGCCAGCGCATACTGCGTCGCGGAGACGGGTCCCTACACGAAACCGACTTCGATCAGAATCGCGCAGCAGAGTCGGTGCTCACGCGCACCGAGGTTCTCGACGCCTTGGCTGCAGCAGGTGTTCCACAGACCAATCTCTGGCGACCGGACTGCCCGATGAACCCGAGCGCCGAGGGTGGAGTTGGAGAGCAAGTCTACTATCGTGATGCCGTCACGCCGACTGAGGACGGTGGTTTTTACTATTGGGCGTCGATTGGCGCGGCGAGGTGCCAAGCTTGGGCCCTGCTTCGAAAGCAACCCGACAAGGACGTTGAATACCTCGGCGGCGGTGCCGAAAGCAGCGCCTGCGTGTACCAGATTCCTCTTGGCGAGCTTCCGGACGACGGTATCGACGCGAAGGACGCGTGCATTTCTAAGGTTGCGACGTCACGGGTGGCCCCAAACGGAGACTTCTATTTCGGAACTTGGGGCCCGAATCGGCTCTACCGCATAACTCGTTCCGGACGACTCTACCATGTCGGAGGTTCTTCGACGGGTTCGTACTCGGCCGGGGGTCCAGTGAAGACGACCTTCTTGGGCAGCAATCTGCGGAGCATGGCCATCGCGACGGACTGGACCATCTATCTCGCGGACTACTGCTACATCATGCGTCTTACGCCGGATGGTGTCGTAGAACCGTTTTACGGTGTGCATCCCGGCGCGAGCAGTACCTCGCCGCGCGGCACGGAGTTTCCTGAGTGCAGTCAGCAACCGATCTACTTTCCATCCGGAAACTACGAGTCAGATCCGCGCGGTGTGCAGCAGCCCTGGAACATCCAACGCGTCGAGGTCAACGCGCAGGGAGAGGTGTATATCCATGTGGAACCCACTTGGAACACGATCGACGTCGTATCCGCGAATGGCGGGATCCGCCGCATCACAGACCCGCTCATCACGACGAACTCGCCGCCCAGGGAAGGTAAGGCGCTCGAGGACGTGCGATTGACCGGCACGTGGGCGAAGATCGGCCTGAGTCGCGCGGGAGAACTGATGCTTGCGACCATCGTTGGTGACCGGATGCCGCTGTTTCTTGTTCGGGGCGGAGTACTCCAGCGGGTGGCCGATTTCCTGAGAGCAGAACGAATCGTCGAAGGGAGTGAGCTCGTGGGGACTTCCGGGACTCTGCTCATTTCACCGAACAGCGATCTCTTCGCGACCGTAGGCCCAGCGTTTGGTGGAGGCTGGGCCGCCGTTACGCAGCTGGTTGCGCGGTTTTCTGCTCAGAGTCCGCGCGTTCCAAGCCTGGACGGGAGCGAGGCCTACTTGTTCGACGCGCTTGGTCGCCACGAGGAGACGATTGATGCGCTGACAGGCTCACCGATCAGAGCCTTTGAGTATGACCCCCAAGCGAGTCGGCTCACCGGCGTTCGCGAAGAACGAAGCCACCGGACGACGCGGCTCGACCGCGGTGCGGACGGAACGCTTCGGGCAATCGTCGGCGCGTCCGGAGAGCAGACGACGCTGAACTACGATCCGGAAGGCTATCTCAGCACCGTGACCCTGCCCGGCGGCGGACTGTATCGCATGGAGTATTCGAAGGCCGGTGCGCTCACGAGATTCGAGCAGCCGAGTGGTCGCGTGTCGACCCTGCGCTATGATGAGTCGGGCCGCCTCATCGAGGACCTCGACAACGCGGGCCAAGGATGGACTCTAGCACGCGAAGAGCTGCCGGAAGGAAACGGCTATCGCGTACGTACCATCCGCCCCACCGGAGAAGAGCGGGTGTACGAGGTTCGAATCGAAGGGACTGGGGAGGCAAGTCGAACGACCAAGGGCTTCGACGGAAGCGAGGTGAACACGACGTTCGGGCCGACGACGGAGGTGACCGCCCATCCCGATGGAACCGTCGAAACGAAGACGCTCACGGCCGACCCTCGCTTCGGGATGGATGCGCCGTATGTTTCGCGGCTTGAACTTCGGAATCCGGCGACGAACCAGACGCAGACCATGACCAGGAGTCGGGCTGTCGTGTTCGAGACGCCGGGTGATCCGATGTCTGCGCTTAAGCAGTCGAGAGATACGCATGTTGTGGGTGGTCAGACGATCACCGACGTCTACGATGCCGAGACGCGAACGCGGACGTGGACGAACGCGAATACCGGCCGACGCGTGTTCGTCGAAGCGGACGAAGGCGGGCGACCGGTCGCGGCAGGGATTGGGGGCAGAACTTCGAGCGATTTGCGGCAAATGCGCTTCGCTTACGATGCAGCACATCATCTCACGCGGGTCGAGGGTCCACACCCGGACATGTCGGATGATCTCGAGATGGCCTACGAGGACGGGACTCTGCGGTCGATTCGGAACGCGCTGGGTCATACGGTGACGTACGAATGGGCTCATGGCCACGTCCAGAAGACCACACTTGCGACGGGCCTCGAGGTTGTCTATGCGCGCGATGGCGGTGGCCGAGTCACCGAGACGAGTGAAGGCGGACGCGTGACACGATACGCGTTTGATCCAGCGTTGCCGGGCCGAACAACGACAACGCCGGTCGGTCGAGTCTGGTCTTTCGAGTTTGGTGGACCCGACGGCAGCCTGAGCAAGCTGACCATGCCGAGCGGCGATCGGGCCGAAATCCATCATCTCGAAGGCCAGAACCGCGTGGAAACGCGGCTCATCGATCCGACAGGCGTCGAGCGTGGCCTCTTCGTTGTCGAGCACGATGCGGGATCACGCACGGTAACAAAGACGTTCGGGGCGCGTCGCCTTACGATGCGGCGAAACGTCTTCTTCCCAAAGCCTGCCTCGATCGTCGCCGGCGGCGAAACGACCACGTTCGCCTACGACGCGCTGGGACGCATCTCCAGCGTGCGGGACCCAGGAGGGGCGCAGCATCGCTACGCTTACGCCGCAAACGGTGACGTCACGATGACGGACGCGGCGGGACGGACGTCCGGTGTCGTGCTCAGCGCCTTCGGGGAACCGGCGAGCTACCGAGACGCGGCCTCGGGAAGCACGACGTATCTGCGCGACAGCGCGGGATTTCTTACGGGTGTTTCAGATTCGGAGTCCTCTCTTTCCATCGAACGCGACGTGATCGGCCGTGTTTTGAAAGTGGACTTTGCGGATTCGAGCGATGACGACATGTTCTTCACCTATGATGAGCCTCCACATGGAACTGGACGGCTCACGACTGCTCGGAACGGGAGCGGCGCGACGAGCCTAAGTTACGATGAGTACGGGCAGGTGACGGACCGGACCGAGGTGATCGGGCAGGTGTCGCTTCCTCTTCACTATGCGTACGATCTGGACGGCCAGGTGACAGCGGCGAGCTACCCGAGCGGAATGACGGTCCACTACGACCGCGATGCTGCGGGACGCATCTTGGGCATTCGGGCGAGCATTCCGGGTGACGCGTCGCAGCGCGTCGTTCTTCGCGACGCGGCCTACCTGCCGTTTGGTGGAGTCGAGAGCTATCAGCTTGGCGATCAAGAACAGCGCGCACGAACTCGGGTGTACGATTCAGGCTATCGCTTGCTCCGGGACTCGACGGAAGGCGTCGTCGATTGGGCGTTCGCATACGACGCGTCCGGGCACCTGACGGAGCTGCGTGAGCATTCTTCGGGTCGCGTCCAGACGTTTGCCTATGATGCCGACGGCCGGATCGTTCGTGCGACCGACAACCAACGCGACGGGACGATTGCGTTCACCTACAATGCGGTGGGCGATCGGATGTCGATGACGGTTGATTCGCTCTCTACGACCTATGGCTACGATGGCACGACAGGGCGGCTGACGCGCGTAACGCCGCCTGGCGGATCGATGACGTCGCTTTCCTATGATTCGCGAGGAAGCCTTCGGTCGGATGGGACCTGGACGTATACGCATTCGCCAGCCGGGAGCCTGGTTGCGGTGGAGGCGGCATCGGATGGCGAAGTGATCGCGCAGTACGGGTACAACACGCGAAACGAGCGGGTCGAGAAGCGCGTCGCGGGTGTCGGGACGTTGTTCGTCTACGGAAAGGACAAGACTCTGCTCGGGGAGTATGACGATGCCGGCGCGCCGATCCGCGAGCTCATTTGGTTCGGATCCTCTCCCGTTGCATCGGTCGAGTATGGGAGTGGCGGAACGTACGAGCTTCTCTGGATTCATGCCGACCACCTGGAGGCGCCGAGGCTCTTGACGAACCGCGACGGGGTGGTCCTTTGGGCGTGGCGAGGCGATCCTTTCGGCGACATCCTGCCTGATGAAGACGTCGATCGCGACGGCGACGTTCTGCGCTTCAATCTGCGCTTCCCTGGACAGTACTTCGACCCCGAGACCGGGCTCCACCAGAACCACCATCGAAGCTACGATCCGAGCCTTGGGCGCTACATCGAGAGCGATCCGATCGGTGTTCGCGCGGGTTTCAATCTCTACGCGTACGCAAGAGGCAATCCGGTCGAGCTGGTTGATCCGGGCGGGTTGTTCACGCCCACGCGCCCGACGGAAGGCACTCACAACATCTACATCGTCCAGGACCCGGCGGGCCTGCACTGGGAAGTCCATTTGTGCGCAGGCGCGAGTTGCATTGGCGCGGAGGTGGACGGGCAGGGGCGATACTCGATGAAAGACCAGCCGGAGTATCCGCACGATGACTGGAACGTTCATGCGCAGGTCCCGCTGACCAAGGAGCAGTTCGACATCGCGGTCGACGCGGTGAGGAAGTTCGTCGAAGGCCGCGAGGCTGAGTACGGCTTCTTCTCGAAGAACTGTCGCTCGGGTGCGACGGATATCGTCAACACCGCGATTCAGGCGAGCGATGCCCGAGGCGCCGAGACGAGCACTGCGCTAGACCGCATCATCGCCGACACGAAAGCGCCGATCAACGACGGCTACAATGAGTGGCTGGCGCTCGTCCATGCGTTGATGGGGCCTTTGGTCCATGGCTTCCATCTGCCCGGGGCGGCGGGCGACAATCTTCAGTCTGGGCGCGAGGGTTCACCGCTCGACAGTCTTCCCATGTTCCCTTGATGGCGGTTCCCGTCCGATTCAACCATGACGGGTGGAGCGAGAACCTGCCATTCTCGAAATTCATTCTTTCGTTTCGAATTTCATTCCACTCGCGGACTCCGTGGTGTATCTCGCATCGGATCGTGCGCTGAGTACGTCGTTCTTTCTTTCTTCTTCGACATCCGAACGGTACGAGCGTGCTTCGATGTTCGAAGCTGTTGCGCAGGCCCATCGACGATGTTTACTTCGCGAACCACCGAACGCCCTCACGAACGTAGCGGCGCGTGATCGGAGGAGTATTCGTGTACGTGGTTGGGAGAGATCCAGTGCGCGTGGTCTGGAGAGTGTTTGTGCGCGTGGTCTGGAGAGTGTTTGTGCGCGTTGCCTGGAGAGTGTTTGTGCGCGCGGCCTGGAGAGCATTGGTGCGCGGAGTTCGAGGCGTGGTGGTTCGAAACGTAGCTCGAACGGGTTGCAGTTTTGTATTCTGACGGCGCTGAGCGCCACGGTTCTCGTGGTGCAGGGGACGGATGCTCGAGCACAGAGCGGCGACGGGTCGGCGTTCGGCTACGATCCCACCTCGGTCTACGATCAGAAAGGATTCATCGGCGGGCGAGGATTCAGAGCGCATGACGCGAGTGAAGTCATCGATCCCTTCTCGGGAAATCTGTTGCTCTCGTATACGGACTTGGCGCTCCCGGGTGCGGGCGGTTTGGATCTTGTCGTGCAACGCGTCTACAACAGCAAAATCCACGCGAACTACGGTGCGCGGGCGTCGCTCGATCCGACGCGCGTTCTTCGAGGGCTCCAGTTCGTGCTCCCGTCGCCGCTCGGTCTAGGTTGGACGATGCATTTCGGTCGGCTCGTGGGCGCGGTCGGCGAAGAGCCAAACCAGGTGCTTTTTTGGGCACGCTACTACGAAGCGAGCGACGGGAGCCGACATCCGTTCTTTCGCGCCGAGTGTGGGTACGGAGGCGCCGTTCGTCCTTGTCTCGTGACGAAGGATCTCGCGATGCCTTACCTTCGCGATGGACGATGGCAAATGGCCACGCCCGATGGCTTGAGTCTCACCTTTGGCCATGAGGCGCACGCGGCGACGCTGGATGCGTCGGTGCCCGTGCGCTATGTAACCGAGATCCGCAACGCCGAAGGCTCGTCGATTCGAATCGAGTATCACGATGACAGCATCGAAGGCGTCGCCGGCTCCAACGAGCTGTTCCGTCATTTCATCGACCGTGTCGTCGACAGCGAAGGCCGTACGATTCGTTTCGTGTATGAGGAGGTCTCGCCAGACGTCGTTCGGCTCACGAGGCTCGTCACGGAAGGACGCACGTTCCGGTACGCGTACGCGCCGACGCCCGCCTCGTGGCCGGAAGCCAAAGCCTTGCTTTCGGTCGCCGCACCTCCGGAAGGTGCGCCTTGGCGCTATGGCTACGCGGGCATCGCAAGTGGCGATTGCGCGCACGAGAACAGGCGATGGTGTGAGCTCACGGAGATGACGACGCCGAACGGCGCGCACGTGGCCTTCGATTTCGAAGACCATCTTTTCTACAGCGCCGATCAACCGGTGTCAGTACGCGCCGTGCGTCGTCGTCGAGTCTCGGGTCGTGGCCTCGACCCAGCCGAGTGGCGCTACCACTACAACCGCGGCCTCGACTACGAAGGGGAGGATCACAGCATCATCGAACGACCCGACGGCGCGCGCGAAGTTCGGACGTATTTTGGCATCGGCACGGGCCTCTACACGCCGATCGGATCGGCCTGGAAGGCCGGACTCCTCTTGGCGTTTCGGATCGACGATTCGAGCGGGACCACGCTCGAACGAACCACCTACGCGTGGAGTCCGAGCGCGCCGGTCTCGTCCGAGGTCTGGGGCGACCCTTGGAATGGCTTCGACGTGGGTGTTCGGGTCCCGAGAATCCAGGAGCAAACCATCGAGCGCGAGGGTCGGTTGTGGCGTCGAACGACGACGAGCTTCAACGACGATCACTCGCCGCTTTGCAGCGTGGAGACCGGCGACGCTGGAACCCGCTATCGGATGACGCGTAGACGAAATCTCGAGCTCACACCGCTCGAACCCTCGAGTCCGCCACCCGGGGCTCCCCCAGGCAACCCCGAGGCCGCGAAGGATCCCTTCCTTCGGTTTGGCGTCGCAAGCCTGGACATGCTTTCGGAGCGCGCCTTCACGGCGCGACAGTGCCAACCGACCGAGAGCAACGCCTTCAGGCTGCACCCGGAGAACGACTACGCCGTGCACACGTACACGGCGCAAGGACGGGTGGCGTCGACGCTGATCAACGGACGTCGGAGCGACTACCGCTATCATCCGGACGGCTCGCTTCGCGCGGAAATCGCGTACGAGGAGCATCCGTCAGCGACGACCTCGATCGACACCGAGAGCCTCGGAGCGGCGCCAGGTTCAGGCATTTGCAACACCTACGACGACTACGCATGGGGTGCTCCGCGCGCGCTTGGGTTGGGTGCGTCGGGACCTGATTGCAGCGCACCCTTGCTCGTCCTTCGTCGCGAGATCAACCGCGACGGAAGCATCGCTTCCACGATGGACGGTCGTGGATATGCAACCGACTTCGAGTACGACCGAATCGGGCGGGTCGTGGAGGTTCGGCGACCGGGCGAAGCAAGCATTCATGTCGTGTACGACGGGAGCGACACGGCGTTTTCAACCCTGCGACGCGTAGAACAAGGCCCGTACTGGCTGGAGACATCGTTCGATGGTTTGGGTCGCATGGCTCAAGTCGAGAATGCTGCGGGCGTCGTTCAGTCGACACGATACGACACCCTGGGACGGGAAGTGTTTCGAAGCTTTCCGGAGTATCAGGCCACCACCAGCGTGGGCGATTTCACAGAACACGACCTCCTGGGTCGTGTAACGCGCTCCATACACGCCGATGGAAGCGAGTCACGCCGCACGTACGACGATGCCGAGCACGCCGTCCATGCAACCGACGAGCTCGGCCGGACGACAACGTTCAACCTGGCAGCCTATGCCACCCCGTATGGTTCGCGTATCGTAGGGATCCGACGAGCGGACGATGACCCCACAAGTGGCGTGTCGGACGGAAGCGGCGCGTCGAACACCGAATACGACGCTGAGTACGTCTACACGCATACCGGACTGCTCGAGACGATCCGAGTGGGCGGCCGCACGCGTCAGATTCGCTACAACGCACAGAAACAAGTCGCCTCGGAAACATCACCGGAAACGGGTCGTCGCGGGTTCGGGTACGATGGCTTGGGGAGGCTTCGATGTCGCGATGCCCGAGGCTTGTGCACCGACGCAACGCCCGAACGAAGTCGACCCTTCGTGGCGACCTACGCGCTCGACGCCATGGGCCGAAGAACGGCCGTCGATCACGGTTCCGAGGGGGTCCATGCCACATACGCGTACGATGCGCTGGCCGATCAGATGGTCTCGATGGCGGACCGCGTTGGGGAACGTGCCTTCACGTACACCCCTTCGGGCCGCATAGAGACGGAGACGCTGACGACGGGTGGCGTCGAGTACGTGACCCGATATCGATACGACGACCGAGGCAACCCGATCGAAGTCACGTATCCTTCGGGGCGCATCGTGCGGTCTCGATATGACAGCGCCAATCGGCTCGTGGGCGTCGATGGATACCTCGACCTCGTCGAGTACCATGCGCTCGGTCAGCCACGCCGCATCGTTTATGCGAATGGCGCCGAAAGCGTCTTGACGCTCGACGAACGACGTCGGCCTGATCGCCTCTCCGTGTGGTCGAGTGCGATCGGGTCCGGCGAGATCGCATCGCTCGACTACGAACACGACGCGGTCGGCAACCTCGAGCGCGTGGACGACACGCTCACGCCAAGCAACTCGAAGCGATTCACGTACGATGCGCGCGATCGCCTCGAACGCGCCGAGGGGCCCTGGGGTCTCCTCGAGTACGGGTACAACAAGGCGGGCGACCGGACATTCATGCGAACGAACGGTGCCGAGACGACGTATGAGTACACGCGCCCCGGTGGCATGCTCTCAAGCATTCGGAGCGGTGTCGGCGGAGTCGGAGCAGGAGCAGGAGGAGGCACCGGTGAGTTGATCAGCTATACGGAAGGCGGCGCCGCAATCTCGGAGACGAGAGTCGGCGACCTCGGACAACCTCAATGGATGCAGGTCGGGCGGACCTTCCGATACGACCGCGAGGGACGACTGACCCAGGCCTCCGATGCGGTGAGCCCGCGTCGCGCGAATACATATGACTATGCCTACGACGGCCTTGGGCGCCGCGGGCGCACGACGGCGAGCACGCCGTGCGGCGGCGAAGAGACCATCCTTTACCACTACGACCAATACGGCCAGCGGATCGCCGAAAGCACCGAGTCGGGCATGATGCTGAAGGAATACGTTGTCGCGATGGGTCGAAGGATCGCGGAGATCAACCTCGACCCGGTGCACATCGAGCCGTCCGTGATCGATCTCGGCGCCGTGGAGGTTGGGATCGAGAACACGCGCGTCCTTCGGATATCTAACCGTTCATCCGATGCCGTCACGTTGGCTACTTCGCCAGGCAACGTGCTCGGGGTGACGGTCGATGCAACCTTCCCCGTCACGATCCCCGCGAACGGGTCGATCGAGGTTCCGGTGTCGCTTCGAGGCGGTGCGCCGGGCGCGTGGTCAACGGCGTTTCATCTTTGCCTGGGCACACGTGCCTATCAAGTCGGCGTCCGCGCGACGCTCGATGCAGGCATCCGAAACACGAACGCGTTCCCGCGTGATGGCGAGATCGTGCATCGATTCGGAGCGCACCTCGATCCGACGTCCGTGAATTCAGACACCTTCGTCGTGCACGGTGCGCTCACCGGTCGACTCGAAGGAGACTATTCGGTCGTGGGTCGCGAGGCGCACTTTCGACCAACGTATTTGATGAAGGCCGGTGAGCGCGTCAGCGTGAGCCTGACGTCTGGAATCCGATACGCCGAGGACGGTGCGTCGATCACACCCCAAGTCTTCGAGTTCCGAGCGGCCGCCGATGGCGCCAGTGGTCTTAGCGGTGCCGGTGGTTCTGGCAGCGCCAGTGGGGTTGGTGGTACCGCTAACGTTCGCGGCTTCGCCAGGGCACGGCGTTCGTGGCGCATATCGAGAGGCAAGAGGGTGCTCGGCGATCTCGATGGCGATGGCGACGTCGACATCTTAATGTTGGGCGCCGTGCAGTGCGACGTTCGAGTCTGGCGGAACGAAGGCGGCTTCCAGGTTGCCTCCCACCCGGCATCCGGCTCGGACTCTGGCCCGCCCCCTGAGCCGCCGATCGACGCGGTCTTTGAGAGCGTTCTCGAGCCGGTCGCCCGGCCATGCGGGGCGTTCGCTCGGCTCGGAGACCTTGACATGGATGGTGATCTCGACGCACTCATCTGGAGACGCGATACTGGACCCATGGTCCTCACCAACGACGGATCCGGCCACTTCACACCCTCCGGTTCGAGCGTCGCGCTTCCACCGAACGGCGGCCGAGGCATGACGGATTGGACGCTGGGCGATCTCGACCAAGACGGCGACCTCGATGCGGTATGGTCGTTTAGTGATGGGGTCTACGGGATGGTGAACGAGGACGGCCGAGGCCATCTCGGCCACATCCTTAGACTCGCGGAGTCGACGTTCGGGGAAACGGTTCTCTTGGCCGACTGGGATCGCGATGGCGACTTGGATGTGTGGGGAGGCGGTCGACGCGAGTGGCTGCGTAACGACGAACCTTTTGCCTTCGTCGCGGCGCGCGCCTCCAGCCCACTATCGCCGGGGGCCGAAAGCGGCGACGTCAACGGTGACGGACTCCTTGACTTCGTCTTCCCAGAGACGCGTGGTTCACACACATACCTCGGCGTCCTTGTGAATCAGGCCCGCAATCCGTCTGGGGAAGGGACACTGATGCAAGGGAACATACCGGTTCGTGCCGGTATCGCGAGTCTCGGGGATTTGGATGGCGACGGAGACCTCGACGCGGTGGTCGGATCGTTTGTCTTTGAGAACCGACTCAACGAACCGAGTCCTTCGCGCGGATCCTGGGTCGAGGTACAAGCGGATCTTCCGAGCGATGCGTCGTTGGCCGACATCGACGGGGATGGCGACCTCGACCTGATCGCCTCAGGCTACATTCAGGGAGAACAGGATCACGTGGCGCTTCAGATATGGCTCAACGAGTAGCGGATCAGCGGACTCGGCAAGACAAGACGCGACGCAGCGCAACACAACGAGGCAAAGCAACGTGATGAGGCAAGACACAGTGCGGGTTCCGAAGGATCCTAGAGTTCTGAAAGGCGTGAGCGATCTGAAAGCCATGCGAAGTGCGAAGAGCTTGAAGGGCGAAGCAAGACGATTCCTTGCGTCGAGCCTCGCGCTCTTGCTGTCGTGGACGGCGGTCATTCCGGCCGCGACGTCCTCCGCCTTCGCCCAGCAATCAACGGAAGACGTTCGGTTCTTTCACCACGATGCGCACGGCGCGATCCTCGCCGTCACGAACCGCGACGGTCAGGTCGTCTGGCGCGACTCGCCGCGTCCGTTCGGTGACGTCGACGGTTCGGCGTCGGCGAGCGGGCATTCGAAGTTCCTCGACCGCCCGCTCGAGCCCACTGGACTCTATGAGCTGGGCGAGCGCTTCTACGACCCGAGGTACGGTCGCTTCCTCAGCCAAGACCCGGCTTCGCTTCTCGAGGTCGATGTTACAAAGCCCGATGGATTCAACCGCTTCGCCTACGGCCTCAACAATCCTTACCGCTACAACGACGCCACCGGCCGAGTCCCGGTCGAGACCATCCTCGACGCCATCGACATCGGTGTCTCTCTCCATGATCTCTGGAACGAGCCGTCCTGGTCGAACGGGCTCTTCCTGGCTTGGTCGATCGGCGCCGTCCTCCTTCCCTATATTCCAGGCGCCTGGGTGCGACGCGTCGCCAAAGCCGGAAAGCACGTCGACACCGCAAGCGATGTTACCGACGCCGTCCGCGTAGGCGACCACGTCGCAGATGCCGCAAGGGGGACTGCGCTCGAAGGCGCAAACTTCGCGCAGAAGACGTTCGGGTCCATGTTCAGCCGAGGCGGGGCATTTGCTGGCAGAAGCGTCGATGACGTAGCGGCGGCTCTTCGCGCGGGTGCCATGAGTCCATCCGAAGTGCCCATCAACTACATCGTGCGCGACGGCAATACGCTCATCCTGAACACTCGCTCTGCACAGGCCCTCGAGGCGGCCGGTATTCCGCGGTCGGCGTGGAACGCGGTCAATCGAACAGGCCAGGAGGTGTTCGAGAACATGCTCACAGGCCAGCTGCAGCGCAATGGGCTGACCAGTGCGGGCGCAGCGACCGTACGGCGCTCGGGGGGGATGTGATGGAAAAGCTACCGCTCTTGATGCTGCCATGCCCTTCCACTGCCGCAATGCGCGGTCCGACACTGGTCGACGCAGACCGAGGACTTCTTGTTTCCTTGGTGTGCGATGATGATGGTCGCGAGCGGCAGGTGGGCCTGCTCTTCAACAAGCCGCGAGCGTTTCGCAAGCGGGAGGAAACGTACTGCACCTCATGGCACGTCAAGGACGCCTACGACACAGTCTGCGAGGTCAAGCCTTCGGAGTGGGTTGAAGAGCTGCGCAAGGATGCGGTTCCTGAATGGCGTGATCACTGGACGATGCGCCACTTCATCGTCTACCTCGATGGCTTTGGATGCCTAGAGGTTGTAGCGGAATCCGCGTCGCTGGACGATACGCCCATGAACTCAGCTGGCACGTGATCGGCCAGCCATACGCCGTTGTCGGCGACGTAGAACTGGAAGCCGGCAGCATGCATGCGATGTGCATCCACCGTGAGGACAACTGGATCGCCGTGGCGCTGGCCGACGATCTTCGCGGTGGCTGCATCGACCGAGAGGTGAACCTGTTGGCGGGCCTGCGGACTCAGCCCATCTGACAGAATCGACCGCAGAAAGCGCCGCGCAGTCCCGTGATAGAGGTCTGTGGGAGGCTCCTGCTTCGACAAGCCGAGGTCGATGGTGACGGAGTGCCCCTGTGCGGCGCGAATTCTGTGGCCATCGGCTGAAAGCGTGAAGCGCCGCTTCTCGCTGGTGTTGACCACGTGGATCAAGTCGTCGCGACTGAAGCTGTGGCCGGCGGCATTGCTCTTGAGGACCAGCTCGTCGATCGACGCCCATCCCTGTTGATCGAGCGCCAATCCGATGGCGTCGGGCCTGTGCCGAAGAACGAAGCTCATGAACTTGCTGAGCTTCGGATTTCCGTGCGCCTCCATCATCTGACGATAACAGAGCGTCGTCCTTGGCACATCGGCTTGCATTCGGCAACGGCGCACGCCTTCCTCATGCCCAAGGATGGCGAACTACGCCGACTCGACACGCACCCCACGGACCTTGACCGAACGCGAGCAGAGAGCCCTGCTCAAGGTCACCGGCGAGCACCGAGCGGGCTGTCGCGATCATGTGCTGTACGCCACGGCCCTCGGCACGGGCCTGCGCGAGCACGAGCTCATCAGGGCTCTCGGTCGGGGATGCGTTTCGGGACGGTCGGCCCAGACGCAGGCTGCTGCTGAGCGTGTTCAAAGGGGCACAGCGAACGGGCGGTACGCAGGAGGTCCTGGTCAGCGAGTCCCTGCGCGGCAAGCTCCGCCGATTCCACCAGTGGAAGGCCCGCGAGTGCGAATGCCTCGACGATGAAGGCCCGCTCTTCGTCAGCCGCCTGGGCCGTCGCCTGTCGCTGCGGCAGGTCCGCCACGGCGTCACCGTGTGGCAGGACGGGGCCGGATTCGAGCGCCGCGTGACCTTCCATATGTTTTCGCCCCTCGGCGGTGACAAACCTCTACGCGCTCACCAAGAACATCCGCCTCACGCAGCGCTTTGCCCGGCATCGAAGTCTCGTGACGACCCATGGTCTACGCAGCGCAGCGCAGCGTGATGAGACGAGACTGCCGAGGCAAAGCAAGGTAATGAGCCAAGACACACTGCGGGTTCCGAAGGAACCTAGAGTTCTGAAAGGCGTGAGCGATCTGAAAGCCATGCGAAGTGCGAAGAGCTTGAAGGGCGAAGCAAGCCGATTCCTTGCGTCGAGTCTCGCGCTGTTGCTGTCGTGGACGGCGGTCATTCCGGCCGCGACGTCCTCCGCCTTCGCCCAGCAATCAACGGAAGACGTTCGGTTCTTTCACCACGATGCGCACGGCGCGATCCTCGCCGTCACGAACCGCGACGGTCAGGTCGTCTGGCGCGACTCGCCGCGTCCGTTCGGTGACGTCGACGGTTCGGCGTCGGCGAGCGGGCATTCGAAGTTCCTCGACCGCCCGCTCGAGCCCACTGGACTCTATGAGCTGGGCGAGCGCTTCTACGACCCGAGGTACGGTCGCTTCCTCAGCCAGGACCCGGCTTCGCTTCTCGAGGTCGATGTTACAAAGCCCGATGGATTCAACCGCTTCGCCTACGGCCTCAACAATCCTTACCGCTACAACGACGCCACCGGCCGAGTCCCGGTCGAGACCATCCTCGACGCCATCGACATCGGTGTCTCTCTCCATGATCTTTGGAACGAGCCGTCCTGGTCGAACGGGCTCTTCCTGGCTTGGTCGATCGGCGCCGTCCGCGCAGGCGATCGGGCCGCAGACGCCGCAAGGGGAGGTGCTCAGGTAGTCCGCGTCGGCCAGGCCGGTGAGAGTGCCGTGCCGGCCGCCTACAATATCGGCGACAACGCCAAGATCCTCGTCAACGGTCGCAATCGAATCCCGGACGGGTTGACGAACACGGTCCTGAGTGAGGTCAAGAACGTCAAATCGCTGAGCTTCTCGCGGCAGCTCCGCGACTTCGCAGACTTTGCCCAACAGAGGGGGCGCAGGTTCGATCTGTACGTGCGCCCAAATACGACGCTCAGCGGGGCTCTCCAAGAAGCAGTTCCGCAGGGAACCATCAACTTGAGGTTCATCCCATGAGCAACAAGAAGAAGCCTGTGAGCGCAGCGGAGTTGATGGCCAGGCTGAACTCCGACCCGGAGTTTGTCGCGAAGCGGGCGCGGGAAGAGGCCGAACGACAGGCACGTGCAGCCGAATGGCAACGTGCAGAGGCTCCATTGGTCGAGGAACTCAGGGCTGCGGGCTTCGAGGTCGATTCGGCCTGGGACCTCGTGAACACGTCCGCGCCGTACCCCGATGCCCTGCCCATCTTGGTGGACCATCTGCAACGCTCCTACCCAAGCCGTGTGCGCGAAGGCATCGCCCGGGCATTGGCCGTCCCGGAGTCGAAGTTCGCGTGGGACGTGCTGACCCGACTCTACCGAAACGAAGGCGAGCGGGACGCCAAGGACGGACTCGCCGTTGCCATCTCGGTTGTCGCCGACGATGAGGTCATCGATGAGATGCTCGGGCTTGTGCGTGACGAGCGGCATGGCCCGAGCCGCATCTTGCTGCTCAGTGCTCTTGGGCGCTCTGAAGACCCGCGTACGCGGGCAGCTCTGATGGAGCTCGGCACCGACCCCGAGCTGAAGAAGGAGATCCAGGTCATCCTTCGCCGCCTCAAGAAGCGCAAGCGCTGACTCCAACCCTGCCATATGCCGTGGGGCACGCCTTCATCCCAGACGATGGCGAACTACGCCGACGAGGCACGCACCCCACGGGCCTTGAACGAACGCGAGCAGAGGACCCTGCTCAAGGTCACCGGCGAGCATCGAGCTGGTCTCAGAGACCACGTGCTGCCCTCGGCATGGGTCTGCGCGAGCATGAACTCATCGCGCCCTCGGTCGGGGATGTGTTTCGCGATGATCGGCCTCGACGGCGGCGGCGATACTTTACTTCCCATCGCAGGAAGCGCGAGGACAAGCGTCGGGAGGGGGCTGCCCAAAGCCCCAACGCACCACTTGCAGCACGGAGAAGTGAAGGACTGGGGACGAGTGGGCTCGCCTGCAGCGGGAGGTGCGGTCGGCGGAGAGATGACGGCGGCATTTCCGGGTCAGGAGTAGCCAGTCGCGACCAGGCAACGCGGGTCGAGGGGACGGCGTATCCGGCGGGGTGTTCGAATATGGCACGCACGAAGAAGACGACCCTGTAACGTGGGAGATCCTCGTCTCTCCTCGATAGGTACCGGTGTAGCGGAGGGCCGGTGACCCGGCTCCGACGCACGGCGCGTTCGCAGGAGCACGCGCCGGAGTCAGGTCGATGCTACAAAGCCCGATGGATTCAACCGCTTCGCCTACGGCCTCAACAATCCTTACCGGTACAACGACGCCACCGGCCGAGTCCCGCTCGAGACCATCCTCGACGCCATCGACATCGGTGTCTCTCTCCATGATCTTTGGAACGAGGGGCTTGAGCCCGGCTTCACTCTTTCTCAGCGCTTCCCTTTGCCGCTGGCCGGGATGACCGCCGGAAGCGCTATGAATGGCTCGTCCTTGTCGTAAAGCAGCCGATAGATGCCCCATGTTTCGGTGACGCGCTTGATGTATCGTCGAGTCTGTTTGACTGAGACCTCTTCGACCCATCGTTCGAAGCGTACAGGCTTGGGTCCGAGCCAACGACGCACGGCGGAGGCACCCGCGTTGTAGGCACCGAGCCCGAGTGCCTCCACGCCCTCAAAGGTCCTAAGTCCATCGGCCAGAACGCGTGCGCCGAGGCGGAGGTTGAGCTCAGGGTCGGTTAGACGGCTCGGGTCCAGGCGACCTCGGAAGACGGAGCTAAAGGCGCCGACGGCCGTCGCGGGCATGAGTTGTCCGAGGCCGACCGCTCCCGCCCAGCTTACGATCTCCGGATCGAACGTACTTTCTTCACGCACGAGGGCAAGAAAGAGGAGAGGCTCGATCTCTTCGGCCTTGGCTGCCTTCTCGACCAAAGGGAAGTAGGGGCGCGAGTAGGCGGCGTACCAGACCGGAAGCGTTTCGGGCGAGATGCTCTTGAGCATCGTCGATGAACGGGCGCGCAGGATGGCTTGCGCCGATGCATGCGCATCGATCGCGTCGAGCGAGAACGCGAGCGCGAGCGCTTCTTTCGGCGACAAACCTGGGCAATCAAGCTGCCGCATGGCCGCCTCTGCGATGTCGGGTCGTCCCGCGGCAAACAGCTTGAATCCAAGCCGTTCCGCGTTTGAGCGCACGATGGCGGAGGGAAGTTCGATGTGGAGTGCTCCCTTCGGGTCGAGGCGCTCGAGGAGCTCGCGCTGGAGCGACTTGGAAAGGTCCGGGCGCTTCCTTGCGGTGTGTGCGAGTGCGAGCCAGCTATAGAAGGAGAGATCGAGGACCGTTTCGCGGAAATAAGATGCAGAGACCTCGGGCGCCTCCTTTTCGAGCAGTCGGGCGAGCCAATAGCGAGCGCGCGAGCCCTCCATTGTGGGCGCGGCGTCGCTCTTCGCGATCTTCTCGAGGAACGGGCGGGCCGTGCCCGGATCGTTCTTCTTGATTGCGGCGAACGCGAGTCGCCACGCGGCCATCAAAGCCTGGTCACCGAAGGGATATTCATTGAGGACTTGGCGGTAGATCGTCTCGGCTTGAGCGTGCTTGCCGCGGGCTGCCTTCACTTCGGCGAGGAAGACAAGGGCGTCGTCGAGGTACGAGTGGCGAGGTTGCTGCTTCGTGAACGCCGCGATCAGCTGCTCGATGGGCCTTTCTTGTCCGCGAATCGCGCGAACATTGATCTCAAGCAGAGTGGCGCGGGCCTGGATGTCTGGCGAGACGGACGCGCAGACGACGCGCGCCTTCTTGAGTGCTTTGATTGATGCTGTGTATTGGCGGAGCTTCCTGAGCGCCTTGCCGCTGATGTACTGGAGCTCGCACACGGTGGGTCGCGCTTTCGTCTCTTCGAGGAGCTGGTTGGCTTCCTGGTTGGCTCGTTCGTTCTCGTGGGCCGCCAAGAGTGCTCGAATGCGCGCGAGACGCTGGGCTTCCGTTCCGAGCGCTTGCTTCAGGGCCCCTTCTCCGAGTTGCTCGGCGACCTTCTTTGCCTCCTTGGTTTCGGGGAGCGAGGTCAGGAGAAGAACTTCGACCTGTCTTGCCTCATCGTTTGCTCGAGCCTTCTTCAACCAGTCGATCGCTTGTAGAAGGCGCGGTGCGGTCGGAAGCAGCGCCCGAAGGATGGTGGCCGCCTCCTTCGGATCCTTCTTGGCCGTTAGTTCTGCGCGCAGGGCTTCGCGGAGCGCGTACACCGGATCCTCCCAGCCGTCCCGGCAGCCCTTCGCGGCGAGTGAAGGTGTGAGGAGGGCGAGGGCCTCGTCGTGTCGTCCCAGCCCCGTCAGGGCTTCAGCCTTCAGGTAGCCAACATACGGCGAGAGCAGGTCACTGTCCCCGGCACCGGATCCGGGCGCCTCAATGGCCGGTAGGCTATTGAGAGCGTATTCGAACTTGCCCCCATTCAGGGCAGCCTGCGTCCTCGACAAGGCTTCCGTCGTTGCGTTGGTCTCTTGCTTCAGGAGCGCGAGGGCCGGGTTCTCTGGTGTCGGGCGCTCGGCGGCCGTGGCATCGCCTTCGGGGAGCAAGAGCCGAGAAGCTGAGAATGTCGCCGAGATGGCGATCGCGAGGTTTCGCCTCCTTGGGCGCCTTCGGTTTCGTATCCCGACGGTCTGGTCTAGGCTGTGCGACGCTCCCACGCCGAAGAAGGTACCCTCAAGCGGCGTGGCTCGCGAGGATTCGGACGATATTCATGCCGCCCGAGGGGTGGGGCGGTCGTTCTGACCGGTGCGCTGTTCGGTGCTCTCCCTATCCTACGGCTGTCCCACGGTGGGGCCGCCTCACGGACGAGCCTACGTCCACATGATCTACAACCCGAGCGCCTCTGTTTTAGTAGGGGCCGAAGGCGCCGCGCGGGAACACGTTGTCACCCCAATTCTGGAGCTCGACATGGCCTTTGGTCTCGAGGAAGAATGACACGCCTTCCTGGCGAATGGCGCGAACGTCAGCGGTTTCTGGGAGAAAGCAGGCGTACTCGTCTGCTCCGGTTCGGTTGGTGTGAAAAGGTACTTCGACCTTTTCGTATTTGACGCCTCCAGCTTCGTAGCGTGGCACGCGCCCATAGACGTGCTCCACGCGATCGAATCCGTCCCCGAGGCGTGCGCGGAGCGACGATGGGTCGACCGTGACTTGCAGTGAAATGCGCTCGCTGGGCGTGTGTCCGTGATTCGAGTGCGACCCGACGTAGCCCACGGCAGCGTTTCGATCCGCTATGACTTGCATGTGATGCTTCCCTTTCTGTCGGGACCGCGGTTGCCCTTCGATCCAGACTCAGGTTTATCGAAGGTTCTCGGTCTGGGTTGCGGGCAACGGACTGTTGGGAGGAGGTTTTCTTGCGCGGACTCCGCAGACCGGGCGCATGATTTCTGCGCCAGCGCCTTCGACTCGTCGGGCTTGGACTCGGATCTCGGGGCGACCGAGGCCCACCCACACACCGCGCATTTGAGGATCAATCAGCGCGCACTCGAGCGACACGCGGCATGTCTCCATTCGATAGATACCAAGCACCCGGATCACATCATCCTCCGACCTTCTCCCACCTTTGTCCCCCCCCTACGGTCGAGGTCTGCTCCCGAGCCCAGTGTCGGCAATTGGATGGGCGTCCAATATCGACTAAGGAGGAGTCGTGTCGCGACGATATCGTGCGTTCAAGCTCGCTCCGCTTCCTTTGGTCGCTGCTTGGCTGCTGATTGTAGGGGCATTCGTCGTGCTCGGTCCGCCCGAGGCGAGAGCCGACCGTCGGACGGAAGCTCGGCGACACTTCAGGGAAGCGATGAGACTGGTCGATGTCGGCCAACCACTTCAGGCGATCGACGAGCTCAAGCAGGCGCAAGCTGCGCTCCCGCACGCGAACGTCTTGTTCAACATCGCGCAGCTCTACGCAGAGCAAGGCATGGTGAGCGAGGCCATCGACTACTTCCAGCAGTATCTGGCCAGCTCGCCCGAGGACGCGGAACGCGTGGAGGCGTTGGTTGCATCTCTTCGCGAGAAGCTCCCTTCGCTGATCGCGCCCGTCGATGTCCTCGATGCGGCTTCGGACGGAACTTCGCCAAACGGTTCCGCGCCGGGTGGGGCGTCGAACTTGCTTCCGCTTTCGATGATCGACTTGAGCCCAATCGGAAGGTCGCGTGTTTTGCTCGAGTCGTTGGCGAGGACCACGGACAGCGCATCTCTCCGCAGTGCAGCGCGCGATCTCTCGAAGCTGGAGCTCGACATCCAGCGTCTTGAGCAGGCCCGGTTGGCGCGCGCGCGTGAAGCGGAGGCGGAAGACGCGAGGGGGAAACGAGCGCCGAGATTGGATGATAACGCGCCAGCCGAGGTTGGGAATGGCGCCCGGATTGGCGTTCGATCCGGCGCTCGATCCGGCGCTCGACCCGTCGGGCAGGGCCGTGAGGATGAGGATGGCGCTACGAGCGCTTCGAAGGCTTTAGAGGGTTCACGAGAGGATTCACGAGAGGGTTCACGAGAAGGATCGATCGGAGCGTCGCCTCCACCCTCGGGGATGGCGGCCGCGACCCAAGTCGAGCGCCCGCAGCAGGCGGCGAGTGGTGCGGGAACTTCCACTGTTGCCAACGCCGGACCTACGCTCGAGGACAACGTGTACGACGCCCAGCTCGTGTCGGCGTCGCGCTACGTGCAGTCGCCCCTCGATGCGCCGAGCGCGACCCATATCATTACGCGAGAAGAGATCCGTTCCAGTGGGCTGTCGAGCATTCCGGAGTTGCTTCGTCGCGTCCCAGGCGCGGACGTGATGACGGCTTCGCCTTCGGATCTCAACGTGAGTCTTCGTGGATTCAATCAGCGTCTCTCGAACCGACTTCTTGTGCTCGTCGATGGACGATCCGTGTACACGGACATGCTCGGCACAACATTTTGGCATAGCTTGACCATAGGTCCTGAGGATATCGAGCGGATCGAGATCATCCGCGGTCCGGCGTCGGCGCTCTATGGTGCCGATGCTTTCTCAGGCGTCGTCAACATCATCACTCGACGACCTGGCGAGGACCCAGGTGTCGAGGTCTTCGCGAGCGCCGGAAGTCACGAGTGGCTTCACGAGCATGCCTCGACGAGCGGACAGGCAGGACGGCTTGCATACCGTTTCGCGGCGGGCCTCGACAACGCGCTTCGATTCTCCCAGGAAGTCTCGGATCAGCGCGTCGATATCGCACGTAATTTCAAGGCACAGGACCAATCATGGCGGGTCGTTCGCGCGAACAGTGCGCTTGCCTATCGTTTGGCCCCTGAGCTCGGCCTGGTTGTACGAGGTGGCGCGTCCCACGGACGGGTTGAGTGGCAGGCGACGAGCGGTCTTCGTGACTTCGGGATGGATCTCAATCTCAACGCCTTTGCGTCGGCGCAGCTCGACTCGAAGCACGGCCTTCTTCGCGTCTTCTACCATCATTTCGATGCCAGCGGCGGACCTCAGTATGTACGTCTCGGAGAGAACCCGTACCTTTTCGATGCAACGACGAACACGCTCGACGTCGAGGGCATCTTCTCGAAGCGATTCGATTTCCTGGTTCCCCACAACTTCCAAATTGGCGGTGCGTATCGCAGGAAGCAGGTCGGATGGAACTATCTCGACCGCGACCACGCCGAAGACCATTTTGCGGTGTTTATGCAGGATAACTTGCGTCTCACGGGCGCGCTGAGCTTTCAGGGAAGCATCCGGGCCGATTTCCACCCACTTTTGTCGAAGCCGCCGATCTCGCCCCGCGGCGCGCTGATCTACCGTCCCTCCGCGGAGTCTGCCGTGCGCCTTGCGGCCGGGTCGGCGTTCCGAACGCCGAGCTTTCTCGAGAGCTACGTGAACGTGGGTGCGAATCTTGAAATCCCGGGCGCAACGCCGGCGGTAACCGGAACGACGCAAGGGGCCGAGCTTGGGGGCAATAACCTCAACCCAGAGTCGATCCTGTCGGTGGAGCTTTCCTATGCGAATTTCGCCTCGAGTTCCTTCGATTTCGAGGTTGTCGGATATTACAATCACGTGACCGACCTCGCGCCGATTCCGAGTCCCGATCCTTCCGAGAACCCAACGGTCGCCGATATCGCCTCCGGTGCGACGGCGGAGTTCGACCCGTTTCTCGGCGTGTTTTCGCAAGGATTCGCGCCCTACCGCAATCAGGACACTGCCTATCATGCCCTGGGAACCGAGCTTTCGACTCGAATCTATCCGATCCAAGGTCTCGACGTGTACGCAAACTATGCGCTGGAGAAGATCATGACCGGTGCGGGCCAGGTGAGCGAGTACAAGTTCGATGAGCGCACGAGCGTTCACAAGCTGAACTTGGGTGCGCGCTATCGGTTCGACATGGGTCTTGCCTTGTCCGCCGACGTGCACTTCGCGAGTCGGCAGCTTTGGACGGAGCTCACGGCAGACGGTTCGGCCGAGACGCGGGAAGTGCCAGCGTACTACCTGGCCAATGCGCGCGTTTCGTACTCGTTCTTGGAGGACCAAGCCGAGGTGGCCGTGACGGGCTATAACGTTACGAACAACGAACACCGTCAGCATCCGTACGGGCAGCGTCTCGGGGCTCGGGTGCTCGGATCGCTGGCGCTCAAGCTTTGAGGCGCGTCCGTTTAGCTCCGACTCAAGCTTCAGCTCCCACTCAAGCTTCAGCTCACAGGATGGATACAATGGTTCGACAATCGATGAGTCAAATGAGCGGCTTTGCGGCCTCCACCTTCAAGTCCTCGAGCCTTGGGTTCGGGACGGCCATGGTCATTCTTCTCGGGATGGGTCCATTCGCCGGAGGCTGTGAGCCCACCAAGGAGAAGACGGTTGCCGAAGGCGGGCGGGCGCCGGACCCACGCGCGAGCATCGAAGGAACGCTGAACTACATCGGACCGCCACCTGTCTGCGACGCAAGCAACGAGGTGAAAGGACGAGCACTCCTGAGCCTCTTCTCTCTAGCAGATCCGCCACCGCCGACCGGCAGTGGGCTGCCCGCTTCGATGTTGTTGATCCACGGCGAGGATCTCTTCAACCGACCTACGGACTGTCGGACGGGCGAGGACGATGACCGCATCCTCACCCGCAGCACTTCATTCGTGTGGCCCGGAGTTCATCTCAACGGAAGCGATGCGGAAAGCCCGGCCCACTATCGCATCGTCGGCGTTTGGGACGACGACGCAAACCTGAATCCATTGTACGGCGTGCGCCAGAGCGCGACGCGAGGCGATCTGCTTGGAGGGGCGTTCACCGGATCTCTCGAGGCGGCGACACCCGCAATCATTTCGGTGGGTCCTTTGGCGAAGTTCCCCAATGGGCAGCGGGTTCGAGGCATCACCGTGACGCTCGCGTTGCCGGTGACGACCGAGCCACCGATCGCTGAGTTGAATGGAGACCGAATGGCGCTCTCGAGCTTGGCGAGCTTTCCGCTGGCCGCCGATGTCGCGGGTTTGGCGGGTGGGCTCTTGGCCATGACGCGCACTCGACTTCTGTTGCCGGATCTGGGCAGCGCGCCCTACGGACCGGTGCTTGAAAAGGTGGGACTCGACTGGGTGAGCAACCCAGTGACGCGCGCATTCTACTTCCGCGCTGTTGACATGGACGGAGATGGCACGCCCGACCTCCACCCGATACTTGGCCCGACCTACCAAGTGCCATGGGTGCAGCCGGTCGTCCTCTTTCAGCGCGCCCAGACCTTGAGCGAAAAGGCCGTGGGCGTGCCCGACGTATTCTTCGTTGCGCACCCCGTTGTTCCCGCGGGTGTCGCGTCGGCATTCAGCGTCGATCTCGCCATCCCGCCCGTCGCCATCGTGCGGCTTAGTACGACCGATCCGTCGTGTCTCATTCCGTACGCGGCGCCCGGAAACATCGCCCAAACCTATGAGGCAGGACCCGTCGTCTGCGCAGAACTTCCGGCGGGACGCTACGATGTCTATGTCTCGCACGGACTCGCGGGCGCTATGCCGGTCTCGGTATCGTCGACCGTCTCTCCAACCGGCCTGTTGTTGTCCGGAGGCCAGGTTTCCGGCCAGTTCTGGCGCATTCCAAACGAAATGGGCGCGCCCGATGTCGCGTACAATCCTTACGCGGTTCCGCAGCTTGTCACGCGCGGAGAGACAACGGGAGCCGATGACGGTGCGGGTGCGGGTGCGGGTGCGGGTGCGGGTGCGGGTGCGGGTGCGGGTGCGGGTGCGGGTGCGGCACGGCCGATCGACGGGCAGGGCGATGCAGGGCGATTCGTCGTGGCAGGTGATCTCGCGATGCCCGCAGAAGAAAAGGCCTCGGCAAGCCTCGCCTGCGAGCAGGCGTTTGACCCGTTCATGGCAACAGTACGTGAAGTCCAATCGACAGCCGTTCCGGCTTCGTGCTGTGATTCCGTCCGCCACCTGTGCGGGCTTCCGCTCTGCGCGTGGTTCGATCTAGGGGGCGATCTGGGGGGCGATCGTCGCATTCAGAGCTTGGATGCGAACGGAGCGCCCGCTTGCGTTCCGTTCGAGATGCCGTCGTCGTGCTGCGTTCCGTAGCCTGTGGAGAAAGTCCGCGGCGCCCTCGTTCGGCTCAGAAGACTATCCATCCGAGTCTCACGCCCAAGATGGGACTGTGCACATACGTCTGAATCGTGTCGTTCAGGTAGGCCTCGCCTGAGGCGGCAAGAGGCGCGAGTGCCGCGTTGACTTGGGCACTCGACCCGTCGGGGGTGACTGTCGTGTTCGACGACAGCGTGACGAATCCACCGAGCGACGCTTGGACGAAGAGCCGCTCCCAGAGAAGCCACGTCCATCCAATCTCGACGTCGAGCTGATGCACTAGGGCGTCCATCGATGCCGTCGCGAAACGTGCCTCGGCATTCGACGGAGCCGGTTTTCCGGAGGCCAGGGCCAAGAGCTCGATGCCGTTCACGCCGCCTCCAAGCGCCGCGAAGCCGTAGCCTCCCATGAAGTAGAAGCCATGGTCTTCGAATGGTCTCCAGCCAACTCTCATCCGAACAACCAAGGAATCTTTGAGCGCGGTTTGAATGAGATCCGCTGTGCTCTGGTCATAAGCTTTCGCGCTGACAAGGACCTCGTTGAGCACGTCGACGAACGCGGACGGCAAGAGCCCCACCGACAACGATCCAAGGAGTCGATGAGGTCCTTCGAGCGTTGCGCGAACATCCACATCGGCGGGGAACTGAGTGCCCGCCGAAAGCTCGAGCCTCCACGGGGACGTCGTGGCACTTGCCTCGTTGCGGAAGACGTTGCCCGTTGTCGATGTCCTCGTTGCGTCTGCTGCGAACGATGAGACGACGACGGACGATACCACGGCAACGATTCCGCTCAGCACTTGGACACTTCTTGGACGCAACCAAACGCGTACGCAAGACCCGGCGCGATCAATCGTATGGATTCGACTTGAGCTTTGACCGCACGGACGAGGGCGTCGACGGCTGCGCGGGCGGGCGAGTGCGCGCCCCAACGCGTCGTTTCGTTCGTCGACGAGGCGCGTCGCCGTTGCTCGGCTGCGCGTTCGGCTGTGTGTTCGGCTGTGTGTTCGGCGGTGTGTTCGGCGGTCCGCTCGGCTGGGCGTTTGGTTGCGCGCTCGGCTGGGTGTTCGCGTGCGCGTGGCGCTCGTCTTCCTGGTTGCCTAGGGCGGACGGCTCGTCTTCGGTCTTTGTCGTCGGATCCGATGCCTCGCCGGTTGTGGTCTCTCCTAGAGCGGTGGCCTCTCCTAGAGGGGTGGTCTCTCCTGCGGCGGTGGTTGGCGCCGGGCGTGTTGGCGGCGTCGTGGGTTCGGGCGGCATTGCGCGCGTTGCGCGCCGAGGCGGTGTTGCGGGGGACGGCCGCGTTGCGAGGCTTGGCTCGATGGTCGGGTGCGCTGGCTCCGACGATCGCAGAAGCAAGAAGCCAAGGCCCAGACTCGCGGCGATGGCTAGGGCGGCGGTGGCCACCGCGATCGGAACCCATGCGGGGCGTTTCGCGGGGGATACCTCGGTGGAACCGAGCTCGGCGGTCGAGGTGTGCGGAACGGTTGCATCATCGAACGCAAAGGCGAAGTCCCGGGCGTTATCGACGTGACCGCTTGCGCGCGGTGGGGTCGTGTCGTCCGCGTTTTCGCATGTGGCGTCTTCGAATGTGGCATCTTCGGAAGTGCTCTCGCCTGCGTGGTCCGCGCCCCCTGGAGGGCCCGCGCCGTCTGTATCGTCGGCCACGAGATCGAACCCGATCTCGTCGTTGTCCATGGGCGCAGGACTTTCTCCTTCCTTCTCGAGGAGCCCGAGGTCTCGAGAGGACGTGTCCTTTTCGACCATCACATCGAGGAGCAAGGAGTCCAGGCTTTGCTCGATCGTCTCTTCGCAGGGCTCGAGCGGCCCCGTCTCCAACGACGGGATCTTGTTGAAGAGCACGCTCTTGAGCGCATCCACCCCAGTGCGCGGCCCATCGACCGCGTGGATAATCTCGCCGTTGCGCATGTAGATGAGCCCGCTGGCACCCGCTTTGACCGTGACACTTCGCTTGGCCATCCCGAAGGCCTGAATGATGTCGGTCAGGGAAAGTCCGTGGATCTGGGCTGGCACGCCCTCCCCGGAATCGATCGCTTTTCGGAGCGCCGCTTGGAGCTCGTCGGGCCGGAGTGGCTTGGTGAGTGTATCGATCGCGCCCAAGCTCAATGCCCACTTGTGATCGGTGGCCGATATCGCGCTGCCCATCACGATGGCGCGAGTGTCTCCAGCGCGGTTCAGGAGACTTGTCAGCAGTGTGTGGCACCCGTTGTCCGGCAGCGTGCGGTCGATGAGCACGATGGTGAAGCGTCGCTCTTCAACGAAGCTGAGCGCGTGCTGTGCGCTCTGTGCAACCACGGCCTTGTGTCCAAGCCGCTTCGCCATCTCGCGAATCGCATGCGCGGATTCCAAGTCGTTGTCTACGATGAGCAGGTCGGTCATGGCCCAACACTCGAAGCGTCGTGCGTGCGATCCTACCTGGCCCGTACGACGAACGGAACCACATGCTCGATCATCCCGGAGTCCGCGGGTGAGCTGCCCAGGTGGGAGAGATGCCTACGTTTGGACGCGTGGCGCGAACGACGCCCGCTCGCGCCGGATCGCTCGCGCCGGATCGCTCGCGCCGGATTGCTCGCGCCGGATCGCGCTCGTCGTCGGCTTCGTCGTCGGCTTCGTCGTCCGCGAACCTCTCTCGGTGCACTCAAGCTCGTCGGCAGGTCGCTCCGGATCGACGCCGGGCAATCAGTATTCGCTGTCTCGGACCGGGTGCGAATACCGGGCTCACGAGAGCAGCGCGACGAGCTCCGGGGTCACCCGCGCCGACAGCTCGGCGATTTGTTCGATCTTCTCGATCGCACGCGCAAGGGCACGCTCGGCGCCGCGGGGTGGATTGGCCGCGAAGAAGTCTTCAAGATCTTGCCTCTGCGAGGGTTTGAGGGCGCCCAATGATTCGACGACCCGCGAGACGCCCATGTCGCCCACGCGGTTGGAGAGGGTCGCCCACCGATGCTTCAGATGTGACCATGTGAGTTCTTGGCTGTGTCGGGCGCCGAGGAGTTGGCCGAGCACGGCGCCGATGGCCTCCTGCGGGACCGTCCCGTCTTCGATCAGCGTGAGCGTTCGCCGGACGAGGGCCTCGCCACGGAATGCTGAGAAGGTGTGGAGGTATCGAAGGGCGTCCTGCGGAGGCGCGCCGCTCGCGACTCGGGCGCCATAGGTTGCGACCCACGCATCGTATTGGGTGCCGTCGCCGAAGCGCGCAGCCACCGCGAGCACGACGCTCGCCAAGTTGGGATCGATCGCGGTGGGATCGATGCGCTCCTGGGCGGCGAAGCGCGTACAAGCATCGACGATGTCCGGAGCCTCGGCCATGGCGCCGAGGGCGTGAATGGCGATGGCGCGCCCCTGGCGCTGATTCTGCGTTTCTTCGGGGCGGACGCTTGGACCGAGGCCGAGACGCTCCGCGTGGGGCCTGAACCAGCCTCCGATGCGCTGTCTGAGGGCGTCGAGCGCGCGTTCGTTGCCCGAGTCCTCGAGAATGAGCCGGAGTGTTCCGAGTCGCTCGGCGACGGCGCGCAGCACGTTATGGTCTTCGCTCGTCGCAAAGCCCTCGATCACCGAGAGGAAGGCGGTGATGTTGCCCGTTGCGTTTCGCACCAATGACCATTGGTCCTCGATGAATCCCACCTGCTCGACCGGCGCGAGCGCGCGCACGCAGTGGGTTATGATCTGTTGGCGAAGCGTGGGCGATGGGTTTTGTCGATAGAACCCGATTTCGTTGGCGTTCGCGTAGCACCAGCGAACGGCGCCCACGTGCGGGAGTGTTGTTCGACCTTCCTCTGCATCGAGGATGAAGGCATGGCGTTTTTCGCCCTCATCGTCTTCGAATCGAATGACGACCGGGACGTTCCATGTTTGCTCGTTGGGCAAAGCGGCCGTCCTCGGGTTCGAGAAGAAACGCCTCTGTTTGAAGCAAAGGGTCGTTTCGGCGTTTGGAGCTTCTGGTGCTTCTGGTGCTTCTGGTGCTTCTGGTGCGTCTGGAGCCTCACGGTCCGGAACATCGAGGCGATCGTACGAAACGATAGGAAAGCCTGGCTGTTCGATCCAGCTCCGCATGAGCTCGCCGACCGGCTGCTCCGACGCTCGGCCTAGATGCGACCAAAGATCGCTGCCGCTCGCGTTCGAACCTGAGAACGCCTTCATGTATGTGCGTATGCCATGACGAAAGGCTTCGTCGCCCACGAAGGACTCGAGCATGCGCATGACAGCACAGCCCTTTTGGTACGTGATGACGTCGAACATCTCGAGCGCCTGCGATGGTGTGTCGACGGTTGCCCAGATGGCGTGGGTCGTCGGGAGGGCATCATCGGAGAGCGCCCGGTTCTTGTCCGACTGGAAGTCGTTCCAGACCTCGTAGCTCGGCTCCATGGCGTGGGTTGCCTTGTGCGCGAACCACTCGGCGAATGCTTCGTTGAGCCAGAGGTCGTCCCACCATTTCATGGTGACCAGGTTGCCAAACCACATGTGCGCGAGTTCGTGCGCAATGACCTTGGCGATGAGTTTCTCTTGGTGCCATGACGCAGATCTTGGGTCCATCAAGAGGAGGTTCTGGCGAAAGAGGACGAGTCCGACGTTCTCCATCGCACCGGCATCGAACCCGGGCACGGCGACTTGGTCGTACTTCCCGTAGGGGTAGGGGACGTCAAAATACGCTTCGAACCAAGGGAACAGCTTCTCGGTGAACGCATGCGCGAACTTGGCTTGATCCTTCTTCCCTCGAAGTCCGAAAACGCGGAGTTTGACACCATTGACCTCGGATGGATCGGTTGACTCGAAGTCGCCGACGACGAACGCGACGAGGTAGCTTGAGATGGGGGGGGTCGCCTCGAAGAGCCACGTGCGTTGCGAACCGGAGGCTTCAGAGTGAAGTAGGGCTCCGTTGGCGAGTGCCGTGACTTCACGCCCGGTGCGGATCTTCCATTCAAATTGCGCTTTGAACTCGGGTTCGTCGAAGCAGGGAAAGATGGCGCGTGCATCGGTTGCTTCGCATTGCGTGCAGACGGCGCGGTCTTTTCCGTCTTGTGCGACATAGAGGCCGTGCATACTCGCGTTGGGCCGCCCCTTGAACGCGACGTCGAGCCGCGCAGGTCCGATCTCGAGCGGACCTTCGGTCTCGAAGACGACGACTTCCGCGTGATCACCCGGCTTGATGAGGGTGGGGATCGGGCGTCCATCCTGAGAGAGCTCGGGGTCGACCAAGGTGAGGTCCCGCGCGTGGAGTTCGATCCGGTTCGTCACCTCGGTCACGTCGAGGTCAATCTGAACCCGCCCCGAGAAGGCGGCCCGGAGAGGATGAGCATCGATGTCGATCGCGTACCGTTTGGGCCAGACGTTGCGGGGGAGGCGATACGGGCGAGAATCCATCGGCGGGACCGGAGACTACCCTACGCGCGCCAGGGTCCCTAGTGAAAAACCAAGTCTCAGTCCGCGAAGGGTAGCTCGATCCCGAGCAAGCGAAGCAGCAGCCTAATGAAGTAGATGGGATCGGCGATGATGCGCTTCTTGAGGATGAGCGCTGCAATGAAGCCTGCGACGGTTGCCAGGCCTCCGATCACGAGGCTCGCCATCAGTGCATGGCATGCGCCGATGAGGAGTGCCCGCAGGTAGCGGACCTCATAAATCACCCGAATCGCGAGGGTCTGGATGAGGACGTGGGTGGGCACGATGAGCAAGATCAGGAGGATATTCCGAGACTCGAGGATCCAGCCCGCCAAGAAAGCCAGCAGGATCGTGACCACCGAATACCCGATCGCATTGTCCCACCCGTTGTCCGCCTCCTTCGCCGACACGCGCACCGCGAGCCTCAGAAGCGCGGTGTAGAGAAACGCGACCAGGGTCGCCCCAATCCAAAAAGCTGTGCTGAGACTCTCCGGCATCATCGTTCCTCCAACGCGCGAGCGCCGCCGATCGCGCCCAAGAGTTCCCAGTCTGGCATGGACGCCTGGCTGGAGGCTATCTCTAGATTATCGGTCCCCCCGACAGGTTAACCCGCCCGAGTGACACGTCGATCCTGCCTGTCGCTTCGGCTTGAATCCAATTCCGCTTTACCATCCGCAGCTTAGACCTTTGTTCTGTTCGCCGAGCCATTTCATCAAGGGCTCGAAGTATTCGATCATCGCCGAGGCATCCATGGCCCGTTCTCCGGTCAGCGCTTCGAGTGCGTCGGGCCAAGGCTTGCTCGACCCCATGGCCAACATGGCCTCGAGTTTCTTGCCGACCTCTTGGTTCCCGTAGATGGAGCAGGTGTGGAGCGGCCCCTCGTGTCCGGCAATCCGGCAGAGGGCTCGGTGAAACTGAAACTGCAGAATGCGGGCCAGGAAGTAGCGCGTGTACGGCACGTTCGCGGGCACGTGGTATTTGGCGCCGGGATCGAAGTCGCTTTCGCTGCGCTCGACGGGCGGCGCGACGCCTTGATACTTCTCGCGCAGGTTCCACCATGCCTGGTTGTAGTTCTCGGGGCTGATCTCGCCCGAGAAGACTTTCCACCGCCACTCGTCGATCAGCTTGCCAAAGGGCAAGAACGCGACCTTCTCCAAGGCGTCCTTGTATTGCCGATTGATCAACGCCTCGGGTGTGTCGCGTGGGACGCTGTCTAGGATGCCGACACTCTTCAAGTAGCCCGGCGTGACGGACAGCGCGAGCATATCGCCGATCGCCTCATGGAAGCCGTCGTTGGCACCGTTTTGATAGAGCACCGGTTTGTCGTGGTAGTACATGAAGTAGTAGTTGTGGCCGAGCTCGTGATGGATCGTGATGAGGTCTTCTTGATCGACCTTGATGCACATCTTGATCCGGAGATCGTTGCCATACGTGACGTCCCAGGCACTCGCGTGGCAGACGACGTCGCGGTCTGTCGGTTTCACGAACATCGAGCGCGTCCAGAAGGTGTCGGGCAGCGGATCGAGACCCAACGACGTGAAGAACTTCTCGCCGAGGCGAACGAGATCGAGCTCGCTCTTGCGCTTCTTCTTGAGGGCGCGGGTGACGTCGATGTCGCCCGCAACCTTGTAGGGCCGGACGAGCGGGTAGATGTAGGCCCATTCCTGGGCCCACATGTTTCCAAGCAGATGTGCGGGAATTGGGCCCTGAGGAGGGACGCGCTCGGCACCGTAGGTGCGCGCGAGCTTTGCGCGGACGTTGCAGTGGAGCGCTTCGTAAAGCGGGCTGACCTGAGTCCAGAGCTTCGAAGTCGTCTCCGCGAACTCGGCCGGCGACATGTCGTAGCCTGACATCCACATCTCGCCGAGATTCTTGAACCCGATCTCCTGTGCGCCTTCGTTGGCGAGCGCCACGTACTCCTTGAAGAGGGGCCGCATCGGCGGTGAGATGGTGCGCCATCCCTGCCAAGCCTCGAGGAGCTCGTCGTAATCATGGCTCTTCGAGAGGACCGCAGACAGTGACTCGAGGTCGCGGCACGACTCGCCCTTGGGCGTCTGTTTGCAGAACTTTCCTTTCCCGTACAGCCCCTCGAGCTTGGCCGCGATCTCCGCCAAACGTTTGCGCTTTGCGGGGTCGGCCGGGGCAGGAAGGCTTTGCGCGAGCTTGAGGAGCTGGAGCTGTCGTCGGGTGTCGACCGATGTCTCGACGCCATCGAAGCGTACGGCCTCGCGGTTGGCTCTCGACATGTACGCCATGACCTTCTCGTTGGCCTGGGCGGCCAAGATCTCGGTGTCATCGGTGATGTACGTGCTCTTGACCCATTCCGCGCGCGCTGCGTTCGTCCATAGCTCTTTGAGGTCTACGTTGGTCTGTGCGATGAACGCGTCGGCCTCGGTCGCGGTTGGGGGGGAATCGCGTTCTGCTCGGCTCATTTTTGCGAGCGCGGAGGCTTCTTGCGACGCGGCGGTCCCGAAGGTCGCTGATGTCTTTGCTTGGGCGCCCTCCGGATGGACCGTCGGTGCGACGTTCGGGGTGCTCGCGCGGGCGTCTGCAGGACGGTGCGAACGCGGGCATCCCGTCGAGGTCGTGGCTGCCATCAGCACCACGGATGTGAACGAAAGGAGGCACTTCGTCTGACTCATGCTCCGCGGGACCCTAGGCTGAGCGGGGTAGATCTGGCCAGCACTTATGGATACCTTCTCCCGCCCCGGCGTCCGTCGGTCGACGGTGCCGGTGCGTTCGAGGTGCAAAGCTGTGTTCTCAGTGCAACGCGCGCGTTGCACCGGCGTCGAGCTCAAATCCGCCCATTGGCGCTTGGCACGCATTTCTCATTGTTCGCTTGCGAATGAATGCCTCTGTTCGTTTCTCCGCCCGAATGCCGAGCCGCTCACCGGCCATATCGAAGTCATCGGATGTCGTGTCGCAACAAGGTTCGCAGACCTTGTGGATGGCGCCGCTTCTCGCGGTTCTTGGGGTCGGCGTTTTCGCGCTCGTCGTCAACGTGGTTCGCTATGGCTTCGCCCGCGATTGGCTCGATCCTGGGGGGTACGTTGTCGCGATCTTGAAGCCCTTGTTCCTGACCGTCCCCGCATATTTGGTTCTTCGAGTCGTTCTGATCGGGCGCGACGTCGTGGCCGAACTCTCGCTGCTCTCGCGAGCGCTCGCGGACGCCGCATTGTCGGTCGCCGGATTCGCACCGGTCGTCTGGTTCTACCTCGTGACGTCGCCGACTCCGACGCCGGTCTTTCCGTTGTTTTCATTGGGATTTGGAGCCTTGGCCTTTTGGGCTCCTTTGCTCGTCCGCCTGGGGCGGAGCATTTCGGGTACCAAGGGCCGGCTCCTGTCGTACGCGTGGCTCGCTTCGCTGTTGCTTACCGAAACGTACGCAATGGTCGAGTGGCTCGCGTCGGGCATCGAGGGGAGGCTCTAGATGAAAGCCGTGATCGCACGTTTGGTTGAGCTGCTGCGCCCTTCGGGCGCGGTCCCTTCGTCCGCGTTCAGAACGTCAATGTCCGGAGGCCGGCCTCCATCTCGTGACGCCGATACCCGTGTCGATGCCGACGCCGGTCTCCATGCTGATGCCGGTGTCGATCGCGATGTTGGGATCGTCCCTGAGAACGATTCGATCCGAACGCTCACGACGGATCTCTTGCTGGCGCTTTCGGGTCTCGCTTTCTTCGGCGTATGGATAACCTCCGACGTGAGCGTTGCTTGGCGTCTTTGGATTGCACTCAAGATTGCGGGTGTCTTCTTGGCGACGTTCGTTCTGTCTTTGGCACCGATCTACGCTCTCAAACGCCTGTTTGACGTCGAGGCTCGCTTTGGGGATCTGGTCTCTGTCATCGCCGCTCACTTTGCCCTGGTGGGGGTGTTCGCGTCGGTCGCGGTCGGGCCCTTCCTGCTGCTGAGACGCGGCCACGCGGATGCCGACGGTGCGCTTGCGATCGCTTTCCTTGCGGCCTCGGTCCTCGGCTCGATCGTCGTCCGTGCTCGTGCGCCGCGGCGATGGTTCACGTGGCGGCTCACGGCGGTCGCGGTCGTGCTCACCGTTGCGCTCCTCGGACAGAGTGCGTGGGCGCTCAGACCCTATATGAACCCGACGCATCCGACGCTCTTTCAGGCTCGGCTCGAGTGGTTCACGGGCTCTAATCGGCGCACCGCCGAAGACGTGATTCTCCGGCTCGCGGGACGGGGCGGCGCGCGCCCAGAGCGCATCCAGGGGTCAGAGGCCGTCGACCTACCGGCGCCATCGGCGTCATCGGTGTGCAATGGGCAACCAGAGGTCCTGGAACAGGCGCAAAGCGTCGGTCTAGGTGGCTGATATGAACCTCGTCTTTACGGGCGCTCTCTATCTCGTCGCCGGGATCGTCGCGATTGCGTGGCTCGTTTCACAGCGACGAATTTCGGAGTCGCCCGTCGTGCGCATCGTTGGGATTCTGTTCTGGCCGGCCTATGTCCCGGCGTGTCTTGCCCAAGACAAGACCCACGCAGCTCTTGATGGGGACGCTGCGCTTTCGAGTCTCGGGCGACAGATCGACCGACTTGTGAAGGAACCGCATCGAAGGCGTGGCTACCAAGCGTCCGTTGACCGCCTCCGCCATGCGATGGTCGGACGCCAAAGAGAGATCGACCGTCTCCGGAGCGCGGCCACTCGGCTTCAACAGATGAGGCGTGGGCTCGGCGCGTCCGAGACCGCGCTCGTCGATGTTCGGCTCTCGGAGATCGGCGAAGCGAAGGCAAGGGTCGAGGAGGATGTGCGCCGCGCTCGAGAAGCGGTGCTTCGCTTGGTGCTTCGCGTCGAGGTCATCGGCCTTGAAGACTCGAAGGGGCGCCTCGACTGCGAACTGGTGGGCCTAGAAGACGAGCTCGGGCGTCTGCTCGATGCGCGAAGGGAGACCGAAGCCCTGCTGGAGTGACCGGCGCCCGCTGGGTGATCGCTGTTCGATTTTCGCAACGAATCTCCCGCCGGAGGTGGTCTGAGGCGCGGTTTTCGATGGTGGGATTGGGTCAGTCGATCGTGACCGCCGCTTCGCACTCGATCTCGTCGTCGGAGTCTGTGCGCCGAACGGTTCGCTTGAGCGCGGCTCGTTTCGTTGCGCCCGGTGACTCACCCGTTGTTCGCGGATTCGCCTTCGAACCCGCCTCCGGCTTGCTGCTTGCTCGCGACCGCGACTGCGACTGCGACTGCGACTGCGACTGCGACTGCGACTGCGACTGCGACTGCGACTGCGACTGCGGGTGTGCGTCCGCCTTCGCTGACGCCGTCTTGGGGGCAACGAGACGAGCGAGCGGGCCTCGGTGGCCTCCGGTTCCCAGGATCTCGGCCGTCCTAGGGCCTGCCGACGATCTTGTGCGGTCGGACTGCGCCTCGCCGCGCAACCGTTGGTCGCCGAAGCTCGGAGGCGGCTGGTTGCGCGCGTTGAGCTGTCGTGCGCGCTCATCGTCTCGACGAAGGTGGTTGGCATGCCGCGCCTCGTGCTCGAAGAGAGACTGCTCGTGATCCGACGCCTGCGCTGCTTGATGGAGCGCGCGCCGCTCGAGCAGACGCTCTCGATGGCGCTCATCGACGGCGAGCTCCCTACTCCGAAGCGCAGCGGCGCGCGCATCTTCCTTGCCGGTCGGCAGGAGGGCTACGGGCCGCTGTGCAGGTGCCGCCGCGTTCCATGGGCCCCCACCGTTCGCCATGATACTTAGATTGTCGGATCGCCGCGCCGAAGGTTGCGCCTTCTCGTCGCGGCTGCTGCGGCTGCTGCGGCGCGTTGGCGAGGTGGCGAAGCGGGACGCTGCGGTCTTGGCCTCAGGTGTTCGGTGCGATAATAGCCCGCCTTCGGTTCGTTGATCGGTGGCTCAAGGTGAAGAAGGGTATTGGAAACGAGCATCGGGCCGATGCGATGGAGATCTTGGAGCGCGCGATCGAGCGCCGGCGTCCCCACCCGTCGAGGGTTGAGGCGTTTCGGCTCCTCAACGGATCTGGCGATGACGCCCCGCCTGGATTGGCGGTCGACCAATACGGAAACGACCTCGTGCTGTGGATTCGGCCGGCGATGGAGGACAGCGTCGGGCCGTGGATCGAAGCGCTTCATCGCCGGGTTCGTCCGCGGGCCATGATCCGAAAGATCCTTCGGAAGCCCGTCACCCGGAGCGACTCGAGTGTCATCGCGTGGGCAGGGACGGACCGCGGCGATGCCGAGCGCTCGGCACGGCCCACGCGAAGAGGCGGACCAGACCGACCAGACCGACCGGACCAGCCGGACCGACCAGAGGTCGCCGGGGCACTCGAGCTGCCGGTCGAGGTGCGAGAGGATGGCGCGACGTTTCACTGCACGCTCAACGAGGGGCTTCAAACAGGATTGTTCCTGGACCAACGCGACGCGCGGCGCTTTGTCCGTGATCACGCCGATGGTCGTGATGTCCTGAATTTGTTCGCCTACACCTGTGCGTTTTCGGTGCAAGCAGCGCTTGGCGGCGCGCGCCGGGTCACAAGCGTGGACGTTTCGAGAAAGGCTTTGCGACGCGGTCGCGCCAACATGGAGGCGAGCGGTGTTTGCGCGGATGCGCATCGATGGTTCGACGACGATGTGCCAAGGCACCTGGCCCGGCTCGCACGGTCGACGCAAAGATATGGATTGATCGTCCTCGACCCGCCGGTTCTTGGTCATTCCGCCGCCGCCTCGACTTTTGCGCTCGATCGCGATCTCGACGGAATGCTCGAGAACGCACTGGCGGCCCTGGTTCTGGATGGACTGCTGGTGGTCTCGATCCATGCGCGTGCCTGGTCGCAGGTCCGCCTCCTAGGTGCGATACAGGCGGCCGCCACGCGTGTTGGACGGGGCGTCGAGCTCGTGACGCAAATGGGCTTGCCACCGTGGGATCATCCAGAGCCGCGATCTTTCGTCCGTCCCCATCCCGACGAGCGCGGGAACTACCTGACGACCCTTGTGTTGAAGGCCGGTTGAACGTATCTGCTAGGGAACCGTGAATGCTGAGTCGTCGCGCCTCGAACAGCAAGCGCTCCAGCAACTGAAGTCGGGCGACCTCCGGGCCGCCTTGGCCTCGCTTCGCCACATGGCCGAGCTTTCGCCTGCTGATCCAGGCCTCGCCCAGAGAATTGGCTGGCTCGACATCCTCATTCGACAGCGTGAGGTGGCGCAGGCCGCGATTCGGGTCGATCCCCTTCGGTACGCCCATGCCCAGATTCAGCGCGGAAACCTCGGAGACGGCCTCCAGCTCCTCAGGGTTGCGCTGGCGCGAGATCCCGACAATCGAAGGCTCAGGGATATTGCGCTCGAGGTTGCGCGCCGCGTCCAGGCCAAACCTGCACCTTCGGTCCAGACCCGAATTGCACCACCATCACCATCACCGGCACCGGCACCAGCACCGGCACCGGCCGTGCCACCGGCAGCGGCGCCCGCCTTGCGGCCACCGCGGACGGCGGCGGCTTCTGCGCCGCCCGCGGCCGTGACGTCTGTTGCCGCGGCACCACCGCCTCGCGCTGCCCCAGCCGCGGCGGCGCCTGCGAAGGCCGCGCCGGCACATGTGAGCGCCTCACCAACTTCGTCGCCGACGGCACGACCCGCGCCGCGACCTGCTCCACCGCATTCGCCGCCCGCCGAGAAACCGTCGACGCATGCGGCGCGGCCCGCCGCCCCGCCACCTCGACCCGCCGCGCCGGCGCCGGTGCCCGCATCGACTCCGTCTCCCGCGCGGGCTGCGTCCCCCGCGGCACAGGCCCCGGCCGCGCCGGCGCCGGTGCCCGCACCGACGCCTTCTCCCGCGCGGGCTGCGTCCCCCGCGGCGCAGGCCTCGGCCCCGCCGCCCGTGGCGCGGGTCCCGGTCCCGGCTCCAGCATCCACCGCCACGTCCGTGCCGCCTTCGCGGCGGGCGCCCTTGGAGCCCGCGACCCTGACTCCGGCTGCGGCCCCGGCGCTGTCCCAGCCGGCGCCCGCTTTGGCGCGTGGGGTCGATCCCCAACCCTCGACCAGTTCGGGCGAAGGGGCAGCGCTTCGAAGGGCCCGCATCGACCAATTGGAAGCGATGCTGGACCGCATCGCCGAGCGTCGCCGGCCGCGAGCCGAAGCCTAGCGCCACGGGCTCTTTTCTTTGGGCACCCTGCGCTGTGCGACTGCGTTTGCGACCGTCCGCCCCTTAAGAATTCCCTTGGCGCGCTGGCCACATTCGAGGCAAGCGTACCGGGTGCTGGTCCTGACCTGATCCGGACCCGCGGAGAGATTGAGGACGAGAGCGTGAGATCAAAGAGCAAGCAAATCCGGGTGAGGAACAAGCGTCGGGTCCAGTTCAAGCATCGGATGGACCGTCGCAATGCGCGGATCGCCGAGCTGAAGAAGCAGAAAGCCGCGAAGCGCTAAAGCTGCCGTTTATCGGCCGTGCCGATTTCTCGCGTTCAGTTGCCAAGCACGTGACGGCCCGCTCGGCCGAGGCGGCGGGAGAGCAGGAAGTCTCGCAAGTGCTTTTTGGGGTGGGCGGCTTGGCCGCATCCTGCTATACCGCAGGCGCCCCCAAAAAGGTGGCCCCCGAAGCTGATCGTTGTGTTTGACGACCTCTGGGGCCGGGCTCGGGCGTGGGTGGCGGCGCTCGATGGTCTTTCGGCGGTTTTCGTGACGACGGGTTTCCGGTCTATGCCTTGGTTGATCGAGACGTTGCGGGTCATTCGCGAAGTCCGCGACCTCGCGGACCACGGCTTTCGGCGCCGTGCAGCCGGGCATTCCAGCTCGAGGGGTGACGGTGTGGCGCGTGAGCAGGCGTCGGGATCGAGGCCCACATCGAGCCTTGCTCCGAGTGCAAGCGAGCGTCGCGGCATGGCGCCCGGGTCGCGTTCCTCTTCGAGCGATCGGGAGCCCATGGGGGCGAGCGTGCGTGCGCGTCGACCAACTGAATCGAATGGAGCCTCGGGCTCGAATGGAACTTCGACCTTGAATCGAGCTTCGGGCTCCCAGGACGCCGCAGCCTCGACTCGAGCTTCGGCCTCGAATGGGAGGTCGGGCGTGAGTGCGGACGATGGAGAGCTGGCCCGTGGTCGGAAGCAAACTTCGAAGCGTCGAGGGTCGAGCTCGGAACCGAGTTCAGGTTCGAGTTCAGGTTCAGGTTCAAGGTCGCGGCGAGTAAGAAATCAAGACATTGCTTCGTTGCCCGTGCCCGAATCGCCGGCGATTCCGCTCGATCTGATCGACCCCCACGCGCTGCAAGCGGTGCGGCGACTTCGGAGCGCGGGTTTCAAAGCGTATCTCGTGGGTGGTTGTGTTCGCGACCTGCTGCTTGAGCTCACACCGAAGGATTTCGACATCGCAACCGACGCGAACCCTGAGGAGATCCGGCGGATCTTTCGGAACAGCCGTATCATTGGTCGTCGCTTCCGCCTTGTTCATCTCTATTTTCGCGATGGAAAGATCATTGAGGTGAGCACGTTCCGGGCGATGACGAATCATGACGACAGCTCATCCGAAGAAGGCGCCGACCTATTGATTCGGAGGGACAATATCTTCGGGACAGAGGAGGAGGACGCACTTCGCCGCGACTTCACCATCAACGGTCTCTTCTTCGATGTCGTCTCAGGGGAGATCATCGACCACGTCGGTGGGCTGGCCGATCTCAAGACAAGATGTCTTCGGATGATCGGTGATCCCGAGATTCGCCTCCGAGAAGATCCGGTTCGAATTCTTCGTGCGATCCGTTTTGTCGCCAAGACGTCTTTGCATCTCGACCCGAGCCTCGCCGCGGCGATGGTTCGCCACCGAGATGAGATTTCGCGCTGCTCGGCTCCGCGCATTCTTGAGGAGACGCTCCGCCTTCTTCGCATTGGTCATTCTGAGAAGACGGTTGCTCTCTTGGAAGAGACAGGTCTTCTGAATGTCTTGCTTCCCGAACTCCAGGCCTACCTCGGCCCTACCGAAGCGCCCGCCGAGGCGCGCCACGTGAGGCTTTACGGCTACCTGCGCGCGCTCGACGAAATGGTGCGGCGGGATTCCGTCTCGGACACGGTGGCTCTGGCCGCCCTGATGGCCGCACCGATCGAGGACCTCGAAGCCGATGCTGCCGATGCCGGCACGCCCGGAGCTTCAGGCGCGCTGGCGCCGGGGGGTGGGGCGAAGGGAAGCAGACATCGGCTGGTGACCGACTTCATCATTGCGATTGGTCAGCGGATCTCGCTCACCCGCAAGCTCACCGAGCAGCTTCGACAGGTGTTCATGGCGCAGAAGTTCTTTGGTGAGCCCCAGGCTGGTCCCGGCTCGCGTCGCAGGAGTCGAGCGACGCCGGCGGCCCTGATGAAGCGCGGATTCTTCCCGGATGCGCTGAAGTTCTACGAGGTTCGCGTCCATGCGCTCGGTCTGCCGGGGAACGACCTGGAGCTTTGGAAGGGCCGACTTGATAGGGCCCAGACTTCTTTGCCGGGGCCCGCGGACACGGTCGGCGTGCCGGAAGCGCGCCGACGGGCGCCGCGCCGTCCAAGACGGCGCCGCTAGGGCCCGATCAGCAACAAGTTGCGCATTCTCGCTGGTTCTCGTCGCGCCAGATGTCAGCACCGCTTCGCGCTCGTCGGTCGCATGTTCTCGATATGCTCGCCTCCTCGTGCCGCCACCTGACGCGACGATTCCTCAGCGAGAATTGCACACCTGATTGCTGATCGGGCCCTTAGGTGCCCGGCGAGCCGAAGGGACTGCGCCCGCGGCGCTCGCGATGACGGACATCGGACGAGGATCTCGGACGAGGGATCGCGGACTCTGGAATCAACCTTCGGAGGCTTGGTCGCTGCGCTGCAGCAACTTGAGGGCCGGCGAAGGCAGGACGGAGCTGAGAAGGGTCTCTGCGAGCCCGGGGACCTCGAGATAGGTGTAGCCGGACATCCCGGCCTCGAAGTTTCGCACCAACGCCGCGCTCTCTTCGAAGGTCATCGTGCCACGCGTGAGCGCGCGTTCGATCGACGCTCGCAGCTGCTCCATCAGCGAGCGTTGATCGTAACTCACGTAAGATAGGACGTCCTTGACGCGGTCGCCCTCGACGACGTTCTTGACCGAGTAGCCGCCGGATTTCTTGTCGAGGCGGATATGCACGGCGTTCACGTCACCGAAGAGGTTGTGAAGATCGCCCAAGATCTCTTGGTAGGCGCCCACCAAAAAGACGCCAAGGAAGTACGGTTCGCCTTCCTTCAGGGGATGGAGCTCCAAGGTCGGCTTCACGTCGTGCAGGTCGATGAACTGATCCATCTTGCCGTCGCTGTCGCACGTTAGGTCGGCGATGATCCCGCGTCGCGTCGGCTGCTCGTTGAGGCGGTGGATCGGCATCACTGGGAACAAGTGCTTCACGGCCCACGAATCGGGAACGCTCTGAAAGACCGAGAAGTTGCAGTAGTAGGTATCGCAGAGCTGCTTCTCGAGGCCGTCGAGGTCCTCCGGGACGTAGTCGAGCTCCTTCGCGATTCGCCAGATCTTGTTCGCCGTGGACCAGAACAGCTCCTCGACAAGGGCGCGACCCCGAAGATCGAGGATTCCGTGCCGATAGAGCGACAGCGCGTCTTCCTTGAGCTGAAGTGCGTCGTGATACGCTTCCTGATAGTTCTTGCGGTTCACCGTCGCGAGGATCTCGCGCATGTCTTCGATGATCTGATGATCGTCGCTCGTCGAGGCCTTCGGGCCCGAAGGGTCGACTCGCTGAGTCGTCTGCCCGAGGACGTTGAACACCAAGACGGCTTGGTGCGCCACCAACGCCCGGCCTGACTCCGAGATGATCGTGGGGTGAGGAACCCCCTGTTCATCGAGTGCGCTGCCCACATGGTAGACGATGTCGGCCGCGTACTCTTCGAGGCTGTAATTCTTCGAGGCGTGGAAGTTCGTTCGCGAGCCATCGTAGTCGACGGCCAGGCCTCCGCCCACGTCGAGGTACTGAAGCGGGGCGCCCATCTTGTAGAGGTCGGCGAAGATCCGGACCGCCTCGCCGAGCGCCTCTTTGATCGCGCGAATGGCCGTGACTTGCGACCCGATGTGAAAATGCAGACACATGAGACGATCCAGCATCGATTCCCGTTCGAGGGTCTCGACCACGTGGACGAGCTCGCCCGCCGTAAGACCGAACTTGGAGCGGTCACCACCCGATTCGGCCCATCGGCCGCTCCCCTTCGTGGAGAGCTTGCTTCGCACGCCGATGTTCGGGGGCAGCCCGAGACGCTGAGAGGTCTTGATGATGAGGTCGAGTTCATCCAGACGGTCCATGATGATCAGCGGCTTTCGACCGAGTCGCTGTGCCAGGAGCGCCGTCTCGATGTAGGCCTCGTCCTTGTACCCATTGCAGACGATGAGACCGTCAGGCTGATCGAGAAGCGCGAGCGCGATCAAGAGCTCCGGCTTGCTCCCGGCCTCCAGCCCAAGGCCGTGCGGTCGCCCAAACTCGGTGAGCTCTTCGACGACATGACGTTGCTGATTCACCTTGATCGGCATGACCAGGTGATAGCGTCCCTTGTAGCCATACTCCTCGATCTTCTCCTGGAACGTGTGGTTGATGAGTTCAACCTGCCGCTCCAAAATGTCCGAGAAGCGAAGCAGCAGCGGCATCGAAAGGCCGCGTCGAACCAGGTCGTCCACAACCCGCTTGATGTCGATTTCGCCGCCCCCCGTCGCGTTCGAGGTGAGCATGACGTTGCCTTGCGCGTTGACGTCGAAGTAGCCCTTGCTCCAAGCGACGGTGTTGTAGAGTTCAGCCGAGTCACGGCTCGTCCAGGCCTTCACGTCCGCTTGAATCTCATAAGCGTTCGCTCGGATAAAGTGAAAGCCAGGATATTCGCGCCCAGCCCCGTCCTCCGGCCCCCAGTGCGGAGCCGCACATCGCTTTGGACTGACTGGTAGGATGCTTTGGGGTTTCATTTGACCGAACCCGCCCAACTTTGCCTTTCGACAAATCTTCGGTCGAAAGTATCTGATATCCCACCCCTGCCATGGGCGCCGACATCGAGGCTTCGAGCGAACGGCAGCGCCGTCCGAGTGTTCTGTGCGGGCCGACGTCCTCCTCGTCGGTGACCAGCGCTTCGCCGACGTTGGCGGGTGTGCTTCTACACCGCCTGCGCGTCGATACCGGCGTCGAGGCCAGCGTAGATGTCGACGACGCCGAGCGAGAGGCCTCCGCCCCCTGGCTGACGGTCTACGAAGGCAAGAACGGAATCGCCTGGAGCCCCAAGGAGATCTTCGACCTGGCGCTTCGTTGGGCCATGGCCCTTCACGAACGCGGCGTACGCCCCGAAGACCGGGTGGTGATCTTCTTGCCCAACGGGAGCGATTTCGTCGGCGCATTCTTGGGGGCGCAGTTCTTGCGGGCCACACCGGTGCCGATCGCCTGGCCGTTCTTCTTCGATAACCTAGAGAAGAAGATCGCCGACCTTCGACCACTCCTCGACGTTGCCACCCCGGCGGCCGTCGTGACCACCGATCGCGCGCAGGCTGCGGGCGCGTGGTTCCCGGCGGTCTTGACGAAGCCTCTCGAGCCCTCCATGGCGACGATGCCGCGGCCCGACGTCCTCGCCGACGAGGCCATCGCCTCGAGCGATGGTGAGGCTCCAGCGTTCATCCAATTTACCTCGGGATCGACCGGAAGTCCTCGGGGGGCGGTTATCTCCCACCGAGCTGCGCTTGCATCGACGCTTGCCATGGGTCGTGGCCTCAACCTCACATCGGAAGATGTCGGCGTGTCCTGGTTGCCGCTCTTCCACGACATGGGGCTCGTCGGTGCGCTCTTCACCTCGCTCGCCTACCGATTTCCGCTTCACCTCATGACCCCGTCCGAGTTCTTGCTCCACCCGAAGCGATGGCTTGAACTCATTTCGCACGTAGGCGCCACCATAACCGTGGCACCCAACTTCGGATACGATACGGTCACCCGGCGCGTGCGCAATCTCGATGGCCTCGACCTCAGCACTCTCCGCGTTGCGCTCAATGGCTCCGAGCCCGTTCATCGCACTACGATCGACGCGTTCGAGACTCGCTTCGCGGACGCGAAGCTCAGGCGCGGGACCGTGCTGCCCGTCTATGGCTTGGCCGAGAATACTCTCGGCGTTGCGTTTCCGACGCCACGAGCCGCCAGCGTACATTCGGTGACGGCACATTCGGCGACGCAAGATTCGACGACGGAAGATTCGGCGACGGAAGATCTCGTGTGGGGCGGCCGCGCCGTTCCATCGGTCGGGCGACCTTTGGTCGATACGGTCGTGGAAGTTCGGTCTTCGAATGGCCGAATATGTCTCGAGGGCGAAGAGGGCGAAATCTGGGTCCGGAGCCCGTCGCTCTTGAGCGGCTACTATCGCGACCCATTGGCCACGTCGCGCGTCCTCGTCGACGGCTGGCTCGCGACCGGCGATCTCGGCGTGATCGCAAACGACCAGCTCTACGTTACGGGGCGGGAGAAAGAGCTCATCATCAAGGGCGGACAGAAGTTCCACCCGTACGAGATCGAGAATGTGGTCGCCGAGGCGATCGGCGTGCCGCTCAATCAGGTGGCCGCCGTCTCCATCATCCAACCCGACCGAGGCACTGAAGATCTGGCGATCGTCATCGAACGCCGCATCGAGTCGCAGGCCGAGCAAGAAGAGTTGCAGAAGCGAACTCGAGGTCGGCTCACCGAGAGCCTCGCGGTGCGTGCGGAGCATATCTTGTTCGTCGCGGCCGGGAGCATCCCGCGGACGACGAGTGGGAAGCTTCGGCGCCGTGCGTGCGCCGAGAAATTGAAGGATCTTCGATGAGCACGCTCGTGCTAGGTGCCGGCGGCTTCCTGGGGCTCAACATCGTCGACGCCCTCGTTGCGGCCGGGTCGACGCCCCGCTGTGGACGTCGCGTGCGCAGCAACGTCATTCCTTTGCGCTCTCGGAAGCTGCCCATGGTCGTTGCCGACCTCGAGCAGCCAGAAACACTTCGCGAAGCGATGCGCGATACCAAGACCGTCGTTCATGCCGCCGGGTATTATCCGCGACTCTCGCTCGATTACGAGGGCGCGATCCGCATCGGCCGGACGCAGCTCGAGAACGTCCTCGACGCCGCTGCCGCGAGCGGGGTGGAACGGGTGGTCTATGTTTCGAGCACCGCGACGATCGCGCCGCGCGCCGACGGTTCGGCCTCGACCGAGGCCGATGGCTTCGCGAGCGTGCCTGGATTCGGGCTGTATCACGACCTCAAATGGACAATGGAATCCATCGCGTTGGCGGAGCAGCGCCTCGAGGTCGTGATCGCGTGCCCCGGGGCGTGCATCGGCCCCTGGGATCTTCGAGTGGGCACGTCCGCGCTCGTCGTTGGGATCGCGCGAGGCGTGAATCCACCGCATCCAGACGGCATCGTGAACATCGTCGACGCGCGCGACGTCGGGCAGCTCGTTGCCAAAATGGCGCTCTCGACGACCTCTGTCCCGAAGCGCGTCTTGATGGCGGCACACAATCGACAGGTTCATCCGATGCTCGAATCACTCGCCAAGCGATACGGTGTCGCGCCACCTTCGGCACCGCTTCGCGCCGACGAAGCCAAGGCGCTGGCTTTTTCGGAGGAGTCGCGTGCGGCAGAGTGCGGTGGTCGTCCGGCGGTTTCCCGCGAAATCGTCGACCTCATCGTGCACGGCGCGCCTGTGGATGCGAGTTTGGCGACGCAGGCCTTGGGCGCGCGCTTTCGATCGTGGACCGAGACCCTGGATGCATTCGACGACTGGGCGCGACGAATGCGGTTGATCCCCGAACAGCCCGGTTATTGGAGTACCGAACATGGAAGCGAATCAATCACACAACCTTGACGAAAAGATCCTTCGCGTCATCGCCGAGCTGTCTCTCGTGCGCCTCGCCGACATCAAACCCACCGATCGTCTGCGCGAAGATTTGGGCATGGATTCGGTGGCCTCGATGGAGCTCCTTTCCGCCCTCGCGGAAGAGTTCGACTTGGAAGTCGAGATGGAAGAGGCGATGGCGATCACCACCGTTGACGGGGTGATGGAAATGGCGAAGAAACGGCTCCTCGCAGCCTGAGCGAACGGCATACTTCGCTCGTCGACAAGGGGCGTTTGCGTGATCACACAAGCAACGATATTCGCAGGAACCAACACGGACGAGCCCGACGTCCTCAGGTCTTTGACCCAAAACATCGATCGCTTCGGACGTGAGCGCATCGATGCGAAAGCGATTGACCGCGAGCACCGGATTCCGCGCGAGCTGCTGCGCGAAGCGGCGGTGCTCGGTCTGTTCGGTCTGTCGATTCCCGAAGAGCATGGGGGCGCCGGGTTTAGCTTGTCCGGCGTCTGCACCGCCATCGCTGCGTTGGCGCGCTGGGATCGCTCGCTTGCGACCACGGTGGGGCTTCATCTCGGGCTAGGGACCAGGCCGCTCGTTGCGTTTGGTTCCGCGGCACTTCGAGAGCGATACCTGCCCGACCTCGCTGCGGGCTCGAAGATCGCTGCGTTTGCGACGACCGAACCGGCCGCGGGAAGCGATCTCTCGGCCATTCGGACGACCGCGACGGCGACGGCCACGGCGACGGAGATGGCCACGGAGACGGCGACCGCGACCGCGACGAACGAGCTGGCCGAGGCAAATGCGCTCATCGTGCGTGGCGACAAGATCTACGTGACGAACGGCGGACTCGCGAGCGTCGTGACGATCACGGCGTCGACGCCGTCGCTTGGCGGTGCGCGGCGCGGACACAGCCTTCTGCTTCTCGAACGCGAAGACAAGGGCGTCGACGTGGGCCCCGAGGAGTCGAAGCTCGGCCTTCGCGGATCCTCGACGGTTCCGCTTTACTTCGACGACGTGCGCGTGCCGATGTCGCGCGTGATCGGTGAGCCGGGCAAGGGTATGAGTCACCTCGAGCATGTGTTGGCTTGGGGGCGCACCGCGATGGCCGCTGGCTGCACGGGGGCGGCGCGGACCGCGCTCATGAGCGCGGTCGAATACGTCACCGCGCGTGTCCAGTTTGGAAAGCGTCTCGCGGAGCTCGACGTGGTCAAGGCCCAAGTCGCGAAGATGGCGGCACTCTGCTTTTCCATGGAAGCGTTGGTTTCGGCGGTTGGACTGGTCGCCGACGACCCGGATCGACTTCTTCGACGCTCGATCTCCGCCAAGGTTTTCGCCAGCGAGAGCGACTGGACCGTCGTCGATATGGCGCTTCAGCTTCATGGGGGCTCGGGCTTCATCGAGGAGACGCCGATGCCCATGCTCCTCCGCGACGCCCGAATTACACGCATTTTCGAGGGCGCAAACGATGTCTTGCTGGTTCACGCCGGGACGATCGAGATCGCTCAGCCCGATACGCGTCCGGACTTCGTCGAGGACGCCTCGCCGCGCGGCGCTTTGGCTCAGCAGGCGAACGCGTTTCACCGCCGGGTCCGCGAGAAACTCGAAGCTTTGAAGGCCGCGCATGGCCTACGCCTTCTGCGCCGACACCTCGACATCCACGCGCTTGGGCGCTTGGTCGTCCTGCGCGACGCGTGCGATGCGGCCGTCGCCCGAGCGATCGCTGAGGGGTCTGATTCTGCGCATTCGTTGGCTCAGTTTTTTCTGGATGGCGCACAGGTTGAGGCGAAGATGCACCTCGAACCGTGTCCTCCCCTTGAAGGCGTTCGAACGATCGCAGGATCGGTCTACGCCGAGGTTGTCGGATGAAGATCCTATTCGTTTATCCACGTTTTCAGCGTCACGCCGAGAGCAATCCAGGGCTTCGGGAAGTCGTCCCCATGAAGGAGTACCTTGGGTCACCATCGCTCGGCATCGCGGCGATTGCCGCCATGACGCCCAAAGATTGGACCGTGGAGTTTCGGGACGATCGCGTTGTCGCCGCCGATCGGCCGACCGACGCAGACATTGTGGCGCTGTCTTTCTTCACGCCGGCGGCGCGACGTGGGCTTGAGTTGGCTGACTATTTTCGCGCCGAGGGCCGAGCGGTCGTGGCGGGCGGCATCTTTCCGACGATGATGCCCGAGGTCGTCGAGCCCCACGTCGACGCCGTCGTGGTTGGCGAGGGCGAAGGCGTATGGCTTGAGCTGCTCCGCGACTTTGTCGAACACAAGCGACTCAAGCCTCTGTATCGTGCCGAACCGAACCTCGATCTCGAGAACCTGCCGCTCCCGGACGTGCGTGTCTATCTCGAGAACGAATCGCCCACGCTTCCGCCCGATGATTATCCTGTGCAGATCTCGCGCGGTTGTGCGCTGTCTTGTCAGGCCTGTGTGCTCCCGTACTCAATGACACGCAACCTTCGGTTGTTCTCGGTCTCTCACGTGGTGGGCCAGATGGAGCAGCTCTCGAAGGCGGGCAAGCGAGCCTGCCTCACCGAGGATACCGCTTGGTTCCCGGGAAGCAGCGGCCGGCGTCTGATGGGGAGCTTGTTCGACTACTTGGCCGAACGACCGGGGGATGCGCTGATCAGTTACGTGGGCATCAGCATGCCCATGATCTTGAGCACCAAGCCGGCTTTCTTCGAGCGAGCCAAAGCGGCCGGCGTCAACATGTTCTACCTCGTGGGCGGCTTCGACCCCATCTCGATGCGTGCGTTCACGGGAGATGATCCCGTGTCCCTTCAGAAGGCTGAAGACTCGATCGCCAAAGCGTGGGACATGGGCATCGAGCCATACACTTCGTTTCTTCTCGGCGGTGACCAGGACGATCTTGGAACGGTCGACCGTATGCTCGAGTTCGCAAACCGAACCAAGATCCGAAAGGCGGAGTTCGCGGTTTTTACGCCCTATCCAGGAACACCATCGTGGCATCGCTTGTTGAAGGAAGACCGAATTCTGACTCAGGATTGGTCGAAGTACAACGACGCGAACGTCGTCTTCCGACCGGCGAAGATGACGCCGGAGCAGCTCCACGAAGGATACATGCGGCTGTGGACCGAGTTCTACCGCGAACGCATGAGCCTATCGACCTTGTCGGATGCGGAGCGCACGATCCAGTTTTAGCGCAAGTCGAGGGCTTGCGTGCGTTGAGGAGAATCATGGAAACTTCATTGAACCATCTGGAACTCTATCGCCTGCCCTGGAATCTCTGCGACAACGGGATCTCCTGGCTAGAGCCGACGGCACAGTGCAACCTGTCCTGCGACGGGTGCTATCGAGAGAATCGAGTTCAGCACAAACCGTTCGAAGATACGTTGCATGACCTCGATGTCTTCGGTCGCTACCGAAAAAGTGATGCGCTGTCGATCGCTGGCGGAGACCCGCTTCTTTATCCCCATCTCCTTCCGACGATTCGCGAGGCGAAGAAGCGTGGAGTCAAGCCGGTCGTGAATACGAACGGACACGCGCTCACGAAGGCGCTTCTCCACGAGATGAAGGATGCTGGGCTCGCCGGCTTCACGTTCCATGTTGATAGCAAGCAGGGGCGCCCCGGCAAGTGGAAGGGCAAGTCCGAGCTAGAGCTTTGTGCCTTGCGCGAGGAGCTTGCCTCCATGGCGAAGTCGATCGACGTCGGATGTTCGTTCAACGCAACGGTCTATCCGGACACGCTCGGGGATGTCCCGGCGCTCGTTCAGTGGGCGGAAGACCACATGGATACGGTCCATACGATGGTCTTCATTTTGTACCGTGACGTGCGAACCTCGGCATACGAGTACTTCAATGGGGCGGAACCGGTGCAGCTTCTTGGCGACGAGGGCCAGCCGAAGTCGAGCACGGTGTACAACCTCGATATTGAAAAGAACAAACGCCAACACCTGTCGGCGCGCGAGGTGGTTGCGAAGATCCGCGAGCGCTTCCCTGATTTTGCGCCTTCGGCCTATCTCAATGGCACCGAAGATGCGTCGAGCTTCAAGTGGCTCTTGACCGGGCGCGTGGGTCGCCCCGGTCAAACGCTCGGCTATGTTGGGCCCAAGTTTCAGGAGCTGGTGCAGACCGCGCACCATCTGGTAACCGACAAGTATCTGGCGTATGCGCCGGCGCGTGCGAATCGGGCGGCGAAGCCAGCCCTGCTCTTGGCGCCGTTCGATTCTGGGCTACGCACCATCGCGAAGTCGTTCTTGAAACGGAGCCTCACCGCACCACTCAGCGCGCTGATGAAGCCGCTCTACTTCCAGTCGGTGCTGATCATCCAGCCGATCGACATGCTGGCCGACGGGCGGATGAACATGTGCGATGCATGTCCCGACATCACCGTTTGGAATGATGAACTGGTCTGGTCGTGTCGTATGGACGAACAGGAGCGCTACGGGCGTAACCTGTGGGCGAAGCCAGCGTCAGGCGCCTGAGACCCCAGCGCAATCAATCGCGCGGTCGGGGCATCGCAAGAAATCACGGAGTGTCGTATAGGGGCTCCCAAGTTGTCCCGCCGGTTCATATTGTTGCTGCCGCTTCTGGGGCTGGCGGGGTGTCCACCGGGGACCGGGCGAACCGCGACTTCGGCGAGTGATGAGGCCCAGGCTGAGGCTGAGGCTGAGGCTGAGGCTGGCGTCTCCTCGGCGTCTCGGGTGCGGAGGCGGTACGTTGTCGACGCGCATGTCCATGTTGGGCCGTCCGAGGCCACGCGTGCGATCGACATCTTTGACGAAGTGGGTATTGCGTTTGGGCTCAACTTGTCAGGCGGGTGGCCAGGCGGTGGCCTCGAGCGTCAGATCGCGGTGGCTGAACAGACGGGGCGTTTCATCGTGGCCTGCAATCTTCCGTGGGGACAGGCGAGGATTCGTGAAACATTTCCGGAACTTGCAGTCAAATTGCTCAGGGTCGCCAAGACTCGGGGTGCGCGGGCGCTCAAAGTCGAGAAGGCGCTTGGTTTGTCCGTGATGGGCCCGGACGGCCACCTGTTGGCCGTCGACGATCCTTGGTTGTCGCCCATTTGGGAAGCCGCAGGCGAGCTCGGGCTGCCGGTCGTGATCCACACCGCGGACCCGGTGGCGTTCTGGCGCCCCGATGATGCACACAACGAGCGCCACGATGAGCTCGAAGCGCATCCCGGATGGTCATACCACTTTGCGCCGGTGCCGTCGTTCGAGGCGTTGACCCGGCAGTTCGAAAACCTTGTTTCGGGCCATCCCAGGACGACGTTCGTTGGCGTCCATTTCGGAAACCACGCGGAGGATCCATTCAGAGTCGGCGAGCTTCTGCGGCGACATCCGAACCTCTTCGTCGACATCGCAGCGCGCGTGCCTGAGCTCGGGCGGCACGATGCGAAGCGTTTGCGTGCGCTCTTTGTGAACTATCAGGATCGAATCCTCTTTGGCACTGACCTTGGCGTCTCTCGATACGGGTTCTTGATGCTCGGGTCGTACGGAAAGACGCCCAACCGACGCGAAGAGGTTGGGGCGTTCTTCCGAACGCACTATGCGTGGCTCGAGACCTCGGACACGCTTCCTAGCCCAACGCCGATCCAGGGAAACTGGCCAATCTACGGCATCGATCTTCCGAGCGAGGTGCTTTCGAAGGTCTATGCAGAGAACGCCATTCGTTTGTTTGGTCGTCCGACGGATTCGCCAACCGAGCCAACGACGCGGCCATCGGAGCCCAAATAGGCGGTCGGCGGCGGTTGCCAATCGATGACGCTCGGAGTCCAATCGAGGCGTGGATTCCTCAGCTACGCCATCTCCGCCGTTCGGCTTGTTGGTCGTCTCTGCGCTCTACGAAGAGGAGCTCGCGGCCAATGAGGCCGATGTCTTGGTCGATGTCCAGGGGTCGTCCTTGCTGACCGGGCGCGCCGTATTTCAGAAAGCCCGGGAAGTGACCAAGCTCGTTGAGGCGCTTGGTGAGTGTCCGATCCCGATTCGTGGCGAAGACATCTCGCTGGACAGCATCCAAGCGGAAGTCACGAGTGGGATTCTGGGACGATCCTCGTCGGCCACGTATCGGCTTCGCATTCGCTGCCGAGATCTCGAGGGCTTGCCGGACGCGTTGGGGGTTGTGACGGAGGCAAAGAATACACGACTTTCTGAACTCGAGTGGCGATATCCGGATACGGCGGAACGTCAGGCGGTATGGCTTGCGCGTGGCATCGCGATGGCCAACGCCAAAGCGGAAGCCGCCGCGGCGGCGCTGGGCACGCATATACTCGGCGTGCATCGCCTGATCGAGGCAAGCGCGCTGCCAGGGGCGGACAGCTATCCTCAGGCGGCGCCTTTGATGGAGGGGAGCCTCTCGCTTCGACGAAGTCGCAAGCTCGAACTTGGCATGGAGCTTGGCCATAAGAAGCAGGTGAGGGTCTCGCTGACGGTTGAATACCGCGTCGCGGTTAAACATTTGCCACTGAGCCGCCCGGAGCCGAGCGGCCTATGAGCCAAGATGTCCTCCGCGACTTTGTGCGAGTTCTCTCGCTCGAGCCCCAGGGCAACGACGTTTTCTTGGGCGAGAGCATCGATTTTGGATGGGGTCAGGTGTTCGGCGGGCAAGTGCTGGGTCAGGCTCTGTTCGCGGCCGCCGAGACGCTCCCGGTTGCTTCGTCGAGCGAGCGGCGGGAACGCTCACGTCTTCCGCACTCGCTGCAAGCCTACTTTCTGCGTCTCGGGCGCATGAAGCCGTCGATCGAGTACGTCGTCGAACGCGTGCGGGACGGACGCAGCTTCAGCACCCGCCGCGTCATTGCGCGTCAGGCGGGCGAAGTCATCTTTCAGTGCGCATGTTCATTTCAGGCCGACGAGCCGGCACCCTTCGAACACCAGGATCCGATGCCATCGATCGCCGGCCCTGATGGGCTCATCGACGAACGTCGGCTTTGGCTCAAAAACATCGCCGAGCTCCCAGAGCCCATGCACGTGTTGGCCGTGTCGGAGCGGCCGGTGGAGCTTCGCCCGGTCGATCCGGTTGATGTGCTTCGGCCAGAAACCAAGGGCGTCGACCATGCGATCTGGATGAGGACGACCGGGGTGCTGCCCGAGGATCCTGCGCTCCATCGTGCGATCTTGGCTTATTGCTCGGACTTCAGCTTCGTGGCTACCGCCCTTCGACCGTATGGCGTCATGTGGACCGACCCTGACCTCCAGGTCGCGAGCCTTGATCACTGCATGTGGTTTCATCGCCCGTTTCGCATGGACGATTGGTTGCTTCACGTCATGCACAGCGCGTCGGCGTACGGGACGCGCGGCTTCGTGCGCGGCTCCGTCTTTTCGCGGGACGGAACGCTGGTGGCCAGCACCACTCAAGAGGGCCTGATGCGACGCCGTGCACGCCCTTCCGGCTAGAGGAGATTCAGTATGCAGCGCCGCGCTTCGGGATTATTCGTAGCTCTCGGTCTCGCCGCCCTCTGCGCGACGGTCGAAGCCTTGGCGCAGTCGCCCCACTGGGTCCCGCTTGGGCCTGATGGCGGCGATGTGACGGCGATGGTCGTCGATCCGACCGAGCCGACTCGAATCTTCGCCGGCCTCACGCAGGCGGGTGTCTATCTGAGCGAAGACGGGGGTGCGACGTGGCGGCGTGCGAACAACGGCCTTGATGGGTACTACGTGCACGCGCTGGCGGCCGCCGCGACCGATCCGTTGACGTTGTATGCGGGGACGGATGCAGGTCTATTTCGTTCAACGGACAACGCAGCTTCGTGGTCGGTCGTCCCCACGAACCTAACCGGACCGGAGGCCGGCATATCGGCGGTGGGGATCGATCCCAGCAACGCGTCGATCATCATCGTTGGGAGCAACGTCTCACGCATCGGTGAGAATACGATGCTCCAGCGGACGGAGAACGGAGGCACCGATTGGTCTTCGGTCGCACTTCCCGTGCAAGAGGCCAGCGTGCGGACCATTGCGTTCAGTCCGCATGATGCAACCCAGGTCTTCGTGGGTACCGGATGCTGCGGCGGGGGTGTCTTCAGAAGCAACGATCGAGGCCTCTTGTTCGCTGATGCTTCGGAGGGGCTCGCCAGCAGCTTGATCGAGACGTTGGCGTTCGATCCCGACACGGACGGGGTGCTTTGGGTCGGAACCGGGCTCGGACTTCACCTTTCGACGAACGGCGGTGATCTCTGGGCGCCGCACCCGACCGGCCTACCGAGTGGACCACCGGAAGGCCTCGTGCACACTCTGGTGATCGATCCGGCGACGCCGGGGCGCATTTTCGCCTCGATCGCATCGAGTGTTTATCGATCGAACAATGGCGGCGATGCTTGGGAGGACGTGTCGAACGGACTCACGGCCTCGTCGATTGCGTCGATGACCGTGACCTCCGTAGCGCCGCAGCGGATCTTCGTCGGGACGATGGGGCGGGCCGTGTATCGAAGCGACGACGGGGGCGATCATTGGATGCCGAGTGCGGCGGGAATGTCGTCGGCCCGAATTCAGGCGATCACGATTAGACCGGATGTCGAGGACACGGTGTGGATCGGAACGAGCGCCGACGGACAGCGAAGTGAGGACGGAGGCGCGACTTGGCGTCCGCTTGGTCTCGACGGTGCTGTTGCGGCACTGGCGTTCGACCCTGTGAATACCGACACCGCCTATGCGATCGCCGGCGGCGTGCTCATGAAGACGACGGACGGGGGTGCCCAATGGAGCGCGAAGAACAGCGGGCTGCCGGAGTCCGGGGTGCAACTCGTCGTGGTTGCGTCGGCTCGACCAGCGACCGTCTTCGTGGCCGCCTGTGGGTACGGCGTTTTTCGAAGCGACGATGGCGCCGAGAACTGGACAGCGCTGGCGGGAGAGACCGCCGATCGATGCGTACAGTCGTTGGCCGTAGATCCGAATGACGCCGACATCGTCTTTGCGTCGGCGGGCGGGGGCTGGGAGAACGATACGATGCTGTTCTCCTCGAATGGCGGCGACTCGTTTTCGCGGATCGAGAATGGGTTGCCAGGGGATCTGATTCCCGGCTCGGTCGCGATCGAAGCGGGGCCGCCTCGCCGCGCGTATCTTGGCTTCATCGGCGACAGCGGCCTCTATACGACGACGGATGACGGTGCCACTTGGCTGCCCGGCGGAGGTGTCCCGGGTTCTATTCGACGCCTCGTCGTCGACGAATCGACGACCACGGTTTGGGCCGCCACTTCATCCGGGGTCTTTCGCTCGTTCGATCACGGCGCGTTCTGGGTGGATGAAACATACAACCTTCCCAACGTCTCTGCAGAACGTCTTGCGCTCGGCGCGGGAACGAATCCCTTGTACCTTGGCACGGGCGCTGACGGGCTCTTCGTTCTGGAGGTCGCGACGCAAAACGGACCGGATGCGGGCGTTGATGATGCGGGTGTTGGTGATGCGAGCGCGGATGATGGCGCGGTCGATGGGTCTTTGAACGATGGCGGTCAGAGCGATCGCGATGCGACGCCAGCGCAGGAAGACGGCGGCGTTTCGAGCCGCGACGCGGAAGGTGATGCTTCGGCGGTCGACGGTTCTGGTGATGATGACGCAGGAATGCTGGCCGATGCTCGAGGCGCCGTAGATGCCGATGGCATGGTCGCAGCCGGTGGCGGTCGTTCCGACGGTGTCGTCGGCGAATGTTCGTGTCGCGCCGTGCACGCGCGTGAGCATGGGGATGACGAGTCCACCACGGCGCGTTCCGGTGGTCTTCAGTGCCTCGCGGTGTTTGCGCTCTGTGTCTGGGCGCGCCGGCGCTCTCGGAAGCCGTCGTAGCGCTATCAGACGGCCGTTGTTGGGTCGCGTCGGGCGCTCGATGATTGCGAGGCGGACGAGCATTGTTCCGCGAATCGCGCCGCAGTCGCCACGATGTCGCGTCCCTGTTCCTCGCTGGCCGAATTGCGTGCTATGTGCTCGACCAGGCGCCCGAGGGCGTTCACGATCTTCGCGTGCACCTGCTCAGTGACTCCGAAATCCATCTGGCTTTGCGCTGCGGCGACGAGACGATTCAGACGTGGCTCGCTCGCGAACCCCGCGTTTCGCTTTTTCGCCCTGACGGCTCTGTGAAGCTCGACGGCCGTCTGCGCTGTCAGCGCGATTTTTCTTCGGATGGCGGCCTTCGCTTCCTCATCTTGAGTAAGGCTGAGCCTCCGATGTTCGCGGGAGACGAACTCCGTGAGCGCCGACCGAACATCATCGGGGAGTTTCTCGGGTCCGTCTGCCATACCGCTGACGTTCAGCTCCGCGAGCGTGATGATCTTTTCGACCTCAGTGGGCTGGACTGCCTCCCGAGATCGCTGTCGTGCTTGGCGGATCCAGCTTGCGGCCGCGGCGATATCGCTCAGCACTGCGTCTAGACCTAGGCTCATCCGTGCGGGGCGCGGCCGAGCGATCAGGAGCCCGGACCGTTCGTGTTCTCGCACTTCTCTGGCGCAGCGGGCCACGATCTCTCGAAGGTCCTTTAAGAGTGGTTCTTGAGCTCGAGCATCGGTCGAAGCACTCAACCGACCTCGTCTGGCGTCCTCTTCGAGCGTGCGGCCGAGCAAGCTCCGTATGAGCGCTTCGTCGCCCCATGCGGGCTGAGGCGTTTTTTGCTCCTCGGCCCGAAGGCGCGTCACCTCGACGTCGATCGCGCGCGCAATGCACGTCAAGTCACGAAGTGTGTCGGCGAGGTCCTCCGTCGTCGTCCACGACTGTCTGCTCGCGTTCACCGTCGCGAGCAGGCGTCCGAACAGGTCGCGGACCAGATGTCGGGTGGTCGAAGTGAGCGCGAAATGCTGTTGCGCCTCGACGTGCTCGATGAGCGATTCCAGCGTGGACGCATGCTGGGCAACAAGAAATCCGGTGGACCTCGAGCTTGCGCGGATGCGCGCTTGCTGCTCGAGGCACAGTTCGATCTTCGACTCGATTTGGGCCTGAGCGCCTCCGAATGTCTTCTGAACACGGGTCGGCGCGGGCGCTGGCTGCGAGTCATGACTCGGGTAGCGCGAAGTGACATACACGCCGAGCTTTTTCACGAGTTCGGCCGCCTGCTCCGCCGGCTCCGAGTTGTCTCCTGACCTCGCTCGTTCACGGACCCACCGCGCAAGCGTCGGGAGGACGACGTTGCGCGCGTCGGCCGCACGCTCGGGCGTGAGGGCGTTCGCCGCGATCATCGCCTCGATGATCGGGTGAAGGGCGGGTTCCAGCGCTTCGGACGTACTTCCTTTGCGAGCCTCCTCAATGGTCTTGGCCATGACGCCTTGCACACCCATCGGCTCGCGAGGCCTTGAGATTTCGAGGAAGGCCCGCGCGTCGTCCTCGAGCCGTGCCAGCGCAGTCGCTCGACCCTGGTCGCTGGTTTCCGCCGGAATGTTGGCCATATCGTGACGCAACGCGTCGCGGAGCGCATCGAGGACGTCGTCGGGGAAGGGCCGGCCTTCGTCGGCCAGTGCGCGCTGGACTATGGCCTCGAGCGGGTCGGATTCGGAGGATGGCGTCGATTCCGCGTCCGCGCGGTCAACCGGACGCGCTTCGCTCGGAATCGAATCGCCGCCGCGGCGTCGTTCCGCGGCCAACCGAGCGATCTCGTCTCTCGCATTGCGCAGGCCCTGGAGTGAGCTCGGGACTTCTCCCGCTTCGGTGCTCGACAACGGTCCGGGGGTCGCTGCCTTGGCCGCTGCCTCGGCCTCAGTCGTACGGCCCCCTCCGTTGCGCCCGACCGAGGCCCTGAGATTCGGTACGGTCGGTTGCTCCATCCGAGCAGCGTAGCGTTCGCCGACGTGCCCACCTGGAAAGCAACGGTCCAAAAGGGCCCGAGCACGGGTTCCGGGTGCACCGGGCCCGAGTGGTGTTGAGGGCTCGGTCACGGTGGGCGGGGCAGGCGCCCGCGCCGGGTCCCCTATTGTTCGGTGCCGAGTAGGCGCCTCAATCACCGGTCCGGTGCGGCCTCGAAACCATGGCATCGTCGTCGTCCCTCTCACCGCGGAGAGCCCTCGGACCCCCGCGTTGTGCTGGTTATCGGCACTCAGCGGGTCGATGGTGCGCCCGGATGGGTTTGCGCGGTGGGCGACTGTCGGTAGGGTGGACGAACGATGGTACGAACGACGATCCGAACGCGAAAGATGGGCAGCGCGATGGGGCGAGCGATGGGGCGAGCGATCGGGGTTGTCTCGGTGGTGGCCGGGCTCCTGACCGCCCTTTCTGCGGCGCACGCGGAGGATCCCACGGGCGCGATCACCCTCAGAGTGCAAGGCGTGCGCTCGGATGATGTGCTCAAGATGAGAGCTGGGCCGAGCGCCAAGGCGCGCGTGGTGGGTTCGATACCTCCGGATGCGACGGGAATTCGAGAGCTCAGGGCGACCCGGCGCAAAGTGGACAAGGGAGACGACAACTGGGCGTTCGTCGAATATCGACGCGTGAAGGGCTGGGTCGCGAGACGGTACCTAGCGCCGGATGAGGTTGAAGGCGCAGTTTCGTCGGAGGGGCTACCAGGACTCCGCTGCCATGGGACCGAGCCTCACTGGAGGCTCGATCTCGGCCTCGATCTCGCGTCGGAGGGCCAGCGCTGTGTGTTCGATGAGCTCGGCGACAAGACGGCGTACCGCTGTGGTCAGCGGATCGAGTCGGCCAATCGGTCGAATGCATGGTCCATTTCCTTGATGACCGTCGAGTCGTCGGGCTCCGGAGCCTCGAAGGACGCTCGACTCCAGAAGGACTCGACGAATGTGGCCCCTCAGATCGGGGTTGCGTTCTTCGAGCGGTCGGGACGATGCACCGACGATGCCGCAGATCGCGCCTTTCCCATCTCGGTTCATCTTCGACTTGCGGACCAAATGTTCTCTGGGTGTTGTGAAGAGCGGAAGTGATGAGGCGACGAAGTGATGAACTCGTGAAATCTGGGAGGCAAACAAGAGACAACGCGTGCTGCGTCTGACCGATATTCTGGACGGACGCATTGCCCAAGTCCGCTCTTCCACTGAGTGGTCTCGGGGCAGGGTCCGGGACATTACGTGGAGGCGAGGCGCCAAGGCGATCCGGCACTTTGTGCATTGCTTCAGCGCGCCATAGACCTCGAATGGGGACGAAAGGGCGCCCTGGGCGAAGAGAACATCGCGTCGACGTTGCGGGATCTCATTCGGCGCCGCAACGACGAAGGGTTGATGGAAGACGTCCGCGCGGCCGCGCCCATCGTCTTCGATGCGCTTCCGAAGGTGGATATCGACGCGTTGCTCCGTGCTGAGCAGGATACGGTCGGATCTGCGGTCGGATCTGCGCCTGGATCTGCGGATGCCGCCGGTTTGGGCCTGGACCCGCTCGCGAAGGATGTGCGCGGTCTTCAGGCCGAGCTTCACGCCTATAAGGAAGGGCTCTCCTGGGACGAGCTAGGATTCCCGCTCTCGTACGCGCGCATGGCCCGCCGCTTCTGGCCGGCCGATGGGCACCGCTTCTTTGAGACGGGCGAAGCGGGTGAACCTCGCTTTGTCATGCCCGCACCCGGTTTTCGAGCGCTGCTCCCCGAATTTGCGTGGGCGCGGGTTGGAGACGACGTCGAGGCTCGGCTTCGAACGCTGGGCGTTCCGAACCCGGACGTTCGAACTCACGCTCGGGGTGTGTTCTGGGATACCGAGCGGACCTCGATCTCGGTGAAGCCTGAGGATGCTGCCCTGATGATGGATGCCGTTTCGCCCCTCGCGGCCGTGGCTCAGAAGCTTGCCGAGGGCACGAAGGTTCCCCCCGGATTTTCGTTCGTTCGCCGCGTCGACATCGACGGTAGACCCACCAATGCGGTGACTCTACCCGTTACGGCCGCGCTCGAGATGCGTGGCGTCGTCAACCTCGTTCGGACGAAGGGCGAGGGCGTGGCCGACGCTTGCCGAGAACGACTCCTGGCGCGTGGCATCGCTCGACCCGTCGTGGCCGAGATGAACATCCAAGATGTTCCTTGCATTGTCGTGCCTTCGCTCCAGGCGCGCCTTCTTCTTAGTCCAGCTGCCCATGGCGACCCCGCCGGCGCCCTGCCGGTGACGAGGGTTGCCTATGAGCCTGACGTGGCTGACTACAGCCCACGGAACGCCCTTTTTTTGGCCGAGGTTTCAGACTTGGTCTACCTCGATCCGCCGCAAATCGAGGCCTACTTGCGCGCTTGGTTTGGCCGCGCCGTAACCTCGTCGTTGGTCGAAGCCGGCGACCACTGCGCGGAGACCGTGGATGTGAACGACTCGCCGGTACGCTTCGTGGAATCGAAGGCAACCGACGCGCAAGCGCTCGTTGCTTACGATGGGTCGCGGAACACGATCGTGGTCGCCTTTCGAGGAACCTCGACGTGGCGCGACGTCCTCAGCAACGCCGCCTTCTGGCTCACGGACGGTTCGGCCTACGGTGGTGGCGATGTTCATGGAGGCTTTGCCGAGCAGCTCCGTTCGATTGCGCCCACCCTCGAGGCCTCGATCGATCACTTTCGCCGCAAAGCCAAGCGCCAGCATTTGCCGGCACCAACCGTCATGGTCACCGGACACAGCCTCGGTGGTGCGCTTGCGGTGCTGTTCGCGGGTCGACTGATGCTGGCTCAAGGCGCGTCCCAGGATTGGTGCGAAGGCCTCCGCCTCCACAATCTCTATACGTTCGGTCAACCTGCCGTGGGGGACGTCACCTTCTGTCAGGCCATGGAACGCGAGCTCGCCGGGCGTGGTGCCGTGTTGTTCCGATTCGTCAACGGCCAAGACATCGTGCCGCGGATACCGCCTTTCCTTGAGAATTTGCCCTTGGAAGTACGGATCGATACGCGTGGTCGTATCGTTCCGCCGAAGCGAGGTCGGAGCGGGGAAGGCGATGGCGGCGTCGCGACGGTCGATACTTCCGATCAAGATGAGATGCGCTGGGGGCTGTCGACGAGCTTCGACGACCACAGTCTCGACCACTACATCCAGCTGATTCGAAAAGGACAGAACGTCCGCTTCGACACCCGGCACACCTGAGTCGCCCCACGATCGACATGAGCTCGGAGCCTCGTCACCCCAGCCGCGGGCCGATACGGCAATCAGTGCGCCAGGCGAAGCCTGGGAGAAGGGGATGCAGATGACAGGCTGAAACTTCTCGTCGGACCCCAGCGGGGAGGAGCCCCGCCCGGCAAGGGCTAGCCACCCACCGGAACCGAGTGTTGCGTGGCCGGAGGGCGACCTCGGCTGCGAAGCGTACACAGGGAGTGCGAAGGCTGTGTGATTGAGCCTCGAAATCTATGGGTCGCGGGAGCCGTCGGCGTTGTTTGGCACGGCGGCGACACCGGAGCGCCGTTTGGGCGAGGCGCCGAGGTCCCGCCGGGGTCTGAGAGCACGGCATACGCATGGAAATGGGATCCCCAGGAACCTGGGAGGCCCGACCGTCTCCTGCTTCGACCCGGCTCGGACCGTCGGAACAAGGGGTCCAGGCTCGCGGGGCGCCAGTGCTCGGGCCCGCGGGAGCAAATGACGAGCACCACGCAGGTACCGCCAAGCGAAGGAAACGAAGCGCGGCGGGAGGGGATGGTCGGGAGTCGGAGCGCCTCACTGTACCGAGGAAGCCGGGGAACTCTCCCCAGGGGACCCGGCTGAGGGAAAGAGGCGCCGGGTCACGGGACCGCTCGGAGGAAAGATGCCAGGAACATCGAGTCCAATCAGCGTCACAACGAAACTCGAGCGGACAGCGAAACTGGCGAGGCAAGCGCCGCAGATGGTGATGACGACGCTCGCCCACCTCATCGATGTGGACCTCCTGCGCGAAGCGTATCGGAGGACGCGCAAGGACGGCGCGGTCGGCGTGGACGGTCAGACGGCGGCGGGATACGCGGCGAGCCTGGAGTCGAACCTCCAATCGCTGCTTGACCGCTTCAAGTCGGGGACGTACCGAGCGCCTCCCGTCCGGCGCGTGTACATCCCCAAGGGCGACGGGACGAAGCTGCGCCCGATCGGCATCCCGACGTTGGAAGACAAGATCCTCCAGCGCGCGGTGGTGATGGTCTTGGAGGCCGTTTACGAGCAGGACTTTTTGGATTGCTCGTATGGTTTCCGACCAGACCGGTCGGCGCATCAGGCGCTCGAACGACTGAGGGACGTCCTGACGAAGATGGGTGGTGGCGTAGTTATCGAGCTCTGACATCAAGAGCTTCTTTGACTCGATGAGTCACGTTCATCTGCGGAGCTTTCTCGACCAGCGGGTGCGCGACGGAGTCATCCGCCGTGCGATCGACAAGTGGCTGAAAGCGGGCGTGCTCGAAGGCGGTGCGGTCATGCATCCGAACGAAGGCACGCCCCAGGGAGGGTGATCTCACCGCTGCTCGCGAACGTGTTCCTCCACGAGGTGCTCGATCGCTGGTTCGAGTCGGAGGTGAAGCCGCGTCTGGCAGGCGAGGCCTGCCTGATCCGCTATGCCGACGACGGTGCGCCACGAAGGCGCAGAAGGGAGGCCGTGATGGCCGCCTAGATGCAGCTGTGCTGTGCAAGAAATGAGGGTGGGCCCCTCGGAGCCGCCGTGCAGGCGGAGGCTCCAAACAACCGCGAGCGGCGAGGGCACAACGGCCCTGGTCGTGAGCGTCGCGGAAAAGGCGTGGCCAAGACCACGTCATGTGGGTTGCAGAGAGACGAAAGACTGAACCACCGATGAACTGTCGAAAGCGTATAGACGACGTCGAAACCGGGACGGAGTCGTTGGCCCGGGATGAGTCTGGGGGACACCTGCCTACCGACCCAGACGGCGTCCGGCATAGAGGTGGCGTGAAGCTGCAACAGGTTCTTGCACGGAACGTGGGAACCTCGCTCGTGATGCGAAGGGAGAACGCCAAGTGGCAGACCCACGAGGCGCCGAGTACCAAGGCATGGGCGAGGGACGGATCGGCTCGTAGTAGCGAGGAAGGTCGGTAATGCGACCGGAGCGAAGGGGCCGAGTCATGCAGCCGAGCACGCAGGTCAACCGGCAACGGGAGGAGCTTGCGGGTCAGGCAAAACCGTATCGAATTTCCAAACAGCAGGTGTATGAAGCCTACCTTCGAGTGAAGGCGAACAAAGGAGCAGCGGGCATAGATGACGAGACGTTAGAAGCGTTCGAGAGCAAGCTCAAAGACAATCTGTATCGCATCTGGAACCGGATGAGCTCGGGCAGCTACTTCCCTCCCGCGGTTAAGGCAGTCGAGATCCCCAAGGCGAATGGAAAGACCCGGTTGTTGGGAATTCCCACCGTGGCGGATCGAGTCGCCCAGACCGTGGTGAAGATGCAGCTTGAGCCGGTCGTGGAACCTAAGTTCCACCCCGACTCGTATGGCTATCGACCTGGTAAATCAGCCCACCAAGCGTTGGCGACAGCGCGGCAGCGGTGCTGGAAGTATAACTGGGTCATAGACATCGACGTCCGCGCCTTCTTTGACAATCTCGACCATGAGCTGACGATGAAGGCGGTGCGGCATCACACCGACGAGAAGTGGGTTCTTCTTTACATCGAGCGGTGGCTCAAGGCTCCGCTGCAAACAGCGGATGGGCTGCAAGCGCGAGGCAAAGGAACTCCTCAAGGCGGTGTGGTCAGCCCGTTGATCGCCAACATCTTCATGCATCACGCGTTCGACGATTGGATGAGACGGCATTACGCCGACGTGCCGTTCGAAAGGTACGCCGACGATCTGCTGGCGCACTGCAGAAGTTTTGCAGAGGCCCAGCGGGTGCTGGAGTCGATACGTGAGCGGCTGCGAGCTTGCGGTCTTGAGCTGCACCCGGAGAAAACCAAAATCGTATACTGCAAGGACGAAGACCGTCGTGGCCATCACGAGCCCGAACGGTTCGACTTCCTGGGATATACGTTTCGGCCTCGTCTTTCGAAGAACCGCTGGGGGCAAGACGTTTGTAAACTTCAGCCCCGCGATCAGCGATAAGGCGGCCAAGGCGATCCGTGCAGAGATACGAAGCTGGCACATCGGCAAGCGCAGCGACAAGACGTTGAACGACCTCGCGCACATGTTCAATGCAACGGTGCGGGGCTGGATCAACTACTACGGCGCATTCTATCGCTCGATGCTGTACCCGTCGCTCCGCCAACTCGAGTACGACTTGGTGCTCTGGGCGAAGCGGAAATACAAACGACTGCGAAGGCATCACACCAGGGCAATTCATTGGCTGGGGCAGATCGCTCGGCGAGAACCCCAGCTCTTTGAGCACTGGAAATTGGGCCTCAGGTCACCGGTTGCATGATGGGAGCCGTATGAGTCGAGAGGCTCACGTACGGTTCTGCGAGCGCCCGCGGGTGAGACTCCGCGGGCGACTCACCGAGTGATCGTGCTCGAGAAGGACACGGACGCGCAGCGAAGTGATGGCCGTGCTCCCGAAGCGATTCGGGAGATATGGTCTGCTGCTCCACCCGGAGAAGACGCGGATGGTGCCGTTTCGACGGCCCCGCGCGGCGATCACCGGGAGAGGGCGGGGACGTTCGACCTGCTCGGCTTCACTCATTACTGGGGGAGGTCGCGCCAAGGCTATTGGGTCGTGAAGCGCAAGACGGCTGCGAGCCGCCTTCGCCGAGCGCTGCTAGCGATCGGGCTGTGGTGCCGGAAGAACCGGCACATCCCGCTGTCGGAGCAGCAAAAGGGTCTGAATCTGAAGCTTCGGGGGCACTACGGATATTACGGGATCACCGGTAACTTCCGAGCGCTCGCGCAGCTGATCGAGGGACCCGTCGGCACTGGCAGAGATGGCTCAACCGTCGCTCGCAGCGCGCCCATATGCCTTGGGAACGTTTCCAGGAGCTCTTGAAGCGGTACCCCCTCGCCAAGCCACGTGTCGTACACAGCGTCTATCGTCGTGCAGCGAATCCGTGAGCCGAAGAGCCGGATGCGGGAAATCTGCACGTCCGGATCCGTGGGAGCCTCGGGAGGGAGACCTCCCGAGGCCACCCGACATCGGCTTCGACCATGCCCGGAGCAGTCGGAGAACCGACGCGGGTGTGCGATGCGTCACATGTTGCGCGCAGTCTGACCGGTTTGGAACGGCACAAGACGGGACTGCCATTGAGTTCCGTAGCCTGCGCGCAGCGTTCAGACGTACCTCTCCCCCAGCGGACGAGCAGTGCGACCGCGCGGACAAGAAGCGCCGAGGCCCGGAGCGTGGGACCTTGGGTTGGTTTGTAGAGTCGATCAGAGATCGAGGGCGAGCTGAGGGGATCTCGAGCGCATCGCTGCCGTCGCATCCGACCGAGAGTCTGCGCGACGTGACTCGATTCAGTCACCGCACCGATCGGCCTAAGTGGGCCGCCACAGCTCAAGCAGCGCTCTCCATCAATCGAATAGACGCGGGCCAACAGTTTGGCCCACGACATGCGATGTTTCTGAACCCGAGGCCTCATGTTCTCGATCGGGAAGGCGAGCTGAAGAACCGGTGCGGGCCTTGGGACAATCGCGCGCCGCACTTTCGAGGCCGAGGCCAGAACTCCCGCATAGCGAACCTGATGCTGCGCCGGGGAGGAACGAGCCACGCGAGGCGCCTCAGAAACTGAACCGGTGATAGAACGATCGCACCCTGGCCGTTCTTCGCTGGACGACGAAGCGTCAGCCGAACTCGGCCATCATCGGTCATGCGAAGTTGACCTTCGGCGAAAGGCGGACGGGCCGCATATAGGCAGAGCCTTTCTCGTCCTCGTCGATCGCCTTGGGCAACACGAACCTGAGCATGAACACTGAATCCACCACACTCGATCGCCGTGGACTTGACGTCCACGATGCGACTTGGCGACAGCATCGATGGCTCCGCGAGGCCCGCACATACCAGCGCTCCACGGGTGTCAGCGATGCTTCCTCAAGAGCGTCCGACTCGCTTCGGAGATATCCGCTCTTCGCGAGAAATTTCTCCATCTTCTTGAAGACCCTTTGGGCCAACGAAAGAAGGTCTCGATTCGTTGGGGCTGGGCATTCGACGAAACGGGGACCCTCTTCTTCGTTCGCAAAGACTCCGTCGAGAACGAGCACATGAAGATGGGGTGAGATGTTCAGGGTCTTCGTGAATCGCTGAATGAAGGTGACTGCGCCGCATTTCGGTCCTGTGAGACCCTGACATCGAGCCCAGTCGGTCAGTTGCTCAAAGATCGCCCCAACGAAAAAGTTCACCATCTTCGCCAAGACTTCTCGTTTGCACGCGAGAAGACCGCGCAGTTCGAACGGCGGGCTCAGCACGTATTGCCGCAGCGCGACATCGGGCAGCACGTCATCGACGAGATGGGCCGCCGTCTCCTGCATCCGTCGTGCACCGCAGCTCGGACAAATCGCCCGCCCCTTGCACGAAAAGGCCACAGCATGCTCACGCTGGCATCGGTCGCAGAAAAGAAGGACGAACCCGCGTTCCAAGATCCCGCAGTCGAGGAATCGTTCAAACTCTTTGCGGACAAATGTCGGCAACCCGGACTCGGGGGAATCTGGGTCCTCAAAACTTTCGACAAACTCGTCAAAGTGGGTCGAGACGAGGCGATGCAGGATTCCCGACTCCGGTTTTCGTGGTTTGTATTCCGAAACCGCTTGCGCGCACACAACGCGCCATGAGCTCGTTTCATGCCGTCACGGAAGGCCTCGGCAATGGCGCTCGTTTGTTCGTGTCTTCGTCGAATTTCGGACTTCCTCGCTGCGCTGACGGACAAGCTCATGCCCACGTTGGCTGCGACTCGCAAGCGTGGTTTCGTCCCCAACGAGCTCGATGCCGCCGCGTAGGTCATCGTCCGGGTTGCGGAAGTGCTCGGCACCGGTGAGCGGGAGGAATCACGCAGGGCCGCGGCTTCTCTCTTTCTGTCTCCCGGATGCGGGCGTCCCGCGCCGGGACTTCGTTCGCGGCGCTCCGCTGGGTCGGCGCCCCCGGGCGTGAAGCCGGACTCGTCGCCGGGTTGCTCTTGTGGGCGCTTGCCGATCCCAACGACCTAGGAGGAATGACGCGGCGGGGCGGACGGCGAGGTGGGCGCGGCGTCGACAGGCCTTGTGGGTGCAACGGGCCCGGCCTTGGACGGTGGTTGTGCGGACGACGTCGGCCCGAGCGAGGCACCCGCCGGCTTGGTTACATGATCGGGTGCGGCGAGGATCGCTGTCGTTGGCGCCGCTTCCGGAACCTGTCAACGCGGATGAGACACCCCGAACCCGCCCGATGGGTCTCCGCTCCGTTCCTTCCATCTCAGCGTGAGGCCCGTTGATGCACTCGGTACGATATACCGGTGATGCCCAAGCGTATCGACGCTCGAGGCCTGGTACTACGCATACAGAAAGAACGGGCTCGCGGGCCTCCGGCCATCGGGTCGGTCCAAGGGCCACGCTCTGGAGCTTGATCGACCCCGTCGAGTATCTCGCCACCGTCATGCCCATTCTCGCGCGAGGCGTCATCGAGAAGGACGTCATCGACCTCCTGCCCCGCAATTTTCCACTCTGACTGAGCGTCGCGACCTCCCGGGCCGCCAGGCTCAGGGGATGAATCTTTCCCGGCTGCAAATGACGAGCACAACGCAGGTACCGCCAAGCGAAGGAAACGAAGCGCGGCGGGAGGGATGGTCGGGAGTCGGAGCGCCTCACTGTACCGAGGAAGCCGGGGAACTCTCCCCAGGGGACCCGGCTGAGGGAAAGAGGCGCCGGGTCACGGGACCGCTCGGAGGAAAGATGGCGGATCGCTTCGCGGAGATGGCCGGCCTGTGCAGCGGCGACTGCTGGGTCGTCTACGGAAACCAAGAGATGACCCTCGAGAAGGCGTGGGATCGAGCCGCGCTCGGCGACAATGGTGACTGACACGGCTTCGCCGGCGCTTTGGCCATTGGCGGATCGTACCAGCCGACTGGACCGCAAGTCCCACGAACATTGCTACGTAGCTGTTCCGTCAGGTGCCCTCGATGGAACAGCTTCGTTGCTACGACGAAGCCTGCCCGAGCGTCGGCCTCATTACGCGCTCAAGTGGTGCCCACTGGCGTGGTCGGGCTCGAACACCGGAAGGCTCGTGCTTCCTTGGGAAGGAAGGCTGACCGGCCACCGGCCCCGAGCTTGACCGCCTGACAACGGAGCATCTCGCCGCTCCGGAGCGTTACGACCCAGGTCGAGTTATCCAGCACAAGATCCCGGATGCCTGACAACGGGATCGTTCGCGCCCGTTCGTCCTTCGATACGGGGCCGATCGTGCTCAGCGAAACGCTCGGGGATGGGCATGCACCAGGATCGAGGTCAGGAAGCGCCAGTCGTCGAGCGAGCTCTTTTCTTCGTTCAGCGTGGGGATCCTCATCGCCCAGCCGCAGCTCAGGATCGTCCGCGGACAACACCACGGCCACACCCTCACCCAGCTTGACCGAAATCGTCCTATAGGACTCAGTGATGATTCGCTCCGGCGCGCTGAGATCCACCACACCGCTGGAATCGAGCCTTTGAATCGTCCAGCAACCACGCGTTTCATCAAAGAAGAGATCGCGCAGCACGTAGCGATTCAGGGGACCGCATCCGTATTGGCCCCCCAAGGGTCCGCTCGGGATCAGACTCCACGCAGTTCCTGGCTGTGCGCCGACCATCGCCTCAACTCTGTCAAGACGTCTTGCCGCCGGAGCCGTAACTACGCGCTGTGGGTGCTGACGCTTCGCCCCGAAGACTCGCGGCTGAACACCCTCGGATCTGGCGACATGCCCACTCAAGCTTGGGTCGTACTCCGGGCGATAGACTTCCGACGTGTGATTTGGAGCGACGCGCGTCGTTCCGTTCGTTGCGGCGGTCCGCTTCGAAACGTCGGCCCCAAGGTTTGCGGCCGTCACGCCGTTGAACTCGCTCAGGCCAACGTCCAGCCAATGCCGAACATTGTTGAAGAGCCGTCGTTCAAGCGCAAGCTCCTCGAGGGCGGTGTCTCCTCCGATGCCCTTTCTCGCACAGGCATCCCAGTAAAGCCGAAGAGCCAATTGATCAGGCCCCATGCCGGTCGAAGCACCGAGGCTTGCGAGGAAATGCGAAGAGCCTTTGGCATCGCCGATACAATGGACGTTTTGAGCATCCGCGTTGGGTTGGCCCGCAATGCGAGACTGAACGACAAACGCCCGTGGACCGTAAGGCAGCGCGCCAGCCAAGAGGTCTTCGGGCTCGAGGCCACGATCCGAGCGCTCGCGATTGACGAGCGGAAGCACCTTGAGCGCGAAGTATTGCCTCGTTGCGTCATCCTCCGAGAGTGCCTCTCCAAAGAAACGTTGAACAGACGCCGGATCTGCGAAATCAAGATCCGACGGCACTTCCACTAAAGCCCAAACGTTTCGCGAATCCTGCCCGCGGGCTTGGCTCATCACGATGTGGCGAAGGACCTGGTCTCCATGGCCTGGGACCTTGTGGACCTCCGTCTCGCGTCGGACCACGCCACTTCCGTTTCCTGCGACCACGAGCGCGAAGCGGTCTATGAGTCCCGCGACGAAGCGCGTGTTGGGTCCAACGTCCGTGAACCCGCTCCCAACCATGGAAACGAGCTTTGAGTTCGCCCCATCGGCGAGGAGGATGTCGTCCGGTACGCCGAGATCCCTTCTTTCTCGCCCAGCCGCGCTCGCCTCTCCACTCGCGTTGGATGGCTCTATCACCACTCGCCGCCGAGCCTCGCCCTCTTCCGCAACAGGAAGTGCGGTCACTTGCCAGCCCCTAAGCATCTCGAGCCGTCGCTCGCCATGAGCTTCGTCTTCCTTCTCGAGTCGTTCGATGAAGCGCCACAAAACGCGGACAAGATCATAGGCCGCAACCTGCCAGGTGCTTTGCGAAGCGGCGTGACGCGCCGGTGCGTACTCGATGCCCTCCGAGAGCGGCGGTGCCGTATCCGCGCTGAACGCATTTCCTCCCCGACGCTCCGGGGCCAGCGCTCGGGCGGCCATCTCCTCTGGCGATCTTGGTCGGGTCCTCCGGACCGCGGGCAGTGAATCCTGCGCTACGGAGTAATGATTGAACAGAAGTTCCAAAGGATTCGAGCTTGCGACCTGAGTGTCTTGGCCGTCCTGAACAACCTCCGCCCACCGCATGAGCGTCGCGACCGCCCAGACCTCACGAAAAAGGTCGGGATGAATCTGCGCAAGCGCGGCGCGCACTTCGGTTCTCAGATTGAGCGTCTGGGGTGGTGCTTGAGGCTCGGTTCGCTGCTCGACCAGCGTGACGGAGTGCCCGCGCATATACGCTTGAATTGCAGCCACGAGACCCGTTGGTCCGGCGCCAACGACGACGACATGCCTTCGACGCGCAGCGCCCAAGCTCGCGCGCACGACCCGAGAAGCCCTCCGGGCCCTCAAGGCCCCCTTGAGTTCGGCGAGGTGCTGGCCGCGGCTCACGGCCGGGTAGAGGTCCCCGCCCGGAAGCCGAACGAATCCGTCGGTGGCCTCGCGAGGCTGGGTGCCCAAGGCTCGACGTGCCTCAACCTCCGCAGCGAGCGCTGGACCAGAACGACGCGAATGCCGTGCATTAGGAGCCTCAGTCGGGCGCGAGAGACGCATCCCTCGACTATCGGCCCATGCGACCCGTCCGGTGCTCCGATCCTCCGGATCCTTGAGGCTCCATCCCCAGAGGGGGCTTACAGGCCCCAGAGTGCAGGTTCGCATCTCCAATCAGGCTGGCCGATAGGGCAATCAATCGGCTTCGACTCACTATGCGTCGTCGATACCATGCCCGGAGCAGTCGGAGAACCGACGCAGGTGTGCGACGAGTCACATGTTGCGCGCAGTCTGGCCGGTTTGGAACGCCACAAGACGGGACTGCCGTTGAGTTCCGTAGCCTGCGCGCAGCGTTCAGACGTACCTCTCCCCCAGCGGACGAGCAGTGCGACCGCGCGGACAAGAAGCGCCGAGGCCCGGAGCGTGGGACCTTGGGTTGGTTTGTAGAGTCGATCGAGATCGAGGGCGAGCTGAGGGGGATCTCGAGCGCATCGCTGCCGTCGCATCCGACCGAGAGTCTGCGCGACGTGACTCGATTCAGTCACCGCACCGATCGGCCTAAGTGGGCCGCCACAGCTCAAGCAGCGCTCTCCATCAATCGAATAGACGCGGGCCAACAGTTTGGCCCACGACATGCGATGTTTCTGAACCCGAGGCCTCATGTTCTCGATCGGGAAGGCGAGCTGAAGAACCGGTGCGGGCCTTGGGACAATCGCGCGCCGCACTTTCGAGGCCGAGGCCAGAACTCCCGCATAGCGAACCTGATGCTGCGCCGGGGGAGGAACGAGCCACGCGAGGCGCCTCAGAAACTGAACCGGTGATAGAACGATCGCACCCTGGCCGTTCTTCGCTGGACGACGAAGCGTCAGCCGAACTCGGCCATCATCGGTCATGCGAAGTTCAGTTGCTCAAAGATCGCCCCAACGAAAAAGTTCACCATCTTCGCCAAGACTTCTCGTTTGCACGCGAGAAGACCGCGCAGTTCGAACGGCGGGCTCAGCACGTATTGCCGCAGCGCGACATCGGGCAGCACGTCATCGACGAGATGGGCCGCCGTCTCCTGCATCCGTCGTGCACCGCAGCTCGGACAAATCGCCCGCCCCTAGAACGAAACCACGGCTGATGACGATCGTTTTCGCTTAGGATGCCTCCTTGAGCTCGACATGGAACCCGAGGCTCTCGAGCCTGCGAACCAGGCGGGTGGTCACCTTGGTCGTGTCCATGCGGTCGAAGTAGTCGGGGCCAAGATCGCGGTAGGGGACGGAGTCTCGGAGCATGTAATAGATGGCGGTCAGCATCGATGCGGCGACCGCCATGATGGCCTTCTTAGGACCGCGGCGAGTCTTGAGGCGCAGGAACTGTGTACGCAGGTACGTTCCGCGCGTACGGGATCCCGCCCATGCCGCTTGGACCAACGTTGTCTTGAGCCACGGAGATCCTTTTCGAACGCGAGTGGAGCGACGTTTGCCGGCGCTCTCATCATTGCCAGGGCAGAGACCTGCCCAGGAAACGAGATGCCCTGCAGTTGGAAAGCGCAACATGTCGACCCCGATCTCCGCGATGATCACATCGGCGACGGTATCGCTGACGCCTGGGATCGTCTTCAGGAGCTCGGCGGCAGCTCGAAAGGGCTCCAGCAGCTCGCCGACCTCCTTCTCCACGCTCTCGATCGACTTGTCGAGGGCGTCGATCTGGTTCAAGTGAAGCTCGAGAAGAAAGCGATGATTCCGAGTGACGCGACCGCGCAGGGCTTCGACGAGCTCAGCTCGCGTGGCCTTGAGACGACCACGCCTGCGGTCGACCAGCTTCTCAGGATCGGTCTCGCCGCGGATGAGAGCTTCGAGGATCCCGCGTCCCGTCATTCCGAGAATGTCCGTGATCACCGATGCGAGCTTGATGTTCGCATCCTCGAGCGTCTTCTGAATCCGCTGCATGTGCTGGGCTTTCTCACGGACGAGCTGCTTGCGCGTTCGCGTGAGCGCGCGTAGCTCATGGATGGATGCCTCCGGAACGAAGCTGCCTCGGATCAGACCATGTGCGAGCAAATCCGAGATCCACATCGCGTCGTTCACGTCGGTCTTGCGCCCGGGAACGTTCTTGATATGGGCGGCGTTCGCGAGGACGAGCTCGAACGACTCCTCGAGGATGTGCCAAACCGGCTTCCAGTAGACGCCCGTCGCCTCCATCGCGACATGTGTCACCTCTTGTTCGCTCAGCCAGTCAGACAACGCCAACAACTGCGAAGTCGTCGTCTGGAAAGTTCGCACATCTTGCGTCGCTGTTCCTTTGGATGCGATTCGAATGCAGGCCACGACCGTGTCCTTGTGAACGTCGAGCCCCGCGCAACGGGCATGAAGAACTTCCACCACACACTCCTGTCGGTGATGGCGTGGAGCTCTCGTGATCGAAATCTAGAACGCGCGCTCCCGAAGCCGCATAGGCGGACTCCATGGCGCAGTACGGGGTGCTCGTAGAGCTCCGGATCCAACTTGCACACGGGCTGAAGCACCAAGGAAACGCCGATCTCTGTGCCACCACCAACGCGGCGCATCCTACCAGTTTCATGCCACGGGGTGTCCGTCCGGACATGGCGAACTTGCACGAAAAGGCCACAGCATGCTCACGCTGGCATCGGTCGCAGAAAAGAAGGACGAACCCGCGTTCCAAGATCCCGCAGTCGAGGAATCGTTCAAACTCTTTGCGGACAAATGTCGGCAACCCGGACTCGGGGGAATCTGGGTCCTCAAAACTTTCGACAAACTCGTCAAAGTGGGTCGAGACGAGGCGATGCAGGATTCCCGACTCCGGTTTTCGTGGTTTGTATTCCGAAACCGCTTGCGCGCACACAACGCGCCATGAGCTCGTTTCATGCCGTCACGGAAGGCCTCGGCAATGGCGCTCGTTTGTTCGTGTCTTCGTCGAATTTCGGACTTCCTCGCTGCGCTGACGGACAAGCTCATGCCCACGTTGGCTGCGACTCGCAAGCGTGGTTTCGTCCCCAACGAGCTCGATGCCGCCGCGTAGGTCATCGTCCGGGTTGCGGAAGTGCTCGGCACCGGTGAGCGGGAGGAATCACGCAGGGCCGCGGCTTCTCTCTTTCTGTCTCCCGGATGCGGGCGTCCCGCGCCGGGACTTCGTTCGCGGCGCTCCGCTGGGTCGGCGCCCCCGGGCGTGAAGCCGGACTCGTCGCCGGGTTGCTCTTGTGGGCGCTTGCCGATCCCAACGACCTAGGAGGAATGACGCGGCGGGGCGGACGGCGAGGTGGGCGCGGCGTCGACAGGCCTTGTGGGTGCAACGGGCCCGGCCTTGGACGGTGGTTGTGCGGACGACGTCGGCCCGAGCGAGGCACCCGCCGGCTTGGTTACATGATCGGGTGCGGCGAGGATCGCTGTCGTTGGCGCCGCTTCCGGAACCTGTCAACGCGGATGAGACACCCCGAACCCGCCCGATGGGTCTCCGCTCCGTTCCTTCCATCTCAGCGTGAGGCCCGTTGATGCACTCGGTACGATATACCGGTGATGCCCAAGCGTATCGACGCTCGAGGCCTGGTACTACGCATACAGAAAGAACGGGCTCGCGGGCCTCCGGCCATCGGGTCGGTCCAAGGGCCACGCTCTGGAGCTTGATCGACCCCGTCGAGTATCTCGCCACCGTCATGCCCATTCTCGCGCGAGGCGTCATCGAGAAGGACGTCATCGACCTCCTGCCCCGCAATTTTCCACTCTGACTGAGCGTCGCGACCTCCCGGGCCGCCAGGCTCAGGGGATGAATCTTTCCCGGCTGCAAATGACGAGCACAACGCAGGTACCGCCAAGCGAAGGAAACGAAGCGCGGCGGGAGGGATGGTCGGGAGTCGGAGCGCCTCACTGTACCGAGGAAGCCGGGGAACTCTCCCCAGGGGACCCGGCTGAGGGAAAGAGGCGCCGGGTCACGGGACCGCTCGGAGGAAAGATGCCAGGAACATCGAGTCCAATCAGCGTCACAACGAAACTCGAGCGGACAGCGAAACTGGCGAGGCAAGCGCCGCAGATGGTGATGACGACGCTCGCCCACCTCATCGATGTGGACCTCCTGCGCGAAGCGTATCGGAGGACGCGCAAGGACGGCGCGGTCGGCGTGGACGGTCAGACGGCGGCGGGATACGCGGCGAGCCTGGAGTCGAACCTCCAATCGCTGCTTGACCGCTTCAAGTCGGGGACGTACCGAGCGCCTCCCGTCCGGCGCGTGTACATCCCCAAGGGCGACGGGACGAAGCTGCGCCCGATCGGCATCGCTGCGCCCGATCGGCATCGCTGCGCCCGATCGGCATCCCGACGTTGGAAGACAAGATCCTCCAGCGCGCGGTGGTGATGGTCTTGGAGGCCGTTTACGAGCAGGACTTTTTGGATTGCTCGTATGGTTTCCGACCAGACCGGTCGGCGCATCAGCATGGCTTTCTCGGCAGTGCGCTCGTCGTGATGCTGTTCGCGGCCCTCGTACTGCTGGCTATGCGCGTCGCCTCCCGTGCGCGCGATCGTTTCGGTGCCCTCTTGGCTGTGGGCGTGGCGGCGATGGTCTTCTGGCATGCGAGCATCAATATGATGATGGTGCTTCGCCTGGCACCCGTCGTAGGTGTACCGCTTCCGCTCTTCAGCAACGGCGGGTCGTTCGCGGTGACTCTGCTGGCCGGACTGGGGCTCTTGTTCAACGTGAGCGCTCGTCGGAACCTGTTCTGAGTTCTGAGCAACGGATCGAAGTGAAGCGGATCGAAGTGAAGCGGATCGAAGTGAAGCGGATCGAAGCGAAGCGGTTCCATTGAAGGGGGTAGAACGACGCCTCGGCACTCGCGGCAGTCTCATTCTTGTGCAGTTTCTCGAAGGACGCGTCTCGGCCAGGCCGGCGCGCGGGTCTCGCCGCCCCACTTCGCCAGTAGTGCTGGCACGACCACCATGTTGAGCGCGGTCGAGGTCGCGAGACCGGTGAGAATGACGAGCGCCATCGGGGCTTGAATCTCGCTGCCGGGCTCGCCCAGGGCAAGGGCCAGGGGCAAGAGCCCGAGCCCAGCCGTCACCGCGGTCATCAGGATGGGCGCGAGGCGTTCGCGTGCGCTCTGAGCCACGGCCTCTATCCGTTCGACGCCTTCGAGCTCGAGATCGCGGGTTCGGGTCGCAAGGAGGATGCCGTTGCGGGTCGCGATTCCGAAGAGCGTAATGAAGCCAATGATGCTGGCGATGGACAGCACGCCGCCGCCAAGGAACACGCCAACGACGCCGCCCGCCAAGGCCAGAGGCAGGTTGACCAGCACGATGGCCGTTCGACGGACGCTGCGCAGCGTGGCGAATAGGATCAGCACAATGCCGAGAATGGCGAGCACGCCGAACAGTAGGAGCTGCGAGCCGGCCGCCTCCTCGCGCTCGAACTGGCCTGCGTATTCCACCCGCACGCTGGGCGGCAGCTGGACGCGCTCGGTGACGTGATCGCGAACGTCGTCATAGACGCTGCGCAGGTCTCGATCAGCCACGTTGGCCGTCACCACGATGCGCCGCTCGACGTTCTCCCGCAGCACGTAGTTCGGACCGCGGTCTGCTGTGACATCGGCGAAGGCCGAGATCGGGACCACCGCGCCAGAAGGCGTGGGAACGCGCGTGCTCTTGACGGTATCGAGAGACTCGCGCGCCGTTTCGTGGTAGCGCACCACCACGTCCGTCACGGTACCGTACTCGTAGATGCGGCTCGCTTCGGTACCCCAAAGCGCGGTGCCGGCAGCCTGCGCTGCCTGCCCTGGCGAGAGGCCGTATTGCGAGGCCGCGTGCCGATCCACCCGCACAACGACTTCTGGAACGTTCACCATCTGCTCGACGCTGAGGTCGACCAGACCGGGCACATCGGCGACCGCAGCGCGCACCTGTTCCGCGTAGTTGCGGAGGTCGCTCAGATTCTCGCCGATGACCTTGATGGAGAGCGCCGCTCGTTGCCCCGAGATCATGTGGTCGATGCGGTGCGAGATCGGCTGCCCGAGGGTGAACTGCACGCCGGGGACGGCTGCGAGGCGCTGTCGGATGTCGGCGAGGAGCTGCTCCTTGCTGCGCGGGTCCTCGCGAAGACGCACGTCGATCTCAGCCGCTTCTACGCCCTGGACGTGCTCGTCTCGCTCAGCACGCCCGGTACGGCGTGCAGTGGAGACGACGGCTGGATCGGCGAGCAGCGCCCGCTCGGCGAGGGTCCCCAAGGTGTTGCTCTGCTCGAGCGACGTGCCCGGCAACGTGACCGCGGCGATCGTCAAGCTGCCCTCGTTGAACTCGGGCAGAAAGGAGCGACCGGTAAACCCGAGGGCGGCGATGCCCACGGCGCTGGCGAGCGCGCCCCCAGCCACGACGGTGCGCGGATGCTTGAGCGTGAAGCGGAGCGTGGGCCCGTAGAGCTGCACGATGCGATGCATGATCGGCGGCTCCTTGCCGGAAGCATCGATGGCCTTGGGCAGCAGCAGCGAGCACATCGCCGGAGTCACGGTGACGGCGACGATCAGCGAGCTGGCGATGGAGACCAAGTAGGCCACGCCAAGCGGCAAGAGCAGCCGCCCTTCGAGCCCTTCGAGAAGGAGCAGCGGCAAGAACACGATCATCAGGATCGCCGTAGCGCTCACGATGGACGAGCGGATTTCCCGCGAGGCGTCGAGCACGGTCACGATCACCGGTTTGCGTTCGGCTTCCGGCAGTCGGATCCGGTCGCGAAGGCGCCGAACCACGTTCTCCACGTCGACGATGGCGTCGTCGACCAACTCACCAATGGCAATCGCGAGGCCGCCGAGGGTCATGGTGTCGAGGGAGAAGCCGAGGGCATCGAGCACGATGACGGACAAGAGGAGCGACAGCGGCAGTGCCACGACGCTGATGACCGTGGGGCGGAGGCTCCAGAGGAAAAGCAGGAGCACCCCGATGACCAGAAGCGCGCCATCGCGCAGCACGGTCATCAGGTTCGAGACGGCCTTCTCGATGAAGTCGGCCTGTCGGAACAGATCGCGGTGCGCTGCCATCTTTCGCCGCTCGAGCGACGGGGCGAGCAGGTCGAGCGCCTCGTCGACGCGGCGTGTGACGTCGAGCGTGTCGGCTCCTGGTTGCTTGACGATGCTGAGCACTACGGACGGCTTGCCGTTGTAGCGCTGCAACCAGGAGAACCTGCTCGAACAACTGAAGGCCGATAGGGCAATCAATCGGCTTCGACCATGCCCGGAGGAGTCGGAGAACCGACGCAGGTGTGCGACGAGTCACATATTGCGCGCAGTGTGGCCGGTTCGGAACGGCACAAGACGGGACTGCCGCTGAGTCCCGTAGCCTGCGGGCAGCGTTCAGACGTACCTCTCCCCCAGCGGACGAGCCATGCGACCGCGCGGACAAGAAGCGCCGAGCCCGGGGAGCTTGGGATCTTGGGTCGGTTTGTGGCGTCGATCAGAGATCGAGGGCGAGCTGAGGGGATCTCGGGCGCATCGCTGACGTCTCATCCGACCGAGAGTCTGCTTGACGTGACTCGATTCAGTCACCGCACCGATCGGCCTCAGGCGGCCGCCGCAACTCAAGCAGCGCTCGCCATCAATCGAATAGACCCGGGCCAACAGCTTGGCCCACGACATGCGGCGCTTCTGAACCTGAGGCCTCATGTTCTCGATCGGGAAGGCGAGCTGAAGAGCGGGTGCGGGCCTTGGAACAATCGCGCGCCGCACTTTCGAGGCCGAAGCCAGAACGCCCGCGTAGCGAACCTGATGCTGCGCCGGGGGAGGAACGAGCCACGCGAGGCGTCTCAGAAACTGTACCGGTGATAGAACGATCGCACCCTGCCCGTTCTTCGCTGGACGACGAAGCGTCAGCCGAACTCGCCCATCACCGCTCATGCGAAGTTGATCTTCGGCGAATGGCGGACGGGCCGCATATAGGCAGAGCCTTTCTCGTCCTCGTCGATCGCCTTGGGCAACACGAACCTGAGCATGAACACTGAATCCACCACACTCGATCGCCGTGGACTTGACGTCCACGATGCGACTTGGCGACAGCATCGATGGCTCCGCGAGGCCGCGCACATACCAGCGCTCCACGGGTGTCAGCGAGGCTTCCTCAAGAGCGTCCGACTCGCTTCGGAGATATCCGCTCTTCGCGAGAAATTTCTCCATCTTCTTGAACACGGTTTGGGCCAACGAGAGAAGGTCTCGATTCGTTGGGGCTGGGCATTCGACGAAACGGGGACCGTCTTCTTCGTTCGCGAAGACTCCGTCGAGAACGAGCACATGAAGATGGAAGCGCGGGAGCCACTTCGCCGAACCATCGCCGACGTCATCTACCGGGCGCGCAAGTACTGGAAGGAGCTGCCAGAGGAAGATGTCGCAGAGCTAGACGTTCTTCATACTGCTTTCGAAGACGCATCCCTTCCGGCGAGACTCCGGCAACTCGTCGGGCATTTTCGATGGGATCGTGACGAACAGCCAGATCTCCAGCCCCTTGCACGGGAGCTCGTCGAGTCGCCCGCTCCGCTCGTGGAGATGTGGCCTTGGCTCACATCCGGGGATGCCGCGGACGGTTGGCGCTTCGGCGAGGCCTTGGCGGAGCAAGACACCGAAGGGCAACTGCTCGATGCCATGCAGGATGCGGAAACTGGTGGAAGAGACCTCCGGGTCCTCTGCGGATATGTAAGCGCGACCAGGAGGCGTCGAGGCGACGCTTGGTACGACGGCTGGGTCCAGGCGCAGTCGCATCGGACACCTCGGCCCCTGCACATGCTTTTCGAAGTGGCGTGGCGATGCGGCGCAACACCTCTGGTCGCGCGGTGTGTGCAGGAGATTCTCCAAGCAGAGCCCGTGCCGCCAGAGATTGTCGGGCAACTAAGCTTCGGTCGCTGGGTAGAGGACCTCGACCCGGAGCTCCTGGCCGACCTCCTTCGCGCGATGGTGGACGCAGGCCATGAGGCGCCGGCGCTGACGATTCTCGAGCACCGAACCAAGTCCCAGCCGGGGGAACACGACAGGTGGCTGGACTTGGTGCTGGAGCTCATCGCTGTCCCGAGCCTGATTCGCAGCGGCCACATGACGAGCTACTACTGGAAGGAGCTCGCACTGCGATACGTCGACGAGCGGCCCGATGAGATTGCCGCGGCGATCATCCGCGAGCAGGGAGATCGTTCTGCAGGGACTTGGTTTTCCAAGCACAGCGAAGCGGCGCAGGTGCTGGCCGCTTGCGTGGAACATCGCCCGCAACTTCGCGAACGACGACACGCTCGCGTCACGCATCGTCGGCACCTACGGCGATCGTGACGATGTCGCGAGCGCATTCTTCTCCGAGTACGTGTCTGGCAGTTGGTGGGGCCCCGCATCCGCTCACTGGGAGCAGCTGGCCACATCAATCGGAGGGGTAGCCAATCGGACCAAGTTGCCGAAGCTGCGACGATGGGCCACGGACGCAGCGCGCAGCCTCCGGCAGATGGCTGAGCGCGATCGTCAGCGGGAAGAAGAGGAGGACCTACGTGGGCGATGAAGCTCTAGCGAGATCCTCGCGAGCCCGGCTATCGGCCATCATGGACAATGCGAGCGTCCTGGCCGATAGGTGGCCGATAGCGAGTGGCAAGCCTCCGGAAAGTCGACATTTTCTATCGGCCACTGTCCATGACGGAGTCCATGACGCTGCCCCGCGCCCGGCGCCGATCGGACCTGGTGCCACGGCCGACACCGCGTTTATCCCCCAGGCCAGCCCTCAAGTCCTCTCGGTTCTTCGAGCTGCGCCAACGAGATTCGGCCATCAGCCCGTACCGACACGCGAGGGTGACCGCTCGTTTTGGCTCCAGCGCGATCAGACCCGACGTTGGGCGTGGAGTCTCGTCGGGGAGGCGGCCACCTTTGGGAGCGTGTTGGCCGTCCATGCGCGGCCGTTCGAGCAGGTGCGAAGCCTCGAAGAGGCTGCGGAGCGCTACGCGTCTGAAGCACGCACGCCCTAAGAATCGAGTAGCGCGAGCGTACGGACACAGGTACGCGGGGCTGTTCGCGGTGCTCGGGCGCTTTCCGGCGTCGCTGTAGGCTATCATCGCGATCGCGTTCCGCAGGTCCTTGAACGCGAAGAGCTCGGACTTGTGAGTGCGAAAGACAGGATCGATGTCGCAGGTCTGCTCGAGCAGCGCGTGGTGGCTTGGCGGCTTCCTGTTCTGAGGGATCCTGAGCCGCGCCCTCATCCCGTCATCGAGAGGGACGTCATCGACCTCCTGCCCAGCAGTTTCCCGCTCTGAGCTTTCAGATCTCCAGGCCCAGCAGGCTCATGGGACCTCCCACGTTCGGCCCGAAGGAAATCCGCCAGTCGCCCGGACGCTCACAACAGGTTGATGCGGGGGAGCGTCCACGGACATGCTACCGTGGGCATCCGCGCACAGGACCCTTGTTCGCGATCATCGCTTCCAAGCCTCCACGCTCGAGCGCGGTGGCTCTATCCAGGGCATCGATGGCGCAGTAGGCATCTTTGGCGCCGGGGGTGTTTTGTTGGGCAAACTCTTCATCGCCGATACAGCTAAGGACGTTTCGAAGCGACCGCGTCGTTTTGATGTCGCGCGCAGATTCCTTTGCGACTTTCTCTGGAATCATTTCGACGCCTCGCTTACCTTCGACATAGTTCTCAACGATGGCGTTGATACTTTGGTCAACGTCCGGCGGAAGCCCTTGGGTGCATTGGCGAACAGATCGAATGTTTGAATCCATTTCGAAGTCCTCGTCAAGGCAGATAGCAATATGAGTGCCAACGACGCGTACTTACGCGTCGCCGTGTGTGTCCCTAGGTCGGCTGTTCCCTGGAATGGACATATTGGTGGGCGGATCTGTGGGTTCGTGCACGCAATCGTAGGCTGATTGCTTCCGACGCTCGAGCAGATTCGCTTCTGGCGTAGCGGGATCTCGTGCTCGAGGAGCAGCGTCCAACCGACGGCCTCGGGTGATTGAACGCAGAGCCTCGCGGCCGCGTCCCCGATACCTGAAGCTCTGTTGCCCAGGCGCGAACTTGGTCGAGATGCTGCGTCGCGAACGACGTGCCACCGGCGCCTGATGCCAGGCCTCCGAGCTTCTCCATCGTCGTCGTCTTGTCGAACGCGCCGAGAACCGTACGAACCCAGGCCCGCTCCGCTCCGGCCACACGGTATTGGACCTCGGTTCGCTCCGAACCGCGAGTCGAAAGCGTATCGAGCGCTATCGATGGACCACGCCTCGGCTCGAGGTTCTAACGGCGTGGTTGGTGCGGTCGCTCGTACAGGAGGACGTTATGTTAAAACCACCAGTCGAATACCCTGTAACTACGCGTATATTGTGACGTCTGATAATCGACCTTATGTCAAGTAAGATCCAGCGATGCCTGCCGCTCATCGCTCAAGCCCCACACCGTTATCCACTTCTACACACCGAGCAATCTGACACGCTTATTACCCAACACAGCCACGACCTCCAGCTCGCCACCGAGTGCTTCCACATAGCGGCGCAAAGCCTGGATTGGGTTGTCCTCCCGTCGCTCGATCCGCGAAAGCGTCGACTGAGTTACTTCGGCAAGCTCCGCGAGCTCGGCCTGTGTCTTCCCAGACTCTTCCCGGAGTTGTCGCAGCGTTAGCTCTCGAACCTCGGCAATGGCTTCACGCTTGATATCGGCGAACACACATTCGGGAAACTCGTGTCGCAGCTCCATCCGGACTCGGTGCTGCAAGTCGCCCCGCATCCGTCACCACCCAATTGATTGCCATCGTCGCAGCCTTCAGCTCCATGCCTCTGGCCGTTTCCGCAAGTCGCCGTGCAGATGTCAGGGGCCCCACTCGCACAACTCCAGCCGAACTCGACGGCGCAAGTGGAACTGCAACCATCTTGATCTTGGATGTCGCCGTCATCGCAAGTCTCGGACCCTAGTCGGAGCCCGTCGCCACATACGGGAGAACAAGCGCTTGGGTTGCCTGCAGCGCATAGCCAGCCAGTCTCCACCGAACAACCTTGTGAGCAGCCGTCGCCGGGAGCGATGCTGCCGTCATCGCCTGTGGCGCTCATGAAAAGCAGTCCACTTCTGCTCTGCAGAACCAGTCCACATCGAGAACGGAGTTGTGAACGTGCGGGAGGAGGCAAGAGCGTCGAGGGACTGACAGCGCACGGAGAGGGTAAGGTTGGATTCTCAGCTCTGAGGCTCACGCAGGGGCGGACCGTCGATCTTGATCGTGTGACACTGGTGTCGCACACGGCTGAGCAAGGCCTCTACCATCTTGGGATTTCCGAGGAAGGAGGCCCACTCGGGGTAGTCGAGATTCGTCGTGATGATCGTCGGTCGCCGCCGATACCGAAGGTGCATCAACTTGAAGAAGATGTTGCTCTGCTCGGGCCTCAGGTTGAGATAGCCCATTTCGTCGATCACCAAGACGTCGAGGCGAGCGAGGCGGTTGAGCAGCCGCGGGGTAGAACGGTCCGCGAGCGACGAGTACATTTCATCGAAGAGGTCCTGGGCCGGCATGAAGACCCCGCGATAGCCGTTCTGCAGAGCCTTGAGCAGCAAGCCCATCGCGAGACCGCTTTTGCTCCTTTACGAGCGGGTCGAAGTCTTCCCGAAGGTCGCGAAGCGGTGCCAAATCGGCGCGAACCGATTGAGGCGCGCCGGCGTGCTTCGTCTCGAGGCTGGGCTTCATGGACTCGAAGTAGAGGGGACGCGAATAGACGACCGTCTTGACGCTGTTCTGAAGCTGGGGCCGATAGGCGAATCAAGTGAGGTCTGTCGACGTGCCGGTGGAGACCGTCATCACTCTAGACATGCGCCGAGGTGCGTCGTGTCACAGGTTGCGCGTGTTCTGAGCGATTCATGGCCTTCGGACCGAGGCGTGGCGTTGAGTTCTCTCGCCTGTACTCGCGCGGTGGGCGCACCTCCCCAGCAGCGGACGAACCGAGCGACCGCGGCGAAGCGAAGAGAGGTCCACTCCCCGGACGGGACGGGACGGGTGGACGGGTTCGGCGATCAGGGCTCGAATGAAAGCTGTGGGGGATCGTGCGTGCCTCGATGACATCGAATCCGATTCAGGGGCCGATAGGGCAATCAATCGGCTTCGACTCACCATGCGTCGTCGATACCATGCCCGGAGCAGTCGGAGAACCGACGCAGGTGTGCGACGAGTCACATGTTGCGCGCAGTCTGGCCGGTTTGGAACGCCACAAGACGGGACTGCCGTTGAGTTCCGTAGCCTGCGCGCAGCGTTCAGACGTACCTCTCCTCAGCAGACGAACCGTGCGACCGCCCGGACAAGAAGCACCGAGCCCCGAAGCTTGGGACCTTGGGTTGGTTTGTGGAGTCGATCAGAGATCGAGGGCGAGCTGAGGGGGATCTCGAGCGCATCGCTGCCGTCGCATCCGACCGAGAGTCTGCGCGACGTGACTCGATTCAGTCACCGCACCGATCGGCCTAAGTGGGCCGCCACAGCTCAAGCAGCGCTCTCCATCAATCGAATAGACGCGGGCCAACAGTTTGGCCCACGACATGCGATGTTTCTGAACCCGAGGCCTCATGTTCTCGATCGGGAAGGCGAGCTGAAGAACCGGTGCGGGCCTTGGGACAATCGCGCGCCGCACTTTCGAGGCCGAGGCCAGAACTCCCGCATAGCGAACCTGATGCTGCGCCGGGGGAGGAACGAGCCACGCGAGGCGCCTCAGAAACTGAACCGGTGATAGAACGATCGCACCCTGGCCGTTCTTCGCTGGACGACGAAGCGTCAGCCGAACTCGGCCATCATCGGTCATGCGAAGTTGACCTTCGGCGAAAGGCGGACGGGCCGCATATAGGCAGAGCCTTTCTCGTCCTCGTCGATCGCCTTGGGCAACACGAACCTGAGCATGAACACTGAATCCACCACACTCGATCGCCGTGGACTTGACGTCCACGATGCGACTTGGCGACAGCATCGATGGCTCCGCGAGGCCCCGCACATACCAGCGCTCCACGGGTGTCAGCGATGCTTCCTCAAGAGCGTCCGACTCGCTTCGGAGATATCCGCTCTTCGCGAGAAATTTCTCCATCTTCTTGAAGACCCTTTGGGCCAACGAAAGAAGGTCTCGATTCGTTGGGGCTGGGCATTCGACGAAACGGGGACCCTCTTCTTCGTTCGCAAAGACTCCGTCGAGAACGAGCACATGAAGATGGGGTGAGATGTTCAGGGTCTTCGTGAATCGCTGAATGAAGGTGACTGCGCCGCATTTCGGTCCTGTGAGACCCTGACATCGAGCCCAGTCGGTCAGTTGCTCAAAGATCGCCCCAACGAAAAAGTTCACCATCTTCGCCAAGACTTCTCGTTTGCACGCGAGAAGACCGCGCAGTTCGAACGGCGGGCTCAGCACGTATTGCCGCAGCGCGACATCGGGCAGCACGTCATCGACGAGATGGGCCGCCGTCTCCTGCATCCGTCGTGCACCGCAGCTCGGACAAATCGCCCGCCCCTTGCACGAAAAGGCCACAGCATGCTCACGCTGGCATCGGTCGCAGAAAAGAAGGACGAACCCGCGTTCCAAGATCCCGCAGTCGAGGAATCGTTCAAACTCTTTGCGGACAAATGTCGGCAACCCGGACTCGGGGGAATCTGGGTCCTCAAAACTTTCGACAAACTCGTCAAAGTGGGTCGAGACGAGGCGATGCAGGATTCCCGACTCCGGTTTTCGTGGTTTGTATTCCGAAACCGCTTGCGCGCACACAACGCGCCATGAGCCCGTTTCATGCCGTCACGGAAGGCCTCGGCAACCGCGCTCGTTTGTTCGTGTCTTCGTCGAATATCGGACTTCCTCGCTGCGCTGACGGACAAGCTCATGCCCACGTTGGCTGCGACTCGCAAGCGTGGCTTCGTCCCCAACGAGCTCGAGCTCCGGGAGTTCAAGGTGGCTCGTGACACCGAGAACCTCGCCAAGGCCAAGCGCGTCGAAGCCCTCCTCAGGCGTCACTCCTACGGCGCCGTTCGCTCGGAGTTCCGTGGGTCGAGGTGCGCAATTTCCCCAGTTTCACGGGCGTCCTTCGACTTCCGGGTCAGCCCACGATCTACCGTGTCCGCTATCAGCCCCAGGAGCGGCCGCTGATCGCGCCGCAGCTTGTGCCGAGGCCCTGATGCTTTCGAGGCAGATTACACCTTCAAGGAGGTGAACACGGAAACGTTAGGTGACCAGGCGGTCGCGGGCGCACACCGTGACCCTCGCCTACCATGCCACCCGGAAGCGCTCAGCCACCGCTGAAGCGATGACTTTGCCTTCGAGCTGCTTTGATCTGAGATCGGATAGATGGACGAGCGGGTAGGGGACTTTCTTGCCTGCGAGTTCTATGCTCCCTCGTCGCGTTTGCTCGCCGCCGAACCGAATCGCGTCGCGAATGTCGGCGATCCCCGCGGCGGTGTATGGGGAGACGAAGCCGAACGAGAAGTTAGGTCGATATTCGGTCGATGCCGGCTTCCAGTCGTTAAAGACGCCGTGGCCGAGCGCGCCATCGTCGAAGAGAATCCAACCTTTCTTGGGGCGAATTCGAAATTCTGTGATGGCCCCAGCAAATTTGCGAATCGACTCGAGCCGCGCAAGCTCGGCATTGGCGGTGCCGAGGCCACCGTCGGTCGTTGCACCGACGTGCATCCCGTGAAGCGACGCGTATTCGGCGACCAACGGATTGTAGCTGTAGCCTGCCACTTGGATCCGTAGAAATTGGACGCGAACCCTGTCTGAGCCTGTTTCGACGCAGCGGATAGGTTGCATCGTGAGCGGGGTTGGTTGATAGGGGCGGCTTCAGGCGAGTGAGACGCGCTTCAAAGTGTGACGCAGACAGGCAGGTCACGCCAGGGGCCGTGGGGCGTGCGTACGGCCTCATGAGGGCGACGAGCTATTGGGGTCTCAACCTTTGCTTTACCGGACTTCGGCCCTGTGGCACGGGCGCCTTCCGTCTTGAATCCTTCGCGCTGCGCTGTCGGTACGAGTCGGCGTCGAGATCAACGACGTGGCAGTTCTCGGCGAAGCGATCGATGAGCGCACCGAGACAAGCTGCGGCCGGGAAGACGTCACCCCAGGACTTGAACGGCAAGTTCGTAGTGATGACGACGGAGCGCACTTCATGGCGTCGACTGATGATGTTGAAGAACAGGTCTGCAGCGCGACTATCACAGGGCACGTACCCGAGTTCATCGAGGATGAGAAGATCGGGCGCAGTGTAGCGCTTCATCCTTCGCTCGATGGCGGGTAGCGATTCCTGCCTCAAGAGGTCAGCGAGGGTCGCGGGGAGGGTCGAGAACCGCACGGTGTGGCCCGCCTCGAGCGCGGCTAGACCGATGTTCTGAGCAATCGTCGTCTTGCCAACTCCCGCGGGGCCGCGGAGCAGGATGTTGGCGGGGGGTGTCGCGACGAGAAAGTCGAGCATGAGGAGCCCTTCTATAAGCGGTCGGTCGACCTTCCTCAGATGAGCCCAGTCGAACTGATCCATGGTCTTGAACCGACCGAGAGAGGCGTCACGAGTCCGCCTCGCGAGGTTTCGCACGTCGCGCTCACGAAGCTCGATCTCGACGAGTTTCTCGATGAGTACTTCGGGCGAGAGCTTGCCTTTGTGCGCATGTTTGATGAGCCCATTGATCGCCTCTTCGGACGCGCGCATGCCCAGGCGTCGCAGGCTCTGGTTCAGATCAATCATCGTAGCCTCCGAGATCATGGACCCGCACGTCCTTGTCAGGCACATGAGGCCCGAACTCCACCGGCAACCGCGGTTTCTGCGGGCGCCGACGCTGATCGCAGAGCACCGCAAGAGCACCGATGTCATGGCTTCCTTTGTCGAGAAGCTCATCCACCGCCGCGCGGAGGACGACGGCCCCGTAGAGTTCGAGGAGCTTGAGCGTACGCGCAACCATCGAGCCGAGGTTTCGTCCGTCGTGCAGCCAGTGCTCGAGCAACGCCTCGATTCTTGGAGCGGCGTCAACCAAGCGCCGTCGGCCCTGACCGTCTCGAGCACCGGGTTTGTTTTCGAGGATCGCCTGTCGGTGTTCCTTCTTCTCGATGGTCTGCTTGCGACCCCAGCATCTGTCGTGCTCGGCAACGCAATCCTGGCCCGCGAGGAATCGGACCCGTGTGTCGCTGGCAACGACCGTGAGCGTCGACGTCCGATGCTCGGGCGGCACCGAGTATCGATTCTTGTCGAAGACGACCGTCGCGGTCTTGTCCGACACAACAGGTGCCACCAGGTCGACCTCGGGCATGGGATCAGGCAAGACGAGAAGCCGCTCCCTTTTCGTCCTCGAACACCTCGGCGACTGTCCGCTGGTCTTGCTCGGGATGCTTCCGCGCCATCGCGATCTCGTCGAGGAAGCGCATCAACTGCGCGTTCCCCACATCGATGGAGTGGATCGTGCGGGCGGCGAAGAAGCGGTCTTTGAGATAGCGAATGGTTCGTTCGACTCCGCCCTTCTGGTGCGGCTTTCGGACACCGCAGAGCCTCGGCTGCACATGCAGCTCGGAGGTTAAGTGCAGCAGCTCGGGATGGTATCGCACGAGGTCGCCCTGCCGCTCGAGCACGATGGTCTTCGGATTGTCGAAGAGCCACTGTCGCGTCACGCCTCCGAAGAACGTGCTGGCTCGTACGAGCGAGCGCAGCAGCGAGTGCACCGTTAGGTCCAGGACGAGCTCGGCAAAGATCGCCCGAGAAAAGGCGAGCACCATGACGAACACCCACAGAGCGCGTTCACCGCCAGGCACGGAGATCCGGCCCACGTGACCCCAGTCGACCTGGGACTGCTCCCCGGGCAGCCGCTCAATGCGGAGGAACGCCTCCGACTTCGGCTTGGGCCGAACCAGCGGCGCGTACCGGGTCACGGTGCGCAGGCTACCGGTGTAGCCGCGCTCGACGATCATGTCGTACAGCCGAGTCGCCGTCAGTCGTGGGTATCTCTCGAGCGTCTCGTCTACGATCGGCTTGAATGGATCCAGAACGCTGAAACGCGGTCGCGTCGCTCTTGGCTCGGGACCAAGAGGTCCGATCACACGCTCGACGACATCCGCATGCACGCCAAGCTGCGACACGATGGTGCCGACTTTCCAGTGCTCCGCGAAGAACAGCCGGCGAATCTCGACGGCCTTGTCCAGAGGGTTCACCTGCAGCACCTCCCTTGAAAGCACTGGAGATCACGCAAGCTCGCCACACCAACGGTTCTCTGGCAGGCCCGTTGGCGTCGGTCGCGCACCGCGATCCCGACGGCGTCGTAGAGCATCGGGGTCTCTACGAGCGCCTCGGACGTAGCGGCGCACGATGAACCGGCCAGGCTGTCCGCAACGCGCACAGCACACCGCCGCTCCTCGGGCTCTCGGGTGAGGCCTGCCAGGAGCATCGGGCGCGCGCCCTCGTCGCTGTTCGTCAGGCCTGGCAGCGCAGTCTTGAAAATCTCGTGGTCGTTGAGAGTGCCCAACAGGCGCGTCTGACGCGCCTCCGGTACGACGATCACGCTCACGTTGTTCATCACATCGTTCCTTTCGGCCGGCCTGCGCGCTGAGCGACCGCCGCTCAGGCACACCCGGCGTGAAGGACACGATGTCCCCAGATGTCGAGTTTTTTGCAGACTGATCCATCACGCGTCGTCGAGCACGAAGCGCCCGGTTTCGGTCCCGGTGATCGCGGCGACCTTCATCCGAACGCTGATGCCGAGCCCGGGCGAGTCGCTTCGACGCCCTTCGGGCAGCATCCCGACACGTCGCTCCGCAATAGACCTGGCCGCGGTGGCATCCGAGGCAGTCGTGGAACACCACTTGGCATCTCGGGCACCTCTTCTCGATCAGGATCTCACTCGGCCCAGCCATTCGCTCCAGCGCCGAGCCTGTTTCTTGCGCTTTCGTCGAGGCCGGGAGAGGATCCTCTCGCCTTCTCGACAAAGGCATTCAGGGGTCTCGGATGCTCCAACATCCGAGGCCCACCTTCTCGACCTCAACCACCTAAGCCGGCATCAGGCTCGGCTCCAGTTTTTGGTCAGTTCGCGGCCAGATCTCCCGGATTCACATGACCGTCGACAGTAGCCATACGGTGTGAAAAGGATGCACACGTGTTGCGGATCCATCCCCTTATCCATGACGGCTTTGAGTACGGGCCAAATCGTCACAAAGCCGTGAATCAACGCGATGAGGCCTTTGTCTTTGAAATGCTCTCGCGGAATTCGACGCTTCACTTTGTCGACCGTGTCGAGGGACCGAGGAATGATTCGGTCGAGAACGAGGCGGTCGGCAAGTTTTGCGACCATCGAGGGGCTTACGGCAGGCGAGCTGGAGGAGAACAAAGTCGACTCGCGAATGGCTTGGCCGTCCTCCAGAGCGTTCTGATGTGCCGTGAGATGTTGAATATCCGACCGTCAGACACCGAATCTCAAGGTTGAGAGCACGCTCATGGCGGCCTGCGCGAGACTGGAAATATGCCCAGCCTCCAGCTTGGCCGGTGGGTCAGCGAGCTTTTCGGAAAGGTGGTCCAGTGCGCGCTCGATCGCAGCCGACGGTTGTGTCGCCGCCGCGCGATCTTTCGGCAGCGCAGCGTGACCCATCGCCTCGACCTCGGCCGCCAGAACGACGACTTCTGCGTAGTTCTGGAGCCGGAGCGCGTCTCGGAGTCTTCGCTCGACTGCGTAAGGAGAGCGGGGCATTCCTGGGGTCATCAGCTGCGCGAAGTGACGGACTCCGTCCGCGAAGGCCGCATCCTTCTTGTGGAAGTGCGAGGCCCAGAGCTTGGAGGTGCCTTCAGCTTGCCGGTATGTGGGTTTCCTCCACGGTACTGAGATTGCTCCTGCTTCTCGACTCGATTCGAGGCAGGTTCAGCCGAGAATGTTCCAGGGCATCATCGACTGGGCCGGCAGAACTCTGGAACTTCGGGGAGCCCGGGACGTTTCTGGTCAGATCGCGCGGTAGATTCCAACGAGGCCAACACCGATCCAGAAGACGTTCAATAGGATGTAGGCCAGATCCCTCTTGATCATCGAGCACCATGACAAAGCGAGGGCGTCCAAGGTGTTGAGACTCCAAACCAGCAAGAACGGAGTCTTCGGCCCTAGCCAACTGACGAGCGAGAAGCTCGCGATCCTCATCATGACGCCGACCATCTCGATGACACGGACGTTGCGACCGACAACCTCATTGAGGTTCGCGAGAAGCCTTCTCATGGGCGACGTGGTTGAGCCGGGTGACGTCACAGGCCGCCGCTCTTTGACTCGACCCTAGCTTCGACGCTGGTCACGGGCTCTGACTGGGACTCTTGGCGTCGGCGGATGTACTTCTCGAGGCCCACAACAGGCCAAACACACGCCCCGACGAGCAATGCTCGAAGCCACGCCTCGACTCCAAGCGGCGCCGAGTTGAAGAGCTGTTGCATGAAGGGCAGGTAAACGAAACCAAGCTGCAACAGAGTGATCGCTGCGATCCCGACGAATATGACGGGATTGCTGAAGACGCCCATCGAGAATCATTCCCGGGAGCATGGGTTCGCGGTCGTACATCGTGCGCGGGCTCGGTCATCCCGAGAGCTTCCATAGCTGTAGCCACGGCGCCGGGCGCGTGATGTCGCGCGCCGAAGCAAAGCGTCGCGTCAGCTTGGAGGACCACGTCCTCGCAACGGCGGGTGTCGAGTGTCGCAAAGACGCCGACGTCATCGACGAGACGCCCGCCGCGTACAAGCCCATCGATCAAGTCATGCGCGCGCAGCGTGACTTGGTCGAGATCGTCCAACTTTGAGGCAAGTCGTCTGCGTGAAAGGCTAGGCGCATCATGTTGACCATCGATGGATCGCAAGGAGAAGGCGGCGGACAAATGCTGCGAACGGCGCTCGCGCTGTCGCTGGTCACGAACGAACCTGTTCGCATGAAGAATATCCGCGCAGGGCGTCCAAAGCCTGGGTTGATGCGTCAACATCTGACCGCCGTGCAGGCAGCGGCGGCGGCCTCGAACGGTGTCATCGAAGGCGCGGCTGTAGGATCGACGGAATTGACGTTCCGCCCGGGCTCAATGCGCGGCGGCGACTATCATTTCGCGGTCGGCACAGCGGGTAGCGCGACGCTCGTACTTCAAACAATTCTTCCCGCACTCATGACCGGCACCGAAAAGTCGACGATGGTCTTGGAGGGCGGAACACACAACCCGCAATCTCCGCCGTTCGAGTTCCTGGCAAACGCCTTCTTACCCCTGCTGCAGCGCATGGGCCCCGTAGTTCATGCATCACTCGATAGGTCCGGGTTTTATCCGGCAGGCGGGGGGCGGTTTCGGGTGACGATTGAGCCGTGCGCCAAGCTTGCAGGTTTTGAGCTGGCGAAAGCGCGGAGCTTTGCGGTCGTACAGCGCACTGGCCATTGTGGCATCGCTCCCAAAGTCGATCGCGGACCGCGAGCTTCGGGTCGTCGGAGAGAGGCTCGGATGGAAGCGGGAGCACCTGCGGAGCGAATGGATTGAAAAGGCGCAGGGTCCCGGGAACGTCGTCATCATCGAGATCGAAAGCGAACATGTCACGGAGGTGTTCACGGGTCACGGTGAACGCGGCATCTAGGCGGAGACAGTGGCAAGCCAGGTTGCCTCGAAAGCGCTCGAATATCTCGAGGGCGAGGTGCCGATCGGCACTCATCTCGCGGACCAACTTCTGCTTCCGCTGGCGCTCGCGGGGGGCGGCGCATTTCGCTCGCTCGAGCCTTCATCGCACGCTCGAACGCAGGCCGAGATCATTCGCATGTTCTTGGGAACAGAAACACGGATGACGCCGGTGTCCGATAGGGTGTGGCAGTTCGAACTCTAAGCTTTGACCCTAAACGTTTCGTCGGTCTCGAGGATCGAACGCCGTACGCCAAGTGAGGTGCGGGGTACTTCTTGTCAACGCGTGAGGGGGTTCAGGAGGTCTTTGAGGCACGGTGATGGGGCGTCCGGTAATTTCTTCGACGGACTCATCAAGGAACTCGCGATCGCACCGGGAACGCACACAGTCCAGGAAAGTTCGCCTGCGTTCGCCATCGACCGCGAAGACTTTCAGGCGTTCATCGCTCGTTGGCTGCGTCGTTTCGCAGCGGCAGCCACGGGTTCGCTGTCAAGACCAGGCGGTCGACCAGACCACGAGAGGTCAACGATAAGAAATCGACGCGCCCTTCAAGAGGACTCGGCGTAGCTTTCCTCCGCCTCAGCCGCGTTGAGATCAGCCTCGATGGTCCCCAATCGTTCGATCATTGTCTCGAAGGCCGGCGCATCTCCCATGATCATGCCCTGCATCGCTTCGTAGTCGCGTCGCAGTTCAACCCGGACTGCATCTTGGGGCACAAGTCTGAGCGAGCCTCGCTTCGCTTCCTCGAACTTTTTCCAGCCCTGGCGGAAAGCAACGAGGTGGTGTTCGCGAACGTCGTCCCAGAGCGTCGTGTTCTTGTGCGCGGCAACGCCAATCTCCGTGACGCTGATCATCGCGACGTCGTAATAGTGTCTGGATAGGCGGTTGCTGTCGCCCGGAAGACGCTGGCCGTCGCGGAAACCGCAGTGGACTCCGTGAAGGATGAGGAGCTTCTCCCAGTACGTCCGCTCCGGCCGGATGCAACTTACGTTGCGCGCCTTCAGGTCCCAGTCGTCGCCAAGTTCAACCTGGATGAACGCTGTGGGATTGATCGTCGTGCTCGGGTCCAACGCCGATCGAGCACCGCACTCGATCTTGACCCTTGGTTGTACATAGCCCGAGCTCGAACCTGTAACGGACACGCTCGGATACTCGACGAGCAACGTCTGCTGATCAGGATCGCTGTCGTCGTTGGCAACGCGGCAACCCTTGGTCTCGAGCAATCTGGTGAGCTCGGAAGCGAGCTGGCCCCGAACGTAGTTTCCGCAGGCAGCCTTCAGCGCATCGAAGCGACGCCGCCGATCTTTGGTCCCGATGCTCACGTCGCGGCTGGTCGGATCTTCGTCGCCACCGAATCCGAGGTCCTCGCGGAAGACAACGATGTCGATGTCTTCGGAGAAGCGGTTGATGAGGCCGAATCCCTTCGACAAGGACGTGCCGCCCTTGAAGAGCAGCCTTGCAGAATCCGATGGCAGTCGGTTGAAGAGAACATCGAGGACGACGCACACCCAGAAGTCTTTCTCAATATACGCCGGCCTCGTGTTGAGCCGCTCGCTGGCGGCGTTGAAGATGTCCGAGCGCTCTTCGCGGTTGAGAACGATGAAGTCGGCAAACGATGAGCTCACGCGGTAACCTCGGGCTCAATGAACTTCTTGGCTATCGGAATCGCCCAGCCAGGAAGCGCTCCGACCTGCTTGGACAAGTCGCGTTTGGCAGCATCCGGCAACTGCTTTCGCAACGTGGTGATGGTTTGGGGATCGTTGGCTGCTCGAGGTCCGAGCCAAAGCAGCGCCTGCACCGCCGATGCCGCTGGCCGATCTGCCCACCGCATGAGCTTCGGGCTCGCATGGCGGAGCCGAACCGTCCAACCCGCGATCTTGACCGTGCGGCTGCGACCGTCCGTCACGTAAGCAACCTTCGCTGGCACCGCGTTGGTGAGCCCCAACTGATGGGCCGCAACGATGCCGTCGGGCATGAGCCGAATGTCGTCGCGCCTCGACACGGCTTGGATCGCAGAGTCCAAGTCCGGCGGCGCTGAACGCTTCATGACAGCGTTGAAGCGCGGAAGGTCATAGAGCCCTCGAGCAACGCGGCGGAGCTGACCGGCCTTGGTCAGTCGGCTGAGCGCTTGATCGACGGCCGCTCGGCTGCCGAGGTCCAAGAAGTCTTTCGGTGTGCACACCCACCGGCCAACACCATGAGCCCTAACTCGAACCATTATTCGATCAGCGATGTTAGCTACTTGGTTAGACATGACGAAACCCGCTCCGTCAGAAAAGCGTGCATCTTCTTCTAACGAAGATCAAGATCACTGCTGTTCCCCTTTGCACCACATTGACGCAAGTACTCGTCACGAATTGAGAAATGCTTCCAACGGTTGAATACCAATGACTTGAGTCATCTCGGCCCATGGCTCCACCTGCGGCGAATATGTCAAGTAAATTCATTGACTTACGTTCATCACATGGAAAGCGCGAGAGTCGCTGAGTCAAACCAGATCCCGGCGATCGTGAGTGTCCGGGCGACCGCCGGATTCTTCCTCGAGCCGGGAAAGAGTCATCCCCTGAGCCTGGCGGCCCGGGAGGTCGCGACGCTCAGTCAGAGTGGAAGATTGCGGGGCAGGAGGTCTATGACGTCCTTCTCGATGACGCCTCGCGCGAGAATGGGCATGACGGTGGCGAGATACTCGACGGGGTCGATGCCGCAGAGCGCGCACGAGCCCAAGAGCGAGAAGATGATGGCGGCGCTCTGAGCGCCACGCTCTGACCCGGCGAAGAGGAAGTTTTTCCGCGTCAGCGCGGCGCGCACGTGCAGACGCTCAACAACGCCGTTGTCGATTGGGACGCGGCCATCCGTGAGGAACTGACTCAGCGGCACTTGCTGGTTCGAGAAGTAGTTGAGCGCTCGACCGAAGCGCAGTGAAGGAGGCTCGTCGTCTTTGATGGACTCGACCCACTCGAGAAGCTTGTTGAAGATCGGCGCGCTGCGTTCACGCCGAAGTCGAAGGCGTTCTCTCGGCTCGAGGTCTCTCGCTTCCTTCTCGATGCCGTAGAGCGCCTGGTAGGCGTCGATCGCGATCGCGGCGCGTGGCTCTCCGCCGTCGAGGGCCTTCACGAAGTAGCGACGCGCGTGCATGTTGCACCCGCACTCGATGATGTCTTCGCGCGCGAACGCCTGATCGAAGACGGTGGCGGCATCGGCGACCGTGTAGCCGGAGCGCAAGCGTAGGAAGTCGACGGGTCCGATGGTGTGCCCGTCCGCGAATGTCGCGTGCCCAGAGGGCGCGAACAGATAGAGCGCAACGTCCTGGTCACCGACGAAGCCCCACAGGGCGCCCAGCTTCTTGTGACGCTTCGTGTCCTTGCCCTCGCCACTGAAGAACGCGAGGCCGTACCATCGAGATGCAGGACATTCGATTTGAGTGCCGCGATCTGGGCTGCACGCCAGAGCGGCTGCAGGAGCTCCGCGCCGTACGTAACCTGGTCCGCCAGCGTCGAGACCGAGAGGTCGACACTCATCCGTCGATATCGTTCCCGCTGCCGGTGGAGAGGGAGGCCATCGCGGTACTTGTCGACGAGCAGTTGAGCGACGAGACGGGGTCCGTACTGGCCCCCCTGCACGACACGATCACCGACCGGCGCGCGGCTGAAGTTCGGCGCGTCGCAGGCGTCACACGCGAGCTTCTCCCGGAGGTCCCGGCGCACGATCACACGCGCGGGCACGAGCTCGAGGACCTCGCTCACGTCGTGGCCTGCACATCGCCGCTCGAGCCCGCACTTCGGACATGGCCGTTCAGCATCAGGCATCAAGATGGGGTTGTCTTCGCGCGGTAGGTTCGGAGGAAATGGCGTCCGGCGAGGCCGCGCCGGTGGCGGCTGCGTCTGCTCGGTCGCCCGCCGATTGCGCTCGTTCTCGACCATCTTGCCGAGCTGTTCCGCCGCCGTCTCGCCTTCCGTCGTATCCTCTGCCTCGGACTCGACCGCCGCGTTGGCCGGCGTCTCGGATAGGGCGGTGCTGGATACGGTCTCGAGCAAAAGCTTCAGCTGGTTGGGGGAGACCTTCTCCGTCGTCTTGAATGCTCGGAGCTTCTTCGTGAGCGCAAGCTCCAACGCTTCGTCTCGCGCCACGAGCTGGGCGAACAAATCGACCACATCCTCCTTCGCACCGGAGTCGAGAAGCGAACGGAGGAGCTCGAGAACTGTGGGTTCAGAGGCTGGCGAGACGACGGAAGGGATAAAGAACGTAGATCACATTACACCGACATGCGCAACGTAGATTGCGAGAATTCTGCATCGTGTCGACGGTGCTGAGAAGGCTCCCACCGCGGCGACTGTCGACCTCGATCCCACCCGATGCCTTCGAGGAGAAGGACGAGTTCGTGGATGTCCAGCTCGACACACGCCGCGTCCGTAGCCTCCGGGAGCGCGAACGTGCCTCGCTCGAGCCGCTTCGCAACGATCGTGTAGCCTCCTCGCGTCCAAACGATCATCTTGGCCATCGTCCGTCTTCGGTTGAAGAAGATGAAGATGTATCCGCTCAGCGGGTCCTTCCGAAGCACCACTCGCACCTCATTGCTCAGTCCATCGAAGGACTTGCCCATGTTCACAGGCGACCGGCCCATGTAGATCTTCGTCGACCGAGGTACCAACAACATCTTTAGCGGTCCTCGATGTCGCGCGTGAGCGCCGCGATCCAACCTGGCGACACGGCGCGCGGAACCTCGATGACCACGCCGCCGACCGACCGGACCACGATGACGGGCGCGCCGAGTTCCACTGGGTCGAGGCCCCGAGCATCCTCGCATCGGATGCGAACCGGAACCAGGCCGACATCATCCGGGACCGCTGTCCGGCCTGACGGTCCGAGCCGTTGTCGCCACCAGTAGATCCGCTGCGCACTCACACCTTGCGACCGCGCGAATGCGACCACCGACTGGCCACTTCGTTCGAGCGCCACCAGCATCGAGCGTGCTTCTGCTTCCGACCAACGGCCATGAGCAGCTGTCCCCGTCGTCTGTTGATTCTTCGAAGTCATGGACCGGAATCATCGTCCGTCTCCCGATCGGGGGTCCCGACCTTTCTCGGCGCCTGACCGGACGCTCACGTCTCGGTTGACGAGGTCAAGGTGACAGCCAAGCGCGCCGACTACACGGTGGCCCTCGACTCGACAACACCGGGCGTCATGCATCGAGTTCGAACGGGAGGCGAGGTCGCCGTCATGTTCGAAGCACTCCGCGTCTTCGCCCTGATGCAAGAGCCGATAAGCGAATGAAATGAGGTCTGTCGACGTACCGGTGGAGACCGTCATCACTCTAGATCGATGCGGTGGCCTAAAGCGATGCGGTTGATGGCCCGGGGCGAGGCTAGGCTTTGAGACTCGCGATGTCGATGACGAACCGGTATCGTACGTCGCTCTTCATCATGCGCTCGTAGGCTTCGTTGATCTTCTGCGCCGGTACGATCTCGATGTCCGCCTCGATCTTGTGCGCCGCGCAGTAGTCGAGCATCTCCTGCGTCTCTTGGATGCCGCCGATGAGGGAGCCGGCGAGTCGTCGGTTTCCTCCGATGAGCGAGAAGGCGCCCACCGGCATCGGCTCCGGCGGGACGCCAAGCAGCACCATCACGCCTTTGACCCGGAGCATCGAGAGATACGCGTTGTAGTCGTGAGGGGCCGAGACCGAGTCGATGATCAGATTGAATCGTCCCGCGAGGCGTGCGGCATCCTGTGGGCCGCGTACGATCTCGAAACCGTGCGCGCCGAGACGCTTCGCATCGCGCTCTTTGGCTGGCGAGGAGCTCAGGACCGTGACCTCGGCGCCCATCGATGCGGCGAGCTTCACGGCCATGTGTCCGAGGCCGCCGAGCCCGACGACCGCGACATGATCGCCGGCTTTACAGTTCCACTGCCTGAGCGGTGAATACGTCGTGATGCCGGCGCAGAGCAAAGGCGCCGCCCGTGCGGGGTCGAGAACTGGATCGACGCGGAGCACGAACGCTTCTCGGACGACGATCTTGGTCGCGTAGCCGCCGTAGGTGGGTGTCTTTCGATCCATCTCGGTCGAGTTGTACGTAAACGCAGGCCCCTTCTCGCAGAACTGTTCGAGGTGATCGTGGCAAGGCGCGCAGCTCTGGCACGAATGCACCATGCACCCGACGCCGACGAGATCGCCGGACTGGAAGCGCTGAACTTTCGCACCCGTCTCGGTGACCCGTCCGATGATCTCGTGACCGGGGACCATCGGAAACTGGCTGTTGCCCCATTCGTTTCGGACTTGATGAACATCGGAGTGGCAGATCCCGCAGAAGAGGATGTCGATCGCGACGTCATCTTCTCTCGGCGATCGGGCCTCGAAATCGAACGGCCCTAACGGGGCTCCGGCGGATTTTGCAGCGTATGCGCTGACCTTCTGGTTCATGTCGACTCCCTCTCTCTGACGGGTTGGATTGTTTTGACTTCTTTTCGGGCGCCAGCGGTAGCGCGATCCCTGACCAGGCGCAACGTTTGGGCCGCCGCAGCCGTTGAACGCGATGAGGCTCGCCACAGAAGGGAGCATCGGAAGATCGTCTGAATGGCCGGAACATCAGGAAACTTTCGCGAATGAGCTCCGATATTCGGGCTCGGTAGGGAAGAAGATGTATAGAATGACGCGGCTTCCGCGCTCAAGCTCCGGCCGCCCGCTCCCGCCCTTCGCGCTGATGCGAGATCATCGTGGTGGTCCTCTCTCGGTTGAGATCTATCGGGCAGAGCGCCACCAGGCGCGTGTACTCGAAATGCTCGGTGTCGCCCGGTCGAACGCCTCAGCCTTCTGCTGCGCTTTTCCCGGTGACCTCCATCCCGTGGCGGACGCTTTCGACCTCGCGCAGCGTGTGCATTCGTACCGTGAGCCCGGCGGAGCGCTGATCGTCTTAGCCCCGAAGGCCGGGGCTCGGCCACATGAGACGGGCGGGGCACTCCCGCTCGCAGGCGTGGGCTGGGATGTCGTGGGGCTTGCCGACCTTTCGCTTGCGAGACACGACGTCGCCGATATCGGGCTGATGTTTGGGGTGGCGCATCCCGAGGCCGGTGTGGCCGCGCTTCATGCCATTGATGTGCTCGCCCGGCATCGGGCCTTGCGGACGATCTTCGCGGAGACGGACCGACGCACACATCCGCTGGGGCCGGTGTTTGCGGATGCCGGGTTCGAGGTCACCCATTCGAGCGCCGAGGCCGGCGTTCGATTCAAGAAGGAGCTTACGGGCGCGACCCATCGACCGGCGCCGCTTGCGGTCTATCAGCCGTGATTTCTTCTGCGCCGGACCGGTTCCGCGGCGGTGATCGCCGCTGCGGCCGGGCTCGAACACGCGGCCGCCCGTTGACCCGATCATGCGCGGGCGGTACGTGACGAGGCCGTGAGCACGAAAACCGAGACGTCTACCTTTCACCGAACGACGTGTAACCGCGACTGCCCAGATGCGTGCGGGATTTTGGCTGAGGTTCGTGATGGTCGAGTCGTGCGGCTTCGCGGCGACCCGAGCCACCCGGTGACGCAAGGGTTCCTGTGCTTTCGAACGAATCGCTTTCTCGACCGGCAATATCACCCAAATCGGATCCTGAAGCCTCTGCTTCGTCGCGGCGACCGGCAGGTCGAGATCGGTTTTGATGAGGCGATCGACATCGCGGCCGAGCGTCTGTCCACGATTCGCGCGGAGAGTGGGCCGGCGGCGATCTTGCACTACCGTAGCGGTGGGTCATTGGGCGCACTCAAGGCCGTGTCTGACTTCTTTTTCGAAGTGTTTGGTCCGACCGCGAAGAAGCGCGGCGACATTTGTTCAGGACCTGGCGATGCGGCGCAAATGACCGACTTCGGCGAGGAGGATTCGAACGACGTTTTCGACCTCTTGCACGCTCGCCATGTCATCAACTGGGGCAAGAACCTTCACGTTTCGAACATTCATCTGATCCCGATTCTCAAGGAAGCGCGGAGCAAGGGGACTCGAGTGACGCTCATCGACCCCGTACGGACGCGAGGCGTCGAGCTCTCCGATCGATATCTTCAGATCCGCCCCGACGGCGACACGGCGTTTGGACTGATGGTGGGGCGGATCTTGTTCGAAGAAGGCCACGTGACGGACGAAGCCGCTCGCAGGTGCGAGGAGGTCGATGCCTTCAAGTCGTTGTGTTTCTCGCGCTCGATGGCATCGCTCGCTCAGGAGGCCGATCTGAGCGTCGAAGACGCCCAACATGTGGCGCGGGCGCTCGCTGATGGTCCGACGGCCATCTTGGTGGGGTGGGGACTTCAGCGACGTCTAAGAGGCGGCAGCCACGTCCGGATCCTTGATGCGCTCTCCGCCCTGAGCGGCAACCTGGGCCGTAAAGGCGGTGGCGTTTCATTCTACTACAAGCGCAAGGCCGCTTTCGATTTCTCCTTCCTGACGGGGTCGCCTCCGCCCCGCCTCCTGTTCGAAACCTGTCTCGGTGAAGAGATCCTGCAAGCCAAGGACCCTCCGATTCGCGCGATTTGGGTTACGGCAGGCAATCCGGTGGCGATGCTCCCGGACTCGAAGACAGTGGCCCGAGCGTTCGAGAATACCGAATTCTCGGTGGTCGTGGACGCCTTTCCGACGGATACAACGCGCCGCGCATCGCTTGTTCTTCCGACCACGACGCTGCTCGAGGATGATGATCTTCTTGGGGCCTATGGTCACCACTACCTCGGGGTTTCGCAGCCGGTCGTTCCGCCGCCACCCGGTGTTCACACGGATCTCGAGATCATCCAGGCCCTGGCCGCCCGCCTTGGCCTGGCCGAACGCTTTGCGGGTTCGGCGCGCGCGTGGAAGGCGCGGATGCTCGCGCGGGTCGCGGATCGGGGCGCGTCGATCGACGATCTCGAACGGCGAGGCGCAGTGCGAAGCCCCGTGGCCCCCGAGATCGTCTTCGGCGATGGCCACGTGGAGACACCGAGCCGGAAGGTGCGCCTGATTACGGCGATCGAGGCTCCGGAGGCAGAGAGCCTGGATTGCCCGCTTTGGCTTCTCTCGAACTCCACCGAACGTTCGCAGTCGTCGCAGTGGGTGTCGGAACCTTCGGGGTGCATCTCGGCTCGCGTTCATCCAAGCGTCGCTGAGACACTCGGAATCGCGGACGGCGATGACGCGCGTCTCGTGAACGAAATGGGTGCACTCGATGTCCGTGTCGAGTTCGACGCGGGGCAGCGTGACGATGTCGTGATCGTTCCGAAGGGAGGACATCTCGACCACGGATGGGCCGTCAACGCGTTGGTTCGTCCACGGAGCACCGACATCGGTGAAGGCGCCGCATACCTGAGCACACGGGTTCGACTCGTCGCGCGATGACCCCACGCGACCGCAGAGCCGGGTGAGAGCGCTGGCGGACCGCGCGCCTCCCGGTTGCGCGATATCGTTCGAGGGCTTGGCGATGCGCGCGTCACTCACGCTCACTTGTGCTCGAATCATTTCGCGGGTCCTCTCCGATCTCGAGATGAGGCCGTGCTTCGAGTGAAGAACATCGACGAAGCATCGACGATACAGTCGCATGTCTCGACTGCGCATCGATTTCGGCGCGAGCGGTCCTCTTCGGAGGGCCAACACGTTGGATGCATCCTCGCCAGGATTGTCCGAAGCCATTCAACATCGCGCGCGCCTGGGACGAGGGTCGGTGGGATCTCTGGGCTCTTCGGTCTTTGACCCGAGCGCGCATTCTCCCGGGCGTTGGGCTGCCTTGGTGGGTGCTTGGGGCGGCCTCCGAAGTGCCGCCGCCGATCGTGCTCGAAGCGATGCCCAACGGGACCTCAAGGTCGCTCGCGCCCCCCTTGCGGCCACCCTTGCCCTCGTCGCGGGGCAACGAGCGCAAGCAAAGAATGGCGCCGTATTCGCCGCCATTTTGGGCTTGGCGACGGGAGGCTGTGCGAACCTCGACGTTCCGTCCCTCAGCCCAGATCTTAGCCCACGGCCTCGCACCGAGCGTGTGCGTGTGCGCGGTCCAGGTTCGGGCTCGACCGTCGTCGAGAACTGCACGCCGTCGCCTCGTACGCCGATCGTGTATCTTGGCATGAACGACGGCGCTTCGTACGAAGTCGCAGCGCTCAAGCGCGCCGGCGCGTCGGTGACTCACCTCGGCTCCGCAAAGAACCAGGACGGCCTCGAACATGAGGGGCGGTGGTTCGACCTCACCGATGCGGATGATCGGCGAGCCTATGCCGAAGCGCTCGGCGTGGTTGGGATGCGAGGCCGAGAACTCGCACGCCTCATCAATGAGGCCGATGACTACGGGCGCGACGAGGTCGCCGCCTTGGCGCGAACGCTCTCCGAAGCCGAGTCGGGGGCGCGTTGCTTGGACCGATTGATCTTGAGTGGGCACAGCGACGGGGGATCGATCTGGGGCGACGACAACGGATTGCTCACGTGGGATCTCATCGGTGAGCTGATGGCTCTGTTCCCGCGCGCGAGCGCCCAAGTCCGCGCGCTCATGATCGCGGCCTGTTACTCGGGCGGTGAGAGCACATTTGCTCAGCTACGCACGGCACTCACCGGACTCGATTCGATGCTGGGCTACGACGAGAGCGCACCGGGGAGCAAGGTTGGCGCCACGACTCATCTCGTGCGATGGGCTGAGGCGACGACGCCGAACGGTTCTCGGGGTGAGTCGGAGTCGTCGCTTCGCGTGGATCTCATGTCCGGCACGCGAAAAGGTCAGAACATTGCGGTGTGGACCAGAGAGAACGGCTATCAGGTGAATCGGGTGCGCTCGCCCCTGGAGGTCGATGAGTCTCGATACGAAGCCACGCGTACCGCCATTGCCTCGATCGTCGAAGGCGAGACCGATGCGACCGATGGTCCGAACGGCGTCCTGCGCACCCACCTCAACAACGTGCATCACGTTCTAAGCCATCCGGACCTACCGGAGCATCAGCGAGCGGTGCTCGAGCGCGAAGCGCAACGCATGCCACGTCTGATTCACTACGATGCGGTGCGAAGACGTTTCGCCGAGACCTATGCGCGTGAGATCGCGGCCGGCTACGGAGCCGCAGGCATGGAACCGGCACCGATTGAGCGTCTGTCCCGCAGCGAAGCCGTGCGCTCGATGTACGAGCTCGATCGCGTACGAGTCGACCGATCGCGGCGCGACAATGCGAACGCGGAACCGATCGATCGTCTCTACCTGCTCCTTCGAAAAGGGCTTCTCGACCTCGACCCCGCCGTGATCCCGGCCAGTTGGATTTAGGGGGCGTGCCGCGCCCGCGCGCCAGGCTCGCGTCCCAAGACGGTTGGACTCTGATTCAGGAAGTGCGGCGACTTGGTAGGGATCGCCTCTGAACTCCGTGGGCCGCCTTGACCGAATGGGCGGTAGCCTGTCACCGTCTACGCTGCGGCGTCAGCGTGGGCCGGACACTGACGCGTCGTGCCCGTATCTCGCATGCGACCCATGAATTCGAACCCAGAGTGCCCGATCCGCCCGGCCCCGGCGCTTCAAACACGCCCTCTGAAGCTCCCCCGGAAAGGTTGGACGTCCCCGAAGTCAAAGCCGCGCAACCGCGTGGCGCTCTCTCTGCTCCCGGTCGTTCTCTCGTTCTTCGCTCCGACCCCGGTTTACGCACAGGGGGCGCCTGCGAATGAAGTGGAGATTGCGGACCTCTCGGCGAGTGAAGGGACGGCCACGGGAACGACGACCGCCTTTCGGTTCGAGGTGACCGTGACGTGGAACCGCTGCCGGTCGTTCTCGGTCGACTATGCGACCGTGGATGGCACGGCGACGGCGGGTGAAGACTACGTCGCGTCTTCGGGAACCTTAGATTTTACGGCTCGAGCGCCCTGTCCGCCGTCCGAAGTCTTCCGGATTTCAGTCCCGGTGGAGCCTGACGATGCCCCGGAGGATGACGAGACTTTTGACCTGGTGTTGAGCAACGTCGTTCCGGCGAACGATGGGACGCTCGTGACGGCGGTCGGGACGGCGCGCATCGAGAACGATGATGGGCCAAGGCCCGCGATATCGATCAGCAATGCTTCCGTGACCGAGGGTTCGGACGCGAACGCCTCGTTCACCGTGTCTCTCGATCGCGCATCGAGTCGAACGGTCTCGGTTCGCTACGCGACTCGCGCCGGGACTGCGAGCCCTGGCGAAGACTACACGACGCGAAGCGCAACGCTCTCTTTCCCGCCTGGCACCACGACCAGAACGCTGTCCGTTCCGATCCTCGACGACGAGCGTCATGAGCTCTCAGAGACGTTCTTCATTGACTTGACCTCACCCGTGGAAGCGACGATCGCGGACAACCTCGGTCGTGGCACGATCGCCGATGATGATCCGGTGCCAAGCCTGAGCTTGGCCAACGTCTCGGTGACTGAGGGCAACGGGCCGGTCACGGCGCGCGTGCTGGTCTCGCTCTCGGCGGCGTCTAGCCAGGCGGTCACTGTAGCGTGGACGACTGAAGACGACAGCGCAACTCAACCCGTCGACTACGCGGCTTCCAGCGGAACGCTCGAGTTCGCGGCGGGTGTGACGTCGCGTCCGATCGACATCTCGATTCGCGGTGATGCGGTGCACGAGGCGACCGAAGCCTTTCGCGTGCGATTGTCATCGCCGGTCAACGCGACGATCGCAACCGGCGTGGGCGTCGTAACGATTCATGACGACGACGATACCCCTTCGCTGACGATCGCGAATGCTTCGGTCGACGAGGGCGACGCAGGCTCTCGTTCTTTGGCGCTGACGGTGACTCTGTCGAGTGTAACGAGCGAGTCGGTGACGGTCGACTGGACGACGGTCAACGGGAGCGCCGTGTCTCCGGCCGACTTCACGGCGAGATCGGGAACGCTGGTCTTCTCCCCGGGCGCAACGACGCGGAGCGTGACCGTGCCGATCGTGGGCGACCGCTTGGACGAGCTCAACGAGACGTTTCGGGTGCGCCTGTCGAACCCAAGTGGGGCGACCATCGCGGATGGGGAGGCGGTCGCGACCATTCGCGATGATGACGATCCACCGCTCGTTTCGATCGCGGACGTTTCGGTTCGCGAAGGAGATGCCGGCGTCGTGGTCGCCGCGTTTCGCGTCTCGTTATCTGCCCCGAGCGGTCTCGCCGTTCGGGTCGACTGGTCGACGGAGGATGGCGGTGGCACGGGGGATGGCGGAGCGGCCCGGGCGCCCGACGACTACAGTGCAGCTGCGGGGAGCGTATCGTTTTCGGCCGGAGTAACGGAAGGCCAGATCATGGTCGAGGTGAAGGGTGACGCCGTCGATGAGCCGGATGAGAATTTCTTCGTTGTTCTCAGCGGAGCGACGAACGCGACGCTCAACGTCGAACGCGCAACGGGGCACATCGTCGATGACGACGGCGTTCCTTCCGTGTCGATCGCAGGCGCCACGGCGGTCGAGATCGACGCGTTCTCTCGACCGATGTTCTTCTCGGTCACGCTCTCCTACCCGAGCGGCTTTCCGGTCAGCGTGCACTATGCGAGCCGTGACGGAACCGCGACCTCGGGGGAGGACTTTGAAGCTGTGGACGGGACCTTGACCTTCCAGCCGGGTGAGGTCCTGAAAGACATCGCGGTGCCACTGATGGATGATGGCGTCGCTGAGTCGGACGAGCGGTTTTCTGTGGTCCTCGATGCACCCGTTCACGCTGAGCTCGGGACTTCGGAGGCTTTGGGCCTCATCATCGATGACGAGTTCCGTCCCGATCTGGCGCTCTCTTTGGAGCGCGACGAGCCTTGGGTCGTCGATCGAGCCGAGGTGTATCGTTTCCACATCGAGAATGTGGGGTCCGAGAGTTCGTCGGGCGATGTCGTTCTGACGCAGCTCATTCCCTTCGGACTCGAAGTGAACCGGGTCGAGGGCGAAGGCTGGGATTGTCGCACGGACGAGGTCGACACCGGTCGAATCGAGTGTTTCTACCGCGCGGCGCTTGACCAAGGTGCCGAAGCGCCCGTGGTCGAAGTCGAAGTGATCCCCAGCGAGCTTGCCTTCGGAGTGCTGGTGCTCGAGGCCTCCGTTGCCGTGGCTAACGATCCGCGCATCGCCAACGACTCGGTCCGTGAGCCTATCGAGGTGCTCGGGCAGTCGGACCTGAAGGTTCAACACCAGCTCTTGCCGGATACAGGCTCGGCGCCCTACGAGCAGGTACGTTATCGAATCGATGTTCTGAATCGGGGGCCAAGCGCACTTGAGACCCTCTATGTGCGGGTGACGACGCCGAGCATGTTGGAGGGGATTGAGTATGAGCCGGAGACAGGCGTGTATGACCCGGCGACCGGTCTGTGGACGGGCTTGACGCTCAGTCGCAGCAGCACCGTGAGCCTCGTGATGTCGGCTCGGCTCGTCGCGTTCTCGGGGACCGTGGTGAGCACGACCGTCGAGGTGCACGTGCCCTCGTCGTATCTCGATCCGAACCTCGGCGATAACGTGAGTGTTGCGACGACGAGGATCGAGGGCGCCCTGGATTGCGCGGACGATGACGACGGTTTGATGGCCGCCGAGGAGGCTGCCGCGGGGACGGATCCGTGCATGTTCGACACCGACGGCGATGGTCTCTCGGATGGGCTCGAGGTGAATGGCGAGAACCCGAGCGACCCAACGCGTCCGGATACCGACGGCGATGGCCTGTGCGACGGTCCCGGGCGTGTCGCGGACGTTTGCGTCGAGGGTGAAGATCTCAATGCAAACGGAGTGATCGATCCCGAGGAGACAGACCCGAATGATCCGGACACGGACCACGGTGGTTTGTCCGACAGAGACGAAATCATGCGAGGCTCGAACCCCAGAGATGCCGACGATGATACGGCTGGAGACGGAGGGTGTGCCTGTGTGACGTCCGCGTTGCCGGTGTCGCCGGGGTTGTCGGTGTCGCCGGTGTCGCCGGGATTGTCGGCGTCGTCGCGTGCCGCGTGGGGGCTGTTGCTTCTAGCCGGCTTGGGACCGATGGCGCTTGGTCGTCGTCGGCTTCGGCGGTATCGTCAAGCGCGTGACCGCCGCGCGGGTCGCCTCCAGGAGCGGCTCGGCGCTGATCGGTGAACCCGTCGCGTGCTCCATCCAGACATCCGGAAGCACGCGCCCGAACTTCGCCATGCGTTCGAACTCCTCGCCGAGTTTGAGGCCGCGCGCCAGCGCGGACTCGAGTGCGGTCTCGATCTGAAAGGCGATGAGAAGACCGAGAGGATAGTCGGCCAGATACAGCGGATAGGCGATCATGTGCGAATACGCGGCGAGAAGCGGTACATCGGCTGCACCCAAGACGTCTTTGTAATGTGCGTTCCAGGTCGCGATGGCGATCGATTGGACCGCCGCCTTGAGCGCTTCGGGGGTTGCGTTCGGATGTGCGTACATCCAGCGCCAGACTTCGAGATCGACGAGCGCTACGCCGGCAAGCTCCCAGGTTTGCCAGAACTTCGCGAGCACGGCTTCGTCTTTCGAGCGCTGACTCTTCTCCTGCGGCGCGAGCCCCAGCGCGAGGCGGTCGCGGGCCTGGAAGACGAATGCGAGGGCCTCCGTGAAGGCGTTGTTGGGCACGCCGCGAAGGAGCGTCGAGTCGACGTCGTAAAGTGAGAAGACCTGCTCCACGTTGTGACCAAGCTCGTGGATGGCAATGTTGTAGCTCTTGTAATCCATGCCGTTCGCGCCGATGCGGGTCCGAAGGCGAGGGCGATCGCCGCGTCGAAGCGCCGGCATCGCATGCCCGGCGCCGCGAGCAGGATCGACCGCGATGCGCTCCGCAAGATACTGAGCTCGGCTCTTGCTGAATCCGAGGGTCCTCAGGATTCGAGGCATGTCGTCTCGGAATGCGTCGCGCGTCGGGTAGCGTTTTCGAACCTGGGCGTCGAGCGTAGCCTCATCGATGCCGACGTCGACGTCGGCGTCAGCGTTAGCGTTGGCGTTGGCGTTGGCGTTGGCGTTGGCGTTGGCGTTGGCCTCAGTCTCGGTGTCGGTGCGAAAGCCCGAGTACCAAAGGTCATGTGGCTCCAGGTTGCGCCCGAGGCGACGTGCGATGATTTCGGCGACCCTCGGAACCTCGGGTGAGTCGATGACACGTTTCAACAGCGAGATGACGCGGGACTCGGAAAGCTCGCGGCCTTGTTCGAAGGCACGGGCGATCGCGGTCGTGGTGGTTGGCGTGTGTGCGTCGAGGCGTTGTGCAGCTTGGAACTGAGCAAGCAAGAGTGCATACCGTGTATTGGGTTCTGGATCAGGCGAGCCCGGCTCAACGTGGTTTGACACGGGCGACCAGTCGACGCGTGGGTTGTCGATGACGACACGCGGGATGGTCTGATCGACGATACGCGTGAGGATCGTCGTGATGAGCCGCTGCTTCACCAATCCATCGGGTCGCCCATAGTTGGCTTTGATTTCGTCGCGCAGATTCCAGTGGCTGATGAGTCGCATGCCCTCGGGAAACAACCGTCGACCTCGCGGATCGAGGACGTTATGCATCCAGATGTTGTAGTTGGCGATGTAGAGATCTGCGGCCGCCTCGGCTTCCCTTTGCGCGCGGACGACTTCGGCCGGAACCCGCTGGGCGAAGCGGTCGGCGAGCCGCGCTCTCGCCCAGTCGCGGCGACGCCAGCCGGCCGAGCGATCGTTCTTCTCGGCTAGGCTCTGCATCGGCAGGTTGAGCAGCACGACGAAGGCCACTTTGGATGCGAAGAGGTCATCCAAGAGATGCGCGCCGGGGTCCGTGGCGGCGAGAAGCGGGTCGATCCCGAGCAGAGGACCGGTGTCGAGGTCGGTGGCACGTCGAAGGGCACGTTGGATCTCACTCAGATGACCGTCCGTCTCCTCGAGCACCTCTTCGAGCCGCTTCGTGACGGCCTCGAGAACCGCGGGATCGGTGACGAAATGCTCCGCCACGAAAGCTTCAAAGGCTGATTCGTCGCCATCTTCGGCGCGCCAGAGGGCATCGACTTGGCGAAGGCCACGGCGAATCCGCTTTCGTGCGGACTCGCCATGTTTCGCCACCAGAGCTTCTTCGAGGCGGGACAAGTCAACGGCTGTTCTTCTCACCGATGCAGAGCCTCCGAGGTGAGAGGCGGGTACGCCGGCTGAGACGCGTGCCTCTCCTTGATGGCCTTCGTGGATGTCCTCACGCGGGACCGCGCGCGAGTCGACCCTGGCTTCCGCGCTCGCCCCCGCGCTCGCCCCCGCGCTTGTGCTGGCGCGCGGGGTTGCTTGAGGCGCGGACGATCGGTGGCGGCAGCCCGAGATTCCCAGAACCGCGGACCCCAGGGTCAGAAGACCCACGATGACCCGAACACGAGACCGATGCGCTTCGCTTCGCCTACGTTTCACGGGATCTCCCAGGTTGAATCAGGCTCGACAGCACGACGCTGACCGAGCTCGCCGCCATGAGCACGCTGGCGAGGACCGGTGTCAAGGCGATGTTGAGCGCGCTCATCGCTCCGGCTGCGACCGGAATGCAGATGGCGTTGTATACACTTGCCCAGACGAGGTTCCGCCGCATGGTTTGGCGTGCTGCGCGTCCGATGTCGAACGCCGCGGGGAGCGCGTTGAGCGAACCGCTGAGGAGCGTGATATCGCTGGCTGCGGCTGCGACGTCGACGCCGCTCGCCAAGGCGATGCCTATGTCAGCGGCCGCGAGGGCCGCAGCATCATTTAGACCGTCGCCGACCATGGCGACCTTTCGACCCTCTTTTTGCATGGCCTGGATGACGCTGACCTTCCCGACCGGCGATACGCCGGCCACAACGTCCTCGATGCCAAGACTTTGCGCCGTCGCTTCTGCGGCTTCGGCCCGGTCACCGGAGAGGACGCAGATGCGGAGGCCGCGCGCTTTGAGCGCGGTGATGACGTCGTGCGCTTCGGGTCGAGGTCTATCCTGAAACGCGAGGACGGCCACGTCGAGGCCGTCGATCTCGATGAATGCCGCGGTGCTGCCTCGTGGGCATCTCATCGCCCAGGCTTTCGGGCCGTCGCGATGCACGCGCACCATTCGACCTGCCACCTTCCCCCGAACGCCTGAGCCGAGGTCGACCTCGATGCCCTCGGCCTTTGGCACCGAAAGTCCCTGGGCCGTCGCGTAGCTGACCACCGCGCGGCCGAGCGGGTGCGATGAGCCCCGTTCGATCGCGGCCGCCATGCCGATTGCGTTCGCGAGCGAGTCACGCGCGATGGGGCCGGCGCGGCTGACCTCTGGGTCGGAGGCGCTGACGTCGGACGCGTCTGCGCCGGTGGGGCTTGTGCCGCTGGGCGGAGCGTCGATGAGGTGCGCATCCACGAGCTGCGGCCTTCCCTCGGTCAACGTGCCGGTCTTGTCGAAGACAAGGACATCGATCTCGGCGAGGGCTTCGAGTGCAGCGCCACCCTTGACCAAGAGACCGCGCCTGGCCGCGCGGCCGGTGGCGACGACGACAGCGGTCGGGACGGCGAGGCCGAGGGCGCATGGACAGGCTACGACGAGCACCGAAACGGCGTAGAGGGCGGCTTGTGCCAGGCCGGCGCCGAGGAAGATCCAGAGGCCGAAGGTGAGACTCGCCAGCATGAGTACGGCCGGCACGAACCATTGAATGACGCGATCTGCAAACCGCTGTGTGGGCGCCTTGTCGGCCTGAGCATCTCTGAGCAGGGCGAGGAGTTGTGACAAGGTCGAGGCGTCGCCGATGGCCTCGACTTCGGCGCGCAGAAGACCTCGTCCGTTCAAAGACCCAGCGACGATGCGATCGCCGGCTCGTTTGGGGACGGGGATCGATTCACCCGTCAGGAGACTTTCGTCGAGGTCGCTGGCGCCTTCGAGGATGCGCCCGTCGGCGGCGACACGTTCGCCCGGATGAACGACCAACGTGTCACCTCGACGTACGAGCTCGATCGGGACGGTTTGAGTCTCGCCTTGCTCATCCACGATGCTTGCGGAGCTCGGTTCGAGCGCAGCAAGTCCGACCAGCGCTTCCGTCGTTCGACGTCTCGCGCGTGCTTCGAGCGCGTTCCCGAGGAGCACGAATCCCAGAATGCCAAGGATGGCTTCGGCATAGATGTGGTCCGTGAGAAGAGACAGCGCCAACGACGCCAGAGTGCCGAGCGCCACGAGCGTGTTCATGTCCCCCCGTTTGTGGCGGAGTGCGGCGAGCGCGCGCGCGTAGATGCGACCACCGGTGGCGACTGCGATGACCGTCGACGCGGCGAGGATCAGATGATCGTGCCAGCGTCCCATGGCGAACATGGCCGCACACATCGCAAGGAGGGCGAGCAAGGAACGGCCAAGCAGGCTTTGGGCCTCGCGGCCGAGCGCTCGGTCGTCGAGTCGCTGCTGTTCGATGAGGCTTCGGGTCGTCGAAGGAAGGTCGGCTTCGTAGCCCAAGCCGCGGATGGCTTCGACCAAGGCATCGGGCGTCGTTCGAGCGTCGTCGAACTTGGCGGTCACGCTTCGGGTCACGAGGTTGGCCGAGACGGCTTCGATGCCCTCTAGACGTTCGAGACCCTGTTCGATCGCACGAACACACGCAGCACAAGTCATGCCGCCGACGGGTAATGTCACGGAGCGTGGATGAGGCATCGGTCGGATGGGTGTGGGGCTATGGCGCCGAGCGGATCGCGCTAGGCGGATTGCGCCTTGAAGCCGAGGGCCTCGATCGCCTGGATGAAGGCTGCTTCGAGCTCCGGTGCGGTGACTTCGGGTCCGCCCGTTGTCGAGGTGTTGGCGGCGGCGTGGATGTCGGCTCGGCCGACCTCGACCTCCACCGCGTCGAGGCGCACGCCCGGGACAGACTCAATGGCTTTCTTCACCCGTCGAACGCAACCGCTGCAGTGCATTCCGTCGATCAGCAGGTTGAAGCTCATCTTCTCGGTCATCGCAACGCCAGGGAAACGTAGGCCCTCCAGCCAGTCAAGCCTACTGTTGCGGGGCGAACAATGGAAGTGTGGGGCCGCGACTGTGGGCGCACCGACCTTGAAGGGCGCGGGTATCACTCCTTATCTTGGGGCAGCATGGTTCGAATGTATCACCTCTTGTCGACGTCGGAGGAGATCGAGGAAACGGCCGCCAAGATCTACGATGTCCTGGCGCGACGCGTCGCTTGTCTCCCAAGAGGTTCCGCACCTTGGCCTTTTGATGTGCCCGCGCTGCTCGTGCGCCTTGCCGACGAAGAGCGCCAGCACCGTCTCCGCATCAGGAGCTTTGCTCAGAGCTTTCGTCGGGAGCGCGCCGCCGTGGACAGCCAGGACTACGACACGGGCGACCTCGATAAACTGCTTTCGGACGGAGAGACTCTGCTTCACATGTGCAGCGACGAGGCGCGATCGATCGACGTCTCGGACGCCTTCCATCTCGCGATGGCTCTCGAAGAGAGCTTTGCGCGCGTCCACGCCCACGTGCTCGCTGAACACGCTTGGCCGGCGGCGCGGGTGCTGTTCTCCTCCCTTGCGGCTCAAGATCGCGGGCACATCGCGTTGCTTCGGCACGCTCAAGGCGAGCTCGCAGCGGCCGGTGTTTCGGTTGCGGCCGTTCGCGCGCATCAGGATTCAGCCGCGAGCGCCTCCTCGATCGGCGATCGTCGCAAGTCGCTCTGATGATTGGGGTCTCAGGCGTCCAAATCCGCCTTGAGCTGATCTCCGTTCGGCCACTATGATGACGCCCGATGAGTCGGTGGGTTCGGCAACATATCGGTCAGATGAAGGGCTATGCGCCTGGTTTTCAGCCCGCGTCGGGGCACGTCACGAAGCTCAATACGAACGAGAATCCCTACGCGCCGAGTACGGCTGTCTTGAAGGCGCTGTCGTCTGTCGATGCCGACGCACTTCGGAAGTATCCACCACCGCTCGCGGATGGCTTTCGAGACGTCGCGGCTCAGGTTCACGGCGTCGAGCGTGCGAACGTGATCGCGACGAACGGCGGCGACGAGCTCCTGCGCCTCGTGGTTACGACGTTCGTCGAACCTGGCCGCCCGATCGGTGTTCTCGATCCGAGCTACTCGCTCTACCCAGTGCTCGCCGAGCTTCATGGCAGTCCCATCGTGTCGGTCGAGATGTCGTCGGATTGGTCGATCCCGCGCGACTTCGCCGAGCGGATGAACGACGCGGGGGCATCGCTCGTGATGGTTGTGAATCCGCACGCACCGTCCGGCGCCCTGACCGAGATCGATGCGCTCGAGACACTGGCGTCACGTTTGAATGCGGTGCTGCTGATCGATGAGGCTTATGTGGATTTCGTGGATCCGGAACGAGAGCACGACCTCGTGCCCATGATCCGCCGCTTCGACAACGTGATACTGCTTCGCTCCTTGAGCAAAGGGTACAGCCTGGCCGGCCTTCGGTTCGGCTACGGCTTGGCGCCCGAAAGCCTCATCGAGCCGATGCTGACCAAGACGCGAGATAGTTACAACGTGGACTCGATCGCCCAGCGGCTGGCGACGGCCGCGCTCGAGAGCCGCGCCGACGCCCGTCGAAGCTGGTCGCTCGTTCGTGCTGAGAGGGAGCGCGTGCGCTCGGGGCTTCAAGCGTTGGATTTCGATGTGCCGCCGTCGCAGTCGAACTTCGTCTTGTGCACGGTTCCTGGTGGTCGCCAAGCGGCCGAAGCCCTGCTCTCGGCGCTCGAACGCGAAGAGATCTTCGTGCGGCATTTCGGGGCGCCCCGCATTGCGGACAAGCTTCGGATCACGATCGGGACGCCGAGTCAGAACGACCGCCTCCTGCTGGCGATTGCCCAGTGGCACCGAGGTCGGTCCATCGACAGCTGACGTCAGACCTGAGCTGAGGGCGAGCCATCCTTGTTTCAGCGCGAGCCTCATTGCGACGGGCGGGTCACCCACCGAAGCCTGGATCCCAAGGCGACTTGGTCCTTGTCACGGGGGCAACGCCGAAGGAGAGGCGGACGGACACAATGGCCTTGTGAGGACCTGGATTCTCTGGTTTCGTTCCCACACGGTGACGGCCCTTGCTCCCAAAGATCGACGATCCGAAATCCTTGAACGTGCGGCCCGCCTGATTTGCGAGCGTGGTTACGGCAGCACGTCCATCCAGGACATCGCAGAGGCCTGCGGTCTCACGAAGGCGGGTCTCTATCACCATATTCGGAGCAAGGAGCAGCTCCTCGTCGAGATCATGCACTACGGCATGGACCGCTTCGAGGCGCAGGTCTTGGCTGAGGTCGAAGGTATCGTCGATCCTGTCGAGCGGCTGAAGGCCTGTATGCGTCGCAACATTCTGCTTGTGACGAGCGGTTGGAGCAAAGAGGTCACCATCATTCTGCATGAACACAACACGCTGACGGGCGATCTCGCGCTCCAGATCAACCAGCGGAAGAAGCGTTATGTTCACTTCCTGGAGTCGGCGATCACCGAGGCGATCGCGCTTGGGCGTATCCGCGACATCAATCCCACCGTCGCCGCGTTTGCGTTCTTGGGCATGGTTCTTTGGATCTACAAATGGTTTCGTCCCGACGGTGCCTTGTCGGAGGACGTCGTCGCCGAGCAAATGGTCGACGTGCTCTTTGGGGGGCTTCTACCGCTGGAAGGCGGTCGCGGACGCTGACCCGAGCGTGTTGACCGAGGGGGCCGACGAGGACGACGCGGATGAAGACGCAGGTGCCGGGGTCGCTGCCGGTCGCGGGCTCGCGTTGATCAGCGACAGCAACTCGGCGTCGGTGGGAGATTGTTTTCGGCTCGCGAGCGTCTTGAATCGCCCGAACACCTCATCGAGCGCTCGGTCGTCCAGACGATGGCCAAGCTGGGCCAGGCGCGATCTGAGCGCGTGACGTCCCGAGTGCTTTCCAAGGACGAGGCGCGTCCCCGAGGCGCCCACAAGGTCGGGCCGTACGGTCTCGTAGGTCTCCGGATTCTTCAGCATGCCGTCTTGGTGAATGCCTGATTCATGCGCGAAAGCGTTGGCCCCGACGACCGCCTTATTGGGCGGGACCAAGATGCCCGTGATGTCGGTGATGAGATTGCTGACGCTCACGATCTGCCGGGTATCGATGCGGCTGTTCACACCAAACCGCTCGGCGCGCATGAGGAGCGCGACCACGACTTCTTCGAGCGGCGCATTCCCGGCCCGTTCTCCGATGCCGTTGATGGTCACCTCCGCCTGACGAGCTCCGGCGGCGATGGCCGCGAGTGTGTTTGCGGTCGCGAGCCCGAGATCATCGTGGCAGTGGACCGAGAGCGCGAGTTCCTTCATTCCCGGCACTTCATTTCTCAGCGTTTCGACCATCTTGGTCATTTCGTCGGGCAATAGGCACCCCACGGTGTCGGCGATGTTGATCGTCGTCGCGCCGGCCTCCACTGCGAGCGTCACCGTCTCGACCAAGAACTCGAGGTCGGTTCGACCCGAATCTTCGGGGGTGAACTCGATGTCATCACAGAGCGATCGCGCATAGCCCACGAGCTTTGTGATGCGCGCCTTCACTTCCGAAGGCGTCATGCGAAGCTTGTGCTTCATGTGCACGTCCGACGTGGCGAGGAACGTGTGGATCCGCGGATACTTTGCCTGTCGCACTGCGGCCCATGCCGTATCGATGTCGTTCTTGTGGCAGCGCGCGAGTCCGCATATGACGGGCGGCTCGCCGTCGTCCACGTCGCGCGTCTCACGCCCGACTTCGGCCGCAATTGTGGCGACCGTTTGCGCGTCTTCTGGGCATGCGGCCGGGAAACCGGCCTCGATGATGTCGACGCCGAGGCTCGCGAGGGCGTATGCCACGCGAAGCTTCTCGCTCTCCGACATCGTCGCGCCCGGAGATTGTTCACCGTCTCGGAGGGTCGTGTCGAATACACGTACCCGGTCATCCCACCGTTTCATCCACTCTCTCCTTGTTGGTTCGTTCGGCCGCCGCGAGGAGGTTCTCGTCGACGTTGTTCTGATGCGTGTCAGTCTCCGGGTTTGATCGTCACGTCGTCGATAAACGGGATCAGCTTCCGGATCTTTGCACCCACGTTCTCGATCAGATGTTCGCGCTCTTCAGCCCGACGCTTCTCGAAGCTCTTGCGCCCGGTCTCGTTCTCTTCGATCCACCGTTTCGCGAACGTTCCGTCTTGAATTTCCTTGAGGACGTTCTTCATCTCGCCGCGTGTTTCGTCGGTGATGATTCGGCGTCCGGTCACGTAGTCGCCTTGCTCGGCCGTGTCGCTCACTGAGTACCGCATGTAGTTGAGGCCGCCTCGGTACATGAGATCGACGATGAGCTTCAGCTCGTGAAGACACTCGAAGTACGCGACTTCGGGCTGATACCCGGCGCCCACCAGCGTGTCGAACGCGCTCTTCACGAGCTCGCTCACGCCGCCGCACAACACGACCTGCTCGCCGAAGAGGTCGGTCTCGGTCTCCTCACCGAACGTCGTCACGAGCGCGCCGGCCCGCGTTGCGCCAATGCCCTTGGCGTAGGCGAGCGGAAGGTCGAGTGGGGTTCCTTCTTTGAGCACCGCGATCAACGCGGGTGTGCCTTGGCCATTCTGATAGGTTTCGCGAACTCGGTGCCCGGGGCCTTTGGGCGCCACGAGGCCAACCTCGACGTCGCTCGGCGGGGTGATGGTTCCAAAGTGGATGTTGAAGCCGTGTCCGAAGAGGAGCCAGTTTCCGGGCTCCAGATTCGCCTTGATGTGGTCCTTGTAGATTGCAGCCTGGGACGTGTCGGGGGCGAGGAGCATCACGACGTCGGCCCACTTCGAGACATCCGCGACCGAACCGACCTCTAGACCCGCGTCGGTGGCTTTCTTGCGGCTCTTGCTGCCTTCGTGAAGACCCACTTTGACGGCGACGCCGCTTTCCTTGAGGTTGAGGGCGTGGGCATGTCCTTGCGAACCATAGCCGATCACCGCCACCTTCTTTGAGCGGATGAGATCGAGGTTTGCGTCCTGGTCGTAGTAGATTTTTGCCATTTGATTTCTTGTTCCTGTGCTTTTCTTGGATAACCGTGGCGCTAGGGGCCACCAATCCATTCGGCTTCGACGGGCATCTGAGACGGCGGCCGTGAGACCGTCACATCTTCGACCCTAAGTACGTTGTGCAGTTTGCCGAGGCTTTGAATGAGCAGGGTGCTCGACCGATGGTCCGCGTCGACCACGATCATCACTCGCGAGACGGCCTCGTTTTCGGTTGGGCTCGTGCTCAGCGACTCGAGTTTACAGCCCCGTCGGCAAACGACCGATGTGACGCGCCGTAGCGCGTCGCCAAGGTCTTCCACGTAGACCGCGAGAACGTGCCGCTTGGTCTCCGTCGTCACCTTGCTCTGGGGCTGCTGCTGCGTCATGGGTATGGGGCTCCTCTTCGGAGGGATGCTAATCCCGGAGGATCGCGCCCGTCGAGGCGCTGGTCACGAGCTTCGCATAGCGGCGAAGCCAACGACTCTTGGTCTTCGCGCCAGGCGTGAACGCTTCGAGCGCCTCGAGGCGACCTTCGAGCTCCTTATCGGTCAAACGGACCGAAAGGGTGCGTGCATCGAGGTCGAGGTCGATGATGTCACCCTCGCGAACCGCGGCGATCGGGCCGCCGCCGGCCGCTTCCGGGCTTACATGCCCGATGCAGGCGCCTCGCGTCCCACCCGAGAAGCGTCCGTCGGTGATGAGGGCCACCTTGTCGCCGAGATCCATACCCATGATTGCGCTCGTCGGGCTCAACATCTCCATCATCCCAGGGCCACCGGCGGGCCCCTCGTATCGGATGATGACGACGTCGCCGGCACGGATCTGCCCGCCCAGGATCGCATTCATCGCATCGTCATGGCTGTCGAAGACGCGCGCGGGCCCGGAGTGCTTGCGCATTGCTGGGGCAACGGCCGCGGTCTTCACGACCGCCCCGTCGGGCGCGAGATTGCCGAACAGGACTGCGAGTCCGCCCTGCTTCAGATGAGGATCCGAGAGCGGGCGAATCACGTCGCGATCTTTGACCTCGGCTTCGTCCAGCATGGCGGCAAGTGTCTTGCCGGTGACGGTCGGACGATCTGTATGAAGCACGTTCCGGATCTCGCGCAAGATCGCGGGAACGCCTCCGGCGCGATGGACATCTTCGATGTGCCATTTCCCAGCCGGACTCACCTTGCATATGTACGGCACGCGCTCCGCGACCTCGTTGATGCGCGCGAGCGGGTAGTCGATGCCACCTTCGTGCGCGAGCGCGATCGTGTGAAGAACCGTGTTCGTGCTGCCGCCCATCGCCATGTCGAGCGCGAAGGCGTCGTCGATGGCCTCCGCGGTCACGATCTTTCTCGGGGTGAGGTCGAGGTCGATCAGCGTGAGGATCTGCTGCGCGGCGCGCTGGGCGAGCTCGTTGCGAGCGTCCGTCTTCGCCAGAATCGATCCGTTGTATGGGAGTGCGAGACCGATGGCTTCCATCAAGCAGTTCATGCTGTTCGCCGTGAACATGCCGCTGCATGAGCCGCAGGAAGGGCAGGCATGATCTTCGAGCGTCTTGAGTTGGCTGAGGCCGATCTTGCCGCTCTTGTGAGCGCCTACGCCCTCAAATACGCTGATGAGATCGACGGACTGTCCGTCGGGTGTGCGCCCGGCCGCCATGGGGCCGCCGCTCACGAATATCGTGGGAATGTCGAGACGCATGGCGGCCATCAGCATTCCGGGTGTGATCTTGTCGCAGTTCGGGATGCACACCATGGCGTCGAAGCAGTGCGCCGAGATCATCGTCTCGACGCAATCAGCGATGAGCTCACGGCTTGGCAGCGAGAAGTTCATCCCGCCATGACCCATCGCGATCCCGTCGTCGACCGCGATCGTATTGAACTCGAACGGAACCGCCCCGGCGGCCCGGACGGCCTCCTTCACGATGCGCCCGAAGTCCTGGAGGTGAACGTGGCCCGGGACGATGTCGACGTATGAATTGACGATGGCCACGAATGGCTTCGCCATGTCTTCGTCTTTGACGCCCGTCGCCTTCAACAGCGCACGGTGAGGCGCGCGCTCGAAGCCTGACTTGATCTTGTCGGATCGCATGAATATCTGACCTGCTCCTTGCCTACCTACCGCTCGGTAGGTTCCTCGGACGTCTCGAGCGTGTTGTCAACCAAGAAAGCCCTTGGCCAGCGGTCTAGGAGGCACCGACGGGAAGGCGCGGATGCCCCTGCGCGCCCGGGGCGCGGTCAAAGAGGTGGATGGCGTTCGGGCGGACCTCGAAGTGGACCGTCTCTTTGGGGGCAAAGCACGCCTGTCCCTCCACACGGGCGATGATGGGCTGGGGGACACCCGGGACGCGAATTCGCACGAAGGACTCATTGCCCATCATCTCGACGATCTCGACCTCGCCCACGATGGGGCCTCGCTCGCTTAGACTGAGGACGTGAGGGCGAAACGCCGCGATGACCTCGCGGTTCGTCCACCGTTCGGCGCCGGGCGGGAGCTCCAGGATGACGCCCGGGGCGACGAAGCGCGGGCCAGGTGCAACGACACCGTCCACATGATTCATCGCGGGCGCGCCCAGGAATCGCCCCACGAAGAGGTTTTCGGGGTGGGCGTAGACCTCGAGCGGTTCACCCATCTGCTGAACGACGCCATGGTTGAGGATGACCAGACGAGAACCGAGCGTCATCGCCTCGACTTGATCGTGCGTCACATAGATCGTCGTCGCCCCGAGCCGTCGGTGGAGGGCGGCGATCTCGGCGCGCATCTGGGAACGCAGCGCGGCGTCGAGATTCGACAACGGCTCGTCGAACAGGAAGACCGAAGGACGCCGAACGATCGCACGACCCATCGCAACGCGCTGGCGTTGGCCGCCCGAGAGTGCCTTCGGCTTGCGGTCAAGCAGCGGCTCTAGGCCGAGGATCGCGGCCGCCTCCGCGACGCGGTCCTCGATCTCCTTCCTTGGAATGCGCCGAACCTTCGGCCCGAACGAGAGGTTCTCGCGCACGGTCAAATGGGGATAGAGCGCGTAGCTTTGAAACACCATCGCCAAATCGCGGTCCCGGGGCGGGGTGTCGGTGACATCGCGACCGCGGATGAAGACGCGCCCGCTCGTGGGTGACTCGAGGCCGGCCATGATCCGAAGCGTCGTCGACTTCCCGCAGCCAGATGGGCCGAGCAAGATGACGAACTCACCGGCTTCGATCGAGAGGTCGAGAGGTTTCAGAACCTCGACTTGCCCGAAGTGCTTCGCGACCTGCTGGAGAAGGACGTGCGGCATCAGTCACGGCAGCAGAGGACGCCGCCCTTGTCTTGGGTGGAAATAGGCTGCCCATCGTAGCTGCACGAGGCGTTGATGCAGGCCTGCTTCGTGACGAGCGCACCTTCATGCAGGTGGCTGTCGCTTCCGCCTGGGCACTCCCAAGGTCCGAGCGGAGGCTCGGCCTCGTTGTAGCCGCAGCCATTGGGCGCGGTGCTGGCAAGGACGCGCGTGAGGGGGGCGCACTTCTTGTCCGCGCTCAGCACCGTGCCGAGGTTGCCGCAGCCGAAGACATCGTTGTCGCCGAGCGTATCGCACGCACTCCCGTTGGCGCTTTGCTGGGCCACCGCGAAGAACAGCGATTTCGAGGGCGCATTGGGCGGTGTCGCGTCTTCGCAGCTCTCGGCCCGTCGCGCGACCTCTTCCTTCCCGAGGCAGACGTGCCATCCCGGTTCGCAGAGATCGACCGCTGCGCAGCCTCTTCCGCCCGGGTTGCTCGAGTCGTCGCCTGATTCGTTGCCGCAGGTGGCCACCATGTTGTCTCGGGTGATGCCAGGGACGCTCCACGAACCCGAGCAGGCCGCGATGTCCGGATAACGGACCGTATCCAAGAATCCTTCACGCTCTCCGTCCGAGCACCCGACGTGCACCGGTGGTGGGGGCGGCGGCGGATCGGGAGGCCGACATACGCCGGAGCGGCACGTATTCTCTCCCCCGCAAGGGGTGCCGTCGGCGGAGACGACGACATTCGCGCTCCCGGTCTCGCAGGCTTCGATCGTGCGGCAAAGCTCGGCCGTCGCGACCACGCGTTCGGCGCTGGCGGCGCAGGTGTCGGGCGTTGCGGCGATGCATGCGCCCGGACCGATGCATCGATTCGACTCGATCGGCGGGTGCTCGATGGCCACGCAGGTCGAGTTTCCTTCCGGCGTGTTGTCGCCGCGGAGCGTGAACGTGTCGAACTGGCTGCACCCGATCGAGCCGCATCGAGCGTCGTCGTCGAGCGCGGTCTCCTGTCCTTCGACGCATCCCGTGCAGATCGGAAGGTCGAGCCCTTCGTCGGTCTCGCCATCTCGGTCGTTATCGATCCCGTCGCAGGTTTCTGGAAAGACGGGGGGCGGCTCGGCGAGGTCGACCACGATTTCGGTCATCTGCTCGGCGCGAACCAACACCTGGCTTACGGTGAAGGACTGGAGCTGCGCTCCAGTGGTGTCGCGTGTGCGTATCAAGACCCTCCATGTGCCAGGCGAGAGTCGGTCGTAGATCACGATGGTTTCGGGATATGCGACCGACGCAACCTGGTCTGCGTTGGCGGCCGGTCCTTCGAGAGACACAAGGATGCTTCGCGCACGTTCCGGCGCGTTGATGGCCGTGACCTTGAGTTGTCCCTGCACGAAGCTGAGTCGATCCTCTGAGCATCCGCCGCCTAGACCTAGAGCGGTACTCAGTAAGATGACTCCGGTCATCATTTGAATCTGCGGTGTCCGCACACTGCGGACTTGCTCCTTATTCATCCTTCCCTCGACGCCTTTTCAGCGGGTAGCACGAAGCCGGCCGCCGATCCGATCGAGGCATGCTCCGCGGGCTCAAACGCAACACTCGTTGCGACTTCTGATCCGATCGCCTCTTCCATGGGCGAGTGCCTCCAGCGACCGGATCCAATGCATGAGCTCTGTTGAGTCTCGTGACAAGTTTTTGCGCGCGACCCATCGAACATGAAGGCCGTCGCGTGCTACGGTATTGCGCGATGGCGTCCTCGAGCGACCCGCACCGCGAGACGCAGCGTGACACGCTACGACTCACGGATCCGCCCGTTGAGCTTCGAGTGCGTGCACGGGATCTGGGACGTCCCGGCGAGAGTCCTCTCGACGTCATCGCCGCCGCTGAAGCAGGCGAGGTCTTCGTCGAGACGAGTGTTGTGTTCGATATCGGCACGGCTGTTGTCTTGGAGGTATCCTCCCCATCCGGCGGAGCAGCAATCCGCCTGCAGGCCGAGGTCCATCAGATCGTGCTCGCGCGAGGTGAGTCGGGTTCACACAAGACACCTCGCACACAAACGCGGGGTATCGCCCTTCGTGTTCGCGCCGAAGACACCGCACCGCACGCGGCCCTCGTGGCGCTTCTTCGTACGACGCACCGCCAGGAGGCTTCGACGGTCGAGGCCCTGGTTCCAGTTGCGCGCTGAGCACCGAACGAGAAATGTCGGATGATGACTGAATCGAACCCACGATCGAGGGTCATTGGACGTTAGTGTTCGATTCAGACAAGCGAACTCTGGGGTGAGATTGCGCTCTGCTGGGTGTCGACTGGATGGCAGTCCAGTGCCGACGACACGTGATCACGGCGTTTCCGGCTTACCTTGGGTGACGCCAGTCCCATTTTGCGGAGATACTCCCGAGACCCAGCGTGCCCGTCACGTGCGCGTTAGGGACAACGGTTGCGAGTCTGCCGACGGACACGGACGAGTCGGATCGACACGATCGGGAGGTACACCTTGATGGATTTCACACAACGATGGACGCACGTCCTCACGGCGGCTGCGACAATCGGGCTCTTAGGTTCGGCCTGTGGCTCAGGCGACGATTTTTCGAATCCAGGGCCGGCGGATGCGGGCGCGGTTGCGGATGCCGGTGATGGGGCGGTGGGCGTGGATGCATCGTTGCCCGACGCAACTGGGATCGATGCGGGACCGACCGACCTCGGCCCGGCGCCCGCCACCGAGGTCACGGTCTCGGGGCAGGCCGTGAAGCTTGGCGCCTACCTTGCTGGCTCGGCCGACGTGATCGAAGGGGCATCCATTCTCACGTATGGCATCACGCCGGCGAAGACTGCGGTGACCGATGCGACGGGGCAATATGCGTTGACATTGCCGGCGAATGGACAAGTGCTGCTGTTCGCCAACAAGGCGGGCTATTTTCAGACCTACGCTGAGCTGAGCACGACCAGCCAGAACATCAGCGATCAGCGCATCTACCTCGCCGAAACATCTTGGGTGACCGCGCTTGCCGCCTACCACAGCGTGGATCTCAATCAGCCGTTTGCGTGCCATGGCGCGCCTGCGGGCGCGCTGAACCCAGATCTCCAGTGCATCTACGCCATCGTCGTTGGAAGGCTCGTGGATGACGGCACGCCCGGAGGCGGTACGGTCCGTCCGGTGTCCGGCATCGCGGCCGCTGACTTTGCGCTCACCTATGGCGGTCAGAACTGGTACAAAAAGGGTCCGTATTTCATGAACGCGGACGGTACGCCGTCGAACTCGGCCGCCTCCGTCGTCACGCAAAATCAGGGCGCCTATACCGGTGGCCTCTTCGCGATTTTCGTCGAGATTCCCATGGTCGATGGCGCGGGCTCGCGGGATCTCCAGGTCTCGGTGACGCATCCCGCCGCTGGAGGCCAGCCCGAGCGCCGCTTTGGTCCGCGCGGCGTCAAAGTATTTCGCCCCTACGGTGTAAGTTGGGCGACGCTTTCCGAGACGGGCGCTCCCCCGCCGCCACCCCCGAGCTCGGTCGACTTCGACACGCAGATCTATCCCCTGTTCCTGCCCGTCAACCAGGGCGGATTCGGTTGTCAGGGATGTCACACCAACCAAGGTGGTGCCGTGCCGGCGGCCGGGATGAGTCTCGTCGGTGGTCCCGAGGCGGCCTACGCCGAACTCGATCCGGCCAAGCACCCCAGTCGCGTCAATATTTCGTCGCCTGACGAGAGCTACCTACTCAAACGCCCGCTGTATGAAGCCGATGGTGTGCAGGACCACCCGATCTTCGCCTTCGCGAGCCCTCAAGATCCCGCGTATCAGTTGATTCGGACGTGGATCGCCGAGGGGGGCGTTCGCAATCAAATCGCTTATGGCGTGAGTTACTACCGGGAGGTGAGGCCACTCCTTGCAGCACCGGCGACCGAGGGCGGCACGGGCTGCTATGCTTGCCATGTTTCGGGTCGAACCGAGAACACGGCGCCCGGCGGGTTCTTCATGGGTGGCACGGCAGGTCAGCTCCTCTATGCGATGACCGGCCGCCCGGCGACCTATGTGGGGGGGACCAACGAGAAGTACCGCGTGAATACTGCGCAGCCGGCCCAGAGTCTCGTCCTCGTGAAGTCGCTTGCGGGCAATCCGACGCCGCACCCGGTGAAGATCTTCGGGGATGCGACCGACACGCGATATCAGCGGCTTTATCAATGGATCGCGGCCGGCGCGACCGACGACCGTGCGTCGCCGGACGAAGTCACGGGCGGCGCCTTCGTTCCGCAGGCCGGGTACGAGCTTCACGGGCTCGGGACGATGATTCGGAATCCCACGACTCAAGAGACGAGCGTGATCGTTGAGTTTTCGGGCCTGAAACCCAATCAGGCGTACCCGGTGCACGTACATGCGGCTTCGTGCGCCGACAATGTCGGCGGCGGCCACTACAAGATCGATCCGACCGTGGCCGACACCGTCGAAGCAAACGAGATTTGGGCGTCGGTGACCACCAACGCGAATGGTGAGGCGACGGGAACGAACCTCGTCGCGCATCTCGCACGCGGTGACGCCCGTTCCTTGGTGATTCACGACGGGACTCTGGCCGGGAATCCCAAGATGGCGTGTGCGGACCTCGCTCCGGAGGCCGACGTGTTGGCGGAGGGACAGTTCCTTCCCCTCACGGCCGGTGCCGAGCTCGATATCTATGGTTCGGCCACGCTGCGGCGATGGATCGGCGGCACGGAGGCCGTTGTTTCGGTCGGCGGCGCTGGCCTGACGCCGAACACGACCTACCCCGTGCACGTGCACGCGGCCCGATGTGCCGACGGAGAAGGTGGCGGCCACTACAAACTCGACCCGAGCGTCGCCGACGCGCTGAAGGACAACGAGATCTGGCCCACCGTATCTGTGGGTGCGACGGGACGAGGCTTTGGCGAAGCGTGGGTGCCTCACGCCGCCCGATCCACGGCGTGGTCGATCGTGATCCACGATCCGGTCTCCAAGGCAAAGCTGAGCTGCGCAGACCTCCGCGTTTCAACGATGGGGTACGACCAGCGGAAGTCGGCCCGCGACCTCTTCAACTGCGGACTGTTCAAGCCCATCGCTCAGGGGACGACGGTTCGCGGTGCCGCGAGCCTCGCGCGTCACGTCGATGGCAAGACGACGGTTCGGGTCGAGGTCTCGGGACTTTCGCCGAACACGACGTATCCAGCGCATGTGCATGACGGGCGCTGTGCTGCGGTCGGCGGTCACTATTTGATCGATCCGACGGCGGCGCCAGGGGCTGCGAATGAGATCTGGCCGACCGTCTCAACCAATGCGCAGGGCGTGGGTCTTGGAACGGCCACCGTCGATCATTATGCGTGGCCGAGCGCCGGCTCCGTGGTCGTTCACGACCCGGCGACCAACGCTCGCCTTGCTTGCGCAGACCTTTTCCCCGGTGGCGATGTGACCGCTGAAGGTGCTTTCATCGAGCTCACGGCTGGCGCCGGTTCGGGCATCGCAGGTACGGCGACGCTCCGTCGTCGCTCGAGCATGGGGACCGACGTGACGGTCTCGCTGACCGGATTGTCGCCGAACACGACGTACCCGGCCCACGTTCATGCGCTGCCCTGCGCCGAGAATGAGGCCGGTGGACACTACTTCATCGACCCCGCGGCGCCGGCCGGGGCTGCGAACGAGATCTGGCCCATTGTCTCGTCGGATGCCAACGGTGTTGGGTCCGGCAAGGCTTACGTCAGCCACGTGGCGCGACCCGATGCGGCGTCGATCGTTGTCCATGATCCCGTGACCAAGGCGAAGCTCGTCTGCGTCGATCTGCGCTGGCCGACGCCGTAGGCCAACGCTTAGGCCAACGCTTAGGCTAACGCTTAGGCTAACGCTAACCCGAGCCGCGCTCTCCTTTCGCCCTCGCACCCACAGCCGAACGCCGTCTATACTGGCGGCGATGTCAGGCCCTCAGATCATCACGCTCACGCAACACATCCTTCGTCGCCAACGACAGCATCCCTCGGCCACCGGGCAGCTCTCAGCCCTTCTCACGCAGGTAGGGGTGGCAGGAAAGATGATCCAAGCACAGGTGCGGCGCGCCGGGCTCATCGAGGTCTGGGGGGCAACGGGCGAGACGAATGTGCAGGGCGAGACGGTCCAGAAGCTCGATCGGATCGCCAATGACACCTTCATCGACATGCTCCGTCGCTCCGCGTGCGTAGCGGCGATGGCCTCGGAGGAGGAACACGAAGTCATCGAAGTTCCGCGCGAGATGGCCGGGGACTATGTCGTCGTATTCGATCCCCTGGATGGCTCGAGCAACATCGACGTCAACGTCTCGATCGGAACCATCTTCGGCATCTACCGGCGCTGCCATCCCGACGACATCCTCAGGCGCGATGTGATTCGCCCGGGGCACCAACAGATTGCGGCGGGCTATATCGTTTACGGGTCGTCGACGATGCTGGTCTACACCGACGGCGTGACCGTCGATGGCTTCACGCTTGACCCAAGCTCCGGGGAGTACTTCCTGACTCGCCCCAATATGCGCATGCCCGACAAGACGCGCGTCATTTCGATCAATGAGTGCAACGAACCTTACTGGCCGGCCTGGGTCGCGCCCTATTGCGACGCGATCAAATCTCGCAATGATGCAGACAAGCGGCGCGTCAGCGCCCGTCACATTGGTTCCTTGGTCGCCGACTTTCACCGAAATCTGATCTCGGGAGGCGTCTTTCTCTATCCGATCGACGCCCGCACGCGTCGCGGAAAGCTTCGCGTGATTTATGAATGCAACCCACTGGCGTTCATCGCGGAGACGGCGGGCGGGGCGGCGTCGACGGGGGAAGGGCGCATGTTGGACCTCGAACCTCAGTCGCTTCACGACCGGGCCGCGCTCATCATTGGGACCAAATCCGACGTTGAGCTCGCCGAAACGTTCGTCCGCCGGTATGCGCAAGAGGGCGCCTGAAGAACGCCTCGTGGTCTCAACGAGTGACCCTCCTGGCTCGGTCGCCGAACTCCTCGCGCGCGCCGATCGGCTCGCGGGCCACACGCTTGGCGAGGTCGCGGTCGTCGTGGGCGAACAAGTTCCCGAGGATTTTCGGAGGGCCAAAGGTTGGACGGGGCGGGTCGTGGAGCGGGTTCTTGGCGCCCACGCGTCGTCGAGGGCGGAGCCGGACTTTCCGCGACTGGGCATTGAGTTGAAGACCATTCCGGTCGACCGCGAAGGCCGACCCAGGGAGTCGACGTTCGTCTGCTCGGTGCCCTTGACTCAGATGGCGTTCGAAACGTGGCCGACGTCTTTGGTCTTCAAGAAGCTCAAGCGCGTTCTCTTCATCCCCGTTCAAGCCGACCCCGACCGACCGATCGCCTCTCGCCGACTTGGAAACCCACTCCTTTGGTCGCCGGGGGCCGATGATCTCGCGATTCTGCAAGAAGATTGGGAGGCGTTTCTCGACTTGGTCACCCGCGGCTTCGTAGAGTCGGTGACGGCACATCGGGGGACAGCGCTTCAGATTCGCCCCAAAGGAAAGAACGCGCGTGCGCGTCGATGGGGGCTCGACGAAGAGGGTGACGTCTTTCGTACGCCACCGCGCGCATTCTATCTGCGCGCTTCGTTCACCGCGCAGATCTTGCGGCGTAGCTTCATGCTGCCGTCGTCAGGACTCGGACTCCGATGAGACCGAGACATCGTCCGCGTCGACCGGCGGAATCTCGACGTCGGCCATGATCGAGGCCTCGGCCATCTCGGCGTCTTGCGGAGGTTCAAGGCGTTGGAGCTTGGCTTCGAAGCGGAAGGTCGTCCCGCCGATTCGAAAGACATCACCGTCGAGGAGGTTGAGCCGCCTCACAATCCTTCCTTGAAACTCGATGCCATTCCTCGATCCAAGGTCTTCGAGTGTGAAGTATCCGCGACCGTCGAAAGTGAGCTTGGCGTGCTCTTTGGAAACCAATCCGTCGTCGAGCACCAAGTCGACGGCGTCGGCGTGTCGTCCAATGCGGAACTCGGGACGTGTGAGCTCGATCTCGACGGCGGGCATGTTGGGACGCTCGACGAAAAGCCGCGCCTCGGCCTCCTCGAGTTCGAAGGCGCTCTTGGTCGTGCTGGCCTCAGGGGCTTTCCATTTCCCGGTGGGGGCGCCGGCTCGAGCCATGGGTGCAGGTTGCCGCGCGATCACACAATAGGCAACGGCGTGCATGAGGGTGTATGACTCAGATCCCGGCTCATGTGCATGCCTGCACGATCTTTGGCCTTCTCTGGCGCGCGGGGGCGAGAACGCTCGCGGACCGATCACGTTCTTCGCTGGGGCGGGATGCTGGTCGTCGCCGCCGGATGGGTCTTCACCGCCACGAGCCGAGTGGACGCCGCGCCGACTCGTGATGCAGCGGTCAGCCCGTACTCCGACACCCGTGGACGTTTTTCGCTCGAGATCCCGAGCGGGTGGCAGCTCCATCCCGCTTTCGGAGACACGAAAGGCATGGTCTTCCGAAGAACGTTGGGCGGAGACGTCGACGCGTTCGCAACCTTTCGAGTCCAGGTCGAACCGAAGAACGAAACCTCGCTCGATGCGCTCTGGCTCGAGATCGAGGCCCAACTCGGCGCGAGCCTGCGTCGCAAGGACGTCTCGATCCGGCATCTTCGATCCCGCGTCGCAGGATTTTCAGCCTGGGGCCGCCAGTATCGCCTCGGTGCGGCTGGGTCTCATCATCGCCGCGTTCGCGTTGATGTTTTCGAGACGCCCGATGCGTTCTTTGTGTTGTCGTACGATACGCGGGCGCGCGACGCGGCGCGCCTTTCCGCTGATCGCCGGGCGTTTATTCGACGCTTCCACGTGGGGCCCGCGTCGTTGTCATCCCCGCCGGGGCCATCACCGTCATCACCGCCCGCGTCATCGCCGTCGTCAATGCCGTCATCACCGCCGGCGTCACGACCGTCATCACCGTCATCACCGTCATCACCGTCATCACCGTCTGCGCCGGACGTTGCCGACGCCCGGCCCTCGACCGGCGCGGCGCCTGGATCTCAGGTCACGAGGGATGAGCTTCTGGGCGCGTGGCGTCATCCTTCCGGTTCGGTCTTGTCGCTCAAGAGTGACGGACGATTCAATCTGGGGAGGGTTCACGGCTCGTTCTCATTCTCGGGGGGGCAGCTCATCCTTGCCGTGGATCGAGGCGACGCCCAGGTCTTCGCGGCACGGATCGAGGGCGAACTTTTGATTCTCACGTCACCGGCACTGAAGGCGCCCGTATCCTACGTTCGCAGCGAGGATCGTTCGCCGGAACGAACGCACACACTTGTAGGTCGATGGGTGACTGAAACGCCGAACGGTGCCGTGCATCTCGTGCTTTCGCCTGATGGGCGCTTCACGTTGGCTGACGCGCATGGAACTTGGCGTGTCGAGTCCGCCCGCGTTCGATTCGAACGTAGTCCGACCGAATCCATCCTCTATTCGTTCGCTCTCACCTCTCGTCGCCTCACGCTCTCGGGCGGGGATCTCGACGAACCCGTGGTTTTCACGCGCGCGCCGTAGCGGGTCACTGGACCACCAGCGCCCCGTTAGGATGCCCGGCCTCTAGCATCGGCCCCGGATTCGCGGAAATATCGGGGTGGCTTGGCGGTCGAGAGTGGCAAGCGTCTCCGGATTCGCTTGAAGGCGAGCCACGTCGAGGACTTGGGACGTCTGCTCAAGTCCTCGCTTGCCCGCGACAGTCTGATGCTGCGCACGCGAAAGATGCTTCCGATCGGCACCGCCGTCGCGGTTGAGCTTCGATACAGTGATGGCCGGCTCGCCGTCGAGGGCAAGGGGAGGGTAGCGGCCCACACATCACCGGATGGCTCACGTACTGGACTTTTCATTCGGCTCCGTTGGTCGTCGGGGTCGACAAACCTGGTTGAACAGCTCCTCGAGATTGGTCGGGCTGCGCTTCTGCAGGAAGGCAGAGGTGGAACGGGAACTCTCGACGTCGACACCCACCTCACCGAGAATTTCAACGGTCCTGCCGAAGCGCCGTCGGCCTCGGCGTCGAGTCCAGATCTGGTCGCTCGGAGGTTGACCCAGGATCTCGAGGTTCCGCTCCCATCGCCGTCCGCAGGGTTGGCGCCGGCTGCTCAATCGTCCGCCTCGATCGCGCCAGGGTTACAGGCGGCCACCGCGGCGTCCCCGCATGATTTGGGCTGGCCTGTCCCTCGGCTGAGACCGGCGCCTTCTCAGACCGAGTATCAGATGAAGGGGGGGCGTGATGAGGTGCCGGCCGTCGCGGTCGATGTCCCGCTTGCCGCCCTGGAAGGGGGAATGCGCGAGAACGCCGGCGAGGGTATCGGCGCGGGTATCGGCGCGGGCACCGGCATGAGCACCGGCACGTGCACCGGCATGAGCACCGGCACGGGCACCGGCATGAGCACCGGCATGAGCACCGGCATGAGCACCGGCATGAGCACCGGCATGGACATGACGGCCGCGGAAGCCGAGGCGCGCGCTGCGGTGACGCCGCTGGCGCGCATCGAGCTCCTGCGCTCCGAACCCGAGCAGTTGTCGACGCAGGACCTTCGACCCCTAATTCAGCCCGAGGCCGGTGGCTGGGATGATTTCGCTCCCGAACGCGCGACGACGGGGCCTCTTCTGGCTGTCGACCTTGGGACGTCCATGGTGCGGCTGGTGGTCGCGAGGCTCGACCCTTCCGAGCGTCGGGCGGGTCGTCGTCTCACGCTCCCGACGCTCGCGTATGTGGGGGACGACGGCGAGCCGATCGTGGGGCGGCGTCTTCGCAGCGACCTCGGCTGTTCGGCGCGAATGCTTATGTCGATGAAGCGCCTGCTCGGGCGTTCGTCGGCGGAGGCAAAGGAGTTTCAACCCGGCTTCGCGCAAGCGCTCGTCGAGGACACGCGGGGGGGGCTCGGTCTCGAGTACGGCGGGCGTTCCTATGCTTCGGAAGACGTCTTGGCGCTCGTGCTGGTGAACGCTCGCAAGACGGCAAGCGCAGCGCTTGGGCGCGATGTCTCGCGGGCGATCCTTACGTGTCCGGCTCATTTTGGCGCTCGTCGCCGTCGTGCACTTCAGACCATCGCCGAGGCCGCAGGCCTCGTCACGGAGCGTATTCTCCCGGAGTCGGCCGCGGCGCTCGTGGCGCGGATTGCCTCGGGCCGGAGACCCGTCGCGGGAAACGTCCCGTTGCTCGTCTTCAGTTTGGGCGCTGGTTTCTTCGATGCGAGCATCCTTCGCGTCAACGGACGGCGCATCGATCTCTTGGCTTCTGCTGGGTCGCCGCATCTTGGCGGCAGTGCGTTCGATGCACCTCTGGTGTCGCTCATGGCCCGGCGAGTCTGCGAGGCTGTTGGTCGCGAGCCGCGGCTCGGACCGGCCGCGATGGCCCAGATCCTTGCGCGCGCCTCGGAGGTCAAGCATCGGCTCTTCGAGCGTTCGTCGGCCCTCGTTCGACTCACACGGCTCGAGGTTGAACAGGGGCACGAGACGGACGTCGAGTTCGAGGTCTTGCGAGACGAATTGGTTCCTGAGTGGCGGGTGTTGCTTCGTCGACATGTCGCGCTGTGTCTGCGGACTTGTCGTGCGGCCGGGGTTGGGCCCGAAGAAATTGCGGAGGTCATGCTGCTCGGCGGGCAGACGCGTCCGCACTGGGTTCACAAGGCCCTCGAAGAGGCTTTTGTCTATGCGTCCTTGTCGCCACCTGAGCCGGATGACGCCGTGGCCGCGGGCGCGGCACGGATGGCGGACGATGAGGGCGCGATCGGATCGCAGCAGTTCCTCGTCGTCGAGCGGATGTCGAGCTCGTTGGTCTTGGTTTCACCGGGGGGTGGTCGCGAGGTGCTGGTCGGGCGAGGTCTTCGCCTTCCGGCGCGGGCGACGTTCACTCTGGGGCGAAGAGACGGGATGCACATGGTGCTTTCGGCTTTTCTCCTTCAGGGCAATGACGACTCCGAGGAGCCACCGGAAGTCCTGGGTAAGATCGAGCCCGATGAGACGGGCGCCGGCGACTTGGGCCCATTGCCGACCGTGGCTCACGTGACCGCCGATGGGCGTTGCTGGTTTGAGGCCCATAGCTCGGTCACGGGCCTGCCGGTCGATCTCTCGGTCAAGATTGCGGAAGGAACACGCGAGTTCGCGGGGATCATCGCGCGCCGCGGGTCCAGCGCTTTGGCTGGAATCCTCAAGCGCTCGTAGCAGACATCTGTCGACTACGCCGGCGCTCTCTGGTTTCGTTGCTCGATGATCGCCGAGAAGAGCAGGCGTTCATCGTACTCGGTACGTTCACGGTCGTTGTCGCTGGGAACATGACTTGGCGGGCGGACGAGCCAGCTCTCCATCCGAAGCTCACCCTCGTATTGCAGAAACTCGAGCTCATCTGCTCGGTCGCGTTCAAGCCAAGGCTCGGCGATCTTGCGTACGCTTCGATCGATGTCGCGCTGCGAGCGCTGGTCGTGACGGTGCTCTGGGTTCAGGGTGCCGTCGAAGGCAGGCGCCGCGTGCCAAAGTTCGTGAATCAGGATCAACAGGCGTTGTTGGGCTGTGCAATGGCGAAAGAAGAGCGGGCGCAAGCAGATCTCATAGTCGATCCCAACCCCACTTCGGCGGACGGTCGGCTTTCGAAATGGATGCGTTGCTGAGGATGCGAACCCGCGGATGGTCGCGCGTGCCTCTCGTCGCGCTGGTCCCGACACGATGAGCACGCGGGTTGCGTCAAGGCGCGCGAACTCTCCGCCTCGACTTGCTTGAAGGTGCTCGAGCAGCGTTCGATACGCCTCATCCATGTGAGGACGGCCTCGAGCATCCCGCCGAAGGTGCGGGTTCGTCGCGTTCGGGCTGGCTCCGTTGTTCGCGCCTCGTGACACGACGGTGAGGGGAATGCGAGGAGAAGGGCGGCCGTCAAGGACCAAAGGATGCACGGTCAGACGAAGAAAACTGGCTGCTAAGGAGGCTGCGGCGTCTGAACGTGTAGTTTATACCCTTATTTTTGGGCCGATTCGAACGGATCCGGCATAGATCTAATGGATGCGGGTCCGATATCTTCGCTTTGATGTCGCCAAACATCGGGGAAACGGTTCCCGCGGCTGGGCTTGTCGGGTCGAGGGGGGGGGCGGGGCCAGCCTCAGGGGCGGCGGCCGACATGACCCTTCCGGCGGAGCGCCGGCTGCTCATCGTCGACGACGACGAGAGCGTCCGCAAGATTGTCGCCGCAATCCTCGAGGACGAAGGCTATGAGGCGGTCACGAGCGATCGCGCCGATCGTGCACTTTCTTTGGTCGAGAGAGAGCCGTTCGCCCTGGTCGTGACCGATCTGAAGATGCCCGATCATGATGGATTGTGGCTTCTCGGCGAGTTGAGGCGCCGTCATCCCGACATTGCCGTGATCATGATGACGGGCTACGGGCAAGTTGATACGGCAGTCCAGTGTCTCAAGTACGGCGCTTATGACTACCTCACCAAACCGGTTCGGGTGAACCAGCTCTCCGCCAGCGTCGTTCGCGCGCTTGATCGTCGACGGCTCGAACTCGAGAACCGAGCCTATCAAAAAGGACTCGAAGGTGCGGTGCGCGAAAAGACCCGAGAGCTCGAAACCGCCTATAACGCGATCAACCAGACGTACAATCTGACGCTCGAGGCGTTGGTGACCGCGCTCGATGCGCGCGAATGTGAGACAGGCCATCATTCGCAACGCGTGGTTCGAATGACGCTCGAGATCGCCGATCGGATGGGGATCCGTGGCTCGGAGCGAGACCACATTGCGCGGGGTGCTCTGCTTCACGACATCGGCAAGATCGGGGTTCCCGACCCGGTGCTTCTAAAGCCCGGCCGACTCACTCCGGACGAGTGGGAGGAGATGCGCAAACATCCGGAGATCGGGGCTCGGATCCTGAGCGGGATTCCGTTTCTCGAGGTCGCAGCCGAAATCGTCCTCAGCCATCAGGAGCGGTGGGATGGTGAAGGCTATCCGCGAGGTCTGCGAGGCCACGAGATCCCGATTGGGGCTCGAATCTTTGCCGTCGCAGACGCCGTCGATGCCATCACGAGCGATCGCCCGTATCGGCGCGGGCGTTCTTTCTTCTGCGCCCGCGATGAGATTCGCAGCCACGCGGGTTCGCAGTTCGACCCGTATGTCGTCGACGTTTTCTCGACCATCACGGAAGACGACTGGCTTCGCATCAGACATGAACAGCCTCTCTTCAAGGCTAGGCCACCCAGTGCCCTCCGCCGCTGAGCTGACCATTTCGCGCCCGAACCGCCTGCCTAAGAGACGAGAGACACTCACTCTCAGACTCAGACTCAGACTCAGACTCTCAGACTCAGACACTCACTCTCAGGCTGGGCGTTCGCTCGACGCACTCAACCCATCGCTCCAGCCATATGGTCCGCGATGCGGAACGCGTTGGCCAAGATCGTGAGCGTAGACGGCACCGCACCGCTCGTCGGTAAGCTCCCGCCGTCCGTTACGTAGACGTTGCTGACTTCGTGGAGATGCCCGGCAGCGGTGGTGACGCTCTCTGTGGGGTCGTTGCCCATTCGACATGTGCCGTGTTGAAGCACGAGCGTTTCGCCGCCGACCGCCTCGACCTCGATGTCGCGGCATCGGAGCGCCTCGAGCATCGAGCGCGCGCGGTCGACGACGACCTGGCTCGATGCGCGGTCTGAGGGATGTCGGTCGATCGTGATGCGTGCGGCGGGGAGTCCGAAGCGATCGGTGATCTTGGGATCGAGCGAGACGTAGCAGCCGGGCGTCGGCAGCCATTCTCCGAAGCATTCGACTTCGAGGGTTCGGCCGTCTCGAAAATGCTTCGCCATGCGCTCGATGAGCGGCCGTCCGAAAATCAGTCGGCGCGGGTCGCGTTCGCGTTCGTGTTCGCGGGCGTGGATCAGTTGCTCGGCCGCGAAAATGGGGTTGGGGTGCGCCCAGAGGAAGTGAAAGGTCCCGCCCTTACCGAAGACATCGCCGCTTGGCGCGACCTCGTAGGCGTCCTGGATCGCACGCCCGACGAAGGGCATCGGGTTCTTGAGGATCTCCACACCTTCGGCGTCGAAGTCCGCGTAGTCGAATCGACCTTTGAGCTGTCCGAGCGTCGAGAAGCAAAGGTTCCGGCCGACTTGGCCGCTGTTGTTGCCGAGCCCGTTCGGGTGGCTGGATGATCTCGACAGAAGCAGAAGACGCGCCGATTCGAGGGCGCTGGCTGCGACGACGACCGCACGCGCGACGACCCGATGGCGCTGACCTTGGGCGTCCTCATAGACGACACCGCGGGCCAAGCCATTACGCATGACCTCGATCTCGGTGACCATGCACTCGGCCCGCACCTCGCAGCGTTTCGTTGCTTCCGCCGCCGCGAGAAGACTGACGAGCGTCGAGCTCTTGGCGTCGACTTCGCAGCCGTAGGAGCCGCAGAGCGCGCAGTAGACGCACGAGCCTCGAGAGCCGTTGGGCGTCGTGATGATCGCCCGAGGCATGGGGAAAGGATGGAGGCCCAGCTTTCGGCCCGCGTCGTCGATCCAGGCGCTCACGGGGTGCGTGAGGATGGGCGGATACGGAAAGGGGCCGCGCCTTGGGGGGGCGAAGGGGTTGTCGGTCGTGTCGCCACTGACGCCGAGTTCGGACTCGACACGATCGTAGTAGGGCGCCAGCGTCTCGTATTCGAACGGCCAATCGATTGCTGTGCTCCCGCGAAGCGCCCCGTAATGACGGCTGAGTGCGAAGTCCTTCGGATGAAAGCGCAGAAAGAAGCCGCTCATGTGGACCGTGCCGCCGCCCACGCACTGACTGATCCATCCGGCAGCCGTCCGCTGTGCCGTCTCGGTTTCGCCGTGGCGCAGCGTGTGCGGGTCGTCGACAGGGAACGGGGTGAAGTAGTCTCGACGGCACATCGAGATTTCGTCGTGAAGGAAGTCGTCCCGGGTATGGCGACGGCCTTTCTCAAGCACCAGCACCCTAGCCCCTTTTTGAGCCATCACCAGCGCAGGCGGAGATCCACCGGCACCCGAGCCCACGACGACGACATCGAACTCTTCGTTCTTCAAGGCGGTGGCTCCCTGGCGCTCTCGTTCGGGACACCTTTGGGCGAATGGTCGTGATGGTGCCCTTGACCAAACGGGCCCCGATCCAGAGGCATCGCGATTCCGAGCGCTCGCCAGGCGAGCCCGTCGCGATTGCCCCCGTGATGCGGATGCCCGAGATACCCTTCGAGGGCGAGCCTCAGTGTCAGTTCCAGGGCGGAGCCCGGATTGAAGGAACCACGTCCGGGCTCGCCCGACGCGATGCGCGCCAAGATCTCGCCGCGTGCTTCGGGGTGGAGGTCGACGAATCGCGAGCCCCCGGTGTCCTTGGCCGCCAGATCGAGGTGCCGCAGCAGCTTCAGGATATCCGCGCGCACCGATTGAAAGCCGGGCGATCGAGCCGCCTCGCCGACGAAATGGGAGACGCCCAGGCTGCGGGCGTCCGGGATTCCGAGATCTTCGGCGCCCGGGAGGAGGTCGTCGACCAGCACTGCGAGCGTGGCGGAAGCGGCCGGGTCAAAGGCTGGATGCGGGAGCCCCACGGCTTTTGGGCGAGACGGCGATGTCCGGGGATCGATGGGTCCGTCGACCTCGTACCCTCGGTGCCGCAGCCAGGCGTAGAACCCACTTCCCAACAGAATACTGGCGCCGCCCCCGACCAGGAATACGCGCCGACTCGTCGTCATCCCTTGCACCCTTGCGAAGGATGAGCGCGTGGTCAACCAAGCACTCACGCATTCTGCAGCCTGGCCGTTCCGCCGTAGGTGGTGGCGGTGGGCGCGTGTGGTTGCCTCGAGCGGTGCGGTGGGGGCTTTCGGGGGTTTCTTGCGAGCATCTCGGTGCTGATGGTAGCGTCCTCGCCAGTATGTTGGAGGTCTTCAATACGCTGCGCCAGGGCGGCATTATGATGTTCGTCAATCTCGGCGTCTCTCTTGCGGCCGTCGCGATTGTGGCCATGCGCGTCTGGACTCTTTGGCTTCGCTACCGACTTTCGCCGCCGCTTTTTGCCAACGCCGTGGTGGCCGCGATCGAGCAAGGCAACTACGCGCACGCGATTCAGACCTGCAGCCAGTCCGGGGACCATCCTTTGTCGAACATCGCCAAGGATGTCCTCATCAAGGCCGACAAATCTGACAAAGAGATCGAGCGCGCCTATGAGGCGTCTTCCGCCCGCGAGATCCCAAGGTTTACGAGATTCACCAGCTTTCTTCCGCAGGCCGGCAACCTTGGCACGCTCATTGGGTTGCTCGGAACGATCCACGGTTTGATCGAAGCCTTTGGCGGAGCTCAGGCAGAGGATGCGGCCACGCGGCAAGCCGTTCTCGCGAAAGGCATCACGGTGGCCTTCTACAACACCTTTTTTGGCCTCTCGATCGCGGTGTTTTGCGCCATCACGTTTCTCGTCGTGAATGGACGCCAGGCTCTGTTGCTCGAATCTTTCGAGAACGCCCTGAACCGTATCAAGGGACAGGTGCTCGAGCGCAACAAGTCGCTTCGCACGGCGGGACGCTAGGCCGGCGAAGCGGGGACCGGCGAGGCGGGGACCGGCGAGGCGGGGACCCACGGGGGATGGGCGACTCGGAAGAGGTTCGGGACAGGGAGCAGATACGATGGCTGGAGGTGGCGGAGGACAATTCGATGCAACTTCACCGGACTTGACGGCGCTCATGGACGTCTTGTCCAACCTCATCTTTTTCTTGATGGCTTCTTTCGGGGCCGCCGTGATCGCAATTTTGCCCGCATCTGTGCCCACCATCTCTGAGGGCGGCGAGAACGATGTGGCGCGTGAAGAGAATCAGGTGACGGCGACGCTGAGCCTCAAGGCCACGGGCGCGGTATCGGTTACGCTGTCGAACAACCAGATGCTCCCGGAAGATTTGAAGCCGTACGCGGCCACCTTCCCGCCCAAAGAGGGCAAGGTGAACGCACGCGCCGTCAACGATCATCTTTGGTCGATCAAGGAGAAATTTCGAGAGTCCAAAGACGTGGTCATCATTCCGGAGAACGATGTGACGTACGAGATGATCGTCGATGTGATGGATGCATCGAGAGAACGCCAGATGATCGTTGGTGGGAAGTCGGTGTACCCATCGATGTTCACCAAAGTGGTCGTGTCGTCGCTCGTTCAATAGCCGGGGCGCGGGAGTCCAGACAGGATGCTTGGTAAGACGGTTCATCGGCGCTTCGGCAAGAAGGTCCCCGACGAGGATGTGTCGCCGACGAGGCTCAACCTCACGGCGCTCATGGACATCCTCTCGAACATCATCTTCTTCTTGATGGCCTCTTTCGGGGCGCAGACATTGGAGTTGACGTCGGCGTCGAAGGTTACGCTGCCCGCGTCGACCTCTGAGCTGTCTTTCAAGATGTCGATCAACGTTGCGGTCGGCATGGAGGAGCTCTTCGTCGAGGACGAGCCGGTCGGCAAGCTTGCACAAGGGAAGCTTGTCGGTCTCACCCCAGATCGCTTTCATCCGAAGCTCGAGGAGACCTTGAAGCGTTCACGCGCTCAGCGGCTAGCCAAGAACGAGCGCGCGAAGGATGAAGACGACATCATTCTTCTCGTGGCCGATAAGCGCCTCAAGTTCGAAACGCTCGATCGGGTGATGAAGACGTGCGCCCGTGCGGGATTCACGCGCTTCCGCTTCGCGGTCTCCAAGCGCTGAACGCAACAAGCACTCGTAAATCCGCGCCGTCCGCGTGGATCGTGGACTTCGGAGCCTGGAGCCTGGAGCCTGGAGCCTGGAGCCTGGAGCCTGGAGCCTGGAGCCCGGAGCATGGAACCTGGAGCCTGGCCCTATCCGTTGAGAGGGCGGCGATGCGCGCGGCCATGACTCGAACCTTCGGGGCCCCATCGGTCCTCGGACCGCTGGGTGGACCGGGTGTCTTGGGCGTTAGTCTCTTCTCGGAATGAACCGTTGGATGTGCCTTCCCCGACCCATATCTGTGCGCGACGACCGAAGTCGCCGGCGGTCGAGGTTGTCGCTGCTTTGTTGGCTTTCGATGGGGCTTGGGGCCGGGACGGGCCTATCGGCTTCTGCGTGTGCCCCGCCGACCGACGGCGACGTTGACGGTCAGATTGACGCCGATGACGCCGATGACGGTCACGATGAGGACGGACTTGCGCTCGACACGACGCCGTCAGACGTGGCTCAGGCCAACACGGCCGCGTGCTCCGCGACTTCGCGCGTGCGGTCCTTCAGTTTCGCGCCCCGCATTTCGAGCGACTGCCGCGCGCTGGCTGCGCCAGCTCCAAGCTGGCACGAACGGCCCCACGGAGACCGATGCGAACCCGGCGGTGCGTTCTGGCTTCTGAGCGCAACCGACGAAGATATCGATTTTCGAGCCTTCGACAAGGGAAGCGTGCGCATGAGCGATGTGCGTCCTCGATTTGAAGGCGAGGACGCATCACCCTGGAACTACGGCTTCTATGCGCTGCCGAGTGGGCGCTATCGGATCGGTTGGGCGCTCGACAAGCTGAACTTCCCAACCCACGTCGACCGTCACACGGGAACGTTTGTGAACGACAGCTTTGATGTGAACCCTGGTCTCCCCCGTCCGACGGTCGCGGACCACCTCTACGTCGAAATGGATGTGAGGCTTCGCGGTGAGGACCGTGGCTTCGACGATCGCCCGGTGACGGTTTTCCAGGAACCCAATTGGGACGCCGTGATCCCGGACCCGGCGGTGCGCATCGTCGGTGAGGCAAAGAACAGAATCACGGTTGGGGTCTCTGCGCGATCCGTGGATGGCACCTTCTACTATCTCGAGGTCAATCTCTTCCGAACCAAGAACTGGGACTTCGTCGACGACGCGCAAGATGTGCTCGACCGCGCGATGTCCTGGGATGCGCCCGGGATAAGCCGCGGCCAGATCGTCTACTTCAACGGTGAGCATCTCTCCCGGGCGCCGGGCGGCCAGCACGATCTCCCAACGCTTTCGGTCGAGCCCGACGGAGCTTTTAGGCACTTCTTGATCCCGGTCTCGGACCTGTTCGAGCAACATCCATGGCCTTTCCCCACGGATTCCTGGGCCAATGTGGAGATCGCGGGGATCTACTTTGGCGCCGAGATCTGGGGACGGGGGCGCCTCTGGTTTGAGGTCGAGGGCTATCGTCTCTTCAGCTCGGAGGATGAAGCATGCCCCTGAGCGGCCAAATGTCGAATCGATCCAATCTCTCGGAACGGTTCTGGAAGCTCAGTCAAGCCAAGCCTGGCTTAAGCCTGGCTTGAGCCTGGCTTAGGCCTGGCTAGGCCCAGCTCAGCAAGCTGAGCTAAGATGAGAAGTCGCTATGTTGTGTTCATCTCGCCGCTTTCTGTTCATGGGGACCTTGCTGTTTGCGCTCAGCGCTCGCGCGCCAACGGCCATCGCGAGCGATACGGTTCCGAAGAAGCCGCCGTCCGCAGCCGATGAGTGCAAGGAATTGAATCGAGGCTTTGCGTACTTCGATGTTCGCAAGAGCGCTTGGGTCGAGCGCGATGAGCTGAAGCTGCTACGCTGTGGCGATCGACTTGACCTCCTCCTTTACGACGCGAAGACGCGCAAGACGAAATCCCTTGTTCACCCAACGGTGCCGCGGCCGGGCACCGAGTGGACGTTCTCTGGGCTCGGTTGCTCCAAGGTCGGTGCCCGTTCGGGACGACGCATGGTTGAGGTTCTCGTCTTGAGTGAACGCGTGGAAGAAGGGCAGGCGCTTCGTCCGATCGAGGCTTGGACCGTCAATCCGAAGACGTCCAAGCTCGAGCGACTTCCCGGCTCCAAGGTGAACTGTTTCCGAGATGAGCCTTGAGTCCCCTCGAGCAAGGGGCTTCTTTACTGGGCGGTGTTCGATACCTCGGATCGGTGAAAGGTTCTTGAGGCGGCCCATTCTCGTGGTGTGCGCCAGGCGGCAACCCAAGCCGGGATCGAGGCCGCGGGCATGGGGCGCGCGATACCGTAGCCCTGGGCGAGTTCGCATCCGAGGCTGAGCAGTCGGACGCCGTGCTCGACGCTTTCGACGCCTTCAGCGATGACGTCGAGTCGAAACGCTGCGGCCAGTCGGATCACACCCTCGACCAACGCAAGAGCGTCTTTGTCGCTCAACATGTCGCGGACGAACGAGCGATCGATCTTGAGCAAGTTCATGGGGAACTGCCGCAGGTAAGCGAGCGAAGAATAACCGGTACCGAAGTCGTCGAGCGCGAGCTTGACGCCGAGACGCTGACATCCTGCGATGAAGCTCGACACCGCGGGCGTGTCCTCGATCGCGGTTGTTTCGAGTACCTCGAGCTCGAGCCATTCGGGCGGGGTTCCTGGGAAGCGCCTCAGCAGCGCTTCGAGCTGTTCAGCCGCGTTCGCCTGCTGGAGCTGCCGCGCTGAGAGATTTACGCTCACCGGAAGCACGAGGCCCATCGACCGCCAGGTCGACATCTGTTTGAGCGCCGCCTCCAGGACCCACTGGTCGAGGTCTACGGCGACGGAGCTTCGCTCGACCGCGGGCATGAAGGTCCCCGGCCACAAGAGGCCTTCGCTCGGATGTTGCCATTGGATGAGCGCTTCGGCACCGAGGACGCGGCCACTTCGCATGTGCACCTTGGGTTGGTAGTGGAGCTCGAACTCCCCCGCTTTGAGTCCTTCGCGTACGCGCTGGAGGCGGGCTTGGGTCGTTCGGGCCTGCTCGCTCCTTGCGCTGTCGAAGAGCTCGTAGCGGTCGCCACCTTCTTGTTTGGCGGCATACATCGCTTGGTCGGCGTGACGCAGAAGCGTGTCGGCGTCCTCTCCGTCTCCGGGAAACATGGCGATGCCGACGCTGACGCGTAGGCGAATCTCGTCATCCTTGAGCACAATGGGCTCGACGAGCGCATCGAAGATGCGGGCCAGACTTCGCTCTGCTTCTTCCACCGATCGGACGGTTTCGAGGAGCACGAGGAATTCGTCGCCGCCGAAGCGCGCGACCGTATCGCCGGCGCGAACGCAGGCCGAGATGCGACGCGCCACCTCGACCAGTACGCGATCGCCTTGGCCATGTCCGACGGTGTCGTTGATTGGCTTGAAGTTGTCGATGTCGAAGTAACAGAGCGCGAGACGCATGCCATTTCGGCGCGCGTTGGCCATCGCCTGTTTCAATCGGTCGGTCAGGAGCGCGCGGTTGGGTAGGCGGGTGAGGGGGTCGTGGAACGCGAGATGGGCAATGTGCTCGTCGACTCGCTTTCGCTCGACGACATCGGCGATGATGCCGCCAAGCTCGGAAAGCACTGCCGCGTCGTCCGGCGAGTAGGCCCACGGCTTCAGAGCAGCCCCAACGACGACGGCCGTCTTTTCATCGACCACGATCGGAACGTTCAAGAGGCGGAGGCCTTCGTTGAGAAAGGTGTTCGCTTGGGTTTGGCAGGCGGTCTGCCAAGCGGAGCGCGAACGGGCATCGGTGAGCTCCACGAACGCTACGATCTCGCTTGGCGCTGCGCTGCCGCCTACGGCGTGACCTCGGTGCGTGATGGTGGGCTCAGTCGAGGCCCCCGCGGCCATGGGATCGATGAGGTGGCAGTACGCAACGCGGCTGTTGGTGAGCTGCTGGGCGTATGTTGCGGCCAGGTTCAGAATTTCGGGTGTCGTCCCACTTGTCGCGATCTGGGCCAATGCCACTCGTGCATTGAGGATGATCGCGTCGCGGTTTCTGTGTTCGACGTCGCGCAGGAATCCGAAGATGCGCCCGCCGTCGATAGGCCAATGGGAGAGCGTCACCTCGACTTGGAGGATGCGCCCCGACGGAGCTCGCACCGTCGTCTGAAATAGATCGCCACCCTTCGTCGTCGCGCCTATGGCTCGATCGAGAATGTCGATGGTTGGGCTGTCGACTTGGAGGTCGCGCACGCGCATCGACTGCAACTCTTCGCGCGAGCATCCAAGCATTTCGGCACACGCCTGGTTTGCCGTGAAGATCTGCCCCGAAAGATCGAAGAGAAGGAATCCGTCCTGCGACGTCTCGATAATGGCGCGATGTTGGGCTTCGCTTTCACTCAGCGCTTTGAGCAACGAGTCGCGCTGTTCGAGCGCTTGCCTCAGCTCTCGATTTCGATAGCCGAGCGTCGAAACGAGGTCGGCGAACTGCGCGTAGAAGCGCATGACGAGGTTGACTCGGTCGCGTGTCCAGCGCGGTGTTTCGTCGAGGACTCGAAGATACGAGCGTTCGTCGAATCCGTATCGATGAGCCTGGCGCCGGAAGTTCTCGCGGTCCGGTGGTTCGTCCTCGAAGAAGAACTGGCCGAGGAATATGTTTCCGACATGGCGTCCATCGACGAAGAGCGGCGTCGCGATGTCGTACATGTTGTTCTTGCATCGGTACGCTTTGAACTCACCGGGTCCGACTTCGGCTGATAGGAAAACGTCGCTCTCGATACAGTTCTTGCAGGTCTCGGTGTTCGTTCGATGGAAGTCGACGCAGATCTTCTGCCATCCGGTGGCGACCAGCACCTCTCCATCGAGGTCGATGATTCCGATGCCCACGTTGGTGAGGGCATGGAAGGCGTCCATCGCGCGCTGGATGGCCTCGACGTCGAGGATATCGCGCAGGCGAAGTTTTTCCTCGGCTCCGCCGCCCACGGCCAAATCCTAGAAGGGGGTGCCCCCTAACTGCAAGCCTGGATGCGTGTCGAGGAGCGGTTGTTGCTTCGCGTGTGGTCTCCTCGCACTTCGAACGTACGGCTCGCGGCGCATCCCCTCCGACTTGTCCTCACCCGACGAAAGATCGTGCGTCTGTCAAGGCGTATCGTCAGCCACGCTCCACGCTCCACGCTCTACGCTCCACGCTCTACGCTCTCTCCCGGGCCGGACGAACGCCGGTTGACTTCGAGCGGTCTCCTCGTGCGAGTTATCCCCTGCTTCTCATGGGATCGTGGTGGGGTTTTTGGCGGACGGCGCTCGCGTTCATTGTGTTCTCGAGCTATTTCTTGGTCGCGGACGCTCGCGGTGCGTCGACGACCACGACGACGACGACGTCGACGTCGAGCGCCACCACCACCACGGCGGTGGATGAGGCCCACGAAGCGCGTCGAGTTCTCATTCTCGGGGACAGCTTTGCGCGAACCGACTTTGGGCATGCGCTGGAGCAGAGGCTCGACCGGCATGCACGCGTTGCCGCCGGTCGGCGGGGGAAGAGTGCGAGCGGGTTGGCGCGCCCCGATGTGTTCGATTGGTGGTCCGAGGCTGAGCGGGAAGTCGAGAAGCACGCGCCGCACCTCGTGGTCGTCATCATGGGCGGCAACGATGGACAAGACCTGATCGGGCGCGAGCTTGGGCGTCGGCGCGTGAGGTGGGGAACGCCGGCGTGGCGTCCCGCCTACGAGGCGCGTCTTCGAAGTTTCGTCGAACGATTGATTCGAGATGGCGCGCGAGTCCTTTGGCTCGAGCTTCCACTCATGGACGTTCCGCACCTCGAACGAAAGCTACGAAAGGTTCGAGACGCGCAGAAGCACGCCATGGCCACGTTCGGGGAGAGCGTTCAGTATGTCCCCACGCGAACGTACTTCCGAACCCGCCGCCGGCTCATTCGTTCCGTTTTTGTCCGCGGATTTCGAGGACGACAGGCGCTTCGTCTCGAGGACGGCGTACATTTCACGCTTCCCGGGAGTCACTATTTCGCGGACAAGATCTACCCGCACGTCGTACGCGCGCTTGGGCTCGACGTGGCGATGCGATGATCCGCGACCGCGGCTAAAGCACGCCGAAGCGGTAGCCGATGACGCCGGCGATGCACCAGGCGGGAACCGAGACGGCTTCATTAGAAATTTGGACGCGCTGGGCTTCGATCTCCAGATAGGCACGGTAGAGCTCGATCCCGGCCAAAGCTTCCAAGCCGAGCGCGCGCCCGCCGAGGCGCTCGGTGTCGGTGCGAATGTCGGTCAACGTATGTTGCGCTTCGTAGCGGTAGAGGTCGAGGGTGACTCCGGCGCCGACGTAGGCCTGGAATGCGAAGTCCTCGTCGAAAGCCACCGCGAGGCGCGCGCCCGCGCTGAGCGGGAGCAAGGTGAGCGTCGATTCGACGCGGTATTCTCTCGAGAAAACGCTTGTGGCCGGGAACTCGTCCCGCGTCCGACGATAGGTTGCACGCGCGTAGCCGGCCGCGATGATGCGTCTCATCCGGGCCTGGACGCCGACCTCTACGCCTACCTCGGGTGTGACGTTTGGATGGAACGCGAGGCCGAGCCGGGGGCCGATCGTCAACATGGGAACGTCCGAACGCAGGTGAAGCTCGTGCCTGACGCGTAGGTGGCCGGTGCTGTCGGTCAGAAGGAGCACGATGGCGTCGGTTCCGGACCGAGGCTGGATGGTTGTTCGATAGTGGCCTTGATCCGGATCCACCTGGACGAGCGGTGTAACCGCCGCGTCTTCGCTTTGAATGACGAGATCGTCGCCGACGAAGGCCTCGCCGTTGGTCTTCGCGACGTGGAGGTCGACGACGATGGGCGTCCCGCGCTCTGCACGCATGCTCTCGGGGGCGATCTCGAATCGAACGTTGCTGGGCCAGGGCGGAGGCTCGACCCCGATGGTGGCGAGCGTTTCGAGTGTCGAGCCGTCGTCGCGCTGAAGGCGCAAAGACAACTCTGCTCGCCCGTTTCGCGGATAGTTCTCGGGGTCGAATACGCGCACGAAGATCTCTCCCTCCGGCGAGGCTTCGCCAGCGGTGACGCGGACGTCAGACGAGGTAGCGGTGATCGTGGCGCCGGGGACATTGAGCCCTAGGCGGTCGACCACGAAAGCGGACAGCGTCGTGCTTCCGCCACGCCCCGGCACCAGCTTGGCCTCGCCGGCGTAGAGCAAGATCGCCTCCGGAAGGGGGACGCCGATCGCGAGATGGGCGGTTGCCTGCGCGGCCGGATCCTGACGTACCCTCGCGCGGAGCGTGACCCGCTTCCTTCGGATGTTCCGGGTCGGGGTGTAGCTGAACCGGTATCGTCCCTCGGCTTGGCTGACGGGCAAGACTTCTCCTCCGCTCGACGTCACCTGCAGATTGCGTATCGGCGGGGGCGGCGAGCGATCGTAGAATGCGATGAGCGTGGCCGAAGAGGAGCCGTCTGCGCGAACGAGATATGGGGTCACGGCCAGCGTGAGCCGATTGTAGGGAGGCACACCGGTCTTTACGGTCGCTTGACTTTCACCCGTCGGATCTTCGGAGATGGCGACGACTTCGTCGAGACCGGGGGGGACGACAACCGTCACGGTCGCGCGACCTTTCGCGTCCGCGCTTACGGGGCCGAACACCGTGTCGCCTACGACGACTCGAACGCGCGCGTTTTTCGATGTCTTGATGGGGAGGGTCGTTCTCCCATACAGGGGGATGCGAACGAATTCGACCTCGGCGTCGGGGCCTGTTTCGCGCCAGATGGCGACGAGTACGACTTGCGGGTGGCGCGTTTTCGGAGAGGTGAAGATCGCACGGTATTGACCGTCTCCGATGCGCTCGACGTCGCTGATCTGGCCGACATTGACCGACGCGCGAACCGGGCGGCCGGCGGTCGCCGGGTTCTCTTTGGCGTCGATGCGGAGGGACACCTGTTCGAAATCGCCAAGCACGAGCGGACCCTCGTGCTCGACGGCTACGGCGACCTTCTCCGCCTCGAGCGTTTTTTGCGCCTCGGGCGTTTCTTGCGCCTCGAGCGTTGACCTCGTCTCTGGTCCTCGCTCGCCCGAAGCGTACGCGGCCGTTCGTGCGCCCCAAAGAAGGGTAGAGGCGATCAGCGCCAAGCCAAGCGGGCGAGCAGGGTGGGCAAAGCGCATCGATGGAGCCGCCTGCGTCATAGTGGCGCATTCCTGCCTCTCGATCTACCGGGGGGTCCCGGTGTGAGATTCGGGCGCATGTCCTCAAAGACCTGAAAGGTACGATGTCGGAGGCTCGGTCGCGCGCCGATCGTCGAAAGTCTCTGATTTCCCGGGCTGATTTGACCCGCTCGCCGCTCTAGGCCACGATGGCCGGAATCATGGAACGCGTTGACCCCACGGTTGATGCGTTGTCGCTGACCATGGACGACCTCCTTCCTGGGACACTCGTCGGCGAATACCGAATCGAGCGGAAACTCGCCGTCGGCGGGATGGGTGCGGTGTACCAAGCCAGCCACCCGGTCATCAACAAGCGTGCCGCCGTCAAGGTTCTCCATGGCCAGTTTTGTCGGAACGAAGAGATCGTGCGTCGCTTCGTCGATGAAGCTCGCGCGGCGAATCAGATCGGTCATCGCAACATCGTCGACGTCTTCGCGTTTGGGACACTCCCCGATCGCCGTAGCTACTTCATCATGGAGTGGCTCGACGGGCAGTCTTTGCTCGGACTCATGCGAACGCGCCGCATCGGGGTCATCGAAGCGCTCCAGATCCTCGAGCAGCTCTGCGAAGCTCTGTCGGCAGCCCACCAACACGGCGTGTTGCACCGGGATGTGAAGCCCGACAACGTCTTCATCCTCAGCGGGTCGACGCCCCCATCGGTGCGGTTGGTTGACTTCGGCATCGCGAAGCTCGCGGAAGGAAGGCCGGATAGGCAAGGTTATGCGCTGGGCACGCCGGAGTACATTTCGCCCGAGCAGGCCCGCGCCGAGCCGGTCGGGCCGCCAACCGACGTCTACTCGCTCGGAGTCATGGCCTTTGAGCTGTTTGTTGGGCGCCGTCCTCACGAGGGACGCGACGCGTCCGAGCTCCTTGTCATGCATGCGTTTCACGAAGCGCCTTCGCCGCGTTCGTGCTGGCCCGGCATCCCGCCGGCTCTCGACGCGCTCATCTCCCAGATGCTGCGAAAAGAGCCCGAGTCCCGCCCGTCGATCGCCGAGGTCAAGAGTCGGCTCGCGGAGCTGCGCGCGGCGGCCTATCTCATCCGCGAGGAACGCGCGGTCTCGTCGCTGGCGGGTCGACTGAGTTCGAGGCCCGTCATGTTGCGTGGATTCGACGCGCTCTCTCTCCTGCTCGAGCCGGTTATTTCAGAGCTGTCGAGTGGCCTCGCTTGGGTCAAAGTCGAAGGCGAGGGTCCGGCCGCCGGAACGCCCATCGTGGTTCGCTTCGCGGTTCCTCGCCTTGCGATCAATGTCGATTTGGCTGCTGTTTCTGGCCAACGCATGAGTCGCGAGGGCGGGCGCATGCTGGTTCGCTACGATCGGGTCGAACGAAGTCGACTTGAGCACTTCTTCGCGGCGACCGCCGAGAGTGCGGCCTGGCATCGTTCCGGCCGGACGAAAGCCGGTTTGCCGACGATGTGGTGTCGGCCCGAGCCGCTGGGGCCGTCGTGGATCGACGGCCCTCCGCGCGTTGAAGGGTCGGAGCGCGCCCACGAACAATCGGGCGGAATGCCGGCGGCCGCCGATTCACCCGCTCGGCGGCCGGAGACGGCGCGCGATGCGGCTGAGCGGCGTGTCGTCGAAGAACCGGCCGATGGATGTGCGGACTCTGACGTTGCGCCCACCTTACCGTCTTTGCTCACGGTCCGGGTCGATCGCGCGCGACGTCCGACGCACGAGGGTGGTGAGCAAGAACGCGCCGTGACGGAGCCGGCGACCGACCCGGTGGCATGGACGGGCATCGAGTCGTTGAAGTCGTCCAAGGCCGCCGAAGCCACTGAGCCGTTCGTGCGAGGGACGCCCGACCTAGGCTCCGTTCGTTCCCCGCGTGCGGTTCACCGCGGCGTTGGTCTGACGACAAAGATCCTCGCGTTGATCGCCTTCATCGTGATCGGGACAGTCGTGACGTTGGGGATCATGGCTCGGTCGAACGTGAAGGAAGATCGAAAGTTCTATGTCGATGGCGTCACCGAGCTCACCTCGCGATTCGTGTTGCGATCGGTTCGGCTCCGTTTCGAACGATGGCGCGACCGTCTCGCGGTCGTGGCTGCGGCGGGCGATGTCGTGCGTCTCGATCTCGGTGTGTTCGCCTCGCTCGCCCGGTGCGCCACGAAATGCGTTGCCTTGCGTGGGCCTTTGCCCGCGGCGACGGAAATCGAGCAGGCCAGGTCGGCCGCCGAAGGGGTTCTTTCCTTTCTCGCGCGCCGCGACGAAGGTCTCGTGATTTCAGTGCGGATGGGCGGTGGTGTGGCGATTGCCGTCGTAGAATCGAAGAGCCTCATGGACGAACATCTCGTTCCATCGGATCTCGCGGCGTTCGTGGTGGACGCGTCGCTCGGAGTGCTCTGGTCGACGTCGGATCGTGAGCTCTGGGCGGCCGATGAACACCTGATCCAGGTCTTGAGCCACAACCAGGACAGTGCCTTGAGATCGAAAGATCTTGTCGCGCCGGACGGAACGCCCGTCACCGCGACTTGGACTTCTCACGGCCCTCTGCGCGCGATCGTGATGGCGAAGCGAAGCCTTACCGACCGCGCCATCGAGCAAGTCACGAATCGGGTGGCTCAGCTCGCTTTGGCAATTCTCGTGGGCGCCGTATTGATCGGCCTTGTGCTTGCACGAGGTTTGACGAGACGTCTTCGTCTCCTTACGCGTCACGCAATCCAGGTCAGTCAAGGTGACTTCACGGCTTCGCAAGTGATCTCGGGACACGACGAAGTCGGGCTTCTCTCGCGCACACTCGGGGACATGACGCGCGCGCTCCGCGCCCGCGACGAAGAGGTTTTGCGCATTCATCGAAAGATGTCCGCTGACCAGACGAAGGCCGTGCATCGACAGGTTTCCGACTGGCTCGAGTCGGAGTTGACGCCGACGCTGGAGGAGATGCGCGAGATCGTCGATCAGCTCCCGCCGGTGGCTCAGGGCTCGAAATCACCTCTGACGGCCACGTCCTCCGTGTTCGACGCGGCGGTTCGAAAGCGACTCGGATCACTGCTCGATCGCGCTTCAGGCACCGTCGACCACGCGCTGACGGTCGTGGGGATGGTCGGGCGTAAGGTTGATCTCGCGATGACGGTGTCAGAGACCGTCGCGAACTTTCGAGCCCAGTCCACGCCGAACGGCGTTGCGATCGAAGTCCAGGCACCCAACGCCGTCATGTTTCCGCACGTCGATGCGCGCGAAAGTGAAGTGCGCGAGATCCTGCTGGTCGTCCTCGAGGCTTGCGTGCGGACCGCGCTGCGTGGCGATCGCATCTCGCTCACCCTCGTACATGCGCCGAGCGCGTTGATCCTCGATGTCGCTTGTCCGGACGCGCCGGGTGTCCTGGCGTCGATGGACGGAAGTCTCGCGCAGATTGGCCCAATCCTCGCCTCCAATGAGATTGCCGCGACGATGCGTCAACAGCAGGAGTGCCTGGTTCTCAGCTTCCGGTTCAAGGCCGATGAGGACGATGAGGACGATGAGGATCTCGGCGCGCACGAGGGCCGCGATGACCCCGACGATCGCGATGACCCCGACGATCGCGATGGCTCTGACGATCGCGATGACGATAGAGACGGCGACGATGAAGACGGCGACGACCAACGCGAGAGAAGAACCGGAGACGACGAACGAGAGGGACTTCCCGCGGGGCGCGAGCTTGGCGCGCGCGGGTTGTGGACATGATGGTTGGTGTTCGTTCAAGGCCGCGGAAGGTTGCGGGCGCTCTCACGCTTTGCGTGTCCTTTTCCTTCGTAGGGTGCGAATGGATAGGTTGCGACCCGTCGTCCGACGAAACGGGTGTCGTTCTCGCGCGCTGCGTGCGCGCTCAAGGTGACGTTCGGTATCACTCCGCGAGCACGCTGGTTTGGAATGCGTTGGAGGTGGGCATGGGACTCGGCGCAGGGGTGTGGGTGAAGACGGCCGACGAGTCCTCGGCTGAGCTTCAACTTGCACGCGGCGGCATGCTTTATGTGAGTGCGGGCTCGATGGTCGTCATCGAGGCTCCGGACGAAAGCGATGAGGATGGTCAAGTAGCGGCGGGGCAGATCAGTGTGCTCCGGGGTCGGATCCGCGCGCGCGTGGAGTCCAACGCATCTCGGCAGAAGCTCCTTGTTCGCAACCAGCACGGTCGGCGCCTGCGCGTCTCGCCTTCGTCCCCAAAGGCCGGCGTGAGCTATGAGCTCTCGGCCGACGGCCAAGGGGTTGTGGCGCTCTCCGTAACGACCGGGCAGGCGCATGTCGTCTCGGACGAGGGCCGGTCGCTCGACGTGGCCTCGGGCGAGACGCGTGCGATCTTGGATGGGGCGGGGCCGAGCCGAGACGCGCCCTCCGGGATGGCAGGCGGCGGAGAGCCGAGCGTAGATCCGAGCGTGGACCCAAGCGGGGATCTGGATGTTGGGCAAAGAGGCGATGCGGCTCTTGAGGCGCCAACCGTCGAGAACCGCCTTTTGCTTCCGAGAGACGGCGCTGTCGTGGGCTTCTCCGGCGCATCGCCGACGCTTTCATTCGCGTGGAAGCCGGTGGATCGAAGCTCCGTCGAGCGTGTCAGAGAGCCGCGGTTCCGGTCTGGCGGTGAGCCCGACGGTGAGCTCGGAGCCAAGAAGCGATCCGAGTCAGTTTCCGACTCCGCCTCTGACTCGGACTCCGACGCCGAGTACGAGTACGAGTACGAGCTGGTGATCGCGCGCGATGAGACGCTTCAGGATGTCGTGCATGTGCTGACGACCAAAGCGTTGCGGGCCCGAACGCGGGCCGTCGGGCCGGGCCAGTACTATTGGGGGTATTTGCGAAGCATGCCGGTGGGCGTGCGGCGCTGCAGTCGAACGGATACCGCCTGACCGTGAGGCGGGGGCGGGTTCGTATTCGCACGCCGGGTCGCCTGTCGTGGGACTGAGATCTCGGACGCTTTGAGCGGCGAATCGGATTGCTTGCCCTACGGACGCGCCCTATGCTGCGCGCACTCTGGCTGGCGCGGAAGAAAAACCCGAAAAGAGACCCCTCATCTTGATCACCAATGACGATGGGATCCAGGCCAAAGGGCTCTCTGCGCTCGCGGATGCGGCCAGCGATCTTGGCGACGTCGTGGTTGTGGCGCCCGACCGGAATCGCTCCGGCACTTCGCATGCGATCACCTTGCTCGAGCCGCTGCGATGCCGTGAGATCCGGCCCTATTGGTTCGAGTGCGGGGGCACGCCCACGGACTGCGTCTACTTGGCGGTCCACGAGATCTTGCAGGCGCGTCCCAGCGTCGTTCTCTCGGGCATCAACGCCGGTCCGAACCTAAGCTTCGATGTGCACTACTCCGGGACGTTTGGCGGTGCCGCCGAGGGGACGTTGCTCGGTATCCCGTCGATCGCGATTTCGCTGGCCGAGCTCGAGAATGGCTCCTACGCGCACGCGGCCATGTTTGCGCGCCAGGTGACGGTCGAGGCGCTGCGCGGCGCCGTGCCCCGAAGCACGACCCTGAACATCAACGTGCCGCGGGGGCGACCCAGCCGATATCAGGTCACCTTCCTGGGCCATCGTCTCTTCCAGCACTCGGTGCATCGCCGCGATGACCCACGTGGGGCGCCCTACTACTGGATCGGCGGTGAACCGGCTCCGCCGCTCGACATTCCGGGAAGCGACTGCAACGCCATCCTGGACGGGGTCATCTCCGTCACGCCGGTGAGCATCGACATGACCGGATGGGCCTCGATGAGCCGCTTCCTCGAGGCCTTCAAGGTCGAAGGCATGGAGCGCGTCGAGCCGGTCCTGCCCGAGACTCCGGGCGACGCGCAGCCGGAGCCGTACGCATGAGCGCGAGGTCGTGGCGCGGCCTGGGCGTTCTGGCGGCCGTGTCCGCCACGATGGCCGTCGCGTTGTCGGCCTGCAGCGCGATTCGAGCGCCGGTGCGCCGGCGTCCGTCGTCTGCGGCGGCCGAAGGGCGGGCGGGAACGGGTGACAAGTCGTCGTCGTCATCAGGGACACGCGGTGCAGGCGACGCGGGTGCGCGCGCTTTGGGCGGCGAAGCCCCGGTGGCGCCCCGCGTTCACCAAGTCCAGCCGGGCGAGAATGCCTATCGGATTGCGGTCCAGTACGGCGTGAGCGTCGAGTCGCTCGCCCAGGCAAACGGGCTCGACGATCCGACCAAGCTTCGCGTGGGCCAAACGCTCGTCATTCCCGGAAAACCGAACGGCGCAGGCGACGGCGCAGGTGGAGCGGGTTCAAGCTCGGTGGGGGCGGGCGTTAAGAAGGATGGCGGGGATGGGGCGCTCGCGGCGCCCATCGACGTTTCAGCTTTGCGTTGTCGAGATTTCAAGCGGGCGGATGCCGAAGGTGCGTCTTCGGCCGCGGGAAAGCTTCGCTGGCCGGTCGATGGCGTCGTCGTGTCGAGGTTTGGGCATGTCGAGGATAGGCCGCACGATGGTATCGACATCGCGGCGCCGCTCGGAACACCGATCTATGCGGCGGCCGATGGAAGGGTCCGCTATGCGGGCTTTCAGGATGGCTACGGCGAGCTCGTGATTGTCGAGCATGGCGAGAAGCTCCTCACCGTCTACGCCCACAACGCGAAGAATTGTGTGAAGGCCGGGGACAAGGTTGCGGTGGGAGATGTCTTGGCCTTGGTCGGCCAGTCCGGGGGTGCGAACGCTCCGGTGGTACACTTCGAGGTTCGCCAAGGCGTCCAGCCGGTCGACCCGCGACGATTTCTTCCTTGATCCGGGCTGCCGAAGGCTCGTAGTCCTAGTGCCGTGAACGCGGCCGACCACGCACCCGACCACGCACCCGACCACGCGCAGGTGAAAGCCCCCGGCCAGGCCAAAGAGGGGACGGTGCACGATCAAGGCACCCGCACGCTGGCGACCCGAATTCGAAGCCTGATCCGAGACGTTCCGGATTTTCCCAAGCCTGGCATTGTCTTCAAGGACCTGACGCCTGTCTTGCTCGACGGCGCGATCCACCGCGACCTCTGTGCATCTCTCGCCGAACGATATCGGCCGCTCGCCCCCGATGTCATCGTGGGTATCGAATCCCGCGGGTTCATCTTTGGGGCCGCGCTGGCGGTTGAGCTCGGGGTTGGCTTCGTACCCGTCAGAAAACCCGGCAAGCTCCCCTGGCGAACGCGCCGCCAGAGCTATGCGCTCGAATATGGCGAAGACATGCTCGAGGTGCATGAGGATGCGGTGGGGCCGGGCGCCCGAGTGGTGATTGTCGACGACCTCCTGGCCACGGGGGGGACCGCAGCCGCAGCCTGTGACCTGATTCGTGGTCTTGGCGCCGAAGTCTTGGAGGCGGCCTTCGTCGTGGAGCTTTCCTTTCTGGAAGGTCGGTCGCGCCTCGGCGCCGTCCGGTGCCACAGCATCGTCGCCTTCTGATTTTACCCAATCATTGCAGAGACCTGGAGTGTGGCCTGGCCCTGGTCAGGTGCGCTTCCCCCGGTTCGCTCTCGCCTGGCCGGCCCTCCATCCCCGGATTCAGACGACGGCCTGCGCCATATCTACCGGTATTGACAGCGCTTTCTGGCCGCGTTAGGACAAAGTAGTAGGGTGCTCTCGTAGCTCAGCTGGATAGAGCGACGGTTTCCTAAACCGTAGGCCACAGGTTCGAGTCCTGTCGGGAGCGGATAGACCCTCGAACGGAAAAGCACTTGGGGAACGGGATGAATAAGTCGGAACTCGTCGAACGACTCGCGGAGCGGGCGAAGGTGACGAAGAAGCGCGCGGAGCAGGTCGTGAACTTGGTGTTCGACCAGATGACTCAGGCCCTCAAGCGAGGGGAGCGCATCGAGATCCGTGGTTTCGGGAGCTTCACCAGCAAGGCGTATCCCGCCTATACCGGTCGAAATCCTCGAACCGGGGAAACGATCCACGTTCCCGCAAAGCGACTTCCGTTTTTTAAGGTAGGCAAAGAGCTCAAAGAGCGGGTTGACTACGCACCGGGAGCACGGCCGAGATCCCCGGTCGCGGTAGGGAGTGACGACGCGTCAGGCTATCCGGCGCCGGCGCTCGATGACGCCGATGACGCAACGGAGGATCTTGCCGCCGCGCCCGACGACGATGACGACAATGCGCATGACGACGAAAGCGAAGGCGCCATCGTCTGACGAGTCTGTTGAGTCAGACGATCGAGCGGACTCGCCTCTCCACTTTGATTCCGTACTCGACCGCAATCTCCGTCCCGACCCAGATCTCGAAGATCCAGATCCAGATCCAGATCCAGGATTAGGCTCGGATGCAGAGGTCACTCGAAGGAGTGACGCTGAATTCGAGTCGGTGAGCCTCGAGCCGCTCGCTGGCCTGCGGGTCGCGGTGGCGATGTCGGGCGGGGTCGATTCCGCCGTCGCGGCACTTCGTCTGAAGGAGGCGGGGGCGTTGCCCGTCGGGTTGTCGCTTCGACTGCATGACCCCGATCCCGAGAACCCCGCGGCGCCGCGTGCCTGTTGCCCGCCGGACGATCTTCAAGACGCTCGGCGTGTGGCGGAGGCGCTCGATATTCCGTTCTATGTCGTCGATGCGCGCGCCGCCTTTGATACGCACGTTGTGCGTCCGTTCGTGGATGCCTATCTCGCGGGGCGCACGCCGAATCCATGTGTGGGCTGCAACAGCTTCGTGAAGCTTGACACTTTGTATCGGCGCGCCATGGGACTGGGCTGCGCTGCGCTCGCGACCGGACATTTCGCGCGCGTGACCCGAGACGCCGCGGGTCGAACGCGCTTGTTCGCAGGGCGCGATGCGAACAAGGACCAGTCGTATTTCCTATTTGGTCTTTCTCCCGACATCTTGGGCTGTCTCGTCTTTCCGATCGGTGACTTGACGAAGGCTGAGGTGAGAGCGCGTGCCGTACGCGCCGGATTGCCGATTGCCCACAAGCTCGAGAGCCAGGAGGTTTGCTTCGTGGGTGGTGCTGGTGCCGGGGACTTCGTGATGCGTCAGGCCGCGGCTGCGGGTGATCATCGAGGTCCCATCCAGGATGCATCGGGGCAGGTTCTCGGAGAACACGAGGGCGTCATGCGCTTCACGGTCGGGCAGCGTCGTGGGCTCGGCGTGTCGTCGTCTTCGCCGCTTTATGTCCTCGACATCGACGCATCCAAGAAAACGCTGACGGTCGGCGCGCGCGCGGAGCTCGGTCGTCGCGGATTGGTGGCTCGTGGAGCTTCGTGGATCTCGGGTCGGCCGGCGACGCCCGTGCGGGTGACCGCTCGTATTCGGTATCGCGACCGAGGAACGCCCGCGACGGTCCATGCGGTGGATGAAGATCGCGTGCGCGTCGAGTTCGATCGACCGGCGTTTGCCGTTGCCAAGGGGCAGGCCGTGGTCTTCTACCAGGGGGTGGAAGTGATCGGAGGCGGGTGGATTGAGGAGTCAGCGTTGTGAGTCGAACCCGTGAAGCCGATTCGTCTTCGTCCGCCTCGTCGTCCATCTCCTCGGCCGATGCAGTGGATGCGGTAGATGCAGTGGATGCGGCCGATGCAGTGGATGCGGCGGATGCGTCGGATGCAGCGCACGATGCTGAGCGCACCCAAGGTGCTCCGGGTATGGAGGGGGAGCAGCGGGTGCAGGGGGCGCAACAGGAACGACCCCATCCTCATCGTGACCCGGCGGTCAAACTGCAGCATGCGCTGAATCATCTGTTCGAAGATCAGGGGCTGCTGTTCGAGGCCTTGACGCACCGGTCGTTCGTCAACGAGTGCTCGCTCGCCGGGGTTCGTGACAACGAGCGATTCGAGTTTCTGGGCGATGCCGTCATCGATCTCGTCGTGTCTTTGCTCCTGATGCAGCGGCACCCGACGGCTCGCGAAGGTGCGCTTTCGAAGATGCGTGCCTCGATCGTCAGCGAGCACGCCCTCGCCAAGATTGCCGAGTCGCTCGGTGTGGGTGAGGCCATGCGCCTTGGTCGGGGCGAGGAGCTCTCGGGCGGTCGGAACAAGCCCTCCTTGCTTGCGGATACCTTCGAGGCGTTGATGGCGGCGCTGTATCTTGAAGGGGGCATCGAGAAGGTCCACGATGTGATCGTGCGGCGTTTGGTCATGCCGGATCTCGATATGGCCGACCGCGGAGATCCGAAGACCGAGCTACAGCAGCGGGTCCAGGCGGTTCGTCGACTGACCCCTTCCTATCGCCTGGTCCAGGAGAGCGGGCCCGACCACAACAAGACCTTCGTGGTGGAGATCCTGGTGGGCGAGGACGTTCTTGGGCAGGGGAAGGGGCGAACCAAGAAAGAGGCCGAACAGCAGGCTGCAGCGCTCGCCCTCGAACACCTTGATCTTGACGCCTGACGACCAAGGGCAGAGTTTGCGTCGATGCGGTTCGGGTACCTAGCGTGGCTGCCCATTGCCCTCGTTGGGTCGGGGTGCACTTGCGCGGGCGATGGAAGCGACGACAGCGACGAACAAACGCTTGCCCAGGCGCAGGGGGCCAACGGGGCGGTGCCTGCCCACGGCGAGGACGGGCTGCCCCTTGTGCGCGAGGGCCCCGACGACGGGCGCCAGGATCCACTTCATGGCCGCGTCATGACCCTTGATGAAGCGCTCAAGGGACTCGAGGGCGATGGGCTTCTTCTGGCCCGCATCCATACGTCCGAAGGCGTGATGGTTGCTCGTCTCTTCGAGAAGCGTGCACCAAAGACGGTTGCAAATTTCGTGAGCCTGGCGCGTGGCTTACGTCCGTTCTTTGACGCGAAGACGGGTCGATGGATTCGACGCGCCTTCTACAACGGACTGACCTTTCATTCCGTCGTTCCGGATTTCATGATCCAAACAGGTTGTCCGCTTGGTGATGGTCGCGGTGGTCCGGGATATGTCTTTCCCGATGAATTCTCCCCCGCGCTCAAGCATGACCGACCGGGCATCTTGTCGATGGTCAACGCGGGCCCCGACACCAATGGCTCTCAGTTCTTCATCACGGAACGCGAGGCGCCCCATCTCGATGGGCGGCACACGGTGTTTGGTGTGCTCATCGAGGGCCTAGAGGTCGTCAAGAAGATCGCCCGCACGAAGGCGGACTCGGCGCACAAACCCGTGACGCCCGTCTTGATCGAGACGCTCACCATTGAGCGAGGAAAATAGTCGAACCTATGAAGAAGTCTCCACCTCGCAGCCGCGATTCGGCTCGTGGGCTCGCCCGGGCCAAACCTCGGACGCGAAACACGTCCGACAAGACCGAGACCGCACCCGAGAAGCGCAGCAAACCGCGTGCGACGTCGCGCGAACGAACTGCGGATGCACGCCGGCGACCGGTCGCCGAGGTTTCGAGCGACCCCTGGGCGACCGCTCGGGTCCGCGGTCAACGTGGGCAGAAACCGGACGATCGCGAGGTCTCTCGCGAGGTCTCCGACGAGACGCTTGAGGTCGAAGGGAAGCGGCGCGACGATCGGCGAGAGCTTGGACGGCGCACCACGGGGCGTTCCGCCACCCGAACGGCGGAACAAGAGCGTGGGCGGAGCGCCGAATCTGGGCGCAGCGGGGAGCGTGGGCGCGGCGCGGAGCGTGGGCGCAGTGCGGAACGTGGGCGCGGCGCGGAGCGTGGGCGCAGTGCGGAGCGTGGGCGGAGCGCGGAATCTGGGCGCGGCGCGGAGCGTGGGCGCAGTGCGGAGCGTGGGCGGAGCGCAGAATCTGGGCGCAGCGCGGAGCGTGGGCGCAGCGCGGAGCGTGGTCGCAGCGCGGAATCTGGGCGCGGCGCGGAGCGTGGGCGGAGCGCAGAATCTGGGCGCAGCGCGGAGCGTGGGCGCAGTGCGGAGCGCGGGCGCAGTGCGGAGCGTGGGCGCAGTGCGGAGCGAGGGCGCAGCGCGGAATCTGGGCGCGGCGCGGAGCGCGGGCGCGGCGCGGAGCGTGGGCGGAGCGCCGAGCAGGGCATCAGTGCGGACCGCGGCAGTCCGCAGGTGGTGTCTTGGAAGCGCGTACCGGGCGCCTTCCGTGCGGGCTTCGTTGCGTTGGTTGGGCGTCCGAACGTCGGGAAGTCGACCATCTTGAACGCCGTGCTTGGCCAGAAGATTGCGGCCACAACGCACAAGCCGCAGACGACGCGTCGTAACCTACTGGGCGTGGTTCATGTCCCGAACGCGCAGCTCATGCTTTTGGACACCCCAGGCCATCATCGGGCGGAAGGACGCCTGAATCGTTTCATGGTGGCGGAGACGGAGCGGGCGGTCGCGGACGCCGATGTCATCGCGTGGGTGGTTGAGGCCCGAGCTGAGGCTAAGCTGACACCGGGCAACGAACGCATCGCTGAGATCGTCGAGCGCGCGAAGAAGCCGATCGTCGTCTTGATCAACAAGATGGATCGCGTGGCCGAGAAGGAGCGCCTGCTCTTATTCATGCAGCTCCTGCAGGCGCGTCTGGGGGCGTCACTCGCGGCCATTGTGCCGATATCGGCTCTGAAGGGCCGTGGTCTCGACCGGGCGGTGTTCGAATTGGCGCGTGCGCTTCCCGCGGGAGAGGCTGTCTACGATGAAGACACGATGACGTTGACGGCAGAGCGCGACATTGCGGCCGAGATGATTCGCGAGAAGATCATCCTTGAGACCAAAGATGAGCTCCCCTATGCCGTCGCGGTTACGATCGATGCCTTCGAAGATGGAAGGCCGGATCTCGTGCGCATCGAGGCCCGCATCCACGTCGAACGTGATTCGCAGAAAGGGATCGTGATCGGCAAGGGCGGCGAACGACTCAAGACCATCGGCATGCGTGCGCGCAAGGATATCGAGTACTTGCTGGGTGCCCAAGTGTATCTTGGGCTCGAGGTTGGCGTCAGTGCTGATTGGTCTGAAGATGCGCGTCTTCTGAAGCATCTCGGTTACGTGAACACGCCCACCGTTCGAGAGACGCCTGAGTCATGAATTCGACGAGCCACAAAGACAAGCCCGTCGTGGCCATTGTTGGGCGCCCGAACGTGGGGAAGTCGCGGCTCTTCAACCGTTTTCTTCGGCGTGCGCGATCGATCGTCGACGACATGCCGGGTGTGACGCGAGACCGCATCTATGCGGACGCCGTACTGGACGGTGACGCGGGTGAGATGGACATCATCCTGGTCGATACAGGCGGCTTTGACCCGGGGTCGGAGGACCCGATCGCGCAGCGCGTCCTCGAGCAAACACAGCTCGCCATCGACGAAGCCGACGTCATCATCTTCCTGACCGACGGGCGTGCGGGCGTGATGCCGGAGGACGAAGAGATCGCCCGCCGTCTGAGGCGCGGGAACAAGACGGTCGTGTTGGCGGTGAACAAGATCGATGGCTCGGGGCAAGAGGCTCTCGCACATGAGTTCCATCGTCTTGCTTTCTCGCCCGTGATTGCGGTGAGCGCCTCCCATGGACGCCACGTAGGTGAGCTCGAGGACCTGGTGATCGAGGCGCTTACCAGTCGCGGTTTCGTTTCAAACGACGATGCACCGACGATGCGTATCGAGCCTGTCGGCGCACGCGCGGAGAGGCTCGCCATGGATGATGACTTCGATGGCGATGCCGGGCCTGACGTCGATGGCGATGCCGGGCCTGACGTCGATGGCGATGCCGGGCCTGACGTCGATGGCGATGCCGGGTCTGACGTCGATGGCGATGCCGGGTCTGACGTCGATGGCGATGCCGGACCTGACGCCGATGGCGATGCCGGGCCTGATGCCGATGGCGATGGTTCGTTCGCCGTCGACGGCCATCTCGATCGCGTCCCTCCCATTCGAGTGGCGGTGATCGGACGGCCGAATTCCGGCAAGTCTTCGCTGATCAACTGCCTGATCGGCGAAGACCGGCACCTGGTTTCGGCCGTGGCGGGGACCACGGTGGATTCGGTGGATTCGCTCGTGCAGCATCGAGGGCAGCCCTACTTGTTTATCGATACCGCGGGCATTCGGCGGAAGCGCTCGATCGCGTTGCGACTCGAGCGGTTCAGTGTCGTGGCCGCGCTCAAGGGGCTGGAGCGCTCCGATGTGGCGCTGCTGCTCCTGGATGGCACCGAGCCCGTGGCAGCGCAGGACGCGAAGGTTGCCGCGTTCGCCTACGAGAAGGGCAAGGCCGTGGTTCTCGTTGTCTCGAAGTGGGATCTGGCCCGCAAAGGCAAGACGGAGCGCGAGAGTACGGAGGTGCTTCGGAGTGACCTCAAGCATCTGTCCTACGCGCCGATTGTCTTTACGAGCGCGCACACCGGTTTCGGGACGGAGGCCATCTTCCCCGCCATCCAGAAGGTTCATCGCGGCTATTCGCGTCGTGTGAGTACGGGTCAGCTCAATCGATTCGTGGAGTCGCTGACCGCGAATCATTCGCCTCCGACCAAGAAGGGAAAGCGCGGCCGAATCTACTACATGACTCAGATCGACGCTCGCCCACCGCGTTTTCTCGTGTCGGTCAATGATCCCGAACTCTTTCACTTCAGCTATCGCCGCTTTCTCGTGAACGAGCTCCGCCGCACGTATGGATTCTTTGGGGCGCCCGTTCTGGTTGGGTACCGAGATCATCGCCGCGACAAGGATCGCGTCGAGCATAACAGCTCGCGGGCGGGGTCGAAGCGACGGATGGAGAAAGGTTCGCTCGAACCGGCGCGGAGCTCGGCCAAGAAGGCGACGGCCGTGAAGCGGGCGCGAAAGAAGGCCGATCGGCGGCGATCCACGAAGCCGAGCGGGGGCTAGCCGCGTGAAGCTTTACGCGCCGACTGACGATGCGTGGGCCGCCCGTGCGACGAGCAAGCTGCATGAGCTGCTCGTCGACCACGCCCATCTCGAGAAGAAGGCCGCATCGGCCGCGATCACGCTTCTTTTCCGCTATCCGGACCGGCCCTCGATGCAGAGGCCCCTGTCTCGGCTCGCGCGGGAGGAGATGCGACATTTCGAGCGCGTCTTGGCGGTCTTGCGGGCGCGAGGGCTCGAGCTTTGTCGCCTCGAACCGAGTCGCTACGCCCAGAAGCTGGGTACTGTTGTCCGGCGTGACGAACCCGGGCGAATGCTCGACATGCTCCTCGTCGCGACCTACATCGAGGCGCGGAGCTCTGAGCGTATGACGCTTCTTGCCGACGTGCTTGCGACGAGCGATCCGGTTCTGGCTTCGATGTATCGTGAATTGGTCGAGGCCGAGGAACGTCACACCGAGACCTATCTTCAGTTCGCGTGCGAGATGTTTCCGGACAGCGAGGTCGAGGCACGACTCGACGCGATCGGACGCCACGAAGCCGAGGTTGTTGCGAATACGGTGATGCCTGGTCGCCTCCACGGTTGAGCCAAGTTGTGGAGCGTTTCGGTTGACCAATGCTTGCGCCGTTCGCAAAGCTGCGAACGTGGCTCGTCGATATTGGCTGTTCAAGTCAGAACCTGAGACCTTCTCGTGGGATGATCTCGAAGCGGCGCCCGATCGATCGACGTTCTGGGATGGTGTTCGGAACTATCAAGCACGCAATCTCCTGCGCGACGAGATCAAATCCTCGGATGGCGTCCTCTTCTATCATTCAAACGCGAAGCCGCAGGTTATCGTCGGCACCGCAGTCGTCGTGAGACCTGGCTCGCCCGACCCGAGCCAATTCGATGCGCGATCGAAGTACTTTGACCCTGATTCGAAGGCGGACGATCCGCGCTGGTACGGCGTGACCATTCGAGCGGACCGCCGATTCAAGACGCCCGTTTCGTTGCCGGTCTTGCGCGAGACGCCAGGCCTAGAGGAGATGATGGTCATCAAGAAGGGCGCGCGCCTTTCGGTGCAGCCCGTCAGTGCCGAGGCCTGGAAGATCATCGTAGGCATGGGGACCAAGAGTGCCTAGACCAAGAGTGCCCAGACCAGGAGTGCCTAGACCAGGAGTGTCTAGACCAGGAGTGTCTAGACCAGGAGTGCCTCTGTCCCTCCTATCGGAGAGGAGAGTCTTCGGGCTTGCAGCCGGCGCCGAAGCCGTCGGCGTTGAATGTGACGGTCGTCTGTCCCACGCGTTCTTCCGAACGCACGACGATGCGCAGTTTTCTTTGACCGGCACGCGCCGGCGAACAATAGCTGACGATGTACTTCGATTCGGCCTGTGACTTCACCTGGTGGGCGATGGCGTCGAACGAGGCTTCGATCTCGGCCTTGCTGTCGATCAGGAAGTGCTGAGTACGTCCGATGGCAGCGAGTTCTTGGTCGTCGATCTCGGGACCAAGTCCGATCGTGAAGGTCGAGTGATGTGTTGCATCCAGCACGCTCTTGACGTCGGAAGCGCTGACGCGGCCTGCGCGGTCGCTGCCATCTGTGAAGAGGACCAACGAGCCATGGGCGACGTTGAAAAAGTCGTTCGCCTCGGCGCCGATCGCTTCGTCGAGGACACGGAGTCCGTTCTTGACGGCGCCGTATAGGTTGGTGGAGTCGTCGACGAGGGGAGCCGCTCGGGCGACTTGAAGGGCGCTTTCGATCGCGCCGATGTCCGAAGTGAAGCCGGAGAATGGCACGAGATCTGGGCGGCCGTCGAAGCCGAAGACCGCGACCTGATGATCCGAAGCCACGACGGCGCGGGCCACGATCGCGGCCCCATCGATCATGGTGTCTTTGAGGTTCGCGCGGACGATGGAGCCGGAGAGATCGAGCGCGATCAGTGTCCTTTGCGTCGTCTGACGGTTTGCGGGCACGATGATGCGATTGGCCTCGTAAACGGACAAGACCTGCCCGTCTTCGGACAACTCGAAATTGTCGGGCTGAAATCGAAAGCCGAGCGGCTGGGCGTCGCAGTCGAGGACGCTGACCAATGCTGAAACGTTGGCCGGTGGGGCAACGGCCTCGTCGAGGGTCGACACGACGAGGCCGGCGCAAGCGGCGGCGGCAGGGGCCGGACGTGCCCTCGGTGGTTCACCGCAGCCCATGCTGCCTCCGACGACGATCGCGCCGACGAGGACCGACACGGTGCCCGCGCGCGGGGTCGCCCACCCCGTAGCGTTGCGGGCCGGAGCTGTCGCACTCGTTTGATTGGGCGAGGCCGCTGAGATCGGAAAGGCTCGCGAAATCGGTGAAATCGGTGAAATCGGTGAAGTCCGTGAGGCTGGTGAGGCTGGTGAGCCAGTATCAAGCCGAGTCATCGCGCTCATCTTGCCAGCGAATGTAGCTTTCGCCAGTTTTAGCGAATTCGTCGCCGGAGCTTGGCCGCGAAGAACCCATCGGGCGCGCCCGGCTGGTGAGGGCCGCTCACGAAGGTGTCGAGGCGCTCGAAGTTCTCGTCCAGCGCTTGCAGCTGGTCCTCGTTCTCGGCGCGCGTGACCGTGCAGACCGAATAGACCAAGATGCCACCGGGGCGGACGTGCTCCGCCGCCTCAGCCAGGATGGTTGCCTGGGTCTTCGCGAGGGCCCGTACGTCGTCGGAGCTCAGGCGCCATCGGATCTCGGGATGTCGGCGGAGCGTTCCGAGGCCTGAGCACGGCGCATCGACGAGGACGCGATCGAACTGCGCGCGGCGCTCTGGCATCACGGGCGTGACCTCGATGGCTGTGAGCGAGAGTCGGTCCCGGGCCGCTTCGACGCGCGCGAGCCGTTCGGGATGCCGGTCGGTGGCCACGATACGCCCGCGGTTGCCCATGCGTTCGGCGGCATGCGTCGTCTTCCCGCCCGGGGCCGCACACACGTCGAGGATGGACTCACCGGGCTGTGGATCGAGGAGTTCGACGACGGCCATAGCGGCTTCATCTTGGGGTGTGGCTCGCCCGTCGGCCACGCAAGCCAGCTCGCTGGGGAGGATCCCGACCGATCCCGGGAGGCGGATTGCGGCGGGGTTTGTGCCAGGTGTGCCTCCGACCTCGCGCACGAGCGCGTCGCGATCGACTTTGAGGAGGTTTGCGCGAAGTGTGAGCGGTATGGGTAGGAGACTGGCCTGCAGGAAGGCGCGGGCGTCGGCTGCGCCCAGGGCTTCGAGCAGCAGCTCGGCGACGAACCGCGAGACGCTTCCAAGGCCACAAAGGTGACCGACCGGATCGGCCTCGAGGGCGGGCGCCGGTCGGAGGCGTTCCTCGGGTGTTGCGTCGGCGACTCGCCGCAATACAGCGTTCACGAAGCCCCCACATCGCGGACCACCGTAGCGCTTGGCGATCTCGACGGTCGTGTGAACGGCGGCACGGGCCGGAATGCGGTCAAGGAACATCAGTTGGTAGGTCCCGACGCGGAGTACTGTATGCAGTCGAGGGTCGATGTCCTTCATGCACCGCCGGGCGGCCCACTCGATGGCGGCGTCGAGGTGTCCTCGGCGGCGCAGGACCCCGTAGACGAGCTCGGTCGCCAAGCCACGGTCGGCGGGTGTGAGCGGATTGAGCTCAAAGCGCAGCAACGACGCCGCGAAGGCCCGCTCATGGTCGACCTTGCGGAGGGTTTCGATGGCGACGGCGCGCCCATCGGGTTTGGTCCGTGGCATGCGGGATCTCGCTTCTTAGCAGGTTCGGCCGGCTTTGGATCAGGAATCCGCCTTGGATCAGGAATCCGCCGAACCCCTGGGTCTTTCGTTGACATCGACGTTCGGCGAGGCTCTATTCGCCCCGACCTCGGGGTGTAGCTCAGTTTGGCTAGAGCGCTTGGTTCGGGATCAAGAGGTCGTAGGTTCAAATCCTATCACCCCGACTTCATATCTCCCTCATCTCCCTCAGATACGGTGTCCGTTTAGCGAGTACACGCGGTTGAGCTGCGCTCGCGGCGGCCGTGTGTGCCTTGAATTCGCGTGCACCCTACAAGCGTGTCGGGCCAGCTCGGGGCTCCGACCCGGGCTCATTGAATCCTCCAAGACACGCAACCGATAGTCTCGATTCGGTACTGTTTGGCGTGTGTCTACGCAGTAGGAGCTTTCATGGTTGGCGAGCATCTGAGCATTCGGACAAAAGTCATGGGGCTTGGCGTGGGCGCTGCGGTTGCTGCGACCGCGTCGCTGGCCGCTGTTTTCTGGCTGCAGAGCAAGGACCTTCAAGCGGGCCTCGACGGCGAGATCGAAGTTACCGCGCGGGAACGTACGGCTGAGATTGCCCGGAGCGCGATGGCCATGTGCCGTGCCGCAAATCTCTTTCTTTCGCGAAAGCTCGCCGTAGGTGCGACGCTGCTTTCCAACGGGCTGCGCTCGGGGGGCACCGCGAAGCTCGCAGCCGAGACGGCGGAATGGACTGCGACAAATCAGCGCACTCGAGAGGCGACGAAGGTCGTTCTCCCGAAACTGATGTTCGGGGAGCATTGGCTGGGCCAGGTCGCCTCCTCCGGAACGCCGGTTCGCTTCGTCGATGAAGTGTCTGCGGTTCTTCCGGAAGCCTCCGCCACCGTATTTCAGCGCATGAACGACGCCGGAGACATGCTGCGCGTTGCGACGAGCGTGAAAGCCGCCGACGGCGCGCGCGCCCTCGCCACCTACATACCATCTCGGACAGCGGACGGGGGCCCAGATCCGATCATTGCTCGGCTGCTGGCGGGCCAGGAATACGAAGGCCTTGCCAAAGTGGTCGGTCAAGATCTGGCCGCCATCTACCGTCCGCTCGTCGACGCCAAGGGGCAGGTTGTCGGTGCCTATTCCGTATCGTTGCCGGCGACCGCGATCGACGATGTCAAGGAGGAGCTCAAGCGCATCGTTGTCGGCAAGACCGGGTATGTCTTCGTCGTCGGAGGCGAGGGCGACGACCGCGGTCATTACATCGTCTCTTACCAAGGCAAGAGAGATGGCGAGAACATCTACGGCGCGAAGGATGCTAACGGGCGCCTTTTCATTCAGTCCATGATCGAGAAGGCCATCCCGAAGCACGGCCAGGAGATCGACTACGAGTTCTATCCTTGGAAGAACAAGGACGAGACAGAGTCGCGCGACAAGCTCGCGGCTCTGCTTTATTTCGAGCCTTGGGATTGGGTGATCGGCGCGAGCTCGTATGTGAGCGACTACCAGGATGCAAGAGATCGCGCCACCGAAACACTCAGGGCGGGCATGTTGAAAGGCGGCATCGCAGCCCTCTTGGTGATTCTCGTGATTGGCTTCCTGGCTACTCACCTGGCGAACATCGCGATGAGGCCTCTCATTCATCTGGTCGACGTTGCGAACAGCGTTAGCCGTGGAGATTTAGACGTCGAGATCGACACCGAAGGCGACAACGAAGTGGCTCAGCTCTCGCAAGCTCTCCAGCGGGTCGTCGAACACGTGGGATTCTTGATCAATGACGCCAACCAACTGCTCGACGCGGCCCACGAAGGCGACCTGACGAGGCGGGCCGACGCTGCGCCTCATTCGGGAGGTTTCCGGCGCGTCATCGAAGGCATGAACGCGATGTTCGATGCGGTCGCGCTGCCGGTGAGGACGACGGCTCGCTACCTCGAGCGGGTTGCGGTCGGTGACTTTCCGCAGGCCATTTCCGAACGCTTCGTCGGTGACTTCGTGCCCTTGAAGGTCAGCCTCGAGCGATCGGTGGGCGCACTCCGAAACCTCGACCAGGAGTTGAGGAGAATGACCGAGCAGCAACGGCAAGGATTTCTGCGGGCGCGATGCGGGACGGATGGCCTGGACGGCGCGTATCGTGAGCTCGCGCTTGGCGTCAACGGGGCCCTCGATACGGTGGTCGCGCCTGTTCTCGGTGCGACGGACCTCATCAAGCACTACGCCGCCGGCGATCTCTCGAGGGAGATGCCCATGCTGCCCAATGAACAAGCTGTGCTTTCCGAGGCCGTCAATCAGGTTCGCACCAACATCCTCGCGCTGCTCCGGGACGTGGATGTGCTCGCACGGGGCGCGATCGGCGGAAATCTCGGGCTTCGCGCGGACTCCACGGCGCATCGTGGTGAATATCGAAAGATCGTGGAGGGCATGAACCAGACTCTGAACGCCGTCGTGGAGCCGATCACTGAGGCCCGCGAGGTGCTCGAACGGTTGGGTCAGTTCGATCTGAGGGCCCGCGTGGATGGCGCGTATCAGGGCGAACATGCTCAGATCAAGGAGGCCGTCAACGCGGCTGCGAAGGTCCTCGACGAGGCGCTTCAAGAGGTGGCGCGCGCGGCAACGCGCGTGAGCTCAGCCAGCCAAGAAATCGCGTCCAGCTCCCGGGTTGTGGCGGAAGGGGCATCGCAACAAGCGGCAGCGCTCGAGGAGACCGCCGCAAGCTTGGAGGAGATGTCAGGAAAGACGCGCGAGAACTCCGCAAGCACCGGGCATGCGAAGACGCTCGCGGAGCACGCCAATCACTCCGCGCGTACCGGCAAGGTCGTTGTTGAGCGTATGGTCGGTGCGATGGAGCGGATTCGGACGTCGGCCGAAAGCACTGCGCAGATCATTCGCGACATCAACGAGATCGCGTTTCAGACGAACCTGCTGGCGCTGAATGCGGCCGTCGAGGCGGCTCGAGCGGGCGACGCGGGTCGTGGATTCTCAGTCGTTGCGGAAGAGGTTCGAAATCTCGCGCTGCGCTCGAAGGCCGCCGCGGAGCGAACGGAGTCGCTCATCAAAGAGTCCGTCGTTTTGGCGACCGAAGGCGGTCAGATGTCGGTCGAGGTCAGTCAGACGCTCGGTGACATCACCGAGGCCGTCGACAAGGTTCAGAACGTCGTCTCCTCGATCGCGGAGGCCAGTCTTCATCAGGCGCAGGGTCTCGAGCAGATCACGTTGGCGGTCGCCGAAATGGATCGGTCGGTCCAGCAAGCGGCTGCGAGCTCCGAGGAGTCGTCGAGCGCCGCTGAGGACATGGCGTCGCAGGCGCGTGCCCTTACGGTTACGGTTGGTCGTTTCAAGCTGGGTGGGAGGTCACACGACTCGTCGTCAGCACTTTCGTCGCCGGCGGTGGATATTCGTTCCGGGCGCGGTTCGCGATCGGCACTCTTCTCATAGTCTTGCTCGCATCTCGATGCGCTCGAGGGTCTCGAGGGTCTCGTGATCACGCTGGTTCTGAACCGATTGGCGTTCTAGTGTGTAGCGATTCGTTTGGTCCTCGACCGTTCGAGCGCCGAGCCATCTGTCGGTCCGTCGGCCTCGGCAGGTATTGTGAGACTCTTGATATGGTCGACGTCGAGGTCCCGGACGTAGTCCACGAGGTTCGTCCAGATCGAATGGAACCCAAAACCGCCCTGGGTCATTTCATCGATCGCTTCCTCCTTCGACCATCCTTCAACAACGATTCGGTAGATCGCCGTCATGACGCCGGTCCGGTCTGCGCCATGCTGACAATGAACGAAGATCGGCGTCTTCGTGGGATCGGTCACGACTCGAAGGAAACGGTGCACGTCTTCGTCTTCCGGGTGCCATGCTTTCATCGAGATATGTTCATAGCCTAGACCCCGAGCGCCCGTTTCGCTGCGATCGGAGTGAAAGGCACGAAGATTGACGACGGTCTTGATGCCGAGTGCCTTCAATTCGGCGAAGCCCGCCTCATCGGGTTGCGCGCCTCGGTACAGGACATCGCTGACGCGATGAAGGTTCGGGAGTGACGTCCGTTCGACCGCGGTCGCCCAGGCGGACGGGCGGGGACCCGTCGCCGGGTCGGTGGTTGTCCACGCTCCACAACCCGACGCAAGCAGACCAATGGTGCTGGCCCGAAGAAGCACGCGGCGCGACGCCGATGGCGGAACCCTGGCGGCGAATGCGGGGCGGAGTTGGGGGTGAAAAGCGGGGCTAGCCACGGCGCGGACGTTGCCACATGCGAACGTTGTGGACCAAGCGTCGGCGGCACGGGTTACCGCCCTCACGTGGAAACGCATCGTCGCCCCCGCCTTCTGGTTTGCGCTGACCGGTCGGTGGCAGGAGCGTGCGACACGTTCTCGATCGCGTCGATCGCCTGACGAGACACTTCCGATCCGTCGACTTCAGGATTTGCAGCAAAAGGGGCGTGGCGTGCGATTTTGAGGTTGGCCCGCCTCATGCAAAGCCCCTCGACCATGCGACGACGCGTGATGACGAGATCCCGACGCCTACCCGCCGCCCCCTTTGCCGCCCTTGGCCTGCTCTTGATGACGGCCTGTGGGGCCGGCGGCGATGCAGCCCTGGAAGATGCGGATGCACTCAGCCAAGACTGCTCGGTGCGTCTATACCGAATGTATAGCGGAAGCAGTGCAGACCATTTCTACACCGCGTCCTACGCCGAGATGAAGCTCGCGCAGAATCAGTTCGGTTACGTCCTCGAGGACGAGGACATCTTCATTTGCTCGGGCTCCGTCGAGGGTGTCGTTCCGCTGTATCGGTACTGGGGTGAGACGGCGGGCGACCACTTCTACACGACGCGAGGTGGCGGTCGAGCGATCGACGGCTACGTCTTCGAAGGGGTGACCGGCTATGTCTTCCCAGCGAAGGATGACGATCGGGTTCGTCTGCACCGCTGGTACAGTGCGACGGACGGCGATCATTTCTACACGACCTTGACCGGCAACCCCATGGGTTACGTGCTCGAGGACGAAATGATCTGGGTCTATCCGCGGGCGGGCCTCGGACCGAGAGGATCCGTGCGACCGCCCACAGAATTGCCCCCCGAGGCCACGGATGGCGGCGTCGTGCCCTCTGGAGAAGATGCCGGCACCGACTCTGGGACTTCGCCCGAAGACGCGGGCGCGCCACCGTACGATGCTGGGACTTCGCCCGAAGACGCGGGCGCGCCACCGTACGATGCCGGGACTCCGCCCTACGACGCAGGATCGCCGGCCTATGATGCCGGAGCTCCGGCGTACGATGCCGGGACGCCAGCGTACGATGCAGGCCCTTCGTACCTCGACCGGCTTGCCGCGGTACGTTTCGTTCATCGGTTCGAGCCGGGCGCGGGCGCCGATCCGACGCAATGCAATGGTCGGTTCTCTGGGACCGAGGAAGTTGTTTTCGGAGATTGGTCGAAGGTGATTCGCATCGACGCCGATCAGCGCAACGGTTGGTGCGACCAACAATTCGGACTCATCGACCCCCTGAACGCACTCGAGGGACTTCGCATTCGCATCGACTTCTACGCGGACGGTGATCCAGCGCAGTGCAAGAACCCAGGATCCCGCGAGATCCCGATCGCTTCGGCGGCGGGCCTTCTTTCGTCGGTCTATGGCATCGACACAGATGGGCGGTTTGGCGGTTGTCAGCAAGAGTTCTCGCTCGAGGGGCGAGACGACCTGGCGCTCGATGTTCAATTCGAAGCCGACGGCGACGCGGGCCAGTGCGGAAACACGGGACAGCATGCGGTGGTCTCGGGCACGAGCGTTCGGCTGCGGCTCGATACCGACCATCGCGCCGGTGGGTGCCGCCAACGCTTCCGACTCCGTCTGCGTTGAGCTTCTTGGTCTTCGCTGCGTTGCTTGTCTTGGATTGAGACGAATCGACGGACCGGCGCGTGAGATGGACAGTTGCGTGGAGATGATCGTGGATACGAGCATGCGCGGTAGAGACACGATGCGGTCACTCGAGGGTCCCGGGCTATGTCGACGACTTTCATATTCTCTGGGCCTGCCCTTGGTCGCACTGGTTTTTGCCTGCTCATCGAACGACGATAGGCTCTCTGCTGGCCTTGGGGGTCCGCTGGAGGTCGGCGTCGAACACGTTGACTTCGACAGCGTTAAAGTCGGGGAGAGCAAGCTTCGATCGGTGACGATCCGCAACACCGGCGATCGAGCGGTCAACCTGTGCTTGCCTTACCTGTCGGGTGCTGCCTGCGGGACTTCATCAATGCTTGAGGCCTCGACGGAAGGCTTCGAATGGCCGCTCTCGGACATGACGTGGACACTTGGCGCCGGCGCATCGTCGACCTTCAACGTGCGCTTTGCGCCGACCGTCTCGGGGACGGTGACCGCGACTTTGCGTCTTGCCCACGATGGCCTCGGAGGGCCGGCCGAGGTCCAGCTCTCGGGGGTTGGAGAAGGTCTACCGATCCCCATCGAGCCTGCCGTCGAGGGGTGTCGACTGGTGGCCGCAGAACGCGCGCTCGACTTTGGCGAGAGTCTTCCGTCCGTCGACCGCGTTCTGTCGGCGTCGGTCGAGAACGAGGGCGACGCTGATTGCACGATGGATGCGGTGACCTTGTCGGGCGACAGCGCCTTCATGATGCCCGAGGCGCTCTCCGCGTCGTGGACCCTTGCGCCTGGCGCGACCAAGGAGGTTCTCGTCGCCTATCACTCTTCGACCGCCGGAGCACATCAGGCGACGTTGTCCTTCGGCGCGAGCGAGTCGGTGGGGGTCGACATCACGCTCGAGGGACGAACGCGCGAAGGGCCGCTTGCTCTCGAACTTGCGCCACGCGTGTTGGATGTTGGGCGAGCGGTGGTTGGCTGTGACGCGCCGACCGGCTACTTGCGGGTGCATAACGACAGCGCTGCGAGCCAGGGCGTGGAGAATATGGCGTTGGCCCCCGGATCTTCCTCTGCATTCGAGCTTTGGTTCGGCGGCCTTCCGACGTCTTTTGTGTTTCGAGCTCGCGTGTTTCTCGAGCTCGATGTGAGGTTTCGACCCTTGGTCTCTGGGGATCATTTCGGGGTTGTTTTCATCGATCTCGCAGATGGCACCCGGCTGGCCGTCCCGATCCATGGCGTTGGAGTGACCGCAGAGAGTGACCACGCGACGACCGAGGTTTTTGGGGCCCCCGGGGCTTCGCCGGCTGACATCATCTTCGTCGTAGAGATGACCGAGGAGACGTCGCGGCAGCGGACGAATCTCGTGGATGCTTTTCCGGACCTCTTGGCGGCGCTCGATGGCACGACGCCGCCGATGGATTATCGGATCGCGGTGGCTGCCATGGGGCGTGACTCGGCGGGTCGTTTTCTGCGGACGGCCGCCGGAGCATTCGCCATCACGCCGACGACGGCCGACCCAACGGCGATGTTTCGAACGCTGATGCTCCCGGACGACGTGCCGCCGGCTGGCACGCTCCCGCCTGAGTCGGGGAGTCTATACGATGCTCTACTGGTCGCCTTTCGATCGATCGGCGATCGGGTCGTCGACGAAGAGAACGCCGGGTTCCTGCGCGACGAGGCGTCACTTTCGATCGTTCTCTTGACGACAGATGAGGAACCTTACGTCGAGGGCGAATTGCTGGAACCGCTGTTCGACTTCGTGGGGCATTTCAAGGGCAAGACGCGAGGCGAGGGCAGGGCCCATGTGCACGCGATCGTCTCGATGGACGTGCCTCTCGATGCCAACAGTGAGCCCGGTTGCGACACGGATGACGGTTGGGGATGGTATGCGCCCTTGTCGATCGAAGTCGCCGCGCTTACTGGCGGTCGCGCGGTGTCGATTTGCCAGCCGTATTCGAACACCGTTTCGGAGCTCGCCCCGTATCTTGCCGGGCGCTCCTCACGATTTTGGCTGGCCGGTCGGCCGATGCCGAGCAGCATTCAAGTCAAGGTGAACCAACAGCTCCTCGCTCCGAGTGCGTGGTTCTATGACGATTTCGACGACAGCGTTACACTCTTCAGCGTACTGACGATGACCGACGAGGTTGGCATTTCTTACGCGCTTTTCGAATGCGCGCCGTGATGACGGATCAACGTCTTTGTGGGCGCCGCTTTGGCCCATCATTCGATGTGCGTGACCTCCCATTCGATGCCCCCTTTGAGGACGGCATCGCCAGCGCTCCGCCCCACCAGGGCAAGACCAAGTGGCGACTTCGGCGTCACAATGCGGATGACGTCGCCGTTGATCGCGAGCTGTCGTCCTCCCTCAGCCGGCGCGAGGAAGTAGCGTTGCTCTTCGCCTTGATCGCTGGTCAGCGTGATGAGCGCGGAGAGCGCAATCCGCGACCCTACTGGGAACTCGAGAAGAGACATCGCGTTGAGCGCCGCGAGCCCCTCGCCCAGCGCCTCCACTCGAAGGGCGAGGCCGCGTGCGAGGTATTGTTGCTCGATCGCTCGCGTGTCCTTTGAGCCCTCCGAGCGCGCCTCTTCGTGAATCGCGTCGGCGGTGGCTTCTCGCTGAACGTCCGTCGCCTTTTGGAGATCGTCCAACGTGGCCGCCCGAAGGCGTGTGAGCACCAAAGTCTTGAGCTTCTGAGCGTCCATCATGAACTAAACAAAAATAGCGCGAAGAAAGACCCGAAGGCAGAGGAATAGGAGGGTTCGGGCGGAGGCATGCGGGCGGAGGCGTGCGGGCGGAGGCGTGCGGGCGGATGGGTTTTCGTGAGGGTGAGGTTGACGTTGAGGTGTTGCCGCCACCTTGCACCCGCGTGGTTGTTCGGACCACGGCTAGCCTCCGTGTCTTAGTTTGGGCACGCATCTCGGGACGATGGGGGGTGGCACTAGGCGTGCTTATGAGCGCGAGCGCATGTTCACGAACAAACCCAACAAGCTCTCCCCCTTCCGACTTCTTTGGACCCACGCGCGCGGCTCGATCGTGGGGACTCTGCTCGCCGCCCTCGTTCTCGCCTTTGGCTGGAGTCTCTTCGCCCACCGCCTCGAGGGCCGACTCGACCGAGACGCCCTGCGGTCCGAGGAGGTCCGACGCATTTGGGGCGGCCCCGTGGTTCAAGGTGGACCTCGAGTGCAGTGGCGTCGGCAAGATGCGGCCACGGCTGAGCTCGCGACGGCCCCGATCGACCGAACAGACATCCAAGTAGGGCTCAAGGTTGAGTATCGAGCGCGCGGGCTCACCGAGTATCCGACGTATGAAGCCGACTTTCACGGTGTCTACGTGGTGACGAACCCCTCCACCGCGCCCGCCTTCCTGGCGTTCAGGATCCCGCTCCCGGGAGACAGTGCCAGCATGGTCAGCACGAATCTCGTCCTCCTCGTCGATGGCAAGGAAGCGCCTTCCGAGACGCAGTACATCCGCGACACGAAGACGGTCTTGTGGACGGGAGAAATGGATGGTCAGCAGGCGATGACGTTCGAGTTCAAGTACCACGTGCGCGGTCTCGAGTCGTTCGCCTATGACATGACGGCTGTAGAGTCGGGAGAGGCGAACGCCTCGCCGCAGTCGAACTTCAAGTTGGCCATGACGGTAGAGGGCCTCGACGGCGAGCTCGACTATCCGATCGGAAGCATGTCTCCCACCTCGGTTGTCACGGACGGCGGCCGCTCAATTCTTACCTGGGACCTTCCACGTGTTCTCACATCGCTCGCTGCCGGCGTGCTCCTACCTGATCATCTTGGACCGATGCGTGCCTTTGTTCGCCTGTTGGGCATGGCACCGTGGTTCTTCATGCTCTTCTCATTCTCCTTGGGCTATGCCTTCGTTCGTCTCTCTCCTGTGGGTCGCGTTCTTCATGGGTTTGGTTTCGCCGCGGTCTACTTCGTACACTTTCCGCTGGTCGTGTATCTGGCCGCGTACCTTCCATGGACGGTTGCGGTCCTTGCGACGTTGTGTGGCTCGGTCGGACTCCTCACCGTGCATGCTCGGAGTTTCGTCGGAGGCGAGAGCGCCATCCGGGTCTTGACCTCGGCCGTGCTCTTCTTGGTCGTGCCCGTCGTTGCTTACCTTGTGCCTCAGCATGCTGGCTTGATCCTGGTTGCGGCCGGCTTCATTGCGGCCGCGATTCTGCTTCGTCTCGTCGCGGTCCTTGCGCGATGGATCGATGAGACGCTGGCGGACATGCGCGACGCGGGGGCCCATGCCCGCGAGGGATCGGATCCCTCGGTTCCGAACCTTGCCCCGGAGCCGGCCCCTGGTTTCGATGCGGGGCGAGCCTAGGACCGGGTCGCGGGGAATGGAGATGACCATGCGAATGAGGATCTCTACGGCCATCAGCGCCGTCACGGGCGTCGTCGCGGGCGTCGTCACGGGCGTCGTCATGGGCGTCGTCATGGGCGGGTTCGCGGCGGTGCCGCGGATCGCGCGCGCTGAACAAGGACCAACGGTCAAGGTTGCGGTTGCTGCGGAACGAGAGGTCCCGTGGACCACGATCGAGGCCGTCTTCGGGAAGAAGAGCTCGAGGCCGGCGCATAGGACGCCTTCCCCGACAACATACACGGTGGAGAACGTTCTGGTTCAAGGGACGATCGACGAAGCGAAGGCCGAGCTCTCGCTCGAGGCCGAGGTGCATGTGCTCGAACGCGGTTGGGTGATGGTTCCGTTGCTCCCGGGCACCTTCTCCGTTTCGAAGGCCGAGATGCAGGCGATGGATGGTTCAGGATCCTCAAGAGTCGCGCTCGTGCGTCGCGATGGCAAAGTGGCGCTTCTCATGGGAGCCGCGGGTCGATACCGAGTCCGGCTACGCGCAGAGGGTGCGCTCGTGACGGAGCGCGCTTCGCTTCGACTCCGCCTCCTCGAAGGTGTTGTGAGCTCGGGGCGAGCCTCTTTCGAGGTTCGCAGCGGCCGCCTCCTCGAAGGACGCACGCAATGGCACATCGAGCCGTGTGGTTCGGGATGCTCCGGAGGTTCAGACGTCTCGGGCGTTTCGGGGGCTTTGGGCGTTTCGGGCAACTCGCGTAATCGAGCGACGGCGGTGCTTGGAGCCGAAGGGGTTGACCTCGTGCTGAAGCCGCCCGCTCGTGACGAACCCGAACCCGCGGCCGTCGACGCCGCGCTCGAAGATCTGCAGGCCTTGTCCGTGATTACGTTGGGCGGCCGAGGCTTGACGATCGTGCGGGTGACTTCGACGCCAAACAAGCAGGGCGTGATCGATGTGGAGCTTCCGGCGGGGGCGAGGGTGTGGAAGGTGCTCGTCGGAAAGAGCCAGAAGGCGCTTGAGTCCGTCGCCTCCGGGGCCCGACTCCGAATTCCTATCGATCGTCATCAAGCGGCGCGCCTCGAGATCGCATATACCTTCGACGCACCTCGGATGGGGTTGCGGGGCCGTTTCCACGTCGATCTGCCGCGCTTCCCGGTCGCGATTCGGAGAGCCGAGTGGATGGTTGGCCTCCCGTCGGGGCTCAGCTACGAAGATGTCCAGGCTTCGATCGCGACCTCCGTGCGATGCCGCGCCGCGACCGACCCGGGGCAAGAGCTCGCGCAGTTCTCGGACGCCTTGGCGCAAAGCGTCGTCTATTGCTTCGAGTCCCCGATGCTCGACCCATCGACGAACTACTTCGAAGGCCGGTTCGTCCAGGCGCTCTAGACCTCAAACAAGCGAGAAAATGGGCCCGAGTCTCGCTTACGACCGTCGCGCATCTTCGTCGGAGGAGCAACGACGCGCAGCACGAGGATCTCCGTCCCGGCGGTACCGGTCGGATCATCACGTTGTCATTGTCGTTGACCTCCATCTCGGTTCATGGTGCGCGCCGACCAGGCTGAGCACCCTGCTCAACACGGCTGATGCAATTTCAGAGAGCGTCGAGCAGGCGGAAGAAGATGTGCTGCCATTGGCTCCAAGCCAGCGCAGCTCGGTCACATGGGTGATGTAGAAGAAATATCGGATCTCCGGGATCAGTACTTCCTCTCCTTTCATGACCGAGATGTTCTTCCGCAGGGCGACGACTCGGCATGGACGGGAACACTTCAACCGAAGACGGACGATGGCCAAAATGATGATCGGGAGGCTTTCACGGCCGCGCAGTGCAAGCCCTGCACGAAAGGCCGCCGCGCGTGCATCGCGCAGCCCGCCAGAAGCTTTCCTACGTGGTCGCCCCGGTTCGGCGAGGCGATGCGCTCGAACCCGCAAGAGCACCAAACATGTCTGCCCTGGGTCGCCAATCTCAGGCCACGCATTTGGGCGAGTGAAAATCACGTCACGCACGCCCAGTCGGCGACCCAGGCCCACAGCGTCGACCCTCCGTCCCGGCACTGTGTCCGATTGAGAGGACAAGACAGACCGATCAACCGCATCCCGATACATCCGCTCGCATCATCCGCTCGCATCACCGCACGCAACGTGAAGGCTCGGCGCAACTTGGCGGTTGTGCCTCGACTTAGTCGTTCGAGGATCATCTCGAGGAGCGAGCAGATCGTGTCGTAGTGGTAGAAGCTGAGACCCCGTCGATCTGCCGTGAGAACGAGTAGGAGATAGAGAAACGGCCATCGACCGCGGGCGTGGAAGCTCGAAGGCCGGGCTCATCGGACGGCATCGCGGTGACGTGCGAGCAGTTTGAGGATCTCATCCCGTATCTTGGAATAGAATCTCTCCTTGTCGGCGGGCGGTGTGCCGCTCTTGATGGGCGCGAAGGACTCATCGACTTCGATGACTGCGTCGCGATTCATGATGTCCGCGCGTTCGGTCGCCGGCGCGCCACCCAAAACAGCGAACTCCGCCTGAACCAACTCTGGTAAGCTCAAGCCCTCTTTGGTTCGCTCATCCGGGTTCGCGCCCGCCTCGAGCAACAATCGGATGGTTTGCAGCTCCTGCTCCGCTTGCTCGGCATGGTGCTCTCGGTCGAAATTGTCATATATCGTGAAGTTCGTGATCGCGTACTCCAATACTGTGCGACCGTCGGTGCGCGCATTGACATCGGCACCTGCCTCGATGAGATCCCGCGTGTATCGCGCATCGGAGCGGTACGTCGCTGCGACGATCGGATTAATGCCACCGTGGTCGCGGAACGTCCGATCGTCAGCTTTGGGATCTGCGCCGTGGTCCAGCAGAAGCCTGAAGACTTCGTAGCAGTCCCCAGCCGCACCGAATCCGGGCGACAGCGAATGTCCAAGTGGCGTATTTCCCTTGTTCCCCGCAGATCGCGCGTCGACGCGAGCACCCTTGTCGAGGAGCAGCTTCACGCAGCCTAGCTGGCACCTGTTCGCCGCTCGGCTGAGCGGGGTCAGGCCAACGAGTCCGGGCCGACCCGTGTCGGCATCGATATCCGCACCGCGCTCGATGAGCAGTCGTGCAACCTCGACCTGGCCGGCCGCGACGGCGTGGTTGAGGAGACTCTCCGAGAAACGGCCACCCGTGGCATTGACGTCAACACCGCTCGCCAGATGAGCCATCACAGCTTCGACGTCGCCATCCTCGATCGATCTCAAGACAGATTCTGTCGGTGGTCGATCTCGATGGAGCTTGGCCGGACCGGCAGGGGGACCGCACGGACCGCAGTGCCATCCGGTCACGCGATCACCGTCGAAAGAAAGGACGAGGTTCGTGTAGCCGTCCTCGGAGCGCCAGTAATAGTCGCGCCTGGAGCTCGGGAAGATTCCCAGGATTCGCCTTGTCTCGATCGCCCTAGGACGCCCGAGCGTAGCGAGCGCGGTCGATCGGTCGACGAACCCTTTGACGTCGGCCTCGGTGACTCCACCGTTGAGCCGAGCGGTGGACGCATGGGGAACGGCTTCATTGCAGCCAGAGGCAAAGAGCATGATCGACAGAAGAGCGCGTCGCATCGGACGCGACGGTAGCATTCTGCGCAAGGGCATGTCCATTAAGCCCCCGCGCTCATCATCGCTTAATACAGCTCCCCGTAAGCTAAGCTACAGCTGGTCGGGAGAGACCTTCTGCGGCGTCTTGAACGCTCGGAGCTTCTTCGCGAGCGCCAGCGCCAGCTCTTCGTCCCGCGCTACGAGTTGGGCGAACGGCTGTCTCCCCGCCCCCCAATCTCGGAGTTTCTCGGTTCAGTCCGAGATCGGATCCAAGGAGGCCACATGCGGAAGTTCTTCTGGGTGGCCGAGGCTCTTTGGGGCGATCGACGTCCGGGTTGACAAGCGTTCCGACGATGTAGCTGATCACCGTGCATGTCCAAGTCGAAAGATGCTGGCGCCTACGATCTAGAATCTCTTCGTCTTCCGAGCCTGAAGGCTGGCGCGCTGCGTGCCTTCGCGGGTGCGCTGACGCTTCCCGTCGTCGGCGGCAGAATCGCGGCCAAGCTCGCCAAGGACGCCGGACTCGCGGCGCTCGAGAGCGCACGGTTCGAGGATTCTGACTCTGAGTCTGAGTCCGAGTCCGAGTCCGAGTCCGAGTCTGACTCTGGGCCTGAATCTGAGCCTGGATCTGAATCTGGATCTGAGTCTGAATCCGACGCCGATCATGGCTTTGCGTCTCGGACGGGTGTGGTCGAACGTCTCTTCGGTGCCTGGGGACGCCGCGACATGGCGTTCGTCTCAGTTCTTGATCTTCACGCTCGGTTTCGTGACGGTCGGAGCGATCCCGTTCAGGTTGCGTCGTCGGCGCTCGACGCCATGGAGCGTCGCCAGCCTGCGCTTCACGCCATGATCGCGTTCAACCGCGACGACGTGCTCAGGCTCGCGGAGGCTGCTCTGAAGCGATGGCGCGCGGGGACGCCGCGCGGTCCGCTTGATGGCGTTCCGGTCGTTGTCAAAGATGAACTCGACATGGTCCCGTATCCGACCACGGTGGGGACGACCTTTCTCGGAAAGTCGGCCGCGGTGCGTGATGCAACGGCGGTGGCCCGTCTTCGCCGGGCCGGGGCCGTGCTTCTTGGCAAGGCGAACATGCACGAGATCGGCATCAATCCGACCGGGGCCAACAACCACTATGGGCACGTCGCGAATCCTTACGCGCTACGTCGGGATGCGGGAGGAAGCTCGAGCGGGTCCGCAGCCGCTGTTGCGGCGGGCCTTTGTCCTGTCAGCGTGGGCGCCGACGGTGGCGGATCCATTCGGGTTCCGGCCGCCCTCTGCGGCGTTGTTGGCCTCAAGCCCACGTTTGGGCGCGTCAGCGAAGCAGGGGCCGCACCGCTGTGCTGGAGCGTCGCCCACGTGGGGCCGATGGCCGCGACCGTGGGGGATGCGCTGCTGGCCTATGCCATCATGGCTGGGCCCGACCTGCGCGACCCGAACACCGGCCTTCAGCCTCCCTTGGCGCGAGACCCGGACATCCTCTCGCCATGGTCCTCGACTCCGATTTCGGCGGAGCGCGCGGCGATCCGGATCGGGATCTTTGAGCCGTGGTTCGAGCATGCGGAGGCGCCGATCGTCGAGGCGTGCGCCGCCGCCGTCGAGACGCTGGTTGCCTCCGGCGAAGCGGAGCGTCGAGACATCGTGATCACGCATCTCAATGCCTATCGCGTTGCGCATGTCGTGACGATCTTGTCGGAGATGGCGGCGTTCATGGAGAGCCATCCTGGATGCTTGAGCTCGCTGGGCCCGCACGCGCAAATCAACTTGCGAGCAGCGCATCGCTTCACCGCCACCGACTATGTGCGGGCGCAGCGCGCACGGGCTCATGCTATGCGCCAACTCGAACGCGTATTTCAGACCGTGGACGTGATCGCGACACCGACGACCGCAGTCGTTGCGCCTGTTATCCCGGTCGTTGATCCGGCTGATGCCTGGTCCGACCTCAGCACAACGACCGAATTGATGCGATTCTGCTACCTGACGAATCTAACCGGGCATCCGAGTATTTCAGTCCCCTGCGGCTACACTGAAGACGGACTGCCCATCGGCCTGCAGCTCATTGCGCCGCATTGGCACGAGGCCCGCCTCTTTCAGGTTGCGGCTCGGGTAGAGACCGCGACGATTCGGCGACCTCCACCTGACTACCATGCACTTGGCTAGGGCCGTGATGCCTATCGGACCGGCAAGGCCCATGATGGCTACATGCCCAGGCTGCCCATGATGCGCATGAAACGCATGATGCACATGATGCACATGATGCGCATGAAACATTCTTTGACGCCTTGCCGGGGCGACGGTGTACAGTTGACGGGTTCATGAAGGATCCGTCGACGCCATCACTCTCTTCGCCGCCGTCCTCTGCGGCCAACGTGGCGGCACTCATCGGCGTGGAGTCGTCGCGGCGAGGATGGCGATTTTGGATGGTCGTCCTCGTGGTCATGGCGCTCGTGGTGTCACTTGGCGTTTGGGGACGTGCTCGTTTTCGTGATGTTCCACCGCCATCATGGAAGACAGCTGCCGTTGATCGGGGCGATATTCGGGTTACGGTTACGGCGACCGGGCAGCTCGAGCCGTTGAGCGTCGTCATCATCGGCGCCGAGATCAACGGTCGGATCGCGAGTGTCGACGTCGACTTCAACGACCAGGTCAAGGCCGGCCAAGTCCTGGCACGCATCGACACTGAAACCTTGAATACTCAGCTCAAGCAATCGGTGGCCTCGCTCGAGGCGGCTCAGGCGACGGTGCACGAAGCGCGCGCAACGCGAACTGAGGCCAAGAAGAACGTGTCGCGAGCGCTCGAGCTTTCGAGGGCGGGGGTTGCGTCGAACAGTCAACGCGAAACGGCCGAGGCGAGTTATGCCCGAGCCGAGGCGGCCTTGGCTTCGGCGATTGCACAGCAGCGGCTGGCCCAAGCGCGCGTCGATAGCGTGCGAACCGACATATCGAAGGCGGTCCTGAAGAGTCCCATCGACGGTGTCGTTCTCCAGCGCAACATCGAGCCCGGGAATACGGTCGTGGCCACTCTCCAGTCGCCCACGCTCTTCGAAGTGGCGGCTGACCTTCGTCGGATGCGACTGTACGCCGACATCGATGAAGCGGATGTTGGACGTGTGGCGGCGGGCCAGAAGGCGACGTTCACCGTGGATGCGTGGCCCAATCGAAGGTTTTCTGCCGAGGTCGTGAGCGTTCGTTTGGCACCAACGGTCACGAACAACGTCGTCTCTTACAAAGCCGTTCTCGCGGTGTCGAACGAAGATGGGATGCTCAGGCCCGGAATGACGGCGACGGTCGACATCATCGCGAAGACAGAGGTCGGCGTATTGCGGGTGCCGAATACGGCGCTCCGTTTCGAACCCCCCAAGGCCGACGCTGAGCCGTCGAGCCGCGGCTTTTCCTTTGGGCCACCTCGCCCGTTCAGGCAAGGCGGCAGCAGCGAACAGCCGCGCGTATTCGTGCTCGAGGAGGGCAGGCTCGAGCAGGTTCGGGTGACGCCCGGGGTAAGCGATGGGCGATGGACGGCCGTCGAGGAAGGCCCGGCGGGAGGTGAAGGCCAAGGGCAAGATCGGGAGGCGGTACCGGGTGGCGGGCGCTCGCTCCAGGTCGGCGATCTCGTCGTGATCGGCACTTCCGTGTCCGCGGCCTTGGCTTCGCCATGAAACTCATCGAGCTCCTGGATGTATCCAAAGTCTACGGTCGGGGTGGGGCCGAGACGCGAGCGCTCGACGGGATCGATCTCGCCATCGACGCCGGTGAATTCGTTGCCGTGATGGGGACGAGCGGATCTGGGAAGTCGACGTGCATGAACATTTTGGGGTGCCTCGACAAGCCGACACATGGTCGCTATCTATTTCGTGGTGTCGACGTCTCGAAGCTCGATCGCGACGAACGCGCGTTGCTCCGGCGCCGCCATCTCGGATTCATCTTTCAAAGCTTCAACCTCTTGGCACGCACCTCCGCGCTTGAGAACGTCGAGCTCCCGCTGGTTTATCGAGGCCTACGAAAGGCCGAGCGACGGCGACTCGCGCTCGCGCAGCTCGATGCCGTTGGGCTCTCCGACCGAGTGCATCACACGCCGGCTGAGTTGTCCGGTGGGCAGCAACAGCGCGTCGCGATCGCGCGGGCTTTGGTGACATCACCATCGATTATCTTCGCCGACGAGCCCACCGGGAACCTCGACTCGCGCAACAGTCAGGAGATCTTGACGTTGCTCAGCGGACTGCACCGCGAGCGTGGCATCACCATCGTCATGGTGACGCACGAACCCGAGCTGGCCGCGCTGGCGGATCGTGTCGTGGTCTTTCGGGATGGCCGAATCGTATCGGAAAGCAATGAGCCAGAGCCCTCCGGAGGGGGCGGCTCGTCACGAAGCGCAGGGCCGTCGGGCGAGTCGGGACAGCCGGGAGAGTCGGGACATTCAAGGCTTTCGGGGTCTTGGGGACCTGGGTCTGAGCTTCGAGGAGGAGGCGCCCGATGATGGCTTGGATCGCGATGGTGATCGCGTTGAAGGAGATCCGACGCAACAAGCTTCGCTCGTTTCTGACCGGCCTCGGCATTGTGATCGGCGTGTCGGCCGTGATCGTCATGGTTCATCTGGGCAAGGGCGCGTCGCGCAATGTGACGGAGGAGATCGCGAGCCTGGGTAAGAACCTCCTCATCTTGTCCCCTGGAACGCGCCGGCGCGGCCCGGGCGGGACACGAAGTGACGCGCGCGATTTCGACGATGGCGACGTTTCTGCGGTCGAGCGGGAGTTCGAAGATGTAATCATGGCGCCGCTCGTCGTGAGGCCGGTGACCGCCGTCTATGCCAACGCGAACGTCTCGACGACGGCGATCGGGACGACGAGCAAGTACCTCGATATCCGCGACTGGGCGGTCAGTCGGGGTCGAGGGTTTGCGGCCCATGAAGTGGCCGCGGGCTCACGCGTCTGCATCCTCGGGCAGACGGTCGTCGACGAGCTCTTTCAAGGAGAGGGGTTGCTCGACGTGAGCTTCCGGATCGATCGGCTCTCGTGTCGGGTCATTGGGGTGCTCGAGGCGAAAGGTCAGTCGGCGATGGGATCGGATCAGGACGATATCATCCTCATGCCGCTGCGGACGATGCAGCGTCGTCTCGCGGGCAATACGGACGTCAGTCAGATCATGGTCTCGGTCTCCGAGGAGCGCAGTCTTGCCGCGGTGTCGGAACGACTGCGCGCCTTGTTCCGCGAACGCCGGAACATCGCGCGGGGTGCGGCCGATGACTTCGAGGTCCGGGACATGAAGGAGATCGCGGCCATGGTCGAGAAGAGTACGTCGACATTGACCGCGCTTCTCGGCGCCATCGCGGCGGTGAGCATGCTGGTGGGCGGCATCGGTATCATGAACATCATGCTCGTGGCCGTTACGGAACGGACGCGGGAGATCGGGATTCGGCTGGCGCTCGGTGCGCGAGGACGAGAGGTCCTTCTTCAATTCTTGATTGAGGCGGGCGTGCTGTCGACTCTTGGCGGTCTGGTTGGCGTTCTTCTTGGCGTCGGCGGTTCGCTGCTCTTGACGATGAAGATGACACTGCCATTCGTGTTTGTTCCCGAGATCGTCGCGGTCTCCTTCTTGTTCTCTGCCGTGGTGGGTATCGTGTTCGGTTTCTTGCCGGCTCGGCGTGCGTCGATGCTGGACCCCATTGAGGCTCTACGTCATGAGTGAACGGCGACGATTCTGGACTTTTCTGTCGATGGTTTTCCTCGCGACGGTGCATGCAGGCTTGATCTTGGAGGCCACGACGTCCCGTGCGCTCGCCGCCGACGCAAGATCGGGCCGCTTGTCACCCGCCGATGTGGTCAAGACGTTGGCTTCGCGAAACCCAACGCTCCGCGCTTCACTGGCCGAAGCCGAAGCGGCGCGTCAGGCGGTGGATGGCGAGCGCAGCCGGTACGTTCCGCAATTCTCTCTCGACGGGGGCTATACGACGGCCGGAAATCCGAGTCTCACGCAATCAGGGGTCGTCGTTGGGCGCCTGGATTCGATGGTGTTGAAGGCGGGCGTATCGAACCAGTTCGTCTTCGGGACCTCGGTTCAAACTTCGGTCTCGTTGTCGCGAACGGTACAAGAGTATGCGGCGCCGAACTTGGCCGAAGCGGTCGCACTCGGGCCTGGGTACGGTCTAGAGGCGCGCCTTGCGCTCGCACAGCCGCTGCTTCGTGGCTTTGGGCGATCGGTCGGGGAAGCGTCGCTTCGGACGGCACGTGCCGCGCTGACGCAGGCCGAGGCCGCGGAGCAGAGGACGGCGAGCGACCTCGTTCGCCAAGCGCTGACGGCCTATTGGGAGCTTTGGTACGCGGAGGCGGCGGTGCGGATTCGCGAGGCTGCGCGGGCCCTCGTGGAGCGCGAACTTGCGGATGCTGAGCTTCGGCTGAAGGCCGGTGCGATCTCAGCTTTGGATGTGTTGTCGCTCAGGACGGAGCTGGCCTCCGCCGACGAGGCGCTGATTCAAGCGCACGACACGCGTCGAACTCAATGGGTGACGCTCCTTCAGCTCATGGGGGTGGAAGCGCCGGCAAGAGGCCCATCGTGGCCCGCCACGACCGACCAACCCCCGACCGAGGCCGCCGGGACCGAGGCCTCCGGCACCGCCGAGATCGACCACGCCGAGATCGAGCGTGCCTACGAAATTCAGGGGCTGAGGGCGGAACGTCAGCGCGCGGAGGTTTCGGTTGTCACGGCGCAAGATGACGTGCGCCCCGCGCTCAACCTCGAGGGCTGGGTCAGCGTTCAGGGCCTGGGCAACCGCGAAGTCCCCGCGGCGTTTCGGCAGGTGGGCCGGTTCGACGCCGTGAGCGCCTACGTCGGGCTTCACGGCGAGCTCGAGTTTGACCGTACCCGCCGGCGCGCCGAAGAGGCGAGGGCGATGTTGGGCGTAACACAGGTCGAGGCGCGCCTTCGGGAGGCCGAGGTACGCATTGGCGCGCAAATGGCGACGCTTCGTCGGCAGATGTCCTCGACGCGGCGCCGGTTCGCGCTGGTGAAGGCGACGATTGGCTTAGCTCGGGAGATGGTCGAAGGCCAGAAGGCTCGGTTCGATCAGGGGGCAGGAACGACCTTGGAGCTTCTCGTGGCCCAGCAACAGTTGCGCGAGGCTGAGCTTCGCGATGCACGTACCCAAGTCGACTTCATGAGCTTTCGTCTCCAACTCCGGCATCTCGAGGCTCGACTTCTCGACGACGTTGCAGAGTCTCGCTAGAACGGCCTGGGAAGGAACGGGAAGCCGTCGTCGTCGTCGTCATCATCGTCGCCGCTCGTGCCCACGTTGTTCGTGATGACGATGCCGTTGTCGGCCATTGCCGAACTATATCTCCGGTTCGCGAGGTCCGACTGAAGCTGTTGGCTCACCGTTGCCCATTCGGCTTCCGAGATTTGTCCATCCTGGTTCAGGTCACATACCGCCAGCGCGGTTTGAGCATCGACCGGCATGCCGGTGAGCGACGAGACTTGAGCCGCGAACGCCTGGATCTCCTGGCCGGTGAGACGACCATCGCCGTTCATGTCGGCTTGCATGAAGGTGTCGGCGTTCCAGCCGGCGTCGAGACCGCCGGCCGTGGCCGCGCTCTGGAGCGTCAACTGCGCCTGCTGTGACTCGCGGTCGCGGTCACTGCTTTTCTTCTCGAAGCCTGGCGGACGGGGGAGGCCGCTGAACGGCTTTGGAATGGAAAGTCCCATACCTCGTCTCCTCTGCGAGGCACTGGCCATCTTGAAACGACTCAGCTTCTTGCTTGGTCGCGCCCGATCCTGGGTGCTGTCGTTCGCGAATCCATGGACGAGTGCCCAGACGGGCGAGACAGAAGTGTTTGATCCGGCCGTACAGCAGCCGTCGGCGTTGTCTCTTCTGGCCTCAGCCGAGGACGTCGATGGCCGGCGCTCCGACGCCTGGTTGGCTGAGCTCGGCTCTGTACTTCGAGACGATGCTCTGCACGGCCGCCAGGTTTCCTGTGTAGTCGTGCGCATGCTCACCTTCGCTGACGGCCGCTCGAATGTCGCTGTAGTCGACCGCCGCCGGGATCCCATAGAGCTGCTTCAGGCCTTCGAAGACGGGACGGTCTCGATAGGATGCGTCGTAGGCTAGAGCCGATGCCCCGAACAAGAGTGCTGCGGCAACCCGGTCGGCTTGGCTCGCGGGCACTGGTGTTCGATCCGTTCCTAGGAGATGGCGCGCAGTCTCGTAGAAGAGCACGGCCCGCAAGGTCTCCATGGTCATGTCGGAGAGCGCCGAGTTGAGCTTTACGCTCAGCGTGCCGTCGGGGCCCGGCGAGAAACGAACGTAGTCCCTGGGCGCTTCGCGTCCGTCGAACCATACGCCCTCGGGGTGGGCATTGATGCGCCGATTGAGATTCAAGTGTTTGAGGTAGCTGTTGTAGTTCGTCGCCGTATTTACAAACTGGATCGCCTGAAAGGCGCGGTCGCCCTTGATGGCGTTTGCGGGCACGTCAGGGACGGTCAGCTCGAACTCGCGCGCTACACTTGCTTCGACAGCGAAGGTGTTGACCGAGGGCATGACGTCGAACATGTTCGGGATGCCGTCGTTGTCCCAGTCCAGGGAACCACCGCGACGCCGGTCTCCGGGGCCCACGCAGTTGTTGTCGTTGCCAGGGCTGTGTCCCCACCAATTGGCATGGTTCTTCATGTCGTCCTGGATTTGGGCGTGGCTCTTCTTGCCGAGGACGCCGCGGATGAGGCAGCGAATGGCCTCCCAGCCTTCGGATTCGTAGGCGTACTCGCCCACCTCGGGCGGTCCACGCCGCTTGCGGAAGTAGCCGGAGTCCTGCGTCGTATACGAGTTCGCGTATGCATCAGGCGCGTGCTGGGCGATCGCGTTCTCTGCATCGACGCCGGCGCACACCCAGCGATAGAGGAGCTTCGGACCGTCCTGGGCCGGGGCCGTCGGCATGCTCCCCAGCGTGTTTTGCCCGAAGTTCGAATGGCCATCGTAGCCGGTCATGTCGACCTCCGACTTGCCGAGCCCGCTGAACATGTCGTTCCGGAACGAGCGTCCATCGATCTCGACTTTCATGTCGCGACCCCACGCATTGATTGGGTCGGAGGCCGAGATGGTTGCCTCGAGTCGAACCGGGCCTCGGATCGGGTCGCCGCGGACCAGGCTGAATACGTTCTCGCCGTTGCGCCAGCTCGAATTGCCGAGTCCGCGCTCTTGCATCCATTGTGAAAAGCCGTACAAGAAGCCTTCTCCGAGACCCGCGATATGGTCGACGCGGATGTTGCTCTTTCCTGCGCGATCCCATGCTTCGTAGTCGAACGGAAACTTGGGATTGAGGGCTCGGAATCGCCCGTCGATCTCGGCCCGCTGCGTGTTCGTGAGCGGTTCGCGGAAGGTGTCGCTCCCGGCAAGATACCCGACGAGTTGGTGTTTGATCGGCGGGCTGAGTCGCGGGTCATCGATCACCTTGAGAAGTGTCTCGAAGCCCGCATCGATGAGCGCGCGCTGTTCGGCGCGGTCGGTCGGCACGGGTGTCGACATGTCGACCGACTTGATGAGCTCGGCGGTGAGCCCAGCGATGTTGCCCAGGAGTTGATCTCGTTGTGCGGGATGCAGATCGACCGTCTCGGCGGCCAATGCCTCCTCGAACTGCGCGAGCACCGCACGCTTTGCTTCGGGGTCGAGGTGCGCGGCCGCGAACAGGTTGTGCGAAGTGCCGAAGCTCGACTGCACCCATTCGCCGGCGTGATAGAGCTGATTCCCGAGCTCGACGAGGTTGCGAGGCTTCGCTCCCGTCGCGTCGACCGCGAAGCCCGTCCCGGCCGTCAAGAACACCGCGTGCCCATTCTTGACCGGTAGAGCGGCCGTCCGCGCGGCCGGACCCGCCCAGCGGTGCGCGATCGCTTCCTCGAGCCCGCGTCCCAAGACGTCCCGCGCACCTGCGCTGCATTCGTCTGGCCGCGGCCCCTGGATCTCGTGGCCGCCCACAACGAAGCGGTCGCCGCGCATGAGCTTCGCCGCGGTGTCGCTGAATTCGCCTTCCGGTTTTCCGGTCTCAGCGTCTGGCGCCCGGAGCTCGTCGACGATCTTTCGAGCCTCGTGGGCCCAGATGCGCGCGCCGCTTCGGTCAGCGCTTGGGTCTCTTGCCCGGAATAGGTTATCGATTGCCCCTCGATCGCTCATCTCTTCACGCCTCCAAAAAGTTTCGCCGTGTATTCTCGCTGTGCCGGCTGCGTCCTCGATGCGCGGGATGCCAGCTCCCCAATTGTCTTCGCGCCCACGCGCTTACGCGCCTACGCGCCCACGGGCCCACGTGCCCACGGACCCACGCGAGCGGCGGTGTGTTATCGGCCCATCGCTCGGCGGCGGTGCGTTCGAAAGCTGCTCGACACCGCTCTCGTGTTCGACGTAATGAGAGAACGCGTTCTCAAAGCACGGCCAACGTCTTCCGGTTGGCGGCTGAGTGAGGCGCTGGGGTTCATCGATGCTGTTTCTCAAGTTCCTTCACTATCTGGGGCTGGCGTTTGCCATCGGACCGCTCGTTGCGGCGGAGCTTCTCAACCGGTTGGCGACGAGCGATTCCGGCGCCGGCGGCGGCGTCGGTGGGGCTTCAGGTTCCGACCGGCTCGATGAGGCCCAGGTTGCGCTCGGGCGGCTCGCCAATTTGGGGCTCGTGGCCTTGTTCGTGAGTGGGTTTGGCCTCATGTATGTCGCGGGCTGGCATCTTACCCTGGGGAAGCAGCCGTGGCTTCACATCATGATGACGTTGGCGCTTCTCGCGGGCGGATTCATGGGTGCATCGAATGGCGCTGCACGTCGCATGCTGAGCGAGAAGGCGTCTGAGCGGGCGGCGCGCCGCAAGAAGGTGAGCATCCTGCGCATCGCGGGTGTTCTCTCGTTGGTCGGTGCGATCGCGTCAGGTCTCTGGCGCGTCTAGAACCTGGTGTCTTGCATGTCAGCTCCTCATGCGCTGAAGCGGATACGCCTACGTCCTTCGCCACAAGATTTCTTCGACCTCGAAATGCAGCGTGGTGACGGTTAGATATTGAACGTCGTGCGTGTCTTCGGAGAACACGAGATCGAGCCTCGCCTCGAGTGCGGCGCCCAACCATCGATGCGCGAAAGCGGCTGTCACGCGGTGGCTGCGGCGAGCTCGGTAAACGGGTTCTGAATCTTCGCTCACCCTGAAGGCGCGATTGGCTTTCGGGAGCCAAGCGCGGTACCCGAGTCGAATGTGTGAGGCGAAGACCAGATCTACGCCGAGCTCGAAGCCATAGTGCGGGCGGGCAGGCGCGCCCGCCGCTTGAGCCAGACGCCCGTACGCCCACGTGGCCGGAATCTCGACGCGAAACATTGGGGTGCTCACTGGGCACACGGTTGCCGTGACCGCCATGGTCAAAGGTTGGCGTGTGGCGTCCAGCCCCGATGATCTGAGCGGGTCGTTCGCCGTGAAGCGTTCTCCGCCGTAGTGCACCAGGCGAAGTTGCGCTGAAACCGACAGGCGACTTTGGGTGAATTTGGCGATCATTCCGACCGCGAACTTTTCGCGATGGGCGCGCGTCTCGAGGAGTTGCCAGTCCAAGAAAGCATCGAGATCGATGCTGAGGAGCTTGGCTTTGAGTTGAGCACCAGACTCGAAGGGAAGGAAGGGCCGCGCCGAGACGGAGCGAGCGACGCCGTCGGCCAGGCTTTGGTTGTAGGTCGTCTCGTAGTCGCGCGCGAACCCGTAGCGCGATTCGTCGACGACGGCCGGGTGGAATCCGTGCCGGATGTCGAATGCACCGAGGCGAAAGACGAGGTCGTCGGGTCCGGGACGAAGCACGATCGCGAGCCACGGGGCGGCCCCGCTTGCCTCCCTGAAGTCCAACGCGAACGGCACGCGCCCTACGAGTCCCGCTTCGAGTGCGACCTGCTCGCTGGCCTTCAGAACCAAGAGCCCTCGAAGCACGGCGCCGAGTTGCGTCTCGCCCGTTGCGTTCGGGTGCCCGGGGAGGCCGTAGTCGAGGGCCGTTGATGCTGCGCTGGCCTGGACCACGAGAGCTTCGATCGGCGGCGCCTCGGCGCGGGTCGGGGTCGGCTCGAGCAGCGCCAGGAGACCGAGGATGGCCCCCAAACATCGGGAGAAGCTCACTGCGCGTATCCCGTAAACATGGCCCGACTGATGGGGCAAGTGCGTCGCATGAGGCATCTGCAGCACGGTCACCACGCATCCTGCACTGAGCCCAGCCGAAGTGCTCGGGCGCTTCGCGTTCCTCGAACCCACGGCGACGTTGCTTAAGTGGATCCCTCATGTTCCCATGAGGGACAGGACATGAGCCCGACCCACACCCTGGTTCTGCTGGTCGCGACCGCCTACCTGGTGGGGAGCGTGCCGTTCGGCTTTCTCCTCGCGCGTCGATTCGCCCACGTCGACGTCCGAGCCGCCGGAAGCGGCAACATCGGCGCCACCAACGTGGCCCGTTCGGCCGGAAAAGGGCTTGGGCTCTTGACGCTGCTCCTCGATGCGCTGAAGGGGGCGGTGGTCGTTGCTGTCGCGCAGGGTGTGTTGCAGGCGCCGTTGCCGGTGGTCGCCGCAAGCGGCTTTGCGGCCGTTTTCGGCCATAGTTTCTCGATCTTTATGCGTTTTCGCGGTGGGAAGGGGGTTGCGACCGCGCTCGGGGTGCTCCTTGCGATCGCACCACTCACCGTCGCGTTTGCGGCGCCCGCCTTCGGGGTCGCCTTTCTCCTGACGCGGTTTGTTAGCCTCGGTTCGCTCGTCGCCGCAGGCGCTGCCGTCGCGGGTGCGGCCACCGTCGACCGCCGCGTACCCGTCGTTTGGTTGACCGCGGCGCTCCTTGCTTTGATCCTGTGGCGGCACCGGTCGAACATAGGTCGACTCCTACATCGCCGCGAGCCGACGACGTAGCGTCGGTATAGGACTGTCTCTTCTGGCGTGCGGGAGGTGTGCTCTCCGAGTGTCGATCGAAGCTGACCGCCGGGGGTGAAGGGCGTGAAACCGGCGCTTTCCTGGTTTGGCACCAAACGTGCTCTCAGGACCCCACATGGTGAACGAAGCCCACGACCACGATCACGACCAAGACGAATCCCAAGATCTCGAAAACGATGATGCGGCCAGCCTGTCGCGACGCAATGCGACGGTGCAGGCCCTTGATGCCCGCCTTTCTGTTTGGGGGCACGCCGCCCGAGAAGCCGTCGACCGCCGTGCCGAGGCCATCGGTCGGGGAGCCGCGCTCTATGCGGAACGCGTGGGACGCAATGGAGAGATCCTTCGGCCGGTGCCGCTGGATGCTCGTATGGCGCTTCTCTCGACCGAGACGGATGTCTTGGTCTTGTTGGCGGCCAACCTGATCCCTGAAGCCGTTCGAACGTCGGCCCGGTTGCTGTGGGTCGATCCCGAGAAGCTATGCGCACACATCGCGCGTGCGCTCGAGCCTGCGGTCGAAGGCGCACGCAATGAGATACGGCGGCGTCAGGCGCTGTACCGGCGCCGTGCTCGGCTCTGGGCGGACGATGCGGAACGACTCAATCGCCTTCGCGAAGAAGTCGAGGCGCTGCGAGTGCCACGCTGCAATGAGCGCACGCCTCCGTCGATGGCGCGCGCGCTTCTGATTCGACATCGCGAGGAAGCCAAGATGGCGCAAGAGCCGCCCACACCGCCAGCACCGCGTGCAAAGCTTCGGATTCGTCCGGGAAGCATCACGCGCTGGGTCGATCAGTTGGAGCAAAGCATCTCGAGCACCTAGATGTGCTCGGCTGAGATTTCGAGCCGCTCTTGCGCAGACCTCGAGCGCGGATCATGGTGTGGCGATCTCCAGGGAGGGGATCGTATGGGCAAGAGGTCGGTCAGTGTCGAGGTGACGCCGAAGCAGAGGGCTGTGCTCGAGCCACTTACGCGGGCGAAGGTGGCGCCACAGCGGTTGGTGGAGCGGTGCCGGATCGTGCTGATGTCAGCCGAGGGCCGAAACAACGAGGAGCAAGCAGACGAGCTGGGCGTGGACCGGCAACGTGTGCGGCGGTGGCGTGTCCGTTGGGTTGGAGCAAGCGCAGCCCTGGTCGATGCAGAGAATGGAGGCGCGAACGGCAAGGATCTGGAGAAGCTGATCCTCGGCGTGCTTGAGGACAACGAGCGGAGTGGCGCACCCTCGAAGTTTACCCCGGAAGAAGTGGCATCGATCATCGCGTTGGCCTGCGAGCCGCCTGCGGAAAGCGGACTTCCGGTCTCGACTTCGCGGGACAAGCGCGAAGCGCCCGAGCAGCACCAGGCAGACGTCGAGAAGATCTGCGACACGTACCGCGACGCTCCCGAGCTCGCGGCCGTGGGTACGCACGTGGTGAGCACCGACGAGAAGACGGGGATGCAGGCGCTCGAGCGCCTCCACGAAACGAAACCGGTGCGACCGGGCCTCGTCGAACGGGTCGAGTTCGAGTACATCCGCCACGGCACGTTGTCGTTGATCGCGAACTTCGATGTGGCGACGGGCAAAGTAGTCTGTCCGTCGATTGGACCGACTCGCACCGAGGCCGACTTCGCGGCCCACATCGACAAGACGGTTAAAAGCGATCCTGGGGCAACGTGGATCTTCGTCGTCGACCAACTCGACACGCACCGATCCGCGAGCCTCGTGCGGCTCGTCGCGCGGCGCTGCGGGTTGGAGGAGGCGGCTTCTCAAACGATCCAGCTTCACTTCGATCGACGATCTGCGATCGCGCGTTTTCCAATTCGTCGAATACTTCAACAGGTTGCTCGCCAAGCCGTTCCGCTGGACCCATACGGGTAGGCCGCTCCAGGCATGAGATCGGACGCGCATCCGCGGTGGTCCATCCGCTGCGTTCGACCGGAACGATTTCCGGAGCGAACGTCGTGGACAGAGCCGAGCGGCTTCCGCAGATCATCCGTATGAAGGGAGACAACATCGCCACGCGACTCGTGGACTTTGGAGCGTCGGTCGTCCGGCTCGTGGCCGCGCTCCCGCAAGATCGCCCTGGCAAGCACATTGCCGATCAGCTTCTTCGCTCGGCCACGTCGGGCGGGTCCAACTACGAGGAGGCTCGGAGCGCCCAGAGCCGGCGAGACTTCGTGCACAAGGTGAGCCTCGCGGCCAAGGAGATGCGCGAATCGGTCTATTGGCTCGGCCTGGTCCAACGCGCGAACCTGGCCCCTCAATACGAGATCCCGCCGTTGCTCCGCGAGGCCGGCGAGCTGGTCGCAATCCTGATGAGCTCCGCAAAGACGGCGGGCTCTGACGAATCCCGCTGAGCACTCATTCCGATGCCCGGTTCACATTCACATTCCCCGCTCCGATTGCTGTTCCCCGTCCCCTGTTCCCAGCTCCCAGCCCACAGCTCCTCTCCGTTGTCGCCCATCGTCCGGGAGTGATTGGCGTTGCATGAACGGGGACCCGGGAGCAGGGAACCGGGCATGAGGAACGCGAATCGGAGCGGGGAATGTGAATGTGAACCGGGAACAGTGAACGAAGGGATCGGCATTTCGGCCGAGCACATCTAGTGCGCCTGGATGCCATGCGCTGAGAGGCCCCGACCCCGGTGTCCCGGTGTCCCGGTGTGCCAGGTCGAGGTCGAGGTCGAGGGACTTCGGTGACTTTCGCTTCGCGCGCTCATGGCGTCATCGATTCGCACGCGAGGATTGCGTCGAGCTGCGCGACTTCGTTCGTTCGCCCGCGACGGCGGATGCCTTGCTCCCGTGCGACATAGAGCGCTGTCCTCAGCCACCGCTCCTTGCGAACAACGTCTTTCTCCTGACGAAGCACCGCATTCGCTCGAATCGTCAGCTGTCGGTCCAACCGTTCGATCTCCCTGAGCTCAGGTCGCTTCTTGATCACGTCGATGAGGCTTCCGTCTTCGACGCTGCGGCGTTCGGTCATGCCTACGCTCCGGACTGAGTCGCCTGGTCGTGCGCCCGCGCCTGGTCGTGCGTCCGCACCTGGTCGTGCGCCAGCGCTTGGTCGCGGGTCGGGACTTTGTGGTGGGTCGGGTTCCAGTCGGCGGCTCGGCGCGGAGAGGATCCGTCGTGAGACTGGATGGTAAGGATTGGACAGCTCGGGCCATCTCAAGAGCACCGCATTGAGGATCTGTCGGCGAAGCTGCTCGCGGTCCGCCTCAGCGTCGTCGAGCGCGCGTCGGGTCCGCTCAAGCGCGTCCTTTTCTCGCTCGAGCGCCTCGGCCATCGCCCCGAGAGTCATTTTCCCGGCCGTGTCGGGGCCGAGCGCCGTGAGGACGGCACGCTCGGAAGCGCGCGCCTCGGCCATCAAGCGCGAGACCGTCCAGTCGTTCGGCACGGCATCGGGGCCACTGGGCAGCGCTTCGAGCCAGACCTCGCTCGTCGACACCGGCAAGTCGATGGTCGGGTCTTGAATCTTCGCGTATGCGTGCGCTTCAGCGAGCGAAACTGCACCGTCTCCGTCGTAGTCGGCCACCCCTTGTCGTCCCAGCGCGTGCGCAATCTGCGCCATATAGGCTTCTGCGCTTGGATCATTGACGTCGGGCGTACAACCCGCGGCTTCGCGGTCGCTCGGGACCGCGGCGAAGACGCAGCGGGCCGAGGGCGCGAGCGATTCCTTCTGGTCCCCTCGCACGTACATCACGTCCGCAAAAGCCCCCGAGTGGCAGTGGCCCAAGACGAACGCGGTCATGCCTTTCGGCGCTGCTTTGCGGTCCATGAATTGCGCAAGCTCGTCGACGTAGAGCTGATCGTCTGCGCCCCAAAGCTCGATGGCGGCGGGCTGTTCCTCGGTCGCGGGCGTGCCGTGTCCGACCGCGAAGACGACAACGTCGACGCTCCGTCGAGACGCTTCTTGGATCGCGGAGAGAAACCCAGCCTTCGAGGCCACACCCGCGCCGCGGATCTTGGAGGGACGGTACTGGACGAACAGCCCTTGGGGCCGTGCAAAGACGAGCCCGAGCAGATCCGTCGCTTCGTCCAAGCTTTCGAGGTCTTCGACTTGTACGCTCCGAACGTCCGCGTTGCTGCCCGCGGCGAAGAGGAGGGTGCTGAGCCGTGGGCCGAGGGCGTCTTTCAGCGCTTCAACCTGGGTTTCGAGCGAGACCTGGTTCCCTTCCGGGCCCCATGCGCTTCCAACCAAGACGACCGCGGGTCGTTCTTTGGCGTACGCCGGGGCGGCGTCGCCGCCGATGACCCCAAGCGCAACGATCGCAACGATCTCGACGATCGCAAACACAGCACCTCGCCGCGACCGTGGGTCGGCGCATCGTCCGATTCTCACGAGACCTGCGGGGGTGTCGATCGCGTCGACTCGACGTGCCGAGCGGTCTCGATCGAGGCGGGTGCTTCAATCGGCTCGATCGCGGTCTCGACCTCGCGCGCCTCGACCTCGGGCGTGTCGACCGCGCGCGTCTCGATGTCGGGCGTGTCGACCGCGCGCGTCTCGATGTCGGGCGTGTCGACCGCGCGCGTCTCGATGTCGGGCGTGTCGACCGCGCGCGTCTCGATGTCGGGCGTGTCGACCGCGCGCGTCTCGATGTCGGGCGTGTCGACCTCGGGCGTGTCGGCCGGTGTGCTTTCCTTGGAATCTCTAGAATCCGTGGAATCCGTGGAAGCAGGCTTAGGCTCGAGAGCTCGCGCGGCGCGGCGTTCTTTCTTGCGGTCTTTTCTGAGCGCGGCTTCGATCTCGGCGGGTGAACGCGCACCCTCGTACCGTTGTTTGAGGAGCGCGAGGCGGTCTTCGGTCAGCTCGAGCTGGCCCTTGATCACTTGGTAGAGCGCGTGATTCGACGCGGCACGCTTTGTCGCTGCGCGCGCCCGATGTTCGGCCTCCGTCCGCTGCTTCTCGATCTTCTTGACCTGCTGGGCGGCCTGCCGACGGACTTCGTCGAGCTCGGCACGGAGCAGCGTGACCACTTGGGCTGGATCGTTGTCGGCGGTCGTGACCTTGGCGCCGGATGCCGGCGCTCCGCGCTCGGCGACGCTTGCCTCCTGCGGGTGCCCTTCCATTCCTGGCTTCGTTTGGCTGTCCGTCCCGGTTTGGCTCTCGACCGCCGCTCGCTCCGCTTGCTCTTGACGCGCCTGCGCCTTCTTGAGCTGCTCGCGTAGCTGGACGGAGTCGCGGCGCGCGGTCTCGAGCTGACGCTCGGTCGCGGCCAGCGCGTTTCGTGCAGATTCGAGCTTGAGCTCGTACTGTTCGGAGAGGGCTTGGTTGCTCACGTGGACGATCGGACCCACGTTCTTGTTGGGCTCTTGGGCGGCCGAGCGCGCCCCGGCGTCTTCTCTTCGCTTCTTCCCGCCGCCGGACCCACCGCCAGACTGCTGGGCGGCCTCTTTGTGCCGCCTGAGCTTGGCCTTGGCCTCTTGGAGCTGAGTCCGCAGCGTCTCGAGCTCATCTCGTCGGCTCTTGTCGTCCTGACGCCAACGCTCGAGTTGGGATTGCCGATCCTCGATGAGCTGATTCTGTCGGGTGATGTCGCTTTCACGTGCTTGGAGCTGCCGCCAAAGATGGACCGCGAAAGCGACTCCGCCGAGTGCAATGGCGACCAGCGCGATGAGAAGAGGGGAGAAGTTCGTCATCTTGATTAAGACCCCAGAGCGCCTGCTTGCGGGCTGCGCAGCGCTCGCAGCAAAACAGCAGCGCCGAAGCGTGGGCTTATCCCACCCCGACCGATTGCGGCAAGCGCCAGCCGACCGAATGTGCGTCCTTTCGCGGGCCTAGGCGTATCTAGGTATAACCCGCCCGATCTTGCCCGCGGCCGCTTACGTTGGGGTGCACCATCGGTGATGATGTCTTCAAGTACCTTGGCCAGGATAGAGTGCCGAGGACCTGAGCGTCGCATGGCAAAGGACGAAACGCGGCCAGACGCCGATCCTGTTCGCATCGAGGGTCGGCGCGATCCTCGCCTCGAGAGCCGGAGCGATCTTCGCATCGAGGGCCGGAGCGCTGAACGACGTGCCGCCGAAGGTCGCGAAGCCGCCGGGCTTGTCGGCGAGGGGCGCGAAGCCGAAGCGGTCAGGGCTTCGGACACGGTGCGGGACTTCCCGTGGCCCTCGTCGCCTTCGGCACTCATGCCACCGGCGCCGGGTCCGGAGACGACCAATCCTGGCGTTCTCGCGAACGAGGACCTGAGCCAGGTGCACCGCCCCTTCGCGACCGAGGACCTGAGCCAGGTGCACCGCCCCTTCGGGTCCGACGACCCGTGGGGACAGACGAAATCCTCCTGGACTCCGGCTGAGCAGGTTGAGGAGATCGCCGCAGACTCAGTATGGCTTGCGCCGACCGAGACCGCGAAGCCGGCCCAGCCGCCAAGGGGCCCCGCGCCGTCATCGTCGACGTCGATGCCCATGCTGACGTCGACGTCCATGACGACGACGACGTCGGTGCCTGCGAACGAGATCCCCCTGGCGACCGCGGGGAGCGAGAGTGCCGGCGCAACCGCGGGGTCGCCGCCGGCCGATTCCCGGTCGCATACGTCCGGGGCGCGCGCTTTCGAGTTCGTTCACCCCCGGCCCAGATTGGACGAGGAGGTGCCTGCTTCCGCCTTGGATGCTCGCGGACGACGCAGCCTGCCGGCTTTGGGGGGCTTCGAGCTCCGGGTCGAACCGTCGTCGGAGCGGCTGGCGCCGAGTGGTCGCCGCGTGGAAGAACGCTATGAGCTCCTCGGTGAGATCGGTCGAGGTGGCATGGGTCGGATTCTCAAGGCACGAGACACGGAGATCGGTCGCGAGGTGGCGATCAAGGCCCTTCTCGGTGAAGCGGTGTCGGACCGAAACATCCGACGGTTTTGGACGGAGGTTCGGGCGACCGGGCGTCTCGAGCATCCCGCCATCATTCCAGTCCACGACGTCGGGCGACTTCCGACTGGAGAGCTCTTCTATGTGATGAAGAAGCTGTCGGGCTGTACGCTCGCTGATGTCGTCCAGTCGCTCCGCGAAGGCGACGAAGAGACCGTCCGCGAGTTTACTCGCGTTCGACTGCTGACCGTTTTCCAGCAGATCGCCTACGCCGTCGCGTTTGCTCACGCGCGCGGGGTCATCCACCGAGACATCAAGCCGGCCAACATCATGGTGGGTGGATACGGTGAAGCGATCTTGCTCGATTGGGGACTCGCCAAAATGGGGCCTTCGACCGACGAGGGCGAGGTGGACGGCGGGGCCCGCGCGGGGACGGGCCCCTTGCCGTCCGCACATGACAGCGCGGCCGGGACCATCACCGGGACGCCGCAATATATGTCGCCTGAGGCGGCCGAGGGGATGCAGGAACGGGTCGGGCCCAAGTCTGATGTCTACGGGTTGGGCGCTGTCCTTTACGAGCTTCTGACCCTGACGCCTCCCTACGAAGATCAAGGCTTTGTCTCCACGGTTGTCCGGGTGCGCCAGCACCAGTTCGAGCCCCCGCGGTCGCGGGCACCGAACGCCGGGATTTCGGAGGCGCTCGAGGACCTTTGCCTGGCCGCCATGCATGCCGACCCCGAGCAGCGTCCAGCCGCGAAGGTGCTGGCCGACGAAATTGGGCACATCTTGGAAGGCGCCAAGGAGCGCGAGCGTCGGATCGAGAGCGCGCGCGGGCTTGTGCGCGAGGGACGCCGGGCCACTGAGCGCTGGCGAACACTGAAAGTTACCTTGCAAGGCACCGAATCCGAAGTCCGGCGCCTGGCGAAGTCGATCGCGGCCTGGGCTTCGGCCGAATCGAAAGCGCCGCTTTGGGCGCTCGAAGACAAAGTGAGTGAGCTGAAGATCGAGGCGATCGGCGCCTTTGAGGAGGCGGAGAGCGCGTTCTTGAGGGCGCTCGGAGAAGTTTCTGATGACAAGGAAGCCCGGAGCGGGCTTGCATCGCTCTATTTCGCGCGCTTTGGCGAGGCGGAGCGCGCGCGCGACGTCGAGTCGCAGCGGTACTATCGCGGCCTTGTCTCAAGATTCGACGACGGGGTGTGGTCCCAGGTGATGGAGGGTGAAGGCACCCTCGAGATCGCGCTGACGGGTGATGAAGAGAGCGAAGTGTCGATCGCGCCCATGGAGCTCAAAGGTCGCGCACTCAGGCCGGGTCCGCGTCGGGCGCTCGGGCGGAACCCCGTGCCTCGCTTCAATATACCGGTTGGGAGCTATCTCGTCAGTGTCTCGGCAACGGGCGAACGCGAGATCCAATGTCCGGTGTGGGTTGGGCGCAACGAGGCGGTGAGCATCCACGTTCGTTGTCGTCGCTCCGAGGAGATTGGAGACGAGTATGTGCTCGTCCCGGCGGGCCCGGCCATCGTGGGCGGAGATGCGATGGCGCCGGGCAGCCTCGAGCGGCATGTGGCCGAGGTCGCCGAGTTTGCGATCGCGCGTTTTCCGATCACCTGCGCCGAGTATCTGGAGTTCCTCCACGCGCTCGTCGAGGTCGATGTCGAACAAGCACGCCGCCGGTCGCCGCGGGCGCGTCCGGTCGAGGGCTATTTCTGGATGTTTGACGAGTCGTCAGGTCGCTTCGCGTATGCTGAGCGAGGACCCGATGGTTCGACGTGGGGCGATCATCTTCCCGTGAGTGGGATCAGCCTACGGGATGCGGCTCAGTTCGCGGTGTGGCGATCCGAGGTCATGCATCAACGTCTTCGTTTGCCTCACGAGACCGAGTGGGAGAAGGCGGCGCGTGGTGTCGATGGCCGGTTCTTTCCGTGGGGGGACCACTTCGATCCCACCTTCTGCAAAATGCGGGACTCAAGAAATCGCTCTTACCCAGATCCGGAACCGGTGGGTGCCTTCCCGATGGATTGCTCACCCTACGGGGCTCGCGATATGGCCGGCGGTGTGCGCGAGCTCTGCGTAACGGAGGACGGAGGCGGGCTCGTTGCGGTTGTGCGTGGCGGCGGTTGGCTGGATACCGCGAACTTCTGCCGGCTGGCCCATCGCGATCTCACCAAGCCCGACTATGTGGCCCTCGGCCTTGGTTTTCGGCTCGTTCGAGAAATGACCGACGAGTTGGACGTCGCGCGTTTCGAGGCGTAAGAGAGCCCTGTGCTCACGCTCGCCTATGTCTTCTTCTTGTCTTGTGCATCGGTTCCTGGTGATGCGACGACTACGTCGCTTGCCTCGGGCGCGGCTTCGACGTCGGTGCGTCGCACGCCGGTCGTCGAGGTCGTTCAGCGCGCCGGGGCGTCGGTGGTCAATATTTCGACCGAGGTCGCCGTATCGTCCAATCCTTTCTCTCGGTGGGGCCAAGACGGCGCGCTCGACTTCTTCGGCCAGCGGAAGCCTCGTGCGCAGCAATCGTTGGGTTCGGGCGTCATCATCGATGCTTCGGGGCTCGTTCTCACCAATGAGCACGTCATTCAGCGGGCGGCCAACATCACGATTACGCTTGCCGACCGGCGGCGCTTCGACGCCGATGTCGTGGGCGCCGATCCCACGTTCGACGTCGCGGTTCTGAAGATTCGCGACGGCGCCGGCCGCGTTCAGGCTGAGGGGCTCGCGCTTCCCGTCGCGACCTTCGGGACGTCGACGGACATCATGATCGGCGAGACGGTTGTCGCGATCGGCAATCCGTTCGGCCTTGCGAACACGGTGACGACGGGTGTGGTCTCCGCGCTTCATCGGTCGATCGAGGCCGAAGACAAGAGCTACGAGGACTTCATTCAGACCGATGCCGCGATCAATCCCGGCAATTCGGGGGGAGCACTCCTGAACCTCGAGGGTCGTCTCATTGGGATCAATACCGCAATCTACAGCGGTGGCACGGGCATTGGATTTGCGATTCCGGTCGACAAAGCGAAGGCCGTCGTCGACGAAGTGCTGCGCTATGGTGAAGTACGTCCCGCGTTTACCGGCATCATGCTCGACCACAAGAAGCTAGAGAGTGCACGCGTCGCTCGTGTGATTCCCGGGAGTCCAGCCGAACTCGCGGGTGTCCTGACGAACGACGAGATCGTCGATGTCAGCGGGATCGAAGTCGACAACGCGCGCGCGTACCGTCTCTTGGAGCGGAGCTTCGTCCCCGGCCAGCGGGTGCGTTTGACGGCGGTTCGGGGCGGGAAGAAGACGCGCCTCGAGCTCGTGGTCAAGGAGCTGTCCGCCAAGATGGCGGCGACCATCGGTCGGTCGCGGCTTGGGCTCTCGGTGACGGAGAAGGGGGGCCGCCTGGTCATCACGGGCGTTCGGGCGGGAAGCCATGCGGCCTCGCTCGGGATCCGGAAGGGGGACCTCCTGCTCTCGATCGGAGGTCGCCGCCTTGCGCGCCTCGAGCATTTCGAGGCGATCGCGCCCGCGCTCTATGACGCGGAAGCCGTCTCCGTCATCATCGGACGGCTCGGGCGCGCCTACTATGTAACCCTCGAGCTCGATTCGGCCTTATGAATCCCGGCCCGGCGGGTTCTGGGGCCAGATTGGTCCTCGCTGGGCACCCGCAGCACGGCCGGAGCTGTCGAGCACGGCCGGTGTGCCTTGGGCGCGTCGTGGTTCGGGGGTGTTCTCTCGGGGCTCGAATGCCGATAAGGTGCCGGCCGAATGGCTGAACTGATTGCGCGGGCTCGTGCCTACGCGGAGCGAGACGTGGACCCTGAGGCCAAGGCCGAGCTTCTGGCGATCGTGGGGCGGGCAGAACAGGAAGACGCCGCTGCGCTCGCCGATCTCAAGGAACGCTTTTCTGGTCCGATGACCTTTGGCACGGCCGGGCTTCGCGGTCTGCTGGGACCGGGCGAGAGCCGAATGAATCGCGTGGCGACCATTCGGACGGCGTTTGGTGTGGCGAAGCATCTTCAAGATGTGGACGCGGGCGCGCGGACGCGTGGGATCGTCGTCGGACGCGACGGTCGGCGCATGTCTGACGTCTTTGCGCGTGACGTCGCCGAAGTCTGTCTTGCCCAAGGCTTTCGGGTCTTCTGGATCGAAGGCCCGGCGCCGACACCGCTGTTGGCCTTTGCGGTCAAGTCGATGAACGCGACGGCGGGCATCATGATTACGGCGAGCCACAATCCGCCCGCCTACAATGGGCTCAAGGTCTACTGGGACAGCGGGGCGCAGATCGTGCCGCCTATCGACGCTCTGATATCTGCCGAGATCGGACAGGCGCCTTCGGCGCATGAGATCCCTCGTGTTGCGATGAACGATCCCTCCGTGGCTGCGCAGCTCGTGGGCACGGACGGGCTTCGCGAGGAATATCTTCGAGCCATTGCCACCTTGGCGGTCGTTGATGATCTCGAACCCGGAGATTTTTCCGTCGCGTACTCGGCGATGCACGGCGTTGGTGCTCCATTGTTCTTCGAAGCGATGCGCCGCCGTGGTTTTCGACGGGTGCTGAGCGTCGCCGAGCAAGAAGCGCCGAACGGAGACTTCCCGACGCTGCCTTTTCCCAACCCTGAGGAGCCTGGGGCGATGGACAAGGTTCTGGCGCTTGCGCGCGCCGAAAAGTGCGATCTCGCCTTGGTCCATGACCCTGATGCCGACCGCCTTGGCGCTGCGGCGTTCGATGCCGCCATCGACGACTATCGAGTTCTCACCGGAAATGAGATCGGCGTGTTGCTGGCGGATCACCTCTTTCGCAACGACTTGGGCGGTGAGCGGTTGGTTGTATCAACGATCGTCTCTTCTCGCCTCCTCGAGCGGATGGCGGCGGCACACGAGGTTCGGTACGCGGAGACCTTGACGGGCTTCAAGTGGATCGCGGATGAGGCGCAGCGACTTCAGGCGCTCCATCCGGTTCGTTTCGTTTTGGGCTACGAAGAAGCGCTCGGCTATTCGGTCGGTCCTATCGTCCACGACAAAGATGGCATCAGCGCGGGGCTCGTTCTTGCGGAGATGGCGGCGGATGAAAAGCGGAGTGCGCTCGGATCGACCTTGTTCGATGCCTTGCGGCGCATTCGTCGACGTTTTGGCTATTACGTTGGCCGGCAGCGCAGTGTGACTCTGGCCGGGGTCGATGGTCGGCGCGCGATGGACGTGGCGATGGATCGACTACGGGCTGTCTCACCGGTGTTGTTCGGGGCCGATGCGGGTGTGATTTCGACCTGGGATGTTGCCACCGGAACGCGCATTGGTGCCGATGGGCAGCGCACGGAAGTCAAGCGCCTTCCGGCGGATGTGCTGGTGTTCGACCTCCAGGATGGTGGCCGGGTCGCGGTTCGGCCGAGTGGCACCGAGCCCAAGCTCAAGTTCTACTTCGAGGTCGTCGAAATCTGGCCCAAAGGGGAAGACCCGAAAGATACCGAGGCCAGGGGTGCGGCGCGGCTCGACCGACTTGAGGCCAGCATGCTTCACGCGGCCGGCTTACGAGACCTTTAGATCCAAATCTAGATCAAAGCTTGAAGACCGCCCGGCGGTCAAAGCCTCTCGGCCGATGCGGCGGACGAGGGGTGCGGGCGCGCGCGGTACCGGGTTCGGGGTTCGGGGTTCGGGCGACGAGGAAGCGACGGCCGGGCGAGCGCGCGACCACCCATCACGATCGGGGTAGCAACGCTTGACGACGGCTTGGGGCCGTCGTACCGACAAAGCCTCGATGAAGAAGGTCGAAGCTGTCGTCAAGCCATTCAAACTCGATGAGGTCCGAGAAGCCCTCGGCGACATTGGCATCCAGGGAATGACCATCAGCGAAGTGAAGGGTTTCGGGCGGCAGAAAGGTCACTCTGAGCTCTACCGTGGCGCCGAGTACGTTGTCGACTTCTTGCCCAAGGTCAAGATCGAGGTCGTCTGCACGGACGAGATCGTCCATCGGGTGGTCGAGGCCATCGAGAACGCGGCGAACACCGGGCGAATTGGCGATGGCAAGATCTTCGTCTTTGATGTGGCTGAAGTGATTCGCATTCGAACCGGCGAGCGCGGTCCATCGGCCGTTTGATCGACCTTTCATTCTTCCGTTCTTCCATTCCTCCCGTTTCTTCTATGTCCGTCTGATGCATCCGACGGAGTCTGCATTTCGCCACTTGCCACGGAACGCCGTCTCTCATATCCACGTCTCGGCGTTGCATTGTTTGGATCAACGGCGGGGGGCATGGCGTGCCTCTTTGTCCGCTCAGAAGAAAGAGAACGACAGATGAAACCGAGCGAAGTTTTGGCGATGGCCAAAGAACAACGCGTTGTGATGGTCGACATCAAGTTTTGCGACCTGTTTGGGCTTTGGCAGCACTTCACGATTCCGATCGAGGAGCTCGAAGAGTCCGTATTCGAGGATGGCCTTGGCTTCGACGGGTCTTCGATCCGTGGGTGGCAGGCGATCAATGCGTCGGACATGTTGGTTGTGCCCGATCCCACGACGGCGCAGATCGACCCGTTCATTGCGCGCGTGCCCACGATGTCCCTGATCGCGGACATCATCGATCCCATCACCAAGAGCCCCTACAGCCGTGATCCACGCTATGTGGCGCGGAAATGCGAAGCTTACCTGAAGTCGACGGGCATCGGCGACACGATCTACGTGGGGCCAGAACCTGAATTCTTCATCTTTGACGAGATTCGTTTCGACTCGACTCCGAACCAAGCGTTCTACGAGATCGATTCGTCGGAAGGTGTCTGGAATACCGGGCAAAAGAAGGACGGGACGCGCAACCTTGGCTATCGGCCGCAGCATAAGCGCGGCTACTTCCCCGTGTCCCCGATCGACAGCGTGCACCCGCTTCGCCTCGAGATGGTCATGGAGATGAACAAGCTCGGACTCCAAGTCGAGCGCGAGCACCACGAGGTCGCGACGGGCGGCCAGTGCGAGATCGACATCCGCTTCGCGGCCCTCACGAAGATGGGCGACAATACGATGTGGATGAAGCACGTCGTGAAGAACGTTGCCTCGCGTCATGGCAAGACGGCGACTTTCATGCCGAAGCCTCTGTTCGATGACAATGGCTCGGGCATGCACTGCCACCAGTCGATCTGGAAGGACGGCAAGCCTCTCTTCGCGGGCGATGGCTACGCGGGCATGTCCAAGCTGGCCATGCACTACATCGGCGGTGTGCTCAAGCATTCGCGCGCGATTGCGGCTTTCACGAATCCGACGACCAATAGCTACAAGCGTCTGGTTCCTGGGTTCGAGGCGCCGGTGAACTTGGCGTATTCGTCTCGAAATCGGTCGGCGGCAATCCGTATCCCGATGTACTCGCCTTCGCCGAAGGCCAAGCGCATCGAGGTTCGGTATCCGGATCCGCTCGCGAACCCGTACTTGGCGTTTTCCGCGCTGGCGATGGCCGGCATCGACGGCATCGTGAACAAGATCGATCCGGGCGAGCCGCTCGATAAGGATATCTACGGAATGTCGCCCGAGGAGTTGGCCGACGTCCCCACGGCGCCGGGTAGCCTGGAGGAGGCGCTCAACTGCTTGGCGGCGGACCACGAGTTCTTGCTCCGCGGCGACGTGTTCAGCAAGGACCTGATCGACGTCTGGATCGACTACAAGAAGACCAACGAAATCGACGTGATCCGGATGCGTCCGCATCCGTACGAGTTCGAGCTCTACCACGACGGGTAGTCATCGTCCGGTTCGCGACCGCCGCTCTTCTTTCCCCGGCTTCCTTCTTCACTGATCGCAGTCAAACTCTGTGGCGCGTGCTTTGGCGCGTCGGATGCGCTTGACGCCGACGCCAGACCTGATCGTCGCCTTCTTCGCCGACGGCGAGGGTGTCATGGTGTTGGTTCGGTTTGTGCCGGCGCTGGCGGGGTTGGTGGTTGGTCCTTCACCGCCGGAGTTTTCGACTGAGTCTGTCTTACTGGCGGGCCTGGGCGAACGTCGATGATCGGCGCCGCTCAGCGGGTCGCCGTCGCTCCGTGGCACTTCTTGAACTTCTTGCCGCTCCCACAAGGGCACGCATCGTTGCGACCGACGTGTCGGAAGCGGTCGAAGTTGTCCCCCTTTGCGGCCGATGCGACGCTGGCGTTTCGAGGTCCACGTCTTGGGGCATCGAGTGCGTCGCGCGCGTCTGTCTCTTGGTCGTTCGCCGCGGATCGCGCGCCCTGTGCATGTGCCTGTGCCTCTGCTTCTTCGGCTTCCGCTTGGGCGGCAAGATGGGCCTCCTCTTCCGCTTCGCGCTCGGCGAATCGCGCGCGGGCGGCACCCAGGTCGATGTCGGTTGGTGCCGCGGTGTGGTGGGCCAAGGACAGCATGTTGTCTTCGAGGCCGCTCGCGAAGGTCTCCCGATCGTCGGTCTCGTAGATGCGTCCGGGTGCGTCCTTCTGAACGAGATGCCAAGCTTCGCTCAGAAGACGCATGGCCGTCTCGAAGTCTTGCGCACGGGCGCGGGCGGCGGCTTTCAGAGCCTTGCCCTCGACCGCGTTCGGATCGATCGCGAGCGCGGCGTCGGCGTCTTCTTCGACGCCCGGCCGTTCGAGAATCATTCGCACTCGCGCACGCTGGATCCGTGGGCGAATGCCGTCCGGTGATCGCTCGATCGCTTCGTTCAGAGCGCGGAGTGCCGCTGCAAAGCCCAGCCTGCGTCCCAAGACCGAGGTTTGCGAAGGCGTGACGAGCGGCGGGGTCGTGAGCTGTCCAGCGCGTGCCGCGCTGAGAAACGAGAGCATGTGGTTGGCGATGATTCGCCCGCTCTCGGGCGTGGGCTCGAGCGCGTCTTGCGTCTGGCACGCTTTGCAGCGGATCTCGCCGACGAAGACCGGGTCCCCGAACTCGTCTTTGGCTTCGATGTCGAGGTGGACGTGCTCGATCCGATAGGTGAAGATCTCGCCGCAGTGCTTGCACTTGAGACCCAGCCGTAAGTGCGGTTTGTCGCCGAAGGTTTCTTCGGGGGCTCGCTCCAAGATCTGCTTGAGCCGCCCGGTGACTTCCTTCTTGTGGATGAGCGAGAGGATCAAGAACGCCGCCTCTTCCGGCTCATCTCGGAACGCACGCGCCTCGAGAAGGGGGAGGAGTCGGTCGTCACCCAGTCGGAGCAGCGCGCGCGTCGTCGCGTTCCGGTCGTGCTCATTCAGCTTCGGGGCTGCGCGTCCGACCGCAAGGGCGACCCGTGTCGTGCGGATTCGGTCGATCAAGGCCAGCAGGAAGAGCGCTTTGCGGCGTTCGATCGGGGTCTCGTCGAGCGCTTCGACGACCGCATCTTCGGTCTCGGATGGGTGGCTTTGCGCGACGTCGAACACGGTCTGGTGAAAAGGCGTCTCGTCCGTTTCGCTGGCCGCCTGGAACAGCATGCCGGCATGACCCGATACGGTGACGGCCTCCAGGATCCGTCGCCGCGTTTCGGGGCGGGTCCATGTTTCTCGGCTCATGACACCAAGGAGGCGTCGCATGTCGCGCGGGCTCTTGGCCTTGAAGAACTCGGTGGTTGCTTCGAGCGACATCGCTTCGAGTGCCTCCGCACTGGGGTGGCCTTCGAGTGCTTTGCTGAGCGCGACCAGGGCCGCGTCGGGCGCCGAGGCCTTGTCGTCCGCGGGGCGTTTGGCGCCGGCGAGGATGACCTGTACCGCCTGCGTCGCCACGACCAAGAAGAGCGCGGCGGCGGGGAGGTCGAGCGCGCCGATGGCGTTGCGTTGCTCGATCAGTGCGGCGAGAAGGCCGTGGCGTCGTCGGGGCAAACTTCCGAGGCTCTCCGGTCCGTCCAGAGGCAACGATGGGTTCGTGTTGGCGCTGACGCTGACGCTGTTGCTCGTGCTGGTGCCGGCGTCGGTGCCGGTGCCGGGGGCAGCAACCATGTCGGCGGTGGGTGTCGCGAGTTCGATCTTGAGAACGGGGATGAGGCACTCGAGGATGAAGTTCGGCCGCTTGATCTTGAGCGCTTCCAGCAGAGCCTCTCGATGGTGGACGTCCGGGAGCACCCGCTCGGCGTCCTTCTCCAAGACGTCGCGCATGTGGTCATACAGTTCCAAGCCAGACTCGCGTCGCGAGGCCACCATGGGGAGGCCTGATATCGCCGCCAAGGCTGCGCGCGTGGGGAAGGAGGCGTTTTCAGGTTCCTCTTCCTTTGAATCCCGAATCGCGAGGGTAAGCGCGCGCGTGGTGAGCTTGGTGTGGCCGGAGAGCAACGCGGCACCGTACAAGGCCACGCGTCGCTCGGCGTGAAGCGCACCGGCTCGGTTCATGGCCTGATCGAGGAACTCGACGACGTCCGGCGAGGCCACGACGGCGAGTGCGGTGGCGGTGGCCGCATAGGCTTCGTCGTCGAGTCGGCCTCGCTTCTTGACCTCGCTGAGAAGACGCGCGGGAGCCAGACGCCCGAGCGCCTTCGCGGCGACGGCCGCGACTTCGCCATTGCTGGTCGCAAATCGCGCAGCGATGGCCTCGGCACCCCGAACTGCGCGCCGCTCGTCGAGCCGCATCATCGCCTCCATGGCGACGGCTGGATGGGGATCGTTCACTTTGGCGATGAGGGCGTCTGTCCAGTCTTCGTCGGTGCGGGCGCGGGTCTGTTCGACCGCGAACGCACGCACTAGGGGGTTCTCGTGATCGAACAGGCTCGCGATCTGCTCACGACGGAGGGTACGCTCAGCCGCCGGTGCGCTGCCCGGTCGCGGCAGATCGGCCTCGGGCCGGGAGGATGAAGGGCGCTCGGGCGGTTTCTTCTCGCCGATGATGGTGATGGCCATGGGCCCATCGCATAGGACCCCGTGCGCACCCTTGCCAAGCACGAAAGCGGAGTTGGTCGGTGCCGAGCGGGGCTTGGGCGGGGCTTGGGCGGGGCTTGGGCGGTGCTTGGGCCGGGCTTGGGCCGGGCTTGGGCCGGGCTTGGGCGCTTGCGGGTGTGCTTAGGAGAGGTCTTTCACGATGGATCTCGCTTGGGCGAGCCGCTCCGGATCGACATAGAGGCGCCGGAGATGGATGGCCCCGGCGTAGCGCCGGTAGAGCGGGACGTAGTCTTCGACAGGTATCGCCCGACTGCCCTCGATGATGAAGGGACTCAGTTCAGGGGGCGCACCCGGGACCGTCGTGGCGCCGGGGCTGAAGTACTTGGAGAGCCGTCCTTTCACGCTGTGGCTGATGTTCGCGATGCCCTTTTCCGTCAGCGCTTGCTGAACGCGTTCGATGTCGGGCGGCGCATAGCGATCCTCGGCCTGTGTCGGGCCTTCCACCGCTTTCGCTTCAATGAGCATTCGGAACGCTCGGCGCTCGACGATGCGCCGCGCCCAGGGGCTCTTCACGCGACGCAGGAGGGAGATCAGAAAAACGTCGTCGAACTCTAGATAGCCTTCGACGTTCGCCGGAACGACGAGTGCGTTCGGGCTTTCGTCACGAAAGCGTTGGAGCATCACCTCGTATCCGATGGGGATGTGGTGGAAGTACACCGACATGAACATGTGGTATCGGCTCAAGAGAAAGTCTTCGAATCCGAAGCTCGCGCGTGCGTTGAGGCCCAGGCACACCTGCGCCTGACGCTCCACCGGCGCGAGATTTTGCAGCAGCCATTCGATGTCGTAGCGACCGTACGGAACTCCGGCGTAGTACGAATCGCGCAAGAGGTAGTCCATCCGGTCTGCATCCAGCTCCGAGCTCACGCACTGGCGGAGGAGCGGCATGAAGTCGCGGCCCTCGACCACGAACGTCGTTCGGTCCGAGCCATGGGGGCGTCGTCCCGCAATCAGGGTGGCGATGTCTTCCGGCGTTACGCCGATCGCCGCGAACCGGTCTTCGATCACGCGGGTGAGCTCGGAATCGGTGAGGATCTTAAGCGTGTAGTCCTCGTGGTTGGCCCGGCGATCCTCCGGCCCGACGATCCAGCGATCGAGCTCGAGCGCCGAGACGGGGGGCATGAACGCCTCGGATGTATGCGAGAGCGGCGGGTGCCCTATGTCGTGAAAGAGCGCCGCTAGGCGAAGTGTTCCGAGGAGGCGGTTGTACTCAGCGTCTTCGAGGCGGAACGGCTTCGCGAGACTTTCGAACATGCGCGAAGCGACATGCATGACGCCGAGTGAGTGCGCATAGCGGGTGTGGGTGGCGCCGGGAAAGGCGAGGTCGGCTAGCCCGAGCTGCTTGATGGAACGAAGCCGCTGGAAGGCCGGATGGTCGACAAGAGCCAGCTCGTCGCGTGAAAGATGCAGACTTCCGTGAATAGGATCGCGGATTTGGATGCGGAATAGGTCGAAAGACATCCAGCTTTTCCTCTCATCAGGGCTGGGCGATCTGCCCGGGGGCGTACTTTGGACCACCTTCAGGCGGGGTCGCCGTCCTCTTGGTCTCTGCTGTCCATTTGGTCTCTGCTGTCCTTTTGGTCCCTGCTGTCCTTTTGGTCCCTGCTGTTCGCCCGGAACTTGCGGGCCGGGGCACCCGGCGGGACTCGCGGCTTCTTGGGTTGTCGGTTTCCAGGTTCCCGGTCACGTGTGGCTTCCAGCGGTGGGACGTTTCAGGCGTACCGACCGAATGTCAATGCCGCTGTGCATCCGACTGCATCCATGAGGCCGATCGGGACTATCCAGGGGCCTACCGGATCCGTTAGGTTCACGGAGCCGTTCGGCCGGCTGGAGGGCATTTCGCATGGTCCACGAGAAGGGGCTTCGGCCAGGCGTGCGACGGCGGGTTCGGCTGGCACACCTCACCGACTGCCATGTGGCCTGCGACGGGAAGGCGACGGCCGTTCTAAAGAATCGCAGCATCGAGATCCTTCATGACCTCGTTGACCAACTGCTCGATCGGGCGGTCGACGCCGTCTTGCTCGGCGGCGACAACATCGACAATCGGGGTTCGGGCGAGCGCGACCTGGACGCTTTTGTTCACGCCATCGATCGATTGCCGCGCGCGTACTGCGTCGTCGGTAACCACGAGGCGGTGACCTCCCGTTCGGGGCGCGTCACGAAGACGCAGTTCGCGGCGCGTCTTCACGGCCGCGGCATTTCGACCCGTCGCTTCAATTTTTGGACGGTGGTTGGCGACGTCCGTGTCATCGGCATCGACACGACGGTCATCGGCGCCACCGGCGGCCGCGTCTCGCCTCATACGCTCCGCTTTTTGTCTCGCTGCCTGGGCGAAGCAACGGAGCCCCATGTCGTTGTGGTCGGCCATCATCTTCTTCGCCGGACGTGGGCGCCGCATCACCTCGCGCGCTGGGACGAGGAGTATCTCGTCAGCAACTGGGAGCAAGTTGTTGCGCTCTTGCTTCAGTACCCCAATGTGCGTGCCTACCTTTGCGGCCATCATCACGCGTCGAGCATCCAACGCATCGGGCCAGACGGGGCGTCGCACGGCCCGGACACGTCGGACGCGTCAAACGTCTCGAATGGCTTCTATCATATCTTGACCCCTTCGCCGGCCGCGTATCCGCACGTTGCACGTATCCTCGAGTTCGACGACAGCGGCATCCACGTGAGCGCGCTTCGTCCGCGACTCACGGGCCTCATGGAGGCCGGGCTTGCGGCCGTACTCAGCGGCCGTAAGGCGCGGCGGTTCGCCACCGTCTCGGACACGGATGGGTTCCTTCGCTACATCGCGGGGCGACCGGACGAAAACGATGTGTTCCTGCCCCACAACGCAGGTCCATCATCCGTGTCTTTCGCCAATCTGGCGACGTCGGTCGTTTCGGCGAGACCTCAAGATGCCGCTTCGCGTGGGGGCGGTGGAGGCGGTGGGGGCAGCGTCAGCGCGGTCACACAGCCCGCGGTCATGAGTGCTGCGTGTGATGGCGGGATGTTTGACCCGGATACCGAATTCCACGACCCTTAGCGCGTGAATCGACACTGGCGCTTGGCCTTCATCTTTTGCGGCACCCTGTTGCTGTGTTTTGCGGGCGGGGGGGCACGACTTGGCATCGCGCAGATCTCCTCCGAGCAGGCGGCGACGATGGCGGATGCCGCACCCTCGAATCTGCCGCCCGATTCGTTCTCGGGCATGTTCGGCATCGGCGCCCTCGACGAAGATGTCTTCGTGTCGCTCGCGCTCAGGATCAACTTCGACCGAGATTTTTGGGGCGTCGGTTTTCAGCTTCCGTTGCGCCTTCGCGTCATCGACAAGGATCCGAAGAACGACCGGGATTTCGCGGGCGCGCTTCGCCGCGAAGACTGGGATGAAGTGGGCGATTTCTTTCGGGTGCTCCGCTATGTGTACGTTGGGCAACGCGACAAGAAAGGACCGTTCTACGTTCGCGCGGGCGAACTGTCGGAGCTCACGATCGGCCACGGCACGATCATGCATCGATACTTCAACGGCATCGACCAGAACCGCTGGCACACCGGTGTCAACGCGGCCGTGAACTTCGGAGCCTTTGGCGTCGAAGCGATGGTCGGCGACATCACCGATCCCTATGTCGCAGGCGTCCGGGCGACGGTTCGGCCTCTGATGCTGATCTTGGGCTCGACGGCGTTGGGACATGCCCAATACGCGCACGAAGGCCCGGGAACTGGCGCTGATGCCGATGGAGAAGCTCTTGCGGAGGCCGGTTCTGGTTCTGGTTCTGGCTCAGACGCAGGCGCGGAGAGCGGGGTGAGTTCGTTTGCGTCGAAGCTCGTTCTGGGGACGACCTTGATGGTGGATTCTAGGGCCCCGATCGCGTTGAAGACCGAGCTGAGCGACCCCGCGGACGTGGACAGCGCGCCCGTGACGGCCATGGATGACAAGGGTGTTCCGATTGTGACTCGAGAGCGCGCGCTCTCGATTGTCGGCGTCGATGTTGGGTACGAGTTGATCGACACTTCGATCTTCGACGTGACGCCTTACGTCGACCTCAATAAGATCAGCATCGTCGACCAAGGCTGGGGCCTTCACATGGGCGTGCTCTGGAATCTGTCGCTTCCGGTGCTGATCGATACGCTGGTCGTCGACCTTCGAACCGAATACCGGCGTGTCTCGCACGACTACGTCGGGCCGTACTTCGACACGACCTACGAGATCGAGCGCTATCAACTCTTGTCTCGCGGTGGAGGCGAAGCGGCGGTCCCGAAGCTGAGGGCGCTCTGCGGACCTGAGCTCGAGACGTGCAGTCAAGGTTCGGCGTCCGGGCGAAACGGCGTCTTCTTCGAGCTTCTCGCAGGACTTCCGAATTTCGTGTTCATCGGCGGCGAGTATCTCGACTACGATGGAGGTCAGGCTGATGGATCGTTGCGACTTTCGCTCGAAGTGCCCGCGCTCGAGATCTTCAAGCTGCGCGCTTTCTACTATCGCGTGAACATCTCTGGACTCGACGATCTCTTCGAGCTCGACGATCGATCCGCGATCATGGCCTCGGTCGAGATCCCGATGTACGCTGTGCTATCGCTCCAGGCGCGCTGGTGGAGAGTTTGGCAGCCAGCGCCGGGCGCTGAAGACGGTTTCGAGGCCGTCGATGACTGGAGCATCGGGGTTGGCTTCAGTCTCGAGATCTAGACGCCGGCGAGCGCTCAGAAGGGCCCATAGGTATTCCAGGGTTGCCGTCCCCGCACCGGTCGAGTAGTAGACGGTGCCCTTGGCCCGTCGTCCCACTCGCTGGCACGCGATGATGAATCGTGAACGGCTCACGGAGATGCTCACGCCTACGGCGGCGAAGTTGCGCAACCTTCGACTCGATGACGCCTACCACCGCGTGTCTGAGGCCCTCAGAAACCCCCGATTTCTGGCGGACCTCCAGACTTCAATCTGGGAGGGCCTAGAAGCGGAACGTCCCGACGAACCGGAAGCAACGCGTCTCGATCGCGTCGAGAAGCGAGGCCAACGCCCCCGTCGATACAAAGCAGCAACCGTCCGCCCGAGCGACGAAGGCGCGTGGACCGCGTTCTCCATCTGGCTCGACCAGAGCGCCAACATCGCAAGCGGCGAAGCCGTGGACCTCCTCGCGACCGACGACGGGCAGAGAATCCTTCGCCGCGGCCTGGCACTCATCGGACGGCACCTGGCGAACGAACTCCTACGCTAGAGATTGTCCGGATCTCGGCCACCGTTAACGAAGCCTCCGATTCCCGACCGCCTCTAGATAGATAGATGGATCGATAGGCAGATTGCCCGATAACTAGCTGACAGCGCATGGATCGCGCACTAGTGTTCCAGACCGTCCAGCTCCAGTCGGGAGTCCGAGGACAGGGGCCCCCGGAACCGAGGCTACTGGACGGAGAGTCCCGCGACGGAGGGGTCGCGAGCTAGGGCCCTTCTTTGATGCGTATGAGGATGTCGAAGACAACGGGACGAGCCCAGCGAGCGTGGCTGCCTTGGGCGACGTGGGTGGCCTTGGTCCTGACCGGTGTCTACGGGACGCTGTTCTGGATCTTTCGGGACGTCGGACCCAAGGTCTCGGCGATCTCGGAAGCCGCGCGTCGACTGCGCGTTGAGCATCAGGCTGGCGATGCGATCTTTTTGGTACCTGAGTACGCCACGCGCGCGCGAGAGTTTCTCGGTGATCTTCAGCCGCTCGCGGTCCGCGACCCGCTTGCGGACGACCTCGAAACCTACCGACGCGTGTGGGTTTTCGGGTCTTTCGGAGAAGCCGAGGCGTTGCGGGCACGCTTTCGCACGGCTGGGCTCGAGATGAACACGGAGTCCTCGTTTACGGTCGAAGACGTAACGGTCGATCTTTATCGTGTGGTATCGGGCGCGGCCGAGGTCTACAACTTTCGCGATCGCATCGCGCAGGCTTCGGTGTTTCATGAGAAGGGCGGTGAGCGCGTCGCTTGCGCACAACGCCTGGGGCCCGCGGGCAACGGTCCGCGCGACGGGCTTCGATGGGTCTGTCCTTACGATCGCGACTGGTTCTACGTGGGGCCCGAGTGGCAGCGGATGGGGGACCGTCTGCGTTTGTGTCTGTGGGCGCACCCGCCGCGCGAGGGCCGTCTTCTCATCCGCTTCCCGAACGTTCCGCTTAGCGGGCAGATCTATGGGCGTGCTGGCCACACGCTCATGGCTGCGGTGTATGGCCGCGCCCCCGTTGAGCTCGACGTGGAGATCGACGGTTTGCCCAGTCAACGCTTCGAGATTTCGTCGGGCGATGCAGATCGCCCGTTCATGATGCGCACGCCGATGTCTGGCTCATCCACAGTGACATTCGGGATCTCGACGCCCAACAACGGCGCCAATCATTTCTGCTTTGAAGCATCGATGCGTGGCGTCGCCGTGAGGCGTTGACGAATGTCGGGCCAGGCGGACTCGAGCGCACGCTCGGCCATCGGAAACAGGACGCCTTCTTCCTTCATGTTGTGCTGCTTCATGAGCATCAGGAATGTATCCCCATGATCGAGCAGGCCATCGATGTCCCCGGCATCGAGCGCCTGCTTCATTTGGGCCAACATTGCGCGCATTTGCTTGTGTTCATGCCGCATCACCTCGGTCGGGCCACCCCCGGCCATGCCAGAGGCTTGCTCAAAGGCAGGGAAGAGGACTTCCTCCTCGCGGTGGAAGTTGCCTTCGACGGCTGAGACGAGCGAAGCCCAAAAGGTTCGTGTCTTTTCGGCGGCCTTCGGGCTCGCGGCGGCCTCGAGATCCGTCCAGGCCTGGTCGCATGCGCGGTGGTCAGCAAGGAAGAACGATGTGATCGATGCGCTAGCGTCTGACGATGCGTCTGTCATTTCTTTGCCATCCCGGTATTCGACTGGTAACCGACACCGAACCGATCATGGTGCGGCTCAACAGTCAAGCGCGTCGAGAGGAGATCCTGGATGCGCTCATGACCTGCCTCGCAGCGAGGCCCATCGACGATTGGTCGGTTCGCGGTCTCGCCGCGACGCTGAACGTCTCGACTTGGATGTTGCTCAAGCTGTTTCGCACGCGAAAGGCGATCTTGCTCGCCGCGCTGGCGCGCGTGCGAGGGGAGTTGGGCGCGATCGTGAGCGAGGTTGTATGTGTGAAGGGCTCAGTGACGGTCCGGCTGCGTGCACTCGTTGATCTCCTCGTCGAGTACTACGGGACACGACGCCCCGGCGTGGGCCGGTTGTTTTTCTTGGCGGCGGTGCTCGACGAGCCCGAGGCCCGGCGAACTGCGGCGCAGCTCATGTCCATGCAGACCTCGCTGGTCGCGGTCCTTCTTCGCGAGGCGCAAGCCCACGAAGGACTCGTCCTTCTCGATGCCGTTACGCCCGACGCTGCATCGCGCGCTTTGGTCGCGTATGTGCTTGGTTCCGTGCTTCAGGATATGACCATGGGGGATGGCGCGATCACGGCGGCGGAGGTCTGGTCCATATGGATGTCAGGCGTGGTCGCCGAAGACAACGAAACCCATCCGGTCGGTGATGCGGGCAAGGTCGGCACGGGCCTTGAGACCTTGTGTGTGCTCGATGTTCGCCCGATCTTGGCGTCCGGGCGTGATCCCTTGACGTCGATTCTTGCCCATCTCGAACGCGTACCCCCGGATGGCGTACTCGAAATCGCGGCCCCGTTTCGACCCTCGCCTTTGATCACGCTTCTCGCGAAGCGCGGATTCTACGTCGCGCTTCGCGAAGCGTCTCCCGAACTATTCTTGGTTGACGCGGTGGTCGCGGGCCAACCTGAGATCGTTGATCTGAGCGACAGACCGGCACCGGAGCCGATGGCCGAGATTCTGCGCGCGCTTTCTACGCTCGGGCCCTCCGACGTCTACTTGGCGCGGGTTCCAAAGCGCCCGAACCTTCTATTGCCGAAGCTGGCGTCGGCCGGCATGAACTGCGCGATGCTCGAGAGCGCAGACGGAACTGTCTTGCTGCGGGTTTGTCGACGAGAGGCCGGACCGTCGTGACCAATCTCTTCGCGAGCGGAGACGTTCGCCCCGAGCAGGGGCCACCGCTGTCTATTCCGATAACCTTCTTCTTCATCGCCTCCCTGGCGATCGGGGTAGCCGGCGCTCTGCTCGCGATCGGCGGGGCGAAGGCCGTGGCGAATCGATATCTCCCCACCGCGCAGATGGTCACGCACCTCGGAACGCTCGGGTTCCTCGGTGCCATCATGCTCGGTGCCCTCTACCAAATGGTCCCCGTCGTCGCAGGTCAGGCGGTCCGATGGCCGCGCCTTGCGTACGGGGTTGCTGTGGGTCTGGTGGTCGGACTCAGTCTGCTTCTCGTCAGCTTTCAGACCGGTGCGGCTTGGGCGTCGGGCGGGGCGGCGCTGCTGCTGGGGCTCGCGCTTCTTGCCTTCGTCTTCCAGGTGGGCGAGGCGCTCGTGCGTGCCCCGACGCGTTCAAGGCCGGTGTGGGGGATGCGCATTGCGGTTGGGGCGCTCTGGGCTGTGTTGGGCCTGGCTCTTTCGCTCGTTCTCATGCGGATGGGTTGGGTCTCGACCGCACTTTGGAGTGTCGCCTGGCCCCTCCACGTTCTGCTCGGTCTCTTTGTGTGGGTGGGGGGGCTCGTGGTCTCTGTCTCCTGGCAGATCATTCCCATGTTCTATGCGAGCCCGAGATCCCCGGCGTGGGTCGAGCGCCTTGGGCTCGTTGTTCTGGCGCATGCGCTCGCGGCACCGGTGGTTGCGGCTTTCAGTCGCGAGGGGTGGGGGCGCGAGCACCTCGTGCTCTGGTTTGTTCCAGTCGCGTTTTTCGTCTTGTTGATTCAGCCTTTGGTTTGGGCGTGGCAGCTCATGCGTCGAGGCCGTCGGCGAAAGGACGCGAGCATGCTCTATTGGGCCTCAGCATCCTGCCTCGGGCCGATTGTGCTCTTGAGTGCGTGGACCACGTGGCGGTCTGGGGACCCGCGGTGGGCGACGCTGTTCGGTTGGCTGTTCCTGTTTGGCTGGGTCGGGCTCATTGCTCACGGCATGCTCACCCGCATCGTCCCCTTCCTGGTTTGGTTTCATCGTTGGTCACACCTCGTGGGCGTTCAGAGCCACGTTCCGGCGATGCGACAGCTTTGGCCCGAGTCGTGGGTTCGGGTTGGGCTCGTCCTTCACGGATGTACCGTCGTCTTGGGTGTGGGCGCCTGGATTTCGACGAATCATCGCTTGGGCCAGCTGACGGGGCTGGGACTCATCGCGCTGTCGGCGCTCATCCTGCGGGGCCTTGTTTGTACGTTCCGCGTCGGTGCAGGGCCGCTCTCGGGCGCTAAAGGGCCGACATGGGTGTTCCGCCGATGACCTGGACTTTGGGCTCGCAGGTTTCGCACACCTCGTATTCCGTGCACGAGAGGCCGATGGCGGCACCTTCCGCGCCTTCCTCTTCGTACCCAACGACGATCATCAAGACGTCTCGCCCGGCCGGGAATCGCGTGAAGGTCATCGTGTAGCTCTCGTTGGTACGTGCGATGCTTGCGAGGACGCGCGTGTCGACGATGTTGGTGCATGCGTCGTCTTCGAGGGCAAGGTCGAAGTCCGCGCATGCGAGGCGCTGTCCGCTCGACGTGGTGCGGTCCATGATGAAGCCCGCGAAGCTCTTCACCGAGCTCCGAAGGGCCGTAGGCACCTGAAAGACGAGGTTGTGAGGTGCGGATGCCGGAACGCGGGGGGGCGTTTGGCAAGTCCCGGCGACACACAGCGTCGTGCTGTACTCTGGGCAGTTGGCGCAGTTTGAGGGCGGCGCGGACAAGAATGCGCCCGATCCGAGGCAGTCGACCGCCGACGTGCATTCGGCCGATTGCGGCGCACAGAGCGATGCCGCGCCGACGTCGTCCGCTCCGGAATCCGGGGGATCGACCGTGCCGGTGTCGGTTGGACCTCCGTCTGCGGTGTCCACGATGCCGGTGGTTCCGGGTTTCGTTGATTCGCCGCATGCGGAGGTACTCGCCGCGCTGGCGAAGGCCAGCAGGAAGGCACCGACGAGATGCAACCCGGGTTGCCATGGTCTCTCGGATGAGCGAAGGCGTGTTGTTGGTCTTTCGTTCGTCTCCGGTTCCATGGGAGCCCTTTTCTTTGCTTCTCCCGTCGAGGGTTGAGCAAGGGAAACAGCGCTTGTGATCGGTAGCACCTCGATGGCGCGTGACGTTGGACCGAGCGTTCGACAAGCTCGCTGCCGTGAGTTACCTCGATTCTGACTCGATATATCGGGGCACGCTTCAACAAAATTGCACCAGACCCCGCCACGTGTCGTGTCGTTGGCGACCTCGGGACGTGCACCTTTCTGGGGCGATGGATACGAGAACGCTTGGGCCTGCTGCGTCGTCCAGCTTGCGCGGACCGGAGCACCCGCATCAAACACCGCGCACCACGCTCGGCGTGGGCGGAATGACGAGCGCAACCAGCTCAACGAATCCGGGGCTTTCGGAGGAACAGGTCCTGCGAGCGATCAGCCAGCATCCGCTGCTCGCGACGCTCGACGCGGATGGGCGAGAGCTTCTCGCCAGAGAGGGGCAGTGGGCATTCTTTCGGACGCGCCGGTTGATCGCTCGCGGGGGAGAGGCGGCCGACTCAGTGGCGTTTCTTTTGTCGGGTTCGGTTCGACTCTCCTCGGCCTCCGTGAAAGGGCGCGAGCCCACGATCGGCTTTCTTGTTGCCCCGAATGTCTTGTGCGTCGACGAAGCGCTTACCCAAGAGCCAACGGACGCCGTGCAGGTCCTTGGCGCTGCCGATGTGATTCGGCTGAACACGACCGCGTTTCGGTGGATGGTGGATCACCAGCCGCGGTTCGCGATCGCCCTTTGCAAGCAGCAGGCTCAGAATGCGCGACTTCGAGCGGGTACGGAGCGTTCATTCCCGTTCGAGACCTTGGAGGCGCGGGTTGCGCGCCTGCTCCTTCGGTATGCGGCGACGATTGGGAAGACGACGGCGGACGGCATCGTGCTTGCGCACCCATTGTCGCAAGAGACCTTGGCGCGGGATCTGGGGGTGAGCCGCAGATCGCTCCATCAAGCCATGATGTCCTTCAAGACCTCGGGTGTCCTCGTGAAACGACGCGCGCGTTACTGCATCGTCGATCAGTCGGCGCTCCTCGCCGAGCACGGCCGGTCGCCAGTGTGTGCCGCGGGTTCGAACGCCGGGTAGGCGTCCTAGGTCCTAGGTGTGTGCCTCGGCGATCGACAGCAGGACGCGCCGCAAGCCATCGCGTCGCGCAGCCCAGCGCTGGCCGGGAAGCCCGGTTGCCGTAAGGATCAACGCTTCGGCTCCGGAACGCGGCAGCACGAAGAGCTGCTGCTGCTCGATCTCGATTTGATCCTCTTGTTTGAAGCGGTGATGCTGCAGGATGGCGGGCGCGCCGGATGAAGTCGTTGTGGGGTCTCGCGAGACCTGCACGAATCCCGACCGGTTCTTCAATAGATCGACCGAAGCATCGACCAGGAGCATGAGCTCGCTGTTGTTCCGAAGCGGACTCCCCGTTCTCGTGATCGACACCGTCGGACAGAAGACCGCGGGACGTCCATCCACGATGCCCATGTCAACGTCAGCTCCCCGCAGGATCGCGGACTGTACTCGGAACTCATCTCCGGCTGTGAGCGCGATGTCTCCCAGTGTTATCGTTCCCACCGTCTGCACCTCTTGCCTTCTTCTTCAGATGTGGCCGCACGTTGGCGTCACTTTCTCGTCTTCTCCGCCGCCGCCGCCGCCGCCAGGCCGGCCGCCTGAACTTCCCGAAGCCAATGATCGTAGGAGGCGAGGACGGGGTCACCATTTGCGTTTGGTGCCTCGAAAACAACCTTGCCATCCACGACGGTCATGAGCGGTCGCGCGTGGCTTGCGTTGGACGGCTCCGCGAGAATATCGCGATTCAAGAGCACGACGTCCGCCTTCTTGCCCGGTTCGAGAGATCCCACCATGTCTTCGGCATGGCCCAGCCAAGCCGCATTCGACGTGTAGCCATGAAGCGCTTCGTCAATGCTTCCGAGTGTTCCCGTCGCCAGTCCGAGCATGCGCATGGGATTGATATCGGTGATGACATCCCAGTCCGTCCCGGCGCCCCAGTGCCTCAGTGCATTCTGATGACGGGCAAGACTCGACGGCGGTGCCGAGAACTGGATGGTGCCACCTGTTCCCAGCTGATCTGCCCTCGCGACGTCACCCATCGTGTGCTCCAGCCGGTGGCGCAACTCTTTCGCCGCGCCCGGGTGGTCGACGTTGGCACGGGCAATGGCTTCGAGCTTGTCGCCATGCGTGTGGATGGCCGCCTGGAGGCCGGCGCCATTGAGTCGATTGATTTCTTGCGCGAGCTCCTCGACCGAGGTCCCTGAGTCGTTGAACTTGACCATGCCTGTCCACAAGCGGTCGCTGTTGAACGAACGTCTGACCTCATCCATGAGTGCGAGGAACCGGGGTGTGACCATCGTATGGAGCTTGGCTTGCGACATGCCTTGCACCGTATAGACGCGTGTCGTCAGGAGCCCGTCTTGTTCGAGTCTTGCGAGCGTCATGAGATCGTGAGGCGTACCCATCATGTTGTGGAAGCCAGTGATCCCGTTCGCCGCGAAATACCGCATCGTGTGTTCGAGAGGGCGCTTCAGAATCTCGTAACTCATCTGGGGCATCACGCCCCCAAGTTCCTCATAGTCCGGGAGTCGACCCGAGGCATCCCTACCATCGAAGATGAGATTGTTGGCGTAGAAGAGCCCACCCGTTCGCTCATCCACCCGTCCCCCTGGTGGCACCGGAAGTCGCGTAGGGTCACCGAATGTTGGGTTCGGTTTCCCGTAGAACGTCTTCTGTGTGCTCCAGTAGCGTCGCGCCAGATCGAGCGCCGTTGAGTTCGCCTTGGACTGGGCACCACTGTGACTTTCCCAGTATCCCGGTCGTCCTCTCCTAAGTCGATCGAAGGCATCGATCGAGCCCGGGTCGGCGCCAACGACGCGGACCCAACCGTCGATCGCGGGCATGTCGCTTATGTCGCTCGGGCGATCGACATGCCCGATGGCACGCTCAACGATATCGGGGAGATGCCCGTGGGTCTCGATAAGACCGGGAAGCACCGTTCGCCCCTCGGCGTTCACGACTCGGGTATCGGCATTGATGTGGCGCCGAATATCCGCGTCGGACCCGACGGCCAGGACGACGTCGCCTCTGATCGCGACGGCCTGTTCTCGTCTCGCACCGCGTTGCCCCGTGAACACCGTTGCTCCGACGAACGCCAACGTGGCTGGGCCCTCGGGTACCTTCCGCAGGGCGGCCGTGAATTCCTTGCGTTTGCCCAGAACATACCCGCCGTGGCCGGTGTCTCCCGTGGCCGCCCGACCTCGAGCCGCGCCGATAGGTCCTCCCGTTTCTCGCATCGTTTCTCGCATCGTATGGATATGGACCGTGGAACCTCGCCTGACTTCTTTCATTACGCACAACCTCCGAAGTGACAGGCTCGTTTGTCGGCTGGCGAGCCGCGAAGTTCCGTCGAAGCCTCGATGCGTGCTTCTGCGCTCCGGCGAAAAGCTGTGCAAGCTTTCACATTTCTGTTGTTCGTCGACGCAGGAAGCGGGGCCTCATCGTTCGGGTTCCGTAGAGCCCAAGAACAACTTCGAATCTCGATGTCGCGAGAACGAAGCACGATGTCACAACTACGGCGACGCATCGCTGCGCAACCACATCATCCATCAATGCACAGGACGACGATCCTTGAGAGGCTTCGCGCAAGACAGTCACGACTCCGGCCGAGCGCGGACGGAATGTACTCGATCGCAGATCCGAATCAATTGCCGTCGCCACCGACTCAGTTGCGTTTTCAGGAACGCTTGACGGCGGAGGCTGCGAACCGATGGCTCGCCGAGGCCGGCTATGCTGCGCGTGTCGCGCCATCGCTCAATGGGTTGCATCGACTCGTTTATGAGGGAGGCGTGGCCGAACTGTCTCGGCTCGACCTGATGAGCCTCACCAAGGCGCTTGCGGAGCATCGACAGCATTCGCACCTTGGGGCCGCGCAGTACGTCGCGAAGCTTGGAACGCTGCTCGACGCGGGTCGAACCGATCGGACGTGGACCGAAGGAGACCGCGACCGATTCGATCTTCTTGGACCTCGCCGGCAAGTGATCGCGCGAACAGCAGTGAAGCCCGAATATCTGGGTGCACCCTTTGCCTTGGAGGCGGTGCGAGTGCCAAGGGACCAAGTACGTGTCGACGTCGCGCGAGAAGGGCTAACCGAGGACCTTCGAGCTTATGTCGACCATGTGATCGGAACCTTCGATGCGGGCGACGGGCACATGTATTTCCCGGTTCACAATCAGCAGGTCGCGGAGTTGTTCGACGCTGAGGCGTTGTCGGGAGGAAAGACGTTCAACGCGCAAGTTACGTCGTCTGATCGCACCGTCGCGATGGATAACGGAGTCCGGCTCAAGCTGGATCTGAGCAGAATCAGCTCCATCAACGCCACCAAGCCTCAGACGCGCACCCACAGCCTCCGCGACATGGCGATATGGGGTGAGATGGCAAAAATCTTCGAAAGTGACCCAATCCTTCGCCAGTATGCCGCTACGCAGCCCGAAGTTGTGTCGTTCACGCTCGCCGACAAGGACATGAGCAACCTGGCACGTTCCATCGTTCCGTATCCGGCGCATCCAGAGCATCCCGAAGGGACGATTGCGGTCAGTCTCAAGTCTCTCTTGACCACGACGTCGGGAGAGTCACCGCTTCTGCGGATGATTGTCGAGAACAGGCCAAACAAGAAGCAAGACGCGCTCGAGTACTTCGTCGATTGCTTGATTCGTCCCGTGGTTAAGGTCTTTCGTCGAACACTGGATGAGTATGGCGTGGGTCTGTTCAACCTTCACGAGAAGAACCTGGCTTTCGAAGCGACGCTCGATATGACGCCGACCCAGCGTGTCGTGATCAACGACTTCGGCGATGTGTGGCTCGATAAGAACCTCATGCATGAGCGCTCGACCAAGGCGCTTGCCGACGTCCATGGTGTGGATACCACCGCCGGTGATCTCCACCCCGCCCTGAAAGAACCCGGATCATTGATTCAGTACGGGATGAACACGCTCTATGACTCGCTCGGGGCAATGACATCCGTGTTCTCGAACTTGCCGCTGCCGGAACGATATACGAAGGACGAAGTCAGGAATGCGGTGAACGCTGCGATCGCACAAGAAATGCGCTTCCTCCGCGCAGACACCGCGAAGCTCCTTGGGACCGCAGCACATCCTCTGGGGCGATTCGTTCACCACGTCAGCAACGCCCAACAGACAGTGCTCACCGACGTGATTGAACGAGTGCGAGAAAAGGCCCGGGACCGGCGCCGTGATCCGAGTCTTCTTCCCCCCGTTGTCGTCGTGGACCTCGATCTGTGCGCGTTTACACCACGGCTGCGAGCCGAGGTGGCGCTGTCACGAGTTGGGGACGCCTTCGGCATCGAAGAGTTCCGAAAAATCTCTGCGCGTTCGAACGTGCCGCCCTACCACAGGGAAGGTTTTGCTGCGTTTCTCGAAGAGTTCGGACTGCGTGATAGATATCCTGATAAGCCCTGGGATGCTATTCAACGTGCATACTGCGATACGTTCTTCGATCGAAGTCTTCTCAAGTACGACGAAGTCACGGCGGGGCTTGGAGAGTACGTGAGAGCGCTCGAGGATGCGGGCGCGGAGGTGTGCTTCATCACCGGACGGCGCGAGAGCGAACGGTCCGCCACGGCAGGCACGCTTGCGCTGGCGGGCATCCAATCGCCGGATCTTCGAATGGTCGCCGACGACAGTTCCCTTCCGACTTCTGAGGCCAAGGCATCCATCGCAAGCGGCGTGGCGGGCGAAGTTGTCGCGGTGTTCGACGATATGGATGAGAATCGAACAGCAATCCTGGCCCGGCACCCGAACGCGGTCCCCGTCGCTATCGCCCTTGATGGCTTTTCCTCTTCTGAAGCCGATCCGAGCGGCACAAGCCTCGTGAAGAACTTCGAGTTCGATCGTCGTGGCCGAAGAGCGAGCGCCGGCGCGAACGCATCGGTCGAGTCGTTTCTGTCGGGCGCGAGGTCCGTTGCGGACCTTGCCCTTGCGGACATGCGCCTCAATAAGGCCGGACTGAGTCACGCGGTCACTTTGTCCGGGGCGGAATCTCAGGCGCTCATCGACCAACTCGCGAGCGAGACGGAGACGAGCGGAAAGCGCCTCGCCCAAAAAGCGATGAAGCGCATCGCGAAGGAGATGCCAAAGGATGTGAATAGCGCCAACGAGAAGAAGGCCTATGCGATCTACGATCTCCTCACCCATCGACCCTACGTGAAGGGATCGCGCAAGAACTGGAGCTGGGACGCAGCGAAGGGGCAGCTCATCGAGTTCGTGGAGCGAAACAAGCCAGTGTCGATCGTGCTTCCTTCGTTCCCCATCAAGGAGGACAAGGGACAACTCAAGGCCGTGGGGTACTTGCCTGACGTCGCAGAACTCGGTGCGCTCCTGCGGATCAAGGAACTCAATGCGGCCATTCAGCAGTTTCACGAGCCAGGACTCCAGTTCGTCGTGCTGATGGATGGTCACCACTATCGCCCGCACTTTGGCGAAACGCGAGAGATGGTCGACCGCTACATGGAGAAGCTCGAGGACTACGTGAAGAGGATTGGGGGCCAAGACGTCATCCAACTCGTCGACTATGACGCCTTGGCGCTGGAAAAGGGCGGGCCAGAACTCCTCGAGCGGAGAGCGCGGCGTCTTCGTGAGATCGAAAGGGAGTACGAGACCGCATTCCGTGGGCTCGACGTCGGCGAGGACCCGTCCGGATCGCTGCGAATGGCCTGCATGAGAGACCCCGCGGTTCGAAACCAAGTGGACCTGAGCGATCTTACTGGGGCGTCGTCGGGTCAGGAATCGAACTTCCGCGATCTCTTCTCGTCGCTGGTCTATATGGTGAAGCCGATCACTCCGGCCGGACGCGATCCCCAGGCTTGGTCCTTGGAGGTGCTGTCCGATGTGCTGAACGTGGTCGATCCGAAGGCCTCTCCGGAATTGCTCGAAGCTCGGAAAGATGTTCTTCGAAGGACCTGGGATATGACGATCGGGTATTCTTCTGCGATACGAGTCGACCGAGAGCTCAAGTATTCGAGCTTTGCCTCGGACTCGGTTCGTGCGACCATCCACCCCAAAGATGGCCAGTACGGCTTTGCCGTCCTCAGCACGGGCGAGGCGCATCTGACGCCTTGGCACGGAACAGGCGTCATCAAATCGAATGGTGAAATTTCGACCGACTTTGTCGTGGCTCTACAGGACCAAGGGTTCGTTCCGGTTTACGCCGAATTTCTTGGAAACGACAGGGGGCCACTCGAGCGACGCCAGCCGTTTGCCATGGTGCCCATGAGTCAAGTCACGCGCAACGGCCGACTGAAGCCGGAGTTTTGGAAGACGATTCGGTTGCCGAAGGAATAGGAGACTCGCATGCGGACCATGAAGATGAGTGAAGACGTCGAAGTGACGGACGTGAGCGGTGGAACGGCGGAGGTTCTCGTCCTGCGATCGAAGCAGAGCTCACACCCAATATCCTGGACGATCGAAGCGGACGTCATCCCGGCGGACCTTCGTCGAGTCGGGGCGCAGTTCTGCCTGAACTGCGAGACTTCCGTGCCTGAACGCGACGACGAGATGGCGTTGATCGGCAGGCATCCTCCAAGGTTCTGGGTCTAGAGCGACCGTCCTTGCCGTCTCTTTGCGCCCACCGCTCGCGGGGCTTGCATATTCACCTTGAGATCAGTCTTCGAAGAGCAGCAGATCATCTTCTCCGAGCGAACGTCGATCTTGCGCGCGCGGGTGTCGATCGGGACCCGAGTTTGCGCGGGGCGGCCTACGTTGAGGGGTAGGTTCTGGCGCGACGCGCTCTAGCGTACTCGTTCTTGCTTGCGGCTCGTCTGTTGCTAGGCCCTTGTCGCTTTCTCGGGGCTTGTCTGTCGTTTGGGGCGCTACGTCTCTGATGTTCGGGAGCATGGCGTTCTCATGCGTCGCCGCGGTCGCAGCGCTCGCCGCGGGTGCGGGCGTCGTCTGAGTCGTCTGAGTTGCCGCGGGTGCAGGCGTCGTCTGAGTCGTCTGGGTCGCCGCGGGTGCAGGCGTCGTCTGAGTCGTCTGGGTCGCCGCGGGTGCAGGCGGTGTGTTCGGTGTTGTGCTCGCCCAGTTGTCGATGCGGAAGGCGAGATATCCGACGATCAAGGCGAGTAGGCTGAGCAGGATTGCGGTGCGGCTCTTCTTGAGTTGTGGTGTGATTACGCCTGACGCGATCTGCGGATTGGTGGCGAACGGCAGTGGAGGACCCGGTGGTCTCGGGGTGCCTGACGATCCGCCCGACCCCGCAGGCGGAAGCTCCGAGAGGAGAGATCTCGGCGATGGCGGGCGCAGACGGGAGATTGTGGCGGTATCGATGCGCGGCTCACGGGGGCGGGATGGCGTCGAGCCTCCCGTGCCGGCCCTTCCGGTCGAGGTCCAAGGGGCGTCACTTCCGTTCTTTGAGTTCGTGAAGCGGTCGCGCAGAATGCGTGACAGGCTCTGTTGTACGCCCAATGAAGCGGCGCCCGTTGCCGCGAGTGCGTCAAGCGCCGTGGCAGCGTCTGGATATCGCTGGCTGGGATCGCGCTCGAGGAGCTTCATGGAGACCGCGGCGACTCCATCCGGAACGTCTCGGTTGCGTGTGCGTGGATCGGGCACCGGATGATTCAATACCCGGTGAATCACGGCGGCATCGCTCGAACCGTGATCGAGCGCGAACAGGCGCTCGCCGGTGAGCATCTCGTGGAGGATGATGCCGACGGCGAAGAGGTCGGAGCGTGCGTCGAGAGGCTCGGCCCGCGCCTGCTCTGGGCTCAGATAGGCCGTCTTTCCCTTGATGCCGCCGGTCCTTGTGATGCGCGTTTCCTCGGCGACCTTGGCGATGCCGAAGTCGCCGACTTTGACTTCACCATGCCACGAGACCAGGACGTTGTGCGGCGAGACGTCGCGATGGACGAGCCAAAGTGGGTTGCCGTCCCCATCATCGGCCGTGTGGGCGTGCGACAAGCCGCTGAGGATCGAGGCCACCACGTAGCACGTGACGTCGATGGGGATCGGTCCGCTCGTGATGAAGGTGGCGAGGTCTTGCCCCTCGACCAGCTCCATGACGAGGTATAGCTCATCATCGGCTTCTTTGATGAAGTCGAGGACCGCCACGATGTTGGAGTGCTTGAGTCGGGTTGCGAGCCTTGCTTCCCGCACAAACATCTGGACGAAAGCGGGGTCTCGAGCGAGATGTGGGTGGACGCGCTTGATCGCGACTTCTCGCTGCCAGCCTTCGTCGCCCAGCTGGGACGCTCGGTAGACCTCGGCCATACCCCCGTCCCCGATGAAGGACTCAAGTCTGTAGCGAGTCTTGGTCATGGCGTCGGCGCGGCGGCAATCTTGGCCCCTCATACCTGAGTCGTCCAGCGTCACGCGCCGGACCTCTCGCTCGGACCCTTGCTGGGGCCAGGATGCCCCGTGATCTTCGGCCAATCGATGCGGGCGACCATCGGTCCCCGTGACCCGTGACGCTGACCAACCGGTATTCCCCCTTCCGTGCGACCGGCGGAGTGATTAATTCGTTGCCTCGGCTTGGCTCCCTGGCGTCAAACTCCTCCGAATCGTGCTCCGAATCCTGCTCCGAACCGTGCTCCGGAACTTGCATCGCATCTCCCTGTTCGCGCTGGTCCTCGCCGGCTCATTGGGCTCGACGGCTGCGCGCGCTCGCCCAGCCGGAACGGCCAAAGAGGTGAAGACTTCTCAGGAGAGGCCGGACACCAAGGCCGATCGTTCGGCGCGGCATCTCGCCCGGCGCGCACGCGAGGCCTACTATCGCGGAGATCTCGAGCGCGCGCTCGACCTCTACGCCCAGGCGCTGCGGCTGAAAGAGACGCCGAGTCTCCTCTTCAACCTGGCGCAGATCCATCGTCGGATGGGGCACTGCGCGGATGCGCGGTCGCTCTACGAACGATTTCGTCAGGTCCGGCCCGACGCGCCCAATCGCGATGCCGTGGACCGGCACATTCAACGCCTCGACGCTGAGTGCCCAGGTGCTCACGGCGGCGGGGCTTCGTCATCATCCGCGTCGGACCCCGCGCACTCTATGCGGGCGTTCAAGACGTCCCTTGAAGCCGCGTCGACGGCGCCTTCGTCGCCGGCCGTAGGCTCCGGCGAGGGCGAAGCCAACAGTGCCGGCGATGTTCGGGCTGCGGGACAGGTCGGCCCAAACGATGGTCCAGGAGATATACCAAGCGCCGGGACCGAAGACCGAGTCGAGGCGCTTTCTCCCCAAACCGATCCGTCGGCGGCGAGGACCGCGAGCACTCCGTCGTCGGTCGACGGTCAGCTCGAGTCCCAGCCGGTCGCTGGGCCCGAGGCTCACGCGGCGGCGGTCACGGTCGCGGCCGAGGTGATGGCGGCGTTCATGAGGCTGGGCAATCTCGACGCGCCCGTGGCGCCCTCGATTCGTGTGTCGGCCTTGCTTACCCTTGCTGAGTCGGATCGATTCGCACTCGGCGCCGGACTTCTTGTGGGCTTCACCCCGGTTCCCTATCGGTTCGACGAAGCGGGCACGCTCGTCATCCTCGATGGCGCGCCCACCGTGCGCGTTCAGTGGACGGCGATCGATGCGTGGCTCGACGTGAACCTTGCGCTGAGTCTGGGTCTTACGCATTTCAGTGGATTGAAACGGGACAACCCAGTGACTCGGGCGCCCGGTGCGACGTCCACCGCGCTCATGCTCTCGGAAGCGGCACTGAGTGCGAACCTCCATCTCATCGATCCCCTGGATCTGGTGATTCATCCGATCTCGGTCGCTTACAATCCGGGGCTCGCCCAGCTCGAGCCGGGCGTCGGCGGCGTTCTTCGCGTCCACGCCGGTCTGGGTGTTGCTACTCGGTTCTGACGCTGTTCTTCGCCTTCGCGAAGCCTGAATCGACCCTCGACCCTCGACCCCTTTCGGCCCTCGACCCCTCTCGGTCCTCGGTCCTCGACAAGGCGACCCATCGAATGTCGGTGTGTGGTTGTGTGCGCCACTGTCGTCTGTCACATGGCCAGCGCGGACCCGGCGCTGCGCGCGCGCCTTTCGCGCCATTCGGTGGGGAAGGTGCGTCCGTGGGCCTGTCTCCGCTATGATCGCGCTCGTGTTCGCTCTCAACCCGCGCTGCGGGCGACCACCGGTGGCCCCGGCTCGCCTTGTCTTGGTGCTCGGCCTCATGAACGCGGGCCCGGCGTGCGACTGCGGAGGGCAGGACGGGATCACTCAACTCGTTCCGAAGGTGGAGGTTGTCCCGAGCGCGCTCGATTTCGGCCAGGTGCCACTCGGCGCTCGCAAGAGGCTTAGCCTTCGGGTTCGAAACGTCGGGACCGGCGATCTCACGATCTCGTCCCTCCGGACGGCGGCGCCGTTCGCGGTCGATGGAGGCTCGTCGGTTCTTCGTCCGGGTGGCCAGCTTACGCTGGATGTGCGGTTCGATCCGACGTCGAGCGATCCTGCGAGCGCATCGCTTCAGGTCGACACCGATGACCCGGAGCATCCGACGACGACGGTGGGGCTGGCCGGCGTTGGCGTAGCCGGGACATTGAGCGTGAGGCCCGCCGAGGTGAGCTTCGTGAGCACTCGATTGGGCACCGAGCGCGTTCGTGAGCTCGTCCTTAGCAACACCGGCATCGAAGAGTTGGCGGGCGAGATCGTTCCCGAAGGCTTCGACCGCCCAGAGCACTTCGCGCTCAGTTCGCTTCCGAGTTTCCTCGAACGCGGCACCTTCGGGGTTCCGGCTCTTTCGAGCACAGTCCTGGACTTCACCTACCGGCCCTTGGCCGCCGGGGAGGACTCGGGCCGTGTTCGCTTCGAATTCTGTGGCGAGCGCTGCGGGGTGGAGGTTGTGGTCGACGCATCGGCGGCGGCGGCGGGTGTTCGGCTCGTGCCCTCGGTGGTCGACTTTGGCGCGTTCGCGATCGGTGAGAAGCGAACACAGCCGCTTCTCGTCGAGAACACGGGCGCGCAGCCCGTCCAGGTTACAGACGTGACGACGCGCGGCGGATCCGAGCTTTCTGTCGTGCTGCCGTCTTCGTTGCCGGCGACGATCGAGCCCGAGGCGTCGCTGCTGTTGCGGGTCGAGCTCACGCCGTCCTCGGCCCTCCCGTTTCAAGGTGAGGTCGTAGTGGTGACGACCGACGCTGCGGTCGGGACTCTGAGCGCAGAGGTCTTCGGAGAAGGTCAGGGGCCGTTGTTTCTCGTTACGCCGTCTATGCTGGCGTTTGGCGTCGAGCGATCGGCCGGCGTCTATACGCGCAAGCTGCTCCTCCTCAATGGTGGTTCTCAGGAGGTCTTCGTCGGTGGACTTGCGATGACGGGGGATTCGGCGTTCTCCGTCAGTCAGGCCCCGGGGCTTCCCGCGCGCTTGGGGGCGGGCGAGTCGGTTACGATCGACGTCGCGTTTGCGCCCACGGCGGTCGCCGAGCACACCGCGACGCTGGTGGTGGCGTCCGACGACCCCGAGCATCCTTCGGTCGAGGTGCCCATCAGCGGCGCCATGTCGGATCGTGTCTGTGAGCTCGAGCTCGCGCCAGAGCGGGTGAACTTCGGCCTCTTGCCGCCGTCTTTCGTTCGGCGTCAGTCGGCGACGCTCACGAACATGGGCACCGACACGTGCCGGCTCCTCTCGGGTCGCTTTCGCGCGCCCATCGACCCTGCTGTTTCGCTGCTTCAAGATCCCTTTCCGACGACGATTGCGCCCGGCGGCAGCCTTCGGGTCGACTTTCAGTACGCACCGACCGAGATGGCCGAGGCGAAGGCTCGGTATGTCATTCTGACCGATGATCCGGTGTTCCCGGAGCGACCGATCTCCATTCTTGGGTCTTCCGAAGGATACGTCGACATTTTCACCAAGCCCGAGTTCATCGACTTCGGCCCCGCGCGTCCTGGTTGTGCTGTTCCGGCCCGCGAGGTGCGTGTCTTCAACGCCGGGAGCCTCCAAGCGTTCATCGAGTCGATCACTTTGACGTCGACGACGACGCAAGAAATCCATGTCGTCACAAGTCCTTCGATACCCGCGCCGCTTCCCAGCGGCGGCTTCACGACGATCGCGGTCGACTATGTGCCGACCGACATCGGGCGCGACGACACCGAGCTCGAGATCAAGATCCGCGACCTTCCTTACCCCTTTATCGTACCGATCCACGGCGAAGGCGTCTCGGCGCCCAAGGTCGTCGACACTTTCGAGCAGGCCGACAAGGAGCTCGTCGACGTCCTCTTTGTGATCGACGATAGCTGCTCGATGTACGACGACCAGAACGAGCTCGCGGCGAACTTCGCGCGCTTCATCGCGCAAGCCAGTGTTCGGAAAGTCGATTTTCGCATTGGCATCACGACTACGACACTCGAGCCGATCCCGGGCATGTTGAGAGGCGATGTCTTGTCAGCGAGTACGCCAGACCTCGATTCGGCGTTCCGCGCGCAGGCGGCGGTCGGTGTGGGCGGATCCGGCCTCGAACGAGGACTCGACGCGATGCGCGCGGCGCTTTCGTTGGCGGCCCAAGGCACGCCGCCCAACGCTGGCCTCCTTCGCGAGGACGCCGGCCTCGTCGTCATCATCGTGAGCGACGAGGACGATCAGTCGTCGGCACCGCCGCTCTTGTACTACAACGATTTGCGCGGCCGGCCCGATGGCGAGGTCGTCACGGCGATGATTACCGGGGGGCCGACGGGTTGTTTCCGGCGGAACGGATCTCAGGCGCTTCCGGCGCCTGAGTATGAGACCTTCAAGGATCTCTCGGGCGGCGTTGGAGAACTGATTTGCAGCGACTGGGCTCAGACGCTCGCGAACGTCGGCGACGCCGCCTTCACCTTGAGGCGTGCGTTTGGCTTGTCACGGCCGGTCGATACGCGCGAGCCGGTGACGGTCCGCGTGAACGGCGCGACCGCGCCCCTGAGCTCGTACGGATTCGACGCGGTCGAAAACCGTGTCGTGTTCGATGTGGCGCCCGTCGAAGGTTCGACGATCACGATCGAGTTTACGCCGGCGTGCTCATGAGCGTTCCAGTGTCGATGCCCAGGCTCAGGCCCAGGCCCGCGCTCAGGCCCAGCCCCGTGCTCAGGCCCAGGCCCGTGCTCAGGCCCAGCCCCGTGCTCAGGCCCAGGGCCGTGCTCAGGCCTATGTCCATGTCCAGGTGCGTGTCCGTGTGCTCATCCAGGTGCGCGTCCGTGCCGAGTCGCCCGAGAATGGGTCTCCTCCGCGTACTTGCTTGTTTGCTTGGCCTAGTGCCTCTCGTGTTGGTTTCTTGTGGTCAGCCCTGTCGGTCCCCCGCCGACTGTCCCTTTGGCACGTACTGCCGGTTGACGGGCGGTGGCGGCAGCCTTCCGGACGGAGAATGCGTGTCCGACTGCGTGGTGGCGGAAGACTGCGAGCAACCGGTCTCGGCTGCCCATCGGGCGGTATGCACGAACGAGGGACAGTGCCGAGTCGAAGCCTATCCGCCTCGTCTATTCGTCTTCGAGCCCGAGGACGATACGCTGTTCGACGAAGGAACGAGAACCGTTCGCGTCTCGGGCGAGGTCGAATCGGCAGCGTCGGCGGTGAAGATTTCCGTCTCAGCCGCGAATCAATCGGGGTGTTCTCTTGGCCTTGCCCAGACGATCGATGCCGTGAATCCGCAGGAAGGTATTCTCACGCGAATTCCGTTTGTCGTCGACGGTGTCGCGGTCGACCCGGGGCAAACGAACCTGACGATCGTCGCGGACGTCGAAGGCTCACGGAAGTCACGAACGGTTGTCTTTGATGTCGCGTGCCCGGGCTGTGCCGCGATCAAGATGACGACGCCCGTGGCTCGTCAGACGATCCTCGGACTCGAGCTTCCCACGCTCTCGGGGTCGATCTCGCCTGCGATTCCGTCGGCCGTTTGGAGGGTCCGATCGCCCTTCGGCGACGTCTTTGACGGCGCGCTGCCGCTTCAGAACGGTCGGTTCCTGGCCGAGCGGATCCCGATCTTTGCCGGGCGAAACACGATCGAGGTGGTCGCCTCGGGGGTGGGCGAGGGGCGGGGTGAGAACCGTTGCACGCAAGCGATCTCTTCGGCCGTGGCGCGGGAGACGGGTCTTCGTGTCGTCTTGACCTGGGACGGGACGACGAGCGACCTCGATCTCCTGATCGTCGGCCCCGGGGGGCGCTTATGGGACGAAGACTCGATGCTTTCGCCTCGCAGCCCATCCCCGTGGTTCGAAGGTCGGGTCGAGGACGACTTCGACGGGCTTGGCCCCGAGACCGCAGTCCTCGAGTCGATGGCTGACGGCATATACGGCATTGCCGTGGAGGCCGTGTACGACGGCGAGTCGCCGGGAAGCAATGCGCTCATTCGTCTCGTCTTCGATGGACGATCGATAACGACCGGTCCGGTTGGGCCGCTTCACCTGTCAGCAAATCGCGGTGAGCTTTGGATTGTCGGTGTGCTTCGGGTCGAGGCTGGCGTCGCTGCTTTTGCCTCGATCGATGCCGTCTTGGTCGGCGGCGTGGCGCCGGAGACACCACCCGATCTTTGGCTCGACGCGCTTCCTTGAGCCATGGGACGAGAGATGGCTGAGGCCGTCAACGAGGTCTCCGATTCCCGACAATCTCTGCATAGTCCCGGGCGATGTTGAGGATTTCTCGAGAATAGGAATCTTGGCCGTAGTCCGATGGTGCGCTCGGTCTTCCCGCACCCATCTCGTTCAGCACCGCCCTTGCGTCTTGCCTGAGGTTCATCTCCCTCTTGAGTTGCTGGAGGTTGACTCGCCTCGGTTGTTGCTGCGCTTCCTCGATTTCCTGGGCCTTTTGCACAGCTTTCGCCAGATCCTGCGCGGGGCCCGGGGCGGCTTGACGCACCGCGAGCTTGGCTTGGAGTGAGCTCGACACAGTGTCGGTCGTGGCCCGGTGGCCGAAGAGCTGATGCGGAACTGGTTTTGAAGTTTGGGGAGGGATGGCGCGCTCGAGATGCTCTTCTCCGAAGCGCGCCGATCTTGTGCCGATCAACGTGGGTAGTAGAACATCTGAGGGCACGCCGACGCCCTGGGGCGAGACACCATCGGGTCCGAAAGCTACGCCAGAAGTTACGTGTACCGCACCTCGGCTGTCGGATTCCGGGGGGAGCGACGCAAGGCCGGTTGCGCCCATGATCCCGAAGTACGTGCCCTTCCCGAAGGTTCTTTGGTCACCAACGACTACGCCGCGTCCGTAGTCTTTGAAGGCACGGAGGAACGTTTCGCTTGCGCTCGCGGTCGCTCGATCGGCGACTGCGATGACCGGACGGTCGTATGCCTTCTCTACACGCCCTCCGGCCCATGGTTGGCCGTGGTCGTCCGTGAGCACGACACCGTCGATGCCGAAACGCGCCGAGAGTTCGAGGGCCTCATTCGTGGCTCCGCCGCCATTGTGACGAAGGTCGAGCACGAGCGTGTCGGTCGCGGTCCATTCTGACCTGCTGAGGATCCCGTCGACGTCCTTCGAAAGCGAGGTTTTTCCTTCAGGGTCCGAATAGAACGACGGAATGCGTAGGACGCCAATTCGCTTGCCGTCCCCGGTTTTGATGATTTCTCCAGACGCTCGTTCGCGTACATACGTCCGCGGCATCGATACGTCGAGGGTTCGAGCCCCCTGCGCTCCCGGGCGACGAAGTCGAAGCGTCAGCGTGTCGCTTGGAATGTCGTCCGCCCATGGGCCGGAGAACTCGTCGGCGGTCGGCTTCGTGATGGAACCGTTCGATCGACCGACGCCAGTGACGACATCGCCTGCGCGAACGCCTGCTTTCGAGGCCGAGCTATTTCGGTCGACCGCTGACACCTGGAACAGACCCGGGCTGAGCTTCTCGAAGTAGATGCCGGTGTTCTCCTTGTCGGCGCGCTGCAGTCGAGCGGCCCAGCGGGCGGCTTCGGATGGTGGCGTGTAGCTGGTGTGCGGATCGAAGACCGAACCCGCAGTTTTTAGCAGCGTCGCCTCTGCGCTGCCTCGGTGGGTCCGTGCGCCGCGTTCTGCCTCGTCGGCGTAGTGTTGAACGAGTTCCTTCGCTTCCCTCTCACTCGCTCCGGCTGCCATGTGGTGCATGACTTGAAGCTTGACCTCGTTGTCCCAGAGCTTCTTGGCTTCTTCATTGTCGGCTGGGAAATCAGGTCGCTTGGACCCGATGGGTACCGGCCGGTTCAAGTTCAAGGGGCGGGCGAGACTCTCTTGCGTCCAGCGCGAACGCTCGGCGGCGCGTGCCTCGAATCGACTCTGCACAAGGTTTGCGAAGGATGCGTCGCCGCGCTTCAGTTCGTCGTCGAGAAGATGGCGCTTCTTACTGAGCGCATTCACGTCTTCCTGCGTGAAGTAGAGCTTCTTTGGATCGATCCGTTCGAAGAGCTCCTGGTGCAAGACCTCTGAGAAGCGGTCATCGACCGGCTTGCGCGTTCTGCCCTGCTGCATGAGGAAGAGGCTGTTCGAAGTCGTGAACTGCGCATCAAGCTTCTTTGCCTCGGGACTTTCGATCGATTCAGGGATCCAGTCGCCCGTGTCGAGTGGCTCTCGTTGAATCTCGACCTCACGCGTTTTGGCTTCGCCAGGTCGCAGCACCTCGATCCGCAGCGGATCGGGCTTTCCGGTGATGAGCATACCCACCGCATTCCCGGGCGTGATGTCCTGCCACGTCCTTCCGACCCTTGCGCGGAGAATTTGGTCGCCGGGTTGCAGATTATCGCTTGCGCTCTTCCCTCGGACGACGCCATCGACAAACACACCGGGTTCATCGACGAGCTTTGCGCCATGAAGTGTCCAGCCGGGTGTGCGGGCTCTGACGGTGCCGGGACTCGGCGCCAAGACCACGGGGACGACGGCGCCGCTCGGCTTTTTGACGAGAATGCCGGTCGGCGGTTGGTCGATCGGCTTGCTGTCTTCGGCGGTCTCGGGCGGTCGAAGACCAGATGCGAAAAGAACCGGAGCGACACCCTTCACTGCGATGGCGCCGATCACGTGATCGCCGGGTGAGAGTCCATGCTGGTCGGCCGGACTCCCAGGCTCGACGGTTGCAACCCTCACGCCTCCCGAGCGAACGCGAAATGGCGGAGCATAGCCAACAGCCGAGGCCTTGGCCGTTGCGCTTGAGTCTGGAGCTTGGATTTCGGCCGTCGAAGGCGGCGCTACGGCTTGCGCGGCTTCACGGCCACCAGGCGGAGGCGCTGCCTCGTCGAGCTTCTGGTCGAGGCCTATCCGGGTTTGCTGCGCTTCTCGTGCGAGTCGTTCCCGCGGTGCTGCACCCGTGTTCTGCGCACGTCGCGACGGGACAGCCTCGTCCTCACGGGCCATACTGCCGTCGTCGCTGCGCCCATTCTCGGACTTCGGGAGCCGGGTGAGCGGGCCCGATCTGCTCGTACCGTCCTTGCTCGCACCGTTCTGGGATGAAGAACGTGCTCCGGGTGCTGATGATGCGGCCGGCGGGGGCTCCGCCTCAGCCTCAGCCTTAGCCGCTCTCGCGGGGAGGGCCCAGGGCCGAGAACGAATCGAGTCAGATCCCACTTCGCCCTCGACCAAGCAAGACAGATGCCGGGTGGTTCGCGTTGACCATGTCCGACCACGTGTTAGGCTCAAACGACAGTCCTTCCATCACCCGAGAATCGAGTGCACGCTTCGCAGACCTCCACTCGGCGTCGAGTTGGACGGCATCCAGACACATCGGCCTTGCATCGAGCGTAGACCCAGAGACACGATGCCCACCGTACCCGTCAGATTTTTTCGTTTGAGGAGAACAAAGCAGATGAAGTTTCACCATCTCACAATGGCGCTGACCTTCGCATCCCTGTCGCTCGCCGCGACGGCCTCGGCCGCGCCGGAGCTGAAGCCGTTTCAGGAGGAAGCCAAGGCCAAGTTCGATGAGTCTATGGAAGAACCCCTGAAGGCTGCGAACAAAGCCTGTGGCATAACGCTCACGGTGGCCTCGGAGTACGAGAAGTTCGATGCCGAGACCTGGAAGGGACGTTGGCACTATGGGTGGTGCGTTCCCGTTCTCGAGGAGATCGAGAAGATGTGCGCGAGCCGTCCCGCGTACAAGAAGGCGCTTGCGAAGAAGCTCAAGTCCGTTCGATGTCTGTTCTCGGGTGTAGAGGCCAGGGACAAGAAGGACAGCAGCACCGTCTGGACAAGGAAGAACATGTCCGTGAAGGACGGGACCTTCATCTTTCACATGGACAAGGAGCAGGCAAACCTCAACGTGGCCGCCAAAGAAGCGCTCGAAGCGGCGCTCAACTGACCTTACGACCGGGTTACGCGCGCGAAGCAACGAGACGACGAACGGCGCTGAGCGTGATGGCGATGGTGTTGGCTTCTAGGCGCTGCGCGTCCGCCTCGTTCGGGGTCTCGTTCTTGGTACGATTGACGATGACGCCAGAGATGCATCCAGCGCGAAGGCCTTGGCTCGAGCACATGGTGAAGAGGGTGGCGGATTCCATCTCGAAGTTTAGGACACCCATCGCTTGCCATGCCTCCAGGCTTCCGCGGAACCGTTCCGTCACGCGACCCGAGAACGTGTCGTAGCGCTCTTGTCCTGGGTAGAATGTGTCGGACGATGCGGTCACGCCCACGTAGGGCGTTTGGCCCGCGGCGCGCGTCGCTTCGACGAGCGCGGTTGTGCACTCGAAGTCGGCAACCGCCGGATACTCCATCGGGGCGAAGTGGAGACTTGCGCCATCGAGGCGAACGGCGCCGTGCGTGATGATGATGTCGCCAACGTTGAGTGCAGGCTGGATCGCGCCGGTCGTGCCGAGACGAATGAACGTTCGAACCCCGAGCTGTGCGAGCTCTTCGACGGCGATCGAGACTGAGGGGCCGCCGATACCGGTCGAACACACGACGATCGGCGTCTCGCCAAGCCAGGCGAGCCACGAGGTGAACTCGCGGTTGGACGCGAGGAACTCGGCGCGGTCGGCGGCTTGGGCAATGCGCTCGACCCGTCCCGGATCACCGGGCACTACGGCCAACGTCGCGCCCCTGAGCTGGGAACGTGTCAGGTGGAGGTGAAAGACGCCGTTCATGGCGCGACGCTAGCATGCCCTTCGGCCGCGCGCCGAGCTCTGGCTGACGCCCGTCCGACGTGTATCCGACGTACATCCGCCGTATGTCGGAAGAATGTTGGCCGCGTTCGGCCGGGGGCAGCCCCAAGGCTTTTGGCTAGAATTGCCGAGACGGTTGGGATAGGAACGGCATCGTGTTGCAGCGACGCTTTCCGGTCATTCTCCTCCGGGGGATGCTTCTGTGCTCCGTTTTCGGCCTGAGTGCTTGCGGCTCGGGGCAGGAATCGCCACCGCCGCCCGCCGTCGGTGGCGATGCAGGGGTCGTTGATGCGGCGACGGACGCGACGCAGGTCGACGCAGGCCAGGTGGACGATGCGGCTTTGGGCGACGCGGGTGGGGGCGACGCCGCGGCCGCTGACGGGGGAGAAGGTGATGCCGCCGTCGACGATGCGAATGCGGGCGATGCGAACGTCGACGACGCCGGTGAGCCTGACGGAAGCGGAGGTGATGGCGGTTCGATGGATGGTGGCGAGGCCGATGGGGGCTTCGAGGACGGCGGGCTGAATCTCGAGGTCCAGCTTCGGGACTGTCTCGGACGCGACTTCCCGATCGCTCTGTCGCAGAGGATGCCTTACTACGAGGCCACGCTCGGTGCGCAGGCGGGGCACTTCTTGCTCGATGTCGGGACGAACTACTCGACGATCGACCTTGCGGCATTTGCCGTACCTCCCGCGACGCGTGGTTGCGATGCTTCTCTGCTCGGGGTCTCGTGCACATTCGATGAATTCTCGCTGTTTCATGGTCCGTCGACGGTTTTTCTGACGACCTCCGATTTCTCGCGTATTCAGGGGACAGTTCGACAGGCGGGCATCATTGGCACCGACTTCTTGAGTCTGGATGTTCTGACTTTGTCGTGGTCGGGTGCACGGGCTTACGTGGCCAACGAGAACGAGTTCTGCGAGCCCCGTCGCCTGGAGGCCGTCGACATGGCGGCGCTCCCGACCACCGGTTTCTATTCGAACGATTTCAGCAATCTGAGGCCGCTCACTGAGGTCATTCCGGATGCGGAGGACTTCTGGACGGTTCCAAACATTCCGACCGTGCCGGTCCGTGTCGCCGGCGTGGATGCGGTCGCGCAGATCGACTCGGCGTTTGCAGACTCGCTTGTCCCGTACTCGCTCAACATCAACGAAGCGCTCCTCGATGCGATTCTCGCCGCCCATCCCGAGATGATCACGCGCGATGACTCGCTCGATCTCTTTCTCACGACGTGCGCCGGCGTGTCGGAGCCGGTGGAAGGCTATCGCGTCGAGCCCGGGGCGACGCTCCAGTTGATCGATGAAGTTGGGCATGTTGCCGTCCAGTTCGACGACACCGTCCTCTTTGCCAAGCGCACGCCGGAGGCGGCGAAGGTCTGCGGGGGCATCGGGACATGGGATGTCCCGGCGGCCCAGATCGCCGTGTCCTTCCTTGCGGACCGAGACTTTGTTGTCTTTGATCCGTTCGCTTCGCGCGTCTGGGTTGCCCGATCGCGTACGTGACAGGCGTTGCTGTGCGCTTTTGAGCGCACGTGTCTGCACGGGTGGGCGCGTTGTTTGCGCGAAAGAGGGCGTGATAAGCCTCTAGAATGCGCAGCTCGTCTTCGGTTTCGCTTCGTTCGTCCGGTGTCCACTTCTCTCGTTCTTCTCTTCTTCTGATTCATCTTCTGTCGTGCGCTTCGCTGTCGAACTCGCTCCTCGGCTGCAGTGACGATGATGATTCGAACAACCCGGGTGGTACGCTCACCGGCGCCGACGCCGGGGCGGGCGATGCGAGCGCGGGCGATGCTTCCGCCGGGGATGCCGACGCAAGTCTTACGGACGCGGCGATCGCCGACGTGGGGCGCGAAGGCGCTCCGTGCGTGTTCAACGCGGCCACCCAGACTCACGACTGCGGCGGCGACCTGGACTGCATTCCGTGGAATCTAGAGGCCGCGCTCGATGGGAATGCCGCGGCCGTCAGCTCATGTGTACGCGTCTGTGACTCATCCGATGATTGCGAGGCGCCCTACACCTCTTGTGTCGACACATGGCTCTGGTCGGCGTCTTCCTCTCAGATCTATACGGTGTCTCACTGCGCCCTGAATGCCTCGGGTGAGATCGGCGATTCCTGTTCTGGGAGTCGTAGGCTTGGCGAATTCAAAGGCTGTGGCGCAGGGCTCTCCTGCCATGTTGGGTTCGGCGACTCGGACCCTGATCAAGGTACGTGCACGCAAGTATGCGAACGGGCGCTCGACGCGTCTCAAGGCGATTGCCCGGCGGCGGCGCCGTACTGCAATCCCTATTTCGCGGCCTCGGAAGATAGGGTGGCAGGACTGTGCGCGACGCGCGCGACGGGCGTTGGGGGCGCCTGCAGTGTCTCCGATCCAACCCGGGACTGCGACCAGGCGCGTCCGGACGTCTTGTGTCTGGGGGGCATCGATCGGTGCGTTGAGCTCTGTGTGAGAACAGGGACGACGACGTCGAGTTGTGAGGCGACGAACGGGTTGGGTTTCGACGCGCCAGCGACGTGTAGCTTCGTGGCCAAGACGGAGACCTCGTCGGTGGGTGTCTGTTCGGTCGGATGCGACGAGGTGCCTGACCCCTGCCCAGACACGGTGGGCAACGCGTCCTGCGCCATCATCTCGTTCAGCCAGACCGCTACGGCGGCTGCCTGCCTCGAGGTGACCGAGCCGTTCCTTCCGGCCGAGTGGCTCTATTTTGCGGCAAGCGATCAAGGGGCCAGCGTGCAGCCTGATCATCGAAGGTGTGCGACGTCGTTGCTCGACTGCGCCGCGGGAAGCCGCTGCATTCAGCTGGGCGCGGCCGAGTCGGCTTGTCTCACGCCCTGTGATCCAGACGCTCCCGTGACGGGTTGCGAGCGCTATGGTGATGCCGAGGTCGAGTGCTTCGGCCCGATCGACGGCGTGGTCGGCTTTGACGAACCGGTGGGACTCTGTGGAAAGTCTCTCTAGCGCCGGGCCGCGCCCTCGACCATCAGGTGGCGATGACTTCGCGGATGGCCGCCTCGAGAGCTTCGGGGGTGAAGGGCTTGTAGAGGAGGGCTTCGGCGCCAGCCGATTCCATCTCGCGAAGCTTTTCGATGTCGGTGCAGGCAGACAATCCAAGGACGTGGAAGTCGGGAGCCTTCTGCTTGATGGCTCGGCAGACCTCGATGCCGGACATTCCAGGCATCATGATGTCGAGCATGGCAAGGTCGAGCTCTTCTCGTTGGGCATTGAACGTCGCAAGGGCCTCGGCGCCCGAACGGGTTGGGATGACTGAATGCCCACATTCTTCGAGGAGTCGCTTGCTTCCTCGAAGCTGGAGGTCTTCATCGTCGACCAAGAGAATACGCAGTCCTCGGGCGGCCGAGATTGGGCTGTACGCCGCATGCTCCGGGTGCTCCGGGTGGTCGGAAGGAGCGGCTCGGTCAATCTCCGATGTGCTTTTCGTCGCTCCGCGCGCGTCGCGTGCATGCGCGGATGCGCTCATCGCCGCCATGTTCGGTCTTGCGGGTGATAGACTCTCAACGGCGCTTGCCGCGGGCAATACGATGGTGAATGTGCATCCACGCTGAGGCGAGCTCTCGACCGAAATGTCGCCGCCGTGTTCATCTACGATGCGGGCAGCGGTCGCGAGCCCGAGTCCGGTTCCCTGGGGTTTCGTCGTGAAGAAGGGCTCGAAGAGACGTGCCTGGGTGGCTGCATCCATGCCTTGCCCCGAGTCGGCCACTTTGATGACCACAGACGCCTCGAGTCCCGGTGAAGCATGGGGGGCGCGTCCGACCTCCTTTCGGGCCGAAACTCGAATGCGACCGCCGTCGGGCATGGCGTCGCGCGCGTTGATGATGAGGTTCATCAAGAGCTGGTGCATTTGGGAACCATCGCCGCAAACGAAGACATCCGGTCCGACTTCACGCTCGATCGAGAACTTGGAGCCGAACGTTCTTTGCGTGATGCCGGCTGTCTCCTGAATCACCTCCGCAAGGTCGAGGCGCTGATCTTGGTAAGGCGTGGGGCGTGCGAACACCAAGAGCTTCTTCGTCATTTCGGACGCGCGCTTCACGGCGATCTTGATGTCGTCCAAGACGACGTTGAAATCCCCGGGCGTTTCGAGCTGGCTCCGACTGATTTGGGTCAGATAGTTGACGTTCGTCGTGATCGTGCCGAGCAGGTTGTTGAAATCGTGGGCGATACCGCTCGCCAGCCGTCCGATCATCTCCACGCGCTGCCTTTGACGCAGGCGCTCTTCGATCGGATCGTGCTGCGTGAAAAGGAGCATCGTGTTTTTGCCGATCGTGATCCGGTCGCCGAAGACGAGGGCGCGGCGTCGAATGGGCTCGCCGTTCACGGTGGTCCCGTTGTGGCTGTCGAGGTCTTCGAGCCAATAGCCGTCGCGCCCGAGCGCGCAGATGCGGGCATGACGTCTGGATACGTCGGGCAGTCGTATGTTGACGTCGTTGTCGGGCGCGCGGCCGATCGTGATCTCGCGGCTCACGCGATACGCTCGACCCGGACGATCGCCGGTCAGAACCACGACGCCTGCGTCTTCCTCGGATTCGATGAGTTCGTTGCGAACGATTCCGGTGACGGTTTCGTCGACGTCGGACGTGTACTCGAACAGTTCCTCGGGGATGTCGTTCAAAGTCATAGTTTGCTTGTACCTCGGCCGCGCACGCGTCGAGAGACCGATCCCTCGAAAATTCGCAAGGGCCTGCCTCGGGTGATGTGGGATACTCGAGTCTCGCGGGGTTGCGCAACAGTCGGTCACCGATCGCGTCCGCAGCCTTGACGAAAGGGCTCTCGATTTCACAGGGTGAAGGACAACCTACCGCGAAAGGGAGCGAAGATGAGTCGTGTGAAGGTCCGAGATCTCATGACGACCGAAGTGGTCACGATCGGCGCAAACGAGACGCTGGATGCGGCTGAGCAGCTGATGCTTGCGGCGCGTATTCATCATCTGCCGGTGGTGACGCGGTCAAAGAAGCTTCTGGGGCTCGTGACCCAGGCAGATCTGCTCAGGGCTCAGGTGAGCGTCTTCGCCGAGGTCTCTCCCGCTGAAGAGGCGTCACTCATGCAGGCCATTCCAGTGGCGCAGGTCATGACGACCGCTGTCTGTACGATTGCCCCCGAAGATACGGCCGAGCACGCCGCACGCGTGATGAAGCGCGCGAAGTACGGTTGCTTGCCGGTGGTCGTCGACGGCGTCGTCGTCGGCATTCTCACCGAAGGCGACTTCGTCGAGCTTGCGGCTCGCGCGCTCGAGGCCCAGACGGGCGATTTGTTCTCGCTCGGCGACGATGCTCGCACCGCCGCGCGGGGGCGGGTGTCCGAGCGGGTCGCGAACAAGGGAAACCCGTCGTAGCTTCGTGACACGAACGTGACGGCCCCTTTGGGCTGCGCATTCCGCCGAACGGCGTCACCCGTATGACCGGTGGCGAGCCGGTGCGTTTGCGGTATGGCCTATCTCGTGTCGGCGCTTCCTCTTCACAGCACCTCATTCCGCGCGCGGCGCGTGCTCAACTGGTTCCCGCTTGGGCTCGCCTACGCGTTCTTGTACATGGGCCGGTACAACCTAACGGTCGCCAAGAATGCGCTCGGCCATCTGATGACGAGCGCCGAGTTTGGACAGATCTCCGCGGTTGGGACCGTCGTCTATGGTCTGGCGTTCGTGATCAACGGGCCGCTCACCGATCGGGTGGGTGGACGACGCGTCATGCTGATCGCGGTTGCGGGCGCGCTGATCATGAACGTGTTGATGGGGTGTGCCTTGCTTGGCGCCGATGGCGCCCAGGGACAGGTGCTCGGCGTATCTGTCTATTCGGCGTTGATGGTTCTCTATGCGCTGAACATGTATTTCCAATCGTTCGGAGCGGTCGCTATCGTCACCGTCAAGGCTCCGTGGTTCCATGTGCGCGAGCGCGGGTCGTTCTCGACGATCTTCGGCATCATGATCACCGCCGGCATCTACTTTGCCTTCGACTGGGGGTACGCGGTCGTTCAAGCGACGAGAGCCCAGCTTGACACCGACATGGGCGCGATCGCGCACGTCTTTGCTTGGGCGCTCGGCGTTGGTGGCCAGGGTGTGGATGCGAACTGGTGGATCTTCTTTACGCCGGCCGTGTTTCTCTCCGTGCTCCTCGCGGTTCTTTTCCTCTTCCTCCGCAACACGCCCAAGGAGGCTGGGTATGAGGACTTTGACACGGGCGAGTCGTCGGTTGCCGCGCCGGGCGAAGTCCTTTCGACCTTCCAAGTCTTCGTTCGCATCTTGACCCACCCGGTTCTTCTGGTGATCTGCGCGATCGAGTTTTGCACCGGCGTTCTCCGGAACGGGACGATGCAGTGGTACCCGATCTTCGCCAAAGAGACGGGGATCTATGGCGAATTCTTTGTCACCCGCAACTGGGGTCTTTTGCTCCTCGGCGCCGGAGTGATCGGGGCCTTCCTCACGGGATGGGCCTCGGACCGCTTCTTTCAGTCACGTCGAGCACCGATGGCGGCCTTCCTCTACGTCGTGATGGGCGCGGGGGTGGTCACCATGGCGGCTACACTCGATTCGAGCCAATGGATGGTCGGCGGAAGCGTCGTCTTGATCTCGATGAGCGTCATCGGTGTGCACGGGATCCTCTCGGGCACATCCACCGCCGATTTTGGTGGGTCACGGAACACCGGAACCGCCGTGGGGTTGGTCGACGGTCTCGTGTACCTCGGGACGGCCCTTCAGTACTTGGTCATCGGTCAGCTTGCACCGACCGGTGAGGCGGCGCGCGACCCAAGCGAGTGGCGTTTCTGGCCTGTCTTCATGTTGCCCTTCGTCGTGATCGGGATCCTTCTTTCGGTTCGCATTTGGAATGCACTGCCGTCCAGACGTTCGGCGCGGGACAACGCACGGTCGGAAGAGGCTCAACCAGCCCCCGCGCCCACACCGGCGACTGCAGGTGGGGCTGGTCAAGGGTGAGGCGCCACCGATAGATTCGGCGTGAGCTTCGGGTGAGCTTCGGGTGAGCTTCGGGTGAGCTTCCGCGTGAGATTTGGCGTGAGATTTGGCGTGAGATTCGGCGGGCGGCGACGATGACGTACACACTGGTGGCCTTGAGTGGTCCGCGAGAAGGCTCTTCCTTCCCTTGCACCGCGTCGATGGTCGTTGGGCGCGCCGACGATTGCGACGTCTCGATACCCGACCAACGGTTGAGCCGCCATCACGCGCGCCTCGTCGTCGCCGGGGCCCAGCTCTGGGTCGAGGATCTTGGGAGTCCCAACGGCACGCGGGTCAATGAGCGTCGTCTTCGAAAGTGTGAGCTCAAAGAGGGTGACGTCGTGTCCATGGGCCGAACGCGTTTTCGTGTCCATGTCGGTGAAGGCGTAGCCGAGGATGCGCACCAAGACCTCATCAAGGAAGTCCGTGGTTACGAACGCGTGCCGGGGACGAGCGTTCCCCCGATCGAGGAGTACTACGAGGCCTTTGGTCTTGGCGATGACACGCTCCTCGACGTGAGCGCGGAGCGGTTCGCGCCGCTCCTCCGAAAGGCGCGTGATTTCGCGGTTCTTCATCAGATCTCGACCAGCATCCAACGGCTCACCGATCCCCACGAAGTCTTGGGCCAGGTGCTCGATTGGATGCTCCAACTCGGTGGCGCCGATCGCGGATTCGTGGCGCTCCTCGACGAACACGAAGATCCGGTCATCGAGGTCGTTCGACATGGTTCGCATCCGCCTCGCATATCGACGGCCGACTGCCCGGTGCGTGTGAGCCAGACCGTCGCTCACCATGTTCTCGCCGAGCGTTGTGCGGTGCTCTGCGGTGATGCGGCGTCCGACCCGAGGTTTCAGGCCGCCGAGTCGTTGCTCCTGAGCCAGACCCGATCGCTGATGGCGGTGCCGATCTTAGTCGGGCCGCGCGCGATTGGATTGATCCAACTCGAAAGCAGCCATCTTGGGGCTCGGTTCACGGAGGCCGACCTCGACTTCCTGACGATCGTCTCCTCGACGGTGGGGGTTGCACTCGACAATCTTCGACTCGCTCAGCGCCGCGAGGAGACCATTCGGGCCCTTGAGGAGGCGCAAGCGAATCTCGTGGCGACTCAGGAGCGGTTGATTCATGCCGAGCGGATGGCGGCGGTGGGGCGCTTCGCGGCCGGAATCTCCCATGAGATCAAGAACCATCTCAGCCCCTTCATGTTGGCCAGTCTGATCGCCCGCAAATATCCGGACGACGCCGAGGTGCAGGCGTCGGCCGAAATCATGCACGAAGCTCAGCAGCATATTCTGGATCTCGTGAGCGAACTGCGTGCATTCGTCAGTGGATCTCAAACGAGCTATGAACTGGGTGTTCACGATCTGGGGCGCATCGTCGAGGGCGTTGTACGATTCTTGAAGTGCGACCGGGCGGTGGCTCGTATTCAGGTTGCCGTCGAGGTGGTCGATCGACCGGTCGTCGAGGTCGATGAGAAGAGCATCCGGCAGGTGCTCGTGAATCTCATCCGAAACGCGGCGGAGGCGGTTTCCGACGAGGGCGGTCGGGTTCTGGTGCGCGTTCTCTCGGCTGAGGCCAGCGCGTGGGACTTGCACCCGCGGTCAGCGTCAGCGTCCGCGTCCGCGTCCGGCTCGGCGCCCGGGTCCGACCTAGCGTCGGCGTCCGGCTTGGCGCCCGTGTCCGACCCAGCGTCGGCGTCCGGCTCAGCGCCCGTGCCTGCTTCCGCAGCGTCAGCGCCTGCGCCTGCATCGGGGTGGGCCGTGGTCGAAGTGGTCGACAATGGACCCGGAATCCCACCGAGCGTGGGACAGCGCATATTTGATCCTTTCTTCAGTACGAAACCGGGGTCAGGCCTGGGGCTGGGGCTCGATATCTCGAAGAAAATCGTGTCAGACCACGGTGGTTCTTTGACTTTCGCGTCCGGCGTCGACGGAGGGACGGTGTTCAAAATGGCGCTTCCGGTCAGCGAATTCGACGACTGACGCCGAACTCGGGCCCGGTGATCGAAGGTCGCAGACCGACGCCCTTCGACCTCCTGCGCACCACGAACCGAGCGTGATAGTCTGATGGCAGCGCGGTGATCGGCATGACCTTCGATCTCGACGAACCTCTCGGGTCACGTACGCTCGATATCATTCAGGATATCGAGGACGACTCCCTGCGCGACAAGGTCGAGGAGAGTTTGCATGCCTGTACTGAGGCCTTGGAGGTGGTCGATGGTCTCGAGCTGTGCGAGCACGAGATGGCCGATGTCTTCGAGACCGCCAACCTAGCGACGTGGAACGCGTTGGCACCCAAGGTGCGTGACCTCATGAAGGCGGTGCGGAGCGCATGCGATGTTCTGCTGCGCATTTTCCCGGTGAGGGAGGAGGCGCCGAGCGACTTCGTTCTGGATGAGTTCGACGACTTTTCGGGTGATCACGTAGATCTCGGGGTCTCCATCTCGGCCAACCCCGGAGTCGACGAGTCTTCGCTCTTCGACTCATCGGCCACACGAGGGTCGAAGCCGCGCGCGCAACAGATCGACGATCTTGTGTCGCTGGCCTCTTCCCGAGTCTCAGAGGCGATCGCGGAGGCCGTTGCGGGGCTGACCGACATCCTGGAGCGGAGCTTCATCGAGTTTGGTGAGAAGCTCAGAAACCCACGCATTGTGGCGGATCGGTGGTTCCTTCTCGGAGAGCTCCACGACTTCAAGCGGAACTGTACGGAGTGCCTCGAGGCGATCATGGCGTCTGTTCTCCATGCCTTCAGTGAAGAGCCGATAGAGGAACTGCTTCCGCGCTATGCGAGCGCGACGACGCGTGCGTTGACCATCCGAGCTTGCATTGTCGACCTCGATCACGATCTCGATTTCTACAACGAGGCCTTTCAGCAGATCGACGCAGATTTGCCCCAGCTCGTCTCGGTCGTCGAGGAAAGAATGAATCGGTTCGCGGCCTCGCCGGCCTATGCTATTCTCGAGCCTTCGGACCGAAAGGCTGCGATCCTCTTTCGACTTCACTTGGCCCGTGCTCGTGCCGGCGCGGAGAGCTGGGCCAGCGTGCGCGACCACCTCGAGGACTATACGAAATACTTGACGATGATGCGGACGGTGAATCGACCCGAAATTCTCGATCATCATGATCGAAGCCACCTCGAGGCCGCTCAGATGATCCTCGATTCCGGTGTGAGTGACGCAAAGACCGCGATGACGAGCCTCTTCTTGGTTTATGGGCGGGCGGAAGGTCTCGATGCGTGCATTCGGCTCGTGCGAGGCGGCCATTCGCCGCCGCCCAGCGTTCGTCTTGCCGAGCTGATTCAAGATGCGTTGGTGCGGGTGTCTTAGACCTCAAACAAGCGAGAAAACCTCCATTCTCGGTTCATGGTGCGCGCCGACCAGGCTGAAGAAGATGTGCTGCCATTGGTTCCAAGCCAGCGCAGCTCGGTCACATGGGTGAGGTAGAAGAAATATCGATCTCCGGGATCAGTACTTCCTCTCCTTTCATGACCGAGATGTTCTTCCGCAGGGCGACGACTCGGTATGGACGGGAACACTTGTTGGGCTGATGCTGGAACTCGAGGATCTCCTCGCTCTTGGTTCGAAGTACCTTGAAGCCTCGCTGACGAACGATCTGATCCTGGCCATTCGTGGGTCGCGCCCTTGGCTGCGTGCGGATTTCTCGTTCTGCGCGGCGTTCCAGTTCTCGGTATAGGTCACTCTTGGTCTTTCCTGCGAGCTCGTACCGAACGTTGCCACCCGAGAGCACGGGTCCGCCTTCGTTCACCTGGGTCGCAGACTTGAGCCGTCTCTCGATCTTGATCTTCTCAGCCTCGATGCGTCGTCGCATGTTCCTGTTCATCCGAAAAGACTTCCGGGGTTCAAGTTGTTCTCACAAGGATACTCGAATTTTCGAAAGCTTTTCGTTCTTGATCCGTGAACAGAGTGCGGGGCGCGCTTGTTTGAGGCTTAGAAGGAACCGGGGCGTAGGAGAGAGCGAAGGAAGCGAAGGAAGCGAAGGAAGCGAACGACCGGGCGGCCACCTTGAGAGATGACCGCCCGGTGTCGTTCGCGTTTTCAACTATCGACCGATCGAGTCGATGATGCCCTTAGCCGTCTTGTTGTAGCCGTCGATGATCTGACGGAGAAGGTCGAACATTTGGCTGCGCTTGTCGGTAAGCCGCTTGAGCTTCGTCGTCTCGACGTCGACGCTCTTCGAGCTTCCGTCTGCACCCGCGGCTGCGCCGTTCGCCCCAGCCCCAGCCCCGTTGGCGCCTTGACCACCGAGCATCCCGCCGACCGACTGGCCGACCGAGCTTCCGAGGGCGCCGCCGATCGGGCCACCGAAGATGGATCCGGCGATGCCACCGATGGCGCCCAGCTTGCCGCCGCCGCCCTTTCCACCTTTGCCGCCCTGACCACCGGCTTGGCCTGTGCCCTGATCCTTCGTGCCATTGTTCTGGAGCTTCTCGATCTTCTTACCTTGCTCCTCGATCTCCTTGTCCATCTTCTTCATCACCGCCATCAACATGGCCGTGATCTTGTCTTCAACCGTGAGCGACGGGTCGGAGAAGATCTTGGCGATCTCGTTGTCGCTGCCTTCGCTGCCGGACGCGCCTTCGCTGCCGTTCGCCCCGTTCGCCCCATTCGCCCCGCCCGTTCCGCACTGCGGTGCGAGCTGGCCGAAGGCATTCTGAAGCCCGGAAGCCAGGAGACCCTGGAATGGGCTCAGAGCATTCGCGAGACCACCGAGCTGATTCGCGATCGCGGCGTCCATCTGCTTCAAGAGCGAGGCCGCCGTGTTCGCGAGCGGATTCATGCCCGGGAGGCAGTGGTGCGGACGGTGGTGGTGGTGGTGACGCTGAATCGTCACCTTGCCGTCGGCTCGGCCGTCCGGGATGAACTTTCCACCGACCGCGCGCTCGAAAGCGGAGCGGATCAAAGGATTGTTCGTCAGTGCGCGCTCGAATTGAGCGGCCGCACGCCGCCGTGGATCAAAGAGCTGTGCGAACGGGCCGCTCGCAGCGCCCGGGGCGAGGTCGGTTCGCTGTGCGTACGTGTGACCGCAGCGCGCGTGATTGTGCTGGAGCGCCAGGTGAGGCGGCTGGCAGAATCCAAAAGGAGGCAATCCGCCGCCTGTTAGGAACTGACGCTGTGCGCCCGTCGTGCCCTTTCCGAGCGCGGCCTCGAAGAAGGCGTCCTGAAGATTCTTGAGCGCGCCGAGCGGGTTGCCGCCGAGTGCGTCGACTTGGGCGCCGATCATGCCGCCCTGAATGCCGTATTTGCCGAGGAGGTCGTTGATTTGGGTTCCGAGTGTGTTGGGGTTCAGTGCGTTCAACATTGTTTTCTTCTCCTTGAGACCTCGTCATTTCGTCGGCCGGTCAAAGCTTCGGAGGACGGGACCTCGGTTCGTTGGTTATGTCTGGGTCGTATTTCACGGCGCGTGCCAACGCGGCGGCGGCACGAATCGATGCGGAAATCGCTCGGCCAAGCCCGCGCTTCGTCACAGGTGTCGTTCGAGGGCATGTTTTGTAAATAATTGAAATAATTGGTATTCTGTGGATCCGATGTGCCTGACGAACCGGTGTTGCGCGTGACGCCACCGTGTGACGGGAGGTCGATTCGCGCTTCCGTGATGGCGCTTTGGGTTTGGGCCTTGCGGCTGCGCCTTGGGTTTGGCTTGGCGTTGGCTTGGCGTTGGCTTGGCGTTGGGGGGGCTGCGGGCTGCGGGCGGCGCGTTGGGGCTTCGCGATTACGCGTTCGGTTGCCTGACGCTCGCGACGACTTCGTTGCCGCGTCCGCGATAGTCGAGGCGATCGAAACTCAGTGCGCGCGCCATCATGATTCCGCGCCCATGGGCGTCGAAAGCCCGAAGAGGATCGAGATCGACGTAGGGCGCAGGATCGAAGCCGGGACCCTCGTCGCGAATCACGACCGTGACGTCGGAGGCGCTGCGGTCGAGCTCGACGTCGACGCGCCGCGCCCCGAACCGTGGGTCTTCGAGTCGTCGCGCGATCTCGCGGTCGAGATCATCTCGGTGTGTGAGCCGAGTCTTTTCTTGATACCCAATCTCGAGATTTCCGTGCTCGACCGCGTTGAGGAGTAGCTCCAAGAGACCAAGCGCAACGCGGTCTGGATCGGGAAATGCGCCCGCTAGAGTCGGCGCCAAGAATCGGGCGTCGTCGATCGTGCGGATCGAGAACCGCGCCTGAGTCATGAAGCGAAGTCCGGCACCGCGATCTTCGATCTGCTCCAAGATCTCGTGAAGCTCGGCGCGTCGATCGATGGCCGCGCGCACGAGAGACAGCAGAACCTCGGGTTCGAAAGGTTTGGTCAGATAGTAGAACGCGCCGGCCGCGATACCCTCGACAATCGATGCTTTCCCGGCGAGCGCGGTCTGGAGAATGACGGGTACCTCGCGGAGGTTTGGTCGAGTTCTCATCGTCCGAAGAACCTCCAGGCCGTCCATGCCTGGCATCATCCGGTCAAGGACGACGACATCGATGTTGTCGCCCTCTTGGTCAAGCACGTCGAGGGCGGCCTGACCGGAGGACGCGGTCACGACACTGAAGTTTGCATCGTCCAGATGCTCCGCGAGAATGCGGAGATTGATCTCCTCGTCGTCGACCGCCAAGATGCGTGGACTCTCAGTGCTCACTCAATGACCCCCGGTGTTGTCGATTCGCGCCATGTTCGGTCGGGTGACCTGTTGGGCTATCATCCATGGATCGCAAGCCGGGAAAGGTCGCAACGAAGCGCGTGCCGGACGGTGAGCGGTGCTCGGCCCAGATCTCTCCGGCATGTGCTCGGGCGATCTCACGGCAGATCGAAAGCCCAAGACCTGTTCCGCCGGCACCCGAGGCCGACCGCGAACTCTGGATGAAGGGGTCGAAGATCGACTCGAGCTCGCCCTCGGGGACGCCGCGGCCTTCATCATCCACGGATAGACGGACGAGCATGGGGTGGCCTTCCTTCGCGGCCGCCGTCTCGCTGACGCTGACCTCGATCTTTCCGCCGGCTTCGCTGTACTTGAGCGCGTTTGCGATGAGGTTGCGGGTGAGTTGAGCGATGCGAACGGCGTCTCCCGCGATCATGGCCGTTGGCCTCGAAAAGGACGAAGGCGCAGAATGCGTCGGCGTGGGCGTGGGCGTGGGCGTGGGCGTGGGCGTGGGCGTGGGTGTGGGCGTGGCCGTGGGTGTGGCCGTGGGCGACGGCATGGCTGACGGCACGGACGGGCTGCGTGTCAACGAGAGCAGGAGGCCACGTTCTTCGGCGAGGATTTGATACTCAAGAACGACGTCGGCCACGATCTTTGCGAGATCGATCGGCTCCGACTCGAAGCGCATGCGACCCGCCTCGAGCTTGGATAAGTCGAGGAGGTTGTCGAGGAGTCCGATCAGTCGTTCGCCGCTTCGTCGAATGTCGACGAAGTAGCCGCGCAGTCGGTCTTTCGGCGCAGTATCGATCTTGTCGATGCCGAGCCGAGACAGCGCTAAGATCGCGTGGAGCGGCGTGCGAAGTTCGTGAGACATGTTGGCCAAGAAGATCGATTTTGCGCGATTGGCCGCCTGGGCTTCGTTGACCGCTTCTTCGAGCTCGGCGTTGGTTTGGAGCAAGTCGCGCGTTTGGCTCCCAATGAGTTCTTCGAGCGTTCGTGTCTCTTCTGTTGGTTCGGGGGGCGTGTCTGCGATCCCAACGTCGGCGAGGGTTGGCCCCAGCGATCGTCGGACGCGTTCGACCTCTGGGTTGGCAAGCAAGTAGGGGCGGTAGGCCATGTCCTGGATCAGGATATGCTGCGACAGCCACTCTTTCAGGAACTCGACCAAACCCCGTGTCTCAGCGCCCGAGTGTGCGTGGCGCACCAGCTCGGCCGTGAAACTCTCATGCGATCGTTGGTGAATCGAAAGCGACGGATAGCGTCCGGCGATCATGAGGCGTTCTTCGCGCTCAAAGTGGCGTTCGGCGTACCGGAAGAGCGTCTCGAAGATCTGGCGGCGCCCTGTTTCGTCGGGGGCGTCCAGCGCATCGTGCATCTGGTTGATAAGCTCGATGAGCGTCCGATGATCTGAATCGATGATCGGGATGCCTACCGTGAGCGCATCGGTCCACTCGAAAAAGGCCATCTTCCGGCCGCATCTAATGATTGGATGCGCGCGAACGTCAAATGATCGAGCTGAATGAAAACCCTTGGTTCCACGAGGTTTGCATTTCGGTCGGCGCTTCTTGGACGTTTTCCTCGGCGTTGGCGACGACGTTCCTCGGCGTTGGCGACGACGTTCCTCGGCGTTGGCGACGATGTTTTCCTCGGCGTTGGCGACGACTTTTCCTCGGGGTCAGTGACGACGCTTCCTCGGGGTCCGCGACGACGCTTGCTCGGCGTCGGCGACGGATCCGGCGCCCGAATTTGCCCCGGTTGTGGCGAGCCTGAGGTGGGAGTAGAAGGCGGCCGTGGTCATGGACGTCGGGCTCTTTGTTCTTGCGAGTGATCGTCCGGCTGTCGAGCGGGCTGAGCTCGTGGCTCGGATCGTCAAGAAGAACGGGGACGAAGCACAGATCTTCGATGGAACCTTCGAGGCTGGACAGCGTCTTGCCTTGAGCCTCGGCGAGGGAAGAAAGCTCGACGTTGCGTACATCATCCTTGGGAGCTGGTGGCTTGGCCCTTCCATCCCGGCGATGCGTGCCCTCGCACAGGCGGTCTTCGTGGATGTATCGAGGCTGGATCTCGGTGTGCCTGGGGCGCTTCGGACCGCTCTCGAGGTCTTGATGGCTCGGGGTTTGGGCGAGCTGGCCGTTGATGGCCTCGTTGCCCGGGACGCGGCACAGTACGAGCAGCTTATTCATGCGAGAGTGCCGGCCCGGAACGCGATGGTGTTCATGAGTAACCCTGACCCTGAGGTCTTCGCGCCCGCTGCATCGAACGGCAAGGCACGGGGGGGCAAGGGCCGTCAAACGCGCCCGCCACGCGTGGCGGTCTTGTCGACGACCCCGCGCTTGGCGAGGGCTCAGATGGTGGCCGCCCGAATGGGTGACCGCCTCCGTGCCGACTGGGTGGCGCGGACCGCCTCCGAGGCCCGGCCGCCTGCGGCCCCGCCCTCGGCAGACGCACCCTCGGCGGACGCACCCTCGGCAGGCGCGCCCTCGGCAGACGCGCCCTCGGCAGACACGCCATCGGGCGGATCAGCCGAATCAGCCGAGTCAGGGGCCTCGTGGGTCTCTTCACGGCCGACGGCGTCCGGTTCGCCCGAGCCGTTCGAGCACGCGATCGTCGTCGATGTCCTCAAGACACCAACCGCTCAGATCGCGTCGACACTGAAGTCGTGCGACCTCGCGGTCGTCCTCAACGGCGTTCGCGTGAATCGTGCGCCTCTTGGCGTCGTGGAGGCCATGATGACCGGGCTCCCCGTCGTCATCGAGCGGAGTTCGCTGACCGAACAAGTCTTCGGTGACGCCGTCGTGATGTCCGACGATCTCGTCTCCGAGGCGACGGTCGAAGGCGTCGCGTCCATTCTGGCCGACGGAAAACGGCGCGATGACTGGGTGGCTCGTGGCGATGGGTGGATCGCGGCGCATGGGTTCGAGACGAGCGCTCGGACGCTGCTTGCAGCGTACGCCGAGGCCGTTCGTCGGAAGAAGCCAGCCTCTCGCCTTGCCTGACGCGCCACGGGGCGCTATCAACCGAGCCGATGTCATACGTCGGGCTCAAGCCGATCCTGTTCTTCGTCTTCCTATCCGGCGCCTTGGGTTTCTTTGCGCGATCTGTTTGGCGTCTGATCCGCTTGGCCCGCCTGGGCAAGGACACCGGCTATCCGATCAAGGATCCGGTCGAGCGCATTGGCAAAGTCATCTACTACGCCTTCTTCCAGAAGAAGGTCGTGGACGAGCGCTTCGGCTGGAACCACGTCGTGTTCTTCTGGTCGTTCGTCATCATCTCCATCGGCCATCTCGAGTTCATCGTGCGAGGCGTGATTCCGTCGTTCTCGCTGCATTTCCTCGGACAGCCGGTCTACTCGACGATTCTTCGTGGCCAAGACATCATGGCGTTCGTCGTCTTGTTTGCGGTGGTTACCGCGGTCTTTCGCCGGGTCGTTCTCCGCCCGACGCACATCCATGCGCTGTCGGCCGATGCTTTTCGCATCCTCGGACTGATCACCTTTGTGATGGTGAGCTATTTTCTGGCCACCGGCTTTGGTTTGGCCGGCGGCCACCCCGATGTCGCGAGCTATGCGCCCTGGCTCCCCGTTTCGGGCTTTGTCGCCCACTTCTTGGGAAGTGCGAACGTGGGCGGTGGGGGAGGCGTCAACGTGGGCTACGAGATCTTCTGGTGGCTCCACGCCGTTATCTTGCTCACGTTCTTGAACTACCTCCCGTTCTCGAAGCACATCCACCTCCTCGGCGCGATCCCGAATATCTTTCTCCACAAGCGCGATAAGCCCCGTTCTGCGCTCTCGACGATCGACTTCGAGACGGCTGAGGTTTACGGGGTTGGCAAGGTCACCGACTTCACGTGGAAGGCGCTGGTCGACACCTATGCGTGCACCGAATGTGGTCGCTGCGATCTTTACTGCCCAGCCAACAACACGAAGAAACCGCTTCGCCCGCAGCAAGTCATCCACGACATCAAGGACAACCTCATGGCCAACGGCGATCCTCTCTTGGCCAAAAGAACGATCTTTCAACTTCTGCGCGCCGAGGATGACTTCGAGCCCGATCTGCCGCTGATCGCCGAAAGCGAAGAGACGCGCCAAAAAGGCCAGACCTCGAAGGATGTCCTTTGGTCGTGCACTGCGTGCGGCGCTTGTGTTGAGGCGTGTCCGGTCCTGATCGACCATGTGGACGCGATCATGGACATGCGTCGCTACCTGACGCTTACCGAAGGCAGCGTTTCGGCCGAACTCGCCACCACGTTCAAGAACATCGAGAACAACTACAACCCTTGGGGCATCGGCGCGGACAAGCGCGCCGACTGGGCCGAAGGGCTCAATATGCGCTTTTGGGGTGCGAGCGACGACGCCAAGCAGTACGAATACCTTTTTTGGGTCGGCTGTGCCGGCAGCTTCGATGCCCGGGCGCAGAAGGTCGTTCGTGCCTTCACCCAAATTCTCGATCAGGCGGCCGTGACCTACGCCATTTTAGGTGAGAAAGAGAAATGTACCGGCGATCCGGCGCGGCGAACCGGCAACGAATACATGTTCGACGACCTCGCTCGGCAGAATGTCGAGACGCTCAACTCACTGGGTGTGAAGAAGGTCGTGACCGCGTGTCCGCACTGTTTCAACACCCTGAAGAACGAGTACCAGGCGTTCGGTGGCCACTACGAGGTCATCCATCACTCACAACTCATCGCGGAGCTCATCGCCGACGAGCGCATTGGTCTCGACGAAGAGACGATGAAGCGCGTCGTCTTTCATGACCCCTGCTATCTTGGCCGCTGGAACGGGGAGTTCGAGGCGCCCCGCCGCTCGATCGCGGCCGTTCGTCGTCTCGAGGTCGTCGAGATGGATGCGACCCAAGAGAAGTCGTTCTGCTGCGGTGCCGGTGGCGGTCAGATGTGGATGGAAGAGAAGCTCGGCGATCGCGTCAACAACGTGCGGACCGCACAGGCGCTTGAGAAGAAGCCCGACATCATCGGCGTGGCGTGCCCATTCTGCATGACCATGCTCGAGGATGGCGTGAAGCACCACCACAAGGAGGAGGATGTGAAGGTCCTGGACGTCGCCGAGATCGTGGCGCTTGCCATGAAGCGGAAGGCTCCCGCCGACGTGGCGTCGACCGCCGCTTCAACGGTGGGCGAAGCGAAAGGCTCCACCGGTCCTTCCTCTGTCGTCTGAGGCTGTCGTCTGAGGCTGTCGTCTGAGGCTGGACGTCCAAAGTGTCCAGTGCGGTTGAATGCGCGATCTTTCCTGGTTTTTCCTAGCCTTGGTTGCGCTTCCGCGGTGACATTCGGGCCGATGCACTTTCGCCTCAAGTTTTTGTCAACGAAATGCGGGGCTCGTGGTACGGGCACCGCTTCGTGGGCCCGCTTCAATCCCTCCCTCGAGTTGTGATCACGGGCGTGGGCTTGGTCTCGCCGAACGGCGATAACCTTGCTCGCTTCCGCGCGAACCTATTGGCCGGTGTCTCGGGCGTCGTGCCGTTCGAGACGCGTCATATGGGCGCGGTTCTGGCCGGGGTTTGCGAATATGACGAGGCGAAGTACCAGTCTCGCAAGGCCCGCCGCCGCGGGACGCGTGCCGGCTCGATCGCGATCTACTGTGCGCATGAAGCGATGCGGGACGCTGGGCTCGAGCTCGACGCGATCGACCGTTCTCGGGTCGGGGTCTTCGTCGGAACCACCGAGCACGGAAACGTGGAGACCGAGAATGAAATCGCAAGTTTGCGCGGCTTCTCGGACGACGTAAAGTATTGGTCACACCACCATAATCCGCGGACCGTGGCCAACAACCCGGCCGGTGAGGTGACCATCAACATGGGCATCACTGGGCCCCACTATTGTTTGGGGGCGGCCTGCGCGGCGGGCAATGTTGGGCTGATCCAAGGTGTGCAGATGCTCCAGCTTGGCATCGTCGATCAAGCCTTGGGGGGCGGAGTCTCCGAGTCGATCCATACCTTTGGTATCTTCGCCAGCTTCAAGGCCGAGGGTGCGCTTGGAGCTCATGCGGAAGCGGCACGCGCGAGTCGGCCGTTCGACCGCGCGCGCAACGGCATCGTGGTCAGCGAAGGCGGCTGCCTGTTCGTGCTCGAGCGGCTCGACGATGCGCGGGCGCGCGGGGCCGAGATCGTCTGCGAGGTCGCCGGTTACGCGATCAACTCGGACGCCACAGATTTCGTGCTTCCGGCCGCGGAGCGGCAGGCCGAGTGCATGCGTGCTGCGTTGGCGTCGGCCAGGATGGATGCGTCTCAGATCGACATCGTGAGCACGCATGCAACATCCACGATGCTCGGCGATGTGCAGGAGTGTCGGGCTGTTCACGAGGTGTTCGGCGGCCAGCCTGACGTGTTCATCAACAACACCAAGAGCTTCATCGGGCACACCATGGGCGCGGCCGGGGCCATCGAGCTGGCGGGCAATCTGCCGTCTTTCAAGGATCGCGTCGTACATCCGACGATCAACCTCGATGAGCTCGATCCGGACTGTGCGCTCAACAACTTGGTCGTCGGCCAACCGATCGAGGTGCCGCGCGTGGATGCCATTCTCAACAACTCGTTCGGGATGTTGGGCATCAACTCGTGCGTCATCGTCAAACGCTATTGAGAACCGAAAAGTAGAGGAACATCATGACCGACAACGAGGTACGTCAGCTCATTCTCGACATCATTCACGACATCGCGCCGGACGAAGATCTCTCCGACGTCAAGCCGGACGTTCGCCTGCGCGAGCAGCTCGACCTGGATTCCATGGATTTTCTCGACATCGTGATGGAGCTCCGCAAGCGCCACAAGATTGAGGTTCCGGAGGAAGACTACATGCAGCTGGCCACCTTGGACGGCTGCGTGGCTTATCTTGGGCCGAAGTTCGCGGCGATTGGGAGTAGCGCTGCCTGATCTAGGCGAGGCGTGACTTCGACTCCGACTTCGCTTTCGACCGCCACAGCGACTGCGATTTCAGTCGCGATTCCAGTTGCGATGGCGATGTCCACCCTCGCAAGTCGCCTTTGCGTCGAATATGCGCTGTGACGTCGCAATTATCGGTGCCGGCATGTCGGGCCTGGCGGCCGGGCTGAGGTTGGCGCAATTTGGGCGCTCCGTCGTCATCCTCGAACGCCATGGAATGTGGGGCGGGTTGAATTCCTTCTACAAGAAGGATGGCTATCGCTTTGATGTCGGACTTCACGCCGTCACGAACGCGCTCTCCCCCGGATACCGGGGCCCAAGGATTCCGCTTCAAAGAATTTACCGACAGCTTCGACTCGATCCCGACCTCTTCGCGCTCGACCCGCAAGGTTTCTCGATGACGGTGTTCGATGACGCGACGCTTCGATTCAGCAATGGCCTCGAGCTTCTGACGCAAGAGATCGCCGAGCGGTTCCCTGGCGAGGTCGACGGGTTTCGTCTTTTGGGCGAAAGGTGTGCTGCTTATCCCGATAGCATGGTCGAGCGACCGTTCGTGTCGACCCGCGCGATCTTGGCTGATTTTATCCGCGACCCGCTCTTGGTCGATATGATCTTGTGCCCGCTCCTCTACTACGGAAGCGCGCACGAGAACGATGTCGACTTCGATCAATTCAAGATCCTCTTCAACAGCATCTACCGCGAAGGTTTCTGCCGTCCGAAGGAAGGTGTCCGACGCATTCTTGACGTGCTCGTCTCTCGCTTTCGAGAGAGCGGCGGTCGTCTCCTTCGTTCGACCGCGGTGGAGGCGATCGAGGTCCGGGATCGCCGCGTCGCGGCGCTTCGACTCGAGGCGGGCGGCGTCGTGTCCGCCGACGTCGTGCTCTCATCGGCGGGACTGCTCGAGACGATGGCACTTCGCACCGACGCGGACCGCGTGCCGCCCGGCCCCGAAGTGCCGGGCGAGCTCTCGTTCGTCGAGACAATCTGGGTGCTCGACCGGCCGGCGAAAGAACTGGGCTGGGAGCCGAGCGTTGCCTTCTTCAACCGAGGTTCCGGCTTTTCGTGGCGTCGACCCGAAGTGTTCGTCGACGATACGAGCGGCGTCATTTGTTGCCCGGGCAACTATCGCCACGACGTGGCGCCCGAACCAGTCGTACTTCGAGCAACCCACCTTGCAAACCACCGGGCGTGGTTCTCTTTCGATCCGCCCGCCTACGACGAGGCAAAGCGCGAAGCGCTCAAGATTTCGGAGTCGGCCGTCGAAGCGATCACGGGGCCGTTCACGAGCCATGCACTCTATCGGGATATGTTCACGCCAAAGACGGTGACGAAGTTTACCGGCCACCGAAACGGTGCGGTCTACGGTACGCCCGATAAGCGGCGCACCGGGCGCACGGACCTCGACAATTTGTTTCTCTGCGGGACCGATCAGGGCTTCGTCGGCATCGTCGGCGCCATGCTGTCTGGGATTGCGATCGCGAACGCCTATGTCTTGTCAGCCAAAGGAGGGGAAGGCGCGTGAGGTTCAAGGGACATGAGATCGATCGCCCGATTGACACCGTATTGGCTGCGCCCGCGGTGACGAGCCCGTCCGTTCTCGGGACTCGTCGGCGTGCGCGATTGAGCCCGGCGCGTTTGGATGGGCTCAAGGCCTCTTATGACGTCATCGTCGTCGGCTCTGGCCTCGCCGGCCTGACGGCGGCGAATGTGCTGGCTAAGAGTGGGCACCAGGTGGTGCTCTTCGAGCAGCACTACAACTTCGGCGGGCTCGCCACGTGGTTCAAGCGTCAAAATGGTCACATCTTCGACATCTCGCTCCACGGTTTTCCCGTCGGAATGAAGAAGACGTGCCGCAAGTACTGGACGCGCTCGATCGCCGACTCGATCGTGAAGCTCAAGACGGTGCGTTTCGACAACCCTGAATTCAAGCTCGAGACGTCCTTCGATCGGCAGGACTTCACGCGTATCCTCATCGAGTATTTCGGCATCGCGGCCTCTACGGTCGACGACTTTTTCACGACCGTCCGCGGCATGAACTTCTATGACGATCAGAAGCTTACGACGCGCGCACTGTTTGAGCGTTTCTTTCCTGGCCGGACGGATGTGGTTCGCTTCTTGATGGAGCCCATCGCCTATGCGAACGGTTCCACGCTCGACGACCCGGCGATCACGTATGGGATCGTTTTCTCGAATTTCATGAGCCAGGGGGTCTACACGTTTCAAGGCGGGACGGATGTGCTCATCAAGGCGATGAAGGCCGAGCTCGTCGAAAACGGCGTCGACATTCGTAACTACGCCGAGGTGCAAGAGGTCTTGGTGGATGCGCGCGAAGGGTCGTCCAGAGTGCGGGGCGTCGTCGTCAATGGTGTCGAGGTTGCGGGGCGGACGGTGGTTTCCAACGCGAACCTCAAGACCACGGTGACGAAGTTCGTCGACCGTGCGCACTGGCGGCCCGAATTCTTGGCCGAGGCTGAGGCGGTTCGGATGAACACATCGTCGAGCCAAGTGTATCTCGGCATTCGAAGAGGCGAGACGATCCCGTACCTCGGGGACCTCTTCTTCACGAGTCGGGCGCCGAAGTTCGACTCGGACGCGCTCTGCGCGCTCGAATGTACGAGTCGAACGTTCTCGTTCTACTACCCAGAAATTCGCCCGGGATCCGACCGATATACGGTGGTGGCTTCGATGAACTCTCGGTACGAGGACTGGGTCAAGATGTCGGAAGAGACGTACCTGGCGACCAAGACTCGGTACGCGACTGACACCATCGCGGCGCTCGAAGGTTACATCCCAGACATACGAGCCAAGATCGATCACGTCGAGGTGGCGACGCCGCGGACGTTCGAGTTCTTCACGCGCCACGAGGCGGCGACGTCCTTTGGGACGAAGTTTGAGGGGCTCAAGGTCAGCCAGTCGATTCCCAAAGAATTGCCGGGCCTCTTTCACGCCGGGAGCGTCGGCATCATCATGAGTGGTTGGCTTGGCGCCGCGAACTACGGAGTCATTGTCGCCAACGAGGTCGACCGCTACCTCGCGGCCCAGATGAGCGACAGGACCGATAGGCCCGATGTGAACGCTGGGACCGATAGGATCGATAGCATCGATAGGATCGATAGGCGCGATATGAACGATGGGATCGAGAAGTCCGAGAAGACAGGGAGGACGGAGATCGATGCTCGACTTTGAGGGGCAAAATGTCATCGTGACGGGCGGGACGCGCGGCATCGGCGCTGCGATTTCGGCGGCCTTCTTGGGGCGCGGTGCCCACGTCGTCGCGACCTATCGCGGCGATCAGTCGGCCGCCCAAGCGTTTCTCGCGTCACGGTCGGTCGCCGAGCAGGCGCGCCTTCGTCTCGCTGAGTTCGAGGTCCAGGACGCCGCGGCGGTCGAAGCGTTCTTTGGCGACCTCGAAGCGCCGCCTCAGGTCGTCGTCAACAACGCGGGGATTCGCAAAGATGCGATCGTCGGGATGATGTCACACGACGACTGGCGCAAGGTTCTCGCGGTCAATCTCGAGGGCACGTTCTTGGTGTCAAAGATGGCGGTGAAGGCGATGTCGCGCCAACGATATGGCCGAATCGTGAACATTGTCTCGCCGAGCGCCTGGATGGGGTTTACGGGGCAAGCCAACTACGCGGCGTCCAAGGCCGGTCAGATCGCGATGGCCAAGGTCCTTTCGAAAGAAGTCGCCACCCGCAACATCACCGTGAACTGCATAGCCCCTGGTTTTGTGGACACGGACCTGCTGAAAGACCTCTTGGAGGATGACAAGAAGCGATTTGTCAGTATGGTTCCCCTTGGTCGATTTGCGCGGGCCGAAGAGATCGCGCATGCCGTTTTGTTCGTGGCGTCCAAGGAAGCAAGCTACGTCACAGGAACGACGTTGGAGGTGACCGGTGGCATATGAGAGGTCAGAAGCGTTGAAACTCGATGAGGAAGGCCGCGAGAGCGGGGGCATTGCGGCGGACCGCGGTATCACGGCGGACCGGGAGGCGATCGAAGCACGTCTTCCTCATCGCGAGCCGTTCTTGTTCCTCGATGAGATCGTGTCGATCACAGACCGCGCGGTGGTTGCGCGTCGTGTCGTGCGCGCCGAGGAACCCCAGTTTCGCGGGCACTACCCGGGCCGTCCTTTGATGCCCGGGGTGCTCTTATGTGAGACGGTGCTTCAGGCCGGTGCGTATCTTATGGCCTGCAAGACGAACCTCGACGCGAACATGCAAGGCGCGCCCGTCGTCACGCGTATGAACAAGGTGCGCTTCAAGCGAATGGTGAAGCCGGGCGATCAACTCGAGATTTCGGCCGAGCATGTTCAGTCGAAGTTGGGCGCGCACTACCTTCAGGGTCGGATCCACTCGGACGGCAAGCTCGTGTGCGACCTCGAGTTCGCGGTGATGTTGGTCGCCGACGTAGGCGATGGTGCATGAGCTTTCTCGGCTTCGACGGGAAGACCTTCGCGATCTTCGGCGTCTCGAATCGCAAGAGCGTTGGCTACGTGACCGGGCAAATCCTGGCGGCGGAGGGCGCGCGTGTGCTCTATGTCGTGCACACCGAGGCGCGTCGGGCCTCGCTCGCGAAACGCCTCCCGGCGGAGGATATTTACGTGGCCGACGTCGAGCAGGGCGACGACATCGCGCGGGTCAAGGACGCGATCACGCGCACGCATCCGATGCTCCACGGGTTCGTGCACTCGATCGCCTTCGCGAACTACGAGGGTGGCTTTCGCACCTTCCATGAGACTCCGAGAGCGCATTTCTTGCAGGCCATGCAGATCTCCTGTCATTCCTTCATCGAGCTGGCCAACGCGTTCAAAGACAACCTTCATCCCGAGGGTGCGGTCGTGACGATCTCGATCTCTACGACGAAGATGGCGGCCGAGAACTACGGCTATATGGCACCGATCAAGGCGGCGCTCGACTCGAGCGTCGTCTTCTTGGCGAAGAGCTTCGCGGGCTTTTCGAACATCCGATTCAACGCGGTCGCGCCGGGCTTGCTCAAGACGAGTTCGTCCGCGGGCATCCCGGGCTACGTCGACAGCTACCTCTTCGCGGAAGAAGTGATCCCGCGAAAGCGTGGCGTGAGCACCCAAGAGGTGGCGAATACGGTCGCGTTCTTGTTGTCCGAGCGCTCGGGCGGGATCAACGGACAGAACGTGGTGATCGACGCTGGCATGTCGTTCAACTACTTCGCGCGTGACGTGGTTCAAGCGGTGACGCGGCGGAATTCGAGCGGACAATGAGGTTCCAGAGAGTTTCCGTCGTGTCCCTGGGCTACGCGATGCCGCCACACGTGATTTCGTCGGACAGCATCGAGGTACGGCTTGCTCCGGTGTACGAGCGCCTTGGACTTCAGCCCGGTCGCCTCGAGTTGATGACGGGCATTCGAGCACGGCGTGCATTCGATGAGGGTGCGATGCCGAGCTCGGTGGCTACGGCGGCCGGCCGCGCGGCGCTCGAGCGCGTGCCTGAGCTGCGGTCGCGGATCGGGTGCGTCATTCACGCCAGTGTTTGCCGTGATTTTCTCGAGCCGGCGAGCGCGAACTTGGTCCACGACGCGCTGGAGCTTCCGAAGCAGGCTGCGGTGTTCGATGTCTCGAACGCCTGTCTTGGGGTCGCGAACGGTATGCTGATCGTCGCGAACATGATCGAGCTCGGTCAGATCGACGCTGGGCTCGTCGTTTCGGGCGAGATCGGCAAGCCGCTTCTTGATGCGACGATCGAGAGTCTCTTGGCGGACGAGCGCCTCACTCGCCGCAGCATCAAGGGCGCGTTTGCATCCTTGACGATCGGCTCGGGTGCGGCGGCTGTGCTCTTGGCCCGGCGCGATCTTGTGCCCGAGGATCGCGATCATCGGCTCATTGGGGCGAGTCTCTTGGCGGCGACGCAGCACAACGCCCTCTGTCGAGGCGGAGAGAGCGGCGCCGCGGTGAACATGAATACTGACGCGGAGGCTCTCTTGCATGCCGGCCTGGATCTGGCGGCGGAGAATTGGGCTGCGTTCGTCGAAGAGACCGAGTTTGGGGTGCCCGATCGTGTGGTGACGCATCAGGTGGGCAAGGCGCATCACGCGCTTCTGTGCGAGCGCCTTGGTCTCTTGGCGAGCTCGGCTTACGTGTCTTTCGACCGGCTCGGGAATATCGGGTCGGCGGCGTTGCCGATGTCGCTCGCGCTGGCGGTCGAAGAAGGCTTTGTGGCTCGTGGCCATCGCGTGGCGCTGCTTGGGATCGGCAGCGGTCTTTCGAGCATCATGCTCGCGGTGAAGTGGTAAGAGCCCTCGTTACGTTGAAAGGGGTGGTGAGCGCATGACGTCGTCGGTCGATCGCAGCGCTTTTGCGCATTTGTATCCTTTCGAGTCGCATTTCCTTGCCGGGCCGGCGGGACGGCTGCACTACCTCGACGAAGGGCCGAGCGACCACCAAGAGACGTTCTTGATGCTCCACGGCAATCCGACGTGGTCGTTCTTCTATCGCCGTTTGGTGCAGGCGTTTTCGACGATTCACCGGGTCGTCGTGCCCGATCACATAGGATGTGGACTCTCGGACAAGCCGCAGGACTTCGATTACACGCTCGAGAACCATATTCGAAACGTCGAGCGTTTGGTCGCCTCGCTCGATCTTCGAGACATCACGCTCGTCGTCCACGACTGGGGTGGCGCGATTGGAATGGGGTTTGCGGTACGGCATCCAGAGCTGATTCGTCGGATCGTCGTCTTGAATACCGCGGCTTTCCCTTCGTCTCGTATGCCACGATCGATCGCGCTTTGTCGCATTCCCGGCTTCGGGGCGTTCATGATTCGCGGCCTGAATGCGTTTTCGCGCGCTGCGCTTCGGTTCTGCCCGAAGGATTCGGCTCGGATGAGCAAGGACGTGCGCGCGGGCTACGTCGCGCCGTATCACGACTGGGCAAGCCGCGTTGCACAGCTCAGGTTCGTTGAGGATATTCCGATGAGGCCCGGGCATCCGAGCTACGCGCTGCTCGATGATATCGGGCGCAAGATTTCGATGTTTGTGAACCATCCGATGTTGATTGCCTGGGGACGGCAGGATTTCGTGTTCAATGACCATTTCTATTCCGAATGGCGACGGCGCTTTCCGAAGGCCGAGGCGACGGTTTTCGAGGACGCTGGGCACTATGTTCTCGAGGATGCGCACGAGCGGATCATCCCGCTCATTCGCGACTTCATCCACGAGACGTCCGCGAGTACGGATGCGGGTTCAGATTCGGCGTCGCTCGAGTTCCCTCGACGAGCGAGAGCGGTGAGTGGGCTGTGAGTACGAACATCGCCGATCGTTTGCGCGCGCAGGCGGAGGTGCAGCCGACCTCGAAGGCGGTCATGTGCCCGCTGGGCCGGGACGGTGACGGCCGAAGAACCTATACCGAGATCAGCTTTCGCGAGTTGAATGCGCTTTGTGATCGATATGCGCGCGGCTTTTCGGCGCTCGGCGTGAAGCGCGGGATGCGCTGTCTCGTCTTCGTTACGCCTTGCATCGAGTTTTTCGCGCTGACGTTCGCGCTGTATCGACTCGGTGCGGTGACGGTGATGATCGATCCGGCGATGGGCAAGGAGGCCGTCTTGCAGGCGATTCGAGAGGCCGAGCCCGAAGCGTTCATCGCGGTCCCCAAGGCACAACTCTTGAAGATGTTGTTTCGACAGGCGTTCAGGTCGGTGAAGATCAACGTGACGGTCGGACGCCGGCTCTTCTGGGGTGGGCGGACGATCACCGACGTCGAGGCGCTCGGCGGAGGCGGAGGCAAGGGCGGAGGCGAAGGCCAGGGCGAGGTCGGCTTTCAGAGCGCGCCGACCGAGGGCGGCGACACCGCCGCCATTCTTTTTACCTCGGGGAGCACCGGGGCACCGAAGGGCGTCATCTATACCCACCGCATTTTCGATACGCAGGTCGACGTCTTCGCCCGTGAGCTCAACATTGGTCCGTCCGAGGTCGACCTTTCGGCGTTTCCGCTCTTCTCGTTGTTTTCTCTCGCGCTCGGGGCTGCGGTGGTCGTGCCCGACATGGATGTCAGCCATCCCGCTCGGGTGGAGCCCGAGAAGATCGTCGAAGCGGTGACCGATCACGGCGTAACGTATGTGTTTGGCTCGCCGGCGTTCTGGGAAAAGATCGCGGACTATTGTGGCGGGCGCGGGGTTCGTCTCGAGAGTCTCAAGCGAGTGTTGATGGCGGGCGCTCCGGCTCCCGTCTCGTTGCTGGAGCGTCTTTCGCGGATCGTTTCGGCGTCGGCCGACATTTTCACGCCTTACGGTGCGACGGAGAGCCTGCCGGTGAGCCTTCCCTCGGCCCATGATGTGCTGAGCGGACCGGCGCAGCGTACGCAACAAGGGGCGGGCACTTGGGTCGGTCGTCCGATCCAAGATGTGGCCGTGAAGATCATCCGCATCGTCGATGGGCCGATCGCCAGGATGGAGGATGCGGAGGTCTTGCCGGCCGGCGAGATCGGCGAGATCGTGGTGAAGAGCCCCGTGACGACGACCGCCTACTTTCGGCGCGATCGGGACAACGCGTTGTCAAAGATTCGAGGGGGCGAGGCCCGGTTCGAGACGCACGGCGAGACCCCGAACGCGCCCTCCAACGAGGCTTCCAACGAGGCTTCCAACAACGCATGCGACGAGGCCTTGGACGGAGCGTCGGGGGGCGAGATCTGGCATCGGATGGGTGACGTTGGGTATCTCGACACCGAGGGCTGCTTGTGGTTCTGCGGTCGAAAATCGCATCGCGTTCAAACGGACCACGGCGTGATGTACACGGTGCCTTGCGAAGCGATCTTCAATCGCCATCCCGCGGTGTTTCGATCGGCCTTGGTGGGGATCGGGCCCGTCGGAAAGAAGAAGCCGGTGGTCTGCATCGAGTGCCGCCCCGACTTTCGGCCGCGGAGCCGCCGAGAGCGCGACGAACTTGCGGGCGCTCTCCTCGACATGGGCCGCCGCTCGCCGCTGACGGAGCGCATCGAGGAGGTCCTCTTCGTCGATGCGTTCCCCGTCGACGCACGTCACAACGCCAAGATCCGTCGTGAAGTCTTGGCCATCACCGCCGAGCGCGCGCTGTTGGGGCGAAGGCGCATCGCTTGAGCGGAAGGCGCTCATGTGCGAAGGCGCAAGAGTGAGAGAATGAGGAGGGATCAATGACGATTCTCGTGACGGGCGGTGGCGGATTCTTGGGGCGAAACATTGTTCGGGCGCTCCTGGATCGCGGCGAGACCGTTCGCATCTTCTCGCGCCAGCGCTATCCCGAAATCGAAGCCTGGGGTGCGGAGGCGGTGCAGGGCGACCTCGTGCGCCCAGAAGACGTGGAGCGCGCGGTGAAGGGTGCAACCGCCGTCTTCCACACGGCGGCTCGAGTTGGGTACTGGGGCCCCTATGCGGAGTACCACGCGACCAACGTCGAAGGCACGCGCGCGTTGCTTAGGGCGGCGGAGGCCGCGGGGGTCTCGAGTTTTGTCCATACGAGCAGTCCGTCGGTCGTGCTTGGGCCGACGACGAACATCGAACACGGCGACGAGAGTCTACCGTATGTTCGGTCGCGCATTCACGCCTACGGAACGACCAAAGGCGAGGGCGAGGCCCTCGTCTTGGCCGCGAACCGACCTGGCTTTGGGACTGCGGCTCTGCGTCCGCATTTCATCTACGGACCGGGGGATTCGCACATCGTCCCTCGGCTGCTGGCGCGCGCGCGCGCGGGCAAGCTCGTGCAGGTCGGAGACGGTACCAATCAGATCGACGTCACCTACATCGAGAATGCGGTTTCGGCCCATCTTGGGGCCTTCGATGCGCTCGTGGCGAACTCGAAGGCGGTCGGAGGCCGCGCGTATTTCATCGGCGACCGCGAGCCGGTACGGCTTTGGTCGTTCGTGAATGACGTCCTGACGGGCTTCGGCGTCGCGCCGGTCGCTCGGCGCGTGTCTTTTTCGCTCGCGAAGGCCATCGGATTCGCACTCGAGAAAAGCTATGCGATGCTGGGCATCCGAGACGAGCCGCCGCTGACCCGGATGGCGGCCGTGATGCTCGGGCGCTCTCACTATTTCAGTCATGCGCGTGCAGCGCGCGACTTCGGCTACGATCCGCAGGTTTCCACGCACGAAGGCTTGTCACGCCTGTTTCGAGCGGGGGATGGAGCGGCTTAGCTTTCGATGCCTTTTCCCATGCTTGCGGGCACCTCGGTGTGCGACATGGGCGTATATTGACGCCACCCACTGAGCCAACGAACATCCCGCCCGGTGATGATGCGAAGGATTGAGTGGTCCACTGCGTTTCTTGTGGTTGCGTCGGCTATGGGGGGGCTCGGGATCCTCGGGATCGTAGGCTGTGGTGGTTCGTCGGGCGCTGAATGTCTAGATAGCCGCCAGTGTGGCAGTCATGAACGCTGCGCGATCCCGGATGGCAAGAGCAAGGGGACCTGCGAAGCGTGTGATGCGATCGAAACGCCTTACAATGGCATCGACGACGACTGCGACCCGTCCTCACGCGACCGCGACCTCGATGGCGATGGAGACAACGCGCGCGACGCGCCGCTCAATCCGGGAACGGACTGTGATGACCACAATGCCAACGTGAATGCGGCGGCGAAAGAGCTCTGTAGCGACGGCATCGACAACAACTGTGATGGCCGAATCGATGAGCCGGCGTGCGGTGACGCGCGCGCGCCGGTCGTTGTCTTTTTGTCCCCGACCGATGGAGCCTTGGTCGCTGGGGACGATGTTCAGGTCCTGATCGACGCGACCGACGATGTAGGCATCGAGAAGGTGACGCTGAAGGCCGGGGACGGCGCGGTGGCCACGCAGACCGAGACCGTTGGGGGGCACTACGTCTTCACGCTCGAAACGACGCTCCTGAACGATGGCCCGATTGTGCTTCTCGCGACGGCTACCGACGTGGCCAACAAAGAGGCGACTGCGTCGGTGACGATTCGGATCGACAATCTCACGGCCCCTGAAGTGGTCATCGAACGTCCCGTCGAGGACGGAGCCTACGATGGGACGATGACGGTATCGCTCACCGTGGCGGACGCGTCAGGCGTTGACGACGTCTCGCTTCTGCTCGACGCCGTTTCGATCGGATCGCTCGATGGGCCGGTCTATCGACACGCGATCGATACGACGACGCTGGCGGAGGGCGAACATGGGCTGCGGGTCGTGGCGCGGGATGGTCGAGGAAACCAAGGCGAAACGCTCGTCCATTTTCACGTCGACCGGACACCTCCGACCGGGCGCATCACGGCGCCGAACGATCAGGCGGTGGTCGTCGGGACGATTGAGATGACGGTCGAGGGGGAAGACGACTATGCGCTCGGGGTCATTGACATCTACGGGGCGATTGGAACCACGAGCCCCTTCACCACGACGCTCGATACCGCAACTTTTCCCAACGGGCTCATGGCTCTTACGGCAACGGTTGCTGACAGCACGGTGATCGACGACGAGCCGGTTGGGCATCGCGTCGTGCTCGAACCGGTGATGATCACCGTGAACAACGTGTCACCCAACCCGGTGGTCACGATGGTGGAGCCGCTCGATGACTATGCGGTGTTTCAGTCCACGGAGTTGAAGGCGGAGGTCGTCTCGCCCTTTGGCGCCCGAATCGAGAAAGTCGAGTTCTTCGTGGACGAGACATCGGCTGGAGTCGACACGACGCCGGACGCCGGCCGAGTGTACTCGACCGTCTTCGACTTTTCGTCTCTGCGAGACACGCACTTGGTGGCGGTTGTTGCGACGGATGAGGATGGACTCGTTGGGCGTACGGAGGTTTCGGTGGCCGTGACTCGACTCCCTGACTTCCGTGTCGCCCAGTTCTATGGGTTGGGCTATGCCGTCGGCGAAGACGGGCTCGACGTGGGCGACCTCGATGGGGATGGGGTGGTCGATGTCGTGGTTGGGGGCGCCAAGATCTCGGTGCTCACGGGGACCATCTCCGCCGGTCGATGGCACCCCATGCCGCCCCGTCTTCTGAGTGCGACCGGTGCGACGCGCGTCCGCATCGTCGACTTCGACGACGACGGTGCGATGGATGTGCTCTCCTTCAAGGCCGCGAAGTTCGTGGTGGCCCGGAACCTTGGTGCCATGACGTTCGATGAGTCCACCGTGGTTACGCTCAGCGCTTCGCCGGTGGATTTCGCGGTGTCGGATCTCGATGCCGATGGGGATCTTGATCTCGTCTTTGGATTCAAGGCCTCACCGGGGCCCGATATCCGCGTCTACAAGCAGGACGCGAGTCATCAGTTCGCGCTGTCGGGTGCCTATGGAGAGCAAGGGAATGTGACAGCGATCCGTATTGCGAAGGCCGATGGTGACCAAGCGCCAGACGTCATCGTGAGCCGCGAGGGGACCGGAAACGCCTTGTTCTCCGTCTACCTGAACGGTGGCGCAGGGAACTTTGGCGCTGCGCTCGACAACTTTTTGTTCTCGATCGGCCGCAACGAGGTCGTTCTCGGCGATGTGACGGGCGATGGATATCCGGACGCCATTGCGGTGATGCAGAACGCGCCACCAAAGTTCGGTGGCTTTGAGATCCTCGCCGGAAATCCGTCGCAACCGGGTCAGTTCGCGTCTTTGGCGTTGTATACGACCCTTCGGCTCCCGCGCTTCGCGGTCTTGAGCGACGTCGATGGCGACGATGACTTGGACATTGTCGTCGCAGCCGAGGAGGCCAACGGCATCGAGGTCTGGAAGAACAGCGGCGGTGCATTTTCGCGCACTGGCGCCTTCGTTGTCGCGGAGGCCATCGCAGATCTGCGACTCGTCGACTACGACCAAGATGGCGATCCCGACCTCGTTGCGCTTGGGCCGACGCTCGACGCTGTCGCCTGGGCGGACAACGAGGGCGGCGGCGAGTTTCTTGCTGCGCCGATGTTGATCACGACCGAGTCAGCCGGGGTGACGCTCAACGCGCCGATCGTGATCGGCGCGGGGCAGATCGCCGGGAGCGAGGCGCCCGACCTGGTCGTCGGCGCCAAACTCGGGTCAGGGACGCAGGTGAGTGTCTTTGAGAACCGTCACCCGCGCTACGTCCATGTGTTGTCGACCGAGGAACTACCGATCACGGCGGCCTCGGTCCTACGCGTCGGCGAAGTCAATGGCACCGCGCCGCAGGACATCGTGCTCTGCGGAACCGGCGAAACCGGCGTGTACCTCGAGAGCAATGGACCGCTTCTGTTTACTGAGTTCGACTATCCGATCTCCAAGCCACAAGACGCCGCTCTGGGGGACGTCGACAACGATGGTCGAGTCGAGATCGTCTTTACGACCGACGGTACCGGGAACACGTCGGACGGTACCGTCGTGGTGCAGCCGGATCGCGAAGCGAACATCGAGTTTTTTCAGGGCGAAGGCGCGAGAAGCGTGGTTGTCGGCGATCTCAATGACGACGGCTTCGATGACTACGCCGTGGCCAATGGCGTGACCGACAATTTGACGGTTCGCTTCTGGACCGCCGCCGGCTACGACACCCGCACGTACAATGCGTTGCCGGGGATCACGACCATGACTCTCGGTCGGGTGGGGAACGATCCGTACAACGACATCATTGCGGTGGGGACACCGGGTGTTGTCATTATGGAGGGCAATCCGGTCTTCGGACTTGGGTCGCCGCAGCGATATGATGCGGGGCGGTCGCCGAGCCGAGTTGTCAGCGGCGACTTCAACGGGGACGGACTGGCCGATGTCGTCGTTGTGCATCCGGCGGACGAGGTCTCCGTCTTGCTCGCGCGCCCGCAGGGTGGATTCTTTGCGCCGTACACCCTGAGTGTGTGTGACGAGCCGGCAGACTTCGTCGGTCGAGATTTTGATGGCGATGGACGACAAGACCTCGCGATTGCATGCAAAGGTGTCGAGGCGGTTCTGCTCTTGTTCAACGACCTCGATCGACATTGATGCGACGCATCATGGTCGGTGGCTTGGTCGTCGGTTCGCTTCGCTTCGCCCGGCCTCGAGAAGTGAACGGATCTCGCCCGCCCTCGGGTGGTTCGCATGCTTTTCGAGCCACTCTGTGGCGGCCTCGGTGAGCGCACCTCGGTCGCCGCAATGCGCGAGCGCTTCGATGCGTGAGAGCTCGGCTTCGTCAAGCAGGACGCCATTCGGGTAGGTCTGAAGATATTGGGCGAAGGCGTCTGCCGCAGCGCTCCATGCCTCGCGACGCAGCAAGTCGAGGGCCCGCACGTAGGCGTCGATTTCGGGAGCTCGGGTCGACGAGGGTGTCTCATCTGCTTGCGTGATCGGCGTCTTCGTCGTCAGGCGCTGGGCAAGGGCGTCCATCGTGGCGGTGTCTTGTCCCCGGACGGCGTGTTTCGCCGCCGCTGCAGCGCCTCCGAGAAGGAGAAATCCGGTGGTGGGCGTGATGTCGATGGGGCTCACGTCCGGCGATACGAGTGTCGCAGCGCCTGCGTAAACGCGGATCGAGGATGCATCGTCGCTCACGGCGAAGATCGCAGATGAGGTGATGAGGGTATGGTCGCCGATCGCGAAATGAAGAGGGCCATTGCGCTTCGGTTGCGGCGTGGATTGGGTGGTCGGTGCGGTGTGGTGGTGGTCGCCGTGGGCGATTTGCTCGACCCACACGGCGCCTGCGCCCTGCGTGATTTCGAATACGCCGTTCGTCGTCTGCTTCAATGTTGCGCCCTGACTCAGGAACGCTCGGATCTGGTGTCCCTCGATGCGGCTCAACGCGACGCTGGACGACGGCGCGTCCGGCGCTTGCTCCGCGGCCGGGGATGCGCGCCTAGACGAAGCCGGCTGCTCCAGCCCCGGGGCCGTGTGCAAACCGAGCATGAAGGCAAGACCCAGGAGCACGGGAGATACGACGAACACGAGGCGCCACTGTTGTCTCTTCGCCTTTCGGAGTTCGGCCCGGGCGCGAAGGTCTCGAAAGGCCTGCTTCGAGTATCGTCCGGTCGACTCGTCGATCCAACTCGGAGGATTCGCGATCGGATTCGTGAGTGAAGTTCGGAGTTCGTCCAGCTCGTCCGGCGTTGCCCCAGCGGCTCGCCATCGTGCGGCGAAGTCGCCTTCGACGTGCGCGCCGGGCGCTGCTTCTTCCCCGGCCCCTGGTCTTGCGCGGATGTGTGGCGTCTTCATCGACTGCCCTCGATGGCCAGACGCTGACGGTAGCGTCGGATCAGCTCTTTGCGCGCGTAGTGGAGCGCGGAATGGACACTCCCCTCCGGGATCGAGAGCGCTTCTGCGACTTCATGCGGCGTGAGTCCTTGCCACTCGCGGAGAATCAGGATGACTCGCTTTGATTCTGGCATCGCGCGCAGCACATCGTGGAGCCGCGCCACGTCCTCGACGTCGATCAGTTGAGCGAGCATTGAGAGTGGCTCGGGAGGGTCGAAGCGTAGGACCGCGTGGTTGAGTAAGGAACGCATCCAACGCTTGCGTAGGTTTTTGCGTGAGAGCTTGACGGCGATTCCATAGAGCCAAGGGAGGAGTGGACGCGTGTGATCGAAGCGTTCTTGGTTCTGGTGGGCGATCAAGAATGTCTCGGCGACCAAGTCCTCGGCATCGGCTCGGCACCCGGCGCGGACGAAGAACCTTTCGAGTGCGCGCGCATGATGCACGAAAGCGGTCTCTAGATCCAAGGCGTCCGAGATCGACGTAGCGGCCGAGTCTTCGGCCAAGCGCGCCGCGCCTAGCCTGCGAACGCCCACGTCCACCCCGCAAAGATGAGGACCTCCGCCTCAAGGACCGAAGGCCCATCGAAGGAAGCATTTGGCTGTGCGCCGACCGCCGAAAATTTCGGACGTAGACCAAAGACGGACACTGCACCTTCGGCACTGAGATCTGCGACGCCCGTGCGTAGCAAGACAAAGCTCGATGCCCGAAGACCGCCGAGCCAGCCCTGCTGGGTTGTCGATTCAATGAGCCCGGCGGCGCGTGCGGTAAGCAAAGCACCCACGCCGATCAGACGTCCCCCGATCGCCCACGTTTGGGTTTCATCGACCCAGCGCTGGTAACTCGCGCCCGCACCCAGATGAGCGCGTGTCACGCGCAGCGAAATATCGTCACTCGCTTGCCTCGAACCGGGGGACGCGTTCCACGCGTATGTCTTCGGGAGGCCAAGCCCTGCGACGACGGTGACTGAAATGGGCCAGTCTGGGGGCGTGAGATCGGTGCCGAACTCACCGCCGAACCCCATGCCGTTGCTCGCTCGGGCGCTGGGGCCGATCCGCAACCGGAGCGAGGCGCCCAAGCTCTCGGGAATGTTCTTCGACGGATGCACCGTTTGCACGACTTCTCGTGGTGGGCGCATCGGCTTGGGCAGAAGTTCGGTGTGCGGCTCGATGGGGGGCGTGGGCGACGCATTCGAGGCGGTGCCAGGTCGAACACCGCTCTTCAGCTGGGACTTGGGGTTTGGCTCGAGCTTTGGCTCGGGGTTGGGTTCAGGCTTTGGCTCGGGCTTTGGCTCGGGCTTTGGCTCGGGCTTTGGCTCGGGCTTTGGCTCGGGGTGGGCCGGTCGCGCGGGTGTATCCAAGGCGCGTGTCTCCGAAGGGCGAGCATGGGAAGAGCGGCGTTTCTGAAATGGTCGCAAGGCCCGGTCGATCGCCAGGGCGATGATTCGGCTCTGCTCACGACAGGTGGCGCTTTCGATGATTCGGACTGTATGGCTACTTGGACCTTCGACGTCGATCGCAACCTGAAGCCTGATCGTCTGCGACTTGGCGCTGGACGATTGAGGCGGGCCAGATGAGGCTTCGACCCACCGAACTCGTCCGGCCGCGCGCGACAGATCGATGCCGAGCTCGCGCGCGGATCGGGTCACGGCTTCGGCGGTTGGACAGCGCGCGCCTTCCCCGCGCTCGATCTGGAGTGCGCCCACGAAGAGGATGCTCGCTGTGATCACGAAGGCGGGCATGAATGTGTGTCTGGGGCCGCCGTATCGAGCCGGCGTGCACCAGAATCAGAATACGTCTGCCCAACGGATGGCGACATCGGTCGATCGCGGGCGCGGATTATCTACGGACGGACAGAGTTTTTGGGGGCGGCCGGGTCGGGCGCCGTCCGATCCGCGAGCGGGTAGAGCGGGCGAATGTCAACGGGGATGTCTCCCACTTTGGTCAACGCGGCGACCATCGGCGTCGACATGATGCCTTCCTGTTCGAGCATCGCATCTGCGGCTGCCTTGTCGCCCGCGTGCTGGAGCATGAGGAGGTCGTGGAGGAGCTCGGCCATCGCCTTCCGAAGCGCGTCGGGGTGTACCGTGAATCGGGCCGACGAGGGCTCGAAGGTCGCGCCCTTACGGCTAAGGAACCGATTGATCTGTACGGCGGCGCCCTTTCCGTGCGCCTCCGCGACTCCGAACCGGACGCTTCGAAAGAGGCCCGCAAAATAGGAATGCAAGAGCTTGTCGGCGAAGTCTTTCGGCATCTCACCGAGCTCGATCATGTACAGGATGTTGTAGGCGCCCATCACATCGGCTTTGCACTCCTCGATGGCAGAGTAGCTGGACCCGAGTGCGAGCCGGACCTCGACCTCTTCACCGTCGCGCGATGTGAACGCGGGCCCGAGGCTGTGTGAGAGCTCGTGGAAGAGGACCTGATAGAAGAAAGCCGAGGCGGACAGGTGTTCGAGTTGATCTTCGGCGATGATGCGGTTCGCGATCGGTCGCAGAATGAGGTCGAACTTTTTCTCGATGCTGTTTCGGAGGAGAACTTTCTTGGCGCCCTTTTCCTTGCGGACTCGCTCGTCGTTCGGGAGATTGAACGCGATCGTTTGAACCGACTTGCGCGCGTCGCCGCTCGAATACACGAGGTCGACTACGCGAATCGGGCTTTCAGCACCACGCTTGGTTTTGACCTCATCGGGGATCGGGAGATTGGCCTCCATCTTTGGGAGCAGGGCCTTATATTTTGCCAGCTCGGCTGAAGCGCTGGGATCTGCGATCGTGACGAAGGCCTCGAAGGAGGCCTTGAGCCCAAGGAGCTGATCCTCATAGGTTTCGTAGGGACCTATCGTCACTTCGACGAGGCTGTCGACGTCCATCCAGTCCTTGTCGCTTTGGTAGTAATCATCCGTTCGGAAGGCTTCAGCGCGTGAACGCAAGAACTTCGCCAACGATGGATTGCTCGTTGCGTTGGCGGCTTCGATGAGCTTCGAGGCGGCGGGCTCGAGCCATGTCTTGTAGGCCTCGTGATAGGGGATGGCTTCTAGTCGGCCCTCCTCGGTTCGCTTGACGACGGTAAACAAGGACTCGAGCGCGTCCTTGTCTTGGGAATGTTTCTTCACGTACGCCTTGAATGCCTCCGCGGTGAGGTCAATGGGATAGAAGCCTCCGCCGGGCGGACGCGTGCGGTCGATCGCGAACGGTGCGTGGTGATCTTGACGATCCCACGGGCCACGCATGATCTCGAAATAGGCGAGCTTCGCCGCACCGAGTGGACTCTTGTCGTCAGCCAACTCCGCGTGGATCTTCGGGTTCTCTTCGTAGGCCTGACGGTCGAAGATCGGATCCATGAGCTTCGCCGCCTCGATGATCCGAATGAGCGCCGCTTGATCTTGCCCCGAAAGGTGCCCCGTGGAGGCCGTGAGCTCGGCCGGTGCGAATTGGGCAAGCTTGGCCGAAAGCGCGTCCAGAGGCTCCAAGATCGTCGACGCGGTCGGCGAACTCGATCGCGCCGGAGTGGTGGCACCCGGCGTGGTGGCACCCGGAGCGTTGGCACCCGGAGCGCTGGCACCCGGAGCGCTGGCACCCGGAGCGCTGGCACCCGGCCTGTGTGAACATCCGAGCAATGTGGTCGTGGTCAGGCCCGCGAGAAAGCAAAGGCGTGTATGTGTCGACATTACGTCCATGGGACTCATCCGTCTGTCACCTTGCCGTCAACTCGGCATTGGTCGGTCGTATCCTTGACTGTTGCAATCGAGGTGGACGACAAGCACGGGTTCGGATGGCGGCGTGCCGAACACCTTGCCGCCTCCGCGACCGGCGCCGTGTGCAAGTTCCACCCTCGTCCGCTACGATGGTTTCGCGATGGGCGGATCAGGCAGACCCCGGATATTCGACGTCGAGGCGTGCGGCGCCTGCAATCTTGCTTGTCCCTTCTGCCCGCGGGCATCGCTCCCGGCTGAGATGCGTTCGATGTCGGAGGTCACGTTTGACGCCTTCGTTGATCGATTCTTGCCGAGTGCGCACGACCTTGTTGTTTTTGCGGGCATCGGAGAGCCGCTCTTGAACTTGCGGTTGCCGACGTTCGTTGCGCGCGTGCGAAGTCGGTCGCCCAAACTGCACATTCGCGTCACGACGAACGGCACCTTCTTGGACGCCGTTCGGTTGCCTCCGCTCCTCGAGGCTGGGCTGTCGACCCTCGATGTGTCGTTCAATGGGCTCACGCGCGAACGGTACGCCGAGCTGATGGCGGGCGCCGACTACGATTGCGTGCTCGAGAACATTGCCTATGCGAGGCGCGCGATCGAGCAGTCTGGCGGGAAGACGCGGCTTCAGATCAATTTCATGGTTTCGAGTGAAGACGCGGTTCGGGAGACGGCCGAGGCAAAGCGCTTCTGGCGGGCGCGAGGTGTCGATCGTTTTCATGTGCATCGGGCGCACGATCGCGCCGGGTGGGTGGCGCCGATCCGCGGGATGGCGGCCCATCGCAGTGGGCTGGGCGTCGACGGGCGTGGCTGTCAGATCTTCGACTGGATAACGTTCGTGAGCTGGCGCGGTGACGTCCATGTTTGCTGCCACGACGTTGGGCGGAGGCATGTGGTGGGGAACGTCTTCGAGCACGACCGTGCTTCGGTCGAGGACGCCAAGGGCGAGATCCGTCGAACGGGGCGCTGGCCGGCGATTTGTCGGTCGTGCTCCGATCCTTTGCGTCACGATTTGAACCAGGTCGTGCTGGGCGCAATGGCCGATCAGTTGGGCTGTGATTTGCGAGACTGGGTCGCCCGCAAGATCTGGAGAGATACGCGCCGCCAAGGGCGGTGAGGTGGGTGGTCGCGCCAGTCGGTGTGTGGGTGTGAGTGAGAGCGTCTTCCTTCAGGCGCCGCTTCGAGGTAACAGGAAGAGGCCGGGGAAGACACTGTGTCGAACACCATCACCCTTGTCATCGTCGGCACGTTCAGCGTGGTCATGAGTGGGATCTTCCACCGCTTTCTGCGGGGAAGACTTCCATTGTCCGGGGCGGAGTACCTCTTCGTTGGGTTGGCCATCGGGCCGCTCGGGGCCGATCTGCTTGGAAACGAAGTTGTAACTGTCGTTCAACCCTTCGTCAGTTTGACGCTCGGCTTCGTCGGGTTCCACCTCGGCTTGGGGCTTCGGCGCCGGCTTGCCGAAGCGGAGGCGCTCCAAGCGGGCTTTTTGTCGGCGGTTGTCGTGATCGCCGCCGTGACGGCGGGGGCTTATGGGTTCTTCTTGACGCCGATCGGGTCGGCGTGGGTTCAGCGCAATCCGCTTTGGATTTCGATCTCGATCGGTTGCGCGGCGGGTGCGATCTCCGCGCGGTTGACGGAGGAGGTCATCCTCGGCCTCCGGGCCCGGGGAACGGTCACCGGACTCCTCCGTTCGTTCTCCTTGGCTGCGAATGTCAGCGCCGTTTGCATCGCTGGCCTGGGCCTCGCGGTGAGCCGCGTTCAACAGGGATCGACGCGGCTTGGTTTGACCTCAGTGGAGTGGATGGTTGTTTCGCTCAGCCTTGGCGCGGCGTCGGGGCTTTTGTTCCTCATGTTCGTCGGCCGGAAGGCTGACGTGGCGGAAGACCGCCTGTTCCTCGCGACGGTCGGGATCGTCGTCTTCACGAGTGGAATTGCGGCGGCGGGCGGTATGTCGCCGCTGCTGCAAAATGCGCTCGCGGGGCTCCTCGTCTCCTCGTTGCTCAAGGCGAGCGATACGCTGCACGAGAAGCTCGAGCGACTCGAGCGTCCGGCGATGGTGTCGATCATGATCTTCGCGGGTGCCATGTGGCGCCCGCTCACTGGCCCCATTTGGATCTTGCCGGTGGCCTACATCGTTTGTCGTGCGATCATGATTCGTCTTTCATCGGCGGTGTTCGTGCGCGCGTTTCCTGAGCTTCCCACAGTTCATCGTCTAGGGACCGGTCTTCTCGCCCAAGGCGGCATCGCGGTTGCCGTGGCGCTCAATCATGCACAAGTCAATCCGTTGGAGCACACGCTCATCCTCGGGATCGTGTTGACACTCCTTCCGCTCGAAGATGCGATGGCACCCTTCTTCACCCGACGCGTGATCGTGGATGCGGGCGAACACGCCCGCGTCGCCGAAGACGACGCGGCGCGTCCGCCGGACCCAGATGGAGGTACCGAGGCGTGAGACACATCTGGGTGCTCTTTGCGGCGGTCGGCATGATGCTGACGCTCAATATGCTTCGGGTCTCGACCACCGAGGCGAGCGGCGACCCGCTCGTGCTCGCCGCGGTTGGGTTCGTCGTCCTGGCGTCTTTCACGGTGGGAGAACTGGTCGCTCAGTTTCGCATTCCGAAGATCACGGGCTACATCGTCAGCGGCGTCGTCTTGGGGCCTCAGGTTTCGGACATTCTCTCGAAAGCCATCGTCACCGACATGCGGGTCTTCAATACCCTCGCGCTTGGCCTCATTGCCATGACGGCTGGCCTCGAGCTCGACCTGCCCGCGATCCGAAAGGTTCTCAAGACGCTGACGTTTACCGTGCTCGCGAAGGTTCCGCTCCTTCTCCTCGTGGTCGGGGGCGTGACGTTCCTCCTCGAGCGCCGTTTTGGTTTCCTTGGTTTGACGGGGGACGGGCGGATCATGGCCCTCGCGCTGCTCATGGCCGTGCTCGGGATTGGCACATCGCCCGCTATCGCACTCGCGGTCGTGAACGAGCGACGGTCGGTCGGACGTCTCACCGACCTGACGTTGGCGATCGCCGTCGTCAAGGATTTGGTGGTCGTCATCTTGCTCGCCGTTGCGGTGACGCTTGCCGGCGCGCTCTTGAATCCCGACGCGACGCTCGGCGGTGCCGCGCTCTTGAACGTTGCGGAAGAACTTGGGGCTTCGATCTTGTTCGGTGCGCTCCTCGGCGCCTTGTTCATCGCTTACATCCGATTCGTTCACCGCGAGATGCTCTTCGCGGTCCTGGTCGCGGTTCTGGCGGCCGCAGAGGTGACCGAGCGGTTTCATCTGGAGCTACTGCTTGCCTTCATTGTGGCCGGCTTCGTCGTGAAGAACTTCTCGAAATATCAGCACGAGCTCCTTCATCCACTCGAGAAGGTCTCGCTTCCCGTCTTCGTCGTTTTCTTCACGACGGCGGGGGCGAACGTCGAGCTTCTCGGAACAGTCGCGCTCCTGCCGCTTGCGCTCTCGATCGTGGCCGGTCGTGGTCTTGCTTACTTTGGCGCGGGATGGATCGGCGCGCGCATTGGCGGCGAGACGCCACTTCTTGGTCGAAACGCTTGGATGGCGTACTTCCCACAGGCTGGCGTCACGCTCAGCCTCGTCGAGGTTGCCGCCAAGGCCGTGCCCGAGTTGGCCGACGAGATTGGTCGCACGGGGCTCGCGTTGGTCGCGATCAACTTGTTCGTGGGTCCAGTTCTTCTGAGCTTAGCGCTTCGTCGGGTCGACGGGACGTCGAGTCCTACGACCCAAGACTTGGCGTTCGGCGAGGACCCGGCGAACGAGGGCACAGAGCCTCTGCCGCGAGGTCTTTCCGGCGAGATTCTGATCTCGGGTATGACGCCGTTGCCGCCTCCACTACAGGGCGCGCTGGATCGCATCGGAACCCGGCTTCAGGACATCATCGGAGCCTTCGACCGCGAGGTTCTCGCGCCGCTCGCGACCGAGAGTCGGGCGGCGGTCCTGCGGCTCATTCCCGCGGTCACCGACGATCGCGCCAGCATGCGTGGGGCGCTCGTGCATCATCGAGCGGACCCCGCCTTTGGAGATCTCGAGGCACGCGCTGAGCAGGCGGCGCGCGCCCTGACCGAGGCGCTCGAGGAGACGCCCGAGATGCTCGAGGTCCTCATCGACCGTGCTCGTCTGCGCGTGAACCCCGAAGACGGACAGATGCTCAGGCTGAGGAAGCGCTCAGCGGTGGTTCAGTACTATGTTCGACCGTCCTCGCGTATTCGGAAGGTCCCGGCGCGGCTTGTGGCGCGGTCGGCGTGTGAGGCCGCGTTGGTGGAAGCGATCGGACTCGCGGTCCGTCGTTGGTTCCTTGCCTACGGTTCGATGATTCGAGCGCTCGGCCACTTCGCGGAAGGCGCGATTGGACACGACGAGTGTCGAAAGCGCGTTGGGCTTTCGCACGAGAAGTTCTTGAGCGAGACGGCGAACGGACTTCAGCAGACGCTTCGACGGTGTCTTTCCGATCTCGCCTTCCAGCTCGACCGGGTCGATACCCCGGAAGCACCGGTGCGGGGTGTGCGCTTCACCGAGATGGAGCTTCGTATCCGAACGGAGCTTTCGGCGTGGAAGCGCGACGCGCCGCTTTGGCGGCAGTTCATCGACGCGAGCTATGACTCGGTACGAGCGCGGGTCGAGGTTGCGATCGTCTCCGAAGGGGTCGAGAACTCGGTCCATCGCCGGGTATGGTCGGCCTTCGAGGTTGTCGATGCTGATCTCATTACGCTGGCGAGGAGTATCCTCGACCGCATCGAAGCCCTTCAATCGAGCCTGGAGCAGGAAGGTGACGCTTCCCGCGAAGAAACCAAGGCCAAGGCGCTCGAAGCCGTCAAGGAGCTTTATCCGAAGCGAGAGCGCGATCGATTTCGCGGGCTCTTGATCAAGTATCGACAGCGAGCGCGCTCGACCGAGCTCTTGACCGAACTTTCCAAGCTCCTCGAATCCATCCCGGAACGACTCGTGGTGCTTGCGCCGGCCGTGCTCGATGCGCCGTCTCGCTCGCCGGTCGAGCTCGTCGGTCGAGAGGTGCAGGTGGCCACGATCGTCGAGCGCGCCATCATCGATCGACTCGTTCCCAAGCTTGCGGAAGCGATCGCGCGCGTAACCGAGTGTGCGGTCCTGTGTGAGAGCGTTCTCGACGAGGCCGTGGGTACGGCGACTTACACGGTCGAGTCGATCGCGGATGATCAGGAGGCGGCCGAACGCGAGGGTCGCCAATCGAGCGGACTTTCGGGGCTGCAGAGAAGCCGCGCGCGTGTCGACTCGTTGCTCACGGAGCTCAACGAACGCCTCAAACAAGCACGGACCGACGTTGCGTCGGCGGTGGATGATGCGCAGTCGTCGATCGAGTCGATCGCGAAGGCGCCCGGAAGCACGCCGACCCGCGTTCGTGGCGCCGCGACCGGGACGCTCCGACGCGCGGTCGAGGGTTTGGGTCGCTTGTTCTCCCGTCTCGTCTTCGGTGTGCGCAGGCTGACCGGACGCGCGCGTGGGCTGGTACGGGAGCGCGCAGTCAAAGACTGGCTGACCGGGCCGGAGCAGCAGCACATCGATGCGGCCGGCATGGCGCGCTACATCGAGCGTTTCATCAAGCCGCCCTCCGGACTTCGGCTGCCGAGCATCTACGCCAAGGCCTTCACGACCGGCTCGCTCGAGGATCCACGCTTGGCCGTGGCCTACCAGGAGCAAATGGATCTGTTGGTGCGGGCGATTCAGCCCGGAAAGGCCGAGGATTTCTCCAATGTGCTGATTACCGGCGAACACGGGAGCGGTCGAACGTCGATGATCAACCTGCTCGAGCTCCGGGTCGCCCGCCACCGCGTCGTTCGCGTCGACCCGAGGTTCTATCGACGACGTGACGGCCTTGTGCGGGTGATGGCACTCGAGCTCGGATGCCGCGTCGATGCCGCTTCGATTCTCTCGGTCTTGCGTGGTCGGACCCACGTCTTGTTGCTCGACGACCTCGAGCACTACATCCTGCCCACGTCGGATGGCGTGGCAGATCTCGAGGCGTTCTTAGACATCGTCGTACGGAGCAGCGCTTATACCCATTGGGTCGTTACGATGGAGCGGACGACGTTGGCGGGCCTTTCCGAACTCTGCCCGATCGAGAATGCGTTTGGACGTCGCATAGACCTCGCGCCCTTGAACCCGAACGCACTTCGCGACGTGATCGAGGCGCGCCGCCGACTCACCGGGATTTCGCTCGATTTCGAACCTGCGGCTGTCCTCGGTTTCCGACTTCCGATGGGCCAGCGGCGCGCCGAAGATGACTACTATCGCGAGCTCGCGGAGACCTCGGGCGGCAACTTGCGATCGGCGTTGTATGCGCACTTGCGTTCGCTCTACGTCGTCGATGACGCACACATGCGGGCGCGGGCGCCGCGAGGTGAGTCGATCCCGTTCCTGGATCAATTGTCGGCCGAGACGACCGCGGTGCTCTCGTTGATGCTTCGTTTCGGGCCGCTCGAAGCGCGAACGCTTTCGAGCGCGCTCTTGTCGCCCGAGAGTGAGGTTGAGGCCTATCTTCTGCCGCTCGTGGATGCGGGTATCGTGACCGAGACGTCGGGTCGTGCGTTTGCGGTCGACGCGCGCGTCGAGCGCGGTGTCGTGGACGCTTTGATTCGCCAGCGCGTACTTCCGGGGGTGTTGTGAACGAATCCGCCGCCGATGCTCGCCCCGATCTGCATGCCCTCGTCGACCGGCTATCGTCGGAAGGCCGCGGCTTCCTCGACACGATCTTTGGGACGCATGCGCTTTCTCTCATCGCCCTCATCGCGTTGGTGTGGAGCGTCGTCTTTCTCACGGTGCGATTTTTGCGTCGCGGTGAGCGGCCGCAGGTTGGTGCGAAGGGTGCCTTGGCGCTTCATGCGGCCGGGGTGTTGATCACCTGCGCGCTGGTTGCGCGCCGTCTCGTCGAGGCGGCACCGCTTATCGGCACGCTCATCATCGCGGCCGGCGGGGTCGCCGTCTTTTTCAGCTTGGCGCTCAAGGCAAAGTCCTGGCTCGTGGGGCTCATCAGCGTGTTTAGAGGTCGGGTGAGACGAGGCGATCGTCTGACGATCGAAGGCTATCGAGGGCTCCTGGTGGGCATCGACGTCTTTCGTCTCACGCTGCGAACTGAATCGGGCGAAGAGATTCACCTCCCGATAAGCGCCCTGTCTGAGCGGCCGTATGCGGTTGCGTCACCAAAAAAGACGTACCCCGTCGAGCTCCAAGTGTATCGCGATAAGCCGATCGACCCCGCTGAGCGCCACCGCATCTTTCGGTTTGCCGCGCTTTGTCCGTATCGCGAGCTTGCGGGTGAGCTCTCGGTTCGGTCGGTGCCGGAAGACAATCGTCGCCTTATTGTTCGTCTTACGTCTTGGTCTCCGTCGGCTGCGCGTCGTGCCGAAGAGTACCTTCGGCGCACGATTATCTAGGTTCCGAATTGCCAGACTGGCGTGGTCCTGCTAGCGCTCCTGAAGAGGAGCCACCGGGAAAAATGACCCGCGAAGTTGAACAGAAGATGGTCGAGTACACGTTTCACTGCGCCGAAATCCGCGGAAAGGCCGAGTCAAAGGCCATTCCCGAAGCCAGGCTTCAGGCCTTCGTTGCGCTCGTCGGCCGCATCCGAGCGGAGATTCTCCCACACTCGGTCATTCAGAATAATGCGTATACGAAGTGGTTCATGACGGGCGCGCCCGACCGCCGCGAGGTGGAGCATTTTCTCCGTCAGTTCTCGGTTTTCTCGAATCTTTTCCTCGAGGCGCAGCTCAAGAAGGTCATCAATGCACCGACCCTCGAAGCGATGCGTGCCTCGAAGGAGATTCTGTTGAATGAGCTGGGCGTCGTCTTCAGAAACCGCCAGTCTCAGTCTCAGTCTCCGGTAAAACCGGAGTCTCCGGTCAAAGCGGAGTCTCAGTCTTCGGACGTCGACGACGCGCTCGTCGAGCAGGAGGGCTCGGTTGAAGGCGGAACCTTTCGGTTTGCCGCTGCACATTTCGAGTGGCTGCTTCGGATGACGGGCCATCTTGGACTTGGTTTTGGGGATGTGGGCAAGCGACGTCACGGGACGCCATCGACGCTGTACTTCTGCGATGAGCTTGCCCGGTTGTATGGTTCGGAAGATCCGCACACGGCGCTCGGCGCGAGTTTTGCGGTCGAGAATTGGGCCGCCGCAGGTTTCTGGAAGGAGCTCATCGCGGGCCTTCGGATTTTCAAGGCGCGTGAGTGTCCCGATCTGCCGCTCTCTTTCTTTCTGTGGCACGACCGCGTCGAAGATCAGCACGCGGCGCACACGTGGGCGGAGCTCGAAGAAGAGTTTTTCGCGATGGATCTCGATCAGGAGAAGTTCATCGCGGGCGGACGCGCCATGCTCGATGGTGTTGCAGCCTTCTGGCACGGTCTCGACCAAGACCGACACCAGGCATCACGATAGCCATCGCGCTGACGCGTCGACCCTTGGGTTTCGCGTCGTATGGAGGTGATTTCATGTCGAACGAGGTTGTCATTCTCTCCGCGAAGAGAACGGCCATTGGAACGTATCTTGGCGCTTTCAAGAGCGTCCCGGCAACACGACTCGGATCGTTGGCGGTGAGCGCGGCCTTGGCGGAGGCGAGGCTTCCGGAGTCACCTGCGATCGACGAGGTTTACGTCGGCAATGTATTGCCCGCCAATGAGGGGCAAGCGCCTGCTCGGCAGGTGGCGCTGGGCGCCGGCCTTGCGCAGGACGTCCCGTGTACGACCGTGAACAAGGTGTGCGGGTCGGGGTTGAAGGCGGTGATGTTGGCGGCGCAGGCGATTCGCGCCGGGGATGCGGAGGTCGTCGTCGCCGGCGGCATCGAGTCGATGTCGAATGTTCCGTACTACCTTCCGGGGGTGCGTGAAGGATTGAGGCTCGGTGATGGCAAGCTCATCGACGGACTCGTGCGCGATGGCCTCTGGGATCCGTACAACGATTTTCACATGGGCAGCGCGGCCGAGCTCTGCGCCAAAGAGCACGGAATCTCGCGTGAGGATCAGGACGCGTTTGCGAAAGAGAGCTACGAGCGCGCGCTCGGCGCGCAAGCAGACGGCGCTTTCAACGATGAGATTTGCGCGGTCGAGACGGTGGTGGGTAAGCAGCGGGTAGCGGTCGTCGAGGACGAAGAGCCGAAGAAGGGCGTCATCAGTCGATTCTCATCGCTCCGCCCGGTCTTTGATCCGAGCGGTACGGTGACGGCGGCGAACGCGTCGTCACTCAACGATGGTGCGGCCATGCTCGTGGTGGCCTCAGCCCAGTTCGCGGCGCGTCATCATCTCAAACCGTTGGCGAGGATCATCGGGTATGGCGGCGCGGCTCAAGCGCCCGAGTGGTTCACGACGGCGCCGGCTCTCGCGATCGAGAAGACGCTTCAGAAGCTTTCGTTGTCGACTCGGGATATTGATCTTTTTGAGATCAATGAAGCGTTCAGTGTCGTATCGATCGTCAACGAACGCCTGCTGAAACTCGATCGCAGCCGCGTGAACGTGCATGGCGGTGCCGTGTCCTTAGGGCATCCGATCGGAGCCTCAGGTGCGCGAATTTTGGTCACGCTGCTTCACGCTATGCGTCGTCGAGATGCCGCTCGCGGCCTCGCGTCGCTGTGTATTGGGGGTGGCGAGGCGGTGGCGGTGGTTGTCGAACGCATGTAAGGGCCGGGCTCGCCTCCCGCGAAGCTTGAAGAAACGTTGTGATTCGGCGCCGTTCCGTCGATGGGTAGGCGGAGTGGGTTCAAGTTGTACCGATGGCGATGAAGGCGCGTCACCTGCGTCCGCTCGGCTTATCTTGGATTGTGTGTATCGGGCCCCTTTGGCTGCGGATAGTGGCCTTTGTGGGGCGCCTGCTGTCCTTTCGACCATCGAGCTCCCGACTCATAATCGCCGCTGTGAACGGCAGTCGACGACTCACTTCTCGAACCCGCGGCGTCCTGTGGGGAGGACTGATCGGTGGAGTTCTTGGGCTGGTCGCACTCGTCGGCCTGACGGTTGGCTGCATTCTGGCGTTCCCGGAGTTCCTCGACGATCTTCGGACCTGGAACGGCGGGGTCCATGCGCGGGCCGTCGTTTTGGGCAAGGCCTTCAACGAAAGCGCTCTCAGCGACAAGTGGCTGATTCGTTATCGCTTCCGGGTTGGGGATCGCATCCGCGAAGCCGAGATCCCGGTCCGACGCGCCGATTACGATGCCTTGACGGCCGGAGATAAGTTCGAGGTTCGTTTCCTGCCGGGACTCTCGGAACGTCACGTGACCGAGTTTCAGGAATTCCGTACGGCGGCGGCTGCGCATGGGCTTCCTGTCTTCATCTTGCTGCTCGTCGCCTTCACGATCGCTTTCGCTGGGCGGTTTGGGCGGTGGCTGTCTCATCGAAACCTCCTCCTCCACGGAGTCGAGGTGCCGTTTGTGTTGACGAGCCGAATGCGCGTCTTCTGGCCGCGTCCGTTGATCATGCGCCAGGATTGGTACGTCGACTATATCTTCGCCGGACGCACGTACTCGCGTCGTGTCGTGCTTCCAAAATGCAATTTTCCTTACCCGAATGAACCGGCGCGTGATGCCGTCGTGCTTGTCGATCCAGCGCGTCCACGTCGGTGTCACGTCGCGCGTCGGTCCGCCTTTTTGGCGTCTGTAGTACCCGCGGACTTTCGGGAAACGCTCGCTTCCGTCTTGAGAGGGCTCGCCGAGTTCATCGCGGGGTTTGAAAGCATCGACCGTCAGAACGAGCAGCTCCGCCGCAAGCTTCGTGCGCTCGAGCGCGATGTCCGTCATGGCGCTGTGCCGTCCTTCGATTTGGTGGTTGCGAGCATCAACCGGGAGCTTAGCCAGCATCCGCCGGCGCGTCGTGTCCTCTTCTGCTGGCTCTTGGCGAAAGGACCGGAAATGATCTCGGGGGACGAGCTCAATGTGCTCGAGCGGCTCGGAACGTTTCGCGAGCTCTGCGCCGATGTGTCCTACCGACTTTCGCTCATCGGTGCGGCCATCATCGTCGCTGTGCCGAGCGTGGGGCTGCTCGCCAGCAATGGCAGTGCGGCAGCCTTCGTCGACGGTGTCTTTCTGGCGGCCCTCTTCTTTGGCTCGTTCGCGGTGCTGCGCTTTTGCTTCTGGCTCGACCGCGGCTAGGCTTGTGCATTCTCCGCATTGAGCTTCGCGTCTACGGTCGGGTGAAGTCGAGCTCGAGATCACCCGCCTCGGAGTCGGCTTCGTTCGCATCGATCCACAGGCGAGGCAGCTCGATCGTCTCAGCGATCGCTTCCAGGATGTCGGCTGTGCTGCTCGTTTCGGGGGTCAGCACGATGTGTTTCATGCGCGCGGGTCGACCACCGGGTGCGAGCCATGGGTCGAGCACGCTGCATGGGAGAAGGAAGCGTCCGTTCTTGTCTCGCGCGAGGTCGGCGGGAATGTCGAGTGTTTCACTCGGCTGACCAAGCGTGAATCGAATGAGCCGGGCATGACTCGAGCGGTCCTGAGATCCAACGACGCAAAGAACAGAGGTCTCTAGCGCGCGCGAAAGGTAGATTGCCCATGTCTCGACATCGATTGCGTGTTCGCTCATCGCGAGCCATCGGCCGGACCGGTTCACGATCAGTCGGCGCAGGGTTGGCCGGGAGGACGACGCCGGGCGCACGCGTTCTGATGGCCCGACCCCGTTGTCGTCTTCGGCCGCGTTTGCCTCAGTCATCTCGAATCCCTCAGTTTCGAGCCGGGCCACGATGAGCCCAAGGAAGCGCTCGCGAGACGCTCCGCGCACGTGAATCGCCCCGTCCATCGATTCGAGCTTACTACATGCGATCCACAGGCGGGAGAAGACACGACCCCCGTTTCACGAGAATGGCGCCGCCTCGTCGAGACACCCGTCTTGGGTGAAGTCTCCGCGGTGCGCGAAGCGGCCCCTGGTCGGCGCGCCCGCTGCGCCCGCTGCGCCCGCTGCGCCCGCTGCGCCCGTTGCGCCCGCTGCGCCCGCTGCGCCCACTGCGCCCGATGCGCCCGATGCGCCCGATGCGCCCGATGCGCCCGTTGCGCCCGTTGCGCCTGTCAACGCCTGGCTCCCGTTGAAGCCGATGGTGGCGGGCGTTCGACAGAGTGATGGACGCGATGCGACGTGCGTCCTGCCACGTCCGTCGGAAGTTACGCCAGAGGTTCGGGCGTCGTGCTCGGCATGCCGGTTGCTTTGACCCTCAGGTGAGCTCGGCCCGTTCGCGGGCGAGACACCGAGGAAACCATGAAGTCAGTGCATTTCGTCCCCGCAAGTCATCGGTCTTCGCCTTCGCCTCTGCTTTCGTCTTCGCTTCCGTCTTCGTCCTCGCTTCTGTCTTCGTCCTCGCGCCCGTTGCTGTGCGTGTCTTTGGCTGGCGGGCTCCTGGCGCTTGCATCGGGCACCGTTGGGTGTTCGGCGGGCGAGTCGGAGCCAGGGCTCATTGACCAGGTTTCTCTCGAGGGCCCACAACCCGACTACATAGACGCGCGGTTCGAGTTTAGCCGCTCCCAGATCTGGACGGGACGGGGCCGTTCAGAGGCAACCTGGCGATACAGCGTATCTCCGAACGGAAACGGCAACTCGCCCGAGACTCGTCTCGCCTGCGACCCCGCGATTCCGGGGCTCACCGACATGCACTCGAACAACTCGAACGAGTCCTATCGGCGTGACGAGCAGACTCGGACAGTGACTGGACTCCCGGTGGGTGTCTATACGTGCCGCCTCAGCTTCACCTATTCGAGCTGGGAGTACGGTTCCAACTACACGATCGAGCGCAAGCTCGTGGTGGTCCCCGATACGGGCGACACGGGCGACACGGGCGATACCGGCAACACCAATCCGGGCGGCGACACGGGGGGCGGAGGCGCCGCCGAGACGCCGTCTTTTAGTGGTGGGGATATCGCGCCTCTCTCGGGCAACGTCGTGCAGGGCTGGTGTGGTGTGACCGAGGGGAGCCAGCGGCTTTCGAGTGAGGTCGCGGTCTATCGCGGCGATGAGCGGGTGGGCAGTGCTTTCACGTCGCTCGGGCGACCGGACGTCAAAGAATACATCGAGGGCGAGTACCGGAAATTGGGCTCCGACCTCAAGCTGGCCGACGACCTGTTTGGCTTTTCGTATACGCTTTATACGGCGGGGACGTATCGTTTCGAATGCGTCGGCGGGGTGACGCTCACGGAGGTCGTCTTCTCGCCGCCCGCGCCGCCCACGGAGCCACCACCCCCGCTCGAGTTTGCGGACGCCGAGCTGGACCGACTCGTGGGTGATGTGCAACTGGGATGGTGCGCGGTGACGCGTGGCGCCGATCGCGTGGTCGACGACGTCGACGTCTATCGTGACGGCCGTTGGGTTCTTTCAGTCCCGCTCGATCGTTCTCGCCCTGAGATCAAAGCTCGCGTGGATCGTGCCTATCGGGACGCCGGCTCCTATGGGGTGGTCGACGACGACCTGTTCGGCTTCGCGTTCGGCTATGGCGCGCCGGGGCGCTACCGCTTCGTCTGTGGCGACTTGATCCTCGAGCACGAGTATCGAGGCGACGAGCCGCCCGTCGAGGAAGAGGTCTTGCCAGAGGCAGACGGAGGCCACATCGATCGCGTCGAAGATGGTCACCGCGTGCGCGGCTGGTGTGCCGTCACTCGAGGCACCGAACGACTTTCGGACGAGGTCGTTGTTTACCTCAATGGTCGGTGGCATGGGACGACAACGACCAACGAAGCGCGGGGGGACGTGAGGGCATGGGTGAACGAACGATACCAGGAGCAGGGCTCAGCGGTGGTGATGACGGACGTGTCGTTCGGATTTAGCTACGACATCGATCAAGCCGGCATCTACACCTTTGGCTGCGGTCAGTCCGAAGCCGTCGTTCTCGATACGAACGATCTCCCAGCGTGGGGCACACCTCCGGAGTTTCAAGGTGGCAACATCGATCGGATCGAAGGGAACATCGTGAAAGGGTGGTGTGCCGTGACGCGCGGTGAAGATCGTCTCTCGTCGGTGGTGACGGTGCGCCGCGATGGGCAGTTCCACGGGACAACAGTGACGAACCTTGTTCGAACCGATGTCCAGGCCTATATCCAGGAGGACTATCGCCAGAACCAGAATTCCTTCGCTCAGCTCGACGATGCGCTGTTCGGCTTTGATTATCCAGTCGACGTTGCTGGAACGTACGTCTTCAACTGTGGTGGCTCCGATCTCGCGATCGTCTATGGGCGGTAACACCGCCCAAGTGTTTGTCGCCGAGGGTGCGACCTTTCTGCAAACGCGCCCACTGTCATCGAGTTCAGAAGGCGACCGCACCTGATCCCGTGCTAGATTCGACGTGTTGGACACGCCCACCACTGCTGGCGGCTTCTCGCGCTCTGATGAGCATCGGGGCGAGGCCTTTTCGGGGCGAGAACCGTTCCCGAGAGGATTTTGGCAAGGGCCAGGGCAAGGGCCAGGGCAAGAGGTCGGAGTTTCCGCACCGTTTTCGGACGGTTCGCTTGCGAGTCCATCGATCGGGGCCGTCTTCGGGCCGTACCGCGTGATTGCGCAGATCCAGCGCGGTGGCATGGGTGAGCTCTACCTGGCCGAGTTCGAGGATCAACGAGGCCTCACTCAGCTTGTCGTATTGAAGCGCCTTCTCGCAAGCCTGATGGCGGACGAGCGCTATGTCGCGATGTTCCGGTCGGAGATCGAAGTCATGGCGAGTCTTCACCACCCGAACATCGTGCGGGTGATCGATGTGCCGCGGCTCGGCGAACTCCAGTGGCTGGCCATGGAGTACGTCAACGGGCGAAACTTGCAGCAGATTCTCCGCCGTTGTCGTCAGCTCGAGAGCACCATCCCGGCACCGATTGCGCTGTTCATTGCCCTCGAGATTCTTGATGCGCTCGACTATGCGCACAATCGTCGCTTGCCTGACGGTCGATCCATGGAGCTCGTCCATCGCGATATGACGCCGGGCAATGTGCTTTGTGGGTTCGATGGGTGCGTGAAGATTACCGACTTCGGGATCTCGAAGTCGAAGATGTCCGTCGTGGCGACGACGGTCGGAGTTGTCAAAGGCACGACTCGGTATCTTTCACCGGAACAGATTAGAGGCGCCTGCGCGACGCCCGTTTCCGATGTTTTCAGTACAGCCGTTGTTCTTGGCGAGATGCTGAGTGGGATGCCGCTGTTCGACCGAGGATCCGTGCCACCAACTTTGTTTGCCATTGCGACCGGGGACCGCCCGCATGCTGCGCAGATGATTCCGTGTGATGCGCCTCGGCTCGCCGCGTGTTTAGAGAAGGCGCTTTCGTTGCCGCCCGATCGACGGTTCGCCACCGCACGCGCGTTCGCTGATGCGCTTCGCGCTTCGGCCTCAGAGCTTGGCGCGCTGGCCGATCGGTCCGTGCTGGCAAACTTCGTCAACGAGCTCTTTCGTGACGCGCCGGAGTCCTACTCTTTCGTGGGTGACTCCAGCGAGATGGGAGGGCTGGACGCGATCGATCTGACCTATCTGTTTGAGGTTCGAGATCCCGCGGACTGGAGTGAAGCGGCGGGACTTGAAGCGGGCTCGTCTCCCGCGTTGGCCTTCCAGGTTGCACGGGATGCGCTGCGTGGGATGGTGTCTGGCGCTGACCCTCTCGATGCGAGTCAGTTCGAACGAACGGACACTCATGGTGTTGAGGCGAGCTGGCTCAAGACCCCGGTCGTCTCGGGCTCAGCGGCCCGAGCGTCGAGCGCTGTCGCGTCTCCGTTCCCCGTATCGACGGCGCCTTCTGCGGGGATGGTGCCGTTTGCGCTCGCGGCGCCCGTGGCGCTTGCGGCACCTGTTCCGCTCACGGTACCCGTCGTATCCGCGGGGCTGAGCGGGCTGAGCGGGCTGAGCGCGGCGCCGCGCATGGAGCAGACCTTTGAGGCGCCCGTGGCGTCTGCTCGTGGCTTCAAGATGGCCGTACTCATCTTCGTGTTCGGAACTTTGTTCGGGAGCGGCCTAGCGTCGATTCTCATGGAAACGGACGAACTTGCCGCGGTCGATCCTGCGCACCCGCCGGCTCAAGCCCAAACCCAAACCCAAGCCCAAGCCCAAGCCCAAGCGCACGTTCAGGCCCCAGCTCAAGCGCAAGACCAAGACCAAGGCCAAGACCACGTCCAAACGCAAGACCAAGCTCAGGCTCATGTGCAGGCTCTGACCGAAGGCCAAGACCAAGGCCAAGGCCAAGACCAAGGCCAAGGCCAAGACCAAGGCCAGGACCAAGGCCAGGACCAAGGCCAGCCTCGAGCTCGAGCAGAGTCTCATCCGGAGGCGGACTCGGTGTCTCGGGCGGCAGGCCGTTCGAGCGCGACTCCGGATGAGTCTCTGCGCGAGGGTGATGAGGCTTCGGCTTCATCAGCGACCGAGGTGGCGCCAGCGTTCGTCGAGGTGTCGGGTCCTCGTGGGGCACGGGTCTGGGTCGACGGGAAGATTCAAGCGGCGCGAGTGCCGATGATGAGCGCACCGCTTTCGCCGGGGGCACACCGGGTTCTGGTTAGGAAGGGGCGCTACCGAAGAGTCGCGCATGTGGTTCTCGGCGCCGGCGAGCGCGTCGAGCTGGAGATGCCGCGGCGGAGCCGAACATCTCGGCGCGAGTAGGGGGTGTAGGCAATCGGACGCGGGTTCCCGGCTTCAGCCTTGGCTCTAGGTCTCGCGGTTGTCGATCTGCGGAACGTCGGCCGGATGGCCTCGAACACATAGGCCGCGCAGGATGAAGTCAGCGACTTGATGGGCGGCGGCGTGCGGGTCGGCGGGTGGTCCGCCGAGGACCCACTCCAACGAGATCTCATCAATCGCGCCAAAGATGACGCGCCGGAACAGCCCGGTGTCGAGCGAGGTCAGAAACACCCCGGTTCGCTGGCCTTCATCGAGGATGTGTCCGATGACGGCCAGGTATTTGGCGAACCCCTTTGGGGAGTGCTGTTTTACGAACCTTGCGCTCTGGCGGAGCTCGACCGTCAGCACTTGGATGAGCTTGGGTTGTTCCAAGACGAGTTGCAGATGCTCGACCACGTAGCGCCGGAGCTTCGCTTCTGCGCCCTCGATCGGGCTCAAGATTTCTTGGAGACGGCGAACGATCCAGGTCATCTTCTCTTCGAAGACGGAGATCAGGATGTCATCCTTCGATTTGAAGTACAGGTAAATCGTACCGTCCGCGACCCCGGCGGCCTCCGCGATCTCGGAAACGCGCGCCCCAAAGAAGCCCTTCTCGGCGAAGACCTCCACCGCGGCCTCGATGATGCGCTGCCGCTTGTCGCTCCGACCGTGGCTTCTTCCCGGGGCGGGCATGAGCACCCGATACGCGGTGCGCAGACCTTTCTCAAGCCCTCATCCCAGGCGCTGTCCGACCGGACCGGTCGTCGACCGGTCGGCGAAACCTCCGCGTCTCGACTAGCTCTGCAGCGTCAGGCCTTTGGGGATTGTGGGCTTCGGCGTCGGAACGGGCTGTCCAGGCATCACGAGCGCAAAGACCGCGGTCTTCAGGGCTCGGAAGGCTTCTTCGGTGACGGTTTCGGGATCGAGGTACCACTGAATGAAGAGGCCATCGAAGAGCCCAAGAATCATCGCGGCCAGGTGTTCGGTGGGAATCGTCGTCTGGAAATGTCCACCGGAGACCCCTTCCTCGAGGACGATCTGAATCGAGGTCCGATATCCTCGATACATCCTCTGGAAGCGCCGCTTCACATCGGCGTTGACGTCCGCCGTCTCGAGGAGGAGGCCGAGGAGTAGGCGCATCGTGTCGGGTCGTTCGCCTGACAATCGGCGATACAATTCGATCAGCTTCGCGAGCTGTCGCGGCGGATCAGGCTGGGCCAGGATCTCGCTTCCCGCCTGAACCTCCCATTCACCCATGGCCCGGTCCACGACCGTAAATAGAAGGTCTTCTTTGTTTTCGAAGTGCCAGAAGATCGAGCTCTTGCTCGTCTTGGCCTCCTTGGCGATCAAATCCAAAGATGTCCCCGCATACCCGCGGTTCGCGAAGAGACGCGTGGTCACCTCGATGATCTTTCGCCGTGTCTGTTCGCCCTGCTCTTTGCGCTGACGCTGCATGAGAAAAGTGTACTGTCCGGTCAGTTGCGGCTGCAAGCGTTCATCGCTTCTCCGCCCTCGTGCCCGGGAGCCTGGGCATGGACCAGAATTCAGGATATGGATGAGCGCATGGTCGCAAAGCGTTGGAAAGCTTGCGTTTTCGGCGGATCCGGCTACGGCGGCGGCGAGCTGATTCGGCGGCTCCTCGGACACCCGCACGTCGAACTCGTGCGGGTGGCCAGCATCGATTTCGTCGGAGAGCCCGTCGGCCGGGCCCATCCGAACCTGGAGCATGTGCGCGATCTGAAGTTCGAGAAACTGAGTGCGCGCGAGGCGGCGACGGGGGTGGATGTCATCTTGCTCGGGCTCCCGCACAAGATCGCGGCGAGTCAGGTGCCCGACATGTTGGCGACCGGAGCGCGGGTGGTCGATTTGTCGGGCGACTTTCGCATGCGAAACGTCGCGGGCTACGAGCGCTACTATGCGACGACGCATCCGTGTCCGGATCTGATACCGCGCTTCGTCTACGGACTGCCGGAGCTCAACCGCGACCAGATTCGTGCCGCCACGTGTATTGCGAGTCCGGGTTGCTTCGCGACCACGATCATCCTCGGACTTCTTCCCTTGGCTCGTCGCGGTTGGCTTCGTGGCCGCGTCGAAACGGTCGGCATGACGGGCTCGAGCGGGAGCGGTGTTGCGCCGCAAGTGGGTACGCACCACCCTGTTCGCGCCGTCAATCTCAAGACCTACAAGACACTCACCCACCAGCACACGCCGGAGATCGTCGAGGTTCTCACGACCGCCGGGGCCACTGACTTGAGCCTCAGCCTTGTCCCAATATCGGCCCCGCTCTCCCGGGGCCTGTTTGCCACTTCGTTTGCGCGCGTGGACGCGTCCATCTCGGAGCAGGACATTCACGACGCATACGATGAGTTCTACGCCGAAGAGCCTTTCGTGCGTGTGCCCAAGACGCGTCTGCCCGAGGTGGCGGCGGTCGCGGGATCGAACTTCGCTGAAGTGGGCTGCGTGGTGGGCGTTGTTGACGCTATGGACACGGGCGACGCTGTGGGTACCGGCGACGCTGTGGGTACCGGCGACGGGACTCGGTTGGTGACGTGCCTGAGCGCGCTCGACAATCTGATCAAAGGAGGCGCCGGGCAGGCGATTCAGAGCATGAATCTCATGCTCGGTCTCGACGAGACGACGTCCCTCCAAGACCCCGGGAGCTGGCCATGAGCATGGGTGCGGCCAACGTCGTGATCAAGCTGGGGGGCGAGCTGCTCGAGCCGAAGAACGAGGCGGAGCTCCGCGCGGTGACCGGCGACGTCCGGTCGATGCTCGACGAAGGAGTTCTGGTCACCGTTGTGCACGGGGGTGGTCCACAGACCACCGCGCTGGCCAAGCGTTTGGGACAAACGCCCAACGTCGTCGCTGGGCGCCGAATCACCGACGCTGCGGCGCTCGAGACGCTGTTGTTCGCGGTCGCTGGAAAGCTCAACGTACTCCTCGTCGGCGCGTTTCAAAGGGCCGGCATTTCGGCGGTTGGTCTGTCGGGCGTGAGCGCTCGCCTCATCGAATGTACGCGTCGTCCACCGCGCGTGGTCGCGGGCGGCGGTCCGGATCCGATCGACTTTGGTCACGTCGGCGACGTCGTCGCCGTCAACGTCGACCTTCTTCGGTGTCTGCAAGCGGCTGGCTACCTACCGGTCTTGGCCTGCATTGGTGGCGATGCGGCCGGCCAACCGTTCAACATCAACGCCGACATCGTAGCGAATGACATCGCCATGGCGCTGGGTGCCGATGACCTCATGCTGATCACGAGCGCGCCCGGTGTTCTACGCTCGATGGACAATCTCGCGTCGCGTATTCCAACCCTCTCTGTCGCTGAGGCTCGCCGAGCCATTGATGAAGGCGTCGTGCAGGGGGGCATGATCCCCAAGCTCGAGGAGTCGTTTCGCGCGATCGAGGCGGGCGTTGGGAGTGTCCATATCTTGGGACAACTGGCGCCGGGGGACCTCGTTCGTGCTCGCGCTCAGCCGGGGACGGTCGGGACTCGATTGACATAGCCGGGCCGCTGGACGAAGCAGCGCCTATGAAAGCCATTGTCATCAAGACGCCCGGAGGGCCCGAAGTTCTGACGCTCGAGGAGGTGAGAACGCCAACCGCCTCGCGCGGAGAGGTGCGCGTGCGTGTCGGCGCGACCGCCGTGAACCGCGCCGATCTCTTGCAGCGCAAAGGCCTCTATCCGGCGCCGCCCGATGCGCCGCAAGACATTCCAGGGCTCGAGTTTGCTGGGGAGATCGACGAGCTCGGTGAAGGCGTCACGGACTGGCGGGTTGGAGATCGAGTCTGCGGGCTCGTGGGCGGTGGGGCGTACGCGGAGCAGCTCGTCGTGCACGCACGGACGTTGGTGGCGATGCCTGCGAACATGACCTTTTCTGAGGCGGCCGCGCTGCCCGAAGCTTTTGCGACCGCGCTCGACGCCATGGTGATCCAAGGCGGACTCGCGGTCGGACAGTCCGTTCTCATTCACGCAGTCGGCAGCGGTGTGGGTACGGCGGCTGTCCAGATCGCACGGGCGATGGGCGCGCGCGCGATCGGGACCTCGCGGACCGAACGCAAACTCGGTGAGGCGCGTCGTCTGGGCCTCGATGTTGGGATCGTCGTCGGCAAAGATGGCACGTTCGCGGAGCGAGTTCTCGCCGAAACGAACGGGCGCGGCGTCGATGTTGTGCTGGAGCTGGTCGGGGGCGGCTACGTTGCGGAAGATCTCCGGGCGACCAAGGTAGGCGGGCACGTCGTGGTCGTTGGGCTGATGGCGGGGCGAAAGGTCGATCTCGATCTTGGCCTCCTACTTCGGCGGCGAATCGTGATGCATGGAACGGTGCTTCGCGCACGTCCGCTCGAGGAGAAGATCGCGACGGCGCTCGCTCTTCGAAATCATCTCGCGCCTCTCTTCGATTCGCGGACCGTCCGACCCGTGATCGACCGAACCTTCCCCCTTGCGGAGGCCGCAGCCGCCCACGCCTACCTCGAATCGAACGAGGGCTTCGGGAAGGTCGTCCTTGAGGTCGCGACGGACGGCATTGGCGACCGCCTCGCACCATCCTAGATCGAGACCTTAGATGACGATCCCAGATGTAGATCTGGAGTCCAACTTTGGCGTCGGTCGGGCCTCGGAGATTTCGTTGGCGGCGGTCACAGCGAAGCGTTGAGGATGAGCTGAACGTTATGGATCGTTTGCTCGTATGGCGGCGCTGTGCTTCCGGTGATCGCGGGATTCGGGCCGAAGAAGCCGGACTGGTAGTCGCTGTCGATCAGAAGATAGCTCGCGCGCATGAACAGTTGGTCGTTGAACGGCAAGATCGCATACGCCTCGTAGGCGCGACCTCGGGTGGCGAGCTTGGTCGTGAGATGGTCGGTCTGTTGCGCAAAGCTGATCCAATAGCGTGACGCAGCGTTGAACTCGAAACCTAGCTTTACAGCAGGGTCGATCGGAAGCGTGTAACGCGCGCCTGCGTAGACGAAGTACGTCGTGCCGCTGTCTCCCTGGCTTGCGAGAAAGAGGAAGGGGGTCGACTGCCGTACTACTTCGTTTGGGTCGGCGGTGGGGACCGGCAGCTCGTACGAGATGCCGCGTCCGTTGGGGTGAAGCATTCCGATTGCACCGGCACAGAACCAGTCGAGTCCTGAATCGAGGAAGTCGTAGAATTCGACGAGCGCGCTCGCGTTCTGATACGCGCCCATGTCATCCGGCAAGGCGTCCGGGAACAACAGACTGCCATTGAGTGGCGCGGGCGCGTGGGTCGGATCGTTGCTCGGCTGGAAGGCCGGATCTGGAATAGGCAAGAAGAACGGTCGGAAGCGTGGCACGGTGTAGAACCCGATCTGCACGAAATTCTTGCCCACCCCGGGGATCGTCAGCTCCAGGTTGCCGCCAAAGATCCGGAGGTTGTCGGTTCCGCTGTCCAAGAAGCCAAAACCTCCGAATACGTCATTGTCGTCGTCGAAGAACCACGAGGCGTAAAACAGTCTCGCGTAGAGACTCGGAAGTATGTGTTCGAGATTGAAAGTGAGATTGATCGTTTCGTATTCGCCGTCGACCATCTGAAGCCCCCATGTGGCTCGCCGGACGGTTGAGTTCTCGCGCAACTCGTTCGGGTTGCCCTCTGTGTACGCGATGCGGCCGGCTGAAATCGCGAGCCAGTCGAGCGCGAACCAATCGAGCCAGAGCTGATCGAATCGGAGCGCCGAGTCCCTAGGGACACGGGCCGCCGAAAAATCCGTAATGAACGGCGCGGTGTCGCCGTCTCCGAAATGTTTGAACATCACGAGTCGGCCGGTGAGTCTGAGGCTGCGGACCGGCTCTGCGGATAGGCCAAGAGAAAGACGGTGTGACCAGACCTCGGAGGTGGTCTTCTTGATTCGCCGCCGAGACAGCGGATTGCTGGGGTCGGTGAGATCGTAGGGGTTAGAGGTTGGGCCTTTGTAGCGGAACGCGTTCAGGATGGTGCGGTATTCTCCACTCCACAGGATCCGATCCAAGATCGTCTTTTTCTCCGCTTGATCGAGCCGGTCCTCCATGTCCGCAAGGCGGTCTTCCAGTTCCATCGCCGGTGTTCTTGGCGCTTCGACCGCCTCGTTCGGTGCACTTGCTCGGTGCGATTCGGCGGCTTCGCTCGGCACGCTTGCTTCGTTCGATTCGGCGGCTTCGTTCGGTGCGTTCTCTTCGTTTGGTACGCTTGCTTCGACGTCGTTGGCCTCAGCGGCTGCGGCTTCTGGATGAATCAAGAGACTCAGGCTCAAGGCCGAGGCCAAAGCCGAACCCATGACTTTGCGGAGATGCATGCTCGTCGTTCCTTCCCGCGCGCTCCTGGTGCCTTACGCTTTGGCGCGCATTCCTCTTATCTGGGATCGATGGCCGGTCACCGTACACCGGCGGCACGATCTCGATCCACGTCTGCCGCCGCCGACATGAGATAGGCTTTGACGTCAGCTAGATTCGAGCGCGTGAATTGTTTCTTCAGCAGCGAGGCTCTCTCGTGCCTTCGATGCGCGAAGTAGCGACTCCATTGTTCGGCTGTGTACTGTCGAGCTGAAATGGCGCTGACGCTGCTTCCGTGACAGCCCCCGCACCCCTCCTTGAACAATCGCGCGCCCTCGGGCACCCGCCCCATCATCGACCGTGGGACCTCGATGTCTCGCTCGTTGGCCGTCACGCGCGCGTCGTCTGAATCCGCGTCTTTTGCGTCCTTCGCGGACAACTTCGCCAACGTGGCCACTACAGGAGGATTGCGTCCCGGATCGGGTTCGATCGAAACCTCCCACGGTTCGTGATTCTCGAGACGAAGGACGATTCGGTGCGTCTTGAGGGCCGTAAGCTCGAGCCCCGTCAAGGGCGTTCGTCCTCGCGACTTACCATCGATCGATACCGTGGCGCCGCTCGGGCTGCTTACGATGTCGAGATTGGCAAGAGAGCGTTCGAGTGCGACCGATCGCACGGCGGCCTGACCGGGGGCGATATGGACCGACGATTCGAAGGGCATGTATCCAGCCGCGGAGATCTTCACGCCGTGCGGGCCCGGGGCGAGGTCCGAGACTCGAACCGGGGACCGACCGCTCACCGGAAGGCCATCCACGAATACGGAGGCGTTCGCGGGCGAGAAAGTCAGCGTGAGTATGCCCGTGGTGGTGGTGTTCCCAGGCAATTGGGCCGCCCCTTGCTCTTCCCGCGACCGTCGACGCTTCGTCTCCCGATGGTTCCGCCGCTGCGAACGCCGGATGCCTCGTGGCCGAACTGGCCGCGTCTCGTCGTGGCCGCTCGCGGCCAGCGGGTCGTCTCCACCGGGAAGCGTGCGTTCGGCCGAGGCTTCGGTGGCGCCGCTCGCGCTCGCCGCATCCTTGTTTGCCGCGAGGTCTCCGTCGTTTGTCGGCTCGTGCGTGGCTTTCGCGAGCGCCGAAGGGTTCGGCCGCGAGCCCGTTCCGACATCGGCAGGTTCTAGGCGAATGCGGATGTTGTGTTGACCTGACGAAGGGGCCTGGATGCGTTCTTCGTACGGCTGGTGGCCGGCGCGTGTGACTTGGAGTCGGACGTTTTGGTTGGCGTCCACGTCGACCGTCGCGCCGCTCGGACCGCTTTGTTCCACCAACACCTCGCCGTCGATCGCGATCTTGGCGCCCGGCGGGTCCACGAAGATCCGGAGCTGCACTTGCCTTGCAGTCATGCGTTCCATGGCGCTGCTTGTCGCGCTTGTCTGAGATTTCGAAAGCAGGAACATCAGGGTCGCAACCCCGGCTGCGATCACCACCACAAGAGACATCGCGTAGACGACGAATTGCCGGTTTGCGCTCCTTGCCTTGGCGCGCGCGCGCTCGGCGTCATTCGTGGCATTCTTCTGGACGCGGGTCGCGGTGGTTTCGACCGGGCCTAGGTCAGAAAGGAGCTCCCCGGTCGCCGTCGAAGCCGCAGCCGGAGCCGCCGGAGTCGCAGTCGCAGTCGCCGTTGCGTTCGCGGCGTCGGAGCTCGTGGTCGTGTTGCCCGGAGCGCCCGCTGAAGTTCCCGCCGGGATGCCTGCCGAAGGGCCAGCGGAAACGAGCGGTATCGAGTGGGCAGGGGGCGATGACGGGCGGAGATGACCGAATCGCTGAGCGACCCATGCCGCGACGGTCTCATGCCCGGCTCTGCCCTCCATATCTTCCAGCAGAAGTGCGAGCGTCATTCGTACGTCGACCATTGTCGGGATTCGTTCGCTCGGATTCTTTGCGAGTGCAGACAGGATGAGGGCCTCGAAAGCCTCGGGGATCTCGGGGCGAATCGCGCGAGGGCTTGGTGCGTTGCGCTCCACGACCGCCTGCTGTACCTCGGCCTGTGTTGGGCCTTCGAACAGCCGGCGACTGGTTACGAGCTCCCACGCCAAGACGCCCCATGAAAAGATGTCGGCGCGTGGATTGATCGTCGTCGAAATGACGAGCTCAGGTGCCGCGAACGCGAGCTTGGCGCGCAAGTTGCTTGGGCTCAAATAGAAGTTGGCAGCGTTGACCGTGCAGACACCAAAGTCGCATATCTTGGCTTTACCGTCGAAGCCAACCAAGACACTCCCCGGCCCAAGATCCGAGTGCAGGATTGGTCGCCCGAGGCTATCCGTCTTTCCGTGGAGATACTCGATGCCTGCCGCTACGTCGGTCAGGATTTGGCAGACGACCGGCAGGGGAATCTGCACGTGCGCGTGCATCGTCTCATTGAGGACTTGGCGCAAAGATACGCCCGCGATGAAGTCGAACGCGACTGCGAAACGCCCGGAATCTTCGAAGATGTCACGGACCGAGACGATGTTTGGGTGCTCGAGATTGATGGCGCGCTGCGCTGCGTTGCTGTACAGGCTCCGGAACTCATCGTCCTCCATGACATGAGGGAGGAGCCGTTTGACGAAGAACTCTTTTCCACCCGGAGTCCGGCGGGCGATGACGGACTCGGCAAAATCACCGGCACCGACTTCGCGGACGATCTCGTAGCGCGTTGGCATGCGTGTTCCTTCCTACGCCCGCTCAGAGCAACCTACTGCCCGCAACAGGCCGTGCCATCGGGGCGTACGCATGAGAGCCCCGTCTTGCCTCGGCCCGCGCCAACCATGAAATGGCCCCATCCTTCGTCTGACGTCGAGAGGTTGGTTCCGACCACCGTGGTCTGCACGAAGAGGACATTTGTGCCCTCGGCGCGTGGCAGAACCTCGAGCGCGCGGCTAGGGATCGCCTTCGAACCCGTACTACTGGGGCTCATGCAGAGCACCTGTCCGAAGGCGTTTGGTCGTCCCATCGGGTCTACGGTTTGCGCAAAGAGTTCGATGAGTACCGTGTTCGCATCCGTCGGTGCCCAGCTCGCGATGAGGGGCGCGTCGATGTCGATATGCCCGAGGTCAAAGCCGTTGCTTGGCTCGACCGTCGGCGGCGCGCGGAGGTTGCTTGCCGTGAAGCCTCCAATGTGTGCGCCTCCGGAAGCGCTGATGGCGACGGCTGTATCGTCCGCGATCAGATCCCCGAGGATCATACGCATCGGATCTGAATTGCATGCGTAGCTCATGAGGCCATTGATCGGATTGTCGACCCGCGTGCAGTCGATTTCGGAGGGGATCGACGTCGGCTGTTGCGGCGCGGCGCTTGGGTCGAACGAGAACGGAACGCTCATGGGAAGGCTGTGGCCTTGGATGGAGATCGTGCCCGCGTCGGCCGCATTGAGGTTGGGCGCGCCATCCGCATCCCATCGGAATGCCATGCAAAAGGGCGGCGCGCCGCGATCCATGAAGTCGGGAGAGAGATCTGGACCGACAACGAAAGGACGCAGCCAGGACGCGCGAATGGGCTGGGCCGCGCACTCGGCGGTTGGAAGGCGCACTTCGCCTTGAACGTCGGCGAGGGTCAAGAACACCAGATACACGCCGTAGTCCGGTGGATCCGCGACGTCGGATCCGCAGCCGCAAAGCGCGACCGCCGAGGCTGATGCCGACGCGATTGCGACGGCGAGCGCTCTACGAACGGGTGTCGTCCGGGGACAGAAGGGCGATATCGACTCAATACGCATCAAGCGGTTGGAAAATATCAACGACCCGATCAGGACGCGAGGGCGTGCCGAGGCGAGCTCAGGCGCGGTCTGCGCCCCCTGTACGACCGTTGTGGGCGGACACGAGCATGCCCTTCAGCTTCTTCACGCAAGTACGGTACCGCTCGTTGCTCGGATCCAAGGTTGCGGCTTCTTCCCAGAACCCGAGCGCCTCGTCCTTTCGGCCGGAGCGCATGGCCGCTTGGCCGCTCTCAAAGAACTCCGCGGCCTTGTACTTGGCGTTCGAAAAGCTGGCCGGCACGTGTTCGCTCGGGTCCTGGATCGCTTGCAGGGTGTCCGTCGTCGAGTAGGGACGGGGAACGTCCTGCGTTTCGATGAGCGCAGCGCTCGGTGTCTTGCCTTCGACGTGAAGGTTCGTCTCGTTCGGAACGATGACGTCCATCGACGCCTGCGCGAGACAGTCACACGCGCTGGCCATGACTTCACCAAGCTTGTTGATCAGTTTCTCCGCCATCAGAAGCTCACGTCGGTTTGGCGCAAGTTCGTTTGCGGTTCTCCAGTGCGCCTTCACGTGGTGCACGAGTCGACAGCCTTGAACAAAGTGACTCGCAGCCTCGGGTGGGATCTCGTTCATCAACGTCTGGATGTCGGCCGTTTGAAGGGGTGATATGTCGCCTGAGCCCGTTGGCTTTGAGCCTTCGTCGAAATCGCCTCGCCGCAGTTCCTTGACCAGCATCTCGTGCTGGCGCGAGAGAGCTTGACGGAGTCGCTCGATCGATTTGCCGATCGGCGATGACCCACCGTGCGTCGAGCTGCGCGATGACAAGACGCATCCATCGATGAAAACCTGACTGACGACTTGGTGTTCTCCGCCGCGGGCGATGTGCTCGGTTTGGACGTGATAGACGCGCCCATCGCAATCGACAGACTGATTCAGACCCTGCAATGTGACCTGCATCCCGGCGCGCCCTTCGACCCCAGATCTAGCAGATCGACGGCGTTCGAGAACCGTGCGTGGAACGCAGACCCGCAACCTACACAGCCGTGTCATCCAAGAAGACCCTCTTTTGGAGCCAATCTGAGCGGCGCTCGGGCCTTTGCGGCCCAGAGCCAAAGTGGAGCGTGACGGATGAAGCGCGCCGCGCTAGCGTGAGCCCTGAAGGATTGACCGATCGGTGGATCCCCGATCGAGGCATTCGAATGGACGAACCAAACACGGACACATTCTCGGGATTTCATGCGAGACGCTCGTCGTCTTTCCAGCTCGATACGCCTCGGCCTTGGCTGTTTGCGGCGGCGGCCGCCTCGCTGCTCGGGACCATCCTTGCGGGGATTTCTACGCACGACTTCGTGCGCCACCTCGACCGACAGACGCACACGATCCATTGCTCGGTGATCCCCGGTGCGGGCGCACAGTTCGGGGAGAGCGGTTGCCGCACCGTGATGATGAGCCCGTACAGCGCCCTGTTTCGTGAGTCCCTGTGGGGTGGATTGCCGATCGGCCTCTTGGCCTTGGCGGTCTTCGCGTACCTCACGTATCGCGCCGTCGACTTCGCTGTCAAAGACGCGCCCCGTCGCGTCGAGACGACGTTTCTTCTGGCGGGCGCATCGCTGCCGGTTCTGATGAGCTTGATCTACGGGTACATCGCGGCATCCGAGATCGGTGCGATCTGCAATACTTGCGTCGGAATTTACGTCGCCTCGGCGGGAGTGTTTGGTTGCGCGCTCGTCGCCCACACGAGGACGCCGCCTTCGCCATCGCTCGCGGCCTCGACGCGAACTCATCTCCAGTGGTTCGCAGAGGGCGTCGTGTACGTGCTGGTTCTCGTCGTCATGTATATGGCGCTGGCACCGAAGTCTCCCCTTCCCGAGAAGGGCTGCGGTGTGCTCGTCAAGCACGACGATGCAGCGGGCGTCATGGTCCCGTTAGCGTCAGCGTCGGCGCCTGGTGCAACACGCGCGATCGCCGTACTCGATCCGTTGTGCCCGAGCTGCCGTGCGCTCGAAGCTCGGCTCGAAGCGAGCGGGCTGACGAAGAGGCTTTCGCTCAAGGGAGCTCTGTTCCCGCTCGACAGCCAATGCAATTGGATGGTCAAGGACGCGCTTCATCCCGGTGCCTGCGCGGTGAGTGAGGCGATCCTTTGCGAAGGCGATCGCGGCCAGAACGTGCTGGCTTGGGCCTTTCAGGAACAAACACGATTGCTCGAGGCTGCGCGCGGCGGAGATGGCGATCGCGCGGTGCGCGACGCGATCTTGTCTGCCTTTCCGAGCGTGAAAGGATGCCTAGGTTCCCCAAAAGTTCGTGCACGTCTCAATAAGAGTCTCCGTTGGGCGGTCGCGAACGCGATCCCCGTCCTGACGCCGCAGCTCTTCGTGGGCGATACACGCGTTTGTGACGAGGACACCGATCTCGGTCTCGAGTACACCGTCGGCGCCATGATCGAGCGCGCTGCGCGGCCGCGGGAGTGACGATCATGAGCATGACATCGACTCAGCAGCGAAGTCTCTTCTTCTTCGGTATCGGCCTCGCGGTGCCGTCCGCGCTTCTCACGTGGTGGATGAGCTCGGCCAACATGGAGCTTGCCAACGCAAGCTCGACGTCGGCTGCGCACGACGTCGAGCTCGCCAGCGTCGCCGAGGAAGGCTACTGCAGTGCGAAGCTGAAGCAGGTGCTCCGGCGTGTCGCGGGCGCCTGCGGCCTGCTCGAGGGCGCGCGAGGCTGTCGTCCCGGAGACGCGAAGACTGTTGCCGCGCTTTCCGGCGCGGATTTCAATATGCTGTTTCAGCCGCTCAGTGACCGGGCTGGGATCATCCAGTTCGACGCCGAGCAGGTCGAGCTCGATGCTGAAGCGCAAGCGCTGGTCGAGGAGCGATGGAGCGCAAAGCGTGGCGCCAGCTTCTTCTTCGTGGTGGCGCGCGCCAGCGCGGACGGCAATGCTGCCTACAACCAGACGTTGTCTCAGCAGCGCGCCGAAGGTGTTCTGACTCACCTCGAGACGAAGTTTCAGGACCCCGAGATCCGAAGCGAAGTGGGGCTTCTGTGGCTTGGCGAAGAGTATGCCCAGCTCGACGAAAAGTTCTGTGAGTGGCGCCGAAGTCGAAGTGATGCGTGTACGCAAAAGGACATCAACCGGAGCGCTTTTGTGGCATGGATCGACTGTGCGATCTGAACATATGACGCGGTTCTTGATCCCTATGGTGGCCGTCGTTGGGTTCGTGGCCCCGGGCACCGCCTGCAAGGAGACCGACAAGGCGCCGCAACGTGAGATCGAAGCCGTCCGGGTGTCGCCCGCCGATCGACGGGCGGTCGAGGTCAATCTCTCGTCGTTTTGCGATGTGAGTTATCCGAGCGAAGGGCAGGGGTCGCGACCTTTCTCGGCCCCGGCCGCGCGCCCGGTCCCGCGTGAAGGTGAGGGTACCCAGGCGGACCCTGGGGCCGGCGGACCCAATGCTCGGGTCGCGGGCGATCGAAGAGGCCTCCCTGAGGCCGGACGATGGCGCTGGATCAACTTTTGGGCCTCGTGGTGCGGTCCGTGTTTGCGTGAGATGCCCATCCTCGATGCATGGGGGACGTCGCTCGAGAAGGAAGGCGTCGCCATCGAGTACGAATTTTGGAGCGTCGATGAAGACGCGTCAGATCTCGCGTCATTGCTCTCGAAGCGCCCGCGGTTCCCGGGCGCAGTCCGATGGACGCGGGAGCCTGAGCGCATCGGGGCATTCTTTTCCGGGCTCGGCATCGATGAGCGCGCGCCGATTCCGGTTCATGTCCTCGTTGACGCACGAGGCAGCATTCGCTGCGTGCGGGTCGGCGAAATCCGTGAGTCTCTCTACGGGACGGTGCGAACGATCTTGATGGCCTCGACGGATGATTCTTCGCCCGTACGCTGAGGCCCCCAACGTCTGACCGATTCGAACGGCCAGCAACGGAGCCTCCGATTCCCGACGGTCTCCAGTCAGGCAGCGTCTTGGATCGGGATCTCGGCCGGCGACGTTGCTGCGGCCTCGATCGGGCCGAGTTCAGCGACGGTACCCTTCGAGAGAAGGACTGTGCGTAGACGGTCGATGAGATGCGGTCGCGCCGTCAGCCAGTCTCGGGCGCGCTCTCGGCCCTGGCCCATCCGTTCTCCTCCGATCGCGTACCATGCGCCCGACTTTTCGATCAGCTTTCGATCCGTCGCCATATCGATGATTTCGCCGGTGATCGAAACGCCTTGCCCGTAGATGATGTCAAACTCGACCTGGCGAAATGGCGGCGCGACCTTGTTCTTCACGACCTTGACACGGGCGCGATTCCCGATGGTTTCATCTCCGTCTTTGAGGGCGCCGATGCGACGAATGTCCAGGCGAATCGACGCATAGAACTTGAGCGCGTTGCCGCCCGTCGTCGTCTCTGGAGAGCCGAACATGACCCCGATCTTCATTCGAACTTGATTGATGAAAATGATGGTCGTTCGATTCTTGAAGCAGAGACCCGTCAGCTTTCGCATGGCCTGTGACATGAGACGTGCTTGGAGGCCGACGTGAGCATCGCCCATCTCGCCTTCGATCTCGGCCTTGGGGACCAATGCGGCCACGGAGTCAACGACGACGAGATCGACGGCACCACTTCGGAGGAGTGTTTCCGTGATGTCGAGCGCCTGTTCACCGTTGTCCGGCTGGGAGAGCAGGAGTCCTTCGAGATCGACGCCCAAGGCGCGCGCGTAGCGAGGATCGAGCGCGTGCTCTGCATCGATGAACGCCGCGACGCCGCCTTCGCGTTGGATGCTGGCGATGGCGTGGAGCGCGAGCGTCGTCTTTCCTGATGCCTCGGGACCAAATATTTCGACGATGCGTCCCTTCGGGTAGCCGCCGACACCCAAAGCTTCGTCAAGACCTACGGAACCCGATGAGACGCTCTCGATGTTCTCCTCGAAGCTCTTGTCTTCGCCTCCGAGGAGCATGATGGCGCCTCGTCCAAACTGTTTGCGTATGTCGGCAATCGCGTTCTTCACGCTCGCCATTCGCTCTTGCATGATCGGTATGTTGTCCTTTCCCCGAGACCCCTTTGCAGGGGTCGTGCCGTCGCGATCGATGCTCGTTTGCGCGCAATGCGGTCGTGATGGGGAAGATGTGGCGGGCGCTGTCCGGTTTTCTATTGTGGGTGCGATTTTCGGACGGCCTTACTCGTCTCGCGAATTTCTTGCGGCCGGTTGAACCCAGCCTGGGTCGAAATCCACGTCTGGGTCTGGGTCGCAGGTGCCAAGCTCAAACATGAGTGAGACCTGGGCCGTCTATGTTCGAGCTTCGTCGCTGAATGTGCACGGCGCTTCGAGCGCTTCCTTGAGGCGACGAAGGTACGCCGGTCGCTCGAGCTCCGTTGCCCCGAAATTCATGAGATGATGTGTGGATTGCTGCACATCTAGGAGCTGGAATCCTCGATTTCGAAGGTGTTGGACGAGGTGAACGAGCGCGACCTTCGAGGCGTCTGACGCGCGTGAGAACATCGACTCGCCCGAGAAGAAGCCGCCCAAGGCTACGCCGTAGAGTCCTCCGACGAGTGCGCCTTCGAACCAGGATTCGACCGAGTGGGCGTAACCAAGTCGATGGAGCTCAACGTAGGCCGCGCGGAGTTGACGCGTGATCCACGTGCCTTGGCGGCCCGGCGCCGGGGCTTGGCATCCATCGATGACGCCCGCAAAATCGCTGTCGAAACGGACTTCGAAAATCTCACGCTTCAGGACCTTGCGAAGGCTGCGAGAGACCCGCAGGTTGTAGAACTCGAGGATGGCCCTTGGATTGGGCGAAAACCACGTCATGAGATCATCCTCGAACACCGGCCACGGAAAGATGCCGCTTCGGTAGGCGAGAAGAAGGCGGTCGGGCGACAGGTCTCCACCGACCGCCACAAGCCCATCGGCGTTGGCCATTTCGGCCGACGGAAACGCAAGGCGCCTGGTCAGAAGAGCCACCACGGATATGAGGATTGTATGATGCCGGACGGCGTCTGAGAATGCGCGTTCACCGGGAAAAAATGCCGTCGACTGCGCGCAAACCATGTAGACGTACCGAGGTCGCTTGGGCAAGCACGCCTTCGGGAGGGCGCGGCGGTTGGGGGCTTTGAATTGGTGCCGCCCCCTACGGCGGCGCAGAAGCTGCCCTCAGGTGGAGGAGGTCGGCACGCGGCTGCGGTATTGAAGCGCCTCAGCGATCTCTGGCGCGTGGATCTTGGGCTGCCCGTTGAGGTCCGCGATGGTCCGCGCCACGCGGATCGTGCGTTCGAGGCTTCGGGCCGAGAGCTGGAGCTGGTCGATCGCCCGGCGGAGGATACTCCGTGCTTCGTCGTCGACGGTCGCGACCCGCTTGAGCTCGCGCCCGCGAAGCCTTGCGTTGAGGTGGCCGCTTCGTTCCAGGGCGTGGGCTCGGGCTTTGACGACGCGGGCGCGAATCTGAAGCGAGCTCTCACGAACGCCGGTGTCTGGCCGGGCGATCACGGCCGTCGTCTTGGATGCAGGCGTTGAGGTTGCGAGCGATGGCGTGGCTGCGACGTCATCGGGCGCGGGATCGTGGCCGGAGCGGGGTGAGGTGCCTTCGTCCAGAAGCTCTGCAGAGGTGAGCGACGGGATCATGAGCACGATGTCGATGCGATCGAGAAGCGCGCCGGATATGCGGCCTTGGTATCGTCGAATGCTTTCGTCTGGGCAAAGGCAGCGGCCGGAGGGATGACCAAGCCATCCACACGGGCAGGGGTTCGCAGCCCCGACGAGCATGAAGTCGGCGGGGAAAGCCACAGACTCTCGTGCACGGGAGAGAACAACCTTCTGTTCCTCGAGCGGCTGCCGAAGACTCTCGAGAACGCGGCGTGGTAGCTCGGGCATTTCGTCGAGGAAGAGGACTCCGCGATGCGCCAAAGAGATCTCTCCGGGGCGAATCGAAGAACCGCCGCCGATGAGGCCGGCCGAACTGATTGAGTGGTGCGGTGCTCGAAACGGTCGCTCGCAGACAAGACCGGGACCGCCGACTGTGAGTCCCGCCGACGACCAGATGGATGTCACCTCGATCTGCTCCTCGACCGAAAGCGCTGGAAGAATGGACGGGACCCTCCGCGCGAGCATTGTCTTGCCGGCACCGGGGCTCCCGATGAGGAGGATGTTGTGACCACCCGTTGCGGCCACTTCCATCGCACGCTTCGCGATGGCCTGCCCGCGCACGTCGACCATGTCGAGCGACGGCCGACGATGGGGCGTTCGCGCCAAGTCGGAGGATGATCCCTGGGCCGAGCCTCTGCTGCCTGCGGCTTCAGTGCTGGAGGTCGCGTCGCTCGGGAGTCCAGGGGGGCAGGGATCGGAGGCCTCAGGGGCCTCAGGGGCCGATCCGTGACTGGGCTCGCCTTGTTGCCCTCTGACGGAAGCGGGGCGTGTCGGTGCGGCATCTCCACTCGTTTTGACGCCGACGATCCGGAGCACGTCTTTCAGTGAGGCTGCACCGAGGGTCTCGAGTGGTGCGAGGGCCTCTGCTTCGGCGGCGTTCTCGAGTGGCACGAGAATGCGGCGGAGACCGAGCCGTCGAGCGAGCGTGGCCGAGGGAAGGACGCCGCGAACCGGACGCAGACGGCCCGAAAGCGACAGCTCGCCCAGCGCGAGACACGACTCCATCTGGGACGCCCGGACTATGCCAAGCGCGATCAGGAGCCCCATCGTCATCGGGAGATCGAGCGAAGCGCCGTCCTTGCGAAGCGCCGCTGGGGCGAGATTGATGGTGACGCGCTTGTGCGGCAAATCGATGTCGCAGCTCCGCAGGGCGGCCTGGATGCGATACTTGGCCTCCTGGACGGCTGCGTCGCCCAGGCCGATGATCGCGAAATAGGGGAGCCCTTGGGTGAGCTCGACTTCGACTTCGATCAGGCGGGCCTCAACGCCGATGAGTGTGGCCGACTGCGCGTGGGCAACCATGCACCGCGGACATACTCAACATTCGTGCCAGCGACTTAGCAGCGCATGTGATGACTGATGTGGTGTGCTTCGATGATGGAGCGTGTTCGAAATCCGGATTGCGCCGTGCGCCTCGCACGGACAGCCAATAAAATCCACGCGCGACATCGGTTCAGCGCTTGCGCGAAAGTATGTCAAGGCCCGCGGCGATGTCGCGACCCGTGCGGCCACGGTCGGTGATGAGGTCGCTGATCCAGTGCGCGGGCGTGACATCGAAAGCGGGATTGTAGGCCTTCGCATTGTCAGGCGCCGTCTGGCGCCCGCCAAACATCGTGAGCTCGTCCGATGAACGCTCTTCGATTTCGATTTCATCACCGCTCGCGAGCGAGAGGTCGACGGTTGTCCACGGCGCTACGACATAAAACGGCCGATCATGCGCTCGAAAAAGGCACGCGACGCCGCGGGTGCCGATCTTGTTGGCGGCGTCGCCATTTCTCGCGATGCGATCCGCGCCGGTGATGGCGCAGTCGACCATGTCGCGCCCCAAGAGATGGGCGGCCGCGCCGTCGGCGACGAGCGTGACGTCGATGCCGTCGCGCATGAGCTCCCACATGGTGAGCCGCGCACCTTGGAGAACCGGGCGCGTTTCATCTGCGTAGACCTTGATTCGCTTCCCCGCCGCGTGGGCCGCGCGAACGACGGCCAGCGCCGTGCCAAACCTTGCCGTGGCAAGCGCACCTGCGTTGCAGTGGGTCAGGATGCGCGCACCATCCGGAATCAGTTCGGCGCCGAGTTCGCCCATGCGCAGGCTGGCCGCGACCTCTTCGTCGAACATAGCTTGCGCCTCTTGTTCAAGACGTTCGGGATCGACCGGGCACTGCGGGTCGCTTGACCAGACGCCACGCATACGGTCAAGCGCCCAGAAAAGGTTGACGGCGGTCGGGCGCGTTCGCCGAAGTCGCGCGTCCGCTTCGGGAAAGGGCGTCTTCGTTCGGGCTGCGATGGCCATGCCGAAGGCGGCGGCCAATCCAATGGCTGGGGCGCCCCGCACCAGGAGTGTTTCGATAGCCCGCGCCACGTCTTCGACCGTCTGGGCGTCAACATAAGCGGTTTCGACGGGGAGCTTCGTTTGGTCTAAGAGCCTGAGGACGCCATGCCGATAGGCGAGGGTCTCGAAGCCGATCGAAGATTGGAGATCCGAGGTGGTTGGGAAACTGGAAGGGTTCATTCTCTTCTCGCTCATCTGTCGGCCTATCCCGCGCGGGTTCAGGGGCTACTGGCGATGGCTTCCTCGATCAAACGCCGAACGAGCGCCGGCTTCGCTTTCCCTTGGGTCGCCTTCATGACCTGCCCCACGAAGAAGCCCATCACACTCAGGTTCCCGCTCTTCAGTTTGGCGACGACCTCGGGGTTTGCTTCGACGACGCGGTCGACGATGGGTTTCAGGAGGGAAGGATCGTCGACCTGTTGGCCTTCTTCCTCGAGGAGGGTCGCGAGCGGCGCGCCTTTTTGCAGCATGGCCGTGAAGAGCTTCTTCTGCTGGGTCGACGAAATCTTGTCGGACTCGCGAAGCTCGACGAGCTCCGCGAGATCCTCAGGACGGATCCCGAGCGCATCGACGTCGACCGCTTGGACGTCGCTCTTGCGTTCTCGAAGCAGCTCGCCCTTGATGAGCTGGGCAATGCCTACCGCGTGCTTTGCATGCCCTCTTATGGCGGCGTCGAAGAAGCGGGCGAGGCCCTGGTCTTCGACGAAGGTCAAGACGTGCTCCTCAGGAACACCCAGCGCTCGCCAACGGGCCTTGGTCGCCTCCGGAAGCTCCGGCAGGTGCGCCCTGATGTCGTCGACCCACGCTTCGTCGAGGACGAGGGGCGGGAGGTCGGGATCCGGAAAATAGCGATAGTCGTGCGCTTCTTCCTTGCTGCGCATCGACCGCGTTTCCTTCCTTGCGCTGTCGAAGAGTCGCGTCTCTTGTACGACGACGTCGCCCTTGGCGATGAGCTGTGCTTGCCGAAGGATCTCGTATTCGATCGCTTGTTCGACGAAACGGAAGGAATTCACGTTCTTGATCTCGCAGCGCGTCCCCAGCTTCGTTTCACCGATCGGGCGGATCGAGACGTTCGCGTCGCATCGAAAAGAACCTTCTTCCATGTTGCCGTCGCAAGCATCGATCGCTCGCAAGATGGCGCGAAGCTGCTTCAGGTACTCCACCGTGTCGGCCGCGCTCCGGAGATCCGGCTCCGAGACGATCTCGATGAGCGGAACGCCCGCACGGTTGTAGTCGACGAGCGAATAGGGGCTGCCGTCGACGTGAATGCTCTTGCCCGCGTCTTCCTCCATGTGAATGCGAAGTATTCGAACCTTCTTGGGGCCTTTGGTTGCCTCGATGTCGAGGTGTCCGTGCTCGCAAACGGGCTCGTCGTATTGAGAGATCTGATAGCCCTTCGGAAGATCCGGGTAGAAGTATTGTTTTCGGGACCAGATGCTCGTGGTCCGGATTTGGCAGTTCAACGCGAGCCCAGCGCGAACCGCGAGCTCCACCGCCTTGGCATTGACGACGGGCAGCACGCCGGGAAGACCAAGGCAGTAGGCGCTAATGAATTGGTTCGGTTGCCCGGGGTCGTATTGGTTTGCCGCCGTCGAGAAGAGCTTCGATCGGGTCTTGAGCTGCGCATGGACCTCGAGGCCGATGACGGGTTCGAATTGTTCGAGGGCTTCACTCAGGAAGGCCGGAACACGCATGCGTTCCGGGTATCATCTTCGCTGGTTCGTCGACACCCGAAATCATGGCGCGGCCGGCGGAGCCCCGCCGGACGGTCCGTCGTCACGAGGCGCCGCCGGCGAAGACGACGGGTCGACCGGAACGCGTACCCTCCGTCGCCGGTGCTCGGCCCAGAAGGCCCCGAAGTGTCTTCGAGCCGTCCAGATCTTGAGGCCGATCAGAAGAACCGCCAAGAAGGCTATGACGGCCGCTTTCCATCCAAGGCTCATCGTGCACCCATCCGGCTCCGTTGCAACCCGCTGGCTCGTTGCAGCCCGCTGGCTCGTTGCAGCCCGCTGGCTCGTTGCAAGCCCGCTGGCTCGTTGCAAGCCCGCTAGCTCGTTCCAGCCGGCTCGTCCGGGACATCTGGGGTCTGCGGGACGATCGCGCTCCCCTTGAGGGCTCGGGCCTCGCGACGGGCGCGCGCGAACTCGATGAAACCCGGGAGTATCGAGACGAAGATGATTCCAAAGATGACATACTGGAAGTTCTTCTTCACGACCGGAATGTTTCCGAACATGGCGCCCGCCACGCTGAAGAGGACCACCCACGCGATGGCACCGGCGATGTTGAAGAACGCGAAGCGTCGATAGCTCATCTTGCCGATGCCTGCGACGAAGGGCGCGAACGTTCGAACGATCGGTACGAAGCGGGCAAAGACGATCGCCTTGCCCCCGTACTTGTCATAGAAGCTCTGAGCGCGAACGAGGTGCTTTCGATTGAGCCATATCGACGAATCTCGCGTGAAGATGCGAGGGCCGATGTAGTGCCCGATTGCGTAGTTGCAGGCGTCCCCAAGGACACCCGCCACGACGAGGAGGATGATCACCGTGCCTAGGTGGATCGGGGATCCCTCGGCCGCCGTGAGCGCACCTACGGCAAAAAGCAACGAGTCACCGGGAAGAAACGGCGTCACCACGAGTCCGGTCTCCGCGAAAACCACCGCGAAAAGAAGCAGGTAGAGCCAGGGGCCCATCCACTGCGCCCATGCGACCAAGTGCTGGTCGAGGTGCAAAAAGATGTCGATGATGCTCGTGGCGAGAAGCTGCAAATCTTCCATGGAGGGCACTCTGGTGTGGGTGGTCGAGCGAGGAGACCACAGGTCTCACCAGGGGTCCACACCTGAGCGCTTCCTCTGGCGTGGGGCGTTTTCTTGCCCGCCGCGTAGCTCACTGATAGGAAATGCGTTAGGCAGGCGCTCGGTGGGGCACGAAAACGCAAGCATTCTAAAGGCTTGTCCGCTGCTGCGGAGCTTCACTGAGACCGGCCTCCAGATCATCGCCGCGATCGCCGAACCGAAGCAGGTCCCCGCCGGGGCGCCCTTGTTCGTCGAGCAAATGATCGGCGACAGCTTCTTCGTCATCGTCGAGGGCCTGGTTCGGTTGACGGTCAGGGGCCCAAATGGGCGGGAGGTGGACTTGGTGACACTCGGTCCATTCGAGTCGCTCGGCGAGGCGGCCATTCTTCGATCAGGCCCCCGGCTCTGTACGGCGATTGCGGATATACCGACACGGGTTCTGGAGATCGCCCGTCGCGACGTGGCGGCCCTTCAGCGGACCAAGCCTCAGGCGGCCTTGAAGCTGATGATTGCGGTCGTCGACCGCTTGGCCGACCGAACGCTCGAAGCCACGCCGGATCTCCGAGAATTCGTCGCCTGGAAATCGGGGGCTCATTGAGTCTTGGCGACGAAGACACATAAGACACATAAGGCGCCATCGTCGGCCCGCATTTTGGACGCGCAGATCGATCAGTACCTGCGTCACCTCGCGGTCGAGCGAAACCTAGCCTCGAATAGTCTCGAAGCGTACGGACGTGACCTCAGAAGCTTCGCCGACCTCATGATTCTGGAGGGTCTGGAGGACGCTCGTCAGGTCGACGCCTTGCACCTCTCGTCGTGGCTCCGGGCGCTTGGCGCCGCCGGGCTCAAGGCCTCGAGCCAGGCCCGGATGCTCGTGGCCGTGCGCGGCCTGTTCCGTTTCCTGGCCCGAGTGGGGCAGGTGACCACCGACCCGTGCCAGAAGATCGACCTGCCGAAGGTGGCGCGTCCGCTTCCGAAGCGTGTTCTTGGCGAGGAAGTGGCTCGAATGCTCTCGGCGGCGGCCGCGACGGGTTCGGGGCGCGACGGCGCGCTGGTCAGTCTCCTCTACGGCTGCGGCCTTCGCGTCACGGAGGCGGTTCGGCTGGAGCTCGGCCATCTCGGTTTGGCCGAAGGCCTTGTTCGCGTCCGAGGCAAAGGGCGCAAGGAACGGGTCGTGCCAATGGCGCAGACGGTCATCGATCGTTTGGACCGATATCTGGGCGGCGAGCGGAGAGCGAGGCTTGGGGAGCGCACCTCGATCTGGGTCTTTCCTGGACGGGCCCCGGATCGGCCTCTCACGCGGCAGGCGGCTTTCGGCATTCTGCGAAGAGTGGGACGTGCGGCGGATATTCCTCGTGACGTATCGCCGCACAAACTCCGACATGCATTTGCGACGGACCTGGTTCATGGGGGCGCCGATCTGCGTTCAGTTCAAGTGATGCTCGGGCATGCGGACCTCAAGACCACGGAGATTTATACCCACGTTGACTCGTCGCACCTGCGCGCGGTGTACGACCGCACCCACCCGCGACGCTGACCGGTCGATGCATCGGGGCCCGTCAAAGTCAATAAACGGCGTTGTCTCAGGTTCCGCCCCCGGCTAGGCTACGTCGAAGGCGGGCAGCGGTGTGTTGCCTTCCTTTGGAGGGGCCGACTTCATGAAGCCAGCGATCGCGGCCATCGGGCCCGAAGGATCTCGAGAGGAGTTTCTCGACCAGCTCTTGGACGAGGCCGAGCGTGCTCTCCTTGATGTCGAGTCACGCGCCGACGAGCCAGGTCGCCGAGTTCCCCTTGAGGATGGTGAGGCCCCTGGCGTCGCGGAGTTTCAAGCTGCGATTGCCGAGCTGGCCGATGCCTTCCCGGGCCTGATGCGCGACGTGGAGATCATTGGCGATATGGTTCGCAACGTGGGCGCACTGCACGCCGTTTCGGAGGTCGAGGCTCGCCCTCACCTGATGCAGCTTCTGTGGCTGTCGCTCGAAACTTTCGTTCGCCAGTATCCGAGCTTGGAGCTTTACGAGGCGGTGTGTCGCGGTCGAGAGGACGAAGAAGGTCCGACACCCTCAGAGATCTATGCGGGCTATCTTCGGCTCCTCGGCGTGCTCCGCGGAGCGCTCTCCTAGATGTGCTCGGCCGAAATGCTGATCCCTTCGTTCACTGTTCCCGGTTCACATTCACATTCTCCGCTCCGATTGCTGTTCCCCGTCCCCTGTTCCCAGCTCCCAGCCCCCAGCTCCTCTCCGTTGTCGCCCATCGTCCGGGAGTGATTGGCGTCGCATGAACGGGGACCCGGGAGCAGGGAACCGGGCATGAGGAACGCGAATCGGAGCGGGGAATGTGAATGTGAACCGGGAACAGTGAACGAAGGGATCGGCATTTCGGCCGAGCACATCTAGTACTTTGGGCCGAAACGAAGCCGCTCGATCGCCTGAGGTCCGAAGACGCTCGGAGGCTCGCGGGTTTGCGGTGCGCTTTCGATCGACGCCGGATCGACTGCGGCTTTGGCTCCTTGCTCGGTCGCCTGTGTTGTTGGGTGGTCTTGTCCGTCGAGAAGCGCGTGGACCTGAGGGGCGGAGGCCTCCTCGGCGAAGGCATCGACGCCCGATGAACCGAACGTCAAAGCCAGAGACAGACGCTGTGGCCACGAAACCGCGTCACCCATGTCCACGACCTTCGCGCCGAATCTGTCAAAGGCGGATGGGGACGCGAATGCGGGCATGGACGAGGATACAGGCGAGGGCATGGACGAGGGCACGGGCGGGCTCAGCAGGTGACTGCCTCTGAGAAGCGGCCCCGCGAGTGCGCCTACGTCACCGGCCATGACCAGGCCGTCGAGAACCAGTCCGACCGCACTTGGCTTCTGATCGGAAAGTGACCGGTTGATGTCGAAGTCAGATTCAGTCGCGGCCTTCAGGAGGAGGTAGTCGTTCACGTTGCGCTGCATCGTGAGAGCATCGAATGCGACGAGCAGGCCTGTGGCGACTGTCGCTGCCGCCCCGGTCACGAGGCTCGTTGCGACCGTGAACACGAGACCAGCGCCGGCAAGCACCTTGTCGGTCATGGCTTTCATGTCATGTTGATGTTGCACTGCGTCGCGCGTGAGTCGATCCTCGACGGACCCGTCTGCGATTCGGGCTTGCTGGCGTGCCGCTTCGACGGGCGCCGCAAAACGAAGAATCGTTTCTGGTTCTTGTTCGATGGCTTTGCGGATCGTGTCGACGGCGTCGAGCACCTTTGACGTTGCTTGGCGGATGAGTCGCGCGGTTTGGGGCGAGGGACCTTGAGCGATGGTCCGGAGGGCCTCGATGTCCGTGCGATAGGCGGCCAGCATTGGATGCGCGTGGATCAACGCTTCCTGTTGCTTCTGATAGTCCGCACGCATCGTGTCGAGTTCTTGCTGCGCCTCGTCCGGGAGCTTGAGGTCCTCCATGGACGAGGTCTTCAGCGAGGTTTCTGTCCACTGCCGCACGGCTTCGGCTTTGAGGCGATGCTTGAGGAGGAATTTGTCGACCGCCGCTCGTTCCTGCCCAGCCAAACGAGCCATCTCTTGGGCCGCCCCCGCGAGGTCGTTGGCCTCGGGACCGGAGGCCATCGTCGGAAGGTCCATCTCAAAGCCCTCGGGGGATGTGAGATGTTCAGATCCGAGCCCATAGCGGCTGATGGCGTCCTTCGCTCTTGCCTCCGCAACGGACAGAGATCCTTCGGTCAGAGCGACCGCGCGAGATACGAAATCGGACACCACTCGGTTGGCACGACCCACCAAGGTCTTCAGAGCGGCTTCGACTTGCGCAAGGGCGACGAACTTGGCGTCGGTTTTCGCGTGGATTGCGTCGGGCTCCGAAACAAGTTCCTCGGGAACGCCCGCGTCGGGCGCCGAGCCGCCGTACTTTGAGCCGTAGACTTCGCCCCGAACGCGATCGACGAACTCGGAAGCCGCTTGGAGGCCGCCTTGGCGAACCATGTCCTCAAGCAGCGCTTCCGAATGGTGGATGAGGTCACCAAGGCTGGCCCCCGCGACCATGAGGTCGTCCACGTTGGGGACGGAGTGGACGGAGTGTCTGGGTGGGTGTGGTGATGTCGCTCGGAGTGCTTCTTGAATTGCTCGGTCGGCGACTTGGTCTCCGGGATCTCGAGTGACCTCATCGATCGCCGATGTTTGGGGGCCGGGCGTCGAGCGACCGTTTGCCTGATCGCGCTGACTCGGGGCGGCCGAGGCATCGGGCGCCTTCGATTCGCTGGTTGACGCGGGTGCGGGTGGCGTCCACGTGGGCTGTCGTTCTTTGCGGATGGGGTTGGTCATTCGCCAAGTTTGCATAACAAAAATCGGGCCAACCTTTCGAGCGTGCCTTCTCGTCGCGCGGGCTTCACGCGGGGCTGTCTCAGCGAACGAGCGTCCGGCGTCTGTGCGGAAACGTCCGAATCCACCGACGACCGCCCGGACATCCGGAAGTGGCGGTTTCCGAAGCCAAGCCGTGAGCGACCTACGGCGACCCGCGCTCGCGGACGTGGCGGCAAGGGTCTCGATTCGCTGCACCACTTTGGCGCACCCGAATGCGTCGGTTTGGTGCAGGCATATGGTCCCCGCTGGCGGAAGGCGTCCTTGTTTGCGTGGCACGGGGCTGGCTATGCGGTCGTGCGAGAAGGAGATGACGCGAATGAAAGTTACGTTCTGGGGCGTGCGAGGCTCGATTGCGACGGGTGGGTCGGCGTTCGCAGGGTTCGGGGGCAATACGACGTGTCTTGAAGTCGAGCACGGTCCCGACCGGATTATTGTTGATGCGGGCACTGGGATCCGCGCGTTGGGCGTGAAGCTCGTGTCTGAGCACGCCTCGCTGCCGATACCGCCGATGCGCCCGCTGGAGGCCTCGCTTCTCTTCACACATCTCCACTGGGATCATGTGCAAGGCTTTCCGTTCTTCGCGCCTGCATTTCGGCCTGAGACCGAGCTTCGACTCTACGGCCCAGTGGATGAGGATGGGGTGAGTCTCGAGGACGTTCTCCTACGCCAAATGCAAACGCCCACCTTTCCGGTGCCGCTCAAGGCGATGGCGGCCACGATGTCGTTTCATTCATTGAACTCCGGCCGTGAGTTTTCGGTGGGGTCGATCGACGTGACCGTCCGCAGCCTCAATCATCCCCAGGGCTGTCTTGGGTTCCGGTTCGAGGCCGGGGGCCGAAGCCTATGTTTTGCGACCGACACCGAACATCGAGAGGACGGATCCATCGATGACGCGTTGCTCGACCTTGGGAGGAACGTCGATCTGCTGATCCACGACGCGCAGTATACCGATGACGAATATTCGCGGCGGGTTGGCTGGGGGCACTCGAGCTATGCGGGTGCGGCCCGAATCGCCAAGGGGTGTGGTGCGAGGAGTCTCGTCCTGTTTCATCATGATCCGGCGCACGATGACGCCTTCCTTCAGCGCATGGAGAACGACGCGAGAGGGCTTTTTCCTTGGTGCCTCGCCGCCCGTGAAGGCCTCTCGGTCGAGGTGTAGCGTGCGGGCGGTGAGCGGCGATACCATAGCTGCCTGGATGTCTTCCGAGAGCTCAGACGCGACCAGTGCACTCCTTCTTGCCGTAGGCGGCCTCCTCCACCAAGAGATCGCGATCGATCGCTTGCTCGACCGTCTCGTCGACCGCATACGGATCGCGATGGATGCGGATCGCGGCACGATCTATCTCGTCGACCCTGGGACGAGCGAGCTGGTGTCCATCGCTGCGCACTTGCCCGAGATCGAAGAAATCCGTCTCAAGCCCGGGCAAGGCATCGCGGGCCATGTGGTCCAGACCGGCGAGGCGGTGAACGTTCCGACCGTGACGACCGAGGCGCGGTTCTTTCCGGGCGTGGATGCGCGAACCGGCTATCGCACCGAGTCAGTGCTCTCCGTGCCCATGCGCGATCACTACGGGAACATCATCGGCGTACTACAACTCCTCAACAAACGAAGCGGCGCCTTTCCGCGGGACGATGAACGAACGCTTCGTCGATTCGCGGATGAAGTGGCGGTGGCGATCGAGGCGACCTCGCTCTATCGAGATCTCTCCGAGGCACCGCATCCGCCTGCGCGCCCGATGCCCATCAGTGGGCAGTTGAATCGGATTGTCGGCGAATCAGACGCGTTACAGCAAGCCTGTCGCCTTACCCAGAAGGTCGCGCCCACGGACGCCACGGTCGTCATTCGAGGAGAAAGCGGAACGGGAAAGGAACTTTTTGCCCGCGCACTCCACGTGAACTCTGCCCGCGCCGCTAAGCCTCTCGTCAAGGTGGATTGCGCTGCACTCCCGCCATCGTTGATCGAGAACGAGCTCTTCGGTCATGAACGTGGCGCGTACACGGGCGCCGACGATCTTGCTCTCGGCAAGTTCGATCGAGCGCAGGGCGGAACGCTCTTTCTCGATGAACTTGGCGAACTCCCGCTGGCCGTGCAAGGCAAGCTGCTCGGTGTGCTTCAGGATCGCGAGTTCTACCGCGTAGGCGGGCACACGCCGATCAAGACCGACGTTCGTATCATCGCGGCGACCAATCGTGATCTGGAGGAGATGACGGCGGATGGGCGATTTCGCAGCGACCTCTACTACCGAATCAAGGTCGTGGAACTCCATCTCCCGCCACTCCGAGAAAGAGGCCGCACCGACATCGAGCGGTTGGCCCACCACTTCGAGGCGGTCGCTGCGCGCCGTCTCGGACGGAGTGCCCCTGGTTTCTCGCGCGAAGCGCTTGTCCGCCTCGCCGACTATTCCTGGCCCGGAAACGTGCGAGAGCTCGAGAACTGCATCGAAAGCGCACTGATCGTAATGGACGGGGAGCGGATCGAGGCTGACGACCTCCCTCTCCCAGTTCTTCCCGCCGCCAACAAAGGAACGGGTCCGGCGACATCACCCGATTCGTTCCCGACCCTCGACGAGATCGAGCGCACGCACATTCAGCGCGCGCTCGAGCGTGCGCACGAGAATCAGTCGGAAGCAGCTCGGCTCCTCGGCATAAGCCGGAACACACTCGCAAGAAAGATCAAAAGCTGACTCGCCGGCGTTAAGCGGAACCACAAGGGACGGCGGGGTAAGCGTGCTTTCGCGTCGACTCAAGCCGACGGACGAGGACCATCTCATCGCGTTACCGAACCGCGGGGACCGAGTAGAATTGGACGTCGCGCAGTGCTTGGTTGTTTCTAAAATAGAGCACCCAAGCGTCATCGGGCGACAAGCGATATCCAAACACGCGGGCGTGGGGCGGTAGCGGCGGATTCAGCTGCGCGCGATTCTGGCCGTCGATGCCGACCGAATAGAGGTTCGTCTGATCCGGGTTGTTGGCGGATGCGCGGTAGTATACGCGCTGACTGTCGCGGGAGACCCGGAAGTCCTCAAAGACGGACCCGACGTATCGAGCGTCGCCCCAGCTTTCATGTCGCCAGGTCACTGGAAGCGGCGCGTTGAGCTTGGTGATGACGCCGTCCTCGAGGCGAACCGAGAAGAGCTCGTAGTGTGCCTCGACGTCTTGGTCGCCCAGGAATACGACATACTTTGAGTCCTCGCTCAGGCGAAAAAGTTGAATCGAACCTGTCGCATTCGCGGGATTGTTGAGCTTCCTGCGATTGTTGCCGTCGACTGTGACGGCGTAGAGGTCGCGGCGCGAATCCGGATCGTCCCCCGCCAAGTAGACCACATGCTGTGAATCGGGTGTAACCAAGAACTCGTAGGCGTCGATCTGCGGGGCCACGGCCGTGGGGTCGCTCAACTTGATTCGCGTGCCATCCTGGATGGATGAAGCGTAGATCTCGAAGCGGTCGTTGGCGTCGAGATCGGCGACGAAAACGGCGCGTTCGGCGTTTCGCGTGATCTGGATGGGTGCGAGGACGGAACGATCGGCCTGAAGGGTACCGCTTAGAGAGACCATCGGATCCGTGGCCGAGGTGTCGAGCGCGTAGAGTTCAAAGCCAGGGCTGAGGTCGCCCAACGTACGCGCCCGCACGACGACGCTGCGCCCGTCCGGGGTGAGGACGTAGTCATCGACGCTTCCGAGCGACGAGCTCAAGACCGAGCGTGTCGAGCCGTCGAGCGATACCTTGACGAGGTCGAGACGCTGATCAACCGACTCGTCGGCGGCATAGATCGCATGGGCGCCGTCGGGCATGATGATGGCGGACTCGACGTCGCCTTCGGGAATCATCGAAGGATTGTGCAGCACGTGGGGCTCGGTGCCGTCGGGCTTGACGGCGAAGAGTCCGCGCATGCCGGCGCTTGGCGTGGCAAGAAATGCGATTTGGTCAGCGCTTTGCGTGAACGCATATCCCCACTGCGACGGCGACGTTCGTTCGCCGCCGATGTCGATGGTCCGGCTGCCATCGAGGAGGGCCGAGAACAGACGCGCCGGACCCGATTCCGCATCGAACACGACCGTCTTTGAGTCGGGCATCAATCGGTGACCCCAAGGATGGCTGCTCGATAGAACGGCGAAGTCGGTTCCGTCGATGTTCGCAGAGACGAGCCGCGAGCCGCCCGGATCCTCATGGATCGCCACCATGCGGGTCGAGTCAGGCGTGATCTGAATGATGTCTCGATCCGCGAATCCCTCTTGAGCCGTCGTCTTCGGATTGAGCTGCACGAGATTCGATCCGTCGATGCGATTGACGAAGAGATCGAGCGCGTCCGACCACAGATGGTCCGAAACGAACACGACGTGGTCGCCATCGGCGGTGAACGAGACGGCGCTCACCTGGCGTCCGTTCAACGCCTCGATTGGAGTGCTCAGGCGAACCCGTCCGCCGCCGGTGGTACCCACGTAATAGAGCTCGTTCTTCCCGTCCACCGACGCGTCGGCGACGAAGGCGATGCCCTCCGAGGTTGGGCTCACGACGATGGTCGAGACGTTCCCGCCCGCGACGAGATCGCCGCTCACTTTCAGGGGAATGCTGGGCGCAGATACCGGGCGTCCCCAGCTAAGAAGGTCCTGACTGCCGTCCGCGCCGAGGTCGGCACGATAGACGACCGATTGTCCGTCCGGCGTGACTTGCCATCCGGTTGAAACGGTCGGCCCCGTGTGGAGGACGTCCGGGTCGACGAAGACTCGCCGTGCCCCGACTTTGTCGACGGCGACGAGCTCGAAGTGCTGGTCGATGGTTTGGTCCGCGCGATAGATGACCCAACGATCGGCTTCCGTGCCGGCCAGTCGAAAATCCGTCACGTCCCCACCGGGAGGAAGCACATCGTTCAGCTTCTCTCTCGTCCCGAGATCGCGATCGTAGGCGTAGAGCTCTGTCGTGCCCGGGGTGTCGAGGTCGCCCCGAAAGAAGATGTCCCGCCCACCCGGCGTCACGACGACGTCTTCTTCCACCCGACCGCCGCTGGCGATGGGACCCGAGATGCGCTTGTGGTTCAATCCATCGGGTGAGACGAGCTGGACCTCGTAACCGTTGAGCACCCATCCGTCACTTCGAAAGACGACGTAATTGTCCTGCGCAATAGTTACGTTCGCGCTGACGGAACTGCCGTCGATGAGCGGAGGGTTCAGTTTGTGGCGTGCACGTGTCGTCATGTTCCAGGAATACAGTTCATAGCGTTCGTCGATCTCGGCGTCGGCCCGAAACACGACCCACGAACCATCCGGCGAAGTCCAATAACCGACCACGTTTCCGCCGTCGACGAGCGTAGGATTGAGCTTTTCGCGAGTCGGGGTGTCGAGGCCCGCGACGTAGAGCTCATTCCTGCCGTCGGTCTCCAAGTCTCCCAAAATGACGACCGTTCCGTCGCCCACGACGGCGAACGAGCTCACATCACCGAGCGCTTGGACTCGACCCGAGAGGCGGCGGAGATCGGTCCCGTCCGGTCGCGCCGCGTAGAGCTCCCAGCGCGTGTAGACCTCGAGGTCGGCCCGGAAGAAGATGCGGCTCCCGCTGGCGTTGAGCCGGACGCCGGCCGGATAGACGTCCTCGTGAGGCGCGAGCGGTGGGTGGACCCGCACGAGATGGCTGCCGTCGAGGTCGACCCCGTAGAGGTCGAAGCGACCGTCTTCCGCCATGTCGGTGTGGAAGTAGGCACGCACGCCGTCCGGCGAGAGCACGTAGCTGCCCACGTCGCCGTGACTGAAGACACCGAAACCAAACGCATGCTCAGTCGCCGCACCCGCGTCGAACATGGTGGCCGCGTCTGGTGAAGCCGCCGCGTCTTCTGAAGTGGCCGCGTCCGATGAAGCCGTCGCGTCTTCTGAAGTGGCCGCGTCCGCCGAAACCTTCGCGTCGGCCGACGGCGTGGCGTCGGGGGCGGTGGTGGTGGCATCGGATAGGGCGGTGGCATCGGATGTGGTGCCCCCGTCCCAGGCGTCCTCGGTGTTCCCAGCGTCGGCGACGCCGAGCGGTTCGAGGCCTATTCGACATCCGAGCGAGAAGAAGAGGGGTAACAAGACCAGGAGGATTGCGCGGCCAGCCCCACGGATGACGTATGCCGCGTGCGCAACGGCCGGCTCCCGTTTGCGCCTGGATTTCGATTCCGTGCCCACAGTCTCGCTTGGAGCTGATGCTCAGAAGGCCACTATACGCGGGGCGTTGGGTAGGTGTCTGGCGTCGGCGGTGAGACCTACGCCATTCCGCATTCATCGCGTGTGTGCTACAAGCTCGCCACGGTGAGCCCGACAGAAGAGCAGCGCCGTCGGATGCATGAGCAGAACCGACAATCATGGAATGCGGTAACACCGGCCCACAACCGCAAGAAGATCGGTCAGTCGGAGTTCTTCTCGAAGGGCGGTGACACGCTGTTTCCTGAGGAGCTCGCGCTGTTGGGATCGCTGGACGGAGTGCGCCTTCTCCACATGCAGTGCAACTGCGGTCAGGACACGCTCAGTCTCGCGCGGCGCGGCGCGCGTGTCACCGGCGTGGACATCTGTGACGAGGCGATCGCATTTGCGCGCCAACTCGCGGCGGAGTCAGGCATTCCCGCCGAGTTTCATCGTAGCGACTTGTTTGACTGGTTCGAGCACACGAGCGAGCGCTTCGATGTCGCCTTCTCTAGCTACGGAAGCGTCGGCTGGCTATGCGATCTTGGTCGATGGGCGACCGGTGTTCGGCAGGTGTTACGTCCTGGCGGCCGTCTCGTCCTCGTCGAGTTTCATCCGATCGTGTGGAGTCTTCGCGCGGATGGTCTGCGTGGGGATCCTTACTTCATCGACGCACCGATCACTGAGCGGGCAGGCGTGGGTGACTACGTCAACGCAGCGCTCGCGCCGTCGGGTTTCGAGCCGCAGCCCATCTTCGAGAACCCCGTTCCGGCCGTCAGCTTTCAGTGGACGCTTGCGGACATTCTGCAGGCGGTGATCGACGCCGGTCTGCAGATCACTCATGTTCGAGAATATCCTCACGCGAACGGGTGTGAGCCTTTCGAGGGCATGCGGGCGCTTGCTGGGCGGCGCTATGTCATGCCCGCGGACATGCCTTCGATGCCCTTGATGCTCGGGCTTGCAGCGATTAGACCTGTCCGATGAGGGGGGCGAGTCTCACTTCGACCGATTCGAAGGCGAGCGAATGGACGAGATCTTGTCGCCGCTAGAAACTTCGATGTTCGAGATCATGAAATCTTCCCTTCGTCCGGTCGCCCCCGCGGGGGGCGCCCCGTCTGCTCGGGCAAGAGCAACAGCAAGAACCGACGAATGACGGATGTGCACCGCATTGTCGGTTCGTCGACGATCAGTGCTTCGGCCGTCTTGAGCCTTTTTTCGGAGTCACGCCACAAGGAGCGCAACGATGCCTCGAGCCCGCGCGAAACTGCCTTCACCCGAAGATGATATCAATCAGAAGGAATCGTCCCCTGGCGTCACGAGATGCCTCGCGAGAGGATCGTTGGACAACCCACTCCGTTGGTGGAAGAGCACATCCGCTCGCGCGGGCTGGAATCTCGCTCGAGAGCTCCCGTGGGCGGAGCGGCATGAACGCAACGAGGTTCTGGTGGCCAACGACCCCGGCCTCTGCGCCGAGTTCTTCGTCGAGTTCTGCGCTGAGTTCTGCGACGAGTTCTGCGACGAGTTCTGCGACGAGTTCTGCGCCGAGTTCTGCGACGAGTTCTGCGACGAGTTCTGCGCCGATTCCGCTTTCAAGGGGCACCATCGGTCACGGCGCCATGACGGGCGCCCTGCTTGGCGCGTCGCTGCTTGCGAACATCGCAAGCGCACACCCGCCTCACTACGAAGAGGTTGTGATTGGGCGAGGTGACACGCTCAGCGAGCTCGCCTGCGCCTACGGGTACGCGGCGAGCCACTGGCGCGCTGTGTGGCGGGATCCCAAGAACCGCGCGCTCAGAATCAAGCGAAGGCGGCCTGATTACGTTCGTCCAGGGGACGAACTGCATGTTCGCATCCCCTGGAGAATTCGCTCAACCGCCCTCGAGCTGAACGCATCCAAGCGCGGCGTTCGTTTCACCGCAGCGCGGGATGGTCACCAGGGCTCACAGCTTCAGTGGGTGCAGACCGTCGACCGGAGCAACCAGCCCATCAAGTATCCCGGCTTTGATGCACCCCGCCTGGTCGTTGACCCATCCTCGCCTCCAGACGACGGTCAGCCCTTCTACTACACGCACGATGAGCTCTTGAAGGAGCCAGCGCTAAGGCAGAAGTTCTCAGACGCTCCGGCCCGGCATGCGCCTTCGAAGGCCATGGGAACCACGAAGTGGCGAGCTCTGCTCTCCATCGGCGTGGTGACTGGAAAGCGTGTCACGGTCTTGGATACGCACTCGTGGGGGTTCAACAAAGACCCGGACGGCCAAGTCATCAAGATCCCCGCGCGGAGAGCCACGCCCGAGGAAATCAAGGCGCACCTCGACATCCTCCGAGAAGGCTTCGGAGTCGGTGGCGACAAAAGGACCCCGATTCACTTCAAAGACGAGGGATGGACCTTTCGGCAGTAGTTCTCCCGCCGCTGGACCGCCCAAAAGCGGAGCCTATTGGCGCGTCGTTTTCGGCTCCCACGAGACCCGACCCATTGTTGCGGGCAGGACGTCGACGTCGTCGAGGCACGCATGATCCACCACAGCTTTCATTCGACCTGATCGCTTGTCTTCTCCGCATCGCCCGCCTTCGCTGCCTGGGGCAATCGCGGATGGGTTGTTGCAGCACAGCCCACATTCTTGTCGGTGTAGAGCCCACAGCGTCCCGAGGCGCGTCGAGGCGCGTCGAGACGCGTCGAAACGCGTCGAAACGCGTCTGAAAAACGAGACCGAAAGGGGGGCAGAAGATTGGCGCTGGACCCCCTCCCCGCCAGACGTCATCATTTCGCTGAGCGGAAGCGCCATGTCGCATCCACGACAGAACTTCAGCGGGACTCTGCCCCCGGATGCCTCTGTTTCCGGGGTTGCGTCCGTGCGCAACGACGTGGCGCGTCCGCGCCATCGTTGGCGGGTCGGTGACGTTGCGTATGCCGGCCGTTTCGAGATCATACGAGAGGTCGGACGTGGGGGCATGGGCTCGGTCTACGAAGCCCGCGACCATGTCCGACAAGAGAACCTCGCTCTCAAGACACTCCACGCCTGCTGGCCCCAGGCGATTCAGCAGCTAAAGCAGGAGTTTCGAACCATTGCTGGAGTTGTCCATACGAACCTGGTGACCCTTTACGAGCTTTTTCAGGACGAAGGTGTCTGGTTCTTTTCGATGGAGCTGGTTCGAGGGCGCCCATTTCTTGATTGGATTCGCCAGTCGTCGGCGCCGTACGCATCGCTCGACGCGCCGACACTCCCCGGCGTACCGATACGCCTCGACGCACCGATACTCCCCGGCGTACCGACACGCCTCGACGCACCGACACGCCTCGGCGCACCGACCGCCGAAGGCGCGCTGACCGCCCCCGGCGTACCGACGCCAGCCACAACGCTGCACTTTCCCGGTGCGCCCTCGATGACTCGCTTGCGCGACGCATTCTTACAAGCGAGCGAGGGACTGCGTGCGCTGCACGACCATGGCTTCGTGCATCGGGATATCAAGCCGTCGAATCTCATGGTGACCGACGACGGACGCATCGTCATCCTTGATTTCGGCATCGTTGCCCGCGCGGCCGAGCTTGCCCCTGCGGTCGATCCGGAACCGCTCCAGACTCACCAGACTCAGACTCAGCAGATTGACCAGGCTGACCAGGCTGACCAGGCTGCGGTGCGGTTGGGCTCCATTTCACGCGCTCGAGGCCTAGAGTGGTCGGGAACGCCTCACTACATGGCGCCGGAACAGTTCGACTCGGGTTCGGTTACAAGTGCTTGCGACTGGTATGCGCTGGGAACCATCCTCTACGAGGCGTTGACCGGCAGCCTCCCGTTCAGCGGCAGCTACAAAGAGCTTCTTGCGCAAAAAACCTTGAGCGCCCCAAAACCGATCGACGCCATCGTACCGGCTGAGGCGAAGGACCTGGCCTCCCTGGCGATCGAGATGCTTTCGACCGTTCCGGCCCGTCGTCCCTCGGGTACCGAGATTCTGCGGCGACTGAACCCAGACGCACCAAGCTTGGCCTCAGGTCCGATGCCCACGCCCCCCTTCGTCGGACGCGACCGAGAACTGTCTCGCCTGCGCGCGGCCGCGGAACGAGCTTGGTCCGTGCCCGGCCGGGCTCAGACGATCTTGGTCAGCGGCGACTCCGGTCTCGGAAAGACGGCGCTGGTGGAACGGTTTCTGGCTGACCTCGATGAGCGATCGGATGTCCTCGTGTTGCGTGGCCGATGTTACGAGCGAGAGCTGGTCCCCTACAAGGCGCTCGACGCCCTTGTCGATGCGTTGGCCAGGTATCTCAAATCGCAGAACCCGGGCTGGGTCAGTGCGATCTTGCCTCGTGACCTCGAACCGCTGTGGTCGGTCTTTCCGGTGCTTCGCGACCTTGAGCCAATGCTGACCCTGACCCTGACCCGATCGGGCTCGTCGTCGTCGTTGCTCGCGCCCCGAACGGCGCCTTCGAGCATGCCGGAGGCGAGCACCAAGCGGCGAGGGCTCCGCGGACTGGAAGAACTGCTCATCAACCTCGCGAAGGACAAGAAGCTGCTCTTGGCGATCGACGATCTCCAGTGGGGTGATCTCGAGAGTGCGTCGGCGCTCGTTTCGCTCGGGCATGCTTCGGCACCCATTCTCATCGTGGGCACGACTCGCGTCGTTCAATCGGAAGTCGGCACGCTCGTCTTTGCGATGATGCAGAGCTTTTCCGCAACCGGGGGAGACCTCGAGATCGTTCCAATCGATCCGCTCGAACCATCCGTCATTCGACGAATCATTGGCACTACAGTCGACGCAGGTTTCGTCGGTCAGAACTCCCACACGACCGACGCGACAACTTCTCGAATCGCGACTGAATCGCGGGGCAGTCCGTACTTCGCGATCGAGCTTCTGCGCTACTTCGCCACCCAAAAAGAAGATTCGTCCCCGAATTGTTCGCTTCACGCCGTGATCGTGGCCAGGACCCAAAGCCTGTCGGAGCCCGCGCGCCGTGGGCTCGAAATCATCGCCATAGCCGGATCACCGATAGGACGCGACATCGTCGAACGCCTTGGCAACTTCCGTGATGGTTTCAGCCGATTTTGGACCGAGCTCACGGTCGGAGGTTTCACTCGCGTCGTGCAAGACGAAGGCACGGTTCCCTTGCTCGATACGCTCCATGATGCCGTTCGCGAAGCCGTCATCGTCGACGTCGGCCCAGAACGCGAACGTACCTGGCACTGGGCCCTTGCTTGTGCTCTCCAGGCCCGCGCATCGAGGAACGATATTTACCAAGTGGCGCTTCACTTCTTTCGTTCTCATCCATCCGGCGAGTCGAGCCGAATCGTCTCTGCCTGCATTGCGGCGGGCGATTGGGCGGCACGCAGCCAAGACTATGAGCACGCCTACGTGCACCTGAATCACGCTCGAATCGTCGCGGAAGCCGAGGGACAGGCTCTCGAATGGGGACACGGACTCGAGTTGTTTGCCGAAGCGGCCGCTCGCAGTGGACGAGTCGATGCGGCGCTCAAGGCCACGGACGATGGTTTGGCGAAGGCACCGACTGCGATCGATGCGGTGGGTCTTCGCTTGCTGCGCGCGCGGATCTTTTTGGCTCAGTTGAACACGGAGGCGTCGCGTACCGAGATCGGCCATGGGCTTTCGGCCCTGGGATGTGCACGGTCGCAGGGGGGCGTGATCGGCGTCTTGCGGTCCTTGTTCGTGTTTCTCATGGGCGGCGGTGTCTCCTGGATTATCGACAGCCGAACTCGACGAGGTGATAGCTCGAAGAGCGACGAGGTTGAAATCAGACAGAGCATGCACGCCTCGCTTCTCGTGCATCTGGCTCGCACCGCCTACTTCCAGATCGACTCGGCCGCATTCTTGAGCGCGGGCTTTCGCCTTGGGGGAGCGGTTCCGCGCCATCGCCTGTCACGAGAGGCGATCGAGTACACCTCGATGATGGGGCTCGCGGCTTCTCTTCTCGGATTCCGTCGGTTTGGACAACGTCGCACCGACGAGGCCGTCGCCATGGCCGAACAAGCAAAGGATCCCGCCTCACGCGCTCGCGCCGGCGTGAGTCGATCACATGCCCTACATTTCGGCGGAATGGTTCAGGACGCTGAGATGTCGATGGCGCAGTTGCTGACGAGAGATGGTCACCTTCTCGAGAACGGAGACTACTTGACCGGCATTGCTGATCTCGCCTGGAACAGCCTGATGCGGGGTCACGCCGCTTTCGGTTGGCATTGGATTCAGAAAGGAATCGAACGCACGGCGCTCGAAAGCGCCGAGAGCAAGGTGGCGAAGGGTCATACGTTCTTGTGCTACGCAGCCCCGCTGCTTGCGATGCTGGGCCGAAACGAAGATGCGCAATACCACCTCGAGCAATTTCGTCGTCTCATCGAGACTGGACCCCGGACGGGTCGATGGCGTCGAAGTCAATGGCTCGCCCATCATGCGCTCTATCTCGTCGAGGTCGATGACCTCGGCTCAAGACTCGAGGACACGCTTCACGCATTCATGGCCATGAAACTGCCGCGCCGGCTTCCCCTGCAGATATGCCACTTCCACCTGGCGAACGCGGAGTCCCGTCTGCGCCTGTTCCTGCGTGGGCAAGGATCAGCCGAAGCATGGCTCAAGGCGAGGAAGGGACTGGCCCGGAAGTCTGGCCATCCGACCTTACGCGGCCACCTCCTTCGGTTGGACGCAGAGTTTGCGAAATTTCTCGGTGCCCATCGGCGCGCCGAACAGCTCCGACAGGCCGCATTGTCGCTGGCCACCGCGTACGACAACGCCTGGGTTCGCTGGGCGATTCTGCGACAGATGGCTGCGGTCGCCGAAGAGACCGGTGACGCCTTGGGTGCGGCGCGACATGGGGCGACGGCGAATCGCCTCGCCGCCGAGCAAGAGTGGGGTGCCCATCGAAGACGCGAGCAGTAGGATCCCAGTCGCCGTAGATCGCAACCACGCGATTGACCATTGACCATCGGCCATTGGCCATTGACCTTCTTTTGCCCCGGCTTTCCCGCAGACTCAAATTGATGAAGGGATTGAGCCATGGCGAGACGGAGGGTGCTCGCGAGCCCATGAGGCGCGCCCGAACCCATGCCGATGGGGTGACGCCCAGCTCCGTTGGCTCCCAGAGACCCGGGTCGAAGGGGTCGACCTGAGCCCACGCCCCTCGTGTAAGCTTGCGCGACTCAAGCGCGACGAGCGCCAGCTGGGGCCGGTGACCCATTCACGCCCGTTTCAGGGCGCGCTTCGTACGGCCGGCCACCCATTCGGATTGATGTCTCTATCAGGTTGCTGTCTCGATCCGAGAAGGTCGAGGGCCTGCGCAGGTCGCCTCTCGCCTGGCGCGGACCCCCTCGTGGTTGCGGCTCGAACTTCCGTGACGGGCCGCCCGTGATGCGCGGTAAGCTCCTGGCACCTTGGATCCGCTCGCCCATACCCTCATCGGCGCCACCCTCGGCGAGACCCGCTTCAACCGGTGGACGCCCCTGGCCCGGACGACGCTCATCATCGCCGCCAACATCCCCGACATCGACGCGGGTTGCGGGGTGCTCGGAAGGGACTTTTCGCTGGGATTTCGTCGCGGTCATACCCACGGCGTCCTCGCGATGATCGTGCTGCCGATCGTCCTCACCGCGATCATCACTCTGGTCGACCGGAAGTTCCGGAGACCGAGAGGCAAGCCGCCCGTCGACCCACGGGCGATCCTGGCGCTCTCCGTGCTGGGCGTTCTGACCCACCCCTTCCTCGACTGGCTCAACAACTACGGCGTGCGGCTGCTCATGCCGTTCTCGGATGAGTGGTTCTACGGAGACGCCGTCTTCATCATCGACCCTTGGATCTGGTTGACCGCCGGGGCGGCGGTGTTCCTCGCGCACAGCCACTCGCGAAGGAGCCTGGCGGGCTGGGGGATCCTCGCTCTGCTCGCTTCCGCGCTGGTGCTCGGGACGAGCTGGCCGCCCTTGGCGGCGAAGGTCGCGTGGGTGGCCGGGCTCGGCATCCTGATCGCGCTCCGGGTGCGCCTCGGCGCTCGGGTCGAGGTGTATCGCCTGGCGACGGGCACCGTCCTCGGCATCGCCGTCTACGCCGGTGCGATGGTGGCGGGCAGCGCGCTCGCCCGGGCCCAGGCGCGAACCTGGTACGCGAAGCAGGGCGTGGAGGTCGAGGCCGTCATGGCCGCCCCCCTTCCGGCGCGGCCGCTCGCCCGGGACGTCGTCGCGCGCGCGGGCGACCGGTATCTCTTCGCGGAGCTCGACTGGCTCGCCGATCCAATCCTGCGGCGCTCGCACCCCGACGTCGCCGTTGGCGACGGTCCGATAGCGCGTCAGGCCCTCGCGCTCCGACCCGGCCTCGAGACGTGGATCCGCTTCCCTGCCTTCGAGGTCGAGCGCAGCGAAGGCGGTCATGAGGTCCGCATCCGCGACGTGCGTTACGATCGCCACGGCGCGCGTCTCGGCCGGGCCGTCGTCCTCGTCCCGGAGACCCGGCCGTGACGCCCGCGCCGTGGGGATTGCTCGTCCGGCCGTCGGCGACCTTCGCTGGCCTCGCCCGATCCGAACATGCGCGGTGGGGACTCCAGGCGGCGTTGATCACCGGCGCTTCCTGGGCCGTCTTCCTCCTTGCGCTTCACCTCGGTGGCCACCAGCCGTCCGGACCGCTCCTCCTCCCCATCCCACGCGCCTCCTATTACGCCTGGGAAGCGGCGTTCGCGGTGCCGATCTATGCCGGCATGTTCTACGTCAAGAGCGGCGTCCTCCACGGTCTCGCGCGTCGGCTCGGCGGGAGCGCGGCGTGGCGACAGACACAGCAGGTCGCCGGCGGGAGCATCCTCGTGTCCTCGGTCGTCGGGTGGCTCATCCCCGACGTCGTGGTCTTCGTCGTCGCCGGGTTCTCGGCCCTGGCGACCGCGATGCCCTTCTACGTGCCGGTCAGCGTCCTCTGGGGCATCACGCTCGCCACCCTCGGCGCGCGAGCGGTCCACGGCCTGAGCCGAGGACGAGCGCTGTTCGCCGGCACCATCGCATGGATGGCACACGTGATGGTGGGCGCGCCCTTCTTGCGCTGACGCTGACGACGCACCGGTCGACCGCGAACAAGCGTGGACGGTATGCGCGATGCCGTGGCACTCGCGAGCCTCGACGACATCGCGGAGCCGGGGCAATGGATGGACGAGCATCTCGCGGACACACGAGAGCCCTCGGCGTGGCGTCCATATCTCGATCAGCGCGTCTCGATCAGCGCGTGCGCATTGTCGAGTCGAGGCCGGGCTCCGTTGCGGCATTGCTGCGCAACCATAGGTCGAGTGCGTCGAACGCGATCCGTTCTTGTTCAAGACGCACTCGTTGGCCGAATTCGTCGGCGACGAGTGCTTCGTAGAGTGTGAGTTCTTCGCCGGTAAGGCGAGTCAATGGTCCTTTGTGCGGTACGTCTTCCTCGACCCACTGATCGCGGTGTGCGAGAAGGGTTGCGCGGTCCATGAGCAGCGACTCGGCGTGAGGAAATGCCGCGCGAAGACGGTCGAGCATGACGAAGCCGTGGGTGTCGATGTCGCCCCAGTACACGATGCGGCGCGCCGCGAGCCACGTGAGTTCAGCGAGGGCGTCGACGCCGTAGCCGAGCCCGAAGATGACGAGTGCGTCTTCCACCGGCGGAAACGCAAGGCCGTTGATGTCATTCTCGGTGATAAAGACGCTGCGCCCGGGCGGCGGGTGTTGTGCGAGCTCTGCGATGGGCGCTGTGATGTCGGTGAGTCCACCGAGCGTCGCGTTTGGATCGAGGCATCGAAACCGTGCCAGGACGGGCTTGGATCGAAACCCGAAGCGTTGCTCGAACGATCGTTTCGAATTCGCCGTGGGCGCATCGATCGCCGGATTGAGTGCGTCGAGGAGCGCTGTGATCACGGTTCGGTGCGCCTCGATGAACTTCGTATCGATCCCAGGTAAGGAGAGCTGCCTCACATAGATTCCTGGATGCGGGTTGGCGTGCATCCACGCAACGACGTCGATGATACGTGGCCACGCGTTGTCATCGTCGAGCAACTGGAGCGGCTTCCGTGCGATCCGTTCGCGTAGCTCGGGTAGGCGACGCATCGTGAGTGCGGCCAGCGCATCGAATCGTGCCATTGATCGGCGCTTGCCGATGAGCTGAAGGGCGTCGTCTTGGGTTGGTATGACGAGCCCTTCGGGCACGCGGTTTCGACCAAGTTGACGGTGTGTGAACTCCGTCCATTGGATGTCGTACCCGTGCCCGCGATGCGCGCGGCTTCCCTCATCGAGCAGCCGAATCCACGCGCGGACCTCGTCAAATCGCTCCGCGAGGGCGTGGCGTTTCGGTTTGCGAAGAGCAAGGCGCATCGGGAAGAGCGGCTCTCCCGTGAAGTGTGCGCTGAGGATCTGTCCGCGATCCCACGCGCGCTGGACCTGAGCCTTGATATGACCCGGCGTGGTCCAATCGATCATGGCCTGCTGCGTCTGTGCATCGGTGAAACGTCTCTTCCGCACCTTCTACGGCATGTTCTCTGGCACGTCCTGCCATGCGTCCCACAGGCTCGTTTGCGGCGCGTCCTGTCGTGCGTCCCGCGGAATCGGTTGGGTGGTGTCCTGCCATGCGTCCCGGGGGCTCGTTTGCGACACATCCACGCGACGTTGTCCCGCAGTCCGACGTTTGGCTTCGGCCCGGTATGCCTCGATCGTCAGGTTGCGTACCATCGATTTTCGGCCTTCTTCGCTGTGGACGAACGCGACGCTTGCGACATGGGGTTCGATGACGTGGATCTTCTGGAGCGGTGTGACGATCAAGAGCTGCAATCGGAGCCGAGAAAACAGATCGAGACCGTAGCGCGTAGAGGCATCGGCGCTCCGGCCAAACGCTTCATCGATCACGACGAAACGGAACGTTCGCGCGCGCGAGTCGGCCACGTCGAGCCCGAATTGATAGGCAAGACTCGCCGCGAGGACGGTATAGGCGAGCTTCTCCTTCTGACCGCCGGACTTGCCACCTGAGTCCGTGTAGTGCTCGTGCTCGCGATCGTCTTCGCGCCACCGCTCCGAGGCGGAGAACACGAACCAGTTGCGTACATCGGTGACTCTGCGCGTCCAGCGTGCGTCGAGTTCGGTCATCCCGTCCCGGCCGCGGAAACGGTCAATGATTTGCTTGACGTTGAGAAATTTGGCCTCGCTGTAGGCGTCATCTTCGGAGCCCGTGAGCGAGTGCTCGGTACACGCGCGGAGTTGTTGTCGAAAGTCGCGGATGTCGCTTTCGCTCGAAGGCAACGCCTCGAGGCGAATGAATCGGCCCTCGTTGTAGTCGATGGTTCGCAGCGAATCGTTGATGATGGCGACGCGTTCCGTGATGGTTTGCCGTTCGCGATGAAGCTGGGACTGAAAGTTCGCGATCTCGCGGATGGTGTTCTCGTTGAGAAGCTCTTTGAACTGCTTCTCGAATCGAGGGAGGTCGTCGGCTTCCAGCCGCGCGAGCATCGACCGGAATTCTTCGGCTGACGCCACACTTGCATCCACCTCTCGTGTGTCGAGCGGGTATGCGTTGGCGTACTCGCGCATGGCGTTGACGATCTTCTCGGTGAGGCGAGAAACCGATTTTTGGGTCGCGTCAAACTCCGTTTGTAACTGCTCCCGCAGCTCCCGTTCTCGACTGTCCGCGTTCCGCAACGTGATCTCCGACGCCGCCCGATCTTTGAGAAGCTCCTTGAGACGCTCGCCGACCATGCCGGCGTTGGCTCGGGCCTCGTCGGGGGATTGAGTGAGATCGCGCGTCGAGGTCGCGATCTGATCTCTTGCGGTGTCCCGTTCATGCTGTCGAACGGCGATGCGACTGTTGATCTCCCCGATGCGAATCGCCAACTTCGAGAGCGTCGCCTCGGTCGATTCCTTCTGCACACGAAGGGCGCGCAATCGATCCGAATCAGATTCGAGTCGGGCCTTCTCGTCGCGCAAACGTTCGATGTCGACGACCACCGGCGCCCAGTCGATGTCTTCGAACGTGTCGAACTCCAGCAGGCGATCGAGCTTGTGTCCGCGCTCCCTCGCGGCCGCGCGTTCGTGTTGCAGGCGCAAGATGTCGTCAGCGGCACGCTGCGCGAGTTTCTCGAGTCGGGCGAGCTCTGTCTCGAGCGCCGTGATCTTGGCCGCGTTGGACCAGCCGAGCACATATCGCGAACGGTCGTCGATCCGATGGCGGTCGTCTTTCTCGTGATGGTCACCCCGGCCCTTGGTCTGGCCGGCGCGCGTGATCGCGCGCTGCTCGCGACGAAACTGGACAAGATCGTCGCAGCACGCGTAGTCGAAGCGTCGGCTCAGTTCGGCTTCGAGCCAAAAGAAAAAGTCCGAGTCCGGCTTGATGACGATCTTGCGAACCAGCGAGTTCGGGTGCAACTGGACGTGTGCGGAGGCTTGCAGCGCGCGCACACGATAGTAGACAAGTCGCTCGCCGAGGTGGGTCGCGTCGACGAAGTGGGCAACCTCGGCGTAGTGCGCGTCGGGCACGAGCAGTGAAAGGCCAAATCCATGGAACACGCGCTCGGCGGCGCCCTCCCATTCCCTCTCGTCGTCCCGTACTTGAAGGAGCTCTCCAACGAAAGGCAGCTCCGTCTCGTTCGCGCCGATTTCGGAACAGACCTTAGCGCGAAGCGCCACGATGCGTGCCGGAATGTTGCTTCGGCGTTGGCGCAGCGATCGGAGTTCCTGCTCGACGGCCTCGTGCTGCTTGCGGATGTCTTTGAACGCGACGTGGGCGTCAGTGAGCGCGCTGTCTACCCTGGCCTCGTCGTGTTGGGCTCGATCTTGAAGCGCCGCGGCCGATCGACGGTTTGCAACGAAGGTTTCGGCGTCGACCTTCGAGGGGAGCTCAAGCGCGCGTGCACTGATAGCGTATCGATCGGCGCGCCGCTGCCGATCGGCACACATCTCCATCTTCTGCTCGATTTCACGCTCGATGTGCGCGATGCGATCGCCGCCGTTTTCGGCGATGGCACGAACCAGATCATCCCGTCGGTGCTGTTCGTCTTGCTGTTGCGATTGAAGCGCGGTGAGTTTGTGTTGCCCCTCTTCGATGGCTGCTTCGAGTTCGGATACGCGTAGGCCGAGAAGCTCGAGCTTTCGCTCCGCGAACCACGGGCGGAGCGCTTGTCGACATCGCCGCAAAGATTCCGCGTCGGCCACGCGTGCCGCATGCTCGTCGCAGTGCGCGACGAGCGGCGTGAGAAGCTCGACTTGGCGTTTCGCGCGAAGTACGGCGTCGTGCGCACGGTTGAGATCGTCGAAGTGGCGCACGAGGGCTTCAAGTCGGTCCTCGACGGGGAAGGGTTGAAGCATGTGCTGTCGAACGAAGTCGGTCAGATTGCCCACGGACTTCAGCGACACGGTTTGGTGAAACAGATCGAGCGCTTGGTCGCTCTCAATCCCAAAACGACGGCGGAACGCGGCGGAATAGGGCGGGAAGGAGTCGTAGAGTTCGACGCCTTGCGTTCGTCGTAAGCACTTGCGCAGATCGCTGATGTCGGTACCAAAACCGGAAAAGTCCTTTGGGATAAAGAGAGGTCGATCGCCGACCACGAACATACGAGCGGGCTGCCCGTCAGGATCCTTGAGCCAGAAGACTTGAGCGATGGTTATGGTCTGTTCGAGATGATCGTTGATGAACTGAGCAAGAATGACCGAGTAGACGTTCTGGGCAGAGCGAAGCGCCACCGGTTTTGCACCCAGGTCGCCTCGCTCGGATTTGTAGTAGCCAAGAACGTACGATCGGAGCGTTCGTTCGCGTGCCTCGGCGCCCGCTGCCTTGTTATACGCGATGCGCTGAGGCGGGACGAGCAGCGTCGTGACGGCGTCGACCAGCGTGGACTTCCCCGACCCGATGTCGCCGGTGAGTAGCACGTTCGCGCCTTGTGGTTCGACGGCCCAAACCTTCTCGTGGAAAGTACCCCAATTGAAGACCTCCAGTCGTTCGAGACGGAACCCAGCGCGGGCCTCCGCGTTCATCGGATCTGCGTTCATCGGATCTGTGCTCATCGGACCCGCAGTCATCGGTCCTGTGTTCGTCGGATCGCTATTCATCGATCATCTCCAACATCGAGATGGTGGGCGCGATAGGCCGCGAGACGTTGCTCAAACTCGTGAAGCCACTGTGCGTCGACGAACGCCTTGAGGATGCGTTGAACCTCGAACTGCTCGCCTTCGCCGCGCAGTGGCCGAAGGAAGCCCAGCTCGACGACCTTCTTGAGGTGGGCATCGATGCGATCGAGCTGTTTGGCCTCGTTGCCCGTTTCGGCCAGAAACACGCGGACGAGTTCCGCGATCTCATCACGGCGAAGCACCAATCGGGCGTCGCCGCCGCGCGCATCAAACTCGGTGAGCCGTCGGCGAAGAAGGGCGAGGAGTAGGCTCACGGGATAACTGAGCTGTCTCCGCGGAACGAGTCGCGGTGGCAATGAGGCGGTCCCCGCCTGCGCATGCGCTCCATCTTCGCGCTGTCGAAGAAATGCGCATCCCTCCGCTTCGTCGAGCAGGAGGTCGAGCCCGATCACGCTCACATAGTCGCGGATGCGTGTCTGCAGATCGACCAGCACGGCGAAGAGAGCCTCATCGTCAGCTCGATGTACCACGCCCTTCATCAGCGCGACGACGACGTGAGAGAGTTCAGACATCAAAGACGCGACCTCCTCGGGTGAAGATGATGCGTGGGACCCGTGCGCGCCGTGGGCCACGCACAGGGTCGGTCCATGACACAGTCTGGGCTGCGCCGGCGTCGCTGATCAGCGCGTAGTGGTCATCCGAGGCCAGCGCGAGATAGGTAACGAGCTCAGCGAGTCCCTGCTCAAGAGGGTTCTCTTCGAGAACCTCGGCGAGTGAGACCTGAGTCCGTGTTTGCAGAGACCTGCGCACGTTGGCAAGGAGGCGTGTCTTGTCCACGTGAAACTGCTCGAACAACTTGTCGGTCGCTAAGTCATCGTCGCCAAGAGTGACGACGTGGTCGTCAATGCGCGTTTTGTGAGGTGGCGTAAACAGTGGGCGCTCCATGGGCAGGCTGATTTCGGGCGCCGGCGCGTCGAGTTCCATGAACGTTCCGTCGGGCGGCACCGCGCGCAAGACTACGGCGTGCTGTTCGATTTCGCGGAGAATGCCCATGATTCGACGGTTCTCCAGCCATGCTCGATCGTCGAGGTATCGGCGTAGTTGCGCCGAGAGCCGTGCAACTGTACGCTGCGTGACTTCGCCCGCCTCGAGCCAATCATAGTGGATGCGAAGCAAACGACGATCCGGAGCGAGCGCCTGGACCGCGGGAAGTTCGAAGACGTACGCCAGTTGGCGCGTGAGCTGCTCTTGACGCGAGGGCGACATGAGAAGATCCCAGAATGCGCGGAAGCTTCGACCTTGATCGGAGTCGACGATTTCATCGCGCGCGCCGAAGATGCCTTCGAGGAGCTCGCCTTTACCGCCCTCCCATGTCGTGATCTTCTCGCGTACGTCGCGATCGAGCATTCGGAAGTTCGCGTCCACTTCGCGAAAATCAGCGAGCAGGTCTCGAGCCGTAGCCGCAACCTGTTGAAAGCGGTCCTTGATGCGCGCGTCGTCCATCACATCGACGTGTCCAGCTTGGATCTTTTGGATCTCGTCGTCGATCGCGGCGCGTTTCTTTTCGAGATCTGCGATTCGGAGCTCGGGACTCGTCTCGGTGCCCTCGACCATTTGCTGGAGGAGCTCGAACACCATACGCAGTCGTGATTCGGTGCCGACGAATTGGCGCTGCTCCAGTCCGACCACCCAACCGATCGCCTTTTCCGCCGAGGGCGTCAGGTCGAACCACGGCTCGTCGCGATCGGGACCATAGTAGCGACGAAGCCAGCCGAAGTCGTCGTTCGCCCATGATTCGAGGTACTGTAGCGCGGCGCGAGGAAAAGCCTTGGAACCAAGGCGCTCCCGCAGATGAAACAGATGGTCATCGAGTCTTGAGCTAAGCTCTTGCTCGGGAATCGAACGCACGTTGGGCCGGATGAACGTTGCGAAGAGGAAGCTGATGACCAACGGCGCGTGGTCCGCCATCAGAAGACGCCATGCAGGATGAGAACGCCGTAGCGACTCGAGCGCGTCGTAATTCATCTTCGGGGTGAGGGTGTTCTCACCAGTCATCGACAATCGATATCTCCACGGTCAGTTGGTAGCGCCCATGGGCGAGCGCGAGGCGCCTACGCCGAATGCCTCGTTGTTCTGTGGTTCGTCAATCGCCGCTGCGCCAAGCAGCCCAGACTCAGCCTTGCGCAGGAGCGTAGCCGCGTCGCATCCAGTCTGTGTATTTACCCTTAATGGGCGCGATCGCACGGCGCTGTAGCGTGCGTCGGGTGCAAGGCCGTGTAGCTGCGACCGAAACGTCTCTGACGTCACCCGTATCATCGCCCACCGCAGCGCCCGACGCCACAGCCAGCGACGGCGGTGTCGAGACCGACGCCGTCGTAACCGTGGGTCTCTTCACTTCGCTGTCTATCGACCGAGACCCTCAATGGCCGGCTTCAGACCCGCATGGGGCAGAAACATCCGATTCTCATCCCCGTTCAACCCTTCGAACGACAACTCAAGGCCGAACGCTTCCTGACTGCTGCTGATCCGCGCGTTCTCCGCAATCGGAGCGCTTGTGCCCAAAGGTCCGTCGACCACGAGAAAAGCCGCGCCGCTGCAGCCTCGCGCCAACGACAAGGAATAGCCATTCTCCTCAAGGAACCGCTGCGCCTCGACATCCTCGAGCCACACTTGGGTCACGTTGTAGGGGCGTTCGACTTCGCGCGCGTCCGCCAGTTGCCCACGTCTCATCCGGTTGCCGAGGCTCACCCCGCTGGGCTTCACGGATGTATTCGACTCGATTTCGAATGAGGCCGAGCGATAGACCTCGTCACCCTGCTGCCCGGGGAAAGACTGCGTCAGCGTGAGCTTCTTGGAGCCATCCTCCTTCGTACCGAACTCCGCCGCGAAGGTGTTGCCCTTGTGCCAGAGAAAAACACTCTCTCCCGCCAGCTTGACCGTACCGTCACCACCGTTAAACGTGAACCCAAGCCCCTTCATCTTGTTCCAGTCCTGTGGCGCGATCCCTGGAGGCGTGAGGGCCTGACGACGGTGTTGACCTTCGGCATTGAACCTCTGTTGGCGCACGATCCGTTGTTCCTCGCGAGAGGCAGCGTCGGAAGGTTTCGGGCACACGTTGACCGGCAACGCCTTCCACCCGGAGTCGTCGATCTCCGGCAAAGCTGATGTCGTGGGCGGTTCGTAGAAATCCCTGCCGGCGTTGCTCGGCCTCAGGTCCTCGGGGCGGAGCCTCCCTGCCTCAACGGCCTGTGTGATACCTGTCGCAAGAGTACCAAACATGTCTGGCCTGGGCTGCAAATCTCAGGCCACGCATAAGGCGATTGAAAACCACGTCACGCACGCCCGGTCGGCGACCCAGCCCCACAGCGTCGACCCATCGTCCCGGCACTGTGTCGGATTGAGAGGACAAGACGGGACCGATCAACCCGCATTCACGACCGACGACGCCACACGCGACGACGCCACGCGCGACGACGCCACACGCGATTCCGACCGTCGCGGTCACGGAGCGCATCCGACAAAGATCGGCGACACGATCGCCACGCACATGACCACGCCGTTCGATCTGAACCTTGGCTTCAGAGTCAGAGCCAAGACCTCAGCTTCAGTGAATAGAGCATTTCGAAGGTATCGCCCAAGTCATGGGTCGCGCGAAAACTCTCAGCCTCCAGGCCCGAGATCAGCCGACTCCGCGGCACGTATTCTCTCAGGAACATGTCGCGCAGTTCTTGTACGACGGGCCCTTGCCATTCTCGAATCTCGATGCGTTGCGTCTCGGCCTGAAGACCCTGTCCCTTGCCGCTCCCAACCTTGCCGCTCCCAAGGAGCTCCGCGTAGCTGTACCGCGACACCAACGCGACCTGGCGAATATCGTTCGTCTGTGGGCTGTTGGTGACAATCACAACCCGCACGCCACGCTGAGCGGCCGCCCGAATCGCTTCAATGAGCGTGCGCGGCGGGATGAAATACGCATTCGCGATGAAGATCTCCTTCTCTGCGTTCGAGATCATGCTCAGGTAGGTTTGTTTGATGTAGTCTTCACCGAATCTTGGTCGACTCTGGACGAGTCGAGCAGAGGCTGGGCTAAACTGGAGCTTGGGTTGCGTCTTCAGGACCGACGCGATCCGCCGCCCGACCGTTTCGTCCATCCAGGTAGGCACCTCGATCGTCCCAATGTTCTCGAGTACGCTCCGCGCAAGGTTCCATGCGTTGTCCGGATTGAGGAGCTCCGGGCGGCGGGCTTTGATATCCTTGAAGAAGGTGTAGTTCCGGTCGAACGCCGCAACGAGGTCCTTAAGGATTTGTCCACGGACCACGACGTCCTGGTCCCGCCATCGACCGAGGGCACCGTTCCCTACGCGAAAATATTCATTGGCCACGTTTAGGCCACCCATGATGCCCAACCCGGCTTCGGAGTCTTCACCGTCGACGATCCACAGCTTGTCATGAAAGCGCTTGTTGGCGCGCAGAGGGTCACTCGCTTTGATCTCTGCCGTCAGCGGCTGAAGATAGAGCGCTTCGTATCCTTCAACCTCGATCCCGTGCTGCTTGAGGTCGAAGTACATCCACTGCGTTTGCCAATCGCGGTTTGAGACCGCGTCGACGATGATTCGAACATCAAGGCCTTCTGCCTTCCTCTTCTTCAGCAGTCCGCTCAAATGAAGTCCGGCCTCGTCTCCTCTAAAGATGAGGGCCTGGACGCGAATCGAGCGCTTCGCTTCAGCGATCGACGCAACCCGGAGGCGAAAGGCGTCCTCCCCCGAACGGACCACGGCGACTTCAGTTCGAAGGGTATCGTTCACTGTTCGCACTGGGAAAACGCCACCACACTTGACCTCATCGAGGGGGCTACAACGAAACCGAAAGTCTTCCCCCAACGTCGAGCGAATTTGGACGTTCGCACCAGGGCGCTGCCTTCTCAGCGGTAGAGCGCCCGTCGCTGGCAGCACCAACGTCTCAGCCGACGTCCCAGTCGACGTCTCAGTCGACGTCTCAGTCGACGTCTCAGTCGACGTCTCAGTCGACGTCTCAGTCGACGTCTCAGCCGACGACTCGGCGGCCGGGGGAGGATTGGTCGTCTCGAAGGTCCGTTTCTGGCACGCGCCGAAAAACACGCCGCCTGCCATCGCGTAGACCAGAACACGCACGGCCCCATTCATCGGCGGGGCTCCGACTCGTGCTTCAAGAGCGCCCGAGACTCCGAGGTGCGCACTGGCCTCGGGACGGCAAAGACATCCGAGAACGAGTAGGCGTAGGGTGAGTAGCTGAAGGCGTGGCCCTTCGTGCGCTGAACCAGCCAGTTTCGACGGGCCACCGCCTCATGAATCGCCTGCCGATTCGAGTGAATGGACCTCATCACGGGAACCCATACGCCATGAAGCGCCCACGCATCGGCCAATCGCCAAGCGTGGTCCAACACCGCGTCGAGAAGCTCGTCGACATCCACGAGCGCCAAGAGCTCTTGGGTCGGATTGATCCCGGGAAGCGCAAGATAGGAACCGTGCTCGTCATCCACGACGAGTAGATGAGCGCCGCCCATCGCTTGCCCGTGTTCGCCCCAGAAGATCAGCTGAAGAAAGCGGGGATTGTTCCAAAGCCGCACGTCGAACACGATACAAACACCTTCCGAAAAGCCTACGGCCGCGTGTGCGCGTCGCTTCGTCACCTCGAACGTGAGCACCGTGCTGTCCGCGCCCGCCCGAAACACGACACATCCTGGCACGGCCGAGCTTCCAAAGAGCGTCTGACGCATCGCCTCAATCTCTTGCCCGACGAGATCGCCATGAACTCGTTGTACCTCCGTCGCGTCAGCCCGTTCCCGGCTCGGCTGTCCGCCCCCAGCGGCCACCGATGTCAAGACGGCCGACACTTCTTCCACCGAGCATGCCGCGCGAAGTCGCCCGATGAGGTCCTCGTCGACCGCGAACCTCTGAAGCTGGCCCACAACCCGTCGTGTCCCCTGCTGGTCGTCGATGCGGCCATCTCGCCAAGCTTCGAGGGTTCGAAACACGTTCCTGACCAGCCTCGTTCCCACCCGAGCGGCGGGCGCGAGCTTGGCATCCACCAGACGACGATAGCGCTCGCCGTCTTCGGCGCGAGCCGCCAGCAGGCATTCTTCGACTCGATCACGCAAGTCGTCCGAGGCCAGGTCACGGAGGGCGATCAGGTCACGCGCCACATGCACATCGAACGAAGTCGCCGCATCGATGGGGCGACGGGTCCGAAGGGTCTTGAGGAGGCGGCTCACCGAATCGACCTTGACCGCCGGCCGCGCAATCCGTCCTTCGACCCAGGCGCAAAGAAGCGCCCAGCCGAGCGTTGCGGGCGGCGTGTCCTCGACCGCAGACGAACCCTCGAGACACTGGAGGATGAACCGCCAAGGGCTCAGATCGAACTCAGAATCATTCAACAGCTGCCATCCGCCGCGCGCGATCCGCACTGGCCTTCGCTGAAGGAGCCCGGCGTCCCACCGCTCAGTGTCTTCAGGTCGGTCCGCCAGACTCCGATAGAGCGCCTCGTACGACGGCCGCGCCACCGAGACCGATGGAGGGAACACGTGAACCAGCGCGATCCCCAACAGGCCGCTGGACTCCTGAGCGGGGCTCAGTTCACCGTCTCGAATCGACTGCGTGAGGGCGTCGATCTCCGCCTTGAGCGCGGCAACCTGGGTGCTCTTCTCGATCTCGGAGACCGACGTTTCCCGTCGAATCTCGACGAATCGTCGGTAGATGGCGTCATCAAAAAAGCCAACCTCCTCGACGAACTGATTCAGTCGTTCACGGTGCTGCGAGAGCCGCTCGATCGTACCACTTCGCACCGCCGGCACGATCAAACTCTGCACGGCATCAAGGGCACGCACACCGAGCTGCGTCACGAGGATTCGAAGGACATCGAGATCATCCTCACCTGCAAGGGCACGCCCGTCGATGCGAGAGATTGCACGGAGCATCGTACCCGCGCGCTGGCGATGAGATTCGAGCGTGGGCGCAACGACTCGAGGCCACACCTCGGATTGGCGCTCGACCAGCGGTCGAATCTGGGACAGTCCATCGATGAGGTCGTGACTCGATTCGAGGCGGGATAGCGCCGCCCCGAGGCTCCCGCACAGGAAAGCACACCCGGGGCCATCCCGCGCCGCCGCCGCGAGTGCGAGCACGACCTTAGGGGCACTGGGCGTGCAATCGAGGGCGGGCGCCATCTGGGCCAGAAGGTTCAACACCTCGACGAATGCGACCGCATCATCTTGGACGACGGGTGCAACGGCCGGACCCGCCGACCAGAAGATCCACGCGGCGTGGGCGCCCCAATTTCGCGTCTGTGTCACCAGCGTATGCATGAGCCTACGCGCCGCCGCCGGGTTTCGTGGAGTGACCTGCGCGATGGCGTGAAGCCCACTGGACCGCCACGCCGGCCTGAGCGTCGGCTCGAGCGCCGAAGTCTCCGCCCTCGCCGCCTGGATAAGCTCCCCGAAAGCCTCGGGGCTGTCCGCCATCGAAGCGAGGGCCGGGAGCATGTCGGAGACGTCGTCTTGAACCGGTGAGACGTCAGGGCGGGCGCCGGCGACATCAGTAACGGCGACGTTGGTGTCGGTGCCGTCAGTATTGGTGCCGTCAGTATCGGCGACGTTGGTGTCGGTGTCGTCGGTGTTCGCCGCCAGCGACCTCGCAAGAATTTCGAACGTTCGATCGATCGTCGTGATGAGATCGACGCGGCCGCTCTCCCCGACGTCAGGCGCTGGGCGCGGCAGCCCCGCATGGCGGGCTGCGCTGGAGTCCGCGATCGCCCGAACCGCGATCGTGCGAACCGCGATCGTCGCGCGCGAAAGCACGTCCGCCGGCAACACCCGATATCCCCGACAGAAAGCGTCGAGAACCCGTCGGAACTCAGCGGCGTCCAGACCCGCAAGCAAGAGAGCGTTCTCAACACCCGAGTCCAGCAACACGAGCGCATCTTCGGCCCGCCGCTTGCGCGCAAGCTCCGTCACGACCTCGAAAGCCATGGAGAGGACCCACGGTCTTCCTATCGCCTTCAGCAGCGCGGCGGGGAGAGCCTTGGTCACGAGTGCGTCGAACGCCAGCGTTTCGGCGCTCCACACCGCAAGAAGGTCGCTCAGCTGGCGGATGAGCTCAATGAAAGCCTTCGACTCTCCGCCGGCCTCGACCAGGCCCCGGAGATCGTGAAAGAGCACATCCTCTGTCTTGACGCCCATCGCCTTCAGTCGCGACATCAAGGCCGTCAACGCACTCGACAACTTCTCGAACTCGCTCCGGTCACCGCGAGCGATCTCGGCGATCGGACGAACCGCGTAGGACAACGTCGCCTGGGGATCCACGCCGAGTTCGGTCAACCGCGTGGCCAGCACGAGGCTCTCCCCCATGACGAACGGCCACCTGGACGCAACCACGTGGACCCGCGACAGACCGAAGTACAGCGTCACGCCCGGTTCGAGCCCCCGACGAGCCATGAGTTCGGCCAACGCGAGCCCCTGGGCCGCCACGCCTGGGTAGTGCGGCTCGAGTTCCACCAGCGTTCGAAGACCGTACTCGAAGAGCCTGCGCGTCGAAAACCCGCCGGCGTGAACCGCCTCAGCCAGCGCAAGGAGCCGCTCACCATCATCCGCCATCCAGCCCAGGGACGAAAACGCAGCCCAGCCGGCGGTCAGCACGAACTGGGGATCGATGCCCCGATTCGCGAGGCGCGAGGCGAGGTCGATGTCCGTCGCCGAACTCAGGACGCGCTGCATCGTGGGGGTCGGGTCTATGCCGTGGTCGGCGAGCGCGCTCACCACCTCGAACGCCGCCATGAGCTCGTCGCCGGAGAGCTGAGCCAAAGCAAGTATCGACAGGCCATGTTCGAATACCGCGTAGGGCTGAGAAAGCGATCTTGTCACCGTCGCAAGCCCCCCCAACCAGACATCCCAATGCGTCTCGACGTCTTGCCCGTATTCCGCGAGCGCTGCTAAGCCCACGGCAACGGGATAGCCGACCGAATGCTTTCTCTCCCGGAGCGATCGCCCAAGCTCGTGCACGGCCCGGCACCGGCGCTCGAAGACGATCACCACCGGCGCTCGAAGCCACAGCTTTGGCAACGTCAACTGGAGAAACCACCCCGGATCCAGCCCGCCCTGGACCATCGCCTCCGCGAACGTCAAACACTGCGTGAAAGCCTCGGGGGCGCCCTGGCACGCCACGGCCGCAAAACGTAGCCCGTACTGCTCCGTCCGCACCAGATCGATGCCGGCGCGGTCCATGTCCTCAAAGAGCTGAGCCACGCGGTCGAGGTGGTGGTCGAAGACCGTCCCCTGCGTATTTACGCGTGCGACGTAGCCGACGACGAAGTGGATCGGCGACCAGAGCGAGACCTCACGCTCGTCGCGTGCTCCACGCTTGATCGACCGATAACGGTGCAGTCGCTCGACATACCGCAAGAGCGCACGAAGCCATGTCTGTGCCGGGTCGGTGGCTTCCCAGGGTTCCGTGGGTTCCGTGGGCGTCGTGGGCGTCGTGGGCGTCGTAGGTTCTAGAGCCGGCGCGGAGTGCCGGGCCGGCTCGCCAGACTCGGCGCCCGCGCGGGCATGCTCGACGAGCATTCGTGCGGCCTCCATCGGACGCTCCGTATCGATGCCTTGATTTCGGAGCATCGTCTCGAACCACCGAAGTCCCTCGCCTTGCGACCCGTCCACCGCCAGCCCTTTTCGCACAATCGCAGCGCCGTCGCGAGATCGACAATCCACGGTTATCCAGCTTATCTTCCAGCCGCTCAGGCCGATCCAACCGCTCGAGCGGCGAGGCGGGAGCCTTGGGCGAAGGCACACTGTGTATGACGGGTATGGCGGGTATGGCGGGTATGGCGGGTATGGCGGGTATGGCGGGTATGACGGGTATGACGGGTATGACGGCTGATTTGAATCAACTGCCTCTTGCGAGTGTCGGCGCCTCCGCGCACACGACCGAGGCCATCGTTGCGCTTCTTCTGGTCGCGACACTCGTCGGGCTCGCCGCTCAGCGTCTTCGCCTCCCGTACACGGTGGCGCTCGTCCTCGTAGGCATCGGACTTCACAGCCTGGGTTGGGTTCCCTCGATCCACCTTACGCAAGATCTCTTGATGACCGTGTTTCTCCCGGCGCTCCTTTTCGAAGCCGCCATTCACGTGCCGGGCCAGGATTTTCGTCGCATGGCGCCTTCACTCCTGACGTTCGCGGTTCCGGGCGTCCTCGTGGGCGCATTCCTCGTCGCGCTGATCCTGAAGCTCGAGTTCTTCGCTGTCGACCTCGAGACACCGATTTCTTTTCAGGAGCTCTTGCTCTTCGGCACCATGATCGCGGCCACCGATCCCATCTCGGTCGTCGCGCTCTTCAAACAACTGGGTGTCGAGCAACGCCTCGCCGTACTCGTCGAAGGCGAGAGTCTTTTGAACGACGGCACGGCGATCGTGCTCTTCGGCATCGTTCTCGAGGTCGTGCTCGGCGGCCACCTCAACATTCCGGGCGCCATCATGAAGTTTGCCATCGTCGCGCTGGGCGGCATCCTGGTCGGCGCGGCGGTGGGCCTTCTCGCTAGCTGGGCAACCAGCCTCTTTGATGATCACCTGATCGAGATCGCGCTGACCGTCGTCACCGCCTACGGCGCGTTTCTCGTGGCCGAACGCATTCACGTCTCTGGCGTCCTAGCAACCGTCGTCGCCGGCATCTTGGTCGGGAACATCGGCAAGACCCGAGGAATGAGCCCTCAGACACGCGTGGCGGTGCTCGGTTTTTGGGAGTACGCGGCATTCTTCATCAACAGCATTCTGTTTTTGCTGCTCGGTCTCGAGGTGAGCTTGACCGTGCTCGCCGACAAGTGGTTGGTGATCGTGCTCGCGTGGTCTGCGGTGCTCGCAGCACGCGCCGCGGCCGTCTACCTGCCGCTCCCGTTTCTCGCACGCATCGGCCAACCCTTCGACAAACGCAGCGCCACCGTCCTGTGGTGGGGAGGTCTTCGAGGCAGCCTGTCCATGGTCCTGGTTCTCAGTCTGCCCTCGACGATCCCTTCGCGCGATACGCTCATCGCCATGACGTTCGGCGTCGTCATCCTCTCGGTGGTCGTGCAGGGCGCCACGGTCAGCTTTCTCCTGAGCAAGCTCGGTTTGATCCCGGAACGGAGCGACGCGATGCGTTTTCTCGCCATCCGACTTGCGCGACTAAAAGCCATTCATGCCAAACAGGGCGCCATCCACGAAATGGTGGATGAAGGTGCCCGCGATCTGCCCGGTCTCAAGGAACTCTCCCGTGGACTCGAAGCCGAGCGCACGCAGATCGTCGCGGATCTCGCCGCCCGCACCAACGACCCTGAATTCATCAAGGCCGCGACCCTTCGCGCGTCTGCCGTGCGCCGACACCTCCGAGAGGTTGAACGCGACGCCTACAAGAAGGCGCACAGCCACAATCTCATCGACGCCGAGGACGCGGCGCAGCTCATCGCCCTTATCGAAGAAGAGGCCGGCGGGGCCCACAGCGGGGCCCACAGCGACGCCCACGGCGATGCCCCGGATGCGCCTAAACCGAGACCGCCTGTCGACAAGATCGACTGACTTGCATTTCAACCTTGCACCCGACCGGTCAGAGTGACCGGCGCACCTCGGTTTCTTCCAGAAGGACAAGACTTCGCGGTTCGATGGTTAAGCGTCCTTGTTCTTGGATCTCTGTCGGCGCCGTGAGGCGCGGGCGCGCGGAATCGAGCAGGACATCGTACCCAAGTCCGGGCGCGACCGGCGGCAAAGCAACCGACAGGCTTTGATCCCACCCGTTGTACGCCACGTAGAGCGCGCGCGCTGAATCACCGAGCTCGGTGCCATCGAGACGATAGCCGATGAAGTGATGGAACGGGTTGTTGAGGTAGGCGTCGTCGGCCACCAGGCCTTGGTCTGTGTATAGGCTCCACATCGGAATCCCATTCCCGTTGCCGTCGGCGTTGAGCCAGAAGAAATCAGGCCGAAACGCGGCATGTGCTTGGCGGAGGTGAAGTGCATGTTGGGCAAAGACGAAGAAGTCGCTGTTCGTTTCGATGAGGCCAAAGTCGAGCCAGGTCGCTTCGGAGTCTACGTTGAAGGGGTTGTTGTTGCCGAACTGCGTTCTGAGGAACTCGTCGCCGCCGCCGATCATAGGCACACCCGCCGAGAAGAGCACCAGCGCGAGCGCGGTTCGTGCCGCGTGGACTTGGGCTCGTCGGTCGCCGCCATGCGAAGACGACAGATTGTAGTCGTCGCCGCCCCCTGAGGGACCTCTCGGCCAAGGCTGGTCGTTCTGTTTCGTGTCGAAGGCGAACAGGTCGTTGAGCGTGAAGCCGTCGTGGGCCGCGATGTAGTTCACCGAATGCCAAGGTCTCCGCCCATCGTTCGAGAACAAGTCGGGCGATCCTTGCCAGCGCATGGCGAGGTCGCGTGGTGTGACATCCTCGAGGCCGAGACGATTGAGATCGCGCCTCCAGGTGTCGCGCGCGACTCCGTTCCACTCGGCCCAACCCCACGGAAAATTTCCGAGCTGATATGTACCCGGGCCGCTGCCCCATGGCTCGGCGATGAGATCGACGCCAGGCCCGCCCTCGGGCGCTCGAACCGGAAGGGCGTGCACGATCTTCTTGAGCAGCCCGTCGGGCGGCGTGGCATCGAACTCGAAGCAACCGCGCGCGCACCGGTTCCCGAGCACGGCGGCTAAGTCGAACCGGAATCCATCCACACCCAAGATGTGGTGCGCGTACGCGAGCGAATCGAGGATGAGGCGCTCGACGGCTGCGCTTCGCGTGTTCAAGTTTGGGCCGACGCCGTTGTTGTTCTGATACGACCATGCTGCCTCGCCGAGCGTGTAGTAGCTCGCGTTGTCGAGTCCGCGCCACGACAGCACCCGCGCTTGTTGGCCGCGACTCGAGGCCGCGCCTTCCGCGGTGTGGTTGTAGACAACGTCCAGGTAGACTTTGATGCCCTGTGCGTGAAACGCCGCGACCATTTGCTGAAATTCGCGCGTTGGACCGCCGGGCGATCGATCGCACGCGAACCGGCGATCGGGCGCAAAATAGGCGAGCGTCGAGTAGCCCCAGTAGTTGTCACCGCCTGCACCGGTCTCGACGTCGTTCTGGTCGTTCTCGGCTTCGTGGATGGGTAACAGCTCGATCGCGGTGACGCCGAGCGTCCGCAGGTAGGCGGCTCGTCTTCCTGCGGCGCGAAAAGTCCCGCGGCACGCAGCCTCTGTCGACGAAGGGTCGGCCCGCGTGAAGCCGCGGAGGTGCACCTCGTAGATGATCTCGTCGCGCAGCGGGCGCGTCGGCTTCTTGGCGCAGGGAAGCAAGTCGCGCTCGACGACCACGCCTTTGGGCGCATCGAGTCCTGAGTCCTTGGCGAAATCGTGATCGCCGCTCAGGTAGATCCGGCCGTCGATGTCATTCGCGCCCCCTGGGTCGTGCGATATCTCCAGCGCGAAGGGATCGAGGAGCAGTTTGTTGGGGTTGAAACGATTGCCTTCGTCGTCAACGTGCGAGACGAACCCGATCGTCGATCCCTTCGTCCACGCCGGTCGATAGATGAAGTTGGGACCCCATGCTCGGAATCCGTAGTAGAGCGTGCCGGTGAGCCCTGCTTTTTCGAGCACGGCTCGTGGGATCTCCGTAGACCAGATGTGCGTGGCGGGATCCTCGTCGAGTGCGACGTGAAGCTTCTCGTGGGCGCCGCGCGGTACGTCGAACAAATGCACTTCGATGCGCTGCGCCCGTGCCGAGAAGACAGAGACATCGAGCGTCGCGTGGGCAACCAGCGGATCCAGCGGATCCAGCGGGTCGGCCGGCTCGAGAGGATCGGCCGGCTCGTTCGGCGCGTGGGCGTCGTCGCCACGCCAACGCGCGCCGAGTTCCGGATAGCCGGTGGTGGCCTTGCATCCACCGCGTACGATGACGATGGGGTCGCCTTCTGGATCGGCGGGCTGTGCGCTGTTGCCCTCTGCGGGCGGAAAGCGCGTGGCATCCTCGGACGCATCGGGCGCCGTATGAGCATCGTTCGGCATTGCATCGCCTCGTCGGGCTGCATCGACGCTCAGAAGGCTTTGGTCGTCACATCCGCTTGAGATGGCCGTCGACAACATCGAGATCCAGGCTAAGGGCGCGACCGTCCTCCACGTCGATCTCGATCTCGATCTCGACCTCGATCTCGATCTCGAATCGAACCAGCGTGGAACGACGCGCAGCATCGCGCGCGAATGCGTTGAGAACACAATAACCCGTCGTGCAACGCTGCTTCTTGCCTGCATTCGGTCGAAACATTGACCTCGACTCTGAGGGAGGAGCCATACGGAACCGTGATGACGGATGTTTGTCCGGCTCGGTGCGAGGTCTTGATATGCGCAGAGCGTCTAGTGCGGTCTTCGACGACGATCTTCGCTTCTCGATTGCGGGCGGCCGGGAGTGTTCACAACCAATCCCTTCGAAGACCTCGTGGAATTCAGGAAAGAGTTCGACAACGGCTGTCGCCGGAGTGGTTGCATCGGCGACCTGAAGACCCCTTTGACTGCCGGCGAGCGTTCGCGCAGAGTTCAGTCGCAGGGCTTGGCCGCTGGCCGCGGTTCGTCGCGTCGTTCGGTTTGCGAGGAAGGAGTCGCAGTGGGCACGTGGGCAGTTCCATATTCCAGTCTCGCTTCAGCGCGGCGTCTAGAGAAGCTTATGATGCGCCCGTGGATCGCGCGCGTGACGCGCGACGAAGAAGGCTATCCGCAATGGACTTGCCGCGACGTCGGCTCGCTGATCGGGAGCGACGCGTTCTTCGATGTCCTCGACAGCAAAGCGCAGGATGGCAAGAGCTTCGACATTCGCCCACTGGTTCGGCGTTATCTCCGCCGCGAGCTATCGAGCCTCGAAGAAAGCCTCGAACGACCCGCGCCTCTGCCGGTGCTGAATACGCTGCGCAGCGCCGTCGGGCTGCGTCCGCTTGCACTTGCGCCGCGCTATCGAGGCGCGCGTCGTGTCGCGAAGAGAATTCTTGAGCTTCTCTCCGCGCATGGATTCGAGTGGACGCAAACATATCTTGTACCGCCACGATCCCAGCGCCCGCCTGCCGTTCGCGGCGTCTCATCGACCGAGGAAAAGACGCGACAACTCAGGAAGACTACGCCCACATCCGCGAAGCGAGGCCGCTTGCGCGAATATCGGGTCTTGCTGAACCGCAAGTACGACCTGCGGCAGGTGAAGAAAGCCGTGCATGACCTCCCGTTGAAAGGGGTAGGGCGGAATTTCTGCTGGGTCCACTTTCGTTTTTCAGAGTCGGTTGCCAGCAGGATCGAACTCGACGCCGAGCGACGTTCATTCGACCTCGAGTTCATCTCCGGCGAGTCGGACAAGGTCTGGTCGGCCAAGCAGCGTGGTCGACACCTCTTCGTATCCTACGGTCGGCGCGGAACAACGCTGCGCACGATGAAGAAGTCGTTCGCCTCCACAGAGGCGGCCGTCGCTGCGCTGCATAGCATCGTCGAAGAGAAACGAAGGAAGGGATACGCAGATAAGTAGAGGTTGTCGGGAATCGGAGGCTCCGTTGACGGTGGCCGAGGTCGCGTAACGTGCGGAGGAGGACCGGCTGGACCTTGCGCGGGCTCTTTGAGAGACCGCCCGTCTTTTCGCCCAACGTCCCATTCTTCAAGATCGACGGGAGTGGCCGCCTATTGGGGCCCGTGACCGCAGTCGTTTCAAGAGACCGCCAGCGTTCCCCAAAGTCCTCCTCCGCACGCTACGTGACCCCGGCCACCCTCCCGTCCCTGGTGCGGACCCTCCCTTCGCTTCGCCGCGGTCGCTCGTTCGCTGGTGGGGAGGTGTGCCCACCGCGCGAGTAGGCGAGAGAACCAAACGCAACGCCCCGTTCCGAAAGCCATGAATCCCTCAGAACACGCGCAATCTCTGACAGGACGCACCTCGGCGCACGTTCGACTGGTGACGGTCTCCACCGGCACGTCGACAGACCTCATTTGATTCGCGTATCGGCTTCGGCGCAGCCTGTGGCGGCCGGGTCTCATGCGGATGAACCCGCCCGTCGCAGAATCTCCCCGACCGTGGTCACCTCACCCCGGAAGCGCGCACATCGCCATGCATGGCGACCGATTGCCTATGTCGGGTACATTTGAGCTTGCCGCGTGAATCCGCTCAGAGTGCCTCATACATCGCTCGTTCTATGCCTCCTTCTGGTGGCGTGCGACCGATCGTTCCTTCACGGCATCCCGAGTCGTGAGCCAGAGACACCTCCCCAGACGACGTGCGCGCCCGACGGCTCTCCCACGGCGTTGTCCGCGCAAGCAGGCGAGAGCGGCGTTCTTCTCTCGTTCGCGGATGAAGCGACGAACGAAGACGGACTGACCGTCGAGCGTCGCGCTTCAGTCGCCGAGGCCTGGGTCGAGATGGCGCGGCTCGGTCCAAACTCCGAGCGCTATCTCGATCAAGAAGTCGCCCCCGACCAAGCTCTGCAATATCGCATGAAGGCGTATCGCATCGTGAACTCGCAGTGGTGCGAATCCTTGCCGTCGCCCGTCGTGACGACAACAACCCTTCCGAACCCGCCTGCGAACTTCGAAACAGGAGGCGTCTCGGACAACACGCAAATCTTGCTTCTTTGGATCGACACGAACGAACTCGAGACTGGATATCGCCTCGAGCGCCGCGATGGAAGCTCGACAGACGGAGGCTCGACAGACGGAGGCTCGTTCGCCGTCGTCGCAGAGCTTCCGCCCAACAGCACGACGTTCACCGACACATCGCGGCAGCCCGGTTCCACCTACGACTATCGCCTCAGCGCCATCAATTCCTCCGGGGCTTCCCGCTCGGTCACGCTTACGGCGAGAGCCTCCGCCGCACCCTCGCTGTCATGGACCGACGATCCGTTCCTCGAGCCGGGAACTTGTCATCTGATGATCGCGGCCGAAGCGAGCTTCGACGACGAACTCGGGGCCGAGTTCGTGTCCTCCACGGGCTCGGTCGAGAAAGCTACGGGGCCCGTGATCTCGAGCGGCCAGCACTTGGAGGCGACTCTCGACGACCTCACACCGGGGCCCTTCGAGGTTTCGTGGGCGGTCGTCGACTCTCTCGGCAGCGAGAGCACACTCACCCGCGATCTGTCGCTGGACGTGGCCGCCGGAGGGCGAACCGTGGCTCGGCCTCGAGCACCGAGCGGAGTCCTTGGTGAAGACAACGTCGTCGGCCAGCAGGCGATCTTGCCCGGATGCGCCAACTGCACTGGCCGAAGAGGCTCCATCTCCACGGGTCAGTACATGAGCTGCAGTCTTGGCGAGGACGGTGGTCCGATGTGCTGGGGGAGCAACGCGTACGGGAATCTCGGCAACGGCGAGGGCTTGGTCTCGACGACTTTCCTCGCTCCCTGCCAGACGTCAGAGTGCCTCGGTCCCCTATCGGACGTGGTCGCGGTGAGCGTCTCGATCGAAATGACCTGCGCGGTCCTCTCGAGTGGGGAGGCCCGATGTTGGGCGGACACGGCGTACGACGGCGAACTCGGAAATGGGGAGTTCGCGTCGAGCACCGGGATGCCTGTGCCCGTATGCGCGTCGGGCAAGGAGTCCGATGAGACCTGCGTTCGTCGCTCGGATTTTCGGACGAGCGGTCGGCAGACGATCAGTGTCGCCAAAGACCTTGCCTGTGCGCTGATCCAGACCGGGGCGAGCGCCGGAGCCGGCGTCGTCTGCTGGGGATCGAACGACGAGGGCGCGCTCGGCATGGGAGGAGCGCCCGGATCGGCAACCAAACAAGCGAACCCGGTCGAGGTCTGTGTCAGCGGGAGTCGCGCCAACGGCGACTGCGCTCCGCTTCGGGATGTCGTCGCGGTATCGGTTTCTTCGTCGTACGAGTTCGTCTGTGCGCAGATGCTGAATGGTCGGGTTCGATGCTGGGGCGACAACCAGTACGAGCACCTCGGTGTCGGCGGACGGGCAGCACTCCCGTCGCCGTACAACCTGTCGTCCGCTCTGTATGAAGTGTGTGCCGACGGAACCGTCAAAGACGGATCCTGCGTACCTCTCGAAGGTGTGACTCAACTGGCCGTCGGCGGAGGATCGAGCTGCGCGATCGTCGCGGGAGGTCGTGTGAGGTGCTGGGGCTACGCGGGACGCCAGATGGGTCTGGCCGGGGCCGCGTACTCCTCGTATGCCGATGGTTACGGCGCGTCGAACCCCGTCCCTGTTTGCGCAAGCGGGACCTTCTCGAAGGCGACGAGGACCTGCAGCGATGGTGAGGGCAACGACACGGCCCTCAGCGGAGCGGTCGAGCTTGGGGCGGGAGCCTCCCACACTTGCGTCATCTCTGGAGTCGAACGCCAAGTACTCTGCTGGGGCGTGAACTCGAGCGGACAGCTCGGCGACGGGACCGAAGTCGATCGAACCCTCCCGGGGCCAGTGTGTCGCACGGGCAGCATCGGCGATGGAACCTGCATCCCTCTCGTCGGAGCCACGCGTCTCGAGGTGCGCCAGGCTGTTTCCTGCGTCGATGTCGAGGGCACCACTCTCTGCTGGGGCGCCAACATCTTCGGTGAGCTGGGGCACGGCGACCGGGAAGAGCATTTGAATCCAGTCGCGGTCTGCGCGGCCGGGACGGGCGATTCTTGTCGTCCGATGCGCGGCGTGATCCAGGCTGCGCCCGGAGATCGGACGACCTGCATCGTCTCCACGAGCACGTCGACGGTGGGTCAGGCCGAGAGCCACCAGCTCTCCTGCGTCGGAGCCAACAACAACACCCAGCTTGGCCGCGGGAGATATTCTCGTCGGCTCACCGCTGGGAAGGTGTGCATGTCCGGTTCCAAATGGGAGTGTGTACCTCCACGCAATGTCCTCTCTTTGACCTCGGGGGACAGGCACACGTGCATGATTCGAGAAGACTCATCGCTCTCTTGCTTCGGCTACAACGGCGCGGGCCAGCTCGGGCTCGGTACGCACCAGTTTCAGGCGGCACACGAGGCCCCGGTTCCCGTCTGTGCGAGCGGACAGTTCGATGGGAGCCGATGCGTCGATGGCGAGGAATCTTCGCAGCTCGAGAACGTCGTGAGCGTGGCGGCCGGCATGCACCACACCTGTGTCGTCCTCGAGAGTGGGCAGCCGCTCTGCTTCGGGCTCAACAACTGTGGACAGCTCGGCAACGGTCAGAGCAGAAGCTGCATCGCTCCGAATCCCAGCGGGGACTACTACATCGACGCCACCCTTGCGGCGGATCTCCTCGAGGAACTTCCGACACCGCTTTGCGCGACAGGAGGCACAACACAGCCTTGCGAGCCGATGACGGGCGGGGCTGCCTCCGTCGCAGCCGGGCAGCTTCATACGTGCCTACTCCTCAAGAATGGAGAGGCGATGTGCTTCGGACGAAACGACGCTGGACAGCTCGGGAGTGGGGAGCCTTCCGCGCTCCACTCCAATCCGGTCCGAGTGTGCGCCTCATCGAGCGGATCCGGTTGTCCACCGCTCGGCGGGATCGTGCAGCTCGCGCTCGGGAACCGACATAGCTGCGCCCTCCTCGACGACGGAACGGCGCGGTGTTGGGGCGAGAACGGTCGGGGCCAACTCGGCGATGGGACGACCACGAGTCCACGCCTCACGCCGGTTCCTGTGTGCCGAAACGGTTTCGGAGCAACGTGCGATGTATCTGTTCAGGCCCCCTGTTTTCTCGTCGATCAAATGTCGGATCGACTCGGGGATCCCGGCGTGATCAAAGGTCGGGGTGTCCGCGATGGGCAGTACTGGTCAGATATCTGCGCTTACCGCGGAGAACTGCGCGCTGCGTGAGCATCTGGCCGCTCGTGACGCGGCGCTCGCTGCGCGCACTGCCGAGCTTGCTGAGCTCCGGGAGGCATTTGCGCTGCTGAAGGCCCAGGTCGAGGTTCTAAAGGAGCAGCTTCGGCAGAACTCAGAGAACTCGAATCGGCCCCCATCGAGCGATGGCCCGGGCGCCACGTCTCGAGGAACGCGAAACAGCGGTGGGAAGCGAAAGACGGAGCGAAAACGCGGCGGACAGAAAGGGCACCGGGGAGCACACCGCACACTCGTGCCACTCAACGAGGTCAACGCGTTCTTTCCTCTGTTTCCCGAAGCTTGTGAGGGCTGCGCGGGGCATCTGCCCAAGACGCCGGATCGTGCGCCGCGACGTTATCAGAGGGTCGAATTGCTTGTCGTTGGCCTTCACATCACGGAGTGGCAACGGCACGAGGTGGTGTGTGAACGATGCGGTCATCGAACTTGCGCGCCTTACGATGCCAAGGTGATCCCTTCTTCTCCATTCGGCCCACGCCTTGTCGCAGTCGTTGCAATGCTTACAGGTGTCTATCACCTCAGCCGCCGTCGGACGCAGCAGCTCTTGCGCGAACTGTTCGGCCTCACCGTGTCGCTCGGTGCCCTAAGTACGATGGAGGCTCGGGCGAGCCGTGCGTTGAAAGCAGCAACAGAAGAGGCGCAAGCTGAAGTCGAGGCGGCGGGCGTCAAGCATACCGACGGCACGACGTGGTTGTTCGCTGGTGTGACGCTGTCACTTTGGACGTTGGCGACGGCGTCTTCGACGGTGTACCGGATTTTCGTCAACGGTCGACGCGAGACGATTCGTCCGCTCTTCGGTGGCGCGAACGGCATTCTGGTGAGTGATCGCGCTGATGTTTTCTCGTTTTGGTTGATGAAGCTTCGGCAGATATGTCACGCGCATCTCATTCGTCGATTCGTCTCGTTTTCTGAGCGCGATGGTCCATCGAAGTCGATAGGTCGCGAGCTCTTGGATCTCAGCGCGATCATTTTCGAATACTGGCACGGCTTCAAAGCGGGCAAGCTGACGCGCGCTCAGCTCGAGACGTTGATGCATCCGGTTCAGCGGCAATTCGAAGCCGCGCTTGAACGCGGCGTTGGGGTCAACGTTGCGAGACTCTCTGGGTCGTGCGCGGATATCCTCGCTCACCGCGAGGCTCTGTGGACGTTTGTCATGAACGAAGGCGTGGAGCCCACGAACAACCATGCAGAGCTCCAGTTGAGATCGCTGGTTCTATGGAGACGGGTTAGCTTCGGTTGTCAGAGTGAGCGAGGTCTTCGGTTCGTGGAACGGATCATGACTGTGGCCCAGACGGCCCGGAAGCAGGGGAAAGAGCTTCTGGACTTCATCGTTCGCTCCGTAGCGGCGCACGCCGAAGGGACGCCAACTCCGGCGCTGCTCGATGCGGCGGCCTGATCAAGCGCGCAGCGTGCTGTTGGCACCGCCGTCGATCGACGGGAAATATCGCGTCCGGTTGCGCTCGCCGGCTGTTCGGATTCGGCCGGAGTTCTTCAGCGCTGTCATGGGTCCGTAGAGCTCGCGTGCTGTCTTCCCAAGTTCGGCCGAGAAGGAGACCATCAGCTCTCCGGGGCGCTCGCAGATCAGCTCATACAGACGCTCCGCCAGCATTGAGACGTCCGCCGTCGATCTGCGTCCACGGAACGAGCGCGCCTTCATCTGACGACTCGGTGTGAGCTTGATCTGGGGAGTTCGGTGCTCCGAACCCGCGCATCACAGCGGCCATGACGGTGGCTTGCGTCTCCTTCAGGTGAGCCTGGACGAGATCGCTCACGAGTTTCTCGATGTGCTCACCAAGGGCTTGGTTGGTGTTCATGCCGCCGGAAATCACACGGCTCGCCCCACCCCATCAACGGGGCCCCTGAACGGTTGCCGTGCGATCCGCTCTCCGGGATCGTGGCCCTCACCGCGGGTGATCATTTCAACTGCGCGCTCCTCGATTCCCAGGAGGTGTACTGCTGGGGAAGCAATGAGGCAGAGGCCGGCGACGGCGTCGTGGGGGCGCTTGGCGCTGGCACCTCGCTTTCCGAGAGCACTCTCCCGCTCCGCGTGTGCGAGCCCAACCCATCGACCACTTGCGAGGCCGTTCCGAGCTGCAGCCGTGCTCTCGAGGACGCGGTGGCCATCAGCGCAAAGCAGTCCCACGCTTGTGCCGCTCGAGCCGACGGCTCCGTGGTGTGCTGGGGCGAGGCACTCTCGTGGGGAATCGGGGCTGGCTCGGTACGCACGACCGACTACTGCGCGCCGGTCCAAGTCTGCACGGATGGCGTCGATGCGAACTGCCCGACGCCCCTTGCGAACCTCGCCGTTCGCAGGTGCGATCTTCTGGAAGTCAACGTGGTGGAGAATCCATGAAATCCACATGCACTTTCGTCGTGAACGCGCTCGTCGTGACCGCTCTCGCCATGTGCGTGGCACCGCGCGCTGGGATCGCCGAGGAGTGCACGCTCACCGAGGCTACGGCCATTCACCTGACCCGAAGCGCGAAGGCGAGACGGCTCCCAGTCGCAGCGGGTTCCCTCGTCACTGTGGTGAAGTCGGCGCCCGCGTGGACGAAGGTCCGGATCGGTGATCGGGTGGGGTTCCTTCGGACGAGGGTCCTCAAGAAGGTGTGCCGCGGTCCTGCGCCGTCGGAACGAGGACTCGCCGAACTGAGCGCAGCTCAGCAAGCCCTCCCGAAATCGAGCGGGACGACGCGTGGTGCAGCCCGTAAGAGGTCTCGAGGAAGTGTTCGGCGAGGCAAGACCGGCGCCCTCGCTGCTCGATCGCCGAGTTCGGTCGAGAATCGAACGGGCTCGGAGTCGGTCGGAGCGGTCGGAGCGGTCGGAACGGTCGGAGCGGGAGCTGATCCCAGTTCCGAGACGTCGAGCATAAAGGATCCGCAGGGACCGTCGACGGCCGGAGCGAATCCTGGGAACGCCACGGCCGGACGTCCTGACCCACGCGGATCGACGAAAGACGAGGCCTTCGGAGACACCTACCGCATCAAGGTCGCGGTCATGCAGCTCGGAGCATCTGCGGACATGGATGCAGGTCTCGTCGAGACTCTGACGCAGGTGATCCCGGAGACCCTCGAAGGACTCGGGCTCTTCAAGGCGATCTCGACGCAAGAGATCAAGCAGATGCTGGCGTTCGAGGCCCAGAAGCAGGTCCTCGGTTGTGATGAGGTTTCATGCCTCGCCGAGATCGGAGGCGCTCTGGGCGCTGACTTCCTGATCACCGGCAACATCTCGATGCTCGGTGGCACGTTCATCATCCAGCTTCAGCTCGCGAGCATCGCAGAGGCACGGATCGAGGCGAGGATCTCGCGGGAACACGCCGGAGAGCTCAAAGGCATCTTCGGTGAGCTTCGAACCGCAACGAGGCTTCTCGTGCGCGATCTTCTCGGGAAGCGCTCGGGCCTGCTATCGGTCTCCGTGTCCGAGGAGGGCGCTACGGTGAAGGTCGATGGAGCCATCGTCGGAGTCAGTCCCTTGGCCGAACCGGTGTCTGTGGCCGGTGGCCTCCATGAGCTCTCCGTCGAGAAGGAAGGCTTCATTGTCTTCCGATCGGATGTGAACATCGCCGAAGGGAAGACGGTGGACGTGCATGCCGGCCTGATTCCGTCGGCGGACTTCATCGAGAAGTACAAGAGCGACGCGGCGTTCACCCGGACGATGGGATGGATCGGTCTCGGGGTAGGTGCCGCCGCCCTAGGCGGAGGCGCTGCGCTCTACTTCGTCGGCTCTGGGCAGGCCGTCGATCTGCGAGACGACGTCCGGCGATACAACGCCCTCAGCGTTCGGACGAGCGCCGAACTCGCCGAACTCGATCGACGCGAGGAGAAGCTCGCCGTAGTCGACACGCTCGCCCTGACGAGCGCCGTCGTGGGCGTCATCGCGGTGGCCACGGGCACGATCCTGCTGGTCAGCGGAGACGATCCGGGCCGCTATGACGCGCTCGCGACTGCATCCTCGGGCTCAAATGCACGCCTGGGCACAGAGGCGTCATCCGGCCTGTCCGTCTCGGCCGGGTCGAACGGGTTCTCCATCGGTGGGACGTTCTGACGTCGCGCGCCGGGTTGTGAGCCGAGCGTTGGCGTCGGACGTGAAACGTGGGAGAACCGCGGGATGAGCAAACGTCCCGGCCTTGGTTGGCTCTTCATCGTGGTCGCGTCGGTCTTGCCGATCCGATCCATGGCGCAGACGCAAGGAAGCATTGTCCTCTACGCCAATGACTTCGAACATCCGAACATTCCAGTGACCGTCGACTGCGGGAACTCGCTGGATACTCGAGGAATCGAAACATTGTATGGATCGCGAGGCTTTCGGTTCCAGCAGGCCTACACGGTTGAAGCGGTGGTGATCCACGATCCCATGGGCCTTTACACGGACACCTCCAGCGTGGCCGGCGCGTACGCGCTGGGGATGCTCTCAACCTTCGAGAACGATTTGCTGGCGCTCACCTTTGACGCGCGCATGAAGCGCTTCCTCAACGTCGGATTCCACCTCTCAGCGATCGACGTCTTCGGATGCGGAGGCCCGTTCGGGACGACGAGACCGACGATGGAGCTCCGCGTATACGAGTCGCCGGATGGTCTCTTTAGCTTTCAGGATCCGGGCGTTCTGCTCGATCAGGGCACCGTCACCGGTGTGGACGCGCCGTCTTCGAGCACCTTCGCGTGGCAGTACGTGAGCCTCAGCCTCGACATTGGCAACACGACGACGGCATCGGTCACCGTCGTCTTCGACCTGCTCGCGAGTGGTTACGCGAGCTTCGACAACCTCTCGATCGTGGCGTCGGACCGCGTCGGTATTGCTGATTTCGACACCGACCAGATTCCGGACGACGTCGACAACTGCCCCCGACAGCAGAACACGGACCAAGCAAACGCCGACGGGGATCTGGCTGGCGACGTGTGCGATCCCGCGCCCGAAGATCCAACAATCTGCGGGGACCTCGACAACGACAGCGTCGACGACTGTGAACCGCGACCCGACGCGGGCACGACACCGGACGTAGACGGAACACCGGACGTGGACGGAACTCCGGACGCGGGGTTGGCCGAGGACTCTGGGGTCGCAGAGACAGAGTCGAACGAAGGTTGCGAGTGCAACAACAGCGCCACCCCTTCTGGCTCGACGAGACCACAAACCTCGGGCCTCTGGATGGCAGCCATGATCCTCACGCTCATCTTCCGTCGTCGAGGATCTTGAGCGGTCCTTCGCGCCCTCGATGGTTAGCCTCGGTCGTCGCCCAATTGGAGCGCCCCCAACCAGCAAGACAGGACATATGATTCACCGATTGCCCTGAGGTTCTTGCAAAGACCGCACAACGATCGGTGGTCCTTATCTTGCGTTAACCAGGCGCGGGGGCGTGGGCCAACGTGCGACGGCAAATGGGTCAACGTCCGAGGGAGGAACGCAGTCGTGAAAAACATGCCAGATCTCAAAGACATGCAGGACGTGTCTAGCGCAATGGTTGCGGGTGTTCTTCGCCTGCTGGGGATGTCTCTCGCACTGACATGTTGTGTCCCTGGAGTGTCCGATCTCGAAGCGCAAGCGACCGGCGACGATGCGATCGGCGCTGCGTCGGTGGGTGCAACGGATCTGAACCTGTTGGTCGACCCTGGGTTCACGCGAGGGCTGAGGGTTCTGGCGCCCGGGAGCTCCTTCAACGCGATCCCTACGCCATCCGGTTCGCTCTGCCCGCCATCGAGCTGTAGTCCGGCCTGGGAACTTGCGCAGTGGGGGTCCTCGACGGATGTGTCTGGCGGAGGCTTGGCTCTGAAAGAGGGAAGGTACACGTGGTCGACGGCAACGAAGGAAGTGGCCTTTGGGTCAGGCGTTCTTGCGCTCAAGGTCAACTCCGACGCCGAGTTCGGTGGACGATACAAAGCCGCGGGCGCTGACTGGCCCCACCTTCTCGTTGGACAGGCGATCAGCGAGCCCGGTGCGCCCGGGCTCGGTTCGCCGTGGGTGTCGGACATGTCCTCGCTCGATTTCTCCATCGAGGCTCGGCTCGTTCAAGCGACTCGCGTCGAAGGAGGCAGTGGCTACGACCCATCCATTCATGCGGCTCAGTTTCTGATCTATTTCACGATCCAAGATCTCTCCGCGCCCTACGAGGGCAGTGGCCATGACTTTCTTTGGCTTGGCATCGTTGCTTACGACGATCGCGACGAGTTCCCTCTCGGTGGTGCCGATGGCACCGACACCGGACAGAGTAAGCTGATGTACAAGGTGCCTCTCAGGAAGCTCACAAAGACCTCGCTACGAGGCGGTGATTGGGTCTCTATTCGCGGGAACCTCCTGCCGTTCGTTCGCAAGGCCATTAAGGTGGCGAAGCAGCGTGGACTTCTGGCGTCGTCCGATCTCGCTCGCTTCCGCGTAGGCAAGGTGACGATGGGATGGGAGGTCCCCGGACGGCACATCGTGGAGATGCATGTTCGCGGCTTTTCGCTCCAGGCGCGGGCCAGCGTTAGAGGTCGGATCTCTGTCGTGGACGGTGCGCCCGTCGCGTTTCAGACGACGCATATGAAGAGTGATACGCAGGCCGAATTTCTCGTACGAACCGCGAGCGGTCGTTTACATCATTTCGGCGTGGGATCTGACTCAGATCACGCGTTTGTGAACCCGCCCGAAGATACGCTCTTGTATAGCGAGTCGAACGCTTCATGGCGAGTCTTGGCTTCGGCGGATTTCGATGGTGAGGGCACGGACGATATCCTGTGGACCAACAGCGTCACGGGTCAGGTCTTCATGATGCTGATGGACGATACCGGAATCGTCTCCGAGCAGCTTGTCTATCATGAACCCAATCTTGCGTGGCAGATCGTGGGCGTTGCCGATTTTGATGGAGACCGCCGCGCGGACATTCTCTGGCGCAACAACCAGACCGGTGATGTCTACATGATGCTCATGGGGGGCTTCACGATCCTCTCGCAGCAGACGGTTTACCGTGAACCCAATACGGCATGGACCATCGTTGCGCTTGGAGATTTCGATGGAGATGGACGGAGCGATGTCCTTTGGCGCAACGCTGCGACGGGTCAGGTCTACATGATGATGATGCACGGCCTTTCCGTTGTTGGGGGGGCTCAGATCTATTCGGAGCCGAACAACGCATGGCGCATCGTTTCGGCCCAAGATTTCGATGCTGATGGTCGAGCTGATATTCTTTGGCACAACGGCACGACGGGAGAGGTTTATGTGATGTGCATGAATGGATTCTCGATCGCTCGCCAGGCGATGGCTTATCGGGAACCGAATCTCTTCGTCCAGATCGTGGGCACGCGAGACTTCAATCGCGATGGGCGTGCTGATCTTCTTTGGTACAACGCCCAGACTCGCCGTGTTCTTGGAATGGCCATGAACGGTGTCGAGGCAGGCCCTGTCCTTTTCGGGATCGACATGTAGGCTCGCATCGTCGTTCGCCATCACTTCGAGCTCCGCAGAACAAGAAGTTGGACGAGCTTGCCGAGTGCCCCAGAGTGCCCCAAGAGGGACGTGCAACTCACTTGCATCGGATTCACGCTCGGGGCCAAGGCGCCCGTCTCACGTCTCACGTCCAACCACAGTGCTACGAAAGGTCCAGCTTTATCGGAAATCCGCCGCGCACGATTGGGGATGCTCGTGGGCGGATCATGAACTCGTGGGTACAACTTCGAGGCAACCCGAGGCTTCGGTTGGGCGATAAGCTCGAGATGGTGCGCATTCAGCATGGTTCTCAGATCAATTCTCGAAACGTCGACCCCGGCCGATCCTATGCTCGCAGTCGCGACATCAATCTTTTAGCGGCGGCCGGCGTTCCGGCGGAAGAGATCGACCTGCTGCGAAGGGCGGATACGACCAGCCGCACCCCCAACGGCAGCGTCGAGGTCTCGGAGCTTGTTCGAATGGAAAGCCCCCGATACTTGGAGACGCTTTTTCCGGAAGAACGTGCGCTGCAACCCAGCCTTTGGACCAGAATGGAGTGGAGCCAGGTGCCTGCTGCCGGGCCCGAGGTCACCAAGGTTCTTCCCTTGTCGAAGCTTGTCAAGGACGTGACCCTCGAGCCCGAGTCCATCGATTTCGGGATTCAGCTGCGGATCGCTGAGCTCCCTGAGGCTCTACAGCGTGTGGCTCGAAGAGTTCAGCTCGTGCTGAACGACGACGCCAATCCAACGACCATTTCACTCGAAGACCTCAAGCTGGCGGAGCGTCGACCCGTGCGATTTTCGACTGGGGACCTCTCGGCTTTCCGCGAGATCCGGGACGTGATCGGGGCGGCAGCCCGGGCTGAAGGCCATTCGACAGAAATGGAAGCGCGGGTTCAAGTGCCCCGGGTTGGCGTGGAGACCATCGCACTGCCCCACGCGGGCCGGGTGAACCTCGCGCTCGAGTCGGTCACGACTCTGAACGAGGAACGCGTCGAGGGCCAGGATCCGGCCATCCAGCTCGACCGAAAATGGTCCATCGTCTCCGAGGTTCCGCCGGGCCACAAGGCGGTGCTGGTCAACGTTCGAAACGGTTCGGGGCTTGCGTTCGACGAGGGGACCCAGCGGACACCGGTCACCGGTTTCGGCGCGTTGTATCGAGTCGAGCTGTGGCACGGGGGTGATCGCGTCGAGAGCTCGGAGATCAAGATCCCAGCCGTCGCCGACGAGTCGCGGCGCCTCCCAAACTTCACGGGCTACACGTTCGAGACGCCCGACGGTTCGCCCTTGGCGAGAAATGTGGTGGAAGCCAGACGCCGCCCCGATGGCCACTACGTCGCACGCTTCTCTTATGGTCCGGTCGCGCTTCCGCCCGAAGGCGTGACTTCCGCTCAAGCGCTTATCAAGGTGGAGTCGCCCCCCATCACGCTGCCGACGGGTCGGTATGAGGTCAAGCTTCGCTACAACGAGCGGTTGTCACCGGCAATCCTCGACGTATTTCAGGCGCAACGCGCGTTGCGCGTGAAGCTCGGCAACGGGGAGAGCTATCAGCTGGGTGCGCGAGACCAAGAGGGGAAGAAGTGGTTCGAGGCCCAAAGCCAAGGGGGCATACACCTGAGCTTCGACCCGGAGACGAACATGCTGGCGGTGGGGGCTCGATCCAACACGGTCGAAGTCACGCCGGAGCAACGCATCGCGTAGCCAACGCCGACCCGCCACCAGCGGAGGAACCGGGCGACCGCGGAAGCGAGCGAGATGGTCCGGTGACTTTGGCCTGGCCGGGTCCACGGTCGAGTGACCGAAGCGTGGAAGAATCGTGTTGTCGGTGCCTGCCTCAGGCCGACAACAAGCTACTCATCTCGGCGAAGGTCGTGCGGAGCTTCGTGAGTTTCTCCTCGAGCTCCGTCTGGCGGGCGCGTGCCGCCTCGACCTTGTCTTCGGGCGCGCGGCTCACGAAGTTCGGGTTCGCGAGGGTTGCTTCGGCGCTCGCGAGCTCCTTCTCCGTCTTGTCCAGCTCTTTCTGAAGGCGCGCGACCTCGTCGGTGAGATCGACGTACCGCGCGAGGTCGAGATAGAGCTCGAAGGCCACATCGAACTTCGCCGCCATGCCCTTTGACCGGGCCTCGACGAACTCGACGCTGTCTAGACGCGCGAGGAACGCGACCGGCGCTTTGGCTTGCTCGAGCATGCGGCGCGCCTGGGGATCGATGGTTTTGACCGCGACGCTGAGCCGTGTGCTGTCGGGGATGTTGCTTGCCGCGCGGAGCTGCCGAACGGCGAGCACGAAGCGTTGGAGGATCTCGAAGCGGCCTTCGATCTCGGGGTTGGGGTCCCGGCGTGGCTCCGGAAATCGATCGCGCACCAGCAGTGCGCTCTCCGGGGGCGCGTCGAGCCAAAGTCCGAGCTTCGTCATCGGGATCGTGGCTCGTTGAAACAGTTCCTCGGTCACGAACGGTATGACGGGATGCAGAAGGCGAAGCGTGTCTGTGAGCACCGTGCCCATGACGGCCAACGCGCCGCGGCGAACCGCAAGGTCGTCGCTCGACAGGCGTGTCTTCGATAGCTCGAGCGCCCACGCACAGAAGTCGTCCCAGACGAACCGATAGAGCGCTTTGGCCATTCCGCCAAAATCGAAGACGTCGAGTGCGCTTCGAACGGCGCGGATCGTGGAGTCGAGTCGAGCCAAGAGCCACTCGTCCTCATCGGTCGGAGGCGCGATCGGATCTCCGGCGGTCGACGATCGGCCTGAGGAGATCTCGGCGTCGAGCGCCGTGATGACGCGTCCCGCGCCATTCCAGAGCTTGGTGACGAAGTTTCGTCCTTCGGTGAATCGATCGAGTGAGAGCCGGATGTTGTCGCCCTCGGTGATGCAGAAGACGAGGGTCCAGCGCATCGCGTCGGCGCCGACGGCCTCAAAGCCTTCGGCCCAGTTCTTCTCGATGCGTTTGATGAGCTCCTTCATGTTCGAAGGGCGTGCTTCGAAGACCGGACGCTTCAGGTCGTCGACGGTGGCGCCATCGATGAGGGTGAGCGGATCGATGCCATTCCCCTTGGACTTCGACATCGTCATTCCGCGGTCGTCGGCGATCGTCGAGTGAAGGTAGACGTTCTGGTACGGAAGCTTCTCGGCAAAATGAAGACCCGCGAAGTTCATCCGCGCGACCCAGAAGAAGAGGATGTCTTTGGCGGTGGAGAGGACCGACGTCGGGTAGTAGCGCTCGAAGTCGGGTGTCCTTTCTGGCCACCCGAAGACCGACATCGGCCAGAGCCAGGAGGAGAACCAGGTGTCGAGCACATCGGGATCCTGAGTCCATTCGTCAGGTGAAGCGGCGACGCGCTCCGGCGTCTCGGCCGAGACGATGAGCTCGCCGGTTTCGCGATGAAACCAGGCCGGGATACGGTGTCCCCACCAGATCTGGCGGCTGATGCACCAATCGCGAATGTTCGAAAGCCAGTGAAAGTAGACTTTCTCGAATCGATCGGGATGGAGTCGAATCTCCGGCGTTTCGGTTCGGGTCCATTCGTCGCCGCTTCGTCGATAGCCGCTCGCTTCGAGCGCCTTCGCCGCAAGGGGACCCATCTTGACGAACCATTGATCAGACAATCGGAACTCGATTGGGACGCGGCTTCGATAGCTTCGGCCCATGGCGAGCACGTGGTCGATCGTCTTCTCGAGAAGACCTTGGGCCTCGAGGTCGGCGAGCGCTTCCTTTCGGCAGACGTAACGGTCCATGCCCCGGTACTTTGCGGGCACGATGTCGTTCATCGAGGCGTCTTCGTTCATCACGGTAATCGCCTCGAGATTGTGGCGGAGCCCGACCTCGAAATCGTTCGGGTCGTGGGCCGGCGTGATCTTCACGCAGCCCGTACCCTTCTCGGGATCGGCGTGTTCGTCGCCGATGATGGGGACCACACGCTCCTGAAGCGGAACGAGGACTTGGCGTCCGATGTGGCGCGCAAGCTCGGGATGCTCGGGATGAATGGCGACGGCCGTGTCGCCGAACAGCGTCTCGGGGCGCGTTGTCGCGACCACGAGGTGTTCGCTCGGGTTGTCCACGAATGGATACCGAATGAAGTAGAGCTTCCCTTTTTCGTCTTCCTTCTCGACCTCGTCGTCGGCGAGCGCGGTCTGATCGACGGGGCACCAGTTGACGATGCGCTTCCCTCGATAGATGAGGCCTTGGTCGTAGAGCTTCGAGAACGCGAGCCGCACGGCGTGCGACATGCCTTCATCCATCGTGAAGCGCGTGCGCGACCAGTCGCAGCTGCAGCCCATTCGACGGAGTTGGTTCAAGATGGCGTCGCCGTACTCGTTTCTCCAGGCCCAAATCCGCTTGATGACTTCTTCGCGTCCGAGGGTTCGGTAGTCGATGCCCTGCGCATCGAGCTGCTTCTTGACGATCGTCTGGGTTGCAATGCCGGCATGGTCGGTCCCCGGGATCCAGAGCGCGTCGAACCCGTCCATGCGCTTGGCGCGAACGAGCACATCCTGGAGCGTGTTGTTGAGTGCGTGGCCCATGTGGAGACGGCCCGTGATGTTGGGGGGCGGGATCACGACGACGAAGGGTGGCTTTTGCGCGCGCGCTTCGTCGACGATGGTCCCATCGGGCTTGTAGGCCGATTGGAATGCGTTGTTTTCGATCCAGCGCGCGTAGATGCGTGTTTCGGCCTCGCGAAAATCGAATCGCTTCGGGAACGTTGGGCCTTCGTTTTCCGTAGGGTTCACGGCCCTTCCACTACCGGGCTCGTCGGGGCCTGTCGAGGTCCGTGGTCGCGATTCAGAAGGGAAGCGGTCAGCGGATCTCGTACCCGCCGCGCCGCGCGACGAAGAGGGTTGCGACGAGGTCCGAGGTCACGTTCGGCACGGTCCGGGTCATGTCGATGATGCGGTCGACGCCCAAGACGAGCGCGAGCATATCCGGTGGAACACCCACCTGCGCGAGTACGACCGCGAGGAGGGGCAGGGATCCGCCCGCCACCCCGGCCGCGCCGATGGCGGTCAGAACGGCCAGGACGACGACGATGAGCTGGGAAACCAGGCCGAGCTCGACGCCTGCAACTTGGGCCAAGAACAACACGGTGACGCCCTCGAAGAGCGCGGTGCCGTTCATGTTCATCGTGGCGCCGAGCGGAATCACGAACCGAGCGACATCCGGGGGGGCGCCGAACTCCTCGACCGCCGTTCGAATCGTCGTCGGGAGGGTTGCACTCGACGAAGACGTCGAGAACGCGGTGATGAAGAGGGTGCGGCATCGCCGGAAGAACGACCACGGGGATATGCCCACGAAGACCCGAACGAGCACGCCGAGCACAAGAAACTGATGGATGAGGAGCCCCGCGATGGCGACCACGACGAACTGAAGGAGCGAGGCCAGCACATCGAACCCGAGCTTGGCGGTCACCGAGAAGATGAGCCCCGCGACGCCGACCGGCGCGAGCTTCATCGCGAAGCCCAAGACGCGCACACACAAGTCGTAGACGGCTTGGAGCACGTCGATGAGGGGCTGGGTGATCTTCTTTTCGAGCATCGTCGACGCGATGCCGAAGACGAGCGCAAAGAAGATGACACCCAGTGTCTCGCGTTCGCTCGAAGCAGACCGCAGGAAATTGCGAGGGATGATGTTGACGAAGGTCGCCACGCTGAAACCGGTCCCACCTTTGGCTTGCTCCATCGTTTCGAGTGCGGCGCCCTTGAACTCCTCGCGCACGCGGGCCGAGACTTCCGGATCCATGCGCGCCCCGGGACGCGCAACGTTGACGAGCGTGAGCCCGATCGTCGCCGCGAACGCCGTGGTGAGGACGAACCAGAGCAGCGTGCGCGTTCCGATGCGGCCGAGCTTCTCGAGGTTGCCGAGCCCCGAGACACCGAGGAAGATCGAGCAGAAGACGAGCGGAACCACGACCATGAAAAGCATGCGCAGGAATATTTGGCCGGCTGGGTTGGCGAGATTGTCTGCGATCCAGAGCGTGCGCTCGTAGGCCGCCGACGGCGTGCCGCCTTGGACGGGGCTGTACAGAGCGTTGAGCGTCACGCCGGCCAGTCCGCCCAGCACGAGCCCGATGAGGATGAGGGATGCTTCCCGGCTTGGGCTTGGGCTTGGGCTCGGGGTTCTGGCCGTCGTCATCCGGTCGTGCCTATACCAGAAAGATCGCTTCAGCCACATACGTTCCCACATACGTTCCCACATGCGTTCCCACATGCGTTCTCACTTACGTCTGGCGGATGGCCGAGAGGGCGTCTTGTCGCTGGCTTCTTGCCCTACGTCGACCGGCTGCCCGTCAGTCGTTGCCTGACGACAGGGCACTTAGGTCATGCTGGTCTTGACGGCCTGGTCGCGGTTCGAGGTAGAAGCTCGGGTGTGTGGCTGACCATCTTGCTGTTGTCGGTGATCGAAGGTCTGACGGAATTTCTGCCGATTTCGAGTACGGGCCATCTCGTCGTCGCGTCTGCGCTCACGCACTTCGATCCGCCGTGGCGCGAGCCGTTCTTGGTGGTCATTCAGGTTGGCGCGATCATCGCCGTGGTCGTGGCACGTTGGTCCCAGATCCTCGCGCTCCTGCGTTCCGACCGAGCCGCGTTGTTTGACGTGGGGCTCAAGATTGCGCTTGGCTTCTTGCCGAGTGCGTTGATTGGCCTTGCACTCCATGACTACATTTCCCGTCTGCTCGCGAATCCCGCGTTGGTCTCGCTTGCCTGGGTGGTGGGTGGTGTCGCGATTCTCCTTGTCGACCGACCCAGTCGCACCAGTGCGAAGTCGAGCGAGCCAGCGGACAATGTTGCCGCCGAGCTTGCCGGCGTTACGCCGCGCCAGGCCTTGCTCGTCGGATTCTCTCAGTGTTTTGCGCTCTGGCCGGGCATGAGCCGCAGTGGCTCGACGATCCTGGGCGGTCTCTTGGTCGGACTCGACCGGCGTACCGCGACCTTGCTCTCCTTCTACATCGCGATTCCGACCATGTTTGCCGCGTCGGGCTATGAGCTACTCAAGTTCCGCGATCAGCTCGACGGTTCGTTTTCGATGTTCCTGGTTGGACTCGTCGGGAGCTTCATCATCGCGCTTGCGACGGTTCGGTGGCTGCTCCGCTTCGTTCAGACCCACACGTTCCGCGGGTTCGCCGTCTACCGGCTCGTCGTGGGCTGCGCGATGCTGCTCTTTCCTTCCGCCTGGATCGAAAGCTGAAGCTCGCCTGCCTTCTGAGAGACAGGGGACGAGGTGACAGACAAATCACTAGACCCGAAATGACTAGGCCCGGAACGGGGAGGCGCCGGCCAGTTCGGGGGCATCGATCCGCTCGACGACCGCCACTCGGTCGCCGACGCTGAGTGCGGAGAACAGCAGGAGGATGTCTTCGTTGTGGTGGCGCATGCAGCCGTGCGAGACGTCCATGCCGAGCTGAGCGTCCTTGAACGTACCGTGGAGTTCCTCACCCGACCGTCGCCCGTCAGCCCAAGAGAGGTCGATGATACGGACGCCAAACGCGCCCGGATCCCCCCAGAGGTTGGAGCCTGTTCGTCGAGCATCGGCAAGACCAAGCTTGCCGGTCACCTTCTTCAGTCCGATGTCGGTGGGCGTGCTGCCTTTGCCGATCGAGTTCGCGAAGACGCCGCTGATCTTTCCGCTGTCGTCGAACATGAAGGTTCGGTGTTCGTTCTTGACGACGACCACGCGCAGGGGCGTCCCGTCACGCTTCCAGATCGGGGTGGGCGTGCGGCAGGGTTGGCCGGCGTCCCACGCCTTCTTGCCCGGCGCGGGGGCGAGCGCATCCAGGGCGCGGAGCGTGGCTCGGTCGAACTCGCCCGTCGGGCGCACGTCAGGGAAGAAGGCCGCCGCATGCCGCTGAAAATTCACCACCGCGCGCTCGGTCTGGGGACCCCAGTCGCCGTCCACGCCGCCCACCTTGTATCCGCTTGTTGTCGTGTATGGACGAAGCGCAAAACCCATGTCGAGGAGTGCGGCCTGGACCGCTGCTGTCGCCTCCGAAGAGTCGCCGATGTTGCGGATCTCGCCGAGCGCGATGGCCGTCAGGGTGGGGTTGTCGGCGAATCGTTCGTTTCTCAGCGTTCGGGTGGCGGGTGTTCCGAACCCGGCCACCGGGGATGATGACTCTACAGTATTGCTGATGGGCATGAGGCGCTTATCGACATCAGTCCCTTTGTCGGTGCGTCCTTCGATTCATCCCTTGAGCATGCAGAATCATTCTTGGGTTGCGCAGCCCCGAAAGCCTGTACCGAGACCGCGGAACCTCGACCTTGGCGCCCTTCATTCGGCCGATGCTTGGGAGAGAGGGACGGGACGGCCGCGAGCGTCACCGCTGGGGCACGTGGGCGGCGAGCATCACCACTAGGGCACGCGGGTGCCGTGCGATGCGGCGTCGCCGCGGCTCTGGGGGGGGGTGCCGGTGTGCGGCGGCGTGAGCGGACGAAGTCGCAGTTCGACGACGAGCGGAAGGTGATCACTGACTTTGCCCGCTTCCCGTCCGACCCGCGCGCTCACGACCTCAAAGGAGGGGCTCGCGAGAACGTAGTCGAGCTTTCGGTTGGGCTGATGAGACGGGAAAGTGAAGTACGCTTCTTCGTCGCTCGGATGATGGCCTGGGCCGCCCAGTGTCTCGGGCATCGTGTCGTTGAGGCCGGCCTGGCGAAGGGTCGCGATCGTCGTGTCGGCCTCGTGATTCGTTTCTGGCTCGTCGGGATAGCCGCTTCGGACGGTTGCCTCAGGCGGCACACTGTTGAAGTCCCCACCGAGGATCGTGTAGCCCATGGACTCCTTCCGAACTCGTTCACTGAGTACAACCGCTTGGCGCTCACGGTTCCCAAGGTCGAAGGCTTCGAGGTGCGCGTTGTAGATCCGGATCGTGTGCTGCCCGGATGAGACTTCGACCCGCTGCACGTAGCGGAAGAGGTAGAAGAGGTTGTACCAGAACGGGTTCTTCGCCGGCTTGGGAAGGAGCGTCACCTCGTTGCTCGTGATTGGGTAGCGCGAGAGGACCGCTCCGCCCGACGACATGGCCCCGAAGTGGTTGCTCGGTGGCCAGTATGGAAAGGGCACCCAATTGGCCTGCCAACTGACGGCGCGCGCAGAGTACATGAGACCCGTCTTCTCGCTCAGCGAGGCGAGCTGATCCACGTGTCCACTTCGTGTGCTGTCGAAATCGACCTCCTGCAGCAGAACGATGTCGGCGTTCACGGAGCGCAAGAAGGCGGCCATCGCCTCGATCGAGCGCGCAAAGTGTTCCGGTTCGAGACGGCCGCCGCTGCCTTCGCTTCCCCAGCCGTACCCCCAAGCGATATTCCAAGTGACGATCGTTCGTCGCTCGGCGTCGGCGTCGGTGCTCGTGTTGGTGTTGGTGTTGGTGTTGGTGTTGGTGTCGGCGGCCGTCGGCGCCCCCGCGTTCGCTGAAGACGATGAACGCGGTGGGTCGGTCAATGTCTTCGGCGACTGTATGCCGCCGGCCATCCACAGGACGATCCCAACGCAGAGGATGGCCGTCACAACGAACAGGGTCATCACGGCGCGGACCCACGCGTAGCGGGGACGGACGGTGCTTGGCAATGTCTGTGTCCTTCTCTTGGCTGTCTGCGAGGCTCGTGCGCGCGCACCCTCGTCTTCACCCGGGAGGCCACGAGAGTGGGCGACCACCGATCACGTGGATATGCAAATGGAACACCGTTTGACCCGCTTGCTCGCCGTTGTTGATGACCAGTCGGTAGCCCTCGAGGTTCTCCTTCTGGGCAACCGTGTTGGCCACGAAGCACAAGTGCCCTATGAGGGCCGAGTCCTCCTGCGTCATGTCTTCGAGCTTGTTGATTCGCTTCTTCGGCACGACGAGGATGTGGGTTGGTGCGACGGGGTTGATGTCACGAAAAGCCAGCGCCATCTCGTCTTCGTAGACGATGGTGGCCGGGATCTGTCGGTCGATGATCTTCTCGAAGATGCTGCGTGTCACGTCACTGCCTCTTTGCATGTCCGAGGGGCGACTTCAAGGGGTCGGCCGTGCGCTTCGAAAGGCGGCTTCGACCGTCGCTTCCGCGTCATCGAATCGCCGCCAAGTCGCGCGAGCCAGCTCGAGCTGCCCGACCGCTCGCACGAGGTTGTGCTCGCTTCGGCTGCCAAACCGCGCCGCATCCCATCCGAAGTAGCTTTCGTTGAGGGCGTCGGCGGCGAAGCGTGCCGCAAGTTCGAGGGTGATGGTTAGAGTCGCGGTTACGATGCTCGCTTGTTCTTCGCGCGTGATCGCGGCATTGGCCGCGTATCCGGTGATGGCGGCGGAAAAAAGGTCGAGCGAGAAGTCGACCTCGCGGGCATCCTCGCCGCGCGGATTGCACCACGATCGGAACGCATCGCCGAGCTCGATCGGAACCGGCATGCGCGCGAGCGTATCCAGGTCGACAAGGCAGATCGCGCTTCCGCTGGTACCGTCGAACAGGATGTTCGAGATCTTCGGGTCCCCGTGCACCGTCCGGTCCGGCAAAGCGCAAAGCTTCGGAGCGTCGGACGCCATCTTGAGAATATCGTCCGCGATCGGGGCGACCTGGTCGTATCTTGGGTGGTGTACGCGGTGCTTCTCGAGCGCTTCGTTGAGGCGGCGGAGATGGGCCGGTGTATCGTGCACGCCAAGGCGTCGGTTGCTGAAGGGATGCTCAAGATCCGCCAGCGCTGCGTGAAAACGGCCGAGCAGCGCGCCTGCACTGGCGGCGGTCTCGGGCTCGCTCAGGCTCATGTGAGTGATGCCATCGATGTAGGTCATGAGCCGCCAGATCGCGGCCGTCTCGTCGACGACGTACAGCGATCCTTCGCGGTCGTTCACGAGACGCGGCGTCATGATGCCCTTCGCTTCCAGCGTGCGAGTCACGACGTCGATGTCGTCGTGGATGTGGCGTGAGAAGATCGGGTTGACGCGTTGCAGAATGAAGCGCTGTCCGCCGTCGGTGGCGACGGCGTAGGTACGGTTGAGAAGCCCATGGGTGATCGGTGTGATTGCCCCGATGGGGTCGAGCGGATACTGCGTCAGCACTTGCCGGGCGGCAACGAGCGGGTCGCTGTCGTCGAGATCGTGATTGTGGTCGAGATCGTGATCGTGATCGTCGTCCTTGATCTTGTTCGGTTCGCTCATATTCGAAGGCTCGTGTCAGGCGGCGAAGACGGCTTGATTACGGCCGGCGTGTTTGGCCCGGTACAGTGCGCTGTCGGCCCGCGCGAGTAGTTGGGCGGGCTCTTCGCGCGCCTGAAGCGCAGCGCCGCCGATGCTGATCGTCATTAGGATTGGGGAAGGGGGGATGTCGAACGGAGCCCGATTCGCCGCGTCCATCAGGCGCCGCGATGCGTGGCGTGCGCCGGCTTCATCCGTGTTTGGGAGCAAGATCACGAACTCCTCGCCGCCATAACGGGCCACGAGATCGACCTCTCGCGTGACTTCCAACAGGCGCTTAGCCAAGAGCTCGAGCGCGTAGTCTCCGGTTTGGTGGCCCCGTTCGTCGTTGATGCGCTTGAAGTGGTCGACGTCGACCATGATGACGGCGAGCGCGTTGCTGTAGCGGTGCGCGCGATCGACTTCCTCGCGGAGGCGCTCGGCAAAGTGTTGACGGTTCTTGAGCCCCGTGAGGGCATCGGTGATGGCCATTCGGTAAAGGCGTGCATTCTCGAGGTCGAGGACGACCGAATGAGCCAAGAACGCCAAGAGCTCTTCGTGCTCCCGACTGAACCAGCGCGGCTCCGGATGGGTGGCCGAGATGACGCCGATGGGTCGGCCGCGAATCAGGAGTGGGATCGACAGCATCGATCGGATCCGGCGGACTTGCCCAGGGAGCCGCACGAAGCGGTGATCTTCGACCGCGTCGTCCAGGAGGACGCTTTGGGCCGTGAGCAAGACCTCGCCGGCGATCCCTTGTCCGCGGTGAAACTCGAGCGATTCGCGTTCGACCGCCGTCAGACCGTGGGCTGCGCTGCAAAGCAGTCGCTCACCCTCATCGTCGACCAGCATGATCGACGTCGTCTCCGCCCCGAGGAGCTGGGCCGCTTCGCGAGCGATCGTATCGAGCAGCACGCTGATCTCGACCCCGCGGTTCATGATCTGATTGAGCTGGGCCAGCGATTGGCAAAAACGCTGGACGTCGAAGGACGGCTCAGAATGACTGGACATATGCACCGGACGCCCCCTGCCTGGTGAGTGGCCTCGTTGGACGGCGAGTACCTCCAACGCTGACGACGGGCGCTATCTTCCCGGGCTCGATCGTCGAAAAGCAAGAAAGAACACGACCGGCAGGAGCGCCAGACATTGCGGGAGCACGCATTGGGTGACGACGCCTGAAATGTTCGCTCCGCACAGAGCCACGAGCGCGCCCGCCCAGACCATCCAATAGATCCGCAGGGCGCGCTGGCCCCACCGGCGCAGGGGTCGTGACGCTGATGTCGGCGACGGTGACGGTGACGGTGACGGTGATGTTAGCGACCGTGGTGGCAACGGTGTTTGGGGTGGCAGCGGTGATGGTTGCCCCGAGTGCTTCCCGGAGCAGACGACGCCGACCAAGATCAGCACGTTCGAAACGGGAAAGACGATCAGATTCGCATTCCCAAGAAGAAATGGATAAGTCGTCCCAAGCTGAAGCACCCAAAGGCCCAGCCCGATCAATGATGTGGTCAGGCCGAGGATGGCGCTCGCGACGCGCGGCCAGCGAAACGCACAGCCAAGCAACGGGAGGGTGACAAAGACATAGACCCAGAGCCACGGCCACGGATGTGTTGCGTGTGGAATCCAGACGTTCTTGGAGCGATAGACCTCCTCTTTCTCTCGGACGAGCGGCCGTCCGTCGATCGTCGCATCGTCGAGCAAGGAGGCGAGCTCCGAGGGCAAGAATCGACTATCCCAGCGCGAGATTGGCGCGTCGGTATGTGGCGACAGCGCGGTGTCCACAGCGACGTAGAGCCCGGGATGGCCTTCGAGAACGGAGAGCGCGAGCTGACGATAGGTCGCACGATGAGGCGACGAATACGCGGATGAGAGAGCGCCTTGGAGTGCATCGTCGATGACGTCGGCCACGCGCGATGAGCAGTTGTCGGCGAAATGGTCGTATCGGTACGTCCAGCGGGGCCCACGAGCTTCGTTGCGCAAGCGACGAATGAGTCGTTCGGTCGCTCGCCAGTCGAGATTGAGCCGCCGGCGCTCGATCGTACGGTCCTCCTTCTCGGCGTAGGTCTCGAACATGTCGTCGTAGCGCCCGACGTGAAGAAAAGCTTCGACTTCACCTTTGAGCATGCGCCTCATGAAGCCAGGCGACAGGTCGATGCTTCCGTAGTTGTAGACGGCATCGAGCTTTGTCCGCGGGTCGAGGACCCGCAGCGCCGCGTGCCCCCATCGCGTATAGAGCGCCTCCCCGGGGCTCATCGTGAGAACCTCGACCACCGGAAGATCCGCCGCATCGCTCGCCCAGGTGGACGTCGGCGTCCCGTGGGGCGCCGCTGAGCCCAAGAATGCGCAAGATGCGAGCGTTGCGAACCGGTAGGCGGTCGACGCGCGGACCACCTTCGGATCATACAAGCCTTCCCGGTTTTTTGCGGCTATGCTGGGTCGTCCATGGATGAAGAACGTCTTTCCGCTTGGCTCTTGGCGCGTGCGGTCGGTCCGCGCGCGGAGGAGGACTGGGCGCAGGCGCTTCGTGTCGGCGTCGAGGCGACCCTCGGGCAATCGCTAGAAGCCTTGCTCCCGCAGGACGCGCTCGTTGAGCTGCTCGAGGCACAGCTCGAGGGCGAACGGGTGCGCGGACAAGTGAACCTGCTTGCGGGTGTGGTCGGACCGACGGTTGTTCGGCGACTTCGCCACGACGGAAACCCCATGGGACGTTGGCTGACCGAGGAAGGCCGGCGCGCGCTCCTCGACCTTGTCTCCGAACCGGACCTTATCGACCCAGAGTGGATCCGCGCCCTTTTCCGAGAACCGGCGATGGAGGTTCTCGTCGCCGACACACTTCTTGCGAGCCTCAAGGACTTTTCGTCGATCATTCCGCGGCTCGTGCAGGCACTCGCCGGATCGGCGCTCGGGCGATTCGCGAAGCTTGGAGGTTTCGGAGGTTTCGGTGGTGCGGGCGGGGGTGCCGGCGGTGGTGCGGGCGGGGGCGGGTTCGGCGGCCGACTCGTCGAGGAACTCGAGCGGCGGCTCGAGCCCGAGATTAAGCGCTTCCTCAAGGGTGGCACACGGCGCGCGCTGGACGGCGCGGCGCGCTTCGCGGTCGACCACCTCGATGATCCCGTGTCGGTGGAATCGCGACGAAACCTGGCGCGCTTCGTGCTCGACCAGTCGGGTCAATTCCACGTCGGCAAGGTGACAGATGCTCGGTTGGACACCGTGCGTCGTATCGCCCTCGAAGTCGCCAAAGCCGTGCAACAAAGCCCCGAGTCACGGGAGGTGGTCCGCGAGGTTGTCGCCGCGTTCTACGAAGCGCATGGGGTGAGGCGCGTCTCTGACTTGTTGCGTGAAGCGGGGGTCGCCGCCGATCCGCCGTATGAGGCGTGGGCGCGTGTGACTTGGCCCACCGTGCGGGGCGTGCTCATGCACGACGAGGTTCAGAGCTGGATCCGCCGGCTTGCGGCGGAGATCGCGGCCGAGTTTTCGGATGGCGAACCCTAATCCGACGGCCTAAGCCTTTGGTTGGCCGGCTTGTCTTGACCCTTTTCGCCGGGAACGGCATGCCGACGATGAAAGGGGCGGCCCTTCTTTGGTGATGAGCGACGTTCATGGAAGCGCCCAGGTCCAGGCGCGTCGAAGCGCGCAGATGGACGTGCGGCAGGTGTACCGGCTGATGGCCAAAGCCCGCGCCCTTGAGGAGCGCATGATCCGAATGACCCGCTCCAACGACGGCTACTTCTGGATCGGAGGCCCAGGCGAGGAAGCGTTCAATGTTCCGCTCGGTCTTCTGATCAAGCGCGGCCAAGGGCCGGCTTTCGACTATCTTCACCACCACTACCGGAGCTCGGCCATTCTGGTCGCGATGGGGCTGCCCTTGATCGATGCGATCCGTCAGATGGCTCAGCGCGCGACCGACCCGAACTCCGGCGGGCGAAACTTCGTGAATCACTTTGCCAAGCGCGAGTGGAACGTGGTTCCGGGGGCCTCGACGATCGAGACCCAGTACAGCATCGCGCCGGGCACGGCGCTGGCTCAGGCCCGACACGGGGGCAACGGAATAACCATCGTCAATGGCGGGGATGCGGGCTCGTCCGAGGGTGACTTTGCGACGTGCTTGAATTGGTCGAGCCGACCAGGTCGAGAGCTTCCGATGCTCATCCTCATCATGAACAACAACTGGGGGATCTCGACACCCTTCGAGTCCGTCCACGGGGACCGCATCATCGCGCGGCGGGCCGAAGCGTTTGGGATTCGATGGGGGACCGTCAACGGCAATGACCCGGTCGCTTCTTGGCGCAAGCTTGTCGAAGTGATGGCCTACGTTCGCAAGGAACGAAAGCCATATTGCCTCGAAGCGTATGTCTCGCGACTTCACGGCCATTCTTCGTCTTCGGGTGCGGGACGAGTGCAGGAGCCGGACTGCCTCGAGATGTTCGGGCGCGATCTCGTCGAGCGCGAGATTCTGACGGCGGCAGAGATCGAGAGCATCCAAGCGGAATATGAGCGTGAGGCGATGGACGCTTTGTTGCAGGCTCGGCAAGAACCCGAGCCTGATGGCGACACAATCTATGACCACACGTTCGCGGGAGGTACGCCGGGATGGCCACCCTTGCACAAGCCATTCGTCTAGCGCTGCATGTCGGTGAGACGCGGTTGGGCGTGACCGACGTCTTTGGCGAGGACGTCGGTCCTCCTTTGGGCGGTGTCTTCACATGCACGCAGGGGCTCGCGACGGCCTGGAATACTCCGCTCGATGAGCGCGGCATCGTCGGTACCGCGTTTGGCTTGGCGCTTGCCGGCGAGCGACCCGTCGCCGAGATTCAGTTCTGCGACTACATCTACAACACGATCGATCTTCTAAAGCTCGCTGGAAACTGCTGCTGGTCGTCGATGGGCCAGTTCCCGGTGCCGATGGTCTTGATGTCGCCGGTCGGCTCCGGGATTCACGGGTCGATCTATCACTCCCACTCGTTTGACGCGATCGCCACCCATATCCCGGGCTGGAAGGTGGTCTTGCCTTCGACGCCGCTCGATACCTACGGGTTGATGATCGCCGCCATCAAAGACCCGAATCCCGTGATGTTCTTGTATCCGAAGGCGTTGATTCGTCACCAGGGAACGGAAAAGATCCCTGGCGAACCCGACGATCCGAAGGTCTTGTCGCGCATGATCGATGCGCCGGTCGGGAGTTCTCGTGAGCACTGGCGGCCTTCGTGGCCCGACCTTCCCGACTTTGAGATCCCCATCGGCTCGGCGAAGTGCTGTCGCCCCGGCGAGCACCTCACCGTCCTGACCTATGGGCGCACGGTCCCGCTCTGCGAGCAGGCCGCACAGAAGCTGTTCGAGCAGGAAGGCATCTCGGCTGAGGTCATCGACCTCCGAACACTCTTTCCCTACGACGGCGAGATGATCCTCGCTTCGACCAGAAAAACGGGTCGACTCCTCGTCGTCAACGAGGACACCGAGGTGACGAATTTCGGTGAGCACCTCATTCGTGTCCTCACGGAACATTGCTTCTATCACCTGCAGGCGCCGCCTCGGCTCTTGGCCGGGGCGAACACGCCCGGGGTCGGGCTTTCTTGGAACCTCGAGCGGGTATCGGTTCCGCAGCTCGATGCGATCCACGCCGCCATGCGTGAGGTCGCGATGACCGAGGCCTAATCCTGAACTCATCGTGATCCTGATCCTGATCCCGATGCCTTGAACCGGATACGATAGGCCTTCAGGCGCCCGCCGGACTTTGTTGACTCCTCGCCATCCGGGTGCTACTCGGTCAGCGTACTCAAGCGGGACTAACTCAGTTGGTAGAGTGCAACCTTCCCAAGGTTGAAGTCGCGAGTTCGAGTCTCGTGTCCCGCTCTCTCGTTCGCTGAAACACCCTTTCAATATGGTTGACGTCGTTCGCTGAGCGTAGTGTCAACGAGCCATGAAAGCGCGATGTGGACGGTTGGTTCTTGGTGTCTGCCTGATCTTGTCGAGCACGTCGGTGAGCGCCCTCGCGGGGCCAAAGACGAAGACGAAGACAAAGGAGACGATCAAGGTGGGCAAGCCTGAGTGCGTTCTCGTGAAGGACGGCATTGTACTTCCCATTCGTGGTCGTCCAATTGATCAGGGGCATCTGCGATGTACCGCTTCGGTGGCTGTGCCGCAGAAGATGCGGGACCCATCGCTGTCACTCACGGTCCGGGTTCTCCAGAAACCGGAGCGCGAAACGGAGAAGGAAGAGCGAGGGCGAGTCGAGCGGGCGTTTGAGCTTTGGTCCGGGCTCAAGGCGAGCATCGAGATCGAGCTTCCTGTGCCCGAGGATCTGAACGGCTGCATGCCGTTCTCGCTCGTGCTCGAAGGCGCGGGACGTTCTCAGACGTTTCAGGCTCTTCCGGACTGCGTCGACTGAGGCGTGGCGTGGCGAGGCGTGGTCCTGCGACAAAGAACGATGAGCGATTCCGCGGCCGACCCAAGGCGCCTCTACGTTGAGCTACTGCGTTCCGCGCTCCTCGGACAACTTATCCAAGACCGCTCTGCACTGAGGCTCGATGAAGGATGGCGGGGTCTGCTTCGGACGACCCGTTTCAAGGGCGAGATCCGCGCGCGCGGACGCGATTTCCCGTCGATGGCCCACACGATGATCGGCGAGATGAGGCTCCAGCAGCTTCAGCACGCGATCGAAGATGTTCTTGCTGCCAACGTACCGGGGGACCTCATCGAAACGGGCGTGTGGCGCGGCGGCGCGACCATCTTCATGCGCGGCATGCTCAAGGCGTACGACGTCCGCGATCGAACGGTATGGGTTGCCGATTCCTTCGAAGGCCTACCCAGGCCGAATCCTCTTCGGTATCCCGCGGACCGGTGGCTTCGCTTCGACCTCCTCGATATCATGCGTGTTTCGCTTGAAGAGGTCCGGGGCAACTTCGAGCGCTACGGGCTCCTCGATGATCAGGTGCGATTTCTGAAAGGCTGGTTCAGGGACTCCCTTCCGGCTGCTCCGATCGATCGGTTGGCGGTCTTGCGCCTGGACGGGGATCTGTATGAGTCGACGTACGATGCGCTTCAGCACTTGTATCCGAAGCTGTCGGTCGGCGGATATGCGATCATCGACGATCTGAACATCGGGGCCTGTCGTCAGGCGGTCGACGACTACCGTCGTGCGCACGGGATTGCTGAGCCGATTCACGACATCGATGGGTGGGGTGGCTACTGGAAGCGCGAGCGCGCGCCCTCCTGAATGCGCGCATTCTCGTCACGGCGAAGATGTCGCGGCCTGCTGGGCTTTTACGAGTCGGTCGAGGCCACGGCGGAGGTTCTGCACGGCATCATCGACATTCTGCGCCCAAAGGGCCGCACCGGTGTCGGCGAGGATTCGACGCCGTAGGTTAGGCGGAACGTCGGCCGCCGCCGAATCGATTCGCGCCTTCGCTTCGAAGGCGGCCGCCATGTCCTGATTTTCGCTGGCGCCGCGGAGCAAAGCGCGGATCTCAGCGAGCGCCTCCGACGATCCCGAAGAGGTCTTCGGGGCAGCAGCGCGCCCTCGGTGCACATCGCCAGGATCGCGCGGATTGCGAAGGCCGTGGCGATTGCGAAGGTCGTTCGGATTGCGAAGGTCGTTCGGATTGCGAAGGTCGTTCGGATTGCGAAGGTCGTTCGGATCGCGACGGTCGTGCGGATCGCGACGATCGCGCTGATCGCTCGGAAGCTGCGTCGTCTGGGAGCTTTTCGGATCGCCTGCATTGGGTGTGGGTGTTCGGCGCGTGTCTGTCTGCGCCGCGGCGAGCGGCCCGCCTGGGTTCGTTGGGGCGGCCTGGCTGGTCTGGTCGGGGTCGCCCGGACGGCCGCGTGCGCGCGGTGTTGCGTTGGGTGGTGTGGGCGCCGACGCGAGCGTGCTGTCTTGCTGGAGCCAGATGAAGGACATGACACCGGCCAGCGTGAGCAGGGCGCCTGCCGACAGCAGCGGGAAGAGACGCAAAGACCTCGGGCGGCTGGCGTGAATGGGCCGCGAGAACGCGTCAGAATTGACACCAAAGTCGGTGGTCGAAAACGGGGCCGGCGTCTTTGATTGCACCTTGGCGGGGACCAAGCGCTCGACGAGCGCGCGGGAGCTTGCCTCACGCTCGGAGAATAACCGTCGCGTCAGATGGCCGAGCTCGTCGGAGGTCGTGGCCGGCAATTGCCGAGCGACGGCTTCGAGTGCGGCTCGGAAGGCGGCTGCCGACGCGTAGCGGGCGGCGGGTTGCTTCTCGAGGGCGCGGGCGACGATCTCATCGAGCACCGCGGGCGCGAGGGCGTTGACGGTGCTGATGCGTGGCGCGGGTTGCCGGGCCACGGCCATCAAGACGAGTGGGCGGCTGTCGGCCTGCACGAGGCGCTGCCCCGTCAGGAGCTCGAAGAGCACGACCCCGAGGGTGTAGAGGTCGCTGCGTGGATCGACGGGCTGACCCGTGGCTTGCTCAGGAGACATGTAGTACGGCGTTCCAAGAAGCGAACCGGCCGTGGTCTTGAATTCGTCAACGTCCCCCTTCGCGATGCCAAAGTCGATGAGCTTCACGATGCCGTCGTAACTGACCATGATGTTACGCGGTGAAAGATCACGGTGCACGATTCCGAGAGGTCGCTTGTTCTCGGAGAGGTCGTGCGCGTGCTCGAGCCCGTTGAGCGCTTGGATTACGATGTTGAGCGACGTTTCGTAGGGCAGGATCCCACCTTGTTCCGTGGCCCGGCTCATCAGCCGCTCGAGGGTCTCGCCACGGATGTACTCGCCTTCGAGACAAAGATGTCCGTCCTGGACGGCAGCGCCCCAAACGCGCGCAATGTTGGGATGATTGAGTCGTGACGCGATCCGGGCTTCACGCATGAAGCGTGCGAGGACGATTTCGTTGCCCTCGAACTCGACATGCAGTCGCTTGACGACGCAGAGCCGCTCGTCGTCCTCGCGGAGCGCCACATGAACGGTCGCCATCCCGCCCTCACCAAGCCGCTCGATGAGCCGATACTTCCCAAGACGGGCTGGCTCAATCTGGCTGGGCAGCGTGTCCATGGCGAAAGGAACCTCGGGCCTCGGGTGAAGATAAACCTTGGTGCATTGGAGAGGAAGACAGAGTTCTGAGGCGTCTCGTGGCCGACCGGACGGGCCAAAGAAAATGCCTGTCGGGACAGCTTTTGGGGCAGATTTGCACTGCGAGCCGAGGATGATCGTTGCTTTCGGTGCACCCGGCACATGCACGAGCGCGAGGCGACGGCTTCTGGGGGGGAGGGATGGGGATAAGGCGCTGAGCCTTAGCGTACACGCGCCTCGGGGTGTCCATGGTTGCGGGCGAGACCCGACGGCGTCGTGGTCATCGTATCTCAGCCCGCCGGTTCGGCCCCCCCTGCGGCCGCCGCTTCGCCTCCGTTACCGGTCTGCAGGACAGCGTAGTTGAAGTTCGTGTATCCGGCGTCGGCCGCCGCAAACATCACCTTCCGCACCAGCTTGAAGTCGATGTCCTTGTCGCAGTTGATGATGATTTCTCCCTTGAACTCCTGTCCTGGGTGCATCATCTCGTCGACTTTGCGCATCTCTTGCAGCTTGTCGGTCAACGCCGGAATCCGAAGGTCTGGGTCCTTCAAGAGCTCCTCGGAATCGCCGACGCGCACACCTTCGATGGCGACCGTGTTCGAAGAGATCTGAAGGATCGGCGCTCGCTCGATCTGCGTCGTCGTCCGAGCCTTGGGGAGCTGGATGTCCTTCGAAAGCGTCAGCAACTCACCCGTCGCCGAGAAGTTCATGATCAAGAAGACGACCAAGATCACGAACATGTCGATGAGCGGCGTGAGCAAGAGATCCGAAGCGATCGCATTCTTCTTGCCGTGACCGGTTAGCGCTTTGTGTTTTTGAAGCCAAGGCGCGAAAGGCTTCTTGCCCGGTTTCTTGATCGGCATCCTTCCTCCTCCTTGGCTAGGCGTCTACGCCTGCCACCGATATGCCCGCGAGGTTGTGCTCGAGACATATGTCCATCACCGTGATGAGCTCTTTGTAGGGCACCTTGTCTTCGCTCGTCACCGTAATGTCTTTGTTCTCCGGATTCTCAGCCGCCATCTGTTTGAGTGTTTCATTCAGCGTGGCCGAATCGTATTCTTCGCCTTTCTTCTCGATCTCTTTGACCACGGCCCCCTTCTTGGTGACCGTATATCCCGAACTCTTGATCAGAACCGCCAGGTTCAGCTGCTCCTCCTCCGGGGGAGGCGTAGGGTCGTCAGAGGGGAGATTCGGTTGCTGCCGGACGTTGATCCGTGCCACCTGCGTCCAAACTGACGTCATCAAGAGAAAGGAAATCAACACCGACAAAAGGTCGATGAAGGGTACGAGGTTGAGCTGAAAGTCGACACTTTTCTTTCCCCCTGAACTCTGCGGTACGGGGGCTCCACCACCAGCCATTAGATTTCCCGCTCCTCTTCGCTATTCCTCGCGAGCCGCGCCGAGCGTTGAAAGGTCAAGTTTGTCGCGGTTGGTCACGATAAGGTTCAGAACGGCGACGGAAGACTCGTTGATGTCGTCCATCAGGTGCTGCGTCTTGCCCTGAAGCACACCGAAGAACAAAAGGCCCGGTATCGCGGTCAAGAGACCGAAGGCCGTGCAGTGCATGGCTTCCGAAATACCAAGGGCCAGCTGCGTCGCCTTCTCCGCCGGGTCGGCCACCGCGACCGCGCCGAAGCAGGTGATGAGACCAGAGATGGTTCCGAGCAACCCAGCAAGCATGGCCACGTTGGCCAACATCGCGAGGTAGGCCGTACGCTTCTCGATCCGTGGCATTTCGCGGAGCGACGACTCATCCATGGCGGCCTGCACTTCGGAGTCGGACTTGTTCACCTTGACGAGGCCGGACTTGACGATGTTGGCAAGTGGGGTCGGGGTCTGGCTGCAAAGCGCCAGCGCCTTTCCGACGTTGCCCGCGAGGATGTACTTCCTCATGGCCTGAATAAAGGCGTCCTTCGAGATCGAGGCCTTGAAGAACAAGTACTGAATGCGTTCGGCAGCGATCGCCAAAATGAAGATCGAGCAGACGGTGATGGGGTACATTCCCCACCCGCCCTTTTCGAACGCTTGTGCGAGAGATTCAAACATGGTCCATAACTCCTTCTGATTGGTGCCTTTTCCCGTTGAACGTCGTGACCTAGCCGGTCAAGACAGCGAAGCGACGGAAATGGTTCCGCCCCCTACGATTGGACATGCGCATCCGGCGCGCCCGCGGGCGGGCGACCGGATGCGAAATGGAGAAGTATCGATTGTGCGCAGTCGAGTCGGTCGATCCGCCTTCCGGCCCCAAGGCCAGGCCCGCCGTCGCGTGCGATGTTGCGACCGTGTCTCAGTCGATGGGCTCGGATGGCGTCCCATTCGAAATCTGGTGCGGAACCGGGTCGGCTCGGGCGCACCTGCTGGTCGTCGCGCAGGGCGGCGACCTCGGTGCTCGGCAGGCACCCCGTCGCGCGAACGCTTGGCGGGCGGTGGGCCGTTCGGCCGATCGTCGGCTGGGCTTTGCCTCCGAACGCCTTCGCCTGTCCCGACGAATGCCCGGCAAGACTCACCACTGCGGCCAACGCCGTTGCGACCAACGCCGTCGACATCAAGCGGCTGCCCGAGAGGCGAGTTTTTCTCCCGCGACCGCTCGTGCCGCCGACCAGGGGCGGCACGAGCGGATCGACGAGACAGGAGAGAACCATGCAGGAGACCTGTGTACCGGAGCGCGAGGCATCTCCCAAATCCGTCAACGGACTGAGATCGAGCGGAAAATACTGCGACCCTCCCTGGATGTCGAGGCGCCGAGCGGAAGTCGGGGCAAACGGCGTTGGGGCTTCGAGTGTGTGGCGATGTGTGAGGTCTCGGGGGCTCGGCCCGTTGACCCGGGGCTCGGGGTCAGGCCAGTTATCTCGACAAGCGATGGATGGTCGGATGTTTGATAAGTTCTTGTCGGCGGCGGTGAAGGCGGGGGCCTCCGACATTCACATCAAGGCGGGGGCCCAGCCGACGCTCCGTGTGCACGGTGTGCTCAAGGAAGTTCGACTCGAACAGATCGACGCGGAAGGCATGCGCCGTCTGGTGGCCCACATTCTTGACAAGAACCAGCTCGACTACGATCTCGACCGACTGAAGGAATACGACACTTCGTATGTCGTGGATCAGGTCGGGCGTTTTCGTGTGAACATCCTCAAGCAAAAGGGCGAGTACGCGGCCGTCCTCCGCGTGATTCCGCGGCGGATTCCGAGCCTGGATGAGCTCTCGCTGCCGCCTGTTCTGAAGAAGATCGCTCGAGAGGAACGCGGCCTGGTGCTCGTCACGGGCGTTACGGGCTCAGGGAAATCGACGACCCTTGCGGCGCTGATCAATGAGATCAATGCCGAACAGCGCAAGCACGTGGTGACGATTGAGGATCCGATCGAGTTCCTGCACGAGGACAAGCTCTCGCGCATCACGCAGCGCGAGGTCGGGAGTGATACGGAGTCGTTCTCGCTCGCCCTGCGCGCAGCCTTGCGTCAGGACCCAGACGTCATCCTCGTCGGTGAGATGCGCGATGCGACGACCATCGATACGGCGCTCAAAGCGGCTGAGACGGGGCACCTCGTCTTTTCGACTGTCCACACGACCGATGCGGCCAAGACGATCGGTCGTATCATCGACGTCTTTCCGCATGAGGCGCAGGACGCGGTTCGAATTCGGCTGGCGGAGAACCTCCGGGCCACCGTGTCACAACGCCTTCTGCGGCGTGCGGACGGCCAGGGTCGTGTCGTTGCGATGGAGATCATGGTGGTGACGCTGACCGCGGCCGAGATGATCAAAGATCCGGCGAGGACACCCGAGATCAAAGATTACATTGAGCGAAGTCGCGAGATGTACGGGACCCAGTCCTTCGACCAACACTTGATCGATCTCTTTCAGGCTCAGCTCATTTCGCTCGAGGCCGCAAGGGCCGCAGCCAGCAATCCAGCGGACTTCGAGCGAGCCTTATACGTCAACTAGATGTCCATTCCCTCTTTGCACTCGCCGTCGGTCGGGACGATCGACCCATCGGCCTCGATGGTTGCGTCGGTGTTCAGACGAGACGAGACGAGCGAGCTAGGCATCCGCTTCATCCTCGAGCCTTCCCGCGAACCGCACCTCAAACTCTTGCATCAAGCTTCTGAAGGATGCGCGAGCTCGCTCGAGGTGGCCGTCCCGGGCTTCAACTTCGATCGACCGGGCGAGCTGGCTGATCTCGTCTGCGCCGATGTTGGCGGCTGCGCCCGCGACCATGTGCGCGGTGTCTTCGACCGTCCGCCTTTCTGCACCTTCGAGCGCTTGCTTCAGCGTCCTCAAGCGAGGTGGGATCGTCCGTAAAAAGATCGCGACGAGTTCGTCGCGCGCGATCGTGGACTCCGGCTGCGCGGTCGAACCGTCGAGCGCGCGGGCGCGGGCGCGGCCGGGGCTGCTCGGACGGCAGAGTTGGGCGATGACGTCCGAAAGCGCGCTGGGGCCAATCGGTTTCCGAATGATCGCGTTCATGCCAGCCTCGTAGCCTACCGCTTCATCACGTTCTGAGGCGTATGCCGTCAGGGCTACGATCGGGGTGGGGAAGTCATTTCCTTCGCGCTCGCGCGTGCGGATGGCCCGCGTGGCTTCGATGCCGCTGAGTTTCGGAAGGCGAATATCCATGAGAATGAGGTCGAAGGCTTTGCTTCCTTCTCGCTCCACTGCACTGAGACCGTCGCCCACCCATTCCGATCGATGGCCAAGCTGCTCGAGAAGATCCATGACCGCACGCCCGTTCACCGCGTCGTCCTCGGCGACGAGAATGCTGAGCGGACAGTCGGTGCGCCGGGCCCGAGAGGAATCGGAGACGCTGTGGCTGTCCGAAGTATCGGACGGTGAGGCGCCCTCGGCTCTTCGTAGTCGAACGGTGAAGTGGACCGTGGTCCCGCGCCCGATATCGCTGTCGACCCAGATCCTTCCCCTCATCAACTCGACGAGATGGGCGCAGATTGAGAGGCCGAGTCCGCTCCCGTTCGTCTGAGGCCCCGGCCGTGGAACTGGGGGATCGAGCTGTCGGAACGCTTCGAAGATCGTGGCCATGTTTTCACGAGCAATACCGATGCCGGTGTCCGCGACCGAGAAGTGGAGCACGACCTCGCTGTCGGTGAGCGCGGCAGCCTCGCACGCCAGCTCGATGTGGCCGGCATTCGTGAACTTTGTCGCGTTCTCCAGAAGATTGGTGAGGATTTGGCGGACGCGAAGTCCGTCCCCACGAACCGTGACCGGGACGTTCGTGGCCACGGTCGAGGAGACCCCGAGGCCCTTCCGCTCTGCATCGACACGCATCAGGCTCATGCATTCGTCGATGCTGAGGCGAAGATCGAAGTCCTCCTCTCGAAGCGCCATGCTGTGAGCGTCGAGTCGCGAGAATATCAAGATGTCGTCGAGGATTCGCAGGAGTGTCTCCGCCGCATTCTTGATGAGTTTGATGCGGCTCTCCTGAGCCGGTGATGTGGGCAGGTCGAGGAGCGCGCGGGCAACGCCGATGATTCCGGTGACGGGCGTTCGAAGCTCGTGGCCCATTTGACCAAGGAACACGCTCCTGGCCCGCTTCGCTCGCTCGGCTTCGATTCTCGCCTTGTCGAGCGCAACCTGTGTTGCATGGCGCTCTGTGATGTCTTCGGAGAGCCCGAGCAGATAGAGCGGCTGACCATCTTGGCCGAGAATCGGGATCTTCTTGGTGTGTAGGATCCGGACGCCCTGGTAGCGGGTATGGATCGGCTCCTCTGGGATATCGACGAGTTCCTTCTTCGCGAGCACCGCCCGGTCGTTGGCCACGAAGAAGTCAGCCTGCGCTTTGGGGAAGAAGTCGTGGTCGCATTTCCCGATCAGCGCGTCGTGACTGTAGCCGAGGAGCGCCTCGGCTGCCCGGTTGACCCGCACGAATCGAAGCTCGGCCGCGTCTTTGACGAACACCATGTTCGGCAGATTCTCGACGATCGAGTCAAGGAACCGGTTGCTTTCCTTGAGCTCGTCCTCGGCCTCTCGATTTCGTGCCTCAAGGAGCTGCTGCCGCCTCGAAAGTGAGAGCAGGCCTTCCAGGATGGACCTTCGATCGCAGTCCGCCTCGTTCTCGACCATCTCCGGGGTGACCGCTGGCTGTCCTTCGACCATGCGCTCGATGAGGGCGCGGATATCGCTCATACGGTTCGGCATGTTCACCAAATTGAGCGCCCGTGGGCTACCGCGGTCGCGCTTCCAGTCCCCCGGTCTTGACGAGGATCAGTGCGAGGACGAGTATCGGTCGATCCTCTGGGCCCTGGTTCTTTAGAAGCGACGAGAGTTTGCGCCCCGAGGCGAGTCGCTCGACGATCGTTCGCTGACTGCTCGGCAATCCGAGGTCCTTGATGATGCGGTCGAGACGTACCGTGGCGCGATGCTTGACCTTGAGGTTGTCTCGAAGATCCAGTTTGAGCTCATCGATGGACCACGTACGTGAAACCATCTCGGGCAGCAGCTGTAGGAGCGAGCGCGCGAGGGGCTGGGCGGGGGTGGCGTCGCGGTCGGAGCCCCGGGGCGGGGGCACGTGCATGTGCATGTGCATGTGCATGTGCATGTGCATGTGCATGGCGTTGCTGGTGACGTCCTCGGGGAAGAAGGCGAACCGTCCGAAGCGCCAACCGAAAAGGTCGACCAAACGATCCTTGAAGAACGTGAGCTCGAGTCGCGAGATGTCGGACCGGAGGCGATCGCGCACCAACGTCTCGATCGGCTGACGCGTGCGAAGGACGCCGTGCAGGACGTCCGTGAGACTGTCGCGTGGGAGGAGTTTGCGCCGGACGAGGATCTCGGGGGCCTGCAACGCGCCCTGATTGCTCGTTATGCGCATTGGCTTCCCGGCCAGGAGTTGGATCTCAGTCCGCGCATGGCGATGGGATGTGTCAGAGCGGAAGACAACGCGCCCCGTCAAGGTCGCATCATCGAGATCGGCAAACAATGAGATGAGCGACCGGTCTTCGATGTTCCCCAACAGATGGCGAAGGGGCGGGCGCTGAGCGTCGTTGTCGCTGTCCCCGAGGAGGGCTTCCTGGCCCGACCAGAGCGCGAAGTCACGGATCGTCGTCCACCGGTGCCCATCGGCCGAGACCCGGACGGTGGTCGAGAGCCCAATGCGTACCTCATCGCGGATGATCCGCTCGACCGCAGGCAGGTCGAGCGGCCCCAACGTGTTCGCTCCGTCGGTGATCCAAAAGGGAAAGGGTCCGTCGTAGGGATGCTCGGTCGCTCTGTAGGCTTCCCAACGGCCTGGGAAAGACGAACCGAGACCGACCTCCACGCCGTAAGCCGAGGCTTCGAGTTCGTCAGCCGAGGCTTCGGGGTTGTCAGCCGACGCTTCGGGGTTGTCAGCCGAGGCTTCGAGGTCGTCAGCCGAGGCTTCGAGGTTGACAGCCGAGGCTTCGAGGTCGTCGGCTGTGAGCATTCGTTGTCGAGGCTGGCGTCCGGCGCGGCTTTCGCCTCGGAATCGTGATCGTGGCACAAGCCGTTCGCCTTCGGCGGCTCGGTCGGGGCGGATTTCGCGAGCTGTTTCGCTTTGCGCGCGCTCGCTGCGAGCGGGGGCGTCTTCTCCGCAGAAGGCGAGGTCGAGGTAGGTGTCGGCGTCTGGCGTCGTCGTCGTGGCTTCGTCCGTGTGGTTGGGGAGCTCGAAGTCAGGGCTGGCCTCAGCCGCGTTCGTCGACCCAACCCAGGGTTCGAGGAATCGTCGCATGTCGGCGAGGCGAAAGCTCGGCGCCATGGAATCCAAAGCATCGAGGAGGGCGCATTGCAGCTCGGAGGCGCTCTGAAACCGGTCGTCGGGTTCCATCGCGATCGCGCGCAGTGTGATCGCGTCGAGCTCCGCGCCCACGTCGGCGGCGTAACGGGATGGGGGAGGGCGATCCGGCTGGCAGATCAGACCCATGGCTTGGAATTCCGTTTTGCCGCCGAACAGTCGTCGCTGGGTGAGGCACTCCCACAAGACAACGCCGGCCGAGAAGATATCACCGCGTTGATCGACCGGATCGCCAAGGATTTGCTCGGGGCACATATAAGAAATCTTGCCCTTGAGTTGCCCCATCGACGTCTTGATGAGGGATCCTTCCGTCTTCGCGACGCCGAAGTCGCCGAGTTTCACCTCGGCGAGTCGCGAGATGAAGATGTTCGACGGCGTGACGTCTCGGTGAATGACGTTGAGGGGGCGACCCTCGGACGAGCTCAACCGGTGGACGTATTCGAGCCCATCGAGGATTTCACAGAGGATACGAAGCGTGACGATGGGCGGAAGCCGTTGCCGTGCCTCGCTGCAGGAAACCAAGAGCCGCCGGAGGTCGAGGCCCTCGATGTACTCCATCGCGATGAAGAACTCGCCGTCGACGTCCGAGAGCTCGAACACCTGAACAATATTCCGGTGATGCACGCTGGCCATGAGCTTCGCTTCTTCGACGAACATCGCGACGGCTTCGCCTCGCCGACGCAGGGCGGGCGACATGCGCTTGACGACGACGGTCTTGGCGAAGCCTGCCGCACCGGTCAGGCGCGCGAGGTAGATCTCCGCCATTCCACCCGCGCCGATGGGCTCGAGCAGCTCGTACTTCCCGAACGATCGGGGAAACGTCTCCGAGCCAACGAACGCCTCCGAGTTGGGTGCGCCCGGACCGACCACAGGCGGAGGGTAGCTTGGCTTTCGAGCCGGAGCCAGCGTCAGCGTCCCCGGGGAGGCGTTCTGAACCTAACGTGAGCCGGCATCTCAAACTGAGGCCAGAATTGGAACGTTCGCGACCTGACGTGGGGATATGTGTGCCTCGCCCGCTGACCCCAATCTAACGTGGGGGCACCGCCGGGGGCACCGCCGGGCGCACCACCGGGAGGCGAATCGTGAACCGAGCTCCGCCCTTCGTCGGCGAATCGAGCACGATCGATCCACCATGCTCTCGAATGACCTGGCGGCTCAGCGCGAGCCCTAATCCCGAGCCTTGGCCGGGGGCTTTGGTCGTGAAAAACGGATGGAAGATCCGCTCGCGGATGTCCTTGGGGACGCCCGGACCATTGTCGGAGACCGCAAGCATGACGCTGTCGCCTTCATCCCAGGATTCGATGTCGATGATGGCGGCGTCGCCACCGGCATGCGTTGCGTTGATCACCAGGTTGAGGACCACTTTTTCGATCTCTCCCGAGAGCGCTTCGACTTGGCCCGTCGCGCGAAGTGAGGTGTTGATCGTCATGCCGCCGTTGTTGCCCTGGATAAGCGTCAAGATCTTCTGAACGACATCATTGATCGCGATGACCGTCCGAGGCTCGGGGTTCGCCGATTTCGAGAATCGACGCAGTTCTTCGACCGCGGCTCGCACGCGCTGGATGCCCTCTTGACCACTCGCGTAGATCTTGTCGGCCTCTTGGAGGAGCTTCTCGCTTGGCGGTGGGCTGTCACTCGACGCACGGCGGACCACCAGCCTGAGGGCCGCGAGCGCGTTCTGCAGGAAGCCGAGCGGGTTCAGGATTTCATGTGCGACGCCGGCGGCCAGCATTCGCAGCGCGGAGTCTCGGTCATCGTGGGCGGCCTCGCGCTCGGTGGTCTGCCGAGCGATCAGTCGTTTCACGATGGCGAGGAGTTCACGCGGAAGGAACGGCTTGGTGAGGTAGACGTCGCTCCCAGCGTCGCGTCCGCGGACGCGATCTTCGTCTTCGTTTCGACCGGTCAAGAACACGATCGGGATGTGCTTGGTATGTTCATCGTTCCGAAGTGCGGTGGCGAACTCAAGGCCGTCCATGTTTGGCATGCCAATGTCGCTCACGATCACGTCGGGCATCGTTCTTCGGACCGCCTCGAGGCCAAGCGCCCCATCGCTGGCCGAAGCCACGTCGTAGTCGTGGGCAAGGAGGTCGATGATCAGTTGACGCATCTCGGCATTGTCTTCGACGACCAACACGGCCGGCTTCGACGGTGACCGGTGCTCGATGGTGGGCGCGATCTCGACCGCGTCGTGGATCGGCATGAACCGATAGGCCTTCTCGTCGCGCAACGCATCTTGCCAGTCGCCGGGGCGCTTTGCCTCCGGGGAGGCGAGCATTTCCGCGCCGTCGCGATGTGCGTCCGAGGGAGGAGATGCCTGGGCGTGGATGGGGGGTCTCGCGAGCGCTCCCTGTTCTCGTTGCGGCGCGGCGTCCGACTCGGGGGACTCAGGAAGAGGCAGGACGATCGTGAATCGGCTTCCTTTGCCTTCTTGGCTCACGACGTCGATGCGCCCGCCATGAAGCTCGACGATCTCCTTGCTGAGTGCGGCGCCAAGGCCGGTTCCCGATCGTCGATGCCTGGTGTCGCCCGTCTGATGGAAGCGCTCGAAAACGAGCGGGACGTCCTGTTCGGCGATGCCGATCCCGGTATCAACGACGGATATCCAAAGATCGGAGCCCGCCACTTGAGCTTGAAGTTCGACACGGCCGTTCGAAGGGGTGAACTTCAGCGCGTTGGCCACGAGGTTGAGAACGGCTCGCTCGATCTGCTTCTCGTCGATGTTGACCAGAGGGAGCACACCAGGCCTTACGTCGCTTCGAAATGCGACCTGCTTCCGGTCCGCCATGGGCGCGACCTGTTCGGAGATTCCGAGGATCAGACGGCCCACGTCGGTCGGTTTTCGGTCGAGCTCGAAGCCGTTCGCTTCGATCTTGGTGAGGGTAAGGATGTCGTCGAGGAGATGAAGGAGGCGCAGCGCGTTTCTTCGTGCCTGACGCATCATCCTTTCTTGATCGGTCGTGAGATCCTCTGAGCTTTCGAGCAAAGCATCCAGCGGTGCGAGCGTAAGCGTGGCCGGTGTTCGAAGGTCATGTGATAGGTTGGCAAAGAACTTCTCTTGAAGTGATCGGAGCTGTTCGATACGGCCTCGTTCCTCTGTCACTTGCTCGAGTACGACGGCCGGCGCCGTGACCGACATCATGAAGACGATGAGGAGTGCGATGCTCATGCCCGCGGCGGCCATGTCTGGCTTGTCCCTGAGGAACGCGAAGTCGATGTTGTGTGCGCAGAAGAGTAGACAGCTCACGACCAATGCCTTGCCCGTTATCGTGAGCTCGCTGGAATGCTGAACCAGGCACCGAGTGGATACGATGGCCAGCGGTGCGGCGACGGCAATGGAAACCGGAAGAGCGGCGACCCAGAAGGGCGCACCGGACGTGTCGGCGATGAACGCCACGATGATTGAGCCTGCCCACGCCAGCAAGTAAGGGCCGGGCTTTAAAGCGGTACCGACGATGCCCGCCAAGAGGCGAGCTTGCGCAATGCCCTGGGCGATGGTTGAGGAGAACCCGAGAATGATCGCAAACGATCCCTGCGAGAGCGCGCCTTGCGCGGCGACGCCGACCAGCGCCGTGGTCCAGACGAACAGCAACCGGCGATTTTGGCTGGTGCGCGTCCTTGTCCATAAGAGCAGCGTTAGGGCTGCGTTGATGAGCAGAATGCCGGAGTACAGGGCAAGCAGGTTTTCGAGCACCGTCACGTGCTCGCATTCTGGTGAAACACCGACCTTTTATAAATGGTGCCCGGTTGCCAAGCGCGCGTTCTTGAGACCCTTCGGAACGCTGGGCGCCGGAAGGGCGCAAGCTTGCCTTGGAAGTGGGCGTCACGCGAAAGACCGAGATATGTGTAGCGATGTCGTGTCTGCTCGTAGGTTTGGAGATTTGCACTTCAATTCGGAAATAGGTGAGTGAGGACCCATCGGGCTCGTTTTGGCGCTCATATTGTGGGCGCGCCAGTTCCGGTTAGAATCACCCAACGTTTTGGCCAACGTCGAACGCCCGACTGTGCTGATTGTTGACGATGAGGCGTCTCATCGCGAGCTGCTGTCGTTCCTCTTGTGCGAGGAATATGACGTGATGACCGCGCAAGACGGGCCCGAAGCCTTGGCCAAAGCCGCCGCCAAGCGACCGGACGTCGTGCTTGCGGACTACCGAATGCCCGGCATGTCTGGCGTTGAAGTCCTTCGCGAGCTACGCGACCTTTGCCCTGACTCCATTCGTTTCCTGGTGACCGCGTATGCGGACACGGATGTGTTGCGGGACTCGATCAACCTCGGCGGTATCTACCGATTCCTGAGCAAACCGGTCGATTCTGACATCCTTCGTGTCGACATTGCGAGGGCCCTGGAGCATCGCGCCGACCGAGTCGGGCGAGAACGTGCAGAGAAACTGGCCGTACTTGGCCGAATTGCTGGCTCGGTCATCCACGACATCAACAACGCTCTGACTGTGATCGGCTTCATTGCGGATGCCCTCGAGGAGGTTTCCACGGATCCACTCGAAGTTCAGCGGAGCGCGGGCGAGCTCCGGGTGGTCGACCGTGGCATGCGCGACCTGGTCGCCGAGCTTATGGCGCTCGTGAAGAACACGACGCCCGTGTTCGCGCTCGATTCGGTGCGAATCGAGGACATCGTGCGGAGCACGGTGAAGCTTGAGTGTCGAACGGATCTGTATGTGCGTCGAACGGTCGACATAGAGGTCTCGGACGCCGTACCGCCCGTGTTGGCGTCGAGGAGTCGGGTTCAGCGGCTCGTGACGAATCTGCTTCGCAACGCGGTGGCGGCAACCCAGGATGGTGGTCGGATCTTGGTTCGCGTCGCTTCGGACGCGGAGGGGGCCGTCTACATCGAAGTGCGCGACGACGGCTCGGGGATTTCACCAGAGCTCCAGGCTCGGATTTTCGATCCGTTCTTCACGACAAAAGGCGCGGAAGGTGCGGGGCTCGGCCTCAGCATTTGTGCCGCCGTGATGCGGGGGCACGGCGGGGCTTTGAGGTGTGAGAGCAGACCAGGCGAAGGGACGTCGTTCGTCGCATCGTTTCCTGTCGTTCGCCAATAATCCGTTGCCGTCCGGGCCCATCCGTGGTGAGGGCGCACTCGTGTTCGACGAGCAGATCGGGGTTCGGGGACCGCGGATTCCAACGCGAGCCTATCGCGTTTCGGTGCCGCCGGGGGCGGCTCGCTGGTTACTGCCCTCGGGCGTCCCGCTCACGAAGGCAGCCATCATGGATGTCAGCGCGACCGGTGTGCGGTTCTCGCTCGACGCAGGCTATCTTGACGTCGCCGCCGGGCGGCCTCTGGTCTGTGACTTCGGTCCCGCGGGGCAGTTCGAAACCCGCCTGTCGGTGGCTCGGACCGAAGGTCTGGGCGATGGCCGGGTTCTGGTGGGGGCGAGCTTCTCACGCGTGACGCGCTCGAGCTCGGCGACGCTTTCGCGCTTCATCTTGGAGCGCGTGCTTTCGGATGCCGAGATTTCGCCCTGGTTCGAGCAGTGCCGTCGGTTCGCCGAGAAGACAACCGATATTTCTCGTGGCGAGATTGTCTACGGGGACCAGGCCGCCATCGAAGCCAAGCTGTCGCGCGCGTTCGTCGAGCGAAAGGGTACGCTTGTGGGGTCGGTATGGCCGGAGGGTCAGTGGCCGCAGAGCTCTCGTATTGTGGTTTCGTCCTCTGGGGATGACTGGGTCTCGGAGGGGCTTTGGGGATCGACGGATTTGGCGATCGACAACGGCGTCGTCGAGGTCGCACTCGGGGTCGCGCCATGTCCGGTGTTTTTCAGGACAATGGCGCGACGTGGTGCGGACGGTCGACTTCGCTTGGCCTTCCCAGATTGCCTGCGCGAGTTTGGTTTTCGGTCGTCTCGCCGCGCCTCTGTTGAGGCCTCGGTTCCGCTCTCTTTGCGTGCAAGCCATCCTCACCTTCCCCAAGCCGGCGTCTCGAAGGCGGTGCTTGAGATCTCCGCCGGCGGGCTTGCGTTTGAGCTGCTTCCGGAGAAAGACGTCTTGTTCCCGCACGATGTTTTCGATCGTGTCGAGATCGACTTGCCCGACCAGAGCATCCGAGCCACCGGCGTGCTTCGCAACGTCTTCACCTCCTCGGAAGGGAGGGTGAAGTGTGGCGTTGAGTTGATCGATTTCGAGACGTCAGCCGATAGGCTGGCGTGGCGTGAGTATGTCTTCGGCGCCATCTACCCATCCATCGATATCGTGCGGGGGGATGAGGTGAATCGGGGCTGGGAAGCACTCGGAGAGGCCGAATACGCTGACCGCTGGACGCTTACGGCGCAGGAAGCCCGTCGCCGCCAGGCCTACCACTCGGCCTGGTCGAAGGTCTCGCCTTTGGACGGATACACATTGGTCATGAGCAACGAGGGCTTGAAGGAAGGTACCGTTGCCGCGAACTCGATGTACCCGAGGACTTGGCTGCTTCACCAGCTTGGCATCCATTGTGCCCGTCGAACCAAGGAGCAGCGTCCGCGTTTCTTTGAAATCGCCCGGGAGATCTACACGACGCTTGCTTACATCGCTCAGCATCTGGCGGAGGCAGACTATTTCGTCCTCTATGTTGAGGCGCACTCGAGGTGGACGAGACTCCTTTTCGATGATTTCGTCGAGCGCTACTCGGATAAGGACGCGTTCGTTTTCACGTGCCGAGAGGTGTTTCGTTGCTTTCCGAGTGACGCCATCGTGGCCGCTTTGCGGCCGACGAAGGGCGTCACCGTGCGTCCGGCGGCGGCCGACGAATTGACGAAGCTGAGTGACCACCTCAGGGTGACATTGTCGCCCTTGGAGTACGACGCCTTTTCCTATGGCCCCGATGAGATCGACCTGAGCGGCTTTTCGCGGGAATGCGAGGAGAGGCAGTATCGACGTCATCGGACGATCTACGTTGCGGCGGTCGAAGGCCAGGTTGTTTCGGCGGCGATTGCGGAGTCGGCCGACGAAGGGATCAGTGTCTTTGGACTTCTCAATATCGCCTGGATCTGTGATCTCTCGCGGGGTCCGTGGACGGAAGAAGCGAGGGCTGCACTGCTGTCGCAGCTGATTCGGCACTATCACCAACTCGACGTACAGCTGTTCGTCTACTCCGAGCCTGATGACGAATGGCGAACGCTGAACGAGTCTCTAGGACTGCAGTACGTCTCGGCTGGGACCCGGTGGATAGCCCGTCGTTCGGTGGCCGCGGCCTGGCAGAACCACCTCGAAACCACGCTCGAAGCGCACCGCTTGATGCGACGCATGCAAGCGCCGACGGCCGCGTCGGCGGAGTGCTAAGGGCCCGCAGGCCGATCTTGGCGGGACCTGAACTACCCCTCGTTGAGGATGGTATCGATGTAAGACTGCTTGCGGGCTGTCCACGCGGCCTGAAGCTCTGAGGCTTGCTTCTTGGCGGGGCGAGGGCCGTTGGCGGCGCCGAATGCGGCGATGGTTCGATCGTAGAAGGCAACCAACTCGCCGATGGGGGCGTTGACCCGCTTGTACTGAGCCTCGGCCGTCTTGAATGACTGATCGGCCGCCTCCATCGCGTAGTTCCACAGGCTGATCTCAGCCATGTATTCGTGCGCCTCGGGATAGGTCGAGCGCCGATCGATCGTGCGCTGGAAGGCCTCGCCGACGCGCTCGAGGTCGGCCTTGTTGCCTTTCTTCTTTTCTTCTTCGAACGTCACCTTGGCGAGACCAAAAAGAATGGCTGGATCGTTCCCGAGCTCTGCGGCGCGCGTAAAGGCGTTCTTCGCCTCTTCAATGTTGCCCTTGCGCAGGTCGTGCTCACCCCGGAAGATCTCGTACTCGGGGCCTTTGGCTTCGACGTTGGTCTTCTCAAGCTCGTCGACGATCGCCAGCGCGCCATCATCGAGGTCGCGACTCTTCGCTTCGGCCAGAGCCCAGCGGATGCCGCGGTATTGTGCGCCCTCGCGCGCCGCAGCCTCATAGGCGGCAATGCCTTCCTTAACCTTCTTCTGGGCAAGATCGGCGCGCGCCGTCAGCGTCATGATGGGCGGGTAGTTGGGTGCGAGCTTCTGAGCTTCGGCCGCCTTCGCGCGTGCGCCATCGGCGTTGCCCATCGCAAGCGCGAGCTCGCCCTCCGCCCATTCGAGCATCGCCATCGCCCGAGGACTCATGGCGTAGGTGTCGGGCGCGCTTTTGGCTTCCTCGACACGCTGCCGGAGCTCCTGAATGTGGCGGGCCGGCTCGGTCAGACTCCCGTAGTTTTTTGCCAGAAGCGCCGCGAGCCAGCCTCGTGCCCAGGCATGATTCGGGTTCATGCTGTCTTTGATGATGCCGCGGAGGTGGCTGACGGCGGTGCGTTCCTTGCCCCGCCGTTCCGCCATCTCGGCCAACGTCAACGACATCGCGAGGTTGGAGAAATCGGCTTCCTTTGCCTGGGTGATGATCCGATTGGCTTCGTCATATCGCCCCTGCTCCATCAGCGCCCAGCCCAGCGCATGCGCCAGCTTGGGCGCGGCGATGTCACGTTCGAGCAGCGCGCGAAGCTCCGTCTCGGCCTCCGGTGCCTTGCCCTCGACGATCTTGAGATAGGCGCGCGTCGCAAAACGATCGGATCTCTCGGCATTGATACGATCGGCCTCGTCGGCGAAGGCCTTCGCCTTATCGAGCGTCGGAAGCCCATGCATCGCCTTCCAGAAATTCAGCTCGGCCAGCGCTGAAACCGCGGCCGGGTCGTCTCGGTCGAGGTCAAGCACCGCCGTGAGCGACTTCTCGGCCCGATTAAGGCTCACCAAGTCGTTTCGTTTCAGCGTGTTACGACCCTCGATGAAGAGGCTGAGCTTCTTCTCGCGGGTCATGATGTGGTTGCGATACAGATACATGCCGCCCGTCAGCAGCGCTGCGACCACCAGAATCTCGAAGAGGAATCGCCCGAACGACATGGCCCTTCGGGGTGTGTCTTGTTCCGCCCGCTCCGTCATGGGCATGGCCTCGCCTTGTTGTGTTGACATCCGGGGACCTCCGCACTTGCGGTCACGCTGCAAACTGCACCCGGCGCTATTTGCAGAAAAACCAAGGGATTACGGGTTGCTACCAACCTCAAGCTGTTGCTGTCAACTCGGATTGGTGTCGTTTTTGTTCATGTGCAGTTTCCGCCCGAACTTGCCAAAGGACGTTGAGGACGTCCCAGGGAATCTGTAGCCTGTTCCCGTGACCCGCCGCGACAGCCGCAACATCAACCTTCAGTGTTCCTTCTGCGGCAAGAGCCAGCGAGAGGTGAAGAAGCTTATCGCGGGGCCCACCGTCTACATCTGCGATGAGTGCATCCGGCTGTGCAACGACATCATCGCGGAGGAGAAGCTCAAGGATAGCGCCTTTGGGCCGAAGGAACGTGTGCCTCCGCCCAGCGAAATCAAGGCCTTCCTCGACGAGTACGTCATCGGGCAGGAACACGCCAAGAAGGTGCTCTCCGTCGCTGTTTACAACCATTACAAGAGGGTGGGGCTCAGGGAGCAGAACGACGCGCTCGAGCTTCAGAAGTCCAATATCCTCCTCGTCGGCCCGACCGGAACCGGCAAGACCCTTCTGGCGCAGTCTCTCGCGCGCTATTTGAAGGTGCCGTTCACGGTGGCCGACGCTACGACGTTGACCGAAGCCGGGTACGTCGGGGAGGACGTCGAATCCATCATTCAGAACCTTCTCGCGGCCGCCGACAACGACATCGAGCGTGCTCAGAAGGGCATCGTGTACATCGATGAGATCGACAAGGTTGCGCGCAAGGGGGAGCATCCCTCGTCGACACGCGATGTGTCCGGCGAAGGGGTGCAGCAGGGGCTTCTCAAGATCCTCGAGGGCACCAAATGCTCCGTTGCGCCCCGCGGAACCAAGAAATACTCGCAGCAAGAGTATGTCCAGGTGGACACGACCCACATGTTGTTCATCGTGGGCGGCGCCTTCGTTGGCCTCGACCAAATCATCGGGCGCCGCGTTGGGCGATCTGGGATCGGATTCTCAGCCGAGATTGAGGCCAAGAAAGAGCAGAGGGTGGGCGACCTCCTCGCCAAAGTCGAAGCCGATGACCTCGTGAAGTTCGGACTGATCCCCGAGTTTGTCGGGCGCCTCCCCATCACCGCGACCCTTCAGGACCTCACCGAGGACGACCTCATCACGATCCTGACTCGGCCGAAGAACGCGCTCGTCAAACAGTATCAGAAGCTCTTCGGACTCGAAGAAGTGAAGCTTTCGTTCACCCGTGCGGCGCTCCAAGCGGTTGCTCGAGAGGCGATACGCCGCCAGGCTGGTGCGCGAGGGATGCGGTCGATCCTCGAGACCCAAATGCTCGACATCATGTACGAGGTGCCCTTCCTCCCCGGCGTCAAGGAGTGCCGCATTACGAAGGAGGTCATCGACAAGAACGAGCCTCCGCTCCTCACCTATGAGGAAGAGCAGAAGTCCGCTTAGGGCCCCAAGGCGGCCCCAAGGCCCGAGGGAGGCCAGCCGCCCTTCGCCGACAAAGTTCCCTGAAAAAGAAAAAGGCGGGCACCAGTCTTCGACCGATGCCCGCCTTCTTGAATGACCCCACGGAGACTCGAACTCCGGTCTGCGGCGTGAGAGGCCGCCGTCCTGGACCGCTAGACGATGGGGCCGTTCAGTTGCTTGGGGTACAAGGACTCGAACCTTGACATGCGGATCCAGAATCCGCTGTCCTGCCAATTAGACGATACCCCAAAAAACGCGTCGTAGTCTGGCAGAATGTTCGCGATCTGAGAAGCGATTCTTCGCTCCGACCGCAAGGTTTTTTTCGGCGTGCGCGCCGCGTGGTCGGGCTTCCGCGATGCACGATCGGCTGGGACCACGAAGATCTGAACCTTGCCGTCTGCTTCGTAGACATTGATGCCCTCCCAGCTTTGGCCAGGGCGCAGATTCTGGATGTAGACACCTTTGACGCGTGCAGGGGCGTCGATGTCGAACCACGCGGTGTTTCCATCGCGCCCATAGACTTTGCGATAGGCGCTCAACGTCTTGTCCCAATCGAGTAGGCTTCGATACCGGTTCTTTCCAGTCTTCTTCGACTCGCTTGGGATGAACGGACGCGATCCGCGCCGCGCCGCGTATCCGTCCGTCGCGCTGGTCATCGCTACGACAGCAAAGACCGTCACGAACGAGGCGAATGGGCGGACAAACGAACGGATGGTTCGAGCCGCTACGTCCTCTCGCCCGTGCTCCGACACCTCACGACCGCTACGAGACCGTGCTCCCGGAGTCAACTCAACTTCGCCGACCCGAGACCTGAGACCTGTCTCGGTTGTGCGACTCCGCGCGCCGTGCCGCGCGGCGCGTCCGAACCAGATCCCCATCATGAGGTCTGCGCCGCGATCGCCGCGACCTTCGACTGGAGCGCCCAGAAGTCCATGCTCCACGCGATCGCGACGTGGAGCACGAAGCCGTACCAGAACGACCGTGCGCGGAGCGCGAACAGGCCCAAGGCGACGCCGGCCACGATGGAACCCAGAGCCTCCGGGAAGGGTTTGCCGACATGCATGAGCGCGAAAGGAATCGTTCCGACGAGGACCCCGTTCGCGCCCAATCGGTCGAAGAGTCCGAAGGTGAGGTGACCCCGGAAGAAGTACTCCCAGCCGATGAAGTACACAGCGTAGAGGACCTCGTACGCGATGAGACGGATCAGGAAAGTCTGGGAGGGGGTGCCGCGCCCCGCGAAGTAGTCGACCGCTTCCCGCCCCAGCGCGTCATTCAGCGGATAATACTGCGCGAACGCATCGAACCGACTCGCGGCGATCACGATGACGAACATCGGGAGGAAAAGCAGCACCGTCCACTTGATCCCAAACCGCCAGTCGCCCGCACCGATCCCCATGACGGACGGACGAAGCGCGGGCACCAGATTGAGCGAAAAAGGCACGAGGCCGAGCAGGACGAAGCAGGCGACGAACCAGTATCCGTCGCCCCACAGCGAGAGGTGGCCGCCCTCGCCTCGAAGCGCCGGCCAGGCAAGGCTCTGTTCGAAATAGCTCGACCCGCCGAATTTCCGAAAGACCACCAAGAGGAGCGATGCGGACAGCATGACCGCACCGGCCCGAAGGTCGAGCCCTCGCGCGCCGTCGCCCAGCCCCGGAAACCGAAGGCGCACCCAGCGCTCGAGGTCCGGTGGGTGCGAATCGGCGACTGGGTTGCCGTTGTCGGGTGGGCTGGGATCCTCGGGATAGGCGTGAATACCCGATGAGATGCGCGTATGTGACGGGTCTCCCGTGGCAAAGCCCACGACGGTTGTCCTAAACTCTCGCGTATGGGTCGGTCCACTCCGTTCGCATCGAAGGCGATCCTCGCCGTGGGACTCTTTGGTTTCTTCGCTCCGTCGCTTGCTGAAGCGACCGTGATGGTGCCGTTGTCGATCGAAGATCTGTCCGAGAAGGCCGATGCGATCGTACGCGGGCGCGTCGTGAACGACTACGCGGCTTGGGACGCTGCGCACCAGCAGATCTCCACCTATACGGAGGTCACGCTGACGGAGACGATGCTTGCGCCTTCGTCGCTGGGCGCGTCGTTCGTCGTGAGAACGCTCGGCGGTATCGTGGGCGACGTTGGCATGCACGTGTCCGGAGAGCCGACCTTTACGCTGGGGGAAGACGTTCTCGTGTTCCTGGCCCGCGTGGGCGACGAGCCGAATAGTTTTCGAGTGCTTGGGATGAGCCAAGGAAAGTATCAGATCGAGGTCGAGGGCAAAGGGCGCCTCGTTGCGGTGGCGGATGTGCGAGGTATTGCGTTCATCCGGCCGCCGTCGATGGCCGCGGCCGCGTCCGATGGGGCCGCGTTGGAGCCTCGTCCGGCCCGGATCCCGTACGCAGATCTCAAGGCCCGCATTCTGACGGCGGTTCTCAAACGGACCTCCGCCGGATCGAACCCCGCAGCACCGACGCCGACGCCGACGCCGACGCCGACACCGAGGGGCGACGTGGATTCGACCACCGGTGTCACACCGGTCTTCGTGCCCACGAACCCTTGAGCGGACTCGTCATGCGTTGTCTCAAAGCGACCCTTCGTCTCAAAGCGATCCTTGCTTTCGTGTTGGCTGTTTCGTCCTGGCCGGGGCTGGCGAGTGCGTACACCTGCAGCCGGACTGAGTTGAACTCGGGCCCATCGCTCGTGTGGAACACGCGTACCATCCCGTACTTCGTGGGATCGAGCCTCCTCCAGTCGGTTCTCGGGCAGGACGAGGCCAGCACGATGGAAGAGGTCCAACTCAGCTTCGATGCGTGGGCGAGCGTAGATTGCTCCGACATCGAGTTTCCTTTCCAGGGCGTACGCGAAGGGCTTTCGGCCGGATTTTCCGAGAGAGGCGGCAATACGAACGTCATCGTGGCCGTATCGACCGGCTGGCGTCACGACGCGGATGCCATCGCGGTGACGACCAACGCTTATGACGCGAACACCGGCATTGTCGCCGACGCCGACATCGAGGTGAATGCGCAGCACTTCACCTTCGTGAAGGCTGTGGAAGGCTGCTCGCCTTCATCTGGATACATGGATCTTCGCAATACACTGACCCACGAGATCGGCCACGTCATTGGTCTCGACCACCCGCCACGTCTTAGAGCGTACAAGGCCTATACGATGTATCCGAGCGCGCCTGCGTGCGAGACCGGCAAGCAGAGCTTAGAGGAAGACGATATCCTTGGCCTCTGCACGATCTATCCGGCAAATGGCGCGACGACGCCTTGTTTCCCCGCGACGAGCGCGCGCTACATCGTCACGAGCTCGGACGATGGGTTTGGTGGATGCAGCGACTTGAGTGACGCTGATGCCCATGTTTCGGCGGCGCCGCGGTCGCCTGTTTCGGCGTTGCTCCAGCTCTCGATCTTCCTCGGGGCGGCCGTCGGTCTCGGCGCCACTCGTCGCCGTTGCTAGTTTCCGGTCGCTAGTTTCCGGTCGCGGCCAAGGCGTCGACGATGACGCCCTCGAACTCACCCTCCAGCGTGCGCCCGGTCTTGAATTGAAGATGGAACTCGCCGGCGGCTTCTGAACCGACCTCCCCAAGGTATTTCGAAAAGAGCAGGTTGCTCGTCGATTCGAGCTCGGACGTCAGGTTGATCGGCGCGGTGGCGCTTGCAGCGAATCGCTGAACCGTTGCGCCGATCTCGGTCAGATAGACGGTCTGATCGGGCACGAAGGGCGCGTCTTGGCGCGGTGTGACCAGGATCTGCAGAGTCTTGTTGGTTCGATCGCCGTTGACGTATTCGATGCGCAACGTCTTGGTCGAATCCACCAAGAGCAGTGCGACCTCGGTGAACACCATCTCTGTGTTTTCGCAGTAACTCCCCGAGAGCGTGTTCGCAGAGCCACCGCCGTTGCACTCGTAGATCCCGTCGTCACCGCAGGCTGCGAGCAACGAACCGATTCCGAGGCTGGCGCCGACGGCCAGACACAACGATGCCAGTTCCAGTTTGTCCTTCATTCTTCCCTCACGAAGACCAGATCGCTGTTGCGCGAATCCTGAAATGCAAACACGAGCTTTCCGTCCGCCAAAACCTGGACGCTGGTGAAGTAGCCGACCCCGCCGAAGCCCTGCCCGTCATGCACGCGTCGCGTGATCCACGAACCGCCCTTCTTGCGCGTTACGCGAACCTCTGACTTGGCGCCCAGGGTGCTGCAACCGCCGCCGGCTGGCCCGCAGTAGGTGTAGGCAATGACTGGGTCGCCCTCGAGATCGATGGCCACGCTCGGGTGGAGGCCCGTGTAGCCGATGCTCTCGATGGTCTCGGTGGTCCACGTCATTCCATCATCGTCGGAGGACGCCAAGACGAGGTCGCTTCTGGTTTGGTCATAGATGGCCATGTAGATGAGCCCATCCGGCGCCTGGGCGAGTCGGAGCTTCGAGCCGCTCGGTTGGTCCCAAACCTTGACCTTCGTCCAGGTGCCCGCGTCGTACAGCGCGGCCCAAACGCCGATGACGGGGTCCGACGTGAGTGCGACCTCCCGGTTGTACACGACAAGAATCTTGTTGCTGGCCGTGAACAGGATATTGCCCGCGTCACCGCCGCTGCTCACCGGATCCACGTTGGAGTTCTGGAAGGGACCGCCTTCGGAATAGACTTCGACGTCGGATAGCCGGAGATCTTCGAGCGCGAATCCACCGTGCGTGTCGCGGTAAGAAACCGCAAAAGCGCTTCCCGCAGCGTCGACCGCAATGGCTGCATTCGATCCGACCACGTTCCCGAAGTTGCAGGTGTCCTGTGTGCCGGGGCAGACGCCCGGGGCTTCACCTGAGGTGTCGACCAGCGTCCGCTCGCTCCATGTGCCGCCCGCACTCCGGGTCGACAACATCAGATCCGTGAGGTCTGAAATCACGCCTCGGTCATCGTCGTCGCCGCCGATATAGACGACGTGCGGCAGCCCGTCGACGTAGCCCAGGCCCAGGCCGCGGATCGTGCCGTTTGTTTGCGGCTCATTGGCGGCCGGAATGACGACCCGCTCCGTTGTCCAGGTGCCGCTTGCGCTGCTGCGCTGTGCAAAGTGGATCTCCGGTACGTCGCTCGCGGCGGGCACGTATCCGTAGGCGATCGAGGGCTCGCCCGACGGCGACAACACCATCTCTGCGAAGTCGCCCACCACCGCCTCGCTGCTCAGGCCCTCCACGACCTCATCGGTGAAGCTCGGCGTCCAGGTCCACGCATCGGTCGGTCCGCCGTCGCCCGCCGCGTCGAGGATACCGGCATCGCGGCCGCCGCCGTTGGACTCGTCGTTTGAGCCGCAGCCGACGACGGACGCAGAAACGACCATGAGAGATGCGCATAGTGATGCACACGGAGATGCGCATCCGGCGAGGGATGCGTAGCGAGCGGTCTTCATTTCCATCACTATTGCTGAAGCCGGCGGACCGTCGCAATGGCCTCCGGATGTAGGTCAGGCGCGTTGGTCGGAATATCTGAGACGTCGAGGTCACGGACCAAGGTCTTCGCGCCCGCCGCGTTGTTGAACTCGACCATCAACGTCGCCGCGTTGGCGGCGGCATAAGGGTGCCGCAGGTCGACCGCGCGCTGAAAACCAAGGAATGCAGATTGGATATCACCCAGCATGAGGTCGGCCATGCCCATCTGGTTCGGGAATCTTCCGTCGCGCTCGTCGACCTCGGCACCGCGGGAGGCGGTGAGTTTCGCCTTTGCGGGTTCGCCATTGGCCAAGAAGTATGCAGAGAGCTCAGCGATCGCATCGAGATCCTTTGGGTTCTTGGTGAGCGTCGCTCGGAGCTCGTCGTACCGCTGGCGTGGTGGTGCCGACGCATTCGAGCGGCTGATGGCGGGGACGGTCTGCTCGGCCCCCTTGCTTGCACAACCGAGGACCGCACCATTGAACACATTCAGCTCCCGCGCCTTCTCGACGCATGCAGCGAAATACTCGTCGCTCTTGCTCCGGATATCGCGCACTTGCTGTCCGACGATCGATTTGTACTGCGCCACCTCGTTGGCCGACATGCCCTGCGGCACAGGCGCGTTCTCGAGGAAGCTCGCGAATCCGCCGTAGGCCAGCGCGATTCGATGAAGCGCGGCCACGGCCCATGTCCCCCGATTGTAGCCGACGGCATCGCTCATCGCGCCTTCCAGCGCCTGGAGCAGGCCTGCCTTTCGCTCTGCGGCGGCTGCGACGTCGCCTTCGGCCCGCACCCGATCGAACTGTTTGAAGATCGAGTCACCGGCCAAGAAGGCGGCTCGCGCCGCATCGTCGGCCTCTTCGTCGTTCGACGAACGTCCAGCGGCCCGCATGGCCTGCTGAAAGTATTGGGTTGCGGCTTCGAGGTTGCCGCTCTTTTCGGCGGAGAGACCGAGCATCAAGTGGGCCTTCACGTTCTTCGGATCGACGCTGAGCACGTATTTGGCGGCGCGTTGCATGCCTTCCCAGTCGCTGAGCGACTCATACGAGGCCAACATCTTCGAAGCATAATCGGAGCGTGCATTGCGGTCGCGTCCGCGCGCGACGAGCTCTTGAAAGGCCAAGATCGCGCCCCGATGGTCGCCGATGAGCCGTTTGATGACGCCTGCTTGGGCGAGCATCTTTTGGGCCGAAGGTTCGGAGGGAAATCTCTTATAGTACTCCTCGAGATACACGGTTGCCTTCTCGAAGTCGCCGGTCTGGGTGGCCAAGCTGGCGAGTGTTCCGAAGACGTCGCCCAGGTATTGGCTGTTCGGATACGCACCGATGAATTGGTTCCCCGTCTCGAAGGTCTTGTCGTAGTCGCGGGACTCCTTGTACTGGACGAACGCCGTGTAGAGCGCGCGTTCGGCCATGGGCGAGTCCTTGTTGTTGGCCCAATATTTCCGGATTTCATCGCCGGCGCTTCCTTGAGACGTCTTGTTGACCGATGCGGTCAGGATGACTTCGCCGATCTGCCGGCCTTCCGCTTTCTCGGCGGTGCTCAGCATGCGACGGCGGAAGCTCTCGTCGCCGAGCCCGGAGTTCGCGAGCTCGCGCGCCCGCGAAGCGAGCTGGTCGAACTTCTGCTGTTGAGCGTAGGCGTCCAGGATGAGGTCCGCCACCGACATCGCGTCTTTGTGGCCTTTGTAGGTGGTCAGGAACTCATTGAAGACGCCGATGGCTTTCTCGAACTCACCAGCCTCGTAGTAGCTGCGGCCGATGTTGAGCTTAAGCTCTGCGACTTTTGGGGAACCGGGGAAGAGCTCGACGTAGGCGAGGCCGTTCTTGATGAGTCCGTTCTGCGCCCAGATGCGCTCGAATCGACTCAGCTTGTCGGTGTTTTGGAGCGTTTCGCGAAACGCGACGCATGCGTTGTAGAGAGCCTCTTCTTTGCCCTTGGGATCATCGCCGACGACCCGCACCGACTCTTCGTAGCGATCCCCTGCCCGGAGATAGAGCTTGGCCTCGAACAGCGTATCGGCCAGGTTCGCCACGACGTCTTTTGTATTTTCGGTCGACGGAAAGCTGTCGAGGTATTCGGCGTAGGCGAGGGCGACCCGGGGAAGGAGCTGCGCATTCTTTGTTCGGAGGGCCGCCGCTTGCGCTCTGGTGGCCAAGTCGCGCGAAAAGACCTCAAAGTCTTTGGTCACCGACCGGCGCTCGGTTTCCGAGTAGCGCCAGTCGAACCGGTAGTCGTCGACGGCGCTCAACATTTCGGCCACGTCTTGGTGCACGAGGCTGTAGTTGCGCGAGGTCTTGGTCGACTCGTAGATGCGCCCGGTGAAGTCTAGGTTTTGCTCCGCATCGTGCGAGAGCTTGGCGATCTCGCGATAGACCGCAGCCGAGGCCGTGAAGTCCTGCTTCACGAAGTATCGGTTGGCGAGCTTGGCGAGCGCGAGAAGGTACATCTGCCGCGATGTGGCGAGCTTCTTGAAATACCGAATCGCACCCCTCGGCTTGTGGACCTCCGTGTAGGCGTAGGCGAGGTCGATGAGGGCCTCTCTCTTGACGTTGATGAGTCGCTGAGCTTCTTGGCGGGAGCCGAGCTGGTCAGGATCGTTGTTTGAGGCGACAGCGGCCTCGAAGTGGTGAAGCGCCTCCTTGTAGTCAGTCTCGTTGAGATAAACCCAACCCATCTTGAAGTGGGCCATGTCTTGGGTCGGGTTCTCGGGCGCGTCGAGGATCTTCTGATAGTAGCCTTTCGCGCCCGCGAGATCCTGTTTGTCGAAGCGGTAGTCACCCAACACGACGTATGCGTCCATGACGAGCGCGCTCTTGGGGTGTTTCGAGACGAGCTCCTCATACCGCGCGACCATTTTGTCGTACTCACCAAGCTCACGGTACTCGTGCGTGAGGAAGAAGAGGATCTTGTCGTTGTCTTTGAACTGCGGATACTCGTCGAGCACGCGTATGTAAGTCTCGACCGCCTTCTCCTTCAGTAGCTTGGCGGTTGGCGCGACCGCCGAGCCCTTGGCGTCTTCGCCTCGCTCCTCATGGACGAGGTAGAACTCGTAGCGTGCCTGTTCGATGTAGAGCTCGGCCAGCCGGAGCATGATATCCGGAAGATACGGTGCGCCGCGCGAACGGCCGATGAGCTCATTGGTGACCTCGATCGAGTGGGCCACTTTCGCGATATCGCGCCTCAGCTTGCCGATGAACTCCTGTCGCTTCTGCGCCTGGGTTCGGTAGCTCGCGGAGCCGGGAGCTTGGGCGAATGCGCTTCCTCCCACGAGGCCGAGAGCGCCGAGCGCGAGAGCACCGATCGCGAGAGCTCTGCGCCCGAGAGCACCGAGCCCGAGCACACCGAGCCCGAGAGCACCGAGCCCGGCGGCGCTGCGGGCAGAATCCCTGCTTGTGGCCCGGGCGGCCGACGCCTTCCGGCGCGTTGAGTTTCTATGCTGCGCAAACATCAGTCCATGGCTCCTTCATCGAAGCATCGGTTCTCTACGAAGAAGTCGTAGTCGGGAAGCTCGTCGTTCCAGAACTCATCGGCGAACTCGTAGTAGGACGTGTCGCCCGTTGCCGGAATATCGAGGTCGTCTTCCTTCGTGGGGCGTCGCGCGTCTTCCTTCTTCAGCCGCCGATAAATCTCGAGGCCGATCTCATAGTCGAGCAGATACATTTGCTCCTCGAACTCCACCAGCTCCTCGGCGATTCGGCGCGTCTCTTTGCGTAGCTCCGCCGACAGCGTCAGGTCGGTCCTCTCGGTCTTCAAGCGATAGATCTCGCGGAGCTTGTCGTCGAGCCCAACCTCGGTCCACTCGCCGCCGATGGTTGCGATGCGATCGGCTTCATCGGCGAGCTTCCGCCCAAAGTCACGGATGCGCTCGAGCTTCCCTCGTGAAAGGGCAGCGATGCGCAGCCGGTCGTCTTGCCGCAAGTCGATGCGATCTCGGATGTTGTCGAGCGTCTCACCGAAGCGAAATCGGAACCGCCTTATCTCTCGCTTGGCGGGAATGTAGTGGCACAGGTTCTTGTAGACGAGCGCGCGAAGCATGTACTTCTCGGGCGCGAAGTACTCGCGATAGCTCGGCGCTTCAAGGGCGTAAAGGATGCCCATCGTCTTTCGATAGTCGCGCAGCCAGTAGCTGGTCCACGCCTTCTCCAAGAAGAGCGAAGCTTCGGCGGTCGAGAGCTCCGGAACTTCGACCGTGTCGTAAATCTTGAGCGCCGACCGGTAGCGCTCGTTCTCATAGAGAACGCGCGCCAGTGCGAGGCGGGCGAGGTTTCTGAGGTCGCGCTTTGCCTGCGGATCCTCGAGGACCTGACGAAAATGCTTCACGGCGTCGGTCATGCTGTTTCGACGCAGTCGCTGCACGCCGATCGCGTAGAGCGCCTGCGGGTGATACGGGCTTTCGTCCGAAATGCGGCGAAAGATTCGCTCTGCCCACGCGACGTGACCGTCGCGCAGGTCGGCGAGGCCTTGGTGGTAGGCGACGAAATCGGCGACGTACGGAGGCAGGTATCCAAACTCGCTGTCCGTCAGCAGTTGCCCGTCGAGCAGCGACTCGTCGTACGGGCCCTGCATGATCTCCTCGAGCGCTTGTAGCGCCTCAGGAAGGATTTCGGGCTTCGTTCGATCCTTCGCGACATTGAACAAGTACTCCGACGCGGCCTGCCGGAAATCGAGGCGCAAGAGCGACATGCCAAGGAAGTATTCTGCCCACTCGTAGTTTTCGACGGTCTGTTCGTTGGTGGTCAGATAGTCATACATCTTGGCCGATGCACCGACGAAGTCATCTGCGTAGTAGTTTTCGAGCGCTTCTTGAAACGTCTCGGGCGGTGCGGCGCGTCGTCGAGGGTGACCGCTCGCGGACGACGCATCGGTCTCGGCGGCGGCTTCGGTCTTTGCACTTCCTTCGGTGATGGCCTTCAGCGCCGAAGGGCTCTCTCCGGCTCCATCCTTCCCGCTCTTATCCTCGGCGGGTGGGGCGGCGTCTTGGCGCGCAGTGCGGTCTTGGGCGTGCGCGAGGCGCGTGGAGGTCGATGTCCACATCGTCAGCGCGAGCGCGGTCGATAGAGCGATGGTCGTGCGGTTCATGGCGTCTCCGAGGGCTTGGCGTTTCGGCCGAGCGCCGGGTTGCTGAGCGGATAGAGCTCGTCGAGATCTTCGAACCCGGTCGTGCTATCGACGACCTCTTCGCTGGCGCCCTCCGTGGCGCGCACGCTACCGAAGTTGAACGAGACACCGAGCGTGATGTGGAGGATGACATCGATCCCCGAAGGGATGTCGGGCACGACGGAGGCGCGGATGTCGAGCCGCGTCGAGACGACCTGACCAAGGAAGAGCCGAATGCCTGGCCCAATGCTGGCCTGCGGGCGGAACCCGTCCGAGAAATGGGTAAGACCTCCACCCACGCTCAGAAAAGCAGCTGCATGAATGATGTTCTCGTTGAGGAGCGTCAGTTTTCCGATGAGCGGGGTGATGACGAGGTTCGAGCCGACGAGATACTCGATTTCGGGATTGCTGGTCGGCGCGACCGAATACTTACTCGCGAGATCATCCTCGAGGCCGGTCTTCGCGTTGGCTGAGTAGTGAAAGGATATCGCCTCCCACGCCCACAGATCGCTGAGGTGGAGCGTGTACGAGCCGCCCAAGGTGTAGCCGGTGTAGAGGGCATCGAGCGGCAGCGTCCCCGCGGCGACGCTGAACTCGTGCACCATGCGATAGGGGCGTTCTTGCACCGCGATCACGCGCCCACTCTTGAGCTCGTCGGCGTCATCGGCGAGTGCCGGACGACCCGTGCTTACCGCCACCACCATCCCAACCGCGATACTCACCGCGCTTTGAGCGGTGAGACGTCGAGAGACGAGCGCTCGGTGACCCTCTGCCTTGGCTGTGTTTCTAGTTGGGGTCGTCATGCGTCATCTCTCCAGAGGTTGAAGGAGATCGCGCCGGTGATGAGCAAGATGTTCTCGATCTGCACCGACTCGTTCGAGCGAATGGCACGTCTAAATGCGAGGAAGTCTCGGAAGTCGATCCGCAAAGAAGTGAGTTTGCTGAACATGATGCGGTATCCGACGCCAATGCCGGCGGCGGGGCGAAAGTCCTTCAGTGTTTCTGATATCGAATAGCGATCCCCAAACACGAGCCCAGCATGCGCACCCACGAAAGCTGCTTGATGGATGCTCGTGTCGTTGAGGAACGCCATCTTCCCGTAGATCGGCGAGAACTCGACACCCGTCGTCACCATGAACTTTGGTGCCGCAAAGTCGTCTTCGGAGACGGCAAACGTGTCGATCAGCTCGTCGCGTAGGTCGGTCGATGAGAGTAACGCGACCTTCGCGTTCAACATCTCCCACGCGACGTAGTCCGACAAGTGCAGCGTATACGAGAAGCCGCCGGTCCATCCCTTCTGGAATGGATCGAGGGGCATCGAACCAAACGAGAACGAGAACTCGTGGGCCATGTTGTAGCGCCGTTCTTGGATCGCGACGCGTACGTCGCTCCCGTCTGATGCCAGCGCCGCTGACGACGAAACCAGCGCCGCGATTATCGGGCCGCCGATCAGGGCGAGCACTTTCAAGCTCTTCACGAGGGGGGAGGCTACTTTAGAATCCGACTGAGCTGAAGATGAAGGGGTAAGACACAATGACGACGCCGCCGCGCGGCCGCGGGAACTCCCATCGTTTGAGGGCGCTCATGATGCAGCTCGCCACCCCGGGGTTCCGGAGCGTCGACGTTTTTTGCTTCACACGGCCCACAGACCCGTTTTCCTGAATCGTCCACTCGAGCACGAGCTTCCCTGAGAGGCCTGGATCGCTGATCAAGGTCTTTTCGTAGCAGGACTGCACTTCGCGCAGGTGCTGGTTGATGACACGTGCGACTTCCTCCCGAGAAATGCTACCCTGCGCTTTCAGGCTGGTTGCCGAGGCGCGCGTTACGCGGCCTCGCACTTGCGCGCCGTTGCGCTTGCCGATCTGTGCGAAGCCTTTTCCGCCTTTGATGAGCGAAGCGGCCCCACGCGTAAGCGGTCCGCCGCCACCACCGGCGCCCAGACTGACCTCGGAGGACGGCATCTTGCCCACCAAAGCGCCCACGCGGAAGTTCGACCCACCGGGTGCTCGCACGGCGTCGATGTTCGATACTTTCTGCATGATGCTGGCCTTGCCCGGGGCCTTCAGATTGAGCTTGCCCATTGCGCCGAGCACGCCCGCGCCGCGCACCTCCTCTTGGGAGTAGCCTTTGGCGGGGCCTCGCTGCTGCCGTGCCTTGCTGCGCTTGGGCGGTTTGCGGGGCTCGGGGCGCTGTCGCTCCGGCTCGGGCTCGGGCTCCGGCTCAACTTCCGGCTCCGGCTCGGGTTCGGGTTCCGGCTCGGGGACGACTTCAGGGGGAGGCTCGGGTTCGATCTCGACATCTCGAACTTCCTGCTGCGCCTCCGCCCACTCTTCGCGCGCGGCGTCGGTGTAGGTCACGCCACTCGACGAGAGCCCGAGGATAAGGAAGAAGAGCGCATGAAAGCCGATCGATGCAAGGAAGGCGTTTCGGGTGAACGGGTCGACGAGTTTGCGGTGCTTAGCGCCCGCCGCGGGACCCTCGATCGGGGCCCTGGGTGGGCGGACGAAGCGTACGACGAAGCCGTAGCCCCCGAGATCGATCGTCGCCGAAGTTCCCGCTTCGAGGACGGTCTGGAAGAGGGCACCGGCCTTGGCGACCGCATTACCCGGAACCTTCAAGTGATCGAGGTTGGTGCGCTGTCGGTCGCGTTCCAGCGTGCCGCGCGCAGAGGCGGGGAACTGGATCTGTGCGCGGCCCGGTTCGATGATGGATGCGAGTCGCAAGCCCTTGTGCGCGGACCCGCCGGATCCTCCCGAGCCGCCCGCTGTCTGACCGCTTCCGCTTCCGCCGCTGCTTTGGGCGCCCGCGCCTTGGTCGCCGATCGTATAGGTGTCGCCTCGGGCCTTGAGCATCGCCGCCGATTGCACGTCGTTTCCGGCGAAGCCGATGATCTCCAAGGCCATCGGTTTGCTTGGATCTTCGCCCGCGGATGATCGAACGGGGCTCACGAGCGCCTCGAGAAGCGCGAACGGCGGACGCGCATCGTCGTCGGCGTCTTCGTCCTCTCCTTCTTCGTCCACGTGTCCGCCGTGGGCGCCCACCCGCTGCCGCTGGCCGAGGTCGTCGCCCAGTCCCGCGGCCGGGTTCGGGAACCCTGGCTGTGGGCGCGCAGGCGCCGATCCCAGCTGCAGCATGCCCGCCGTCGCCGGAGAAGCGGTGGCGGTGGCCGTGGATGATGCGCTTGGGCTGGGCTTGACGGTCCGCGGGCTACCCAGCGCAGGCGTTCCGCGTGTTCGGCGAGGCGCTTGCGGCGCACCGAGATCGAAGGCCGAGTCGAGCGCGGCGTCGATGGCGTCTGGCCCCTCCGCGATGTCATTGCTGATGTGATCGGGCGCCTGGTAGAAACCGGCCGGAATCGCGCCGTCGTCGATCAGTTCGTGCCCCGAGATGTAATCCGAGCCTCCGCCGCCATTTCTTCGGCTGCTGGCAGGCACGCCGCGCGGCGAGGTTGCGGGCGGGGGGCGTCGCGGTGGCTCGACGTCCGCATTCTGGAACAAGGCTTGGTGGCGGACGTTCATCACCTCGGTTCGAGGCTCGACCTCCGGCGCGCGTGCCAACTGCGCTGGGCCCGTCAAGGATCCCTGGATGGTCGGCTCGGGGCCGGAGCCTGCGCTTCGACCGCCCGGAGACCCCGCGGCTGCAAAGTCCCGGGATGGGCGTCTGGAAGCGCCGCCCATGAACTTGATCTTGAGCGTGTGGCTCCCGATCTGAATCTCGTCTCGGGCCGTGACGAAGGACTGCTGGACTGGGCTCCGGTTGACGCGGGTGCCGCCCGGATGACCCAGGTCGAGCAGCGTAGCCTGCCCATTCTTATGCGAGAGCACCGCATGCTCGGGCCCAATGCTTTGATCATCGACGTAGAGCGTCACCGAGTCGCTGTTGCCGATGACGATCTCCGGCTCTGTGAAGACCTCACTCCCAACGTATGCTTCGCCTCGGAAGACAAAGACCTGAAGGACCGACGCAGAAGGTGTCATGGATGAGCAACTACCGGTCGTAGATGGTCGCGATGGTGAGCTGACGGAATGACTTGCGACGTCGTACCATACTGCTGATCCCGGTCTCCTTCCGATCGAACAAATACACGGCGCCGCTCTTGTTCGTTTGCCCCTGGATGAGCCGGTCATCGAAGTCGATGCGCGTTGGTCCACGGAAGCTCGTCTGCGGAACGAGGTCCGAGCCGCCCCCGGAGGCCTCTTCCCGCGGTGCCTCACGCGCGGGTGGTCGTGCGGGCGCGGCCGGTGGGGGCGTGCTGCGCCGGCTGCGGCTCTTTGCGCGCCGCTTGGGTTTGGCTTGGGCGTGCGGCTCCATTCCAGCGATCCACTCGGGGCCCGACGCGAGCACGAAGCAGCCCAAGACGGCTAACAGGGCGAGCCTTCCCGTGAAGAAACGCCCCATCCTCATCCTACGTGTTGGTTCGTTGTGTCGCCGCATCCCGAGACCGGATCGGTAGCGGGGTTCGGTGGCGATGTCAAATTGGGCTCGGGTGCCCAACTCTTCCCTCATAGGCTCGAGTCTCGCACGATGGCGCCTCAGGTGGGTGCGAGGCGGATGCAGGCGTCTTCCGCCTGGCCACGCGCGGGTCAGGAGGGGCTCCCACGCCCCATGGCACCGGCCATCGTTGCCTAGCGCCCCCAGGCGGCGGCGGGGGCCGCCCTGGCCCGTCGGTGCCTTCTGTGCTGGCACGATCCTCGCTATAACGGGAGACATGCGCCAGAAAAACAAAATCCTATCCCTCCCAATCCTCGGCTGTTTGATGTTTGCCGCTCCCAACATGGCCTGGGCCCAGAACTCGGGCGATAACGGCGGTGAGTGTTCCGGTGGCCTCTGTGGCACCCCCAATCAGACCGGCGGCGGCGGCGGCTGCGGCTGCGGCGGCGGCTCGATCCTGATCAACAATTCTGACATCGGCGACACGTATCAGTTCTCGGACGACTACGACAACGACGGTTTCGAAGACGACTACGACAACTGCCCCTTCACGGCGAACGCCGACCAGCTCGATGCCGACGGTGATGGCGTGGGCGATGCGTGTGACATCTGCGCACGTGCGGCGAACGAAGGGCAGGAAGACGCGGACCGCGACGGTGTCGGTGATGCCTGCGATGCGGACCAAGACAACGACGGCTTCCCCAATGAGGACGACCTCTGCCCGCTCGTCGCCAATCCGAACCAGCTCGATACCGATGGCGATCGCATAGGCAATGCCTGTGACGACGACGATGACAACGACGGCATCGTCGACGGCGCCGACGACTGTCCGCTCTCGGCCGAGCCGAACGCTTCGGTCTGCGATTCAGATACGGATGAGGATGGCGTGCCCGACAGCATCGACAACTGCATGGTGGCGAAGAACTTCGACCAAGCCGACCTGGATGGCGACGGTGTGGGCGACCCCTGTGACAGCGACAGCGACGGCGACGGCATTGGGGACCTCCAGGACAATTGCCCGGGCGTAGCCAACAGCTCGCTGCTCGACGGTGATCGCGACGGCGTGGGCGATGCTTGCGACGACCGGTTCTGTTTTGTCGTGGGCAACGGCAGCAGCAATCACTGCCTCGATCCGAACGCGACCTTCACCGTCCTCTCGTACCCGGAGGTCAAGATGAACGTCGAGACCGAGACGCGTCTTCCGATCACGGCCAACCGAGAGAACGCGGCGATTCGCTACGTGTGGACCGTCGTTCAGCGTCCTTCCGGCAGCGAGGCGAAGGTCGAGAACCCCCGCGGGTCCGTGACCTACTCGAATGCCTATGAGTATCGCTACCTGCGCGACCAGGTGGCCAAGTTCAAGCCCGACGTCCCCGGTGACTATACGCTTCAGCTTTCGGCGGAGCTCATCTTCCCCGACGACCAGTTCCCGGAGATTCGCACCAGCCAGACGACGCTGTCCCTCACGGCCGAGGATAGCGGCGACACCAGCGGCTGCAGCGCGACTTCACCGGCCGCCACGCTGAGCTTGGCCTGGCTGCTCGGCCTCGTGGGTGCGGCGGGCTTGCTTCGACGCCGACGACGCGACTAGTCTCAAGAGTCTGTGGAGCATTCCCACCTCGGGCTCGGCTTCGGTTGAGCGAATCTGGCCAGACGAGGGGGAAGGGGAGAGAGGCGGTGACCTTCGGGTCGACCGCCTCTTTCCTTTTTCTGGGCGGGACACCGGGGGCCGGGCCCCCCCAGTCGAGATCGTTTTGGGGGCACGAGACGCCCCGGTCGCTCGCCCCCTTGGGGGTCAGCGCCTCCAGGCTCGTGAGCCAATGATGCGTTTGCTGAGACCTCCATCACTGGCACGCCGCTGGCTCTTGGGCTCAGCATGCTCCACAGGCCAATTCAATCCAAAACGACACTCCTTTCAGCACTCACATTTTCCATAGCGACATTTTCTTTTCTTCTCGCGACCTCCGTTCCGGCGGTCGCGCAAGTCGGTGACAACAGCGGCGAATGCGCGGACGGTTTGTGCGGGGTCCCGAACCAGACGGGGGGCGCGGGCGCAACCTGCGTGGATGGCGTATGCTCGGGCGGAGGCGCCAGCATTCTCATCAACCGCACCGATATCGGCGATACTTATCAGTTCTCCGACGACTTCGACAACGATGGCTTCGAGGATGACTTTGACAACTGCCCGTTCGTCGCCAACGCGGATCAAGCGGACAGCGATGGTGACGGCGTTGGGAACGCTTGCGATATCTGCGCATCGTCGGCGAACGCGCTGCAGGAAGACGCGGACAGCGATGGCGTAGGCGATGCCTGTGACGACGACGCGGACAACGACGGCCTTCCGAACGCCGACGACAATTGCCCGCTGGTCGCCAACCCAAACCACGACGATACCGACAGCGACGGCTTGGGCAACGCGTGCGATGGTGATGACGACAACGATGGCGTTCCGGATGGTCTCGACGACTGTCCGCTCGCTGCCGATCCATCATCCTCGCTTTGTGACGCGGACACCGACGAAGATGGCGTTCCCGACAGCATCGACAACTGCGTGGTCGCCAAGAATTTCGACCAGGCGGATCTCGATGGCGACGGCATGGGCGACCTCTGTGATGCGGACGCGGATGGTGACGGCGTTGCGAACATCCGCGACAACTGCGCGATGGCGTCTGACATGACGTTTGCCGACGCTGACCGCGATGGTCGTGGCGATGCCTGTGATGATCGGTTCTGCTATGCTGTGAGCTCGCGAGACGTCGACCATTGTCTCGATCCTTCGTTGACCTTCACGGTGTTGACACTCCCGGAGGTCGATGTGTCGCTCGGCGATGAGCCCATGCTGCACCTCTTCGCGAACCTCGAGAACCGCGTCATTCGCTACAACTGGACGATCACTCGGCGCCCCGGGAGCAGCACGGATGCCAAGATCCTCAACGCAAGAGGCGCAGTAGGTGAGTCCCAGTCGTTCGAGTATCGGTACGCCGAAGACAAGATGGCGCGTTTCGTTCCGGACGTTGCGGGTGAGTATGAGCTGCAGCTGAGCGGCGAGCTTCAAGATGGCGCGGATTCTTTCGGAAACTCCACCAGTCGAACGACCATTCGCTTGCTGGTGAACGACGACGGTGGTTCGAACGCCAGCGGGTGTACCTGCCTTACGTCCCCCGCGCAAAGCGCCAGTCTCGGATTCTTCTTGATGGTCGCTGGGCTCGTCGTGCTCGTTCGCCGAAAGAAATAGCGGGCTTCGAGTTTGCGGGCCGAGACCTCGGACCAGGAACCCGGGGATGCCGAAAGGCCCGAAGCGGGGCGGTGGAGCCAGCGAGCTCACCGCCCCGTTTCGGTCTTTCGCTCGAACGAAGGAGGTATTTGTGCGGCGGAGTCGGATGTGTCAGGAGCTTTGCCTTCTTGGGTATACAGCGGGCGCTCGCCCAATCTGTGCCATGATGCGCCCTCGGGTGGTTGGGCGTCGATGAGGTCCGAACGAGGTGGGTCCGAAGAAAAGCGGGCTCGAAGAAGGATGGAGATGAATGCGTTGGGTGCGGTGAGGACTTCGATCCTGGTTGGGATGTGCTCGGCGGGCGCGGTGGCCTCTTCTGCGGGTTGCACCAACACCGGGCTTCAGGCGATCGACGATGTCGATGTGAACTATGTCGACAATCTCCTGGAGATCCGAGGAACGGTTTGCACCGATCCCCCAGAAGCCGCCGATTTCCCGGTGAAGATCATGTTCATCATCGACGGCTCAGGCAGCATGCAGTTCGTCGACAACCCCACGCGGCGCGCGCTCGCGGTCGAGGAGGCGATCCTACGTCTCCGGGCGAATCCCCAGGTGTCTTTCAGCATTATTCGCTTCAACGACCAGGACGCCGTCCTGACCAAGCCGGGCGCTGAGGTTACGGCGGGGAACCCGTTTGGCGCCGACCTATCGGGGGCCTTCACCCGAGATCCGGCGATCTTGCAGAGCGCGCTCCAAGGGCTCCGCGTGGCTGACTCGGTCACCGACTATCAAGGCGCGCTGTCCACGGCGCAGCAGGTGCTGCTTCAAGACATGATTTCCAGCGCGCCAGCCCAAGTGGCGCGTACCAAATACGTCGTCCTGTTCTTCTCGGACGGCGACCCGTTCCCCGAGTGCTGCAGCGCCGACAGCGAGCGCAACGGGCTCTGCTCGCGGTCGACCAACATCTTCTTCTGCGAGAATCCCAACGCCATCCGGACGTCGCCGACGCAGCTTCCGTATTTGGCGGCGAGCGAGGACTACAACCAGCCATATCAGATCTTTGCGACCGTCCGTGACATCATGGATCTCGCCGACAACTTCGGCGTAGGTGAGCTTCGCGTGCATTCGGCGTTCTTGTTCGATCCGACCCTTGCCGGGCAGCTCGATGCCAACGGCTGCTACGTGATCGGAGGCGTCAATTTCGTTTGCCCCGAAGAGGCACGCAGTCTCCTCGGTGGGATCGCCGAGATCGGCCAAGGCGTCTTTCGCGACTTCTCGGCCGCGGAGGAGATCGATTTTCTGAGCTTCGACTTGACGACCATCCGCCGAGACAATGGGCTGAAGAACTTCATCGTGACGAATTCGAACGTTCAGGCCGCGCCCAACGGGAAGCTTCTCGTCGACAGTGACGGCGACGGCCTCGAGGACAACCTCGAGTTCGAAGCGGGCTTGAATAGGCTGCTCACCGACTCGGATGACGATGGCTTCAGCGACACACTCGAGTGGAAATTGAGGCGAAATGGCTTCGACCCGACACAGCCCAACCCTGGCTGCTCGGACCCAAGCGACCGGAGCGACGAAGACGCCGATGGTCTGCGTGCCTGTGAAGAGGAAATCTTGCGGACCGCGGCCGATCTTTATGACACGGACGCCGACGGCGTCCCCGATGCGCTCGAGGCGATCTTGGGCACCGACCCGGCCAAGACCGATGCGCTCGCCGATTCCGACCTCGATGGCGTTCGCAATGGTGACGAGATCCGAGTTCACACGAGCATCGCATTTTCGGAGTCTTCGAACCGCCCGTCGCTCGCCTACCGATATCGGACCGATGAGGTCGAGCCCGACGCGGAGGGCGGGCGCTGCTATGACTTCCGCGTTCGGAACGTTCAGCTTGGCACGCCGTTGGCCGAGAGCGGACGACCCGAGACGTTCGGTCAAAACGAGATTCTTCTCTACATGGCCCAGGCGCCCTTTGACGATCCGAATGATTTCGGGAGCTTCAAGGTTGCGTGCGTGCACGGACGCTATGTTGCGCCCGACTTCAAGGACCCAGCCGATGGCACGGTGGTGCTGACGCCCGAGGACTTCAAAGCGCCCGATGCGCTCGACCGGAGCACCGACTGTGTTGGGCTGGCGACCGATCCAGGAGCGCCGTGAGTTGTGAAAACGTCGAATCGTAGGAAGATGCCGGCCGTGAGGTTGTTGGAGGCCCCGGGAGGGGTGGTGAGGTGGTTGCGCTTCGCGCGCATGCAGGTCGTGGTGAGACGGTTGGGCATGGCGGTGGCATGGGGTGCATCGGTGATCGCGACGGGGTCGGTGATGACTGCGTGTACCGACGTGGGTCTTTACCGGCAGCCTGGGCTGGGTGAAGGCCCGATCGACAACAAGCTTGCGGTTCAGTCGAGCTTTTGCACGGTTGATCCGCTCACGCTTGCGTTTCCCGTGAAGATCCTGTTCGTCGTCGACACGAGTCAGTCCATGGTGCGAACCGATCCGACTGGGCGGCGTGTTACGGCGGTCAACGATGTGATCGACGCATTCATCGGCGACCCGGGCGTCGAGTTCGGGATCGTTCAGTTCTCGGGCGCGGCGAACATCCTGACCAACGATGAGGTTACGGGCGATCCCGGTTTCACGCGAAATCTGACCGACCTCCAGACGGCGATCGTTCGCCTTGGGCTCGCCGAGCAGCCCACGGACTACGAAGGCGCGCTCAACGCGGTCTTCACGGTGCTGACGCGCGATATGGAGCACTCGAAAGACACGGACGAGGCGGAGTTGGCGCGCGCCAAATATGTCGTCATCTTCTTGTCGGACGGGCTTCCGAACCCTGTTCTCCCTCCGAACAACACGCGGAGCTCGATCTTGGCCCGCGTGGACGACATCCTCGAGCTTCGCCGGATTTTCCGTCCGGCCGACATCAAGCTTCATACGGCGCTCGTCCTTGGTGCGCTCGGGACCGGATATCGGTGCACGGACAGCGGACTCGAAGGGGGCAACGTGAGTTGCCAGTCGCTCACGACGGCCGCCGAATGTGCGGCTGCTACGGGGTGTGTCTTCGTCGGCGTTCAGCCCGAAGCCGAAAGTCTCTTGTCCGCGATGGCGGAAGGCGGGAACGGGACGTACCGAAGCTTCCCTAACGGCGAGGAGATCAATTTCCTCAAGATCGACTTCACGTCGATTCGACGGGTCTTCACCGTCAAGAACTTGATTGTGACGAACACCAACGCTCGGCCTCGGTTGTTGTTCCTGAGCGACAAGGACCGGATCGGTCGCGCGAGCCCTGACTCAGACGGCGATGGCCTCGACGATGAAGAGGAGGCTCTTTACGGGACGCTGGCCGATAGCAGCGACTCGGACGGCGACGGATTCAACGACTTCCTCGAGGTGCGGCTTGCCGCTTCGGGCTTCGACCCGCTCGATCCGACCGATGCGGATTGTGAGCTCGACATCGACCGGGTCGACAGTGACGGCGACGGGCTCCGAGACTGCGAGGAACGATTCGTCGGCACGAGCCGCAACTTCATGGACTCCGATGCCGACGGGGTGCCCGACATGATCGAGCTTCGCTACGGGACGAATCCATCGGCGGGAGACGGGCGCTCCGACCTCGATTTCGACTCCGCGCGCAATGCGGATGAGATCCGTGGACATTCCGACCCGGTCGTGAACGACGCGGCGAATCGATCGTCGATCGCGTATCGTTACGATCTCAAGTCTCGATCGCTGGACGATCTCCCAACCGACGACGAGCGCGTGGCGTTGGTCAAGAAGGGACGCTCTTGCTACGACTTCAGCGTGGAGAACATCACGCTGGCCAGCACCGATCCGGGAGGTGAGAATCGGATCTTCATCTACGTCGACCAAGCGCCCTTCGACGATCCCTCCGACTTTGGCACGTTTAGAGTCGCGTGCGTGAAGCAGGTGTTCATTCACCCCGACTTTCGGGACCCGCCGTTTCCGATTGTGCGGGTGCCTTCTGACGCCTTCCGTGAGCCCACCGACTTCGACCCCGATCGAGATTGCGTCGTCGGTGTTCCCTCACAATGAAGTTGCGTCTGATGAATGCGGTCCAAGGAGTTTCCAACATGAGACGAATGCACGAAGTCCGATCGGCTGGTTGCTTTGACCTCGCGAGGGCTATGGCGAAGACCATGACTGCCTTCGCGGTCGCGGCTCTCTTCATGAGCTGCGGCGATGGCGGGAAAAGCGATGGGTCGCTGAGCGACGCGGGGGTTCAAGACGCGGCGGACGGCTATACAGATCTTTGCACCGAGACCGAATCCTGCGCGCTCGAGAGCGGCGTCGAGCAGTCGGACTACCTTGCGCCGGTGGGGGACAGTGATCGCTGGACGTTCTCAGTGACGTCCGCCGGGACGATCGCCAAGATCGTCGTTCGGAATGATGTTACGTTCTCGCCGATACGGCTGCAGGCCGTGCTCTTTGGGCCGGACGGCGTGACGGCGGTTGCGGGCCCGGAGAACTCGGCGGGGAATGGTCTGCAGCGGGTCGCCATCACCGTGAAGCTCGACCAGGTTGGTCAGTACACGCTGCGCGTGCTCGAAGTCGGCAATGACGCGCAGGACCGCAGGAATCCGTACTACGTCGTCGTCACGCTCGTGAGCGAACCGGACACCCATGAGCCGAACAACACGTACACGCTCGCGACGACTCTCGCCGATGGGCAGCCCACCTCTGGTTTCATCAGCTATCAGCGCGACGAGGACTGGTACAAAATTTCAGCCGAGTCGCACGCCATCTTGAGGATTGCGATGGCACCGGCCGACAGAGGCGTTTCGCCGGTTCGCTTCCGATGGGAGTTGTGGAGTCTCGAGGCTGACCGTCGTATCGCCGAATCGGACGAGCCGACGTCGGGCGCTTGGCGGGTCGAGAATCGCGCGGTGGGGGTGGATGCGGGTGACTATTTCCTGCGCGTTCTCGACCTCGACACCGACGGCGTCGATGCCGACGAGACGAGGGCCTATCAGCTCACCGTGACCAGAGAGGCTGAGCCCGATGCGCAAGACCTCGCGAGCCCGAACGAGACGCCTCCGGCGGCGACGACGATCCAGCTTGGAACGACCGTCGATGGGTACGTGGCCGCCACGGGCGACCTCGACTACTACAAGTTCCGTGTGAGCGGAGCTTCTGCAAGCTCGCCGAAGCTGGTCGTCGTCGAGGCGACGCTGCCCGAGGCCTCGGATGTCGACTTGGCTTTTTCGGTCCTCGACACGGATGGCGAGACGAGGATCTGCGAGACGAGAGATCGCGACCTGTGCTACGCGGATCGCTTCGTCTTGAACGGAAGCGCGGGCGCTTCCTCCCTGCGAACTGCGCACGTGGTGACGCGGTCAGGTGACTATTTCGTCGTCGTTCGCGATTTCCAAGACAATGACTTCGACATGGACCATCCCTACCACGTGACGGTGACGGTACCGAACGATCCGGACACCTACGAAAACTATCAGGGAGATTCGCGCTCGGCGGCGGTTGACGTTCCCGCCGTCGGAACCGGCACGACGGGGGCAACGATCGAGTTTCGTTGGGTAGAGGGCTACCTCTCCTACGCCAATGACATCGACTGGTATCGCTTCGACATTCCCGGGCCGCCCAACCTTGCGGCGGGTCAGAACGGCGATTGGTTGGTTGAGGTCGAGATCGAGATGGGACTCGATGGTCCGAGTGGCCCCCCCAGGTCGACGCCGGTCGAGCTCCAGGCTTTCTTCCGTGGCGAGACCTTCGACTACGGGGGTTATGGCAAGAGCTGTCGGCGTCCTGACCCCAACGACCCAGATCCTTGCCAGTATCAAGACTCGCAGAATTCTTTTCGGCAGGAGATCGGGATCGCCCAGGACGACTGCCTGGTCGTCTTTCGGGAACGCACCGGTCTTGGATCGCACTACTTCCGCTTGTCGGATCTGAATCGCGATGACTTCGACATCGGCGCGTACGGAAAGTACCGGCTGCGTGTTCGCGCGATCGCCGGCTGTCCGGCCGGTGGCAAGTGCGAAGGGATCTACACCGATCCGAGCGGCAACGATCTCTGCGGCCGCCCCTGACCCGGCGGAATCACGAGAGCATCGTCAATCAGTTCTGCGTGCGGCAGGCTTCTTGACCATTGGTGAAGGCCTCGTCAGGTTTTGGGCCCGGATCGAATTCTGCGGCTGCCTCGGGGTCACTCGGAATCGCGAGCGCCAGGACGAAGATTCTTAGCGTCGGGAAGTTTTCGGCGTTGGAGATCACGTTGAGGAATGCGGTGTCCCACCCGGGTGCGGTCGGGGCATAGTGGAACCGCAAGATCGCGCTATCCTTCGTGTCCACCGTCTTGGGGACGATGTCTTCGATCGAGAAGAAATCTCGTGAGGCGTCTGAGATCCGCGCTTCTTGGATCACGAGCTGTTGTCGGCCATCGTTGCGGAGAATCACGTTCTGGCCGTAGTCGTCGTCGACCTTGATCTCGAGAGCGTTCAGGCACACGGGGCTGTTGTCGGGCAAGATCTGCGGTTTGTCATAGACGATGGGGTCGTCATCGTCGTCTTTTCCGCCGCAGGCTGTTGCCGCGATCGTCGCGCTGACAATGAAGAGGGCAACGGCTGTTTTCCGGGACGCCCAGTTTCGACGTGGAGCGGGTCGGGTGTTCATCGCGAGCAAGCTATCATAGGTTCTCCGTCGCTGCAGGAGTGGCTCCGGCCGCGGAGCGCAGAGCGGGCAGAGCCGCAGGGCACGGGCGCTTGGGCGCAGAGCACAGGTACTTGGGCTCAGGGCACAGGCACTTGGGCTCAGGGCACAGGCACTTGGGCTCAGGGCACAGGCACTTGGGCTCAGGGCACAGGCGCTTGGGCTCAGGGCACGGGCACTGGCGCAGAGCGCAGCGAGGGAGACCGGTTCATCGGGATGTCGCGCCGTGTAGGATGAGGCTTTCCTTCCGATGGCGCCGTCGATGCGCTAGCCTGGGTACGGCGGTTCATGCGGTCGTTGGCCCAAAGTGCCCGTGCACTTCTTCTGAATCTTCTCGCGTGGTCGGCGGCCCTACCGGCCGCGGTCGTCGTGGTTCCCCCATCCGCCCGCGCGGATGAACTCGTTCCGGTCGCGGTCATGGATCTGGTGGGACGGGGGGTCGACGAGGCTGCGGTGGGTGCGTTGACGACCGAGGTCAGCAATACGATTGCCGCGTGGCGAATCTTTCGGGTCATCACCCGCGAAGACGTCAAGCGCATGCTTCAGCTCGAGGAGACGCGGCAGCAGTGCTCCGGCGACGTCAACGCCCAATGCATGGCAGAGATCGGGGGCGCGCTCGGAGTTGAATACCTGGTTCATGGCGAGCTCTCGCGCGTAGGCGGCACGTACAGCGTGAGCCTCGTCCTGCTCGACATTGCGCGCGCTGAGGCCAAGAACCGCGTCAGCCGCAAAGTCTCGGAGCCTCGCCGGTTGCTCGAGGAGACATCGACCGCGGTCAAGATGTTGATGGCGCCGCTCCTCGAGGACAAGCGCGGCTTCCTGGTCGTCTCGCTCGACGCCGTGGGGGCTCAGGTGTCCGTCGACGGGCGTACGGTGGGGATTTCGCCGCTTGGCGGTCGGCTCGAGCTCGGTATGGGGGCGCACGAGGTTCGCGTTGCGCACGAGGGGTTCATGGACTGGGCGCAGACCGTGGAGATCCTTCCCGGGCAGGTGTCGGTCGCCGATGTTCGACTCGTGCCGAGTCAGGGGTACATCGATGCGTACGAGGCGCGCGCGTCGCGCACACGGGCCTTTGCGTGGGTCGCGGCGGGTACGTCGGTTGCGCTCGTTGGCACGGGCGTCGTGCTTCGGGTCGTAGACAATGCGAAGTTCCGAGATCTCGTCGACCGTGGCTACCTGACGCAGGACGGGAGCTGCGCGGCCAGCGATCCAGGCTTCGAAGCGGGCGACTACTGCCCGACGGGACTCGGCTACGAGCACGGCGTTCTCGACGAGATTTCGTCGATCGAGCGCCTGGATACCGTCGCGACCGGGCTGATCATTGCGGGTGGCGTGAGTGCCGTCCTTTCGGTGTACTGGTTCTTTTCGGGCGATTCGCCCGGGCGCTATTCTGCGTACTCCGTGGGCGCCGCCCAGAGCGGGATCGGCGGCCAAGTCTTCATCGATCCGCGCGGCCAGGTCGGATGGACGCTTCGCTACTGACGACCGACAACTGATGGCTGATGGCTGATGGCTGATGGCTGACGACAGACGGCTGACGGCTGACGGCTGACGACAGACGGCTGACGGCTGACGACAGACGGCTGACTACTGACCGACGCCCACGATCGATGCGCGAACGGCGCTGAAGCTGATCGCGACCGAATACCCATCGGTGAGACGTGCCGCGTTGAAAGCGCACGTCCAGGGACGGCTGGGGTCCGTCGGGGGAATGGTTGGGCCGTTGCACGTGCCCTCGGCGTTCTTGCATGTTCGGCTGCCCGAGCCTGCGCCGTCGCAGCACGTGTCGATCCGACTATCTCCATCGGTGTCGAGGACACACTCGAGGCCATCTCCGTCGAGGTCGACGTCCGGTGTGTCGCTGAGAAGCGTCGACACGAGGTCGAGGAGCGTCGAATCATCGACGAAAGTCTTCTTGCAGAGGGCATTGGCAGGTCCGTTGTTCCGACAATACGGGTTGTTGATATGCGAGAGCACAGTCATCGGCAGTGCACCTCCGAGCAAGCCTTCGGTGAACTCGGTCAGCGAAGGGTTGATGCGCCCGCGGAAGAAGACGCGCTCGACCCGAATCTCGGGGTAAGGGGGGTCGCCGAAGGTCAACGTGAAGGTCACCGGGACGGGGGCGAGGGACTCGAGCTGAGCCCGCGTGACTCGAGCCGGCGCTCGGGCACGTGCCTGGGGCGGTGGGCCCGAGATGGAAAGGGGCACGATCTTGAACTCGCAGCACGTGTCGGACCCCTCCGGGCGTGAGAAATTGTTGCTCGGGTAGTAGGGATCGTCGGCGTCGCGGGCGGAATAGATCTTGAGTGTGAGGCGGCCATCGTTGCCTTTGTACGGCTCGTCGAGCCCAGCGACCTCGAGAAGCAGCAACGATTCGCCACCAAGGATGCCTTGCTTGATCTGTTCGTTCCCGAACTCACCGAGCTGCCAGAGCATATTGTCCTGGCACACGTCGTTTTGACACAAGCCGTCGATGTTGAAGCCCGTGTTGCGACCTGCGATGCCGATCTCATTGACGATGAATGCGTGCCCGGTTCCCGGTGGGTCGTCCCAGCCTTCGACGGGGCCGATCAGATCGCTCGTGGGTACGTCGCGTGTTCCGCCCTCGCGGTCGACATCGAGTTGACCGACGCAGAGGCCGATGCTGTTGCAGCGAAATCCGAGCGGTTGGCAGGCCGACGGGTTGCTGCTGCATTCGGGCGGACTCCGGCAATCTTCGTCGACGAAGCATTGGGTCTCACACCGTCCCGCAAGGCAGTACGAACCGCTCCCACAGTCGGTGGTTTTGGTGCACCGCGTCTGGCATCCGGACATCAACATGGCTGACGCGGATACTGACGCGAGCGCGGTAAGGACGAGGCCTAAGATGTACCTGGCGTTGAGAGCCGCTCGCACCCGTCGATCATAGGCAGCGAGCGTCCCGAAGTCGAATAGGAATCCTTGCTGAGGTCAGGGCGGGGCGCTAAGGTGCGGGTACGTGCGAAGCGTTTCTTCTCCGACCTCCGTTCTAGCTGCCACAATGGTCGCGGCGATCGGCGCGATCCAGGCAAAAGCGCCCGAAGCCTGGGCGCAGTCCTCCTCCGCCGATTGTCGGTCTAATCCACACCTCTCGCGGGCGAAGGACGAATACGATCGTCTGGAGTTCGATCGCGCTGCGCGCACGCTTCAGCGGGCGATCGAATCGGCACGCAATTGTCGCTGGGATCTCGCCGAAATCTATCGTCTCAAGGCATTTGTCGACGCCGTCAACGCCGAACGAGAGCGCTGTCAACGCGCGTTCGAGATCCTCCTTGCCTTGGATCCAGAATACACGATGCCACCCGACGCTTCGCCCAAGATCCGTGATTGCTTCGACGATGCGCTCCAGGTTCCGGTGGAGCGCCGAAGCTTGAGGCTCACCCACCGGCCGCCGGGAGAGGTGATGCCCAATTCGCCGGTCTCGATTGACGTCAAGGTGGTCGATCCGCTTCGGCTCGTCGATCAAGTCCAGGTCTATTTTCGGCGAGAAGGGGTGAAAGTCTACACACTGGTCTCTGCCCGTGCGGACGAAGAGCCATCGGTCCTGATTCCTGGCTTGTCGGTGCCTCCGGACGAGAACGGCTATCAGATGGAGTACTTCATTCGGGCGGTCGATCGCTGGGAAGGGACGCTCGACGAGGTTGGGGACTCGAGACACCCGATGGTCTTCGTTGTTCGTCCCGGAACCTTGGGGTCATCGGGTCTCGTGAGCCAATGGTGGTTCTGGACGGCGTTGGGCGCGGTGGTCCTCGGAGGCGCAGCGACGATCGTTGTCTTGACGCAGCAGGGGCGTGACGAGGTCTCGTTGGTCATCAAAGACGGCGGCGCGGGACTCTAAGCAATGAAGGGAACGGTGAAGATAGCCCTTCTCGTGGGCCCGGTCCTCGTCGCCTGTGGAGGCACACGTCAGGATCTCACGGTCGTGTTTCCCGACGAAGCCTCCCAGAGCGTGACCCGTGCGCTGACGATCTCCGTGTTTGAGCCCCTCATCGCGGATGCGGCGGGCGAAGTTCGATTCGTCGGTTGTGAGGGCGCGACCGTATTTCCTCCTCTCAAGGAAATCGACCTCGATCATCTTGGTGATTCCGACTTCAACCCGAATCTGGGGCGCGTCTATCTCGATCGGCGCCGTGAGACGTATCCGCTCGACGGCTCCTGGAAGGTTCCGGTGCCGAAGCCGGAGCCTACCGACATCAACCCTTGGGGCGCGCTGATGGTCGTGATCGAGGCGCGCGGAAGCGGTGTGACGCGGCAGGGTGAGGTTCGAGAGACCACGCTCCTGAAGACCTGTCATTGCCTGCGGACGGCGTCGGGTCGCCATCCTGACAGCGCGCTCGATGCTCGCGTGATCGACGTATGCGAAGATGCGACAGCAGACGGAAGCGCGTCGGCGAAGACGCGCGAGGTCGTGCTCGAGCCGATCATTCCGGCCGAAGCCTTTCCTCTTGATGCATGTTCAGCGGAGGCGGCGACGGCGGTCCCCGGGCTGGTCGCGAGCCCGGCGCCATCGGTGTGTCTCAGTGCTCTGCTTTGCCGGGAAGGTTCGGTCTCCTCGGACTGCTTTGAGTGTCCTCAGCCGTGCGGCCGATTAGGTTCTTTGGCGGAGGTGCCGGTCCTATTCACCGTGGTGCGACCTGATGGCTCGACGGGTGACCAGATCATTGGGTTGACCGACGCGAATGGTATCGCGCTGGGCTCGGTCAACGTCGCGTCGCGTGACTGTGAGGCGGGCGCTGAAATCCGTGCTCAGCTCATCGGGCGCACTCAAGAGTCATTTGCCTTTCCGCTCAAATGCGTCGAGGAGCGTGTCTTCTCCGCGCGAAGTCCCTTCTTGCTCGCCGATCATGCGCCGGTCGATCTGGCGGTTGTTCATGAGCGCGCGGGCGATCGCGTGGCCATCTTGTCGTCGCCCAAGGGTTCAGACACCGAAACGTGCGAGGGTGCCAGCGATAGCGCGGCGCGGGCGCGACTCGAGCTGATCGACCCGCGTACGGGGCGTTCCCTCGTTTCTCACGTTTTCTGCGAGAGGGCGCATGCGCTCGTGGGATTCGATGCGTTCTCATCGAATGAGGGCGGTGTCGAGCCGCATTCGATGCTCGCTATGGCGACCTCGCTCGACTCAGAGGCCCAGGTGCGCGTTCTCGCGGCGCGCGATCACGAGATCTTGTGTCCGCAGGGGTGCGAGGGGTGTGGTTTGGGCGGGCGCGATCTGAATGCCTGCGTCAGCGCGGGTGAGGACGGATTGCTGGCACGTCCGTGCACACGCTGGACATGCGGCAGTTTGGCTTCGTGCGATCCGTTGTCGCCCAACGCGTGCTCCGATTCGACGTTCGACTGTCGGAACCGCCGATGTGCTTTCGATTCGAAAACCCCCTGCAGCGGCAATGTGCCCTGTCTGGCTGGGACCTGCTTGGACGGTACGTGCTGGACGACGACCTCCCGCCAGTGCCGCGATGAGAGGGATTGTGCGCCGGAGCGGTGCGAGGCGGATCTCTTCGATGCGCCGGTGTCCGTCTGCATCACCGATGCCCCGGTCGATCTCAACGAGAGCCGAGACTGCGGCATGTTGCCTCCGGGGCGATGCGCATGCTCACTCGGCGTCAAGGATGGAACCCGCGTTACGTTGCGCGCGCAGGATATCGACCGTGACGGACGAACGGATCTGGCGGTCGCGACGAACGCAGGCTTGACGGTCACGACGTTCTTGTCCTCCAAGACCTCTACGTCCGTCGAAGACACCGTTCTCTTCGATGACGAAGAAGGCTGTAGGTGCGGGCGGTATTCTGAGTTTCCGGAAGTCTTCGAGGTGCTCGACCTCGGGCCCAAAGACGAAACTGCGGGCGCGATGGATCTCATCGTGGGTTCCAGCACGGGACTCTTCATTCGCTACGCATCGGCTACGCCTGATGGCACACAGCTGCGATGCGGCGGACCGGTGAAGGCCGGAGGCTATGTACCGATTCGAGATCTGCGAGGCGGTCGTTTCCGCTGTCCGCGGCCATCATCATCTTCTTCTTCCCCTTCTTCGGGCTGTTTGAACTACGACGACGTTGTCGTTGTTGCCGAGGATGCGCTCGGCCCGGGCGACGATGACACGCGGGGGGAGGTTCGGGTCTTCTACGGCGCGGCGAACGACATCAATGCCTCCACGGATGTTTTCGGTCGCCCCGGTGCAAGCCTGCTCTTGCGTCCACGGCAGCTGGAAGGCCGGCCGCCGAGCGGTCCGACGCGGGCGGCCGTGGGAGACTTCAATGGCGACGGTTTTGATGATGTCGTTGTCGCCTACGCGCGGCGACCGTCGAACGCGCCGGTCGACGGGCCTGAGCTGCGCGTTTGGTACGGCGGTGGGAACGGGGCGGTCGCGGAGGGGGTCGAAGCGCTTGTTCCCGAGGAACCGACCGACATTGAGAGACGTTGCGAAGCGATCACAGCGGTTGCCGCGATCGACGTCGACGCCGACGGCCGAGATGAGATCGCGATCTTGTGTGCGTGGGTGGTTGGGTCGGGAACAGCCGCCCAAGGGTTGTCGCTTCAGATTTTCAGCCCAGAGAGCTCGTGATGGGCGAGCCAATGATGGGCGAGCAAAGAGCGGATCAATGAGTTGCCGTCGTCGTTCGAGTGACCGTCGTGTCTTTCCTAATGCTTGCTGTGGGGGCGCGTTCTTCTGCTTCGCCTTCATGTTTCTCAGCGCATGCGGCAGCGACGTGTCGATCGTCCTCCGCTTTCCCAATGAGGTGTCCCGTCAGGCCACCGAGCGGTTGGTCGTCGAGCTCTTTCCAGCCGCGGGACGCAGTGATGGGTGCCGCGACCATCTCGGACGGGCCGCGTCGTCGACTCCTCCTCTGGCCAACCAGACTGCACGCGGAGATTTCGCGTTTGATGGCGACGGTCGCGCCTTGGTCTTGCCCAAGGTGCCAGCGGCTTCTCAGATCGTCTACGTGGTGGGCTACGCGACCACCGAAGAGCCTGCGATCCCCGTGCTCGAAGGTTGCACCGACCGTTTCGATCCTGCCGGTGGCCGGGGAGAGCATGAAGATGTCGACGTTGTGCTTCGCACGGTCTATCCGCGCAATACGGTCCTGAGGGCGGTTGAGGGCGATCTCCAGGTTGGAGAGCCTGGTGAGCTGCTCGAGCGTCCGCTGACCGTGGTCGTTGAAGGCGCGCGCCAGTCTGTGCCTTATGGCATTCCTGGGGTGCCCGTGCGCTTTTCGGGGTTGAACGGATTCGAGGTCGAAGGCGACGCCATGCGCCTGACCGACGCCGACGGGCGCGCGTCGGTCATGGTTCGGGCTCCGATGGCGATCGATGCGGCCCCCGTTGTTTTCAACCGGAGTGAGGTCGAAAAATACGCACGGGTCTCGGCGACCGTCGATCTCCCGGCCGACGTCGATGTGGCGATAGCCGTCGATTCGAAGCTCACCCGAAGCTTTCATCTGAGTGTGACCTCACTTCTTGATATGGGGGTCGTGAGTTACCTCGCGGGACCGAGCGATCGTTCCGGGACGCCCATCCAGATCCTCGTCTCTTTGGTTGCGGGTCGAGGGGAGGGCGGAGCGGTTGAATCCGCGGCGGCCGCTTGGGTGCTCACGTGCGATCATTCTGATCCTTCGCATTGCTTGCCAGGTGATCGGGCGGCGTCTCCGTTCGGACCCACCCGGTTGTTCTTGATCCGCGATCTTCTTGGGTCGCCGGTCCGAACCGATGTCACGGGTACGGATTTCGGCGTTCTTCCGATGCGGCTGTGGGTGGCGGGGCTCAGCGCCGATCAGGGTTCGACGGAGCTCCTACTGCTCAACAGTCGAGAGCCGCCGTGTGGCAATGGCATGACCTCCTGCGTTCCTGACACGGCGGACTCAGAGGATGAGCGAGGCTCGGTGCGGCTCATTTCGGTCAGCGCGGACAGTGTTTCGCTTACGTCGACGACCGTACGCATCGACGGAAAAAACGCGGTCGACATGGCGGACGTTCCCGGTATGTCGGGCGTTTCGGGCGGTGGCCTGGGTGACGGCGCGTCGCACACCCTGGGGATCGCCGTTGCTGGGCGGGCACACAATCCGCGGGCTTGTTCACCCCTGGCGGTCTGCCAATCGGCGACGACGCCGGACTGCGAGAGCCACCCTGAAGAGTGCCCATGCCCTCTGGGGGAGCGTTGCGAGTGTCCTGGCTGCACAGGGAACGAGTTGGGCGTCTGTGTCGCGAGCGATCGACTGATCGACTTCGTGACCATGGCGGATCACCAGCTCTACAGCCGCCGCTTGTGCGAGGGGGAGACGCCCACCTGCGATCGGCTCGACGTCGAGAATTCGACCTGCATCTGCAAGACGAAGGAAGAACAAGGAACACCGCCGGAGTGTCCCAAGAGCGGCAAGGCCACGACGGATGGGTGTGGGTGCAAGATCGCTTTGCGGCCTTGGCTCGGAGGGCGAGTGGACGTGGGCGGTGGCGCCAGTCGACCTCGGAGCATGGCGGCCGGGCCGATCGAGTCCCCGTCTGATGACCCTGCGGTCGTGGTCGCGTCTGATTCGGTGGGCGGTGTAGACGTCTTGCGACGCGTCACTCTGGATGGTGACCGGTTCCTGCCCTCGCTCGAGTGGCTGGCTCGACCTACGTTCAATCTCTCGACGACCTTCGTGGACGTCGCCAACCTCGATTCGATCGTGGATGAGGCGCTCGATATCCTTTGGCTGTCCGATGAGCCCTGCTCAGATGGCGTCACTGAATCGCGCGTTTGTCCGATCGCGAATCCAGGGGAGGCCGATCACAACGGATGCATGGGCGTCGCGGTGACGTCTCGCGCACTCGCGTCAGCCGACACGACACTGTTTGATTTGCCGCAGGATGGTGTGTGCACGCGATACCGGCTGCCGGTCGCGCCCGAAGGATTCTGTGTTGCTGACCTCAACGGCGACGGGGTTCTCGATGTCGCCGTGAGTTCAGGTGACGCGGAGGTCGTGCTCGTCTACGCCGGAAATGGCCTCGGCGGTCTGCGTGTCCCACCTGAGTCGTTCGCGCTTGGCGGGGCGGGGGGGCCCGTCGATTGCTTTGATATCGATGGTGACGGGAACGTCGGAGATCGTCCCGAGTTGATCGTGATCGACAAGGGGTCCGGTGCTCTGCGCGTTCTCAAGAGGCGCCCGTGAGCGAGATTGTTCGCGATTCGACCCATGACTTGGCTCAAGGCTCGTCTGAAGACTCGACGCGGCACTTGTCTTCCGACCCGGCTCAGGATTCCGCGCAGGAATCGGCGCGAGATCCAGGCCTGGGCGGCGTGCGGACCGTGAGAGCCCGGTCGGTCGCTCGCCGCTCGGGCAGCGTGCGGCGCGAACAGATGATCGTGAGTGTGGGGCGAAACTGGTTTCGACTCGCGCTCGTGGGTGCCGTGGTGGGTGCGCTCGGTTTCTTCGCGCTGGGTGTCTTCATGGGCCAGCGGATGCAAGGACCTCCTGGTGCGGGCGCAAGTGCGTCGAGCGACCCGCTCGGTCCCGAGGCCAGGACCCAAGGACTCGCCTCGATTGGGTCGCCTGCGGTCGCCCCAGCAAACGGCTTCGGCGCGACCGCGCATGTTGCCGCTCAGGCCGATGCGGGTGCTGACGCGGCCAACGCGCCCGCCGGCGGTGCCGACCGCGCTGACGGCCAACCGGGCAAGGACCTCCGAGATGGTCGCGACGGCAAAGACGACGCAGACAGCGTGGATGGCGAAGGCCGCGAAGATGGCGAAGGCCGCGAAGACGGCGAAGGCCGCGAAGACGGCGAAGGCCGCGAAGGCAGCGGAGGCCGCGAAGGCGGTGAAAACGGGAGCGTCGAGGCGGGTGCCGTCGGACCGGAGGACGCCGCCGACAAGGAGGGCGTCGACGAAGCTACGGAGGACGACGGCCGGATCGTGACTGTGCTCGTTCGACAGCGTCCGCCGCGAGGACCGTTCGGACTTCAGTTCGGAGCCTTCGAGACGCTCGATGAGGCCCGCGCGTTTATCCTCGGGCGGTCGTGGCCGCGCCGTCTCAAGGTCTACATTCAACCGACGCCGGTCGCGGATCGGGGCACCTGGTATCGCGTGCGCGCCGGATCCTTCGCGGACGCGCGCGCCGCTGAACGGCGACGTGCACGTCTTCCTGAGGATCTCCGCGAACAGGCGATTGTGGTCCGGCATCGGTGATCGCCACGAGACTCACGCGCCGAGGCTACGTTCTTCTCTTGAGCGCTGGCCTCCTCGGGACGCTGTTGGCGGCTGTCGTCAGTTTGGGTGCGGGGCCAGCCGACCGTCCGCTTTTCGCGGCCCTTGAGATCCTGCTCGGCCCGGTGCTGGGACTCAGTCATGCACCGAGCGAGACCGTGTTTGCGCAGATCGTCTGGGATATTCGTCTCCCGCGCATTCTTTCTGCCCTCTTGGTTGGGGGTGCGCTCGCGATCATCGGCACGACGCTTCAAGCGATCATGCGAAACCCACTCGCCGATCCTTACATACTTGGTATCTCATCCGGCGCCGCGGTGGGGGCTGCGCTCGCCGCGGGCCTGGGCTCTTGGTTGCTGTCCGGAGGTGTTGGCGGATGGATGAAGTTCTTCGGAGCTCGGGCGGTGGGCGCCTCGGGGGCGGCGTTCGTGACTGCGCTTGTTTCGGTCTTGATCGTCTATTCAGTGGCTTCGGTGGAGGGTCGTATCACGCCGGTACGACTGCTTCTGGCAGGCGTGGCCTATAGCGCCTTCGCGAGCGCGCTCACGGCTTTTATTCTCTACCTGCTCCCCGATGCGGCGGCGGTTCGCGGGGTCATCTTCTGGCTCCTGGGTGGGCTCTCGAATGTTGACTGGACCGGTCTCGGGTGGATGAGCGTCGCTGTCGTTCCGTCACTCCTCGTTCTTGGGATGGCGTCGCGATGGATGAACCTCTTGCTTCTTGGCGATGACTCGGCGCTCTCGTTGGGGCTAGATGTCGCGAAGGCGCGCCTTGGGCTCATCTTGGTCACGGCGCTCGCGACCGGCGCGATCGTGGCCGAAGTCGGTGCGGTTGGGTTCGTTGGACTGATCGTTCCTCACGCCGTGCGTCCTTTGACGGGGCCCGATCATCGACGCTTGATGCCGGTGGTGTTCATCTTTGGTGCCGGACTCCTCGTCGCGATGGATGGCCTCTCGCGAACCATCCTGGCGCCTCAAGAGATCCCCGTTGGCATATTGACTGGACTTCTGGGCGCACCGTTCTTTCTCTTTTTATTGCGGCGAAGCCGTGGCTAAGTCCACGATCTCGTCGTGCCGGAAGCAGGAAGCAGGAAGCCGGAAGCCGTGGAAGTTGCTGAAGCCGTGGAAGTCGCTGAAGCCGTGGAACCCATCGGAACGCACGGAATGACGACACATTCTGGGCCCCGCTCATGCCTCCTCTCCGTCGACGGGTTGACGGTCGAGCGTTCAGGGGCCCTCATCTTGGACGGTGTCTCCTTCGGTGTGGAGGCTGACGACGTGGTGGTGATCGTGGGGCCCAACGGGAGCGGGAAGACGACGCTGATTCGTAGCCTCTTTCGCGCCGTGCCTCGCCGAAGCGGATCGATCTGGCTCGCGGGCGACGACATTGACGCGCTGTCCCCGCGCACGCTCGCCCAACGGGTCGCTGTGCTTCATCAGGATGCTGAGGTCGAGTTCGATTTCTCGGTCGAAGAGCTCACGCTCCTAGGCCGAAGCCCGCACAAGCGGCTCCTCGAGGCTGACGATGTCGAGGACTTCCGCGTCGCCGAGGATGTCTTGCGCGCCGTTGGGTTGTGGCCCCTTCGGCATCGTACGCTGTCTTCTCTCTCGGGCGGCGAGCGCCAGCGCGCGCATTTGGCGCGAGCGCTGGCTCAGAAACCCAAGTTGCTTCTCCTCGATGAGCCGACCAACCATCTCGACATTCGGGCCAAGCTCGAGGTGCTCGACCTGGTTCGCAGCTTGGGCATCGCCGTCGTGGCTGTGCTCCACGATATCAACCTGATTGCCGGTTTTGCCTCAAAGCTTCTGGTCCTCGTGAAAGGGAAGCGCCAGGCGTTCGGTCACCCGGATGAGGTCTTGGTGCCCGAAGTTCTCGAGGATGCCTTTGGTGTCAATGCGCAGCGCATTGCGCAGGCGGACGGCGCGTTCCAATGGGCATTTCGTCGACCCTAGAAGCGACATGGGCGTAGACCGGACGGAGAACCGACGGAACCGACGGAGAACCGACGGAGAACCGACGTAGACGTGGACATCACGGCTTCCCGGCCGTACAACCGATGGCCTTGGACTATTTCTGCGTTGACCTCGAGACCTCGGGCCCGATTCCCGGGATGCACAACCTACTTTCGGTCGGGCTGACCCACGTGCGGCGTTTTCAGGGCCGTTACCAGCTCTTTACGGACTTCTACATCGAGTTTCGTCCCATTTTTCCCGAGTTTGACGAGGCGGCGATGCGGGTCAACAGACTTGACGCGATTCGTCTGGAATCCGAGGGGCGTTCACCGGAGGCGGCGATGGGGAGCATCCTCGACTGGATCGAAGGCGAACGGTCGGGTCGGAAGGATCGTCCCGTCTTTGTTGCGCACAATGCGCCCTTCGACTGGATGTTTTTCACCTACTACTGCGGTCACGCCGGTTTCCCGAATCCGTTCGGCCACTCGGCGATCGATACGAAGGCGCTTGCGATGGGGCGGCTCAATATTCCTTGGAATGCAACGAGCCTGAAGAACGTCGCCTCGTTGCTCAAAGACGTTGAGCCGCAAGATCCGAGCAAGTTGCACCACGCCGGCGAAGATGCGCGGTATACCGCGCGCGTCTTTTGCGCACTGATGAACTTGTCTGCCGGCGCCTCCAACGCCCTTGGCACGGCTTCGGCGGGTCCTTCGGGCTCTTCGGGTCCTTCGTCGCTCGGAGCCTCCTCGTCGGGCCCGTCTTCGTCGTCAGTATGATTTTGCCCAGATCACGCGCTGCGCCGATGGCTTCTTCGTGACCATGCATGTCCCGGGTTCGGCTTCGAACCCTTGGCCTGGAAGCGGGATGCATCGGATGGTGGCCTTGGTTTCCGCTTTCACCTTCGCCTCGGTCTCGGGCGTGCCGTCCCAGTGCGCGAAGACGAACTTGCTCTCGCTGTCTCGTTCGCTCTTCATGAGGTCCAAGAAGTCGTCGTAGTCGTCGACGCGCACGGTGTTCGCTTCTCGACGCGCGAGCGCTCGCCGGAAGAGTTCCTGCTGCATGTCGGCCAGGGCCTCCTTTGCGAACTTGGCTGCGCCATCGAGCGGAATCGACCGCTTTTCCGATTGGTCGCGGCGCTTGAATTCGAGCTGGCGTTCGACCAGATCGCGCGGCCCGAGCCCAAATCGGAGCGGGACGCCGAGCCGCTCATTCTCGAAGAACTTCGGACCCGGCGCGCCGTCCCGGTCGTCGAACTTCACCGTGAGGCCTTCGGCTTCCAGCGCGCGAGCGAGTTCAGCACCGGCCTCGCGAACGCGCGCGTTCTCGTCGGCGTTCTTTCGGAAGAAGGGCACGATCACCGCGTGAATGGGCGCGAGCTTGGGGGGCAACACGAGTCCGTTGTCGTCCGAGTGGGTCATGACCAGTCCGCCGATGAGGCGCGTCGAAACGCCCCAGCTCGTCTGCCACACGTAGTCGAGCTCGCCCTGTTCATTCTGAAAACGAACGTTGAAGGCCTTGCCGAAGTTTTGGCCCAGGTCGTGCGACGTCCCTGCTTGAAGCGCCTTGCCATCTTGCATCATCGCTTCGATGCAGAAAGTCGTGACCGCGCCCGCGAACTTCTCCGAGGCGGTTTTCTCGCCGCGAATGACCGGCATCGCCATGAAGTCCTCGGCAAAATCCGCGTACACGTCGAGCATTCGGAGGACCTCTTCTTTGGCCTCTTCGTGACTTGCGTGCGCAGTGTGTCCTTCTTGCCAGAGGAACTCGGTGGTTCGCAGGAAGAGCCGCGGTCGGAGTTCCCAGCGTACGACGTTCGCCCACTGGTTGATGAGGAGCGGAAGGTCGCGCCAGGACTGGATCCATTGGGCGAAGAAATGTCCGATGACCGTCTCGGATGTCGGGCGAATGACATACTTCTCCTCGAGCTCCTGGCCGCCGGCGACCGTGACGACGGCGAGCTCCGGCGAGAATCCCTCGACGTGCTCCGCTTCCTTCTTGAGGAAGGATTCGGGAATGAGGAGCGGGAAGTACGCGTTCTTGTGGCCCGTTGCCTTGAAGCGCCGGTCGAGCTCGCCTTGGATCTTCTCCCACACGGCGTAGCCGTGCGGCTTGATGACCATGGCGCCCTTTACGATTTCAGCCGCTTCGGCAAGCTGCCCTTCCCGAACGACGTCTTGGTACCAATCTGGATGGCTCTCCGAGCGCGGCGTGATGCGGAGAGCGTCGGCCTTTTTGTTCATGTCTGGATCTCGGCGTGTAGCCTGACCGCGCAAACCAGCGCAACCGCAAAGCGGGCGCTGACACCACGCACCTAGGCACTGGGTCTAAAGGATGCTATCCGACTGCCGTGAATCGCTTGGTCGTTGTCGTGGCGGGCTTGGCGTCCTTGGCTTCGGTGCCTGCTCTTGCGTTCAGTGGAACGCGCACCGGGACCGCGTCGGTTTCGGATCTCGAGAAACGTTTCGTCCAGCTGGTGGATCGCATCGACGTCGCGAGTCAGCAGGTCGACGTCATCAAAGACTCCGCACTCGGCGGCGTCATCGAGCGTGGCAAGACGGTCATTGTCCACAAGAACGACATGGGGTCGGGGCTGGAGCTCGAGCGAGCTGCCTACACGCTCGACGGCGCACCCTTGTTTGACACCCAAGACGCGCCGAAGACGCTCAGCGCCGAGGATTTTGAGTTGTTCAATGGTCCGATGGAGCCGGGCCCTCACGTGATCACAGTCTCCCTTGTGTACCGCGGGACCGGAAACGGTCTTTTCAGCTATCTGGAAGGTTACCGCTTCAAAGTCGAGTCGCGGTATCGACTGGTCGTGCTCGAAGGACGCCTCAACCGGCTCGAGATCATTGCCCACACCAAGAGTGACATGACCCAAGAGCTCAAGGATCGACTCGCGGTTCGCTATGAGCTGACGGCTGGGCCCATGTCGGCCGCTGGCTCCGACCCCACACCGAAACGAGCGATGCCTGTCACGACGTCGTCGGAGGCCGAGAAGCCATCGACGCCGGCCGAAGGATCGGCCCTGCCGTAGCGCTCCGACATGAAGCACGCGGTCTCGTCTGGCGCGGCGCCTGCAAGCAGCACGGCATCGCCTGAAGTAATCTACCGGCAGCGGTTGGCTGACCGGCAGGCCGCGCTGAACCTCGCGGAACGCCAGGGTGAGTGGCTTGGTAACGCGCGTCTTGGGCTGGCGCTCGTGGCGCTGGTCCTGATTCTGCTGCCGCTCTTCGTGAAAACGGGCGAGGCGTGGTGGGGGCTCTTGCCGGTCGTGTCGCTCTTCATCGGACTGGGAAAGTTCCAAGATCGGGTCTTTGATCGGACGCGCCGTCTCGAGGGCTCCCTCGGCTTCTATCGCGATGGGCTCGCACGCTTCGAGGAGCGTTGGCGGGAGTTGCCCGACGACGGCGAAGATCTGGGCGTGCTCCAGCGCGCCAAAGTGCACTACGCCGACGACCTCGACCTCTTCGGCCCGGCCTCGGTGTATCAGTTGTTTTCTCGCGCGACGACTTCGCTTGGGCGACGTACGCTTGGGCGATGGCTCGTCACCGCCGAGTCGCGCGAGGAGATCGGCGCGCGCCAAGCGGCCGTTCTCGAGCTGATTCCGGCGCTCGACTTTCGCGAAGCGCTGGTCACGGCCAGCGCCGGCGAATCGGGTGCGCGTCTCGACGACGAGCGCCTTCTCCACTGGGCTGAGGCTTCAGAGGTGATTCCGTTCTCACCCGGTCTGCGGTTCCTCGGGATCTTTCAGCCGGCGGTCCTTCTCATTTCGGGAGGCTTCTTCCTTCTCGGCGGACATCCCGCGCCGCTTGCCGTGGCCGCGATCGCGCAGGGCCTCACGCTCATCCTCACGCGGACCATCTCGGGCGAACGGGCCGATGTGCTCTCGGGTCCGGAGCGCGTGCTCAACCGCTATGCCCAGATGATCGCGACGGTCGAGGGACGGAATTTCACATCCCCGCGTTTGGTGGAGCTTCGGTCGCGCCTCGTTTCGAACGGGCACTCGGCTTCGAAGAGCATTCGGTCGCTCCATTGGCTCGTTGATTTGCTGGACGCTCGGCTCAACATGTTCTTCGCCCTGACGATCGGGCCGGCCTTGCTTTGGAATCTCAACCTTGTGCTCCGCGCGGAGGATTGGCGGCGCCGCGCTGGACCACGGCTTCGAGGGTGGCTCGAGGTTCTGGCCGAGTTCGAGGCCCTTTCGTCTTTTGCGGCCGTCGGATATGAGCGCACCGACTACAGCATGCCGGTCCTGAAGGAAGGACCGCTGACTTTTGAGGCCGAGCAACTGGCGCACCCGCTGATCGATCGCGCGGTCGTCGTCGCCAACGATCTCACGCTCGCCGGGCCGAGCTCGGTGCTGCTCTTGAGCGGCTCAAACATGAGCGGGAAGAGCACGCTCTTGCGCGCGGTGGGGGTCAACATCGTCCTTGCTCAGGCTGGGGCGCCGGTTGCCGCGAAACGCCTCACGATCACACCCATCGAGCCGATGACCTCGGTTCGAATCGTCGACTCACTCGCCAAAGGTACATCCCACTTTTACGCCGAGATTCAGCGCCTCAAGCTCATCGTTGATGCGGTACGTAACCCCGGCCGACCCGTCCTTTATCTGTTGGATGAGGTGCTTCACGGGACGAACAGTCGGGAGCGCTACATCGGGGCGGTTGCGGTCATACGGTGGCTGTCGAAGGCGGGCGCCGTGGGGATCGTGACGACGCACGACTTGGCGCTGACCAAGCTCGAAGGCGAGCTCGGCAAAGACCGCGTCCGGAACTGCCATCTTTCTGATGATGTCGACGTCGGCGGCGAGAAGATTCGCTTCGACTATCGACTTCGCGAGGGACCGGTCGTGTCCACGAACGCGCTGCGACTGATGCGCTCCATTGGGATGGACCTCGACTTCGATTCAGTCACCTCTTTGGCGTCGTGATCCTGGCCTGGCCAGGTGTAAGACCGAACGTGATGACGCCGCGATCGAGTGTTAGACTTCGTGGCGTGCTGGGGCCAAGCCGCATGAGAATGACGAACACGACCGCCGCGCGCGGTTCTCTTGGGGGAGGTTCTCGATGACGAACTCCGAACGAAATCCTTTTGCCGCGCCGAAAACAAGCGACGCCTCGCTTGACCCTGAGAACTCTGGCGCGGAAGGACAGGGCGTCTGGAGGAAGGGAAAGAAGACGCTCGTCATGACAAGATCTGCGCGCCTTCCGAACCGCTGCATCAAGTGTGGCCAGTCCGATACGGTTGCGCTCGATCGGACGATCTATTGGCACCCGCCGGCTTACTACCTCCTGGCGTTGCTGAGCATACCGATCTACCTCATCGTTTATCTGATCGTCCGTCGCACCGCGAAGGTTTCGGTTCCGCTCTGCCGCCGACACAACACACGGCGACGCGCAGGGCTCTTCGTGCTGGCCGGTTCGTTCGCAGCGCTCTTTGCTGGCGTTGGCCTTGGCGCGGCAACGGACAATCCGGTGGGGCCGCTGCTTGGCATCCTCGCGTTCTTCATCGGTTTGATCGTCGGTCTTGCATGGTCGAGCGTGATGAAGCCCGCCAAGATCGACGAGCAGTACATCCACGCGTACGTTGCGCCGCCGTTCCTGGAGGGGTTGGCCGTCTTCCCTGAACCTTATTGCTGATCGGGCCCTGAGGTGCGAGTCCATGCTCAGGACGAGGTGCGCGCCTCCGTCCTCCCTCGCTCCCGCGCTCCCTCTCCCTCCTCCCCCTAGATTTTGGTCCGCCCGCTCTTCTTCGCAACGAACTCAGGGATGACGCCGACCATGTTGAGCCCGCAGGATCGCGGGTTCGCCATGGGCGCGTGCGTTGTCTCGACGCCGCGCGCCGAGGGCATTGGAAGGAGACAGACCGTGCGCACAGTCCGGAATCGGTTCCCGTTGAATCCCACCGTTGGGACGTTCACCGCGCAGGCGGCCTCGCGTTCGGGTCGACACCCCTCGCCGACCGGACCGACCGGAGGAAGGGAGTGCGGGACGGCCGGCGCAGCGTCTGCCCAGTGGCGGCTCGCGGGGCCCTTGCCGCGACCGGAGGTGCCGTTGACGAGCGTCACACCGCGGAACACGACGAACCGTGCCGCCCGCGTCCCTGCGGCTCTGTTGGCCTTGGCGCTTGGGGTCGGTGGGCCTGCGGCGGCTGTGGCCGGCCACGAGGGGATGGGGATGGCGGCTCAGGCGGCGGTCGAGGGTGCACGCTTGGTTCTTGCGGGGCCGGCGGAAGGGAACGGTCGCGAGAGGATTCGTCAGCTCCGGAGCTGTGCGCCGCGAACGGCGCCGGGCGCAAGTGCAGCCGAAATCGCGGCGTTTGCGCACGATGTCGAACGTGCTGAGGACGGACATATCGGCGCGCTTTGGACGAGCAAGGCGAAGCTCGCCGATATGCCCACGCCTTTGCTTGTGCGCGCTTTCAAGGCTTGGAACGCGGCCGCGCGCATGCAGCCGTCGGAGACATTTCTCCTGCCTCAGGGCCTGAAGGATGATCGGTTCGAGATCGGGAAAGCGCTCTTGGCCATTCTCGAGGCGGCCAATCGGTCGCCCGAAGACCTGGCGGAGATTATTGGCCAGGTCAATCTCGTCGGACCGCTTTCGGTGATGACGAACCAAATGCGTGACCGCGTCTATGCGCACATACGGACCGCTGTGGGCGCTTTTCACAACGATCCTCATCGCGCCGCATGCGTCTTGCAGCGCGTCGTGGGACTGAACTTCTCGCTCGCAAACGTGGAGTTTGCCGTAGGGCCCGAGGAGAGCGCAAAGCTTGGGCGGCGCGCCTTTGCTCCGAGCAATCCGTCTCGCAGCGAAATTGGCCGCATCCAGCTTTCCGTCTACGATTTCTCGCCCGGCACGCCCGAGCCCGACCTCTCAGATCCCGCGTGGTCTTTGGCCTTGTTGTTCGCGGACTTGTCCAGGAAAGGCGGCGTTCCGATCGAGGTCGTGCTCGACAAGAACGGAACCTTGGGCGTGCTGGACAGTGCAAAGAAGGCGCGCGCGGAGGCCATGATCGGCCTGCTCCAGGACGCTGGGGTTCGGGTGACGCTTCGATCCGCGCTGAAGGTTGGCTCTGGCAATCACGCGAAGCTTGCGCTCATCGAAGAGTGTACCCGCTTGCCTGACGGCGGGCGCGTTCGCGCCTTCAAGTTGATGACCGGCAGCGAGAACATTGGGCCCAATTACCAGAGCTTCGTTCCAACGGCTCAAGACCAGAGCGATCGACCTGCGGCGCAACAACAGTGGCTCGACCTGACCGCGCTCTTTTCGAACCTGAGTCCGGAGGTCATTCGCCAGGTTCAGGCTACGCTCGACGAATACCGCATTGAGGCGGGAGGCCCCGCTGAGGCGAGGCCCTCGCTTTGCGCCGAGGCGCCGATGGCACCGCATCGGCCAGAGCCCGGGGCCGTGCCCATCTTGCCGATCGAGCACGCGCCGGACGATGCGCTTCAGAAGCTTGCGTTGTTGCTGATTCTGTCTTCGAGTCCTGAGGCTCTGATCGCGTCGCCCTACGCCACGGATGCCGACTACATGGAGCGAATCCTCCCCGAGCTGGCCCGCGCGGGAAAGAAGATCATGTTCATCACGCCTGGCGACAACAACGACCAGCCTCTCGTGCAGGCCGCGGCGCGCTCGTTCTACCCTGGATTTCTCTCCGCCGGCGTCGAAATTCACGAATGGATCAAGAGCATGGCGCATCTCAAGCTTGTCTTGGCTCAGCCCCAAGCATCTTCCTCGGCGGCCGGCCTCCCGAAGGGTGGATTTACTGTTGTGGGCTCGCTGAATCTCGACGCGGTGAGCACCGGGGGCGCTGGTCGGAAGGCCCCCCTCCACGACAACCGTGAGTTCGCGATCGTCGTGCAGGATCCGATCCTCCCGGGTGCCCTGAAAGAAGGTGTCCTTTCAGCCCAGCAACACGAGCGCATCACAACGTACTCGCCGAGCGCGCTCGATAGGCTCATGCGCATTTTTGCGGGGCATCTTTGAGATCGGCTCCAGATTCCGTTCACTATTTGGCAACGGTCGCGCGATCCGACCGAAGAAGTCTGTGGGTTCGTCGTGCGCCGCGCGTCGAGCGTCAAGCGCAAGCGTCAAGCGTCGAGCGTCGAGCGTCGAGCGTCGAGCGCCGTGCAAGGGAGGGACACGTTCATGGATCGCAGAGAACCTTCGAAGGCCAGTGAGAACGCACGAAAGAGGACGCGGTGGACGGACTCTTCACCCCGATGGCGTGACCTCGTTGCTGCGGCTTTGAGCACCGCGACCGTGCTGGCTCTGGCCGGATGTGGCTCGGGGAACGATCCGGATTCGGTAACTCATTCGGATTCTTTGTTCTGGCCATCGTCGTCTTCGGTCAACAACGCGCATCGCGTTCGATTTTGGCGCCTCTGGAACGGCGCGATCCACGATCATTTCTACACCGCGTCATCCGAGGAGGCAAAAGCCGCGACTCTGCGCTACGGCTTCACGCGCGAGGATTTCGAGTCGATCTACGTATTCGACGGGCCGGGTGACGGGCGAGTCCCGCTCTATCGATACTACAGCGGTCTGGCGGGCGATCACTTCTACACGACGCAAGGCGGGGGCGTCGGCGAGATTGCACCCGGCTACAGATTCGAGAGCGTCGCCGCCTATGTCTACACGAATCCGGGCGACGGCCGGGTTCGGCTCTATCGGTACTATTCTTCGGTGAACAGCGATCACTTCTACACGACGCTGAGCCACGGGGAAGCAACCTATCCCGGACATCCGCACTACGCGCTCGAAGCGGAAGAGATCTGGGTCTACACATCATCCGAGAAGCCAGCGACGTCGCCGCCCGAAGTATATTTCGACTCCGACACTGCGAACTGGCCGCCGCGCCTTTACAACAACCCGACCATTACGACGCTGGTGGACACCATGCCGCCGGGTGTCTTTGTTTGCCCGTACTATGGGCAAACCGACACGCTGCCTTTGCAGCAGGCGACCCTCTTGCGTCTGCCCCGTCGCTTTTCTGGCGTATCGACGAGCGCGGTGACGATGTTTCAGCCCCAACCCTTCTCAGACCCCGATGGCGAACCTGCGTCGTTCGTCAACTTTTCGGGGCGAACGATCGGAACTTGGCTGAACTCCAACCTCCTGACCGGCAACTATGGGCTCGTGACCTTCACGCCCGCGGCCAGGCTCGCGACGCCCGTGTATCCGTGGGCCGAGGTCGATTCGAAACTCTCGCTTCGGTGGGTCATGAACGTCTTCCGGGCTGGCTCGACGTCCCCGACGACGACGCCTGCCTATATGGTCAATTACATCGTCCTCCAGAATCCGACGACGGGCGCGCGCCTTTGGTTGGGCGGCCGCACCTATGACATGCGAGGCGCGGAGTCGACCTGGGTGGGTTACGATCGGGGCACGCAGATGGGGATCGTCAACGGAAAGCTCGAGCCTCTGAACCCGATCATTACCCTTGGGCCGTCCTCCTCGACCTTCCAGGAAGCGCCTTGGGGGACAGAACGCATCTTCGACATGGTCGTGACGCGCGAAGGCCTTCGGTATGCCCTGGCGCTCTTCAATCAACAGCGCCCCGCCGAGGCTGCTGCGTGGCCGACCGATGACACCAGCCTATCCCAAACTCAGGTCATCTACTTCGGCCTGAATCCCGAGATCGGCGGTTCGAATGCGCAGCAAAAAGCGACGCTCGGTGCGACGTATCGTTCGATTCGACTGTCCAAGATCTCCGGCGATCTTTGAGCTTCCTTATCCCTCGCGCGCGGCGCTGGCGCGATCCGTGATGGAATCTTGGGCCCCAAACCGAATCCGGCGACTTCGTCGAGAAGCGCCGCCGAGGCCTCGGACGAGGAGCGCGGAGACCAGGAGCAGAACGATCGCGAGGGTGTTTCGTCCAGTTCCCGCTGGCGGGCGACTCGACGCTGAAGCTCCGTGAGGGCTCGTCGCAACGGCGCGGCAATCGCAGCTCTCTAGCTCATCGTCTTGGCTGGCGAGGGGGTCGGTACCGCGTCTTACTTCGTCTCCGTCGTTGATGCCGCCGTTGTCGGTGTCGGCGTTCCGAGGGTTCGTTTCGCCCTCGTCGACGCGCCCGTTTGCGTTCCTGTCTTCGCCGGCCACGCACCGACCGCTTACGGCGCTCGGGCCATCGCACAGCCCATCGTTGTCCGTGTCCGGATTCAGGGGGTCGGTTGGGTAGCCACCCTTCACCTCGATGAAGTCGGACAGCCCGTCGTCGTCGGAGTCGCCGTCACAAGGATCGGTACCGAGTTCTGCTTCCTCGGCGGCCGTGAGTCCATCGTCGTCGTCCGCGCAGGCTTCGCCGCCGTCAGGTCCGCCGCCATCCCCGGGTCCAACGCCGGCATCGTCGCCTCCGACGCCACCTCCGTCGGTCCGTTCTGCGAACGTCAGCGTCAGGGTCGCTGTGTTGTCGATGAGGTTCGGGTCGATGACCGACGCCGGGACCTCGCCTTGGGCGGTGAACGTCAGGGTGCGGTCCGCGGGGATCGGGCTCGGAACGTCGAACTGGATCTCGAGAGACGCCGTGCTCGAGGCCGTGAGCTGAAGCTCTGACCAGACGCCCGTCGCGGCGTCGAAGTGGCCATGTGTAGGCGTGTAGGTCACGGCCAGGGCCTCGAGCGAGGGCGATGGGGACGACGAGAGCTCGAGCTGGAGCTCGGCGATCGCGTTCGGTCCGGCGTTTCGGACGCGCAGCACGACTCGAATCGGGTCGCTTGTGGTCGGCGAGACCGTCGTCCCGGATGGCGCCAAGAAGCTCAGACCCAAGTCGGAACGCCCCAACACAGCAACCGACGTGTGGTACGCATCGTTCGAGCTTCGGGCGTCATTCATGACGGTCACCGTTGCTGTGAGCGTGAGTGTCGGGAACGCAGCCGCGTCCGCCGTCGCGTTGACGAGCACCTCGGGAAGCGTGAGGCCGGGCACGACGACGCGAAGGGTCGAGCACGCCAGGTCTTCATCGGACAAGATGCACGACCAGTCTTCGCCCGCGGCCGATTCGATCGACAGCCCGGTCGGAAACGTTTGGCGCACCTCAACGATACCCTCGGAGGGCTCGGAACCCACGTTGGTGATCTGGAATCGGTATTGGTCGGCTTCGTCGACAACCCAGGGCTCATCCGCGGTGATCACCACCGCCAGATCGGGTCGAGCTTCGTCATCCCGGATAAGACCGATCGCTTCGGTGTGGCTCGGGTCGAGCGTGGCACGCGTGGGCGCGCTGAGCTCGACCGAGAACGCCTCGTCGTCTTCGGCGACCTCGTCATCGAGAAGCTCGATGTCGATCGACTTTGAAACCTCGCCGGGTGCAAAGGTCAGCGTTCCGTCTTGCGCGATGTAGTCGTCGCCTTGGCGCGCTGACCCGTCGTGCGTTGCGAAGGCAACTGAAACCTCGTAGGCGCTTGGTGCGGACAACGAGACACCGAAGCGCATCGGGCCTTGCGCAGCATCACCTTCGGTGGCGTTCGCTCCGTGGATCGAGAGGGTTGGCTCCTCATCGTCGTCTCGAATCGTCGCCGTCCCGTACGCGGTCTCGCTGAGCGTCGCGTTGACGGGTGACTCGAGAATGACGCGGAAGGTCTCGTTGGGCTCGTCGATCGCGTCGCCCTCGACGTCGACGCCGATCGTGTTCGAGGTCTCCCCCGGGGAGAGCGTCAGCGTCCCGCTCGCGCTGCGATAGTCTGCGGGCTGTTCGGCGGTTCCGTCGGCCGTGCGCCACGCAACACGGATCTCGCGGCTGCTCGCGGCCGAGAGAGATACCGAGAACGTTGCGCGCACGAGGCCAACATCGCCTTCGGTCACCGTCGTGTTGCCGATGCTGAGCGTCGGAGGCTCATCATCATCGACGATGACCCCTTCGGCCGTACCGCGCCGGATCGTGGCGTTTGAGGGATTGCTCAGCGAAACGGAGAACGTTTCGTTGGCCTCGTCGAGCGCATCAGCGATCACGACAACGGTGATCGTGCGGGACGTGACGCCCGGGCTAAAGGTTAGAACGCCTTGACCCGCGGTGAAGTCGGCGGCCGCGGTCGCGGTTCCGTCGGAAGTCGCCCATCCGACCGTGATTGTGCGACCGCTCGCCGCCGACAAGGCTACGCGGAAGGTCATCGTCGTGGCTCCGCCCGTGCCCTCAGTGCTCGTCCCGTCGCTGATGGATAACGAGGGCGCATCATCGTCGTCCAAGATGGTCGCCTGGCCCTCGCCGTCGACGATCGTCGCGCCGGACGGGTTCGAGAGCGTCACGCGAAACGTTTCATCGTTTTCATCGCTTACGTCGCCGACGACGGGGACGCGAATCGTTTGCGTCGTGCTTCGCACCGGGAAGCTGAGCGTGCCGCGGGTGGCCGTGTAGTCAAGGCCGCCGGTGGCCGTGTCGTCGGCCGTCTCGTAGTCGACCGTGACGACCTGAACGCTCGCCGCATCCAGGCGAACTTCGAACGCGGCCTCGGATGTCCCGGCGTCGCCTTCGGCGATCGTGACGTCGGAGATCGCAAGGCGGGGGCCGTCGTCGTCGAGGATCGTTCCGGTCGCGGAACGAACCGCGATCGCCGCGTTGTCCGGCGATGAAATTCCGAGCGTGAAGGTCTCGTCGACCTCGTCGATTGCGTCGCCCAACACGACAACGGGGATGTTCAGCGACGTCGTTCCGGCCGGGAAGGTTGCGCGTCCGCTCGTTCGCGTGTAGTCGGTCGCAGACGAGGCCGTGCCGTCGGCCGTTTGATAGGCGAACGAGATCGGCAGCCCGCTTGCCGCGGAAAGCGTCGCCCGGAAGCTCATCGTGGTGGTTCCGCTGTCGCCCTCGACGACCCTCGCCGCGCCCACGGTAATGGCTGGAACAGCGCCGTCGTCGTTCCGGATGACGCCGGTGGCGACCCCCGCATCGATGAGCGTGACGCCTGAGGGATCGATGCCGCTGAGCGTGACTGTGAACGTCTCGTCGGGTTCGGGAAACGCGTCACCCGTTACGGAGACCTCGACGATCTGGGTCTGCGTGGCTGGGCAAGCGAGGGCCGTCGAAAAGGTCAGCGTGCCAGAGTTCGGGAAGAAATCCGTCAGCGACGTCGCCGTTCCGCTCGCCGTGGCATAGTCCACGGAGAAGGTTGCGCAGTTGCTTCGGGTGACGGTCACGGCGAACGAAAAAGTCGTGGCGCCGGTCGTCCCTTCCTCGGCGCTGACGCCGCTGATGCTGATCTGATTGGGGATGATGGTGAAAGCCTCCGCGGTACGTGCGTCGACGACGCTCGATGAGAGCAGTGCGAGCAACAGCAGAATACGGCGTCGCTCGGTCCGGGGCGGCGCCATGATCGTCGCACGTGGGTCGCCAAGATATCCATTCGCATTGGGTCGCATCGTCGTCTCCTTGTCTTGCGGCGGCTTTCTGGCCAAGGCGCAGAATGCCCACCGAAGCCGGGTGTATCGCGACTCGTTGACGTGCCAGTTCGGTGAGAGAGACGTCAAGCGAGGACTCCTTAGTGCCTCCACGGACACCGGCGGGCCGTGACGGTCGTCCGGTCGTCCGGTTGTCCGGTTGTCCGGTCGTCCGGCGATGCGACTGAGTTTAACGCGGTCTTTGCGGGAGGCGTCCCGAGCGGCGCGCCGCGGTCAGCATGCGGTGCGTCAACTGCTCGATGTCATTGCGATCGTCGGTCATGACCGCATCGGCTGGCGGGCGATCGAATCTGACCTCGCGGAGTCCGCTCGCGACCTCACGCGCGATCGCTTCGACTCGCGGATGGCCGACGTCTTCTGCTCCCGGGCCCACGAGCGCACGTTCGATGTCTTCGCGCGTGCGCGGCCGCGGGAAAGCAAAGACCATATGATTCATCGCGTGCGAGGAATGCACATAGAGCGACGGAAAGACGTCGGCCAGCGTTCTTTCGATGCGTCGAAGAACGCTGGCGTCCATGCTGGCATCGAAGACGTTGATCATCGCGACGCCCGATGGCTCGAGGTGATCGGCCATCTCGCGGTAGAACTCGACGGTTGCAAGGTGGAACGGGATGGCTGCGTATCCACGAAAGAGGTCGACTTGAACGATGTCGTAGCGGAGCGCCGGATGCCGCGCCAGGAAGCGTCGTGCGTCGGCGACGTGGATCCGCAGGGTGGGACTCTCCGCCACGCCAAAGTATGCCCGCGCCAGATCGACGATGCGGGGGTCGATCTCGACGGCGTCGAAGATCAACCCAGGATCTGCCCAACGTGCCGCATGGATGGAGGCTCCGGCGCCCATCCCCAGCGAAAGGACGCGATGCCCGGCCGTTAGGCGCGGGCCGACCGCGAAGAGGTCCCAGTACGCCCCCGTTGGTTCGGGTGCGGGGCGTCCCTCGCTGTCGACGACGATGGCGGTGTGAAGTGCGTCGTCGCGACCCACAATGAGGCCTCGGAGCCGCGGTCCGAGGGCGACGACGCGCAGGGTGTTGTAGGCTGATTCGCCCTGCCAAAGTATCCTTGCCGCGGCCGGACGATCGAGATCAGGCCGGACACCGAGGTCGCGTTCGATCGCGAGGCACACGACGATTCCGGTGCTCAGGATGAGCGTCCAAATAGCGCGGGTTCGGCGTTCTTGTGATCCATCGAAGGCGAGACCGACGAGGCCGGCCGCGGCCGTGATCGCGCACAGAATGGTGTGCGTTGCCCGTGTCCCGACACGTGGGAGCAGGACGAAGGTGGTTACGAGAACGCCGGCGATGCTGCCGACGGTCGTCAGCGCGTACGCCCACCCGGCTGTTTTGCCTGGCGCACCGGCTCGGTGATTGAGTCGCACAACGCACGGGCATGTGGCGGCGAGGAGCACGGTCGGCGTACCCGCGAGCATGGTCGAGGCGATCAATGTTCCGGAGAACTCGGACCAGTCTCGCAGCCGCGCAAGCAAATCGCCGCCCGTCGCGATGGTTCCGATCTGGAGGACGGCGCTTGCAAGCAGGGTTGCGTAGAGTGTTCGGCTGGTCGGCCAACGATCGATGAGCCAGCCGCCGGCCGCATAGCCGAGCGCCATCGCGGTCAGAATCGTGCTGATGAGGACGCCCCAAACGTTGATCGACGTGCCGAAGCTGGGGGCGAGTGCGCGCGCGCCCGCGACTTCGAGCCCCATGGAGATGGCTCCAGCAACGCCTGCGAGGCCCAGACGAATGCCGACATCGACCGTCCGTCGCTCCGGACGGCTCCCGTCGTCGTTCTTCGTGTGCTTCAGGGTGCTCATGACGGCTCGGTCCGTTGTCTCGGCGCGTTGTCTCGCTTCGTTGTCTCGCTGCGCTGTCCACTATTCATCGCGTTGGCGTCGGTGTCGATGGATTGTGCAGATCAGCCTTCTTGGAGTAGGACTCGAGCCATGGGTGTAACGCATATGCGGGCGCGTCTTTTTGGGGGACTCCTCGGGCTACTCGTCCTGGTTGGTGTCGGATGCGGGGGGGACGACGATGAGACCGATGCCTCCCGCGACGGTTCGACGTCGACGCTCGAAGACGCCAATGGCGGCATCGATGGCGCGATGGATGCTTCGCTCATCTCCGACGCTGGTCTTGCCGTCGACGGAGGCTCGAGCGTCGATGCCGCGAGTGCCGACGCCGCGAGCGCTGATGCCTCAGGCGCCGATGCCTCGGGCGCTGATGCCTCGGGCGCCGATGCCTCGGGCGCCGATGCCTCGGGCGCTGATGCCTCGGGTGCGGATGCCTCGGGTGCTGATGCCTCGGGTACCGATGCGGCCGCAGGTGATTCCGGCCTCGACCCGGTTGCTTCCTGTACCGGCTGCCATGGCGAAGCGACTCGCGACCCAACCCAGGCGAATCCGTTCTTGGCGGCCGCTCCGCCCCGCGGTTCGAAGGGCGAGACGACGACCGATGCGCGCGCGGTGGGGGCGCATCAGAGCCATCTCCAGCCGGGCGCGCTGGCCCACGCGATCCCGTGCGATGCCTGCCACGTGATTCCAACCGATCTCACCCATATCGATGGGACAGCGGCGATCAACTTCGGCGGACTCGCGACGTCGGACGGTGTGTCGCCGATCTGGGACGGTAGTGCTTGCGCGAACGCCTATTGCCACGGTGCGACGCTGGAAGGTGGCATGGTGTCGACGCCAGAGTGGACGGTCGTCGATGGCAGCCAGGCACGATGCGAGGCGTGCCATGGCCTTGCACCCTCCACTGGGCGCCATACGCGGCATGTCGTCGAGGAAAGCCTGAGCTGCACGGAGTGCCATGGCTCGGGCTATGAAGTCACCGGTGCGTCCAGCGGAACGGTCAACGTTGCGACGCATATCGACGGGCAGGTTGATGTCGGGGGCGCCGGCGCCCAGGTGACGCTCTATGGGTCGGGTTCCTGCGCGAACAACTGTCATCGAACGCGTCCTTGGTAGATCGACGGTTCGATCGACGAACGCCTCCTATCGGACGATGCCCATGGCTTGGGCGCACATCTTTGCGTGCGGGCTGCTCGGTGCGAGTTCCATGACGCGCGAGAAGTGGGCCCGTGCGTCGGCGCTTCCGGCGGCCGCAAGGATGCGTCCCGTGGTCAGATGGCACGCCGGGAGATCGCTGGTCTCGATGCAGGTTCGGAGCGCTGCGAGCGCCGTCTTCGCCTCGCCGTGTCGGAGGGCCTGCTGCGCGAAGGCATCGAGCGCCTCACCCACGTTTCGTTCGTCCTCGGTGACCGGGCCGTCGTCGGTGCGCTGGAAGCGCAAGCTCGGGCGGTTGACCGTGGAAACCATCGCGACGACCGGAAGCCCGGACCCATCCGACTGTTCAGGCCCGGAGGTCGTCAGCACGAGGAGTGCGCCCAAGCAGCAAGCCGCCGCTTGAAGGGCCCAGCTCAACCTCGACTGCGCTTTGGTTTTCGGCGAGGCCAACTTGGGCGCCTCGGCGTCTGCGACCGGTGGCTCGATACTTGGCACGAAGGTCGGAGGCTTTGGAGCCGAAGCGTTCATGGCCGGCGCGGTCGTCGTGCTTGCCGGGCGTGCTGCGGGGGGGGCGTTCGGTGTGACCGGAGGCGTGATGGCGAGTCGACTGAGCGCGGCGACGACGGAAAGAACGAACGGATCGTCGGGCACGGGGACCAGGCGATCGGGCTCGGACGTGTCGCTCGACCCGCGCCGAGGGTATGGGGGCCCGAACGCGCCGGGAGCACTGCCGGCGCCGGCGGCCGAGTTGAGCGCAGATCGCAGCGCCGCGGCCGAGGGCTCGTGGGGCTTGGCTGAGGCCGCGGATGCGGATGCGGATGCGGATGCGGATGCGGATGCGGACGAGGGCGAGGGCGAGGGCGAGGGCGAGGGCGAGGGCGAGGGCGAGGAGGATGCCGGGACGAACGGCTCGAGGCCTCGGGCTCGACCGGGGATGATGCTGTCGAGGGCCGCGATCGCCGAACGCACGAAGGACTCTTGCACAAACGCCCGTCCGACTGTTGCTTCTGGGAGTCCCGCCGCCGTTCCAAGGGCACGCTCGAGCTCGTGAGCCGAAGGGCTGGAGGTTTTTCGACCCAAGTATTCGAGTCGCGTCGAATCGGGCTGAACGCCAAGATCTGGGGGAACGGAGTGTCCGCCTCGGCCGTCGTCGGCGACGTACGAAGGGAGCGAAGGCATGGTGTCGGTCGCCTCGAAGACAATGTCCGCGCTCTCGCTCGGGAAGCCCGGCTCGGCGTCGCCTGCGCCCGGATGCGAGCCGGGATCGAAGGCGAGAGATTCGAACATGGGAGAAGCTGAGCGTTCGTCGCTCTGTCGCGCGGTGGTTGGTTTGGGTTGGCGCGTGGTCGTACCGAGGTCCTGCGAGTCCCATCCCAAGCGCACCGAGTTGCGCGAGGCATGCGCGGCGCGACCGCTCGTCTCGTGGTCGTGGCTGGGCGTGGCTTCGAGCTGGACGCTGTGTTCGCTCGTCTCCTGCATCCATTCGGTAACGGTTGCTTCCACCATGTTGATGAGGTGTGCACCCATGGCGACCAGCGGAACGTCGGGATCGCATACCGGGAGGGTGAGCGCCCGCGGCGCGGATACTTCCATGTGCGATGCTTCCGTTTCCTCCGTTTCCTCCGTTGCGTTCGCATCCTCTGGCGATTGCCCCTCGAGCGGTGGTCGAGTGATCGCCACCGTTGTGGCGAGTATGGTCCCCTCGATGTTCGAGGGGGCCACGAAGCCGTTCGTGGTCCCGTGGGTGGGGGTGGCTCGGCGCGACGCGCGGCTTGCCTGTTCGTCGATGCGACGTCGATGAGCGCGTTCGCGCATGCAAGGAGAGAAGGATATCGGTCGCCCGGCCACGGGGAGATCATTCGGACCAAGACCGGCCGGAGGGCCGCGTGTGCCGCATCGAGAGGATAGTTCTCCCATCCGTGATTCAAGCTCGTGATCGACGTGCGGTCGATGGTGGTCGGCGCGCCCATCGCGAGGTCGACGAGCACGCGACCGATGGCAAACTGATCGGATGATTGCGTACTGCTTTCGCCGCGTACGAGTTCGGGCGGCGCATAGCCAGGACACGTGACGACGGACGATGCCTCGCCGTGGGCGGTCTCCACGATGGCGCTGACGACGGGCGCGGCGGTCAATATTCGACCATCGAACGTCACGAGGAGGGTCTCCGGCTCGAGCGCGCCGATCCCAACGCCGAGCTCAGCCAGGCTCGGTAGGGTGTTGAGGAGCTGCAGGCCGATCGATGTGATGCCAAGTGCGCTGAGGCGATGCTCATGAAGGAGCGCGGTGATCGGCACCGCCTCCATGCGCTCGAACGCGATGACGACGCAGTCGTCGTCCTCGAAGACGTCTAGCACGGGTAAGACGCCACGCATGGGCGCTCGGACAAACTGGCGGAGTCTCGTGGTCAGGCGGCGTGCTTTGGCTTGGCTCTCCTTTGGGTCGAGCCAAGCGATGGCGAGAAGTGCAACGTCGTGGGTGGGATGAGCGGCGTCGAAGATGGCGCACGGAAACGACTGCGAATTCGACGAACCCCGACCGATTCGACCGCGGATCTCGAAGCCACCCGTCCGCGACGGTGGCGCTTGGTCCGAATCGAAGATGGCGGCTTTGAGCGACACCCGGTGGCTCACGCATCTTCGATCCAGATAGGCTTCGCCAACAATGCGTTCGGGTCGTATGGCGTGGGACATGGATGAACGCCTTCGGGGCCCGCGTATGCGCGCTGTGCGCGGCCGGTGTGCAGCGCGTCCACAGTGTGGGCGCAGCGCCTTCATCTCCGAGTGCGCACGCGAGTTGCGACCGCCCGGGGTTGGTCTGATAGTGGGCAAAGCGTTGGTGCTGTGCACCGTGAATCGTCACGTCGAGGGGACGTGACATCGAGGCCAGGGTCGCGAGGCTAGGTCTCAGGTCTGCGGTCGCAGGCGCGTGGTCGCGCGTGCGCGGTCGCGCGTGCATGGTCGCGCGTGCATGGTCGCGCGTGCGTCCCATGCACGAACGACGTGAAGATTCTTGGTGGGCGTTATGAGTTCAGTGGTTGAGGCAGCACCGTTCGGGATCGACTTTGCCTCTCCCTACCTCAAGTTTCCGCTGGCCTTCGGTTCGTTTACCGTCTTTGGGCGCCTGGGTGTGGGAGGCATGGGTGTCGTGCTCGATGCGAGCAATGCCTCCGGCAATCGAATCGCGTTGAAGATTCTCCATGCGGGGCTTCAGGGTGAGCACCAGGAGATGATGCAGGCTCGGCTTGAGCGGGAGGCGCGGCTTCTTCAGCGTTTGAATCATCCTGGGATTGTCCGCCTCGATGAGGTCGGTGAACACGCCGGGATCCTGTATGTCGCGATGGAGCGGGTCACCGGCGTGACGCTCGCCCAGGTCAAGCGAAGAGCCTCCCTCACGCCGCGTGCGTTCCTCGGACTCGCCGTTCAGCTCTCCGATTCGCTGGCGCATATGCACGACGTCGGCGTGATTCACCGCGACATCAAACCGAGCAATGTCCTCATTGACCGCGCAGGGAGGGCGGTGCTTGCCGACTTCGGAATTGCGTGGATGCGCGACATGACGGGCATTACCAAGGTTGGCGAAATCGTTGGGAGTGCAGGCTACGTCGCGCCTGAGTACTTCAAAGGTCGTCCTCCCTCTCCGCTTTCGGATCAGTACGCACTCGGTAAGCTTCTGTTCGAGTTGGCTTCCAGCAAGCCAGCGGCGCCGATTCCCGAGGATGTTCCGATGGTGGTCCAGTTCGCAATGCGCACCGAGGTCGATTGGAGCCGCTTTCCGAGCGAGCCGCCGTGGCCAGCCATCGAGCATGCGTGCATTCGCAGGATGGTTCACGCGAAACCCGAGCGTCGGTTTCCGAACATGCGCGCATGTCTGGAGGCATTCCTCGAGATCGACCAGCAGATCGTGAGTCCCAGCGACTTCTCGACTGAGTTCGAGACGGACGATGCATCGCCATCCGCGATCGCCCACGAAGCCGACGTAAATACGCGCGCGCTCGGCGCCTTCGTTCACAATCTCAACCTCGAGCCGGGGTCGCCGTGGGCGCCGTCGAAGACCGAGGCCGGCTCCGACGATCCGAACGGCGGGCCTCGCCGTGCCGGTGGCCTTGGACCCGAGGTCTTGGTCTCCGAGCCCTCCGACGAACCCGCGTCCGCGTTGGTTCCTGACCTTGGGCAGGCGCTGTCTTCGTCTCCCCGACCTGCCTTGCCGTCGACCTTGTTACCTTCGGCGACACCGCCTCCATCGCACGGGGCCGACTGGGTTCCTGGTGCATCGAGCAGCTCTGGCGCTTCGCGCGTCTCTGGTGCATCGAGCGTCTCTGGCGCTTCGCGCGTCTCTGGTGCATCGAGCGTCTCTGGCGCATCGAGCGTCTCTGGCGCATCGAGTCTCTCTGGCGCATCGAGTCTCTCTGGCGCATCGAGCGCTTTGCGTGCTTCGAGCGCTTCGAGCGTCGCCGCCTCGTGGTCCGGCCTCTCGGTGTTTCGTGCAGCGCGCAGGGCAGCGTTCGCTCTGCTGGCCGGGGCGGGCGCGATGCATCTTCTCTTGGCCATCTGGCCGAGCTTGGGCGCTGTCTTCCACAACGTCGCGTCCTCATGGATGCCGACGTCCAGCGCGGGGTTGAGGTACACCTACGAACCGGGAAAGGCGCGAACACACGACCGCGAAGAAGTGATCGCGCGCCAGATGCGCGACGCACGCGTCGATCTGGATCGACTGGATTTCGAAGCTGCCGAAGCCGCCTTCGCTCGCTGCGTCGAGCTTACGGATCATTGGCAATGCCATGCGTACCTGGCGGCCATTCTCGGACTTCGTCAAGACCCGTCGGCACGTGCGCACCTGCGCAAGTCCCAAAATGGCGACGTCTCGGCCTCAGAGTAGTGGCCGCCTCGTTCACGCGCGCCCGAGCGTGATACCCCATCGCATGTCGGCGATGGGCTCGAGACCTTCGAACCCATCTTGGGCGGTGAGCAGCATTTGACCGAGAAGTCCTGCGACCAGTTGCACGCGCTCAAGCACCGATGCGGTGGATAAGACATGCTGGCGGTCGCCCGAATCTTCGATGGTGGCGGCGGCGATGATGTCGGCGAGGCAAGCCGGGTCTTGGACGCCATTGAGGCTTCGCAGGATCTCGGCTTCTTGCTCGGTGATGTGGGCGAGGGCGCGGGCGGAGAGAGTTCGGAGATTGAACATGGCGAGCGCGAGGTCCCCTTTGTCTTTCGGGATCTCGTCCATGAGCATGCGCGCGCGCGCGCGGCGATACGGCTTGGTCGGGCCCCACTCCGAACTGATGTCGGCGCGTCCAACCCCTTCCAGGAGGATGTTGAAACCTCCATCCGCCTTGCGCGTCGACTTCCGCAGCCGCCCGATGCCGGCGATTCGGTGAATCGGTGGCCGTTCGTACTCATCGGGTCCTCGATCATCATCGAGCATTCCGATGGCCATGAGTCGATGGCCATCGATGCAGTCCTCCATCAGGGCACGGTACCGCGGTTCGAACACGTGCAAAGACATGAGCGTGCGCGGCAGCAGGACTGTGTTCGGGAGCGGAAAGATCGGGAGCTCTTCGAGTGCTTCGTTGGCGATGCGGAAGCGTGGATCAGTGCCGGTCCAGGTTGAAGTCATTCCGTAACCCCTCTCAACGGCAAGATCTTACCCGGATTGAGTATGTCTTGTGGATCAAGGGTTTTCTTGAGCCTCCGCTGGAGGGCAAGGACGGGCGGGGCGTGTTCGAGTGGCATGAATGCACGCTTGAGCAAGCCCACCCCGTGTTCACCCGAGATCGTGCCGCGAAGCTCTACCGCGATCGCCATGATGGCGGCGACCGTTCGGTCGGCAGCCTGTTTGTGTGCGTCGTCGAAGAGTACGTTCACATGGAGGTTCCCATCGCCGGCGTGCCCATATGTGGCTACACGGACGTCGTTGTCGGTGGACAACGCGTAGACGCGCTCAAGGAACGTCGCGATCGCCGATCGAGGCACGACAATGTCCTCGGAGATCTTGTGAGGTGCGCTCTCGGTCAGTGTCATCGAGAGGACGCGTCGCGGCTCCCAGATTCGCGTACGCTGCATTTCGTCTTGCGCGACGAGGACGTCGAGCGCGCCTTGGTCCGAACAGACTTCGGCCGCACGGGAGAGATCTTCGAACGCGCGTTCGTGGCTCGGGCCATCCGTCTCCAAGATGAGCAAGGCGCCGGCGTTCTCTGGAAATCGACCTGGTGTCTTCGCGCGGATGGCGCTGAGCGCATGATGATCGAGGAACTCGAGCGTTCGCGGGAGCACTCCCGCTCCGAACACGCGGGTGATGGCGAGGGACGCCGCGTGGGTGTCCTTGAACGTGACGAGGGCGGTCTCCACCGCGCCTGGTTTGGGTACCAAGCGCAGCGTGATCTCTGTGATGACGCCAAGCGTACCCTCGGAGCCTACGATGAGACCCGTAAGATCGTACCCAGCGACATGTTTCAACGTGCGCGCGCCAACCTCGATGCGCTCGCCGGTCGGCAGAACCACCTGAAGACCAAGAACATAGGGGCGCGTGACACCGTACTTCAGCGCGCGCGGTCCGCCGGCGTTGCAGGCTACGTTGCCGCCGATTGAGCAGATCGCGAAGCTGTTGGGATCTGGCGGATAGAAGAGTCCCACGTCCTCGACGGCGGACATGAGGTCTCCGGTGATGAGGCCGGGCTCGACGACCGCGACCATGTCGGCGGGATTGATCTCGATGAGTCGGCTCATTCGCTCGAGCGACAGGACGATGCCTCCCGCGAGGGGCAAAGCGCCACCCGCCTTGCCGGTCCCGAGTCCGCGCGGTGTGACCGGGACGCCGTGGGTGTTCGCGATCTGAAGAACATGGACCACGTCGCTCGTTGACTCCGCCTTGACCACCAGGTCCGGCGGAAAGGCGCCGGCGCTCGACCAGTCCGTCGCGTAGACCTCGAGTGCGTCCGCGTCGGTGACGATCTGCGTGTCCTTCAGTACGCCATTCAGGGCGCGACGGGTCGCCTCGACGGCAGCGGCCGATGGGCGAGGCCGAAGCCCATCAAGTCCATCAAGTCCATCGAGCCCGTTCAGATCGGTCGACGGGCTCGCCGAGGAACCCTGGGGCAAGTGCGTGGCGGTTTTCTTTGGATCGGAGGCTTGCATGATGTGCTCGTTTCAAAGACGCGCTGCTCAATCGTCCGGCGAAGTCGTGTCGTCGGGCAGAGTCCCGTCGCTCAGCATGGCGCCGTCAACCGCCGCGGCGCCGTCAACCGCCGCGGCGCCGTCAACCGTCGCGGCGCCGTCAACCGCCGCGGTGCCGTCAACCGCCGCGGCGCCGTCAACCGCCGCGGCGCCGTCAACCGTCGCGGCGCCGTCAACCGCCGCGGTGCCGTCGACCGCCGCGGTGCCGTCGTCGCGCGACACCTGCTTGGATCGAGCGCCCTTCGGGAGACGAACGATGTCGAGGCCAGGCGCGACTTGAACCGAGCACGCTCGGCCCGATCGTGCGCGCGGCGTGGGCGAAAGAAGGTTCTGGTACACCATTTCGCAGCATCCCACCGTGTTGTTCCAGCAATAGTTGGCCCAGGGTAAATCGAACGTTCGTTCGCGGAGCACGACATATTGAAGCGCGCGCAAGATGGAGATTCCGGCCGGAACCCAATGGACCTGTCCTTCGATGCGAATAGGAAAGAGCTCTCGATACGGCCCGAAGAGATCGAGGTCTTGCTGGGTGTGTTCTCCCTCGAATGGAATGGGCAGGAAGGTCTTCACGACGTGACGTGTCCCTCGCTTGGGCAGAGGGCCGGCGACCGGGACCGAGGTCTAATCGGCCCAGGTACGGTCCTTCTCTTCGCGATCATACATGGTGGCCGACTCCATGGCTTGCATATAGCTTTGGAACACGGCGTTACTCACTTCGACCGACGTTCGAGCCGGAGCCTTGAATCGATCCCGCTGCCCCTTTTTGCCCATACCTACGAACTGCGCGAGCTTCTTGTTGAGCTCGACCGCGTCTTGCGCATGCCCGTCTTGGGCTCGAAGGCCGGTGATGACGCCTGCTGCATCCATGGCCACGCCGATCTCGCCGCTGAATGGACCGACGCGAAAAGGCAGGAACACGAGATAGCCGATCTTGAGATCCTTCTTGAGAGCATCGAGTTGAATCGGGTCTTGGGGGACATACCGGAGGTTTCCGTCCTCACCTTCGATTCGAAACATCGTGAAGACGGAGGCCTGAGCTTCCTCGGGCGAAAGCGCTTTGCCCGTTGCCTCCTTGATTCGTGTGAGGCCGAACTCGTCGATCGTGTATTCCTTGCCGAGATAGCGAGCCGCCTCGGGAAAGAACTCGCCTACCGACATCGTTCCTGCGCGCACATAGGCGATGACATCGAAGGTCTCGAGATACTCGAGGCGATCACCGAAGCGATGTTCCGCGGGTTTCTTCAGCCCCTCTCCGGTCGAGATCATGGCGAACATCGCAGCGTCAGAAAGAAGCCCCATCCGACCCGAGCGGGTGAGGGCGATCTTGGATGCTCCGCCGTCGCCCGTCTCGCCGTGGCAGCTCGCACATGCCGTCATGTAGAGGCCGCGGCCGTTCACACGGTCGCCGACGAACACGGGAGAAGAAAGCCCCGCCGCCTCGGTGACGGTTGGCGCCGCGGCCAGGGTGAGCGTCGCTGTGAGCAGCGAGGCAAAGGCCGTTGTTCGCTTGCTCGCCTGTGCGATGCCGCGCATCGGCACCGTGCAAACCTCCGCGCGAATCAGGCTGTGCATGGACGTGCGAATCAGGCTGTGCATGGACGTGCGAATCAGGCTGTGCATGGACGTGCGAGTCAGGCTGTGCGTGGACGTGCGAGTCAGGCTGTGCGTGGATGCGCGCATCACTTCGTGGTTCACGTTGTCTCTTGCCTCAGGTTTCATGTTTGGCTTCATTGAGCTGCCTTTCTGGGCTTCTCCGCATTCGTGCCGGTGAACACTCGGCGGCTGACCTGCGCATGGGCGCTGTCGCCGGCTCCCTGGAGCGCATCGGGCAGTGGCCAGACATTCACGGGGAGCGCGAACTCGGCCCGGACGGCTGAACCCTCCGATGTCTTGCCTTCGAGGACCAGACGGTAGATGCCGCGCTCACTCGGCGTGAAGTGCAGGCCGTATCGACCCTTCGTAAGCGGCAGAGCGTGCGCCAAATAGCGTCCGAGATCCTCGCCTCGAGGCGATTCGAATCGCAAGGTGAGGTGGGCGTCGTTCATGGGCACCTGGGTTCCGAAACGAGGGTGCGCTGTCTTGGGCAAGGAGCTCGCTGAGAACAGGATCTCGGTCAGCTGCCCAGGTTTTGGAACACCGGGTTTGAACTCGGCCGTGAACACGAAGGCATCCTGGCGGGTTGTCCACACGCGAACCGGAGGAGGTTCCGTATTCGCGGCCTTTTCCGTTTGTGTGGCCGTGGCTTCTTGGGACGTCGGTGGGGGGTCGGCGAACGGCGCGGACTCGGCTGCCATGGCGGTGGCCGTGGGCGCGGCCACCATCAGCATCGTCATGGCGATCGTCGCCGCGATCGTGACCGGGGCCGGGGCCGGGGCCGTCGTCAACGTCGAGACCGTCGGCGATGCGGCCGACGACCACCGACCCACCCGCGAGATCGCGCGAGAAAGGAGGCTCCTACCCTCGCGCGAAAGCTGGTGCGAAAGCTGGTGCGAATGCTGGTGCGAATGCTGGTGCGAATACGAATGGGGGACCTGCATGCGAGTTCTCCTTGGAATGAAGGCACAACGGCGTCGGCGTTTCGGGGTGGCGACGTCTCCATTGGCCGCCAGCCCATGTCCGTGACGATGCCGCCTTTGGGTACCGAGGGTCAGCGGCATTGGCCGCGCTCACGCTCCATCTCGATCCTGAGCTCGAGGTTTCGGAGTCGGCGCGACAGGCCGAACTTGCGTCCATCGACGAACAGGCTTGGCGTGGACATGACCCCGATAGATTCGCCTAGGCGCTTGTTGGCCAAGACACGATCTCGATGGACATGTTTCTTCAAGGCTTCCTTGAACCGAACCATGTCGAGTCCAAGACCGTGCGCGTACTTGAGGATGTCGTCTTCCGTCAGTGCGTGTTGGTTTCGAAAGAGCGTTTCCGACATCTCCCAGAATTTTCCTTGGGCGCGCGCTTCCTCAGCCGCCTCCGCGGCCTGGATAGACTCGGCCGCGTTGCCGATCGGAAAGTAGTAGTACACGACGCGCACATCGGGGTGTTTCTCCACCAACTCAGCCAGCATCTCGCTGGCCGCCGCGCAATGGGGGCATCGAAAATCCGCGAACTCGGCGACCGTGAAGCGGGCATCTTTCGCGCCCTTCATCGGCTGGTCAGTCGCGTCGAGCTTGACCGGCTGCCCGTTGTAACCTTCGGAGAAGCCGTCCAGCATCATCATCTCGACTTCCTGGGCGTCCGCGCCGTCCTTGAACTCGTCGAGCAAGAAGTTCGCCATGCGCTCCGAGCACTCGACGCAGGTGCAGGCCTCGCGATCCGCCAGGCATGCGGCGACCGTCCTAGGACAGCCGCAGTAGCAGTAGTTCTCGTTGAGGAGTCGGAGCGCGTCACCCCGAACTTCAGGCGGGAGCGCAAGGAGGTCGACGCCCTCGATCTCGGTGACCGGCGGCGTTTCGTCGACCCCCGGTCCTGTCGGGTCGATCGCGGACGACGCCGTCGACAGGGCTGGTTTGCTCTCATCGCGGCCTTTGCAAGTGGCACCGGTCCCGGCGAGTGCAACGACCAGCACGAGGATTGCAGGCTGTTTGTTCATCGGCGGAGTCTGCTTACGGGCCCGTGACGCGATGGTCAATCCAAGTCGGGACTCTGGGGATCAACATGCGCGCCCCACGGTTCGGATGCGCTGCCCGGGGCCTTCCTCCCACCTCGTCCCGCGGGTCCACCTCCGGGCGGGCTTCGGGCCGCCGTTGGGCTCGTATTCCCGTACCTGCGCTTCCGTCAGCGCCGCCTCGACGCGCGCGACGGGGTCCGCGCACACCTGCGCCCAAGGACGCCATGAAATCGGTCGGTTAGGCCGACATCCACCGTGCCGCAGAGGGGTGGCGCCCCATCCCCGACCTGGCGTACTTTTCGAGTCACCACCGAATGGGTGGTGAAGAACGGCGCGCTGAATGGTCCACGACGACGACGACGACAAGACGATGGTCCATGACGTCTCGATGCTGGACGGGACCGTCTCTCAGAGTCGTTCTGCGGCGCTCATTTGCATCAGCGGTCGATCGATCGGTCAGATGTTCCTGCTGGCGAAGGACGAGACCACCATCGGGCGCGCCCCCGAGTGCGATGTCTTCTTGGATGACGAGGGCGTCTCGCGCCACCACGCGAAGATCATCCGGCACGACGACATCTTGGTCGCGATGGATCTCGGTTCAACGAACGGCACGTACCACGAGGGCGAGCGGATTCAGGTCCTGACTCTCGAGGATGGTGCTCGTATTCAGGTCGGCACGGCGACGATCTTGCAGTTCCGATACCAGGACCAACGCGAGATGCAGTTCCACGCGTTGATGCAGACCTTCAAGACCCACGATCCCATGACGGAGGCATACAACAAGCGTGCCTTCATGATGGAGGTCGAGAAGGAACTCGGCTTCGCGCGTCGGCACCAACAGCCGATGTCGGTCATCATGCTCGACCTCGATCACTTCAAGCGGGTCAACGACACCTACGGCCATCAGGCGGGCGATCTCGTGCTCCGCTCCGTTGCCCAGTGTGTGATGGAGACGATCCGCAAGGAAGACCTCTTTGCTCGCTACGGCGGCGAAGAGTTCTCTATTCTTCTGCGGAATACGGCGATCGAGCGTGCCTTCGTGACCGCGGAGCGCGTGCGCCGCAACATCGAAGAACTCGAGGTGACCCACAATGGCCGGCGAATTCCGTGCACGGTCTCGGTCGGTGTCGCCGAGCTCGTCGAGGAGACCGTGCGCCCGACCGATCTGATCGAGGCCGCCGACGAACGTCTCTATATGGCGAAGCGGCGAGGGCGAAATCGAACGGAAGCCTCGCTCTTCGACTAGATGGGTCAGAAGTCAGGCCCTTACGTTCGATCTTGATCCTTCCTTGCTCTCGATCATCATCCTGATCCTGATCCTGATCCCGATCCCGATCTCGATCTTCGGGCTGGGCTTATGGTAGGGCAGCGGCGTACTCTTTAGGCGTGAGTCAGCTCTCGGTTCGCACGGCGGACGGCGAGCAATCGCTGTCGATCGAGGAATTCGAGGCCCAGATTCGGCGCGGCCAGATCTCGCCCACCACCCCGGTGCGGTTCGCCGTGCTTACGGGGGACCGATGGGTCGATGCGCGTGATCTCGAAGTTTTTCGACGTCTTTATGCGCCCGCTCGGCTCCACTTCACGCGCACTTTCTCGCTCGGCGCGTTCCCGTGGCTCACGGTGAGCCTATGCCTCCTTCAGATCGCCATCTATGTTGCGGTTGGCGGATTCGACCGATCGGTGGCCCTCGATCCGCTCCTCGCGGCCGGCGCAAAGATGCAGCCCAACATCGTCGAGCTCGGCGAGACGTGGCGACTCCTGACCGCGAACTTTCTCCACCGCGACGTGCTTCATCTGTTCTTCAATATGTTCTTTCTGTTTAACGTGGGCGGGACGATCGAGAACGTCTACCGTGTACAGGACTATCTTTGGCTCATCGTCGTCTCGGCACTGTCGACGACGCTTCTGTCGACGCTGATGTCCGTCCATCCTTCCGTCGGGTCGAGCGGCATCGTTTTTGGGCTGTTCGGAGCGGCCTCTGTGTTCGGCTACAAATACGGCGAGATCTTGCCGGTTCGATACCGACGTTATTTCGGGCATGCGGTTCTGCCTTACGCGCTCTTCATTCTCTACGTCGGCTTGGCCACTGAGTCGACGGACAACTGGGGGCATCTGGGTGGAATGGTCGGAGGCGTGGCGGTTGCGGTCGGGCTCAAACCGAAGCTGCTTCGTCTCGGCGATCCGCCACCGCGATCGTTTCTGGCGGCCTACGGACCGGCGTTTCTCACGGCGGTCGCATTGATCACCGTGTTCGTCGCTGGTCGGGTGATCCACGCATTTGGCCCCGCGCTCGAGAGACAGCTCTACAATCAGAGCGGCATCGTCGTTTCGTATCCCAGCGGATGGCGCGACGGCACGAATCATCTCGGGATGACAGCGCGCGGCAACGCACTCGGCACCACGCTGGGGCTCGTCGTTGAGCGCGCGTCGGAGGCGCCGTTCGATCTCCTCGAGCTGCGTCGGCGTTTTCTCGAAGATACGATCGGCGCGGTCGGTCGCGATGGTGACATCGCATCGGTCGAAGTTCGAAGCGAGAAGCCCTTTGCGATCGAAGGTGCGCGCGCGCTCGAGCTGCGGATCGACCTCGATTCCCGAGCCGGACCCCTTTCGACGCGCAACATCCTGATCGAACGCGGCTACTACGCCTATACGATCGTCCTGGCGGCACCGCGTGCGTGGACGGCGCGCTACGAGCCGGTTTTCCAGAAGATGCTCGCGCGAGCGAACACGCGGCTGGTTGAGCCGGCTGCGCTCGCCGCCAGTCGGCGAGCGATCACTGTGTTTCCAGGTATGTCGAGTGCCTACGTCGATCTCGGGGATGAGCTTGCCCGCATCGGCGATGCGCGGGGTGCGTCTTCCGCCTACGCGCGCGCCTTGGTTGGCATCCCCGACCAACCCGAAGCGCGCTTCGGACTCGCCAAGTTGGCGCTCGATTACCGCGGCGATCTCGAAGATGCCGAATCGATCGCGCGTGGGCTCTATCACGCCCGCCCCGATGAGCCGGCCGTTGTGGCGCTGCTGGTCGACCTCCGCATGGGGCTAGGCCAGGTGGAGGGTGCGTGCGATGTCCTCCAGGGCGCGCTCGATCACCTCACCGAGCCGCCCCAAGCCTTAAGGGAACGTCTCCGAGATCTGAGATGTAGATCGACCGACCTGAGAGATCGTTAGCTCTCCGTCGCGGAGCATGAGCAGAGTGAGAGAACCGGGGCGGTTGAGGAAGAGTCTCGCATTTTTTGCCTCGGCCGTCCGGGTCTCGGGCCGACTCCTGCTCCCGTTCGGGTTGCTCGGCCTGTTGGCGACGGGTGTTCACGTTGCGGCTGAGAGATTCGACGACGCCATCTTCGCCGCCTTCAGTCTCCTCGACGCTCTCTTGGATCGAGCTATGGCCTCGGCTGTGCACGCGCTCGCGCCTTCGCTCGGATTGACGGGTGCGAACGCCGCCCGAATCGCGTACCAGGCTGCGGCCTTCGTTGATATCGACGTCGTGCATCGAGCGACGTCGACGTTGGCGCTCGGGGTCGAGCTTGTGCTCGACCTGATCTTGGGGCGTTCTCTTCTGTTCGTTCGTCGCGACCCGAACTCGAACCCGAGCTCGAACCCGAGCTCGAGCCCGAGCGCGAGTCCGAACTCGAGCCCGAACTCGAGCCCGAGCGCGCCCGCATATCTCCTCCAGCCATTACGCCAGGTCTTCGCGCTGCTCAACACGCTCCGGGGCCATGCGCGTGTCACGTGGTTCGTGCGGCCGCTCCTCGTTCTTTCTCTGTGCACGCTTGGCACGTTCCGGGTTGGCGAGGAGATCGAGACTCTCACGTTCACGTGGCTTCGATTGCTCTTCGGATCATTTCCCGTTGGGTTTGCAATTCGTGTTGCGCACGGCGTGGGCGTTCTGTGTCTTTCGATCATTGCGCTCCGTCTGCTTGGAGAGGCCCTCTGGCGGACGCTCCGTAAAGAGCATGCTCGAACGACGAGTCGCCAGCCCGCGCCCGATCGAGCCCCCGGTGCGCGCTGGTCCGGCGTTCAAGACCGCTCGAGCCCCCTCGACGGCCTCGCTGCACACGCGCGCTTCCCCAAGACCAGGGACCAAGCCCTTCGGCGAGCTCGCTTTCGAGGCCTAGATCTCGTTGCATCGACCGCCGCGCTCTACACGATGATGTCGACGACGCCCGTCGGCGCGCTGAGCCTTCGAGCCTACGGTGTCGTGTTCGAGCGCGAGGTGAGTCCGCCCGCGTTGGCCAGCTACTTCCACGCGAAGCGGAAGAAGCGGGGAGGTCGATCGCGTGTTCAGTCACCGAATGATCGCACTCGAAGGTCACGCGATCGCGATCGCGATCGGGATGGGACCTGCGTGGCGGCATCAGCCTTTGATGATGCCGGGCTCTACGCCGAACGGGAGCGTCTTGAGCCAGAACTCGTTCGTGCCGTGGCGTGGCTCGCGGCCGACGGAGGTCGAGCGAACGCTGCGGGACGAGTCGCGGTGACCTTGCCTGAACAAGGCCAGGCAGCGCTGGCCGCGGTGGGCGTGGTTTGGCCGGCGGAGAATCAGAAAACTACGGTTGGCACTACGGCTGGCACTACGGCTGGCACCGCGAATGGCGCCACGAATGGAAGAACGGGCGCGTCGACGCCCGTCGACGACTCCCCTTGCCGCGAGGTCCGCGGGCAGCTCGAAGCCTTGGCCCGCGGTCTTGGCGCCCTGTCACGTGACCTCGGCAGCTCCGAAGCGGCCGCGCTTTCGCTCCTGATCGGTCTCGACCCGACTCGGATTGCCCTCGAGCGTGCGCGCTACGCTGGCCTCGAGACATGGGCAAAGTACGACACGTTTCGCCGCTATCTCCGCCCGCGGACCCGGCTCAGATCGGACGATTTCGCCCACCGCACCTTCGCACTCCGAACCGCGTTCGGTTTCGCATGGCCGGTTGCCTCGGACCTGGCCGTGTCATCGCCTTTCGGTCCTCGCGTTCACCCCGTGCTTGGAACCCGGCGACGTCATCGCGGTGTCGATCTCGCGACCCCGCCGGGCACCTCGATCCTGGTCGTCGCCGACGGCGTCGTCGTGACCGCCGCCTACGACGCGATCAACGGTCATTTCCTCGAGATCGATCACGGCCACGGCCTTCGGACCACCTACTGCCACAACAGTCGCTTGGACGTTCGCCGCGGCGAGCGCGTCGTTCGCGGTCAACCCATCGCAGCCTCCGGTGGCACCGGCCGCGTCACGGGGCCGCACCTTCATTACGAGGTCGAAATCGACGGGACCGCCATCGACCCCGAATTCTTCAGACCACGGACCGCCGCCGCCCGAAACGACGTGCTCCAGGGTGCCCGGGGGTCGAATCGGACCGGCCCACCGAATGCCTAGGCGCGTTCCGCTCCGCTGAGTTCAGCCCACACCCAATTAAGTACCCAATCTCAAACGAAAATGTTGACACGCGGCGCATTGCTCCCGAAAGTCCCGCAGTCTCGATAACGGGACACGGTCCGGAATAGCTCAGTCGGTAGAGCGGGTGGCTGTTAACCACTAGGTCGGGGGTTCGAGTCCCTCTTCCGGAGCCATTTATGCCCCCACGCCAAACAGCGTGGGGGCGCCAGTTTACAAGAGCCCCGGTCGGCAACGCCCGGGGCTCTTTCTTGTAACGCCCAGTCTTCGCGGGGTTCTGCGCGATCGGTGATCGCCGCGGTGGTCTCGGGCGCGAGCTCGCAGAGATCACCGACGACGACGACGCGGGCGGCTTCGGGGCGGTTCTGGCTCTCTGTCTCAGAGATCGGGGAGAGAGCGCGGGGCCTGGTTTACAGCTCGGCCGGTTTCGTCGGTGGACGGCTCGAAGGCGGGTTTACTGCCGGATGGGGACATCTCGTCAATGCGCGCCACGCGAAGGCCTGGTGTCGCCCTCGCCAACCTGCAGTTCGGTCATCATGCCGGAGTCCGCGTGCTCGAGGATATGGCAGTGCATCATCCAGCGGCCCCAGTCGAGCGGCACCATGCCGACGTCGATGGTCTCGCGGCCCCGGAGAAGCACGGTGTCTCGAAAGTAGGGGTCGTCCGTGGACTGCCCGTTACGGGCGATGACCTTGAAGAACTGTCCGTGGATGTGCATCGGGTGCAGGCGCGCCGAATCGTTTTGAAAACGAACGCGTACCCACTGGCCCTCGGCGAGCTGGGTCACCGAGTGCTCTCCCCAGGGCTGCCCGTTGATGGTCCACTGGATGCCGTGTGGCCCTCCACGCTGCGCATTGAGGACGTAGGTGACGTCAACCGGGCGATCCGTCGCACCTCCCCACCTCGGTATGTGGAGGTTCGATGGCGGGGCGAACGAAGGCGTATCGACTGCATCTCCGGCAGCCTCGAAGGTCGCGAGCGTGAACGGGCGGCGAGTGAACCTGTCGACCACCGCGAAGGACTGCTCTGCTGAATCATTCGGGATCTGAATGTCGAGGTCGAGTCGATTGCCGGGAGCGAGGTCGAAGCCGTCGAGAGCGAGGGGGCGCGCCGTGTACATCCCATCCACCGCGATGACCTTGGGAGACAACGCCCCAAAGTCTGGGCGATAGACTCTGCCGTTCGACGTGTTCACCAACCGAAGCCGAATGCGCTCACCGGGGCGAACAATCAGGCGCTTTGATGCGTCGCCGTTCACCGTGACGACCTGGCCCCAGCGACCGTCGTGGGCGAGGTCGTGCCGAGTGACGAAGCGCGGATCGATCTCTCCATCGGGACCGAGCCGCCAGTCATCGAGCACCCACACCTCGTCGCGATTGTAGGGCAGCGGCTCGGCGTCATCGACGATGAGAACGCCGTAGAGGCCCCGCTCGACCTGCTCGGCCCCGCGGACATGGGGGTGGAACCAGAATGTTCCCGCATCCTTGGGGACGAAGCGGTAGGTGAACGACGCTCCTGGTGAGATCGGCTCCTGGGTCACGCCAGGGACACCATCCATTGCGTTTGGCACGCGCACGCCGTGCCAGTGGATCGTCGTCGGCTGCGGGAGGTTGTTCTGGAGGCGCACGACGACCTCCTCACCGAGGCGCACGCGCAGAACGGGCCCTGGCACCTGGCCGTTGTAGGCCCATACATCGAGCAGCCTCCCGTCGAACTGCTGCACCTCGGTCGACGCGGCCCGGAGCTCGAAGCGACGGGTACCCGTCGCGGCGGGCGAATCGACCGAGTAGGCGCGCGAAAGTTCAGTCTCGAAGGGGCGGCTGACTGCGTCATTTGCTGTCGTCCGCTCACTACCCGACGTCGGGGCGCGGCCCGGTGGCTCGTATGTGCCACCCTTCCACTCCCACAGCGCGATACCCGTCACGACGACCAAGACGATGCTGACCCAGAGCGGCCAACGGCGTTTCGACGACGGTCCACACTTTGGACAGCTCACTTCGCCTCACCGTCCGCCGCTCGTAGTCGTGCACGGTAGATCGCCATGGAACCGAACGGCGTCCGCTGCCGATAGGATTCGACGACTTCAGAAAAACCTGACTCGCGAATCAGGTCCGGTAAGTCCCCGCGCACGTTGTCGCGCGTGGTCTCGAATCCGTCGAGAAGCTGAACGACGAGAAACATGCCGCGCATGACGACATCGTGTGGGGAACACCAGTCGGCGATATGGAGCTCACCGCCGTCTTTCAGCAGCGTTCTTGCTGCGACGAGCGCCTGAAGCTTTTGCGCCCGGGTCAGGTGGTGCAGGACGAGGCTCGACACCACGCGATCGAAGGAGCCAGGATCGAAGGGAGGATTCGTCGCGTCGCCGTGGACGAACTCGACATCGCTCTGCACCTTGGCTCTCGCTAGGGCGATGATTCGCGGATCCGCATCAAGCCCGACCAGTCTGGTAGCCGGATACGCGGGCCGAGCGAGTTTGAGCAACGTCCCAGTGCCACTGCCCAGATCGAGGATGCTCTGAACGCCTTGGCCAAGCCCGGTGACGAGGCGCCTCTTGATGGCGAGCTCACGGGTGGTGAGACGCACCAGCGGATCATAGAGGCGAGTGAGCGCGTGAAACCGCAGCGCGGGAATGAATCCGGCCGGGATCGACTGGTTCTCAGTGTTCATGGGTCGAGTGGTCATGGCTGTGCTGATGCGGAGCTGGCAGCAGCGGAGCTTTGGCCGGCTCTCGAACGGAGTCCGATGGTTCTGCTGGCGGCGCCGTAGCGCCTTGTCCGGCATCGGGCGAGGCGTGCGCTTCGGGCTCCGTGCGCGGAACGGCTCCATGCTCATCAGGAGCCGCATGCCGCGGGTCTGGATGCTCGTGGGCCTCCCGGTGGTCATCGTCGTGCGAGTGGGAGTGCGCCGATCCAGGCGGCGTCTCGTGGGCGACGCCCATTCCGAATCGAAACACCAGTTCTGCTCCGCGATCTGCCCCAACCGCCAGGAGACCGACCAGCACCACGGACATCAGGGTGAGTGGGACACGGAGCTTCGCACTGCGCTTCCACCAGCCGAGACCCGTTACAGCGAGCGCGAGACCCGTCGCCCACAGCATGATGTCCCGATGCACATGAACGAGATCGTGCCCCGGGCTGTCGTGCCCCATCTTCTCGGTCGCCCAGAAGCCAAAGCCCACGGCTACCGCGGCGCCGAGCAACCCGAGGAGGTGGAACCACAGGCCGAAGCGCCAGGCGTCGTCTCGCTTGCGTGCCACAGCTAGCAGCCACGCGCCCGCGGCTGCCACCCAGAAGGCGATGGGGAAGTGCACCACCATGGGATGCAGGTTGGGTGCTGTAGTCAGTCCAGGAAACAGCTGTTCCATCACGCGTCACCTTGAAGAATTGGTCCGTCCAGCTCACGGCCTCGCGCCTTCAGCTTCCGCTCCTCCAGCGCGCAATAGAGCACGGGCACCACGAACAGCGTGACGAGCTCGATGGCCATTCCCCCCACCGATGGTAGGGCCATTGGCACCATGATGTCCGAGCCGCGGCCCTGCGAGGTGATGACGGGAAGCAGGGCCAGGATGGTGGTCGCGGTCGTCATCAGGCAAGGGCGAACGCGGCGAGTGCCCGCTTCGAGCGTCCGCTCACGCACTTCTTCGATGGTCGTGGGCGGCGCCTGCTCGAAGCGCTGCTTCAGGTAGGTCGACAGCACCACGCCATCGTCCGTTGCCACGCCCACCAGGGCGATGAAGCCGATCCAAACGGCCACCGACATGTTGACCGTGCCGACTTGAAAGAGGTCCCGCATCGAAGTTCCGAGCACCTCGAAGTCCAAGAACCACGGCTGCCCATAGAGCCAAAGCAGCGTGAACCCGCCCGATACCGCCACGGCGACGCCCGAGTAGATGATCGCGCTTGTCGCCACCCGATGAAACTGGAGGTACAGCAAGATAAACACGAGGGCCAGTGCCACGGGGATGAGGACCATGAGCCTCTTCTCACTGCGGACTTGGTTTTCGTAGGAGCCTGAGAACTCGAAGCTGACGCCGGCAGGTACTTGAAGCTCGCCGCTGTCGATTTGGCCCTGAATGACCGAGCGGGCCTGCTCGACCGTTTCGACCTCCGCAATGTTCGGCTGGCGGTCGAACAGGACGTAGCTGGTGAGGAACGTATCCTCCGACTTGATCATCTGAGGTCCACGCACGTACTGGATGTCGGCCAGCTGTGTGATCGGAATCTGCTGCCCGCCCGGCGTCGGCACGAAGATCCGCTCGAGGGCTTCCAGGCTGTCGCGCTCCTCACGCATGTAGCGCACGCGCACCGGATAGCGTTCGCGCCCCTCAACGGTCCGCGTCAACGTCATCCCGCCGAGGGCCACCTGGAGTACGTGCTGGACATCGACAATCGTGAGCCCGTACCGACCGATCGCTTCGCGATTGAGGTCGATTTCGACGTAGGGCTTTCCGACGACTCGGTCGGCGAACACGGTTTCGGTTCGAACCGAGGGGACCGTCTTCAGGATCTCTTCGAGTCGTAGGCCGAAGGCCTCGATGGACTCAAGGCTGGGACCGTGCACCTTGATGCCCATGGGTGCCCGCATGCCGCTCTGGAGCATCACGATGCGCGCGTTGATCGGCATCAGCGTTGGTGCGCTCGTCACCCCCGGACGCTCGGCAGCGCGAACGATCTCTGCCCAGATGTCTCGTGGCGAGCGAATGTGGTCGCGCCATAAGCGCTGTCGGCTGCCGTCTTCCGCGACCCTGTACTCGGGCTTGTAGGTGATGACAGTTTCAATCATCGAGAGCGGCGCAGGATCGAGCGCACTGTCCGCACGACCCAGCTTGCCGACAACCCGGTCGACCTCGGGGATCTGTGCAATCGCTGCGTCCATCTCCGATAGCATGCCGAGCACTTCGCCGATCGATGCATGCGGCATGGTGGTCGGCATGTAGAGATAGGAGCCCTCGTCGAAGGGGGGCATGTACTCCCGTCCGAATCCGGGGAAAGCGTGGGCGATGGCGGCCACCGGCCGGCTCACGCGAACAGACTGCGGCAGGAAGCCGAACACCCGATCGAAGCCCAGCCACGCGGTCGTGCCGAATAGAAAGATCGAGAACGGTAAGAGAAGAAAGAGGAGTTTCCGGCGCAGGATCGCGCGCAGGATGGTGGGGTAGCTCGACTCAAACAGCCGAAACGTGACCATCACTCCGGCAATCAAGGCTCCCACGAACAGCACATTCAGGAACAGCCCCTTGCCGTGGCCAAGCGGTAGCCAGTCTTCGGCGAGCAATAAGGTGACCGCCACCACGGCGAGAATGTTCTCACCGGTCGTCATCCGTGCGTTGGTCACTGGAGACAGAAGAGGACGTGCCAGACGATACGCGCCGAGCGCCGCGACGAGCATGCCTCCAAGAAGGCTGTACTTGAGCAACGCCACGCCAAGCCCCAGAAAAATCCAGTCGCGGATGTGTTCCGCACGAAAGAGAGAGCGGGCGATCCTCTTCAATCCTCGGGCGGTGGTTCGAGGTGCCTGCGGTCTTCGTCGGAAGACGATCAGCGCCGCTCCCGGAAGGACGAACAAGGCGAGCACGAGGGCGCCACTCATCGCGAACGTTTTGGTGAACGCAAGAGGGGCGAACAGCCGAAGCTCGGTCGAAGATAAGCCAAAGACCGGCAGGAAGCTCACGACCGTGGTGAGCACGGAGGTCATGACCGCAGGGGCCACCTCGGCCGCAGCTCTGCGCACCACAGCCGCGCGGTCGTCCGTAGGTGCAGCTTCTTCAAGATGCTGGTTCATGTTCTCGACGAACACGATTCCGATGTCCACCATGGTTCCGATGGCGATGGCGATTCCGCCGAGGGCCATGATGTTGGCGTCCACGCCCGTCAGCTTCATCACCACGAACGCGCCCAGGACCCCCAATGGCAACATCGCGGAGATCAACATGGAGCTTCGCAGGTTGCGAAGCATGATCAGCACGACGATGATCGTGATCAGGATCTCTTGAAATAGGGCCGTCGAGAGAGTCCCCAGCGTCTCGTGAATGAGCGTCGTGCGGTCGTAGAACGGCACGATCGTGACCTGGCTGGTGGTGCCGTCTTCCAGCGTCCGCTTGGGAAGTCCCGCCTGGATCTGTTCGATCTTCGACTTGACGGCGTCGATGACCGCGAGCGGGTTCTCCATGTACCGGGCCACCACGACGCCGCCTACCGCGGGTGCCCCTTCGTCATCGAGAGCCCCGCGACGAAGTGCCGGGCCGAGCGAGACACGCCCCACGTCGCGCACGCGAATCGGGGTGTTCTCGCGGGCGACGACTACCGTGGCTTCGAGGTCGGCCAGCTCCTTCACAAATCCGAGCCCCCGGACCAGGTACTCGACGCTGTTGACCTCCAGCGTCCGGGCACCGACGTCGAGGTTCGAGCTGCGCACGGCATTGGCGACCTGGGCAAGGCTCACGCCGTGAGCCCGCATTGCCTCGGGGTCGACGTCGACTTGGTACTCGCGTACGAATCCGCCAATCGATGCGACCTCGCTTACGCCCTCCACCGACTGCAACGCGTAGCGAACGGTCCAATCCTGGATGCTCCGCAGTTCGTCGGGGTCCCACCCTCCAATGACGTTCCCTTGCGGATCCTGTCCCTCGAGCGTGTACCAGAAAATTTGCCCGAGGGCGGTCGCGTCGGGGCCCAGGGTGGGCGTCACGCCATCAGGAACCGTCCCCGGTGGAAGAGAAGCGAGCTTCTCTAGCACCCGCGAGCGAGACCAGTAGAACTCGACGTCGTCGTTGAAGATGACGTAGATCGTGGAAAAGCCAAACGCTGAAGAGCTCCTGACGGTGCGAACGCCGGGAATGCCGAGGAGAGCGGTGGTCAGCGGATACGTGATCTGGTCTTCGACGTCGCGCGGCGATCTCCCGGGCCACTCAGTGAAGACGATCTGCTGGTTTTCGCCGATGTCGGGAATGGCATCGACCGGCACCGGGTCCCTGGGAAGCGATCCACTCTGCCAGGCGAACGGCGAGACATAGATGCCGCCGCCGATCAGCATGAGCGCGAGAAGGAAGACGATCAGTTTGTTGTCGACAAACCAACCGATGAGAGCCTGCCACAGTCCGCGGGAGCCGGGGGCTCCGGCGTCGGCTTGCGTAGCGTCGTCTTGAGTACTCAATGCTGGTGCCCTCCGGCGGGCGCAGGCGCTTGCCTGGTCGCACTCGAATCAGCGGGCGGAGAAAGGAACGATCCGGGCGGCACCTGATGCTGGACTTCTCCGCAGTCGCGCATGGAGGCGCCGAAATAGGAGTTGTCGATCTTTGTTCCATGCTGAACCCACGAAGCGCCCTCGCTTCCTACGGCCATCGGACAGAACGCAACGTTGAGGGGCGTCTCGAGCGGGTTGCCGAATCGGCGAAGCAGGCTCTCGACCTCCTTGCTCAGCCCCTCGAAACCTGAGCGAGCGCCTTCGAGATCCTGGGCCATCTTCACATGGCGGCCATGCTGGCCGAGACCGCTGCTCACCTCAGCCCATGCCGCTTCCGCCGCTCGCGAGCGCTCGAAGTTCACCGTGGCAATTGCAGCTATCAAGCGTTCGGCTCCCGCCTTGGCCCCTGGCAGATTGTCGGCGGCGAGCGCTTCCTGGACGGCCAAGTAGGCGGATACGACCGGGCCCAGCTTTCCGCGTTGGGCCGCGCTCAGCTCGATCGCCTCATCCCACACGCCTTCCGCGCGGTCGTCCGGGGACGTCATCATGCTCGCGCCACCGCGAATCTGGAGATCCGCGTCGAGCGCGAACGCCCCACGCGAAACCACCCGCTCGCCCTCGGAAAGTCCCGCGACCACCGGGTAGAAGTCTCCGAGTCGGGGCCCGAGCCGCACGGTCCGGGCCTCGTAGGCCGTACGATCGCCATCCCGCACCTCGACGTAGACGATCGCCCTCCGTCCGGTAAACAGCGGGGCTGTGGCCGGCACCACCAGTGGACTTCGGCCATCTGCCGCGGCACCGGTCTCCACCGTCGCTTCGGCAAACATTCCCGGTCGCAGGCGTCCCTCAGCATTGTCCAGAACGACGCGGACCTGTGCGGTTCTGGTCCGCGGATCGACCGTTGGATCGATGAACGCCACCTTGCCTTCGAAGTCCTCGCCCGGCATGGCATCCACCATGACCCGCACGGAGTCTTCGAGAGCAACCCCTGAAAGGTCGCTTTCATAGGCGTCGAGCTGCAGCCATAGCGTGCTCAAGTTGGCCAGTCGGTAGAGCGGCGTGCCGGTTGAAACGTACGCACCCTCCGTGGCCATCCGTTCGATAACCGTGCCCGCGAAGGGGGTCCGAATCGCCACCGCGCGCGTCGGCCGTTCCTGCGTTTCCATGCGCGCGAGTTCATCGTCTGGAACACCCAACAGACGGAGTCGTTCGCGCGCAGCATCGAGAGCTGCCGCGGCAGCTTGGCGCGATGACTCGGGACTCTGAGCCATGCGCACCACCTGGCGTTTTGCTACGAGCAAGTCCTGGTGCGCCGCGAAAACCTCGGGACTGTAGAGCGTCGCGATGACTTGGCCCGCACGAACTCGCTCGCCGGTCACGTTGACGTGCAACCGGTCAATGCGGCCGCCCGTCCACGCGGTGATCGTCTTCAGTGTCGTTTCGTTCGCCTCGATGCGGCCGAGCAGTCGCAGTTGACCCGACGCGTCTGCGCGACGACGTACCGCCACCGTTCTCAGCTTTGCAAGGGCCTGAGCTCGATCCGAAAGCACGATGCGAGTGGGACTGCTGGACCCTGCGCTCGCGCTGGATGTGACCGGAATCAAATCCATGCCGCAGATCGGACATTGCCCGGGTTCGGGCTGGCGGATCTGGGGATGCATCGAACACGTCCAGATAGTCTGCTCGCTGCTGCTCGCGGCCTCTGTGGCCCGGTGGTCGCCGTGCGGTTCTGGTTCGGAGCAAGAACGAACGGCGAATACGAAGGAAGCAATGAGGAACCCAAGAAGCAGGAGACCCGCCCTTCCAACGTGGGGCTTCACCCTCTCCCAGATCCTCATTGGCAGCTTCTTCAGGCGGTTCATCATGGTTTCACTCATCCGTAACTTCTGCGGTGCTTGCGCGTTCTGGGGCGACGGCTGTGCGACGGACCTCGCGACCCGCGATTTCCTCGAGGCGTGCCCACGCCCGTTCGTAGTCGGCACGTGCACGGTCGAGCTCGACGCGCAACTCCAGCAGGTCCCGCTGCGCCAGGAGTGTCTGAGCAACCGTGCCCCGACCAACGGTGTAGGCGCCGAGCACCGAGTCGTAGGCCGACTCCGCCTGGGGTACGAGCGTTCCTCGGTAGAGGGCGGCTCGCCGAACAGCATCCTCCACGTTGGAGAGCGAGGTAGTCAGCTCTGCGGCGGCACGATCCGCAAGGGCTCGCTGGTCCGCTCGCTGGGCTCGGGCGTCGGCGCGCGCGGCCGCGATGCTGTCCGAATAGCTTCCCTGCCAGAGCGGGATTCGGATACCTGCACCGACGATGACGGCATCCTTGCCGCTGTCGGCCACGCCGGGCATCGCCGCGTCGCCGGTGATGATCCAGTCCGCGCCCACGGTGAAGCTGGGGTAGCGGTCGGCAGCCTCTGCACGTGCGGAGGATTCCGCCGCTTCGGCCATGAACCCGAGGCTTGTGATCATGGGGTGCTCTTGCGCCGCGGCGGCCAGCGCCTCCGCGCCCTCACTCGGAGACACTGGATCGGAGGGCGGCTGGTCCGTGGGGACGACAAGATCACCCCGCACGCCAATCGCAGCGCGCAGTTGAGCTTCTGCGACGCGCTCGGCCTCATCCATGCCCCGAATGTTGTCCTCTAGTCGGGCGGCCGTGAGATCGATCTGTTGAAGGTCTGCCAGCATCGCCGTGCCAGTCGATATGCGGGCTCTCACGGATTCCGAGAGGCCACGGACGACTTCGAGGTGTTGCTGGTGAATCGAGCGGGTGCTGCGGATCTGCCAGAGACTCCAGTAGGCGGTCGCCACTCGCTGCGTGATCATGAGCGACTGGGCCTCAAACCTTCGTTGTACGGAACGGGCTTGTGCCGAAGCGGCATCGGCTCCAGCGGTGAGCTTCGTCGGCCATGGAAACGCCTGCTGAAGACTGATACGGGCTTGCTGGGGACCCACGCGCGTCTCGACAGACTGAATGAAGTAGCCGAATCCCACCGTGGGCTCCGGCAGCCGACGGGCCCGGGAAATGCGGTGCACGCTAGCCTGCCAACGCTCAAACGCAGCGCGAATCTCCGGATTGTTTTGCAGCGCCAGGGCAACGTAGGCAGAGATCCCGGTCGAGAGCGAGTCGGCTTGAGCTCGTGAGGGACGAGCTCCGTTCCCACCCGTGTCGACGGACCAATCATGGTGGGCGCGCACCGCGTCGATGTCGTGCCGAACCGCGGATTCGTAGGTGCCTGCACAACCACCGAGCAACGCCACGGCCGCGGTAAGTGTGATCAATGGCACTCGTCCGGCGACCGGATAAGTGGCGAACAAGCCTTTCATGGCCGCTACCGGGCCACCACGATGCTGCCGCGGAGCATTCCCATGCCGCAGGTGAAACCAATGTTTTCATCCGCGGCTGGCGTCAGTGTAATTTCGACCTCCTCATTGAGCGGCAGCTCCCGACGGATGTTCCGATCGGGAAACACCACTTCATGTCCGCATCCCTGGTCGCTGGTACGTTTGAAGACCAAGGTGAGGGGCGCACCCGCGGCGGCATCGATCGAGCTGGGCTCGTATCCCTGGCCCGTGACCGTCACGGCTACCCGCGCACCGGCGCGCGTGTTGGTTGCAGTCTCCGCCGGCTCTGTCTGAACCGCTCTCTCTGCCTTTGTGGAATTGCATCCAGAGGCGACGAAGAGGGTGATGGTGAAGATGCCAGCGGCTACTTTCATGGGAACCTCCATGCAAGTAGCCCAAGCACACACCGTGCCACCACGACAAAGGCCGACAAGTATCTGGATTCACAGTCGTTTATTCGGAAGACCTAGCCGCCACCCGCCAAGCAGGGTGGTCCTGAGGGTCTCAAAGTAACCGATCGGGTTACTTCTTGCCTGCGTCGGCCGCGTGGACCCTGAACGCAACGGCATCCACGCCGTGCTTTCTGAGCAGCCGGTAGAAGCTCTCCCGCTCCACGCCGGCCTGAGCTGCAGCCTCGGCGACTTGACCCTCAAAGCGGCGCATCAGGGCTTCCAAATAACGTTTGCCCACGTCAGCCCGGCCGCGCTCCACCGCCTGGGCCCAGGTACACAGCGATAGCGATGGATCTTCCTCGGTGCCGTGGATGCCTCGGAGCACCTCGGGAGGCAGATCAACAACGCTGATGTTTTCATCACGGGTGACCACGCAGGCACGTTCGACAGCCGAACGAAGCTGACGGACATTGCCAGGCCAATCGAATGCCATGAGCGCCTCGAGAGCTGCCGGCGCGAAACCCTTGATGCTGCGCCCGCGGGTGCGTTCCGCCTGCAGCCGCAGGAAGTGGTGCGCCAAAAGCTCGATGTCGTCTCTTCGATCGCGAAGTGGCGGGAGGTGCACAAGCGCTACGTTGAGGCGATACCAGAGGTCCTCGCGAAACGTGCCGCTTTGGACCATGGCTTCGAGATCGCGATGCGTGGCGGCAATGAGCCGAACGTCGACGGGGCGTTCCTTCGAATCCCCAACGCGGCGGATCGCGCGCTCTTCCAGAGCGCGGGTCAGCTTCGCTTGCAGCGACGGCCGCATGTCACCGATCTCGTCGAGGAAGAGGCTGCCGCCGTCCGCCTCTTCAAACAGGCCCTTGCGTTCGGCGGTCGCGCCTGTGAACGCCCCTTTCGCGTATCCGAACAGTTCGCTCTCCAGCAGGTCGGCAGGCACCGCCGCACAGTTGAGCGCAACGAAACGCCGCGCAGAGCGAGGAGACAGCTCGTGAACCGCCCGCGCGATCCGTTCTTTGCCGGTGCCGGTCTCGCCCAACAGGAGCGCGGTGGCGTCGCTGTCAGCGATGCGCTTAATCAGGTCCGCGAGGTCCTGCATCGTGCGCGACCGGGCGATGACGCCGGGAAGCACTTCCGTTTCTCCATCCGCGTCGGGGTGCGCTGAAGCGGCCCGGGCGAGTGCCCGCAAGAGCACTGCCCGCGCGGCGGCAGGTTCGAATGGTTTGGTCAAGTAGTCATAGGCACCGAGCTTGAGCGCCTCGACCGCCGTGCCGACAGTGGCATAGGCCGTCATCAGGACGAACTCGGCTTGGGGCCGAAGCCGGCGGCAGGCTCGAAGTACATCGAGGCCGTCCATGTCGGGCATTTTCAGGTCGCACAGCACGACGTCCACCGGCTCACTTGCGAGCACGCGCAGCGCTTCCGCGCCGTTCTCCGCGGTACGGACGGTCGCGTCCTTCTTCATGACCTTGGCCATGAGACGGACCATGTTCCTCTTGTCATCCACGACCAGGAGGGTGCAGCGCCGGCTACTCATCGTTCCTCACCCCGCGCCTCGACCGGGCGACTGGGCCGCGAGGTCCGTGCGTGTTTCTCTGGCAGGCAGACCCGGAAAATTGTCCCTGGCGCAGGCTTTTCCACCACGTCGATCGTGCCGCCGTGGGCTCTCACGATCCCCTGACAGACCGCCAACCCCAAACCACTGCCGCCTCGCCGCTTGGAGAAGAACGGTTCGAAGATGTGTGCGCGATCCTCTCGCGCCACGCCCGGGCCGGTATCCTCGACTTCGATCTGATACTGAGCGCCGACGAGCTGGCCTCGAAGCAGCACCACCGCGTTCGGGGGCGATGCCTGGTCGGCATTCGCGAGAAGGTTGAGCACAACTTGCCTCAGCCGTGCGCCGTCCGCCTCGACGATCACGTCCTGCGCTGACACCTCCACACGCGTTCCGGTCGAACCGTTCCCGCTCTGAAAGCGCTTGGTAGTCTCTTGTAGGAACTCAGCCATGTGGACACGGTCGATGGAGAGTTCCCCCGTTCGAGCGTAGGAAAGCAGGTCGTCGGCGATGCGTTGGCAGTGGCCGGCTTCCTCGTCGAGGATCGCGAGCTCGTCACGAAGCGTCTCGCTGTCTTCTTCTGGACTCATTGTCTTCAGGTAGCCACGAATGATGCCGATCGGGTTGTTGAGCTCATGGGCGACGCCGGCGGCAAGTTGGCCGATCGCCGCCATGCGCTCGCTTTGCACCAGCCGCGCTTCACGGCGAGCGAGCTCGTCGGCCATGTGATCGAACGCGTCGCCGAGAGCTGCCAGCTCGCCTCTGCCAACCCGGCCCACGCGCTCCTCGAAATTTCCGCTACCGAAACGACGCGCCGCCTGAGTGAGGGAGAGCAGTGGTTTCAGAACGGCAGCCCTCAGGCGGAGCGTGAAACCGATCGAAAGGATCACGATCAGCGCCGCACACAGTCCTCCTCCCAGCAGCCCCAGGCGTGTGGAGTTCGTCGCGAGTACGTGCGCGTGCGCCATCTGCGAAGTGGTCACGTGAGCCAAAGCATCGGCATGCTCGGCGGCCTCTTCTCCGAGCGCTTCGATCTCGCGGTGCACCTTGCGCACTTCTTCCAAGTCCCCGCGCTGTGCCGCCGGCAGTGCCGACTCCATCAGCAGGTGGTGCATGCGTTGCGTCTTCTCCCCCAGTGCCTCGAGGCGGACGCGTTCCTCTGCCGGAACCCGCGAGGAGAGCTGCTGGATCTGTGTCCGGACGCGATCCCGAAAGTCTCCGTAGTGGTCGAGGTGGGAGTCGTCTGCCTCGATGACGGTGTGGGCGATGTGGATCGACAGCTCCCTCACCGAGGTGGCGAGCGAAAGACCCTGGCGGATCGACGTCTCGTCGTGGCGCATGGACTCCACGAGTCCCGACACGTCGTAGATGATGCTCAGCAGCATCGCGCACATTCCCACGGCGACGACGCTGACGGCGCCGAATCCGAAAGCCATTTGCCGCGCAATGAAGCGCGGCGAGTCGTCACTCGTTGGTCTGGCCGCCATCTTTCCTCCAACGTGCATCTGCAGCACGCGCGCCAACGCCGCTCGCCCGAAGTTTTGGGCGTAGGCGTTCGTCTGGGCTCACGTCGAGTAACTTCATCCGACACTTTGTAACCGAAACAACCACACGCGACAACCCTCTCGCGGCGCAAAGCTTCGGAATTCACAGGTTCTGTCTGGAACCGTGTAGTTGGCACGGTCCGTGCTCAACAGCTGGGCATGGAGGCCTTCATGGCAGCTGACTCAAAGCACGCACCGGCGACCGCGGCCACGGATCCCGTTTGCGGGATGTCGGTCCGGAAGGATACCGAGCACCGCCGCGAGCACGCGGGGTCGACGGTTTTGTTCTGCAGCAGCCGATGCGCCGAGAAGTTCGACGCTGAACCAGCGCGCTTCTCCACCACCGCGTCGGCCGAACACGGTCACCGGGGAAAGGCACAGGATTCACGCTCGCGACAGGGTGTCTACACTTGCCCGATGCACCCGGAGGTCGCCCAGGACAAGCCTGGGGACTGCCCGAAGTGCGGAATGAGTCTCGAGCTAGCGGGCCTGCCCCCCGGCCATGGTGGAGGCGAGTGGACCTGCCCGATGCACCCGGAGGTCGTTCGGGACGCACCAGGTGACTGCCCCATCTGCGGGATGGCGCTGGAGCCGAAGGCTCCCGTGGCGGGCGAGGAGGACAACGCCGAGCTGCGTGACATGACGCGTCGCTTCTGGTTCGCCGCCGCTCTCTCCGTTCCGCTGCTCGCGATCGTGATGCTCGACATGTTGCCCGGGCGCCCTATTTCGACGGCGCTGCCCGGGCGCGTTCGGTCGTTCATCGAGCTCGGTCTCGCCGCGCCCGTGTGCCTGTGGTCCGCATGGCCGTTCTACGTGCGCGCCGTCCGCTCCGTTCGGAACCGAAGCCTGAACATGTTCACCCTCATCGGTCTCGGCGTGAGCGTCGCGTTCATCTACAGCGTTGTCGCCGCCCTTGTGCCGGACGTATTCCCGGCGTCGTTTCGCGGGCACGGCGGGGAGGTTGCGGTCTACTTCGAAGCCGCGGCCGTGATCGTGACGTTGATCCTCCTCGGCCAGGTGCTCGAGCTTAGGGCGCGCAGTCAGACGAGTGCGGCCATCAAGAAGCTATTGGGCATGGCGGCGAAGAGTGCTCGGCGACTCAAAGACGACGGATCGGAGGAGGACGTCCCTCTCGACGAAGTGTCTCCCGGCGATCGGCTGCGCGTGAGGCCCGGCGAGAAAATTCCGGTGGATGGGGTCGTTCTCGAAGGCACGTCGAACGTGGACGAGTCGATGGTCACTGGCGAGCCGATTCCCGTGCAGAAGGCGGTGGGCGACCCCGTCGTCGGCGCAACGATCAACGGCACAGGTGGTCTCGTCATGCGTGCTGAAAAGGTCGGCGCCGAGACGCTCCTTGCCCGCATCGTCAGCATGGTGGCAGAGGCCCAGCGAAGCCGTGCGCCGATTCAGAAGCTCGCCGACGTGGTCTCCGGGTACTTCGTTCCCGCCGTGATCTTGATCGCCGTCGTTACGTTCATCGTCTGGGCAACCGTGGGTCCTGAGCCTGCGATGGCCTACGCGCTGATCAACTCGGTCGCCGTTCTGATCATCGCATGCCCCTGCGCGCTGGGTTTGGCGACACCCATGTCGATCATGGTCGCGACTGGAAAAGGGGCCAGCTACGGCCTCTTGTTCAAGAACGCCGAAGCCATCGAGGTGATGCGCAAGGTGGACACCCTCGTGGTCGACAAGACCGGCACCCTCACCGAAGGACGCCCTCGACTGGTCACCGTTTCGGCCGAGCCAGGATGTGACGAAGGCACATTGCTAAGGCTCGCGGCAACGCTGGAGCGAGGCAGCGAGCACCCGCTGGCCGCCGCGATCGTCTCAGGTGCCCAGGAACGCGGCGTGGCCGTCACGAAAGCCGATGAGTTCGAATCCGTGACGGGCAAGGGCGTTCAGGGCCTTGTGGAGGGGCGCCGGGTCTCACTCGGCAACCTCGCCATGATGCAGGACGTAGGAGCCCAAATCGATGCTGTGGGCAAGGCGGCCGAGGAACTTCGTGGCGAAGGGCAAACCGTGATGTTTGTGGCGATCGACGGTGAGATTGCCGGACTTCTGGGTGTGGCGGATCCCATCAAAGAGAGCACGCCGGAGGCGATCTCCGCCCTGCACGCCGAGGGCATTCGCGTTGTCATGCTTACGGGCGACAGCCAGACGACGGCCAAGGCCGTTGCGAGCAAACTCTCGATCGACGAAGTCGTCGCGGAGGTTCTGCCGGACGAGAAGGCCGCTGCCGTACGACGGTTCCAGGGCGAAGGTCGGGTCGTCGCGATGGCGGGCGACGGCATCAACGACGCGCCGGCTCTCGCTCAAGCCCACGTCGGAATCGCGATGGGAACCGGCACCGATGTCGCAATGGAAAGCGCGAGCGTGACTTTGGTCAAGGGCGACCTCCGCGGCATCGTTCGAGCGCGCAAGCTCTCGCGCAGTGCGATGGCGAACATCAAACAGAACCTGTTCTTCGCCTTCATTTACAACGCGCTGGGCGTCCCGGTGGCCGCGGGGATTCTGTATCCAGCATTTGGTGTCCTGCTCAGCCCCATGCTCGCAGCAGCGGCGATGAGCTTCAGTTCGGTATCGGTCATCACCAACGCGCTTCGCCTTCGGCGGGCAGAGCTTTGACAGGAGATGAAACAAGATGAACACGTTCGGAGGAATCCTTGTAGTCGCACTCGTGCCGTCGCTGATTGGCTGCGCCTCGACGAGCAGTGCTCGGAACGAACCCCAGACGGCGGCTGACGCCGCGTCCCACGGACACGAGAGCCACGAGCATGGTGATGTATCGATGGCTGGCATATGCCCAATGCGAGTTCCCGGAACGGGAGTGGTGGCGGCGGATGTCGACGGTGGCATCGGCCTCTCGTTCACGACCTCGACCGGTGATGTCGTGGAGCTGCGACAGCGAGTGCGTCGCATGACCGAAATGCACAACCAGCGCGGCGGCCACATGATGATGGGAGGGCACGGCGAGGCCGAAGGCGGTGCAGAACATCAGCATGGTGCACAGGCTGGAGCTACCCACGAGGGTGCCGGACGCGGCGGAATGATGATGGGCGCCGGAATGATGATGCCCCCCGCCACCGCTTCCGTGGAAGACGTCGAGGGCGGAGCCCGGGTCATCTTGCGTCCCAAGGACCCAGCTGAGCTCGCGGCGCTACAGGAGCACGTCCGCATGAAGGCCCAGCGAATGGCTGGCGGGGAGTGCCCGATGATGTCGCCCGGCTCCGGCAGCGAAGATCCAGCTCCTTCCAACCCGACCGCCCCTGACCACGACACTCACCACCCTGAGAAGTGAGGAACACGCTATGGCTCAGTTCACTGCAGACATCGCTGGCATGCTGGAGATTTTCGCCATCGCGGCGGGGCTCGTGCTGCTCCATCGTGCAAGCAAGGAGGGCCCAGCGAAGCTGCTCAACGCCGCGGGCTGGGTGCTCATCGCGGGCGGTGTGGTGGTCGGCGCCTGCACGACGTTCTACTGGTTCAAGTACCAGTCGCGCGGGGATCTCGACAGCGTGCACATGGGGTACCCCGGCATGATGGATGGCGCGGGGACGGGCATGGGTCCTGGAATGATGGGCCCCGGAATGGGCTCGATGAGTCCGCACCGGTCGCAGCCTTCTGTGGAGATGGGGAGGTAGGCGATGCACGTGGGAATGTGGGGCCTTGCGGCCATCGTGACCGTCATCGCTTCGTGGCTGATGTACCGCTACCTGGCGCCTGACAACTGGAAGGAATGGACCCGCGCGGGTGTGCTCCAAGCCTTCATCATCGCGTTCTATGCGGAGATGTACGGGTTTCCCCTGACCATCTACTTTCTAGCTCGCTACTTCGGGCTCGACCTCGCGTGGGGAGATGGCGGAAACCTCTGGGCCCAGCTCTTTGGAACGCCGACCGCGCATATCGTCGCAATGGTGATCGGTTACGCCATCGTGTTCAGCGGCGCAACGCTTGTCGCGGACGGATGGCGCAGAATTCACAAGGCAAGGCGAGAGGAGACGCTGATGACCGACGGCGTCTATGCCCGCGTGCGTCACCCACAATACACGGGGCTGTTTCTCATCGTCTTCGGCGAAGGCGTCGTGCACTGGCCGACGATCGTCTCGGTGGCCGCATTTCCAATCATCATCTTCGCCTACACGATGCTGGCGCGGAAAGAGGAGCGCCAAATGCTCGAGAAGTTCGGTGACGAATACCGCGCGTATCAGCGCCGCGTGCCGATGTTCATTCCGCGCTTTCAAGGCGGGCACCTAACGGAGGCATGAAATGAGCGCACAGACAGTCACCATCATCAGCGGCATCGCTCTCTTTGTTGTCTTTGGTCTCGTCGGTTGGAACCTCCGGCGCAACCGCAGGCGCGGCGAGAAAGTCAATGAAAAGGAGTCGGGACATGCACAGCAATGAGCATTCGGAGAATCGGCGACCGTTTCGCATTCCCTTCTGGCTAGGCGTCTGCCTATTCGCAGCGAATCGCGGTCTTCTTCCTGTGGGAGGAACACCAGGCACACATCCTCGGTGCGCTTCCGTGGCTCATCCTGCTCGCGTGTCCGTTCATCCACATCTTCATGCATCGCAACCACGGCCATGGTGGCGGGCATGGGCACGAAAATGATCATGGTGAGCCTCGCCCCTCTGACGGTGAGCGAGGTGCGCCATGAACCACGGTGGACATGACCTGCCTTCCTATGGGCTTTGGACGCTGGTCTTTATCAATTCGGCCATCTTCGTTCTCTTCGCGTTCAGCTTCTTCAAACCGAAGACGAAGCGTGACTGGCGGACTTTCAGCAGTTTCTCTGCCTTCATCGTGGCGCTGTTCGTTGAGATGTACGGCTTCCCGCTGACGATCTATCTCCTCTCCGGATGGCTCGCGAAGAAATTCCCGGGCGTTGACTTCCTGGCTCACGATGCCGGCCACATCTGGTACCGCATCTTCGGGTTCGAGGGCGACCCGCACCTCAACCCCATCCACATCCTGAGCAACGTGCTCATCGTGGCTGGCTTCTTCCTGCTCGCCGGATCCTGGCGCGTGCTCTTCAACGCTCAGCAGGAAGGCGCGCTCGCCAAGTCGGGACCTTACTCAAGAATCCGGCACCCGCAGTACGCAGCCTTCATCGTGATCATGATCGGCTTTCTCTTCCAGTGGCCGACGTTGGTCACGCTCGTGATGTTTCCGATCCTCGTTACCATCTATATCAGGCTCGCGTACAGCGAGGAGCGCGAGGTCGCGGCCGAATTTGGTGAAACCTGGGCGCAGTATGCGAGGGCCACGCCGCGTTGGTTTCCCCGCTTGGCGAGGCGACCGAATCGAGGCGAGGACTTTGTTGGGGGCCGCTCATGATGGTCGGACCGATCAAGATCTGGCTTGTCGCCAGCGCCCGACCGAGCCTCACCGAGCGCTTCGCGGAAGACCGCGCGCGCGAAATCCTCGATGCAGCGTTCTTGCGCTACGAAAGCGAGGCGCCGAGCTTGGCTCGGGAACAGAACCTGGGTGGGCGCGTGATGGTTCACTGTGCGGCGCTCACCGCCGCGGTGTACCGCGTGCTCATCGACGAAGGACTCAGCGAGGTCGAAGCGCGTGCCCTCACCGCAAAGGTGACGGAAGCCATCTATCGCAAGATGGCCGAGGTACCCTGGCTCGCCGCTCGGCTGTCAGCTCGTTCCCCTCTTGTGCGCCTGCGGCGAGCCACCAATGCCTTTCGACGGTTCCCGTTCGGCTCGCCGTCCTACCGCATGGAGGACGTTCCTTCCGACGAGCGCACCGTGGCGTTCGACGTCAAGCGGTGTCCGGTGGCCGAGTACTTTCAGACCCAAGGGCTCGCCGAATTGTGCGTGGAGTCCTTTTGCAATCTCGACTTCGCTCTGGCCACGAAATGGGGCGCGCGCCTTGAGCGGACCAGCACTTTGGCCAGTGGCGCGGAGCACTGCGATTTTCGATGGCATCTGGAATCCCAAGGCCCAGGGGCGGCACACCGCGGGCGCGGGGACAAATGACGGGCAGGAGGAACTACTCATGACGACACGAATCCAATTCCTTGGCGCCACCGACACCGTGACGGGTTCACGCTACCTCGTCGAATCGGACGGCGCACGCGTGCTCGTCGATTGCGGTCTCTTCCAGGGTTACAAGAAGCTGCGGGAGCGGAACTGGGCACCGCTTCCCTTCGATGCCCAATCGCTCGACGCGGTCGTGTTGACGCACGCGCATATCGATCACACCGGCTACGTGCCGAAACTGTGCAAGGTCGGCTTTCGTGGACCCGTGTACTGCACGCACGGCACCCGCGACCTGCTGCAGCTCTTGCTTCCTGACTCTGGCTACCTCCAGGAGGAAGACGCGCGTCGCGCGAACAAGTACGGCTACACGCGCCACCGGCCGGCGCAGCCGCTCTACACGCGGGAGGACGCTGAGCGCAGCCTCGCGCAGTTGCAGCCCATCGCGTTCAACGAGCGCTTCGACGTTGCAAAAGGCGTGACCGGAACGTTCACTCGGGCGGGACACATCGTCGGCTCAGGTTGCCTGGCACTCCGGGCGGGCGACAGGACGATCACGTTCTCGGGCGACGTTGGACGTCCGAACGATCCGATCATGAAGCCGCCCGAGCCACTCGGACCGACCGACTACTTGGTGATCGAATCGACCTATGGTGACCGAAGGCATCCCGCCGAAGAGGTTCCAGAGACACTCGCTCGCGTCGTGAACGAGACCGTCAAGAAGAACGGCGTCATCCTCGTGCCATCGTTCGCGGTCGGCCGCTCCCAGCACCTCCTCCACCTGGTCGCGAAGCTCCGCGGCGAGCGGCGAATCCCCGAACTGCCGGTGTTTCTCGACAGCCCCATGGCCATCAACGCGACGAAGCTGTTTTGCGCTCACAAAGGCGACCATCGCCTGTCCGAGGACCAGTGCCACGCGATGTGCGGCTCCGCGCAGTATTCGAAGACGCCGGAAGATTCGAAGGCCATTGACCGCCGGTCGGGGCCCATGGTCATCGTGTCAGCCAGTGGAATGGCGACCGGTGGCCGGATCCTCCACCACCTGCGGCGCTTCCTGCCCGACGAGAACAATGTCGTGCTCTTCGTAGGTTACCAGGCCGCGGGCACACGTGGCAGGTCCCTCGTGGATGGCACCGACGAGCTGAAGATCCACGGCCAATACGTGACCGTGCGAGCACGAGTCGTCCAAGTCCAAGGGCTCTCCGCACACGCTGACTACGCCGAGATGATCGATTGGCTGAAGCCCGCGAAACTCTCGCCCAAGCGGGTCTTCGTGACTCACGGCGAGCCGGCAGCGGCGGACGCGTTCCGTCGGCGACTGAAGGACACTTTCCTGTGGGATTCGGTAGTCCCCGACGATGGGTCAAAGTGGAACCTGGAGTGAGAAAGTCCGTCGGCCAGCTCTGCCCATGCAGCGTACGACACACGCCCAAGAGGGTCGTGCTGACGGGCGGACCGGGCGCGGGAAAGACGGCGGTCCTCGAGCTCATTCGGCAATCCTTTTGCGTGCACGTGAAGGTTCTGCCGGAGGCCGCCGGCATCATATTCGGTGGTGGCTTTCCGCGGAGAACGGAGGGCGAGACGCTGAGGGCAGCCCAGCGCGCCATCTTCTACGTCCAACGGGAGCTTGAAGCAGCGGCGATGGCCGAGACGGCTGCGGTCGTCTTGTGCGACCGCGGTACCGTAGACGGGCTGGCGTACTGGCCAGGTCCGGAAGATCTCTGGGACACGGTGGGGACTTCGCTCGCCAACCAGATCGCCCGCTACGCCGCGGTGATTCACCTTCGCACTCCGACGGAAGCAACCGGGTACAATCATGAAAACCCACTGCGTATCGAGACGGCCGCCGAAGCCAGCGTCATCGATGACAAGATCGCGCAGGCCTGGTCGGAGCACCCGCGCCGCTTTGTTGTCGAGCCCGCCGAGAGCTTCATCAAGAAAGCTGCGCAAGCGCTTGAGTTTCTGTGGCAGGAAATGCCTGAGTGCTGCAGGAGCCATGAGATTCCGGGCTTGGCGGGACCGAGCGATGACTCCTAGCCCAATCCTCATGCCTCGCTCCCGAAGATCCGAGGCGCCAGGATGACCTCTCAGCTCGCCACGGATACGCGTGAGACACGCCTGACGCGACAGCGCTATGATCGCATCGCGCCCATCTACGATGCACTTGAGTGGATGATGGAGTGGCGCGCTCGTCGCTGGCGCCGCGACTTGTGGTCGCGGGTCGGGACCGGCCGAGTCCTCGAACTGGGCGTTGGGACCGGCAAGAACATCCGCTACTACCCCGAGGGCCGCGATGTCGTGGCCATGGACATCTCCGAACGGATGCTTGCCCGCGCGCGGCACAGGGCCGAACGTCTCAGTGCGACAGTCCGGCTGGAGGTGGGGGACGCACAAGTGCTCTCATACGCCGATGCAAGCTTCGATGTCGTGGTAGCGACTTTCCTGTTTTGCTCGGTCCCGGATCCCGTGCTCGGTCTCACCGAGGCGAAGCGCGTGCTGAAGCCCGGAGGTCAGCTTCTGCTGGTTGAGCACGTGGCATCGCAACGCCCGGTGCTGCGGCGCCTCATGCAGTGGCTTGACCCCATTCCACTCCACATCTGGGGCGCCCACATCGATCGCGATACGGTCGACAATGTGCGTCGCGCCGGATTTATCGACGTCGCTGACACCAACCTGTCTCTGGATGTCGTGAAGCGCATCGAGGCAAGGGCACTCCCCACGCCTGCGAACCTGTCGGACACTCATGACCAGCATCGCGAGGGCTCGCCATGAGCTGTCCAAAGTGCGAACCGCAGAGCAATCGCCGAAGAATGTGGCTTGTCGTTCTATCTCTTTTGGTCATAGCCGTCGTGGCCGCGTCGGAGCTTGCCCGAAGCAGAAACGACCCGCTGCCTCCGGCGTCGGCAGCGTCGGGAATGTCAGGAACTTCGATGGCTCCAGGTACCGAGTAGCCACAGTGCTCGCTGCGCGCCCCAGTCCCCCGCGCCGATCACCGTCCGCAGGTCCCGCTCGCTCATCGGCTCCCGGCCGTCCACGGCCTCCAGGAACAGCACCTGCTCTTGGATGTCGGGGGCCAGGTGGGTGAGGTTCATCAGCTGGGTAATCCGGGCCCGGGTGAGCTGGAAGTGTCGAGCTGCGTCGGCCTGGTCGCGGAAGTCGCCCCGGTCGATGGCTGCGTTCAGGCCATGGGCGAAGGCCAGCATCTGGGCCACACGGGCCGGGCGTCGCACGGGCTCGGGGGGTGGTTCGGGTGGTGCTGGTGCCTCTTCGGTGAAGACGAAACGACGGCCCCTGCGCTTGCGGAAGAGCTGGCCGGTGAAGACGAGGGCGCCGTCTTCCTCAGGCTCGGTGGCATCGGCGGCTGCGCTGGTGGTCGCGGCAGCTTCGTTGTTCATGGGCTGGCCTCCATGGCTGCGGGCTCGGGAACCGTGGCCAGCGGCTCGTCTGTCGCGGGCTCGTCGTCGTCTTCTTCCTCTTCGCGCTCGGTCGCGCCGAGATCGTTCAGGAGCACGGTCACCTGATTCTCGGGTTCGTTGACGACCACCTTCTTCACGACGGCCTCGATGAGCCGGAGCCGGTTGCCCGGCGACATCACGTCCCAGACGGTGTCGAAGGTCTTGAGTGCCCCACTCACCCAGCGACCTTCAGATTGCAGATCGTCGAGGCCGGTGAGCGTCCGCTCGACCTCCACCAGGCGCAGCTCGTGCTTGCCCATGGCGTGACCGAGCTCGTCGATGCGAGTCTCGATCTGCCGCCGCGCCGACTCGTTCACCTTGATGATGGTGTCGATGAGCTTGCGGATCTCGGCCGAGAGCTCGGCGATCTTCTTCGGCAGCTCTTTGTGCTCGTCGTCGAGGGCCTTGCGCTTCTTCGCGAAGTACCCGTCCATCCGCCGCGCGACTTCTTCGGCCACGCTGCCGTCGGCGGTCACGTCACGGATGCGGGCGACGACGAACCCTTCGATGGCGCCGGCTGGCAGCGGGCGAGATTCGCAGCCCCGACGCCCCAGCTTGTCCTTCATCACACATTGGTAGTAGCGGTACTTCTTCGCGCCGCCCTTCTTCTTCCGAGTGCCCTTGCCGGTCATCGCGTAGCCGCACACGCAGAACAGGCGGCCCGAGAGCAGGTATTCGCCGCTGCGGGGCTTGCCCGTTCGCCCGGCGCCGTACTTCTTCAAGTAGACGGCGACCCGGTGGAAGGTGGCCGCGCCGATGATGGCCTCGTGCTCGCCCTCGTACACCTCGCCGCGGTACGGCATGAACCCGGCGTAGACGGCGTTCTTCAGAATCCGCAGCACGGTGTCCTTGGTCCAGTCGCGCCCCTGCCTGATGCGCCCCCTGCTCGTGGTGCGCTGCTTGGTGAGCTGATGGGTCTCGTTGAGGTGCTGGGCGATCTCGAGCGCCGATTGTCGGTCGAGGTAGCGCTCGAAGATGTCGCGGACGACGTGGGCCTCGTGCTCGACGATGACCAGCTTCTTGTCCTGCGCCTCGTAGCCGATGGGCACGGCCCCGCCGGTCCACTTGCCGCGACGGCGCGAGCCGGCGATCTTGTCGCGGGTTCGCTCGCTGATCATCTCGCGTTCGAACTCGGCGAACGACATCAAAACGTTGAGCGTGAGCCGCCCCATCGCGTCGGCCGTCGAGAAGTTCTGGGTGACCGACACGAAGGCCGCGCCGGCCTGGTTGAAGCGGTCCATCACCTTGGCGAAGTCGAGGAGCGAGCGACTGAGGCGGTCGACCTTGTAGACCACCACCACGTCGATCCGCCCGGCTTCGATATCGGCAAGCAGCCGCGCGAAGGCAGGCCGGTCGATGTTGGCGCCGGTGAAGCCGCCGTCGTCATAGCGGACGTCGGTGAGCTCCCAGCACAGGTGCGCCTGGATCTTGATGTACTGCTCGCAGGCCTCCCGTTGGGCGTCGAGGGAGTTGAAGTCGCGCTCGAGGCCCTTGTCCGTCGACTTGCGCGTGTAGATGGCGACGCGCTTTGGCTCGACGGTGGGCACGCCCGCGGTGTTGACCTGGCCGTTCTTCATGCGTCGGTCGCCTCCGGGGTGCTCCGGGTCCGGCTTCGCTTCTGCAGCCGAAAGAACAGGTAGCCGTTCCAGTTGGTGCCGGTGATCTCGCGGGCGACCCGGGACAGCGTCGCGTAGCGGCGGCCGGCGTACTCGAAGTCATCTTCGCGAACGATCACCTGGTGATCTTCGCCGGCCCATTCGCGGCACACCACCGTGCCCGGCTCGGGCAGTCGGGGGTCTCGCTTGGACTCGTTCGACTGGGGCTCGGGCCGCGGTTTGCCGATCAGCGGTCGCCACCGGGCCGGCGCGAACACGGCCAGCTCCTCGATGCGTTCGACTGCGCGAGGTGATAGCCCACCCTCGGCCAGCTCCTGAATGCGCCAGGAGAGCTTCTTCTGCAGGTAGGCCTTGTTGCGCGAGCGCGTGGGCTCGCCGAAAACCTCGCGATACTTCTCGGCGAGCTCACCTGCGGTCATGTTGGCCACCGCGTCGAGCTCGGTCGCGACGTCGACGAGGGCCCGTTGGTTTGCGCGTTGTGCTGAAGCTGGTGTCATCTCTTGCCTCCGTTGGCCGGGCTCGGTCTGCCCGGCTCTCAGAGCCATGGAGGCGTTCTCTGGGCGGTAAAGCAACTCGGAATCCCCAGAGGAGTCGACTGGTTGCGGCGCCCCGATCATCGCGTGCGAGGTCATCGATCGTGCTCCCATCCGCGATAGCCGGTGCCGACGTCGGGGTCGGGCACCGGGAAGTCGTCGACCTCGAGAGTCTTCTTCGCGGCGTCGATGTCGATGAGGACAGCGCGCCGCCGATCGTCGCGGCCGTTGAAGCAGACCCGGGCGTCGAGCTCCAGCACGTAGCCGCTCCGGCGATGGCATTCCTGGAGCTGCCGACGCATCGCTTTGCGATCCGGGACCTCGCCCTCGAAGCCGGTGCGCCGCGCGTGTTCGCAGTAGGCCGCGTGGCAGGCGCCGAAGTGCAGCGCGAGGCGGCCGTCGTCATAGACGTAGTGGCGCCCGTGCTGCAGCGTGCCAGCGACCGCCATGACGGACAGCTCCTCGAGGAAGTAGTCGAGCCCGGTCTTCACCGAGATGCCGCCGCTCTCCAGCAGATCCTCGAGCAGCTTGTCGACGGCGACGTCCAGGTTGAGCTCGGGTAGCTCGATGCCGAGGCCCGCGGCGTACTCCTCGAAGCAATAGAGCCCAAGGGCCATCACCGTGAGGTTGTCGCGCACGCGAAACGGAACCTCGCGGTCCCGGAGCATGCGGTCGGTGAGCTGCCGCGCGACGACGAGGTCAGCGTCGGTGTCGCGGGCCAGCAGGAAGCGGATGATGCTCGCCGACAGGAGCGTCGGGCTCACCTGCTTCACACGACGGTAGGCCTGCTCATACGCCGGGTCCTTCTGCAGGGCGTTCTTGTCCGGGTTGGCCGTGAGGATGCGTTCGACCAGGGCCGGCTCGATGGGTCGCGTTTCTCCGGCCAAGCACAGCGGCGCGGACAGGCGGTAGCTCATCAGGGTCTGGTCGGCGCGGCCCCGTTCCTCGACCTCGCCGGTGTAAAGCCGCCTCATGTACCGATGCAGCGTGTTGCGGCGGTGCCGCGGCATGTCGAAGGGCTTGTACTCGTCGATGAATACGGGCACCGAGTTGGTCGCTGAGAGCAGCTTGAGCAGCGCGAACTCGGTCTCGGTGGCGCTGAACGGTTCGGACGACTCCACGCCGAGCAGTGGCCACAACACCTCCATCACCATCGTCGACTTGCCGCTGCCCTGGGTTCCCCAGACGACGAGGATGGGAAAGTGGCCGAGCACCTGCTGCACGCGCTGCTTGAGGGGCGCGGCGAAGAACCAGCCCAACACGGGGAGCACCACCTCGGGCGTGTTCATCTTCAACAGGTTCGGCAACACCACGGCTGCTGCGGCGGTTTCGACCGCGGGGTCCTTCGGCGGCTTGTAGTGCGTCCGGCCGTGCAGCGACGCGCCGCTGGGCACGTACACAATCTCCTCCTCGATGGATTCGCCCTCGGGACCGAGGATGCCATCCGGCGTCACCCAGCGCGGGCCCTTCTTCGTTTCCAGGTAGCCGAGGTTCGTGGTGCCCTTGAGCGACGGCACCTGGCGCGAGGCCACCAGCCGCAGGACACCCTGCACATTCTCGTCGGAGCCGGTCCACTGCAGATCCACCGACCCCAGCACGCGCAGCAGGTTGCGCTTGCCGTGCCAGCTATCCCGCGGAAACCGCACCGCCCGGTAGACGCGGCCTCGGTCAGAGCTGACGTCGGCGTCGATGATGTCGCCGACCTCGGTGGTGATGCGGCGGACCGGTTCGATCTGAAACGACGAGATCACGACCGGGTCGCCGCGGCGATCGAGCACGTAGTAGTGGTCGGTGTCTTCGAAGACCTCGCCCTTGCGCGGGTCCGGTGAATCGCTGGGGGGCTCGGCGCTGGGACGCGGGCTCGTCGTGCTGCGCAGGAGCGCCTTCACCGTGGCGGCCTTGAGCTTGAAGCGGTCGCGAATCAGATCGGCAAACGCCTCGCGCACGAGCGGCTCGGTGCCGCGCACCAGCTCGAGCGCCGGCTTGAGCTGCTCGCCCAGGTCGGCCTTGGAGATGTCGGCGGGAATGCGCTCGATGAGAAACTCGGGCAGCCGCTTCGCGCGACGCAGGATTGTTCGCAGCGCATCGGCACCCTCTTTGGCTACCACCTCGTTGACGTCGATCTTGTCCTTGCCCTCGGGGCGCGGAATCACTGCGATGCGCACGTCACGGCCGGCGGCATGCAGGGCCTGGGCGGTCTCGAGGGCCCCGGCTTCGCCAGCGCCGCTGTCCTCGGCGTCGTTGCAGATGATCACGCGTGAGCACTGGGCCGTGATCGCGACGAGCTTCTTGTGGTCCTGTTTGCGGAAGCGAACGGTGACCGGAGAGATGCACGGCACGCCGGCTTGCAGGGCGCTGAGGCAGTCGGTGACACCCTCGGTGATGAGCAGCTCGTCGGCGCCGCGGACCGCATCCTCGTTGTAGAAGGTCTCGTTGGCGACATGCACCGAGACGTAGGGGTGCCGGTCGGAGTGGGTCAGCAGCTTCTTGTACTTGGCCTGCTCCCAGGGCTCCTCGCCGGTGTGCTCGGTGGCGCGGGCAATGAAGTAGACCACGCGACCGTGCCGCCAGTACGGAAACACCAGGCGGTCGCGAAAGAAGTCCTCGATGCGTCCGCCCTTGAGGCGCACGAAGAGACCGGTGGCCAGGGCCTCGTCCTCGGTCGCGCCGAGGAGCTCGGTCAGGTGCTGGTAGAGATGGCCGTCGGCCCAGCCCAGCAGCAGCTCGTCCACCGTCTGGTCGGTGAATCCGTAGCGCTTCGAGTACCACTCGTCGCGGATCTTCGACGGCAGGACACCGTGGTAGTACGCCGCGGCCGCGGTGAGCATGGCCTCCACACGGCGTCGCTCCGAGATCCGGTCGAGCTCGGCAGCCAGCTTCGGATCGCTCGCGCCAGGCACTTCAACGCCGCTGCGCTCGGCGAGCGCTCGTAGGGCTTCCATGAACGGCACGCCATCGCGGCGCTCCACCCAGTCGAAGCAGTCGCCGCCGAGCGAACCGCCCGCGGAGAAGTCGCGCCACGTCCGGGTGTGGGGCCACACCACGAGCGACGGGTTTGAGTCCCGCGCCCATGGCGAGCGGCCCTTGAGCACCGAGCCGGCCGGCGCAAGCTGCAGCGACTCACCCACGAGCGCAGCAAGGTCGGTGCGCTCGCGGACCTGGTCCACGAGCTGGCGGAAGGCAGCGTCGTCCATTGGCTACCCCCGCGCCTTGGTCTGAAGGCGTGCTTCAGCACGCCATGGCGCGCCACGGTTCATCGTTGCCCTCCGGTGCAGTGAAGGTCTGGCGTTGGGTGCTGGACCTCTGGAGCGCCTCGGTCCCGAGTACTTTGCGATAGGCCCGCTGCCGCGCGGTGAACTGCCGGCGCGCGAGCGGAATGTTGTCGACCAGGTCGTAGAGCACCGGCATGCGCTTGCCCGGGTGGGGCCGCATCAGGCGACCGAGCCGTTGAATGGTGCGGCCTTCGGCCCGCGCCGGCGTTGCGAGCACGAGCCGCTCCAGCCGAGAAACGTCGAGTCCTTCGTCGGCCAGCGACGTGGCGCAGACCACCTTGAGGGAGCCGTCACGAAGTCGGTCCAGAATGTCAGTGCGTTTCTTCTTGGCGACGCGGCTGGTGAGCGCCACCGCCTCGACGCCGGTGTGCGAGACCAGCTCGGCGAGGCGCTGGCAGTGATCGACGCGGCCCGAGAGCACGAGCACGCTACGGCCGGCGCGCGCTTCTCGTGCGACCAGTTCGACGATGAGGCGGTTGCGGTCTGGGTCGGTGGCGAGGTCGCCCACAATGGCGGCGTGCTTCTCGGCGTCGCTCGTTGCACCGGTGGCGATCGGAACCACCCGCGGCACGACGAGATGCCCGGCAGCCACGAGCTCTTGGTGGTCGATGCGAAACAGCTCCGGTCCGATGCACAGGTGCAGCATCGGCGTGAGCCCGTCGCTGCGCTCGGGCGTGGCCGTGAGACCAAAGCGGTACTTTCCAGGCAGCCAAGAGAGCACCTCGCGAAACACGCTGGCCGGGGCGTGGTGGGCCTCATCGAGGATCACGGTACCGAAGCGGGCGCCGAGTTTCTGACGCGTGGCCTCATCCAAGGTGATCAGCGACTGCACCGTGGCCACGGTGACCTCGCGAAGATCGAGCTTGCCGCCGGCGACGATGCCGGCCTCCATGCCGAGGGCGTCACGCACGGTGGTCGCCCACTGCTCGACCAGGTCGTGGGTGTGCACCAGGATGATCGCGGGCTGCCCTATGCGAGCGACGGCTGTGGCTCCGATGACCGTCTTGCCGCCGCCGCAGGGAACGATGGCGCAGCCCTGGGTGCGGTTGACCAGGGCCATGACCGCGCGCTCTTGGTAGTCGCGTAGCTCGAAGCCAAAGTCGAAGGCGACCTCTGGGCAAACGGTGCGGTGGTCGACGAAGGCGAGATCCTGTCCGGTGGCGCGCACCGCCTCGCGGACGAGCGCGACAGCCCCGCGCGGCGCCGTGGCGGACCCATCCTGCTCGTCGAGCAGCGAGATCGTTTCGGGCGTCGCCCCCACCCAACGTCCGAATCGGACCCGGGAGACGTACTCGGGGTTGGGGAAGCTCAGGTCCCGCAGGAGGTGCTCCACTGCCCGTGGATGCACCTCCCTTGGGTTGAACCGGAGCATGCCGTCGACGACCACCTGCACCGTTGCCTCGCCCATCATGCGAAGGGATCCACTTCGGCGGGCTGGGCCTGCTTTTCGAGGAGCTGGTCGATGAACGCCCTCGCGGCGGTCTCGTGCTTGGCCTCGAGATCGCGAACCCGCTGCACGCCGAACTCCGCGAGAAAGGCATCCACGTCCGAGCGGGTCAGCGCCTTGAGCTTCGCCACCAGATCTCCCGCGACCCGTGGGTCGATGGGCCCGGCGGTGTTCGAGGTTTTCTTCGCCTTGGTGGTGTCCTTGCTGGCAGCGTCGTCGTTGCCAGCGCCGATGGATTTCAGGTCGTGCACCTCGGCGGCGGCGATGCGCGCTCGCATCTCGTCGTCGAGCTTCTCCTCCGGCAAGATGCTGTAGGTGGTCTTGGGGTCGCCGGCCTCACCGTGGCGCTCGATCTCGAACAGCCATTTGTCGAGGCCGTACTTGTCGCGCACCTTGAGCACGTCCTTGAACCAGACCGTGCCGCCCTCGATGACCTTCATCGCGCCCTCGGCGGGCACGTAGAAGTTGAGCATAACGCGCAGGCCCGGGCGCTTGCCGTGATGCGCCGTGTTGTTCTCGTCGAAGAGCTCGTAGCGCTCGCCGGTCCAGACGACCTCGCGTGCGAACGGCTCGCCGAGGAACGCTCCGACGATCTTGTCTCCGTTGGCCGCGAGCCGGACGAAGATGCCGCCCGAGTTCGCGTGTTTGTCGGCCATCGATGTGGCCATGTCCCATGCAGTTGTCATTTCCTTGGTCCTCCGTGTTGGGTTGCTTGTTCAGGCCGCCTCGGCAGCCAGGGAATCCATCTCGTCGAGCAGTCCGTGCAGGGCGCTCTTCGCCTCGTCGTTCGGGCGCGGGCCCGAGCGGTTGAGGTGCGCTCGGAAGACGCGACCGAGGGCATCGGCCGTCGCCTCCATGAGCTCGGGCTCGGCGTCATAGAGCTCGAAGAGCCCGATGAGGCTGAGCGTCACTTCTCGAAAGGCGCGGGTGAGCGCCGGTCGCTGGTCCTTGGTGCTCATGGTTTCTGACCTCCTTTGCGGGCCCAGCTCTTGCCGCCGAGCGGCGGGCTTGCTGAGTCACAGGAGGTCAAAGCCTGGGTGGGGGTCGAGCGGGGACACGCAGTTTGGGGACACTCCAAATCGACCCGAAGCTCGGCGAGCACCTCCCGCAGTCGCGCGATGGCGCGTGAGTGCCGCCGCTTGATGCGTTGGTAGGTTCGCCGCCGCTCGGAAGGGGACAGCTCCGGGTGGATGCGATCGACGTACGAGGTGAGCAGCTCGCCGCGCACGAGGGTGGCGACCACCAGCTCGAGCTTGTCCCCATCCAGAATGTGTCCGGCGTGCTCCACCAAGAACGAGACCAGGGCCGCGCTCTCCTTCGGATCCCGTCGACGTCCGCGCTCGGGCTTGGTCTCGGGCCAGCTCGCGCCCTGGCCCACGGACTCGAGGTCGTTCTGCCGGCGCGAGACGTCCTCCGGATCGTCGAAGCGCATCTGCTCGAGCTGGCGCTGCTCGGACCGCAGCAGCTTGAACACCTGCCGCTGCGTCATCTGGCGCAGATACATGCAGGTGCGGTCGCGTCGCTGCGACAGCGGGAAGCCGCGGACCACCTCGAAGAACGCGGCGAGGATGATCTGATCGAGGTCGTCGCCCGGAACCGCGTCGCCGTAGATGCGACCCCGCAAGCGGGCCAGCATCGGGTAGAAGGCGACGACGAGCACCGCGTTCCAGAACGGGTGCGGCCGTCGCTTGTGCTCGCGCAGCAGCGCCCGGGTGAGCGCCTCCTTCTCCGCGTACCGCAGCGCCGACTCGTCCCCGAGGACGGCAAGCACGCTGAGCACGGTCTCGTGATCTTGCAGCTCGAGTTGGTGTTTCTTGGCTTCTTCGAATCGCTTCTGGTTTCTCTCTGCACGCACCTCACCTCTGAGGGCGCACTTCATCTGATGAAGGCCCATGGGCTCCTCCGCTCGCGGCGGTGGCCATCGGCGCGTCCTTGTCGGAGCGCGGTGCCGATGGGCCTCGAGGAGCCTCTGGCGTTGCCGGTCAGTTAGTGGTTGTTGGGATCAAACAGCCGCGGTCACGACCACCGTGACGACGGCACGGTCATCACGGCTACGCACACCTCCGTTCACGACGAGGCTGCACGTTGCGGGTGTCGACGAAGTTCGCGGTGCCGCACTTGCGGCAGTCGGTCGCGAGCTCGCCACGAACGCGGTAGACCGCGGTCTTGTAGCGAATCTCGACGTGGTCATCGTCGGCGACGCCGAGGAGCGCGCCGCACTTGCGGCATCGCCATTGAGAGTTTTGCTGCCCTGATTCTGTCTGCATCTTGTCCTCCGGTTGTCAGGGCGCCGGGGACTTCCCGGACGCCTCACACCGGAGGCGCAACTCAGGGCGTTGCAGTCGTTACAAACGGCGTAGCGGCAGAATTCGGGCGCAAGATTAGGCGGTTCCGGGCGCAGCAGCGCCTTGCCGCCGAAGGAGCGCTACGACTCCCAGGCCACGCCGGTGTCGCGGTATTTGAGGAAGAAGCCGGTCTTGATCTGCTCGCGCAGGTACTTGGCGCAGGGCTTGTTGGCTTTCTCGATGGTCTTGAGCGCACGAGTGATCGCGTTGGTCACGGTCATCCTCGCCTTCTTCTGCTCCGGGTTCTCGCGACGCTTCTTGCCGCCGATCCCGGTCTCCGCGGTGAGGTAGTTCGCGAGCTTCTCGATCTCGTCGTCGCACTTCGCGACGGTGTCTTCGTCGGAGAATTCCTCGGCCTCGTCCCGTTGCTCCTTCAGCTTCTCGTAGGCTTCGCGGACGCTCTTGATCGTCTCGTCGTCCGCGCCCATCGCCGTCGCCATCGGGCGAGATGCGACGGGGTTGCCTTCCACGATGTCGATCATGGCGAAGGCATCAAGCGTCTCGCCGGGCCGCTGCAGCAATGTATGGATATGGGTGAGCCCCTTCGTCGGCTTCAGCGAGAACGCCGTGCCCCCGCGGAACCGCACCGTCCAGTTCTGGCCGAACTGACGAAAGACATACTCGCTCTCCACCTTGAGTGCCGGGTCGGCGTCGAAGGCCGGGTTACTGCCGGGGTTCTGCTGGCCGCGTGCGAAGAGAATGGTGGGCAACGACTCGGATGACAGTCCGCCCGGTGTGCGGATGCACTTGGCCAGCTTGGCCATCGTTTCGGAGATGACGCGGCCAACATCCTTGCCGTGCCTCTGGTGCATCTCGAAGATGTTCTTGGCGACGGCGTCGCCATCCTGCCCGGACAGCTCCATCATCGCCGGGATGGCGCGCGCGGCTTCGCCGTAGCCGCCGAGAAAACGATCGGCGTGCGCGAACGAGGTGAACTTGTCGGCGGCATCGATGTAATCGAGCACGAGAGCTCGGTCGCCGTCCTTCTTCCAGTCGCCCTTGATGAGGTCGACGGCATAGCCGTCCTCGGGGTCTTCCTCTTCGAGGCTACGCGCGAGCACGGAGAAGCGCCGGTCGATGCACTGCGAGCAGACACCACAGTGGGGATGCATGGTGCTGCTCCGGTGAATATGGGCGCAGCTCACGGTGTGGCGGAGCATGCCGGCGGCCCCAGCCCCCTTGATGACGTCGAGTACCTCGGCCCGAGTCTTCAACTCGAAGGGGTTCTCAACCGCCATGGTCTTGCCGCGCGCGAGACTGATGATCTGGGAGAAGCCGAGCAGCACCTTGGGGTGGGTGGTCCGGGTTGCGCGGGCACCGACGATCTGCGGCGAGATGGGCAGGTTGAAGCTGGTGATGCCGTTCTCGTAGAAGCGAATCTTGTCGTGGCCGATGATGTGGGCGACGGTGCCCGCCATCGCAGCGTAGAGGAATGATCGCGAGCGCTGGGTTCGCTCTTTGCGCAGGGCCTTGTCGTGCTTGTGGACCTGGATGCCGACGTGCGGGATCGCGCCTCGCGAGGCCCAGGTCTGCAGATCGCCGACGAGCTCGCGTTGCGTCTTCCAGGTCTTCGGTGCGCTTCGATGGCTGACCAGCACGGGATTCTGCTTGTCGATGCCGAGGGCCTGTACCGCACCGCCGAACGAGTCCATGCCGCCGGAGAAAAGCTGCACCGCATCGATGTTATTCCAGCCACCAGCGAAGGGTTCGCCGTCGGGTCCCGTAAACTTGAGCTGCTCGGGGTCGCGGTTGGCGACCGACTGGAACTCGAAGCTGTAGTTGTCGTCGGAGAGAAAGCCCAACGTCGACTGCAGAACCTCGACCATCTCCTGGGAGCTCCATAGGTCCGGCTCCTCGACGGCGATGGCGAAATGCAGGTCGCGGCGCCACTTGTCGCCGAGGTCGATCCGGTCAGCGTCGCCGCGCTCAAATGCCTGGTCGGCGGCGATGACGTACGACGCGACTCGCACCAGGTCCTTCATGACCGGCGGGATGTTCGCGATCAGGTTCGTAGCCAACCCTTCGATGTCGACGGTCAGGTTGGCGTCCGACCCAGACACGGCGAGACGCAAGGCGTCCTCGGGAGCAGAGGCGTGATTCGCCCCGCCACAAAGGATCCAGCGCTCGTCCGCGGAGGAGGTCATGCATCCCCCCTCCGCAGCTCAAGACGCATTTTCTTGAGCGCGTAGCCAACGAACCGTGCGGTTCGGTCCTCGGATAGGTCCTTCTCGAAGCGCGCCTTCGAGTACCAGGTGCCTGCGAACTTCTCGACGATCTTGGAGGCCTGCTTGCAGTGCAGGTCGAGGGCGTCGTTGAACCGGCGCTGTTCTGCGGCGCTGTCGAAGCGCCTGTCCTGCCCTACGTGCTGCGGCAGCTCGCGGCTGACGTAGTAGGTGAGGAAGCGCTGGGCGAAACGAGCGAAGAAGTCGCGCGCGACGGTGCCAAACTGCTTCTCGGTGGCGAGCTTCGAGACCTCGCGGCGAACGTCGTCAGGGGTTGAGCCGAACAGGCTCGCGGTGCGGCCGCTGACCAGTGATGCGAGCGTCTCCACCGCGGCCGACTGCGCCATGTCGCCGAGGTCCGTGCGCCGACGGGTGGAGTTGATGTGACGATCGATCGCGTCCGACAAAGCGGCCGACAGCTCGGCTGTCGACGGTGTGCGCGAAACCTGGATGCCGAGACCGCGTAGCGCCGCTGCGAAGTCCTCGCTGCGGGCGGCGTCAGGAAGCTGGGTGAGGAGGTAGAACGAACGGAGGACGCCGGGGTCGGACGCCGCGCGGGCCAGGTCACCTTCGGCTGCGTCGAGGGTGGCCGATGCCACCGCAGCCGAGCTGGCGCTTCCGCCGACGAGCTCGACAACTTCAGCCCAGCGTTTGGTACGAGGAAGCCGGCCGAGTCGGATGTGTCCCATCAGCGAGCCTCCTTGCCGCGAAGATTCCGCCGGACCTCGATGACTTTGCCGATCACCTCTGGGCCACCAGGGCCCGCGGCGCGCACGAGACTCGCGGTGCGCTTCGCGGCGGCTGCCAGGACGACGTCACCGGCGACCACGGGAACACCACGAGCGATGATCACGATGTCGCCCACGGCAATGTTCGGTGAGGCCGCCTTCAGCTTCTCCGAGACACGCAGCGCGAAGAGCTCTTCATCGCCATCATCGACGGTGACCCAGCCATCGACGTTCTTGGTGAGCGTCGCGCGCTTGCGGAGCGGCGGGTTGGACACGATGGGCACCTTGCGCACGCCGGGTCCGGCCTCCTCATCCGGCAGGTTCCCGGTCGGCTTCCAGCTGCGACCGGTCCCCTCCTCGTGATCCACGAAGCCCTTCTTCTTAAGCGCCACGAGATGCTGGTACGCGGTGGAGCGCCCGACCTCGATGGCTTCAGCCACGTCGGCGACGCTCGGCGCCATTCCGCGCTCGCGCCAGAACCGCTCGACGACCTCGAGCACGGCCCTTTGCTTATCGGTCAGCCCCCGTGCCATCCCTGGAAACTACCGAACAAATGTCCGTGCATCAAATGTTCGGTATTTGGATGTGGACAAGAACGTGGCCAGCCGTGGACAGCGTGCCGGCCACAGGCTTCCCCTGCGATTGCGGGCAGATGGCCCCCGTGGACGGTGTGGACAGCTTTGCGCGAGCAGGGAACAGCGTGCGGGGAGCATTTGCTTTTCGCTCCCGTGCACGCCTCAGTGGGCGCCCGTTTTCTCTGTAGAGATGAAGAAAGAATCTTGTCCATCCTGTCCACACAGACTCAACCGCTTGTTCTGACTTGGCTTTCCCGTGGACGGAGCCGGCGTCCACAGCTGTCCACCTTGTCCACGGCGCCCTCGGCGCCGAGGCCATCGTCCCCGGTCGCGGCCGCCAGCGCTTTGCCCCTTCGGACACATGCACCGGAGGTTCCCCATGAAAAGCGCTCTGCCGATTGAGGCCCGCCGACCCCGTGACGAGGTCGTCGACGTTCTGGCCACCACCCTGATCCAAATGCTCGCGCGCGGCCTCGTACCCGACCGCGACGACGAACCCGCAAAGGAGGAACCGGCACTCGAAGCCGAGGCCGACCCGTGTCACTGAAGGCCCGACTCGCGGTCGTGGAGCAGCCGGCCCAGCCCGTCGCGTTCACTTGCGCCGACTACGATCCGTTACCCGGGTCGAAGCGTTGTCGCAGCTACCTCGCCAACGGTGGCTGCGCTCGCGAAGACCACTTCATGTGCGAGGAGTGGATGAAGGCGAACAGCCAGGCCGTGCGGGCTCCGGTCAAGGTCGAGGCTGTGGCCGAGCCGGCTCGCGATCTCTTCGGCAACCCACTGCCCGAGGAGCCGCCAGCGAAGAAACCCACCGTCGCCATCGCACCATTGCCATCGCCCAAGGCCTCGCCGGTCGCGGTCGAACCCGCCGCCGAACGCGACGCTCCCCTCGTGCGCAACCTGACCGACGAGGACATCGCCTCGTTCAAGGCGCTCGGTGTCGAGGTCTGCATTGCCTCCGAGGAGCTCGGCGAGGTGTGGCTGGTGCCCGAGTACACCGAGAACGACCGACGCGAACTGCGGATCGATCACGCGGCGACCCTCACCGCCGTGTGCGCGACGTTTCCGGGCGCCAAGGTCACGTCCTTCGAGAAGCTCGTGAAGACCGAGACGCCCGAGACGCTGAAGCCGACCTGAGCTGTCCCCGGCGGGCTTCGCCGGCGCTTTGCCCTGGTGGCGACCACCACCGGAGGCAATCGATGACCCGTCTGAGCTTCAGCAAGCTATCAAGGTTCGAGACGTGCCCGCTCTCGTACAAGCTGCACTACCTCGACCGACTCACTTCGGAACCAGGCGTTCCGCTGCTCTTCGGCTCGGCCGTTCACGCCGTCTTGGAAGACCTCGTGCGCGAGCACATGCACGAAGAGCGGGTCGGTGCGCTCCCCGAGGATCGCGCTGCCGGGCTGTGGCAGGAGGCGTGGGCCAAGTCCGGAATGTCCGGCATCGACGTGTTCCGCGAGGGCCTCGACATCGTCCATCGCTTCGTGCGCGAACAGGGGTTGCTCGAGCATCACGACGTGCTCGCCGTCGAGAAGGAGTTCCGCATCGACGTCGGCGGTTTCACCGTGCTTGGCTACCTCGACCGCGTCGATCGGGTGGACGACGAGACGGTGGAGGTCATCGACTACAAGACCAACCGGCAGCTGTTCACCCGCGAGGAGACCGACGCCAGTCTGCAGATGTCGCTCTACCACTTGGCCGCGCAGGAGCTGTGGCCGTGGGCGAAGAAGGTGCGCCTCACGTTCTGGATGCTGCGTCATGGTCTGCGGCAGACCACCGAGCGCACCGCCGATGATATCGAGGGCACGCGACGGTACGTCGAGACGCTCGGGACCACGATCAACAAGGCGCGCGAGTTCCCGGCGAAGCTGAACTCGAACTGCGTCTACTGCGATCACCGCAAGCACTGCCCCACCTACGCCGACGCGCTTCAGGGAAAGCGCGAGTTCATCTGCGAGGACAACGGCGACCTCGAAGCCGTCGCGAAGGAACGCGAAGAGGTCGCTCGTCTCGCCAAGGTCCTCTACGCCCGCAAGGGAGAGCTCGAGGGCGTGATCAAGACGGCGCTCAAGGAGCACGATCAGCTCGTCCTCGGTGGCGTGCGCTACACGATGTTCAAGACCAGCAAGACCGAGTACCCACTCGACCGTTCGCTGGCGGTGCTCGCCGAGGCCACCGGTCTTGCCCGTGACGAGCTGCTCGACCGCATCGTCAGCATCGACAACAAGGCACTCGAGGCGTTGCTCAAGGAGCTGGGCAAGTCCCTCGACCGGCCTCGTCTGAACCTGCTCAAGGCCGAGCTCGACGCCATCGCCGACAAGACCCACTCGCCGCGCTTCTGGGCCAAGGAGGTGGCGTGATGCGACCGCTGGTCTTCGTCGACTGCGAGACCACGGGACTCGATCCGGCTCGCCACGAGCTGATCGAGGTTGCCGCCCTTCGCGTCCATCCGCGGACGCTGGAGGTGGAGATCGAGCTCTCGTTCAAGGTCCGCCCCGAGCGAATCGACGACGCCGATCCTGAGGCCCTGCGCATCAACGGCTACAACGAGGAGGCGTGGGCCGACGCTGTCTCGCTCGATGACGCGATGACTCAGCTCGCACCGGTTCTCGAAGGCGCGGCCCTCGCGGGCCACAACGTGGCCTTCGATCGCGGTTTCCTCGATGCTGCCTGGACGCGGGTCGGCCATCGCCCGAGCGAGCTCGACCACCATCTGCTCGACACCGCGACGCTGGCCTGGCCACTGCTCTCGTCCGGTGCGATCGACTCGGTGTCGCTCACCCCGGTGTGCAAGCAGCTCGGCATCGAACGCGGCGAAGAGCACTGGGCTCTCGACGATGCACGGGCGAGCCTGGAGGTGGCCAAGCGACTGCTGCCGGTGATGGAGGACCACGCCCAGCTCTCGGCCTTCGCCAGCGACGAGCGAGCGATCTTCCGCGCGCTGCTGCGGCGCATGGACGCGGGGCGCACCGAGTACGGTCCGTGGAAGGCCGACGACGGCCGGCAGTATCTCCGCGAAGCCCTCGCCGAGGTGCTCGATGCGCTCCACTACTGCGCGGCCGAGCTCGTGCGCCTCGACCGCAAGCGAACGGTGCCGGGCTTTCGCACGCGTCGGGTCTACGTCTGCCATCCGTACCGCAACGCGCCCGCCGAGAACGTCGAGCGGGTGACGGCCATCTGCAAAGCGCTGTCCGACAGCGGTCTCCTGCCGATCGCGCCGCAGCTCTACCTGCCGCAGTTCCTGGACGAGGCGACCGACCGGGAGCGTGCGCTCGCCCTGTGCCTGGAACTACTCGACACCAGTGACGAGGTGCGCGTCTACGGGCAGTCGATCACGGCTGGCATGCGCCTCGAGATCGAGCGCGCCGAGGCTGGTGGTCTGCCCGTCCGCTTCGTGGATGCGGAGACCGTGTGATGAGCGGCGCGATGTCTCGACGCAAGGGCGCAGGCTTCGAGCGCGAGCTGGTCTGGAGGTTTCGCGAGGTCATGCCCGGCGCCGACGTTAAGCGCGGGCTGCAGTCCCGATCGGGCGACGAGGTCGCCGACGTCGACTGCCCGGTGTTCTGGATCGAGGCCAAGCGCGGACGAAAGCCCAACGTCCGTGCCGCCCTCAAACAAGCCGAGGCGTGCGCACCGAAGGGTCGCATCCCCGTGGCCGTCATCCGAGATGACCGGTCTGCCGCCTTCGTCGCGCTCCCCCTCGAAGACTTCCTCGAGCTGGTGCGCGAGTGGTGGGAGCTGTCACGACGATGAGCAACAACGACTCCGACAACAGCGGCAATCGCACCGGTCGCCCGAGAAAGGGCGAAGGCCCGCGGCTGCCCTACGAAGAGATCGACCGCGTCCTCGTCTTCGGCGAGGTCGTCCCCTGCGACGACGGCAAGAACACCACCGTCGTCTACCCGTCGTACCGCGACCTCGGTCGTCGCTACACCGTCTCCCACAGCCTGATCGCCGACTACGCCAAGAAGCACAACTGCATGCGTCGCCGCGAAGTGGCCCAGGCCCGCATTGAGGAGAAGACCGACCAGAAGCTGGTCGAGCTGCGCGCGACGGCGCTCGCGATGTCCAAGGACGACGAGCTGCGCATCATCGACGGCTATCTCGCCGGCTTCGAGAAGGCGCTGTCCGAGGGACGCGTGCGCTTCGACAACCCGGGCGACTTCAACACCATGGTGCGGCTCAAGGAGTTCGTTCAGGGCGGAGCCGACTCGCGGCAGGAGGTCAACGCCATCCTCTCGCTCGAGGACATCCAGGCTCGGCATCGCCGCATGATGAAGACCATCGAGGCGAGCAGCCCGCCGCCCATCGATGAAGTGACCGCGGTCGGTTCTCTGCTCCCGGCTGGTCACCAAGAATCGCTCACAAATCCCCCGCCGAACGCGTCTGACGGCGATCCCGAGGAACTGTCCGGTCAGTTCGTGGAAGGATCCGCGTCCGCGCCCGTCGCCCCACGTCGCGCGAAGCGGCCCGACCCCGGTCCCAGGGCCCAGCCCGCCGAACGCGCCGAACACCGGGCCCACGTCGCGCCCCTGCGGGCCGTGTCGTCGCCGGTTGCGAGCCCCGAGACCGACGACGAGGACGAGGAGTGAGGCCGTGCAGCGCCGCCCGGCGACACCCCCGCTGATTTGGACAGCACCGCTGACCGAATCAGACCGCGTGCAGTTCCTCGCCGAACATCGCCGCCCGGCACACCGCCGAGACGTGCAGAAAGCGGCGGTTCGCGGCTCGTGGCCGTTCGCGTTCTCGGGGAGTTGCGGCGGCCCGCCGCCGGCCTCGTCGCCGAGCTCAACCGCCGCTTTCCTCGCTTCGCCGCCCGGGCCGTCGCCGGCCATCACCACGATGGAGGCAAGCGCCCACCCCCGGGGGGCGGGTCCGACTTTCGGAGCCGGCGACCCACAGCCCAAGGGTTCCCGGGGCCGTTTCCGACAGCGGCCGTTCTGGGAAAGTGAACGGGGGTGCGCGTGGAAACTGACCGCTCACTTCTTGCGGTCAGCTCGCGGGTCGCGGTCACTTTCGTTGTGCAAGTGGGCCCGAGCCCGCTCAGCAGGGCAAATCGAGGACCGCGCGCACCAGGTCTTCGTCGCTTGGGTGGGCGTAGATGCTGGTGGTCAGGATCGACTTGTGCCGGGCGAAGCGCTGGGTCACCCGGATGTCCTTGGTGCGCCGGTAGAGGTTCGAGCAGGCCGTGTGCCGAAGCGCGTGGAAGTTCAGCCGGCGCTCGAAGCCGGCACGCTCCTGCCAGACATGGAAGACCTCCCGGAGCTGCCGCGCCGACAGCCGGTTGCCCCGGCGACTGACGAACACCGGCGCGTCCCGGTCGAGGCTCTCGCCGACGCTGCGCTTCCACCGGAAGAACCGGTCGAGCTTGGCCCGGACGGCATCGGGCAGCACCACCTCCTGGGTCGCCGGGCTGTCGCTGCTGCGCTTGAACACCCGCAGCACCAAGCGTCGCCGGGCCTTGTCGCCGTCGAAGACGTCGCCGACGTCGAGGGCAAGCAGCTCGTGTTCGCGCAGGCCGGTGCCGAGGGCGAGGCTGAACAGCACGTGGTCCCGGAACCCGGCCTTGTGCTCGCCGGTGGCCTTCAAGAGCCGCCGCTGCTCCACCTCGGTCAACGTGCGCGGCGGGGTTCGGATGTTGTCTGCGTAGGTCGCCATGGGTGCTGCTCCTTCCGAGCGTCGGTGCTCATCCCATGCAGGCGTCCTTTCGCCGCAAAGACAAGGGCCGCTTTGCTTGGGATTCGGGCGGTGTCCCGGAGGGCGTCGTGACCCTCGGCATCGTCAAGAAGACCGAGCAGGAGTTCGCCGAGTGGATGGCCGCCGAGTGGGGGTTCCTGTGCGGACTTGCATCGTTCGACGACGAGCCCCTCCAGCTCGAGCCGTACCAGATCGAGTTTCTGCAGAACCGGTCGCGCTTTCGCTGGGTGACCAAGAGCCGGCAGGTGGGCTTCTCGTTCGTGTTCGCCCTGGAGGCGCTCGCCCGATGTCACCTGCGGGACAAGCACACGGCGGTGTTCGTCAGCTACAACCTCGACGACGCCAAGGAGAAGATCCTCATCGCCCGGCAGGTCCACGAGGAGCTGCCGCTGGCCTACCAGAAACGCCTCGTCGTGGACTCGAAGACCGAGCTCGCCTTCGAGTCGAACGCCGCGCACAAGCGGCTGTCGCGGATCATCTCGGCGCCCTCGAAGGCACCCCGCGGCAAGAAGGGCGACGTCTACCTCGACGAGCTCGCCCACTACGTCAATGACCGCGAGGTGTACCGCGGCTCGACCGCACTCATCCTGCGCTCGCGCGGGCAGCTCTCGGGCTGCAGCACACCGCTTGGTCGTCGCGGCATCTTCTGGGAGATCGCCACCGAGGAGCTGCGCCGGTACCCGCACCACACCCGGCACGACGTACCGTGGTGGGCCTGCCGCTTCTTTTGCCGCGACCTCGCCCGGGCCCAGCGCGAAGCACCGGACCTGCCCACCGAGGAGCGCGTCGCCCGGTTCGGCACCCAGTCGATCATCGAGCAGCTCGACTCGCTGCCCCTCGAGGACTTCCAGCAGGAGTTCGAGTGCCGCTTCGTCGACGAGAGCTACAGCTTCTACCCCTACGACCTCATCCTGCCGTGCACGAGGGAAGAGCTGGTGCTCGCCGATGACGTCACCGACATCAAGGTCGGCGACGGCCGCCTCGTCGCCGGCTTCGACGTCGGCCGCACCCGCGACCGCTCGGAGCTGGCCCTCTTCGAAGACCGCGACGGCCGCATGGTCTGCCGGCTGCTTCGTCGTTACGACCAGGTTCCGTTCTCGGAGCAGGAGGCCGACCTCCGGCGTCTGCTCGAGCACCTGCCGGTCGCGCGCCTGTCCATCGACAAGAGCGGCATCGGCATGAACCTCGCCGAGAACCTGGCCCGCGACTACCCGCAGGTCGTACCCGAGGCGTTCACCAACGACAGCAAGGAGCGCTGGGCCACCGACCTCAAGATCCTGTTTCAGCGGAAGGACATCGCGCTGCCCCGCGACCGCGAGCTCGTCGGACAGATCCACTCCATCAAGCGCCGCGTCCTCGCCTCCGGCAAAGTCAGCTTCGACGCCGAGCGCACCACCCGAGGCGGCCACGCCGACCGCTTCTGGGCCATCGCGCTCGCCTGCCAGAAGGAGCGAGGCCCCGCGCCGAAGACCGGGACGGAGATCGGGGTGCGGGTGTTGGGCTGAGCAGGCGAGCTACGGCGACCCACGGATGCCGGCGAGTTCGGCGCAGGAAAGTGTGGCCACGTTGCCTGGATGTGGCGACAGTTGCCGCCGCCCAGTTCACTCACCGATGTTGTCCCGAATTGGCCTGTTGCACGGCTCGGACAACAGCGCCTTTCCGGACAACACCTGCGGCTCGTGGTCGGCCTGGGCCGCGCGGCATTGTCCCCGCTGAGCCTGTCCCACGCTTTGCCCACCTGGGCGTGCCGCGTGTGCCGCCTGGGAGGCATGCGATGGACTTCACCGATGTTGCGCTCACGGCCCTGCAGGTGGTTTCGCCGGTGCTGGTCGCTGCGCTGACCTGGGCGGCCGCCAAGCTGGCGAGCTTCATCCGGAGCAAGGTCGACAACGAGTACCTGCGCGGCGTGCTGGTGCGACTGGACGACGCCGTGGTGACCGCGGTCAAGGACCTGCAGCAGACCGTGGTCGCCGAGATCAAGGCCGCCAGCGTTGACGGCAAGATCAGCGAGGCCGAGAAGCGGCGCATCAAGGACGCGGCCGTCGCCAACGTGAAGAGCTACCTCGGCGCCAAGGGCATCCGCGTGCTCGCGGAGGTGCTCGGGCTCTCTGGCGGTGCCCTCGACAGCTTCCTCGGCTCCAAGGTCGAGGCCGCCGTGCACGACCTTCGCCTGACCGAGCGATCGGTTTCCGCTGCTCCCGCGCCCAAGCCAGCTGCGGAGTCGCCGCGCCCTTTGGCATCGACGCCAGCCTGAGCCGCGGACTCGGTCGGGCTGGCGCGTACTCTTCGGGCCACGGACACCTCGACCTCTTCGGCTACGTGAAGCCGGACGCCGCCGGCGGCGGGCTCGACTACGCCCATCGCATCACCGGTGGCCTCTCGGCCTTCGCCCAGGGCTGGGGCGGTGTCGCGCGCGATCCCTTCGGCCGCTGGCAGCCGGACTACGGCGCTCTCGGTGGCCTGCGATGGCGTTGGTGAGCGCGTCGCCTCGTCCCCACGACACAGCCGATTCGCTTTGTCTGTTCGGAGGCGAGGCGTGCGGCTCGCCAAGGTCCTCCGGTGCAGAAGGTCTCCGAAATGGCGAGTCGCACGCCGAACCTCCGCTTCCGCCGGAGGACACCATGCAGCGCGCCGTCAGGCTCTTCGTCATCGACAAGGACCGAAGCCCAGCCGGGCCTCCAAAGGCCGGGGAGACGTTCTCGGTCGAGGCGGCAACGACCGACGGCCTGCGTGAGGCCGTAAAGGCCGAGGTCGCCGAGCGCGGCCTGCGGCTTCGCTCGGTGTCCTTTGGTCCGAAGAACCTGGTTGCCTACGCCGAGGAATCGGCATGACCGAGGCGGTCCGCGTCCACCAGGCCGAGGAGCGCCTGCAGACCATCCTCAAGGCGGTGGTCGTCGGCGCGCGCTCGGGCGATCCGGCAAGCCGTCCCGGCGGCGAGGACCTGACCGAGGCGTTCGCAGCGTCGGGGGCTCTCTGCCCGCCCTATGACCCGGAAGCGCTCTGTCTCCTGATGGAGCACTCGAACTCGCTGCGGCAGAACGTCGACGCCTACGCCACCAACATCGACGGATTCGGCCACCGCTTCGAGCCGGCCATCGACTTCGACGCCGATGATGCCGATCAGCGCGTCGCCGACTGCATCTACCTCGAGCGCGTGGCCGCACGTGACCGGGGCGAGCTGGACGTCACCGCCACCCTAGAGCCCACCGCCGAAGAAGTCGCCGCTCGCAGGCGCGAGCTCCAGCAGCTTGCTCGCATCGAGCGGGCACGCCTGGAGTCGTTCTTCGACTTCTGCTGCTTCGACCACTCCTTCGTCGACCTGCGCCGGCGCACCCGGCAGGACCTCGAGGTCTGCGGCAACGCGTTCTGGGAAGTGCTTCGCGATGCTCGTGGGGAGGTGGCCAGGCTCGTCTACGTGCCGTCGTTCACCGTGCGGCTCTTGCCCCTGGACCGGTCACCCACCGAGGTGGAGGACCGCATCCGCGTCTCGCCGGTGAGCCTCGACACCGTGACCGTGCGGCATCGCCTCCGACGCTACGTGCAGATCCAGGGCACCGACCGGGTGTTCTTCAAGTCGTTCGGTGACCCGCGCGTGGTGTCCCGCCGCACCGGCCAGGTCTTCGACAGCGCCGAGTCCCTCACCGAGGCGGACGCCAGCGACGGCGCGGCCACCGAGTTGCTCCACTTCGCCATCCACTCGCCACGCTCGCCATACGGGGTGCCGCGCTGGGTGGGCACACTGCTGTCGGTACTGGGCTCGCGGCAGATGGAGGAGGTGAACTTCCTCTACTTCGAGAACAAGAGCGTGCCGCCGCTGGCGCTGCTCGTCTCGGGTGGGCGGCTGTCGGAAGCGTCGGTGCCCCGCATCGAGCGCTTCATCGAGGAGAACCTCAAGGGCAAGGCCAACTTCCACAAGGTGCTGATCCTCGAGGCTGAGGGTGCCGGCGCCGGTGACCAGGCCCGCGCCAAGATCGAATTGCGCCCGCTCACCGATGCCCAGCAGCAGGACGCGCTCTTTCAAGTCTACGACGAGCGCAACATCGACAAGGTGGGCAGCGCGTTCCGGCTGCCGAAGCTCCTGCGCGGCGAGAGCAAGGACTTCAACCGCGCCACCGCCGAGTCGGCGCTGCGCTTCGCCGAGGACCAGGTCTTCCAGCCCGAGCGCGACGAGTTCGACTTCCTGATGAACCGCCGGCTCCTCGCCGACATGGGCATCCGCTTCTGGCGCTTCCGCTCGCAGACGCCGGTCACCCGCGACCCCGAGCGCATGACCGAGATGGTCGAGAAGCTCGTGCGCGTGGGCGTGCTCACCCCCGAAGAGGGGCGCGCCCTGGCCGGCGACATCTTCAACCGCGAGTTCCGCAAGATCGGCGACGACTGGACCAAGCGACCCATCACGCTGACGTTGGCCGGCATCCAGACCGGCGTCGAAGACCTGCGCGCCCGCTCGGCCAAGGGAACGATCACCGACGACGCCCGGGCCCTGGTTCGCCTTCGGGGCGAGCTCGAAGCCGAGGAGGAGCGACTCGCCACCTCGCGGCTCGACCTGGCTCGCCGCTACCTGCAGTCGGAGCCGGAGCGCATCGAGGTTCCCGCGGTCGAGTTCGACGCATGGTTCCAGGGAGACGCGGCGCCGTGAAGGACGACCCCATGCAGCGCGCCTGGCTCAAGCAGGCCCAGCTGGACGCCGCCCGCGGCGTAATCGCCTGCCGAATGTGCAAGACCATCCAGGGGCTCGACGAGACGGTCACCCTCTGGCGAAACGGGGTGCTCGTCTTCGCCGTCTGCGACACCTGCGCGAGCCGGCACGACATCCTGATGTCGCCGGTCGAGGCGGGCATCGAGGTTCGTGCCCGTGCGCGCGGTCCTCTGGTGATCGGAGGCCCGGCATGAAGCTCCAGGTCACGAGCCGCCGTCCCTGCGAGCTCGAGCGAGGCCAGGCGCGGCGCGTGTCCCAGAACCCGCGGGGAGTGCTCGTCGGCTATCACGTCTGCTGCCCGCGTTGTGGCTACGTGACCGTGGCCCTGCACGGCAGCGACGGGCTCGCGATCACCGAGAGCGACGACCGCACGGAGGTCACGTTCTCCGAGCCGCTGCGGTGCCTGTTCTGCAAGGTTCGAATCGCGGTCGCTGCGGGCGAGCTGCAGCTCATCGAGGACGAGCATGTGCGAGACGTCCGCTATCGTTGACCACGAGCTGGTGGTCGCGGCCCGCCACGCCTCCGACCTGATCCTTGGTCGCTACCTCCGCGTGCCGGTCGCCAAGGCCATGAACCTCGGAACGCCTCGCGGCTTCGACCGGGCTGTCGCCGAGCTGGCCGCGGCCCTCCGGTCGCGCAGCGCTGCCTCCGATGCGGAGGCCGTTCACAGCGTGATCGGGATCCTCGATGTGGACTGGCTCGGGACCACCGCCGAGCAGCGCCGGAACCTGGTCTCCCAGGCCATGCAGGCCGCCGGACGGATCACCTCGGCCGTGCCCCGCACGGTTGAGACCGTGTTCGGACCCGCCGCCAACGAGGTCGTGGACGCTACCCGCACCGCAGCCCGCCGTGGCCAGCGCCTCAACATCGCCGCCGACTTCAACGCCCTCGACCGGCGCATCACCGAGCACCTGCGCACCAGCCAGACCACCTATGTCCGGGACGAGTACGGGCGACGCAACGCTGCCTTCGGCGAGAGAGCCCGGACCATCGTCGCGGACGGACTCGAGAGCGGTCTCGGACGCGACGACATCGCCGCGGAACTCCAGGCTGCGGCCGAGGGCATCCTCACTGGGCGTGGCCAGTTCTACTGGGAGGTGGTAGCCGGCTCCTTCGTCTCCCAGGGCAGGTCGTTCGCGCAGCTCTCGGCCTATGCGGAGGCCGGCATCGACCGCTACCTCATCGAGGCCGTGCTCGACGAACGGACCACCGAGGTCTGCCGCTTCCTGCACGGCAAGAGCTTCACGGTGGGCGCGGGCCTGCGGACCTTCGAGCGCATGGAGGCCGAGCCCGACTCCGTGCCGAACGTCGCTCCCTGGGTGCGCGAAGCCGTCGACCCGGACACGGGCCGCAAGGTGCTGTTCGTGGACAGCGGCGGGCAACGAACAGCGGTCGCCGAGGTGACCCGCTCGGGCTTCGGCAGCCGAGACGACCGTGGCGAGTTCGGGCGCTCGCTGAGCGAACAGCAGCTCATCGACCTCGGCATCAGCTTCCCGCCGTACCACGGCCTCTGCCGAACGACGACGGTCGCCGACGTACGGTAGTTGTCCCCAAAACGCAGGTCCCTGGCTTTGCCCCTTCGGAGGTCCAGCCTTGGCCAGGGAACGTGCATCGACAGAGCGAGCGGCCGACGCCGCAAACGAGCTGAAGGCGATCCGCGAGCGGGTCGTCACGCTCGAAAAGCGCCTGCGCGACAAGCCCTCGCCCGAGGCGGTCGCCGAGCTGCAGAATGAAGTTGAGTCGCTGACCCGCGTGCTCACCGAGCTCGCCGAGGCGCCTCCAACCACTTCCCCGGAGCCCTGGCCGCGCGACCTCAACAGCCAGCCTGCCGATGGGAGCTGGGGCAGCGACCCGGAGGACCTCCGCGGTGGCTGACCTTGAGCAAGCCCTCGCCAGCGCCCGCGAGGTGCTGGCCCTGTTCGGGGTCGACGTCCTCCAGAAGAACATCTGGGGCTCGCCGATGGGCAAAACCCACCTGGCGCGTCGCATCGTCGCCGAGATCCCCGAGCACAAGGTCTACGTCGAGCCCTTCGCGGGCGGCGGGAAGATCCTGTTCACCAAGGACCCCTCCGAGGTGGAGGTGGTCGCCGATCTCGATCCCGAGATTGCGTTCGCCTTCAAGTTCACCAAGTCGATCACGCCCGAGCAGATCGAGCAGCTGCGGCGCAAGAAGTGGGTCGGGGACAAGGCCCACTTCCGCAAGCTCGAGCAGTCCGCCGTGCCCGACGACGACCTCGAGCGCTTCTACCGCTTCGCCTACCTGTCGCGCTTCTCGTTCAACAAGCTGCGGCGCGGGACGATGCCCGACAAGAACGTCGGGGTGCAGGCTCGATTCGTCGACAAGCTGGAGCGGCACGCTCCGCGCCTGCGCAAGGTGCGGGTGCGCCATGCCGACTACCAGCAGGTTATCGATGAGTTCGATGGCCCCGACACCTTCTTCTTCCTCGACCCGCCCTACGCCGGCTACGACGCCGACGTTCGCGCCGGCTCCGGTCACCGCGAGTGGGACGAGGATCGCTTCGCGGAGGTGCTGCGGAAGCTCCGCGGCAAGTTCCTGTGCACCTATGGCCTGCGAGGCGACAAGGAGCTGTTCAAGGGCTTCCACGTTCGCCGCTGGCGACACGCCTCCGGCGTGGGCACCAAGCAAGGCGTCGGGCTGCGTCCCGGCGTCACCCTGGTCGCCACCAACTACGACCCGGACAAGGTGCGCCGCTTCCAGGTTGCGGTCTCGAAGACCATCTGGGGCTCTCCCGCGGGCAAGAAGCGCCTCGCCGATCGGCTGGCGGCTATGCTGCCCGCCCACAAGACCTACGTCGAGCCCTTCGCCGGCAGCGCTGCGGTGCTTTTCGCCAAGGACCCCGCGGAGGTCGAGGCCATCGGCGACGCCGACCTCGAGATCGCCGATGCCTACCGCACCATCAAGCGACTGAACCGCGGCCAGCTCGACCGGCTGCGGCGTATGAGCTGGACCGGCGACAAGGCGACGTTCAAGCGGCTGCTCGACGAGTCCCCGAGCGACGACGTCCAGAAGCTGCACCGCTTCCTCTACCTGACCCACTTCTCCTACGGGAAGCTGCGCGGCCGCAGCTTCAACCCCGGCAGCGCCGGCGTCGAGGCCCGCACCCTCGAGCGCATCGAGGCCTTCGCACCGCGGCTCAAGAACGTCCGCATCTACGGCGGCGACTACGAGAAGCTCGTTCGCAAGTACGACGCCAAGGAGACCGTCTTCTTCTTCGACCCGCCGTACGCCGGCTACAACGTCGACGTCGGCGAGAGCGACTTCGACGAGGAGCGCTTCTTTGCGCTGCTCAAGTCGCTCAAGGGCAAGTTCCTCCTGACCTATGGGGTGCGCGGGAAGCTGCCCGGCCTGCTCAAGGAGGCCGGCTTCACCATCAAGCGCATCCGCACCCCACGAAGCATCAGCGCAATGCGGGGCGTGGGCGGGTCGTCCGTGCTCACCCAGCTCGTGGTCGCGAACTACGATCTGGTCGGCAAGTGCGACGACCTCGAGTCCTGGGACGGTCAGCTCACCCTGGGTGACAGCCCCAAGCCCACCGCAAGCGACGAGGCCCTCGACAAGGCCGAGTGGACCCGGGCGTTCATCAACGACCTGCGCGACAGCGCGTTTCTCTTCATCGAGGACGGCGGTCAGAAGGACGAGGACGGCAAGACCGTGCCTCGCAGCCTCCGGCACTTCCCGGTGCGGGACGCAAGCGGCGAGCTCGACCTGCCGCACCTGCGCAACGCCATCGTGCGCATCCCCCAGAGCCGCATCGCGGGTGTCACGGCCGAGCAGCTTGCAGAGCTGCAGGCCAAAGCCCGGCGGCTGCTCGCCGAGGCCCAGGGCACCAGCGAGACCAAGCGCGACCCGAACGCAGCGCCGTTCGCCAAGTCGATCCCGCTCATCAAGGGCGTGGATCCAAGTGACGAGCGCTTCGTGCTGGGCATCGTGCTCGAGCCCGAGGTGGTCGACGCCCAGGGCGACATCTACTCGCCCGAGGAGATCCGCCAGGCCGCCCACCGCTTCATGGAGGAGTTCGGCGGGCTCGGCTTCATGCACCGCATGCGGGTCAACGGTCAGGTGAAGGTGCTGGAGAGCTACGTCTCGCCGGTCGACTTCACCCTCGGCGACGCCACAGTCCGCAAGGGCACCTGGCTGCTCGCCGTGCGCATCCTGTCCGACGCCCTCTGGGAGCAGGTGAAGACGGGAGAGCTCACCGGCTTCTCCATCGGCGGCTCGGCTCGGCGTGTGCCCGAGCCCGAGGCTGCCCCCGAACCGCAGAAGGAGGCCGCGTGATGGCTGCTGGGAAGGCCGAGCGCGCGGTCCATCGGCTCCTCGACATGGTCGTCGAGGAGGTCTCCCTCGTCGATCGCGCCGCCAACCAACACCGCTTTCTCATCGTGAAGAGGAGTGAACCCATGGATCAAGACACCGCGGCTGTGGCCGACGCCACCGAAACGCCGCCCAACGACGGGCACCACACCGAGCCGGCACCCCCGGACACCGACGAGACCGTCGTCGACCTCAACGAGCTGCCGGACGACGACAGCGATGAGGTCGTCGAGACGAAGGCTCTCGACGGGAGCCCGTCGGCCCTCATCCTGGCGACCCAGGCGCTCGAAGCCCTGACCGAGGCCGTCGAGGTGCTCGGCACCGTCTCCGAGGAGGAAGCTCGTGCCCGCGTGGCCGAGCTCGCCCGCGAGCTTCACATGGTCGCGACCCGCCTCGGGGGAGCCATGAACGCCGGAGAGATGCCGGCGGCGGCTCCCGCCGCAGACACCGCTCCCGACCTCGGCAGCGTCATCGCTTCGGTTCGCAGCGTGCTGGAGCGCGTCGGCCAGATGATCGCCCAGCCCGCACCCGACGCCACGCCAGTCGAGGCGAAGAAGCCGGAGGCAACGAAGACGGACGATACGTCCGACGCCGTGGCAACGAAGCTCGACAGCGTCGTCACCGAGCTGCGCGCCATCGGCGAGACCGTGAAGGCGCAGCAGCAACGCCTCGCGCGCATGGAGAAGCGCTTCGGCCTGCCCAACAGCGCGCCCATCGGGGAGCGCCCGACTCGGGCCGAAGACGAGGCCGACGTCGGCTGGCCTCTGGACCTCAACCGCAGCCTCGACCGCGAAAGCGTCGACAAGGCGATCTCGTTCCACGACGTGTGAGCGCCCGCGATCACCAAGGAGAAAGACATGGGTTACCTCAGCAACCGCACCATCCTGGAGAAGGCCGACCTGGCCCTCGCGGACCTCACCGCCGGCGGCGGCATTCTCAAGCCGGCGCAGGCCCAGAAGTTCATGCGCCTGCTCATCAAGGAGTCGGTCTTGATGAAGCTGGCGACGGTCATCCCGATGGGATCGCCCAAGCAGCAGATCTCGAAGATCAAGTTCGGCAGCCGCATCCTTCGCCCCGGCCAAGAGGCGACGGCGCTTCCGCTCGCCGACCGGGCCAAGCCCGACCTCTCGTCGGTCGAGCTCGACGCGCAGCTCTTCAAGGCCGAAGTCCGGCTCTCCGACGAGGTGCTCGAAGACAGCATCGAGCGCGGCGAGCTGCGCCAGACGATCATGGAGATGATGGCCGAGGCCATCTCGCGCGACATGGAGGAAATCCTCATCAACGGGGACACGGTGAGCGCCGACCCGTTCCTCGCGGTGATGGACGGCATCCTCAAGCAGGCCACGAGCAACGTGGTCGACGCCGCTGGCACGCCCATCTCGAAGACGCTGCTGCAGAGCATGCTCAAGACGCTGCCCTCCGAGCATCTGCGCGACAAGAAGGCGATGCGCTTTCTGACCAGCGTCGATGCGGACCTCGACTACCGCAACACGCTGGCCGACCGCGCGACGGTGGCCGGCGATCGCCTGCTCGAGAGCGACACGCCGGTGCTGCACGGCGGCGTGCCGGTGCAGCCCATTCCGCTGTTTCCGGAGAACCTCGGCGCGACCACGGACCAAACGGCGGTCGTGCTCTGCAACCCGAAGAACGTCCACGTGGGCATCTGGCGACAGATCCGCCTCGAAGCCGACCGCGACATCTCCGAGGGCACGCTGAAGATCGTGGCGACGCTGCGCTTCGACGTGAAGTTCGCGGAGGAGCCGGGCGTGGCCAAGGCCATCAACGTGCAGCTGTGATGCGGAGGAGCTGAGCCATGGAGACCATGTTCGTACGCCTCAAGCCCTACGATCCGCGCCGCGGGCACGTCCTGCGGCGCTACACCTACCGGGGCATCAAGTTCCACGAGGATCGCGGATGGTTCCGCGTGCCGAAGGACGTCGCGGACTACCTGCGAGCCGTTCACCAGGTCCCCGGGGACGAGCACTCGCCGCTGGCCTTCGACTGCTGCACCGAGGCCGAGGCCAAGAGCCTCGACGCCAAGGAGAAGGAGTCGGCCGTCACCCGCAAGACCGCCAGCGACGACATCAAGGTCTCGCTGCCCCAGGACGATGCGAAGGGCTCGGGGGCTCTCACGACCGAAGACCTTCCGAACAAGAGCAGCGAGTCGGCCAAGGGCCGCTCGAAGAAGGGGTGACGTGTACGCGAGCGTGGCCGACCTCCGCGATGAAGGCGTGTCCGTGGCCCAGGCCTCGGATGCACGTCTTCTTGCGCTCATCGACGAGGCAGGTCGCGCCATCGACTCGTTCACCGGCTGGTTCTTCGAGCCCCGCAACCTGACGCTTCGCCTGGACGGCTGCGGCACCCCAAGCATCGAGCCACCGGTGCCGCCCATCGAGCTCACTCAGCTGACGGTGGGAGGCAGTGAGGTGTCGGTTGCCCCGGTGGACCTCGTCGTCGTCGGCGCGCCGGTGCAGCCGGGCTTCGACGGGCCGCGACTGACTCGCACCCGCGGTCGCGTGTTTCCCAAGGCCGTCGGCAACGTCGAGGCCGCAGGAACCTGGGGCTACACCGAGGACGACGGCACGCCGCAGGGCCGCACTCCGGTCGAGATCCGTCGCGCGTGCATGCTGCTCGCGCTCCGATGGCTCTCGCCGCTGGGCACCGACGACGCCGAGGCTCGCAACCGCTGGCGCATCATCGAGGAGCGCACCCGTGACCAGAGCTACAAGCTCGACCGCGTCTCGGGAGGCGGCAGCACCTTCACCGGAGACCCCGACATCGACGGCATCGTCGCTCGCTACCGGCGGCCGCCTGGACTGGGGGCTGCGTGATGCGTGGTCGCCTCATCTTCCCGTTCCTGGCCGAGCTCCACCGTCTCGACACGGCGGGCACGGCCTCCACGGACCCGGACGGCGCCGGACCGCTCACCTCGGGCTACGACCCCGACTTCAAAGAGCCGGTGGGCGTCGACTCGAACGACGACGGGATCGGCGAGCCAGTGCGCGTCGAGCATCCCGCCGTGCGCGTGCCCTGTCAGGTCGAGCCCAAGACCTTCGAAGAGCTGCGCATGTTCGCGGCCGGTAACTCGCGGCGCTCGCGGGTCGAGCTGGTCTTTCACTTTCGCGACCTCGAGCAGCTCGGCCTGGTCGATGCGCCCACTGGCGAGTCCCTGGTGCGGCCCGGTGATCGGCTCGGTGCCCTCTACGACAAGGCGGGCGCCCTCGTGCAGGCGATTCGGACGCCGCCCGGTCTCTACGTCAGCGAGGCGCGACCGATCGGCTTCGGCCTCCATCGCCCGCGCCCGAGCCGAAACCTGCTGCTGGTCGCCTTCGAGGACCGCCAGCTCGCCGCCGGGAGGGCCGCATGAGCGTCCAGAAAACCGGTGACTGGGCGGTTGCACGCCGCATCCTGCGAGCGGGGCCGATCCGCTTCAAGGCCGCGGTCGGTACTGCGCTCCGGCAGGAGGCGCAGGTCCTTCGCAACGAGATCGTCCAGGGCATCACCAAGCAGGCCCCGGGCGGTGAAGCGCTCGCGCCGCCGAGCCCGCTCACGCTCGCTGCTCGCGAGATGAAGGGCCGCGGCGGAACCAAGGCGCTGCTCGTCAAAGGCGACCTGCGCAACTCCGTCGCCGCCATCGTGAAGGGCGACGAGGCCTTCATCGGCGTGCCCCGCAAGGCCCGAGCCCAGGGCGGCAAGGCGCTGGTCGACGTCGCCCAAGTCCAGGAGTTCGGCAAGGGGCCCATCATCGTCCCAATGACGCCGGCCATGCGCCGGTTCCTCTTCGCGCTGCTGCGCAAGGCCGGCGAGGAGCCCAGGGGCGGGTCCGGCAAGGGCGTGGTGATCATCAACGTGCCGGCGCGACCGTTTCTGCGCCCGGCGTTCAAGAAGTTCTCGCAGGGAGCCCAGGCGCGCTTCCTCGCGCGGGTTGCTGCGCTCAGCGGCTTGGGAGGTCGGTGATGTCGGTTCCGACGATCACCTCCGTGTCTCCCAGCTCTGGCCCGGCTGCCGGCGGCGACCTCGTGCGCGTCACGGGGATCGACTTTGCCGCGGCTGTCGAGGTGCTGTTCGATGGCGTGCCGGCTGTGGTCGAGTCGCTGCGGGATGAGGCCGGGGCCAGCATTGCCGACGTCCGCACGCCTGCCCACGCAGACGGCAGCGTCGATGTCACCGTTCGCAACCTCGACGGTGGCGGCGTGCCCGTGCCCGGCGAAGAGGCGACGCTCGCTGCCGCGTACCGATTCCTCCGGGCACGCATCGCGGAGGAGTCGAACCTCACCCGCATCGTCCGAGAACTGCTCCAGCGGCTCAGGCGCGAGGTGCTGGACGCCACCAGCATCTCCGTCTCGGTCGACTACGACGACACCGTCATCGACGGGGTCAACGTCATCGCGCTCGCGCAGCTGCCCGCGGTGGTGCTGTCCGGGCCCCGTATCGACGAGAACCGCTTCTTCTCCAGCAACGTGCCCCACGAGGATGCGGTGGCCGGGATCGCGGGCCCCGAGCTTCTGCGCCGGCGGCCGCCGTTCACGGTGGACCTGGAGTTCACCATCACCGGCGCGTCGAACCGCACGGTGGAGCTGCTCAACCTGATGGCCGCCGTCGCGACCTTCCTCAACCGCACCCGTTGGCTCGAGCTGTTCCGCAATCCGGACGACACGGCCAAGGGCACCGTTCGCTGGGAGATGGACCCGCAGGGCGAGTACCGCACGCGCCTCGACGGCCCCGACGACGTGCGCGCTTTCACGTGCGGCTTCGTCGTGCGCGGCTTCGACATCGACGAGGGGCTGCCGCTCGACCTCGGCAAGGCGGTCGACACGGCCGAGCTCGAGACCGAGGCCATTGCGCCCGCTCTTCCGGGAGGTGGACCGTGACCGTGATTCTCATCAACCGCGCCCGGCGCATGAAGCTCTTCACCCTGGCGCACGCCACCTACTGCGAAGTGCTGGGGAGCTGCGGTTGCACCGTCGTGGACCGGCGAACGCGACGGCGGGTGGCCCAGTCGCTGACGCTTGCCGCCGGCGCCCGCAGCTCGGAGCTTCCCGAGGCCGTGCTCAAGCTCGGCGACGTCATCCGTGCCGTGGCCTCCGGCGATCTGGGCGTCGAGCGCGTCGCGCCCAAGCCCAAGCCGCGCGCTAGCAAGACCGAGCGTTTCTCCGTCGAGAGCCGCCGGGCCAGACCACGAAAGGGATCGAGGTAGACCATGGGAGGACAGCTTCTCTCTTCCAAGATTGTCGTCGTCGAAGAGGAACCGCGGGTCCGCGGCATCCCCTCGGCGCCCACTGCCGTGGTCGGCGCCATCGGTATCACCGAGCGCGGTCCCATCGGCCAGGCGACGCTCGTGACCTCGTTCGAGGAGTTCGAGACCAAGTTCGGCGGATTCACGGCGGACTCGGATCTGGCCCTCGCCGCGATGGGCTTCTTCGAGAACGGCGGCAGCCAGCTGTGGGTCGTCCGTACCGTTCACCACACGGACATCACGGATCCAGGCAGCGCCACCGCCGTGCGCGGCTTCGGCTATCTGGTCTCTCCGGGCGCTCCCACGCCGGCGGTCATCACTGGTGCCATCCCGGGACCGTTCCCGCTCGCCGACGGCGATGTCGTCGTGCTGTCGGTGAACGGCGGCGCCGATGAGACGGCCACCTTCAACGCCACCGCAGCCCAGGCAGCCGCTGGCGGCACGCCCCCGTTCGCGCTGGCGGACGGACAGACCCTCACGCTCCGGATCGACGGCGGCCCCGAACAGACCGTCACCCTCCTCACCGCCGAGTTCGGCGACATCGCCAACGCGACGCCCGAGGAGGTGGCCGCGGTCATCAACGCCGGCATCGACGGCGGCAAGGCTCTGGTGCTCGGCGGGGTGCTTACCCTCGCCAGCGACACCGAGGGCACCGGCAGCTCGGTCGAGGTGACCGGCGGCACCGCCAACGCTGCGCTGGCGTTCTCGGCGGGCGTCGTTTCCGGCACTGGCAACGTCGCCGATCTCTCCGCGGTCACCATCGCCGAGGTGAAGGCCGTCGTCGAAGCCGCCATCACTGGCATCGTCGTCGATGCAGCGATCGGCAACGTGCTCGATGTCCGAACCACGGCCACTGGCTCGACCGCATCGATCCAGGCTCGTGGTGCCACGGCGGCGGCCTTCGGTCTCGACACTGATCCACACGCCGGGAGCGACTCCGGCTCGGCCAACTCGGTGCGCGTCGAAGGCAAGGACCCGGGCAGCTACGCCAACCGGGTCGAAGCCGAGGTGCGTGCTGCGACTTCGGGCGACGCCGCCGAGTTCGACCTGGCGGTCATTGAGGACGGCGTCTACCGCGAGACCTTCCCGAACCTCTCGATGGATCCGACCGCCGAGCGGTACATCGAGCGCATCGTCAACGACGTGCGCCTGGGCTCGGTGCTCGTCCGCGTAATCGACCAGCTGCTCCCCGGTGCACCGGTTCCCGATGCACAGACGGTCGCGCTGACCGGAGGAGACGACGGCCTCACCGGGCTCGACGACAACGACTTCATCGGCAGCGACGTCGGCAAGACGGGCATCCGCGCTCTCGACCAGGTGCAGGACCTGACGTTGCTCACCGTGCCGGGCCGGGCCACGCCCGCGGTCCACAACGCGATGATCAGCTACTGCGAGGTGGCGCGCGACGGCAGCGTGTTCGCCGTGCTCGACCCGCCCGAGAATCAGGGCGCTACGGACATCGTCACCTACGTCACCGCGACCGCGGCGCTGCTCAACCTCTCGGAGTTCGCCGCCATCTACTGGCCGCGGGTGAAGGTGCTCAACCCCGCAAAGAGCGTGTTCGGAGCGGCCGAGCAGATCGTGGTGCCGCCCTCGGGCATCGTTGCCGGGGTTTACGCGCGCACCGACGGCGCGACGCCGGGTGGCGTCTACGACCCGCCCGCGGGCATCGACAAGGGCCGCATGTTCGGGGTGCTCGGCTTCGAAACCGACGAGGTGCTCGAGGAAGCCAAGCGCGACCTCGTGTACCCGAAGCGCATCAACCCGCTCACCACGGGCCCGGGCCTGCCGCGCTTCATCGACGGATCGCGCACGCTCAAGGGCGACAGCAACTTCCCGTATGTGGCCGAGCGGCGCGGGGTCATCTTCATCGAGCGCAGCTTGAAGGAGGGCCTGCAGTTCTCGCGGCACAAGAACAACACCGAGGGGCTGCGCGCCCAGGTGCGGCGCACCATCACGGCGTTCCTGCTCACGCAGATGAACAACGGCGCGTTCCGCTCGCGCGAGCCGGCCAAGGCGTTCTTCGTGGACGTCTCCGATCAGCTCAACACGCCCTCGGTCATCTTCGCCGGCAAGCTCATCGCCCGGGTGGGCCTCGCCACCAACAAGCCAGCCGAGTTCATCGTGCTGCGCATCTCTCAGGACACGCGGGCGCTCGAAGCCGAGCTCGCCGCGGCCGGCGCGTGACGTAGGAGGACACCATGGCGGTCATCGGCAATCCCCGCAGCTTCCACAAGAAGTTCAAGTTCATCGTCGAGATCGACGACATCGGCCACGCCGGCTTTCAGAAGTGCAGCGAGCTCTCGGTCGAGGTCGCCAACGTGCAGTACTTCGAGGGCGGCTCGCTCATCCCCAACAAGAGCCCGGGCCGCCTGACCTTCGCCGACGTCACGCTCGAGCGCGGCGCTACTCAGGACCGCGACCTCTTCGACTGGTTCCAGGACGTCGCCATCACCTCGAGCGGGCTCGGCCTCAACGACGTCTTCTACAAGCGCAACCTCGACATCGTGCAGCAGGACCGCGACGGTACCACCCTGCGCCGCTGGTCGCTCTCCCGCGCCTGGCCTGTGAAGTTCGTCGCCGGCGACTGGGACAACGAGGCGGACGAGAACGTCATCGAGTCGGTCACGCTGACGTACGATTTCTTCGAGCTGGTTCAGTAGACGGAGGGGGGGGATGTCAATCGTCGTCCGGCTCGACGCCTTCTTGTTCGAGTCGCGCGAGCCCGTTCTTCATCGCGCGAATTGTCTCGGGCGGATGACCTGCCCACCCCTGGAGCTCACCAACGACGCGAAGGGGCGCCCTCGAACGAAAGGACTTGGTCGGATTGCCCCTGAACCTCATGTTCGTGAGGTTTGGGTCGTTCTCGATCTCTCCCGTCGGTTCAACGAGGTAGATGCGTCCTGGCTCCTCGCCGGCGGCCAGTTCGGCGCCCCAGATCGCGGCGTCCAAGGTTCGGGCGAAGTACACGAAGTTCGCCGATCGGGGCGTAGGGCCGAAGTTCGCCGCGTGTCCGGGCTTTATCAGGTCACCGGGACGGAGGTGAGCGCGCGTACCGTGATAGTGGGTCCACTCTGTGACCTCACTGAGGACCGTCAGCGGTTCTCGGGAGCGCCACGACATCGCTGGATGCGGTGGCGCGGTGTAGTCGGGCTGTTGTTCAGCGTTCTCTGTCGAGCCTGTGACCGCTACCGCATAGACACGGGGCTCGCCGTCACCCTCCGAGAGCTCTGCCGCCCAGATCGCCGCGTCGAGGCTTGGAGTGAAGTAAACGAAGCCGTCGCGCGGCGGAATCGCGTCTCCGCGACCCAGCACGACACGGGCACCGTGATAGAGCGTCGGGGGTGATTCGTTCATTCGATGATCTCCGGCTCCACGAGCTTGTCCAGGGAAGGGATCACTGAATCACGACCCCTTCGCAACCGCTTCGAGCGCCGCTATGTCCACTGCGTCAGCCACGGGGTCCCAGCACGATGATGGCCATGCCCACGAGGCACACCGAGGCTCCGATCACGTCCCAGCGGTCTGGCTGCTGCTTCTCGACCAACCAGAGCCAGAGCACTGCCGTCGACACGTAGACCCCTCCGTATGCCGCGTAGGTGCGACCGGCGGCTGTCGGATGGAGCGACAGGAGCCACGCGAAGGCGCCAAGAGAGATGGCGGCCGGTAGCAGAAGCCAGGCCGAGCCCCCCTTGCGCAACCAGAGGTACGGGAGATAGCAGCCGATGATCTCGGCAACGGCCGTCGCCACGAACAAGGCCGTGGTCTTGGCAAACATGGTGACGGGCTCAGACATCCTTGGGCAGTTTCCGACAGGCAGGCATTCGACTCAACTTGCGCTGTCCGTCCGCGCTGTCCCCACCCCTGACGCCGCGCGCTTTGCCTTCCCGGGAGACCCATCTCCAGGAGGTGCGCGCCGATGTCCGAAATCATCACCTGCCCGTCGGGGCTCAGTGGCCGAATCCGCGGCATGAAGGTCCGCGAGGAGCGGGTCCTCGCCGATCGGCGCCTCGCGAAGTCTGGCGGCCAGGTGGACGAGCTGCTCGCGGCCTGCTGGGAGGAGACGCTCGACGCGGGGCCCTACGACTTCGGCGAGAAGCCCATCGACTGGGGCGTGGTGCTCCAGGGCGATCGGTTCTTCGCGCTGCTGCAGATCCGCGCGCTCACCTACGGCCCGACCTACGCCTTCGCGATCAACTGCCACAGCGAGGCCTGCCGTGCGCGCATCGAATGGGAGTTGGACCTCGCCGAGCTACCTTGCCGACCGCTGTCCGAGGACAGCCGCGCCGCGCTGCTCGCGGGGAACCGCTTCGAGACGACGCTGCCCGACGCCGGCAAGCGGGTCTGGTTCCGGCTGCTCACCGGCGCCGATGAGCGCAAACTCCCGCAGCTCCGGCGCAACGCGGGCGACCAGCTCCTCTCGGCGATGCTGGCCTTCCGCGTGCTCGAGGTCGAAGGCGTCGAGGCGCGGGACAAGAAGAAGTTCATCGAGGACTTGAGCCTGCGCGATGCCGACTTCCTCGTCGACGAGTTCGACCGGGTCGACTGCGGTGTGGACACCGGCATTGAGATCGAGTGCCCCGAGTGCTTCGCCACCCAGGAGGTCGACCTCCCTTTCGATCGGACCTTCTTCATGCCCGGCAAGGAGAGGGCGGCACGTCGCCGGGGCCGCACGAGCTCTTTCCAGGGGTAGACCTCGATGGCTGGCGCGAGGGCATCTTCCAGATGTGCTGGCGACAGCACGGAGGTTCGGGCCTTGGCGCGAGTCTGTCGGAGGTGCTCGCCATGACCACCGCCGACCGCGACTGGTTTCTCGAGCGCATCGGCCAGCAGCGTTCTCGTGAAGCCAAGGAGATCGAGAAGGCCGGAAAGCGGAGGTCGTAGGCCGTGGCGCTCAACAACCTCGGCCTCGGCTTCGTGTTCACCGCACGCGACCTCGCCTCGGCGAAGATGGCCACGGTCGAGCGTCGCTTCGCGAGCCTCGACGAGCGGGTCACCGGTGGCACGACGCGCATGACCAGCGCGTTCCAGCAGCTCGGCATCGGGCTCGCCGTGTTCACGGCTGGTGCTGCCGCGGTCGCCGGGGCGTTGTCGCTGGCGAACGCCGCCGGCCGATTCGAGCAGGGCCTCGCCGCGGTCGGGGCGGTGACCCGGGCCACCACGCGCGAGCTCGGCATGCTCCGAGACGCGGCGATCCAAGCAGGCATCGAGACCCAGTTCTCGCCTGATGAGGCGGTGGCAGGGCTCCAGTCTCTGGCGACCGCGGGCCAGACCGCCGAGCAGGCCACACGCACGCTCATCCCAGTCCTCGATCTCGCCGCGGGATCCCTTGGCCAGCTCGGTGTGGCCCAGGCCGCCGAGGCCGTGGTCGGCACGCTCAACGCCTACGGCTTCGCCGCCGAGGAAGCCTCGGGCGTCACCGACAAGCTGCTGCGCATCACCCAGCTCACGAACTTCCAGACCCGCGACTTCGAGGCGGGCCTGTCCAAGGCCGCGGCGACCGGTGCGGTGTTCAGCCAGAACCTCGACGACGTGCTCATCACCATGGGCCTGCTCCGCAACCGCAACATCGACGCGTCGAGCTCGGCCACGGCCTTCCGCGAGTCGGTGCGACGGGTGGGAGCCGAGAGCCGCGCCCAGCAGGCGATCACCAGCGCCGGGGTTCAGGTCTTCGATCAGCAGAGCGGCCGCATGCGCTCCATCGTCGACATCATGAGCGACTTCGCCCAGGCGACGGCAAACATGAGTGACGAGGAGCGCAACCGCCGAGTGGTCACCGCCTTCGGCGCGCGGGGGCTTCTCGCGTTCAACGCCGTGCTCAACGCGAGCTTCACGACCATGCGCGACGGTCAGCAGGTGACGCTGCGCGGGGCTGAGGCCATCGGGGCCCTGCGCGACCAGATGACAGATGCTGGGGGCACGGCAGCGCGGTTCCGCGAGCAGCTCCTCGACACCTTCGAGGGCCAGAAGACGCTGCTCAAGGGCACACTTCAGACCTTCGCGGTGGTGCTGGGAGAGCCCTTCGCCGCGGTGTTCAAGCCCATCGTTCGGGCGGTGGTCGACACCCTCAACGCCATCCTCCGGGCGTTCCAGGCCATCCCGGCACCCATCAAGCGCATCTTCGCCGGCATCGTGCTCGCGGCGGGCAGCTTTCTGATGCTGGTCGGTGGGGTCATCGCGGCGAAGGCCGCCATCGCGCTCTTGGTCATCGCCTTCAAGGCGCTGGGCATCACCGTGGGCGGTATCCTCGCGACCCTACTGCCCGCGATCCTGATCGTCGCCGTGCTCGGTGCGGTCGTGGCCGGCTTCGTGGTGGCGTTCCAGCGCAACATCGGCGGCATCGCCGACTTCGCACGCCGCATCGGCGAGCGGGTGCGGCTGTTCTTCAACGGCCTCAAGCAACTCTTCGAGCAGGGCGGCTTCTCCGGGGCCGTGCGTGAGGAGCTGAACCGCGCCGAGAACCAGGGGCTGAAGCGCTTCCTGATCTCGCTCTATCAGATCGTCTACCGCATCCAGCAGGTCTGGGAGGGCTTCAAGGAAGGCTTCTCGCGGACCATTGAAGAGGCACGGCCCGTCTTCGAGGATCTGATGGACGCCTTCAGCGAGCTGGGGCGAGAGATCGGTGCGCTGTTCTCGGGGCTCACGGGTGGCGCGGCCGGCTTGCCTTCGTCCGAGTTCCGAAGCTTCGGTCAGGCTGCCGGCGCGGCCATCGCCACGGTGGTCCGCTGGCTCACCCAGCTCGTCGCCGTGTTCACCCGCATCACCAGCGGCATCATCGGTGGCTTCCGCTCGATGCAGGAGTTTATCGGTCCGGCCTTCGAGGTCGTGGGCGAGGCGCTCGGCCAGCTCCGCGATGCCTGGAACGCACTCACTGGAAGCTCGAAGGACTCGACGAAGGCGACCAACGAGTCCACTAGTGCCTGGCGGTCCCTCGGCGAGTTTCTCGGGCAGGTGCTCGGCGGCGTGGTCACGGTCATCACGCTGGCGTTCGCGGGCCTCATCAAGGTGGTCACTGCCGTCATCTGGGTGGTCAACACCGTGAAGGACGCGTTCATCGCGGCGGGCACCTGGATCGGCGAGACGGCCGCCAAGATCTACCTCTGGTTCACCGAGACGCTGCCCAACGCCATCTCGAACACCATCGCCACCGTGGTCGGCTTCTTCCGCGCCATCGGCCAATTCTTCGTCGGCATCGGCCGCTGGTTCATGGGGCTGTTCCGATCCATCGCCGACGGCATCAAGAGCTTTCTCTCCCCCGTGGTCGACTTCTTCAAGGGCGTAGGCCGTGCCATCCAGCGAGTCTTCGACGGCATCCGCGACTTCGTCATCAAGCTGCTGCGCAAGATCCCCGATGCCCTCTTGCCGTCGAGCCTCGAACGACTGAAGCGGACTCCGCTCTCCAGCGAGGTCCGCACCGAGGACAGCTTCGACGCTGTGGGCCGCACCGACGCCACCGCGAGCCGGGCCGAGGCAGCGACCTCGTCCATGCCCGCCGCAGCCGACACCGCCGGGCGCACCAACGAGCTCGCCCAGCTCGAGGCCAACATCATGGCGTTCGCCAACGCGCAGGCCCAGCGCCAGGGGCAAACGCCACCGTTCCAGGTCAACGTCCAGGTCGACGGCGAGACCGTCGCCCGGGCGAGCCACAACGCCAACCGAGACGCCGCGGCGCGCTCCTTCTCGCCGGTGCCGGCGTACTGAGAGACCGGGATGCCGATCGAACTCGCCATGGTCCGCCCTCCACGCTGCGTCCTCGTGAACGTCACGAGCGGCGAGTCGATGGAGTGTCTGTTCAATCCGACGCAGCTCACCGAGAAGGTCCAGGTCAACTGGAGTCGGCTCGCGGTGCCTGGGCTCTCGCACCAGGTGCTCCAGTTCCAGTCCACAGCCAACCGCTCGCTCGCCGGCGTGGAGTTCTACCTCGACCGCTTCTTCGCCGCCGAGCAACCGGGCGAGCCAGACATCATGGAGTTCCGCTCGTTCATCCGGGCGCTGACAGTGCCACCTTCCGGGACCGAGGGCGTGGTCGACACGGCCCCACCGCGCACGCTCTTCATCTGGCCCGAGGTGATCACCGTCGAGACGGTGGTGACCGATGTGGAGTTTCAGTACCGGCAGGTCGCCATCGACGGGCGGGTGCTGGTCTACGCCGCGACGGTGACCTTCGAGGAGATCCTCGACGTGCGCGTCACCTCCGAAGAGCTGCGGGAGGAGGTGTGACGTGCCGCCGCGCGTAGGCTCTCGCTACGGCTTCGCCCTCGGCGTTCGCGGCGAGGACGGCCTCTTGGCTCTCACCGACCGTGAGCCGTACCGCTATCGCGCCCACGTCGACAACCGGACGCACCTGGTCGTGCAGGGCGACACGCTCTGGGCTCTGGCGGGGCGCTACTTTGCGCCGCTGCCGCGGGCCTGCGGCTACTGGTGGGCCATCGCCGACTTCCAGCCGGATCCCATCGTGGACCCGACGCTCGTCATCGAGTCCGGCCGAAGGCTGTTCATCCCGAGCCTGCGCGTGCTCACCGACGTGATTCTCGGTGAGGCCGGGCGCAAGGAGGCCGCCTCGTGAACCCGGTGATCGACCGCAGCGCGCCGGGCGTGCGCATCACGCTGCTGCCGGACGAGAAGTCCGGCAGCGGCGAGCCGCTCGACCTCGGCAGCCGCCTCATCGGCTTTACCTTCGAGGACGCCGAGCGCAAGGCGGACAAGGTCTCGCTGCAGCTCGACAACTTCGACCTCGCGCTCTTCGACCGCGAAGACCTCATGGGTGGCGCCGTCCTCGAGGTGTCCTGGGGTTACCCGGGCAACATGTCGGTACCGCGGCGGGTGGTCATCAAGAAGCTCAAGGGCTTCTCGACACTCACCGTCGAGGGCCAGGCGCTCTCGGCTCTGATGAACCGCGAGAGCAAGACGCGGAACTGGGAGAACGTCACCCGTGCCGAGGTCGCCAGGGAGCTCGCCGAGGAGCACGGCTACGAAGGCCAGTTCGTCGACGTCGACGACACGGAGGAGACCCTCGACGTCATCAGCCAGACCGCCGAGACCGACGCGCGATTCCTCCGGCGCCTCGCTGCCCGCGAGGAGTTCGAGTTCTACGTGGACGACGGCGGCTTCCACTTCCACGAGCGACGCCAGGACGCCGCGCCCACGCACGTCTTCACCTGGTATGCCGACCCGGGCCGGGGTGACCTCCTCAGCGTCAACGTGGAGTCGGATCTGGTGCGCCGAGCTGGGCGCGTCACGGTTCGCGGTCGCAATCCGCTGCAGCGCGCGACCGTCGAGGCGTCGGCAACCGCTGGCACAGCCGACCGCACCACCATCAGCGAGGTCGTCGAGGTGGTGGATCCGGAGACCGGCTCGACCTCGCTCGAAACTCGCAACGCGACGGCTACCGTGCACCCGACTTCGGTGACCACCGAGGCCCGGGCCCAGCGAGAGTCGCAAGCCCGCTTCCGACGCGCCGAGCGAGCAACGGTGAAGCTCTCGATTCGAGTGGTCGGTGACCCGACGCTGCACGCCAAGAGCATCGTCGAGGTGCGCGGCATCTCGGGGCTTCTGTCCGGCAAGTACTACGTGCAGGAGGCCAAACACGTGATCTCGGCCTCGGGCTACGTCTGCGAGCTCAGGCTGACCCGAGACGGAACGGGCCGACGTGCGCGAGCGGTCGCGCAGTCGCAGCGCCAGCAAGGCGGCTCGCGCAACACGTCCCAGCCCCGCGAGGACAGCGAGATGACCCAGGTCGAGGTGGTCGACCCCGAGAGCGGCAGCACCCGCATCGAGTACCGCCGCGACGGCAGGCCGCTCGGCGCGGGCGACCCGGAGGGGACGCGATGAGCAGCTTCGACGACGACATCGGCACCCACGACTCGCGGCTCTTGGGCATGTACGTCGGCTACGTCACCGACCGAAAGGACCCGGAGGGTCTCGGACGCGTTCGGGTCTGCGTGCCCGGTGTGCTGGAGCCGTTCAGCGCCTGGGCCTGGCCGCTCGGCACCTCGGGCGGCGGCATGAAAGACCACGGCTTCTTCGCCGTGCCAGAGGAAGGCGCCGAGGTGGCGCTCTTCTTCAACCAGGGCGACGTCGATGCTCCGTACTACCTCAGCGCCCACTGGGGGAAGCCGAACGGCGAGAGCGAGGTCCCCGAAGAAGCGCAGAAGGACCCGCCCGACAACCGCGTCATCGCGACGCCCACGTTCCGCATCGAGCTCGACGAGTCGAAGGACAGCCGCAAGCTCAAGCTGACCAACCGCAAGACCGGCGACCACCTGCTCTTCGACGCGGAGGAGAACACCATCACGCTGGAGGGCACGACCGCCATCACCATCCGCGCGGTCGGTGCCATCAGCCTGGAGGCCACCACCGTGACCATCGCTGGGCGCGCGGTGCGTCCCATTCCGGATCCGATCTGAGGGAAGGACGAGCATGGCGCTACCCATCTGCATCGAGATCCCGGAGATCCCCGACCCGCTGAACCTGACGCTCCCCGGCGGCGTTCAGATCGAGCGCATCAACCTGATGGAGGTGATCCAGCCCGCGCTCACGCCGCTGGTGCCGATCTTCGACATCATCGACACCGTCGTCGCGGTCTTCAACTGCATCAAGGCGATCCCGGACACGCTGGGCCCGCCACCGGACCCGACGGTGCTCGCCGCGTGTTTGCCCGACCTCGCCGAGAAGGTCGCCAAGCTCCTCAAGCTCATCCCGCAGCTCTCGCTGCCGCTGACCATCATCGGCCTCATCGACCTGGTCATCGACACGCTGAGGCAGGCGCGGAGCATGCTGCTCCACCTGCAGCAGCAGATGCAGCAGATCCTCGGCACCATCGACCGCGCCACCAACCTGGAGGACGCCGGGCTGATGGCCATTGCTCAGTGCGCGCAGGCGAACGTCGCCCAGGAGGCCGCCAACGTCGGCAAGGCCCTGGCGAGCCTCGGCAAGCTCATCGGCCTCATCAACATCTTCCTCGGCATCCTGGGGCTGCCCGAGATCCCGGACCTCTCCGACCTCGCCGGCCGCCCCCTCGACGACGTGATCCCGCCGCTCGACGCCATCGTCGAGCAGCTCGAGAACGCTCGCGCCGCGGTGCCCGTGCCATGACCGGGAGCGAGCCATGTCCCACGAGTTGACCAACCTCCTCATTCCGTTCCGACGCGACAAGAAGCGCGACTTCGCGTCCGGGTCCGGCCCGGACATACTGCGTAGCAAGGTGCTGCAGACCCTGCTCACCCAGGGAGCGACCGCGCGCTCGTCGGGAGAGCTGCCCTGGCGCACGGCCTTCGGCGCCGGCCTCGAGCTCCTGCGCCACCAGCGAAGCGACGCCGCCCTGGCCGAGCTCGCCCGGGTGCAGATCCGCGATGCCCTGCGCCGCTGGGTGCCCGAGGCCGAGCTGGTGAGCGTCCAAGTGCAGCGCTCGGACGCCACGCTCGAGCTGCGCATCAGGGTCCGGGAATCCGGGCGTTCGTCGGCCTCCGGCAGCGTCGAAGAGGTGTCCCTGACGCTGTCTGCGTAGCTGTCCCCACCTCCCGCGGCCGGCGCTTTGCCTCGGTGGAGGTTCGCGCGTTGGCCATCTTGCCCCCCAAGCGTCGATTACACCGACAAGGACTTCGATGCCTTGCGGGCGCGGCTCATCGCGCTTGTCAGGAGCGTGTTCCCGGACTGGAGCGACTTCTCGGTCGCCACCTTCGGCAACGTGCTCCTGGAGATGTACTCCTTCGTCGGCGACGTCGTGACCTTCTATCTCGACGCGCAGGCTCGAGAGTCGCGGCTCGTCACCGCCACCCAGCGCAAGAACGTCATCGCCCTGGCGCGCATGCTCGGCTACCGGCTCCACGGAGCACGGGCGGCCACGGCCGAGGTGGTCTTCAACCTGGCGCGGGTGCCCACCGCCGACGTGATCATCCCGGCCGGCACCGTCGTGCGCACCCAAGAGGTGACCGAGCCAGTGCGCTTCCAGCTCCTCGCCGACGTGCTGATTCCCGCTGGCTCCGACCCGCCAACGGCCGTGGGGGTGGTCGAGAACTCCCAGACCCACTCGCAGCTCTTCGACGCCCGGGGTCTCGCTGGCCTCGACATCATCCTGGACCGTACGCCGTACCTCGACGGCTCGGCCGTGGTCTCCGCGGCCAACGGAGCCTACGTCGAGGAGGAGAGCCTGCTCGGGTCGGGACCCAACGACCGCCACTTTTTGGTGCTCGTCGATCAGAACGACCGCGCGACGGTGCGTTTCGGCAACGGCACCAGCGGCGCGCCTCCGTCGGGAACGATCAGCGCCAGCTACAAGACCGGAGGCGGTGCCGGCGGCAACGTCGAGGCCGGCAGCCTCGTGGTCATCGAGGGCGTGTTCAACGACGCCCACGGTCGCCCGGTGCAGGTCTCCGTCACCAACGTCGAGCCTGCCTCCGGAGGCTCCGACCGACAGAGCGTCGCCTCGGCCAAACTGCTCGCCCCGGAGAGCCTTCGCACGCTGACTCGCACCGTCACCCGGGAGGACTTCGAGGTGAATGCTCGGCGTGTTCCGGGTGTGGCGCGAGCGCTAATGCTCACCTCCAACGAGGACACCACGGTCGCGGAGAACAGCGGCGTGCTCTATGTCATCCCGCAAGGCGGCGGGCTGCCGACCGCGTCCCTCAAGCAGGCGGTGCTCGAGCAAGTCACGGTGGTGTACCCGAGCACGCTGACGTTCCAGGTCTCGGTGCAGAACCCGGTGTACCGCACCGTCAACGTCGAGGCGCGCATCTACCTGCGCCAGGGCGCGGCCAAGGCGACGGTTCGCGAGCGGGTGAAGCAGAACCTCGCCGCGATGTTCCGCGTGAGCGAGCCCGACGGCACACCGAACCCGCTCGTCGACTTCGGCTTCAACATCAAAGACGCTGACGGCAACCCGGTCGGCGAGATCGCCTGGTCCGACGTCTTCAACGTCATTCGTGACACCGACGGAGTGCGCAAGATCGGCGACCGACAAGGCGATCTGAAGCTCAACTCGCTGCCGGCAGACATCCGCCTCGGCATCAAGGAGTTCCCGGTGCTTGGCACGGTGACGCTGATCGACGGCGACACCGGAGGGCTGCTCTGATGGCGATTCTCAATCCAAGCTTCGAAGACGCGGGTGCCGAGCCGGGACAGGCCCAGCACTGGACGTTGACCACGTCGGTCACCGGGCAACGCATCGCCGGCTTCGGGCCTGCGCCCGACGAGGCGTGGGAGGGCTTCGAGCGGTGGTTCGAGCTGCTCACCGAGTTCGCGGCGGGCAGCCTCGCGCTCGCGCTCTTCGATCCGCTCGCCGAGGGGCACGAAGACTTCGAGGAGGCATGGAGCAACGACCTCTATCTCACCGAGCTGCCGTCGGGTCAGGTCATCACCGCGCCTTTCGGTGACGGCGCCGTCGAGGACATGGAGGACGGCTGGAGCAACGCCCCGTACGCCCTCGAGTGGAGCGCGGTCACGGCCACCACGGGCATCTTCGACGGCGAGCCCCGCGAAGACTTCGAAGACGCCTGGCGAAACAATCAGGCCTTTGCCTGGCTGTGGGCGTCGGTCACCTCGCAAGCGGCGCTCTTCGACGGCAGCGTCGATGCCGACGAGGACTTCGAGAACGGCTGGACGCCAGCGACGACGATCTGAGGAGCAACCATGGCCGAAGCAGACTGGACCTATCTCAACGACGGACTCGACATCGCGACAGTGGACCGCGGCGTGACAGCCGGCATCGCGCGGCCGCCTGGCGGCGGGAGCTTCCTGTTCGCGTTCAACTCGCTCGCCGCGGTCCAGGGCGCGGTAGGTCTCTTCTGCAGCCTCGTCGACTTCGCGCCGATGGCCAAGGGCGCGTCGATCCGCGGCTGCGTTCAGCGTGGTCCCGGTGGCGGCCCGACCGGCTTCTCGCCCTTTATGTTCGTCTCGTGTCAGGGCAACTCGGTGAACGACACCGCGTACCTGCTCGGGCTCTCCGACGATGACCCGCATCGCATCGTGCTGCGCAAGGGCGCGGTCGCGGTCGGCATCCCTGACTCGGAGGGACCGAACGTGCTCCTCGCCTCGGGCGAGAGCTTCTCGCAAGGCACCTGGCTGCACCTGCGCCTCGACGTGATCGTCAACGACAACGGCGACGTCGTGCTCAAGGTGCTGCGCAACGACCTCGACGCCCACCCGCTGGGCTCGCCGCCGGACTGGCAGGCGGTACCGGGCATGGTCGAGTTCATCGACGACCACCTGGGCATCAACTCCGGCAGCCAGCCGCTCACGTCGGGGCGGGGCGGCTTCGGCATGGCGGTCGCCGACGTCACCCGCCGCGGCTACTTCGATCACCTCGAGCTGTTGCGGCAGGTCTGATGGAGCTCGATGCCTTCACCAGCCGGCTCGGCCTCGGGCAAGGTCGCATCCAGCCCCTGAACGCGCCAGTGCCATCGGGCGACAACGTCTTGGTGATGGGCGAGGACGAACCCGGGCGGTTCTTCGACCTGGAGCCGGGTGACCACGCCGAGGTCTCGCAGCAGACGGACCTCACGGATGTGGACGTCGTGCGCGCGGCCTTGCGGCTGCGCGTCCCCAAGACGCTGCCCGCCGGTCTCGCATGGGAAGTCGCCATGCTGGTCGATGGCACCAAGCTGGCCGCGGCGAGCTGCAAGCCGGGCCGCACGCGAGTGCTGACCGACCTCGCCGCAAACGTCTCGAAGCTCGTCGGCCTCCACACCGTCGCGGTGCGCCTCGAGCTGGTGGCGGTGCTGTAGGGAAGATCGATGGCGACCCTCGAGCTACCCGGACTCTACGTCGACACCGTCGCAGCCCAGCTCGCTGGGGCCCGTCCGATCCTCATCAACCGCGACCCCGGGCCGGGCGAGATCGGCGTGCCCCTCGAGTGGTTCATCGCTCTCGACATCGTTGACCCGGGTCCCGACGGCATCGACCGAGCTGTCACCCGCATCCTCGTCGACGGTGTGCTGGCCTTCGAGGGCGGCGGCGCGCCGGAGCTCAAGCCGGGATTCGACGGGGCGCGGTCCGATGTTCAGCAGACCGCGGACACGCTGCGGGTCGTCCTCGATGCAGCCACGCCGTCTGCCAGCCAGGCGCTCGTCAACGTTCGTGTGGTCACAGCGACCATCGGCGGCGTCCATGCCCTCGACGAGACGTACTCCTTCGTCGCCGAGGACCGCACGCCGCCGAAGGTGGTCGGCGCTCAGGCTGTCGCGCCGAAGGTCGTGCGCGTCGGCTTTGACGAGCCCGTGATCGTGACCGACCCGCTGGGCTTCGTCTTTGAGGCGCTCGACCTGCCCGCGGTACCGGTTGTGGCCGTGGACGCCGAGAGCGACGGCGCAGCGGTCCGGGTCACGCTCGACATCGAGCTCACGCCCGACGTGCGTTACCGGGTGACCGTGACGGGGGTCGAGGACGCCAAAGAGAACCCGGTCGTGGCCCCTGACGACACTGCAGTGTTCACGGGATACCGACCACCGCGTCCGGCATCGCGCCGCTTCGACCTCTGGTCGATGCTCCCTCGGCACAACCGCCGCGACGACGTCACCGGCGACCTGCGGCGCTTCATCGCGTGCCTCCAGGAGACGGTCGATCTGCTTCTCGCCGAAGGCGACCGCTTTAGCGACATCTTCGACATCGAGCGCGCCCCGGAGGGCTTCCTCGATCTCATTCTCCACGACCTGGGTAACCCGTTCCCCTTCGACCTCGGCGAGCTCGACAAGCGGCGCCTGGCCTCCGTGCTGGTGGAGATGTACCGACAGAAAGGCACGGCGGTCGGCATCGAGAACGCCATCCGCTTCTTCCTCGGCATCGACATCACCGCGATCACGCCCTTCAACGGCGCCACCTTGGTGCTCGGGGAGTCCGAGCTGGGCGTCGACTGGGAGCTGGGCCCCTCGGACCAGTTCGCCCGCTACGCCTTCGACGTCGAGGTCGACATCCCGCTCAGCACCACGGAGCGCAGTCAGATCCGCGCCATCGTCGACTACCTCAAGCCCGCCCACACCCACTTCGTCGACCTCGTCGAGCCGTCGCCACCGGCCTTCATCGACCACTGGGAGCTGGGCTCGAGCGAGCTGGGCGTGACCACCGAGCTGCACTGAAGGGCTGTCCCCAGCCCGACCATCGGGCGCTTTGCCCCTGTGGAGACCCTTCTCCCGAGGGCAGCGCATGGCAGACCGTCTCGACTACTACTTCCGCCAGAAGGTCACCGAGGCCGAGCTGGACCTGGCCTTCGAGCTGCTCGAAAAGGCCGACCGCAACCTGGCGGCGGACATCGGCGTTTACGGCATCATCAGCGGGGCCGAGCCGACCCCGCACACGCCCGTCCCGAACCTGACCATCGACCTGACCGCGCCCGGACGCGCGTACGACAACCTCGGCCAGCGCATCTTCTTCGGAACGGGCCAGACGGTGGACTGCGCGGTCGACTTCGCCGGCATCCCGACCGAGGTGCCTTCGGCCGGCGAGGAACGCTGGCTCGGTATCTTCCTCCGCTTCGAGCGGCTGCTGTCCGACCCGCGCACCGACGGCAACTCCCAGCAGGTCTTCTTCCGCCGCGACGAGTCCTTCGAGATCGTGGTGCGTCAGGCCCCGCCCGGGCCCATCGGATCGGCGGTCAAGGTCCCGCTGCAGCCCGACGAGCTGCTGATCTGCGATGTCCTGCGGGGCAACGGGCAAACGCAGGTCCTCGCCCCGGACATCGACACTTCCCGGCGCCAGGCGTTCATCTTCGCCCAGGGCGACGCGGTCCAGGTTGTCAGCGGCGGCTGGAGCACGCTTCAGCCGGCGGTCGACACCGTGCAGTCGACGCTCGACGAGATCGACGCCGAGCTCACGGACCACTTCACCGGTACGGCGAGGCGCCACCCGGCCAGCGACATCGACATCCCTGCGCACGGCTTCGTCGCGGCCACCGACGTCGAGGGGGCCATCCACGAGATCGTCGACGACCTCTCGTCCACGGCTTCCGGGAACGCCCGGCGCGCAGAAGGTCGGCGCTGACGCGGCTCCAGGAACGCCGAATGCCCTCGCGGCCGGCAACGTCGATGGGCAGCTCTCGCAGCTCCTCGCCTGGCTGAATGCCCACGTCGGCGCGGCTGCGGACGCCCACAACGCGAGCGCCATCGCGGCCGTGGCCCACAGCTACATCGCCGGGACCAGCGTCCAGGCCCAGCTCCAGGAGATCGTCACCGACCTCGGCTCGCAAGCACCTGGTTCGGCGGGGGCTTCCCGGGTTGGCGCAGACGCTGTCGCCGGGAAGCCCCACGCGCTCACCGCCGGGACCATCGACAGCCAGCTCGCGTCCCTGCTCACCAACATCAACGACCACCTGAACGACCCCAGCGGCGCGCACCAGGCATCGGCCATCTCGGTCACCGACGCCGGAGGCAACCTGAGCGCCTGCGACGTCGAAGACGCGCTCGCCGAGATCGTCGATGCTTTCGAGGACGACCACTTCCGCGGCAACGAGGCCAGCGCGGGGCTCCATCGCGCGATTCGCCAGCCAAACCTCGGCGGCACGAAGGCGCTCCTCTGGGACTCGGCGGGCATCGGTGGCGCACCGGGCCACCTTCGGGTCTACGCCGACACCAGCTCCATCTGGTTCACGCTGAACGCGTCGTGGGACGGCACCCAGTGGGTGCGGGACTCGACCAGCTGGTTCTGCGGCGCCTTCCGGTTCTCGAGAACCGAGCATCGCGGGCTTCGGGACGGCCTGGTGGTTCGGGACCTACACCGCGATCGCGTGAGGAGAACGATGGCCATCCACGAAGTCACCACTTTGCGATCGCATTGAAGCGTGCGAGGTGGCCGACGAGCACGACGTCGCCTTCGACCACCTTGAGGGGGCGGGGTGCCCGTGACCAGCAGGTCGACGGTCGCCTGATTCCGATGCCGCCATGCCCGGCCTGCGGTGCCGTCGAGTTTCTCGTGCGAGCGCCCGATGATGAGCCGGAGCATCCTTCGCAGGGCTCGTTCGGGCACCTCCACCGCATGCTGGTCGACGAGCTGCACGCCGACCTGGTGACGCGGGCCGCTGAACGCGGCCCTGCGCGACCCGGAAGGCGGCCCTCCTCAACGAACCCGCGAAGCCGCTGTCCACCGAGAAGCGGACCGGTGGTTCTCGGAGGGGCTTCGCGCCCGCCGTGCTGTCGAGCAGCCCGTGGCCGCTCCCGAGGAGGGCCGACAGTGAGCAACGCGACCGACACGCTCATCGTGGCCGGGGCCGACGTGCCAGCGCCGGCAGGCCTACGCGTTCGCAACTGCCGCGACCCGGCGATCACCCGCTTCGCCGGCCGAGACCGCACAGGGCGTACCGTCGACGAGCTCATCCTCCACGAGACGGTCACGCGCAGCGGCGGCCACGGTGCGCGGTGTTGCTCAAGCGCAAGCTCGGCGTGCAGCTCATCGTTGGGCCCGACGGCGAGGTCACCCAGCACGGCGACCTCGCTCACGACCGACTGGCCCACGCGGGCGGGCACAACGGACCCTCGGTGGGCATCGAAGTCGTCAGCCCGTACTACCCGAAGTACGCGAGCGCGAAGCTCCCCTGGAAGCGAGTGATCGACGCCCCCTGGGCCCACCGGCGGCGCTACGTCGTGCCGACGCCCGAGCAGGCCGAGGCCACCGCAAGGCTCGTTCAACTGCTGACGAGCGGCACCGTCGATGGCCTGTCGATCCCGCGGGCCTGGCGCGGAATCTCTGGGACACGTCTTGCCGTGAACCGCATCGCCGATGGCGACAAGCGCGTGCCCGGAATCTACGCGCATACCTACTTCCACCACGCCGACGGGGCCTGGCTCGCGCTCTACGCCTGGCTGCGGCTCGAGGCCGGCATGCCGGAGTGCATCGCCTACGAGGAAGCCATCCGTCGCGCTACCGGCGTGCGCCGCCATGTCGACCTCGCCGACCTCATGCCGCAGGCCGTGGCATGAACCCCTCTGGGCTCGCGACCTTCGCCGAGATTCTGCAGGCAACCGGTCCCTACGGATTGGTCGCTGTGCTCGGCTGGGCCTTCTGGCGAGTGAACGAGAAGAAGGACAGAGAGCTCAAGGCGCTGCACGAGAAGATCGTCGAGCTCGCCGAAGCGCAGACCACCGCCATCGTGAAGGTCGAGGCCGCCCTCGTCGCGCTGCGCGATGCCATCGAGGACATGCACGAGCGGTGACCCGGCGAGGCGCGCGATGGGGCCGATGTCATCGAGAACATGCAGGTCCCGCTCCACATCTGCGGCCAGATTCGCCCGAATTCTCGCGAGTTTCCGGCGCGGAAAAGAGGTCAGATTCCGCGTCGAATCGCCTTGAGCTGTTCGCAAAGCGACGCCTGTATGTCCTCACGATCGGGACGCGACGGAGCCCGGCGAAACGGAGGACGCGATGAAGAAGACGCTCGGCACAGTCACCACCTACCACGGCAACGAACACCGGTATCTGCGTGGCCACCAGGTCCGCATCATCGCGGTGCTCAAGAACGCGGCCCGCGAGGACTACGACCCCGACGCCGACGACGGCTACCTCACCGACGAAGAGGACGTCGTGCGCCTCGGCGGGGTGACGGCCGACGACCGGGTCGAGGTGCAGCCCTGGATCGAGAAGGAGGAGCGCTTCAGCCTCGTGTCCAGCGACCCGCGCGCCATCGACCTCGACTGCTTCAAGCACCTCGCCAAGCGCGGGGACTGACAGACAGACCGCCCGGCGGTGCTCGCCGGGTGGTCCGGCGGGAGCCTCCGGGCCCAACCACACCGGAGGACAAGATGACCAAAGAGAACAAGAAGCGGATGCGCATCATGGAGGAGCTTCGCCTGCCCGAGCTGCAGGCCCGGTTCCACGACATCGTCGGCGAGGCCACGCGGTCGCCGAACAAGAAGTTCCTGCTGCGGCGCATCGCGGAGGCCCTCGAAGCCCAGGAGCAGGAGGCCGCCGAGGCGGCCAGCGCGGTCGCGGAGACCGATCCCACCGCGCTGGAGCCCGCGACCGCGAACGGAGAGCCCAAGCTCAGCAAGCTCACCGTCGAAGAGCTGCAGCAGCTCTACACCGAGGTCGTCGGTCGGGACACCGGCTCGAGCGACAAGCGTTATGTAGAGCTGGCGAATATGTGTAGTCGGCGCCCCGCCAGCAGCGTTCTTCCGCGAAGAACGCCGAGGGCGACTCCACATAATCGTGCCGCGTTCGGCGGTCGAATGACCTTGAGGTCCCCGCGCCGGGAAGCCTGTATGGCCACGAGCGCCGGTTTGTGGCGCTCGCAAGGAGAACGAGCATGAGCAAGGTCAAGATGAACGAGGAGTCCCTCAAGGCGCTGCGGCTGCCGGAGCTGCAGGAGAAGTACGCCGAGATCGTCGGCGAGCCGACTCGCAGCCCGAACAAAGTGTGGTTGGTCCGCAAGATCCTGGAGACCGCGAAGACGCGCGCGAGGGCGCCGAAAGACAAGACGGCCGCTTCGAAGGCGCGCGCGTCGACGAAGACAATGTCCGTCGAGGAGCTGCAGGCACGCCACCACGAGCTGATCGGAAGGCCCACGGGCTCGACCGATGTCGCGTACCTGCGATGGCGGTTGCGGCAGGCCGAGCGCGGTCTCATGCGCATTGGCTCCGAGCCGCGCGTGGCCCACGGCGCGGACGATATCTTGGTGCTTCCGCTCCGCATGCCCGCGCCCGTCGTTGAGCGGATGGACGAGGCCCGGCGACGGCTTGGTCTCGCAAGCCGCGCCGAGCTCTTCCGCCGCGCGCTCCACCGCTACTTCGTCGAGTCCGGGGAGCGCGAGGTCGCCGGCTTCCTTCTGCAGCGCGGCGACGGCGGCACCGGCGCGGGTGCGGTGCCCATCAGCGACGCCAGGAGCTGATCGGGCGGGCTGAACTTGCCCTTGCGAAGCGAGGGCAGCTTCACCGTCCCGAGCGCCTCGAGCTTCTCGGTGGGGTCAGCCTGCAAGTAGATCTCCGTCGTCTTCTGGCTCACATGGCCGAGCCAGAGCGACGCCTTGCGGATGTCGCGAGTCGCTTGGAGCATCGTCATCGCGCACGTGTGCCGAAGCACGTGTGGGGTGACGTGGCGCTTCGCGATTGAAGGACACTTCGTCTTCGCGGTCTCGACGTGCTTGGTGACGTAGCGGCAGCCCCACCGCGAGATGGGCCCGCCGCGAGCGTTGAGGAAGACCTCGGGCACGAGCGCGTCGCCCGCACGGCGAGCCACGCTCGGACGGCGTCGGCGATTTCCTTCCACAACGTGAGGCCACGCTGCTTGCGCCCCCTTGCCGCGTACGCGGACCTCCAGGTACCGCCCCTCGAAGGCGAGTTCGGCGAGGCGAAGCCCGATGATCTCGGAGACGCGCAGACCGCCTGCGGTCCCCATCAGCAAGATCGCGCGGTCGCGAATGCCGAGCCGGGTCGTCGGATCGGGAGCGTCGAGGAGGGCATCCTCCTCGGCGCGATCGATGTGCCGCACGAGAACCGTGTCGGTGCGCTGCATCGGGATGGCGAGCACGCGGCGAACCTGCTCGATCGCCGACGGCACGCGGTACTCCACGAAGCGCATGAAGGACTTGAGCGCGACGAGTCGGGCGTTGCGCGTCCGCGCGCTGTTGCCCCGCTCGGTCTGCAGGTGCGCGAGGAACTCGAGGAGCAGCGGCGCATCGAGCTGCTCCAGCGCGAGCGCCGAGGGCGCAACGCCAAGTCGCTTCGTCGTGAAGGCGAGGAGCAGCTTGAACGTGTAGGTGTACGCGTCGACGGTGTGCCTGCTGGCCTGGCGCTCCTGCGGGAGACGCTCGCGGAGGTATGCCGTCAGGTGGGGCGCGAGGGGAGTCATCGTCCACCTCCGTGGGCACGCGCATCGCGGACGCGGTCGGCGATGTCGCGCATCAGACGAGGCGTCGCCTGCAGGTACCAATACGTGTCGGTCACGTGCCTGTGCCCGAGATACGTCGTGAGGGCGGTCATGTGCTGCGCCACGCGGTCGCGACCGTCGGGGCAGGACTCGAGGGCGCGCACGGCGAACGTGTGCCGAATGTCGTGAACGCGAGGCTGCTGCTCACCGGTCGGCCGCTCGATGCCCGCCGCCTTGCAGATGCGCCGGAACACCATGCCGAACCCTCGCTGACCGAACCGCTTGCCGTGCCAGTTGAGGAAGAGTGCCTTGGTCGATCGACCGAGCGTACGCCTGCGCTCGAGGTACCGGTCGAGACCGGCGCGGGCCGTCGCGTGCAGCGGAACGAGCCGGGTCTTATTGAACTTGGTGCGTCGGATCAGCAGCCCTCCGGCGTGATGTCGTCGATGTCGAGCGCGAGCGCCTCCGAGATGCGGAGCCCGGTCGCGAAGAGCAGCGCGATGACAGTCTGCGCCGTGAGCTCACGCATCGAGCCGGGCATGCCGAGCGTGCCGACGGCTTCGATGAGTCGGCGCGACTCCTCGAGGCTGTAGATGTACGGCATCAACTGCCGGGGCACTCGGGGGAACACCTTATTGCTCGGCACCTCGTGGCGCGGGTCTTCGGCGCGAACGTGCCGAGCGAAGAGCGCGATGGTGTGGAGGTTGCGCGAGCGCTGACCTGCCGTGTTTGCCGAGCCAGCCCACTCGATCGCCGTCGCTGCCCGCACGTGAGCTTCGCCCCGCGCGGTTGCGTACTCGGCGAATGCGTGGAGCGCCCGCTCGGGCTCGTAGAGCTCGAACCCGAGGGCGCGCCGGGTGTCGAGGTACTCGGTCACGAGCTGCTTCAGCATGACGGCACCTCCACGAGCCACGGCTGGGCGATGCTCTTCACGACCGGGCTGGGCGTCGGCGGGCGATACGATGACGCCGGCTTCGGTGTCGCCGTCGTCCACGGCTGGGCGACCAAGCCAAGGAGGCCCTGGTCCACACGCGCGTATTCGACTGTCGTGTCGATGGAGCGGTGGCGAAGGACGGCGGCGATCCCATCGAGGGAGGCTCCATCGCGCAGCATCGAGGTGGCCGCCGAATGACGAAGGAGGTGCGAACCGAACGAGGGCGCGTCGATCCCTGCACGCCGGACGGCGCGTCCGACGATGTTGGCGATCGTCGCGTTGTTGCTGACGGCGGCCCACGGCGCGCGCGCCGTCAGGATCACGTGGGAGTCAGCGATCTTCGGCCGGGCGCGCTCGAGGTACGCGAGGATGGCGTCCCCCACGTCCTGCGGCAGCGGGAGCCATGCCTCTCGACGGCCCTTGCCGATGACGCGCATGCTCGACGTCTTCCAGTCGAGGTCGGTGAGGCGCAGAGCGATCACCTCGTCCGCACGCAGACCAAGCCGAGCGAGGAGCAGCAGGACGGCGCGATCGCGCAACCCGGTGGTGGTGGCGGGGTCGCAACTTGCGAGGACCTTCTCCACGTCCGTCGACGACAGGTGCTTCGGGAGCGTCGTCTGAGCCCAGCGAGCGGGACGAGGGATGCCGTCCGCGAGTCCAGAATGGCAGCGCCCCAGCACGGCGAGCTGCCTCAAGAACATCCGCGTCGCCGTGACGACCTGCTCGCCCTTGCTCGCGCCGTGCCCGTCGGCGAGCGCGAGCACCGCCGCGCGCAGCGCGCGGACGGTGTACCTCGCCGGGTCGTTGCCGACGTGGCCGAGGAGCCCGCGAATCACCCGGGCATAGGCCTTCACGGTCCACTCCTTCGCCCCGCGCTGCTGCCGCATCCACATGATGAAGTCGGTGACGAGCGGATCGTCGACGATCGTCGCAGTCAGACGCGCGACGACGCCAACGTCCTGCAGGTAGTGGCGGAACACGCGTAGGCGCGCGAGGGCACGCTCGTGAATACCAGCGCGCTCGTCATCGCAGTCACAGGTCGGCAGGTGCCTCATGAACGAGGCGATCACCGCTTCGTCGAGCGCCGGGAGCGCGATGCCGCGCGGCTCCATCCAGCGGCCGAGGTGGACCGCGTGGCGCAGGCACGAGCCTCCGGCCTGGAACGAGTAGCCCTGCGCGATCAGCGACGTCGCGAACCCGTCGATGTGCGAGCCCACGGGGCTCGCGCGGAAGCGCTCCAGCACGAAGCGTCTCTCGAAGAACTTCTCCAGCATGTCGTCTCCTTGGTGAACGACCGGGACAGCCCCGGTCGCCGGAGACGACGCCGCGATTATGTGGAGTTGTCGAGCCGTGCAGTACGCCCAAGCCGCTGAACTTCCAGTGATTCAACCTGCGCCGCGCTCGCAACTCCACATATCCACCGGCTCCACATAACGGCGGTTATGGAGAGCACCCCATAACCGCCGCTACCTCGTCTGGAAGATCCGCGAGGCCAAGAAGGGCCGCATCAAGACGGGCCCGGTCCGACGACGCTACTCCGACGGCGAGGCCCCCGACATGAAGGTGCTGCCCCTGCGCATGGAGGCCGAGATCGTCGCCCGCCTCGACGAAGCCCGCGAGCGCCTCGGACTCAAGACCCGCATGGACCTCTTCCGCAAGTCGCTGGCCGAATACCTCACCGCCGCCGGCGAGCACGAGGTCGCCCAGCTCTTCACCAAGCAGGCATGACCAGCAACTACGACAAGCGGCGACTCATCGAGTGGCTCCGGGCCGAGACAGCCCGGGCCACCGGCCGCCGCTACCAGATCGACTTCGACGCCCTCGACGTCCAGAGCCTCCGTGAGCTCGTCCGCCTCGTTCGCGACCTCGACCACGAGAAGCAGGCCGCCGTGAACCGGGAGCGGATGATGCCGTGGCGGCGGTAGCCGCTCAATCATCACAGCACGCATCGCCGCTGAGACCCTCTCGTCCCTCCTTGATGAGCCAGGGCACCATCAAGAGCGCTGCCACCGGGTCCGCCCACCACCATCCGAGCCAGGCGTTGGCGACGAGACCCAGAAGCAGCGTGAACGACAGATAGGAACACGCCAGTGTCTCTTTCGCCTCTGCTCTGAGCGCCGCACTGCCGATCTCGCGCGCCGCCCGAAGCTTTCCCCACGACACCAGGGGCATGATGACGAGCGAAGCCCCGGCTATGATGATGCCGAGCGCGCTTTCCTCGGGTGCTGCCCTTTGCCAGAGGGTCCAGCCCGCTTGTGCGGTAACGTAGATCGCCAACAAAACGAACGTTCCGCCGACGATGCGATGGACGCGCTGCTCCGCACGCTCTACTGTCGCGCCCTCGGCTCCGCGAGCCTCCACCGAAAGCCGCCACAGCAGGGCCGCCGCAGCAATGCACTCGATGATGCCGTCGAGACCAAACCCTACCAGCGCGATGCTGTCCGCCTCGATGCCGCCCCAGAGTGCGAGGCCGGCCTCCACCACGTTAGCAGCCCATCGTCGCGATCACCAGAGCGAGCGCGATGGCATGCCAGTTCCGGGGGCTCGCGTGCGTGCTAGCGCCCATCGACGCGCTCCTTGAGGTAGGTCCGTACAAAAGCCTCATCGGTCCAGTCGCGGGCTCCGTCGAACCGAAGCGTGAGCCGTCCACCGGCTTGCACAAGAAAGGTCACGGGCAACGTTCGCACACCGAGTGCTCGCTCGACATCTTCGTTCCCGGCGAGAACGATATTCGGCGCGTTCATGTTGCCGAGAAACCGGTCGACGTCGTCCCAGCTTTGTCGAGCGCGACGGCCACGACATCCACGCTATGATGCGACGGCATGGCGAGCAGGCCCGGAAGCTCCGCTCGGCACGGGGGGCACCAGGTGGCCCAGACGTGCACGAGGGTTCGCCGCTGGGGGGATAGGAGTTCGCTGCGGGTCCCGTCGCGACGGGCGACGGTCAGAGAAGGCATGGGCATGTCCACGCGCTGGGGCGGCTCGGTTCCGAGCGACTCGTCGGTCTTTGGAGCTCTTTGATGTTCGATGAGCCAGTACACCCCGACCAACGCCGCTTGTAGCGCGGCGATCGCAAGAACCCAGCGCGCTGTGCGGTTCATGCGGGCTCCTCCTGCCCGGGTGACGTTACCTCATTGCGATCGGCCGCCTGAACGTCCTCCCCGGCTTGGTCTGGTAGGCGTGCCCCAAAAACCGCGTAGAGGACCGGAAGCACCAGCAACGTCGCGATCGTCGAGGTGATCATTCCTCCGACCACCACGGTCGCGAGCGGCCGTTGCACCTCAGCGCCGACGCCGGTGTCGAACGCCATCGGAATGAAACCGAAGGCCGCGACCATCGCGGTCATGAGCACTGGCCGCAGGCGGGTCTCGGCGGCCTCTCGAATCGCGTCGAGGGGTGCGCGCCCTCGCTTGAGCAGTTGCATGACGTAGGAGACCAGGACGATGTCCCCAGGACCGCCACACCGGCCAGCGCAATGAAGCCTACCCCCGCCGAGATCGACAACGGCATGTCCCGAACCCAGAGCGCCACGATCCCGCCAACGGCCCCGAAGGGGACGCCGGTGAACACACGCAGGGCATCCGCCGCTCGCCCGTAGGTGAGGTAGAGCAGCGAGAAGACCAGCAGCAGCGCGATCGGCACGACGAAGAGCAGGCGGGTCTGCGCGCGCTCGAGGTTCTCGAACTGGCCGCCGAGGGTCGTGAATAGCCTTCGGGGAGCTCGATGCCGTCGAGGACGTGCCGAACGTCGCCTACAAACGAAGCCGACATCCCGGCCACGCACGTTGGCCTGCATGACCACTCGACGCTTCGCCCACTCGCGCTGAATCGTCGAAGGCCCCTCCACGAGGGCGATGTCGGCAACCGACGAGAGGGGAACCTGCGCCCCGCCTTCTGTGCGAATGAGCACCTGACCGATGCGCGCGGCGAGGCTCCGAGCGTCGTCACCGAGCCGCAGCACCAGGTCGAAACGCCGCTGCCCGTCGATGACCTGCCCGACCTTCCGGGCTCCCACCGAGTCGACCACCTCCAGGATCTCGCCCACCGGGATGCCGTAGCGCCCAGCGGCTTGCCGATCGACGTCGATGGTCAGCATCGCTTGCCCGGTGAGCTGCTCCACGGTGACGTCCGCCGCTCCGGGGAGGGCTTCGACAGCGCGGCGGATCTCGTCGGCTTTGTCGCGCAGCTGGTCGAAGTCGTCGCCGAATAGCTTGATGCCCACATCCGAACGAATGCCCGCAATCATCTCGTTGACGCGCATCTCGATGGGCTGGGTGAAGACGCTGCGCATCCCAGGGATGCCTTCGAGCGTGGCGCTGATCGACTCGACGAGCTCATCCTGCGTGCTGGCGGCTTGCCACTAGGCCCGAGGCTTGAGCGTGATGAACACGTCGGACACCTCGAGTCCCATTGGATCCGTGGCGACCTCGGCGGTCCCCGTTCGAGTCCAGACATGCTCGATCTCGCCCGGATAGCGCTCTAGCAGCAACTGCTCGATCTGGGTCCCGTAGCGCACCGATTCCTCCAGCGAGACGCCCGCGATGCGAACGGTGTTGATCACGATGGCCTGCTCGCGAAGGCGCGGCACGAACTCCGACCCCAGTCGTCGCGAGAAGGGCAGCGTTGAGCACGACGAGAGCCGCAATCGCCAGGCACGACCTTCCGGCGATCGAGGGCCCAGCCGAGCAGCGGTCGATACCGGTTCTTGAGCCACCGGACGACCCGTGTCGCCGTGGCCTTGCTCTTCTTGAGCGGGTAGCTGGCCAGCACCGGCATCAGCGTCAGCGACAAGATCATCGAACCCGCCAGTGCGAAGATCACCGTCAGGGCCATCGGGCGGAAGAGCTTACCCTCGACGCCCTCGAGCGCGAGGATTGGCAGGTAGACGATGGCGATGATCAGCTCGCCGAAGAGCGTCGGCCGGCGCACCTCGACAGCGGCATCGCGCACGAGCTCGCGCACGCTGCGCCCCGACCTGTCCTCGCTCAGGCGGCGTGTTGCGTTCTCGATCATGATGACCGAGCTGTCGACGACGAGGCCGAAGTCGATCGCGCCGACTCATCAAGCTGCCGGCGATGCCGAAACGCAGCATCGCGTTGAAGGCGAACAGCATCGACAGCGGGATGGCGAGCGCGACGATGAGGCCCGCGCGGAAGTTGCCGAGAAACATGAACAACACGGCGATGACGAGAAGCGCGCCCTCCAGCAGGTTGGTGCGTACGGTGTCGAGCACCTTGCTCACGAGATCGGTGCGACTGTAGACCTCGGTCAGCTCGGCTCCTTCCGGGAGGCTGCGCCGCGCTTGCTCCAGGCGTGCCTCGAGCCTCTGGGTGAGCTCGCGGCTGTTCTCTCCCATCAGCATGAAGCCCAAGCCCAGCACCGCCTCGCCCTGTCCCTGATAGGTCACGGCGCCGCGCCGGATCTCATGCCCTTCCCGGACCTCGGCCACGTCGTGCAGATGAATGGGCGTGCCACCGACCGTGGCGAGCACCATCGCTTCGAGGTCCGCTGTTCCAGAGACGAGCCCTTGGCCCTGGATGAGCTGAGCTTCTCCGCCTGGTCCAGGACCCCACCGCCTGCGTTGCGGTTTCCGTGGCGCATGACTCGGGCCACGTCGTCGAGGGTCAGCTCGTGCTTGATGAGGCGCTGCGGATCAACGATGACGTGGTACTGCTTCTCGTATCCACCCCAGGTGTTGATCTCCGCGACTCCGGGAACCTGAACCATCTGCGGGCGAATGACCCAGTGATGCAGCGTGCGCAGCTCCTGGGCCGAAAGCGTGTCCGAGTGCAGCACGTACTGGAAGACCTCGCCGAGCCCGGTGGCGACCGGTCCCAGTGCAGGTCGCCCAACACCTTCTGGGAGCTCGGCGGCCGCGAGCCGCTCGCTGACCACCTGCCGGGCCAGGTAGATGTCGGTGTCGTCCTTGAAGATCGCCGTCACCTGCGAGAAGCCGAACTTGGAGATCGACCGCACCTCCGTGAGGCCGGGCAGACCCGAGATGGCTTGCTCGACAGGAAAAGTGATCTGCCGCTCCACCTCCAGTGGAGACAGGGCCGGGGCCGTCGTGTTGATCTGCACCTGCACCGGCGTGGTGTCGGGGAACGCATCAAAGGGCAGGCGGGACAGGCTCAGCAGGCCGACGAGCCCCAGCACCGCCGTGGCGAGCAGGACGATAGGGCGGTAGCGCAAGCAAAGATCGATAAGGCGCGTGAGCATCAGTCGCCTCGCCTGTCACCGGGCGGCTCGACCTCGCAACAGCCCGCACCGATGCTTCCCGGCATGATCTCGGTTCGCAGCAATACCGCACCCGTGGTCACGACCGCATCGCCGGGTTGCACACGGCCCTCCACCTGAACGCGCTCGCCGTCGCCAAACCGCCGAACGACCCGCGGCTCGTAGACGCCCTGGCCCGCGCGCACGAAGACCACTTCGCGCTGTCCGACACGTTGCACGGCAGATCGCGGGACCGACACTGCCGTTCGCGGAGCGCCGGTCTCGATGCGGGCGCGGGCGAACTGGTTTGCACGCAAGCGGCCACCCTCGTTCGGCACCTCGGCGCGCGCGGCCACGGTGCGCGTTCGGGGATCAACCTCCGCGGCAATCCAGGTCAGCTCGCCGGCGATGGGGGCATCTTCGCTGCCATCGATGCTGACGACGACCCTCTGCCCCAGCGCAACTCGTGAGGCGTGCGCCTCCGGGACGTCGCAGAGTGCCCACATGACGGAGGTGTCGGCGAGGGTCGCGAGCGATTCGCTCTCGGTGGCGAGCAAACTGACGACCGCGGGTCTGCGCACCACGGTTCCCGCAATGGGAGCGGACAATGTGTAGCGCCCCGACGGCGTCGACTGAGCTGCCCCAGCCATCCTCAAGGTGGCCTCGGCCGTACGTCCTTCGGCCTGCGCGGTGGCGAGCTCTTGTTCTGCGAGCTCGACCTGCCTAGCCGAGGCGATGTCGCTTGCTCGCAGCTCTCGTTGCCGTGCGAGGTTCGCCTGCGCGGTGCGAACGCGCTCGCGGGCGGTCTGCAAGGCGCCCTGGATCTCTCCGACCCGCGTGCTCTCCAATTCGAAGAGTGGAGCGCCCCGATCCACGCGAGCACCGAGCTCGGCACGGACGCGTCGCACGATGCCGGGCACGATGGCGCGGATGTCAGCCACCTTGTCCGCGTCGAACGCGATGCGCGCGGTGCACTCCACGGCAGCCGATGCCTGCGAGCGGTCGGCGGCGGCGGTCTGAATGCCCGCGGAGCGCTCGATGTCCGGCGATCGGAATCGGACGATGCGAGCCTCGATGGCCGCTTGCTCGGCGCCCGCTGGTGGCGTCTGCGGGTTGCACACCGGGCACACCGACTCCGGAAAACCGTGCTCCTCGCAGAAGTCACCCGCCGCGCGGAACTGTGCCACGAGTGCAGTGTTGCACTTGGTGCACTTGGACTCAGGAAGCGCATGCTCCACGCACCAATCGGCGACGGGCTGGCCCGTTCCGCCGGGCGGCGTTTGTGGATTACAGACCGGGCAAGCCGACTCTGGGAAGCCGTGCTCTTCGCACCAATCGCCGGCAGCCTGAAACCGGGGGATCAGCTCAGGGTTGCACTGGTGCACATCGACTCGGGCAGCCCGTGTCCGCCACACCAGTCGGCGACGGCTGCGTGCGAGGCGCCGACATCCGGGATGGGCGCGCCCGGGTTGCAGATGGGGCAGAACGACTCCGGAAAGCCGTGCTCCGCACACCAGTCGCCCTTGGCCTGAAACACGGCGGCGAGGGAAGGATTGCACTTGGTGCAGAGCGCCGGAGGAAGGCCGTGTTCACACCGTCCCGCTGTCTGCGCAGAAGAGGTGCTCGCGGCTCCTGTCGGCGATGCCTGGCGGTTGTCGCCTTTGTCCTTGCACGCCGATAGAGGTAGCGCGACGAGCAGGCAGAGGATGATCGTTCGTAAGGCGCTCATGGACTTGTCTCTCCGGTTCGAGGCGGCCGTTCGATCTTCAGCTCGGGATTGCAGATCAAGCACTGCGACTCGGGAAGGCCGTGCTCTTCGCACCAGTCGCCCGTCGCCTTGAAGGCAGCGATGAGCGAAGGGTTGCAGCGGGTACACAACGACTCGGGCACCGAATGCTCGCCACACCAGTCTTCGTGCGAGCCGGGTCGGACGCCCTGGGCCGCGTGCGTGGGAGTTGCGGCCGACGCCACTGCGGGCGCGGCAGGAGTCGTTGGCTGTTGAACCTGCTGGGGCGAGTCATTCTTTTTCTCGCAGGCGACGAAGGCGAGCGAGACGAAGAGGGCGAGGGCAATGTGCGAGATGGATGCATGACGCATGGAGGTTTTCCTTTCAGGGTCTTCGTGCGACCCGGTGGTTGATGTACGTTTCATCGGAACGCTCCGGTGCTCGCAGCCAGGTCGGCACGGGCAGTCGCAGCTCCGAGGAGAAGGTCGGCATAGTCGACTTTCGCTTGCACGAGCTCACGCCGAACCGCGAGCAGCTCTCCGAGGGGGATTGCACCGGCTTCGTAGCTCGCGGTCGCGAGCCCCTCGGAACGCTCGAGTGGCACGAGCCCCTCGTTCTCGAATCGACGCGCGGCGCTGCTCAGACGCTCGGCGGTTGCCTGCGCCGTGTTGGACTCGACGGACGCCATGCTTCGCGTGGCATCAAGCTCCGCGCGCAGTCTCTCGCCACGCGCGTTGGCAACCGCGGTCGTGCCTTGGCCGTGATCGAAGAAAGGAAGCGCAACGGTGAGCGTGCCCTGCACGATGTCGTCGGACTCCTCGCTGGAGTAGCTCGCGCCCAGGGCGATGTCGGGCACCCGGCTGGCTCGCCCAAGGTCCGCCTCCGCTTCGGCTTGCTGGATATCGGCCTCGAGTGCACGAAGATCGGGGCGCTCGCCGAGGGCGGCCGGGGCCGGCTCCGGGATACCGAGCTGGCGAAGATCTCCGCGACACGAAAGGTCACTCGAGACCGGGATACCGAGCAGGGCTTTGAGGCGACCTTCGGCCTGGGTGTGAGCGGCCCGTGCTCGATCGGCGTCGGTGCGTGCCCGCGCCACGGCGAGCGCCGACACGGACTGTTCCAAGCCGCCGACGTCGCCGACCTCGTGCCGCCGTGTCGCAACCCGCGCGACGGATTCAGCGATGCGCAGGTTCTCCTCGGCGAGCGCGATCCGTCGCTCCCAGTACAGCGCCGAGATGAAGCTAGCGCTGACCTCGCGAAGCAGCAGACGCTGAGCGTCTTCACTGCGAGCTGCTCCCGCCGCGCCGGCCCGAGCCGCATCCACTCGGTCACCCCGCTGCCCACCGATCGCGAGCTACTGCTGTGCCCCGACGGACCACTGCGGGATCGTTCCCTTGGAGCGAAAGCGCGGCCCCGCTGCTGCCGAGACCTGCGGATTGAACCGCCAGACGGAGGCTGCCTCGATCTGGCTCTCGGCCTCGCGCGCACGAGCACGGGCCGCAGCCAGGGCTGGTGCCTGCTGTCGGGCGAGCGCGAGGGCGCGCTCGTGGGTGATTTCAACGATCGGTTGGGGCTGCTCCTGCGCGGCTGCGGACGAGGTCCACAGTGACACGCCGAGCAGAAGGCCGATCAGCCTTCTTCGGAACATCGCAATTCTCCCTTGCTGGACGAGACCCGCGTCCCCCTGGACCCACGGAGGCGCGAGCTCGCAGACCTAAACCAGTGCGTACGTGTGGTTCAGGTCAGGGAGCGCGGAGGTCGAAAGACGCCGTCAAGGATACCCGTATGCGGTGGGTCGTCCTGAAACGTCAGGCCGGCGGAACTCGGCCGCGCCGTGACTGCTGCAGCTACCGGTAACCCAAGGACGGCCTGCAGTGCGTGGACGCAGCATCCGCAATCGCGGCAGTCTCGAGGGCACTCGTCGTCGGGTGAACGGTCAGCGGGGCTCGCTGACGTATCGCTTCCCGAGCTTGCTTCCGTTCGCTCTGTCGTCTCGTCATCGCAGGGGCAGTCAGCCCCGCACTCCTGATACATCGCAAACGACATCGCGCCACCAAGGCCGGCCGGTCCCAGGAGCACGGACAGCATCAATAGGCACACGGCCATCGCGACGCCGCACTGCTTCATCACGGCGCGCCCTCCGAGGGCTTCGTGAGGTGCCGGACACCATCTTCAAGGAGTGCGCGGACGAACGGAGGGGATGTCCCGAGGGCTGTTGAAATTTGAAGAGGCGGCTCCCCGAGTCGAAGAGACTCGGGTTGCCAACAGAAGGAGCCGCCATGTCGCACAGAAGCAAGAAGTCGGCAGAGAGGGAAGTGGTTCGAGACCTGACTCCGCGCCTGCGGACCGTGGCCGTGGGGAGCCTGGCGGTGGAGGCCCGCGCGCACCTCCGGGAACTGCTCATTGAGGGTGGGCTGGCCGTAGCCGCCGCCATGCTTGAGGATGAGGTCACGGAGCTCTGTGGCCGACGCTACTCACGGCAGGAGGGGCTGGCGAGCCGGTGGGGGCGACTCAGGGGGAGGTGGTCATCGGGGGCCGGCGGGCCAGGATGGAACGTCCCCGGGTGCGCAAGGGCCAGACGGAGGTGCCACTGGAGACCTACCAGCAGTTCCAGCGTGAGGACCCACTCACCACGCGGGCGGTCGAGCAGATGTTGGTGGGGGTCAGCACGCGGAAGTACGCGAGGAGTCTCGAGCCACTCGGCCCGGCCATGGGAGTTCGGCACGAGCAAGTCTGCGGTCAGCCGCCGCTTCGTGGCCTTGACGCAGGCAAAGCTGGACGTCGCTCTGAGCGAGCCGCTCGGGGACCGGTCATGGGTTGGGCTGATGGTGGACGGCATCCACTACCACGAGCACGTGGTGCTCATCCTGCTGGGCATCGACGAGACCGGGAAGAAGCACGTTCTGGGGTTCCGGGAGGGCACCACCGAGAACCAGACCGTTTGCCGGGAGTTGCTGGCCGATGCCGTCGGCCGCGGGGTCCCCGCCGACCGAGCATCCTGGTCGTCATCGACGGCGGCAAGGGTCTCAGGAAGGCCATCACCGAAGTCTTCCGGCAGTTCGCCCTGGTTCAGCGCTGCCGAGTCCACAAGCGGCGGAACGTCGTCGACCACCTGCCCGAGGGGTCGCGGGGGCGAGTCCGTGCGGCGATGAACGAGGCGTACAAGGCCACGAGCTACGAGACGGCCCTGCGCCTCCTCAAGAACCTGGCGCACTCTCTGGACCAGACGCACCCCAGCGCAGCCGCCAGCTTGCGCGAAGGCATGGAGGAGACGCTCACCATCGCCAAGTTGGGACTGACTGGCGCCCTCGCCAAGACTCTCGGACGACCAACCCCATCGAGAACCTGAACGGCGCCGTCCGCCGGATCGGCGGCCGCGTGAAGCGGTGTCGCGATGGGAGGATGGCGCGACGTTGGGTAGCCACCGCTGCGTTGGAGGCCGCACGAACCTTCCGTCGCCTCAGGGCCACCGCGACATCGGTCAACTCGTTGCGGCGCTCCGGGCTCGCGACGCCGACCTCAAAGCTGACAACTTCAGGGCTGTTGGGTAGAAGTCCTCTCCGTCGCCGCCTCTGATCTTTTCAACAAGGAGCGGGACGTCCCCCGAACGGATCTCGGAGGCTGTAGTAGGCCAGCTTGCCGTCCATCCTGAAGCGAACCAGACGCATGGCGCGCAGTGCTCGAAGCTGGTGTGACGTCGCCGAGATTGACAACGACAACACCTGTGCGAGATCGCAAACACATAGTTCCTCCGTAGCCAACGCCCGAAGCACGCGCACACGCGTCGGATGGGAAAGCGCCTTGAAGATGTCTGCGACCTCCTGGACGAGATCGTCCGGCAGCATTGCGTCGCGAACACGCCCGACGCGCTCCCCGTCAACGAAGACGACCTCGCAGCACCCCTCTGAGGCGCTCCCTGGCGCCCCTTCTTCGGGGTTCGCTTCTGGACGTCTGCGGACGCTGATGTTGCCGTCTTTGCACTCATTTGAACATTCGCTCAAATGTTTGTATCGTCCTGCCCAGTCATGGTCAAGCCCCTCAAGGAGGAGTCGGCGGCACGAAGGGGATTCAGCAGCATGGAGGAGCTTCGCCTGCCCGAGCTGCAGGCCCGCTTCCACGACCTCGTCGGCCAGGCCACGCGGTCGCCGGACGAAGAAAGCTCTGCTGCGGCGGATCGTGGCGGACGCCATAGCCTCCGGGACAGACAGTCCCCGGAACACCCCGTCGCGACGGATTGATCCGCCAACTACGATCGCCTATAGTAGATGCTTCGCATGGGAGTTCCCGCATGAAAGGCATCCGCTTCCGGCCAGAGCAAGAAGGTCTCCGCGCCGCGTTGTTCGACCTCGAGGCCGACATCATGGAGGTCGTGTGGTCCAAGGGCTGGAAGGAGTTCGCCGTCGCCGACGTGCAGCGGGAGCTGGAACGCAAGCGCGACATCGCCTACACGACGGTCATGACGACTGTGGGCAGACTCCACGAAAAGGGGCTGCTCAGCCGCGAGCGCGACGGCAAGCGCTACGTGTACCGCCCATGCATGAGTCGTGATGAGTTCACCGAGGCGATGGCCCGGGATCTCCCTCGGCTCTCTGTCGGGCTTGGGCCATGAGCAAGCGATCGCGCTTCTGGTCGATCAGGTCGCGGACTCGGACGCCGAGGAGCTCGGAAAGCTCGAGGCGCTCATCCGAAAGAAAAGAAGGAGCTCGGCGGATGACCGAGCTCGTCTTCCCGTGGTCGGCGCGATGATCGTCTTTTTCGTCGCCGTCCCGCTGCTCACTGTGATGGCGAGAGCCATCCTCGTGGCACTGCCGGCGAAGAAGGACGGTGTCGCGGAACACGTGAGCCCCTTGCGTTTCGCCCTCCTCGTTGCGCCCGCGCTCGGTCCGGTGATCTGGCTGGTCTCCGCTGCCGCTCACCAGTCGGAAGATGGCGAACCGCTTGCGGCGTGCATCGTCGACCACCTTGGCAGCGAGCTGTGCCGCGACGTGGTGTTGTTCGGTCTGGTTCTCTTCTCGGTCCTCAGCCTCGGTGTCCTGCGGCGCGTTCGGGGCGAAGGCCGCTCGCGACCAGTGTCCCTCCCGGCCGGCCACGCCGCCTCCCGGCGAGTTCGAAGCATCTGCGAGGGACACCTCACCCTCGCGCGCGCTTCGTCGCGCATTCGGGTCGTCGAGCACGGCGTTGCCCCGGCCTGCACCCGGGGTCTCTTTCGTCCACGCGTCGAGATCGAGGCCACCCTCGTTTCGCGCCTTGATGACGACGAGCTCGAGGCCGTGCTCCTGCACGAGGTCGAGCATGCCCAAGCGAACGACCCGCTGCGCTTTCTCGTGGCGCAGGTGGCTCTCTCCATCAACCCGATCGGTCGCCTCCTCGCTTCCGAGCTCGCCCGCTATCACTTCGCTCGCGAGGCGCTGTGCGACCGGAGAGCAGTCCAGCGCGGCGCCGATCCTCTCGCGCTCGCGCGGAGCATCGTGACCGCCGCCGGGGCCAAGCCCGCACCGGCGCACGTCGCCGCAATCGGCGGCCACGGGATCGGCGGTATTCGGGTGCGCGTGCAGCTTCTGTTCGGCTACGCCTCGACCTGGCCGGGGCCCGCACGGAAGCACGCCCCGGTCGGGGGTCACCTCGCTCGTCACCCTGCTCGCTGCTCTGCCACACGTGCTTGGGACGGGTCCGCTCGACATGCTCCACCACAGCATCGAGCGGGCGGCCGTGCTCCTGGGACTGAGCTGAAACCATGCGGATCCTTCATCGCCACCAAAGTCGTACGCCCAAAACTACTATTCGGCGTAGTAGTTTCTATCGCGCCGTGTCGCTCATCGCAGCCGGTTCCGTCGGCCTGCTGAGCGCGTGCGCGTCCGCGCAGACCCCGCCCCCTCGCAGCGCGGGCGCGTTCGAGCCTCCGCGGGGCGGATACGAGGAGGTCCATGTTCCGGACGTACCGCTTCCGGATCCGGCGCATGGTCGCTCCCGTCTCGCTCGATGCGATCCTTGCGTACGCCGATCGTCATGCGCCGACGCTGCAGGTTGCTCGCGAGCGCGTCGGCCTGGGCGATGCTGCAGTCGCTGGCGCCGAGCCGCTCCTGCCAGACAATCCCAACGTGTCGGTGGGGGTTGGCCCGGGTTCTGAATTCGGACGCCAACCACGTCGACATCTCGGGGGTCAGTGTCTCAGCGATTCGAGATCGCCAGGGTGAGCGCGGGCTCAGGCTAGAGGCCGCGGAGCGGACCAGTGAACGGCTTCGCGCGGAGCTCGATGAAGCACGTTGGGAGGTCCACCGGGATGTTCACGCCGCCTTTCATCGTGCGCTGGTAGCCCGCGAGCGACTCGCCGCCGCCGAGCGTCTGCTCACGTTTCAGGAACGCCTGCTCGAAATCGCACGGGGACGTTTGCGCGCCGGGGACGTTTCGCCGCTGCCGGTACGTCTCGCCGAAGGAGAGCTAAGCCAAGCGCGCGTTGCGCGCATTGCTGCAGAGCAGGGCTACCTTCGTGCCCGGCTTCAGCTCGGCGCCCTCGCCGGATGGCCTGCTGCCCACCCGCCCGAGCCGGCAGGCAACCTCGACGAACCTCGCGATCCGCCCGGTACTAGCGCCCTCATTGAAGTTGCACGCTCCCATCAACCGCGATTGCGGACGTTGCAGGCCGCCCAGGTCGAGGCGACGGCTCAATCCCGGGCGGCCGATCGAGATGCATGGCCTGAGCCGAGCCTGGGCGTTCAGGTAATGCGCGAAGGGTTTCCGGCGGGCCCACCCGAGACGCAGGTACTCGGTGTCGTTTCGGTGCCTATTCCGCTCTTTCAGCGCAACCAGGGCGCACGAGCGACCGCGCAGGCGCAGAGCCGCATCGCGGACGCAGAGCGGCAGGCCTTTGGATCGCAGCTGCTGAATTTCATCGAGCAGCATCGTACCGCTTTGTGGCCGCAGCAGCTGCTCAAGTCAGAACCTACGGCCGCGATTCTGCCGACCTTCGAGGAGAACCTCAGGCTGATCCAGCGGGCCTTCGAGCTCGGCGGGATCGACATCCTGCAAGTGTCCGTGGCCCGAGAGCGCTTTCGCGCATTCAAACCGATGCCCTCGACGCCTACACCGACTACTTCCAAGCGGTGGCAGACCTCGAAGCGTCGATCGGCACGGACCTGTGGCCCGACGAACGACACGAGCCGACCGAGGACGCCGCGCCCACGCGAGAGGACCAACCATGAAAAGCCGACTCACTTGGGCGACCGCAGCGCTCTTCGGATTCCTATCGATGACCGGATGCAAGGAGAACAAGTCTCCGGCCGGCCATGACTCCCATGAACATGGCGCCGGCGCTCACGACAAAGCGGCTGACGAACACGAGGGCGAAGGCCATGCCGAGGCAGAGCACGCGGGCGAACGCATCGTACGGGTTAGCCGCGAGGCGATGGAGCGGTCGGGCATCCGCATCGAATCCGTCCTGGCCGTGCCAGCTGCCGGCGGAATCGAGGTGCCGGCCGAGGTTCAGGCCGAGCCCGACAAGCAGGCGCACGTGTCATCGGTTGTCTCGGGGCAGGTCGCGCGCGTGACCGCCTCGGTTGGCGATCGCGTGAGGCCGGGCAGGCGCTCGCGGTGATTCGCAGCGTGGCCCTCGGAGAAGCCCGTGCGCAGGCGGCCCGCGCCCGCGCAAACGTCGATGTGGCCCAGGCGAACTTCCGCCGGCGAGGAGCTGCAGCGCGAAGGGATCGGTGCCGAGCGGCAGTTCCTCGAGGCGCAAGCCGAGCTGAGGCGAGCTCAGGCAGAGCAGTCCGCCGCCGAGCGGGCGCTCGAGGTGTATGGGCGTGGCGGCAGCGGCAGCGAGGTCACGATCAAGAGCCCCATCGCGGGTCGCGTGATCTCACGTCACGCGACCGTGGGAGAGGTCGTCGCACCGAGCGACGTGCTGTTCGAGATCGTCGACATCAGCAGGGTGTGGGTCGTCGGGCGCGTATATCAGCAGAACGCGGGAGCGATCCACGAGGGAGCGTCTACCGTCCTAACACTGCAGGCGCTCTCAGGACGTACCTTCACGGCTCCGCTCGACTACGTGGCGCCGTCCCTCGATGAACGTACGCGGACGCTTCCCGTGCGCGTCGTGCTCGACAATCCCGACGGGGTGCTCCGGCCGGGCCTCTTCGGAACGCTCTCGATCAGTCCGGCGGGCGCGACCGGCGGGAACGTCCCCAGCCGTCTCCTCGAGCGCCCTGCAACGGCTCGGCGAGGAACGGTCGTCTTCGTCCCGGCCGAGGAGGAAGGTGAGTTCCGGGCCGTGTCCGTCACAGTCGCCTCACGCGGAGGCGACCTCGTGCGGTCTCGAAGCGGGCTCGCCGCGGGTGATCGCTACGTGGCCGAAGGCGCATTCGTTCTCAAGTCGGAGCTCAGCCGTGGCGAGCTCGGCGAAGGCCACGCCCACTAGGAGAACGCCGTGATCGATCGCATCGTCGAGTTCTCCGTCAAGAATCGCTTCCTGGTCATCTTCCTGGTGCTCCTGGTCGGGGCCATTGGCATCCGCGCGATGCAGAAGCTGCCGATCGATGCCGTCCCGGATGTAACCAACGTCCAGGTGCAGGTCCTGACCAACGCCCCCTCGCTCGGTCCCGCCGAGGTGGAGCAGTTCATCACGTTTCCGGTCGAGACGGTGATGAGCGGACTGCCGCGGCTCGAGGAAGTGCGAAGCGTCTCGCGCTTCGGCCTGTCCGCGGTGACGGTCGTCTTCGAAGAAGGCACCGACATCTACTTTGCCCGTCAGCTCGTCAGCGAGCGACTATCCGAGGCGCGCGGCATCCCCATCCGGGTCGGCGAGGTGGCAGAGGTCGGTCTCGCACCGATGATTCGCCAGGGCGCTGTCACCCGTGACGGGCGAGGCGAGGCGGTTACCGGCATCGTGATGATGCTGATGGGAGCCAACTCTCGTGAGGTCTCCCAGTCCGTCCATGAGCGCATCGAGGCCGTCGCGCCGACCCTGCCTCCCGGTGTGACCATCGAGACGTTCTACGACCGCACCGATCTCGTAAACCGCACCATCCGCACCGTTGCCACGAATCTCATCGAGGGCGGTGTGCTCGTGATCGTGGTGCTGCTGCTCCTCCTGGGCAATCTGCGCGGTGGCCTGGTCGCGAGCGCGATTCCTCTGTCCATGCTCGCAGCCTTCATCGCCATGAACACCTTCGAGGTATCGGGAAACCTGATGAGCCTCGGGGCACTCGACTTCGGGCTGATCGTGGATGGCTCGGTCGTCATGGTCGAGCACATCGTGCCGTGCTCGCGCGGAGAAAGGCGCAGGGGCCGGACGTGCAGCGCACCGTGCTCGAAGCGGCCAGGGAGGTTGCTCGTCCGGTCGCCTTCGCCGTCGCCATCATCGTGCTCGTCTACGTGCCGATCCTCAGCCTTCAGGGCATCGAGGAAGATGTTCCGGCCGATGGCGCTGACCGTCATCTTCGCGCTGGTGGCCTCGCTGGTACTCGCGCTCACGTTCATGCCCGCCATGGCAAGCGCCATCTTCAAACGGGCGTCTCGAGCGCGACACTTGGCTCCTTCGCAAGCTCAAGCGCCTCTACGAGCCCGCTCTGACGTTCACGACGAAGCGACGCATCCTTCCGCTGCGAGTGCGCTTGTGCTCCTGATAGCCGCCGTCGTCACGGTGCCGTTCCTCGGTGCCGAGTTCATTCCGCGGCTCGACGAGGGGCGATCGCCATGCAGGCCGTGCGTCTGCCATCGGTCCCGCTCGAGGAATCGGTTCGCTACACCACGCGCATCGAGAAGAGCCTCCTCGAGCGCTTCCCCGACGAAGTCGAGACGGTCATCTCACGCACGGGCCGAGCCGAGATCGCCACCGATCCGATGGGGGTCGAGCTGTCGGATATCTTCATCATGCTCAAGGCCCCGAGACCAATGGAAGGCCGCGTCCAAAGGAAGAGCTCGTCGAGGCCATGCAGGCCACCTTGCTGCGCGGGTGCCCGGTCAGAACTACCTCTTCTCGCAGCCGATCGAGCTGCGCACCAACGAGCTCATCAGCGGGGTGCGCGCCGACATCGCGATCAAGATCTATGGCGACGACCTCGACCAGCTCGCGCGCCTCGGAGAATGGATCGAGGGCATCGTGCGCGACGTGCCCGGTGCGGGCGACGTGGAGTCGGAGCAGATCTCGGCCTGCCGTTTCTGCGCGTCCAGGTCGATCGCCGCGCCATCGCACGCTACGGCGTGAGCGTGGAAGAGGTAATGAACGCTGTTTCGTCGGTGGCCGGACACGCCGTTGGCGAGGTCTTCGAGGGCCAGCGCCGCTTCACGCTGCAGGTGCGCTTGGCAAAAAGCCCTCGGCGCGACATCGAGGCCATTCGCAACGTTCCCATCCGGACGCCGGCCGGCACGACCGTTCCGTCGGCGAGCTCGCAACGCTGACCTTCGAAGACGGGCCTGCGCAGATCGGGCGTGAGAACGTCCAGCGTCGAGTGGCCATCGCCGGCCAACGTGCGCGGACGCGATCTCGCAGGCTTCGTAGCCGAGGCGCAGGAGCGCATCGACGCGCAGGTCGAAATGCCGCCGGGCTACTTCGTCGAGTGGGGGGGTCAGTTCAAAAACCTAGAGGAAGCCACTGAGCGACTTTCCATCGCCGTGCCTGCCGCGCTCGTCCTCATCTTTCTCTTGCTGTTCATGACGTACGGCTCGGCGCGCCCAGCGGTGCTCATCTACCTGAACGTGCCGTTCGCAGCCGTGGGTGGCGTGTTCGCGCTCGCGATCCGAGGCATGCCGCTCAGCATCAGCGCTGCCGTCGGATTCATTGCGCTCTTCGGCATCGCGGTGCTCAATGGCGTCGTCATGGTCTCGCACATCCGCACGCTGCAGAGTGAAGGACTGTCCCTGCCGGAAGCGACGCTGCAGGGCGCCCGCGATCGCCTTCGTCCGGTGCTCGCGACCGCTCTGGTCGCGGCGCTCGGATTCGTGCCGATGGCGCTCGCCACAGGCGCGGGCGCAGCAGTTCAGCGGCCGCTCGCCACCGTGGTCATCGGTGGCATCGTGACCGCCACGCTGCTCACGCTGCTGGTGCTTCCTTCGATCTACAGCCGGTTCGGTGGAGACGTGACCGCTGCCGAGGAGGCCGAGGGGCGCTCATGAGCGGCATCTGGACCGTGCTGCTCCTTTCTCTGCTCCCAGGCGCCGGTAACTTCCTGGGGGCGATGGCGGCGGAGCTTCGAAAGCCGTCGCCACGGTTCCTCAACTGGGCTCTCCATGCTGCCTCCGGCATCGTCATCGCCATCGTTGCCGTGGAGCTCATGCCGAACGCCCTGGGCACGCTTGCGGGCTGGTGGGTTGCGCTCGCATTCGCCCTCGGCGGCATGGCTTATATCGCGCTCGAAGCGATTGTGGAGCGCCTCAAGGCAATGAGGACGGCGGTGGGCGCAGCCGGATGTGGATGATCTACGCGGCCGTCGCGGTCGATCTCACCAGTGACGGCTTGATGATCGGCACTGGGGCCGCCGTTTCTTCGAGCCTCGCACTCGTTCTGGCCGCAGGTCAGGTGCTCGCAGACGTGCCTGAAGGATACGCCACGGTCGCAAACTTTCGCGACAAGGGCGTACCCAGGCCAAAGCGGCTGTTGTTCACGGCTTCGTTCTTCCTCTACGTCGTTGGCTCCGCGATGGCGTCCTACTTCCTTCTCCGCGATGCGCCCGAGCAGATGAAGATGGCTGGACTCGTGTTTGTCGCCGGCCTGCTCACCGTCGCCGCCGTCGAGGACATGCTGGAGGAAGCGCACGAAGCGTGCGCCGACAGCCGCCGGTCCGTGCTCGCGTTCATCGGCGGGTTCACGCTGTTCACGTTGGTTTCGGCGGGCCTTGGGGCCGTAGTCGGGCGGTGAAAGGTCGAATGGCGTGAGCGAGCCGCGCACAGACAGAGATCGGCAGTACTGGGAGCGTCACGCATCGAAGTACGACATGTCGCTCGGCCCCTCGGCAAACCGCTACCGAGAATGCTCGAGCTCGTCGCCGAGGCCGTGAAGGGGCGTGCACGGATTCTCGAGGTCGCGGCTGGGACCGGGCTGGTCACCCCCGTGCTCGCCAGTGCCGCTGCCGAACTCGTAGCCACCGACTACGCCGCCGCGATGGTGGATCGCCTCCGCGACAAGTGTCGCTGCCGCGGGGTTGTTGAACGTCGATTGCCGGCAAGCAGACATCTACGACCTCCCGTTCGGAGTGGGACGTTCGATGCCGTCGTGGCCGCGAACGTGCTCCACCTCGTCTCGGACCTCGGAGGAGCACTCGCTGCCCTCGCCAGGATGCTGCGACTGGACGGCATCCTCATTGCTCCGACCTTCTGCCACGACGAGACTCGCATCTCTTGGCTTGTCTCGCGCCTCCTCGCGGTGACGGGCTTTCCGGGGCATCGAAGGTTCACGGTAGCGTCACTGCAGACGAGGCTTGAGGCCGCTGGTTTGAGGGTCGACCGTTGTGAAGTCATCTCGGACTGCTTCCGATTGGCTACGTCGAGGGCTTCTGCCAGGATCGCATGTCTGCCCGCTCGTGACACACGGTGGATTCGAGCCTTTTCGCCGCCGGGGATCGCGGCGGCGACGGTCGCCCACCGTTCGCCCGTGTGCCCCGGCCACCCGGGAGCCGGGCCCTGGCTGGCTCGGCCAGCTAACCTGGCGACCCCGGGCCGCACAGCGCCCAGCGTCGCGCGGCAACCCGCGTCTCTGGTGGCTCTCAGCGCAAGTGCCCGAGAAAAATGATGTTCCGTGGTGACATCATCTCGTGCATCAAAACGGGCTCTCAGGTAGGGTTCGTGTAAGCAGGGCGCTGCCCGAGCCATTTTCTCGTCGCCAACCGACGGCGACGGTCGGTAGACAGCCCCCAAGGAGCGATCCGAGGGGGGCTTCGCCGTTCTCCCCAGAACTCCGGGCAGTTCGCGCGCTGCGCGCGTCCCTCAGCGGCGCTCTCGCGAGTGCTCGCAGAGAGGCGCCGAGCGGCTCGATGAGCGCCGCGTGGGACAGCTCTCCGCTCTCTCTCCGGTCCCGTGGAGAGAAGCCGAGAGGCGTTTAACTGCGTACCCGGCGATCAACAGTCGGCCCCGATGATCAACAGCTTCGGCGTCCGCGATGGGGCCGAGCCTGTTGATCATCGGGGCGACGGCTTGCGAGGAGCGACGAACGCCCGAGTTCGGCGGCGTCGCGAACCGATCGCGCAAGGTTTGAGCGTCAAGCGGGTGGAGGCGGGCATGCGTGCCTCAGATCGCTCGGGACGTGAGGTGGACGATGAGCCCGCCGTTCTGCATCACGTTGGCTCGGAGCGCTCACGAGGCGGCACGACCAAGACGTCACAACCGACGTCGCGCAGGAGGTCGCCCGCAACAGAACCCAGGAAGGTGTGCGCGAGCCCGGAGTAACCGTGCGTTCCCAACGCGAGCAGGTCGACGCCGCTCTCCTTGACGGCCTTGGTGACAACAATCCGGGAGAGCCGTGACGGACGTGCAGCTTCCACAGCGCGTCCTTCGCCGAGACCCCACCGTCCGCAGCGCCTTCGTCAGCAGTTCGACGAGCTTCTGGGACGCCGCCTGTCGCAGCTCGGCGCGCGTTCCTCGACCTGGTCATCAGAAAGGCTTGAATACGCCAGGCTCTCAGCATGGAGACTGGAGGGCGTGAACGATCTCGATCCGCGGGCGCGGGGGAGGCAACATCCGCAACAGCCACGAGAAGACTCGCGACGCAGACTCATCGAGGTCGATGGCCATGGCAGGCCGACGATAGGCCGTACGAGGCGCCAGCCGCACCGCGAGCACCGGGAGCTTCGCGGTTCGCATCACGCGCTCAGCCGTCGAGCCCAGGAACGTGTCGCGGAGCGCGCGCCCGCCACCACGACCCATCACGATCAAGTCGGCAGCCTGCGTTCGGGCGAGCTCCGTGATCTCGCGCGCAGCGCCGCCGACCTTGACGACCGCCTGGACCCGCACGGAGTTCGGCAGTGACGCCGCGAGGTGTCGCGCCTCCTCGGAGAGCGACTGCTTCGCGTCGCGCTCGGCGTCTCGCTGCTCGCGCGGCGCCAAGCTTCCCGGGACGACGTGCACCAGCGTCACGAGCCCGCTCTCGGCCAAAGGGAGTCGCGCGAGGCCGGCCAATGACGCGGTCCGACGTCGGCGTCAGATCTGTAGGGGACGAGCAACGAACGAAAGCGCTCGCGCGCATCCAGCTCGGGCTCTCCGTTGCCTGCCGCCGACTTCTTCAAGCTCTTCGTCATTGTCTGGTCGCCTCTCTAGCTCTAGCGGTCTCCGTCAACACCGCCTTAGCGTGGTCATCGCCGTGTGGCTTTCCGCGAGCGTCAATACGGAGCGAGACCGCCCCGAAGTCTGGCCGCGCTGAGCATGCGGTCGGTGGAATCATCGGACTCCGGGTGGGTTCGTGTTGACGAGGTGCTCGATCGTGCGCGCTTGGTCGATCTCCGTCAGCACGAACAGCAGTCGGCCGCGCGGATCGCGGTCTGGCCTCCTGGGACGATGACCTCACCGCCCTGCAGGATCTTGACGACCAGCGACCCGGGCGGAAGGGCGAGATCCGCGAGTCGCCGGCCGACGACGGGCGATGCTGGCGAGACGGGGATCTCCACACGAACCGTGTTGGGGTGGTGCCCGGCTCCCCTCGTCGCGCGTCGAAGATCAGCGCCTCGGTCTCGATGGCGCTCATCCCGGACGCGAGCAGCATGAACCTAGCCATCGCGTACGCGAGCTCGACGTCGCCCTGCACGACCTGGGTCCGCGGCAGGCCCGACAGGGCACTCAGCAGCGAGTCATGTTGTACGCGAGCGATCACATCGAGCTGCGGATTCATGCGGTGCGCGCGTTCGATCGCCCGGCGAGCGGACACTGGCTGGGTCGCGGTGACGAGGAGCATCTTTGCGTCCTTGATGCCGGCGCGGCTAAGGAGCTCGGGGTCCTCTCCATGGCCGTGTAAGACGCGCACGCCCTGACCGCGCAACGCCATCACGGTCGTGTGGTCCTGTTCGATCACGACGAACGGGATCTCACGCAGCCGCAAGAACCGGGTGAGCACGCTTCCGACGTCACCGTGGCCGAGAAGCACGACATGATCGCGGAACGGCCCATCGCCTCCCGTCCCGGAGGACTCAGCCGGCTTGGTGGCGATCGCGTGCGTCTCGGGCTCCTCCGCTGCGACGGGCCGGTCGAACGGCTCGAGCAGCGCTGAGCGGACGTCGGCTTCATCCTTGGCGTGCGCGAGGACCGTGACTTGATCCCAACCGAGCAGCCTCGTGTTGCCGGTGGGCGCGACGACCTCGTCACCTCGTGTGACGAGGGTGAGCATCGCGCCCGGGGGCAGCGTGAGGTCGCGAATTCGCGGTCCTGGTCGACCTTTCGGGTCAGGCAGATCGACGACGATCAGGTCGAGATCGCTGTGCGCCATGGTGACGAGCTCGAGCCCGTAGCGTGGCTGCGGACGTGACGGTGTCGATAGCGAGAGACGTCGCGCCAGCACGCCGAGCGTCGATCCTTGGATCCCCACCGACAGGATGACCGCGAAGAAGACGAGGTTGAACACGTCCTGCCCGGCGGGGATCCGGCGGCCATCGGGTAGGTGGCGAGGACGATCGGGACCGCGCCGCGAAGGCCCGCCCAGCTCGCTGAAGAGGCGTTCCTTCGCCTCAAACCCCATCAGCGTGCCCAGCCAGACGGCGGCGGGCCGGGCGACGAACGCCAACGCCAGAAACAGCACGATGCCATCAAGCCAAAGGCTGCTCCACTGCCTCGGGAAGACCAGGAGGCCCATCATCACGAACACACCGATGTTCGCGATCATCGACAGAGCCGCCGAGAAGTTCCGGATACCCTGTTGGTAGATGAACTTCCGGTTTCCCATTACCAGGCCCGCGGTGAAGACCGCGAGCATCCCGCTGGCCTTCGCCGTCTCTGCCAGGCCGTAGGTCAGCAGCACGACGGCGAGCAGCAGCACGTAGTAGTAGCCTCGATCCTGCGGGTTCAGCCGTTGGAAGATCGCGAGGGCGGCGCGTGCGAGCAACCAGCCCACCACCGGACCAGCGACAAACTTCCACGCGAACACGGGCAGGATCGTCCAGCTCAGACCCGTGCCGGCGGTAAGCGCTTCGACGACCACGAGTGTCAGGAGGATCGCCATCGGATCGTTCGCCGCGCTTTCGATCTCGATCGTCGATGCGAGTCGCGGCCGAAGGGACTGGCGCCGCAGGATCGAGAAGGTCGCAGCCGCGTCGGTCGACGAGATCACCGCGGCAAGGAGGAGCGATCGATCGAAGGACCAACCAAGACCGAGGTGAAGCACGCAGAAGACCGTGGCCGCCGTCAGCACGACACCCCAGGTCGCCATCCCGCCTGCTGGCAACGCAACAGCCCTGAGGACACTGCGTTTCGTGACGAGCCCACCATGGAACAGGATGAACACGAGGCCCGCGTTCGCGACCTGGTTTGCGAGGTTGACGTCGTCGAAGTGCCAGAGCCCGAGGACATCGCTGCCGGCCAGGAGACCGAGCCCCAGCGCCACGAGGATGACGGGCACGCTGAACCGATCGAGCCAAACGGCCGCCAGGACTACCCCCAGCAGCAGCAACGGACTGATGATGTAGACCGTCTCCATCAGCGTTCCACCGAGGGGTGTCGCGAACAGGCCGGCGATCATCACGTCGCATTCATTCTCCCCTTCACGCCGCCGTGACCGGGACCAGGAGGACCGGCACCTTGGCTCGTTCGCTCACCGCCTGCGCCACTGAGCCGAGGATCGCCCGGGTCACCACAGGTGAGTGACGCGCGCCGAGGACGATGAGGTCGGCGCCGATCCGGTCCGCCAGCGCGAGCAACTGGTCCGCCGGTGCCCCTTCGAGGACGTGGCGCTCCAGGCGCCCGGAGCGGTTGAAGTCCTCGTTGCTGGTGATTCGTGAGAGCGCATGCCACGCCTGTTCACGGTTCTGCCGAGCTTCAACCTCCGAGGGGGCCGCAATCGGGATGACGTGAGCCAGGTGCACCGTTCCCTGCTCAGCGACGGCGCCGAGTGCCTGCGCCACTGCAGTGATCCCCACCTCCGTGAAGTCGGTCGCCAGCGAGGACGGTGCGCGGCTCGCGGAAGAGCGCCCCGGGGGCAGCGGCCGTCGGCGGAACACACGCAACGCTCACCGGAGCGGACCGCAGCACACCGCGCGCGACCGAGAGCCGTACCAGAGCTGCTCGAGCAGCGAGTGTCTGCGCTGGCCCACCACGACGAGGTCGACGTCATCTTGGTCCGCGAGGCTCGCCAGATGGGCGTCCGCGCTTCCACGCGCGGCATGCACACGGAGTTTGACCGTCGTCTCGTTCGGTGGGGCCGTGCGTCGCAGATCGCGCACAAGCGCCTCCTCGGCCTCGGTCGACAGGCGATGCTCGCTCGGGCGGTCGGAGGCCGAGACGCTCGTGCACCTCCGCAGGTGAAGCGACGAGGACAACCTCGACCTCGATGGGGCCTACCGCGCCCAGCGTGCTCGCGAAGCCGCGGGCCGCCTCGGACGCACGTCCCAGGTCCGCGCCAACGAGCAGGCGCAGCGGTCGCTCGCCCCGCAACCACGAGAGAAGGCGGCCGGGGGCCCGAAGCGTCAGCGCCGGCACGGTGCTTTGCCGAGCCGCGCGCTCCGCAGTCGTACCGAGGAAGGCGCGTCCACCCGTAGAGCTATCTCCAAGAACGAGTGCCGTCGCCATCTCGAACCGAGCCACCGAGACGAGTGCGTCCACGACGCTGCCGGCGGCGAGGTGGACATGAACCTCGGCGCCGGTCGTCGTTCGGAGCCGCTCGGCTTCCTCGTCGAGCTCTGCTCGAACGCGGCCGAGGATGTGCTCCTCGTCGGTCCCGAGGACGATCGGCGCCCGCGGATCCTCGGACACGTGCACGAGGCGCAGCGGCGCGTTCATTCGCTCCGCGAGGAGTGCGGCCACGTCGGCCAGCGGCTGACAGTCCGACTTGAGCGTGGTGCCGAAGACGATCGAAGAAGCCATGGGTTCCACCACGCTCAATGGAGCGGTTTCCTTTCTCGGCGAGCGCCTTCGAGGACCACGCGGACCTGCGCGAGCATCGGCGGACTGGTCGAGGCCTCTCGACGGCGCTCGGGGGTTGGATGGCTCGTCGCCAGCGGGTCGTCAGCAGCCCTGCGAGCACCAGGAGCAGCACCAGCCAGCCAACGGGGAAGAACACTGCCGAGCGCTGGCCGGCATCCACCCGTGCAGGACATACGGAAGGCCCGCAGCCAAGGTCAGAGTCATGTTGGCGACCATCACGGGAACGAGGCTCTTCGAGGCAAGGCGAAGCCAGCCGAAGAGCATCCCGAGGAGAACGCAGGTCACGACGAACGCGAGGCTTCGCCCCACCGCGCCGAGCGGCGCCGCTTGTCCGTACGCCGCGAGGAACAGAAGGGGCGCGTACCAGAGGCCCCACACTGCGCCGTGAAGGAAGAGCCCCCCCCAGGGACCGAACCGCTCCATGAGGCGCGGCAGGAAGTACCCGCGCCAACCGACCTCTTCAGCGAAGCACTGCAGCCAGACGAGCAGGACGGTGGCGCCGAACGCCGCTAGCAGCGCGAGAGCTCCTGACCCGGATGGCGTCACGGACGAGAGCTCGAGCTCCGCGGTGCCATTCATCGTCGTCGAGACGACAGCCACGCCCCAGCGAGTGAGCAGCGCGGCGACCCCCGTTGCGGCGACCGCCACAGCGATAGTGCCCGCGACCCCTACGAGGCCAAATCCTCGGCCGGCGGACCGCAGGCCCAAATCCAACTGGTCCGGCGGGTCGACCCAGCGGCGAACGAACCAGGTCGCGACGATGGGCTGCCAGCCCATCGTCAGGGCGTACAGCAACGAGGTCGTGAAGAGCCGCGTCCCGAGCGGTTCCGGAGCGACCGTCGCTCCCGAGAGCCGCAACACGGCGGCCATGCACCAGGAGCCCAGGAACGTGAGGCCGATGAAGAGGGCGATGCCCGTGTTCACCCGGCCATGCTCTACCCGGTTCATGCAGCGTCTCCTCTTCGCGAGGAGCCCGGCCACGGTGGGAGCTGCAGCCTCGACAGGATGACGGTCACCGCCACCGCGAGCGCGGCGACGATCGCAAGCTCGTCCAGGAGCGGGACGTGCCACATCAGGCCAGTCTCCTTCAGGAAGGCATGCTCGGGGCGGGATGCTGGTCTTGGGCACACGTACGGGTTCTCCTCTGGGACCTTCGTCCCACCGGAGATGGCGGCCCGACCACCTCGCATCCTGCAGCGGTCGGCTGCACCCTTGGCGGCGATTTTGCTTGCCATTTTGCACAAATCGCGGCTGCGGAAGCTGCAGGAACGTCAGTCGCGAGGAGCCGCCGCCCGACACTGGGGCCGGCTGGGGCTAATGGCTCACCGAGCGAGCTTCTGGAGCAGCGCCATCCCGCGCGCGCGGCCTCGCCGGCGTCGCGTCGGCGAGCTCGAGATAGACGCGCCCGCTCTCGTTGAAGTCCTCGGTGTTCACGCACCAGCGCTCGCCCGCGGGCGTCGCCAGCTCGATCTCGGCGGCTAGCTTGTGCAGCGCGGCCTTCACGACGCGGTAGCTGGTGCCCTTCGGGAAGCGGAGCGCGATCTGCGGCTCGGGCGTTCCGTAGCGGCTCTCGCCCTGGCTCACCGCCTTCGTCGCCTGCGTGTTCTTCGTCGTCGTGCTCATCGTCGTCCTCCGTGGCGCGTCGTGCGGAGTGCCGTCGCGTGAGGACATACAGGCTTCCGTTTGGAACCCCTAGCAAGGCCGGCGGATGCCGGTTCTTGATGTTCTTTCAGGCGCGGAGGCCGGCTGCCTACACGACAATGGGCCGCGACGACGTTGCGCCCAGGCGCGCCCGTGGCCCTTTGCGCGGGGCACGACGCCGGGCTGCGTGACGCGGCCACGTGGGCCAACGTCGGCGCCGTGGCGCGTCGAAGTGCGACCACCGCGTAGCGCGAGCCGGGGGTTCATCGCCTCGAGCTGGGCGCGGCGCTTCTCCGCGTCCTCGGCGGTGGCGAACGCGTCGTACTTCCAGTCGTTCCTGGTGGGCGCCATGCGGCTGATCGAGCCGTCCTTGTTCACCGGCTTCACCATGAGGCGCGCGGTGGCTGCCGCCTGCTCGGTGGCGCGCTGAGCGCGCGCGTCGGCGTGGGCGCGGAAGGCGGTGGTGCTGCTTGATCCTCATCGTCGTCGTCCTCCGTGGCGCGTCGGGCCCCGTGCCCGTCGCGTGAGGACATACAGGCTTCCGTTCGCGCACGTAGCAAGGCGAAGAAGCGAGGCTTCGACCTCGCGCAAGAACGCGCGACGTTCCGCGCGCTCGGCGGCGTGGAGGCCTTCTGCCTACCCCTTCGCCGTGAGCCCGGTGCAGAGCATCTCGGCGACGGCGACGCGGCGAGTTCCTCGTCGGTCTCGCCCTTCACGTCGAGCTCGACCTCCTCGAACTTGCGCGCGTTGGCGACGACCCACTCGATGTACTTCGGCACGGTGAAGTCCTCGACGCCGAACGCGATGTCCTGCATTGCCTTCACGATCTGCAGCGCGGTGCCGTGGAACACGCGCCCGTCTCTCATCACGATCTTCGGCGCGGTCTCCTTTCGGCGCGAGCGCCAGTTGCCCGAGGCGATGACGGGACGACCCTCGACCTGCTCGGGCGGGAGGAGGTAGGTCTCGACGGCGGCGCCGTCCTCGAGCGCGATGCGCGTGCGACGGTAGAAGCGCGGATGCCCTTCGAGCCGGTCAAGCGCGGCGAGCGTCGCCTCGTCGACCTCATACACCTCGCCGGCCACCGCGTGCCGCGCCGCCACTCACGGGACCCGGAAACAGTCCGAGGTCCCGTGGCTCGAAGTGCGGGCTGCGTGCGCGTTCGCGACGAGTCGCCCGCCAGCCAGGACGCGGTGGTTCGGCTCACCAGCGAGGAAGCGTGCCGTAGACGAAGACGCGCGTGGGTGCGCGACGCTGGCTCGGGGGCGCTCGCGGCGACACCGCCGCTGCGCGAGCCGGGGCTCGACGTCGAAGCCAGGCGCGCGTACGCGTGCCAGAGCACGGTGAAGTAGCCGAGCGCGGCGCCCACGCTTCGAAGCCGTCCTCGGGTTGGAGGTAGGTCATCACGCGGCGGCGCCCCCCCGCTCTCGTCGCGCACCACCGGATGACGCGCTCGTAGGCGAAAGGGTGGCCCTCGAAGCGGTCGAGCTCGCGGAGGTCGACGTTGCCCAGCTCGTAGAGGAGCCCCTCGACGCACGCGCCCTTGGCGCGCGCCGCTACGCCCAGCCACCGCGCCGCCCCAGCGGTGGCTGAAACCGCCGAAGACCAGCGCGTAGTTCGGCAGCGTCCTTCGCCAACCGCGCGCGTTGGCGCAGCGCTCGCGCATCTGCGCGTCGTCAGGAGTTCGAGCCGTAGGCGGTAGAACACCGGGTTCATCTTCTCATCTCGCTTCCGGGCAGTCGCCGGCGTCGTCATCATCGCCTCTGTTCCCCATCGAGGTCCAGCGCCGGCTCGCGGGTCCGGCGCTGGTGCGTCAACGCCGGTCACGCTGCGCAGGCATCCTCGACCTCCTCGCTCTCCGTCGCGGGCTGCGTGTCGATCGCCGGGCGGCGGTCGCTCGCCCTTCCATGCCGCCGGGCCCGCGAGCTACTTGGTGGCTGCAGGCGCGCGGTCTTGAACCTCATCGCCAATCAGCCCGGGTGCAGGAGCACCACCCGGAAGTCGTACTTCGCGGTGGCGGGGTTGAACTCGCGGCGCCTGCTCGACGCGGCCTTTGAGGAGAGCGCCTTCGCAGCCATTGCGAGGACAGGCTACGTAGGCCTTCACCT
>JADJPE010000004.1 GCA_016713425.1 Deltaproteobacteria bacterium | reverse complement strand
CCCAGGCACAAGCGCCGAACAATGATTCGCTGAAACACATCACCCTCGCGTTCAACGCGCCGGTCGGAACGTTCCGACTCGCTCCTGCCGTGCAGGCAAAGCCCTCTTCGCACGCGAGCGCACGCCAGTACCGCAGATCTGCCATCTGCGAACCGTCGTCCCTCCTCGTGTAGCCGACTCCCAGCAGTAGACCCGCACCCCGCGGCACGCGTCTGCGTGCGTACGCGGGCGCTCGGCATCGCGTCTTCCTCGCGATCGCCGCGCGCGTTCAGTCCTGGTCTGGCTTGAGAGGGTCAAGTGAAGCCACGCGTAACGAGCCGAATCGTGTGCATTCGACGTGTTGCACTCGCAGTCACTGCCATCGGTGCCGTCGGGTGCGTCACGCCAACACCGGTGCCTGATGCAGAGAACCTCATCGCCGAGGCGACGAGGTCGTCGCCGCCAATCCTCTTCACGCCGGACGATGAGCCGATCGATCCGTCGCCGGCCGCGCCGGCAACGTTGACTCAGGGAAGAGGCGATACGTCGCGCGATCCTCGGCGACGCTCGACTCCAGGTTCTGCTCGCCGGAGTCCGAGTTGCTCTGGCTGACGCAGAGCAAGCGCGGCTTCTCCCCAACCCAATCCTCGACATCGCCTACCGCTTCCCCACGGTATCGGGGGCTCCGGACGAAATCGACGTGGGCATCTCTGCCGAGCTGCTCTCGCTGCTCACGCGGCCAGGTCGTAGCCGTGCCGCGGACAACCGCCTTCGGGGTGCAGTCGCCGACGCCGTCGAACGTGCGCTCGACGTCGTGGTGCTCGTGCGCAGTCGGTACGCGACGGTGCAGGCTTTCGAGCAATTGATCCCGTCGCTGAACGGTCGAAAGGGCCTCTTAGCGAGGCTTCGGACGGTGGCTCAGGAACGCCTCGATTCAGGCGAAGGCATTCGCCTCGACGTCACCTCGCTTCGGACGCAGGAAGCCGAACTCGATCTCGATCTCTTGGAACTCGCTCGGAATCGCGCAGATGCTCGACTGGAGCTGGCACAGCTGATGGGCGTTCCGGCGGAGCAGGGGGAATGGAACGTCGAACCGCGCGAAGCTCCAGCGCCCGTTCCCCTCGATCGCGAGTCGCGTTGGATTGAGGCCGCGCTCTCGAGTCGGCCGGACATCGAGGCGATCCGCTGGGAGTTGCAAGCCCTCAAGGAAGAGGCCCAGCTCGCGGGGCTCACGATCCTCGAAGGCGTAGGTGCGGGGATCTCCGCTGAGAAGGCGGAGGATTGGTCAGTCGGACCGGCGGTCAGCATTCCGATCCCGCTGTTCGACTTCGGGAAGGCGCGACGCGCGCGTGCTGAAGCGAGCCTCATCGAAGCGCGGCACAGACTGCTGGAGACAAAGCGCACCGCCGTCTCCGAAGTTCGCCGAGCGCTCGTCAGTTATGCCGCGCTTCAAACAAGTGTCGAGCGCTTACGCGATGTTGTCTTGCCGCTGTTGCAGCAGCGGCGTGAGGAGATCGAAGCGATCTACCTCGGCGGACAAGCGGACATCACGTCGCTGATCATTGCCGAACAAGAGTTGCGGCTGTCCCAAGTGAAGCTCGTCGGGATGGAAGAGCGCGTCGCAATCGCACGCGCAGCGCTTGAGCGAGCGGTGGGAGGGCCGGCGGCGGCCCTGCATGTCGAAACCGAATTAGTCGACTCCGAATCCGGAGAAGAACCATGAAGTTGCAGAATCAGTGCGCACTCGTGTGCGCTTGGTCGGTCGTCGCCGTGCTGCTCCCCTTGGTGGGTTGCGGCGAAAAGGGCGGGTCGGAAAAGGGACACGCGCACGACCACGGCGAGCACGGGGATGAAGAAGACGGCCATGGTGAGGAGGGGCACGAAGCTCACTCGGACGAGATTACGCTCGAGCCCACCCAGCTTGTGCAGTATGGAATTCGTGCGGAGGCCGTCGGGCAGCGCGCCCTGGTCCCGACGGTTCGAGTCCCGGCGCAGATCGCATTCAATCGCGAGGCGATCGCGCACGTGGGCAGCCCGGTCCGCGGACGAGTGGCCGAAATCCTGGTGAAGTCGGCCACGAAGTGAAGCAGGGCGACCGGTTGCTCGTGATCGAAAGCCCCGAACTCGGCGAAGCGCAGGCGAATACCTACAGAAGCGTGCGTTCGCGAAGACCGCTGGGCCGATCGTCGATCTCTCAAGGATGCGTTCGAGCGGGCAAGAGGGCTGCTCGAAAAGTCTCTCAGGGAATCACGCTCACCGAGGTGCAAAAGCGCGAAACGGATTACCGAACGGCGGAGGCCGAACTTCACAACGCGGAAACGGCAAGGGAAGCCGCACGGAATCGCCTCACGCTCTTCGGAATGAACGGGGATGCAATTGCCCGGCTTGAAGAGAGCGGGGCGCTGGATCCGCGATTTCCCGTCACGGCCCCGATCTCAGGGCAGATCGTCGAACGCGAGGCGACATTGGGGGAACTGGTAGGACCCGATCGCGAGCGCCTGCTCGCGATCGCGGACATGTCGAGACTCTGGGTCCTCGGAAAAGTCCCTGAATCAAGTCTCCGGCGTGTATTGGTCGGATCGAAAGCCAGAGTACTGGTCGGCGCTGACGCTCAGCACTGGTGCGAGGGAAAGGTCGCCTACATTTCGCCGTCGCTGGATGCGCGCACGCGCACGGTCGATGTGCGCATCGAAGCCGAAGATCGGCATCCCGAGCTACGCCCGGGGATTTTCGCACAGGCTGAAATCGAGCTAACGCCTGATCACGAGAGCGTGGCGAGCGAGCAAGTCGTCGTTCCAGACAGCGCCGTGATGGTCCTTGATGGCGCGACCACCGTCTTCATACCGGTCCGATGCGAGCCCGGCGCATTTACCAAACGCGTCGTCGCAGTCGGCGAGAGCATCGGTGGGTTCCGGCCAGTGTTTTCCGGCCTCACGGTCGGTGAAAACGTCGTCGTGTCGGGGACGTTTCTTCTGAAGGCAGAGCTCGGCAAGGGCTCGGCCGCGCACGAACACTGAAGCGGAGATCCGACGTGCTTGAACGCATTCTCAAGTGGTCGATCGAGCATCGCATGCTCGTCGTGTTGCTCACCATCATCGTGGGGGTGGTCGGCGCCCTGTCGATGTCGAAGCTCCCGATCGACGCCGTACCGGACATCACCAACAACCAAGTCCAGATCAACACCGTCATCCCAGAGCTATCGCCGACGGAGGTCGAGAAGCAGGTCACGTTCGTCGTCGAAACCGCGCTCGCCGGCATCCCCGGTCTCGAGTACGCGGTCGCTCTCGAGGAACGGCTTCTCCCAAGTCACCGCCGTCTTCCGCGACGACGTCGACATCTACTTTGCTCGTACACAAGTCAACGAGCGATTGGGAGAAGCGCGCGAAGGGCTGCCGAGCAGTGCCGAGCCACGGATGGGAGCGATCTCGACGGGCCTCGGCGAGATCTACATGTGGACGGTGGAGTTCGAGCATCCCGGCGGCGCGGGCGCCGGCGTGAAGGGCGGCAAGCCGGCTGGCAACCGGACGGTTCGTATCTCACCCCCGAGGGCGAGACGCTGAGAACCGACGTCGAACGAGCTTCATACCTTCGAACGGTGCAGGACTGGGTCATTCGCCCACAACTCCGTGGCGTCGAAGGCGTCGCTAGCGTCGATGCGATCGGCGGCTACGTCAAACAGTACCACGTCGAACCCGATCCCGCTACAACTCGTGAGCTACGGCCTCCACGTTTACCGACGTGATCGACGCTTTGGAAGGAAACAACGTCAGCACGGGCGCGGGCTACATCGAACATCAGGGCGAGAGCTATCTCGTGCGCGCCGCCGGGCGCATCGAAGACGCAGCACAGATCGGTGACATCGTCGTCGGGTCTCGTGGCGGCACGCCCATCTACGTGCGCGATGTGGCAACCGTCCACGTCGGCCGCGAGCTGCGCACAGGCAGCGCGAGCGAAAACGGCGAGGAAGTCGTCGTTGGCACCGTGCTGATGCTCATCGGCGCGAATAGCCGCACCGTCGCACAGGCGGTCGACGAGCGCATGACGGCGATCAATGGGACGCTGCCGCCAGGAATCAACGCGCGCACGGTTTTGAATCGTACGAGGCTGTTCAACGCGACGATCGAGACCGTAGTGAGGAACCTGGCCGAAGGCGCCGGCCTCGTCATCGTGGTTCTTCTTTTGTTCCTGGGTCACTTTCGAGCAGCGCTGATTTGCGCGCTCGCGATTCCTCTCTCGATGCTTCTGACTGCGATCGGAATGGTCCAAGGGCGGATCAGCGGCAACCTGATGAGCCTCGGGGCGATCGACTTCGGCCTCATCGTCGACGGCGCGGTGATCATCGTGGAAAACTGCCTGCGCGTGATCGCTGAGCGACAGCATGCGTTGGGGCGCGTTCTCACGCTCAGAGGCGACTCGATGCAGATCCGTGCGGCCAGCGCAGAAAGTGCGCAAAGCGACGGTGTTCGGCGAGGCCATCATCATCATGGTCTGCGTCCCGATGCTCGCGCTGACCGGCGTCGAGGGCAAGATGTTCCATCCGATGGCGATGACCGTCATCTTCGCGTTGGTCGCCGCCTTCATCCTCTCGCTCACGTTCGTCCCAGCCATGGTCGCGCTTCTCGTGCGTGGTCGCGTCAGCGAGAAGGAGAACATCCTCGTCCGCGGCGTGAAGCTGTTTACGCGCCGGTTCTTCGCGGCGCCGTCCGAAATCGTTGGGTTGTCGTGGTCAGGGGCTGCGGCCGCGTCGTGGGCGCCTCCTCCTGGCGCGCCAGCTGGGTCAGGAGTTCGTACCGACACTCGACGAAAAAGGCATCGCGATGCGCGATGCGGATTCCGAGCACGTCGCTCACCCAGTCGACCCAGATGCAGTTCGAATCGAACGCGCCGTCTCGAAGTTCCCGGAAGTCGGCTTCGTGTTCTCGAAGACCGGCACGGCCGAAATGGCATCAGATCCAATGCCTCCGAACGTCTCGGACACGTTCATCATTTTGCGGCCGAAGAATGAATGGCCAAATCCGATCGAGTCCAAGGAATCGCTTCGAAGGCGCCTCGAGGAAGCAGTTGAGAGAGTCCCTGGGAACAACTACGAGTGGACTCAGCCGATTGAAATGCGCTTCAACGAGCTGCTCGCCGGTGTGCGCGGCGATGTTGCCGTCAAGGTGTGCGGCGACGATTTCGAGAAAATGCGGCTGAGCGCCGAGCGAATCGCGGACGTCTTGCGCGGAATCAAGGGCGCTGCGGATGTGAAGGTCGAGCAGACGACGGGCCTTCCCGTCATGAACATCCGGATCGACCGCAAGGCGATCGCGCGGTACGGGCTCAGGATGATCGACGTTCAGAACGTCGTGGCCGCCGCAGTCGGGGGACAGGAAGCCGGTCAGGTTTTCGAAGGCGATCGCCGGTTTGACCTAGTGGTTCGTCTGCCGGACTCGATGCGCCGCGATGTCGACGCGATTCGAAATCTCCCCATCCCAATCCAGCATGAAGAGCGTGAGGTGCCTGACGTCGGCATGTCGAGTGACGCGGCGTTTGGCCTCGCTGCCACGGAGTCGACGGAGGTCTCATTCGTTCCGTTGGGCGCGCTCGCTGAAGTCGATGTCGCCGAGAGCATGAATCAAGTCAGCCGCGAGAACGGAAAGCGGCGCATCGTCGTTCGGGTGCAACGTGCGAGGACGGATCTTGGAACTTTCGTCACCGCCGCGCAGGAGGCCGTGGAGAAAGTTGCACTCCCGCCGGGCGGTTGGATCGACTGGGGTGGCGAGTTCGGAGAATCTCGTGGCTGCTCGCGAGCGACTCACCGTAGTTGTCCCGGTGTCTTCCTTCTCATCTTCTTCCTGCTCTACAGTACGTTCAACTCAGTGCGATTCGCGCTCCTTGTGTTCAGCGGCGTGCCGCTCGGGCTGTCGGGAGGAATCGTCGCATTGTGGCTTCGTGACATGCCGTTCTCGATCACGGCACGCGTGGGATTCATCGCACTCTCAGGCGTCGCAGTGCTGAACGGCCTCGTGATGGTGAGCTGTATCAACCAGCTGCGCGCCGAAGGAGTTGCGCTCAAGGACGCGATCGAGCGCGGAGCATTGCTGCGGTTGCGCCCGGTCCTCATGACCGCGCTGGTCGCTTCGCTCGGTTTCGTACCGATGGCGCTCTCCACCGGCACGGGCGCTGAGGTGCAAAAGCCGCTAGCGACGGTCGTGATCGGCGGGCTCATTTCGAGCACGCTTCTCACACTCGTCGTCCTCCCCGCTCTCTATCGGATGTTTGCCGGGCGATCGGCAGTGAACGCGACGGCTCCAGCAGCGACTCAGGAGTAACCGCGTGGCTCGCGTTGTCTTCGACATCAAAGGAATGGACTGCGCCGATGAGGGGATCCTCTTGCGCCGCACTCTCGATGACGTCGAGGGTGTAGACGAAGTGATCCCCAACGTCGTCGAGCGCACGCTCACCGTCGCATTTCGGGAGTCCGAGACGAGCCCCGCGAAGATCGTCGAAGTCATCGAGAAAACCGGTATGGGTGCCTCGATCCGAGGCGAGGCAGATCGAGCGAGTCCAGAGATAGATCGCCGCTCGGAACGGCGCCGTGCCCTGCTCTCGGGCGTGGGCACGGCGCTTCTGATCGCGGGACTTGCGTATCACGCGAGCCGCGTCGGTTGGGCGGCTGCGTTATTCCAACAAGACGATGCCGTCCCGCCCCTGCTGACCCGGGGGTTGTATGTCGCGGCAATCGTGGTCGCGGGCTGGTTTGTCGCCCCGCGCGCCATGGCTGGAATCCGCGGCCTGCGGTCCGACATGTACGTGCTCATGACTGTTGCCGTCGTGGGGGCGCTTGCGATCGGTGAATGGCTCGAAGCCGCGACGGTCACGGTTCTCTTCTCCGCCTCACTGGCTCTCGAAGCGTGGACCGTCGGACGAGCGCGGGATGCGATTGGTGCTCTGACCGCGCTGACTCCGCAGCGTGCGCGGGTGATCCGGGAGAAAGGCCGAGAGGAACTGGTCGGCGTCGAGACCGTCGCGCCAGGTGATCGAGTCGTCGTCAAGACGGGAGAGCAGATTCCCCTGGATGGTGTCGTCATCGCAGGCGAATCGAGCGTGAACCAAGCCCCGATCACGGGCGAGTCTGTCCCGGTTCCAAAGAGTCCCGGAGACGAAGTGCTTGCCGGCACGATCAATCACGACGGTGTTCTCGAAGTCGAAGTGCGGCGCCCTGCGGGCGAGAGCACACTCGCGCGCGTCTCGAAACTTGTCAGCGAAGCCCAAGCGAAGCGGTCGCCGTCCGAACAATGGGTCGAGCGATTCGCCGCGATCTATACGCCAGTAGTGCTCGCGCTGGCAGTGCTCGTCGCCATCGTTCCGCCCTTGATCGTCGGTGACTTTCAGAGGTGGCTGTACGAAGCACTTTCATTGCTTGTGATCGCGTGTCCTTGCCTCGTGATCTCACGCCCGTGAGCATGGTCGCCGCCCTCGTCGCAGCGGCGCGCCGCGGCGTACTGGTGAAAGGAGGAGAGTTCCTCGAACGACTCGCTTCCGTTCGAGCTGCGGCGTTCGACAAGACAGGGACCTTGACGGTGGGTCGGCCCGAGGTCGAAGAAGTTCACGCCTTGGCTGGGCACGACGAGCCTCAGTTGCTCGAGATCGCGCTGGCCATCGAACGTCGGTCCGAGCATCCGCTTGCGCAAGCGATCGTCGCATATGCGGAGCAGAACGGCGTCGAGTCGCCCCCGGTGGAGAGCTACGTGGCCGTGAGCGAAAGGGCGGCCGAGCGCGAAAACTAGGGCGTCCGGTTTGGGTGGGTTCTCTGCGCTTCGCGTCGGAAAAGGCCGGTGTGGAGCCGGAGCGCGACCGGTTGGTCGCGGAGCGCTCCGCCGGTGGCGGAAGCGTCGTTCTCGTCGGCGAGGAAGGGCACACCTGCGGCTTCATCCTGCTGCGCGACCGTTTGCGGATAGACGTACCCGCGGCACTGAACGAGCTCCGAGCGCTCGGCATTGCCCGGCTTTGATGCTGACGGGGACAACCGGCCCACGGCGGACGTGATCAGAAAGGCGAGCTGCGCGTCGACGAAGTACGCGCCGAACTACTCCTACCTGAAGGTGAGAATAGAGGCCCTCGTCGCCGAGCACGGTTCGGTGGTCATGGTCGGAGACGGTGTGAACGACGCTCCGGCATTGGCCCGGGCGAGCGTTGTGTCGCGATGGGCGCCGCTGGCAGCGCCTCCGCGCTTGAAACGGCCGACATCGCTCTCCTGTCCGATGAATTCTCGCGCCTTCCATGGTTGCTCGAGCACGCGCGTCGGACGCTACGGATCATCCGTCAGAACATCGCCGCCTCGCTCACGGTGAAGGGCGCCTTCGTGGTGCTTGCTCTTACCGGCAATGCGACGCTCTGGGCCGCGATCGCTGCAGATATGGGCGTGTCTCTCGCCGTCGTTTTCAACGCGCTAAGGCTTCTAGCCGACGGCGCACCGTCAACGATTCGCCCAGCGAGCCCAACCGCAAGTCCCATTTCGTTTCCAACCCCAACGACCTAGGAGGTCCCATGTTCTCGAATCTTCCCCGTGCCCTGTTCATCATCGCCGCAGTTCTCTTCGCGTTCGGATGCTCGAAGGAAGAACACGGTCACGGCCCTGGTGATGGCCACGACCACAGCAAGGACGAACACGGCCACGGCCCCGGCGACGGCCATGACCACAGCAAGGACGCGCAGCACGGCGGCGCGAACGCCGTTGCTGGTTCCTACGAAGACTGGTGCGGCGAGCATGAGGTCCCTGAGTCCAAGTGCACTCGCTGCAACTCGGCGCTCGTCGCGGCGTTCAAAGCCACCAACGATTGGTGTGCCGAGCACGGGCTGCCTGAGTCGCAATGCGTGAAGTGCGACCCAACCCGCAAAATGGTTCGGCCGCCAAAGCCGGCGGGCAAGTGATGCGACTCCAACTCGTCCTTGTCTGCGTGTTTGTAGG
>JADJPE010000003.1 GCA_016713425.1 Deltaproteobacteria bacterium | reverse complement strand
TGGTGGACTCGGTTTCCTCCGAAGCAGATTCATACGAAGTTCGTTGCCATCGAGTTTCTAGACGCTTTCATCAAGGCACTGGGGACGCCCGATGGCGGAGAAGAGCCTCAGAGGAGCTAGATCAATCGTGATGTTTGCTGCGGGTTTTGGCGGGGCTCCGAAAGCGATTGGCGTCGCGGTTTCCTGCCATCCGGGGACTGGAGGCACAATCACGAAGGCAACGCACGCCTCGTGCTCGCTCATTACATGGAGCTTTGCAAGGCAACGTCGAGCTGCGGCGACTCGTTGTTCCGGCGCAGCTTCGCGGATCGACCACTCAAGCGAGTCAATGAACGCGCCGACCTCTTGCAACAGTGTCTCGGCCTCGAACCGCGAAACTTCGATGCGATCGAACTCCTCGATCCGACCCCGCACCGCGGCTCGCTCTCCGCGCAGGATCGTGATCCGTTCCTCGATCACCTCGCGCGTTCCTGCCGAAAGATGGTCGAGCAGCCGGGCGATGTCAGAGTCGATCTTTGTGATCTCCTGCCGGGCCCGCTCGCGTGCGTCTTTCAAGTCACCGGTTTCGGACCGCAGCGCGCTTCGCATCACACGTGCGAGTTCCGTTCGGCCATCTGGCCCGCGAAACCTCGCGTAGGCGTCCAAGACCGTCCTGATCACCGCCTCCTCGAGCTCGATCTGAGGCAGCGGTCCGAACGTGCAAACTGACCGACCATTCCGGATGTAGCCGCCGCAGCCGTACGAATATGTGACGACCTTTGAACCGTCGTCGCGCCGCTTGCCTTTCGTACGTCGCACGCCCTCGTAGCGAGCGCCACATCGCCCGCAGACGATCAGCCCGCTCAGTAAGAACCGCGAACGCTTCCCAACCCAGCCGCCGACCACGCGCGGATTCTGGCCGGTCTGTTGGATCGAGACTTCGCGCTCGGTTCGCACGCGCTGTGCGTTCACTGCGAGTCGATGGCTCACGAGCGCGGGGTGCGCGTCGGGAATCCGGATCCAATCCACTTCAGGGTTGGGGACGAGTCGCGCCCCGTACGCGCTCTTGCGCTCGGTCGCGCGACCCCCGGCGATCTTGAAGAAGCGCGCATCGGTGCGACGGTTCCAGACCATGTCACCGCAGTAGATCGGGTTGTCGAGGATCGCCCTCACCGTCCCCTTCGACCAGGATCCGCTGTAGATCCGCGCCCACTTAGGTCCACGCGGCGTGGGCACGCCCTCGCGGTTCAGGGTGTCCGCGATCGCGCCAAGGCCCTTCTCGTCAACCGTCGCCATCGTGAAAATACGCTTTGCGACTTCGACGCGGGCCGGATCGCTCGGCACGAGACGCGCGCGATCCTTCTTCGACACCTGGATCGACTCGCCCTTCGCGAGCGTGCGCTGGTGATTGCCTCGGGCGTCGAACACCTCCTTCGTGCCGTCCGGCATGAACCGGACGACGAAGAGCGTCGAGCCGTCCTGCGCCTCGTACTTCAGGTCGTAGCCATAGGGCGGCGTGCCGCCCATCCACAGACCCTTGTCGACGCGCGAGAGCAACCCGCGGATCGTGACGCGCGAGAGGTCCTTAGACTCCTCGCGCTTGCCACTGCTTGACCGGGCGCAGCAAGTCGTCGGTGCCGTCGCCCGAGAAGTTCTCGGTGACGTAGAGCACCTCGACGCCGTGCGTGCGCAGGATGTGGCGGTAGTAGCCGGCTTCGTCGTTGTCGACGCGACCGAAGCGCTTGATGTCGTAGACGACCACGCTCGAGAACGCGCAGTCCGCCTTCTGCGCGTCGGCGATCAACTCCTGGAAAGCCTTGCGCAAAACCGCCGTCGTGCCGCTGATCGCGTCGTCGGTGTAGAAGTGCACGAGCCGGAGTCCGTGCAAGGTCGCGTACGCCTCGATCGCCTTTCTCTGGTCAGGGATCGATTGTTCTTGGCGATCGGTTGATCGCCGAAGGTAGCCGACGGCGCCGGTGGCCGGGCGGGCTCGTTGTCGCTCGGTCTTCGCTGAGATCGAAAGTGCCATTCAAGAACTCCATGCGTTCGAGGAAGTCACATGGACGCTCTTGCTCACCTCGATATCAACTCAGATGGTCTCGAATAACGACGAAACTGTGCCCAAACGAGGCTCGCCGCGTCGGCATGTTTCATGTCAATTGCGTGGATAGTCTCGCCGGGTGCCATTCACATGCGTGCCATCGGAGGTGGCTCATGCCCCGATGGTATTCGCTTGGGACCAAACGACAGATTCTGGGTTGTGACCGACCCAACCCGCGATTCGACGCTTGCCGATATCCTGTTCGAAACGACGCTGGCCGGGCTGTTTCGTCAGATTCGCGGCGGTTTGTCGAATGAGCAGCGCCCGACAATCTTCACGGCGGAAGTCGAAGCTAGGGCTGAAGCAACAAAGCGCATCGCGCCAATCGCCGGCCTCGACTGAGCGTCGAATGTTCAACTTGGATTTGTTCTCTCGGTTATTACGATCCACATCAGCCTGGCGGCTGCCCAAGCGGCGTAAGACTCTTTTCCCCTTCTTCCGTGCGTCAGGCCAAGCCTGGCTGCTCAAGTCACCTGAGAGGTGGTGACCATGTGAAAAGCCGACCACGCATGTAGCCGACCGGACGGGCGGCTCGGTAACGAGCCGGTCGAAGCTTCGGAAGGCGAACGCGCGAGCCGTAGCACAAGCGAACCTGGTGGCCTCGTGATGGACTTTGGGAGTGGCCAGTCTTCGGAAACTGATGAAGCCAGCACGATTCGAACGCGCAGAGTCGGAGACGCGTCGAGTCGACTCCCCGGGGTGGCAAGGGACGGCACGTGCGGACTGAGCAGTCGGGAACCTGAGAGGCCCTGGTCGTTGGGACCGTAACCAAACTCGACGCGGCAATGCATAACTGCGTTGGGGGCGGCCAGGGGAGTCGGATGGGCTCGTAGTAGTGGCGAAGCGGCTAATCACCGTGGAGCGAAGGAGCCCTCCCTGGATCACGCTGAGTCAGAGGCAAGGAGATCCGATTGTCGGCGACGACTACTACGGATGACGCGGGCGCGTTTGGTCCCTACGCAATGGAACCTGACCTCCCGCCGAAAGTCTCCGCGCTGGAGACAGAAGCTCTATCGCAAAGGCAAAGACGGAGCCGGGGTTTCGGTTCTCTCTCTGTATGACGGAATCCACCGGCCGGATGTGCTTCGAGCGGCCTTCTCGCGGGTTGCCAGTAACGACGGCGCGCCCGGTGTGGACGGTATCGGCGTCGCAGACGTCGAGCGCCGCGAAGGCGGTCAACGCGTTCCTGGACGAGATCCAGCGGGCGCTTTCGACAAAGACCTACCGCTCGGAAGCAGTGAGACGGTGTTACATCGCGAAGCCCGACGGACGACAGCGGCCTCTCGGCATTCCCACGGTCCGTGACCGTGTGGTGCAGACCGCGACGCTGCTCGTTCTGGAACCCGTATTCGAGGCGGGCTTCCACGAATGCAGTTACGGGTTTCGCCCGAAGCGCAGCGCGCACGACGCCATCGGCGCCGTTCAGACTGCGATCCGGAATGGGATGAACACTGTCATCGATGCGGACCTGCAGTCGTACTTTGATTCGATCCCTCACGAAAAGCTGATGCGGTGCGTGCAGCAGCGAGTGGCAGACCGCTCCGTCTTGGGTCTGATCCGCAAGTGGCTGAACGCGCCGATCGAGGAACGTGAAGCAACACGAGGACGGCCACGGCGCTTTCGATCGGTGGCCGGCACTCCCCAAGGCGGGGTGATCTCGCCGCTCTTGGCGAACATCTACCTCCACTGGCTGGACGTGTTGTTTCACCGGCCAGGAGGCCCCGGCGCGTTCGCTGGGGCGAAGCTCGTTCGATATGCCGACGACCTCGTCGTCCTCGCGCGTTATGTGAAGGGTTCGATGATGAGCTGGCTGACGTACTGGCTCGAGGAACGCATGGGGCTGAAGCTGCATCCGGGCAAGACGCGCATCGTGCGCGTCGAACACGGAGGCGACCGCTTCGACTTCTTGGGCTACTCGTTTCAGATCCGGCAGGCCCGCCGGAGCGTGCACCGCTACCTACACGCGGGGCCGTCTCCGAAGGCGCTGGTGCGCGCACGCGCGAGGATCCGTGAATACACAGCACGGACTCTGAACGCGCTGCCGGTGATTGAAGTGGTGCGGAGACTTAATGCCTATCTGCGCGGGTGGAGCGCTTACTTCTCCCTTGGGCAGTGCGGCGACGCCTACGCCAGCGTCAACACCTTCAGCATTCAGCGTCTCTATCGACATCTGTACCGCCGTAGCCAGCGGCCCTACCGCCCACCGGGAGGGAAGACGTGGCACGAGCACCTTCGGTCCGACCTAGGGTTGCTCGCGCTCAGCGTTGCTGGCGTCCGTCGTCCGGCGTTGCGGTGAAGATCCTTGGTGAGCCGGATGCGGGAAACTCGCACGTCCGGTTCGATGAGGGGGACGGGCATGAGCCAGGCTCGCCCGTCCCTACTCTCCCCTTTTCCCGGAGTTTCCGCCAGGCGTCTCTCATTCCGATGAAGCTCGTAAGCTCAACCTGCCAGTTTGAAGTGAAGCGCCGCCCGCATCCGAGCGTATTGCGCTCTTGATTGACGAATTGAATTAAGAACTCGTGGTGCCGCGCTTTCAGCGGCATTGCCCAAACGAAAGAAGGATCCCACATGGCCATTTCGCTCGACGACCTGCTTGCCCTGCGTAGCGACAAGGCGACGCTCACCCGCATCGACGCGCTCATCCAGCGTCGTGAGGATGCTCAGAAGTCGATCGCGACCGCGCAGGCGGACCTGTCTGCTACTGCCGCCGAGCTCTTGAAGCTCGGCATCGAAGTCGAGGGTCCCGCCGCGCGCGGCCGTGGCCAGGCGCGCAGCCCGCGTGTTGGTCGTCGGCCGAAGCGCGGAGGACCGCAGGCTCGGAAGCTGACGGGGGCAAAGCGCGGGCCGAAGATCGGAGGTACTCGTCGCTCAGCCGAGGACTACGTGAAGGCACTCGATGCCGTGGGCGCCGAGATCGGGAAGGCCGAGGAAGGAGTCGCCGGACCGGCGATCGTCGCGGCGATGGCCAAGCGCGGCTTTTCGAGCAAGCCGGTCGTGATGACCCACATGCGCGCGCACAAGGCATGGAAGATGAAGGGCAAGAAGCGCGGCGCGCGGTACTTCTACGGCCGGTTCGTGACCGACTCGCGCGGCGCTTTGACGAAGCGTGGCGCGGCGTGCCTCCCCTCGATCACCACAGGTCGATAAAGAAGATCCCGGGCTTGGGAATGCGGCTCGCCGCGACGGCCATCTCCAGCGCGTCCGGACCGTCGTCGTGCGCGGCTTTCGGAAACTGGCGCAGCTGCTCCAGCAGGATGCGGTGCTTCTTCGCGAACCGAATCCGGCCGGACGCGATGAGGGGTTGCAGGGACTGCACGCGGCCGATCTTGTCGGTCGAGTGCTTGACCGGATGCACCTGAAGTCCGGCGTTGCGGTTTCCGGACTTCGCGCTTCAACTCGGTCGCGAGGAAGTCGAAACTGGGTTCCCTCCATCGCGAACCGGACGTAGCGGCGAATGCGGTGGTACTCGAGGACGGCGTCGATGGTCTCACGCGGCTTCAGCTTTCTGATGTCCGCGTCCAGCACGTAGAACACGGCGGTGGGGCGGTGCTGC
>JADJPE010000002.1 GCA_016713425.1 Deltaproteobacteria bacterium | reverse complement strand
TTGCGATAGACCTCGGGCGGCGTGTCGTCTTCGATGACGCGATCGACGCTTCCCGGCAAGAACGACCCTGCGTTCGACAGCAGGATGCGATCAGGGAACTCGACGACGTTGATCTTCCCGTGGAGTCGAAAGTCCTGGTGCGCGATTGCATTGTGCAGCGCCTCGCGGAGGACCCATGAGTCGTACTGCGAAAGCTCCTTCGGGAAGAGCGTGTTGTTCGGGAGGACGCGCACCGTCAAGTTTCGGATGCGATTCAGAACGTTGTCGACAGCAACCACGAACGGCGGGTCGAAGTGTGCGTAGTCGAGGTCGATCTTCTTCGCGTCGCGAAGCACCCACGTCATCCGCGCGACTGCGGGTGAGAGCAGCGCCGCGGCTTCCTCGCCCCAAGCAGAACCAGAGCGGCGTTGGTCACGCGACCGTGCTTCAGGATCTTGATCTTGCTCAAGAACGTCTCGTCGTCCCACTTCCGCACCACGTCAGCTTGACTCGGATTGCGCTGGACGAATTGCTCCCGCGACTTCGAGATCGCCGCGGGATCCAAAATGAGCGAGCGTCGCCGCTTCGCACACCTTCGCCGACCAGTCTCGCTTCACCGCCCACAACTCGGCCTCGATCTCGCGATGTTTGTCGAGCGTCGTCGTGTCCGATCCGATGCGGATGAACCCTGTACCGTCGAAACGCACGGGACCGGTCGGCGCCGCACCAATCACGACGACGACCACGCGCCGGTCACCCGGAAACGTGACGACCTTCACGTCCACGCCTGGATTGGGGTCGAGCTTCGCGCAGACCCAAGGAATCAAACTTTGATTGCCCTTGGCCTTCGCACTCTGCGGGTCGAACGCCGTCCCGACGACTTCGTGCGTCGCATTGTCGATCCCGAAAAGCAGGTAGCCGTGATCCCTCGACGCCTTGCTCGCGGCGTTCGCCAATGCCGAGACGTACTCGCCAAACTTGTCGGGCGCGACGTGATTGCGCTTGAACTCGAGCCACTCCACTTCGCGCGGCTCGGCTCTCAGCCTTTCGACCAACGCGATGGTGTCGGAGTCACTCACGCGAGACCACTTTCCTGGGATCAGGTCGACGACGGCCGCGTGAGCATGCGACCGCGGGAGTCGCTGACGAAGCCGTCCGCGACCCAAACGACGTGTAAGTTGTTCCTTACGCGTTGCGATCCGGCGTTTCCCAACCCACCCGCACGATCCGCCAACGGCGAACCATCCGGAAATCCCAGATAGTCGCCGCACGCACGACATCCCCGGTGGGTCGAGGGTTGGCGCCCGTCACGGTTGCATGCTCCGACAGTTCACAGACTGCGCACTTTCTCGACGCCGTTCTGCTCGAGGATCGCCGCGAGGTTGGTCTTCGTGACGTCGTCGGCGAACGCACTGTCGCGGAAGATGCACGTCACATCGCCCGAAGGTGCGAGAGCTTTCCGCCAATCGACGATGCCCTGCGCCAGCACCTCGACGTCGGCCATGGCGATCGACGGTGCGAGACACGCGAACAGCGTTCCGCCGCCAATCGAATGGACATCCTTGCCCGCGATCACGCGCTTCTCGATCGGTACGCCAAAGATCGAGTCCCCTGCTTCAACAGGAGCTCGTAGAGGATGTCCGCTTCCGTGCGGTCGGACTTCGTGCGTTCGACGGAGTCCTGCAGCGTTTGCGCGCGAGCTTGTCGCGATCGGGATCCCATTCCCGCATGTTGGTCGACGCGAGCTTGAAGACCCGGAAGCCGACGTCGCCGGCGAAGAGAGGGTTGTCGGCTTTGATCTTCTTGCCGGCACGGCGGAGGCGTTCCTTGGTCAGCTCGGCGATGCTGCGGGGCTTGCCTCGCTGGTCGCAGAACTCACGAGCTGGTGCGCTGGCGTCGTCGGTACTGTCGAGGATTCTGGCAATTGCACGATTTAAATCGACGTCGTGCGCCGTCTATTGCGTTCTGTGCCAGGACAGCTTGTCCGAGGGTTCCAGAGCCTGCGAAGAAATCAACGATGATCGCGCTCGTGTCTCTTACATCATTGACCGTCAGCGACACAAAGTGCCGAACTAGATCAACTGGTTTTGGAAAAGAGAACACGTTGTCGGTGCCAAATAGCTCGAAAACTTCTGCGGTCCCCTCCTGGTTATACGGACCAACCATAATCGATAGCGGTTTCATCTCGCGCATTTCGCCAAGTTCATTCTTCAAATATTGCTTAACCCGTACACTAACTTTTCCGCTTGACTCATTGACCACGAGTTCGTCGTTCGCGATCGCCTGCTCGACGCGTTCGCGTGACCAGATCCATTGCTTCTCCGGCCATATTTCTCGACCGCCGATGCTAATTGGAAACCGAAGATTGGGGCGGGGATCCTTGCTACTGGTTGCTAGCGGCTGCGTCACGAAACCGCCGCGTACGGCGAACTTGCTATCGCGCCCTTGTACGCAGCGATCTCCTCCTGACCGAGAGGCGCCGTGATATTGCGAATATTCCCACCCGAGTAGCACAACACGTATTCATGTACGCTTGAGAAGCCCTTGGTCAAAGCGCCGGCATTGTGCTTGTTCTTCCAAACGAGCTCGCCGACGCGCCGCTCTTCGCCAAAAATCGAGTCAAGCAATAACCGGAGATGCGCAACTTCGACATCGTCTATCGATACGAACAAGAGTCCGTCGTCTCGCAACAACTCCCGCGCCAGCATCAACCGCGGATACATCATGTTCAGCCATTCGGTATGAAAGCGTCCACCGGCTTCCGTGTTCGAACTGATTCTCCGCCCACCCTCGACCTGTCCCGTCAACTCGAGGTAGTTCTTGATGTTGTCGCGGAAGTCGTCGGGATAGACGAAGTCGTTGCCCGTGTTGTACGGCGGGTCGATGTAGATGAGCTTGACCTTGCCCGCATACGACTTCTGCAGCAGCTTCAGGACTTCGAGGTTGTCACCTTCGATCATCAGGTTCTGCGTCGTGTCCCAATCGACACTGTCCTCGGGACACGGGCGCAGCGTTCCCGTCGACGGCGTCAGCGCCAATTGGCGCGCTTGGCGCTTGCCGTGCCAGTTCAGGCCGAACCGCTCCTCGCGCTCCTCGACGACGCCGCCGAGTAGTTGCTTCAACACGTCGAAGTCGAGCTTTCCCTCCTTCCACGCTTGGGGAAACAGCGCCTTCAAGTGCTCGACGTTTTCCGCGACGAGGTCCGCGGACTTCGACTCAGGGTCGTCGGGAGTGATCTTCTGCATGCGGTCCTCGGCCTCACAACTTCGAACGGACGACGGTCAATTCCGCGCGCAAGCGTTGCACCGCGAGATTCGTCTCGACGCGGCGAGCCATCTGGCGCCCTTCGCTGCTGCAGAGGGTTAGGCGCTGGATTTCGCGCTCCGAGCGTTCGCACTCGCTGAGTGCGAGAAGTCTCTCATCGGTGTGCGCCGCGGAGCGCGACAGCGTGAACGCCTGCGTGACACGAGCGATCCGTGCCGCGACGAGCGCGTCGGCGTACCCTCCGTAGAACGCTTGGAGGTCTTGCGCGGGAAGCCGATCGATGCGGATCGCTGCGACGACCCGCGCAAGTGCGTCGGCCGCCGAGGTGGACCCGGCTTCGAACCAGACCTCGTGCATGTCTCCGTCGATGATCACCCGGCCGGGTTCGTTCTGGGCACGGCGCTTGTGCGCCGCGGACAACGCCACGCGCCCTTCGGTTTCAGTGACCAGCATGACCGGGTACGGCATGGATCGATGCACACACTCGTTCAGCCGCGCGGCGTCGGTCGGGGAGCGCGCGGCGAGGTGCACGACTTCCACTTCGACGTAATCGCGGACCTCGTCACGGAACTCCGGGATCCCGATCGCGCTTGGTTTCAGCGCAGCGATCCAGAGCAGCGCTTCGATCCCTTCCTGGATTCGACGCCGGTCCGCAGCGCTGGCGCCGCCATGTTCGGCGATCAGTTTCTTCGGGATGCGCTGGTCGACACGCGCCGCCGCGGGAATGCGCAGCGCGTCGACGACGCTTGCTGCGTTCACCCGCCGTCTCCCGGAACGATCACGAGGAACGCCACGACTTCGAAGTCTTGAATGCCCGCGGACTCGCCACTCAATGCGTGCGTGCCGCCGGGCGTGAACAGGCTTTCGATCGCACGCTCGACGTTCTTGCCGGCGACGGATGCGGCGGCGGTGGCGAGCAGTGCTTGCGCGTGCCGCATGTCCTCTCCGCGCTTCGTGTCGCGGTCGAAGCGCGCATGCGCGACGGCATCCGGCAGATCGCGACCCACGCAGAGGCGCTTGAGCCGATCCAGGGTGTGCTTCGCTTGGGTATGCGTCAGAGCAACCGCACCGTCCTCAGAGACATGCACCAGGACGTGAGGGGACAACGGGTACCCGGATGCGGCCAGCGCCGTCGCTGCCGCGTCTTCCGCGCGGAGGCAGAACACGATTCCCGGCGAAATGCCGGTGTCGCCCGCACCGGTGACCGCAAACGTGCCGAACGGGAACCCCTCGAGTTGTCCTGGCTCGGACTTCGCGTACTGCGCGAGGTCGATGCGGAAGTCGGTCAGCGTCAGGTCGGCGATTGACATCCCGGTCGAGAGGTCCTCGAGGTCGACCACTGCGTCCTGGAGTTTCAGCAGTTGCTTGCGGCGGTACTCGAGGTCGTTCATCTGGTTGCCGGACTGCAACTCGATGAGGTTCTCTTCGCCGCTCGCGGACACGTCGAGCAGGACCATCTTGCCGCTGACGCGCTGTTCGAGGTTGATGTACTCCTCGAGTTCCATGTTGGGCCAGAAGTTGACGAGCTGGATGCACTGGTTCGGCGAGCCGATGCGGTCGATGCGGCCGAAGCGCTGGATGATGCGGACCGGGTTCCAGTGGATGTCGTAGTTGACGAGCCAGTCGCAGTCCTGGAGGTTCTGGCCCTCGGAGATGCAGTCGGTCGCGATCAAGAGGTCGATCTCGCCATCGGCTGCGCAGTCGCCGGGGCGCTCCTTCGATCGCGGCGAGAACGCGGTCAGGATCGATGCGAGGTCCTTGCGCAGCCCGCCCAGCGTCGAGCGATTGCGCCCCGTGCCGGTCACGAGCGCCGATTCGATGCCGTGTTCGGCCTTCGCCCAGCCGGCGACTTGGTCGAACAGGTACTCGGCGGTGTCGGCGAACGCGGTGAAGACGATCACCTTGCGGTTGCCAGAGTTGATCGGCTCCGTCCCCTTGTGTTCGAGCACCTCGCGAGGGCGATCAGCTTTGCGTCGCGACCCTGTCGACCTGCCGCGCCTGCGCGAGCAAGGTTGCGAGCCGGTTGCGGTCCTCGACAAGATCCTGTTTCCACCGCAGCAGGTCGACGTCGCACAACAGGACTTTCACCTTGTTGCCGACGACGAGGCTCTCGATGGTCGGATCGTCGAAGTCGATGTCCGTCACGTCGAGTTCGTCGATCGACTCGACGTGTGCGTCGATGCGCGCCAGCGTTCGGTCGATGTCGGCAAGTTGTCGCTCGACGGTCAGCGCGAACGACGTGACGGCGCTCTCCATCCGCTTCAGGACGTTGACGCGCAACAAGTGGATCAGGCTCTCTTCGCGATCGACCTGGCGGAAGAAGCTCTCGCCGCCGCGAACTTGCGTTCCGTACTTCGTGTCGTAGGCCGCCTGCTTCTGCGGCATGACGTAGCGCAGTGGCGCATAGACCGCGAGGTGCAGCTTGCGGATCTCTAGGTTGATGTCGCGGATCGGTCGGAACTCGCCAGTTCGGTCGACGTCGGCCTTGATGTTGATGGGCTTCAGCCGGTCCGGGAACCTGCCGGTCTCGGACGTGCCGTAGTACTTGACGACGTGTTTGCGCGACCGCGCGATCGTCAGGAGATCGAGCAGCGAGAAGTAGTCGAACCCCAGCATGTCGATGAGGCGGCCCGGCGTCCGCTCCGCCTCGTCGAGATCGAGCCAACGGTTGAACTGCTTCTGCGCGAGGCGTGTCGTCGATTCGATGCTGGGGATGCCATGCGCCATCAGTGCGGAGTCGTCGCCTTCGGTGACGAACGCGATCTGGTTCTTCAGATCGGCGAGGCGATTGTTGACAGGCGTCGCGGAAAGCATCAGGACGCGCGTCTTCACGCCTGCCTTGATGATCCTCGTCATGAGCCGGCCGTAGCGCGTCTCGCGGTCGTTGTGCGCCGCCTTGTTGCGGAAGTTGTGCGACTCGTCGATGACGACGAGGTCGTAGTTGCCCCAGTTCACGTTCGCGAGGTCGATGTCGCCGGACGATCCGTCGTCGCGCGACAGGTCCGTGTGATTGAGGACGTCGTAGTTGAAGCGGTCGGGCGCCAGAAAGTTGCGCTGGTCGTTTGCCTTGTACAAGGTCCAGTTGTCGCGGAGTCGCTTCGGGCAAAGCACGAGCACGCGGTCGTTGCGCAGCTCGTGGTACTTGATGATCGCGAGCGCCTCGAAGGTCTTTCCGAGGCCGACGCTGTCCGCGATGATGCAGCCGCCGAAGCGGTTGAGCTTGTCGATCGCGCCGACCACGCCATCGCGCTGGAACTTGAACAGCTTCTTCCAGACAACGGTATTCCGGATGCCGGTGGCCGACTTGATGATCGAGTCTTCGTCGAGTTCGGCGCCGCGCCCGCTGAACAAGTGATGGAGCATCAGCGCGTAGACCTGACGCGGGGCGCGCTGCGCGGAGAGTGCCGAGATCCGCTGATGACTGCTTGCTGCGCGCGCGGGTCGGGCAAAAGCATCGACCATTGGGATTCGAACCACCGACTCAGCGCGTCCGCCTCCGTCGGCGACTCCGAAGCCTGGATCAGGTTCATCGGATTGCCCGAAGTGAGACTCCAGCCCTCGCGACTAAACGCAGTGGAACCCGTCACGACGTGCATAGGGCGGCCTTGCCCGTCACGGACGACGATGGCACCTTTGAGGAATGGATCCCGGCGTGGAGCGGATCTCTGCGTGCGCCTCGATCCACCGAGCGCCATGCCGGTCGCGAGCCAACTCGCGCGGAGCTGATTGCGCGCCTCCCGATCGGCGCGACCACCGAGAAGTCCAAGATCCGTGGACGCCACCGGAAGCAAGAGGCGCGTTACCGGGATCGCCGAAAGGGACGTTCGGAGCTGGTCGAACGCGAACAGCGACAGAACCGGCGAGACGACGTCGATCGATCGCGCGGTAGCGAGGAACGGCTGGATCGAGTCGAGGACGCGGTCGTCACTCGTGTTCGTAATGAGCTTCACGGCGGCCCCCTGATCACGCACTCCGTTCGGCGTGGTGACTTCTTCAGAATCTCCCAGGATCACTTGCTCTTCGAACTCGCGGACTTTGCAACCGTGAACTCCGGCTTCAGCCGCCGGGAATCGCGGATCTCCGCCTTGATGCCCGCATCGAGCGCTTGGACGAAGCACAGCGCGACCTGGATCTCGGGTGCCGACCATTCACCGGCAGCCCGTAGGAGCGCGCCGAAACGATCGCCGGCTTCGTGTTCCCAGTCCATATCCACTTCGTCCGAGACGATCTGGAGGCCGCGGCTCGCACCGACGAGCGATGCCGTGGATGCCGACGCCCGTCTCGACGAGCGGCCAGACGACCTGAGACGGCGTCGGTTCGTCACCAAGAGCTACCGCTGCGGCGAGTTTGAGAAGGTGATCGGCCGCGAACTGCGACATGGCTTCGTCGGCGCACTCGCGAGCCAGCAAGTCGTGCGGCACGATTCGGAACTCGATCTGGAACTTCGTCGGGTGCTTCGCCACTTCCCATTCGTCCGCGGCGGACACCTCGACTCGAAGTCTGCAATGGTCGGTGAGTTGAACGACCGACACCCAGTCACCTTGGGAGCTGACGCGGCTCTTGCCGATCCCGGTTCCCGACTCGTTCACGAGATCCATGCGCAGGCCCTTGGGCGCGTCGGACGTTCGCATGCGAACTACGAGTGCGTGGTCGATGTTCGACGTCGTATATTCATAGGACCATGTGCAAGGCGCAGGAGCCGGACCTCCGATGGTGCCCGCCACGCATTCGAGCGCGGGCAGGAACTCGTCCGTGACCGTGACCGAACTCGTCTCGCTCCCGGCCGTCAGCCACCAGGGACCCGTGAAACGGCCGTTGGGACTGACGAGCACGTAGGTCAGCGCATGCACGCTGGTCTCCGCCGGCAAGTTCAATTGTCGCGCCTGGCCGGGAATCAGCATCGTAGAGAGCTTCCCGCCATGGTTCCAGAACCCGAGCAGGTCCTGGTACGCAAGAACCCGGAGTTCGCTCCGGCGCGAGCCTTCGTGTCGAACTCGGAAGCTGCCGGCTTTCAACGGGGCGGGACGCTCGGTGGCCTTTTGAGCCGGCGCGCTTCTCCGGTACCAGTACTCGGACTTGGACTCGATGTGCTTTCGGCCAGCGTCCAGCAGCGGCCGAAGTGCCGGCTTGCACGCCCTTTTCCAACTCCGGGAACGCGCGATCCGCCTCCCATGTTTCTGCCAAGACCTCAGATGTTGATTTCGGATGATCCTCCGTGGTCTTCGGCACAGGCGGACCGTACGAACCGAGGCGCACGCGATCGCTCTCGATCGAGCCGTCACTCTCCATGTATTCGAAGCGATAAATATAGTCCGTGCGATTGTTCCTCTTGTCGATGTCGTATTCGATGCCGTGCTTTACGAGCAACACTCGAATCGGGAGGTTCGGCGCCGGGACTGGTTGCTGGCGCGCCTCGCATGGCGGGGCGCAGCGGTGGCGAAGATCGTGAGCTGCAACCCAACTCCCCCGCACCCACCATCGCGGGAACCTCGAACCCGTCCGTACAGGTAGAGAGTCGGTGAATCGTCCCACGAACGACATGGATCGACGCTGCCACATCCGCATTCCTCCCCAGTGAGAATGGGACACGAGCGTAGTCCACCTCGCGTCCCGGCATGGTCCCTTCCGTGTACCACTTCAGTCGACTTCCCTGAGCTGGGTTCGTCACCCCCGCACCCCCTTCATCCGCGCATCGTGCCTGTCTGCGAACTTCTTGATGCCTTCAGCACTCCACGGCTACGTCAAACGACTCGTCGAGGATCTCGGTCCACCGAGCTGCC
>JADJPE010000001.1 GCA_016713425.1 Deltaproteobacteria bacterium | reverse complement strand
GATACCGACGGTCAAGACGAGGCTAAATGGATGGAGCGATGCTGGAGCACGACGCCCGATTACCAATATGCCGGACGCGTTGGCGCTCTGCAGGTAATTGTTGGAACGCCATTCTTTGCTCTCAAGGGTTGGAGCGACGGAGAATTCGATGGGTAGGATACTCATCTGTATTTTCTTAGGCGCCTTGTGCGCCTGTGCATGGGAGGGTGGAACCAATCTAACGATTGCATTCCCCTCCAAGTGCTCGGAGTCAGAGTTTAGGGATCAGGAATTGGCATTGCTGGAGTGTTTCGATCAAATCGTCCAGCAATATGGTTTGGTTGTCGTGCGCAGACAGACGATTCCATGCGTTTCTGCATGGGCAGAGTACCGAAAGAAGGGGCAGGGGTTTTCTGTATCTATAAGTACAGATCTCGACCAAGTGTCCGCCAACTTTCGGCATGGGAATGAATGGAGCGAGATTTTAGTGTTGGAAAGCTCTCAGGAGCAAATGGCTAGCAGCCTTACGGAACGGGGATTTGTGTTGGTGGGGGACTTGCGGCAGGGTGGTTGCCGTTCTTTCAGAGTCTATCGGCAGTAGGAAGGCAGTCTGAGTAACATAGTACGTGTTCCGCGAGCGTCGCCTTCCCGCCCCTGACCGGATCGTTGACCCTCCTCGCCGGCGCACGCGACGATGGCGACGACGATCCGCGTGCGCATGCTCGCCTTGCTCAAGAGACGCGAATCCGAGGGGCTGAGCTTCAGAGATCTGAGCGAGATCAGCGGCGAGCCGATCGGGCGCCTCGCCGACTACCACCGCGTCCTGTTCAAAACGCACCCGGGCGTCGTCGAGATCCTGCCGGCGCGCGGAACCGCCGCCCTGGAATCTTCGAAGAGCTTCGACGTGACGCTTACATCCGGCGTGCGCGCCGGGATCGCGCCGGGCTTCGACGCCCGCGAGCCCGCCTGTACGCGTCCGGCGAACCGCACCTTGTCGGCGCTGAGGCGTTGATCGAGAGTCCGCGCCGGAGGTGCCGGCGATGGCGACGACGATCCGCGAGCGCATGCTCGCCCTGCTGAAGAGACGCGACCGCGAGGGGCTGAGCTTCAGAGCTCTGAGCGAGATCAGCGGCGAGCCAATCTGGCGGCTCGCGTACTACCACCGCATCTTGTTCAAAACACACCCGGGCTTCGTCGAGGTCACGCCGACCGCCGATGCCGTATCCGACTCGGCGAAGACCTTCGACGTCACGCTGACCAGCGGCGTCCGCATCGCGGTTCCCACGGGCTTCGACGCGAGCGAGCTGCGGCGCTTGGTCTCCACGCTCGACGCACGATGCTGAGCCTGCCGCCGTCGGTTCGAATCTTCCTCGCGCGCGAGCCCGTCGATTGCAGGAAGGCGTTCGACGGTCTGTGCGCTCTGGTGCGCGATCACTTCGGCGACGACCCGTTCTCCGGTCATCTCTTCGCCTTCTTCAACAGGCGCCGTGATCGCGTGAAGATCCTGGTGTGGGACAAGAACGGCTTCTGGCTGTTTTCGAAGCGGCTCGAGCGCGGCACATTCCAAGAGATCGCTCTGCATGGCGAGAGCAAGCGTCGCGTGGAGATCGAGCGCGCGCGCTTGCTGATGCTGCTCGAAGGAATCGATCAGAGAAAAGCGATTCTGCGGAAACACTTCGACGAGCCTGTGCGTCTTGTTGCGCGTGATGTCGGGGCACAACGAACAAGTAACGAAAGACGCTGACGATCTCGACGAGCTGCGCGCCGAGATCGCAGAGCGCGTCGCCGAAAACGACAGGCTGCGCCACCACATCAAGGTCCTCGAGAAGATGCTGTTCGGCCGCGGTCGAGAAACCGTCGGCACGTTTCCGCCGATCGACGCCGCGCAAGGCGCGCTGCCGTTTGCCGAGCTGCAAGCGCTGCAGGCCCAAGTCGACGCGATCTCCAAGGAGATCGAAGCGAAGGAGAAGGAGGCACGCGCGCCGAAGTCGAAAGGCCACGGCCGCCGCGCGGAGTTTCCGAAGAACGCGCCGGTGTACCAGACCGTGATCGACGTGCCCGAAGCCGAGCGCGTCTGCAAGAACGGTCACGCGATGACGCCATTTGACGAAACCATCACGAGAGAGCTCGAGCGACTCGAGCTGACCGTGATCCACGAGATCGTGCGCAAGAAGTACGCGTGCAAGACTTGCGAGGAAGGCGTCTGCATCGCGGCGATGCCGCCGCGCGTGCTCGACAAGAGCATCCTCGGCCCCGGCTTCTTGTCGTGGATCCTGACCGAGCGCTTTCAAAACCACATGCCGTACAACCGGCTGGAGAAGAAGCTGCGCGCCGAGGGCTGCCAGCTCTCACGCTCGACCATGTGCGAGACGGTCGCGAAGCTTTCCGATCTGCTCGAACCGATCACGCAGCAGATGCACCGCGAACTGGTGAAGTCGCGCGTCGTGCATCTCGACGACACACGCGTCATCATTCAGCAGTCGCAAGGCGGCGGCTCGAGTACGGGACACGTGTGGGTCTACTGCGATCACGAGGGCCGAGTCATCTTCGACTTCACCAAGTCGAGAACTCGCGATGGCCCGCTGCGGATGCTCGGGAACTACGCGGGATACGTGCACGCCGACGCGTACTCAGGCCATGACATCCTCTTCGTGCCAGGCGGCGCGACGGAAGTGGCGTGCTTTGCACACCAGGCGCCGCTTCGTCGAAGCAGGACTCACCGATCCGCTCGCGCTCGAATGCGTGCGTCTGATCGGCGAACTCTACGGCGTCGAGCGCAGAGCCAAGGAAGCCGGCATCGTCGGCGACGAATTGCGCGACCTGCGTCAGCGTGAGTCGAAGCCGCTGCTCGACAACCTGCTCGACTGGCTCACGGTCACGGCGCTGAAGGTCTTGCCGAAGAGTCCGACCGGTCAGGCGATCGGCTACGCAAAGAATCAGTGGGCCGCGCTATGCCGTTACATCGAGAGCGGCGATCTCGAGATCGACAACAACCGCGCCGAGCGCAACCTGCGCACGATCGCGGTCGGAAGGAAGAACTGGACCTTCGTAGGGAATGAAACCTTCGGCGAGAAGGCCGCGGTCATCTACTCGCTGGTCGCAAGCTGCCGCGAGATCGGCGTCGAGCCGAGGGTCTACCTCTGGGACGTCATGCAGAGGATCGGCGCGGAGAGCGACGTCGCGAAGCTAACGCCGCACGGCTGGAAGCCGCACTTCGCGGATCAGGCGACCGCGGCGGGGGGACGATTCATCGCGAAGCTCGCGACGGCGACGGTGCCCGTCAGAACGATCTGAATCGGCCGGACTCCGCGGCGAACCGGGAAGTCAGGGGTGTAGGCCGCCGAACGCGTACGCTCGCCCGGCTCATCGCGACCCTCGAATCCCGATGCTGAGCCTGCCGCCCTGCGTCCGGATCTTCCTCGCGCCAGCCAGGTGGCGCCACTGTCCGAGCCCGTCCCTGCCGGATCCCCTCCGGCGACAGGCGAAGGCCTCGCAGCCTCGGCCGAGGAGCGCTCGATCCAACCCCGCCACGAATGCCAGGGCAGGGCCCTCGACGTCGGCTCGCCAAGGACGCGATCGTCCTCGACGCCACCCTCGGCGCTATCCGGACCAGCCGGCACGGCATCGCGCGTCGCGTGCTCCCCGTCCTCGCCGAAACTCGCAGCTCCCGCAGCCGATTCGAGTCCCTCCACCTCGCGACCGACTTCCTGACCGTCGACGCCTGGACGATGCTGCGCCCGGTGAGGTAGTAGGGGCTCGTCTTCATTCATCTGGGAACACGCCAAGTCGAGGTCGCTGGAATTACGCGGCATCCGACCGAGGCGTGGATGGCGCAGATTGCGCGCAACGGGACGATGGAAGGGGTGGGCTTCTTGGCTGGCGTGAAGTACCTGCTGCACGACCGGGACACGAAGTTCAGCGAGCACTTCCGCCGACTGATCGGGGACGGCGGCGTGCGACCGGTGGCCTTGCCGGCCAGCAGCCCGAACCTCAATGCGTTCGTCGAGCGCTGGATCCGGACCGTGAAGGACGAGTGCCTCGGCAAGCTGAACTTCTTCGGCCGGGCATCGGTCGAGCGGGCGTTGAAGGCGTACGTCGAGCACTACCACGCCGAGCGCAACCACCACAGGATCGGCAACGTGATCCCGATGCCGAGGGCGGAGGACGGTGTGGGGAATAAGGAGGGCAGGATCGTGCGGAGGCGATCGCTCGGCGGACTACTTAGCTTCTATGTCCGGAGGGCTGGATGAGTATTTGGACCATACGCACGTAGGATTCTGGAGCATCGGCAATGACGTCCTCAATTGCGCGGCTCGCGGCGTGGTTTGAGAAGCAATGTAAGGATGACTGGGAACATCAGTTTGGCGTTAGGATAGAAACGCTGGACAATCCAGGTTGGTCCTTGGTCGTTGATATCAAAGCTACAGATCTTGAATTGCGGCCGTTCGAGTCAAAAAGCATCGAGCGAAGCGATGACGACTGGGTTCAGGCTCGAATTCGACGGATTGGCCTTTCGCGCCTGGGGGTGGTCCAAAGAACCTTGAAGAGATGATCGATACTTTTACGAGATGGGCGAACGGTGAAGCTGTCGGGGAGGGAGGAGCACCCGGTGAGATCGCTGGGATACCTTCATAACTTGTCACGCTCAACGAAAACGGCTTCCGCGTAGCGATGGCGGAGCACGCCGCTCTCCTCGCGCTCGGCTTTTCCCGAGCAAGAGGCGGAGATAAGCAAGTTCGAAGGGGCCGAGAGGCACGACGGGAGCCGAGAGCTGGGCTTGCGTGCCGCCTGAACCCGGGGCCCTTGTCACCGACCTCGAGATCTCAATGACGTGAATGGCGCTACCCGTCCCAACCATCAAGCGGCTCTTCGCGTCGCCTGTCCTGCTCAACGAAATGACTTCCGCTACGCCGTGACGGTACAGCGCCGTTGCCTGACCCTGCCCTTAGGCCGGGCAGGAGGCGGAGATGAGCAAGTTCGAAGGACATGAGACGTCGGACGGGCGTGGGGTGCCGGGCTTGCGCGGAGGCGGGGAGGGCCGAAGGCCCGACCCGCCGGAGCGCAAGCCCGGCAATTCGGGCAACCGCTACTCGGTAGCCGGCAAGGCCGAGGCGGTGCGCGACTTCGAGACGAGGGGACTGGGTGTGGTCGCCTATTGCCGCGAGCACCGCTAGAACACGAAGTCGTTCATCCGCCGTGCGCGTCCGGCGAACGCCATCTTGCCCGCGCTGATCCGTTGATCGAGAGTACGCGCCGGAGGTACCGGCGATGGCGACGACGATCCGGCGGGCGCATGCTCGCCCTGCTCACATTTCGTGAACGCGACAACGAGTACCTGAGCTCCTCGGAGACCTGGAGCTGTGCGGCGAGCCGATCTGGCGACTGGCCTACGATCACCGCATCCTGTTCAAGACGCATCCGGGCTTCATCGAGGTCACTTCAGATCGCGACGTCTCGACGCCGGCGGTGTCGACGACCTTCGACGTGAAGCTCACGTCGGGCGTGCGCGTCGCGGTCGCACCGGGCCTCGACGCCCGCGAGCCGGCCCGCCTCATCGCGACCCTCGAGTCCCGATGCTGAGCCTGCCGCCCTCGGACCGGATCCTCCGCACGCGAGTCGGTGGCGCCACTGTGGGAACTCGTCCCCGCCGGATCCCTCCGCCGACCGGCGAAGGTGCCGACAGCGGAGCGCTGAATCCGGCCCGCCACAACCGTCGGGCAGAGCCATCGGCGTCGGTTCGCCGCGTACACGATCGCCCTCGTCGCGTGCTCCCCGTCCTCGCCGGAACTCGCAGCTCCCGCCGCCGATTCGAATCCCCCCATCTCGCGACCGACTTCCTGACCGTCGACGCCTGGACGATGCTGCGCCGAGTGGGGTAGGACGTGCTCGTCTTCATTCACCTCGGCACACGCCGAGTCGAGATCGCCGGAGTCACGCGTCATCCGACCGAAGAGTGGATGGCGAAGATCGCGCGCAACGTGACGATGGAAGGGGTGGGCTTCTTGGCTGGCATGAAGTACCTACTGCACGACCGGGACACGAAGTTCAGCGAGCACTTCCGCCGACTGATCCGGGACGGCGGCGTGCGGCCGGTGGCATTGCCGGCCCGCAGCCCGAACCTCAACGCGTTCGTCGAGCGCTGGATCCGGACCGTGAAGGACGAGTGCCTCGGCAAGCTGATCTTCTTCGGCCGGGCATCGGTCGAGCGGGCGTTGAATGCGTACGTCGAGCACTATCACGCAGAGCGCAACCACCAGGGGATCGGCAACGTGATCCCGATGCCGAGAGTGGAGGACCGTGTGGGGAGGGAGGAGGGCAGGATCGTGCGGAGACGATCGCTCGGCGGACTACTTAGCTTTTGTGTCCGGAGGGCTGGATGAGTATTTGGACCGTACGGGTGAGTAAGAATCAATTTACTCCGACCCAATTGCTGCAGCTGGACGAAGTTGTTCCTGCCGCGCCAAGTAGCGGGGGGCAGAAAGAGAAGTGACGCATTCCTCACAAACGAGATCCACCGCAACCATTGTTTCTGCGCTTGTGATTGCGATATGGACAGCCTTGCAGGTGCTAGCGGTGTTGCCCTTGGGTACGCGCGAGCTGCGTCCGCCGGACTCAATTCTCGTGTACGTGAATCATGTTACCCGACGGTACTGCTGTGGTGTTTCCGAGAGTATTGACACAATAACGATAGACAAGAAATTCGTTTCCCGGGCTCTGCGTGGTGGCTATGATACAAGATCCACATACGCTGAGGCCAGGGACGCGCTGCATTATCAGGAGGACCAAGATTGTGCGCGGCTAGGCTGTTTCATAGAAACTGTCTCGCTGAATGATTGTATCTGGAACAGATTGCTCGGTCGCCGGTTCGTTCTCCGCTGGGAAGAAGGATGGGGTTGGACAACAGGACTTCATCAGACGAGTTTCTATGAGAATGGAGAGCCGGAGTACCCAGAGCCTCGCTTCGCTGTTCGGACGACCGATCGATAACGCTGCTTCTGCTTCAGGAGCCTTCGCGTTCGGCCAGCTTTCAATTGCCCACATCTTGCTGCTTCATTTCGTATCCATCAACCATGCTGTTGAGTCGCATCATGCCGCGCCACATGACCATGTTTCCCGGCGGAGCGTCTGACTTTCGATTTAGGTAGCCAACGAGTTGTGCGAGCTAAACAAGGCACAATTGAATCGAGGCACGCCGCGATGCTCGACGGCTCGCGTTGCCGCGGGTCGAACGTAACCGTCCCGGGATTCCACACCTGGACGGACCGTTTGACGTTTGCGAGGATGCCGACGAAGCTGGCGTAGTCCGTCCGACGTTCCGCACGGCCGATCCGTCCATCGGACACCCGGATCGCGCGACAGCGGAACTTCAGCCGTGCTGCGCGGTCGCTGCGTCTCGCGCGGCCTTCCGGCCGGCGGGCGTCAGTTCGTGGATCAGCCGATGCGGGTGGGTCGAGATCCGCGACAGCACACCGCGCAGCTACTCAAAGAGGATCACACCCCGACGCATACAGCGATTGGCTGGACGTCGACAACCACGGCGCTCTCGCCGCCGTCGACTGGGATCAGGAACACGCCGTCTGGGGGGATCGCTCAGGGCCGCGTTCCCCGGTTACTGAACTCACCCCCCCACGACGCCCGCGGGACCCGTCTATCCGCTGTCGGGTGGGCCGCCTCGCATCGGACGGGGCTCTCCTGTGGCCAGCGCGAGCGAGGCAAGACCGCCAGTATTGGACTCTCGCAGCGGCGGCCCCTCGCCGATGCGATCACCAGCGACGCCCGGATCACCCTTCACGGCACCGCGCCGTGCGCTCCCTCGATCGTCCGACATGCGACGCAAACAACTGCCAGCAAGAGCCCTACGCCATCCCCAGCGATCCAAACTCCCGCCTCCACCCTCCCCAACCCCAAACACCAACCCCACACCAGGTGCGAACTTCCGGCACTTGCACTGGACGCTTTCGACACGCCGCGAAAACGCGGTTTCCGCCGATCCGCGGCAAAAGCGTCCAATCGGAGGCCCTTTTTTCGCATGCACGTCTGTCTGGTGTCCGCGGCCGCAAACGGCTTCACTCTCACGACCTACGCCGTTTTTCGGCCCCGTTTTTCGACATGACCGAAGGATGCGAAATGCTGCACTGGACGCCCCCCTCTCCGACGAGCGCGGACCCGTCCAGTTTTGGCGCACGGCCGTTTTCGGGAGAGTCGGAGAGGCCGAATTCGGGGGTGGCGGGCCCCCCGGCGACGACCCTGGCTTGGACCGATGGGGGTGTCGGGGGTCGTACAACCACGACGCCATAGCCCGCGCGTCCGCCGCCGTTTACGTCGCCCGAATCGCCGCGCGTCGCGTCCGCTCCGCTCTCGCCGAATCCCGCGGCTCCGGCCGCCGATCCGATTCTCCCCAGACAGGACTCGAACTCTCCGCATCGGGCTGGAGGCTTCGCCGCCACCCGCACCACTCCCGTGCCATCGACACTCCGCAATGAAGCCATCCCCGCGAGCATGAACGATCGAGCCCAGAACATGCCCGCCCAGCACCAGCCGAGGGTCGCCGCGCGCAGCGCAGGCAACCCGAGCCGTCACCCCACCCTGTTTTAGTTTGGGGACCCCCGAAACCCGTGAAGTCGGAAGGCCCGAGAGGAGGAGGCTCCGGCGCGAGGGCCAGCGCGACTTTGTAGATCGTTCGTCGCACTGGCCCTCGCGCCGGAGCCTCC